>NZ_CP074132.1:0-4800000 GCF_018316795.1 Nocardiopsis akebiae
GGCCCACCCAGGCACCCACACCCCCGCACGCCCACCCCAACGTTCACAAACGCACAAACCCCCACACAAAAAAAAAGGGGCGGAGCCGCCCTAACAGGCAACCCCACCCCTCCTTCAAGAAAAACCGTGGCAGCGACCTACTCTCCCACCCCACCACAGGGCAGTACCATCAGCGCAAAGAGACTTAACGACCGGGTTCGGAAAGAGACCGGGTGTGACCCTCCAGCAATAACCACCACGGAAACCACACACCACCCACCCCAACTCAACCCACCCCACAAGGCAGGGAATCACAGCGAGCAGCAAGCTCCGTGAAAAGTGTGCGCGAACATCCAATTATCTGCAGCGGACAAGCCCTCGGCCTATTAGTACCGGTCAGCTCCACCCCTCACAGGGCTTCCACACCCGGCCTATCAACCCCATCGTCTATAGGGAGCCTTACCCCCTCAAGGAGGCAGGAGACCTCATCTCGAAGCAAGCTTCCCGCTTAGATGCTTTCAGCGGTTATCCCTCCCGAACGTAGCCAACCAGCCATGCCCTTGGCAGGACAACTGGCACACCAGAGGTTCGTCCGTCCCGGTCCTCTCGTACTAGGGACAGCCCTTCTCAAGTCTCCAACGCGCACAGCGGATAGGGACCGAACTGTCTCACGACGTTCTAAACCCAGCTCGCGTGCCGCTTTAATGGGCGAACAGCCCAACCCTTGGGACCAACTCCAGCCCCAGGATGCGACGAGCCGACATCGAGGTGCCAAACCATCCCGTCGATATGGACTCTTGGGGAAGATCAGCCTGTTATCCCCGGGGTACCTTTTAGCCGTTGAGCGACACCGCTTCCACACGCCGGTGCCGGATCACTAGTCCCAGCTTTCGCTCCTGCTCGACACGTCCGTCTCACAGTCAAGCTCCCTTGTGCACTTACACTCAACACCTGATTACCAACCAGGCTGAGGGAACCTTTGGGCGCCTCCGTTACTCTTTGGGAGGCAACCGCCCCAGTTAAACTACCCACCAGACACTGTCCCCGAACCGGATCACGGTCCAAAGTTAGATGCCCGAAACAGTCAGAGTGGTATTTCACCAACGCCTCCACCGCCACTAGCGTGACAGCTTCACCGGCTCCCACCTATCCTACACAAACCATCCCAAACACCAATGTCAAGCTATAGTGAAGGTCCCGGGGTCTTTCCGTCCTGCTGCGCGAAACGAGCATCTTTACTCGTAGTGCAATTTCACCGGGCCCATGGTTGAGACAGTGGGGAAGTCGTTACGCCATTCGTGCAGGTCGGAACTTACCCGACAAGGAATTTCGCTACCTTAGGATGGTTATAGTTACCACCGCCGTTTACTGGCGCTTAGATTCCCAGCTTCGCAGGGGCGAACCCCCACTAACCAGTCCTCTTAACGTTCCAGCACCGGGCAGGCGTCAGTCCGTATACAGCGTCTTACGACTTCGCACGGACCTGTGTTTTTAATAAACAGTCGCTTCCCCCCGCTATCTGCGACCCCACCCAGCTCAGGATGCAAGATCCATCACCAGACAGGGCTCCCCTTCTCCCAAAGTTACGGGGACAATTTGCCGAGTTCCTTAACCATGGTTCACCCGAACGCCTCGGTATTCTCTACCTGACCACCTGCGTCGGTTTAGGGTACTGGCCACACACGAACTCGCTAGAGGCTTTTCTCGACAGCATGGGATCACTCACTTCACCAAAAACGGCTCGGCATCACGTCTCAGCTCACACGAGAGGCGGATTTGCCAACCCCTCAGCCTACACGCTTACCCCCGGACAACCACCGCCGGGTAGAGCTACCCTCCTGCGTCACCCCATCACTTACCTACTACAAGCTCGGTTCCCAGACCAGTAAGCCAAAGCTCCCCGAAGGGACCCAAGACCACCAGCGTGGTTAGCATCACCTGATTCAGTACTGGACGCTCGTGCACGGGTACGGGAATATCAACCCGTTATCCATCGACTACGCCTGTCGGCCTCGCCTTAGGTCCAGACTCACCCTGGGCGGATTAACCTGCCCCAGGAACCCTTAGTCAATCGGCGGCAACGTTTCTCACGTTGCTTTCGCTACTCATGCCTGCATTCTCACTCGCACGCCCTCCACCACACGATCACTCGGCAGCTTCACCGGACGCACGACGCTCCCCTACCAACCCAAGAACAAGTCTTGAGCTTCACAGCTTCGGCGGTGTGCTTTAGCCCCGCTACATTATCGGCGCAGAACCACTTGACCAGTGAGCTATTACGCACTCTTTAAAGGATGGCTGCTTCTAAGCCAACCTCCTGGTTGTCTCAGCAACTCCACAACCTTTCCCACTTAGCACACGCTTAGGGGCCTTAGCTGATGATCTGGGCTGTTTCCCTCTCGACTACGAAGCTTATCCCCCGCAGTCTCACTGCCACGCTTCACTTCACCGGCATTCGGAGTTTGTCTGACGTCAGTAACCTTGTCGGGCCCATCAGCCAAACAGTAGCTCTACCTCCAGCAAGAAACACGCGACGCTGCACCTAAATGCATTTCGGGGAGAACCAGCTATCACGGAGTTTGATTGGCCTTTCACCCCTACCCACACCTCATCCCCCAGGTTTTCAACCCTGGTGGGTTCGGGCCTCCACGAGGTCTTACCCCCGCTTCACCCTGGACATGGGTAGATCACTCCGCTTCGGGTCCACAGCATGCGACTCAACCGCCCTATTCAGACTCGGTTTCCCTACGGCTACCCCACCCGGGTTAACCTCGCCACACACCATGACTCGCAGGCTCATTCTTCAAAAGGCACGCCATCACCACACCCGAAGGTCCAGCTCTGACGGCTTGACAGCACACGGTTTCAGGTACTATTTCACGACCCCTCACCGGGGCACTTTTCACCTTTCCCTCACGGTACTAGTGCACTATCGGTCACCAGGACGTATTTTGGCTTAGCAGGTGGTCCTGCCAGATTCACACGGACTTTCACGGGCTCCGCGCTACTCGGGAACACATCAACGTCTAGCCGGTACCTTCATCTACGGGACTCTCACCCACTCCGGTACCGCTTCCCAACGGTTTCAACTACCACCGACATCAACGCTCCAGGCCGGCAGACCTGAACAGACATGTCCCACAACCCCGCAAACGCAACGACTGCCGTCTATCACACGCCTACGGTTTAGCCTCTTCCCCGTTCGCTCACCACTACTAGGAGAATCACTGTTGTTTACTCTTCCTACGGGTACTGAGATGTTTCACTTCCCCGCGTCACCACCAACCACCCTATACATTCAGATGGCGGCAACCCGACACAACTCGGGCTAGGTTTCCCCATTCGGACACCCACGGATCACAGCTCGGTTGACAGCTCCCCGTGGCCTATCGCGGCCTCCCACGTCCTTCATCGGCGCCTGGTGCCAAGGCATCCACCGTGTGCCACTATCACTTGGCCACTACAGATAATAAGATGCTCGCGCACACTATTCACAAATCAAAACACCAACCGCATACCCCAACACCACATCGGCCACAAGCAGCGAACATCAAGGTCCGCACACCCACCGAGAGTTCTCAGAGGCGGTCCGCGGGAACCAACACCCGACCAGGACCACAAGGCCACCAGCCAGAGGTTGCTTCCTCAGACACCCAACAGCGCGCCCCCGGACGCTTCTAGTCGCCCGAGGTCAAGTTCGATTCGTCTTTGAGCCATCCTGGATGCTGCACGCAGCACCAGGTCCACTTTCGAGTCCGGCCGGCTGTAGAAGTAATGCCGACCTGTAAAGACTCCTTAGAAAGGAGGTGATCCAGCCGCACCTTCCGGTACGGCTACCTTGTTACGACTTCGTCCCAATCGCCAGCCCCACCTTCACTCACTCCCTCCCACAAGGGGTTAGGCCGCAAGTTTCGGGTGTTGCCGACTTTCATGACGTGACGGGCGGTGTGTACAAGGCCCGGGAACGTATTCACCGCGGCGTTGCTGATCCGCGATTACTAGCGACTCCACCTTCATGGGGTCGAGTTGCAGACCCCAATCCGAACTGAGACCGGCTTTTAGGGATTCGCTCCACCTTACGGTATCGCACGCCCATTGTACCGGCCATTGTAGCATGTTTGCAGCCCAAGACATAAGGGGCATGATGACTTGACGTCATCCCCACCTTCCTCCGAGTTGACCCCGGCAGTCTCCCATGAGTCCCCACCATTACGTGCTGGCAACATGGAACAAGGGTTGCGCTCGTTGCGGGACTTAACCCAACATCTCACGACACGAGCTGACGACAGCCATGCACCACCTGTCACCCGCCAACTAAATGACCTCACATCTCTGCGAGTCCACGGGTGATGTCAAACCTTGGTAAGGTTCTTCGCGTTGCGTCGAATTAAGCAACATGCTCCGCCGCTTGTGCGGGCCCCCGTCAATTCCTTTGAGTTTTAGCCTTGCGGCCGTACTCCCCAGGCGGGGCGCTTAATGCGTTAGCTACGGCGCGGAAACCGTGGAAAGTCCCCACACCTAGCGCCCAACGTTTACGGCATGGACTACCAGGGTATCTAATCCTGTTCGCTCCCCATGCTTTCGCTCCTCAGCGTCAGGTAAGGCCCAGAGACCCGCCTTCGCCACCGGTGTTCCTCCTGATATCTGCGCATTTCACCGCTACACCAGGAATTCCAGTCTCCCCTACCTACCTCTAGCATGCCCGTATCCACTGCAGAACCGGAGTTAAGCCCCGGTCTTTCACAGCAGACGCGACACGCCGCCTACGAGCTCTTTACGCCCAATAATTCCGGACAACGCTCGGACCCTACGTATTACCGCGGCTGCTGGCACGTAGTTAGCCGGTCCTTATTCCCCACCTACCGTCAACCCCCAGAGAACTGGGAGCCTGCGTTGGTGGTAAAAGAGGTTTACAACCCGAAGGCCGTCATCCCCCACGCGGCGTCGCTGCGTCAGGCTTTCGCCCATTGCGCAATATTCCCCACTGCTGCCTCCCGCAGGAGTCTGGGCCGTGTCTCAGTCCCAGTGTGGCCGGTCGCCCTCTCAGGCCGGCTACCCGTAATCGCCTTGGTAGGCCGTTACCCCACCAACAAGCTGATAGGCCGCGAGCCCATCCCTGACCGAAAAACTTTCCACCCTCCACCATGAGGTGGCGGGTCGTATCCGGTATTAGACGGCGTTTCCACCGCTTATCCCGGAGTCAGGGGCAGGTTGCTCACGTGTTACTCACCCGTTCGCCGCTCGTGTACCCCGAAGGGCCTTACCGCTCGACTTGCATGTGTTAAGCACGCCGCCAGCGTTCGTCCTGAGCCAGGATCAAACTCTCCATAAAGGTCACTCAACCCGGCCCGCGTTCCCCGGAGGGTCCGTTCGGGCGGGTAAACCTAGAAGTAATCCTGACCAACCGGGTCACCCCGGCTAATCAAAGGAACCTCCGCACACGAACCGGTGTGGTTCCGTGTGACGGGGCCAAAACAAACATGGCTTAAAGAAAATCAAACACGCGCTGTTGAGTTCTCAAGAAACAACCGCTCTTCGTGTACAAGCTGCTGTGAGCTTTTCCGCCGAAGGCGTTGTGCGTTTCCGCTTTGTTGTGTCTTTACTTTATCAGGTGTTCCGCGCCCCGCCAAATCGGCGGTTTGCGGTGTTTCTGATCGGGGTAAAGCCCGTTTCCTGTTCCGCTTCCGTGTTTCCTTGGAAGCGCCCCCCGAGCCTACCCGCACCGAAGCAGTGCTCGGAACGGTGATCCGGAGGAAGAAGGGGTGTCCGGCACGCCCGCGGAAAATCGCGTTCGTTTCGCTCGGAAGGGTGTCGCGACCCCTCTCGACCTTGGGCCGTTGGGAGGCGACTCGGAGTACATTACCCGCGGACCCCGGGTCTGGCAACTCGAAGTCAGCGTGTCCTGGGTCACACTAGTTCAGCAGTGCGCCGGAACCGGTTCCCGGAGCGGCGTAGAGCCACTCCACCTCCAGCTCGACGGCCGCGACCGTGGCCGGCGGGTAGGCGGCAGGGCCCCCCAGGAAGGCACCGGCCAGCTGGGCCACCGTCGGGTTGTGTGCGACGACCAGGACGGTCCCCGCGTCGGGGTCCACCTGGTTCACCAGCTCGAGGAGTGTGTCCACCCCCGCCGAGTACGCCGCCTCGGAGTAGTCCACCTCCGGGCGGACACCCGGCTCCATGGCCCCGAGGACACCGTCCAGCGTCTGCCGCGTCCGCCTGGCCGCGGAGCAGATGACGTGGTCGGGCACGTACCCCCGCTCGGCGAGCAGGCGGCCGACCGCCTCGGCCTGGCTCCGGCCCCGGTCGGTGAGACCGCGTTCGAAGTCCTCGAAGCCGTTCTCGGCCTGGGCGTGCCGCATCAGCAGCAGCCTCCGCGCGGCGCTCACGGGGACACCGCCGTCGCGACGACGGAGAGGGCCGCGATGAACGCCACCATGACACCCACGATGACGAACAGTCCCTTCATCCCGGACACCGGGAACCACCCCTTCGCTCGCTCGGCTGTGCTCCCAGGTTAGGCCCCGCCCGAACACGGGCGCGGCCGCCCGGGGGGTACCCGGGCGGCCGCGGAGGGTCGGTGCTCTCCCCTACTTCCCCTCTCCGGCGCGGGCCTCCTCCTTGCGGTCGTCGGCGCCCTCGGCGGTGTCCTCGCCGACACCGCCGTCCCCGGCCGCGGAGATCCCGCCCTTCGGCGAGGCCCCTCCGTCGGCCTCCGGGGCGCCCTTGGGGGCGGACCGGCCGCCGGTCTCCGCGAGGTCGGTCTCGGTGCCTCCCCCGCGGCGCTTGGACCACAGGATCGCGCCGACGAGCACGGCGACGGCCGCCACCGCGATCCCCGCCCGCAGGACGACGTTGTCGGCGTAGATCACCACGCTGGGCGCCACGATCAGGGCGACGAGGTTCATCACCTTGAGCAGGGGGTTGATGGCGGGGCCCGCGGTGTCCTTGAAGGGGTCGCCGACCGTGTCGCCGATGACCGTGGCGGCGTGGGCCTCCGAGCCCTTGCCGCCGTGGTGGCCGTCCTCGACGAGCTTCTTGGCGTTGTCCCAGGCGCCGCCCGAGTTGGAGAGGAAGACGGCCATGAGCACACCCGCGGCGATGGCGCCGCCCAGGAAGGCGCCCAGCGGGGCGTAGCCGAGGGCGAAGCCGACCGCGATCGGCGCGAGGACGGCCAGCAGGCCCGGGGTGACCAGCTCCCGCAGCGAGTCCTTGGTGCAGATGTCGACCACGCGCGCGTACTCGGGCTTCTCCGTGCCGTCCATGATCCCCGGGCGGGTGCGGAACTGGTCGCGCACCTCCATGACCACGCGGCCCGCCGCCCGGCCGACAGCCATGATGGCGAGTCCGGAGAAGAAGAACACCACGCTGGCGCCGATGATGACGCCGACGAGAACGTCGGGCTGGTCGAGTGAGAGCGAGAACGCCTCGTCGGCGTCGCCGAGCTGGGCCTGCACGGAGGTGCGGAAGGCGCCGAAGAGCGCGGTCGCGGCCAGGACCGCGGTCGCGATCGCGATGCCCTTGGTGATGGCCTTGGTGGTGTTGCCGACGGCGTCGAGCCCGGTGAGGATCTCCGCTCCCGGGCCCTCCACGTCGCCGGACATCTCCGCGATGCCCTGGGCGTTGTCGGAGACGGGTCCGAAGGTGTCCATCGCCACGATGATGCCGACGGTGGTGAGCAGGCCGGTTCCGGCGAGGGCGACGGCGAACAGGCTCAGGGTGATGGAGCCGCCTCCGAGCAGGAACGCGGCGTAGACGGCTCCGGCGATGAGGAGGGCGGAGTAGACGGCCGACTCCAGGCCGACGGAGATGCCGGAGAGGATGACGGTCGCCGCGCCGGTCTCGGAGCTGTCGCCGATCTCGCGGACGGGGCGCCGGTCGGTCTCGGTGAAGTAACCGGTGAGCAGCTGGATGGCGGCGGCGAGTACGAGGCCGATGAGGACCGCCACGACCGCGAGGACCCTCGGGTCCGGGTTGGTCCCGGCCTCCTCGATCTCGGCCAGGACCTGCGGGCTGACTCCGGAGAGCTGGTCGAAGCTGGAGGGCAGGTACCAGAAGGCGGTGCCGACGACGAGCACGGCGGAGATCGCCGCGGAGATGAAGAACCCGCGGTTGATCGCCGACATCGCCGTCTTGTCCCTGGCGCGGGGGGCGACGAGGAAGATGCCGACGATGGCGGTGAGCACGCCGATCATGGGGACGAGGAGCGGGAACACGAGTCCCTCGGTGCCGAAGGCGACGCGGCCGAGGATCAGTGAGGCGACGAGCACGACCGCGTAGGACTCGAACAGGTCCGCGGCCATGCCGGCGCAGTCGCCCACGTTGTCGCCGACGTTGTCGGCGATGGTGGCCGCGTTGCGGGGGTCGTCCTCGGGGATGCCCTGCTCGACCTTGCCGACGAGGTCGGCGCCGACGTCGGCGGCCTTGGTGAAGATGCCGCCGCCCACGCGCATGAACATGGCGAGGAGGGCCGCGCCGAAGCCGAAGCCCTCCAGGACGATGGGGGCGTCGCCCCGGTAGAGGAGGACGACGACGGCCGCGCCGAACAGGCCGAGGCCGACGGTGATCATGCCCGCCACGCCGCCGGTGCGGAAGGCGATGCGCATGGCGGTGCGGTTGGAGGCGTCGTCACCTCCCCGGGCGGCCGCGGCGACCCGGACGTTGCCGCGCACGGCGAGCCACATGCCGATGAAGCCGGTCGCCGCCGAGAGCAGGGCGCCGAGGGCGAAGAAGACCGACCGGCCGATCGCGATGGCCCACGAGTCGGCGGGGAGCAGGAGCAGCAGGAGCGGGATGAGCACGACGAAGACCGCGAGGGTGCGGAACTGTCGTTTGAGGTAGGCCGCCGCTCCTTCCTGCACCGCGAGCGCGATGCCGCGCATTCGCTCTGTGCCCTGCCCTGCGGCGAGGACCTCACGTACCAGCACGCCCGCGACGGCGAGTGCCAGAAGGGCCACCACCATGACGATGATGACGAGGGTGAAGTCGGTGCCTGCCAGTGATAGGGCCATGCCGCCTTCAGCGGCGAGGTTGAGCCCAGACAATCCGTCCTCCTTGAGACGGGCACGACCTTTTCGGCCCCGTCCACGGGAGAACGCGCGGAACGGCTCGCCCTGTGGGCGCCGGTCCTCGCGGCCGTGGACGTACCGCCGTCCGGAAGGAGCCTGAGCTGGCTCGACGGCACGCTTGGCGGGGTCGAAGCGGTGCCACCTTTGGTTGTGGTGCGTACCGCCCGTGCCGCGTGTTCACGGGCGGTGATCCGGGGAGTCTACGCACGGCGACAAAGAAAGGTGAGAGCCGAGCCCGCCATTCCTCAAGAAAATCCGAAGATGTGATCTTCCGGTGATCTCAAGAAAAGGATAAATGCCTTTTTCGGTGATATGCAGATCATATAACATCTCATAATGCCGTAATACGATGTTAACGCTAAAGCGTTCATAAGACCACAAAAAGGGAATGGGCCCCGCAGGTCACACGGACCTCACTGGTCACAGGAGGTGCTGGTGCCACAGGGCCCTCCGAGGGACCCGCCGCCGGTCCGCGGCGGGAGTCGCGGGCGGGTGCGCCGACGCCCGCACGACTCCGGCCGCGTCGGCCGGAGGACAGGCTGTTCGGCGGCTACCCGCCGAGCAGGCGCATCCCCGAAGGGTCGATTCCGTCACCCGGACGAGCGCGCCCGGCGTCGAGGTCGTCGGCCAGGGCGCGGGCGAACGCCGCCACCCCCGCCACGTCCACCCCGTGGGGGGCGCCCGGTCCGAACGGCTCCACGCGGTCCGCGCCCCGCCTCAGCAGTCGTGCCGCGCCGATCATGTTGCCGCGCTGTGCGTGGGTGACCCCCACCGCCGTCTGGGCGAGGCCGCGCCACAGCTCCCGCTCGGGTTCGGGCGCGGACTTCCACACTGCTTCGAGGACTTCGTGTGCGGTGAAAGCGTATCCGCCGTCGAGCAGCCGCTGGGCCTCCTCCAGACCTTCCTCCGCGGAGAACTCGGCGTCGTCGGGTACCCGCTCCACCTCGCCCCTGCTCCCGTGCGGCATCGGACGTCCGTACCGGTCCCGGGGGCGCTGGTTCTGAGCCTGGCCGGTCTCGTTGCGGTCCCGCCCGCCTCCGCGGCCCCCGGACTCCCGGTGCCCGTCCGCGGTCTCCGTCGCCATCGGTACCCCACCGCCGTTCCCCCTCGCTTGCGAGGACTCCGTCCGCCTCCCCGTCGAGACCTCCGCGAGCCACTCGACGAGCGCGCGGGAGACCTCCTCCGGCCGTTCCTCGTGGGGGAAGTGTCCCGCGCCGTGAACCTGCCTCCAACGGTAGGCCCCCGCCACCAGGCCCCGTGAGGCGCGTGCGGGCCCGGTCGGGCACACCGGGTCCAGGGACCCGTGGAGCTGGAGGACGGGGACGCCCACGGGAGCACGGCGCATCCGCGCGTTGTAGCGGAGTCCGTCCGTGCGCCAGCGCGACCGGAAGATCCAGCGGTGGCTCTCCAGGGAGCAGTGGGAGACCTTGGGGATGGCGAAGGCGCGGCGGTAGTGCTCCTCGGCCTCGGTGTCGGGCCAGTCGGGGCCCGACCACGCCCGGAGCAGGTCGCCCACGCGTTCGCACCCGTCGCTCAGGAGCCGGTGCTCGGGGAGGATCGGCAGTTGCGCCCGGAGCATGTGGCGGACGCCGGGGCCGCCGGAGGCCAGGACGCGGGCCGCGCGCAGCGGGTGCGGCGACGACACCGCGGCCAGGGCGCGAACGGTGCCGGGGTGGTAGGCGGTCATCGTCCAGGCGACGAGGCCGCCCAAGCCGTGGCCGACCACGGCCGCGTCCCGCGAGCCGAGGGCGCGGACCAGTCCGGCGGCGTCCTGGGCGAGGGTGACGAGGTCGTAGCCGCGCGGGGTCTTGTCACTGGCGCCGTAGCCGCGCAGGTCCGCGGCGACCGCGCGGTAACCGGCGCCGGCGAGCGCGGTCAGTTGGGCGCGCCAGGCCCACCAGAACTGGGGGAAGCCGTGGAGGAGGAGCACCAGGGGCCCGTCACCGGCCTCGGCGACGTGGAACCGGGCCCCCGCCGCGCTGACGGTCCTGTGGGTCCAGGGGCCGTCGACGTAGGCGGCCGAGTCGTCCAACAACGCGCGGGCCTACCGGGTCGCGGGAGCGGACGCCTCGGCGGTCTGGACGGCGTTCGAGGGCGGGCGGATGTCGCCGCGCAGGATGCCGGCGAAGCGCGAGGTGGTCAGCGCGGTGCGCTGGAGGCCCTCCCGCTTGCGCAGGGTGGCGATCGCGTACAGCCCGACGGCCGCGGCGAGCAGCAGGTAGACGAGGGTGACGATGCCGAAGCTGGCCCAGCCGGGGAGCCCGGCGACCTCGTACAGGACGAAGGCCCCGGTCACCGAGAGGAGGATGACGAAGATGTGGGCGAGGACCCCGACCACGGCGAAACCGGCGACGCCCTTGCCGATCTTGGCCGCGTCGGCCTTGGCCTCCAGCTTGGCCAGCTTGATCTCCAGGCTGACCAGACGGGAGATGTTGCCCGTGGCGTCTGAGACCAGTTCGCTGATCGAACGGTCGGTGTCCCTGGTGGCGCCAGGTTCACCGGTACCCGGCTTCTCCGCCATCGTGGGGGTTCCCTTCTCTCGGTCCGAACGCACGGATGATCCTCCGCATCCTCGCACATACCCCGTCCCGGACGTCTCTCACGGCACGCACAACGGCACCGCCTCCTTCGGCCGCACGGGCGGCGGGCGCGGCGGCCACGGGTCCGCGGACCGGAGGACGCGGGGAGAGGGGGAGACAGCGAACGGCGCCCGGTCCGGGGCGCCGTTCACCGCTGGACGAGGGGCCGCATGGGCCCTCGGCTCAGTCCTCCCGCTTGGCGGAGGGCAGCTGCTTGGCGATGACCTCCATGATCGAGGAGTCGGTGAGCGTGGAGGTGTCGCCGACGGCCCGGTTCTCGGCGATGTCGCGCAGCAGGCGCCGCATGATCTTGCCCGAGCGGGTCTTGGGCAGCTCGGGCACCGCCAGGAGGCGGGCGGGCTTGGCGATCGGGCCGAGCGAGGTGCCGACGTGGTTGCGCAGCTCCTGGACCAGGTCCTCGGGGACCTCCTCCTCGCCGCCGCGCAGGATCACGAAGCCGACGATGGCCTGGCCGGTGACCTTGTCGGTGGCGCCGACGACCGCGGCCTCCGCCACGCGCGGGTGGGAGACCAGCGCGGACTCGACCTCGGTGGTGGAGATGTTGTGGCCGGAGACGAGCATGACGTCGTCCACGCGGCCCAGCAGCCACAGGTCGCCGTCCGCGTCCTTCTTGGCGCCGTCACCGGGGAAGTACAGGCCCTCGAAGCGCGACCAGTAGGTGTCCTTGTAGCGCTGGGGGTCGCCCCAGATCCCGCGGAGCATGGACGGCCACGGCTCGCGGATGACGATGAAGCCGCCCTCGCCGTCGGGGACGGACTCGCCCTGCTCGTCCACGACGTCGGCGACGATGCCGGGGATGGCCCGCATGGCCGCGCCGGGCTTGCCGGAGGTCACGCCCGGCAGGGGGCTGACCATGACGGCGCCGGTCTCGGTCTGCCACCAGGTGTCCACGACCGGGGCGCGGTCACCGCCGATGTTCTTGCGGTACCAGACATAGGCCTCGGGGTTGATGGGCTCGCCCACCGAGCCGATGACGCGCAGGCTGGACAGGTCGAACTTGGCGGGGATGTCGTCCCCCCACTTCATGAAGGTGCGGATCGCCGTGGGGGCCATGTAGGCGATGGTGACCTCGTACTTCTCGATGATCTCCCAGAAGCGGCCCCTGTGCGGGGTGTCCGGGGTGCCCTCGTACAGGACGGTGGTGGCCGCGTTGGCGAGCGGGCCGTAGACGATGTAGGAGTGGCCGGTGACCCAGCCGATGTCGGCGGCGCACCAGTAGACGTCGGTCTCGGGCTTGAGGTCGAAGACCGCCCAGTGGGTGTAGGCGACCTGGGTGAGGTATCCGCCGGTGGTGTGCAGGATGCCCTTGGGCTTGGCCGTGGTGCCGCTGGTGTACATGATGTACAGCGGGTCCTCGGCGTCGTGCGCCTCGGGCGTGTGATCGGTGCTCTGGGACTCCACGGCGTCGTGCCACCACACGTCGCGGTCGGTCCACTCGACGTCCTGGCCGGTGCGGCGGACGACGAGGACGTTCTCGACCGCGGGGCGGTCCGCGACGGCGGCGTCCACGGCGGGCTTGAGGGCGCTGGCCTTGCCGCGGCGGTAGCCGCCGTCGGCGGTGACCACGAGCTTGGCCTGGCTGTCGTCGAGGCGCTGGCCCAGGGCGTCCACGGAGAAGCCGCCGAACACGACCATGTGGACGGCGCCGAGCCGGGCGCAGGCGAGCATGGCCACGACGGTCTCGGGGATCATCGGCATGTAGATGGCGACGCGGTCGCCCTTGCGCACGCCGAGTCCGGTCATGGCGTTGGCCGCCTGGGAGACCAGGTCCTTGAGCTCGGCGTAGGTGATGGTGCGGGTGTCGCCGGGCTCGCCCTCCCAGTGGTAGGCGACCCGGTCGCCGAGGCCGTTGGCCACGTGGCGGTCCACGCAGTTGACGGAGGCGTTGATCTTCCCCCCGACGAACCACTTGGCGAAGGGCGGGTTCCACTCCAGGGCGGTGTCCCAGGGCTGTTCCCACTGGAGCCTGCGGGCCTGCTCCTCCCAGAAGCCGAGACGGTCCTCTTCGGCCCTGGTGTAGGCGTCGGCCTTGACGTTGGCGTCGGCGGCGAGCGCCTCCGGGGGAGGGAAGCTGCGCGTCTCGTGGAGAAGGTTGGACAGTGTCTCCTGGCTCGCGGGAGTGCTGTCGGCCACTGTGATTCTCCTTACGTAGGCTGGTTCACACCCAATTAATCATGTGGTGCGACAACCCGTGAACAGCCGGGGTGGCGTCCAGCGGCGGGGAAGGCCGGGCGCGCGACGAACGGGCGGCGAGCGGTCGCCCTGCCGCGACGAGCGGTCGCGGGGGCCGGTTCGCGCGTTGCCGCCGGCGCGGCAGGGCGACCCGGCCCGCCGGTGTGGGCCTCCCGTGTTACCGGCGCGTAGTGTTGTCCTCCGTGAGCGAACCGACTTCTTCCCCCGCGTCCGACCCGCTGGCCCGTATCGCCGAACTGCCCGGTGTGGCCGACGCGGTCGCCGAGACGCGGACCCTGGTCGACCGCCTGTTGGGGCACCGCGTGCTGCGCCGCCGCAGCAGCGACGTGTCCATGGAGTCCGCGCTGCGCGGCGCGGTCGCGTCGGCGGCGCTGGAGGGCGCCGAGGTCTCGATGGAGGAGATCCGCGAGGGGCACGTGTACGACACGCGCGTCAAGGGCGCGCTGCGGGTGTCCGGAGAGCTGGGGAGCCTGGTGGACACCTGGCCGAGGGCGCCGCGCCAGGCCCTGGCCCGGCTGCATACGCTGGCCGCGGCGGACGCGGTGTCCGCGGACGCGCTGGGGCGCCCCCGCAGGGCCGGGGAGCGCGTCGAGGACCCCCTGGGGCTGGGCCCGGCCCCGGCTCCGGAGACGGCGATGGCCCGGCTGGAGGGGCTGTACTCGCTGCTGGGCGCGCGTACGTCGGTCCCCGCGCTGGTGATGTCCGCCCTGGTGCACGGGGAGCTGATGGCGGTCCGGCCCTTCGGGTGGGGCGACGGCCTGGTGGCGCGCGCGGCCGAGCGGTTGACGCTGGTGGAGCGGGGCCTGGATCCCAAGTCGCTGGTGCCCTCGGAGCTCGGGCACCGGACGCTGCGGGACGAGTACGGGCCGGCGCTGCGCGGGTACATGGGCGGCACCCCGGAGGGCGTCGCCGGGTGGGTGGCGTACTGCTGCCGCGCGGTCCGCGCGGGGGCGCAGGACTCGCTGGCCACCTGTGAGGCCCTCAAGCGCGGCTGAGCACGGGGCTCCGGTCCCCGGTCCCCGGTCCCGGGCCGGATGCCTGGGGGTGTGCGGGGCGGGCGGACGGGTCCGACGCCCCGGCGGTACGCGGGACGCGCGGAGAAGCCGGAAAAGGGCAACAACTTTTGACGGCCGACAACTGTGCGTGTCCGAAAGGCTGAACACTTATCGTTTATTTACCGACCGGTAGGTTCGGGAAGAGTATCGGTTCGATCACGCTTGTCGGTTCCGCCGGGGAACGGGGGTCGCACGGCCCTTGCGCGCGCACACGGCGAACGGCGCCCCGTCCTGTCTCCCGGGGCGCCGCCTCCGACACGTTCCGCCGGGTTAGCAGGCGTCCATTTCCCTAGTCTGACCAGGCAGGACATCGTCCTGTCCGATCTAGACGGGCCTCACGGGGCCAAGTGGCGCGTGGGTTCCCGGTTGTCGTGTCGGGGTGGTTCTCAGCCACCGACTGCTTTCTTTCTACGCCGATGTTCCGGCGTCGAAAAGGCGGTTGACCCGAATTTTTGCCCTTGATTCCAGAACCGATACGGAACTCTGCGTGGTAACGTCTGTCCCGTCGTTCCCAAGAGGGCGGGCGGCTTCACGCCTCCGCCGCACGCGCCCCATTTCGCGTTCCGGTGGTATCCCTCTTCGCCGAATGACGTCCGTGTGCCTTCCGGTGGTCGCGAGAGCACGTCTCTCCGCCGACCCTCACCAGAGAGCGGACCCGGTCCTACCCCCCCCGGGACCGGACCCCGCGTGGCGGCCTTCTCCCCCTGTGGAGGCGAGTCCCCGCGTCCGCTCGTCCAGCCTGTCGGGCAGGGGTGCGTATCCGCCCCCGTATACGCATCCCGCCCGTCAGGTGAACCGGACCGCGAACGGACCCGGCACCGGCTGGTCCGGGTCTCCGACGGACCGGGTCGCCCGCCTGTGCGCCGCCCGGCCTCCCCGCGCAGATCCGCCCCGCCGACGTTGTCCACAGCTTCGAATCGGGGCTTTCGCCGCCGTGCCCGGTCGGCGAAGGTCGAGGAAAGCCCTCGACCCGGGAGGTCCCGTGGACGTCCAGTACCGGCCCCTGCTCGTGACCGCCGACCCCCTCCTCCTCGACGACCTCCTCAGGCTGGCCGCCGCCGCCTCCACCGAGGTCTCCGTCGCCCACACGCTCGACCGGGCGCTGAGCCCGTGGGCGCGCGCCCCGCTCGTCGTGGTCGGCGCCGACCTGCGCGCGCTCCTGCGGTCCGCAGACCCTCTGCCGGGACGCCACGTGGTCGTGACACGGGACCCCCGGGAGGCCGCCGCCGACGGGAACCCGCCGGGGGGAGGGGACCCGCCACGGGTCGCCGCGGTGCCCCGGCCGCGCGTTCCTCCAGGGCGGTACCCGCCGGGCGCCCCCGCCGAGGGCTCCCCTCCGGACGGCCCGGACGCGGCGTACCGGCCGGGCACTCCCGCGGAGCGCTCCTCGACGGACGCCCCCGCGGAGGCGTGTCGGCCGGGACTCGCCGCGGAGCACCCGGCCTCGGGCACGCGCGTGGCCGGGGACCGGCCGGGCGTTCCCGTGGAGGACCCGGGCCCGGACGCCGCCGGGCAGGGTCCCCGCCGGGGGTTCCGGGAAGCACGCGTGCTCCTGCTGCCCCGGGACGAGGCCCTGCTGGTCGACCTGCTCGCGAGGGCGTCCTCCCCCGTGCGGGCCCCGGCGCCCACGGTGTCGGTGGTCGGCGGCCGGGGCGGTGCCGGGGCCAGCCTGCTCGCGGTGGCCATCGCCCTGGCCGGTGAGCGCGCCGGACGCTCCACCGCCCTGCTGGACGCCGACCCGTTCGGATGCGGCTCCGACGTCTACCTCGGGTGCGACCGGGGCCCCTCCCCCGGGCCCGAGCGGTGGACCGGCTGGGGAGACCTGCTGCACAGGCGCGGACGGGTGCGCTGGCGCGACCTGCGCGCCGGACTGCCGGGGACCTCCCGGGTGTCGGTGCTGACCTGGACGCGCGGAAGGGAGCCGACCGGCCCCCTTCCGGTGGGCGCCGTGCGCGCGGTGCTGTCCTCGGCCAGGGACGGAACCGACCTGGTGGTGGCCGACCTGCCGCGCTCCTTCGACCCGGCCACCACCGTGTTCCTGAACCGGTCCGACCTGGTGCTCGTGGTCGTCCCGGCGGACGTGCCCTCGGTGGTGGCGGCGACCAGGACGGTCTCCCGGCTGCGTGAGGAGACGCGGACCGTGCGTCTGGTGGTACGCGGTGCCCGGGGCGAACTGAGCGCGGACGTGGTGTCCAGGACCCTGAAGGTGGACCTGGGCGCGGACCTGCCGTCCGAGCCGGGGCTGGCCCGCTCGCTGGCCGCGGGGGACGTGCCCGCCCGCCATCCCCGTTCGCCCCTGGCCCGGTTCGCCGACCGGGTCGTGGCGGGCCTGCCCGCCCCGGGGAAGCTCCGGTGAGCCCCCTGGTGGAGGCCGTGCGCAACCGCCTGGTGGCGTCCGGGGCGCCGGTGAGCCCGTCGAGCGTCGCGGCGGCGCTGCGCGCCGAGGGAGGTCTGCTGGGCGACACCGAGGTGCTGTCGATGACCCGCCGTCTGGCCGCCGACCTGTCCGGGGCGGGGCCCCTGGAGGAGCTCATGACGTCCGGAGTCACCGACATCCTCGTCAACGGCCCCGACGAGGTGTGGGTGGACGACGGCGGGGGACTGCGCCGGGCCGGGGTGCGCTTCGAGTCGGCGGACGCGGTGCGCCGACTGGCCCAGCGGCTGGCGGCGCAGGCGGGGAGGCGGTTGGACGCGGCCGTGCCCTACGTGGACGCCAGGCTTCCCGGCGGCGCGCGGCTGCACGCGGTGCTGCCGCCGGTGGCGCCCGCCGGGGCGTGCGTGTCGCTGCGGCTGCCGCCCCGGCGGGTGTTCACCCTGGAGCGGTTGGCCGAACGGGGAACGGTCACCCCGTGCGGGGCCGAGCTGCTGCGGTCCCTGGTGGCCTCGCGGGTGCCGTTCCTGGTCAGCGGGGGCACCGGCACGGGCAAGACCACCCTTCTGTCGTGCCTGCTCTCCCTGGTGGACCCGGGGGAGCGGATCGTCCTGGCCGAGGACTCCCCCGAGCTTCGGCCCGAGCATCCGCACGTGGTCCGGCTCCAGACCAGGCCGCCCAACATCGAGGGCAGCGGCGAGGTGTCGCTGGAGGTCCTGGTGCGGCAGGCTCTGCGGATGCGCCCGGACCGGCTGGTGGTCGGCGAGGCGCGCGGGCCGGAGATCGTGTCCTTGCTGGGCGCCCTGAACACCGGGCACGAGGGTGGTTCGGGGACCCTGCACGCCAACGGCGCGGGCGACGTGCCCGCGCGGGTGGAGGCGCTGGGGTGCGCGGCCGGGCTGGACCGGGCCGCCGTGCACAGCCAGCTGGCCGCCACCAGGGTCATGGTCGTGCACCTGGTCCGGGGCTCCGGAGGACGGCGCCTGGCCGAACTGCGGGTGCTCAGACGCGGTTCGGACGGACTGGTGGACGCGGTGCCGGCGGTGTCCTTCGGCTCCGACGGCAGTCGCCGGGAACACGCGGGAGCGGGCGAGGTGGCCGACCGCCTGGGCGGGGGGTGGCGCCGGTGGTGACCGCGGTGGCGGCCTGTTCGGGAGGTCTGGTGCTGCTGTGCCTGGTCCCCGGTACGCGGCGCAGCCGGTTGGCGTCCCTCCTTCCCCGGACCCGGCGTCCGGTGTCGTGGTCCTCGGACTGGCGGGCGCTGGCGGCCCGTGCCGGTGAGGGCGCCCGGCGCCGCGCCGCGGTGGTGGTGCTGTGCCGGGTGCTGGCCGCCGAACTGCGCGCCGGGCAGCCGCCGGAGGAGGCTCTGCGGATCTCCGCCGCCGAGGCGGGCCCGCTGGTGGGTGCCCTGACCGACGCGGATTCGTTGCGCCGCGGGGCGGAGCGCGAACCGGACCTGTGGGCCCTGGCCTACCTGGCGGTGTGCTGGGAGGTGGCCGCGGACACCGGAGCGGGTCTGGCCGAGGTGGTGGACGCGCTGGCCGCGAACCTCACCGAGCAGGAGGAGCAGCGCACGGAGGCCGCGGCGCGCACCACCGGTCCGCGCACCACCGCGATCGTGCTGGCCGCCCTGCCCGCCGTCGGACTGCTGCTGGCCTCGGGGCTGGGCGGATCACCGCTGGTGTTCCTGTTCACCACGCCGCTGGGTTTGGCCTGCCTGGTGGGCGGGGTGGCCCTGGACGTTCTCGGCACCTGGTGGACGCTGCGCATGGTGCGCTCGGCGACCGCCTTCCCCTGACCGGACCCGGGCAGCGGGCCCCGGGCGGCGGACCCCGGTCCGGGGTGTTGGCGGAGGCCCGTCCGGGCGCCTGCTCCGAGCGCCTGTCGGCGGACTCCGCTCCGAAGACCCGCGTCGGACGCCCTGACAGCGGGCCCGGGGGCTCAGCCGAGGAACCGGCCGGAGGCCAGTCCGGGCGCCTCGGCCCGGGTCCGGGATCAGGCGCCCGGAGCCCGGGGCCCGGGGCGCCGGCCGTCGAGCCGGGCCGGGGGAGGAACGGCTGGACACGGCCGGCACCGCTCCGGCCGCTGCGGAGCACGCGAGAGAAGGAAGAGGGAGGACGGATGTTCCTGACGGCCGCCGCGGTCCTGGGAGCCGCGTGTGTGTGGGTACTGCTGGGCGGGCGAACGGCGCGCGGACCGCGTCCGCCCTCCCGCGCTCCGGCCGGGCCGGGGCTGCCGGTCCGGCTGCTGGGGACGACGCTGGCGGGGGCGTTCGCGCTGACGTTCGCGGTGGCCCTGTTCGGCGCGGCCGGGGGCGTCGTCGTGGCCGGGGTGTGCGCCGGCCTGTGGGTACGCGCCCGCGGGGGCGCCGGTTCCCGTTCGCGACGGCTGCCGGTGTCCGCCGACCTGCCCGTGGTGATCGGTCTGCTCGCCTCGGGTATCCGCGCCGGAGCGACGGTGCCCGCCTGCCTCACGGCGGTGTCCCGGGCGACGCGGGGAGGGCTGGGGGAGGAACTGGCGGCGGTGGCCGAGCGGCTGCGTCTGGGCGCCGCTCCCGCCGAGGCGTGGCGGCGCCCGGCGCTGCCCGAGCCCCTCGTGCAGGTGGGGCGCGACCTGGCCCGGGCCGCCGACACCGGGGCGCCGGTGGCCGACCTCCTGGACCGGCACGCGGTCGATCTGCGCCGGACCCTGCGGGCCCGGGGGACGGCCCGGGTGGAGCGGCTGGGCGTGCTGGTGGTGGCGCCCCTGGGTCTGTGCTTCCTGCCCGCGTTCGTGCTGATCGGCATCGTGCCGATGGCCGCCGAGCTGCTGTCCCGGGCCCTGGGCGGTTGAGGCCCCGGGCCCGGTCGTGTGCGCGGTGTCGCGGTGGCGGTCAGCGGCGCCCGTCCCCGGAGCCGCGCCGCCGCTGGCCCTCGTAGGGGACGGGGAAGCGGGGCCAGCCGACGGACAGGCGCAGCACCGGCACCACGACGCACAGCACCGCCAGGATTCCGGTCGAGACGTTGCCGACGATCCGCAACGCCGTACCGGTCGGGGTCGGTGCCGCGGCCGTGCGGTACACCACCGTTTCGCTGACGGGCGGGGGCGCGTCCGTCGCGTCGCGTGGACTCTCCCGCGCGGGGCGGGAGGGTTCCGGGGAGGCGGGGGCCGGTGAAGGTTCGGCGCACCGCTCAGGGGCGGTGGGAGGAGCCGTTCGGCCGGAGTCCGCCGGGGCTCCGGAGCCGACGGGTGCGTCGGAGCGAAGGGGCTCGCCGGAGCGCGCGGCATCGGTGGGCCCGCTGGAGTGGACCGAATCCTCCGCGCCGGTGGTGCCCGTGCTGTCTTGAGGTCCGACGGCGTGGACGAGACCGGCGAAACCGTGGCCGTGCGCGGAGTTCTCGGGAGTGATGGAAACACTGGAGTGGTCGGCGCCGACGGGGTCTGGGCTCTGTGGCGCGGGCGAGGCGGGGCAGGGCGGCGCGCCCCCGGGCTGGGCGGGGGCACCCAGCAGGAGAGCGCACATCAGCACGGAGACGGGGGCAGGACTCATTCCACTTCCTCGGAGGAGACGGCGGCCGGTCCGGCCAGGGAGCGCGCCCGGACGGGCCGTTCGATGAAAGACGAGGGGAGCGCGACCACCACCTCGACGGTGGAGCCGGTGAGGACGCAGGATTCGAGGGAGGCGCGATTGGCCTCGGCGGTGTCGCGGGCCCGCGCGCAGGCCCGTTCTGTTCCGTGGACCGCCTCGGCGGCGGCGGCGAGCGCGGCCAGGTCGGCCGCGGTGGTGGCGCGGTCGCGGTCGAGCCGCGCCGCGGAGGTCGCGAGGACGGCGAGGGTGACGAACCAGAGCAGCGCCCCCAGGGCGACCCACCAGACGGTGGCGGAACCGGAGTCGGAGCGCACCGGGATCAGCTCCCGGGTTCGAGGGGGACGGCGGCGCTGCCGTCCACCGGCAGGGAGATCCCGGGTCCGAACAGGAGCCGGGCCCGTACGGTGACGCGGGCCATGCCCCCGCCCTGGGACAGGTGCACGTCAGCCCCGTCGGGAGCGGCGGTCAGCGCCAGGGAGCGGGCCCGGTCGTGGGGTTCGCCGCGGGCCAGCGCCCGGGCGCCCATGCGCGCCGCGTCGGCACAGGAGAGCTGGGCCGACGCGGCCTGGACGGCACCGAGGGCCACGGCCAGGACGAGCAGCAGGGAGGGCAGCACCATCGCCGCCTCCGCGGTGGCCGAGCCCCGGTCAAAAACCCGAGCCGAGCGCATTGACCACGAGATCGGTGAGGACGTCCTCGACCGCACCGCTGGTGAGCACGGCGTAGAGGACTCCGGCGAAGGCGACCGCGGCGATGGTGCAGAAGGCGTATTCGGAGGTCGTCATCCCGGCGTCCGGCGGGGGCGACGCGGCGTCGGGCGAGGGTACGGGAGCGGACATGGGCGCGCGAGCGGACATGGGCGCGCGAGCGGACATGGGCGCGGGAGCGGACGTGGGCGCGGGAGCGGACGTGGGCGCGGGAGCGGACGTGGGCGCGGGAGCGGACATGGCGGCCTTCCTGGCGGGGGCCGACTGGTCCGGCCCTCTTCCTCCAGGTTCGGCGGGCCGCAGCCGACGCGAAAGCCCCTTCCCCAGCCTGTGGATAACTTCCTCCGCGCCCCCGCGCTCCGTCCACGGGCCGTGGACGGCACCGGACCTCTCCCTCAGCCCTCACCGCCCGCGAGCACCTCGTCGAGCAGGCGCAGCGCACCGGCCTTGCTCAACGGCTCGTTCCCGTTACCGCACTTGGGCGACTGGATGCACGACGGGCAGCCCTGGTCGCACTCGCAGTCTGCGATGGCCGCTCGGGTCGCGGACAGCCACTCGCGCGCCGCCGCGTACCCCCGTTCGGCGAAGCCCGCGCCGCCCTCGTACCCGTCGTAGACGAACACCGTCAGCCTGCCGGTGTCAGCGTGCATCGAGGTGGACACCCCGCCGATGTCCCAGCGGTCGCAGGTCGCCAGCAGCGGCAGCAGTCCGATCGCGGCGTGCTCGGCGGCGTGGGCGGCGCCCAGCAGCGCCACGTCCTCCCGGCGCAGCCGCTCCTCTCCCTCGGCGGGCAGCGTCCACCACACCGCGCGGGTGTCGAGGGTGCGCTCGGGCAGGTCCAGCGACTGCTCCCCCAGGACCGAACCGGTGCGCACGTCCCTGCGCAGGAACCCGACCACCTGGCGCACCACCTGCACCTCACCGAAGTACACGGTGGCCCCGCCCGGCCACTCCTCCTGGCGCAGCACCGAACGGACCGCGATGTCGGTGGTGTCGCGCGCCCACGTGCTGTAGGGCGGCTCCGCGGGGTGGACCAGGGCGACGCCCTCGTCGAGGTCGAGGTCGTCGACCAGGTACGTGTCCCCCTGGTGCAGGTACACCGCGCCGGGGTGGACGGTGCCGTGGGCGGCGGGCTCGTCCACCTCGCCGAGCAGCTGGCCGCTGCCGGTGTCGACGATCTGCACGGGCGGCCCGCCCGACCCGCGGATATCGGCTAGGTCACTGGCCCGTTCATTACTCGTCCAGAACCAGCCCCGTGGACGCCTCCGCAGCAGCCGGTGCTCGACGAGTTCGGCGAGCCGCTCCTCGGTCGTCGCCCCGAAGAGGTCGAAGTCGTCCTTGGTGAGCGGCAGTTCCTGGGCGGCCGCGCACAGGTGCGGCCCCAGGATGTGCGGGTTTTCCGGATCAAGGACGGCCGCTTCTACGGACCGACCGAAAATGGCCTCCGGGTGGTGCGCCAGGTAGGTGTCCAAAGGGTCGTCGCGGGCGATGAACACCGCGAGCGCGTCCTCCCCGCGCCGTCCGGCGCGGCCCGCCTGCTGCCACAGCGAAGCCAGGGTCCCCGGCCACCCAGCGATGAGCACCGCGTCCAGGCCGCTGATGTCCACCCCCAGTTCCAGGGCGTTGGTGCTGGCCAGGCCGAGGATCTCACCCGAGCGCAGGGCCTCCTCCAGCTCACGGCGCTCCGAGGCCAGGTATCCGCCCCTGTAGGCGGCCACCCTCCCGGCCAGGGCGTGGTCGCCGCGCTCGGACAGCAGGCGCTGGGTGGTCAGCGCGACCACCTCCGCGCCCTGCCGGGAGCGGACGAACACCAGGGTGCGCACACCGTCGCGTACCAGGTCGGCGAGCATCTCGGCGGCCTGCGAGGGCGCCGTCCTGCGGATCGGCGCCCCGTGCTCGCCGGTCAGGTCGGTCAGCTCCGGCTCCACCAGCGCCACGGACATCCCCGGACGCGGGGAACCGTCCCGGCTGACCGCCGTGACGGGCACACCGGTCAGCCGGGTGGCGCTCTCGGCGGGGCTGCCGGAGGTGGCCGAGGCGAGCACGAACACCGGACGCGACCGGTAGCGGGCGCACACGCGGCGCAGCCGACGCAGGATCTGCGCGACGTGCGAACCGAAAACCCCCCGGTATCGGTGCGCCTCGTCGATCACCACGTAGCGCAGCCGACGCAGGAAGCGCGCCCACGCCCCGTGCCGGGGCAGGATGCCGTGGTGCAGCATGTCCGGGTTGGTGAGCACGTAGTTGCCGTGCTCGCGCACCCAGGAGCGCTCCTCCGACGAGGTGTCGCCGTCATAGACGGCTGTCCGCATCCCCGGCAGGGAGAGGTCCGTTATCCACCGCAGCTGATCCTGGGCGAGCGCCTTGGTCGGGGAGAGGTAGAGCACGGTTCCGCCCGCGTCAACCGCGTCCACAGCGGGTAGGAGGAAGGACAGTGACTTTCCCGAGGCGGTGCCCGTGGCTATGATCACATCACGGCCCGAACGTGCGAGGTCGGCGGCTTCGGCCTGGTGGGACCACGGTCCCGTGATCCCCCTGTCGGCGAGCCGTTCGACCAGGTGGGGCGCGGTCCACACCGGCCATTGCCCGCTCACCCCGTCGTTGCGGGCCACGTGCTCGATGTGGGTCACCTGCGGGTACCGGGTATCGTCACGCCACACACCGGGAAGCACGGGCTCCGGTCGGCTCATCCGAGACCCCTCCTCACTGGTACGCGTTCGAGGCCCGCAGGCGCCTCCTACCCAAGGGTGGAGCACTGGGACATTGGTTTCAGTGTGACATCCGGGGGAACAGTGGCGCGGTGTCACGGTTTTTCTGTGCATCACAGGAAGACGCACTCGACACGCGTGGTTGAATGCGTGCTGGTGGGGTAACGCCCGGCAGAGATCATTCGCGTTTTTCGCGGTTCGGCGCTGGAGGACTAGTGGACTTGAAGCTTGATCATTACACCGAGGGCGACACCGAGATCGTCGTCGTTGAGGGTGAGATCGATGTCTATACCGCGCCCCGGCTCCGCGAGCTGCTGATCGACCTGGTCAACAAGGGCAACTTCCACCTCGTGGTCAACATGGAGAAGGTGGAGTTCCTGGACTCGACGGGCCTCGGTGTGCTCGTGGGCGGGCTCAAGCGCGTCCGGGCCCACGACGGGACCCTCGACCTGGTCTGCACCCAGGAGCGCATCCTGAAGATCTTCCGGATCACCGGTCTGACCAAGGTCTTCGGTATCCACGACTCGGTGCAGGAAGCCATCGACAAGCGTTCCGCGAAGTAGCCCCGAGCGAGCGATGGCAACCATCACGCTCACGATCAGCGCGCTCCCCGCTCACGTGCGCACGGCGCGGCTCATGGCCGCCACCGTGGCGCGGCGGGCGGGTATCGCCGCCTCAGCGATCGACGAAATCAGGCTGGCGGTCGGTGAGGCGTGTTCCCGGGCGGTGGCGGCGCACAAGCTGCACTGCCCCACACAGCCGATCCTGCTCCAGCTGATCGACGGCAGCGGGCCTGATCCGGCGTCGGAGTCCCGCACCGACGCCACGAGCAGCATCCTGCGCGCCAACGGGGGCGCGACGCAACGTTTCGAGGTCGTCGTCTCCGACCGTGCCCCCGCCAAGGACACGGAGGAACCCGCCAACACGTCCCTGCTCGACGGGCTCTTCCTGGACGGTGAGGACACGCCTCCCGGCGGGATCTCCGGGTTCTCCCCGGGGCTGGGCCTGGCGGTCATCACGGGCCTGGCCGACGAGGTGAAGATCGACCCCAGCGACCGGGGGACCGTGGTGCGGATGAGCTGGCCGCTGGCCACGGAGCACTCGCCCGACCCGAGTTCCAACTAGGGCCGGCCGGGCCGGTACCCGAACGCTCACGAGGGCGCCTCCCCGCGGGGAGGCGCCCTCGGCGCGTCACGGGGCCGCCCGCAGCGCCGGTGGGCCCGTGGTGACCGCGAGACCTGCGCCGACGCGCCCGCGGGTCCCCGAGGCGGCCGTGGGGCGCGGGACCCGGAAGGTGGGCAGCACGGTGCCGACCGTGCCCCCGGGCCCCCTGTACATCCAGTCAACCGCCTCCCGCACGCCCCCGAAAGCCCAGGATGCGCCCTGTGGACGACGGAGCGGCGCGGTCAGTCGCAGGCCTGGGAGGAGACCTGCTCGTTGTTCTCCAGGCCGCTCCGGGCGTTCTCCGCGACCTCGTCGGCGGTGAGCACGTAGCCCGTCTCGGGCTCGTTCGTGGCGGCGGCGAAGACCACCCCGTAGACGGTGCCGTCCGGCGACAGCAGCGGGCCGCCGGAGTTGCCCGGGCGCACCACGGCGCGCACCTGGTAGATCTCCCGGCTCACCTGCTGGGAGTGGTAGAAGTCCGGCCCCTGCGCCGTCTGGCGGGCGCGGACTCGCGCCGGGACGGCCGTGAAGCCGCTGTTGCGCGGGAAGCCCGCCACGACCGCGTCACCGCCCTGCGGGGCCTCGTGGTCGAACTCCAGCGGCTCCAGGTCCAGGCCCGGCACGTGCAGCACCGCCAGGTCCTGCTGGGCGTCGAAGAGCACCAGCGTGGCGTCGAGCTGGTAGCCCTCCCGGGTGACCACCCGCAGGTCGTCGGTGACCCCGGCGACCACGTGCGCGTTGGTCATGATCCGGTCCTCCGCGTAGGCGAAGCCGGTCCCCTCCACTCGGCGCTGGCAGGAGGGTGCGGTGCCCAGCACCTTCACCACACTGCGGCTCGACTCGATCAGCTCGGGGGTGGTGAGCACGTCGGGGTCCGGCGGCGCCACCTCGGCGAGCTCACCGGTGCCCAGGCCGCTGAACACTTGCGGGAAGGCGCTCTGGTCCACGATCCGGCGGAACGTGGAGAACCCGCTGTGGGCCGCCTCGGGCATCAGCGTGTCCACCGAGTGGAGGATGCGCGAGTCCCTGACCTGTCCCGCGACGAACGGCAGCGCCGAGTTGGCGACCGTGCTGCCGATGAACCAGGCCACGAGCAGCACCGACAGGCCGCTGACCACGGCGCCGCCGATGGCGTCCAGGACCCGCGCCGAGTCCCACGTCACCTTGTTGCGGACGAAGGTGCCCAGGTAGGAGAGCAGGAACTGGCCGAGCGCCGCGGACAGGAACACCACGGCGATCGCCAGCAGCGCCTGCCTGCCGGGGTCGTCCACCCAGGCCTGGATGGGCTGCGGGGCCGTCAGGGCGGCGAGGACGCCCCCGCCGACGAAGCCCGCGAAGCTGAAGACACCGACGATGAAACCCTGTCGGTACCCCGTCACCGCGAACAGCAGCAGCAGGACGACCAGGATCACGTCGAGCACATTGCCCTCCAAGAGTGAGCGCTAACCGACCGGCC
This sequence comes from Nocardiopsis akebiae, assembly GCF_018316795.1. Taxonomy (NCBI): domain Bacteria; kingdom Bacillati; phylum Actinomycetota; class Actinomycetes; order Streptosporangiales; family Nocardiopsidaceae; genus Nocardiopsis; species Nocardiopsis akebiae. Next base: position 26,867 of record NZ_CP074132.1, read on the forward strand.
GCAGGCCCTGCGGGGTTGCTTCGAACACATCGGTGAGACCCTCGTCGCGCCAGGGAAGTTCCCAACCGCCCAGGGCGAGCAGGCTGTCGATCACCGCGCCGGTGAAACCCCACACGAGCATCCCCTCCACCCGGAAGCCGGGCCCCCAGCGCGGCCCGGCCCCGTAGCGCACCTTGACCCGGTTGGCCGGGTCGGCGAGGTCGGCGACGGGCACTCGGGAGACCGCGGCGACCTCGCCCAGGTCGGTCGGCCGCACCTCGCTGGGCTCGCGCCACCAGCCCAGGACGGGCGCCACCCGGAAGTCGCTGAAGCTCAGGTACAGCTCTGGGAGGCTGCCGACGACGTCGACCCCCTCGGGGAGGAGGCCGGTCTCCTCGGCGGCCTCGCGCAGCGCCGCGGCCTCCGGGGAGGCGTCCGAGGGCTCGATCCGGCCGCCGGGGAAGGCGGGCTGTCCGGCGTGGCGGCGCAAGCCCTCGCTGCGCTGGATGAGGAGGAGGTCGGGGCCCCTGGGCCCCTCGCCGAAGAGGATGAGGACGGCGGACTCGCGCCCTCCCTCGGCGGGCGGCCGCATGGGCGGCGGCACGGTCATCGTCTCGGCGGCGTCCGCGAGCGCGGCCAGCCAGAGCGGGATCGAGTTCATGCGGGGAACCTGTTCCGGGAGTCGTCGCGCCGTCGGTGGGTCGGAGGGGCCGTGCGCCGGGCTCCTCGCTGGGCCGCGGGGCCCGTGCCCGGGGGAGCGCCGCGCGAGGGAGCGCGTCGTTCCCGGGGAGTCGTCACGTCGTCGGACCTCCCCCGGCACCGGCGGACGGGGGTACCGCCGTCACGCGGGGCGCCGCGGACCGGGACGCCCGCGACGGGGCCGATGTGCGCACACTCACGTGCTCAGGGTACAAACCTCCGACGCCTGCTCCCGATGCCCTCCCGGCCGCCCCGAGCGTTCGGCGCGCGACCGGGCCTACGGAAGGGCCGCCCGGCGCCGGGTCGGCGCCCCGCGCACCCTGGCCGCCCTGGGGGGTCTCAGGAGAAGGAGCGCATCCGCAGCAGCTTGGTCGCGGTGGCGGTGTCCGTTGGCCCCTCGCCGAAGGAGGGGCACAGGCGGGCCAGGCCGCAGGCCCCGCACGCGGGCTTGCGGGAGTGGCATACGCGGCGGCCGTGCCAGATGACGCGGTGGGAGAGCATCGTCCAGTCCCGGCGGGGGAAGAGCGCGCCGATCTCGTGCTCGACCTTGACCGGGTCCTCCTCGTCGGTCCACCCGAAACGACGGACGAGTCGCCCGAAATGTGTGTCAACGGTGATACCGGGCACATCGAAGGCGTTACCGAGCAGTACGTTTGCGGTCTTTCGCCCTACACCGGGTAGTTTGACCAGGTCGGAGAGTTTCCTCGGAACCTCTCCACCGTGCCGTTCGCACAGTTCCTGCCCGAGTCCGATGAGGCTGTTGGCCTTGGCCCGGAAGAAGCCGGTCGAGCGGATCATCTCCTCCAACTCCTCCCGCCGCGCCGAGGCGTAGCCCTCCGCGTCGGGGTAACGGGCGAAGAGGGCGGGGGTGACCTGGTTGACCCGCTTGTCCGTGCACTGGGCGGACAGGATCGTCGCGACCAGCAGTTCCAGGGGGGTCGTGAAGTTCAGTTCGCAGTGGGCGTCCGGGTACAGCTCGATGAGCTCCCGGTACATCCTGCGGGCGCGGCGGACCAGCGCGAGTCGGCTCTCACCGGTGGGCGTGGTCGTCGGCTCGGTCGCGTCTGGTGTGTCACGGGGCATCATCACAGGGTAGGCGTCCCGGTGACGGGGCGGTCCCCGGCCCGGCGGCCGTGTCCGCGCGACCGTCGGAAGCGGGGCCGCGCCGCCGAGGACGAACGGAGCTATGTAACCAATGTCCGGTGGCGCGGCGCGGACAGCCCTGGTACAGAACTGATGACGGCTAGGATCGCAGGGGCTGACGTCGGCTGTTGTGGGCAGTTGTCTCTCGGCGGACAAGCCGGGATCACGACCTGGTTTCACACCCGGGTGCGATATACGTCACACTGTTGGCGGTCAGGTTTTAGGAGGACGTGTGGTGGACGAGATCAACGAGGTGCTGCGGAAGGCCCCTCTGTTCGAGGCGCTGGACGAGGAGGACACGGCCGCACTCCGCTCCTCGGTGAACGAGGTGCGTCTCGGCCGCGGCCAGACCCTGTTCAGCGAGGGTGACGAGGGCGACCGCCTGTACGTCATCCTCAGCGGGAAGGTGAAGCTGACCCGCACGGCCGTGGACGGCCGCGAGAACCTGCTCGGGGTGCTCGGCCCCAGCGAGATGTTCGGCGAGCTGTCGCTGTTCGACCCGCGCCCGCGCACCGCGAGCGCCGTCGCGGTCACCGACTCGGTGCTCGCGGGGCTGGGCCACGACGACCTGCGCCCGTTCCTGTCCAGCCGCCCGCAGGTGTCGCTCCAGCTGCTCAAGGCGCTGGCCGCCCGCCTGCGCCGGACCAACGACGTGATGGCCGACCTCGTCTTCACCGACGTGCCCGGCCGCGTCGCCAAGGCGCTGCTGGAGCTGGCCGACAAGTTCGGCAAGGAGGGCGAGGACGGGCTGCACGTCCACCACGACCTCACCCAGGAGGAGCTCGCCCAGCTGGTCGGCGCCTCCCGTGAGACGGTCAACAAGGCCCTCGCCGAGTTCGCCCTGCGCGGCTGGCTGCGGATCGAGGCCAAGGCCGTCGTCCTGCTCGACGTCGAGCGGATGCGCCGCCGCGCCCGCTAGGCCGTGTTCCTCGGGCGGGGGCTCCCGGGGGCCGACGTCCGCGCCCCGTGCCGGGGCTTCCCGGGCCCGAAAGCTGTGTGGCCGCTCCACCCTGCGGGGTGGGCGGCCGCAGCCGTGTCCGGGGCCGTCCGCGCCCGGCGCCCCGGCCCCCTGGGTCGGGGGAGCGCTCGCCGCGCAAGGGCTGTTCTTTGAACCGGTCTCGGCTTGCGGGGGTCGGTTCGGGCGCTCACGGGGTTCCGGAGGGGCCGGAGACGGGTTCCCGTGGGGGGAACCGCGCGCAGCGTCCGTTGGGGGTGGTGGCGTGCGACGGGCGGCACGAAGCGGAGCGGAAGGTCCGGGAAACACTGCCTAGACCTCGACGCCGTCGGGCAGTTCGCCGCGCGCCGAGAGGTAGCGCAGCTGGGCGCGCACCGACGAGGCGGCAGCGAACCGGATCTGCTCGGTGACGTCGGGGTAGACGCGGTCGACGACCTGCTCGACCCCGGTCGCCCCCGCGCGCACAGCGTCCAGGACCTGCCCAAGGCGCGACTCGCGGTGGTCGACGTAGGAGTCCAGCACCGTCGACGGAGCCGTGATGATCGGGCCGTGGCCGGGCAGCAGGGTGCGCACGTCGTGCTCGCGCACCAGGGAGCGCAGCCGGTACAGCGACTCCATGTAGGGGCCCAGCCCGTCGTCGCCGTCGATCACCGTGGTGCCGTGGCCCAGGACCGTGTCGCCGGTCAGGATGGTGTTGTCGGCCTCCACCATCAGACAGACGGAGTCCTCGGTGTGACCTGGGGTGGCGATCACCCGCACCCGCAGGCCGTCGGCCTCCAGGACCTCTCCGTCGGACAGGCCGCGTCCGCCGACCCTGGTCCCCGGGTCGACCGCGTGCACGGGGGCTCCGGTCAGCTCCGAGAAGTACCGGGCGCCCTCCCCGTGGTCGGGGTGGCGGTGGGTCACCACGGCCATCAGCACCTGGGCGCCCTGCTCCTGCACGGTCCGCGCCACGCGCTCCAGGTGGCGTTCGTCGTGGGGGCCGGGGTCGACCACCACGACCCCGCGCGCGCCCGGCTCCCGAAGGATCCAGGTGTTGGTGCCCTCCAGCGTCATCGGGCCGGGATTGGGGCACAGCACGCAGCTGGCGCGCAGTGTCCCGGAACCGTCGATCCTCATCGCACCTCGCTTCGCTCGCCGAACCGGACCGGGGAGCGGCCGGGGAATCCGGCACGCGCGGCTCCGCCGCCCGGCGGCGCCTCAGGGAGTCGCGTCGGGCCCCGGGAGGGGGTAGTCCACCCCGTTCGGCGCCACGACGCGCAACTGGCCGCCGATCTCCCGGACAACCGGCTCAATGGGGACGATATCCCGTCGGGCCTCCCGTACTCCCCGGAGGGTCCGGCACTCCGCGAGCTCGGCGCAGTTCACGACCGTGGGCGGCAGCATCGGCATCCGGCCCGCCTCCCACTCGCCGTGGACGGCGGCGGGGTCGGTCCACCGGGTGAGGTCGGCCTCGCCGCCCACGTCGCGCGAGGCCTGCCCCGGGGGGAGCTCGGCCGCGAAGAACCAGGTGTCGTAGCGGCGCGGTTCGGCCCTCGGGGTGATCCAGCGCGACCACGCGCGCAGCCACTCCGATCGGAGCACGAGGCCGCGCCGGTTGAGTACCTCGGTGAAGGAGCGGGAGCGGTCGATCAGCCCGAGCCGGTCCCGCTCCCAATCCTCGGAGGTGGTGTCGAGCGTGACGGCCTCCCCGCCCGCGCGCCCCGGTTCGCCGGCCAGCAGGACGCCGGTCTCCTCGAAGGTCTCGCGGACCGCGGCGCACACCAGCGCCCGGGCCATGCGCACGTCGGTGCCCAGCGTGCGCGCCCACTCCTCGGGGCCGGGGCCGGTCCAGGGCAGGTCGCCGTCGGCGTCGCGCGCGTCCACCCCGCCTCCGGGGAAGACGTAGGCGCCCGGGGCGAACCCCATGGAGCGGACCCTGCGCATGAGCAGGACCTCCACGGGGCCGTCCGCGCCCCCGTCCCGGACGCCGCCGCGGGGGCGCAGGAGCATGACCGTGGCGGCCGGGCGGGGCGCGACGGCGCCGCCGGACGCGGAGCCGCCCGGCGCCGCGCCCCCGCGCTCGGTGCCGTCGCCTGCCGGGACGTCGCGCATCGGCGTACCCTCCTCCTCGGGGACAGAGCGCCGCGAAACGGGGGCCGCCGCCCCGGAAGGGGACGGCCCGCTCAGCGGACCTCGACGATCATCTCAACCTCGACCGGCGCGTCCAACGGCAGGGCGGCCACGCCCACGGCGGCGCGCGCGTGCACACCGGCGTCGCCGAAGACCTCGGCCAGCAGGTCGCTGGCCCCGTTCACCACGCCGGGCTGCCCGGTGAAGTCGGGGGTGCTGGCCACGAAGCCGCCCACCTTGACCACGCGGACCACGCCGGACAGCTCGCCGATCTCGGCGCGCACCGCGGCCACCGCGTTCAGCGCGCACCGCGCGGCCAGCTCCTTGGCCGTCTCCGGGGTGACCTCGGCGCCGACCTTGCCCGTGGCGGGGAGCTTCCCGTCCACGAACGGCAGCTGGCCGGACACGTAGACGTGGGCTCCGCTGCGCACCGCGGGCGCGTACGACGCGACCGGCGCGGCCACCTCGGGCAGGGTCAGGCCCAGCTCGGCGATCCGCTCCTCGGGGGTGGCCATCACAGCTCCCGCTTCATGTACGCGACGTACTGCTGGTTGCGGGGGTCGGTGCCCTCCGGCAGCGGAGCGGGCACGACGGAGACGAGCTCCCAGCCGTCGGCGCCCCAGTTGTCCAGGATCTGCTTGGTGGCGTGCGACAGCAGCGCCACCGTCTGGTACTCCCACTTGCTCATGCGTCCCTCACCCTTGCTCTCTCACCGGCGGACCGCCCCACGGCGGGGCGCCGCACGTCAACGCCGCCACCTTACTCATCCGCGTGCCCTCGCGTGCCCACCGCGGCACCGCTCCCGGCACCGCTTGGAACGCCCGCATAGACTGCCTGGAGTGAGCGAGAGCGAGCACGGACCGAAGCCTCCGGGAGAGGCCCGCGCGGGAGCACGACTGCACATCGTCACCGGCAAGGGCGGGACCGGCAAGACCACAGCCGCCGCCGCGCTGGCGCTGGCGCTGTCCTCCGGCGGCGCGAGGGTGCTCCTGGTCGAGGTGGAGGGCCGCCAGGGCCTCGCGACCCTCCTCGGCAGCCCGCCGCTGCCCTACGAGGAGCGGGAGATGATGGCCGCGCCCGGCGGCGGCAGCGTGAGCGTGCTGGCGGCCGACGCCGAGGCGGCGCTGCTGGAGTACCTGGAGATGTTCTACGGGATGCGCCGGGCGGGCCAGGCGCTGAACCGGCTGGGCGCCGTGGACTTCGCCACCACCATCGCCCCCGGGCTGCGCGACGTCCTGCTCACCGGCAAGGCCACCGAGGCGGTGCGCCGCCGCCGGGGCGGCCGCCGCAGGTCCGCCGAGGGCGCGCCGACGGCCCCCTTCCACTACGACGCGGTGGTGATGGACGCGCCGCCCACCGGCCGGATCGCCCAGTTCCTCAACGTGAACTCCGAGGTGGCGGGACTGGCCCGCGTAGGGCCGATCCGCAACCACGCCGACCGGGTCATGGAGGTCATCCGCTCGGGGCAGACCCGGGTGCACTTCGTGTCCCTGCTGGAGGAGATGCCCGTCCAGGAGACCCGGGACGGGATCGCCGAGGTCGGCGGTCTGGGTCTCAACGTCGGCTCGGTGCTGGTGAACATGGTGCGGCGGCCTCTGCTGGACGAGGCCGACCTCGCCGCCGCCGCGGAGGGGGAGACCGACCTGGACGCGCTGGCCGCCGGGCTGAAGGAGGCGCGTCTGGAGGACGCGCGGGAACTCGCGGAGCCTCTGGCCGCGGAACTGCGCGCCCACGCCCTTCGGGTGCGGCTGGAGCGCCGGATGCGTTCGGACCTGGAGGATCTGGGCCGCCCGCTGCTGGAGCTGCCGCTGCTGGAGGGCGGTGTGGACCGCGCCGCGCTGGACTCCCTGGCGCGGCGGCTGGTCGAGCAGGGGGTGCGGCTGTGAGCGCGGCCGTGGAGGCCGGGCGCCTGGACGCGGACGCCCTCGTGGACGACCCCGGCACGCGGATCATCGTGTGCTGCGGCGCGGGCGGGGTCGGCAAGACCACGACGGCCGCGGCGCTGGGGCTGCGCGCCGTCGAGCGCGGGCGGCGGGCCGTGGTGATCACCGTGGACCCGGCTCGGCGGCTGGCCCAGTCCCTCGGGTTGGAGTCGCTGGACGACACGCCGCGGCCGGTCCCGCTGCCGGAGGGGTCGGGCGGCAGCCTGCACGCGATGATGCTCGACATGAAGCGGACCTTCGACGAGGTCGTCAGGGAGCACGCGGACCCCGAGCGTGCCCGGCAGATCCTGGCCAACCCCTTCTACCAGACCCTCTCCACGAGCTTCTCGGGCACGCAGGAGTACATGGCCATGGAGAAGCTCGGCCAGCTGCGCCAGTCGGGGGACTGGGACCTGATCGTGGTGGACACCCCGCCCAGCCGGTCCGCGCTGGACTTCCTGGACGCGCCCAAGAGGCTCGGCCGCTTCCTGGACGGGCGCCTGATCCGCTTCCTGAGCGCCCCGGCCAGCACGGGGGCCCTCCGGCTGATCGGCGCCGGGTTCAACCTGGTGACCTCGGCGGTCAGCAAGGTCGTGGGCGCTCAGCTCCTCGACGACCTGCGGTCCTTCGTCGCCGCGTTCGACACGGTGTTCGGCGGTTTCCAGAAGCGCGCCGAGCGCACCTACCGGTTGCTCCAGGCACCGGGGACGGCCTTCGTGGTGGTGGCCGTGCCGGACACGGACGCGATGCGCGAGGCGGCCTACTTCGTGGAGCGGCTGGCCACCGACGCCATGCCGCTGGCCGGACTGGTGGTCAACCGGACGCATCCGCTGCCGGAGGGGGCGGGCGAAACCCTGGACGCGCGCGAGGCGGTCGCCGCGGCGGAGGCGCTGGAGCGCTCGGGCACGCGGACGCCGGCTTCGGCGGCCCTGCGGCTGCACGCGGAGAGGGTGCGCACGCGCGGGCGCGAGGTACGGCTGAGGGACGCCCTGCTGGCGGAGCACGGCGGTGTGCGCGTGGCCGAGGTGGCCGCCATGCCGGAGGACGTGCACGACCTGGCGGGGCTGCGCGACGTCGGCGAGGAGCTGGCGGGCCGGGGCCGTTAGGGCGTTGCCGGAACTCAGGCCGCCGAGGTGCGCTCGGCGTGCTCGGCGGCGTAGCTGGCGAGGTCGACGTCACCCTCCCTGAGGGCCTCCGCCAGGAGCGGGCCCCAGCTGGTGACGCCGGGGTGCTTGCGCAGCAGGGCGCGGCGTTCGCGTTCGGTCATGCCGCCCCAGACGCCGAACTCGACCCGGTTGTCGAGGGCGTCGGTCAGGCAGTCGGTGCGTACCGGGCACTCCCGGCAGATGAGTTTGGCGCGGTGCTGCGCCGCGCCCTGGACGAACAGCGCGTCGGGGTCCACCCGCCGGCACAGCGCCCTGGTCGTCCACTGGTCGGTCCACATGCCTCTACTCCCCTGTGCGCACCCGGTCCCCGCGCCAGCGGATCCGGACCCGGGGCACGCGCGTGCCCCGGCCGGAGTGGAGAACACCGTGGGCTCCCGCTGCCGCGTGGGGTGCGGTGGTCGACGCCAACCCCCGTTGCCTAGAAGTTACGGATTCGTTCGCCGCGCCAACAGAACCCGATGGACCCCCTTCATGTCTCACCAATATGGCCCGCTCGGGCCATTGCGTGGGGGCCCGGTGGCTCTCCGCATCGGACGGGGTGGGCGTGCCGCGCCGCCGAACCGGTCAGTGCCCGGCCGGCGATAGGCATGAAAAGATGGCATGGGGGCACAGCCCGCGGTACGCGGGTCATTTACGCGCGTTCGCGCACTATCCGTTCCACATCGGACCACTTAGCACGTACGTGGTCACCTAGTCTGATGGGGTGGGTCAGGGGACATTGCTTCAAAGAATCAGCCAACTGGTCGTCGTCGGCGTCGTCGCTGGACTCCTCGTCGCCGCACTCGCGCTCCCCGCCGTCGGGGGACTGGGCATCACGGCGCGCAACGTGGCCAGCGGCTTCCTGGAGATGCCAAGCAACCTGGAGACTCCGCCGCCTCCTCAGAGATCGACGATCTATGACAGCGACGGCGGCGTCATCGCGGAGATCTTCGACCAGAACCGCGAACTCGTCGAGATCGAGGACGTCTCGCCGGTCATGATCGACGCGATCCTCGCCATCGAGGACGCCCACTTCTACGAGCACGGCGGCATGGACGTGTCGGGCACGCTGCGCGCCGCGCTCCGCACGCTCAGCGGCGACACCCAGGGCGCGTCCTCCATAACCCAGCAGTACGTCAAGAACGTCCAGATCGAGGCGGCCACCACCCAGGAGGAGCTGGAGGAGGCCTCCGAGACGACGATCGCCCGCAAGATCCGGGAGCTGCGCTACGCCGTCGCCCTGGAGCAGCGGATGACCAAGGACGAGATCCTCGAGGGCTACCTCAACATCGCCTACTTCAGCGACGGCGCCTACGGGGTCGAGTCCGCCGCGCAGCACTTCTTCCAGGTGCCCGCCAGCGACCTGGAGCTGCACCAGGCCGCCACCATCGCGGGCCTGGTCCGCTACCCCTACCTCTACAACCCCCGTTTCTTCCCCGAGCAGACCACCGACCGCCGCAACGTCGTGCTCGACCGCATGGTGGCCACCGGCGCCATCACCGAGGCGGAGGCCGAGGAGGCCAAGCAGGTCCCGATGGAGGTGGAGGTCTCCACCCCGCCCAACGGCTGCGTGCCCAGCGACCAGCCGTTCTTCTGCGACTACGTGGTCCAGGAGATCGAGAAGGACGAGCGCTTCGGCCAGAACGAGACCGAGCGGGCGCGCTGGCTGCGCACCGCCGGACTCCAGATCCACACCACGCTCGACCCGCAGACCCAGGTGTCGGCGCAGGAGGCCGTGGACGAGTGGGTCCCGCGCGAGAACGAGTCCCGCAAGGTGGCCGCCGAGGTGGTCATCCAGCCGGGCACCGGCCACATCCTGGGCATGGTGCAGAGCCGCAACTACGGGCCAGACGAGAGCAAGCTCGGCGAGACCTCCATCAACTTCGCCACCGACGCGGACCGGGGCGGCAGCAGCGGATTCCAGGCGGGTTCCACGTTCAAGGCGTTCACCCTGGCGGCGGCGCTGGCCGAGGGGATGCCGTTCGGCACCTCGTTCAACTCACCGGCCAGTGTGACCGTCTCCGGGCAGCGCAGCTGTAACGGCGGCACCCTGAGTCCCTGGTCACCCAGCAACTCCGGTGACACCAACTCCAACACCACGCACAACATGATGACCGGGACGAGGGCCTCGTCCAACACCTACTTCGCGCAGCTCCAGGCGCGGGTGGGCATCTGCGACGTGATGGAGATGGCCGAGGACCTGGGGCTGCGGCGCGCGGACGGCACGCTGTTCACCGAGAACGAGCGGACGCTGGCCAACAGCAGCTTCACCCTGGGCAGCGAGGAGGTCTCCCCGCTGCGGGTGGCCAACGCCTACTCGGTCTTCGCCTCGGGCGGGATCCTGTGCGAGCCGCAGGCCATCACCAAGATCATCGACCAGCACGCGCAGGAGACGATCGAGATCGAGCCCGAGTGCGAGCAGGTGATCGACGAGGAGGTGGCCGACGGGGTCAGCTACCTGCTGGAGCAGCCCTTCAACGGCGGCACCGCGGCCTCCCTGGGCATCGGCCGCCCGGCGGCGGGCAAGACCGGTACCACCGACGGCTCGGCCGCGGCCTGGTTCGCCGGGTTCACCCCGCAGATGGCCGGTGCAGTCTTCGTCGGCGACCCGCGCGGCCCGCAGCAGTACCCGCTGCGCAACGTCACCGTCGGCGACCGGTACTACGGGGTGGTGTACGGGGCGACGATCCCGGGCCCGATCTGGCAGGAGACCATGCGCGGCGCCCACGAGGGCCTGGACGTCGAGCAGCTTCCGTCGCCGCCGTCGCAGTTCGGCTCGACGTCGGCACCGCGCCCGGAGGAGGACGCCAGCCCGGCCAGTGACGACGGCGGCGTGCCGGACGTGATCGGCCAATCCGAGCCGGAGGCGGTGAGCGTCCTGGAGGCCGCGGGCTACACGGCGAACGTGTCCTCGACCCGGGTCCGCTCCCCCGAGCCCGAGGGGACCGTGGCCGCGGTCAACCCGGACCCGGGGACGCGGCTGCCGGAGGGGGCCACGGTCAACGTGTTCCTCAGCAGCGGCGGCGGAACCGCCAGCGGGCCGGAGGAGGACGAGGACTGGTTCCCGGTCGCGCCCGCGTCGAACCCGCCCGGCCGGGAGGACGACTGAGGCCTGGCACGTGAGAGGGGCGGCGGTGCGTGCACCGCCGCCCCTTCGCGTTCCCCGCCGTTCCCGCGTGGGGCACGGCCCGTCCAGGCCTTTCCCGGCCGGGTCAGGTCATCCGGCCAGCTGGCGCTTGACCTCGGCGGCCACGCGGGCGCCCTCGGCCCGACCGGCGATCTTGGGGTTGACGACCTTCATGACCTGGCCCATGGCGCGGGGGCCGTCGGCGCCGGTCTCGGTGACGGCCTCGGCCACCAGAGACGACAGCTCCTCGTCGGTGAGCTGCTTGGGCAGGTAGTCGGAGATGACCTCGCTCTCGGCCCGCTCGGCCGCGGCCTGCTCGGGCCGGTCGCCCTTGTCGAACGCCTCGGCGGCCTCGCGGCGCTTCTTGGCCTCCCGGGTGAGCAGACGGGTGATCTCGTCGTCGCCGAGGGAGCGCGAGGTGCTGCCGGCGGCCTCCTCGGTGGAGATGGCGGCCAGGACCATGCGCAGGGTGCCGGTGCGCACCTTGTCACGCGCCTTGATGGCGGTGGTCAGGTCGTTCTTGAGACGGGCTTTGAGTTCGGACATGAGCCGATCCTACGGCGCGGCGTCACGGAGCCACCAACGGTTTGCGCGCGCGGACGCCGTGCGGGTGCAGCTCACATCGGTCCGGCGGCCCGCGAAGGGGATTCGCACACGCGTGCTCCGTGGATCTGCGACGATCTCTGTGACGACGAAGGAGGGCGATGGGCGCCGACAACAGACGAATCCTGCGCCGGGTGGGGCGCGCGGCCGCGATCACGGGCGCCGTCGGAGCGGCGGGGCTGGTCTACGCCTCGGTCATCGAGCGCAACTGGTTCCGGCTGCGCCGCTACGAGCTGCCCCTGCTGCCCCCCGGCAGCCCGCGGCTGCGGATCCTGCACCTGTCCGACGCGCACCTGACGCCCGACCGGAAGATGCTCATCGAGTGGATCCGGGGGCTGGAGGCCCACGAGCCGGACCTCGTGGTCAACACGGGCGACTCGCTGGCGCACCCGGACGCGGTGGGGCCGTTCACGAAGGCCCTGGGGCCGCTGCTGGACCGGCCGGGCGCGTTCGTGTACGGGTCCAACGACCTGTTCTCGCCGCAGCCGAAGAACCCGGCCCGCTACCTGTGGCGGACCAGCAAGACCGACTACAACAAGCGCCGGACGCCGGACCTGCCCTGGCGCGACCTGGGCGAGGCCATGACCGCGGCCGGGTGGCTGGACCTGAACAACCGCAGGGGCGGGCTGAAGGCGGGCGGGCTCGACGTCGCCCTGGCCGGGGTGCACGACTCGCACATCAAACTGGACAGGTACGAGGAGGTCGCCGGACCGGCCGACCCCTCGGCGGACCTGCGCCTGGGCGTGCTGCACTCGCCGGAGCCGTCCAACCTGGACCGGTTCGCGGCCGACGGCTACCAGCTCCTCCTGGCCGGGCACACGCACGGCGGCCAGCTGTGCCTGCCGTTCTACGGGACCCTGGTCACCAACTGCGGGATTGACCGCGAACGCGCCTGGGGACTGCACGAGTACGGGGACGCGTGGCTGCACGTGTCCGGCGGCCTGGGCACCTCCCCGTACGCCCCGGTGCGGTTCTGCTGCCGCCCGGAGGCCTCACTGCTGGACCTCGTGGCCTCCTCCTGACCCTCCTCGGCGCTCCGGCCGAAAACCGTGCGCGAGCACTCCCGGGCGTCCGCTAGACTTGTGGACGTTGCTTCGGGGTGTAGCGCAGCTTGGCAGCGCGCTTCGTTCGGGACGAAGAGGTCGTGGGTTCAAATCCCGCCACCCCGACAAAGGAACGGGTGTCCACGCAGGTGGGCACCCGTTCTTCGTTTTCTGAGCATGGAGCCCTCAGGGCCGCAGTGCACATTCATTGCACATGGTGGGGGTCATGTCCCTGTCTCAGGCAGCAAGCACTCGCAGCCGGGCCGCATCCATCGCTTCGGCGACCTCGTCCAGGCGGTCAGGGAAGAGATGCCCGTACCGGTCCAGGGTCATGGTCGCGGTGGCGTGCCCGAGCATCGCTTGCACGACCTTGACGTCAGCGCCGGCCGCGATGGCGAGTGACGCGGCGGTGTGCCGGAGCTTGTGCGGCGTCAGGCCCATCCCGTCGAGCCCAGCGGCCTTGAGCGCTTTGCCGAACTCTCGGTTGCGCCAGTTGCGTAGACGTACCTCGGTCCCTCGCTTGGTGGTGAACACCAGCGCCGAGTCCGGCCGCCCCTCCACGAGCGGAAGCAGCTCGGCGACGAGGGACCTGGGAATGGGCACGGTCCGACTCTTACCCGTCTTGGGCGACTGTTCGACAAGCTTTCCCTCCACCTCGGCGAAGGCCGTCACGATCCGGATGCGCCGTGTCTCCAGATCCACCCTGCCGACCCGGAGCGCGGCGGCTTCGTTGAAGCGAAGACCCGTGTAGGCCAGGAGGAGGATGAGGGGCCGGTTGATGTTCGCAGCGGCGGCGATCTGGCCGTACTTGGTGCGCAGTGATCCCGCCGTGTCTGCCAGCGCCTCCACCTGGAGGTGATCGAGGTAGACGTGTTCAGCCTCACTCGGCTTCGGAAGCGGGACCCCGCGAGCAGGGTTGGCGGGGAGGCGACGCGGCACACACCATTCCAGGACCATGGAGAGAACGCCGTAGGCGTGCCTGGTCTGCGAGGCTCCGAGATTGGCGCCGCCCTCGTCCCGCGGCTTCTGGAGTTCGGCCACCAACACGGCGACGTCTTCGGAGTACACCGCCGAGACCGGAAGCTCTCCCCATCGAGGCAACACGTGCGCGTCCAGGAGGCCCCGGTACTTCCACCAGGTCGATCGCTTGATGTCGGTGCGCGTGCTCAGCCACTTCTCAGCCATCTCGGCCACGGTGACCTTGGCGTCGTGGGGGTTGCGGTAGGAGCCTTCATGAAGGCTGTTCTCGATCTCGGTCTGCTTCTTCTCCGCGTCCGGCTTCTTCTTGAACGTTCCACCGCTCTTGATCCGGCCGGAAGGGTCGTAATAGCGGACCATCCAGCGTGCGGGAGGCGTGCGCTTGGTCGCTTTGGCCTTCTTCACCGCCTCCACGTATGCCTTGTCCTTGGTGCGGTCGTAGACCCACGCGCGAGCCATGGGGAGTGTTCCTCTCGGGGTTGGGGTTACTGGGATCGGACCCAGGCATGGACCTCAGCGGACACGTAGCGGACGTACCGGCCGACCCGGTAGGAGGGAGGCCCGTCGCCCTTGTACCTCCATTCGTAGAGAGTCTTCGGGGGGACCCGGAGGTAGGCGGCGGCATCCTTGACCGACCACAGGACGTCGGCCCGACGCTGTTCGGGGACGTCTACACGGGCCGTCGCTGCACTCATGCCACCCTCGTCTCTGGAGTTGCCGGAAGATTGGTTTGCCGAGCCGCGTCGAGTTGGGAACGGCGTTTGAGCGCTTCGCCGACAGCCCGGAGGAGCCGCTGTTCGCGGGGAGCGACGTCCGGGTCAGTGGGCCGCGCCAGCTCCCAGGCGAAGGAGCCCGAAGCAACAGAGGCCAAGACCGGAGGACGGGGGTTGCCCTCGTCATCCTGGTCGTCGTCGGTGGGGTCGATGCCCAGAGCGTCCAGGACCCAGGCCAGCCGGTCAGCCTTGTGATCGGCGAGAGTCTTGCCCGACCACTTGCGAGAGATGAGCACCCGACGACCCGCGTAGCCCAGGTACTCGCGCCTGTGTGCCTTGGACCGGCAGAACCCCGGACGCATCCCCGCCTTAGCGTTCTCAGGCTGAATGCCGTAGCGGAGCCAGTTCGAGCACCGAGGAGAACACGGCTCGAAGCGAAGAGCGTCCAGGAGCCGGTCTACATGCTGTTCCTGGCGAGTTGTCTCGGCGGCATGGCAGTCGGCGATGTCCTTCGTCAGGTACTTGGCCAAGTAGCGCACGCACCGGTCAGCGTCAGCGGAGCCAGCCACCACACCCTTGGCATCGACTTGTCGACCGAACCGGACCACGTGATGAGGTTCCGCTTCGGGATCGGCGTCGATGTCGTCCAACGCCTCATCCCAGGTGGGCAGGACTTCGCCTGTCGACGGGTCGACAAAGACACCTATCGCCTCATCCCACTCGGGAAGCAGGTCACCCTCGAAAACCACACGATCAGCCGGAGGCCACCACACCTGGTGGTACGTCGCCGCCGCGATCTGCCGAAGCTCCGCCCGAGGAATCGTTCCCCGCGTGGCCATGTGCAGGTGCGGAGCCAGACGGCGTTGGGGTTCCACGGCCGCGAAGTACTGCACATCGAACCCAGCCACCCGGCGCAGGTTCTGCACGAACCGATCGACCAGCTTGGAGAAGTGCAGCGCGTCCCGAGCCGCCCGACGGTAGTCGTAGGTCGAGAAGTCCACCGGGGTCCCGTCCGAGCGCACCCGCCCGTAGGAGTCGAGCGTGAGCGTGATGAACAGGGAGGGCCGGAACACCTTGCCCGAGGCCGGATCGGTGAAGGCCCGCCCGACCGTTTTCCTGGTCATCGGTCGCTTGGGAAGGTCCGGGACGTCCTGCCGGCGCTTGGTCGAGCGGACACGACGCGACCCCGACGAGGAAGAGGTATCAGCGGAGCGGGTCACCGATCCCCGCAGCCCGGACGCCGTGATCTCCTCGTCCAGGTCCGCGATCACTGCGTCGAGCCGGGCCAGGTCCTCAGCCGAGGCCGCTCCCGTGGCGGCGATCCGGTCACGTTCGGCCGTCACCATGGCCCGCTGTTCCACCCAGCCGCGCTGTTCCTCGGAGGACGGGTCTGGCTGAACGACAGGTTCCGCTTCGAGGTGCCAGCCCTCTTCACACTGAGTGCGCCGCAGCGACCTCTTCCGCTTCGCGCAGGCCGGGCACCGGGATTCCAGCGTGGACCCGCACGGAACGTCGATCACCTCAGTGGCACCGGTCGCGATGTCCGTGCGTCGAAGGGACACCGGCCGGATGCAGACCCCGTGGTCGGCAGCGACCTGTTCGGCCACCTCACGCGCCAGGGGTTGCGCAAGCCGTTCAGCACGTGTCGACTTACCGGTAGGAGTCGGCATCAGCCCACCCCCAACATCAGGAACCGGAGGGACCGCACCGCGTGAAACCCGAGCGGCCGAAGTCGGGCATGATCTTCCACTGGGTTGGATGCCTGGTCTTCATCCCCTTCTTGGGCTGGTGGATGTGGGCCTTCGAGGACGGCCGGTGGAAGGTTCTCCCCTTCTGTTGGTTGCTGTTCCTGTGGTTCCTGGTCCGTGACACCCGGAAGTACCGGCGCTCGATGTGTGAGTAACTGGAACATCAGGCAGTCTCCCCGTCCGAGGACGAATCCGCCCCGTAGGCGTCGGTCATAGCCGTGATGTCGCCATCGGAGACGTAGGCGGCCCGCACCCGCACCGGGGCCGGTGAGCCCTCCACACGGACGTAGCCCACCCCGGGCAATGTGGGGTCGATCAGGTGAGCGTTCGCCCCTCGGTCCCGGGCACCCTCGCCGAGGATCATGTCGACCTGGGACGCCTCGTCCAGGCGCAGGGCGACCTTGTCCGGGAACAGGTTCCGAAGGTTCATCACCTCCTTGCGTGGGTCCTGCAATGCGGCCAGGACCGAGAAGCCGACCGAACGCCCCTGCGAGGTCAGGGTGGCGATGGCGTTCTCCGAGCGCTTCCGGATGTCCCGGTCGGGGTGGTAGGCGGTCAGGAACGCCACCTCATCGAGCACCACCAGGACGAACGGGTCTTCCATCGTGGGGGTGTGGGAGCGCCGCTTGCCCGCGTAGCGCCGGGCCCGGTCTTGCATCTGGGACACGGCCAGTTCCAGCATCGCCACCGCGGATTCACCGTCATCGGCATAGTGCGCGAACAGGTCCCGCCCGTAGGCGAGTTCCATGCGCTTGGGGTCGATCGCCCACACCTGCGCGGTGTTGTCCGCGACGGCGGGGAGCATGGCCCGGATGGCGGACCAGATCACCGACCCCTTCCCGGACCCGGTCACCCCGGCCACCAGGACATGAGTCCCGTGCAGCCGCAAACGCCACGGAGAGCCGTCTTCCCTCTGGCCCACGTGGAGCGCGTCCAGTTCCGGGGCGACGGGGACCGGAAGGGCATCGAGGGGTTCGGCCAGGGTGTCGCGCCGGGGGAACTCCAAGGTGATGTCCCTCGGCCCGTTCACGATCACCCGGCACGAGGGAGCGGCGAACCCGTGCGCCAGCTCGGCCACCCGCGTCTCGAAGTCTGCCGGGGACGTCCCGGCGACGAGGGAGACCCGGACACGGTCAGCCCAGGTGTCACAGGTGACGCGGCGGATGCGGGGGAGGTAGTGGCGTTCCTGGTAGGACTCGGCGAGCCCCGAGATCACCAGCACCGGTTGCCAGTGGCGCCGGTAGACGAACACGTGCCGCCACCAGGCCAACAAGCGCAGCGTGACGCAGTACCGATAGGAGTCGGGCCAGGTCCGCCACCACACCAGCGAGGCGACCGAAGCCGTCGCCCACAGTCCGGCCAGGCCGGGCCAGTCCAGCCACCACCAGGCGGCGAACGACACGGCCAGGGCGGCGATGAGGACGGGAAAGCGGAACGGGAGAGTGACCAGGAACCGTGTCAGCCGCCAGATCCACGAGCCGAGCACGACGATCCCGGGCGTCTCCACGATGGGCGTGGTCCACCGCACGCCCTGAGCCGGGGTCGGCAGCGTCGGAGGGGTCTGGGCAGCACCGATCTTCGCCATCACCGGTCACCGCCCATCGCGTCTTCGATCCGGGCCAGGATCCGGTCACGGTCGGCGCGGGCGCGGGCAGCGGCCTTGGCCGCGTCCGGGTTGTGGTCCCGGTCCGCGAGCGTGGCGAACACACGGGCCTTGAAGTCGAAGAACGCCGCACGGTCAGAGTCGGTAGAAGGGTGTGAGTCGACCGCGTCCAGGAACAGCCGGACCAGCTGCGGACCGGTCAGAGTGGACAGGTCGGTGGGGTAATCGGACATACTGAAGACACCTCTTCACGAAGCTTTCGCAGGTAACGGGAGGGGTTCAGGGGCGGCTAGGTGTTGGCGCACCAGGCCGCCCCGCTTACATGTCAGGAGGCGGTCAGGCCGCTTCCTTGGCCGGAGCGCGACGACCACCAGCAGCACCACCAGGTGCCTTCACGCCACGAGCGCGCAACGAGTACGCCACCCGGGGACGACGGCCGTTGTCGTCGACGTAGGGCATGACCGCCATCGCCTCGAACTCGACCGGCCGGAACGGCAGCCCGGGAACCTCGTCGGGCAGGGTCGGGCACACCTCGGCGGCGACCTTGACCTTCACCGACTTGGCCTTGCCCCGCGCTTCGGGATCGGCGTCGATCACGTCCACCGCCCACAACGGCAGCCCCGATTCCTTGTCCATCTGCGGACGCTTGGTCTCGAAGTCCGTGATCGCCTCCACGCCCAGCGCGAAGGCACCGTGCGGGAACACCGTCCCGAACGCGACCGGCAACGCACCCTGAATAGCCATCGATCAGCCTTCCACTTGATGATCACTCAACCACTTGTCCGGTCAAGTTGAGTTCAGGATAACCGGCCACACTTGATCGGACAAGTAGATAAGTGGCCGGTGTTCGCCCGCGTCTACCCCGCCGGGTAGGAGTCCTCCAGTTCGTGCAGGTCACCGGGAAGGACCACCTCGGCGACCGCGATCACTTTCTCTGAGGCATCCAGTATCCGAGCCGTGATGCCGAGCACGGGAGTCCCCTCGTCCAGGCCCAGGCGCTCGGACTCCTCGTCCGTGGCCAGCCGGGCACACAGCCGTTCGGAGACCCGGGAGGGGCGCACCTGCTTGACCATCTGCACGTGTTCGCGCGCGCCGATGCTGATCGGCTGTTCGTCGCCCAGGTCGGTGCCGTCAGCGACGTCGAGCGGGAACCACAGGGTGACCAGCTCACTGGGTTGGCCGTCATCCAGGACCAGGCGTTGCCGCATGATCGCCGGGGAACCCTCGGGCACACCGACCGCCTCAGCCACAGCAGCGGGCACGGGCGTACGGCCCGCCTTGAAAATGCGGTTGGTCTTGGCCTCCTCGGAGGCGTCGAAGGCACTGGCGCCGGCATGGGAACGCTCGGAGGTCTGCTGCGGAATACCCCGCACGAACGACCCGCGCCCGTGTTCGCGTTCGATCCACCCCTGCATGCTCAGGATCTGCAAGGCCCGCACCACTGTGGAGCGTCCGGCCCCGAACTCGCGCACCATCCGGGATTCCGAGGGAAGCATCTCCCCCACGGGATACGTACCGTCTTCGATGCGCTCTTGGATCGCCCGCACGATCTGCACGTACTTGGGCGGAGCGAACTCCAGACTCGACATGTTGTCCACCTGGTGACTCTAGTACTCGTATGGTCGAGTAGCTTACTTGCGTGGTCTGGCCCTGTCAGCAGGTGGGGGCACATTTGAGCCCCGACCTGTGATCAGGGAGCACGGCGGGAAGCACGCCGCTCGGGCGCACACGTCACCGTGTGAGGAAGAACGAGGCCCGCGTGCCCCGGTCGCCCGGGGTCAGGGAGAGAGAGGCCGGAGCACGCGGGGGTTTCTCAGAAGGGCCGCCAGTGCACAGCGCGTTCGACGGTGTAGACCCGCAGGCTGTCCACCGTCGCCCCGCACACCGCACGACGCTCGGCCTCCACCAGAGCGGCGGCGACCAGGGCCACGTCATGCCGGGCCGCCTCGTCCGCTGAGGAGAGCACCGGGGGCACGATGCGCCGGACGTGGTTGCACTCGGCCCCGTCGACCTCGTGACGCAGCCCGACCACGTACGTCATCATCAGCCGTCGCCGCGTAACCGGTTCGGGCAGCACCCACCGATGCCGCTGGATCAGGGACGTCCCATCCGGTTGCCGGGCCAGGGTCTCGTAGGTGATGGACTCCCAGTCCTCACAGGCCACACGCACCCGTACACCCTGGGAACGGGCCCAGGTCATCAGGGATTCGCGGTCGATCACCGTGCCGCGTCCGTGGCCGTTCATCGCCGCACCGCCCCTATCGCTATGGCCATGCGCACCAGGTCACGCAACTCGGCCATGTCATCCAGAGCGGGGGACCGCTTCGCGATCTGCACCAGGAGGTCAATCCCCCGGCGGTCGTTCTCGGCCCGCTGAGCGGAGCGACGACGCTCCACGTGCGCGTAGGGGCCACGCACGAGGGAGTAGGCGCGGGGGTCGTCGCCGTCCATCACGATGGGTTCCGGAGCGGGCCAGACCTCCACCCGCTTGGTAGTCGGCACCCGGAGTGGCGGAGGGCCAGCGCGGTGGTGCCTGCCGTGTCGGGTCGGTCGGATCAGGGTCACCAGCGCCCGAATCAGGGCGATAAGGTCTCTCACGTCAGCCTGCTTTCCTCAGGTTGGCCGCGCCCCCGGACGCCTTCCACCGCGTCGCGGGGGTCTGTCGTGTCATGGATCAGCAGGCGAGACCGCTGTCAGTGGAGGGCTCCGCCGTGACGGAGCGCTCTCCCGTCCCCTTGCAGAAGGGGCAGACCGCAGCGCGCGTCGCCTGCTTCTCACCAGGCACAGATCGCACGACGACCAGTCGTCGCGGTCGGACGGACTTCCAGCCCCGCCCACGGCATGACCTGCACTTCATTCCGTTCCTGGCATCCATAGGGCCAACCATCCCGGATTGGGAATCCGAAACCCATTCCTCCTCGGGATGACAAAGAGGGATACTGGCCGTCCCCGTACTCGCAGCGCCGAGGAGTCAGGATGCAGGGACACCCGACGAGCCGGATCACCATCCCGTCGTGGGCATGGGAGCGAGAACAGACGGCCGAGTTCCTGCGCAGGCGCGATGTTCAGGCGCTTTTTCACTTCGTGCGCCAGTACGGCGGCGCGAGCCAGATGGCGATCTCGGCGGCAACCGGCCTGTCTCAGGGACGGGTGAGCGAGATCCTGAACGGCCGCAAGACCGTCACGGCCTTCGAGGTGTACGAGCGGATCGCCGAGGGCATCAGCATGCCCGACACGTCCCGGATGATGTTCGGCCTTGCCCCGAGGAATCCGAAAGCGTTCACTGGACACCAGAGTGCGGTGCCCTCGGCAGTCCCGAGCTTGCCCGCGCAGAGGAGCCCAGGCCCGGGGGAGGTCTCGAACGTGCGCCGCCGCGAATTCGTCGGACTGGCCGGAACGGCCCTCTTCCAAGCCACAGGTGGTTCGATGCTGGACATGGACGAGATCGCAGCGGCACTCACGAGGTACGCGGGCACCGACCGAAGCACCGCCCGAGCAGCGACCAGTCTGAGAGAACTCGCCCAGCGGACGCACTCCGCCAAGGTCGGATACCAGGCGTGCCACTACACGGCCGTGGCCAAGCAGCTTCCCGAGTTGCTGCGGAACCTGGATGATGCCGCCACCGGAGTCGACGGGGACGACGTCGCCCAGGTCCACGCGCTCCGCGCGGAGGCGTATCACGTCGCGGCAAGCCTGCTACTCAAGTGCGAGGAGCGGGGACTGTCCTACCTCGCGGCCGACCGAAGCATGCGCGCCGCCGAGGACAGCGAGAATCCCGCAGTCGTGGGAGCCAGCGCCCGAGCGTTCACCCGAGCACTCATGCGTGAACGGCACTACAAGGCAGCGACGGAACTGGCGACGAGCACCGCCGAACGTGTGGACAGCGCCATGGACGAGCCCACGCCGGAGTCCCTGTCGGTGTACGGGTCGCTTCTGCTGAGCGGCGCAGTATCAGCGGCCAAGCGCGAGGACCGAGGCCAGGCGCTCAGTCTGCTTGACGAGGCCGGCCACGCGGGCGAACGTCTCGGCGGCGATTTCAACTACCAATGGACGGCCTTTGGCCCCACCAACGTTCTCCTCCACCGGGTCAGTGCGGCAGTGGAACTGGGCGACGCGGGCAGCGCCATCGACTACGCACGACAAGTGCAATTGGACAACATCGAGGTCATGGAACGCCGGGTGACACTGTTCATCGACGCGGCCCGCGCGTATCAGCAGTGGGGGAAGACCGAGCACGCCTACCACGCGTTGCGCAACGCCGAAGAGATGGCGAGCGAGGAACTGACTGCACGTCCGGTGGTGCACCAGCTGATCAACGAAATCCGTACCTGCGCCAGCGGACATCTGTACGGGAACGTTACTGAACTCGCGGAAAGGGTCGGTGCCTGAGTCAGTGAGCGAGCAGAAGACACTCTATATCGTGGTGTGCGCAGCCGGACCGGCTTCGGAAGTCGGGACCCTGGTCGGATTGGCCCAAGACCGAGGCTGGACCGTTCAAGTCATGGCCACCCCAGCCGCTGTCAGCTTCATCGACGTCGAAGCCTTAGAGAAGCAGACCGGCCGACCAGTGCGGAGTCAGCACCGCGCGCCAGGAGACCCCCGCAGCCCTAAAGCGGATGCCATCATCATCGCCCCCGCGACGTTCAACACCATCAACAAGTTGGCCAACGGGATCGCTGACAACTACGTCTTGGATGTGGTGAGCGAGGCGATCGGGCTCGGTGTGCCAATCATCATCCTGCCGTTCGTAAACTCGGCTTATGCCAGCCGCACACCGTTCAAAACCAGCGTTGAGAAGCTCCGAGATGAACGGATCCCCGTACTGATAGGGCCAGGTGGCTTCAAACCCCACAGAGCAGGACATGGCTCGAATGTCCTCGCCACCTTCCCTTGGGGATCTGCATTAAAAGAAATCCAACAAATCAGCTCTGACACTTGAATCGAGTCTCCTCAATGAAAAAAACAGAGAAGGCCGTTTGGATACCATTAAATGAGCACCAATGGGAGCGTTCATCGGGATCCAGCGATCTGTTCGATCGAGCAACCAGCAAGGAATATTTTCATGCCAGGAGGTCATTCGACCACGCCGAGTACCGCATATTAAGAAACGAGAGCGACTACGATCGAACAGATGCGATCCTCGCCTTAAAAAGATCCATTCGAAGCCGCCTTGAACACCTGAACGAAAAGTTGGATTTTAAGACCATTCCCGGGCCTGACTCGGGCGACTGGCTTGGAAAACTCGAATCAATCGGAGTCATCAGAAAGAGCACTCTAAAGAAGCTAAACCAGGTGCGAAACACAGTCGAACACGACGGAGCAAGCCCTCCGTCTATTGAGGAGTGCGAGAGCTACGCGGAAGCCGTCTGGTACTTTCTCAAGGTTACGACGCTGTGCCTAAACACTCCCACGAGCGCCGAACTAACATATATAGCAGAAGATGCATCCGTTAATTTTCACATTAACGTCGAAATATCCTACAGCCCCCTTGAAATGATCGTCTACGGCTACGTCCCCCGATCCCACTACTCGACAGCACGAATTGAAGGCTGGCTCGAACTGACTCATCAACCAGAGGTGCTTTCCAGAGTTGGCCTCCCAACCGACCTGGCCTCAACTCATACAATTAATGGGGTGCAACTAGATCTGATATCCAGCCTAGCATCCGAGGGGAATTCAGCCACAAGAGTTTTGAATCTCATATTCAATCTCAATTAATTCCACACATCGAGGACTTTTGTAGCGCAGTATCGAAATTGCCGAGTCGGGCTGTATGGGATCAAGGCGACGGCGCAAGCGCCGTCGCAGCGGCTCGCCGTCCGGCGAGGGCTGCGGGCTGCCGCCCGGTCCCTCGCTCGGTCGGCGGCCACGCCATCACAGCTCTGCGAACCGGTTCCACTCGACAAACGGACTCGGTCAGTGACTGGTGGTACCAGGGGGCCAACCCCCTGGACCCCCCGGGCCCGCATGGAACCTGGCGCGACACAGGACGTGCGGGGGTACAGGCCGATCGCGCCAGAACCCATGCGGGATCGAAACCGTGGTTGCCGAGAACTGGGGTCGGGGAGCTGTGGTGAGGTTTTTTGGAGCGCGCATCTAC
This sequence comes from Nocardiopsis akebiae, assembly GCF_018316795.1. Taxonomy (NCBI): domain Bacteria; kingdom Bacillati; phylum Actinomycetota; class Actinomycetes; order Streptosporangiales; family Nocardiopsidaceae; genus Nocardiopsis; species Nocardiopsis akebiae. The sequence continues at coordinate 50,737 of NZ_CP074132.1, forward strand.
CTGAAACTAAGGCCTCTGGCGGGGAAAGCAGAGCGATACACAAGAACTTTCAGTGGCGCGCTACTTGAGAAGTTCGGACAAATATTGCTCAGTAAAATCGCGTGTGCGCCCAAAGTCACGGTTGATTTCTTTCCCTCCGGCGAGTTGCACAAGGGCATCTGAGCACGTCTGGATTGCCTCTAGGTATTGATTATCGTCCCACAGGAAGGCGTTGAAAGGCTTGCAAGCCTTTTCTGCCTTCTTTCCAGTGCTCTCTACCTTTTCGGGAGTACTGGACGCGGTATAGATGGTTCGCACTCCTGCCAGGAGGTGATACCTTGCGGGTTTCAGCTCTCGCGCAATGGCGCCGCTCCTAAAGAAATGGTCCAGTTTACAGAAGGCATATGCAGAAGAGTAGTAATAAGCTTCATTGTGCGAGTCTGAGAAAACATCATTTCCGACACGATTTCGTAGGTCTCCGTAGTACCGGGCGGCCGTGTGAGGGATCCTCAAATAAAGTGAAGCAAAGGCCTGCATAAGGTTGCGGAGTGAGATAACCCTCCATGTACCTCGAACCTGGTCAGACCCGGACCACTGCCGAGAACGGCGTTCATAGTAGATGCGCTTCCCCGGATCTGCCTCAAAGGAGTTGAAGTAGGCTTCGATTCTCTTCTGCAATTCGGATAGGGAGAAAAGATTCTCTTTGGTTACCTGCCCCTGCTTGTTGGTTGCCTTGGTGATGCTTTTGGCAACCTCATCATCGAGGGTTACAATCAGTCGAAATGGCACGTATACGCCGTCCAAATTCTCCCGCTCAGAATGAAGAATATGGCTGGTCTGACACCCATTGACGACTTGGAAGTCGATCAGAGTCAAGCGGTTGCCTGTGGCTTTGAGGTCGTGAGCGACGACCGTGACACCATTGTTGAGGACACAAAAGCGACTCCGATCGGCGGAAGTAAGTGTCTGTCGAATGTCTGCGTTGACATCGGTCTCCCCTTGGAAGTCGCGGACATTGTCAAAGAATAGCGTATTGCGAATTTCTCCTTCCTCGTCAGTCACAAGCTTGATAAACTCGCTACCCGGCAGGACGCCTAGGTAGGCCTCCCTTACTCCTTCAACTTCTGGCAGGGTGGTCCGATTTTCAAATTGGACAGTCACCTCCAAAGCGGAATCGATTGCGCGCCAGTTCCTCTGCACCTCACTTGCGCCCCATACATGAAAGTCAACTCGCGAGAACAGATTCGAGTTCATGAGTCGCTTTTGGGTGTCCTTGGTTTTCCTTACTATGGGGCCACGGTTATTCCATGATCCAAGCGTTGCGTAGTAGAGGCGGCAGGTGGGATTTTCGCGAAAACGACTCGATTCCTTAAGAACCCTATGTAGCATCTTCTGTTGGTTTTCGAGATTCGGGTGAGGCGGCTCGTCTTCCGTAAGAAGGGAGATTGACGCATCTGAGAAGATGCTCAAGTCACCTAGGTCGAAACTCGCCGATGTCTTCACCTGTGTCAGAGTGATTGAAACCTCAATCGGCCCATCGCCCGAAAGGGCATCTTCCAATTCCGTCATGTCGGGGACGAGTTCACTATTGATAGAGAGGGCGAACCCATCAATGCCAAGTGTTCCGTCATCTCCGCAGGAATAATCCTCTACACTGAACTGCTGGTCGTGGTGGCGAGAAAGGATGATGAAGTTGACGAAGCGCTCAAAGGCAACATATTCCTTGAGATGCCCGACCCCAGCGTCCTTGGCCCAACTATCCATGAGCCCACGAGTAACCCTGTCCATGGAGTCTCCCTGTTCTTCCCGAGTCCAGTCGGCACGACGTTGAGCGACCACAATACCCAGGTTTCGTCGGTGACATGCCCATGGATTGAAATCTGCACTTCACCGTGCTGATGCTGCCGGACCTCGGCCAGAACAGCAGATGGTGTTCCGAGGGGCGAGGCCGGCACGGGATCGTAAGAGGGACGGTGGGGACATCGGAGAGCAGCCCGGGCGATAAACAGTCGGACCCGGCTTACCGCAGGTCAGCCCCCACAATACTGGATTCCCAACTTGACAGCAGTGGAGACAGCAACGCGACCGGACGCAGGGGAACCACAGCGGATCTCAACGAGTGATCTCCCCAGGCGGGCAGGCTTCCACGCTGGTGGCCGGTCGAACTGATAGAGGATGAGGCTCCAGGGCGCAACGCCAGTACCACGGCGACCCTCAGATATCAGTGCACATTCAGTGCACATGGCTCTGGGAGGGTACCGGAAGCGGTGAGAAGCGTCCAGGACGAAGACCGAGGTCAGGACCGGTTTCTGAGGTCCGCCCACAGACCACCGGAGACCCCCGGTACGGGAAGAGGTCGTGGGTTCAAATCCCGCCACCCCGACAAAGGAACGGGTGTCCACACAGGTGGGCACCCGTTCTTCGTTTTCGCGGGTCCGGGGCTCCCCCCTGCGGCTCCGCGTCCCCAGCGCACACGGCCGGAACCGTCGGTCTGTCGGCTTCCGTGCGTCACCGTCGCGTCAGAGGCGGCAGCCCGGGTTCACGCGGCGGCCGGCCCGGCGCTGCGGTCCCCACGGCCGGGCCGACCGCCGCCCGGACCGCCGCTAGACCGAGGCCAGCAGGACGAGGAGGACCGCGCTCCCCGCGGCGACGGGAGCCGCCAGCGACCACCGCATCCACGGCCGTGCGCCCCTCGCGGTCGGGAGTCGCGGCCACCGGTACGCCCCGACCAGGACGGCGGCGGTCAGGAGGAGCACACCCGCGACCCACGCCCACGGGGTCACCAGGTGCCAGAACCCGGCGAGGAACGCGTACGTGAGCGCCGCGGCGCCGCCGACCCAGTGGGACACCAGCCCCAGGCGGTCTGCGGGGCGGCGCCACCAGCGGCCGGGGCGCCTCCGCGAGGCGAATCCCAGGGCGAGGAGACCGGGGGTGAGAGCGAGCAGGACCGTCGCGGCCGCGTAGAGCCTCTCGCCCGCCGCGTTGTCGGGGCTCGGTTCGTCGACACCGAGCAGGCGGATGCCGATGTCCTCGCTGAACCGGTGCGTGTTGGACAGGACCACGGCTCCCCGGTCACCGCTGTAGCCGATCCACGCCGTGTGGCCGTTGGTCGTGGCGTTGCCGCCGTGACCGGTGATCGGCACCCCTCCCAGTGTCTCCACGTACCAGCCGAGGCCCTGTTCGCGGCGCTCGACGTCCCCCGGCGCCACGGGTCGCACGGCCGCGGCCCCCGGGGCGGTGCCCTCCATCACCGACGCCAGGAGCAGTCCGAGGTCGCCCGCGGTCGTGACCAGCCCTCCCGAGGGACCGGATGCCTCCGAGCCATCCGGAACGAGGGGGCGGCCGAGATCGGCGTTGTGCACCTGGAAGAGGGCGCCGTCACCGGTGGTCCAGATCGCGCTGTCCTCCATCCCCAACGGGTCGAGGATCCGTTCCCGGACGAGCTGGGCGTAACTGGTCCCGGCGTGCGCCGCCAGGGCGTGCCCGAGCAGGTCGATCCCGGTGTTGGAGTAGTGGTTGCCGCCTCGCAGCGCGGGATCGACCCGCACGTCCTCCGCCACGGTCCGCAGGAACTCCTCGACCGACCCGGGCGGGTCCGGGTGGCGTTTGGCCGCGAACTGCCACAGCGTCTGGAGCGGGCTGGTCTCCTCCCTGGAGAGGCCCGCGGTGTGCGTCGCCAGCTCCTCGACCGTGACGTCGGCGAGTACTGGATCGGCGAAGTCGACGTCTTCCAGGAGGTCGCCGACCCGGGCGTGCGGAGCGAGTTCACCGCGGTCCACCATGTCGGCGAGCAGCATGCCGGGCAGGACCTTGGCGACCGACGCGGAGCCGAACGGGGTGTGTTCCCCCACCGGTTCCCGGTCGGCCCCGGTGCCGCCCAGCCCCGCCGTGCGCACGCGGAGTCCCCCGTCCCCGCCCGTCTCCACGAGCGCGACCGACAGGCCGTGGTACCCCGTGGTGTCGACGATCCCCCCGCGCACGCGCTCGACCAGCTCCGTGTCCCCGTAGGACTCCGCGCCGAGCTCGTAGGGGCGCGGAGCGACGGTGGCCGCGCCGACGGTGACGAGGACGGCGGTCAGTGCCGTGACCGCCCACCGTCTCGGCCCGCGCGGACGGTGTCGGGTAGAGGGGTCGGATGCGGTCACTCGGGTCTCCTAGTCTCCGGCCGGGTCGTCGGTGATCCGGGCTCGCCCGAACCTACGGCCGCGGAACACGGCGGAGCACTACGGGTGGACCCCGTTCCGGAGGTGGGGCGGGGCCCACCCCGACACGACGAAGGCCGGTCCTACGGGACCGGCCTTCGTCGTGTCGGGGGCCAGACGGGGGGCCTTGTGGGCCGGGGACGACGCGACCCCGGCCCGGGTGCGGGGAACCGGGCCGGGGGAGGCGTCGGGCCGCTAGCGGATGTTCACGTCCACGCAGGCGTAGAAGGCGTTGCCGGTGTCGGCGACGTTCCAGCGGGCCAGGATCGTGTGGCGGCCGTTGTAGCCGGACAGGTCCACGTTGTGCTGGACGGTCGAGTCGGGCCGCGCCCCGCCGTCGTCGAAGTTGGCGATGCGCTGACCGCCGATGAAGTACTCCCAGTTGGCGGTGGCGTGAGTGACGGTCAGGGTCCAGGTGAAGTTCAGCGAGGTGCCGACCTGGGTGACGTGCCAGCCGTGGTTGTCGTCGTCGAGCTCGGAGAACCGGGAGTTGCCGCCGGAACAGCTCATCAGGCCCTTGGGGCCCTCCACGCTCTGCGGCTCCCACTGGATGCCGCCGCACTGGACCATGCCCGCGGCGCACTGCGCCTGGCGGCTCATGGGCGCCGAGACGTAGCCGTGCGCGCTGGCCGCGCTGGCTGGCATGAGGGTGAAGATCAGAGCGGTGGCCGCGGCGACGGCGGAGGCGGAGCGGATCCTGCTGAGGGTCTTCATTGAACGGGGCCCTTCTCTTCGGGTCACGATCCCGGCCGGCCTCGCGGCGCGGTGCGGGGGATTCGTAGCGGGGTGACCCGGACCGTTTCCGGTCCAGGAAGTGGAGTGCGTCCGTGGGGGCTCGGATATTTCCCCCGCGGACACCGGACAGTGTTGTCCCGGCCATTCCGGGCGTCCCCGGAATTTCCTTCCACCTGTTGTCGGTAGACCGTAAAGACCCTGTCACTACACGTCAATACCCCTGTTGCGCGCGGGGACGGCGTACCACCGAACCGGCGACTCGGCCGGTCGGACGCATTCCGGCACTGGTACTGACGGCGCTTCCTCCGTCATTTGCGCCGCGAACTGGAAAGACACCTTACAGTAGCTATCCCCGGTCTGTCGTAAAACGTTGTGGTCCACCGAGAGACCGAACCGCCCGCCGGACCGGATCTAACCAGATAGATAGATTCTCCTTACCCCTGCTCCGGCGTGGTCCGACGGCGATCCGCTGGCGGCCCGGCAGCGGCCCCGCTCCGGCTCGGCTGCGGCCCGGGAAGGACCGGCTGCCGCGCCGGAAAACGCGTGGCCGCGTGCGGAGGCCGGACCTAGGCTCTCGGGCATGCCCCCGGTCTTCCTCCCCGGCCTGGAACTGTCCCGGGCCCTGTACACCGACGCGGTAGCGCCCCTGCTCGCCCGCGGGCCCCGGCCGGTCGCGCACGCCGCCGCGCTGCTCGGTGCCGGGTCCGAGGTCCTCGGACTGGACACCGAGCGCTCCACCGACCACGGCTGGGGCCCGCGGCTCCAGGTCTTCGTGGACGAACCCGATGAGCGCGACCGCGTGCTGGCGCTGCTCGCCGGGGGCCTGCCCGAGCGGGTGCGGGGCTGGCCGGTCCGGTTCGGCCCGAACGGCGGCCATCCCCGGACCGGGCGGCCCGACGCCGACGCGCCCGACGGCCGGCACCGCGTGGAGGTCAGCGGATCCGGCGACTGGCTGCGGGGGCGGCTCGGCTTCGACCCGTGTGAGGGGGTGGGAGTCGCCGACTGGCTCGCCGCGCCCACCCAGCGGCTGGCCGAGGTGGTGGGCGGAGCCGTCTTCCACGACGGCGTCGGCGCGGTCACACGGGCCAGGGAGCGCCTGGCCTGGTACCCGGACGACGTGTGGCGGTACGTGCTGGCCTGCCAGTGGCGGCGCGTGTCCCAGGAGGAGGCGTTCGTCGGCCGCTGCGCGGAGGTGGGCGACCGCCTGGGCGCGCGGGTGGTCGCGGCCCGGGTGGTCCGCGACCTCATGCGCCTGGCGCTGCTGCTGGAGCGCCGCTACCCGCCCTACTCCAAGTGGCTGGGAAGCGCCTTCGCCCTCCTGCCCGGGGCGTCGGAGCTGACCCCCCTCCTGGCGCGGGCGCTGGACGCGGACGCCGCGGCCCTCGCCGAGGCGTCCTCCCTGGTGGCAGACCGGCAGAACCGGACCGGCCTCGCCGCCGCCCTGGACGTCCGGCCCCGACCGTTCCACGGGCGCCCCTGGCCGGTGCTGGACGCGGCCCGGTTCGCCCGTGCCCTGCTGGCGGGGGTCACCGACCCCGGACTGGCCGCGCGGCCGCCGGTGGGCGCGGTCGACCAGTTCGCGGACAACACCGACGCGCTGACCCGGCCGGAGGTGTTCCGCGCCCTGGGGCCGTGAGCCGCGTCCCGGCCGACGGAGGCACCCCCGTGGACGGGTTCCCCCCGCCAGTCGTCGGGCCCGGGCAGCAAGCCCGCCGTCAAGCGGGTCGACCGCTCCCCTTCCTCGCCCGTCCCCGGGCCCCGCACACGCCCGGCCCGCCCCGTCACCGCGGGTGCGCCCGCGAAGGCGTGGCCCTCCCACGTGCGCGGGCGGGGTGCCGTACGATCCCAGGCATGGGCAGACCGTCCGACCGATCACCTCTGCGACGGATCAGCGCGGAGGCCTGCGTCCTCGGCGGCGCGGGATACGCCGTCCTGCTCCAGATCGCCCACCCCGGCGTCGCCCGCGGGGTGCACGACCACAGCGACTTCTCCTCCCGGCCGTTCAACCGTCTGCTCGGCACCCTCTACTTCGTCTACGGCACGGTCTACGGCACCGAGGAGGAGAGGAAGCGCCTGCACGCCATCGTGCGGGCACTGCACCGCAAGGTGAACGGCCCCGGGTACCGGGCCCTGGACGACGACCTCCTGCTGTGGGTGGCCGCCACCCTGTTCCAGACCGCCTCGCGGCTGCACGCGATGGTGTTCGGTGAGCTCGGCGAGGAGGAGCGCGCCCTGCACCTGCGCGAGGCGTCGGCGTTCGCCACCGCCCTGGGCCTGCCCGAGGAGAGGTGGCCGGCCTCCCCCGAGGAGTTCGCCGCCTACTGGGACGGCGCCCTGGCCCGGTTGGAGGTGGGCGAGGAGGCGCGCACCATCACCGGTCAGCTGTTCCACCCGGCGAGCGCGCCCCTGCGCCCGCTGATGCGGGTCCAGCTCCTGCTCACCGGCGGGCTGCTCCCGCCCGACCTGCGCGAGGGGTTCGCCATCCCGTGGTCGCGGGCGCGCCAGCGCCGCTTCGACCGGATCCTGCGGACGACCCGCGCGGTGTACCCGTACGTCCCCCGGCCGGTGCGCGTCCTGCCCGCCACGCTGTGCCTGTGGACCATGCGGCGCGGAACCCTGGGCCCGCGCTGGCTGGGACCGCCGCGGCGCCGTTCGGGTCCGGGGGCCGGTCCCCGCCGCGGGGCCGGGGGAGCCGTCGGCCGGGGCTGACCGCGACCGTCAGCCGAGGGACGCGGGCGGGCGCTCCTTCAGAGCCTTCCTGGCCTGTTCCGCCTCGCTCAGCCCCAGCCCGGTGAAGATCTCCTCGGCCTCGTTGAGGAACCCCCTCGCCCGGTCCGCGGCCATGACCGGTGCGGGCAGGCGTCCGAGGGCGAGCGCGGCCCGGGCGACCATGTAGCGCTCGCTGCGCTCGACCGCGATGGCGTGGGCCCTCTCCAGTTCGTGCAGGGCCTCGCCGTGGCGTCCGGCGGCCGCGTAGGTCATCCCCAGGTCGACGCGGATCTCGGCGTCACCGCTGCGGCGCCCGTGCTGCTCGGCCAGGTCCAGTGCGGTGGCGTGGGACTCGATCGCCCGATCCCACTGCTCCGCGGCCCGGTGCGCCAGCCCCAGGGAGTTGTGGACGTAGACCTGGTTTCCCACCAGGCGCAGCTCGTATGACAGCTCCAGAGCCTCGTTCAGGTCGTCGAAGGCCGCGTCCAGCTCTCCGAGTCCGGTGCGGGCCTCCCCCATGACGCGCTTGGCGTAGGCCCTGGTCTCGTCCCGGTCCTCCCCCACCGACTTCTCCAAGGAACGCCCGGCGCAGTGGAGCGCCTCCCCGTAGGCCCCGAGAGTCTGTTTCAGGACGGCGAGGTTGCCCCACTGCAACGCCTCCACCTGGACGTCCTTCAACTCGATCGCGTGGTCCAGCACGCCTTGGATGGCCTCCGCGGCGTCGGCCAGTCGGCCGACACGCTCGTAGACCATCCCCAGGTTGGACAGTGCCCGGATGATCCCCCTGCTGTCGCCGATCGCGGTCAGCAGGTCCCGGGCCTCGGTGAGGAGGTCCAGTGACTCGTCGAAGCGTCCCGAGAGGCAGTGGGCGATGCCCAGGCCGATGAGGGTCACCGCGCGTCCGCGCCGGTTCCCCTGTTTGTCACTGATCTGGAGCGCCCTCTGGTGGGAGCTGATCAGCAGGCCCATCTGGCCGTGCAGGGCGTAGAAGCGCCACACCGCGTCGGCCATCCGCCAGGCGTACTCGCCGTTGTCGTGGGAGGCGAAGTACTCGATCGTGTCCGCCAGGTTCTCCTGGTGCAGGGTGAACCAGTTCCCGGCGTCCTCCCGCCCGGAGAGCTCCGTCCTGTAACCCTGGTTCACCTCGACCGTGTCGTCATGTGCGCGAGGGCCCAGGAGGTCGGCGGCGTGCTGGGCCGTGGCCATGTACTGCTCCGCCAGACGAAGCCTCGCCGCGTCGATCTCCTCGGCCGACAGGAGCATGGCCGCGCGGTCCCGGGAGAAGGCGCCGATCAGGTCGTGCAGGCGGTACACGTCTCCCTGGGGCTCCTCCAGCAGGCACACCCCGACCAGCTCCTGGAGGATGTCGTCCGCGTCCTCCACGGTCATGTCCAGGAGGGCGGCCGCACCGCCGAGGTCGATCGTGCTGCCGATCATCAGGCCCAGCAGGAGGAAGGTCCGGCTCTGGTCCCGGTTGAGGCTCTGGAAGGACAGGTCGATGGCGGCCTCGACGCTCTGCCCCTCCACCTGGAGTTCACGGAACTTCCGGTTCTGCTCACCGAGGCGGCGGGCGACGTGCGCGAACGACCACCTGGGGCGGCTGAGCATCCGACCGGCCACCACGCGCAGGGCGAGGGGGAGGCCGCCGCAGATCCGGATGATCTCCCGGGCCTGGTCGGGTTCGCGCCGGACGCGCTCCTCCCCCAGGACGCGCCCGAGCAGTTCCAGGGAGGACTGCTCGTCGAACACCCCCAGCGACAGGAAGCGGGCGCCGCTGAGCCCGGAGAGCTCGTTGCGGGTCGTGATGAGGGTCATCGACCCCGGGGAGGAGGAGAGGAGCGGGCTGACCTGGGCGTAGCTGAGCGCGTTGTCGAGGATGACCAGGACCCTGCGCCCCATGAGGGTGGCCCTCCACAGCGCCGACCGCTCGTCGAGGGACTCGGGCACCGCCTCGGGGTCGATACCGACCGCGCGGAGCAGGGCGCCGAGCGCGGAGGCGACGTCGAGCGGTTCCCTGTCCGTCGTGTAGCCGTACAGGTCGATGAACAGCTGTCCGTCGGGGTAGCGCTTGGCCGCCTCGTAACCGAAGCGGACGGCGGTGGTCGTCTTCCCCTCGCCGCCGCTGCCCGTGATGACGCAGACCTGCGCGCGGGCCTCTCCGGTGCGCGCCACCTCGTCCAACTGGCGCAGGGAGTCGCGGCGCCCAGTGAAGTCGGGCAGGTCCCGGGGGAGGTCGTTGCGCACCACGAAACGCGTTCCGGGTTCTCCGGCCGCCGGGTCCTGGGCCGCTTCGTGGAAGTCCTCCTGGAGGATCCGGGTGTGCAGGGCGGTCAGCTCCGGCCCGGGGTCGACGCCCAGTTCGTCGGCGAGCCTGGCCCGGAACTCCTCGTAGACGGAGAGCGCCCTGGCCCGCTCGTTGTCGCGCCACAGGGCCGTGATGAGCAGGTGGTGCGGACGCTCCCTGAAGGGTTCCTCGCTGACCAGGGGCGTCAGCCGGGAGACCACGTCCGAGTACCTGCCCAGCTCCAGGGCACAGGTGGCCCAGGCGACGACGCAGGACCAGCGCTCCTCACGCAGGGGCGCGACGACGGAGTGGTCCAGGTACTCCGAACCGACACCGGAGAAGGGCAGTCCCCGCCAGCACTCCAACGCCTGTTCCAGCATCTCGACGGCCGCCTTGGGCTCGGCCGAGGCGGCCCGGTCCCGGAGGCTGCGGAAACGGTGCAGGTCGACCGAGTCCGGGTCCACGTCGAGGACGTAGCCGCCGGATGTCGTGGAGATGCTGTCCGGAAAGGCCCTGCGCAGATGGGAGATCTGGACCTGGATCACCGATCGTGCGGTGCGGGGCGGGTCGTCGCTCCAGAGGTAGCCGATGAGCTGGTCGACGGTGACCTCGCGGCCCAGGTGGACCAGCAGCGCTCCCAGCACACAGCGCTGGCGCGGACCGCCGACCTGGACGGGTCGACCGTCTGACCAGACGGTGATGGGGCCAAGCACGCCGAATTCCACAATCAGCAACCCTAGCAAGGGCTATTAGCATGAAATAAGGAATACGGGCACGCCAACGGCTCCGAGTACCCCCCTCCACCTAGGTACTCGGAGTCACCGTTGGGCTACCCGGAAAAGGGTCTACTTCTCCTGGGCGGGCTTCTCCTCGAGGGGCGCGGTCTCCACGGGAGACTCCTCCTCGGGAGAGGGCTTCGACGGGTCCGGCTCGCGGAGGGGGCGCATCTTGTCCGCGCGCACCTCGCGGAGGTCACCGGCGACGATCGCCTCGAACTCCTCGTCCACGGTCAGCATCTTCGGCACTCGGACTCCTCTTCTCACGGCACTCGCGTAGAGCCGCAAGGTAGCCCTACGTCTACGAAGCATCAAGGGACCCCGCCTTCCGGCGGACTGGCCACCCGTGGCGGGTTCCGCCTCAAAGCACACCACGGGTGGCATGTGTCCAACGAACGTCGCACTGTGTCGGACCCGCGAGCCGTCCTCTCGCGGGTACGAACGCGTCGAACGTGTTCCACACTAGAGAGATCCTCTTCCACTGCGCTTTCAGTCTTCTTTCAGCGCTGAAACCGGTGCGGCGACGGCGGTTCGGGGACCGCGCCATCATCGGCCACCGGGGGCCGCCGAGGCCAGTGATTGGCCGGTTGCGGACGGTCAGAGTCCGTTCACCTGGCGTGCGACCGCCGCCGCGTGCCACGCGGCCGCCGCCCGCGGATGCGCATCGACCAGGGAGGACACCCTCCGCCGGGCCGCTCCCGCTTCCTCTCCGGCCCTCCGGGGAACGGCGGGGGAAAAACCGGACGTTCCCCTCATCGCCGAAACCCGGAAAATCCCCGGGCCCAGGAGGGCGCGCTCGTTCCCGTCCGCCGGGGGCCCGCGCCCCGGACGCGACGGGTGTTCCCTTGCGAAGCCTTTCGTACCTCTTGCGTTCTTCCTCCCCGTCCGTGGGCCGAACGCTCCCCCGGACCGGCGCCCCTTCGGCAGGCCACGACACGCCCGGACGGCCGTGACGTCCCGAGTGCGCACGCCCTCGGCCGGGAACTCCCTGTGGCACCGGGCACGTACACCGGGAGGAGGGCTGCGCGAGCCCGGTGTCGGGCCATAGGTTGCTAGGGAGCGTGCCGATCGGACGGCACCGGCGGTCCCGGAGGGCGCGAAGTTGGAGGACGTGATGCTGGAGGGCGACGGAAACGGCTGGGTGAGCCTGCCGGACGGAACCCGCAGGTGGGGGATCTACGGCGCGGCCGGGCTGCTGCTGTACGCCACCGACACCGCCGGAGCGGGCCACGTACTGCTCCAGCACCGGGCGGGCTGGACCCACATGGGAGGCACCTGGGGCATCCCCGGGGGCGCCCGCAACCGGGACGAGACACCCCTGGAGGCCGCCGTGCGCGAGTTCGAGGAGGAGGTCGAGGGCGACCTGGAGGGGTACAGCCTCCTCGGCGTCCACGAGGAGGACCTGACCGTGTGGCGCTACGACACGTTCATGGCGAGCCTGCCGGGGCTGGCACCGTTCCGGCCGGGCAACTCCGAGAGCAAGGAGGTGCGCTGGGTGCCGGTGGAGTCCGCCCACTCGCTCCCGCTGCTGCCGCCGTTCCGCGCCGCGTGGCCGCACCTGCACGCGAACCTGGTCGCGGCCTTCTCGGAGAACGGCCGCGGCCCGGGCACTTCCGCGACCGGTTGAGCGTTGGACCCTGTGCAGGGGTCTTCCGCGCACCCGCTCCCCCGGGCCGGACCGGGGACCGGGCGGGGTGCCGGAGGGCGGTCTCGGGGGAATGTCAGGGGCGGATCCCTGATGCGCTCCGGGCTCCGGCCCCGCATGCTGGAGGGGACGGCCCGGCGCAGAGCGGTCGTCACGCTATTCGACTGGAGCAGTGGACATGACGCTGGAGCGCGGTAACGCATTCACTCCCGTCGCCTCGGCGACGATGATCTGGCCCTGGACCACCTCGGTGCTGGGTGGCGCCGCCGGCGGTGCACTCTTCTTCCTCCTCAACCTGGGCTCGGGCCTGGGCGCGATCGCCTCCGGTCTGACCGCTGCGGTGATCTTCTTCTCGCTGATCGGCGGCGTCGGCGGCGTGATGAGCGGCAAGGCCGACCGCCGGGGCAAGCGCTACGCCGCCACCTACCCGTTCCGGTACGCGGCCGTGCCCGCCGGGATCGGCGGCGCGGGGTACGCCCTGGTCAGCATCTTCACCGGCTCGATCATCGGCGGCCTGTTCGGCGGACTGTTCGTCGCGGCGGCGATCTGGATCACCGTTGGTCTCATCGCGATGGTGGTCGGCAACAAGAACGCCTAGGCTCGGTATCTTCCGCCGATGGTGGAAGGCAGATACTCACCTAGGGGAGACAACCGGGCGCCGATGACTGAATCTGCTCGTCAGAAGATGGTCGAGCGGGTCCGCGGGCTCCTCCGCATGGCGGAGGACCCCGCGGTTACTGATGCCGAGAGCCAGGCGTTCACCGCCAAGGCCGCCGAGCTGATGACCCGCCACGCGATCGCGGAGGCCGAGGCCCGCGCCGAGAGGGGCGAGGCGCCGGACGCGATCAGCCGCATGGACTACGCCGTCTCGGGGGTGGGGGGCCACGGCAAGGCACGGGTGCGCGCGCTGGCCGACATCTCCGCCGCCTACGGGTGCCAGTCCGCGGTACGGGGCAACAACTCCGAGAACACCGAGCGCGTCATGATCCTCGTGGGCACGGTGAGCGCGCTGGACGCGCTGCGGATGCTGCTGCCGTCGATCTCCATGCAGATGGAGGCCTCCGCGAAGTTCATGAGTTCGTCGCACGTGGCCGACATCCGGGAACTGCGCAACTACACGCGCTCGGAGCTGGAGACCGAGCGCAAGCGCTACTACCGGTCGTTCGTGCGCGCCTACGGGCAGGCGGTGGCCGAGCGCATCCGCGAGTTCCGCGCGCGGTTGCAGGAGATGGCCTCGCCGGGCGGCTCGGGCGGGTCGGGGGAGAGCGTGGACGCCTCCCGCGGCGCGGAGCTGGTACTGCTCAACGACGTGCACCGGGTGAGCGAGGAGTTCCAGAAGCAGTTCCCGCAGCTGCGCAAGCACCGGCCCGAGCGCACGCACAGCGCCGCGGGGTACCGGGCGGGCTACCGGCGGGGGCGCCAGGCCGAACTGGGACTGGACACGCCGGTGGGGAGCGGTGGTTCGTCCGCGCTGAACGAGAGCGAGTAGGCCTCTCTCGGCGAAGTTGTCCACAGGCTGTGCACAGAACCGCCCCGATTGTTGTTCTCGCATGTCAGAGGCGAAATGCGAGAGTTCAATCGGGGCGGTTCGGGTGTTCCTGGGGGTGATTACCCGGGGTTATCCACAGGAAGGGCGGCCTCCTGTGGATAACTCTGTGGATAAGGTGGCGGCCCGGTTGAGAATGGGTCCATAACCTCTTATCAGGACACCCGCAAAGGCTGGACCAGGTAGCGGAAGGAGGGGCTCTCCCCCTCCTTGACCGGCACGTCGGTGAACACGGCGGGTTTGGTCGGCTCGGTGAAGTTGAGGTGGGCGGTGTCGGTCTCCACGCCCGCCAGCCCGTCCATGAGGTAGTCCGGACGGAAGGCCAGCCGCAGGGGCTCGCCCTCGTAGCCGACCTCGATCGCCTCCACGGCCTGGGCGTCCTCCCCCGACCCCGCCTCCAGCACGACCTCGCCCTCGGAGAAGGCCAGCCGCAGCGGGGTGTTGCGGTCGGCGACCAGCGCCACGCGCTTGACCGCCTCCGCCAGGGGCGTCACGGCCACCTCGGCGCGCGCGGAGAACTCCTTGGGGAACCAGGCGGCGTACTTGACGAACTCGCTGTCGATCAGCCGCGTGGTGGTGCGGCGCTCGCCGTTCTCGAAGCCGATCATGCCCTCGCCCGGGGAGAGGCTGACGCCCTCGCCGCCGCCGGCCGTGGACAGGGCTATGTCCACGTTGGACTTGGTGAGCAGACCGCGCACGGTGTCGCTCAGTGTGCGCGCGGGCACCAGGGCGGCCGCGTCCAGGCCCTGGTCCTCGGGGCTCCACCACAGTTCGCGCACGGCGATGCGGTAGCGGTCGGTGGCGACCAGGCTCAGGGTGTCGCCGCTGAAGTCGAGGTAGACGCCGGTGAGCATGGGCAGGGTGTCGTCGCGGCTGGCCGCCGGAGCCACCTGGCGCACGGCCGCCGCGAAGGCGTCCGAGGCGACGGAGCCGATGCGTCCGGGCATGCCTGGCAGGGTGGGGTAGTCCTCCAGCGGCATGGTGATGAGGGTGAAGCGCGCGGCGCCGCCGACGATGCGCAGCTTGGGGCCGTCGCTGTCGATGTGCACCGAACCGGAGGGCAGGTTGCGCACGATCTCGGCCAGGAGGCGGCCGGGGACGAGGGCGGCGCCGGACTCCTCGGAGAGGACGTCCACCGAGGCGCGGGTGGAGACCTCGTAGTCGAAACCCGACAGGTGCAGGGAGGCGCCGTCCTGGGAGAGCTCCATGCGGATACCCGAGAGCACCGGGACGGCGGGCCGGGTGGGGAGGGCCCGGGCCGTCCAGGCGACCGCCTCGGCGAACGCGTCGCGGTCCACTCGAAGTTTCACGGTGAGGCCTCCTCGTAGCGCTGTCGTTGCCGACAACGTACCCAGTGGCGACGACATTCGCCCCCCTCCGGACGCGGCCGTGGACGGGGTGCGACCTGGGAGAAGGCGCTGCGAAGCGCTGACCGGGCACGGCCCGCGGAGGGCGGGGGCCGGGTATCGGACGGGGCCGACACCGGTGCGGGTTCCGGCCGGGCGCTGAGCGCGAGCGAGCCCGGCCGGGAACGTGACGGTTGTGGCTCCAGTGGCTCTACTTGCGGTTGGGGCGCAGGGTCCAGGTGATGCTCATGCGACCGGTGACGGTGCCGTCCTCCGTGCGCAGCTCGACGTTGATGGGGAACTCGGGGCGCCTGCCCTCGTCCAGCTCGGCGATGATCTCCTCGCGCGGGCGGCCCAGGACGGCCTCGGCGGTCAGGTCGCCCGTCGCGACCTTCAGGAAGTCGATCGTGGAGGTGGTCGGCAGGGGCACTGCGCGGTCGAGCTGGTCGCCGAAGGTGCCGATGATGACGGCGCCGGAGGCGGACTCGGCCAGGGTGAACATGGCGCCCGCGTGGGGGCCGCCGACGTGGTTGTGGTGGTCGGCGTTGTCGGGCAGGCGCATGACGGCGCGCCCGTGGTCCAGCTCCGTGAAGGTCAGGCCGAGGGTCCGGACGAAGGGGACCGCGGCCAGGAAGCCGGCCTTGACCGCATCCGCCGCCTCGGGGTTCATGTGTGCCATGGCGCTCATGTTACTTCCGAGTAACCTATGGGCGCCACCCCACAGGGGCCGGTGGACGGAAACGTGTCCCCGGGCGGGCCGCGCGGGCGGAGGGGTGTGGGCTACCATGACGTGGCGGAGATTCGCTCTCCGCGGGGAGGGTTCGCATAGCGGCCGAGTGCAGTGCTCTTGAAAAGCACCAAGTCCTTGACGGGACTTCGTGGGTTCAAATCCCACACCCTCCGCAGAATCAGGGAGTTTCCCCAGGTGGGAGCCTTCCACGGAACACGGCGAAGGCCGGTGGTCCGGGCCCGTAGCACATTCGTCGCACACGGCCCGGGGAGCCACCGGCCTTCGCCGTTCACCGGTCAGGCGGCGAGGACCCGCCGACGGGCGGCGTCCATCGCGTCGGCCGCCTCAGGAGCGAGCGGTTGCGCGAGGCGCTCGGCCAGGGTTGTCTTACCGGTAGGCATCGGCATCAGCCCACCCCCGGACGCGGGTAGGAGCACCCCCCATGGCCCGGAACCCAAAGGAGCTTCCCCTTCCGGCGGGGGCAGCCCTGTGCACCATCACCCTGGTGTGGCTGGTCGGAGACATCGCTGTGGGCCTGAGCCAACACCAGGGTTGGGAAGGCGTGGGAGCGGCCACGTGGTCGGGCGGCATCCTGAACGCCGTGGCGCTGCCCTTCATCATCGGGGAGTACCGACGCCGTCATGCTGAAGAGCACGGCCATCGGGCCGCCTCCGACCGAATGGACGTTCGTGGGTGAACACGGTTCCAGGCGTCGTCGACTGGCCGCGATCGCAGCGTCGATCCTGGTCATAACGGCGGCGGTCGTCATCGGCGCCTCAGCCGACCGGCTCTTGGACCCGCCGACGTGGGTGGTCGCAGCGGTCACGGGCGGTGCGTGCGGCCTTGGCGCTGTCTGGCCCTTGAAGATGGCGGGGTTCATCGGACCCGGCGCATGGAGGGGAGAGCGGGGGCCGGACAAGTGACAGGGCGTTCTACCGTCCTCGCCGCTCTGATGGTCAGCGTCATGAACGAACTCAGCCCCAGGGCACACAACGTGGTCGCAGGCGACCTGTTCGATGACCTCCCACGCGAGCGGTTGCGCGAGGTGCTCGGCCCGGGACGTCTCACCAGTAGGCGTCGGCATCAGCCCACCCCCACCTACCGCAGAACGGGAGACCCCCACCTGATGAACACACGAACGCCGCTGGAGTGCCTGATCGTCGGTATTGGGCTGATCACGCTCGGCACCGCTGGGGCCGTCTTCGATTTTCTGGTCCCTTTCATCGAGTGGTTCGCGATTGGGATGGGGTTGTTCAACCTCGTACTCGCGCTGGCCCTCTACTGGGCGGAACGAAGCCGGTTCCGAAGTCATCAGGCCACCTCTTCCACCGGTGAAGAGTCCGATCCGTAGCCCTTGGCCATTGCGGTGGTGTCGGCGGCGTCCTGTTCAGCCACCTCACAGGCTGGGGATCGTGTCAACCGTTCGGCCCGCGTGCTCTTAGCGGCGGGGCTGAGCATCAGGCCCCCGTACAGCGAACCGAGAGGAAGAGACGATCAGCGATCAATCAACGAGCGGACTCCGCAAGGTGCACCTGATCGCACCGGCTCTGAGTTTGCTGGCGTTCACGGCTGGTGGGTTTGCGGCGTACCTGAACCAGACGCTTGTGTTCTTGGTCTTCTTCGTGCTGGCAGCCCTGTTCACAGCTTCCTTCCTCGCGTACATGCTGATGAAGCTCTACCGCCAAGGTCAGCGTGATCCCACCGCCTCGGAAGGCCCGTAGTCCTCAGCCATAGCGGTGATGTCCTCGTCCGAGACATAAGCGGTCCGGACCCGCACCGGCGTCCGGTGCCGGTGGTGGGTGGTCGTTTCCAGCAGCAGACGGACCAGTTCCGGGCCGCTGTGCCCGGGCAAGCCGGAGGACACGGCGGGAAGCACCCCCCGAGGCGTGCACGTCGCCGCGAAGAAGGAGCCCGCGTGCCCTGGGCCCCGTGGTCTCGAAGAGACATCAGGGCACGCGGGGGTCACAGAAGTGCCGGAGGAAGGACCCTCAGAAGGGTTGCCAGTCCTGGGCGCGCTGCACGGTGTACACGGTCAGGTTGTCCACCGTCGCCCCGCACACCTCCCGGCGCTCGGACTCCACCAGCGCGGCAGCGACCAGCGCCGCGTCATGGCGGGCGGCCGACTCGGAGGCCGAGAGCACTGGGGGCACGACCCGGCGGACATGGTTGCACGCCGCCCCGCCCGCGTCGTGGCAGAGCCCGACGACGTAGGACAGCCGCAGACGCCGCAGCGCGAGGGAGGCGGGCAGCACGCACCGGTACCGCTCCACCAGAGGGGTTCCGTCCGGGCCGGTGGAAAGGGCTTCGTAGGTGATGGAGTCCCAGTCCTCGGCGGAGATCCGCACCCGCACGCCCTGTTCCCGTGCCCAAGCCGTCAGGGTCCCCCGGTCGGCGATCGGTGTGGAGGGTTCGGTGGTCATCGCCGCACCGCTCCGGCCGAGATACGCCCTGTACGTGGTTGCGCTGCTGCCGTCCATGAGAGCAACAATCCCGGTTCGAATCCTCGAAACCCATACCTCCTCGGGATGCCGAGGAGGGATACTGGCCACCCCCGTACTCGCATCGCCGAGGAGTCACGATGCCGGGACACCCGACGAGCCGGATCACCATCCCGTCGTGGGCATGGGAACGCGAGCACACGGCGGAGTTCCTGAGAAGGCGCGATGTCCAGGCACTTTTCCGGTTCGGGCGCCGGTACGGCGGTGCGAGCCAGATGGCGATCTCGGCGGCGACCGGCCTCTCACAGGGGCGGGTGAGCGAGGTGCTGAACGGCCGCAAGACCGTCACGGCCTTCGAGGTGTACGAACGGATCGCCGACGGCTTCGGGATGCCCGACCGCGCGCGGATGCTGTTCGGCCTTGCACCGAAGAACCCCGGCACGTTCACTGGATCCGACAGCGCGGAGTCCTCGGCAGCACCGAGGCGACCCGCACCCAGGAGTCCGGGCCCGGGGGAGGATGAGAAGGTGCGACGTCGCGCATTCGTCGGACTGGCCGGAACCGCCCTGTTCCAGGCCACCACAGGTTCAGTGCTGGACATGGACGAGATCGCCGCAGCACTCACCAGGTACGCGGGAGGTCGTCGGTCGGCTGTAGGAGCGGCGACGAGCCTCGGCGAGCTCGCCAAGCGGACGCACGCGGCCAAGGCCGGATACCAGGCGTGCCATTACACGGCGGTGGCCAAGCGGCTACCCGAACTGCTGCGCGGCCTGGATGACGCGGTGTCCGGTGTCGAAGACGACGACCTCTTCCGGGTGCACGCGCTTCGGGCGGAGGCGTACCACGTGGCGGCGAGCCTCCTGCTCAAGTGCGAGGAGCGCGGTCTGTCCTACCTCGCGGCCGACCGAAGCATGCGCGCGGCCGAGGCGAGCGAGAGCCCCGCGGTCGTGGGTGCGAGCGCCAGGGCGTTCACCCGGGCGCTGATGCGTGAGCGCCACTACAAGGCGGCGACGGAACTGGCGATGAGCACCGCCGAACGGGTGGACAGCGCCACGGACGAGGCCACGCCGGAATCCCTGTCGGTGTACGGGTCGCTTCTGCTGAGCGGCGCGGTCTCGGCGGCCAAGCGCGAAAACCGGGGTCAGGCTCTCAGCCTGCTTGACGAGGCCGGTGACGCGGGTGAACGGCTCGGCGGGGATTTCAACTACCAGTGGACCGCCTTCGGGCCGACCAACGTCCTGCTGCACCGGGTGAGCGCGGCAGTCGAGTTGGGCGACGCGGGTAGCGCGATCGACTACGCACGCCAGGTGCGGTTGGACAACATCGACGTGATGGAACGCCGGGTGACGCTGTTCATCGACGCGGCCCGTGCGTATCAGCAGTGGGGAAAGACCGAGCACGCCTACCACGCGTTGAGCAACGCCGAGGAGATGGCGAGCGAGGAACTGACCGCCCGTCCGGTGGTGCACCAGTTGATCAACGACATCCGTACCCGGGCGAGTGGTCACCTGTACGACAACGTCAGCGAACTAGCGGAAAGGGTCGGTGTCTGACTCAGTGAGTGAGCGGAAGACCCTCTACGTGGTGGTGTGCGCGGCAGGTCCGGCTTCGGATGTCGGCAAGCTGGTCGATCTGGCCCAGGAGCAGGGTTGGACCGTTCAGGTCATGGCCACGCCAGCGGCGGTGGGTTTCATCGACGTCGAGGCGCTGGAGAAGCAGACCGGCAGGCCGGTGCGGAGCCAGCACCGCGCTCCGGGAGACCCGCGTTCTTCCAAGGCGGACGCCATCATCATCGCCCCGGCCACCTTCAACACGATCAACAAGCTGGCCAACGGGATCGCCGACAACTACGTCCTGGACGTGGTGAACGAGGCCATCGGCCTCGGAGTGCTAACCGTCATCCTCCCGTTCGTAAACTCCGCCTATGCCAGTCGCAGACCTTTTAAGGTTAGCGTTGAGAAACTACGGGGCGAGCGGATTCCAGTTTTGATTGGCTCAGATGCGTTCATGCCACACGAAGCAAGAGGAGGGGCTAATGCGATCGACAATTTCCCATGGCACCACTCATTTACACTGGTAGAGCAAAAACTTAGAGCACCAAAGAAAAAATAATAATAAAGCAAGGAAAAAATAATGACCGATCCAGCACGATTTGGACACGATCGACTCGGCCACCTCCTCTCGGACCAGCTCCTCAAGGTCCCTAGGTTCCAGAGAAGCTACTCTTGGACAGAAGAAAATATAGAAGAATTCCTTACCGATCTCTCAAAAGCAAGAAATTATCATTCTTCATACTTTATGGGGACAATTGTTCTTGCAGAGGAACATGAAAACCCCCCGTGGAAACTAATAGTTGACGGCCAGCAGCGACTGACCACAACTGCAATCCTCATTGTCGCAATTCGGGATCGCCTCATCGAACTAGGAAAAATCGAACTAGCAAACTCAATAAATAGAGACTACCTACAGCGATATGACAGGAAAGAAGAAAAGGAAATCACCCGCCTAATCCTCAATGCAACAGACCTGGAAATATACACAGGGCACCTAGATCACCTAGCCCCACCCACACAAAATTCCACGATATATAATTGCTACAGAATATGCAAGGAGTACGTCGACCGCGTATCCCCGAATAAAGATAACTACGAACACCTGAAAAGAATAATAGACCAGCTCGAATCTGAAGTCCAGGTTCTCCTAGCCGTCGCATCTGGAATCCCTGAAGCTTATGTTATTTTTGAGACTCTGAACGACAGAGGTGCCGATCTCACAACGGCAGACCTGCTGAAAAACTACCTCCTTAGCAACGCTGGAGATTACCTAACCTACGTCGAAGACAAATGGGCAGCGATACAGAAGGAATTCGAAAAATCCGACGATCTCGTAAAATTTATCCGTCATGAGCATGCCGCTCGCCATGGCAAGGTGAAAAATCGAGAACTATACAGGAACCTCCAAAGCTCTATTGGCACCGGCCGAAATAGCGTTAAAGACTACCTTTCGAATCTAGAGACATCCCTAAATATTTACCAGTCATTGCGTGAACCCGATGACAGGTACTGGTCAGGGATAAGTGTCGACGTCAAGGACTCACTACTGGCTTTTCGACGCTTTGGCCTCGAGTCCAGCACACCGCTCCTGATGGCAGCTTTCAATAATTGGAAAATAGAAGACGCGGCAAAATTGACTAATAAAGTTGCGGCCTGGTCAATCCGAGCGATGATGGCGGGACGCCTCGGCGGCGGGCTTGCCGAAGAACGATTCTGCGCCGCTGCAAGAGCTATCGCCACAGGAGAAGCTAAAAATCAGAACGACGTTAAGCGCATCATTGATCGACTAATTCCAGACGACGAAGAATTCAAGCGCTCCTTCCTTCGCTTCGGATCAACTACCACAACTCGCGCCAAATATTTGCTTGCCATGCTTAACCGTGAGCAATCAAGGAGAGCTGGTACAAACCTGGAAAGCTTGCCTGACTGGAGCAGCAAAGCAATTAGCGTGGAACACATATATGCAAAATCCCTTAAATCAAAGGACTTTGAATCAGAGAACGAATACGATAAGTTCGAATTTTCGAAAAACAGCATTGAAAACCTTACCCTACTCGAGAGGAAAATAAATAGAAAACTAGATGATAAGCCAACACTGGAGAAGCTTGAAAACTATAGGGAGTCCGCCTTTCTCATCACTCGAGAAATCGCAGACCGGGGAGAATGGAGCATTACAGAGCTCGAATTGAGAGCAAAGCATCTTGCAGAAATTGCAGTGGCAACCTGGCCGAAATAGCCAACGCGGGAGCACGCATCTGCCGAGTTAGGCTGTATGAAATCAAGGCGATGGCGCAAGCGCCGTCGCAGCGGCCTCCGGCCCGTGCTCGGGCTGAGGGCTACCGCCCGGTCCCGAGCACGGCCGACGGCCATGCTGTTTCCAGATTAACGCTCCCCACGAAAAGTGGTTTCAGTTTTGGGAGCAACGCTGGCAGTCCAGCTCCTGTCATCCCAATCTCGGTAAACTCGTGGTTACTGGGGTTGAGCGCTGGTGGAACCAGGGGCTCACGCCCCATGGACCCCCGAACCCGCACGGAACCTGGCGCGCCCAGGGCGTGCAGTGGGTTCAGTAGGTTCGCGCCAGAACCCGCGCGGGACCGAAACGGTGGTCCTGTTCCCTGGAATGAGGGACCTCAAAGAATGAGGCCCCACTAATTTAAACCACTCCAGAAGATGTGACCACAGATGCATTCTGATCTGAATCGAGAGCTTCTGGGGGCGATTATATATTAGCCCCGCGCCACGGCGCGGCAGGGTCAGAGAGCGTGTCAAGAATCAGTTCACACCAGGTTACAGCAGCATTGACCGTCAGACGGGCATGGCGCACTCCAAGCCCGGAGGGTGCGCTCACCTGACCGTGACCGCTGCCGAAGCCTTGGTTACGCAGTTCAGCGACCCCAACCGCGATATTCACTGAACCTGAAAGTATCTTCTTCACAGCCTTACTGCCGTCAGGCCCTTCAGGAGCTGAGCCAGCGTCGAGCTTTAGTGCCTTCTGGACAGTGCTGATCAAAGTTGGGAGCGCAGTATTTCGGTCAAATTCGATATTCATCTCTCGGAGAGCGGTCTTAGCTGTTGCCTCGATGAGTTGCTTGGACGCACCAATGGCCCCAGATGGGTCAGCATTCAGATCCCTCCGAATACGCTCCAACTCGATCATGATCCCGGATGCTTCACTCAGGTTGCTAAGACCACGAACTAGCACAGGAGGATTGGACGAGGATATTTTCCCATCCTTGTCCAGAGCTAACCCATCCCGCTCCAAGCGGACCCTGATGTCGTCCAGCCACTTCGGCATTCCTTGTTCGTCCGGGCTTCTATGAGCACGGATGAAGTCCTCGAAGACCAGGAGAGCACGTCGAACCTGGTTCGGATCCGACCAGTCAACCCCCTCTGCATAGAGCATAAATTCGGTCCGCCGTTGGCCTGAGTCCTGGTACTTCAGCTCGTCTGGAGGGATGGGGGCGAACCCGTGATCCTCCCATAGCTCGGCCACGATCCGTATGGTCAAGTCTGTGGCAAGAGATCGGAAGGCGTTGCGAGTCGCAGGGCTCACGAGCTCCCGCCGCACGGTGACAGTCATGACGTGAAGCATAGAAGCAGACCCTGACAGCGTCATAGACTTTTTCAGAACAACTGTTTCATCTTAGATACGGTGGAGGCTCTGGCATGTCAGCGTTTCGGACTCCTCATGTCCTTCAGCTGTCACCCTCGGGCACAATCATTGACCGACGACCATCATGATTCCGTGCTACGCAGGGTGGTCAACAGCGGGAAACCACGGGGGCTCACAGGCAGACAATCCGCGTCAGCGCAGGTGAGCGAGTCACGAGGACAGCCGCCATAGGTGTTCTCGGCTTCCTAAGCTAAGGACGTCACCGCCATCCGCGTGTGCAGCCAGGACCACAGCAGCGCACCCCACCGCATCGCACATTCATCGCACATGGCTCCGGGAAGGGGCCGGAAGCGCTGGGAAGCCCTCGGAACATCCGCGCAGGTCACAAGGCGTTTCGTCGGTTTGTCGACAGGTCGCCAGGGCCCCTCGGCACAACGGGACTTCGTGGGTTCAAATCCCACACTCTCCGCAGTGACCGGGACCAGTGGGTTAGGGCCATGTCATGGCTCGGGCCCGCCGGTCCTCGGCGTTTCAGGGATCGGGGCCGGTCCAAGCGTCGTGTGAGCGGAAACGGACAGCGGGGACGGGGAGCGTACGTAGTTATCTCATGAGCGGGGTTCACAAGACGTTCTGACGGCAGCAGAGACTACTCTCGGTGGCCTATGCCCCCTATAGGGACGGAAGAGCGCTGTGAGCCGCCCTCTATCCACGCGTTACGCACTCGTCTACCCCGATTACGGGATCTTCCAAATCATCGACTGTGCTCAGGACGAACCGGATGCCCCCTTGCCCGGACACGACGACTTCAGCGTTGGTAAACACTCCGTGTTCCTCCGCAGCTTCCAGACCAACCTTCGCGTCCGCCTCGACCTGGAGTCCTGGCGATCTGAACCCCCCGCCTTGGGCGGGGAGTGGGAAGCTGACCACACCACAGCCGTCACCCTTCCCAGCGGCGTGATCGGCGTCAGCGAGCTGACGTACGGATCGCAGCACAACCTGCTCACCCTCCCCGCACCGGGCCGCTACCGGATTCGGATCGCGCACCGCAACCGCCGCCTGGTCAGCGAGGCCTACATGGCTCTCTTTGACAGGTTCGGCGACATACGCGGAGCGGGCTTCGCCGCCGCCAAGCGCGACCTCGAGGGCCGCGAGCAGTACCTCGCACAGTTCTGGCCTGAGCCGTAGACGGCACCGTCGCAGCGCGCACTCAGTATGTGTGGGACTCCGGAAAGAAGCTGGAGCCGCCGGAAACCCTTTGAAGCGCCAGCACAGGCCATAGGCCGGCTCGCCGATTCAAGGATAAGGACAGAAACTTTGATGGGTAGGCGTTCCGTTCAAGGTTCCCTCTGATCGGACCGAACGCCACGACGCAGCTGGTCGGTTTGTCGACAGGTCGCCAAGGCCCCTCGGTGCAACGGGGCTCGGCGGGTTCAAACCCCGCCCCCACCTCCCCTCGGCGGTTCCGGTTTGGCCCGGAGCGGGACAGGTAGTTCTCGGGGAGAGCGACCGGACACACACCCCCTTGTCGGCTCGCGGTCCGTTCTGCGGCTTCACCGGCCGGTGAAGCCGGGTTGCCTGACCCGCTTCCACCGCCTGCTCGGGCCAGCACCGGATCGCAACCGGCAGTGACCACGGAAGGTTCCGTGAGAACCATCGCTGACAACTCCCCCGACCATGTGCGGCCAGTACACCTGCTCAGCCCGTTCCTGGGCATGGTGGCCATGCTGTCCGGCGGCACCTCGGCTTACGCAAACGGAAACTACGGCTTCCTGGCGTTCTGCGCTCTGTTGGTCTTCGTCGCGCTCGGAGTCCAGGTGTACGTGCTGCTTCTGCTGTACCGGCGACGACGCCACCGTGCCGCCCGCCCGCACGAGGAGTCGTAGCCATGCGTCGTCAGCCCGAGCGTCGGGGACCAACCGGATGGATGAGACCCTTCCTCGTCTGGTGCAACCTGGTGACTGGCGGGGTATGGGCGTTCCAGGCCGTGGGCCGCTTCGCGTTGGAGGGGTCCACGTGGGCGGCGTGGGCCAGCGCGGTGGCCGCGCTGTGCTTCGGCGGGACGGGCCTCGGTTACCTCCTCAGGTTCCGCAGGCAGGACCGCGAGGACTCCCTTGCCGCACGGCGACGCGGGAATGGCGGCACCCCGAACGACGACGGCCCGGAGTCACATCGGGAGTAGACCGCGCGCGTCGGCGAGGGCACGGTCACTCCGCCATGTCGACGCCGGAATGACGACCGCCACCGTGTCCACGCACCCATCCACCAGCCGATTCGTCGTTTTGTCGACAGATGGTCAAGGCCCTCGGTACAGCGGGGTTTCGTGGGTTCGTATCCCGTGACCCCGCGGAGCCAAGGGCCTTCACCCCCTTCTGTCAGTCCGCTGAGCAGCCCTTGTCGACCGCGGGTGCTCTTCTTCAGGCCCGATCGCTACCCGTCGCGACGGCCTCCTGCGGTGCGCCACGGCTCGGGCAGCGGCCCGCCCGCGCGCAGGTGGGTATCGAGCAGCGACAGCAATCGATCGGCCTCGTGCAGCGCCGTGTAGGCCTCACCGGCGTGACGCGGTCGCGTCCGGAGTGCCTCGGACAGGGTGTCGTACAGGTCCGTGGCGGTGTCCGGTCCGGGTGCGGGCCCGGGGCGGTCCGGCGGAATCGGCACACTCACGAGACGAGCACCCCCGGACCCGTCAGAAGGTCCCCCACCGGCTGGCGCCGCGCCTCGTGGGCCAGGTAGTAGCCGCGTACGAGGGCTTCCGGCGGATCGACCGGAGGCAGCGGGGCACGCCGGGCGTCGTCGGGAGCCGGGCGCGGAGCGGGGACCGGAGGGGAAGCCGGTGCGCTCGCGACCGTGCCGGGGTCGGCGGCGTAGCGGCGCACCCGGGAGGCGCGGCGCCTGCGGGCCTCGGCGCGCAGTTCTGCGGCGAGGACGCGGGGTGCCGCGTGGAGGCCCCGTGCCGGACGGAGGCAACGAAGGAGGACGGCCACCAGGGCCGTTACGATGTGCACTTGTCTGCCTGCTTTCACCAGGTGGACTGGGCCCGGGGGTGTTCGCCGCACCACCGGGCCGCTTCATGTTCAATTCCTGATAATAGACCAGCTCACATATAGCACGCTAGGCATGCCAGCATTGCTAGGTGTTCTGAGGGTGCCTAGCGTCCCTGACATGGAGTGGCGTGAGGGTCTGCCCAGATGGGTGCAGATAGCGGACGAACTGGAGAGGCGCATCCGAGAGGGCGAGTACCCGCCCGGGAGTCGCGTCCCGTCGGTGCTCAAGCTCATGGACGAGTTCCAGGTGGCCTCCGCGACGGCGCAGAAGGCGCTCTCCGGGCTGCGCGATCGGGGGCTGACGCGCACCGAACCGGGGATCGGGTCCACTGTCCGGGAGTCCCCACGACATGCGCCCTGAGCGGCCGCGCCCCTGGTTCCTACTCCTCAGCATCGCCATTGTCGCGTGCAGCGCAGCGTGGATCGCGGTGGGCCCCGACCTGGGTGTCTGGCTGACCTTCCTCGCCTGGGACGTCCTCATCACCTGGCTGGTCTGTCTGGGGTTCGCCGTCCACGGCCGCACCAGACCGAGGAAGCCCCGCGCCCGGCAGTGACCGGCGCCCGACCGCCCTGGTGACGTGTCGACATGCCGCCGCATCGTTCCGATGCGGCTGGGCAGGTGCAAGCCATGATCGGACGACTGCACACCATCGCCCTGGACTGCCCCGACCCCGGCGCGCTCGCGGGCTTCTACGCCGAACTGCTCGGACTCACCGTCACCAAACGCGAGGAGCACTGGGTGGTGGTCGGGGAGGACTGGCCGCGGCTCGCCTTCCAGCACGCGCCCGACCACAAGGCCCCGGCGTGGCCGGACCCCGAACGGCCCCAGCAGGCGCACCTCGACGTCTGGGTGGAGGACATCGAGGCGGCCGAGGAGCGCGTGCTGGCGCTCGGGGCGCGCAGGCTCGCGGTCGCCGAGGACGACCCCCGGAACCTGTTCCGGGTCTACGCCGACCCCGCCGGGCACCCCTTCTGCCTGGAGTACGCCGCAAGAGGCGCCTGAGGCGCCAGGAACGCCTGAGCCCGTCCGGGGACGCCCGGACGGGCTTTACGGGCTACTCGCTACTCCTCCTCCGCGTGGTGCGGAAGGATCACCACCGGGATCTCGGAGTGGTGCAGCACGCCCTGGCTGACCGAGCCCAGGAGCAGTCCGCGCACGCTCCCCCGGCCCCGGGAGCCCACCACGATGGCGTCGGCCCCCTCGGCGGCCCCCAGCAGCGCGTTGACCGGGCTGTCCTGGGTGCGCACCACGCTGACCTCGAAGTCGAGGTCCTCGCGCCGCCTGCCGGTGACGTCGAGCAGCATCTCGCCCACCAGCTCCTCGGACTTGCGGTCGAACAGCTTCTCCTGGGGCTCGTAGCCCATGGAGGTCATCGCGATCGGGTCGTAGGGGTAGGGCACCTCCCAGCTGTTGACCACGACGAGTTCGCCACCGCTCTCCCGCACCAGGTCCACTGCCAGGCGCAGCGCCCGGCGGGCGTTGCTGGACCCGTCCACGCCGACCACGACCCGGCCGAGCGAGGTAGTCGCGGGGCTGCCCCCGTGCGAGGGCACCACCACGACCGGGCAGGCCGCCTGGGCGGCCACGCGAATGCTCACCGAACCCACGAACACCGAAGCGAACGTGCCCAGTCCCCGCGTGCCGAGCACGAGCACGTCATGCGTCCGGCTGTGGCTCAGCAGCGCCAGCGGCGGCTCCTCCAGGGCGGTCTCGGTCTCCACCGTCACCGACGGCCGGACGCGGCGCACGTGCTCCGCGGCCTTGGTGAGCACCTCGTCGGCCTGGTCCGAGATCTCCGCGGTGGGGTCGAAACGGGCGGGTACGGAGCCGGCCGACACGATCAGCGGCATTCCCAGCGCGTGGACGGCCCGCAGCGGCACGCCCCTGCGCTCCGCCTCGGCGGCCGCCCACTCCAGCGCCGCCCGGGAGTGGTCGGAGCCGTCGACGCCGACCACGACCCTGGACGAGTGCTCCTCGTTGCTTGGCATGGTTTCCCCCTTGGTAACGCTGTCCATCATCGCCGGGGAGGGCGGCAGTTCCCGGGAACGGCACGGTCACGCTCCGGACCGCCTGCTCCCACCGGGCCGCCCACTTCCCTCAGGCCTCCGTTCCCCCCTGGGACGCTCCCCTCGCTCGTCCGTCCCTCCCCGCCGGTCACTCGTCCTCCGCCAGCGGCGGCAGGACGGCCACGGGCACCGGCGCGTGCCGCAGCACCCCCTGGCTGACCGAACCCATCACCAGTCCCCGCACGCCTCCGCGTCCGCGCGAGCCCACCACCAGCAGGTCCGCCTCCCGGCCCGCCTCCAGAAGGGCGTCCACGGGGTTGGCCTGCGTCCTGAGCGCACTGATCTCCAGGTGCTCGGTCCGCTCGTCGACCACCTCCGCGAGCAGGCCCGCGACGATCTCCTCCGACTGGCGGTCGAACATCTGCTCTCGCGGGACCCGTGCGTCGGCGGCCAGCGACTCGGTGTCCGCGGGCAGCGGCACCTCCCAGCTGTTGACCACCACGACCTCCGAGCCGCTCGACAGCGCCTCGTGGAGGGCGAAGCGCAGCGCCCGGCGGGAGGACCCGGACCCGTCCACGCCCACGACGACGCGGCCGCGCCGCGGCGGCGGCTTCTCCTGGTTGGGGACGACCACCACGGGACAGGGCGCGTGGGAGGAGGCGCGCACGCTGATCGAGCCCAGCATGATCGCCCGGACACCGCCCAGTCCCCGCGACCCGACCACGACGACGTCCTCGGGCAGGGCGTCGTTGAGCAGGACCGCGGGCGCGTCCTCCGGAGCGAGGACGGTCGCCACGTCCAGGCCGGGCCGGGCCCGGTGCGCGTACGCGGCGCCCGCGGTGAGCAGGTCGTGCCCCGCCTCCCGCTGGTCCTCGACGGCCGTGCGCCCGGCGGCCCCGTAGGCGCCGATGACCACCGGCATCCCGAGGCCGTGCACGATCCGCAGCTGTGTGCCGCGCCTGGCCGCCTCCTCGGTCGCCCAGAGCAGGGCGGCGTGGGAGGCGGGTGTGCCGTCCACGCCGACCACGACCGCGGGCGGGCGTTCCTGTGCGTTCATCCCCAACCCCTTCCCCCTCGCCCTTCCCCTGTCCGAAAGCGGGCTCCGGAAAACCAGGGCGGGGGCGGGGGGAGGGGCCGCGCGCGCCGCGCCCCGCCCGCGATCGCCTCACCTCTGCCAGGCGAACGCCTCCCCGACCGACGCGGCCAGCTGGAGGTAGGCGTCCCGTGTGGCGGGGGAGAGCCGTTCGAGGTCCACCTCCGCGCCCTCCTCCAGGTGGCCGTCCCAGGGCACCCGCACGACGTCGCGGCACCGACCGGAGAAGTGCTCCTCCAGCCGGTTCAGGTCCACGCTGCTCTTGCTGTCGGAGCGCACCATCGACAGCACCACCACGGCGTCGCGGACGAGGCCGCCGTGGCCGTGCGCCTCCAGCCAGTCCAGGGTGGCGCTGGCGCTGCGGGCCCCGTCCACGGACGCCGAGCTGACCAGGACGACCTGGTCGGCCAGCCCCAGCACCCCGCGCATCGCCGAGTGCAGAAGGCCGGTTCCGCAGTCGGTGAGGCAGATGGAGTAGAAGTGCTCGACGATGCGGGAGACCTCGCGGTAGTCGGCGTCGCTGAATGCCTCGGAGACCGCCGGGTCGCGGTCGGAGGCCAGGATCTCCAGCCGGCTGGGCGCCTGCGAGGTGAACCCGCGGATGTCGGCGTAGCGCGACACCAGGTGGCGTTCGTTGAGCAGGTCGCGGATGGTCGCCGCGGTCTCCAGCCGCACCTTGTCCGACAGCGTGCCGCGGTCGGGGTTGGCGTCCACCGCGAGCACCCGGTCGCCGCGCAGGGAGGCCAGCGTCGCGCCGAGGGCGACCGTGGTGGTCGTCTTGCCCACCCCTCCCTTGAGGCTGAGCACGGCCACCCGGTGGTGCCCGGCAGCCACGGGTGTGCTCGCCCGGGCCACCAGTTCGCGCTGGCGCAGCACCTTGGCCGACTCCCCCGGGTTGACCAGGCCCAGGGTGGCGGCGTGCACGGCACGCCGCCACCCGCCGCTGGGGCCCTGGCGCCGGTTGCGCACGAGGGTGGCCGCGTTGAGCGCGTCTGAGGTCTGCCGCTCCTGTTCGGGGCGCCGGTCCGGTGAACCCGGCGGAGCGGTCGGGGGCGGTGGCGGCGCGAGGTCGGCCCGGGGCCCGGTGAGCGCGGACGGCGGTTCGGGGGTGCGGGGCGGCGCCGGAGGGACGGGCTCGCCCGGTGGCGACGCGGTCCGGAACGGCCCTGAGTCCTCGTCCAGCCACGCGCCCGGCCCAGTGTCCCGCGCGGGCCGGGGCTCGGAGTCCGTGACCGGCCCACCGCCCCCCGGTCCCCGGACGGGGCTCGATCCGGGTGTCCGAAAGGCGAGCGGACCCGATCCCGTCTCCGTCGGAACCGGCTCCGTGGTCCGCGGTCCGCCGTGTGCGTCGTCGCGCTCGGTGTCCAGGGGGGGCAGCTGCTCCGGTTCGGGCACGTCGGGGTCGCGGCGCAGCCTGCGGGGCGCCAGCGGGTCCTCGCCCGGACGGGTGGGGCGCTGGAGGCGCTGCCGCTGCGGGCGCTGCGGGCGTCTGCGCGCAGCCCCCGGCGTCAGGCGGACCGTGCCCTCCTCCTCGCCGTCGCCGTTGTCGTCGGCGGGCTCGGCAGCGGCGGCGGTCTCGTCGGTCTCCGAACCCGCCGGGAACTCCGGGGGCCCGGAGGCCCCGGGGGTCCGCGGGGGGAGCAGGGGCTCGGACGTTCCGGAAGGCCCGGTGGCGTCGGCGGGGCCCTCGGGAGTCCCGGTGGAAGTCCCGGGAGCACCGGAAGGGGCCGGAGGAACATCGGCCTCGGGCTCCTCGGGGAGACCCTCCGGATCGGGGACGGCCGAAGGCCCCGAAGGCTCGGGAGCAGCGGAGGCCGGCCGCTCCGGCTCACCGCCGAACCCCTCCGCCCCGCCCGCCCCGTCCGGCGGAGGCGGCGTGTGGTGCCCCATGCCCAGCAGCGGTGTGTCCTCGGGCAGCCTGGCGTAGGGCGGCGGAGGCGGCGCCTCGCCCTCGAAGCCGCCGAACCACTGGTCGTGGGGCGAGGGCTCGGGCGCGGTCGGCCCCGGTGCGGCGGCGTCCGGGTCGTGCTCCTCCGGGTCACCCGCCGAGCGGTCCGGTTCGACGTGCTCCCCGGCCGCGGGTCCGGGGCCCGTCTCAGAGCTTCGACCCGACCCGTTGTGTTCCTGGTGTGCCACCGGAGTTCTCCTGCTTGAAGGGGGCGTGCTGTGGAGGGAGGGATACCCCAGCGGGGAAGAGACGGGATCCGCTCCCTGGGATCACTCTTACCCGCCCGCCCCCACCGAAGCATCCTTACGAGCAGGTGAACAGAGGAATCCGTTGCCTGCCGCGGAACCTCCCCGGGTACTGTCTGGCTCATGTACGCGATCCGTATCAGTGAACCGGGCGGACCCGAGGTCCTGGCCTGGACCGAGGTTCCCGACCCCGTCCCCGGCGAGGGGGAGGTCCTGGTGGACGTGGCCGCGAGCGCGGCCAACCGGGCCGACGTCTCCCAGCGCCAGGGCGCCTACCCGCCCCCGCCCGGCGCCTCCGAGTACCCCGGGCTGGAGTGCTCTGGCACCGTCGCCGAGCTCGGCCCCGGCACCGAGGACTCGGGCTGGTCCGTGGGCGACCGGGTGTGCGCACTGCTGTCCGGGGGCGGCTACGCCGAGAAGGTCGCCGTTCCGGTGGGCCAACTGCTGCCGGTCCCCGCGGGCGTGGACCTGGTGGAGGCCGCCGCGCTGCCCGAGGTGGCCTGCACCGTGTGGTCCAACCTGGTGATGGTCGGCGGCCTGCGCGCCGGGGAGACCGTCCTGGTCCACGGCGGCGGCAGCGGCATCGGCACCTTCGCGGTCCAGTTCGCCCGCGCCCTGGGCGCCCGGGTGGCGGTCACGGCGGGCAGCCGGGAGAAGCTGGAGCGCTGCCGTGAACTGGGCGCGGAGATCCTGGTCAACTACAAGGAGGAGGACTTCACCGAGCGCGTGCGCGAGGCGGGCGGCGCGGACCTCGTCCTCGACATCATGGGCGGCTCCTACCTGGACGCCAACCTGCGCTCGCTGGCCACCGACGGCCGCCTGGTGATCATCGCGCTGATGGGCGGGCGCCGCGCCGAGGCCGATCTGGGGCGTATGCTCGCGAAGAGGCTCTCCGTCCACGCGACGACCCTGCGTTCCCGCCCCCTGGAGGAGAAGGCCGCCATCGTCTCGGGAGTACGCGAGCAGGTGTGGCCGTTGGTAGAACAGGGAGTCGTCCGCCCCGTCGTCGACCGCTCGGTCCCGATGCGGAACGCGGCGGAGGCGCACCGCGTCATGGAAACGAGCGCGCACACCGGAAAGATCCTTCTTCCCCGTTGACGGCGTGCCGGTGACATCCACGTAAGGGGACTGATGAGCAGCGCAGAGAACCCGGAGGAGCAGGCTCGGATCCTGGTCATGGGAACCGACCGCGACGGGGACGGCGAGGAGGGCGCGGAGGAGCCGCGCACCCTCGCCGACATGGTGGAGCAGCCCGCCAAGGTGATGCGGATCGGCAGCATGATCCGGCAGCTCCTGGAGGAGGTCAAGGCCGCTCCCCTGGACGAGGCGAGCCGGGCCAGGCTCAAGGAGATACACACCTCGTCCATCAAGGAGCTGGAGGACGGTCTGGCCCCCGAGCTGATCGAGGAGCTGGAGCGGCTGACCCTGCCGTTCGCGGAGGGCGCGGCACCCAGCGACGCCGAGCTGCGCATCGCGCAGGCGCAGCTGGTGGGCTGGCTGGAGGGGCTGTTCCACGGCATCCAGACCACCCTGTTCGCCCAGCAGATGGCGGCCCGCGCCCAGCTGGAGAACATGCGCAAGGCCCTGCCGCCCGGCGTCGCGGGCCTTCAGGCCCAGGGGCCCGGCGTCCCAGGCGGCCTGGACGAGGAGCGGCACGGCTCCGGACCGTACCTGTAGCACCGGACGAGGAGCCCGCCCCCGGCCGGGGGCGGGCTCCTCGCGTGTCCGGAGCCGGGGCCCCGCTACCCGGGTGTACGGGTGCCGGGTCCCGGGTGCTACCTGCCCTTGGCGACCGGCTCCAGGACGTCGCGGCCCAGGTAGGGGCGCAGCGCCTCGGGAACCACCACGGAGCCGTCCTCGCGCTGGTGGTTCTCCAGGATGGCGACGATCCAGCGGGTGGTGGCCAGCGTGCCGTTCAGGGTGGCGGCGAAGCGGGGCTTGCCGTCCTCGTCCCGGAACCGCACGTTGAGGCGGCGGGCCTGGAACTCGGTGCAGTTGGAGGTGGAGGTCAGCTCCCGGTAGGTCTCCTGGGTGGGGACCCACGCCTCGCAGTCGTACTTGCGGGCGGCGCTGGTGCCCAGGTCGCCGCCGGCGATGTCCACCACGCGGTAGGGCAGCTCCAGCTTGTCCAGCATCTCCCGCTCCCAGGCGAGCAGCCGCTTGTGCTCCTCGTGCGCCTGGTCGGGGTGGGTGTAGACGAACATCTCCACCTTGTTGAACTGGTGGACGCGGATGATGCCGCGGGTGTCCTTGCCGTAGGAGCCCGCCTCGCGGCGGAAGCACGGCGACCAGCCGATGTAGCGGTTGGGCAGGGCGTCGGCCGGCAGGATCTCCCCCGAGTGGTACCCGGCCAGCGGC
Organism: Nocardiopsis akebiae; assembly: GCF_018316795.1. Classification (NCBI taxonomy): domain Bacteria; kingdom Bacillati; phylum Actinomycetota; class Actinomycetes; order Streptosporangiales; family Nocardiopsidaceae; genus Nocardiopsis; species Nocardiopsis akebiae. The sequence continues at coordinate 84,985 of NZ_CP074132.1, forward strand.
ACCTCGGAGGTGCCCACGAGGTAGAGGTCGTCGGCGGGCAGGTGGTAGACCTCGTCGGCGTGCGAACCGAGGAACCCGGTGCCCTCCATGGTCTCGGGCCGCACCAGCACCGGCGGGATCATCGGCGTGAAGCCCGCCTGGACGGCCTGGTTCATGGCCATGTTGAGCAGCGCCAGCTCCAGCTGGGCCCCCACGCCGGTGAGGAAGTAGAACCGGGCCCCGGAGACCTTGGCACCCCGCTCCATGTCGATGGCGCCGAGCATCTCGCCCAGCTCCAGGTGGTCGCGCGGGGTGAAGTCGAACGAGCGGGGGGTACCGACGGTCTCCAGGATCCTGAAGTCGTCCACGCCGCCCTCGGGTGCGCCCTCCTCCACGAGGTTGGGCACGCCGACCAGGAGGGCGTCCAGCTCGTCGGCGAGGCGGCCCGCCTCGGCCTCGGCCTCCTTGACCTCGGCGGCCAGGGCCTTGGCGCGGGTCAGGAGTTGCTCACGCTCCTCCGGGGAGGCCTTGGAGACGGACCTGCCCACGCTCTTCTGCTCGGCGCGCAGGGTCTCGAACCGGGACAGCGCGGAGCGTCGGTCGGCGTCGAGCCCGAGCAGGCGGTCGGCGACGGAGGGGTCCTCCCCCCGTGCCCGCTGCGAGGCGCGGAGTCGTTCGGGGTCTTCTCGAAGAGCGCGAAGGTCGATCACGTCTTGCAGGTTACCGTCCGGGCCCGATCCTCCCGACATCTTTTCCGCAACCGCGTCATGGATGCCCGCTGACCTCGTCCTTCCCTTGAAAGACCGAGGAGGGGGACGATCGTGAAGCCGTTGAACGAGATGACCGCGCAGGAGCTCAGCAGCGCGCTGGAGGTGCTGGGGGCGACGCGCCCCGAGGACTTCGCGCTGAGGCTGGCGCTGTGCCTGGAGCTGGACCGCGCGGACGCGGGGGAGGAGGTCCGCCGGGGCGTCCCGAGGGAGGTGGTCCGGGCCTGAGGGCCGCCGGTCCCGGGGTCCGTGGGGAGCGCGAACCCGGGATCGGGCGGGAGCGGGCGGCCAGCGGTCGGGGCCGCCCGCGCTCGCGCGCCGCGCGGGGAGCCGCCGGCGGAGCCGGGGCCCGGCCTCAGTCGACCTGGCCGACGCGGATGCGCGCCAGCCACTGCTCGGCCTCGGCGAAGTCGGCGTCGGTGGCCGGTCGGGGCCGCAGCGGCGGGTCGTTCTCGGTGGTGCGGCCGCTGCGCGGGTAGCTGCCCAGGAAGCGCACGTCCCGGCAGACCCGACGGATACCCATGAGGGCCTCGCCGACCCGGGCCTCGGCCACGTGACCCTCGGCGTCGATGCAGAAGCAGTAGCTGCCGAGCCGGTCTCCGGTGGGGCGCGACTCCAGCCGGGTGAGGTTGACCCCGCGCACGGCGAACTGGTTGAGGACCTCGATCAGGGCTCCGGGGTGGTCGTCGGCGATGAAGGCGACGAGCGAGGTCAGGTCGGCCCCGGTGGGCGCGGGCAGTACGCCGGGCCGGGACAGGTAGATGAAGCGGGTGGCCGCGTCGGAGCGGTCGCCGATACCCGAGGCCAGGGCGTGCAGGCCGTAGCGCTCCCCGGCGATCACGGCGCAGATGGCCGCGTCGTAGGGCGCGCCGGGCTCGGAGACGGCGCGCGCGGCGGCCGCCGTGGAGGAGACGGTGTGCGTGTCCGCGTCGGGCAGGTTGCGGGAGAGCCAGCCCCGGCACTGGGCGAGGGCGTGGGGGTGGGTGGCCACCCGCTTGACGTCCTCCAGCGCCGTCCCGCCCCGCACGAACAGGGAGAACTCGACCGGGACCGCGGTCTCGCCGGTGACGAGGAGCGGGGCGCCGTTGACGAGTTCGGCGATGGTCGCGGTGACACCGCCCTCGACCGAGTTCTCCAGGGGGACGACTCCGCCGTCGACCGCCCCGGAGCGGACCGCGTCGAAGACCGCGGCGACCCCCTCGCAGGGGACGCGGGCCTCGTCGGGCGCGTCCGGACGCAGGTTGCGCAGCGCGGCTTCGGTGAAGGTGCCCTCGGGGCCGAGGTAGGCGTAGCGGTTGGGCATAGCACCAGGCTATACGGACCGGTGCGCCGGGTGCGGCGGTTCGGGACGCGGTACGGGCCCGCGTCCGGGGTCGGACCGGAGTCCGGGCCGTGTCGGAGCGGTCACCCGCGCGCCTCAGACGCGGGGGCTTCCGTCTCCCGGGCGCCCTTCCCGCCGGTCTCCTCGTAGGCCGGGGCCTCCGGACGCGGCTGGGCGGCCGTGGCGTTCCCGGTGGCCGGGGCCCCGGTGCTCCCCGCCTCGGTGGCGCAGGGCCCCGGCCGCACCGTGACGTTGGCGGAGGCGATCGGCCTGGCCGCTCCGACGCCCGAACGCACGGCCGCGACGGGGGGCCGACGGTCGGCGCCGACGCGCCCGATGGTCCTGCGGATCACGGAGACGAGACCGCGGGGCCCCCGCTCCTCCCGGTCGCCGCCCGGGGCTGCCGGGTTGGCCGGGGCTGTCGGAGCGGTTGAGGCGGGCCGGACTGACGGGTTGGCCGGGGTTGCCGAGGCTCCCTCGTGGCTGTCGGCGGCGACCTCCGTGGCGGCTGGGGTTCCCGTGGCCGAAGCGGCTCCGGCGGCCGGAGCGCCCCGCTGGTCTCCCGTGGCGTTCGAGAAGACCGGAGCCGCGTCCGGTGCCTCGCGGCTGTCGCCCGGGGCGGCCGAGGCTCCCGTGCCGGTTGAGGCCGGTACGACCTCGGAAGCCTCTCGTTCGTCGTCCGCGGCGGGTTCGGTGGCGCGGGCCGTCCGTGCTGACGGGTCCGCCGGAGCCGGTTCCGCGTTCGCCCGGGTCGCGCCCGTGCCGTTCGGGGCGGCTGAGGCTGCCGGAGCGTCCTCTTCCCGCTCCCGGACCGGAGCCGCGTCAACGGCCTCCGCGTCCTCCCTCGCGCCCCGGTCCCCGTCCCGGGACGACGGGGACCCGGGCTCCTCCCGGTCGGCGGACGGGGGCTTCGGCAGTCCTCCGGGGGAGGAGACCCCGTGCGACGAGGGGCTTTCCGCGGTCGCGGCTGCGCCGACGCCCTCCCCGAGGCGGGCCGACCGCACGACCCGGTACTCCTCCGGGCTGAGCAGGGTGTCGCACTCCCCGCCCACCACCGCCTTGGCGTAGGTGCGCGACTCGGTGCGGCCGTTGATGGAGGTGACGACGACGCCGTCGCCCTCGCTGTTGAGCAGCGCCAGGGAGAAGGAGCGGGCGCCGGACATCTCCTCCAGGGCGTCGTAGTGGAGCACCGCCACGTCGCGCACGGCGAAGGGGTCCACGCCCGAGGCGCCGACCGCGGCCGCCCGCTGGGCGAGTGCCCGGGACTCGCTGCCGACCGCACGGGCACTGGACAGCGCGTGCCAGCCGAGGGCGAGCGCGCCCAGTCCCGAGAGCATTCCCGTCAAAGCCAGGATCGTAGTGAACACGGAGCGAGCGTATAGCTACGCAGTGCACCCATGTGGCTACTTCGGGCGGTTTCTCCAAGTCATGTGCCCGATTTTGCGGGACAGTTGCCGTCCCGCCGTGCGCGTGCGCCCACGGGCGCGGTCCCACCCGCGCCGCACGGTGGGCCGAAGTTCGCGCACCGCCAGGGCCCGGGCCACGTCCGCGAACTGGTGGGCCCGGTGCAGCTGTGCGCGCAGGTCGGTGCCGGTGGCCCGGTGCTCCAGCGGCACCTCCACCTCCAGCACCCGGTAGCCCGCCCTCAGCACGTCGATGGTCAGGCCGGTCTCCACGCCGAAGCCGGGGGCCAGCGGCCTGGCCGCCTCGAAGGCCGCGCGCGTGAGGCAGCGCTGTCCGTTTAGGGGCTGCTCGGGCTCCCACCCGGTGGCCTTGCGGACGCCGCCGCGCGCGAGGCGCACCACGAACCCGTGGCCGCCCAGGCGCATGCGGGTCGCGGGGAAGAGGGCGATGGTCATGTCGGCCTTGCCGCCGCGGACCGGTTCGACGAGCGGCGCCGCCTCCGCGGCGGTCGCCTCCAGGTCGGCGTCCAGGAACAGCAGGTGCCGGGGGGAGCGCGGGGCTCCGTCCCCCGCCTCGTGCTCCTCGATGAGCCGGACGCCCTCCGCGCCCGTCTCCATCGCGGCCCCCTTGCCGCGGTTGCGGCTGTGCCTGATCACCCGGGCCCCGGCGTCGAGCGCGAGTTCGGCCGTGCGGTCGGCGGAGCCGTCGTCGACCACGACGACCAGGTCCACCCCGGGCAGTGCGCGGGCGGCCTCGACGGTACTGCCCACGCGCGCCGCCTCGTCCTTGGCGGCGATGACAACGGCGATCGCGGTCCCCTCGGGACCGGCGCCCTCCTCACGAAGCACGCGCGTCCCGTCTACTGGGCGGTGCCGGTTCCCGCGGCCACCGGCAACGCGTCGAGGTCGGGGTGGATGACGAACACCGCGTCGAGCCCGGTCACCTCCAGGACCTTGGTCACCGCGGGCCTGGGAGCCACGAGTTCCAGGTCGCCGTCCTTGTCGCGGGAGCGCTTCATGGCGGAGAGCAGCACGCTGATGCCGGTCGAGTCGCAGAACTCCACACGCGACATGTCGACGACCAGACGTCGCGCCCCGTCCTCCAGGGCTCCGATGAGCTCGTCACGCAACTGGGGTGCCGTGTACAGGTCGATCTCACCGCCAACGGTTACCACCGCGACGTCTTGCTGAGACCGGCTTGATATCTTCAACTCCACAGTCGTGACTGTAGCGGCCCCACCAGCGCCGGGCCACCTCGTTGGCGGTGTTTCGCGACATCGGTGACGTTCCTCCGCGGTGGCGGCGGCGCCCGGCGGCGGCCTGCCTCAGAGCAGGGCGCTGCGGGCCCTGGTGTCCTCGGCGGAGCCCAGCCGCAACTCGACGACGTCGGCGGCGTTCGGGGACGGGTTCGCCCCGAGACCCTCCGGCAGCCCCCGGGTCGTGTCCTCCTCCTCGGCGGCGGAGTCCTCGGCGGGGATCTCCAGGACCGCCCACACCGTGGTGGTGGTCGCGTCCATCTCGGTGCCCCAGCGGCCGGACAGGGACTGGACGATGCCCAGGCCCCGGCCGCCCAGGCCGGAGACCGAGGGGCGCGCCACCCGGGGCATGGTGCTGGAGCCGCCGTCGCGTACGGCGATCTCCACCCAGCCGCACGCCCCCGACCCGTGGTCCACCTCGGCCCGCCAGGACACACCGACGCTGTCCTCGGGGTTCTCGGGGGTGGGCAGGGGACGGGCGTGGCGGAGGGCGTTGCTGACGAGTTCGCTGAGAACGAGGGCCGCGTCGTCCACGCACTCCTCGCTGACGCACATGGCGCGGAGGTCGCGGCAGAGCCGCTGCCTGGCACCGGCCACGGTGGCGGGGGTGTGGGGGAGCGTGACGCTCCGCTCGACCTTGTGCGGGCTGTCCCCCGCGTCGAGTGGGGTGTGGTCTCCTGACACGTCGAAATCCCTGCGCGTTGGTGCTTTCTCGGGCCGTCCGGAACCCGCCCGATGTGTGCCAGCGAATTCCACCAGGGGTGGAAATGCCCCGTTCACCTCGGAAGGAAACCCACCGCGAGGTGAATCACGGCGTACGGCTCGCACGTCGGCGCGGGGAACGCTGACGGGACAGGGGTTCAGGGGTTGGTGAGGTTTTTGTTGTTTCCTGGGACTCAGGTTGCCTGTGGAGCGGTTCGCCGCGCGCGGAGGGCCCCGTGTCCCCGCCGGAGTGCAGCGGAACGGTGAACCGCATGCGCGTCCCGCACTCCAAGCGCTGGGCGGTCACGTCGCCGCCCTGGTCCCTGGCCAGCTGGCGCACGATGTAGAGGCCGAGACCGAACCCGCCGAAGCGGGACTCCTCACCGCGCACCCCGGACTGCACGAAGCGGTCGAAGATCCGCTCCTCGTCGCCCGGGCGCAGCCCCACGCCCTCGTCGTCGACCACGACCGCGACGGCGTCGCCCTCCTTCCGGGCGCTGACGCGCACGGCCCCGCCCCGGGGCGAGAACTTGAGGGCGTTGTCCAGCAGCTGGTCCATGATCATGCTCGTGGCCAGCGGGTCTCCCGCCGTGGGCGGGATGTCGGGCAGGTCGTCCAGGGTGACGTCGTGCCGGTCGGACAGGGGCCGGAAGGCGCTGACCGCCTGCCGCAGCACCTCGGGCAGGTCGAACCGGTCGCGGCCGACCCGCATCTCGCCGCGCGCCACGTCCGAGCCCAGCTGGAGCCGGTCCACCAGCGCGGCCAGGGCAGAGGAGCGCTCCGCGATGGTGCCGACGGCCTGGTACTGCGAGTCCGGGCTGAGCCGGGACCACTTGCGCAGGAGAGTGGTGGCGTAGCCGTGGATGACGGTGATGGGGGTGCGCAGCTCGTGTCCGCTCGTGGCCAGGAACTCCTCGCGCTCGTCCTCCATGGCCTTCTGCGCGGTGATGTCGCGAAAGTCCACCACCCACTCGTGGGTGCGCGGGATCTGCGCCATCAGGATCTCCAGCCAGCGGCCGTCGCGGAGCTTGTGCTTGACGGGCTGGCCGTGGCAGGCGGGCAGAGGGAAGGGCGGGTGGCGCCCCTCCATCACCTCGGCCGGGTAGCCGGTGAGCTCCACCGCCGACCGGTTCCACTTGCGCACCCGGCCGCCGAAGTCGAGCACGGCGATCCCGTCGGCGCTTGAGTCGGCCACGGCCTGTTCGTGGACGCGCTGGCGGTTGAGCTCCTCGTAGGCCAGCGCGTTGCCGATCGCCACCCCGGCGTGCGCGGCGAGCAGTTCGAGCAGCTCCAGCTCCACGTGCCCGACCTTGCGCTGGCTGTAGAGCGCGTAGAGGGCGCCGTAGGGGCGGCCGTGCACGTTGGACACGCCCAGCGCGATGGTGTGCAGCCCGGGCAGGTCGGCCCAGACCAGGTCCTGGAGGCCGCGGGTGTCCTCGTTGGCCAGCAGCACGGACTTGCCGCTGCGCAGCAGCTCGCCGAACAGGCTGTCGTCCAGCGCCGAGCTGAACCCCTGGAGGTCCTCCGACAGCTCCGAGATGCTGACCAGCTCCACGCGGTCCTCGTTGAGCAGGACGAAGCCGCCCGCGTCCGCCCCGGTGAGCTCGGTGATGCCGCGGGATATGCGGTCGAGCACGGTCTTGAGGCTGAGGTCGGCGTTGATGTCGACGACCACGTCGGTGAGCCGCCGCACGAGGCGGGCCCGCTCCATCGCCGAGGAGCGGGCCCGCACGTCGCTGTCGGAGGGGTAGAGGTTGAGCACCCACCCGGCCACGCCGCCGTCGGCGCCGGGCACCCGGTTGGTGTTGATCCGCACGTCGACGACCGCGCCGTCCCTGCGCACCCGGCGGGTGTGGATGGACAGCGGGGTTCCGGCGCGCACGTGTTCGAGCACCGCGCCGTGCTCGGCCCTCAGCTCGGCGGGGACGATCGGCAGCTCGCCCCCGAGCACCTCCTCCGCACGCCAGCCGAACAACCGCTCGGCGGCCGGGTTCCAGAGGGTGACTCGGAGTTCGCTGTCGACGCAGACCACCGCGTCCGCTGAGGCGGCCAGCACGGCTTCGGCGCTGAGGGGCGCGCGCTCGGAACTCACGACGTCATAGTGCCACCCGGAAGCGGCCCGGGGGCAGGGCTTTGCGCAATCGGAGCCAAATCGGCTCCCGCGCGCTAGATCACCCGGGGCTCCGCGCCGCCCTCCGCGGCCATGTCGCGTCCGGCGTGCTGCCAGGCCTGCATGCCGCCGGAGACGTTGACCGCGTCCCACCCGGCCTGGTTCATCGCCGTGACGGCCTGCGCCGAGCGGCCCCCCACCCGGCAGACGACGTAGACCCGCTGGTCGCGCGGGATCTCGCCCGCGCGCTCGTTGAGCTGGCCGAGCGGGATGTGCGTCGCGTCGGGCGCGTGGCCCGCGTTCCACTCGTCGTCCTCGCGGACGTCGAGGAGGTAGGCGCCCTCGGGCACCTCGGTGGCGTTGGCCTCCGGAACACCGCTGCCGAACATGTGACCCCCTGTATCCGTGTACTCCGAAAAATGTGAGAAGCGGGGGAACCCGTCGGAAACCCCCCGCGTCCGAACTGTATGGCTCAGCACACCTTCGCGACGGCCCTGCCGGTCCGCCTCGCCGCCCTCGCAGCCCTTGGCCTGCTCCTCACGGCCTGCGGCAACGAACCCGCCGAGGTGAACGCACCCGAGTCCGCACCCGACGACACCAGCTCCTCCGCCTCCGACGCGGCCTCCCCGTCCCCGGGGGAGAACGGCGGCGGGGAGGCCGAGACCAGCCTCACCATCGAACGCACCCTCAGCGGGGACGAGGGCCTGGAGCCCGCGGAGGGCTACGAGGAGGGGGTGTGGACCCTCACCTGCTCCCCCGCGGGCGGCGACCACCCCGACCCCGAGGCGGCCTGCGCCGAGATCGAGGCGGTCGGCACCGGCCCCTTCAGCAGCGGCGACACCTCCGACACGATGTGCACGATGCAGGTGGGCGGCCCCGAGGTCGTCCACGTGACCGGGCACGTCGGCGGGACCGAGGTCGACACCGAGTTCAACAAGCGCAACGGCTGCGAGATCGAGCGCTTCGAGACCCTGTCCACGGTACTCAACCCCTGACGGGGCGGCACCCGACGGCAGAGCGGGGAGCCGGGCCGCGCCGCCCGGCTCCCCGTGGCGCGTGCGCCGTTCGTCCACAGGCAGCGGAAGGGGATCGCTTCCGAAGGGCCGACCGGGAGACCATGGACACGGGGGCGCGTGGGGCGCCCGTCGGCGGAACCCGGTCCCCCCGCATCAAGGCTAGGCGCCCGCCGACAAGCGGCACCGGAACGTTCTCCGTGCTGTGGACGACCGCGGGCCCCGTCGCGCGTGCGCGCGGTTCAGGCGGTGCGCGCGGTGTGGGGCGTGTCCCAGAAGGCGACCTCGTGGCGCATGCCCTCCAGGAAGAGGCGCTCGGCGCGCGCGGGCTCCGGGGCGGCCTCCTCCAGCATCCGCCCGTAGTGCTCGGTGAGGGTGGTGAACTCCGGGTCGGCGTAGGTGTCGACCCACCGGCGGTAGCGCGGCTCCTCCGGGCGGCTCTCGGCGAGGGCGAGCCCGAGCTGGTTGTAGCCCCACATGCACGGGTACACCGCGGCGAGCCCGTCGCGGTAGTCGGCGGCGGCGTCGAGCAGCCAGGCGGTGTAGGCCGCGCACGCCGGGCCCTTGTCCCGGGTGGTCAGGTCGGCGCCGAACTCCCCGGACAGGGAGCGGTGCAGCTCCAGTTCCTCGTTGAGGGTGCTGTGCGCGATGCCCACCAGGTCGGCGAGGTGCCCGTCGGGGGCCTGCCAGGCCAGCCGGGAGAAGGCCCGCGCGTAGTCGAGCAGGTAGAGGTGGTCCTGCTCCAGCCAGTACCGGAAGGCGCGCTCGTCGAGGTCGCCCCGGGCGATCCCGGCGACGGTCGGGTGCGCCAGCTGCTCGGCGACCAGCGGCCGCCCGATCTCATGGAGTCGTTCGAGAATTCCCACGCCCGAAGTGTCCCATCCGCCCCTTCGGAGATTCCGGGCGGCCCGCACGGCCCGCGCGGCTGGCCCCGGTCGCCTTTCCGAAAGTTTCGGACTCCTCCGGGTTCCCCTGGACGCGGCTGACGAAACCCCTTCTCCGCTGCCCACAGGCCCTCCCCGCGACACTGCAGGCCACCACCTTCCTGTGACGCATATCTCTCGCGGGGGTTGACCTGCCTACCGCGACTACGTACATTCTCCGTCAGTAAGTTTCGATACTAGATTCGAAAGTTTCGAAGTTCCATGGCGCGCGGGCCACCACCCGGACACACCACTCCCCCGCATCCCCACTGAGCACAGAAAGGCCCACCCACATGACCGGACCCTCGGAACACGTCGCGGACCGGGAGGCCGCCGACCACGGTTGGCGGAACCCCTCCCTCCCCGGCGCGACGCGCGTCGAGCGACTGCTGGGATCGATGACCCTGGAGGAGAAGGTCGCCCAGCTTCACGGTGTGTGGGTGAGCGCGGACGCCTCCGGCGAGGCCGTCGCACCGCACCAGCACGACCTCACCCAGGAGCCCCCCGCCTGGGACAAGGTCATCGAGCACGGCCTCGGCCAGCTCACCCGGCCCTTCGGCACCGCCCCGGTCGACCCCGCCGCCGGCCGGGCGTCGCTGGCCCGCAGCCAGCGGGAGATCATGGCCGCCAACCGCTTCGGCATCCCGGCCCTGGCCCACGAGGAGTGCCTGGCCGGGTTCGCCGCCTGGACCGCGACGATCTACCCGGTCCCCCTGGCCTGGGGCGCCAGCTTCGACCCCGACCTGGTCGAGCGGATGGCCGCGCAGATCGGCGCGAGCATGCGCCGGGTCGGCGTCCACCAGGGCCTGGCCCCCGTCCTGGACGTTTCCCGCGATCCCCGCTGGGGCCGCACCGAGGAGACCATCGGCGAGGACCCCCACCTCGTGGCCACCGTGGGCACCGCCTACGTGCGCGGCCTCCAGTCCGCCGGGATCGTGGCCACCCTCAAGCACTTCACGGGCTACTCGGCCTCCCGCGGCGGCCGCAACCTCGCGCCGGTCTCGATCGGCCCGCGCGAGTTCGCCGACGTCCTGCTGCCCCCCTTCGAGATGGCCGTGCGCGACGGAGGCGCCGGGTCGGTCATGTCCGCCTACAACGACAACGACGGGGTGCCCGCCGCCGCGGACACGCGCCTGCTCACCGGCCTGCTGCGCGACCAGTGGGGCTTCGAGGGCACCGTGGTGGCCGACTACTTCGGCGTCGCCTTCCTCCAGACCCTGCACCGCGTCGCCGACTCCGCCGAGCGGGCCGGCGCCCTGGCCCTGAGCGCGGGCGTGGACGTCGAACTGCCCACCGTGCACTGCTACGGCGACCGGCTCACCGCCCTGGTCCGCTCGGGCGAGGTGCCCGAGGAGCTGGTCGACCGGGCAGCCCGGCGCGTGCTGACGCAGAAGTGCCAGTTGGGCCTGCTCGACGCCGACTGGGCCCCGGAGCCCGGGGACCCCGCCGCCCCCGTGGACCTGGACCCCGCCGAACACCGCGCGCTGGCCCGCGAACTCGCCGAGCGCTCGGTGGTCCTGCTCTCCAACACCGACGACGCGCTCCCCCTGGCCGACACCGGGGACCTGGCCCTGGTCGGTCCGCTCTCCGACACCGCCGACGCCGTGCTCGGCTGCTACTCCTTCCCCGCCCACGTGGGCAGGCGCCACCCCGGCACCGCCGTCGGCGTGGAGATCCCCACCCTGCTGGAGTCCCTGAGCGCCGAACTGCCCGGCGTCCGTGTCGAGCACCGCGCCGGGTGCTCGGTGGACGGCGACTCCACCGACGGCTTCGCCGAGGCCGTGTCGGCGGCCGGGCGCGCCCGGGTGTGCGTGGCCGTGGTGGGCGACCGCTCCGACCTGTTCGGCCGGGGCACCTCCGGCGAGGGCTGCGACGCCGAGGACCTGCGCCTTCCCGGGGTCCAGCAGGAGCTCCTGGAGGCCCTGGCCGACACCGGCACCCCCGTGGTCGCGGTGGTGGTGTCCGGACGGCCCTACGCGCTGGGCCCGGTCGCCGACCGGCTGGCCGCCGTCGTCCAGGCCTTCCTGCCCGGCGAGGAGGGCATGCCCGCCGTGGCGGGGGTGCTCTCGGGCAGGGTCAACCCCAGCGGACGCCTGCCGGTGTCCGTGCCGCGCGCGCCCGGCGGCCAGCCGACCACCTACCTGGGCCCGGACCTGGCCCACCGCAGCGAGGTCAGCTCGGTGGACCCCACCCCTCGCCACCCCTTCGGCCACGGCCTGTCCTACACACGGTTCGTCTGGGAGGACCCGCGCGTGGACACGGGCGCCGTCCGACCGGAGGAGGTACCCCGGGTGGGCACCGACGGCGAGGTCACCGTCGGCTGCACCGTCCGCAACGTCGGCGGCGCCGCCGGGACCGAGGTCGTCCAGCTCTACCTGCACGACCCCGTCGCCCAGGTGGCCAGGCCCCGCAGACAGCTGATCGGCTACGCGCGGGTGCACCTGGAGCCCGGGGAGGCGCGGGCGGTGGACTTCTCCGTCCACGCCGACCTGGCCTCCTACACCGGCCCGGACGGTCGGCGCCTCGTCGAACCCGGCCGCCTGGAGCTGCTGCTGTCCGCGTCCAGCGAGGACGTCCGGCACACCGTGCCGGTCCTGCTCGACGGGCCCACGCGCGCCGTGGACCACACCCGGCGCCTGGCGTGCGGTGTCCGACTCGACCCCGTCGACCAGCCCGGCGGGTCCGACTGGAGGGAGGTGGCCGCACGCGGCTGAGCGCCGGGGGTCCGCGGTCCCGCCCGCGTCGCCCTCGTGGTGACCGGGAACACCGCCCGCTTCCACGCGGAGGCGCTGCCGTCCCTGCCGGACCGGACCGGGCCGGGTTCGTCGTCGACGTCGACACGCGCCCCGGACGTGTCTCCGGGACGCGGGGTACCGGCAGCCCGCCGACGACGGCTCGGCAGAGCACCGCTCCTCCGATCGGATCGAGGCCTCACCGGAACGGGTCTCGATCTGCGAACGGCTGGAGTGGGTGACCGAGAGGGGAGAGGGAGGACCGGAGCCGAGGACACGGGCGCCGGGACCGGGCCGGGCGGGGACGCCGCCCGGTTCCGGTCCGTGGCGCGCTCCCGGTCCGGCCGCGGGACCGGGGAGGAGACCAGAGGAAGCGGGAAACCGGTGGAGGGGTCGAACGACCCTCGCCGGATAACCTGACGCCACCGGGGTACGAAGAAGTCGTGCCCCAAGACTGACCGCGAGCGGCGACCCGCGCCGACCGGGGGCACGGGGGTCGCCTCCCGAGAAAGAGATCGCGGGCTGCCGCGAGCCGACCGGAGGTGGGCGAGCAGCGACCCGCGCCGACCGGGGGCACGGGGGTCGCCCCCCGAAAAAGAGATCGCGGGCTGCCGCGAGCCGACCGGAGGTCGGCGAGCAGCAACCCGCGCAACGTGGGCGAGGAGGGATTTGAACCCTCACATCCTTTCGGACACACGGACCTGAACCGTGCGCGTCTACCGTTCCGCCACCCGCCCGAGTGACATGCCATTCAGTTGTGTTGCCAGGTGAACCGGGCTTTTCGGCCGTTTCCCCCTGGCGACATGCATAAGGCTAGCACGGTCTGAAGGTGGGTCGCACACGCTTTTCGGACCACCGGTCCGCGGCCCCCGGGCGGCCGTCCCGGGGGTGCGCCTGAAACCAGGGGCACCTTGACCCGGTTACGATCGTCTACACATACGAAGTGGAGTACAAAGGGAGGTACCTCGTGGGAGTGCTCCAACGCTTCGAGCGCAGGCTTGAGGGCATGATCGAAGGCACCTTCGCGATGGCCTTCAAGTCCGAGCTCCAACCGGTCGAGGTGGCGAGCGCCGTCCAGCGTGAGATGGACGAGCGGGCGGCCATCGTCGCCCAGGGCCGCACCCTGGTTCCGAACGACTTCATCGTCGAGCTGGCCAGCAGCGACAAGGAGCGCCTCGAAGTCTACGCCGACAGCCTGGGGCAGGAGCTGTCCAAGCTGGCACGCGACTACGCGACGGAGCAGGGCTACTCCTTCGTCGGGCCGGTCCGCGTGCACTTCAGGTCCGACGAAGGCCTCAAGACCGGCCGCTTCCGCATCCGTTCCGGCGTCGTGCGCGGCACCATGGTCGGCAAGGACGGCGAGGTCCGCCAGCCCGTCGGCGACCCCGGCCCGAGCGGGGGCCAGCAGCAGGCCGGGCGTCCGCGCCTGCTGATCTCCCCCGGCGGCGCCGCCGCCGAGGGCGCCATCGCCAGCCACGGGATGCAGCAGTCCTTCGAGCTGACCACCCCGGTCACCCTCCTGGGCCGCGGCACCGACTGCGACCTGCGCCTGGTCGACAACGGCGTCTCCCGTCACCACGTGGAGATCCGGCTGGACGGCGACGAGGCCGTCCTCGTGGACAAGGGGTCCACGAACGGGACCTTCGTCAACGGACAACAGGTCAGGCAGGCCCGCCTGGTGGACGGCAGCAGGATCAGCCTCGGCCGCACGACCATGACGTTCCGCCGCGACTGACGTCCGGCGGCGGAACCGGAAAACCAACGCGGTTCCGCCGGCGTCTGACAAGGGGCGGGCCGGGCTCAGGCCCGCTGTCGGACATCCGGCCGGGAAGGTAGTCTCCGCGAAGACCTGACCGATCGGGCACAATGGCCGCGGCCGCAGGCCGCGTCCAGCGACCTCGAGACTCACCGACCCGAAGGTGGGCAGACACGGTGGCGGCGCAGATGACCGCCATCCCGGCCGAAGCACGACAGGGGCTGAAGAGCAGTTCGATGTCCAACTTGACCCTCATACTGATCAAGATCGTGTATCTCGCGGGGCTTTGGCTGTTCGTCCTCACCGCGATCGGTGTGATCCGCACGGATCTCTTCGGCTCCAAGAAGAAGCCCCGGAGGAAACCGCGCCCGGCGGCGCCGCGCCGGGACCAGGACCCCTCCGCGTCGTACTCGTCGGCGCAGCCCGCCCGGCCGCCGCGGCAGCCCCGCGCGCGCCGGAACGAGCCCACGGCCCTGGTCGTCACCCAGGGGTCGCTCAAGGGCACCAGCGTCGACCTCGCCTCGCAGCCCATCCTCATCGGACGCGCCCCGGACTCCACGCTCGTCATCACCGACGACTACGCGTCCGGCCGCCACGCGCGCGTCTACTCCGACAACGGCCGCTGGTTCGTCGAGGACCTGAACTCGACGAACGGCACCTACCTCGGCCAGCAGAAGCTGAACCGCCCCCAGCCCATCACGGTGGGACAGCCCATCCGTATCGGCAAAACCGTCCTGGAACTGCGCAAATGACAATCGCTCTCCGATACGCGGCGTACTCCGACGTAGGATGCCTCCGCGAAGGCAACGAAGACTCCGGCTACGCCGGCCAGAACCTCCTCGCGGTCGCCGACGGCATGGGCGGTTACGCGGGCGGCGAGGTGGCCAGCTCCATCGCGATCTCCTCGATCCGCCGCCTCGACTCCGAGCCGCCCCGGTCCGACGAGATGGCCGAGGTGCTCCAGCGCGCCGTCGAACAGGCCAACGCCTCCCTGTCGCGCAGGATCATGGAGGAGCCCCAGCTGGAGAACATGGGCACCACCCTGACCGCCATGCTCTGGGCCGGTCCGCGGGTGGCGCTCATCCACATCGGCGACTCCCGCGCCTACCTCATGCGCGGCCCCCGCTTCGAGCAGATCACCCACGACCACACCCTGGTGCAGACCCTGGTGGACGAGGGCAAGATCACCGAGGAGGAGGTCGCCACCCACCCGCAGCGCTCCCTCATCCTGCGCGCCCTGGACGGCAAGAGCCCGGTCGACCCCGACATCTCCATCAGCGAGGCCAAGGCGGGCGACCGCTACCTGCTCTGCTCCGACGGGCTCTCCGGCGTGGTCAGCAAGAAGACCATCCACGAGACCCTCGCCACCGAGGCCGACCCGCGCGGCGCGGCCAAGAAGCTCATCGAGTTGGCCATCCGCGGAGGCGGCCCGGACAACATCACCGCGGTCGTCGCCGACGTCATCGAGGCCGAGACCGACGGCGAGGGGCCCACCCGCACCTCCCAGGTGGTCGGCGCAGCCGACCAGCGCCGCGAGAACGTCGACCAGGGCAACGACACACCCGCCAGACGGGCGCAGGAACTGCGCGGGGGATCCGGCGACACCGCGGAGATGGACCCCGTCCGCGACGAACCCGGCCCGGACGCCTACGCCGCGGGCGGCGCCTACCAGGAGCCCTACAACGACGACTACGACGACTACGAGGCCCCGCCGGCCGACCGGCAGGGCCGTCCCGAACCCGAGTACCGCCGCAGGCGCTGGTGGCCGATGGTGCTGGTGTTCGTGGTCGTGGTCGCCGTCGTCGCGGGAGCCACGTACTACTTCGGCAGCCGCTACGTGAACAGCCAGTACTACGTGGGCCCCTCCCCCTCGGGGGACACCGTCAGCATCTACCAGGGCATCAACACCGACATCGCGGGCTTCAGCCTGTCGGAGGAGGTGGAGGAGACCCGGATCACCCTGGACTCGCTCTCGGAGGCCGACCGCGGCTCGGTGGAGAACACCCTGCCCGCGGAGAGCCTGGACGACGCCCGGGCGAGCGTGGACGTGCTGAGCGAGGGCACGTCCGGGTCCCGGGCCGAGGAAGGGTCCGGGTGAGCCCGCGTGAGTAAGGCTTCCGAACCCGAGGCTCCCACCGCGCTGCCGCCCGTCAAGAGGCGCAACGCCGAACTGGTCCTCATCCTCTTCGCCATCGTCATCACCATGGCGGGCATCGCGATCGCGGGCGTCAACCTCAACGGCCAGGTCCCCGGCGCGATGTGGACGGTGGGCCTGACCTTCGCGGCCCTGTCCGCCGCCGCGCACGTGGCGATGCGCTTCGTGGCGCCCTACGCCGACCCGCTGATCCTGCCCTGCACGCTGTTCCTCAACGGGATCGGCGTGGCGATGATCTGGCGGATCCAGGCCGGCGAGGCCGAGGACATCGAGCGCGCCGGGGCCGGTTCGCAGGTGATGTGGACCGCGGTCGGCCTGGTCCTGTGCTTCCTCATCATCATCTTCCTCAAGGACCCCAGGGTCCTCCAGCGCTACACCTACATCAGCGGCCTGGTCGCTATCATCCTGCTCGCCCTGCCCATCATCCCCGGCCTGGGCCAGGAGGTGTACGGCGCCCGGCTGTGGATCGGCATCGGGCCGTTCACCATGCAGCCGTCGGAGTTCGCCAAGATCGCCCTGGTGATCTTCCTGGCGTCCTATCTGATGAGCAAACGCCAGGTCCTGCAGATCGTCGGCAAGCCGATCAAGGTCGGCCGCTTCACGCTCATCGAACTGCCCCGGGCGCGCGACCTGGCGCCGCTCCTGGTCGGCTGGGTGCTGGCCATCGGCATGCTGGTGCTCCTGCGCGACCTGGGCACCTCGCTGCTGCTGTTCGGCACGTTCCTGGCGATGCTGTACGTGGCCACCCAGCGCTCCTCGTGGGTGACCATCGGCCTCGTCCTGTTCGTCGGCGGCGCGTTCGTGGCCTACCTGCTGTTCTGGCACGTCCAGGCCCGCGTCAACATCTGGTTCAACGCCTTCGACCAGGAGGTCTACGACGCGGTCGGCGGCAGCGCGCAGCTGGTGCAGGGATTGGTGGCCATGGCCTACGGCGGCCTCTTCGGCACCGGCCTCGGCGCGGGGCAGCTGTACGACACCTTCGCCGCCGACAGCGACCTCATCCTCGCCACGGTCGGCGAGGAGCTGGGCGTGACCGGCCTGCTCGCCATCCTCATGGTGCTCGGCCTGTTGGTGGAGCGCGGCATGCGCATGGCGCTCGCGACCACCGGCGCGTTCAACAAGCTGCTGGCCAGCGGTGTCGCCTTCCTTCTCGCCTACCAGGTCTTCATCGTCCTGGGCGGCCTGACCCGGGTGATCCCGCTGACCGGCTCGACCACGCCCTTCATGGCGGCGGGCGGCTCCGCGCTGATGGCGAACTGGATCATGATAGGGATCCTGCTCCGCATCAGTGACAACGCCAGGCGCCCGGCACCGCAGGCCATCCAGGACGAGGGCGCGACACAGGTGATCCAACGATGAACACACCGATCCGCAGACTCAGCATCTTCGCCTTCCTGCTGATCCTGATCCTGATGGCCAACGTCACCTGGCTCCAGGGCTTCCAGGCGCAGGCGATCAAGGACGACCCGCTCAACCGGCGCCAGTTCACCGAACGGCTCAGCGAGGCCCGCGGTCCCATCCTGGTAGCGGACGACAACGTGGCCTACTCGGAGGACATCGCCGACGACGGCCAGTCCCCCCAGTACCAGCGCATGTACCAGGGCGGCGGACTGTACACGCCGATCGTCGGGTCCTTCCGCACCTACGGCGCCTCGGGCATCGAACTCACCGAGAACTCGCTCCTCGACGGCACCGACGACCGGCTCGCGGTGCGCAACTTCCGCGACATCATCACCGGCCGCGAGCCCGAGGGCGCCCAGGTCCAGCTCACCCTGGACCCGGAGGTGCAGCAGGCGGGCTACGAGGCCTTCCAGGGCCTGGGCGACAAGAACGGCGCGGCCGTGGCGCTCGACCCCAGCACGGGGGCGATCCTCGGCGCGGTGTCCTACCCGTCCTACGACGCCAACGAGGTCGTCAGCGTCACCGACACCGAGGCGGCCGTGGCCAACTACACGGAGTTGGAGGCCGACCCGCGCAAGCCGCTGCTCAACCGGGCCCTCCACGAGTTCTACCCGCCGGGTTCGACGTTCAAGGTGGTGACCGCCGCGGCGGCCATGGAGCACATGGGCGCCACCCCGGAGAGCACCCAGGAGGCGCCCGACGTGCTGGAGCTGGGCGGCACGCTGCCCAACGCCACGCCGGGCGGGACCTGCAACGGCGGCCAGCCCGACACCCTGGCGCACTCGATCCAGATCTCGTGCAACACCTCGATGGCCAACTGGGCGATCGAGATGGGGGGCGAGGCCCTGTCGGAGCAGGCCACCGCGTTCGGGTTCAACCGCGAGGAGGAGCTGACGGTCCCGCTGCCGGTGATCCCGAGCAGCGCACCGGCGGAGACCGACCGCAACATCCTGGGCCGCGCCGGCATCGGCCAGTCCAACGTGCAGGCGACCCCGCTCCAGATGGCGATGGTCGCCGCGGGCGTGGCCAACTCGGGTGAGGTCATGAAGCCCTACGCGGTGGACACCGTGCGCGACTCGGACCTGTCCGTGGTCACCCAGACCAGCCCGGAGAGCTACTCGCAGGCGGTCAGCGCCAGCACGGCCGAGGACCTCACCGAGATGATGACCCTGGTCACCGGCCCGGGCGGCTCGGGTACCAACGCGGCCATCTCCGGTATGGAGGTCGCGGGCAAGACCGGTACGGCCGAGACCGGTGAAGGAAACCCCACCCACAACTGGTTCATCGGCTTCGCCCCGGCTGACGACCCGCAGGTCGCGGTCGCGGTCGTGGTCGAGTTCGGCGGCGGCAGCGGCAACGAGCTGGCCGCGCCGATCGCCCGGCAGATGATGGAGGCAGTGGTTCAGTAGTGAGCGCCTACGAACCGTCTTCCCAGAACGGTCCCGGTGACCTCACCGGGACCGTTCTGAGCGACCGCTACCGCCTGGAGGAGCAGGTGGGCTCCGGTGGCATGGGCACGGTCTGGAAGGCCACCGACACCCTGCTCAACCGGCCCGTGGCGGTCAAACTGCTGCACCCCTCCCAGATGGCCGAGCCGACGGCCAGGGAGCGGTTCCGCACCGAGGGCCGCATCACCGCCGGCCTCTCCCACCCCGGGATCGCCCAGGTCTACGACTACGGCGAGGAGAACGGCCGCGCCTTCCTGATCATGGAACTCGTGGTCGGCGAACCGCTCTCGCAGGTCCTGCGCGAGCAGGGCCACCTCAGCGCGGACCAGACCCTGGACTTCGTGTACCAGGCGGCCAAGGCCCTGGCCGCCGCGCACGCGCGCGGCGTGGTGCACCGCGACATCAAGCCGGGCAACCTGCTGGTCACCCCGGACGGCCAGCTCAAGCTGACCGACTTCGGCATCGCCCGCGGCGACATGTCGGTCACCCTCACGCAGACCGGCATGGTCATGGGGACCGCCCAGTACATCTCCCCCGAGCAGGCCTCGGGCAGGCCCGCGACCTCCTCCTCGGACCTGTACGCCCTCGGCGTGGTGGCCTACGAGTGCCTGGCCGGAACACCGCCGTTCACCGGCGACACCCCGGTGGCGCTCGCTCTGGCGCACACCCGCGAGGAGCCGCCGGAGCTGCCCGAGGACGTGCCCGACGACGTCGACCACCTGGTGTCCTCCCTGCTGCTGAAGGAGCCCGAGGACCGCCCCGCCTCGGCCAGCGAGGTCGCGCACACGGCCGCGGTGATCCGCTCCAACGCCGGAACCGGTCCGCCCACGCCCTCCACCGGGTTCCAGGGCATGGCGCAGACCGCCGTGGTGGGAGCGGTGACCGGGCCCGGCTCGGGCGCGATGACGCACCGGACCGGGGGTCAGCCGACCACCGTCGCCGGTCAGGAGGACGCGTCGGCTAGGCTGGCCGGGGCACCGGAGCGCCGCCGCGTCAGCGTGCCCGTGATCATCGCGGCCGCGGCCGCGGCGATCATCATCGCGGCCGCGGTGGTGGCCGGATTCCTGTCCAACGGGAGGTCCGAGGTGGGCAACATGCGCGACACCGTCGACCCTCCCGCGGCGCCCCCTTCGTCCTCCCCGGAGGAGACCGAGGAGCCCGTGGAGTCCGCCCCGGCGGACGTCCCCGCGGCTCCGGAGGGCGACACCGGCTGGAACACGCAGCCGCAGGACCCGGTGGGGAGTCCGAGCCCCCCTCCGGACGAGGAGGCCGAGGAGAGCGACGCCCCCGAAGACGGTGAGGACGACGACTCCGAGGGCGGCCAGAGCCCTCCACCCGACCCCGGCACGGGTGAGCCCCAGGATCCCCCGCCGAACAACGGCGGGGGAGACAACGGTGGCGGCGATGACGGCGGCAGCGGCGGCAACAACGGCGGCGGAAACGGCGGCGGAGAAGAAGTAGGCACCACCTAGAGACCGTGAGCGAGAGACGTTCAGGGTAGGCGGCGGCCCGCGGGCGGCCTCCGGAAGACACGAGGATCACTACACGACATGTCCCAGCCCCGGCTCCTCGGCGGACGCTACGAGCTCGACACCATCGTCGGGCGTGGCGGCATGGCCGAGGTCTACCGCGCACGCGACCTGCGTCTCGACCGGCTCGTCGCCATCAAGACCCTCCGACACGACATGGCCCGGGACCACATCTTCCAGGCCAGGTTCAGACGGGAGGCGCAGTCCGCCGCCTCCCTGAACCACCCGGCCATCATCGCGGTGTACGACACCGGCGAGGACATGATCGACGGGGTGTCCATCCCCTACATCGTCATGGAGTACGTGGACGGGCGGACCCTGAAGGAGCTGCTGGACGACGACCGACGCCTCCTGCCGGAGCGCTCGGCGGAGCTGGTCGACGGCATCCTCAAGGCTCTGGAGTACAGCCACGACAACGGGATCGTCCACCGCGACATCAAGCCCGCGAACGTGATGCTGACCCGCAACGCCGACGTCAAGGTGATGGACTTCGGCATCGCGCGGTCCATGGACGACAACCAGGCGACGATGACGCAGGCCTCGCAGGTCATCGGCACCGCCCAGTACCTGTCCCCCGAGCAGGCGCGCGGTGAGCGGGTGGACCCGCGCAGCGACATCTACTCCACCGGCTGCGTGCTCTACGAGCTGCTCACGGGCCGTCCGCCGTTCACGGGCGACTCTCCCGTCTCGATCGCCTACCAGCACGTGCGCGAGGAGCCGGTCCCCCCGAGCGAGATCGACCCCCAGATCCCCCACTGGCTGGAGGACGTCACCCTCCGGGCGATGACCAAGAACCGCGAGGAGCGGTACCAGAACGCGGCCGAGATGCGCGCCGACATCCAGCGCGGCCTGGCGGGGATGCCCACCCAGGCGGGCACCATGGCCATGGCCGCCGCCGGCGCCACGACGGCGATGCCGCCCGCGCCCGCCGAACGGTACGACGACTACGACGACTACGACGACGACTACGACGACCGGTACGACGACCGCGGGAAGGACGGCCGCGGCAAGACCGCGCTGTGGGTCCTGCTGGGCGTCGGCGTGATCGCCTCCCTGATCCTGGTGTTCGTGCTGATGAACCTGGGCGGAGGGGATTCCGAGACGCAGACGGCCGCGGTACCGGACGTGGCGGGGTCCACCGTCGCGGAGGCCCAGTCCTCCCTCAGCGAGGCGGGCTTCGAGAGCGTCACCCAGGAGCAGCAGGCGAGCCAGGACGTCGAGGAGGGCCAGGTCATCGAGACCGACCCGCCCGCCGGCGACGAGGTCCCGGTGGACGAGGAGATCGTCCTGTACGTCTCCAGCGGCCCGGACGCCCTGGAGATCCCGTCCGTGCAGGGCCAGTCCGAGTCCGACGCGACCGGCACGCTGAACGACGCGGGCTTCGAGAACGTCACCTCAGAGCAGAGGGCGGACGACAGCGTGCCCGAGGGACAGGCCATCGGCACCGACCCGGCCGCCGGGGAGTCGGTCGCACCGGACACAGACATCACGCTGCTGATCTCCTCGGGCCCCGACCAGGTGCAGGTGCCCGACCTGGTCGGCATGACCCGCGAGGGCGCGGAGTCGGCGCTGGCGCAGAGGGACCTGAGCGCCTCCTTCTCCGAGGAGCCGAGCGGGGAGGGCCCGGTCGGCACGGTCATCCGGCAGGACCCGGGGGCGGGGCAGAACGTGGCTCCCGGGAGCACGGTGAACGTCGTGCTCGCCACCGAACCGGCCACGGAGGGGCCGACGGACGGCGACGACGGCGGCGAGTCCCCTCCGGGTGAGGGCGGGGAGTCCCCTCCCGACGGCGAGGACGGGGGCCAGACCCCGCCCGGCGGCGACGACGGCGGCTTCGATTTCCCGTCCATGCGCAGGGACTGAGCGGACCGGACGTGACGGCGGGCCGTTCCGTGCGACAGCACGGGGCGGCCCGCCTTCGTGTGCGGGGCCCGTCCGGGGCGGAGGTCGGCCGCCGTGGACGGGTCCCCCGGGCTGTACTGGGGCGATCCGGCGCCCCCGGAAACCGACGCGGAACCGGTGCCCTCCCGCCGGTGACGGGGGCTCCCCCCGGGGCGTAGACTGTGTTCTCGTTCAGGAACCCGCCCCACGTACTGGAGCAGCGACCGTGCCCAAGTCCCGCAGCGATCGCAAGAAGAAGGCCGTCTACACGCCGCCTCCTTCGAAGGAGAAGCCCAAGGTCAGTCCGCGCTGGCTGGCCCCGGCGATGCTCGGCTTCTTCACGCTGGGCATCCTGTGGATCGCCGTCTACTACATCGCGGGCAGCCAGATCCCCTACATGCAGGACTGGCAGAACTGGAACCTGCTGATCGGCTTCAGCGGCATCATCGTGGCCGTCATCCTTTCCACGCGCTGGCACTGACCCCCGGCCGGGCGGTCGGAGCGCCCGGCGACGACGGCGGACCCTTTCTCCGGGTGCTCTCCACTGGCATGTCCGCACCCGGCTGAACAGCAGCGACACGGGTTTTCCACAGAGTTATCCACAGGCTGTGGGTAGCTCTCTTCGCCATGCCCGCGCACAGGGACCGGAGACCGCGCGGGGGTTTCCGCGGAGGTCGGGGCCCGGAGGAGGCCTCCTCCGGGCCCCGACCTCTCCGCCCTCAGCGGAGGATGATCAGCGGCGCCGTGGCCACCAGGGCCACGAGCAGGGCGGCGAACGCAGCCGCCAGCAGGACGTGCGTGACCGTACGGGCCCGGTTCCCGGCGGACCCTCCGGGCAGGTAGGCGAACACCGCGCCGAGCACGAGCCCGGCGACCAGACCGCCGATGTGCGCGGTCCACGAGATGTTGGGGACCACGAAGGTCAACACGAGGTTGACCGCCAGCAGGACGCCGATCATGCGCAGGTCCAGGCGCAGCCGCCTGCCGATGACGAGCACCGCCCCGAACAGGGCGAAGATCGCTCCGGAGGCGCCGACGGAGAACTGGTTGGGCTCCGCCAGGAGGCTGAGCACCGATCCCGCGAGCGCGCCGAGCACCCACAGGGTCAGGAAGCGGACGTGTCCCAGCCAGCGCTCCAGCTGCGTGCCCAGCAGGTACATGGCGTACCCGTTGAACAGCAGGTGGAAGACGCTGCCGTGCAGGAACGCGGCCGTGAGGAGCCGGTACCACTCGCCCGGGATCACCCCGAGCAGGGTTCCGTCCTCGACCCGGCCGACGCCGAGCATGGCGAACTCCCAGACCAGCGGTGAGGCGCCCGCCTGCCCGATCGGGGTGGACGTACCCAGCTGGGCGAGGAACCCGGCCACCATCATGCCGAGGATCGTCCAGGTGACGTACGGCTTGGCGACGGCCCTGCCTCCGAAGGCGGTCCTGGCCCGGCGCACCCCGCGGTTCCCCTCCGAGACGCACCCGGGGCACTGGAAGCCCACGGACGCCTCGACCATGCAGTCCGGGCAGATCGGCCGCTCACACCTGCTGCAGCTGACCCCGGTCTCCCTGTCGGGGTGGCGGTAGCAGGTGCGCGGGGCCGGGCGCTCCGGCTCCGGAGCCGCTCCGGACGGCGGTGGGGATGCGGTCATGGGCGGGTTCCTCCTCGGAGCCGGGGCGCCGTCACCGCTATCGGGTGATCTCGACGCTGTTGATCACCACGTCCTCGGTGGGACGGTCCTGGGAGTCGGTGGCGACCTTGGAGATCGCGGTGACCACGTCGTCCCCCTCGACGACCTCACCGAAGATGGTGTGGCGGCCGTCGAGCCAGTACGGCTTGTCCACGGTGACGAAGAACTGCGAACCGTTGGTGCCGGGGCCCGCGTTGGCCATGGCCAGCAGGAACGGGCGGTCGAAGCGCAGGTTCGGGTGGATCTCGTCCTCGAACTTGTAGCCGGGGCCGCCGCGACCGGTGCCGAGCGGGTCACCGCCCTGGATCATGAAACCGTCGATGACGCGGTGGAAGATCGTGCCCTCGTAGAGGCTGCTGTTGGAGGGCTTGCCCGTGGTGGGGTCCACCCACTGCTTCGAGCCCTCGGCCAGGCCGATGAAGTTGGCGACCGTCTTCGGTGCCTCATTCTCGAACAGCCTGATGACGATGGTTCCCTTGGAGGTGTTCAGCCGCGCGGTGGGCTGAGCCGTGGAGTCGGACACCTACGTGCCTTTCGGTCGACTTCGTTTACGTGCTCACGTTACCCGTCCGTCCCCCGCGCTCGTCCTGGATCCGCCGCGGTTGCGCGGCGTCCGGGCAGCTCGCCCCTCCTGCGCCCCGGCGCCTGGGACTCCGCCCGCCTCGGAAGGGCCCCTCCCCCACTCCGGGCGTCCGCTCGGATCCGGAGGGTGGCGACTCCTCCTCCCGGGTTCTCCGTTCGCGGCGGGCGGACAGGAGAAAAACCCTCGGCCGGTGTCGAAACGAAGATCACACACGGAGAGGACGTATGTTGAGATAACACCCGGGTAACGGGTAAGGACGACGGAGGAACCATCCGTGTGGCGTCGAGCGTCGGCCGCACCGGGTGGAGACCGCAGAACCGGTGAACGACCGAAGGAGCTGACGACGTGCCTATCTCTTCCAAGCGACTCAAGGCACGCAAGAAGGAGACTGAGGCGAGCTTGGCTCGCCTGCAGGGCATGGCCCGGGAGAAAGCCCGGGAACAGGCCGAACGGCTGGGCCCGTACGCCGACCAGGCACGCGACCAGGCCGCTCTGAAGCTCCTCCAGGCGCGCGACTGGACCGCACCCCGGCTGGAGAACGCCGCGCTGCGCGTGGAGGACACCGTGGCACCGCGGGTCGCCGAGGTGCTCACCGCGGCCGCCCACCGCGTCGACCCGAACCCGGGTCGTCGCGGGCTCATGCTGCTCCGGCGGGGCAACCGCCGGGTCCCCCGGGGAGTCCTGATCGGCGGCGCCGCCGTGGTCGGCGGCATCGTGGTGTACTCGCTGGTCCGTATGCGCCAGGCGGCCCAGGACGCCGAGTGGCAGGAGCACCTGGACCAGGCGCGCGACCAGGTCCGCGAGACGCGGGAGAACCTGGAGGAGCGGGCCTCCGCGACGGCGGACAAGGCCGCGGAGGCCGCGGAGGAGACCGCCAAGGCGGCCAAGACCGCGAAGAACAAGACCAAGGAGACCGTTCGCACCGCCGCGGGCGAGAACCGGGCCAAGGAGAACGGCAAGCCCGGACACCAGGGCTGATCGCGGGAGCGACGAGAGACGGACAGCCGTGCCGTGCGGGGGAGACCCCGACCCCGGACTGGCTACCCTCCCTCCGCCGGGACGGATCCTTCCGTCCCGGCTTCGTCGTGTCGGGGGCGTGTCCGCGGGCGGGGTACGCGTGTGGACCGACGAGTCGGCCCCCAGGCGTCCGTGCGGCCCGCAGCGCGCGGCTCCGGGGCGCTCGGAGTCCGTTCCCCGTCGCGCCCCCGCCCCGCCTCCGGGCGGGCCCTCAGGAGTCCTTGAGGACGCGGACGGTGAAGGGGTAGCGCCAGTTGTTGCCCAAGAGGCTGGAGATGCTGGCGATGGCCGGGAGGATCGCCCAGCCCAGGGCGACCGCCAGCGTCACCAGCAGCGGCGCGACGAGCCAGAACAGGGCCAGGCTCGTGAGTCCGGCGATGACGCAGAAGAGCTGGAAGTTGAGCGACTCCATGGCCTGGCGCCGCACGTAGGGCGAGATCCTGTCGCTCACGAGGAGGAGCAGCAGGGGGGCGATGACGGGGAGGAAGTAGTTCCCCGCGTGCCCGACCGCGGCCACGACCCGGTCGACCGGGGTGCTCGGCAGGGGCTCACGCGAGTCCGCGCTCTGGCTGCCGCCCTGACCGGTGAACCGGCCGAAGGGGCCGGGGGCCGCCTGGGGCGTCCCCGCCGGGGTGACGCCCAGGTCCTCGGTGAGGGGGGCCAGGTCGGCCCCGAACTTGGCCCGCATGGCCCTGTCGGTGCGCTCGTCGAGTTCCTCCTCGTCGAGCTGGCCGCGGCCGAAGGCCTCCTGGAGGACCTTGATCGCGGCGTCGCGTTCGGCGTCGGTGAGGCGGATCTGCGGCCTGGCCTGCGGTTCCCAGGGGCGCCTCGCCGGATACTGAGGGTCCTGCACAGCCACTCCCACTCCCAACGGCGACGGGAGTACGGCACGGATCGGCCGTACTCCCCTCATGATGCGCCATAGGAACGGCTACGGCTATCGGGGCCGTCCCTGATCCTCCCCTGATCCGGTCCTCCCCCTTTCGGTGGAGGCCGCATCGACTTTCGTCTGTCGGGTTCCCGGCCGTCGGGCCGCCGGGCCGCCACGGCCCGGTGCCCCGGACCGCTGGGGCTCCCCTCCCCGGGAGCCCGTGGTCACCTGGCGGCGACGGCGGCGGGAAGCCGGGTCGGGACCGGCGAGACGGCCCTGGCCGGGTCCCCGGCCGCGACCGGATCCGGAACGGGAACCGGCGCCGGGTCCGGAGCGGGCGAGGAGGTCGGGGCCGGAGAGGTCGGGGGCTCCTGCTCGGCCTGCTCCCGCTCGTACTGGCGCTCGGCGCTGGTGAGCAGCTCGTACCAGTTGGTGACGTCCTTGCGCCGGCGCAGCAGGGCGCGGCGCTCGCGTTCGGTCATGCCTCCCCAGACACCGAACTCGATACGGCTGTCCAACGCCTCCGCCAGGCATTGTGTCCGGACCGGACAGCCCCGGCAGATCAGTTTGGCGCGGTTCTGCGCAGCGCCCTGCACGAACAGCGCGTCCGGGTCGATCTCGCGGCATTTGGCACGGGCCGCCATCTTCTCATTCCACATGTTGCCCCACTCCCAAGATCAGCATGTGTGGTGATCGGAATCCGCCGGCTGGCGCGACCGCCGGCGGGTGAGGAGAAGCGGGCCGATCCGAGGACGGTGTTACGAGGCCGGGCGGGGGCCGCCAGGCTCGCCTTCGGGGGTCGATCGTTTCGGCGCGCTGTCTTCCTCGTTGTCGCTGGTGTCGAAACTACGGTTCGTCCCAGTTCACCAACAGACCCCAAGAGGCCTATTTCTCATATGGCCCAGTAGGACCATTGCACTAAGGGGAAGTGTCATCATACACACACGCAGAGTAACTGCATATGGTAGGGGCGAGCCCGATGCGCGAAGACGCGAAGGCACCTCCCCGGCTTTCCATTACATGGGCGATGACCTGCGGATTCATAGCGCTGACACAGTGGGACCGGGTACCCGGACGCGACCGGGCGAAGTGGACTCTGCGTCATCCATGTCATCCGAACGGGCTATACAGACCCCTCGGTCGTACGTACCGTGCGACCACACCCGCCCCCCATTTCGCACCTTGACGGACGAACCGGAACTACCGATTAGTAACAAAATCAGTTGTGTGCACTTCGATGACGGAAGGGCCTTTACGGGTCGACACGAAACGCCCATTCCGCTTTTTAGTGACGTATCTTCCAAGAGCCGCGCCGCCCGCGCGGGAGGGCCGGAGGGCCCTCGGTCAGGAGCACGGCGCGGACCCGGCCGCGCCCGCTGGCGCCGCGCCGCGTGAGCACCCGCGGTTCTCCGGAGCGCGGAGGAAGGGGCGCCCCGGGGGCTTTCGGGGACGGCGGGCTCCGCCGCCGCACGGCCCGCGTCCGGCCGCCCGCAACGGAAAACGGGGACCCCCGTAGGGAGTCCCCGTCACAACGCCTGTTCCGCGCTTTTCCTGGGTGGAGCCAAGGGGAGTCGAACCCCTGACCTCCGGTATGCAAAACCGGCGCTCTGCCAGCTGAGCTATGGCCCCATGGACCCGGGCGCGAGCCCTGGTCACTCTGGAGAGCATACCTTCATCGGAGGGCGGTCCCGCTCACCCGGCCGGGATCCCGCACGCGGAGCCACGGTTCACAGCTCGGGAGCAGCACAAAGCCGTGGGTCGCACCTCGGGATCATCGGCCCACCCACGTCTTCGTGTCACTCACGAGCGGGCCGGGACGGCTCACGCCGGTCCCCGGTTCGCCCTGTGGAAGCCCCATGGCCGCTCGGGCGGCCAGGAGGTCCGTCGGTCAGCTCTCGCTGGCCGCCGTGGCCTCGGTCCACAGGTCGAGCTCGGCGCGGTCCGCCTGGATCTTGCGGTAGACGGCGAAAGCCCCGAGGGCCACCAGCGCCAGAACGATGATCTTCTTCACTGTCTGGACCCTTTCGTTAATCCGGTGCGTCAACGCGGGCTCCCGTCCGGGACGGGGGCTCCGCAGAGAACTTTATGAGGTTGTCACCAAGCAGACTAGCAAGCCGTCGGGAGCGGTCCCCGCCACAGTGGACCGATTTCCACCAACTTCTGCCCCCGATACGTGAGGAGCGCACGCGGGACCTCAGGTCAGCAGCGCCATCCGGCGCAGGATACCCAGGCTGGCCTGCGGAGGAGCGGCGATCCGGGTGAGTTCGGACCACACCCGCTTGCAGGCCGCGACGGACTCCTCCGCCTCCACGATGGAACCGCCCTGGGTGGCCTCGACATAGACCAGGGCCGCCTCGTCCTCGTCGAACTCCAGGACGGAGAAGGGCCCGGCGACGCCGGGGTGCGGGCCCGCCGAGGTAGGCAGGAGCTGGACCGTCACCCGATCGGAGCCCGTGGCCAGCTCCACGATGCGGCTGGTCTGCGCGCGCAGCAGTTCGCGGTTCCCGGACACCCGCTGGAGGGCGTCCTCCTCGACGATGGCGTGGTAGCGGACGAGGCTTCCGGAGGAGCCGGGGTCGGGGCCGCCGTGGTCCAGGACCTCCTGACGCTTGAGGTAGGCGGCCACCATGCGTTCCACGGTGCGCTCGCCGTGGCCCAGGGCCCGCGCCACCGCCGCGGTGTAGTCGGGCGTCTGGAGGAGGTCGGGGACGAGTATGCCCGCGTAGGACTGCATGGAGACGGCGCCCGCCTCGTTGCCCACGTACGCGGAGGACAGGACGTCCTCGTACTCGGTCCACCAGGGACGCAGGCGCGACTCCCGGACGAGGGTCAGGATGGCCTCCCGCTGCCCTCCGGTCACGCCGTACAGGCGCAGGAGGGCGGAGATCTCCATGACCGACGGCCACTTGCGGATGCCGGTCTCGATGTGGCCGAGCTTGGCCGGGGACCACTCCAGCTCGTCCGCGACATCGCTGAGGGTCATACCCGCCCGTACGCGGTGGCGGCGGAGTTCGGCGGACAGCCGTCGACGACGGACCGTGGGACTGGCCATAACGATGATCCCATGACGCAGAGTGGCGGAGGTGTACCACCAGCGAAACACGCCACCTAGCATCTAGCAATGAGTTTCTAGAAAACCGCTGCCGATTCGATGCATTACGGAGGGCGGAAACCCGGGCGGTGGAACGGCAAACCCGCCTTTCGTCATGAGGGCGGGGAGCGGGGGAGACCTGGCGCGGAAGCGGGGGAGAGTGGAACGGGGTCGAAGGCGGACGAGGTCCCGGCGGGTGTGACAGGGGAACGGGACTGTGGGGGGAAACGGAACGGCGAGTGGCGGCGAAGACTGAGCGGAACACGGGTGGGGGCGAGGACGAGTGGCGGCAAGGATGTGGAAGGCTGAAGGAGGAAGACGGAAGGTTGTTTCTCCGGGCGCTTGAGGAACAAGGGCAACGGGAACAACAGGCGTAACAGTAATAACAAGCGCAGCAGGCCAGTGCACCAGGAATCACATCGGCCGCCGGGTTCTGGGACCTCCGCGAAATCCGGGTTCCCCGAACACGACCGAAACTCCGGGGAAGATCGTGACCGTCGGTGTGCCCCGGCTCTGCCGACCTGTTCCGGGACAGCGATCCGGCGGATGCGGTGTCCTCGGCGGAGCCGTGAACAGTGAACTGAGAGCCGCGGCGCCCCAGAGGCGCGGTGATCGAAGAGACGGCAGCGACGCCTGCTCACTCCTGTCCTGTATGTCTCACCTTGATGCCAGCGTGGAGAAACCGCGTACGATGCTTGAGGTGCCTGCTTCGGCGGGCGTAACCGTACACATAGAGGAAACCCATGAGCTACCCCATTGACGACGCCGAGCAGCTGATCGCGAACGCGGAGGCGGAGATGCCGCCGAGCACCCGCTCCCGTCTCATCGCGAAACTCCGGATGGGGAAGCACATCGACGAGGCCGCGGCCGAACTCGACGTCAGCCCGGCCCAGGTCTTCTCGACGGGCCGTATCCTCACTGCCTTCGGCGACCAGCTCGACTTCACGCTCACCGAGCAGCGTGACCCCTCCCTGCCGCACGGGACCGTCACCGGGTACAACAAGCGGTGCCGGTGCCCCGAGTGCCGGGGAGCGCTCCAGCAGCGCGTCTGAGGCACTGTCGGGGGGTTCGGAGGCGCCACCGGCGGAGGAGAGCAGCAGCGGGAGCGGACACCTGGTCGGCGGGAGTCCGAAACGTCTGGCTGCGGGGGCTCGAACGGCCTGTCGAACAGCCGACCGTTCCCGCGCCGCCTCCCGGTGTCCCGTACGCCCTGAGCGCGTCCTCGGGGGAGCGCCCGGGGACAGGTTTCGGTTTCTTTCGGCCGGGGTCGTGAATGTGATCCGGCAGGCCCTTCAGTCGATCCGGCGGGCCCTTCGGGGTTCCGGGGACCAAGCCGACCACCTGCGCTAACGGCTCGTTAACCGAGACTTCTCGAACCAATACGGCGAACACAGGCTTATCAGCCCCGGGTTGGGGAAAATCGCAGACCATGAACGAGTACGTGGACTGGTCGGCGATGAGCGAAGAAGACTTCTTTGCGCTGCTGCGGCAGCTCATCGACATTCCGGAAGCCGACGAGGACTGACCAGAGGCAGTCCCCCGACGCGGGTCCCCCACCCCTTCTCACCCCCAGGCCCACGACGAGACCGTGACCGCGGTGCTCAGCGTGCGCCGCGAAGGGCCTCCGTGACTCGCGCCTCCGTGTTGCGCTCCCCGGCGTGCATGTCGTCGGGCCGGGCGAGGAGGACGAACGCGCCCGGCGGCCGTCCGTGCCGCGACGGGAGTCCGTTCCTCACCTGGGCGGCGCACTGAGCGGAGGCCTGCCACGTCCCGCCCCCGGGTGCCGCGTCAGCCCGCGCGTCTCCCGACGAGGGACTGGTGTGGGTTGTCCACAGCGCGGAACAGGTCCTGGCACCGACACACCCGCACCCGGTTGACTGGAAACAGGGGGACCCACCCAGGCACCCACACCCCCGCACGCCCACCCCAACGTTCACAAACGCACAAACCCCCACACAAAAAAAAGGGGCGGAGCCGCCCTAACAGGCAACCCCACCCCTCCTTCAAGAAAAACCGTGGCAGCGACCTACTCTCCCACCCCACCACAGGGCAGTACCATCAGCGCAAAGAGACTTAACGACCGGGTTCGGAAAGAGACCGGGTGTGACCCTCCAGCAATAACCACCACGGAAACCACACACCACCCACCCCAACTCAACCCACCCCACAAGGCAGGGAATCACAGCGAGCAGCAAGCTCCGTGAAAAGTGTGCGCGAACATCCAATTATCTGCAGCGGACAAGCCCTCGGCCTATTAGTACCGGTCAGCTCCACCCCTCACAGGGCTTCCACACCCGGCCTATCAACCCCATCGTCTATAGGGAGCCTTACCCCCTCAAGGAGGCAGGAGACCTCATCTCGAAGCAAGCTTCCCGCTTAGATGCTTTCAGCGGTTATCCCTCCCGAACGTAGCCAACCAGCCATGCCCTTGGCAGGACAACTGGCACACCAGAGGTTCGTCCGTCCCGGTCCTCTCGTACTAGGGACAGCCCTTCTCAAGTCTCCAACGCGCACAGCGGATAGGGACCGAACTGTCTCACGACGTTCTAAACCCAGCTCGCGTGCCGCTTTAATGGGCGAACAGCCCAACCCTTGGGACCAACTCCAGCCCCAGGATGCGACGAGCCGACATCGAGGTGCCAAACCATCCCGTCGATATGGACTCTTGGGGAAGATCAGCCTGTTATCCCCGGGGTACCTTTTAGCCGTTGAGCGACACCGCTTCCACACGCCGGTGCCGGATCACTAGTCCCAGCTTTCGCTCCTGCTCGACACGTCCGTCTCACAGTCAAGCTCCCTTGTGCACTTACACTCAACACCTGATTACCAACCAGGCTGAGGGAACCTTTGGGCGCCTCCGTTACTCTTTGGGAGGCAACCGCCCCAGTTAAACTACCCACCAGACACTGTCCCCGAACCGGATCACGGTCCAAAGTTAGATGCCCGAAACAGTCAGAGTGGTATTTCACCAACGCCTCCACCGCCACTAGCGTGACAGCTTCACCGGCTCCCACCTATCCTACACAAACCATCCCAAACACCAATGTCAAGCTATAGTGAAGGTCCCGGGGTCTTTCCGTCCTGCTGCGCGAAACGAGCATCTTTACTCGTAGTGCAATTTCACCGGGCCCATGGTTGAGACAGTGGGGAAGTCGTTACGCCATTCGTGCAGGTCGGAACTTACCCGACAAGGAATTTCGCTACCTTAGGATGGTTATAGTTACCACCGCCGTTTACTGGCGCTTAGATTCCCAGCTTCGCAGGGGCGAACCCCCACTAACCAGTCCTCTTAACGTTCCAGCACCGGGCAGGCGTCAGTCCGTATACAGCGTCTTACGACTTCGCACGGACCTGTGTTTTTAATAAACAGTCGCTTCCCCCCGCTATCTGCGACCCCACCCAGCTCAGGATGCAAGATCCGTCACCAGACAGGGCTCCCCTTCTCCCAAAGTTACGGGGACAATTTGCCGAGTTCCTTAACCATGGTTCACCCGAACGCCTCGGTATTCTCTACCTGACCACCTGCGTCGGTTTAGGGTACTGGCCACACACGAACTCGCTAGAGGCTTTTCTCGACAGCATGGGATCACTCACTTCACCAAAAACGGCTCGGCATCACGTCTCAGCTCACACGAGAGGCGGATTTGCCAACCCCTCAGCCTACACGCTTACCCCCGGACAACCACCGCCGGGTAGAGCTACCCTCCTGCGTCACCCCATCACTTACCTACTACAAGCTCGGTTCCCAGACCAGTAAGCCAAAGCTCCCCGAAGGGACCCAAGACCACCAGCGTGGTTAGCATCACCTGATTCAGTACTGGACGCTCGTGCACGGGTACGGGAATATCAACCCGTTATCCATCGACTACGCCTGTCGGCCTCGCCTTAGGTCCAGACTCACCCTGGGCGGATTAACCTGCCCCAGGAACCCTTAGTCAATCGGCGGCAACGTTTCTCACGTTGCTTTCGCTACTCATGCCTGCATTCTCACTCGCACGCCCTCCACCACACGATCACTCGGCAGCTTCACCGGACGCACGACGCTCCCCTACCAACCCAAGAACAAGTCTTGAGCTTCACAGCTTCGGCGGTGTGCTTTAGCCCCGCTACATTATCGGCGCAGAACCACTTGACCAGTGAGCTATTACGC
Organism: Nocardiopsis akebiae; assembly: GCF_018316795.1. NCBI lineage: Bacteria > Bacillati > Actinomycetota > Actinomycetes > Streptosporangiales > Nocardiopsidaceae > Nocardiopsis > Nocardiopsis akebiae. Next base: position 118,752 of record NZ_CP074132.1, read on the forward strand.
ACTCTTTAAAGGATGGCTGCTTCTAAGCCAACCTCCTGGTTGTCTCAGCAACTCCACAACCTTTCCCACTTAGCACACGCTTAGGGGCCTTAGCTGATGATCTGGGCTGTTTCCCTCTCGACTACGAAGCTTATCCCCCGCAGTCTCACTGCCACGCTTCACTTCACCGGCATTCGGAGTTTGTCTGACGTCAGTAACCTTGTCGGGCCCATCAGCCAAACAGTAGCTCTACCTCCAGCAAGAAACACGCGACGCTGCACCTAAATGCATTTCGGGGAGAACCAGCTATCACGGAGTTTGATTGGCCTTTCACCCCTACCCACACCTCATCCCCCAGGTTTTCAACCCTGGTGGGTTCGGGCCTCCACGAGGTCTTACCCCCGCTTCACCCTGGACATGGGTAGATCACTCCGCTTCGGGTCCACAGCATGCGACTCAACCGCCCTATTCAGACTCGGTTTCCCTACGGCTACCCCACCCGGGTTAACCTCGCCACACACCATGACTCGCAGGCTCATTCTTCAAAAGGCACGCCATCACCACACCCGAAGGTCCAGCTCTGACGGCTTGACAGCACACGGTTTCAGGTACTATTTCACGACCCCTCACCGGGGCACTTTTCACCTTTCCCTCACGGTACTAGTGCACTATCGGTCACCAGGACGTATTTTGGCTTAGCAGGTGGTCCTGCCAGATTCACACGGACTTTCACGGGCTCCGCGCTACTCGGGAACACATCAACGTCTAGCCGGTACCTTCATCTACGGGACTCTCACCCACTCCGGTACCGCTTCCCAACGGTTTCAACTACCACCGACATCAACGCTCCAGGCCGGCAGACCTGAACAGACATGTCCCACAACCCCGCAAACGCAACGACTGCCGTCTATCACACGCCTACGGTTTAGCCTCTTCCCCGTTCGCTCACCACTACTAGGAGAATCACTGTTGTTTACTCTTCCTACGGGTACTGAGATGTTTCACTTCCCCGCGTCACCACCAACCACCCTATACATTCAGATGGCGGCAACCCGACACAACTCGGGCTAGGTTTCCCCATTCGGACACCCACGGATCACAGCTCGGTTGACAGCTCCCCGTGGCCTATCGCGGCCTCCCACGTCCTTCATCGGCGCCTGGTGCCAAGGCATCCACCGTGTGCCACTATCACTTGGCCACTACAGATAATAAGATGCTCGCGCACACTATTCACAAATCAAAACACCAACCGCATACCCCAACACCACATCGGCCACAAGCAGCGAACATCAAGGTCCGCACACCCACCGAGAGTTCTCAGAGGCGGTCCGCGGGAACCAACACCCACTCCCGAACGGAGCAGAGGTTGCTTCCTCAGACACCCAACAGCGCGCCCCCGGACGCTTCTAGTCGCCCGAGGTCAAGTTCGATTCGTCTTTGAGCCATCCTGGATGCTGCACGCAGCACCAGGTCCACTTTCGAGTCCGGCCGGCTGTAGAAGTAATGCCGACCTGTAAAGACTCCTTAGAAAGGAGGTGATCCAGCCGCACCTTCCGGTACGGCTACCTTGTTACGACTTCGTCCCAATCGCCAGCCCCACCTTCACTCACTCCCTCCCACAAGGGGTTAGGCCGCAAGTTTCGGGTGTTGCCGACTTTCATGACGTGACGGGCGGTGTGTACAAGGCCCGGGAACGTATTCACCGCGGCGTTGCTGATCCGCGATTACTAGCGACTCCACCTTCATGGGGTCGAGTTGCAGACCCCAATCCGAACTGAGACCGGCTTTTAGGGATTCGCTCCACCTTACGGTATCGCACGCCCATTGTACCGGCCATTGTAGCATGTTTGCAGCCCAAGACATAAGGGGCATGATGACTTGACGTCATCCCCACCTTCCTCCGAGTTGACCCCGGCAGTCTCCCATGAGTCCCCACCATTACGTGCTGGCAACATGGAACAAGGGTTGCGCTCGTTGCGGGACTTAACCCAACATCTCACGACACGAGCTGACGACAGCCATGCACCACCTGTCACCCGCCAACTAAATGACCTCACATCTCTGCGAGTCCACGGGTGATGTCAAACCTTGGTAAGGTTCTTCGCGTTGCGTCGAATTAAGCAACATGCTCCGCCGCTTGTGCGGGCCCCCGTCAATTCCTTTGAGTTTTAGCCTTGCGGCCGTACTCCCCAGGCGGGGCGCTTAATGCGTTAGCTACGGCGCGGAAACCGTGGAAAGTCCCCACACCTAGCGCCCAACGTTTACGGCATGGACTACCAGGGTATCTAATCCTGTTCGCTCCCCATGCTTTCGCTCCTCAGCGTCAGGTAAGGCCCAGAGACCCGCCTTCGCCACCGGTGTTCCTCCTGATATCTGCGCATTTCACCGCTACACCAGGAATTCCAGTCTCCCCTACCTACCTCTAGCATGCCCGTATCCACTGCAGAACCGGAGTTAAGCCCCGGTCTTTCACAGCAGACGCGACACGCCGCCTACGAGCTCTTTACGCCCAATAATTCCGGACAACGCTCGGACCCTACGTATTACCGCGGCTGCTGGCACGTAGTTAGCCGGTCCTTATTCCCCACCTACCGTCAACCCCCAGAGAACTGGGAGCCTGCGTTGGTGGTAAAAGAGGTTTACAACCCGAAGGCCGTCATCCCCCACGCGGCGTCGCTGCGTCAGGCTTTCGCCCATTGCGCAATATTCCCCACTGCTGCCTCCCGCAGGAGTCTGGGCCGTGTCTCAGTCCCAGTGTGGCCGGTCGCCCTCTCAGGCCGGCTACCCGTAATCGCCTTGGTAGGCCGTTACCCCACCAACAAGCTGATAGGCCGCGAGCCCATCCCTGACCGAAAAACTTTCCACCCTCCACCATGAGGTGGCGGGTCGTATCCGGTATTAGACGGCGTTTCCACCGCTTATCCCGGAGTCAGGGGCAGGTTGCTCACGTGTTACTCACCCGTTCGCCGCTCGTGTACCCCGAAGGGCCTTACCGCTCGACTTGCATGTGTTAAGCACGCCGCCAGCGTTCGTCCTGAGCCAGGATCAAACTCTCCATAAAGGTCACTCAACCCGGCCCGCGTTCCCCGGAGGGTCCGTTCGGGCGGGTAAACCTAGAAGTAATCCTGACCAACCGGGTCACCCCGGCTAATCAAAGGAACCTCCGCACACGAACCGGTGTGGTTCCGTGTGACGGGGCCAAAACAAACATGGCTTAAAGAAAATCAAACACGCGCTGTTGAGTTCTCAAGAAACAACCGCTCTTCGTGTACAAGCTGCTGTGAGCTTTTCCGCCGAAGGCGTTGTGCGTTTCCGCTTTGTTGTGTCTTTACTTTATCAGGTGTTCCGCGCCCCGCCAAATCGGCGGTTTGCGGTGTTTCTGATCGGGGTAGAGCCCGTTTCCTGTTCCGCTTCCGTGTTTCCTTGGAAGCGCCTCCCGAAGCCTAGCCGATGCAGAGCGGTGCTCGAACCGGTTCGGTTGAGGGGAGGAGGGGTGTCGCCGGACCCGGTCCGGTTCCGAGTCGGCCCGAGGGCCGCTCGCCGTCCCGTGGCGACTCGGAGAACACTACCCCCCTCGTGAACACCGAGCAAACCGCATCCCACGTGTCGCCGCTCACACATCGACCCGCGCGCGCACCCGGGCACGGACATCGGGAGCGGCCACCGACGACTCACCCGGTTGAGGAGACGGGCGGGGAAGAACACTCACCGGAATGACAAAAAGCGCTCACCGTCAAATGCCGTACCGCGCCCCCGACAAGCACATTCGTACGTTCTCGCAGCTCAGGGCAGTCACAAACAGCGCCATGCCCGCGTTTGGCGTGAAAATCGAAAAAGGCGGGAAAGTTCGGAGAAAACCCTTGAAATCCCCTCGGATGCAATACATGATGTGCAGCGTTACCGGAACGGACTCTGGTCCGGAGCCCCGACAGACGGGGACGACCGCGACCAGGCCGCGTGCCGAAGGTTCGGGGGGACGGCAGGCGCAGCGCGGCCATGCACCCATGGAAGGACATGCATGGACACCACATCCCCCGACACTCCCGAGAGCCACACCAGCTGGAAGCGCTTCGCGCTCTTCTCGATCCCGGCGGGCGTGGCCGTGGGCGGCATCCTGGTCGCCATGGCCCAGGGCGCCCTCGCCGCCTCCTTCACCGTCTCCGGTCAGGACTTCAAGATCTCCGCGGAGCAGCTGAACGGCGAGGGCTTCGTCCAGTACGGCTGGCTGGACCAGACGGTCCGCGAGGAGGCCGTGCCGGTGGCCGTCGCCGGGATCCGGGAGGCCGAGATCCAGGGGCTGTGCCAGTCCGTCCTCACCGAGTTCCCCATCGTCGGGCAGATCTCGCTCCGGCTGACCGCCGGCGACCGGGGCACCCCGGTCGTCGCGGAGAACCTGGTGATCGACATGTCGCAGATGGACGGCAACGCCTCCTTCGAGAACATCGAGATCGGCCGCGACGCGGGCACCCTCGACCAGGGCCCGGAGGGGTCGCGGGGGTTCAACGACCTGTTCGGCATGCAGTCCGACACCATCGTGATCGAGGACCTGGAGCAGACGGCCAGGGCCGCCAGCGCCGGGACCTTTCGCCTCTCCGGCCTGAGCCTGGGCATCAGCATGGGGGACGACGAGTGCTTCTGAAGCCGTCGCGGAGCGCGGGTGCGCGCTGGCGCGGATGGCGCAAGCGCCGCCCCTTCGCGGGAGGGCTCCTGATGATCCTCTCCGGCGCCGTCATGGCCTCGCTCGTCGCGATGCCGGTGGAGCTGATGATCCAGACCGGTGTCGGCGGGGTCTCCTCGCTGATGTTCGGCGGCATGCTCGCCGTTCTGGGCCTGGTCACCTGGTTCACCCCGAACCAGCACGTCATCACCGGTTCGCTGGCGGGGTTCCTCGGTCTGGGCGCGCTCATCCTGTCCAACCTGGGCGGTCTGGTGGTCGGCACCCTGCTGGCGCTGGCCGGTGGCGGGCTGGCCTTCTCCTGGCGGCCGGTCGTCCGGCCGCCCCGGCGGAGGGGCCGGGGACGGAGGCGCCGGGAGCGGGAGGAGGAGGGCGGGGAGGCTCCTCCGGACCCCCGCGCCGGGGACTGAACCGGCCCCGTACCACCGGGGACAAGCGCGGAGAGCGTCACGGGCCCGTGTGTCCCCGGAGGCCACAGGAAAACCACGTCTACCGATTCGGCGCGTACAACCCCCCGACCCCGCCGTGCGGCGCGTCCGTGTGCCGTCCGGCCGTCACACACAAGGAGTACCCATGTCGGTTCCGCGACCGATATCCCCCGCCCGCGCCCTCCTGGCGACGGTCGCGGCGGGTGTCCTGGCCCTGGCCTGGGGCGGCAGCGCCTCCGCCCAGCAGGGTCCGACCACGGTGACGCCCGCCGGGGCGGCCTTCGAGGCCGCCCTGAGCGGCAGCGCCACCTTCACCGCCGGCGGCGTCGTGGTGACCTGCGACGCGTCGTCCACCTCTCCGGGCAACGGGAACAACCTGGTTCCCGCGGCTCCCGGCAACCACAACCCCGGCGGCGCGGTCTCCTCGACCATCAACGCCCCGGACTTCACGGACTGCTCGACCAACGTCCCCTTGGTGTCCGCGACGGTCACCGTGGCCGACCCCGTGTGGGAGATGACCATGCAGCACGGGTCGCCGACCGTCGGCACCATGGTGATCCCCGCCGGGGGCATCGTGGTGAACACGAGCGGCCTGGCCTCGTGCACCGCGACGGTCAGCCCTGACGCGCCCGCCGCCATCGGCGGCACGTGGACCAACGGTTCCCCCTCCTCGACCCTGGCCTTCGACACCGCGGCCCCGGTCGAGGTGACGGGCGGGTTCGGCTGCCCGACGAGCGCTACGGAGGCCCCCTTCGAGGCGGTCTACGAGGTGACCAACGCCGATGACCCGTCCTCGCCCATCACAGTGACCGGCTAGCTCCCACCGACCGTGGCAGCTGCCCGGGGCCGCCGCGCGGTGCGCGCGGCGGCCCCGCCGCGGGTGCGGGGGCGAAGGGAGCGCACTACATCCCCTCGTCCTCCATCTCCATGTCCTCCTCCATGGGCTCCTCGTCCATCTCGTCCATCTCGTCCATCTCGTCCATGGACTCCTCGGACATCCCCTCCTCCATGGGCTCCTCGTCCATCTCGCCCATCGGCTCCTCTGAGGCCCCGTCCTCCATGGGCTCCTCGGACGCCTCCTGGCTCTCCACGCCGTCGCCTTCCCCAGCGGCACCGTCGTTGCACGCCGCGAGACCGAACGCCGCGACGAGGCTCAGCGCCCCGGACGCGAGAAGCCGCTGGAGCCGTCCCCTGGTGATCGTGTGCATGTCGTTCCTCTCCTCGGTGATGGGTGGACCGGGCCGGTGCGGCCCGGAGTCTGCTGTGGCGGCCGGAGTCAGGCCACGGTCACGGTGACGGTGTGGTGTCCGGTCGCCCCGTCGGGAGCGACCGGCGCCCCGACGCGGGTCTGGGTGGCGCCGTCGCGGTCGGTGGCGCGGACCGAGATCCGGTGCTCGCCGGGTTCGGCGTCCCAGGCGAGGACCCACTGCCGCCACGTGTCGGCGGTGTCCTCCTCGGCGAGCCGGGCGGGGGTCCACGGGCCGTCGCCGACACGCACCTCGACCCGGTCGATGCCGGTGTGCTGGGCCCACGCCACCCCGGCGACCATGACGCGGCCGGGCCTCAGGCCGGCGCCGTCCCGGGGCGTGTCGACGCGGGACTGGGTCTTGACCGGGCCGCGCTCGGACCAGCCGCGGGGCACCCAGTAGGCGTCGAAGGCGTCGAACGTGGTCAGCTCGATGTCGGTGATCCACTTGCAGGCGGACACGTATCCGTACAGCCCGGGGACGACCATGCGGACGGGGAACCCGTGCTCGTAGGGGAGCGGGCGGCCGTTCATGCCGACGGCGAGCAGGGCGTCCCTGCCGTCCATGACGTCGGCGACGGGCGTACCGATGGTCATGCCGTCCTGCGAGCGCGCCACCAGTTGGTCGGCCGGGCCGCCGTCCGCGGGGGAGCGGACGCCCAGCTCGGCGAGCAGGGCTGCCAGCGGCACGCCGGTCCAGCGCGCGTTGCCGACGTAGGGTCCCCCGACCGGGTTGGACACGCAGGCCAGGGTGATGTCGCGTTCCCTGAGCCCGGGGTGGTCGAGCAGGTCGGTGTAGGTGAACACCCGTTCCCGTTCGACCCCGAGGCCGTGGACGCGCAGGGACCACGCGGCTGCGTCGAGGCGCGGTACCGACAGCGCGGTGTCGATCCGGTAGAAGTCCTCGTTGGGCGTGAAGAAGGGGGAGAGGCCGTCCAGCTCCAGTTCGGCGCCCTCCGGGAGCGGGGCCGCCCGGTCCGCCGGGCGCGGGAGCACCACGTCCGCGGGGGTGAGCCGGGCGGTGGGGGAGGACGCGGCCAGGAGGCGGGCGCCGGCTCCGGCACCGGCGGAGGCGGCGGCCGCGGCTCCGGCGAGCAGGGCGAACCGGCGCCGGTCGAATCCGGTACCGGCCGTCGGGTCGGCGGTGGGGTCGGCGGCGCTCGCCTCGGGGGTGGCGGCGTGGACCAGCCGGAGCAGGACTACGACGCAGACGGCGCCGCCCGCCAGGGTGGGCAGCGCGTCGAGCGGGCCGCTCGCGGGGCGGGTGAGCACGGCGGCCAGGCCCACGGCCGTGAAGGCGGCGACGCCGACCGGTCCGACGGCCCTGCGCCGTGCGCAGGCCGCGCCGAGTAGGGCGGCCGCCGCGGCCAGGAGGATGGCGGTCCCCAGGAGGAGGGCGGGTTTGTCCGCGGTGCCGAACGCGTCCACGGCGAACTGCTTCACGGGCGGCGGGGCCAGGTCGACGACCGCGTCCCCGACGGCCAGCAGGGGTGTGCTGGCGGGGAGGGACAGAGCCGCCGCGACGACCTCGGCCACGGCCAGCGCGGACGCGGCGGCCACGAGTCCGGCTAGCGCGGCCGGCCCCCGGCGGGTGCTGCGTGTGGTGTCGGGCATGCCCCCGGTTCGGTGCCGGTCCGGAGGAGGCGACGGCAATGTTCGTAACGGTTGCATAACGTGCGTCAGGCTGGAGTCGCCGGACCCCCTCCGGTGCCGAATGCGGGGGGAGGTCGGAGAAGAGGTGGTGGCCGATGGAGCGTACGGCCGAGTGGGACCGGGGAGAGCCCGGTCTCCCCGATGAAGCGGGGGGCGATCCCCTGGCGCGGCTCCTCCAGCAGACCGCGACGGGTGATCTCGCGGCCTTCGAGGGGGTCTACCGGGAGCTGTCGGGCCGGGTGTTCGGGATCGCCCGGCGGGTGGTGCTGGACGAGGCCCAAGCGGAGGAGGTCTGCCAGGAGGTGTTCCTGGAGGTCTGGCGGACCTGCTCCCGCTACGACCGGTCGAGGGGGAGCGCGGCCGCGTGGGTCCTGACCATCGCGCACCGGCGGGCCGTGGACCGGGTGCGCTCGGAGCAGGCGGCGTCGTCCCGGCTCGCCGCCGCCGGGCGCCGGGAGTCCGGGGCGACGTCCCCGGACGCGGTGCCCGACCAGGTCGAGCACCGTCTGGAGCGGGAGAGGGTGCGCAGGTGCCTGCACGGGCTCACCGAGGCCCAGCGCGAGGCGGTCCGGCTCACGTACTACACGGGATACACGCAGCGGCAGGCCGCCGACCTGTTGGAGGTTCCGTTGACCACGGTGAAGGGAAGGCTGCGCGACGGCCTGATCCGGTTGCGCGACTGCCTGGGGGTGGGCGCGTGAACGAGGCGGACGCGCACGGGCTGACGGCGGGGTACGCGGTCGACGCCCTGGAGCGCGAGGAGGCCGAGGCCGCGGAGCGGCACCTGGCGGAGTGCGAGGACTGCCGCCGCGACCTGGCGGACTTCCGGGAGACCGCGCTGCTCCTGGCCGCCGCCGAGACGCGGGAGCCGCGTCCGCGGGTGTGGGAGGCGATCCGCTCGGACGCCCTGCGGACCCGGCAGTTGCCGCCCGCCGCGCAGCGGCCCGCGGGAGCCCGGGTCGTGCCGCTGCGCGGTCGGGCCCGCTGGCTTCCGTGGACCCTGGCGGCGGCCTGCGCTCTGGTCGCGGTGGTGCTGGCGGGTTCCCTGGTGTCGGTGAGTCAGCGGCTGGAATCCCAGACCCGGCACGCGGCGGAACTGGAGGCGCTGCTCGCCGCCTCCGACACGAACATGCTGGAGGCTCCGCTCGGGGACGCGCGGGCGACGGTCTTCGCCTCCTACGAGAAGGACGCGGCGGTGCTGATGGTGGAGGGGCTGCCGTCGGCTCCGTCCGGGATGACCTACCGGATGTGGTGGGCGGACGAGGGCGGTGTGCGCCCCGCGGGAACGCTGGAGCCGTCGGCGGAGGGCAGGCACGCGGGGATGGCCGACGACATGGGGCACCCGGACGAGCTGCGCGTGTCGTTGGAGGCGGAGGCGGGGAGCACGGAGCCGACCGGTGAGCAGATGGTCATCGACATGTGAACCGGGCGGGTCCCGTACCCCTCCCTCGGGCCGGGGCCCGTGCGCGTCGGCCGGTGGACCGGGCGGGCCCCTCGGTCCTCGGGAACCGTGCGCGGCGGGCGACGCCGCTCGGGACGGGGAGGAACGCCGCCGGGCGTCCGGGGTTCGCGGGCGCCCGGCGAGCGCGGCGGCCCCGCCGCGGTGCCCGGGGGTTGCCGCGCACCCGTCCTTCGTGCGGGGGTGACAACCGCGCGCCGACGGGGACTCATCCGGGGACGGAGAAACGGCGGGGGTTCCTCGCCTACGGTCGCAGTACTTCCGGGGAGTCACGCGGCGAAGGCTCCCCGGTGAGGCGCGGAACGCTTCGCCCGTCCCCGTCGGCCCCTCGGAGACACCATGGCGCCCAACGCCGAAGGCCCGCCCGCCCCCTCCCGCACGCGACACGTCCTGGAAACGGTGCGGGTGCTCGTCCGCGCCGGTGTGCTCAGCCCGGGACGCCCCGACAGGGTCGCCCGCCAGCTCCGCGCGCTGCGCGTCTGGGGCGCCACGATCGCCGGGGGCTACGCCGCCGCGAACGAGCGCGTGCCCGACGCCGTCGCGGTCGTCGACGAGCGGGGTCCCACGACCTTCCGAGAGATGGACCTGCGCGGCCGCGAGCTGGCCCGGGACCTGCGTCGCGCGGGTGTGGGCGCGGGTGCGCGCGTGGGCGTGCTGTGCCGCAACCACAGCGGTTTCGTGCAGACGATGGTGGCCTGCGGGCGCCTGGGGGCCGACACCGTGCTGCTGAACACGGGGCTGTCGTCGGGTCAGCTGGCCGCGACCGTGCGGGACAACGGGGTGTCGGTGGTCGTCGCCGACGCCGAGTTCGAGGGGGTGTGCGCCGAGCTCGGTCCCGGTGTCGCGCGGGTGACGGCCTGGGGGGAGACCTCCGACGGGGGGTCGGGGCTGCCGTGGCGGGCGCGGGAGGTCTCGGAGGCCGATCCGGAGCCGCCGGAGCGTCCCGGTCGGCTGGTCGTGCTGACGTCGGGGACGACGGGCGCGCCCAAGGGGGCGCGGAGGCCCACTCCGAGGGGTCCGCAGGACGCGGCGTCGGTGCTGTCGCGTATCCCGCTGCGCTCCTCGGACCGCATCCTGGTGTCGGCGCCGATCTTCCACACGTGGGGGCTGGCGGGTGTGCAGCTGGGCATGTCGATGCGGGCGACGCTGGTGATGAGGCGGCTGTTCGAGCCGGAGGACGCGCTGCGCACGGTCCAGGAGGAGCGGTGCACGGCGCTGTTCGCGGTTCCGGTGATGCTGCGGCGGATCATGGACCTGCCCCGCTCCACGCGCGAGCGGTACGACACGTCGTCGCTGCGGATCGTGGCGTGCAGCGGCTCGGCGATGAGCCCGCAGCTGATCACGGGCTTCATGGACGCGTTCGGCGACGTGCTCTACAACCTGTACGGGTCGACCGAGGTGTCGTGGGCGACGATCGCGACGCCCGGGGAGATGCGGCTGTCTCCGACGACGGCGGGCCGTCCGCCCCTGGGGACGCGGATCGCGGTCCTGGACTCCGGCGGGGCGGAGGTGCCTCCGGGGACGGAGGGGTCGATCCACGTCGGCAACGACATGCTCTTCGACGGCTACACGGACGGTCGGAGCAGGAGGGTCGCGGACGGGTTGATGGAGACCGGCGACCGGGGTCACGTGGACGCGAACGGGCTGCTGCACGTGGCGGGGCGGGACGACGACATGATCGTCTCGGGCGGGGAGAACGTGTTTCCCCGGCCGGTGGAGGAGGCGATCGTGACGCTTCCCGAGGTGCGTGAGGTCGTGGTGACGGGTGTGCCCGACGAGGAGTTCGGGCAGCGGTTCGCGGCGTACGTGGTGCCGCACGAGGGCCGGGGAGTGGACCCGAACCGGGTGCGGATGCACGTGCGGCGGGTGCTCGGGCGGTTCTCGGTGCCGCGCGACGTGGTGGTCGTGGACGAGCTGCCGCGCAACGCCACGGGCAAGGTGGTCAAGCGCCTGCTGCCCCGCCGGGAGGATCGCGGATAGTCCGGGGGTTCCTCGTGCCCGCTCGGCCGGACGCGCGGGTGCGCGAACAGATACGGGGCGGGGGACACCGCGCCGCCGGCGTCCGCCGTGGGCGCACCGCCCTCGGTGGACTCGCGCCGTCCTCGCGCGGCGGCGCCCGTGCGACGGCGGGTGACGGCTGGGACTCCGGGACGCGGCGACGGCGCCCGGTCCGACCTGCGACGACCCCGTTCGGCGCGCATGGGGGACCCCGTACCACTTTTCTTTGTGCGCAAGGTAATTGCGGGCTTTGGAAATCGGGCGCGGGGTAACTACGATGGTGGCGATGGCCGACCGATCCCCCGCCCCCGCGGGCGGCTTCCCTCTTCCCGCAGTGGACGAGCAGATGTGCTTCGCCCTCTACGCGGCGTCGCGTGCGGTCACCAACCTGTACCGGCCGCTGCTCGAGCCGTTGGGGCTGACCTATCCCCAGTACCTGGTGATGATGCTGCTCTGGGAGCGCGGCGAGTGCTGGGTGAAGGACTTCGGTTCCGTGCTCCAACTGGACTACGGAACCCTCACGCCGCTGCTCAAGCGGCTGGAGGCCCGGGGACTGCTGGTCCGGGGACGCGATCCGCGGGACGAGCGCTCCGTCCTCGTCGTCCTCACGGAGGAGGGCCGGCGGCTCAGGGAGCGCGCCGAGGGGATCCCGGAGGCGATCGGAAGGGTCATCGACCTCCCCGAGGAGGAGTTCGAGGCCACCAGGCTGGCGCTGCGCCGCCTGACCGCGAACGTCCTCGCGGGACAGGCCCGGCTGCCCGAGGGCGGCTGAGGCGCCACGGACTCCGTCCGCCGCGTCCGCCGTCGGGGGACGACGGACGGCAGCGGCGGGCGGCGGGGACGGACACCACGGGGGTCGTGTCCGTCCCCGGAGCACGGGCGGGTCGCGGTCGCGGCCCGCCCGTCTCCGTTGTCGGCCCGGGGGAGTGTCCGCCGTTCCACCCGAGGGAGGACCGCCGCCGGGCTAGGGTTGGGGACATGTCGATCTGGGCGTCAGACAACCGCAGCGGTCAGGTCCGTGAGGCCCTGACCATGCTCCTGTCCCAGGGAGTGATTGACGACTTCCGCATCCGGCCGGACGAGGAGTTCCCCTTCCGGGTGACCGTTCCGGCCGGGGTGGTCCCGATGACCGAGCACCAGGCCGCGCACTTCGCCCTGGGCGCGGCGGTGAGCCACTTCGGGCGACTGGCGCGCGGCGGGGGCGGGGCCTGACGGGCTCCGGGCGCGTGCTCCCGGTGGCACGGTGGGCGACGTGGTAACGCCCCGGCACGGGGCGGCGGCGCGCCTCAGCAGGAGCCCTTGTCCTCCCACACGCCCCACAGGTCGCTGCTCGGCGGGTAGCCCTGGATCCACCAGCGCGCCTCGTACTCGCGGCCCTCGTGCTGGACGCGGTCGCCGGTGTCGTACACGGTGCCCTCGTTCCACTGGGGGGCGTCGCAGGAGCCGCCGCCGTCGCCGCGTCCGCGGTCGTCGTCATCCCCCCGGCCGCCCCAGCCGTCCTGTCCGCCCCGGCCGCTCTGCTCCTCCTCGTCGGCGCGGGGGTCGTCCTCGTCGGAGGGGGACGCCTCCTCCCCGGACTCCTCCTCTTCCTCCTCCGGCTCCGGTCCGAGGGAGACGGTGAGGGAGACGGCGGCCTCCTCCGGCAGGATCGTGCCGGGTTCGGGGGTCTGCCCGCTGACCTCGCCGACGGGCGCGGTGTCGTGGTGCTCCTCGGTGACCTGTACGACCAGGCCGAGCCCGGCCAGGGCGGTCGCGGCCTCCTCCCGGCCCATACCGATCAGCGCGGGCACGATGACGCCCTCGCTCACGCTGAGCACGACCGGCTCCTCGCGGTCGCCCTCCTCGCCCGCCGCGGGCTCGGTGGACAGGACGGTGCCCGGGGGCTGGTCGGGGGAGTGCTCCTGGACGATCTCGATACCGGTGAACCCGGCTTGGCGCAGGGTCTCGCGCGCCTCGTTCTCGGTGCCGCCGACCACGTCGGGGACCTCGGAGTGCCGCGGCCCGGTGGAGACGTGCAGCAGGACCTCGGCTCCCCGCGCCACGTCGCTGCCGGGCGCGGGCGTGCTGTCGGCGACCGCCCCGGCGCCGACGGTGTCGCTGTAGGCGTCCTCGAAGCGCACGGCCAGGTCCATGCCCAGCCCGGTCAGCCGCTCCTCGGCCTGCTCGCTGGAGGCGCCCACGAGGTCGGGCAGCGCGACGCGGTCTTCCGGGGCCAGCGCCCACCCGGCCGCGAACAGGACCAGCGCCAGCACGCCCGCGGTGACCAGCACGGGGACGCGCCGCCACAGCGGGACCGGCGCGGCGCGCTCCTCCCCGCGCTCCGGCGGGGCGTCGGTGATCACGGGGATGGGCCGGGTGTCGACGTCGGCGGTGTCCACCGGGGCCCCGGGCAGCGACCGCAGCACCTGTTCGACCACGGTGAGGTACTGTCCCGCGTCGCGCGGGCGGTAGCGCGGGTTGGGGTCGGTGGCGTTGGCGACCAGCATGTCCAGGTCGGACGGCAGGCCGGGGATGACGGCCGAGGGCCGCAGCGGATGTGCCTCCGGGTCCGCGGGCACGCCGGTCAGGAGCGTGTACAGGAGCCGCCCGACGGCGTGCACGTCGGTAGGGGTCTCGGGACCGGCGTCCTCCTCCGCGTCGAAGAGCAGGGGGAAACCGGTGACCCGCACGCCTCCCGCACCGTCCACCACGACCGTGCGGGGGTCGAGCGCGCCGTGCACGACGCCCGCGCCGTGGGCGGCGTCGAGCGCGGTGAGCGTCCCGGCCACGATGGCCAGTGCCGCCTGCACCGGGTAGCGCAGCCCGCCGCCGCCCTCGTCCAGCGCCTCCGCGAGGGTGTGCCCCGGCAGGTACTCGCCGACCGCGTACACGTGGTCGCCGTCGCGGCCGTGGCCCAGGACCCGGGCGATCCCCGGGTGGGACAGGCCCTCCAGGGTCTGGGCACGGTCCAGGAACGCGTGCACGGCGCCGTGGTCGCCCATCAGCCAGGGGTGCAGCACGGTGACCGTGACGGTCTGGTCGCCGCCGAGGTCGTGCGCGACGTGGACGGTTCCCGAGGCGCCGCTGCGCAGCCGCTTCCCGAGGATGTAGCGCTCGTGCAGCGTAATGCCGAAGAGGGGATCGGGAGTGGGGGTCTCCATGGGACGGATTCTATGTCCCCGTACCCTCCCCAACCCCCCGTTCCCGGCCCTTTGCGGACATGCGCCGAACAGTAGGGTCGACTCGCAGCACCCCTGGTACCGAAACGTTGTGAGGCCCCTGTGAACCTCCCCTCCCCCGGAACCCGCGAGGACCGCGCGGTCGGCGTCCTGCTCGGCGCGGCGTGCGGCGACGCCCTGGGCGTTCCCTACGAGTTCGGTCCGCCGCTCACCGAGGACAGGGTCCCCGAGATGGTCGGCGGCGGCCTGGGCCCCTACGCCCCGGGCGAGTACTCCGACGACACCCAGATGGCCGTGTGCATCGCCGAGGCCCTGCGCGAGCACCGCGACCCGCTGTCCGCGGAGGCGCTGCGGCACACCGCGGACGCCTTCCTGCGCTGGAGGAACGAGGGCGCCACCGACATCGGCAACCAGACGGCGTGGGTGATGAAACGCGCCGGGCACGCCTACCGGCGTCCGGAGGTGGCCGAGGTGATGGAGCGGGTGGCGGCGGAGCGCTTCGCCGAGGGGGTGCCGAGCGCGGGCAACGGGTCGCTCATGCGCACGGGACCGCTGGCCCTGGCCTACCCGGACGACCCGCGGGGCCTGGCCGCTGCGGCCGACCGCTACAGCCGCCTCACCCACGGAGACCCGCTGGCCTCCGAGGCCTGCGTGCTGTGGTGCGAGGGGATCCGGCACGCGGTCGCGCACGGCGACCTGGCGGGTGTGCGCGCGGGTCTGGATCTGCTGCCGCCCGAGCGGCGCGGCGAGTGGGCGGCGCGGCTGGACGAGGCCGAGGAGCGCCCGCCGCGGGCCTTCAGCCCCAACGGGTTCGTGGTCACCGCCCTCCAGGCGGCGTGGTCGGCCGTGGTGCGCGACCCGGACGGGTTCGCCCCGGCGCTGCGGGCCGCCGTGCGCGCGGGCGACGACACCGACACCGTGGCCGCGATAGCCGGGGCGCTGCTCGGCGCCCGGTGGGGCGCGGGCGCGATCCCGGGGGAGTACCTGGAGGCGGTGCACGGGTGGCCCGGCTACCGGGCCGCAGACCTGGCCGACCTGGCGCTGGGGATCGCCGGGCGCCGCTGAGGCGGCGGTTAGCCTGGCGGTGTCCCCTCGTCGGAGGACCCCCTCCGAACGACCTTCACGACGACATCGAGGTGTGCCATGTCCGGTGGACTGAACTGGGTACGTGCGGACGAGCACCCGGAGCTGCTGGCCGACCCGGTCCTGGCCGCGGTGCGCGGCCGTGAGGACGCGCGTGTGGCGCCCATCGACCCGGAGCTCGCGGACACGGCGCAGTTCTGCGAACGGTACGGGATGCCCCTGGCCACCAGCGCGAACTGCGTGGTGGTCGCGGCCAGGCGCGGCGGCGAGGTGTCCTACGCGGCGTGCATGGTGCCGGCCACCCAGCGCGCCGACGTCAACGGGATCGTCCGCCGCCGCCTCGGCGCCCGCAAGATCTCGTTCGCGCCGATGGACGAGGCCACCGGGCTGACCGGGATGGAGTACGGCGGCATCACGCCGCTCGGCCTGCCGGAGGGGTGGCCGGTCCTGGTGGACGAGGCGGTCGCCGCCGAGGCCGAGGTCGTGGTGGGCAGCGGGGTGCGCCGCTCCAAGCTGCTGGTGCCCGGCAAGCTGCTCGCGGACCTGCCGGGCGCCGAGGTCCTGGCGCTGACCAGGTAGGGGAGCGGCCACGCGGCCGGGCGGGACGCCCGGCCGCGTGTCGACACGTCCACCTGCGGACTCGTCGCCATGCGGGTACGAATGTCGACAAATCGATGTGTGGTTTCGGCGTGCTCCGCCCCGGTTGCGGCTGGTTCCGAGCTGGTACCGAGCGGTGTGCTCCCGGCGCGGGGACCGGTGCCGGTCCCCGCGCCGGGAGCGCCGGTCAGGGGGCGGCGCCGACCTCAGCCACCCAGGCGGTCTCCACCAGCACGGTGTAGTTGTTCACCCTCGGCAGCCCCTCC
The DNA here is from genome assembly GCF_018316795.1 of Nocardiopsis akebiae. Classification (NCBI taxonomy): domain Bacteria; kingdom Bacillati; phylum Actinomycetota; class Actinomycetes; order Streptosporangiales; family Nocardiopsidaceae; genus Nocardiopsis; species Nocardiopsis akebiae. The sequence goes on from NZ_CP074132.1 coordinate 135,294, forward strand.
TCCCCGGGCGACTCCACGGCGACCGTCTCGTGGTAGAGCGGCGCGCCCGTGTCGGCGTCGAACATGATCCTGCGCTCCAGGACGCTGCCGTCCCCGGCGTCCTCCTCGACCAGGAACAGCTCGCCCTCGCGCCCTTCGCGGTCCCTGGCCGTACCCGCGTACCGCACGTCCTCCTGCCCGGCGAGCGCGCGCAGCGCGGCGGCCTGCACGTCGGGGCCGACCGGGGCCTCCTCGTACAGCAGCTGGAGGGCGTACACGAGCCCGACCGCGGGGGAGGGGTCCCGCGTGGCCCCGGAGGCCTGGCCGCCGACCGCCAGGAGCTGCTCCGCGAGCTGGTCCGGGTCCGCGGAGAGGCTGGCGGGCTCCAAGGTGAAGAACATGCCGTTCCCGCCCTCGCCGCCGCCCCACTCGAACTCCTGGGGCCCGCTCTCGAAGAGCCACCGGAGCGGGGCGGGGTCGCCGCCCCCGTGCTCGGGGAGGCTCGGCGTGGAGACGCTGCGCCCGGACCGGTGCGGGGTGCGCCAGACCTGCTCGTCCGTCGGCAGGACGCCCCAGCCCGCCTCGCCGGTGTCGGCGTCCTGGGAGTAGGTGAGAGTCCACTCCGCGGTGTGCGCGTAGGCGACTTCTCCCCCGACTGGCGGAGGGGGCTGCTCCCCGGCGGCCTCCGCCAGGGCGAGGAGGTGCTCGCGGCCCGCGGGCGCGTCGGCGGCCTGGGGAACCTCCAGCGGCGCGGGGGGCGGACCGGCGTACGCGGGCTGGACGGAGTTCCAGCCCAGGGCCCCGAGCACGGCCACGGCGGTGAGCGCGGCGGCGGCGCCCAGCGCCAGGCGCGGGACGGTGCGCCGGGGGTTCAGGCCGCGGGCCCGGAGGCGGTCGCCCGAGGCGATCGCTTCGATCCGGGCGAGGTCGCGGGCCGCGGGGCCGGGCCGGACGGAGGCCGCGGGGTCGTGCGCGGCGAGCATCCCGCGCACGGCTTCGGTGTCGCCGCGCGAGCCGCGGTCGGCGGGGTTGCGGTTCACTTCTCCTCCAGGGGAACTCGGACGTGCGCGGGGCCCGGCGTCGCCGGACCGGGTGGGGGCCGGTCCGGGCAGGCCGGGGGCGAGGAGTCCAGGAAGCGCTCGATCCGGCGGCGGGCCCGGTGCAGGCGCACGCGCACGGTCGCGGTGGTGCAGCCCAGGGCCCGGGCCGCCTCGGCCGGTTCCAGGCCCTCCCAGGCCAGGAGCATCACCAGTTCGCGGTCGGTGGCGCTGAGCCGGTCCAGGGCGCGCAGCGCGGCGTCGCGCTCCTCCACCTGGCGGACGGTGTCGGCCGTGCCGGGGACGTCCGCGGAGGCACGGGCGCTGAGCACCTCGCCTCGGCGGCGCTCGCCGCGCAGCCGGGTCCGGATGACGTTGCGCGCCACCCCGTAGAGCCAGGGCAGGGGCTGGTCCTTGGGCAGGCGGTCGTACCTGCGCCAGGCGACGCCGAAGGTCTCGGCGGCGACGTCGTCCGCGCGGTCCGGGCCCAGGCGGCGCACGGCGTACCGGTACACGTCGCCGTGGTAGCGCTCGAAGAACCGGGTGAACCCGCTCTTCGCGGGTTCGCCCGCGTCCGTGTCCTCACTGCTCATCGACTTCCCTCCGTGCGGTCCCACCCCCTTCTGTCCGGTGGGGCCCCCGTGTTACAGCGTCGGGCCGGGGTTTGCGCACGGGCGCGCGGGTTCTCCCGCCGGGGGTCCTGGCAGCCCTCCGCGCGGACCTGTGGACAACGGGGGAAAGGGCAGGTGGGAGGCGGCGCGGTTCCCCCGTGACTATTTACTGACCGATCGGTCTGTAATACTGTTCGTCAGAGAGCACAGCCCGAGGAGAGGACCGTCCGGTGCCCGAAACACTCCAGAGCTACGCGCGGGGAACATGGTTCACCCCCGCGGACGGGGGCGCGCCCCTGGCCGACGCGAACACCGGGGAGACAGTCGCCCGGATCTCGTCCGTAGGCCCCGACGTCGCGGGGATGGTCGACCACGCGCGGACCGTCGGCGGCCCCGCGCTGCGCGCGCTCACCTTCCACCAGCGCGCGAACATCCTCAAGGAGGTCGCCAAGCACCTGACGGGGCACAAGGAGGAGTTCTACGCCCTCTCCCACCGGACCGGTGCGACCGCCCGGGACACCGCCGTGGACGTGGACGGCGGTTTCGGCACGCTCTTCAGCTTCTCCAGCAAGGGCCGCCGCGAGCTGCCCAACTCCACCGTCATCCTGGACGGGCCCCTGGAGCCGCTCGGCGGACAGGGCACGTTCGTGGGCCAGCACGTGTACACGTCCCGCCCGGGCGTGGCCGTGCAGATCAACGCCTTCAACTTCCCGGTGTGGGGCATGCTGGAGAAGCTCGCCCCCGCCTTCCTCGCGGGGATGCCCAGCATCGTCAAGCCCGCCGGGCAGACCGCCTACCTCACCGTCGCGGTCGTGCGGCGCATGGTCGAGTCGGGTCTGCTGCCCGAGGGCTCCCTCCAGCTCCTCGTCGGCAGCCACCGGGGCCTGCTCGACGCCCTGGGCCCGCAGGACGTCGTGGGCTTCACGGGGTCCGCCGCCACCGGCGCCATCCTGCGCAACCACCCCAACGTGGTCAGCGGAGGCGTGCAGCTCAACGTCGAGGCCGACTCCCTCAACTGCTCGATCCTCGGCCCGGACGTGACCGAGGAGGACCCCGAGTTCGACCTCTACGTCAAACAGGTCGTCACCGAGATGACGGTCAAGGCCGGACAGAAGTGCACCGCCATCCGCCGCGTCATCGTGCCCGCGGCGATGGCGGAGGCCGTCACCGGGGCCCTGACCGAACGACTGGCCAAGGTGGTGGTCGGCGCGGCCGACCACCCGGACACGCGGATGGGCGCCCTGGTCTCGCTCGACCAGCGCGAGGAGGTCCGCAAGGCGGTCAAGGCCCTGCGCGCCACCAGCGAGGTCGTCTACGGCGATCCGGAGAGCGTGGAGGTCGCCGGGGCTGACGACGAGGCGGGCGCGTTCATGTCCCCGATCCTGCTGCGCGCCGAGCCCGGCGCGCGGGAGCCGCACGAGGTGGAGGCCTTCGGTCCCGTCAGCACCGTGATCACCTACGACGGCGTCGCCGAGGCCGTGGAGCTCGCGGCCCGGGGGAGCGGGAGCCTGGTGGGGTCGCTCGTCACCCGCGACCCCGACGTTGCGCGCGAGGTCGTCCTGGGACTGGCGCCCTGGCACGGGCGCATCCTGGTGCTCAACCGCGACGACGCCAAGGAGTCCACCGGCCACGGCTCCCCGCTGCCCGTGCTGGTGCACGGCGGCCCCGGCCGAGCGGGCGGCGGCGAGGAGATGGGCGGCGTGCGCGGCGTCAAGCACCACATGCAGCGCACCGCGGTGCAGGCCCCGCCGGACATGGTCACCGCGATCACCGGCCACTGGACCACCGGCTCCGAGCGGACCGTGGGCGACGTGCACCCGTTCCGCAAGGACCTGTCGCAGCTGCGGATCGGCGACACGATCCGGTCGGCGGAGCGCACCGTCACCCGGGCCGACATCGACCACTTCGCCGAGTTCACCGGCGACACGTTCTACGCGCACACCGACGAGGAGGCCGCCGCCGCCAACCCGCTGTTCGGCGGGATCGTGGCGCACGGCTACCTGGTGGTGTCGCTGGCGGCGGGCCTGTTCGTGGACCCGGCCCCGGGCCCGGTGCTCGCCAACTTCGGCGTGGACAACCTGCGCTTCCTCACCCCCGTGAAGGAGGACGCCACGATCCGGGTGACGCTGACCGCCAAGCAGATCACTCCGCGCACGAACGCCGACTACGGCGAGGTGCGCTGGGACGCCCTGGTCACCGACCAGGACGGCGAGGCCGTGGCCACCTACGACGTACTCACGCTGGTCGCCAAGGGCGAGGAGGGGTAGGCGCGTCGGTTCTCCCGCTCACGGACGAGTCCGCGAGCGGGAGAACCGACGAGTGGACGGGTCGCCGAACAGGCATGTCGTCAAACCGACACGTCGTGTCGCCGGGCGGCACGGCGGCGAACGGCCACGACGGCGAAAGGACGCGACGGCCCGCCGACAGACGGTGCCCCCGGCGGTGGCGCGGCCGGGGGCTCCGCTCACCCCCCGGCGGACGGCTCCCCGTCCAGCAGCGCCGACGGGCCGGGCGGCCCGAGCCGCACCCCCTCGCGCGCCGTCCAGTAGCGGCGCAGCACGTCCAGCACCACCGAGACCCGCAGGCCCGTGATGCCCGAGAGGCGCCCCAGGTCCGCGGAGAGGAAACCGGCCAACTCCGCCTCGTCGCGGAACACCGCGTGGTGGATGACGGACGAGGTCCCGGCCACGACCGAGACGTAGCGCGCGGAGGGGTGCGCCCCCAGCGCGTCGGCGACGCCGCCGATCTCGCGCGGGCTGACCTCCAGGGCCAGCACCGCCTCCACGCCCATGCCCAGCAGGGCGGGTTCCACCTCCACCCGGGGACGCACCATGCGGCGCTCCAGCACGGACTGGACGAGGCGGTAGGCCGTGGACTGGCTGACCCCGAGCGCGCGGGCGACCTCTCCCGAACCGGCGCGCGCGTCGCGGTGCAGCATCCGCACCACGAGCGCCTCCTGCGCGCCGAGCGGGCCGCGGGGCTGCTCCGCCGCCCCGTTCTCCCCCGTGTCGGTGTAGGGCTCCAGCGCCCGGGACCGCGCGGGGCCGAGCCGGTCCAGCCGCCAGGAGTCGGCCCGGCTCACCGCGCGCAGGACCAGGTCGGACCGTGTGGCCGCCACGCCCTCCACCGAGGGGATCCCGTCGGCGAGCAGGTCCGCCGCCCGGTCGCGGCGGAAGGGGTGGACGACGCAGTAGACGTCGGACCCGCCGCTGGTCACGGCCGTGAACTGCGTCTCGGGCCGCTCCGCCAGGCGGCGGGCCACCCGCCGCGAGTGGCCGGGGGCGGTGGTGATCCACACGTGGTGCGGGTGGGCGTCGGAGAGCAGCGGCCAGTCCACCTGGCCGACCACGCGCACGGACCGCTCGGCCTGGAGGCGCTGGAGCCGCCGCCCCACGGTGCTCGCCGAACTCCCCACCGCCTCGGCCAGGGCGCTGACCGGCGCACGGGGCGCCAGCTGGAGGGCGGCGACCAAGTCCATGTCGAGTTCGTCCAGCACCGCTTCCGCCTTCGCCAAGACCGCTGTCACCAAATATGCCGCATGAGATGAATGATTCCACCACTTTATCGCTGGTGGTTGACATATCCATCCACCACACATGCAATGTACTGGTCAACGCAGCGAGGGAGGGGCGCCAGCCCGCCCGGACGTCAGGGGAGCACGGGTGACCACGACCGATTCCACACGCCCCAGGCTGCCGATGCGGCTGCTCCTGGGCTCCCTCCAGGTGATCGAACGGGTGGGCAACAAGCTGCCCCACCCGTTCTGGCTGTTCACGATCATGGCCGGGATAGTCGTCGCGCTCAGCGCCCTGCTCAACGCGCTGGGCGTCTCCGCGGTCTCACCGGTGGACGGCGAGCGCATCGCGGTCCGCAGCCTGCTCTCGCCCGAGGGCGTGCAGACCATCGTCGGCGACGCGATCGACAACTTCGCGACCTTCCCGCCGCTGGCGATCATCATCGTCGTCATGCTCGGTGTCTCGGTGGCCGAACGCAGCGGCCTGCTCAACGCGATGCTGCGCGGCAGCGTCACCAGGGTCCCGGCCCGGTGGCTGACCTTCGCCGTGGCGCTGACCGGCATCACCGGCAGCGTCGCCTCCGACGCCGCCTACGTCGTGCTCATCCCGCTGGGCGCACTGCTCTTCAAGGCCGCGGGGCGAAGCCCCGTCCTGGGCCTGGTCGTGGCCTTCGCCTCCGTCTCCGCCGGGTACAACGCGTCCCTGCTCATCACGCCCACCGACGCGCTCCTGGCCGCCCTGAGCACCGAGGCGGCCTCGATCATCGACCCCGGCTACACGGTCACCGCGCTGGACAACTACTTCTTCAGCGTCGTCTCCGCCGTCGTGCTCGCCGTCCTGATCACCCTCGTCACCGAGTTCCTGCTGAGCAGGCGTTCCGAGGGCCTGGCCGAGGACGGCGACGGCGAGGGGGACCGGGAGGCGCAGGAGCTGGGATCGATGAACCTCACCGACGCCGAGCGCCGGGGGCTGCGCAACGCGGGGCTGTCCGTGCTGGCGGCCGTGGCGGTCCTCGCGGCGGCGCTCGTGCCCCCGGCCTCGCCCCTGCGCGGGGAGGACGGAACGGTCCTCGGTTCGCCGATCATCACCGGGGTCGCCTACGTGCTGGGCGTCCTGTTCCTGCTCGCCGGAGTCGTGTACGGGCGCGCCACGGGCACCGTTGCCTCGGCGCGGGACGTCCCCGAGGCGATGACCGCGGGAGTGCGGGACCTGGCGCCGGTGGTCGTGCTGTTCTTCGCGGCCTCGCAGTTCCTCGCCTACTTCCGCTGGACCGGGATCGGCGAGGTCGTGGCCGTCCGCGGCGCCGCGCTGCTGGACTCGGCGGGGGTGCACCCCCTGGCGCTCTTCCTCGGCATGATCGTGTTCTCCACGGTGCTGAACCTGCTCATCACCAGCGGTTCGGCGCAGTGGGCCCTCATCGCGCCGGTCTTCGTGCCCATGTTCATGCTCTTGGACGTGCCGCCCGAGACGACCCAGGCCGTCTACCGCATCGCCGACTCCAGCACCAACGTCATCAGCCCGATGAGCCCGTACTTCGTCATGGCGCTGGGCTTCCTCCAGCGCTACCGCAGGGACGCGGGCATCGGCACGCTGATCTCCCTGACGCTGCCGCTGTGCCTCACCGTCCTGGTCGGCTGGACCCTGCTGTTCCTGGGCTGGTGGACGCTCGGCATCCCGCTTGGACCGGGTGTCCCGGTGCGCTGACCGCGTCCCTCCCCGCCCCGCGCGGGATCCCCTGCACACCGCAACGAAGAGAGTGACAGATGAGCCAGACGGTGACCGCGAGACTGGCGGACGCGGCCGAGCGCGCCCTGCCCGGCATGATCGACGACCTGCGCGCCCTCGTGGAGCTGGAGACCCCCAGCGGCGACAGGGACCTGCTGTCCGCCGGACTGGACGGCATCGAGGGGTGGCTGGCCCGGCGGCTGGGCGCGCCCGAGACCCGGGTCCGCTACGACGGCGGCTCCTTCGGCGACGTGCTGGAGGTGTCCTACCCCGGCACCGGTGCGGGGACCGTGCTCTTCGTCAGCCACTACGACACCGTCTGGCCCGCCGGAACCCTGGCCGAGTGGCCGGTGACGGTCGAGGGCGACCGGTTCAGCGGCCCCGGCTGCTTCGACATGAAGGCCGGGATCGTGCAGAGCGCCTGGGCTCTGCGGCTCCTGCGCGAACTGGACCTGCCCCGGCCCACCGTGCGGATGCTGCTCACCGGGGACGAGGAGATCGGCAGCCCCGCGTCGCGCCCGCACATCGAGCGGGCCAGCGAGGGCGTGGACCTGACCCTGGTCCTCGAACCCAGCCGGGAGGGCATGCCCAAGACCCGGCGCAAGGGCATGGGGATCTTCGACGTGGACGTGCGCGGCGTGGAGTCCCACGCGGGCCTGGACCCCGCGGCCGGGGCGAGCGCCGTGCACGCCCTGGCCCAGGTCGTGCCCGCGCTCACCGCCCTGTCCGCGCCGGAGGCGGGCACCACGGTGAACGTGGGCCTGGTCTCCGGGGGGACCGGGTACAACGTCGTCGCCGGGCACGCACGCTGCGGGGTGGACGTGCGGGTGCAGGACCCCGCCGAGATGGCCCGCGTGGACACCGGGCTGGCCGCGCTCGCCGCCGCCGACCCGCGCGTGGCGGTCGAGGTCACGGGCGGGTGGAACCGTCCTCCGATGAACCCCAACCCGCCCTCGGAGAAGGCGTTCGGTCTGCTGCGCGAAGTGGCCGGGGAGCTGGGCGCGTCCCTGGAGGAGGTCTCGGTGGGCGGGGCCAGCGACGCCAACTTCGTCTCCGCGCTGGGACGCCCGGTGCTCGACGGACTGGGCGCGGTGGGCGCCGGTCCGCACTCGCGCGACGAGCACGTCCTGGTCGGCGGGACGCCGCACCAGGTCGCCCTGGTTGCGGGCCTCATGGCGCGGATCGCTGGCAGGTAGGGAGGCAGCGCCCGGCCCCGCCCGGGACGACGTGTGGACGGGTCGCCATGGGGATGAGTCGCCATGGGGATGAGTCGTCATGGCGACGAGTCGACACGCGGCGCCCCGACGAGCGCGGGGCCGACCGCTCCGGCGCCGACCGGACCGGCACACGCGGGGGCGCCCCGGGATCCGGTGTCCCGGGGCGCCCGCTCCGTCCCGGTCTACAGGCGGGCGACGGCCGCGGCCGGGTTCTCCATGGCGTCGGCCACCACGCGCATGAAGCCCGCGGCGGCCCCGCCGTCGCACACGCGGTGGTCGAAGGCGAACGACAGCTGCGTGATCTTGCGGACGGTCAGCTCGCCGTCCACCACCCAAGGGCGGTCCATGATCCGGCCCAGGCCCAGGATCGCCACCTGCGGGTGGTTGATGATGGCGGCGCTGCCGTCCACACGCAGCGACCCGTAGTTGTTGAGGGTGAAGGTGCCACCGGTCATCTCGGCCGAGGAGGCCCTGCCCTCCCGCGCGGCGGCGGTGAGCCGTCGGATCTCGCGGTCCAGCTCCGTCGTGGTGAGCCGGTGCGCGCCCAGCACGGCCGGGGCGACCAGGCCCCGGTCGGTCTGCACCGCCAGGCCCAGGTTGACCCCGTCGTACTGGACCAGTTCACCGCGTTCGGCGTCCACCCTGCCGTTGAGCTCGGGGTGGGCCCGCAGGCCCGCGACCACGAACCGCGCCACGTAGGACATCAGGCCGGGTCCGGACGGGTCGGACTGCCGGAGGCGGACCAGCTCGGTCGCGTCCACGTCCACCCAGACGGTCGCCTCGGGGATCTCGCTGCGGCTGCGGGACAGCGACGCCGCCACGCTGCGGCGGAAACCGCTCATGGCCACGCGCCGGGACTCGGCCAGTCCCGTGCGGGCGTCCACGGAGCCCGCCGCGACGGGCTCCGGTCCGGCGGCGGGATCGGCGGCCGGGGCCCGTGCCGCGTCGATGGCCTCGCGCACGTCGCGCCGGGTGATGAGTCCGCCCGGGCCGCTCCCGGAGACCTCGGAGATCCGCAGCCCCGCCTCACGGGCCATCTGCCTCACCAGGGGCGAGGTGACCAGCGGCGGACGCGCGGCCGCGGGAGCGGGCGGTGCGGCGGAGACGGGCACGGCGGATCGGACCGGTGCTGCGGCGGCCGGCGCGGCGGGCTGCGCCGGGCGCGCGGGCGGGCGCTCGCGCGGACGCCGACGGCGCCCGGAGGCCGCTGCCTCCGGCGTCCCGTAGCCGATCAGCACGTTGCCCGAACCCGTTCCGGCGCGCTCCTCCTCGCGGTAGCGCTCCCCCTCCGCCGACGCCTTCGCGGCGGCGGACCCGGACGCGGCGTCGGCCCCTGAGCCGTCGGTCACGCTGATCAGGGGGCGCCCGACCTCCATGACCCGCCCCTCCTCGCCGTGCAGCTCGCTGACGGTGCCCGCGAAGGGGGAGGGCACCTCCACGATCGATTTCGCGGTCTCCACCTCCACGATCGGCTGGTCCAGGGCCACCGCGTCGCCGACGGCCACGAGCCAGCGCACCACCTCGGCCTCGGTGAGCCCCTCGCCCAGGTCGGGGAGGTCGAAGGTCTGCGTCGTCACTGGTCCTCCCACTGAAGGTCGTCGACGGCGTCCAGGATCCGGTCCACGCCCGGGAGCTGGAAGCGCTCCAGCTTCGGCGGCGGGAAGGGGATGTCGAAGCCGGTGACGCGGCGCACCGGCGCGGCCAGGGAGTGGAAGCACCGCTCGGTCACCCGCGCGACGATCTCCGAGGCGACGCTGGCGAACCCGCTGGCCTCGGCGACCACGACGGCGCGCCCGGTGGAGCGGACCGCCTCGCACACGGTGGCGTCGTCGAAGGGGACGAGGGAGCGCACGTCCACCACCTGGAGGCTGCGGCCCTCCTGGACGGCGGCCTCGGCCGCCTCCAGCGCGGTGGGCACCGAGGGGCCGTAGGCGATGAGGGTGGCGTCGGTGCCGGGGCGGCGCACCACGGCGCGGCCGATGGGCGGCTCGGGCGCGGCCGGGTCGATCTCGTCCTTGCCCCAGTAGAGCTTCTTCGGCTCCATGAACACGACCGGGTCGTCGGAGGCGATCGCCTCGCGCAGCAGGAAGTAGGCGTCGGCGGGCGTGGACGGGGTGACCACGGTCAGGCCGGGCGTGTGGGCGTAGTAGGCCTCGGAGGAGTCGCAGTGGTGCTCGACGCCGCCGATCCCTCCCGCGTAGGGGACGCGGATGACCATGGGCAGCCCGACCCGGCCGCGGGTGCGGTTGCGCGTCTTGGCCACGTGGCTGACGATCTGCTCGAAGGCCGGGTAGGCGAACGCGTCGAACTGCATCTCCACCACGGGGCGCATACCGTTCATCGCCATGCCCACGGCCATGCCCACGATCCCGGACTCGGCGAGCGGGGTGTCGAAGCAGCGGTTCTCGCCGAACTCGGCGGTGAGGCCGTCGGTGATGCGGAAGACGCCGCCGAGGGGGCCGACGTCCTCGCCGAAGACGTAGACCGTCGAATCCTCGGCCATGGCGTCGCGCAGGGCCCGGTTGAGGGCCTGGGCCATGGAGAGCTTGATGGGGTCGGTCGCCATGTCAGTTGCCCTCTCTGCTCAGTTCGTCGGCCAGGAAGGCGGCCTGTTCGTCGAGCTGCGGCGTGGGGGCGGCGAACACGTGCGCGAACAGCTCGGCGGGCTCGGGGTCGGTGTCCCTGGCGACGCCCTCGCGCATGGCGGCGGCCACGGCCTCCGCGTCCTCGGCGATGCGCGCCTTGCGGGCCTTGGTGAGGACGCGCTTCCTGGTGAGGTAGGCCTCCATGCGCAGCAGGGGGTCACGGGCCTCCCAGGGGTCCACCTCCTCCTGGGCGCGGTACCGGGTGGCGTCGTCGGCGTTGGTGTGCGCCTGCATGCGGTAGGTGTGCGCCTCCACGAGCCGGGGTCCCTCGCCCGCCCGCGCCGCGGCCACGGCCCGGTCGAGCACGGCGAGCACGGCGGGGGTGTCGTTGCCGTCCACCCGTTCCGCGTTCACCCCGTAGCCGACGCCCTTGTGGGCGAGCGAGGGGGCGGCGGTCTGGCGGGCCAGGGGGACGGAGATGGCGTACTCGTTGTTCTGCACGAAGAACACGACCGGGGCCCGGAACACCGCCGCGAAGTTCAGCGCCTCGTGGAAGTCTCCCTCGCTGGTGGCTCCGTCGCCGCACAGCGCCATGACCACGGTGTCCTCACCGCGCAGGCGGGCGGCGTGCGCGACGCCCACCGCGTGCAGGAGCTGGGTGGCCAGCGGCGTGGCCTGCGGGGCGACGCGGTGCGCGTAGGGGTCGTAGCCCGAGTGCCAGTCGCCCTTGAGCAGGGTGAGCACCTGTACCGGGTCCACCCCGCGCGCGACCACGGCGGCGGTGTCGCGGTAGGTCGGGAACAGCCAGTCGCCCTCCGCCAGGGCCATGGCCGCGCCCGTCTGGCAGGCCTCCTGCCCGTGTGAGGAGGGGTACACGGCCAGGCGGCCCTGCCGCACGAGGGCGCTGGCCTGGTCGTTGACGCGGCGGCCGATCACCAGGGAGGTGTACGCGGCGAGCAGCCGCTCCCGGTCCGGGAACGGCAGGGCGGCCCCGTCCACCGGGCTTCCGGTCTCGTCGAGCAGCCGGACCGGCTGCCCGGAGGGGAGAAGGTCCCGGTCATCAGCCATGGCGCCAGCCTCCTGTGTCAGAAAGATGTGTTCAGACACATGGTGCTGTTCATTGCCATCTGTTCGCCACAACCACGCAAAAATCAAGAAAACGTCGAGGATTTCGCCCATTTTCCTGGCCAAGCGTCCAACCGTGTGACTCAGAACACCCTTCGGTGTGGACAAGTGGTCCGCACCGCCGCGCCGCGTCCCCGGGCGGGCACGGAGCGGCGCCGCGGTGGTTAGCCTGGGGCGGTACCGAGCCGCTGCGCACACCACACCACCGGGAAGAGGCGACCCCGTGAGCGACGAGCGCGAGAACCTGGACTACGGGCTCTTCGGCACCGCGATCCGCGACCTGGCCCGCGCGATCGCCGACGACGGGTTCGAGCCCGACATGATCCTCTCCATCGCGCGCGGCGGCCTCTTCGTGGCGGGCGGCCTGGGATACGCGCTGGACGTGAAGAACCTGCACGTGGTGAACGTGGAGTTCTACACCGGGGTCGGAACCACGCTCGACATGCCCGTCATGCTCCCCCCGGTGCCCAACGTGGTCGACCTCGGCAGCAAGAGGGTCCTGGTCACCGACGACGTCGCGGACAGCGGCAGGACCCTCAAGCTCGTCCACGACTTCTGCGCCGAGCACGTCGCCGAGGTCCGCAGCGCGGTCGTCTACGAGAAGCCGCGGTCCCTGGTCAAGTGCGAGTACGTGTGGCGGCGCACCGACCGTTGGATCGACTTCCCCTGGTCGGTGGAGCCCCCGGTGGTCAGCCGCCCCGACCAGGTCCGCGACGCCTGACCGCATCCGGCGGTCCCGACCGCAGCACGGCCGTCCTCCCCCCGCCCGAGCCGCGGGGGGAGGACGGCCGCTCCTCAGTCCCCGGCCGTACGGGCCTGCGGAACGGCGGCCGCGCCGGTGCCCACGCGCTCCGCCTCCCGCTCGGCCAGCCTGCGGCGCTGGGGCACCACCGTGTACTTGGGGTCGGCCACGGACTGCTTGCCGGCCTGGAAGACGCCCAGCCGGGTGCACGCGGAACCGGCCAGCAGGGCGGCGCCGCTCACCGCGGAGGCCGCCCGGCTGCGGCGGCCCAGCACCGCACCGGCCGCCCCGGCCAGGGTGAGCGTCCTGGCCGCGCGCATGAGGGCACCCGCCTTCCCCTGCCGGTAGGGCTCGCCGGACAACCCCATCCGGCGCTCCATGGCGCCGGAGACCGCCGTCTCCACCAGGGCGCCGCCCACGGCGGCGCGGCGCGCGGGGCCGCTCTGCGCCAGGGGCGCGGTGACCAGGCCCATCCCGCCCGCGGCCGAGGCCGCCGAGGAGGCGAACACGAACGGCATGTACCGGTAGCCGTCGTGCCAGGAGGGCACCGCGGTGTCGCACACCAGCGGCGCCGTGTAGGTGGCCACGAGCGGCCCCACCATCCCGGCGCCCAGGGTGGCCGCCCGGCCGATCCGCGGGAACCACCCGGTCGCGGCGGTCACCGCGGCGACCCCGGCGAGGGGGCCGTAGGTCATGAGGATCCAGGACCCGACGCTCATCGGCGAGGTCGGCTTGACCACCCGCAGCATGTTGAGGAAGCGCTCGGGGCGCCCCAGGTCGTGGATGAGCGCGGCCGTCGAACCGGAGATCGCGCCCAGGGCCGTGTACTTGAGGGGGCGGGCCAGCTCCGGGCGGCCGGTCAGCTCGGCGCCGGCGGCCAGCACCGACGAGGCCCCGGCGAGCCCGCCCAGGAACAGGTAGCCGCCGATGTCGGAGGCCTTCCACACGATCTGGTTGAGGACCGGCTTGCCGTAGTAGGAGCGGAAGTCGGCGTCGGGCACCCGCGTGGGCTCGCCGCGCCCCTTCCTCCTGCGCCGCCCCTCCCCGTGTTCGCGGCGCTGCTCCTCCCCGACGACGTCGGCGGCCCCCGTGACCGCCTCCCGTCCGGGGCGCTGCCCGCGCATGCCCTCCTTGGTCACGTCCGACGAGCTCATCAGCGCCTCCCCGCGAACGTCGCGGCCGCTCCGACCACCAGCGCCGCCGCCGCGACACCGGCGTGCCGCCACATCGACGGCAGGTCCCGGGTGGTCACCACCGGGTCCGGCGGCAGCCCGTAGACCTCGGGTTCGTCCAGCAGCAGGAAGAACGCCCCCGCGCCGTCCACCCCGTCCTCGGGGTCCTCGCCGTACAGGCGGGCGGAGGACACCCCGGCCTCGTGCAGGTCGGCCACCCGCGCCTCGGCGCGCGCACGCAGTTCGTCGAGGTTGCCGAACTGGATCGAGTCGGTGGGGCAGGCCTTGGCGCAGGCGGGCTCCAGGCCGTCGCCGATCCGGTCGTAGCACAGGGTGCACTTCCAGACCCGGCCGTCCTCCTCGCGCTTGTCGATGACACCGTAGGGGCAGGCCGGAACGCAGTACCCGCAGCCGTTGCAGATGTCCTCCTGCACCACCACCGTGCCGAACTCGGTGCGGAACAGCGAGCCGGTCGGGCACACGTCCAGGCAGGCGGCGCTGGTGCAGTGCTTGCAAACGTCCGAGGACATCAGCCAGCGGAACTCGCCGCGCTCGTCGGCACCCGTGGCGGCGCCGGGCAGCTCGAAGGACGGCATGCCCAGGTCCACGGCCCCGGGGCGTCCCACGCCCGGGTCCTGGTGGCCCAGGGGCTCGCGCTGTTCGACGAAGGCCACGTGCCGCCACGTGTCCGCGCTCAGTCCGCCGCTGTTGTCGAACGACATGGACGTGAAGTCCAAGCCGTCCTCGGGGACCATGTTCCACTCCTTGCAGGCGACCTCGCAGGCCTTGCAGCCGATGCACACACTCGTGTCGGTGAAGAAGCCGACCCTCTCGTGCCTGCCGTCCCCGTTGCTCTCCGCGGACACGCTCACACCTCCAGTCCCGTCTGTTCCGTGATTCCGGCCCGCTCCCGGTACTCGCGCACCAGGTCGAGGCGCTCGGCGCCCCGGGGCCTGCGCCCCGGCCGGATATCGGCCGTGATCGCCTTGACCTCCTGGATGTGCACGTTGGGGTCGAGCGCGATGGGCATCAGCTCGTTGGCCGCGTCCCCGGTCGTGTACCCGTTGGGACCCCAGTGGTAGGGCATCCCGATCTGGTGGACCACCCGTCCCTGCACCCGCAGCGGCGCCATCCGGTCGGTGACCATGACCCGGGCCTCGATGGCGTTGCGCGCCGTGACGACGGTGGCCCAGCCGCCGTGCTCCAGCCCGCGCTCCTCGGCCAGCTCGGGCCCGACCTCGCAGAAGAACTCGGGCTGGAGTTCGGCCAGGTAGGGCGTCCACCTGGTCATCCCGCCCGCGGTGAAGTGCTCGGTGAGCCGGTAGGTCGTCACCACGTACGGGAAGACGTCGGAGCCGGGCGTGCCGGGGGCGGGGTGGTAGCGGTTGTACTCGTGCGGGTACAGCAGGCGCGTCGGGTTGCGCTGGTGACCGTACAGCGGGTTCTCGAACGGGGTGTCCTGCGGTTCGTAGTGTGTGGGCATCGGGCCGTCGTTGAGGCCCGCGGGCGCGTACAGCCACCCCTTGCCGTCGGCCTGCATGACGAAGGCGTCCCGCCCGGTCAGCGCCGCAACGCCCTCGGCGTCCTCCGGCGGCACGTAGTCGGGGGCCTTGCGGTTCTCGAAGTCGGGGGTGTCGTGCCCGACCCAGCGCTCCCGCTCCGCGTCCCACCACACGAGGCTCTTGCGGGGGCTCCAGGGCTCCCCGTTCTCGTCGGCGGAGGCGCGGTTGTACAGGACGCGCCGGTTGTCCGGCCACGCCCAGGCCCACTCCCCGGCGATCCAGTCCTGTTCGGTGTGGGGCTTCCGGCGCGCCGCCTGGTTGACCCCGTCCTTGAAGACGCCGCAGTAGATCCAGCAGCCGCACGAGGTCGATCCGTCGTCGCGCAGCTCGGTGTAGACGGTGAGCGGGCGGCCCTCGGCGTCGTGGCCGTTGATCTCGCGCAGGACCGCGGCGGCGTCGGGCTCGCCGTCCTCCTCCAGGGGGTAGTCCCAGGTGAGGTCGAGGACGGGGCGGTCCTTGGGGTCGTCGGAGCCGGCGAGGATACCGCGGATCTCGCGTCCCAGGTGGTACATGAACCACAGGTCGCTGCGCTGGTCACCGCTCGGGCTGACGGCTCGGTCGTGCCACTGGAGCAGCCGGTTGGTGTTGGTGAAGGTGCCCGACTTCTCGGTGTGCGCGGCGGCCGGGAAGAAGAACACCTCGGTGCCGATGTCCTCGGTGCGCATCTCGCCGGACTCGATCTCCGGACCGTCCTTCCACCAGGTGGCGCTCTCGATCAGCGAGAAGTCGCGCACGACCAGCCAGTCCAGCTCGGCCATGCCCATGCGCTGGGCCCTGCTGTTGGCCGAACCCACGGCGGGGTTCTCGCCCATGAGGAAGTAGCCCTTGCACTTCCCGGCGATCTGTCCCATCACGGTGTCGTAGTGGCTGTGGGAGCCGGTGAGCCGGGGCAGGTGGTCGAAGCAGTAGTCGTTCTCGGCCGTCGCGTGCTCGCCCCACCACGCCTTGAGCAGGCTGACGGTATAGGCCTCCATCCCGTCCCAGAACCCCTTCCTGGGGTTGCCGGCGGCCATGATGTAGGTCTCCAGGGACTGCTCCTCGTGCGCGTGGGGCATCGGCAGGTAGCCCGGCAGCAGGTCGAACAGGGTCGGCACGTCGCTGGAGCCCTGGATGCTGGCGTGTCCGCGCAGCGCCTGGATGCCTCCTCCCGGGCGGCCGATGTTGCCCAGCAGCAGCTGGAGGATGGAGGCGGCCCGGATGTACTGGGAGCCGACCGTGTGCTGCGTCCAGCCCACGGCGTAGCAGAAGGCGCTGGTGCGGTCGCGGCCGGAGTTCTCGGTGAGGTGGTCGCACACCCTCCGGAAGGTCTCCCGCGGGATGCCGCAGACCTGCTCGACCAGCTCCGGCGTGTAGCGCGCGTAGTGGCGCTTGAGGACCTGGAACACGCAGCGCGGGTCGGTGAGCGTCGGGTCCTCCCTGGGCTTCTCCCGGATGGCCGCGCCGCCCGACCCCTGCTGCTCGGGCCGCCCGGAGTGGCTGGTGCCGAGGTTCTCCTCGAGCCGCTCCTTGAACAGCTGGTTGCGGTTGCCGGAGGCGGCCGCGACCTCCGCCCCCTCGTAGCTCCAGGTGCTGGCGTCGTAGCTCTTGTCCTCCTCCGAGAAGCCGGAGAACAGGCCGTCCAGGTCCTCGGTGTCCTGGAAGTCCTCGCCGACGATCGTGGCGGCGTTGGTGAAGGTGCGCACGTAGTCGAGGAAGTACTTCTCCTCGGTGAGGACGTGGTTGATGATCGCGCCGAGGAAGGCGATGTCGGTGCCCGCGCGGATGGGCACGTGCATGTCGGCGAGCGCGCTGGTGCGGCTGAAGCGGGGGTCGACGTGGATGACCACCGCGCCGCGGGCCTTGGCCTCCATGACCCACTGGAAGCCGACCGGGTGGGCCTCGGCGAAGTTGGACCCCTCGATGACGATGCAGTCGGAGTTCTGCAGGTCCTGGAGGAACATGGTCGCCCCGCCGCGCCCGAAGGACGTCCCGAGCCCGGCGACCGTGGAGCTGTGGCACACACGGGCCTGGTTCTCCACCTGGACGACGCCGAGCGAGGTCAGGAGCTTCTTGATGAGGTAGTTCTCCTCGTTGTCCAGTGTGGCGCCGCCGAGGCTGGCGATCCCCAGCGTGCGGTTCACCCGTTGCCCCTCGTGCTCCCGCTCCCAGGTCTGCTCGCGAGTGCGGACCACGCGGTGGGCGACCATCCGCATGGCGGTGTCGAGGTCGATCTCCTCCCATTCGGTGCCGTAGGGGCGCCGGTACAGGACCTTCTCCTCGCGCGCGGAGCCGGTGGTGAGCTGGAGGCTGGCAGACCCCTTGGGGCACAGCCGACCGCGGCTGATCGGCGAGTCCGGGTCGCCCTCGATCTGGACGACCTTCTCGTCCCTGACGTAGACGTTCTGCCCGCATCCCACCGCGCAGTAGGGGCAGACCGACTTCACGACCCGGTCGGCCTCCTCGGTGCGGGACCTGAGGTCCTCCGACCGGCGGGACTTCGCGGCGGCCCCGCGTCCCGTCGGGTCGTCCCCCGTGAACTGCCGGTACACCGGCCACGACTCGATCCAGGTGCGCACGCCCATGCTCGCCTCCGCCTCGGGCCCGGGGCCCGTCGATGGTCTCCAGGTCTGCCGCTACCCACCGACGAGGGGGAGCATGGGTCCGGAATTCCCACCGTGCGCCGGACGCGCCTCCGGGCGGGCGGGGACACGCCGCCCGTGGCGGTTCCATGGGGCTTTTGTGACGCGGCCCGGACAGCGGTGTTTCACGTGAAACAGCGGCAGCGGAGAGGGCCGAAAATCCCCCTTTCCGGACTTCCCAGACGGGGGGAGGGTTGCGGTACCCCCTCCAGTTGGTAAGAACTTCCCCCGACGCGCGTCCGGCACCGCGGCAGTGGGCAGGGGGCACCGGGACAGGGATCATGACGACGTGGTGGGGGACCAGTTCCATGACCGACGTATCCAGCCAGGGATCCGCGCCGGGAGACGACCGCGAGGTGCTCACGAACCGGCAGGGGCACCCGGTCTACGACAACCAGAACCAGCGCACGGTCGGCGAGCGGGGGCCGGCGACGCTGGAGAACTACCAGTTCCTGGAGAAGATCAGCCACTTCGACCGGGAGCGCATCCCGGAGCGGGTGGTGCACGCGCGCGGGGTGACCGCGTTCGGCTACTTCGAGTCCTACGGCGCGTGGGGCGACGAGCCGATCAGCCGCTACACGCGCGCAAAGCTCTTCCAGGGCAAGGGGAAGCGGACCGACATCGCGCTGCGCTTCTCCACGGTCATCGGTGGCAGGGACTCCTCGGAGTGCGCGCGCGACCCGCGCGGGTTCGCGATCAAGTTCTACACCGAGGACGGCAACTGGGACCTGGTGGGCAACAACCTGGCGGTGTTCTTCATCCGCGACGCCATCAAGTTCCCCGACGTGATCCACTCCCTCAAGCCGGACCCGGTGACCTTCCGCCAGGAGCCCAACCGCATCTTCGACTTCATGTCGCAGACCCCCGAGTGCATGCACATGCTGGTCAACCTGTTCAGCCCGCGCGGCATCCCGGCTGACTACCGGCACCAGCAGGGCTTCGGCGTCAACACCTACAAGTGGGTCAACGACGTGGGCGGGACCGTCCTGGTCAAGTACACCTGGATGCCCAAGCAGGGCGTGCGCAGCATGACCGAGGCCGACGCCGCCAACGTCCAGGCGGACGAGACCGGGCACGCGACCAAGGACCTGCACGAGGCCATCGACCGCGGCGAGTACCCCGAGTGGGAGCTGCTCGTACAGATGATGAGCGACGAGGAGCACCCCGAACTCGACTTCGACCCGCTGGACGACACCAAGACCTGGCCGGAGCAGGACTTCCCGCCCAAGGCGGTGGGGCGGATCGTGCTCGACCGGAACGTGTCGGACAACTTCGCGGAGAACGAGCAGATCTCCTTCGGCACCGGCGTGCTCGTGGACGGCCTGGACTTCTCCGACGACAAGATGCTCGTCGGGCGCACCTTCTCCTACAGCGACACGCAGCGCTACCGGGTGGGGCCCAACTACCTCCAACTGCCGGTGAACCAGGCCAAGAACGCCGACGTGCGCACCAACCAGCGCGACGGCCTGATGGCCTACCACCAGGACTCCGGGGGCGAGAACCCGCACGTCAACTACGAGCCCTCCATCAACGGCGGCCTGCGCGAGGGGCAGTACCCCACGCACGACGAGCAGGGGCCGGAGATCCGGGGGCGGCTCACCCGCAAGCGCATCTCCCGCACCAACGACTACCAGCAGGCGGGGCAGCGGTACACGCTGATGGAGGAGTGGGAGCGCGACGACCTGGTGCGCAACTTCACCGGGCAGCTCTCCCAGTGCGACCGGCCGATCCAGGAGCGGATGGTCTGGCACTTCCTCATGGTCGACGACGACCTGGGGCTGCGCGTCGGTGAAGGGCTGGGCATCGGCCCGGGCGACGTGGCGCGCCTGGGGCCGCTGCGGAGCCAGACCCTGGACGAGGGGGAGCGCCAGCGCATGGCCAACCTGGGCAAGAACGGCCCCCGGGACGTGTCGGGGCTGACGATGACCCACTGCGTGCCCAACAAGCGGCACGTGGTGGAGCGCTGAGGCGGGCGTGGTGGAAAGGCTGGCACGGGCCCTCGCGCACACCTCGTCCGCCGTCGGCAGGGGGCTGCTGGCGGGGCTGGTCGGCACGGCGGCGATGACGGTCTCCAGCACCGCCGAGGCCAGGCTGCGCGGCAGGGGAGGCAGCACCTCGCCCGCCGACGCCGCCGGGAAGGTGCTCGGGGTGCGCCCGGAGGGCCCCTCGGGCGAGCAGCGGTTCAACACCGCGGTGCACTGGGGCTACGGGGTCTCGTGGGGGGCGGTCCGGGGGCTGCTGGGCGCCGCCGGACTGCACGGGACCGCGGCGGCGGCCGCGCACCTGGCACTGGTGTGGGGCGGCGAGCAGGTCGCCCTCCCGGCCACGGGCACGGCGCCCCCGGCATGGAAGTGGGGCGCCGAGGAGGTCGGCGTGGACCTGCTGCACCACACGGTCTACGCCTGCGCCGCCAGCGCCGCCTACGAGTGGCTCGACCGGCGCTGACCCGCACGCGTCCGGCCCCGGCACGGGCGAGCGAAACGACGCGGCCGCCGCCCCGTGCGGGGCGGCGGCCGTCACCGTGTCACTCCCGGTCCGGGCGGGAGCCGCGCGGACGCGTCAGCGCCCGGCGCGGCTGCGCCGGGAGGGCGCGAGGACGATGGCGAGCGCGAGCATGCTCACCCACAGCACCAGGTGCAGCCAGTTGTCGGCGTCGTTGAGCGGCACGATGTTCGTCGGGTCGCCGGACTCGACCAGGAGCCCGTAGACCCACAGCACCAGGTAGGCCAGACCGCCGACGATGAGGTAGACGCGCGCCAGACCGGCGGTGCGCGCCATCGCCGCCCCGGCCGCGCCGAGGATCAGGTGGAGCAGGTTGTGCAGGACCGACACCTGGAAGATCCCCAGCAGCATGGCCTCGGAGTGGTGTCCGGCGAACTGCA
Organism: Nocardiopsis akebiae; assembly: GCF_018316795.1. Taxonomy (NCBI): domain Bacteria; kingdom Bacillati; phylum Actinomycetota; class Actinomycetes; order Streptosporangiales; family Nocardiopsidaceae; genus Nocardiopsis; species Nocardiopsis akebiae. The sequence continues at coordinate 156,064 of NZ_CP074132.1, forward strand.
TCTGGTCGTAGTTCGTGGTCAGTCCGGGAATGAAGCCCAGCACGCCCACCAGCAGGAAGACGATGCCGTAGACGAGCGCGGCGATACGGATCGGCTTTCCGGGAATCCTGGTCACGCCCTGGGCCGATGTCCGGTTGGACATGGTCACCTCCACCGTGTCGCGTCCGTTTCATGGGTCCCCGTGACGCAAGGGGCTGATGGTGAACCGATACCCGGCGTGATTCGTGTCACTCGCCTTGACGGGCGGTGCCGCCCACCGCCACACGCCGCTGACCTGCCCCGGGTAGGAACAAGCGTCCGGCCCGCGACGCGGGGGAGCGGTGACCGGAGCGGGGGAGCGCGGCGGGCGGAGCGCCGCCAGCGCGGTGAGTGCGGACGCGGGAGTCGGGGTAGTCGCGCCAGCGAGGCACTCCCGCGGCGGACCGGGGGCCGCGAGCCGGCGGGGCGAGGCCCTGCGCGCGGCGGACGCGGCGCCGCGGGAACGGTGCCGACCGACGGCGTCGAACCCGGGAGGTAAGCGGTCATGGCGGAACTGGTGTCCGACCACGTACTGAAGCGTCTGCGCGAGTGGGGGGTCGAGCGCGTCTTCTCATACGCGGGCGACGGCATCAACGGCCTGCTCGCCGCCTGGGAGCGGGCCGGTGACCAGCCCCGCTTCATCCAGTCACGGCACGAGGAGCTGGCGGCCTTCGAGGCCACGGGGTACGCCAAGTTCTCCGGCCGGGTGGGGGTGTGCGCGGCCACATCGGGCCCCGGCGCCATCCACCTGCTGAACGGCCTCTACGACGCCAAGCTCGACCACGTGCCGGTGGTGGCGATCCTCGGCCAGACCGCGCGCAGCGCGATGGGCGGCTCCTACCAGCAGGAGGTCGACCTGATGTCGCTGTACAAGGACGTGGCCAGCGACTACCTCCAGATGGTGACCGTCCCCGAGCAGCTGCCCAACGTGCTCGACCGGGCGATCCGGATCGCCGCGAGCAGGCGCACGGTCACGGCGGTCATCATCCCCGCCGACGTCCAGGACCTGGAGTACTCACCGCCCGAGCACGAGTTCAAGATGGTGCCCTCCAGCCTCGGCCTCCCCTCCCCGCGGTCCACCCCGTCCCCGGAGGGGCTGGCCGAGGCCGCCGAGATCCTCAACTCCGGCGAGCGCGTCGCCATGCTGGTCGGGCAGGGGGCCAGGGGAGCGGCGGACGCCGTCGTCGAGATGGCGGACAGGCTCGGCGCCGGGGTGGCCAAGGCGCTGCTGGGCAAGGACGTCCTCCCCGACGACCCGCCCTTCGTGACCGGGTCGATCGGTCTGCTCGGCACCCGGCCCTCCTACGAGATGATGCGGGACTGCGACACCCTGCTCGTGGTGGGCTCCAGTTTCCCGTACAGCCAGTTCCTGCCCGAGTTCGACCAGGCGCGCGCCGTCCAGATCGACATCGATCCGACCATGGTCGGCATGCGCTACCCGTTCGAGTGCAACCTGGTCGGCGACTCCGCGCAGACGCTGCGGATGCTGCTGCCGCTCGTGGACCGCAAGACGGACCGCTCCTGGCGGGAGAAGATCGAGGACGACGTCGCGCGGTGGAAGCAGGTCCTCGAACGGCGCGCCCACGTGGACGCCGACCCGGTCAACCCCGAACGCGTCTTCCACGAACTGTCCCCGCTGCTGCCCGACGACGTGATGGTGACCGCGGACTCCGGTTCGGCGGCCAACTGGTACGCGCGCCACCTGGTGTTCCGCGAGGGCATGCGGGGAACGCTGTCGGGCACGCTGGCCACGATGTGCCCCGGCGTCCCCTACGCCACGGGGGCGAAGTTCGCCCACCCCGACCGGCCGGTGGTCGCGCTCGTCGGGGACGGCGCCATGCAGATGAGCGGCATCAACGAGCTGATCACCATCGGCCACTACTGGAGGGAGTGGGAGGACCCGCGGGTGGTCGTCGCCGTCCTCAACAACCGCGACCTCAACCAGGTGACCTGGGAGCTGCGCGCGATGGGCGGCGCGCCGCAGTTCCTCCCCTCGCAGCGCATCCCCGACTTCCCCTACGCCGGGTTCGCCGAGAGCATCGGCCTGCGGGGGATCAGGGTGGAGGACCCCTCCGACGTGCGAGACGCCTGGCAGCGGGCGCTGTCGGCGGACCGGCCCTGCGTGGTCGAGTTCGTCACCGACCCCGCCGTCCCGCCGATCCCGCCGCACGCGACGCTCGACCAGATGGAGAGCGTGGCCAAGGCCCTGGCCAAGGGCGACCCCGAGGCGTGGTCCGTGGTCAAGCGGGGCGTCGTGTCCAAGGCGCAGGAGTTCCTGCCCGGAGGCGGGCGAGGAGACCGCTGACGCGGGCACCGCCCGGGGGGCGGAAGGGAGGCGGGACGTGGCTCCGCCCATCGAGGACTACGCGTTTCTGGGCGACATGCGGACGTCGGCGCTGGTCGGCAGGGACGGGAGCGTGGACTGGCTGTGCCTGCCCAGGTTCGACTCCGGCGCCTGCTTCGCCGCCCTGCTGGGCGACGGGGGCAACGGGCGCTGGACCATGGCCCCGGTCGGGGAGCACCGGGTCTCGGCGCGGCGGTACCGCTCCGACAGCCTGGTGCTGGAGACCGAGTTCCGGTGCGCGGACGGCGCGGTGCGGGTCGTGGACTGCATGCCCGTCGGCGCGCACGGGACCGGTCTGGTGCGCCGGGTCGAGGGGGTGGAGGGCCGCGTGCGCATGCGTACGGAGGCCGTGCCGCGCTTCGACTACGGGTCCATCGTCCCGTGGGTGCGCAAGGACGGGCGGCGGCTGCACATGGTGGCCGGTCCGGACAGCTGCTACCTGGACTCCGACGTGGAGTTCGAGGTCGTGGCCCCGTCCAGGCCGGTAGCGGAGTTCACGGTCGCCTCGGGGGACGGCGTGGACTTCTCCCTGGTGTGGACGCCGGTGCGGGCCCCCGAGCCGGACCCGCCCCACGTGGGCGCGCTCATCGGGCACACGGAGGAGGTGTGGCGGGAGTGGGCCTCCAGGTGCGCCTACCGGGGCGAGTACCGCGACGCGGTGGTCCGGTCGCTCATCACCCTCAAGGCCCTGACGCACGCGCCCGGCGGGGGCACGGTGGCCGCGGCCACCACCTCGCTGCCCGAGCAGCTGGGCGGCGTGCGCAACTGGGACTACCGCTACTGCTGGATACGAGACGCGACGCTGACGCTGCTCTCGCTGCTGGAGTCGGGGTACGAACGGGAGGCGGCCGGATGGCGCGAGTGGCTGCTGCGTGCGGTGGCCGGTGAGCCCGGGCAGATGCGGATCATGTACGGGATCGAGGGGGAGCGCAGGCTGCCCGAACTGGAGCTGGGCTGGCTGTCCGGCTACCAGGGCGCCCGCCCCGTCAGGATCGGCAACGAGGCGGCCCAGCAGTGGCAGCTCGACGTCTACGGCGAGGTGATGGACGTCTTCCACCAGGCCAGGGAGCACGGCATCCCGCCGCGTGAGCCGGCCTGGCGACTCCAGCGGCACCTGATGGACTTCCTGGAGTCGCACTGGCGGGAGCCCGACAACGGGATCTGGGAGATGCGCGGGCCCCGGCGGCACTTCACCCACTCCAAGGTCATGGCGTGGACCGCGGCGGACCGGGCCGTCAGCGCCGTGGAGAGGTTCGGGCTGGAGGGCCCGGTGGACGACTGGAAGCGCCTGCGCGGGGAGATCCACCGGGACGTGTGCGAGCACGGGTACGACCCCGGTCGGCGGACCTTCACCCAGTACTACGGTTCCGAGTCCCTGGACGCCTCGCTCCTGATGGCGAGCACCGTCGGCTTCCTCCCGGCCACCGACGAGCGCATGCGGGGGACGGTGGACGCCGTCCAGCGGGAGCTGTGCAGCGGCGGCCTGGTCCAGCGCTACTCCATGGACGAGGGGACCCGGCACGTGGACGGCCTGCCACCCGGTGAGGGCGTGTTCCTGCCCTGCACGTTCTGGCTGGTGGACAACCTCGTCCTCCAGGGCCGTGTGGACGAGGGCCGACGGATCTTCGGGCACCTGCTGAGCCTGCGCAACGACGTGGGGCTGCTGGCGGAGGAGTACGACACCGGCGCGCGGCGGCTGGTCGGCAACTTCCCCCAGGCACTGTCCCACATCGCCCTGGTCAACACCGCCCATGAGCTGGACCGGGACCGCCGGGGCCCGGCGCGCCAGCGCGCGGAGTCGCGGGGGCGGTGAGCGCGCCCCGGGGCGGCGGGTCGACAAGGCGACGGAGCGACAAGGAGACGCGACGACAAGGCGACAAGGCGACGGAGGACGGGGCGGCGGACCGGGTCCGCCGCCCCGTCGCGCCCCCTACTCGCCGATCGTGGACGGCTTGGTGCCGTCCGCGTACAGGTCCACGCCCTTGGGCTCCTTCACCAGGGTGACCCCCAGGAAGGAGACCGCGCAGGCCACGACGATGTAGACGCCGATCGACCACGAGGCGCCGGTCTCGGTGAGCAGCAGCTCGGCGATCGTGGGCGCGAAGGCGCCGCCGAGGATCGCGCCGAGGGCGTAGCCGATGGACACGCCGGAGTAGCGGACCTCGGCCGGGAACATCTCCGCGTACAGCGCCGACTGGGGGCCGTAGCTCAGGCCCAGGGTGAGCGTGAAGACGAAGACGCCCGCGAAGTACAGGTAGATGTTGCCGGTGTCGACCATGAACCACATCGGCACGGACCAGGCGGCCAGCAGCACGTAGCCGAGCTGGAAGGTCCGCACCCGGCCGAGCTTGTCGCTCAGGATGCCGCCGTAGAGCGTGGAGACGAGCCAGCCGAACGAGGCGAGGGTGGTCGCCAGGAGCACGGGGCCGCGCTCCATGCCGAGGCCGAAGTCCTCGACCGGCCGGGAGGCGTAGGTCGCCAGGTAGGCGATGACGAGGTACCCGGCGGCGTTGTTGGCGATGAAGATCAGCGCGGAGAGGACGACCTCACGGGTGTGCTTGCGGAACAGGCGGCCCAGCGGGGCGGAGGCCTCGGCCTTGCGCGCCTGCATGAGCTTGAAGACCGGGGACTCCTCCACGGACTTGCGGATGAGGTGGCCGACGATGATCAGCAGGAAGGACAGGAGGAAGGGGATGCGCCAGCCCCACTCCAGGAACGCCTCCGGGCCGATGGACGCGGTGATCACCCAGACGACGAAGGTCGCCAGGATCATGCCGCAGGGAACGCCGATCTGCGGGTAGGCGCCGAAGAAGCCGCGCTTGCCGACCGGCGCGTGCTCCACCGACATCAGCGCCGCGCCGCCCCACTCGCCGCCCGCGGAGAAGCCCTGGAGGATGCGCAGGACGATCAGCAGGACGGGTGCGGCCACGCCGATCTGGGCGTAGGTGGGCAGCACGCCGATCAGGCAGGTGGCGAGCCCCATCATGACCAGGGTCGCCACGAGCACGCGTTTGCGGCCGAACCTGTCTCCGAGGGCGCCCGCGACGATCGCGCCGAGCGGCCGGAAGAGGAAGGAGATGCCGATGGTCGCGAAGGACAGGATCTGGGCCAGGCCCGGGCTGTCCTCGGTCAGCGGCGACAGGAACAGGGGCGCGAGCACGAGGCCGGCGGCCTGCGCGTAGATGAAGAAGTCGTACCACTCGATCGTGGTGCCGACCATGGTCCCGGCGAGGACGCGCCGCCGCTCCCTGGTCTCGATCGCGCTGCCCGGCCCTGGGGCCGTCGAGTCGGAAGTTGCCATTGGTGCTCCGTATGTTCTCTGCCGACCGGGGGTCGGATTCCGCTCGTGGGCTCCTGGTATCGGCAGTCACGGTGACAACCACCCACCCCTCCAGTCGCACAAGCGACAGGAAAGACATGTCCGACACCGGACTGAGCCCCAGGACACCATGCCATGTGACTCAAGGCACTTTCTACACCGGGGGCTACTTTTCGCAGCTCGAAAGCCATGCACTGACCGAACGGTCGGTTGGATGCATGGCACTGTCGGTGGCTCGCGGCCCGTAACCAGCCACGACCCCGTGCAGGTCGGACGACATGTCGGCGGATCGACGAGTCGACATGGCGCCGAGTCGGCCTTCCGGCGGAGGGACGCCGTGAACAGGAAGAAACCGGGCACCCGCCCGGGAGCGGTTACGCAAAGCGGAAAACACGCGGCTGGCGGCGGACCGGCGGGGAAAACTGACTGTCACACCAGTCAGGTGGCCTGGATCACAGCCCTGTTCCCGCCGTCCCCACGACGGAACGCCCCCAGGGAGTCATCAGGTGCCCGCCACCGGGCTGCCCCAGGCCATCGACGAACTGCGCCGGGAGGTCGCCGCCGCGCGCCGGAGGGGAGAGCCGCGAGATCGGCGTCGAGATCGTCGAGACCGAGGTCGGACTCCTCCTGGAGGCGCACCAGGAGGGGCAGGGAGGGCCGGTGTGCGCTTCGGCGTGCTCTCCCTCGACGCCGAGGGCAAGGCCGGCCGCAGGGACACGCACCGGATCACGCTGAAGCTCGCACCGACCGACGCGGACGGAAGGAAGCTCGCGATCGCCTCCGAGAGCGGAGCGGTCCGGGAGGACCGCAGGGACCTGGACTGATGGACCCGAGGTGTGTCGCGGACGTCGGCGTCGTCAGGGGCGGGGGCGCCTCCCCGGGAGGGACCGGCTACCTCGTCGGGCCCTCCCTCGTGCTCGCCGCGGCCCACGTGCTCGACGGCCACGAGCGTGTCGACGTGCGCGTGGGAGCCGACCCGCCGAACGGTTTCCCGCGGTGTTCCGTCGTCTGGCCGGACCGGAGGACGGACGCCGCCCTGCTGCGGCTGGAGGAGCCCCAGCGCCTTCCCTCCGTGCGCTGGGGGAGGCTCTCGGCGGACGGACCGCGGCCGTTCCGCTCGCTCGGCCAACCCGGCCTGGAGCACCTCCCCGGCCCCACCGGTCGGGGCGGCGTGCCCGGCGGCGGAGCCGAGCGGTGTCCGTTCCGCCGGTCGGTCCCGGCGCGGGTTCTACCGCCCGCCCCGGCCGTAGCCCTGGTTGATCTGGATCTGGAGCATGTTGCTGAGGTGGTGGTGCAGGCTGGCGGCGACCTCGCTGCCCTCGCCCCAGTCGACGATGCCGAACTTCATGCTGGGCGTCACCCTCATGTGCGTGCCCTGGGGGTGGGGGAAGAGGTCGACGTACACGTTGAACCCCCAGGTGAGCAGGCTCATGCCGGTGGAGAAGGCGTAACGGTAACCGGCGCCGGGCACCGGGTTCCCCGGGCCCGAGGCCCCCTTGGTGCGCGACACGGAGTGGGGGAGCATGTTCCACACCTGGTTGATGTGGAACGGAAGCCGGTAGTCGAATGTCGTCGCCACGCTTCTCCGTCCTCGCGCTGGAGGCCGTCCGCGTCCCGCGCTCCGGGGCGGAGGCGGCGACGCCCTCCCGATGCGCCGCATCCTACAGGTGCCCGTGTTCGCACCGGGCCCCCGAATCGACAGGTACGTGAATCGACACGTGCACGAATCGACAGGTCGACACGTCCCGTCGTCGACACGGCGACTCGGCCGGGCCGCGCGCCGTACGGCGCTGACACCCGGACATGAGAGAAGGCCCCCCGTGGGGAGCCTTCTCGTGTGTGGGCGTACCAGGACTTGAACCTGGGGCCTCATCCTTATCAGGGATGCGCTCTAACCGACTGAGCTATACGCCCTTGCTGCGTGTGGAACTCTACCGCATCGGCGGGACCGGGGCGAACCGGTGATCCGGGGCGGACGCGAGGCGGGACGCGGCGCACGCGTCCCTTTCCACCTCCCATTTTACCCGGGCGCGGAAGTGCTCGGAACCGACGCGTGAGGGCCCGGCCCCAGCGGGGACCGGGCCCTCACGGCGGCGCTACTCGGCCTCGGACAGCGTCACGTCGACGCCGCCGACCAGGTCGGCGACGAGGTTGTACAGCATGGCGCCCACCGTGGACAGGGCGGTGATGAGCACGATGTTCAGCGCGCCGACCACGCCGGTGTACCCCAGGACGCGGCCCGGCGAGAACCAGGAGGCAGGGTCGAGGCCGAGCTCGTCCTCGGTCCCGTCGCCCTCCAGGAGCGCCGTGAGCATGTTGGTCAGCTCGTCGAAGACACCCAGCATCGACAGCGTCGCGTAGATCACCGCGATCGCCACGAACAGGATGATGAAGCACACCAGGGAGACGACGAAGCTGAACTTCATCACCGACCACGGCTCCACACGGGAGACCGACAGGTGTGCCTTACGGCTGGACAGGCTGGCCTTCACGGCGTTCGGGCCCTCAGGCACCGAGGTCTTCGATTCGGACACTGGCGTTCCCCCCGCTTCGGCGCGGTCCTCCGCCACGGGTTCGGCCGGTCCGGCGGCGGTCTGGGACCAGGTGTCCGCCCTGTCGGCGGAACCCTCGTCCTCGGCGCCGGGCTTGCGCCCCGGCTCCTCGCCGGACTCCTCGGCCGTGTCGGCCTCGGTGGCGCCCGTCGCCGCCTCGGCCTTGTCGTCGACCTCGGCGGTCACGGCGGCCCCCGCTTCTGCCGTGTCCTTCTCGGTCGTCTCCACGTCCCCGCCCTTGGCACTCTCCGCCGTGTCCGGGTCGGTTTCGTTCGTGGTGGTGTTCCGCTGGTTGTCAGACATAGAAACGTTACCGCTGGACTTTCCTTGAGAACGGGTGATTGGCGCGACCAGGGTGTCCGCGGGGTCCGCGCAAAACGAACCCCGCGGCCCATATGGGGCCTAACGCGAAGTCTAGGCCTCCGGGTTGCCTTCGGCGTTCTCGTTCACGTCCTCGGCCGTGTCGGCGGCCGCTTCGCCCGCGTCCTCGGCCGTCTCGACGGCCTCCTCCTCGGCGGCCTCGGCGTTGCGCGCCACGGCCACGATCTTGTTGCCCTTGTCCAGGTTCATCAGCCGGACGCCCATGGTCGTGCGGCCGGACCGCTTGACCTCGTCGGCGCCGGTGCGGATGACGCCGCCGACTGAGGTGATCGCGAAGACCTCGTCCACCTCGGGGTCGATCATCAGGGCGCCGACCAGCTTGCCGCGGGCCTCCACCACCTTGGCCGTCAGCACGCCCTTGCCGCCGCGGTTCTGCACCGGGTACTGGTCGGACGGGGTGCGCTTGGCGTAGCCGTTCTCGGTGGTGACCAGGACGTCCGTGGAGCCGTCGCCGGGCCGGATGACGTCCATGCTCAGCAGGTAGTCGTCCTCCAGGAACCGCATGCCGATCACGCCGCTGGTGGCGCGGCCCATGGGGCGCAGCGACTCGTCGGAGGCCGGGAACCGGATCGCCTGGGCGTCGCTGGAGATCAGCAGCAGGTCGTCGTCGGGGAAGACCAGCCGGGCGGCGATCAGCTCGTCGCCCTCGCGCAGGTTGATCGCGATGATGCCCGCCGCGCGCGCCGAGTCGAAGTCCTCAAGGCGGGACTTCTTGACCAGGCCCTCACGGGTGGCGAGCACCAGGTACGGGGCGGCCTCGTAGTCGCGCAGTGCCATGATCTGCGCGATCTCCTCGCCCGGCTGGAACGGGAGCAGGTTCGCCACGTGCTGGCCGCGCGCGTCGCGGGCGGCCTCGGGCAGCTCGTAGGCCTTCGTGCGGTACACCCGGCCCTGGTTGGTGAAGCACAGGATCCAGTTGTGCGTGGTGGTGACGAAGAAGTGCTGGACGATGTCGTCCTGCTTGAGCTGGGCCCCGCGCACGCCCTTGCCGCCGCGCTTCTGGGCGCGGTAGTTGTCGATGCGCGTGCGCTTGGCGTATCCGCCGCGGGAGATCGTGACGACCACGTCCTCCTCGGCGATGAAGTCCTCCATGCGCATGTCGCCCTCGAAGGGGATGATGTGCGTGCGCCGCTCGTCGCCGTACTTCTCCACGATCTCGCCGAGCTCCTCGCGGATGATGCTCCGCTGGCGCGTGTCCGATCCGAGGATGTCGTTGTAGTCGGCGATCTGCGCCATGAGCTCGTCGTACTCGGCCGTCAGCGCGTTGCGCTCCAGGGCGGCGAGCTTGCGCAGCTGCATGTCGAGGATGGCGCGGGCCTGGATGTCGTCGATCTCCAGCAGGTCCATCAGGCCGGTGCGGGCCTGGTCCGCGGAGGCGCTGGCCCGGATGAGGTTGATGACCTCGTCGATGCGGTCCATGGCCCGCAGCAGCGCGCGCAGGATGTGCGCCCGCTCCTCGGCCTTGCGCAGCAGGTACCGGGTCCGGCGGACGATGACCTCGACCTGGTGCTTGACCCAGTGCCGGATCATCTGGTCCAGGCGCAGAGTGCGCGGCACCCCGTCGACCAGCGCGAGCATGTTCGCGCCGAAGGTCTCCTGGAGCTGGGTGTGCTTGTAGAGGTTGTTCAGCACGACCTTGGCGACGGCGTCGCGCTTGAGCACGATGACCAGGCGCTGCCCGGTGCGGCCGCTGCTCTCGTCGCGCACGTCGGCGATGCCGGTGACCTTGCCGTCCTTGACCAGGTCGGCGATCTTGAGCGCGAGGTTGTCCGGGTTGACCTGGTAGGGCAGCTCGGTGACGACCAGGGTCTGGCGGCCCCGCTTGTCCTCCTCCACCTCGACCACGGCGCGCATGGTGATGGAGCCGCGCCCGGTCCGGTACGCCTCCTCGATGCCGCGCTTGCCGACGATGAGCCCGCGGGTGGGGAAGTCGGGGCCCTTGACGCGCGCGATGAGCGCGTCGAGCAGCTCCTCGTCCTGCGCCTCGGGGTTGTCGAGGTACCAGTTGACGCCGTCGGCGACCTCGCGCAGGTTGTGCGGCGGGATGTTGGTGGCCATGCCGACCGCGATGCCCGAGGAGCCGTTGACCAGCAGGTTCGGGAAGCGGGCGGGCAGCACGACGGGCTCGGCGGAGCGGCCGTCGTAGTTGGGCCGGAAGTCGACGGTGTCCTTGTCGATGTCCCGGAGCATCTCCATGGCCAGCGGCGCGAGCTTGCACTCGGTGTAGCGCATGGCGGCGGCCGGGTCGTTGCCCGCCGAGCCGAAGTTGCCGTTGGGGTCGACCAGCGGCATCCGCATGGACCACCACTGGGCCAGGCGGACCAGGGTGTCGTAGATGGCGCTGTCGCCGTGCGGGTGGTAGTTGCCCATGACGTCGCCGACGACGCGGGCGCACTTGAAGTAGCCGCGGTCGGGGCGGTAGCCGCCGTCGTACATCGCGTAGAGCACGCGCTGGTGGACCGGCTTGAGGCCGTCGCGCACGTCGGGCAGGGCGCGGCCGACGATGACCGACATCGCGTAGTCGAGGTAGCTGCGCTGCATCTCGACCTGGATGTCGACGGGTTCGATCCGGTCGGTCGTGCGCGGCGGGGCCTCCACGTTGGAGTCCCCGCCCTCAGGGGCGTCGGGGTTGTTCGCATCCGTCACGGATGTCGGTCCCTTCTACGAAGCTTGCTTGAGCACGGGTGGGAGCGGGGCCCGGGTCCTCCGGGAGGCCCTGGACATCCGCGGAGCGCTAGATGTCCAGGAAGCGGACGTCCTTGGCGTTGCGCTGGATGAAGGCGCGCCGCGACTCGACGTCCTCACCCATGAGCACGCTGAACAGTTCGTCGGCCTGGGCCGCGTCCTCCAGGCTGACCTGGAGCAGGACGCGGCGGTCCGGGTCCATCGTGGTGTCCCACAGCTCGTTGGCGTTCATCTCGCCCAGACCCTTGAAGCGCTGCACCATGTCGCGCGGGCGCGGGTCCCTCTTGCCCTGGGCGATCCCGGCCTCGATGACCCGGTCGCGCTCGGCGTCGGAGAAGGCGTAGCTGGCGTCGCTGCCCTTCTGGTCCCACTTGATCTTGTACAGCGGCGGCGCGGCCAGGTAGACGTTCCCGGCCTCGACCAGCGGCTTCATGAAGCGGAACAGCAGGGTGAGCAGCAGCGTGCGGATGTGCTGGCCGTCGACGTCGGCGTCGGCCATCAGGATGACCTTGTGGTACCGCAGCTTCTCGGCGTCGAACTCCTCGTGGATGCCGGTGCCCAGGGCGGTGATGATCGCCTGGACCTCCGCGTTCTTGAGGATGCGGTCGATGCGCGACTTCTCGACGTTCAGGATCTTGCCCCGGATGGGCAGGATGGCCTGGTTGTGCGGGTTGCGGCCGCCCTTCGCGGAGCCGCCCGCCGAGTCGCCCTCGACGATGTAGACCTCGCACTCCTCCGGGTTGGTGGACTGGCAGTCCGACAGCTTGCCCGGGAGGGACGTGGTCTCCAGCAGGGTCTTGCGGCGGGTCAGGTCGCGGGCCTGGCGGGCGGCCACGCGGGCGCGGGCGGCCTGGCTGGCCTTGGACACGATGTCCTTGGCCTCGCCGGGGTTGCGCTCGAACCAGTCGCGCAGGTGCTCGTTGGTGACCTTCTGGACGAAGGACTTGGCCTCGGTGTTGCCCAGCTTGGTCTTGGTCTGGCCCTCGAACTGCGGGTCGGCCAGCTTGACCGAGATGATGGCGGTCAGGCCCTCGCGGATGTCGTCGCCGGTGAGGTTGTCGTCCTTCTCGCGCAGCAGCTTCTGGTCGCGGGCGTACCGGTTGACCAGGGTGGTCAGCGCGGAGCGGAACCCCTCCTCGTGCGTGCCGCCCTCGGCCGTGTTGATGGTGTTGGCGAAGGTGTGCACGGAGGAGGTGTAGGACTGGTTCCACTGCATGGCGATCTCGACCGAGATGCCGTCGCCCTCCTCCTCGAAGGAGATGATCGACGCGTGCGCCGGCTCCTTCTTGGCGTTGATGTGGCGGACGTAGTCCGACAGGCCCTCGTCGTAGTGGAAGGTGTTGACCGTCGGTCCGCCGTCGGTGTGCTCGGGCCGCTCGTCGCGGATGGTGATGGACAGCCCCTTGTTGAGGAAGGCCATCTCCTGCATGCGGCGGGCGAGCGTCTCGAAGGAGAACGTGGTGGTCTCGAAGATGCCGCCGTCCGGCCAGAAGGTGATCTGGGTGCCGGTCTCGTCGGTGCTCTCGCCCTTGACGAGTTCGCCGGTGGGCGCGGTCATCTCGTAGCGCTGGCGCCACACGTGCCCGTGGAGGCGGATCTCCACCTCCAGCGCGGTGGACAGCGCGTTGACGACGGAGACGCCGACGCCGTGCAGACCGCCGGAGACCGCGTAGGACTTGCCGTCGAACTTGCCGCCCGCGTGCAGCGTGGTGAGGACGACCTCGACGGCGGGGCGCTTCTCCACCGGGTGGAGGTCGGTGGGGATGCCGCGGCCGTTGTCGGCCACGCACACGCCGCCGTCGGCCAGCAGGGTCACCTCGATGGCGTCGGCGTGGCCCGCCAGCGCCTCGTCGACGGAGTTGTCGACCACCTCGTAGACCAGGTGGTGCAGGCCCCGCTCCCCTGTGGAACCGATGTACATTCCGGGGCGCTTGCGGACCGCCTCAAGCCCCTCCAGAACCGTGATTGAACCTGCGTCGTAGGCCAAGTGGGAACACCCTCCTGCTGGGGACGCCTGCCGACCGCGGCCGAGCGGCGACGGTCACCCGTGACACGGTGATCGGGAGGGTCTGCGTGCCGCGACACCTGGGGGATCACCGTTCGCCACAGGGGCCGTCCGCCCACCCTCTTCTGGGGGCGTGGGACCGGCTACAGGCGTCTGAAGAACCGTCTCCATGATACCCCGCACGGTGCGACAAAGTGGCATTGGCGGCCCTGTGCCGCCTCACAACGAACGTTCAGGGAGGGAGACGACTCCCTACACGCGGGAGGGGCTGCGCGCAAGTTCCGGTGCGGTTGAGTGGCGCCTGCGGCGACCGGCGGCCCCGACGCGGCCCGGTCCCCTCCCCGGCTTCGGCGGACACCCGCTGGAACGGCGTTCACCTGGGGATATCCACAGGCCGCGAAAGCGGAGGAAACGGGCATCCCAGCCCCGCGGCCCGGACGGGCTCGCCTCAGCGGCGCCGGAAACCGGGGCCGCGGACCTTGATGGCGACGACCGTGCCGTCGCCCAGCTCCTCGTTGAGACGGCGCATGAGATCGCGCACCATCGCTCGCGCATGGGCCGCCATGGTGGGCGAATCGGCCACCACGACCAGCTCACCGTCCGAATAGCTCTCCGGGCGGAGGTGCTCTGCGTTGAAATCGCCCACGATGTCCGCCCAGCGGCCGAACACGCCGCCGATGGCCACCTGCTCCTGCCAGCCGTGCTCGATCAGCCACGTGCGCACGGCCTCACCGAACATCTGGGGCTCGTTGCGTGACCGCAACCGGCCACGCCGACGCGAGCGCTGGAGCCCCCGGGGCACCGCGCCGCGGTCCTTGGCCTCGGCCCGGGCGCGGGCGAGAGCCTGGCGGGCCAGGTCGGCCCCGGACGGGGCCGGGGGGACCGACTGTCCCGACTCCGGCGGGCGCCGCGCTCCGTCCACAGGCTGTGGACGGAGTCCTCCGCCGCCGCGATCGGCCGCGTCGGGGGCCGGACCCCGGTCCACAGGGTGTGGATAGCGTTCACTCACCCGTGACGACCCCCTCGCGCACGCCGAACCGGGCCCCGTCCAGCTCCTTGGGGATGTCCTCGGGCACGGCCGCGGTCACCAGGACCTGTTCGGCGTCGCCGACGCGCTCGGCCAGCCTGCGGCGGCGTTCGCTGTCCAGCTCGGCGAACACGTCGTCCAGGATCAGCACCGGGTCGTCGCCGTCCGAGCGCAGCAGGTCGAAGGCGGCCAGTTTGAGCGAGAGCGCGTACGACCAGGACTCGCCCTGGCTGGCGTAGCCCTTGGCGGGCATCCCGCCCAGCCGCAGGACCAGGTCGTCGCGGTGCGGGCCCACCAGGCTGACGCCGCGCTGGAGCTCGCGGTCGCGGGCCTCGGCCATGGCGTCGCGCAGGGTTTCCACAAGCTGTGGACGGCCGGTCGGCGGCTCGGCGCCCTCGGGGACCGCGCCGCAGCGGTAGTCGGGGACGGCCGGGCCACCGGAGTCGGTCAGCCCGGAGTAGGCCTCGGCGATCCTCGGCCGCAGCTCCTCCACCAGGTCCAGCCGCGCCGCCAGCAGCTCCGCGCCCGTCTCCGCGAGGTGGGAGTCCCACACCTCCAGCGTGCTCAGGTCGGGCGCCGAGCGCTGGCGGAACATCCGGCCGGAGGCCGACTTGAGCAGGGCGTTGCGCTGCTTGAGCACCCGGTCGTAGTCCGAGCGCACGCCCGCCATCCGGGGCGCGCGCGCCACCAGCAGGTCGTCCAGGAACCTGCGCCGCTCACCGGGGTCGCCCTTGACCAGTGCCAGGTCCTCCGGGGCGAAGAGCACGGTGCGCAGGATGCCGAGGACCTCGCGCGGGCGGCCCGCGGGCGCCTGGTTGATCCGGGCCCGGTTGGCCCTGCCGGGGTTGAGCTCCAGGTCCACGACCATGGACCGCTCGTCGCGCACCACCTTGGCCCGGACGATCGCGCGGGGGGCGCCCTGGCGGACCAGCGGGGTGTCGGAGGAGACCCGGTGGCTGCCGAGGGTGGCCACGTAGCCGACCGCCTCGACCAGGTTGGTCTTGCCCTGGCCGTTGGCGCCGACGAACACGCTCACGCCGGGGCCCATCTCCACGAGGGCCTCACGGTAGGACCGGAAGTCGGCCAGTTGCAGGTGGGATACGTACATCCGGCCTTCCTCCTGGGGCGGCGGCGGTCGGGGGAAGGGGTCGCTCCCGGGGACGGCCCGTGGGCTGCGTCCCCGGGTCGGGGGCGGTGCGGGGAGGGAGCCTCAGACGTCGATGTCGTCGGAGGTCTCGGCGCGGTGCACGGCGTGGCCGCCGAACTGGTTGCGCAGGGCCGCCACGACCTTCATGGCCGGGCTGTCGTCCTGGCGGGAGGCGAACCGCGCGTAGAGGGAGGAGGTGATCGCCGGGGCCGGGACCGCGAGGTCCACGGCGGCCTGGACGGTCCAGCGGCCCTCGCCGGAGTCCTCGGCGTAGCCGCGCAGGCGCGACAGCTCGGGGTCCTCCTCCAGGGCGCGCGAGAGCAGGTCCAGCAGCCAGGAGCGCACCACGGTGCCCTCGCGCCAGCTCTCGAACGTGCCGGGCACGTCGTCCACGAGGCCGGAGGCGACCATGAGCTCGTAGCCCTCGCCGAAGGCCTGCATCATGCCGTACTCGATGCCGTTGTGGACCATCTTGACGAAGTGCCCGGCGCCGACCGCTCCGGCGTGGACGAAGCCCACGCCCTCGTCGGGCACGAGGGCGGCGAAGACCGGACGGGCCTTCTCGACGTCCTCTGCCGGGCCGCCGACCATGATGCCGTAGCCGTTCTGGCGGCCCCAGACACCGCCGCTGACGCCGACGTCGAGGTAGCCGACGCCCTTCTCCTCCAGCGCCTTGGCGCGGACGCGGTCGTCCGCGTAGTGGGAGTTGCCCCCCTCGATGACGAGGTCGCCCTCGTCCAGGAGCTCGCCCAGTTCGGCGATGGTCGCTGCCGTGGGGTCGCCCGCGGGGACCATCACCCAGACCACCCGGGGGGCGGCCAGCCGTTCGACCAGTCCGGCAAGGGTGTCGACGTCGCGCTCCGGCGAGGCGACGTCGTACCCGACGACCTCGTGGCCCTTATCCCGCAGTCGGGCGGCCATGTTGCCGCCCATCTTGCCGAGACCGATCATTCCGAGCTGCATGGTTGCTCTGCTCCCCTTCGCCGCCTGTGGATGGACGCCGGCCGGCCCGGGTCGCGGACCGGATCCGGCAGGTGCCAGTCAATCGGACCGGTCGCGGATCAGCCCGGCTGACGCACCGGCATGATCAGGTAGCGGTACTCGGGGGAGGAACCCTCCTCCGCGGGCTTGCCGGTCAGGATCGACGGCTTGGTCGAGGTGGTGAAGTGCAGGCGGGCGACGTCGGTGCCGATGGCGCCGAGCCCGTCCAGGAGGAACCCGGAGTTGAAGGCGATCTGGATGTCGTCGCCGTCCAGGTCGGCCTCCAGCACCTCGACCGCCTGCGCCTCCTCGCCGGTGCCCGCCTCCAGGACCAGCTGGCCCTGGCTGAACGACAGCCGCAGCGGGGTGTTGCGCTCGGCGACCAGCGAGACGCGCTTGACCGCCTCGACGAACTCCGAGCGGCTGACCTCGGCCACCGAGTTGAAGGTGTCCGGCAGCAGCGCCCGGTACTTGGGGAACTCGCCGTCGAGCAGGCGGGTCGTGGTGCGGCGGCCGCCGCCCTCGAAGCCGATCATGCCCTCTCCGGAACCGCCGTCCGAGAGGGCGATCGAGACCTCGGCGCCCGAGGTGAGCGACTTGGCGGTGTCGTGGAGGGTCTTGGCCGGGACCAGCGCGACCGCGGACAGGTCGGGGTTCTCCGGCTTCCAGGTGAGCTCGCGCACGGCCAGGCGGTAGCGGTCGGTGGAGGCGAGCGTGATGGTCTCGCCCTCGATCTCGACGCGCACGCCGGTGAGCATCGGCAGGGTGTCGTCGCGCCCGGCGGCCACCGCCACCTGGCTGACCGCCGCGGCGAAGGCGTCGCTGCCGACGGTCCCGCTCACACCGGGCATCTCCGGGAGCGTGGGGTAGTCCTCCACCGGCATGGTGGTCAGGGTGAACTTCGCGCTGCCGCCGGTGACGACGACCTTGGCGCCGTCGGTGGAGACCTCCACGGGCTGCGCGGGAAGGTTGCGGGTGATCTCGGCCAGCAGCTTGCCGGTGACCAGGACCGTGCCCGGCTCCTCGACCTCGACGTCCACCGCGGCCTGGGTGGAGACCTCGTAGTCGAAGCCGGACAGGCGCAGCTGCTGGCGGCCCTCGAACTCACCGGCCTCCAGCAGGATGCCGACGAGCACCGGCACAGAGGGGCGCGTCGGGAGTGTGCGCGCGGTCCAGGCGACCGCCTCGGCCAGTACGTCGCGTTCGACCCGGAACTTCACTTTCCGACTCACTTTCCGCACGACCGGCGTGCCGGTCGAAGCCTCAACGTTGCAGCTCGTGGATCTGTGGGTCTGCCGAGGGCTCCGTCCACAGGGCTGTGGAGGCCGCGCCGGTGGCGCTGGGAGCTGCCTCGGATCCCGTATGGGGTCACCGCTCGGATCCGGGCGGCGGAGGACAGGGGCGAGACCACACGTTACCCGGATTCACCCGCTGCCGCTGACAGCTCAGCACCGGGCTGTCGTCGCGCCAGTCTCGGAGAGTTGTCCACAGATTTTCCGCGGAGCGGTTGTGAAGCCACATCTTGGTTAATGAAGGTGCGCAGTAGTAGTAGGGCCTGTGGATAGTGTGGATAACCCTTGTTTCCGCAGGTCAACCTGCGAATTTCTGTCCACAGGGCCTGTGGGTAACCCTGTGCGTAACTTGGCCCGCCTGTGGACGAACGAGGCCGTCCCCAGGTTTTCCACACTCCGTCCACAGCGTCGTCCACAGGTTTTCCCCAGGTTCTCCACAGGGATCGGTGGTTCGGTCACCGGGTGACCCACCACGGCGTCCACAGGAACAGGGGTGGTTACCCACAGGCTCGACGCGCTTTTCCACAGGTTGTCCACAGGGTTGTCCACAGATTTGGCCCCTCTCCTGTGGATAACTCGGGTGAGAGAACGCCAAAATTTTTTTCCGAGCCCCTGCACAGATCCCCCGAACCCTGACAAAGGGTCTGTGCACAGGTTTGTCCACAGGGGCGTCCCCCGTTCCGCGCGCCGAACACCGGCGCAAAGGCCTCCGACCAGGTGTGGGAAGGGCAACAGCGTCCCCGGAAGGCCTGGAGAACAGGGAGAACAGGGCGTGCCGGGCACGAACCGGCCCGGACGTCGGCAGAGGCGGCGAACCCCTCCAGAGGCGGGCGTTAGTGCGCACAAGCCTGTGGATAACTCGGCCGCAGGCGTCGTGGAGCCCTGTGGATAACGTGTGCCGTCTTGTGGACGTGTCGACAGGTGGACTTGTCCACGGGCCGACACGCCGCCGCGGGCCGCGGTACCAGCGCCGCGGGGCGGCCTCCGTCCCGGAGGCCGCCCCGCGGCGTTCGTGCGCGGTACGCGGATCAGGTCAGCGAGGGCTGGTCCTTGATCCGGCTGGTGAGCTCGTGCACCTGGTTGTAGATGGACCGGCGCTCGGCCATCAGCCCGCGGACCTTGCGCTCGGCGTGCATGACCGTGGTGTGGTCGCGGCCGAACTGCTGCCCGATCTTGGGCAGGGAGAGTTCGGTCAGCTCCCTGCACAGGTACATGGCGATCTGCCGGGCGGTCACCAGCACCCGGGAGCGCGAGGTCCCGCAGAGGTCCTCGACCGTCAGGCCGAAGTAGGCGGCCGTCTGGGACATGATCGCCCCCGCCGTGACCTCGGGGACCTCGGTGCTTGGCACCAGGTCGCGCAGCACCTGGCTGGTCAGGTCCAGGTCCACCGACTGCCGGTTCAGGCTGGCGAAGGCGGTCACGCGGATCAGCGCGCCCTCCAGCTCCCGGATGTTGGTGGAGATCTTGCTCGCGATGAACTCCAGCACCTCGGGCGGGGCCGCCAGGCCCTCCTGCGCGGCCTTCTTGCGCAGGATGGCGATCCGGGTCTCCAGCTCGGGCGGTTGGACGTCGGTGAGCAGGCCCCACTCGAACCGGCTGCGCATCCGGTCCTCCAGCGTGGTCAGCTGCTTGGGCGGCCTGTCGCTGGAGATGACGATCTGCTTGTCGGAGTTGTGCAGCGTGTTGAAGGTGTGGAAGAACTCCTCCTGCGTCTGCTCCTTGTTCTCCAGGAACTGGATGTCGTCCACCAGGAGCACGTCGATGTCGCGGTACCGGCGGCGGAACCCGTCCGCCTTGCCGTCCCGGATCGAGTTGATGAACTCGTTGGTGAACTCCTCCGAACTGACGTACCGCACCCGCGAACCCTCGTAGAGGCGGTGCGTGTAGTGCCCGATGGCGTGCAGCAGGTGGGTCTTGCCCAGCCCCGAGCCGCCGTGGATGAACAGCGGGTTGTAGGCCTTGGCCGGGGCCTCGGCGGCCGCCACCGACGCCGCGTGCGCGAAGCGGTTGCTGGAGCCGATGACGAAGGTGTCGAAGGTGTACTTGGGGTTCAGCCGCGCGTGCTCGCCCGGCGGGACCTCCTGCGAGCGCCCGGGGGGAGAGGAGGGGGCCTTCGGGGCCTCGTCCTCCACGGGGGCCTCCGCGGCCTCCGGAGCGGGCGGCGCGGCCTCCTCCGCCGCCTCGGGCCCCGGTGCGGGCACCTCCGCCCGCGGGGTCTCCCAGCGGTTGGGCCGGTCCCACTCCGGGTCCGTCCAGGCCTGCTGCCGCCACCCCGCGGGCTCCTGCTGCCGCTCCAGTGCGGAGGGCTGCTCCCACAGCGGGGGCGCGGTGGGCGTCTCCTGGGGCGAGGCGAAGGTCTGCTGGACCCAGGGCGCGGGCGCGTCGCGGACCGTGTGCGGCTCCTCGCCGACGGGCGGGGGGTCGGCCGGGGGCGTGGGGCCCAGCAGGTCGGCCTGCTCCGGGGCCGGAGCCGGGGCCGAGGGCCACGGGGCGGGCGGCTCGGCGGTCTCGGCGGACGGGCGCGCGTGCTGTCCCCGGGAGGCCGGCGCGGTCCGCTGGGCGTCCGCGGGCGCCGCCTGGGGAGCCGTCGGACGCCCCGGGCCCGGGGCGGTGCCCGGCACGACGGGGGAGAAGGCGGGCGCGGTGTGCCCCTCCACGCTCCGCGGTCCCTGCGGCCCCGGGGCGGCGGGCGGTGTCGGGGTGGGCGGCGGGGTCGGCACCGCGGTCGGGTCGACCGTCACCGCGACCCGGATCTCCCGGCCCAGGTGGGCGGAGAGCGCCTTGCTGATCGCCGGGTACAGGCGTGTCTCCAGCACCTTCTTGGTGAACTCGTTGGGCGCCGCGATGAGCGCGGTGTCCTCGATCAGACCCAGCGGACGGGTCTGCGGCAGCCATGCGCGCTGGTGCGCGGGGAGGGAGTCGTTGTCGATCCCGTCCAGGACGCTGGACCAGACCACTGCGAGGTTGACCTGCGCGTCAGCCAAGACGACCTGCCATGGGTGCTTGTCCCTTCGGTACGGGTCTGTGCGGTGCGGAGTAGGGGGCGGAAGGGGACGTGGTGGCCAGGGCGAAGCCCGTGGCGCGTCGGTCGGGTGGCGCTCGCGGGGACCTGCGGCCGCAGGGAGCGACTCCCCATTGTCCTCCTCCCACGGCGGTGCCGGGTCGGGCCAGGACGCGAAATCGCCTTGTTTGGGTGGTTATGTGCCTGTGGATAACTTCACTGCCACCTGAGCTGCGCCTCCGTGGGCACAAGTCCGGTATCCACAGCCTCAGGACGTTGTCCACAGGTTTTCCACAGGCTTGTCCACAGGATGGCAGATCTCCGCGCGCAGCGCAGAGTTATCCACAATGTGCAGATCAGAAGGTGTGTAAGAAGGTTGCTCCCGACGTCGGCGGAGCGTCGGCCGGCGCGAGGGGCACGTTATCCACAGGCTGAGGTTATCCACAGACGCCGGGGGGTGTGGAAGTCTCACACGCCTGTGGACAAGGAGTCGTCCACGGGACGGGGGGAGGGAAGCGGGCGCGGGCCCCGTGCCGGCCGCCCGCGAAGGAGGGCGGAGCCGGGGCCCGGGGGCCGGGATGGCGAGGAGGAGGGGACTGCCCGGCCGGGCGCGTGGAACCGCCGTCCACAGGCCCGATTTGACCCCGGCCGGACCAGGTCGTATCTTCTTTATGCTTATGCCGATGATCTGCCTGCGCCCGTGTCCGCACGGAGGCGCGGCCGCGGCTCATGCACCCGTAGGCCCCGCATATCCTGGGGGTCTGTCGTAGTACTTATCCTGACACGCCCCTGGAGCCAGTAGTGAGCAAGCGTACGTACCAGCCGAACAACCGGCGTCGCGCGAAGGTCCACGGCTTCCGGCTGCGCATGCGTACGCGCGCCGGTCGCGCCATCATCGCCTCGCGCCGTCGTAAGGGGCGCGCGGCGCTGACCGTGAGCCACTAGGCCACGCCCAGCACCAAGCCCTTCGGGACCGTCCGGCCTTCTCGCCGGCCGGTCCCTTTGTCGTGGGAGAAGTACCGAAGCACGAAGGAAGCCGATGCTCTCGCCGAGGAACCGGATGCGCCACAGCGCCGAGTTCGGCTCCGTCATGCGTTCGGGACGGCGCGCGTCCAGGGACTGCCTGGGCGCCGTCTACCTCCCCCCGCCCTCCGGCGTCGCGGACGCCGACCCCCCGCGGGTCGGCTTCGTGGTCAGCAAGGCTGTCGGGGGAGCGGTGGTGCGCAAGCGCGTGCAGCGCAGACTGCGCCACCTGATGCGGTCTCGGTTGGCTGTTCTGCCAAACGGTAGCCTGCTTGTAGTGCGCGCCCGACCCGCCGCCGCCACCGCGCGGCACGAGGACCTGGCCGCCCAACTCGACAGCGCGATCGCCGCGGCGATGCGCCCCCGCGGGACGTCGTCGCGCCGCCGGTCCGGCCGTGGCCGACCTCGGCCCCCGGCGGCCGATCCCGCGGTGCGCGAGACAGCAGGGAACCGACGCCCGGACGAGGGCGGAGAGCGGTGGGGCCGATGACCGAGCACAGACCGACGGTGTTCGCGCGTGTGTTGATCCTGCCCATCCGGGGTTACCAGCGCTTCATCAGTCCGCTCTTCCCCCCGGTCTGCCGTTTCTACCCCTCGTGCAGCGCGTACGCCGTCGAGGCGCTGCGCGTGCACGGAGCTCTGTACGGGTTGTGGTTGGGAACCCGGCGTATCGCCCGTTGCCACCCCTTCAATCCGGGGGGGCTTGATCCGGTTCCGCCGCCCAGGGGGCGCCGGAACGGGGAGTCCGAGGAGTCTGCGGGCGGAGCCGGCCACACCGGAACCCCTCCCGGGGACCAGTAGCTGAAGCGAATCACATAGGAGTTGGCCGGTGCTGGACTGGCTTTACAACATCGTCGGCTGGATCTTGGTCCAGATCCACTCGGGTCTGACCTACATCGGCCTCGACACGGACAGCGGCTGGGCCTGGGGCCTGTCGATCGTCCTGCTCACCGTGCTCATGCGGCTCCTGCTGGTGCCGCTGTTCGTCAAGCAGATGAACACGCAGCGCAAGATGCAGGACATCCAGCCCAAGATCATGAAGCTCCGCGAGCGCTACAAGCACGACAAGGAGCGCTTGCAGCGGGAGTCCATGAAGCTCTACCAGGAGAGCGGCACCAACCCGATCATGGGTTGTCTGCCGCTCCTCCTGCAGATGCCGGTCTTCTTCGCGCTCTTCAGCGTGCTGCGCAGCGTCGCCGAGGGCAACGCCCAGTACAACTTCACCCCGGAGCTGGTGGAGAGCGCGCGTGCGGCGCTCATCTTCGAGGCGCCCGTCGCGGCCCAGTTCAACAGCTCCCCCGAGGAGCTCCTCGCGCTCGGCGCGTCCGACCCGATCATGGCCAAGGTCATCATCGCGATCGCCTGCGTGATCATGGGTACGACGACGTTCCTCACCATGCGCCAGAGCATGAAGCGCAGCGTCTCCCAGATGCCCGACAACCCCATGATGCAGACCCAGAAGATCATGATGTACATGGCGCCCCTGTTCGGGCTCTTCGGTCTCATGATGCCCGTGGGTGTGCTGGTCTACTGGGTCACCTCCAACGTCTGGACCATGGGGCAGCAGCACTTCCTCTACAGCAGGCAGCCGATGCCCGGCCAGGAGCAGGCCAAGGCCGGGAGCGCCGCCTCCGCCAACGGTTCCGCCAAGGGCATGCTCAGCCGAAAGAAGGCGGCGGAATCCGCTCCTGAGCCGGAGGAACAGCCTAAGATCGAACGCAAGCAGCCGAAGAAGCAGTCGCGTTCCAAGCGGTCCGGTGGCGGCCCGCGCTAGGTTCTGCGGCTCCCGGCCGAGAAGGCGTTCGAGTGCGCAGGCGACACTGCCCCTGAGGCGTACGGCGGCCAGGGCGTGAGGGATGAGGAGACGGGATCGCTGTGGCAAGTAGCGAGGAAGAGAGCGGTGGCGTAGCGGTGGCTGAGGCGCCTGAGGCCGGAATCGATGTCGAGGCCCTGGAGAACGAGGGCGACATCGCCGCGGACTACATCGAGGGACTCCTCGACATCGCGGACTTCGACGGCGACATCGACATGGACGTCGAGGGCGACCGTGCGATGGTCTCCGTCGTCGGCGCCACCCTCGACGAGTTGATCGGGGAGAAGGGCGAGGTCCTGGAGGCCCTCCAGGAGCTCACCCGGCTTGCGGTGCACCGGGCCACCGGTGAGCGCAGCCGCCTGATGCTGGACATCGGGGGGTACCGCGAGGACCGCCGCAAGGTGCTCTTCCAGGTCGGGACGGACGCCGCCAACAAGGCCAAGGAGACCGGCCAGACCCAGCCTCTGGAGCCGATGACCCCCTTCGAGCGCAAGGTCGTGCACGACGCGGTCGCCGCCGCCGGTCTGCACAGCGAGTCGGAGGGCGAGGAGCCCAACCGCTACGTGGTGGTGCAGCCCGCCTCCTAGGCGCGGACACCCCGGAGGGGTGGCGATGTTTCACGTGAAACATCGCCACCCCCTCCGTTTGTGCCCGGTCCCTGCCGTACGTGCCCCCGCCGTGTCGGCATGCGGCTCTGTCGACTTCTCGCCATGTGTGGTGGGACCGCACGGGGGGAAGGCAGAAGCGGGGGCCGTGGATGTTTCACGTGAAACCGCGGTGTCCTCCCGCGCGTAGGATTCAGGGTGGACCCCTTTTCTCCGCGCCGCTGCGCGTCCCCCCTCGCCCACCGGCCCCGCCGTGTGTGCGGACGCCGTGGCGAACCGACATGGAAGTGATGATGGACGAGTTCACAGGTGGTGACCGATGACCTCGGGCACTGAGGAGCCCGGTGCCGCGCTCCCCGATCCCCCGGCGGAGGCGGAGGCGGTCTTCGGCACCTCCCTGCCGACGGCGCGGCGCTACGCCGAACTGCTCGCCGACGACGGGGTGCGCCGGGGACTGATCGGTCCGCGCGAGGTTCCCCGCCTGTGGGAGCGGCACCTCATCAACTGCGCCGTCGTGGAGGAACTGCTTCCCGAGGGCGCCGAGGTGGTGGACGTCGGCTCGGGCGCCGGGCTGCCCGGGCTGGTGCTCGGTCTGCTGCGCCCCGACATCCGCATGGTGCTGCTGGAGCCGCTGCTGCGCAGGACGGTCTTCCTCAACGAGGCCGTGGAAATCCTGGAGCTGCCCAACGTCGAGGTGCGGCGCGGCCGTGCCGAGGAGGCGCACGGCGAGGTCTACACCGACTTCGTCACCGCCCGCGCGGTCGCTCCCCTCAGCCGACTCGCCGGGTGGTCCCTGCCCCTTCTGCGCGAGGGCGGCAGCCTGCTGGCGCTCAAGGGGGAGCAGGCGGAGGCCGAACTGGCCGCCGCGGAGAAAGACGTTTCGAAACTGCGGCCCAGCGTTAGCGATGTGATCAGGGTGGGGCGGGGTAAAGTCGATCCCGCTACCACGGTCGTTCGCGTCACGGTGACCGGTGGTCCGCCAGCGCCGAAGGCGCGCGGCGGCAAGAAGAAGCGCGGACGGAAGAGGTGAACTCCTTCGTGAACCCATCCGACAACCCCGGTGTTTCACGTGAAACATCCTCCTACGGAGACCTGCTCGATGTTTCACGTGAAACACCGTCCGGGGTTCCCGACACTCCGCTCGCCCGTGCGGCCCATGAGGCCATGGCGGTTCGCGGACCCGACGACATCTGGCCCCGGCCCAAGGACTGCCGGGTGATCAGTGTGGCCAATCAGAAGGGCGGCGTCGGCAAGACCACCACGACGGTCAACATCGCGGCCGCCCTGGCGATGCACGGACAGCGCGTCCTCGTGGTCGACCTCGACCCGCAGGGCAACGCGTCCACCGCCCTCAGCATGGAGCGCGACAACCAGACCCGGTCCATCTACCACTGCCTGGTGGAGGACGAGGAGATCCGCAAGCTCGCCCAGCCGGTCCCGGACATCCCCAACCTCTGGTGCGCCCCGGCGACCATCGACCTGGCGGGCGCCGAGATCGAACTGGTCTCGCTCGTCGCGCGCGAGGCCCGGCTCAAGCGGGCCTTCGCCGCCTACGACACCTCGGACCTGGACTACATCCTCATCGACTGCCCGCCCTCGCTCGGCCTGCTGACGGTCAACGCGATGGTGGCGTGCGACGAGGTCATGATTCCGATCCAGTGCGAGTACTACGCCCTGGAGGGCCTGGGGCAGCTGCTGCGCAACGTGGAGCTCGTCCAGTCCCACCTGAACCCGGGGCTGGCGGTCAGCACCATCCTGCTGACGATGTACGACGGCCGGACCAGGCTCTCCCAGCAGGTGGCCGACGAGGTGCGCTCGCACTTCGGGGACACCGTCCTGGAGACGCTGATCCCTCGGAGCGTCCGGGTGTCCGAGGCGCCCAGTTACGGCCAGTCGGTGATGACGTACGACCCGGCTTCCACCGGCGCGGTGGCCTACCTGGAAGCCGCCCGGGAGATCGCCCACAGGGCCAAGGTCTGACAAGCGGAAGAGGAGTGTGGAGGTGCCGGTGAGCCAGCAGCGGCGCGGACTGGGCAAGGGACTGGGGGCTCTCATCCCACAGGGGCCCGCGGCCCCCGCCCCCGCCCCCGTCACCGTCTCCGAGGAGGAGACCCAGCCCGTCGAGCCACGGGTGGAAGCCCTGCCCGACGGGACGTACCTGGAGGAGGTCGAGCTCAGCTCGATCATCCCCAACCCCCGGCAGCCGCGGAAGTACTTCGACGATCAGGCCCTGGAGGAGCTGCGGGACTCGATCAGCGAGGTCGGCCTGCTCCAGCCCATCGTCGTGCGCAAGCTGGAGGGTGATGGCGGCCCCCGGTACGAGCTCATCATGGGCGAGCGCCGGATGCGGGCCAGCAAGGAGGCGGGTCTCACCCGCGTCCCCGCCATCGTGCGCAGCACCGACGACGACGAGTTGCTGCGCGACGCGCTCCTGGAGAACCTGCACCGGCAGGAGCTCACCCCCCTGGAGGAGGCGGCCGCCTACAAGCAGCTGCTGGACGACTTCGGCGCCACCCACGGGGAGCTGGCCCAGCGGATCGGCCGTTCCCGTTCGCACATCACCAACACCCTGCGGCTGCTCACCCTTCCGCCCAAGGTGCAGACGCGCGTGGCCGCGGGTGTGCTCAGCGCCGGGCACGCGCGGACGCTGTTGAAGGTCGAGGACCCCGACCTCCAGGACCGCCTCGCCGCCCGTGTGGTGGAGGAGGGCATCTCGGTCCGCTCGCTGGAGGAGATGGTGGCCCTGAGGGAGGAGCCCGAGGAGGAGAGGGTCCGCCGCGCCCCCACGCGGACCGCCAACCCTCCCCAGGTCGAGGAGTGGGCCTCCCGCCTCTCCGACCGGCTGGACACCACGGTGAAGGTCAACATGGGCAAGCGCAAGGGCAGGATCGTCGTGGAGTTCGCGACGCACGAGGACCTGGAGCGCATCATCAGCCAGATGGGCTAGGCGCCGTTCCTCGGACCTCCGCTCCGCTTGGGTCCGTGTCCGGGTGCCCGGAGAACGGGAACCCTCGGTGCCTGCGACGGGTCCGTGGGCAACGAGCGGACCCGCCTCCGGTCCCTCCGGAACCCCGTCGGCGCCCGAACCGACCCCCACAAGCTGAGACCGGTTCACAACACAGGACCCAGCTCCTTCGTCGGCGAGGTTTCACGTGAAACACCGCCGACGAAGGCACCGGTACGGCGAAGGCCCCCGAGACCGCAGGGATCTCGGGGGCCTTCGCCGTACGGGCTCGCGGAGGAGTCGCGGGCGCGGCGGGTTCCGGGTTACAGGAACTCCGCGAGCTCCTTCTCCAGGAGGCGCTTGGGCTTGGCGCCGATGATCTGCTTGACGACCTCGCCGTCCTTGTAGAGGTTCATCGTCGGCAGGGACAGCACGTTGTAGGAGCGCGGCGTCTCCGGGTTCTGGTCGGTGTTGATCTTGACGACCTCGATCTTGTCGCCGTGCTCCTCGGCCAGTTTGTCCAGCACCGGGGCCATCTGCTTGCACGGGCCGCACCAGTCGGCCCAGAAGTCCACCAGGACGGGCTTGTCGCTGGAGAGGACCTCCTCCTTGAAGGTGGCGTCGGTGACCTGCTTGACAGCTGACATGGTTCTCCTTGTTCGGCGTATCCGGGGCAGGGGGCTAGGGGGAGTCGGCGGGCCCGGGTCCGGGCCTCGGGCGCCGCCGTCCTCTAGTTGCCGCGCGCGGCGAGGTATCGCTCGGCGTCCAGGGCGGCGGAGCAGCCGGTTCCCGCGGCGGTGATCGCCTGCCGGTACTGGTGGTCGACGACGTCGCCCGCGGCGAAGACGCCCTCCAGGTTGGTCCGCGTGGACGGGAAGTCCACCTTGACGTAGCCCTCCTCGTCGAGCTCGATCTGCTTGTCGAACAGCTCCACACGCGGGTCGTGGCCGATCGCGACGAACAGGCCGGTGACGTCCAGGGTGCTGGTCTCGCCGGTCTGGGTGTCGAGCACCTTGAGGCCGGAGACGCGCTCCTCGCCCAGGACCTCGGTGACCGCCGAGTTCCAGAGGAAGGTGATCTTCTCGTTGGCGTGCGCGCGCTCGGCCATGATGCGGCTGGCGCGCAGCTGGTCGCGGCGGTGGATGACGGTCACCGACCTCGCGAACCGGGTGAGGAACAGGGCCTCCTCCATGGCGGTGTCGCCGCCGCCGACCACCGCGATGTCCTGGTCGCGGAAGAAGAAGCCGTCGCAGGTGGCGCACCAGGAGGTGCCGCGCCCGGAAAGCTCCTTCTCGCCCGGGACGCCCAGCTCGCGGTAGCCGGAGCCGGTGGCGAGGATGACCGTGTGGGCGAGGAAGGTCTCACCGCCCGCGACGACCTCCTTGACCGGCTTGCTCAGATCGACCTCGGTGACGTCCTCCGGCACCAGCTCGGCGCCGAACCGCTCCGCCTGCTTGCGCATGTGGTCCATGAGGTCGGGGCCCATGACGCCGTCGGGGAAACCGGGGAAGTTCTCGACCTCGGTGGTGTTCATCAGCGCGCCGCCGGCGGTGATGGAACCCTCGAACACCAGGGGTCGCAGCTCGGCACGGGCGGCGTACACGGCGGCGGTGTACCCCGCCGGTCCGGAACCGATGATGATGACATTGCGGACGTCACTCACGCTCGTTGGCCCTTCACACAGTCGCTGCCCTGGCCACGCCGTGTGACCTCAGGGGAAGATGGTTAGCACAACCGATGGTAGGCGCAGGGCATTCCCTTCGGGACATCGCCCCAGGTTACGGGGGTGGGGTATGCGCCGGAGGCGGTCCAGTGCGCCTTCCCGGACACTCCCCGGGGGAGCCCGTCAGCGACCGGACGGCCGCCGCGCGGCGGCTGGGGCCCCGGCCGGGGGACCGGCGGGGAGGCGCCGGACGATCCCGGGAGGCCGCGCTAGCCCGAGGGAGGCCCGGGAGGCCGCAGGGGGGCCGCTGGCGACCGCGCAGGGCGAACCGCACCCCCCCGGGGTGATCGCGCCCGCCGCGAGCCCCCACAGGGCGTTCAGGGCCAGGGCGGCGGCCACCCGGAGGGCGGCGTCGAGGGCGGTCGGCGACGGACGCGGCAGGGACGGCCGGTCCCGCGCCGCCAGGGGTCCGGGTCCGTAGAATCGCCGCATGCCCACTGACCGCCGGGGCGTCGTGGTCGACGCGCTCTTCGGGTTCGCCGTCTTCGCCGTGGTGGCGATCGCGGTCGCCTCCGACGTCGGCGACACGGGGAACCTGCCGCTCGGGTACGGGCTGGCCGCGGTCCTCGGCGCGCTCATGCTGGTCCGGCGCCGCTGGCCGATCGCGGTCCTGGCGGCCACCTCGGTCCTGGTCGTCGCCAACTACGTGCTCCAGCTCCCCGTCATCGGCCTGGCCGTCCCGGTGGCCGCCGCGCTGTACTCGGCCGCGGAGGCGGGCCGCACCCCGTGGTCGGCGGGCACGGCAGCCGCGCTGGTCCTGGTCTCCACGTTCACCCGGTTGAGGGAGGGGCAGGACCCCGCCTACCTCCTGGGGTACGAGCTGCCCGCCACGGTGGCCGTCATGGGCGCGGCCACGGCCCTGGGCCACGTGCAGTGGCAGCGGCGCCGGGCCGAGCAGCAGCGCGTGCGGATCGAGGTCCTCGACAGGCAGGCGCGCGAGTCCGAGGCGGCCGAGCGACTGGCGCTCGAACGCACCCGTATCGCCCGCGACCTGCACGACGCCGTGGGACACCACCTCTCCGTGGTGTCCCTGCACGCGGCGGTGGCCGCGGAGGCCCTGGACGACGACCCGGCGGACGTGCCCGTCGCGCGCGCCGAGCTGGACCACGTGGCGCGGGCCTCGCGGGCGGGCCTGAGCGAGCTGCGCGCCACCGTGCGGGCGCTGCGCGAGGCCGACCCCGGCGGAGACCGGGTCTCCTCCCTCGCGCACCTGGACGAACTCGTGGCCGCCGTGCGCGCGGCCGGGGTGGACGTGGAGGTGGCCGGGACGCCCGCTCCCGGCGAGCTGCCCGGGATGGTGGACGCCACCGCCTACCGGATCGTCCAGGAGGCGCTGACTAACACGCTGCGCCACGCGCGCGCCCCACGGGCGCGGGTGGCCTTCTCCAGGAGGAACGGGATGCTCGACGTGACGGTGACCGACGAGGGGACGGCCGTACCGGCCGCGTCCCCCGGGGGCAGCGGGCTGGCGGGGATGCGCGAACGGGTGCGCCTGGTCGGCGGATCGGTGGAGGCCGCGCCCCTGCCCCGCGGGGGGTTCGGGGTGCGCGCGCTGCTGCCGCTCGGGGACGAGCGGTGATCCGGGTCCTGCTCGTGGACGACCAACCCCTCGTCCGCGCGGGGGTCCGCGCGCTGCTGGAGCGCGACGAGGGGATCGGGGTCGTGGCCGAGTCCGAGAACGGCCGCGAGGCGCTCGCGGACATCGACCGCCACCGCCCCGACGTGGTCCTGCTCGACCTCCAGATGCCCGCGATGGACGGTCTGGCGGTGCTCCGCGAGCTGGAGCGCCGCGGCGGCGGCCCCGCGTCCGGGGGGTCCACGAACACACATGTCGACACGTCGACGTTCCGCGGGGCGCGGGTGGTCGTGCTCACCACGTTCGGGGAGGACGACAACGTGTTCACCGCGCTGCGGCTGGGCGCCTCCGGCTTCCTGCTCAAGGACGCCGGTCCGCGGCAGCTGCGGGACGCGGTCCGCACCGTGGCGGCGGGGGACGCGCTGCTCTCGCCGGGGGTCACCCGCAGGGTGATCGAGCGCCTCGCCGACACCGCGGTCGCCCCGGGGAGCGCCTCCCGGCTCGACGTGCTCACCGACCGGGAGCGCGACGTGCTCGCCCTGGTCGGACGCGGTATGTCGAACCAGGAGATCGGCGCCGCGCTCCACCTGAGTCCGGCCACCGCGCGCACCCACGTGGGACGCCTCCTGGCCAAGCTCGCGGTCCGCGACCGGGTCGGCCTGGTGGTGGTCGCCTACGAGACGGGCCTGGTCCGCCCCGGCCGGTGACCGGACGCCCGAGGGCGGCGGACCGGGCCCGTGCCCGCCCCGGCGACATGTCGACACGGCGCCAAAGGGACACGGGGACACGACGGCTCGGCGGCGGGCGGACCCGGACCGGTGGGTCAGGGGGCCTGGACGGTCTCCTGGGCGAGGACGTTGCGGCCGGGGTCGCCGCCCTGAGCGCAGGCCGGATCGACCACGTACACCTCGAACCGCTCGCCCCGGGGTGAGAACAGCACCCACGCGGGGGAGTCCCCGCCGCCGTAGTGGGCGTCGTCGACCAGGGTGAAGTGCCCGCCGAGCTCCTCGCTGAGAAGAACCACGCACTCCTGGAGCCCGGGGGGAGCCGCCTCGACGGCCAGGGTGCCGGCCTGCGCGCCCCCGCCCGGTTCGCCTTCTCCCTCGGCACCGCTCCCGCCCACGGGGGACAGGTCGAGTGTCCGGGCGGCCTGCTCGGTCAGGGCCGCCTCGGTGTAGACGGTCCCGCTCCGCACCACCTGCGGTGTGTAGGACTGCGCCGTGTCCGGGGCGTTCTCCTGGCTGTTCTCGGCCAGCGGGGCCGCGACGCCGGTCTCGCCGTCCTGGCCGCCCGGGGTGAGCACGCCGTTGAACAGGGCCGCGCCGCCGCCCCCCACGACGACCGCCGCGGCGGCGGCCAGCATCATCAGCCGGGCCCTGCTCAGGCTCCGCCCGGTCCGGGGCCGACGCGGGAGGGGGGTCACCGTGGCGCCGCCGGTCGGCGGCGGGGCGGCGCCCTCCGCGGCGACGGGGAACACCGCGGCGCGCTCGCGCACCGCCTCCGCGAGGCGCTGGTCGAGGAGGTCGGCCACGTCCCGGGGCAGGGCGGGAGCCGGTGCGGCGGCCAGCGCCTCGGACACCCCGGCGAGTTCTCCCAGGGTCGTCGCGCAGGTCGCGCAGGTGTCTATGTGGGCTGCGACGGTGCGTTCCTCGTCGGGCTCCAGGAGCTCCTCGGCGAAGAAGGCGAGTGCCTCCACGTCTGGATGGGACGTCACGATGGGTTGGCACCTCCTCTCCCAGTTGTGACGTCTCCGGCTTGTCGAGGGTTCCTCAGATGGGCCAGCGACGGGAGAAGTCTGGCGCGACCTCGCGCACACCTGCTCTTGACGGTCCCCGACGCCACGTCGAGGATCTGCGCGGCCTCCTCCACCCGGTAGCCGAGCATGTCCACGAGGGTCAGCGCCATGCGCTGGTCCAGCGGGAGCAGGTCCAGCGCGGCGTTGACGTCCAGGCGCGTCTCGGTCTGCGAGGCGTGGTCCGGCCCCCCTCCCGAGCGGCCGAGCCTCTCGTTGGACATCACGTCCAGGGTCTCGTCCTCGGTCGGAGTGGCCGGGCGCACCTTGCGGCGCCGCAGCCGGTCGTGGCAGGCGTTCACCACGATCCGGTGCAGCCACGTGCTCACCTGCGCCTCGCCGCGGAAGCGGTCGGCTGCGCGGAACGCGGACAGGAACGCGTCCTGGAGCGCGTCGGAGGCCTCCTCGCGGTCGCCCATCATGCGCACGGCGACAGCCCAAAGGCGCTCGCGGTGCCGACGCACCAGGACCGCGAAGGCCTGGTCGTCGCCCTGAGCGTGCCTCGTCAACAGCTCCCGGTCAGGAAGCTCCTGGAGCGCGTCCATCAGTACCCGATCACGTACCCCGCTACTCGACGCCCCGTACCTCGGCCTCGTAGACCGTGCCCCTCCACTCGCCGGACCCGGCCAGCTCGGTGAACCAGACCACGACGTAGCGGGCCTCGACCGGTTCGTCGAGGGCGACGACCTGGGAGCCGCCCGTGCCCGATCCGACGACCTCGTAACCGGTCTCGCTGTCCGAGTCGCTCTCGCCGGCCAGGATCTGGAACTCGTAGCCGCTGCCGCCGAGGTTGAGGTCCACCTCGTGGACCTCGTGGACTGCGCCGAGGTCGAGCTGGAGTCCGACGCCGGGCTTGATGGCGCTGAGCGGATCCCTGTAGCCCTGGGTGTTCCACTCCGTGGCGGTGTCCCCGTCGTGGGCGCGGCCCGCCTTGTCCGAGTGCTCGTCGGTGTTGCCGTGCGGGTTGAGGCCGCGTGACCCCTGGATCTCCAGCGGGCTCAGCTCCACATCCCCGCCGCCGTCCGAGGCCTGGCCGCCGCCGTCCTCGGGCGGGGCCTCCTCGTCTCCGCCCGCGCTGAACATCGTCCCGACCGTCCAGGCGCCGACGACCACACCGGCGAACAGCACCAGGGCCGCCACGCCGACCAGGATCTTGCGGAGCGAGGGCTGCGCGCGCGCGGTTCGCTGCTCCATCCGGGAGGGGCCCTGCCGTTCACGAACCTCGGAGCCGCCCCGGGCCGAGGCGCCGCCCCGCGAGGCGGAGCCCGTCCGTCCGACGGAACCGTGGCGGGCCTCCTGGTCGTCCCGTGCGCCCGCGGCCCCGCCGCGGTTGCCCCGCGGGCTTCGGCGCGGGCCGGTGCTGTCGAACTCGCCGGTGCGCCGGGAGGTCCCGGGCACGGGCGGAGCCGACTCGGCCTGGGTGACGGGCAGGGGGATGAGCCGGGGCACCTCGGCCATGGCCGCGCAGAAGTCGGCCGGCGAGGCGATGGGCGGTCCGGGCACCAGCTGCCCCGCGAGCTGCGGCAGGGCGGCGCGCGTGGTGATGGTGCCCAGGGGCTCGGTGACGCCCTGTCGGATGTGGTGGGGAGGGTAGGGGCCCGCGGGGCCCTCGGGCGCGGCGGGCAGGCCGCTCTGCGGGCCGCCGGGCCAGTGCCCGGTGAGCGCCGCGTAGAGCAGGTTGCCCAGCCCCTGGGCGTCGGTGGCCGCGGGGTCGGGGTTGCCGGCGCCCAGCAGGGCGGCGTCCACACCGATGCCTGTCACCTTGACCGCGCCGCCGCTGCTCCACATGAGCTTGCTCGGTGTCAGGCACAGGTGGTGCAGGCCTCCGGCGTGCGCGGCGGCGATCGCCTCGGCGGCCTCGGCGACCAGTCCGGCGGCGCGCTCGGGCTCCATGGGGCCCTGCGCGAGGAGGTCGGCCAGGGAGGAGCCGATGACCCACTCCTCGACCACGTAGGGGACGGGGGAGGAGTCGTCGGCGTCGAAGACCTGCGTGACGCGGGCGTCGGGGATGCGGCTCGTGGCCCGGGCGGCGCGCACGACCTCGGACGTGCGAGGGAAGCCCTCGGCGAAGGTCCACACGGCCACGGGACGCGCGAGCGTCTCGTCGGTGGCCTTCCAGCGTGTGGCGCCGCCGGTCTCGCTCACCACCTGGTCCAGACGGTAGCGGTTGGCCAGCTTCGCACCGGGTTCGATGAGGAAGGTGCTCATGATGGGAGTGACGGGTGCCAGTGCCGTGGTTTCGCGTGCGTCCGTGCTCCCTGGCCGTGTGCGGACCGGAGCGTTACGGGGTGCGCGCGAGGGGTCCGTCGGCCCTGCCTGCTGTCCCCAGCCTCCCTTCGGGCAGTTCGGTTGAACAATGCGGTAGCGGTAAAGCGATGCCTGTCCATGCTAGGACGCGTGAACAGCATCTTTGGAGGACAACGGATACTCGGCCACCTTCCGGTGCTTAACGGAGCGGGTCCGCTCAATCTCAGCTATTCCTGGTGATCAGCGGCGTCGCAACCGGGTTTTGAGCAAATCGAGGAAGGATGTGACTTCTGTCACTTTGAGAAGCTTTGCGGTCACCACGAACAACACGGCTCCGACGGCGCCTCCCGCCGCCATCGCCGCCAGGCCCGGCCAGACCTCGCCCGGCAGGTCCCGGAAGAGGTAGATCATCGCCACACCGAAGACCGCGGACGGGACGGCGGCCAGGTGCAGCCGGAGCAGCGTGGCGGCGGTCCGGCGACCGTCCAGGCCGTTGAGCCGCCGGTGCAGCATGTACCACATGATGACGGAGCCCACGATGTAGTACAGGCCGTACGGTACGGGAAGCCACACCACGACGTGCTGCGGTTCCACCAGGAACAGCAGGCCGATCGCCGTGGTCGCGTGGGCGATCTCGGAGGGGATCGACACCAGGGCCGGGGTCCGGGTGTCGCCCAGAGCGTAGAACACGCGCATCTGGAGCTGGAAGAGCGTGAACGGGATCAGCATCACGCAGAAGACCATGAGGATGCGCCCGATGGCGGCCGCGTCCTCGGGGCTCGTGCTGCCCTGCGCGTAGATCAGCACGCAGAACGGGATCGCGAAGACGATCATCGCGACCGAGAGCGGCGCGATCAGCACCGAGGACAGCCGGAAGCCGCGCGAGAAGTCGCTGCGCACCTGGTCCTTGCGACCCGCGGCCACGTGCTCGCTCATCCTGGGCAGCAGCGCGGTGATCACCGAGACCGCGATGACCGCGTACGGGAGCTGGAAGAGCATCGACGCGAACTTGTACGCCGCGATGCCCGCGCCGGAGTCGATGCCCGCGTCGGCGGCCAGGGCACCCGCGCGGGTGGCCACGTTGGTGGAGACCAGCGCCCCCACCTGCGCGACGACGATGTAGAGCATCATCCACGAGGCGGCTCCGGCCGCCTCGCCCAGGCCCGAACCCCGCAGGTCCAGGCGCGGACGCCAGCGGAAGCCCGCCGCGGCCAGCGCCCACACCAGGACGGCGGCCTGGACCACCTGCCCCAGGGCCGTGCCCAGCCCCAGCAGCATCAGCTGGCCGTCGGTGACCGTCTCGGGGGTGCGCCCCGGACCGGCCAGGTTCAGGAACCACACGCAGACGCCGATGATGACCACGTTGTTCAGCACCGGCGCCCACATGGGCGCGCCGAACCTGTTGCGCGCGTTGAGCATCGCGCTGGCCAGCCCGCTGGCGCCGATGAAGAAGATCTGCGTGACCAGGTACCGGGCCAGGACGACCGAGACCTCGTACTGGGCGCCGGAGAACCCGCCCGCGTAGATGCGGATGAACCACTCCGCGACCAGCACCGACACCAGCGTGAGGGCGAACAGCACCAGCAGCATCAGGGTGACCAGGCGCTGCTCGACGCCGTCGCCCCCGTCGGCGTCCAGCTTGCGGCGCTTGACCAGGAACGGCACGAACACACTGGCCAGCAGCCCGCCGATGAGCAGGTCGTAGACCATGTACGGGACCATGCCCGCCGTCTGGTAGGCGTCGCCCAGCAGCTGGGTGCCGATCGCCGCCGCCAGGACGATGGTGCGCACGAACCCCGTGACACGGGAGACGATGGTGCCCAGCGCCATGATCGCGCTCGACCGGGCGAGGTTGCCCGGCGCCGTGTGGGAGGTACCGCCGATCTCGTCGCCGTCCTCCAGGCGGTCGGCGGTGCCCACGTCACCGATGTCGCTCGGGTCCCGGAGCGTGTGCAGTCCGGTCTCGGGCTCGGTGCCCGGCTCCTCGCGCTCGTAGGTGTCGAGCACGTCCTCCGGCATCACCATGGCGGGCCGCCGACGGACTCTGTTCCCGTCGGGCGGCTCGGCGTCCCCGGGGGACGTCCGCTGGGGCAGCTCGCTGGACACCGTCGTGCTGTCCTTCACTCTCGTTCGGGCGGCTTCGGGGGCCTCGGCGGGTCAGAGCCGGGGGGAGGGGGTCACGGCATCAACGACGCAGCCGGGCGCGGATCAGTTCCACGGCACCGGTCAGCTCCGGGACGCGCAGCAGCCGCGCGCATCCCAGGAAGAGCAGCGCGCCCACGACGCATCCGGCGGCCGGGGCGCCGATGTAGGTGGCCAGGCCGGGGCCGACGTAGGTGTCGAAGGCCCAGAGCACACCGAGGCCGGCCGCGATGCTCGGGACGACGGCCAGGTGCAGGCGCAACAATGTGCCAATGACGTGCTTGCCGTCAAGCCCCCCGATGCGCCGGCTCAGCACGATTCCGGCGATGGTCAGCCCGGACAGGAACGAGAGCATGAAGCCCGCCGCCACGCCCACGACCACCAGGTTCGGCGGAAGCACCAGGTAGGACGTCAGCGCCAGGGCGCTGTGCACGGCCAGGTTCGCGAGGCCGAGCATCGCGGGGGTGCGGGTGTCGCCCATGGCGAAGAACACGCGCAGCATGAGCTGGAACACGGTGAAGGGCACCAGGCCCAGCGACATGACCGCGAGGATCTGGCCGATGCTCTCCGCGTCGTCCACCGAGATGGAGCCGCGCGCGAAGGCCAGGACGGACAGCGGCTCGGCGAACATCGCCACCGCGAAGGCGGTCGGCACCAGCACGAACGCGGAGACGCGCAGAGTGCGGGAGAAGTCCGCGCGGACGGCGTCCCAGTCGTGGTCGTCGGCGTGGGCGCTCATCCGGGGCAGCAGCACGGTGATGAGGGAGACCGCGATGATCGCGTACGGCAGCTGGAAGAGCTGGTACGCCAGGTTGTAGGCGCTGATGCCCGCGCCGACGTCCAGGCCCTCCCTGATGCTCGCCACGTTCGCGGCGTTGGCGATGTTGGTGGTGATCCACAGCCCGGCCTGGGTGAGCATGGTGTAGAGCATCATCCACCCGGCGGTGCGCACCGCGTCGCCGAGCCCGGAGCCGCGCAGGTCCAGGCGGGGCCGCCAGCGGTAGCCGGTGCGGGACAGGGCCGCGAACAGCACGACCGCCTGGAGGGCCATACCGCCCGCGGTGCCCGCGCCCAGCAGGGTCAGCTGGCCGTCGGTGACGGTCTCGGGGGTGCGGCCCGGACCGGCCACCCACAGGAACACGGCCGCCACGCTCATGATGACGAGGTTGTTCAGCACCGGGGCCCACACGGCCGCGCCGAACCGGTTGCGGGTGTTGAGCATGGCGCTCAGCAGGCCGCTCATGCCCACGAAGAAGATCTGCGCCAGCAGGTATCTCGCGAGGTAGACCGAGGCGTCGAACTGGACCGGCGTGAACCGGGAGCCGTAGAGCCAGATGAGGAACTCGGCGGCGGCGATCGCGACCGCGGTGAGCAGCAGCAGCGCCAGGAGCGTGGTGGTGAACAGCCGGTCCTCGGTGGCCTTGCCGCCGTCCGCGTCGCGTTTACGCCGCTTGACCAGGAACGGGATGATGACGCTGGCCATCAGCCCGCCGATGAGCAGGTCGTTGAGGATGAAGGGGATCGTGTGCGCCGTGTGGTAGGCGTCACCGAGCAGGTGGGTGCCGATGGCGGCGCCGAGCACGATGGTGCGGGCGAAGCCGGTGATCCGGGAGGCCATGGTGCCCACGGCCATGATGGCGCTGGAGCGCATCATGCCGCCGCCCGACCCGGCGCCCCCGCCCTGGTCGGAGCCGCCGCCGGAGTCCCCTCCGGACCCGTGCCCGGGGGCGGTGCCGGGACCCGGCACGTCACCCTCCTCGAAGGTGGGCGCGGGGCCGCTCTCGGGACGGACCGCGCTCGGGACCGGTGCTTGCGGCTGGGGGCGTCGGCGGTGCTTCCCGCCGCCGTTCGAAGAGTCGGTGACCACCGTGGATCAGGCTTCCTTTCGTCCGACTGGGGAATGTCCGGCCGCGGCGCCGTGGTCCGGCGTCCGCGGGTCGGCCACGCGGGTGCGGACCGCGTGCGCCGACATGGAGACGTGCGGGTGTGTCGACATGGCGTCCTGTCGGTAGGGAGCCATGTCACCCTCTCCGGAACCGCTGGGTCACGTGCCCGTGCCGTCGCGGTCCCGCTCCGCGCCGCCCGCCGCGGCTGGGGAGTCGGCTTTCTCTTGGCCGGAGGGGCCCTCCGGCCGCTCGGTGTCCTCGGTTCCGTCCGCCCCCCCGTCCGGGGCTGCGTCCCGGGCGGGGGAGGCGTCCTCCGTGGAGGAGGGGCCCCCGGACGTGTCCGGGGCGGTGTCCCGGTCCGTCCCGGAGGGCCCGTCCCCGGAGTGTGCGACGCCCGCGGAGCCCTCGGTGTTCGCGCCGTCGCGGTCCGCCCCGGCTGCGGTCCCGGCGGTCTCCGCGGCCTCGGGAGCCCCGGCGGTACCGGCGGTCTCGGAGCCGGCCGCGGCGGCCTTGCCGCGGGCCCACTTGCGCAGCGCGCGCGGGGCCAGGGCCGCGACGAGGATCAGCAGGCCGATACCGCTGATGGCCAGCGCCTGGGTGCCCAGACCGGTGGCGTTCACCGGGATCTCGACGTCCTGGCTGCTGATCGGCTCGCCCTCGGAGTTCTGCAGCCCCACGTTGAGGACCGTGCGGCCGTTGACCCGGGCCGACAGCGGGATGTAGACCGTGGTCCTGGTGCCCGGCTCCAGCTCGAAGGAGTGGTTGTACTCGCCGACGCTCAGGCGGTCGGAGTTCTCGGAGAAGACTGACAGGTTCACGAAGACGGTCTCCTCCTCCAGGTCGTTGGCGACCAGGATGCCGGTGGTGCCGGTCCGGCTGGCCAGGGTGACCGGCTCGCCGGGGATGACCCGCACGTCGTTCATGCGGTCCTGCACGTCCTGGTCGACCAGGGCGCGGGTGGCTCCCGCCAGGGCCTCCTCCTCCCGCCAGTACACCGACTCCAGGCGCAGCAGCGCCGGGCGGAGCGGGTCGCTGTCGCCGACCAGGACGCTGTTGAACAGCCGCACGTCCCGGCTCACGTCCTCGACCAGCTCCAGGTAGGTGGAGCTGAGCTCCTCCCCGCGGGCGCTGTCGGGGTAGGTCAGGGACCGGCGGGTCCGCTCGCGC
Organism: Nocardiopsis akebiae; assembly: GCF_018316795.1. Taxonomy (NCBI): domain Bacteria; kingdom Bacillati; phylum Actinomycetota; class Actinomycetes; order Streptosporangiales; family Nocardiopsidaceae; genus Nocardiopsis; species Nocardiopsis akebiae. Next base: position 195,734 of record NZ_CP074132.1, read on the forward strand.
TCACCGGCGTCGGGCAGCTCGACCTCGTCCAGGCTCCGGGGGGAGAGCCACGGCAGGTCCTCGGAGGCGGCCAGCACGCCCCGGGCGAACTCGGCGTCGGGGTTCCAGTCCGGCTCCGGCGAGGCGACGACCACCCGGCCGCTTCCGGCGTTCTCGCCCGCGATCATCGCCGTCTCGGCGGCGAAGCGCTGGAGCGCGAGCTCGGTCTGGCCCGGCTCCCCGGTGGGCATGGACAGCACGTCGGTGATGCCCTGGTCGGCGACCAGGGCGAAGGGCTCCTCGGACGTCTCCTCCTCCGGCGCGGGCAGCGGGGCCTGCGCGGTGGGGGTCGTGGACAGCCGGGACGAGGCGGGCACGGCCTCCTCGTCCAGCAGGAAGCGGGTCGCGCCGTGCGAGGCGAGCAACTGGTGGACGGCCCCGTCCATCAGGCCGCCGGGGGGCAGGGCGAAGGTCTCGTCGGCCTCCGTCTCCAGCGCCCGCAGGACCGCCTCCTGGCCGACCCGCAGGGCCGCCTCGGCGTCGGAGCCCATGTCGTGCCGGAGCAGGGCGGCGAGGTCGGCCCGGGCGTAGGGGGTGGCGACGACGTGGTCGGCGGCCAGCACGCGGCGGGCCTCGCGCAGCCACACCTGCGCGGCCTCGCTGGCCTCGACCTGGTGCCGCACGGGCTCGGACTCGGCGGGCACCGCGAGGGGGTCCTCCACGACCGAGTGCCCAGAGGAGGCCATGCGCAGGATGTCGTCGAGCGTGCCGGGGTCCACGGCCCAGGTGACCGGGACCCCCTCGTCGCGCTCGGTGGCCTCCTCTGCGGGCTCGTCCTCGTCCTCGGCGTTCTCCGCTCCCTCTCCGGTGGCCTCCTCCGTGGGGAGGGCCTCCGCGGTCTCCTCCGCGGTGGCCGTGCCCTGCGAGGGTTCCGCGGACTCCTCGTTCAGGCCCAGCAGCTCGACCAGGTCCTCCTCCCCGGCCTCGAAGGACACCGGCTCCTGCGCCCCCGCGGCCAGCAGGCGGCCCAGGCGGCCGTCGGCGTCCACCGCCGAGTGCAGGCCGTCGTCGAGGAAGGTGTTCTCGTCCGCGCGCTGGGGCGGCGCCATCAGCGGCCACACCCAGGCGATGTCGACGGAGGGGGCGTCGTCCCCGCCCGTGTAGGGGAGGAAGGTGTACTGGGAGCCGACGACCCGGCCGTCCCCGTCCACGGCCTCGACGACCAGCGGGTACACGCCGTAGGAGTCCAGGCCGAGGTCCTCGACCGGCACGCTGAGGGAGTACTCGGCGCTGGCCTCGGGGGCCAGTTCGGCGGTGACCTCCTCGTCGGGCCCCGGCGCGTCGGGCTGCCAGCCCTCTCCCGAGGCGAACTCGTCCAGCTCGCCGCGGTCGCTGAAGGGGTGCCGCGAGTAGCTGAGCCGCACGCTGACGCCGCTCATGTCCTCGGAGGTGGTGTTGGTCACCTCGCCGGTGACCCGCAGGGTGCTGTCCTCGTCGGCCGCGTCCGGTGTGACGCGCTCGACGACGAGCGGATCGGCCGTCTGCTCCGCGTTCGCGGACGTGGCCGGTATCGGGAGCAGCGCGGTGGTGAAGGCCATGACCACCGTCGCGGAGGCAAATCGACGCAACGCTTGACCGGTTTCCTGACTCGGGTCCAGGTGGCCGTCCCGCCGGTGACGCGGTGCGGGGGGACGGTCGGAAGTACCCGCACGGCGCACACGGCGTACGCGGGTCGGGTGGACGCGGGGCAACCGGGGCGTCCTACCACTTCCCTCGAAGATACCGCCTTCCCCGTGCGTGGAGTCGGGTCGCGGCCGCCGCGCGGCGTGCGGGGGAGACCGGACGCCCCGCCGAACGGCGGCGGTCCGCCGCCGCGGCCTCCGAACCCTGTACGGCCCGGTACCGGTGGGCGGGGACGATTCGCGGTTTGCTTCGGGCGCCGCCTAGTCTCGTGGTGTGCCGAACACAGAGTTTTCGCGGGAGAGCGACGCCGCCCAGCAGCCGGACGCCGGGGACGCACCGGGTTCGGGTGCGCTGACCGGTGCGCAGCGTGCCGCGGTCACGGCGTTGGCGGACTCCTTCCCGACCGTCTCGGAGGAACTCGGCGAGCGCTTCGCCGCACACGGCCATCAGCTCGCCCTCGTCGGCGGGCCGGTGCGCGACGCCCTCCTCGGCAGGCCCGCCAACGACGTGGACCTGACCACGGACGCGGTGCCCCAGCGCATCCTGGAGCTCGTGGACGGCTGGGCCGACTCCGTGTGGACCGTCGGCATCGACTTCGGCACCGTGGGCCTGCGCAAGAAGGGCCTCCAACTGGAGGTCACCACCTACCGCAGCGAGTCCTACTCGCCCAAGTCCCGCAAGCCCGAGGTGGCCTACGGCACCGACATCCAGGACGACCTGCTGCGCCGCGACTTCACCGTCAACGCCATGGCGGTGCGCCTGCCCGGCCTGGAGTTCGTCGACCCGTTCGGCGGACTGTCCGACCTGCGGGACAAGGTGCTGCGCACCCCCGGCAGGCCCGAGGACTCCTTCAGCGACGACCCGCTGCGCATCATGCGCGCGGTCCGCTTCGCCGCCCAGCTCGGCTTCACCCTGGCGCCCGAGGTGGCCGAGGCCGCCCGGGACATGGCCGACCGGCTCTCCATCGTCTCCGCCGAGCGCGTCCGCGACGAGCTGACCAAGCTCATGCTCAGCCCCGACCCGCACCGCGGCGTCGAACTCATGGTGGACCTGGGCATCGCCCGGTACGTGCTTCCGGAGATCCCCAAGCTGCGCCTGGAGATCGACGAGCACCACCGGCACAAGGACGTCTACGAGCACTCGCTCACCGTCCTGGACCAGGCCATCGAGCTGGAGGAGAAGCGGGGCCACGAGCCCGACCTCGTGCTGCGCCTGGCCGCGCTGCTGCACGACGTCGGCAAGCCCAAGACGCGCGCCTTCGAGTCCGGGGGGCGGGTGACCTTCCACCACCACGAGGTGGTGGGCGCCTCGATGAGCCGCAAGAGGCTCACCGCGCTGCGCTTCCCCAAGGACGTGGTGTCCGACGTCAGCACCCTGGTCGAACTGCACCTGAGGTTCCACGGCTACGGCAGGGGCGAGTGGACCGACTCCGCGGTCCGCCGGTACGCCCGCGACGCAGGGACGCAGCTGGAGCGGCTGCACATCCTCACCCGCGCCGACTGCACCACCCGCAACCGGCGCAAGGCGGCGGCGCTGGCGCGCTCCTACGACGACATCGAGCGTCGGATCGGGCTGCTCGCCGAGCAGGAGGAGCTGGACCGCATCCGCCCGGACCTGGACGGCAACGAGATCCAGGAGATCCTGGGGGTCAAGCCGGGTCCCGTGGTCGGCCGCGCGTACCGCTTCCTGCTGGAACTGCGCCTGGAGAACGGTCCGATGGGCAAGGAGGCCGCGACCGAGGAGCTGCGCGCCTGGGCGGCCGAGCACCTGTGAGGGTCAGCGGCCCGGCTTGACCGCCGTGACCGCCATGGCCATGCCGAACACGCGCAGCGGGGTGTCCTCCAGGGTGTCGGAGAGGGTCTGCAACGCCGTGGTGCGGCGGTCGAACGGCGGCATCAGGTAGTCGATGGCGCACACGCGCAGCCCGGCCCCCCGCAGCAGCCGGCCCATCTGCTGGGTGGTGAACGCCCGCGCGTCCGACAGGCGCGCGTGCAGGGGCCCGACCCAGGGCAGGAAGGGCGCGGTCAGCGCCGAGCGGCGCCGGCCGCCCCAGAGCACGCCGTGGGTCTCGAAGGGGAACCAGCGGTTGGGCGTGGTCAGCGAGAGCGCGCCGCCCGGCTTGAGGACCCGGCGGACCTCCCGCAGGGTGCCCTCCAGGTCCTCGACGTGCTCGACCACCTCGAACGCGGTCACGCGGTCGAAGGTGTTGGCGTCGAAGGCCAGCGCGTCGGCGGACATCTTGTGGATGCCGATCCGGTCCTCCAGTCCGGTGCCCGCGATGCGCCCGGCGAACGCGTTGAGCCGCTCGGGTTCGAGGTCGATCGCGTCCACGCGCACGTAGCCCCCGGCCAGTTCGACCGTGTAGGCGCCGTCGCCGCAGCCCACGTCGAGCAGGCGGTCGCCGTGGACGGGCAGCTGACGGGAGACCGCCCCGACGCGCTTGACCACCCCCCGCGGCCCGAGGGCGCTGGAGGCGTCGCCCAGTGCGTCACCGGTGTTCATGGCGGACCATCCCCGCTGTCGACGAGTCTCCCCGTGGAGACTACAGCAGGTGACGACATGGTGACGTGTGGATGTGTCGCCAGGTCGACAAGGCGCTACGCGGCCTCGCGCTCCGTTTCCGCGGCGCTGGCGCGGCGCCCGCGCACCACCCAGGCGGCGCCCGTCACCAGGTAGGCCGCGGCCATCGCGACGACCACCGCGGAGTCGACCCCGGACGGCGGGACCAGTGCGGCGGCCAGCGACGCGCCCAGGACGAACGTGGCGTTGAACAGCACGTCGTACACCGAGAACACCCGCCCCCGGAACGCGTCGTCGACATGTCGCTGAACCAACGTGTCGACGGTGACCTTGACCCCCTGCGAGACGAAGCCCAGCGCGAACGCGGCCACGGGGAAGAGCACCGGCGAGAAGGGCAGTCCGAACACCACCAGGACCGCCGACGCCGCCGCCAGCTGCAGCGCGATCCACGTCCCCGGGGCCATCCGGGCGGTCGCCCACGGAGTGGCCACCGCGCCCACCAGGAACCCCGTCCCCGACAGGCCCATCGCCACCGAGAAACCGGCCAGCCCGGCCACGCCGCCGCCGGTGAAGGTGTTGTTGTACAGCAGCAGCGTCAGCAGCGTGGAGATCCCGAACAGCACCCGGTGGCCGCCGACCGTGAGCAGCGCGTCGCGGGCCTCCGGACGCGCCCAGAGGTGGCGCACCCCCGAGACCATGCCCCGCACCACGTTGCGCACGGCCGCCGCGACCTCGTCCGGCTCCCGCTCCAGGTGCGGCCCCAGCTCGTCGTGGCCCAGGGTGAGGGAGACCAGCGCCGCGCCGGCGAAGCCGAGCGCGGCCACGAACAGGATGAGCCCGGTGCCCAGGGCGTCCTCGCCGCCGAGCAGACCGATCGCCGCACCCGCCCCCGCGCCCAGGAAGCTCGCCGCGGTACCGCTGGTCGGCGTGACCGCGTTGGCCGTCATCAGCTTGTCCCGGTCCACCACGTAGGGCAGCCCGGCGGACAGCCCGGACAGGAAGAAGCGGTTGACGCTGAGCACCAGGAGCGCGGTGAGGAGGAAGGCCGGGCTCTCGGCCTCCGCCACCAGGAACGCGCTCGCCACCGCGAGCGCCGCCTTGGCCAGGGATGACAGCAGCAGGATCTGGCGCCGGGGCCACCTGTCGATCAGGACCCCGGCGAACGGCGCCACCACCGAGAACGGCAGGAGCAGCACCGCGAAGGCGGCGGCGACGGCGCCCGCGCTGGTGTGCTGCTCGGGGGTGAAGAAGACGAAGCCCGCCAGCCCGGCCTGGTACACCCCGTCGGAGAACTGCGCCACCAGCCGGGTGCCGAACAGACGGCGGAACCGGGGCCCCCGCAGGACCACGCGCAGATCACCGAAGAAGGACACGGCACCAAGGGTAGGCCGTGCGCGGGGCCGGGGCGGCCCCGGGGAGAAGGGGGCCCCGGCCGTGCGCCGGGACCGCCCCCAGGAGCGCTCTAGGCAGTGCTTTCCGGACCTTCCGCTCCGCTTCGCCCCACCCGCCGCCCGTCACCACCCCCAACGGACGCTGCGCGCGGTCCTTCTCGTGTTCGGGCGCCCGGAGAACGGGGACCTTCGGCGCCTGCGACGGGTTCGCCCGTTCCTCGCGAGCCCGTCTCCGGCGCCTCCAGAACCCCGTGGGCGCCCGAACCGACCCCCGCAAGCCGAGACCGGTCGAAGAAACAGACCTTAGTCGTCGGTGCCGTCGTTCCGGCCCGAGGCGATGAACTGCTCGACCTTCTCGTGCGCCTCGGCGTCGCTGTACTGCTCGGGCGGGGACTTCATGAAGTAGGAGGACGGGGCCAGGATCGGGCCGCCCATGCCGCGGTCCTTGGCGATCTTGGCGGCGCGGACCGCGTCGATGATGATGCCCGCGGAGTTGGGGGAGTCCCAGACCTCCAGCTTGTACTCCAGGTTCAGCGGCACGTCGCCGAACGCGCGCCCCTCCAGGCGGATGTAGGCCCACTTGCGGTCGTCCAGCCACGGCACGTGGTCCGACGGGCCGATGTGCACCGAGCCCGCCTTCAGCTCGTGCGGGATCTGGGAGGTGACGGACTGCGTCTTGGAGATCTTCTTGGACTCCAGGCGGTCGCGCTCCAACATGTTCTTGAAGTCCATGTTGCCGCCGAAGTTGAGCTGGTAGGTGCGGTCCACGATCACGCCGCGGTCCTCGAACAGCTTGGACAGCACGCGGTGGGTGATGGTCGCGCCGATCTGCGACTTGATGTCGTCGCCGATGATCGGCACACCCGCTCTGGTGAACTTCTCGGCCCACGCGGGGTCGGAGGCGATGAACACCGGCAGGGCGTTGACGAAGGCCACGCCCGCGTCGATCGCGCACTGGGCGTAGAACTTGCCCGCCTCCTCCGAGCCCACCGGGAGGTAGGACACGAGCACGTCGGCCTTGCTGGCCTTGAGCGCCGCGACCACGTCCACCGCGTCCTCGGGGGACTCCTGGATGACCTCGCGGTAGTACTTTCCGAGCCCGTCGTAGGTCGGTCCGCGCATGACGGTGACGCCGGTCGGCGGCACGTCGCAGATCTTGACGGTGTTGTTCTCGCTGGCCGTGATGGCGTCGGCGAGGTCGTGGCCGACCTTCTTGGCGTCCACGTCGAAGGCTGCGACGAACTCGATGTCGCGCACGTGGTACGGGCCGAACTGCACGTGCATCAGGCCTGGTACCCGGGACTCGGGGTTGGCGTCCTTGTAGTAGTGCACGCCCTGGACGAGCGACGCCGCACAGTTGCCGACGCCCACGACGGCTACACGTACCGAACCCATTGGTCCTTGCTCCTTCTTGTTCGCGAACATGGATTCCACGGCGCACGACGACGGGACCGCGCCGACGGCGGTTCCGGGTCCCGTCGCCACGCGTTCGTTTCCCGTATGTGGTCAGCAGCGCACACGGCGTTTCTGTTCCCACCCGCCGCCCCGCACCGCCCTCAGTGGTCGGTGTCCGGCGCGCGCGGTCCCCGTGCCCTCCGCGCCGCCTCGGCGGACGGACCGGGCACGGTTCACGTCCCGCGACCGGGAACCGCAGGGGGAACATGCATGTCTGGCTGTTTTGTTCAGTTCTGACTCTATCTCCGCCCGCCCGCGGGCCCGCATGCCAGACCTGTGACACGAGTCCGCGTGGGTCCGTCCGCGCGTCGGCCGCCGCCCGTGAACCCCCGGAGTCCTGCGGGGAAAATCTCACACACCCATCCCTACCAGCGCGGACACCGGACACTTCTCGGGCGGGTCGACGCCCGGCCGGCTCGTCGGGGTTCGGCTTGCCCGCTCTGAACTGGCATGACGGGCGATTCCATGCGAAACATGGCCAGGTGTGCCAGGACGCGCGATAACCTCGCGCGTGGGTTGTGCTATACCGTTCGATCGCTCTAACGTGACCTGTGATTTGCGTGCGTAGCCGGTAGAGCCCCCGGACCCAGCCCCTGCCGCGGCGGCGTTTCCGTAGGCACCGAGCACCGAGGGCTGTCGCTCCCGCAGGCCAACGACCAGGAGGAAGAAGCGGCTTACGTCTTCGCGACCTGTGTGAAAACCCCCGCCCGCCTTCGGGCGTCCTTTATCAAGCCTTGAACGACAGGCACAGCGTTGGACACGGCCACGCCGGTCCGGTCCACGCAGTCGTCGCGAGAAGCAGGTCGCGGATCACCGATCCCCCAGGGGGACCGTCCCCCCGTTTCCACCAAGGAATCGTCAGGCCGACCGGCCGTGAGAGGCAATCGAGGACCACGTGAGTACCGAACGACGACGGAACGCCGATGGCGGCCGTCGCCGGGCCGACGGCCCGGCCGACGGCTCGCGCGGCGGCGGCGGACGGCGCCGGGCCGACGGCCCGCCCCGGGACGAACCCTCCGGAGGCCGCCGCCGCCCGGACGCCGGTGACGGCTTCTGGGGGGACGACGCCGGGCCCGAGCGCCCGCGCCGCCGACGCCCCCCGGAGCAGGAGGCCCGTTCCGAGGGCCGCCGCCGATCCGAGGGCGACCGCCCCCGACGCCCCGAGGGACAGCGCCGCGTCCCCGCCGACGGCGACCGCCCCCGCCGCCGTCCCGAGGGCGAGCGCCCCCGGCGGCCCCAGGACGGCGAGCGCTCCGGCCACCGCTCCGAGGGCGAGCGCCCGCGCCGTCCCGAGGGACAGCGCCGCCGCCCGGACGAGGACCCCCGAGGCCGCCGCAGGGCGGCCGGCTCCGGACCGCGCGACCCCCGGGACCGCGACCCCCGCGACCCCGCGACCGCGGCCGCGACCGCGAGAACGCCGCCCGCTCCGAGGGGCGGCGAGCCCCAGGCCGCGGCTCCCGCGCCGCCGCCGGCGGCGGCAGGGGAGGCCGGGGCGGCGGTCGGCGCCGCTCCCGCGACGAGGAGCCGGACGACCGCCCCTGGTTCAAGCGCTTCCTGTCCAAGGCGTGGAAACCCGCCCTGGCCGTCTTCGGCCTGATGATCATCGGCGGAGTGGCCGCCTTCGCGGTCCTGTACGCCATGGCCCCCAACGTGGACGAGCTCGAGGCCAAGTCGGACGCCAACCTGTCCGCCACCCAGATCATGTGGGCTCCGGAGGGCGACGCCGAACCCGAGGTCGCGCTCACCTCGGGCGAGGTCAGGCGCGTCGAGGTCCAGCGCGAGGACATCCCGCCCTCGGTCATCAACGGCGTGCTCGCCGCCGAACAGCGCACCTTCTACACCGACCCCGGCATCAGCATCTCCGGCATCGGCCGCGCCGTCCTCTCCGGCGGCGAGGCCGGCGGCGGTTCCACCATCACCCAGCAGATGGCGCGGAACTACTACAGCGACCTGGAGATCGAGAACCAGTACATCCGCAAGATCCGCGAGATCTTCATCTCCATCAAGCTCAACCAGCAGATGGAGAAGGACGCCATCCTCACGACCTACCTCAACACCATCTACTTCGGTCGCGGTGCCATGGGCATCCAGATGGCGTCCCAGGCCTACTTCGACAAGGACCTGAGCGAGCTGACCGACGCCGAGGGGGCCTTCCTGGGCATCATCATCCAGATGCCCAGCAACTTCCAGGGCGAGATGGGCGACTGGACCAGGACCTACCTCAACGATGAGCGCTGGCCCTACGTGCAGGAGCAGCTGGCCCTCATGCACGAGGACGACCCCGACCTCGGCCTGCCCAGGGCCGAGGCCGAGGCCCTGGAGATCCCCGAGCTCGCCCCGTACGGCACCCAGGAGGGCGAGGAGGAGCAGGAGTACGACCCCAAGTTCGACTACGTCTACAACGCGGTCCTCTCCGAGATCGAGGAGCGCTACTCCCAGCAGGGGATCACCGCCCAGGACATCGCCACCCAGGGCTTCGTCGTGCAGACCTCGCTGGACCCCGCGCTCATGGACGCCGCGCGCAGTTCCTTCGACGTCCTGCCGAACACCCCCGAGGACACGATGATGGGCCTGACCGCGGTCGACCCCGCGACGGGGCAGATCGTCGCCTTCCACGGGGGCGACAACGTGGCCGAGGACGTCAACAACTCCCTGACCCACCGGACGCAGGCGGGTTCGTCCTACAAGCCCTACGTGCTCGCCACCGCGCTCAAGAACGGGATCAGCCTCAACAGCACGTTCGACGGCGACTCCCCCCAGGAGTTCCCGGGGCTGCAGAGCGAGGTCATCAACGCGGGCGACAGGAGCTGGGGGCCGGTCAACCTGATCCAGTCCACCGCCCAGTCGATCAACACCCCGTTCGTGGAGCTGGCGGTGCAGATGACCCCGGCCGCGGTGGACGACCTCGCGGTCCAGGCCGGTGTGGCCGAGGAGCAGACCACGACCTCCGCCCAGGGGCCGCTCATCGCGCTGGGCACCCACCAGGTGAGCGCGCTGGACCAGGCCGAGGGCTACTCCACCTTCGCCGCCGGTGGCGTGCACCGCCCGGCGCACATGATCACCGAGCTGCGCACCGCCGACGGCACGGTCATCCCGCCCGACGACGCCGACCTGCTGGAGAACGGTGAGCGGGTGGTCACCGCGGACGTCGCGGCCGACGTCACCTACGCCATGACCCAGGTCGTCGAGCCCGGCGGCGGTGGCGACCAGGCGGCGCTGCCCGACGGGCGCCCCGTCGCGGGCAAGACCGGTACCTCCAGCGACGCGGTCTCCGCGTGGTTCGTGGGGTACACGCCGCAGCTCGTCGCCGCGGTGGGCCTGAGCCGCGCGGACGCCAGCCAGCCCCTGGAGTTCGACGGCCAGACCGCGGGCGAGATCTTCGGTGGCACCACCTCGGCCAACGTGTGGCGCGAGTTCATGACGACCGCCATGGAGGGCGTCGAACCGGCGCAGTTCCCGCAGCCCGCCTACGTCGGTACGGAGCAGAGCTTCGTGCCCACGCCGTCCCCGAGCGCGGAGCCCACCGAGGAGCCGTCCGAGGAGCCCTCCCCCGAGGAGTCCCCGAGCGCGAGCCCGGGGGAGTGCGACCCGGCCATGCCCGACTCCCCGGAGTGCCAGGACGAGCAGACCGGCGAGCCCTGTGAACCCGGAATAGGCCGGGACTGCCCGGAGAGCCCCGGCACGGGGGACCAGGAGGAGTGCGGAACCTGGCCGCTGCCCGCCTGCGAGGACACCGATCCCAGCGGTGAGGCCTCCGACCCCGAGCAGGACGGCGGGGACCAGGGCGGCTGGCCTTTCCGGGCGAACGAGACCGGAAGCGACGCCAACAGGATGATCATCCTCAGCCGGAACGACTGACCCGGTTCAGGACGAGTGAGGGGGCCGGTGCGCGTGGAGCGCACCGGCCCCTCCGCGTGTGCCCGGGCTCCGTCCACAGGCCGCACCGGAGGGTGCGCGGCTGCTGGTAATCTTTGATCCCGTATGGCTCAGAGTCCGCGCGACGCCCGCCCCCGCGGCGCGGAACCCGTCCCGGACTCCTGCCCTCCTGCTATGGAGATTCCATGGCCGCGACAGTCCAGAGGAGGAACGTACGCCTATGCGTCGTTACGAACTCATGATCATCCTCGACCCCAACCTCGACGAGCGCACCGTCGCCCCGTCGCTGGAGAACTTCCTGGGTGTCGTCCGCAACGACGGCGGCTCGGTGGAGAAGGTCGACATCTGGGGCAAGCGCCGTCTCGCCTACGACATCGACAAGAACGCCGAGGGCATCTACGCGGTGATCGACCTCACCGCCGAGCCCGCCACGGTCAAGGAGCTGGACCGCCAGCTCGGTATCGCCGAGGCCGTGCTCCGCACCAAGGTGCTCCGCCCCGAGGTCCACTAGGCGGCGTCCCGCCGCCGTCCCCCGCCCCGACTTCCACCCCGGCCCCGACGGTTATGTCAGTGGTCGCGCGGATGATCGGGGGAACAGGCGAAACCGCCTGATCCGACTACCTCGAACCGGAGCCCATCCATGGCAGGCGAAACCCAGATCACGCTCGTCGGCAACCTGGTCGACGACCCTGAACTGCGCTTCACTCCCAGTGGAGCCGCGGTCGCCAACTTCCGTGTGGCCTCGACGCCCCGCACCTTCGACCGCGCGTCGGGGGAGTGGAAGGACGGCGAGTCCATGTTCCTCACCTGCACCGTCTGGCGGCAGTACGCGGAGAACGTGGCCGAGAGCCTTCAGCGCGGCATGCGCGTCATCGTGCAGGGCCGGCTGAAGCAGCGCTCGTACGAGACCCGCGAGGGTGAGAAGCGGACCGTCTTCGAGATCGACGTCGACGAGGTCGGCCCGGCCCTGCGCAGCGCCACCGCCAAGGTGACCAAGTCGCAGCGCCAGGGCGGCGGAGGCGGCTTCGGCGGTGGCGGCGGCGGTGGTTTCGGTGGCGGCCAGCCCCAGCAGGGCGGCGGCTACGGGAACCAGGGCGGCGGCTTCGGCGGGTCGCAGGGCGGCGGAGGCCGCAGCGGCCCCCCGGCCGACGACCCGTGGGCGACCAACGGCGGCGGCGGTGGCGGCTTCGGCGGCGGAGGCGGGGGCTTCTCCGACGAGCCCCCGTTCTAACCGCGGCGAGTACCCCGTCCGGCGCCCCGAGGCGCCAGACCCTTTCCACATCAGACCATCCCCGGGAGGACCCCGGGGCTCTTGCGAAGGAGCACCACGATGGCTAAGCCGGCAGCGCGCAAGCCCAAGAAGAAGGTTTGCCTCTTCTGCCAGGAGAAGCAGTCCTACATCGACTACAAGGACACCACGCTTCTCCGCAAGTTCATCTCCGAGCGCGGCAAGATCCGCGCCCGCCGCGTCACGGGTAACTGCACCCAGCACCAGCGCGACGTCGCGACCGCGATCAAGAACGCGCGCGAGGTGGCCCTGCTGCCCTACACCAGCACCGCCCGCTAACGGCGATATCCGAGGGAGGTTTTTGTCGTGAAGCTGATTTTGACCCACGAGGTCAACGGTCTCGGAGCCCCCGGCGATGTCGTCGAGGTGAAGAACGGCTACGGTCGCAACTACCTGCTGCCCCGCGGGTTCGCCATCCGGTGGACGCGCGGCGGTCAGAAGCAGATCGACCTGATCCAGCGCGCGCGCTCCGCGCGTGACATCCGCACGCTCGACGAGGCCCAGCAGGTCGCTGGCCGCGTCAACGCGCTCACCGTGCGCCTCAAGCAGCGCGCCGGCGAGGGCGGCCGCCTGTTCGGCTCGGTCACGCCCGCGGACATCGCCGAAGCCGTCAAGGCGACCGGTGGTCCCGAGCTGGACAAGCGCCGGATCGAGATCAAGAACCCGATCAAGGCCGTCGGGAGCCACAAGGTCCAGGTCCGCCTGCACCCCGAGGTCTCCGCGACGATCAAGCTGGACGTCGTCGGTTCCTGACCGACGCCGTGCACGCCGGGCCCCGTCTCCCCCCGGGAGGCGGGGCCCCGCTGTTTCCCCGTGCTCCCAAGGGCCCCGGTCCCGCCTCCGGCGCCCTCCGAGGGTCCGCCGTCCCCGGAGGCGGTCCGCGTTCTTGCTCGGTTCTCCTGACACGCCTGGTCGACAGACAACCCTTTGATTACTCTTTGTAATCTATCGTGTTCTCTGTGTTGGTGTCGTACGTTGCACCACCCAGCACGGAGAGGACGCAGAGCCATGACCGTGGAAAGAAGAGACGAGCCGGGCCGACACACACGGGTGGACCGCAGGACCGTTCTGCGGGGAACCGCCCTCGCCGCCGGGGGAGTGCTCCTCGGCGGGATCGCCGGGATCCCCGCCGCGGACCGGGCCTCCGCGGCCACGCGACCCAAGGTGTACACGCGCGCCGACTGGGGGGCGCGCGCTCCGAAGAACAAGATCGAGGTCGTGCGCCGCGGGGCCACGCACATCGTCGTGCACCACACCGCCACGGCGAACGCGTCCGACACCTCGACCTCGCACGCCGCGTCGCTGTCGCGCTCCATCCAGCGGTACCACATGGACACCAACGGGTGGAGCGACATGGGGCAGCAGTTCACCATCAGCCGCGGCGGCCACATCATGGAAGGGCGCGACCAGAGCCTGCGGGCCGTCAGCGCCGGACACCACGTCCTCGGCGCGCACACCGCCAACCACAACGAGCACGCGATCGGGATCGAGAACGAGGGCACCTACACCTCGGCGTCCCCGCCCGCGGCCCTGCTGGACTCGTTGGCGGACACCTGCGCCTGGCTGTGCCTGGCCTACCGGCTGGACCCCGACGAGGCCATCGTCGGCCACCGCGACTTCAACGCCACGGGCTGCCCCGGCGACAAGCTCTACGCGGCGCTTCCCCAACTCCGCTCCACCGTGCGGAGCAGGATGCGGGAACAGCTCGCCCACCCGGGCGCGGCGGCGGTCGCGGCACCGGGGCCCGACCAGCTGCCGACCTACCCCGACGTGCCGCGAGACGAACGGGTGAGGCCCTACAGTCACGGACCCGCCGTCGGTGAGCGCGACACGTTCGCGTGACCCCGCCGGCCCGCCGGGGGGGGACACGGGCACCGGGCCCGTCACGGCCGCGCCGTGGCGGGCCCCCTGATCAGGGCCGGTACGCGCCGGTGACCAGCCAGGCCGTACTCCGTGCCCGGAACCCGAGGGTGACCGCGCGGGCGAGGATCCACACCCCGAAGGCGACCCACAGGCTCACCAGCGCCCACAGGGGGCCGTCCGCCAGCCGCGGCAGGACCAGGGCGAACGGCAGGAAGACCAGCATCGTCCACAGGGAAGCCCACGCCAGGTAGCGCTGGTCCCCGGCGCCCATCAGCACGCCGTCCAGCACCATGGTCACCCCGCTCAGCGGCTGCAGCAGCGCGACCACCACCAGCGAGGCCGTGATCAGGACGCGCACCTCGGGGTCGGAGGTGAACGGGACCCACGCCCACGGCAGCGCCAGGAACACCAGCGCCGCGAAGACCAGGCCCAGCCCCACGCCCCACTCCACCATGCGCCTCGTGGCGTCCCGGGTGCCCTGGACGTCCCCCGCGCCCAGGTAGCGGCCCACGATGGACTGCCCGGCGATGGCGATCGCGTCCATGGCGAACACCAGCAGCGCCCAGATGTTGTGGCTCACCTGGTGCGCGGCGATCGACGCGTCGCCCAGCCGGGCCGCCACCGCCGTGGTCACCAGGGCCACCACGCGCATCGACACGCTGCGCAGGAACAGGGCGAACCCCGCCGAGGCCGAGGCGCGCAGGCCCGTCGTCGTGGGCGTGAGCGACACGCCCTCGCGTCGCGCGGCGCGCGCGATCGTCATCACGTACCAGAACGCGCCCCCGCCCTGGGCGAGCACCGTCGACCAGGCCGAACCCGCGATGCCCCAGTCCAGGACCAGCACGAACACCGCGCACAGCACCGCGTTGGCCGCGTAGGAGCAGACCGCCACCACCAGCGGGGTCCGGGCGTCCTGGAGGCCCCGCAGCACACCGGTGCCCGCCATGACGATGAGCAGGAACGGCGTGCTGAGCAGGCTGATACGCAGGTAGGTCAGGGCGTGGGGCGCCACGTCGGGCGAGGCGCCCAGCGCCTCCACCGTCACCGGGCCGAGCGGCCAGCCGATCGCGACGGCGGCGAGGCCCAGCAGGACCGCGAGCCACAGCCCGTCCACGCCGTCCCGGACGCCCCCGGGGACGTCGCCCGCGCCGAACCTGCGCGAGACCGCCGCGGTGGTGCCGTAGGCGAGGAAGACGCAGACGGCGACGAGCGTGAGCAGCACCTGCCCGGCCACGCCCAGGCCGCCGAGCGCCTCGGTGCCCAGCGTGCCGACGATCGCGGAGTCGGTGAGCAGGAACAGGGGCTCACTGATGAGCGCGAAGAACGTCGGGACCGCCAGAGCGATGATCTCGCGGTCGTGGCGGTGCCGGAAAGGGGCGGCCGAAAGCAGTCGTGGCATGACCAGCACACAGTATCGGACACGCGTTCTACGCGGGTGTGGAGTTGTCCACACCCCGGCTGAAGCCTGTGGATAACCTGTGGAAACACGCCCTGTGAGGCATCTTGCACCCCCTGACTGCATCCTGTGTTTTGGCAGGTCAAGGGCTATATGTAGCGGTCGCGGCAAAGTTATCCACAGGTGATGTGCACAACCCCGGTCCGGGATGCCCTGCGGGGCACCGGACATGGTGGTAAGGGACGTGTCCACAACCTCCGGCCAAGGCGCCTCCGGCATCCGCCATGGGGCATCCTGGAAGGGTCGGTCCGTTCCCGGGCCGACGGAAGTACCGTCCCGGGGGAGCGTTCGTGAGTGTCGCTGAGCAGCCACCTGAAGAAGGCGGATACGAGCGCACCCCACCCCACGACATCCAGGCCGAGCAGAGCGTGCTCGGCGGCATGCTGCTGTCCAAGGACGCCATCACGCAGGTCGTGGAGATCATCCGCTCCGCGGACTTCTACCGACCCGCGCACCAGATCATCTACGAGAGCGTCGTCGACCTCTTCTCCCGGGGCGAGCCCGTGGACGCCATCTCGGTCAACGCCGAGCTGACCAAGCGCGGCGAGGCCACCCGGGTCGGCGGCGCCCTCTACCTGCACACCCTCACCGAGGCCATCCCGACCGCCGCCAACGCGGGCTACTACGCCAAGATCGTCTCCGACCGCGCGGTCCTGCGCCGCCTGGTCGAGGTGGGCACCCGCATCGCCCAGATCGGCTATGCCGGGGACGGCGAGGTGGACGACCTGGTCGACCACGCCCAGGCCGAGATCTACAAGGTCGCCGAGAAGCGCACCGGCGAGGACTACGTCGCGCTCGCCGACATCATGCCGGGCGCCCTGGACGAGATCGAGGCGATCGGCGCCAACGACGGCACCATGACCGGCGTGCCCACCGGCTTCGCCGACTTCGACGCCCTCACCAACGGCCTCCACCCCGGCCAGATGGTCATCATCGCCGCCCGCCCCGCCGTTGGCAAGAGCACGTTGGCCCTGGACTTCGCGCGTGCGGCGTCCATCAAGCACGACATGACCGCGGTCTTCTTCAGCCTGGAGATGGGGCGCAACGAGATCGTCATGCGCCTGCTGTCGGCGGAGGCCCGGGTGCCCCTGCACACCATGCGCTCCGGGCTGATGACCGACGAGGACTGGACCCGCCTGGCCAGGCGCATGGGCGAGGTGGCCAACGCGCCCCTGTTCATCGACGACTCCCCGAACATGTCGATGATGGAGATCCGGGCCAAGTGCCGACGGCTCAAGCAGCAGCACGACCTCAAGCTGGTCATCGTCGACTACCTCCAGCTGATGAGCTCGCCCGGCCGGGTGGAGAGCCGCCAGCAGGAGGTCTCGGAGATGTCCCGGTCCCTCAAGCTCCTGGCCAAGGAGCTTGAGGTCCCGGTGGTGGCGCTCTCCCAGCTCAACCGAGGCCCCGAGCAGCGCACCGACAAACGCCCGCAGGTGTCCGACCTTCGCGAATCGGGGAGCATCGAGCAGGACGCGGACATGGTCATCCTGCTCTACCGCGAGGACGTGCACGACAAGGAGTCGCCGCGCGCGGGCGAGGCGGACATCATCGTGGCCAAGCACCGCAACGGCCCCACGGCGGACGTGACCGTGGCCTTCCAGGGCCACTACAGCCGGTTCGTCGACATGGCTCCGGGCTAGCCGCCGCGTCGGGGCCCGCCGCGCAGCGAGCCCCGAATATCGGCTAGTCGTAATAGCGGTTTATGGCCAAGCCGATTTGTCGACAAAGCGCTACGCCCGCCTCACGCGGAGTCGCTGACCACGATCCCCTCCCGTAGTTCCAGGTGGCGGCCGGTGAAGCGCTGCCGGGTCCTGCGGTCGTGTGAGACGACCACCAGCGCGCCCTCGTAGCGCGTCAGCGCCTCCTCCAGGTCCTCCACGAGACCGGGGGAGAGGTGGTTGGTCGGCTCGTCCAGGAGCAGCAGGTCGTAGGCCTCCGACGTCAGCCGGGCGAGCTCGATCCTCCTGCGCTGGCCCACCGACAGGGACGCCACCGGCCGGTCCAGCTCCCCGGGCCGGAAGAGCCCGAGCGAGGCGAGTTCGTCCCGGTGGTCCCCGGCGAAACCGGGCCGTCCCGCGGCGTAGGCGCCGAGCACGGTCTGTCCGGCGGCGAAGGAGCCGTCCTCCTGACGCAGGTAACCCACCCGACCGGGGACCGAAACCCGTCCCTCGTCGGGGAGCGCGTCCCCGGACAGGACCCGGAGCAGGGTGGTCTTGCCCGCCCCGTTCGGCCCGGTGACCAGCACGCGTTCGCCCGGAGCCAGGTCCAGGCGGGGCACCTCCAGGCGGTGGTCCACCCGGACCCCCTCCAGAGAGGCGGCCGGAGCGCTCCCCCCGGCGCGGGACCCGGTGAACCCGGCGGTCATCCGCAGCGGTACCGGCGGCTGAGCCACCGGGTCGGCGGTCAGCCTCTCCACCCTCTCCTTGGCGTTGCGGACGCGGCCCATGGAACCGTGCGCGGCTCCGCGCATCCTGAACGCCCCGTGGCCGAACGCGGCCTTCTCCATCTTGCGCGGGATGGCCCGCAGCGCCGCGATGCTGTTCTCGGCGAGCCTGCGCTGCCTCGCCAGGTCCGCCCTCCACTCCTCGTACTCGCGGATCCACCGGGCCCTGGCCGAGGCCTTCGCGGCCAGGAACCCGTCGTAGCCGTTGCCGTACCGGTGGATCCGACGCAGGTCGTGGTCGACCTCCAGGACGGTGTCGGTCACGTTGGCCAGGAACGCCCGGTCGTGGGTCGCGGCCACGACCGTGCCCCGGTGGCGGCGGAGCCGGTCCTCCAGCCAGGCGACCGCGCGGTCGTCCAGGTCGTTGGTGGGCTCGTCCAGCAGGAGCAGTTCGGGTGAGGCCGCCAGCATCGCGGCCAGGGCCAGGCGCGAGCGCTCCCCTCCGGAGAGGGTCCTCAGCGGGCGGTCGCGGTCCAGGCCGGGAAGGCCCAGCCCGTGCAGTCCGGCGTCGACGCGCGCGTCGGCGTCGTAGCCGCCGCGCGCCTCGAACCGTGCGAGCAGGTCGCCGTAGGCGTCCAGCTCCGCCGGGGTGGCGGAGCCGAGCGTGCTCTCCGCCGCGCGCAGACTCGCCTCCATGCCGCGCAGGACGGCCAGGGCGGAGTCGACCGCGTCGCCGACGGTGCCGGTGGAGACCCCCACCGCCTCCAGGGTCTGCCTCCCCGCCCCGACCCCTTCCAACGTTTGTCGTAGGCGTCCGACTCCTCCCGGGGCCCGGACCGTGATGTCGCCGTTGGTGGGGTCCTCCTCCCCGGCGAGCAGGCGCAGCAGCGTGCTCTTGCCGGAGCCGTTGTCGCCGATGATCCCGACGCGCTCGCCGGGGCTGATAGCGAGGGTGACACGGTCGAGCACGGTGTGGTCGCCGTAGCGGTGGGTGATGTCGTCGAGGGCGAGCTGGGACTGTGCTCGTACTCGGGCGGTGAGCATGCGCGTCTCCTGATCTGCGGTGTGGCCGGGAGAGGAGCCGCGGATCGACGGTGGGGCGCTGGCGTTCCGGGTTTCGGACAGGGCGCGGCGATGGCGCGGGTCCGGGAAAAGGGAACGGTGAGGCCTTCCGTGGTCGACCGCGGTACGGCGACGCCGGGGAGCGCGGGGAAATCGCCGTGCTGCACTGGGCGCTGGCGGCGGTGGCTCGGGCGTCGGACGCGGGACTACAGGAAGATCAGCCTCATGCGGAAGACGATACGTCTCGTTTTATTAGCCGTCAAGCGGACGTTCGTGAGACCGACATCACGGGGTTCGGGGCGACAGGAGGCCTGTAACGGCTAACCACTTTGCTCTTTATGGTCAAGCCGATTTGTCGACAAAG
The DNA here is from genome assembly GCF_018316795.1 of Nocardiopsis akebiae. NCBI lineage: Bacteria > Bacillati > Actinomycetota > Actinomycetes > Streptosporangiales > Nocardiopsidaceae > Nocardiopsis > Nocardiopsis akebiae. The sequence goes on from NZ_CP074132.1 coordinate 215,057, forward strand.
TGATGCGGAGCCAGGGGGAGACCGCCCGGAGGCCCCGCGCGGGCTCCGCGCACGACGAGGGGGCCGCCCCGCGGGACGGCCCCCTGCGCTCGCTTCGGTTCGCCGCGCGCCCGTGCGCCGGAATCGGCGCGGCCCCTCGCCCACCGGGGCCCGTCCGTGCGGAGGCGCGGTCGGTCCCGGGGCAACGGCGAAGGCCTCCCCGTCCGGAGGATCCGGGCGGGGAGGCCTTCGTTCGAACCGCCGGCTAGAGCCAGCGGACCTCGGGGCGGCTCCGGCCGTTGTCGTCGGTGACCAGCACCCAGTGCATGATCGGGTGTCCCGACGTCGTCGCGTCGGCGTCCTCGCGGGGCTGCGGAACGTTGACCGGCTCGGTCGCGAGACCGGAGAGGCGGTTGGTCCCAGCCGAGAGGCGGAGGCGCCGACGGGTCGTCGAGAACCGAGTGGGGTGGGGTGCACGGTCCGTCCTGCGCGCCATGGGACCCTCCTCGTTTCCATTTCAGATGTCCCAAGTTAACCCTACGTTCACCTTCGAGTCAATTCGCCGGATTTCGTGGGCGTGGTACATCGGGGCTTCGGCCTCCGTGTGAGGCCTGCTTGGAGACCTGCCCAGGTCGGTGAATTCTATGCGTGATGATCCGAACGCCATGTGTGACTATTCGTTGACCTGCGCCGGGGAAAGGAGTGTGTCACCCGAAGGGAAGTTGAACAGAAGGTGAACGAGGCGCGAAGGGATGCCCGGTCCGGCCGTGTACGACGGCCACTGCCCACCGGGGGCCGCCTCTCGGCCACTCGGCGGGGGCCGCGCATGACGAGAGCACCCGCCGGGACGGCGGGTGCTCCGCGTGGGCCTCGAGGTGCGGCGTCACTCCTTGAAGATGAGCCCCACGACCTCCAGGTAGAGCTGCTCCGGGTAGGGGATGAAGTCGATCCGGCTCAGGGCCTGGTCCTGACCGGCCGACTCCATCACGAAGGTGCCGTAACCGAGGAAGCGGCCCAGCAGGGTCCGCTCGAACCTCATGTCGGTGACCTTGCCCAGCGGCATCATGTTCACCTGCCGGACGATCAGGCCGGTGGTCAGCAGGAGCCGTGCGGAGGTGATGACGAAGTAGTCCACCGACCACTCCGCTACCCGCCACACGAACCACACCAACACCAGCAGCCACACCCACCAGATGATCGCCAGCGTCGCGGCGCTGTCGGCGATGGAGGTGTTGCTGAGGATCCCGGCGAGGATCAACGCGCCGAGGACCGCTCCGACCGGACCGATCAGCACCGCGGGGTGCCGACGGATGGTCACCACGTCCTGCTCGTGCGGCAGGAGGTAGCGGTTGACCGACGCAGGAGCGCTGTTACTCGACGCTACGAGCCGCATGCCACCCGACCGTTCCCGTTACAGGAGCGCGTTGACGAAACGGGACATCGACTCCGCGCCCCCCATCAGACCGCCCAGAGCGCTCTCGATCACCCCGGCAGCGCTTTCCGGTTGTGTGAACAGATAGAACGCCACGAAAGCGATGAGCGCGTAGCCGCCCCATTTTTTCAACTTCGCCACGACTGACTCCTCTTGGAATCCACCTGACCCACTAACCCAGCAGTGATTGTCGCACCGACCATCATGCCCGTAAAGCCTGAGGCGCACCCTCGGCGTGGCGGTATGTCGGACCTTCCTCGCATGCGGGCTGTGTCCGGTTCCGGTGGTGTTGGTAACCCAGTGATTGGTGGTCCGGAATGTGGTTCAGGTCCATCGAGGACTATGACATTAAGGACACTGCTGGATATAAGGGGGTAATTCATCTCCCCCTGCGCAGGCCACCGGAGTCCGGACAGGCCGAAAACCTCGGTAGGGCCCGTTCGGATCCGCTAGGACTGCTCGGCGAAGGCCAGCGCGAGCACCTGGAGGTGCTGTCGGGCGATCCGCTCCACGAGGTCGGGGGTGGCCTTGCCGGTCACGTCCTCGGCGCCGTGCCGCGCCGCGTCCACGCACCGCGTGACGGTGGAGGTGTGGTGTACGTCGGAGAACTCCTCGGCCAGCCGGCTCCGCACCGGTTCGAAGCGAGAGTCGCGGGCGGTCGAGGTGGAGGGGTTCTCGTTCATCTCACTCCTTGGGGGCTACGGGGTCGCGCTTTGTGTTCTTTCGGGATCTTTCGGTAGCCGCTGGAGGGTGGACGAAGCGCCGCGCCGGAGGAGGCTCGGGCGTGCGGTGTCAGCGGGCTGAGAGGGAGATCTGGGGTGAGGGGGCGTTTCGGTCCGGCTGGTCTCCGCTTACGGGCGTGCGGGAACCATCATCGCTCCTCTCTGTTACATTACCGTCTCGAAATGAATTCGGCTAATGCAAAGCCGTGTCGGCGCTTGCGCCGGCTCGCCGTGTCCACCAGGGCGGACGGGGGAGTCAGCAGCAGGCATGCCCGATTTTCGGTCGTTCATTCCTCCGGTCGCAAAAAGAGCCGAAAAAGCGCCCGACGTGATCCGGCGGGCGCTGGGGAGGGGTGCGGCGGGTGTGTCTCAGGAGCAGCCGTAGAGGCGGTCGCCCGCGTCGCCCAGCCCCGGCAGGATGAAGCCCTGCTCGTTGAGCCGCTCGTCCACCGCGGCCGTGACCACGCGCAGGGTCGCGCCGTGGTCGGGATCCAGGTCCTCGGCGAGGCGCCGCTCCACCGCGGTCAGGCCCTCGGGGGCGGCGAGCAGGCAGATCGCGGTGATGTGGTCGGCGCCCCGCTCCACCAGGAGCTTGAGCGCGGCGGCCAGGGTGCCGCCGGTGGCCAGCATGGGGTCCAGCACGTAGCACTGGCGGCCGGACAGGTCCTGCGGCAGCCGGTCGGCGTAGGTGGCGGGCTGGAGGGTGTCCTCGTCGCGGGCCATCCCCAGGAAGCCGACCTCGGCGGTGGGCAGCAGGCGGGTCATCCCGTCGAGCATGCCCAGGCCCGCGCGCAGGATCGGCACCACGAGCGGAGTGGGACGCGTCAGCTGCGTTCCGGTGGTCTCCACGAGCGGGGTCCGGATGGTGACGTCCGTCACTCGTACGTCCCGGGTCGCCTCGTAGGCGAGCAGGGTCACCAACTCGTCGGTCAGGCGCCGGAAGGTCGGGGAGTCGGTACCCACGTCGCGCAGGGTGGTCAGTTTGTGCGCGACCAGGGGGTGGTCGACGACCAGGGTTTCCAAAGCGTTCTCCGGTTGAGCTGGGACAACAAGACGGTGGCTGGGGAGGAGGCCTGCCCGAGTCTAACCGCGCGCGTCCACCGGACCGGAGGCGCCGCGGGCCGCGCGGCCCCCTCTCCGGACCGGCTCGGCCGCGCGGCCGGGGGCGCCCGGGGGCCGCGGGGAAGACGGAGGGGCGAGCGGGGAACCGGTTCTCATGAGAGCGTGGTCCGGAATGACGCGGACCGAGGGGGACGGTGGCACCGGAGTGATCGTTACCATGTCACTCGCACGGGCGATCCGGGATTCCTTCGTCCGCACCGATACACCGGCCGGGTTGGGGTGACGATGACAGTGCTCGATCATGGTGACGACGACTCGGGCGACTTCGCGGCCATCGCGTACAGGGAAGAGGAGTACTGGGACGTCGACCTGCTCCCCGTGACCCTGACGCACGACCTCAAGGGGCTGATCCACGCCCTGCGACAGCAGCCGAGCATCAGCGGATCACTCGGCCTGGTCTCGGTCGGCGACGACTTCTTCGTCATCGTGCGGGTCTACGGTGAGGACGTCTCCCTCTTCCTATCCGACGTGACCGCGTCCGTGGACTGGCAGGTGGCCCGGGACGTCCTGGACTACCTGGACATCGACCAGCCGGACGACGACGACCTGGACCAGGTGCTGCCCGCGGGCGACCTGTCCATCGTGGCCGACCTCGGACTGGACGAGATGGAGCTGGGCGCCCTGGCGGGCGATCTGGACCTGTACCCCGACGAGGTGCTGGCCAGCGTGTCCGAGCGGCTGGGATTCGCCCAGTCCTTCCAGCGTGTACTGGACGGTATGGGGTAAGGACCTGCCGAGAAGAGCATCCGGGCGGACAGGAGAGCACGCGGTGTCGACCTTCGCAGCGGTCTTCGCTCCCAACGGGAGGACGTGGCGGGGAACCGAGGTCGAACTCGGGGACGTGGACGTCATCGACGACGTCACCGAACTGATGCTCGACTTCGCGACCGACCGGGGCGGCGGGGTCTCGATCCTGCTCGTGGAGGCCGACGACGAGTGGTTCGCCATCGTGCGAGCCGACGACGACGGCGGTGAGCCGCGCGTGTACCTCTCCGACGCGCGGGTGGTGCACGACCACCCGCTGGCCTCGGTGCTCTCCGAGGCCGGGGGGCTGGGCGCGCCGCCGCCCTCCGAGAGCGCCGGAGCCCGACCCGACCCGCGGCCCGACGGCGACGGGGGCCTGCTCTCCGACCTGGGCCTGACCGAGGAGGAGCTGCGCTCCCTGTCCGTCGGCGGCGGGGTCCTGCCCAGCGACGTCCTGGCCGTGGTGGCCGAGCGCGCGGGCTTCGCCGAGATCCTCGACGGTATGAGGCTGTGATCGGACGGGACGTCCTCGCCTCCGCTCTGCGCGCGGCGATCGCCGAGGGCGAGGCCGCACTGGAGACGGGTGACGTGCCGGTGGGCGCGGTCGTGCTGGACGCCGACGGCGCGGTCCTGGGCACCGGGCGCAACGAGCGCGAGGCCACCGGCGACCCCACCGCCCACGCCGAGGTGCTGGCGCTGCGGGCCGCCGCACGCGCGCGCGGCGAGTGGCGGCTGGGCGGCTGCACCCTGGTGGTCACCCTCGAACCCTGCACGATGTGCGCGGGCGCGACGGTGCTCTCCCGCGTGGACCGGCTGGTCTACGGCGCGCGGGACGCCAAGGCGGGAGCGGCCGGATCGGTGTGGGACGCGGTCCGCGACCCCCGTCTCAACCACCGCCCGGAGGTCGTCCCGCCGGACCTGGTGCCGCCGGAGCTCTCGGGCAGGTGCTCCGATCTCCTGAGCCGGTTTTTCGCACGGCGCCGTATCCGGTAGAGTGTCTCGCGGTGGAGTCGCCTAGTGGCCGATGGCGCCCGCCTCGAAAGCGGGTAAGGGGCAACCCTTCGAGGGTTCAAATCCCTCCTCCACCGCACGAGGCCGATGCTCACGCGGGTGAGCGTCCGGCCGGTAGAGGTAGCGAGGGCCGGTTGGTCCGAGCCGACGCACGGTGTGCGCGGTGCGGAGCAACCGGCCCTTCGCGTTTCCCGGGTCGGGTTCCGACGGCCGGAGCGCCGCCCCGGAGCGACCTGTCGGTTTGTCCGCCTGTCGACAGGTCGCCCCGTCGACAGGCGGACAAACCGCTTTGGCGGCAAACCTGTGCGGCTACTCCCCGGCGGGGGCTGGACCGGTGCTGCCCCGGGGCACGAAGCGCGCCGCCGGCGACCACCGCTCCGCGACGGCCGCCCCGTCGGCGCACTCCAGGGCCGACTCCGCGACCGCGACCCCGTACCGGTACACGTCCACGCTCATGGTGGTGAGCGCGGGCTCGGCCAGGCGGCACATGGTCGAATCGTCCCAGGCCACCAGGCTCAGCTGTTCGGGGACCCGCACGCCCAGGCCGCGGGCGGCGTCCAGTCCGGCGACCGCCATCACGTCGTTGTCGTACAGGACCGCCGTCGGCGGTTCATCCCGCTTGAGCAGCTCGCCGGTGAGCCGGGCGCCCGCCTCGTGGGAGTAGTCGCCCTCCAGGACCACCGGGGCGGGGAGCCCGGCCGCCCGGCAGCCCTCCGCGAGGGCCTCCGTACGGGCACGCGTGTGCAGCAGCTCCACCGGCCCGGTCACCCGGGCGACGCGCCGGTGGCCCAGTTCGAGCAGGCGCTCCAGCGCCGTCCGGACCGGTGACACGTGGTCGGTCAGGACGGTGGGCGTGGCGGGGTCCGGAACCGGGCTGCCCGCGACCACGGCGGGCAGGCCCAGCCCGCGCAGCACGGCGGGGCGCTCGTCCCCCTCGGTCGGGTTGACCACCACGACCGCGTCCACCAGCCGCCGCTCCGCCCACCGGCGGTAGGCGGCCAGCTCGGCCTCCCGGCCGGTCACCAGGTGCAGCAGGACCGACATGTCGCGCTCGGCCATCCGCTCCTCGATCCCGGCGATGAACTCCATGAAGAAGGGTTCGGCGCTCAGCAGGCGGCGCGGCCTGGCCAGGACGAGCCCGACCGCGCCCCCGGTCCCGGACCCGTCCATCACGCCCGCCGCGCGCGCAGGGAGTTGGCCGAGCGCAGTACGGGGGCGGCGGTCAGCGCCGCCGGGTCCACCTCCGCGCCGGTGCGCACCAGGAAGCTGTGCGTCTCCCCGGCCAGCAGGTCCACGAGCATGTCGTCCGCCTCGGCGTCGGGCGCCACCCGGTCGGCCAGCACGGAGACGTCCCTGGCGAAGGACGAGGCGCGCACGTCCACCCGGTAGCCGCCCTCCACGGGCGAGGCGGTGGCGGTCAGCGCGTCGGGGTCGTAGGACAGGTGGACGTCCTCGCGGAAGGGTCGCACGACGCGGGCGTCGCGGGTCGTGGCCACGAGCACCTCCTCCTTAGCGTCCCCGGCCGCGAGCAGCTCCCGGGCCAGGTCGAACTCCGCCGCGGAACGGGGCGGCACGGCCAGCTCGATCCTAGCGGTGTGCAGCACCTCGCCCCCGAAGGTCTGGCGCTGCGCGCTGACCGGCTCCGACCAGGCCTCGTCGGTGTCGTTGACGGCCACCAGCACCAGCCGCCCGTCCCTGGGCTGGACGGTGAGCAGGCGCGGTGCGTAGGCGCGGCGCAGCCCGTACCAGAGCGGCTTGGGGCGCTCCTCGCCGTCCACGGCCGCCCAGGAGGTGACCGGCCAGCAGTCGTTGATCTGCCAGACCAGGGCGCCCGCGGTGCGCGGCCACCACGACCGGAAGTGCTCGATGCCGAACGCCACCGCGCGGGCCTGGTTGAGCTGGGTGGCCCAGTGCCAGTCCTCGAAGCTCCTCGGCGCGGGCAGGTGGGCCGACAGGCCCCGGGCGAGCTTGCCGTTGCCGTCCTCGGCCTTCTGGTGCAGCAGGAAGGCGGGCGAGGTGGGGGTGAGCGGCTCGTCGTGCACCCAGTCGGTGAGGGTGGCCCAGGTGGGCGGCCCCTGGAAGCCGAACTCGGAGCAGAACCGCGGCACGTGGTCCTGGTAGGCCCGGTAGTCGGTCTGGTTCCACACGGTCCACTCGTGGCGCGTGCCGTGCGCCTCGTCGTTGGGGTGGACCTCCTTCGGGGCGTACCCCGGGGTGTAGGGGCTGCCGTCGGCGTAGAACCGGGTGGGGTCGAGTTCGGCCACGACGCGGGGGAAGAGGTCGGTGTAGTAGCCGTAGCCCCAGGTCCGGTCCCCGAGCCGCTCCTGCCAGCCCCAGTCCATGAAGCCCCAGAGGTTCTCGTTGCCGCCGTTCCACAGCGCCAGAGAGGCGTGCGAGGTCAGACGCGCGACGTTCTCCCGGGCCTCGGCCTCGAACTCACTCCACAGCGGCTCCTCCTCGGGGTAGGCGGCGCAGGCCAGGAGGAAGTCCTGCCACACGAGGACGCCGCGCTCGTCGCAGACGTCGTAGAAGTCCTCGCTCTCGTAGATCCCGCCGCCCCACACGCGCAGCATGTTCATGTGCGCGCCGACGGTCTGGTCCACGCGCCGGGCCAGGCGCTCGCGCGTGATCCGGGTGAGGAAGTGGTCGTCGGGGATCCAGTTGGCGCCCTTGACGAAGATCGGCTTGCCGTTGACCACGACGGTGAAGGGGGTTCCGTGCTCGTCGGGAGCGGTGTCCACGGTGATGGTGCGAAAGCCCACGCGGCGGTCCTCGGAGCCCAGCGGCCCGGCCTCCCCGTCCCCGGTCAGGGTGACGGACAGGTCGTACAGGGGCTGGTCGCCGTGGCCGACCGGCCACCACAGGCGGGCGTCGGGCACCTCGACCACGACCACGCCGTTCTCCGCGCCGGGAGCCACGTCGGCGGCGGCCCGCACTCCGGCGACCTCGGCCGCCAGGACCAGGCCGGAGCCGGGAGCGCTCCCCGACCACTCGACGTCGGCGTGCAGCTCCACCCGGCCGGTGCCGTCCTCGCCCACGGTGACCAGCGGGCGCACCTGTGACAGGCGGGCGGTGCGCCACCGCTCCAGGCGCACGGGCTTCCAGATCCCGGCGGTCTGGAGGTCGGGCCCCCAGTCCCAGCCGAAGGAGCAGGCCATCTTGCGGACCATGTTGTACGGGTGCGTGTTGGTGTGCGGCCGCTCGCCGAGCTCCCCGCGGACCTCCTCGGCGTACTCCAGCGCGGACCGGAAGGCGACCACGAGCTCGTTGGTCCCGGCGCGCAGCGCGTCGCGCACGTCGAAGCGGTATCCGCGGTGCATGTTGGCGGTGGTGCCGAGCACGGTGCCGTTGAGTTCCACGGTGGCCACCGTGTCCAGGCCGTCGAAGGCCAGGTCGACGCGCTCGCCGTCCTCGACCGCGTCGGCCTCGAAGGTGAGGGAGTAGCGCCAGCCCGCGCGGTGCATCCAGGCCAGCTCGGTCTCGTTGCTGTCCAGGTAGGGCTCGGGGATCAGCCCGGCGGCCAGCAGGTCCAGGTGGGTGCTTCCCGGGACCTGGGCGGGGACGGTGCGGCCCGCGACGTTCTCCGGGACGGGCCCGCTCGTCGCGGACAGCCGCCAGCCGTCGTGCAGGGTGTGACGGATCATCTGTGCCTCTCGGGGCTTCGGGGGCGGGGACGCCCGGCGTGTCCGCGGAGCACGCTCCGCGGGGCGTCGCGGTCGTCGTCGGGCGGCGGTCCCTCTTGCGCGAACCAGCCACCTCGGGGATTCTTACTTTTCCGAACAAAGTAAGTCAACCCTGCTCCCGACCACGAAGGACGTGGCGACCGTGGCATCGCACCGCCCGCTCTCCGGCGGCTCCGATCTCCCCCACCTGCGCGCCGCCGGTGTGAGCCTCCTGCTGGACCTGACCGGCGAGACCCTGCCCCGGGTCCTGCACTGGGGCTCCGACCTGGGCGACCTCTCCCGCGGGGAGCTGGACGACCTGCGCCTGGCGCTGAGCCCGCAGCCCATCGGGTTCTCCGTGGACGGGCCGGTGGAGGTGGCCGTGCTCCCCGAGCAGTCCGCCGGCTGGCTCGGCACGCCGGGCCTGGTCGGCAACCGGGGCGGCGCCGACTTCTCCACCGCCTTCCGCGTGCGCGAGTCCGCGGTGGAGCACGGTTCCCCGGCGGGCGGGCGCCTGACCGTCCGCGCCGAGGACGCCCGGGCCGGACTCGCCCTGGACCTCGTGGTCGAGCTGACCCCCTCGGGCCTGGTCCGCCAGCGCGCCACCGTCACCAACGGGGCCGCGTCCCCCTTCGCCGTGGACGCCGTCAACCTCGTCCTCCCCGTCCCGGCCGAGGCGGTCGAGCTGCTCGACTTCGGCGGGCGCCACATGCGCGAGCGCAGCCCGCAGCGGACCGCCTTCACCCAGGGCATGCGGGTGCGCGAGAACCGCACCGGGCGCACGGGGTACGACGCGGCCCACCTGCTGGCCGCGGGAACGCACGGCTCCGGCAACCGCTCCGGCGAGGTGTGGGCCGTGCACACGGCCTGGTCGGGCAACCACCGCGCCTTCGCCGAGCGCACCTACCACGCGGTGTCCCTGCTGGGCTCGGGCGAGCTGCTGCTCTCCGGGGAGGTCGTGCTGGCGGAGGGGGAGTCCTACACCACCCCGTGGCAGTACGGCTCGCACGGGCACGGCCTGGACGAGGTCTCCGCCCGTTTCCACCGGCACCTGCGCTCGCGCCCGCACCACCCCTCCACCCCGCGCCCGGTGGTCGTCAACACCTGGGAGGCCGTGTACTTCGACCACGACCTCGACCGGCTGCGCGAGCTGGCCGACGCCGCCGCCCGTGTGGGCGCCGAGCGGTTCGTGCTCGACGACGGCTGGTTCGGCTCGCGCCGCGACGACCGGCGAGGCCTCGGCGACTGGTACGTCTCCGACGAGGTGTGGCCGGACGGGCTGGGCCCGCTCACCGACCACGTCACCGGGCTGGGCATGCAGTTCGGGCTGTGGGTGGAGCCGGAGATGGTCAACGAGGACTCCGACCTGGCCCGCGCGCACCCCGACTGGATCATGGCCGCGGGCGACCGGCTGCCCCGACCGGCGCGCTCCCAGCAGGTGCTCGACCTGGCCCTCCCGGAGGCGTTCGCGTACGTCCTGGAGCGACTGGACGAACTGCTGTCCGCCTACCCGGTCTCCTACCTCAAGTGGGACCACAACCGGGACCTGGTGGACGCCGGGCACCGGCCGACCGGGCGGGCCGGGGTCCACGGCCAGACCCTCGCGGTCTACCGGCTGATGGACGAACTGCGCCGCCGCCACCCGGGCGTGGAGATCGAGTCCTGCTCCTCCGGCGGCGGACGGGTGGACCTGGGGGTGCTGGAGCGCACCGACCGCGTGTGGGTCTCCGACTGCATCGACGCCTTGGAACGGCAGGACATCCAGCGGTGGACCAACGCGCTCGTCCCGCTGGAGCTGATGGGCACCCACGTGGGGGCGGGCACCGCGCACACCACCGACCGCCGCCACACCGTCGACTTCCGGGCCGGGACCGCCCTGTTCGGGCACTTCGGGATCGAGTGGGACCTCACCCGGGCCGACGGCGCCGAGCTGGCCCGCCTGCGGGAGTGGGTGGAGCTGTACAAGGAGCTGCGCGGTCTGCTGCACACGGGGACCGCCGTGCACGGCGACCACCCGGACCCGGCGGTCCGGGTGCACGGCGTGGTCGCCGAGGACCGGTCCGATGCGCTCTACGCGATCGTCGCCACGGGGACCTCGGAGCTGTACCCGACCGGGCCCGTCCGGCTGCCGGGCCTGAGCCCCAAGGCGGTCTACCGGGTCCGCCCGCAGGCGCCCGGAGACGTGCCCGACGGCAACGCCCACCGGTGGGGGGTGCCGCTGCCCTGGTGGACGCCCGAGGGCGTCCGCGTCAGGGGCGCGGCGCTGGAGAACGCGGGACTCCAGGCGCCGGTGCTCTTCCCGGAACGGCTGGTCCTGGTGCGCGCCACCCGGCTCTGAACCCGTTCGCGGGCCGGTGCGCGGGAGAGCTGAGCGCGGTAGGGCCGGGTGCGGTGCGTCCGGAGGGAGCGCGGCGTTCCGTCGTGCGTGGCGGCACGGGTGTGACGGGTGCGGCCCGGGTGCGGCGGGGCTATCCTCGCGACTCCCGGGCGCAGGCGTCCAGCACCGTGCCCGCGAATTCGGTGACCAGGCGGTTCCAGGTGCGCCAGCGCAGCATCGCGTGCACGTCCAGTGGCACCCGGACGAACTCCGCGGACTCCGCCACGCGGGCGATCCGCGCGGTGTGGTCGGCCGACGCCCGGGGGCTGGTGGTCAGGTCGCGGGAGCCGTGGGCGAGGAGCACGCGTCGGCCCACCAGCTGCTCCACCGGTTCCCCCTCGGGAATCCACGGGGCCAGCGCCGCCACGCCGCGCACCCCGGGCACCCCGCCCGAGCGCAGGGCCACGCGCCCGCCCATCGAGTGGCCTACGAGGACCACCGGCACGCCGCCCAGACGGCGCCTGACCTCGTCGACCGCCCGTCCGGCGTCCTCCAGGGAGGACCGGCCGTCGCCGTTCCAGCCGCGCACGCGGTTGCGCACCCGCCACACGGCCAGCCCCCGGTCGCCGTGCGCGCGGGCCAGGGCGGAGGCGAACGGGTCCATCCGCCGGACGGCGAGCTGGCTCTGCTCCGTGCTCATCAGTCCGGTGACCTGGCCGCCGTGCAGCACGATCGCCACCGCGGCCACCGGGCGGGGCGGCGCCCACCGGGTGATCCACGGGCCGAGCGGCCCGAGGGCCCGCTCGGCCGACCGGGGGCGGTGCGTGGGAGAAGCCCGCATCCTCGGTGAACTCCCTTCTGAGGGGGACCGTGCGGCCCGTTGCCGCTCGGTTCGGTCTCCCCGGGTGCTTCGGCGCCGGGGCCGTGCCGGATTGCCCGGGGCTTCGCCCCCGCGCGCATGCGCGCCACGGGACCCGCCCGTACCCCCGACGGCGGGCACCACACGTGTCGTCCCCGTGCGGGCGCGGCGCGGAGGGGGCCGGTTTGCCGTCCCCGCGCGCGGGCGCGACACTTGGCCCACACTCGCCCGCCGGACGCGAAGGGGCGGGTCCCCGCGCGCGGGCGCGACGCGACCGGCCCCGGCGACGCGACCCGGGCGGCCCGCGCGCGGACGCGGCGTCCCGGAGCGGGGGAGAGCACAGCGCGGACCGCGGCCGGGAACCGGCCGTCGAGGTGGTGGAGGTGGCATTGGGCGGGCCGTCACGGGTGATCCCGCACACGACGAGCAGGGCGGCGGTCCTCGACGTCATCCGTGCCGCGGGCACGATCAGCCGCGTGGGACTGGTGGAGGCCACGGGGTTCACCGGCGCCACCATCTCCACCGTCGTCCGCAGGCTGATCGACGACGGCCTGGTCCTGGAGACCGGGCGCGCCGAGTCCACCGGCGGCAAGCCGCGCGTCCTGCTCCGGCTCAACCGGGAGTCGCGCTACGCCGTGGGCGTCCACATCGACCCCATCGGCATCACCTACGCCCTCATCGACCTCACCGGCGCCGTGGTCTCCCGGATGACCCGCGCCGGGGTGAACCGGGACGAGGACCCGGCCGAGACCACCTCCCGCATGTCCCGGCAGGTGGAGGCCCTGGTGGAGGGCGCCGGGGTGGACCGCGAACGGGTGCTCGGCGTCGGCCTGGTCGCCCCGACCGGCGCGCTCCACCGGCACCCCTCGCTGCGGCGCTGGGCCGACTACCCCGCGGCCGAGGAGCTGGAGGGCGCGGTCGGCCTGCCCGTGGTGCCGGGCAACGACGCGACCGCCGCCGCCCTCGGCGAGTACTGGTCCGGCGTGGTCGGCGGGTCGTCCATCTTCGCCGCCGTGTACATGGGCACCGGCGTCGGCGCCGGGGTCCTGGTCAACGGCATCCCCTACCACGGGGCCAGCGGCAACGCCGGGGAGATCGGGCACGTGTGCCTGGACGTGGACGGTCCGCTGTGCTGGTGCGGCGGACGCGGGTGCGCCGAGGCGGTCGCCGGTCCGGCCGCCGTCGTGGCGGCCGCCCGGGCCGACGGGGAGCTCGCCCGCACCGCCGGCCTCACCCGGGACGGCGGCCGGGTCCGGCCGTCGGTGGGCGCCGAGTTCACCGCCGTGGTCCGCGCGGCCCGTCTGGGCCAGCCCACCGCCCGCGCCCTGCTGGACCGCTCCGCCCGCCGCCTGGCCGTGGCGGTCCGCACGCTGGCCAACCTGATGGACCTGGACCTGCTGGTGCTGACCGGTTCGAGCCTGGCCGCGGCGGGGTCGGTCTACCTGCCCGTCATCCAGGAGGAGCTGGACCGGGCCTTCTTCGCCCGCGCCGCCCACCCGGTCGAGGTGCGCATGTCCACGTCGGCCGCGACCGCGCCCGCCATCGGCGCGGCGGCCATGGTCCTGCAGGGCCAGCTGGTTCCGCTGCGCCCCGGGCTGCGCCTGCCCGCGAACCTGTCGGAGTCCGGGGCGGACTGGGACTGAGCGCCCTGCGGGACCGTCCGCGGGTCCGTCGCCGCCAGGCCTCCGGGGCGCCCTCGGGGACGCGGTCAGGCGTCCGGGACGCCCTCCCCGACGCCCTCCAGCTCCTCGACGGCGCGGGTCAGCCACGCCACCCACCCGGCCTCCACGTCGATGCCGCCGAGCAGCACCAGGCGCTGGACCCGTTCCCGTTCGGTGGCGGGCCCGTCCGGGTAGTCGCGCCGCTCGAACCCGCGGTACTCCTCCAGCCGCAGCAGGTGCAGGTCGCGGTGGCGGCGCAGTTCCGCGACCAGGCCGCGCACGCCCACCACCCCGGCGGCGCGCAGCCGCAGCGGCAGCGGGTCGCGGGAGGCCCTGGGGTCCTCGCGCAGGTCCACCCAGCGCTCCAGCTCCTCCCGTCCCGCGGGCAGCACCTCGTACTCCTTGCGCCCTCCGCGGGTCGGCCCGTCCGCCGCCAGCGCCCGGATCAGCGCCGCCCGCTCCAGCTTGCCCAGCTCCCGGTAGATCTGCTGGTGGGTGGCCGACCAGAAGTACCCGATCGAGCGGTCGAAGCGCCGGGCCAACTCCAGTCCGGACGAGGGCTTCTCCAACAGGGCGGTCAGGATGGCGTGGGGCAGGGACATGGGCGCATTCTAGGCAGTGTTCCTCGGGGCCTCCGCTTCGCTTCGTCCCACCCGTCGCCCGCCACCACCCTCAACGGACGCTGCGCGCGGCCCTTCTTGTGTTCGGGCGTCCGGAGAACGGGAACCTTCGGTGCCCCCGGTGAGGCGGCTCGTTCCTCGCAGCCCCACCTCCGTCACCTCCAGGACCCCGTGGACGCCCGAAGACCCCCTGTAGCGGGCTCAGGAAAAAGATCCGCGCCCCATCACGGAGCGGACTCGGGGAGGCGGACCATGACCCTGCCCTCCACGACCGACGCCTCCAGGACCTGCGGCGGAGCGGTCGCGGGCCCGTGGACCACCGTCCCGTCGTCCAGGCGGAACTCGCTGCCGTGCCAGGGGCAGCGCACGCACCCGTCCACCCGCTCGCCCTCGGCCAGGGGAGCGCCCATGTGCGGGCACGTGCCCAGCATCGCGCTCACGGAGCCGCCGGTCCGCGCCACCAGGACCGGGACGCCCGCCACGTCGCCCCCGCCGAGACCGCCGTCGTCGAAGCCGTCCAGCGGGCCGAGGTCGTGCCAGCCCCCGGGCAGCAGGTCGACCAGGTGGTCGGCGCTGTTGGCGCCCGCCGACCGGTAGTAGGCCATGTGCCCGCCCAGGGACCCGCTCAGGCCGACCACGCCGACGCCGACCAGCGCCAGGAACCTCCCCCAGCCCTGGCGGCCGCGGGCCCGGGCCAGCGAGGAGGCGCCGAACAGCAGGGTGCCGACGCCGTTGGTCGCCGCGTGCACCACGCCCACGCGCTGCTGGCGCTCGTGCTGCTGCGACCAGTCCGCCAGGCCGCTCACCACGGCGGGCAGGGTCGTGACCAGACCTGCGTTGACCAGCGCGTGCGCGCTGCGGCGGTGGTCGCCGGGCAGCGAGTCGAGCAGGACCGCCGCCATCCACGTGCCGAGGGGCAGCTGCACCAGGATCGGATGGACGGGGTGCCCGAGCTGGACTCCGTGCAGCATGTCTCGGACGGTGCCGGACGGGATCCGTTCGGCCAGGCTCTTCATGCTGGAGACCGCGGGGTCGAGCTGCTCGTCGCGTTCGATCCGGCGGATGCGTTCACCGATTCTCATGGTGGTGCGGCTACCCGGGGTTCGCGCGTGCCACTCACGGGACACGGGGCCGCGCGGATCCTTGAACCCGGCTTTCCCCGGCCTCCCGTCGCTCTTGCGCCGGGACGCCGGGGCGGGCGTCACAGCGCGGCGGCCAGGCGGGTGCCCTGGTCGATCGCGCGCTTGGCGTCGAGCTCGGCCGCCTCGTCGGCGCCGCCGATCAGGTGGACCGCGCGGCCCGAGGCGGTCAACTCGTCGGCGAGGTCCCGGAGCGGCTCCTGGCCCGCGCACACCACGACGGTGTCCACGTCGAGCACGCGCTTCTCCCCGTCGACGGTCAGGTGCAGGCCCTCGTCGTCGATCCGGTCGTACTCGGCCCCCGCGACCGTCTCCACGCCGCGGTGTCGCAGCTCCAGCCGGTGGATCCACCCGGTCGTCTTGCCCAGGCCCGCGCCGACCTTGCCGGTCCTGCGCTGGATCAGGTGCACGGTGCGCGGCGACGCCGGACGCAGGGGCTCGCCGAGGCCGCCCCGGGAGGCGGGGTCGGTGTCCACGCCCCACCTGCGCAGGAACTCCCCGGTGTCGA
The DNA here is from genome assembly GCF_018316795.1 of Nocardiopsis akebiae. NCBI lineage: Bacteria > Bacillati > Actinomycetota > Actinomycetes > Streptosporangiales > Nocardiopsidaceae > Nocardiopsis > Nocardiopsis akebiae. The sequence continues at coordinate 230,833 of NZ_CP074132.1, forward strand.
CGTCGCCCCCGCCTTCGGTGAGGAAGGCGGCAACGTCGAAGCCGATGCCGCCCGCGCCGATGACCGCCACGCGCTCGCCGACCTCGGCGTTCCCGCGCAGGACGTCCGCGTAGCCCACCACCTTGGGGTGGTCCACGCCCGGGATCCCCGGCACGCGCGGGGTGACGCCGGTGGCGAGCACGACCTCGTCGTAGCCCTCCAGGTCGGCTGCCCCCACCCTGGTGCCCAGCCGCACGTCCACCCCGTGACGGTCTAGCTGGACCCGGTAGTAGCGCAGGGTCTCGTCGAACTCCCGCTTGCCGGGCACGCGGCGGGCCAGGTTCAGCTGGCCGCCGATCTCCCCGGCCGCGTCGAACAGCGTGACCTCGTGCCCGCGCTCGGCGGCGGACACGGAGCAGGCGAGCCCGGCGGGTCCGGCTCCCACGACGGCCACCCTCCTGCGCAGGCGGGTGGGGGAGAGCTCGAGTTCGGTCTCGTGGCAGGCGCGCGGGTTCACCAGGCAGGAGCTGACCTTCAGGCTGAACGTGTGGTCCAGGCAGGCCTGGTTGCAGCCGATGCAGGTGTTGATCTGCTCGGGGGCGCCCGCAGCGGCCTTGGCGACGAAGTCGGGGTCGGCCAGGAAGGGGCGGGCCAGGGAGACCATGTCGGCGTCGCCCCCGGCCAGGATCTCCTCGGCGACCTCGGGGGTGTTGATGCGGTTGACCGCGACGAGCGGCACGGACACCCGGCCCCGGAGCCTGCGGGTCACCCAGCTGTAGGCGCCGCGCGGAACGGACGTGGCGATGGTGGGGATGCGCGCCTCGTGCCAGCCGATGCCGGTGTTGATGATGGTCGCCCCGGCCTCCTCCACGGCCTTGGCCAGCCGGACCACCTCGTCGAACGTGGAGCCGCCGGGGACCAGGTCGAGCATGGACAGCCGGTAGACCACGATGAAGTCGGCGCCGACGCGTTCGCGCACGCGCCGCACGACCTCCACGGGGAAGCGCATGCGGTTCTCGAAGGAGCCGCCCCAGCCGTCCTCGCGCCTGTTGGTGGCCCGGGCGGTGAACTGGTTGATCAGGTACCCCTCGGAGCCCATGACCTCCACGCCGTCGTACCCGGCGTGCCCGGCCAGTTCGGCGGCGCGGGCGAAGTCCTCGATGGTGTGCTCGACCTCGTCGCCGGTGAGCGCCCGGGGCGTGAAGGCGCTGATGGGGGCCCGGACCGCGCTCGGCGCCACCGCGTCCTCGCTGAAGGCGTAGCGGCCGGTGTGCAGGATCTGCATGGCGATGCGCCCGCCCTCGCGGTGCACGGCCTCGGTGACCACGCGGTGCTCCTCGGCCTCCGCCTCGGTGGTCATCTTCGCGGCGCCCTTGTAGGTGGCGCCCTCGGGGTTGGGGGCGATACCGCCCGTGACGATGAGGCCGACGCCGCCCCGGGCGCGCTCGGCGTAGAAGGCGGCCATCCGCTCGAAGCCGCCCGGCGCCTCCTCCAGGCCCAGGTGCATGGAGCCCATGACCACGCGGTTGGCGAGGGTGGTGAAGCCCAGGTCCAGCGGTTCCAGCAGGTGGGGGTAGTCGCCCATTTCGTCTCCTCGCGCGGTGCCGTGCGGGCCGGTGTCCGGTCGGCCCGCATTCATTATGCAACAAGTTGCAAAAAGGGTCGTGGGCGCACCTCGTGTACCGGGAAGCGGGCCCGGGCCGACCAGGAACAGGGGCGAGAGGCCGCCGAGGGACTGCGGGAGAGGGGCGGCCCAGGCCCCGGAACGGCCGACCGAGCCCAAAACTGAGACTACGAACGACGAAGGCCCCGACCGGTGTCCGGTCGGGGCCTTCGTTTCGGCTGCTGGCTTTCGGGGGTTCCAGGGGGTCGTCCCCCCGGGAAGCACTTCGGCCCGTGGGGAGGACGACCGAAGGTCGTCGACCACCACGGGCCGCTCGCGGAGGATAGGGGATTCGAACCCCTGAGGCGTTGCCACCAACACGCTTTCCAAGCGTGCGCCCTAGGCCACTAGGCGAATCCTCCGCGAACAACTCTACATGCCGCGACGGGGTGCTTCGAACAGGTTCCCGCGGCCCCGCCCGGCCCCGGGATCACAGGGCCCGGCTGGACCTCACCGCGCTGATGGCGTTGTTGCGGAAGGCGTCCACGAACAGCGAGTAGTCGGCCCGGGTCTGGGCCGCGTACCGGTGAGCGAAGTCCACGCACCACCGCGTGAACTCCGCCTCGCGGCCGTCGAGCACCTCCATGACCGCCTCCTCGGTCTGGCCGCGCACGAGCGTGGCGTCCGCGTGCGAGTCGGACACGCAGTGCGCCTTGGCGGTGGCGCGCCCCAGGTAGTCCAGCACCGGCGCGACCTCCGCGGGCTCGGTGAGGTCGTCCCAGTCCAGGTCGTTGGTGTAGGGGGAGACCTCGCTCACCACGAAGCCCACGGCGCCCATCTCGGTGTGGCCCAGCAGGGGGTCCGTGTGCGCCTGGAGCGCCCGCTGGGACACCGCGGTGCGGTGGCCGTGGTGCTGGAAGTAGTCCATGATGCGCTGGTCGGTCACCACCCGCGAGGGCGCGGCCACGTTGCCCTGCTTCATGGAAAGCACGATGTCGTTGTCCCACGCCTCCGACTGGCCCTCGATGAGCAGGGTGTAGGCGGGCAGCCCCGCCGAGCCGATCCCGAAGCCGCCGCTGCCCACCACGTCCTTGACCGCGTAGTTGATCGACGCGTACCGCCGGTCCTCGGGGATGGTGTCCAGGTAGGCCTCGTAGGCGGCCAGGACCCGCTCCCGCTCGGCGTCGTCCAGGCGGCGCGCCCGGGGGCCCTCGGTGAAGCGGCGGGTGTACCCGTCGCGGGACGTCATGGACGACAGCATCCCGGCGCGGCTGTTGAGCCGGGTCTTCTGGAGCACGTCGTGCACGGTGCCGTCGGTGTTGCCCAGCTTGAGCGAGAACTCCGAGTCGTCGCCCGTCGTCGCGAACTCGCGCACCTGGGCGATGTAGGCGTCGATGTAGTGCGGCAGGAGCGCGCTGATGTCCTCGTCGGACAGGGCCTTCTGCCAGCCCATCACCCCGATGCTGGCCGCGAACCTGAGCACGTCCCAGGTGAAGTGGCCGAGGTAGGCCTCGTCGAAGTCGTTGACGTCGAACACCAGCCGCCCGGTGGAGTCCATGTAGGTGCCGAAGTTCTCCGCGTGCAGGTCGCCCTGGATCCACACCCGCGAGGTGCGTTCGTCGGCCCAGGGGTCGTCCATGCCCGAGACGTCGTCGTAGAAGAGCGCGGCGCTGCCCCGGTAGAAGGCGAACGGGTTGGCCGCCATCTTGCGGAACTTGACGCGGAACGCCGCCGGGTCGGCGGCCATCAGGTCCGAGAAGGCGTTCTCCAGCGTGGCGACGATGAGGTCGCGGCGCTCCGGGGAGCTGTCGGTGGAATCGAGCCGGTCGAGCATGCCCATGCCGTCCATGATCTCTGAGAGGTTACGTGTGTGCCGGTCCGGGCCCCGTGGGCCCCGTGCCCGAGATGAGACGCCTGATGTGGGATGTGCGTTCCGCCCGGTGCCGGTGTTCGGGAGGGCGACGCGCTCCGGGGGAGGGGCCGGGGCGCGCACGGGTTGCCCGAGCGGTCCGGGGTTCGGATACACTCGGAGCAGACCCCTCGTGCGGCGTCACCCTATGAACCTCCCCAGGGCCGGAAGGCAGCAAGGATAAATGGGCTCTGGCGGGTGCGCGGGGGGTCCTTCGTCTTTCTCCGGCCCGGTCGAACCCCTCCCGGTCCCCGTCAACCGGCGCGAGCTGTCATGGCTCGCGGGTTGAATGGACACGTGGCAGGGACCAGGGGAGGAATCACACCGTGAGCATCGCGCTGTACCGCAAGTACCGGCCCGCGACGTTCGGCGAGGTGCGTGGCCAGGAACACGTGACGGACCCGCTGCGCCAGGCGCTGCGCAGCGGACGGATCAACCACGCCTACCTGTTCAGCGGCCCGCGCGGCTGCGGCAAGACCACCAGCGCCCGCATCCTGGCCCGCTCCCTCAACTGCGCCGAGGGCCCCACCCCCGACCCCTGCGGCACCTGCGACTCCTGCGTGGCACTGGCCCCCGACGGCGGCGGCAGCATCGACGTCATCGAGATCGACGCCGCCTCCCACGGCGGTGTGGACGACGCCCGCGACCTGCGCGAACGCGCCTTCTTCTCCCCGGTCAACTCGCGCTACAAGATCTACATCATCGACGAGGCGCACATGGTGACCCGGGAGGGCTTCAACGCCCTCCTCAAGCTGGTCGAGGAGCCCCCGCCGCACCTGAAGTTCGTGTTCGCGACCACCGAGCCCGAGAAGGTCATCGGCACGATCCGCTCGCGGACCCACCACTACCCGTTCCGCCTGATCCCGCCGAGCACCCTCAAGGAGCTCATGGAGGACCTCCTCAAGGAGGAGGGCGTCTCCTACGACCCGGCCGCGCTGCCGCTGGTCGTACGCGCGGGCGCGGGTTCGGCGCGCGACACGCTCTCGGTGCTGGACCAGCTCATCGCCGGTTCGGACGAGGGCGGTATCACCCGTGAGGGCGCAGTCTCCCTGCTGGGCTACACCGACTCCAGCCTGCTCGGCGAGATGGTCGACGCGCTCGGCGCCCGCGACGGCGCCGCCGTGTTCGGCCTGATCGACCGCGTGGTGGAGGGCGGGCTCGACCCGCGCCGGTTCACCACGGACCTGCTGGAGCGCTTCCGCGACCTGGTCGTCCTGGCCGCCGTGCCCGACGCCCTGGACAAAGGCCTGGTCAACGTCGACCCGGAGGCGACCGAGCGGATGAAGGACCAGGCCGCGCGTCTGGGCCCGGCCGAGCTGAGCCGCGCGGCCGACATCCTCAACCAGGGCCTGACCGAGATGCGCGGCGCCACCGCGCCCCGTCTGCTGCTGGAACTCATGTGCTCGCGGGTGCTGCTCCCGGCCGCCGACGGCGACCAGGGCGTGGCCCTGCTGGCCCGCCTGGAGCAGATGGAACGCCGGATCGCCTCCGGTGCCGTCGCCCCCTCAGCCGCTCCGGTCCAGCCCGCCCCCGCCCCCGCGCCCGCACCGGTCGCACCGGCCTCCCCGGTTGTGCCCTCCGAGCCCGTGCGCGCCGCCGCGGCTCCCGCCCCGTCGGTCGCTCCGGCCCCTCCGGAGGCCCCCGCCACCCCGGCCCCGGCACAGCAGCGCTCCGAGCCCGCGGGCTGGGACGCCCCGGCCGAGCCGGCCGCCCCCGCGCGGAGCCAGACGCCGGCGGCGTCCGGCGGTCCCCTGGACCTGGGGCGCGTGCAGGGCGCCTGGCCGCAGATCCTGGAGGCGGTCAAGGGCCGCCGCCGGTTCACCTGGATGGTGCTGAGCGGCAGCGACGTCCGTCCGGTGGGCGTGGAGGGCAACGCCGTCCTGCTCGGCTTCTCCCGGCCCAACGAGGCCAAGGGCTTCAGCAACAGCGGCAGCGACCAGGTGGTTGCCGCCGCGATCCAGCAGGTCCTGGGCATGGAGGTGCGCGTCGCCGCCGCGGGCAGCGCCGCCGCGGCCTCCGCCGCCCCCGCGCGCAGGCCCGAGCCCGCGCGCCGGACCGAACCCGCCGGATGGGACGCGCCCGCTCCCGAGGCCGGGCGGCCCGCGGCGCCCGAACCAGCGCCGCAGGCGGCCTCCGGTCCGAACCCCGGACAGGCCCCGGAACCCGCTCCGGCCCCGGCCCCCGCGCCGACCGGTCCGCCGCCGGACCGCGTCGTCACCGGACTCCAGGAACCGCCGCCCGACCCCTACGAGGACGCGGCCGCCGCGCCGCCGCCCGAGTACGGCGACTCCTCGCCCCCGGTCGAGCAGGCTCCCCGTCCCGCTGCGCCGCGGCCCGAGACCGCGGCGCCGCCCACCGGAGCCGCCTCCGCGGGCGCCGTCGGCGGCGCGGATGCCTCCGGGGCTTCCAGCGCCTCGGGGACGTCGGGCGCCGGGCTGATCGAGTCCGAGCTCGGCGGCCGGGTCATCGACGAGATCGAGCACGAGGCCCCGGACCCGTCCCTCTAGGCTGTGTTCTTTTGGACCCTCCGCTCCGCTTCGTTCCACCCGTCGCCCGCCACCACCTCAACCGACGCCTACGGCGCGGTTCCCCCACGGGAACCCGCCTCCGGCCCCTCCGGAACCCCGTGGGCGCACGAACCGACCCCCCCGCAAGCCGAGACCGGTGCAAAGAACGGGCCCAGCGACGCCCCTCCGGCCTCCGGGTTCGCCGCTGAAGGGCGCCCTCGCGACTATTCGCGGGGGCGCAGCGCGCGCAGCACCACGTCCACGAGCTCGTCCACGTACTCGTGCGTGAGCGGCCCGGTGCGCAGCAGCCAGCGTTGGTGGAACGGCCCGAGGAACAGCTCCGTGGCCAGCCGCAGGTCGATCTCCGGGTCCACCTCGCCCGCCGCCACTGCGGAGCGCAGCCGGTCCTCGAAAACCCGCGCGTTCGGGCCCATCAGGCGTTCCTGGACGATCTCGGCGAAGACCGGGTCGTGCTGGATCTCGGCGGTGAACGCGCGCGTGGTCCGGTCCATCTCCGGGATGCGGAACTCGTCCGCCGTGGCGCGGAGCACCGTCCGCATGTCCTCGGCCAGGTCGCCGGTGTCGGGCAGGGGTTCACCGGCGACCCCGCCGGTCAGCGCGGTGAACACGTCCAGGACGACGGCCGCCTTGGACGGCCACCAGCGGTAGATGGTCTGCTTGCCGACCCTGGCCCTGGCGGCGATCGCCTCCATCGTGAGCCCGGCGTAACCGACCTCGCCCATCAGCTCGGCGGCGGCGTCGACGATGGCGCGCCGCGCGCGTTCGCTGCGGCGGCGGGGATCGGGACCGCGGCGGACCCTGGGCTCTTCCTGCGCGGTGTTCTCTGCCATACCTGCCACGTTAACCGCTGAAAAATGACGAGACGTATCGTCTTGGTGCCGATATCCTGCGGAGGTCGGATCGACTCGCCGAGGCGTCTCGCCTCGTCTGGAGGGAAAGGAGGTCCGCGTGGGCAGGAACAGCGACAACCTTCTGGGTATGGGCGGACAGCGCAACACCGTCTCGCGCTCCGCGCTTCGCGGGGGCAAGGGCGGCGGCCGGGGCGGCCCCAGCGACGACGCCGTGGAGCGCAAGCAGGAGCTGCTGCGCAAGCTCCGCGAGAAGCAGGGCAAGGACGCGAACGCGGAGCACGAGGAGACCGAAGGCGCCCGGGGACAGGCGTGAGCGCGCGGCGACGGCCCCCTCCGAGGGGGCCGTCGGCGTCCGCGCACCCCGCGCGGTCACACCGTCCAGCCCCGTCCGTCCGGTGAGTCCAGCCACACCCGGTGCGTGCCGTCGGCGCCCACTGACAGCCCGAACCGGTCCGGGTCGGGCGCGCCCAGCCGGGCCCACAGCTCCAGGGCCTCCTCGAACTCGTCCCAGATGCTCCTCGGGCCGCCCTGCTCGATCATCCACGAGGTGCCGTAGGGGTACACGCGCACCCACGAGGAGCCGCTCCGGTCGAACACCCACACGCCCGACCCGGTGCCGATCCACCGCCGCCGCACCCGCCAGCCCGGCACCATCACCGACAGCGCGAACGCCGACTGGAAGGACATCAGCGGCGCCACGGGGTCGGTCTGCGTGAGCCGGTACTCGTCTGGCTGCTGCCCCGAGTCCCGTACCGGGCGGGGCTGGGCGTCGGGGGTCCTCAGCGGTACGAACCCCACACCGCCGTGGAAGCTCGCCCGCGCCGAGCCGTCACCGGGGCACTCCACGCGCGCGATCACCCCGGCACCCTCCAGCAGTCCCCACGGGCACACCACCAGGCCGTCGGGGCGCAGCTGCTCCACCCACGCGGGCGGCACGCGGCGCACGCCGCAGGTCGAGGTGATCCGGTCGTAGGGCGCGTCGGGCGGGTACCCCTCGTAGCCGTCGGCCACGTGGACGGCGGGGGAGTAGCCCTCCGCGCGCAGGGCCTCGCGGGCGACCCCGGCCAGGCGCGGGTCGGTCTCCACGGACGTGACGGCGCTGTCGCCGAGCCGGTGCGCCAGCAGGGCGGTGTTCCAGCCGGTCCCGGTGCCCACCTCCAGGACCCTCTGCCCGTTGGCGAGGTCGGACAGCTCCAGCATGCGGGCCAGGACCCGGGGCGCCGAGACGGACGAGGTCGCCGCCTCCGCCCGCTCCCGGGGGTCCGGGCCGCTCGGCCCCCGCCGCCCGGCCCCGGACTCCCCGGCGTCGTGGGCGCGCTGTTCCCGGGGCTCCGGCTCCTCTTCGCCGGGCGCCCGGAATCCGGGGGCCCGGGGGTCGGGAGCCTCCCGGTACGCGGACGGGTCCGGGCCGTCGACCTGGGTCACGATGGCGTTGTCGGCGTACACGGCCGCCAGCCACCGCTCGGGGTTGCTGTTGGCGTTGAGGGCGGTCCCGTGCGCGGTCAGCGCGCCGGTCTCGGGGACGAACCGGTGTCTGGGCACCGACCGGAACGTGTCGGTGAGGGCGGCGTCGGTCAGCGTGCCGTCCGCGACCATCGCCTCGACCAGCGCCGAGTGGCGCTCTCTGGCGGTCAACACGTCCTCACTCCCCCGTGGCTCTCAGCGCTGCCGGTGGCGCCCGAGGGCACTACCGGAACTCTTGTGCCCCGCAGAACACCTTTTCAACCGAGAGTGATGTTAGCGCCACTCTTGGTTCTCACTCCTGGTAGGTGCCCTTTCGGGAGAGTCGTCCTACCGGCGGGGCACCGCTTCCCCCGAGGGGCGGCCCGCCCGTCTCCTCCCCTTCCCTCCCGCGGCCCACCGGCCCGCCCGCATGTTCGCTGATGACCGGTTACGCTCACAGCAACAGCGACATGACAGCGAGACCAAGCACGAAGAGTGCGGCGAGGAGACGGCCGTGAACCCTGGCGGAATGGACATGCAGGCCCTGCTCCAGCAGGCCCAGCAGATGCAGCAGCAGCTCGTGGAGGCCCAGCAGGCGCTGGAGGACGCCGAGGTCGAGGGCACCTCCGGCGGTGGCCTGGTGAAGGTCAAGCTGAGCGGGCGCGGACAGGTCGAGGACGTGACCGTCGCCCCCGAGGCGATCGACCCGGCCGACCCCGCCGAGAGCGCCCAGACCGTCGCGGACCTGGTCCTGGCGGCCATCCGCGACGCAGAGGCGCAGGTGGAGCGGCTCCAGCAGGAGAAGATGGGCCCGCTCGCCGAGGGCCTGGGCGGCGGCGGGATGCCCGGCGGCATGCCCGGTCTGCCCGGCTTCTAGCCCGGTCCGCGAAAGCCGCACGGACTTCCCGGGGCCGGTCCTCGGACCGGTCCCGGCACCGCTTCACAGGCCGGTCCCCGGAGGCGGTCCCGGTGGCGGCAACGGCACCGGGAGCGGGCGGACGGGTCCCGGCGTACGCGCGAGTCCTCCGCGCCGGATACGGTGGGGGAACGGGGCCGCGGACCGCCCCGGCAGACCCGGTCCGTCACTGATGGGTAGGCGATGTACGAAGGCGCGGTGCAGAATCTGATCGACGAGCTCGGGCGGCTGCCCGGCGTCGGTCCGAAAAGCGCGCAGCGCATCGCCTTCCACCTCCTGTCCGCCGAGCACGCCGACGTCAAACGCCTCGTCAGCGCGCTCGTCGAGGTCAAGGAGAAGGTGCGCTTCTGCTCGGTCTGCGGCAACGTCGCCGAAGAGGACCAGTGCCGCATCTGCCGTGACGTCCGCCGCGATCCCGCCGTCATCTGCGTGGTCGAGGAGTCCAAGGACGTCGTCGCCATCGAGCGCACCCGCGAGTTCCGGGGCCGCTACCACGTCCTGGGCGGCGCCATCAGCCCCATCGAGGGTGTGGGCCCCGACGACCTGCGCATCAAGGAACTCATGACCCGCCTGGCCGACGGCCAGGTGACGGAGCTGATCCTGGCCACGGATCCCAACCTGGAAGGGGAGGCCACCGCGACCTATCTGGCGCGGCTGGTCAAACCCATGGGGTTGAAGGTGACCCGTCTGGCCAGCGGCCTGCCCGTGGGCGGCGACCTGGAGTACGCCGACGAGGTCACCCTCGGCCGTGCCTTCGAGGGCCGCCGCAGCCTGGAGTTCTAGCGCGTCGCGCTCTGGAGTTCTAGCTCACATTCGCCGTTCATCCGCGCGAAACACGAGTAACCTCCGCCTGACCGGGTAAGCCCCATCGCCGGTGTGTCAAGACGCCACGCCCTCCCTTCGCAGGTCAGATGGGGTGGACGAGGACGTCTGTGACTACACTCCATTTCATTGTCTGGATCCCAACTCCTCAGGAGCATCGATCGTGGCCCTAATCGTGCAGAAGTACGGTGGGTCTTCCGTGGCAGACGCGGAAGCCATCAAGCGAGTAGCCCAGCGGATCGTCGCTCAGAAAAAGGCGGGATATGACGTCGTCGTCGTGGTCTCGGCCATGGGCGACACCACCGACGAACTCCTGGACCTGGCCGAGCAGGTCAGCCCGATGCCGCCGGCCCGCGAACTGGACATGCTGGTCACCGCGGGCGAGCGCATGTCCATGGCACTCGTGGCGATGGCCATCGAGAACCTGGGGTTCGAAGCCAGGTCCTTCACCGGTTCCCAGGCCGGTGTGATCACCACGTCGCTGCACGGCAACGCCAAGATCATCGACGTGACCCCGGGCCGGATCCAGGAGGCCGTGGGCGAGGGCGCGATCTGCATCGTCGCCGGGTTCCAGGGCGTCTCCCAGGACACCAAGGACATCACGTCCCTGGGCCGGGGCGGCTCCGACACCACCGCCGTCGCGCTGGCCGCCGCCCTGGAGGCCGACGCCTGCGAGATCTACAGCGACGTCGACGGTGTGTTCACCGCCGACCCGCGCATCGTGCCGAGCGCCCAGCGCATCCCCCAGATCTCCTACGAGGAGATGCTGGAGATGGCGGCGTCCGGGACCAAGATCCTGCACCTGCGCTGTGTCGAGTACGCGCGTCAGTACAACATCCCCCTTCACGTCCGTTCATCTTTCAGCCAGAAGCCAGGGACCTGGGTCGTCCCGGAAGTCGAGGAAAGCGAAGGCATGGAACAGCCGATCATCTCCGGTGTCTCTCACGACCGGAGCGAAGCCAAGATCACCGTCGTCGGCGTGCCCGACAAGATCGGTGAGGCCGCGACGATCTTCCGGGCCCTGGCCGACGCCGAGATCAACATCGACATGATCGTCCAGAACGTGTCGGCGGTCTCCACCTCGCGCACCGACATCTCCTTCACGGTCCCCAAGGACTTCGGCAAGGAGGCCGTCGCCGCGCTCAAGAAGGTGCAGGACAAGGTCGGGTTCGAGTCCCTGCGCTACGACGACAAGATCGGCAAGGTGTCGCTGATCGGCGCGGGCATGCGCTCCTACCCGGGCGTCACCGCCCGCTTCTTCGACGCGATCGCCGGTTCGAGCACCAACGTGGAGATGATCTCCACCTCGGAGATCCGCATCTCGGTGATCGTCGAGGAGGACCAGATCGACGCGGCGGTCCGCGCCGCCCACAGCGAGTTCCAGCTCGACGCCGACCAAGTCGAGGCTGTCGTCTACGGAGGTACCGGCCGATGAGCAACCGTCTTCCCACCCTCGCCGTCGTCGGCGCCACCGGCGCCGTCGGCACCGTGATGCTGGACATCCTGACCCAGCGCGAGAACGTCTGGGGCGAGATCCGCCTCGTCGCCTCCCCGCGCAGCGCGGGCAAGGTCCTGCGCGTGCGCGGCGAGGACGTCGTGGTCCAGGCCCTGGCCCCCGAGGTCTTCGACGGCGTCGACGTCGCCATGTTCGACGTCCCCGACGAGGTGTCCAAGGAGTGGGCGCCGGTCGCCGCCGCCCGCGGCGCGGTCGCCGTCGACAACTCCGGCGCGTTCCGCATGGACCCCGACGTCCCGCTCGTGGTGCCCGAGGTCAACGCGGACCAGGTTCGCAACCGCCCGCGCGGCATCATCAGCAACCCCAACTGCACCACCCTGTCGATGATCGTGGCCATCGGTGCCCTGCACCGCGCCTACGGCGTCACCGACCTGGTGGTCTCCTCCTACCAGGCCGCCTCCGGCGCCGGCCAGGAGGGCATCGACACCCTGCGCGACCAGATGGCCAAGGCCGGTGCCGACCGCAGCCTGGGCGACGCGGCGGGCGACGTGCGCGCCGCAGTCGGCGAGCTGGGCCCGTTCCCGGCGCCGCTGGCCTACAACGTCGTTCCGTGGGCGGGTTCGCTCAAGGACGGCGGCTGGTCCTCGGAGGAGCTCAAGGTCCGCAACGAGTCCCGCAAGATCCTGGGCCTGCCCGACCTGCGCGTCTCGGCCACCTGTGTCCGCGTCCCCGTGATCACCACCCACTCGCTGGTCGTGCACGCGTCCTTCGCCGAGGAGGTGCCCGCCGACGCCGCCCGCGAGCTGCTCGGCTCCGCGGAGGGCGTCCGGGTCCAGGACGACCCGGCCAACGGCGAGTTCCCGACCCCGGCCGACGTCGTGGGCACCGACCCGACCTGGGTCGGCCGCATCCGCCAGTCGCTGGACGACCCGAAGTCGCTGGACCTGTTCCTGTGCGGCGACAACCTGCGCAAGGGCGCCGCGCTCAACACGGCGCAGATCGCCGAGGTCGTGGCCGGGGAGTTCACCCGGGCCTGACCGCGCACACCGCCGGGCGACTCCAACCGGTCACTCCGTGTGACGGGGAACGGTTGGGTGGAGCAGACGTCCGGTGGTGTCCGAACCGGAGCGACGACCGGTGAACGGTGAGGGCGGCGGCCCCCTCCTGAAGGGGAGGGGCCGCCGCCCTCACTCGTGTCCGGGCCGGTTCAGTACCGCCGCGGGTCGCCGACGCGGCGGGGCCGGGCCAGTGTCAGTTTGTAGAGGAGTCGACACTGCTCGGAGGAGCCGATCAGGTCGGAGGTCTCCACCGGCCGGTTGCCGCTGAAGTGGGTGCGCTCCACCACCAGCACGGGTATCCCCGGCGCCGACCCGAGCAGGGAGGCCTCGGAGTCGCGCAGCGCGCGGACGCCCACCTCCTCCACCACGCGGTCGACCGGGTGGCCCGCCGCACTGAGCCGTTCGAGCAGCCCGCTGCCGGGCGAGCTGTCGAAGGGGGTGCGCAGGGTGCCCGCGGTCAGGGACGCGGGCTCCCAGGACCGGTGCAGCGTGATCGGCAGTTCCGAGGACAGTCCGCGCGAGGTGGTGCGGTACACCGGTTCCCCCTCGCGCAGCCGCAGCCGCAGGCTCAGCGGCGGCGCGCACTGCTCCTGCTCGGTGCCGATCGACTCACGGCTGAGCCGCCCCAGGCCGGAGCCTGAGGAGGAGTCGGTCCGGCAGATCCGGAAGAGTTCGGGGACGGTGCGTACGTAGTACCCGGAGCCGGGCCTGGACTCGACCAGGCCCTCGGTGACCAGTAGCCGGAGCGCGGTGCGGGAGATCTGCTCGCTGACCCGGTAGGAGCGCGCCAGCCGGGTCCGGGAGGGCAGACGCGTGCCGGGCGGCAGTTCGCCGCTCAGTATCGGCCCGCGCAGCTGTTCCGCCAGCCAGAGGTACCTGGGTTGCCTGCCCACGGTCACCGGGCCTCGGCCGTGCGGCCTCCCGTCACCCGTTGGTCTCTGCGCTTGGCCAGGGGGACGGGGACGCCGTGGTCGACGGTGCCGGGGCCGCCACCGTCTCCGGTGGGGGACCCGGGGGAGAGAAGGGGAGTGAACCTGCCAGATCGCCGAAGCTCGCCCATGGTTCCCAGTAAAGCAGCGAGAGGGCCTGACAGGTGGACTTACCTGAAAGTAGTGACGTGCGTTCGGAAAGTCACCACGGAAACGGAATCCGGTCCTTGCGTAGTGGAAACGCCCGAAAACCGGAAGCACCACGGAATCCTCCGCTCAAAAGGTTACTCTGCGTAACAATAGGGAGTGTGCCTTGTTGGGGGAGACCATGATCACGAACCTCGCGGACCGCGCGGACACGGCCGTCACCTGGATGAGCGGGATCTTCGGAGTGGCCCTGGCGCTCGTGGGCCTGGCACTGCTGGTCCTGCTCCTCGCCGCGGTCATCTCGGCGCTGGTCGACCGCGACACCTCCGCGGGCGGCAAGCTGCTGTGGGTCATCTTCATCCTCTGGTTCCCGCTGTTCGGGGCGATCGCCTGGTTCGTGGTGGGCCGCAAGGGCCACCTCAACCGCTTCCTCGGCATCGACAAGGGGAGGGCGCGCCACACGATCCCGGCCAGCGTCGGCCAGCACAGCGACGTGCCGCCCCACCGCAACGGACTGAGCCACGCCTGAGCCCGGCGCCTGGCGCCGCGGCGGGGAGGAGAGCCCCGGAACCGGGACGGGACCCGGATCCGGGGCTCTCCCGCGTCCGGTGCCGGAAGGGCGGGGCCGTACACAGCCTGTGGACAAGCGCGTCAGCGTCCTCCGGCCGGGTATCAGCCCTGTACCAGGACGCATCCGACCACACCTGGAAGGGGACCGGGAGATGGCCAGGAACGCCGACGTCGCCCGCGCCGTGGTGGACGAGGCGGGGACGACCCTCGCCGCCGAGGCCGGGATCCGGATGGCGGACAGACCCTCGGCGCTGTGGCAGTTGCTGGTGCTGGTGAACCTGCTGTCCGCGCGCGTCTCGGCGCGGATCGCGATCGCCGCCGCCCGTGAGCTGAACGAGGCGGGCGGCACGACCCCCGACGGCATGGCCTCGCTCAGCTGGCAGGACCGCGTGGACGCGCTGGGGCGCGGGCACTACGTGCGCTACGACGAGAGCACCGCCACCCGGCTGGGCGAGTGCGTCGACCGGGTGCGCGAGGAGTACCAGGGCGACCTGCGCAGACTCGGGGAGCGCTCCGAGCACCGGGCGAGCCGGGTGGAGTCGATGGTCCGGGAGTTCTCCGGCATCGGTCCGACGGGCGCCGTGATGTTCTGCCGGGAGGTGCAGGCGGTGTGGCCCTGGCTGCGGCCCTACACCGACAAGTACGTACTGGGCGGGGCCAAGAAGGTCGGCCTGCCGGAGGACGGCGGCAAGCTCGCCAGGCTCGTGGAGGGTGACGAGGTCGCGAACCTGGCGGCCGGGCTGGCCCGCATCGCGCGGGACGGTGACCTCGCCGACCGCGTCCGCCAGAGGGTCGGGTGAGGTCAGAGCGCCTCGAAGTCGGCGAAGTCGAAACCGGGGGAGACGAAGCAGCTGACCAGTGCCTCCTCGCCGCCCAGCGGGCGTGCGGCCTGCCAGGTGCCGGCGGGGACCACCGCCTGGAGGCGTTCCCCCCGCTCGATCCCCGAGCCCAGGGTCACCTGCCCGTCGGGCTCCGGTGCTCCTCCCGTGCCGCCGTACTCCAGTACCAGGGGCCCGCCCCGGTTGAACACCCACACCTCGTCGGAGCGCACCCGGTGCCAGCGCGACTCCTCCCCGGGGCCGAGCAGGAAGTGGATGCCGGTGGCGGTGGACCGCGGCCCCGGGTAGCTCTCCGCGTGCACGGTGACGCCGCTGTGCCAGGTCTGCCGGTACCAGCCGCCCTCGGGGTGCGGCAGCAGGTCCAGCGCCTCGGCCGTGGCGGTGCGCTCCTCGGCGCCCGTGTAGCGGCCCGAGGGATCGCGGCGCAGGTAGCGCACGCCCGTCACGGCCCCGCGGGGGACGGGACCGTAGACGTGCGGGAAGAGGGTGTCTTCTCCGACGCCCGGCGGCGGGGCGGGTTCGGCGGCCTCCCAGCGCACCTCGCAGCCGACCGCGTCGGTGTCCACGACGAGGGCGACCAACTGTCCGGCGGCGCTGGTGTAGAAGGCGTTGGCCACCGCCAGCAGCGTGGGCTCGTCCGGCGAGGCGTGCACGAACCCCTGTGTGCGCAGCGAGTCGGCCTCGATGTCGCCGCTGCCGGAGGTCCAGCGTTCGAGTTCGGTCATGTGCAGCACGTTGGGCATGCGGCCGACCGTACACCAGCCGGGGCGAGGCGGGTCGTCGTCCACAGGCTGTGGACAACGGCGCGGGCAAACGCGGTCACAGGTCCGCCGTCGTCTCCGCTGTCTGAAGCGAGTGCAGTGACGTGTAGCGCTGGTCCGGGGTGAGGGCGGCTCCGTCTCCGGCCCGCTCGTCGGGCAGGTCGGCCGAAAGCTCGCGGTGGCGGGGGTCCCCGTCGCGGGTGAGGAGGAAGACCTGATAGCGGCCCTCGCGCCAGCCCCGGGCCCGGGAGGCCTGGATGACCTCGGCGATCCTGCGGTCGTCGGAATCCGGCGAGGCCAGGAGCCGTGCGACGGCTCCGGGGGACCACTCGACCTGGTCGCGCCGGTGGACGATCGCGGGCACCGCGGCCTTGACCTCCCCGTCGGAGTGGAAGGCGATCCGTTCCACGTCCCGGAAGAAGCGGCCCGCCCGGCAGACGTAGGCGTGGCACTCCCGGTAGAGCGGCCAGGCGTCGTCGGCGGCCACGACCACGGTGTCCTCGGTGTCGACGGGGCGCTGCCGGTACACCCGCATCGCCCGGCTGCGCCGCCTGAGCCAGGCGGCCACCCGGGGGTCGATGTACTCGGCCGCCTCGAAGATCCGCCGGATCTCGAAGGGGATGTCGACGTTGAGCATGGAGTCGTGGTGGGCCAGGCGGTTCCTGAACTTGTGCACCCCGTCCAGGGCGACGGAGACCTCCTTGCGCTGTCCCGAGGAGTGCGGGAAGGCCCGGTGCAGGCATTCGCGCCACAGCTGCTCGTACCTCGCGCCCACGAGGCCGGACCAGAACCCGAAGGTCAGGCCCGCCACGATCTGGTCGCGTGTCTCGCGCGGAGCGGGGAAGCGCGTGGTGTTCCCGCGCAGGCGCTGGCGTACGAAGCCCACGGCCTCGCCGACGTACTCGCCGCCGGGTACGGGCGTGAGGAACCAGGGGATGCCGCTGGCGTCCTCCCGGTAGTGGTCGCGCAGGCAGCGGTCCAGGGTGTTGCGCAGCAGGACCTCCAGGTGGCCGACGTCCTCGAACGCCGCCGCGGCCATGCGGCCGCTCCACTCGTACACCGCGAGGGCGGCGTGTCTGTCGCCCCCGGTCATGTCGAGGTAGGGGGCCATCCGGGGCTCGGAGAGCCGACTCCACACGAGGTCAACGTCATCATCGACACCAGGCATGCGGAGAGGCTATCTTTGCGGGGAACGCCCCGGTGCCGCCTCTGTCTCATGCGCCCGGGGCTTTGCCGTGCCTTCCTGCCCGGTCCGGAGGCGGCCGGATCACTGTGTGGACGCGGGCGGCCGGAACCGTTCAGGCCGCCGCCGTGCCGCCCCGGTGACGTGTTCCTCCGTCCGCTCGCCCGGCTGTCCACAGGTTGTGGACGACGGTGGCCGCCGCGCCGGTGCCGGAGCGGTGCCGAGCCGCTCTGCCGACTCGTCGCCGTGTCGACTCGTCGGCATGTCCTCGTGTCCGCTCGTCCCCGCGTCCACTCGTCCACAGGCTGTGGACGGAACCCGCCGCGCCAGTCCGGGCGCGACGGTCCGGGGAACGACGGACGCCCCGGCCGTTCCCGGCCGGGGCGTCGCGTGTACCGAGCGCCGGACGCTACAGGATGATCCGCATCGGCTCCTCAAGGATCTCCGCGAGGTCCTTGAGGAACGCGGCGCCCACGGCGCCGTCCACCGCGCGGTGGTCCACCGACAGCTCCAGGGAGATCCGGTTGCGCACGGCGACCTCGCCGTCCACGACCACCGGCTCCTGGCGCATCGCGCCGACCGCGAGGATGGCCGCCTCCGGCGGGTTGATCACCGCGGAGAAGCTGTCCACGCCGAACATGCCCAGGTTGGACACGCTGAACGTGCCGCCGCTCATCTCCTGCGGCTTGAGCTTGCCGTCACGGGCCTTGCCCGCCAGCTCGCGCGTGCGCGTGGAGATCTCCGACAGCGTCGCCTTGTCCGTGTCGTGCAGCACCGGCACCACGAGCCCGGCGTCCACGGCCACGGCCACACCCACGTTGACCCGGTGGTGCTGGAGCAGCTTGTCGTCCACCCACGAGGTGTTCACCGCCGGGTGCAGCTTCAGCGCCGTCGCGCTGGCCTTGACGATCAGGTCGTTGAAGCTGACCTTCACGCCCGTGCTGGACAGCTGCTCGTTGATCTGCGCGCGGAAGGCCTTGAGCGCCTCGGCGTCGATCGTGCGGCGAAGGTAGAAGTGCGGCACCGTCTGCTTGCTCTCGGTCAGGCGGCGCGCGATCACCTTGCGCACGTTGCTGACCTTGAGCTCCTCGGAGGCGCGGCCGTCGTCGAAGGCCGGGGCGGACGCGGCCCGCTCGGCGGAGGGCTTGGCCTCCTCCTTTGCCTCCACGGCGTGCGGCGTCTCCTCGGCGGCCGAACCCTTCTCCCGGGCTGCCTCGATGTCGGCGCGCACGATCCGGCCCTTGGGGCCCGACCCCTGGATCTTGTTGATGTCCAAGCCGTACTCCTTGGCCAGGCGCCGGGCCAGCGGGGAGGTGCGCGGGCGCGCGGCCTCGTCGGCGGAGGCCGGAGCGGATTCCCCGGACTCCTCAGCCTCCTTCTCCGTGCCCTCGGCGGCCTCCTGGATCTCCTCCGCCTTCTCGCCCTGCTCCTCCGCGGCGGGCTCGGGCTCCGAGCCGCCGTCGCCGGAGTCCTCGGGCACCGCGTCCGGGGAGTCGGCGATCACGCCGATGACCGCGCCGATCGGCACCGTCTCACCCTCGGAGACGGACTGCTTGACCAGGTAGCCGTCCTCGTAGGCCTCGTACTCCATGACGGCCTTGTCGGTCTCGATCTCGACCAGGACGTCACCGGAGGCGACCTTGTCGCCCACGTTCTTGACCCACGTGCTGATGACGCCTTCCTCCATGGTGTCGGAGAGGCGCGGCATCTGGATCTCGCTCATGCTTGAAACTCCCTCTACCCGACCCGTTTGCCGACGGCGCTCAGGGTCTCCTTGATGGCGGTGCTGATCGACTCGACCGACGGCAGGGCCGCCGTCTCCAGCGGCTTGGCGTAGGGCATGGGGACCTCCGCCATCGCCACCCGGCGGACCGGGGCGTCGAGGTAGTCGAAGGCGCCCTCCTGGATCGAGGCGGCGATCTCCGCGCCGATCCCGTAGGTCAGCCAGTCGTCCTCGCAGATCACCGCGGAGCCGGTCTTCTTGACCGAGTCCACGAAGGTCTGGCGGTCCAGCGGCCGCAGGCTGCGCAGGTCGACGACCTCGACGTCGATGTCCTCCTCGGCCAGCTTCTCGGCGACCTGGTTCGCGACCATGGCCATCCGGGAGTAGCCGATGAGGGTGACGTCGCTGCCCTCGCGGGTGACCTTGGCGCGGCCGATCGTGGCGACGTCGTCGTTCTCCGGCTCGGCGTAGTCGTCGGGGACCTCGCCCTTGGAGTTGTACAGGCCCAGGTTCTCCAGGAACAGGACCGGGTCGTCGTCGCGGATCGCCGCGCGCAGCATCTGCGAGGCCTCGGCCGGGGTGCTGGGAGCGAGCACCTTCAGGCCGGGGATGAACGAGTAGAACAGCTCGATGTTCTGCGAGTGCGTGGCGCCGAGCTGCTGGCCGCCGCCGCCGGGCGTGCGGATGACCATGGGCACGCTCGTCTGTCCGCCGAACATGCCGTAGATCTTGGCGGCGTGGTTGATGATCTGGTCGATGGCGATCAGCGAGAAGTTGATCGTCATCAGCTCGACGACCGGGCGCAGGCCCAGCATGGCCGCGCCGACGGCCGCGCCGACGAAGCCCTCCTCGGCGATCGGGGTGTCCTTGACCCTGCGCGGGCCGAACTCCTTGAGCAGGCCCTCGGTGATCTTGTAGGAGCCCTCGAAGACGCCGATCTCCTCGCCCATGACGAGGACGTTCTCGTCGCGGACCATCTCGGCGCGAAGGGTGTCCCGCAGAGCCTGGCGGTAAGTGATCACAGACATGTGGGTTCCTTCCCTACTCCGCGAACACCGGGTCGGCGGGCATGCGGGTGGACTCGTTGGGCACCGGGGTGGCGTAGGTGTAGTCGAAGAGGGTGGAGACCTCCGGGTGCGGGCTGTTCTCGGCGAAGTCCGCGGCCTCGGCGACCTCGGCCTTGACGGAGGCGGCGATCTCCTCGCGCAGCTCGTCGGTGAGGACGCCCTGCTCGGCGAGCCTGGCCTCGAACAGGGCGATCGGGTCGTTCTCCTCCGACCGCGCCTCGTCCTTCTGCTCGTCGGTGCGGTACTTGGCCGGGTCGACCACGGAGTGGCCCTTCATCCGGTAGCTCCACGCCTCCAGCAGGAACGGGGTCTGCTCCTCGCGGGCGCGCTCGATGAGCCTGGAAGCGGTGTCGCGGACCGCCAGCACGTCGCGGCCGTCCACGCGCTCGCCCTCGATGCGGAAGGCGGCGCCGCGCTTGTACAGGTCGGGCTCGGCGGAGGACATCTCGACCGTGGTGCCCATGCCGGTGAAGTTGTTGATCACCACGAAGACGATCGGCAGGTTCCACAGCTTGGCGATGTTGAGCGTCTCGTGCCAGGCGCCGATGTTGGTGGTGCCGTCGCCCATCTGGCACATGACGACCTCGTCGCCGCCCCGGTAGGAGACGGCCAGCGCGGCGCCGGCGGCCAGCGGCAGTTGCCCGCCGACGATGCCGTAGCCGCCGAGCATGCGGGTCTCGGTGTCGTACATGTGCATCGAGCCGCCCCAGCCCTTGGAAACGCCGTCGGCGCGCCCGTAGAGCTCGGCCATGACCCGCTTGGGGTCCATGCCCTTGCCGATCGCGTACCCGTGGTCACGGTAGTTCGTGAACAGGTAGTCGCGCTCCTGGAGGGCGGTCATCAGGCCGACGACCGTGGCCTCCTCGCCGAGGTTGAGGTGACAGTAGCCGCCGATCCTGGCCTGGGTGTAGGCCTGGGCCGTGCGCTCCTCGAACCGCCGGATGAACACCATCTGGCGGTAGTAGTCGAGGAGGGTGTCGGGCTTCTCGTCGGCGAGGCCGGGGGAGGTGTCCTTGCGGGTGGTACGCCGCCGGGTCCCTGAGGACCTGGCGGTGCGGCCCTTCGGCTTGGCCGTGTCAGCCATGGTGTGCCTTTCTACGTACGAGAAGGCCTGGGGCCCCGGGTCTGTGGACCGGGGTACCAGGCCCGCCGTGGCCGCGCTGTCGGGTGCGACCGTGGCGTGCGCAGCCACCCGGCTCATGCGGTGGCGGCGCTCTGTGGCTGTTGCGGGGCGCGTCCCGGGGGAGGGTGGCTCGTCCTCTCCCGGACACGAAGCGCTGGTGGGGTCTCGTGTGCAGTTGTCCGCAGGACCCCTGCCGCATTGCTTCCCGGTCTGCACCCGCGTATGCGTCCGTGGTCCGGCGCGGCGGTTTCCGGTCGTACGGGTTCGTCCACCGGCCGGATGAACGACTCCGCTTGCCCGGGAGGGGTCCGCTCGTGTGTGATGTGTGTCGCGCACACTCTACGGTCTGATCGATGATCGATCAATACAACTCTATGCCAGAAGGTCCGGTTTCGGTGAGACGGGGCAGGTCACCGCGCTCCCGTGGAACGCGGGTGCCGGGCTGCTCCGGGACCGGGGGTCAGCGGGCGCTCTCGTGGGACTTCAGCGCGGCCTCCACGTAGTTGAGCACGTGGTCGCTGAGCATCTGTCCGACCGCGGGGTCGCCCTCGACGAAGGCGCGCGTGATCTGGGCGTGGTCGGCGGCCTTGGCGTGCAGCTCCATGTTCAGCCAGCGCACCGACAGCGCCGTCCACACCTCCACTCCCAGGGACTCCCAGGTGTGCAGCAGCACGCTGTTGCGGGCCGCGCGCACGACCTCGCGGTGGAACTCCACGCTGTGCCGGATCTGCTCGGACACGTCGCCCTGGGCGGTCGCCCGCTGGAGCGCCTCCACCTCCCGCTCCAGGGGGGAGGGGTCGTCGGCCAGCCGGGGCGCGGCCAACTGCGCCGCGACCAGCTCCAGTCCGGCGCGCACGGGGTAGATCTCCGCCATGTCCTGGACGCCGAAGGCCCGCACCCGGGCGCCCTTGTTGGGGACGGTCTCGATCAGGCGCAGGGTCTCCAGTTCGCGCAGCGCCTCGCGCACCGGGGCCTGGCTCACCCTCAGCTCCGTGGCGACGCGGCGTTCCACGATCCGCTCGCCGGGCTGCCAGCGACCGGACAGCAAACCCTCGACCAGTACCTGCCGGATCTGCTCCCTGAGCGGCTCACGGGCCAGCTTCGAGGGATCATCCGGCAGCTGGGGCAGGTCGACCATCCAGGTCCCTTCCGTTCCACGTCCAGCACACGGCCCGTGCGCGGACCGGCTCGCTCAGCGTCGTACAAGCTCTCTGAAGAGTGCCACACACCCGCGGGTCAACCGGACAGCAGGCCTCGAACCGCTAACGGAAGGCTCACGAACAGGTCGCATGGCGGTGAACCGCCAGCGTCCAGTGTCGGGGGGTCGGGCAAAGTCCGAGGTGGCGGGTACGCACGTGGGCCACCACACCACCGACGGGGGGAACTGTCCGGGTAGGCTCATCTGTCGGCAATATTCACACGAAGCTGTACGGAGCGTGACGCACGTAACGACGAGGAATCCGATGAGGCGCCCTGACCTGCGCCGCCTTCATCCGCGCTCAAGCGGTCCGCGCCGACTGGTCCGGGCCGAGCACACGGCGCACCGTAGACGCCACGGTCGACACCCCTTGTTCCTCGGACGCCGATCCTGCCCAGAGGCCGGTCACGACGTAGTGAACCAGCCCGAAGGACCGGCCGTCGAACGGAGTGGGCGGAGAGTAGTGAACTCTCCGTCATGTCCACTCCGAGTCGGCGCTGAGGACGTCAGATCAGTTCCAGTAACCACGGCTAGCCCGTCCCCCACGCTTCACAAGTGCCACAGGCAAGCCCACGACGTGTGAGACAGCACTGAGCACATGACGCACTCTTCGAGGACACGACGACATCCACGGGCGAGGCAGTTGACCGAGCCACACGACAGGCAAGAGCGGGCGGCACCGCTCCCGGGACCCTACAGCGGGCCGATCCCCATGGTGCGTACCACCGTGTACGACCCCGGGCGGCCCGTCGTGCGCCCGGTCCGATGGCCCAGTGTGAGCGAGATCGCGTGGGGAATCGCGTCGGACCGCGTCGCCATCATGCTCGCCGTGGCGCTGCTCGTCATGACGATGCTGGCAGCTGGGCCGCTGCACCCGGTCGACAACTTCCTGAACGAGCTGCCCCGGCCCTACTGGGACACGCTCCGCGAGCCCATGATCCTGTGGCCGGACACCGTCGCCTCCCGTGCGGTCGCGCTGCCGGTCCTGGGCGTCACCGCGCTCCAACTGGCCTACTGGCATCGCAGCTGGCGTCCGATCGTGCTGGGCGCGGTCGGCGTGGTGGGGATGATGTCCCTGGTGTCGGTGATGAAGCTGGCCATCAACCGCGGGCACGCCAAGGAGTTCAACCCCGACTTCTTCATGGGCCCGGGCAACGTGGCCTTCCCGTCCGGCCACGGGGCGAACGCGATCCTCATCTACGGCCTGGTGCTCTTCCTGATCATCCGGTTCGGGGCGGCCCGGCCGCACGTCATCCGGCGCCTGGCGTACTGCATCGTCGCCATCGCCCTGCTCCAGTCCATCGTCTCGATCTACCTGCACTTCCACTGGTTCACGGATCTGATGGCGGGGATGGTCGCGGGCGGTTTCGCACTGAGGGTGACCATCCGGCTGGACCGGATGATCCCGTCCGGGCGCACCACGCAGTGGTGGCCCTGGTACGGCGACGGGGACGGCGCGCTTCCCGCGAGGGACTGAGCCGCTCTCCCACCCGTGGCACCGCGCCCGTCGGACCCGGTCCGGCGGGCGCCGCGCTCGTCCGCGGTCCCGACGCCCGTCCGGGACGGGGCCGGATGCGCCGACGTTTCGGCGCACCGCGTACGTGCTGGTGGGGGCGCTGGCGGGTCCGTGGAACCGACGTGGGGGAGCTGTGGGGGCTCCCCGCGGTCAGGCCCCGGCCTCCACCAGTTCCCGCATGCGGGCCAGACGTTGCAGGAACATCCGGTCCATCACAAACCTTAGTACGGTTCTGTCCACAACGGGACCGAAGAGGCTGGCGAATTCCACCCGGTCCGTGTAGGCGGTCCCGGCCCCCTCGGGTGCCGTCGTGTGCGTGTGCCGGAAGTACCGGAACATGCCGCGCAGCTGGAGGTCGGTGAAGTGGTCGCCCTCCTCGAAGGAGTCGATGACGCCGACCCAGCGCACGGGGAGGACCCCTGCCAGGCGCCAGCGCATCACCATCGTCTCGCCCACGGCGAAGCCCGCCTCGGGCCAGCGCAGGACGCCTACCCCGCCGGGCATGGAGTCCTCCAGTCCCGACCGGCTCGTGCAGAACGCGAACACCCGGTCGGGCGGCGCGTCGAAGTGGGCCGTGTAGACCGCCGTGCTCGTGGCACGGGGGCGTTCGGTGGTGTTCGGGCCGCTCAGGAGCCCGCGTTCGTCGATCTCGCGTCCTGCCATGGTGTTCCTCCAGGTCCACTCGGCATCGGCCTACCCCGGCGCCCCCCGGAGGGAACCCGTGCGGGAGCTTCGTGCGGGTGCTGTGCCGGGCGGCGCCGTGCGGGGCAGCGCTGTGCGGGACACCCGGGCCCGGTGTCGGGCGCGGACGGTCCCGGGCCCTCCGGCGGAAGCGGGGCGGGGCCGTGGCGGGAGGCACCGGTCCCGGAACGGGGAGGGAGACGTCACCCGTTGTGGGAATACCCCTTGGGGGTATATTGCTCGTAGTGACGCGCCGACGGGGTGGACGTCTGCCCCGTGGATACCCCTAACGGGTATGTTGCGAGAGTGAGGGGGAGAACGACATGACCGCAGGTGAACACGGACCGCACGGCCACGGAGACGCCCCGGGACACGGTGAGCACGCCGGTCACGGGGGGCACGGCGGCCACGGGGACCACGCCGCGATGTTCCGGACCCGCTTCTGGTGGAGTCTGCTGCTCAGCGTTCCCGTGGTTCTCACCAGCCACATGATCTCCGGCTGGCTCGGCTACCAGGTCCCCTCCGCGCTGACCTGGGTGCCGCCGGTACTCGGCACCGTCGTCTACCTCTACGGCGGCTGGCCCTTCCTCTCCGGCGTCGTCGGCGAACTCCGCGAGCGCAGGCCCGGCATGATGACCCTGGTCGCCATGGCGATCACCGTCGCCTTCGGCTCCAGCATGCTCGCCACGTTCGGCGTGGTGGGCATGGAACTCGACTTCTGGTGGGAGCTGGTCCTGCTGGTCGTGGTCATGCTCCTCGGCCACTGGCTGGAGATGCGCGCCCTCGGCCAGGCGTCCGGCGCCCTGGAGGCCCTGGCCGCGCTCCTGCCCGACCGCGCCGAGAGGGTCGGCGCCGACGGGGGGATCGAGGAGGTGGGCCTCGCCGACCTGAGCACCGGCGACACCGTCCTGGTCCGCTCCGGCGGGCGCGTTCCCGCCGACGGCACGGTGGTCGGGGGCGGCGCCGCCATGGACGAGTCGATGATCACCGGCGAGTCCCGTACGGTCACCCGCTCCGAGGGCGACCGCGTCGTCGCCGGGACCGTCGCCACCGACTCCTCAGTCCGGGTCCGCGTCGACGCCGTCGGCGAGGACACCGCACTGGCCGGTATCCAGCGGCTCGTCGGCGAGGCGCAGG
Organism: Nocardiopsis akebiae; assembly: GCF_018316795.1. Lineage (NCBI taxonomy): Bacteria > Bacillati > Actinomycetota > Actinomycetes > Streptosporangiales > Nocardiopsidaceae > Nocardiopsis > Nocardiopsis akebiae. Next base: position 256,272 of record NZ_CP074132.1, read on the forward strand.
AGTCCCGTTCGCGCTCGCAGGCGCTCGCCGACCGGGCCGCCGCCCTCCTGTTCTGGTTCGCCCTGGTCGCCGCCGTGCTCACGGCCGCCGTGTGGACCCTGCTCGGTGAGGCCACCGAGGCCGTCGAACGCACCGTGACCGTCCTGGTCATCGCCTGCCCGCACGCCCTGGGGCTGGCGATCCCGCTGGTCATCGCGATCTCCACGGCCGTCTCCGCCCGCAACGGCATCCTGGTCAAGGACCGCATGGCACTGGAGCGGACCCGCCTCGTGGACACCGTGCTCTTCGACAAGACCGGCACCCTGACCAAGGGCGCCCCCGCCGTCACCGACACCGCCGCCGCCTCCGGGCACACCTCCGAGCGGGTGGTGGCCCTGGCCGGTGCGGTCGAGGCCGACTCCGAGCACCCGCTCGCCAGGGCGATCGTCCGGGCGGCGCGGGAGGCGGGTCCGGTGCCCGCCGCCACCGGCTTCCGGTCGCTGACCGGACGCGGTGTCCGCGCCTCGGTCGGGGGCTCCGACGTGCACGTGGGCGGCCCGTCCCTGCTGGAGTCGCTCGGTCTCACCGAGCCGGACGACCTGGCCGGACGCACCCGATCCTGGCGTGAGCGCGGCGCGACGGTGCTGCACGTGGTCGTGGACGGCGAGGTGGCCGGTGCCCTGGCACTGGCCGACGAGGTCCGACCCGAGTCGGCCGCGGCCGTCCAGCGTCTCCAGGAGCGGGGCGTGCGCGTCGCGATGGTGACCGGCGACGCCCGCAGCGTGGCCGACGCCGTGGCCGAGCGGCTCGGCCTGGACGAGGTCTTCGCCCAAGTCCTGCCCGACCAGAAGGACGCCGTGGTCCGCGACCTCCAGTCGAGGGGGAACCGGGTGGCGATGGTCGGCGACGGTGTCAACGACGCGCCCGCCCTGGCCAGGGCGGACGTCGGCATCGCGATCGGCGCGGGCACCGACGTGGCGATCGAGTCCGCCGGGGTCGTGCTGGCCTCGGACGACCCGCGCGGCGTGGTGGCGGTCCGCGAGCTGTCGTCGGCCGGTTACCGCAAGATGGTGCAGAACCTCGTGTGGGCCGCCGGATACAACGTGGTCGCCGTCCCGCTGGCCGCCGGGGTGCTGGCGCCGGTCGGGATCGTGCTCGCCCCGGCCGTGGGAGCGGTGCTGATGAGCCTGTCCACGATCATCGTGGCGCTCAACGCCCAGCTCCTGCGCCGGGTGGACCTGAGTACCCCCTCCTGAGGGGCGAAGGTCCCGTCGACGGCGGGGCCGGACCCGGTAATCTCTGGAGATCGCGGCGCCCCTCCGGTAGCGGGAGGGGCATCGCGACAGGCCACCGTCCCGATCGGATACGGGACGGTGGCTACCTCGTTCCCGCAGCTCAGCGAGGTTTCACGTGAAACCTTTGAGCTGGTCGCGGGCGTGTCAGCCGAAGATGTCCTCCGCGCGCTCGACCTCGCCGGCGCGACGGATCCACGTCCGCAGGGTCTCCAGGTCGGTGCAGGATTCGACGCGCTGGCGGACCTCGTCGGAGACGGTCAGGCCGCGTGCGTCGAGGAAGAGCAGGACGCTGTTCGCGGCCTCGGCCGCCCGGCCCTCCTCGCGGCCCATATGGACGTACTTGCGGGCGGAGTCGCTCTGCCACTTTTAGGTGTCCAAGGCCATCAAGCCCTCCAACTCCTTCCGGGCGGCCTCCTGAAGACCGGCCAGTACGTAGTCATAGTAGAACGTGCGGTTCTTCGGAGCGGTGGAGTCAAGCGCCTCCACCACCGTTTTCAGGGTGCGCGGGTCGGTGTCCCCGTGGGCGTAGGCCGACAGCACCGCGAGTTCGGGCATCGCGCGTGCCTGCTCCACATCGGTGACGACGGGAGTGTTGCCCGGACCGATCACCAACGGCCTCAGCACGAAGCCGGGATGGCCGATGCTGATGGGCTTGGCGCACCAGCGCGCCATCGCGTCGTCGGGGCACAGGACCACGAGCACGGCGGGGCACTCCAGGCGGACGTGCAGGTTGACCAGGTAGGCGGGCCAACTCGCCCGCTTCTCCTTGTCCCGGTCGTGCTGGCGTTCCACGACGACCGCCAGCACGTTGCGGGTCCCGTCGCGGAGCAGTGTGGCTCCGTCGCTGTTGAGTTCCTTCGGGTCACAGTTGGTGAGAACCGAAGTGGTGGGCAGTGCCTCGGTGTGGTGGGGGACATCGAATCCCAAGGACTCCTTGAGCAGCACTGAGGCCAGGGCTGGTTGGTTCTGGATGATCCGTAGTGGGATCTCATGGGCTCGGCTGGGCATACGTCTCCTTGTCGGTGCTGTCGGTGCTGTCGGGGTTGAAGTCACGCGGGTGCGGCCTGGCGCTGTCGGTCGAGCCGGGTGTGCGGCAGGCCGGAGAGCACGTACCGCTCCCGGGGTCCGGCGGCCCTGACCACCCCGGAACGGGGCGCTGGCTCACCGAGCAGGTCGCCGCCGGGGTCGTCCTTCCACTGCTGGCGCAGGACGGCGGCGCGTTCCACGGCGAGGGCGAACGCGCGCCGGACCTCCTCCGTCTCGGAGGCGAGTCCGGGGCCCCGGGGCGCGGCGGAGGTTCGGAGTTCGGGAACACGGGGCGCCGGGAGGCGGGGCGCGCGGGTGCCGGGCACAGCGGCGCGTGAGCGCTCGTGGGCGGCGAAGTAGGGCCTGACCAGCGCGATGTCCTCGGCCGGAAAAGACGTGCTGGGCGTGGCCGGGCGGGGAGGCGGAAGCGGCGCCGGGGGAGGGGCGGGGACGTAGCGTCGCACGCGGGTGGACCGGCGTCGGCGGCGACCGGCCACCGTGGAATGGCGTCCCCAGGGCGCGGAGAGGAAGGCGATCAGCGGGCCGAGGGCACGGCTGAGAAGGGCAGCGCTAAACTGGCGCATACTGGCAATCCTTCTGGCTTAGAGGGATGGGGTTGCTGGCCACGGCCCCGAACGGCTGTTAACCGTTGCGGGGTCATCGTGTGAGTTCAGTTGTGTGGTCGCAGCCAGATTGGGGCACGCCTGTTCGGGCGGAGCACTTTTTCCGCGAAACGGCCGGGAAAAGTTCCCTTGACTCCTGTCGTGCCAGTTCAGAGGACATGAAAAAGGGGCCAGCGTTAACTGCTGGCCCTATCCAAAAAATCCCTCATGCCAGAATTGAAAGTATTCGCGCACGAGGTGTTCGGGCGGCCTCGGCCGAACCGGCCAGGGCCGGGCGCGGTGGGTTCCCGCGCCCGTCGGCGGCCGGTCAGCGAACGGGCGCTGCCCCCACCCGCGCCCGCTCCAGGGTGCACGGCGCCGGGTGGTCCAGGCACGCGCCCATCGCCCGGTGCCACCGGTTGCCCCGTAGCCGGGGCTCCAGCGCGGCCACCGTCGCCCCGTACTTGGTGAACCGCGCCTCCCGGACCCCGTGCTCGTGCAGCCTGCGCTCGGTCGCGGTGAGCCCGCCGCGCGTCTTGATCTCCAGCAGCACCGCCTCCGGGCGCATCCGCACCGACCAGCCCGCCCGGTAGCCGACCAGGCCGGTGTCCACCGTCACCCGTTCCTCACCCGAGAAGGCCACCACCGTCGTGCGCCGGTAGTCGGTCACCGCGCTGGCCCTCAGCACGTCCGGTGCCTCGATGCCGTACGAGACCAGGGTGTCGTCCAGGAACCGCCGGGCCTCGGGGGTCATCCGGTCCGGCGGCCCCGTGTAGGCGATCCGCGTCTTGTCGGTGATCCCGCGCGCGCCCTTGAGCTTGATCTCGAACATGCGCGTTCCCGTGTCCACGTACGTGCGCGTCCGGGCCTTGAAGCGCACCCGCCGCCCCTGCCGGTGGTCGTGGAAGGTCCGCAGGTCGGGGGTGTCGAAGTAGGTGGACGAGTACCGGAAGTCCCGCTGCCCGTCGATGGCCAGCACCCCGAACCGCTCCCCGGCGGACGCGAACAGCGGTTCCAGCAGCTCGACGGGCACCAGGTACTTGCGGCAGGTCCGGGTCACCAGGGCGGCGCGCTCGTTGATCTCGGCGAGCGACATCGGGCTCAGCCCCGCGAGGACAGGAGAGGGGACGTCCGACGGAGCGGGCGTCTCCACGGGTCTGAGGGCGTCCAGGGTCATGGGTGTCTCCACGGTGACGAGGGTTTGCGCGGGGGCGAGGACGGCTGTGCTCATCGGCGTCCCGGCCGTCCCGCCACGGAGGTGTAGCCCCGTCCGAACCCGCGTCCTGAGCCGGGGACCGACGCGATCCGGGGCGCCCGGAACCGCACGTCCACGATCATCAGGTCGCGCACGTAGTCGACCTCGGTGACCTCGATCTTCGTGACCCGGCCGCGCAGCCGCGCCTCCAGGTCCTGGCGCAGCGCCACGGGGTCCTCGTGCACCACGTCCAGGGTCAGGACGCGGCGCTCGTGCCGCGAGAGCAGGCGCGGGTGGTCGGCCGCGTACATGCCGGTGAGCAGCAGTGCGTTGAGGCCCAGCAGCACCCAGGGCATCGGGGCCGCCACCGCGTTGACCAGCCCCAGGGCGATCGCCGTGAAGTAGTAGCCGATCTCGCCCTGGCTGATGAGGTCCGACCGCAGGCGCAGGATCGACAGCACGCCGAACAGACCGAAGCCGACCGCCAGACCGACCTCCTGGTTGGTCAGCATGGACACCACGGCGAAGATGCCGGTGTTGAGCGCCACGTAGGCCAGCAGCAGGTCGCGCCGCCCGTGGCGGCGGAAGTAGATGGCGTACGACAGGACGATGATCGCGGTCGTGTTGACCGCCAGTGCGAACCAGAACATGCGTTCATCCTCTGGACGGGCGGTGAGGAACCCATGAGGAGTGGATGAGGGAACCCTCATGTTCGTCATGCACCGGTCATCCGCGGCACGGGAGAGGGGCCGGAGGCGTCACCGACACCTCCGCCCCCTGGTCACCGGGACATCGCCCGTCGCGTACCGGGACCCTGCCTCCCCGGAGCACGCCGGTCATCCGGGGCCGCACCGGGCCGCTCCGGGCCGCCCGTTTCACCCGGTCAACCGGTAACCCATCCCGCGCACGGTCACGATCCGCTCCGCGCCCACCTTGCGGCGCAGCGCCCGCACGAACACGTCCACCACGTTCGACCCGGGGTCGTAGTCGTAGCCCCACACGTGCGACAGCATCTGCTGCCTGGTGAGCACCTGGCCCGGGTGTCGCATCAGCAGCTCCAGCAGGGAGAACTCGCGCGCGGTCAGGTCCACGGACGTCCCCTCCACCGCCACCCGCCGCGTGCGCAGGTCCAGGGCCAGGCCGCCCGCGCGCAGCACCGTCAGCTCGGCGGGGCGCTCGTTGCGCATCCGCAGCCGCACCCGGGCCAGCAGCTCCTCGAACCGGAACGGTTTGGTGACGTAGTCGTCGGCCCCGATCTCCAGGCCCGTCACCGTGTCCCGCACGCCGTCGCGCGCGGTCAGGATGACCACGGGTATGTCCACGCCCAGCGAGCGCACGCGTCGCAGCACGTCGAACCCGTCGGTGTCCGGCAGGCCCAGGTCCAGCAGGATCAGGTCGAAACCGCCGGTCACCGCGTAGTCCACGGCCTCCGCCCCCGTGCCCACCACGGTGGTGGTGAACCCGCTGGCGTCCAGGCCCTTGCGGACGAACGAGGCGATCCGCTCCTCGTCCTCGACGATGAGGATGCGACTCACACGTACCTCCTTCCGGTGGGGATGACGAGGGTGAACGTCGAACCGGCGCCCGGCGCGGAACGCAGGTCCACCCGCCCGTGATGGGCCTCGGCGATGGCGCGGACGATGGCCAGGCCCAGACCGGCGCCCCGGTCCCCCCTGGCCGCCCCGCTGCCCCGCGAGAAGCGCTCGAAGATCCGGCCGTGCTCCTCGGCCGGGATGCCGGGCCCCTGGTCGGAGACCCAGAACAGCACTTCGTCGCCGCTGAACCCCGAGCCCACGCGCAGTGTCGATCCCGGCTCGGTGTGCCGCACCGCGTTGGCGGCCAGCTGCACCACGGCCTGGGTGACGCGCTGCGGGTCGAGCAGGGCGACCCCCTCGGCCAGCGACTCCAGGCGCCAGTCGCGGTCGCCGAGCCTGCGCACCTTGGCGTCGATGTCGCTGGTCAGCTCGGCCAGGGACACCTCCTCCCCGCGCAGGAAGTCGGGCTGCTGGGCCTTGGCGAGCAGCAGCAGGTCCTCCACGATCCGGCTCATCCGGTCCAGCTCGTCGGTGACCAGGCGCACGACCTCGCGCCGCTCCTCGGGGTCGTCGCCCATCAGCTCCAGGTGGCCGCGCACGATGGTGATGGGCGTGCGCAGCTCGTGCCCGGCGTCGTCCACGAACCGCCGCTGGGCGGTGAAGGCGCCCTCCAACCGGTCCAGCATGCTGTTGAACTGCTCGGCGAGCGCGGCGATGTCGTCCCGCCCGGACACGTCGATGCGCCGGGTCAGGTCCTCCTCTGTGATGTGCGCGGCCGTCTGCCGGACCAGGCGCACGGGCGCGAGGAAGCGGCCCGCCACCCACCAGGCCGCGGTGCTCGCCGCGATCAGCCCGGCCAGGCTGACCAGCGCGATCGTCTGCGTGGTGGAGGTGACCGTGTCCTCGTCGGCCTCGGTGAAGTAGCCGATGACGAACCATCCCGCGCCCGCGGCGTCGGTGCCGCCGCCCGGGGGCAGGGCGCGGATCTTCTCCCACCGCATCGGACCGGCGGGGGTGTCCAGGGTCCCGCGGGCGCTGGACGCCTCCAGCACCTCCGCGACCATCGCGGGATCCGCGGACACGTCGAAGGGCGGCTCCTGGCCCTGGCGGATGCGTCCGCGCTGGGCCCCGGCGTCCGGGGCGCCGCCCGCGCCTCCGCCGGAGGCCGACTCCTCCACCCAGCCGAACAGGATCTCGGCCCGGTCGGGGTACTGACGGGCCAGGTGGAGCCGGATGAGGGTGGAGACGTCGGTGAAGGGCTCACCCGTGTTCGGGTCCACGCCCACGGCGGCGAACTCCTGGAACTCGCCGATCTCCTGGGACAGCGCCCTGTCCACGCGCTCGTCGTTGCGCGCGGTGAGCGCGCTCCAGGTGAGGATGTTGACCAGGACGAGGACGGCGGCCATCAGCAGGACGACCCAGGCCATGATGAGGAGTCTGGCGGGGATGCGCCGCTTCTGCGGCACCTCCGGTTGGGGGCCCCTCATGACCATGGTGGAGTTCATGCCTGTGTGCGCCGACCCGCCCCAGGTGTTCCCGCCGACCACTCCGCTGAGGTCCTCGGTCGGGGCGTCCCCGTCGTAACGACCCTCAGTCGTCATCGTCGCCGCCCTCGTAGTCGCCGTCATCGTCGCAGTCGTCGTCGTCATCATCGCCGCTGCCGTCACCGCAGGTGGGAGCGGGGGTCTGGCTCGGGGTCGCGGAGGGGGACGGCGAGGGCTCGCCCGACGCCCCGGAGTGGTCGGGGTCCTCCGCGTCGGGGGTCCCGTCGCCGTCGTGGTCGGTGATCGGCGGCGGGGGAGGGACGACGTCCTCGTCGGAGGGAGGGGCGGGGCTGGCGCCGGGGGACTCCCCGACCACCACCTCGCCCGGGGCGGCGGTGTCCGGGGTGCGCTCGGGCATCGCCCACACCAGGACCGCCCCGGCGACCAGGAAGGCCGCGACGGTGCCCGCTAACAGCAACGACAGTGGTGATCTCATACTCCCCGAGCCTTCCGGGCGCGGGGGAATACGAGATGAAACGAACATGAGGAATTCTTCATCCGCGCCCGTCGGCGGTCCCGTGCGGACGACCGGACCCGCCGGGGCCGGACGCGGCGGGCGCGTCCGGCCCCGGCGGCGCGGTCACGGCTCGGGGACTGACTCCGGGCGCGTGCGCCGCAGGCCCAGGGCCGCGTCCACCACGAGGAACGCCAGCAGGGAGACCCCGAACACCGGCAGGAACAGGCCGACGCCCACCGCCGCCGCGGCGACCAGGGCCAGGCACCACCACGGCAGCCCACGCCAGGCCCCGCGCGGGGCGAGCGGCCGTCCCACGGAGAACGCGGTGTCCCGGGTCGGGCGGCGCAGCCACCACATCCGATAGCCCCAGAACACGAGGAACAGCGCGGACAGGGCGATCCCCGTCAGCAGGAGCTGGTTCGGCAGGCCGAACAGCAGGCCCATGTGGAAGGCGATCCCCCACGTGGCCAGCTTGGCCGCGAAGGGGTGGTCCTCGAACCGCAGCTCCTCGACCACCTCGCCGCTCGTCGCGTCCACGGCCGCCGCGTCCTGGTGCACGGGCCAGCTCCGCCCGGTTCCCTGGACGGTGAAGGGAGCGCCCTCCTCCACGGGCACCGAGATCTCCATCGGACCGTCGATCCCCGCGGCGCGCACCGACTCCAGAACCGTGTCCAGGTCCACGTCCTGCCCGCCCGAGCCGTGGTCCGAGTGGTCGCCGTGGCCCCCGTGGCCCGACCGCTCCTCGTGGTCCTCGTGCTCGGACGGGGCGGGCGCCGACAGCGACGGCGTGGTCCAGCCGAGGGCCACTCGCATGTCGGTGACGTTGGCTCCGGCGAACCGGGACCAGGTCAGCCCGGTGGCGGACACCATCAGCAGGCCGACCACGGCCCAGATGCCGAGCGACCCGTGCCAGGACATGGTCCGGTTCCGCCCCTTGGCGGAGGGCTCGGGCAGCAGGGTGCGGCGCAGACGACTGGCCTTGCGCCGGCGCGCGGTCCACAGCACGACCCCGCCCAGCGCGACCACCCACAGCCAGCTCGCGGCGAGTTCGCCGTACAGGCGGCCGAACTCTCCCAGGTGCAGGTGGCGGTGGAGTTCGGACAGCCACGACCGCACGGGCAGCGCGCCGCTGCTGCCGTAGCTGGTCGTCTCGCCGAGGAGTTCGCCGTCGTAGGGGTCGACGAAGACGGCGAGCCGGTAGCTCTCGGGGAGCCCCTCCACGTCCAGCAGGACGCGGGTGCTCTCGTCGGGGGCCGTTCCCGGGCGCACGGCGCTCAGCGTTCCCTCGGGATGGGCGGCGACCGCGGTGTCCACCTGTTCCTGGAGGGGCAGAGCGCTGTCGCCGGGGGCGACGCGGAGCTGGTCGGCGTAGAGCACCTGTTCCAGCTGCGGCGCGTACGCGTACAGCAGTCCGGTGAGGGCGGCCACGGCGATGAACGGCGCGACGAGGACTCCGGCGTAGAAGTGCAGGCGTAGGAGGAGTTGGCGCAGGGCCGCCCAGACGGAGGAGCGGCGGTTCGGAGGGGGAGGCGGCTCGGGGGAGCCGAGCCGGTCGGGGGCATGGGACGTCATGGGAGCGACCTTCCTGGGTCCGGTTCGGGGCGGCCCGGGGGGTGCGCGGGCACGCCTGGGGCACCGACGTGTCGGTGGGGGCCGGGCGCTGGCGGCACCGGCGGGTGGTTCAGAACAGGAAGGCCGCGGGCGGTCCGCGCAGGATCCGGACGTGCCGCAGGAACAGGAGGACGACGCCGTGCCGGAGCGGCGTGCGCCCGCGGAGCCGGGCGGGGCCGCGGCGCGCGGGAACGGCGGGGGCCGAGGCGAGGACCAGGAGGCGGCGGAACAGGGAGCGCACGAGGTCGACGAGGGCGAAGACCGCCCGTTCCCCCTGGCGCAGCCACCACGCGCACACCACCCCGGCGGCGGCGTGGGCGACGAGCATGTCGGCCCCGACTCCGGCTCCGGCCAGCGTCCCGGAACCGGCCGCGTGGTCGGCGCCGTGCGACGCGGAGCCGCCCGGTGAGGCGACCGCGAACAGCAGGTGCAGGGCGGCCTGTCCCCACAGCGTCGTCGCGACGAGGGGGCCGAGGCGCTGCTCGGAGCGGAACAGCCCGTGGGCGACGGCGAGGACGAGGACGAACCCCGCCGCGAGGCCGAGCGGCGACACCGCGTGTCCGGAGGCGAGGACGTGGCCGGTGGAGGACACGCCCGTGCACACCGCGGCGAACACCGTGGCGCGAGGCAGTCGGAGCGGGACCGTACCGGCCATGGCGGTCAGTATCCCCCAGATTCCCGAGGGCGCCCATCCCCCTTTTTGGGAGCGTTCCCATAACAGTGCGCGCACGCGCGGTCGCGTTCTCCGCCGGGACGCGGCCCGATCGCGCCGCGGACGTGGCGGCGTCTCCCCGGCGTCGCGCCCGCGGCTCTACGCCAGGCCGATCGCGCCGCGGACGTGGCGGCGTCTCCCCGGCGTCGCGCCCGCGGCTTGACGCCAGGCCGATCGCGCCGCGGGCGTGGCGGTGCTCCCCGGCGCTGCCGCACACGCCGTCGCGTTCTCGCGGGTGCCTCGGCCGGTCGCACCGGTCGGTCGGCCGTGCCTTCGGGCGGGCGCCCGTCAGGGCGTCACCGAACGCGTTTTCGGGTGACGAAACAACGCAACGAAATCGCGATCGGCTACGCAACAGGTTTCGTCACATTCAGGCCAACGGAAATCGGCCCGTGGCCAGCCCGGGACGCCAACGCAATGGCCGCGCCCGACCCCTGCTTCCGGTCGGGCGCGGCACCGCGGCGGCGCCGGGGGATCAGGCGGAACCGAGCGCCTCGGTCGGCTGCTGGGCCGCCGCGCGCAGCGCGGGCAGCAGGCCCGCCGCCGCGCCGATGACGACCGTCGCCACCAGGGCCCCCGCTCCCGCCCACCAGGGCACGGCGAACGGCCAACCCCGCAGGGTCGCGTAGACCAGCGTCGCCAGGACGCCGAGCACGCTCCCGGCCGCGCCGCCCAGGGCCGAGAGCACGACCGCCTCCACCAGGAACTGCGTCCGGATGTCGCGGCGCGTGGCACCCAGGGCCCGGCGCAGCCCGATCTCCCCGCGGCGTTCCAGGACCGAGATGACCATGGTGTTGGCCACCCCCACCCCGCCCACCAGCAGGGAGATCCCGCCCAGACCCAGCAGCAGCCCGTTGAGGGTCTGGTCGGCGGCCCGCTGCGCCTCCAGGGCGTCCGAGGGGCGCGACACCTTCACCTCGTTGGGGCTCTCCGGGTTGGCGTTGCGCCCGACCAGCGATCGCGCGTCCGCGACCCGCTCGGGGGCCAGCCGCACGTAGATCGTGGAGGCCTCGCCCCGGGCGCCGAGCAGCTCCTCGGCCGCCTCCTGGCCGACCAGCACCGCGTTGTCCAGCTCGGGGGCCAGTTCCACCGCGTCCAGGATGCCGACGACGGCGAAGTACTCGCCCCCGACGAGCACGAGGGTGTCCGGGGTGACCCGGGTGACGCCCAGCCTCGCGGCCGCGTCCCGCCCCAGTACCACCGACGGGTGGTCGGCGGTGGCCGGGTTCAGCCACACGCCCTGGTCCACGCGGGCGCGCAGGGTGTCCAGGAGCCCCGGTTCCACGCCGTACGCGGCGATCCCCCCGGACTCGCCCTCGGGGACGAGGTCGCTCCGGTAGACGTTCGCCCCCTTCACCATCTCCACCTGGGCGGAGCGCTCCACCTCCGGCATGCGGTCGATCCGGCCCTTGGCCTCGGGCGGGAGCGTGGTGGTGCCGCCGAACAGGTCGCTGCCCGGGGCGACGGTCAGCATGTTGGTGCCCAGGCGTCCGATCCGGGCGTCCAACTCGGCCCTGCCCGACTCCGAGACGCCCACCACCGCGACCATGGCCGCGATCCCGATGGCGATGCCCAGGGCGGACAGCACCACCCGGGTCGGACGGGCCCGCAGGCCGCTCGCCCCGGTCCGCAGCCGGTCCGCGACGGACAGCCTGGCCGGTCGTGGACCCGACCCGCGCCCGCGCCGCCGCGCCCGTGCGCCCCTCATCGGGTCCGACCCGTGTTCGCGCCGCCGGCACCCGCGTCCGCCGGGGCCGGAGGACCGGAGTCGGCGGCGATCCGGCCGTCGCGCACCTCCACCCGCCTCGGCAGGCCCGAGGCCAGCTCCCTGTCGTGCGTGATCACGACCACGGTCACCCCGTCCCGGTGCAGTTCGCCGAGCAGTTCCATCACGGCCGCGCCCGAGGCCGAGTCCAGCGCCCCGGTCGGCTCGTCGGCCAGCAGCATCCGAGGGGAGGAGGCCACGGCGCGGGCGATCGCCACGCGCTGCTTCTGCCCGCCGGACAGCTCGTGCGGCCGGTGGTCGGCGCGGTCGGCCAGCCCCACGCGTTCCAGCGCTCCCAGCGCACGCCGCCTGCGCTCGCGCCTGGGCGCGCCGGAGTAGAGCAGGCCGTCGGCCACGTTGTCCACGGCCCGCACGTTGGGCGCCAGGTGGAACTGCTGGAAGACGAACCCGATCGAGCGCGCCCGCAGCGCGGACAGCCCGTCGTCGCGCAGGGACCCCACGTCGTGCCCGAACACGCGGACCGTGCCCGAGGTCGGCGCGTCCAGGGTGCCGAGCAGGTTGAGCAGGGTGGACTTGCCCGAGCCCGAGGGGCCCACGATCGCCAGCATCTCCCCGCCGCCCACGACCAGGTCCACCCCGTCCAGGGCCCGTACACCGCCGGGGTAGTGGCGGCTCACCCCGGTGAACTCCGCGGCGTTCATTCGGGGACCACCACCTCGGTGCCCTCGCCGATCCCCTCGCCGCTGACCTCCACCCGGCCGTCCGAGAACCAGCCCGTCTCCACCGGCACGTCGTGCACGGTGCCGTCGCCGTCCACCACGGACAGCCCGTAGCGGTCCCCCGGCAGCGCGATCAGCGCGCCCACCGGCGCGGCCAGTACGTCCTCCCGCGACTCCCCGCGGGCGACCACGGTGACCGGCGCCTGATCGAGGAAGTCCGCGGCGTCCTCCTCCAGGTCGATGACCACCTCCACGGTGGGATCGCCGCCGCCCCCGCCCTCCTCGCCCTCCTCGACGGTGGCGACGGTGCCGACGCTCTCCACCACCCCGGCGACGTTCTCCCCGCCGGGAAGCCGGACGGTGACTCCGGCGTCATCGGTGAGCAGGTCGCGGTCGCCGACGGGCAGGTCCACGCGCACGACCTGGCGGGTGGAGCTGGTGGTCAGCAGCGGTGTCCCGGGCGCGACGCCCGCGCTGACGTCCACCTCGTGCCCGGTCACCCGCACCGCACCGGACGTGTACCAGATCTGGGAGGGGCGCACCTCGCCGGTGACCTCCATGCCCTCGGTGTCGTCCTGCCAGCGCCGGACGGCCTCGGCGGTCAGCCACGTGTACTCGTCGTCCACGGTGAAGCCCGAGTAGCCCAGTCCGGCCAGCGCCTGCTCGAACTGGCGCACGTCCTCGCCGCTGCTCCCCGGCGCCAGCGGCCGGTAGGCGGGCCTGTCCCCGTGCAGCAGGACCGTGGGCCTGCCGTCGACCTCCCAGGCGAGGTCGCCCGCGGTCAACTCGGAGCCCACCCCGGGCAGCCGGGTGACCACGCCGTCGGAGCGGGCGAAGAACGTGCCCCCGCCCGCGTATCCCAGGGCGCCGTCGAAGGTCTCCTCGCGCAGCATCGTGGTGCGTTCGACCCGCGCCGTCGGTCCGGGGTCGGGAGCCTCCCCGCCGGGGGAGTCCCCCGGCAGCCCCCGCACGGTCGCCCACGCCACGCCGCACAGGACCACGAGGGTGAGCAGCGCCGCGCCCAGCCACAGCGGACCGGGCCGGCGGCGGCGCGGCCGCTCCTCCTCCCGCTCCTCCTCGGGGAGGAGCGCGGTGTCGGCGCTCACGAGTTCCCTCCCCCGGCTCCGGTGGTGCCGCCGAAGCCGCCGCCCTCGCCGAAGACCTCCTCGGAACAGGTGGTCAGCGCCTCGGTGTGCTCGTCGTCCTCCGGGTCCACGGGCAGCGTCAGGCTCTCACCGGGCCTGGGGTCGGGGACGTCGACCCCGTTCTCCCGCAGGCACTCGGCCATCTTCAGGTCCTGCTCGAACACCTCCTGCTGGTCGGGGGCGTCCTCGTCCACCGGAAGGTGCTCCTCGCAGGCCTCCAACGCCTCCGCGAACCCCTCCTTGTCGGCCTCGGGCAGGGCGAAGGAGACGCCGCCCTCGGAGTCGGGCTCGGGGTCGGGCATCTCGTGGCCGTTGTCGCGCATGCACTCGGCGAACTCCAGCCGGGCCTCCTCCGCGGACGTCTCCTCGCCCGCCCCGGCACCGCCACCGCCGGACTCACCGCCGCCTAGGGCTCCGCAGCCGGTCAGCAGCAGTCCGGCCAGTGCCGCCCCGACGAGGGGGCCCGCTGTCACGCGCATGTCGATCACTCCTGTCCTACGGGGGTGCCGTCCGGCACCTCTCCTCCGTGTCGCACGGCCCATGTCAGCGGAGCCCGGGTTAGCCACCGGTTAGGGCCGTGGAGTCCGGCGGGGTTAACCTCCGCCTAACCGCCGGGACGGTAGTGCTGGTCCGGGGGCGCCGCCATCGGTGTGCGGGCCGTGAGCGAGGGGGACGCATGAGGGTCCTGGTGGTGGAGGACGAACCGGCGCTGGCCGAGACCGTCGCCGAGGGGCTGCGCGGGGAGGGCATGGCCGTGGACGTGTGCCACGACGGCGACACGGGCCTGGAGATGGCCTGCGTGCACGGCTACGACGTCATCGTCCTGGACCGGGACCTGCCGGTCCTGCACGGAGACCAGGTGTGCGCGCGGGTGGTCGAGGACCCCGGCGTCGAGGCACGCGTGCTCATGCTCACCGCGGCCGGGGGCCTGGACGACCGGGTCGAGGGATTGGACCTGGGCGCCGACGACTACCTGGCCAAGCCCTTCGCCTACGCGGAACTGCTCGCGCGGGTCCGCGCGCTGGGGCGCCGGTCCCGACCGGGTGCGCGCCCCCGGCTGTCCCGTGCCGGGCTGGTGGTCGACACCAACCGCCGCACCGCCTTCCGCGAGGGCCGCGAACTCTCCCTGTCGCCCAAGGAACTGGGTGTGCTGGAGGAGTTGCTGCGCGCGGACGGCGCCCCGGTGAGCACGACCCACCTCGTCGAGAAGGTGTGGGACGCCCACCTGGACCCGTTCAGCGGCGTGCTCAAGGTGGTGGTGCACGGACTGCGCCGCAAACTCGGGGACCCGCCGGTGATCCGTACCGTCCCCGGCCACGGGTACCGGGTCTGACATGCGGTCCGCGATTAGGGCGAGGGACGGCGGGGCCAGGGCCGGGCTCACCCTGCGCGCCAGGCTGACCCTGGTCTACACCGCCGTCTTCGCCGCCGGCGGGGCGGTGCTGCTCGGGGCCAACTACGCGATGGTCTCCGCCAGTCTGGAGACCCGGGGCGTCGACCTGGCCGCGACCATCGTCGCCTCGGGGGACGGAGGGGAGCCCTCCATCGCCGTCGGGCCCGCCGCGCCCGCGGAGTCGGCGGGACCGTTCGAGGAGGTGGAGGGGGCGTCCGGGCCGACGAGCCCGCTGGGCGACTACCAGGACGGTGTGCTCTCCGACCTGCTGACCACGTCGGTCGCCGTGCTGGTGGCCGTCGCCGCCCTGGCGGCCCTGGCCGGGTGGCTGATCGCGGGCAGGCCGATGCGCAGGCTGCACGCGGTCACCGAGACGGCCCGCCACATCTCCGAGCGCGACCTGCACAGCAGGCTGGCGCTGACCGGTCCCGACGACGAGTTCCGGGAGCTGGGCGACACCTTCGACGGGATGCTCTCCCGCCTGGAACGGGCCTTCGAGGC
This sequence comes from Nocardiopsis akebiae, assembly GCF_018316795.1. Lineage (NCBI taxonomy): Bacteria > Bacillati > Actinomycetota > Actinomycetes > Streptosporangiales > Nocardiopsidaceae > Nocardiopsis > Nocardiopsis akebiae. The sequence goes on from NZ_CP074132.1 coordinate 271,712, forward strand.
GCAGCGGCGGTTCGTCGCCAACGCCTCGCACGAGCTGCGCACCCCGCTGGCGGTCCAGAAGGCCGCCGTGGAGGTACCGCTGTCGCAGGGACGGGTCCCCGAGGACCTCAAGCCCGCGTTCACCCGCGTGCTGGACTCGGTGGACCGCAGCGAACGCCTCCTCGCGGGGCTGCTCCTGCTCGCCCGCTCCGACCGCGGCCTCGCCCGCACCGAGCCGGTGGACCTGGCCGGGGCGGCGGAGAACGCCTCGGCGCTGCTCGCGCGCGACGCGCGGGAGGCCGGGGTGGACCTGCGGACCGACCTCGCGACCGCCGAGGTGGAGGGGGACCCGGTCCTCCTGGAGCACCTCGTGCGCAACCTGCTGGACAACGCGGTCCACTACAACGTCCCGGGCGGATGGGTCGAGGCGCGGGTGCGCACGGCGGCCGGTCGCACCGTGCTGAGGGTGGCCAACACCGGCGGGAACGTCACCGACCCCGAGAGCCTGTTCGAGCCCTTCCACCGGGGCGACGCCGCCCGGGTGCGCACCGGGCGACCAGGCAGCGGCCTGGGCCTGGCCATCGTCCGCTCGATCGCCTCCGCCCACGGCGCGCGGGCCGAGGCCCGCGCGCGCCCGGGAGGGGGGCTGGTGGTGACGGTCGGGTTCCCGGCCGCCGGGGGCTGAGCTCGGCCCGCCGGGACCGCCGACCGCTCAGCGCTCCCCGGCCGCGCTCCCGGACTCCGGCTGCCTCCGCGGCTCCCGCTCGGGAGCCGGGCCCTGCGGAACGGTGAGCAGCCGGATCCCGTACGCCGCCAGCAGGGCGCACACCACCGCGACCGCGCCGCCGATCCACCCGCCCGCGTAGGTCTCGCCCATGAAGGCCACGCCCACCAGGGTGGCGGATACGGGGTTGGTGAAGGTGGTGATCCCCAGCGGGGCGCCCAGTTCCATGCCCTGGTAGGCGGCCTGGGCCAGGAACAGTCCGAGCACCGCGATCACGGGCGTGGCCAGCGAGGACGCGTGCACCAGTCCGATCGCGCCGGTCTCCCCGATGACCGCCACCGCCGTCTTGACCGTCGCGGAGGAGACCCCGAAGGCCACTCCCGCCGCGCCCGCCAGCAGGTAGCTGCGCCAGGCCGCCGAGCGGACCCGCCCCGCCGCCCAGGCGGCCGCCAGCAGGAGCGCGGTCGTCCCGCCGCCCACCACCACCGAGCCGGTGTCGTCGAGGACACCGCCCTGACCGCCGGTCACAGTCACCGCCAGCAGCACGCCCAGCGCCACCGAGGTGAACGCGGCCCCCCGCCACTCCTCGCGGGTGACCCGGCGCCCGCCCAGCCGGGCCGACCACGGGATGCCGAACACCAGCACCAGCACGCCCAGCGGCTGCACCACGGTCAGCGGCGCGTTGCTCACCGCCGCCACCTGGAAACCGGCCCGGCCCCCGTTGAACAGCAGCGAGAGCCACCACAGCGGATGCCGCAGCAGCGCCGCGATCTGGCCACCGCCGGTGAGCGGCCCGGCCACCCGTACCGCCAACCTGCGCTGGGCCACCGCGGCGGCCGTGTAGGCCGCACACGAGAGCACCGCGAACGCGATCCCCGACACCACGCCTGATTCCATGACAGCGATGATCCCGCCGTCCCCGTCCCGGTTCGCCGCGGGGGCCGGAAAAACACCCCCGGCGCACCCGCCACACGCGTGGTGGCCTCGGCGAGGAGGCGGTCCGCGGAGAAGAGCGGCGACGGTGCCCCCGGCCGGAGACGCTAGGCCCCGCCGACGGCCGTCCCCCGGTACAGCGCGGCCACCACGCCCTCGATGTCGGGCTCGCGCAGGGTCAGGTCGACCACCTCGTGCCGCTGGGCGACGCGGGCGATCACCGCCGCCGGGTTCTCCGACAGCTCCAGCCACTGGCGCGGGCCGTCCACGCGCACGCACCGGCCGCCCTCCACCTCGATGTCCGGGGCGGGCTCGGCCAGGTCCACGACCAGCACGCGCGGTGCGGGCACGCTCGCGCGCAGCCCGTCCAGACCGCCGTCGTAGGCCAGGCTTCCCCGGTCGATGACCACCACCCGCTCGCACAGGCGCTCCACGTCGCCCAGGTCGTGCGTGGTCAGCAGGATGGTCGTACCCTCCTCCGCGTTGAGCCGCAGCAGGAACTCGCGGATGCTCGACTTGCTGACCACGTCCAGGCCGATGGTCGGCTCGTCCAGCACCAGCAGCCGGGGGCCGTGCAGCAGGGCCGCGGTGAGGTCGCCGCGCATGCGCTGGCCCAGGCTGAGCTGGCGCACGGGGGTGGCCAGGAACGGCCCGAGTTCGAGGAGTTCGGTCATCTCGGCCAGGCGGCGGGCGTGGTCGGCGGCCGGAACGCGGTACATGTGCCGGGTCAGCTCCAGGCTGTCCCGCAGCGGCAGGTCCCACCACAGGGTGGTGCGCTGGCCGAACACCACGCCGATCCGGCTCGCCAGTCTCGTCCGCTGGCGGGAGGGTTCCAGGCCGGTCACCCGCAGGCGCCCGGAGGAGGGGGTGAGGATGCCGGTCAGCATCTTCATGGTGCTGCTCTTCCCGGCGCCGTTGGGGCCCAGGTAACCGACGATCTCACCGGGCCGCACGGTGAGGTTCACGTCGCGCACGGCGCTGACGGTGCGCCGCCTGCGCCGCAGGAACGGCCCCTCGGACAGGGCGAAGTCGCGGCCCAGGCCGACGGCCTCGATGATCGGTTCGGCGTCGGACGCGTCGGACTCGCGGACGGAGGTCATGCTCAGCTCCCGGAGGATCGGTAGTGGCGCAGCCCGAAGCGCCAGCAGGCGGCGGCGACCACGCACAGGACGGCGGCGACGAGGGGCGTGGCGTGGCGCAGGGCGTCCGGCAGCCCCGTCGGGTCGGGGCGGTCGAGCAGGTACAGGACGGGCTGCCAGGTGACGAAGGCGAGCGGCAGCACGAAGGTCACCGCCCGCACGAGGTCGCGGCCGTAGACGGCCAGCGGGTACTCGGTGAGGGCCTGCCCGCCGTAGGTGACCGAGTTGGCCGCCTCCCTGGAATCGGCGACGAGGAACTGGAGGCACGCCCCGATGACCCAGACCGCGCAGCAGATCGCGGTCCCCGAGACCAGCAGCAGCGGCAGCATCAGCACCTTGCCGGGGGTCCAGTCGATGTCGCACGCGGCCAGGGCGAAGACGGTCACGACCGAGCCCGGGACGATCCGGCCCAGGCGGCGCGGCGCGAACCGGTCGGTCGCCATCTGCACCAGCGGCGGCACCGGGCGCACCAGCATCACGTCGAGCGACCCGGTGCGGATGTGCTCCCCCAGCCGCTCGACGTTGCCCAGGAGCATGTCGGCGCAGGCGAAGGCGGTCGCGGCCAGCCCGGCGATGAGAAGCCCCTCGACGAGGTCGAACCCCGCCAGCCGCCCGGCGTGGCCGAACACCACCAGGACGGCGCCGATCTCGGCGAACACCCCGATCGAGGTCGCCAGCGTCATCAGCACCAGCGAGGTCGGGTACTGGGCCAGGGCCCGGCACCAGGTCCAGGCCAGCAGCAGGTAGGCGCGCAGCGGCCAGGCCACGGACTCGCGGGCGCGGGAGAGCGGGTCAGCCACCCTGGACCACCACCCTGCGGGTCGCCCGGGCTGTGACCCACGCGCCCAGGCCGAACAGGGCGGCGGCCCACCACGCCTGGAGGGCCAGCCCGCCGAGCACGGTGCCGCCCGGCAGGGTGTCCTTGCCGAGCATGATCTCGGCGGGGATCTGGACCATCGACGCCCACGGCAGCAGCCGCAGGGTGTCGGCCAGCGCAGGGGGGAACAGGGTGAGCGGCAGCAGCATCCCGGCGGCCACCGGGCCGAGCAGCCCGGCCACCGCCCAGACCCCGCTGGAGTCAAGGATCCAGAACCCGGCCAGCTCGTACAGGTAGCGCAGCCCGAACGAGACCAGAGTGGCCAGCACGGCGGACAGCAGGACGGCGGCCCAGCGGAGCGGGTCGCCGGGCAGCTCCAGGTCGAACAGCACCATCCCCGCCGCGAACGTGGGCACCCCGCGGAAGACCAGGTTGAACGTGGCCCTGCCCAGGTCCTCGGCCAGCCACCAGCCCTGGAGGGAGACCGGCCGCAGCAGGTCTGCGCCCACGGCGCCCGAGCGCACCCGTTCGCCCAGCTCCAGCGGCGGGCCCATGATGGCGACCATGCCGATCAGGCCCTGGCTGACGAACACCTGGGTGACGGCGTCCCCGGCGTCGTAGCCGTTGATCTCGGGGCGCGCCGCGAACAGGGCGAGCATGACGGTGGCGTTGATCGCGCCGAAGACGGAGTTGGTGAAGATCCCGGCGACCGTGGCCGCGCGGTAGGTGGAGTAGCGGTGCAGCCCTCGGGCGTACACCGCGAAGTAGACGCGCACGGGCGTGGACTCCTGGTGTGTCGAGACGTGCAGGTGGTGAACTACCGGTCTCGACACCGGGGGCCGGGGAGACACGGGGGTCCGGCACGTCCCTGACGCACGGGGCTCAGGTCCGGGTCGCCGCGAGTGGCGAAGATAGCACACGCGGGGCCGCCGCAGGTCCCGGTCGCGGTGGGAGCCGGGCGGGCGGAGTCCGGGTGTGATGACGGGGGCGGGGTCACGCCGGCGTCTCCCCTTGTACCGGCGGACCGCGCCGCCCCCGTCGCCCGCCCGGTCACGCCCCCTCCCCTCGACGGGGACGCGCGGACCGGGCGGGGTTCTCGCTCCCGCCCCCTGCGGGGGCGCGGGGCAGGTGGGCCGTCCGCGCCCGCTCCCCCTCAGCGGGGTGCGCGGGGCGGTCGGTGTTCTCGTTCACGTGTGTCCGGTGGGGCGTACGGGACCCGGCGGGATCCCGGCTTCCGTTTCCCCGCGGGGCGCACGTGTCAGGCGAGGTCCCTGCCCCCGCTGCGCCCCGAGGCCGACATGCGCACGACGGTGGGCAGCCGCTCCAGCTCCAGGGATTCGCGCAGGGAGTCGACCCCCTCGTCCCGGCAGGCGTGCCACACCTGCACGGGATCTGCGTCCTCGGTCAGCACCAGGTCGAGCCACAGGCGCGGCTCCCGCGCGGACTCGGTGAACCTCGCCCTGCCGCGCACCACGCGCGGGTGCGCGCTGAGCTGGGCGACCAGGGCTTCCCCTGCGGCGGAGGGCGACACCTCGGTCCGCCCCGCCGCCGTGTCCGCGCCCACGAGCAGCCTGCGCGGGCGGTACGCGCGGCCCTGGACCAGGAGCCAGCGCACGGCCAGCACGGTGAGCACCAGCGCGACCGCCGCGGCGGTGTGGGGTGCCCAGGGCCAGGCCAGGGCCCGTGCCACCGGTTCGAGGCCGGTCAGCGGGGCGGCGGCGGGGCCGTCGCCGAACAGGCCGCCGCCGACGGCGAGCCCGGCCGCGCCGCCGATCAGGAGCACCAGGCCGGTGAGGAACAGTCCGAGCCGGTTGCCCCGCGCGGTCCTCCTGGTGCGGCGGTGGGGGAAGCCCCGGATCGTGGACCGGGTCGGAGCGTGCCCGTGTGACGCGTCGGCGCCGGCCGTGTCGGAGGCCGCTGTGCTCGCGCCGGTCGTGCCCTGGGCGGTCCCGGCGACGCCGCCCGTGTTCGGGCCGCCCGCGTCCGTGCTGCCTGTACCCGGGCTGTCCGTCCCCGCGTCCCCCGTGCCGGACGGGTCCGGCTCCGGTGCGGATCGCTGTCCGTCCATGCTCACGCCTCCTCCCGCACCCGGACGCGGATCCTCGGCGCGCGGACCGGAGCGAGCTCCTCCAGCCTCCGGCGCACGGCCGCGTCCACGTCCCGCCTCAGCCAGTGGGCGCCGCGTACGTGCGTGCGCGCCCGCACCCGCACCGTGCGGCGGCCCACCCGCACGCGTGCTCCGCGGACACCGTCCACCCCGCGCGCCGAGACGGCGAGGAGGTCGCGCAGCGCCCGCCGGGACAGGCCCACGGCCATGTCCCGGTCGTCGGTGCGCAGGACCAGGTGGCCGCCGTACCCGGGCAGTGACGCCGCGATCAGCAGCATCAGGCCCAGGGTGGCGGCGACCCCCGAGGCCAGCATGGTCTCGGGCGCCTCCCACGGGACCGTGGCGGCGCGGGCGGCCATGCCGTCCACCGCGGGGAACGGCGCGGGCGCGCCGACCATGCTCGCGGTGATCACGGCTAGCACCAGCCCGGAGACCGCCGCCACCGAGGCGGCGACCACGACGGCGGGCAGTGACCGCCGGGGCCGGAAGACCCTCACAGCGGTCCGCCGGGCCCCGCGGTCCCCGCGCCGATCCCCGGGCGGGGGGCCGCCCGGGTCCGCGGACGCCCCGTGGGTCCGCGCCTCCTCCTGGAGGGAAGTCATCTCCGCTTCCTCCGATGGCTCAGCGCACCCGCGGCGCGGGTACGAGTTCGACGATCTCGATGTCGGTGCTGTGGACGGTCAGCCCGGTGAGGCCCTCCACCGTGGCGGCCACGTGCGCGCGGACCTCCTCGGCGGTGCGGGCGAGCGGGGAGGGGTAGGCGACGGCGATCTCCAGGCGCAGTCCCACACGGGAGCCGCCCCGGCGCACCTCGGCTCGGGCCCTGCGGCCCTCGCCCACCAGCCCGCCCAGCCGGTCGCCCAGGGGGCGGGTGGACCGGTGCTCGGCGGCGGCGGCGCACGCCAGGCGGCGGACCGCCCGGTCGGACACGACCGTGGTGCCGCGCTCCTCGGGCGGCACCCGGAGCGCGTGCCGGTCCGGCTCGGCGCCGGACCGCGCAAGCGCACCGGGCGTCCCGGCGGCCTCCGCGGCCGCCCCGGCCCCCGCGGCGTCCTCCCCGGGGGCCGGTCCGCGGCTCCCCGGGAAGGCCTCGGCGGCGCTCACAGGCGACCACCGCGCTCACGGCGCGTGAACAGCTCCGCGAGGTCGACCTCGCCCTCGTAGGCCCTGCCCGCCAGGAAGCCCGCGGCTCCCAGGACCAGCACCAGGAGGAAGGCTCCGAAGCCCCCGAAGGCGGCGGCGAGGCCGAGGACCGCCCCGAAGGCGAGTCCGACGATCGACCACATGGGTCCTCACTCCCTCACGTCGTGTCTGCCGGTGTGCCGCTGTCCGCTCCGCCGTCACCTGACCCTCGGCTCGGCGGTGGAACGGCTCTCCTCCTCGTCCGGCAGGTGGATGTCGTCCACGGTCACGTTGACCTCCGTGACCTCCAGGCCGGTCATCCGCTCCACGCCGGAGATGACGTTGCGCCGCACGACGGCCGCCAGGTCCGGGATCGAGACGCCGTACTCGACGACGAGGTTGATGTCCACCGCGGCCTGGCGCTCGCCGACCTCCACGGCCACACCGCGCGCCGCGGTGCTCGTGGAGGTGGAGCCGGGGATGCGCTCGCGGACGGCGTCGAAGGCGCGTCCGGCCCCGCCGCCCATGTGGTGGACGCCCCGGACCTCCCGGGCGGCCATACCGGCGATCTTGGCGACCACGTGGTCGGCGATCGAGGTGCGGCCGGTGTCGGTGTTCAGCTCGTGGGAGTGCTGGGCGCGCACGGGGGCGCTGCCCGCCTCGCGCAGTTCGGCGGGGGCGAGTTCACTGCTCTGGGCGCTCTTCGCGGCCATGGTCGGTTCTCCTTGTGTTCTCGGGTGTTCGGTCAGGGGTGGAGACGGGCGGCCCGCCGTGGCCGGGCCCGTCCGCCGGTCCTTCGCGCGGGGCCGTCGGGGCCGCTCTGAGCTGGACTGTCGGTCTTCCCCGGGCGGCGCCGCCGACTCCTCTTCCGGCGGTGCTGTGGCCTCTATCGCGTTCGGTCGCGAGAGGAGGCCGCGAAACGGGCCGCCGCGTCGACGACCACGTCCCGGCTGTCGCTCCGGGCGTGCTCCGGCGCGGCGTCGGGGGTGCGGGCCAGGGGCGGGGTCCCGGCCGGGACGGCCGCCTCGGCGGCGCGCATGGCGGCCGTCCTCCTGAGGCTGAACCTGATCTCTCCCATGGCGGTGCTCTCCTCGCTCGCTCGGCGCCACCCCTCGTGGCGCCGTCACAGGGAAGGACACGGGGAAGGGCCGTAGGCTCACGGCCGTTTCAGTGTGACCTGTGTCACCCCTAGTGTGGGGGAGGCGCGGGTGCGGGACTGCCGTGTTCGGCGGAAACCTGGGGTAGTTTCTCTGTGCTCGTGTACGGGGAGGGGTGGCCGCAGCGACGATGCACAGGGAAACCGCACTTCCGGAGAGCGTGCTCGTGGAGCGCGCCCAGGACGGGGACGACAGGGCTTTCGAGGACCTCGTCCGTCGGCACCAGGACGTCGTCTACCGGATCGCCCTGCGTGTGCTGCGCGATCCCGCCGACGCTCGGGACGCGGCCCAGGAGGCCCTGATCACCGCGTGGCGCAGGCTTCCCGAACTCGCCGACCCGCAGAGCTTCCCCGCCTGGCTCAACCGCATCGTGGGACGGCGCGCCCTGAACATGCTGCGGGACCGCAGGCCGGTGGAACCGGTGGAGGACGACGAACGCTTGGAGGCACGGGAACCCGGACCGGCGGGGGAGACGCTCGCGGGCGACCTGCGCGAGGCGCTGTTCGAAGCGCTGTCGGGATTGCCGCCCCCGCAACGGATCTGCTGGGTTCTGCGCGAAATGGAAGGATTGGGCTATGAAGAGATAGCGGAGATCGTCGACACGACCCCGACCGCTGTGCGTGGACGTATTCACCGCGCGCGTACCCATCTCGTGGAGGCGCTTGAGCCATGGCGGTAGACCCGTCCGACGACCACGACCGACTGCCCTGCGGAACCTCGGTGGACGCACTCCTGAGGGACCTGCTGTCCGGTCGGCTCACCGAGCACGAGACCTCCTGCGAGCACTGCGTGGCGGAGGCCGGTGAGCTGCGCCCGCTCGTCGAAGCGGTGCGCCGGGACGACGCGGAGGAGGTCACCGCTCCTCCCGGCCTGCTCACGGACGTCATGCGCGTGGTGCGCGCCGAGCGCCGATCCGAGGGGACGATCGTCCTGAGCGGCTCCGGCCCCGGCGGCACCGAGGTCCGGGAGTCGGCCGTGGCGGCCATGCTCCGGACCTCCGTCGAGTCCGTCCCGGGGGTCGTGGTCGGCCGCTGCCGCGTCGAGCAGACCCGCGAGGGCCTCTCCGTCCGGGCCACGGCGCGTGTCGCCGTCGGCTTCCCCATCCCGGACGCCGCCGACGCCGCCCGGAGCGCTATGCGCTCCCTGGCCGAACAGCGGCTCGGCCTGCCGGTCGCCCGCCTGGACATCGATGTCGTCGACCTGGACGACCCGGCCCGGGGCGGGTGAGGCCGTGACCGGTGCGCCTACTCCTCCGCTGCGAGGCGGAGGCCGGGCACGCCGTCGGCGGGGCGGACTCCGTCGTCGCACAGCGCCAGCCAGTCGCCTCGCGCGGGAACGAGCGCGAGCACGACGACGGTCAGCCCCATGGACATGAGCAGCGCGGACGCGAGCATCGTCTCGGGAGTCGCCCAGAGCTCCTCGTGGCCGTGGGTGTCGAACCAGATCCACGCGTGGTGGTGCAGCGGTCCGCCCGCCAGGGTGGTGGCGATCTCGGCGGTCGCCAGGAGGGCCACCAGGGAGGCGACGGCCCCGGTGACCAGGAGCGGCAGCGGGGACCGGGCGCGCAGTGTGCGCACCGGCGCCCCGGAGCCGCTCGTCGTTCGCGGGTGCGGATCGCGGGCCCTGTTCTGCGGTCCGGTCCTGGTCACGTCGCGCTCCATGTGTTCCGTGTGCTCCATGCGTCTGTGGACGGAAGGCGTCCAACGGGAGGATGTCGTCATGGGGAGGACACGCCGGTGCCGTTCCACCTCACGGTAGAAGCGCTGTGCGACACGGCACATTCCTTGTGCGCGGAGCCGGGCCGACCGGCGTTCTCGCTGATCGGGCGGGCTTCCTGAGAGCTTCGCGGCCTCGGGAACGCCGGTGCGGCAGCCGTTTCCCGGTCCCGCCGGGAGGCGTCCGCCTCCGGGCGCGTCCGCTTGCGGAACGCGCGCGTCCCGCAGAAGTGGCCATTGTCACTCTCCGTTGTTACCGGTCCTTCACGCAGGGGCGAACGGGCGCAACGTCGCCCTGGGATCTTCGGTCCATGGACGTTTCCGAAGGACAGCACGGAACCGACGACCACCGCCACGGCTTCTTCGGCCGCGAGGCACTCGACCTGGGCACCCTGCTCCTCGCCGCCGGTGCGGCGCACCTGGTGGTGCTCTCCCTCGGGCACAGCGACACGGGCGTCCGCGTCCTGATCACCGTGGGACTGCTGCTGCTCGCGGTCTCCGCGGTTCACCGGTGGCGACGCCACAAGGCCGCGTCCGCTCCCCGGCCGCCCCGGGACCCGGGGGAGGTGAACGCGTCCGGGAGCGCAGGGGCGCCCGCGAACACCGGATCGGCCGATGGCCGAGGACCCTTCCGGAACCACCGCCCGGCCGGACTGCCCGACGGGGAGGGGATCGAGGCTCCGGCGGGCGGGGAACCGCTGCGCTCCCCGTCCGACGACCTGCTGTGGAGCGTCCGCGCGACGGTCGCGGACGTGCCCGGCGGCCTGGCCGCGCTCACCGCGCGGTTCGCCGCCCTCGGGATCGACATCCGGCTCATGCAGGTGCACCCTTCGGGGGCGGACGCCGTGGACGAGTTCTTCGTCAGCGCTCCCGCGCACGTGGGAGAGGGCGACATGTACACCGCCGTACGGGCGGCGGGCGGACGCGACGCCGCCGTGCGCCGCGCCGACGTCCACGAGCTCAGCGACACCACCAGCCGCACGCTCTCCCTGGTCAGCGCCCTGGTCACCGGGGCGACCACGCTGGAGCGCTCGCTGCTGTCCCTGGCCTCGGCGCGGGCCGTGGAGCACACCGCCGAACCGCCCGCCGGAACGGCCCGCGAGGACCTGTCCGGCACGGTCATGACCCTTCCGGCGCCCGACGGCGGTGTCCTGACCGTCCGCCGGGAGGTCATCCCCTTCACCGCCGTGGAGTTCGCCCGGTGCCGGGCCCTGGCCCACGTCGCCTCGTCCCTGCACGCGCGTTCGCACAGCCCGGACCCCGGAGGGCGCTGAACCCGGTCGGGCGCCGCCCGCCGTCGCGGCGGACGCGCGGTCCGGGAAACCGCCTGCGCGTCCGCGCACGTCCGCCCGCACACGAGGGCGGAAGTCGTCCACAAGTCCCGCGCGGCGGGGAGAACCGCGCGCCGGATGGGTAAGGAGGACGTATGGCAACCCCCCGTTTCCTCCCGACACAGCACCCGAAACAGACCCTCCTCCTGGCCGTGGCCGCGGCGTTCGCCCTGCTCCTTGGGGCCGTCGTGGCGGCTCCGTCCGCGCACGCCGCACCGGCCTCGGTCAGCACCGGACCGGAACTGCGCCAGGGCAGCTCCGGGGCCGGGGTGAGCGCCGTCCAGGAGCGCCTCGCCGAACTGGGCTACTGGATCGACGGCGTGGACGGCCAGTTCGGCTTCCACACCGAGCAGGCCGTCGTGGCGCTCCAGAAGGCCGCCGGTATCGCCCGCGACGGCGTCGTGGGCCCGGCCACCCGCGCCGCCCTCGCCGAGGGCGTGCTCCCCGAGGCCCAGAGCACCTCCGGCGACCTGTTGGAGATCGACCTGGACCGGCAGCTGCTGCTGGTGGTCTCCGGCGGCGAGGTGGAGCGAGTCCTCAACACCTCCACGGGATCCGGCCAGCCCTACGAGTCCTCGGACGGCACCGAGCGGATCGCCACCACCCCGACCGGCACCTACACCGTCTTCCGCGAGGTCGACGCCTGGGACCCCGGTCCCTACGGTGCGCTCTACAGACCGAAGTACTTCAACGGCGGCATCGCCGTGCACGGGTACCCGGTCGTCCCGGCCCAGCCCGCCTCCCACGGATGCGCCCGGGTGAGCCTGGCCGCGATGGACTGGCTCTGGGAGAGCGGCAACATCGACGTGCACACCACCGTCCTGGTGCGCTGACCCGGGGCGGCCCGGCCGCGGCCGGGCCGCCCCTCACTTCTCGAAGCTGCTTCTGAAGGGGAAGTAGTCGCCCAGGAACTCCTCGACGTGCCTCTCGGCCGCCTCGTCCGGTTCCGTGGTGTCGTTCACGCAGAAGGTGTCGAAGTCGCGCTGGGCCAGCAGCGCCCCGGTCCGGTGCCGCACCGCGCCCGGGTCGGCCAGGTTGAGGTAGGTGTAGCGCAGCCCGCCCATCACCGCCCTGCCCGTCAACAGCGCGTAGTAGTGGTGCAGGGACGAGGGCACGGAGTGGTCCTCCGGGTGGCGGAACCGCGACGCCGCGGTCCGCGCGAAGACCTCGGGGAACCTCCCCTCCAGTTCCCGGACCACCGACCGGCGCTGCGGGATGGGCGTGTGCTTGAACTTGGACACGGGCACCCTGCCGAAGTGCCTCTCCAGCAGCGCGCCGTTGCGCTTGGCGGCGGCGTCCACGGGCTGGTCCTCCCCGCTGACCTCGCCCAGGCCGAAGCGGTACGGGGAGGGGTTCAGCTTCACGAGCCCGTTGGAGTGGAAGAAGAGGGAGGGGGACACGGGCCGACCGAAGAACACGTCGTCGTTGAGGTACAGGTAGTGCTCGGCCAGGCCCTCGACGCGGTGCAGCTGCGACTCGATGGCGTGAGAGTTGAACACCGGCAGGACCGACGGGTCGGCGAAGATCTCCGTGTGGTCCACCACCCGTACCCGTGGATGGCCGGTGTCCAGCCACGGCGGCGTCTGGCCGTCGGTGACGATGTAGACGCTGCGCACGAAGGGGGCGAACATCTCCAGCGAACGCAGGGAGTAGAGGAGTTCGTTCCGGCTGGTGTAGCGGGAGTCGGAGGCGGAGTTCGGGTTGGCCGGGGCGTCCGCCCCGAGGTGGGCGTCGCGCCTGGCCCGCCACGCCTCGTCGGCCCCGTCGACCCAGGTGTAGACGGCGTCGATCGGGAAGGTGAGGTCGGTGGCCAGTTCCCAGGTGAAGGCGTCCAGGGTGGGATGGGTCCGGTCGCCGACCCTGACCTCGGCGGACTTCCGGCCCTTGCCGGGGATCACCTCGCTCACCGGGTTGGGCTGCGGGGCGATGAGCGACTCCCGCAGGACGTGTTCGGGCGCCACGACCCGGAGCCGGTCCAGCCTCTCCTCGTGGTCGGGGGAGGCCAGGAACCGTTCGCCCTCCTGCCAGAACTCCACGGTGAAGCCGTGGGCGGGGCCGACGACCGCGGGGCCCCGGCCGCCGACGACGTGCTCCCCGAGCCGGATCACCGGAGCGCGGCGGAGCCGGCGCAGCCGGAACGGGGACAGGGGCCGGTACCCGGCCGGAGTCCTCACGTACGAGCCGCGGAGGCTGTAGCGGGAGGCGAGGACCGCGAGGACCTCGGCCCTGTCCTGCTCGGACACGGCGACCGAGCGGTGGTACACGCCGTTGGACCGGGAGAGGAAGTAGTCGATCCCCCGTTCACGCAGGAGGTCGGCGAAGCGGTTCGTCCGCCGGGCGACGGAGTCCTCGATGTCGAAGGGGCCGGACCAGCGCCGTGCGAGCACGGGTTCGCGCCGGTAGGTCGACACGGTGAGTTCCGGGTCCCTCCTCCGGTGCCTCCATGAGACGGGGAGGAAGAGCGCCTTCCTGACCGGGAGCGGAACCATTCTCCTGAGTATTCGCCTGGCCCTCCGAAAATAGTAGGGAACATTCCACATGGGGTGATCCATCCCGTTGTCATCTTCCGGTTCCTGTTCTGGTCCTTGCGGGTGCGGGTCCCCGACTTTCGTCGCGGGGGGTGCTTCTCCTGCTCGCGTCCTTGCCGGAGCAGGGGCGGGCGTTCTCGGCCGTCTCCGGAAAAGTACTGAACCGTTCAACTACCCGAAAGCTGTGCTTTCCATGGGTGTAACTTTCCGGGGTAGGAAGTGCCTGGTCGTCGTGCCTCCTGGGCGGGGCCGCGGCGCCCACGACAGACGTGCCGTCCGTGAACGGGAGATCCCGGGAATGCCCTTCCGCGTCGCCACGGAGCCGGGCTCCCCCGGCCGACCCAACGAGGACTTCGCCGCGGCGACCGCGACCAGCGCGGTCCTCCTGGACGGGGCGAGCGCGCCCCGGGACCTGGAGACGGGCTGCTCCCACGGGGTGGCCTGGTACACCCGGCGGCTCGGCGCCCTGCTGCTGGCCGGGGCCGACGCGGGGCTCCCCCTGCGAGAGGCCCTCGCCGAGGCGATCGCGACGGCCTCCGCCCTGCACGCGCACACCTGCGACCTGGCCAACCAGGAGAGCCCGTCCGCCACGGCCGTGGTGGTCAGGGCCGGCTCCGACGCGCTGGAGTACCTGGTGCTGTCCGACTCCGTGCTGCTGGTGGAGGGCGTGGACGGGCTGCACGTGCTCACCGACACCCGCCTGGACGGCCTCAGGGCCGACCTGGCCCGCCGGGGGAGCCCCTGGGACGCCATCCGCGCGTACCGCAACGTTCCCGGGGGTTTCTGGACGGCGGGAGCCCATCCGCGGGCGGCTGAGGAGGCGCTGTCCGGAACCCTGCCCCTCGGGCGCTTCACCGCCATGACCGACGGGGCGAGCCGGGTGGTGGACCTCTTCGGGGATCTGGATTGGGGCCAGGCGTTCTCCCTGGTTTCGGACAGGGGACCGCGCGCCCTGCTGGACCGGGTGCGCGAACTGGAGGCCGCCGACCCCGACCGGCTGCGTCATCCGCGCGGCAAGGGGAGCGACGACGCCACCGTGCTGGAGTGGACACCGTGACCCTGGTTATGGTCATGCTTAAATTTCGTATTCGGACAAAATAATCTGGTGAACCAGGGAGCTTGCCCCCTGACGTCCCAGGTGGTCGCGTTTCAGGCACCGCCGCCATGGGGGACGTTTTGCCCGGTGCTCCAGATGACCTTTGTTGTCCTTTGCGGTAAAAGCACACAACAGTGGGATCGACGGCGGCGACGTCACACCCGGGGGAGACCAACGCCTCTCCGAAACCGTGCCGCCAGGCGCTTTCGCGTTCCGTGTTCATCCGGTAGGTTTCTCCGTAACCGAAGCGTCGGAGTTCTCCCCACAACAGCTGGTATCCGACCTTCGTCGTTCTCTCCATCCCCCCGCTCGCGTGCGCGCCGAACAGGCGCGGCGCGTACGAGAGAACCCCTCATGACGTCGATTTCGACCGGTGAAAAGGAGAAGGTGTGACCACCACGGGCGTCCTCGAACCCACCGGACCGAACCGGTCCCTCGGTCGCACCAGCTGGCTCGACCGGGTCCTCACCGCCCCCAGCTCCGCCGTGGAGCGCCACCCGACCGTCCGCGCCCTGGACGGCTACGAGGGCCGCCCCAACCCCCTGGACGCCGAGACGCCCGCGGAGTTCCTGCTGGTCATGCGCCGCTACCTGGTCTGGGCGGGCGACTGGTCCTACCTGGAGCTGGAGTACCTGTGCGGGGGAGCGGTGCGGGCGACCACCTTCCGGGACGTCCTGGAGGGGACCCAGCTGCCCCGGTACGTGTTCCTGATGGCCTTCGTGACCGCCTGCGCCGGTGAGGACGCCGCTGAGCGCCAGCGCTGGACGACCGCCTGGCACAGGCTCCGGTCGGCCGGTCACTGAGTTCTCCCAGGACTTTCCCTCCGGCTATTCCCGGTGACCCCGCGGCGTCCGCCGCCGGGGCCCGACACCCGCCGAACCCCCGCCGCCCCCTTTTCCCGTGCCGTTCGGACATGTGCCCGCGGCGGTTTTCCGCGGATTTCTCCGGTGCGCCGGTGCGTCAATGCACCGATTTGGCGCCATGCGCGTGGAATTTCCACAGGTAGGGCGGCGTAAAGCACATTCCCGTGACCGGTAGGGTCGCCGGAGGACGGCCGCCGTCACGGCGCTGGTACGCGAGCGCCCGGTTCTCCGTCCGACCGGGACGCCCGTGCCCGAAGCCGAGGCCCCTTCCACCGGGCCCCGCCGCCTCGGACCGGCCGCCACCCGCCTTCACCCCCGCGCCACCGGGCGTTCAGCCCGATCTCGTCCGCCCCTGGTTGGCTTCGGCGCGGGCGTGACCGCGCCCATTCCCCCGGAGCCCCCAGGAAGCACGTATGCGCAAGACCACGGCGGCCGCGGTTTCCCTCGCCGTCGCCCTCACCGGTACGGCGGCCCCCGCACACGCGGAGCGGCAGGAGCCCCGCGAGGGCGGGCGCGACGGCGTCGAACTGTCCGTCCTCGGCAGCTACCGCACCGGCTCCTTCGACGAGGCGGCGGCGGAGATCGTCGCCCACGACCCGCGCACCCAGCGCCTGTACGTGGTCAACGCCCTGGCCGCCACGGTGGAGGTCCTCGACGTCTCCGACCCCGCGGCCCCCGCCAAGCTGTTCGACCTGCGCACACCCGGGGTCGAGGCGGCCGACGGCTCGGTGGTGCCGGAGGGCGCGGTCGCCAACTCCGTGGCGGTCCACGGCGACACCGTGGCCGTGGCGGTGGAGGCCCCCGACCGCACCGACGACGGCTGGGTGGTCTTCTACGGCACCGACGGCACCGCGCTCAACGCGGTCCGGGTCGGCGCCCTGCCGGACATGGCCGCCTTCACGCCCGAGGGCAGGCTGCTGCTGGTGGCCAACGAGGGGGAGCCCGCCGACGACTACTCGGCCGACCCCGAGGGCTCGGTGAGCGTCGTCCGCGTGAACCGCAGGCCCGCCGCCGTCACCCAGGACGACGTCCGCACCGCCGACTTCCGTGCCTGGGACGGGGAACGGGAGCTGCCCTCGGGGGTGCGGGTGTTCGGGCCGGACCTGTCCACCGGCGAACCGGGCACACCGGGCCGGGTGGCGCGCAACCTGGAGCCGGAGTACATCTCCGCGGACACCGCCCACAGCGCACAGGTGGTGCTCCAGGAGGCCAACGCCGTCGCGCTGCTGGACCTGCGCACCGCCGAGTTCACCGACATCGTGCCCCTGGGCCTCAAGGACCACATGGCGCCCGGCAACGAGCTGGACGTGTCGAACCGGGACGACGGCGTCCGCATCGCCAACTGGCCGGTGTACGGCATGTACCAGCCCGACGGGTTCGACACCTACCGCTGGCGCGGCCAGACCCTGCTGGTCACCGCCAACGAGGGCGACACCCGCGACTGGGACGGCTACTCCGAGGAGACGCGCCTGGCCGACCTGGCCGAGCAGACCCCGCTGTGCGAGGACTCCCCGCGCCTCCGGGAGTTCCTGGCCGACAACGACCTGGGCGTCGACGGCACCGGGGAACTGCTCGACGAGGCCAACATGGGCAGGCTGACGGTCACCGCCGCCGAGGGCCTGCGCGAGGACGGCAGCTGCTACGAGGACGTGTACGCGTTCGGCGGACGCTCGTTCTCGATCTTCACCGCCGGGGGTGAGCTCCTCTTCGACTCCGGGTCGGACTTCGAGCGGATCACCGCCGAGGCCGAGCCGGAGTCCTTCAACTCCGACCACGCGGAGAACGCCTTCGACAACCGCAGCGACGACAAGGGCCCCGAGCCCGAGGGTGTCGTGCTCGGCGAGGTGGCGGGCCGCACCTACGCGTTCGTGGGACTGGAACGGGTGAGCGGCGTGATGGTCTACGACGTCACCGATCCGCGGGAGGCGTCCTTCGTGCAGTACCTGAACAACCGCGACTTCACCGCCGAGCCCGGCACCGGCGAGGCGGGCGACCTGGGCGCGGAGGGCTTGGCCTTCATCAGCGCCTCGGACTCGCCGATCCGGGGCGTGCCGGTGCTGGCCGTGGCCAACGAGGTGTCCGGCTCGACCACCCTGTACCGGGTCGACCCGGCCTGACCGCGCTCTCCCGCCGGGCCGCCTCACAGGGCCCCGCGAGGCGGCCCGGCGCCCCCGGCCCCGCCTCACCCGCGGGGGAAGAGCGCGTCGGTGAAGGCGTTGCGGAACTTGCCGTCCGGGTCGAGCGCGCGTGCGAGGCGTGCGAAGTCCGCCGCGCGCTCGTACCGGGCGGTGACGTCGGCCGGGGCCATCGCGGTCAGCTTGCCCCAGTGCGGGCGGGCGCCAAGCGGCAGGAGGCGCTCCTCCACGGCCGCCAGGACCGGCGCCACGGCCCGCGGGTCCGGCAGCCACGTGAAGTGGAAGGTGACGCAGTCACGGCCGTGGGCGGGGCTCAGCCACAGGTCGTCCGCGCGGACCGTGCGCACCTCCGCGACGTACAGCGCCGGGGCCAGCAGGTGCCCGATCCCGCGCAGGGCCGCGAACGCGGCGCCCGCGGCCTCGCGCGGCACGTAGAACTCTGACTGCAGCTCCTTGCCCGCGCTCGGCTCCAGCTCGGGGCGAAAGTGCGGGAGCCGCTCGTGCCAGGGGCCGACGACCCCCATCTGCTCGGTGCTGGGTTCCGGAGGCATCCCCGGGACGGGGTGCACCGGTCCGGACGCGGGCCGACCGCCCCGCCAGTCGCCCTCGGGGCGGTCGGTGCGGTGCTTGAGCCACACGGAGCCCTCCCCGAGCCAGTCGGTGAACAGGCTGACGCTGTAGGCCGCGCCGAACACGTCGTCGACGCGGTCGGCCACCTCGTCCAGGGCCACCCCGACGCGGACCCGCTGGGCCACCGTGAACGCCGGTTCGATCTCCAGGGAGAGCCGGGTGACGACGCCCAGCGCGCCCAGCGCGACCACCGCGCCGGGGAAGACCTCCGGGTCCGCGTCGCGGCTCAGCCAGGCCAGGTCGCCGTCGGGTCCCAGGAGCTGCACCGCCCGCACGGCGGCGGACAGGCAGCGCTGGCCGTCCCCGGACCCGTGGGTGCCGGTAGCGCACGAGCCCGCGACCGAGATGTGCGGCAGCGAGGCCAGGTTCGCCAGCGCGAACCCCCGCCCGTGCAGCGCGGTGACCAGTTCGGCGTAGCGGGTACCGGCGGTGACGGTGACGGTCCGGCCCTCGGCGTCGGTCTCCGCCTCCGCGGGCAGCCCGTCCAGGCGCACCAGGTCGGCGTCGGAGTCGGCGACGAGGTTGAAGGAGTGGCCGCTGCCCAGCGCGCGGATCCGCGCGCTGTCGCGGACGACGCGGCGCAGTTCGTCCACCGTCCTGGGCCGGTGGACCCGCGGGCTGGCGAAGGTCACGTTGCCCGCCCAGTTGGTGGTCCGCGCGTGCGGTGCTGGCATGGGGCGCTCCGTGGGTGGGACGAGCGGCGTACGGCCCCGGCTTGCCGGGCGCCGCCACGGCAGGCGGCTTCCCGGAGGATAGCCGGGCGGCCCTCCTAGCGGTTCGCCCGGGTCTCGCGGCGCCGGGTGCCGGTCTCCGCCGGAGGAGGCGCGCCGGAGCGTCCCGTAGCGGCCTGTCGGCACCGCATCGGTAAACGTTGTTTAAAACGCTTCCGGGAGAGAACGACACAGAGGGAATCGGCGTCACACCATCACCAATCGGTCATGGACCGACGCCGACAGAAGGAACACACGCAACACGGGATGAGGGGATGTTCACCATGACGAGCGCGTTTCGCATCGGTCCGGTCCGAACCGCGGCCCTGGGCGCGGTGTCGCTGCCCGCCCTCCTGCTCGCGTCCGCGCCCGCGGTCGCCGGAACCGCCGACTCCGATGCGGGCGCCATGAGCGTCCGCGACTGCACGGCGGCGGACTTCGAGGTGGCCGAGACGGCGCGCGAGGGCGCGGCCGGTACCGTCCACATCGAGTTCGAGCTTGTCAAGCAGGAACCGCTCAGCCCCGAGGACGACGTGGCGTGCACCATGTACCCCTCCCTCGCGAGCATGTACTGGGGCCAGCCCGACGGCAACCTCATCGGGGCCGAAGCGGAGATCCAGGGGCAGGACGGCAGCGTCTTCGCGCTGTACCCGGGCGACGCGGCCACGGTGACCGTGTCCCGCCCCAACCCGGAGGTCTACGACCCCGAGGAGTGCGAACCCATCGAGGCGGCCGGGGCCCACCTGTTCCTCCAGAACGACGAGGGCTCCGCCTACGTGCCCACGGACGGAAACGACCGCGTCTGCGTCAACCCGGACCTGGGCGCGTCCACCGTCTCCGAGATCACCCCGGCCTGATCCGGCCCGGTGCGGCCCGGCCCCCGCGGGCCGGGCCGCGCGGTTCTCCTGCGTCAGGCCCCGGCCTCGCGCCCTGTCGGAGCAGGCACGAGGCACGCCGAACCGCACACCAGAACCCCGTCGCCCCCGGCTCCGTGTCCGCGCGTGCGCCCCGGCGATACCGGCGTACGGCTTCGTCTTCTCCGCCGTGTCACGTCACACCTGGTGGCGTGGCCCGTGCGGGTCGCCAAGCGGTTCCGGGCCGGTGAGATCGCGCAGGACGGAGAGTTCCGTGCTGGTGGGCGGTGAGGTCTGAGCGAGCTCCCGGGCGACGGTGAGGTCCCAGCCGGTGGCCTCGCGGACCGCGTCCAGCGCCACGCCGGGGTGGATACCGGTCAGGACGAGTTCGCGGGTGACGGGGTCGGGTTCGAGCACTCCGAGGTCGGTGACCACCCGCACCGGACCGGCGCCGCGCAGGCCCAGGCGCTCGCGGTCGCCGGGGCCCGAGCCGTGGCCGACCGAGGTGACGAAGTCGACCTCCTCGACGAAGGCGCGGAAGCTGTGCCGCATGACGACGACGACCTCGCGGCAGGAGGCGGCGATCTCGGGGGCGCCGCCCGCCCCGGGCAGGCGCACCCTCGGGTCCGTGTAGTCGCCGATGACGGTGGTGTTGATGTTGGCGTACCGGTCGATCTGGGCGGCGCCGAGGAAGCCGACGTCGATCCGTCCGGCCTGGAGCCAGTAGTTGAAGACCTCGGGGACCGAGACCACGGTGTCGGCGGTGTCGGCCAGGACGCCGTCGCCGATGGACAGCGGCAGGTGGTCGGGGACGGCGCCCAGGGTGCCGGACTCGTAGACCATCCACAGGTCGGGAGCGTGGGTGCGGCGGGCCACGTTCGCGGCGGTGCTGGGCAGCCCGATACCGACGAAGCAGGACATCCCCTCGCGCAGCGAGCGCGCCGCGGTCACGGTCATGATCTCGTCGGAGGTCCAGGTCACGGTGGTCACGCGCCCCTCCCGACAGTTCCGGTGTCGCTGGTGCCGGAGGCCGCGGGCGGCGCGGGGGCGGAAGGGGCCCCGGCGCCGGCAGTGAGGTCCGCGAGCCAGGCGGTGAAGGCCTCGCGGTCGCGGCCGACCGCGTCCCAGGCCCGGTAGGCGGCGTTGTCGCGCTCGTAGTAGCCGTGCGCGTAGGAGGGCGCGGCGCCGCCGGGGACGACGCTGACGGCGTCCACGATCCGGCTGGGCAGGATCACCTGGCCGGGTACGGGGTCGAGGTTGTCCACGACCTCCTCCACCGTGGCCAGCACCCGTTCGGAGGCCAGCGCGGCCTCCTTCTGGACGCCGGTGATGCCCCACAGTTGGACGTTGCCCCGGGGGTCCGCCCGCTGCGCGTGGATCACGGCCACGTCGGGGTTGAGTGCTGGGACGGCGGCCAGTTCCTGCCCGGTGAAGGGGCAGGTGACGATTTTGATGTTGGGGTTGTGCTCGACCAGGTCGGTGCCGGAGTAGCCGCGCAGGATGGCGAAGGGCAGACCGGAGGCGCCCGCCATGTAGCGGTTGGCCATCCCGGCGTGGCTGTGCTCCTCGATCTCCAGGGGCACGGGCCAGGACGAGGTGACGGCGTCGCGGAAGCGGTGCAGCGAGCCGACGCCGGGGTTGCCGCCCCAGGAGAAGACGAGTTTCCTGGCGCACCCGGCGCCGATGAGCTGGTCGTAGACGATGTCGGGCGTCATGCGCACCAGGGTGAGGTCGCGCAGGCCCCGTCGGATGATCTCGTGCCCGGCGGCCACGGGGATGAGATGGGTGAACCCCTCCAGGGCGACGGTGTCGCCGTCATGGACGAGCTGCCGGACAGCCTCGTCCAGAGGGGCGATCACGAAACCCTCCTGTGCGCATCGCGGATACTTGTACCCATTGCGAACATCATAGGTCGAAAGCTATCCCCAGCCCCTCGTCGAGTCAAGGGACTCCGACCGCCGACAGCTCGGTGAACAGCGCGGTCGTCGGGGTGGTGCTGGCCCACACGAGCCGACACGAGTACCGACTGCGACGGATCGGCCCCGCTCGGGCGGCGGCCTGGGCGGGGCGTGGTCAAGAGGTGCTGCCGCGGGTCTACGCCAGGTGCGTCGACGGCGACGAGGGGCGTGACAAGCGTCGTGGAGCGAAGGGTCTCGGGGGTGTCTGGCCCTCGTGGCCTGCATCGGTGGACACCTTGGGGCACGGAAAGCGCCATATGACCGGGCCCGTATGCCGGGTCGGCCGGGGCCGTCCCCGTGGGCCGTGGTGCGCTGAACTCCGCACCACGTATTCGCCGCAGCCCTCCGTAAGGGGCCGGGTCCGGCCGCTGTCAGCCGTCCGCCGGACAGCGCAAAAGAAACCGCCGGGCCCGTGTGGTGTGCGGGTCCGGCGGTTTCTCCACTGTCTCAAGGTGGCGCACTCGGGAGGACTCGAACCCCCAACCTTCTGATCCGTAGTCAGATGCTCTATCCATTGAGCTACGAGTGCAGGTTGTTCAGTTGTGTGTCGCCCGGTCTCCCTGGCGACGTCTTTGACTCTATCACGGTGTCAGAGGGCCTCGAACCGTTTTGTGAGTGTGCGACCGGTCATGCCGGTCCCCGTCCGCCGGGCGGTCCGGGGCCGAGCGGCGGCGGCCCCGACGCGACCGCGTCGTGCCGGGCCCGCCGCCCGGCGGACGGGCCGGAGCGTCAGCAGGTTCCGCCGAGGACCACCCCGTCGACGCGGGAGACGCCCGCGTCGCGCTGCGCGCCCACGCGCCGGTTGACCTCCTCGGGGGCAACGGCCTCGCCCTGCTGGTGGTACACCCAGTCCACGTCCTGCACGTAGGTGCTCGGGCCGCCGGTGTGGCCGCTCATGTCGACGAACCACTGGTTGAAGTTGATCGACATCGGCGACGAGGGGTAGTACTTCCCGCTGTGCTCGGCCACCAGGTGCGTGTCCACGTAGTAGCGGACCACGCCGTCCGTCACCTGGACCACCAGGTCGCGCCATCCGCCGAAGGAGCGGTTCACCACGTCGCTGGTGTTGTCCGCGACCCAGGGGTCGCGCTGGTAGGTGTGGTAGGAGGTCAGGTACATGGCCTCGGCCGGGGCGCCCCAGCCCGAGTTGGGCAGGTACTCGAAGTCGAGTTCGCTGTAGGCGGGATCGTTGTCGTAGGCCAGGGGCGTGATCGTGTAGAAGGTCTGGAGCACGGTGTCGCCGTCCTGGCCGGAGACCGGGGCGTCGGCGAACTCGACCTTGGCGGCGTAGGTGCCCTCGTGGAACTTCTCCTCGCCGAAGGTCAGCTCGGCCTGGCTGGTGCCCGCCGGGGTGCCGTCGGTGGTCGAGGTCAGGCGGAGCAGGGAGTCGCCGCCCTCCTGGGCGAAGGAGATGTTGTCGGCGTCCCAGGACGCGCCGGGCACGCCGGGGCCGCCGGGCCAGCTGCGGACGTTCCACCCCTGTCCGCGCAGGGCCGGGTCGTCGGGGCCGGTGTAGTCGAAGTCGTCGAAGAACAGGCCGCACGACGCGGAGGTCTGGTCGGCGACGGTCTCGACCTCCACGGGGGAGCCCGTCGCGCAGGCGGTCAGGGGGAGCGCGACGGCGCAGGCCAGGGCGATGTGGCCGGGACGGATACGGGTGGGCACGGGGAACACCTCGGTTTCGGGGAGGAACAGCCGGGAGCAGGGGCTGGGCCGGGGCCTCCGGTCTTGAGGGGCCCCGGCCCGGGAGGCGCTAGAACGCGGTCAGCGTCACGTCGAGGGACACCGGCGCGTGGTCCTGGACGTAGGAGGCGAAGTTCGACACGTCGTCGAAGGCGAAGCCGTAGGCCTTGCCGTCCACGGTGTTCTCGTGGAAGACCGCCGCGTAGCGGTTGGTGGTCTCGTGGTTGTAGAACGCCGCGGGGTCGGTGACCGGGTGCTCGGCGGTGTCCAGCAGGGTCGAGCGGTTGAACGCCGCGCCCAGGATCGCGGCCACCGGACCGGTGATGCCGTCGTTGGGGGCCGCCAGGGCGCCGTCGCAGAAGAAGACGTCGCGGGTGGAGGGCTTGGGGATCGGGGCCACGCCGCCGTCGAAGACCAGGTTGCCCGAGCCGTCCACGCGGCCGGTGAAGGTCCCGGCGTTGGTGGTGACGCGCAGGTCGGTGGTGCTGTAGCGCTCCCAGACCTGGTCGATGTAGGAGTCGTAGTAGTCGGCGGGGAACAGTCCGGCGTCCAGCCCGTGCCCGGGGGCGATGACGAGTTCTCCCTCGCGCAGCACGAGCGACGAGAAGACGGGGTCGGCGGAGAGCGTGGCGAAGACCGCGTCGCGGCCGCCCGGCTCGAACGTGCCGGTGGTCTGGTCGGCCTCGCCCTGGAGGCGGATGGCCAGCGGCACGCTGAACTGGTCCACCATGCTGGTGTTGCAGTACATGCCGGTCTCGTTGTGGGTGAACTCCACGGTGTCGTGGAGCACCCCGTGGCTGGGGTCGGACTCGACCCAGCCCGCCGGGTACTGGAGCGCCGGTCTGCCGTTGCCGTCGGTGACGACCTTGAACCGGAGCTTGCCGCCGAGGGCGAAGTACACCCGGCCGGACATGAACGGCAGGGTCAGCTCGCTGACGGAGTCCAGCGGGATCGAGTAGTCGGTGAACCCTTCGTCGGTGTTGTCGGACTCCGCGACCGGGTGCGCGACGCCGTCGGCGTCGACCCAGGACTGCGTGTTCGTGGTCAGGTCGGTGCCCACGACGTAGGCGCGGATCTCGCTGTCGGGGAAGGTGCCGGTCTCGTTGGCGACCCTCACCGGAAGGGCGCCGGCCTGGCCGCCGCCCGAGGTGAGTTCGCCGTTGCTCTCCGCACGGGAGCAACCGCTGGTGACGAGCAGGGTGCCGACGGTGGCGAGCGATGCGCCGCCGAGGAACAGTCTTCGGTCGATCATGGGGGTCGCCTCACTGGAGGGGCTGGTAAGACGCGCCCAATCTGACGACCACCGAAGCGCCGCGTCAACCCGTGGTCACGATCCGTCCGTGACGCTCTCGTGTTCTCACTGGTAACAAAGTTGCCATGTGACTCATGTCACTCCTCGGCCGAATCATTTTCGGATCCGCGGGTGAACGTTTTCGGCGGACGGGCGTCCACAGGAGTTCTCCCCTTGGTGGACCGGGGTTCACGGGGGTGCCGCGGCTCCCGGTCTACGCCCTCGCGCCCTCGGCGGTCTCCGTCGGCAGGGCGGCTTCGGCGGTCTCCGTAAGCAGGGCGGCTTCGGCCGACCCGGCGGCCCCGGACTCCAGGGAGCGGCCCGCCTCCAGCATCCGGTCGATCAACTCGTCCCGGGTCTCCCTGACGGCGCGCGCGTTCAGGGCCTCGCCGTGCAGTTGGTCGGCGTTGCCGCCGTCGGAGTCCACCTGGGCGAGGAGCAGGTCCAGCTCGCGCTGGCGCTCCTCGACCCTTCGGACCTGCTCCCACTCGGTGTGCGCGGCCAGGGCCTCCTCGACGGACGCGCCGTAGTCCCGGATCGCGTCCACCCGCGCCGCCAGCTCGCGGTACACGGCCTCGTGCCGTTCGTGCTGCTGGTCCAGCACGGCGAGCACCCGCTCCGAGACGGCGTCGAGGGAGTCCGCCACGTACTCCTCCCTGATCCGCTCGTGCCGGTGCAGCAGCGAGGCGATCCGCCACTCCTCGGCGCGCAGGACCGACAGGGGCTGGGCCGCGTCGAAGGAGTCGCCCAGCCGCAGGTCGGCCTCCTCGACGGTCCCGATCGTCCTCTGCACGTCCAGCAGCAGGCGGGTGCCCTGCCGACCCAGGTTCGCGGGCACCAGGTAGCGGTCCGCGTGCGCCGCCGCCAGCCGGTCGCCCCGGGGCCACCACCACCCCGCCCACAGGGCGGCGGCCGCGTACACCGCGCCCGGCACGAACCAGTAGAGGTTGAAGGCCCACTCCGGACCCGCCAGGGCGAGGAACCAGCTCGTCAGGGTGGCGGGCACGAAGGTCAGGGAGAACGCCTGCCAGGACCGGCGCCGCGAGGTCCGCGACAGCCACCGCGGCAGCAGGGACCTCGGGCGCACGCGGGTGATGGCGAGTCCGGCGGCGCCCACGACCGCGGCCTGTGCCAGCAGGCCCAGGAAGTACAGGGGGACCGACCACACCAGGAGGGGGCCGCTGACCAGTGCCCAGAGGAGGCTCAGCGCGGCCACGGCGGTCCCTCCCGCCGCCATGCGCGTCCGGTTCGGGAGCCGGGGCTGCTTGGCCCAGGCCCGCTTCGAGCGCAGGAAGGGCAGATGCTTCCGGAGCCTTCCGGAGAGGCGGGGAGGCAGTGAGGGGTCCAGGACGGGACGTGCGCCCCCGCGCGTGCTGTCCGCGACCTTCCACCGGCTGTCCGACACTGGTTCGGCTCCTCTCGCGTGCGGTTCGCCGCGCTCGGCCCCTCCGTTTCGGACACGCGTTTCGGACGCGCGGTTTCTCGGGGGTCCGCACCGCACGTTACCGCCCCGGCACGGAATCCGTACCGGGGCGGCGGTCACGAATCTCGCCTCAGCCCGCGACGGCCTCCTCCACGGCGGCGGCCCACAGCGACACCGCGCTGTCGACCTGGTCGCCGTCGACGATGAGCGGCGGGATCATCCGCACCACGTTCCCGTCCGGGGCGCAGGTCAGCAGCAGGAGCCCGTGCCGGGCCGCGGCCTGCTGGGCGCGCAGCGCGGTGGCGCCGTCCGGCGTGCCGTCGGCGGCGGTGAACTCGTTGCCGAGCATCAGCCCCCGGCCGCGCACGTCGCCGATGACCGGGTTGGCCTCCGCGACCTTCTCCAGGCCCAGCCGCAGCCGCTCGCCCATGCGTGCGGCGTTCTCCACCAGGCCCTCCTCCTGGATCACGTCCAGGGTCGCCAGGGCGGCGGCGCAGGACACCGCGTTGCCGCCGTAGGTCCCGCCCTGGGAGCCCGGCCAGGCCCTCTCCATGATCGCGGCGGGGGCGGCGATCGCCGACAGCGGGAAGCCGCTGGCCAGCCCCTTGGCGGTGATGACCACGTCCGGCCGGATGCCCGAGGGCTCGTGGCCCCAGAACGTGCCCGTGCGCCCGAAGCCGGTCTGCACCTCGTCCGCGACCAGCAGGAACCCGTGCCGGTCGGCGCGCTCGCGCAGCCCCTGGAGGAAGGCCGCGGGCACCGGCACGTAGCCGCCCTCGCCCAGCACCGGCTCGATGAACACGGCGGCCGTGTCCTTGGGCGAGGTGACCGTGGCGAACAGGTAGTCCAGCTCGCGCAGCGCGTACGCGACCGCGTCGGCCTCGGACACGCCCAGCCGGTAGGCGTACGGGAACGGCGAGACCACCACGCCGGGCATCAGCGGGCCGATGCCCGCCCGGATCTTGACCCCGGACGTGGTCAGCGACGCGGCGCCCATGGTGCGCCCGTGGAAGGACCCCTGGAACACGATGACGTTCTGCCGACCGGTCGCCTGCCGGGCCAGCCGCAGGGCGGCCTCGACGGCCTCGCTGCCCGAGTTCACGTAGAACAGCCGGTCGAGCCCTGCGGGCAGCACCTCCCCCAGCCGCTCGGTGAGCCGCAGCAGCGGCCGGTGCATCACGGTGGTGTACTGGCCGTGCACCAGGGTGCCCACCTGCTCCTGCGCGGCGGCCACCACGCGGGGGTGGCAGTGGCCGGTGCTGGTGACGCCGATGCCGGCGGTGAAGTCGAGATAGCGGCGGTCGTCCTCGTCGTAGATGTAGGCGCCCTCGCCTCGGGCGGCGACGACCGGTGTCGCCTGCTTGAGGATCGGGGAGAGCTCCGCCATGCGTGGCCTCGATTCCGTGTCGCGTATTCCGTAGGATTGTTGACAATCGACGCTGCTATGGAAACATCCGTGCGGCGACGGTGTCCAGTGGGCGCACGTTGGGCAGTTCTGACCAAAGGCCGAATCTCGACCGGGGAGTAGCGAACATGTCGGATCAGGAAGCACGGGTCGTCGCGCAGGTGGACAAGAGGCTGTTCATCGGCGGGACGTGGCGCGACGCCGCCTCCGGGAACGCCTTCGAGGTGGAGGACCCCTCCACCCGCGAGGTGCTCTGCGAGGTCGCGGACGCGGGGAAGGAGGACGCGCTCGACGCCCTGGACGCGGCGCACCGGGCCCAGGCCGACTGGATGCGCACGGCGCCCAGGGACCGCGGAGAGATCCTGTACCGGGGCTACGAGCTGCTCATGGAGCGCCGGGAGGACCTGGCGGTCCTGATGACCCTGGAGATGGGCAAGCCCCTGGCCGAGGCGCGGGGTGAGATCGCCTACGCCGCCGAGTTCCTGCGCTGGTTCTCCGAGGAGGCCGTGCGCATCGAGGGGAGGTTCTCCACCTCGCCCGACGGCAAGTCCCGCTTCCTGGTCATGCGCCAGGCGGTCGGCCCCTGCATGCTCATCACCCCCTGGAACTTCCCCATGGCGATGGGCACCCGCAAGATCGGCCCCGCTATCGCCGCGGGGTGCACCATGATCCTCAAGCCCGCCCACCAGACCCCCCTGTCCGCCCTCGCCCTGGCGGGCATCCTCTCCGAGGCCGGGCTCCCCGAGGGCGTCCTCAGCGTCATCCCCACCACGGACCCGGGTTCGGTCACCGAGCCCCTGCTCAGCGACGGGCGCGTCCGCAAGGTCTCCTTCACCGGCTCCACCGCCGTGGGCCGCAAGCTCCTCGAACAGAGCGCCGGGCAGGTCCTGCGCACCTCCATGGAACTGGGCGGCAACGCGCCCTTCCTGGTCTTCGACGACGCCGACATGGACGCCGCCGTTGACGGCGCGATGCTCGCCAAGATGCGCAACATCGGCGAGGCCTGCACCGCCGCCAACCGCATCTACGCCCAGGCGGGCATCGCCGAGGAGTTCGCCGAGCGCCTCAGCCGCCGCATGGGCGCGCTGCGCCTGGGCCGCGGCGTGGACGAGGGCGTCGACGTGGGCCCGCTCATCGACGACAAGGCCCGCGACAAGGTGCAGGGCCTGGTGGACGACGCCGTGGGCAAGGGCGCCCGCGTGCTGGTCGGCGGCGGCCCCGGCGACGGTCCGGGCCACTTCTACAAGCCCACCGTGCTCGCCGACGTGCCCTTCGAGGCCGAACTGTCCACCACCGAGATCTTCGGCCCGGTGGCCCCCGTGCTTCCCTTCGACACGGAGGACGAGGTGCTGCGGGCCGCCAACGACACCGAGTACGGCCTGGTCAGCTACGTCTACACCCGCGACCTCAACCGGGCGCTGCGGGTCAGCGAGAACCTTGAGACCGGCATGGTCGGCCTCAACCAGGGCGTGGTCTCCAACCCGGCCGCGCCCTTCGGCGGGGTCAAGCACTCCGGTCTGGGCCGCGAGGGCGGCCGGGTCGGCATCGACGAGTTCCTGGAGACCAAGTACGTCGGCATCGGCGGAATCTGACCGGATCTCCCGGCGGTCCGGGGGTTCGCCTGTGGCGCGGGAGCGGCACCGCCTAGGCTCGTCCCATGGGCACACGGATCCACGACGACGGCGACACCGCCGCCGCTCTCGCCTCGGTCAGGGCGGCGGGCGGTGAACCTTCGCCGGAGGCGCGGGCGGACCTGGAGCGGATCGCACGCGGTGAGATGAGCTTCGAGGAGGCCAGGGAGCGAATCCTGGCCAGGTACCGGCTGCGGGAGTGACCGGACGGCACGCCCGCGCCCCGCGGGAGCCCCGGGGCCTGTTCTCCGAATGTTCTCCTGCGCCGCCGAGCACGAACCGAAGCCGAGGGCAGGTTCACAAGGACACGGCCTAGGCCTCGGGTGCGGACTCCCCGCCCCCGCCGTTGATGCGCGCCACCGTGTCCACCATGTGCGCCTCGATCAGGCTCAGCAGCTCCTCCTCCGCCCCGTCCACGATCGCGTCCAGGATGCGGCGGTGCTCGTCCAGGAGCTCCTCCGGTTCCGGGTACACGTCCTGCATCACGGTGAGGCACATCCGGGTCTCCACCAGCAGCGTCTGCGCCATGCGCTCCAGGCGGCTGTTGCCCGCGCAGCTGACGAGGGTCTGGTGGAAGGCCTGGTCGGCGTCGCTCATGGCGTTGCGGTCGCGGCCCGCCGCCGCGGCGGCGAGCCGCTCCACGGCGGGGGTGAGGCGGGCGACGGCCTCGCCCCGGTTGCCGCGCATGATCAGCTCGCACGCGGTCCGCTCGACGGCGAGTCGGGCCACGTAGACGTCGCGCACGTCCGCGGGCGTGAGTTCGCGCACGAACAGCCCCCTGTGCCGTTCGCTGCGCAGCAGCCCCTCCTGCACCAGGCGCTGCATCGCCTCGCGCAGGGGGCCGCGGCTCACCCCGAGCTGACCCGCCAGCTCGGACTCGCCGAGCTGGTCCCCCGGCGCGAGCGAGCCGTACATGATCGCGGACCGCAGCTGGTCGGCGATCAGTTCTGCGGTTGATCGCCGGGGCACGGGTCTGAGCTGGCCTGGGGCGGACATGGCCGCCCTCCTCTCGGGTCGGGGACGGGACGCGCGGCGGGCGCGTCGTCGAGGTTAACGGGACGCCAGGACGCTGTTGACCGCGGCCGAACCCGAGCGGAACAGCATGCCCGGTCCGGAGCCCCGCCCCGCGGTCTCCCCCGCCAGGCGCAGCCCCTCCCACACGCTCACCTGGTTGGCGGTGAGCACGGTCTTGCCCAGCAGCGCCTCCAGGGGTTCGATGAGGTGGGCGCTGTGCAGGGCGGTGTCCGGCACCAGGACGGCCTCGGCGCGCTGGTGGTCGTTGGAGATGACGAAGTCCAGGACGTCGTCGGGGTCCAGGTCGCCGACCTCGGCGGCGGTGGCGATGCCGTGGCTGGCCAGCGACAGCACGGTCACCCCCGCCTCGGTGAGGAACTCCACGAACCTCTGGGCGACGTCGTCGGGGTAGGTGGCGGCGATCGCCACCCGCGAGACGCGCAGCTGGCTCAGCGCGTGCACGAAGGCGAACGAGGTGCTCGACGAGGGCGCGCCCGTGTGCCGGCGCACCCCCGCGACCTGTCGGCGGGCGCCCTCCCAGCCGAACACGAAGCTGCCGCTGGTGCAGGCCCACACCGCGGCCTCCACCTCCATCACTGCCAGCTCCTGGGCGCCCCTGGCGAGCACGTCCTCGCCGCCGACGTCGAGCAGGGCGTCCACCCGGTGGGCGTCCTCGCGCATGAGCGTGTGCACCACGGGGAGCTCGACGCCCCCTCCGAGCAGGCCCTCGAAGGCCTTGTAGTCGTCCTCGGCGCTGAACCCGGGGTAGAGGAATCCGACGCGGGTCATGCGGCTCTCCTTCGCGTCACGCGGCACTCGGTGCGGCTACGTCGATCAGGCTCTGTCCGTGGGCCACGGCCTGGCGGCCCGCCGCCCTCATCACGGCCCACATGGTCACCTGGTTGGCCGCGATCACCGGTTTGCCCAGCTCGCGTTCCAGGGGCGCGATGATGTCGTAGGTGAGCACGTTGGTGCAGCTGATGAACACGGCCTGGGCGTCGGGGCGGTCCACCGAGTGCACCGCCTCGGACACCTCGGCGTAGGTCACCCGCCAGATGTGGCTGAGCAGGCCCAGCCCCACGCTGGAGGTCACGGCGACGCGGTGCTCGGCGAGGTAGGCCAGGAGCCGGTCGGTCACGCTGTCCACGTAGGGCGTGACGACGGCGATCCGGTCGGCGCCGAGCGCTCCCAGGGCCTGGACCAGCGCCCCGGACGTGGTGACGGCGGCGGGCGCCCCGGCGCCCACCATGGCACCGTGCAGGCGCCGTTCGCCCCGGGCGCCGTGCACGAAGCTGCCCGAGGCGCACGCGTACCCGATGGCCAGGGGCTCGGGGGCGAGCAGCGCGCGGACCGCCGGGTCCACGTGCTCCTCCCGGCACAGGGCGGCGGCCTGGTCGACCGTCACCGGTACGTGTACGTACGGCAACCGCGTGACGTGCAGTGAGACGTCGTCGGGCGTCCAGCGCCAGAGTTCGCGGTCGAGCGCGAAGTCGTAGGGCGCGATGACGCCGACTCCCGCCTGCCACGGCGTCCGCGTGCTCGCGGCCAGTTCGACGACCTGCTGCTGCGCGCCGGTGCCGTTCGTGTGCTCTCCGTCGGTCCGCATCGGTCACTCACCTCCCGGATGTGTGTTGTCGTTGCCGTCCCCGAGGGGACGCGGTCGCTCCGCACCGGGCCCAGGGGGTCGCCCGTGGGCGCGGTCGTGGCGGCTCGCGGACCGGTCAGCGCTCCAGGCGCTCGTACACCAGGCGCTCGCCGACGCTGCCCGAACGCCAGACGTCGTTGCAGGCCTCGGCCATGGCGGGCAGGTTCTCGACGACGCTGGCGAACACGTTGCCGGGCACCCAGCCGACGTCGCCGTTGAGGAGCAGGTTGTTGCGCCCGTAGAAGAGGGCGAGGTCGATGACGCCGGGCAGGTGGCCGATCCCCTTGTCCTCCTTGAATGCGCGGTCGAGCATGCCCCCGTCGAAGGAGAAGTAGACGACGTCGCCGGGGATCGGGGTGACGGTGGGGTTCTCCTGGCCGGGCTCGGCCTCGGCGAACCGCGGCACCATCGTGTAGACCTCGTTGCGCGCGTACTTGGCGTGCTGGACCGCGTCGCCCTGCGGCAGTGCGCTCCAGACCGCCTCACAGGTGCGGGGAGCGTCCTTGTCCAGGAGTTCGGCGACGCAGGAGACCCCGCGCCTGGGCAGGGTGATGGTCATGTACCGGGGCAATGGGTAGTCCCTTCGACGTCGGGCAGCGGGGACCTGCGAGAACACCCCCGGCGTCGGGGCTGTTGATTGTTGACAATCCTAGGGTCCACAACCCGGATGCGGCAATAACCCCGGTGCGAGTGGGTATCCCGGGCAGGTCAGAGGTGGCATGAGAGGCCCGGTTTCGGGCGGAACAGTCGATTTGTGGATTGTTGACAATCCTATGCGGGCTCCCTAGCGTTTCCCGTGCAGGGCGATCCGTCCCCGACGACCTCTCTGAACCACCGTCGCCAACCGGAGAGTGCACGCCCGTGAACAGCCTCATCCCGCCCGACCGACCGAGACTCCTCGTCCTCCACGGCGACGACCTCCCGCCCGGCCGCGAGCGGATGGACGACCATCCCCGGCTCGGCGAGGTCGTCTACGCCACCGCCGACGAACTCCCCGCCAGGCTGCCCGGGGCGCACGCGCTGCTGGTTTGGGACCTGTTCACCGAGGCGCTGGCCTCCGCCTGGCCCAAGGCCGACTCCCTGTCCTGGGTGCACGCCGCCACCGCCGGGGTGGACAACCTCATGTTCCCCGGCCTGGTGGAGGGCCCGGCGGTGGTCACCAACTCGCGCGGGGTCTTCGACGAGCCCATCGCCGAGTACGTGCTCGGCCGGGTCATCGCCTTCGCCAAGGGCTTCCAGCAGACCTGGGAGCACCAGCGCGAGCACCGCTGGGAGCACCGGGAGACCGAGCGCGTGTCCGGCAAGCGGGCCCTCGTC
This sequence comes from Nocardiopsis akebiae, assembly GCF_018316795.1. NCBI lineage: Bacteria > Bacillati > Actinomycetota > Actinomycetes > Streptosporangiales > Nocardiopsidaceae > Nocardiopsis > Nocardiopsis akebiae. The sequence continues at coordinate 304,919 of NZ_CP074132.1, forward strand.
GTCGGGACCGGGCCGATCGGCCGCCACATCGCCCGCAAGCTGACTGCGGTGGGCATGCGCGTGAACGCCTCCGGCAGCCGCGCGCGCGGCGGCGACCCCGACTTCGGCTCCGTGGTCGAGTCCAGCCTGGCCGAGCGCGGAGCCGGCGGCGCCCCGACCCTGGTCGGCGAACTCCCCGAGGCCGACTACGTCGTGGTGGCCGCCCCGCTCACCGACGCCACCCGGGGGCTGGTCGACCGCCGCTTCCTGGGGCTGATGAAACCCACCGCGCGTCTGGTCAACGTGGCGCGCGGTCCCATCGTGGTCGAGGCCGACCTGGCCGCGGCCCTGGAGCACCGCGTCATCGCGGGTGCCGCGCTGGACGTGTTCGAGGACGAGCCCCTCAAGGCGGTCTCACCGCTGTGGGGACTGCCCGGGTCGGTGGTCTCGCCGCACATGTCGGGCGACGTCGTCGGTTGGCGCGGTGACCTCATGGACCTGTTCCTCGACAACCTCGCCCGTTACCTGGACGGGCGGGAACTGCTCAACGTGGTCGACAAGAGCCGCGGCTACGTGCCCGGCTGACCCCTGATGGCGTGACACGGGAGGCTGAAGTGACGATCCGTTCCGACCGGGCCGGGACCGAGGACGCGAGCGCGGACGTCGGCGCGGCCGAGGGCGCCCCGGGGGCGACCGCGGTTCCGCAGGCGCGCTCCGGCGGGCCCTCCGGGCCCGCCGACCTGTCCGCCGAGCAGCTGCTCGCGGCCTACGCCGCCGGGGAGGTGTCCCCGCTGGAGGCCGTCGACTCCGTCCTGGAGCGCATCGAGCGGGACAACCCGGCGCTCAACGCGTTCTGCCTGGTGCGCCCGGACGAGGCCCGCGAGGCCGCCCGCGCCTCCGCCGAGCGGTGGCGGCGCGGCGAGCCCTCCGGAGCCCTGGACGGGGTGCCGGTCTCGGTCAAGGACGTCCACCTCACCCGGGGGTGGCCCACCCTGAAGGGGTCGGTCACCAGCTCCCAGGAGGGTCCGTGGGAGGAGGACTCCCCGGCGGTGGCCCGGCTGCGCGAGAGCGGCGCGGTGTTCGTCGGCAAGACGACCACGCCCGAGCTGGCCTGGAAGGGCGTCACCGACGGCCCGCTCACCGGCGTCACCCGCAACCCGTGGGACCTGTCCACCACGCCGGGCGGCTCCAGCGGCGGGTCCGCGGCGGCCGTCGCGGCCGGGATGGCACCGCTGTCCACCGGGACCGACGGGGGCGGTTCGATCCGCATCCCGGCCAGCTTCACCGGCGTGTGCGGGATCAAGCCCACGTGGGGCCTGGTGCCGCACTACCCGGCCAGCCCCTTCGGGTCGCTCGCGCACACCGGGCCGCTGGCCCGCACGGTGGGCGACATGGCGCTGATGCTGGAGGTCATGGCCCAGCACGACGCGCGCGACTGGGCCGCTCTGGCGCCGCCCGCGCCCGGCCTCGGCGACGTGCGCCTGCGCACCGACGCCGAGCGGCTGGTGCGGGGCATGCGGATCGCCTACAGCCCCACCCTGGGCGGTCTGGACGTGGACCCGGAGGTGGCCGCGGCGGTCGCCGACGCGGTGGCCGTGTTCGAGGCGCTGGGCGCCCGGGTGGAGGAGGCCGACCCCGGTCTGCCCGAATCACGGGAGGAGTTCCACGTGCTGTGGTACTCCGGCGCGGCCAAGGCCACGGACCGGCTCACGGACCGCCAGCGGGAGCTGCTCGACCCCGGCCTGCGGGAGATCGTCGAGGAGGGGCTGACCTACTCGGCGCAGGACTACCTGACCGCGATGGCGCTGCGGATGGAGATGGGTGCCCGGATGGGCCGCTTCCACGACGCCTACGACCTGCTGCTCACCCCGTCGATGCCGGTCGCGGCGTTCGAGGCGGGGCTGGAGTCGCCGCCGCGTCTGGCGGGGGAGCGGTGGACCTCCTGGGCGGGGTTCAGCTACCCGTTCAACATGACCCAGCAGCCCGCGGCGAGCGTGCCGTGCGGGTTCACGGCGGCGGGGCTGCCGGTGGGCCTCCAGGTGGTCGGGCCCCGGCACGCCGACGCCCGGGTGCTGGAGGCCTGCCGCGCTTTCGAGCTCGCCCGCCCCTGGGCGGACCGGAGGCCGTGAATTCGGAGAGGTTCCGTGGCTCGTGGGAGCCACGCCCACACCCGCTGCGATCAGGCGCTTTGCTCCACAGATGAGGAGAATTGTCCGTTTGTAGGACCTTCGTCCGAGGAGTTCGGTGCCTAAGGGCCCGCGCGCGGGCCTCCGCACGTATTACCGTCTTCATCGGAGCGGTGTCTGATCGCGGTGACGCAGGGATGAGGATGGGCCGATGCCGGTTGGTGGAGCCGAGGGCGTTCGCAAGCGGATCAGGGTGTTCCTGGTGGACGACCACGAGGTGGTCCGCCGGGGAGTGGCCGCCCTGCTGGAGACCGAGGACGACATGACCGTCGTCGGCGAGGCCGGGACGGCCGAGCAGGCGCTGGCGCGGATTCCCGTGGTGCTGCCCGACGTCGCGGTCCTGGACGTGCGGCTGCCGGGCGGGTCGGGCGTGCAGGTGTGCCGGGAGATCCGCTCGGACCACCCAGAGATCGCCTGCCTGATGCTGACCTCGTTCGCCGACGAGGACGCCCTGTACGACGCCGTCATGGCCGGAGCGGCCGGGTACGTGCTCAAGCAGATCCACGGCGCCGACCTGGTCGGGGCGGTCCGCACGGTGGCCTCGGGCGGTTCGCTGCTGGACTCGGGCAGCACCGGCGCGATGCTGGAGCGGCTGCGCGGGGCCCAGGCCGAGCCGGACCCGCTGGCCGAGCTGACCCCGCAGGAGCGGCAGATCCTCGACCTCATCGGCGAGGGGATGACCAACCGGCAGATCGGCGAGCGCCTGTACCTGGCGGAGAAGACCGTCAAGAACTACGTGTCCGCCCTGCTGTCCAAGCTGGACCTCAAGCGCCGTACGCAGGCCGCCGTGCTCGTCGCCGAACTGCGCGGCCGCCGGTACTGACCGCGGCTGCCCGGCCCGCCCCGGCGGGCCGGGCGGTCCCGGTCGCCCCGGTCACGCCAGGGACCGGGACCGCGCCTCCGGGTCCCTCAGAAACTGTCCGGGGGCGGCACGGCGTCGTCGCGCAGGGGCACCCGCCACACCAGCACCGTGCCCCCGCCCTCGCTCCCGCGCGCGGTGAAACCGCCGCCCAGCGCACGGGCCCGCTGCTCTAGGTTGCGCAGACCGCTGCGCCTTCCGTGCCCGGGCAGCCCCACGCCGTTGTCGGTCACCGTCAGGGTCAGGGTGGTGGGGCGCCCGGTGGCCGCGTCCTCCTCCACCGCCACCGACACGTGCACCTCCGTCGCTCGCGCGTGCCGCGCCACGTTGGTCAGCCCCTCGCCGAGCACGGCGAGCAGCTGCTCGCCGATGTCGTCGGGCACGGACGCGTCGATCGGCCCGTCCAGGCTCACCCCGGGGTGGCATCCCAGGCTGTGCGCGGTGTTCTCGGCCAGTTTCAGGATGCGTCCGCGCAGCGAGGTGTCCCTGCGGCTCGGCGGGTTCTGGAGCGCGAAGATCGTCGAGCGGATCTCGCGGATGGTGCCGTCGAGCTCGTCGATGGTCCGCTGCACCCGCTCCTCGGCCTCGGGCGAGGCGATCAGCCGCAGCGTGCTCATCAGCGTCATCGCCGAGGCGAACAGGCGCTGGATCACAACGTCGTGCAGGTCCTTGGCGATCCGGTCGCGTTCCTCCAGCACCGCCAGGCGCTCGGTGTCGCGCCGCGCCTCGGCCAGTTCCAGGGCCACCGCGGCCTGTACGGAGAAACCGTGCAGCATGCGGCGTACCGCCGCGGTGAACGGGGCGCGGTCGGACAGCTTGCCCAGCAGCAGCACCCCGCGCGTGTTCCCCGGCGTGCCCAGGGGCACCACCAGGCCCGAGGCGTAGCCGCGGTGGGCCAGCATGGGGCAGTTCGCCCGGCTCAGGTCGGGGACGCTCAGGGCCTCTCCCGACTCGTACACCCACCCGCACGCTGAGTCGTGGATCTCCACCGGCGTCCCCAGGATCTCCTGGGCGATGGGCCCGTCCGCGATCTCCGCGAACAGGTGCCCCCGGGCGCGGGGGTCGGGGAGCATGATCACGGCCGTGTCCGCGCCGCCGATCTCCCGAGCCTGCGCGGCCATGTGGGCGAGCACCTCGGAGGTGTCGGCACCCGACAGCAGGCGCGTGGTGACCTCGGTGGACGCGGCCAGCCACCGCTCGCGCAGCCGCGCCTCCTCGTACAGGCGCGCGTTCTCGATGGCCATACCCGCGGCCGTGGCCAGCGCGGTCACCACCGCCTCGTCGTCCTCGTCGAACTCCGCGCCCCGGGCCTTCTCGGTGAGGTAGAGGTTGCCGAAGATCTCGTCGCGCACCTGGATGGGGACGCCCAGGAAGCTGCCCATGTGCGGGTGGCCCTCGGGGAAGCCCTCGAAGTCGGGGTGCTCGCGCAGGTCGGCCAGGCGCAGCGGCGCGCGCTCGTTCAGGGGTACGCCCAGGACGCCCTTGCCGTGTGGGAACCCGCCGATGCGCCGGGACTGCTCCTCGCTCAGGCCCACGGGGATGAACTCGCTGAAGCCCCCGTCCTCGTCCATCACGCCCAGGCCCGCGTACCGGGCGCCGGTCAGCTGCGCCGCCGCCTCGGTCAGTCTGCGCAGCACGGTCGCCAGGTCGAGGTCGCCGCCGATGGCCAGGACGGCCTGGAGCAGCGAGTGCACCCTGCCGTGCGCGGACATGCGCGGGTCCAGCGAGCGCACCTCGTCCAGCAGTTCTTCGACGCTGTTGGGGGACAGGGAGGAGCTCTGGGGGATCTCAGTCATGTGTCCGTCAACCTCCGCAGAGCCGGTCGGCGTTGTGGCAATGCGCGTTTCCTCGGGCGTAATAGTTGAATTGTCGTTGGTTTTTCCCCGGTTTGCCACATCTTGCTGTTCAGGGGCCGGTTCCGGATGGGCGGGAATTCCTGTGGATTCGGGGTTCCGGTCGTCTAATTCATGCTAACGTCGCGATCAGCGGACGCGACGAGGCCCTTGTGACCTCCCGTCCCACGGCTGGGAGCCGCCGCTCGCCGCGGCGCGACCGGCCCCGACCGCCCCCGCGTGTCGGTCCGCGCCCCACGGTGGAGAGGAACCCCCGGTGTCTGGAGTCCACGGTCTCACGAGCGCCCCCGGCGCTCGTTCCGCCGTGCTCCCAGCGCCGGTGCGGCGGGCCCTGCTGCTCGCCGCCCTGCTCTCCGGGCTCGTGGTCACCGCCTGGCTGACGGCCTCCGACCCCGTGCGGGCGCAGGAGGAGGGGGCGGACGGCACCCTCGCGCACCAGGCCGCCTCCGTCGCCGCGACCGTGCGGGCACCCGCCGCGCAAGCGGTCGCGGAGCGCCCCGAGGCCGCGCGCGACGGCTCGCGACAGGACTCCGCTGTCCGGACGGACACGGGCGGCCCCGGCTCCGGGAACCGCTCGGACGCCGCGCCCGCGGACTCCGGAACCTCCGTCCCCATGACCGCCAGGATCAACGACCCGCTGGTCGGCGCCGTGTCCGCGGTGGGGGAGAGCACCACGCGGATGGTCTTCGACGCGTCCGCCGGGGTCTCCGGCGGCGACGTGTCCGAGACCCCCGAGGTGGCCCGGCAGATCCGCGACACCGTGCACGGGGTGACCGAGCCCGTCGGGGAGTACCTCGACGAGGACGACGTACCCGACACCGAGCCGCGGACGCAGGATCCTTCCGCGGACCCGGCCGACACGGACGCGCGGACCGGAGCCGAGAGCGGGGAAGCGGTACCGTCCGCGCCCGCCGAGGTCGTCGCGCACTTCGTCCCGGCCGTCACCGGGTCCACCGCGGGCGCCGTCCGGGCGCACACCGGCCCGGCCGCGGAGAACGCTCCGGCGCGGCTGGTCTCCGATCCGGTCGCCACGCCCTCCGGGCTGGGCGGCTCCGCCTCGGGTTCCGCCCAGGGCGCTCCGAGCGGGGTTCCCGCCGTCGCGGGCTACCTGCCCACCACCGGTGCCCCGGCACCGGCGCCCGGCCAGCTCCAGGCCGCCCGGCACGTCCTGCTCGCGGTCCCCGCCGAGTCCGCGGACGAGCCGACCTTCTCGCCCGACTAGCGGTCCCCCTCCAGCCCGGTCGCCCAGCGACCCCTCCTGGCACGCCCCTTCCCAGAGCCGCAGCGCCTCCTACCGGTCACGGTGGGTGAGGAGCCGGACTCCTCTGGGGGTTGACGTGAGCCGCGCACCTCGACGGCGAGGTTCACGTCAGTCAGTGGCCAGCCAGATCCACGACTGATGACCGGTAGAGCCGCACCGCTCCCTCCAGGCGCGGGGGGCTCTCCCACCGGAAAGCCCGGACCCGAACGGAACCCTCCCCCCGGCCAGGGGAGCGGAGCCGTCGGACGGCGGGAAGCGCACACGAACGCCGTCCACGCGAGAGCCACAGACCACATTCCGGAAGGACACACGACATGTTCAACACCGCCCGCACCTCTGCCAGGACCCTGCTGGTGGCCGCCAGCACCGCGGGTTTCGTCGCCCTCGGCGCCGGGATCGCCGGGGCCGACGCCCTCGGCGGCGCCACGGACGGGCTCGCGCTGAACGACCTGGGCAGCCAGGTTCCGGCGCCGCTGACGGAGGGCGTCTCCACGCCCCTGGGAGAGCTGGTCAAGGTCGAGCCCGGCCAGATCTCCGCCCAGCCCGACGTGCGGCGCCAGTCCGCCCAGGAGCAGCCCCTCGGCCCGGTCGCCGGAAACGCCGTCTCCACCGACACGCCGATCCGGGCGGGGGAGGAGAACGCCACCAACGTCGGGCCGCTGGAGCTGAACACCGTCAGCGAGACGCTGCCCCTGGCGGGTACCGAGAGCCCGGTGTCGGGTGACCCGCTGTCCGGTCTGCTGGGCGGCGGTTCCACCGGATTGGGCGGTGCCGACATCCTGGGCGGGCTGCTGGGCGGTGGCGGCACGGGCGGCGGCACCCTGCCGCTGAGCCACGCCTCCACCGAGCCGCTGGCCTCGGGCCCGGTGTCGGGTGACCCGCTGTCCACCCTGCTGGGCGGGACCGGCCTGCTCGAAGGCGTGGGCCTGGACACCGGCGGCAGTACCCTGCCGCTGTCGCACGCCCCGACGGAGCCGCTGGCCTCGGGCCCGGTGTCGGGTGACCCTCTGTCCGGTCTGCTGGGCGGCGGTTCCACCGGGTTGGGCGGTGCCGACATCCTGGGCGGGCTGCTGGGCGGTGGCGGCACGGGCGGCGGCACCCTGCCGCTGTCGCACCCGGAGTCCTCCCTGTCCCTGGAGGACACCAGGGAGACGGTCGGCAACGGCCTCGACCAGCTGGGCTCGTCGGTCGAACGGGGCACGCACGAGGTCGGCACCGACCTGAGCGGCCTGGACGCCACCCTGCCCGCGTCCGGGGACACCCTTCCCCTGGCCGCCGCGGACTCCCCCACCGGCCCCATCAACGGCCAGAACACCGACCTGACCGGCGGCGCCGCCGACCTGGTCTCCGACCTGGTGCTGTCCGACGACGTGAAGCTGCCCATGTCCGCGAGCACCTCCCCGCTGCCCGAGACCGTCGCCGACGCCTCGGCCGACCTGCTGCCCGTGCCCGGGGGCACGCTGCCCATGGCCGCCGCTCCCGAGGTCTCGGACGTGGCCGACCTCGCCGTCGACGCCGTCCGCACGACGCAGCTCGACCCCTCCGGCGACTTCGTGGGCAACGACCTGGTGGGCGTGGACGGCATGCCCGACCTGGGTCGGCCCCAGGTGGACACCAGCCAGCTGAACCTGCTGCCCGACAGCATCGCCTGACCTCCCTGGAACGTGCGCCCGCCGGTCGTGGCGGGCGCACGAGCCTCGGGCGGTGAGCGGGACCACCTCCGCTGAGGGGCGCCGAACGGAACTGTGGGGGTTCCAGGCGCGTACCGGCGGAGGGCGGAGTCTCCGCCGCCCGAGGCCCGACCGCGGTTCCGGACCGGGGGGACCGGAACCGCGGTCCCTCGTGCCCGGAGTCCCCGGGAACACGGAAGGGCCCCGGGTCCGGTACGACTCTCGTACCGGACCCGGGGCCCTCGGCGTTCCGGAAGGCCCGGAGAGAAGGGCGGAGGGGCCTCTGGGTTCCCGGAGGGCTCCAGGAGTCCCGAAGGCCCCTCCGCGGCGTCTTACTCCAGCTCGTCCCCGGTGCCGTAGCCCAGGCCGTCGGAGCACGGGCTGGAGGTGGCGTCGCGTCCCACGCCCGGACGGGCGGGGTCGTCCTCCGGGGAGGCGTCCGCGACGTCCTCGTCCGCCGGGGAGGGCGAGGCCCCGGGCGGGTCCTGGGGAACGGGGGCCTCGTCGGCCATCGTGAGGGGCAGGGGCCGGTCCTCGCGCACGGCGGTGAACAGCTCCTCGGCCTGGTCCTCGTACCACAGGACCCGGTTGGGGTTGGAGGGCGCCTGGTACCAGGGCACGGTGTGGAACTCGATGTCGGTCAGCTCCACGTCCGCCAGGGTCACGGCGATCGACAGCATCCGGTCGAACGTGAGGGCGCTGTCGGTGGCGCTGTGCTCGGCCACCGCGCGCAGGACGGCGTTGAGCCTGCCCGGGTCGGTGATCACGTCGTTGCTGGTCACCTGGTCGGCCAGGGCCGCGAGGAACATCTGCTGGCGGTCGATGCGGCCGATGTCGCCGCCGTCGCCGATCTCGTAGCGGGCCCGGACGAAGGACAGCGCATCGTCGCCGTCGAGCGTCTGCTGGCCCGCGTCGAGGTCGAGCTTGGAGCGGCTGTCCTCCATCGGCTCGGGGATGCACATGTCCACGCCGCCGATGGCGTCCACCACGTCCCGGAAGCTCATGAAGCTCAGGTGCACGAAGTGGTCGATGCGGACGTCGCTCAGCGACTCGATGGTGCGTACCACGCAGGGCGGTCCGCCGTGGTACATCGCGGCGTTGATCATGCCGAAGTAACCGGACGTGCCCTCGGTGTCGCCGTAGGGCTCGCACTCGGGCAGGGCCACCAGGGAGTCGCGGGGGAAGCTGATCACCGACACCCGGCTCTCGGGCGAGATGTGCGCCAGCATGACCGAGTCCGAACGCTCGCCCTCGAACTCCGTCGAGTAGGCGGTGCTGCCCTCCTCGTAGCCGTCGGTGCCCATGAAGAGGATGTTGACGGAGTCGTTGATCCTCTCGGGCCGGTCCTCCTCCTTGAGCAGCCCGTCGATGTCGTACTGGACCATGTCCGAGCGCAGCGAGCGGTAGTAGCCGTAGGCGGTGCCGATCCCGGCGGCCAGGACGAGGACCAGGCTCGCGGCGACCCACACCAGGATCCTGCCGGTCCGGCGGCGCTTCGTGCGGACGGCCGGGACGTCCTCAGCTGTCTCGGTGGTCACACCGGCCTCGGCGGCCTCCGTGTTCCCGGTGTCCCCCTCGGCCCCGGCGGCGGATCCAGCCGCCTGCTCCTCGGGGGTCTCCTCGGTCTCAACAGCCTTCTCACCCCCAGCGGCCTCCTCGACTCCGGAGGCCTCTTCGGTCCCGGCGGGCCTCTGTGCGTCGCCAGTTTCGGCAGCCTCTTCGGTCTCGGCGGGCTCGCCAGCCTTCTGAGCCTCCTGGGTACCATCGGTGTCTGATGTCACACCGGTTTCGGGGGCTTCTTCAGCCTTTCCGGCCTCTTCCGCCCCCTCAGTCTCGTCCGACACTTGGGCCCGGTCGGCCCCGTCAGATCCGGTTTCGGGCGCGGTGGTGTCCCCACCGGCCGCGTCGTCGCCGGTGTTCGCGGGCCCTGATCCGGGCGCGGAGTCGTCCTCGGGCCTGTCGTCTGGTGTGTGGTCCCTGCCGGAGGCAGAGGGCTTCTCGTCAGCGGGCATCGTGCAATCTCGGTGAGTTCGGACGGCGGGACGTGCCAGCGGTCGGACGCCGGGCCGGAGGGACACGCGTCCGAGTGCGGGGGAGGGCGGGGAACGCGCGGAACGTCAGCGGCGGGCGGTCGCCGGATCCGGGGCCTCCTGGGGATTCGGGGGCGGCCCACGGGGCACGGGCAGCACCGGGAAGCGGGTGCGGCCCAGGGCACGGAAAACGTGTGCGTGGCAGAGATCCTAGGTCAAGTTCTTCCCGTCCGCGCGCGCGGGTTGTCCCCGAGCGAGGGGCCTGACCGCAATTGCGCCGCACAATTCATCAGCCCCCGTGGTCGTCTCCTGGAGTCCGTCCGCCTGACTTTCCCCGGCTTGTCCGCTTGAAACGCCTATGTCCGTTCGGCGTCGGGGCGAACGCGGACCGCCCGCGCCCCTCGGAGCGGGACGGCGGGCGGTCGGCGGAGCGGGACCCGGTCAGTCGTCCCAGAAGGCGCTCTCCTTGGCGGGCTCCTCCGCGGCCGCGGAGGAGGAGCGCCCGCCCTTGGCCGCGGGCTTGGCGGGGGTCTTGGCCGCGCTCTTGGCGGGCGTGCGGGCCGGGGCCGCGGCCTTGGCGCCGGTGTGCCGGGGGCGCGGGGTGACCGCGCTCTTGGCGATGGGCTCGGCGGGGCGCGGGGTCTCGCCGGAGTGGATGCTCAGCGCCTCCTCCTCCACGGACAGCATCTTGCGGACCGCGGCGGGCACCTCGGGCAGCTTCTCGGAACGCAGGTGCGCGCCGAGCACCTCCAGGGCGTGGTCGCACAGCAGTTGGCGGGAGCGCTCGGACCTGACCCCGCTGAGCTCCTCGATCTCCGGCAGGGCCCGCTCGCGCAGCAGGCGGATGACGTCGCGCAGCCGGTCCCGCGTCTTGCGGTCGGTCATGGACATGACGGTCAGCTCCGCCTCGGCGAGGAAGCTGTCGCCACCGTCGACCGAGTCGCGTTCGGCGATGAAGGCGCTGGTGAGGGTGCGCGCGGAGGCGCGGGAGGAGGTGCGGATGGAGTCGCGCCTGACCAGGCGGGCCTGGACGGCGGTGACGACGACGCTGGTGACCAGGCTGATTCCGGCGCCCAACAGGATCAGTACGAGGGGGTTCTCTGGGAACACGGCGGGGACCTTTCCGGGCGGGGGTCCGCACGGGCGCGGCCACGGGGGTGACGGAGGTGTGCGGGGCGGGGGTGATGCTCGGTGACTATTCGTCACACCGAGGGCGGTTGTCAAGTGCGAGTGCGGGGCGAGTGCGCGCCGACGAGCGTGTCGTCGCAGTTCAACCGGGGTGAGCGCGGGGGCACGGCTCGGTCGCGGGTCACGGTGGTTGCCGGAGGGGGACGATCCCCTCCCCTGCGGGGATTCCCGGTCGGGCGCGGAGGTAACTTCCCCGTCCACAGCCCGTGGACGGAGAACGGGGCGGTCGGCGCGCTCAGCCCGCCAGGAGCTTGTTCACCGCCCCCGGCGACAGGATCTCCTCGGTCACCATGGCCGCGCAGCCGCGCACGCCCGCGTCGTCCCACAGGGAACTGGCCACGACGCGCAGCTGCCGGGTGGCCAGGGCGGTGCACTGCTGGAACACCACCTCCCGCACACCCGCCACCAGGTGGTCGTAGGCCTCGGCCAGGTCGCCGCCCAGCACGATCACCTCGGGGTTGAGCAGGTTCACCGCCCCCGCGAGGGCCTCGCCCAGTCTGCGTCCGGCCTCCCGGACCAGGGTGACGGCCACCGGGTCGCCCCCCGAGGCCAGCGCCACCAGGTCCTTGAGCGTCCGCGCCCGGCACCCCTGCTCTGCGGCGCTCTCCAGCAGCCGCCGCCCGCCCGCGACCGCCTCCAGGCAGTCGGTGTTGCCGCACCGGCACGGAAGCCCGCCCGCGCCGCGCACCGGGATGTGCCCGATCTCCCCGGCGGCGCCCAGCGAACCGCGCAGCAGCCGCCCGCCGGACAGCAGGCCCGCGCCGATCCCCGTGGAGGCCTTCACGAACACCATGTCGTCGGGGTGCCCGTGCCCGCCCGCGATGTGCTCGCCGAGCGCCATCACGTTCACGTCGTTGTCCACCATCACCGGCACCGGGAAGCGCTCGGCGACCAGCGGAGCCAGCGCCACGCCCGCCCACTTGCCGAGGAAGGGGCGGTCGTCGGCGCGGCCCGCGTGGAACTCGACGGTCCCGGGCAGGCCGATGCCCACGCCGCGCACGTCGCCCGGGTCGCGGCCGAGCGAGGCGATCTGCTCGGACCAGGTGTCCAGCAGCCAGGGGAGGGTGGCGTCGGGGCCCTGCTCCATGGCGGGCGAGCCCGGGGTGCGCACGAGGACCTCGCCGTCGAGGTCGCACACGGCGGCCTGGCTGCGGACCATGCCCAGCGCGCTGGTGAGGATGAGGCCGCTGGCGGCGTTGAACTCCAGCAGGGTCGGCGGCCGTCCGCCGCTGGAGACCGCGCCCGAGCCCTCGGTGACGAGCCCGCCGCCGATCAGCTCGGTGACCCGCAGGGCGACGGAGGGACGGGACAGGCCCGTGACCCGGCCGATCTCGGAGCGGCTGGTCGCTGTTCCGGAGCGGATCAGCTCCAGGATGTGGCCGCTGGTGGCAGCAGAGGACAGGCGTCCGGGGGTTCTGGCCATAGCTCATTCAACCATGAGGTTACGACTACAAGGCTGGGAGGTTATGTAAATAATTGTTCTCAAGTGTGCTTGGTTTTTTACCATAGTCGGGCTTAGGCTCAAAGAGCCGGACGTCCCGCGCGTCCGCACCGCCTCCCCGCACCCCCTCCTGCGTCACACTCCGCCCCCCGCTCCCCATCCCCTTCCCTCCCCGCTGGAGCAGACCGAAGATGCCGCAGCAGTCCGCGTCCCGTGCCACCGACCTGGTGGTCTTCGGGGGTACCGGCGACCTGTCCATGCGCAAACTCCTCCCCTCCCTGTACCTGCTGGACCGCGACGGCCACCTGGCCGGGGGGACCCGTGTCGTCGCCGTCTCTCGCGACGGCCTCACCGACGCCGACCTCAGGGACAAGGCCGCCTCCGCGGTCCGAGGCCACCACGCCGTCCAGGTCGCCGAGCCCGACGTGCTCCACCGGTTCCTGGAGCGCCTCTCCCACGTCACCGTGGACGTCGGCGGCGACCCCTCGGGCTGGGACGCCCTCACCGCCGCCCTCGGCCCCGGCCGCGACCGCGTCTTCTACCTCGCCGTCCCGCCGATGATCTCCGGCGCGATCTGCCGCGGCCTGAGCGACGCCGGGCTCGTCACCCCCGACTCCCGCGTGGTCATGGAGAAGCCCCTGGGCCGCGACCTGGCCTCCTCACGCGCCGTCAACGACGCGGTCGGGGCGGTCTTCGACGAGTCGCGCATCTACCGCATCGACCACTACCTGGGCAAGGAGACGGTGCAGAACCTGCTGGTGCTGCGGTTCGCCAACGTCTTCCTCGAACCCCTGTGGAACTCCCGTTGGATCGACCACGTCCAGATCACCGCCGCCGAGACCGTCGGCGTCGGCGGGCGCCGGGGCTACTACGACACCTCCGGCGCCATGCGCGACATGGTCCAGAACCACCTGCTCCAGCTGCTGTGCCTGACCGCCATGGAGCCCCCGGCCAGCTACGACCGCGACTCGGTCCGCGACGAGAAGCTCAAGGTCCTCCAGTCGCTGCGCCCCCTCACCGGGGACCGTGTCGCCGAGGACACCGTCCGAGGCCAGTACGGGCGCGGCTCCGTCCAGGGCTCGGAGGTGCTCGGCTACCTCGACGAGCCCGGCGGGCCGGCCCTCAGCGACACCGAGACCTTCGTGGCCCTGCGCGCCGAGGTGGCCAACTGGCGCTGGGCGGGGGTGCCCTTCTACCTGCGCACCGGCAAGCGCATGTCGCACGCCCGCTCGGAGATCGTCATCCGCTTCCGCGAGGTGCCGCACACGATCTTCCCCGGCACCAACCTGCCCGGCGCGGGCAGCCTCGTCATCCGGCTCCAGCCGGACGAGGGCATACACCTGACCATGCTGGCCAAGACGCCCGGCGCCGGAGCGCTGCGGCTGCGGCCCGCGCCGCTGGAGCTCAGCTTCGCCGACACCTTCGCCACCCGCTCGCCCGAGGCCTACGAGCGGCTGCTGACGGACGTCCTGGCCGGTGACTCCACCCTCTTCATGCGCCGCGACGAGGTCGAGGCCGCCTGGCGTTGGGTGGACCCCGTCATCGAGGCGTGGAACGGCCTGAGCACCACCCCGGAGACCTATCCAGCCGGAAGCGCCGGCCCCGCGGGCGCGCACCGGCTCATCGGCCGAACAGGCCGTACGTGGTACGAAGAGGAGCGACCCCGATGACCGCGCACATCCCCGGCGACGCCGACACCGCAGGGTACGGACCCGCCGTCCACCCCGTCGTCGCAGACGTCACCAGGCGCCTCGCCGAGCGCAGCGCCGACACCCGGTCCGCCTACCTGGCGCGGATCGACGCGGCGGCGGCCGAGGGCCCCGCCCGCTCCGCCCTGGGCTGCGCCAACCTCGCCCACGGGTTCGCGGCCTGCGGCGTCTCGGACAAGCTCAAGCTGTCCGGCGACGTCACGCCCAACCTGGCGATCGTCTCGGCCTACAACGACATGCTCTCCGCGCACCAGCCGCTGGAGTCCTACCCGGCCTTGATCAAGGCCGCCGTGGCCGAGGCGGGCGGCGTCGCCCAGTTCGCCGGGGGCGTGCCCGCCATGTGCGACGGCATCACGCAGGGCCGCGCGGGCATGGAGCTCTCCCTGTTCAGCCGGGACGTCATCGCGATGGCCACCGCCGTGGCCCTCTCCCACGACATGTTCGACGGCGCGCTGATGCTCGGCGTGTGCGACAAGATCGTGCCGGGCCTGCTGATCGGCGCCCTGTCCTTCGGCCACCTGCCGGTGGCGTTCGTGCCCGCCGGACCCATGCCCTCGGGCCTGCCCAACAAGGACAAGGCCCGCGTGCGCCAGCGCTTCGCCGAGGGCCGGGTGGGCCGCCGCGAGCTGCTCCAGGCCGAGTCCGCCGCCTACCACTCGCCCGGCACCTGCACCTTCTACGGCACCGCCAACTCCAACCAGATGCTCATGGAGGTCATGGGCCTGCACCTGGCCGGGGCCAGCTTCGAGCAGCCGGGCACCCCGCTGCGCGAGGCCCTGACCGCCGAGGCCGGGCGCAGCGTGCTCGCCCGCACCGCCCTGGGGGACTCCTACAACCCGGTCGGCCGCCAGGTCGACGAGCGGGCCGTCGTCAACGCCGTGGTCGCCCTGCTGGCCACCGGCGGCTCCAGCAACCACACCCTGCACCTGGTCGCCATCGCCCGCGCCGCCGGTATCGAGCTGACCTGGGACGACTTCGCGGACCTGTCCGAGGTGGTGCCGCTGCTCACCCGCATGTACCCCAACGGCGCCGCCGACGTGAACCAGTTCCACGAGGCGGGCGGCATGGCCCACCTGATCGGCTCCCTGCTGGACGCCGGACTGCTCCACGAGGACGTGCGCACCCTGATGGGCGAGGGCCTGGGCCGCTACCGCCAGGTCCCGAACCTGGACGGGGGCGAGCTGACCTGGGTCGACGGCCCCAAGGAGAGCGGCGACACCTCGGTCCTGCGCGGTACGGACGACCCCTTCGCCCCCGACGGCGGCCTGCGCATGCTGTCGGGCAACCTGGGCCGCGCCGTCATCAAGGTGTCCGCGGTCGCGCCGGAGCGGCACGTGGTGGAGGCGCCCGCCCGCGTCTTCGGCGACCAGGCCGAACTCCAGGACGCGTTCGCCGCCGGGGAGCTGACCGGCGACTTCGTCGCGGTGGTCCGCTTCCAGGGGCCGCGCGCCAACGGCATGCCCGAGCTGCACAAGCTCACGCCGCCGCTGGCCGTGCTCCAGGACCGGGGCCAGAAGGTGGCGCTGGTGACCGACGGACGCATGTCGGGCGCCTCGGGCAAGGTGCCCGCCGCCATCCACGTCTCCCCCGAGGCCGAGGCGGGCGGCGCGCTGGCCTACGTCCGCGACGGCGACCCCATCCGCCTGGACGCCACCACGGGCACACTGGAGGTGCTGGCCGACCTGACCGGCCGCGAGCCCGCACGTCCCAGCGCGGACTCCGCCACCGGCACCGGCCGGGAGCTCTTCGCGGCCCTGCGCGGCGCGGTCGGCCCCGCCGAGAGGGGCGCCGGGGTCTTCGGGCCCTGACCCGCCGACCCGGGCGCGCCGGGGGACCGGCCCGGGGCGCGCGGCGGACACCCGCCACGCACGCCCCCGCGGCCGCGGCGCGCCCGCCCCAGACCTTCGAACGACCCTGGAGAGAACACGACATGACGACGAACCCCCGTTCGGGCGCCGACGTCCTCGACCTGGCCCCGGTGATGCCGGTGGTGGTCGTCTCGGACGCCGACTCCGCCGTGCCGCTGGCCCGCGCGCTGGTGGCGGGCGGCCTGCCGGGCATCGAGGTGACCCTGCGCACACCGGCCGCGCTGGAGGCCATCGCGCGGATCGCCGCCGAGGTGCCCGAGGCCGTGGTCGGCGCGGGCACCGTGGCCTCCCCCGACCAGGCGGCCGCGGCCGCCGAGGCGGGAGCGCGCTTCCTGGTCAGCCCGGGGTGCACGGACCGGCTGGCGTCGGCCATGGCCGACACGGGCCTGCCCTTCCTGCCCGGCGTGGGCACCGTCTCCGAGGCCCTGGCGCTGCTGGAGCGCGGGGTGACGGAGATGAAGTTCTTCCCGGCCGAGGCCTCGGGCGGCGCCGCGTTCCTGAAGTCGCTGGCGGGCCCCCTGCCCCAGGTGCGGTTCTGCCCGACCGGCGGCATCACCGTCGCTTCGGCCCCCGCCTACCTCGCGCTGCCGAACGTGGGCTGCGTGGGCGGCAGCTGGCTGACCCCGGCCGACCTGGTGGCGGCGGGGGAGTGGGAGCGGATCACCGGTCTGGCCGGGGAGGCCGCCGCCCTGTAGCGCCGCCCGCGCCCCGGTCCCGCGTGGACCGGGGCGCCCGCTACTCGGAGTCGCCGAACCTGACCACCGTCAGCCAGACCAGCAGTACGCCCACGCCCGCGACGAGGGCGACCTCGGCCGCCCAGGGGATCTGCCAGCCGAACCAGGTGATGCCGGGGTTGAACAGCGCCTCGGTCTCAGGTGAGGTGTCCAGGTGGGCGAAGACCGCCTGCCGCATGGGGTCGACGACGT
This sequence comes from Nocardiopsis akebiae, assembly GCF_018316795.1. Lineage (NCBI taxonomy): Bacteria > Bacillati > Actinomycetota > Actinomycetes > Streptosporangiales > Nocardiopsidaceae > Nocardiopsis > Nocardiopsis akebiae. The sequence goes on from NZ_CP074132.1 coordinate 321,889, forward strand.
AGGTGACGGGGTTGACCAGTGTGATCGCGGTGAGCCAGGAGGGGAGGTTCCCGATGGGGAACATGGCGCCCGACAGCAGTACCAGGGGTGAGATGACCAGCTGGGCCATCCCCATGAACGCCTCGCTGCCCCGGACCGAGATCGCGATGAGGACGCCCACCGCCGACGCCGTCAGCGCCACCAGGAAGGTGAGCCCGAACAGGGTCAGCATCAGCCCCGGCGCGTAGGGCACCCCCGCCAGGCCGGCCACCGCCAGGATGATGCCGGCCTGGAGGGTGGCCAGGACCGCGCCGGAGAGGATCTTGCCCAGGATCAGCGCGGAGCGCTTGGCCGGGGCGACGAGCATTCCGCGCAGGAAGCCGACCTCGCGGTCGGTGACGATGGTCGCCGCGGCGGACACCGCCGTCCCCATGACGGTCATGACGACCACGCCCGGGAACATCACCGCGGTCAGCGGGAGGTCGTCCTCGCCCCTCGGGATGAGGGAGCCGAAGCCCACCCCGATGACGAACAGCCACATCACCGACTGGAGCAGCATCGCCACGCCCCGGCTGACGTCGTGGACGAAGCGGAAGAGGTCGCGCTTGAGCACGACCCGGACCGTGCGCAGGTCGTGGCCGAGCCCGAAGGGCGAGGTGGGGAGCGGGCGCCGTCGCGTGGCCGTCATCTGGTCCTTGTCCTTGCTCGTGGTGGTGGGGAGCCGGTCCGGGCGCCCGTCACTCGGTCCAGACCGGTGCGGAGCCGATCTCCACCGGGCCGGCCTCCCGCCGCGACCGGCCCCCGGTGATGCGCTCGAGGAGCCGGGCCCCCGTCTGGAGCCAGTGGTCCCGGGAGACCGAGTAGTAGTGCAGGTCCCACAGCCGTCCCCGGAAGTAGACGTGGCCGGGGAGCGTCGCCTCCCTGGGCGTGGCGAACAGCGCCGAACCGAAGTGCATGAGGCTCGCGTCCGTGGTCAGCGCGTACACCTTCCTGATGTCGTCCCAGCGCGCGAACGCGTAGTTGACGAGGAGCATCATCGATTCGGCGCCGACCCCCGCGGCGAGTCCGTCCGGGTCCATGAAGATGCCGATCTTCACGTGTCCGGCCGGGCTGCGCTCGCGGACCGAGGCGAACCCCAGGACCTCGCCGCTTCCGGCGGCCTCGATCTGGAGCACGGTGACGTCCGAACCGTCCAGCGCCCTGAAGGACGACGCGAAGCTGTCCCGTGCCGGGAGCGTCTCGATCCCGAGCCTCAGCAGCAGTCGGTACAGCCCGAGGACGTTGTCCTCCCCGATGGGGCGGAACCGGACACGGGGGGTCTGGAGGTGGAGGGAGATCATCGCCGACTGCCCTGGCCTTTCCGTGGGACCGTCGGGCGTAGCAGCCCGGGGGAGAGGCCATCCTTGCACGCGCCCCCGGCTATGGGAGCGCTCCCATAGCCGGGACGGCGCGGAAGGGCGGAGAAAGCACCCCGAACGTCCTCGCGGAAAGCCCGCGAAAGGGCGCCGCGCGTCCGAGAAGGCTCCGCGGGCCCCGCGCGCGTAAACGTCCCGCCGGCGGGACGTGCGGTTCCACGCATTTCCCTTGCGCCCCTCGAATCCCTTGCCTAGGTTCTGGCACGTCCTGTCGGAAACGCATCCGAGAAAGGCGGAAACATGATCATTTCCGATGTCCTCTCCCTCCAGTCCCTGGGCGTGCGGTTGGAGGCGGAGGCCCTCCTCAACAGCGGTCTGAGCTATGTCGGCTGCAGCGGCGACGTCATCGTCAGGCCCGCCTGAGGCCCGGCGTACCAAGCGGAAGGGGCTCTGCCGATGATCCCACCAAAGGAGGACGGGAGCTGTCCGGGCGGGCGCGGGAACCTCTCTTGTGGGCGGTCCCGAGTTCTTCTATGTTCCTTTCGTGCCGGCACCCCCGTCCATTCTCCTCCGAGGAGGGAACATGCCCCTTTCCGACGTTCTCGATTTGCAGGGTTTCGAGATCGCTGTCGACGAGAGCACCATGCTGAACAGCGGACTCAGCCTCGTCGGATGCAGCGGTGACGTGATCGTCCGCCCCGCCTAGGCAATGCTTCTCGGACCTTTGCTTCGCCTCGGTCCGTGTTCGGGCGCCCGGGGAACGGGAACCTTCGGCGCCCGAACGAACCCCCCGAGCTGAGGCCGGTCCGAAAAGCACCGTCCGGTCCCCCGACGGGAGCGCCGCGGAGGCGCCCTCCTCCGCGGCGCTCCCCCCGACGTCCGGCCGGGCGCGACGGCCCGGCCCCCGAGAGGTCGTGTCCGATGATCTTCCCCCACACCGGCTCCGCCGACGCGGTGCTCGACCCCACCGACACCAGGAGGGGCGGCGGGGTCTACGACGAACTCGTCGGGCACGGCGTGGCCGGAGTGCCCGGACGCGAGGTGTTCGAGGCCCTGTGGCCGGGCGCGTACGACCAGGTCGGCGCGCAGTTCCTCGTGCGCGTCCCGGGCTCCGGGCGCGTCGCGGGCTACGCCTCCCTGCACGGGTTCAACTTCCAGGCGCGCCACGGCTGCTGCTCCCTGGCGGCGGACGAGGCGGCCCTGGGACCGCGGGGCGCCACCGACGCCCACGCGCTCACCGTCAACTACGCGTTCTCCATGTGGAACCTCAGGAAGCTCTACCTGTGGACCCTGGAGGAGGACCCCTCCGCGTTGCGCCGCACCGGGGCCGAGGTCCGGCTGGAGGGCTCCCTGCCCGAGTACGTGCTCGTCGGGGGCACACTGCGTACGGCCCGCGTCTTCGCGGTCTACCGGGACGCGTGGGAGCGGGCCGGGACCGGCTTCGTCGAAGGGCGCGTCGGCCGGGCGGACCCCGCGTGAGGGTCCCGGCCCGCGGGACCGGGGCGCCCGCGTCCGCGCGCCCGACACGGGCGCCTACGTACGGAGGACTGTTGGAGAACACGCCGTTGAACGGCTCCGGCCCGCGGGCCATGGTCCGCGCGCGCGGACTGACCAAGCGCTTCGGTGGGGTCGAGGCCGTCAGGGGGGTGGACCTGGACGTGGCCCCGGGGGAGCTGTTCGGTCTCCTCGGGCCCAACGGAGCGGGCAAGTCCACGCTGATAGGCATGCTCTCGACCCTGGTCACACCGACCTCCGGGACGGGCTCGATCGCGGGTTTCGACATCGTCCGGGAGCGGCCCGACGTGCGCCGCAGCATCGGCCTGGTGTTCCAGGAACAGACCCTCGACCGCTACCTGACGGGCTGGTACAACCTCAGGTTCCACGCGGAGATCTACGGGGTGCCCCCGGAGGAGGTCGACGAGAGGGTCTCCCGGGCACTGCGGGACGTGGGCCTGTGGGAGGAGCGGGAGAGGCTCGCGGGAACCTACTCCGGCGGTATGCGGCGGCGGCTGGAGATCGCCAGGGGGCTGCTGCACGGTCCGCGCCTGCTGTTCCTGGACGAGCCGACCGCCGGGCTCGACCCCCGCTCCAGGGAGGCCATCTGGGACCGGGTCAGGGAGCTCAACGAGCGCGAGGGCGTCACCGTGCTCATGACCACGCACTACCTGGAGGAGGCGGAGAACTGCGGCCGCATCGCCATCATCGACGGCGGTGGGATCGTCACGGTCGGCAGCCCCGCCGAACTCAAGGCGGGGATCGGGCGGGACCGCGTGGAGATCGTCGCGCGCGACCCCGGGGCGCTCTGCGAGCGGCTCCGGCCGATCCTGGACACGGCCCCGGTGGTCGAGGGCGACACCGTCTGGTTCACGGTGGCCGACGGGCGCCGGTTCGTCCCCCGCCTGTTCGCCGAGACGGACACCGAGATCACGTCGGTTCAGGTCAGGTCGCCCTCGTTGGACGACGTCTTCCTCGCGCACACCGGCCGGGGCATCAACACCCCCGCCGAGGAGCGCGGCGAGGGGGCCGCGCCCTCCGTCGAAGGGGCCGGGCGGTGACCTCTCCCCTACGATGACGGCATGGCTGAGGTAAGCGCGCGCGACGGCTCGTGGTCCTTCGACGGCGCGGCCGTGTGGATCACACCGGGCCGCAGGTCCCACAAGCTGCGCCGTGCCCTGGGCGTGGTCTCGCTGCCGCTGCCCGCGCTGGCGGGCGTCGTCCTCGAACCCCGGCGCGGAGGCGGGACCCTGCGGGCGCACCTCCGCCCGGGCGCAGACCCCTTCACCGAGGTCACCCGGGGCCTGTTGGCCCGCAGGGGCGACCCGTACCAGCTCAGGGTCGGCCGCTCCCGTGTCCTGGTGGCCGAGTACTTCGCGGAGACCGTCACCGAGGAGCTCGCCGCCCTGCCCCCCGAGGGCGCCCCGGACCGGTACCTGGTCGGGGCCCCCGGGGCTCCGGTGCGCTCCGAGGCGGGTGACGCGTCCGTCGTCTTCGACGGGACCCACGTCTACATCAGGCCCAACTGGAAGGCGGAGGCGGCCAAACGCGCGGCCGGCCCCCAGCAGCTCGCGCTGGGGGACATCGCCGAGGTGCGGTGGACCTCCGTGGCGGGCGGCCACGACGGCAGCCTGAGGTTCGTGACGGCGGACGGCCGCGGCGACCGCACCGAGCCCCGGTACGACCCCCTCTCCGTCCACTGGAGCCAGTGGGGCCGCGACTACGAGGGCGGGACCACGGCCGCGGTGGCCACGGCCGTGGCCGCGCGGCTCCCCCACCCGTCGGCGCGGCGGGGGGAGCTCGGGGGCCCCGCCCGGCGCGCGCTGCCGGAGGGGGAGGAGCGCTGAGCCGGATCAGCCGTCGCGGCGCCGGGCCACCCACAGCCCGTGCGCGAACGGCTCGGTCCTCAGGTGCTCGGCCTCGCACCCGGCCCGCTCGAAGGCCGCCGCGTACTGCTCCGGGGTGAACAGGGACATCTCCGTCGACTCGGTGGCGTGGCGCAGCCCCTCCGCGGGGTCGGCCACGGCGTAGTGCACGACGATCGACATCCGGTCGCGCCGCCCGGGCACGGAGGCGGAGTGGGACAGGCGCATGATCGTGCGGTCGCCGTCCTCCACCACGTCCCGTGAGACGTGACCGGGCGTGAAACCGTCCGGGCCGATCCAGGGTTCCAGGAGGAGGAGCCCTCCCGGGTTCAGGTGGTCCGCGAGCGATTGGACCACGGCGTTCAGCTCCGACTCCGACTCCAGGTGCGGGACGGCGAACAGGTAGGTGATGGCGTCGAAACGCGCCTCCAGCGCCGTCTCCCGCAGGTCCGAGCACCAGGTCCGCAGGCCCGGGACGCGCGCCCGGGCCAGCGCCAGCATCTCCCGCGACCCGTCCAGGCCCGCCACCTCGTCGAAGCGCTCCGCGAACGCGCGCAGGTGCAGGCCCGTCCCGCACGCCACGTCCAGCAGCGAGGCGGAGCCGGGCCGCCGCTCCCGGACGATCTCGCCGATCCGGTCGGCCTCGGCGGCGTAGTCCTTGCCCCGGTGGATCATCACCGCGTCGTAGACGGCGGCGTAGTAGGTGTCGTACATCCGATCGGTCCTTCGTCCATGGTCGGCGGGACCGGGGCGCACGCCGCCCCGGCCGCGGACCGTCCGGTCCGGTTCCGCGGCCCTAGGGGGCCTCGGAGAAGAAGGGGAGGAACGGCCGACCGCCCCCCTCGGCGGCGGCCAGGGCGAGGAGTACGCCCGCTCCGCCCGTGGCCAGGTCCATCGACAGCCGCGGCACCCGGCCGCCGTGGAAGGCGGTCCGCCCCCGGAAGGGCAGGGCGTACCACTCCAGCTCGGCGACCCGGGAGCGCAGCGCCTCGGGCGCTCCGCCCAGACGGGCCAGCGCCGCCACCTGGCCCGCCTTGCCGTGGAACAGGTCAGCCTGGGCGTACAGCAGGGTGTGGCACGAACGGGTCAGCGCGGGGAGGCTCTCGGCGCAGCGCCCGTCCTCGCGGTGCTCCAGGAGCTCCTTGGCGACCAGGGCGACGCCCAGCCCCCCGGCGTCGATGTTGGGCAGGGCCCGCGCCCCGCGGTCGCGTACCAGCAGGGTGCCGTCCGGTGCGGAGACGCACTGGTCCAGGTCCAGGTGCAGGGCCCGCGCCGCCGTGTCGAGCCAGAGGCCGTCGCCCGTCGCCCGGTACAGGTTCAGCACGGCCAGGGCCACGCCGCTCCACCCCCGCATGAGCCCCGCGCGTCCGGGCCTCGGGGGCTCCGTGGCCGCCTCCGCCTCCGCGACCGCCTCCGAGAGCCGCCCGCCCAGGGCGAGGGCGCGGGTCATGCGCGCGTCGTCCGAGCCGCCCCGGGAGAGGTGGACCAGCGCGGCGCACACGCCCGCCGTGCCGGAGAAGAGGGAGATCCCGCCGCACTCCTGCCCGGCGTGGCGCTCCAGCAGGTCGTCGGCCTCGTCGCGGTGGCCGAGGTGGTCCAGGACGTAGGCGAGGCCGCTGACGCCGTCGTAGAAGCCCGGGCCGGGGGAGCGCAGCCGCCGCGCGGCGGAGAGCAGCCACTCCTCGTGCTCCGGGAAGCGGGTCCCGCACGCGCGCTCCAGCGCCCACAGGACACCGGCCGCGCCGTGGGCGACGCCGTAGCCGCCGGAGAGGAACTGCTGGAGGTCTCCGGGGAACAGCCGGTCGGTCCGCTCCGGGGTCGCGGAGGCGGTGATGCCCGCCGCTACGGAGCCGAGGGACACGGGCGGGCGCGCGGGCGCCTCCTCCGGGCGCTCCGGGACCAGTTCGCGCTCGATCTCGTCGGCCCACTCGCGGGGGACGGGGTAGAGCTCGCGGAGCAGGTCCACCAGCTCCGCGGCCTTGTGCGGCGACAGGGCGGTGATCCGGGAGAAGGGCAGGAAGACCGACAGGCGGGTCGCGGCCAGGGCGTACCGGTCGACCGCGGTACCGACCCGGTCGGCGCTGGCGAACCCGGGGGCTCCGAGCGGGGCCCGGCGCCCCTCCCCCTTGGCGTCGAAGGCCAGCTCGTAGTCGATCAGGCAGACCTCGTCGTCCTCGTCCACCAGCACGTTGTTGGCGTGCAGGTCCGCGAAGACCAGGCCTCGGTCGTGGACGGCGCCGAGCACCGCCTCCAGCCGGCCCAGGATGCGCAGGGCGCGCCCTGTGAAGGCGGCGAGGGCGTCGGCGTCGGCGTACGCCTCGGTGACGCCGGGGTGGTGCACGGCGCACCAGGAGCCCAGGGTCCGGCCCTCCTTGTACTCCTGGACCAGGAAGCGGTGGCCGCCCAGGGTGAAGCTGTCCAGGAACCGGGGCACGCCGGGCACCCCGTCCAGGCGCCGCAGGTTCTCCTCCTCCCGTGTCTGGCGGGAGACCGCGTCGCGCAGCTCGCGGTCGAGTCCGGCGTGGGGGCGGGCCTCCTTGAGCACGACCCGGGTGCCGTCCTCCTCGCGGCGTCCCAGGTAGATCCCTCCGCCGTTGGAGAAGTGCAGGGCCCTGTCGACGAGGTAGGGCACGCGCTCCCCGGTCGAGCGGGCGTCGAGGTGCGGCTGGAGGAAGGAGGGGAGCGCCACCCAGGGAGGCGGGGTGAACGAGGGCAGCCGGCGGTCCGGCACCAGCGCTCCGTCCGGGGCGCGCAGCGCCGGGACCCTGGAGCCGTGCTCGTCGAGGCACCACATCTGGCGGAAGGCCCCGTATCTGACGTGCAGGGGCCCCCGGTCCCACCGCAGGTCGCTCAGGACGTAGGGGCCCGGCTGCCCGCCCACTCGCGCGGAGAGCGCGTGCAGGGTCCCCTCCAGCTCCTCCTCGTCGCGGGGGTAGACGGTGAGCAGTTTGCCGCTGGAGGCCCGGGGGGCGTACTTGGTGTTGGCCGCGACCAGGATGTTCCTGTTCAACAGGTACTTGAACACCAGGCCGTGCTCCGTGCAGTGCTCCCACACCTCCCGGCAGATCGCGTCCGCGTTGTCCACGGTCGCCGAGACGTGGATCTTCCAGCCCTGCTCGGGCAGGTCCGGAGCCTCCGGGGAGACGACGTGCCACAGGCCGTCGCGCTCGCGCCGCCAACCCGGGGGCGGGTCCAGCCTCGTGACGGACAGGTCCGCCGGGGTCACGAGGGCGTTGGGGGAGTCGTCCGTGAGCCTGCTCGGCTCCTCGAAGAACAACGGGTCCGCGAGCGTGTACATCTCGACGAGGTCGAGCATGGGGGGCTTCCCTCCGGGATGGGCGGTGTGGCGGGTGCTGCGTCCGGCTAGCGGTCGGCGGCTCAGCCGCGGTCCGGGCCCCCGGACGTCCTCGAACGCGGTCCGCGTGCGATCCGGTCGAGGATGGGCGCCCCCTTGGCGGTCCAGACGCCGCGGGAGACCGAGTAGAAGTGCAGGTCCCACAGGCGGCCCTGGAAGTAGACGTGCCGGGGGAGGGACGCCTCCCGGGGTGTGCTGGCGAGCGCCGAGCCGAATTTCCCCAGACTCGCGTCCGTCGTCAGAACGTATACCTTCCGCAGGTAATCCCAGTGGGCGAAGGCGTAGTTGACGAGCATCATCATGGACTCGGCTCCCACGCCCACGGGAAGGCGGTCCGTGCGCATGAAGATGCCCAGTTTCACGTGCCCCGCCGGATCGTGTTCGCGAATCGACGCGAAACCGAGTACCTCGCCCGTACTGCGGAATTGGATCTCGAATACGTCGACGAAGCGCTTGGCCACCGAGTGGTAGGACTCGATGAAGGCGTCCCGTGACGGAAGGCTTTCCAGGCCCAGTTCCACGAGGAGGTCGTAGAGTTCTCCGACCTTCTCCGGGGCGATGGGACCGAACCTGATACGCGGGGTCTCCAGGTGCAGTGTGAGCATGGCGCCACACCCTAGTGTCCGCGCCGCGGCGCGGCCCCCGCCCGCCGCGCGGCGTCCCGCCGGCGGGACAGCCGCCGCGGCCGGGGCCGCCGGTCCGGTCCGCCTTCTTGTCGAGCCGGAGGAATTGTCCTAGGTTCTGTCCCGCCAGTGTCGGCCCACGCGAAGGAAAGGAGGCCAGCCATGGTTCTCTCTGACGTCCTGTCCCTTCAGGAGATGGACACCGTCCTCGATGAAGCCGTTCTGCTGAACAGCGGTCTCAGCTACGTCGGTTGCAGCTGATTCCTCTGATGCGCTGTGGAGAAATCCATTCTTCACAGCGCTTTTCTCTGCCCCGTTCGGGGCGACGGGAGATGTGGTGCAGGAGATCGTGTTCCCGCATATCGTGACGCGCGCCGTCAGGCTCGCCTCCACGGCGGAGAGGTCGGGGGAGGCGGTCCACGACGAGCTCTCGCGGCACGGGCTGGGGGGCCTTCCCAGCAGGGACGTCTTCGCGTCCCTGTGGCCCAAGGAGTTCGAGGGCGTGGCCGCGCAGTTCCTCGTGGAGGAACCGGGGTCGGGAAGGGTCGGGGGCTACGCCTCCCTCCACTCCCTGAACCCGCTGGGGCGCTACGTCAAGTGCTCCGTGGCCGCGGACCCGGAGGTGCTGGGCCCCGAGGGCGTGGAGCACGCCCACGCCCTCGCCGTGAACTACGCCTTCGCGATGTGGAACATCCGCAAGGTCTACTTCTGGGTGGTCGACAGCGGGCTGCCCGCGCTGCGGGCGAGCGGCGTCGAGGTGCACCGGGAGGGGACGCTCTCCGAGTACGTGCTCGACGGCGAACGGCTGCGCTCGGTGCGGATCTTCGCCGTCTACCGGGAGGCGTGGGACGCGGCCGGGACCGGTTACGTCCGGGACGCCGCGGCCGGGAGGACGGCGTGAGCGCGGCCCCGAGGACGGGTTCCCTCCGTCGGGGAGCGCCGGGATGAGGGTGCTGTTCGCGACGCAGGCGGAGCGGACCCACTTCCTGGGGCTGGTGCCCCTGGCGTGGGCGCTGCGCGCCGCGGGCCACGAGGTCCGGGTGGCCAGCCAGCCCCATCTGGAGTCCGTCGCGGCGGGGGCGGGGCTGCCCTTCACCGCCGTGGGCCGCGACCACCACTTCGCCAGGATCAGCCGGGACGGCCGGGCGGACCGGTACCTGGACTTCGACATGGCCGAGGACCGCGACGAGGTCCTGACCTGGGACCACCTCCTCCGGGGCTACCGCGGGGTCGTCACCTGGTGGTGGCGGACGGTCAACGAGCCCATGTTCGACGACCTGGTGGCCCTCTGCCGCCAGTGGCGCCCCGACCTGGTGGTCTGGGAGCCGTCCACCTACGCGGCCCCCGTCGCGGCCCAGGCGTGCGGGGCCGCCCACGTGCGCCACCTGTGGAGCGTGGACCTGTTCAGCAGGGTGCGCCGGACCTTCCTGGCGCGGATGGGCGAGCGGCCCGCCTCCGAGCGGCAGGACCCCCTGGCCCAGTGGTTGGGGGCCCGGGCCGCCCGGCACGGGGTGGACTTCTCCGAGTCCCTGGTCCACGGCCAGGCCACGGTCGAGCAGGTCCCCGCCCCGCTCAGGGTGGACACGCCCGCGGACCTGGAGTACCTGCCGGTGCGCTACGTGCCCTACAACGGACGCGCCGTCGTGCCCGACTGGCTGCGCACACCCCCCGACCGACCCCGGATCGGCCTCAGCCTCGGGACGACGGCGGCGTTGCGCCTGGGCGGCTACACGGTCGACGTCGCGACCCTCCTGGAGGGGTTGGCCGACCTGGACGTGGAGGTCGTGGCCACCCTGCCCGCACGCGAGCAGGAGAAGCTGGGCGCGGTCCCCGGCAACGCCCGCCTGGTCGAGTACGTGCCCCTGCACGCCCTGGCCCCCACCTGCGCAGCCATGGTCACCCACGGCGGCCCCGGCACCGTCCTGACCGGTCTGGCCCACGGAGTCCCGCAACTCCTGTCGCCCAACGCCCGGATGTTCGACATCCCGGTCCTCGCGCGGCTGGTGGAGGGGGCCGGGGCGGGCAGGGTCGTGGACCCCGGCCGCCTGGACGCCGAAACCGTCACCGAGGGCGTGCGCACCCTCCTGGAGGACCCCCGCCACACCAGGGCCGCCCGCGCCCTGCGCGAGCGCATGGACGCCATGCCCGCCCCCGCCGACCTCGCCCGCGCCCTCACCGGCCTCACCCGCACCTGAACCCGGACCGCGAGAGGAGCCTCAGACGCCGCCGCCACGGGCCGCCGCGATGCGCTCCAGCTCCGGCACCACCTGGTCCGGGGCGGGCACGGACAGGGCCTCGTCGCGCACCAGCCCGGCCGCCGCCCGTACCTCCCCGCTGTCCAGGAGCTCCGCGAGGAGGTCGTCCACGCCCCGGGTGAGGACCTCCTCCACCGCCAGCACGCGCGCGGCCCCGCGCTCCCAGAGCGCCCGCGAGAGCGGAGCGGCGTCGAACTGCTCGGTGTTGAGCACGACGAGCTGCGGCAGCCCCTCGACCACGGCGTTGCAGCACACGTCGAAGCCGCCGCCGTGGACGATCAGAGAGCCGGAGCCCATGAGCATGTGGGCCGCCCCCGAGTCGGTCACCACCACGTCCTCGGGCAGCGCGGGAAGGGAGTCCCGGCGGGAGGCGGGGGAGAGGACGACGGCCTCGGCGCCGATCTCGGCGCAGGCGTCGATGACGTCCACCAGGGCGGCGGCGCCCTCGGCCGTCCTGCTCCAGGACCCCCAGTCCACCAGGACGCGCCGCCGCTCGGACCCGGCCCGCGCCCACGAGGGCAGGACGGCGCTTCCGGCGTAGGGGACCGGGCGCACGCTCAGGTGGGTGCCCGTCCTCTCCAGTTCGCGCGACCGCAGCGCCTCCGGGAGCTGGTGGACGGAGAACTGGCCGAGTACGAGGTCCTCGGAGAACTCCACTCCGTACGGGGCCGCGCTCTCCTCCAGCCAGCTCCTGAGCGGGTCGGGCCCGGGCGTGGCGTCGGCTGCCCCCAGGTACAGGCGCCGCATGCGTGCGAAGAGGTCCACGCTCCACAGGAAACGCCCGTGCGCGGCGCCGCACGCCTCCGCGGCGATCGCCGCGGAGTAGGTGTTGGGCTCCCACAGCACGAGGTCGGGGCGCCACTCGCGGCAGAAGGCGACCAGGTCCCGCTCCATCGGCTCGTTGACGAGCTTCCACCACCAGGTGACGTACTCCTCGTAGGCGTGGTGCAGTTTCTCCGGCACCAGCATCTGCGGCCGCTCCTCGGCCAGGTCGAAGATCGACTCGCCCTGCTGCTCGCGGGCGTGGGCCAGCACCTCGGCCAGGGTGTGGTCGCCGCCGACCGGCACCACGGTCAGGCCCGTCTCCGCCGCGGCCTCGGTCATGGAGGGCTGTGTGACGATCCGGACCTCGTGCCCGGCGGCGCGCAGCGCCCACGCCGTCGGCACCATGCTAAAGAAATAAGCTTTGTCCGCGTAAGCCGCGACGACGATTCGCAACGTGTTCCCCACTTCCGAGATTTCGATGACCCGATGGTCCGAGGAGTGAAAGCCGGCACCGATCCTTGACAAGTCCGGCCCGCGGCATGTTCATTGCGGGTGCTGCACTCCGGGCTGTTCTCCTCTCCCGAGGCAGCGTGACGGTACTGTTGTGAGGATTCCTTCGGGAGAGGTTCGGAGAGCCTAGCACCGAGTGCCGGGTCCAGGCCGCTGACCAAAGCACCACGGCGCATCCGTGGTGTGCTTGCCCAGCAATATCGATGTTCGGCCACCGTTGGGAGTCACCATGAAAGGTATTGTGCTGGCAGGCGGTACTGGGAGCCGCCTATTCCCCACCACGCGAAGTGTCTCCAAGCACCTTTTCCCGGTTTATGACAAGCCGATGTTCTACTATCCGGTTTCCGTGCTCATGATGGCCGGAATCCGGGAGATCATGGTGATATCGAACGCAGAGAGCCTCCCTCTCATCCAGCAGGCCCTGGGTGACGGAGGCCATCTGGGAATAGAGATCGAATACGCGGTCCAGAAAGAGCCCAGAGGTATAGCCGAGGCGCTCCTCATCGGGAGGGAGCACATTCGGGGAACCCGTAGCGCCCTGGTGCTGGGCGACAACATATTCCACGGCGAAGGGTTTCCGGGCCTCCTCGGCAGGGCCGCCGCCTCCACCGCCGGCTGCACGCTGTTCGGGTGCAAGGTGAGCGACCCCCGGCATTACGCCGTGGCGGGCTTCGGTGAAAAGGGCAGGTTCGTCTCCCTGGTGGAGAAGCCCTCCGAGCCGGAGTCGGACTACGCGGTGACCGGGCTTTATTTCTATGACCAGGACGTGGTAGACATCGCTGAGCGGATCGAACCCTCCGGGCGCGGAGAGCTTGAGATAACCGATGTCAACCGCGCTTATCTGGAAATGGGCAGAGCCGAACTCGTGACCATGGGGAACGAGATAACGTGGCTCGACCTCGGCACGGAGGAATCCCTGCTGGAGGGAGGCCGGTACGTGTCCACCATGGCCCGTGAATCCGGAGTCCGAGTCGCCTGTCTTGAGGAGATCGCATTGCGCATGGGCTTCATCGGGGCCGATGAGTGCTATCGCCTCGGGGAGGAAATGCAGAATTCGCCCTACGGCGAGTACGTCATGGAGGCCGCCCGCCGGGCGGCCGGGGTATGGCAGGGTGCGGGCGTATGAAGATCCTGGTCACCGGTGGAGCCGGATTCATCGGTTCGAACTTCGTCAGGCGCGTGCTCGCAGGCGTTTATCCGCGCTTCGCGGACGCCGAGGTCGTGGTCCTGGACAAACTGACCTACGCGGGCACCACGGAGAGCCTCGCCTCCGTCGCCGACCACCCCCGGATGACGTTCGTCCAGGGGGACGTCTGCGACGAGCAGCTCGTCCGCGGCCTCATGCGCGGGGTCTCGACCGTGGTCCACTGCGCCGCCGAGACCCACGTCGACCGCTCCATCTCCGACGCGGGGTGCTTCGTGCGCACCAACGTCCTGGGCACGTTCCACCTGCTGGACAGCGCGCTCAACGAGGGCGTGGAGAACTTCGTCCTCGTCTCCACCGACGAGGTCTACGGAACCCTCAGCACGGGGTCCTGGGTCGAGAGCGACCCCTTGGAGCCGAACTCCCCCTACTCGGCCTCCAAGAGCGCCTCGGACCTGCTGGCGCGGTCCTTCCACCGGACCTACGGGATGCGCGTCTGCGTCACCCGCTGCGCCAACAACTACGGTCCCTTCCAGTTCCCCGAGAAGATGATCCCCCTCTTCGTGACGAACCTCCTGGACGGCGTCCCGGTCCCCCTCTACGGGGACGGCGGCAACGTCCGGGAGTGGGTCCACGTGGACGACCACTGCGACGCCCTCGCCCTGGCGGCCGAGCACGGCGAGCCCGGTGAGGTCTACAACATCGGCGGCTCCGTCGGGAAGCGGAACCTGGAGGTCACCGAGGCGCTCCTGGAACTGCTCGGCCGCGACGGCTCGATGGTCCGCTTCGTCGCCGACCGCAAGGGCCACGACCGCCGCTACTCCGTGGACGGCTCCAAGGCCGAGACCAGGCTCGGGTACCGCCCCTCCGTCTCCTTCGAGGAGGGGCTGGCCCGCACCGTCGCCTGGTACACGGAGAACCGCGCGTGGTGGGAGCCGCTGAAGAAGCGCCTCCCCCAGCAGGACGACTGACGGGCCCCGCCCCGGGCCGCGTCCCGCCGGCGGGACACGGGCCCGCGGGCGCGCCCCATCCGCACAGCTCCCGGACCGGTCCGGGACACGACCACGATCGGATCAGGACTCACGTGGCGGTTGACGAGCTGACCCCCGGCGACCTCATGGCGAAGCTGCCCCGGGCCCCCGAACTCACCGAGCGCCCGTGGACGGTGCGCTGGGACGAGGCGGACGAACCGGCCGACCGGCTGCTCGCCGGACTCCTCCCGCCCGAGACGGAGTTCTTCACCTCGGGGAGCACGGGGCGGCCGCGGTCCTGGTTCCGCACCCGTGAGCAGCTCATGGACGAGGCCCGCCTGCTCGCCGACCTGGTGGTCGGCCACCGCCCGGAGGCGGTCCTGTCCTTCGCCCCGCCCCGGCACGTCTACGGCATGCTCGCCAGCGTGCTGGTGCCCGCCTACCTGGGCGTGCCGGTCTGGTACGTCTCCCAGTTCGCGCCGCTCCCGCCGGTGCGCGGCCGCCGCTGGGCGGTGATGGCCATCCCCTGGGCCTTCCGCATCCTGCGGCGGCGCCGGGAGTGGCTCGCCTCCGCCGAGCACCTGGCCTTCGTGCACAGCACGGCCGTCCTGCCGCAGAGCGCGGCCGACCTGATGGCCGGGCTGGGGGACCGGGCGAGCCTGGTGGAGGTCTTCGGGTCCACGGAGACCGGTGGCGTCGCCCACCGGGTGTGGGGCCCGGACGACCCGCCGTGGCGCCTCTTCCCCGACGTCGAGTTCGGCGACGGGCCCGCCGACCCGGCGGCGGAGGCGCCCCTGGTGGTGCGCAGCCCCCGACTGGCCCGCCCCCAGGACGGGACGGCGGGCCCCGAGTGCCGCATGGACGACCACGTGGTCCGCGTGGGAGAGCGCGGTTTCGGCTTCGCCGGACGCAGGACCCGGCTGGTCAACGTCAACGGCCGCCGCCTGGACCTGGACGCCATGGAGGAGACCCTGGCCGGGGCCCTGGAATGCGAGGACCTCGCCTGCGTCCCGGTGCGCGACCCCCTGACGGGCGAGCACTTCGACCTGCTGGTCGTACCGGGGGAGAACGGCGTCCCGGGCGCCGACGAGATGGCGCGGGCCCTGGACCAGATCGCGTACCGCCCGCGGAGAGTGTGCGCGGTGGAGCGGATCGACCGCTCCGAGACAGGCAAACTACGGCGCGTGCAGCCGGCGCGCGCCCGCCCCGAAGGAGTGGACAGTTGACGCCTACGCCGAGCAGCCTGGCCGAGGTCCTCCGCCAGGCCGAGCCGGACGCACGCATCGGATGGACCGAGGAGGACCTCTCGCGCATGCGCGCCAGCGCCACGACCATGGCCAAGCACCTGGCCGGGGGCGCCGACGTCTACGGAGTGACGCGCGGCTTCGGTCCGCTCGTGGCCTTCCCCGCGGCGGAGTCCGCGGGCGAGCAGGGGGAGGGGCTCATCTCCCACCTCGGCAGCGCCCAGGGCGAGCCGCTCCCGCCCGAGGTCAGCAGGCTCGTGGTCGCGCTGCGCCTCACCAGCATGCGCCGGGGCTACTCGGCGGTCTCGGTCGACTTCTGGCAGGAGCTCGTCGGCCTGTGGAACCGGGGCTTCACACCCGTCATCCCGCGGGAGGGCACCGTCAGCGCGAGCGGCGACCTCCAGCCCCTGGCCAGCGCCGCCCTGGCCTTCGCCGGTCAGGGGGAGGCGTGGGTGTCCGACGGCCCCGGCCGGTGGTCCCGCGTGCCCGCCGACGAGGCCCTCGCCCGCCTGGGCGCCGCCCCCGTGCGCTGGAGCGCACGCGAGGCCCTCTCCTTCGTCAACGGCAGCGGGGTCAGTCTCGCGGTGACCCTGCACAACCACCAGCAGGTCGAGGACGTCGTGCGCGCCTCGGCGATGATGACGGCGCGGATGGCGGACCTGCTGGGGGCCAACCCCCAGGCGTACGCGCACGGTGTCGCCGAGGCCCGGGGCCAGGCGGGCCAGGCCGCGGTCGCGGCCTGGATCAGGTCCGACCTGCCCGCCGGCGCCGAGCGCGCGCCCTCGCGGCCCCTCCAGGAGCCCTACAGCCTGCGGTGCGCGCCGCAGGTGCTGGGCGCGGTCCTGGACCAGCTCTCCGCCGCCTCGCGCATCCTGCTGCGCGAGGCGGTCGGGACCACCGACAACCCGGTCAGCCACGGTGACGAGGTCCTGCACGGGGGCAACTTCCACGCGATGCCGGTGGGGCTGTGCTCGGACCAGATCGGCCTGGCCCTCCAGCAGGTCGCCTACCTGGCCGACCGGCAGCTCTCCCTGCTCTGCGCCTCGGAGACCAACGGCGGCCTGCCCCCCATGCTCACCCCCCGGCCCGGCGCGGGCAGCGGTCTGGCCGGGGTCCAGGTGAGCGCCACCTCGTTCGTCTCGCGTATCCGCCAGCTCGTGACCCCCGCCAGCCTCACCGCCCTGCCCTGCAACAACGGCAACCAGGACCACGTGCCGATGGCGCTGAACGGCGCCAACTCCCTGGCCCAGGCGGTCGAGCTGGCCTGGCTCGTCGTCGGTTCGCTCGGCGTGGGCCTGGCGCAGCTCGCCGCGCTCTCGGGCCGGTCCGAGGAGGCCGGGCCGTGGGCCCGGGTCGCCGAGCTCAGCCCGCCGCTGGACCGCGACCGCCCCCTGGCCGCCGAGGTGCGGGCCGTGCGCGACGCCCTGGCCGCGGAGGCCGCTGGCAGAGCCGACCGGTGGCCCCTGCCGGAGCTGTGACGGAGGCCGGGGCGGGCGCCCCGGCCCTTCGCTACCTTCGTCCCGCGCCCCGGTCCGGGGGCGCGCCGCCCACCGGGCGCGCATCCGGGCGGGCCCCGGCCGCCCGCCGCGACCGGACAGGAAGGGTTCCCCTTGAAGACGCCAGAACTATGGATCCGCGGCCTCGGCGTGTACCTGCCCGAGGCCCGGGTGAGCGTGCGGTCCGCGGTCGAACGGGGCCTCACGACGGCGGAGGAGGCCGCCGTGCACGACATGGCCGGCGCCGCCGTGGCCGACGACCTGCCCGCGCCGGAGATGGCGCTGCGCAGCGCCCGCGAGGCCTTCGAGCGGGCCGGGGCCAGCCCGGACGACGTGCGCGTCCTGCTGTACGCCGACACCTGGCACCAGGGCCCGGACGGCTGGTTCCCCCAGTACCACCTCCAGCACCACCTGGTCCGCGGCGACGTCATCGCCGCCGAGGTGCGCCAGGGGTGCAACGCCCTGTTCACCGCCATGGAGCTGTGCGTCCCCCACCTGAGGGAGGCGCCCGAGGACGCCACGGCGCTCCTCGTCGCCGCGGACAACTTCGGCACCCCGGGCGTCGACCGGTGGCGGTCGGGCGCCTTCGTGCTGGGCGACGGCGCCTGCTCCGTCCTCCTCGGCCGGCGCCCCGGGCCCGCGCGGGTGCTCGCGGTGGGGTCGATGGTCGTCCCCGAACTGGAGCAGCACCACCGCTCGGGCGAGCCGGACTTCCCGCCCGCGGCCACCACCGGCGCGCTCCTCGACTTCCGCGCCAGGGCCCGCGACCACGCCCGGAGGGGCGAGCTGGACCCGGAGGTGAACATCGCCTGGTTCACCCTCCAGAAGAAGATGATGCTGTTGGTGGGCCGGACCCTGGCCGAGGCCGGGGTGGGCTTCGGGGACGTCTCCCGGGCGGCCTTCGGCAACCTGGGCCCCGAGGCGGTGGAGCACCGCTGGATGGAGGTCCTCGGCCTGCCGATGGAGCGCTCCACGTGGGCACACGGCCGCACCATCGGGCACATCGGCGCGGCCGACCCCTTCATCGGCCTGCGCCACCTCATGGACGAGGGCGAGGTCGGGCCGGGGGACCACGTCATCCTGGGCGGACTCGGCTCGGGGATGACCGTCTCCTGCGCCGTGGTGAGGATCGCCGAACCCCCGTCCGGCTCCTGAGACGGAAGGGACACCGTGGACTTCGACCCGACCCCCGGGCAGCGCGAGAGGGGCGAGCGCGTCGCCGCGCTCGTCCGGGACCGCCTCGGCGGGGCCCCGCCCCGCGAACACGACCAGCCGCTGACCCGCGAGGAGTGGCGGACCGCGGCCGAGGCCGGACTGACCGGTGCGTGCCTGCCCGCCTCCGTGGGCGGCGGAGGGCTCGGCGCGCTCGACACCGCCCTCGCCCTGGAAGCCCTCGGTTCGGCCTGCCCCGACGCCGGGCTGCCCTTCGCGGTGGCCGCCCACCTGCTGGCCTGCGGCGTCCCCATGCGCGAGTTCGGCCGCGGCCCGGAGGTCACCGACCTGCTCCGGGGCATGGCCGCGGGGGAACTGGTCGCGGGCAACGCCGCGACCGAGGAGGGGGCGGGCTCCGACGTCAACGCCATGGCGACCACGGCCCGGCCGGACGACGGGGACTACGTGCTCGACGGGACCAAGTCCTTCGTGAGCAACGCCGCCGAGGCCGACGTCCTGGTCGCCTACGCGGTAACCGACCCGTCGGCGGGCTTCTTCGGCGTCACCGCGTTCGCCGTGCCGCGCGGCACGGCCGGGGTCACCGTCGGCCCGACGCTGCGCAAGGCGGGTCTGCACGCCTGCGCGGCGGCGCCGGTGACCTTCTCCGGATGCCGCGTGCCCGCCTCGCTCAGGCTGGGCGCCGAGGGGCAGGGGAACGCGGTCTTCCAGTTCTCCATGGCCTGGGAGCGGGCCTGCCTCCCGGCGATCTACCTGGGCTCCATGGAGGACCAGATGGGCCGGGTCGCGGCGCACGCACGCGGCCGCAGGCAGTTCGGGCGGCCGATCGGCGAGTTCCAGGCGGTCTCGCACAGGGTGGCCGCGATGCGCCAGCGGCTGGAGGGCGCCCGCCTCCTGCTCTACCGCGCCTGCTGGCTGCTCGACCGGGCCAGGCCGGAGGCCGACACCGCCGTCGCCCTGGCCAAGGTCGCGGTCACCGAGGCCGCCGTGGCCAACGGGCTCGACGCCGTCCAGCTCTTCGGCTCCTCCGGCTACCTCGTCGCCACGGGGGTCGAGCAGCGGCTGCGCGACGCCCTGCCCGGCACCCTCGTCTCGGGCACGAGCGAGATCCAGCGCGAGATCATCGCCAGGGGGGAGGGCCTGTGAACCTCCAGGACCTGGTCCGCCGGTCCGCGCGCGAGGCGCCCGAGCGCACCGCGCTGCGCTGCGGGGGCCGGGAGCTGACCTACGCGGAGCTGGACGCGGAGGCCGACGCCATGGCCGCCGACCTGGCGGCGCTGGGCGCGGGCCCCGGCGAACGCGTCCTGGTCTGGGCGGAGAAGGGCCTGCGCGCCGTCGCCGCGTCCCAGGCGGTGCTCCGGACTGGGGCCGTCCACGTTCCGGCCAGCGGCGCCATGCCGCCGGACCACGTCCTGCGGATCGCCGAGGACTGCCGACCGCGTGTGGTCTGCGCCGCCGCGGCGGACCTGGAGCGGTTGCGCGGACGCCTCGTCGCGGACACGGCGGTCCTCGACATCGACGCCCCTCCGGCGCGGAGCGGGCCGGTCCCCGCCTGCACCGCGCCAGCGGACGCGCCCGCCTACGTGCTCTACACCTCGGGGTCCACCGGCAGGCCCAAGGGCGTGACGGTGAGCCACGCGGGCGCCCTGGCCTTCGTGGAATGGGCCCGCGGGGAGCTGGACGCGGGGCCGGGGGACCGCTTCGCCAACCACGCCTCGCTCACCTTCGACCTGTCGGTCCTGGACCTGTACACCGCCTTCAGCGCGGGGGCGTCGGTCACGCTGATCCCCGAGGGGTACTCCTTCGCGCCCGACCTGCTCGTGGACCTCGTCCACGGCGAGGGCGTGACCGTCTGGTACTCCGTGCCCTCGGCGCTGGTGCTGATGCTCCGCGACGGGGGGCTCGCCGACCGGCCCCCGCCCCCGGCCCTGCGCGCCGTGCTCTTCGCCGGGGAGGCGCTCCCCCCGGAGTACGCCCGGCGACTGGCGGAGTGGAGCCCCGCACGGCTGCTCAACCTGTACGGACCCACAGAGACCAACGCGTGCACCTTCCACGAGGTGGTGCCCGCCGACCTGGAGGACGGGGGACCGCTGCCCATCGGCCGGGCCACCGCGGGCAACCGCGTCTGGGTGCGCGCGGACACGGGCGGACCCGCGGCTCCGGGCGAGGTCGGGGAACTGGTGGTGGACGGCCCCACGGTGATGCTCGGCTACTGGGGGGCGCCGCCCGTGGAGGGCCCCTACGCCACGGGCGACCTGGCACGGATGCGCGGGGACGGCGTGTTCGAGTTCCTGGGGCGCCGCGACCACATGGCCAAGGTCCGCGGGTACCGCGTGGAGCCGGGGGCGGTGGAGGCGGCGCTGGAACGCAGCCCTGACGTCGAGGAGGCGGCCGTCGTGGTGACCGGGAGCGGGGTCACGGCGGCCATCACGGCGTTCGCCGTCCTGAGGAGGGGCGCCCGGCTGGGGGTGCTGGGGCTCAAGCGCCACGCCTCGCGGCACCTGCCCGCCTACATGATCCCGGACGCGGTGCGCTTCACCGGGGCGCTGCCGCGCACACCCAACGGCAAGACCGACAGACTGGAGCTCGCCCGGTGGGCGCGCGCTCCGGAGCGGAGGGAGAACACGTGACGAAGGACGCCAGCGAGCAGGAGGTGCGGGAGCTCCTCCTGCTCTTCGTCCGCGACCGGTTCCTGGACGGCGACCCCCACGGCGAGCTGACCGAGGACTCGCCGCTGCGGGAGTGGGGCGTGCTCACCTCCCTCAACACCGCCGTGCTGATGAACCACATCCACACCGGCCTGGGCGTGCCGATCCGGGCCGAGAGGATCGACCCCCGCGCGTTCACCGACGTCCGCAGCATCGCGGCGATGCTGTGCGCCGGGAGGGCCGGGGAGGCCTGAGCGGCCCCGGCCCTCCCGGGGTCACCAGGACCACGCCTCGGGGGCGGGGCCGCCCTTGCCGACCGGGGGGAACAGGGCGTCGATCCGTTCGCCGACCCCGTCGCCGAGCCCCGTCTCCAGGGCCCGCAGCGCCCCGTCGAACTGCTCCAGGGTGCGCGGCCCGACGATCGTCGAGTGCACCTCCGGGCGTGACAGGACCCAGGCGATGGACAGTTCGGCGGGGTCCCTGCCCAGCTCGTCGCACAGGTCCTCGTAGGCGGCGATCGTCTCGCGCCGCTCCTCCAGCGCCTGCATCGCCCGGCTCTTGACCGTCTTGACCGCGGTGCCCTCGCGCAGTTTGCGGATGGCGCCGCCGAGCAGGCCGCCGTGCAGGGGCGACCAGGTCAGGACCCCGATGCCGTACGCCTGCGCCGCGGGGAGCACCTCCAGCTCCACGTGGCGCGTCACCAGGTTGTAGGCGCACTGCTCGGAGACCAGGCCGAGGAAGTTCCTGCGGTTGGCGGCCTCCTGCGCCGCCGCCAGGTGCCAGCCGGCGAAGTTGGAGGAGCCGACGTAGCGGACCTTGCCCTGGTGGACCAGGATCTCCATCGCCTGCCAGACCTCCTCCCACGGCGCGTTGCGGTCCACGTGGTGCATCTGGAAGAGGTCGATCCAGTCGGTGCCCAGCCGGCGCAGGGACCCCTCGCACGAGGCGATGATGTGGCGGGCCGACAGGCCGCGGTCGTTGGGCCATTCGCTCATCGGGTTGAAGACCTTGGTGGCCACGATGGAGCGCTCGCGGCGTCCGCCGCCCCTGCCGAACCACTCGCCGATGAGTTCCTCGGTCATCCCCTTGTGGACCTGCCATCCGTAGTGGTTGGCGGTGTCGAAGAAGTTGACGCCGTGGGAGAGGGCCCTGTCCATCATCGCGAAACTCTCGTCCCTCGGGGTGTTCACGCCGAAATTCAGCGTTCCCAGGCAGAGCCGGCTGACCTCCAGAGCGGTCCGGCCAAGGCGTGTGTACTGCATTCTCTCCCCTGTTTCATGGTGTCTCTCGCGGAGAAAACGGGATTCGGGGTCGGACGGAGCTGTCATCCGCTACAGGGGCCCACGGGCAGGCCGCCACTTTTCCGGAGCGGGAAAGGCCGTCGGGGGAAGGCTTCCACGTTCCGGGGAAAGGCCGCGCCGGTATGCTCCGGTCCGGCGGATTCGGGCCGGGACCGACCCGCTCCCGGCGGACGAATGGCACCGTATCCCGGGCCCCGTGAACTCGACGCGGCCGAGGGCCCGCTCCCCCGCCGCCGAGCCGCGCGGCGCCCGCCCCGGCTCCGGAAGCGGGTTCCGCCTTCCATCTGGGAGATGACCCCTTGCGTGTACTACTCGCCTCCTACGCGGAGAAGACGCACTTCATCGGCATGGTGTCCCTGGCGTGGGCGCTGCGCGCCGCCGGGCACGAGGTGCGCGTCGCCAGCCAGCCCGCCCTGGCGGGGTTCCTGAGGCGCGCGGGCCTGCCCGCCGTCCCGGTCGGGCGGGACCACCTGCTGCGCGAGCGGTTCGAACTGGTGACGCAGTGGGGCGAGGGCGACGCCCCGGGGCTGTTCGACGTGGGGGAGAGCTGGCCCGGCGACCTGTCCTGGGACGAGATGCGCTGGGGCGTGCGCGACACCGCGGCCTGGTGGTGGCGCATGGTGAACGACCCGATGCTGGAGGACCTGGTCGCCTTCTGCCGCGAGTGGCGGCCCGACCTGGTCGTGTGGGAGGCGACGACGTTCGCGGCCCCCGTCGCGGCGGAGGCGTGCGGCGCGGCGCACGTGCGCTTCCTGTGGAGCCTGGACCTGTTCGCCGCGATGCGCGAACAGTACCTGCGCCACATGGAACGACAACCCCCGCAGGAACGCGACGACCCCCTGGCCGCATGGCTGGGCGACCGCGCGGCCCGCCACGGCGTGGACTTCTCCGAAACCCTCGTCCGCGGCCGGGCCACCCTGGACTACCTGCCCGCCTCCCTGGGCGTGCCCGCCCCCACCGGCGCCCACCGCCTGCCCATCCGCTACGTGCCCTACAACGGACGCGCCGTCGTCCCCCACTGGCTGCGCACACCCCCCGACCGCCCCCGCGTCTGCCTCAGCGTGGGGAGCAGCACGACCGAGTGGTTCGGCGGGCACACGTTCTCCCTGGCCGAGGTGGTGCGCGGCCTCGGCGAACTGGACGTGGAGGTGGTCGCGACCCTGCCCCCCGAGGAGGAGGCAGCACTCGGCGCGGTCCCGGACAACGTGCGGCTGGTGGGGTACGCCCCCCTGCACGTCCTGGCTCCCACCTGCGACGTCATGATCACCCACGCGGGGCCGGGGACCCTGTGCTCCGGGCTCTCCCACGGTGTTCCCCAGCTCCTCGTGCCCGGCCCCCGACTCGACGCCCCCCTGCTCGCGCGGCTGGTGGAGCGGGAGGGGGCCGGGCTGGTGGTGCGGTCGGGCGAGGCGGGGGCCGACAGCGTCCGCGACGCGACCCGGCGCCTGCTGGAGGACCCCTCCCACGCCGAGGCGGCGCGGCGCCTGCGCGGGGAGATGGCCGCCATGCCCTCGCCGGCGGAGGCGGTGCGCGGCCTGCCCCGCGTCCTGGAGGAACTGGGCGCTCCCGCCTGAGGGACGGTCCCGCCAGCGGGACAACGCCGTCCCGTGGCGGCGGCGTCTGAGGCTCCTCTCGCGGTCCGTGTTCAGGTGCGGGTGAGGCCGGTGAGGGCGCGGGCGAGGTCGGCGGGGGCGGGCATGGCGTCCATGCGCTCGCGCAGGGCGCGGGCGGCCCGGGTGTGGCGGGGGTCCTCCAGGAGGGTGCGCACGCCCTCGGTGACGGTTTCGGCGTCCAGGCGGTCGGGGTCCACGACCCTGCCCGCCCCGGCCCCCTCCACCAGCCCGGACAGCAGGACCGTGTCGAACATGTGCGCGTTGGGCGACAGGAGTTGCGGGACTCCGTGGGCCAGACCGGTCAGGACGGTGCCGGGGCCGCCGTGGGTGACCATGGCGGCGCAGGTGGGGGCCAGGGCGTGCAGGGGCACGTACTCGACCAGGCGGGCGTTGCCGGGGACCGCGCCCAGCTTCTCCTGCTCACGGGCTGGCAGGGTGGCCACCACCTCCACGTCCAGGTCGGCCAACCCCTCCAGGATCTCCCCGGCGGAGACCCGGTGACCGCCGTACCACTCGTTCGCGCTGGTCCCGAGGCTGAGGCCGATCCGGGGTCGGTCGGGGGGTGTGCGCAGCCAGTCGGGGACGACGGCGCGTCCGTTGTAGGGCACGTAGCGCACCGGCAGGTACTCCAGGTCCGCGGGCGTGTCCACCCTCAGAGGAGCGGGCACCTGTTCGACGGTGGCCTGGCCGTGGACCAGGGTCTCGGAGAAGTCCACCCCGTGCCGGGCGGCCCGGGCCCCCAGCCACGCGGCCAGGGGGTCCTGCCGCTCGGAGGCGGGCCGCTCGCCCATCCGCGCCAGGAAGCGCGCGCGGGTGCGGGCGAAGATGTCGGCCCCCCACAGGTAGCGCACGTGCGCGGCCCCGCAGGCCTCGGCGGCGATCGCCCCGGAGAAGGTGATGGGCTCCCAGACCACCAGGTCGGGGCGCCACTGGCGGCAGAGGGCGACCAGGTCGTCGACCATGGGGTCGTTGACCATCCGCCACCACCACTGCACGGTCAGGCGGTAGCCTTCCAGGAGGTAGTCCCAGGTCAGGACCTCGTCGCGGTCCTCGGCCATGTCGAAGTCATCGTCCTCCCCGCCGGTCATCGCGTGGTACTGCCGCATGACCCGGCGCAGGAGGTGGTCCCTGCCCACGGGGGAGAAGGGCAGGCCCGTCCCGGTGACCACCGCCTCCAGTTCGGGCTGGCTGGCCACCCGGACCTCGTGGCCCGCGGCGCGCAGCGCCCACGCCAGGGGCACCAGCCCCAGGAAGTGGGTCCGCTCCGCCTGCGTCGCGATCAGCACGCGCACGGCCGTCGCCTCCGTCCTTCGTGTGCGGTCCCGCGCACCGGGACGGAACCGGGGCGCTCCCGGTTCCGCCGCCTCCGGTGGCGGGCCTGTTACCTTTCCGGCGGGCGGTCCAATCACCGCGCAACCGGGTTTGCCAAGAGCCGCTTCCGCGCGGATATCATTGCCCAGCCGATCCGGCCGGTGCTTTATCTGTCTTCGACAAAGGGGATTGTAGAGAAGCTGGCTGTTCCGATTCCGACGATGATTCCCTCGATGTCGCCCCGTGCGCCGCTGGCCACGGGAAGTAGTGAAGAAAGAGTGGGAGAATCCGGCCTCCGGGCCAGGTGAATGGCCGGGTGCGGAACCGGCCTTTTCCCGTCAAGGTCCCTCCGGGCCTGTTTTCCCTGTAGCGCCGGGCTGAGAGTCGAATGGAGATCGTATGCGTTTCCTGCTGGACCGGGAGGAGATCACCGTCTCGGTCGTCGGCCTGGGGTACGTGGGGTCGTGCGTGGCCGCCAGCCTCGCGTCCAACGGGGTGAACGTCGTGGGCGTGGACGTGGACGCCCACCCGGTCGAGGAGATGGAGGCGGGCCGCTGCCACCTCAAGGAGCCCGGGCTGCCCGAACTGGTGGCCCGGGGGCGGGGCGCCGGGCGCCTGCGCGCCACGACCGACTACTCCGCGATCTCCTCGGCCGACGTGGTCGTCGTCGCGGTCGGCACGCCGGTCCGGGAGGACGGCACCCTCGTCGAGACCCAGATCAGGAGCGCGGCCGCCGAGGCGGGCCGCCACCTGCGCCGCGGGCAGCTCCTCGTCTTCAAGAGCACGGTCCCCCCGGGCACGACCCGCGATCTCGTCGTCCCCCTGCTGGAGAGCGGCGGACTGAGGTGCGGCGAGGACTTCGGGCTGGCCTTCTGCCCCGAGCGGCTGTCCCAGGGCAACGCCCTGGCGGAGATCCGGGAGCTGCCCGTGGTCGTCGGCGGGTGGAACGCGGAGAGCGGGGCCGCCGCCGCGAGGTTCTGGGAGTCCCGGCTCGGCGTACGGACCGTCGTCTGCTCCTCCATGGAGGCCGCCGAGACGGTCAAGCTCCTCAACAACTGGTGGATCGACCACAACATCGCCCTGGCCAACGAACTGGCCCGCTTCTGCTCGTCGATCGGGGTGGACGCGATGGAGGTCATCGCCGCCACCAACGAGGTGCCCAAGGGCGGAGGGACCATCAACGTCCTCTCCCCGGGGGTCGGGGTCGGGGGCTCCTGCCTGACCAAGGACCCCTGGATGCTGTGGCGCTCCGCCCGCGACAGGGGCGTGCACCTGGGAACCGTCGTCTCGGCCCGCGGCGCCAACGACGCGATGCCCGGCTACGTCGCGGGGCTCGTCACCGAGGGGCTGGACGCGCTGGGGACCCCCGCAGAGCGGGCCCGCGTGGCCGTGATCGGGCTGTCCTTCAAGAACAACACCGGCGACCTGAGGTCCACGCCGACCCTGCCCGTGGTCGCGGCGCTGCGCGACGCCGGGGCCGACGTGGCGGTGTTCGACCCGCTCGCCGACCCGGACGAGGTCCGCAAGGCGTTCGGACTGGAGCCCTCGCCCTCGGCGGAGGCGGCCGCGACCGGGGCCCACTGCCTCGCCGTGCTCGCCTGGCACGACGAGTTCGCCGCACTGGACATGGCGGCCCTGCGCCGTCTCACGGCGCGGGAGTGCCTCCTCCTGGACGGCAGGGCCCACTTCGACGACCAGACCGTCGAGTCCCTGACGGGGCTCGGTTTCACCTACCGAGGGATCGGACGGTAGACACGTGGCACGCGCCGTAGTGACCGGAGGGAACGGCTTCGTCGGAAGCCACCTCGTGGACCGGCTCCTCGCCAGGGGCGACGAGGTCGTGGTCTTCGACACGAGGGGGGCCCGGCCCGCGCCCGCCCCCTCATGGAAGGAGGTCGAGTACGTCCGGGGCAGCGTCAGCTCCTCCGAGCAGCTCGCCAAGGCGGTCCGCGGGGGCGTCGACGTGGTCTACCACCTCGCCGCCGTGGTGGGGGTGGACCGGTACCTGGAGTCCCCCATGGAGGTCATCGACGTCAACTTCACGGGGACGCGCAACGTCCTGGACCTGGCCGAGCGCGCAGGGGCCAAGGTGGTCTTCGCCAGCACCAGCGAGGTGTTCGGCAAGAACCCCGACGTCCCCTGGAAGGAGGACGCCGACCGGGTCCTCGGCACGACCTCGGCGAGCCGGTGGAGCTACTCCTCCAGCAAGGCCCTGGCCGAGCACCTGACGTTCGGCTACATGGGCCGGGGGCTCAACGCCTCCATCGTCCGCTACTTCAACCTCTACGGGCCGCGCCAGCGCCCCGCCTTCCTCGTCAGCCGCAGCCTGCACCGCGCCCTGCGCGGCGAGCCCCCCGTCGTCTACGACGAGGGCGGCCAGACCCGCAGCTTCACCTACATCGACGACGCCGTCGAGGCGACGGTCGAGATCGGCACCCGTCCGGAGGCGGACGGCGAGTGCTTCAACGTCGGCAGCTCGGACGAGGTCACCATCCGCGAGGCAGTGGACCTGATCGTGGAGATGACCGGCGGCGGGGTCGTCCCGACCTCGATCGACACGCGCGACCGGTTCGGGCACTCCTACCAGGACCTGGACCGGCGCATCCCCGACGCGGGCAAGATCCGCTCGCTCCTGGGCTGGAAGAGCACCACCTCGCTGCGGGAGGGGGTCGCCCGGACCATCGAGTGGGCCGAGGAGAACCCCTGGTGGCTCGAACAGCCGGAGAACACCACCGGATGACCCCGCCGCGGCCGGTGCGCCACCGCCCCGCCCGCCCCGGGCCGCCGACTCCGGCGCGCCCGTCCGACGACGTCCGTGAGAAGCCGAGGAGTTGAGGTTGGTCCCCACCACCACGTGCCGTGTCTGCGAAGGAACGGTCACCCAGTTCATGGACTTCGGCCGCCAGCCGCTGTCCGACGCCTTCCGGGCGCCCGACGACACGAGCGAGGAGTTCTTCTACCGGCTCGCGGTCGGGCTCTGCCCGGACTGCCAGATGGTGCAGTTGATGGAGGAGGTGCCCCGGGAACGCATGTTCCACGAGGGGTACCCGTACTACTCCTCGGGCTCCACCGTGATGCGCTCCCACTTCGAGGCGACCGCCGAGAAGCTCCTCGCGGAGCACCTGACCGGCTCCGACCCCTTCGTGGTCGAGCTGGGGTGCAACGACGGCGTCATGCTGGAGACGGTGGCCCGCGCGGGCGTGCGCCACCTCGGGATGGAGCCCTCCGGAGCCGTGGCCGAGGTCGCCCGCGGCAAGGGCGTGCGCGTGCGCAACGCCTTCTTCGAGAAGGCGACGGCCCTGGAGATCCGGGCCGAGGACGGGCCCGCCGACGTCGTCTACGCGGCCAACACCTTCTGCCACATCCCCTACGTGGACTCGGTGCTGGAGGGGATCGGGGAGCTGCTGTCCCCCGGGGGCGTGTTCGTCTTCGAGGACCCCTACTTCGGTGACGTGAGCGAGAAGGCGTCCTTCGACCAGTTCTACGACGAGCACTTCTTCCTGTTCACCGCCTCCTCCGTGCGCAACATGGCGCGCAGGTTCGGCCTGGAGCTGGTCGACGTCGAGCGTCTGCCCACGCACGGGGGCGAGCTGCGCTACACCCTGGCACGCGAGGGCTCCCGGGCCGCGTCCCCAGCCGTGGAGGCGATCCTGGAGGAGGAGAGGAAGCGGGAGCTGACCTCCCCGGAGTCGCTGGCCTCCTTCGCGGACCGGGTGCGGGGCAACTGCGACCGCCTCGTGGAGGAACTGCGCTCGCTGCGCGACCGGGGCCTGCGCGTGGTGGGCTACGGCGCCACCGCCAAGAGCGCGACCGTGCTCAACTTCTGCGGGATCGGCCCCGACCTGCTGGAGTTCGTCTGCGACACCACGCCGGCCAAGCAGGGTCGCCTGACGCCGGGCTCCCACGTGCCAGTGCGCGACCACGGCGCGTTCACGGCCTCCTACCCCGACCGCGCCCTCCTGCTGGCGTGGAACCACGCCGAGGAGATCATGGCCAAGGAGGAGGGGTTCCGCGAGGCCGGGGGACGCTGGATCCACTACGTCCCGGACGTCACCACCGTGTGAGGTCCGCCTGCCCGCCCTCCCCCGCGGCCCGCGCCAGTTGGCGCGCGACCTCGGCGGGGGAGGGCATGGCGGCCATCTCCCCGCGCAGGCGCCGCGCCGCCTCGGCGTGGGAGGGGTCCTCCAGCAGGCGCCGGGTGCTCTCCCGGACGGCCTCGGGGGTGACCCGGGCGGGGTCCACGACCACTCCCGAGCCCTGCGCGGCCACCAGTGAGGCAAGCAGGGGCTCGTCGTACATGTGGTGCGGCACGGCCGACTGCGGGACCCCGTGCGCCAGGCCGGACATCACGGTGCCCGCCCCGCCGTGGGTGATCATCGCGGCGCAGGTGGGGGTCAGGGCGTGCAGCGGGACGTACTCGACCAGGCGGGCGTTGCCGGGGACGGCGCCCAGCTTGTGCTGTTCGCTGGCTGGCAGGGTGGCCACGACCTCCACGTCCAGGTCGGCCAACCCCTCCAGGAGGGTCGCGACGTCGACCGTGTAGCCGCCCAGGCGCTGGGTGGCCGTCGTCCCGAGGCTGAGGCAGACGCGGGGGCGGTCGGGGGGTGTGCGCAGCCAGTGGGGGACGACGGCGCGTCCGTTGTAGGGCACGTAGCGGATGGGCAGGCGGTGGGCGCCGGTGGGGGCGGGCACGCCCAGGGAGGCGGGCAGGTGGTCCAGGGTGGCCCGGCCGCGGACGAGGGTTTCGGAGAAGTCCACGCCGTGGCGGGCCGCGCGGTCGCCCAGCCATGCGGCCAGGGGGTCGTCGCGTTCCTGCGGGGGCTGTCGTTCCATGTGGCGCAGGTACTGTTCGCGCATCGCGGCGAACAGGTCCAGGCTCCACAGGAAGCGCACGTGCGCCGCGCCACACGCCTCCGCGGCGATCGCCGCGGAGAAGGTGATGGGTTCCCACACGACCAGGTCGGGGCGCCACTCGCGGCAGAAGGCGACCAGGTCCTCCAGCATCGGGTCGTTGACGACCTTCCACCACAGCGGCACCAGCACGTCGCGGTAGGCGGCCCGCAGCTCCTCCCCGGAGGGGCCCTCCGGAGCCGCCACGCGCATCATGTCGAAGTCGGGGCGCATGTCCCGCGCCATGCGCCCGACCCAGGCGATCACCTGGGGGAGCACGTGGTCCGACCCCGCGGCGACGAACGGCAGCCCGGTCGCGGCCACCGTCGGCGCGAGCTCGGGCTGGCTGGCGACGCGCACCTCGTGCCCGGCGGCGCGCAGCGCCCACGCCAGGGGGGTCATCCCGATGAAGTGGGTCTTCTCGGAGAACGTTGCGAACAAGATACGCACCGGAGATCCTCGCTATCTGTCAGAAATGCTAGGGCGAAGGTTTCGAATGAATTAGTAAAACCTTTTCTCACATGACCTTCCTCCTCGGGTCCGGGGTCCGTCGCTGAGCGTGATCACCGGTCGGGCCTCGTGTCGCCGGGGCCGGGGCGCGCGGTTTCCCGTCCCACCTGCGCGACTTACCGTGTGCGCCGCCTAGCACAAAGTGCTTAATATTCAGGGGGTTGCCTGTACGCTCAGCTATCTCATACGCTGCTTTACGAACGGCGTTGACCGATACCGGCCATGTTGACGGTCGAGTTATCGCCAGTTATCCACGACCGGTTTCGCTGCGGCATCGGCCAGGGAGGGTCTTCAGGCTCCAGTTGATTTCTTGACCTCTTTAAACCAGTTTGAAGACTGTGTCCGTTCTGTGCTCACCGCATATCTGCGCTGAGGGGTTGAGGATCGATTTCTGTCGACCATTCCCCTTTTTCACGTGCGCTCCCATGAACCCGGTGTTGACGTGTGCTCGGACCCTTGTCCGCACAGCCCGCGAACATGCGTTGTGAGCCCTCTTACCGATATCAGACCACCTTGTCTTACAAGACGACTGATCCTGGCCCGAGCGCTGAGTTCTCTTGCCCTCTCAGGAAGGTCGATAAGGGGACCCACATGGAAGCAGTGATGAATCCGGACAGCCACGCCAGCCCCCAGGCGAAGGTCCCCGAAGCCAGACGGAGCCGGTCCGCCGCGGACTCGGGCGGTCGGCGGGGCGCCTCGGGCAACCCCACCCGCAGAACGAGCCTCCACCTGCCCGACGGCATGGCCATGGTCGACTGGGAGCGCTGGGGACAGCACATCTTCGTCATCTCCGACGCGTCCGCCTGGTGGCTCGGGGACTGGCTCATCTACGGCCAGGAGAACTACCCCCAGCGGTACAAGCGCGCGATCGAGAAGACCTCCCTCGACTACCAGACCCTGCGCAACTACGCATGGGTGGCCAGGAAGTTCGTCCCCGCCCGGCGCCGCGAGAAGCTGAGCTTCCAGCACCACGCCGAGGTGTGCGGCCTCCCGGAGGAGGAGCAGGAGCGCTGGCTGGCCGAGGCCGAGGCGGGCCGCTGGTCCCGCAACGAGCTCCGCCGCCGCATCCGCCTCAAGGCCCGGGGAGTGGACCCCGCACGGGAGACCATATACGTTCAGGTGGCCATTAACCCGGAGCGGAAGAGGCAATGGCAGGAAGCCGCCGAGAGTTCTGGTATGAGTTTCCCGGAGTGGGCTTCCAAGGCCCTGGACATGGCTGCCAAGAAAATGATTGAGGTCGGCTGAGCCGAGATCCCGGGCCCGTTGCGGGCCCGCCGTGTATTTTGACTCCCCTTGCGGGAAACCCTCGCCGGCGATTCCCCCGGCGCGCCGGAAACCGGTGCGGATACGGGTGGTCGCCGCGCGGGGACCCCTTGCTGACACGATCCGGGCGCCCGTTTCTTTCGGCCACTGGCGACCTGAAAACGGAGGAACACATGACGACCTATGTCTGGGGTTACCTGGAGGAGTACGAGAAGGAAAGGGAGGACATCCTCGACGCCGTGGACAAGGTGTTCAAGTCGGGGAAGCTGATCTGGGGCCCCTCCCTGGTGGCCTTCGAGGAGGAGTTCGCCCGCTACCACGGCGTGGCGCACTGCGCGGGCGTCGACAACGGCACCAACGCCATCGTGCTCGCCCTGCGCGCCCTGGGCGTCGGTGAGGGCGACGAGGTCATCACCGTGTCGAACACGGCCGCGCCCACGGTCCTGGCCATCGACCTGGTGGGAGCGCACCCGGTCTTCGTCGACATCGACCCGGACACCTACCTCATGCGCGTGGACCAGGTCGCCGCGGCGATCACGGAGCGCACGCGCTGCATCCTGCCGGTCCACCTGTACGGGCAGTGCGTGGACATGGCCCCGCTGGAGGCGCTGGCCGCCGAGCACGGCCTGGTCCTCCTGGAGGACTGCGCCCAGGCGCACGGAGCCACCCACCACGGGCGCGTGGCGGGCTCCATGGGCCACGCCGCCGCCTTCTCCTTCTACCCGACGAAGATCCTCGGCGCCTACGGCCACGCGGGCGCGACGATCACCAACGACCCGGAGGTCGACGCCTCCCTCAGGCGCCTGCGCTACTACGGCATGGACCAGGAGCGCTACTACGTCGTCACGCCGAACGGGCAGAACAGCAGGCTCGACGAGGTCCACGCGGAGATCCTGCGCCGCAAGCTCGGCCGTCTGGACGAGTACATCGAGGGCCGCAGGGCGGTGGCGCGCGCCTACGACGAGGCGCTCGCCGACACCGGCCTGGTCCTGCCCGCGACGGCGCCCGGGAACGAGCACGCCTACTACCTCTACGTGGTCCGCCACCCCGAGCGGGACCGGATCATCGAGGAGATGAAGGCCCACGACGTCGCGCTCAACGTCAGCTACCCGTGGCCCGTCCACACGATGTCCGGCTTCGCCCACCTGGGCTACGAGACCGGGAGCCTGCCGGTGACCGAGAAGCTGGCCCACGAGATCTTCTCGCTGCCGATGTACCCCTCGCTGCCCCGGCAGGAGCAGGACCGGATCATCGAGGCCCTGACCAAGACCCTGGCCAGGCTGTGACCGGTTCCGGGGACGGAGCCCGGTTCGCGCTCTCGGCGTCGGACCGGGCGGTGCCGCTGGTGTCCGACGCCGAGTTCGTCCGGTGGTGGGAGAGCAGGCCCCGGCACGAACTGCTCTCCGTCGAGCGGGTCGGCTTCGACCACACGCGCAGCTGGTCCTTCTCCTCCGGGACCGGGGACCTCGTCCACGAGAGCGGCGGCTTCTTCTCCGTCCGGGGGCTGCGTGTGGCCTCCGGCGGTGCGGTGGTCCACCAGCCGGTCATCGACCAGCCGGAGATCGGCATCCTGGGCATCCTGGTCAAGGAGTTCGACGGGGTGCCCCACTTCCTGATGCAGGCCAAGTTCGAGCCCGGCAACGTCAACCTCCGCCAGGTCTCGCCCACCGTGCAGGCCACGCGCAGCAACTACACGGGGGTCCACGGAGGCCGGGCCACCCCCTACGTGGAGTACTTCCGCGCTCCGCGCCGCGGCCGGGTCCTGGTGGACGTGCTCCAGTCCGAGCAGGGCGAGTGGTTCTGGCGCAAGCACAACCGCAACATCGTCGTCGAGGTGGGCCCCGACGAGGACGTCCCCGAGCACGAGGACTACCGGTGGTTCACGCTCCGGCAGATCCACGGGATGCTGCGCCGGGACAACCTCGTCAACATGGACGCCCGCACGGTGCTGTCCTGCCTGCCCGTGACCCGCGGGGAGGCGTCGGAACCCGAGGACCCCTTCGGGCGGGCGCTCGCTCGCTCCTACGGGGACGGCGCGCTGCACCCGATGACCGGTGTGGTCAGCTGGTTCACCGAGGCCAAGACGGTCGTGGACTGGCGCTCCGAGCTGCTGCCGCTGCCCCGGGCCGAGGGGTGGCGCCGGACCGGGGACGAGATCTCCGGCGGCCCCGGTTTCCGGATCATCATGGTCTCGGTCTCGGCGCGCATCCGCGAGGTCGCGTCCTGGACGCAGCCCCTGCTCGCCCCCGAGAGGCACGGGTTCGCCGCCTTCCTCGTGCGCGAGATCGGCGGCGTGCTCCACGTCCTGGTCCGGGCGCGCGCCGAACCGGGGACCCTCGACCGCGTCGAGATCACCCCGACGGTGCAGTACTCGGCCTCGGCGGAGGCCCTGGGCCGCCCGGAACCCTTCGCCGCCCAGGCGGAGTCGCCGCCGGCCCACCGCGTGCGCTACGACGCCCTGCTCTCGGAGGAGGGCGGGCGCTTCCACCACGCTCAGACCAGGTACCGGATCGTCGAGGCCGACCCGGACACGCCCGCGGAGGTCCCCCCGGACTTCCTCTGGGTCACCGTCGCCCAGCTCATGGAGCTGGTCCGGCACGGCCACTACCTCAACATCGAGGCGAGGACCCTCCTCGTCTGCCTGCACACCCTGGGCTGAGGTCGGGGCGCGCCCCGACCGGTCCGACCGGGAGGAAGTACCGCACATGCGCGTGCTCGTCGTCAGCCAGGCGGAGAGGACCCACCTGCTGGGCCTCGTCCCGCAGGCGTGGGCGCTGCGCGCCGCCGGGCACGAGGTGCGGGTGGCCAGCCAGCCCGCGCTGGTCCCCGTCGCCGCGCGCACCGGGCTGCCCGCCGTCCGGGTGGGCCGGGACCACCTCTTCCACCAGCTGCTGACCACGCTGAAGGGCCTGGGCTTCGGCGACAGCCGGGGCTTCGACATGACCAGGAGCGATCCGGAGGCGCTGGGCTGGGACTACCTGCTCGACGGCTACCGCGCGTTCGTCCGGCTGTGGTGGCACCCGGTCAACACGCCCATGCTGGACGACCTCACCGACCTCTGCCGCTCGTGGCGCCCCGACCTGGTCCTGTGGGAGCCGACCACCTTCGCCGCGCCGGTGGCGGCCCGGGCCTCGGGCGCGGCGCACGTCCGGGTCCTGTGGGGGCTGGACGTGTTCTCCCGCACCCGCCGCCGGTTCCTGGAGCGCGCCGCCGCACTGCCCGCCGCCGACCGCGAGGACCCCCTCGCCGACTGGCTGGAGCGCAGCGCCCGGCGCGTGGGCGCCGACTTCTCCGAGGACCTGGTCCGGGGCCAGGCCACCCTGGACCCCTATCCGCCGGGTGTGCGCCTGGACCCCGAGGAGGGCGTGCGCCACATCCCCCTGCGCTACGTGCCCTACAACGGCACCGCGGTGGTGCCCGACTGGCTGCGCTCCCCGGGCGGGCGCAGGCGGGTCTGCCTGACCCTCGGCTCGGCCGTGCCGGAGAAGTTCGACGACCGCTACCGGCTGCCCCTCGCGGAGCTGCTGGAGTCGATCGCCGGGCTGGACGCGGAGGTCGTCGCCACCCTGTCCGCCGAGCAGAGCGCGCGGGCCGGAACCCTGCCGGACAACGTCCGGGTGGTGGAGCACGTGCCGTTGCACGCGCTCATGCCCCACTGCGACGCGGTGGTCCACCACGGGGGAGCCGGGACCTTCTGCACCGCGGTGTTCCACGGCGTCCCGCAGCTCGTCCTCCCCGAGTTCTCCATGGCCCAGTACGTCTTCGACGAACCGCTGCTCGCCGAGCGGATCACGGAGCTGGGGGCGGGCCTCACGCTGGCGGGGACCGAAATGACGGGCGCGGAGGTCGCCCGCATGGTCGGGCGCCTGCTCGACGAGCCCCGCTTCGCCGAGGGCGCGCGCGTGCTCCGCGACAGGGCGCACGGGATGACCAGCCCGGCCGGGCTCGTCCCGGTGCTGGAGGAGCTGGCCGCCGAGGGCCGACGCGCCTGAGGACGGGAACGCCGTGTCCGCTCCCGGAGCGGACACGGCGCTCCCGCCGGGGTCACGCCCGGTCGGGCGCCCCCTTCTGCTCACGGATCCTCTCCGCCACGAACCCGGCCAGGTCCTCGAAGCTGCTGCCGGTGAACTCCGACATGTCCTCCAGGAGGGACACGTTGTAGACGTCCTCCAGGGCCAGGACGAGCTGCACGATCGAGAACGAGTCCAGGTCGCTCGTCTGCGAGGGCTCGGGGAGGTCGAACTGCGGCTCGTTCGACGTGAACATCAGGACGGTCATCGCCTGGACCTTGATCTGGGACAGGATCTCGCTCTGGTCTACTGCGGCCATCGTTGCGAACCTCTTCTCTGGTGTGGTGGGGGTGGTGTCCTCAGCCCGCGTCGGGCCCCTGGGAGAGGCGCTGGACGAACTTGGCGCCGTAGCGTTCCCAGCGTTCGCGCTGGATGACGAAGTGGGAGGCGGACTCCAGGCCCGGGGGCCGCCGAGGGGGCTCCGACTCGGTCACCATGGTCGGGTGGTCGCGCAGGCCGTTCGCCCGCTCGCCGGCGGACCAGAAGCGGACCTCGTCCACCGGCCACGCGCGGAAGGCGCGGTCCACGGTCAGCACCGTGGCCTCCAACGCGATGCCGACGGCGTTGGCCCCCTCGTCCACGACCACGTCCACCTGGACCCACCGCTCCTCCGGGTCCAGGCGCGAGAGCGAACAGAACCCCAGGACGGCGCCGGTGGAGGGGGCGACGGCGAGGAACTGCTCCGCCGCGTCCGCGGCGTCGCGGGGGAGCGGCCTGACGAGGTCGTCCATTCCCGGGAATTCGGGGACGCCCCCCTCCGCCAATGCGCGGACGGCGGCGGCCGAGCCCAGGTTCTCAACCGGTCGGAGCCTGACTCTGCGTGTTTCCACGATATTTTCTGGCACGCTCTCCTGCCTCAACTCTTTGTCGGTTCGCAGCCGTTCCGTTCCTGCCGTGCGCCGGAAGGGGGAGGATTCCCGAAAACGGGGACGGAGGGAATGGGGGCGTATCCGGGGTTCCCGCCGCCTGTCCCGCCAGCGGGACAGGCGGGGCGGCTCCGGTTACCTTAGCCGCCTCGCGGGCTCTGTTCTGGCAGGTACGCGCGGTCCCGCCTCCGCCGCCGGGCCGCCCCGCCCCGGCTCCCGCCGCATCCCGCCAGGTGCGCCCGCCATTCCCCGCCGCAGGGCCGCCGTCAATTTTCCCGGACTCGGGGAAAGAGGCTCTTGGATATGGGAAGGAAGCGGCGGGGCGGGCGCTGTTATCGTGAGACGACCCTGGCACAAAGCCGGGTCGGATCGCGGTGCGGGCCCGGGTCGAATGCCTCGGGCAGCCCGGGATTCCTTTCTCCTGAAAGGTGAAGAAATGGCCGTGAGCGACGTTCTCGACCTGCAGTCCCTGGAGGCGGAGACCCTCGTCGAGGAGGGCGCCTTCCTCAACAGCGGTGCCAGCCTCGTGAGCTGCAGCTGACGCCCTCCCACCGGGCGGTGACGGACGGGTCCGCCTGATCCGCCGCCGCCCCCGGAGAAGGGGTGCCGCGCCCGGCCACGGCCGGGGGCGGCACCCCGCCGGTGCCCCGCCTACCTGGTGACCGCGGCGCGGAAGCGCCAGACGCCCAGCGCCAGGAGGACGGCGGCGTACCCGAGGAGCACGCCCACGTGCGGGAGCACGTCCCCGACCGAGGCCTGGTCGCGGACCAGCGCGCTGAACGCGTCGTAGCCCCAGGCGTGCGGGGTCAGGAACGCGACGGTGGTCATGGTGTCGCCGAAGGACTCCAGCGGGAGCATGGTGCCGCCGAGCGCGCCCGCCCCGAGGCTGATGCCCACCGCCGCCGCCAGCGCGCCGCCCTCGGTCCTCGCCAGACTGCCGAGCAGTAGTGACGCGCCACTGCTGACCAGGCAGAACGCGGTCACCACCAGCGAGGTGGCGAACAGGTTCCCCCACGCGACGCCGAACAGCAGGGCCGACCCGAAGAGGATCAGCAGGGCCTGTGTCAGGGCGATGAGGAACCTGCCCAGCGCCTCGCCGAGGACGATGGACCCCGCCGAGGTGGGGGAGGCGTACAAGCGCCGCAGGACCCCCGAGCGTCTGGCCTGGACGATGCCCAGCGACGTCGTCAGCGCCGTGATGAAGGTGTAGAGCAGCAGCAGCGGGGGAGCCGCCAGGCTGTGCGAGGAGACCCCCTCGGGGAACGTGGCCTCACCCGCGGTGACCACCTCCACCCGGACGCCGGACACGTCGGTCTCCTCCGCGTCCGCCAGGCGCTCCTCGAACCCGTCGTCGCGGACGCTCTCCGTGACCCGGGCGGTGCTCAGCAGCGCCGACTCCTGCGCCACCACGGAGCGGACCCAGGTCCCCACGTCCGCGGCGGCCCAGTCGTCGCCGCGCGTGACGAGCTCCAGCTCGACCTGCCCGCCGTCGCGCACCAGGTCCCCGTAGTCGTCCGGGACCACCAGGCCCGCCTGGACGTCCCCGGCCTCCACCAGGTCGCGCATCTCCGTCTCGTCCAGGCGCAGGACGTCGATGCGCTCGTCCTCCTCCAAGGCGCCCACGAGGCGCTCGGAGAGTCCTCCGCCGGAGGGCGCGACGACGCCCAGGACCGGCCTCCCCTCCCCGTACATCAGCCCCATCATGAAGACCATCAGGAAGGGGAGCAGCAGGACGAAGAAGATGTTCGTCCGGTCGCGGAAGACGCGGCGTACGTTGAGGACGCCGATGGTCAGCGATTTCATGAGTTCACCATCCGTCCCATACGGAACAGCGCGACGGTCGAGCCGACGAGGCCGAGCGCGAGCAGGACCGCGCACGGCAGGAGGACCGAGCCGACGCCTCCCGCCGAGAGCTCGCCCAGGCCGAGCAGGAACCACCGGTGGGGGGTCAGGTAGCTGACGACCGCCAGCGCGTTGAGCTGCGAGATCGGGAACAGCGCTCCACCGAACGCTCCGAGCAGCATCGCCAGGACCGAGAGCCAGTTGGCGGCCTGTTCCGAGCTGCGCGCGAAGCTCGCCACGGCCGCGGTGAGCCCGATGACGGCCAGCACGCCCGTGGTGATCAGCGCCGCCGCGCCCAGCGGGTCGCCCCAGTCGGCGCCGAAGAACAGGGTCGTCGCGACGGCCAGGACCGCCATGTTCGCCAGGCCGATGAGCAGTCCGCTGGAGAGCTTCGCGACCAGGATCGCCCCGCGCGGGACCGGGCTGGCCAGGAGGCGTGCCAGGGTCCCGCCGGCCTTCTCGTCGAAGATGCTGGTGACGCTGAACATCGCCGCGAAGAAGACGAAGAAGAACGCCATGGAGGCCGAGTAGTAGGTGGCGGTGCCCAGCTCCCGCCACTCCAGGTCCGCGTCCTCGACCACCGTCAGCGGCGGCGTCGCCGTCTCCGCCTCCTCCAGGAGCCGGGCCGCGGCGGCCGGGTCCGGTTCGGAGTCGAAGCCGGTGGCGATCGCGAGGCGGATGCGGTGGTGCTCGGTGGCGTAGGCGCGGCCGATCTCCCGGGCGATGTGGGTGGCCACGGGGGAGTCGGCGTCGCCGACGACGGTGAGGACCGCGTCCTCGCCCGCCTCCAGCGACTCGGTGAAGTCCTCGGGGACGAGGAAGGCCGCGTCGGCGGCCCCCGTCTCGACCGCCTCGCGCGCCTCGCGCTCGGAACCGGCCTCGGACAGCTCCAGCACCCCGTCGTCCTCCAGGGGGCGCAGCGCCTCGTCGACGAAGCCCTCGCCGAGCGTTCCGGAGTCGCCGTCGACGACCACGTAATCCGAGCTCGTCGCCTGGGAGGTCCCGTCGCCGAGCAGCATGTTGAAGAAGAAGGCCACCCCGAGCGGCAGGAGCAGCCCGAAGACCAGCAGGCTGCCGTCCCGCAGCCGCTGGCGCACGTCCTTGGCGACGATGGCCGCGGTCATGGAGAGGGCGTTGGTTCCGTTCGCCATGGCTACTCCCGGAGTCCCTTCCCGGTCAGGCGCAGGAAGACGGCTTCCAGGTCCGGCTCCTGGACCTCGACCGACCTGATGCCGGCGCCCTCCCGCGTCAGGGTGTCGAGGACGCGGGGCAGGACGTCCCGGGCGTCGGGCGTCAGGAGCCTGATCCGGTTCCCCTCGCAGGTCGCCTCGTCCACGCGGTCCAGCGCGCGCAGGGCGTCGAGCAGCCTCTCGCCGGGGGAGTCCAGGGTGACCAGGACCGTGTCGTCCTCGCCCACCTGGGCCACCAGTTCGCGTTGCGTGCCCTCGGCGCGGATGCGGCCGCCCTCGATGATGCCGACGCGGTCGCAGAGGCGTTCGGCCTCCTCCATGTAGTGCGTCGTGTAGAGCACGGAGACGCCGCCCCGCGTCAGGGCGTCCACGCTCTCCAGGATGGAGTTGCGGCTCTGGGGGTCCACGCCGACCGTCGGTTCGTCGAGGATGAGGAGCCTCGGGTTGTTGAGCAGACCGAGGCCGATATTGAGCCTTCGGGCCATTCCTCCGGAGAATTTGGATACGGCCTCACCGGCGCGCTCGGAGAGGCCGACCGTTTCCAGGACCTCCTCCGTCCGGCTTCGCGCCTCCGATGAGGAGAGCCCGTACATGCGCGCGAAGAAACGCAGATTGTCGCGTGCGCTGAGGTCGTGGTAGAGGGCGAGTTCCTGGGGGACGAACCCGATGAGGGACTTGCTTTTCCTGTTCGTGACGCTGTGCTCGACGCCGTCCACGAGTATCGTCCCGGCGTCCCGGCGCAGGATGCCGGTGATCATGCCGATCGTGGTGGACTTGCCCGCTCCGTTGGGTCCCAGCAGGCCGTAGGTCTCCCCCTCGTCGATAAAGAAGCTGACGTCGTCGACCGCCAGGTTCTTCCCATATCTCTTGCTCACTCCTTGGACTTCCAGGATGGGCACGGGCCCTCCTCGCTCCTCTGTGCCTTCGCGGTCCGCCGGTCGGTCGGCTGTTTCGCGCGTTACGCCCCGACGCGGCCGCGCCCTTTCCGCGCCGCCTTTTCTCCGTGGCGTTCCGCGGTCCGGGCCAGTGAACCACAGAAAGTGTCCGTTTATGTTCCGGTTGTTTTCGATGTGGCGTTTCGGCCTGGTTTCATTTGCTTCGGAATGCGGACCGGTGTGCGGTGAGGGTGCGGGCGAGGTCGGCGGGGGCGGGCATGGCGTCCATGCGCTCGCGCAGGGCGCGGGCGGCCCGGGTGTGGCGGGGGTCCTCCAGGAGGGTGCGCACGCCCTCGGTGACGGTTTCGGCGTCCAGGCGGTCGGGGTCCACGACCAGCGCCGCGCCCTCGGCAGCGACCGACGAGGCCAGCAGGGGCTCGTCGAAGGTGGGCCGGGGCGAGACGAGCTGCGGGACCCCGTGGGCGAGGCCGGTCAGGACGGTGCCCGTCCCGCCGTGGGTGATCATGGCGGCGCAGGTGGGGGCCAGGGCGTGCAGGGGCACGTACTCGACCAGGCGGGCGTTGCCGGGGACCGCGCCCAGCTTCTCCTGCTCACGGGCTGGCAGGGTGGCCACCACCTCCACGTCCAGGTCGGCCAGGCCCTCCAGGACCGCTGCCACGTCCACCCCGAACCTGCCCAGCCACGCAGCCGTGCTGGTGCCCAGGCACAGGGCCACACGGGGTCGGTCGGGGGGTGTGCGCAGCCAGTCGGGCACGACGGCGCGTCCGTTGTAGGGCACGTAGCGCACCGGCAGGTACTCCAGGTCCGCGGGCGTGTCCACCCTCAGAGGAGCGGGCACCTGCTCGACCGTGGCCTGGCCGTGGACCAGGGACTCGGAGAAGTCCACCCCGTGCCGGGCGGCCCGGGCCCCCAACCACTGGGCCAGGGGGTCCTGCCGCTCGGAGGCGGGCCGCTCGCCCATCCGCGCCAGGAAGCGCGCGCGCACGGCGCCGAACACGTCCGCGCCCCAGGGATAGCGCACGTGCGCGGCCCCGCAGGCCTCGGCGGCGATCGCCCCGGAGAAGGTGATGGGCTCCCAGACCACCAGGTCGGGGCGCCACTGGCGGCAGAGGGCCACCAGGTCGTCGACCATGGGGTCGTTGACCATCCGCCACCACCAGGTGACGACCTGCCGGTACTCCTCCAGGGTCTCCTCCC
Source organism: Nocardiopsis akebiae (assembly GCF_018316795.1). Taxonomy (NCBI): domain Bacteria; kingdom Bacillati; phylum Actinomycetota; class Actinomycetes; order Streptosporangiales; family Nocardiopsidaceae; genus Nocardiopsis; species Nocardiopsis akebiae. The sequence continues at coordinate 363,712 of NZ_CP074132.1, forward strand.
AGGGAGCCTCCGGCCCGCCTCGGCCGTACACGGAGAAGAGGGGGACGCCTCCCCGCATCCCGTCGAAGGAGGACCGGGCGGTGAGGTGGCGCCAGAACCCGTGGTCGCGTCCCACCGCGACGAAGGGCAGGCCCGTCTCCCGCACCACGGGCTCCAGCGCGGGCTGGCTGGCCACCCGGACCTCGTGGCCCGCGGCGCGCAGCGCCCACGCCAGGGGCACCAGGCTCAGGAAGTTCGTCTTCTCGGCGAGGGACGCCACGACGACGCGCACGGTCACTCTCCTGGGGGTCGTCGGTCGGTGGGGGCACCGAGGTGTGGAGGGCGCGGAGCGGGGGCCGCTCCGGCGGAAGCGCCATGTCTACCAGCTCCGGGCGAGGGGGCGGAGGCGGCACGTGCGCGCCCCGGCGCCGACGGGGTTGGACGGGCCGACGCGTCCTCCCCTAGTCTTCCGACGCGTTTCGAGGAGGGGACGGGACATGCGTGTGCTCTTGGCCGCGGCCGCGGAGAAGCCGCACTTCCTCGGCATGGTCCCGTTGGCGTGGGCGCTGCGCGCCGCGGGCCACGAGGTCCGGGTGGCCAGCCAGCCCGCGCTGGAGCCCGTCGCGGCGGGGGCGGGACTGCCCTTCGCCGCCGTCGGCAGGGACCACTCCTTCTGGCGCACGATGAAGGTCTTCGACCTCCACGACACCCTGGACGACGTCCCGCTGTTCGGCCGCGTCACCGACCCCTACGAACGGGTTCCCTGGGAGTACCTGCTGGAGGGCTACCGCCGTGTGGTGCCGTGGTGGTGGCGGATGGTCAACGACCCCATGGTCGACGACCTGGTCGCCCTCTGCCGCCAGTGGCGCCCCGAGCTGGTGGTCTGGGGTTCGGTGAGCTTCTCCGGGGCGATCGCCGCCGAGGCCTGCGGGGCCGCGCACGTGCGCTACCTGTGGGGGGCCGACATCTTCGCCCGCACCCGCGCGCGCTTCCTGGCGCGGATGGGCGAGCGGCCCGCCTCCGAGCGGGAGGACCCCCTGGCCGCGTGGTTGGGGGCCCGGGCCGCCCGGCACGGGGTGGACTTCTCCGAGTCCCTGGTCCACGGCCAGGCCACGGTCGAGCAGGTGCCCGCTCCTCTGAGGGTGGACACGCCCGCGGACCTGGAGTACCTGCCGGTGCGCTACGTGCCCTACAACGGACGCGCCGTCGTGCCCGACTGGCTGCGCACACCCCCCGACCGACCCCGGGTCTGCGTCACCCTGGGCACCACCCTCATGGGTCAGGACCGGGGCGGGGACGTGTTCCGGGACCTCCTGGAGGGGTTGGCCGACCTGGACGTGGAGGTGGTGGCCACCCTGCCAGCCCGTGAGCAGGAGAAGCTGGGCGCGGTCCCCGGCAACGCCCGCCTGGTCGAGTACGTGCCCCTGCACGCCCTGGCCCCCACCTGCGCCGCCATGGTCGACCACGGGGGGTGGGGGACCGTGCTCACGGGACTGGACGCGGGCGTGCCGCAGGTCATCGTCCCCAGCTGGTTCGACGACCCGATGCTCGCCGACATGCTCGCCGCGCGGGACGCGGCCGTCTCCGTCCCCCACCGGACCATGACCGCCGGGGACGTCAGCACGGCGGTCTCCCGGCTGCTGGAGGACCCGGCCCTGGCCCGGGGCACCGCGCGCGTGCGCGACGAGATGCGCGCGATGCCCTCGCCGTCCGACCTCGCCGACGCGCTCGTCCGCCGGGCGGGGGGCTGACACCCGGCGCGCACGCGTTCAGACCGGGGAGTGGGCGGCGGCCTCTCGGACGCGTTCGACCAGGCCGGCGAGGGCCAGGACCGGCGCCGTGTCCACGGCCGTCCGCCCCCGCACGCCGTCCGCGAACGCCGTCAACAGGTTGCGGAACTGGTGGTCGGCCTCCAGGGACAGGTCCTCGGTCCCCTCGTCCGTGCGCAGCTCCAGGGCGGGGCGCAGAGTCTCGGGCGGTGTGAAGGCCCGGTCCAGCCGCAGGCTCCCCTTCTCCCCCCAGACGGTGTAGGTGTTGCGGTAGTGCATCCCGAAGCCGAATCCGAGCTGCACCGCCACCCCGCCCGGACCCGAGAGCAGCACCGAACCCCGCGCGTCCACCCCCGTGTCCGGCTCGTGGGCCAGGAAGCCGCCGTGTACGCGCAGGCCGTCTCCCAACAGGAACTGCGCCAGGCCCAGCGGGTACACGCCCACGTCGAGCAGCGCGCCGCCGCCCAGCGCCGGGTCGTGCCTGATGTCCCCCGGCGCGCGCGCCGGCACGCCGAACTCGCACATCAGCGCGCGCGTGCGCCCCACCGCGCCGCCTTCCAGCAGCCGCCTCAGCTCGTGGTGCTGGGAGTGGTGCCGGAACGCGAAGTTCTCCATGACGGTCAGGCCGCGCCGACCGGCCTCGGCGACCAGCTCGGCCGAGGTCCGCTCGCCGACGGTCAGGGGCTTCTCGGACAGGACGTGGAGCCCGGCCTCCAGGGCCCGGCCCACCCATTCGTGCCGCAGCCCCACCGGGAGCGGCATGTACACGGCGTCCAGGTCCGGGCGCGCGAGCAGGTCGGCGTAGCCGGTGACGGCCTCGCAGCCGAAGCGCTCGGCGAACTCGCGCGCCTTGGCGGGGTCGCGGCTGGCCACGGCGACGAGCTCCACCGAGGGCGTCGCCGCCACGGCGGGCAGAACGCGCCTCCAGGCGATGTCGGCGCAGCCGACCAGCCCGAGCCGTACCGGCGCTCCCGTACCCCCGAGCGTCGAGGACACACGACCTCCCTCGTGTCGACCGCTGCCGAGGCACCGGTGGCGGCGGCAGCCGGCCACGGACTCGGCGCGGCCATACTGCCAGAGCCGCGGCGGGCGGGGCGCCCCGCCCGCGCCGGAGCGGGAGCGGGTCCGCTCCCCCCTCCCGAAGGGGGTGGTGCCGCTCGGCGCTTCCCCTATTCTTTCCGCGCTGTACCCGGGCCCGGAGGCCGGGAGGGTCCGGTGTCCGCGGAAGCGGTCGGAGGGGTCCGCTCCCGTCCGGGCCGCGAGCCCAGGAGGGAAGTACCACGCATGGCGACGAGTGACGAGGCGGCGGCGGTTCTCGATGCGGTCCGCGACCACCACCGGTCCACCCGCACCGAACGCGAGTTCGTTCCGGGTGTGACGGAGATCTGGCCCTCCGGGGCGGTCCTGGACGAGGAGGACAGGGTGGCCCTGGTCGCGGCCGCCCTCGACATGCGCATCGCGGCGGGCCCCAGCGCACGCCGGTTCGAGTCCGCGTTCGCCCGCAGGCTCGGAAGGCGCAAGGCCCACCTGACGAACTCCGGCTCCTCGGCCAACCTGCTCGCGCTGTCCTCGCTGACCTCGCACCTGCTGGAGGACCAGCGGCTGCGCCCCGGCGACGAGGTCGTCACGGTCGCCGCCGGGTTCCCGACGACCGTCAACCCGATCCTCCAGAACGGGCTCGTACCCGTGTTCGTGGACATCGAGCTGCGCACGTACAACACCACGGTCGAAAGGGTGGAACGGGCCATCGGCCCGCGTACCCGGGCGATCATGATCGCCCACGCGCTGGGCAACCCGTTCGAGGCGCGGGAGATGGCGCGCCTGGCCGAGGAACGCGACCTGTTCCTGATCGAGGACAACTGCGACGCCGTGGGCTCCCTCCACGACGGGCGGGTGACGGGCTCCTTCGGCGACCTGTCGACGGTCAGCTTCTACCCGGCGCACCACCTCACCATGGGCGAGGGCGGCTGCGTGCTCACGTCCAACCTCATGCTGGCCCGTGTGGTGGAGTCCATGCGCGACTGGGGGCGGGACTGCTGGTGCGAGCCCGGTGAGAGCGACACCTGCCGCAAGCGCTTCAGCTACCAGCTCGGGACGCTGCCCCCCGGCTACGACCACAAGTACACGTTCTCCCACGTGGGCTACAACCTGAAGGCGACCGACCTCCAGGCGGCGCTCGGGCTGAGCCAGCTCGACAAGCTCGACTCCTTCGGCGAGGCCCGGCGCCGCAACTGGCGCCGGATGCGGGAGGGCCTGGACGGACTTCCGGGCCTGATCCTGCCGGAGGCCACGCCCAACAGCGATCCGAGCTGGTTCGGCTTCGTGGTCACCGTGGACCCCGCGGCTCCGTTCGACCGGGCCGAGCTGGTCCACTTCCTGGAGTCCCGGCGGATCGGCACCCGCCTGCTCTTCGCGGGCAACCTGACCCGCCACCCCGCCTACCTGGACCGGCCGCACCGCGTGTCCGGAGACCTGGAGAACAGCGACGTCGCCACGGAGCGGACCTTCTGGACCGGGGTCTACCCCGGGCTCACGGACGAGATGATCGACTACGTGGTCTCCTCGGTCACCGAGTTCGTCAAGGAACGGCACAAGGGCGTCCTCTGACGCGGTTTCCGGTCCCCGGCCGCCGTCTCGGCGGTCGGGGTTTTCGATTTCGCGGGTTATTTTTACGGCTTTCCGCTGTTATCCGGGGTTTCCGTCTCCGGTCGGTGAGTCTCCTCCCCGGGGCGGAGACACGGGGCGGCGCGGCCCCGGCCACGGGCGGCGGCGCCGCAGTCGCCGTGTCGGGCGGGTCAGGTATAAAAGCAGGTGGTAGCGGGTCCGTTTCCCGGATCGCGGGCATTCGCGGCCCCCCTTCGGGCGGGGGCCTCCTTTGTGCGACCCCCGCACCCGGGGACGGGGAGGTCGTCCCGCGGAAGGCCGAGGCCCCGTCCCGAAGGAGGAGGGGAAAATGGTCCGCGTGAATGAAGACCGCGGCGCGGCAGGAGCCTAATGTGTATTTCACAACAGGCGTTACCGACAAAACGGTCGCCGTGTTTCGAGAAAGGCATTCCCATGGCCGTTTCCGCCAGCAACCGCCCCGAGATCAACCTCGACGTCGACGCCGAGACCTTCGAGACCCCGGGCTCGGGCCAGTCCGTCGAGAACAGCGGCGCCGAGGCCCCCGGTCCGATCACCTTCGGCACCACCTGCTGGGGCACCCCCTGCCCGAGCGCCAACACCGTCTCCTGCTAGGGAGTGGACCCGTAGTCCCCACAGAGGCCGTGGACGGCACCCGGCCGTCCGTGACGGTGGAACCCCGTCCCTGAACCACCGCGGCCCGGTACGAACAGGCCCGGGGCGGCGGCCGCTCGGCGACCGCCGCCCCGAGGCACATCCACAGGTGTTCTCCGTCCCTTCCGCGAGCGCGGCGCCGCGGGCGCGGACCCGGCCGAGGAGGCAGCCCCCATGAACGACGACACAGCGCAGGACCGCGAGGAGACGCCGCCGGACGCCGCGCCGCCGCTGGGCCTGCTGGAGTACCTCGACCTGACCGAGGGCCGACCCGTCCGGGACAAGCGCGACACCGCCTTCGCCTCGGCCCTGCTCGCCGAGCGGCTGGGCTACAGCCGCGTCTGGCTGCCCGAGCACCACGCCTCCGGCGTGCCCAGCACCAACCCGCTGCTGCTGGCCGCCGTCCTGGGCAGCCACACCCGGCGCGTGCGCGTGGGCACCGCCGTCACGCTGTCCAGGATCCGCGACCCCCACCTGACCGCCGAGGACGTCGCCGCCGCCGCGCACTTCTGCCCCGACCGCCTCGACGTCGGGTTCGGCCGGGGCGACGTGAGCGGGGGAGCGGCCGAGGACCTCGCCCACCTGCGAGAACGCGGCCGGGACGTGGGCGCCGTCATCGACGCGACCGTCTCCCTCCTGCGCGGGGGCGCCGAGTGGGTCGATCCGGTGGACACCGGGTTCCAGCTCTGGTCGCACGGCGCCGGGAACCGCTCCGCCGAGATCGCGGCCAGGACCGGCACCCACTACTGCCACGCCCTGTTCTTCAACACCGACGTGGACGCCTGCGTCAGCACGCTCAGGGCCTACCGCGCGGCCCGCCCCGGCGGGCGCACGGCCGTGGCCCTGGCCCTGGTCGCCAACGACGACCCCGCCACGGCGCGCGCCGACAGCCTGCGCCAGGGCGTGCGGGTCAACTGCGCGGGCACGGCCGACCAGTGCGCCGAAGCCGTGCACCGCGTCCTGGACATCACCGGCGCCGACGAGGCGGTCGTCACCGAGCTGTCCAGCGACCCCGAGGACCACCTGCGCGCCGTGGAGGAGGTCTTCGCCGCCGTGCGCCGCCGCGCGGCCTCCCCCGCCGGGGCCGCGGCCCTTCCGGCGGGGCCGCCACCACACCCACCGGCCACCCGGCGCCCGCCGACGGGCCCCTTCCCGCCGAGGCCGCCGCCACGGGGAGCGGTGCCCGGTGAGCGGATCGGACTTCGGCCTGGTCCGCGTACCCCTGCTCAGCGTCGAGGAGTCCGCCCGCATGGTCGCCGCGGGAGACGTCCACGACCCCGTCGCCGCCATGGCCGTCGACCTGGCCGCGGACCCCCACCTGCGCACCGCGTCCGCGTCCGGGGAGCGCGCCCGCGCCACCCTGCTGCGCTACCTCGCGCGCATGGGCGGGCGCGCCACCCCCTACGGACTGTTCGCCGGAACCGCGCCGCTGACGGTCGGGGGCCTCCGCGACCTGGAGGCCGACCGGCGCGAGCGGCACCGAGTGCGGGTGCGCGTGGACGTGCGCGCCCTGGAGGAGATGGTCGCCGACGCCCTCGCCGACGCCGACCCCGACCGCGTCCCCCTGCGGCTCAACCCCCTGGCCCGAGTCGGCCCCTCCGCCGTGCGCTTCGCCGCTCCGGGCGACGCGACCGCGGCCGTGGTGAGCGTGCGGCGCACCGAGGCCATCGACACCGCCCTGGAGGTCCTCGGCGGCGCCGAGACGAGCGCCGCCGACCTCGCCGACGTGCTCGCCGAGCGGCTGCCCGGCGTGGAGCCCGACCGCCTGCGCGCCTTCGTGCGCGGCCTGCGGGACAGGGGCCTGCTCCAGCCCTCCGACGGCCTGATCGCCCCCGGCGACGAGCCCGCCGACCGGGCCGTGCGCCTCCTGGACGCCGTCGGCGACCGCGACCGGGCCGCCGCCGTGCGCGTCCTGCTGGCCGACGCCGCCGGGGAGCGCGCCTTCGAGCCCGGGCTGCGCGACCGGCTCGACACCGCCTGGGACCGCGCCGCCGACCACGCGCCCGCCCTGGCCCGGACCAAGTACGCCGAACGCTTCGACCTGCACCCCGAACTCGCCATGCGCGCCGCCAGCCTGGACCGGCGCACCGTCGCCGACCTGCGCTCCGCCGTGCGCCGCCTCGCCGCGCTCTCCTCACCCGGCGGCGGCCCCGGCTTCGACATGGCCTCCTTCCGCGCCGCCTTCGCCCAGCGCTTCGAGGACGCCGAGGTACCGCTGCTGAGCGCGCTGGACCTGGAGTCGGGCGTGCTCCGGCCCGCCCGGCGCGGCGCCTCCGAACTCGCCGCCAGGGCGGGTCTGCGCACCGGTTCCCGCCCCGCCGAGCCCACCGTCAAACCCGAGCTGCTCGACCTGCTCGGACGCTGGACCGCCGACGGCGGCCACCTCGACGGCGGCTCCGTGGACATCGCCCACCTGCCCGAGGCCGGCACCGACGGCTCCCGCGCGCTGCTGGCCGTCCTGCTCGGCGACGCCGACCCGGCCTCCCACGACGGGCCGCACAGCATGCTCGTCGGCGGGGTCGGCCGCGCCCCCCACGCCCTGGCGGCCCGGTTCGGCCTCCACCGCCCCGCCGTGGCCGACCGCGTCCGGGAGCAGGTGGACCTCGCCCGCGAGCGGTACCGCGCCGGGGACGCGGCGGAGGAGCCCCTCCACGCCGAACTCGTCTACCACCCGGGCGGACGCATCGGCAACGTCCTGGTGCGCCCCCGCGTGCTGGACGAGACCATCGCCCTGACCGGCGCCCACGCGGGCACCCTGCACCTGGACCGGCTGCTCCTGCGCCTGTGCCCGGACGGATTCCGGCTGCGCGACTCCCGCACCGGCCGACCCGTCCTCGTGGAGCTCAACACCGCCCACAACGTCGACTTCCACGGGCTGGACCCGGTCTACGCGGTGCTGGGCCACCTGGCCACGTCCGGGGGAGCGGGCTGGTCATGGGGCCCGCTGGCCCGTCTGCCCCACCTGCCGCGCGTCACCTGCGGCCGGGTCGTGGTCACCCCCGAGCGCTGGCTGCTGCGCCCCGGGGACGTCGCCGCGGTCCTGTCCGCGCCCTCCCCGGCCGCCGCGCTGCGCGACCGCCTGCCCGGCCTGGGCGGGCGCACCTGGGTGGGCACCGGCGAGTACGACCACGTGCTCCCCGTGGACCTGCGCGAGGACGCCTCGGTGCGCGCGGCCCTGGCGCGCGCCGGAGACCGCGACACCGCCTTCGTGGAGATGCCCCAGGCCGAGGCGCCCGCCGTGCGCGGCCCCGGCGGGGGCCACGTCGCCGAGGTGGTCGTGCCCACCGGACCCGTCCTGCGCGAGCCGCCCGGCCCCGGCGCGGGCACGGCCCTCCTCGACCGCGGCCACGGCCGGGCCTGGGTCTACGCGCGCCTGTACTGCGGGCACGCCACCGCCGACCAGGTTGTGTCGCGCGCCCACCGGCTCTCCACGGACCTGCGCGCCGCCGGGGAGGCCGACCAGTGGTTCTTCCTCCGCTACCAGGACGGGGACGGCTACCACGTGCGGGTGCGCGTCCGCCCGGCCGAACCCGCCGCACGGCCCGGCGTGCTCACCGCCGTGGACGCCCTCGGGGCCCGGCTGGCCGCCGAGGGGCTGGTCAGCAGGGTCGTCCTGGACGAGTACGTGCCCGAGGTGGCGCGCTACGGCGGCACCGAGGGCCTGCGGGCGGCCGAGGGGCTGTTCACCGCCTCCAGCGACCGCGTCGCCGCAGCCCTGCCGGACCTGGCCGACGAGTCCGCCCGCCTCTACCGGGCGGTCGCCGACGTCACCCACTGGTGCACCGAGCTGTTCACCGCCTTCGACGAGCGCGACGAGTTCCTGCGCGCCTGCCAGGGCGGCCTGGACGTGGCCCCCACCCGCGAGGGCAACCGCCTCGGCAAGTTCGCCCGCGCGCACGAGTCCGCCCTGCGCGCCCACGTGGAGGAGGTCCGCCCCGACGAGGACGTGGCCAAGGCCCTGGGCGCGCTGGCCGCCGCCCTGGCGCCCGGGACCGGGACCCGCGGCCGGTGGTCGGTGCTCGGGTCGGCGCTGCACCTGCACCTGAACCGGACCTTCGCCTTCGACGCGGTGCGCATGGAGTACCTGGCGCACGAACTCGCCCGGCGCCACCTGCGCCGCCTGCACGCACTGGAGGGCAAGAAGCGATGAACGACGCTGACACGCTGGACCTGGCGCGGCGGTTCCTGGCCGACACGGACGCCCATGTGCGCGAGAACCCCACGTTCCCGCTGCTGCTGGACCAGGCCGTGGCCCGGATGGAGTTCGCCCGCGCCCTCGGCGAGGACCACCGCGCGGAGGACGCCTTCCACGGGGCTATGGGCCTGCTGCGCTCCGGCGGCGGCACCGGCCCCTGGCTCTACCGTGGCGCCGCCCAGGCCGGGTGGACCGCGCTCCGGCTCGCCCGGGAGCGCGGCACCGAGCCGTCCGGACTGGGCGCCGTGGACGACGCCGTCCTGCGGTGGATCGCCGACTACCCCGCCGAGGGCGAGGTCGACCTGCCCATGGGCGTACTGGGCCTGGGCGTCTACGCCCTGGCCCACCCCGACGCCGGGTTCCGCGACAAGGCCACCTCCGGCGTCCTGGACGTGGTCGAGGAGCGCGCCGAACGCGACGGCGACGGCCTGTTCCTGCGCCTGGGCGACTCACCGGCGCGCCGTGCCGACCAGTCCGCGGGCTGCCGGGTGCTCGGCGCCGCCCACGGCACCGCCGGACTGGTGTCCTACCTCGCCTCGGCCGCCGGGACGGCCGCCGCCCCGCGCGCACGCCCGCTGCTCGACGACGCCGTGCGCTGGCTGCGCGCCCAGCGCGGCGACTTCTCCCACGCCGTCTTCCCGCACCGCGTCGAGACGCGCTACACGCCCGCCCGCGCCACCTGGTGCTCGGGGGACCCCGGCATCGCCCTGGCCCTGACCGCGGCCGCCGGGGTCACCGGGGACCCGCGCGACGCGGACCTGGCGCGCGCCACCGCCCTGGCGGTCGCCACCCGGCCCGAGCGGGACTGCGGGATCACGGACGGGTGCGTGTGCCACGGCGCCGCCGGACTGGTCTGGTTCGGCCGCCGCGCCCACGACGACCACGGCCTTCCCGAGGGGCTGGAGTGCGTCCGGCGCTGGACGGGCTGGCTCGCCGAGCGGCGCGCCGAGGGCCCGCTGACCTACTTCAACCCCGCCGGGATGATCCGCGACGCCTCCTTCCTCGAAGGGGACGCGGGCGTGGCCCTGGCACTGCTGTACGCGGCCACCGGGGCGCGGCCCGCGTGGGAGCAGCTCGTCCTGGCGCGCCCCGTCACACCGGAGGTCTGATGCCCGGCTCCCCGCCGACCGAAGCGCCCGCCGACCGGGGCCGCCACTGGGTCCGGCGGCTGCTGTCCGCCTGCCGCCGCCACCCGGCGCTGGCCGCGGGGGTGGCCGCGTCGGCCGTCCTGGGGACCGGGCTGACCGCGCTGGCGCCGCTGGCCGCCCAGATCGCCGTGGACGACGCGGTCCAGGGACGCACGGACCGGATCGGCGTGCTCGCCCTCGCCCTGCTGGGAGCCGCCGCCCTCCAGTTCGCCGGGGCGTTCGCCCGCCAGTTCCTGTCCGGCAAGCTCGCCCTGGGCGTCCAGCACGACCTGCGCACGGCCGTGTTCGACTCGGTCCAGCGGCTCGACGGCGGCAAACAGGACACCCTGCGCACGGGCCAGGTGATGTCGCGCGCCAACACCGACCTGCAACTGGTCCAGGGGCTGTTGGCCACCGCGCCCCAGGCCCTGGGCGGCTTTGTGCTCATCGTGTTCGCCTTCTCCGCGATGCTGTGGCTCTCCCCCGTGCTCACCGTCGTGGCCGCGGCCGTCGTGGCCTCCTTCGTCGTGGTGACGGCGCGGGTCAGCCGCCGCATGCCGCCCGCGACCATGGCCGTGCAGCGCCGTGCCGCCGAGATCGCCCAGCACGTCGAGGAGACCGTGACCGGCGTCCGCGTCGTCAAGGCCTTCGGCCAGGAGGAGCGCGAGACCCGGCGCCTGGCCGACCTCGCCGCCCGCCTGTTCGGCGAGCGCATGCGGGTGGCCCGCATGCAGGCGGCCCCCAGCGCCACCCTCGGCGTGCTGCCCTACCTCGGCCAGGCCGCGGTGCTGGTGGCGGGCGCGTGGCTGGTCGCCCGCGGCGAGGTGTCCCTGGGCGCCCTCGTCGCCTTCTCGGGGTACATGGTCACCCTCACCGCGCCGTCGGCGTCCCTGTCCAACCTGGTCATGAGCGCCCAGCTCGTGCGGCCCGCGGCCCTGCGCGTGTTCGACCTCGCCGACTCCCGCCCCGACGTCACCGACGCGCCCGACGCCGCCGACGTGCCCGAGGGCCCGGTCGGCGTGGAGCTGGACGGAGTGCGCTTCGGCTACACCCGCGACTCCACCGTGCTCGACGGGCTCTCCCTGCGCGTGCGCCCGGGCGAGACCCTGGCGCTGGTCGGTCCCGCCGGGTCGGGCAAGTCCACCGTCTCGCTGCTGCTGCCCCGCTTCTACGACACCACCGGCGGCGCCGTTCGGATCGGCCCTCCCGGCGGCGCGGTGGACGTGCGCTCGCTGCGACTGCGCTCGCTGCGCGCCGCGGTCGGCGTGGCCTTCGAGGAACCGTTCCTGTTCTCCGGCTCCGTCGCCGACAACATCGCGTACGGACGCCCGCACGCCACCCGAGAGCAGGTCCGCGCGGCGGCCCGCGCCGCCGGGGCCGACGGCTTCGTCAGCGCGCTCCCCGACGGCTACGACACCCCCGTGGGGGAGCGCGGCCTGACCCTGTCCGGCGGCCAGCGCCAACGCGTGGCCCTGGCCCGCACGCTCATGGGCGACCCCCGCGTCCTGGTGCTGGACGACGCCACCTCGGCCGTGGACGCCGCCACCGAGGCCGCCATGGTCGCCACGCTCGCCGACGTCACCGCCGACCGCACCGTCCTGCTCGTGGCCCACCGCAGGTCCACCCTCGCCCTCGCCGACCGGATCGCGGTGCTCGACGGCGGCCGGGTGGTGGACGTGGGCACCGAGGCGGAACTGACCCGGCGCTGTCCGCTCTTCGCGCGGCTGCGCGCCGGGGACGGGGACGGCGTCGAGGAACCGGCTCCGGCCCCCGAAAGCGGCGGCTCCCCCCTGTGGCCCGAACCCGTGCCGGAGGCGGCCGACCCCGAAGAGGCGGCGCTGCCCGCCGCCGACGACCGCCCCGCCGGGCGCCTGGACCGCACGCCGCCGGAGGAGCCCGGAGCGCGCTTCGGCGTCCGCCGGGTGCTGTCCCCCGTCCGGGCACTGCTGGCGCTCGCCGTCCTGCTGGTCCTGGCCGACGCCCTGGCCACCACCGCCCTGCCCGTGGTACTGCGCTGGGGGCTGGACCGGGGCGTCGCCCCCGGCGACGCGGGCGCGGTCGCGGCCGCGGGCGCGGCGGCCCTGGCCCTGGTGGCGGTCAACTGGTGGGTCCTGGCACTCCAGCCCCGCGTGGTCACGCGGACCGGGGAGAGCGCCCTGTACGCCCTGCGCCTGCGGGTCTTCCGGCACCTGCACCGGCTCGGCGTGGACTTCCACGAGCGCGAGCGAGGCGGCGGGACCATGACCCGCATGACCACCGACGTCACCGCGCTGTCCACGTTCGTGGAGAGCGGGCTGACCATCGTCGTGGTCAACGGCGCCACCGTGCTGGGGATGGTCGCGGCGATGCTGGTTCTGGACCCGGGCCTGGCCCTGGTCGCCCTGGCGGTCCTGCCGGTGCTGCTCGCCGCGACCCTGTACTTCCGCCGCTGCGTGTCGCTGGCCTACCACCTGTCCCGGGAACGGATCGGGGAGGTCAACGCCGACCTCCAGGAACAGGTGGCGGGGGCGCGCGAGTCCCAGGCTGCCGGGGCCGAGGACGGCGCGAGCGCGCGCTTCGCCGCCCTGTCCGACCGCTACCGCAGGACCCGGCTGACCGCCCAGCGCCACATCGCCCTGTACTTCCCGTTCGTCACCCTGCTCGGGGACGTGTCCACCGCCGCCGTCCTCGGGGCGGGCGCGTACCGGGTGGCGGAGGGCACCCTGTCGGTGGGCGTCCTGACCGCGTTCCTGCTCTACCTGGGGATGTTCTACGCCCCGTTCCAGCAGCTGTCGGTGGTCTTCGACAGCTACCAGCAGGCGCGCGTGGGAGTGGACCGCATCGGCGGACTGCTGCGCACGCCGCCCACCGCCGCGACCTCCCGGCGCGCGGTCCCCGCACCGGTCCGGCGGGGCGGCGGCCGGGTGCGCCTGGAGGGGGTCGGCTTCACCTACCCCGGCGCGGGCGGGCCCGCCCTGGCCGACGTCACCCTGTCCGCCGACCCGGGCGAGACCGTGGCGCTGGTCGGCGGGACCGGCGCCGGGAAGTCCACCGTGGTCAGGCTCATCGCCCGCTTCCACGACCCCGACCGGGGAGCGGTCCTGGTGGACGGGACGGACGTGCGCGACCTCGACCCGGCCGAGCACCGTCGCAGACTCGGGGTGGTCCCCCAGGAGCCCCACCTGTTCACCGGGACCGTCGCCGACAACGTGCGCTACGGACGCCCCGGTGCCGGCGACCGCGAGGTGGAGGAGGCCGTGCGCGCCGTCGGCGCCCTGGACGCCGTGGCGGCCCTGCCACGGGGGATGCGCCACCCTGTCGGCGAGCGCGGGCGCGGCCTGTCCACCGGACAGCGCCAGCTCGTCGCGCTGGCGCGGGCGCAGCTGGTGGACCCCGACGTGCTGCTGCTGGACGAGCCCTCCGCGGGGCTGGACCCGGGCACCGAGCGCGCCGTGCTGACGGCGATGGACCGCCTGTCCCGGGGGAGGACGACCTTCGTGGTCACCCACAGCCTGGCGACGGCCGCCCGCGCGGACCGGATCGCGGTGCTCGACGGCGGCCGGGTGGTCGAGACGGGCACGCACGCGGAGCTGTCGGCGTCGGGGGGCGCCTACGCCCGCCTGTGGCGCAGCAGCGGGGCGGGGCCGGTGCCGGTCTGAGACCGGGCGGCCCCGACCGGCGCGGGCGCCCCGCCACCCCGGGCCTCCGTGCGCACGGCCCGGGGCCCGGCCCGGCGCGGGTGCCTCAGTCCCCGTTCCGGACGCCCCGGTGCCGCGGCATCCGGAAGTAGATCATCGGGTTGTCGGTGCTGGTGCGCACCGGCTCGCCCAGCCCCAGGTCCTCCCGCAGCTCCAGGAGGGCGGTGTAGGGCGCGGGGGCCTTCTTGCGGGAGGGGGTGAAGAAGTCCGTGCCGTTCTCGCGCAGCCACGACAGCACCACGGCGCCCTCGGTGAAGGGCAGGGCCCGCTTGCCGTGGAAGACGTCGTGGACGCTGACCGGCGTCCCCGGGGCCACGCGCGGGAACAGCGCCTCCAGGTACCACCTGGCGAACCGCCCGTTGTGCGCGGCGTCCACGAACAGGTACCCGATCCCCTCGGGGACCTGGGACATGTTCTCGCGGACGTCGCCCTTGTGGAACTCCCACCGACCCAGGGACAGCTCGGAGGGCACGTTCGCCACCACGTTGTCCACGATGTCGAAGGAGTGCAGCGTCCCCCCGCCGTTGTCGCGCAGCGCGGACAGGATCCACGTGGTGGACCAGCCGTGGAAGGTCCCCAGCTCCATCACCGTGTCCGGCCGCGTCTCGCGCAGCAGCAGGTAGGTGATCTCCGCCTCCAGGTCGTCCAGCTGCGGCGTCATCCGCCCGCGCGTGCGCCGGAGGAACTCGCGCTGCGCGTCCCGCACCTTCGCCAGGGGGTCCCGGTACCTGCGGTACAGGTCCCCGATCAGCGCCAGGTCGATGTCTCCCATACCGTCCCCACTCCAGTGTCGCTCGATGGTCGCTCTCCGTGAACGCGGGCTTCAACCTACCCGTGACCCGGGGACCCACACCGCTTCACGACGCCCTTCGCGGCGCGATTCCCGGACATTCTCGCGCATCCTCCTCCCCAGGTAGGAGGCTCCGCCGCCCGGACGGCCCCGGCCGGTCCGCGGGAGGGGCGCGTATTTCCTCCTCCGGACCGAGGCGCCGTGCGCGGGGCCGACCTAGTGTCGGGAGCGTCGGCAGGGAAGAGGAGACCGCCGGGACCCGCCCGGCGCACGACGGGGAGGACCGATGGCCGCCACCGGGGGGACGGGCACGACGGCCCGGACGGACGCGAGCACCGCCTCCGGCGTCCTGGACGCGGCCCTGGCCTGGCTCACGGACCACGCCGAGTGGTTCGGGCCGCGCTGGGACGACCACTTCCCGCCGCGTGACTTCGCCGGTTCCACCGTCATGGAGCTGCTCATGCTCTGCCGCCTCCTGCGCCGGGCGGACCCGGCCCCGCCCGGAGCCGCGGAACTGGAGCGCGCCGCCGCTGAGCTGGCCCGCGACGCGGTCTCCGCGACCGCCCCCGGCGGGGAGGGCGAGAACCCGCCCTACCGGCTGTGGACGGCGGCGCTGCTGGCCGACCTGGGCCGTCCGGCGGACGGGCCCATCGCCGACGCGCGCGCCTCGGCCGAGCGGCGGCCCCCGCGGCCCCCCGGCGCGGGCGCCTCGCCGGTCCTGGCCCTGGAACTGCGCCACATCCTCGACCTGGCCGGGCTCGCCGCCCCCGCGGACCTGCCCGGCGCCGCGCCGCTCTACGAGGCCTGCCTGGCCGAGCACGCGGGCGGCACCGGCGAGTACGACGCCTACGGGGTCACGCACGCCGTCCTGTACGCCACCGACTTCGGGGCCCGGCCGCTGCCGGGGGACGCCGCGCGCACGGGGCGCGTGCTCGACGGCCTGCTGCGCGCCTACCTGGACGAGGGCCACCTGGACCTGGCCGCCGAACTGCTCCTGTGCGCGCGGATCGCCGGAGGGGCTCCCCCCGCGCTGGAACGGCGGGCCTGGGAGCGGCTGGCCGGGGCCCAGCGCCCCGACGGCTCCCTGCCCGGTCCGCCCTTCGACGCCGGGGTCCTGGCCGGGCGCACGGGGGAGCGGGCCACCGCCTACGTCTTCCGCACCTGCTACCACACGACCCTGGTCACCGCGATGGCCGCCGCCCACGCCGGGGCGTCCGCGCGCCCGTGAGCGCGGGCCCCCGCGACGAGAGGAGCACGTCCATGGCCGACACCCCGACACCGTCGGCGTGCCCTGTGAGCCTGCCCACCGCGCGTGAGCACGCCCTGGACCCGCCTCCGCGCTTCGCCGAACTGCGCGAGAGGTCGCCGATCACCCGGCTGGCCCTGCCCGACGGGACGGAGGGGTGGCTCGTGACCGACTACGAGCTGGCCTGCGACGTCCTGGTGGACCAGCGCTTCAGCGCGCGGCAGGACATCCGCGTCCCACCGCCGGGGCAGGATCCCGCGCCTCCCGCGGCGCCCGGCTTCTTCGTGCGGATGGACGCGCCCGAGCACACCCGCTACCGCAGGCACCTGGCCGGGCAGTTCACCCGGCGGCGGATGCTCCTGCTGGAGTCGCGCATCGGGGAGATCGCCGAGGAGCACGTGGAGCGCATGCTCTCGGCGGGCGCGCCCGCCGACCTGGTGGCCGACTACGCCCTGCCCGTGCCGTCACTGGTCATCTGCGAGCTGCTCGGCGTGCCCTACGGGGAGCGCGAGCGGTTCCAGCGCGACACGGCGGTCGCCTTCGACGTGGGACAGCCCCGGGAGCGGGTCTCGGCGGCGCTCGCCGACCTCAACGCCTTCCTGGCCGATCTGGTGCGCCGCAAGCGCCGCGAACCGGGGGAGGACCTGCTCAGCGGGCTGCTGGACGCCCCGGACCTGACGGACGGGGAAGTCGCGGCGATGGCCTTCCTGCTGCTGGTCGCCGGGCACGAGACGACGGCGAGCATGCTCGCCCTGGGCGCGTTCGCCCTGCTCACCCACCCCGGACCGTGGCGCGGGGCGCTCACCGCTACCGACCCGGAGCCGATGACGCGGCTGGTGGACGAGCTGCTGCGCTATCTGACGATCATGCAGTTCGGGGCGATGCGGGTGGCCCGCGAGGACCTGGAGGTGCGCGGGGAGCGCGTCCGGGCGGGGGAGGCGGTCGTGGTATCCCTGGCCGCCGCCAACCGCGACCCGCGGGCCTTCCCCGGTCCCGACGTGCTCGACCCGGGGCGGGAGCGCCCCATGCACCTGGCCTTCGGCCTGGGCGCCCACCACTGCCTGGGCCACCAGCTGGCCCGGACGGAACTGCGGCTGGGGTACGGCGCGCTGTTCCGGCGGATACCCGACCTGCGCCTGGCCGTCCCGCCGCACAGCGTTCGTATGCGCGACACCTCCGCGGTCTACGGGGTGCACTCCCTTCCCGTCGCCTGGGGCGGATGAGGAACCGTCCTTTAGGGACGGGATTCCAAAAAGAGGGGAATTCCCCGTCCGATACCCACGGCGATATCCTATGGAAAAGGAAATGGTTGCGGATCGAAGCCTCCGGGTACGGCGCGTCCTGCCCGGGCGCGATCGCCCACGGGGAGGGAAATGAGGATCCCGGCGCGATGCTCGGACCTCTGTGCTCCGCGAACACGGTCGGTGACCGGTTTTTTCGGTTTTATTCTCCGCTGGCCACATGCGGCCAAGGGCGAAGGGTTTGTCCGTAAGGTATCGGGGATTTAAGGACGGCTGGCTTCTTTCCAATGGACAACCCCGGGTTCCCCCGCCCCCGCACCCGGGAGGTTTCGCACGAAAAGGGGACAGGTCAACTGATTACCCGCGTACTGATTATCGGTGACCAGGACGTAGTGAGGCTGGGACTGTGTACGGCCTTCGGAGCGACGGAAGACATCAAGGTGGTCGGAACGACCGGCGACCTGCGAGTGGCGGTGGCCAGGGCACGGCAGCTCCGTCCCGACGTGGCCGTCGTCGACATGGCGGCGCTGGGGGAGAGGGGGAACGAGGTGGTCCGCGAGCTCTCGGAGCTGGACGAACCCCGCGTTCGCGTCCTCGCCCTGGCGGTGCCCAACGACAGGGACAACCTCGTGAGCTGCCTGCGGGCCGGCGCCTGCGGCTACATCCTCACCGGAAGCGACATGTCCGTCATCACCGACGCCGTGCGCTCGCTCCGGGAGGGGCACACCGTGCTCGATCCGGCCGTGGTCGGCACGGTCGTGGAGGAGTTCGTGCGCTACGAGGCGGCGGTGTGCGTCGGGGCGGACGACCCGGACTCGTGCTGGAAGGAGCAGTTCACCGACCGCGAGAAGGACGTGGTCGCGCTGGTCGCCACCGGCGCCAGCAACGCCGAGATCGCCGGGGTCCTCGGCCTGTCCGAGACGACCATCAAGTCACACGTGTCCAGCGTCCTGGCCAAACGGGGACTGCGCAACCGCGTCCAGCTGGTGGTCTGGGCCTTCCGGAGCGGGCTCGTCCCCGTCCGGGGCGGGGACGCGGTGATCTAGGCGGAGTCGGCGTCCGCCGCCGGAGGCGGACGGGTCGGCCGAAGAGACGCGCGGTGCCGGTGGAGGGCCGCCGCGCGACCCCCTGACCCCGGGTGCTCCGCTCCTCAGGACTCCTCCGCGCCCCGGGGCGAGCGCGACTCCACCAGGACCCGGACGCCGTCCAGGACGCGTTCGAGGCCGAACGCGAACTCGTGGTCGGACGAGTAGACCGTCCTGTGCTCCCTGCCCACCGTGCTGCCCACCCGCGAGGCGAGCGGGTAGTCGCTGTCCCGTGTGAACGCCGCGAGCAGCGGGCCGTGGGTGCTCCACCACTGGCCGTCCGTCATCCCCGTGGCCCGTTCGGTCTCACTGACCGCCGCGGCCTGGCTGGCGGCGCCCTCCGCGTAGCTGTTGACCAGGCTGACCGTGGAGTCCATCTCGACGTCGGACAGGCCCAGGCCGTCCACGGCGGACAGTTCGTACTCGTACTTGGCGATGAGGTGGGGACCCAGGAGGCGGCCCCGCGGGGTCTGGAGCATCCAGGGGTGGCGCAGGAGCAGCCGCCAGTTCGCGTACGCCACCGCGCTCAGCCGTTCGCGCCAGTGCTCGGGGCGCTCGCCGTCCGCGTACATGTCGGCGTAGGCGGCGTCGAGCATGAGGTCGACCAGCTCGCCCTTGCCGGGCACGTAGGTGTACAGGGACATGGTCCCCACGCCCAGGCGTTCGGCGACCTTGCGCATGGACAGCGCGGCGAGCCCGTCGGTGTCGGCCATCTCCGAGGCCACGGCCACGATCCGGTCCACGCTCAGGTCCGGTTTGTTGCGGCGGCTGACGGGCTCCTGTGTCCGCCACAGCAGGGCGAGACTGCGCGCGGGGTCGCCGCTCTTGGTGTACTGCGTGGGCATCGGCCGTCCTGCTCTCGGTCCGGTGTCCGGCCAGTCTAGGGCGTGTTCCAAGGGCGCACGCCCCCCGCTGCGCGGCGTCGCGGGGAGGCCGGGGCGCCGGGAGGTTCGCGGGGCCGGGACCCGTCCGGCCGGGGGAGCGGTCCCGGCCGGACGCGGCGGGCCGAGGGTCAGGCCCGCGGGCGGAAGGCGTCCGCGTTCTCCCCGACCCACTCGGCGAAGGTGCGCGCGGGCCTGCCCGTCACCTTCCCGACGGTGTCCTGGACCCTGGCGCCGACCTCGGGCGGGTCGGTGACCAGTTGGAGGCCGAAGGCCACGTACTCCTCGTCGTGGCCCAGGGCGCGCAGCCGCTCGGCCTCCTCCGCCAGGGTGAGGCGGACCAGCCCGACCTCGCGGCCGATCCCGCGCGAGAGCGCGGCCACCCGCTCCGCCGGGGTCAGCGCCTCGGGGCCGGTGAGGGGGTAGGCGCGGCCTCCGTGGCCGTCCTCAGTGAGGGCGGTGACCGCCACGGAGGCGATGTCGGCCTCGTGGACCAGGGCGCTGGGCGCGGTGCGCGCCTCGCGGACCACGCCCTCCGCGCGGACGGAGCCGGCCCAGTCCAGGGTGTTGGCCATGAACTCGACCGGGTGGAGCAGGGTCCAGGCCAGGTCGCTCGCGGCCAGGGCCTCCTCCACCGGACCCGGGTAGAAGTCGCACAGCACCGACACCCGGCGCACGCCCGCCTTCGCGGCGAGTTCGACCAGGCGCGGCGCCGAGGTGAGGGGGCTGTAGTCGTCCCCGCCGAAGGTGATCAGGTGCAGCCCCGTGACCCCTTCGAGGTGCGGGGCGAGGCCGTCCGGGTCGGTGAGGTCGCCGCCGACCACCTGCGCGCCCTCGGGCAGGCGTGCCCGGCCGGGGGCGCGGGTCAGCGCGCGTACGGGGTGCCCGGCGCCGAGCAGCTGTCCGACGACGTGGCGGCCGACGTTGCCGGTGGCTCCGGCGACGAGGAAGGTCATGGCTCTCCATCCGTCCAGTGGGGGGTCCTGGTTTCCGTAAGCCGTACAGTACGGTGTACGAAAATAGCGCGCAAGGGTGGCCCGGGGCTCCGAGGGGGCGCGGTTCGGGACGGGGCCAGGGCATGCGGAAGGACCTCGGACGGCTCCGCAGGCGCGCCCCGGTGGAGGTGTCCGGGGCCGACTGATCGGGGAAGGCGGCGGGGCGGCGGCGCCCCGCCACCGGGCCGGCGCCCAGCCGCGGTCGGGCGCGGTCGGGCGCGGTCGGATCGGTCGGCGGTGGTCAGGCGGGCTTGGCCGGGCAGTCGACCAGGTGGTCGTCGACCACGCCCACGGCCTGAAGGTAGGAGTAGACGATGGTGGTGCCCACGAAGGTGAAGCCGCGCTTCTTCAGGTCCTTGCTGACCCGGTCCGAAAGCGGGGTGCTCACCGGGACCTCGGAGGGTTCGGTGAAGCGGTTGACCACGGGCGTTCCGTCCACCCAGCCCCACAGGTACGCCGCGAAGGTGCCGTACTCCTCTCGCACGTCCCCGAAGGCCCGGGCGTTGCGGGGGAGCGAGGCCACCTTGAGCCGGTTGCGGATGATCCCGGAGTCCTGGAGGAGCCGGTCGGTGTCCTCCTGGCCGTACTCCGCGATCCGGTCCCGGTCGAAGCCCTCCAGGGCCCGCCGGTAGTTCTCCCGTTTGTTGAGCACGGTGGACCAGGACAGCCCGGCCTGCGCGCCCTCCAGGACGAGCATCTCGAACAGGTGCGCGTCGTCGCGGGAGGGCCTGCCCCACTCGTGGTCGTGGTAGGCCCGCATCAGCTCGGACGACCCCCGGGCCCAGGCGCAGCGCTGGTCGGACATGGCGGCTCCTCGGGGCTGGCGGCGGTGGTCGCCTCCATGGTGCCGCAGGTCGGTGACAGTCCGGACGCGTCCTTCGGTCGGGGTGCGTTGCGCGGGTGTCTAGCTGGTCGCGGTCCTGATCAGTAGGGCGAGTGTGCTGGTCCTGCGCGTGAAACCATGGGTCGGTCCGGACCTGGCTTTGTGGGTGAAATGTCTGTTTCTCGGGAAGTTGGAAATTCGGCCGCTTGCCGCTGGTAAGTTCCGAGGTCAGTTACGTGCTCCCCGCGCACGCGGGGATGGTCCCGATAGCGGCGGCGGGCAGTCCGGCCATGGTGGGTGCTCCCCGCGCACGCGGGGATGGTCCCAACCACCCCCCAGAGCCCAACGGCGGGAGGCGGTGCTCCCCGCGCACGCGGGGATGGTCCCGGAGGCATGCTTCCCAGCTTCAACGACGAGGAGTGCTCCCCGCGCACGCGGGGACGGTCCCAGCGACTGACCGCGAAGGGCCGCATCGTCCGGGGGGTCAAGCGGTGCCGTGCCAGGATCTCCACAAGGCCGCGTAGGCGCCGCCCGCGTCCACCAGTTCGTCGTGGCCGCCCAGTTCGGTGATCCGGCCGTCCTCCACTACCGCCACCCGGTCGGCGTCGTGCGCGGTGTGCAGCCGGTGCGCGATCGCGATCACCGTCCTGCCCTCCAGCACCGCCGCGAGGGAGCGCTCCGCCGCCCGGGCGGCGGTGGGGTCCAGCAGCGAGGTGGCCTCATCGAGCACCACCGTGTGCGGGTCGGCCAACACCACCCGGGCCAGGGCCAGCTGCTGTGCCGCCGCGGCGTCCAGCGCCGTACCGCCCGCGCCCAGCGGGGTGTCCAGTCCTTCCGGCAGCTCCCGCGGCCAGTCCGCGTCCACCGCCTCCAGCGCGGCCAGCAGGTCGGAGTCGTCGGCCTCCTCCGAGGCCAGGGCCAGGTTCTCGCGCAGCGTCCCCGCGAACACGTGGTGCTCCTGGTCGACCAGGACGATGCGGCGGCGCAGCTCCTCCGGGCCCAGGTCGGCCACGGGCACCCCGCCCACCAGCACGCTCCCCGAGTCCGGCGCGTCCACCCCGGCCAGCAGCCGCCCCAGCGTGGTCTTGCCCGCTCCCGAGGGGCCCACGACCGCCAGCCGCTCGCCGGGCCGCACCGTCAGGTCGATCCCGCGCAGGACGTCCGTACCCGCCGCGTAGGCGTAGCGGGCGCCGCGGACCTCGATCCGATCGTCGGCGGGTGTCGGGGCGGCGCCCACCGGAGCCGCCACCCGGCCCACGCCGCGCACCCGCGCGAACGACGCCCCTCCCCGCTGCAACTGCTCCACCCAGTACATGATCCCGGTGGCGGGTTCCTCCATCTGGCGCATGTAGAGGCAGCAGGCCACCACCACACCCAGGCTCACCCCGCCCTCCAGGTGGAGCAGGCCGCCACCCAGCAGCACCACCACGGCGGGCAGGGAGAACGCGACGTCGGCGACGGGGAACAGCACCGATCTCAGGCGCAGGGTCCGCCGCCGCGCCCCGTACAGCTCCAGGGTGTCGCGGTCGGTACGGGCCACCCGCTCCCGGCGCAGCCCCAGCGCCTCCACGGTGCGTCCGCCCTCGGCGGTTGCGGTCACCCCGGCCAGCGCCGTCGAGGCGGCCGCCCCCTCCGCCAGGTAGGCGGCGCGCGACCGGCTCAGGTACCAGCGCAGCGCCCACCAGAGCGGGGGCACGACCACAAGGACCAGCACGCCCATGGACGGGCTCAGCCAGAACACCGCGGCCAACAGGAAGAGGATCTGCACCAGGGCGGGGAACACGTCGGGGACGGCTCCGCGCAGGGTCGTCGCGATCACCCCCATGTCGCCGGACGCCCGGTTGGTGAGGTCCCCGGTGCCCGACCGCTCCACCACGCGGGCGGGCAGGGCCAGGGCCCGGTCCACGAACTCCTCGCGCAGCCGCGCCAGTGCCCGCTCCCCGAAGCGGAACGCGCCCAGCCGTGCGTACCGGGTCAGCACCAGCTGCGCCAGCGCGCAGGCCAGGACGGCGGCGGCCAGCCCGTCGACCGCCGCGACGGTGGCCCGCCCGGCCTCCAGGAGGTCGATGATCCGGCCCAGCAGGTAGGGTCCGGCCAGCCCGGCCGCGCTGGCCAGACAGGTCAGCGCGAGCGTCGCGGTCAGCCCGGCGCGGTCGGCCGACACCAGTCGCCAGGCGTCCCGGCGCGCCTCGGCGGGCTCCGCCACCGGCAGCCGTTCCTCCTCCCCGGCGTGCGTCCCGTGCCCGCCGCCGACCCGCCCGGTTCCCGTTCCCGCCTCGGCCTTTGCGCCTGCGACGGCCCCGGTTCCCTCCCCGTTTCCCGCGCTCCCGCCGGTCTTCGCGCTCTTCCCCGCTTCCGCGCTTCCGTCGTTCTTCGTGCCCTTCCCCGTCTCCGTGCTCACGACCGGCTCCCCTCGTCCGCTCCGCGCAGGACCAGCTTCCGGTAGTCCGGCCGCGTGGCCACCAGCTCCCCGTGCGTGCCCACCGCCACGGCCCGCCCCTCGTCCAGCAGCACCACCCGGTCCGCCCGCGCCAGCAGCAGCGGCGAGGTGCCCGCGACCACGGTGGTGAGCCCTTCCCGTGCCTCGCGCAGCCGGGCCGCGATCAGCGCCTCGGTGTGCGCGTCCACCGCAGAGGTGGGCTCGACCAGCATCAGCACCTCCGGTTCGGCCAGGACCGCGCGGGCCAGCCGCACCCGCTGGCGCTGCCCGCCGGACAGGTTGCGGCCCCGCTCCTCCACCGCCGAGTCCAGCCCGTCGGGCAGGGACGAGACCACGTCCAGCGCTCCGGCCGTCCGCAGCGCCTCCATGACCTGCTCGTCAGTCCGGCCGCCGTGCACCGCGACCACCTCGCGCAGCGGACCCGCGAACAGGTACGACTCGTTGTCGCCGACCAGGACGCGGTCGCGCACCCGTTCCACGGCCACGTCGCGCAGCGGCACTCCGCCCCAGAGGGCGTCGGAGTCGGTGTAGCGGCCCAGCCGGTCCACGACCAGCGCCGCGTCCCCGGGCCTGAGCGAGACCAGGGCGGTCATCGACCCCGGCGGCACCCGCGTTCCGCTCTCGGGGTCCACCAGTTCGGCGGGGCCCGCCGGGGGAGCCGCGCCGCCGCCCTCCGACAGATCGGGCCCGGACCGCAGCAGCTTCACCACGCGCTCCAGCGACACGTGGCCGTGGGTGAGGGCGCCGGCCGCCTCGATCAGTAAGAACACCGGCATGACGAGCACGGCCACGTAGCCGTACACGGCGACCACCTCGCCCACGGTGATCTCCCCGGCCACCGCGAGCCGGGCGGCGATCCAGGTGACCGCCGCCAGGAAGACCACCGGCAGGCAGGAGCTGACCGCCTCGAACCAGCTGTTGGTCGCGCCGAGCCGGTACCCCCGGCGCAGCAGTGAGGCCGAGCGCTTCCGGTAGCGGGCGGCGAACCGCTCCCGGCCGCCGATTCCGGACAGCACGCGCAGCCCGGCGACGATGTCGCCCGCCAGGGTGGTCAGGAGCCCCTCCTGCTCGCGGTAGCCGCTCTGTCCGCCGCGCAGACTGCGCAGCAGCGGTCCCAGGGTCAGGGCGAGCAGCGGTACGCCGACCAGCACGACCGCCGCCAGCAGGGGTGAAACGGTCAGCAGCAGGACGGCGACCGAGGCGTAGGCGATCACCGAGCCGACCCCCGGCCCGGTCATGGTGAGCGTGTGCGCGATCCGGCCCGCGTCCAGCACCTGTAGGGCGGACAGCTCCCCGGAGGAGAGCCGCCGGGGCAGCGCCGCGCCCAGCCGGGCCGCGTGTCTGGCCGTCACGCGCATGGTCCGGAGCGAGGCGTCCATCCGCACGAGCGTCATGGTGCGGTGCCGCATGATCGACACGGCCGCGTTGAGCACCCCCGTGCCCGCCAGGGCGCCCGCCCACAGCAGCAGCGCACCCCGGTCCCCGGACCGCAGCCCGTCGTCGACGGCGCGGGAGACGAGGTAGGGCATCACCATGAGGCCGACCATCCAGACCGTTCCCCAGAAGGCTCCGGCCAGGACCCGCCACGGCTGGGAGGCGATGAGCCACCACAGGTAGCGCCAGGGGCCCCGGGCGTCCGGTGTGCCGGGTCCGGGCACGCGCGGACGCGGGCCGGCGGCGGCGGACGTGCGGGGGGCGGGCGCCGCCTCGGTACCGGTCACGGGGCCTCCGTTCGGATCGTCGGGTCAGCGGTTCTCGCTCCCTCCCCTTCATGAAAACAGGGCCGCCGCCGCGCCGGAAGGCGCCTCCTGCTTCTGTGGACAACCTCGGAGCGCGCCCTTTTAACGCGCACTCAGAAGCACCATCAGCAACACCAGAAACAGCAACATCAAGTTGCGCATAAGAGATCAGAGCACTCATATATGGATGAGTCTCATAACGCGTACGTCACAAAAACCCGATATGGCCATAAATCTCGGCAGGGTGCGCATCATATGTCGGTGGCGGGCCGGAACTGGAGCGGACAAAGGGAGGCCATCGGGTCGTGGCGAATGGCGCGCAGGTGCCGGACGGTCATGAGACGCCGGTCGGGCAGGAGGCGCAGGCCGTCTGCTACAAGGAACTCGTGGACCCCGGCTGGTCGGGGCCGCCCGGCCGCAGGCGACCCATCCTGCTCGTCCACGGCCCCCGGGGGTACGGCAAGTCCCACTTCACCCTGCACAAGGCCCGCGAACTGGAGAGGCTCGGCGTCCCCCACGCCCACCTCGACCTCGCCGACGTCAGGTACCACTCCAGTGTTCCCGACGCCTTCGCCGCGATCTCCTCCCACCAGGAGAGGGGCCTGGCCCGCGCCCTGCGCTACTACGGGCGCCTCCAGTTCCCCCGGCTCTGGATCAGCCTGATCACCGTCCGCCTGGAGATCGACGCCGACGGGGCGCCGGGCGACGAGGGAGACATCAGGAGCCGCAACGACCGGGCGCACGCGGAGATCACCGCCCTGGTGGACCAGGTGTGGCCCAGCGGCATGGGCCGGCTGAGCAGGTTCCTGAGCGAGGCGGGCGACCTCATCCCGCCCGCCGAACTGGTCGGCGTCGACCCGCTGCCCGTCGACCTCGCCCGGTGGGCCGCCGCCGTATCCGGCGTGGGCGCCCGCGTGCTGGAGCGCGTCTTCGAGTGGATGCGCGCCCAGGGCCAGGGCGGGCAGGCCCGGGAACAGGTGGCCGACTCCCTCTACCACCTGTGGCTCCAGGCGCGCGAGCCCGACGCCGTGGACGCGGTGTCCCGCATCTCCAACCGGGAGAAGGTGGCCCGCTTCCTGAGCGAGGCCCTGTTCACCGACCTCCAGCACGCGGCCAGGCGCGTGGGCTACCAGCCCACCCCGGTCCTGCTGCTGGACAACGCCGACCGGGGCGTGGGACCCGTGCTCCTGCGGGCCCTGGCCGAGGTCCCGGCGCCCTTCGCCCGGAGCGGGCTCCTCGGCGGCGTCGGCTTCCCGGAACCGCTCACCGTGGTCGCCACCGCGTCCGAGACGGTCGACGGCGTGCCCCTCCAACGGTTCTACGAGGACACCCGGCAGTACATGCGCTTCTCGCCCCTGGAACCGCTCGACCGGCGCGCCATCGGCGAACTGTTCTCGCGCGCCCGCTCCCGCGCCAAGGGCAGCGGCCACGTCTCGAACGAGATCGTCGACCTCCTCGCGGACTTCACCGGAGGGCACCCCGGAACCACCGCCCAGCTCGCCGACGCCTGGGTCGCGGTCCGGGGCACCAGCCTGCACGCCGCGCTCGCCCACCGCCCCGTCGACCCGGTCACCGGTCTGGAGTCGGCCGTGACCGTGGAGGAGGGCATGCTCACCACGGCCCTGGGAGTCGATCCGGACCGCCTCGACCAGCGCCTGCGGGAGGCGCTGGTCACCTGTTCCGCCGCCAGGGACCCCGACGCGGGGCTGTGGCTGAACCGGTCGGGCGAGCTCACCGAACGCGTCGAGGAGGACCGCCTCCTCGACCACCCCCTGTGGGACCGCACGGCCCCGGAGACGACCACCGTGCTGCGCCGCCTCCTGTCCCGCAGCCTGGCCCGGCGCCCGAGCGGAGCCCCGGGGAACTGGGACGCCGTCCACCGCAGGCTCGCCGACCACTACCAGAGCGGGGAGTCCGACAACCGGCGCTCCGCCGAGTGCGCGATCTACCACCGCCTCTGCGCGGGTCAGCTCACCCGCGTGGCCTGGCACCTCCAGGGCTGGCTCAAGGCACCCGACATCGGCGGCGAGGAGTGGGTCCGCCTGCTGCGGGGCGTCACCGCGGCGCCCCTGCGGGTCCGTCCGTCGTTCCCGCTCCTGGACGCTTGGACGCACACCTGGCAGCGGCACGCGGCCCCGGAGGGGGCGGAGGGAGGTGAGGAGACCGAGACCGTCCTCAAGCTCGTCGCGGCCCGCCAGATCCTCAACGACCCCGACCTCTTCCGCTCCGGGGCCCTGCACTCGGTCTGCCACATGGCGCTGAACGACCTCGCCGGACGGGCTCCGAAGGGAGCGGCGCACATCTTCGACGAGGCGGCGTGGCACCTGCGGCTGGTCGCCAAGTTCGGGGCCAAGGCGTGAGCGACCGCCCACCACAGAAGGGACGACCATGACCGGCCCCCACGACGCGCCCCTGTCCCCGCACGTGCCCGGCGGTCCGGGCTCCCTCGTCCGCAGGCGGCTGCGGCGCTGGTGGAAGCTGGTCGTCCCGGCGCTGGTCCTCCTGCTGCTGGTTCCGGTCGCCCTCTACTGGGACGTGTTCACCTGCGGCGGGCCCGGAAGCGGCGTGCGCCTGTCCGAGGGGCAGTGCGTGGGCGTCACCGACGGGTCGTACGTCTACCACGAGGAGTACACCGAGGTGCAGGCGGCCATCGCCCGCGAGAACACCCGGGTGGCGGAGGAGGCCGACGGGCACGTCGTCCGCATCGCCCTCCTGGGCACGCTCACCTTCGGCGACGTCAGCCCCATGGACCCCGTCCGTATGGTCAGGTCGCTGGAGGGGGCCCACACCGCCCAGATGCGGGCCAACCACACCCCCCACTTCGGCGACCGGAGTCCGGCGATCCAGCTCCACCTGGCCAACATGGGCGGGCAGCAGGAGGGCTGGGAGCCGGTGGTGGACGAACTCGCGGCCATGGCCGAAGACGAGGAGAACCCCCTCGTCGCGGTGATCGGCATGGGCGTGAGCGTCAGCTCCACCCGGGACGTGGCCGCCCGCCTGGACGTGCACGGCATCCCCATGGTCTCGGCCGCGGTCACCGCCGACGGCCTGGCCCACCCCGAGGCGCCGGGTCTGATGCGCGCCGCGCCCAGCAACACCGAGTACGTGCGGGCGCTGCGGGCCTACCTCGACGATCTGGAGGAGACGCCCGGGGCGAGCCTGGTCTACGACGCCAACGAACCCGACCTGTTCGTCTCCTCACTGCGCGAGGCCTACGAGAACCAGCTCGGCGTGTACATCACCGGGCACCCCCAGGAGTACACCGGCACGACCGTCGGGGACCCGCCCCGTGCGGGCCTGTTCCACACGGTGACCCTCAACGTGTGCGCGTCGGGCACCGACACGGTGCTCTTCGCGGGGCGGGCCCCGGACCTCAAGGAGTTCCTCGCCTCCCTGGCCAGCCGGGCCTGCTCCGACCAGCACTTCCGGGTGCTGTTCTCCGTGATCGGCCTGACCGCCGTGGACGACGAGGAGGTGATGGGCTACCTGCGCGACGGGGACATCACCCTGGTCTACGCCTCGTCGGTCGATCCGCGCTGGAGCACGGGGCGGGTTCCCGAGAACGCGCCGCCGCACTACGGGTCCTTCGTGAACGCCTTCCACGAGTACGCGGGGGACGAGGACCCCGACGCCCTCAACAGCGGATACGCCCTGGTCAACCACGACGCGTTCGCCGTGGCGGCCAGTGCGGTGCGGATGACCAACGGGATGGACCTGGACGGCGGCCCGCCCACCGCGGAGGAGGTGGCCTCCCAGCTGATGCTGCTCAACAGCGCCCACGAGGTACGGGCGGGCGGCGGGACCCTCGGTTACAGCGACGAGTACGGCGGGGAGGCGGTCGGCCGGTACGTGCCCGTGGTGGAGTTGCCGATGGAGGGGGAGGAGCCCAGGGACCACCCGCACGTCATCGGTGGTGTCGCAGGGGTGTGACTTCCTGGTTCCGGGCGGCTGCCGCGCTCGACGGTGCCCGCAGGCGTCGGGCCTTTTGGGGCAGGGCACGCATGGACGCTGGCCGGGTGCGGTGGCACGTCTGCGGGGACGTGGTCTCCGCGCACGCGGGGACGGTCCCGGGCTGTGCGGCGTCCGCCAGCAGGCGCCGGATGTGTGCTGGCCGGAACCGTCGCCGGTGTGACGCAAGGGTTCTGAACTGCGGTGATCTTGTACTTATAGCGAGGTTCGATCATCGAACCTCGCTATAAGTACAAGATCACCGGGAAAGGGAGCGCACCACTGTGCGATGGCGTACCCGAAGAACCTAGTAGCGGACATCCTCAGTGCGGTGCTGCGTCTCGTTTGTACAGGCTCGTCTTCCGGGGTCGCCCTGCCAACACCCGCCGGGCGCGGACGCTACAGTGATCACGGAACGAGTACACGAAGGCCCCTGGCGACCAAGATCACCAGGGGCCTTTCGTTTGGACTGGGTCAGCCGTCGGTCTTCACGCAGTCGACGAACCGACGCCACTCCGGCGACTCGAACAGCAGGTGCCCTCGGTCGCGGTACTTCGTGTCGCGAACGGCTGACACTCCGGGGGCGTCGGCGACCTCGACGCAGTTGCCGCCGCTGGGCTGGCTGTAGCTCGACTTACGGAAGTTCAACAGGGTGGGAACTGAGGTCATGGTCTTCTACTCGATCATCTGTCGAAGGTGGTCGATCGTCTCGCCGGGACGGAGAGCGGCCAGGCGCAGGTGGTTCATCAGGTTTCTGTAGCGGGCGACCTCGTCGGGCTCCTCCAAGTAGATTCCATCGGTGTCCGTTTCCAAATAGACCACCGTGGGGTCGACCGATTCGGGAAACTCCAGGATGACGAAGGGGCCTCCGCTCCCCGCGTTGAGCTGGGCCGCGCGTGTCATCTGGAGGGTCAGATTCGGGCGCTCGGCCATCTCCAGCAGGTGGCGGACCTGCTCCTGACGCACCATCGGGTGCTGCTCCAACCTCAGAAGTGCGGTCTCGTCAAAAATGGCCCACAGCTCAGGTGCGTCTTCATCATCCAGGATGCGCTGTCGTGTCATCCGCGCGTCGACGATGCGGTGGATGTCCTCCGGCCGCAACAACGCGGCCTGGGCGATGACCTCCATGTATCCCGGCACCTGGAGCAGGCCAGGCAGGACCACAGGCTCCCACGTGGAGATCGCGTTGGCCTCGGTTTCGAATCCCACGTATCTCGCGGCCAGAACGTCTCGGTACCGGTTCCACCAACCGCGTTCGAGGGACTGGCGGCACAGGTCGAGGATCTCCTCGTACTCGCGGCCGGGTGACAGCCCACAGGCCTTGAGGATGGCGCGGATTTCCGGGAGCTTCGGGCGCTGCTTGAGGCCGGATTCGATGTTGGAATACGTCGACTTGGACAGCTCGGCGGCCTTCGCGACTTCCTCACTGGTCATGCGCGCGGCTTGGCGGATGCGTCGCAGCTCAGCGGACAGGCGACGTCGACGGATGGTTGGCGAGTACCTGGTGGCCATGATGCCCCTGATCGTAGATCGTCGTCGGTCAGAGAGGGACATTTTAGGAATCCTGTAACTGGATATCGGGTGTAAGCGTACAACTAGGAATCCCATCCTTGAAAAGTTGGAATCCTAGTTGCATCATGAGGTTACTCAGTCCTTGCCGGGCTTCCCACCCGGCAGCCGAGAGGAGTCGCCTCGTGCGATACCTGATCCAGTTCTTCGTGATGCTGTGGCGGGTGATAGCTCCGCCCGCCCGGGGCCGCCACGCGCGGTCCGCGCCGCCTTCCGCTCGAACCCAAGCCCCGTGCCGCCGCCCGCCCGTGCGCCGCCGCTGGGAGTGGCAGGAACCGCCGCCCCCTCCTCCGGAGCCCGTCGAACCCCCGGTGGAGCGCGACCTCATCCCGCCCTACTGCCGGGCATGGGAGCGGAAGCGAGCACACAAGCGACCCGCCCCCGACCACCTCGGCGGCGACATCCTGCACGTCATCGCCCCGGCCGCGCCGCCACCGCGCCCGCCGGGCGACCTCACCGCCGTGGTCCGTCAGTGGCACACCGCCCAGTCCATCCAGTCCGCCCACGCCGCCCAGGTCGCCCACGCCGCTCGAGCCTTCGAGGGAGTGCGCGCGTGAGCTCCCTCGCCTTCCGGTCGCGCCGCAGCCGCAGCAACCGCGTCCGCCCCTTCCTCGCCGTCCTGCCCACGGCATGGGTCAGCGTCGCCACGGGCGCCCTCCCGATCGTGCGCACGGCCGCGCACCAGGTACTCCGGGAGGCGAAGCGATGATGTCCGCGACCACCGCCGTCACCATCACGGATCTGACGTGCGACGACGTCCGCCTGTGCCGCGAGGCCAACGGTTCCGGCTCCCTCGCCTCCCTGGCCGTGGCCGCCTGCCACGTCGACCTCTCCCCGGGCTGGAGCGCGCACGGCCGCGCCGCGCGCGTCGCCGCCCTGGAGAAGCTCGCCCGCTTGGCTCAGCAGGCCGCCCGTGAGCTGCGCGAGTCCGGTCAACGGCAGGGACACGAGCCATGACCGCCGTGCCCGAGCCGCGCCGCCAACCGAGGACCGTGTTCGAGGTGCACGAAGTGGAGAGCAGGGAGGCCCTGCGCGCCTGGGCCCGCGCCCACAGGGTGAGAGTCCGCTGCCTGGGCTCGACCTGGCAGCACGAGGAGGTCTACGGCGCCCAGAAGGGCACGCAGGTCCGTGTGTGCCGCACCCCGTGGGAACACCACCGCCTCCACCCGACCGTGTGGAGGTCACCACTGGAGGCACTGCCACCGGAGAAGCCGCCGTCCATCCCCCGGCAGCGCACTCCCTGAACCGGCCGCGCGCCGGGCGGCTCCGGGCCCCGGCGCGCGGCTCCGCCCTCTGTCTTCCACCCCCGCCTCCACCCCTGACGAAGGACTCCCGTGACCCACACACCCCGCACCGACCTGCCCGTTTCCCTGCTCACCGTGGCCGAGGTGGGCGACCTGTTCAGGGTCAATCCCAGGACCGTGAACCGGTGGGTCGCACAGGGCCGCATCCCCGTGGTCCGTACTCCCGGCGGCCACCTGCGCTTCGTCCCGGCCGAGGTCCGCCGACTGCTCCGGGCCGACCAGCGGCCCACCGCCTGAACCCCGGCGCGGAGCGGAGGCTACGCCCCGTCCCAGGCCGGAAAAAAGATTCTGTACGCCGTACGGAATTATCTCCGATCCCCTTGTGTTCCCTCGATCGTAGGCCGTACTGTACGGCGTACGACAAGCGTGGAGAGGGGAACGCTGTGAACACGACCGGAGGCGCGGTCACCGCGCGCGGTCTGGGCAAGCGCTACGGGAGGAGCTGGGCGCTGCGCGGGTTCGACCTGGACGTGCCCGCGGGCAGCGTGTGCGGGCTGCTCGGCCCCAACGGCGCGGGCAAGACCACCGCCGTACGCGTCCTGGCCACGCTGCTGCGCGCGGACGAGGGCACCGCGCGCGTCGCCGGGTACGACGTGGCCTCCCAGGGGGACGCGGTCCGCCGGAGCATCGGCCTGGTGGGCCAGAACGCCGCCGTGGACGAGGTGCTCAGCGGACGGCAGAACCTGGAGATGTTCGGCCGCCTCTACCACCTGGGCGCCCGGCGCGCCGCCGCGCGGGCCGACGAACTGCTGGAGCGCTTCCGCCTGGCCGACACCGGACGCAAGCCG
This sequence comes from Nocardiopsis akebiae, assembly GCF_018316795.1. Taxonomy (NCBI): domain Bacteria; kingdom Bacillati; phylum Actinomycetota; class Actinomycetes; order Streptosporangiales; family Nocardiopsidaceae; genus Nocardiopsis; species Nocardiopsis akebiae. The sequence continues at coordinate 396,584 of NZ_CP074132.1, forward strand.
GTCAGCGCCTACTCCGGCGGCATGCGCCGCCGCCTGGACCTGGCCGCCAGCATGATCCTGTCCCCGCCCGTGCTGTTCCTGGACGAGCCCACCGTCGGGCTCGACCCCAGGGGGCGCAACGAGGTGTGGAACGCCGTCCGCGCACTGGTGGCGGGCGACACCACGGTGCTGCTCACCACCCAGTACCTGGAGGAGGCCGACCGACTGGCGGACCGGATCTCGGTGGTCGACTCCGGCCGCGTCGTCGCCGAGGGCACGCCGGAGGAGCTCAAGTCCCGGCTGGGCGGCGACCGGCTCGACGTGGTGCTCCACGAGGCCGCCGCGCTGGACCGGGCCGCCGCCCTCATCGGCAGGGTGAGCGGAGAGCGTCCCGAGGTCGAGGCCGACGCGCGTCGGATCGGCGTCGGTGTTCGGAACCGGGTCGCGGCCCTCACCGAGGTGGTGAGGGCTCTGGAAGAGGAGGGGATCGAGGTGGAGGACGTCGCGCTGCGCCGCCCGACCCTGGATGAGGTCTTCCTGCACCTGACCGGCGGCCATGAGGACCGTGGTGACCGTGGTGACCGCGACGGCAGTGGTGACCGCGACGGTCAAGACGTTCGTGGGGAACGCGGTGACATCGAGGAGTACGGCAACCGCGAGGACCACGGCGAACACGAGGAGCACGAGGACCGAGTGGGGGAGAGCCGATGAACGACACCGTCATCCCGGGAGCGGCGTCCGCGCCCGCCGACCGGCTGCGCTGGGCGCTGGCGGACGGGTGGACCATCGCCCGGCGCGACGTCGTGCACTGGCTGCGCCAACCCGGCCAGCTCGTCGCGGGACTGCTGTTCCCCGTGGTCATGGTGCTGATGTTCGGGTTCCTGTTCGGCGGGGCGATGACCGTGCCCGGCGGCGGGGACTACCGGGAGTTCCTGATGCCCGGCATGTTCGCCATGGCGATGGTCTTCGGGGTGGGCGAGACGGTCACCGCCGTGTCCCAGGACGCCGCGCGCGGGGTCACCGACCGGTTCCGCTCCATGCCCATGGCGCCCTCGGCCGTCGTGGTGGGCCGGTGCGCGGCGGACATGCTCCGGTCGGCGATCACCCTGGCCCTGCTGGTCCTGTGCGGCCTGCTCGTGGGGTGGCAGTGGAACGGCGGCACCGGTGAGGCCGCCGCGGGGATCGGGCTGCTCCTGCTGCTGCGCTTCTCGCTGGTGTGGGTGGGCGTCTACGTGGGCCTGGCCGTGCGGGGCGAGGGCGCCCTCGGGGCCGTGCACATGCTGGAGTTCCCGCTGGGCTTCCTGTCCAACGCCTTCGTGGCGACGGCGTCCATGCCGGTGTGGCTGGGCGCGGTCGCGGACTGGAACCCGCTGTCGTCCACGGTCGCCGCCACCCGGGAGCTGTTCGGCAACCCGGGGTGGGGCGGGGAGAGCTGGATCGCGCAGAACGCGGTGCTCATGGCCGTGGTCTGGCCGCTGGTGCTCACGGCGGTCTTCTTCCCGCTGTGCGTGCGGCGGTTCCGGGCGCTCGGCCGCTGAGGACTCAGGCGTCGGGGCCAGGGCCCGGGACTTGCTCCAACGCGGTGAGGAAGGCCCGGGCCCGCCTGCGTTGGCGTGCGGTGAGCGGCATCGCCACGAACAGAATGAAGGAGAACACCACGATGCCCACGACGTTGCCCCAGAGCCCGGGGCCGGTGATGCTCATCGTTACCGACCACAGGTTCAACGCCAGACCCAAGCCGAAGACAGTGGCCATCGTCTTCGGCCAGTACTGCTGACGCAGAACCGACTCGGCCTGGTGGCGGGCGATCTGGTTGACCAGGGGATCGGTGCCGGGGACTCCGCCGCGGACCAGTCGCGCGGCCTGACGCATCCCCGCTCGGTCGGTGCCCGGGGGGAGAGGGGCCGAAGGAAGCGATCTGACGATGACCACGGCCACGAAAACGCCGAAGAGGGCCCCCGAAACCGCCCCGAACGGAAGGGCCCACACGGCGCTGTCCCCGACGGACTGGAGGAAGAAGGCCCAGAAGAGCCCCGTGAACGTACCGAAGAAGAGGCCGCCTGCAAGGCCAGCGCGGATCGCGTAACCACGTGGGTACCGGTGGGCGTAGGCACGGATACGGACGAACAGGGGAGGGCGCTGCTCGCTCATCGGCTCACCTTCCCGTGCGCGGTTTCGTGGAGTGCGCGGAACCTACGTGCCCTTCCCACTCGTCGGGTCTGGAACGGGACCAGGAGCAGGGCCGCTCCGAAGAAGGCGAGGCAGTTGGCCTGGAGCGCCATCTGGTTCAGGTCGCCCGCCCGGGCGCCCGACGCGAAGGCGGCGGCACCCATCGCGAGCATCAGGACGCAGGAGGCGACGGGGATCAAACGCAAGGCCGGGGAGGACAGGTGCCCCGCGTTCCAGAGGATGGTGTCCGCCCACGCCCGGGCCACCTGGTCGGTCCAGGGGTCGTTGCTGAGCACACCGTCGTTCAACAGCGCCCTCGCGGTCCGTGCCTGTGCCGGAGTGGTCCACGGAGGAAGCCGTCCCGGCCGTACCGGCCCTCGGAGGGACAGGAGGGGGATCGACAGAGAGAGGGGGAGGACGGCCAGGCCCACGGTCGCGGCCGCGACCGACAGGACCGCCGCGAACTCCCCCCACTCCCGGAACACTCCGGAGACGTCCTCCGAGACGTCGAAGAGCATCATCGCTCCGGCGTTGACCGCTTGGTTCCCGAAGAACACGCCGAAGAGAACCGCCAAGGCCGTCACCCAGCGGTCGTACGACCGGGCGTAGCCCTCCCCGGCGTTCGGGACACGGACGTTCGGGGGCTGGTGCACGCATCCTCCGCGGGCCCGGGACAGGGGGAAGCGCGGTCGGGCCGGTGCCGCGCCTGCCTGAATCCTAGACGAGACAGGGCATTCCGGACGCGGCGTGACCGCCTCCGGCCGCGGCCGGAGGCCCGGTCACCCTCAGTCCTCCGACAGCCACTCCGATCCCTCGGGCCACTCCGGTTCCTCCACCCCTCGCGGTCCCTCCAGCGGCAGCCGCACCGTGAACGTGGTTCCCTCACCGACGGTGCTCTCCACCGACACCGACCCGCCGTGCAGCTCCACCAGGTTGCGCACGATGGCCAATCCCAGCCCGCTCCCTCCCGTACGCCGGTTGCGCGACTTGTCCGCCCGCCAGAACCGGTCGAACACGTGCGGCAGGTCCTCCGCCGGGATGCCCACACCGGTGTCGGCCACCTCGACGACCGCCTCCCCGCCCGAGCGGCGCGCCCGCACGGTCACCGTTCCGGGCGCCGGGGTGTGCCGTAGCGCGTTCCCCAGCAGGTTCCCGACCACCTGCACCAGCCGGGTCCGGTCGGCGACCACCACCACGTCCCCGGCCTCCGCCACCAGCCGCAGCCCGGCCCCGGCGGCCCTGAGCCGCTGGCTGTCCACCACCTGCTCCACGAGCGCCCCGGCGTCCACCGGCTCCGGGGACAGCCGCAGCTTGCCCGCGTCCGCCAGCGCCAGGTCCTGGAGGTCGTCGACGATGTCCTGGAGCAGCAGCGTCTCGCCGACCAGCATCCCCATCCGCTCCCGGTCCAGGTCGGCTACCCCGTCCTGGGCCGCCTCCAGCCAGCCGCGCAGGTTGCTCAGCGGCGTCCGCAGTTCGTGCGAGACGTCGCTGACCATGGCCCGGCGCTGCTTCTCCAACCGCTCCAGGTGCTCGGCCATCTCGTTGAACGCGTCCGCCAGCTGGCCCAGCTCACCGGAGTCGCGCACCTCCACCCGCGAGTCCCCCCGCCCCTCGCGCATCCGCCGCACCGCGTCGGTGAGCGCGCGCACCGGGCGGACGAGCCGCGTGGACACCGCCACGCTGACCACCACCGTCAGCACCAGTACCAGCAGCACCACGCCGAACACCCGAACCAGGCCCTCGCCGGTCAGCGGCACGACGCCCGACGCCTCCGCCTCGGGGTCGTCGGTGAACAGCAGCGCCGCCGGGGCCACGTAGGGGTCCAACTGCTCGCGCCGGGCGGAGTCCAGGCACGCGGAGGTGCGCGCGTCGAAGCGCGGCGGCTCGGGAGGCGCCCCGGACCCCCGACCGCCCGTATCCTCGGGAACCGCCCCCGGGGTCGGGGCCTCCTCGGGCACAAGAGGAGGCGACGGCTCTTGCGACGCTGCCGGCCCGCCCTGCGCGGGAGGCGGTACCGAGTCCCCGGACGGGTCCCGCTCCGCCTCGGACGGTTCCCCGGGCACGGGGACCGCGCCCCCGCCCGGATCGTCCGGCGCCTCTCCCGGAGCGACCGTCTCCTCCCCGGGCGCCGAGGGCTCACGCGGGGCACGGGCATCGTCCGCGAAGCTCCCGGAGTCCGCCGCGAGGCCGCCGGGGTCCGTCGCGGAGCCGGCGGAGAACGCCACGGGGACCCCGAGGACCCCGTCCATCCGGTACTCCGCCTCGGCCTCCTCGGGAGCCCGCGCACCCAGGCAGGTCCTGACCAGGCCGTTCAGCTCCTCCAGCGCCTCCCGCTCAACGTCGGTCGGCTCCTCCAGCGCCTCCAGTCCGCAGTCCAGCCACGCGTACCGGTTCGCCTGGGCCACGGTGACGGCGGGGCGTCCGCTGGGCCCGGCCTCCACCTCCGCCGCCATCCCGTACAGGTCACGCAGGCAGGACGCGGTGTCCTCCGCCCTCTCGGCCAGACGGAGCCGCTCCCGCTCCGGCAGCGCGAACGGCCCGACCGCACGGGGGTCGATGCGCCCGGTGACGTCGGATGCGAGGGTGACGTCCACCGCCAGCGGATCGACGACCGAGGTCGTCCGCGGCGGAAGCGGCCGGGCCCCCTCGGCCGAGTCCGCGACCAGTCCGCGGTTCTCGGTGGTCAGGACGATCCGCCGCCCCGTCTCCTCGGACAGGCTCCCCACCGTCTCGCCCACGCCGTCCCACCCGGGGTGGGCGGCGGCGTAGGCGACGAGCGTGTCGTGGATGCGCGTGTCCACGGCCAGGGTCTCCCCCTGCTGCACGGTGAGCGACTCCGACGTCCTCTGCACCGCCAGCCACGCCGTCGCGAAGATCGAGCAGACCGCCACCAGGACCGAGCTCGCCAGCAGGCGCGCCAGCAGGCTGTGCCGCAGCGCGCCCCTACGCCGACCGGTCATCGCTCTTCCCGACGAGCTTGTAGCCGACGCCGTACACGGTGATCAGCCGCACCGGCCTGCGCGGGTCCGGCTCCAGCTTCCGGCGCAGGTTCTTCACGTGCACGTCGATGGTGCGCTCGGTGATGAACCGGCTCATGCCGTGGATGTGCTCCAGCAGCTGCGCGCGCGTCAGGACCCGGCCCGGTTGGGCGGCGAGCGCGGCGAGCAGCTGGAACTCGGCGGGCGTGCACGTGATCGGGGTTCCGGCCACCCGTACCGCGTGGCGCGACGGGTCCACCGAGACCGGGCCCGCGTGCAGCACCCGGTCCGCGCCGTCGGGGTCCCTGCGCGAGCGGCGCAGCAGCGTGCGCACCCGCGCCATCAGCTCACGCGGGCTGTAGGGCTTGGTGACGTAGTCGTCCGCGCCCAGGTCGAGACCGGTGAGCAGGTCCTCCTCGGTGGAGCGGGCGGTGAGCATCAGCACCGCCACGTCGGACTCCGCCCGCAGGGCCCGGCACGCGTCGAGACCGCTCATGACCGGCATCATCACGTCCAGGACGACCAGGTCGGGGCGGTCCCGGTGGTGCGCCGCGACCGCCGCGCGCCCGTCGTGCACGACGCGGACGAAGTGCCCCTCGTGCTCCAGGTAGCGCCGGATCAGGTCGGCCTGGTTGACGTCGTCCTCGGCGACCAGCACATGCGCGCACACGGTGACCTCCGATCGGCTTCCGGCCCGGTCGGGCCTCGGTGCGGCTCGATCGTACGCGTGCGCGCGAGGGCGCCGGAGCGGCCCGGTGGAGCCCCCGCAGGTCATCACACAGGTCCCACACGACGGGCACACGGGTTCTTCACATTCGTCGGCCAGTGTTCGTTGTCGTCCGGAGCGCGAGCACGCCGGACTCCTCCCCGAACGAAGCCGGACGGAAATCCCATGCGCCCAACGACGCCCGCACGCCCCACCCGGGCCCTGACGTTCCTCACGGCCGCCGCCCTGACGGCGCTCACCGCCTGCTCGTCCGCCCCGGACGGCGGAGCGGAGTCGGGGGAAGAACCCGTCGACACCGCGGGCAACGGCGTCGAGGGCGTGGAGATCGCGACGGTCGTCGGCGACGGGATCGACGTCCACGCCGAGCCCGGCGGCGAGGAGGTGCTGCACACCCTCGCGAGTCCGAACGACTTCGGGGTGGAGCGCGCTCTCCTCGTCGAGCGCAACGAGGGCGAGTGGCTCCGGGTCCTGCTGCCGGTCCGGCCGAACGGCAGCACGGGCTGGGTGAGGAGCGACGACGTGTGGCTGACCTCCACGGCGTACCGCGTGGAGGTCGACACCGGCGACTTCGCGTTCACCGTCTTCGACGGGGACGAGGAGGTGCGCACCGGGGTGATCGGCACGGGTGAGGGCGAGACCCCCACCCCCGAGGGCCGCTACTACTTCACCGAGCTGCTCCAGCCGCCGGACCCGGAGGGGCCCTACGGGGTCTACGCCTTCGGTCTGAGCGGGTTCTCCGAGACGTTGGAGACGTTCGCGGGCGGGCTCGGCCAGCTCGCCGTGCACGGCACCAACGACGAGGACGCCCTAGGCCGCGAGGTCAGCCACGGGTGCGTCCGGGTCTCCAACGAGGACATCACCTGGATGGCCGAGAACCTGCCGATCGGCACCCCGGTCGAGATCTCCGGCTGAGGCGACCTGCTCCGGACCGCCGCGCGGGACGGTATCCCGCGCACACGAACCACACACGAGGACTGCCATGCGTCTGAAGCACTGCCTGATCGCCGCCGGTTTCGCGGCCGCCGCCCTGTTCGGCGGGTCTCCCGTCTGGGCCGACGAATCGGCCACCCCCACCCCCGCCCCGGCCGAGTGCTGGGGCTCCTCCCCGGAGGCCGCGCCGCCCGCCGAGGAGCCCGGTGCCGTGGCGCCGTCCGAGGAGCCCGGCGGGTGGGCGCACGGTGAGGGTGCGCCCGGCGAGGAGTCCGGTGCGGGAGCCGAGCCGTGTGAGGACCCGGCCCAGCCGGGGGAGGAGTCCACGCCGCCCGCCGAGGAGCCCACCCCGGCCGAGGAGGCCGCGGCCCCCGTCCCCGTGCCCGCCGACCCGACCTACACCGGCTGACCGGCCGGTCCACGACCGGTGTCACCCCGTGGCGCGCACGGGGTGACACCGCGTGTACGGGGCCGGTTCCCTCAGGAGGCCCCGGAGCCCTGACCGGCACCGCCCGCCGCCGAGGGGAGTTCGACCGACTGCCGGTGCCGGAACACGTTGAGCGGGTCCCACCGCTCCTTCACCCGCTGGAGGCGGGGGTAGGAGTCCTTGTAGTAGAGCTTCGACCAGCGGTCCTTCGAGGTGTTCCAGGCCGGGTCGCCGAGGTCGACGTCCGGGTAGTTGACGTAGCACCCGTCGGTGGCGTCGCCGACCGCGGGGACCCCGCCGGTGGAGGCGAACGTCTTGCGGTAGGTGTCGCGGATCCACGCGACGTGCCGGGCCACGTCGGACTCCGGCTCGGTGCGCTTCCAGTAGACCTGGTACTGCACCTTGAGCACGGAGTCGCGCTGGGGCACGGCGGTGTCCACCGGCGGCTGGTTGACGGCCCCGCCGTAGGAGTCGACCTGGATCAGGGCCTCCTTGTTGACGTAGTCGGTGTAGTGCTCCTTGCCCAGGTAGGCCCACATGGCCTCGATCTGCGCAGGGCTGAAGGGCCTGCGCAGGTAGGCCGACTTGTACTTGCCGCACTGGTTCTCGCCGGAGCCGTTGAGCACCTGGGTGGCCGTCAGCCAGGGCAGCTTCCGGGGGGTCTGCATGCCCCGGACCGCGGGGTGCTCCCCCATGGGGGTCGTCATCTGCCCGGACTCCGGCGCGATCCGGCCGTCGACGGCGTCCAGGAACTCCTCCATGGCCCGCCCGCCCTCGGAGTCGTCGGCGTCGACCTGCGCGACGAGGCCGATCTCCCCGTTGCTGACGTGGTTGAGCTTGAGCAGCGCGAAGAGCCTGCCGGACGCCTCGTCCGGGTCCTGGTGGTCGCGGAAGTACTCGCCGTACGCCGTGACCAGGGCGGCGAAGTCGTCCTTGGTGAAGTCGGACCACTTCCACGAGAGGCCGCTGAGCAGCACGTTCGACGGGGGTTCGGGCAGGTCGCGGAACCAGAACCGGGTGACGATCCCGAAGTTCCCGCCTCCGCCCCCGGTGTGCGCCCACAGCAGTTCCCGGCGGTCGGGATCGGGATCGTCCCGCGTGGCCACGACCAGCTCGACCGAGCGGTCGGGCCGCACCACGGCCACCTCCACCGCGTACAGGTAGTCCACGGTGAGCCCGTACTGGCGGGAGAGCAGACCGTAGCCGCCCCCGGTGATGTGCCCGCCCATGCCGACCGAGTAGCAGGACCCGCCCGGCAGGGCCCTGCCGCTGAGCGGGTACAGGTGGCTGTAGGCGTGCCAGTTGGTGGCGCCCGCCTCCACGCAGTACGCCTCCAGTTCGGGGTCGTAGCCGATCCCGCACATGGGGCTGACGTCCAGGATCACGCGGACGTCGTCGCCGCAGACGAAGTCCTCGTAGCAGTGGCCGCCCGAACGCACCGTGATCCGCGTGCGGTCCGTGTCCGCCGCCGTCTGGTTGACCGCCTCGGACAGGGCGCGGGCGGCGCCCTCGGGCGTGGCCACCATCCGCACGTAGTCGGGACGGGCGATCCAGCGCTGGTTGAACCCCCGGTCGAGCGCGGGATAGCGCTTGTCGGAGGGCTTGACGGTGGTCAGGGGAGGGATGCCGTGGTCATGGGACATGTGAGCCGCCTGAGCTGCGAGGACAACGAGACGCCATGTGGTTACCCAGCGTGCCCGGATGCGAAAAGCAGCCGATGTGCCCTGTGTGGTTACGGACGGTGATAGCGGCCCGTAAGGGGTGGGACCGGTCACCGAAAAGGCTTTTCGTGCACACGCGCCCCCGAGCAGGGGCGGAGCCGGAGGAAGCCCCTCTGATGCGTCCGGGACCCCGGAACCCTTGAGCCCTCCTGTAGCTCCTCCGGCCTCCTGACACCGTTTCAGCCCCTCTGGAACCCCGCGGGCGGCCGGGAGGGCTCCGCCGGGTCCGCCCGCGGCTCGCCGGTCCGCGTCCGGGCCGGGCGCGGGCGGCTGACCTACGCTGGCGCCATGACTGATCTGCCGCAGCGCTGCGACGCCGTGGTCGTGGGGGCGGGCATGGCCGGACTGGTCGCCGCCGCCGACCTCGCCGCCGCCGGGCTCGACGTGACCGTCGTGGAGGCCGGGGAGTCCGTGGGGGGACGCGTCCGCAGCGACGTGCGGGACGGCTACGTGCTCGACCGCGGCTTCCAGATCCTCAACACCGCCTACCCGGCCGTGCGCCGCCGCCTGGACCTGGACGCCCTGCGCCTGCGGTCCTTCCCCAAGGGGATGGCCGTGCGCACCGACCGGGGGCTGCTGCGGCTGCACCCGTCGCTCTCCGGTGCCCTGGCGTCGCTGTCCCTGCTGTCCGGCTCGCTCGTGCGCCCCTCCGACCTCTTCCGCCTGCTGCGCGCCGTGGCCGCGGACGCCCTGGAACCGGCCGACCGGATCAAGGCCAGGCCCGAGACCGACACCCTCACCGCGCTGCGCCGCCTCGGTCTGGGCAGACGGGCCGTGAACACCCTCGTGCGCCCCTTCCTGACCGGCGTCTTCCTGGACGAGTCCCTGAGCACGTCCAGCAGGGTCAACGACCTGGTCTGGCGCAGCTTCGCGCGGGGTCGGCTGGCCGTTCCGGAGGCGGGCGTCCAGGCCGTCTCCGACCAGCTCGCGACGCGTGCCGGGAGCGCGCGCTTCCTGTTGGGGACGCCCGCGCACGAGGTGGCGCCGGGCCTGGTGCGCACCGAGGCGGGCACCGTGCGGGCCCGCGCCGTCGTGGTCGCGGTCGGCCCGGGAGCGGCGCCCAGGCTCCTGCCCTCGCTGCCCGCGCCGGTGCTCAACCCCGCCACCACCTACTACCACTCCCGTCCCGCCGGACCCGACGACGACCCGCTCCTGCACGTGGACGGGCGCTCCCGGCGCAGCGGGACCAGGCTGAGCAGCGTCATGGTGCTGACCGCCACCGCCCCGTCCTACGCGCCGCCGGGCCGGGCGCTGATCGCCTCCTCCACGGTGGGGCCCCACCAGCCCCCGGAGGCCGAGGTACGGGCGGAGGCCGCCGGGATCCTGGGCGAGCGGGACGGGGACTGGGAGCACCTGGAGACGGTGCACGTGCCCGACGCCCTGCCCGCGGCGCCGCCGCCCCTGGGCGACCTGCGCCGTCCGGTCCGCCTGGAGGAGGGCCTCTACGTCGCGGGCGACCACCGCGACACGCCCTCGCTCCAGGGTGCGCTGGTCAGCGGGGCGAGGGCCGCCGCCGCGGCCCTGGCCGACCTCGACGTGCGGTGAGCCCGGCGACGGAGCGGCGCACGGGCCGCTGAGGAACGCCCGCCCGTGGCCGGGCGGGGCGGGACCGGTTCACAGGCGGCTGATCCAGAAGGAGCTGATCGCGTTGTCGGCCCCCGAGCCGACGTAGGACTCGCTGAAGCCGCTGTCGCCGCACTTGCCGCAGTAGTACGCGTCGGCCCCGTAGTTCGCGTGGTGGTACCCCGACACCGTGTTGCAGCCGTTGAACGTGCGGAACGAGCTGACGCGGTCGTTCCAGTCGTCGCCTACGTAGGCGATGCCGTAGCCCTCCCCGTCGCAGCCGCCGAAGTCTCCGCGGACCTGGGTGCTGCCTCCGGCGAAGTCCGGCAGGTCGTACCAGGTCATCAGCAGCGTGTCCGCCGCGGCCTGGTGGGACCTGTCGCGGGACCGGGCGTCGGGGAAGCAGGCGTACGACAGCACGGCGGACTCCTCCTGACCGTGTCGGAGCTCGTCGAGGACGAGGACGCAGTGCTCGTCGTCGACGGTGGCCTGCGCGGGCGAGGAGAGCGGAAGGAGGCACAGGACGGCGGCGGACGCGGCGGTGGTCGCCGCGCGGAGGGCTGTGGAAACGCGCACGGGATTCTCCTTGGATACTGCGGACCTTGCGTGTCCGCGCGGACACTCTCCAGTACTGAGGGGGAGCTGCCAAGGGCCCCGGGGGCCGAAACCGGGGCCTCGGGGCGGCGCATTCCGACTGGTCAGAGGAACGTGATGTGTGCGGGGGCGCGACGAGTCGGCTCCAACGCACCGATAACCGGCGTCTTCTCCCCCGGTTGCGGCCAGGGGAAAAGGTCCGGCCCATCCCGCCCGGCCCCGGCTCAGGGCAGGTGCACCATCCCGGCGATCCGGCCGGCCGCCTCCCGCACGGCGGCGCCGAAGGGGGCGGGGTCGTCCAGCTCCAGGAGCGAGACGCCGACGCTGGCCACCGGAGCGGAACTCCTCCCGACCACCGCCGCCGACACCCCGGTCACCGCGTTGGTCACCTCGGCGTGGGAGACGGCGTAGCCCCGCTCGCGGGCCAGGGCGACCTCCTCGCGCTCCCCGGGCCGGGGCGGCATGGCCGCGAGCAGCGCCAGCCCGGCCGACCCCTTGTCGATGGGATCGACCCGGCCGGTCCGGAAGGCGATGTGGGCCGTGGCCCCGCGCGGTTCCACCACCATCAGGGCGCGCGCCTCGCCCTCACCCTCGGGAACGACGAGGTGCGCGGTGGCCGCCTGCGACTCGGCCAGCTCGGCCAGGACCGGACCGGCGACCTGGCGCAGGTCCGCCTCCACCGACTCGGCCAGCGCGACCAGTCCGGGCCCCAGGGTGATGCGCTTGAAGGGGTCGCGTTTGCACAGCCGGTGCTCCTCCAGCGTGCGCACCAGCCGGTGGGCGACCGTGCGGTGCACCCCCACCCCCTCGGCGATCTCGGTGAGCGACAGTCCGTGCGGACTGCGGCTGAGCAGCTCCAACACCTCGATCCCGTTGTGCAGGGTCTTGGACGTCCGGGTGTTGGGCCTGTCGGCCGGTGTCTCGGGCATCTGGCTCCTCTCGCACCGCGAAGATACACCTCCCGCCTCTTGACGCGGGTGACGTGTGACACATACGTTAAGCCTTAATTGCACGCCTAGTGCGATTATCGCACACTAAGGGGGAGGTCATGGACGGTTCGCTGGTCACCGGCATCCACCAGCTCTACGCGCGCCAGTCCCACCTGATCGACGGCGGCCACGCCGACGCCTGGGCGCAGACCTTCGCCCCCGACGGCGAGTTCCACTCACCGACCTATCCCGCGCCGGTCGTGGGGCGCGACCGCCTGCGGGCCTTCGCCGAGGACTTCGCGCACGCGGCCCGGGAAGCGGGCGAGGTGCGCCGCCACGTGGTCACCAACCTCTTCGTGGAGTCCGCGGACACCACACAGGCGCAGGTCAGCGCCTATCTTCAGGTCATCGGCACCCGTGTGACGGGCGACACCGCGATCCTGAGGTTCACCACCGTCAGCGACCGGCTGGTCCACGACGGACAGGACTGGCGCGTCGCGCGCCGGGACGTCCGGCGCGACGACACCGCCTGAACCCCGGCCGCGCCCGGCCGGACCCGCACCCACCGCACCCGCTCCCCAGCAGACCCGGACCCGCCACCCCGGTCCCGTCCCACCAAGGAAAGGCCGCACACCATGACCCAGCACGAGGGCACCGGCCCCGCCCGCGTCGTCCACCGCGTGATGGAGGCCGTCCACCCCGAGATGACCGGCCGCACCGCGGTCGTCACCGGGGCCGCGCGCGGCATGGGCCGCAGCTTCGCCGCCGCCCTGGCCACCCGCGGCGTCAACGTCGTCGCGGCCGACATCAACGACGTCGACATGAAGCGGGTCGCCGACGAGATCAACCGCGACCTGGCCGACGGCGCCCTGAGCGAGCGGCCCGGCCGGGTCGCCCCCCGCCGCGTCGACGTGGTCGTGCCCGAGCAGCACGACGACCTCGCCCGCGCCGCCGTCGACGAGTTCGGCTCCCTCGACTACTGGGTCAACAACGCCGGGGTCTTCCCGTACGCCACCGTCGGCGAGATCACCGCCGAGCAGATGTCCGCCGTCCTCGACGTCAACGTCCAAGGGGTCCTGCACGGCGCCCAGGCCGCCGCCCGCCGCATGCGGCCCGGCGGCGTCATCGTCAACATGTCCTCGGTGTCGGCGGTGCGCGTGCGCCGGGGCCGAGCCGCCTACTGCGCGTCCAAGGCCGCCGTCGCCCACCTGACCGAGTCCCTCGCCGTCGAACTGGGCGACAAGGGACTGCGCGTCAACTCCATCGCCCCCGGCTTCATCGACACCGAGATGACGCGCTGGCTCCAGGACGACCCCGAGGCCCTGGCCGCCGCCCTGGACAACGTGCCGCTGCACCGGGTCGGCTCCCCCGAGGAGGTCGTCGGCGTCCTGCTCTTCCTGCTCTCCGACAGCAGCCGCTACGTGACCGGGCACAGCATCGCCGTCGACGGGGGGTCCCGCCATGTCTGAGCACCTCGGCCACCACGACCACGACGACGAGGAGACCGCCGACGTCGTCGTCATCGGCGGGGGAGGGGCCGGGCTCGCCGCGGCCGTCACCGCCGCCGAGGAGGGCGCGCGCGTCCTGCTGTTCGAGTCCGAGTCCGAGCTGGGCGGCTCCACCCAGCTCTCGGCCGGGCTCTTCACCGCCGCCGCGACCAGCGTCCAGCGCGGTGCGGGCGTGGAGGACAGCGCCGAGCGCTTCTACCAGCACTACATGGACCTCAACCAGTGGATGCTCGAACCCGGGCTGGTCCGCGCCTTCTGCGAGAGCGCCGGACCCACCCTGGAATGGCTCATCGGACTGGGCGCCGGGTTCCCGGCCCGGACCTCCACCAACGCGCACATGCCCGGCCTGACCCGGGCCGGGGTCGAGGACGTCTGGCGCGCCCACGTTCCGGCCGACCAGGGGCTCGGACTGGTCCAGGTGCTCGCGGCCGCCTGCCGCCGCCTCGGGGTCGAGACCGTGCTCAACACCCGGGTGCGGCACCTGCTGTTCGAGGACGGCCGGGTGCGCGGCGTCGTCGCCGACGGAGTCACCGTCCGCGCGAACGCCGTCGTGGTCGCCACCGGCGGCCTGGCCCGCGACCCCGAACTGCTCAAGGAGTACTACCCGGACGCCCTGGAGGCGGGCGAGCACGCGTTCGTCGTGGCCGCGCCAGGCAGCCGTGGCGACCACATGCGCTTCGCCGAACAGGTGGGTGCCTCCGTGGCCGGCTCGGGCTGGGGGCTGCGGCTGCCCACCGTCTACTTCCAGCGCCAGCACCACTGGCAGTCGGGGTTCCCGCCGCTCTCGCGCGTGTACGTCAACGGGGCCGGGCGCCGATTCATGGACGAGGACGCCTCCTACGCCGTCTCCACCGGCATCATCGACGCCCAGGGCGGCTCCGCCTGGTGCGTGTTCGACGACCGGGCCCGGGCCTCGCTGCCCGCCGGGTACGCGGACTGGACCCCCGAACGCGTCACCGAGGAGGCCGACGCCGGCCGCACCCTGCGCGCCGACACCCTGGAGGAACTGGCCGCCCTCATGGGGGTTCCCGAGGCCGCGCTGCTCACCACGGTGCGGACCTGGAACTCCCAACTGCCGAACGGGCGGGACCCGGACTTCCTGCGCCACCTGACCCTGCGCGGCAAGGGGGCGCGGACCGACCCCGAGCCCCTGGACACCGCTCCGTACTACGCGGCCCGCGTACTCCCGGCCGAGATCGTCTGCACGCACGCCGGTCTGGAGATCGACTCCGCCGCCGCCGTGCGCGACCGCACCGGGGCCGCGGTCCCCGGGCTCTTCGCCGCGGGCGAGGCGGGCGCCGGCGTCCTCGGCCCCCGCTACGTCGGCGGCGGCAACGCGGTCGCCAACGCCCTCACCATGGGCCGCGTCGCCGGCCGGGGAGCGGCGGGCGCGCGGACCGGACCCGCCCGGCGGGCGCGACCCGTCGCGTGACGGGCGGCGCCACCGGACCCGCCCCGGGGCGGGGGTCCTGAGGCGCACCCGCCCCGCACCCTCCGCCCCACCGCACCGGACACTCCACGCGGTTCCCTCGGCGCACGGCTCCACCGTCCCAACGACGGTCGACAGCACGCGCCCCGGCCCCCGCCATCCCCCACGACCACGGGATCGGGCGGCGCACACACCGATCCGATCCTCTCCCCAGGGAGGCAGCATGTCACTCCACCAGCAGTCGGCGTCCGGACCAGCACCGGCGCCGGAGGCGGGCTTCCAGTCGCGGATGAAGGTCATCCGCGCGGCGGTCATCGGCACCGTCGTCGAGTACTACGACTTCGGCATCTACGGCTACATGGCCACGTTCGTGGCGATGCTCTTCTTCGTCTCGGAGGACCCGACGGCGGCCCTGCTGGGCACGTTCGCGGCCTTCGCCGTCGCGTTCTTCATGCGCGTGCCCGGCGGCATCCTCTTCGGCCACATCGGGGACCGCTACGGGCGCAAGCGGGCCCTGTCCTGGACCATCCTGCTGATGGTCCTGGCCACCGCCGCCATCGGAGTGCTGCCCAACTACTACACCCTCGGCGTGTGGGCGACCGTCCTGCTGGTCCTGTGCCGCTGCGTCCAGGGCTTCGCGGCGGGCGGCGAACTCGGCGGCGCCAACGCCTTCGTGGCCGAGTCCGCCCCGGCGCGCTGGCGGGCCACCCAGACCTCCCTGGTCAACTCGGGGACCTACTTCGGCTCGCTGTTCGCCTCGCTGGTGGCACTCGCCTTCACCACGGCCTTCACCGAGCAGCAGATGCTGGACTGGGCGTGGCGCCTGCCGTTCCTGCTCAGCCTGCCCATCGGCGTCATCGGCCTCTACATCCGCAGCCACCTGGACGACACCCCGCAGTTCAAGCAGCTGGAGGACAAGGGCGAGACCGAGCGCATGCCGATCCGGACCCTGCTGGTCACCAACTGGCGGTCCGTGCTGAAGATCATCGGCCTGGGCGCGGTGATCACCGGCGGCTACTACATCGTCTCCGTGTACGCGGCCACCTACCTCCAGACCACCGCCGGGCACTCCGCCCAGCTGGCCTTCGCCTCGACCTCGGTCGCCATGGTCGTCGGCGCCGCCACCCTGCCGCTCTCGGGCTACCTGGCCGACACCATCGGCCGCAGGAAGGTCATCCTCATCGGCAGCGTCGGGGCCGCGCTCCTGGGCTTCCCGATGTTCATGATGATGTCCGCCGGTCCGGCCTGGGCCGCCATCGTGGGCCAGACGGTGCTGTTCGTGTGCGTCTCGGTCGTCAACGGCGCCTCGTTCGTCACCTACGCCGAGATGCTGAGCGCCTCCACCCGCTACAGCGGGATCGCGCTCGGCAACAACGTCACCAACACCTTCCTGGGCGGCACCGCGCCCTTCGTCGCGACCTGGCTGATCAGCGCCACCGGCCAGCCGCTGGCGCCCGCGGGCTACTTCGTCCTCACCGCCCTGGTGACCCTGGTGACCGTCCTTTTCGTCACCGAGACGCGCGGCACCGAACTGCCCATCGACTGAATCGACTGAGAGGAGGAGGGACGTGCGGACAGCGGACGCGACGAGCGGCGGGACCGGACACGGACTGGCCGGGCGAGTCGTCCTGGTGACGGGCGCCGCGGGCGGCATGGGCAGGGCCGAGGCCCTGGCACTGGGACGCGAGGGCGCCCGGGTCTGGGTGGCGGACCTGGACGCGGAGCGGGGCGAGGACACGGCCCGGGAGATAGGTGAGCTGGGCGCGACGGCCCGGTTCGCCCGCCTGGACGCCGCCGACCCGGACGACTGGACGCGCCTGCGCGACCGGATCGCGGGCGAGGACGGCGGACGCCTGGACGGGCTGGTCAACAACGCCGGGGTCAGCCACCGCTTCGGGATCGCCGACACGACCGACGAGGACTGGCGCCGCGTGCTCGACGTCAACCTGTCCAGCGTGTTCTACGGCATGCGGTCCATGGCACCGCTGCTGCGCGAGTCGGGGTC
Source organism: Nocardiopsis akebiae (assembly GCF_018316795.1). Classification (NCBI taxonomy): domain Bacteria; kingdom Bacillati; phylum Actinomycetota; class Actinomycetes; order Streptosporangiales; family Nocardiopsidaceae; genus Nocardiopsis; species Nocardiopsis akebiae. Next base: position 413,543 of record NZ_CP074132.1, read on the forward strand.
GGCCTCGGTGGTCAACGTGTCCTCCATCGCCGGGATGACCGGCTACTTCTCCGCCTCCTACGGCGCGAGCAAGTGGGGCGTGCGCGGCCTGAGCAAGGTGGGCGCGCTGGAGTTCGCGCCCTGGGGAGTGCGGGTGAACTCCCTGCACCCCGGGCTGGTGGACACCCCGCTGCTGCGCTCGGGGACCGACGACTTCGTCGATGAGAGCCTGCGCTCGGTGCCCGCGGGCCGGGTGGCCGAACCCGGGGAGGTCGCCGACGTCGTGCTGTTCCTGCTGTCGGAGGCCTCCCGGTACGTGACGGGGGCCGAACTGGTCGTCGACGGCGGCCTGACCTCCGGCGGCCTCTACCACCGGATCACCTCGGGCCTGCGGGAGGGGCCCGTCTGAGTGTCCGGGCACGGCTCCGGGGAGGCGCCCACCGTCCAGGTGCGCCTCCCCGGTTCCCCGGCGCGCGGGGACTCCGGAACCCCCGGCTCCTCCGGGGGACGGGCCCGCCGTCTACCGGGACTCGCCCCGCTACCGCCTCCGGGAGGCCGCCGACCGCCGCGGACGGGCGCGGGCCGCGCACCGGAGGGGACCGGCGAAGGCCCGCCCCGCGCCCCCGTGTCCCCCGTGCGAGCTACGCGCAGGTGTCCACTCCAGGGTGACGACCGCGCACCACCGCCTTCAGTAGCTTTCTGGCCAGACGCGAAACCCCCTACGAAGGAATTCCGATGAGACTTGTCTGGCAGCTCCTGGCCGTCGCCGCGGTCGCCTTCATCGGTGCACAGGGAGTCATGGCGTTCCAGGACACCCCCTGGATCGCCCTGGTCCTGGGCCTCCTGGTCGCCGTGGCCTCGGTGTTCGTCTACCGGTGGGTGGTGCGCCGCACCGAGCGCCGCACCGTGACCGAACTGGCCTGGAAGGGCGCCGTCTCCTCCACCAGTTGGGGCACCCTCCTCGGCGTCGGGCTGTTCGCCCTGGTCATCGTCAACATCGTCTTCCTCGGCGGCTACCAGGTCAACGGCCTGGGCTCTCCGATGAGCGCCCTGGGACTGGTGGGCTTCATGGCCGCCGTCGCGGTGACCGAGGAGCTGATGTGGCGCGGCGTGCTGTTCCGCATCATCGAGGAGCGCACCGGCAGCTGGATCGCCCTCGCACTGACCGGCCTGGCCTTCGGCCTGGTGCACCTGATCAACCCGCACGCCACCCTGTGGGGCGCCATCGCCATCGCCATCGAGGCCGGCGGCATGCTCACCGCCGCCTACATCGCCACCCGCAGCCTGTGGCTGCCCATCGGCCTGCACTTCGGCTGGAACATCGCCGGATCCGCCGTCTTCAGCACCGCGGTCTCGGGCAGCGACACCCCCCAGGGGCTGCTGGACGTCACCATCTCGGGCCCCACGATCATCACCGGCGGCGACTTCGGCCCCGAAGGCAGCATGTACTCCGTGGTGTTCTGCGTCATCGTCACCGTGGTCCTCATGTGGATCGCCCGCCGACGCGACCGGATCGTCCCCGTCCTCCGGCGCGGCGAGCGTCTCGCCGCCACCACTACACTTCCCCAGTGACCAGTCTCCGGCGGCTCCCCGAACTGTGGCGGCGACTCGACGTCACCCTCCGGGACCTGCCCCTGGGGCTGCTGCTACTGACCGCCTCGCTCATCCCGTCACTGCACGGGCAGGGGACCGAGTTCGGCGGGGTGGCCGACCGCCCCCTCGACGCCCTGGGGCTGGTCGCGGTCGCCCTCCAGTCCCTCCCCCTGGCCGGGCGGCGGCGCTGGCCGATCCCGTCCCTGGTCCTGGTGGCGGGCGGCTTCGCCCTCGACCAGCTCAACGGTTACCACCTGTTCGCGGGCACCGCGCTGCCCATCGCGCTGGTGAGCGCCGGCGCCCACGTCCACCGGTACCGGCGCACCACCGTGCTCGTGGCCTCGGCCGCCTACGTGGTGCTGTCGGTCGGGGTGGACCGGCTCGGGACGGGCGAGACCCCGGCCGGGTACGTGACCTTCTACGGGGCGCTGGCCCTGGCCTGGGGCGTCGGGGCGTGGCTGCGCTCCACCCGCATCGCCGAGGCCGAACGCCGCCGCCTCGTCGCCGAGGCCACCCGCACCGCAGAGCGCACCCGCATCGCCCGCGAACTCCACGACGTCGTGACCCACCACGTGACCGCGATGGTCGTGCAGGCCGAGTCGGCGCGCTACCTGACCTCCGCGCCCGACCGGCTCGACCAGACCCTGACCGCGGTCACCGACACCGGCAGGCGGGCCATCACCGACCTGCGACACCTGCTCGACCTGCTCAACCCCGACCACTCCGTCCCCGCGTCCGACGAAGGGCTGCTCACCGTGGTCGAGCAGACGCGCCGTGCCGGGCAGCCGGTGGAGTTCAGCGAGGAGGGCACCCCGGCCTCCTCTCGGGGCAGCGCCGACCTCGTCGCGCACCGCGTCGTGCGGGAGGCCCTGACCAACGCCCTCAAGTACGCGCACGGCAGCCCCACCACCGTGCGGGTGCGCCACCGCCCCGAGGAGATCACCGTGAACGTCAGCACCGACCACGCCGGGCCCCCGGGCGTCTCCCCGGGCGGAAGCGGTCGCGGCCTGGTCGGTCTGCGCGAACGCGTCGAGGTCCTGGGCGGCGACTTCACCGCGGGCCCGCGCGAGGGCGGGGGCTTCGCCGTCCACGCCCGCATCCCCGCGCACGCTCCGGCGGGCGACCGGGCATGAGCGCGCCGATCCGGGTCCTGGTCTGCGACGACCAGGTACTGATCCGCACCGGCCTCGTCACCATCATCGACGCGCAGCCCGACCTGGAGGTCGCCGGTGAGTGCGGGGACGGCGCGGCCGCCGTCGAACTCGCCGAGCGGCTGCGCCCCGACGTGGTGGTCATGGACGTGCGCATGCCCGTGCTCGACGGCATCGAGGCCACCCGGCGCCTGGCCGGGGCCGGGGTGGACCGCCCCGTCAAGGTCCTGGTGGTCACGACGTTCAACCTCGACGAGTACGTCTACGAGGCGCTGCGCGCGGGCGCCAGCGGGTTCCTGCTCAAGGACGCGCCCCCGGCCCAGCTCCTGCACGGCATCCGCACCGTGTCCACCGGCGCGGCGCTGCTGGACCCCGAGGTCACTCGGCAGCTGGTGGGCAGGTACGCCGCCCGGATCCGGCCCCCCGACGCCGCCGCGGCCGACGCCCGGCTGACCCCGCGCGAGCTGGAGGTCCTGCGCCTGATCGCCGACGGCCTGTCCAACGGCGAGATCGCCGCGAGCCTGTTCATCAGCCAGGAGACCGTGAAGACCTTCGTCTCGCGCATCCTCACCAAACTCGACCTGCGCGACCGCGTCCAGGCCGTGGTCTACGCCTACCGGCAGGGACTGGTGACCTGACCCCCGCGCCGGCCGCACGCCGTTCGCCGGGCACGGGCCCGACCTTGACACGGTGGCAGGGTCTTCACTCGGGTGCATGAGGTGGTTCCGATCAACACGGCCCACACGACCCCGGAGAACACCCGCGTCGCCGCCGCCCTCTCCAGGGCGGCGGCGGAGGACCCCGACCCGGCGGTGGCGGCGCACGCCCGTGCCACCGAGCTGCTCCACCGGAACCGGACGCACCGCTCACCGGAACGCGGAGGGAAGGGTCATCAGGTCGATCCCCCACAGCGCCGGAAGCAGGAACAGCGTCCCCGCGACCACGAGGGCGAGGGCGATGAGGTTCAGCCAGAACCCGCTCCTGACCATCTCCATGATCGTCACCCTGCCGGTGCCGAACATGATCGCGTTCGGAGGGGTGCCCACCGGGAGCATGAACGCGCAGTTCGCGGCCATCGCGCAGGGGACCATCAGCGCGTACGGGTGGATGTTCAGGGAGACCGCGAGGGCCGCCATGACCGGGAGGATCATCGTCGCCGTCGCGGCGTTCGAGGTGATCTCCGTCAGGAACAGCACGAGCGCGGTGGCGATGACGACGGTCAGGATGACGTCGACCCCGTCGAGTACGCGCAGCTGCTCGCCGATCCACGCGGAGAGGCCGGTGTCCACGAACCCCGCGGCGATGGCCAGCCCGCCGCCGAACAGCAGGAGGATCCCCCAGGGGATCTTCTTGGAGTCCTCCCACCGGAGGATCCTCGGCTCCCCGGCGCCGCGGGTCGGCAGCGTGAACAGGACCACGGTGGCGACGATCGCGATGACCCCGTCGCTGATCCCCGGAAGGAGGCCCTCCCACAGGAACGACCGGGTCACCCACATGAACGCCGTGCCGAGGAAGACGCCGAGTACGAGCTTCTCCTCGGTGGACATCCGGCCGAGGGACCTCCTCTCCTCCCGGATGATCTCCCTGCCGCCGGGAAGCTGCTTGAAGCGGACCCTGAGCTTGACGCCCGTCAGGTAGAACCACGCGAGCGCGAGGAGGACGACGGCGATCGGGACCCCGAAGAGCATCCACCCGCCGAACGAGACGCTCTCGCCGAAGAGCTCCCCCGCGGTCGCCGAGAGGACGGCCAGCGGCGGTGTCCCGATGAGCGTGCCGAGGCCGCCGATGGTGGCCGCGTAGCCGATGCCGAAGACCACGGACTTCTCGAACCTGGGCAGGTCGTCGGCGAACTCCCCGCCCCGCAGCGAACGGGAGGCCTGGTACACGACCGCCAGGCCGACGGGGATCATCATCATCGTGGCGGCCGTGTTGGAGACCCACATCGACAGGAAGCCCGTCGCGACCATGAAGCCGAGGACGATGCGGCGCGGACTCGTGCCGATCGCCGCGACGATCGAGAGGGCGATGCGCTGGTGGAGGTTCCACTTCTCCATCGCGATCGCGAGCGAGAACCCTCCCAGGAACAGGAAGATGATGTCGTTGCCGTACGCCGCGACCACGGCGTCGCCCTCCAGCGCGCCGGTCAGCGGCAGGAGCGCGACCGGGAGCAGGGACGTGGCCGGGATGGGTATCGCCTCGGTGATCCACCAGGTCGCGACCCAGAGGGTGGTGGCGAGGACCGCACGTCCCGCCGAGGAGAGCCCCTCGGGTTCGAAGAACACGAGCGTCAGCACGAACAGCAGCGGACCGAGCACCAGCCCGGTGACGCGCGCGGGCGTGTAGCCGGGGCCGGGCCCGCCGGACTCGGCGCCCGGTTCCGCGGCTCCGGGGCCGTCATGGGCGGCGGCGGGCCCGCCGACGGAGGCCGCCGGCTCGGCCCGTCGCGACCTCCCGCGTCCGGAGAACGTCAGGAGCCCTTTGACGTCCCTGTGCGACGCCCACAGGCCCTCCCACAGGGAGTACGGGTAAGAGGTTGCCATCACTGCACCTTCTTCTGGCCCCTCGCTCGGCGCGGAGCGCGGCGGGGGACCGGTTCGGGGGGTACGCGGGTCGGCGTCGGCCGGGGGAACGGGGCCGTGGGGACTCCGCGCGGGAAACAGGGGACCGTCGCCGGTCGTGGCACCGGCTCCGTCGGCGGCGCCCGTGGCCCGGACGGCCGTTCACGCCGCCTGGGAGCGGTCGTGCGCGGGGGCGGCGGCTCCCGTGTCCGCGACCGTCGCGGGAGCCGCCCTTCCCGGGCGGTCAGCCGTGCAGGCCCCGCAGGACCTCGTGGAACTCCGCCTTGCCTTCGAGCCCGATGCCCGGGAGGTCGCCCGGCGCCACACGCCCGCGGGTGACCACCGCGTCGTCGGCGAAGCCGCCCGTGGGCTGGAACTCCCCTGGGTAGGACTCGTTGCCGCCGAGCTTGAGGGCGGCGGCGATGTGCAGCGAGAACTGGTGCCCGCCGTGCGGGACGCACCGGCGGGAGGACCAGCCGTGCCGGGCGAGCATGTCCAGGACCCGGCGGTACTCCGTCAGCCCGTAGCTCAGCGCCGGGTCGATCTGGACGAAGTCGCGGTCCGGGCGCATCCCGCCGTAGCGGATCAGGTTCCGCGCGTCCTGGAGGGAGAACAGGTTCTCACCGGTCGCGATGGGGTTGCGGTAGTCCTCCGACAGCGTCGCGTTCAGGGCGTAGTCCAGCGGGTCGCCGACCTCCTCGTACCAGAAGAGGCCGTACCGGTCGATGGCCCGGCCGTACTCCAGCGCGGTCCGCAGGTCGAACTTGCCGTTGACGTCCACCATCAGCCGGGACCCGTCACCGCCCAGGACGTCGATGACCGCCTCGATGCGCCTGAGGTCCTCGGCCAGGTCGGCGCCGCCGATCTTCATCTTGACGACCTCGTACCCGGCGTCGAGGAAGCCCCGCATCTCGTCCTGGAGGTCCTCCAGTGTCTTGCCGGGCGCGTAGTAGCCTCCGGCGGCGTAGACGAAGACGTCCTCGTCCGGCTCGCCGTCGCCGTAGTGGTCGGAGATCCACCGGTACAGCGGCACACCCGCGGCCTTGGCGGCGAGGTCGTGCAGCGCCATGTCCACCACGCCGACGGCGACGGAGCGTTCGCCGTGCCCGCCCGGCTTCTCGTTGCGCATCATGACGTCCCACGCCCCGGCGGGCGAGAGTTCGCCGTTCCCGTCCAGCAGTTCCTCCGGGGCGGCCTCGCGCAGCCGCGGCAGCATCCGCTCGTTCAGGATGGCCGTGGCGTTGTACCGGCCGTTGGAGTTGAAGCCGTAGCCCACCAGGGGTTCGCCGTCGACCACCACGTCGCTGACCAGCGCCAGGATCGTGCAGTCCATCTTGCTGAAGTCGATGTACGCGTTGCGCATCGACGAGCTGATGGGGATGGTGCCGACGTGGGCGGAAACGATTCGCATGGGTCTCTTCCTGCCGAACTTGATCTTATAAGTCACTTATAAGTTATGCGGAGCCTATACTGGCCGAGACGGGGGTCACAAGACCGTGAGCGGGATTTTGGTGAGAGAGGTCACGATGACCGGGGCGAACGTCTTCTCCAGCAAGGGCGGGCTGGCCTACACGGAGCTGCGCCGCCGCATCACCTCCGGTGAGCTCGCCCCGGGCTCACGCCTGTCGCAGTACGAACTGGCGGAGGAGATGGGGATGAGCATCACGCCCCTGCGCGAGGCCGTCAGGCGGCTGGCCAGCGAGGACTGGGTCGTGATGGACACCCACCGGGACGTGCGCGTGGCGCCCATGAGCGCCTCCGAGGCGCGCGAGCTGCTGGAGGCCCGCTTCTCGCTGGAGCCCTCCGCCACGGAGCTCGCCGCACTGCGACGCACCGAACGCGACATCGCCGCGATGAGGGAGGCCGCCGACCGGCTCCTGCCGGTCACCCGCACCTGGGGTGAGGAGGCCATCACGGCGCACCGGGCTTTCCACCAAGCGATCTACGCCGCATCGCACAACAGCGTGATGACCAGGCTCCTGGACGACCTGTGGGACAAGGCCGACCGGTACCGGCGGATCGGCCTGGAGCTGCCCGCGGGCGCCGAGCCGCGCACCCTCGACCTCAACCAGCACCACGAGATCCTGGAACTCGTGGTCGTCGGCGACGGCGCCGCCGCGGCCGGACTGGTGCGCTCCCACATCCGCAACAGCCTCGGAGCCGTGGTCACGGACACCCTGGAAGGCAGGCAGCGCGCCTACCACCCCATCGCCGAGCGCTCGGTCTGAGACCGCCGGAGCGCCGGCCCCACGACCGCGCAACGGAACTCCGCGCCCCGCCGACGCCCGCGCGGTCCAGCGGCCCGGGCGGCCGGACCGCGCGGCCGGGGTCCCGCGTCTCAGCCGCGGGCCAGGGCGCGCAGTTCCTCCAGGCTCGCGGCACGGGACTCGGGGGCGTCGGCGTCCACCCGTCCCCCCTGGGGGTCGTCGACCCTCCCGGCGCAGGACCGGAGCGCCTCCAGCGCGGTCAGCCCCTCGCCGCGCAGGCGCACGTGCTCCATCGTCCACCAGCCTCGGGCGGTGTTGCCCGCCGTGTCGGGCGGCAGGAGGGGCTGGAAGTCGCTGGCCTCCTCGGTCTCGGAGGCCCACAGGTACCCGATGAGGCCGCCGTCCCGGTGCACGGGGAGGTACACCACGGGGCCCGCGGTGGTCGGGGCGTAGGAGCGGCCGACCAGTACGGGGGACAGCGCCTCGTCGCTCCACCGGTCGAACGCCCCCTGCCCCGCGCCCGGCGCACGCGCCGGATCCCCGGCGCCGTCGGTCCCGCGGTACGGGTCGGGCTCCGCCCCGCCCCGGTCCGTTCGGTACCCGTCCTCGGGTGAGCGCCCACCGTCCATGGCCGTCCCCACTTCCTCTCGTCTCCAACTGCCACTGCGGTACCGGGTGTCCTGCCCGGGTCAGGGGGGAGGGATCCCGTCCGGTCGGTCGGCGTGCTCGGGCACGCTCCCCGGCGGGACCGCCCCGGCCCGGTCGTCCTGAGGGGCCCCGGTCCAGCGTGCCAGCGCGCCGAGGGCGTCCAGCCCCTGGGCCCGGGCCAGGATCAGGCGGCGCACCCAGGCGCCCTTGGCGTTCAGCCCCGCCGGGCCGGGCACGGGCAGGAACCCCGCGGCGGTCCCGTCCCGCGAAGCCCAGAGGCGGCCCAGCGCGCTCCCGTCCTCCCGCAGCACGGGGACGTGCAGCACCGGCCCGTCGGTGTCGGCGGCGAACCGGGGCTCGGCGCCCGTGAACTCGGGGCGGAACTCGTCCCGCGCGGCCCGCTCCTCGTCGGTCATCCCTCCTCCTTCGTCACGGTCGCGGGGTGAACGGCAGCACGGTCACCCGCAGGGTCCACTGGCCGGTGTCGGGGTCCTGGAGCGCGTCGTCGATCCTGAAGCGCGTTCCGCGCGGCAGGAGGAGCTCCCTCTCGGTCCGGTGCACGCTGTTCTCGCCGATCCACAGGGCGGGGTGCCCCGCGGGCACGGCCAGGTGGAACTGGTAGGCGGCGGTCCGGTTCACCGTCTCGACCCCCAGCGACCCCGAGAGGAACCCCCGTTCGAGGAACTCCGTGCCGATCAGGTCCGTGGGGTCGTGGAATGGCCGCCCCGGCGGGGCCATGAAGCCCACGCTGAACACCGAGCGCCGGACCTCGACCGCCTCCGGGACCGGCTCCACCGCCCGGTCGAGCCGGTCCATCCCCTCGCGCAGCAGGTCCCAGGTCCTCTCGGCGTTCTCCCGGGTCGGTGTGTGCCCGTCGAACCACTTCTCGACCCAGGAGCCGAAGAACCGCTGCTCGCTGAGCCGCAGGACCTCGGACTCGGGGTTGGAGTGCCGGGAGAAGTCGTTGTAGAACTGCGCGTTCTTCGTGTAGGCCCGGGCGGAGTCCTGCTGCTCCGGGGCCAGGGACGGGAACCGGTCGCCGAGGACGAGCTTCCCGTACCCCGAGCCGTCGTCGTCGGTGCCGAACCGGCGCACGCCGTCGGGGTCGACCCGTCCGGGGCGGTCGGCGGGCAGGTCCGGCCCGGCGGCCTGTGCCCCGGTCTCCGGGGAAGCGGCGGAGTCCAGCCCCAGGAGGGCGCTCAGGAAGGCCTCGGTGCCGCTGTCGAGCCCCACTTCTTCGGGCCCGGTCACGGTGGTCTCCGTTTCGGTCAGCACGGTGAGCACCTGGACGTCCGAGGCCTCCCCGGCCCGCCGCTCCGGCGCCGGAGCGGTCTCCGTCCGCGGCGGGGGCACCACCTCGGCCTCGATGTAGAACCCCGGCACCCCGAACGATCCGCCCCATCCCGCGCGGGTGATCCGGTAGGTGGTGCCCCGGGCGAGGACGACCTCGCGCTCCTCCGGGTAGTCGCTCCTCTCACCGATCCACAGGCCGCGGCTGCCCGCGGGCACGGTCAGGTGGACGACGTGCCCGGATTCGGCCTTGTGGTGCTCGGCCAGCTTGTTGCCAAGGGACATGGACATGAAACCGGGCTCGGTCTGGACGGTGCCCACCAGGGAGTAGGGGTCCATGTCCCGGAACCCGTCGAGGAACGAGACCTCGGACAGGCCGCGGACCATCTCGACCGTGTCGGGCAGCGGGCGGTCGACGGCCCGGTCGAGACGCTCCAGGAACGCGGCCACGTCGGCCGCGGTGGGGAACACGTCTCCGTTGGACCGCGCCACGATACCGCCCGCGCCCGCGTTCCGGTGCCAGCCCGCCAGTTCCGCCTCCGGGTCCGGCGCGTCGAGGATGTACCTGACGAAGCCGGCGGTGTGTTCGGGCACCCGGTCCTGCGCCATGAGTTCCCGGAGGCGCTCGACGGTGGGCCAGGACAGGTCGTTCAGCTCGTACAGGCTCCAGCCGCGGGCCAGCATCGGGTCCGTGCTGGTCTGGAGGCGGGTCTCGTCCAGCACCTCGTCCAGGGCGTCCTGGATCTGCTCGGGCGAGAGGTTCTCGCGCACGATCGCGTTGAGCCACCCGTCCGCCGTGTACCCGAGCACGTCCTCGCGCTGCCGGTCGTGGAGGGTGTCGAAGGCGTGCGGGTTGTTCGCCGGATCGTGGAGCCAGCGGCCGTAGGCGTCGGTCTCCTCCGGCGAGCGGAACCGCCGCACGCCCCGGTCGTCGACGTACCCCCTGCCGTCGTCGGGGGTCCCGGTGTCGGTGGCGGGGGTGTCCGCGGAGGCCTCCGGGGCGGCTGTTTGTCCCGTCTCCCCGCCGGGGGCGGCCGTGTCCTGCCCGGTCCCCCCTCCGGTCGCGGGCGGGGCTTCCTCCACGGTCGGCGGTCGGGCCGCGGAGGCGGTGCCGGTCTGTTCCGGCAGGACGGCCTCGGCGGACAGCAGCAGACCGTGGGCGGTCCTCTCCGCGCCGGTGACGCGATAGGACATCCCCCGCGGCAGGACGATCTCGTGGTTCGACGGCCGCGGGCCCTCCGCGCCCAGCCAGAGCCCGTGCGCGCCCTCGGGCAGGGTCAGCCGGACGGTCACCGCGGGGTGCCCCACGCCCACGGGTTCCGGGTTCAAGGAGACCGTGGTGTACCCCGGGCTGCTCTGGACGGTGCCCACCAGGCCGGAGGGGTTCCTCTCGTCGTACCCCTCCGGGAACCGGAGGTCGTGGGTGTGGGTCATGACCCACGTCGTCTCGACCGCGTCCGGAAGCGGGCGCCCCACCGCTTCGTCGTAGCTTCCGAGCAGTTCCCGCACATCCTCGGCGGAGGGGTAGGTCCCCCCGTTGGCCGCGGCCAGCGCTCCGGCCCTACCGCTCCTGCGGTACAGACCGGCGAGCCGTTCCTCGGGACGCTCCAGCGCGAGGATCGTCCGCAGGAAGTGCGCTTTGGGGGTCCCCTCCTCGGCGGCGTCCGCGATCTCCCGCAGCCGGTCGAGCGTGGGCCAGGTGAGCCCGTTGGCCTCGTAGACCTCCCAGCCGCTGCTGCCGTGGGGGTCCACGACCGAGGGCCGCTCGCTACGGCTCATCGAGCGCAGCCGGTCGAGTTGCGTCCGCACGTCGTCCGGGGGCACCAGTGCCAGGTCCGCGAGCCACGGGGTGTCCGAGAACGCCGAGGCGACGCGGCGCGCCTCCTCCGGCAGGGTGCCCAGCCCCGGCATGCCGCCCTCCGCGCGCCCGGCCCGGTGGGCGTACCAGTCGGCCTCCGCGGGCGTCCGGAACCGCCGGACACCGGACGCGTCCAGCCGTCCGTCCGAGAGCGGGTCGGCGAAGGGCTCCGGGTGCAGGACCACCTCAGCGGAGAGCACGGTCACGATCCCGCTCGTGTTCATGTCGAACGTTTCCCGGACACCGGTGATCCGGTAGGTGGAACCTCGGGCGAGGGTGAGTTCGCGCTGTTCGGGATCGTGGCTGCGGGAGCCGATCCAGAGGCCGTGCGCATCCTGGGGGACGTTGAGCCGCAGGAGGTAGCGGAAGGGGGCGGCATCGCTCTTGAAGGCCTGGTCGCCCAGGGTGGTGGACACGTACCCGGGTTCGGTGTGGACCGTGCCTTCGAGGTCGTCGGCGTCGTACCTGCCGGCCGCGCGCAGCAGGTGGTCGATGGAGTGCATGCCCCGGGAGACGACCACGCCTTCGGGCAGGGGACGGTCGGTGGCGTCGTCGAGGAGGCGGAAGAGTTCCAGGACGCGGTCCACGTCGGGGTAGGTCCCGCCGTTGTGGCGGGCGATGACCCCGGCGTACCCGGCGTTGTGGAACCAGTAGCGCAGCTCCGCGGCGGGGTCGCGGGCGGTGAGGACGTAGTCGATGAGCCCGGCGGCGCGCGGGGGGAGGTCCTCCGGGTTCGCCCGGAGCTCGCGCAGCCGGTCGAGGGTGGGCCAGGTGAGTCCGTTGGCCTCGTACAGGTCCCAGCCGTGGGCGGTCACCATGGTCTCCGCCTGCCCGGCCTCGTTCTGGGCCCCGGCCCGGATCAGTTCCAACTGGCGCGCCACGCCTGTCGGGGACAGGGGCCGGATCCGTGCCATCCGGGTGATCCAGGCGGACCTGGTGTAGGCGTCTACGATCCGGCGCTGGTCGGGGGTGAGGGTGTCGAAGGCGTGGGGGTTGTTGGCCGGGTCCTGGAGCCACTGGTCGTAGGCGTCCAGTTCCTCCGGGGCGCGGAAGCGCCGGTATCCGTCGTCGCCGACGTGCCCGCGGCCGTCGCCCGCCGGAGGGCGCGACTCCTCGTCGAGGACCGTGGAGGTCTCGGAGTCGCCGTCTCCGGCCTCCGCCGACGGCTCCCGCGCCGACGTGTCCGCGCGGACCGGCTCGGCGTCGATCTCCATTCCGTCGTCGGTGATCCGGACGTCGGTGACGCGGTAGCCGAAGTCCCGGGGCATGACCAGCGCGTGCGGGTCGCCCGTCGCGCCCCGGTCGCCGATCCACAGACCCCGCGCGTCCTCGGGGAGGACCATGCGGACGACCGCCACTGTGTCGCGCTGCGCGGTCGTGAAGGGCGAGTCGCCCAGGGAGACGGTGGTGTAACCCCGCTCGCGCTGGTCCCTGCCCACTACGGCGGACCGGTCGTCCCAGTCGTATCCGTCGAGTCCGGGCAGGTCCCGTTCGACGTCCAGTGCGAAGGACACCGCGATCGGGCCGGGCAGGGGCCGGTCCACGGCCGTGTCCATGTCCCGGATGAGCTCCAGGGCCCTGTCCCCGGTGGGGTAGACACCGCCGTTGGCCCGGGCGACCTCCCCCGCGTCGTCCGCGTTCTCGTACCAGTAGTCCAGTCGCAGCCGCGGATCGGAGGAACCGAAGATGTCCGCCGCGACCGCCTCGAACGCCTGGGAGCGGCCTCCCTCGGCGTACAGTTCCCGCACCCGGCTGAGCGAGGGCCACGACAGGCCGTTCGCCTCGTAGAGCACCCACCCGTTGGGGGTGTCGGGGTCGGTGGCGTTGTCCAGGCTGGTTCTGCTCCAGAAGTCGAGCCTGGCCTGGACGACCGCCGGGTCGGAGGTCCCGAGCCGGGCGAGATTGCTGAGCCAGGGGAACGCGGTGTGCCCGCTGATGAGGGCGCGCAGCTCCGGCGGCAGGGCGCCGTAGGTGTGCGGCTCACCGTCCCGCTCCTCCATCCGCTCCGCGAAGGCGTCCAACTCCTCCCTGGTGCGGAACCCGCGGACCTCTCCGCCGCCCGTTTCGGGTGTCGCGGCCTCGGTGTCGCCGTCGTCCGTGCGGTCGAGCCGGGCCCGGTCGGCGCGCGGGGCCGTCGGCGCCTCGTCGTCGGAGTCGTAGCGGTCCAGGAGGGGCCGGTCGTCGTACGCGTCGTCTCCGTCGCTCTCGCGCCCGGAGTCCTCCAGCCCCAGGAGCGCGGCCAGTCCGGCCTCCGCGTCCGCACCGAGTCCGGGCTCGTCGGGGCCCGTGACGGTGGCGTCCGTGTCGGTCTCCGCCGTGAACACGTGCAGGTCGGCGGACTCCTCGGTCCCCTCCTGGTCCGGTTCGGGAACCGGACGCTCCGGCACGATCACCTCGGCCTCGATGTACAGGCCCTCCAGTCCGCGGGAGCCGCCCCAGCCCGCCCGGGTGATCCGGTAGGTCGTACCCGGGGGGAGGATCATCTCGCGCTCCTCGGGGTGCCTGCTCTCCGAACCGATCCAGACGCCCCGGGAGCCGCGGGGGAGGGTCAGGTGCAACGCGTGCGCGTAATTGGACGTGACCCCGGCGAGCTCGTGCCCCAGAGACGTGGACATGAACCCGCGCTCGGTGTGGACGGTGCCCACGAGGGAGTAGGGGTCCTTGCCGTCGAAGCCTTCGAGGTGGTCCAGTTCCTCCAGCCCGCGGATCACCTCGATCCCCTCGGGCAGGGGCCTGTCGATGGCCTCCGTCAGGGTCCGGAGGTGTTCGAGCGTGCGTTCCGGGGGCGGGAACGCGTCGTCGCTCGACCTGGCGACCTCCCCGGCCTCACCGGCGCGCGCGTGCCAGCTGTCGAGTTCCTCCTGCGGGTCCGGCGCGTCGAGGATGTACCTGACGAAGCCCTCGGCCCTCTCCGGAACGCGTCCCTGCTCCAGGAGTTCCCGCAGCCGGTCCAGGGTCGGCCACGCGAGGTCGTTCATCTCGTACAGTTCCCAGCCGCGCGAGCCCATGGGGTTGGTCTCGAACGACGCGACGGTGTCCTGGCGCATCAGGTCCAGAACGATCCCCACCCGTTCCGCGTTCATGGAATTGCGGGCCACGGTGTTGAGCCAGCCGTCGATGGTGTAGCCCGTGATCCTGTTCCGGTGCTCAGGGCTCAGGGCCGCGAAGGCGTGCGGGTTGTTGGCGGGGTCGTGGAGCCACAGGTCGTAGGCGTCGAGTTCCTCCTCCGTGCGGAACCTCCGGATCCCGTTCCCGTCGACGTGGCCCCGTCCGTCGCCGGGTTCCTGACCGCTGCGGGCCGTGTCCGGTCCTGTGACGGCGTCGTTCGCCCCGTCGGGCGCGGCCTCTGCGGTGGGCGGGGCGCTCACCGCCTCGTGTGCTGCCTCTGCGGTGGGCGGCGCGCTCACCGCCTCGGGCGCGGCGGTGTCGTCCGTCGGCGCGTGCACCCGCGCGGTGATCACGGGACGGCCTCCGGACGTGTCCACGGAGTCGATCCGGAACCCGGTCCCCGGCGGGAGGACGATCTCCTGGTTCTGGGGGCGGGGGCCCGCGCCGCCCAGCCAGAGGCCGTGCGCCCCCGGCGGCAGGACGAGGCGGACGACCGCTGCCGGCCCCTCGCCCGGGCCGACCGGACGCGGGTTGAGCGCGACCGCGGTGTACCCCCGGGTGGTCTGCTCGGTCCCGACCAGCGCGGAGGGGTCGCGCGGGTCGAATCCGTGCAACCGCCGCGCAGTCGCCTGGTCCAGGTACCAGGTGCTCTCGACCGCGTCGGGCAGCGGGCGGCGGACGGCGTTCTCATAGGAGGCGAGCATGTCCAGCAGCCTCTCGGGCGAGGGGTAGGCGCCCCCGTTCGCGCGGGCCAGGACCCCGGCGGCCCCGGCCGAGTTGTACAGCCCGCCCAGCCTGCGGGCCGCCTCCTGGGGGCCCTGCCTGAGGATGTCGGTGATGAACCGCGCCCGCGCGGGGTTGCGCACCCGCTCCACGGACAGGAGTTGGAGCAGCCGGTCGGGGGACGGCCAGGTGAGGCCGTTCGCCTCGTACAGCTCCCACCCGATGACCTGCTGCCGCTCCGCCGGGGTGGATGCCTGGGTGACGCGGCTCGCCGCGCGTAGGGAGTCCAGCAGTTCCCGGGCGCCGTCGGGGTCCGTCCGGGTGAGGTCGAACCCGCCCGCGAGCGCGCTGAGGGCACGGGCGAGTTCCTGCCGTGCCCGGGGGAGCGCGTTGACGGCGTGCGGGTTGTGCGCCGGGTCGTGGAGGCGGTGGCCGTACCAGTGGGCCTCCTCCGTGCTCCAGAACCTGCGGACGCCGTCCTCACCCGTGCTCCCCTCCGAGAAGAGGTCGGGCACCGCCCGCGGCAGCCGGACCACGGTCGCGGTGACCACGGTCTGCGGGCCGCCGGATTCGGGGTCGATCCTGTCCTGGACGCCGGTGACGCGGTACGTGGTGCCGCGGCCCAGGGTGAGCTCCATCTGCTCCGGGTCCTGGCTGCGCGTACCGATCCAGAGGCCCCGGCTCCCCTCGGGCACGTCCAGGCGCAACAGGAAGGGGAATCCTTCCGCGTCCGTCTTGAATGGGGTGTCGCCCAGGGTGGTGGACATGTAGCCGGGTTCGGTGTGGACGGTGCCCACCAGCCCGCGGGGGTCAGTGCCCCCGGTCGTGCGCAGGAGGTGGTCGATCGACTGCATGCCGCGGGAGACGGCCATGCCCTCGGGCAGCGGGCGGTCGACCGCGCCGTCCATCAGGCGGAACAGCCGCCGGGTCTCGGCGGCGTCGGGGTAGACGCCCCCGTTGAGCCGGGCGATGACCCCCGCGTATCCCGCGTTCTGGAACCAGTGGCCGAGTTCGGCACGGGGGTCGGGGGCGTCGAGGATGTACTGGATGAGCCCGCGGGTCCGCGGGGGTAGCGGCTGGGGGGAGGCCGCGATCTGGCGCAGCCGTTCCACGGTCGGCCAGACCAGACCGTTGGCCTCGTACAGGTCCCAGCCGTGGGCCGTCTGCGCCGTGTCGGGGTCGGCCGCCTCGGTCCGGGACTGCGAGCGCCACTCCATCAGCTGTCGGGCGACGGTCTGGGGCAGGAAGGGCCGGATGCGGGCGACACGGGTGATCCAGGCGGACTCGACGTAGGAGTCGACCGTCCGGCGCTGGTCGGGGGTGAGGGTGTCGAAGGCGTGGGGGTTGTTCGCCGGGTCCTGGAGCCACCGGTCCTGCCCCTCGATCTCCTCGGGGGAGTCGAAGCGGCGGATGCCGTCCTCGTCGAGGGCGCCCCTGACGTCGGTGTCCGCGTCCGAGTCGTCTGAGTCGTCCGATTCCGCGTCCGAGGCGTCCGATTCCGAACTGGCGTCGCTCTCGTGATCTCCGTGGCCCGTGTCGTCGTGGGCCGCCGCGGGTTCCGCCGGGGGCGCGGCCACCGGTCGCGGTTCCGCGGGCAGGGCCACGGCGGTGATCTCCACGATCCCGTCCGACTCCGTGACGTCGGTGACGCGGTAGCCGGTGCCGCGCGGGAGGAGGAGCGTGTACGGGTCGGAGGTGTCCGCCCTGTCGCCGATCCACAGGCCGCGCCCGCCCTCGGGCACGGTCAGGCGGACCACGGCCGTGCCGTCGCCTCCGGTCGCCGGTGAGCGGTCCAGGGAGGTGCGCAGGTACCCCGCCTCCCGCTGATCGGTGCCCACCAGCGAGGAGGGGTCGCCCTCGACGTATCCGGCGAGCCCGGCGAGACCCTCGTCCCCGCTCAGCGTGAAGGTCACCTCCAGGGGGCCCGGCAGCGGGCGGTCGGTCGCGGCGTCCAGGGTGCGCAGGGTGTCCAGCACCCGGTCGGCCGTCGGGTAGGCGCCGCCGGCGGCCCTGGCCAGGGCACCGGCCTCGTCCGAGTTTTCGTACCAGTGGCGCAGCCGCTGTCCGGGGTCCGGCGCCTTGAAGACGTCGTCGATGAGCCGGATGAGGGTGTGGGAGTTACCGCCGTTGGAGTGGAACTCCCGGATCTCGGCGAGGGTCGGCCAGCGCCTCCCGTTCTTCTCGTAGAGGGGCCAGCCGTTGAGGTCGTCGCCGGTGGCGTTGTCGTCCGCGTCGTAGGTCAGGTCCTCCAGCCTCTTCTGGACGGAGGGGGCGTCCAGCGAGGGGATCCAGGTGAGGGACGAGAGCCAGTCGCTGGCCGCCTGCGAGACGACGGCCTCGCGCTGGTCCCGGGGCAGCGCGTCGAAGGTGTGCGGGTTGGTGCCCGGGTCATCGAGCTCCGCGGCGCGGGCGGCCGGGTCCTCCAGCCCCAGGATGCCGGCCATCCCGTCCTCCCGGTCGCGCGTCCACCCGGGACCGGTGGAGGGCCCGTCGTCCTCGGACGGGTCCTGTTCCGCCGTCTCCATCAGGAACACGGTCACGTCGTCGTCCGTGTTCGGCTCGGGCGCCGACCGCGCTGGAGGCGGCTGCGGGGAGGGCCCGTCCCCCGGGCCGGAGGACTCCTCCCCGGTCACCGGTCCGCTCCGGTCGGGCGGGGTCTGCTCGTTGAGGGCGCTGTGGAACGTGTCCAGGATCGAGGCGGTCGCGGGACGCTCCTCCGGCTCCGGCTCCGCCCGGTCGCTCAGGGGAGCGCCGACCGTCCCGGTGCCGTCCCCGTCCGGGTCCCGCACCTCCGCGGCCGTGTCGTCGGTGTCGGTCGCCGTCCGGCCCGGTGCCGACGTCTCCCCGGGCCCTTCTCCAGAGGCCGGTGCGTCTCCGTCGCCGTCCACCAGCGCCGTGTTGACGGTCCTCACCGCGTCCGGTGCGCCGTAGGGGGAGGGCCCCCGGTCCTCGGGGTCCTGCATCGCGTAGCGGACGTAGTCCGTCGTGAGCCGCCCGCCGGGCAGCCAGAGCCGGGCGCGGACCGGGTCGTGGCGGTCGCGGAGCTGGCGGCCGATGCCGCGGGCCAGGGACTCGGCGTCCTGGACGCGTTCGGGAGGGGCGGACTCCCCGTTCAACGGGACGCGCCTGTTGGACGGGTCGGAGAGGACGTACACCAGTGCCTGGGCCAGCGCGCGCGCCTCGCGGATGGAGTGGTTCTCCGGGGCCGGTCCGTCGACCGGTCGCAGCAGCCTCCAGAAATCGGCTCCCAGCGTCCGCGCCCCGGACAGGTCCTTGTCCGCGAGGGCCCGGGTGAGTTCGGGCAGGCGGTCCAGGACCGACGCGGCACGGGCGTCGGCCCTCGGGTCGATCCCGGGAGCCGTGGGGTCGGTGCGCGTCTGTCCGGGGGCGTCGGAGCCGCTGTCCGCCGCGCGCTCGGGTCCGGCGGCGGTCGGCGCCGGAGGCGCGTCCGTGTCCGTGCTCCGCGCGGTGACCGGCGTGCCCTCGGCGGCGGGCGAGGCGTTGCGCTCCGGACCGGTTTCCCCTTCGGGGCCGCTCCGGTCCGCGGACCCGGCGCCTTCGCCCTCGCGTTCACCGCCCGCGCGGTTCTCACGACCGGATCCGTCGCCCTCCTCCCGGCCCGAGCGGTCCTTGCCGTCCTCAGACGCCTCCCTGTTCGCGGCGGGACGCTGGCCGTCGCCGGAGCCGTCGGTTCCCTCGTCCGGCCGCCCGTCGTCGCCGGACCGGTCCTCGGCTTCGTCCTGGGAGCGGTCGTCTTCGCGGGAGGCGTCCTCGTCGCGCCCGTCGGACCGTTCGGCGTCGCGCTCGGGAGCGGTGCGCCCGCTGTCCTCGGTGTCCCGGGGCGGTCCGCTCTCGGTCCCGGGACCGGTGTCGTGCTGGTCGCCGCCGCTCTCGGCCGCGGGCTGCGGGGGCGGCGCGCTCTGCGTCCTGGGTCCGGTCTCGTGCTGGTCGTCGCCGGTTTCGGCGACGGGCCGCGGAGACGGCGGGACGTCCTCCGACGCGGTCCGCTGCTCGGGTGCGGGTGCGGGTGCGGTGTCGGACTGTGGCGTGCTCTCGCCGGTACCGCGCGCACCGTCGCCGTTCGTCCCCTGGGGGGAGGAGTCCGGCGCGCGGTTGTCGCTGGTGCGCTGGGGCGCGCGTCCGCCGCTGTCTGGGGTGGTGTTCTGCGGTGTGTTCGCGGGTGGTGCGGTGGTCTGGCCCGCGGGGGGTGCCACGGCCACGGGGGCGGGGGTGTGCCGCTGCTCTGGAGCGGGGTCGGGGCGGTCGTTCGGGTTGGTGTCGCCGGTGTCCCTGTTGTCGCCGGTGTCGCCGGTGTTGTCCGGGTGGGGTGTGGGCTGCTCGGTGCCGGGGGGCGGGTCCGTCATCGGGTTGTCGGGGACGATGGCGTTGAGGAAGTTCACGGTCAGGGGAGCGTCGTTGGCTCCGGGATGGAAGGGACCGCCGCTCGGTGCGGGGTGTGGGGTGTCGGCGGAGTGGAAGGGGTCCTTGCCGGGGTCGGGGTTCTTGAGGGGGTCGGGCGCCAGGGTGGGGGCGTCCTCGTCGCGGTGCACGCCGACGTCGTCGTCGAAGGTCCGGTCGCGGTCCTCGGGCCCGCCGGACTCGGTGTCGGTGTCGGTGTCGCCGTAGTCGGAGCCGGTGTCGCTGATCAGGTCGGGGACGTCATCGACCTCGGGAACACCGTCACGGTTACCGGTCCCCTGCCCGGAGGACTCCGGAGCACCGTCGCGGCCGAAGACGGAGGGCCCGTCGCCGTCGCGGTCCTCTTGCCGGTGGGAGCGGTCACCGCCGCGCTCGGGGGCACGGTCACCGTCCTGGTCGGGACCGCCGTCTCCCTGCGCCCAGGGGTTGGTGCCGCCGGGGCCGACGCGGTTACCGCTCTGGCCGCTGATGTCCTCACTCGTGGTTTCGGCCGGGGGTGGTGGTACCGACAGGTCGGGTGGGGTCTTGAGCAGGTCCATACCGCGCAGGGCCCCGTCGGTGGCGCCCTGCTGGATACCGGCCTGGGAGGCGCCCGCGGTGGCCGACCACACCGAGGCCTGCCAACCGCGTCCGTCCATGAGGCTGCCCAGCCCCTCGCCCAGGTAGCCCTCCAGGGCTCCGGAGCCGAGGCTGCCCCCGGTCTGCTGGGCGTAGGCGCTGGCGGTGGAGAAGTAGTCGTTGAGGGGTTGGCGCAGGTTGACGGGCACGTCGGACAGGTGGTCGCGCATGTGCGGGGGCAGACGGTCCCCGATGCTCTGGCGCAGGTGCTGGCCCAGGGCGGGGTCGTTCCAGTGCCGGGTCAGGGCGCGGGCGTAGTCGCGGCCCAACTCGCGCGCCGCCTGGTGGCCCAGGTGGTCGCCGAAGTGGCGGGCGAACAGGTCGGCGAACTCCTCGCGGGCGGCGGCGGCCTTGGCGGGGTTGTCGAAGGCGCCCGCGCCGGGGGCGCTGCCGGGGTGGTAGGGGGTCAGGAGTTCGTCGTTGTGGCGGCCCAGGATCTGGGCCAGGTCCTTGTTCAGGGTCGGTGGCGCCAGGGGTGTGCTGGTCGGGTCGTTTTTGGGTGTGGGGGAGTCCGGGCCCCGGTCGGGGCTGGTGGGCGGGTCGTCCTTGACGGGTCCGGTGGGGGGCGCGTCGGGTCCGCCGCCGGGGGGCGGCGTGTCGGTGTCGCGGCCGGGTCCGTTGGCGGGCGGGTCGTCCTTGACGGGTCCGGTGGGGGGCGTGTCGGGTCCGCCGCCGGGGGGCGGTCCGGGCGGGTCCTCGGGGCTCGGGCGCAAAGGGGGCCGGGTGGTGGGGGCCGCTCTCGCCGGTGGTGCGGGTCAGGGGCGGGGGTCGGGCAGGTCGTCGAGGTTCTTCAGGCCGATGTTGAACAGGTCGGTGAGGTTCTTGGCGAACAGGGTGTCCAGGCCCGCGGAGAGCAGGGCGGAGAGCAGGCCCTCGGCGGCGGCTCCGGTGTGGGAGCTTTGGGTGAGTTTCTTGTCCTGGTGGTGGCGGGTGCCGCGGCCGATCTGGATGCGCTGGATGATGCTGTCCATGCTCGCGAAGATCTGGCTGAGGATCTGGTGGCTGGGCACGGTGAAGGCGAGCCAGGCCAGGATGCGGCGCATGGCCAGGCTGCGGATGGCCTTGAAGACGGGGATCCACTTGAGGGAGGCGCCGAAGGTGAACTTGGCGGTGGCGATGGCCCAGGCGATCTCGACCAGGAGTTGGACGAACTGGCCGATGACCATCATGTGCATGTACTCGACGTTGGCGCGGGCCTTGAAGAGTTCGGTGGACATGACGGTGGAGTTGTTCTGGGCGGAGCCGACGTAGTTGTTGTCGCCCTTGGTGAACTGGTCCAGGGAGCGTTCGTAGTAGTCGGCGGTCTTGCCGTCGAAGTGGCGGCGGGCGTGGGAGCGGCTGAGGGCGAGGAGTTCCTCGAGGTGTTGCAGGCGTTGGGTGAGGGTGCCGTAGACCTCGGAGGCGCGGCCGAGTTCGAAGAGTCCGGCGCGGGGGACCTCGATGCCGGTGAGGACCTTGATCGCGTCGCGTGAGGAGTCGGACATGTTCGGGTCCAACGGCATACACGACTCCTCCTTTCCGCTAGCTGTCCCTTGGCGCCGCTACGCGGCCACGAACGTAACACCGGAGAATCCGCGCTGATCGCCCTCCTATTCCCCGGGCTGGAATGATACTCCGGGGTTCCAGGTGAATTCCTCAAGGTCAAGTGTGAGATTCGGCGACTGTGGGAGGTTTTTGGAACGCGGTCCCCCGGTTGGCGCACCGAGTACTTCCGCGACGGTTTCCCTGGAGCCCGGCGGATATTCCCTTCCTGTTCCGCTAGGGGCGGAGTCGCTCACGGTGAAGGGTCTGCCAGGCGCCCGGCACCGTTTTCACAGGTTGCCGGCCCGGTGACGCGGTGTCGGCTGGGCCGGTGTTCCGCGTGCGGGGGCTTCGTCCGGCCCACCCGGTTCACTGCGTGACGATCAGTGGTGAATCCTTCGCCGGCTCGGCGCCCGTTTCGGTGGAGTGCGTCATGCCCGGTCCTTTCGGCTTCGCCGAGGGCGCATCGGACGCCCATGTGGAGCCGGCGGGTCTCGGCGGCGGGCACGTAAGCCGTGATGTCGCCCACCGCGCTGATCTTCGGCGACAGCTTGATGGTCGTGCCGATGCGGCGGTCCTGACCACGATCCGGTTCCACGACGCGCGGCGTCGCGCGGCGAGCTTCGCCCCGGCGGCCGCGGTGGACGGGGAGACGGTGTCGGCGACGCCGGGGACCGGCTGTGCAGCTCCACCCCGGACACGTACGCGTCGGTGGTGCCGGAGGTCGCGGCGGCCGCCGAGGTGACCACGGCGATCATCCCTCGTCGGCCGCGGTCGGGCACGGTGCGGGGTCGTGGCCGACCGTTTGGTCCCACACGGTCTGGAACGGAACGACGAAGGGGCCCCACCCGATGGGCGGAACCCCTTCTGACCTGCGGAGGATCGGGGATTTGAACCCCGGAAGGGATTGCTCCCTAACCGCATTAGCAGTGCGGCGCCATAGACCTGACTAGGCGAATCCTCCTGGCTGGGACAAGCCTACAGACACCACGGACGGTTGCGCAAAACGAATGACCCCGCCGTGCCCCGTGGCCGGTGCGGGCGGGGCCGGGCGGGGCCGGGCGGGTCCGCGGGGTCAGCCGATGGTGCGCTCGATGATGAGGTCGGCGTCCAGGCGCAGCTTGTCCACGGCGCGGGACAGCGTGCTCTTCACCGTGCCGAGCGTCACCCCCATCCGCTCGGCGATCTGCGCCTCGGTGAGGTCGTCGTAGTAGCGCAGCACCACCGTGGTCCGCTGCCGTGAGGGCAGGCGGTCGATGGCGCGCTCCACCACGTCGGCCAGGTCGCTGCGCCAGGTGGGGTCGTCCACGCGCTGCTCGGGGATCTCGTCGGTCGGGTAGACGTCCAGCCGGTTGCGCCGCCATTCGGAGATCTGCGTGTTCACCATGGCCCTGCGCACGTAGCCGTCGCGCGCCTTCGGGTTGGTGATCCGGTCCCAGGCGAGGAAGGTCTTGACCAGGGCCGCCTGGAGCAGGTCCTCGGCGTCGGCGTGGCTGCCCGTCAGCGACCGGGCCATCCGGAGCAGGGCCGGTCCGCGCTCGGCCACGTAGTGGCTGAACTCGTCGTACCGGGGCGTCCGGGTCGTCCCTGTCACGCCGACCACCGACCTTCACGGGCGCTGTGCGGGCTTTCGTCGTGTTCCTCCCTTCTAACTCTCACACAGCCAACGCAAACATCCGGGCACGTGTGTCCCACGCGCCGACAAACGGCCCGTCGGAGAACCTCGGGCGTCCGGCCTTCTTCCGTCTCCGAGCGCCGCCCCCGGCGAGTCGCGGCGCCGACGGCCGACAAGCCCGTGGCGGTGGCCGGTGCCGTTCGCCGGGCCTCGCCGCGGGGACCGGTCCCGCCGGTGGAGGGGAGTGGGGGCGAACAAACGGGAACCCCTGTGTTTTGGGGGACCTTGTGGGTGTTTATGAATCTTTCTAGATTTATGGGTTCTATGCGTAGCTTTGTAACGACAGGCTGTGTTGGGGGCGATCCCGGGTCGCCCGATGTGCGAAGCCCGGTGTGCGCGGAATCCGCTCTCTGGTTCCATGGGGTGCCCCACGTGTCGTGGGGGCCGCGGCACCGAGAACATGTCTGGACAACGGGGACGAAGCGACGAGTCGTACTGGTGAGGGGGCTCAGTCGAGATGTCAGTGACCACCGAGATCGGACGGGACCGCAGAAGGTTCACAGCCGCGGTGCTCGGCGCCGCGAGCGCACCCGAACCCACGCCGCTCGGGCACCGCGTCGCGCGCGGCGTGGTCGTCAGCGCCAACGCGCGCATCCTCTGCCTGGCCGTGCCTGGCGGCGAGGAGCACTTCATGTACGACCGCTCCACCGTGTTCTGGCGGGGCGGGGAAGTAGGGCCGGGCGAACTCCGCGCCGGTGACGACGCCGTGGTGCTGCGCGTACCCGGCGGCCACCCCATCGCCGCACGCGTGTGGGCCCAGGCCGCCCGCGCCACCGGCGTCATCGTCGGCCGCGACGGCGACACCCTGGAGATCGACCCCGGGCACGGGCGTCCGCGCCAGACCGTCGTCCTGCCCTACCGCACCTCGGGCCGGATCTCCGTCCGCCACCCGCGGCTGGAACCCGGCTACGTCTTCGACGCCGTCGGCGTCTGGGAGGAGGGGGCCGTACGGGCCGTGCGCCCCGCCACGACCCAGCCTCCCTACCCGCTCGGCGCCACACCGCACCGGCCGCCCACGCGTCGGCGCGCCACCACTCTGAGCGGCGTCGCCACCTGGTACGACCCGGCGTGGGGCCGCTCATCCCACATGGATCCGCGCGCCCACGTCGACGGGATCGCCTACCCGGCGCTCGACCCCGTCGGCCACGAGGGGCCCTGCGACCGGCGCACCTCCTGCCTTCCGCTGCCGCTGCTGTCCACCGGGGCGACCCTGAGCCTGCGCAACGACTGCACGCACGAGTCCGCGGCGCTTCCCGTGGTCGACTGCGCCGCGGCCGACAGCTGGCTGTGCGACCTGTGCTCCTCCTGCGGAGGCCAGAGCGCGGGACGGCTGGCCTCCCTCACCATGACCGGGTTCGTCGCCCTCGGCGGGCGGCTGGAGGACGGCTGCTTCAACGCGACCGTCACCGTCCACGACGGGGAGGGATGACCGATGCTGCCGGAGATCGTCGAGGCGGCCCGCGAGGCGCAGCTACCGCTCCTGGCGGTGCTGCTCCTGGTCGGAGCCGTCGCCAAGACCACCAGGCGGGCGGCCGCCACGGGCCTGGCCGTCCTCGCGCCCGAGCGGCTGCGCCGGGCGTCCACGGTCGGCACCGGCCTGCTGGAGGCCGCGCTGGCGTTCGGCCTGCTCGGGCTGACCGGCCTGCTGGGCGAGGCTGTGCGGGCGCTGACCGCGGTCGTGTTCGCCGTCTCGGTCGTGGTCCTGATGGTGATCCGCAGGCGCGACCCCGAGGCGGGCTGCGGCTGCTTCGGCGGGCTGAGCCAGGCGCCGATCGGCTGGCGGACGCTGACCCGGGCCGGGCTGCTGTCGGCCGCCGCCCTGGCCACGCTCGGCCTGGAACCCGCGGGCTGGGAGGTGGTCGCCTCGCCGACCGCGCTCCACGCGGGGGTCCTGGGCGCTGAACTGCTGCTCCTGGCGCTGCTGAGCCCCGAACTGCGCACCGCGGCCGCGCGCACCCTGCACGAGGAGCCCTGCGCGCTGCGCGAGGTCTCGCTGCGCCGTACCGTGCGGACCCTGCGCGGCAGTGACGTGTGGCGCGTCAACGAACCTGTGATGCTCCGATCCGAACCCGAGGACGTGTGGCGCCAGGGCTGCTGGAGGTTCCTGCGCTACGACGGCGTGCGGCACGGCCGCCGGGTCGACGTGGTGTACGCGGTCAGGGCCGGGGGCAGGCCCGGCACCGCGGTGCGCGCGGCCCTGGTGGACCGCGAGAGCGGAGCGGTGGTGGCCTCCTTCGGCGCGGTCACCCGCATCGAGCTCACCGGCCCGCCGCGCAAGCTCCTACACCCGGGGGAGGCCGCCAGGCGGGACGCGTGGCGGCACGACGAGGCCAGGGCCGAGCTGAGCCTTCGGACCGCCCGGGAGCGCTCCGCCGTGTGGGACCTCGTCGCGGACGGCCCCGACGGGAGCGCCCGGGACGAAGGCGTTCGGAAGAGCGGGGGCCGGGGCGAACGCGTTCCGGGACAGCGCGGTCCGAGCGGGCGCGAGGAGGGCGGCCGGGACGCTGAGCAGCGGGGCGCCGCGGAGCGGGACGCCGGTGGAACGGACCGGGGCGGGCGCGAACCGACCCCGGCCGGATGAGGTCGCTCCGACGGGCTCCGGTCTCCGGGGCCCGTCGGCGGTGCCGCCGCGCATCCGGTCCGGACCTGACCCCGGTTCGGACGCGACCCCGGCTCCGGGCCCCTGGCCCGGACCGGACCCGGCCAGGGAACCGCTCCGGTGGTCAGCTGTCGGCCCCCGGCCCGAGCATCTGCCGCTGCCGCTCCACGGCGGCCTCGCTGAACTCCACGAGCATCGTCTCGTAGTCCTCCGGTTCGCCGTCCCCGAGGACGGACGTGCTGCCGACGAGGTCGCCGTTGCGGTACATGAGGCTGACCATGCGGCTCCTGTCGCCCCCGGACTCCACCTCGACGGCGAAGGCCCGCGACTCGTCACCGATCCGCGGCACTTCCCCCAGGTCTCTGACGCTGTACTCGGTCGAGGTTCCGTCCTCGTGTGCGGCGGTGTACTCGTCGCAGCTCCGCGGCGGCGTGCTGGACAGCGCCTCCGCGGCCGTGGCCTCGTCCAGACGCACCAGCATGTGCGTGACCGCGCCCTCGGGCCACTCGTAGGCCGCCACGGAGGCGGGGGAGTCGCGCACCCCGTCCAGAGCGGCCCACTGGTTGGCGGCGTCGAGGCACTCGGGCTTGTCGAGTTCGGCGGCGGCCCGCACCTGTTCGCTGTAGCGCACTGTGGCAAGCTCGGAGTAGGTGCCGCGCTCGCTGCTCTCGGCCGCGAAGGTGGCGTCGCGGACGTGCAGGGGCTGCGCCTCGTGCAGTGCCTCCGCGGCCTCGGCGCCGGGGTCGGCGGCCTGCCCGGCGGCGCCGCCGCCGCACGCGCTCAGCAGGACCGCGGCGGGCACGGCCACGGGAAGGGCCCATGACCGGGCGAGTCCTCGCCTCTCGCGCGGCCCGGGGAGCTGACCAGCGTCGTTCCGTGCCGAGTTCGTGGGGCAAGGACGCAAGTGCATGGTGATATCTCCTCGTTTGTGCGATATTTCCGCTGGGAGCGGTGACCGACCCGGACGCGATGTCGCCGAGAGTGTCGCGGGGTTAGCACAAAGTATTGAGGAAGGACAACGGTGTCGGAGTCGAAATCGCCATATCTGCGGTCGGTGCTGGAGAGCATCCCGCCCTACAAGCCGGGCAAGAAGGTCGTCGGTCCCGACGGGCGTTCGGTCAAGCTGTCCTCCAACGAGAGCCCCTACGGGCCGCTCCCGTCGGTGCGTGAGGCCATCTCGGCGGCCGCGGCCGAACTCAACCGCTACCCGGACCCGGGCGCCGCCGAGCTAACCTCCGCGCTCGCCCGCCGCCTCGAAGTCCCCGAGGAGCACCTCGCCCTGGGCGCCGGTTCGGTGGGCCTGCTCCAGCAGCTGCTCGAAGCCGTCGGCGAGCCTGGCGCCGAGGTCGTCTACGCCTGGCGCTCCTTCGAGGCCTACCCGCTGCTCGCCGAGCTGGCGGGGGTCACCTCGGTGCGGGTTCCGCTCCGGAACGAGACGCACGACCTCGACGCGATCGCCGACGCGGTCACCGAGAACACCCGCATGGTGCTCGTGTGCAACCCCAACAACCCCACCGGCACCACCGTGCGCGAGGAGGAACTGGTCGCCTTCCTGGACCGGATCCCCGAGAGCGTCCTGGTGGTCCTGGACGAGGCCTACCGCGAGTACGTGCGCGACCCGCGGGTGCCCGACGGCGTCTCGCTGTACCGCGACCGGCCCAACGTCGCCGTGCTGCGCACCTTCTCCAAGGCCTACGGGCTCGCCGCCGTGCGCCTGGGCTTCCTCGTGGGGCACCCCCCGGTGACCGCCGCGGTCCGCAAGACCCTCGTCCCGTTCGCGGTGAACCACCTCGCCCAGGCCGCCGGGATCGCCTCCCTGGCCGCCGAGGGGGAGCTGCTGGAGCGCGTGGCGGCCACCGTCGAGGAGCGCGGGCGGGTGCGCGACGCGCTCATCGCCTCCGGGTGGACGGTTCCGCCGACCGAGGCCAACTTCGTGTGGCTGCGGGTGGACGAGGACACGCTCGACTTCGCCGAGGCGTGCGCGCGGGAGGGCGTCTCCGTGCGCCCGTTCGCGGGGGAGGGCGCCCGGGTGAGTCTGGGCGCCCCCGAGGAGAACGACGCGTTCCTGGCCGTGGCCACCTCCTACGGCAAGCGCCGTTAGCCCGGCCGTGCCGGTTCCCCGCGCTGTTCACGGGGCGGGGAACCGGCTGGTGAACCCTGGGGCTCCTGATGCGCTCGGGCTTTCGGAGGCACTGGTACTCCGTGCGCCGCAGGAGCGGGTCGCCGAGGCGGTCCGCTCGGTCAGCGCGCGCGTCGTCGCCCTGGACACCCGGTACGGCGCCCGCGACACCGTGGACGCCGCGGCTCGCGCCGCCGCCCGCGCCCGAGGGGCGGCCCGCACGCGTTTTCCCGACTCGGCCGACGTGCTCGCCGCGACCGCCGAACTGCACCAGGTCACCGGCTGGGTGGCCTTCGACGCCGAACGCCAGCGCCTGTCCCGGCGGATGACCCTGACGGCGCTGGACGCCGCGGGCGTGGCGGGCGACCGCTCCATGGAGTACTTCGCGCTCAGCCAGCTGGCGATGCAGGACGTCCACCTGTGGCGGCCGACCGAGGCCCGGCGGGTGTGCGAGGCGGCGTTGGCGGCGGGGCCGGCGGGGAGCGTGCGCACCCTGTTCACCCTGAGACTGGCGCGTGCCGCGGCCCAGGAGGGCGAGCGGACCCGGGCGCGGAAGCTGATCGGGGAGACCCTCAGCCGCTACCTGGAGGGGCCGCGCCGGGGCGATCCGGCGTGGACGTGGTGGCTGACCGAGGCGGAGATCGCCTGGCACCGGGCCATAACCGACGCCGACGCCGGGGCGTGGGGTGCGGCCGTCGAGGCCTTCGACCGGGTGGCGGAACTGACCGGGGCGGGCGGACGGGCCGCGGTGGCGGAGGAGACGGGCGGGAGCGGACGGTTCCTGTTCCACGCCGCGGTGAGCCGGCTGTGGGTGCTGGCCCGTGTCGGCTCGTGGGAGGAGGCGGAGGCCGTGCTGGTGCGCGACGTGCTGCCCGGTCTGGGGAGTGTGGCGTCGGTGCGCTGTGAGCGGCGGCTCGCCGAGGCCGTCCGGCTGCTCGACACGGCGCGGGACCGCCCCTCCCTGAGGGACACCGCGCGGTGGTGCGCGGAACGGTCCGGCGCGGGGGTCCCGGAGGCCCCGTTGTAGGTCCTCGGGGCCGTGCGTCCGTGCCTTGGCGCGGCCGAGGACCGTCCACAGGCTGTGGACGGGGCGGCGCGCCTTCCGGCCGAGGCCCGGGGACGGGCGGCGGCGTCCTCTGAGCGCTCGGCCCCCGGGCGGCCCGGGAGCCGCGCGGCGTCCGGCCTGAGGGCGCGGGTGGCCCGTGCGGCAGACCGCGGCGGGTTCGCGGTTCACCAGTCGGCGGCGGCCACGACCCGGGCGGCGACCTCCTCGACGGTGCGGCCGTCCGTCGCCACGCGCACTGTTCCCGCCGGCGCCTCGGCGTCCAGGCGCGCCGCCGCCCTCAGGCCGCGTTCGACGTGGGGGAGCAGCTGTGAGCCTGTCTCGCGCACCGCCAGGCGTGCGCGCACGGTGGCCTCGCCCGCGGTGAGCAGGATCCGGGTCACCACGATGTCCCCGCCGCCCATGGCGCGGCGGAGCATGTCCTCCTCCAGCACGCTGACGGTGTTGGTGTAGACGAGGCGGCGGTGGCCGAGCGCCGCGTAGTTGGCCCAGACCGCCGCGACGTTGCGTTCGGTGATCCCGCCCCGGTGGGGGTCGCCGGGCGGGGCCGGGTGCACCTGGTCCATGTAGTCGCCCTCCAGGACGCAGTGGGCGATCCCGTGCCGCTGGAGGATGACGGAGACCTCCCAGCCGACCGTGGTCTTGCCGGTCCCCGAGCCGCCGCCGATGAGGAGGAGGCGTTGGCGTCCGGTTCCGGTGCCGCCGTCGCCGGTTCCGTTGCCCGGAGCGCTGCCGCCGCCGTCGTGGGCCTCGTGGTCGTCCATGCGCGCGAGTCTCCCAGGCGGGCGGTCGCGGGTCACCTGAATTGTCCACAGCCTGTGGACGGTGGCTGGTGGGGACGGGCTGGGCGGGGTTAGCCCCGATCCGGGGGCGCCGCGGTTCGCCGTGACCGCCGTGCGGCCCCCCGAGTTCCAGGGTCCCACGGAGCCCGTCCGGCGGACACCGGCTTCCACAGCCTGTGGACGGCAGTGCGCCCCCTCTCGACCGCCTCCACCACTCGTCCCGTGCGGGCTCGGCCGACCTCCACGCTCCGCGCCCGCCGCCCCGCGTGGGCTCGGCCGCTCCCCGTCGCCCGGGTCCGTCCGTTCCGCGCGCGCTCAGCCGTCCTTCACGGTTCGCGCCCGCCGCCCCGGACGCCGAACCGGCCCCGGACTCCACGGGGCGCCCGACCGGCCGCCCCGCGCACGCCGAACCGCCGCCCGTCGCCCCGCGCACGCCCACACGCCTCTCACACGGCCCCACAGACGCGCACACGGACGGGGGCGCCCCCTGGGTCGGGAGCACCCCCGTCCGACGCCTTCAGGCGTCTCACAGGCGCTCGTGCGGCTCGGCGCAGGCCGTCGGCTACTTACCCGCGGCGTCCTTGTCGAGCTTCTCCACGATCAGCCGGTACAGCTGGCGGGGACGGCCCGGCTGAAGGGTCCGGTTGGGCGGCAGCGGCCACGCCAGCCCCTCCTCCACCAGGGTCCGCAGCAGCCGACGCGCGGTCCGGGAGGTGACACCGAGCATCCGCCCGGCGTTCTCCGCGTCGACCACCAGCGGCCCGTCCTCCTCGGCGATCTTCTCCGAAAGCCGAATCAGCGTCTCGCGTCCCTTGGTCCGCAGCGGTTCGGAGGACTGACGTGCGGGCGCGCGCTGGGCGGGCACCAGGGAACGGCCCTCGCGGTCCACCGCGAAGCTCTGCCGCGACGCCTGGGCGCGGTTCAGCGCGGCCCGGGCGTGGGCCTCGGCGTCCTGGGTGGTCCGCCCCATGCCGATGCCGACCTCGATCGCGATCCCCAGCTCCGCCTTGATCCGCTCCACGAACGGCGGCTGCCGGAAACCCTCGGTCGCGGTCACGAGCGATCCGCGAGTCGCCGTCACCATGAACGAATGGTCGTCCAGCCGGTGCGCCGTGGCGTTGATCCGGTGGGCCTCCTGGAGCAGCAGCCTGTGCAGGGACAGCCGCAGCTCCTCCCGCCAGTACCGGGGCGTCGAACGCCGCGTCGAGTCCCGCAGCGTGGGCACGTCCACCACCACCACGCCCAGCTGGGCCTCCTCCAGGCGGTGGTGCGCCCCCAGCAGACCCGCGGTCTGCAGGGCGCTGCGCACACCCGCGTTGGTGGGCCGCAGCCTGACCACCGGCACGCCGATGGCCTCCAGTCGCTCGGCGACCCCGCGCACGCAGGTGATGGCCATCTTGGTGGCCTTGCGGCGCCACAGCCCCTCGTGGAAGGACGTGAGCTGTGCGGTGTTGGTGAGCTCCTCGTGCACGTGGATCCCGTCCACGGGCAGGTCGACCTCGGAGTAGGCCTCCACCACGTCGGCGCGGCTGAGCACGTCCAGACTGGCTCTGGTCGGGTCGTAGCGCTCGTCCAGGGTCGCTCGGAGCAGGGCCTCGTGCAGGCTCGCCCCGCCGAGGGGCACGAAGGTGGCGGGCATCGTCAGCACACCGGCCTTGCGCGCGAACTCGTAGGGGACAGGGCTGGCGAACAGGTACGCGTCGATCGCCGAACCCAGCCTGACGACCTTGTCCGTCGCCTCTTGCTCATCTCGGTACGCGGCGGCGATGAGTCTGGCGTTGAGGGGTCCCGTGGACCCCGGACCCATGAGCATGACCCGTTCGACCACCTCATGGGGTCCTATGACGCCGATCGTCAAATCGCCAGTACGCTGGGCACTCACCTCGGGTTGCTCCCCGCTACCATTCCACGCTCTTCACTATGTGCGCCCACTGGTTTCCCGACCCGATCTCTGTCACGGCATGATTGCCGAGATCGTACCCATTGTGCGGGGCCAAAGAAGATCGTTTTCCATATCAACGCCGAAAGCCCGGGTGGGAGACGGGCTCCCACCCCGGCTTGAACTGCGCTTTCGGCTCCCTACGAGACGACGACGCGCTCCACGTCAGCGCCTAGCGCAGCGAGCCGGGTCGCGAACTGAGCGTGACCGCGGTCCACCAGATAGCCGGGCGCCACGATTGTCTCACCTTCGGCGACCAGTCCGGCGAGGACCAGGGCCGCACCGGTGCGCAGGTCGTGGGCGATGACCTCGGTGCCGCGCAGGTTGGTGGTGCCGTGCACGATCGCGCGGGTGCCCTCGACCTCGATCTTGGCGCCCATCTTGGTCAGCTCGTCGGCCAGGGCGAACCGGCCGTCGTAGATGGCCTCGTGGATGTAGCTCTCACCCTCGGCCAGGGTGGCCAGGGCCATCAGCGGCGACTGGAGGTCGGTGGCGAAGCCCGGGAAGGGCGAGGTCACGGCGTTGATCGGCCGCAGCGGCACCGACGGGTCCCGGTGGACGTGCAGGACGGCGCCCTCCTGGGAGAAGCCCACGCCCATCTGCTCCAGCTTCCAGCGGGCCACGCCCAGGTGGTCCAGCTGGGCGCCCACGAGGCTGACGTCACCGCCGGTGGCGGCGACGGTCATGGCGAACACGCCCGCGTCGATGCGGTCGGACATGATGGTGTGCTCGACCGCGGTGAGTTCCTTGACACCCTCGACGGTGATGAAGCCCGTGCCGCCGCCGCTGATCTTGGCGCCCATGGCGCTCAGGAAGTTGATGACGTCGATGACCTCGGGCTCCAGGGCCGCGTGCTCGATCACGGTGGTGCCCGGAGCCAGTACCGCGGCCATGATGAGGTTCTCGGTGCCCGTGTGGGACGGGGTGTCCAGGTACAGGCGGCCGCCGCGGAGGTTGCTG
This sequence comes from Nocardiopsis akebiae, assembly GCF_018316795.1. Classification (NCBI taxonomy): domain Bacteria; kingdom Bacillati; phylum Actinomycetota; class Actinomycetes; order Streptosporangiales; family Nocardiopsidaceae; genus Nocardiopsis; species Nocardiopsis akebiae. Next base: position 446,353 of record NZ_CP074132.1, read on the forward strand.
GCCTCGACGTTGATGTGGTTGCGCTCGGGGTCCTCGGTGACCTCGGCGCCCAGGCGCGCGAAGCCCCGGTAGTGGAAGTCCAGGTTGCGGCTGCCCAGGTTGCATCCGCCGACGCCCTCGATGCGGGCGCGGCCGGTGCGGTGCATCAGCGCCGGGACGAAGAGCACGGAGCCGCGGAAACGGGCCGCGATCTCGGCGGGCAGGACGGCCCGCTCGGGGTCGTTGAGGTTGGACGCGTCGATGACGACGGTGCGCTCGGCCTCGTGGAACTCGACCTTGGCGCCCACGTGCTCGGCGAGCTCCAGAGCTCGGTAGACGTCCTCGATGACCGGGACGTTCCGCAGCACCGTACGGCCCCTGGCCGCGAGGAGGGCGGCCCCGATCATCGGCAGGACGGCGTTCTTCGCGCCTTGGATGAACGCCGTTCCACTGAGGGGGCGTCCGCCGCGGACGCGGTAACGAACCTCCTGGCCCATGCTCATGTGCTCCTTTGTGAGGCAGATGTGGAAAAAAGGTCACCCTCGTCGGGCTTCGCCTGTGTGCGTATGAGACGCGGGTTTCCCCTGGAACGTTGCGACATCATGCGTGTGACCTGCGCGGCCAGTGAACCGGTGTTCGCGAGAACTCTATAGCACCCGTTCACATGTACCGGTCCAGGACGTGGTATACCCGCAGATCGGGGGATGGAGTCCCGCCAAACGGCCAAAGAGGTATTCCGCCAACGGGAAAGACCGGGGATGCCGTGCGTATGGTTGTTCGCCCGCCTCCGGTGACCCGCACAACGTCACCACCATACGTGCTCCTGGGTGCGAATCGGCGGTCGCGTGCGTCGAATCACCCCCGCGCGGTGCCTCACAGGGCGGGCTTCGTCCCGGTCAGACACTCGTAGATCTCCACGTAACGGTCAAGAGTGCGCTGTACCACGTGTTCGGGCAGCTCCGGCGGCGGCGTCTCCGAGGCGCGGTCCCACCCGGACTCCGGCGAGCGCAGCCAGTCCCGCAGGACCTGCTTGTCGAAGGAGGTCTGCGGCCCGCCCGGCGCCCACGTGTCGGCGGGCCAGTAGCGCGAGGAGTCGGGGGTGAACACCTCGTCGGCCAGCACCAGGTTCCCCGACGCGTCGCGCCCGTACTCGAACTTGGTGTCGGCGAGGATGATGCCGCGCTCGCGCGCCAGCTCCCGGCCGCGCCCGTACACGCGCAGGGTGAGGTCGCGCAGCTCGGCGGCCAGTTCGGCCCCGTGCGCGGCGGCGACGGCCTCGAAGGAGACGTTCTCGTCGTGGTCGCCCACCTCGGCCTTGGTCGCCGGGGTGAAGATCGGCTCGGGCAGCTCGGAGCCGTCGACCAGCCCGCCGGGCAGCGCGATCCCGCACACGGTGCCGTCCGCCCGGTACTCCTCCAGGCCGGAACCGGTCAGGTAGCCGCGCGCCACGCACTCCACCGGCACCATGTCCAGCCTGCGGCACACCAGGGTCCTGCCCGCCCAGTCGGCGGGGGCGCCCTCCGGGAGGGCGTCGGACACGACGTGGTTGGGAACCAGGCCGCCCAGCCGCTCGAACCACCACAGGGACAGCTGGGTGAGCAGCCGCCCCTTGCCGGGGATCTCGGTGGGCAGCACCCAGTCGTAGGCCGACACGCGGTCGCTGGCGACCATCACCAGCGACCCGTCGGCCGCGGCGTACAGCTCGCGCACCTTGCCGGTGTGCAGGTGGGTGAGCCCTTCGACCCGGACGGGTTCGGGCCTGACGACGAAACCGCTCATGGCTTCCCCTCTCCTACGCACCGGCCGCCGGGCGGCGCCGGGCGGGTTGTCCACAGGTTCGCGAAGGGGCTGTGGAACGTGCCCCGGTCCGTGATGGACTTGGAAAGGGGGCCTCGAACCCCCTCCCCATCGGGGTGCCCTGGGCACGCCCGCCCTCAGGCGTGCCCGCACCCCGCTACAGCTCGGCCGCGGCGCGCTCGGCGATGTCGGTGCGGTGGAACGAGCCGCGCAGCTCGATGCGCGCCACGGCCTCGTAGGCCCGCTCGCGCGCCTGGCGCAGGTCGCTCCCGGTGCCGACGACGTTGAGCACCCGGCCTCCGCTCGACTTGACGCCGCCCGAGCCCTCCCAGTCGGTGCCCGCGTGCAGCACGTACGCTCCCTCCAGCGCGTTGGCCTGGTCGAGGCCGCCGATGACGTCGCCCTTGACCGGGTCGCCGGGGTAGTTCTCGGCGGCGACAACCACGGTGACCGCGGCGCCCGGCTTCCACTGGAGGGAGCCGATGCTGCCCAGGCCTCCGGTGTCGGTGGCCTGGAGGACGGCGCCGATCGGGGTGGCCAGGCGGTCCAGGACCACCTGGGTCTCCGGGTCGCCGAACCGGGCGTTGAACTCCACCACGCGCGGACCCCGCGACGTGAGCGCCAGCCCCACGTACAGCAGGCCCTGGTAGCGCTTGCCGCGCCGGTTCATCTCCACCAGGGTCGGCCGCACGACCGACTCCATGACCTCGTCCACCAGACCGGCCGGAGCCCACGGCAGCGGCGCGTACGCGCCCATGCCGCCCGTGTTGGGGCCCTGGTCGCCGTCGTAGGCGCGCTTGAAGTCCTGCGCGGGCAGCAGCGGCAGGGCGTGCAGCCCGTCGCTCAGCACGAAGAGGGACACCTCGGGGCCGTCGAGGAACTCCTCGATGACCACGCGGCCGCACTCGCGGGCGTGCTGCTCGGCGAGGGCGCGGTCCTCGGTCACCACGACGCCCTTGCCCGCGGCCAGGCCGTCGTTCTTGACCACGTAGGGCGTGCCGAACTCGTCGAGCGCCTCGGACACCTGGCTGGCGGTCCTGCACACCCGCGCCTTGGCGGTGGGTACCCCGGCGGCCTCCATGACCTCCTTGGCGAAGGCCTTGGAGCCCTCCAGGCGGGCGGCCTCCTGGTCGGGGCCGAACACCGGGATGCCCCGGTCGCGCAGGGCGTCCGCCACACCGGAGACCAGCGGGGCCTCCGGTCCGATGACGACCAGCTCGGCGCGGATGCGCGCGGCCAGCTCTGTGACGGCCAGGCCGTCGGTCACGTTGAGCACGTGGTTCTCGGCCAGCTCCGAGATGCCGGGGTTGCCGGGGGCGCTGTGGATGCTGGTGACACCCGGGTCCAGGGACAGGGCGCGGACCAGAGCGTGCTCGCGGCCTCCGCCGCCGAGAACGAGGGCTTTCACTACTGGGGGCCTCTTCGTGTTGAAGGCGGACAGACGGGGGTCAGACCAGGGAGCGGAGCTGGAGCGTCTCGTCGCGGCCGGGTCCGACGCCGATGGCGGAGATCGGGGCCCCCGCCATCTCCTCAAGGGTACGCACGTAGGCCTGCGCGTTCTTGGGGAGTTCGTCGAACGTCCGGACGCCGGTGATGTCCTCGGACCAGCCGTCGAGGTATTCGTAGACGGGCTTCGCGTGGTGGAAGTCGGTCTGGGTCATGGGGATCTCGTCGTGGCGGACGCCGTCGACCTCGTAGGCCACGCACACGGGGATGCGCTCCAGGCCGGTGAGCACGTCGAGCTTGGTGAGGAAGAAGTCGGTGACGCCGTTGATCCGCGTGGCGTAGCGCGCGATGGGCGCGTCGAACCAGCCGCAGCGGCGGTTGCGGCCGGTGGTGACGCCGTACTCGCCGCCCTGGGTGCGCAGCCACTCGCCCTGCTCGTCGAGCAGCTCGGTGGGGAAGGGGCCCGAGCCCACACGGGTGGTGTAGGCCTTGAGGATGCCCACGACCTTGGTGATGCGGGTGGGGCCGATGCCGGACCCGGCCGCCGCGCCGCCCGAGGTGGGGGAGGAGGAGGTCACGAACGGGTAGGTGCCGTGGTCGATGTCCAGCAGGGTGCCCTGCGAACCCTCCAGGTACACCGTCTTGCCCTCGTCGAGCGCCTTGTTCAGGATCAGGGAGGTGTCGGCGACGTAGGGGCGCAGCTGCTCGGCGTAGCCCAGGTACTCCTCGATGATCGGCTCGGCCTCCAGGCCGCGCCGGTTGTACACCTTGGTGAGCAGCTGGTTCTTGTCGTGCAGGGCCAGCTCGATCTTCTTGCGCAGGATCTTGGGGTCGAACATGTCCTGGACGCGCACGCCCTGGCGGGAGACCTTGTCGGCGTAGGTCGGGCCGATACCGCGCCCGGTGGTGCCGATCTTGCCCTTGCCGAGGAAGCGCTCGCTGACCTTGTCCAGCGCCCGGTGGTAGGGCATGATCAGGTGCGCGTTCGCCGAGATGAGCAGGCGGGACGTGTCCACGCCGCGCTCGTTGAGGCCGCGCAGCTCCTCCAGCAGCACGCCCGGGTCGATGACGACGCCGTTGGCGATGACCGGCACCACGTTCGGGGACAGGATGCCCGAGGGCAGCAGGTGCAGGGCGTACTTCTGGTCGCCGATGACCACGGTGTGCCCGGCGTTGTTCCCGCCCTGGTAGCGCACCACGTAGTCCACGCGGTCGCCGACAAGGTCGGTCGCCTTGCCCTTGCCCTCGTCGCCCCACTGGGCACCCACGAGCGTGATCGCCGGCATTGGTCTCTACCTCTTCGCTCGACACCTGACCCGGGGCTTTCCGGCCCCGAACACGGAAAACCCCTGGCGCAAGGCTGCGACAGGGGCCGTTGCGTATTGAGGGTACACGACCAGGGCATCCGGGTTAAGTGGGGCACCGGGGCACGTGCGACACGCGGGCCCCGTCAGAACCGGGGACCGCGAGGCGTGGACGGGCCGTCCGGGACCCGTATCGATCCCGGACGACCCGACGGTCGGCGGGCGGGCGTGTCAGCCGTTGAGAGCCTTGTCGGCCTCGGCGCTGGACTCGCGCAGGAAGGTGGCGCAGCGCTCGGCCTCGTCGTCGTCGCCGATCTCCGCCGAAGCCCTGCCAAGGGCGTGCAGCGCGCGCAGGAAGCCCCGGTTGGGCTCGTGCTCCCAGGGGATCGGGCCGTGGCCCTTCCACCCCGAACGGCGCAGCTGGTCCAGTCCGCGGTGGTAGCCGGTCCGGGCGTAGGCGTAGGCGGCCACCGGCTGGCCGTCGGCCAGGGCCAGCTCGGCCAGCCGCGCCCACGCCGCCGAGTACTCGGGGAAGCGCCCGGCGACCGGCGTGGGGTCGTCGGCGGAGGCGAGGGCATCGCGGGCCTCGGGGTTGTCGGCCAGGCGCGTCTCGGGCGGCTCGTTGAGCAGGTTCTGGTGCAGGTTCATGCCCCCATCCTGCCACCGCGCGGCCCGGTCCGCCGGAGCGCTCCGTGCCACGCAGCCGGGCGCTCCCCCTCCCGCCGGATCCGCGCACGCGAAGCGGGGGAGGCGAGCCAGCACGGTCCCCGGAAAACGCGGTGCCCGGCGGCCGAGGCCGCCGGGCACCGTTCGCGGACCGCCGAACCGGTGGCGGGTCGCGACTACTTCATCTTGTTGCCCGCGGACTTCAGGTGCTGGGCGGCCTCCACCACACGGGCGGCCATGCCGGCCTCGGCCGCCTTGCCGTAGGCGCGGGGGTCGTAGGCCTTCTTGTCGCCGATCTCACCGTCGATCTTCAGCACACCGTCGTAGTTCTTCATGATGTGGTCGACCACGGGGCGCGTGTAGGCGTACTGCGTGTCGGTGTCGACGTTCATCTTCACCACGCCGTACTCGATGGCCTCGTGGATCTCCTCCATGGTGGAGCCGGAGCCGCCGTGGAAGACGAAGTCGAACGCCTTGGCCCGGCCGTACTTCTCGGCGACGGCCTCCTGGGCCTTCTTGAGCACCTCCGGGCGCAGCTTGACGAAGCCCGGCTTGTAGGAGCCGTGCACGTTGCCGAAGGTCAGGGCCGTCATGTAGTAGCCCTTCTCGCCCAGGCCCAGCACCTCGGCGGTGCGCAGGGCGTCGTTCGGCGTGGTGTAGAGCTTCTCGTTGATCTCGCCGACGATGCCGTCCTCCTCGCCGCCGACGACGCCCACCTCGATCTCCAGGATCGTCCGGGCGGCCTTGGAGGCGGCCAGCAGCTCCTCGGCGATCTGGAGGTTCTCCTCCAGCTCGACCGCCGAGCCGTCCCACATGTGGGACTGGAACAGCGGCTCCTGGCCCTTGGCCACGCGCTCCTTGGAGATCTCCAGCAGTGGGCGGACGAAGCCGTCGAGCTTGTTCTTGGGGCAGTGGTCGGTGTGGAGGGCGATGTTCACCGAGTACTTCTCGGCCACGACGCGGGCGAACTCGGCGAAGGCGACCGAGCCGGTGACCATGTCCTTGACCGTGGCGCCGGACAGGAACTCCGCGCCACCGGTGGAAATCTGGACGATGCCGTCGCTTTCGGCCTCGGCGAAGCCGCGCAGGGCGGCGTGCAGCGTCTGGCTGGAGGTCACGTTGATGGCCGGGTAGGCGAAGCCCTCGGACTTCGCGCGGCTCAGCATCTCGGTGTAGACCTCGGGGCTGGCGATGGGCATGCTTGACTCTCCCTGGATTCGGCCTGGAGCGAGCGGCCGCCGGTATCACGCCGACGGCACCCCACGTGCGTTGCCCCGGTGGAGACGGACGTCGGGGGGAGGCGGCCCTCGGGCCGTGCGTCCGGTGTGTCCACCAGGTGTCACCCAAGTATCCCGAATACCTGGAGCCGTTGAAAAGGTCTAGACCAAATTGCCCGGGGTTGTCGGTGTAGGCGCAGCTGGCGGGGGTCGGCGGCCGGGCTCCGCGCGCCCGGTTCGACGGAGAGTGACCCCCCCATCCCCGTTGTGACGGAATCGCGGGAGGCGTGGGGATTCCAGGCGACTGCTGTCGCTTTTTGCCGTGATACGCGCTACATTCAACGCCGTGGGAAGGCATAGGAATGATCCTCGTGGCGTTGGCCAGGTGATGGCCATCGTCGGGGCCGTCGTGCTCCTGGTGACGCTCCTGGCCCTGGGCGGTTTCTTCCTCTACCGTTCCCTCCCCGGCACCAGCGTGAGCGCCAACGCCTCGGAGACGGCGGGCGAGAGCACGGAACCGGGCAACATGGGCGTCCTGTACGTCCGCGTCGTCGGCGAGTCCAGCGACGTCTTCGTCCGCGTTCCCGGCGGCGACGTGCTGATGGACCAGAGCATGAGCCGGGGCCAGTCGGTCAACTACGCGACCGCCGAAGAGGGCCTGGAGGTCGCCATCGGCGACCCCGCCGCCGTCGAGGTCTTCGTCGACGGCGACGAGCGCGACATCTCCGACCGAGAACCCGGCTTCAGCTTCACGATCGACCCGCAGGACGGCTGAGGCCGCCCGGGGCGCGGACGCCTCGCCGGCACCGGTCCCGCGGAGGAGGGCCGCCGGATCGCCCCGCGGTCCGCGCGTGCCGGGCAGTGTTTTCTTGGGCCTCCGCTCCGGCCCGCCCGTCGCCCGCCACCACCCTCAACCGACGCCTGCGGCGCAGTCCCCCTCATGGGAACCCGCCTCCGGCGCCTCCGGGACCCCGTGGGCGCCCGAACCGATCCCCGCAAGCTGAGACCGGTTCGAGAACAGACCCTAGACGTCCAGGTCGGAGACCCCGTACACCGCCCGGTACTCCAGGCCCTCCTCGGTGACCCGCTCGCGCGCGCCCCGGTCCAGGATCAGCGCGACCGCCACGACCTCGGCGCCCGCCTCGCGCAGCGCCTCCACGGCAGTCAGCACCGAGCCGCCGGTGGTGGAGGTGTCCTCCAGCGCGAGCACGCGCCGCCCGCGCACGTCCGCCCCCTCGATCCGCTTCTGGAGGCCGTGCGCCTTGCCCGCCTTGCGCACCACGAAGGCGTCCAGCGTGCGCCCGCGCGCGTGCGCGGCGTGCAGCATGGCGGTGGCCACGGGGTCCGCGCCCAGCGTCAGGCCGCCGACCGCGTCGAACTCCAGGTCCGCGACGTTGTCCAACATGACCGAGCCGACCAGCGGCGCGGCCTTCCCGTCCAGGGTGACCCGGCGCAGGTCGACGTAGTAGTCGGCCTCCATGCCCGAGGACAGGGTCACCTTGCCGCGCACGACCGCCTTATCGTTGATCTGACGCAGGAGTTCATCACGTTCGCTCATGATCAGTGAGCCTAGAACACCGGACGGGGCGCGGGCGCACCGCGTCGCCCCCGGTGGGAGGGACGGCCATGCCGCAGTCCGGGGACACGGTCCGGGTGGAGACCACCGTCGACAGCAGGGACGGCGCGGAACGGCTGGCGCGGTCGGTGGTCGAGCACCGGCTGGCGGCCTGCGCGCAGGTGAGCGGGCCCGTCACCAGCTTCTACCGCTGGGAGGGCCGGGTCCGGGCCGACGAGGAGTGGACGGTGGTGGTCAAGACCGCCGCCGACCGGCTGGACGAGCTCACCGCGCACCTCGGCGAGGTCCACCCCTACGACGTTCCCGAGGTCGTCGCCGTGCCCGTCACCGGAGGCAGTCCCGCCTACCTGGAGTGGGTGCGCGACGAGACCCGGGGAGGCACCTCCGCGTGATCGCCGTCCTGCTCCCCCCGACCCTCGGCGAACCCACGCGACTGCCCGGCCTGGCCGACCGGTTGGCCGGGTGCGGCATCACCGCCGTCCGCCCCGAGGTGGGCGGCGACGAGCACCCGCCGCACGCGGCCCGCTACGTCGCCCGTGCCAGCCTGGAGGTCAACCGCCTGGTCGCGCCGGACGCGCCGACCGCGCTCGTGGCCGAGGGCGGTGCCGGACCGCTGCTGGGCGCCGTGGGCGCGGCCCAGCGGGCGGCGCACCGGCCGGTGTTCGGCTACGTGCTGGTGGACGCGTTCCTGCCCCAGCCGGGCGGCCCCACCCGCGCGGACGTCGCGAGGACGCAGAGCCCCGAGGGCGCGGCCCCGGACACGGCGGTCCCTCCCGGTGAGCCCGCCGGCTACCGGACCGAGCCGCTGCCGACGGTCTCCGACTGGCCGGACGCGCCGTGCGGCTACCTGCTCACCGACCCGGGCCTGCGCCATGCGGCCCGCCTGGCGCGACTGCGGGGCTGGAGCGTGCGCGAGGCGGCCCCGGATGAGGCGTCCGAGGCCCTGGCCGCGCTGCTGGTGGAGCTGCGCGGCGGCTCCTGAGGCGCCGGCCAGGCCGGTGCCGGGCCTCCCAGGCCGGGTCGGTGCTCCCCGGCGGTGCCGACGGCGGGGTGCGCGGTTCCGGACCGCGGAGCCGGGCTGCGGGAAAACCGGATGACACCGCCGGGCGGGCTCCGGAGAATCGGCGCATGATCACCGACCACTTCCCGCCCCTGGGCCTGCGGCTGACCACACCGCGCCTCGAACTGCGGCTCCCGTCCTTCGACGACCTCGGGCGACTGGCCGAGGTCGCGGTCGGGGGCGTCCACGACCCGGACACGATGCCCTTCACCGAACCCTGGACCGACCGGCCGCCGGACGAGCTCGCCCTCGGGGTGGTGCAGCACAACCTCGGGGTCCTCGCCTCGTGGAAGCCGCAGGACTGGGGCCTCAACCTCGTCGTGGTCCACGAGGGCGCCGTGGTGGGCGTCCAGGAAATCGGGGCGCGCGACTTCGCGGTCACGCGCCAGGTGAGCACCGGATCGTGGCTGGGAAGAGCCCACCAGGGCAGGGGGATCGGCACCGAGATGCGCGCCGCCGTGCTGCACCTGGCCTTCGAGGGGCTGGGAGCGGTGGCCGCGGTGTCGTCGGTGTTCGAGGGCAACACCGCCTCGGAGCGGGTCTGCGAACGCCTGGGGTACCGCGGGAACGGGTTCGACCTGATCGGGGTCAGGGGAGAACGGGTGGTGGAGAACCACTACCGGCTGACCAGGTCGGACTGGGCGGCGCACCGCACCGTCCCGGTCGCCGTGGCGGGGCTGGAGCCGTGCCTGCCGTTCTTCGGGCTGGACGGGGCCGGGGCGGAGTAGCACCGGCCGCGGGGCGTCGGCCCCGCGGCTACGGTGAGGGCGTCGGCGCGGTGTCGGCGGAGGCCGAGCCGGACCCTCCGGTGCTCACGAGGGGGATCAGCAGGCCGATCAGGAGACCGGTCAGCATGCCCAGTCCGGTGACCACGCCGCTGACGAGGGGCACCCAGTCGGGGTGGCCGGTGAGGGCCATCGCCAGCCCCGCGGCGCCGAGCACCGACATGTAGACGGCGACGCCCAGGAGCGAGCGGGTCCGCCAGTGCCGGGCGAGCGGTAGGAAGTGCAGACCGACGGCGAGGGCGATCCAGGCGACGTTGGCCTGCACGGGCGCGTCCAGGGCGCGCAGCACCCGGATGCCGCCGAAGAGCAGGACAGCCTCCAGCAGCACGACCACGCCGTAGAAGGCGTCGAACCGTATCCGCGGCCCTTCGGGGCCGGGTTCCGGGTCGGGGCCGGACCGGCGGCCCGCGACCGCCGTCAGCGCGATCACCCCGACGAGCGCCGCGACCGCGAACACCCGCAGCGCGAGGGCGACGGTGGGATCGAGCGGCGGCCCGGAGTTGGCCAGGACGAAGGCGAGGCCGAAAACCGCGCCGATGAGGGGTCCCGCGAATCGCGTCATCGCGCGAAGGTACCAGCGGGCGGGGCGGGGACCAAGGGTGTTCTCGGGCCGTTCGTCCCCCTGCTCCTCCCCGGAGCCGCCGTACCACGCAGCTCGTTCGCGCTGCGGGCGCACCGCGCGCCGGTCCCGCTCCGGTTCCCGCGTGATCGTGCGGCCCGGACGTAACCGCTAGCGGCGGACCTGGACGACCACCGTGCCCGCCGCCTTGTCGTGGAGGCACTTGCGGGTCCTCTTGTCGCGCAGGGGCCACAGGACGTTGGTGATCGACCAGGGCAGGAGCCAGTTGACCAGGTTGGTGTGCCCGGGCGCGTAGAGCAGCGCCCGGACGAGCGCTCGACCGGCCCCGACCCTCCCGCCGCCGTCGGCTCGCACCACCCAAAGGCCCAGGAGCACCTTGCCGACCGACCGTCCCCACAGGCGGACCTGGAGCCACTCCAACACGATGGGCAACAGGAAGAAGTTGAAGATGTAGACCACCATGAAAGCGGTCTCGCCGGGGCCGCCGTCCAGCTCGCCGCCGCCTACGGCCGTGCTGACGAGGGTTCCCAGCAGCATCATGGCGAACCAGAGGACACCGAAGACGATCGTGTCGAGAAGCCGGGCCACGAAGCGCACCCCCATCTCGGCGCGGCCGACCTCGGGGTCGTGCGGACTCCAGTGTCCCGGGTCGGTGAGCGCCGACGGAAGCCAGTCCTGCGGCGGCGGGCGGTAGCCCTGACGCCCGTGCGGGTAGGGGGTCTGGTGGGGCGTGGGGTACGTGGAGGGCCGCGGAGGCGCCGCATACGCGGGCGCGGGCGGGGCCTGGTAGCCGGACGGCGAGGGGCGGGCGGGTACCCGCTCACCAGAGGGGGCGTAGGGGGCCCGGTAGGCGCGCTGGACGTCGTACCCCGCGTACGGGGAACCGTGCTCCGGCTGTCCGCCGGCGGGCTGATGCGGGGGCTGCATGGCTCTCCTGCCGAACGTCGTCAGGTGCTCTCGGTGGGTGATGGTGTCGGGGCGCCGCGGGGCGCGGCGCGTGTCCTGCCCGATGCCGTGGACACGGGCGCGGTTCGGGCGAACACCGGCTGTCCGCGATCCCCCAAGCGCACCCGCACTCTACTCCCGCCCTCCGACAGCGGACGGTGCTGTCACGGCACCTCCTCGTACGGCTCGCGCAGCGCGGTCTGCACCAGCCGCGACGAACCGCCGCGGGTCACCCACTTGCCGCGTCCGGGGGGCTGGCTGGCGGCGTAGACCCGGGGCAGGATCTGGCCCTCGCTCCGGTCGCCGGACATCACCAGGGCGCTCGTGCCGATCTCGCGCATGGCCTGCACCAGCGGGTCGTACATTCCGCGCCCCGCACCGGCCACCCGGCGCGCCACCACGAAGTGCAGGCCGATGTCGCGGCCGTTGGGCACGAACGGGACGAACGGAGCCAGCGGCTTCTGTCCCGCCGTGGTGAGCACGTCGTAGTCGTCGGCGAGCACCACGATGCGCGGGCCCTTGAACGAGCCCGGTTCCAGGGAGTCCACGTCCCCGTCCTCGGGAAGGCGGCCCTCGACCTCCTTGGCCACGCCGCCCGCCAGCCCCGCGCACACGCGGGGGTTGCTCGCGTACCCGCCCATGTACTCCTCGGGCACCACGCCCCGCAGGGTCCGGCGCGGGTCCATCACAGCGAAGACCACCTCGTCGGAGGAGTAGCGCGCCACGAGGCCCTCGGCGACCAGCCGCAGCAGGTTGGTCTTGCCGCACTCCCCGTCGCCCATGACGAGCAGGTTCTGGTCCCGCTCGAACAGGTCGAGCAGCACCGGTTCCAGGGCGCGCTCGTCCACGCCGACCGGTACCGCCTTGGGCTCGGACTCCGCCGTGGGCAGGGTCCGGGCGGACAGCCGGTGCGGCAGGATCCGCACCTGGGGCGCACGCGTGCCCCGCCAGGCCCGGTCCACCGCGCGCACGGCCTTCTCCACGACCTCGCCCAGGTTGTCGTCGTCGGCCACCCCGTCGAACCGGGGCAGCGCCGCCTGGCCGAACAGCTCGCCGTCGGTCAGCACCCGGCCGGGTGTCCTGGCGCTGATCGTCTCCGAGAGCTTGCGGTCGATCGTGGAGTCCGAGGCGTCGTTGAGGTGCAGCTCCACCTTCTGCCCGAAGTTGGACTGGGCGGCGATGCGCACGTCGTTCCAGCGCAGCATCCCGGCCACCACGTGGACGCCGAACCCGCCGCCGCGCTGGAGCAGTTCGGTCACGATCGGGTCGATGTCCTCGAAGTCCTTGCGCAGCGCGCCGAAGCCGTCCACGACGAACACCACGTCGGCGCTGGCCAGCTCGGGGACCTCGCCGCGCGCGTGCATCCGGCGCAGCTGGGCGACCGAGTCGATCCCGCGCTCGCGGAACACCGTCTGGCGGTGTTCGAGCATGCCCTGGACCTCCTCCACCGTGCGGCGCACACGTTCGGCGTCGGTGCGCACCGCCACGCCGCCCACGTGCGGCAGCGCCGCCAGGGACTGCATCCCGCCGCCCATGAGGTCCAGGCAGTACACGGCCGCCTGGGCGGGGGTGTGCGTGAGCGCCAGCGACAGCACCAGCGTGCGCAGCAGGGTGGTCTTGCCGCTCTGCGGGCCGCCGATGATCGCGGCGTGGCCGCCGGACGCGGTCAGGTCGAGCTTCCACACGCCCTGCCACTGCTTGGCGGCGTCGTCCAGCAGGCCGAGCGGCACGCGCATCGCCTCGTGCTCGCCGGGCAGCCGCAGCCCGCGGCCGCCCTCCTCCGGCTCGCCCGCCACCGCGTCCAGCGTGGTCGCGGACGGCAGGGGCGGCAGCCAGATCTCCCGGGTCCGCTCGCCGTGCCTGCCGAACTGGCCGACCATGACGTCCAGCAGGGTCGGGCCCACCGTGCGGGAGGGCATGGGCACGTCCTCGCCGGAGGACCCGGAGGCGGCGGCCGCCACCGGCTCGGCGTCGGCGTTGTAGGCGGTGTAGCGGCGCACCGACGGGGCTCCCTCGGCGGGCTCCTCCTCCGCCACCGGGCCGCGGTAGGCGCCGGAGACGTACCCCGCCTTGAAGCGCTGGTAGACGCTGGTGTCCACCTTCAGGTAGCCGAACCCGGGCAGGGAGGGCAGGTGGAAGGCGTCGGGGGTGTTGAGGACCGTGCGGCTCTCCTCCTCGGAGAAGGTGCGCAGGCCCAGCCGGTAGGACAGGTAGGTGTCCAGGCCGCGCAGCTTGCCGCCCTCGATGCGCTGGCTGGACAGCAGCAGGTGCACGCCGATGCTGCGCCCGATGCGGCCGATGGACAGGAACAGTTCGATGAAGTCGGGGCGGGCGGTGAGCAGCTCGCCGAACTCGTCGATGATCACCAGCAGGTGCGGCAGCGGCGGCAGGCTCGGGTCGTGCTCGCGCTTGTAGGTGTAGTCGCCGATGTTGGACACGTTCCCGGCGTCGCGCAGCACCTGCTGACGGCGCTGCACCTCGCCGGACAGGCTCGCGTACACGCGCTCGATCAGCGCGGCGTCGTCCTCCAGGTTGGTGATCACCCCGGCCACGTGCGGCATGTCCTCGAACGGGGCGAACGTGGCGCCGCCCTTGTAGTCGACCAGGACCATGCTCACCCGCTCGGGCGGATGCGAGGCGGCCAGCGCCAGCACGAGGGTGCGCAGCATCTCGCTCTTGCCCGAACCGGTGGCGCCCACGCACAGGCCGTGCGGACCCATGCCCAGCTGCGCGGACTCCTTGAGGTCCAGCACCACGGGCTGGCCCATGTCGTCCACGCCGATGGGCACGCGCAGGAACGCCCGCTCGCTGCGCGGCGCCCACAGGCGCGGCACGTCCATGGAACCGGGGTCATGGACGCCCATCATCGCGGGGAAGTCGACGCTGCCGCCCTCCTGGGCCGTCTCCTCGACCGACTCCGGGGACAGGCGCAGCGGGGCCAGCATGCGGGCCAGACCGGTGAGGGTGGCGCCGGAGACGTCGTCCACGGTGCCGGTGGTGACCACGGGGTCGGCGCCGCGCAGCTCCTCGACGCGGACCTGGTCGCCGGTGACCGTGACGCGCACGTTCACGTCGCTGGGCTCGTCGATCTGGCGGGACACCAGGTGCAGGACGGTGACGCCCAGGTCGACGGGGTCCACGGCGTGGTCGGGCCGGACCAGTTCGGCGGCCACGTCGCCGTGGGTGTCGTGGACGACCAGGAGCCTGCGCAGCATCCGGTACGCCTCGCGCTTGCCCATGCCCCGGCGGACCTCGGAGGCGAAGTCGGTGCGCGAGCGCAGCTCGTCCGCGAGCAGGCCGCCCAGCTTGACCGGGTCGGGGGCGATCAGGCGGACGGCGGCGCCGCCCTCACGGCGCTGCGGGTCCAGGACCTGGGGCAGCCACGGCAGCCAGGACCACTCATCGGCCCTGTCCGCGGGGTAGGACACCGCCAACCCGGCGTCCTCGGGGGCGTGGAAGGCGCCGAACTGGGCGGCGAGGGCGCGCACCACGCGCATCACGTCCTCGCGCTCGCCGATCACGCTGACGTTCCCGGCCATGTCCAGGGGCAGGGTCAGCGGCATCTCGGGGACCGAGGCGAACCGCCGGATGGCGGCCTGCGCCTCGGAGAGCATGAACGGGTCGGTGGGCATGAGGGCGGTGCCCTGTTCGGCGAGCCGCAGGGGGCGGCCCTCGGTCAGGCCGGTGCCCACCCGCACCCGCAGGAAGTCGCGGTGCCTGCGGCGGCGCTCCCAGAGCCGGGTGGGGTCGCGGATGACGTCGTACAGGGCCTCGGGCGGCGGGTCGAGCAGCCGGGCGTGGGCGCGGGTGCCCTGTTCCCAGGCGGTGAGCTCCTCGCGCAGTTCCTCCAGGTACTGCAGGTACAGCTCGCGCTGGTTGCGGCGCTGCCGGGCGACCTGGCCGCGCCGGGAGAAGAGCATGACCACGGCGGCGAGGAGGGCGACCACGAGGAGGACGCCGCCCAGCGCGATGAAGGCCGGGTTGCGCATCACCATCATGATGGTCATCGACGCCAGCATGCCGACCATCGGCAGGATGGTCATCAGCGGGTTGCCCTGGGCGTTGCCGTCGGGCAGGGTCGGCGGGGCCTCCACCTCGTGCGGTTCCTGCACCGGAGTGGGATGCACGGTTCGTGTCGGCCGGTGCACGACGCGAAGGCTCATCGGCTTTCCTCTCGGCGCAGGGGCGGGGAGACGAGGGCGCGGGCTGCGCGGGGGCGGAAAAATCCTATCGAAGACGGTGTCGGAGGGGCTTTCCGCCTGTGGACGGCCCCTGCGGGCGCCCGGCCGCGCGCACGGCCGCGCGCACGGCCGGGTCCGCGGGTCAGCCCGCGCGGGCGCCGTCGGGGTGCAGGTGGTCCATGAGCTCGCGGAAGCGCTGCCAGCCGTCCGGCTCGGTGCCGTCCCCGACCCGGTACCAGACCGAGGGCGTGAGCGGCGGTCCGAACGGCACCCCTCGCACGGGAGCGGACAGCGCCCGGTCGGTGCCGATCGAGGAGACGCCCTCCACCCCGACGGCCAGGCCGACCGGCAGGGGGAGGCCGTACCAGCGCGGCTGGTGGGTCAGGTCCGGACGCCCGGCGGCGCGCCGCACCGTCATGGTCCGCAGCACGTCGCGTTCGGTGAGTGTACGGACCACCGACGACAGGGCGTCCAGGTCGTGCTCCTCGCCCGCGGGCCGGGCCACCGCGAACGAGACGCTCTCCCGCACCCCGTGCGCGGTGCGCGCCACCCGCTGGGTGCCGCTGAAGGGGAGCACGCCCTCCTCGCGCACGCCCTCGGGAGGGCCGGTGAACACGAACCAGGTCTGTCCGGGCGCGCGTTCGCGGCACAGCCGGGTCAGCGCCGTCCGGTCCCACTCCTGGGGGAGGGGTTCGCTGGTGCCCCAGAGCGCGGGGGCGCGGCCGCCCAGGCGCTCGGCGAGCAGTTCGGCGGCCTCGCCCAGGACCAGGCCGTTGTCCGCGGGGTGCTCCGCCTTCAGTTCGACGAGCAGGTGGGAGCCGGTCTCCTCCGCCTCCGCCGCCCGGGCGCGGAACGCCTCGTGCGGCCCGTCCTCGCCCCTGGCGCTCCGGTCCAGGACGAAGGCCTCCCGTTCGTCCCAGACCAGGGGCACCCCGGAGAACCCGTCGTAGTAGGCGCCGTCGGGGGCCTGGACAACCCAGCGGGCGGTGGGGCCGGCCAGCACCGAGTGCAGGGCGTGGGTGAGGCGGCTGGTGGAGGGGGTGACGACCTGGAGCCGCCGGCCCTCGCGCCCGTGGGCGGCGACGGTGTCCACGATCCAGGGGGACATGGGGACCAGGGGGCGGTCCTGCACCACCACCGCGGCCTTGTCGGTGCGGGCGGTGACGGCGGGGTGGTCGGTGGAGCCGTCCAGGAAGGCGTCGCCGCGGGAGAGCCGCGGCTGGGGCTCCCACACGACTCCGCCGAGCCTGTCCGCGAGGTGGCGGACGAACCGGCCGACGGCCCCGGCGGTGTCGGTGTCCGCGAGTTCGGCGCCGCGCGCCTCCACCCAGTAGGGCTGGGCGGGCAGGTCGTCGACCACGCCGTCGGCCAGGAGCCGTTCGGCCTCGGCGGACAGGGCAAGGCGCTGGGCCGCCTGCACGGCGGCGACCAGGCGGCCCCCGGAGTCGAGCAGTTCGACCACGGCGCCGTCGGCCGCGAACCGGACCCGAAGGTCCGGTCCGGCGGCGACCAGGGCCCTGGTCAGGGCGCGCCGGTCGGGAGGGCCGGCCAGGAGGGCGACCGCGTCGTGGCTCAAGGGATCTCCTCAACACTCCGGGGGAGGACGGTACCGGAAGGGTGGGATCCCGGGCGCGCCCGCGGGGTTCGCTCCCGGGGCGCCGTTTCCCGGGCGGTCGCGGGGCGCCCCGCGCATCGGAACGCCGTGGCACGGGGCCGCGCGCACGTCGCGGGTGCGGTCACCAGTCCCCGCGACCCCGTTCGGAGCCGCGGCCGGGTAACGGTGGAGGGGCTCCGGCCGGTGCCGGGACCGCGTTCGGATTGGCCGGATACGGCCACGCGCCGACGGAGGGAAGGGGAGCGGCCGCGTCCGGGGCACCCGCCCCGGAGGACCCGGTGAGTGAACGGGCCCGGCCGGTCCGCCGCAGGTGTCCGCGCCGTTCACCGGCCGCCGTCCACAGGCGCGGATCATCCCTGGGCCTACGTCAGAGGCCACTTGTATGATGCAGATCCTCCCCTATGAGGGGATCCAGTCCGTTGCCCGGTCGCGGATCTTCCTCCGAACCACGGGCACTCCGCGTGCGTCCTCCCCCACGGGAGGCGAACAGCCTCGCGAGGACCCCCGAGGAAAGCAGGTGAAAAGTTGTCACGTTGGCAGATCGGCGACAGCACCCTGACCACCCTGTCCCAGAGCACCGGCACCACCGGTGACGAGCTGAGCAGCCTCATCCAGCAACTCGTCCAGGCCGCCGAGCCCCTGTCCGGCAAGTTCGACGGCGCGGGCAAGGCCGCGTTCGACTCCTTCAAGCTCAGGGCCGACGGCATCACCGCGGACCTGCGCGCGGGCCTCGGCTCCATCCAGGAGGGCCAGGGCGGCATGAACGCCGCGTTCGTCACCGGTGACCAGACCATGGCCGACGACGCGAACCAGAGCATGGGCTCGGCCAACTTCGACGCCGCCAAGTTCCGCTGATCCCCTGACCCCCCGTAAGGAGCGTCCATGAGCAACAACGCCTACGACCTCGGTGCCTCCCAGGAGGTCCAGGGCAACATCCAGTCGATCACCAACCGCCTCGAGACCCTGATCGGCGAGCACGACACCGACGTCAGCCAGGCCATGGCCGAGTTCGAGGCCACCGGCGTGTCCGAGGAGTACAGCGCCAAGGAGCTCAAGTGGCACAACGCCGGTAACGAGGTCCGCGAGATCATCCGGCTCGTGCGCGAGACGCTGTCCACCAACGACTCCACCGCCCAGGAGACCCTCAGCCGCGCCAACAGCGCGGTCATGAACATCTGATCGCGCCCGGGCACGGGACACGCACGAGAGGCAGTGAGGAGCACGGTTGGCACGCGACTACGACAGTCAGCTGCTGGAGTCCGTCGCCGTGCGCCGACAGCGCCTGCGCGAGGCGGTGCTCTTCGGCGGCCAGCGCACCAGGCGCCGCCTGGACGAGAACTTCGGCAAGGTGGCGATCAGCGCCTGCCTCGCCGCGGTCATCTGCGGCGGCACCGTCGGCTGGTCCTTCGTCAGCAACCAGCTCAGCGCCCAGCGGGTGGAGCAGGAGCAGCAGGCGTCGGGACCGGCCAACAACGCCGTCCCGCCCATGCCGGGAGACTGGGTCGGCGCGCAGGTCACGCTCGACGACCTGCGCGAGGAGCTGGACGCGGCCGGGGTCCCCGGGAGCCTGTACGTGCTCCCGGGCGACCCCCGACCCGAGCCCGGGACCCTCGACAGCTACTACCTGCTCAGCCAGGACGCGGAGGGCTACCTGTCCGCCGCCGTCATGGACTTCGACCAGGGCCGCACCGGACCCGAGTTCACCACCGAGGACGAGGCGGCCCGCTGGCTCTACCAGGAACTGGCCACCACCGAGCCCGAGCCGACCGTCCTCACCCAGGCAGAGGAGCGGCGGACCGACGAGGCCGCGGCGGAGCTGGTCACCACGGTGCGCGAGAGTCTGCGGGAGCGCAGCGGCGGTTCCTACCTGCACGGGCTCGCGGTCGGCGACGTCGTGGACGCCTTCGGCCAGGAGAGCGGCCGCTACCTGTTCCCCGACGGCACCTCCTTCGGTGAGCGCGGTCTGCCCGACCACGCCCGCACCGGCCCCGACGGCGAGGACCTCTACCACCGCTACCGGGTCATCCACCCCTTCCAGGTGAGCGCGACCAGCGCCCCCGCGAGCGCGGAGCACCCCGGCGGCGGCGTCCGCTTCACCCTCGACACGGCCGGGTTCACCGAGGTACCCGCCGTTCCGACGATCCGCTGGCTCATCGGCAACGGCTACCTGGAGCGCATCGCCGTCAGCGACGTGCCCGGCTAGGCGCGGCGCCGCAAGCCCCCTCGCCGACCGGCTGGAGGGCACGACCGAACCCCGGGACCCGGACCCCGGACCCGAGAGCGGTGGCCAGGGCCACCGGTGACGCAGGAGCGAGGATGGGAAGGCAATGACCGCTTGGAGCCGCGTGACCCTCGTCGGCGAGGAGCGCAGGGTCGACGCCGTCCTGCCCTCGGGCGAGCCCGTGGGCGCGCTCATGACCGAGGTGCTCGACCTCCTCGGCGACCAGGTGGAGAACCCCGCCAGACTGCGGCACCTGGTGACCGCCTCCGGGATCGTCCTGGAGGGCGACACCACGCTCGCGGAACGGCAGATCACCGACGGCGCGGTGCTGCGGCTGGTCCGGGCGGAGGAACCGGTGCCCGCCCCGGTGGTGCACGAGGTTCCCGAGGCGGTCTCGATGGCCCTGGACGACCACCAGGGGCGCTGGAACCCGGTGGCGGCCCGCTGGACCGCCACCGTCTCACTGGTCGCCCTCGCCGTGGGCGCGGCCTGGATCGTGCAGGGGCACTTCTCCGGCAACGGCGGCCTCGTCGGACTGGCCGCGGTCGCCGCGGTGCTGGTGGCGGCGGGCGCTTCGATCGGCCCGACCTGGCGGGAACCCCTGGGCACGGCGCTGGCGATCAGCGGCGCCGCGGTCGGCGGACTGGCCCTGTGGCTGGCCTGCGACCAGCTCGGCTGGCCCGAGTGGGCCCGCTGGGGCGGCGGTGCCGCCCTGGTCGCGGGCCTGGTCCTGCTGCTCGGGCTCACGTCGGGCCTGGGCAGGGGCGGTCTGACCGGCGGCGGTGTCGGGCTCGCCCTGGCGTCCGTGTGGTCGGTGGGCGCGGCGCTGGGCCTGCCCGCCTACCAGGTCGCCGTCGTCATGGCGGTGGCCTGCGTGGTGCTGCTGAGCCTGCTGCTCCGCCTGGCGCTGATGTTCTCCGGACTGGCGGTCCTGGACGACCGGCGCAGCTCCGGGGACGCGGTGACCCGGAGCGACGTGCTCACCTCGGTTGCGGGTGCCCACCGGAGCCTGGTGATCGCCACGATCGCGGTGGCGGTGTCCGCGGCCACGGCGGGGATCGGCCTGGCCACCCACTTCGACTGGTGGACGGCGGGGCTGTCGGTGGTGCTCGCCCTGGTGGTGGCCAGCCGGGCCCGGCTGTTCCCGCTGGTCGCGCAGAAGTCGGTGCTCATCGCCGCGAGCCTCGTGGTGCTGGTGGCCTTCCTGCTCGCCTGGGCCGAGGCCGTGCCCTGGGGGGTGTGGCCCGCGCTGGGGATCGCGGTCGCGGTGGCGGCCGTTCCCGCGGTGGTGCTGTCGATCGAGCAGCCCGAGCACGTGCGGGCGCGGCTGCGCGGGGTCACCAGCAGGTTCGAGGCGGTGGCCGTCGTCGTACTGGTGCCCCTGGCGATCGGCGCGTTCGGCACCTTCCAGCGCCTCCTCACGACCTTCTGAGCGGGGGGACGATGAACGCCTCACAGACGCGGGCCCCGGGCGGGGCCTCCCAGGCCGGAGCCGCTCCGGCCGCCTCCGGGACGCGCCCGGTGCGCGGCGACCGCTGGGTGCGCCGCGTCGGCCGGGCGGCGCTGCGCCCGTTCCGGGCGGCGGACGAGGTGGCCGACACCATCGAGCTGGGGAGGCGGTTGCAGCGCCCCACCTCGACCGGGCGCCGGATCGTCGTGGACGACCTGGGTTCGGGCGCCGACGCGTCGGTGGTGACCGCGCTGGTCGCCCGCTCGCTGGCGCACTTCCGCCACGACCGGGTGCTGGCCGTGGACGCCACCGGCCGGGCGCCGTCGCTGGCCGAGCGGCTGGGCCTGGACGAGCCCGGCGACCTGGACGGGGTGGACTCCGCCGGCTTCGAGTCGGTGCGGGCCAGTCTCGGCGAGGCCAACGAGCGCCTGTGGACGGTGCGGGCCGCCCCGGACGGGGCCGGGGCCTACATGTCCGGGCTGCTGCCGATCTCCCGGTTCTTCGGAGTGACCCTCGTGGCCGGTGAGTCGGGCGGTGCGTTCGTGGAGGCCGTCGGCGGGGCCGCCCACGCACGGGTGCGCGTGG
The DNA here is from genome assembly GCF_018316795.1 of Nocardiopsis akebiae. Classification (NCBI taxonomy): domain Bacteria; kingdom Bacillati; phylum Actinomycetota; class Actinomycetes; order Streptosporangiales; family Nocardiopsidaceae; genus Nocardiopsis; species Nocardiopsis akebiae. The sequence goes on from NZ_CP074132.1 coordinate 467,760, forward strand.
TCCGCGCGACCCGGGAGGCCGCGATCCGGGTCGGGCGCGAGCTGGACCTGCTGGTCGCGGGCGACAGACAGGACGAGGTACGGCGGACCGTGGTGGTCGTCTTCGACGAACGGCGGCGTGAGGACCGGGGGTTCGACGTGGCCCGCACGACCGGGATCATCGCGGAGAGCGGTGCGGCCGTCATCGTCCTGCCGCACGACCGGCACCTGGCCCAGGGCACGGTCGTGCGCCCCGGGTTCATCCGTGAGGCCACCCACCGGGCCGTTCAGCTGGTGGCGGCCGAGGCGCTGGACCGTTCGGTGGACGGCGCCGGGCCGGTCCGTGCCCGCGTCGAAGGAGGGGAGTAGCCGTGGAGCAGCGACCCGAGCCGGAGCGGGGAACGCCTTCCGGGGAGCAGGAGACCCGGGACGAGCGCGACGGCCGGGGGAACCCGGTCGCGCCGCCGGACGCCGGGAACCCGACCGGCTGGCGGCCGGGGGCTCCCGCGCACGGGGACCCCGCTCAGGGAGATCGGCAGCAGGCGCCGGGGGGCGGACCGGGACGGTACGCCGGGCCGGTGCACGGCCAGCCCGCCCCTTCCGGCGGCCACGACGCCCGGCAGCGGGGGAGCGGCGCGGTGCCGAGCGGTCCGCGGCGGCCCGCCGCCGGTCAGGGTTTCCCGGGTGGGGGTGCGGTGCCCAGCGGGCCGCAGCCCTCTCCGGGCGGGCAGCCTCCCCAAGGTCCGCAGGGGCCGCCGAGCGGTCCGCAGCGGCCCGGCGCCGACCAGGGCCCTCCGAGCGGCCCCCAGCACGCGTACGGCCAGCGGGGCGGGCCCAGCGGCCCGCAGCCAGCCCCGTCCGGCGGCTGGTTCCCCGACGCGCCCGGACACGGCCAGGGCACCCCGCCCGGCGGTGTGCCGGGCTATCCGGGACCGGGAGCGCTTCCTCCGACGCCCTACGCCGTCGAGCCGCCGAGGCCGCACGAGCCGACCGGCCCCAACCGGGCGCCCTGGGCGGGCCGCTCCGGGCCGCAACGGCCCCCCACCCCGCCCGGCGGAACGGCGACGCCGCGCACCTTCGCGCAGGACTCGATAGCCGAGGCCTTCCTGTCGGGGACGCCCATGCCCGCACCGGCGACCCAGCAGCCTCCGGTACCTCCCGAGCAACCCCAGCAGCCTCAGGGGCCCCAGCCGTACGGGCACGGCCCAACGCAGAGCCCGCCGGAACAGCGGACATCCTGGTCGCAGCCGTCGCAGCCGTCGCAGCGGCCACAGCCCCCGCCGCATCCGGGGCAGCAGGCGCCATGGCAGCCGCGGCCGGATCCGGCCGCGCCCGCGGACCGGAGCGCGTCGGTCGCGCCTCCCGCGACCCCGTCGGCCCCCTCGCGGCCGGAGCCGCCGCGCGGACAGGAGCGGACGGACGGCCGGAGACCGCCGGGCGGACGGGAAGCGCCGCCGCACGGGGGCACGCCCTCCGGCTCCCGGCCCCGGGAGGAGCTCCCGCCCGCCCGCGCCTGGTTCGGTACCACCCCCTCCGCCGAGGCGTCGCGCCCGCCGGTACCTCCCGGCGCGACCCGCGAGCCCCGGCGGGTCGGTCCGCCGCGCCCGGCGGACCCCGTGACCGTCAACCCCGGAGGCGGGGGGGACTCACCGGACCCGGACGCGGAGGAGACGGACGTCTTCCTGGTCATGGGCGCCGACCGGCGCGCCCGCAAGACGCGGGAGGAGGGCCTGGAGACCCCGCGGGCCGGGGAGGACCCGGGCTCACCGGAGACCTCAACGGCCTCGGAGACCTCACCGGACCCGGTCGCCCCCCAGGCCGCGCGGGAGCACGGCCCTGCGCTCCACCAGGGCGTCTCCCCGTCCGCATCCGAGCCGGAGGCGGCGGAGCCCAGCGGCCCGGAGGGAACCGATCCCCCTGCCGAGGGCCCCGAACCCGCGCTCCCCGACACGGACACCGCGCGCGTCCAGGCCCCGCCGCCCGTGGACCCGGCCGACTCCCGCAGCGCTCCCGGCCCGGTCGCCTCCGTGCCGGGCGCCGGGACGGGGGAGCCCCGTCCGGAGGACTCCGAGACCGCCGACCCCGCCCGGCCCACGGATGTGCCCCCCGAGGCGGGCGCCGCCGTCAGCGGACCCGCGCCGCAGGAGGCCGGTTCCGCGGAGGCCACCGGACGCCCCTCGCCGAGCGCCTGGCGGGAGTCCGCTCCTACCGGAGCCGGGGAGGCGGAGCAGGCCGCTCCGTACTTCACCTACGGCGGCCGGTCACCGGAGCCCGCCGGGTTCCCGGACATTCCGGCCGCGCCCTACGCGGGCGCGGGGCAGCCGGAACCCGGTCGCAGCGTCCTGCGCGCCGAGGGCCGCGTGGACCCGCCGACCCCGTACGCCCCGGCCCCGTACGCCCCGGCCGCGAAACCCCCGTCCACCGAGGCCCCGGCACAGGCCCCCTCGGCGCAGTCCTCCTCGGCGCTGGGAATCGAGTCCTGGATCGACGCCGTGGGCCACGGACGCACTCCCGTGCAGGGCGGATACGAGCAGAGGATCGCCGCCGTGAGGAGCGTTCCGGCCTCCCCTTGGCGCCGGGCCGTCTTCACGGTGACCGGAGGACGCCTCAACCTGGGATGAACCCGTGGTCGGGTGGCGGCAGGGGGAGGCGCGCCCGCCTCCCCTTGCGGACGCGCCTCCGGAGACGCCGTACGGCGCCCCCCATCCGCCGGGCCGGTTCACGGGCCGCCCTTCCACGGGCCAGAGAACCCGGACAACCCGGTCCGGCGGGCGCCGACCGTCCGGGTCCGTCCCCTCGGCGAAGCACCGGTCCGGTCGGCTCGGCCGTCCCGCGCCGGGCCGCTCAGGCCGGGGCCTCGCGGCGCTGGGACGGCGTCCTCAGGTCATCTCCTCTCCTCCAGCTCCCCGATCAGGGCCATCGCCTCCCCGTGGCTGGCGGGCAGGGGCACCGTCCACACGGCCGCCCCGTGCTCCCAGCAGGTCCCCCGGCGCAGCGCGTCCAGTTCGCCGTCCAGGTCCGCGGACTCGGGGGCCACCACCGCGATCCGCCCCCGGGCCAGCAGGCACACCGACTCCCCGCGCGTGAAGAACCCGCGCAGTTCGTGGCCGAGCACGATCAACCGCGCGGTGCGCCGCCACGGGTCGATCCCCGGGTCCAGCGCCACGACCACGAACCGGTGCCCCGAGGCGGGCGGCGCCCCGTCTCCGGTGTGCCGGTACAGCTCACCGAGCCGGGTCCGCAGGTACTCCGCGGTGGCCAGGCCGGTCAGCGGGTCCTGGCAGGTGTCCCAGCCGCGCCCCGCGTCCGCCCACCCCTCGGCCAGCGCCCGGACCAGGACCGGCGGCGGGCTCCGCCAGCCCGCCACCGAGGTGAACGCCGACAGGTCGTCCAGGCTCTGCCCGATCCCCACCCCCGAACGCGCCCGCGCCCCGCCCAGGAGACCGCAGGGACCGGCCAGGTCGTCCCCCGACGCGAATGCCCCGCACACCGCGTCCACGGCGGGCGTCCACCAGCTCTCGGGCGGGTCCCACCCCGCCTCCCGGCTCCGCCGGCCCCACGGCGCGCGCAGTTCCCGGGCACGGGCCGTACGGTCGCGCGTCCCGGTCCTCACCTCGGCATCTCCCATGGCGTCGCTCCCGTCCGTCGGTCCTGCCGCGGAGGCGGGTCCGCGTCCGCTCGGCGCGTTCCGTCCTCCCTCACCCCTGATTACGGAGATCGGTGGCGGCTGTGACGCGAATGCGGGATATTTTTCGAGCACGTGTCCTCCAGCGCCGGACGGGGGCTCCTCCCCGGGTCGCGGCGCGCACTCCCCAGAAAGGACGCCGGGTGAACGACGTCCCCGACGATCACACAGAGACTCTGGTCGGTGACGGTGAGTTGATTCAGTGGGTGCGGAACGGCGACACCGGCGCCTACGCCACCCTCTACGAGCGCCACGCCGCGGCGGCGCGCGGACTGGCCCGGCAACTGCTGCGCGGCGAGGCGGAGGTGGAGGACGCCGCCGCCGAGGCGTTCACCCGCGTGCTCAGCGTCATCCAGCGCGGAGGGGGGCCGCAGGACTCCTTCCGCCCCTACCTGCTCACCGCCGTTCGCAACGCCGCCTACGACCGGGGGCGCGGGGAGAGGCGACAGGTCGTCACCGACGACATGGAGAGCCTCGTCCCCGGTCAGCCCTTCGTCGACCCCGCGCTGGAGGGACTGGAGCGCTCCCTCATCGCCCGGGCCTTCCTCTCCCTCCCCGAGCGCTGGCAGTCGGTGCTCTGGCACACCGAGATCGAGGGGGCCAAACCGGCCGAGGTCGCGGACGTGCTCGGCATGAAGCCGAACGGCGTCGCAGCCCTCGCCTACCGGGCGCGGGAGGGCCTGCGGCAGGCGTACCTGCAGATGCACCTGGCGGGCGGGAACGCCGCCGAGGCCTGCCGCCCGACCCTCGGCCTGCTCGGCGCCCACGTCAGAGAGGGGCTGTCCAGGCGCGACACGGCCAAGGTCGACAGGCACATGGACGGCTGCGCCGACTGCCGCGCGGTCTACGCCGAGCTGGCCGACGTCAACGTCGGCCTGCGCGGCGTCGTCCTGCCGCTGGTGGCGGGCGCGGGGGCGGCGGGCTACCTCTCCGCCACCCCGGCCGGGGGCGCCTGGTGGGGGAGGATGTCGCGCCGCCAGCAGCAGGCGGCGGCCGGAGGCACGGCGGCGGCCGGTGTGGCGGTCGCGGTCGCCCTGGCCCTGACCAGCGCGCCGGAACCGCTTCCCGAACAGCAGCCGCCCCCGGCGGCGGCCCCGTGGGAGCCTCCGGCGCCGCCCGCTCCGGAGGCACCCGGGCCCGCTCCGGACGCGCCGCCGCCCTCTCCTCCGGCCAACGACCGGCCGCGCCCCGAAGCGGACGAGCGGCCCGAGCCCGCCGAGCCGGTCCCGGCGGTGCCCCCCGCCGACGTACCGGAGGAGGAGGTGGCGCGGGAGCCGGGGCCGCGGTTCGCCGCGGGGATCGACCCGGTCGGCTCCCTGCTCCCGGACGGCGAGGGAATCATGGTCCTGGACGTCCGCAACATCGGCGGCGGCGCTGCCGAGGAGGTCGTCGCCCTGCTCACCCTGCCGCCGGGCGTGGAGATGGTCTCCTCCGGCGGTGCGGGCACCTCGCTTCCCACGGCGGCGGGGCACGGCGACTGGAGCTGCTCCGCGGGCAGCGGGGGAGGCCGGTGCGTCCACCCGGGGATGGCGGCGGGGGAGGACGGCACCCAGTTCATCGACGTGCGCGTGGCCCCGGACGCCGAGGTCGGGGTCCCGGCGGCGGTCTCGGTGTCCGCGGCGGGCGTGACCGCCGAGGCGACGGGGGAGCGGGGCGTGAGCGCGCAGGGCGTCGCGGCCCGCTACGCCACGGCGGGCCGGGTACGCGCCGAGAGCGTCGGCAACGCCCTGATGACCTGCGTCGAACCGGAGCGGACGGGCCGCTGGCCGTGGCCGTGGTGGGACTGGCCGTACGCCCCCGACCCGCGCCCGCCGGGCGCCGGGACCGAACCGCGCCCGGAGCCCTCTTCCGCTCCGGAGGCCCCCGCCTCCCCGAGCACGGAGCCGCCGGAAGCCGAGGCGACCGCGGAGGAGGATGTGGTCCCCGGTCAGCACGAGGGCGAAGGGGCTCCTGACGGTACAGCGGGTGCGCCGGACAACGATGTGCCCACGGAAACGGTGCGCGACCCGTTCTCCGTAGGCGCGGCGGGCCACGGTGTCCGCGGCCCGGCGACGGTGGCCCACGGCGCCACCGGAACCCACGACACCCCAGGATTCCACGACGCTCCCCGGGCACAGGACGGCCCCTGCGCCCGCGCCAGGCTGCGCCAGGGAACGCACCTGGACAACGACCACTGGACGATGGTCCCGCTGGACGCCGACGACGACCCCTCCACCACCTCCTCCAGTTCCGCGACCTGGGAGCTCCCCGAGGGCGGCCGGGTGCGCTGGGCGGGGCTCTACTTCTCCGGGACCGGGACGCCCGACTCCCCCTCCGTCCGGGTCAAGGGTCCGGGCATGGCGGACTACCGCACCGTCGAGGCCGCGGGCAACCGTGTCGCCGAGCTGCCCGGCTACCCCGCCTACCAGGCGTTCGCCGAGGTCACGGACCTGGTGCGGGCTCAGGGCGGCGGCCAGTGGTGGGTCGGCGACGCCCCCGTGCGGGAGGGCCGCGGCCACTACGCGGGCTGGAGCCTCGTGGTCGTGCTGGAGGACCCCCGGGTGGGCACCCGAAACCAGGTGATGGTCCTCGACGACACCCGGGTCTCCTTCCAGGGCGACGGGGGCGGCCCCTTCGCGGTGTCGGGCCTGCTGCCCGCCGCCGTACCCGCACGGATCGACGTGGTGGCCTGGGAGGGCGACCCCGACCTGGGAGGGGACCGGGTGACCGTGGACGGTGCGGCGGCGGCACCGGTCGGCGGCCACGGGCGGGCGGACAACGCGTTCACCGGGTCCGCCCGCGGCGCGGTGGGCGACCCGCTCGCGTTCGGCACCGACGTGGTCCGATTCGACTCAGTACTTGGCCGAGAAACGGACATCCGAATCCTGACGGAACAGGACGCCGTGATGGTGGGGGCGGTGGTCCTGACGGCTCCCATGCGTAGTTGAGGCACGGGGTTCCACCCACCCCGTCCGGGCCTGTCCGGCCGCTGCGCAGCCCCGGACCCCTCCGGAAAACCGCCTGTGCGTAGCAGTCCGATAACTCTGTGTATCCACAAGGGGCACGCAAAACCAGACAGACTTGGCTAGGCTGTGGCCCGGTCATGGACATGGCCCAGAGACAACAGGGAAGGGGGTCGGTGCCAGTGGACCGCTGCGCGTTGTTCGTTGACGCGGGGTACCTTCTCGCGGACGGCGCGATGGCAGTGCACGGAACCCGCAACCGGGACTCCGTCTCCTGGGACTACACCGGTCTCGTCCAGTTCCTCAACGAGGTCGCGCGGGACCGCACCGGCCTGCCGCTCCTGCGCTGCTACTGGTACGAGGCGGTCGCCGACGACCGGCGGACCCAGGAGCAGGACGGCATCGCCGACATCCCCGGTATCAAGTTCCGCGGCGCGCGGATAAGGCCCGGCCGCCGCGAGGGCGTCGAGGGCTACGTCCAGCGCGACCTCACCACGCTGGCCCGTACCGGCGTCCTGTGCGACGCCGTCCTGGTCAGCGGGGACGAGGACATGGCGCCGGTCGTCGCCGACGTACAGGACATGGGCGTGCGCGTCACCGTCGTGCACGTCTCCGTCGAGGGCAACTGGACCATCTCCCGGGCCCTGCGCCGCGAGTGCGACGACCTCATCGAGATCGGCGCGGGCCACCTGCGCCCGCACGTCAACCTGCTCTCCAGCGGCGGCTCCACCCAGGAGACCGCGGCCAAGACCACCACGCCGTTCTCCAACGGCCGCGCCCGCTCGGCGCCCGAGACCCCGAGGCAGCCCGTCGCGGCGGCGCAGCCCGGCGGCAACCGGGTGGAGTCGGCCTCCTCATCGGCCGTCGGCCTGGACGCGATGTTCGCCGGAACCGGCGGCCAGCCCGTCCCCCAGGGCAGCGCCATGGACCAGCTGCGCGCCATGCGCAGGTCCCTCGCCCAGCAGCGCGGCGGCGGGGACCACCTGGCCGGGCCGAACACGGACAACCAGCAGTCCGGCCCGATCGACGCCAACGGCTTCCCCTCCGGCGGCCAGGTCCCGCCGAACGTGGGCGGCAACGGCGCCTATCCGGGCGCCTCGATGACCGGGGGGCACCCGGCGCCGGGTGGCCAGGGGGGCTACCCCGTCACCGGGGGGCACCAGTCGCTGCGCGGGGCCGACCAGGGCGGCTACGGGCTGCCGGCGAGACAGGCACCGCCACCGCAGCAGCACATGACGGGGCCGCAGCAGTCCTTCGCCAGCGGAACCGGGCCACAGCAGTCCTTCTCCGGCGGGACCGGGCCGCAGCGCTCGTTCTCCCAGGAGGGGCAGCCCCTGCAACCGGGCCAGCACGGCCAACCGGGGCACGGCCAGCCGGGGCACGGCCAACCGGGGCACGGCCAACCGGGGCACGCGCCACCGCAGAGGAGCGCGCCGCCCCAGGACCCCAGGTTCGGCCCGGGGGACAACCCCGGTTTCGGGGGTGCGAACGACGCAAACCCTACCTATGGGACCAGTACGGAAACTGACACCGCTCAACGCGGTGGGGCGGCCCCCTCCTACGGGGGACCGCAGCCTACTGGTCCCGAACACGACAGCCGGTTCTCCACCGGCGACCACCGGGAACCGCGTCCCAGTCCTGGATATCCCCAGCAGACGCGTCCCGCCACGCATACCGTTGACGAAGCGGTGCATGTTGCGCACAAAGAAGGGAACGACTTCGCGGAGTCGATCGCCCGCGAGGCGCCCGCCCTGTGGGTCGAGGCCGTCCTCGCCCGCAGGCCCCGGATGCCCTCCGACCTGGAGGCGCGTCTGCTCCAGGGTTCCTCGCTGCCGATCGACCACCTGTTGCGTGACGAGGTCCGGGACGGACTGCGCCAGGGGTTCTGGCAGGCACTGGAGCGTGCCAGGCCCTGAGATCCTTGCGCGGGGAGTGCGAGTAGGTGATGGGGGCGATGCGGTTGACCCACGTGACGACGGCAGAACTCGACCGTTTGGAATTCCACGCCGTCCGGTCCGGTGAGCACGGACGGGTCGCCGCCCAGCTCATGGACCTGGCCAACCGGGTCGACGCCGGAAGCGAGATCTCCCGCGCGGAGCTGTTCGTGCGCGCGGGGGAGCAGTGGGAGATCGCCCAGGAGTTCGAGCGCGCCTGCTCGGCCTACCAGAGGGCGATCGACGACGGCGGCCCCACGGTGATCGACGCGCGAGCCCTCAGCGTCGGTGCGCTGCTGCAGTTGAACGAGGTCGGGTCGGCCTACGCCCACCTCAAACGCCTGGAGAACGAGGAGCCCCCGGGGCTCCAGACCTACATCCACGTCGCCGAGGCGCTGTACGCGCACGACGACCTGGAGGGCGCCGAGCGCTGGGCCACGGTCGGCGCGCACCGCTTCCTCGGGCTGGACTCCTCGCCCTACGTCCACGACCTGCTGCTGGAGCTGCTGCGGATCCGGTTCCGCGTCCGCGTCGACCTGGGCCTGGACGAGGACGACCTGGACCGGCGGCTCGACGCCGGGTGAGGGCCGCGCCGCGTTCGTCCGCCGCCGCGGCCGGCCCCGGCCGCGGTGAGTGAGGTTTCCGACGTTTCCCTTCCCGGTGGCCGCGACACGCCCGGGACGACCCCGCCCGGAGCGCTTTTCCGCGGCGCCCCGAAGCCGCGGCCGCACGACCGGGTACGCCAGGTTCCACGAAGCCGTGCGGCCCCCGTGCGCGGGCGTTGCGGGCCGACTGGGGCGGTGGCGCGGACGGGGCCTGGTGCGGGCGCCCCCGGCGACGACCTAGGCTGTGTCGGGCCGCCTCAGGGCCGCCCCGGCGGGGCGCTCAGCCCCCGCGCCGACGGGCCTCCCAGAGCCCCTCATACCACGCCTCCAGGGTGTGTTCGACAATCGTCGAAGAACCTGAGAAATCGATGACACGCCATCATCTTGCGGTGTTCCAACGCACCATCCCCTAGATGTAGTATCTCTCCCGCTGGTGGTTCACCCCTCGGGGTGAGGCAGAGGGGACCCGGTGCGAGCCGGGCCGTCCCCGCAGCGGTGAGTGGACGAAGAGGCCGTCACAGGTACCGGGAACCCCCGCGGAATCCCCAGTGCCGTGGTCCCCGCGCACCCGCCACCGGTGATGCACACCTGAGTGTGTGCCGACGACGGGGCTTCGAGAACGAGCCGCCGCGGCCCGCCGGCCGGACGACCGAGCGCACCCAGTGCGCCGGTCCGCCGGGAGCGCCGCGCGACCCTCGCTTCTCGTCCCCTCCCCGCCGGGACTCTTCTATCGAGGTTGGAGCCGCTGTATGACCCTTGACGTCGAGGCCGTGCCCGCATCCGTTCGGTCCAGCAGGGACGGCAACCCCCCCGCCGCCGTCGACCGGATCGAGCACGTCGTAGCCGAGGCCTGTGCGCGGCTCACCGGTGTTTCGGCGGAGAAGGTCCTCACCGAGGCCCGGCGCGGCTTCTACCCCGGCATCTCCGACGCCGAGGTGGAGCTCGCCCTGGTCATGGCCGCCCGCAGCTTCGTGGAGGTCGACCCGGACTACTCCTACGTGGCCGCCCGCCTGCTGCTGGACAAGCTGCGCCGCGAGGCCCTCACCTTCATCAGCGGTGCCCCCGACGCCGCCGGACAGTCCGAGATGGGCGAGCGCTACGCCGCCTACCTCGCCGCCTACGTCGGCCGCGGCATCGACCTCGGCCAGCTCGACCCGGCCCTGGCCAAGTTCGACCTGGCCCGCCTGGGCGCCGCGCTGCGCCCTGAGCGCGACGAGCAGTTCACCTTCCTGGGCATCCAGACCCTCTACGACCGCTACTTCCTGCACAGCGACGAGGTGCGCTACGAGCTGCCGCAGGCGTTCTTCATGCGGGTGGCGATGGGCCTGGCCCTCAACGAGGACGACCGCGAGGCCCGCGCCATCGAGTTCTACGAGCTGCTGTCCTCGTTCGACTTCATGGCCTCCACGCCCACCCTGTTCAACTCGGGCACCGTGCGGGCGCAGCTGTCCTCCTGCTTCCTCACCACCGTGGGCGACGACCTCCAGGCCATCTTCCACGGCATCAGCAACAACGCGATGCTGTCCAAGTACTCCGGCGGCCTCGGCAACGACTGGACCCCGGTGCGCGGCCTGGGCTCGCACATCCGCGGCACCAACGGCAAGAGCCAGGGCGTCGTGCCGTTCCTGAAGATCGCCAACGACACCGCCGTCGCGGTCAACCAGGGCGGCAAGCGCAAGGGCGCGGTGTGCGCCTACCTGGAGACCTGGCACATCGACATCGAGGAGTTCCTCGACCTCCGCAAGAACACCGGTGACGAGCGCCGCCGCACCCACGACATGAACACCGCGAACTGGGTTCCGGACCTGTTCATGCAGCGCGTGGAGCAGGGCGGCGACTGGACCCTGTTCTCGCCGGACGAGGTCCCCGACCTGCACGACAAGTACGGCGCCGAGTTCGCCGAGGCCTACGCCCACTACGAGGCCGAGGCCGCCGCGGGCCGGATCAAGGTCTCCAAGACCATCCCGGCCGTCGACCTGTGGCGGCGCATGCTGACCATGCTGTTCGAGACCGGGCACCCGTGGATCACCTTCAAGGACCCGTCCAACCTGCGCTCGCCGCAGCAGCACGTCGGCGTGGTGCACTCCTCCAACCTGTGCACCGAGATCACGCTGAACACCAGCGCCGACGAGGTCGCGGTCTGCAACCTGGGCTCGGTCAACCTGGCCCAGCACACGGGCCCGGACGGCCTGGACGCCGAGCGCCTGCGCCGCACCGTCCGCACCGCCGTGCGCATGCTCGACAACGTCATCGACGTGAACTTCTACACGATCCCCGAGGCGCGCCGCGCGAACATGCGCCACCGCCCCGTGGGTCTGGGCCTCATGGGCTTCCAGGACGCGCTGTTCAAGCTGCGCACCCCGTTCGCCTCCGACGGCGCGGTCTCCTTCGCCGACGAGAGCATGGAGCTGATCAGCTACTACGCCATCGAGGCCTCCATGGAGCTGGCCGCCGAGCGCGGCTCCTACGAGAGCTTCGAGGGCTCCCTGTGGAGCCGCGGCGTGCTGCCGATCGACTCGCTGCGCCTGCTGGCCGAGTCGCGCGACGGCGACCTGGACATGGACCGGGGCGAGACCCTGGACTGGGACTCGCTGCGCGAGCGCGTCAAGGCCACGGGCATGCGCAACTCCAACGTCATGGCCATCGCCCCGACCGCGACCATCGCCAACATCACCGGCGTGAGCCAGTCGATCGAGCCGGTCTACCGCAACCTGTACGTCAAGTCGAACATGTCCGGCGACTTCACCGTGGTCAACCCCTACCTGGTGCGCGACCTCAAGGCCCGCGGCCTGTGGGACGACGACATGGTCTCCGCGCTGAAGATGCACGACGGCAGCCTGGGCGCCATCGACCGCGTCCCGGCCGACCTCAAGGCCCTCTACGCCACCGCGTTCGAGGTGGACCCCGAGTGGCTGGTGGACGCCGGTTCGCGCCGCCAGAAGTGGATCGACCAGGCCCAGTCGCTGAACCTGTACATGGCGGCCCCCAGCGGCAGGAAGCTGGACTCGCTGTACCGCCGCGCGTGGCGCTCCGGTCTCAAGACCACCTACTACCTGCGTTCGCAGAGCGCCACCCACGTGGAGAAGAGCACGCTCAAGGGCACCGACGGCCGCCTCAACGCGGTCGCCGCGACCCCTGCCGCCCCCGCCGCCCCGGCCGCCTCGCCCGCGCCGAGCCCGGCCCCGGCTCCGACGCCGAGCCCCGCGCCCAGCCCGTCCCCGAGCCCGCAGCCCGTCACCGGCGGCGCGGCCGACGAGGACGAGTTCGAGATCATCGACGGCCAGGCCTGCTCGATCGACGACCCCGAGTGCGAGGCCTGCCAGTAGCACCGGCGGCCGCGCGCCCCGTGCGGCGGCCGGAGGGCGGGGGCGGCGTCGTGCCGCCCCCGCCCTCCCGGCGGGCCCCGGGCCGAGCAGGCGTCCGTCCCCTCCACCCAGCCACGACTCTTCCGGTACGTCCGGGGAACGGAAAAACCCCAGCATGACCGCAGTTTCCGAGAACAGCGCGAGCGCCACCAGCGGCCTCGGCGAGATCGAGCGCGACGCCGAGCGCGTCAACGTCGACGACAAGGCGATGATCAACGCCCGCGCCGACGTCAACCAGCTGCTCCCGCTCAAGTACACGTGGGCGTGGGAGAAGTACCTCGCGGGCTGCAACAACCACTGGATGCCCACCGAGGTCGCCATGCAGGCCGACATCGCGCTGTGGAAGTCCAGGGACGGGCTGACCGAGGACGAGCGCCTCATGCTCAAGCGCAACCTCGGCTTCTTCGCCACCGCCGAGTCGCTGGTGGCCAACAACATCGTGCTGGCCGTGTACCGGCAGCTCACCAACCCCGAGTGCCGCCAGTACCTGCTGCGCCAGGCCTTCGAGGAGGCGGTGCACACCCACACCTTCCAGTACATCTGCGAGAGCCTCGGCCTGGACGAGGGCGAGCTCTTCAACATGTACCGCGAGGTCCCCTCGATCACCGCCAAGGACGCCTGGGCGCTCAAGTACACGCAGAACCTGGAGAACCCGGAGTTCCGCACGGGCACCCCGGAGGCCGACCAGGCCTTCCTGCGCGACCTCGTGGCCTTCTACGTGATCTTCGAGGGCATGTGGTTCTACACCGGCTTCGCGCAGATCCTGTCGCTGGGCCGCCGCAACAAGATGGTCGGCATCGCCGAGCAGTACCAGTACATCCTGCGCGACGAGTCGATCCACCTGAACTTCGGCATCGACGTGATCAACCAGATCAAGATCGAGAACCCGCACCTGTGGAGCGAGGAGTTCCAGGCCGAGGTCCGGCAGATGCTCACCGAGGCCTGCGAGCTGGAGGTGGCCTACGGCCGCGAGACCATGCCGCGCGGCGTGCTCGGCCTCAACGCCGAGCTGTGCGAGAAGTACATGCACTTCATCACCGACCGCCGGGCCGAGCAGATCGGCCTGGCGCCCATCTTCGGTGAGACGGAGAACCCGTTCCCGTGGATGAGCGAGATGATGGACCTCCAGAAGGAGAAGAACTTCTTCGAGACCCGCGTCATCGAGTACCAGACCGGCGGCGGCCTGGACTGGGACTAGAGGAGCCGGAGGGCTCCCCTTCCGCCGGCGGTGGCCCGGGTCGTGGCGTGCGACCCGGGCCACCGCCGTGTGCGCTCAGCCCTTGTCCGACCGGGTCGTCCTGACGTTGAAGGCGGCCTCCGCGCTCCCCTCGACGACCACGGCCCCGGCCTCGGCGGTCGCGTTCACCCCGAACTCCACCTCGGTCCCCGAGGGGGCGATCGGGGAGGAGGACGGTTCCCGCAGCCGCAGCCGCAGCCGCAGCACGGACGGGTCGCGGCTGTCGGGCCCCGCCGACCACAGCCGGGTGTCGACGGCGGCCTCCCGCTCCCGGCCGTCGAAGGACTCGAGGCGCACGGTGGCGAGCGCGCCCGGATGCTCTTCCCCGCCCCCGTCGAGGCCGAGCGCGGCGTTGACGACGTGCGCGCACGTGGTCGGCAGGCCGGGGGGACAGGAGCACGGCACCGCCCACGGTGTCGTACCGGTCGAGCACACGCATCCGCCATGAGGGCTCGTCGGGTAGCGGACCACGCGGGTTGTGGGGGTGGCCACGTTCGGGAGACCTCCCCCGATGTCAACTCTTCCCGGAACGACTCGCCCCCGGGCAGCGGCGGGTCAAGAGGCATTGGAGCGGAGGGAACGGAGTTCCACGAGTGCTTTCTGCGGCGGAAGGGAGTTATGAGGACGAGCGTGGGAACCGGTACGCACGGATTCCGGCGCTCCGGTGGAACGTGCTTCGCGGCACGGGCTCATCCGGGGCGGGCGACGGCCCCGTCTATGTCCGGCCCGACAAACACCGGCCCCCCGGCATGGCCTGGCGGACAGCGACTCCTCGCCGAGGACTCGCCGAGGTCTCAAAGCGGTGTTGTTCCACGCACGGATGTTGTGACTTACCGGGCACGGGGCAATGATCCCCCGCAATATCCACGAACAGCGCGTAAGGCTCGTGCCCGCGCGCTCAGGAGAAGGGAGGGCAGTGTCTTGGACGAGTCCATGCTCTGGTCCGTCGCGACCTTCGGCGTGTACCTCGCCGCCATGGTGGCCATCGGCCTGTGGGCCTACAAGCGCACCGTCTCGCAGTCGGACTTCGTGCTCGGCGGCAGACAGCTCAACAGCTGGGTGGCGGGCCTGAGCGCCAACGCCAGCGACTTCAGCGGGTGGCTGCTGCTCGGGCTGCCCGGCGCCATCTACGTCTCCGGCCTGGGAGAGGCCTGGATCGCGGTCGGCCTGGCCTGCGGTTTCGCCGGGAGCTGGATCCTCCTCGCGCCCCGCTTGCGGGTGTACACCGAGCGCGTGACCGACGCCCGCTCCGGGGGCGACTCCGACTCCCTTACCCTCTCCTCCTTCCTGGAGAACCGCTTCAACGACCCCACGAGACTGCTGCGCGGGGTCTCGGCGGTGCTCATCATCGTCTTCTACTTCTTCTACGTCGCCTCCGGGCTCGTCGCCATGGCCGCCCTGTTCGACCAGGTCTTCGGCCTGAGCCCGGGCCCCGCGATCGCCATCGGCGTGGGCATCGTGGTGCTCTACACCGTGCTCGGCGGCTTCCTCGCGGTGTCCTACACCGACGTGGTCCAGGCCGCGATGATGTGGATCGCCCTGCTGGTCGTCCCCGCCATGGCGGTCACCGCGCTCGGCGGCTTCGCCGGGCTGACCGAGGGCGTGTCCGACAAGAGCGACGGGCTGCTGTCGGCCGTCGGCGGCACCGCCCTGGACGCCGAGCTCGGCCAGTGGGTGGGTACCGACACCCTCGGCTGGGTGGTCATCGTCTCCGGCCTGGCCTGGGGCTTCGGCTACTTCGGCCAGCCGCACATCCTGTCCCGCTACATGGGCATCCGCTCGGTCCGCGACATCCCCAAGGCCGCCACCATCAGCGTGGCCTGGGCGGTCACCGCCATGGCACTGGCCGTGCTGGTCGGCTTCATCGGCATCGCCTACTTCGACACCCCGCTGGAGAACTCCGAGCAGGTCTTCCCGCTCCTGATCGAGGCCCTCACCCACCCGCTGGTCGCCGGTCTGCTGCTCGCCGCCATCCTCGCGGCCGTCATGAGCACCGCCGACTCCCAGCTGCTGGTCGCCGCCTCCGCCCTCACCGAGGACGGCTACCGGGCCTTCGTGGACCGCGACGCCGACCCCAAGAGGCTGCTGTGGATCAGCCGCGTCACCGTGGTCGCCGTGGCCCTGGGCGCCGCGGCCATCGCCCTGTGGGGCGACCAGTCGGTGATGGACCTGGTCGGCTACGCCTGGGCCGGGTTCGGCGCGGGCTTCGGCCCGATCCTGGTGCTCTCCGTGTTCTGGAAGCGCATGAGCTGGTCCGGCGCGCTCGCGGGCATGATCGCGGGCGGCACCACCGCGATCGTGTGGGACGTCCTCGACGCGAACCTCTTCGGCACCGGCCTGTACGCCATGGTCCCTGCCGTGGTCCTCAGCGTCGCCGCCGTCTTCGTCTTCAACGGCCTGGCCAGGGTCACCCCGCAGATGGAGAGCGACTTCGACCGGGTCGAGGCGGAGATCCGCGGGACCGGTTCCGCCCCGGGAGAGGCCGCACGGGTCTGACCGGCGGCCGGAGCGGCGGCCGTCCCGGCCTTCCCGTCCGCACCGCGTCCGCGGTGCGGACGGGAAGGCCGCTCTGGCGCACCCGACCCCGGAACGGTAGAACGGTGACATGTCGTCACTGACGGAACACCCGGCCGTGTGGGCCCGGACCGACGTGCCCGAGGGCCTCGGGCTGGGCGCGCTCCTCCCCGAGCCCGACGGCCACCGCCTGGAGGCCGGGGAGACCGTCGTCGTGGGCGAGGAGCGGTTCCTCACCCGCTTCAGCGTCCGCACCGACCTGGCGTGGACGACCCGGCGGGTGTACGCCGAGGTCCTCTCCTCCCAGGGCCTGGAGTCGGTCACGCTCGACGCCCACGGAGGCCACTGGAGCGGACCCGACGGCGTTCCCCGGCCCGAACTGGTGGGCTGCCTGGACGTGGACGTCGCCGCCACCCCGCTCACCAACACCCTGCCCATCCGCCGCCTCGGCCTGCGCCCGGGCGAGTACCGCGACATCGCGGTGGTCTGGATCGACATCCCCTCCCTGCGGGTGCGCCGGGTCAGACAGCGCTACACCCGCCACCCCGCCGAGGACGGCCTGGAGCGCTACACCTACCGCGACCCCCTGCACGGCGAGTACCGGCTGTCGGTGGACGGCGACGGCGTGGTCGTCGACTACGAGCGCTTCGCCCGCCGCCTGCGCACGGACACCTGAGGCCGCCCCGGACCCCGCCCCCGCCCCCGCGCATCCCCACCCCGCCCCCGCGATCCCCCGGTCCCCGACGCCGCGCCCCCTCCGCCGCCTCCTCCACCGGCCCCTCCGATCCGGGCCGCTCCCCGGGCTCGTCCCCGAACGCCGGACAGGCGATAATCGGCGGGCACACGCACCACACCCACGGGGGACCGCAGTGACCGACACCGATCTGAGCCAGGACCGTCGCGAGATCATCCGCGACCTCGCAGTGCCCGAGCACTTCGACGCGCGCGTCGAGATCGAACGCCGTGTGGCCTTCCTCGCCGAGCGGCTGATCAGCACCGGCTCCACCGCGCTGGTCCTGGGCATCAGCGGCGGTGTGGACTCGCTCACCGCCGGACGCCTGTGCCGCCTGGCGGTGGACCGGGCCCGCGAGAACGGCCACGAGTGCGAGTACGTCGCCATGCGCCTGCCCTACGGCGAGCAGAAGGACGAGGAGGACGCGGCCCGCTCCGTCGCGTTCACGGCCCCCGAGCGCTGCCTCACCGTCGACGTCCGGCCCGCCAGCGACGCCATGGCCGACTCCCTGGCCGCCGCCGGGATGGCCTACGCCAGCGAGGCCTCGGCGGACTTCGTCCTCGGCAACGTCAAGGCGCGGCAGCGGATGATCGCCCAGTACGCGGTCGCGGGCGGCCTGCGCGGACTGGTGATCGGCACCGACCACGCGGCCGAGGCGGTCACCGGGTTCTTCACCAAGTACGGCGACGGCGGGGCCGACCTCGTGCCGCTGACCGGTCTGACCAAGCGCCGGGTGCGCGCGGTCGCCGCCGAGCTGGGCGCTCCGGAGGACCTGGTGCGCAAGGTGCCCACCGCCGACCTGGAGACGCTCTCCCCGCAGAAGCCGGACGAGGAGGCCCTCGGCCTGACCTACGACCAGATCGACGACTTCCTGGAGGGTCTGCCGGTCCCCGGGCACGTGGAGACGGCGCTGGTCGACCGGTACCGCGCCACCGCCCACAAGCGCGCGCTGCCAACCGCTCCCTGACGCCGCCACGGCGAACCGGCGGGCCCCGCTCCCCACGGCCGACACCGGCGGCCGGGGCCCGCCGCGCGTGCGGGGCCGGGCGGCGGACCGGTAACCTCTTCGTTCCGCCGCCGTTTCCGTACGCGCCCCGGGCCCTCACACCGCTGCCGCGCGGCCCGACCGCCCCGGACAGCTGTTCCGTCTCCGCGCACGGACCCTCCCCAAGGGTTTCGTGCACGCCGTCTCGCGGGGTACCGTGTGCGGGAACTCTCCCGGACTTCCCGGAGCAGGTTCGGCGCGTCAGCGCCCTCCGCCGGGGGGAGAACGGTCCCCGATCCGCCGCGCCCCGACGCGCGGTGGTGCAGGCACCACCTTCCACGGTCGGGCAACCGCCCCTCGGAGAGGGGCGTCAGATCCATCGCGGCCACCACCCGGCCCGACCTACTCTCGTTACCACGCGTCGCCGACAGTTGAGCCGACGCGGCCACGCCACCGGGCGCGTTCGAGAACGCGTCGCCACCCCCCTGATCCCGGCCACACGGCCCCCGCGCACCATCGCGTCCGGGGACGCACACGCGTACGGGGTAGACCAAGGAGCGACCGATGACCGTGACCGTCGAGAACGAAGGCGGGGGCCCGTCGTCGGCGTACGCCTCCGGCACAGCCCTCCTGCCCTCTCCGCGGACACCGCGGCCCGGGGCGGGCCGGGACAGGTTCCTGGACGTCATCCGGCTGTTCGTGATGGCTCTGGTGGTCATGCAGCACTGGTGGCTGCCGGTCCTGGTCCACGAGCCCGGGTCCTTCGAGGCGGGGAGCGTCCTGGCCACCGAGGGCGGCTTCGTGCTGACGTGGGTCGTCCAGGTCATGCCGCTGATCTTCTTCGTCGGGGGCGCGGCCAACCTCATCAGCTGGCGCTCGGCCTCGGGCCGGGGCATGTCCGCGTCGGACTGGTTCGCGCGCAGACTGCGCAGACTCGCCTGGCCGGTGGTGCCGCTGACGGCCCTGTGGATCGTCGCCTCCCACCTGCTGGTCCTGGGCGGCGCACCGGCCCAGGCGGTCCTGGTGGGCGCCGAGGCCGCGGGCATGGTGCTGTGGTTCCTCGCCGTGTACGTGCTGGTGGTCGTTTCCACCCCGCTGCTGGTGCGGGCCCAGGAGCTCTTCGGCTGGTGGGTCCCGATCGCCCTGCTGGCCGCCGCCGCGGCCGTGGACCTGACCCGCTTCTCGACCGGCGCGGACTGGGTCGGCTACCTCAACGTGGCCTTCGTGTGGCTGGGCGTGCACCAGTTGGGGTTCCGCTACGCGACGGGGACGATCCGCCTGCGCTACGCCGCGGGGATGGTGGCGGGCGGCGCGGCCGCCGCGCTGGCCCTGACGACGTTCGGCCCCTACTCGCTCAACATGACGGGCGTGTTCGCCACGGAGTCCTCCAACGTGTCCCCGCCCACCCTGGTGCTCGCCGCCATGGGCGCGCTGCAGATCGGCGTCGCGGTGCTGCTGCGCGAGCGGATCAGCGCCTGGTCGGAGCGCCCGGGCCCGGCGCGTCTGCTGGACCGGATCTGCCCTCAGCTGATGACGGTCTACCTGTGGCACATGCTGCCGCTCAGCGTGGTGGCGGGCGTGCTGGTGTTCGGCCTGGGTATCGACACCCCCGAGCCGCTGACGGGCCTGTGGGTGCTGTGGGGCGTGCTGGGGCTGGTGGTCCTGGTGCCCCTGATCGTGCCGCTGGCGCACTGGGCGGTGCGGTTCGAGAACCCGCCGAAGGTGCTGAGCGGTTCCCCGGGCATGGTCCGCGTCCTGGCCGCCGCGGCGCTGGTCGGCGGCGGGATGCTGCTGCTGACGGTGTCCGGACTGGGGCTCGGCGCGGGCCCGGTGCTCGGACTGCTCGCGGTGCTGTCGGGCGTGTTCCTGACGCGTGCTCCCCGGAGGAGCTGACCGCCCCGCGCCCGGTCCGGAAGTGCCCCGGGCCGGCCGCTCTCCCGGCGCCCCGCGGATCCGGGGCGCTACCGGTCCCCTTATCGGGTAGACCGAAGGACATGGACCCGACACGTATCGCCTTCGAAGAACGGGGGAGCGGCCGCCCCCTGGTCCTCCTCCACGGACTCGGGGACCGCCGCCAGAGCTGGACCGCCGTGATGCGGCGGCTCTCCGCCGACTACCGCGTCGTCTGCGTGGACCTGCCGGGGTTCGGCGCCTCGCCTGGGCCCGGCCCCGACGAACCCTACGACGTCCTCACCCTGACCGACGACATCCAGGAGTTCTGCCGCCTGCACGGGCTGGAGCGCCCGCACCTGGCGGGCAACTCGCTCGGCGGTTCGATCGCCCTCGAACTCGGGGTCCGGGGCCTGGCCGCGTCGGTGACGGTGTTCTCCCCGGCGGGGTTCTCCGACAGGCTCGCCCGGTGCGCGATACGCGGGGTCGGCGCGCTCTCCCGCCTGGCCACGCACGTCCCGATGCGGGTAAAGGAGCGCCTGGCCAACACCGCCCCGGCCAGGACGGCCGCGCGGATCGCGCTGCGCGGCGACCCCTCGTCCCCCGTGGCCAAGGCGACCCGGTTCAGCGTCCGCGGCCTCCAGCAGGGCTCGCCCTACATCAGGCTCGTGCCGCGCATCGCCGAGTACGTCTTCACGGCGCGGCCGATCGAGTGCCCGGTGACCATCGCCTGGGGCGACCGCGACCGGACACTGCTGCCGTCCAGCGCCGCGCACGCCCACCGCCGGGTGCCCAACGCGCGCATGGTCTCGCTGATCGGCAGCGGGCACATCCCCATGGCCGACGACCCGGTCACGGCCGCCGAGCACGTCCGGTGGACCTGCCGCGCCGCGGACCTGGGCAGCGCCAAGGCGGCCGCGCGCAACGCGGCCGGGCGCGTGACCAGACCCGGTCCCCAGGACTGAGCCCGGTTTCTAGCAGCTGAAACCGCCGTCGGTGCTGATCACCTGGCCGGTCACCCACGAGGCCTCGTCGGTGGTCAGCCAGGCCAGCAGCCTGGCCGGGTCGTCGGGCATGCCCACCCGCCCGGCCGGGAAGCCTGGCAGCACGCGGTGCATCAGCTCCTCGTCGATGTAGCCGGTCTGCACCGGGCCGGGGTCGACGGCGTTCACGGTGATGCCGCGCGGGCCCAGCTCGGCGGCGAGGGTCGGGGTGATCTGGGCCAGGACCGCCTTGGCCGACGCGTACGCCACCTCGCCGGGCATCGCCCCGCGGATCTGCCCGGAGGTCATGAACAGCACCCGGCCTCCGGGGCGCCCGTCGTGCCGTGCCGCGAAGGCCTGGGCGAGCAGGATCGGAGCGCGGGCGTCGACCGCCCAGTGCCCGTCCAGCATCTCCGGGGTCACCTCGGCCAGCGACGCGTCGCCGCCGTTGCGCGCGTGGTTGGCCACCAGGACGTCCAGGTGCCCGAACTCGCCCACGGTCGCCTCCACGACCCGCCGGGGCGCGTCGGGGTCGGCCATGTCCGCGCCTACGTCGGCCACGCGGGCGGCGGGGTCGCCGAGCACCGCGCGCACGCCGTCGAGCACGGCGGTGAGGTCGTCGCTGCCCCAGGGCAGCTCCGCGTCGTGCGGCTGGTGGTGGTGGACCATCACCGAGGCGCCGTACGCGGCGAGGCGGCGGGCCACGGCGTAGCCGATGCCGCCGCGCCTGCTCGCGCCGGTGACCAGGGCCGTCCTGCCGCGCAGGGGCAGGGGGTCGCGGGACAGGGCGTCCCGGTCGGAGCGTTCGGGGGAGGAAGCGGAGTGGGCCATGGCGGGCCTGCCTTCTGCCGGGGACGGACGGGGAGCCGGCCGCGCCGCGGGTCCGGGCGATCCCGGGAGCCGCGGTGTGCGCGGCGCCGGGGCGACTCTGGCAGAAGGGGTGGGGCGGCGCACCCGGTTTTCGGCCTCCTCTCCGGAGTCGCGTGTCCGAAATGTGCTGTCCCGGGAGTGATGGTGTGTTCTGTTGACCGGGCTCCCCGGTCTACCGCTGTGTCGAGTTCGCGGGATACCGTGGACCCGCTCACCGACGCCTTGAGGAGGCAGTGGATTGACACCATCGACACGACCGGCCCCGGGCCTGCCCGAGTGGCTGCGCGAGGAGGAGCGGCGGCTGTACGGCTTCGCCGCGGGATCCGCCGTGTCCGACGGCTTCGGCTGGCTCGACGCGGACGGGCGTGTGGAGCCGGACCGGCCCGCCGCCGCCTGGATCACCGCGCGGATGACGCACGTGTTCTCCCTGGCCCACCTGCGGGGTGAGGCCGACGCGGGGCGGCTGGCCGACCACGGTGTGGCGGCCCTGGCGACGGGCCCCCTGCGCGACGCCCGGGACGGCGGCTGGTTCGACCGGGTGCCGGACGACACCGCGGGGGACTCTTCCCGGGAGCGCTCCCATGAGCTTCCGCGCAAGTCGGCCTACGAGCACGCGTTCGTGGTCCTGGCCGCCTCCAGCGCCACCCTCGCCGGTCGCCCGGGAGCGCGCGAGCTGCTCGACGACGCCCTGCGGGTCGTCGAGGAGCGCTTCTGGGAGGAGTCCGCGGGCGCCCTGCGCGAGAGCTGGGACAGCGGGTGGAACGCCACCGAGGACTACCGGGGCGCCAACAGCAACATGCACGCCGTGGAGGCCTTCCTGGCGGCTGCCGACGCCACCGGCGACGCCGTGTGGGCCCGCCGCGCGCTCTCCGTCGCCGAGCGCCTGATCCACGGCGTGGCCGCCGAGCACGACTGGCGGCTGCCCGAGCACTTCACCCCCGACTGGAAGCCCGTCCCGGACTACAACCGGGACCAGCCCGACCACCCCTTCCGCCCCTTCGGGAGCACCACCGGGCACCTGCTCGAATGGGCGCGCCTGCTGGTCCACCTGGAGGTCGGGCTCAGCCGTGCGGGCGACCCCGTCCCCGCGTGGCTGCGCACCGACGCCGAGGCGCTGTTCGACCACGCCGTCCGGCGCGGCTGGGCCGTGGACGGCGCCGACGGGTTCGTCTACACCCTCGACTGGCAGGACCGGCCGGTCGTGCGCGAGCGCATGCACTGGGTGGTGGCCGAGGCCGCCATGGCCGCCTGGGCGCTGGGGGAGCACACGGGCGGGGCCTCCTACACCGAGCTGTACGAACGCTGGTGGACCTACGCCGACCGGTACCACCTGGACCGCGAGCGCGGCAGCTGGCACCACGAGCTGGACCCGGACAACCGTCCGGCCGCGAGCGTGTGGCCGGGCAAGCCGGACGTCTACCACGCCTACCAGGCGGCACTCCTGCCCCAGGTCGGGTTGTCGGCCTCCATCGCGGCCGCCCTCCTGCCCGGCACCGATGAGAACCCCGGAGGAAACGCGTGACCACCGACAACGCAGGGGACGCGCAGGGCGCCCCGGCCGGAGGGACCGCGGGGGCCGGGTCCTCCCCCCGCCTCGTCGTGGTGGGCGAGAACGTCATGGACCTGCTGCCCACCTCCCACGGCCCCGACGTGCTCAAGGCGGCGCCCGGCGGCGGTCCGGCCAACACGGCGGTGGCGGCGGCCCGGCTGGGCACGCCCACCCGGCTGCTCGCGCGGATCGGCGCGGACGGCTTCGGCGAGCTGATCCGCGAGCGCCTGCTCGGGGAGGGGCTGGACCCGGCGGGACTGCTCCCGGCCCGGGAGCCGACGGCGCTTGCCCTGGCCACGCTCGGCCGGGACGGGTCGGCCCGCTACGACTTCCGCATGGACGACGCCGCCGACTGGCGCTGGCGCGCGGGGGAGCTGCCCGAGGAGTTGGAACCGGGGGTCCGCGCGCTGCACGCCGCGTCGATAGCGCTGTTCCGCGAGCCCGGCGCCACCCTCATCGAGGCGATGCTGCGCCGCGAGCACGGGCGCGGGCGGGTGACGCTCACCCTGGACCCCAACATCCGCCACGACGTCATCGGCGACCCCGTCACCGCGCGGGCGCTGGCACTGCGGCACGCCGCGCAGGCGCACCTGGTGAAGGCCAGCGACGAGGACCTGGCGTTCCTGTACCCGGACCTGTCCCCGGTCCGGGCGGCCCACGCCGTCGCCGCGCTGGGCCCGGCGCTGGTGGTGGTGACCATGGGCGCGGAGGGGGCCCTGGCGGTCTGCCGGGGCGAGGAGGTGGCGGTGGCCGCGCCGAGGACAGAGGTGGCCGACACCGTGGGCGCGGGCGACTCCTTCATGGGCGCTCTGCTGAACTGGCTGGACCGTCACGACCGGCTGGGGGAGGACCCGCGGACCCGCCTCGCCGGACTGGACGGGGCGGACCTGGCGGACCTGCTGGGGTTCGCGGTCTCGGTCGCCGCGGTCACGGTGACCCGGGAGGGGGCGAACCCGCCCACCATGGCCGAGGTGGCGGGCGCGGACGGGAGCCCCGGGGGCCCGCAGGAGCTTGCCCGGAGGTAGCCCCGGGAGCGGTGGCCGGGGGGCGGTAGTTCAGGGGTCGGGCGGTGGCCCCGGGGGCCGACGCCTGGGGCGGGTGGTGGCCGGATACGGGCAGCACGACGTGGGAGGGCCCTGGGGACCCCCCGTATCCAGGAAACCGCGGATCCGGGGCGGGCGGTAGCCCCTGTGGACGACAGCGGCCCGCCCGCCTCAGGCGAGGCCCTCCCTCGTCTGGACCACGAGGTGGTCCACCACGTCGGCGAGACTGCCCCGCCGGTCGTACACGGCGCGCTGGCGGGACGCCCCGCTTCCGGCCGCGCGCACCCGGCAGAGCAGGGAGGAGGCCAGGTCGGCGTCGCCGGTGGCCAGCAGCCCGGGCAGCGCGGCGTGCAGCAGCCGTTCGGCGGCCGCGTGTCCGGGCAGCGCCTCACCGGTCAGCGGGTCGGGCACCACGCCCTCCAGCCCGTCCCGGGCGGCCCGCCACACGGCGGCCCGCAGCGCCTGGTCGGGGATGCCCGGCGCGGGGATCCCGTAGCACACGTCGGTGAGCGCTCGACCGGTCAGGCCGCGGACCAGCAGGGCCAGCAGCAGCGCCTCCTCGGCGGTGGCGGCCACGTCGCTCACCCGGATCTCCAGCGTGGGCAGGTGGTCCGAGAGGCGGACGTCCCAGTAGACCATCCGCCGGTCCAGGATCGCCCCGGCGTCGGAGAGCGCCCGCACGGTCTGCTCGTGCTCGGCCAGGGAGCGCAGGAGCGGGGGAGGACCGGCCGAGGGCAGCCGGTTCCAGGCGACCGTGCGCCAGCTGGAGTAGCCGGTGTCGCGTCCGGCGTGGAACGGGGAGTTCGCCGACAGCGCCACCAGGAACGGCAGCCACCGGCGCAGGTGGTTGCCCACCGCCACGGCGGTCTCCGGGTCGGGGACGCCAACGTGCACGTGGCAGCCGCACACCACGTGCGACTCGCGCAGCGCGCCGAAGTGCGCGGCGATGTCGGTGTAGCGGCGCCCCTCGCTGGTCCCCACCGAGGCCGGATCGCCCAGGACGGCGGTGCCGGAGGCGACGACGGCGAGCCCGGCCGCGCCCGCGGCGCGGTCCAGCTCCCCGCGCGCCGCGCGCAGGAAGCGCAGGGCCTCGCCCGCGTCGTCGCACACGGGGCTGTTGGCCTCCACCTGCGCGCGGGAGAACTCGCCGCACAGGTGGTCGCGCAGGACGCGGGTGTTGGCGAGCACCTCGGGTGCCCGGGACAGGATGAGGCGGGTGCCGGGGTCGACGACGAAGAACTCCTCCTCGACGCCGAAGGTCGGGGGCACGGTGCGGTTCCCGTCGCGGGCTCCGGCGGCCGCCGGCCGCCGAGTGTCGTGTGCTGCCGTGGAGCGGTTCTCCATGGGCGTCGGTCCCTCCCTGCCGTAGGGGCGCTCCCTCACGGGGGCGTCCCGGACTGGATATCCCCGTCGGGGGCGGTCGCGACAGTGTCCTGAAGAAGATAAAAAGCTATCCGTGTGATCTTTTGTCCCGTTTGTCGGTATCGCGGGTGTGTCGTTGCGCGCACGTTACGGCTTGATAACCCTGCTCCCGGCCGGTGCGGGCGAGGGGGCGGTTCCGGGCTCCCTCCGCAGAGTGAGCACCGTCACTTTCCCCGGTCGCGGAAACCCAGGTGGGCACCGCGATGCCCCGCCCGCGCACCCGTCCCGGGGACACCGTGAGCACCCCTGCCCAGGCCCGTCCCGCACGTCGCGTGCGACTCCGGGCGAGCATCGGTGAAACCACCAGTGTGGTCGCCCGCACCTGCCGCGACGGGGGCCCGCTGTGCGAATGTGTGCACGTGGCTGGCAGGAACACACAACCCCCCGTCGCCCGCCTCCGAGGTCGCGACACGGAGCAGCGGGCCCTCTCCGACGCCCTGGACGACGCGCGGTCCGGCCGGGGCGCCGCCCTGCTCCTCTCCGGCGGCCCCGGGCGAGGCAAGACGGCGCTCCTGGAGCACCTGAGCGGGACCGCAGGTGGTTTCACCGTGCTCCGCGCGGACGGCGTCGCCGACGAGGCGGACCTGCCCCTCGCCGGACTCCAACGCCTCCTCCGCCCCCTCTCACGGGAGACCGAGCGCCTTCCCGAGCCCCTGCGCGACCTCCTCCGCGACGCCCTGACCGGGGGAGGGGTCGCCGACGCCGACCGGCTCGCCCTCTACACCGGCCTGGTCGAACTGCTCTCCCTCGCCGCGGCCGACCGCCCCCTCCTGCTGTGCGTGGACGACGCCGACCGGCTCGACGCGCCCTCCCTGGACGCCCTGGCCTTCGTCGCCCGGCGCCTCGCCGGAACCCCCGTCGCCGCCGTCCTCACCGCGCGCCAGGGCCAAGGCAAGCCCGCCGGGACCCGGGCTTCCGAGACCGGCGCCGAACCCCCTCTCGACGCCCTCGTCCCCGGTGTCACCGAACTCCCGCTCGCGCCCCTGGAGGAGCGGGCGCTCCACGACATCCTCACCGACAGGGCCCCGGTCACCCCGGCCTCCGCCGTGCGCTCCGCCCTGGTCCGCGCCGCCCACGGCAACCCCGCCGCCGTCCTCGGCCTCCTGCTGGGGCTGTCCCGGGGCCAGCTCCTGGGTGAGCAGCCCCTCCCCGACCCGCCTCGTCTGCCCGGCCGCCTGCGCGCCGGCCTCCTCTCCCCCTACCAGGGCCTCCCCGAACGGGTCCGCCACCTGCTGCTGCTCGCCGCCCTGGGCGACGAGCCCCGCGTCCACCGGCTGCTGGAGGCCTGCCGGGAACCCGGACCGAACGCCACCGGCCCCGGACCGACCGTCACCGACCTCGAACCCGCCGAGGAACGGGGCCTCGTGCGGGTGGAGGGCGACACCGTCGTCTTCGCCGACCCCCTGACGCGCGGGGCCATCGCCCAGGACGCCCCCGCCGGGCGGCTGCGCGCCGCGCACCGCGCCCTGGCCCGCGCCTGCGACCCCGGGATCTCGCCCGCGGAGTTCGTCCGCCACACCGCCGCGGGGGCCGACGCGCCCGACGCCGGGCTCGCCGAAGCCGCGACCGCCGCCGCCCGGCGCGTCAAGAGGATCGAGGGCCGCCTCGCCGCCTCCCACGCCTACGAGCGCGCCGCCGACCTGTGCCCCGACCCCGACGAACGCGCCTGCCGACTGAACACGGCCTCCTACGAGGCCTACATGGCCGGGAGCTCGGCGCGCGCCGCCCGGCTGCTCGCGCGGGCGCGGCCCCTGGCGGTTTCGGACCGGCGGCGGGCGACCGCCGACCTCATCGACGCCCAGATCGCCATGCGCGGCGAGAACGCCATGGACGTCGCCGAACGCCTGCTCACCGTCGGCCGCGAACTCATCCCCCACGACCGCTCCCTGGCCCTGCGCGCCCTCGTGCGCTCGGCCGACGCCGCCTCCCTGGCCGGGGACGCCGTCCGCCACGGCCGGGCCGCCGAACTGGCCCTGCCGCTGGTCCGCCCGGACGACCCGGCGCCGATGCGCATGGTCGCGTCCTTCCTGGAGGGCTGCGCGGTCTCCTTCCGCGGCGACTACCCCGGCTCCACCCCGCTGCTGCGCGAGGCCACCGGGCTGGCCGCGATCGCCAAGCCCTCCGAACTGGTCTGGGCGGGCATCAGCGGTCTGCGCCTGGGCGACGCGCCGTTCGTGCGGTCGGTCACCTCGCGCGCCGTCGAGGTCGGCCGTCTGCGGGGCGAACGGGCCACCCTGCCCGCCGCGCTGGGCTTCCTGGTCTTCTCCGAGTTCTGGAGCGGACGCTTCCCCTCGGCCGCCGGGACCGCCCTGACCGGCCTGCGGGTCTCCCGCGAGACCGGCCAGACCGTGTGGGCCACCCAGCACCTGGCGTCCCTGGCGATGATCGCCGCCATCCAGGGCGACGTGGACACCTGCCGCATCCGGGCCCGCGCGGTCGCCGCCCAGGCGGGGGAGAACAGCCTCGGCCTGGCCGCGGCCCTGTCGGCGTGGGCGCTGGCCGTCCTGGAGCTGTCCCGGGGCAACGCCGCGGAGGCGTTCTTCCGGCTGCGCGCCCTGGTCCACGCCGCCCCCGGGCACGGCCACCCCACCATGCGGCTGCTCACCGCCCCGCACTTCGTGGAGGCGGCGACCCGCATGGGCGAGACCGAGTGGGCGCGCACCTCCCTGGCCGGGTACCGGCGCTGGGCCGAGTCGGTGGGCAGCCCGAGCACGCTGGCCCTGGCCGCCCGGGGCGCGGGTCTGCTGGCCACGGGCGACGAGGCCTGCGACCACTTCGAGAACGCGCTGGCCCTGCACCGGGCCTGCGGGGACGACGACGTCGAGCACGCGCGCACCCAGCTGCTGTTCGGCGCCCACCTGCGCCGGGCCCGCCTGCCCGGCCGGGCCCGTGAGCACCTGTACAACGCGCTGGAGACCTTCGAGCGCTTCGGGGCGCGGCTGTGGGTGCGCCAGACCCGCGCCGAGCTGCGCGCGATCGGGACCGCCGAACGCGGACCCGACCCCGTCTCCACCAGCGAACTGACCGCGCAACAGCAGCAGATCGCCCGGCTGGTCGCCGAAGGGGCCACCAACCGCGAGGTGGCCGCCCACATGTTCATCAGCCCGCGCACGGTCGAGCACCACCTGCGCGGCATCTTCCGCAAGCTCAACATCAGGTCCCGCGTGGACCTGGCCCGCCTGTTCAACTGACCCCCGGGCCGACGGCCGAGGCGCCGCCGGACACCCCCTTCATACCAACTGGTCGGTACGCCTCCGGTCGAAGAGAAAGGCAGCCAATGACGACGACCGCAACGGAGCACCTCCTGAGCGCTGACGGGGTGACCGTGCGCTTCGGGGGCCTCACCGCGCTCGACGACGTCGGTCTCCGGGTCGCGCCCGGTTCCGTGGTCGGCCTCATCGGCCCCAACGGAGCGGGCAAGACCACCCTGTTCAACGTCCTTTCCGGCGTCCTGCGCCCCACCGCCGGAACCATCACCTGGAAGGGCGCCCCGCCGCCCGGCCGCCGCCCCCACCACCTCGCCCGCGCGGGCATCGCCCGGACCTTCCAGGGCCTCAACCTCTTCCCGATGATGACGGTCCTGGACAACGTCGTCGCCGGGGCCGACCGCCTCGCCTCCGGAGGCCCGTTCTCACTGCTCACCGGCCTGGGACGGCACCACCGCGACGAACGGGACCTGCGCGGGCGCGCCCTGGCCGCGCTGGAGCGCTTCGGGGTCGCCGAACACGCCCACCGGCTGCCCGCCACCCTGCCCTACGGCGTACAGAAGCAGGTCGCCCTCGCGCGCGCCTGCGTGGGCGAACCCGAACTCCTCCTGCTCGACGAACCCGCCAGCGGACTGTCGGGGGCGCAGATCGACGCGCTCGCCGAGCGGATCCGCGGCTTCAGCCGGGACATGGCCGTGGTCCTCGTCGAGCACCACATGGACCTGGTCATGCGGGTCTGCGACCACATCGTCGTGCTGAACTTCGGCCGGGTCATCTCCACCGGCACCCCCGCCGAGGTCCAGGCCGACCCCCTCGTCACCCAGGCCTACCTCGGCACCCCGGCGGACGCACCCGCGGCCGCCCCCGCCCCGAACGCGGCAACCCCGGCGGACGCGTCCGGCCGGGACACGGGAACCCCGGCCAGGGACACGGCCGCCGCCTCCACCGACACCCCCGACGCCGGTCCCGGCGACGCGAACGGAGCCGCCCGATGACCGCCCCGCCCCTGCTGTCCGTCGAGGAGCTCAGCGCCTCCTACGGAGCCGTCCGCGCCCTGGACCGCGTGTCCCTCACCGTTCCCGCCAAGGGCGTGTGCGCCGTCCTCGGCGCCAACGGCGCGGGCAAGACCACCCTTCTGCGCACCCTCACCGGCCTCCACCCGGCCGCCTCCGGGCGCGTCCTGCTCGACGGCGAGGACATCACCCGCCTGCCCGCCGAGAAGGTCATCACCCGCGGCCTCGCCCACGTCCCCGAGGGCGGCGGCGTCATCGTCGAGCTCACCGTCGAGGAGAACCTGCGCCTGGGCGGACTGTGGCGTTCCGACCGCCGCCGCGACTCCGCCATGGGCGAGGTCCTGGAGCTCTTCCCGCCCCTGGCCGAAAGGCGCGGCAGACCCGCCAGCACCCTCTCCGGGGGCGAGCGCCAGATGCTCGCCATCGGCCGCGCCCTCATGGCCAGGCCCCGGGTGCTGCTGCTGGACGAGCCCTCGCTGGGCCTGGCGCCCCTGGTCACCAGGCAGATCTTCACCCTCCTGCGCGACCTGCGCGACCGCACCGGGCTCACCGTCGTCCTGGTCGAGCAGAACGCGGCCGGGGCGCTGTCGGTCACCGAGACCGGGTTCGTCCTCAACCAGGGACGCGTCGCGGTCGGGGGCGCCTCCGCCGACCTGCTCTCCGACGACCGCACGCGCCACGCCTACCTGGGCTTTTAGAGGAGTCCCCGCATGACCCACTTCATCAACCTGACCCTCAACGGGCTGGCTTCCGGGGCGGCCTACGCGGCGCTGGCGCTGTCCCTGGTGATCATCTACCAGGCCACCCGCCTGGTGAACTTCGCCCAGCCCGCGCTCGCCCTGGTCGCGGTCTACACGGCCTACACCGTCACCCAGCTCACCGGTTCGTACTGGCTCGGCTTCGCCGCCGCGCTCACCGCGGGTCTGGCCGCGGGCGCGCTGGTCGAGCGGTTCGTCATCCGGCCCATCGCCCGCGTCTCCCAGCTCAACGCCATCATCGTCACCCTCGGCCTCCTCCTGGTCGTCCAGGGGCTGGTCGGAATGGTCTGGGGCAACGAGCAGCACGGGTTCGGCTACGCGTTCAGCTACGTGGGCCGCTTCTCGCCCGCCAACGTGTTCGCCCTGGTGTCGGTCGGGGCCGTCGCGCTGCTGCTGTTCGCCCTGTACCGGTTCACCCCGCTGGGCCTGCGCATGCGCGCCGCCGCCTTCCACCCCGAGGCCGCCCGGCTCAGCGGCGTGCGGGTGGGCCTGATGCTCACCGCGGGGTGGGCGATCGCCTCCTTCATCGGCGCCCTGGCGGGCATGCTCGCCGGACCGCCGTTCATCTCCCCGAACGTGTTCGACGTCGTGTTCGTCTACGGCATCACCGCCGCCGTCATCGGCGGCCTGGACAACCCGTTCGGCGCCGTCCTCGGGGGGATGCTCATCGGCCTCGGGATGTCCTACGTGTCCGGCTACGCCGGGCCCGAACTGGCCACCCTCGCCGCCCTCGTCATCGTCGTCGCGGTGCTGAGCGTTCGCCCCGACGGCATCCTGTCCCGCCCGGCCGCGCGAAAGGTGTAGCGATGCCCTCACCCACCCGGCAGCGCGCGCAGCGCGCCACCGCCCCCCACCCCCCGAACCCGTCCGCCGCCGCTTCCTCCGGCGGCAGGTGGCGCGCCCTGCCCGCGCCGCTGCGCCACCTGCTCCTGGCAGCCCTCGGCCTCGCCGCCGTCACCGTGCTGCTGCTTACCACCGGAGACCTCACCGCGCTGCGCGTGGCCGCCGTCGGCTACACCATCCTGGCCGTCGCCGGGCTGCAACTGCTCGTCGGCGGCAGCGGCCAGGTCTCCCTAGGCCACGGCGCGTTCATGATGATCGGCGCCTACACGATGGCGATGCTGGTCCTGTACCAGCCGATGCTCCCCCTGGCGGCGAACCTGCTGCTCATCGCGGGGGTCTCCGCCGTCGCAGGGGTCGCGGTCGGCGCCGCCACGGCACGCCTGCACGGCCCCTACCTGGCGGGGGCCACCCTCATCCTCGCCGTCGGCCTGCCCGGGCTGACCCACCGCTACCACGAGGTCCTCGGCGGCAGCAACGGCCTCAACATCCGCACGGCGGGCGCGCCGCCACTCCTCCAGGGCCTGGTCACGGACAGCGAGTGGAAGGCCCTGGTCGTGTGGACCACCGTGGCGCTCGGCCTGGCCGTGCTGGCCACCGTCTCCACCGGCCGCCTGGGCCGCCGCATGCGCGCCATCCGCGACGACGAGACCGCGGCCGCCATGGCCGGGATCCCGGTCGGCACGACGAAGGTGGTCGCGTTCGTCATCGCCTCGGCGGCGGGCGGCCTCGCGGGCGGCCTCCAGGCCTACGTGCTCGGCACCGCGACCCCCAGCACCTTCACCCTCGCGCTGTCGCTGACCCTGCTCGCGGCCCTCGTCCTGGGCGGCATCGGCAGCCTGTGGGGCGCGCTGTGGGCCGCGGTCGCCGTCGTCTACCTGGAGGTCTGGGTCTCCGACCTGGCCGGAACCCTGGGCCTGAGCCGCGACGCGGAGAACAACCTCCCGATCGTGTTCTTCGGCGTGGTCCTCATCCTCGTCCTGCGCTTCTGGCCCCTGGGAATCCACGGCGCGCTCCAGCGCCTGACCACACGCCTCGGACCCGCCGGGTCCGGACCCCGCTAGCCGGTGCCGGGGCGCCCGCCCGCCCGGCACCGCTCCACCCCCCGCCCCCCGCCCCCCGAGAAGGAGTCTCAATGAAGTTGTCAAACCGCAGCGGAACCCGTGCCGCCCTGGCGGCCTCCCTGGCCCTGACGATGCTGGCGACGGCCTGCACCGGCGCCGGTGAGGTCACCGAGGGCTCCGAGGTCGACCTGAACGTCTCACCCGGCGTCACCGACGACGCCGTCGTCATCGGTTCCCACCAGCCCCTGACCGGACCCGCGGCCCCCGGCTACCTCGCGATCTCCCAGGGCGCCCGCGCCGTGTTCGAGTACGTCAACGCCCAGGGCGGTGTGAACGGCCGCGAGATCGACTACCGGGTCGAGGACGACGCCTACGACCCCGCGCAGACGATCGACGTGACCCGGCAGCTGGTCATCGAGGACGAGATCTTCGCGATGGTGGGCGGCCTGGGCACACCCACGCACAGCAGCGTCCTCGACTACCTCAACGAGGAGGGCGTGCCCGACGTCTTCCCGGCCTCGGGCGCACTGGCGTGGAACAACCCCGACGAGCACCCGCTGACCTACGGCTGGCAGACCGACTACACCAAGGAGGCGAAGGTCCAGGGCGAGTACATCGCGGCGAACTTCCCCGACCAGAGCGTCGGCTACCTGTTCCAGAACGACGACGTCGGCGAGGACTCCCAGTCCGGGCTCGACCAGTACCTCGGCGACGAGGTCGTGGCGCGGGAGCACTACGAGTCCGAGGTGCCCGACCTCGGCGCCCAGGTCGCCGAACTGGAGCGGACCGGGGCCGAGGTGGTCGTGTGCTCCTGCATCCCGGCGTTCGTCGCGCTCGGCATGCTGGAGGCGGCCAGCATCGGCTACGAGCCCCAGTGGATGGTCTCCAGCATCGGCGGCGACACCGCCACCCTCCAGGGGCTGCTGGCGGAGTTCACGCAGGACACCGACGCCGAGGGCGTGCCCGCCGACGAGTTCCTCGACGGCATGCTCATCACGAGCTACATGCCGCGCGTGGAGGACGAGGACGACGAGTGGGCCCAGTTCTTCATCGACGTGTACGAGGAGTACGGAGAGGGCGGCGCGATCACCAACACGCACGTCTTCGGCATGACCCAGGCCGTCATGTTCGCCCAGGTGCTCAGGTCGGCGGGGGAGGACCTCACCCGCCAGTCGCTCGTCGACGCCCTGGAGTCGCAGGAGTGGCAGGGTCCCAGCTCCGTCCCCTTCACCTCCGGCGACGGTGACCACGGCGGCCACCAGGGCGTCTACGTCGTCCGTTACGAGTCGGGCGGCAGCATCGAGATGATCCAGGAGACGCGTGTGACCGACCGCGAGGGCGGCCCCATCGAGGAGACCGACTTCACGGCTCTCAGCCCGGACGAGCTGGCCTTCCACGACTGAGCCCGGACGGGCTCGGATGGTTTCGGAGAGCGGTGGTCTCCGTAGGGCTGCGTTTTCCACAGGTGGCAATTGGGGCTGGTCGTGGGTGGTGCGGTGATGGTTTCCTGGAAATAGGGGGGATCCCACCCACGCATGTTTCGGCATGCCCTCAAGCACCCAGCGCTCAATAATGATAATGAATTGAGGGGTAGGGAGGGGCCGCCCACAGGGCCCCTCTCCTACGCCATTCCTGGCGGGGGTTTCCGGCGGCAGCGAAAGCGCGCCAGCTGCCGCGAAAGGGCACGGACGGCGGGGAACGGCCGGGGCCGGGTGGGGGGTGTGGGTGGCCGACGAAAAGCGGCACCAAAGGCAGGAGCGACCACCGGAGGGCGACCAACGCCCAGGAGTAGGGGTGGTCGGGCTTCGCTGCGTCGGCACCAACGGCAAGCGGACCCTCCGGCCTCGGGCAACGATCCCGGCACCTGCGGCCGGGGCGGGCGACGGCAACACCAATGCCAGCCGCCATTCTAAGTGCCCATTTTCGGGCGCCTTTCGGTTCGCCTGAAATGTGGTCTGTCAATCGAGAGCAGCCCCGGGAAAGAAACGCGTCGAATTCGACGTTGTGAACAGTGGAGGAAAGGGCGGGTGCTGGCCTATAATAAGAAGTATGGAGATGATGATCGCAGCGCCCGAGGCGGCTCCCGGGGGATATTCCCCGGCCGTGGCCGCGCTGGCCGGTGCGCGCGAGATCATCGACCGGGCGTTGAACGCTGAAGTCCCGCCCGGGGCGGACGAGGCGGCCGCTGAGGAGATCGCGGCGCTGTGGGCCCAACTGGACCAGATCCGGTACCAGGCTCTGGCGCGGATGGCGCGTTTGTACGCGCGTGGTGCGGTGGCCCGCTACAGCGGCTACTCCACGTTGGACAAGTGGCTGGTGCACCACGCCGCGCTGCCCACCGCCCAGGCCAAGGATTTGGCGCGTTTGGCCCAGCACGTGCACGAGGAGACGCTGCCCGCCACGGTGGAAGCGGTGGAGAAGGGCCGGGTGGTGTTGGGTGAGGCGGTGGTGATCGCCAAGGCCACCGACAAAGCCGTCCAGACCCGTGACGAGGACCATTTCCCCGACCAGGCGCAGTACCGGCAGGGGTTCGAAGCGGCGCTGGTGGCCGCGAAGGCGGAGCGGCCCGCGTTGTCGGTCAACCAACTCCAGTCGGTGGCCCGCCAGGTCGCCTACCGTTTGGACCCCCACCGTTTGGACCGCGACCACGAAGCTGCTCATGCCGCACGCGGCCTGACGGTCCATGACACGTTCCAGGGCAGCTACCAACTCCAGGCCTGGGGCGGATCCGGGGATGCGTTGGTCGTGCGCGCGGCCATCGACACCTTCGACGCTGCGGTCTCGTACGAGGACACGCGCAGTCGTTCGCAGCGTGAGCACGACGCGCTCATCGCGGCGCTGCGTTTTGCCACCACCCACACCGGATGCGGCAACACTCCCGCCCCGCTGGCGCAGATCCGCATCGTCGTGCCCGTACAGACCTACCTGGACACTGAGGGTCAGGAAGTTCCGGCGCTGGACGAGCACGGCCGAGTCATCCCCGTCGGGCTGGTGCACGAGTTGGCCGCCGACTCCGAGGTGGTGCGGATGCTCACCGCCCCACCTACCGGCCAGGTGCTGGACGTGGGGCCCGGTCGACGCCTGGCCTCAGCCCGGCAACGGGCGGCAGCCTTCCACGGGCACACCACCTGCGCCCACCCGCAAGGGTGTGAGGTGCCGGTGGCGTTGTGCCAGGCCGACCACGTGCGGTCGTTCTCCCGGGGAGGGCGCACGGTGGTGGCGAACCTGCAACCGTTGTGCGGGCCGCACAACCGGGCCAAGTACCAACGCGAACTACGCACACACCAGCAGAGGAAACGGCACCATCCGCCCGACAGGATTCCGGTTCCCCCACGCCGGGAATGACCCCCGGGTCGTGCCGGTCCCCGGCATGTCCGTGTCCGGCACGCCCGCGCCCGAAAGGCGGCCCGGGCCCCGCGCCCACCGTTGCCGCTGCCAGCGTCGCCCGCCCCCGCCCCGCCCCAGGGGCCGGTAGTGCTGCCCGAGGCCCGCCAGCCCCGCCGCCTTCGCTGCCACCGCAGCAGAGGCCGACCATCTCCCAACCCCGGGCGTTGAACGCGAACCGCACCACTTCGCGGCGGCAGGCGCCGCTGCCTCGTCCACCATCAACGGGCGGGGCGTTGGACGGCGCCCCCAGACGGTAACCCCGTCCCTGTTCGTCGGTGAGGACGACCTCCTCTGCCCGGACACACGGGGCGGCGGCCCGGGAGAGCGTCCACCGAGCCGCCGCCGTGTCGCGGTTCCGGACGACGCGGGACCGGAGCAGCCCCGCGTCGCCGATGCGGGATCAGGTGATGTGCGGGCAGGAGTCCCGGTAGTCCGAGAAGTCGGAGAAGAACCCGGTGTCGGGGGGCGGGCACAGGAACTGCTCGTAGCGCTCGTCCTCGTCGACGAAGCGCTTGAGCCAGGAGATGCTGTACCTGGCGATGATCGTGTTGGAGAGGTTGGGCGCGAAGTGGCTCGCTCCCTCCAGTTCCAGGTAGGCGCGCTCCAGGTCGCCGTCCAGGCTCTCGTAGAACGGGATGGAGTGCAGGTTCACCGACGCGATGCTGTCGTTCTCCGCGCCGATGATCATCGTGGGCACCTCGACGTCGTCCCAGCTCTTCTGGAGGTGCCAGGGGGTCAGCGGGATCGCCGCGCGCAGCTCCGGCCGGCTCTCGGCGGCCGCGAGCGTGCCGCCGCCGCCCATCGAGTGGCCCATCACCGCCAGGCGATCACCGTCCACCTGGTCGGACACGTCGCTGTCGTCGACCAGGTAGTCCAGGGCTGCCTCGATCTGGCGTCCCCGGCTGTCGGGCTGGTCGTAGCGGGTGTTGGTGTCGATCGTGAACACCACGAAGCCCTGCGAGGCGATCCGGTGGCCCATCCACGCCATCGAGGACTGGCTGGCCGTGTAGCCGGGCGCGACGACGACGCCGCCGAACGTTCCCTCGCTGGTGTCGGTGGGGTAGTAGATCGTGCCGCCGCCGAACCCGCTCACCAGCGAGGACACGTTGTCCTCGTCGGTGTCGAAGTAGCCCTCCTCGGCGGTGACGCTGGACTCGGTCGGTGCGGGGCCGCGCTCGTAGGGGTTGGCGGCCTGGGCCGGGGCCACGACGACGCCGGTCAGTCCGGCGGTGAGCGCCAGGGTCATACCCGCGCGGGCGGCGAACCGGACCACCCGGGAGCGGGGGCCGCTGCGTGCGCCGTCGGTCTCTTCGGGGGAAAGGGGGTATGTTCGCACGGTTTTTCCTTTTCTCGTACAGCGGGAATCCGCGCACCTCGCGGTGTTCGCGGACCAAGGGTCTCCCGTGGGGGGAAGCCGACATTACCGAACGGTAGTGATAGGGGGTCAACGTACGGTGATCGGCGGTGGCCGCCCCGCCTCTCGGTGGCGGGAGGACGGGGCCGGGTGACCGGCTCCCTTCGGCCGTGGGTTCACTATGGTGTCGTTTCGGTAAACGTGCATCCGTTGAATCACCAGTAGTGACAGAGCCCAGCTCACAGGGGATGAGGGGGCGTGCGCTCACCCAGTGACCCGGGTGCGCTCGTGGTGCTCCCGTGGCACCGGCGTTCTGGGCATCGACGTCCCGAGGCCCCGCCGCGCCGGTGGGCCGCGGTGTTTCGGCGGTCCCTCCCAGGGCAGGCGAACCGTGTAGGCGCACGACGAGGGAGTGAGGACCATGCCCGGTGCAAGCGAACTTCCGTCGACCCTCCAGCGGTCTCCGAAGAAGGCCCAGCGCACCTGGATCAAGGCGCACGACTCCGCTGTGGAGGAGTACGGGGAGGGCGAGCGCGCACACCGCGTCGCCTTCGCGGCGGTCAAGCACGAGTTCGAGAAACAGGGCGACCGCTGGGTGCCCAAGCAGCGCTCGGGCCCCTCGGACGAGCAGGCGTCCAACCCCAAGGCCGCGCGCGGCCGTGGCGGGGACAAGAAGACCGCCGGGGGAGTGGACGCCAACGCCAGCAAGGAGCACCTCTACGAGCAGGCGAAGAAGCTCGGTGTCCAGGGGCGCTCGAACATGAACAAGGACCAGCTGGTCGAGGCGCTGCGCAAGGAGAACGACCGTCGCACCGCCAAGGCCCGCTCCTGACACCACCCCGGCAGGACGGGCCGTCGGCCCACCCCGGACAGCCCCTCCCGGACTCCGTCCGGGAGGGGCTTCTTCCTGCGCCGGGGAGGCGCACGCCGTGAGGGGGCGCGCGTGGAGGGGCCGGGAACCCGCGGCCCGCCCCCTCCTCCCCGGCTCAGCTCGCCTGGATCTCTCCGCCGGTCGGGGCCAGCGTCTCGCCGGTGTAGTACGACGACAGCCGTCCGCTGGCGAAGAAGACGTAGGAGGGCGCGATCTCGTCCGGCTCCGCGGCCCGGCCCATGGGCGACTGCTGGCCGAAGCCCTCCGCGCCCTTCTCCCCGAGCGTGGAGGGGATGAGCGGCGTCCACACCGGTCCGGGAGCCACGCAGTTGACCCGGATGCCACGGCCCATGAGCGTCTGCGCGAGCGAGTGCGACAGGTTCATCACCGCGGCCTTGCTGGACGCGTAGTCGATCAGCGACTTGTTGCCGCGCAGGCCGTTGATGGACCCCGTGATGATGATCGAACCGCCCTCGGGGATGTGCTTCAGCGCCTCGCGGACGGTCCAGAACACCCCCATCACGTTGACGTCGAACGTACGGCGCAGCTGCTCGGTGCTCAGGTCGGTGAAGTCGTCCACCGGCGCCTGGGTCGCGGCGTGCTCGACGAGGATGTCGATCCCGCCCAGCTCCTCCACCGCGCGGTTCACCAGGTGGGTGCAGAAGGACTCGTCGGCCAGGTCGCCGCGTACGCCCACCGCCTTGCGCCCCTGCTCCTGGACCAGCCCCACCGTGTGCTGGGCGTCGGCGTCCTCGCTGAGGTAGCCGAAGACGACGTCCGCCCCCTCCTTGGCGAAGGCCACGGCGACGGCGCGGCCGATCCCGGAGTCGGCCCCGGTGATCAGTGCGCGCTTCCCCTTCAGCAGGCCGCGGCCCTCGTAGTCGCGCATCTCGTCCCTGGGCTGCGGATCCATCGGCTCGGTCCGGCCGGGGTAGGGCTGGCCCTGCGCCGGAGGCGAAGTCTCTGACATGGTCGTCTCCCCCTGTCGTCTCGGTTCCGCGGGCCCGGCCCGGAACCGGTCCGGGGCGTCCCGCGCTGTGCGCCCGGGCGAGCCCGGGCGGTCTTGCCGCGTGCCCGCCCCTACCCCGTTCGCCCCCGCCGACTCGGGCCCGGCGCGGGTCGTCCCGGCCCGGACGGCGCCGCGGTGAACGTCGCTCCAAAAGGCGGTCAACGACGTTTGCCCCGAACGGGCGTCGGTCAGGTGGAGCCGGAGGGAGACCTCGGCACGTGGTACCCGCAGATCGACGGAGGCCTGCTGTGAGCACTGAAGGACGTGGGGGAAGCGACGGGCGCGACGGCAAGGACCGCCAGCTCGACGCGGTCAGGACCGACTCCGAGCAGTCCCTGACCACCGAGACCGGTGTCCGGGTGGGCGACACCGACAACTCGCTCCGGGCCGGAGCGCGCGGCCCGACGCTGCTGGAGGACTTCCACGCCCGGGAGAAGATCACCCACTTCGACCACGAGCGCATCCCCGAACGGGTGGTGCACGCGCGCGGCGCGGGCGCCTACGGCCACTTCCGCCCCTACGAGGGGTTCTCCGAGCTGACGGCGGCCCACTTCCTGAGCGGCCCCGACGTCACCACGCCGGTCTTCGTCCGCTTCTCCACGGTCGCCGGGTCGCGCGGATCCGCCGACACGGTGCGCGACGTGCGCGGGTTCGCGGTGAAGTTCTACACCGAGGAGGGCAACTACGACCTCGTCGGCAACAACATGCCGGTCTTCTTCATCCAGGACGGCATCAAGTTCCCCGACTTCGTCCACGCGGTCAAGCCCGAGCCCCACAACGAGATCCCCCAGGCGCAGTCCGCGCACGACACCCTCTGGGACTTCGTGGGCCTGCAGCCCGAGACCACGCACATGATGATGTGGCTGATGTCGGACCGGGCGATTCCGCGCAGCTACCGGACGATGCAGGGCTTCGGCGTCCACACCTTCCGGTTCGTCAGCGCCGAGGGCCGGGGCACCTTCGTCAAGTTCCACTGGCGGCCCCTGCTCGGCACGCACTCGCTGGTCTGGGACGAGGCGCAGCGCGTCCAGGGCAAGGACCCCGACTTCAACCGGCGCGACCTGTGGGAGGCCATCGAGCGCGGCCAGTACCCCGAGTGGGAGCTGGGCGTGCAGCTGGTGTCGGAGGAGGACGAGCACGCCTTCGACTTCGACCTGTTGGACGCCACCAAGATCATCCCCGAGGAGCAGGTTCCGGTCCGCCCGATCGGAAAGCTGACCCTGAACCGGAACCCGGACAACTTCTTCGCGGAGACGGAGCAGGTGGCCTTCCACACCGCCAACGTGGTCCCCGGCATCGACTTCACCAACGACCCGCTGCTCCAGGCCCGCAACTTCTCCTACCTGGACACGCAGCTGCTGCGCCTGGGCGGCTCCAACTTCCAGCAGATCCCGGTCAACCGCCCGGTTGCCCCGGTGAGCAACAACCAGCGGGACGGCTTCGCCCAGCACCGGGTGCACAGGGGCGGGACCTCCTACTACCCCAACAGCCTGGGCGGGGGCTGCCCGGCCCTGGCGCACGGGGAGGGCGTCTACCGCCACTACACAGAGAAGGTCGAGGGCGACAAGATCCGGGTCCGCAGCGAGAGCTTCGCCGACCACTACTCGCAGGCCACGCTCTTCTACAACAGCCTCGCCGAGTGGGAGCGCGATCACCTGGTGGAGGCCTTCCGCTTCGAGCTGGGCAAGTGCGAGGAGCTGGAGGTGCGCCAGCGGGTCGTGACCAACCTCAACCACGTGGACCACCGACTGTCAGTCCAGGTCGCGGAGGGGATCGGCGTCGAGCCGCCGGAGAGGGAGGCCACGCCCAACCACGGCCGCTCCTCGCCCGCCCTGAGCCAGCTCAACACCGCGTTCGGCTCCGTGGTCGGCCGCAAGGTGGCCGTCCTGGTCGCGGACGGGGTGGACGAGGCCGCCGTCGACGCGTTCCGCGAACCCCTGATCGGGGCGGGGGCCGTGGTCGAACTCCTCGCGGCGGCCGACGGCTCGGTCCGGACCTCGCGTGGCGGTGTCGTCACCGTCGACCGGGCCTACTCGACCGTCTCCTCGGTGCTCTACGACGCGGTCGTGGTGACCGGCGGCCCCGACGCCGCCCGGACTCTGGCGGGCGACGGGCTCGCGCGGCACTTCGTGCTGGAGGCGTACAAGCACCACAAGCCGGTGGCCGCGGTCGGCGCGGGGACGGAGCTGCTCGCCCCGCCGCTGCCGGACGAGCTGGCCGGGCCGGTGGACGCCCTGCGGGTGGAGCTGGGCGTGGTCGCCGCGCCGGACGCGGGGGAGGCCGGTGTCGCCGAGTTCACGAGGCTGCTGGGCGAGCACCGGTTCTGGGACCGGCCGACGGCGTCCGTGCCCGCCTGACAGGGCCTGCCTGACGGGGAACGGCCGGGGCGTCGGGTACGGGACGCCGGGCACGGAGTGAAGGCGTAACGAGGGGAGAGAAGACGCGATGAAGGTGGGCTACAAGCTCTTCGCCGAGGGTTTCGGGCCCCGCGAGATCGTGGAGCAGGCGGTCCGCGCCGAACAGGCCGGGTTCGACTTCGTGGAGATCAGCGACCACTTCCACCCGTGGCTGTACAGCCACGGCCACTCCGGGTTCGTGTGGTCGATGCTCGCCGCCATCGCCGAACGCACCGACAGCGTCGAGCTGGCCACCGGGGTCACCTGCCCGATCCTGCGGGTGCACCCGGCGATCGTCGCCCAGGCGGCGGCCACCACGGCCATCCTGTCCGAGGGGCGGTTCACGCTCGGTCTGGGGGCGGGGGAGCGCCTCAACGAGCACGTGGTGGGCCAGGGGTGGCCCAACGCCACCAGGCGCCACGAGATGCTGCGCGAGGCGATCCAGATCATCCGCCTGCTGTGGTCGGGCGGCTACCACTCCTACGACGGCAGGTACCTGACCCTGGAGGACGCCCGGGTCTTCGACCTGCCCGAGGAGGCGCCCCCGATCGTCGTGGCCGCGGGCGGCGAGCAGGCCGCCCTGCTGGCCGCCGAGGCGGGTGACGGCCTGTTCTGCACCGAGCCGAGCAAGGAGCTCAACCGGGCCTACGAGGACAACGGCGGCTCCGGCCCCCGCTACGCCGAGGTACCGCTGGCGTGGGCGGGCAACGAGGGCGACGCCCTGGAGTCGGCGCGCGAGCTGTTCCGCTTCGCGCTCACCGGTTGGAAGGTGCAGGCCGAGCTGCCCAACCCGGTGAACTTCGAGGCGGCCACCGCCCTGATCGACAGGGACGCGATGCGCGACGTCTTCGCCTACGGGCCGGACCCGGACCGGCACCTGGAGGTGGTGCGGGAGTTCGCCTCCGCCGGGTTCGACCACCTGTGCCTGATCAACGCCGGACCCGATCCGGAGGGGTTCTTCGGCTTCTTCGAGCGGGAGCTGGCCGGGCCGATCCGGGCGATGGGCGCCGGTTAGCGCGGGACCGCGAAGGCGCGCGGGGCCCGCCCCCGGCGTCGCCCGTGCCTGCCGCGCCGGGCGCGGGGCCCACGCCCCGCGCCCGCACCACCGACACTAGGAGTCGACGCCGCCGCGTCAGGGTCAACTCCGCCCGCGCCACCAGGCGAGCAGACGGCTGAGGAGGTCGTCCTCGTAGCCCTCGTCGTCGTGGTCCCGGCCCCCTGGCCGCGCCCCGGACTCCGCCTGCCCGTCCCCTCCGGAGCCGCCCCTTCCGGCGCCCTCCCGGGGGCCGAGGGCGACGGGTTCGCCCGGGGTGAAGGCCACCGGGAGTTCGCGCAGCCCCCGCAGGAACGGCGACGGAGTCCAGCGCAGGTCCTCGGGCTCCACGGCGAGCCGGAGCCCGCCCAGGCGCTCCTGGAGCGTGGTGACCGCGATCGTGGCGGTCAGCCGGGCCAGCTCGCGGGCCGGACAGGCGTGCGGCCCGGCGCCGAACATCAGGTGGGCCCGGCTGCCCCCCGCCTGTTCGCAGCGGACGGTCGGATCGCGGTGGGCGGCGTCGAAGCCGATCAGCAGGGCGTCGCCCGCACGGATGTCGACTCCGCCGATGCGCATGTCCTGGAGGGCGATGCGGGCGGGCAGGATCTGGAAGGGCGTGTCGGTCCACATCACGTGGTCGAGCAGTTCGTGCACGGTCATCTGCGCGTCCGTGTAGGCGGTGCGGACCGCCTCGTCGGTGAACAGGGTGCGCATCGTGTTGCCGATGAGGTGTGTGGTGGTCTGGTGACTCGAATTGTTGATGAGCGCGGCCTGGTGCGCGACTTCGTGGTCGCTCAGCCCCGCCGGGTGCTCCAGCATCCACGACACCAGGTCCTGGCCGGGGATCCTGCGCTTGCGGGCCACCAGTTCGGAGAAGTACTGGTGGATGCGGCCGACGGCGTCCTCGGCGCGTTCGGCGTTCTCGCTGAAGACGATGGACGTGAGGTCGCCCAGCATGTACCCGTAGCTGTCGGAGAGCCCGTACAGGCTGTTGACCACGAGCACGGGCAGGGGGTTGGCGTACTCGGAGATGAGGTCGGCCCTGCCGTCGGCGACGAAGGAGTCGACGAGTTCGTCGGCGATCCTCCGGATGGTGCGGGCGGTGGCGTTCAGGTCCACCCTGGCCAGGCTGTCCGCGATGGCCGAGCGCAGCCGGGTGTGCTCGGCCCCGTCGGCGTACAGGGCGTTGGGGCGCCAGGACAGCGCGGGCCGGGCGCAGGAGAGGTCGACGCGCCCCTCGGCCACCTCGCGCCAGCGGCGGGTGTCGCGTGAGAAGAGGTGCTGGTTCTGTAACACCGCCAGGTTCTCGTGGTAGCCCAGCAGAAGCCAGGCCCGTACGCCGGTCTCCAGTTCGACCGGGGCCACGGGTCCGTGGCGTTCGCGCAGCGCGGCCCAGAGGCCGTCGCGTCCGGTGGCGGGTGTGGTGCCGTAC
Organism: Nocardiopsis akebiae; assembly: GCF_018316795.1. NCBI lineage: Bacteria > Bacillati > Actinomycetota > Actinomycetes > Streptosporangiales > Nocardiopsidaceae > Nocardiopsis > Nocardiopsis akebiae. The sequence goes on from NZ_CP074132.1 coordinate 511,858, forward strand.
AGCCGTGTGTTCGTCAACGAACCGATTCCCTCTCTTCGGGGAGATGGTGTGCCGGTGCGGTGACGGAGGGGAGAAGCGGGATCGCTCATTGTAGAAGGGGCGGAGTTCTTTTTTCAACACGGCAGAGAAAGGGTGCATGCGTATTAGTGACAAATAGTATTAAGGTGCTCTTTTTCTGGGGCTCCCTCGCGCCGGAACCCGGGGTCGCGCGCCGGATGGAGCCGCTCCGCGGCCGAAGTCTGCCATGGGGATGCGACAGTTCCACGAGCGTTCGCAAGGAGGTTCGAAAAGGGCGCTTTTTGTCATAGGGAGTCCGTAGTGTTCTCTGTGTGAGCGATCGATGGAGTACCGACGACGTATGGGCTCTGGCTCCGGACGCCTCCTCCCGCAAGGCCGCCCTGAAGGTGGCCAAGGAGTCGTCCTGGCCCGAGCGCGGAGCGGTCGCCGCCCCCTCCGGCGGCACCTCCGCCGTCTGGGGCGAGTGCAAGGGCAGCGGTTCCAAGCCCTACCTGGCCGCCGTCCACCTGGACGGCGCGGGCGGGACCGCCTACAAGTGCAGCTGCCCCAGCCGCAAGATTCCGTGCAAGCACGTCCTGGGCCTGCTGGCCCTGTGGACCCAGGACAGCGTGGCCGACCGGGAGGAGCGGCCCGAGTGGGTGGCCAAGTGGCTCTCCGGAAGGGCCGCGCGCCAGGAGAGGGCCAACGGCCCGGCGGCCCCCGCCGACCCCGAACGGGCGGCCGCGACCCTGCGCAAGAGGGAGGAGGCGGTCCGGGCCGGGGTCGACGAACTCGGCCTCTGGCTGCGCGACCAGGTCGACACCGGGCTGGCCGAGGTGCCCAAGCACGGCTACGACCACTGGGACCGCATGGCCAAGCGCCTCGTGGACGCCAAGGCGGGCGGCGCGGCCTCCCTCGTCTCCCGGCTGCCCTCCGCGGCGCGCGGGGACGGCTGGCCCGAGAGGATGCTCGAACGGCTCGGCCTCCTCCACCTGCTGGTCAACGGCTACCGCGCGGGCGACGCCCTCGACGAGCGCGTTCGCGGCGCCGTCCGCTCCCGGGTGGGCATCACCGTCAAGGCCGAGGAGGTCCTCGCCACCGGTGAGCGCGTCCGCGACACCTGGCGGGTCCTGGGCTGGCACGACGCCTCCACCCTTGAAGCCGACATGCGCGTGCGCCGCCTGTGGCTGCGCGGCGCCGCGACCGGGCGCGTGGCCCTGTACCTGGCCTTCGCCCGACCCGGCCAGGCGCCCACCACCCCCTTCCGGGCCGGCACCGACGTGGAGGCGGAGTTCGCCTTCTACCCCGACGGCCACCGGTTCGCCCCCGTCGGCGACGGCGTCACGACCGAGGCGGCCCCGCCCGTGGGCGGCACGGTCGTGCAGGCCCTCGACGACTTCGCCGCCTCCCTCGCGGAGGACCCCTGGCGCGACACCTGGCCGGTCGTGCTCGACCGCGCCGCCCCCGCCCGCGACGGCCGGTGGTACCTCACCGACACCGAGGGCGACGCCCTGCCCCTGGCCTCCCCCGAGCCCTGGCGCCTCCTCGCGGTCACCGGCGGCCACCCCTCCACCGTCGCCGCCGAGTGGTCGCCCGCTACGGGACTCACCCCCATCACCGTGTGGGACCGGAACGGAAAGGCGGTCTCCCTGTGACCCCCGACCCCCTGGCCGCCGTGGACTCCTGGGACCGCCTGGTCTCCACTGCCCTGGTCGGCACCTCCAAGCGCCCCGTCCCCGACACCCCCGACCTGCCCCCCACCCCCGAGGACGAGGACTCCGTCGCCCTCCTGGACCGGGCGGCCCTGATCGCCGTCCGCCGCGCCGCCGGGTACGTCCCCGCCACCGGCGTCGAACCCGTCGAGCCCGGCGCCGAGGACGAGCGCCCCGAGCCCGGACAGGCCGCGACCACCCGACTGGAGGACATCCTCACGGGACGGACCGAACTCCTCCCGGAGTGGCTCGGGCTGGTGGCCGCCTCGGGACGGCGCGTCGCGCACTCCAGCGTTCCCGCCCTCCTCGACCAGGGAGCCCGCGACAGCGAGCTGCGCCCCGCGCTCGCGGCCGCGGTCGGCACACGCGGCCACTGGCTGGCAGGGCTCAACCCCGCCTGGTCCTACATGCTGGCCGAGTCGGTCCACGCGGACCGGTTCAGCGAGCGCGACTGGGGCCGCGGCGCCCCGGGCGAGCGCCGCCGCGCGCTCGCCGCGCTGCGCGCCACCGACCCCGACCGCGCCCGCGAACTGCTGGCCGCCGTCTGGACCGGCCTGGCCAAGGCCGACCTGCGCCGCCGCCTGCTGGAGACCTTCGCCACCGGGCTCGGCCCGGCGGACGCGGACTTCCTCGACCGGGCGCTGGACGACCGCAGCGCCAACGTGCGCGGGACCGCGCTGTCCCTGCTCTCCCGGCTGCCCGGCAGCGCGCACGCCGAGCGGCTGCGCGGCCACGTCCGCGCGCACGCCTCGCTCAGGGAGGACGGCGCCCTGTGGGTGGACCCCGTCCGCACCCGCGACGCCGCCGTCCACCGCGACCTGGCGCTGGCCGCGCCCTCCAAGGGCGACGAGAACGTCCACGAGCGGGCCGAGCGGCTGTGGGCGCTGCTCACCCACGCGCCGCTGGACGTCTGGCCCGGGCTGCTGGGCGCCGAACCCGCCGGGATCCTCGAGGCGGCGAACCGGGAGGCCGTGCAGAGCGCCCGCCTGGTGGGCGCCCTCGTCAACGCCGTCGTCGTCCAGCGGAACGTCGAGTGGGCCAGGGCCGTCCTGGAGTTCCTCGGTTCGCGTGGCACGGGGCCGGGGTTCCAGACGGGCAGGCTGCTGGGACTGCTGCCGGTCGAGGAGCGCTGCGCGTACGCCGACGGCGTCCTGACCGACAAGTCCTCCCTCAGCCGCTGGGGCGACCAGCTCAGCGACACGCCCGGCCCCTGGACCCCCGGGCTGAGCGCGCGGGTCATCGCGCGCCTGCACGCCAAGGACCGCAAGAAGGACTACCACGGCTACCGGCTGCTCTGCGAGGCGGCGGCCGTGCACATGCCCCCCGGTCACCTCACCGACCTCCACCAGACCCCTCCGTACAACGACGCCTCCGGCGACGCCTACCTCCGGCTCCGGGACACCCTCCGGTTCCGACTCGACATGCACAGGGAGCTCAGTTGACCACCTCCACCCCCTCCATCCGCACCGACGCCGCCCAGGCCCTGCGCCCGCACGCGGAGCAGACCTACTCCGCGGAGCTGGAGGCGCTGGCCAAGGCCGACGACCGGCAGCGGCCCCCGGGCTGGAAGCTCTCCCCGTGGGCGGTCACCCAGTACCTGCTGGGCACGACCCTGTCCGACGGCACCGAGATCAGCGCCAAGTACATCGGCGCCCGACGCGTCGTCGAGGTCGCCGTGGCCACCCTGGCCACCGACCGCGCCCTGCTGCTCATCGGCGTTCCCGGCACCGCCAAGACCTGGCTGTCCGAACACCTGGCCGCAGCGGTCTCCGGCGACTCCACCCTGCTCGTCCAGGGCACCGCCGGAACCTCCGAGGAGGCCGTCCGCTACGGCTGGAACTACGCCCGGCTCCTCGCCGAGGGCCCCTCCGAGGCGGCCCTCGTGCCCAGCCCGGTGATGACCGCCATGTCGCGCGGCTCCATCGGCCGCATCGAGGAGCTCACCCGCATGCCCTCCGACGTGCAGGACGGCCTCATCACCGTGCTGTCGGAGAAGGCCCTGCCGGTGGCCGAGCTGGGTGTCGAGGTGCAGGCCCAGCGCGGCTTCAACATCATCGCCACCGCCAACGACCGCGACCGCGGCGTCAACGACCTGTCCAGCGCGCTGCGCCGCCGGTTCAACACCGTGGTGCTGCCCGTCCCCGACAGCGCCGAGGACGAGGTCCGCATCGTCACCCAGCGGGTGGAGCAGCTCGGCCGAGCCCTGGACCTGCCCGAGGTGCCCACCAGCCTCACCGAGATCCGGCGGGTGGTCACCGTCTTCCGCGAGCTGCGCTCGGGGGTGACCGAGGACAACGGCACCAAGGTCAAGTCGCCCAGCGGCACGCTGAGCACCGCCGAGGCGATCTCGGTGATCACCAACGGCATCGCGCTGGCCGCGCACTTCGGCGACGGGCAGCTGCGCCCGGCCGACGTGGCCGCGGGCATCCAGGGCGCCGTCGTCCAGGACCGGGTGTCCGACGGCGTGGTGTGGCGCGAGTACCTGGAGACCGTCGCGCGCGGGCGCGACGGCTGGGGCGAGTTCTACCGCGCCTGCCGTGAGGTGGGCGCCTGATGGGTCGGCCCCGACTGGACACGAGCGGGCTGCACGTCCTGGGCGTGCGGCACCACGGCCCGGGGTCGGCCCGGGCCGTCCGGGCGGCGCTGGAGGAGATCGAACCCGACGCCGTGCTGATCGAGGGACCGCCGGAGGCGGACGCCCTCACCTCGCTGGTGGGCGAACTGGAGCCGCCGGTGGCGCTGCTGGCCTACCTCGCCGACACCCCCAAGGGGGACGAGCCGAGGGCCGGCGAGGGCTGGGCGTTCTGGCCCTTCGCCAGCTTCTCCCCGGAGTGGGAGGCGCTGCGCTACGCGGTGGAGAACGGCGTGCGGGTGCGCTTTTGCGACCTGCCCGCCGCCAACACCCTGGCCGAGCGCGTCGCCGGGGCCGAGGAGCGGCGCCGGGCCGCGGAGGAGAGCGCCCGCGCCGAGGCGGATTCCGGGGAACCGGAGTCCGACGGGGTTCCCGGGAGCACCGAGGCGCTTGAAGCCGGTGGGAGCACCGGGACAGGAGGCGGCGACGAGGACCCCGGGGCCGCCGACGGTACGGACGGCGGTGAGGTCGGCGAGCCGGAGCGGATCCGGCTGGACCCCCTGGGGGTGCTCGCCGAGGCCGCGGGCTACGACGACGCCGAGCGCTGGTGGGACGACGTCATCGAGCAGCGCCGGGACGGGGAGCCCTCCCCGTTCCCGGCGATCGCCGACGCCATGGCCGCCGTCCGCGCGGAGTCCGGCCCCGAGACGGAGCGCGACGCGCGCCGGGAGGCGTACATGCGCCAGACCCTGCGCGCCACCCTCAAGGAGGGCCACGAGCGGATCGCCGTGGTCTGCGGCGCCTGGCACGCCCCCGCCCTGCGCGACCTGGCCGACTACCCGGTCAAGGAGGACACCGCCCTGCTCAAGGGCCTGCCCAAGGCCAAGGTCACCGCCACCTGGGTGCCCTGGACCCACGGGCGCCTGGCCGCCTCCAGCGGTTACGGCGCTGGGGTCGCCGCCCCCGGCTGGTACCACCACCTGTTCACCGCGCCCGACCTCCCGGTGCACCGGTGGCTGACCGACGCCGCCCGGATGCTCCGCGAGGAGGGGCTGGCGGTGTCCTCGTCCCACGTCATCGAGGGCGTGCGGCTGGCCGAGAGCCTCGCCGTGCTGCGCGGGCGTCCGCTCGCCGGTCTCGACGAGGTGGCCGAGGCGCTCACGGCCGTCCTGTGCGAGGGCGAGCCCACCCGGGCCGCCCTCGTCCACCGCCGGATGTCCGTCGGCGAACGGATGGGTTCGGTGCCCCCGTCCACGCCCATGGTCCCGCTCCAGCGCGACCTCATCGCGATCCGCAGGCGCCTGCGGCTCAAGGCCGAGCCCTTCGACAGCGACCTCGACCTGGACCTGCGCAAGGACAGCCAGCGCGAACGCAGCGTGCTGCTGCACCGGCTGCGGCTGCTCGGTGTCGAGTGGGGTGTTCCGCGCACCCCCGACGGCGGGCAGAAGGGCACCTTCCGGGAGTCGTGGCGGCTGCGCTGGGACCCGGACATGGACGTGGCGCTGATCGAGGCCAGCCGGTGGGGCACCACCGTCGCCTCGGCGGCCGCGGCCCGGGTGGCCGACCTCGCCGAGGACGCCGCCCTGCCCGCGCTGACCTCGCTCACCGAGCAGTGCCTGTTCGCGGACCTGGGCGGGGCCCTGCCCCGCGTGCTGTCCCTGCTCACCGACCGCGCGGCCACCGACAGCGACGTCACCCACCTGATGGAGGCGCTGCCGCCGCTGGCCCGCTCCGCCCGCTACGGGGACGTGCGCGGCACCGACAGCGCCTACTTGAGCACGGTCGCCGAGCAGATCCTGCGGCGCGTGTGCGTCGGGCTGGCACCGGCCGTGCACGGCCTGGACGACGACGCGGCGGAGCGGTTCGTCCGGCACATCGACGCCACGCAGGGCGCCGCCACCCTCCTGGGCGGGGAGGGCGCCCAGGCCTGGACGGCCGCCCTGGTCGCCCTGGCCGTGCGCGACACCCTGCCCGGCCGCATCGCCGGTCGGGTCAACCGGATCCTGTCCGACTCCGGGCTCGTGGACGCCGACGAGCTGCGCCGCCGCCTCGGCCTGGCGATGTCCCCGGGCACCGAGCCGGCCTCGGCCGCCGCCTGGCTGGAGGGGTTCCTCCAGGGCAGCGGGCTGATCCTGGTGCACGACGACCGGCTGCTCGGGCTGATCGACACCTGGCTGCTCTCCCTGCCCGAGGAGCGCTTCACCGCGGTGCTGCCGCTGCTGCGGCGCACCTTCGGGGCCTTCAACGGCCCCGAGCGCCAGGAGATCGGCTCGGCCGCCCTACGGCTCGGGACGGCGCCCGCCGCCGACCGGTCCGCTTGACCCGCGTGGACGTGGACGCCCGGCGCGCGGCCCCGGCCCTGGCCACCGCGCTGGCCATCCTCACCGACGGAAAGGTGCGCACATGAACGCCGTGGACGAGCGGGAGCGCCGCTGGAGGCTCGTGCTGGGCCGGGAGGCGCAGTGCTCCGGCGGGGTCGGCGCCTCCGGCCTCAGCGCCGCCGACCAGGGGATGGACGCTGCGCTGGAAGCGCTGTACAACCAGAGCGGACGCGGTCGTGGCAGGGGGCTCGGGGCACTCACACCCGAGCGCTCCGCCGGGCTCGGCGGTTCGGCGCCCCGGGTGGCGCGCTGGCTGGGCGACATCCGCGAGTACTTCCCGTCCTCCGTGGTGCAGGTGATGCAGAAGGACGCCATGGACCGGCTGGGGCTGCACCAGCTCCTCCTGGAGCCGGAGATGATGGAGGCCGTCGAGCCGGACGTGCACCTGGTGGGGACCCTGCTGTCCCTCAACCGGGTGATGCCCGACCAGGCCCGCGAGTCCGCCCGCGCGGTGGTGCGCCGCGTGGTGGACGACCTGGAGCGGCGCGTGGCGCAGAAGACGCGGTCCCTGGTGCAGGGGGCGATCGACCGGTCGTCCCGCACCCACCGGCCGCGCCGGGTGGCCGACATCGACTGGAACGCCACCATCCGCCGCAACCTGGCCCACTACCTGCCCGAGCACAACACGATCGTGCCGCAGACCCTGGTGGGGTACGGCCGCCGCAGCCGTGGCGTGCAGAAGGACGTGGTGCTGGCGATCGACCAGAGCGGTTCGATGGCCTCCTCGGTGGTCTACGCGAGCGTTTTCGGCGCGGTGCTGGCCTCGATGAAGACCCTGCGCACGTCGCTGGTCGTGTTCGACACCGCGGTGGTGGACCTGACCGAGCAGCTGACCGACCCGGTCGAGGTGCTGTTCGGCACGCAGTTGGGCGGCGGCACGCACATCAACAAGGCCATCGCCTACTGCCAGGGGCTCATCACCAAGCCGAACGACTCGGTCTTCGTGCTGATCAGCGACCTGTACGAGGGCGGTGTCCGAGCGGAGATGCTGAGGAGGGTGGCCGCGATGCAGGCGGCCGGGGTCCAGGTGGTGGTGCTGCTGGCGCTGTCGGACGAGGGCGCGCCGTTCTACGATCGACAGAACGCGTCCGCGCTCGCCGAGATGGGGGTGCCCGCGTTCGCCTGCACCCCCGACGCGTTCCCCGAGCTGATGGCGGCGGCCATCCAGGGGCAGCCCCTCACGTCCTGGGTCGAGAAGTACCAGGACGCCTGATCCGGGCGGGCGGGGCCGTGGCGGTCCCCGCCCGCCCCCTGACCCCCCTCAGGAGAGCCGTTGAGCTACGACGTGGTGGCCCTGGTCGCCCACGAGCCCGACGAGAAGGCGGTCGTCCACGCCCTGGGAGGCGTGGACCCCGAGCTGCGGCTGCACTGGCACGGCGACACCCCTGTCATGCAGATCCGCGACGGGGACGCCCAACTGCTGGCCACCCTCGAACCCGGGCGGCCGGTGGAGCGTTCGGACGCGGTCGTGCGCCTGCTGGGGCCGGAGGTCGTGGCGGGGCTGCCGGAGACGTTCTGGTGGGTGGAGGCGCGCGCCCGTCCCGACGAACGGGGGCGGGAGGCGGCGCACCGGTTCGCCGACGGGCTCGCGCTGCGGCTCGGCGGGGCGGTGTGGACCTCGGGGTCGGCCGACTTCGGCCTGTGGGAGGAGCCGGAGCACCCGGCGGTCGAGCGCACCGCGACCAGGGCGCTCCTGGTCGCCCAGGACCGGGCGGTGGTGCCGTTCTCGTCCTGGCTCAGCGACGCGGTGGCCACGCACGGCGGGGAGAGGACGCTCCAGGTGCTCACCCCGCCCACCGCGCGCCTGACCTACGCGGTGCGCACCTTCGCGGCCGGGTCGCTGGGGCGCTGGGTGGTGCGGGGCTCCGACGGCGGCCACCACGACGGCATCACCGGCCTGCCCGTGCGCTGGGACGACGAGCAGGGGTTCCGCGCGGACAGGGAACCGGTCGGACTGGCGTGGGGGACTGGGAAGCCGGACGCCGAGCCGGTTCCGGGGTTCCTCGCGGACTTCGCCGAGAGCGCCGGAACACAGATCGTGGTGGACGTGTCCGTGCTCCACCGCGATCCGTTCACCCCGGACCTGGGCCGCGTGGCGGAGGTCGTCGCCGAGCACCTCGCCGGGACCGCGCCGTCGGCGTGGGGTCCGCACGAGCCCGCGCTTCTGGCGTGGGACCGCGAACGGGTGGCCGGTTTCGTGCGTGAGCGCGGGCCCAAGCCCTCGATCCTGTACCTGTCGGGTCCGCTGGGCGAGGGGCGCCCCTTCTCCGGACAGCTCCACCTGGCCCGGCGCGGGACCGGGGTCCTGGAGCGGGTGTCGGTGGTGGCCGGGTTCGAGGACGAGGGCGCCGTACCCTTCGACGCGTTTCCGGCCCTGGTGGAGGCGTTGGCGGCTGAAGGGCTGCTGGACGGGTTGCGCGTGCGCCGCGTCCCCGGGCGCGCCGATGTCACCTACGCGCCGGTGTGGGCGGGGCCCGTGGTCCCGGTCGGACTCGCGGTCGGGCCGGACCGGCTGCGCCGGATCGGGGCCGGCCGGGCCCAGGCGGGGCCGATCCCGGGCACGCTTCTCGGTGAGGGTGACGGCCAGGCGGTCTGGTACCCGGTGGTGGAGGACGCGGTGGCGCCCCTGCGCGCCCTGGACCTCATGCGGAGGCAGACGGAGTACCTGTCCAAGGCGTCCGCGACGAGGGGCTGAGCCTTTCCTGAGGGAGTCCCGTCGCCCTTTCCCGGAGCGGGAGTGACGCACGTCACCTTCATAGTGCTCAACTGCGTGTTCTCCTCGGCTCGTCCGGAAGACCCCGCGCCTGACCACCGCCGGGGCGGTTCCTCCGGAACCGGGACCGATCGTGGAACGTCACTCCATATGCGCATACTGCTATGGGAGTCTTGCGAAGCGGGCCACGGAATCCACGAGTGAGGGCAGGCATCGGATGAAGTTCGAACTGGTGGAGCCGCCGGACGAGTCGGAGGAGTCGGACGGGAACACCGCCGTCACCGAACCGCGAAACCCGGCGCCCGCCGACGGGATCGCGGTCCTCAAGGAAGCGGACGCGGCCTTTCCCGGGCCCGTGAGGGAACGCAGGGCCAGGGCGGTCGAGGGCGTGCGCGCCTCGCTGGAACTGCTGCGGGCCCACGTCGCCGAGCAGAGCACGGCCGGGGTCCGCGCCCACGCCGCCGATGTCCCGGGGGCCGAGGCCGGAGCCCTGTTCCACGCGCACCGGTTCGCGGCTTCCCCGGCGAGAGGAGAGGACCGATGAGCCAGTGGAACATCGACGTCTACGGGGTCTCGCTGGTCCTGGGCGACCTCAGCGGACAACTCGGCCTCGAAGGAGGCGGGTTCTCCGACACCGTCGACTCCACCGCCGACGGGATCGAGATGGCGCTGACCAACGCCAAGAGCCCGCCCGTGGAGGCCGCCCTGTCCGGGTTCTTCGAGCACTTCACCGGCCAGACCGACGCCATGTTCACCCGCACCCTGTCGTGCTTGCAGGGCGCCAACGACGCCACGCTGGCCTACAACCAAGGCCAAGAGGAGATGGCCGCCCAGGCCCAGAGCCAGGCGGGCACCGGCGAGAACCTCGACCTCTGACCCGACGCGCCCCCGCGCCCCCGCACCCCCGCCCCGCCCCCACGGAAGGCCCCCTGGTGAGTTTCGAGCCCACCGAGCCCCAGAACGGCGTGGACCCCAACCCGTTCACGCTCATCGTCCCCGACACCATCCCCTACCCCCTCACCGACGTCTGGTCCCTCAACTACGCGGCCCAGACCCTGCGCACCGGCGGGGAGGACCTCTTCGGCGGGGCCGAGGACATGTCCTCCACCTGGGGCGGGCTCCAAGCCCACTACAGCGCACCGGAGAGCGAGACGCTCTTCGCCGCGATGGACCCCGTCCTCACCCGGGGAGAGGGCATCCAGGGCGACCTGGCCACTGTCGCCGGTGCGTTGGAGGACCTGGCCGAGGCGGCCGCGACCGCGCGCCGCTCGCTCAACACCCTGCGCATCGACGCCCAGAGCCTGTGGAACGCCAACCACGACAAGAAGGTGTGGTGGCTGAACAAGGACGACGAGACCGACGAGTGGGCGCTGGGCGAGAACATCCGCATCAAGGACGCGGTCAACGCGGCCTGGTCGACGTTCAACGAGGCCGAGAACGCGTGCGCCAGTCGGATCTCGGCGACCTTCGGCGGCCCCGCCTACGTGTCCCCGGACCAGGCGGGCGGGGACGGAGCGCTGGTCTACGGGCTGCCCACCGACGCCGGTGAGCGCGACCTGTCCCTGGAACACCACCTGAGTTTCGAGGGCGTCAACAGCAACATCAACGACGTCACGGCATGGGCGGGGAGCGAGTTCCACCCCTCCCTCGCGGACTGGGGCAACCCCACCGGTCAGGCGGCCTGGGACACGGTGGTCACCGACGTGCTGTGGGGGTCGGCGGTGGGGCTGACGTCCAAGCTCGGTCTCTGGCACCCCGACAACGGGTGGCGGTTCGACCCGCGGGGGCGCTTGGAGAACTTCGGGGCGGCCTGGCGCGACGCGGGCATGGACGCGGCCGCGCTGGTCGGCATCCACGACGAGCACGGGTGGTTGTGGGAGCCGGGCGAGGGCGGCCGGGAGGGCTGGAGCGCCGGATGGGACCGGTGGACCGGCAACGCCCGGGACAGCCTCACCGAGGTCTGGGAGGGGCACACCGCCTGGTCCACACGCGATGACGGTGTCGCCTACTCCAACACCACTATGGCCGCCAACGCGGTGATGCTGACCGGCGGGCTGCCGCTCAAAGCTCTCAAGATCGTCGCCGGAGCGGGGGTGGTCAGCTCCATGGACGCCCCCGGGGGTTCGGGTGACGCGGAGTTCGACGGCTCCGGCTCGGGTTCCGGCGGGGGTTCGGACACGGGCTCGGACAACTTCACGTCGAGGGGCGGACCGGGAACGCGGGGCTGGCCCAGCAGCACGCTGCCGGGCGCCGGGGAGGGCCAGCGTCCCACGGGTGAGCGCTTCGAGAACCCGCTCACCATGCTGAACAACTCACTGCTGGACCCCGACCGGTACCGCCCGCCCGCCTCCACCCCGACCACCCCCGTGCCCGACGGCGGCGGGGACCGGCCCTCGCAGAGCCCGCCCGCGCCGCAGCCCCAGGACAGCGGCACACCGCAGAACCGACCGGGCGACGAAGACACTCCGCGTCCGGAGAGCGAGTCCCAGCGCGGCGACACTGACGCGCCTCGCCCTGAGGACGACCCCGAACACCGGCCCCCGCGCCGCGACGACGAGCGAGAGGGCACGGGCGGTCCGCGCGAGGAGCCGGAGGCCGAGCGCCCCGAGCCCGCTGCCGGAGGCGGTGGCGGGGGTGGCGACGAGCCTCCTCGGGACCGAACCGGCACCGGAGGCGAAGATGACGGGGGAGACGACCCCAACAACGGTCATGGTGATGGTCAGCAGGGAGAAAGAGGGGGCGATGGCACTAATGACTCCGAGTCAGTAGACCCACGCGAACCCAGTAGACCTGCCCCACCAGAAAGAGTCATTAATGACTTGAGAGGTTTTGATTCGATAAGAATGACATACGGAAATTCTAGCTTTGCACTCGATCGATCCGGGATGAAGCATATACTAGAGCGCCATCACCCCGATTATTGGAACGGGACAAAGAAAGAAGAGCAAAGCTACTTCGACAAGAAGATGAGCATCAACGATATTGCTGATGCGGCTGAAGAGGTAATGAACCAGAATAGGGGTGAACTAATCCGAAGGGGGTCGAGCGGGAGATACCAAATTTCTGGGGAGGTAAACGGGGAGATTTACCGCCTCGGTCTCAAAAATGGGCGAGTCGGTCAGTTCTATCCAGTATACTAGTGAAGTCGCTTCAGGGAGGTTGAGGGTTATGTCTGTTTACATCAATTCGTTTCTAAGGAAAGAGGACGGAACCCTTGTCTCTATTCAATCATGGGAGGGGCCGATCAGGGATCCTGAATACCTGGAGGGTGCCCTGGAGCTAACTGTTAACGAAGTCCCCTTGATCACGCCTTCCATGTGGGACTATATTGACGAACTGTGGGCATACATCCTCAATTCTCTTGAGGAGCTCACTTCCGAGAAATCAACGCACACATATTTCCCGGACCAGCCGATCAAGCTGGAGATGAAGAGGCTCGCTCCTGGCTGGATTCAGGTCTCCATTAGCTCCAGGTCGGGGAAGTTCGACAATTCAACTCAGGTGCAGGAGAATCAATTTTATCAAATTCTGATCGACAAGGGAGAGGAATTCTTCTTGCGAATGCGGGAATTGACCCCGGGGGGTCGGGATCAATATGAAACTGAGATCGAGAAATGCAAAGCCCTCCGCGCTGACTGCTCGAAATAGGAATTTTCAGACCTTGCTTGTCGAGCTGGCGTTTCCTGTTATTTGCTCCTGTCTGGAAAGGGTGCAGAGCAATGAGTGCAGGGCGCCAAAATCGGTACGACTGGGGCGCGTTTCGCGGATCGCGGCGGTGTTGAAGGAGGTCACATCCACGCTCCAGTCCGACACGAATCCGGGGGAGTCCACCTCTTTCGGTGCTGGGGGCGGCTATGGCATCCAGGCACCCGAACCCCACGAGCTCGTGGACCGGCGGGCCCCGACCTCACCGACAGGATCATCTGAGCGTAGATACGCGGCCTAGATTGCATACCTGTTTGGCTCTTCTCGTTGTGGCGGAAGTCGACGGGAGCACTTGTCCCACCGCAACGCCGTCGGACTCCATGTCCTACTCAACGAGTTGGGGTCCACATGTTCCCGCTGCCCGACAAGGTCAGGCGCGATGTGCTGATCGCCCTGTTGCACGGCAAGCTGCGGAACATCCGCACGCGGTCCGTCGAACGCGTTTCCGGCGTCTGGAGTGTGACCCGCTCGGGGCTGGAGCGGTTGTGAGCGGTGCGGGCACGGATCGCACCGCGCCCGCACCGTCCACCCTCAGCCGGCGGCGCGCTCCGGGGGGAGCGCGGTAGCCCGGAAGCCTTCGAGGACCTCCTGGATCGTGTCGACCTCGGCGTCGGAGAACACGCTCTCGGGGCCGCCCGGAGAGACACTGGTGAACGGCGGCTCGTAGAGGTCGCCGACGTCCAGGAAGCCGTTCTTGGCCACGTAGTCGACGATGAGCTTGAACAGGCGCAGCTGGTTGGCGGAGAGCTTCCTGCCCGCCTGGAAGCCGTCGAAGGCGGCGGAGACGGCGTCGCGCTCCATCCCGCTGAAGGAGCGCAGGAACAGCCCCAGCCCGCCGTGCTCCTCCTCGGCGCGCTCGATGTCCTTCTCGGTGCCGAAGCCGCCGTCGAGGAACACCCGCACGAAGTGGTCGATGTCCGCGCTGGTCAGCTGCCGGTTGCGCATCAGCTTCTGCACGGACAGGTCGCTCTCGTGGTTGCGCACGTAGGTACGGACCTTGACCTCGAACCGGGTCCAGCCGCCGCCCACGTCCAGGCCGCTGAGCTCGGTCCGCGTGAGCTCGCCGAGCTCGTCCTCGAAGTCGGAGTAGACGATGCCCCGCCGGGTCTTGGGGATGAGCCGCACCAGGCCGCGCACGCGGCGGCGCATGACCTCCAGCATCGGCAGGGTGACGTCCTGCCACCAGGCGTCCGAGACCAGGTCGGAGAGGAGCTCGCGCTGCCTGGCCACCACCGGGTTGTTCAGGGTGGTGGGGTCGAGCAGGGCCTCGGCGATGTCCTGGACCTGGCGGCGCAGCTTGTCGAAGCCGGGCTCGGGCTCCAGGACGCCCAGCTGGAGGCGCAGGGCCAGCAGGTCGAAGCGCTTGGCCTCCTGGCTGTTCTCGTCCTCCTTGTACGCGGTCGGCAGCGGGGCGAGGGTCTCGGTGAGCTGGTCGCGCTTGTCCTCGGTGATCCGCCGCCACGCCGCGGGGTCCTGGTAGGCCTCCACCGTCTCCAGGTGCGGCCGGACCTCGACGTTGCGGGAGTTCATCCCCGCCACCTCCAGCTGGAGGCGCTCGGCCAGCGACCGGCGCAGCCCCGCCTCGTCGGCGGGGCCGTCGGAGGCGGCCGCGGAGCCGTCCGGGGCGGGGGCGGTGCCCTCCTCGGGCGCGGCGGCCGACTCCCGGGCCGGGGAGTGCCGGTCCAGGCCGTACAGCAGCTCCGCGCGCCTGCGGAAGACCTTCTCGCGCGTGGACGGCTGCACCCTGGCCTCGGCGGCGGGGAGGTTCTGGTTGAAGAACTCCACGTTGCGGCCCAGGTCGAAGACGAGGAAGCCCGTCTTGTGGTCCTCGGGCCCGAACAGGTCCGGGCACTTGCGCGTGCCGCGCCCGATCATCTGCCAGAACTTGGTCCGGGAGCGCACGAGCTTGGCGAAGACCAGGTTGAGCACCTCGGGGATGTCCACGCCGGTGTCGAGCATGTCCACCGAGACGGCGATGTGCGGGGCGGAGTCGCGCCGGGAGAACTTGTCGAGGATGGACTGGGCGTAGGTGGTCGAGTGCGTGATCACCTGCGCGAAGTCGCCGCCGAGGTCGGGGTAGAGCTCCTGGAAGCGGTCCACGATGAAGTGCGCGTGCTTGACGTTGCGGGCGAAGACGATGGTCTTGCCGAGCCGTTCGCCGCCCTCCACCTTGGCGCCGTGGCGCATGAGGGTCTGGAGGGCCTTGTCGATGGTGTCCTTGTTGAACAGGTGCTTGTTGACCTCGTCGGCGGCGATCGCGTCGGGGATTCCGTCGTCGTCGTCCCACTCGGTGAGCTCCCAGGCCTCCTTGTCCTCCTCGGACAGCTCGTCGTACCTGATCCCCTCGCGGGGGAACTTCAGCGGCACGTCGATGGTGGTGGGGCTGACCAGGTAGTCCTCCTTGACCGCCTCCTCCAGGCCGTAGACGTCGGTGGGGACTCCGTCCTCCAGGTGGAAGAGGCGGTAGGTGTTGCGGTCGATCTCGTCCTTGGGGGTGGCGGTCAGGCCGACCAGGAGCGAGTCGAAGTAGGAGAAGATCGCGCCGTACTTGTGGTAGACGGACCGGTGCGCCTCGTCCACGACCACGAGGTCGAAGTAGCCGGGACCGAACCGGCGCACCTCGTCGGAGGTGTCGTTGATCAGGCCCATCATGGTCTGGTACGTGGACACGTACACGCGCGCGTCCGCGCCCTTCTCCTCCAGCAGGTTGACCACCGGGGTGCTGGGCAGGTGCTGCTTGAAGGCGCCGTGGGCCTGGTTGACCAGGGCCTGGCGGTCGGCGAGGAACAGCACGCGCTTGATCCAGCCCGCCCGGTTGAGCAGGTCCACCAGGGAGATGACGGTGCGGGTCTTGCCCGAGCCGGTGGCCATCACCAGCAGGGCGTCGCGCTGTTTGTCCTCCTCGAAGGCCTCGCAGACGCGGCGGACGGCGCGGGACTGGTAGTGGCGGTTGACGATGTCGCTGTTGATCGCCACCCCGGCCAGGGCCTGGCGTCCGGCTCGGCGCATGACGAGCGTGCGCAGCTCGTCCTTGGTGTAGAAGCCCTGGACCTGGCGCGGCGGGTAGCCGAAGTGGTCGTCCCAGACGAAGGTCTCGTAGCCGCTGGTGTAGAAGATGACGGGCCGCTGCCCGAACTTCGCCTCCAGCGCGTCGGCGTAGGCCCTGGCCTGCTGCTTGCCGTCGCGGGCGTCGCGGGTGGTGCGCTTGGCCTCCACCACGGCCAGGGGCTTGCCGTTGTCGTCCCACAGCACGTAGTCGGCCCAGCCCTCACCCGAGGGCGTGGGCAGGCCCTTGAGGGGGTACTCGCGGTCCTCGGGGTCGGAGAGCGCCCACCCGGCCTCCCGTAGGAGGAGGTCGATGATGTGGGTTCGGGTCTTCGCCTCGTCGTAGTCGTGCTGGTCGGGAAGCTCGGCGTTGGCGGCCTTGGCCTCCTTGATCTCCGCGCGCAGCCGGAGGATCTCGGCGTCCAGGTCCTTGGTGCGCCGCTGGGCCCTGGCGAGTTCCTCCTGCTGGCGGGCGAAGTCCTCCGCCATCTTCTGGATCTCGGCCTGCTTCTTCTTCCGTACCTCGGCGGGGACCGGGGTCGGGATCAGCTTGCGGTCGAAGGACAGGCCGGAGGCCGGTGCGCCGTCCTTCGCGCGGGTGTAGTTGCGGGCCAGCCAGTACATGACGTGGAACAACTCGATGGTGGCCCGCACCGCGTCCTGGGGCGAGACCGGCCCGGGGCGGTGCACGGCGGCGTTGCCCTGGCGGCGGATGACGTCCATCTTGGTGCGGACCGCCGGACCGGCCAGGTTGACCATGGTCGGTTCGGCGATCCGCGCGGCGAGGTCGCTCTGGTAGGGGGTGCGCAGGGTGTCGTCGGCCTCGTAGAGCCAGTTGACGGCCAGTTCCAGCGTCCGGCGCGCGTAGAAGCAGGACACGCGGGGGTCGGCCACGGCGAGGCGCTCGGCGCGGATCGCCTCGTTGTGGAGTTCGGGCCATTCGGTCTGGAGGAAGGCGAAGTTGCTCACCAGGCACCTTTCCCGGAGGAGGGGACAGGACGGGATGCGGGCAGCGGGGTGATGGAGTTGTGGGGCCGTGCGGCTGTGGGGGCTACACGGTTATGTCCCGATCGTCCCACAGGGTGCCGTCAAACGCGCGCTGCTGGACGGAGGCGAAGAGCTCGTCCAGGTGGGAGAGGTGGGCGGTCTGCTCCAGCTTGAGTTCCTGGATGGCGCGGATACGCGAATCGAACTCTTCTTGAAGGTGGGACGGAGGAATTTCGATGGACAGCCCCAAGAGTCGTGACTTGGAAATATTTACCATAGAGGCAGCACTTCCGCCCGCGAGTTCTTGGACCTTTCGTCGTTTTGTCGGGTGTATCAGCAGTCGGTGTAGGTAGTTTTTGGTTAGTGGGGAACCGGATTTAAGGTTGATGCGGAATATGAGATCGGGCATGAGGAGCTGTGGGGGTGTGTCATTGACCAATGCACATGCAGCAACGAGTTCGGGCGTGTTCTTCCGGGTGAAGAGCAAGTCGCCCGGGCGGACCTCATGTGCGGGGTTGAAGTCTTCAGTCGACGGAAGCGCTTTGTTTTCCCCCGGTAGGTATTCGCAGCTGGTCACGGCGCCCAGCTTGAGGACTCCCCACTCTCCCTCCCCCGCCGGAGTGCTGTGACACTTAGGACTCTTGCCGCTGTCGATGCTTTCGACGAGATCACCGAGTTTTTTCCTCGGCCATGATCGGGTGTTGGCTACCGGATCGCCGAACATGTCGAGGAAGATGGACTGTGTGAGCTCGTCGAGGAGTTCGATCGACCTGCGCATCCGTGATCGGAGAGTGCTCACCTCATTCAAGAGGGAGGATATGTTCCGTTGGATGGTGATATTTGGAAGGGGGATAAGGGAAGACTTTATAATTTTGTCTGAGACGGCGGGATAGCTCTGGCCGGTTGCCTTCAGGCACATGTCGTTGACAAAGCTACTTGTTTGAACCCAGTGGAGCAGGTACGAACTGTCGACTTCTTCTCCTGGGCGGAGTACACAGAATCCAGTGGATGCCGTTGCTCCATCCAAGTCGGCGGGGACAATCGCTACACCGTTAAGATTTGGTCGGACAGTGGAGATTAGGACATCACCGTCCCTGACAACTTGGCGTGCTCGGCTAGGTGCTTGGGAGGATTGAATTTCCTCAGTTCTCCCAATCTCCTTATTTTTTTGGTCGACGGAGCCGAGGTCAATATAGGTGAACTTAATTTCCTGGCTGAGGGTCTTTGGGTTCCATGTGGATACTTTATTGGTTACTTCGCCGATCTTTCGGTATTTCATGGGTTGAAAATTTCTTTCAGTTGGGAGAGGCTTTTTTGGTTTTCTGATTGTAGGGTTTCGAGCTCCTCGATGATCTCCAGAGGGGGCCGGTACTCGGTCCCCTCATAGATGGTTTCCTTGTAGCGGCTGAGGCTCAGGTCGTAGTCCTGTGAGGCGATGTCAGCTTTGGGTACGCAGAAGCTCTGGTCTGTACGGGCACGGTCCTGTTCGTTGCCGTCTCGGCGTGACCATCGAGCGAGTACGTCGGGGAGGTTGTTCCTCTCGTGTTCGATTTCGTCTAGGTCTTCGGCGAGAGCACCGATCTTGTCCTCGGGAAGCAGAGGAGACCGCTTGTCATCGAGGCTGTAACCGTCAGCTGTGACGTCGTAGAACCAGACGTTGTCGGTGCCACCAGCGTTCGTCTTGGTGAAGAACAGAATCGCGGTGGACACACCCGCGTACGGTTTGAAGACACCGCTCGGGAGCTTCACCACGGCGTCCAGCTTCTGGTCTTCCACAAGGATCTGACGGATGGCCTTGTGCGCCTTGCTGCTACCGAACAGCACACCCTCAGGCACGATGACGGCGGCACGACCACCAGGCTTGAGCAGACGCAGGAAGAGTGGGAGGAAGAGCAACTCCGTCTTCTTCGTCTTGATGATCTGCTGGAGGTCCTTGGCCGTGCTCTCGTAGTCCAGACTTCCGGCGAACGGTGGGTTGGCGAGGATGAGCGAGTAGCGTTCCGCCTCGTCCGCGACGCTTTCGGCAAGGGAGTCGCGGTAACGGATGTCGGGCTGCTCCACACCGTGCATGAGCATATTCATGCTGGCGATCCGCAGCATGGTGCTGTCGAAGTCGAAGCCGTGGAACATGCTGTGGTGGAAGTGCCTTTGGTTGGCAGCTTCCAACAGGGCATCGCTGTGCTCGGCGCGCAGGTGCTCGGAGGAGGCGACCAGGAAGCCCGCTGTGCCACACGCAGGGTCGCAGATCTCGTCCTGGGGGCCGGGGTTCATCATCGCCACGATGAGCTGGATGATGTGCCGGGGCGTACGGAACTGCCCGTTGTGGCCCGCAGTGGCGATCTTGCCGAGCATGTACTCGTACAGGTCACCCTGCACGTCGCCGTCACCGAGAGGCAGTTTGTCGATCATGTCGACGGCCTTGGTCAGCAGGTTGGCGTTGGGGATGGTGAAACGGGCATCGCGCATATGGTGCGCGTACGTGGAGTCGTCACCGCCGAGCCGCTGCAACCAGGGAAAGACCACCCTGCCCATCGTGTCGAACAGTGTGTCCGGTGCGAGCTCCTGGAGCTTGGTCCAGCGCAGGGCCTCGTCATCGGGTGTGTAGACAGGATCCTTGATGGGCCTGCCTGTGCGCTGGTGCTGTCTGTCCTTGGCTGCTTGGATGTCCTCCAGCCTGCGGAGGAACATCAGGTAGGTGATCTGCTCGATCACTTCGAGGGGGTTGGAGATGCCTCCGGACCAGAACGCGTCCCAGAGGCGATCGATCTTGCTCTTCAGCTCGCCGGTAATCACGCGGATCAGCGTAACGCCGCCGTACGACCTGCCCAGCCTGGATGCGGGAACCGACGCCGAGCAGAGACGAAGGTTCCGGTCCCGAGTCCGGGAGCCCCGCTACGCTGCCCCTGTCCGTCGTACGTTCGGAAGGAGCGGCCAGGTGTCGGAAGGTCACAGCGAGCACGGTAGCGAGATGGACGGGCTTCTCGACCGTTTGGGGGAAGAGCTCCAGTCGCTTGTCCAGGAGTTCAGCGACTACTTCGGCTCGGTCGAGGAACAACTCGAAGTGGATGTGGACCTCGCGGACTTCAACTTCACCGAGGTCAGGGAGTCCCTGGGAGCGACGATCGTCGCGCTGGGCCGTCCACCTCGCGATCTGGTCATGTCTTACTTCCGTCTGGCGGACGTGTGCGGTCCTGAGCTGCTTGAGAGGGCAGCGTTCGATTGGAGCGATCGGCTTTCCGGGGCCGAGTACAAGCCCAGCCCCGACGTGCCCCGACTGACCGAGGCCGGTCTGCCGAAGGTCGAGGAAGAGGAGTTCGAGGACCTTGGCAACGGGAAGTCTCTCAAGGTCTACCCCTGCCCGCAGGAGGACTCCCTGAGGGAGCGGGTCGGTGACTGCGCCGACCACATCCGGTTCCTGGGCCGGTATTTCGAGGACGTGCAGTGCGCTGTGCTGGACGCCCTGTGGGCTTTCGACCGTGTCGGGGCCGAAGAGGAGATGCGCAGACTCGAAGCGCTCGGGCGCGAGGTGGACGACGCGCTATGCCTGTGGGAGCGAGAGGTCTCTAAGCTCTACGAGGAGTCACCTGGATCGCTCGGGCACGCGGGCGACATCATGACGGCGTTCGAGGCGTCTCTGAGAAAGCCGCGCTGATCACCGTGTCCGGTCCAGGACTGGAAGATTGCAGCTCCAGGCCGGACACGTGCGTTCAGCGGTTGCCGCCCTTTGCGGTGTCTAGGAAGGCCTGCCACTCGGTAGGGCCAAAGGCGAGGGTGCTCAGGTCTCGGTTCTGAGTGTCGCGGACGGCGGAGAAGGCGGGGGTGTCGGCCACTTCCACACAGGCGGTCTGATCGGCGCTGTAGCTCGCCTTCCTCCAGGCCGCCCTGCTCAGGATGGCGGACTGACTCTCAAGCATCATGGCTCGTCCTTCTACAGTTCTCTGCGAATCCCCAGCAGCAGGTCCCGCAGCATGTTGCCGCCAACTCCGGCGAGGCGGAGTCGGTTGAAGACCGCTTCGTGGTTACCGAGGTCTTCGGCGCTTTCCAGGAAGAGGTTACTTCGGTACCCCTCCAGATAGACGGTCGAGAGTCCGGAGACAGACAGCTTCAGGATCATGAAGGTGGGCACGACCATTCCGACGTGCGCGCCTGCTACATGCGGGATGACCTGGAGAGTGATCTTGGGATGTGCGGACAGCTCCAACAGATGGGTGAGCTGCTCGTACATGACCTGCCCGCCTCCAACCTGCTGGCGGACCGCGCTCTCGCCGAGGATCACCCACATGTCGGGGCCGTCCTCGGACAACACCTGGCTGACACGCTGTCGGCGGACCTCGATCTGCCGTTCGAGGTCGTCCGGGGCGATAGAGCTGCTGACGCCGGTGATGACTGCGCGTGCGTAGGCCTCGGTCTGGAACAGGCCGGTGACAACGGTGCTCGTGTACGCCTCGATCTCTGATGCGCTCGACTCCAGACCGATGAACGTGCCGTAGCGCTGCTCAAGCGCATAGGACTGCCACCAGCCCCGCTTGCCCGCCTGACGGCGTAGCTCAATCAGCGCTTCGGCTTCCTGGGACGGAAGTTCGTAGTGCCGGGTCAGCTGGCGCAGCTCCTTCTCACGAGGCACACGCAACGCGGCCTCCCAGCGGCTCACGGTCGAGACGGTGACTTCGAGAAGCCTGGCGACTTCGGTGATCGTGAGGCTGTGTCGTTCTCGCAGCTGTTGAAGCTCCCGACCAAGCTGCCACTGGGCGACGGTGGGTGTAGTGGAGGGCACGAGAGAGGACCCCATTAATTAGAGTTGCCAGTTAGTCTTGCCAAGACTATTACACAGAGTCATACTCTGACTATGGCCGGTGTCCGCTGCCGGAGTGGCGCGATCACGCGAACCGATGTTAGGGCCGGTTGTCCTCGTGGGCACGGTGATCGTATGCGGGCACGGCAAAGCCCTGGCGGGTGCTTCAACACCCCCAGGGCGCGGCCAGTCAGTACCGAATCTCCCGAACGGAGCCTCTGGCATGTTCATTCTGCCGCGTAACCCCGAACCCGAGTACACCTCCCCCGTTATCCACAGCCTGTGGAAACCGCGCCTCTATCCCGGGACCCTGGACACCACCGCGCGAGTGCGCGCCGACCTGCGACACGACCTGGCCAACACGCCCACCCTGCTCGGGCTGCCCGTCCTGGACCCGGACCTGGTCGACTCGATCGTGCTGTGCGCCAGCGAGATGTTTGCGAACTCCTGCGAGCACACCCGTTCCGGCGAACAGGACGGCCGGGTCATCCGCACCCTGACCCTGCCCGAGCAGCGCACGCTCCGACTCTCGGTCATCGACGACGGCTACCGCGACACCGACACCCGCCCGCGCATCCCTCGCCAGCGCACCGAACGGGACTGGCACGAGGCCGAACGCGGCCGGGGCCTGCTGCTCATCCACCACCTCGCCGCGTGCTGGGGCACCCGACAGGTGATCGGCTTCCCGTTCTGCGAAGGGCTCGGCACCGTGCTGTGGGCGGACTTCGACCTGCCCTCCGACCCCGACACCCTCTCCGCCACTTCCACCGCTTCCGCCTCCGCTGCCAGCGCCTCCGCCGCGTCTGCCCCGGAGGACGTCCGATGACCGCGCCCGTCCTCACACCCGCCGCACCCGCGCTCTCCTCGGACATGCGACGCGTCCTGGACGCGCCCCGGGGCCAGCGCTTCGGCCGCCCGGGGGCCCGGGCAGCGGACCGCACGGCCAAGCGTCCGGCGCCAGCCCCGCCGCCTCCGCTCGTCTCTCTGGGCCGGACCCCGCGCGAGCGCGAACTGCTCGCCCGGATGCCGGACACGCCCCGGCTGCGCTACCGGCTCACCCACGGGGATGTGCCCGCCTGGATGATCGAGTCCGAGTCCCGGAAGTCCCGCCCGCACGGGGCCTCGGCCCCTGATCCGGAGCCCCGAACCCGCCCGAGGCCCAGGCCCGGACCCGAGCGCGGGCCCGCTCCCCGGCCCGCCCCCGGCGACGGCCCCGGGCCCGAACCCCTGCCGGTTCCCCGCCCACGGCGCGAGCGCACGCCTCCGCCGCCGCTGCCGCGCAGGTCGGACCGCCCCCGCCGCACAGCGAGCCACCGCAAACCCCGCCGCCGCCTGGGCTGGACGGTCGCGGGCTACGCCCTGGCCACCGCCGCCGGGGCCCTCGCCCACCACCTCACCGGCTTACTGGCCTGATCCGCCAAGCGGGGCAACCGACCACCATGGAGGCCGCACCGGTACGAGGGGCCCGGTGCGGCCATGGTCGTCAGCGGCCTCACTGCGGCGCTGGCCTTCTCCGCGCATGTACTCCAGCAGAGAGAACCCGCCCGAACCCAGCGGTGGCTGTCGACCTTGCGACAGGTGGTCTTCCCGGCGAAGAGACGCCCCGCCCCGCGGGGGCAGCTCCGCGGGCCGTCGCCGACACGCGTCGGGGCGGGCGTCCGCGCCCGCCCCGGTCCCGCGGTGACCGCTACCCGGTGAGGTCCTCCTCGTCGGGGCGCACCGAGTCGGGGCTGAGCGGGTCGTGTCCCACCGACATCAGCCGGTGCCGCCACGCCGCGTCCTCGCGGTGCGGGTCCGCCAGCTGGCCGCGGACGTACTCGGTCACCTCGCGCATCAGCTCGACGTCGGCCTCCGTCACGTCCACACGGCGCTTGTTCAGCAGGTTCACGACCGCCTCGCCCCTCCGGGACACCGTGTGCCCCGGTTCGGTGCGGAAGGCGTCCTCGCCCGAGGCGCTCGTGAGCAGCCACTCGCGCAGCTGCTCCCCGCTCATGTTCACCACCGCGTGGAACTCCTCCCACGCCTCGTCGACGGCGGGATCGTGCTCGGCCATGCTCTTCCCCCTAGGTTTCGGTTTCATCGCTGTTCAGGGCCGTCGGTGCGCTCCCCGCGCGACCGCGTAGCCCGCGGCTCCCACCGCGAACCCCGCGGCGCCCAGCAGTGCCACGGTGCCCCGCCGCTGGCTCAGTTCCTGGAGCAGGCTCGACTCGCGCGACTCGTCGTCGAACTCACCGTGCGCGCCGAAGTCGTACTCGTCGTCCAGGGGACGGAACAGGTTGTCGCGCGCGGGCGGATGTGCGTCGCGCACCTGGCTCTTTCGTCCGGTGAGCCCCAGCTGCCAGTCGAGCACCCTCGGCGCGAACCGCTGGCCCAGGACGGTGGCCACCGTCGAGATCCCCACCCAGTACCGGCGCCGCCCCGGGTGCTCGGCACCCCAGACGATCGCCCGGGCCGCGACCTCGGGTTGGTACACGGGGGCCACGGGGCGCGGGCGGCGGCCGTCCAGGTGCGCGCGCGTCCAGGTGAACTGCGGGGTGTTCACCGCGGGCAGGTGCACCTCCGTCACCCGCACGCCCGATCCGCGGTGGATCAGCTCGGCCCGTACCGAGTCGGTGAACCCGCGCATCGCGTGCTTGGCTCCGCAGTACGCCGCCTGCAGGGGGATGCCGCGGTAGGCCAGGGCCGACCCGACCTGCACGATCACCCCCCGGTCCCGGGGCAGCATGCGCTCCAGGGCGGCCCGGGTGCCGTACACGTAGCCGTGGTAGCAGACGTCGGTGACCCGGCGGTACTCCTCCGGCTCCACCTCCATGAACGGGGAGATGACCGTGGCGAGCACGCAGTTCACCCACACGTCCACCGGCCCCAGCTCCGACTCGACCTGGGCCAGGGCCCCGCGCACCGCCTCGGCGTCGCTCACGTCGACCCGTAGCGGCAGCGCGGTCACGCCCTCGGCGCGGGCCTCCTCCGCGGCGGCCTCCAGCCCCGTCCGCCCCCGCGCGAGCAGCGCGACGGTGTACCCCCGCCGGGCGAACTCGCGCGCGGTCGCCCTTCCGACGCCCGCGCTGGCTCCGCTGACCACCGCGATCCGGCCGTTCGGTCTCCCGGCCACCTCGGCCACCCCCACACGGGTCGACACGGCCGCTTCCGGCCCTTCGCCCCCTCCGCTACCCGCTAGCGCCACCCGGTATGTACATGCCGCGGCAAGCGTCTGAGCTGTCGTTTCGCCGGGGGCGCCCCGGGGCAGTCGCACATGAGGGGATCCCGGGAACACGACACGACTCGGAGGTGCGGATGGCACAGGGCGCCGCGAGCATCGGCGACCACGGCTTCCTCTCGGACTGCCACACCGCCGCGCTCACCACACCCGACGGCACGGTCGACTGGCTGTGCGTTCCCCGGTTCGACGGACCCGCCCTCGTCTCGGGCGTCTTGGACCCGCGCGGAGGCGGGTGGACCCTGGAGGTCGAGGGGGCTAGCCCGGCCGGACGCGCCTACGTCGACGACACGCTCGTCCTGGAGACGCTCTGGCGGGGCACGGACACGGAGGTGGCCGTCCGCGACCTGCTCGCGGTAAGGCCGCGGGAGGGCGGGACGGGCCTGTACCGGGAGGGTTTCCTCCTGCGGGTCGTCGAGTGCCGCTCCGGGAGCACGTCCGTGCGCTCGCGGTTCGACGCCGGGCCCGACTTCGCTCGTGCCGAACCCGTATGGGAACGGGTGGACGGCGGTCTGCGGGAGGCCTCGGGGCCGATGCTGTCGGGTTCGTCCGCGCCCGCGCCCGCGCGGGATGGCGTGCCGGAGTACCGCGTGGAGCTGGCCGAGGGCGACACCGCCGTGTTCGCCCTGGACTACCTGGAGGGCGGGCGCCGCGTCGGCCTGGGTGAGGGGCGGGCGCTGCTGCGGGAGACCCTGGACGCCTGGCGTGAGTGGTCCGGGCGGACCGACTACGACGGGGTCGGCGCCACGCACGTGCGCCGCAGCGCCCTCACCCTGCGCGGTCTGCTCCACGAGGAGAGCGGCGCCCTGATCGCCGCGCCCACCACGTCCCTGCCCGAGTGGCCGGGAGGCCCGCGCAACTGGGACTACCGGTACGTCTGGCACCGCGACGCCGCGCTCGTCGTCCTGGCCTTCCTGCGGCTCGGGCACGCCGATGAGGCCGGGCACTACCTGCGCTTCCTGCTGCGGATGTGCGGCCAGCCGATCGACTGGATCCCGCCGGTGCAGGCGGTCGACGAACAGCCGCCGCCCGGGGAGGAGACCCTGGACCACCTAGCCGGACACGCCGGGTCCAGACCGGTCCGGGTCGGCAACGACGCCTACTCGCAGCACCAGCTGGACGTGTACGGGCACGTGCTCGACGCCGCGCTGTCCTACGAGGAGGCCACCGGCGGGCTCGGGCCCGGGGACGTCGAACAGCTCTCCTCGATGGTCGACGCGGCGTGCCGGATCTGGCGTGAACCGGACGACGGCATGTGGGAGGTGCGGTCGCGGCCGCGGCACTGGACGAGTTCCAAGGTCTACGCCTGGGTCTGCCTGGACCGCGGGGTCCAGCTGGCCACCGAGTCCGGCAAGGCGGGCGACGACGTCCCGCTCGACGAGTGGCGCAAGGAGCTGGACGCCGTGCGCCGGGAGGTCCTCGACCGGGGCTACGACGCGGAGGCCGGGACCTTCACGCAGTCCTACTGCTCGTCCCACGTGGACGGGTCGCTGCTGCGTATCCCGCTCCTGGGTTTCCTGGAGGGGACCGATCCGCGCGTGCTCGCGACCATGGAGCGGGTGGACGCGGAGCTGGGCGGAGAGGGCGGACTCGTCCGCAGGTACGACCCCGGGACGACCGACGACGGACTGGGCACCCCGGAGGGCGCCTTCCTCCTCTGCTCCTTCGACATGGTCTCCGCCCTGGTGCTCGCCGGGCGGACCGATGAGGCACGGCGGAGGTTCGAGGGACTGTGCGGGAGCTCTGGAGAGCTCGGACTGCACGCGGAGGAGATGGCCGCCGACGGCACCATGCTGGGCAACTTCCCCCAGGCCTTCACCCACCTCGCGCT
The DNA here is from genome assembly GCF_018316795.1 of Nocardiopsis akebiae. NCBI lineage: Bacteria > Bacillati > Actinomycetota > Actinomycetes > Streptosporangiales > Nocardiopsidaceae > Nocardiopsis > Nocardiopsis akebiae. Next base: position 538,810 of record NZ_CP074132.1, read on the forward strand.
GATCGAGGCGGCGGTCAACCTCGACCAGGCCGGGGACGGGGAGGCGCTGCACTCGTGGGTGCGCGACAGGTCGGGCGGCGCGACACGACGAAGGAGGACCGGAGCAGATGGCTGACCAGAACACCACCGGGGACATCAAGGAGACGATCCAGGAGGAGGCGGAGGCCTACCGGGGCGACAGCGACCAGCCCCTCTTCGGGTACACGGCCGTGGCCTCGGGCTACCTGGCACTGGTGGGGGTCGGACTGCTCGCCGCGCGCCGGTTCCGGGGCAGGCGCAGGGCCGAGAGCGTGGGCCCGTGGGACTTGGCCCTGATGGGGCTGACCACGCACAAGCTGTCCCGGATGCTGGCCAAGGACGCGGTCACCAGCCCGCTCCGGGCGTTCTTCACCCGCTTCCAGGGTGTCTCGGCCCCGGCGGAGCTGGCCGAGGAGGTGCGCGGCCGGGGCGCCCGCCGGGCGGTCGGCGAGCTGATCACCTGCCCGTTCTGCACCGCGCAGTGGATCGCCACGGCCTACGCCTTCGGCCTGGTGTTCGCCCCCGGGGTGACCCGGGGGACCGGGGCGGTGTTCAGCGCCGTGGCGGTGTCCGACTGGCTCCAGTTGGCGTACGTGCGCCTCCAGAAGGCCCAGGAGTAGCGCCGCCGTCCCCTGGAGCCGGTGCCGCCACGCCCCGGTGACCGGTGGGCACCGGCGCAGTGCCGGTCCCGGCCACCGGCTCGGACCACGGCCCGGGGGCACGCCGCGGAAGCGGGCACGTCGTGGAGGCGGGGGCGGGCGACCGGCCGGTCGCCCGCCCCCGCCTCCACGCTGTCAGGACCGGTGGCGCTTTCCCCGTCTCCCGTGCTTCCCGTGCTTCCCGTGGTCACTGTGCTTCCCGTGACCACTGTGAACCCCAGGGCCGTCGTCGTCCGCGTGGTGCTCGTGGCTGCCGTGACCGCAGTGGCTTCCGTGTCCCTCGTGCTTCCGGCGGTCCCGACGGCCTCGGTGACCTCCACGGCCTCCGGTGCTCCCGTGGCCTCCGTGGCAGCACCTCTCCTCCGCGTCGTCCCCGGAACCCCCGGTTCCGGCCACCACGCTCTCGGGCGACTCCCCGACCATGAGTCCGAAGACCACGTGGTCGACCAGGAACGCCCACCGCTCCCGGGGCCGACGCCTGCGCGCGTGGGCGAGGCCGAGCGCGGGCGACACGGCCAGTTCGTACGCGCCCCAGACCGCCACACCGAAGACCGGCCCGGCCAGCCGCCACCGCCTCACCCGGCGCGGCAGCAGCGTGAAGGCGGTGCCCGCCGCCGCCCCGTACCCCCAGTGGGCCAGTTCGATCGCGGCCTTCCTCCGCTCCGGGGCGACGCTCTCCAGCAGGGCGGGCACGCCCTCCGCCAGAACGGCCTCGGGCGGTGTGCGCCGCACGAACCCCGTTCCGACCTCCACCTGCCGCATACCGCTCATGGCCATCGCACCCGCGACACCCCGTACGGCCCCCCGCAACCACGGGTGCTTCGGAGGCGAATCCGACTTCCTGCCCATCTCCCGGCTCCCTTCGCGCGCACACCCTTGCGTGTACCTCCCTGACCGCCCCGCGGCGTCTCCACACGCCTCGGCGGGCGAGTGGGTTGAAGGCGGGGGCCCTGGGTAGTTGTGGCGACCACATGACCGGTGCCGAGGAGGCCGTTCGGGGGTAGGCATGGAGGCCCGCAGGGGCACGGACGTGGTCGGAAGCGCGTCGATGGCCTGGTGGCACGTGCCCGGGCAGGGGCCGCCGGTGGTCTGCGTGCACGGCGCGGGGATCTCCTCCCGCCAGACGCTGCCCGTGGTCAGGGCCCTGGAGGGAAGGACGCCCGCCTGGGCCGTCGACCTGCCGGGGTTCGGCGCGAGCACCGCACCCGACCACGCGCCCACGGTCACCGGACTGGCGGACTCCCTCCTGGCGTGGCTCCGCGTCCGCGGGATCGAGCGGCCCTGCCTGCTCGGGCTCTCCCTCGGAACGCAGGTGGTCGCCGAGGCCGCGGTGCGCGCGCCCGACGAGGTCGGGTCGCTCGTGCTGGCCGGGCCCACGACGGACCCCGGGGCGCGCTCGCTGCCCGAGCTGGCCGCGCGCCTGTTGCGCGACGGCATGCGAGAGGACCTCTCCGTGATCCGCTCCGTCGTGGCCGACTACTGGGACGCGGGGCCGCGCAGGGACGTCCGCAGTCTTCTGGCCAGCCGCGAGCACCGGATCGAGACGGTCCTGCCGAGGGTGGTGCAGCCGACCCTGGTCCTGCGCGGAGGCGAGGACCCGCTCTGCCCGGGGCCGTGGGCGCGGCAGGCCGCCCGGCTGCTGCCCCAGGGGCGGCTGGTGACCCTGCCCGGACAGCCCCACGCGCTCACCGCCGCCGCCCCCGGGCAGGTCGCCGACCTGGTCGAGGATTTCGCGCGGGAGACCGCACGAGACCGGAGGGCGGAGGCCGGATGGTCGCCGAACGGCTGAGGCGCACCGCGGCCAACGCGCGCGCGTGGCTGCGTCGGGCCGTCGAGCGGCGCGGCTACGAGCGCGAGACCGCGGTCATCATCGCCAAGTGCGTCATCGCCTCCACCGGAGCCTGGGTCCTGGGCGCGCTCATGGTGGACTCCGCCCAGGTCGGCTTCGCCCCCTTCTCCGCCCTCCTGGTGGTGCGCCCCAGCGTGTACGGGTCGGTGCTCAAGTCCCTGCGCTACGTCCCCGCGGTCTTCCTCGGCGCCCTGATCGCGGGTCTGACCGGACTCACCGTCGGGCTCAACGTGTGGTTCTTCGCCCTGGCCGTGCTCCTCGCGGTGACGGTGGGGCAGTTCACGGTCTTCGGAGACCAGGGCAAGCAGATACCCGTGGTGGCGTCTTTCGCGCTCGCGGGAGGTACCGCGGGCAGCCCCGTGGACCTCGGAACGCTGCTGCTCATGGTGCTGGTGGGGGCCGGGGCCGCGGTCGTGACGAACACGGTCTTCGCGCCCGCCGTCCGCTTCCGCGACGCCGAGAACGCCGTGCTCGACTTCACGGACGGCCTGCGCGACCTCACCCGGGAGATGGCCGGGGCGCTCCGCGGGGGCAGTGACGGACTGGACGACGCCGCCTACTGGGCCCGGGTCGCGCAGGGGTTCGACAACACCGAGCGCAACGCCCGTGAGTCGGCCTCCCAGCAGGAGTACCGAGCGCGCCTGAACCCGCGGCGGCTCCTGGCCGGTCCCTCACCGAAGAGGGCGCCGAAGGCCTACTACGGCTGGATCCTCGCCCTGAGCCGGTCCGCGCGCCACATCCAGTCCCTCATCCGCACCCTCCGTGCCGCCAGCGGAGGCCGGTCGCGCTTCCCCCAGCCGAGCGACGCCTTCCTCCGCGAGTTCGCCCCGCTCCTGGACGCGGCGGCGGACGCGTTCGACGCCGTCCACCAGGCGGGGGAACCCGAGCGCGACACCGTCTCCGCCGACCTGGACTCCCGTCTGGAGGGGGGACTCCGGCGCATCGACCGGGTGCGGGAGCACATGAGCGAGGACTGGGACTCCGAACGCTGGCCCGTGCACAGCGCGCTCCTCACCGACCTGGAGCGCCTGTTCGAGGAGTTGCGGGAGGGTCACGAGAACAGCGAGGAGGGGGCGTCGGGCAGTACGGCGGGGTAACGGTCCCGACAGGGGGGAAGGGAACCGGCATGGAACCTTCAGCGCGCGCGATCGCGGCGCTCCGTGCCGCCGCCGTCCTGGGCGCCCTCGTCCTCCTCGCCGGGTGCGGCGCCCAGGGGGACGGGGCGGGCGGAACGGACGGCCGACCGGAGCCGGGCGGACAGGACGGCTCCGCCGGTGCCGATCCCGGCCGACCGGAGGAGGTCACCGCGGGCCTGGAGGTGCCGTGGGGACTGGCCTTCCTCCCCGACGGCTCGGCCCTGGTCGCCCAGCGCGACTCGGCGGAGGTCGTCCGCGTGTCCCCCGACGGCTCGGTCGCCGGCGTCGGCGCCGTCGAGGGGGCCGCGCCGAACGGCGAGGGCGGTCTGCTGGGGCTGGCCGCGCACCCGGACTTCCCCGCGGAACCGTACGTGTACGCCTACCACACCGCGGCCTCCGACAACCGGATCAGCCGACTGGAGTACGACCCCGAGAACGGCGACGGGGGCTTCGGGGACGCCGAGGTCGTCCTCGACGGCATCCCCTCCGCCTCGTACCACAACGGCGGCCGGATCGGGTTCGGACCCGACGGCCTGCTGTACGTCGGCACCGGGGACGCGGGCCGGCAGGGCCTGTCCCAGGACACCGGTTCGCTGGGCGGCAAGATCCTGCGGATCACCCCCGACGGGGACCCGGCCCCGGACAACCCCTTCGGCAACCCGGTCTACAGCTACGGCCACCGCAACGTCCAGGGCCTGGCGTGGGACGACGAGGGCAACCTGTACGCCACCGAGTTCGGGCAGAACGAGTTCGACGAGGTCAACCTGATCGAACCGGGCGGCAACTACGGCTGGCCGGAGGTGGAGGGCACCGGTGGGGGCGACGAGTACGTCGACCCCCTGCTGACGTGGAGGCCCGCGGAGGCCTCGCCCAGCGGCGCGGCGGTCGCGGGCGGCTCCCTGTGGGTCGCGGCGCTGCGCGGCGAAAGCCTGTGGGAGGTGCCGCTCACCGGTGACGGCGGCGTGGGAGAGCCGGTGGACCACCACCGGGGGGAGTACGGCCGCCTGCGCACGGTGGTGACCGCCCCCGGCGGCGACGCGCTGTGGCTGGCCACCAGCAACCTCGACGGGGTCGGGGAGCCGGTCGAGGGGGGCGACAGGATCCTGCGGGTGCCGCTGGAGTAGGCGCCCGGCCGCCCCGCCCGCCGGTGCGCGCGCCCGGGCGGGGTCCGGTGTTCCGCGCGGGGCCGGGCGTCCCGTGCCGTCCCCGGTCGGCCGGCGCTGTCCCGCGCCGTTTCCGCCGGCACGCGGCGTCCCGCGTTCCCGTCGGCCCGCCCGGCCTACCCGACCCGCCGCGGGTCAACCCGTCGTCCCGCACGGACGCCCCGGAGGGATTCCACGTCGCTGAACAGCACAAAAGAGAGTATTAACGGTAAACATCCGTTTTCGTGCCCTCCTCGCGGGCACTGGCCGGACATGTCCTCCTCAGACTTACCAGGTAAGGCGCGGCGCTCCGCCAAGGACGCCCGGGCGGCGGGACGGCGCGCGGGACGCCAGGCGGCCCACAGCACCTGGCTGCGCAGGCTCGCGGGCGTGGGCTTCGCCGCCACGGGGCTCCTCTACCTCATCATCGGCTACCTCGCCCTGCGCATCGCCTTCGGCGACAGCGGCGGCCAGGAGGCGGACAACAGCGGCGCCCTCCAACTGGTCGCCCAGAACACCGGCGGCATGCTGCTGCTCTGGGTCGCGGCGGCGGGACTGGTGGGACTCACCGTGTGGCAGGCGGTCTACGCCGTCGTGGGCCTGGAGAGGGCCACCAGACGCATCGCCTCCGGCGCCCGCGCGGTGGTCTACGCCGTGCTGGCCTCCAGCATCGCGGGCTTCCTGCTGGGGCAGGGTTCGCCCCGGTCCCAGGACAGCCGGTCGGAGGCGCTGACGGCCCAGATCATGGCGCTGCCCTTCGGCCGGTTCGCCGTCGGCGCGGTGGGCTGCGGAGTGATCGCCGTGGGCCTGTACCAGATCTGGAAGGCGGTGACCCGCCGCTTCACACAGGAGCTGGCGCTCGGCGCGCTCGCACCGCGGCGGCGCAGGGCCGTCGTCACCGTCGGCGTGCTCGGCATCGGCACCCAGGGCCTTGTCCTGGCCGCCGTCGGCGTCTTCTTCCTCCAGGCCGCGATCGCCTTCGACAAGGACCAGGCGGTCGGGCTGGACGGCGCGCTGCGGGCCTTCTCCCAGACCCCGGCCGGGCCCTGGGCGCTGGTGGCCGTCGCCCTGGGCGTCGCCCTCTACGGCGCCTACTGCTTCTGCCAGGCGCGCTGGCAGCGCTGAAACCCGCGGACATACGGACGGGGCCCCACGCTCTCCTGAGGGGCCCCGTCCTCCAAGGGGGTCTTACGGCGTGGGCGGGCGCGCCGTCGTCGCCCCGCCCACGGGTCAGCTGCAGACCGAGCCGTTGAGGGCGAACCTCGCGGGCACGGCGTTCGCCCCGGACTTCAGGGCGCCGATGAAGCCGAACGTCACCTCGTCGCCGGGTCGGATGGTCCCGTTCCAGTCCGCGTTCACGGCGGTCACCGCGTGCCCGGCCTGCTCCAGCGCGCTGCTCCAGTGGCGCTCCACGGTCTGGCCGCCGGGGAAGGACCACACCAGCTCCCAGCCGGTCACGGGCTCGTCACCCGTGTTGCGGACGGTCACCTGGGTGGTGAAGCGTTCGTGCCACTCGCCGTGGACCACGTAGTCCACCTCGCAGGAGGACCCGGCGGGCGGGGAGGCGTCGCCCTGGTCGGCGACGAACCCGGACACCCAGGCCAGCGTGGAGTTCCAGTTGATGGTCAGCTCGTTGGTCGCCCACGAGTCGATGTGGTCGATGTAGCAGAGCTGGGGGGCGCACCCGTCCAGGTTGGACTGGGCCACCGGGTCCCAGGTGCCGGTGTCGGAGTTGGGCCCGCCGGACAGGGTGCCCTCGGGCGGGTTGGGCAGGCGCGGGTCGAGCTGGTGGGCGTACCAGCGGCTGTGCTGGTTGACCGCGTCGTTCTCGCCGTACCCGGTCACGTACGACTGGTTGAGGGCGTTGCGTCCCAGGACGTAGTCCATGCCCTCCAGCACCGCGTCGCGGAAGCGCGTGTCGCCGCCGATGTCGTAGGCGGTCGCCACGACCACCAGGTTGTTGAGGACCTGGCTGTTGGAGCCCCAGACGAACGCGCCGTTCTCCGGGGCGTAGGCGATGCCGTAGGGGTGCGCCTCCAGGACGCTGGCGTACTGGTCGGCTCCCTCGATCACGGAGTCGCGGACGCTCTCGCGGTCGGGCAGTTCGCTGGGGAGGGCGGCCAGCTGCAGGCGGCCGAGCGCGGCGGTGTCCCGCCAGCCGAAGCCGTACTCGGAGAACACGTCGGCGGTGTGCAGCTCCGACGAGACCACCGCGTCCTCGTAGTCGCCGTGCCCGGTGGCCAGGTACAGCTCCGCGGCGGCCCAGTAGAACTCGTCGGCCACGTTGTCGTCGTCGTAGGCGCCGCCGCCCTCGCCGCCGACGGTCGCGTAGCGCTCGGGCTCGGCCACCGCGGCGTCCCAGGCGGTCTCGGCCGCTTCCAGGCAGGTCGCGGCGAAGTCGGCGTCGTGGGGGGCGAACACGCGGGAGCACTGGGCGGCGGTCGCGGCCAGGTTCAGCGTGGCCGCCGTCGACGGAGGGTGCAGGTAGCGGGGCTGGGGGTCCTCGGAGGGCAGCAGGGGCAGGCCGGTCCAGCGCTCGTCGTGGACCTTGTGGTGGGCCATCCCCGCGAGTTCCCCGCCCTCGGGGACCTGCATGGACAGCAGGAACTCCATCTCCCAGCGGGCCTCGTCCAGGACGTCGGGCACGCCGTTGTCCCGCTCGGGGACGGACAGGGTGGAGTCGGCGACCCGGGCGGGGTCGCCGGTGGGCGCGGTGTGCGCCCGCTCGTAGACGCTCATCAGCTGGTGGACGGAGATGCCGCCGTTCACCACGTACTTGCCGTGGTCGCCCGCGTCGTACCAGCCGCCGGACACGTCGAGCGAGTAGTCGCACGGGGCTGAGGGGTGGCAGGTGACGTCGGTGTCGCCCCGGTTGGGCTCCACGCCCGCGTGCCCGGCCTCGCGCCCGTACCCGGGGGCGAGTTCGTCGAGGATCTCGATGCCGCTGCGCTGGGTGTAGTAGAAGTCCAGGGCGTCCGTGGCCAGGGCGGCGTAGGGGTCGGCGGTGATGCCGAAGGGGTGGCTGGTCTCGCCGTCGGCGGTCAGGGTGTAGCCCTCGCCCGTCCCGGTGAAGCCGCTGAAGTCGACGGTGTGCACGTTCTGCCCGGAGGACTCGTCCAGGCCGCGGGGCACGGTGTCGCCCTCGGCCACGACCGCGCCCCCGGCGTCGGCCAGCCGCCAGGGCAGGGCCTCCTCGGCGTCGGTGACCACGGTGGCGTTCTTGGGGCCCTGCGGGAGGTAGCCGACCTGGTTCACGCGCACGCGCGGGCCGGTGTCGGGTTCGTACACCGGGGGCTCGGCGCCGCCGAGCAGCGACACGTCGTCCAGGCAGAAGGTCCAGTCCTCCTCGGCCCCGCCGATCTGGAAGGCGACCTGGGCGTCGGCCATCTCGGCCGACGCGGTGAAGACGTACTCGTAGCCGGTCGCCGTCGCGGTGAGCACGGGGCGCTCGTCCAGTTCGGTGCGCCAGGGGTCGACGGGCTCCTGGATCAGCGCGCGGACGGGCAGGCCCTCGGCGCCGGAGGCGGTGAACGTGAGGGAGTAGGACTCCCCCGCCACGAGGGGGATGTCGTTCTGGCCGACGATCTGGTCCCACGGGTCGCTGGTGCCGCCGGGGACCGCGACGCACAGGGCTCCGTCCTCGCTGACGGCGAGGTCGATCCCCTCGGTCGCCCACCAGCCGGTGGTGCCGTCGGCGAAGTCGCCGTTGGTGATCTGCTCGACCGGTTCGTCGTCGGCCTGGGCGGGGGAGGCGACGAGCAGGCTCGTGCCCAGTGCGGCTGCGGCTCCGAGCGCCGCCGCGCGGTTTCTTCGTGCCGGACTCAACGGGGGTCCTTCCGCTGGGGGGTAAGCGGCCGGAAGCACTGGGAGCGCTCCCAATAGTATGACCATTGTTGTGTCGTGTATCACAGCTGTCAATGGGGGCAAACGCACGAACCAGCGGGCGGCGGAGGAGGCGGGAGGCACCCGGAGCGGAGCCGGTGACCAGCGGGACCGGGCGGACGCGGGCGGGCCCTGCCCCGGGGAGCCGGGCCCGCCACCGGCGTCAGTCCTTGAGCAGCCCCGGAGCGATGACCTCTCCGACCAGGGCGCGGCGCACCTCGTCGGCGTCGCCCGTGTGCCCCAGGTGGCCCGTGGCGGCGCGCAGCTGCGCGCGGACCGCCTCCACCACGGCGTCGCTGCGCAGCACATCGGCTACGGGGGCCGCCTCGACGGCCTCGTTCCACTTGCGCAGGGTGTTCAGCCGTCCGCGGTCGACGGCCTCGCGGGTGATGTGGAACAGGGCGTCGATGTTGTGCTGGTAGGCGTCGGCGTCGGTCAGGTCGACGTGGATGACCTCCACCGGCCGGTTGCCGCCGTCGCCGTCGGGGCGCAGGTGGTAGACCTTCCAGAGGCGGCCGTTGGTGAGGATCACCCACTCGGCGCCCTCCTCGACGGCCAGGCGCCGGGACACCTGGATGTTGCGCTGGTCGAGCTCCTGGCCGACCCGGCGCACCTCCACCGGCGCGAACAGCTTGCCGTCCAGCACGATCGCGTAGTCGATCGAGTCCCCGCTGGTCCGGTACTCGGTGGTCATGTCCTGGTACTTGCTGAAGTTCAGGCCGACGCTGAAGAAGTCGGCGACGAGCAAGCGGGTGTCGCCGTCGTTGGCGTCGCGCTCCAGCAGGTCGGACAGCGGCCCGGAGAGGCGGTCGACCGCCGCCGCGACCCGGCCCCGGACCGAGGTCTCCCAGCTCAGGGTGGTGCTGGTGAACTCACCCGTCCTGGTCATGACCTGGGTGTCTTCAGCGTCCATGAACGTCCGTTCCCGTGTGTGTCGAGGAGCCCCGCCGTACGGCCTTCGCCGGGACCGGAGGAGCGGGTTGCAGGGGGGAGGAATCCGGCCACGATGCTACAACTCACGCCGCTGACCGGGCACCTCAGGGACTCCGGAGGAGGACGGCCGCCCCTCTGTTCGGTGAAGGGCGGAACAGATGGGACGGAAGGAACAACGGACATGTTGCGGTACTAGACTGGCGCGGCTCTCGAACCCCCCTGTAGAACAGGAAAACGTTGGCTTCCCGCTGCCCCTACGCCGAACTCCACGCCCCCGAGTTCCACGCCGACCCGCACGACGTCTACGCGCGGATGGCCAAGGAACACGGCTCCGTCTTCCCCGCCGAGATCTCCCCCGGGATCAGCGCCTGGGTGGTCGCCGACTACGCGCTCATCACGGCCTGGTGCAGGGACACCCGCACCTTCCGGCGCGACTCCCGGCTCTGGCGCGACTGGTCCGAGGGGCGCGTCCCCGACGACGCCCCCGTGGCCGCGATGATGGCCTACCGCCCCAACCTGCTCTTCGCTGACGACGACGCCCACGCCCGCCTCAAGCGGTCGGTGGTCGACTCCCTGGGCCGGGTGCCGGAGAGCCGCGTCGGCGAGAGCACCCGCCGCCACGCCGACAGCCTCATCGACGCCTTCGTCGAACGCGGCAGCGCGGACCTGGTGCCGGAGTACGCCCGCCTGCTGCCCCTGCTGGTCATCTGCGACCTGTTCGGCTTCTCGCGCGAGGTCGGCGAGCGCGTCCTGACCTCGCTCGCGGACCTGTGGGACGGCAACGACGTCGTGCGCGCCAACGCCGAGTACGAGCGCGCCCTGTCCGACGCCATCTCGCACAAGCACGCGTCGCCGGGGGAGGACGTCACCACCTGGCTGCTCCAGCACCGGGCGGGGCTCACCGACGAGGAGATGCTGCACCAGCTCGTGGTGACCATCGGCGCCGGCGCCGAGCCGACCGCCAACCTCATCACGTCCGCCACGCACACGATCCTCACCGACCCCGAGGTGAGCCGGGCCCTCAACGGCGCCCTCGTCGGGATCGACGAGGTGGTCGAGCAGGTCCTGTGGCGCGAGCCGCCCATCACCAACTACCCGGTCCTCTACCCGGTGCGCGACGTCGAGATCAGCGGCGGACGGGTCATCCGCAAGGGGGAGCCCATCCTCCTCGGCTACGCCGCGGCCCACACCGCGATGGCCGAGAACGGCCCCGACATCGAGCACGTCACCCGCGCCCACCTGGCCTTCGGGGTCGGCCCGCACCGCTGCCCGGCCCACGGGTTCGCCCAGGCCATGGCCCAGGTCGGCGTCGAGGTCCTCACCAAGCGCCTGCGCGGCCTGCGCGTGGCCGACCCGGCCCCGCACTGGCGGATCTCCCCGTTCGCGCGGGCCCTGGCCGAACTCCCCGTGGAATTTCCGCCCGACTCCCCGAAGGGAACACCGCCATGGCAGCAGACATCCCCGTCCTCCACCCCTACGACCTCCACCGACAGACAGCCGGACTCCGAGACCGCGGCCCCGTCGTCGAGGTTGAGATCACTGGTGGCGTGGTTGTTCGGGCGCTGACCGGACACGACGTCGTCATGGAGGCCCTCGCCCACCCCGGCGTGCGCAAGGAGGCGCGGCACTGGCGGGCGTGGGCGCAGGGCGAGATCCCCATGGACTGGCCGCTGATCTCCTGGGTGGCCCCGGACAACATGCTCACCGCGGACGGCGACCGCCACCGGCGCCTGCGGACCCTGGTCTCGCAGGCGTTCACCCCGCGCCGGGTGGAGGAGCTGCGCCCGAGGATCACCGAGATCACCGCCGAACTGCTCGACGGCCTCGCCGCCGCAGGACCGGGGCCGGTGGACCTCAAGGCGGCGCTGTCGCTGCCGCTGCCCATGACGGTCATCTCCGAGCTCTTCGGTGTCGGGGCGGAGCACCGCGGCACCCTGCACACCCTGATGCACCGGGTCTTCGACGCGACCACCACCCCGGAGGTGGCGGCGCAGACCAACGCCGACATGCAGTCCTTCCTGGCGGAGCTGGCCGAGCGCAAGTCCCGCGAGCCGGGCGACGACCTCACCAGCGCGCTGCTCCAGGCGCGGGCCGAGGGCGACGAGCGGCTCTCCCACACCGAACTGGTGTGGACGCTGATCCTGATGATCGGCGCGGGCTACGAGACCACGATGAACCTCATCACCAACACCGTGCACGCGCTGCTCACCCACCGGGACCAGCTGGAGCTGGTTCGGTCCGGCGGCGCCTCCTGGGCCGACGCGGTCGAGGAGACCCTGCGCTGGGACGCCAGCATCCAGTACCTGCCGCTGCGCTACACGGCCGAGGACGTCACCCTGGCGGGTACGCGCGTGCCCGCGGGGGAGGCGCTGCTCATGGGCTTCGGCGCGGCGGGGCGCGACCCCGGGCGCCACGGCGACGACGCGCACGCCTTCGACCTGCGGAGGGAGCAGCGGGGGCACCTGGCCTTCTCGCACGGTCCGCACTTCTGCCTGGGCGCGGGGCTGGCCCGGCTGGAGGGCGTGACCGCGCTGGAGGCGCTCTTCACGCGCTTCCCCGACCTGCGCCTGGCCGAGGGGGCGCGGGTGGAGCAGGCCCCGTCCATCGTGGCGAGCGGTCGGGCCGCGCTCCCCGTCGTCTGGGGCTGAGGCCGTCCGGCCCGGGGACCGTTCGCGGCCCCGGGCCGGTTCCGGTCCCCGGGCGGACCGGGACGGGCCCCGGCCCGGACCCGACCCGGATCAGGAACCCGCTCCGGCGCCGGGGGCGGGGGCGGCGCCGGTCCCGGACGACAGGTTCCGCAGACGGAACTCCCGCGGGCTCAGCCCCCGCAGCCGCTTGAAGGCCGTGCTGAACGAGGAGGGGTCGGCGTAGCCCACGGCCCCGGCCACCTTCGCCACGCTCAGTTCGGGGTCCGCCAGCAGCTCCTCGGCGGTGTACATCCGCCACTCCGTCAGGTATCCCAGGGGCGACTGGCCCACGACCTCGGTGAAGCGCTTGGCGAAGAGCGCGCGCGACACCCCCGCCCGGGCGGCCAGGGCGCCCACCGTCCAGGCCTCGTGCGGACGCCGGTGGACGGCCTCCAGCGCGGGTCCGGTCACCGGGTCGACGGCCCCCCGGTACCAGGCGGGGGCGTCGGCGCCCTCCTGCTCGAACCAGCAGGCCAGGCTGCACACCAGCCCCATGTCCACGACGCGGTCCACCAGGGCCTGGCCGCCCGGGAGGTGCCGCCGGGACAGGGCGTCCCTCGCCGCGTCGAGCCAGAAGACGTCCTCGGTCTCCTCGTTGAGGACCAGCGTGGGCGGCAGGGTGCGCAGCAGCCGCTCGTGGCGGCTCCGGGTGGCCCGGTAGGCGGTGACGATGAGGGTGGTGGCGCCGGCGGAGGCCTCGTCGGCGAGGCCGCCGTTCGCGGCGCCGTCGTTCGAGGGCCCGGCCGGGGGGCCGCCGCCCAGGCGGCCGTCCCGGAGGCCGCCCCGCTGGGGGAGCCCGTCCGGGGGAGCGCTGACCGGCCCGCCCCCGGGCACCGGGTCGAGGCAGTCGATCTCGTGGTCCCGGTGGGGTCGGCGGAGCGAGGCGGGGCTGTCCGCGAGGTCGAAGGGGTCGGGGCCGCGCACGAGCACGGTGTCGCCCGCGCCGAGCGTGAGGGCGCTCCCGTCGGGCATGGCCACCGACCCGCCGCCGCTGATCACCGTCAGCATGGTCAGCGGCGCGCCGCCGGTGAAGCGGATCGTCCACGGCGGGTCCAGCGAGGCCTGGCTCACGGAGGCTCCGGCGGAGCGGATGCCGCTGAGCATGTCGCTCAAAGGGTCCATGGGAGCGAGTGTAGACGCACGCCAAAGAAACAGAGCTTTTCGGCTATGGAACGTCCACGTCCGCTGGTCTGTACTGGGTTCATGAACCAAGAGCCCTTCACAGCCTCCGACTCCTACGAGCCCTCCGGGCCCGTCACACCGACCGGACGCACCGCCCTGGTCGTGTTCGCCCACCACCGCCCGGACTCCCTGACCGCCGCCGTGGCCGCACGGGCCGCTGCGCGCCTGGAGGAGGCCGGGTACCGCGTCGACCTGCTCGACCTGCACGCCGAGGGGTTCGACCCCCGCAACAGCGAGGCCGACGAACCCGACTACGGCAACCGGGACAAGGTCTACTCCGACGAGGTGCACGCGCACATCCGCCGCGTCCACGCCGCCGAACTCATCGTCCCCGTCTTCCCCGTGTGGTGGTACGGGCTGCCGGCCCTGCTCAAGGGCTGGATCGACCGCGTGTGGAACTACGGCCTCGCGTACGGCCGCAGCAAGTCCCCCATGGCGGGCAAGCGGATGCTGTGGCTGGCCCTGGCCGGGCTCACCGATGGGGAACAGAACGCGGACCTGGTGTTCGGCCTGCTCGACGGACCCCTGCGCCGGGGGATCTCGGAGTACTGCGGGATCTTCGACGTCCACACGGCCGCGCTGTTCGACAGCGAGGCCCAGGACCTGTCAGGTGCGGCCCGGGAACGCCACTACCGGGAGCTGTTCGCCGAGGCCGACGCGGTGGTCGACAAGCTCCTCGCCGGATGAGCCGACCGGTGGGGCCGACCGCTTCCCATGGGGCCGCCCGGGCCCCGTCCGGGGGACGCGGACCCGCCCACGGGTCCCCGCCGAGGGGGCGGCCCGCGGCCGCGCACCGGGAGGGGCCGCCCCCGCGCTCGGCGGTGGGCGGCCCCTCCCGGACCGGAACGGCTCACGGCGGCCGCGCGCCGTCAGGTGTTGGTGTTGACCAGGTGCTCCACGAAGGAGCGGTAGTCGCGCAGGGCCACCCGGAGCGACTCGGTGTCCGTGCCCTCTCCCTCGTTCCACGCGGAGCGCAGCGCGGAGCGGCGCTCCTCGATCTCCGCGACCACGGCGTCGGCGACCTCCGCCGCCAGCGCGTCGGCCTCGCGCACGGCACCGTGGGGGTCGTCGACGAACTTGCCCTGCGTCGCGTTCCAGCGCTCCCGGACGCGTTCGAGCTTCGCGCCCCGCGACCGGGGCCCGTCCGCCGCGTCGGGGCGGTCCGCTCCGGTGCCCGGCTGCTCCGGCACCCTGCCCGGCGCGGTTCCGCGTCCACCCGGCCTGGCGTGTCCGGAGGGCCCGGGGCCGGTCTGGTCACCGCCGACGGAACCCGTGCGGTCGGGACCGGGAGCGCCGACGGGCCCGGGGCCGGTCCCGCGTCCGGGGTCGTTCACCTCGGCGTCGACGGTCACCGGCTCCGCGGTACGGGGGCCGGTCGCGGTTCCGGGCGTCCGCGCCCGGTACTGGTCCGATTCGGTCTCCCGGTTCGTGCCGGGACCGGGTACGCGTTCCACCATGTCCGCCTCCTCGTGTCGTCGGTTCCTGGGAGAGAAGCTGCCGGGGCCGGTCACAGACCCGCCTCCGGTCCCCTCTCCCGGTGCGGCCGCTCCACGGCGGCGCGCTCCGTGCCCGCGGCCGGAGCGGTGTGGTCGACAGCGGTCCGCCCCGCGCCGGGGTTCCGGTCCGTCGTGCCGTCGGCCGTCGGCAGGCCGCCCAGCAGGGACTCCACCAGGCCGCGGTAGGACACCAGCTCCTCGCGCAGGTGCTCGGTGCCGCTCTGGCCCGCCTCCGCGGAGCGCCCGGTGGCGTGCGCGCGGCGGAACCCGGTGACCGCGGCGGAGTGGTCCACCGACAGGTCGTCGAGGCGCTGGTCGAAGGCGGACTCACCGTCGGCCGCGGACGCGGGGCCGGGGTAGCCGCGGTCGGCCATGATCGCCTCCACCAGTCCGCGGGCGTCGCGGACGGCGCGGACGGGATCGTCGACGAACTCCTGCTGCACCGCGGCCCACGTCTGGGTGTGCGCCGCGCGCTGCTGGTCGCTCAGCTCGCGGAGCGTCATGTTGTCGCGGCGGCGGAGCCTCTCGGACAGGTCGTTCTCGGCGGCCGCCCTGTTGCCGTGGACCTCCACGGCTCGGTCGTACTCGGCGCCGAAGCGCTTCTTCAGCCGGGCGGTGCGCCGGGCCGGAAGGATCGAGGACCGCGCGGCGATCGCGATTCCTCCGGCGATGACGACCACCACTACTAAGGCGATGATGACAATTATTCCGGTCTCCATCGGAGCACCTCCTGCCATATCGCACTGCCCCCCAAGGCCCGCCCAAAACTCGGTCACGGTTCGGTCAGACGACCGTGGGGGGCGTACGCGCAGGTGAGGGAGGTTGCGGCGATATCACGGGACTGTCACGGAGGGTGGGGATTGCGGCCTCCCCGCGTAGTGTGCACCGGCGTGCGCCACTCACCGGACCGGACGTGCGCACACGCCGGAACGCGCTCTCCCCTTCCGGTGGAATTCCCGTTCCCGCCCTTCGCGGCGAAGGGTTCCCGGTGAAGGGGAATTCCACCGGGGGAGGCCCGTGTGGACGGTGAACACGCCCCGAGCCGCCGCGCACGCGGCCCCGGCCCCGCGCGGAGCCGGTCAGGGCGTAGGGCGCGGGAGGGTGATCGTGACGACGGTGCCGGAGGGGCCGCTGTCGATGCCCACCTCACCACCCTGGGCCTCGACCAGGGATCGCACGACCGACAGGCCGAGCCCCGAGGTGCGTCCCGATCCGGTGGTGCGCGTGGTGACGAACGGTTCGAACACGTGGGGGAGCACCTCGGCGCTGATCCCCGGACCGTCGTCGGCCACGGTGAGGGAGATCGTGTCCCCGCCGCCGCGTGCGGTCACGGTGGCCCGGGTGCCGGGCGGGTTGTGGTCGACGGCGTTGGCGGTGAGGTTGGCCAGGCACTGCTCCAGGCGCGACTGGTCGCCGAGCAGGACGTCCGGCGGCGGCTCCTCCAGGGTGACGGCGTCGGCGTGCGGCAGGGCGTCGAGCCGGGCCCGCACGTCGTGGAACAGGTCGGGCAGGAACACGGCATCGACGCGGACGTCGATCTCGTCGCCGCCGCGGGCCACCGCCATGAGGTCCTCCAGCACGCGGCGCAGGCGGTCGAGTTCGGCGCGCACGACCGCCGCCTCCGCGGTGCCCAGCAGCTCCAGGTGCCCCTCGGCGACCGAGAGGGGGGTGCGCACCTCGTGGGAGATCGCGGCCAGGTACCGGCGCCGGTTGCTGTCGGCCTGCTCGATGCGGGTCAGCATCTGGTTGATCTCGGTGGCCAGTTCGGCGATCTCGTCGCGGGTGGCGGGCACCGGGACGCGGGTGGCCAGGTCGGCCGGCGAGATGGCCTTGGCCGCGTCGGAGACCTCCCGCACGGGGCCCAGGGTGCGCCGCACGACCAGCCACAGCACGACCCCTCCGCCGACCACGCCGATCGCCCCGGCGAGCCCGGCCCACAGCAGGACGGTGGCCGCCGTGTCGCGGGTGGAGTCGAGCGGGGCGGCGACGGTGACGACGGCCAGGGTGTCACCGGCGTCGTCCACCACCCGGGTGTCGAGCACCCGGAGCGGCCCCGCGTCGGTGTCGAGCGTGCGGAGGGTCCCGGGTTCGGCCTCGGGGGCGTCGCCGCCGCGCATGAGGCCCGCGACGCGCGAGGGGCCCCCGGTGCTCTGCAGCCGCACGTCGTTGACGGTCACCAGCGTCACGTGGCGGGCTCCGCTGGGGCGTACGGCGAGCGCCTGGCGGGCGGCGCGCTCGGCCTCCGGGCCCGAGACCACGCCGTCGAGCCCGGCGGCGGCGGGCAGCCGCCCGTCGAGGGCGTCGCCGACCAGCGCCGACTCCTCGCGCAGCAGGCGGTCGATGTCGGCCAGGCCCGACACGCGCACCAGTTCGTAGGTGAGCAGGGCGACGCCGCCGATGACCAGGGCCATGACCAGCAGCGACCGCAGGACCACCCGGCCGGTGAGGCTCACCGCGCGCCGTCCCCGAGCCGGTACCCGGCGCCGCGGACCGTCTGGATGCGCTCGCTGCCGAGCTTGCGGCGCAGCTGGCTGACGTAGACCTCCACCACGTTGGAGGCGCCTTCGAAGTCGTAGCCCCAGACCCGGTCCAGCAGCTGGGGCCGGGAGAAGACCTGCGTCGGGTGGCGGATGAGCACCTCCAGCAGCGCGAACTCACGCGCCGAGAGGTTGACGGTGCGCCCCTCCACCGAGGCGGTGCGCGCCCCGAGGTCGAGCACCACACCGCCCGCGGCCAGCACGTCGCCGCGTTCCTGGCCGCCGCCGCGCAGCCGGGCCCGCACGCGGGCCAGCAGCTCGCTCACGCTGAACGGCTTGACCATGTAGTCGTCGGCCCCGGCGTCGAGGTTGGCGACCCGGTCGCTCACGGCGTCCTTGGCGGTGAGCACGATCACCGGCACCGAGGGGCGGCGCGCGCGCAGCCGCCGCAACACCTCCTCACCCGGGATCCCCGGCAGCCCCAGGTCCAGCACGACGAGGTCGACGTCCGACGACAGCGCCATCGTCAACCCGTCGATCCCGTCGGCGGCGGTGAGCACCTGGTAACCGGCCGTCTCCAGCCCGCGCCGCACGAAGGAGACGATCCCCTCCTCGTCCTCCACCACCAGAATCGCCAAGGCCGTGCCCCTCCCCGTTTCCCCGTGTCGCCTCCCACCGTGGCGGAGGCCGCTGAACCGTTCCTGAGCGCAACATGAAGAAGGCCCTCATGTCGACCTCATGCCGCCATCATCGCGCCGCCGCATGCTGGGTGGTACACAGACCTTCGAGCACGTGAGCAAGGGATCCGCGATGCAGACCAAGACCATCATCATCCTCTCCTCCGCTGCCGCCGCCGGACTGCTGACCGTGGGCACGGTCGGCTACCTGGTCGCCGGCGACCCCGAGCAGGAGGTGGCCCCGATCGCGCTCACCGGCGTCACCGCCGGGACCGACTCCGAGACGGGCGGGAACGGGCAGTCGCAGCAGAGCGAGCCCTCGACCCGGACGGTCGACGGGCTGGAGCAGCTCGTGGGCGAGCTGCGCGCCGGGGACGACGTCGACGACTGGTCCGTGTCCGGGGTCGAGGTCGACTTCGGTCCGGAGGAGTGGCTGCTGACCGACCCCGAGCTGGAGGACTTCGACGGCAACGGCACCGTCGAGCCGCTCCTGGACGAGCTGCGCGGCCTGGAGGGCACCGAGGTCACCCTGGGCGTGCGCTACGAGGACGACGATGACGACGAGGGCGAGGACCGCGACGACGCCGACGTGTTCACCGTCAACGGCACGGCCTTCCGCGACACCGACGGCGGCCCCGCCCCCTGGCAGAACACCGGTGAGCAGGCCGCGGCCGACCGCGAGACGGTCTCCGCCAACGCCGCCGACGCGGTCGGCGAGGGCGCGACCACCGAGGACGTCGAGCGCCAGGACGAGGACGGCTGGGACGGCTGGGACGCCGAGGTGCGCGGCGCCGACGGCCAGGAGTACGAGGTCCTCCTCGACGCCGCGGGTGAGGTCGTGGACGTGCGCGCCGAGGACTGACGGCCGCGGGGCGCGTCCCCCTCGGGGGTCGTCGGGGTCGGCGCCTCGGGCGCGGTCGGGGCAGGCCGCGCGCCGGGGCGCCGACCCGTTCGCGCTCCCGGGGCGCCGCGCGGTGGTGACCGGGAACGGGGCGGGGGCGGGGGACGGCCCCTTGATGCGCCGCGTCGCGCTGTCGGGGGTCGCCCGGCGTGGTCGCGGTCCCCTGAGCCGTCCTGGAGCTCGCCTTCGGCACCCTCAACATCCTCAACCTGGTGCGGCGGGCACGGAGCACGACCTAGCCGGTCACCGGTGCGCGAAGCAGCTTCGCGCGCCGGGGACCGTTGCCTGGACGGATACGCGACGGACACGGGGTTTCGACGGGAGGAGCTACCGATGCCGAGGCCCCCGGGCGGGGATGGTAGGTGGCGACCACGAGGGTCTGCCCTGGTGCTTCCGCCAGTTTCACGGCGAAGGTCATGGAGGACTCGCAGAGGGCCTGTGCGTAGGTCGGCCGGTGCCGTACATGCCACCGGTCGCCGGTGCCGTCCACGGTGATACTGCGAGAGCCCCTGCGGACCAGTGCCATACGCGTCGCTCCCTACGCTGGGAGGGCACCGTACCCACTGCGGCGTTGAGCGTTCGGGCGTGTGGCACGTAACGGGCACGCGGCCCGTACGGACCCCCAGAAACGCGTCGGGCCAGGTGTTCGGTTCTCGCCGATCTACCTGGCCTTCTGCTGCGTGGAGCGGATGACGGGAATCGAACCCGCGTTATCAGCTTGGGAAGCTGAAGTTCTACCATTGAACTACATCCGCGCGGCACCACCGGAAGAACCCGGCTGGCAACGGATGCCATCCTAGCCCAACTCCGGCCCGGGTGGGCAACTCGGCGCGGGCCGCCACCCGGCCGGGGATCGCCGCTACGCTGCGTTGCCCCAGGCGGTAGGTTCGGACCGTGCTGCTCTCCGATCGCGATATCAGGTCCGAAATCGACGCCGGGCGGGTCAGGATCGACCCCTTCGACCCCGGCCTCGTCCAACCCTCCAGCATCGACGTCCGGCTGGACCGCTTCTTCCGGGTGTTCGAGAACCACAAGTACCCGCACATCGACCCCTCGGCCGAGCAACCGGACCTCACCCGGCTGGTCGAGACCGACGGCGAGGACGCGTTCGTCCTGCACCCGGGCGAGTTCGTGCTGGCGTCCACGTACGAGGTCGTCAGCCTCCCGGACGACATCGCGAGCCGCCTGGAGGGCAAGAGTTCGCTGGGGCGCCTTGGGCTGCTCACCCACTCCACGGCCGGGTTCATCGACCCCGGCTTCTCCGGGCACGTCACGCTGGAGCTGTCCAACGTGGCCACCCTGCCGATCAAGCTCTACCCGGGCATGAAGATCGGCCAGCTGTGCATGTTCCGCCTGTCCTCCCCGGCCGAGCACCCCTACGGCTCCGCGGGCTACGGATCGCGCTACCAGGGGCAGCGGGGACCGACGCCGTCCAGGTCCCACCAGAACTTCATCCGCACCCCGATCAGCCCGGAGAGCGTCTAGCCGGGGCCGGGGCGGACGGGGCGATTCGTTTACGGTACGGTCATGAACGGACACGGACCGTCGTTTGATTCACCTGTCACTAGTATGTGACTAAGGTCACTATTCTTTTGCGTGTGGTGTAAATCACAAAGGGGCCTTCTGGGGCCCCGGCATCCGCTGCCACAGGTCGGCGGACCGTTTTTATGACGTTTAAACATGTTATTTGGTGGTTACTTAGCGCCTGAACTGTACGTACACACCTCGGTAAGGTTGCGCCCCGACGTGAACCAGGTAGCGGTTCCGCCCTGATGAGGGGCGCGCAAGGGGGCTCCGCGCAGGCCGACTACCTGTGAGAACCGCGGGTCGGCGATGGGGCGGAACTATTGCCCCGACGCGCCTCGCGGCCGGGACAGCCCCCTAGAGGAGACCGTGCCAGCAGTACGCGCAGACCACTTGTACAAGGTGTTCGGCAGACAGTCCAGAGCCGCCGTCGGGCGGCTCTCGGACGGCAGCCACCGTGACACCATCGCCGACCTCGACGTGACGGCCGCCGTCATCGACGTGTCCTTCGAGGTCGAACCGGGCGAGATCTTCGTCGTCATGGGCCTGTCCGGATCGGGGAAGTCCACCCTGATCCGGATGCTCAACGGCCTCCTGGAACCCACCGCGGGGACGGTCGAGGTCGACGGCGTGGACATCACCGCGCTCAGCAGGAAGAGCCTCCTGAAGCTGCGGGGCGAGAAGATCAGCATGGTCTTCCAGCACTTCGCGCTCCTGCCGCACCGCACGGTCCTGGAGAACGCCGCCTACGGCCTGGAGCTGCGCGGCCTGTCCCGCGCCGAGCGGAGCCGCAGGGCGGGGGAGACCCTCGAACTCGTGGGGCTCGGCGGCTGGGAGGACAAGCTTCCGCACCAGCTCTCCGGAGGCATGCAGCAGCGTGTGGGCCTGGCCAGGGCACTGGCCGCCGACACCGACATCATCCTCATGGACGAGGCGTTCAGCGCCCTCGACCCGCTCATCCGGCGGGACATGCAGACCCAGCTCCTGGAACTCCAGAAGAGCCTGGGCAAGACCATCGTCTTCATCACGCACGACCTCAACGAGGCCATGCGCCTCGGCGACCGGATCTGCGTGCTTCGCGACGGCCGCGTCGCCCAGATCGGCAGCGCGCAGGAGATCCTCAGCGAGCCCGCCAACGACTACGTCGAGCGCTTCATCGAGGACGTCGACCGCACCCGCGTGCTCACCGCCGCGTCGGTGCTCGACCCGGGCGCCCCCGCGGCCGACTCCTCCGCGCCCGAGGTCGGCGCCGACACCCTGGTCGCCGACCTGTACGCCAGCGCGGCCGCCTCCGACCGCCTCCGCGTGGTCGACGAGGACGGCACCGTGCTCGGCACGGTGACCCGCAACTCCGTACTGGCCGCGCTCGCGGGCGGGAAGGAGACCCCGTGACACCCGTCGACTTCCCGCCGTCCCTGCCCATCGGCGACGGCTTCGAGGCCCTCAACGCCTGGCTCAAGAGCACCTTCGGCGTCTTCTTCGACGTCGTCGGCGAGTTCATCCGCTGGGCCGTGAGCGCCCTGTCCGGCTTCTTCACCGAACCGGCCGCCGGTCAGCTCGCCTTCGTGGCCGCCGTGATCATCGCCGTTCCGCTGCTGCGCCGCCGGCGGCTGCCGCTGGTGGTGATCGTCGCCGCGGTCTCGCTGCTCTACGTCCTGCACGCGCAGTTCGCGTTCGGCAACACCATCGTCAACAGCCTGCCGCCGCAGCTCTTCCTGTGGGCGATCAACCTGTTCGACCAGCAGTACGTGGACGCCTACTTCTGCATCTCGCTGCTCTTCCTGGTCGCCGTCACCGTCCTCGGCGTGCTCGACCGGGACACCCGCGTGCGCACCGGCGTCGTCGCGGGCGGCTGGCTCGTGCTGGTCCTGCTCGGCTGGCTCGTGCTCCCGATGCTGGTGACCCGGCCCGGGGCACTGCTGATGATCCTGCTGCTGAGCCTTCTGGCGCTCTCGGTGGCCGGGTGGCGCATGGGCCTGTTCGGCCTGGTCGCGCTCACCCTGGTGGCCTCGGTCGGCCAGTGGACCAACGCCATGGACACGCTCGGCCTCGTCCTCGTGGCCAGCGCGATCGCCGTGGTCATCGCGATCCCGATCGGCGTCCTGGCCGCCTACAACGACCTGGTCAGCAAGATCGTCAAGCCGGTCCTGGACCTGATGCAGACGCTGCCCGCGTTCGTGTACCTGATCCCGGCGATCTTCTTCTTCTCCATCGGCGCCGTCCCCGGCGTGGTCGCCACCATCGTGTTCGCGATGCCGCCCGGCGTCCGCCTGACCGAGCTGGGCATCCGCCAGATCGACAAGGAGCTGGTGGAGGCGGGCGAGTCCTTCGGCGCCTCCCCGACCAAGGTCCTCACCGGCATCCAGTTGCCGCTGGCCCTGCCCACCATCATGGCCGGGGTCAACCAGGTCATCATGCTCGGCCTGTCGATGGTCGTCATCGCGGGCATGGTCGGCGCGGGCGGCCTGGGCAGCGAGGTCTACCAGGGCATCACCCGCAACGACGGCGCCCTCGGCTTCGAGGCCGGTATCGCCGTGGTCATCCTGGCGATCTTCCTCGACCGCCTGACCGCGGCCGTCACCCGCAACAGCCCCCGCGCGGCCGCGTCGGCCGCCTGAGCGGCGTGCCCGCCCCACCCCGTCAAGCCCCGCACACCGAATTCCCCGAGGGAAGGAACCCCACGATGTACAGCCGTAAGCGCATGACGGCCCTCTCAGCCGCCGGCATGAGCGCCGCGCTCCTCCTGACCGCCTGCGGCGGCGGTGGTGGTGAGAGCCTGACCGGCCCGGAGGAGGGCGGCGGCGAGGACACCAAGGAGATCAACATCGCGCTGATCGCCTGGGAGGAGGGCATCGCCGTCACGCACATGTGGCAGGCCATCCTGGAGGAGAAGGGCTACGACGTCACGATCACCGACGTGGACGTCGCCCCGATGTACCAGGGCGCGGCCAACGGCGACGTCGACCTGTTCCTCGACACCTGGCTGCCGGTGACGCACGCCGACTACTGGGAGGAGTACGGGGACCAGCTGGAGGACCTCGGCGCCTGGTACGACAACGCCAAGCTGACCATCACGGTGCCCTCCTACATGGAGGACGTCAACAGCATCCCCGACCTGGCCGACCACGCCGATGACCTGGGCGGCCGCATCGTGGGCATCGACCCGGGCGCCGGGCTGACCCGCGTCACCCAGGAGGAGGCGATGCCGGGCTACGGCCTGGACGAGGACTTCGAACTGGTCACCTCCTCCACCGCCGCGATGCTCGCCGAGCTGGACTCGGCGATCGCCGAGGAGGAGCCCATCGTGGTGACCCTGTGGCGGCCCCACCCGGCCTACGCCCAGTACGACCTGAAGGACCTGGAGGACCCCGAGGGCCTGATGGGCGACGCGGAGACCGTCCACGCCGTCGGCCGTGACGGCTTCGGGGAGGAGTACCCCGAGCTCACCGGCTGGCTGGAGGGCTTCGAGCTCAGCGACGACGAGCTGGCCAGCCTGGAGGTCCTGACCGTCTCCGAGGACGGCGGGTACAAGGACGACCCGGAGGCGGGCGCCCGCGTCTGGCTGTCGGAGAACCCCGAGTTCCTGGAGCGCACCCTGGGCGAGGACGCCGAGGGCCTGGAGTTCTAGGCCGCGCGGGGCCGCGTCCCCGCGCGCACCGGTACCGGAGGGCCCTCCGGTACCGCACACACGAGAACGGGCCGTCCCCCTCGGCGAATTCTAGGGGTCGTTGCAACACCGAAGGTCGGCTGCTTGCTTGAAGCAGCTTAGTCAGACGCTCGGCTGGGGTATCCCAGCCGAGCGTCTTGCGTGGACGCCCGTTGCGCCGCTTCCTGCCGGTGCGTTTATCGATACCGACGATCCGGCAGGCTTCGGCGTTGCTGTAGCCCTGCTGCATGAGCTGCAAGTATGCCGCTCGCTCAGCGGAGAGCTTCCTCGGGCCCCGTTGTGTTCGGTTCTCGCGGATCTGAAAGTGCATGGCACCCCTTGAACTGGGGTGTTGCAACCACCACTAGAACCCAAGCTCGGGGGGCGGCCCGTCCGCGTTCGTCCGCGCCCCCGGGGCCGTGCGCGGCCCCGGGGGCGCGGTCAGGGGGCGTAGTAGCCGCCCTGGGCGCCTCCGTAGCCCTGGTCGAGCTGCCTGCGGCGCTCCCGCCTCGGCAGCAGGTAGGCCGCGAGCATGCCGCCGATGAACCCGAAGAGGTGCGCCTGCCACGAGACGCCGGGGTACTGGGGCAGGACCCCCCAGATCATCGTCCCGTAGAAGAGGATCACGCAGATCATGATGACGATGTCGATGGTCTTGCGTTCGACGATCCCGCGCAGGACCGTGTAGCCGAAGTAACCGAAGACCAGGCCGCTGGCGCCCACGGTGAGGGAGAACGGTGAGCTGAACAGCCACACGCCCACACCGCTGACCAGGATGATGATCAGCGTGGTGAGCAGGAACCGTCCCAGGCCGCTGAACGCGACGAGCGAGCCCAGCACGAGGAACGGCAGCGAGTTGCCGATGAGGTGCTCCAGGTTCCCGTGCATGAACGGCGCGGTGAACACGGTCCAGGGCCCCTGGAGGTCCCAGGCGCGCAGACCGTACTGCTGGTCGAGCCGTCCGAGGAGCACGAAGCTGTCGAGGATCTCGAAGACCCACATGGCCGCGAGCATCCCCGCTACGGTCAGGATGGCGGTGATTCTGGACTGCTTCACCCCATCGAGAGTAGAGGACATGGTCTTGCGGCGGTATGTCCGTACGGGGCGTGGTGGGTAATTGCCCGAAGTGTCGGGATATGTCGCGGCAGTCGGCGCGAGCGGCGCCGCTCTGCGGGAGGAGGGGGGTTCGGTCCCCGGCCCGGGGGCGGGCGCGCGGGAGCGGCCGCCGCGCTCAGGAGGTCAGCGAGCGCCCGCGCGGCGGGATGCCCGCCACCGCCATGAACGACTCCACCCGGGCCGGACTGGTCATCCCGGTCAGTGGCAGGTAGGCGCGCGAGGTGCGGCGGCTCTGGAGCGAGGGGAAGCGCTTGGGGCGCCCGGCGTTGTCGTACAGCCCCAGGGAGCGGATGCGGCCCGGCAGCACGTAGTAGGAGCCGATGTCGTGGAAGGGCACGCGCACGATGTAGCGGCCCCGCTGGTAGCGGAACTCGCCGTCGGAGACCTCCAGGACGGGCGCCTTGATCATGTGGCCGTGCGCGGCCAGTGCGGCGCCGGTGAGGGCCAGGAGGACGCCGAGGGCGATGTTGGCCCAGTGCGAGACGTCGACCGCGATCGCCAGGGCGCCGAGAACCACCAGACCGTAGCCGCCCCACAGCTCCAGGTGCTTGCGGCCTACCGGGCAGACCAGGCGAACTGTTTCGGACACGGCAGAAGCCTCTCTCAGTGGGCACCGCGGGCGGGATGACGGCAATCGCCGCTCGAAACCCTATCGGCTCCGGCGACGCGTGGACGGTGGTTTCGGACAACCGGAGCTGTGGATTTCCGTACCTCCTTGGCGTGCTCTGCCCTCCGGTGAGAGGTTGCTGCTCTCGTGTCTGGTTGACATCACGTCATCCCATGTCTGCCGCATTCTGTTTCCCGTGGGAGTCGCCCCGAAGACGACCGGAGGACTGGAGAGGGCGTTAGGGATTATATGTGTACTTTGGGGACTTTTGTCCGTTTTCCTCTGTGTAGTCATTCAAGCCGTCCTGGTAGTTAAACGACGTTTACTTTACCTGAACCGTTGTCGGATGGCGTAACTAGCCCGCAATGTATTTCTGGCTTGTCCGAATCCGAAGGGAGGCTCTGTTCGCCTGGCTTCGGGCTCTGACCTGCGGTGACCCCTATGTCTGGGCGGGGTATGAACTATGCGTCCGCGGCTCGGTGCGATGGGCGCGAACCGGTTGCGGATGGGTCACGAATCCAGCAGTAGGGCTATACAGACATTTCGCTCAATGGTCTTCTGATCGACTAATCGCCTAGTTCTGCGGGGCGTGTGCGAACCACACAACCCCGAGGTTCGGCTCGTATTAGTGATCAAGGGTGTAACTGATGCACAAACGAAGGAAGACGCTCGCGCTCGCCGCGGCGGGCACCTCCGCTTTGATGGTGCTGACCGCCTGCGGCGGCGGTGGCGGCGAAGGCGAGCAGGAGAAGGAGGTCACATGGGTGATCAACAGCCTTCCCGCAGCCTGGGGAGCCATCAGTAGCGCCGGAGGCAGCGTCTACGTCATCCAGGCGCTCTCCGGCGTCGTGCCCTTCACCGGGCAGTACCAGCCCGACGCGACGTACGAGTACGACATGGACGTCCTCGCCGAGGAGCCCGTCCTCATCAACGACGACCCCGACGAGGGTCCGTTCCAGTTCAGCTTCACCCTCGCCGAGGACGCCGTGTGGAACGACGGCACGCCGATGACCGGTGAGGACCTGCGGGTCACCAACATGATGTCCGCGTCCCCCACCGAGGGTTACTGCGACACCTGCGACTCCCGCGGCACCACCGGCGCCGACATGGTCGAGGAGGTCGAGGTCGACGGCAAGACCGCGACCTTCACCCTCAAGGAGGGCCTGTCCAACCCCGAGTGGATGGGCATGTTCGACGCGCACAGCGTGGCGGGCGGCTTCTACCCGGCGCACCTGGCCCAGGAGAACGGCTGGGACGTCGACGACCCCGCGCAGCTCGGCGAGTACTACGCCTGGCTGCACGAGACGCGCCCCGAGTGGTCCGGCGGCCCGTACCAGATCGTGGACGGCGACCTGGAGAACCAGGTCGTCAAGGAGCCCAACCCCGAGTGGTTCGGCGAGACGCAGCCCGCGCTCGACCGCATCATCATGCCGTACAACACCGACGAGGGCACCTTCATCCCCGCCTTCCAGAACGGCGAGATCGACGGCGCCAACCCCGCGCAGTACAGCGAGGACATCATCACCCAGCTCCAGGGGATGGAGACCGCCACGCTCACCATCGGCGAGGGCAACATCTGGGAGCACATCGACATCAACACCGAGAACGAGTGGCTCTCGGACGTCGAGCTCCGCAGGGCCGTCTTCACCGCGATCAACCGCGACCAGATCGCCAGCCGCAACTTCGAGGCCGGATACCCCGAGTACGAGCTGAAGAACAACCACATCTTCGGCAGCGACAGCGAGTACTTCGAGGACCTCGTCTCCGAGTCCGGGCAGGGCAGCGGCGACGCCGAGGCCGCCACCGAGATCCTGGAGGAGGCCGGTTACGAGCTCGACGGGGACACCCTCATGCTCGACGGCGAGCAGGTCGGCCCGTTCCGCCTGCGCAGCACCGACACCGTCATCCGCAACAACTCCGTGCAGCTGATCCAGGCCCAGCTCGCCGAGATCGGCATCGAGACCACCATCGAGATGACCGACGACCTGGGCACGATGCTGGCCGAGCAGGACTACGACATCGTCCAGTTCGGCTGGAGCGGCAGCCCGTACTTCGCCTCCAGCCCCGAGCAGTTCTGGCACTCCGAGAGCACCAGCAACTTCGGCGGCTACGCCAACGACGAGGTGGACGAGCACGCCGAGGCCACCGCGACGGCCGCCAACCTGGACGAGGCGGCAGAGCACGCCAACGCCGCCGTGGCCGCCGTGGTCCCGGACGCCTACGTCCTGCCGATCGTGGCCGAGCCCAACTACTTCTTCGTGAACGACAGGCTCGCCAACGTCGAGGACAACCTCCAGTCCAGCTACCGCGCCACCTACAACATCGGTGAGTGGGACCTCGCCGAGTAGTTCGCGGCACAAGGCCCGTGGCCCGGGCCCGGGGCATCCTCCCGGGCCCGGGCCGGTCCTCGTCCACCCCTGAAGGATCACACTCATGCTCGTTTACACGGTGCGGCGCGTCCTGGGCGCGATACCCATCCTGATCCTCGCGTCCGTGCTCACCTTCGTCCTGATCGACGTCTCCGGCGATCCCCTGACGGAGCTCAGGATGCAGCAGCCGCCCCCGGACCCCTCGGTCATCCAGCTCCAGGAGGAGCGGCTCTACCTCGACCGGTCCATGCCCGAGCGCTACTGGCTCTGGGTCACCGGCATCGGCGGCAACGGGGACATCGGACTGCTCCAAGGCGAGTTCGGCCCCTCCACGCAGAGCAACAGCTACGACATCGGCGCCAACATCGCCGAGCGCCTGGGCACCACCCTGCGGCTGGTGGGCGCGTCCATGGTCTTCGCGCTTGGCCTGGCCGTCCTGGCCGGCGTCGTCAGCGCCATGCGCCAGTACTCCAAGCTCGACTACACGCTCACGTTCGTCGGCTTCCTGGCCCTGTCCATGCCCGTCTTCTGGTTCGCGGGCATCATGCAGCAGGCCGGTGTCGGCTTCAACGACCTGGTGGGCGACCAGGTCCTCGCCACGATCGGCGACGGCGTCTACCAGGCACAGGGCGAGGACTTCTGGGGGCGCGTCACCAACGCCTTCGCCTACATGACCCTGCCCACGATCGTGCTGATGCTGACCAGCTTCGCCTCGTGGAGCCGGTACCAGCGGACCTCCATGCTCGAGGTGCTCAACAGCGACTACGTCCGGCTGGCCCGCGCCAAGGGCCTGCCCAACCGCGTCGTCATCCGGCGCCACGCGCTGCGCACGGCCCTCATCCCGCTGACCACGGTGGTCGCCGTCGGCATCGCCGGGATCATCGACGGCGCGGTCCTGACCGAACGCGTCTTCCAGTGGCGCGGCCTGGGCGAGTTCTTCATCACCGCGGTCGAGAAGAACGACTCGTACGCGCTGATGGCGTGGCTGCTGCTCAGCGGTGTCATGGTCATCGTGGCCAACCTCATCGCCGACCTCCTGTACGGCGTGCTCGACCCGAGGATTCGCTATGAGTGAGAAGAGGGCGCCCCGGGCGCCGCGGAGCGCCGACGCCGAGAGCGTCGGAGGTGCCGAACGCACCCAGTTCCAGATGATCCTGTCCCGGTTCCTGCGCCACCGGGCCGCCATGATCAGCCTGGTCGTCCTGGCGGTCGTCGTCCTGGCCGCCTTCGTGGGCCCGCTCCTCTGGCGGTGGGACCACACCGTGCACCTGGAGATCCCGCCGAGCGTGCCGCCCAACGCGGACCACCCGCTGGGCACCACCACCGCCGGGCACGACGTCCTGGGCCAGCTCATGCGCGGCGCCCAGCAGACGCTCAAGGTGGCGTTCACGGTGTCGGTCATGGGCACCGTCATCGGCTCCCTGTGGGGGGCGACGGCCGGTTACTACGGCGGCCGGATCGACGCGCTCATGATGCGCGTGGCCGACGTGTTCATGATCGTGCCCCTGCTGGTGATGGTCGCCGCGATCGCGGGCAACGCCCGCGCGGGGACCACCTGGTACGCGGTGGCCCTCATCATCGGATTCTTCTCGTGGGCGCAGATCGCCCGCGTGGTGCGCAGCGTGGTCCTGTCCCTGCGCGAGCAGGAGTTCGTGGAGGCGGCCAAGGCCGCGGGGGCCTCGCCCGGGTGGATCATCGTCCGCCACCTGCTGCCCAACGCGGCCGGGCCGATCATCGTCGCGGCCACCCTGCTGATCGCGGTGGCGATCCTGCTGGAGGCGGGCATGTCCTTCCTCCAGTTCGGCATCCAGCCCCCCGACATCTCGCTCGGCCAGATGATCAGCGACGCGCGCACGGCCGTCTCCACCAGGCCCTGGCTGTTCTACCCGCCGGGCCTGCTGCTGCTGGTGATCTGCCTGACGATCAACTTCATCGGCGACGGGCTGCGCGACGCCCTCGACCCACGACAGACCATGGTGCGGCGATGACCACGACTGACCAGATGAGCAACGAGGGGACCGCCCCGGCCGCGGCCGGCGACGTGGTCCTGGAGGTCGGCGACCTCAGCGTCACCTTCCCCTCCGACGACGGGCCGCTGCCCGCCGTGCGCGAGGTGTCCTACGTCCTGCGCCGGGGCGAGGCGCTGGGGATCGTGGGCGAGTCCGGATCGGGCAAGTCCGTGACCTCGATGGCGATCATGGGGCTGCTGCCCAAGAACGCCCGCGTCGAGGGCTCGGCCAAGGTGCTGGGCCAGGAGGTCATCGGCCTCAAGGACGCGCAGATCAGCAGGGTCCGCGGCAACAAGATCGCGATGATCTTCCAGGACCCGCTGACCTCGCTGAACCCCGTCTACACCGTCGGCTACCAGATCGCCGAGGCCGTCCTGGCCCACCGCAAGGTGGGCAGGAAGGCGGCGATGGCCCGGGCGCTGGAGCTGCTGGAGCTGGTGGGCATCCCCAGCCCGGAGCAGCGGATCAAGCAGTACCCGCACGAGCTGTCGGGCGGCATGCGCCAGCGCGTGGTGATCGCCATCGCGATGGCCAACGAGCCCGACGTCATCATCGCCGACGAGCCGACCACGGCCCTGGACGTGACCGTCCAGGCGCAGGTCCTGGAGGCGCTGGAGGCGGCCCGCAAGGAGACCGGCGCCGCCCTGGTGCTGATCACCCACGACCTCGGCGTGGTGGCCGGGCACGTCGACAGGATCGGCGTGATGTACGGCGGCCGCCTCGTGGAGATGGGCCCCGTGGAGGAGGTCTTCTACCGCCCGCGGATGCCCTACGCCCTCGGCCTGCTGGGTTCGCTGCCCCGCCTGGACGAGGACCGCCACGAGCGGCTCACCCCCATCGTGGGCACCCCGCCCTCCCTGCTCTCCCTGCCCACCGGGTGCGCGTTCTCGCCGCGCTGCCCGATGGCCCGGGACCTGTGCCGTGAACAGGAGCCCCTCCTGCTCGCGGTCGGCGGGGACGGGGAGCGGATGCGCGTGTCGGCGACGGACACCTCCGCGCACACGGCGGCCTGCCACTTCAGCGAGGAGCTGGGGGGAGCCGCGCCCGCCGACCTGTTCCGGGGGACGGCGGTGGAGGCCGAAACCGTCACGGAGGTCGAGGAGGCCGAGGGGCAGGCGCAGGAGGCGCGCGCCCGGATCGGCGCGGAGACCGCCGCGCCCGCGGACGGAGAGCCCCGTGAGGCCATCCTGACCGTCAGGGAGCTGGTCAAGAACTTCCCCATCCGCTCCAAGGGCCTCCTGCGGCGCAAAATCGGCGAGGTGCAGGCGGTCTCCGGGGTCTCCCTGGAGCTGCGCGAGCACGAGACACTCGCCCTGGTCGGCGAGTCCGGGTGCGGCAAGTCCACCACCGCCCGCCTCATGCTCCAGCTGATCAAGCAGACCTCGGGCGAGGTCAGCTACATGGGGCAGCCGCTGCACACGCTGTCCCCGAGGCAGATGCGCCCGCTGCGCCGCGACCTCCAGCTGGTCTTCCAGGACCCGTTCGCCTCCCTGGACCCGCGCATGACGGTCTCGGACATCATCGCCGAGCCGCTGCGGATCCACGGCCAGGGCAACGGCACCGCCAAGAGGCGGGTCAAGGAGCTGCTGGACCTGGTGGGGCTCAACGCCGAGCACGGATCGCGCTACCCGCACGAGTTCTCGGGCGGCCAGCGCCAGCGCATCGGCATCGCCCGCGCGCTGGCGCTCAACCCCAAGGTGCTCATCCTGGACGAGCCGGTCTCGGCGCTGGACGTGTCCATCCAGGCGGGCGTGATCAACCTGCTGGAGGACCTCCAGGACGATCTGGGCCTGTCGTACCTGTTCGTCTCGCACGACCTGTCGGTGGTCAAGCACATCGCCGACCGGGTGGCCGTGATGTACCTCGGCAAGATCGTGGAGACGGGGACGACGGCGGAGCTGTTCGGGGCGCCCTCGCACCCGTACACGCAGGCGCTGATCTCGGCGATCCCCCTGCCGGACCCGGTCAAGGAGCGGACCCGGGAGCGGATCGTGGTCACCGGCGACGTGCCCAGTCCCGCCGACCCGCCCTCGGGCTGCCGGTTCCGGACCAGGTGCCCGAAGTTCGCGAACGAGCTGTCGGAGGGCGAGCGCGCCAAGTGCGTGGAGGAGCCGCCGGAGCTGATGGACCGGGGGGCGGGCCACCTGGACGCCTGCCACTACTCGCGGGCCGTGGAGCTGTTCTGACCGGGGCGCCGCCCGGGTGATCCGGGCGCCGCGGTCGTGACGGGCCGGTGCCGGGGAGCGCGTCCCCGGCACCGGCCCGTTCGCCGTTCACGCCGCGCACGGCGGCGGAAGGGGCCGGGCACACACCCCCCGCCGGGCAGGGGAGATCGCGGAGGGAGCACCCGGTACCGCTTCCGTGCGCCGGGCCCCTCGCCGCGTCCATGGGGAACACCGGAACCGGGCGGTTCTGTCGGTGGCGGATTTGGGTGCGCACGCGTCACCTGCGCCTAGGCGTCCCCATGGGCCCCTCCCGTGTCCGACCCGCGCCCCGGGTGCTGGTGCCGGGGAACCGGAGCGGGTTAGGGTGCGGTGCCCCTTGTGTCCGTGACCGCTAGGAGACACACCGTTGACAGCCCCCAACGCTTCCAGTGAACCCCCGGTCGGGAGGCGCCGTGCCCCGGTCCGGCGACGCGCCGCCTGGACCGCGGCCCTCGCGGCCGTCCCGGTGCTCGTCGCGGCGCCCCTGGGCGCGCTCCCGGCCCACGCCGACCCGGCGGCCGCGGAGGAGCGCCTGACCGACCTTCGTGCGGACATCGACGCCCTCCTGGCGGACCCGTCCCTTGAGGGCGGGGTGTCCGGGGTGACCGTCGCCGACCCCGCCACCGGCGCGGTGCTGTACTCGCGCGACGGCGGGGAGCAGCTGGTGCCCGCGTCCAACATGAAGCTGTTCACCGCCGCGGCCGCCCTGGACGTCCTGGGCGCCGACCACACCTTCTCCACCGAGGTCGTGACCGACGGCCACCGGCAGCGGCGCTCCGTCGAGGACCTGTACCTGGTGGGCGGCGGCGACCCCACCCTGTCCGAGCGGGACCTGGACGCGCTGGCCGCCGACGTGGCCGCCTCCGGGGTCAGGACCGTGCGGGGCGACGTCCTCGCCGACGACACCTGGTTCGACTCCCAGCGCCTCGTGGACGACTGGTGGCCCGAGGACGAGCCCTACGCCTACTCCGCGCAGATCTCGGCCCTCACCGTCGCCCACGGGGAGCGCTACGACACCGGCGTCACCGAGGTCGTGGTCACCCCCGGCGCGGCGGGCGCGCCCGCCACCGTGGACCTGGGCGCCGCCGAGGGCTACGCCGAGCTCGACAACCGGGCCGTGACCGGTCCCGCGGGCGGTACCAGCAGTGTGGTCGTCGACCGCCCCGTGGGGACCAACACCATCACGGTGACCGGCACGATCCCGGCCGACGCCGCCCCCGTGACCGCCCTGCGCACGGTGGACGAGCCCGCGGGTCTGGCCGGGCACCTCTTCGCGCGGGCGCTGGAGCGGCACGGCGTCACCGTCGAGGGCGGCGTGGAGTTCGGCGAGGCGCCCGAGAGGGGGCGCCACGGGGCCCGGCTGGTGGCCGACCACGAGTCCCCCGAGCTGGCGGAGATCCTCGTCCCCTTCATGAAGTTCAGCAACAACGGCCACGCCGAGATGCTCGTCAAGGGCATCGGCCGGGAGGTCGCGGGAGAGGGCAGCTGGGACGCCGGGCTGACCGGTGTCGAGCGGTCCCTGTCCGGGCTGGGGGTGGACACCTCCGACCTCGTCCTCAACGACGGCTCGGGCCTGTCCCGGGGCAACCTGGTCACCTCCGACGCGGTCGTGGACCTGCTCGTGAGCGCGCGCGACGCGTCCTGGCACGGGATCTGGGCGGACTCGCTGCCGGTGGCGGGCGAGAGCGACCCGTTCACCGGTGGAACCCTGCGGTTCCGCATGGGCGGCACCGCCGCCGCGGGCGTCGTCTCCGCCAAGACCGGCACCATGACGGGCATCAGCGCGCTGTCCGGATACGCGGCCGGGCAGGACGGCGGCGACGGGCTGGTGTTCAGCGTCGTCAACAACGGCTACAGCGGCCCGGCTCCCACGCCGGTGCAGGACGCGATCGCCGTCCGGCTGGCCGAGTACCTGGGCCACCAGACGCCCGTGAGCGTCCGGTCCCAGAGCGCGCCGACCCGGCCCGGCGGTGAGCTGGAGTGCTCCTGGGAGCTGACCTGCTGATCCGCTGACCCGCTGAGCGCGCACGACCGGGCGGCGGCCGCGCCACCCGGTCCGCGCGCCGCCCGCGCGTGAGGCGCGGCAGGCGCGGGACACGCGGGCGGCGCGATCGCGTTCGAGGGCGTCCGCGCCTGAGGCGCGGTGACTCGGCCGGAGGGCCACGGGGAGTCCCCCCGTGGCCCTCCGGGTTTTCCACAGGTGTGGACGGGCTCCGCCGCTTCGGCTCCGAAGGTGGCATTCTCGGAGTGGACGGCGCCTCCTCCTCGCGTCACACGATCCGCGTCGCACCACCTGTCCGCCTCCTCCGCCCGCGCGGAGTCCCGGGAAGGGAGCGTTCCGATCGTGTCCCACCTCAGCGTCGTGTTCCACCTCAGCACCGTGTCCGGACCCGCCGTCGCGTCCTACCCCAGCGCCGTGTCCGGCCCCGGCGGGAGAATCGCCCGCCTCCCGCCCCCGCTCGTGTGCCGTCTCCGGGGAGGGGCGCCCGGAGCGGCCCGGCCCGGCCGCCCTCCCCGGACGGGGCCGCGCCGGTTCCCCGGGCGGGGGAGCCCGGGGCCGCTACCAGGCGCGGCGGCCGACGAAGGCCAGGAACCGGGTCTGGGCGTCGGCGCCCTCGGGCGGGGTGAGCTCGGGACCGCAGACATCGTTCCCGCGCAGGTGCTCCCCGAAGGGGGCGGTGGCCTCGTGCGCCCACCGGACGTCGCCGGGGTCCAGGCGCTCGTCCTGGCCGGTGGCCCGGGCCAGGTCCCAGCGGTGCACCACGAGGTCGAAGCAGAGGAACCGGTCCACCGCCTCGGCGAAGGTGGTGCGGCCGAAGAACCCGTCGAACCCTGTATCCGCGCGCCGCGGGTCGTCCAGGTCGGCCTGTACCACCGCGCGGGCGGCGTCCCAGGCGGCACTGGGGTCCTCGTCCACGGAGGGGACGTCGCCCAGCCCGCGGCCGACCAGGCCGAGGAACATGCCCTGGGTGTCCACGACGTGGCGGACCACGTCGCGGGCGTCCCACCCCTCGCAGGGGGACGCCGACGACCAGCGGTCGGCGGGGACGGCCGCCACCGTCCCGGCGAAGTCCTCGGACAGGCGGGCGTAGCGCTCGGAGGTGTCGCTCATGATCGTGTTCCCCTCGGTTCCGTCTCGGTGCCCGCCATCCTCGTCGCCTCGGCCGGTCCCCGTCTTGAACAAACACGACGAACCGCACGTGTGTTCGGAGCCGGAGGGCTATCCTGGAACCGTGAGACCGTACTCCG
The DNA here is from genome assembly GCF_018316795.1 of Nocardiopsis akebiae. NCBI lineage: Bacteria > Bacillati > Actinomycetota > Actinomycetes > Streptosporangiales > Nocardiopsidaceae > Nocardiopsis > Nocardiopsis akebiae. The sequence continues at coordinate 574,573 of NZ_CP074132.1, forward strand.
TGGGGGTGGAGGGGGACGCGCGCGGCATCCTCGACCCGGCCGCCGGGCTGACCCGGTTCCGCCTGGACCGACACGCGCCCTCGGAGCGGGTGGCCCGCTTCGTGGACCGCTACTGGCTCGCCTCCTGGAACCTGACCGGCCGCGGGCCGTACAACCAGCGGGTCCTGGCCCACCCCGTCGTGAACCTGGTGTTCACCGGTGGGACCGCGACGGTGCACGGCCCGACCACCGGGGTGACCGAGCGCCCCCTGGAGGGCGAGGGCTGGGCGCTCGGGGTGATGTTCCGGCCCGCGGGGTTCCGCCCGTTCCTCGGCAGGCCCATGAACACGATCGTGGACGCCGCCCTCCCCGCGTCGGAGGTCTTCGGCGCCCTCTGTGCGAGTGAGGGCGGGGGCGGGGACCCCGGTGCCCACGGGTGCTCCGATCGGGACGGGGGCTGCGGCCCGGACGGGCTTCTCGACGCCGCCGCGGTTCCCGGTGCGAACGCGGCCCTCGGCAGGGGAGGGGCTCCCGGTGCGAACGCGGTCCTCAGCAGGGGAGGTGTTCCCGGGGCCGGCGGAGCCCCCGGCGGGAGCGGGGTCTTCGACGGTGCGGCGCCGTCCGGTCCCCTCGCCCTCATGGCCCGGGTCGACCGCGCCCTGGCCGAACTGCTCCCCGCGGACCGTCACCCGGCCGAGGACACCCGCGACGCCGTGGAGCGGGTGGCCGCCGACCCCTCGGTGGTCAACGTGTCCGGGCTCGCCCGGCGCGAGGGGATGGGCGTACGCCTGCTCCAGCGCCGCTTCGCCGACCACGTCGGCCTCGGACCCAAGGCGGTCATCCGCAGGTACCGGCTCTACGAGGCCGCCGAGCGGGCCAGGAAGGGCGCGCCGCCGGACTGGGGGAGCCTGGCCGCCGAACTCGGGTTCAGCGACCAGTCCCACCTGACCAGGGAGTTCACCGCCGTTCTGGGGACCCCTCCCGCGCGCTACGCGGCGCGCGCGACACCAGGCGGCTGAGCGTGCGGTACACGTCCTCGGCCGTCGGGCCCGGGTCGGCGCAGCACCGCATGAACATGCCGTCGACGGCGGCGCCCACGCCCGCGCGGTCCTCCGGGTGGGGGAGGTAGGGCGTGAGGAAGGCGTCCACGGCCCGGTTCCAGCGCTCGATCTGCGGGCGCAGGGCCGGGCGGCGCGCGGCGAGCAGGAACAGTTCGCACTCGGCCATCACCTGGGCCCGTTCGGGGCCCGAACCCACCGCGATCATCCCGGCCAGGGCGCGCAGGGCCGCGTCCGCGTCCTCGGGCAGGGCGGCCAGCGCGGCCACGTAGGTGTCGTTGACCCGGGTCAGGGTGTCCACGAGCAGGTCGTCGACGGTCGCGTGGTAGTAGGTGACGGTGCTGGGCGGCACCCCGGCCTCGGCGGCCACGCGCCGCTGGCTGACCGCCGCCACGCCGTCGCGTTCGATGACGCGCATGGTGGCGTCCAGGAGCTGTCGGCGGCGCCGCTGGCCCTTGCGTCTGCGCCCGTCGGCGATGTCCCCGCCGACGGACGCCCTGTCGTGGACGTTCAGTGCCGCCCGCCCAGTTCCAGGGCCATGACCCCCGCGATGATCAGCGCGATCCCGCCGATCTGGACCCAGGTGAGCGACTCGCCGAAGAGCAGCGTGCCGATCACCGCGACCAGCGCGATGCCCACGGCCGCCCACACGCCGTAGGCCACGCCGAGGTTGATGCCCCGGGTGAGGGACTGGCTGAGCATGAGGAAGGCCCCGACGTAACCGACCACGACGACGACCGAGGGCAGCGGGCGGCTGAAGCCCTCGGAGAGCTTGAGTGAGGTGGTGGCGATCACCTCGGCGATGATCGCTCCGGCCAGCCAGAGCCAGGGCACGGAGTTCCCTCCGACGGAGAACTGGGCGTTTGACCAGGTTCCTCCGGAGAAGAAACCTGAGCGTTCGGACAAGATTCTAGGCGGAGGGTCGACCCGGTGTCCAAGGCCGGTTATGGATGGCCGTAACCTCATACCCGTAGGGAATCGAGGTGTACCCCCGGGGTGTATCGTCTTCGGTTCCGGCGTCCCCCACGTCCCACGCCCCAGATAACCGCTCTATACCGATGCATGAGATTTCAGAACCTTTTCGGTGGGTGTGCGTCTTACTTGCGTGGATGGCGTTTCAGGCATGACATGGAGGTAACCAGACGTGACGGGCAAGACAGCTCCGGCGGTGGCGCGTCGTTTCGGTATCGCACTGGCAGCGCTGGCGCTGGCCGCGACGGCCTGCACGTCGGGTGAGGCCGAGACCCAGGGCGGCGGTGCCGACGAGGCCAGCGCCGACCCCGCTGAACTGGTGATCACTCCCGAGAGCGGTGCCGAGGAGGTCGCGCCCGACTCCCCCGTCAAGGTCACCGCCGAGAGCGGTGTCATCACGGACGTCCAGGTGGAGCAGGTCGTCGCCACCGAGGCCGCGGCGGAGGGCGAGGGCGAGTCGCAGGACTCCGACCTCTACGCCATGACCGGCACCCTCAACGGCGACGCGACCGAGTGGGTCAGCGACTGGAACCTGCGCCCCGGCGCGGAGGTCGTGGTCACCGCGACCGCCGAGAACGACGCCGGTGAGGAGACCGAGGTCGTCCAGGAGTTCACCACCCTGGAGGCGGTCGCCGGGCAGCGCCTGGAACTGGCCTCCAACTGGCCCGTCTCCGGTGACACCGTCGGCGTGGGCATGCCGATCGTCATCAACTTCGACCTGCCGGTGACCAACAAGGCGCAGGTCGAGAACTCCATGGAGGTCATCTCCGAGCAGGGCGTCCAGGGCGCCTGGAACTGGGAGACCGACACGATGGCCGTGTTCCGGCCGGAGGAGTACTGGGAGCCCCACCAGTCCGTGAGCGTCGACCTGCACCTCGCGGGCGTCGAGGCCTCCGAGGGCGTCTACGGCGTGGAGAACCACCGCATCGACTTCGAGATCGGCCGCGAGCTGATCATGACCATGCACGTGCCCGACCACGAGCTGGTCGTCAACATCGACGGTGAGCACGACCGCACCATCGAGGTGAGCAACGGCAAGGCCAGCCGCCGCTTCGACACCACGACCTCCGGCACGCACGTGCTCATGCAGCGCTACGAGCAGATGACCATGGACTCCTCCACCGTGGGCATCCCCGAGGGCACCCCCGGCGCCTACAACGTGGACGTGCAGTACGCGGTCCGCACCAGCGACAGCGGCGAGTTCCTGCACGAGGCCTCCTACAACGGCAGCATCGGCAGCGCCAACACCTCCAACGGCTGCACCAACCTGCGCATGGACGACGCCCGCTGGATCTTCGAGAACACCCTCATGGGCGACGTCATGGAGACCACCGGCACCGACCGCGAGCTGGAGTGGAACAACGGCTGGGGCTTCTGGCAGATGTCCTGGGACGAGTGGCTGGCCGAGAGCGCGACCGGCGAGCCGCAGGTGACCGACGGTTCGGGCACCCCCGGCTCCGTCCACGGCGAGCAGTAACCGCCCGCCCAACGCCGGAGGGGGCGCCGGGAACCGCACGGTTCCGGGCGCCCCCTCCGGCCTTCCGCGTCCCCGCGGGAGGCGGGCGCCCCGCCCCGGGCCCCCGCCCGGTCAGTCCCGTCGGGACAGCCGGGCCACCAGGGAGTCGATCACCAGCTCGGTGACGGCGGCCATGTCCACGGCGCCCGGGTCCAGCAGCCACTGCACCTGGAGCCCGTCCATCGCGGCGATGACCGCCGAAGCCGCGGCCTCCGCCGGGGTGTGCCCGTCCGGCCCCGGCGTGTCAGCGGCCTCCCGGTGCCCCGGTTCCAGCCGGTCCAGCACGGCGTCCCCGATCTCCCTGCGCAGCACCGTGTAGCGGTCCCGGAACCAGTCCTGCGCCGGGTGCTCGTCGGTGGCGCTCTCCGCCGACAGCACCGCGTAGAGCTGTGTGGTCCCCGGCCGCTCGGCGTTGCGCTCGGCGGTCGCCACCAGGTGGTCCAGCATCCGGCTGCCCTCCGGTGCCGGGTCGGTGTCGTCGCGCAGCTCCAGGACGGCGGTGAGCAGGTCGGTCTTGGAGCCGAAGTGGTGCAGGACCCCCGCCGGGGTGATGCTGAGCGTCGCCGCGATGTCGGCCAGCGAGGTGTTGTGGAAGCCCCGCGAGGCGAAGACGTCGGCCGCCGTGCGCAGGATCTGCTCGCGCCGGTTCACCCGCCTCCGCGGTGTCGGCGCCTCGGAGCCGGAGGGGGCGCGGGTGTCCGGCGCCGGGGTCGTCTCGCTCATCCTGGTCTTCTCCACTTCCTGCACCCCGTCGGGTACTCCGGGCCCTTGCGGGGGGTCGCGGACCCGCCGTCCACGGTATCCAGCTTTCCCCGCCCCCCTTGCTCAATGAATGTTAAGTAAGCGGGGTTCCGGTTCGGGAGGAGTAGGACACAGGGCCAGGCAGCCGTGACTCCCGACCTTCACGCCCGTGTCACAGCGGAGAGCCGCAACGTCTGCGGAGGGCGGGCGAGACCGCCCCACGGAGACGGGCACCGGCCAGCGAAACAGGAACACGTCCGGCTGCCGTTGACCCGCCCCGACGCCTCCCTCACCGACGCCGGGCCGGGTGGACCTCGTGCCCCGCTGCGGGCGGCGGCTCCTCGACCAGCCCGCCCGGCCCGCAGGGTGCCGAACCGAACGGTGCGGACAGCGGGGTGAGCCCGTCGAACGCGGGCGCCGGGGCCCCGGCGGCCAGGCGCGCCATCGACCGCTCCGTGGCGGACCCGGGTTCGGGGCAGTACATCATGATCCGCTGGTCGGTGTCGGGCACGTGGAGCAGTTGGCACTCGAATACCAGGGCGCCCATGGTCGGGTGGTCCACCCTCTTGCTGAACCCGCGCCGTTTACGCACCTCGCGCGACTCCCACATCCGGGCGAACCTCGGTGAGGTACCCAGCAGAGTGGTGACCAGGCGGGCGATCTCCGGATCGCCCGGGTAACGGGCGTAGGCCGCACGCAGGTCCGCCACCGAGTGCTGGGTGAAGCAGACGCTGTGCGGGTCGTCCCAGTGCGGTTCGTCCTCCGGCCGGGAGAACATCCACACTATGAGGTTGCGCTCCCCCTCGGGCAACTCCGCCATGTCCCCGATGAAGTGAACGGCCATCCGGTTCCACGCGAGCACCTCGTACTTGGCGTCCAGCACGTAGGCGGGGGTGGTGGCCAGGCCGTCCAGCAGGTACCGCACCGCCGTGGAGATCTCGCGGCTGGGACCGCTGGTGACGGGGGGCTCTGCTCCGGCCGTGTGGAAGAGGTAGGCGCGCTCGTCGACGTTCAGCATCAGGGCACGCGATAGCGCCGACAGCACCTGCCCGGACGGGTTGGGGCCGCGGGCCTGCTCCAGCCGTACGTAGTACTCCACCGACATCCCTGCGAGCTGTGCCACCTCCTGGCGGCGCAGGCCCGGAGTGCGGCGGCGCCCGGTGTCGGGCAGACCGACGTCGCCTTGGCCGATCCTGCCGCGCCGGTCGCGCAGGAACGCCGCGAGTTCCCCGCGGTCCGCCATCGCACGCCTCCTCATCGTGGTCCTCCGTCCAGAGTGCCCGAGGAACGCCTTCCGCACAGTGGTACCGCCGATACCAGCCTCGACGGTTCCTTCCGCGAGTCCGCCGACCCTTCCACGATCGATCCCATGGCGAAGACACGCAGAATCGCCCTCGTGACGGGGGCGAACAAGGGAATCGGATTCCAGACCGCGCGACTGCTCGGTCTGGAGGGAATGACGGTGCTGGCCGGTTTCCGGGACGCGCGACGCGGTGCCGAGGCGCAGAAGGCCCTTCGGGAGGAGGGCGTGGACGTCCGCGCGCTGGCTCTGGACGTCACCGACGCCGGGAGCGTCCGGACCGCCGCCGCTCGGGTGGAGGAGGAGTTCGGACGGCTGGACGTGCTGGTCAACAACGCGGGCGTGGCCCTGGGCCGGGGCGGAACCGGCGAGGTCGATCCCGTCGCGCTCCGGCGGACGCTGGAGGTGAACGTGGTGGGCACGGTGACGGTCACCGATGCGTTCCTGGACCTGCTGCGCCGCTCGGAGGCCGCGCGGGTGGTCAACGTGTCCAGCGAGGTCGGCTCGATCGGAACGATGACCGATCCGTACGGCCCGTTCTTCGCGATGGAGGGCGATACGGGCTACCCCGCCTCCAAGGCGGCGGTGAACATGGTGACGGCGCTGTACGCCAAGACCCTCGCGCCCCTGGGAGCCAAGGTCAACGCGGCCAACCCCGGGTACTGCGCGACCGACCTCAACGGCAACACGGGCACGCGCACGGCGGAGCAGGGCGCGAGGGTGAACCTGCACCTGGCCACCCTGCCCGGGGACGGGCCCAACGGGGTGCTCTGAGGCCACCTGGCTTCGGCTGAGGACCCGGAGAGCTACGGGGTCCTGCCCTGGTGACGGTGGTGCCGGGGCCGGGCGGATCCCCTCCGCCCGGCCGTGGCATCACCAGGCGCGGACGCCGCCGACGGGAGCGGGCAGGCGCTCGCTCAGCCAGGTCCACGTGCCGTCGTTCTCGGTGAAGCGGCGCTGGACGCGCTCCACCTCCGTGATCGGGTTCGAGAACACCTCGGTCCACGCCCCGGCGGTGCGCTCCTCCAGGTAGAGGCTGCGTGCGTCGGTGCGCATGCGCACCGCCTGGAGCGTGTGGTTGGAGCCGTCGCGCAACTGGATGCGGTAATAGGCCATGGGAAGTCCCTGGAGTGTGGTTCGTCCTGGATGGAAGAAGGACGGTGCGTTCCCGGACCGCGTGCGGCACCGGCGGGTGCGCGTGGGTGAACCGGTCTCCCGGAGCGTGCGGCGGGCGTACGTGGTCGGGCCGCGCGAGCGTCTGACGGGTGGCGGCGGGAACGCCGAGACCCGGAGTGCTCCGGGGAACGGGTGCGGGTGCCGGAAGCACCATGCTGTCCGCGGTCTGGACTCTACTCCTGTCGTGGGCGCACCGGAGCCGTAACCACGGATACTGCGGATGAAATCCGGGTGATCCGACGGTGATCGCGGGATGCGATTCGGAAAAATCGCACGATAAACACACATCGAACGCGATACGTCTGATTGGCTCCGGGATCGGAACCCGGTGGCGGCAAGGGGCCCGCGGAGGGAGAGGTCCGGGCCGCATCCCGGTGACCGGGGAGGGCGCTACGGGTGGGACTCCACTACCCTCGTAGGGCACCTTTGCTCCGTGTGCCTTCCCCTTCACACCACCCCGCCCCGAATGAGCGAGGTTCTCCTCCGTGTCCACAGGTCCCCTCACCGTGCTCCTGCCCACGACCGTCACCGACCTGACCTCGGACGACCAGGTCCGCATCGGGCGCTACCGGGTGCTCAAACGGCTGGGCACGGGCGGGATGGGACTCGTGTACGCGGCACAGGACGAGAACGGCGGGCTCGTCGCCGTCAAACTGATCCACCCCGAGTACGCGTCGGACGCCGACTTCCGGGCCCGCTTCGCCCGCGAGGTCAACCTGCTGGGCCGCGTGGGCGGTGCCTGCGCCGTACCGCTGCTCGACGCCGACACCGAGGCGGCAAGGCCCTGGTTGGCGACACCGCTCGTGCGCGGCATGACCCTGAGCGACTACCTGCGCAAGCACGGTCCGCTGGGCGAGGAGCTGCTGCGCGGCCTGGCAACGGGAGTGGCCGAGGCGCTGGCCCAGATCCACGAGGCGGGGATCGCGCACCGCGACCTCAAGCCCTCCAACATCGTGCTCTCGCCGGAGGGCCCGCGCGTCCTGGACTTCGGCGTGGCGCGGGCGATCGACCAGACGGCCATCACCTGTACCGGGACGCTCAGCGGCTCGCCCGGGTGGATCAGCCCGGAGCACTACCGCGGCGAACCGGTCTCCACCTCCGACGACGTGTTCGCCTGGGGCGCGCTGGTGGTGTACGCGGCCACGGGACGCCCGCCCTTCGGGGCGGGCAACGCGGCCGCGGTGGCCCACCGGGTGCTCGACTCACCGCCCGACACCGACGGCTTCTCCGGTCCCCTGGCCGACCTGGCGCTGCGCGCGCTGAGCAAGCGGGCTCCGGAGCGCCCCACCGCGTTGGAACTGGTGCACGGCGTGGTCCAGACGGCCTCTCCGGGCCGTGCCATCGCGCCGATCCGCGACGTGGGGACCGCGGCCGCGGCCACCGCCGGGGTGTTGGACCGCTGCTGGCACGGTGTGCGGACGGGGGGCGAGCGCGAGTACGAGATCCCCGCGACCGGTGGGGGCCGGGGCGGGAGGCGGACCCTGGCCCTGGCCGGGGCGGCCCTCGGCGTCCTGGTCCTGCTGGCGGGGCTCGTCGCGGGCGGGGCGGCCCTGGGCGGCAAGTGGGAGAACCTGCCCGTGGCCGCGTGGTTCGCGGGCGAGGAGGAGCCGGAACCTGTCGTGCAGGAGCCCACCGAGGAGCAGCGCGTCCCCGGGCCGGTCTCCCGGGAGGAGCCCAGTGAGGAGCCCTCGGAGGAGCCGTCCGAGGCACCGAGCCGGGAACCGTCGGAGGAGCCCGGCGGGGAACCCGCCGAGGAGACGGACGAACCGTCGGAGGAGCCCGAGCCGGAGGCGCCCGCGCCGCCGTCGGCGGTGCCGCTGACCGTGTTCAACGCAGAGGGCCCTTGCCAGGGCTCACGCGCGCCGGAGTGCGCCCTGCGGCTGGTCCACGACCCCCACGCCCCCTACTCCGACCCCGGCAACCGCGCGGGCCAGGTATGGCACGGCGACGTCCTCCAGACCTCGTGCCTCGTCCCGAACGGCGTCACCGTCACGGACGAGAGCGGGACGAGCACCAGCACCATGTACCGGGTGACCGTCGGCGCCGCCACCGGCTGGCTTCCGGGGGCGCGCACGCGCGACAACCCCCGGGTCCCGGTCTGCTAGTGCCCTGGCCGAACGGGCGCGCCAGGTCCACGCCCCGCGCCGCGGTCCCGTGCTCGCGGCGCGTCCCGACCGTCCGACCCCGCTGGGACGCGGGTCGAAACCCCCGCGCCGCACCAGCAGGGCTTCGGGTCCGGCCGCCGGTCGGCACTCCGTACCCTTCCGGTCCGGGCGCGGGTCCGGCGGGAAACGGACCCGGCGTCACGGAGCCGCGGCCAGGCGGGCCCGGGTCTCCATCAGGGCGAACCCCAGCAGGTTGAGCCCCCGCCAGCGTTCGGGGACCCGCGCGTCGTCGTTCTCGGCGCCCAGTCCGACGCCCCACACCCTGTCGCGGGGGCTGGCCTCCACCAGCACCCGCCTGCCGGTGCCCAGCAGGAACTCGCGCGGCTCCGGGTTCTGACCGAACTCGGCGAGGCCGCCCTCGACCACGATCCCGAAGCGGGCCGACTCCCACCCGCGCTCGTCGAAGCCGCGCACCTGGCGGCCGATCACCTTGGCGTCCCGGGGGTGGCCCGCCGCGAGGATCCGCTCCTCCGCCTCGGCGTCACCGAACAGTCGGGCCTTGGCGGCCATCATGTAGTGCTCCGCGGTGCGGTAGCCGACCCCCTCCACCGTGAAGTCGGCGGGCCACCACTGCGACAGGCAGCTCGCCGACACGCCTCCGGAGGCGGGCGGCTGGTGGCCCCAGAAGCACAGGTACTTGGCTCTGCCCGTCGAGGCCACCAGTTGCCCGACCGTGCGCGCGTCCGCGGGATCGCTTGTGTCCGTCATGGGGGAGAGTGTCCCAAGCGGTACCGGCACGCGCGGTGCCGTGAGGGCGTGCGGCGGCCGCCGCGGAGGCCGCGAACGGGGCGGGGCGCAACCGGGGCGGCGTATGTGACTCCGTAGTAGCGTTGCGGAAAACCCCGGAAGTCCGTAGGTCAGAGGGATTCCGTCCGCCGTGGCGCCGACGGTGGACGGGGCGTCCTTCCAGTGCGCCGACGCCGGCGGACCCCGCTCGGGCGGGCGGGGCCGCCGTGCCGCGGCCGCTCTCCGATGCCTGGAAGATAGATATTTGACCAGAACACAGTTGAACTCTCAAGTTATCCCTGGGGGCACGGGCCCGATGGCCGAGACGCGGTGGCTCGACGAGGGCGAACAGCAGACGTGGCGGGCCTTCCTGGCCGCCGTCCACCTGCTGGACGGTGCGCTGGACCGGCAGCTCAGGCAGGACTCCGGCATGTCCCACGCCTACTACCAGATCCTGGTGAAGCTGTCCGAGGCGCCCGAGCGCGTGATGACGATGACCGGCCTGGCCAGGAGGCTGCGCTCCTCGCCCAGCCGCCTCTCGCACGCGGTCGCCCGTCTGGAGGGGGACGGCCTGGTCCGCAGGTTCAAGCGCCCGGGCGACCGGCGCACCACCCTGGCCGAGCTCACCCCCGAGGGCGCGGCCGTGCTGAGCGAGGCGGCTCCGGGCCACGTGCACGAGGTCAGGCGCGTGCTCTTCGACGCGCTCACCGACGACCAGGTCAAGCAGTTGCGGGGGATCGCGGAGTCCATGCTCGGCGTGCTCGACCCCGGGGGCGAGGAGCCGCGGTACACGGGGCCGACCGGTACGGTGCGCCGGGACTGAGTCGCGTTCTGTTGTCGGCTCCCACCAGGGCGGACGCCGAGGGGGAGAAATATCCCCCATTGGCACTCTATGTGTCCGGGCGGATGCGTACTATCATCTGCTTTCCCAGGAAAAGGTTGTAGTCTCAAGCAACGTTGCGAGGCCACGGCCCCCTCCTGGGTTACCCGCTCACAGGAACAGGAACCGCTATGACCGAGAATCCGCTCATGTCCCGCGTGGGGGACGTCGTCGCGCTGCTCGCCAGAGTCGTGGTCGGCGTCGTCTTCATCGCGCACGGTTGGCCGAAGATGTCCAGCCTCGAAGGCACGGCCCAGGGCTTCGAGTCCATGGGGATCCCCTTCCCGCAGTTCGCCGCGCTCCTGGGAGCGAGCATCGAGGTGGGTGCCGGACTGGCCCTCATCATCGGGTTCGCCCTGCCCCTGGCCGGGCTCCTCCTGGCCTTCATGATGGCCGGCGCCTACTTCTTCGCCCACGTCGGCGACCCGCTGGTCGGCGGCTTCGAGCTCGTGCTGGTCCTCGGCGTCGTCGCCCTGGCCCTCGGGTTCACGGGCGGCCGCCTCTGCGTGGACCGCCTCATGCCGTGGGGCCGCCCCCGCCGTCGGACCCCTGAACCGGTACCGGCCTCCTGACCAGCGCGTCCGGGCCGTCCGTCGCCGGAGGCGGACGGCCCGGGTACCGCACATAAAACCTTTTTCTTAACTTGTTTATCCAAATTCACCTATACCTCACGAAAAACACTCAAATCTTTCGCTCTCCTTCAGGACAACACATTTTCATGAACGACAGGTAGAATTCGGTGCACCCGAAACACTGAGCGGGACCGCGCGTTCGGGCCCGTCCCGTGTGCCCCGCCCGCCGAACGGGAGCACCGTGTCCCACCTGGCCCCCAGCCCCCTCGCCCCCGACTGGCAGTTGCGCGTCACCGACCGCGGCGGCACGGCCCTGCACGGAGCCGCGGTACTGGTCGCATCCGGATACGCGATCACCTGCGCGCACGTCGTCCGCGAGGCCGTCGCCGGGTCCGGCGCCCCCGCCGGACCCGGCGTCACCGTACGCCTGGACGCCCCGCGCGGCCTCCCGGACTGGGAGGCCGCCGCCACGGTCGTCGCCGACGGCTGGTGGTGGGAGGAGGCCGCGCCCTGGGACGCGGCGGTACTGCGCCTGGACCGGTCCGCCCCGATCCCCCCCGCCGTCCCAGCCCGTTACCGCGTCGGCGACCGGGTCCGCGTCCTCGGCTTCCCCCGCGCCGAGACCGGCCTCTGGGTGACCGGCCGGGCCACCGGTACCGGGGGCAGCCGCTTCGGCTACGTCCAGATCGACGTCGACTCCCGCGCGGGGTTCACCGTCCTGCCCGGCTTCAGCGGCAGCGGCGTCCGAGAGGAGAAGGGGAACGCCCTCCTCGGTCTGCTCTGCGAGGCGACCGGCAGCGGCAGGGCGGGCTGGATGGTTCCGATGGAGGCGATCCCCCGGGTGTGGCCGACCGAGCGGACCGCCGCGGCAGCGGCGGAGAACGGCGAACGGGAGGCGCTCACGCGTACCGCCAGGGCGATGACCGACCTGCGCACGCTGCTCCTGCCCGACCTGCGCCTGGACCTGTACGTCGCACTCGACCCCCGGTTGCGCCGCAGGCTCCGCGCCGACCAGGACCTGCTCTCCTTCGCCGCGCAGCTGGTCGCCCTCGCCCACGGCGAGTACGGGCTCCTCGACGAGGTGCTCGCCCTCCTCGACGCGAGGGAGGACGGGAGCGCGGGGATGCTCCGGGTCCGCGAGGCCGCGGCCCCCCTCCTGGGGAGCCCGTCCGGGTGAGCGAGACGACGGCCACGGCGGGGGGCCAGGCCCCGATCGGAGGGCGGCTCCTCCCGGAGGGCGCAGGGCGGCCGCTCCCGGCCGACGGCGGGTTCGAGGACCTGGTCGACGCCCTGTGCGCGCTACGGTGCGTCCTCCTCCCGGACGCGCGCGAGCAGCTGGCCTACCAGCTGCCGACCCGGGTCCGCCGCAACCTGCGCCTGGAGGGCTCTCCGGTCGAGTTCGCCCGCCACCTGGTACGCCTGTGCCGGGAACAGGTGCGCCTGGGCTGCCTCCTGCGCTGGATCCTCTACCTGGAGGAGCGCGGCCGCAGCTCGCTGGCGGCGGCCCGGGCCGCGGAGCCGCTGGTCCACGCCGAGGAGTGGGAGCAGCTGTACCGCCTCCTGCCCGAGGGGACCACCGACGCCGACGTCGACCTCGTCCGCCGGGAGCTGGCGGAGCACTCCCCGGACCTGGTCGCGGAGGCCTTCGAGACCGCCCGGACCGACCGGCTCGCCCCGGCCGAGGCGCCGCCCCACACGGCCTGGGACCGGCTCGTGGACCTGACCGAGATGACCGTGCCCGAGGGCGACGAACTCCCGCTGCGGATCTTCTGCTCCCTGCTGCCCTGCGCCGTTCCGCTGCGCGACTGCGCCGACCTGCTCCTGCTCTGGGGCGGGGGGCGGCGCGAGGGCACGGCCGCGCCGCCCGGCCCGCGCGCGCCCGCCCGGCTCGTCGTGCACGTCACCCAGGGCCGGAGCAGGGACCGGTACGACGTCGAGTACTGGACGGTGCTCAGCGAGAGGCGGGGCAGGCCCCCGGACTTCTGCGGCCACGGCCACACCCCGCACATGGAGGCCGAGCGCATCGGCGCCCACGTCGGCGGCCTGCTCACCCTGCTGGAGGTGGACCACCGCACGGGGTACCACGAGGGCGTACGGGTCGAGCTGGTCGCGCGGCTGGACCTGCTCCGCCGCCTGGAGGCCGAGCGCTGGCAGGAGGCCGGGGAGGGGGACCGCAGGCTCGGCTCGCGGGCCCAGGTGGTCTACCGGGCGGAGGAGCTGGTGGACCCCGCGCGCGGCGACACCGCGCAGGCCCGGAGTACCTGCGCCCGCCGGTGGGAGGGGCTCGCGAGCGCGCGCGAGGTCCTGCACCTGGACACCGCGCACGAGGCAGGGCAGAGGAGGCGCAGGGGAGGGCGGACCTACCGCGAACCCCTGGTCGAAAGACTCCAGGACGACAGGATCGTCGCCCTCTCAGTTCCCTCCCATCTGGACGAGTGCCACATGTCGGTCTGGTCGGCGCTCATGATCGGGGTTCCGGTCGTTGTCTGGCGTTCCGCCGACAATGGGCCGGGGGCAAGTCCGTGGCTCAATCTGGGGAAGGTGGGACGGGAGGTAATGGTGCCGCCCGAAAGAATACGAGCGCTTCCCAAGGCGCTCCACCAATCGCGTTCCGGATGCGTTTCCCCGGACGATACCGGGTACATCGAAGAAAGCTTCGAGGTCGCCGTCTTCTACCACGACACCCTTCCGGTTCTGCCCGCCCCCAGACCGATGACACCCCCACAGCATCCGACAGCCCCCCTTGGGCGCGGCTCGAAGGGCCTGCCATGACCACATCAGCCGAACCCGGATCGACCAGCTCCGCGCCGGGGTGGTGGATCTTCCACGGCACAGGTCAGCCCCGCCCGCACCTGGACCTCGCCGCCCAGCTCCCCCCGCCTCCCCGGTGGCGCACCTACGGCGGCGGGCCGGACCCCGCCGAGACCGGCGTGGACCCCCCGTTCTACGACCCGGGGCCGCGGGCCGCGGACCCCGCCGCCGAGAGCGAGCGCCACCTGGGCCCCGTCCGGCCCCGGAACTTCCCCGTTCCCCTGGGGCCGCACCGCCGCCAGCTGCTGGACAAGGTCAACGCGGCCATCTGCCTGCGCCGCCCCCTGCTGCTGGTGGGCCCGCCCGGGATCGGCAAGTCCAGCCTCGCCCACCAGGTCTCCCGCGAGCTGGGCCTGGGCCGTGTCCTGCGCTGGGCCGTCACCAGCCGAAGCACCGTGCGAGACGGCTTGTACGCCTACGACCCCCTCACCCAGATCCACGACCTCAACCTGGAGAACGCCCGCAACCGGGCCCGGGGCTCCCGGGACCGCCGTTACGCGAGCGCCGACGGAACGGAGGCCGACGCACACCTGCGCAGCAGCGCCGAGTCGATCGGCCGCTACCTCACCCTGGGGCCCCTGGGCACCGCCTTCCTGCCCACCCGGCTGCCCCGCGTGCTCCTGGTCGACGACTTCGACCTGGGCGACTTCGACCTGCCCGGCGATCTGCTCGACCTCTTCGAGAACGGCGGCTACACCGTCCCCGAACTGGGCCGACTGGCCAACGTCGCCGGGAGGATCCGGGTGGCCACCGACGACCCCGGCCGCACGGCGGTGGTCGAACGCGGCGAGGTCCTCTGCTCGGCCTTCCCCGTCACGGTGGTGACCTGCAACGACGACCGGGATCTGCCGCCCGCCTTCCTGCGCCGCTGCATCCCGGTCCGGATGGGGCTGCCGGACGAGGACGAGCTGGTGGCCGCCGTGGCAGGGCACTTCGACGGCGACCCGCCCACCGGCACGCGGACCCTGGTCACCGAGTTCCTGCGCAGGAGCGCCGACGGCCACGCGCTGGCCGTGGACCAGCTGCTCAACGCCGTGCACCTGGTCGGCGCCATGGGACAGGGCGAGCCGGGGCCCGAGCAGGTCCGCCACCTCTCCGACCTGCTCTGGCACCGCCTCACGGAAACCCCGGGATGAGCCCCGCGCACCAGCCGGGGGACGACCGCCCCCGGGGCTCCGGCGACCGGTCGGGCGGCCCCCCGGGCGGCCTCACCCCCACGGAGTGGGCGGACGCGCTCCACCTGGCGGCCCTCCAGGCGCGTGCCGAGGCCGCCCGCCGCGACCGCCCGGTGTTCCCGGAGCCGCCCGCCGACGGTCCGACGCCGGGGGAGGCCGCCGGCTCCGGTCCGCTCCCGGGGGAGACCGGCACCGGCGCGGACACCGGGACCGCACGGTCCCCGGGGCTCCCCGGCGACGGGACGAGGACCGGCGGGGACGCCTCCGCCGCCGCGCCCCGCGGTCCGGCCCCGGCCCGGCCGTCCGGCCACGGGGGGACGCCCCCGTGGCCGCGCCGCGCCCCGGGGGACGACGGGCCGCCGACGGAGCCCCACGGGTTCGTCCAGCCGGTCCTGGAACGGCGCCAGGAACTGGTCGCCGCGCTGGGGCCCTTCCACCTCACCGAGCCCCGGGGGCGGCCGGACGGTATCGACCCGGAGGGCACCGCGCGCAACTACGCGCGTTCGCTCCTGGACAGCCTCCACTGGACCGAGGACGAGCGCGAGGGCGCCGGAGTCCCGGTGGTGCCGCGTCCGTGCGCGCGACGGGAACGGGTGGTGAGCCTGACCCTCCTCGTCGACGACGGCGTCACCATGGCCTTCCAGCGCGGCCTGGCCGCCGAGTTCGTCCGGCTCGCGCGCTCCGGCGGGATCTTCCGCGAGGTCGTCTCCCTGTACTTCGACTCCGGTCGCACCGGCAGCCCCGGGCTGCGCGACGTCCACGGCCGCCCCGGCCGCCTCGGCGGCGGTCGCGCGCACGTGGTCCTGTTCCTCACCGACGGACTCGGCGGCGCCTGGCGCGACCGCGGGTTCCAGGACTGGGTCGCCGAGGCCGCGGACCGCGGCGCGGTCGCGATCCTCCACCTGCTCCAGCCCCGCCTGTGGCGGCGCGGGGCCATCGCCACGGCCCCTACGGAGCTGGCCGCGCCCCGGGCCGCCGGTCCCTGCGCCGCGAACACCGGGTACGCGCGGGAACGCACGCTCACCGACCCGGAGGAGGAGAAGCGCGAGCCGGGCGCGCTCGTTCCCGTGCTGACACTGGATCCCGGGACGATACGCGACTGGGCCGTCTTCGCGATGGGGAGGGGCCCCGGGCGCCTGTGGGCGCACACCGCTCGCTTCCCCGCGGGAGGGGGACCGGACCCCGCCGAGGCGCCGGACGCCCGGGAGCCCGTCTTCGACGCCGAACGGGAGGCGCGGCGCTTCCGGCAACTGGCCAGCCCCGAGGCGTTCGACCTGGCGGTGGCCCTTGCCGCCGTGCCGCTGGACCCGCGCCTGGTGGAGGCGGTCTGCGAGGACGTGCTCGGCCGCGCCACCCCCTCGGAGCTGACGGAGGTCTTCTTCAGCGGGCTGGTGCGCGGGGGCGGTGAGCGGGGGGAGGAGGACGGGCCGGTCGGGTGGGACTTCCGCCCGGGGGTGCGGCGGGCCCTGCTGTCGCTGGGCGGCCGGGTCTCCGACATCCGCCGGGTGCTGGGCCTGGCGGCGGAGCGCCTGCGCTGGGTGGACCCCTGGTTCGACGCCCTGCGCCTGATGCTTCGGGGCGTGCACGAGGATTTCCCGAAAAGGACGCGGGTGTCCCACCACTGGGCGAATTCCATGCTTCCCGCGGTGGAGAGCGCCGCCCTCACCCGGCGTTATGCCGTACCCATCAGGGAATACGCCGATATCTCCGGGGCGGGTGCGACCCGCGGTACGCGGGAAACGCATGAGGCGGGTACGCCGTCGCCCGCTGGTCTAGTATTACCTAAGGTTTCCGGATCTGCGCGTGTGGGCGGGAACAACGGCTGGAAGGCGCGGAACAGAGCACCCTTTTCTGAACGGTCGGGGAAAGAAACTCATATGGCCACAAAACTGTCAAATGAGGATATGATGCAAGAATCTGGCGACCAGTCCAGCGGTCGTACGTCCCGATCGTCCACGAGTGGCCGACCGCTCAACGCGGTCTGGGTCCAGGTTCCGCGCCGCAACAGCGCCTTCACCGGCCGGGAGGAACTCCTCTCCGCGCTGAGGGGGCAGCTCCTGAAGGGGCGGCGACAGGTCATCACCGCCCTCAACGGGATGTCGGGGGTCGGCAAGACAGAGCTCGCCAAGGAGTACCTGTACCGGTACGCGTCCGACTACGACCTCATCTGCTGGATCCCCGCGGCCCACAGCAACCAGCTGCGGGAGAGCTTCTCCGTCCTCGCGTCCAGACTCAGGCTGGACAGCGCGGGCGCGGGCAGCGGACACGTCCTGGAGAACGTCCTGGAGGCACTCCGCCAGGGCTTGGACTACCCGCGTTGGCTTCTCGTCTTCGACAACGCGCAGGCCCGGTCCGAACTGGATCAGTATCTTCCTGTCGGGGGCGAGGGCCACGTGATCATCACTTCTCGGGACTCCAGCTGGACGGTGCGGGGCGGCGACGCCTACCTCTCCGTCCGCGAGTTCGACCGGGCCGAGAGCATCGAGCTGCTGAAACGGCGCGGACCCGCGTCGCTGACCACCGAGGAGGCCGACCAGCTGGCGCACGAGCTGGGCGACCTGCCGCTGGCCCTCAACCAGGCCGCCGTGTGGCTGCACGAGAGCGGGATGGCCACCGAGGAGTACCTGCGCCAGTTCTCCGAGAAGAGCCAGGAGATGCTCGACCTCCTGCGCCCGGTGGACAGCGCCTACCCGGTGGCCGTCGCCGCCGCCTGGAACGTGTCCCTGGACCGGCTGGCCACCACCAACCCGGCGGCGCTCCAGCTGCTCCAGCTCTGCTCCTTCATGTCGACGGCGCCCATCCCCAGGACGCTGTTCAACTTCGCCCGTGGCATCGAGGGCCCCGCGGAGCTGCGCGGCGCCCTGGAGGACCCGGCCAGGCTCGGCATGGCGATCCGCGACATCGGGCGCAACAGCCTCGCCCACATCGACCACCAGCGCAACACGGTCTCCCTGCACCGGCTGGTGCAGCGCGCCGTCCAGGCGCCGATGAGCGACCAGGAGCGCGAGGAGATGCGCCACTGCGCCCACCAGCTGCTGGGCCGCAACGACCTCCAGGTGGTGGCCGTGGACGCCTCCGAGCGCTACACCGAGCTGCTGCCGCACGTGTGGGCCTCCGAACTGTGGAACTGCACCGACCCCTGGGCACGCAACCTGGTGGTGCAGATGTGCCGTGTCGCCGCGCTGCGCCAGGAGTTCGACGAGGCCCGCAGCCTGGGCGAGACCGCCCACGAGTGGTGGCGCCTGCAACTGGGCGAGAACCACCCCTCCACCCTGGGCATGGCGATCCAGATCTCCACGGCGATGCGCGGGCAGGGATACCTGGAGCAGGCCCTCGCGCTGTGCGAGGCCACCCTGGACACCCTGCGCGAGACGCAGAACCCCGGGGACCCCGAGACCCTGGAGGCGGAGATCGAGTACATCCGCACCCTGCGCTTCCTGGGCCGGTTCCGCGACTCCCTGACGGCGGCGGCCGACGCCTACCACCGCCGGGTGCGCCTCTTCGGCGAGGACGACCCGCACACCCTGGTCACCGCCCACTTCCGCGCCTTCAACCTCCTGCTCAGCGGCGACCCGGATTCGGCCGCCGACCAGTACCGCGACACGCTGGCCCGGCTGGAGGCCGTCTTCGGCCCGGACCACCCGCGCACCCTGGGCACCAACAACGGCTACGCCGAGGCCCTGATGGAGAAGGGCCGCTACCGGGAGGCCGAGGAGATCCAGGCCCACCAGGTCGAGCGTGCCATCGGCCTGATCGGGGAGGACGACAACCGCGTCCTGCGCAACCAGCGGACGCTGGCCGTCATGCGCCGGCGCGTCGGCCACCACCGGGAGGCGCTCGCCCTGTCGGAGCGCGCCTGGCAGCGTTTCCGGGTCAAGCACGGCGTGGACGACAACGAGACCATGTACGCCGCCCTGGTGCACTCCATGTCCCTGAGCGCGGTCAACCAGCACGACGAGGCGCTGGAGCTGGCCCAGACCACGGGGGAGCGCTACGTCAAGCTCCTGGGCGAACGCCACCCCTACGTGGGCGCGGCCGACGTCAACCGGGCGATCATCCTGCGCCGTCTGGGCAGGGCGGCCGAGGCCCGCCAGCTGGACGAGCGCTCCCTGGAGCTGTTCCTGGACCGGCTCGGCGCCCACCACCCCAGCACCCTTGCCTGCCTGGTGAACCTGGCCAACGACCACTTCCTCATGGGCGACGCGGCCGGTGCCAGGGAACGGGACGAGGAGGCGCTGCGCGGCTGCGAGGAGGCGCTGGGCGCCTCGCATCCGCTGGCCCTGCTGGCCCGCCGCAACCTGCTCGTGGACCGCCGGGCCCAGGGCGAGGACGTCGAGGCCGAGTTCGTCGCCGTGGAGGACGGCTACCGCCGGGTGATGGGGTCCGACCACCCCGCCACGCTCAGCCTCCGCAGGACCGTGCGGGGAGACGCCGACATCTACCTCGCCCAGATGTGACCGGTCGCGGTCCGGGGCGCGTCCCCCGGGCCGTTCGGTCCCTTCAGCGGTGTCCGGCGAGCCGGAGCAGCGCGACCCACTGGTGCGCGGGCAGGGCGAGCGCCGCGCGGTCGGGGTGCGTGGAGTCGCGCAGGCCGACCGTCCCCGGCGTGCCCAGGACGGCCTCGACGCAGTCGCCGTTGCCGCCACCGCTGTAGCTCGACTTCCGCCACCGACCGGGTTCGTGTCCCAGCCCTCTCACGGGCACTCCCGTCCGCTCTGTCCCCGCTGGTTGTCGCTACGCACTCGGCGGCCTCGATTCTCTCAGTTCCACCATTGGTCGCTCCTGTTTCCCGAGCAGTTCTGAAAGTGCGATCGGGTCCGACTCCGGTTCAGTTATGTATTCGGTTGGTGACAGGGGCCGACTTGTACATGCCCACTGGAGTGGTGTTCATGTTGTCCGGGCCAGGCCGTTCTCCGGATGGTCCGGAAAAAGACGCGGATGATATGCCGGGAAGCGGTTCTGCTTCGGTTTCGCGGGTGCCGTGCCCGCGCGGCGTCCGCCGGGGCGCCGCCGTGGGTCCCCCTCGTGCTGATGCGCGCAAAGCCCGTGCCCGTGGGCTTTGCTGGCTCTGCTCCGTCCGGAGGGCCGGAGCGGTCGCCTCCTGGGAAGGGGCGGGGACGGCGGCCGGAGAGGGGTCGCGGGGCGGAGAGGCGATTACCGTGCTCCCCGGTACACGGAAAAGCAAGTGCGGGAAAAGGGTGGGTTTCGGCGGTCCGCGGCTCTGATCCCTTTTCGTTTCCATTGCGGCTCGGGATCAGGATGTTGCGCCCGGGGCGGTCCGCTTCGAGGTCGCCCCGTGCGCTTCGGGGGAAGCGGGTGCCTCGGTGCGGACGCAATTCCGCCCCCGGTGTTATGGTCGCGGAAATGGCGCCGGGGCCCGCCCCCGCGGCACCCCGTGCCGCGCCGTCGGCGGGCGGCGGACGCCGCTCCCGCGGGGCCGGGAGCGGCGTCCGCGAGGCGGGGAGCGCCCCCGCGGTGTGCCGTGACCGGCGCGAACACTGCCTAACATGCTGGACATGCGCATTCTCGTGGTCGAGGACGACGACCGGGTCGCCCGCGGACTGGTGACCGCCCTGCGGGCGGCGTCCTTCGACGTCCAGAGGGTCGCCACCGCCGAACGGGCCCTGACCGCCCCGCCCGCCGACGTCGTCCTCCTCGACCTCGGCCTTCCCGACGCCGACGGCATCGACCTGCTCCGCAAGCTCCGCGACCGCCCGCAGACCGCCATCATCGCCGTCACGGCCCGCGGCGAGGAGCGCGACCGCGTGCGCGGCCTGCGGGCCGGCGCCGACGACTACGTGGTCAAGCCCTTCGGCGTCGCCGAACTCCTCGCCCGCATCGACGCGGTCCTGCGCCGCACCCGCGCCGCGCGGGCCGAGGTCGCGGAGGAGGAGCCCGCGGTCAGGGTCGGCGAGCTCACCTTGGACCCGGGCTCCCGCGCGGCCAGCGTCGGCGGCGCCGAACTCCAGCTGACCCGCAAGGAGTTCGACCTGCTCGCCCTCCTGGCCTCCCGCTCCCCGTCGGTGGTCGCCCGGGACCAGATCCTCGACCAGGTGTGGGGCACGGCCTGGGAGACCTCCTCCCGGACCCTGGACACCCACATCGGCTCGCTGCGGGCCAAGCTCGGCGGGGTCGTGCGGATCCGCACCGTGCGCGGTGTCGGCTACCTCCTCGACCGGGCCTGAGCCCGTGCTCCGCAGGCTGCTCACCATCCTGTTGCCCGCCGCGTTCGTCCTGGTCGCCTCGGCGGTCATCCCCCTGGGGACGGTCATCGCCCAGCAGCTGACCCAGCAGGTCTACGTCGACCGCCTCGGGGACGCGGGCCGCTTCGCCGCCCTGGCACGCACCGCGCTGGAGGCCGACCGCCCCGAGGCGCTCCTCCAGGAGATGGCCCGTTACGAGGCGCTCTACGGCATCCCGGTGGTCGTGATCGCCCCCGACGGGGAGGCCATCGCCGGGTCCGGCAGCATGGCGCACCAGCGCGACGTGCTCGCGGAACTGGGCGCGCCGGAGGCGCTCACCGTCGCCCTGGCCGGGGAGCGCCCGGCCCCTCCGACCACCGTCTGGCCCTGGGAGTCCGACCCCCTCGTGGTCGCCGAGCCCATCGGCCGCGACAGCGAGGTGACCGGGGCGGTCATCGTCGCCGCCCCCACCGACCGGCTCGGCGCCGACATCCTCGGCTCCTGGGGGTGGCTCGCCCTGCTCAGCCTGGTACCCCTGGCGCTCCTGGTGGCGGTCTCGCTGCCGCTGTCGCGCTGGGTCCTGCGCCCCATCGGCCGACTCGACGCCGCGACCACCGCCGTCGCCTCGGGGGACCTGGACGTGCGGGTGGACGCCGAGCAGGGGCCTCCGGAGCTGCGCCGCCTCACCGAGTCCTTCAACACGATGGTCGACGTGGTGCGCAGGGCCCTGGAGCGTCAGCGCTCCTTCGTCTCCGACGCCTCCCACCAGCTGCGCAATCCCCTGGCGAGCCTGCGCCTGGCGGTGGAGAACCTCGCGCCCTACCTCGGCTCGGAGGAGGCCCGGGAGGCGCACGCGGTGGCCGTGGACGAGACCACGGCCATGCACCGGATGCTCAACTCCCTCCTGGCCGCGACGCGCCTGGAGAGCGTCACCGGCACCGAGGCCGTGGACGTCCCCGAGCTGCTGGAGACCCGGGTGGAGCGCTGGCGCGCCCTGGGCCGGGCCCGGGGGATCACCGTGACCGTGCACGTCCCCGCCGGGCTGCGGGTCTGCGCCCCGGCCGGCGGGCTGGGCAGCATCCTCGACGAACTGGTGAGCAACGCCCTGCGCCTGTCCGGGGGGACCCGGGTGCAGGTGCGGGGTTCGGCGGGCGACCCCGCGCGGATCAGCGTGCTCGACGACGGGGAGGGGCTCCCGGAGGAGGAGCGCGGCGCGGCCCTGGACCGCTTCTGGCGCTCTCCCCGCCACCAGAACACCGAGGGGACCGGTATGGGGCTGGCGATCGTCTCCGACCTGGTCCGCGAGGCCGGAGGGGAACTGGCGCTGGGCGGGGGCCTGCCCGGCGAGCGGCCGGGCTTCGGCGTGACCATCACGCTGCCGTCCGCGGAGTGAGCCCTCGGCGGGGCGGACCTCAGGAGGGCTTGTTGTCCCGGTACCAGCGCGCGGCACCGGGGTGGAGGGGGACCACGCCGGTCGAGATGCCGGTGCGCACGTTGATCTGCGCCGCCTCGGGGCGGGATTCGGCGATCCGCGCGGCGCCGGTGTAGACGGTGTCGGCGACGGAGTAGGCCAGGTCGTCCGGCAGGTCGGCCGCGCACAGCAGCAGGTTGGGGGTGGACATGGTGGGGCAGGCGGGCACGCCCTCGTAGGTGGTCGCCGGGATGGTGGCCGGGAAGTACCTCTCGGGGTGGGCCTCGGCCATGGCGGACGCGACGTCCCCGAGGTCGACCAGGCGCGTCACGTGCTCGCGGGCCAGGTCGGCGACCGCGGGCGTGGGCAGCCCGGTCAGGGAGAACATCGCGTCGATCTCCCCCCGGGACAGGGCGTCGGCGGAGGCCGCCTGGTCCAGGCGCACCGCCTCCATGGCCAGACCGGTCTCCTCGACGGCCTGCGCCACGGTGAACTCGGTGCCGGAGTTGACCGCGCCCACCGAGACGCGGCGGCCCTCCAGGTCGGACAGGGAGCGCACGGGGGAGGCGTCCAGGACCATGAGGTGCAGGAAGCTGTCGTAGAGGCGCCCGATCGCGCGGAAGGGGCCGGCGTCGGTCACCTCGTAGGCCAGGACCGCGTCGAGGCTGGTCAGGCCCAGGTGGGCCTCGCCCGAGTCGATGAGCAGCAGGTTGTCGTGCGAGGCGCCGGTCTCGACGGTCTCCACCCGGATGTCGGGGAGCCGGGCGTCCAGCAGGCCCGCGATCTCCGAGCCGATCTCCCGGTAGACGGCCCCGGCCGGGCCCGTGGCCACGACGAGCGACGCCGGGGCGGGGGAGGGCTCGCGCCACGCGCAGCCGCCCAGCGCGACCGCGGCGAACACGCCGGCGGTTCCCCTCAGGGCGGCGCGCCGGTTCGGTCCATGCATACCCGCAGCTTAGGCGAGGAAGGACGGCGGATCGGGCCCCGTGCACACCCCGCGCATGGTCACCGTGTGTGCCAGGGCGTCGACCCACGGTTCCGCAATGTCAGAGGAACCTCAAATCTTCGTTGAGACCTTGGGCACGCGAGAAGGAGACCCACACCATCGCTGTATCAATTCGGGGTAATCGGGGAGAAACCCGACGGTAAGGCCAGCGTCACTTCCCGGCGACCCACAACAGGAGGATTCCATGGCGTCCGAGAAGGGTGTCGACGCGCCCGACACCGCATCCCCCACGCAGGACGGCAGAGCCGCCAGGGGCAGCTCGCCCTCGCGCGTGATCGGCCTGATCGCGGGCCCGCTGGTCGGGCTCCTGGTCTACTTCCTCATGCCGGACATGCCGATGCCCGTCGTCGACGGCGGGGACGGCGAGACGGTCCTGTCGGCCAACGGCCGCGCGGTGGCCGCGGTGACAGCGTTCATCGCCATCTGGTGGGCCACCGAGGCGATCCCGATCCCGGTCGCCTCGCTGCTGCCGCTGGTGCTCTTCCCCCTCCTGCTGGAGGGCACCCCCATCGGGGACGTCGCCTCCTCCTACGGGTCGGACACCATCTTCCTGTTCATGGGCGGCTTCATGCTCGCCCTGGCGATGCAGAAGTGGAACCTGCACAAGCGGATCGCCCTGGTCATCGTCTCCAAGGTCGGCTCCAACACCGCGGGGCTGATCGGCGGCTTCATGATCGCCACCGGGTTCATCACGATGTGGGTGTCCAACACCGCCACCGCCGTGATGATGCTGCCCGTGGGCCTGTCGGTGGTCGCGCTGATCACCCAGTTCCGCGACGGCAGGACCGACGCGAACTTCGCCACCGCGCTCATGCTCGGCATCGCCTACTCGTCCTCGATCGGCTCGGTGGCCACCATCATCGGCACGCCGCCCAACGTGCTGATGGTCGGCTACCTCGCCGACGCCCACGACATCCACATCGGCTTCGGCGAGTGGATGATGGTCGGCCTGCCCCTGGCCGCCGTATTCCTGCTCATCGCCTGGTTCGTACTGATCAAGATCTTCCCGCCGCAGGTCAAGAAGGTGGAGGGCGCCCAGGGCCTCATCCGCTCCGAGCTCGCCGAGATGGGTCCGATGGCGCGCGGCGAGAAGCTCGTGCTCGCGGTCTTCGCCTTCGCGGCGCTCTCCTGGATCTTCGTCCCGGTCCTGGCCGACAACTTCCTGCCGTGGCTGTCCAGCGTCAGCGACGCCGGGATCGCGATGACCGTGGCGGTCCTGCTGTTCCTGATCCCGGTCGGGCGGGGCGCCCGCCTGCTGGACTGGGAGACCGCCGTGCAGCTGCCGTGGGGCGTCCTGCTCCTCTTCGGCGGCGGCCTGGCCATCTCGGGGCAGTTCACCGCCTCCGGCCTCAGCACCTGGATCGGCGGCCAGGTCGCCGTCCTGGAGGGCGTGCCCACCTGGGTGCTGATCCTGGTCGCGGCCGGGCTGGTCCTCTTCCTGACCGAGCTCACCAGCAACACCGCCACCGCGGCCACCTTCCTGCCCATCCTCGGCGGCGTCGCGGTGGGCATGCAGATCGACATCCTGTCCCTGGTGATCCCGGTGGCCCTGGCCGCGACGATGGCCTTCATGCTCCCGGTGGCCACACCGCCGAACGCGATCGTCTTCGGTTCCGGCCACGTGCGGATCGGCCAGATGATGCGCGGCGGCGTGTGGCTCAACCTCATCGCGCTGTTCCTGATCCTGGCCGCGATGTACACCGTGGTGACCTGGTTCCTGGGAGTCAGCGTGTAGGACCACCACGCGTCGCGGGCGGCCCCTGTGGTTCCGGGGGCCGCCCGTTTCTGCGTCGCCGGGCGGCCGGGGAGGCGGGCCCCGCGCACCCGTGCCACACGGCGGCGGCCCGCCTCCCCGCTCGGGGGAGACGGGCCGCCGCCGTGTTCCTACTCGGAGTCCGCGCCCGCCGTGCTCTGGCGTTCCAGCTTCCGGTAGTGCCTCGACCTCGCGCCCAGGATGACCGCGGCCAGCAGGGTCGCGATGGCGGAGGCCACCAGCACGCCCGTCTTGGCGTGGGCCAGGTGTCCCGGGTCGTCGGCGAACGTCAGCTCGCTGATCAGCAGCGACACGGTGAACCCGATACCGGCCAGCTGCGACATGCCGATGATGTCGATCCACTTCAGACTGGGGTTGAGCTCGGCCCTGGTCACCTTGGTGGTCACCCACGCGCCGCCCGCGATGCCGATCACCTTGCCGAGGATGAGCCCGGCGATGATGCCCAGCGCCGCCGTGTCGGTGAGGACCTCGCCGAAGCCGTCGAAGACCACGCCCGCGGAGAAGAAGGCGAAGATCGGCAGGGCCAGGCCCGCGGACCAGGGGCGCAGCAGCTGCTCCACGCCGTGGCTCGGGTCGTGGTGCTCGCCGGGCAGCTTGTTGGTGCGCATCAGCAGACCCATGGCCACGCCCGCGATGGTCGCGTGCACGCCGCTCTCGTGGACCAGGACCCAGATCACCAGGGCCAGGGGCACGTAGACCAGCCAGTTGGGCACCACCGACGCGTTGAGCCATGCGGCCAGCCCCCTGCCGCGCTGGAGGTACCAGAAGAGCGCCAGCCCCACCACGGCCACCGCCAGTGGCAGGAAGCTGATGTCCGCGGTGTAGAAGACCGCGATGACGATGATCGCGCCGAGGTCGTCCACGATCGCCAGCGTCAGCAGGAAGGTCCGCAGCGCGGTCGGCAGCCCGCGGCCGATCACCGCGAGGATCGCGAGGGCGAACGCGATGTCGGTCGCCATCGGGATGCCCCACCCGTGGAGGGTCTCGGGCGAGGTGAAGTTGATCGCGGCGTAGATGGCGGCGGGCACGATCATGCCGCAGATCGCCGCTACGATCGGCAGCATGGCCCGCCGGGGGTTGCGCAGCTCCCCGTGGACGAACTCCTGCTTGAGCTCGTTGCCGACGACGAAGAAGAAGACCGCCAGGAGGCCGTCGGCGGCCCAGGTCTCCAGGGACAGGTTCAGGTGCAGCGACTCGGGCCCGAAGGTGATCGCCCGCAGGTTCTCGTAGACCTCGCCGAAGGGCGAGTTGATCCAGACGAGAGCGAGGACCGCGGCGCCGATCAGCAGGAAGCCGCCGACGCTGTCGCTGCGCAGGGTGTCGGCCAACCGTGAGAGCGGGCCGTGGCGCTCGGAGCGCAGAATCGGGTCGATGCTCATGTGCAACTTTCCGGGCGTATGGCTGACAGGGACTCGCCGACCAGTCTTCCCGGCACACCTAGGCGCGGGCGCGCGCCTCGCCCATGCTCGCGGAAGATGGGATGAATGTCCAGCCCAGGGGCCATGTGTCCGTTCCGGGGTGGAGGAGGCAGGTGAGGGGGGCGGCCGACGCCGCCCCCCTCACACCGTGCGCCCGCAGGGGGCGTGCGTCAGCCCTTCCCGGCGGCGGCCAGGTGCCTCTCCTCGGCGTTGGAGGCCCGCCCGGCCAGTGCCACGGCGACGATGGACACCACCGCGGTGAGGACCAGGTAGACCGCGATCGGGACCCACGAGTCGTCGAACCGCGACAGCAGCCAGGTGGCGATCAGCGGGGCGGTGCCGCCCGCCGCCGCCGCGCCGATCTGGTAGCCCAGGGTGACTCCCGTGTAGCGCACCCGGGTGGAGAAGATCTCCGAGCACAGGGTGCCGATGGTGGCGGTGACCGGCGCCCACAGGATGCCCAGCCCGATCACGGTCGCCAGGACCAGCATCAGCGTGCTGCCGGAACCCAGCATGAGGAAGTAGGGCGCGATGAACAGGGCCAGCAGCACCGCGCCGACCAGGTACACCCGCCGCCTGCCGAAGGTGTCCGACAGGCGTCCGGCGATCGGGATGCACACGGTGGCCACGATCGCCCCGACGGTCACGGCGTTGAGCGCGGAGGTGTTGTCGAAGGACAGCGTGCCCGTCGCGTAGCTCACCACGAAGGTGCCGAAGATGTAGAAGGGGGCGGTCTCCACGACCTTGGCGCCGACGGCGACCAGCACGGCCCGCCAGTGGAACCGGAAGGTCTCCACCACCGGCAGTTTGGCGACCTCGCCCTCCTGCTTGGCCTTCCTGAACGAGGGGGTCTCGTCGATCCCCGAGCGGATCCACAGCCCCAGCAGCACCAGCAGGACGCTGCCGACGAACGGCACGCGCCAGCCCCACGTCGCGAACTGGTCGTCGGGCAGCAGCGACATCAGGGTCAGCACCAGGCTGGCCAGGAGCATGCCCGAGGTGATGCCCATCTGCGGCACGCTGCCGAAGAGGCCGCGCCGGTTCTCGGGCGCGTACTCGTAGGC
This sequence comes from Nocardiopsis akebiae, assembly GCF_018316795.1. NCBI lineage: Bacteria > Bacillati > Actinomycetota > Actinomycetes > Streptosporangiales > Nocardiopsidaceae > Nocardiopsis > Nocardiopsis akebiae. The sequence goes on from NZ_CP074132.1 coordinate 602,499, forward strand.
GAGCAGCAGGGCGCCGCCCCACTCGCCGCCGATGCCCAGCCCCTGGATGATCCGCAACACGATGAGCAGGATCGGGGCGAGGATCCCGACGCTGTCGTAGGTCGGCAGCAGGCCGATGAGCATGGTCGCGCCGCCCATGAGGGTCAGCGTGATGATCAGGGTCTTCTTGCGGCCGATCCGGTCACCGATGTGGGAGAAGACCACACCGCCCAGCGGACGGATGAAGAACGTCAGCGAGAAGGTCAGGTACGACAGCATCAGCGAGACGAACGGGTCGTCCGAGGGGAAGAACAGCTCGTCGAAGACGAGGGCGGCGGCGGTGCCGTAGAGGAAGAAGTCGAACCACTCGATCGTGCTTCCGGTCAGGCTCGCGATGAGGACCTTGGCCCTCGGCGGCCGAGCCTGTGGGGTGTCCACACTCATGTGCAGGGCTCCTGGTGGGGTGTCGGGGATCGCGCGGGCCGAGGGGCGTGGCCTGCGGACATTGCCGGGAGCCTAGACGCGGGTGGCGTGCGCCACCGTTGTGCGAACGGACGACATGGGCGGCGGCGCGGTGTCGCTTCGGACAATCCGGCCCCTCCGGGGCGCGTCGGCCGGGTGGCCGTGACCGGTCGGAGACCTGGCGGGGGCCGTACCGCGACCATGGAGGGGACGGCCGGTGTCCTGGGAGGGGGCCGGCGCGACGCCGGGGGGGCGCACGGTGACCGCGCCGGGGCGGAGCGCCGCCGCCCGGGGACGCCGCGGCGGCGCACGCCTCCCGCGGCTCACGCCCGCAGCGTGAGCGTGGCCAGGAGCCTCTGGTCGGCGTCGTCCAAGTCGAGTCCGGTGAGCTCGCGGATCCGCCGGATCCGGTGCCGCAGGGTGTTGGGGTGCACGTGCAGCCGCTCCGCCGCCCCGGACACGTCGCCGAAGGCGTCCAGGTAGGCGGACAGGGAGCGGCGCTGCTCGTCGTCGAGGGCGTCGAGCCGGTCGTCGCGCAGGCCGGGGCGGTCGGCCAGGGCGTCGAACAGCTCGCGCAGCACCACCGAGGAACGGACCTCCTCGAACGCGGTCACCAGCCGCTCGGGACGGTCCGCGACCACCTCCAGGGCGCGGCTGGCGACCTTCTTCAGCGACGGGACCGCGCGCATCCTGGGAGCCACGCCCGCCACCGCCGCCTGGACGGGCGTGCCCAGGTTCTCGCGCAGCACCGACACCAGCTCCCGCGTCCACGCGGTGGGCGCCCGCCCGGAGGGCGCGGGGACCAGCACGTACAGCAGGCCGCAGGCCGGGATGACCAGGGCCTCGCGGCGGTAGGCCGCCGCGTACACCGACGTGATCTCCGCGGCCTGGTCCAGCCGCCAGGGCGGGTCGACCTCACCCTCCCGCAGGGCGAGCGCGACCACCGCCACCGGCGTCGTGGGGTCGGCGCCCAGGTGGCGGGCGAGGGCGTCGGTGTCGAAGGCGCCGGTGAGCAGGCCCACGGCCAGCCCCTCGGTGTCGCGCCCGGTGCTGCGCGCCTCGCTGTGGGCGCGCATGACGTGCAGCGCGGCCAGGCGCGCGGCGCCGCGCAGCACCTGCGGACTGGTCTCCGCGAGGGGCCTGCCGCCCACCTGCACCCAGATGGTGCCGAGCGCGCGCTCGCCCGCCTGTATCCCCACCACCAGGCGGCGTGCGGCGCCCAGGTCGGGGCGTTCGGCGACCTCGACCACCTCGCCGTCCCGTATCCGCTCGTTGACGCCCCACTCGCGCAGGTGCGCCAGGAACGACTCCGGGCAGCCGCGCCCGAGGATGGTCTGCCTGCGCAGCTCGTCGGCGCCCTCATCGGAGGCGGAGTAGGCCAGGACCTGCCCGGCGGCGTCCTCGATGCTGACGATGCCGCCGGTCAGGGTCGCCACGGTCTGGGCCAGGGAGAACAGGTCGCCGTGCCCGGTCTCGGTGGCGGCCGCGTCCAGGACCGAACGGGCCAGGGCGGCGAACTCGTCGGTGCCCACCGCGGGGTCCACGGAGAGCACGGGCAGGCCCAGACCGCGCAGCCCGTCGGCGTCCCCGTCCCCGGCCGCCACGGCGCTGGCGGCCAGCTGCCCGGCGCGCGCGGCCAGGGCGGCGGCCCCACCCGGCGGGACGACGACCAGCGCGCCGGCGGGGACGGGCGCCCCGTCCCCGGCCACGACCACCGAGCGGACCACGCCCCCGAGGCCCCGGGGCGCGGCGGCGAGCCCGTGGACGGCCTTGTCCAGTGCCTTCAGCAGGGCCTTGACGGTCAGGCCGGTCTCGCTCACGGTCGCACTCCGGGGGTCTTCTCGCACGGGTAGAACCATTGTGCGCCTTCCTCCGGAGTACTGAACGCCGTGGACCCGTGCCCCCCTCCGCACGCGAACGGAAGAGGTCCCGGGCCCGTCAGGGCGCCGGGACCACGGTGCGGGGCCTTCAGGACTTGCGGTTCTCGCCCAGCTCCTCCTCGATGGGGTTGACCGGGCGGCTCTCCTTCATCGACTCGGCCATGCCGGGCTTCGTGTGCTCCCTGCGCAGCTGCGCGCGGGCGGACTCGGTGTGCGAGTCCGTCTCGGAGCGGGGCAGCGGTACCGAGCGCAGCACCTCGTTCGGCTCGTTGTACTGGGCGGGCGGCATCGCCCGCAGGGCGCTGAGCAGCTCCTCGTCGGCGCCCGCGTCCAGGGCGTGCGTCACGATCCGGTCCTTGTCCGCGGGGAAGTCCACTTCCCCCAGGACGTCCTTCAACCCCTCGATGCCACGCTTGACGCTCATCGTCAGTCCCTCCGACTCGTGCGAGGGCCGGGCGCCTCCGCCCCGGTCACCGGGGGCGTACCGCCCGACCTGCGAGGACACTGGGGGCGCCTACCCGGTCGGAGGGGAGGGCAATCGTCGCGGGGCGGCGCGGCCGGGCCCCGCGCGGCGTCCGGCGGGGCGCCGCGGCCCCAGGTCACCACGGTGCGAAACCCCGAGCGGGGGCGTCTCGCACCGCAGCGACCGCGCGTCGACCGCCGCGGGCGGTCGGGGACGTCCGCGGCGGAGGGCCTCAGCCCTGGTCCGCGGCCGTCCCCCCGGCGGGGCGCAGCAGCGGCATGACCTTCTCACCGAACGCCGCGAGGTCGGCGTGGTAGTCCGGGAAGATCAGCATCAGGCCGTCGAGCTCGGCGTACTCCACGATCTCGCGGATGCGTCCGGCCACCGTCTCCGGGGACCCGGTCACGAACGGCGTCTGGAACGCCTCGTCCTCGGGCCGCTCGGAGGTCAGCGACAGGGCCTTGTCCAGGGGCAGGCCCCAGGACCGCTTCATGTTGACCAGCGCGTCGATGTCCGCGCCGCGCCCGTACTCCAGCCGCCGCTCCTCGGCCGCGGCGTCGGTGTCGTCCATGACGACGGTCAGCATCGAGTACGTCTTGATGCTGCGCCCCTCCTTCTGGGCGCGCTCCTTGACGTCGCGGCTGGCGTCGCGCAGGCCGGGCAGGTCCTCCGCGGTCAGGAACGAGCCGTCGCAGTTGCGCGCCTGGAAGTTCAGGCCCGTGTCCGAGCGGCCCGCGCTGATCAGGGTCGGCGCCGGGGTGGGGTGCGGCCGCGAGCGGCAGTCGTCGAGCTTGAAGAACTCGCCGTCGTGGGTGACCGAGTCCTCGGTCCACAGCCGCTTGAGGACGCTGGTCCACTCCTCGGTGTACCGGTAGCGGTCACCGTGGCCGATGTCCTCGCGCCACAGGCCCATCTGGGCGAACTCGTCCACGTAGGAGCCCACCACGATGTTCATCCCGGCGCGTCCGCCGCTGATGTCCTGGAGGGTGGTGTACATCTTGGCGGCGAGGGCCGGGTGGAACAGGTTCGTGTGGACGGTCGCCCACACCTTGACGTGCTCGGTGGCCTCCGCGAGCCCCGACATCATCGTGATCGACTCCAGGGTGCGCCCCCAGTGGTCGGTCGCGCCGTCGTAGCCGCGCCACTTGCCCATGGACATGACGAAGTCGAGTCCGTAGGCGTCGGCGAGGACCGCGGCCTTCTTGTTGTACTCGTACGTCGCCTCGGGGTGCGGTGCGGTCTCCGAGACGATCCACCCCCCGTTGCCGATGGGCAGGAAGATGCCGTACTCGGTTTCGGCGGCCTGCGGCCCGCCTTCTGCTGCCATCCTTGGCTCCTCATTCACTCTCGGGCGCCGCTCACTGCGGTCGCCCGTGCGCAGCACGGTCTGTGCGCCGCGCCCGGGCGCTCCGGGCGCTCGGTGCGCGGCGCCGGTCCGCGCTGTCCTGCTGTGTGGGCTGTGCCCGGTCCTACTCGGACGGCCAGGACACCTCGGTCGCCACGTGCACGGCCTCCAGGTAGCGGGGGTCGAACAGGGGCTCCACGTCGGGCAGTTCGTCCAGCTGGCCGTTGTCGATGAGGGTCTGGCCCTCGGCCTCGGTCAGGCTCAGGTCGATGTAGCCCGGGGTGGAGTCGTCGGGCGTGGAGGCCGTCACCAGCTCCTGCTCGGAGTTCCAGATCCGCAGGTTGTGCTCGGTGTCGTATCCGGCCTCGGCCAGCTCGGCGGCGTAGCCGACGCACTCCTCGCCGTTCTCCTGGCAGTAGTCGAAGGCCTTCGCGACCGCGCGCAGGTAGTCCTCGACGACCGTCGGGTTCTCCTCGGCCCACGTGGGGTTGGTGGCCATCACGCCGAACGAGCCCACGACCCCGTAGTTCTCGGGGAGCCACTCGTTGTACTCCTCGCCCATGTCGGACAGGAGGAAGGGCTCGTTGGAGCGGAACGCGGTGAGCGCCTGCACCTGGTCGCGCGGCAGCACGCTGGGGTCGTAGCCGACCTCGACGATCTCGACGGAGTCCATGTCCACGCCGTCGGCGACGAGCATCGCCTCCAGCGGCGCGGGGAGCATGCCCTTGTGGCCGAGGGTGGTGCCCTCCAGGTCCTTGAGCTCCTCGATGCCGGTGCCGGTGAGCAGGCTGGCGATCGGGACGTGCCCGTAGGTCGAGACGCCGATGACCTCGTGTCCGGCGTCGTTGGCCTGCAGGACCTCGGCCTCGTTGCCCAGGGAGGTGAAGTGGGCGGTGCCGGCCGACACGAGCTGGGAGTTGCCGATGGTGTCGCCGCTGCCGGGCTGGATCTCCACGTCCAGGCAGACGGCCTCGAAGTAGCCGAGGGCGTCCGCGGCGACGGCCTCCAGGATGCTCACCGAGGCCTGGTACTGGTAACCGGTGATGTAGGTGACCGTGCCGGCGTCGCGGTTGGTCTGGCAGCGCTCCTCGTCGATGACGGTGGCTACCTGCTGGTCCTCCTCGGCCGCCTCCCCTCCGCTGCACGCGGCGGTGAGGAGGAGGACCGATGCCGCGGCGGCCGCCGCGAGGGAGCGTCGGCGCCGGGGACTGGGGCGGTGGGGCGGATTGGTCATGGGGGTTCCTTATGAGGTGGTGCGCTGCTGGGACTCGTGCCAGAACAGCAGTCTGCGTTCGAGGACGGTGATGAGTGCGAGCATCAGCACGCCCATGACGGCCAGACAGGCGACGGCCGCGTAGACGTACTCCAACCGGGCGGTCGCGGCCGAGTTGCGGATCATCGTGCCGAGCCCGCTTGAGGATCCGGCGGCGACGAACTCCGCGACCACGGCGCCCACGATGGACAGGGGGAACACCACCCGCAGCGCGGCGAGGGTGTAGGGGAGGCTGCTGGGGATGCGCAGCCGGAGCAGCACCTCCAGGCGGGAGGCGTGCAGGGTGGAGAAGACGTGCAGGACGGGTCGGGAGACCGACCGCAGCCCCGTGGTCACGTTGATGAGGACCGGGAAGAACGTGATGATCGCGGTGACGATGACCTTGGGGGTCATGCCGAAGCCGAACGCCACCACCAGGGCGGGGGCGATCGCGATGACCGGGGTCACGTTCAGGACGACGGCGAGCGGCATGACCGCGCGCCGCAGCAGCGGGATCTCCGACATCAGCAGGGCCAGGACGAACGCGGTGCCCGCGCCGAAGGCCACGCCCGTCAGGGCGATGCTGAGGGTGGCCCAGGCGTTGTTCACGAACAGCAGCGGGTCCTCGACCAGGATCCCCCCGACCTCCGCCAGCGGAGGCAGGAGGTAGGGCTGGTCCTCGGCGGTCGCCGACCAGGCGAAGCCGACGATCACCACCGCCACGGCGGTGGGCAGCCACACGCTGAGCCTGAGGTTGAGGCGGCGCCGGCGCGCGGCACCGCGCTTCGGGGAGGCCTCGCCCTCGGGACGGGGCCGGACGGGTGCGCTGGTGGCCATGGTCTCTCCTCCTCTCACAGCCGAACGAGGTCGTCGGGGGCTGCTCCAGCCTCCCAGGCGGACTGGAGGGACGCGCGGACCCGGTCCTCCAGGGCGTGCATGTGCGGTCCGGTCACCACTGCCTTGTCGCGGGGGCGGGGCAGGTCGACGGGCAGCACCTCGTGCACCCGCCCGGGCCGGGCCGACATCACGACGATGCGGTCGGAGAGCGTGACCGCCTCGCGCACCGAGTGGGTGACGAACACGACCGTCGTGGACATGCGCTCCCACAGGTTCAGGAGCTGGAGCTGGAGCGCCTCGCGCGTGAACTCGTCCAGCGCGGAGAACGGCTCGTCCATCAGGAGCAGGTCGGGCCGCAGACCGAAGGCGCGGGCGATCGCCACGCGCTGCTGCATGCCGCCGGACAGCTCGTGGGGGTACTTGCGGGCGGAGTCGTCCAGGCCGACCATGCGCAGCAGCTGGTCCGGGTCCTCGCTGCCCCTGCCCGCCCGGCGGTTGACCCGCGAGGGCAGGGAGATGTTGCGCCGCACGTTCAGCCACGGCAGCAGGGCGGGGGTCTGCGGGACCAGGCCCACGGCCTTGGCCTCGCACATGCGCTTGGGCGTGGAGCCGAAGACGGTGACGTCGCCGCTGTCGTGGCCCTCCAGCCCGGCGACCACCCGCAGCAGGGTGGACTTGCCGCAGCCGCTGGGGCCGATGAGGCTGACGAACTCGCCGCGGGGGACGTCCAGGTCGATGCGGTCGAGCGCGGGCCGGTGCGGGTCACCGCCCTCGTAGGTCTTGCTGAGCCCGCGTACCTCGATACGGTCGTCGCTCACGCGGCGTCCCGCCCTCGGTGCGTTTGTTCGGTGCGCCGGACCGCGGGCCCGGGGCCCGTCTCCGGCCGTGCTGGACGTGCCATACCTTCTCCTCGGATTGTGTGATCGGATGATTGCACGACGTGTCCCGGCGGTGAATAGGTGCTGGAGGGGTGAAAACGGGCGCGCAGGTCACGGGGGTGTGGCGTCATCGACCGAGGAGGGGACCGGGCGGCACGGAGCCGGAGCGGGGCGCGAAGCGCGGTGTGAGTGCCGCGGAGCGCGTGGCGGAGCCGCTGGGGGAGGCGGCGGTGTGCGGGCCGTAAGTGCTTGCCGTGACTGCAGTGCTTGTGATGACGACCGCATGGGGAAGGCCCATGGGACACCCTCCAGATGGCTGGCTTCGGGCATGGGTGCCCGAGGACCTTCGATGGAGAGCGGGTGGAAGCAAGCATGGCGACGGCCCGCGGGAGTCTTGACGTGTCAAACGTTAGGGATTGCTGATTAACGCGTTATGAAGTGTTGATCACATACTGATATCGAGTGCCCGAATCCTGAGACGGTCGTCAACGAGGGCGACCGCGATCCGGTGCGAGGCGAAGGCCACGGGCAGCCACGCGCCGCGCCCGAAGAGCTTGGCGAGGGGCTCGCCCAGCACCACGAGCGGACGTGCGTCCGGGAAGTGCTGGTCCCGCAGCCAGGCCAGCTTGAAGGCGTCGGCGATGACCTTGTTGCGCTGGGCCGACTTCATCGGCCCGTGCAGGGGGGAGAACTGGGCGAGGACGGTCGGCTGACCGCCGTCGGCGCAGTCGACCCCGACCCGGGTCCCGTCCGCGAGGGTGAACTCCCGGGGGGCGAGCTCGACCCCCAGATGCGCGGAGAGCGCCCTGGTGAGCTCGGGATTGCCCTCCCTGGTCGATCGGATTATGTCCCCCGATGACGGACTTCTCGCTGAATGCCCCATAGCAAGGAAACTTTAGTGCACATGGGCCCCAGCGGCATCGCGCCTGTCTCGGTGCGCCGCAGGTCGGAGTGAGTATCGACTCCTTGACCTGCGGTTTTGTGGGAAGCTTCCGTGTCGTGCTTCACATCGGTCCTTCCCGGATCGAACTCGTGACCGAAGTCCCGTTTCGGTAGGACCTCCCGGCGCGCCCGGCGTCCGCGCGCCGCCCCCCGGGAGGGTGGAGTTGAACGTACCCCCTGGTCGAAGCGGGTTCCGGAGAGAAATGTCCCGGTAATTGCGCGGGAGAACGCGGTTCGACAACTCCAGTTCGCAGTGCGCGGGTCCGCACAGCGGACCGATGTCGGCCGTTGTTCACCCGATGATGATATGCGCGGGGCCGCGATTTGCGCGGTGCGCAGAGTTCCGGACCGGTCCTGTGGTCGGCCGGGGTCCGCGGGCGACGGCCGTGTTCACCGCGGCCGTCCCGGGGCAGGCGGGATGACAGGCGTCGTACGAGGAGCACGAGGAGCACGAGGAGGCGGCTGTGGAGATCGTCCGTGCCGAGCACGTGGCTCGGCTGCTGAGTACGGAGGACGGCGACCCGGTGCTGGTCGTCCACGAGGGCCGGGCCGACGTCGTCGAGGAGGCCGACCTCGAAGATCCGCGCTACGCGGGGGCGCTGCGCGTGATAGGCCGCGCCGACCTGCTGTCGGAGCGCGGCGGCGCGCGGCCGGGTCCGGAGGGGACCGAGGCCCTCGCACGGCGGTTGGACACCGCCGTGCGGGGCCTCGGAGGCTGACGCGGGGGACCGGCGGACATCCGCCGGTCCCCCGTCGTGCCCCGGGCGGCGGACCGCCGCGCGCCCGTGCGACGGCCCCGTCGCGGAGCCCCGCTTTCGTCCTGTGCCCGTGCCTGGTGGGGCGAAGCCCCCTAACCGGCCGCCTTGGGGTCGTAGGTCTCACCGGTCACCGGGTTGGTGGCCAGGCCGCTGACCGGGTCGTAGTCCACGTCCATGCCCAGGTCCGAGTCGTGGTACAGCCCGGTCTCGGGGTTGCGGGGCAGGCCCACCTCGGGGTCGATCTCCCAGCCGGTGACCGGGTCCACGGTCGGCACGGCCTCCTCGGAGGGCGCCTCGGACGGCTCCGCGGACGCCTCGGAGGACTGGCCGGTCCCGGCGTCGGCCTCGGTGCCGGTCTCCGGTTCGGGCTCGGACTCCTCCCTCGGAGTCTCCTGCTCGCTGACGATCTCGCTCCGGGCGGGCTGCGCGCCCGCGCCGCCCTGCGGGTCGAGCACACCCCAGCTCACCAGGGCCAGGACGAGGATGCCCAGGCCGACGCGGTAGTAGACGAAGGGCATGAAGCTGTGCGTGGAGATGAAGCGCATCAACCAGGCGATGACCACGAAGCCGACGACGCCCGCGATGAGCGTGCCCACGATGGTGGCGCCCCACCCGGCGTACTCGTTCTCACCGATGTCGGTCAGCTTGTACAGGCCCGAAGCGAAGACGGCGGGCAGCGCCAGCAGGAAGGCGTACTCGGCCGCGTCCGCGCGCTTGAAGCCGAGCAGCATCCCGCCGGTGACGGTGCCGCCCGACCGGGAGACGCCCGGGACGAGGGCGAGCGCCTGGAACAGGCCGAAGGTCACGCCACGGGAGACGTTGAGGTCCTCCAGGGTGCGGTGCTTGCGCGAGTACCGGTCGACGATGCCGAGGATGACGCCGAAGATGATCAGGTTCAGCGCGATCAGGCGCAGGTCGCGGAAGACGCTGTCGATCTGGTCCTCCAGAAGCAGGCCCAGGACCCCGATGGGGATGGAGCCCAGGATGACGTACCAGCCCATGCGCGCGTTGATGTCGCTGCGCAGTTCGCGGTTGAACAGCGACCTGGTCCACGTGGACAGGATCGCCCAGACCCTCTGGCGGAAGTAGATCACCACGGCCAGCTCGGTGCCGATCTGGCTGACGGCGGTGAAGGCGGCACCGGGGTCGGGCCAGCCGAAGAGAGCCGACACCACGCGCAGGTGTCCGCTGGAGGAGATCGGGAGGAACTCGGTCAGTCCCTGGACCAGGCCAAGGACGACTGCTTCGAAGAGGGACACGGCAGAGTCTGCTCCAGCTGCTTCGGTCGCCTTCCTCGGCGGGACGCGGCGACGGTGGACAGGGCACGGCGGGGGCGCGCTCGGGGAAAAGGGGGTGGCCCACGAAGCTTACTGAGGTCTTCGGGTCGGCGTGGCATCACCGGGTTCGGAAACGGCGCCGTTGCGCCTCCGCTTCCGGGCGGGTGCGAACACGCGTGCGCAGGGAGCCCGGGGCCGCCCGGTCGGGGACCGCCTTGCGCACCGGAGGGGGACCGCCCACGAGGTTGTCCGGTCCGCGGGCTGTCCGGGAGGGTGTTCGGTGAAACCCGCTCCCTCCGGGGAGACCACGGCTGGCGGAGGCGGCGACATCTCCGGACAGGGCCGGTTGATACGGTCAATCCTTTGCCCTGCGGACGGATCGCCGTTGGGTGCCGTTCACGTGCGCGCCTCGGCGCGCGGCGTCGGCGTGCCGCGGACCACCCGGCGGGGATGCCGGGGAGGGCGTCGGGGCCGCCCGGAGTGAGCACGTCCTACGGCAGCGCACCCGGGGGAGAGGGGCGCGGACCTCGGCGGTCGAGGGGGTCGGAACGCCCCTACGGCCGCGCATCCGGCAGGAGCTCACCGATCAACTCCTCGACGCGCTCCCTGATCTCGTCGCGGATGGGGCGGACGGCGGCCACGCCCCGCCCTGCGGGGTCGGGCAGGGTCCAGTCCAGGTAGCGCTTGCCCGGGAAGATGGGGCAGGTGTCGCCGCAGCCCATGGTCACGCACACGTCGGAGGCCTCGACGGCCTCGGTGGTGAGGATCTTGGGGCGCTGGCCGGTGATGTCGACGCCGACCTCGGCCATGGCCTCGACCACGGCGGGGTTGAGCGCGTCGGCGGGCGCGGACCCGGCGGAGCGGACCTCCACGCGGTCCCCGGCCAGGTGGGACAGCCAGGCGGCGGCCATCTGGGAGCGGCCCGCGTTGTGGACGCACACGAACAGGACGGACGGCTTGTCGGGACTGGTCACGGTCACTCGTCTCTGCTTCGTCTCGGTGGCGGGCGGCCGTCGCCGGGGCACGGGAGCGCGCTCGGCCGTGGGCGGTCCCGTGCCGGACGGGAAGGCGCCGGACCGGGCGCGGGCCGGGTTTGCCGGGAGGACCGGACTCCCGGGAAAGGGGAGGGCGTCCGACTGATCTCCGGCGACGACTGAGGGGATAGTATCAGCACATGCTGATATCAGTCGACACTGACCTCATGAGGGCGCTGGGAGACCCGCTCCGGCTGCGGATCGTGACCCTGCTCGCCCGGGAGACCCTGTGTACGACGCACCTGGTCGAGGAGACCGGGGCGCGCCAGACCAACCTGTCCAACCACCTGCGGATCCTGCGCGAGGCGGGGGTGGTGGAGACCGAGCCCTGCGGCCGGTTCACCTACTACCGGCTGTGCCCGGACCGGATCGAGGACCTCTCCGGGGCCCTGGCCGGGCTGGCCGCCACCGCCCGTACCAGCGGCGCCGCCGCGAACAGGAGGCCCTGCTGATGGCCCCGACCGACAGGAACACCAGTGGTACGGACGGGTCCGTCGTCGCGAAACTGTCGTTCCTCGACCGGTTCCTCGCGGTGTGGATCCTGCTCGCCATGGCCGTCGGCCTGGGCCTGGGGCGCCTGGTCCCGGGGCTGAACGAACTCCTGGCCGCCATGGAGGTCGGCGGGATCTCCCTGCCCATCGCGCTCGGCCTGCTGGTCATGATGTACCCGGTGCTGGCCAAGGTCCGCTACGACCGGCTGGACACCGTCACCCGCGACACCCGGCTGCTGGTCTCCTCCCTGGTGATCAACTGGCTCATCGGCCCCGCGGTGATGTTCGCGCTGGCCTGGATCTTCCTGGCCGACCTGCCCGAGTACCGCACCGGCCTGATCATCGTCGGCCTGGCGCGCTGCATCGCGATGGTCATCATCTGGAACGACCTGGCCTGCGGTAACCGCGAGGCCGCCGCGGTGCTGGTCGCGCTGAACTCGGTCTTCCAGGTGCTGGTCTTCGGCCTGCTGGGCTGGTTCTACCTGGACCTGCTGCCCGGGTGGCTGGGCCTGGACACCGGCGGCCTGGACGCCTCACCCTGGCTCATCGCGCTCAACGTGGTGATCTTCCTCGGAATCCCGCTGGCGGCGGGGTTCCTCACCCGCCGGATCGGCGAGCGGAGGATGGGCCGCGAGCGCTACGAGTCGGCCTTCCTGCCCCGGATCGGCCCGTGGGCGCTGTACGGCCTGCTGTTCACGATCGTGCTGCTGTTCGCCCTCCAGGGGGACCGGATCACCAGCCAACCGCTGGACGTGGCGCGTATCGCGGTGCCGCTGCTGGCCTACTTCGCCCTCATGTGGTTCGGCACCTTCGCCTTCGGCAAGGCGGTCGGGATGGACTACGACCGCACCACCACGCTGGCCTTCACGGCGGCGGGCAACAACTTCGAGCTGGCCATCGCGGTGGCCATCGCCACGTTCGGGGTGACCTCGGGGCAGGCCCTGGCCGGGGTGGTGGGCCCGCTGATCGAGGTGCCGGTGCTGGTGGGCCTGGTGTACGTGTCCCTGGCCTGGCGCAGGCGGTTCGCCCCGGAACGGAGGTAGGGGCCTATCGCGCCGCGGGCTCCCGCGCGGTCTCGGGGGCGGGACCGCAGCAGCCGCCGTCGGCCGCGGCCTCCGGCTCCTCGGACAGACCTCCGCCGCTACAGACCCCCGTCTCGGGCAGCGACAGTTCCACCCGTGCGGCGGCCTCGCGGTCCCCGGCCAGGTGCGCGGCGATGCTGCGCACCTGCTCGAAACCGGTCAGCGCCAGGAAGGTCGGCGCACGCCCGTAGGACTTCATCCCGGCCAGGAAGAACCCCTCCTCGGGGTGGGAGAGCTCGGCCGCGCCGTGGGGGTAGACGGTGCCGCACGAATGCTGGTTGGGGTCGATGAGCGGGGCGAGCTCCACCGGCGCCTGCAGGGCGCTGTCCAGACCGAGGCGGATCTCGGACAGCAAGGACAGGTCGGGGCGGAACCCGGTGAGGGCGACCACCTCGTCCACGGGCTCCAGCTCCCGGCCCTGCTCGTCGGCCAGCACGAGGCTCTCGTCCTGCTCCGTGCGGACCTGGGCGGTGCGGAATCCGGTCACCACCTCGACGTGTCCGGCCTTCACCGCGGCCGCGGCGCGCTGTCCGAGCGCGCCGCGCGCGGCCAGCTGGTCGGCGGCGCCGCCGCCGAAGGCGTCGCCGACCTCCCCGCGGCGCAGCACCCATACCGCCTTGGTGTCCGGGCTCTCCTTGGCCAGTGAGGCCAGGGCGACCAGGGCGGTCAGCGCCGAGTGCCCGCTACCGACCACGGCCGTGGTGCGGCCCGCGTGGCGCGCCCGCGTGGCGGGGTCGGCCAGGTCGGGGAGCCGGTAGGCCAGGTGCGCGGCCGCGGCGGTCTCGCCCAGCGCGGGCAGTCCGTCGCCGCCCACCGGGTTGGGCGTGCCCCAGGTGCCCGAGGCGTCCACCACCGCGCGGGCCAGGATCCGCTCCTCGCCCCGGTCGGTACGAAGGCGCACGGTGAAGGGCTGCTCCCCGCGCCCGGCGTGCACGAGCCGGTCCCGGCCCAGGCGGCTCACGCCGGTCACCTCGGCGCCGAAGCGCACGCGCTCGCCCAGGGCTTCGGCCAGGGGAGCGAGGTAGGCCTGGACCCACTCGCGGCCGGTCGGGTGGTCCGCGTCGTCCGGGCGCCGCCAACCGGTGGTGGTGAGCAGCTTCTCCGCCGCAGGGTCCACCAGGTCGCGCCACATCGAGAACAGGCGTACGTGACCCCATGCGGACACGGCGGCACCGGCTCGATCGCCCTTCTCCAGGACCAGGACCGGCAGGTCGCGCGCGACCAGCTCCGCGGCCGCCGCGAGTCCTGTTGGTCCGGCTCCGATCACCACGACGGGACGCTCATCGGTCATGACACACCTCTTTCATCGACTAGCGTCTATGAAATGGAACTCTATCGATGCCCACCGATGGACGCAACCATAGAGCTTCATCGATAATGGATGCCATGACTGTGACGACGCCCGAGCACCGAGGCGGCCTCCTCCCCGCCGCCGACGCCGAGACCTACGCCGCCTGGTTCGCCTGCCTGGCCGAACCCATGCGCGTCCGGCTGCTGCACGCCATCGCCACCACTCCCGGCTCGGTCAGCGTGGGCCAGCTCGCCGAGATGGTGGAGGTCCGCCAGCCCACGGTCTCCCACCACCTGCGCAAACTCGCCGACGTCGGGTTCGTGACCCTCACCAAGGCGGGCACCTCGACCCGGGTGGCGGTCAACCCGGCCTGCTGCACGGGCCTGCCGCACGCCGCCGACGCGGTGATGGGAATGCTCAACGCCCGCCCGTGCTGCCCCACCGACCTGCCCGCCGACGTCACCACCCGCGCCATGGCCGACGCCGACCTGGACGCGGTCCGGGAGATCTACGCCCAGGGCGTCGCCACCGGCCACGCCACCTTCGAGACCCAGGTGCCCGGAGCGGACGCGCTGAGGGACCGGTGGATTTCCGGGCACCGGTGGGTCGCCGAACGCGCCGGGGACGTGGTGGGCTGGGCCGCCGCCTCGCCCGTCTCCGACCGGGCGGTGTACGCGGGGGTGGCCGAGACCTCGGTCTGCGTCGCCGAGGACGCGCGCGGCCGGGGCGTGGGCAAGGCGCTGCTGTACCGGCAGGTCACCGAGGCCGACGCCGCCGGACTGTGGACGCTGCAGACCTCGGTCTTTCCCGAGAACCGCGCCAGCCTGGCCCTGCACCACCAGGCGGGCTACCGCACCGTGGGCCTGCGCGAACGCATTGCCCGCCACCACGGGGTCTGGCGCGACACCGTCCTGCTGGAGCGGCGGCGCCCGGAGGAGGGCGCCGGGTCCGGCGGGGTCCCCCGCGCCGACGCTCCGGGCCGCCCGCCCGCCTGACCCCGGCGGCGCGGAGCGGCACGCCGGGAAGAGGGCGTCACCGCCTCCCGCGGGAGGCGCTTCGGACGCGGCGGGACGGGCGGCCGTGCGACCCCTCAGCCGAGGCGGTCGGCCATGAGCTCGCCGACCATGATCGCGGCGAGATTGGTGTTGGCGCGGGGCACGGAGGGGAAGACCGACGCGTCGACCACGCGCAGGCCCTCCACCCCCAGCACACGGCACTCGGAGTCGACCACCGTGTCGGGGTCCCCCGGGGAGCCCATGCGACACGTACTGGTGCCGTGCTGCGCGTCGCCCACGGTCGCCAGCAGGTGGGCGTCGAGCGCGCGGTCGTCGTCGAGCGCGGCGAACAGCTCCCGGTTCGCCTCCTCCAGCGGCCCCCTCGTGACGGCGGCCGTCTCGGGGCGGCCGGCCAGGTCCACCAGCTCCCGTACGCCCCGGCGCAGGCGGGAGAGGTCGCGCTCGTCGGACAGCATCCGCTGCCGCACCAGCGGCTGCTCCGAGGGGTCGGCCGAGGCCAGCGTCAGCACCCCGCGGGAGTGGTTCCGGTTGAGCCACACGCCGTAGGCGCCCGCGACGGTGTCGGTGGAGGCGGACGCCATGGCCAGCACGTTCTGGTTCATGGCGATGAACATCATGTCGTTGGCCGGGGCGTCGGCGCCGCTGGTCCAGCGGACGCAGACGTTGGTGTGCCGGTCGTGCGGGGACTTCACGGAAGCCTCCCCGGTCAGCGGGAGCGCCAGCATCGCCATCGGGTGGTCCTGCATGCCCAGCCCCACGGGAAGGTCCCGGCGCACGCCGACGCCGAGGGAGCGCAGGTGGTCGGCCGGCCCCACACCCGAGCGCATCAGGATCGCGGGGGAGTGGATGACGCCGGCGCTGAGCACCACCGTGTCGGCGTGCTCGGTCACCGCGCCGCCCCCGGTGACGTAACGGACCCCCACGGCCCGGTCATCGTCGAAGACGACCCGGTCCACCAGCGCGTCCCCGCGGACGGTGAGGTTGTCCAGCTTCCGGGCCCCCTCCAGGTAGGCGTCGTTGACCGACACCCGGCGCCCGTCGCGCGAGTTGATCGGATAGGGGGAGACCCCCGTCGCGTCCGGTGCGTTGACGTCGGGGGCCCACGCGAACCCGGCGGCCAGGGCGGAGTCGCACAGCGCGGCGTCGACCGCCCCCCACCGCTCCCGCGGCGCCCGGTGGATCGGGGTCGGGCCGCCGCGGCCGTGGTGGGGCTCGTCGCCGAACTCCTCGTCGTCCTCCAGCCGGGCGAAGTAGGGCAGGACGTCCTCCGGAGACCAGCCCTGGCAGCCGAGGGCGGCCCAGTCCTCGAAGTCCGCCATCGGGGGCCGGATCGCGATCTGGCCGTTGACCGAGGAACTGCCGCCGACACCCCGGCCCCGCCAGTACGGCGCCCGCTCCTGGCTGTCGGTGCGCGAGGAGTCCAGGCCCGTCCAGAGCATCCCGTCCAGGGCCGCGGGGTCCATCAGGGCGACGGCCGGGCTCGGTGAGCGCCACGCCTCGTGCATCTGCGCCGAACGGTAGTCGGGGCCGGCCTCCAGCAGGAGGACCCGCCCGCCCTTCTCGGCGGTGCGGACCGCGAGCGCCGCGCCCGCCGATCCCGCACCCACCACGATGACGTCCCAGCCGTCGCCCGTCATGTCTCGCCTTCCGCCGTAGTGTGACCTGCCGCAGGCGTGTACCGCCCCGGCCCTTGTGGGCTGACGTTCTTCGCCGTGTCCCCGATGCCCTCAAGACTGAACGTTCATCCCCAAATGGGCAGCGGCAAACCCCGTGTGCCTCTCCGGCAGCCCGGGACGGTGGCCTCGACGCGCACGGCGGACCCGCCGGAGGACCGCACCGCCCCGTCGGGTGCGACGGTGACTCCGCGTCGGAGCGGGCCGGGTCGCGTCCGCGCGAAACCCCGTGTAGCCGCTTCGGGAATCCACGTGATGGGGGTGGGGCAGCTATGAACAGGTCTTCCCTTTCGGGAATCGAAGTCCGGGGGCGGTTCCGGATATCCGAACGGGAAACCCGTCGAAAACGGGAAGCGGAGGCGGGAGAATACGCCTGGCCCGTCTCTGGAAAGGTGTCCCGTGCCGCGGAGCACGGTCTCTGCGGCCTCGCTCATGCCCCTCCACACAAGGGATCCGGGCCTTGGGCGCTCCTCCTCCGGCGGCGGCTTCCCGGGGAATCCACCAGAAGAATTTCCCCTGACCACGTCTTATGGCGCGTTGTCCCGCTCTCCGGTATGGTCCGGTCGTCGAGTTCGCGCCGTCGCTCCCACAGCGCCCCCACCCCGCTGGCCGGACCGACCCCGCCCACAACGAATCCCGGTTTCCTCGTGGTTTCCAGAAAAGCGTTTCCGGCCCGGTCCGGTGACAACAGGATGTCACTCGGCCAATGGGTGGCGTGCGGAGCGACCGGCCTGCTCATCGCGGGCAGCCTCACCGCCTACGCGGGCTACCGCGACGCCCTGGCCATCGAGACCGAGCAGGTGGACACCGACGCCTGGGGCGATCGCCCCCACCGGGTGGAGGGGGTCCACAACATCCTGCTGCTCGGCGGGGACAACGAGTCGCGGAGCAGACGTCCCGACGTGCTGGTCGTGGTCGACGTCAACGTGGACAGGGGTGCCGTGACCATGGTCAACCTCCCGCGCGACCTGATCGTGGACATCCCCCCGTGCGAACCGGTGGACGGCTCCTCCGGGTGGTCCGGCGGACCACAGCAGCTCAACCACGCCGCTTCCTACGGCGGCCTGGACTGTCTGGGCAACACCGTGGAGAGGACCACGGACATCCGCCTGGACCACATGGTGATGGTGGACTTCGCCGGGTTCGAGAACATCGTGGACACCCTCGGCGGCGTCGAGCTGTGCATTCCCGAGCCGATCGACGACCCCAAGGCCCACCTGGAACTGGAAGCGGGAGTGCAGACCCTCCGCGGCCGGGAGGCGCTCGGGCTGGCCCGTTCCCGCGACAGCACCGAGTTCAAGGACGACATGGGGCGCATCGAGAGCCAGCAGCGGTTGATCGGCGCCATCCTGCGCGAGGTCACCAGCGGCGGAACCCTGGCCAGCCCCACCACCCTCTACGACTTCCTGGGTTCGGTCACCGACAGCATGGTGACCGACGACGGGTTCACGGTGGACAAGATGGCGGAACTGGCCATCGCCATGCGCGAGGTCGACCTGGGCCGGGTCGCCATGGTCATGGTGCCGGTCGTGAACTCCCGCACCCACGAGTACAAGGTGGAACCCAAGGAGCCCGAGGCCGGTGAGCTCTTCGCCGCTGTGGCCGCGGGCGAGGTGCTGCCCGGGGAGGAGGGCGGGACCGGGGGAGAGGGGCCCACGGAGACGGAAGGGGCCGCCGGGGCGGATGAGGTGTCCGTGGAGCCCGCGGACGTGTCCGTGCGGGTGGTCAACGGCACGGGCGTGACCGGGCTGGCGGGCCAGGTCGGATCGCTCCTCGGAGAACGCGGTTTCGAGGTCACCGGCGTCGGCGACCCCGTCGGGAGCGTTCCCTCCGCCACCACGGTCTACCACGGGCCCGGCCAGCGGGCGCACGCCGAGGAGCTGGCCTCGGCACTCGCCAACGCCCGGCTGGAGGAGGACGCCGCTCTGGGCGGGGAACTCCAACTGGTGATGGTGCCGCAGGACTGGGACGGGTTCGACGACTCCGGTTCCCCCTCCGCCGAGGAGGGTGGCGCGGACGCGGACGCGGACGCGCTGGCCGGGCTGGAAACCGCGTCCGCCGCCGAGGACGGAGCCGTGTGCTAGAAGGCGCCCTCGGCGTTCTCACCGCCGGGCGGACTCCCCCACGGCGGGCACGGCGCTATCGGGGAAGCGGCTGTGCTCCACGTCACTCCGCGGTTCCATCGCGGGGACCCGTCGGCCCGGGTCCGCCCGACCGGCGGGTAAGCCCTTGCCCCGCCGGGTGTACCGGCCGTCCAGAGCCCGTATGGCTGCGGTAGAGTTGGCTCCGGCGATGGCTGGGATCGTGCTCCTGGCCGTGTCGCGGGCCTCTAGCTCAATTGGCAGAGCAACGGACTTTTAATCCGTGGGTTCAGGGTTCGAGCCCCTGGGGGCCTACCCGCAAAACCCCAGGCCAGAGGCTATGTGAGGCGCATTTCGGGCGCCTGGCTTGCCTCGATTCTGCTCCATGTGTGCTCTTCAGCCTCGGCCGCGCCTCCACCTCGACGGAGCACACCGGAGCAACAGCGCGCCCGAACCCACTCAGACCGGTCCCTATCGCCTCGGTCGGTCCGAAGTCCGCTGGCCACGGCCCACGCCCCACGGACGCATACGCTCACCGAGCACAGTGGGCATCGGAGGTTCATATCCGGAACTGGGCCTTAACGAGTGAGGGACCCCCGAACTCCTCGGGGATGGCGTCCATCAGCACCTCGTTGACGGTCTCGCCCAGCCACTGGTTGGAGTTGCGCCGCATCCCCTGCCGCTTGAACCCCGCCTTCTCCTAGGCGCGGATCGCCCCGGCGTTGGGCTCGATGACGGTCAGGTACACGCACCTCAGGTTGGTCACGTGGAAGGCGTAGTCCAGCACCAGCCGAGTGGCCTCGGTGCCCACGCCCCTGCCCCGGGACTCGCCCAGGGCCACCACGTACTCGCCGTTGCGCCGCATCTGGTCGATGTACACCTGGGCCAGGCCAACCGGGCCCGGGCTCTCCCCGGTCAGGTCGTAGACGGTGAACCGCAGCTCCCTATCCGAGGCACGACCGTAGCCCTCCACGAGGATCTCCCGCGTAGACTCCAACGGCTGCGGAGTCTGCCGGTTGTAACCGACGATGGTGGGGATCGACTGCTCCCACTTCCAGTACTCCTCCACCAGGTCGGCGCGCAGCGGGCCGATTCCGGCTTTGTCGCCGCGCAGCCAGATCAGAGGGTCGCTCACGTGGTCTCCTCCACTGTTGGGATGGTCAGCAGCGCCGTGCACCGCCGCGTGCTGTCGGGCTCGGCCACCGGGCGCCCCTCCGCCTCGATCCAGGCGTGCAGACGAATGGGGTCGGCGATCACGCCGTGGCACCAGCGCACCCCGCGTCCGAGGAGGGCCGGGGCCAGTGCCGCGGCCACCGATTCTTCCAAGCAGGCGACCCGCACGGGCGAGAACAGGCCGAACCGCCGCACCGCGTGGACGGCGTTCTCCGCCTCGGGAAGCGTGGCCGTCCGGCCGCAGTCACGTAGCGCTCGGACCAGGCGCACCGTGCGATCCTTCCGGGCCGCGCGTCTCCCCGTCCGCATGACGGCCAGGAAGACGGGCAGGGGCACGGCTGCGGCGAGCCGGTACCGCGCGGGGACTCCCGGGAACTCCGAGAAGCCCACGGGCAGCTCATGCACACCCCGGCTCGGCCCCCCACGACGACCGGTCACCACCGTCGCGGAGCTGCGGTCCGCTCTCCACCTCCGCACGGAACCGGACGCGCAGCGGTATCTCCCAGGTCAGTCCGGCGGGCACCCACGCAGAGGGGACCCCTCGAAATCGGGGACGGGCCGGGCCTGCGCCTCCTCGGGCGTCTCGGCCTCTCCGTTCTCCTGGATGTCCTTGATCAGCCACTCCATCTCGCTGATCTCCCGCTCCTGGGCCGCGATGATCTCGACGGCCAGTCGGCACACCCGGACGTCGGTGATCTCGGCGCGCTCGGACCGGGTGATGGCCAGCGAGTGGTGCGGGATCATCGAACTCATCCAGGCGGTGTCCTGCACGGTGGTCTGGCTGCGGTCGAGGAACACGCCGCCGCCCAGTAGCAGGAGGCTCGCGGCCACGATGGCGATGTTGCCCTTCATGTTCTTGTACATGTTGAGCATCCACGCGAGCATGATCAGCCCCATGGTGCCGCCCATGGTGAGTGTCATGAACAGGCGGCTCTCGCTCCACCGCACGTGGCTCCACTCCCACGTGCCGACGAACATGGTCCAGTACATGACGACCATGGCGGTCAAGATCATGGCCGCGAAGCGCAGGTACATCCTTGTCTGGTGTGACAGGCCGTCACCCTGCTGGCGCTCGTTCCCCCCGGCGTTCTCCGCCATGGACGGGTCTCCGTTCCGTCGTCATCGGTGGGAGGGGGCCACACACGCCCCCGCCCCCGCCCCCGCCCCCGCTGTCCAACGCTCCTTTCCTTGTCTGGTGACGACGAAACGGGCTGTGGTGAAGGGGCCCCGCTCAACGCCGAGGACCGCGTCGCGCGAGCGACCACGCTGTGGGACCGAGTACCGCCGCTGTTCTGTCCCGCCACACTGGCTGCGACGCCGACATCGCGCGCGAATTCCGGTGACGGGCCTGTGGCGGCAGGTGCTGACCGCCCTCAACCAGCCGGGGCCCGGGGGGCGAGAACGGGTCGCTCAAGGGCGTTTGTGCGGTTTCCGGGGGGTGGCCTCGACCCACTGGCTGACGTGTACTGGGTCTTGTGGAGCCGTGTTCCCGGATTCCCAGGCCACGGGTGCTCGGCCGTCTCTTCTGGAACTCCACGGGTGCCGGACAGCCGAGTGGTGTCGGTGGGGCGGCGGGGGCGTTCGGGGCGGCTGGTGATCCGGTCAGGCCGCCGCCGTGTCGGATTGCAGGGCGGGGCCGAGCAGGAGCCCGCCGTCCGCGACGAACTCCGAGCCCGTGACGAACGAGGCGTCGGCCGAG
Source organism: Nocardiopsis akebiae (assembly GCF_018316795.1). NCBI lineage: Bacteria > Bacillati > Actinomycetota > Actinomycetes > Streptosporangiales > Nocardiopsidaceae > Nocardiopsis > Nocardiopsis akebiae. The sequence continues at coordinate 624,112 of NZ_CP074132.1, forward strand.
GTGAGGTGGAGGAGGAGTGTGGTGATGTCGGCCGGGGTGCCCATCCGGGGGACGGCGTACGGCTCGGGTGAGTAGAAGTCGGCGATGGGCGGCTGCCCGGCGATCGATTCGTTGATCAACGGGGTGGAGATGACGCCGGGGTGGATGGAGTTGACCCGGACGCCGTCCCGACCCAGCTCCAGCGCGGCGGTCCTGGTGAGCCCGCGCAACGCCCACTTGCTGGCGACGTACGGCGCGTAGAGCGGGGTCCCGGCGTGGGCCATCGTGGAGGCGATGTTGACGATCGCTCCGCCGCCGTTGCGGCGCAGTGACGGGGCCACGGTCTTGACGCCGAGAAACGCACCGGTGAGGTTGACGTCGAGTACGCGGTCCCAGACCCGCCGTTCGGTGGCCTCGATCGGCGCCGCGGGGTTCTGGACGCCGGCGTTGTTGACCAGGACCGCGATCGGACCGAACCGCCGTTCGGTCTCGGCGACCGCCGCCGACCAGGCGTCCTCGTCGGTGACGTCCAGGCGGACGAACAGTGCCCGCTCGCCGAGTTCGGCGGCGAGCTCCTGGCCGAGCCCTTCGGAGAGCGCGGCGACGACGACGTTCGCCCCCTCCTCGTGGTAGGCCCGAACGTGGCTGGCTCCCTGTCCGCCGGTGCCACCGGTGACGAGAACGGTCTGCTTGTCGAAGCGTCCCATGAGGGGGTCCTCCCTGCGAAATGGTGGTGAGTCGAGTGACTCGTCTCGCCAAAACTACGCACATGGCAGGTGGTGAGTCAAGTGGCTCGCCTCGCGTAGAGTGGTGCCCATGACGACGGAGCCCTCGCCCTACCACCGGCGCGTCGCCGAGCAGAAGCGGGCGGCCATCACCAAGGCCGCCACCCGACTGTTCCTCGACGCCGGGTACGCCGGCACCTCACTGGCCAAGGTCGCCGAGGCGGCCGGGGTGTCGAAGGCGACTCTGTTCAAGCAGTTCCCGACCAAGGCGGCGCTGTTCGACGCGATGGTGGCGGAGTCCTGGACGATTGAGGACGACGCAGACCTCCGCCCGCCGACGGGCGATCTGCGGGCGGGCCTGACGGCACTCGGCCGCCGGTACGTCACCCTCCTCACCCGGCCCGGAATGGCGGCACTCTTCCGCATCGTCATCGCCGAACTGCCGCGCTTCCCCGAGCTGGGCGAGGCCCACTTCGAGCGCGGCAAGATGCCCTACTTCGACTCGGTGCGCCGCTATCTCGATGCCGAGAACGCCCTGGGAACGGCCAGGCTGGACGACACGGAACTGGCGGCGACCCAGTTCCTCGGGATGATCTCCAACTACGTCCTCTGGCCCCGGATGCTGCTCGTCGACTGGTCACCCGACGACGCATCGACGGCACGCGTCGTGGACGAGGCCGTACTGATGATGGAGGCCAGATACGGCGCGGCGGACACCGCCGACTGAAGCAGCCGTGAGCGGCGCGTCGAGGACGATCGGCGGGCCGGCGACGTCGCTCCGACCGAACCGGCGTCGCGGCGGACGCTGGGGGCGAAGAGGGACCCGGTGGTGATCGCGGAGAAGCGGGCGGCCCCGGCCGCGGCCCGCTACGGGTTATGTCCCACGATGCCCTTTTGCGGTCATGTGGTCTCAGAGTCCACGAATCCGGTCCTGGCGAACGCGGGACACACCGATGCGCCGTCTCATGACATCGGTTCCTCTTCGTGTCGGCCCTGGTCCGGCACACGGGAGGCGGCCGCCCGTGAACCGGTGGTGGTCCGGGCCCCAGTCGAGGGTTGTGGTGGCGGGGAGGAGGACACGCGGCACCGGGCGGCGGCCCGGCACCGGCTGCCCGAACGTCTGCGCGGCCAGGAGCCCGCTCCGCGCGGGGACGGGCGTGGTTCGGCGACATCGTCTTCGGCGCTGAGGGCTCCATGTCCGCGCGGTGATCCAACGGCCGCGGCACCACACGGCCCCCGCGCGACGGCAAAGCGGCCGGAGGACGGTCGGCGGACGGGGGAGGCGTGCGCGAAAACGCCGGGACGGGCGGGGACTCCGTGGCACGGGTCCAACGCCCGTCCCCGACGGGCGGCCGCCCGTCGCCGGGGCGAGCGGGGTGGTCCGGGGGTTCCCGGAAAACCGGATCTGAGTTCTCCCGGTCAAGAAAAAATACTTCGGTCACAACACATTTCCTCTAACCCCTGCACTGTGAATTCCGGTGTCCTGCGGCACACTGCTTTTTCGGGACAAGGGGATTCCTGTGTGGTAGGTTCTAAGAAGTTGCAGTCGTGAACCCCGATGGACTCCATCTCTTCGGGCGATCACCGCGGTGACGGGAAAATCGTCATCTGCGGTTTTCTTCATGCTCCGAACGAGAGGTATCCCTATGGCGACCGGTACGGTCAAGTGGTTCAACGGCGAAAAGGGCTTCGGCTTCATCGAGCAGGACGGCGGCGGCCCCGACGTCTTCGCCCACTACTCGAACATCCAGGCCACGGGCTACCGCGAACTGGCCGAGGGCCAGTCCGTGCAGTTCGACGCCGTCGCGGGGGCCAAGGGTCCCCAGGCTGAGAACATCACCCTGGTCTAGGGGAGCTGACGCTCCTCCTGCGGTAGGGGCCCGCCCTCAGGGCGCTGGGCCCCTACCGCTTTTCCTTTTCCTCCGCCGGGTTCTCCAGCCGTCGCACCCCGAACGGCACCGGCGTCCACCGCGCCCCGGATTCCTCCGGGCGGGCGCGGACACCCGCATTACTTATCCGGCGTACTCCGGTTTCCCCCTGCGGGGCCGAAAGGCCTCCCGCCCGGCGAACGCCGCTGGCGAAAGGCCTCACATGAGTTATCCGCACCGTACCGACACCAGCCGCGGCCGTCCCTCCCGGGGATACGGCCGACAGCGCCCCCGCACGCCCGGGCGCCCCCGGTCCGGCGGCCCTTCCGGGGAGTTCGCCCTCCCGGTCACCGTCACCCCAGCGCTCCCGCCGGTGGAGTCCTTCGAGGCGCTGGACATGCCCGCACCGCTGAAGCGGACCCTGACCCGGCAGGGGCTGACGGTCCCGTCCGAGATCCAGGCGGCCACCCTGCCGAACTCCCTGGCCGGACGCGACGTCCTGGGCCGCAGCCGGACCGGTTCGGGCAAGACCCTGGCCTTCGGCCTGGCGCTGCTCGCCCAGCTGGACGGGCGCAAGGCCGAGCCCCGCCGCCCCCTGGCCGTGGTGCTCGCACCCACCCGTGAGCTGGCCCAGCAGGTGGCCGACGCGCTGGCGCCCTACGCGCGGTCGGTGGGGACGCGCACGACGACCGTGGTGGGCGGCATGCCCATCAGCCGCCAGGCCCGCGCCCTGCGTCAGGGCGTGGAGCTGGTCGTGGCCACCCCGGGCCGTCTGCGCGACCTGATGGAGCGCGGCGACTGCGTCCTGGACCAGGTGGACGCCACCGTCCTGGACGAGGCCGACCAGATGACCGACATGGGCTTCATGCCGCAGGTCACCGCGATCCTCCAGCAGGTTCCGGCTGACGGTCGGCGCATGCTGTTCTCCGCCACCCTGGACCGCAACGTCGACACCCTGGTCCGCCGGTTCCTGAACGACCCGGTGGTCCACTCGGTCGACCTGTCCGAGGGCGCGGTCTCCACCATGGAGCACCACGTCATGCACGTGTCGCACGCCGACAAGCAGGACGTCGTGACCCGGATCGCGGCCCGCGACGGTCGGGTGATCATGTTCCTGGACACCAAACGCGCCGTGGACCGGATGGCCGAGCACCTGCTCAACAGCGGCGTCCGGGCGGCGCCGCTGCACGGCGGCCGGTCCCAGCCCCAGCGCACCCGCACCCTCGACCAGTTCAAGAGGGGCGCCGTGACCGCGCTGGTCGCCACCAACGTCGCCGCGCGCGGCATCCACGTGGACGGGCTGGACCTGGTGGTCAACATCGACCCGCCCACGGACCACAAGGACTACCTGCACCGGGGCGGACGCACCGCGCGCGCGGGCGAGACGGGCAGCGTGGTCACGCTCGTGCTGCCCAGCCAGCGGCGCGACATGACCCGGCTGATGAGCCGGGCCCGGATCGACGCGCACACCGCGCGGGTGGACGCCCAGGACGTGGAGCTGACCAGGGTGACCGGAGCGCGTGAGCCCTCGGGCGTACCGGTCGCCGTGCCTGCCGGGGGCCCGCGGGAGCGGCGGCACCGTGGTGCCGCGGCACGCCGACCGCGCCGCTGACCCGACCACGACGGGGCCCCGGAGCAGGATGCTCCGGGGCCCCGCCGGGCTGGCCCTCCGAGTCGCGGATGCCCGCCCACGTCCAGAAGGACGTCTTGGACGGGGGCGCGACGGTGAGAATCGATCACCCGCCCCTCGATCTGATGGACACGGCCCTCCGGCCGTCACTCCGGGCGTTCGTCGCGCGTGCGCGGGATGACGCCGACGTCCGCGTCATCGTCTTCGGGAGCGCCGGCCCGGAGTTCTTCGTTGCGCAAGGTGACATGGCCCACCTCACCGAGCCTGACGCGCTGCCTGCGGCCACCCGCGCCGTGATCGCCGCCGCACCGGGCTCCACCGTCCCGGGAGGCCTGGACGTCCTCCGGGCGATGAGCGGGGAGGTCCGCTCGCTGCCGCAGGTCACTATCGGCAAGCTCGCGGGCTTCGCGCGCGGCCCACGCCGTTGAGGACGAGGGCCTGGTCGCCGCGTTCGGCGATGGGGTCCCCGGGCCCGCCCGCAAGCTGCTCGCCGCTGGTATCCAGATCCGCGAGGGCGGCCGGGACCACGAGCGCATCGCCAACGGCATCTGAGGGCCCAAGCTCTCGCCATCCGTGCGCAGAGGCTCCGTGAAAGGAGCTCTTCAGCCGTTTCCGGCGCGCGTGTTCTCGGGTGGTCGGGACCGACCGCCCCGGTTCGCCGGGCACTGTCACACGACCGGCTGGAGCGCCGGAGGCGTCGGGCAGGGGAGTGGACGGCGCGAGCAGCCGTAGGTTCGGCACCGCTGTCGGCCGCGCGAACCGGCGCGGTCGGGAAGGCGGGCAGCCGAGTCGGCACAGGTCCCCTCGACCATGGAGCCGCTGGCACTCCGTGACCACCGACGAGGCCTGCGCCCGCGCCTCCGTCACGGCCGGCCGAGCCGCTCTGGAACCGATTCGCGGTCCTGCTTCCCGAGCGGCCGGGATACCACCCAGACCATCCACCTGGCTGTCGCCACCGAAGCCGGTACATCCCGGACCTGGTCCGTGCCTCGCCAGCCTGCGATGAAACCGCCGCGGAACAGTGGTGGTTCAGCTCCCGGAGCCGACGATGGCGGTGACGCGGATCTCCACGCGCATCGCGGCGAGGCCCAGGACGGTGACGCCGGTCTCGGTCCAGATCGGCGCACGGCCGCCGAGGCGGCTGCGGAACTGCTCGGCCATGACCCTGTTGTGGTCGTCGCCGATGACGTCGTCTCCCGGCGCGACCTTGTGGTACGAGTTGACGTGGATGACGTCCTTCCAGGTCGCGCCGACCGTGGCGAGGGTGCGCTCCACGTTGTCGAAGGCCCGGACGATCTCCTCCTCCAGTGAGTCGGGGACGGCCAGGTCGTCGTCCACTCCGGCCTGGCCGGAGATCTCGACCCGGTCGCCGACGCGGACGGCCCCGCTGTAGCCGAGGGCCGCGTGCAGCTTCTCGCCGTAGCCCGGAGCGATGCCGAAGGTGACGGCGCTCATGATGTTCCCTCTTCCGTTTCGCAGGGGTGGGTTTCCCCCTTGATGACTTCAAGCGTAAAGTGAAAGTAGCAAGCAATGACTTCAAGCGTCAAGTGATGGCGGGATTCGCCGGAAGGGCGGGATGCTCCATGAGCGGCACGGAAGGGCCCATGAGCGGCACACACGAGCACGGTGACGACGAGGAGCCGCGATGGCTCGACGAGCAGGAGAAGGCGGCGTGGACGGGCCTGGTCTCCCTCGTCCTGCTGCTGCCCGGCAAGCTGGAGTCACCGCTGCGGCAGGAGAACGGCCTCAGCCTGTTCGAGTACCTCGTGCTCAGCCACCTCTCCGAGGCCCCGGGGCGCAGGCTGCGGATGGGGGAGCTGGCCTTCCTCGCCAGCGGTTCGCTCTCCCGGCTGTCCAACGTCGTCAAACGCTGTGAACAGCGCGGCTGGGCCGTGCGGACGCCCGACCCGGACGACGGCCGCTACACCCTCGCCGAACTCACCGACGTCGGTTTCGACCTCGTGCGCTCGGCGGCGCCCACGCACCTGCGCTCCGTGCGCCGCACCGTCCTCGACCCGCTCAACACGACCGACCTGAAGGCCCTCGCCCGCGTCGCGGAAAAACTCGGCATCGTCCCCGACGGCCTCGGCTGACAGCGGTTCCCTCCCGTCCCGTGCCGCGACCCGGGGCGGCGGGGAGGGCCGGGTCCCCGATCCGCCGTTCCCGGTGGCTTCCACGAACACGCCGGGGCCTCGGGAGGTACTGTGCTGACGACTTCGGACCGGGGGAGCGGCCATGTGGACGGTACTGGGTATCTGCGGCAGCCTGCGCAGGAACTCACACAACGCCGCACTGCTGCGCCTGGCGGGCCGCAGCGGCCCCGGCGTCTCCGTGGTCGGCGGTGACCTGGCCGGACGCCTGCCCCTGTTCAACCCCGACCTGGACAGCGAAGAGGACCTGCCGGAGGTCGTCGCGAGGTTCCGGTCCTGCGCCGACCGGGCCGAAGGCGTGATCATCGCGACCCCCGAGTACGCGCACGGCCCCTCCGGAGCCACCAAGAACGCCGTGGACTGGCTGGTCGGCTCCGGGGGGCTCACCGGCAAGCCGACCCTCCTCATGAGCGCGTCGCCGGGGCAGGCGGGCGGTATGCGCGGCCACCTCGCGCTGATTCCCACGCTGACCCTGATGGGCAGCGTCCTGGTCGACTCGGTCACGGTCTCCGGGGCTCCCGCCCGGGTGGACTCCCGTGGCGAGTTCCGCGATCCGGCGGTGCTGGAGCGGGTCCGGCTGGCCATGGACGAGATGGCCACCGCCCTGTCCTACTCCCGTCGGAAGAAGGCGACGGACCCGCTCCTGGAGTAGCCCGCCTCCGTCGCGGGCGCGGTGGGCTGCGGACCGCCGACACGCCCCCGCGGCCGGGCCCGCCCCGCTGGCCGGAGGCGTGGACACGGGGCTGTTCCGGCCGCCCGGTCCGGTGCCCCGCACGTGCCCCGACCCGCGCACGAACGCAGCGGGCGAGGCCGACCGCTCCTGTACGAGGCATGGGAACGGTGTGACTTCTGGGAAAAGTGTGACTCATGGCAAACGGGGAACCTCCTACCTTCACCCCCTCTTATGTCGAACACATCGAACAACGGAGTGAAGCCAGCGTGCGCATCCACCAGACCATCCCCCGCATCGCGGCGTCGGCGCTCATCGCCGCCCCCGTCCTCGCCCTGGGCGCCCCGGCCCAGGCCGAACAGGCGACCGACTGCCTCGGCCGGGACGGCGCCACCGTCGAGGAGGCGCGGGTCACCGAGGACGTTCCGCGGGAGATCCTGCGCAGGTCCGGGTTCGTCATGAACGTCGACCGCTTCACGCGGGAGCTGTGCGCCGCGTCCGGAACGGACGAGGCGAGCGCGGTCGTCGAACGCCACGGCGACGCGCTCTGGCGCGACGCGGTGGACCGGGTCCAGGGGAACGGGAAGGTCGGGGGGAGCCTGAGCGCCGGGGACGACCGGCCGGTCTACTGGGCCCGGCTCGCCATGACCTCGGCCCTCAACCGCTGGCAGCCGGACTTCGAGCTGAGCGACGCCGACCGCGCCGGGCTCGTGGCCGACATGGACCGCCGCTCCCGCGGCCACGACGACACCGGCTTCGACGAGGCCCCCGGGGAACCCGAGGCCCTCCACGTCGTCGTGACCGGGTTCGACCCGTTCCGCCTCGACAACGACATCCGCCAGGCCAACCCCTCCGGCGCGGCCGCCCTCGCCCTGGACGGGGCGGTGATCGAGACCGACGCCGGCGTCGCGGTCGTCGAGACCATGCTCTTCCCGGTGCGCTGGCGCGACTTCACCGACGGCATGGTCGAGGAGGCCCTCCTGCCGCACTACACCGGCGACCGGCCGGCCGACGCGGTCATCACCGTCAGCCAGGGCCGGCCGGGCCGGTTCGACCTGGAGGCCCACAACGGCGCCTGGCGCGGCGGCGCCGCGGACAACGAGTCGGTCGGCACCGCGGAGATGGTGCCCGTTCCGGACGGCGTCCCCACCGTCACACCGCAGCCGCAGTGGTCGGACTCCTCCCTGGACCACTCCGCGATCGTCGAGCGGACCACCGGCGCGCCGTTCCCCGTGGTCGACAACACCGCGGTGACCGAGATCCCCGAGGGCGGGACCGAGCCGGTGGTGAGCGAGGACGGGCCCACCCCGGGCTCCGAGGCGCGGGCCGGGGGCGGGGGCGACTACCTCTCCAACGAGATCGCCTACCGCAACACCCTGCTGCGCGACGCGACCGGCCTGGACATCCCCGCCGGCCACGTGCACACCCCGGTGCTGGACTTCGGTCCCGGCGACGGCGTCAGCGACCCCGAGTTCGAGCGCGACCGCGCGGCGATCGTCGGCCAGGTGGAGGACATCGTCGCGGCCGCCCTCCGCGGGTGACGTCCCGGGGGGCGGGTCCCCCCGGCCGCGCCCCCGCCACCGTGTCGTCCGTCGGGGCCCCGGAGGTCCCGTAGCCGGACACGGCCTCCTGACGGGGCCCGGCGCGCGGCCGGTCCGGTCAGGCTCCCGCCCCGGTGAGGAAGTCGCGCACCAGCGCGTTGACCCGATCGGGGGACTGCCGGTTGACCCAGTGGCCGTGGCCCTCCAGCACCTCCAGACGGGACCGGGGGACCCGCCGCGCGGCGGCCACGGTGTGCCGGGGGCGCACGCCGACGTCCTCGCCCCCCTGGACGAACAGGGTCGGGCAGCGGATCTCGCCCAGGCGGGGGCGCAGGTCCACGTTCATCCGCCACGGGCCGATGGAGGCGTTCTGCCAGTCGGAGGAGCCCGCGCCGTTGGCCCGTACCTCGGGCATGATCTCCTCCACGATGTCGTCGAAGTCGTCGACCGGGCCCGCGAACAGGCTGGTGCGCGCGAACCGGGCCACCCCCTCGCGGCTGCGGAACAGCCGTGTGGGCAGCGTGCGGTTGAGCAGGCGGCTCCTGGCCGTCAGCCACAGCAGCTGGTGCACCAGGGGAGGGAACGAGATGATCCCGGCCGGGGCCATGGCGACGAGCCGGTCCATCCGGTCGGGGTGTTCGATGGCGTAGGCCAGGGCGATCGCCCCGCCCTGTGACAGGCCCACCAGTGAGGCCCGTTCGGCCTCGAAGCGGTCCAGGACCGCGGTGACGCACTCCAGCATCCGGGTGTGGTCGGCCGTGCCGTTCCAGGGCCTGCTTTGCCCCTGCTTGGGCCAGTCCAGGGCGAGGACCCTGTGGTCGGTGGCCAGCGCGGGGATCATGTGGCGCCAGCTCAGCAGGGCGTTGTCCAGGCCCGCCCCGCTCAGCAGCAGGACCGTGCTCGTGCCCCGTCCCGCCGTGATGACGCTGAGGGCGCCCTCGGGCCGCTCGACGCGGACGCGGGGGAAGGGGTCCGACGGCGGAGAGCTCATGGGCGCCGACCGCCCCTGTCGTGTTCGCTCCGCCAGCGCGAGAAGAGCGAGGGCAGCTCGGTCTCCAGGAATCCGTAGAGCTCGTGGACGCTGGCCAGGCGCTCGCGGCGCTCCTCCGGGGCCTCCCGGAGCATGCTGAGCCCGCGCTCGGTGACCTCGCGGAAAGCGGCCGTCCGGGCGTACCGGCGCTCCAGCATCCGGCTCCAGCCGTCCGCGGCGACGCGGAAGTACTCCTGGCGCTGTCCGCGCTTGCGCACCCCCTCGACCAGGCCGCTGGGGGTGAGCAGGCGCGTGGCGCTGCTGATGGAGCTGCGGCTGACCTGGAGGGTCCGCGCGAGCTGGGCGGCGCTCTGTTCCGGTGGATCGCAGATCAGCAGCCAGCCGACGACCCTCCCGGCGATCAGGGGAAGGCCCTCGCGCTCGAAGAACACGGCGATCTCGTCGACGAAGGCCAGTTCGTCCTCGGGGGGTTCGCTCGGGGATTCGCTCATGCGACGAGATTACAGTCGTTGCAGTAATTACTGCAATAAGAGGATGTCGCGGAGAGGGCACACGACCGCCGCGGCCGCGGCCCTCGGGGGAGCGCGTGAGCGGCAGGGGCCGGGGCCTCCCCGGCTGTCCCGGGCCGTCGGGGCACAGGCCGGTCCTCGGCTTCCCGGCCGTTCTCCGATACGGTCCGTCCGTCTCGGGCGCGTCGCCGCGTCCGCCGCGGGACGTGTTGGTGTACTCGAGGCCATCGGCGTCAACCGACGAGAAGGAGTGACATGGCGTTCTCGGAGAAGCAGCAGGCGGTCCTGCGCAAACCGGCCTTCGGGCACGTGGCCACGCTCGGCCCGGACGGCTCCCCCCAGTCCAGCCCCGTGTGGATCGACTGGGACGGGGAGTTCCTCAGGTTCAGCCAGACCACGACGCGGCAGAAGCTCCAGAACCTCAAGCGCGACGGCCGGATCTCGGTCTCGGCCACCGACCCCGACGACCCCTACATGTACGTGGAGGTCCGCGGCGTGGTCGACCGGGTGGAGGAGGACCCGGACAAGGCCTTCATCAACGAGATGGCGCAGAAGTACCTCGGAACCCCCTACCCGTGGGACAACCCCGACGAGGAGCGTGTCATCGTCTGCGTACGGCCCGAGCGCTTCGTCGGTCGCTAGGTCGTGTTCCTCGGAGCATTTCGGTCCCGCCCGTCGCCCTCCGCCACCCTCAACGGAGGGCCTTGGGCTCCGGTGCTTCCGCGAGCACCGGGCCGCCTCTCGCCGCGCCGGTTCCGCTCGGGAAGCCGATCAGGCCGACCTGCGCGAACCGTCTCGCGGGAGCTCGCCCGGACGACCGCTCGCCGATCCGAAAGCCTCCGCGGAACACTCCCTGGGACACGGGCGCGGCCCCGCCTCCCGCGGGGGCCGCGCCCTCCGGCGCGCGTGGTCGCCGTTCCGGGGGATACTTGTGGGAAACTTTGCATGGACTGCAAGGATCGACCTTGTACGGGAGAGGACCATTGGGGCTTCGCGAACGCAAGAAGCAGGCCACGCGCCGTGCCCTCCAGGACGCGGCCGTCCGCCTCACGCTGGAGCGCGGCCTGGAGAACGTGACCGTCGAGGAGATCGCGGCCGAGGCCGACGTCTCCACCCGGACGTTCTTCAACTACTTCGCCACCAAGGAGGACGCCCTCCTGGGCGAGGTCCCGCGGTGCCCCGACGAGGACATGCGCAGGCAGTTCGCGGAGGGCGGTCCCACCGGTGACTTCGTCGAGGACCTCGTCACCATGCTGATCGCGTTCCTGGTCAGCACCGACGACCTCGACACCCAGCGCGACGACATGCGCCTGCGCAAACAGCTCATGGACCGCGAACCCCAGCTCGTCCCCAGGATGCTCGCCCGCTTCCACACCGTGGAGACGGAACTCGCCGCCACCATCGCCGAGCGGACCGGCGTCCCCGCCGAGGACGACCGCTCGGTCGTGGTCGCGGCGGCGGCCATGGCGGTGATGCGCCACACCATGAGGCGTCTGCGCTTCTCGGAGAACGAGGAGGCGTCGGACGTCCGCGCCAGCCTCCGCACCGACTTCCGCTTCCTTGGCGAGGTCTACGGGAGCCCCGGACCCGCCGACTGATCGGGGTCTCCAAGACCTCGCCCGAACCCCGCGCCCGAATCCCGGGGCCGGACCCCTGCCCGGCCGCCGGTCCCGTCGCCTCCGGCGGCACGGTCCGCGCGTGCCGGTGTGCTCCACGCCTCAGGGCACGGCCGGAACGCCGTGCGCTCCGGCCCGCGTCCAACCCCCTGCGGGGCGCGTCGGCACCCCGTGCCCGGCCCCTCCGGGGGCTCGGGGGGATGTCAGGGGCCGCCCAGGGCTGTCCCGGATGGGAATCGTCGTCAGGAACGGGCAGGGTGGAGACATGAACCAGAACTTCCAGAGCAAGCGCTTCCGACGCAGTGGGAGCGACCGCTACCTCGCCGGCGTCTGCGGGGGGATCGCCGAGTTCCTCAACGTCGACTCCACGCTGGTCCGCCTGGTCTTCGTGATCCTGACGGTCCTCGGGTTCAGCGGCGTCTTCGTCTACATCCTGGCCTGGCTGATCATGCCGGCCGAGAACGAGAAGCGCTCCTTGCTGGAGCAGATCATCCGCAACTTCCAGGGAAAGCCGAGCCAGAGCTGATGTGGACCCTCAGAGCACAACCGGGCTGGAAACGACGCGAGCTGCGCACCCCGCGGGAGGAGCGCGAGGTCGAGCAGACCCGCGAAGCCCCCGCGGAGTGCGGCGAGGAGCGTTAGGGACACGGTGCGCTGGGGGTCCTAGGCCCCGTCCCCGGTCGCGTTCATCCGGTCGATGGTCTCACCGGCCATCCGCGACCACGGCAGGGCCAGGAGCAGCGCGCAGACCACGCCGAGGGCACCGGCCGCGGCGATGACGACACCGGTGCCGAACTTCTCGGCGAAGAACCCGGCGACCAGGATGCCCACGCCCTGCGCGGCCTGGAGCCCGGCCGCGACCAGACCGAAGGCCAGACCGCGGCCCTCCTTGGGCACGCACAGCACGAACGCCGCGTTGGCCACGAACTGGTAGGAGCCCGCGACGCCGCAGAGCGCGAGGGCGGACACCATCAGCCACAGCGGCGGTTCGGTCAGCCACAGCAGCAGCGGCGCCGAGGCCAGTACGGCCAGCGGGCCGAGCAGGCGCATGCGGACGGGCGGCGGGACGAACCGGGTCAGGACGAACCCGCCGACGAACCCGCCGATCGCCGAGCCCGCCATGATGAACCCGGCCGCCGCCGCTCCGGCGCCGATCTCCTCGGCCATCGGGTTGGCGAGCCCGTAGGGGATGCCGTACAGGCCGGCGAGCCAGGCGAGCAGGGCCAGGGTGCGCAGCCTGCGGTCGGCGAAGACCAGCTTGGCCCCGTCGCGGGTCATCGCGACGAACCCCGGGCGGTCCGACCGCTCCCCGCGGGGAGCCGGACGCGCGGCCACACCCAGCAGCACGACGAGCGCGGACAGCACGAAGAGGACGCCGGTCGACATCACGGCGATGTTGGGGCCGATGACGGCGACGATCAGGCCGCCGGCGACAAGTCCGGCGAGCATGCCCAGCTGTGAGGTGAGCTGGATGATGGCCGTGCTGGCGACGTAGCGCTCGCCCTGGACGATCTCGGCCATCATCGCGGCGCGGGCCGCGGCGAAGGGGACCGACGGCACCACCGAGCAGAAGAGCAGTATCCAGACGGCCCAGATCGGCATGCCGGGGATGCCGATGAGCACGATCACGGCCGCGCGCGCGAGGTCGCAGGCGATCATGACGCGGCGGCGCGGCAGGAGGTCGGCGAGTCCGGAGATGAGCGGGCTGATGACCGGGGGCAGGAAGGTCAGGGCCAGGGTGACGCCCGCGGCCAGCGCCGAGCCGGTGATCTGGAAGACGAGCACGCTGGTGGCGATGTTCAGCAGGTTCGTGCCGATCACCGAGAGCGCGTGGGCGAGCCAGACGGACCGGAACTCGGCGATCGCCATGACGTCGCGGTAGCTGCTCCGCCAGTCGTCGTTGTTGGGGGCGCTCGAAGACTCGTGGTCTCCGTTGTCAGGTGTGTTGTCGAGGCGCGGATTGGCCACCCGGCACTCCCTTACTGTTACAGGGTTGTAATCACGCTGTGTCGTGTCCCAATAACCAACAGTTCCGGATGGTGAGCTTCGTCGCAAGCCGTTTGGGGAAATTCGTGTCTGATTCGTTGCTGTGGGTAAGGAATGCCAGGTGGATTCGTCCGTGCTGTCAGGTCGCCTTGGACGTATTGTTTCCACTGCTCGCGGCGCGTGCGCGCGGAGTCGCGCCACCGCCCCGGAATGTTGTTGATGAGCATAATGTGGATCCACATGTGCGAAGAGTGACGAAAAGCGTGATTCGAAGGAGGCCGCGGCCCTGGGGCGAGGGGCCGGGGGAGTCCCGGGCTCAGCCCCAGCCGAGCTCGGTCAGACGGGAGTCGTCGATCCCGAAGTGGTGGGCGATCTCGTGCACCACTGTCACGAGCACCTCCTCCACCACCTGCTCGGGGGTCTCGCAGAAGGCGCAGATGTTGCGCCGGTAGATGAAGATCTGGTCCGGGAGCACACCGAAGTAGGAGTCGCCCCGCTCGGTCAGCGGGATGCCCTCGTACAGGCCGAGCAGCCCCTCCGGCGACTCGTCCTCGACGGTGATCACCACGTTGTCCATGAGCTGTGCCAGCTCGGGCGGTATCTGGTCGAGGGCGTCGGCGACCAGTTCCTCGAAGTCCCTGCGCGTCAGTTCCACCACACCTGCCATTGTGCTGCCTCCCCGCGACGCGCCGGAAGCGACATAACACTCTCGAAGGGGAGGAAACACGGGAACACCTCCCCCGGAGGGGCATGATGGGGGTGTGTTGTCTTGGGAAGCGATCCGCGGATACGACCTTCGCGGAGCCCTCCGACGGCTCCGCGGCACCTTCGACCGGCTGCGCTCCGGCCGCGCGTGGCGGTGGGGGTGCGTCGTCGTCGCGGGCCTGGTCGGCGGCTGGCTGGGCCTGGCACTGGGCGGCCAGGTGGTCACCCCCATCGGCCCCGCGGACGTCACGATGAGCCTGAGCCCCCAGTGGCGGGGTGAGACGGTCGTCGACGTGGCACCGCTGGGGCAGTTGGCCTTCGACACCCACAGCGCCCCGATCAAGCTGGAGGCGAGGATCTCCAACATCCGGCTGTCCGCGGCCGAGGAGGTGTTCGCCGACCCCGAGGCGATCAACCGCATGGCCGCGGGGATCGGCGCCGACCTGCGCGCCGGTGTGATCGGCCTGCTGGTGCGCGCGGTGATCGCCGCGGCCCTGGGGGCCGCCCTGGTGGGGCTGCTGCTCTTCCGCGACGTGTGGCGGGCCCTGGCCAGCGCCCTGGTGTCGCTGGGCGTGCTCGTGGCCTCCGGGGCCGTGGCCGCCAACACCTTCAACCCCAGCGCCATCGCCGAGCCCCGCTACACCGGGCTGATCGCGGGCGCCCCGCAGGTGGTGGGCAGCGCGGAGGAGGTGGTGGGCCGGTTCAGCCAGTACCAGGAGCAGCTGGCGGGGCTGGTCGGCAACGTCGCGATGATCTACGAGGCGACCTCCACCCTCCCCGTGTACGAGAAGGACGAGTCGGTCATCACGGTGCTGCACGTGTCCGACATCCAGCTGAACCCGGCCTCGTGGAGCATCGTCCGCACGCTCCGGGAGCAGTACGGGGCGGACATGGTCGTGGACTCGGGCGACCTCACCGACCGGGGGAGCGCTGCCGAGGACGCGTTCGCCGACGAGATCGGCGAGCTGGACGTGCCGTACGTGTGGGTGCGCGGCCGACACGACTCCACGGGGACGCAGCGCGCGGTCGCGGCGCAGGAGAACGCCGTCGTGCTGGACGGTGAGGTCCAGGAGGTGGGCGGGCTGACCTTCTACGGGTCGGGGGACCCCCGCTTCGTCCCGGACGCGACCCGGCTCAACCCCGACGCCTCCGAGGTGGCCGCCCGGGGCGAGGAGGAGGCCGAGAAGGTGGTGGACTCCCGCGAGGACGTGGACGTGGTCGTCATGCACACGCGCACGCAGGCGGAGGCCTTCGACGGGGCGGTGCCGCTGGTGCTGACGGGCGCCGACCACCTCAGGTCCACCGAACTGACCGACCAGGGCACCAGGTTCCTCGTGCAGGGGTCCACCGGAGGAGCCGGTCTGCGCGGGCTGGACCACGGTCCCGGCCGCCCGACCCCCTACCAGGCGTCGGTGCTGTACTTCGACGCCGAGACCGGGCGCCTCCAGGCCCGCGACGACATCGACCTGGGCGGCATCGGGCTGACGTCGGCACAGGTCGAGCGGCACATCGAGACCGACCCGCAGCGCCCGGTGGGCGAGCCCTCCGAGGAACCGGAGGAGGAACCCGAGGAGGAACCCGAGGAGGAGGCCGACGGCGGGCAGCGGACTCCCTGACCCGCGCGTCGCCGCAGGTGGAGGAGGCGGCGACTGGCCGCGCTTATCACTTTGGTGTTGGTTGCGAATCTCCCCTATGCTTGACGTGTCACACGGGCCCCCATCGTCTAGCGGCCTAGGACGCCGCCCTTTCAAGGCGGTAGCGCGGGTTCGAATCCCGTTGGGGGTACGAGGCGGTTCGAGCACTCCCGGACATCTGGCAGAATAAGAACCGCAGCGAGAGCACGGGGCCCGAGGCCCGGTGCGACAACTGAACAAGGTCCTGTGGAGCAGTTAGGAGTGCTCGCCACCCTGTCAAGGTGGAGGCCGCGGGTTCAAATCCCGTCAGGACCGCCGTCGCCGAGAGATCGGCGAGTGCGGCTAGGTAGCTCAGTTGGTACGAGCGTCCGCCTGAAAAGCGGAAGGTCGGCGGTTCGACCCCGCCCCTAGCCACTCACACTGAGCAGCACGAACGCCCGGAGGCCATCAGGTCCCGGGCGTTTCTCGTGCGCCGTTGACAGCAGTGTGACAGCAACCGGCTCAGCCGAGCGCGTCACCGAGCCTGCCCAGCGCCCGACGCTTGTCCTCCAACGAGGCGTGCGCGTAGATGGTCATCGTCACCCCGATGTCGCTGTGGCCGACGATCTCCCGGACCACCTGCGGCGGCACCTCCAGGTTCAGCAGCAGCGTCACGCAGGTGTGCCGCAAGTCGTGGAAGCGCATCCCCTCCAGGCCCACCGCGCGCCGCAGCGGCTCCCAGCTCCGGCGCAGGTTGTCCGGCTCCAGGGGAGTCCCCCTGCGGGAGGGGAAGACCAGCCCGTGTTCCTCCCAGTCGGGGAAGGCGTCCGAGCGCTCGGCGAACTGGCGTCGGCGGTGTGCCCTCAGCGCGTCCAGGCAGACACCGGGGAGGGGCACGGTCCGCGCCGAGTCCTCGGTCTTGGGCGGCACCAGGGTCAGCTTCCCGCCGACCCGTTGAAGAGTGTGGACCACCTCCAGGCGTCCGGCCTCCAGGTCCACGTCACACCAGCGCAGCCCGAGCAGTTCGCCCCGCCGCAGCCCCAGGCACAGCGCCAGGACGTACAGGGCGTGGAACCGGTCGTTCTCCGACGCCTTGAGCAGACGCCGGGCCTGTGCCACGTCCAGGCCCCGGTTCACGGCGTAACGGGGAGGCGAGACCTTGACCAGGGAGGCCACGTTGCGCGGGATCACCTCCTCGCGGACCGCCGTTTGGAGCGCGTTGCGCAGGACGGCGTGGACGGACTGCACCATGCGCGCCGAGAGCCGGTGCCCACAGCATTCGGGCCGGGGGAGCGCGCAGCACCGGGGACGCTCCCGGGCGGCGTCGGTGCCGTTGCGGCAGCACTGGCACAGTTGCCGAATGTTCGTGACGAAGGTCCGCACGTCCCGCGCGGTGAGCTTGGCCAGCCGCTTCTTCCCCAGGCCGGGGACGAGGTAGCGGCGGATGACGCCCTCATAGCCCTGCACGGTCTTCGGGCGGCGTTCGGCCCGCACGACGTGTTCCAGCCAGTAGTCCAGGTACTCGGCCACCGTCCAGTTCTCGGAGGCGACCGGGATGCCCCGGTCGGAGTCGGCCAGAAGCCTGTTCAGCTTGGCCCGGGCGTCCGCCTGGTCGCGACCGTAGCCCTGTACGCGCTTGTACGTGCCCCCGGTGGTCAGCGCGTATCCCGCGAAGGCCCAGCGGCCGTCCTTGCGCTGCCAGACGCTTCCCTCGCCGTTGGCACGCCTGCGACCCCTGCGACGGCTGGTGTTGCTCTCAGAAGCGCTCACGCGGCGTCCTCCAGGGCTTCCAGGCACTCGGGGAGCGCGGCGACGGGGACCAGGCGGCGACGCCCGATCTTGACGGTGCGGAGCGTGCGGGAGCGGATGAGGTTGTAGACCATCCAGCGGCTCACACGCAGGCGCTCAGCGGCCTCTTCGACGGTCAGGAGGAGTTCGGTCATGATCACGCTGCTTCCTGCTCAGGAGTTGCCGAGAGTTCGGGAGTGCGAGCGGCGTCGAGTTGGGCGCGGCGTTTGAGTGCTTCGCCCACCGCGCGCAGGAGGCGTTGCTCCCGAGGGGCCACGTCGGGGTCGGTGGGTCGGGCCAACTCCCACTCGAAGGAGCCCGAGGAGACCGAGGCCAGCACCGGGGGACGCGGGTTGTCCTCGTCTCCCTGGCCCTCGTTGGTCGGATCGACGCCGAGGGCGCCCAGGACCCAGGCGAGCCGGTCCGCCTTGTGGTCGGCCAGGGTCTTGCCGGACCACTTGCGCGAGACCAGGACGCGGCGGCCCGCGTAGCCCAGGTGTTCGCGACGGTGGGCCTTGGAACGGCAGAACCCGGGGCGCTGTCCGGCCTTGGCGTCGTCCGGCTGGATGCCGTAGCGCAGCCAGTTGGAGCACCGGGGCGAGCACGGCTCGAAACGCAGCGCGTCCAGGAGCCGGTCCACGTGCTGTTCCTGCCGGGTGGTCTCCACCTGGTGGCAGTCGGCGATGTCCTTGGTCAGGTACTTGGCCAGGTAGCGCACACACCGGTCCGCGTCCTCCGAGCCCGCCACGACGCCTTTGGCGTCCACCTGACGGCCGAACCGCACCACGTGGAAGGGTTCCGCGTCTGGGTCGTCATCAAGGGCGTCCAGCGCCTCATCCCACGTGGGCAGCACTTCCCCGGTGGTGGGGTCGAGGTAGGTCCCCGCGTCCTCGTCCCAGACCGGTAGGTGGTCGCCCTCGAAGCGGACCGTGTCGGCGTTGGGCCACCAGACCTGGTGGTAGGTCGCGGCGGCGATCTGGCGGAGTTCGGCCCGGGGGATGGTGCCGCGTGTGGCCATGTGCAGGTGCGGGGCCAGGCGTCGTTGGGGTTCCACAGCCGCGAAGTACTGGACATCGAACCCGGCCACGCGACGCAGGTTCTGTACGAAGCGATCCACCAGCTTGGAGAAGTGGAGCGTGTCCCGGGCCGCACGGCGGTAGTCGTACGTCGAGGGGTCGACCGGGGTTCCGTCCGAGCGCACCCGACCGTAGGAGCCCAGGGTCAGGGTGATGAACAGCGAGGGCCGAAACACCTTGCCCGAGGCCGGGTCGGTGAAGGCCCGCCCGACCGTCTTCCTCGTCATGGGTCGCTTGGGCAGGTCGGGCACGTCCTGACGGCGTTTGGTCGAGCGCACCCGACGCGTCCCCGACGAGCCCGAGGGCGGGGAGTCGCCGGAGCGGGTGACGGAGCCGCGTAGGCCGGAGGCGGTGATCTCCTCGTCCAGGTCCGCGATCGCCGCATCCAACACCGAGAGCTGTTGGGGGTCAGCGGCTCCGGTGGCGGCGAGGCGGTCCCGTTCGGCGGTGACCATCGCGCGCTGTTCCACCCAGGAGCGTTGCTGGTCGGTGGACGGGTCGGGTTCCACCACGGGTTCTTCGGCCAGGTGCCAGCCCTCTTCGCACTGGGTGCGCCGCAGCGACCTCTTGCGCTTGGCGCAGGCGGGGCACCGGGATTCCAGCGTGGACCCGCACGGAACGTCGATGATCTCGGTTTGGCCCGTGGCTATGTCGGTACGTCTGAGGGAGACCGGCCGTATGCACACCCCCTTGTCGGCAGCGATCTGTTCGGCGACCTCCCTCGCCAAGGGTTGAGCCAGACGCTCAGCCCGAGTGCTCTTGCCCGTGGGAGTCGGCATCAGACCACCCCCGACAGCAACCGCGAGGTGAAACGATGAAGCCGCTCTATCTGGGCTGGCTGTACCTGTCCTTCGGTCTGCTCTGGGCCGGTGGAGGCATCACACAACTGTGGTTCGCGGGGCAGACCACTCACCTGTGGTTCTATCCGATTCCTGCCCTGGGCTTCTCGGCCATCGGGGTCGTTTGCTTCCGTCAGCATCGACAGGAGCGCTCTCAAGCCGCCTCCTCAGGTGAAGAAGCAGAGGAGCCCGACGCGTAGCCCTCGGCCATGGCGGTGATGTCCTCGTCCGAGACGTAGGCGGCCCGGACCCGCACCGGGGCCGGTGAGCCCTCCAGACGGACGTAGGCCACCCCCGGCAAGGTCGGGTCGATCAGGTGGGCTTCCGCGCCCCGTTCGCGTGCTCCCTCACCGAGGACCATGTCCACCTGGGACGCCTCGTCCAGGCGCAGCGCGACCTTGTCCGGGAAGAGGTTGCGCAGGTTCATGACCTCCTTGCGCGGGTCCTGCAACGCCGCCAGGACCGCGAAGCCGACCGAACGCCCCTGTGAGGTCAACGTGGCTATCGCGTTCTCCGCACGACGGCGCACGTCCCGATCAGGGTGATAGGCGGTCAGGAACGCCACCTCATCGAGCAGCACCACCACGAACGGGTCATCGACCGTGGCCACGTGGGAGCGCTGTTTGCCCGCGTAGCGTTCGGCCCGCTCCTGCATCGAGGCCACGGCCTTTTCGAGCAGGGCCACCGCGGATTCGCCCGTGTCCGCGTAGCGGGTGAACAGGTCACGCCCGTAGGCCAGCTCCATGCGCTTGGGGTCGATCGCCCACACCTGTGCCGTGCCGTCCGTCAGGGCGGGGAGCATGGCGCGGATGGTGGACCAGATCACCGAGCCTTTGCCGGCCCCGGTCACCCCGACCACGAGCACGTGGGTTCCGTGCAGCCGCAGTAGCCACGGGGAACCGTCCTCGCGCCGTCCCACGGGAAGGGCGTCGAGGTCTACGTGGTGGGTCATCGGGAAGGCGTCGAGGGGTTCGGCCAACGTGTCGTGGCGGGGGAACTCCAACGTGATGTCCCGAGGCCCGTTGACCACGACCCGGCAGGAGGGGGCGGCGAAGCCGTGCGCCAGCTCGGTGACGCGGTGTTCGAAGTCGGCCGGGGAGGTTCCAGCGACGAGGGAGACGCGGACGTAGTCGGCCCAGGAGTTGCACCGGACGCGCCGGATGCGGGGCAGGTAGCGGCGTTCCTGGTAGGACTCGGCCAGCCCGGAGATCACCAACACCGGCTGCCAGTGCTTCTTGTACACGAACAGGTGCCGCCACCACGCCAGCAGACGCAGGGTGACGCAGACGCGGTAGGAGTCGGGCCAGGTCCGCCACCAGATGAGGGACACCACCGCAGCCACGCCCCACAGGCAGGCGAGACCGGGCCAGTCCAGCCACCACCAGGCCCCGCCCGACGCAGCCAGACAGGCGACCATGACCGGGAACCGGAACGGCAGCGTGACCAGGAAGCGCACCAACCGCCAGATCCACGAGGCCAGCACGACGATGCCGGGGGTTTCCACGATCGGTGTCGTCCACCGCACCCCCTGCGCGGGCGTGGGCAGGGTCGGGGAGGACTGAGCGGCCCCCACCTTGGGCTGACGCAGCATCACGCCTCACCGCCGTTCGCGGTGTCGGTCTGGGCCAGGAGCCGGTCACGGGCCACACGGGCGCGAGCAGCGGCGCGAGCCGCGTCCGGGTTGGCGTCCCGCTCAGCGATGGCGGCGAACACCCGTGCCTTGAAGTCGAAGAACGCCGCCCGCTCGGCCAGGGTCGTACGCGGCTTGTCGAACTCGGCGAGGAAGGCCCGGACCAACTGCGGTCCGGTCAACGTGGACAGGTCGGGTCGGTTTTCGGACATACTGAGGACACCTCTTCACGAAGCTTGAGCAAGGGCTTGCAGGAGGGGTTCACAGGGGCGGCTAGGTGTTGGCGCACCAGGCCGCCCCGTCTCATGTCTTGTGGCGGGTCAGGCGGCTTCCTTGGCCGCCGGAGCGCGACGACCGCCAGCGGCACCGCCGGGAGCTTTCACGCCACGGGCGCGCAGCGAGTACGCCACCCGGGGGCGACGGCCGGAGTCGTCCACGTAGGGCATGACCGCCATCGCCTCGAACTCGATCGGCCGGAACGGCAGCCCCGGGACCTCGTCCGGCAGGGTTGGGCACACCTCGGCGGCGACCTTGACCTTGACCGACTTGGCCTTGCCCCGCGCCTCGGGGTCGGCGTCGATCACGTCCACCGCCCACAGCGGCAACCCGCTGTCCTTGTCGAGCTGGGGCCGCTTGGTCTCGAAGTCGGTGATCGCCTCCACCCCGAGGGCGAAGGCACCGTGCGGGAACACCGTGCCGAACTCGACCGGCAACGCACCCTGGATAGCCATGCGGACTCCTCACCGCGCCTGTCGGCGCAAACGAAAGTGTGTGGTCGGTCGCGCCTCCCACAGCAGGAAGGACTGTGCGACCCACCACACACTAATCCGCACTTTTTGTTTTGTCTAGTACGTGAAGTACTAGCTAGAACTCAGAGTGCGCCCACCCTCCTCGCTAGGCCGGTCAGCGCTGTTCCGGCGGGGTCCTGGATCGCCAGGAGGTCACCCACGACCTGCCGCACGATCGGGTGCGAGTGGACCTGTTCGGGCGTGATCCGCTCCGCCTCCTCCAGGGTGGACACGGCGGCGTCGGCGTTGCGTCGTTGGAGTTGGGCGCGTGCCACGTCGATGAGAAAGCGGCCCCGGCGCTCCGGGGACAGGATGGACACGTCCACGCCGTCCGCAGCCCGCAGGGCCACGCCAGCGTCGCCCAGGTCCACCGCAACGGACACCTCGTGCAGGCCCACGTTCGCCGGGCCGAACTCGGTGTTGAAGTCGTTGCGCTCTGCGCCGATGGCGTCCGCGATCCGCTTGGCCTCGGCCACGTGCCGGTAGGCGACCGTGGCGTTGTTGCGCCGTGCGGCGGCGACCGCCCGTTGCAGGGTCAGCGCGCCGTAGACGGACATCGCTTCGGGGTTGCCCTCCTCCACCAGGCCGCCCAGAGCCTCACACGCGGTCTGCGCGGTGGCCTCCACCTGGTCGTAGTGGCGTGCCCCCTGGAAGGTCAGGCACAGGCGGAACTCACCCGCCGCCATGAGGAGCGGGTCCTCCGCCCGTTCGGCCGCCGTGATGGCGCGGTCGGCGGCTATCCACGCCGCTTCGTACTCGCCCAGGCGGGACAGCGTGGAGGAGCAGGCCCGGTAGGCGGCGTTGAGGAGCCGGAACAGCTCCAGGCGCTCACCGTTGGGGACCGAGCGCGCGGCCGACTCCAGGTCGGGGATCAGCGACTCCAGGACCTCGGTCAGCTCCATGTAGGCACTGGCGTGCGTCAGCTCCCAGGCGCGGTCCACCCGCTGCCGAAGGCCGTCCATGTCGACCGACGCGGGGTTGCGCCGCAGCAGCGCGGCCAGGGCGTGCGACCCGCTGAGGATGAGGCGCAGGCGGCTACTGCCCGGCGGTTCCTCGTTGGAGGCGGCGACGATGGGCGCTTCAGCGGCCAGCTCGGAGACGGGGATCTCCAGGACCTCGGCCAGCTTTTCGAGGACCACCATCCGGTCGACCTTGCGCACCCCGCGTTCGACCTGGGACACCCAGGTCTCGGAGCGTCCCACGAGTCCGGCGAACTCCCGTTGGGAGAGTCCGCGCTGTCTGCGGTGCTTGGCCACCTTGCGGCCCAGCGCCTTCTGGTAGTCGGTGCTCACTCCTGCACGCCCTTGGCGTCCACCAGGTCCAGGAAGTCCACGTCCACCGAGGCCAGGAACGCGCCGCGAGCGTCGAGGAAGCGCTTTACGTGCGGCTGCTCCTCGTGCGCCTCGAAGGCGGCGCGGTCGGCGTACAGCTCGTAGAAGATCCGCTCCAGCGGCTTGCCCTCCACCGTGTGGACCGCGTACACGAGCGTGCCCGGCTCGCTCCGGCGGATGTGCGGAAGCGTCTCCGCCACCAGGGCGTCGAAGCCGTCGGCGGCGGCCTCGTCCTTGAGCGTGAACCGCACAGACAGTCCGAACATGGGGCACTCTCCCTCACTTCGACTACAAGACCCGTACTTATTGTGCGCGCAAACCAGTGCGCTACACACGCATTCAATGTACGGTAGCCGTACTAATAGTACTAGTCATGCAGCTCAGTGTCTGCCCCCTGCACCCAGAGCACGAGGTGAAACCCCATGTCCCTCCACGCAGACAGGCCCAACCGAACGGTGAGCGTCCACCACGGATGGTTCTACGGCCGCCCCGACCAGATAGCCGCCGTGCGTGCGTTCGTCGCTGAGCGTCTGGCGGACTGCTCGGTGGTGGACGACGCGGTACTACTCACGAGCGAGTTGGCGACCAACGCCGTCCAGCACACGCCGTCCAACCTCCCGGGGGCGGGGTTCGGCGTCCTCATTGAGTACGAACACGGTCGCAACGTGCGCGTCACCGTGCACGACGGCGGTTCGTATTTCGACGCCCCGTATGTGGCGCAGCCCGAACCCGACGCCGAACACGGCCGAGGGCTGTTCCTCGTTGACGCGTTGGCCACCTCTTGGGGTAGCCACGCCACCCTCTCTGGCCGCAAGACTTGGTTCGACATTAGGATCTCATAATTGTTAATTCTATAGCCCCATTTGAGATTCAATGTATGATTGGGCTAGGCTGAATGCCGTGGCTTCGATATTATCCCTGGAGCGAATCAGGAAGCTCTTAATTTTATTCTTCGCTGCTAGGCGGTCTGGCGTCCTTGCCTCTTCATCCGAAGCCTCATGTACGGAAGCTACGAGATCTGCCTCTTCTTCGCCTCCATGATCTCGAATTAGCTCAATTAGGGCTTGAGCGTCTGGACCGAAGTGCTGTGTACCAGCAATGTTTTGACTCACCTCGCCGTACGCCCGCTCGATGAACTGTTGGTTAATTTGGATCGGATGGTTCCCATTTTCTTTGCTTACCTCGTGGCGTGTCATCAAACCAGTGAGGTCTCCAGGGCTCTCTGGAACCATGCTCGCCACTAGGTCCCCTACTGCCGCCCAATGAACTCCTGGCAATAGTGTTCCTTCTGTAACCTCTGATTCCATCTGGTGTCTGATCTGAAGAATCCTTTTTTCTCTCTCTTGCTTTATGTCTATCCGGAGTCGCCGGACTTCCTTTGCGTATCTTCCGACCAGCTCGTTCGCACTTGTTCTTTCGATTCCTATTCCTTGTAGTGCGAGAGTTGCCTGATCCGGGTAGCTGCAAAGGTCAAGGAAGCGGCTGAACTCTTGGATTTCCCCCGCCATATCCTCTTTTCTAAGGTCTCTTTCGCTGAAGAACTCGAAGACTTGCCCGCGGCTTGTTTTGTACCCGTCTTGGCGAATCTTTTCCTTCTTGACTGTCGTGAGCCACTCGCGGAAAAGGTCCAGCAAGCGGGACATCTCATTGGAGTAGAGCTTGCCCTTTGGGACATAAATCCTGAAGAGAAGGTTGTTCTCGAGGTCTTCGATGAAGGAGTCTGCTAGTACGTAGAGTTCAGAGTTTTTTGTGTAGGATGAAACCTGAATTCCGTGCTTATTGAGCAAATTGTTCGCAGTGGCAGTTGTTTCTTCTGGAAGCTGCGACAAATAGTTGTCAAGTTTCGTTTTAAAAGGTTTCCCCCTCGCGTGCATTTTGGGGAGAAGGACATCGTAATTTTTTGTCCCGCCCCCATTTATAACTTCTTCGTGAATGAAGATCATGTGGGGAACTTTGCTCAAATTCTCGATCATCCTACTGGATGCGCTTGAATACTCCTCTGATCCCATTCTGGCGTAGACGCCCCGGCCAAATTTACCAACTACGCCAACGAGGTTCGGGTTTTCGAGTATGTTTGCTATCTTTTCCCAGTTGCCAGGAGATGACTCCATTATCTTGGTGACATACCAAATGTCTGTGACATTTAGTTTGCTGCGCAATATTTCATGAGAAAAAGTTCCCAAAAATAGAAATATCTTTCTATCTTTTTTCATTCCTTCGGCCTTTCAAAATGATTGCTGAGTTGGGCTGTATGGGATCAAGGCGACGGCGCGAGCGCCGTCGCAGCAGCCTACGGCCGCCGCTCGGGCTGCGGGCTGACGCCCGGTCCCGAGCGCGGCCGAGGACCTTCCTGGTCGGCATCTTGACGCGGCCCGCCGACGAATGGTTGCGCTTTCGCAAAAAAAGACTTCTGACGTGCTCAGATCCCGAGGCGCCCGATAGCGGAGTGCGACTGTCTTGGGTTGCCGCCGCGTCGCTATCGGGCACCTCGGCCCGGAACCGTGGTTGCCGAAGTCCCGTGGTCGGGGGAGCGGTGGCAGGCGGAGGAGCGCACGCGCGGCACCGCTGTGGTGGGCCACCTTCCCCTACGTCGAGGCAGGCCGGAGACGCCTCGAAGTGACAGCAGTGGTGACAGCAACGACAGCAACCGGGGATGGACTCACCCGGACCCGAGCGGACATCCATCCCGCAGGCCAGCACCGCGACCCACCACCTACCCCGCCTGAAAAGCGGAAGGTCGGCGGTTCGACCCCGCCCCTAGCCACTCCCAGCAGACATGCAAAAAGGCCCCGCCACCTGCGGAAGCAGGCGGCGGGGCCTTTGCGTTGCTCGGTGGCGGCCTCCGGCGGATGCCCGCTGGACGCTCACGCGCTTCCGCGAAGCCCGGTGCTCCGGGACTTCCGGATTACGGGGCTTTCGTGTTTCCGGGACGCTCCGCGCGGCGGGGTGACGCCGACCACGGCGCGGGCGGGGCTCCTCGGGTAGTGTCCGGACCCGTGAGCCACGTGACCGCAGCTGACGGAACCCGGATCTGGTACGACGTCCTCGGGCAGGGCGACCCGCTCCTGCTCCTCAACGGGCAGTCCCTCGACCACGAGATGTGGGACGGGGTGCACGCCGACCTGGCCCGGCGCCACCGGGTCGTGCGGATGGACTTCCGGGGGACCGGCGGCAGCGACGCGCCCCTGGACGAGCCCTACACCTTCGGCCTGTTCGTGGACGACGCCCTCACCGTCCTGGACGCCCTGGACATCTCCCGTACGCACGTCTACGGGTTCTCCATGGGCGGGAAGGTCGCCCAGACCTTCGCGGCCGCCCGGCCCGGACGCCTCGGCGCGCTCGTGCTGGGCTCCACGGCGCCGGGCGGGAGCAACGAGGTCGAACGCCCGAGGTCGGCCACCCTCGCGCTGCGCCGGGCCAGTACGGCCGAGGGGCGCGACCTGATCGCCGAACTCTTCTACGGTCCCGAGTGGGCCGCCGCCCACCCCGACACGGTCACCCGCATCCTGCCGCGCGGGCCGCTGCGCGCCCAGCGCCTGCACTTCGGCGCCAGCTCGGGCTACGACGGGTGGGACCTGCTTCCCTCCGTCCAGGCGCCGACCCTGGTCGTGCACGGTGAGGACGACGTCCTCACCCCGGTCGGCAACGCCGCCCTGCTGGCGGAACGCGTCCCCGACGCCCGGCTTCTGGTCCTGCCAGGCATGCGCCACGGCTACCTGCACGAGGACGCGGCCAAGGCCACGCGCGAGGTGCTGGACTTCCTGGCGGAGCACCCGCTTTCCGCCCGGGACTGACCGGCAAGATCCACCGGCGGGACCGACCGGCGGTATCGGTCGGCGGGGCCGAGCCCCGGGCGCGGCCGTTCCCGCCGACCGCGCCCGTCTCCGCTGCCCGCATCCGCCGGCCGTGCGCTACTGAGCGGGCGGGCCCGGCGGGAAGTCGCTGCGCAGCCTGTCCAGCATGCGGCGGTCGCGCTTGGTCGGCCTCCCGGCTCCCCGGTCGCGCCGGATGACGGGAGCGGTCGCCTGCGGCGGAGGCGTCGGCGTCCTGTCGGTGTAGCAGCGGGCGGCGATCGGCGCGCTCACGCGCTTCTCGATGACATGGCCCACATCGACCGTGCGCGTGGTCCCGTGCAGCCGGACGCGCACCTCGTCGCCGACCTTGACCGTGGTGGCGGGCTTGGCCGGGCGGTCGTTGACGCGCACGTGCCCGCCCCGGCAGGCCTGTGCCGCGTCGGAGCGCGTTTTGGTGAGGCGTACGGCCCACAGCCAGCGGTCGACCCGGGTGCTCTCCGGGCCCGACGGCAGGGGCGCCGAGAACTCGTTCACGCCGGTTCCTTCCACTCTCCTGGGCGTTTCCCGCCACTCTAGGCGGCCGCCGGTACGAAGTACTCCGAAGTCGCGCTAGAGTTGTTCATGCAGCGAGGTCCTGTGGAGCAGTTAGGAGTGCTCGCCACCCTGTCAAGGTGGAGGCCGCGGGTTCAAATCCCGTCAGGACCGCATGATGGAGGCCCGGTGTCGAACAGACACCGGGCCTTCGGCGTTCTGCGGCCGACACGGACACAGAAGGGCATGAGGGACCTTGGGTTACCGGTACGCCGTCGAGCGGACCGACCACTCGGCCCTGGCGAGCGGGCACGTGCTGCGGTCCGCGCCGGGCTTTCCGGGTTTTCCGGTGCGGCTGGCCAGCGAGCTGTTCCAGCGCGCGATGGTGCACACCGGAGGGGGGCCCGTCCGCCTGTGGGACCCGTGCTGCGGCAGCGGGTACCTGGCGACGGTGCTGGGCCTGCTGCACCGCGACCTGCTCACCGGCGTCCGCGCCACCGACGTGGACGCCGACGCGGTCGCCCTGGCCGCGCGCAACCTGCGGCTGCTGACCGCCGAGGGGCTCGCCGAACGCGAGGAGGAGCTGCGCCGCTCCGCCCGCGACTTCGGCCGCGTGGCCTTCGTGGAGCGCGCCGAGGCCGCCCGCGACCTGGCCGCGGGGCTGGCCGCGCAGGGCGGCGACCTGCCCCACGAGGCGGCCGTGGCCGACGTGTTCTCCCTGGAGGAGGGCGTGGAGGCCGACCTGGTGGTGACGGACGTGCCCTACGGCGAGATGACCCGGTGGGAGGGGGACGTCCCCGGCGGCGCCGGGGAGCCGATGCGGGGGCTGCTGGCCTCACTGGGCCGGGTGCTGTCCGGCCACGCCGTCGTGGTGGTGACCGCCCGCACCCGGCGGGTCGCCCTGCCCGAGGGCGTGCGCGCGCTGGAGCGGGTGAAGGTGGGCAACCGGGCCGCGGTGCTGGTGCGCGCCCGGGACGTCGCGCCCTGAACCGGGCTGCCGGAACCGTCGCTGGTGTGACGCGGGGTTCCTGACCCGCGGTGGCGGCCGGGCGGTGCCGGTGAGCCTCCGAGGCCACCCGGACACCCGTCCTCTCCGGCCGCGGCGTCCGTCCACAGGCTGTGGACGGCCGCGCGGAGTCCGCCCGGTTCCGCGCCCGGCCTCCGCCTCCCGGTCCCGTGGACGTCTCCCAGGCGCGGCGCGTCCCGGTGGCCGGTCCGCTCCCGGCCGCCTCAACCCCGCACGTGGGCGAAGGCCCGCCAGGTGTACAGGGCCACCGCCAGGGCGACCGCCGCCAGCAGAACGAAGCCCAGCGTGTAGGCCCCGGTCGCCTGGTACACCGCCCCCATGAGCAGCGGCGGGAAGTAGCCGCCCAACCCGCCGGCCGCGCCCACCAGGCCCGTGACCGTGCCCACCCTCGACGGTTCCACCAGCTTGGCCACCAGGGCGAACACGGCCCCGGTGCCCAGCCCCAGCGACAGCGCGATCAGCACGAACGCCGCACCGGCGGGGAACTCCGCGGGCGGGTGCAGGGCCAGCACGACCGCGAACACGCAGGTGCCTAGGAACGAGATCAGGCACACCCGGACCGGGCCGATCCGGTCCGACAGGACGCCGCCGACCGGACGGGCGGCCACGGCCGCCACCGCGAACCCGGCGGTGCGCAGACCCGCGGCGGTCTGCGCGTAGTCGTAGGCCAGCGTCAGCAGCGTCGGCAGGTAGGTCGAGAAGGCCACGAAACCGCCGAAGGCGACCGCGTACAGCAGCGACGCCTGCCAGGTCGCCCGCAGCCGCACGGCCTCTCCCATGCGCGGCAGCGCGGGCTCCGTGCGCGGCCGCCACTCCGGCGAGTCCCGGCACATCATCCACATCACCACGCCCATGGCCGCCAGCGCCGCGCACAGCAGCAGGTGGGTGGTGAACAGCCCCACCGTGTCCACCAGCCAGGGGGTGAGGAAGGACGACAGGGCGGTGCCGCCCATCCCCGCGCCGAAGACGCCCGTCGCGAACCCGCGCCGGTTCGCCGGGTACCAGGCGTTCACGAACGGGATGCCGACCGCGAACGACGTGCCCGCTACGCCGAGGACGAAGCCCCACAGCAGCAGCATCCCGTAGGAGTCGCCCGAGACGCCCACGAGGAACGTCGGCACGATGCTCGCGAAGCACAGGACCGTGAACATCAGCCGCCCGCCGTAGCGGTCGGTCAGCGCGCCCACGGGGATGCGCCCCAACGCCCCCACCAGCACCGGGAAGGCCACCAGGATCGAGGTCTGCGTGGGTGTCAGCCCCAGGTTCTCGGTGTAGGTGCGCGACAGGGGACCGATGAGGTTCCACGCCCAGAAGGTGAGCGTGAACGCCGCCGTGGCCAGAGCGAGGTTGCCGCCCGCCGTGCCGCGGTGCGACACCCTTTTTCCCGATTCCGTACGCATATGCGCATTCCTTCCTCCGCCGTTCCAGGCGATTGTCGCCCGATCCGGTGTGGGATGCGCCTTTTTCACGCCGGAGAAGGCATATTTGTTGGCGGAATGCAGTGGGTTCTGGCCCGGCGTCCCCGCTGGGGGCCAAGGAACGGTAAATGGGGTGTTGTCCGTATGGCGGCGGAAAGCAAAAAAGGCGGTGCGGGGAACGCCCTTCTTGCGCTGGGCAGCCACCTCACCCGCTCCGAGCCGCTGGACGGCGACCGCGCCCAGGTCAGGAAGGGCGGCCGCCAGGGCGACTCCTTCTACCGGGACCGGTGGAGCCACGACCGCGTGGTCCGTTCCACGCACGGCGTGAACTGCACGGGTTCGTGTTCCTGGGACGTCTACGTCAAGGACGGAATCATCACCTGGGAAACGCAGGCCACCGACTACCCCTCGGTCGGCCCGGACCGCCCCGAATACGAACCGCGCGGATGTCCGCGCGGCGCCGCTTTCTCCTGGTACACCTATTCGCCTACCCGCGTCCGCTACCCCTACGCGCGCGGCGTCCTCGTGCGGATGTACCGCGAGGCGCGCGCCCGTCTGGGAGACCCGGTGGCGGCCTGGGAGGAGATCACCACCGACCCCGACAGGCGCGCCCGCTACCAGCGGGCCCGGGGCAAGGGAGGGCTGGTCCGGATCACCTGGGACGAGGCCCTGGAGATCGCCGCCGCCGCGCACGTGCTCACCATCCGGAGGTACGGACCGGACCGCGTCGCCGGGTTCTCGCCGATCCCCGCGATGTCGATGGTCTCCCACGGCGTGGGCGCGCGCTTCGTGAACCTGCTCGGCGGCTCCATGCTGTCCTTCTACGACTGGTACGCCGACCTGCCCGTGGCCTCGCCGCAGGTGTTCGGCGACCAGACCGACGTCCCGGAGTCCGGTGACTGGTGGGACGCCGCCTACCTGGTGCTGTGGGGCTCCAACGTCCCCGTCACCCGCACCCCCGACGCCCACTGGATGGCCGAGGCCCGCTACCGGGGCCAGAAGGTGGTGGTCGTCTCCCCGGACTACAGCGACGCCACCAAGTTCGCCGACGAGTGGCTGGCGCCCCACCCGGGCACGGACGGGGCCCTGGCTATGGCCATGGGGCACGTGATCCTCAAGGAGCGGTTCGTCGACCGCACCACGCCGCGCTTCGACGACTACGTGCGCCGCTACACCGACCTGCCGTTCCTGGTGGCCCTGGACAGCCGCGACGGCCGCCTCGTCCCCGGTAAGTTCCTCACCGCCGCCGACCTGGGGGACACGGGGGAGAACGCCGAGTGGAAGCCGGTGTTCTGGCCCGAGGGCGAGGGCGCCCCCGTCGCGCCCAACGGCACCGTCGGCCACCGCTGGGGCGAGGCCGGGGCCGGGCGGTGGAACCTGGACCTGGAGGGCCGCGTCCCCGCCCTCACCCTCCACGCGGAGGGAGGGCAGGCCGCCGAGGTCGCCCTGAACCGCTTCGACACCCCCGGCGGCACGGCCGGGGTCCTCACCCGCGGCGTTCCGGTCCGCAGGGTCGGCGGACGCCTCGTCACCACCGTCTTCGACCTGGTCCTGGCCCACTACGGGGTGCACCGGCACGGCCTGCCCGGCACCTGGCCCGCCGGCTACGACGACGCCGCCGAGCCCTGCACGCCCGCCTGGCAGGCCGAACTCACCGGGGTCCCCGCCGACCGGGCGGCCCGCATCGCCCGCGAGTTCGCCGCCACCGCCGAGGAGTCCGGCGGCCGGGCCATGATCATCCTCGGCGCGGGCACCAACCAGTGGTTCCACGGCGAGAACGCCTACCGGGCCTTCCTGTCCCTGCTGCTGCTCACCGGCTGCCAGGGCGTCAACGGCGGCGGCTGGGCCCACTACGTCGGCCAGGAGAAGTGCCGCACCTCCTCCGGGTGGGCCGCGTTCGCCTCCGCCGCGGACTGGACCCGGCCCCAGCGCTTCATGGCCGGGACCTCCTACTGGTACCTGCACACCGACCAGTGGCGCTACGACACCTACCGCGCCGACGCCCTCGCCTCGCCGCTCGGCCCGGGACGGGTGCGCGGCCAGCACACCGCCGACCTGGTCGCCGCCTCGGCACGCATGGGGTGGATGCCCTCCTATCCGACCTTCGACCGCAACCCGATCGACCTGGGACGCGAGGCGCGCGAGCGCGGGCAGGACCCCGCGGAGTACGTCGCCGACCAGCTCCACAGCGGTGACCTGCGCTTCGCCGCCGAGGACCCCGACGCCCCCGCCAACTGGCCCCGGGTCCTCACCGTGTGGCGTTCCAACCTGTTCGGCTCCTCGGCCAAGGGCAACGAGTACTTCCTCAAGCACCTGCTCGGCACCCGTTCCAACCTGATGGCCGAGCCCGCCGGCCCCGCGGACCGGCCCGCCGACGTCACCTGGCGCGAGGAGGTCCCCGAGGGCAAGCTCGACCTGCTGCTGTCCATCGACTTCCGGATGACCAGCACGACCCTGCTGTCCGACATCGTGCTGCCCGCCGCGACCTGGTACGAGAAGCACGACCTGTCCACCACGGACATGCACCCCTACGTGCACTCGTTCAACCCGGCCATCGACCCGCCCTGGGAGACCCGCACCGACTTCGACGCCTTCCACGCCCTGGCGAAGGCGTTCAGCGCGCTGGCCGCGGACCACCTGGACGAGGTCACCGACCTGGTGGCCGTACCCCACCAGCACGACACCCCCGGCGAGCTGGCCCAGCCGCACGGCGTCCCGCCGGACTGGAAGGCGGACGGCGTGCGGCCCGTCCCCGGCCGGACCATGCCCGCCGTCGTGCCCGTGCGCCGCAACTACTCCGAGGTCGCGCAGAAGCTGGCCGCGCTGGGGCCGCTGGCCGAGTCCCGCGGGCTGCCGGTCAAGGGCGTGTCCTTCACCCCGGACCGGGAGGTGGAGTGGCTGCGCCGGCGCAACGGCGCCGTCCGGGGCGGGGTCGCCGACGGCCGCCCCTCCCTGGACACCGACGTCAAGGCCTGCGAGATGATCCTGGCGCTGTCCGGCACCAGCAACGGGCGCCTGGCCGCGCAGGGCTTCCGACTCCTGGCCGAGCGCACCGGCACCGACATGGACGAGCTGATCCACCAGGCCGCCGAGCGCCGCGTGGTCTTCTCCGACGCGAGCCGGGGTCCCACGACGGTGGGCTCCAGCCCGGAGTGGTCGGGTAAGGAGGCCCCCGACCGCCGGTACTCGCCGTTCACCATCAACGTCGAGCACGACAAGCCCTGGCACACCCTCACCGGCCGCCAGCACTTCTACCTCGACCACGACTGGATGCACGAGTTCGGCGAGGCCCTGCCCGTCTACCGGCCGCCGCTCGACATCAGCCGCCTGTTCGGCGAGCCCCGCCTCGGCCCGACCGGCCAGCGCGAGGTGGTCGTGCGCTACCTGACCCCGCACTCCAAGTGGTCGATCCACTCCGAGTACCAGGACAACCTGCTGCTCCAGACCCTCTCCCGCGGCGGTCCCACGATCTGGATGAGCCCCGCCGACGCCGAGGCGATCGGCGCCGCCGACAACGACTGGGTGGAGGCGGTCAACCGCAACGGCGTGGTGGTGGCGCGTCTGGTGGTCTCGCACCGGATGCCCTCCGGAACCGTGTACATGTACCACGTCCAGGAGCGCACCATCGACGTGCCCAAGTCCGAGACCACCGGCAGGCGGGGCGGCATCCACAACTCGCTCACGCGCCTGCTGGTCAAGCCCACCCACCTCATCGGCGGCTACGCGCAGCTCTCCTACGCCTTCAACTACCTCGGCCCGACCGGCAACCAGCGCGACGAGGTCACCGTCGTGCGCAAGCGGACCACGGAGGTGCGTTACTGATGGCACAGGCCCACGGCGGCGGGGGCGGGACCGGCGGCTCCGGAGGGGAGCGGCCGGTCGGCAGGGTCATGGCGCAGGTCGCCATGGTGATGAACCTGGACAAGTGCATCGGCTGCCACACGTGCTCGGTCACCTGCAAACAGGCCTGGACCAACCGCAGCGGCGTCGAGTACGTGTGGTTCAACAACGTCGAGACGCGGCCCGGCCAGGGCTATCCGCGCACCTACCAGGACCAGGAGCGCTGGAAGGGGGGCTGGGTCCTCGACGCCGGGGGGCGGCTCAAGCCCCGCGCGGGCGGGCGGCTCAAGCGGCTGGCCACCATCTTCGCCAACCCGGTCATGCCCTCCCTCCAGGACTACTACGAGCCCTGGACCTACGACTACGAGACGCTGACCAACGCGCCCCTGGGCGACGACTTCCCGGTGGCCGAGCCCCGGTCGGCGCTCACCGGCGAACCCATGAAGGTCAGCTGGAGCGCCAACTGGGACGACGACCTCGGCGGCGGACCCGAGCTGACCCGGCGGGACCCGATCGTGCGCAGGCTCGGCGACAAGGTGCGGTTCTCCTTCGAGGAGACCTTCATGTTCTACCTGCCGCGCATCTGCGAGCACTGCCTCAACCCGTCGTGCGTGGCCGCCTGCCCCAGCGGCGCCCTGTACAAGCGGGTGGAGGACGGCATCGTCCTGGTCGACCAGGACCGCTGCCGGGGCTGGCGCATGTGCGTCACCGGCTGCCCGTACAAGAAGGTCTACTTCAACCACAAGACGGGCAAGGCCGAGAAGTGCACGTTCTGCTACCCGCGGGTGGAGGTGGGCATGCCCACCGTCTGCTCCGAGACGTGCGTGGGGCGGCTGCGCTACCTGGGAGTGGTCCTCTACGACGCGGACCGGGTCCGCGAGGCGGCGTCGGTGCCGGACGAGAGGGACCTGTACCGCGCCCAGCTCGACGTGTTCCTCGACCCCTCCGACCCGGCCGTGCGCGCCGCGGCCCGACGCGACGGCATCCCCGACCGCTGGGTGGAGTCGGCCGCCCGTTCACCGGTCTACGCGCTGGCCAAGCGCTTCCGGGTGGCGCTGCCGCTGCACCCGGAGTACCGCACGATGCCGATGGTCTGGTACATCCCGCCGCTGTCGCCGGTGGTGGACGCGCTCTCCTCCACCGGGCACGACGGCGAGGAAGCCGACAACCTCTTCGCCGCCATCGACACCCTGCGCATCCCGGTGGAGTACCTGGCCGAGCTGTTCACCGCGGGCGACACCGGCCCCGTGGACCTGGTCCTGCGGCGGCTCGCGGCCATGCGCTCCCACATGCGCCGGATCAACCTGGGCCGGGAGCGCGACGACTCCATCGCCGCCTCCGTCGGGATGACCGGCACCGAGATCGAGGACATGTACCGGCTCCTGGCCCTGGCCAAGTACGACGAGCGCTACGTCATCCCCACCGCCTACGGGGTGGACGAGGCCGACCGCGGGGTCATCGACGAGATCGGGTGCAGCCTCGACTTCGAGGGCGGGCCGGGCATGGGCGGCATGGGCGGGGGCGTGCCCTTCGGCGAGGCCTCCGGGCAGCCCCAGTCGGCGACCGTGGAGAACTTCCACGCCCTGCGCACCCGCCAGACCAGCGACTCCCAGGCGGACACGAGCGGCAGGGTCAACCTCCTCAACTGGGACGGCAACGGCCGCCCCGCAGGGCTCTTCCCACCCCGACGGGGTGGTGACGACGACGGCAGCGGCGGCGAGGCCGCGCCGCCGAGGAGGGGGAGAGGATGAGCACCACCGCTGACGCCGAGGGAGCGGGCGGGACGGTACGGAGCGGCACCGGGTGGCTGGGGGAGGCGCGCGCCATCCGCCGGGCGCACCGCGTGGCGGTCACCCACCAGGCCGCCTCGGTCCTGCTCGGCTATCCCGACCAGGCCTTCTTCGAACGCCTGCCGCTGGTGGCCCGCGCGGTCGCGGAGCTGCCGAGGGGAGGGGTGCGCGCGGCGCTCCAGGAGTTCTGCGACCACGCCTCCACCGTCTCCGAGCTGGAGCTGTGCGAGCACTACGTGGACGTGTTCGACCTGCGCAGGCGCCGGACCCTGCACATGACCTACTACACCGACGGCGACACCCGCCGCAGGGGACACGCCCTGGCCGAGGTCAAGCGCGTCTACGCCGAGGCCGGTTGGCGGGTGGAGAACCGCGAGCTGCCCGACCACCTGGCGGTGGTCCTGGAGTTCGCGGCCCGGGGGGACGCGCGCGCGGGCGGGGCCCTGCTGCTGCGCTTCCGGCCGGGCCTGGACCTGATGGCCCGGACCCTGCACGACCACGGCACGCCATACGCGCGGATCGTGGACGCGGTCCGCATGACCCTGCCCGCCCAGGAGCACGGGGACCTGGAGGCCGTGCGCAGGCTCGCCGCCCAGGGGCCGCCCGCCGAGGACGTGGGCCTGGAACCGTACGGGGTGCGGGCGCCGCTGCCGCGGACCGAGGCCCCCGGGTACGACCTGGAGGAGCGGTGAACGGGTACGGTGCGCTCGACCTGCTGCTGTGGGGCGTCCTGCCCTACGCGGTCCTCGTCCTCGTGGTGGGCGGCCTCGTCTGGCGGTACCGGTACGACCGGTTCGGCTGGACGACCCGCTCGTCCGAGCTGTACGAGTCCAGGCTGCTGCGCATCGGCAGCCCGCTGTTCCACATCGGCCTGCTCCTGGTGATCGGCGGCCACGCGGTCGGGCTGCTCGTGCCCGAGGGCTGGACCCGGGCGGTCGGGGTGTCCGACACCGTCTACCACGTCACCGCGCTGTCGCTCGGGCTCGTGGCGGGGGTGTGCACGCTCGGCGGGATCGCCCTGCTGATCTGGCGCCGCCGCACGACGGGGCCGGTGTTCAGCGCCACCACGCGCAACGACAAGCTCATGTACCTGGTGCTGGTCCTGGCCATCGTCACCGGGCTGGGCATGACCGCCTACTTCGCCGGGGTGGAGGTGGCGGGCGGGCACACCCAGGACTACCGGCGGACGGTGTCGCCGTGGTTCCGCTCCATCTGGGTGCTCCAGCCCGACGTCGCGGCGATGTCCGCAGCGGAGGCCCCGTACAAGCTGCACGCCCTCGTCGGCCTGGGGCTGTTCACCCTGCTGCCCTTCACCCGCCTGGTGCACGCGTTCAGCGCGCCGATCGGCTACCTCTTCCGTCCCTACGTCGTCTACCGCACGCGGGACCGGTACCCGACCGCCGCGGGACAGGCGGAGCGGCCCGCCCGCCGGGGCTGGTGACCCGGCCGCCCGCGCGGTCCGGTCCTCCGCGTGGCCCGGCCTCCCGGGCCGTCCGTGCCGTCCGTGCGGCCGGGGCGGTCCGGGAGGTCCGCGGCCCGCCCCGGTCACGGACGGTGGCCGCTCGACCGGGGTGTGCGCGGCGGTTATGTGTGGGAACGTGGTCATTGGCCCGCGCACACCGCGTGCGCGAACACGGGGAGTGGGAGAGAGTGCCATGGACCTGACGGTCGTCGACGTTCCGGAACGCTCGCGCTACGAGGTGAGCGCCGACGGGGCGGTGGTGGGGTTCTCCGCCTACCACCTGATCGACAAGGGCGTGTACGCCCTGCCGCACGTGGAGGTCGACCCCTCCTTCGAGGGCAAGGGCGTGGCGAGCCGCCTCATGCGCGACTCCCTGGACCACATCCGGTCGCGGGGGCTCAAGATCGTGCCGATCTGCCCGTTCGCGCAGGCCTACCTCAAGAAGAACCCGTCCTACGCGGACCTGGTCCACGAGGGCTGAGCCGGCGGCTGCGCGCGGGGCCTACGGGCGGCTCCGCCGACCGGGGTCCCGGATAACGGAGACATCACCATCCGGGCACGGCGTGTCCCGGATGGTGATTACGCGTACTTCACGGGTATGTGGGAGCGGTTGTCCTTCTCCGGAGCAAAAGGAGCCCCGCCCGTGTTAGTCGCAGACGCGGCACCCACCCTCGACGCGCGCCTCACCGACGCCATCGCGACGTTCAACAACGACTTCTTCTGGGCCTGGGTCCTGATCCCGCTGCTCGTGGTGGTGAGCCTCTACCTCACCGTCCGGACGGGCGCCGTCCAGTTCCGGATGCTCCCGGAGATGTTCCGGGTGCTCAAGAGCAAGCCCGAGACCGCCCCCGACGGGGGCAAGGCGGTCTCCTCGCTCCAGGCGTTCATGATCTCGGCCGCGGCCCGCATCGGCACGGGCAACATCGTCGGCGTGGCCGTCGCCATCTCCCTGGGCGGCCCGGGCGCCGTCTTCTGGATGTGGACGATGGCGCTCGTGGTGTGCGCGGCCAGCTTCGTCGAGTCCACCCTGGCCCAGCTCTACAAGGTCAGGGACTCCACCGGCTACCGGGGCGGACCGGCCTACTACATGGAGAAGGGCCTGGGCCAGCGCTGGATGGGCGTGCTCTTCGCCATCGTCCTCATCCTGACCTTCCCGATGGTCTTCAACGCCGTGCAGAGCAACACCATCGCCGGGGCCGTCACCAACTCCGCCGAGAACATGAACGTGGACGCGGGCCTGGGGCTGTCGGCAGCGGTCGGGGTCGTGCTCGTCGCGGTCACCGCGATGGTGATCTTCGGCGGCGTGCGCAGGATCGCGCAGACCGCCCAGGCGCTGATCCCGGCCTTCGCGCTGATCTACCTGATCATGGGCATCATCATCGTGGGGATGAACTTCGAACGCATCCCCGGGATGTTCACGCTCATCTTCGAGCACGCCTTCGGCATCCGCGAGTTCGCCGCCGCGGGTCTGGGCACGGTGATCATCCAGGGCGTGCGACGGGGCATGTTCTCCAACGAGGCGGGCCTGGGATCCGCTCCCAACGCCGCGGCCAGCGCCTCCGTCACCCACCCCGCCAAACAGGGCCTGGTGCAGACCCTCGGCGTCTACTTCGACACCCTCGTGGTCTGCTCCATCACGGCCTTCATCATCCTCATCGGCTACGAGGGCGGCTCCGAGAGCGAGCTGGAGGGCGACCTCACCCAGATCGCGGTCACCGAGGCGCTGGGCCCCTGGGCGCTGCACCTGATGACGCTGATCATCCTCCTGGTCGCGTTCACGTCGGTGCTGGGCAACTACTACTACGGCGAGTCGAACCTGGAGTACCTGACCGCCGACCGGCGCGTCATGCTCGGCTACAAGATCGTCTTCCTCGTGGCCAGCTTCCTCGGCTCGCTGGGCTCGATCGACCTGGTCTGGACGCTGGCGGACACGACCATGGGCATGATGGCGCTGATCAACCTCGTGGCCATCACACCGCTGGCCGCGATCGCGGCACGGGTGCTCAAGGACTACAACGACCAGCGGCGCCAGGGCATCGACCCCGTGTTCACGCGGGACCGGCTGCCCGACCTGCGCGGCGTGGAGTGCTGGGAGCCCAGGGAGAGGGAGACGGCGGCCGAGTCCGACCGGGTCTGAGTGCCGCGGGACGGGCCCCGGGCCGCACCGGGGCCCCGGGCCGTCCCGCGCTCCGGCATGGGTCCTGATCCGTCCGCGGGTGGGGCGGGGGAGTACGCATCCCCCGCCCCACCGGCGTCTTCAAGGGGTCATTCGATGACAGAACCCACCAGGTAAGGCTTTTCAGTGCATCTGTGTTCTTTCGGTCACGGCGAATAATCGCTAGTGTGCTGGATCACAGTTGTGGCGGCCCGTGTGTCTCGTCGAGGGAGTCCGATGTCCATCGTCTCAATCGAGCCCGCCACCGCCGAGCGGTGGGAAGACCTGGAGAACCTGTTCGGACCGACCGGAGCCTACGGGCACTGCTGGTGCACCTTCTTCCGTAGGCGGGCCAAGGACCACACGGCGAGCACCTCCTGCGACCGCTCCCAGCGCGGTGTGGACAACAAGGAGGAACTGCGGCGCCTGACCCTGGACGGGCGGGTGCCCGGCCTGCTCGCCTACGACGAGGACGGCCCCTGCGGGTGGGTGTCCGTGGCCCCCCGGGAGGACTTCATCCGGTTGTCGCGGTCGCGGTCCCTGCGCCCGGCCGATCCCCGCGAGCCCGGCGTGTGGTCACTGGTCTGCTTCTGGCTCCCGCCCCGTCGGCGCAGACGCGGACTGGGCAGCCGCCTGCTGGACGGGGCGATCGAGTACGCCCGGGCCAACGGCGCCCGCGTCCTGGAGGCCTACCCGGTTGACACCGCCGGAGGGCGTGCGCCCAGCGCCGAGGTCTACACGGGAACGGTGGAGATGTTCCGGCGGGCCGGGTTCACGCTGAACAACCACCACGCGAGCGAACGCGTGGTCGCCCGCCTGGAACTCAAAACCGAGTAGTCCCCGCCTCCTCTTTCCCTCTTTTCCCGGTCCGTCCCGCCCGTTTCCCGACTCCGTCCCCCTTCCAGCTTCCGGCAGCCCCGCCGCGCGAAGTCCGGTGCACCCGCCGCCCCGCTCTCCGGTCCGAACACGGGCCGCCCCCGGAGAACGGGGGGAGGGTATCCGGACCGCCCGCCGGGGCGGCGGACTCCTACCCGGTCCCCGTGGCCGCCGCCCGAGGTCCTCGCACGTCACGTGCGGGGGCCTTCGTCGTTTCCCGGGCGGCGCGCTCGGCGGACATTTGACAGCACCATACCCCCAAGGGGTATGTTGAGTGCATCGGAGGCCGGTCCCAGGAGGACCGGTACAGCACACATGCCCCAGGAGGCGAAATGGCTGCCACCAGCACCGCTGTTTACACCGTTGACGGCATGAGCTGCGGACACTGCGTCAACTCCGTCACCGAGGAGGTCGGCGGGGTCGCGGGGGTCACCGACGTCAAGGTCGACCTCGACGCCAAGAAGGTGACCGTCACCAGCGACGGCCCGGTCGACGACGCGTCGGTCCGCGCCGCCATCGACGAGGCCGGGTACGAGGTGCGCGGCTGACGCGCACACCGGGCCCCGCGGTCCGGGCGGGAACGGCGCACCGCCGACCCCGGCCCGCGGGGGAGTTCCGGCGCACGGGCGGGACGACCGCCCGCGCCGGGCTCCGGGGCCGTCCGGCACCGGGGCACAGGACCGTCCACGAGAGCACGGGGACGTCACGGAGGACCGAGGAAGGGTATGAGCAGCAGCGCAGCCGCGGCGGGCCGGGCCGACACCGCACCGGTCGAACTGGACATCGGCGGCATGACCTGTGCCGCCTGCGCCAACCGGGTCGAGAAACGGCTCAACAAGCTCGACGGGGTCACCGCCACCGTCAACTTCGCCACCGAGAGGGCCCGCGTCTCCTTCGACGGCACGCCCACCCCGGTCGAGGAACTCGTCGCCCAGGTCGAGAAGGCGGGCTACACCGCCACCGTCCCCCGGACCGAACCCGAGGCGGCCGGGGGCGACGCGGAACCCGCCGACCCCGCCCGCGCGCTGCGCGACCGGGTGGTCGTCAGCGCGGTCCTGTCGGTGCCGGTCATCGCGATGGCGATGATCCCCGCCCTGCAGTTCACCTACTGGCAGTGGGCCTCGCTGACCCTGGCGGCGCCCGTCGTCGTCT
The DNA here is from genome assembly GCF_018316795.1 of Nocardiopsis akebiae. Classification (NCBI taxonomy): domain Bacteria; kingdom Bacillati; phylum Actinomycetota; class Actinomycetes; order Streptosporangiales; family Nocardiopsidaceae; genus Nocardiopsis; species Nocardiopsis akebiae. Next base: position 665,592 of record NZ_CP074132.1, read on the forward strand.
GGGGCGCGCTGCCCTTCCACGTCGCCGCCTGGAAGAACATCAGGCTGGGCAGCGCCACCATGGACACGCTGGTCTCCCTCGGGGTGTCGGCGGCGTTCCTGTGGTCGCTGTACGCGCTCTTCCTCGGGAGCGCGGGCATGGCGGGGATGACCCACCCCTTCGAGTTCACCGTCGCCCGCGGCGACGGGTCGGCCAACATCTACCTGGAGGTGGCCGCCGGGGTCACCACCTTCATCCTCCTCGGCAAGTACTTCGAGGCCCGCTCCAAGAGGCGCGCGGGCGCCGCCCTGCGCGCCCTGCTCGAACTCGGGGTCAGGGAGGCCACCGTCCTGCGCGGCGCGGACTCCCGCCAGGAGTCGGTGCCCGTGGACCGGCTCGCCGTCGGCGACCGCTTCCTCGTGAGGCCGGGGGAGAAGGTGGCCACCGACGGCGTGGTGGAGGAGGGCACCTCCGCCGTGGACATGAGCATGCTCACCGGCGAGTCGGTTCCGGTGGAGGTCGCGCCCGGCGACTCCGTGGCCGGCGCGACCGTCAACGCGGGCGGGCGCCTCGTCGTGCGCGCCACCCGGGTCGGCTCGGACACCCAGCTCGCCCAGATGGCGCGCCTGGTGGAGGAGGCCCAGAACGGCAAGGCCGAGGTCCAGCGCCTGGCCGACCGCGTCTCCGGGGTCTTCGTCCCGATCGCCATCCTCGTCGCGCTCGCCACGCTCGTCGTCTGGCTCGTGCTGGGGGCGTCCGCCCCGGCCGCCTTCACCGCCGCGGTCGCGGTGCTCATCATCGCCTGCCCGTGCGCCCTGGGCCTGGCCACGCCCATGGCCCTGATGGTGGGCACCGGGCGCGGCGCCCAGCTGGGCATCCTCATCAAGGGCCCGGAGGTGCTGGAGGACACCCGGCGCGTGGACACGGTCGTGCTGGACAAGACCGGCACCGTCACCACCGGCCGGATGACCCTGACCGGCGTGTCCACCGCCGAGGGCGAGGACGAGGATGAGGTCCTGCGCCTGGCCGGGGCCCTGGAGAACGCCTCCGAGCACCCAGTCGCGCGGGCGATCGCCGCCGGGGCCGCCGACCGCTTGGGCGCGCTCCCGTCCCCCGGGGACTTCGCCAACGCCGAGGGCCTGGGCGTCCGTGGGACCGTCGGGGGCCGTGCCGTGGCCGTCGGCCGGGTCGCGCTGCTGGAGGAGGACGGCGCCGTCCTGCCCGAGCGGCTGGCCGCCGCCCTCGCCGACGCCGAGGCGCAGGGCCGCACCGCCGTGGCGGTGGGCTGGGAGGGCCGCGTCCGGGGCGTGCTGGTGGTGGCCGACACGGTCAAGCCCACCAGCGCCGAGGCCGTCCGCAGGTTCCGCGAGCTGGGGCTCACCCCGATCCTGCTCACCGGGGACAACCGGGCGGTGGCCCGTTCGGTGGCCGACCAGGTCGGCATCGACGAGGTGATCGCCGAGGTCCTGCCCCGCGACAAGGTCGAGGTCGTGCAGCGGTTGCAGGGCGAGGGGCGCACGGTGGCGATGGTCGGCGACGGGGTCAACGACGCCGCCGCCCTGGCCCAGGCGGACCTGGGGCTGGCGATGGGAACGGGGACGGATGTGGCCATCGAGGCCAGCGACCTGACCCTGGTGCGCGGCGACCTGCGCGCCGCCGCCGACGCCATCCGCCTCTCCCGCAGGACCCTCGGCACCATCAAGGGCAACCTGTTCTGGGCCTTCGCCTACAACGCCGCCGCGATCCCGCTTGCGGCGGCGGGGCTGCTCAACCCCATGATCGCCGGAGCGGCCATGGCCTTCTCCAGCGTCTTCGTCGTCAGCAACAGCCAGCGGCTGCGCCGGTTCCGCCCGCTGGCGCGGGACGGGGCCGCCGACCGGGCCTCCTGACCGGCCCCTCCGGGTCGGCGCGGTCCCGCCCTCTGACGCCTCCCTGGCCGAGGTCCTCAACGGCGTGCTGCGGCGGGACCCGCCGATCACCGACTTACCCGTCCTCTACCTCTCTTTCGCGAGAGTGCTACCGGTTGCGGTCGTTGGGTGAAACTCCCGTCACGAAACGTCACGCCCTCGCGCTAAGGTCGGCCTGGACCAGGCAGGAGGTGACAGATCAAGCGCGAACGCGGCCACAAGACCCGCCTCTACCCCACAAGGACCAACTCCCGGGGTCGGAAACACCCGGGGCCACGCCGCCCGCGCCCTGTGGAAACTGCTCCACTCCTGGTGGACCATGTCCTCCGGAAACGGGCGGGTGTCCCTGGCTGACGCTGATGCGGCCGTTCGTCAGGCCCGCCCGTCTTCGAGGCCCGGCTGCGTTCACGGATGTGCGTGGACGTCCCCCAAGGTCGGGGCTTGAACATTGAACGTGTGGCCCATGAGCGGGGAATCGTGCAGATCCCCAAGGTTGGTGTGGGAGGCCCACGGCTGGTACGTGGTGCTACGGGTGCGCACCGAGGTCAAGGAGCCCGCGCCTCATGCCGGCCCGGGGCGGGGGGCGAGGACCTGCGCATCGCCGGGATGGTCCGCACGGCTCGGGGAACGGCGGAGGCCCCGGGCGCCAACGTGGCACAGAAGCCCGGGTTGAACCGTGCCATCACCGGTCAGGCGTGGGGACGTACGGTCACGTTGTTGGAGTACAAGCTCGCCGACCGGGGCGGGTGCCTGGTGCGGGTGCCCGCCCCGTACGCCTCGCGGCGCCGCTCGCGGCGCCGGGTCATCACCGGGGGCAGCCGGAAGTCGCGGGAGCGGTTCGTGTGCGGGGCACCCGGCTGCGGGCATGTCGCGCATGCCGACAGCAACGCCGCGTGCAACGTGGAGTATCCGACCAGGCAGCAAGCGCTCCGGGACATTGCGGGCGCCAGGACGTGGAGCCCTCGCCGTCAGGCGGGCTGTGAAGCGTAGACCACCAGCGGCGGACGGTTTCTGTCGGCTGGGTTCTCCCGCTTTCGAACGGGAGAGGATGTCAGCCGCGGGTGGACGCGCCCCTCGACGACGGCCGGGTTACAGGGGCCGGGACCCCCGTGCGGCGCGGCCCGGGCGGACACGCCCGGTGATCCCCGTCCCGCCGGTCCGGCGCCGCGCGGCGCCTCCGGCGGAATCCGCCCATGTCAGGGGCGTGCGTCCGGACTCCCCCCGTTTGGGGAAGGCACATGGCACCGTGGCGGGGAGCGCCAACAGTGGCCGGGGGATCCTAGACTCGCTAACGCCCAGGGGCTCCTCCTCCGCCGTGCCCCGTACTCCCCGCACCGCCCCTCCCCACAGAGGAACAGCGCCTTCATGAACAGTTCCGAAGCCGACCCCCGTCGCCTCCTGGTCAACCGGTACCGTCTGGACGAGGTCATCGGCTCCGGCGGCATGGGGCGGGTCTGGCAGGGCACCGACACCCTCCTGGACCGGCCGGTCGCCGTCAAGGAGCTGACCACGCCGCCGAACCTGCCCCCGCACGAGGTCGAGGTGCTGCGCACCCGCATGCTGCGCGAGGCGCGCAGCGCGGCGCAGCTCAGCCACCCGGCCATCATCACGGTGTTCGACGTGGCCGAGGAGGACGGCCGTCCGTGGATCGTCATGGAGCTGGTCCGCGGCCCCTCCCTGGGCGACCTCGTCCGCGACGAGGGCGCGCTGCCGGTCCGACGGGCCGCCGGGATCGGCGAGCAGATGGCGGCGGGGCTGGCCGAGGCGCACGCCCGCGGCATCGTGCACCGCGACATCAAGCCGGGCAACGTGCTCATCGCGGGCAACGACCGCGCGGTCCTGACCGACTTCGGCATCGCCCACCTGGACGGCTCCACCCACCTGACCAGCACCGGGCTGCTGATCGGCTCCCCGAGCTACCTGGCCCCGGAGGTCGCGCACGGGCACTCGGCCACCCCGGCCTCGGACATGTGGGCCCTGGGCGTCACCCTCTACCAGGCGGTCGAGGGCACCCTGCCCTTCGAGCGGCCGACCCCGATGGCGACGCTGACCGCCATCGTCACCCAGGACCTGCCCGAGCCGGTCAACGCCGGTCCGCTGCGCCCCGTCCTGGAGGCCCTGTGCGAGAAGCGCCCGGAGGACCGGCCGTCGGTCGGCGAGGTGCGCGCCCTGCTGCGCGAGATCCGGGACGCGGACGACACCCCCGAGACGGTCGCCCCCACGATGGTCGCCACCGTGCCCGCGCCGGAGCCGGAGGGGGCCGCCGAGGCGGCCGTCCGCGCCGAACCGCCGGGCCCGGCCCCGGCCCCGGCCCCGGCCCCGGGTCCGGTCGCCCCCCGCCGTGCGGGGCGCCCCGGTTCCGTCCGGCGGACGCTGCTGGTCGCGGCGGCCGTGTTCGTGCTCCTCGTCGTCGGCGCCACCACCAGCCTCCTGGTGAGCATGAACCGCTCGGGCGGGGCCGACACCGGGCTGGTCGACGGCTCGGGCCAGGAGGCCGCCGCCGACCCCGGCACGGAGGAGTCGCCGTCCCCCGCCGAGGAGAGCGCGTCCGCGGGCGAGGAGACGCCGCAGGAATCCGCGCAGGCCTCGGACGAGGAGTCGGAGGAGGAGCGTGACGAGGAAGGCGTGGAGGAGGCCTGGGGGCCCCTCACCCGCCACGAGGACTCCAGCGGCTTCTCCGTGGACGTCCCCGAGGGCTGGAACGTCGAGCGCGAGGGCCACATGGTCTACTTCCGCAACCCCGACGGCGGCTACCTGCTGGTGGACCAGACCGACGACCCCAACCCCGACGCCGGGGACGACTGGCGCGAGTTCGAGCCCGTCGGCAGCGGCAACTTCAGCGGCTACGAACTGATCGGCATCGAGGACGTCGAGGACGACTGGGCCGAGGACTACGTCAGCGCCGCCGACTGGGAGTTCACCTTCGGCAACGGCGACATGCACGCCATCAACCGCGGCTTCCACACCGAGGACATCGGCTACGCCCTGTTCCTGGTGGCCGACAACGACCACCCCGAGCAGAACCGGGCGCTGCTGGACCACATGTCCCGCGGCTTCGAACCGGCCGACGGGGACGACTGAGCGGTCAGAACACGGAGCAGTTGGTGATGTCGGTGAAGGCCTCCAGGGCCAGCGCCGCCGTCACCGAGTTGCCCTTGGCGTCCAGACCGGGCCCCCACGCCGCCACCGAGCAGCGCCCCGGCACGATCGCGAGGATGCCGCCGCCCACCCCGCTCTTGCAGGGCAGGCCGACGCGGTAGGCGAACTCCCCCGCGGCGTCGTAGGTGCCGCAGGTGAGCATCACCGCCATGACGCGGCGCGCGTCGGAGCGGCTGAGCAGCTGGGAGCCGTCCGCACGCCTGCCGTGGCGGGCCAGCAGCAGCCCCACCCGGGCCAGTTCCTCGCAGCTGACGGTGATCGCGCACTGCCGGAAGTAGTGGTCCAGCACCTCCGGCACCGGGTTGCGCATGTTGCCGAAGCTCGACATGAGGTAGGCCAGCGCCCGGTTGCGGTCGCCGTGCTCGTCCTCCGAGCGCGCCACCAGGTTGTCCGTGTGCAGTTCGGGGTCGCCGGTCTCCGCGCACAGCAGCTCCCCCAGCGCTCCGACGGCGTCCCCGGTGTCGGTCAGCAGCTGGTCGGTGACGATGAGCGCGCCGGGGTTGATCATGGGGTTGCGGGGCACGCCGCTCTCGAACTCCAGCTGGTACAGGGAGTTGAAGGAGTTGCCCGAGGGCTCCCGGTGGACCCGCTTCCAAACGCTGTCCCCGGACCTGCTCATTACCAGCGCCAGGGTGAACACCTTGGTGATGCTCTGCATGGAGAAGCGCGTCCGGGAGTGCTCGCCGACGCTGTACAGGTCGCCGTCCACCGTGGCCACGGCGAACCCGAACTCGTCCGGGTCCACGTTGGCCAGTTCGGGGATGTAGTCGGCGACCCGGCCCTCGCCGATGTGCGACCGCACCCTCTCCATGACGGCGTCGAGCACTTCTCCGTAGTCGTCGCGGTCGCTCACCTGGGCCTCCGCCCCCTTCCGTGTCGGTGTCCCTCTCCACCCCCGGCTACCCAGGACGGGCTCCGGCATGGCTCGGGACGGCCCCGGATGGGCGGAAGGGGCGGGGAGGGCGCGCCGGACGGCCGGGGAGGCGGCGGGGGCGGGTCAGCCCCTCCCGTCCAGGAGCTGTGCGTCGTGCACCAGCAGCGCCACCTGGACGCGGTTGTTGAGCCCGAGCTTGGTGAGGATGCTCGACACGTGGGTCTTGACCGTCGGCACGCTCAGGAACAGGGCCGCGGCGATGTCGGCGTTGGACCGGCCCCCGCCGACCGCCACGGCCACCTCCAGCTCCCGGCCGTTGAGCGCCGAGAGCCGCTCGCGCGCACGCAGGGCCCGCTCACCGCGGTCGTCGGCGCCCACCCGCTCGACCAGCCGCCGCGTCACCGCCGGGGAGAGCACCGACATGCCCCGGGACACCTGGCGCACCGACTCCACGATCTCCGCCGGAGGGGTGTCCTTGAGCAGGAACCCCGCCGCGCCCGCCCGCAGCGCGCGCAGCACGTGCTCGTCGGCGTCGAAGGTGGTCAGTACCAGCACCTCCGGCGGGTTCTCCAGGGCCCGCAGCCGTTCGGTGGCGGTCAGCCCGTCCACCGTCGGCATCCGGATGTCCATCAGGACCACGTCGGGGGAGTGGCGCGCCACCAGGTCGACCACCGCGCTCCCGTCCTCGGCCTCGGCCAGTACCCGGATGTCGGGCGCGCCGCCCATCATCATCACCAGGCCGACCCGGACCAGCGCGTCGTCATCGACGAGCACGACCCCGATCTCCCGCTCCGTCTCGCTCATGTCGGCCACGGTAGCCATGCCGCCAGCCGCCAGCCACCCCGGCCGTCCGGGCCGTGTTCCAGCCGCCCCGAGGCCAGGGACACCCGCTCGGCGAGCCCGACCAGGCCCTGGCCGTCGCCGTCCCCGCCCGACGCCGCGCGGGGGGCGCCGGGGGAGGGGCCGTTGCCCACCTCCACCAGCAGGCCGTCGCCCGGGGCTCCCCGGACCAGCACGCGCGTGGTGGCGCCCGGCGCGTGCTTGCGCACGTTCGTGAGCCCCTCCTGGACGATCCGGTAGGCGGTGCGCCCGGTGCGTTCTGGGACCGTCCCGGCGCACTCCTGCACGAACTCCACCCGGGTCCCGGCCTCGTCGGCCTCCTCCACCAGCTGCCGCAGGTCGGCCATGGTCGGCTGCGGCAGCGCGCCGACGGGCGCGCGCAGCACGCCGATCACCTCCCGCAGGTCCTGGAGGGCCTGGTGGGCGCTCTCGCGGATCACCTTCGCCGACCGGGCCACCTCCTCGGCGGGGGCGTCGGGCCGGTACTCCAGGGCGCCCGCGTGCACGCTCAGCAGGGACAGCCGGTGCCCGAGCACGTCGTGGATCTCGCGGGCCATGGCCTCGCGGACCTGGTGCTGGGCGTGCTCGGCGCGCAGCTGCGCCTCCGTCTCGGCGTGCACGGCCCGGTCGCGCAGCGACTCCACAAGCTCGCGCCGGTGCTGGACGGTGAGCCCCCAGCCGGTCACGGCGCCCTGGAGGGCGGCGCCCAGCAGGAGGATCACCAGGAACGGGGCGTGCGGGTCGGGCCGCAGCGCGGCGTGCACCAGCGAGGCGCCCACGCTCAGCCCGTACACCGCCAGGCTGGTGCGGGGCGGACGGCGCACGGCCAGGGAGAACAGGGCGATGAGCATCGCGCCCGAGGCCAGTCCGGAGACGGCGGAGTACAGGACGAGCACGACGGCGATCTGTACCGGCCAGCGCCGCCGCCACCACAGCGCCAGGCAGGCCAGCAGGGAGAGGGCCGCGTCGGCGGCCTCGATCCACACGGGCAGGACCGGTTCCCGGACGGGCAGGTGGGGGAACTCGGCGGCGTTCATCAGCACGGAGAGGAGGGCGATCAGGAAGATGGAGGAGTCCACGATCCAGTCGCGGGCGCCGCACCGCCCGGCCATAGCGTTCATCGCCGTGCAGTCTACGTTCGGGGCCGCACCCGGAGGGCGGGAGCGGTCGGGGCGGGCCCGGCGCGGCGGACCCGTCGCGGCGAGGACGGTTCGCGTCCGGTCCGCGCGTCGGTACCTTGTAAACGATGAGCACTCTGGTCACCGGAGCCACCGGAATGGTGGGCCGCCGCGTCCTCACCCAGCTGAGGAGCCGCGGCCTGCCCGCGACTGGCGCGTCCCGCACCTCGAAGACCCGCCTGGACTGGACCGACACCTCGAACTGGGACGAGGTCCTCGACGGCGTCAAGAACGTCTTCGTGGTGACGCCGGTCGGGAGCGCGCTGGGCAACCGGGTCGCCGGGTTCCTGGAGAGGGCCGCCGCGGCCGGGGCCGCCAACGCCGTGATCCTGAGCGCCATGGGCAGCGAGTACGCGCCGTCGGACTCCGACCAGCGCGCCGCCGAGCTGCGGGCCAGGGACCTGTTCGGCCGGTGGACCGTACTGCGGTCCAACTGGCTCTTCCAGGACTTCACCGAGGGGATGTTCGCCGGTCTGGCGCGCTCGCGCAACGGCCGCCTCGAACTGCCGGTCAAGAAGAGGACCGAGGTCAGCTTCGTGGACGCCCGCGACGTGGCCGACGCCGCCGTCGCGGCCCTGCTGGACGACCACAGCGGCAGGGAGTACACGCTCACGGGCCCGCAGCCGCTCACCTTCCGCGAGGTGGTCAAGCAGACCCGGGGCACCGAGAGCCCGGTGTGGCGGTTCAAGGCCGTCGACGAGGCGGGCTTCTACTTCCGCGCCGCGGACCGGGGGTGGAACGACCGCTTCATCGACACCCTCAACGAGCGCTTCGCCGCCGCGGTCCGCGGCAGGGCGGCCGATGTCACCGAGGACGTGCGCGCGGCGCTCGGCCGCGACCCCATCCCGTTGGGCCGCTTCGTCCGCGAGGCCACGCTCTGACCCGTCGCCTCCGGGAGCGGGCCCCTCACGCGGCCCCCGGCCGTGCGCCGGTCGACCGGCGCACGGCCGGACGGGGGTTCGCGGACTCCCGGCGGAACACGGGCGGGACGGCCCGCCTCCGGAGGGCTTCCGCGAGGGCGCGGCGCACCACATGAAAAGACCCCGCTCCACGGCTCGCGTCTCGGTGGAGACCGGCCGTGGGCGGGGTCCTCTCGTGCCTCCGGGGCTCTACTTGAGCAGCTGGCGGGCCATCACCATGCGCTGGATCTGGTTGGTGCCCTCGTAGATCTGGGTGATCTTGGCGTCGCGCATCATGCGCTCCAGGGGGAAGTCCTTCACGTAGCCCGCGCCGCCCAGCAGCTGCACGGCGTCGGTGGTGATCTCCATGGCGGCGTCGGAGGCGAAGCACTTGGCGGCGGCGCCGTAGAACGGCAGGTCGTCGTCGCCGCGCTCGGACTTGGCGGCGGCCACGTAGACCATCTGCCGCGCTGTCTCCAGCTTCATCGCCATGTCGGCGAGCATGAACTGCACGCCCTGGAAGTCGGCGATGTGCTTGCCGAACTGCTTGCGCTCCTTCACGTAGGCCACCGCCTGGTCCAGCGCGCCCTGCGCGATGCCGACGGCCTGCGCGCCGATGGTGACGCGCGTGTGGTCCAGGGTCCGCAGCGCGATCTTGAGGCCCTCGCCCGGGGCGCCGACGATGCGGTCGCCGGGGACGCGCACGTTGTCGAAGAACAGCTCGCGGGTGGGGGAGCCCTTGATGCCGAGCTTGCGCTCGGGCTCTCCCAGGGTGAAGCCCTCGTCGTCGGCGTGCAGCACGAAGGCGGAGACGTTGCGGCCGCGCGCGCCCTCGGGGTCTGTCACCGCCAGCACCGTGTAGTACTTGCTGACCCCGGCGTTGGTGATCCAGGACTTCTGGCCGTTGAGGACCCAGCCGTCCCCGTCGGCGACGGCCTGGGTGCGCATGCTCGCGGTGTCGGAACCGGCCTCGCGCTCGGACAGGCCGTAGGAGAACATCGCCTCGCCGCTGGCCACCTCGGGCAGGTAGCGCCGCTTGACCTCATCGGAGGCGCCCAGGATCAGCGGCATGGTGCCGAGCTTGTTGACGGCGGGGATCAGGGAGGAGGAGGCGCACACGCGGGCGACCTCCTCGATGACGATGCAGGTGGCCAGGGCGTCGGCGCCCACGCCGTCGTACTCCTCGGCGATGTGCGGGGCGTGGAAGTCCGTGGCCACCAGCGCGTCGAGGGCGTCCTGGGGGAAGGCGCTCCTCTCGTCGACCTCCGCCGCGTGCGGGGCGATCTTGTCCTCGGCGACGGAGCGTACGGCCTCGCGCAGCTCCTCGTGCTCCTCGGTGGTCCTGAACAGGTCGAAGTCGCTCATCTGCATTCCTCCCCTGGCGGCGGTCCCGGGTGATGGCACCGCGTGCCATCCCTTGGCATTCAGTGCCAGGATAGGGGGCGGAAGGGATGAAGTACACAGATGGGGGCGCACAGCCTTCCAGACACCGGACGAAGGGGGCGCGGCCCATGGAGAACCAGGTCGGCCGGGGCGGTCAGACGCGCGCGGACACCCGTGCCGTGGTGCTGGCCGCGGTGCGGCTGTTCACCGAGGACGGCTTCGAGGCCACGACGATGGACCAGATCGCCGCGGCCACGGGCGTGAGTCGGCGCAGCCTGTTCCGCCGCTTCGGCTCGAAGGAGGACATCCTTTTCGCCGAGCACGACGAGCTGTTCACCACGGTCGAGGGCTTCCTGGAGGCCTCCCCGGACGACCCGCTGACGTCGGTCCTCTCCGCCACCCGGCTGGTGCTCCAGGGCTACCTGGGCGATCCGGAGATCACCGTGCCCCGCTACCGCCTGGTCCGCGCCCACGCCCGCCTGCGCGACCGCGAGGTGGCGATGACCGCCCGCTACCAGGCCGCCTTCAGCCGCTACCTGGCGCGGCGCGGGGGAGGCGGGGACCGCTCTCTGGCCGCCGGGGTGGTGGCGGCGTCGCTGATCGCGGCGCACAACCACGTCCTGCGCGGGTGGCTGCGCGGCCCGGAACAGGACGTCCGCGAGGTGTGGGCGCGCTTCGACGAGGCCATGGAGTTCGTCCGCCTGGCCGCCGAGCCGATGCTGCGCACCGCGCCGGAGCCGCGGCGCGACCGGGTTCTCGTGGCGGTCTACCCCGGCGGCACCGGCCGCGAGGAACTGCTCCGCCGCGTCGCCGAGGCCGTCCGGCAGTCCGAGGGGTCCGAGGAACCGGAGGGGGCGGAGGGAACCGGGGGGCCCGGGAGGACGTAGGGGATCGAGGGGCCCGAGAGGCCGGAATCCCCAGGAGGCAGGGGAAACCGGGGGCACGGGGGACCGGCGGGGACGGAAGGGGCCCGGGCCCGCGCGCCCGACCGCCGCCTCCCCTGCCCGGAACCCTCGCCCCGGCCGGACCCCGCGCGGTCGGGGCGGCGCTCCGACGAGCGTAGGCTGGTGGGCCGGGAAACGGGTAGTCACACGAGGCGGATCGGACAGCGGAGATGAGCGTGGACACGGCGGGCGCCACCAAGCAGGAGTCTGAGGTAGTACGCGAGGCCTCCCGGCGGCGCACGTTCGCGGTGATCTCCCACCCCGACGCCGGCAAGTCCACCCTGACCGAGGCCCTGGCGCTGCACGCGGCCGCGATCTCCTCGGCCGGAGCCGTGCACGGCAAGGGCGACCGCAAGGGCGTGACCTCGGACTGGATGGAGATGGAGCAGGACCGCGGCATCTCCATCACCTCCGCCGCGCTGCGCATCGACTACGACGGCCGGGTGCTCAACCTGGTGGACACCCCCGGCCACGCCGACTTCTCCGAGGACACCTACCGGGTGCTGTCCGCGGTGGACTGCGCGATCATGCTGCTGGACTCGGCCAAGGGCCTGGAGCCGCAGACGCTCAAGCTCTTCGACGTGTGCCGGGCGCGCAAGATGCCGGTCATCACCTTCGTCAACAAGTGGGACCGCCCCGGTCGCGAGCCCCTGGAGCTGCTGGACGAGATCGAGCAGCGCATCGGGCTGCGCCCCACCCCGATGAACTGGCCGGTGGGCATCGCCGGGGACTTCCGCGGCCTCATCGACCGCCGCGAGGGCGTCTACACCAAGATGTCGCGCACCCCGGGCGGGGCCCACAAGGCCATCGAGGAGGTCCTGGACCCCGAGCGCGCCGCCGAGGTGGAGGCCGACGCCTGGACCCAGGCCCAGGAGGAGATCGAGCTGCTGGAGGCGCTGGGCGCCGACTTCGACGCCGAGTCCTTCCTGGCGGGGGAGTCCTCCCCGGTGCTCTTCGGCGCCGCGCTGCCCAACTTCGGGGTCGGCCAGCTGCTGGAGGCCGTGGTGGGCCTGGCCCCGGCCCCCGGGCCCAAGGAGGACGACCGCGAGCGCCCGCGCGCCGTGGCCGACCCGTTCTCGGGCCAGGTGTTCAAGATGCAGGCCAACATGGACAAGAACCACCGGGACCGGATGGCCTTCGTGCGCATCAGCTCGGGCCGCTTCGACCGCGGCATGGTGCTCACCCACGCGCCCACGGGCCGCCCGTTCGCCACCAAGTACACCCAGGCGGTGTTCGGCTCCGACCGCACCACCATCGAGACGGCCTACCCCGGTGACGTGATCGCGCTGGTCAACGCCCAGGCGCTGGCGGTGGGGGACACCCTCTACGACGGCCCCAAGGTCTCCTACCCGCCGATCCCCAGCTTCGCCCCCGAGCACTTCGTGGTGGCGCGGGCCAAGGACGCGAGCAAGTACAAGCAGTTCCAGCGCGGCATCGCCCAGATGGACGCCGAGGGCGTGGTGCAGGTGCTGTCCTCGGACGTGCGCGGTGAGCAGGCGCCGGTGCTGGCGGCGGTGGGCCCCCTGCAGTTCGACGTGGTCAGGCACCGCATGGAGCACGAGTTCCGGGCCCCGATCGAGGCCTCGCCGCTGGACTACTCCGTGGCGCGGCGCACCGACGCCGAGTCGGCGCCCGCCCTGCACGCGCTGTCGGGCGCCGAGGTGCTGCGGCGGCGTGGCGACGGTGAGCTTTTGGTGCTGGTGCACAACAAGTGGCGTCTGAGGGTGATCGAACGCGACCACCCGGCGCTGTTCATGGAGCCGCTGCTGGCCGGAGGCGTCGACGAGGGCGAGTGAGGCCCCCCGGGGGCGGGCGCCCGGCCCTATCGCGGCCCGGACCGGTTCCCTCCGTCCGGGCCGCCGCCCTTTAGGCAAAGCACGCCCGAGCCGTTTACCCGGGGTGAATGCCGGTTACCCGCTGTTGATACCGGGGGCCGGGTCCCGGGAAATTGGGCGCTCCGCGGAACGCCTCCCGGGGGCGTCCCGGAGGTGTGGCGCGGCGGTGTGCCCGCCGGGGTGTGAACTCCCGTGGCGCACGCACAGTCCGTTGCCACGACGGGCCCGGTTCGCGGCGACCGGCGGGGCCGCCCTGATCCCCTGGGCCCAGGCAGAGGCCAAGATCACCAGCTGGCGGGCACCCCGCCTCAGGCCCCGTGAACAGCGCGAAGGTACCCTGAGGGTAGGCCACTAGGGCGTGTTCGGACACCCGGCCGCACCGAGCTTCGTTCGGCTCTGTCCACTTCTGTGAAGGACAGGCCGAAGGGGGAGGGTTCGGGCGGATACCGGACCGCCCAGGGGACCGGTACAGGAGGCAGCGGGACGCCGGGAGGACCTCCCGGTTCCGTCTGCGACGTCTCAGGGCGATCACGAAGTAATCGACGGCTGGCAAAGTTTGTAAATCTTCACCTGACGGTAATTCGGTGCACGTGTGGGTATGTGTTGCATGTCACCTGTCCGTGAATCGGTGAAACTTATATGCTTTTGCTTAACTGTCGTTTAACAAAACAGAACAATAACGAGTGAAGCAGGAACGTGGCGGCGGACCGCCCCGCGTATGACGCACCTCACGTATCCCCCGCCTGGAAAGGTTGACCTCGGGCATGAGCGAAGACGACAAAGAGCGCACGGTGGAGCTCCACTACGAGGGCGGCGTGCTGAAGCTGCCGGTGTTCACCGGTACCGAGGGTGAGCGCACCATCGAGCTGAAGACCCTCCTGGGGTCGACGGGGATGACCACCCTGGACCCGGGGTTCGGCAACACCGCTTCGTGTAGCTCGGAGATCACCTACATCGACGGGGCCGCCGGGATCCTGCGCTATCGCGGGTACCCGATCGAGGACCTCGCCGTGGGCGCGACCTTCATCGAGGTCGCCTACCTGGTGATCTACGGCGAGCTGCCCGACGCGGACCAGCTCGAGGAGTTCGCCGACAAGCTGCGCGACAACGCCGACATCCCGGCCGACATGGGCGCGCTCATCGACGCGATGCCCCGTAACGGCCACCCCATGGCCCTCATGGCCAGCGCCGTGAACACCCTCGCCGCCTACTACGAGGACAGCGTCGACCCCGGCGACGACGACCAGGTGGAGCTCGCCACGATCCGGCTGTTGGCCAAGCTGCCGACGATCGCGGCCCGCATCTACCGCAACTCGATCGGCGAGAAGCCGATCGGCCCGGACAGCTCGCTCGACTACGTCGACAACTTCATCCGGATGACCTTCGGCGACGTCCACGCCGACAGCGAGCTGGGCGACCTGTTCAACCAGGCCGTCGGCATGCTGCTGGTGCTGCACGCCGACCACGAGCTCAACTGCTCCACCGCCACCGTGCGCGTCGTCGGCTCCTCCAAGGCCGACATCTACGCCAGCGTGGCCTCGGGCATCAACGCCCTCTCCGGCCCGTCCCACGGCGGCGCCAACCAGGCCGTCCTGGAGATGCTGGAGGAGATCCGCGACTCGGGCATCTCCATCGAGGACTTCCTGGAGAAGGTCAAGGCCCGCGAGATGCGCCTCATGGGCTTCGGGCACCGGGTCTACAAGAACTTCGACCCGCGCAGCAAGGAGATCAAGGTTCTGGCCAGCCAGATCCTCGACCGCGACGAGAACCCGGACGAGCTGTTCGCGCTCGCCCTCAAGCTCGAGGCCGCCGCGCTCGCCGACTCCTACTTCACCGAGCGCAAGCTCTACCCGAACGTCGACTTCTACACCGGCGTCATCTACCGCACCATGGGCTTCCCGACCAACATGTTCACCGTGTTGTTCGCCATCGGCCGCCTGCCCGGCTGGATCGCCCACTACCGCGAGCAGCTGCGCGACCCGGCCTTCCGGATCGCGCGCCCGCGCCAGCACTACGTCGGCTCCGCCGAGCGCCGGCTGCCCGGCCAGGGGTAGGCACACCCCGGAGCGCACGGGAGCGCCCGCCCGCGTCAGACGGGGCGGGCGCTCCCGTGCGTCGTCCACGGGCGCATTCGCGCTGTTCGGCCCCCCGTGCGTCCGGGTATGACCGGTACGGGCTGCCTTTTCCCGCATTTTGCGGACCGCTGTCGTCATTGTGCGACGCCGTGGGAAGGGGCAGGGTGCGGTCACCGGACGGGGCCGTGCGAAGGAGGGGGCGACGATGGTCAGGTACGCGTGGACCGGTGACCTGCTCGGTGAGCTGAGCCGGAACTGGTGGCTGGTGGTCCTACGGGGTGTCGCCGCGGTCCTCTTCGGTCTGGTCGCGCTGGTCTGGCCGGGCAAGACCCTGGTGGTCCTGGCGATCGTCTTCGGCGTCTACGCGCTGGTCGACGCCGCTGCCCTCGGGTACGCGGCCTACCGCTCGTCGCCCGGTGCACGGGTCACGCTGGTCGTCCAGGCGGTCCTCAGCGCCGTCATGGGGGTGATCGCCCTCTTCTGGCCGGTCGCGGCGATCGTCGCGCTCGTTTTCGTCGTCGGCGTCTGGGCCGTGGTCACGGGCGTGGCCGAGATCGTCACCGCCATCCGCCTGCGCGCGCACATCAGCTCCGAGTGGCTGCTGGTCTTCGTCGGGGCGCTCTCGGTCGTCTTCGGGCTCCTGCTGTGGTTCTGGCCGCTGGAGGGCGCGCAGGCCATCATGTTCGTGATCGCGATGTACGCGGTCATCTTCGGCGTGGTCATGGCCGTGGCCGGGTTCCGTCTCCGGGGCGCTGCCGAGGCCTTCCTGCCCCCGGAGGACTCACCCGCCTTCGCCGGTCTCGGCGAGCCCGAGGAACCCGCGGACCCGTACGACCGCGGGAACCGCCCCAGCGACCTCCTGGAGGACCGCGCCGACCGGGCCGATCGCGCCTCCCACGACGACGACCTGGACCGCTGGGGTGGGAACGACCCCGGGGACTCCGGTGACGGGTGGGACGACCAGGGCCGGTGGGACGACAGGGAGGGGCGCGGCGGCCGGGACGACCAGCCGGGCGGCAGACACCGGGCTCCGGGCGACGAGGGCCGCCCCGACGAGCCCCGCTGAGCCCCCGGCCCGCCGGACGGGTGCCCGGACCCCGTGCGGACGCGGACGGGCGACGGCTCCCAGAGGGCCGGGGCGGTCCCGTGCCGGGACCGCGAGGCGGACGGCGCTGACGGAGGCGGCAACGCGCTCCGTGCGGGCGCGGACGGCTTCCGGACCCATGGGTGCCGCGCCGAAAAGCGGGTGCGCGATCCCCCGACGCCTGACTACCATGGCGCGCATGCAACTCCAGATCTACGGCTAGCGACAGGCGGCACCGACGCCGCGGCGCACCCGCCCCGCCACGGGGCCCGGTGCCCCCTCGCCCTACCCGTGAACACCCCCTTCTGGAGAAGCACCATGAACCGCCGTGCCCACATCGCCATGGTCGGCACCCCCACCGTGAGCCACGTCCTGCCCAGCCTGGAGGTCATCCGCGAGCTGGTGGACCGGGGCCACCGCGTCACCTACGCCAACGACCCCCTGCTGGCCGACACCATCACCGGCGCCGGGGCCGAACTCGTCCCCTACGCCACCGTCCTGCCCAACGGCGACGGCACCTGGCCGGACGACCCGATCGAGGGCATGGACATCTTCCTGGACGAGGCGATCAACCAGCTGCCCGCCCTGCGCGCCGCCTACGAAGGAGACCGCCCCGACCTGTTCCTGTACGACATCTCGGGGTTCGCCGCACGGGTCCTCTCCGTCAACTGGGGCATCCCCTCGGTGCAGCTCTCGCCCACCTACGTGGCCTGGGCCGACTACGAGGACACCGTCCTGAAGTGGCTGCGCGCCCAGCCCGGTGCCGAGGAGCACTACGCCAAGCTCGACGCCTGGCTCGCCGACAACGGCGTCACCGGCCTCGACCACTCCTCCTTCGCCGGGGTGCCGGAGCGGGCGCTGGCGCTGATCCCGCGCGAGATGCAGCCCTTCGCCGACACCGTGGCCGACACGGTGACCTTCGTGGGGCCGTGCCTGGGCGACCGCGCCGACCAGGGCGAGTGGGTCCGCCCGGCGGACGCCGACAACGTCCTGCTGGTCTCCCTGGGGTCGGCCTTCACCAACCAGCCGGGGTTCTACCGCGCCTGCCTGGAGGCCTTCGGGGGTCTGCCCGGCTGGCACGTGGTGCTCCAGGTCGGCAAGCACGTGGACCCCGCCGAACTGGGGGAGGTGCCGGACAACGTCGAGGTGCACACGTGGGTGCCGCAGCTCGCCGTCCTGCGCCAAGCCGACGCCTTCGTCACCCACGCCGGAATGGGCGGCTCCAGCGAGGGCCTCCACACCGGCGTGCCGATGATCGCCGTCCCGCAGGCCGTCGACCAGTTCGACAACGCCGACCGGCTGGTGGAACTCGGCGTCGCCCGCAGGATCGACACCGAGGACGCCAGCGCGGAACGGCTGCGCTCGGCCCTGCTGGAGCTGACCGCCGACCCCGAGGTCGCCCGCCGCCTCGCGGAGATCAGCGCCCGTCTCCAGGCCGCCGGCACCTCCTACGCGGCCGACCTGGTCGAGGCGGAACTGCCCGCCTGAGCCTGGCCCGGCCGACGCCGGCCCCCGGAGGGCGCCCGGCCCGCGACACCCGGGCCGGGCGCCCCGCAGACGGACCTGAGGCGTCCCGGCGCCCCCGTACCGCGACGACACCCCGCGACCACCGGGCCGGGCGGGGCCGACACGGCGGGCCCCGCCCGGCCCAGTCCACGAACGGAGCACCATGGAGCACCTCGTCGTCGTCACCGGAGGCCCGGGATCGGGCAAGACCACCCTGATCGACCACCTGGCCTCGCTCGGGTACGCGCGCACCCCGGAGGCCGGGCGCGCCGTCATCCGCGACCAGCGCGAGATCGGCGGCCGGGGCCTGGCCTGGCGCGACGACGCCCTGTTCGCCGAACTCATGCTCTCGTGGGAGATGCGCTCGCACCGCGAGGCCTCCTCCCTGCCCGGCCCCGTCTTCTGCGACCGGGGCGTCCCCGACCTGGTG
The DNA here is from genome assembly GCF_018316795.1 of Nocardiopsis akebiae. Lineage (NCBI taxonomy): Bacteria > Bacillati > Actinomycetota > Actinomycetes > Streptosporangiales > Nocardiopsidaceae > Nocardiopsis > Nocardiopsis akebiae. The sequence continues at coordinate 683,685 of NZ_CP074132.1, forward strand.
GGCTACCTCCGCCTGCGCGGCCTGCCGGTCCCCGGGCACGTCACCGAGGCGGCCCGCCGGTTCCGCTACCACCGCCGCGTCTTCGTGGCCCCGCCGTGGCCGGAGATCTTCACCGGCGACGCCGAGCGCCACCAGTCCCCGGAGGAGGCCGAGCGCACCCACCGGGCGATGACCGAGGCCTACCCGGCGTGCGGCTACGAGCTGGTGGAGCTGCCGCGCGTGCCGGTCGCCGAGCGGGCCCGCTTCGTCCTGGAGGCCCTGGGCGGGGCTTGACCGCCGAAACCGTGACGGGAGAGCACGTAGCGACGGCAGTGACGGGAGTGACGAAAGGAAGCCTCTGTCACGCGATGCGTCCTCTGGACCGCAAACGGGGTGCCAGTGGCCGTTCATGGCCGTAAACCGGGCTTTCTCTTGTAGTTCGGGAAAGCGGGGGCCAGACTCGTGTCTAGGTAAAGGACCATCGACCGTCCACGCCCCCGACGGCTTCGGGGAGTGTGCGTGGACGCCGGGGAGGAAGGCGGCGGGTGGCCAGGGCGTCCGGGGCGAGCATGCCGCCCATGAGCTGGGAGGGCATCGACCACGCGCTCAACCGTGTGCGCGGTGAGGCCGACCGGATCTCCCTCGACCTCGCTGACCTGGACGGCCACGTCAGCCACCGGATGCTCCAGGGGGCCGACCTCGTCGGTCGCACCCGGCGGCGCTGGGAGCAGGCCAGCGGGCACATCCGCAGCCTGTGGGCGGTCTACGAGGCCTTCCGCGGCGTCGTGGACAGGGCGGGCCGGATCCGGGACCGCGCGGAGGGGCCCGAGGACCAGGCCGCCCTGACCTCCCTGCTCAACGGCGACTCCGTGCCCCTGCCCGCCGACGAGGTCCCGCTGCGCGAGCGCGGACTGCTCCACACCGGAAGCGAGTCGGTCAGCATCGCCGCCGCCGTCGCCCGCATGTCCGCCGACTACGAGGAGGCCACCGAGGTCATCTCGGCCGCCGAGACGGCCTGGGACGCCCTCCACCCGCGCCTGGGCGAACTCGACGCCATGTGGCAAGAGATCGGCACCCTCTCCGACATGGTGGAGCTCGCCGAGGACGAGCACGAATCCCTGCGCGTGGACCTGGCCGCGGTCGGCGCCACCGTCCGAAGCGACCCCCTCGCGCTCGTCGAGGACGGCCGCGTGGACACGTCCTCCCTCGAACGGCTGCGCCTGCGGCTGGAACGCGTGCGCGGCGAGCTCCGCGACGCCCTGCGCATGCGCGACTCCTACGACGAGAGCGTCGAGCGGCTCGGCTTCGCCATCGACGACGTCGCCAAGGACGTGGAGCGCACCCGCGCGCTGCGCGAACAGGTGGTCGCCAAGGTCTCCTCACCCGCCCCGGTCGGCGTGCCCGACCCCGTCCCCGGGCTGCGGGCCCGCATCGACGCCATGGACGCGCTGCGGGCCCGGGGCCGGTGGCGCGAACTCGGCGCCCGCCTGGGCGAGGTCCAGCGCGCCGTCCGCGAGGCGGCCGACGACGCCCGGGAACGCGAGGCCAACCTCACCGGCCTCCTGGAGCGCCGCGCCGAACTGCGCGGACGCCTGGACGCCTACCACTCCCGCTCGGTCCGGCTCGGCGTCGCCGAGGACCCGCGGCTGGCCAGTCTGCACAGCACGGCGCACTGGGCGCTGTGGACCGCGCCCTGCGACCTGCGCGCGGCCGCGGTCGCCCTCTCCGTTTACCAGCGCGCGCTCCACGAACTCGGCGGAAACGATTCCGCCGCGAACAGAACCACGCCGGGCCCGGACGCGTCAGAGGGCCAGAGCGATGGTGGTGCGAACAGATGACGAAGTGCACGGTCCCCGGCTGCCCCGGCCGGGTCGAGGACGGTTTCTGCGGCGTGTGCGGCATGGCCCCCGCGGACGCCCCTCACCCGGGCGGCCCCGCCCCCCTGCGGCGGCCCGTACCGCCGGCCTCCGGCCCGCAGCCCTCCCTGCGCGCGAACTCCGCCGCCGACCCCCTCAGCGGCGACCCCGTCCACTCCCACCCCCTCTCCGGCAACGTCAGGCTCTCGGGGCGCTCCGGCCCCGGCAGCGTCTCCGCGACCTCGGGCACGGGCGGCAGCGGCACCGGGCGCGGCAGCCGCCGCTCCTCCCGCGGCATGCTCGGCATGGGCATGGTCCAGGTGCCCATCGTCCCCTACCGGGACCCCTCCGAAGCCGTCATGGACAACCCCGTCGTCTCGGAGAAGAACCGCTTCTGCGGCAACTGCGGGGAGCGGGTCGGCCGCGCCCAGGGCGACCAGCCGGGGCGCACCGAGGGCTTCTGCCGCAAGTGCGGGACCCAGTTCTCCTTCACGCCCAAGCTCTCCCCCGGGGACCTGGTCGGCGGCCAGTACGAGGTGCTCGGCTGCCTGGCCCACGGCGGCCTCGGCTGGATCTACCTGGCCCGCGACCGCAACGTCAACGACCGCTGGGTGGTCCTCAAGGGCCTGCTCAACGCCGGTGACGCCGAGGCGCACAAGGCGGCCGCCGCCGAGCGCGCGTTCCTCTCCGAGGTCGAGCACCCCAACATCGTCAAGATCATCAACTTCTCCCAGCACCCCGACCCGCGCACCGGCATCCCCGGCGGCCACATCGTCATGGAGTACGTGGGCGGCAAGTCCCTGCGCGAACTGCTCATCGAGCGCCGCGAGGACGACCCCGACGCCGTCCTGCCCCCGGACCAGGTCATCGCCTACGGCCTGGAGGTCCTGCGGGCCCTGGGCTACCTGCACTCCAGGGGCCTGCTCTACTGCGACTTCAAACCCGACAACGTCATCCAGAGCGAGGAGCAGATCAAGCTGATCGACCTGGGCGGCGTGCGGCGCATGGACGACACCGTCAGCCCCGTCTACACCACGCCCGGGTACCGGGTGCCCGAGGAGGAGCTGCGCGGTCCCGGCCCCACGGTCAGCGCCGACCTGTACTCGGTCGGCCGCGCCCTGGCCGTGCTCAGCTTCCGCTTCAGCTTCATGCGCGACCACCCGCACAGCATCCCGCCCCGGGAGACGGTGCCGCTGCTCCAGCGCCACGAGTCCTTCGACCGGCTGCTGCGCCGCGCCACGCACAGTGAGCCCGAACTGCGCTTCCACGACGCCGAGGACATGGCCGACCAGCTCACCGGCGTCCTGCGCGAGGTGCTCTCCGACCTGGAGGGCACGCCGCACCCCGCCCCCTCGGCCCTGTTCGGCGCGGAGAACCCCGCCGCCGGCCCCGACCCCGGCACGCACAACGCCGACCGCATGCTCCTCGCGCCCCCGCCCACCGACACGGCGGCGCTGCTGCCCGCACCCCTCGTCGACCAGTCCGACCCGGCCGCCCAGCACCTGCGCGGCTTCCAGACCCTGCCGCCCGAGGAACTCGTCCCCGCGCTGCGCGCCATGCCCTCGCCCACCCCCGAGACCCTGCTGATGCTGGTCCGCGCGCTCGTCACCGTCGGCCGCCAGGGCGAGGCCATGGACGTCCTCCAGCGGTTCAGCGAAGTGGTCCCGGGCGACTGGCGCACCATGTGGTACCTGGCCGTCGCCGAGCTGAGCACCGGCCGGTTCCGCGACGCCCGCGACCACTTCGACGAGCTGTACGACCACCTGCCCGGGGAGCTCGCGCCCAAGCTCGCCCTGGCCCTGGCCTGCGAGCGGACCGGAGAGCACCAGACCGCCGCCCGCCTGTTCCGGGCGGTCTGGAACACCGACCACTCCTTCGTCAGCGCCGCGTTCGGCCTGGCCCGCATCCGTCTGGCCCAAGGGGACCGGGCCGCGGCCACCGCCGTCCTGGACACGGTCCCGGAGCTGTCGCGGCTGCACGTGCACGCCCAGACCGCGCTGATCGCCGTGCTCGCGGCGCACCACCAGGGCACCGCGGCCGCCGACTTCGTGCAGGCCGGACGGCGCCTGGAGCGGATCGGCCTGGACGGCGAGTCCGCCGACCGCCTGGCGGTCCGGGTCCTGGAGTCGGCCCTGGGCTGGCTCGGCGCGGGTGCGGGGGCACCGGCGGGGGAGGGGCTCCTCGGCGCCCCGTTCACCGAGAACGGTGTACGGGCCAACCTGGAGCGCCGCTACCGCGCGCTGGCCCAGCGCGCCGTCGCGCCGTCGGAACGGTATGAGCTCGTCGACAGGGCCAACTCCCTACGCCCCGTGACGCTGCTGTGAGGAACGAGGGAACGGCGATGACCAAGGTGCGGACCTGCCCCGCCTGCTCGGACAGGGTGTCCACGGAGGACGCCTTCTGCGAGGGGTGCGGACGCCCCCTCCCCGAGGGAGCCCGGAACGCGGGGCACCCCGACAGCATGCCCACCGCCCCGCAGGCGAGCCTGGCCGGAGCCGTGCCGCCCGGCGAATGGTCCCGGGAGGGGGCCGACGGCGGCGCGCGGACCGGGGAGGCCCCGGGCCGGTCCGGGGCCGACGCGCGGCCCGGACTGGTGCCCGACGAAGGAGCCCCCACGGCTCCGCAGGTGAGCCTGCGCTCCCTCGACACGGGCGGGCGGGACGCGCCGCCGCCGCAGGCGCTGCCCGACTCCGCCCCGCACGCGGCCGACTCCATGGTCACCCAGCCGATACGCCGCGACGATCTGCCCTCGTTCGCGTCCTCCCCGCCCCGGGCCGCCGATCCGGAGGCCGTCCCCGACTGGCCGCCGCCCGCCACCGGGAGCAACCCGGTGCGGCCCGCCAACCCCGGCCTGTGCGCCTGGTGCCCCGGAACGGTCAGCGACGGCTACTGCGAGCGGTGCGGCCTCCTCCAGCCAACCGGGCGCGACCACGTCGAGGTCCGCACACGCTCCGCCGTCGGCGTCAGCGACCGCGGGCTGCGGCACAGGCGCAACGAGGACGCCATGGCGATCCGCGTGATCGACGCCGACCACCCCCGGGCGCCCGGCGTGGTCTGCGCCGTGGTCTGCGACGGGGTGTCCAGCTCGCCGCGCTCGGACGAGGCCTCCCGCGTCACCGCCGAGACCGGAGTGGCCGTCCTCGCCGAACGCGTCGGCCAGGGCGCCGACCCCCGCGAGGCCACCGGCGCGGCGATGATCCGGGCCGCCGAGGCGGTCGCCGGGATCGCCGACTCGCCCCGCTCCGCGCCCGCGTGCACCTTCGTGTCGGCGGTGTACGACCCCGCCGCGGGCACCGTCACCGTCGGCTGGGTCGGCGACAGCCGCGCCTACTGGCTCTCCGGAGGCCCCACCTCCAGCGCTTCGGCCCTGCTGACCAGGGACGACTCCTGGAGCGAGGCGATGGTGCAGATGGGCGCGCTCTCACGCGAGGAGGCGATGCGCTCGTCCAACGCGCACGCCCTCGTCGCGTGGATGGGCGCCGACTCCGGCGAGATCGACGCCCACATCTCCACCGTGACCCCCACCGGCCCCGGCGCGGTCGTGCTGTGCAGCGACGGCCTGTGGAACTACTTCCCCGAGGCGCAGGCGCTGACCGACGCCGTCCCCGGGGCGGGGACCAGACCGCACGAGGCCGCGCGCGCCTACGTCGGCCTCGCCCTGGACGCGGGCGGCAAGGACAACATCACCGTCGTGATCGTTCCCGTGTCCGCTGGGGGTCCCCGTGCCCAACACGGCTGAGCGCGCCGCCGAACCGGGCTTTCGGATCGAGGTCGACCAGAACGTCCTCCTTCCGGTGGGCGGACGCGAGGTGCACGCGATCGTCAGCGTCACCTCCACCGCCTCGGTGGTGGTGGGAGACGCGGTGCGCGCCGCCGAGGTGATCATCGTGGACACCTCCGGCTCGATGTACGGCGCCAAGATCGACGCCGCCAAGCGGGCCGCCCGCGCCGCCGTGGGCGCCCTGCGCGAGGGCGTCCACTTCGCGGTGGTCGCCGGGAACAGCGACGCCTCCGTGCTCTTCCCCGAGGGCGGCGGGCGGATGGTGCGGGCCGACGCCGTCACCCGCGCCGAGGCCGCGGAGGCGATCGACGGACTGCGCGCCGACGGCGGCACCCGCATGGGCTCCTGGCTCACCCGGGCCGCCGAGCTGTTCGCCACCGTCGACGGCGGAATCAAGCACGCCATCCTGCTCACCGACGGCCAGAACAACGAGCCCGCCGCGGTCTTCGCTCAGGCGCTCGACCGCGTCACGGGCTCCTTCGTCTGCGACTGCCGGGGCGTGGGCACCGACTGGAAGGTCGAGGAGCTGCGCCGGATCGACTCCGCCCTGCTCGGCGGAGGTCCCGGCATCATCGCCGACCCGGCCGACATGGTGGCCGACTTCCGGGCGATGGCGCAGGCCTCCATGGGCAAGACCGTCGCCGACGTGGTGCTGCGGCTGTGGACGCCCCAGAACGCCGTCGTGCGCCACGTCAAGCAGGTCGCTCCCACCGTCAGCGACCTCACCGGCCGCGGCGTGGGGCGCGTGCCCCAGTCGGGCGACTACCCCACGGGGTCCTGGGGCACCGAGAGCCGCGACTACCACGTCTGCGTCCAGGTGCCGCCCGGCGCCCCCGGCCGCCAGCTGCGCGCCGGATGGGTGCGCGTGGTGCTCCCCGCGACCGCCGGTGCCGAGGAGCAGATCCTGGCCTCGGGCAACATCCTCGCGGAGTGGACCGCGGAGGAGGACCGAGCCACCGGGATCAACCCCCGCGTGGCCCACTACACCGGCCAGGTCGAACTGGCCCGGGCCATCCAGGACGGGCTCGCGGCCCGTCGCGACGGCGACGACGACACCGCCACCACGCGGCTGGGCCGCGCCGTCGCACTCGCCCACCAGTCGGGCAACGAGGAGACCGCGAGGCTCCTCGGCAGGGTCGTCGACGTGGCCGACCCCGTCACCGGAACCGTCCGGCTCAAACCCGGTGTCAGCAAGGTCGACGAGATGACCCTGGACACCAACTCGACCCGGACCGTACGGACCCGGCCGCGGCAGAGCGGGCCGGACACCGGCGGTGCCCCCACACCCGGGTAGGAGGGACCCATGCCGAGTTGCCCTTCCGGGCACCGCTCCACGGCGACCGACTTCTGCGACGTCTGCGGGCTGCGCCTCCAGGCCTACTCACCCGCGTCGCGGCCCCCGTCGCACCGCCATCCGACACCGCCCGCACCCCCCGTGGCCTCGTCGCGACCCCCCGCGCCGCCGCGCCCGGCGACCCTGCCCAGGGGAGGCCCCTGCCCCGAGTGCGGCACCTACCGCGCGGGCCGGTTCTGCGAGGAGTGCGGGTACGACTTCGCCTCGCGCTCCGACGACCACCGGCACACGCACGCGGACGACGGGCGGACGGGCGCGCGCTGGCGCGCGGTCGTCGTCGCCGACCCCGCCTACTACCAGTACATGGTCCACCAGGGCATTCTCGACCCCGACCAGATCTCCTTCCCCAAGGGCAGCACGCAGCGCCGGGTACCGCTCACCGGGGACAGGGTGCACATCGGACGGCGCAGCGCCACCCGCGGCTTCACCCCCGAGATCGACCTGGGCGGTCCGGGCGGCGACCCGGCCATCTCCCACGTCCACGCGATCCTGGTCGCCAAGCCCGGCGGCACCTGGGCCATCCTCGACCCGGGCTCGACCAACGGCACCACGGTCAACGGGACCGCCAACCCCATCGCCCCCAACGTGGAGGTTCCCCTGAATGACAGCGACCGGATCTACGTCGGCGCATGGACCGTCATCATCCTCCAGAAGGGGTGAACCCCGTTGACGCCCCCCACCCCCGGCCGGGCCCCGCACGGGACCGCGACCAGTCCGCCGGAGCCCCCGCACGGCGCGCTCCCCGCAGTGCCGGGCGGCCGGCCCCCGCGGGCCCCGGCACCCGAGCGCGAGGGCTCCCGCCCGCCCCGGAGCGGGCGGGGCGGGGCCGGTGCCCGTGAACGGGCCTCCGGGCTCCGCCGCTGGGCCGCGACCACCCCGGCCCGGGTGTGGCTGCTGTCCTCGGTGTGCGTGCTGGCCGTCCTCGGGCTGTTCGGCTCGGCGGCCGCCACCCTCGGCCAGGCCCGCGACGGCCTGCGCGTGCTCGGGGACGACGCCGGCCCCCGGGCCCTGGCGACCACCGACCTGTACCTGGCGCTCGCGGACATGGACGCCCGTGTGGCGGACGTGCTGCTCATGGGCACCGACCACGACCTGGGCTCGGGCCGCGAGGACGCCCTGGAGGGGTACGAGGCCAGCCGGGCCCGGGCCAACGAGGCCCTGCTCCAGGCGGCCTCGCTGACCGAGGGCGACAGCGTTGAGGAGCGCAACGTCGAGGCGGTCCTGGACGGGATGGGCGCCTACGAACAGCTCGCCGGCGAGGCGCGGCTGCTCAACGACGAGGCGCAGGCCCCACCCGGCCGGGTGGACGGAGCGGCCCTGGAGGCCTACCGCGAGGCCACGCGGCTGATGCACGCCGAACTGCTGCCCAAGGCGTTCAACCTGGGGCTGGACTCGTCGGCGATCGTGCGCGCCAACCACGAGGAGGGGCAGTCCTCCGTGGCGCTCGGCATGTTCTGGGTGGGCGCGGCCGGCACGGTCACCGCCGCCGCGCTGATCTGCCTCCAGCTGTACCTGCGCGTGCGGTTCCGGCGACGGTTCAACGCGCCCCTGCTGGCCGCCACGGCGGTCTCCGTCCTGCTCACCGGCGGGGTGGTCCTCGTCCTCACCGCCAGCGGCGGGCACCAGCGCGACGCGAAGGAGGCGGGACTGGACGCGGCCATGGCGCTGTCCCGGGCCGGGGCCATCTCCACCGACATGCAGGCGGACCAGAGCCGCTACCTGCTCGACCGGGACACGGCCGAGAACTACGAACTGGTGTACCTGGAGCGGGCGCAGCAGGTGCTGTACCGCCCGGCCAGCAACCTGGAGGCGTACTACGGGCAGATCGAGGGCGTGGCCGCCGCCTACCCGGAGCTGCCGGGGGCGGACGGCTCCGACCCCGAGGACCCGGGCACGCTCGGCTACCTGGGCCAGCGGGCCCAGGACACGCTGCTGTCCGGCCAGGAGGACGCGCTCGCCGAGGTGCTGGAGTCCTACAACGCCCTCCAGACCGAGGACCGGGCGCTGCGCTCGGCAGCCGAGGAGGGCGACCTGGCGGGGGCCGTCGACGTCCGCATGGGCGTCGCGCACTCCGAGGACGGCGCCTTCCAGGCCTACGAGGTCGCGTTGGCCGAGCTGACCGACCTGCACGAGAAGGCGTTCGACGCGGGCATCGAACGCGCTGACGCGGCGCTCACCCCCTGGACGTGGCTGCTGCCCGCCGCGACGGCCCTGCTGCTGGTCCTGCTCGTCCTCGGCGTCCGCCCCCGACTGGCCGAGTACCGCTGAGCCCGGCCTCCCGCGCCGAGTCCACCCCCGCCCGGATCCGCACCCCCGAGAGACGAGGAACAGGCCGATGAGGTTTCGACACCGGCGCACCCCCGCCGCGGCCGCCCTGGCCGCCGCGGCGGTGCTCGCACTGCCCGCCTGCTCGGCGGTGCTGGGCCAGGAGGAGTCGCTCCTGGACGCCGACACGCTGACCGTCGGAGTCAAGACCGACCAGCCCGGCCTGGGCTTGGAGGAGGGCGGCGGCATCACGGGCTTCGACGTGGACGTGGCGTTCTACATCGCCGCCAAGCTCGGCTTCGCCGCCGAGGACGTGGAGGTGACCGGGGTCACCTCCGCCGACCGCGAGGAACAGCTGATCAGCGGTGAGGTGGACATGGTCGTGGCCACCTACTCCATCACCCCGGCCCGCAAGACCCAGGTCACCTTCGGCGGCCCCTACTACGTCGCCAAGCAGGACGTGCTGGTGCGCGCCGAGGACACCGGCATCCAGGGGGTGCGCGACCTGGAGGGCCGCAGCGTCTGCCAGGGGGAGGGCTCCTACTCCGCCGTCCGCATCAGGGAGGGTCTGGGCATCGGCATCGAGCAGAGGGAAGCGCCCAGCTACAGCGCCTGCATCGACGCACTGCGCGAGGGCGAGGTGGACGCCGTGTCCACCGACAACCTGATCCTGGCCGGGTTCCTGGCCGAGGAGCCCGACGCCTTCCGGTTCGTCAACAACCCCTTCACCGACGAGAAGTACGGCGTCGGCCTGCCCCACGGCGACGTGCGCGCCTGCGAGGCCGTCAACAAGGCCATCAGCGAGATGTACCAGGACGGCACCGCCGCGGAGTACCTGGAGACCTGGTTCGGCGAGACCGGCCTCCAGGTCGTGACGAGCGTGCCCCAGTTCGAGGGCTGCGACCCCACGTGAGCCGTGGGTAGGCGGTACGGGTCCGACACCGGGCCCCGTGGCAGTGGCGGACAGGATGGGAGTCGTCCCTTGACCATCGTCGAGTTCCTCAACGCGCGCCTGGACGAGGACGAGCGCGCGTCGAAGGCCGTCCCCGAGGGAACCCGCGGCCGTGACCGGGCGCTGGCGGAGGTCGCGGCAAAGCGCAAGATCGTCCGCGGGTACGCCGAGGCCCACCGGGCGGGCATGCGCGGCCTGGAGCCCCTCGTGGCCGCGGGAGCCGCGGGCGCCCTTCCCGGGGCCCGGAGCGGCGGCGGCGACCCCTGGTCGGAGCTGCTGGCCTGGCGGCTGGCGGTCAAGTACCTCGCCGGTGTGTACCGGGCCCACCCGGAGTACGACCGGTCCTGGGAGGGCTGACCCGCCGGTCGCCGGCGCGGTCCCGGACACGGGCCGCCAGCGCTTGACTTGTTCGAACTGGTGTTCGATAAACTGGCGGGGTGAGTCTTCTGAACGAGCAGATCGACGTCCGTTCCACCGAGGGCGGGACCCCCGCCCGGTTCACCTGGCGCGGCCGCGCCTACCGGGTGCGCAGGGTCATCGGGGACTGGCCCGCCCGCCCGGGCACGCCCGGCGTTCCGGCCACGCAGATCCACCTGCTCCGCGTCTCGGCCGAGTCCGACACGGGGGAGCCGAGCATCATCGACATGACCCGCGACCTCGCCTCCGACCGCTGGACCATGCGCCGCCACTGGAACTGATCCCGAGCCCGCCCGGCGCCGTCGGGCGGACCCCGCCGGGCGGGCGGGAGCGGGGCCAGGAGGAAGGGTCTAGAGGAAGACCCGGCCGCGGCGGGTGCGGTCGCGCAGGGCGGCCATGCGGCGGGTGTTGCCCGGTCGGCGGGTCAGCAGGTGGTAGAGCAGCAGCGAGCATCCCCGGTCGGTGCGCGCGCGGTCCGCCATCTCACCCATGTTGACCCGCGTGTACAGGTTGCCGCCCCCGGCGAGGACCCGCACCGAGTGGGCGCCCTCGGGCACGTGCGCGTAGGCGTGGTTGTCGGCCGTGTACTCCATGGCCCGCGACAGCGCTGCGCCCAGCCCCGGGACCAGTTCCCCGCCCAGCGCCGCCGCCCGCCGCCAGAAACCGGTGTGCCCGGCCGCCACGTGCCCCAGCTGGTGCGCCACCAGGAAGGCCAGCGCCTCGGGGTCGCGGACCCGGCCGCACGGGTCGAACAGGTCGTCCGACAGCACCAGGTACCGGCGCAGCCCGTGCCCGGCGGCGTCGGTACCCCAGCGGCGCGGCCCCACCCGCACGTAGGCCTCCGGCGTCCGGGGAAGCCCCGTCTCGGCGGAAAGCGCCACCACCATCCGGTGGGCCTCGGGGAACTGCGTGGGCGAGATCTTCACCGACTCCGCCCTGCGCCGGGCGTACATCAGCCCCCGCGCCTGCCAGTGCGCGGCGGGCACCACCGCCAGGGCGGCGGCCGCCCACAGCCACGACCCCGACAGAGACCACACCACGTGGGCCAGTCCCGCCGCCGCCAGCAGAGTGGCGCCCACGCACGCGGCCAGGAGCGGGGCCTCCCACGGGTGGGCCGAGGCCGGGACGACCTCCTCGTCGTCGCCGAGCACCCGCAGCCCCTCCCTGGAACGGGTTCTCGGACCGCCGTCGGCGGCGGAGCGGCAGCCGGGCGCGCCGTGCACCGGACATGCGGTGGCGCGCCCCTCCGGCGGCATCGCGTGGGACATCCTGCCTCCCCTCGGGGCGCGGTCTGCGGGACAGCGGGGGACGACTACTTCCTGTGTCCAAATATTACTTTCCGCTGTCCTGAAGATGGGGAGTGTGCGCTACGGCGTGTCCGCGGCCAGTGGCCTACTCACCCGGCCCGACGGGCGCGCACGCGTCCGGGGCCGTCGCCCCGGTCCGTTCCGCACGCGGCCCGCGGTCCGCCGTCCCACCCGGGGTCCTCACCCGGAGTCACCGTCAGTGCGGCTGCTCGTACCGGCGCAGCTCCTCGGCGAGCACGTCCAGGAAGTGGTCCACCTGCGCCGGGTCGTACCCCGGCCGCGCGCGCGTGGTGCTGAACTGGATCCGCTCCACCTCGGCGGCGGTGAGCGTGGCCCGGTCCGGCCGCCCCTGCTGGAGGACGTCCAGCGTGAACTCGGCCCGGTCCAGGAAGTCGTCGACCTCCTGCTCGTTGTAGCCCGTGGTCAGCCGGGTGGTGGCGAACTGCTTCTCCCGGACGTCCCTCGGGGTCATCCCGGAACGCCGCGGCGGCCGGGACGGGGCCTCCTGCCCCCGCGGCGCGTCCGGGCCCTGCTGCGCGTCCGGGCCGGGCCGCTGGTGCCGGGGCCGCGCGGAGGCGCCCGCCGCACCGGGGCGGGGCGGCAGCGGCGGCGACTGGTCCCGGGCGCGGCCGAGGCCGCGCCCGGCCAGGTCGGCGACCACGACGTCGAGGAAGTCGTCGACCTCGTCCTCCCGGTAGCCCGGGCTGAACCTCGTGGTGCGGAAACGCGAGTTGCGCACCTCGTCGGCCGTGATGAGCGCGCCCGTGCTCGGGCCGCCCTCCAGGGCGACGAGCGTCGCCTCGATCCGGTCGAGGAGCGCGTCGACGTCCTCCTCGTTGTACCCCGGGCGCAGACGCACCGTGTGGAACTTCTTTTCGCGGATGTCCGCCGGTGTCAGAGGCATGGTCCCCATTGTGCAGTTGACGAGGTTCGCAGGGCTGTCTTATCCCCGGGTCGTGTGTGATTCGGCCTCGGCCAGCAGCTCCACGAGGCGGGACAGGAGGTCCTTCACCTGGTGGCGGTCGTACCCGCGCAGGACCAGGTCCACCGGGGCTTCGGCCAGTTCCGCGGAGGTGATGGGGTCGGGCGCCGGCGCGGAGGGCCGGTCGAGGGCCCGCCCGTCCTCGTCGGTGAGGACGGGCCCGCCGGTGAGGGCGGTCAGCGTGGAGGAGGCTCGGTGGACCAGGTCGTCCACCTGGTGTCGGTCGAAGCCGCGCAGGACGACGTCGAAGCCGGGGAAGGGGAGGGGGCGCGGTGCGGGGGCTGTCATGGACGCATTATGCCCACGGGGGAGCGGCGCGCGCCACAGCGGCGGGGGCCGTGGCCGAGTGCGGACGCCCGGGGCGGGCGGTCCGGCACGGGGCACGGGGACGCTAGTGCTGTGGCCGGGAAGGTTCGCCCGGGTCAGTGATCGATGCCAGGGTTGACCGCAACACCAGCAGTCAACCCTGGGAGCCGCGGTGTCCGCACCCCTCAAAGCCCGCAGACTCACCAACCCCGAGGGCCAAAAACTCCAACGCATCGTCCGCCGGGGCAGCACCAACACCGTCCGCTACCGGCGAGCGATGATCATCCTGGCCTCGGCCAGCGGCAACACCGCCCCCGTCATCGCCCGCCTGGTCGCCGCTGATGAGAAGACCGTGCGCGAGGTCATCCACGCCTTCAACACCCAAGGGCTGAGCTGCCTGGACCCTAAATGGGCGGGAGGCCGTCCCCGCCTACTCACCCCCGACGAGGAAGACCTCGTCCTGAAGACGGCCACCACCCGCCCGACCAAGCTCGGCCAGCCCTTCACCCGCTGGTCGCTGCGCAAACTCGCCGCCCACCTGGCCCACCGGCCCGGACCGGGCCTGCGCATGGGCCGCGAGACCCTGCGAACGCTCCTGCACCGGCATGGCATCACCTTCCAACGCACCACGACCTGGAAGGACTCGCCCGACCCCGAGGCCGATGCCAAACTCGACCGCATCGAGCACGTCATGGAGCACTTCGCCGACCGGGTCTTCGCCTTCGACGAGTTCGGACCGCTGGGCATCCGGCCCACCGCCGGGACGGGCTGGGCCCGCAAGAGCCGCCCGCACCGCCTTCCGGCCACCTACCGGCGCACCCATGGCGTCACCTACTTCCACGGCTGCTACTCGGTGGGAGACGACACCCTGTGGGGCATCAACCACCGGCGCAAGGGCGCAGCCAACACACTCACCGCGCTCAAGACGATCCGGGCCGCCCGCCCGGACGGCGCCCCCATCTACGTGATCATGGACAACCTGTCCGCACACAAGGGCCCCACGATCCGCTCCTGGGCCCAGCGCAACAAGGTCGAGTTGTGCTTCACCCCCACCTACGCCTCCTGGGCCAACCCGATCGAGGCGCACTTCGGGCCGCTGCGCCAGTTCACCATCGCCAACTCCCACCACCCCAACCACACGGTGCAAACGCGGGCGCTGCACGCCTATCTACGGTGGCGCAACGCCAACGCCCGCGACCCGGACGTGCTCGCGGCCCAGCGCCGTGAACGCGCCCGGGTACGCAGCGAGAAGGGTGTTCGTTGGGGAGGCCGACCGCTACCCGTAGCGGCGTGAGGGCACCCGGGCGAACCTTCCCGGCCACGGCACTAGGGACCGGCGGACACGGGGGCCGCGGGCGGTCGCGCCGTCCGTCCTCCCTCAGCCCCGCATGAGGTAGAGGGCCAGGCCCTGCGCGATGGAGTCGGCGGCCCGCTCCCGCCACGCGGGGTCCTCCATGAGCGCCGCGTCCTCGGGGTTGCGCATGTTGCCCGTCTCCAGGAACACCTTGGGCACGTCGGACATGTTCAGCCCGCCCAGGTCGGTGCGCACGTCCAGGCCCTCGTCGGCGAGGTAGTCGGCGGTGGGGACACCGCTGCCCTCCAGGTACGCGCGGTGGATGTCCTCACCGAGCAGCCGGGAGGGCTCGGTGATGTCGTCGGTGAAGCCCTCGACCTCGCCCGGCATGATCACGTGGAAACCGCGACCGGTCTCTGGGCCGCCGTCCGCGTGCAGGGACACGGCCGCGTCGGCCCCCTCCTCGTTGCCGATGCCCGCGCGCTCGTCGATGCACGGCCCGACCCCGCCGTTGTCCTCGCGGGTGAGGACGACCGTGGCGCCGTCGGCCTCCAGCCTCTCCTTGACCAGCACGGACAGCTGCCAGTTGAACTCGTGCTCGGCGTAGCCGCTCGCGGTCTCCGCGCCGACGGTGTCGCAGGCCTTCTCGTTCGGCCCGGCGGGGACCATCGCGTTGATCTCGTCGGGGGCGGCCGCGTTACCGCCGTTGTGGCCGGGGTCGATGACCACGACGCTGTCGCCGAGGGGGCCCCGGCCCGGGAGCGGGCCCTCCTGTTCCCCGCTCTCGGGGGCCTCGCGGTCGTCGCCGTCCTGCGGTCCGGGGAGGGGGAGGGCGGCGGTGGGGTCGCTGCCGGGGGGCGCACCGGGCGACGCCGAGCAGGCGACGGCGGTGAGGAGGAGGACGGAGGCGAGTGACAGGGCGCGGGTGGCGCGGCTCCGGGGCCCTGACGGTGCGGAGACGGGCATGCCCACAACCTAGCCGCTCCGGGGACCCGGGCGTCACCTTCGGACGTCCGGCAGCGGGCTAGAACCCTCGCCGGTTCCCGTTCCGTGCCGGTCGGCCATCCTGTCCGCCGTCTGCGGCGGATACGGACCGACCCCAGGGCAGGACATCCCCCGCACACAACAGGAGTGTTGTGGTGTCTCCCGCGAAGCTGACCGAGTGCCACTCCCTTCGAAGCAGCGTCCGCCAAGCGCTGACTGCTGCGGGTGGAAGAACCTTGTCTCAGGCCGCAGAGCCCGCACGAACATGGACAAGATTCTTTCCAAGGTCGGTACCACTCGCAAACAGACCGTATAGACCTGAACTGTGAGGGCTCTGGGGTCTGCCCAGCGGTCGTGGGCGCTTGCGCCGCCTTACGTATCTTCGGCGCGGACCGTTCTATGGGGAAGCAAGGGTCCAGTTTATAACGCTTTTGTTATGAATCTTCCCGTTTCGTGGTGGTTTAGTGCCATGTCAGTCCCCAAGTGAGCAAGAGGCCTGGGCCCTTCCTGGTTCCGACGGAGATTCTTGGGGGTTGTGAACTTGATGAGACCTCGAGTACCTTCCTGTCCGATTTGACTCGTCCACGGTCTCTCGGGACCGGCCGCACAACACCAGACTGGCATCCCCCATGCGTCGCTCCCTGACCCGTGCGACAGCGGTGACCACCGCTGCGGCACTGGCTCTGTCGTTGCTCACTTCCTCAACGGCACTCGCTGAAGAAAACGATCCCGTTCTCACAGAAGAGGCCCGAGCTGAACAGGCCGCCCTCGAACAGGCAGCCGAAACAGGAGAGTCCGTACCGGTCGAAGAGCTTCTGGGAGAGCGCCGCGATGTCGTGGCCAACCCTGACGGCACTTTCACCGCGACCGAGTACGTCCAGCCCGTTCGCACCAGGCAGGACGACATGTGGGTGGACACAGACCCCACACTGGTGGAGAGGGAAGACGGCCGTCTTGCTCCGCGCGCCTCCACCCTCGGGCTCTCCCTATCCAACGGTGGTGAAGGACCGCTCGCGGTCCTGACTCGTGCTGGCAAGGAGCTCGAACTGGGGTGGCCGACTTCTCTGCCCGAACCGACGGTCGATGGTGAGACCGCAACTTATCCCCAGGTCCTTCCTGGTGTGGATTTGGTCCTCCGAGCCAGCGTTGACGGCCTCTCCCAAGTACTGGTGGTGGAGGACGCCGAAGCCGCGGCGCAACCAGAGATCGCGCAACTGCGGATGTCCGTCAGCGTGGACGGCCTGCAGATGGCGACTACTGACCATGGGGGCATTGAAGCCGTCGACACATCCGTCGGAGGTGCGGTCTTCGAAGCCCCTACACCGCTGATGTGGGATTCGGGCAGTTCAGGAGACGACGAGCTCAGCACCATGTCAGCGGACGCCGCTGATACTGAGTTGGATCCGGTCGAGGGACCTCTGGAGTCGTCGACGATCGCTCAGATCGGCGTTGAAGCCAGCGACGACACCCTCGTCCTCACGCCGAATGAACAACTGCTCCAGGATTCGGCGACGAACTATCCCGTCTACATCGACCCGATCTGGAAGACCTCCACCACTTCCGCCTGGGCCATGGTCTCCAGTGGTTACCGGGCCGACTCGTACTGGAAGTTCTCTGGCTCAGACGACGAAGGCGTGGGCCGGTGTCCTCAGCTCGCGGGTGATCCTTACTACTGCAATAGCGTGGGCATCAAACGTCTCTTCTACCGGATTTCCACGAGCGCGTATGCCGACAAGCAGATTCTGTCGGCCGAGTTCGCCGTAACATTGCGTCACACCTATGACTCCACAGGCAGGGCGACACGGTTGTACCGCACAGGTGGCATCACCTCCTCCACAACGTGGGCCAACCAGCCCTCGTGGACGGAGTCTTTGGACACCAAAAGCCCGACCACGCCTGCTGGCAGTTGCACACGTACCAACCAGAACGTGCGTTTTGACGCCAAGAGCGCAGTCGAGTGGGCTGCCTCAGGGCGGCGTTCGACCACGACCTTCGGGCTTCGCTCAGTGAATGAGGACAGCTACTCCCACTGGAAGCGCTTCTGCGACAATGCCCAGCTGGAGGTCAACTACAACACTGTCCCGAACCAGCCACGTCAGACTGACCTGCAACTGGAACCGGGCGGTGCGTGCGTCTACGGAAACCAGCGGCCCTACGTCGACGAGCCGCCGCGGGTGTCGGCCTACCTGCGTGACCCGGACCACAGCACTGGTGCCACTGAGCAGGTACGTGCCCAGTTCCGTGTCTTCTGGACCGACGAGGCTGGCCAGGAGCAAGAACGTACGTTCACGACGTCCTACAAGGCCGCGAACTCTCGCTTCTACTACCAGGTTCCCGACGACATCCCGGAGGGCGCCGTGCTGGGATGGGTCGTGCGTGCCCATGATGGACATGCCTGGAGCCCGTGGAGCTGGGACGGGGAGCAGACGCGATGTGAGTTCGTCTACGATTCGACGGTTCCGGAGGAACCAACGATCACATCCACCCGATATCCTAACGATGATCAGTGGCACACGGGAGTCGGGGATACGGGTACTTTCCGTCTGCAGACGACGTCTGAAGATGTGGAGTTCTTCCGCTGGGGGGTCAACGAGCACCCCTCTGCAGGAAACGAGGTGCCAGCCTCCACCTCGCTCTTGAATCCGGACGGTCCCTCTTACTACGCTGACCTCTCATGGGTCCCTGAAAGGGAAGGACCTCACAGTCTCTATGTGGAGGCTGTGGATGCTGCGGGGAACGTGTCCTCGCGAGCTTCTCATCTTTTCCTAGTGTCTTCGGGTAGACCAGAAATATCCCGATGGGTTATGGACGGGGCCGACTCCTCGGGATTGATTGAGGATGTTTCGGGAAACCGTGACGCTCAAGCGGGAAGTTCCGTAAGTTTCATTGGCGAAGGCCCAAGTGGTGCCAGTTCGGGTTCAGTCCTCCTTGCTGGAGACGATCAGTCCTACATCGACCCTCCTGCAAGTACGAACTCCAGCTTCGAGAGAATGCATTCCTTTTCCGGTTGGGTTCGCCTGGATGACGTAAGTAGCGACCAGGTCCTAGTGTCCCGTTTCGGTGACGAAAAGGACGAAGATGGAAACATCCTCCCGAGGGAGTTCCGCCTCTACTACTCAGCGGAAAACCAGGAGTGGGTGCTCGAATACTCCTACGTCAATAGAGAGATCTGCCGACGGTGCCCCGACCCCTGGCACCTGGTAGAAAAGTCCATTTCTGTATCCGGAGGTTCTGCCGGTCCTGGGCAATGGGCCCATGTCGCTTACGTCGCTAACCTGGACAGTCTGAACCGTTTTTCTCCAGTGGCTGGTTTCCATGGGGCGAGACTCTACGTCAACGGTGAGGTTGTCGACGAAGTAGAGGTGTCAAGGAACTCTATATCCCCTATCCCCGCCATAACCGGTGATGTGCGGTTCGGTCGGCAGTTCAACAGGACGGACTCAGGTAGGGCTTACACTTCTCACCTCAAAGGGGCTTTGCATGACGTCAGGCTTTTCGACCGCCTCCTCGCCCCGAGCGAAGTGGAAAACCTTGTCGAACTTCCGACTGCTCGAGATGCGTACTGGAACTTCACTGATGTAGTGGATGGTGCCAGTCCGGAAGCCAGTGGCGAGCAGTCGATGGCTTTGCACGACGGAGCTGGGATTTTCACCGGGGATCCTTTCCTGGAACCAGCTCTGGTGGGTGAGGGCCATCTTGAGCTCGGTAGTGGCGGATACGCGAATACGGGCGAGGCCGTGGTGGCAACCAACGGAAGCTTCACTCTGAGCCTGCGGGCACGTCTAGCCTCCGCGCAGCCAGAGCAGAGCATGTCCGTCCTCTCCCAAGCGGGACAGACACAAAGCCCTTTCGACGTTCGTTACTCGGCTGAAGCCGATCGGTGGGAGCTACTCCTGGCACACGAGGACACGTCGGGCAGCGCCACAACCAACGTGATCAACGACCTCTTCGTACCCAGCTCGGAACAAAGCGGTGATCACCTGGCCGTCGTCTACGACGCGTTCAGTCGAGAGGTGCGCTTCTACGTCAACGGCCAGTTGTCGCAGACCTCCACGGTCCAACACTCCTCTCCCTGGGTCTCCACAGGACCTCTCAGCATCGGCAGAGCCCTTCACGACGGCGCATGGGGCTCCTCATTCTCCGGAGCGGTCGACGATGTCCGCGTCTACCGCGGTGCCGCGGACGCCACGCTCATCTCCCGGTTGGCCTCGTTGACCGAACAACCCGACCTCTAAACCTGCGGGGGCGGGTTCCCTCATGCCCGCCCCCGCTCCCATGCCACCACCCCGCATCACCCTCCGCAGAGGAGCATCCCCCATGTCCACCCGCCAACGGTCCTGGCGCAAGTTCAAGTGGGCGTCTCTGTCCGTCACCGCCACCGTCCTGGTCTTCGCCCTGGTGGCCTCCCTGATGGGAGTCATCCCCGGACTGCCCTCATGGTGGCGAGACGATGCCCCTGAACTACAGGACATGGGAGACCCGGTCGAGGGAGCCGCCCAAGAGGTGCTCCCCACCGAACCGGGTGCGGAGGAGGACGCGGCCGTCACCGAACCCGGGCAGGTCGACTGGCCGTCCGCTGCCACCCAAACCGTCCCCGTCACCGGGCAGGGCAGTGAGCCCCAACGGGTCGAGGTGGGCGGCCTTGAAGTCTGGGCCACCTCTTCCTCAGATGAGGTTGAGCAAATCCAGGTCGACCTGTTGGACCAGCAGGCCGCCCAGGACAACAGTGTGCACGGGCTCGTGTTGCGGGTCTCCGCGGCCGAGGGACAAGCTGACCCAGACCAGGTCGAGCTGAGTGTTGACTACAGCGGGATCCAGAACGCCTACGGCGGCAACTACGGTTCCCGACTGCGTTTGGTGGACCTCGGTGACAATGCCCAAGACGTGTCGTCGATCAACAATGCTCCCGCTCGGACGGTGACGGCCACCATCACACCCGGTGCGGGTGCTGCTGATGATCGCAGGGCCCCATCAGTGAGCCTGCCCCAGGAACCCGTCGAACCCGCGGCCACCATGCTGGCATTGGAAGCCGACCCCTTCTCCTGGGAAGGCGACTACACGGCCACGGAACTCTCCCCCTCCGCCGAATGGAACGTCGCCCTCTCCTCTGGCGCCTTCACCTGGGACTACGGGCTGACCGTTCCTCCGGTCCCCGGGGGCCTGGAGCCGAAGATCTCCCTGGGCTACTCCTCGCAGACCGTGGACGGGCGTACCTCGGCCACGAACAACCAGGGTTCCTGGATCGGCGAGGGCTTCTCCTACGAGGGCGGCTACATCGAGCGCAGCTACGCCTCCTGTGAGGACGACGGTGAGGAGACGCAGAAATACGACCAGTGCTGGGCCACGGACAACGCCACGCTGATGCTCAACGGTCAGTCCACCGAGCTGATCCGCGATGACGAAACGGGGGAATGGCGGCCGCGCAACGACGACGGGTCGCGTATCGAACGCCTGACAGGTGCGAACAACGGTGATGATGACGGCGAGTACTGGCGAGTCACCACGGTCGAGGGCATCCAGTACACCTTCGGTCTCAACCGCCTCCCCGGTTGGGCCTCAGGCGACCCGACCACCAACGCGGTGTGGACCGTACCGGTCTTTGGCAACGACAGCGGAGAACCCTGCCACGAGGCGGACTTCTCCGAGGCCTGGTGCCAGCAGGCATGGCGATGGAACCTCGACCACATCGAGGACACACGCGGCAACATCGCGACCTTCCACTACGCCAAGGAGACCAACCGCTACGCCCTGAACGGCGATCTGGACACTGCCGGAACCGAGTACGTACGCGGCGGTTACCTCAAGCGCATCGACTACGGCCTGCGCGAAGGCGAGGCCTACGACCGCCAAGCTCCGGCACAGGTCGTCTTCACCACAGCGGAACGCTGCTTGGAGACCGACGACTTCGCCTGCGACCCCGACGACTTGGACGAGGACACCGCCAAGCACTGGCCGGACATCCCCTACGACCTGCACTGCGCCGAAGGAGAGGAGTGCTCCCGTACCCAGACCTCGCCCTCCTTCTGGACACAAAAACGCCTGAGCTCCATCCACACCCAGATCCTCACCGACGACGGCTACTCCAAGGTGGACTCCTGGGAACTGCAGCACCTGTTCACCGACAACGGTGACGGCTCCAGCACCCTGTGGCTGTCCGAGCTCACACGCACCGGCCACGTGGGTGGTACCCAGTCACTGCCCCCGGTGCGCTTCAACGGCATCCAACTGCCCAACCGCATCCGTGAGACCGGGGACCAGATCTCCGCCCTGGTCCGATTCCGGCTGTCGAACATCTACACCGAGACCGGCGGACAGATCACCGTCAACTACTCCGGGAGCGACTGCACTCCAGCAGACCTGCCCGAGGAAGGTGAAAGCACAGACCGGTGCTACCCGGTGATCTGGCACCCCCCGGGCTTCGAGGACCCGGTCACGGACTGGTTCCACAAGTACGTCGTCACCGAACTAATCCTCACCGACCGCACCGGAGGCTCAGAAGAGCAGGTCACACGCTATGACTACCTCGGCGACGCCGCCTGGCGCCATGCCGAGGAGGACGGCATCACCCCCGAGGAGTACCTCACCTGGAGCCAATGGCGCGGCTATGAAACCGTCCGCGTCACCCGTGGCGACGGCCAGGAGATGCCGGCCATGACCGAGCACACCCTCCTGCGCGGTATGCACGGCGACGAGAGCCCCGACGGCGGAACCCGCAGCGTTTCGGTCACCGACTCCACCGGAGAAGAGCACACCGACCGCGACGAGTTCGCCGGAACCACGCTGGAGACCGCCACCTACGACGGCGACCAGTTGGTGAGCCGCACGATCAGCGAGCCCTGGCGCCACCGCACCGCCACCCAGACCGAGGACTGGGGCACCCGGCACGCGACCATCGTCGAAGCAGGCACCCAACGCAACCTGGCCGAACTCTCCTCCGGCGGCACACGCGAAAGCCGCACCACCACGACCTACGACACCACCACGGGTCGCCCTCTCCAGGTCGACGAGGCCGGAGACATCGCGGTCGACGGAGACGAACGGTGCAGGAAGTACACCTACGCCGACAACACCTCACAGCACCTGCTGAACTTCCCGGCCCGCGACCTTCTGCTCGCGGGACCGTGCGGGTCCACGACCGTGTCAGCCGACACCGTCCTCACCGACATGCGCACCTTCTACGACGGACAAGGCTTCGGTGAGGCGCCCACGCAGGCCAACGTCACCCGCACTGAGCAGGTGACCGACTTCGTTGACGGCGCTGCCGTCTACTCCCTGATCGAGGCCTCCGAGCACGACACCTACGGCCGTGTCACCAAGGTGACCCACCCCGGTGGCGTCGTGGCACGACGCATGACCCGCACCGACGAAAACGGGCTATCGCTGCACTACCAGGTCGAGAACGCCCTGGGCCACACCATCGACGTGCACTATGACCCTCACCGCGGGAGCCACCTGTGGGAGCAGGACGCCAACGGCCGAAAGATCGAGACCGCCTACGACCCTTTGGGCCGACGCACCCAGATCTGGCACCCCGACCGTGACCGCTCACGGGATCAGTCCCCGAGTCTGCGTTTCGAATACCAGTTCGCCGATGACGCTCCGGTGGCCGTCAAGGGCGAGGAACTCACAAACGACGGGAGCTACGACACCTCCTACACCCTCTACGACGGGTTCCTCAGACAACGCCAGATCCAAAAACCAGGCACCGATGGCGGCCGCCTGGTCACGGACGCCTTCTACAACGGCATCGGCGAAAAACGCCTGGAGAACGACAGCTACTACGCGCTCGGTTCACCGGCACCTGAGGTGCTCACCGTCACCAACGGTGACGTCAACGGCCAAAACCTCTACGTCTACGACGGCGCTGGCCGGGTCAGCGACGAGATCCGCAGGGTCGCGGGCCAAGAGGTGTGGCGCACCACCTACTCCTACGGCGGAGACCGGGTGCTGACCACGCCCCCCGAGGGCGGGACACCCGTGACCACGGTCTCCGACGTGCGCGACAACGTCGTGGCAAGGACCCAGCACACCGGCTCCGCCGACGAGGACCTCACCACCCGCTACACCTACACCCTGCGCAACGAGCTGACCTCCGTCGTCTCACCCACCGGGGCCCGCTGGAGCAACGAGTACGACTACCGCGGCAACATCGTCTCCCAAACCGACCCGGATTCTGGTCAGGTCAGCATGGAGTACGACGAACGCGGCCTGCTCACCGCCACCGTGGACGCCAGGGACGTGCGTTTGACCCGGGCCTACGACGACCTGCAACGCCAGACCTCCCTCATCGAAGGCGACGCCGCAACAGGCACTCCCCTGGTGACCTTGGAGTACGACACCCGCCTCAAGGGGCACCTGTTCATGGAGACGCGCCACCACCAAGGGCGCGACTACCGCACGGCGGTCACCGAACGGGACACGATGTACCGGCCGACCAAGACCGTCATTGGCATCCCCGACGGACACGGCGAACTCACGGGTAACTACACGTTCACCACCTCCTACAACCAGGACGGCACCGTACGTGAACACGGCTACCCCGCCGTGGGAGGCCTGCCCGCCGAATCGGTGACGGTCGGCTACGACGAACTCCAGCGCCCCACCACGCTGACCGGACAGGACACCTACGTCACCCGGACCGACTACGCGCAGACCGGTGAGCTGCTCCAGGTCGAACTCACCACGGGGCAGGGGCCTACTTCCTGGATCACCTATGAGCACGAGAAGGGCACACAGCGCCTTCTCAACGCAAGGATCGACCGCCAGGGCCAAGACGCTCTCGCCGACCACCGCTACACCTACAACGACGCCGGCAACATCGTGAGCCTGGCCAACGTCCCGACGAACTCCGCACCCGAGGTCCAGTGCTACGACTATGACGCACTGAGCCGACTGGTCGACGCCTGGAGCACAGCCGGCACCAGCCATGACTCCTGTGCCACGGAGCCCTCGACAGCCCAGGTTGGCGGCCCCGTACCGTACTGGACCTCCTACACCTACGACGCCTCAGGCAACCGTCTCGAAGAGGTGGAGCACGCGGTCGGCCAGGGTGCGGCCACCGACACGGTCCGGGACTACACCTACCCGACGGTGGAGCAGGGGCGCCCGCACACCCTTGCCAGCGTTACGGAGTCCGCACCCGAGGGGGACACCCTCTTCACCTACGACTATGACGAGGCTGGTAACACCACCCAGCGCGTCGAAGCCGCGGACGAGTACACCTTCGCTTGGGATGCCCAAGGGCGCCTGTCGAGCGCGCAGAGCCCCACGGGCACGACCTCGTTCGTCTACTCGTCGCAGAACGAGACGCTGATCAAGGAGACCCCGGAGGAGAACACGCTGTACCTGCCGGGTATGGAGGTGAGCCAGAACGTCCTCACCGACGAGGTCCAGGCAGCCCGCTACTACTCCCACGGCGGGACCATGGTCGCCATGCGTGATACCAGCGGTGTCACCTTCTTCGGGGCAGACCACCACGGAACAGCGAACGCGGCCATCAACGCGGCCGATAACCAGAACTGGATTCGCCGATTCACCCCGTTCGGTTCCGAGCGTGGCGAGGAGCAGCAGTGGCCCGATGACAAGGGATTCCTCGGGAAAACCGTGGACGAGTCCTTGGGCATCATCCATGTCGGAGCCCGAGAATACGATCCACTCACGGGCAGATTCCTTTCCGATGACCCGATCATGGATTTCGAGGACTCCCAGCAGATCAACGGCTACGCCTACGCCAACAACACCCCTGTGGCCGCTTCGGACCCGAGCGGCCTCATGCTGGCGGGGTGCCACTGCTCCTCGGGAACGGTTCCCTCCGGCGGCGGCACATCATCGAACTCCGGTGGTGGAAGCGGAAGTTCCGGCGGTGGCGGTGGCGGTGGCGGTGGCGGTGGTGCACCCGTCTGGATTCCCGGCAACATGGGCGGACCCATCGTCGGTAGCATCAGCAGCGTCAGCGCTTACCCCATGACGACGAACCAGTACAACGAGTTCTTTGCGCACCTCGTTGAAACTGACTCAGGGTATGTGTTGTCCGCAGATACAAACCTATCTGATATGAGCGCGTTTCAGGCGGGCAACCTCCTCGCTATCATGCATGACACGGATACCGGGATGATGGATCCTCAGGACAGGATCGACGCCATCATCGCCGCTGAGCTCGTCATGTTCGCATCCGGGATCGACATTAACTCCGCTGAGTTCAAATCCGGCTATGACGCCTTCTTCAACATCCAAGAGGCCGCTGAACTGGGATACGTCGCGTTCGGAGGAATGAGCGCGGGAAGTGGCGCTGCGGGCGTTGGGGCGCGCAGTCTGGTGCGAACCACGTCCTGCCGCAACAGCTTCATCGAGGGAACCCTCGTCCTTCTGGCTGATGGTACCTACAAGCCCATCGAGGACCTCACCATCGGCGACGAAGTCCTTGCGACTGACCCGGAGACTGGTGAAGAGGGCCCTAGGCCTGTTGTGGCCACGATCATCGGCCAAGGCAACAAAACCCTGTTCGATATTGCCATCGATTCGTCTACTGAGCGTGATAGCCCCGGAGGAGAGGTCCTAGGTGGAAATTCTTTCCAAGTTGACGTAGAGGAAACGGGAGTTCCAGGTCCAGTCACGGTTGGCGATGTAATTACTGCGACCGATGGTCACCCTTTCTGGGTGCCGGGTTTGAGTACATGGGTGGATGCGATCGACCTGGCTCCAGGTATGTGGCTGCAAACTTCGGCCGGCGCTTGGGTTCAGATTAAGGCCCTTGAGAGAAGAACTCAGTCTACTGCAGTCTACAACCTGGCTATCCAAGGCATCCACACGTACTATGTACTGGCAGGCGATTCTCCAGTACTCGTTCACAATTCTGGTCCATGTTCACAATGGGCATCACGTTACGAGAGGATCGGTGATGTCGTTGAAAATTATACTGAGGGTCAAAAGACTCGAGATCCGTCTTCTCAGTGGTATCATGAGTATCTGACTAATGATGAGCTAATAAGCGGGACCAATAATGCTAATTTGGGGGACGCGATCGCTGTCACTCCTGGTGGGACGCTTGTTGGCGGACACCACCGTTGGGATGAACTTGGACTAAGGATTAATCGTGGTCGCATTGACCCGAATACGCTGATTCGTGTTGATGTGTACCTGGGGGAGTAGTGCTCTGCTGGTGATGATTCGTTCAACTGACCCTGACTTTCGAATTTGTCAGATTGATTTCAGAACTCTGCTTGACATTCAATTGGATGCAGAGGAGTTTGGTTGGTCAACTCGATGGAGTTCGATAGATGCACTCCGTGGCCAGGTCAGGGAAGAGTCCGTATTTCTACAATCCTTTATGCGCGAGGATCGGCAAGGGGTTGTTCGGGCTTACCGATGCCTCCTTCTTTTTTCGAGCTCTGAAAGGGAAGGCGGTGGAGGTATTGCTACGGTCGACCTTGATCCAAAAAGGTTCTTTTCGCTAGAGAGGATTGACCGAGATCCTGATGTTAGGAAGGCTCTTGTGCGAATGTTCTCGCTTGCAATGGGCGGAATTAATATGGTTTCGAAAAATTAGCATTCGATGCGCACTCCCTTCGCCTCTCCTCAACGTGGACGGTCCTCGAGTAGCCGTTGAAACCTCATCGCCGCGGCATAGCTGCGACGATTGTGGAGCTTCAACAGGGACGCCCTGCTCAAGGACGTAACGGCTCCTGGGGAGCGGCCCCGATCGGGTCTGCGCCCACACTCTGGTGTCTTGCAACGTGAGCGACTCCTGAAGATCTGTTGGGACGACCGGCTGGTGTTCACCGGCGACGAAGGCTTCGGCCTTCAATATGGACAATTCTCGAGGAGTCGTTGAGACGACCTGGTATGGGAGACCACCTGGAAGCACGATGCGCTTCAACGTGGACTGCTCACCAAAAGCTGTTGAGACCAGGTCGACATCAGACTCACGTAGGGCACTTTGGAGCTTCAACATGAGCGTGCCCTGGGGAACCGTGGAGAAGGTTGGTCCGCCTGGCCCCACTCACTGATGTTGTCCCTTCAATGTGGACAGCTCCTGAGGAGCTGTTGAGGCCTGGGTCGGCGCAGCCACATTCGCATTGTAGGTGCCCTTCAACGTTGACGGATCGTAGTAGGACATTGAGGTAGAAAGATCTCGAGTTCGCCGTTATTGACGATTTCCGTCCTCAACGCGGACGGCTCCCAAGAAGCCGTTAAGACGGCGACCAGCTTGTCGTCGTTCGGACCCTCTGGAGCCCTTCAACATGGACGGCCCTTGAGAGCTCATCTCAAAAGCCCTGCGAGATGCTCCTGAGCCTGGCATGATCACGTGCTGTGAGTTATGCGTTGCTCGATGGGCTCTGGGAGATCATCCAGCCGCTACTGCCTCCCGCGCCGCGGACCGGCCGACCCCGTGTGGACCAAAGAGCCGTGTTGACCACAGTGCTGTTCGTCCAGGCATCAGGATGCTCCTGGGAGAAGGCCGACGGCCTGTTCGGCGTCACCCGTGCCACCGCCCACCGCTGGTTTCAGACCTGGACCGAGATGGGCCTGTGGCCCACGATCCACCGCACGATCCTGGATGAGCTGGGTAGACGCGCCCTACTGGACTGGTCCGCGTCACCGTCGACTCCTAGTCGATCCGCGCTAAGAGAGAGGGAGAACAGGGGGCCAAACCCCACTGATCGCGGCAAACCCGGCTCCAAACTCCACATGTTGTGCGACAACCAGGGCCTCCCGCTGACCTACGCGGTCTCCGCGGCCAACGTCAACGACATCGAAGTACTCCAACCCCTGGTCTGGAGCATCCGCGCGGTGTGATCGCGGCGAGGTCTCCCACAGCGCCGACGTCGCCGACATCTCCTACCCCGAGGTCGTCACCCTCGACAGTGGTGAGCGGATCACCGTCCTGATCGACATCCAGTCGTACGAGCACGTCGAGGAGTACAGCGACGAGGAGAACGGCGTCGCCTGGAACGACGCCTACACCGGCTTCGCGGTGTCCTTCACCGTCGACGGTGCCGAGGCCCCCTTCCACTACGTGAACCTGGCCGAGAGCCTCGCCAGCGTCGGTGCCGCCGAGATCGGCGACGGCGGTGGCGACAACGGCGGTGACGACGGCGACGACAAGCCCGCGCCGACCCACCCGGAGGACAGGACCGAGAAGAAGCCGCAGCCGGAGAAGCTGGAGAACGCCGAGTCCCTGGCCCAGACCGGCAGCCCGATCGCAGGTCTGATCGCGGCCGGTGCCGCGATCGCCGCCGGTGGCGGTCTGGCCGCGTACTTCGCGCGCCGCAGGAAGAACACCGCTGACTCCGCCGCGGAGACCAGCGAGGGCTAAGCACGAGCTCGGCGTCGGCTGAGCCGGCCCGGCCCCGGGGGACACGTCCCCCGGGGCCGTTCCCTTGTCCGGGCCCCTCCCGCCCGGGACCGCTCCCGCCCCCTTCCGGGGTGCTCGGAACTTCGCGGCGGCGGCCTCCGTTGACCGGTGGTCGGTGCCCGCGCACCGGCCGACCGGCCCACGGCGAACGGTTTCCGTTTCGTGATCCAGAGGTTAGGCTCGCCGTAGGGCGCCCGCACACACCGCCCGACACAGAGTCACCTTCCCGGGGCGGGAAGGCCCCGACACGATCCGCCCCGTACACCGCGACCGGCCGTCTCCGGCTGGCCGGGCAACCCTGCCCGCCGTCCGCGGCGGGCACGGGCCGACCCCAGGGTCGGACATCCCCCGCATACAACAGGAGTGTTGTGGTGTCTCCCGCCAAGCTGACCGCGCGCCGCCTCGTCCGCGGCGGCGTCCTGTTCGCCGCTCTCGGAGTGCTGGGCGCCGTGCCCGCGCTCCCCGCCTCCGCCGACCAGCTCGTCTGGGGCAACGCACAGGCCTGGGTGGCCGACGGCGACGTGGTCACCGGCTACTCCACCGCCACCGGCTTCGGCGGGGAGACCGAGGGCAGCGCCACGGCCGAGGACCTCTTCGGGCCGATGGCCCCCTACCTGGAGATAGACGGCGAGAGCCACACCGTGGTCGACGCCGACAGCGCGCGCGCCGCCTCCACCGTGCGGACCGCCTCCTTCCGGATGGAGGTCGCCGACCTCGCCGCCCGGGGGCTGATCGACGTGCCGCCGGAGGTGGACCTGCCCGAGCCCTCCGTGTCGGCCTCCCCCTCACCGGAGGCCGAACCGCCCTCGGAGGGCACCCCCTTCCGGGACGAGCCCTCGCCGGACGGCGACGGCGCGGACGGCACGGGCGGCGGCACCGGCGGCACCGGCGACACCGGCGGCGCGGACGACAGGACCCCCTCGGGCGGGGACCCCGCCGACGGAGGGGCCGCGAACGAGGGCTCCGGGGACGGCGGGGACACCCCGGCGGACACGGGGGACCAGGAGGCGGCCCAGGCGAGCGAGGAGCCCTCCGACGCCCCCCGGAACGAACCGCAGGAGAGCGCCTCCCCCAGTCCCTCCAGTCTTTCCAGCCCCTCCGGCTCCTCCAGCCCCTCCCCGAGCGCGGCCGGGGACGTGCTCCTCCTCGACGGAGCCGTCGCCGAGACGGTGTCCGCCGACGGCAACGCCGTGGAGTTCACCCTCGCCGACGTGACCGCCACGGCGACCGCCGGGTACGACGGCGTGACCGAGACGACCTTCGCCCACGGCGACCTGACCGCGTTCGGCGTCTCCGCCGGGCCGCTGGGCAAGAACGCCGACGGGACCGTGGTGGAGGAGGTCCTGGAGGTCTTCGACGAGGACGGTGACGTGGCCCTGGAGGTGCCCGTCCGCATCCGCTTCGAGGCCAACGAGACCACCTTCCGGGACCAGGACGAGGACTGGGACGGACGCGGCGGCCGGAGCTGGATGACCGTGTGGGTGCAGGTCGGCGAGGTCGGCCAGGAGAGGGGCTTCGCGGTGGACTTCGCCGACGCGTGGGCGCTCGGGTCCACCTACGCCGCGACCACCCCGCCCTCCCCGGGCGACAAGGGCGACCCGGAGGAGGAGTCGCCGCGGCCGGAGGAGGTCGCCGGGGACGACAACCGCCTGGCGACCACGGGCAGCTCGCTCGCCGCGCTGATCACCGCCGCGGTGGTGGCGGTCGGCGGCGGCGCGGCCGCCACCTTCCTGGCCCGCGACCGCACCACCGCCATGGACGACCGGATCGAGGACTTCTAGCCGGACGCCCTCCGGGACCCGCCGCCCGGATGCGGCGCGTGTCCGGTTGTCCGCGTGCCCGGCTTCGCCGGGCGCTCGGATACGGCCCCGGACGGAGGTCCCGTGCAGGGGGAGCGCACGGGTGCGGCGCTCCTCGGTGTCCGGACACGCGGAAGGCGGGCCTCCTGTGGGAAGACCCGCCCTCGACCTTGTCAGCCGCTCTCAGCGGCCGGAGCCCGTCCGACCGTTCCCCCCGGAATCGGCGCAGACCGGGGAGATCACTCCGTACGCTGGCTGGGGATTCCGGCCAGCAGGGCGCGGACTTCGGTCTCGCGGTAGCGGCGGTGTCCGCCCAAGGTGCGGATCGAGGTCAGCTTGCCCGCCTTCGCCCAGCGTGTCACGGTCTTGGGGTCCACACGGAACATGGTGGCAACCTCGGCGGGGGTCAACAGGGGCTCCGCCTCGGGCGTGCGAGTTGACATGTGTACGGCCTCTCCTCCTGGATCTGTGTGCCGATCCTTGAGCCTTAATCCTGGCACTTGGCCCGGATGTCCAATATTCCCTCTAGGTCTATATTGGCATCACCCGAGGTGATTGTACGACCACTCCAAGCAACTTTGCACGTGGGAGGCCAAAGAAAGCCGCCCGTGGCCGCGTCACGCTAAGTGATTCTAGCGACACGTTTAGTGGCATGTGGCGTATTCGGTCAAAACTTCGTTCTCCGGCCTCGTTTTTCTCGATGCGGAGTGCCCGAAGTGCTACGGCTGCCTGACCGAAACCCGGCTCCGTGGAGCGTGGTGGAGTCCCGGGCCCTCGGTGGGCGGTTCGCGTGCGGGGGAGGAGGCGGACCGGCGGGGAAGGGGCGCCGTGTGCTTCGGCTGGCGGTCGGGCCGCGCGGATTCCCCGCGTGGCAAGGGTTTCCTGACTACTGAGGGTGCGCTCTGTGATCGTTTGGCTACAGTCTACGTCGATCCCTATCGGGCGTTATGCCCAGTTTCACGACTCTTGATGTCGTGCGCGGACGACGTCCGGGCTCGCACCCTTGTCACGTGCGAAAAGGCCGCGGAGGAGGAGAGAGAAACCTGGTGTACCAGGTTGGTAACCGGCGTGGCGCGCGGGCGTCCGTCCTCTCAGATGACGACAGACGACGGCGGGTGTCCACGAAAACGTGGTGACACCGTAACCCTCAGTTGGCGTGCTCCAGTGCGCGTACCGACCTCCAGCGCCGAGTGAGCCTCTCGCGCAGCTCCACCACGCGTCGGCCGTCCCCCGTCGCCAGGGCCTCGATCGCCCCCGCCACCTCCGCCACCGAGTGGTCCTCGCCGAGGTGGTCGTCGCTGAGGAGGTGCGGCAGCCCGCCGTAGTCCAGCTCCAGCAGGGAGTCGGGGTGCGCGGTCAGCGTCAGCCAGTCCGTCAGCTGCTCGGTGGCTGCCGACACCGCGTGCTCGCCGATGTGCTCCCGCAGCACCGCCGCGGTCTGCTCCAGCCGTCTCAGGGCGAGCGAGGTCCGCGTCAGGTACAGCAGGGTCCGGGTGGAGTTCGCCGACAGCACCAGGCACCGCTCCTGGGCCTCGAAGGGCACGAACCAGGGGATCGGCACGGTCCAGTTGCTCGACAGGATCCCCGGCCGCACCAGCGCGCCCGAGTCCCGCCACTCGCGGTACTCCTCCTCCGCCCGCTCCGCCTCGTCCACGGGCACGAACGCCGTGCTCACCCCCACAGGCATCGTGCCGGTGAACTCGGTGAAGGCCCGCCACGAGCGCAGCCGGGTCTGCCAGGGGCAGACGTACAGCCGCTCGTTCACCCGGCGCAGGTAGGCGTTGCGGCTCTCCTCCGCCGGAGCCACCACCGGGGGCGTGGCCACTAGGCGGCCCAGGCTCTCGGCGTGCTCCGCCGCCAGCGCGTTGATCCGCCGGGGCCGGTCGGGGGAGGCCGCGTACTCCTCCCAGTAACCGCGGTCGTACGGAGAGAACGCGTTGATCGGCTGGTAGACGCGGAGATAGGCGGTGTAGGGCAGCACGATCGCATCGTGGCACATATCGTTGTCTGTGGCACTCACCACGGGTAGCCTGTGCGGCCGCCGTCGCGTGCGCTCACCACATCCGTCACACCCGGGTGGCGTAGGCACGACGGGGGCCGACCAGGTACGGTTGTATGTGTACGTAAGCTGGCGCCTGTCGTCAGTCGCGTTTGACGGCCGTCAGCCCGATAGTGCGGGTTTGTAAGTGATCTGGGGTTCGTCGGAACCCAATCGTTGAGGGGGTCGAGCCAATGGGGCGCGGCCGAGCCAAGGCCAAGCAGCAGAAGGTCGCCCGGAAGCTCAAGTACAGCTCCGGCGGGACCGACCTTGAGCGGCTGCGGTCGGAGCTGGGTGTCGCTGAGGACGAGGGGTCTCCCTCCGGGCCGTCGGGTCCGGATGATTCCTACGCGGATTCTCACGACGACCTGGTCGACCGCTACGCGGATCTTGCCGACAAGTACTCGGACTCGGACAAGTAGTACCCGGTAACGCTGTAGTACCCAGCAGTGCTGGTAGCCGGCAGGACCGGTGTCCGGTGGGGCTGGTACCCGGCAGACCGAGATTTCCAGGTCGCTCGGACGACAACCGCTGACCTGTGGCGGTCGCGGCTCCCGCACCAGGGAGCCGTAGCGGACAGGTGGATATAGCCGGTGCGAACCACTGCGGTGGTTCGCACCGGCTATGTTC
The DNA here is from genome assembly GCF_018316795.1 of Nocardiopsis akebiae. NCBI lineage: Bacteria > Bacillati > Actinomycetota > Actinomycetes > Streptosporangiales > Nocardiopsidaceae > Nocardiopsis > Nocardiopsis akebiae. The sequence goes on from NZ_CP074132.1 coordinate 716,983, forward strand.
GCGTCCGCTCCTCACGCGCCGCGGTACTCGCCGGTCAGGAGGGCCCGTCCCGAACCGGCCGTCACCGTGCCCAGCCGCCAGGCCGGAACGCCTCGGTCGGACAGCACGCCCAGCGCGCGTTCGGCGTCGTCCGCCGCGACGATCGCCGCCATGCCCACACCCATGTTGAACGTGGCCTCCATGTCCTCCCGGCTCACGCCGCCCTTGCCGGCCAGGTAGCCGAACACGGGGGCGGGCGCCCAGGTGGAGCGGTCCAGCTCCGCGTCCAGGTGGCCGGGCAGGGAGCGCGACAGGTTGGCCGCCAGCCCGCCGCCGGTGATGTGCGCGTAGGCGTGCACCTCCACGGCCGCGGTCAGCGCCACGCAGTCCTTGGCGTACACCCGGGTCGGGGTGAGCAGCACCTCGCCCAGCACCCCGTCCAGCTCCGGCACGTGCGCGAACAGGTCCAGGTCCGCCCGGTCCACGATGCTGCGGACGAGCGAGTAGCCGTTGGAGTGCGGGCCCGAGGAGCCCATCGCGATGACGGCGTCGCCCTCGCGGACCCTGTCCTGGCCCAGGATCGCGTCGCCCTCCACCACGCCGGTGCCCGCACCGGCCAGGTCGTACTCGTCCGGCTCCATGGCGCCCGGGTGCTCGGCGGTCTCCCCGCCGACCAGCGCGCAGCCCGCCTGGTGGCAGCCCTCGGCGATGCCGCCGACGATCTCGGCGATGCGCTCGGGCACCACCGCGCCGCAGGCGACGTAGTCGGTCATGAACAGGGGCTCGGCGCCGCTGACCACGAGGTCGTCGACGACCATCGCCACCAGGTCGATGCCGATCGTGTCGTGCCGGTCCATCTGCTGGGCGAGCATCACCTTGGTGCCCACGCCGTCGGTGGAGGTCGCCAGGACCGGGTCCTTGTACTTGTTCGTGTCGAGCCGGAACAGGCCCGCGAAGCCGCTGGCGTCGGTCACCTGCTCGGGCCTGCGGGTGCGCGCCACGTGGCGCTTCATCAGGTCGACGGCGCGCTCACCGGCGGCGATGTCCACCCCAGCGGCCGCGTACGCGCCCGACGTCCCCGTGCTTTCGGCTGCCACGCCAGTTCTCCTCGTGCTGTGTCGCTTGGTGGTGCGGTCCCCGCCTCCCCTCCCAGGGCACGGCGGAGCCGCCGCGCGGGCCCGTGCGGACCCGGCGGCGGACTACTTGTCGCTGGTGGCCAGCGTCGATCCCTCGGGCGTGCCGCAGGACTTCTCCAGCAGGTACTTGCCCCGGGCGTCGTCGCGCACCTCGATCGGGTACACGCCGTCGAAGCAGGCCCGGCACAGGTCGTCCTTGGGCACCTCCGACGCGGCGATGAGCTCGTCGAGGTCCACGTAGGCCAGGGAGTCGGCGTTGACCGATGCGGCGATCTCGTCCACGGACATGTTGGCCGCGATGAGCTCGGCGCGCGTGGCGAAGTCGATGCCGTAGTAGCAGGGCCACAGCACGGGCGGGCTGGAGATGCGCACGTGCACCTCGGCGGCGCCCGCGTCGCGCAGCATCCGCACCAGGGCCCGCTGGGTGTTGCCGCGCACGATGGAGTCGTCCACGACCACCAGGCGGCGGCCCTCGATGACCTCGCGCAGCGGGTTGAGCTTGAGCCGGATGCCCAGCTGGCGCAGGGTCTGGCTGGGCTGGATGAAGGTGCGCCCCACGTAGGAGTTCTTCACCAGGCCCTGGGCGAAGGGGATGCCGCTGGCCTCGGCGTAGCCGACCGCGGCGGGCGTGCCGGACTCGGGCACCGGGATGACCAGGTCGGCCTCCACCGGGTGCTCCTTGGCCAGGCGGCGGCCCACCTCCACGCGGGTGGAGTTGACGTTGCGGCCCGCGATGGTGGTGTCGGGGCGGGCCAGGTAGACGTACTCGAACAGGCAGCCCTTGCGGCGGGCGGGCGCGAAGCGCCGCGAGCGGACTCCTCGCTCGTCGATGGTGAGGAGCTCGCCCGGTTCGATCTCGCGCACGACCTTGGCGCCCACGATGTCCAGGGCGGCGGTCTCGCTGGCGACCACCCAGCCGCCCGCGCCGGAGGTCTCGCCCAGGCGGCCCAGCACGAACGGGCGGATGCCCTGGGGGTCGCGCGCCGCGTACAGCGTGTCCTCGTCCATGAACACCAAGGAGAAGGCGCCCCTGACCTGCGGGAGCAGTTCGAGGGCGGCGTCCTCCACGGAACTGCCGTTCCTGGCCCGCTCGGCCAGCAGGTTGGTGAGGACCTCGGTGTCGGTGGTGGCCCCCCGGCGCGTGTCGGGCAGCATCGCCGCCAGTTCCGGGGTGTTGATCAGGTTGCCGTTGTGGCCGAGCGCCAGACCCCCCTCGCGCGCCGTGTAGAAGGTCGGCTGCGCGTTCTCCCACACCGGCGACCCGGTGGTGGAGTAGCGGCAGTGGCCGATCGCGAGGTGGCCGCGCAGGGAGTCCAGGGTCGCCTCGTTGAAGACCTGGGAGACGAGTCCCATGTCCTTGTAGACGACGATCCGTTCCCCGTCGCTCAACGCTATGCCCGCGGACTCCTGACCGCGGTGTTGCAGAGCGTAGAGGCCGAAGTAGGTGAGCTTGCTGACTTCTTCGCCGGGCGCCCAGACCCCGAAGACACCGCAGGCGTCCTGCGGGCCGCGTTCGAGCGGATCGAGATCCATGGTGAGCCGGCCGTCGGAGTACGACACACCCACAGCTTAGTGCCTGGCCGTCGGCCGGGCACCACCCGGGGGAGGTACCGGCCACAGGGGCAGGTGTCCGGACAGGTCGGAGCGCACGCCGCTGGCCCGCACCAGGTGCTCCGACACCGCCCGTTCCCAGGGAGTGCGTCCGGTGGCCACGCGCAGCCAGGTGAGAGGGTCGGTCTCGACGACGCCGGGCGGGGTGCCTCGGGTGTGGCGGGGTCCCTCGAGGGCCTGCACGGCGCCGTAGGGCGGCACGCGCACCTCCAGGCTGTGACCGGGAGCACGGTCCGCGAGCACCGCCAGGGTGCCCCGCACCGCTGCCTTGAGGGCCGCCCGCACGGGCTCCCCGGCGCGCAGCACTGCCTCGGCGCAGGCGGCGACGGCGGCCTCGTCGTCCCCCTCGAAAGGGGCCTCCCCCAGTTCGGAGAGCTGCTGGTCCAGGGACTCGCGGAGGCGCCGCACGGCGCTCGCGCTCAGGGCGGAAGGCATGGAGGTGAGCCTACGGGCCCCGATCCGCGGTGTGGCCGGGTGATCGGCCCGATGAACGGATGGGGTACTTGTCATTACGGCCAAATAGACCGAAGGTGGACATCGAAGAACTCCGGTGGAGCTGTCCACCGGTCTCCGCTCGATTGGGTGATTCCTGTCTCAGCGCGACGCTGGCCAGCGGGAGCGGGACACGGTAGCGTCCCGAACCGTCCCGGTGTTGTCGAGATTGGGAGGATTGCGATGGACCCCGCGCCCCCAGGGTGTTCCATGATGCGGCACCGCCGGATGAATAAGCGGTGACTAAGTCCGTGCCAGCCCAACCCCTCGGCGCCGGACCGGCGCCGCCCAGCCCGGCCGCGCCGGACCAACTGGCCGACGCGCTTAACATCCACCAAGGAACACCACCGCACCATCGGGAGAACGACGTGCGCCTGCGCTTGCGCCCGCGTGATGACAGTTACTACGAGATGTTCACCGACTCGGCGAACAACCTGGTCATCGCGGCTCGCCTGCTGGTGGAGCTGATGAGTGACGGAGCCGACCGCGAGGCCATCACCGAGAAGATGCGCGCCTGCGAGCACGCGGGCGACGACGCCACCCACGCGATCATGCGACGCCTCAACAAGAGCTCGGGGACACCCATCCACCGGGAGGACATCTACCGTCTGGCCTCCAACCTGGACGATGTGATGGATTCCATGGAGGCCGCCGTCGACCTCATCGGCCTGTACGGCCTGGAGCGCCTACCCAAGGGCATCATCGACCAGATCGAGGTGCTGGAGCGCGCCGCCGAGCTGACCGCCGAGGCGATGCCCCGCCTGCGCACGCTGGAGGACCTGACCCGGTACTGGATCGAGATCAACCAGCTGGAGAACCAGGCCGACCGCATCTACCGCAAGCTCCTGGCCCGCCTGTTCAGCGGGGAGTACGACGCCCTGACGGTACTCAAGCTCAAGGACGTCATCGAGGAGCTGGAGACCGCCGCGGACGCGTTCGAGCACGTCGCGAACACGGTGGAGACCATCGTCGTCAAGAACGGCTGAGGCTTCCCCTGCCCTCCCTCGGCGACCGGCCGCGGGCGCGGGAGGGCCCCCTCGCACACCGGAGCCGCCAGGGGCCGTCAGGGGCCGCTGGAGCGTCCCGTCGCCCCGCTCGGCCGCCGCCCGCGCCCCTCGTCCCGGCCGGGGGCCGGGGGCCGGGTTCACAGGCCGGTGACGGTCCGGTTCGGGACGGTGCGCCGGGACAGCAGCCCGGCGAGGTGGTCGAAGAACCCGTCGGCGTCGATCTCCTCGATCACCGTCGCGTTCGCCTCCAGCCCGTGCACGCCCCAGGACATGGCCGAGTAGCCGCGGGTCAGCTCCCCGGCGGTCTCCACGTCCACGTGGTAGCGCGCGGAGCGGCGCACCAGCTCCGGGTGGAGCAGCACCGCGGCGGTCAGGGAGTCGGGGTGGGTGGTGCCGTCGATGCCCACGCTGCGGTCGAACTCCAGCGTCGCGGCGCACACGCGCCCGAAGAAGTCCGACAGCGGGGTGCCGAGGGCGGCGAGGGCGTCCAGCCGCTCCTGGCCGAACACCGCCTGGCGCAGCGTCAACGGGTCCCAGGGGACCACGGTGATCTCGAAGCCCGCCGCGAACACGGCCTTGGCCGACTCCGGGTCGACGTAGAAGTTGAACTCCGCTGCGGCGGTGATGTTGCCGCGGCCGTTGTTGGACCCGCCCATGACGTAGAGGGCGCCGACGTTGCGGGCGAAGTCGGGGTCCTTGGCGGCCGCCATCGCGATGTTGGTCAGCGGTCCGATCGCCACGATCGACAACTCGCCGGGGTTCTCCGCGGCCAGCCGGACGAGGGCGTCCGCCGCGTGCTCGCGCTCGGTCTCCAACCCGGAGACGTCCATGGACAGGCCGCCCGTCCCGTCGCCGTGCACGTTCTCCGCGCTCACCCACGGGCGCACGAGCGGACGGCGGCAGCCCAGGTACACGGGCACCTCGCCCAGGCGACCGGCCACGCTGAGGGTCAGGAACGCGTTGCGCACCTGCTGGTCGAAGCCGACGTTCCCCGCGACCATGGTGATGGCCCGCAGGTCCGCCCCGGGGTCCAGCAGCCCGATGAGGAGGGCCACGCAGTCGTCCTGCGCGGTGTCGGTGTCGATCACCAGCGGTGTGGTCACGCCTGTCCTCGTGTTCTCTCGTCCGCGCGGGTCTCCCGCGGTCGCTCGCTCGGCTCTTGTTCCTGCTCGGGAGGGGTGAAGGGAACGGCTTAGCCGAACCGGCCACCCCATCACCGGTCGTCCCTGGTCGGAAAGGACAGGAGACGGCTTAGCCGAACCGGCCACCCCATCACCGGTCGTCCCTGGTCGGAAAGGACAGGAGACGGCTTAGCCGAACCGGCCACCCCATCACCGGTCGTCCCTGGTCGGGAAGGGCGGGAGACGGCTTAGCCGAACCGGCCACCCCATCACCGGTCGTCCCTGGTCGGAAAGGACAGGAGACGGCTTAGCCGAACCGGCCACCCCATCACCGGTCGTCCCTGGTCGGGAAGGGCGGGAGACGGCTTAGCCGAACCGGCCACCCCATCACCGGTCGTCCCTGGTCGGAAAGGACAGGAGACGGATCAGCCGAACCGACCGGTGATGTAGTTCTCGGTCTCCTTCTTCTCCGGCCGGGTGAACATCTGGTTCGTCTCGCCCATCTCGATGAGCTTGCCCGGCTTGCCCGGAGCCGACAGGTTGAAGAACGCCGTCCGATCGGACACGCGCGCGGCCTGCTGCATGTTGTGCGTCACGATGACGATCGTGTAGTTCTCCTTGAGCTGGTGGATGAGGTCCTCGATCGCCAGGGTCGAGATCGGGTCCAGCGCCGAGCACGGCTCGTCCATCAGCAGCACCGACGGCTTGACCGCCGTGGCGCGGGCGATGCACAGCCGCTGCTGCTGGCCGCCGGAGAGGCCCGAACCGGGCTTGTTCAGCCGGTCCTTGACCTCCTCCCACAGGTTCGCGCCGCGCAGCGAACCCTCCACCAGCTCGTCCGCCTCGGACTTGCTCATCCGCCGGTTGTTGAGGCGGGCGCCGGCGATGACGTTGTCGTAGATCGACATCGTCGGGAACGGGTTGGCCTTCTGGAAGACCATCCCGACCTCGCTGCGCACCATGACCGGGTCCACGTCCGGCCCGTAGATGTCCAGGTCGTCCAGGAGCACCTTGCCCTGGACGCGGGCTCCCGGGGTCACCTCGTGCATCCGGTTGAGGGTCCGCAGGAAGGTGGACTTGCCGCAGCCCGACGATCCGATGAACGCCGTCACCGACCGCGGCTCGATGGTCATCGACACGTCCTCCACGGCCTTGAAGTCGCCGTAGTAGACGTGGAGACCGGAGACGTCGATACGTTTCGCCACTGGAAGTTCCTCGTGAATCTGCTCCGCGCGCGGGGCGTGGGCGGTGGGTGTAGGGGTCAACGGGCCTTCGGCGCGAACAGGCGGCCGATCATGCGGGCCAGGAAGAACAGCAGCATCACCACCAGGATCAGGGTCAGCGCCGCCGCCCAGGCCCTCTCGTAGTTGACGGCACCGCCCATGCGGACCTGCGAGTAGATGAACACCGGGAGGTTCATCATCTGTCCGTCGAACAGGTTCCAGTTGATCGACACCGAGGACGACCCCGTGGTGAGGATCAGGGGTGCCGTCTCCCCGATAACGCGGGCGATGGCGAGCATGATTCCTGTCGTCAGACCGGCCGCGGAGGTGGGCAGCACCACCTTGGTGATCGTGCGCCACTTGGGCACCCCCAGGGCGTAGGAGGCCTCGCGCAGGTCCTGCGGCACCAGCCGCAGCATCTCCTCGCTGGAGCGCACCACGACCGGGATCATCAGCACCGCCAGCGCGATCGCACCCGCCGCGCCGTTGGTCCGGCCCGGGCCGAACAGGATCATCCACAGCGCCACCACGAACAGTCCGGCGACGATCGACGGGATGCCCGTCATGACGTCGACGAAGAACACGATGATCCGCTTCATGCGGCCCTCGGCGTACTCCACGAGGTACACGGCGGTCATCACGCCGACGGGCACCGAGATGAGCGTGGCCATGCCGGTGATCGCCAGGGTGCCCACGATCGCGTGGTAGACGCCGCCCGCGTCCATGCTCGGCAGGACGCCGTTCATGGACACCGTGAGGAAGTAGGCGTCGAACCGGACGACGCCGTTGCGCAGCACCGTCCAGAGCACCGACACCAGCGGCAGCATCGCCAGCAGGAAGCACAGGTAGACCAGCGAGGTGACCAGGCGGTCCTTGGCCTTGCGGCCGCCCTCGACGCGGGCGGAGGCCGTCACGACGATCACCACGTACGCGGCGGCGGTGAGCAGGCCCCACAGCAGGAACCCGAAGGACGAGAAGGCCAGCAGGATCCCGGCCACCACGGCGGCGGAGGACGCCAGCAGAGCGGCGGGGAAGTGCTGCGGCAGGGAGCCGCGGCGCAGGTCGGTCGCGGTGGAGCCCGCCTCGGGGCCGGGAGGCTGGGTGGTCGTCGTGTCCATCAAGACTCCTTGCTCCCCCGGGTCACGACGTAGCGCGCGCCCATGTTGACGACGAGGGTGATCGCGAACAGGACCAGCCCGGCGGCGATCAGCGCGGAGACGCCGTACCCGGTGGCCTCGGGGTACTGGAGGGCGATGTGCGCGGCGATGGTCTGGTTGCCGCTCTGCAACAGGTTCCAGGAGACGATGAGGGAGGGGGACAGGATCATAGCGACGGCCATCGTCTCGCCCAGGGCGCGGCCCAGGCCGAGCATGGCGCCGCCCACCACGCCGGACCTGCCGAAGGGCAGCACGGCCAGGCGGATCATCTCCCAGCGGGTGGCGCCCATGGCCAGGGCGGCCTCACGGTGGCCCTGCGGGGTCTGGCGGAACACGTCGCGCGCCATCGCGGTGATGATCGGCAGGATCATGACGGCCAGCACCACGCCCGCGGTGAGGATGGTGCGGGCCGAGGTGGAGGCGGGGCCCTGGAACAGCGGGATCCAGCCCAGGTAGCGCGTCAGCGCCTGGTACACGGGGACCAGCTCCGGGGCGAGGAAGCCGATGCCCCACAGGCCGTAGACGACGCTGGGGATGGCGGCCAGCAGGTCCACCAGGTAGCCGAGTACCGAGGCGAGCTTGCGCGGCGCGTAGAAGACGATGAACAGCGCGATCCCGATCGCCACCGGCGTGGCCAGCAGCAGCGCGATGGCCGCGGCCAGGACGGTGCCGAACGCCAGGGCGGCGACACCGAAGGCGGGTTCCTCGCGGACGTTGGAGTCCCACTCCGTGCTGGTGAGGAAGTTCGCCGTGTTCGCGGTAAGGGACGGCCAGGCCTGCACGAGCAGGAAGGCGGCGACACCGGCGAGGATCAGCAGGATCAGGATGCCCGAGCCTCGGGCGAGCCCGGCGAAGGCGACGTCGCCGATCCGGCGCTTGCCCGTGGGCGGCGGTGCCGCCTCGGGGGCGTCCGTGGTCGTCATGGATTGGCTCCGGTTCGGAAGGTTTCGGGGCGGTTCGCCCGGATGGTGCGGTGCGTTCCGTGCACCTTCTGCGTGCCTGGTCTGTTCCCTGCGGCGCGTGGTTCTCCCGCCGGTCGGGGATGCCTCCCCGCCGAGGGCCGCTCCGCGTCCCGTGCTGGGGCGATCGCCGGTCACCGTGCCACGGTCCGTGGTGGAGTGTGGCCGTGCTGCGCCGAATGTGAAGGTAGGTGCAACAGGTGACGAGTTGTCCCAAACAAGATGAACGGAAGATGAACGGGGTGTCGCACTCCCGTGGCGGTACGGGGATTGCCCGGTGAATGTGACAGGTCACACGTTCGGGCGGGGGGCGTCGTCCCTCGGCGGCGCGTACATCACGTCGGTGTCCCACATGGCGAATCCGAGCGACTCGTACAGCCGCACCGCCGCCTCGTTGTCGCCGTCCACGTACAGGTGGACCCACGGCAGACCGGCGTCGCGCAGGTGGCGCAGACCCGCCAGGGTCAGGGCCCGGCCGAGGCCGCTGCCCTGCCACTCGGGGTCCACGCCCACCACGTAGACCTCGCCCACCGGCTCGCCGTCGGTGAGTCCGGCGCCGTCGGCGTGGGTCTTGGTCCAGTGGAACGCGGCCACCCCGCCGTCCTTGGCGGTGGCCAGGAAGAAGCCGTCCGGGTCGAACCAGTCCTCCACCTCGCGCTGGAGCAGGTCGTCCAGGGTGAGCTGGCCCTGCTCGGGGTGGTCGGCGAACGCCCGCGCGTTGGCGGCCAGCCACGCCTGCTCGTCCTGGCCCACGACGAAGGGGCGCAGCCGGACCCGTTCGGCCACCTCGGGCCGCAGCTCGGGCTCGGGCAGTTCGGGAGCCTCCCAGGGGCCGCCCGGCTCGTCCCCGGCGATGTCGCGCAGCGGCATCCGCATCTTGTGGAGTTCGCGGACGGCGGTCCAGCCGTCCTCCCGGGCCACCGACACCGCCTGCGGGGTGCGCCCGTGCGCCCACACCCGGACCCCGTCCGGTCCTGCGTCCCGGTCCACCGAGTGCAGCAGGGCGGTTCCGTGACCGCGGCCGCGGTGGTCGGGGTGGACGACGACCTCTCCGGAGTCGGGCTCGCCCGCGACGCGCTCCACGAACGCGAAGCCGACCGCGCGCCCGTCCTCCAGGGACAGGTGGAAGCGGCTGCTCCCCGAGGGGGCGCCGTGTCTGACGCGGAGCAGAGTGTGCTCCGACAGGGGCGCGACGCCGTCGGCCGCGCGCGCGGCCTCGGCGAGCGTCAGTACCTGTTCGGCCAGGGTCCGGTCCAGATCATCGGTGACTAGCGGGGTGTCCATGGACCGAAAGCCTACGACGGGGCGAGCGCAAGACTTCTGTCAGCCACGGCCGGTGGGGTGTTTGTCCTGGTAGCCGCCCCGTTCCGCGCGTCGCGGCGGACATGTTCCCCGACGGCCGCGCCACCGGGGAACGGCGCCGGGACGTCCTACTTCCTGCGGCGCCTGCCCTGGTAGCCGCCGCCGACGCGGACGCGCCGCACCGGTGCGAGCGGGGCCGCGAGCAGCAGCGCGAGGAGGAACGCGGCGAGCAGCACGGCCGGGGCCATGTTCGGCCCCAGGTCGCTGTGGTCGGCGGCCACCTCGGTCTCGTCGAGTTCGTCGTCCTGCGCGCCGGGGGTCACCGTCGGCAGCTCGGCGAGGTTCTCCGCGCCGGGCACGACCCCGGGCAGGGCGGCCTCGTCCCTGGACAGGTCCGGGAAGCTGTCGCGTGTGGTGGGCACGTCGCTGGTGGGCACGTCGTCCACACGGCCGGGGGAGCGGGGCGAGTCACCGGAGCCGCCGGACCGGCCGCCGCCCGAACCGCCCGAGCCGCCGCCGGAGCTCCCCTCGCGGTCGTCGTCACCGGTGGGGGTGGGACGGGGCGTGTCGGAGGGGCTCGTGGTCTCGTCCGGGTCCTCGCTCGGCTCCTCGTCGGGCTCCTCGGTCTCCGGGGGCGTTGTGGGCTCCGGCGGAGTGGTGGGCTCGGGCTTGGCGATCGAGACCGTCCACGTGCCGGTGGCGACGCTGTGCGTCTCCGAGGCGTCCAGCCCCGCGCACGCGACGCCCTCCTGGGCGAGCGCGTAGGTGAGGGTGGCCACGACCTCGGCGGGCACGCGGGTCGAGCCGGCGACCTCTCCGGCGGCCGCGGCCTCGCCCGGAGCGACCTCCCGGGGTTCGAACCCCTCGACGTCGAACCCCCCGGTGTCGACGTCCATCGCGAGCAGGCAGACGGTGACGTCGCCGGTGTTGGTCGCGGTGAGGGGGTTGGCCGGGACGGAGCTGCCCAGCTCCGCCTCGTCGGAGTCCCGTTCGAAGGCGACCACGGCCGACGGGACGGGCTGCGGAGAGGGGGACGGCGGCGTGGAGGGCGACGGGGAGGCGGACGCGGAGGGGCTCGGCTCGGCGTGGGCCGGGGGCATGACGGCGACCAGGCTGGAGCCGACGAAGACGGCGCCCAGGGCGACCGCCGTGCGGCGGCGCCCGGGGGGCAGCGGGGGTCTCGCGGCGTTCGTGGGCATCGGGGCGTTCTCCTCCTCGCGGATGGCGCGCCAAGGCAGCTTCTGCGCACCCGCTCGCGGGGAGTTTCGCCGCGCCTGACGTCCCGGCGTGGGGGTGCCCACACGATCTTAGGACCTGGGGCCGTCGAACACGAGTGTCCGGAGGCCCGTTCCCACACCGTTCGCCCGCGGGACGGCCGGGTCCCGGGGTGTCCGAAAACGACTCCGGGGCGCCCGTGCGGGCGCCCCGGGGTGATCCTCGGGCGGAGGGAGGCGGCTCGCCCGGTCCGTCAGGTCGCGCTGGGCTCCGCGGAGCGCGCGGCGGGAGGTGCGTCGACCCCCTCCGGCACGGCCGAGGGCGCCTTGGCGACCGGGTCGGGCACGAAGCGGTAGCCCACGTTGCGCACCGTGCCGATCAGCGACTCGTACTCCGAGCCCAGCTTGGCGCGCAGGCGCCGCACGTGGACGTCGATGGTGCGGGTACCGCCGAAGTAGTCGTAGCCCCACACCTCCTGGAGCAGCTGCGCCCGGGTGAACACCCGGCCGGGGTGCTGCGCCAGGAACTTGAGAAGTTCGAACTCCTTGAAGGTCAGGTCGAGGATGCGGCCGCGCAGCCGCGCGATGTAGGTGGCCTCGTCGATGACGAGGTCGCCCCTGCGGATCTCGTCGGGGTCGTCCGTCCCGGCCTCGGCCGATCCCACGGCCAGCCGCAGGCGCGCCTCGACCTCCGCGGGGCCGGCGGTGGACAGGATGAAGTCGTTCACCTGCCAGTCGGGGGTCAGCGCCGCGACGCCGCCCTCGGTCAGGATCACCATCAGCGGGCAGTCCAGGCCCGTGGTGTCGAGCAGGCGGCAGAAGTTGCGGGCCGCGGCGAGGTCGGTCCGCGCGTCCACCAGGATGGCGTCGACCGGCGCACCGGAGCCGCCGCCCGCGTTCGACGCCAGCAGGGCACCCGCCTCCGCCGGCGCCACCCGCACCGAGTGCAGAAGCAGACCGAGGGCGGGAAGTACGTGGTCGGACGGTTCGTTCGAGTTCGTCAACAGCAGCAGATGGCTCATGCGTCTCTTCTCGTCACCCCGCTCTATGCGGGCGATCGAAGGCGCCATTGCCCCCGGTGAAGATGTCCAATTCGTCGCCTCCGAGCAACACCAAGGATAATCAACGGATGGCGAAGTGCACTATCAGGTACTGGGCAGCGGCCAAGGAGGCCGCCGGAACCGCCGAGGAAACGGTCGGGGCCGCCACGCTCGCGGAGGCCCTGGAGGCGGCGTGTCGGCTGCACCCGGACGACCGCTTCCAGCGCGTACTCGGATCCTCCTCGCTTCTGGTCGACGAGCGCCCGGTCGGGCGCAGAACGCACAGTGACGTGCCGGTCGCGGACGGCACTGTGATCGAGGTCCTACCGCCCTTCGCGGGCGGCTGAGGGGCCGCAAGGCTCCGGAAACAGGAGGGGAACATGGCGGAAACACCCCGGTGGGCGGGCCAGGCTCGCGTGGTGATGCTCGGCAAGCCGGGATGCCACCTGTGCGAGGAGGCCTGGGGGGTCATCGAGCGGGTCGCGGACGAACTCGGCGCGAGTCGGGCGGTGCGCCAGCTCGACGAGGTCGGCGCGGACGAGCGCGAGGAGTACTGGGACAAGATCCCGGTGACGTTCGTGGACGGGCGGCGCCACGACTTCTGGAGGGTGGGGGAGGAGCGGCTGCGCTCCGCCCTGGGCGGCTGAAGGGTTCCGGGCGGTTCTCCGGGGGCCGCGCCGCCGACGGGCCGGGCGATTGGGAGAGAACGTTTCCGATTGCTCTCGGGGAGCGGCTCCGCAGGAGAGCCGAGTAAGCCCGAAAACTACAGCTGTGCCCACAAATATGCACATATGACGTTCTTTGGTTGTCCCGAATTGCGGACGTGCGCGCCGGAGGTTTCCGCGGGGGCGCCGAGTCCCTTGCCGGTGGGAACTTATGAGCCCGCCGTCACAGCGGGCCCCACTTTGTGCGTGCTTTCACAAGCGCGTAATCTGGGTACTCCAAGACACGCCTGAGGAGTGCGGCGGCAGCCCGTCCGCTCCGCACGCCGACCCCGGCGGCCCGCCTCCCGTCCGGGCCGCCTCCGCGCCCGCCCGCCGACCAGGAGCGCCCGCCTGTGACCAGTCGTCCACCACGGCCCCGGGAGAGGGGCATCCCGGAGGCCACCGTGGCCCGGCTCCCCGTCTACCTGCGGGCCCTCCAGACCCTCCAGGACCGCGGCACCCTCACCGTCTCCTCCGAGGACCTCGCCTCCGCCGCCGGGGTGAACTCCGCCAAGCTGCGCAAGGACCTGTCCCACCTCGGGTCCTACGGGACGCGTGGCGTTGGTTACGAGGTGGAGTACCTCGTCTACCAGATCTCGCGTGAGCTTGGTCTCACCCAGGACTGGGCCGTGGCCATCGTCGGGATAGGCAACCTGGGACGCGCACTGGCCAACTACGGGGGGTTCGGGACCCGCGGGTTCCGCATCGCGGCGCTGCTCGACGCTGACCCGGCGATGGTGGGGCAGAGTGTCGCCTCCCTGGACGTGAGGCATATTGACAACCTGGAGGAGGTTGTCCGTTCGGAGAGGGTTTCCATCGGCGTCATCACGACGCCGGCGGTCTCCGCGCAGGGCGTGGCGACGCGCTTCGTCGAGGCGGGGGTGGCCAGCATCCTCAACTTCGCTCCGGTCGTACTCAATGTGCCGGACGGAGTCGATGTGCGTAAGGTCGACTTGTCCATCGAACTCCAGATCCTCGCCTTCCACGCGCAGCGCAGGGCCGACGGCGACGGCTACGGCGCGGAACGCGCGGGACTGGAGCTGACGTGACCTGAGGGATGGACGATCCGGGCCGTGAGGCCCGCATGGGCGGTGGGCGATGAGCGAGCGTGCGCCGCGCCTCCGGCGGTCTGGCCGCCGCCGGGGCATACGAAGACGCTGTGTGGTGCCTGCATAGGAGTAGTGCGGATGAGTGTCCTGGCCGTGGGGCTGAGCCATCGGAGTTCGCCGGTGGCGCTCCTCGAACGTGTCGCGCTGAACGGGGAGACCCGCGCCAACGCGGTCGCCGAGATGGTCGGCTCCGAGCCCGTCAACGAGGTCATGGTGGTCTCCACCTGCAACCGCACCGAGGTCTACGCCGACGTCTCGGCCTTCCACGGCGGCGTCTCGGCCATCACCGAACTCCTCTCCTGGCACACCGGGGTCCCCCTCGGCGAGCTCTCCGAGCACCTCTACGTCCACTACGAGGACCGCGCGGTCCAGCACCTGTTCTCCGTCACCTGCGGGCTCGACTCCATGGTCCTGGGCGAGGGCCAGATCCTCGGCCAGGTGCGCGACGCCCTCAAGGAGGGCCAGGAGACCGGTTCCGTCGGCCGCGTCCTCAACGACCTCGGCCAGCGCGCCCTGCGCGTGGGCAAGCGCGCCCACACCGAGACCCACCTCGACCACGCGGGCGCCGACATGGTCAGCTTCGGCCTCACCGTCGCCTCCGGCGGCCTCGGGCTCGGTCCGACCGGCGCGCCCCGGACCACCGCCCTCCAGACCGCCCAGACCGTGGAATCGCTGCCCCCCGCGGGCTGCCCCATGTCCGCGGTCCCGGGCGACACCGCCGACGCGCCCGGGCTCGCCCGGCCCGCGCACGGCCCCCTCACGGGCGTGCGCGTCCTCATCCTCGGTGCCGGGTCCATGAGCGCCCTGTCCGCCAACACCGTCTCCCGCCAGGGCGCCGAGGCGGTCGTCGTGGCCAACCGCACCTTCGAGCGGGCCGCGCGCCTGGCCGAGTGCCTCACCGAGGCCTACGACACCGTCGACGCCCGCGCCGTCCCCTTCTCCGACGCCGCCACGGCCTTGGCCGAGGTGGACCTCGTCATCTCCTGCACCGGGGCCCAGGGCCTGGTCCTGACCGCCGAGGACGTGGCCGCCGCCACCGCCGGGCGCACGCGGCCCCTGGTCTTCCTCGACCTCGCGCTGCCCCGCGACATCGACCCTGCCGTGCGCGGGCTGCCCGGCGTGCGCCTGGTCGACATCGAGGACCTGCGCCAGGCCGCCGCCACCGCTCCCGGCGCCGACACAGGCCGCGACAGCGCCCTCACCCTCGTGCGCGGCATCGTCGACGAGGAGGTCACCGAGTTCCGCGCGGTCCGCCGCGCCCACCAGGTGACCCCCACCGTCGTCGCCCTGCGCGCCCAGGCCAGGGACGTGGTGGACGCCGAGCTGTCGCGCCTGCACGGCCGCCTGCCCGCCGAGCTCGACGACCGCACGCGCGAGGAGATCAGCCGCGCCATGCGCCGTGTCGCCGACAAACTCCTGCACAGACCGACCGTGCGCGTCAAGGAACTGGCCGCCGCACCGGACGGGGAGTCCTACGAGGCGGCCCTGAGAGAACTCTTCGCACTCGACCCCGGAAGCCCCGAGGCGCTCACCGCCCCCGAGGGCACCGCCACCGCGGCACGGACCGCACAGGAGAAGTCATGACCGGCACGCCCTCCCACGGCACGACCGCCGACGGAGCACCCGACCACGGCGCCCCGGCCAGGCTCGGCACCCGCCGCAGCACCATGGCCACCAGCCAGTCGCGCATGGTCGCCGACGCCATCACCGCACGCACCGGCAGGGTGATCGAGCTGGAGCTGATCACCAGCTTCGGCGACGTCACCAAGGCGCACCTGACCCAGCTCGGCGGCACCGGCGTGTTCGTCAACGCGCTGCGCGACGAGCTCCACGCGGGCACCGTGGACTTCGCCGTCCACTCCCTCAAGGACCTGCCCACCACACCCGCCGAGGGGCTCGTGCTGGCCGCCATCCCCGAGCGCGACGACCCGCGCGACGCCCTGTGCGCGCGCGACGGGCTCAAGTTCGCCGACCTGCCCGCGGGGGCCAGGGTCGGCACCGGCTCCCCGCGCCGGGTCGCCCAGCTCGCCGCGCTGCGCCCGGACCTGGTCTACGTCCCCATCCGCGGCAACGCCGAGACCCGCCTGGGCAAGGTCGCCTCCGGAGAGCTGGACGCCGTCGTCCTGGCCTACGCCGGGCTCGGCCGCGTGGGCCGCACCGACGACGTCACCGAGGTCTTCGAGCCCGAGCAGATGCTGCCCGCGCCCGGCCAGGGGGCCCTCGCCGTCGAGTGCCCCGCCGAGCGCCTCGACGGCGACCTCGCCTACCTGGCCTCGGTCGACCACCCGGCCACCCGCGCCGAGGTCGTCGCCGAACGCACCGTGCTCGCCGAGCTGGAGGCCGGTTGCGCCGCCCCGGTCGGCGCCTACGCCCAGTACGACGCCGGGTCGGGCCGCCTGCGCCTGCGCGCCGCCGTGGTCGCCACCGACGGGGCCGAGGCCGTGCGCCGCGAGCGCGCCGCCGACCTCGCCTCGCCCGGGGACCTGGCCGCCGCCACCGCGCTCGGCCGGGACCTGGCCCGCCAGATGATCGCCGAGGGCGCGGACCGCATCGTGGCCGAGGCATTCGCCGAGAGGGACACGCCCTAAGCAGGAGCAGCCGGCGGGCCTCCTCGGCCTGGGCCCGCCGTACCGCCGCCCCCGGCGCCGCACACCGGGGCGCGGCGACCCACACAGAGGAGCCAGTACGTGAACGCCAACGCCAACCCCCAGCCGGAGGAGCCGCGCGCCGCAGCGCGGGCCGGGCACGTCGCCCTGGTCGGTTCCGGTCCGGGCGGCGCCGACCTGCTCACCCTGCGCGGCGCCGAGCTGCTGAGCCACGCCGACGTGGTCATCACCCTGCGCGAGCCCGCCGCGGAGGAGCTCTCGGGCTTTCGCGCCGAACTCCTCTCCCACTGTTCCGATGACGTCTCCGTGATCGAGGCGGGCGAGTGCGGCGGTGACGTCGACGCCCTGGCGGTGGCACGCGCCCGCGACGGGCAGCGGGTGGTCCGCCTCTACTCCGGCGACCCGTTCTTCGGCTGCCGCGGCGCCGAACTGGTCTCGGCCTGCCACGAGGCCGGGATCGAGGTCGAGGTCGCCCCCGGCGTCTCCGCGATCACCTCCGTGCCGACCTTCGCGGGCGTGCCGCTGCTGGACGCGGACAGCCCCGAGGTGCGCGTGCTCAACGCCCGCGCGCACGGCGGGGGAGGCGTCGACTGGCACGAGGCCGCCGCCAGCGGCGCCACCCTGGTCGTCATGGGCGGCGACGCGCCCGCCGGCGAGCCGGTGGAGCACCAGGGCCCCGGCTTCGACGTGCTGTGCAAGACCCTCATCGCCGGGGGGCGGCCCGCCACGACCCCCGCCGCGGTCGTGCGCGCGGGCGGCACCACCCGCCAGACCACGGTCTCCTCGACCCTGGGGCGGCTCGTCGCCGATCTAAAGGCCAAGGACGCCAAGGGCCACCACGTCACCGCGCCCGCGCTGATGGTCGTCGGCCCCGCCGCCGGACGCCACTCCGAGCTGTCCTGGTACGAGAGCCGCCCGCTGTTCGGCTGGCGCGTCCTGGTGCCCCGCACCAAGGAGCAGGCCGCCGCCCTGTCCGACCAGCTGCGCGGCTACGGTGCGGTGCCCGAGGAGGTGCCCACCATCTCCGTGGAGCCGCCGCGCACCCCGCAGCAGATGGAGCGCGCCGTCCGCGGCCTGGTCACCGGCCGCTACCAGTGGGTGGCCTTCACCTCAGTCAACGCGGTCCGCGCCATCCGGGAGCGCCTGGAGTCCTACGGCCTGGACGCGCGCGCGTTCGCCGGGGTCAAGGTCGCCGTCGTCGGCGAGGCCACCGCGCGCGCCGTGCGCGAGTTCGGCATCCAGCCCGACCTGGCCCCGCCCGAGGAGGAGCAGTCCAGCTCGGGCCTGGTCTCGGTGTGGCCGCCCTACGACGCCGAGATCGACCCGATCGAGCGGGTCCTGCTGCCGCGGGCCGACATCGCCACCGAGACCCTGTCCGCCGGACTGGACAAGCTCGGCTGGGAGGTCGACGACGTCACCGCCTACCGCACCGTGCGCGCCGCGCCCCCGCCCGCGCCCGTCCGCGAGGCGATCAAGGGCGGCGGCTTCGACGCGGTGCTGTTCACGTCCTCCTCCACGGTGCGCAACCTGGTGGGGATCGCGGGCAAGCCGCACAACACCACCGCCATCGCCGTCATCGGCCCCGAGACGGAGAAGACCGCGATCGAGTTCGGCCTGCGCGTCGACGTCGTGGCGCCCAAAGCCTCGGTTTCCGCCCTGGCGCAGGCCCTTTCGGAGTACGGTGCCGAGAAGAGGCGCGAGGCGGTCGAGGCGGGCAAGCCCGTCCTCAAGCCCAGTCAGAAGAGGCGCGGTCGCCGCCGCAAGCTCTGAGAGACCACACCGCCGCCGACGCACGAACCTTTCCCGGGAGCCCCGTGATGAACGCCTCCAGCAACGACGCCGCCTTCCCCGCGGTCCGGCCGCGCCGTCTGCGCCGCGGTCCGGCGCTGCGCCGCCTGGTCGCCGAGACCCGGGTCCGCCCCGAGAACCTCGTCCTGCCGATGTTCGTCAAGGAGGGCATCACCGAGCCGGTGGCCGTCTCCTCGATGCCCGGCCAGGTGCAGCACACGCGTGAGAGCCTGCGCAAGGCGGCCCACGAGGCGGCCGCCGCCGGGGTCGGCGGGCTGATGCTGTTCGGCATCCCCGCGCACAAGGACGCGCACGGCTCGGCCGCCGACGACCCCGAGGGGATCGTCCAGGCCGCCCTGCGCGACCTGTCCGCCGAGGTCGGGGACGACGTCGTGGTGATGGCCGACCTCTGCCTGTGCGAGTACACCGACCACGGCCACTGCGGCCCGCTGGAGGTGGACGGGCACGTCGACAACGACCTGACCCTGGAGCGGTACGCGTCCGTGGCCGCGGCCCAGGCCGAGGCGGGCGCCGCCGTGGTGGCGCCCAGCGGCATGATGGACGGCCAGGTCGCGGCGATCCGCGCGGGGCTGGACCGCACCGGTCACCAGCAGGTGCCCATCCTGGCCTACGCCGCCAAGTACGCGTCGGCGTTCTACGGCCCCTTCCGCGAGGCCGCGGAGGGCGCGCCGCAGTTCGGCGACCGCTCCGGCTACCAGCAGGACCCGGCCAACGCGCGCGAGGCGCTGCGCGAGGTGGCCCTGGACGTCGCCGAGGGCGCGGACATGGTGATGGTCAAACCCGGCCTGGCCTACCTCGACATCGTGGCCAAGGTGGCCGAGGCCTCCCCGGTACCCGTGTCGGCCTACCAGGTCAGCGGCGAGTACGCGATGATCGAGGCGGCTGCGGAGCGGGGCTGGATCGACCGCGAGCGGGCCATCGTGGAGACACTGACCTCCTACCGCAGGGCAGGGGCCGAGCAGATCCTCACCTACTGGGCGACCGAGGCCGCCCGCCTGCTGCGGTAGCGCGACCAGGCCCCTCGCCCCGGTCGCGGTCTCCGGGCGCCGGGCCTTCGAAGGCGAGGCCGCGCCTGGAACACGAGCGAACACCGGGGAGGCTCCATGGCCGAGGTTCTGTACCGACGTAAGCGCCGCCATGCGGCGGCCAGCATGCTGGACGCGGCTCTGGGCTACGCCGAGCTGGGCTGGCCGGTGGCGCGCGGCACCTCGCCGGGGCAGGACCGTGCGTGCAGCTGCGACCGGATGGGCTGTCCGGACCCGGCGGCGCACCCGGTGACGATGGCCTGGGGCGTGGAGGCCAGCACCGACACCGACACCATCCGGCGGTGGTGGACGGGCACCCCCGACGCGAACATCATCCTGCCCACGGGGCGGGTCTTCGACGTGTTCGACGTCCCCCGTGAGGCGGGCGTGATGGCGCTGGCGCGCATGGGCCGCTCGGGCGTCCCCGCGGGTCCGGTCGCGGCGGTGGAGTCCTCGCGCTATTTGTTCTTCGTGGCCACCCGTTCGCCGGTGGACGAGGACGAGTGGTGGTCCTGCCACCTGGACTGCGTGCCCGAGGCCGTGGAGGAGATGCCGGGGCTGCGCTGGCACTGCCGGGACAGCTTCGTGCTCGGCGCCCCCTCGCTGCTGCCCTCCGGCGGCCGGGTCACCTGGATCCGCCCGCCGCGCGCCGCGGACGGGGCCGTGGTGCTGCCCGACCCGATCGTGGTGCTCGACATCCTCGCCGACGCGAGCGAGGAGTTCTCCGCCTGACCCCGGGGCGGGCCGGGCCCACCGGTGGCGGTAGCGGCCGGGCGCGCGAGCGGCGGTCCGGCGGTCACCCGGGCAGGGTGAGGATCTCGGCTCCCTTGTCGGTGACGGCGATCGTGTGCTCGCTGTGCGCCGTCCGGCAGCCCGTCGCGCTGCGCAGCGTCCACCCGTCGGCGTCGGTGACCAGTTCGTCGGTGTCGGCCATGACCCACGGCTCCAGGGCGAGCAGCAGTCCGGGGCGCAGCTTGTAGCCGCGGCCGGGCTGCCCGGTGTTGGCCACGTGCGGGTCCTGGTGCATCGTCGACCCGATGCCGTGACCGCCGAACTCGGTGTTGATCGGGTACCCCGCCGCGCTGAGGACCGAGCCGATGGCGTGGGAGATGTCGCCGACGCGGGCCCCGGGCCGGGCGGCGGCGATCCCCGCCTCCAGCGCGCGCTCGGTCGCGCGGATCATCGCGACGCTCTCCGCGGGCCTGGAATCTCCCACGACGAAGCTGATGGCGGAGTCCGCGGCGACCCCGCCCAGGGAGACGGCGAGGTCGAGTGTGAGCAGGTCGCCGTCGGCGAGCGCGTAGTCGTGGGGCAGCCCGTGGAGCACGGCGTCGTTGACGGCCGTGCAGATGTAGTGGCCGAACGGCCCGCGCCCGAAGGAGGGCGCGTAGTCGACGTAGCAGGACTGCGCCCCGGCCTCGGCGATCATCTCCTGTGCCCACCGGTCGATGTCCAGGAGGTTGGTGCCGACCGCGGTACGGCTCCGTGCCGTCCGGAGGATGCGGGCGACCAGTGCTCCCGCGTCCTTGGCTCGGGCCAGTTCGGCGGGTTTCAGGATCTCGATCATGCGGCGGCCTCTCACGCAACCAATAACTATACCGGCCATACTATACCGGTTCCGGGGGTGGGGCCACGGCCGGAACACCGGTCGTCCCACCGGAGGGCGGACGCGGACGGCGCTCCGGCGCCCCGCCGCACCCCCAAGCGCGCCCAACGTCCCGGGCCGGGCCCGACGCACGCGTCGGAGGGCCCTCGCGGGACCGGGCCCGTCCGGCCTCGGAACGCGACCTAGCCGTCCCGGCGCTCCCGTACCCACAGGGCGAGCCGGGTGCGGTCGCGCAGCCCGAGCTTGCGCAGGATGCTCGTGACGTGGTTCTTGGCGGTGCCCTCGGTGATGAACAGGGCCCGCGCGACCTCCCGGTTGGTGGCGCCCGTGCCGACGAGGCGGGCCACCTCCTCCTCGCGCTCCGACAGCCGGGGCGCCTCCCCGTGCCCCGAACGGCGGGACGGGTCCGCCGCGGGGGCGGTGGAGGGGCCCTCGCCCAGCGCGGCGACCAGGAGTTCGGCCGCCGGACCGCCGAGGACGGTCTCCCCCCGGGCGACGCGGCGGATCGCCGACACCAGTTCCTCCGGCGGCACGTCCTTGAGCAGGTAGCCGCGCGCTCCGGCCCGCAGGCCGCCGAAGACCAGTTCGTCGTCGTCGAACGTGGTCAGGACCAGGGCGGGCACGTCCGGGTACTCCGCGCGCATCCGCCCGACGAGGGCCACCCCGTCCATGCGCGGCATGCGTGCGTCCACCAGGGCCACGTCCGGGAGCGGGTCGGCGGCCGACAGGAACTCCAGGGCCTCGACGCCGTCCGCGGCGTCGCCGACGACGTCGACGCCCTCCTCGATCTCCAGCAGTTTGCGCAGGCCCTGCCGCATCAGGATCTGGTCGTCGACGATCAGGACCGAAACAGTGGTCAAGTGGTGCCCCCAGCCGTGCCGTGAACAGTCTCCCGCGTACCGGCGTCCGCGGGAACCTCCGCGCGGAGCCGGAAGCCCGGGGAACCCGCCGGGGACGGGCTCCCCGGCGCCGCGCCCTCCCGCGTGCGCTCCCGACGGGCCGGGCTCCCGTCCGCTCCGTCCTCACGCGTCCGGCCCTCCGGCGCCGTGTCCTCGCGGGCCGGGCCCTCCACTGCGGTGCCCTCCCGTGCCCGGTCGGCCGCGCACACGTTCCCGCTGAGCATCGTCCCGCCGACGGCCGCGACCCTTTCGGACAGGCCCCGCAGCCCGAACCCCGCGTGCACCGCCGCCTCCGCCGCGCCGCCGCCGTTGTCGGTCACCGTGACCGCGACCCCGTCGGCGCGGGTCAGCACCTCCACCTCGACCATGTCGGCGCCCGAGTGGCGCAGCGCGTTCGTCAGGCCCTCCTGGAGCGCCCGGTAGCAGACCAGCTCGGCCTCCTCCGACAGGTCGGGCCAGACCCCGGTGCCGGTGACCGCGAACCCGATCCGGATGCCCCCGCCGTCGAAGGAGGACGCCAGCGCCCGCATCGCGGCCAGCCCCGCACGTCCCTCCAAACGCAGGGGCCGCAGCGCGCGCACCCAGCGCCGGGTGTCGGTGAGCGCCTCCCGGGCCAACGCACGGGCCTGCTCCACCTCCTCCCACGCCGCGTCGGGCCGAGCGGTGCGAAAGCGCAGCGCGTTCGTCAGCGACATGGTGAGCGCGGTCAGGTAGTGGCCGGTGCTGTCGTGCATCTCCCGGGACATGCGGGCGCGCTCCTCGGCCACGGTGAGCTCGCGGATGCGCTCGGAGCGGCGGCGCAGCTCCCCGTGGGCCTCCTCCAGCGCGACCAGGAGCTCCCGCGTGCGCTCGGCCCGCCGCGCGGCCACGGTCAGCCCGAGGAACACCGTTCCCGACGCCGCCACGATGAACAGCAGGATCACCCCGGCGAACAGCCCCACCGCGAACGGCAGTCCGGGGACCACCAGGGTCAGGCCGACGCTGAACACGAGCACGGCGGAGCCGTAGCCGATGCCGCCCGGCAGCCCGAACACGGCCACCGCGTTCATCGTGCCCACGCACAGCAGCAGGAAGGTCGTGTGGTTGCTGCTGAGCATGCAGAGCACCGTGAGGACGAGGAAGGCGGCGCTGACCGCCCTGCGCGGCCACGGGGACGCCGGGGACCAGGCCAGGAACGGCCACAGCGCGCAGCAGAGCAGCAGGACGCCGACGCTGATGAGCACAGCGGTGTTGGCGACCGGATCGCCGCCGTGGAAACGCATCTGCCCGCTCAGGAACAGCAGGGCGTAAAGGCCGAGCGTGAGCGCCACCGCGCCCCAGAACAGCAGTTTGAGAACGCGGGGCGGACGGTTCTCGTGCAGCGTGACCCAGGAGGACGGGTCGGTCGCGGAGCCGGGGGTGCGCATTCCTCCGAGCCTAGTCGGGACGACCCGGTGCGGACCGTCGCGGGAGGTCATGGTCGGGGGCATGTCAGCACCATGACCTCCGGCACGTCCGGTTCCCGGGAAACGCGTGACCGCACCGTGCCCCGCGGTCGATGCGGTCCCGGAAACCCTTTTCCTAGTGTTGTGCCACGAGAACGGCGAGGGAGAGGAAGAAAAGGAATGAACGGCACGGAGAATCCGGCGGAGGCGAAGAGGGAAAGGCCCCGCGTTCCCCTTTCGGGAATTCTCGTCACGGCGGCCTCGGTCGCCCTCATGGCCCTCGTCTCCTGGACGGCCTGGCCCGAGCTGCCGGGGACGGTGCTCAGCGGACGCACCAACCTGGACGGCACCCCCGACACGGTCCCCCGGGTGGTGCTCGCGCTGGCCCTGCCCCTGACGACCGGGCTCCTGGCGGTCGTGCTGTCGGCCGCCGTGGTTTACGGAACCCGTCTCCAGAACGGCCTCCAAGACGCGCTGGGGCTGCCGTCGGCGTCGACGGCGCGGAGCGCCGCGCGGGGCATGAACGCCCTCCTGTGCCTGCTGTCCCTGTTCCTGCTCGTCACGCACGGCGTGCTCGTCCTGGGCCAGGCCGGGTGGGACCTCCCGATCAGCCGGGTGCTGGGCACGGCGACCGGGCTGTTCCTGGTCGGTGTCGGCGCCGCCCTGCCCGCGCCGGATCCCGGAGCGGACCGCGACCGGCCCGTGGTCCGCTGGTGGTCGGCCGCGCACCGCCTCATGAGGAGCGGGTTCGTGCTGGTCGGCCTGGCGCAGGCGGCGGTCGTACTGCTCGTCGACAACACCCTGGTGTGGCTCCTCGTCCCGCTGCTGCTGCTCCCGGCGATGTGCGCGGCCGTGGTGCTCCCGCTCCTGCGCGGCCGGGCCTGAGCGCGCGGAGGCGGGGCGGGCGGGAAGGCGTAGGCAAGGCCCCGGAGCCCGCCGGGGGCCGCTGAGGGTCCGGCGGGAAGCACCGGGGAGGCGTCGGGGACGCGCGGAGGAGGTCATCTCGGAGACCTCCTCCGTTCGCCTCCGCTTGGCCCGGCGTCAGATCCGGATCTCCTCGGCGTTCACCACGACACCGTCCTCGTCGCTGTAGAGCCACTCGCCCGGCGTGAACGTGACGTCGCCGAAGGCCACGGGCACGTCCAGGCGGCCGGCGGCGTCCTTGAGGGACTTGCGGGGGTTGGAGCCCAGCGCCTTCACGCCCAGGTCCAGCCCCGCCAGGGCGCGGGTGTCGCGGACCGCGCCGAAGATCACGGTTCCGGCCCAGCCGTTGGCCACGGCCGCCTCGGCGATCATGTCGCCCATCAGGGCGGACCGCAGCGAGCCGCCGCCGTCCACCACCAGGACCGCGCCGTCGCCCGGGGTGTTGAGGACCTGCTTGACCAGGCCGTTGTCCTCGTGGCACCGGACGGTGCGGATCCGCCCGGAGAACACCGCGCGCCCCCCGAACCGGCGGAACTGCGTGGAGCAGCTTCGCAGGGTGTCGCCGTGGTCGTCGATGAGGTCCGCGGTGGTGAAGTTCGAGGTCATCGGGGCTCCGTCTCTGGAGGGCGGATGGGCACCGCCGGGAGGGTGGACACCCCCAAGCTACTCATCGGTACGCCGGGCCTCCGGTGCGGCACGGCCCCTCCTTCGGCGGTGCCCTCCGTCTCTTTCGTCGGTACGGCCGTTTCGCGGGTCCGGGAGGCCCCGGTTGATGACAGGATGAAGGCTTTCATGTCACCGAATCATGGGATTCCCGTCACCCCCGGACGGGACGTCGCCCAGATCATCCCCCCTGCGCGCGATCCTCCCCCTGAGCGACCCAATGGAGAGAGATGGTCTCTGAGATCCTCGCCGTCAGCGCCGCCTGGTCCCGGGCCCTGATCGAGTTCACGGCGGACCTGGACCCCTGGGTGCAGAGCGTCGCCTACGTGGGCACCGACCTCTTCCTCGGAGTGTTCGCGGTCCTCTTCCTCGCCGCCTGGTGGCGCGCCCGCTCCCTGGACTCCCGTCTGGTCGGCCTTGCCCTGTTCGCCCCCGTCGCCACCGTCGTCGCCTACGCGGTCAGCCGCACGGTGAAGACGTTCTTCGAGCAGATGCGCCCCTGCCAGGCCATGACCGACCTGACCACGATCGCCACCTGCGACCCGCTCGGCGACTGGTCCTTCCCGAGCAACCACGCCGCGATCGCGGGCGCCGCCGCCGCGGCGCTCATCCTGGCCTGGCGCCGCATCGCCGTCCTCGCCGTGCTGCTCGCCGTCCTGGAGGCCTTCTCCCGGGTCTTCGTCGGCGCCCACTACCCGCACGACGTCACCGTCGGCCTCCTGGTCGGCGCCACCGTCGCGGCCCTGGTCTCCCTGGCCGCCTCCCGTCCGATGACCGCCCTCGTGGAGCTGCTCGCCCGCGACGACCGCCTGCGCCCGCTGGTGCGCGCCGAGCGGCCGGACACCCCGGCCGCCCCGGACACGGGCGCGCCGCCCCCGCCCGACGCCCCCGCCCGGGACGGCCACGCCGCCCGGTACTGAACCGGCTTCCGTGTGCCCCGTCCCTATCCCCGGGGGCGGGGCACAAGCGTGTGCGGGGCACGGCCGCACCTCCCCCCATCGCTACCTGCCGCTCGGGCGCCGGAACAGGGCACACGTGTGCCCGACCGGCCCGGATCCGGGTCGCCGAGAGACGCACGTGTACGCGCCCGACGCCGGGTCCTCGGCCGACGCGGGCGGGTCATGGTCCCGGTACCGGACACAGCTGACACACTGGTGAGGTGGGTACTCAACAGACTTCCGCAGAGCTTTTCCAGCGTGCCTCCGCCGTCGTGCCCGGCGGCGTGAACTCCCCCGTCCGCGCCTTCGGCGCCGTCGGCGGCACCCCGCCCTTCTTCGTCAAGGGCGAGGGCCCCTACCTCACCGACGCCGACGGCCGCCAGTACGTCGACCTCGTGTGCTCGTGGGGGCCGCTGATCCTCGGCCACGCGGCCCCCGCCGTCGTCGAGGCCCTCCACGGCGCGGTCGACGCCGGGACCTCCTACGGCGCGCCGACCCCCGGCGAGGTCGAGCTGGCCGAGCTCATCGTCGAACGCACCCCCGTGGAGAAGGTCCGCCTCGTCAACTCCGGCACCGAGGCCACCATGTCCGCGATCCGCCTCGCGCGGGGCTTCACCGGGCGCAGCAAGATCGTCAAGTTCGCGGGCAACTACCACGGCCACGTCGACGCCCTCCTGGCCTCGGCCGGTTCGGGTCTGGCCACCTTCGCCCTGCCCGACTCCCCGGGCGTGACCGGGGCCAGCGCCGCCGACACCCTCGTGCTGCCCTACAACGACCCCGGGGCCGTCGAGCGCGCCTTCGCCGAGCACGGCGACGAGATCGCCTGCGTCATCGCCGAGGCCTGCCCCGCCAACATGGGCGTCGTCGCCCCCCGGGACGGGTTCAACGCCCGGATCAAGGAGATCGCGCACGCCAACGGCGCCCTCCTCATCCTCGACGAGGTCCTCACCGGCTTCCGCGTCAGCGCCTCGGGCTGGTTCGGTCTGGAGGGCGTCGCCCCCGACCTCATGACCTTCGGCAAGGTCATGGGCGGCGGCCTGCCCGCCGCCGCGTTCGGCGGGCGCGCCGAGATCATGGACCGCCTCGCGCCGAACGGGCCCGTCTACCAGGCGGGCACCCTGTCCGGGAACCCGCTGGCCACCGCCGCCGGCCTGGCCACCCTGCGGGGGGCCACCCCCGAGGTCTACGCCCGCATCGACGAGGTCTCCGCGCGGGTGGCGGCAGAGGTCTCCAAGGCGCTCGGCGAGGCCGGGGTCGCCCACCGGCTCCAGAACGGCGGCAACCTCTTCACGGTGTTCTTCACCGACCAGGAGGCCGTCGACTTCGACACCGCGCGCACCACCGACACCGCGGTCTTCTCCGCGTTCTTCCACGCCATGCTCGACCAGGGCGTGTACCTGCCGCCCGCCGCCTTCGAGGCCTGGTTCTTCTCCGCCGCGCACGACGACGCCGCCGTGGACCGGGTGGTCGCGGCGCTGCCCGGGGCGGCCCGCGCCGCGGCCGAGGCCCAGGGCTGACGCCCAGGGCCGGTACAGCCCCGACGCCCACGACCCCGAAGGAAAGACACACACGATGACGACGACCACCGTCGTGCACCTGCTGCGACACGGAGAGGTGTACAACCCCGGCAAGGTGCTCTACGGAAGGCTCCCCGGCTTCCACCTCAGCGACCGGGGCCAGCAGATGGCGGAGATGACCGCGGAGTGGTTCGAGGGCCACGACATCGCGGCTCTGTTCTCCTCGCCGCTGGACCGCACCCAGGAGACCGCCGTGCCACTCCAGAAGGCGACGGACCTGCCCGTCACCCTGGACGACCGGCTCATCGAGGCGGCCAACAAGTTCGAGGGAATGAGCCTGTCGCGGCGGTCGGTACGCGATCCCCGGGTGTTCAGCCGGGTGTACAACCCGTTCCTGCCGTCCTGGGGCGAGCCCTACTCCGAGATCGTCACCCGCATGGTGGAGGCCGTCAAGGTCGCCCGCCGGGCGGCGTGGGGCCGCGAGGCGGTGTGCGTCAGCCACCAGCTGCCGATCTGGATGACCCGCCGCGCAGCCGAGGGCAAACGCCTCTGGCACCGTCCCGACCTGCGCGAGTGCAATCTGGCGAGCGTGACGTCGCTGACCTTCAGCGACCAGCGGCTGACCAGCGTCAGCTACGCGGAGCCCGCCGCCGTCCTGTACAAGGACGAGCCCGCACTTCCCGGGGCGTGACCCGGAGCGCGCACCCGTAACGGTAGGCTGGAGCTTCGGGTGCGGTAGGTGCGCGCTCTCCAGCGCCGGACCCGGGGGACACCACCCCGGTCGCACCGGCCGATCCGGTCCCCGGGCACGCAGGTGTCCGAACGGCTCCGGTGACCGCATCCGAGCCCCTTGCCGGTTTCCACCGCCCAGCGGTGCGGCATGTCCGTAACCTCCGTCAGCGAGAAGGTGATCCCATGGGTTCCGTCATCAAGAAGCGCCGCAAGCGGATGGCGAAGAAGAAGCACCGCAAGCTGCTCAAGCGCACGCGTGTCGCGCGTCGCAACAAGAAGTAGGACCGGTAGCGGCGAACGTCGTCTCTCCGCGGGCGCGGGCGCGCTCCAGGCACGCCCCGGACGCGGAGACACCGCCGTCCTTGCCCGGCCTTTGCCGGAGCTATGGAATTTTCTGGGTGAGGCGCTGTTGTGTCTCACGGGTCGCGGTCGCCGGTTCACCCCCCGGGTGAACGGTCCGCGGGCCTGCCGGAACAGCTCCCGTCTCCTCCCAAGGAACGTGTCGCCATGGTTCGTGTCGTACTCGTCACCGGGGTTTCCACACCCCTGGCCGCCAGGGTCGCGCAGACCCTGAGCGAGGAGCCCGGGGTCCGCCGGGTGATCGGTGCCGACTCCTCGCCACCGCCCACGGACGCGCCGGGCGTCGAGTACGCCCATGTCGACCTGCACGACGGGAGCCTGGACAGGATCGTCGCCGACTCCGGCGCCGAGCTCGTCCTGCACCTGGGCCTGGACACCGCTGGCCGTCCCAACCGCGAGGACAACGTCCTGGGCACCATGCGGGTGCTCGGCGCGGCCCAGCGCTCCACCACCGTCCGGCGCCTGGTGGTGCGGTCCAGCGCCACCCTGGACGCCGACGACGCGGCCGAGGTCGAGCGGCACACCCGCGGCCTCCAGCGCCGCCGCCCCGACCTGTCGGTGGCCGTCCTGCGCTTCGCCAACCTCATCGGCCCCTCGGTGAGCACCCCGCTCACGCGTTACCTGGACTCGCGGTTCGTGCCCACCGTGCTCGGCAGCGACCCCGACGTGCAGTTCCTGCACGAGGACGACGGCGCCGAGGCGCTGGTGCGCATGGCGCTCAGCGACGGCACCGGGTTCTTCGACGTGGCGGGCGAAAACTCGGTCCGCCTCTCGCACTGCCTGCGCCGCGTCGGCGGCCAGCGGCTCCCCGTCCCGGCGCGCGGCCTGCGGGTACTGCGCGGCCTGGCCAAGCACGGCCGGATCGACTACGCGAGTTCCAGCACCTCCCGCGCCGTGCGCGCGGGCCTGGACACCTCGGGAATGCACACCGACTCCCTGGAGCGGGTGCTGGACTGGTCGCCCGCATACAGCTCGGTGGAGGCCTTCGAGGCCTACGCGGGCAGCCGTCGCGGCACGTCCCCGCGCGGAGGCGGTCTGCGGCCCGTCCACGTGCTCGCCCTCGCCAGGGCCACGCTGGGGCGCTGAGGGATCTCCGGGCGGCCCCTGGTGCGGCCCACGGTGTGAAATGCCCGGAAAACGCACCTGAGGGCTTTGTGGGCGGCATGGCGTGTTTCGGGCATCTGGACCCCCTTGATCCACTCCACCAGCCGGTCACCCGCCGGCGCCACGCCCACGCGTGACCTGTGGACGACTCCGGTCCCGGTCCCTTTCCCGTGCGGCGGTCCCCTCGACGGCGCGGGTACCCCGCCCGCCCCTGGCTCTTCCGGCCTCCCGGCTCCCGGCCTTCGGTCCGCCCGGCTCAGCCGGTCCGTCTCTGTCTGACCGCGCGCAGCGCCACGGCACCGGCGACGGCGCCCACCGCGGCCGGGACGGCCACCCGCAGCGCGTTCCGGTGCCGCCGGAAGTCGTGCACCGGCCACCCGTGCGAGCGGGCGTACCTGCGCAGGTCGGTGTCCGGGTTGACCGCGTGCGGGCGCCCCACCAGGGACAGCAGCGGCAGGTCGTTGGAGGAGTCGCTGTAGGCGGAGCAGGAGGCCAGGTCCCAGCCCTCCCTGCGGGCGAGGGCGCGCACGGCCACGGCCTTGGCCGGACCGTGCAGCAGGTCCCCGTTCAAGCGTCCCGTGTACACCCCGTCGACGCACTCGGCCTCGGTGCCCAGCGCGCCGGTCAGGCCCAGCCTCCGCCGGATGATCTGGGCCAGCTCCACCGGTGTCGCGGTCACCAGCCACACCGGCCGCCCCGCGTCCAGGTGCCCCTGGACGAGTGCCCGGGTGCCCTCCCAGATCCGGTCGGCCATGGTGTCGTCGTAGATCTCCTCGCAGAGCGCGACGAGGTCTTTCACGTCGTGTCCGGCCACGAACGCCAGCGCGGCCTCGCGCGCGGCGTTGATGTGCTCGGGCTGCTCGCTGCCGGTCACCCGGAACACCGTCTGCCCCCACGCGAACCGCATCAGGTCGCGGGTGGTGAACAGGTCCCGGGAGGCCAGGCCCCGGGCGAAGTGGTAGATCGACGCACCCCGCATCAGGGTGTTGTCCACGTCGAAGAAGGCGGCCCCGCGCGCGTTCGGGGACACGGCGTCGTGTGACACGGTTCTCTCCTGGCTTGGGTGGGGGAAGCGGCCCTTCCGGTGTCGGGGCGGCGCTCCCCGCGTAGTGCGAGCCTACGGCCACCCGCGGGCAGGGTGGAGCCACTGGGATGCGGTGGCAAACCTGGTGATGAAGATCACAGTGTAAATCCCCGTTGTGGCCTCCACTCTGCGGGATCGTCGCCCACACTGGCCCCGCGAATCTGCATCGAGTGCACATCCACCCGCTAACGTGCAGCATCATTGTCGGGATGGTGACGGTAGGACTGGCATTCATAAGCGCGTTGGTGGGCTGGAGCGCCACCGCCGCGCTCGCCGCGTACGCCCAACGCCGTCCCAGTGTGGCCGCGGTCGGATGGCTCGTCGCCGCACTGGGTACGACGGTCGGCCTCAGCGCGGGCGTGATCGGCGCGATGTTCGACTTCGGCGGGCTCACCTTCCGGCTGCTGCATATCGGCATCAGCCTCCTGGGCCCGCTCTACACGGCCTGGGGCGCGCTGGAGTACGGCGTCCGCTCGCCCCGCGGCCGGTTCACCTCGCGGCTGTTCCTCAGCGCGTTCACCATCGTCCCCCTGGTGGTGCTGTCCGTCGACCGGGTGGGCACCCGCTTCGACGCCTCCTACCCCGCCATGGGCGACCACTACGACCTCATCCCGCGCTCGCTCGTCAACCTCACGCAGGTCCTCGTCGCGGTCTTCCTCGTCTCCGCGCTCGTCGCGGTCGCTCGACGCACCTCCGAGCACCGCCGCACCGACCTGACGGTGCTGGGGCTGGTCGGCCTGGCCGCGCTGCTCTCCGTCGTGGTCGGCCGCTTCGGCCTCGGCTTCGGGGGGCCGCTGCTGATGCTCGGCGCCGTCGCCGCGCTGTGGGGGGCCGTCGCCATGGCCGCGCGCCCGCGCCGCGACCCCTACGACGACGATGACGACTACTACGACGACTACGACGACGGGGGAGCGGACCCCGACGACGAACTCCCGGAGGAGCCCGTGCGCCGCAAGCGTCGCCAAGCCGACCCCTACGACGACTACTACGACGGCCCGCCGGTCCGCCAGGCGCCGCCCGGCAAGCTGCGCGGCGTCATCACCATCTACACCCTCGCCGACCAGCAGGGCCCGGGTTTCGACCGCATCGCCGACGCCCTCGTCGCCCAGGTCTCCCACAGCGAGCCGGACACCCTGCTGTTCGCCTGCCACACGGTGCCCAGCGCGCCGCTCCAGCGCATCGTCTACGCGATGTACCGCGACGAGCTGGCGCAGGAGGAGCACGAGCAGCAGCCGCACGTCCTGGAGTTCGCCCGCCTCAGCCCCCAGCACGTGGTCGCCACCAACGTGATCGAACTCTCCCTCGCGGGCGCGGCGGCCAGCGACGGCCTCGCCGCCATGCTGATGCCCCGCTGAGCCAGGGCCCGCAGGACCCGTCAACGGGGCCGCAACGCCCTGTTTCCGCCCCGCGAGACGTCTCGAACCGGTCTAGTTGTCCATCCGGGACAAACCGGTGGAAGGCTCCGGGCGTCCAACCTGTGGTGAAGTAGCCTTTCCGACAGGTTTCCATGACCGGCGCCCGTCGGGCGCCGATGGCGTGTGACCACGACCGGCGGGACGAACCAGCCGAGAGCGCGCCGGAACGAAAGAAAGTGTGCTGGGATCTCCGATGCGTAAGTTCCTCGTCGTTCTCCTGATCCTCCTGGCGGTCGCCGTGGTTGCGGCCGACATCGGGGCGCGCAGCTTCGCGCAGAACATGGTCGCGAGCCAGTTGGCCCAACGGCTCCAGATGGCCGAGGAACCGGATGTGGCCATCGAGGGCTGGGCCTTCCTGCCGCAGGCCGTCAGCGGCACCTACTCCGAGGTCAACATCACCGCCGCCTCGGCGACCATGGACAGCATCACCGTCGAGCAGATCGACGTCACCGCCACCGAGGTCGACGCTCCCCCCGCCGACCTGCTCGACCAGCCGACCGTGGTGGCGGGGCAGCTGGACGGCTCCTTCACCGTCCCCTACTCCTTCTTCAACGCCTACCTCCCCGAGGGCATCACCATCACGACCGAGGGCGGCGAGCCCCGTATCACCGGTGAGCTGGCGTTCCCCGAGTTCGGCATCAGCACCTCCGTCAACGCCGGCGGTGAGTTCTCCGTCGAGGGCGACACCGTGACCGTCACCCCCGTCGACGTCCAGGTGGGCGACGCCCCCGTAGACCTCAGCGGCATGGCCGCGACCATGCTCACCTTCAGCGCCCAGGCCCCGCAGCTGCCGTTCGGCATGACCGTCACCGACATGGAGGCCACCTCCAGCGGCCTGCGGGTCACCGGCACCGGCTCGGACATCCCGCTCATGGGCGCCGACGCGGTCTGACGCCGGTCCCGGCCGCCCCGCGGCGGCGCCGTCACGGTCCTTTCCGGACGGTACGGTCGCGGGGGCCGGACCGCACGCCCGTCGCCGGACGCGCGGTTCGCGCCGATCCGCACCGGGGCGCGCGGACCGCACCGGGCCGACGGGCGGCCCGCGCACCGGGAGCGACAGCCGCAGAACCGGAGAAGAAGAGGACACGCGGGGGAAGGGGAAGCGCCATGGCGCGACAGGACGCGGACGCGGCGGGCGACGCGCTCACCGCGGAGGAGGTCGGCGCCCCGCTGGGGGAGAGGGCCACCCTCGTTCAGTTCTCCACCGCCTTCTGCCAGCCCTGCCGGGCGACCCGGCGCGTCCTCGACGAGGTCGCGGGCATGGTCGACGGCGTCGCGCACGTGGAGGTGGACGCCGAGTCCCGCCTCGACCTCGTCCGCCGCCTGGACGTCACGGGCACCCCCACCGTCCTGGTCCTGGACGCCTCCGGCCGCGTGGTCCGCCGGGCGGCGGGCCAGCCCCGCAAGGCGGACGTGATCGCCGCGATCGGCGCCGCCGTCCTCTGAACCGTTCCCCCCCCCGGACGCCCCACCCGGGCGAGCGACCTCTTTGTGATCCAGCACACCAGTGACAAACGCGTAACACGGCCTGTAGCGTCTTCGGTGTGACCTCTTTGACGAGCGCGTATCTGACGAAGCGACGGGCAGTGGACTTCTGCCGCGTCGCCGCCGCGCTCTGTCTGTGTCCCTAGGGCGGACGGGCCCCGGAGCCCACGCCCCCTCCGTGCGACTGGTTCTCGTCTTCCGTGTACGCATCTGGGGACAACACACATGCGGGTCGACCCTCACGGGCAGTGCCTCGCGCCTGCCCTGACCACTTCCGTACCAGCCGGAGCCCCGGCAGCCGCCGACCTTCGCGTCCCCGGCCGCCGCGCTCCGTCCTGCGCGGACGAGGTGGCCGGGAGGGTCCGGCGACCGCTCCGCAGCCCGCTGTCCGCGTTCCCCGTACGCCCGGAATCCGGCGTGCCCCGACTTCCCGGAGCGCGTCCGGCGGCCCCGGCCCATGCCGGAACCGGGAACCCCGCACCGCTTCGCAGACTTTCCGCATCCCCCGCTCCCGGGACGGCAGCCCCCGGCAGCACCGATCCGCACACGCGACACCGCACAAGAAACACAGGAGGTTCCCCATGAGCCGCTCCGACGTCCTCGTGGACGCCGACTGGGTGGAGGCTCACCTGGACGACGCCGACGTGGTCCTGGTCGAGGTCGACGAGGACACGTCCGCGTACGACAAGGGCCACATCCCCGGCGCCGTCAAGATCGACTGGAAGACGGACCTCCAGGACCCCGTCCGCCGCGACTTCGTGGACCGCACCGGTTTCGAGAAGCTGCTGTCCGCCAAGGGCATCGGCAACGAC
This sequence comes from Nocardiopsis akebiae, assembly GCF_018316795.1. NCBI lineage: Bacteria > Bacillati > Actinomycetota > Actinomycetes > Streptosporangiales > Nocardiopsidaceae > Nocardiopsis > Nocardiopsis akebiae. The sequence continues at coordinate 751,440 of NZ_CP074132.1, forward strand.
GACCAGGTCATCCTGTACGGCGGCAACAACAACTGGTTCGCGGCCTACGCGTACTGGTACTTCAAGCTCTACGGCCACACCAACGTCCGCCTGCTGGACGGCGGCCGCAAGAAGTGGGAGCTCGACTCCCGCGAGCTCGTCAAGGACGTCCCCGAGCGGGCCGCCACCCAGTACACCGCCCAGGAGCAGGACGCCTCCATCCGCGCCTTCCGCGACGAGGTCGTGCAGGCCATCGGCACCAAGGACCTGGTCGACGTGCGCTCGCCCGACGAGTTCACCGGCAAGCTGCTCGCTCCCGCGCACCTGCCGCAGGAGACCTCGCAGCGCCCGGGCCACATCCCGACCGCGCGCAACATCCCGTGGGCCAAGACCGCCAACGAGGACGGCACCTTCAAGACCGCCGACGAGCTGCGCGAGCTCTACACCGGCGCGGGCGTGGACCTGGACAAGGACATCATCGCCTACTGCCGGATCGGCGAGCGCTCCTCGCACACGTGGTTCGCCCTGCACGAGATCCTGGGCCTGGAGAACGTCAAGAACTACGACGGTTCGTGGACCGAGTACGGCTCCCTCGTGGGCGTCCCGGTCGAGCTGGGGGAGGCCGAGGCCAAGTGAGCGACAGCTGCGGAGCGCCGGTCGGCGGGGTCGCCCTCGCCGACGTCGACGCCGGGAACCAGGCGGTCATCCAGGGCACGGTCACCCGTGACGGACAGCCGCTGAGCGGGGCCTACGCCCGCCTGCTGAACGACTCCGACGACTTCGTCGGAGAGGTGGCCACCGGCGAGGAGGGCACGTTCCGCTTCTTCGCCGCCGACGGCTCCTGGAAGGTCCGCGTCCTCGCCTCGAAGGGCTTCACCGGCGAGTACGCGGTGCGGGCCGAGGTGGGCAAGGTCATCGACCTCCAGGTGCAGGCCTAGACGGCCGAGCGACCTCAGGCGTACGCGGGGCGCCGGTGCCGACGGGAGACCGTCCGGCACCGGCGCCCCGCGCCGTTGCGGACCCCGTCCATCTCGGGGATCCGTTCTCCGGACCCCTCAGTCCGGGGTCTCCTCCCGGGCCTCCTCCGCGAGGGGGAGGTTGAGCTCGACGGCGGTGGCGGTGCGCCGCAGGCGCAGGAGGCGGTAGGGCACCACGCCCAGCAGGTAGGGGACGAACATCCCCGCAAACAGGGCGAACAGCACGCGCATGGCCACCGGGGTGCCTTCGTCCGACGCCCATCTGAGCATGTTCGGAAGCTGGATCGCCATGACCAGGCACAGGGTGACCGTCTCCCACGGGTTCTCCCAGCGCCGGTGTTCGGCGCGCGCCCGGTGGCACACGAGCCGGGCCGTGCGCGGGTCGTCCACCGCGTGGCCCCGCCGCACCGCTCTTTTGACCCTGCGCCGCTGCTCCCGGTCCGCCCTGGACCACATCTCATCCTCCGCGGACCAGGCGGAGGGCGGCCAGAGCTGGTGTCCGTTGCGGCGGCGCCACCGGCGGCTCATGACCGCGGAGGCGATCAACATCCCCAGGCCGACGACCATGAGGGCGAGAAGCGCGGCGTACAGGTAGACCTCGGGAATGGGGGGTCACTCCTCGGAAAGGGGGCGTCCTCTCTTCTTCTGTCCCCCTTCCCCTGCCCCCGGGGGAGGCGCTGACACGGCGGTGCCTCGCCACCGGCTTCGGAACGGGCGCGGTCCCTGGGAGCGGGAACCGGGGCGCGCGGCCCCTCGGCCTCCACGGGGTCCGCGACGCGTTTTCCACAGGTCCGGGGCGGGGCTGGAAAGCGGTGCGCGCTGCTGCTTGACTGAGATCGACGGCCTTCCACCCGCGCCCACCGGCACCCTCCCGTGCCCGTGACCGGTTCCGGCGGGGCCGTGACGAGCGCGGCGGGCGGGTGACGGCATTCCGCCCACACTCCGGCCCGGGCCGGAGCCCCGCGTGACCGAGTCCCCGGCCGCCCCCCGCGACGGCCGGTCAGGAGGTGTTCGGACGGTGCCCAACCCCCGTTCGGGAGGAGCGTCCCGAGGAGAGGCCGGACGTACCTATGTCGGCTGGCGGCACGCCGTGCTCCTGCCGCCTCCCGGACCGGCCCCGCGGCGGCCGACCCCGGCCGACGCCGAAACCGTCAGCGAGGAGTGGATCGCCGCCCAGCGCGACAGCGAGGCCCAGACCAACCGGCCCCTCTACTTCGCCCTGGCCGGACTCCTCCTCCTCACCCTGCTGCTGCCGCTGCTGTGGACCCTGCGCATCCTCCCCGGCAGCTTCGCCCTCGGCGGCGTGTTCGCCTGCGCCGCCATCGCCGCGCCCATCGCCTTCGCCCTCGTGCAGAGCCGCCAGGTCGTCGCCGACCGGCTGCGCAGGGCCAGGGAGCGCCTGGCCGCCGAACGCGACGAGCGCGACCGGGTCCTGCGCGAACAACAGCACGAGCACGCCCGCAGGTACACCGAGTGGCAGGCGGCCTCGCGGGCCTACGAGGCGCAGCCGCTCTGGTACGGGGTGACCGTCCCCGCCGACAGGGGCGCCGTGGTCGTGGTGGGCGGGGACGACGCCGGATGGTCGGCGCTGCTGGCCACCGTCGGGGTCTCCCGCCTGCGCGAGGGCGGCGACCTGACCGTGGTCGACCTCACCGGGCACTCCGTGGCCCGCGAACTCGTCCGGCTGGCCCGCCGCTGCGCCGTGGCCCCGCGCCGGTGGGTGCTCCCCGCCGACCTGCCCCGGATGACGCTGGGCACCAATCTGGACGCGGGACAGCGCGCGCGCATCCTCTCCGCGGTCGCGTCGGCCTCCGGCGGCACCGCGGAGGCCGACGCCGACGAGACGCTGCTGCTCCGTCTCCTGGAGGTCCTGGGGCCGCACGCGGGGATCGCCGAGCTCATCGGCGGCCTGCGCGCCCTGCTCACCCCAGAGGAGGACGCCGCCGAGGACGACCCCGCGCTCGCCCTGCTCACACCGGGGCAGCGGGCCCGGGTACGGGAGCGCTGCGCCGACGGACCGCACATCGGGGAGCGGGCCTGGGAGCTGGAGCGCCGCCTGAGCCCCTTCGAGGCCGTCGGTACCCGGGCGGACGACAACGACTACGCACAGGTCAAGATCATCTCCACCGACCGGGCCTCCGGTGAGACCGCCGCGCGCGTCTACGGCACCTACGCCGTGTCCGCGCTCAGCGAGCTGCTGGAGGCGCCCGAACCCAGGAACGCCGACGGCAGACGCCCACGCGTGCGACCGGACCGCACCCGCACCGTCGTGGTCTGCGGCGCCGAGGCCCTCCCCGAAGGGGAGGTCGACCAGGTCCTCGCCGCGGCGGCCGAGAGCGGGGTGGAGGTCGTCCTGATGTTCCGCACGGCCGCCCCCGCCGCGCTCGCCCGGTTCACCGACCCCGCCTGCCTGCCGGTGGTGATGCGTCAGAACGGGGATTCGGCGGAGGCCGTCGAACGCGCCGCGGCCTCGGCGCCCGGTGTCGCCGGGCACGACCCCGGCGGGCTGCGGGTGCACCGCCTCACCGAGGCGGTGGGCGGGGCCGTGGGAGGCGCGGCCACGGGCGAGCCGGAGGACCCCGACGCCGAGGTGGAGGCCGACGACCGGTTCTTCCCCTCCCCGCACACCGAGTCCGGCGCGGTGATCCGCAACGCCGCGGCGGCGATCGCCCCCCTGGACCTCGTCCGCCATGTGAGATCCGCCACCGCGTGGGGGCGGGCCACCCTCCAGGAGGCCGGAACCGGCGGGACCGCCGCCACCGGGGACGACGGTGCGGCCCCCGGACGCCCCTGCGGCCTGGACGCCGATTCACTGCGCGGGCTCCCCGCCACGGCCGCCGTGGTCCTGACCGCCGACGGTCCCGTGCTGGCCGACACCAACCCGGGTATCCTCACCCTGTCCACGGCCACACTCGCCACGGTGGACGACTCCCGGAACACCGGCGACGCACCGGGCGTTGGAGGCGGTGGCGCCGTGGCCGCGAGGGGGCGCGGTACCGGAGGCGGCCGCCCCCGGGGCCCGACCTCGGATCCCCACGCCCCGACCGACACACCCGACGGCACCGCCGCCTCGGACGGCTCCCCCGCAGCGACGGGGACCGTGGACGACGGGGTGCCGCCCAACCTCGGGCCGCCGCCCGAGAGGTTGGACTGGCGGGTCTGACCCCGGGTGGACACTAGGCTTGGCCCGACACACCGCCCGCCGCCTCCCAGGAGCGAACGGCGCGGGCGGTCCAGCACTTACTGGAGAGTAGATGAGCGAGCTTCCCCTGCGCGCCCAACTGGCATCGGTTCTGGGAAGGAGCGCGGCCAGCCTGTCCCGTGCCACCGGACGCGGAGACGGCTCCGTCATCGGCGGCCGGGTGGCGCTCAAGGTCGAACCCGACCTGCTCGCCAAGCTCGCCCGGGGCCGCAGGCTCGCCCTGGTCAGCGCCACCAACGGCAAGACCACCACCACCAGGCTCATCTCGCACGCCCTGCGCGAGTTCGGCGACGTGGCCACCAACGAGCACGGCGCGAACATGCCCACCGGGCACATCACGGCGCTGTCGAACAACCAGTCCGCCGTCAACGGCGTGCTGGAGGTGGACGAGAAGTACCTCCCGCAGGTGCTGCTCGCCACGCAGCCCGCGTTCGTGGTGCTGATGAACCTCAGCCGCGACCAGATGGACCGCGCCTCCGAGATCAACCTGCTCGCCAAGAAGTGGCGCATCGCGCTGGGCAAGAGCAACGCCCACGTCATCGCCAACGCCGACGACCCGCTCGTGGCCTGGGCGGGTCTGGGCGCGCCCAACGCCACCTGGGTGTCCGCGGGACAGCGCTGGAAGGAGGACTCCTGGTGCTGCCCCGAGTGCGGCGGCCACCTCAAACGCGACGTGGACCCGCACTGGGCCTGCCCCGAGTGCGGACTGGCCCGCCCCGCGACCACCTGGGCGGTGGACAACGCCACCGATTCCCTCCTCACCCCGGAGGGCCAGAGCATCAGGCTTCGGCTGAACCTGCCCGGTGACGCCAACCGCTCCAACGCCGCGATCGCCGCGGCCACCGCCGCCGGGTACGGCATCCACCCCGAGCGCACCGTGGAGCGGCTGCGCGAGATCACCTCCGTCGCGGGCCGCTACACCTCCGTGGTGACCATGGGCGTCGAGGTGCGGCTGCTGCTCTCCAAGAACCCCGCCGGGTGGCTGGAGTCCTTCGCGGTCCTCGACCCGCCCCACACCCCGGTGATCCTCTCGGTCAACGCGCAGGTCCCCGACGGCAAGGACACCTCCTGGCTGTGGGACGTGGACTACACCGTCCTGCGCGGGCGCCGCGTGTTCGTCATGGGCGAGCGCCGCACCGACCTCGCGCTGCGCCTGGAGACCGACGGCGTGCGGTTCGAGGTGGCCGACCGGGTCGACGAGGTCCTGGGCCGCATCAAGGCCGACCAGCCGGACATCACCAAGGTCGACCTCATCGCCAACTACACCGCCTTCCAGCAGATCCGCACGGCGTACGGCCGCGTCCAGTAGGGAGAAACCCATGACGAACACCAGCGCCCTGCGGATCGTGTGGATCTACCCCGACCTGCTGAGCACCTACGGGGACCAGGGCAACGTCCTGATCCTCAAGCGCCGCGCCGAACTGCGCGGCATCCCCACCGAGATCGTGCACGTCCACTCCAGCGACTCCGTACCCGAGCAGGGCGACATCTACCTGCTCGGCGGCGGCGAGGACCGGCCCCAGATCCTGGCCGCCGAGCGCCTGCGCGCCGACGGCGGCCTGGCCCGCGCCGCCGCCCGCGGCGCCTGCGTCTTCGCGGTGTGCGCCGGGTACCAGATCATCGGTGAGACCTACGGCGACGACGAGGCCAACCCGCTCCCCGGCGTGGGCATCCTCGACATCCGCAGCGGCCGCGGCCAGACCCGCGCCGTCGGCGAGATCGTCGCGGACGTGGACCCGGCCCTGGGCGTGGGCCGGATCACCGGCTTCGAGAACCACCAGGGCCGCACGGCCATCGGCCCCTCGGCCCGGCCGCTGTCCACCACGGTGCGCGGCATCGGCAACGACGACCGCACCGAGGGCGCCTACCAGGGCCAGGTGCTGGGCACCTACCTGCACGGCCCAGCCTTGCCGCGCAACCCGCAGCTGGCCGACCTCCTGCTGCGCTGGCGCGTGGGCCAGGTGGCCCCGCTCGCCCCCTCCTGGGGGGAGCGCCTGCACGACGAGCGCCTCGCCGCCGCGATGCGCTGAGACCGCGCCCCCGGGGCCCGACGGGTGCGTCTTGCGTCCCGTCGGGCCCTGAGCGTTCCCACGCACGGAATGAACTCCGGGACGCGACCGCTGTTGTGTGCATGAAGGCAATCGCACTACAGCAGTACGGATCGGCCGACGACCTCGCCCTGGTGGACCTTCCCGACCCGAAGGTCGCCCCGAGCGAGGTCCTCATCCGGGTACGGGCCGCAGGGGTCAACCCCGTGGACTGGAAGCTCGCGGCGGGCGGCCTGGACGCCCTCTTCGAGACGGACTTCCCGCTCATCCCCGGCTGGGACGTCGCCGGTGTCGTCGAGGCGGTCGGACCCGACGCCCACGAGTACCAGGTCGGTGACGAGGTCTACGGCTACGCCCGCAAGGACTGGGCCAAGAACGGCACCTACGCCGAGCTGGTGTCGGCCAGCGTGCGCATGCTCGCGCCCAAGCCGCGGTCGCTGAGCTGGCAGGAGAGCGCCGGTGTCCCGCTGGCGGGCCTCACCGCCCTGCAGTCCGTCGAAAGGGCGGGGATCGGCTCCGGTGACACGGTGCTCATACACGCCGCGGCGGGCGGCGTCGGAGCGTTCGGCGTCCAGATCGCCGTCGCCCGCGGCGCACGCGTCATCGGTACCGCCAGCGAGCGCAACCACGACTTCCTGCGCTCCCTGGGCGCCGAGCCCGTGGTCTACGGGGACGGCCTGGTCGACCGCGTCCGGGCGCTGGCCCCGAACGGCGTCGACGCGGTGCTCGACTTCGTCGGCGGGGGAGTGGCCGAGGAGCCGGTGCAGCTGACGGGCGGCCCCACGCGGATCGTGTCCATCGCGGACCCGGACGTCCAGGAGCTGGGCGGACACTGGCTGTGGGTGCGACCCGACTCCGAGGACCTCGCCGAGCTGGCGCGCCTGGCCGACGACGGCAAGCTGAGCGTGCACGTGGACCGCGAGTTCCCGCTGGCCGAGGCGGCCGAGGCCTGGCGCCTGAGCCAGGCCGGACGCACCCGGGGAAAGATCGTCCTCACCGTCTGACCGGCCCCGACCCGTCCGACGGGCCCGGCCGGTGCGGCCGGGCCCGTCGTTCTCACACGGCGTCGCGCTCATCCGCGGAGGCGTCGGCCCCCTCCCCGGTTGCAGTCGCGGCAGCGGCGTCGCTTCCGGGGATGTCGAGCGTGACGCTCAGCGGACCCTGGTCGACCCTCAGGTGCAGTTCGCCGCCGATGGCGCTGATGTAGGACCGCAGGAGTTCCAGGCTGTCGATCCGCCCGTGTTCGATCTGGGAGATCCGCGCCTGGCTCACCCCCATGACCTGGGCGACCTCCTTCCGGGTCCTCCCGCTCTCCTTGCGCGGGGAGGAGAGCGCGTAACCCTGACGCTCGGCTTCGATCCGGGCGGTTTCCGCATCGGCGATCTCCTGTGCCTCCGCGGAGGTAAGCCAGGGGTTGAGCTTTTCAGCCTCTGCCTGGATCTCCCGCCAGCTCCGCCCTTTCATTCCCGTATGTCCTCTCACCACGGCAGGGCATCGAACGGCATCACACCGGAGTGGAGCTGCCGACTGATCTGAGGCGTCACCTTTCGATCACCTCCAGTATCAGGTGTTCCATTCCAGAGAGTACGGGACTCACCACAAGCGGTACGGGGGGTCGGAACTGGATCGGCCGATGACAGGGACCGGCCGTCAATCAGATCCAGCATGACCAGGGCGAAGGCGTCTCGGGGCGGAATGAACCGCGGGTGCCGTGCGTCACACCAGCATGGGCAACAGAGGCCGTCACCCGCCACCGTCCAGAGGGCCCGGCGCCGTCGTACGGGCCTTGGCCGCACCCGTCGCCGTCCTCCTGGCCGGAGCCGGGTGCGTGGCCACCGTGGTCTCGCTGGAGCGCGCCCCGCTCCCCGAGGCCCGGCTGGTCCTGGAACGGTCGGAACCGGAGCCCGGCACCGCACAGGAGCCCGCCACACCGGGCCCCTCCGCGCCGGACCCCGGTCCAGCGGATCCCACCGTGCCCGAACCGGCCCCGCCGGATCCCACCGCGCCGGAGCCGAGCCCCGAGCAGCAGGAGCCGCCCGGGGGCGGGGCGGAGCCCGATCCGCAGCCGGTGCCGCCGGAGTCCTACAACGGGGCCTCCGCCGTCTTCGACACCTTCCTGGTGGAGGTGGAGACGGCCTACACCGACACCAGCGTCACCGACGGGATGGGGTCGTCCGCAGTCGCGCCCCCGGACTCCGAGTACCACGTCTACCGGCTCGAAGTCACCAACCAGGGCTCCTCGCCCGCGGTCTTCGACACCTACGGGACCATCGGCGTGACCACCGAGGGCCTGGAGTACGCCAACGACGTAGACGCCGAGATCGTCGTGGCGTGGGACTACTTCTGGGACGAGATCAACCCCGGGGAGAGCGTCACCACCCACATCCTGTTCCTGGCGCCGACCGGGACCGAGTTCGCCGAGGTCCACATCGGCGGACGTAGCCTCCTCGAACCGGATTAACGCGGACGGCGGCGCAGCTCGATCTTGGCGTTGGCGCCCGTGTCCGGGTCCACCACGACCTCCTGGCCGGCGGCGATGCCGTCCACCACCAGGTCGGCGTCGGTGGGGGCCGCGCGCTTGACCACGCCCAGGGCGATCGGACCCAGCTCGTGGTGGCGCGCCGACGTGCCCACCCGGCCCACGGGGCGCCCGTCCAGCTCGATGGGGGCCCCCGCCTGCGGCAGGCGCTCGGCGGTGCCGTCCAGGTGCAGCATGACCAGGCGGCGCGGCGGACGGCCCAGGTTGTGCACCCGCGCCACCGTCTCCTGGCCCGGGTAGCAGCCCTTCTCCAGGTGTACCGCGCGGCCCACCCAGTCCACCTCGTGCGGGATGGTGCGGTCGTCGGTGTCCAGCCCCGCGCGCACCCGGTGCTCCGCGATCCGGTTCGCCTCGTAGGCCCACATGCCCGCCGGGCGCGCCCCGGCCGCCGTGAGCGCCTCGGCGGCCTCCACGAGCCGTTCGGCGGGCAGGAACAGGTCGGTCTCGCCCTCGGCCGCGCGCACGGGCACGTCACCGAGCGAAGCGGCCTCCACGGCCTTGGCGCGGTCCGGACCGAGCACGCTCAGCACCGCGCGGGAACCGCTCAGGTCCTCCACCTCGACGCGCAGCATGAACCGCATCGAGTCGAGGAACCCCGCCAGCTCCGCGCCGCCCTCCGGCTCGGTGTGGATCCAGGTGGCCTCGCCGTCGTCCACCAGCGACAGGTGGTGCCGCAGGTGCCCCTTGGTGTCCAGGACCAGCGCCTCGGTGGCTGTGCCCGGGGCCAGGCCCCGGGTCAGCTGGCTGGTGAGGTCGTTGAGCCAGCCCAGGCGGTCGGGACCGGTGACCCGCACCACGCCCCGGTTGCTCCGGTCGACCCACGCGCTCGAACGTTCGACGGCGCGCCCCTCGTGCGCGGGGTCGCCGTAGTGCGCGGCGACTCCGGCGTCGGGGGACTCGGCGCTCACGGCGCCCGGTGTGCTCAGCAGCGGCGAAGTCATACCAGCGAGACTAGTCGGCCCGCCAAGGGAGCGGAAACGCCGTCCCCACCTGCGGTTTCGCGCACAGGAAAAACATTTGCCCCGCCCTTGGGGCGGGACGTAGTGTCGGAGGCACGCAAGAAAGGAGGTGGTCCAAGAGATGGTTGATCTTAGGACTGGCGAGGTGGCCGTCCGCTAGGACGACGCTCGCGTTCGCGCGACGTCGTTCGCAGCGAATCCCAGACGGACACCCGGACCCCGGGCCGCCGGAACTCGTCCGACCGGCCCCGCCCCAGCGGCGGGAGCAGCCCGGGGTCTGCCCATGCCCGGACCGGACCCGGCCACTCGGCCCCGACTACTTCGAGCCGACCCTCTTGAGCTGCGCCGACATGTACGAGCGCAGGCCGTGGCCGCGCGCGGCCAGGTCCCAGGCGTACCCCAGCGTCTCCCGGTTGTCCCCGAACAGGCCGTACAGCCGGTGCGAGGCGGTCGCGTCGATCCCGGTCTCGGTGTGCACCACCGCGTCGGTGGACATCTCCACCCGGTTCGCGAACACGTTGCCCAGGTACACCTCGTTGAAGCCCTCGGGGTGCGCGATCAGCACCTCCAGGTGCACGACGGGCTCACCCTCCTCCGGCTCGGCGCCCGTCTCGGGCCGCACCCGCCAGTAGCCCGACTCCTCGGTGACCAGCTCACCTCGGGTGCCCTCCGGGTTCATCCGCCAGGCCCTGCTCGTGAAGGTCAGGTAGGGCAGGCCCGCGCTGTGCGCGAACTCGATCTCCTGGCCGAACTGGAACTCCTCCACGTCGGCGTAGCCGGCGACGCCCACGCCCTCCCAACGGCCGAGCAGGAAGGACAGTTTCGCCAGATCGGGGTGTACCTCAGCGTCCATATCACCAGAGCGTAGCGGCGGCTGGAAGCGGCGGTGACCGCCGACGGCGCACCGTGGCCCGCGCCACTCCCCGGCCCCGGTCTGGACATGCCCAATTGGCCCCGCTTTCCCGGAGAACTGGTAAAGATTGTCAGCAGCGCGGTGCGGCCACGGGGCGTGTTCTGCCGACCGCGTCCAAGACCTCCGACGTGTTCTCCAAAGGGGCGGCCTGTGTTACTGGTGATCGGTTCGGCGCTGCTCGTGGCCGCGGTGGTCCTCCTCCCCCTGACCGTGATCGCCCTGCGGCGCTGGCTGCGTCAGCGGGGGCTGGCCCAGCTGCGCCCGGGTGTGCTGGCGGCCAGGGAGGGGCAGCGCGTCACGCTCACCGGTGTCGCCGCTCCCGGTCCCGGCGGCCCCATCTCCTCCGGCCTGGCCGGCGCCGAATGCGTCTGGCACGGCCACGAGGTGCTGCGCCACTACTGGCCGCTCAACCGCGACCCTTCCGAGGGCGCGGTCCGCGAACGGGCCTGCGACTCCATCGCCGACTACGGTTCCGAGGACCTGTTCGGCATCGTCGCCGAGGGCCGCCCCGGCGACGGCGACCGGATCTTCGTCGACCCGGGCGACACCGAGCCGCGCGGCGCGGAGCTGTGCCTCAAGCGCGTGGTGGGGCGCCCGCAGCCGGGTGTGGCCTCGCCCGCCGACGACCTGCTGCCCCGTGTGCGCGGCCGCATCTCGGGCGTCTTCCGGGGCGAGACCATCGAGTTCGAGTACCGCGAGTGGGTGATCCGGCCGGGCGCCCGCATCCGCGTCACGGGCCTGGTCCAGGTGCGCGAGGGCCGCGTGGTCCTGGCCGCTCCCGAGGACGGGACGCTCGGCATCGAGCACGGTGTGGACGACCAGCCGGTGCGGGTCTCCCCGCGCCGCACCGAGGCCCTGGCGCTCACCATCGCCTTCGCGGTCTGCTCGATCGCGGGCGCCGTGCTGACCGCCGCCGCGCTCTGAGTAGGCTGGCGGGCATGTCTCGTTCCTTGGTGATCAAGGTCACCGCCGGTGAGGACGACCCCGAGCGGTGCAACCAGGCGTTCACGGTGGCCGCCGCCGCCCTGGCCAGCGGCGTCGGGGTCTCCCTCTGGCTGACCGGTGAGTCGGCGTGGTTCGCGGTTCCCGGCCGTGCCGAGCGGTTCTCCCTCCCGCACGCCGCCCCCCTCAAGGACCTGCTCGACGCGGTGCTCGCCGCGGGCCGGGTGACGGTGTGCACCCAGTGCGCCGCCCGACGCGACCTGACCGGGGACGACCTGATCCGGGGCGTGCGCATCGCCGGTGCGCCGTCCTTCGTCGAGGAGGCCGTCCAGGACGGCGCGCAGGCCCTCGTCTACTGAGGCGGGCGTTGTCCACAGGCCGCGAACGGCTCTGGCGCGGCCCCTCCCAGCGGACTTAGCGTTGTAAAGGGGGAGGCCGCGCCTCCGCCCGCACCGCCATGCCCTCACACCGCCCACGACCCGCCCGGCTTCCGGCGGCACCCCGCCCGGCCCTCGCCCACGACCCGCTCTGCCCCCCACAGCACAGTGCCCGCACCGCCGAAGGCGGCACGGGCACGGCGACGGATCGGGCGGGCGTTACTTCTTGCCCTGGTTGGCGACGGCCTCGATGGCGGACTTGGCCGCCTCCGGGTCGAGGTAGGTGCCCCCGGGGTTGGTCGGCTTGAACTGGTCGTCCAGGTCGTAGCGCAGCGGGATGCCCGTCGGGATGTTCAGCCCGGCGATGTCGGCGTCGCTGACGCCGTCCAGGTGCTTGACCAGCGCGCGCAGCGAGTTGCCGTGCGCGACGACCAGCACGGTCTTGCCCGCGGCCAGGTCCGGCACGATCGAGTCGTACCAGTACGGCAGGGCGCGCTCCAGCACGTCCTTGAGGCACTCGGTGCGCGGCAGCAGCTCCGGCGGCAGCTCGCCGTAGCGGGCGTCACCGGCCTGCGAGTAGGTGTCGTCGTCCGCGATGGGCGGCGGCGGGGTGTCGTAGGAGCGGCGCCAGATCATGAACTGCTCTTCGCCGTACTCCTCGCGCGTCTGCGCCTTGTCCTTGCCCTGCAGGGCGCCGTAGTGGCGCTCGTTGAGGCGCCAGGTGCGCTCGACCGGCAGCCAGTGCAGGTCGGCGGCGTCCAGGGCGAGGTTCGCGGTGCGGATCGCGCGCTTGAGCAGGGAGGTGTAGACCACGTCCGGCCGTACGCCGGCGTCCTTGAGCAGCTCGCCGCCCCTGCGGGCCTCCTCCTCGCCAGTCGCGGACAGGTCCACGTCCACCCAGCCGGTGAACAGACCCTTCGCGTTCCAGACGCTCTCACCGTGTCGCAGCAGTACCAGAGTTCCCATGGGGACAAGCCTAGCCACCCGGGTACCGCGCTCTGGCGTCCGCCCGCCCGGTAGCGGGGAAGCGGACGCGGTCTCGGCGCCCTACCCCTCGTCCCGGGCCTCGACCAGGTGCGCGAACGCCCTCAGATTGCGCATGTCGTGGCCGCGCTCGGCGCGCCAGCGCCACTCCTTGCGGATGGCCGACGCGAACCCGCGCTCCAGCGCGCCGTTGAAGTTCTCGTCCGAGTAGGTGAGCACGCACCCCAGCAGCCGGTCGACCTCGTCGGAGGTGACGCCCTCCAGCGGCAGGCGGCCGCGGATGTAGACGTCGCCGACCTCGTCCGCGACGAAGGCCATCCCGTACATGTCGGCGCTGCGGCGCATCAGCCACAGGTAGAAGTCGGCGTGGTTCTCGTCGGGCTGACGGCAGAAGAACGACGTCAGGGTGAGGCTGTGCGGCCCCACCTCCAGCCACACCAGGGTCTTGAGCTTGGCCTTCCCCGGCAGGGTGACCAGGAACGACCCCTCACGGGGGCGCTCCACCTCCAGTTCGGCCTCCGCCACGGCCGAGGAGATCGCCTTGGCCGCGGCGTCGCGGGCAGCGTCCCTGTCCACCTGGTACTTCCCCTCCTCCTCGGTCACCGGCACGCCGCCAGGGGCAGCGCCCGGGGGGCGGTGCTCGCCCGGTACACGTCCAGCAGTTCGTCGACGGTCCGCGACCAGCCCAGAGTGGCCGCGTGCGCGGGTGCCGCCGTCGCCAGCTTGGCACGCCACGCCGGTTCGGCGATCATCCGGTGCAGCTCGGCCGCGTAGTCGTCCGGGTTGTGCCCCCGCACCAGGACACCGGACACCCCGTCGGCCACGGCCGTGGTCAGGCCGCCCACCCGTGCGGCCAGGACCGGGGTGCCGCACGCCTGCGACTCCACCGCCACCAGGCCGAACGACTCCGAGTAGGACGGCACCACGGTCACCGCGGCCGCGCGGTAGTAGTCGGCCAGCCGCTCGCGGGTCTGCGGCGGCTCGATCCGCACCACGTCCGCCACGCCCAGGGAGCGGGCCAGGTCGGTGAGCAGCCCGGGCTCGCGCATCCCGCCGCCCGAAAGGCCGCCGACCACGCCCACCACCAGGCGCGAACGCAGTGAGGGGTCGCGCTCCAACAGCGCGGCGGCGGCCCGGATGAGCACGTCGGGGGCCTTCAACCGCTGCACGCGCCCCACGAACAGCAGGAGTTCGGTGCCCGCGGGCAGCCCGATCCGCGCCAGCGCGTCCCGGCGCGAACCGGGGCTGAACACCTCCAGGTCCACACCCGGGGGGATGACGCTGATCTGGCCGTCGCGGGCGCCGTAGTGCTCCCGGAGCTGGCGGGCCTCGTCGTCGGTGTTGGCGATGAGCCGGTCGGCCTGGCGGACCAGCTGGTCCTCCCCGCGCAGCCGGGCCTCGGGCTCTGGCGAGTCGCCGTCGGCCAGGGAGGCGTTCTTCACCCTGGCCATGGTGTGCATGGACTGCACCAGGGGCACGCCCCAGCGGCGGGCGGCCACCACACCGGCCTGGCCGGACAGCCAGTAGTGCCCGTGCACGAGGTCGTAGTGGTCGGGCTCGTTCTGCGCCTCGGCCCGCAGCATCCCGAAGATGAACGGACACAGGTGCTCGGCGAGGGTGTTCTTGTCCAGTCGGCCGTAGGGCCCGGCGGGCACGTGCCGCACGTTCACGCCCGGGGCGAGTTCCACCACCGGCGGGAGGTCGGCCCGGGCCGCGCGGGTGAAAACGTCCACGGCCACGCCGCGTTCGGCCATGCGCCGGGCCACCTCGACCACGTACACGTTCATGCCTCCGGCGTCTCCGGTGCCGGGCTGATCGAGCGGGGAGGTGTGCAGACTGACGGTCGCGACCCGGGACGGGACCGCCGTCTGCTCTCCCGCGGGAACGATTCCAGACACCGGAGGTCCCTTCAGGTCGTGTGCGCAGCCGCTGTCGTCAACAGCGACGAAGGTACACACTGTTCCCGGCCGGTCCGTCCGAGGGGTCGGGTGTGCACACCGCGTGACCTAAGGCGCGGAGCTCCAGCCCGAGACCAGGAAGTCGACGGCGTCGGCGAAGGAGCTCTTCCAGGTCGTGAAGTCGTGGCCCCCGTGCGGGTGGAGCGTGGCGACCGTCATACCGCGGTCGGTGAGCAGGTCGGCGAAGCGCTCGGCCTCCCCGTGGATACTGCCCCGCTGGAGCGGCGTGTGGTCCTCGGTGCCCTCCACCAGCATGAACCTGAGGTCGCGCACCCCCTGCGAACCGAGCAGCCGGTCGGGGGAGTGCGGCTCGGTGTCGCCGCCGAAGACGCCGTAGGGGTCGTCCACCCGGAAGTAGCCGGCCCAGGACACCACCTGGGTGTAGAGGTCGGGGTTGCGCAGCGCCAGTGCCGCCGCCCCGTACCCGCCCATGGAGAACCCGCCGACGGCGCGCAGCGCGCGGGGGCGCGTGTGCTCGCCCTCGACGGCCTCCACGGCCGCGCCGGTGACGAAGCCCTCCAGCGCGAACCCCCCGTCGGCCGCGTCGCCCCACTCGGTGGTGGCGCCCCCGCTCTCCTGGCCGTAGGGGGCGGCGATGACGAACTCGATCCCCGAGCGGCACATCTGCCGGTCCAGGAGCGCGCCGACATCCTCGTCCATGAGCGTCTCGTGGGTGGAGGCCGATCCGTGCAGCAGGTAGAGCACGGGCAGGTCCGCACTGTCGGGGCCCGAGGGGCGCCGGATCCACAGGGGGCGGCCGCCCTCGGGGGCGCCGGTGTCGGGCAGGGTGACCACCTCGTCCCTGCCGGGCGCGGCGCAGGCCGAGACC
This sequence comes from Nocardiopsis akebiae, assembly GCF_018316795.1. Classification (NCBI taxonomy): domain Bacteria; kingdom Bacillati; phylum Actinomycetota; class Actinomycetes; order Streptosporangiales; family Nocardiopsidaceae; genus Nocardiopsis; species Nocardiopsis akebiae. Next base: position 767,147 of record NZ_CP074132.1, read on the forward strand.
TGCCCGGGGCGCGGCAGGGGAGCGGAGGGCGCCTGGATCGGGGAGAGCAGCGTCCGGCTGTGGGCCAGCCGGGGCTCGGGGCCGGGGTCGGGTTCGAGCCGCTCCGTCAGCTCCTCGGGCGGGACCGTGGCCAGCGTGGCCGCTGCCGTGGCGACCACGCAGGAGGAGACGAGCACGAAGACCCGCCGGAAGAAGGACGCGAACACACCGAAGCCTCAGGGTCGGGTCAGCGGCACCCTGTCGGGGGACCGGAGGAATATCACTGAGTGTAACTTCTCATGTGTCTTCGGTCGCAACTCGGGGGGAAATCGCCCCTCTCCCCGTGATCAGACCGTGACGGCGTGCCGCAACCGGAGGTCGTCCGGGTACGGGCGCAGGTAGGTCTGGTCGCGGGCCCACTCGACGTCCTCCGCCGCGCAGTGGTGGCGCAGCAGCGCCACCGGGACGCTCAGCGGCACCTGCTCCCGCCGGTAGTCCTCGATCGCCCCCAGCAGGTCGTGCCTGCGGGTGTCGTCCAGCAGCGCGCTCAGCATCCCGAAGGCGTGCTGGAGGGCGTTGACGTGCTTGCCCCGGCTCGGCCGCACGGCCATCGCCCGGTGGAAGGCGTCGGTGTAGGCCGCCCGGACCTCCTCGGAGTCGTCGGCGCCGGCACGGGCCACGATCCTGCCCGTCTCCCGGTAGCCCTCCGGGGAGTGCGACATCAGCTGGAGCTTCTGGCGGCTGTGGAACGCCACCAGATCGCGCGGACGCCAGTCCGACTCCCACAGGTGGCGCAGCCGCGCGTGCGCGAAGACGCGCTGGGCGAACAGCTCGCGCAGTACGGGGTCCATCAGGCGGCCCTGCTCCTCCACCGGAAGGGAGGGCAACAGCTCGGTGAGCCGCTGGGCGAAGGCGCCGCGGCCCTTGCCGTCCACCCGGCCGCCGCCCTGGTCGAACACGGGCAGAGCGAACAGGCCGCAACTGGGCGACTTGTTCTTGAGCACGTACCCGTCCAGGTTGCGCAGCTGGGCCAGGTGGTGGTCGGCGACCTCGGCCAGCTCGTCGGTGCGGTCGGCGCCGTCCGCGCTGGAGACCACCCGGTCCAGCCCCTCCCGGCGCTGCAGGCGCAGGGTGGGGCGCGGGACGCCCAGGCCGATCTCCGCCTCCGGGCAGACCGGCAGCCAGTCCACGTGCCGGTCGAGCTCGTCGGTGAGGAAACGCGAACGGGAATGCCCGCCGTTGTAGCGGACCGGAGCGCCGAGCAGGCAGCTGGACACCCCGACCCTGGGGCGGACCGGCGTGTCGGGCAGGGGAGGAAGCCGTGTGGTCATGCGACCTTCCTACCCTGTAAGCGCTCTGAGCACCGTCTTTTCCCCGAAGGATCTAGAGTGTCCACGCGAACACGTCCAGTGAAGGAGTGCCGCTTGGCGCCCGCCACCATCGTCCTGTTCACACAGGACCTCCGCGTCCACGACCACCCCGCCCTGGCCGCCGCGGTCGAGCGCCCAGGCCCGACCCTGCCGGTCTTCGTGCTGGATCCCGCAGTGGTCGGCCGGTCCGCCCGCAACCGCGCCGCCCTGCTCGCCGACGCCCTCGCCGACCTGCGGGCCGCGCTGCGCGAGCGCGGCGCCGACCTGGTCCTCCTGCGGGGCGACACCGTCCGGGAGGTCGCCGCCCTGGCCCGGGTCAGCGGGGCCGACACCGTCCACGTCACCGACGGCGTCAGCTCCCTGGCCGCGCGGCGCGCGCGACGCCTGCGCGCGGCCGGCCTGACCGTGCGCGCCTTCCCGGGGCTCACAGTGGTCCCGCCGGGGGAGGTGACCCCGGCGGGCGGCGACCACTACAAGGTGTTCACGCCCTACTGGAAGGCATGGGAGGCCGCCGCGTGGCGCGACACGGTCGCGCCGCCGGACCGCGTGGTCCTGCCCGACGGCATCCGGTCCGGCGAGCTGCCCGGACGCGGGTCGGACGGTCTGGGCGCGCTCGCCGAGGACCTGCCGAGGGGAGGGGAGCGCGCGGCCCGCGAGCGCCTGGACGCCTGGCTGTCGTCCGGGTTGGAGGCCTACCCCGACCGGCACGACGACCTGCCGGGCGCGGCCACCTCGCACCTGTCCGCCGACCTGCGCCTGGGCTGCCTGTCACCGCTGGAGGCCGCCCTGGCCGCCTCACCCCTGGCCGGGGGAGAGGCGTTCGTCCGCCAGCTCGCCTGGCGCGACTTCCACCACCAGGTCACCGCGGCCTTCCCAGCGGTGAACGTCCGCGACTACCGGCCCCGGGACAAGAGATGGCGCGAGGACCCCGACGGCCTCGAGGCCTGGAAGCGGGGGCGGACCGGCGTTCCGGTCGTGGACGCAGGAATGCGCCAGCTGCTGCGCGAGGGGTTCATGCACAACCGGGCGCGCATGATCACCGCGGCGTTCCTCACCCGGGCCCTGCGCGTGCACTGGCGAGAGGGCGCCGACCACTTCCACGCCCACCTCGTGGACGGGGACGTGGCCAACAACTACGGCAACTGGCAGTGGGTCGCGGGCACGGGCAACGACACCCGGCCCAACAGGGCGTTCAACCCGCTGCGCCAGGCGCGCAGATTCGACCCCGAAGGCGTGTACGTCCGCCGCTACCTGCCCGAACTGGCCGAGCTGCCGGGCAGGCGCGCGCACACGCCCTGGCGGGAGGAGCACCCGCCCCCGGACTACCCGGCGCCGATCGCCGACCCCGGCCACTGAGGCCGACCCGCGGCCGGACCCGGCCGGGTCCGGCCGCGGGTCGGGGGCGCGTGTTCGCGGGACCGCCCAGCGGCGTGCCGCCGCCCGCGTGCGGTGGGCCCTCCCGCCGACGCGCCGCAGCCCGCGCGGTCGCGCGTCAGCTGGGGTCGAAGGCCCGGAGGAAGGCCTGGTGCGCGACGTCGTTGAACAGCACCAGGCGGATCTCCGGCACGCGCAGGTGCGCCGAGTGCAGGGCCCAGGCGGCGATGCGAGCCGCGTCCTCGATCGGCCACCGGTAGGTGCCGGCGGAGATCGCGGGGAAGGCGATGGACTCCGCGCCCAGCTCGTGCGCGACCCGCAGGGACTCGCCGTAGCAGGAGGCCAGGAGGGCGCTGCGGTCCTCGGTGGGGCTGTAGACCGGGCCCACGGTGTGCACCACCCACCGAGCGGGCAGCCGTCCGGCCGTGGTGGCCACCGCGTCGCCGACGGGCAGGCCGCCCCCGTAGCGGCCCGCGCGCAGCTGGCGGCACTCCTCCAGGATGGACTCGCCTCCCTTGCGGTGGATGGCGCCGTCCACTCCGCCGCCGCCCAGGAGCGAGCTGTTGGCGGCGTTGACGACGGCGTCCACGCTCTGCTCGGTGACATCGCCCCGGAGGACGTGGATCCGGGAGTGGTTCGGAGAGGTCATGTCCTTCCCTTCCAGTGCCGTGGGCGGGCGGCGGTGTCCGCGCGCCGTTGTGACGGGGGTCGCGTTGTGGGACGGGCGTCCGCGCCCCGTGGTTGGCGGCGAGCCACGCACGCGCGTCCCGCCGGATCGGCCGCCGGTCCGCCGGGATCCGGCCGCGCGGGTGCGTGGCCGAGGCCGCGCCGGTCTCGGTGACCGCCCTCCGAGGCCGTTGCCGGGGGGTCCTGAGAGCGGGCCCGGGGGAGGCCGATCCCACCCCGTTCCGGGACCGGTATCCCTTGTCCCGTAGGCGATGAGGATTTAACCTGGGGGTACGACAAGCAGTAGTACGACCCCAAGTAGAATCACAGGTATGAATCGGCTTGGCGAACTTGAGCGCGCGGTGATGGATGTACTGTGGTCACGGAACGAACCAATGACGGTTCGTGAGGTCGGCAAGGCCCTGGCCGAGCGAGACCTGGCGCACACGACCGTCATGACCGTGCTCGACCGGCTCGCCAAGAAGAAGGTCGTCACCCGGGCACGTGAGGGTCGTGCGTGGCGTTACCGCCCGGCAGCCAGCCGTGAGGCATACGTCTCCGAGTTGATGTTCGACGCTCTCGGACAGACCGGGGACCGCGACGCCGCCCTGGCCGCCTTCGTCCAGTCCATGGACGGCGAGCAGGCTGAAGCGCTTCGGCGCGCACTCGCGGAAACCGAGCAGCCAAGGAACTAGTCCGTATGGTCAGTGCCGCCCTCCTCACTATCGTCGCGGTCTGCTGTCTCATCGCGATGGAAGGCCTCCACCGGGCCAAGTGGCCCTCGCGGGGGCCCTACACGGCCGTGATCACCTGGCAGGCACTCGGGCTCGCCTGGGGCGTGTCCACCATCGGCGCGCTCCTGGCCTTCGGGCTCTCCTCCTACCGGCTCGGCGCGGCCGGGGGCTCCATGGCCCTGGCCACGGACATCGTGACCGGCGAGCTGCTGCTCGCCGAACTCTCCCAGGGTCTTGAGGGCATCAGCCACATCGTGGCCGTGGTCCTTGCAGTCGTGCTGACCCTGGTGCTCTTCTACGGCCTGGTCTCCTCCTTCCTGCACGTGGTCCGCGTCCGCCGACGCCACCACGACCTCCTCGAACTCATCGCCAGCGAGCACCCCGACGTGCCCGGCGCCCGCGTGCTCGACCACCCGGCCGCCGCCGCGTACTGCCTTCCGGGCGTGCTGCGCTCGCAGGTGGTCATCAGCGCCGGGGCCCTGGCGGTCCTGGACAACCGCGAGCTGGCGGCCGTCCTGGCCCACGAGCACGCCCACCTGCGCCAGCGCCACGACCTCGTGCTGCTGCCCTTCTCCTCTCTCAAGCGCGCCTTCCCGCGGTTCCGCCTGGTCCGCACCTACTACGAGAGCGTGGCGCTGCTCATCGAGATGTGCGCCGACGACCAGGCCCGGCGCAAGAGCTCCTCGCGCGAGCTGGCCATGGCGCTGCTGCGCTTCGGCGCCGCCGGACCGGCCCCGGTGCCCGCCGGGGCGATGGCGGCCGTGCCCGACGCCGAGCCCGGGGTGATGCGGCGGGTCAACCGCCTCCTGCACCCCGACAACGAGCTGCCCTACCACGCGGGCGCCTTCATCATGGGCGGTTCCGCCTTCCTGCTGGCCGCGGTCACCTGCCTCTGGCACATCCCGCTGTGACCGCCCCGGCCGCCGGTCGCGCCCGCGCGCGGCCCGCTGCCGCCGCCGACCGCGGTCCCCGCGCGTGTGTGACACCCGCCTCCGCGGGCACGATCAACGCGTCCCATCCGTTTACGGTGGAGAGCGGGCGGACTCCCCGCTCGGAACGTCGTCGGGAGTGTGCGTTTTGTTCGGACTGATCTGGCAGGCCATCTACCTGGTCACCTTCGTGGCGAGTCTGTACGCGCTGATCGAGGCGATCCGCACGCCGGCCGCGGCCTTCGAACTGATGGACAAGCAGACCAAGAAGCTGTGGGTCATCCTCACCGGTGTCGCCACGGCACTCTCGCTGCTGGCCGTGTTCTCCGGCCGCGGCATGTTCGTCATCCTCGGCCTGGTCGCCACCCTCGTCTTCCTGCTGGACGTGCGTCCGGCCGTCAAGGGCGTGGGCGGCAACAGCAACAACGGCCCCTACGGTCCCTGGTAGGCCTTCCCGGTCTCATTCCGCGCTCCCGGCCGGTGCCTCGCGCCCCGTGCTTCCGGCTGAGGCCTCACGCCGGGCCTGCGCCTCCATGGCGTCCAGCACGCGCCTCAGCTCCGCGGAGTAGGCGGGATCGCCCGTGTAGTAGGAGTGGCCCAGGATCTCCGGGCGCCTGGCCTCGCCGGGCAGCGCGTCGTAGGAACGCGGGTCCGGCAGGGGCTCGGCCCGCTCCACAACGCGTACGGTCCCGAACCCGCCGGAGGAGTCGAGCGTGCGCACCGGCCCGGCGATCCCGTCGGTGACCCGCCACAGGTTGCGCCAGTCCGTCACCCGCTCCCGCAGGTCCGCGAACGGCCCCGGCCCGAAGTAGGCCGGGAAGTATCGGGCGTACAGGCGGTCCAGCGGTGAGCCGTGCGTGATGAGCGCGATCCGGCCCAGGCAGTCGGTGGGCAGCTGCCAGACCGTGGCCGCCGCCAGCACCGAGCCCTGCGAGTGCCCCGAGAGCACCACGTCCGTGCCCTCCCGGCACAGCAGGGCCACCCTGGCGCACAGCTGGGGCACGGCCCGTTCGGCGTAGGAGGGCGGCGCCAGAGGATGGGCCGCCCGGGGCCAGAACGTGCCCACGTCCCACACCGAGCCGACCGCCTGCCGCGTGGGCCGGTCGCGGTAGGCGCTGCGCCCGATCCACGCCAGGGCCACCAGGGCGGCGCCGCCCAGCAGGGAGCCGACGCCGATCAGCCCCGACACCGTCCCCTGGGCGAACCCCCGCACCTCGCCGGGCACCGCGGCCGCGTCCGACACGGCCGTCGTCACCGAGGCCGGACCCGCCGCCAGGTGCCCCGAGAGCGTGGAGGACAGCACGAGCACGCCCAGCGCCACCACCGGGAGCAGGAAGGCCGCCAGCACCCACGGCAGCACCTCCGTCATCCGGCCCGCCGCCCGCGCGTGGGCGATGTCCCAGGTGCGGCGGTCGCGCACGCTGCGCGCGTAGTCCTCGGTGACCCCGGCCAGGTGCGACCGTGTGTCGCGGCGCAGCCGCAGCGCGAGCACCCCCACCACGGCCAGCGCGATGGCCGCCTCCAGCGCGAACGCCAGCTGGAGCCAGGAGTAGGCGGCCGGTACCGACAGCGGCAGACAGTCCACCTCGGGGGTGGCCAGGGTGCCGCACCCGCTCAGCGCCAGCGACCCCTGGTAGACGAGCGCGGCCGAGAAGCCGCCGCCGAGCAGGGCGCCCAGGGCCGCCGTGGCCGGGCCCGCGAGGCCGCGCATAGCCGCGCCGCCGTGGGAGCGGTCGGAGGTGAACAGGAAAAGCGCCGCCGCCAGCATCACCAGCGCCAGGGCCGCCTGGACCGCGAACAGCGTGTTGAGGATCGCCCCGTTGCCGGGCAGCCGCCCCGACGCAGTCCACTCCGGGCGGGGCCAGAGCGCGTACGCGGCCACCGCGAGCCCCAGGAGTAGGGTGGCGTCGCGCAGCAGGCGGCAGATCCGGTCGGCGCGGGCGTTCCAGCGCGGGTCGGTGCCCGGGACCAGCACGCTCAGGGTGCTCAGGGTGACCACCGCCGCCAGCAGGGCCGCCAGGAGGGCGCCGACGATCCACGGCCCCGCTCCGTCCGGCGGCCCCGCCGTCGCCGGGTCCAGGTCGTGCCGCAGCGCCGGTACGACCAGCAGGGCGGTCACCGTGCCCAGGGCCGCCGAGATGTGCGCCGAGCGCAGCCGGGCCATGGTCTCGCTGTTGCGCCAGAAGCCCTCCTGGCTCAGCGGGGCGGCCTCGCTGGGGCGGGGCGGTATCGGGCTCTCCACGACCTCGTAGTCGGCGGCCGTGCGCCGCGACAGCAGCCACAGCACCACGATCAGCGCCACCGGCAGCACCGTGCCCACCAGCAGGGCCGGGCCCGGCGCGGACAGCACCGAGGAGGGCGAGCCCAGGAAGGCCAGCCAGGGGCGTGCCCGCACGCACTCCTCGCCCTGGCCGGAGGCGCACTGCCAGGCCACCAGGTCCATGCCGATCCCCGCCGCCGCCAGGGTGATGAGCACCGTCAGGGACAGCGCCAGCAGCCGCACGCTCCCGCCGTAGGCGTTGTTGGCCAGCAGCCGCGCCCCCGTGGGGGCGCGGTCCATCCGCCCGGGCCGCATCCAGTAAGCCACGTTGACGAGCATGAACGGCAGCAGCAGCAGCCAGAACGCCCGGGAGGAGCGTCCGGAGGTGAGGTTGCCCCAGGCGAAGATCTCCCGGCGCACGTTCGGCAGGGTCTCGGTGTCGGACTCGCGGCGCCAGCGGAAGAACCCCGCCAGGCGGTCGCCGCCCACGCGCATGGCGGGTTCGACGTCCAGCAGTTCCTCGGCCTGGCCGCCGCTGACGCCGTGTACGCGCAGCTCGACCCGCTCGCACGCGGGGGAGCCCGGGCCGGTAGGGAGGGGCGGCGGAGAGGCGTCGTCGGGGGAGGGCTCGGAGGAGCGGGGAGCGGGGGAGGTCGGTTCGGGCTCGTAGGGGCTGAGGGGTTCGGCGAGGTCCGACATACGAAGCATCCTGCCACGCTCCGTATCCGGGCGACAGCGGTACTTCGAACCTGTGGACAACGCCGGGGGAACCCCGCCCGCGGCCCCTTCGGGACACGGGGGAGCGCCGCCCGGGGAGGCGCCGCGTACGGCGGCGGGGCCCACGGGCGCGCCCGGGCACGTGCCCGGGCGCCGACCTCAGGAGGGCCGCGGCGGCCGCAGCCCCAGCAGGAGCGGTTCGACCAGCCGGCGCGGGTCGTAGCGGGGGTCGTCGCCGCCGACGCAGAGGTTGCCGATGCCGCGCATCAGCTCGTATGCCCGCGTGCCGGGTTCGATCTCCCCGGCCTCGACCGCGGCGTCGAGCAGGGTCGTGCAGACGGGCACCAGGCGGTCGAGGAAGTAGGCGTGCAGGGCCTCGAAGCCGCCGCTGTCCGACCGCATCGCAGCGGCCAGCCCGTGCTTGGTGACCAGGAAGTCGACGAAGAGGTCCACCCACGCGCGGAGCGCGGCGAACGGGGACCCGGCCTCTGCCAGCAGCCGCGGACCGGCCTCGGCGCAGGCCTCGACCTGGTGGCGGTAGACGGCGACGACCAGGTCCGCCCGGGTGGGGAAGTGGCGGTAGATCGTCCCCATCCCGACGCCCGCCCGGGCCGCGATCTCCCGGATCGGCGCGTCGACTCCGGAGGTGACGAACACCGCGGCGGCGGCGGTGAGCAGCTTCTGCTGGTTGCGCACCGCGTCGGCCCGCCTGCCGCGGGCCGGTACCTCCTCCGACCCCCCTGTGCTGGGCATACACGTTCTCCTTCCGGTGGCCGTTGCAAAACGGAACACCGCTCCGTATATTAAAAGGAACAGCGCTCCGCTTGCAGTCTAGCTGCGACGGGGCACTTCCGTCCGCCCTGCTCGCCGCCGGTCCGAGGGGACCCCGGCGCAGGCCACCGAAGGGAAAACGCACCATGAGCGCACCGACGCGCACGCCCGACTCCGTCGGCCCCGCCGCCGCAGTCCTCTCGGTCAGCCCGGTCGTGCTGCCCGCACCCGACCGCGCCGTGGACCTGGAGGTGCGGGTCTCCGTGCCCAGGACCGGGGGCGAACTGCCGATCGTCCTCCTCTCGCACGGCCACGGCCCCTCCCACCACCTGTCCTCGCTGAACGGCTACGCGCCCCTGGCCGACTTCTGGGCGACCCACGGGTTCGCCGTGATCCAGCCGACCCACCTGAGTTCGAGGACGCTGGACCTGGACCCAGACACCCCCGGGGCGCCGCTGTACTGGCGGTCTCGGGCCGAGGACATGACGCGCGTCCTGGACCGGCTCGACGAGATCGAGGCCGCCGTGCCCGGGCTCTCCGGACGCCTGGACCGGAGCAGGGTCGCCGTGGCCGGGCACTCGATGGGCGGGCACACCGCGAGCCTGCTGCTCGGCGCCCGGCTCACCGACCCGCGCGACGGGAAGGTGGTGGACCTGTCCGAGCCCCGGATCACGGCGGGCGTGCTGCTCGCCGCGCCCGGCGCGGGCGGTGACTCCCTCACCGAGTCCACGACCCGGGACTACCCCTTCCTCTCGACCACGGACTTCTCCACGATGACCACGCCCGCGCTCGTGGTCGCCGGGGACGCGGACGACTCCGCCCACCTGACCGTCCGCGGCCCGCAGTGGCACGTCGACCCCTACCTCCTCGCCCCCGGCCCCAAGACCCTGCTCACGCTGTTCGGCGCGGAGCACGGGCTCGGCGGGATCTCCGGGTACGACGTCGCCGAGACCACGGACGAGAGCCCCGGGCGGGTGTCCGCGGTCCAGCGCCTCACCTGGGCCTACCTCCGCGACCGGTTCCACCCCGGGGACCCCGCCTGGCCCGCGGCGTGCGACGCGCTGACGGGCGGCCCCGACCCGCTGGGAAGGGTCGAGTCCCGATAGATCCGGCCGGGGCGCGTTCCGGGGCCCGCCGCCGCGTTCACGGGCGCCGCGGCGGTGCCGGACGCGCACGCGCGGTCGGCCGTCCGGGCGCGGAACACGCTTGCCGGGGCTCCAGGGGCCCGGGAGGGCGCCGTCCACGGCCCGGCCGCCGTGCGGCGCGTACGTCCTCGCGCGGCCGTCGGGGCGGGCCCTCCTCAGTGCACCAGCGACTCGTCCGCCACGTCCCAGGTGTTGCACGCCCCCGGCCGCTGCTCCTCCAGGCCGGTCCGGGTCCACGCCACGCTGTTGTCCACCGACCCGTGCGTGCGCTCCTCCTCCTCGCCGTCCTCGCGGTCGGCGGTGGCGGCGGCGTCGTCCAGCAGCGTCTCCACGTCCCCCTCGTCCAGGGGGTAGCTCACCCGGACCGATCCCATGAACACGCCCGCCAGGCAGTTCGCCTGGAGTTCGCCGCGGCGCGTCCACGCGTTGCGCTCCAGCACGCCGTCCTCCATCTGGCGCTGCCCGTGGTAGTACTCCAGCAGCCCCGACTCCCCCTGCACGTGGTGGCCGTATTCGTGGGCCAGCAGGGACGCGTACACCACGCTGTCCGCGGCTCCGTTCCACTTGTCCACCACGTCCGCGGTGCCGATGTAGATGCTCGTGCTCGCCCGGCAGTAGAACGCGCCCGCGCTGGAGGGGTAGGCGCGGCACGGGCTGATCCCGGGCTCGTCCCAGAACACCCTCTCCGGAGGGGTGAAGGGGATGCCCGCGCGCAGGAACTGGGTCTGCCATGCGTCGTCCAGGCAGTCCGCGACCGTGTGCAGGAATCCCTCCATCGACTCGGGGTCCTCCACGTCCAGCTCCGGCACCGGGCACGGGCGCGGGCTCAGCCGCCCTGTCCCGTACAGCGGGTTGGCGACCAGCGCCTGGTACCCCGACGGGCGCTCCTGGGCGCCGAAGCCTTCCGACAGCCCCCGCCCGCCCGCCATGCCTGAGGGGTCCTGACCGGGCTTGTCGTCGGAGTCGGCGCCCGCCTCCGGGACGGTCGAGTCCTGCGCGGCCCCGGGCGGGGGGCCGTCCCCGTCGGCGGTGGTCCACGACAACAGGGCCAGCGCCAGCAGCACCACCATGAGGGCGGTCACCAGACCGAACACCCGGCGGTCGGCGCGGCGAGCCGCGGACGCCGGCGACCTACCGAACCCTGCGTACACCCCTGTCCGCCCGCCCTGTCGTCACCGTGGCCGGGCCGGACGCGCCCGACACCTGACCGTGCCCCCCGGAGCGCTTCACCGCACCAGATCCTCGGGAGCGTTCCACGTGTTGCACGCGGCCGGATCCCTGCGGTCCATGCCGTGCGCGGTCCACAGGCGGCCGTTGGCGGCCGACCCGTGGGTGTGCTCGTCGCCCCAGTCGGAGCGCAGACCGACGTCGTCGAGGATATTCTCCCGCTCGGACCCGCCGAGGCCCAGGTCCTCGCGCGAGGCGCCCAGGAAGACCCCGCCCAGGCAGTTGGCCTGGAGCTCGTTGCGCCGGGTCAGCTCGTCCGCCTCCGCCTCGTCGGCGCCCGCCCGCTCGCTGTGGAACCGCGCCAGGATGCGCGACTGCCCCTGCACGTGGTGCCCGTACTCGTGGCTGAGCAGGAACGTGTACGCCTCGGGCTTGTCGCTGCCACCGGAGGCCGCCACGATGTCCTCCACCCCCAGGTACAGGCCCTGGTTGGCCTGGCAGTAGAAGGCCGCCGTGCCCTCGCTGGGGAAGGCGCCGCACGGGCTGTTCCCGGCGGTGTGCCAGTACACGCGGTTCGGAGAGCTGAACTCCAGCCCCGCCTCGGCGAAGTAGGAGCCCCACGCCGTGTCCAGGCAGTCGGCGATCTCGTGGACGAACGCCTCCACCGACTCCGCGTCCTTCTCGTCCAGCTCGGGCACCTCACAGGTGATCTCGCCCAGCTCGCCGATCCGGTACAGCGGGTTGTCGGTGAGCGGGTCGCCCTGGCCCGAGGCCGTCAGCGGCTCCGCCGCCGACGCCCCGCCCGACCCGCCCGCCGCCGGGTCCGCCGACGCCACCGGGTGCGACCACGCGGGCTCGGAGGAGTGCAGGGCGGCCGAGATCGCCAGGAAACCGGTGAACCCCACCGCGGCCACCCCGGTGCCCAGCGTGAGCGAGACCCCCAGGCCCATCCGCTGGAGGAGTCCGGGGTCCTCGGGCCAGAAGTCCGGTCCCCGAACCGGTCTTCGGCTCACCACGGCAGCTCCCCGCGGCACCGGGGCACGACGTCGGCCGCCGTGCCCGGGGGGAACGGTGCACCGGGGGACCGGATAGGCTCTCGCGACATGTGGTGGGTTGGCTCCTGGCGCCCGGCCGTCGCGGTCGCGACGGCCGTCTTCGTGTTGTCCTCACTGCTCACGGCGCTTGTCGTCGCGTGGCCGGGTGGGGAGGCCCACGCCGCGACGCCAGCGGCACCGGCTCCCACAGTACCGGGGGGCTCCGTGACGCCCGCCAGCGACCGGTCCGCCCCGGTCATCACCAACGACGTCCGCCTCGAACTCGACAGCGCGGGCGTCCTCCACGGCGAGGAGACCATCTCCTTCTCCGGCGGCGCCCCGGCCACCTTCACCCGCTCCCTGACCGAGACGATGCTCTACGACACCGAGCACGACCGGAAGTTCGAGGTCACCGGTGTGCGGGCCACCGACCTGGACGGCGACGCCCTGGACGCCCGGGTGAGCAGGGGCGACGGCTCCCTGTCCGTGGAGATCCCCACCGAGGCCACCTCCGGGGTCGTGCTCTCCTACCGGGTGAGCGGAACCGTGAGCGAGGTCTCCCAGGGCGTCCAGCTGGAGTGGCGCGCCGTCGGCGCCTACAGCCACACCGTGGAGGCCACCGACGTGACCGTCACCGCGCCCCTGCCGCCCGAGGCGCTGTCCTGCCTGGCCGGGGAGCCGCGCAGCGCCATGTACTGCACGGCCTCCGACATGGGCGCCGACGCGGGCGTGGCCCACTTCCTCCAGGCCGACATGGAGCCCAGCGACCGGCTCGACATCGTCGTCAACTACCCGCCCGGAACCGCCGGGGGAGAGCCCATCCTCACCCGCCGCTGGTCGCTGGCCTCGGCGTTCGCGGTCACCCCGGCCACCGCCAGCGTGTTCGGGCTGCTGCTGGCGGTGCTCCTGGGCGGCCTCGTGGTGCTGATCCGCGTCCGGGGCCGCGACGAGCGCGCCCTGCGCGACGAGGCCTCGGCCGGGGACCACGCCCCGGTGGCCGAGGGCGAGCACGGGCGCCTGCGGTTCGCCCCGCCCGACGACGTGCACCCCGGCCAGATCGGCACGCTCGTCAACGAGACCGTGGACATCACCGACCTCACCGGCGCCGTGGTCGACCTGGCCGTGCGCGGCTACGTGCGTCTGGAGGAGCTGCCGCACGAGCACTTCACGTCCGTGGACTGGCGGCTGGTGCGGCTGGACGGCCCCCCGGAGGACACCCTCCGCTCCTACGAGTGGCTGCTGCTGGACGCGCTCTTCGGCGGGCGTCCGACCGTGCGCCTGTCCCAGGTGGGCTCGCCCCGCACCTCCGCCGACTTCCCGGCGCGCATCGACCGCGTGCGCGAGGAGCTGTACCGCGACATGGTGCGGCTGAAGTGGTTCGCCCGCTCGCCCAGCCAGGTGCGCAGCCGCTGGAGCGCCGTCGGCATGGCGGTGACGGCCGCGGGCGTACTCCTGACCGGGGCCCTGGCGGTCTTCACCAGCGCGGCGTTCACCGGGCTCGCCGTCATCATCGCCGGCGCCGCCGTCACGGCGGGCGCGCAGTACATGCCCGCCAAGACCGCCCTGGGCAGCTCGGTGTACGCGCACACGGTGGGCTTCCGCGACTACCTGCTGAGCCCGCGCTCGGCGACCGCGCCCCCGGGGCAGCGGGTGGAGCTGTACTCGCGCTACCTGCCCTACGCGGTGATCTTCGACGACGTCGACCACTGGGCCAACATCCTGGCCTCGGCCGCGCTCACCGACCTGACCCCCGAGGAGCTGACCGGTGACGGCCTGGCCTGGTACACGGGGCCCAGGGAATGGCGGATCGAGGACTTCGCGGACTCCATCACCACGTTCGTGGTGACGCTGACCGGCATCATCACCAACGCCCGGCGGCTGCGGGCGCTCAACCAGTTCCAGCGGCGCTAGGACGCCGCAGACCACGAGGGGGAGGCACCATGCGCGCGGTCGTGCAGCGCGTGTCGCACGCGTCGGTGACGGTGGACGGCGAGGTGGTCGGGCAGATCACCGAACCCGGCCTGATGGCGCTGGTGGGGGTCACCCACACCGACACCGCCGCCGAGGCGGTCAAGACCGCCAGGAAGCTGTGGACGCTGCGGATCCTGGAGGACGAGCGGTCGTGCTCCGACACCGGAGCTCCGCTGCTCGTGGTCAGCCAGTTCACGCTCTACGGCGACGCGCGCAAGGGCCGCCGCCCCACCTGGCAGGCCGCGGCGCCCGGCCCGGTCGCCGAACCCCTCGTGGACGCGGTCGTCGAGGAGCTGCGATCGCTCGGCGCCGTGGTGGCCACGGGGGTGTTCGGCGCGAAGATGTCGGTCTCCCTCACCAACGAGGGCCCGTTCACGGTCGTCCTGGAGGCATGAGAAGGCCCGGGCTGTGGACGCGGCCACGGCCCGGGACACGGGAGGCGGCGCAGGGAATCCCCGGAGAGATCCCGTGCCCCTCTAGACGTCGACGGTGACCGGCTCGAACTTGTAGCCCAGACCGCGGACGGTCACGATGTAGCGCGGGCTGCCCGGGTCCTCCTCGATCTTGGCGCGCAGCCTCTTGACGTGCACGTCGAGGGTCTTGGTGTCACCGACGTAGTCGGCGCCCCACACGCGGTCGATGAGCTGCATCCTGGTGAGCACCCGCCCGGCGTTGCGCAGGAGCACCTCCAGCAGCTCGAACTCCTTGAGGGGGAGCTGCACGTTGTCGCCGCGCACCGTCACCACGTGCCGCTCCACGTCCATCCGGACGGGGCCGGCCTCCAGGGCGGCGGGCAGCACGACCTCGTCCTCGCCCCGGCGGCGCAGCACCGCCCGGATGCGGGCCACGAGCTCGCGCGAGGAGAAGGGCTTGGTCACGTAGTCGTCGGCACCCAGTTCCAGACCGACGACCTTGTCGATCTCGGAGTCCTTGGCGGTGAGCATGATCACGGGGACGTTGGACTTCTGCCGCAGCGTCCGGCACACCTCGGTGCCCGACAGCCCCGGCAGCATCAGGTCCAGCAGCACCAGGTCGGCCCCGGTACGGTCGAAGGTCTCCAGCGCCACGGTCCCGGTGGGCGCCACGGCGACCTCGAAGCCCTCCTTGCGCAGCATGTACGACAGGGCGTCGCTGTAGGATTCCTCGTCCTCGACAACGAGTACGCGCGTCACTGTGCCGCCTCCTGACGGTCGGTGTTCCGGGCGGCCTCGGGCCCCCGGCTCTCGGAACGGGGCAGACGCAGAGTGAACGTCGACCCCGACCCCTCCTTGCTCCACACGGTCACTTCTCCACGGTGGTGGGTCATGATGTGCTTGACGATCGCCAGGCCCAGACCGGTACCTCCGGTGGCCCGGCTCCGAGCGGCGTCCACACGGTAGAACCGCTCGAAGATCCTTTCCAGGTCCTGCTGCGGGATCCCGATGCCCTGGTCGGCGACGCTGATGTCCACGCTGGACCTGGACAACACCACGGACACGGCGACCCGGGTGTTCTTGGGGCTGTAGGACACGGCGTTGGCGACCAGGTTGCGCAGGGCGGTGCCCAGCAGCCCCCCGTCGCCCATGATCACGACGCCCTCGGCGCCGCTGCCGACCAGTTCGATCCCCTTGGCGTCCGCGGGCATGCGCACCGAGTCCAGCGCCTCCTCCACGACGGGGCCGAGGTCGACCCGCGCGGGTTCGGCCATCGGCTCGGCGCCCTGGATGCGCGAGAGCGTGATGAGGTCCTGGATCACCGCGGTCAGCCGCGAGGCCTCGATCTGCATGCGCTCGGTGAAGCGACGCACCGCTTCCGGGTCGTCACTGGCGTCCTGTACGGTTTCCGCCAACAGGGACAAAGCACCCACCGGGGTCTTCAGCTCGTGCGAGATGTTCGCGACGAAGTCGCGGCGGACCGCCTCCAGGCGCCGGTGCTCGGTCTGGTCCTCGGCCAGCACCAGCACCAGCCCGGTCCCTCCCAGGGGGGCCACCCGCACGGCGAAGGACGTGGCGTCGGGGCCGAACTTGCGCACGGCCACCTCGATGTCCGTCTCCCGGATGACGCCGTCCCGCCGTACCTGCCGGGCCAGGGTGAGGAGTTCGCCGATGACCAGTTCCTCGCCCCGCACGATGCCGAAGGCGCGTGCGGCCGACGAGGCGCGCAGGACCCTGTCGGCGGAGTCCAGCACGACGGCGGAGGAGGGGATCGCGGAGAGCACCTCGGCTATGCCGGAGGGCAGTACGCCGCCGTCGCGGTTCGCGGGTTCCGGAGCCTGCCGCTGCCGTGCGGCGGTACCCGTACGGAAGAAAGGACCGGCCAGGACGCCGATGACGACGCCCGTGACGAGTCCGATGATGCCGGTCACCGCGGCGAGAAGTTCCCCTTGCACGGTTCGATCGTAAACGTGCGGACTGGAGCTTTACCCGGTCAGGGCATGCGACACAACCGAGGTTCTTGCATCGTTCACCAATTCTTGGCCGACTCTTCAAACAACCACTGGGAGCATTGACGCCATGCGCGATACCTACCACGACGACCTTGACAGCCTGAGTGAACGCCTCGTCGAGATGACGCGGCTCGCGCGGCACGCCGTCGCTCGTGCGACCACGGCGCTGCTGGACAGTGACATCAACGCGGCACAGGAGGTCATCTCCGGTGACGAGCAGATCAACCGGCTCGACCAGGAGATCGAGGACACCGCGTTCAGCCTGATGGCCCGGCAGCAGCCGGTCGCCTCCGACCTGCGCACCATCATCACCTCCCTGTACATGCGCGGCGACCTGGAGCGGATGGGCGACCACGCCGTCCACCTGGCCAAGATCGCGCGGCGGCGCCACCCCGACTCGGCGATCCCCAAGCCGGTGCGCTCGATCGTGCTGGAGATGGGCCACCAGGCGGAACTGCTGGTCACCAAGGCGGGCGAGGTCATCATGGACCGCGACCCCGACACCGCCCTGGAGCTGGACAAGGACGACGACACGATGGACCGGCTGCGGCGCAAGCTGCTGCAGCGCATCCTCGCCCCCGGGTGGGAGTACGGGGTGGAGGCCACCATGGACGTCACCCTGGTCGGCCGGTTCTACGAACGCTTCGGTGACCACGCGGTGCACGTGGCCGACAACCTCGTCTACATGGTGACGGGCGAGAAGCGCGAGGACTACGACCCCGAGAGCTGAGCCGGCGAGGGGCCTCTCCACGGCGGCCCCCGCCGGTCCCGCGAGCCCGGTCCGGCCGGGCCGGGCGCCGCACGCGGGTGCGGGCGTGCCTCCTCGCCGTCCGGACGCGTCCCCCTCGGACGTCCGAACCGCGGGTGCCCCCCGGTGCCGCGCCGGAGCGCGCGGTGCCGGGCCGGGGCCGGAACGCGGGGCCGGGGCGCGGCCGACCGGTCCGGACGGGTCGCACGGCGGCCGGAGACGGGCCGTGCGGGGGTCGTTCCGGCGGGTTTTCGGGAGCCCTCGCGGGCGACGTGCGCCAGGCGACCCGGCACGGTGAGATCCGTCGCTCCGGCTCCTCCCGGAAGGCTCCGCGGGCGTGTCCGTAACGCCTTCACCAAGCCCCGGTGAAGGGGCGGACACGGCGTCCGCAAGCCCTTCCGCACAGGGCCTGACCAGGTGCGCAGCAGGCCTCGGGTACACTTTGTCAAGCCCTGAAAAGTAGGGCTTGACCTGCGTGTTCGCAAACCTAATAGGTACGTTAAGTCACAGATTCGTGGTATCCTTGTGGTAGCGGAAGGGGTACCTGTCACATGGCTTTCAAGGTCGGCGACACTGTTGTCTACCCCCATCATGGGGCTGCTCGTATTGAAGCGATCGAGACGCGCAACATTAAGGGCGAGGACAGAATCTACCTCGTTCTGAGGGTCGACAAGGGCGATCTGACGGTGCGCGTGCCCGCCGCGAATGCCGAGGACGTCGGCGTTCGCGACGTGGTGGGGCAGGAGGGCCTGGACAAGGTCTTCGAGGTGCTTCGCGCGCCGCACACCGAGGAGCCCACCAACTGGTCCAGGCGCTACAAGGCCAACCTGGAGAAGCTGGCCTCGGGTGACGTGAACAAGGTCGCCGAGGTGGTTCGGGACCTCTGGCGCCGGGACAAGGAGCGCGGCCTGTCCGCCGGTGAGAAGCGGATGCTCGCCAAGGCGCGGCAGATCCTCGTCAGCGAACTCGCCCTCGCGGAAAAGACCAACGAGGACAAGGCCGAGGCCCTCCTCGACGAGGTTCTCACTACCTGAACCGGTTCTGAAATCACGTAATTGATGACGAATATGCCTCGGGTGGGCGTCGGAACGGACGTCCACCCGTTTTCTCCTGGGCGCACCCTTTTCCTGGCCGGTTTGGAATGGCCGGGAGAGGACGGCGTCAGCGGCCATTCCGACGGCGATGTCGCCGCACACGCCGCGTGCGACGCGCTGTTGTCCGCCTGCGGACTCGGCGATCTGGGTTCCAACTTCGGCACTTCGGAACCGCGCTGGAAAGGCGCCTCCGGAGCGGCCCTGCTCACCGAGACCGCGGCGCGCGTGCGCGCGGCCGGTTTCGAGATCGGCAACGTGGCCGTCCAGATCATCAGCAACCGCCCCAAGTTCGCGCCGCGCCGCGCGGAGGCCGAGAAGACGCTCTCCGAGGTCGTGGGAGCGCCCGTGAGCATCTCGGCGACCACGACCGACGGCCTGGGCCTGACCGGCCGCGGAGAGGGCATCGCGGCCGTGGCCACGGCCCTGTGCGCGGCCGCGGGCTGAGGCCCGGGCGGCCCCGTCACGACGCGCGTCCGCGCTCCTGGTAGACGAGCAGCCGGTAACCGGGGGCGCTGGCGACGTTGAAGGCGTGGAAGTCCACCTTCGGCGGGCCCCGCTCCGGGCGGCGGAGCAGTTTGGTCTCGTGGGTCTTCGGCTGGACGTCGTGCCCGGCCCAGAGCTCGGGGAACGCGGGGCTGCCGCTGCGGAGCGTCTCCAGGAGTTCGGTGGGCCTCGCCGGTGTGCGGCTGGAGTCGGCGCTGGCGCGCAGGTTCGCCACGGTGGCCTCCGCCGCCGCCTCCCACCCGACGAAGAACCGCGGCCCCTCGGGATCGAGCATGGCCATCTCCAGCAGGTTCGCGGTGTCGGTGAACCCGCGGAACGGGTCCCGCGCCCGGTGGTTCACGGCGATGACGTCGAGCACGGGGCCCAGCACGATCGCCCCGGCCTCCTGCCGGGAGTCGAGGAGGGCGAGCAGGTCGATCGGGACGGGGCGCACCGTCGCCTCCTCTCCGGAGGCCCCTTGCCTTCGGGCTGGGCCGCGGCGGCCAGGGGCACCAGAACGACTTCGGGGCCGTGCACAACCTGTGCACAGCCCCGTCGTACGCCCGTCGGGCGTGTGCGCTCGGCGCGTCCGCCCGCCGTTCCTACTCGTCCGGGCGGAGGGGCTCGCTGCGCACGCGCCGCGAGGGCGGACCCGAAGAGAAGTCCGGCAGCGGCGGACGCGGCGGCTTGAGCACCATGGGGCGCTTCTCCACCGGTGTGAGGGGTCCGCGCCGCTCCTGGGCGGGACGCCCGGCACCGGTCGCGGGCCCGGCCGGGGACTCCGGGGAGGAGGGGGCCGGTTCGTCCTCGTCCTCCTCCCGGACCGTCTGCGGAAGCTCCTCCGCCTCGGGCGGGAGGTCGGCGTCGGTCGCGGAGGGCTCGGACCCCCCGAGCGGTTCCGGCTCCTGGAGCGGGTCCTCCTCCGGGAACCGGTCCTCGTCGGTCTCGTACCAGGCCCAGGCCTCCTCCAGCCCCGGCGCGGGCTGCGCGGGTTCGTCCGAGGGAGCCGCCGCCTCCGGGGAGGCCCCACCGATCCGGAACGCCGCCCGCACCGTGGGACCGGTGTCGTGGTCCAGCACGGGCGTCGGCTCCGGCTCCCGGGACTCCTCCGCGAACGGCGGGGTGTCGTCCTCCGGCGGCGTCCACACCGGCGGCACGTAGTCCGCGAGGACGCGGGCGCCCGAGTCGTCCGCGGGCGGCTCCCAGTGCGCGGTGTCCGGGGCGCGCTCCACCGAGGGCCCGACTTCTGTTGCGGGCTCGGGCTCGGGCTCCACTGGCGTGCTCCGCGACGCCGAAACGGGAGCGGACCGCGGCACGGAACCGGCCCGCGCGTCCTCCGCCTTCGCCGTGGGCTCCGGCTCGGACGGCGCGCTCCGCGAGTCCGTGACCGGTTCGGGCACCACGACGGGAACGGCTTCCGGCTGGGGTTCCGCGGGCTCCTCCACCGGTTCGGACCGCGGTTCGAAGGCCGTGACGGCCCCGGTCCCCGGCTCCGGTCGTACGTGGTGCTCGGGCTCCACGTGTGGCTCGGGCTCCGCCGCGGGCTCTGCGGCCACCGGCGGGGCGTCGGCCTCGTCCGACACCGGGTCGCCGAAGGGCGGTTCGTGCTCGAAACCCTCGTCGGCCAGGTGGTCGGGGACCACCGCGACCGGCTCCGGTCCCACTTCCGGCTCCGGTTCGACGTCGGCGGGCGCGGCCGCGCCGGGCACCACAGGGGCCTCCTCGGCGGCCCGCTTGATCGGGTTGTGCCCGTCCCGTGAGCGCCGGGGCAGGCGCACCGTCGGCACGGACGCCTCGATCCCGTCCCCGCCGTCCCGGTCGTCCCCGGCGTCGGAACGCGGTGCTTCGCTCCCGGCCACGGGCAGCGGCTCGGCGGCGAACTCCTCGTCGTCCCAGCCGTCCCCGTCCCGGTCGGGCTCGTCCCGGTCCCGGGCGGTGCCGGGTTCCGGGTCCTGCCCGCGTTCCCGCCGCTCCCCGGGCGGGTTGGGCCCGGCGAACGCCTCCGACCCTCCCGGGGCCTCCGAGGCTCCGGCGGTCCTCGGGTCCCCGCCGTTTCGGCCGTTCCCGTCCCAGTCGTCCCCGTCCCGGTCGGGACGGCCGACCGGTGCGAACGCCTCGGTCTCCTCCTCGTCCCGGCCGTCCTCGTCCCGGTCGTCGGCGCCCAGGCGCAGCAGCCGCGCCTGGAGGGTGCCGCCCTCCGAGGCGGACAGGGGAGCGGTGTCCCCGCGCGGGGGGACCGCGGTGCGGGCGTGCAGCACCGTCGTGGGGTCGTCCGCCGGACGCGGCCTCGCCATCCGTGCGCGGCGGCGCCTGCGCATGTGCGCGCGCAGGGTCATCCACAGCAGGAAGGCCACCAGCAGCGCCGCGAGCGGCGCCACCGCCACGATCACGTTGGCGACGCCCTGGTGCAACCGCTCGACGAGTTCCAGGCTGCTCATCAGCATCGCCGCCGCGGCGAACAGGACCAGCACCGGGATCAGCACCAGGTCGACCCAGAGCCGCTCGCGCGGGGGCGCTCCGCGCAGCAGGTAGCTCACCCAGCAGGCCATCATCAGCAGCAGGGTGTAGGTCACCGGGAACACGTGGGCGAGGGGACTGCCCTCGTGGCCGCCGTACTCGGCGAACTGGAAGATGCCGTTGTAGGAGATGACGAGGGCGCACAGAGCGATGAGGCCGACGAACAGGCCGCCACCGACGAGAGCACCGGCTCCCGCGCCGCGACCTGCTGCGGGCCTACCGTTCCGTGTCCCTGACTCGGGGGCGTTGTTGTAAGGGGCCATCGCCTTCGCAGCGTAGTCCAGGCGGTGCCGCGAACACGAGATTCCGTCTGATTATGGTTGCTACCAGACGAGCCGTCCCCAGGCGTTCTGTGTCGTTCTGTCGGAATATGCAGGGAGCAGCGCTCGGGAGAACCCGCGGAACGGACTTCCGGCCAGGGTTATCTCACACCCCGTGTGTCCGAATACGGCCAATCACATATACGCACTTGGGGATGTCCGGGAGAGCTCCTCCACCTGGGAGTCCCTGGTTTGTGACGCCGCTGCGAGGGGAAAGGGGATACGCTTGACAACGTGAGTCTGCGCTTCTACGACACCAGTGCCCGACAGGTCCGCGAGTTCGTCCCGCTGCGCGAGGGGGCCGCCTCCCTGTACCTGTGTGGTGCCACGGTGCAGGCACCCCCGCACATCGGGCACATCCGCTCCGGGGTGAACTTCGACATCCTGCGCCGCTGGCTGACGCACCTGGGGTACGACGTCACCTTCTGCCGCAACGTCACCGACATCGACGACAAGATCATCCGGGTCGCGTCGGACGAGGGCGTGCCGTGGTGGCAGGTCAGCGAGCGCAACCAGCGCGCGTTCACGCACGCGTACGAGATCCTGGGCTGCCTGCCGCCCACCGTGGAGCCGCGGGCCACCGGGCACGTGCCCGAGATGATCGACCTCATGCACCGCCTCATCGACGCGGGCCACGCCTACGCCGCCTCCGACGGCTCCGGCGACGTCTACTTCGACGTGCGCTCCTACCCGCCCTACGGGGGCCTGTCCAACCAGCGCCTGGACCAGGTCGTGGAGTCGGCCGACTGCGACGCGGACCGCGACAAGCGCGACCCCCGCGACTTCGCCCTGTGGAAGGGCGCCAAGCCGGGAGAGCCCAGCTGGCACACCCCGTGGGGGCGCGGACGCCCCGGCTGGCACCTGGAGTGCTCGGCCATGGCCACCAAGTACCTGGGCCCCAGCTTCGACATCCACGGCGGCGGCCTGGACTTGGTCTTCCCGCACCACGAGAACGAGCTCGCCCAGTCCCGCGCGGCCGGGGACGGCTTCGCCCAGTACTGGCTGCACAACGGGCTCCTCGTCGTCGGCGGCGAGAAGATGAGCAAGTCCCTGGGCAACTCCCTGCTCATCCCGCAGATGGTGCGCAAGGTGCGCCCGGTCGAGCTGCGGTACTACCTGGGCCAGGTGCACTACCGCTCGGTCATCGACTACTCCGACGCCGCCCTCCAGGAGGCGGCCACCGCCTACCAGCGCATCGAGGGCTTCCTCACCCGCGCCGCCGAGGTGCTGGGCGAGGTCGTCCTGGCCGCGGACGTCCCCGCGGAGTTCGCGTCCGCGCTCAACGACGACCTCGGGGTCTCCCAGGCCCTCGCCGTCGTGCACGGCCACGTCCGCGAGGGCAACACGGCGCTGGCGGCGGGCGGCAAGGAGCAGGCCGCCGAGATCGCCGGTGAGCTGCGCACCATGCTCGGCGTCCTGGGCCTGGACCCGCTCGGGGAGCAGTGGGCCACCGGCGGGGACCAGGGGCTGCGCGAGGTCGTGGACGCCCTGGTGGCGGTGGCCCTGGAGCAGCGCCAGGCCGCGCGCGGCCGCAAGGACTACGCGGCGGCCGACGCGATCCGCGACCAGCTCGCCGGGGCGGGCGTCGTGGTCGAGGACACCCCCGAGGGTCCGCGCTGGGACCTGCGCCGCGACTGAGGCGGCCCGGGCGGTGGCGCGGCGGCGTTAGTCTGGGAGTTCGCCGCCGCGTTCACGTTGGCAGGCCACATTCCACCAGCCGGATGCCACGCGCCTCCGGCATGCCCGCGACACTGACGGGGAGGCGGCGACCATGCCGGCGAAGAAGAGCAAGAAGGGTCCGACCAAGGGCAGCGGAGGCAAGGGCCGCCGCTCGCTGGAGGGCAAGAGCGGCACCCTGCCCGCCGAGCAGCGGCACTGGTACGAGGGCAAGCAGCGGGCCAAGGCCGCCCGCCGCCCCGACTCCGCGGGCCAGGCCCGGGGCCAGCAGGGGGAGCGCCGCCGTGCGGACGCCTCCGACCTGCTGGTGGGGCGCAACCCGGTGGTGGAGGCGCTGCGCGCCGGTATGCCCGCCACCCGCCTGTTCCTGGCCAACAGCCTCGACCCGGACGAGCGCGTCAACGAGGCGGCCCGGATCGCCGGTGAGCGCGGCCTGGACGTGCTGGAGGTCACCAAGACCGAGCTCGACCGCCGCTGCGAGAGCAACGGCCAGCCCGGCGCGGCCCACCAGGGGCTCGCGCTCCAGGTGCGCCCCTACCAGTACCGCGCGCCCGAGGCCCTGCTGGACACGGCCATGGAGTCCGACACCCCGGCGCTGATCGTGGCCCTGGACGGGGTGACCGACCCGCACAACCTCGGCGCCATCGCGCGTTCGGCCGCCGCGTTCAACGCGCACGGCCTGCTCATCCCCGAGCGCCGCTCGGCCGGGGTCAACCTCACCGCCTGGAAGACCTCCGCGGGCACCCTCGCCCGGCTGCCCGTGGCCCAGGCCACCAACCTGACCCGCGCGCTGGAGGGCTACAAGAAGGAGGGCGTGTTCGTGGTCGGCCTCGACGCCGGCGGCGACACCCCCATCCCGGACCTGGAGCTGGCCACCGGCCCGCTGGTCGTCGTGATCGGCTCCGAGGGCAAGGGCCTGTCCCGCCTGGTGCGCGAGGCCTGCGACGTGGTCGCGAGCATCCCGATCGGCAACGCGGAGTCGCTGAACGCCTCCGTGGCCGCCGGGGTGTCCCTCTACGAGGTGGCCCGCCGCCGCTCCGCCGCGAAGGGGTAGCAGCGGCACCCCGCTTCGGACCCGTCCGGCTCCGCGCACACGGAGCCGGGCGGGTCCGCGCCTTCGTTTTCCGCTCCGGCCCCGCGGGTAGCTGTGCTGCTGCACGTGGCCATCGCAGAGGAAGCGGGTGGGCGGCATGGCGACTCCTCCTGTACCCGACTACGAGGACCTCTCGCTCCGGGACCTGGACGAACGCGTCCGCTCCCTCCCCGCGGAGCGGGTGCGCGAGCTGATCGCCTACGAGGAGAGCCACTCCGGCCGGATGCGGGTGCTGGAGCTGCTGAAGGACCGCCTGCACGCGGCCGAGGGAGGCGACGAGGCGCATCGGGAGCCCGGGCCCGAGGGCGGTGGGGACGCCGCCGACGCGGCCGACGCGCGGTCGGTGCCCGAGAGCCCGGAGCGCCCGCCCGGCCGGGACCCGTCCTGAGCGGGCGAGCGGTCCGGGGAACGCGCACGGTCGTCCGTGAGGAGGCCTCGGTATGAGCCTTCGGCGCAGCGATCCGGCCGAGCCGGGGATCACCAGGCGCCGTCGCGGTCGCGGCTACAGCTACCACGGCCCGGACGGCAGAACGGTCACCGACCCCGAGCAGGTCCGGCGCGTCAGGGAACTCGTCGTGCCCCCGGGCTGGCACGACGTGTGGATCTGCCCCTCGCCCGAGGGGCACATCCAGGCGTGCGGCACCGATGACGCGGGCCGCCGCCAGTACCTCTACCACGCCGAGTGGCGGCGCCGGAGCGAGGAGGCCAAGTACGACCGGATGCTCGACTTCGCCGAGCTGCTCCCGAAGATCCGCGGCACGCTGACCGAGCACCTGGGCCGCCGCGGGCTGCGGCGCGAGCGCGTCCTGGCCGCGGCCGTCCGCCTGATCGACCTCGGCTTCCTGCGGGCCGGGGGCGACGCCTACGCCGCCCGCAACGATTCCTACGGGGTCGCGAGCCTGCTGCGCGAGCACGTCCGCCGCAGCCGCGGCACGGTGGTGTTCGAGTTCCCCGGCAAGTCAGGTCAGGACCAGCGCGTCGAGTGCGCCGAACCCGAGATCCGCCGGGTGGTCTCCGGCCTCCAGCGCGTCCGCTCGCCGGGGCAGGACCTGTTCGCCTACCGCGCCGGCGACGGCTGGCACGACGTGAACACCGACGACCTCAACTCCTACCTGCGCGAGGTCGCCGGGGAGGAGCACACGGTCAAGGAGTTCCGCACCTGGCACGCGACGGTCCTGGCCGCGGTCGGGGTCGCGGTGGCCGTGCCGCCCGAGGACGACAGGGGCCTGGCCCGGTTGCGGACGCACGTGGTCCGCGAGGTGGCCGACTACCTGGGCAACACCGAGGCGGTGGCCCGGGACTCCTACATCGACCCGCGCGTCTTCCGGCTGCACGAGCGGGGCGTGACCATCGCCGCCTCCCTGCCCGAACTGGGCGGCGAGGCGCCCGCGGGCGAACTCGCCACCCAGGGCGGGGTGGAGGAGGCGGTGCTGCGCATGCTGCGCGACAACGGCGACGCCTGAGGGCGGGTGAGGGCGCCGGGGCGCGCCGGACCCGCGCGCCCCGACGCGTTCAGCCCTCCTGCGCGGCGATCAGGCTCGCCGGGCGCAGGTCGGTCCACTCGCGCTCCACGTACTCCAGGGCCTCGGCCCGGGAGGTCTCGCCCTGGGCCACCCGCCAGCCCCGGGGCACCTCGGCGAAGGCGGGCCACAGGGAGTGCTGGCCCTCGTCGTTGACCAGCACGAGGAAGCGTGCGTCCTCGTCGTCGAAGGGGTTGCTCACGTCGTTCCGTCTCCTTGTCGTCGCGGGTGCCGCGCGCCGTTCGCGCGGCACGGTCAGCGCGCCCGGCGGTTCCGCGCGCGCCCGCGCCCGGCCTCGCCCACGAGGCCGCGCAGCCGTTCGGCGTACTCGTCGGCCAGGGCCCGCACCGTCTCGGTGCGGTGCCGGTTGGCCGAGTAGGTCCAGGAGAACTCCAGCCGTCCGCCGGTGACGCCGCCGGTCACGTCGAACAGGCCGGTGCGCTCCTCCTGCGGGGCGTGGTCGCACGGCGGCAGGGGCAGCAGGCGCCCCACCGGCCCGCCGTCCTGGTCGCCGAACCGCCCCAGGTAGTTGAAGGCCACCTGGGGTTCGGGCATCGCGGCCAGCGGGGCCGGAACCCGGTCGCCGCCCAGCTCGCGCAGCGCCCCGAACCCGATCGCCTCCGGCGCCGCCCGCCGCTGGGCCCGGGCGGCGGCCACCGCCTCGGCCGTGCCGGTGCCCGGGGGGACCTCCAGCAGCACCGGGTGGATGGCGGTGAACCAGCCCACCGTGCGGGACAGGTCCACGTCGTCGAACAGGTCCTCGCGGCCGTGGCCCTCCTTGGCCACCAGCAGGCGGGGGTCGCCGCTCCAGTCGGTCAGGACCCGGCCCAGCGCGCCGAGCAGCACGTCGTCGATGCTGCTGCGCAGCGTGCCGGGCACCCGGCGCAGCAGCGACTCGGTCTCCTCCGCCGACAGGGCGGCCGTGACGATCCGCTGGGAGGCCACGTCGTTGGGGCCCGATTCCAGCTCCACGGGCAGGCGGGCGTCCCCGGCCCGGGACGCGAGGTCGGCCCAGTACCCGGCGTCCCCGTCGAAGGCCCCCCGGGCGGTGTGCTCTCCGAGGCGGCGCGCCCACTCGGGGAAGGGGGTGGTGGACGCGCCCAGGTCCACCGCCTCCCCGCGCTCCAGCTGCCCGTAGGCGGTGGCCAGGTCCTCCAGCAGCACCCGCCAGGACACGGCGTCGACCACCAGGTGGTGCGCCGACAGCAGCACCCGCGGCGCCCGGCGCCCGCCCCGGTCGAAGGCCACCGCCTCGAACAGGGGCCCCTCCGCGAGCCGCTTGGCGGGGCGCTCGCGCAGGGCCTCGCGCTCCACCGCCCGCTCCATCTCGTCCTCGCCGCCGTCCACGCGCACCACCCGGGCACCGGGCGCCGCGTCGGCGTCCAGGTGCCCGCGCGGGCCGTCCGCGCTGTCGGTGACCCGCAGCCGCAGCATGTCGTGGTGCGCGGGCAGGCTGTCGGCGGCCCGCGCCCACAGCCGCGGGTCGGTGCCCTCGGCCGCCTCGAACAGCAGCGACATGTCGAAGTGCTCGGGGCGGCGCGTGCGGGTGCGCAGGAACCAGCGCTCCACCGGGGTGGGCGGGACGGTCCCGGTGACCGGGACCCGCGCGGCGGGGCCGCCCGCCGCCCCGCCCCGCTCGGCCGCGGCGGCCAGGTCGGCGACCGTCTGGTGCAGGAAGGCGTCGCGCGTGGTGACGTTCCATCCGGCCTCGCGCACCCGCGAGACCATCTGGATGCTCAGGATCGAGTCGCCGCCCAGGGAGAAGAAGTTGTCGTGGCGGCCCACCTCCGCGACCCGCAGCAGCTCCGACCAGATGCCCGCGAGCGCCCGCTCGGCGTCGCCGCGCGGGGCCGCGTCCGGGGCGGTGCGCTCCCCGGGCTCGGCGGGCTCGGGAAGAGCGGCCCGGTCCACCTTGCCGTTGGCGTTGAGGGGGATGGCGTCCAGGAACACCACGGCGCCCGGGACCATGTAGTCGGGCAGGGTCCGGCGCAGCCGCTCGCGCACGTCCGGCAGGTCCGGGTCCGCTCCCGCAGCGCGGACCGCGTAGGCGACCAGGCCGCGCGCGCCCGAGGCGGAGCGGTGCACCTGGACGGTGGCCTGCGCCACGTCGGGCAGGCGCAGCAGGGCCGCCTCCACCTCCCCGGGTTCGATGCGAAAGCCCCGCAGTTTGACCTGGGAGTCGGCGCGGCCGGTGTACTCCAGCTCGCCGGAGTTGTTCCAGCGCACGAGGTCGCCGGTGCGGTAGAGCCGTCCGCCGTCGCCGAAGGGGTCGGCCACGTAGCGCTCGGCGGTCGGCCCGGGGCGGCCGTGGTAGCCGCGGGTGGCCCGGCCGCCCACGTACAGCTCGCCGACCGCGCCCACCGGCACCGGCCGCAGCCGCTCGTCCAGCACGTGCAGCCGGGTGCCGTCCAGGGGGCGGCCGATCGGCACCGGTTCGGGGGTGGCGCCCTCCCGGGGGAGCGCGTGGTGGGCGGCGAAGGTCGTGGTCTCGGTGGGCCCGTAGCCGTTGGCCACGGTCGTGTCCGGGCAGGCGCGGCGCACCCGCTCCACCGCGTGCGGGCTGGCCGCCTCGCCCCCGGTGATGACCTGTTCCATCCCGGTGAAGCAGGAGGGGTCCTGCGCGGCGTAGAGGTTGAACAGCGCCGCGGTGACGAAGGTGGCGCTGACCCGGTGCTCCGACACCAGGGCGGCGAAGCCGTCGGCGTCCAGCCGCCCGGGCGGGGCCACCACGACGGTGCCGCCGGTCAGCAGCGCCGCCCAGATCTCGTAGGTGGCGGCGTCGAAGGCGTGCGAGGAGTGGAAGAGCGTGCGCCGGGCGTGCCCGCCGGACCAGCGGCGGTCCGCGGCCAAGCGCACCACGTCGGCGTGGGTCACCGCCACGCCCTTGGGCGTGCCGCTGGAACCGGAGGTGTACATGACGTAGGCGAGCTGGTCGGGGTGGGCGCCGTCCAGCCCCCGCGCCCCGGCCTCCGCGGCCGGTGCGGCGTCGGCGGCGTCGACCAGCACCGCCGTGCAGGTCGGCGGCACCCGGTCGGCGGAGGCGGCGTCGGTGAGCACGCAGGGCGCCCCGGTCTCGGCGACCAGCAGGCGGACGCGTTCGGCCGGGTCGTCGGCGTGCACGGGGACGTAGGCGCCCCCGGCGCGCAGCACCGCGAGCATCGCGGTGACCACGTGCGGCCCCCGCTCCAGCAGCAGCGGCACGGGCGTCTCGGGCCCCACCCCCAGCGAGCGCAGCCGCGCCGCCAGGGCGGCCGAGGCGCGGTCCAGTCCGGCGTAGGTCACCGCGACGCCGGGTCCGGCCAGGGCAGGGTGGTCGGGGGTCTCGCGGGCCCGCGCGCCGAACAGGCCGGGCACCGAGGCCGGGGGGTGGCCGGGCGCGCCCGTGCCCCAGGACCGCAGGGCCTCCGCCTCCTCCGGGGCGGGCGCGGGGGCCAGGGATCGCACCGGCGCCCCGGGCGCGCGCGAGAGCAGGTCGAGGACGGCGGTCAGGTGGTGGGCGATCCGGTCGGCGGTGCGGGCGTCGAACAGGTCGGTGTCGTACTCCACCGCGCCCAGCAGCCGCCCGTCCTCCTCCGCGAACTCCACCGTCAGGTCGAACTGGGTGTGCCGGTGGGCGACGTCGTGCGGGCGCGCGTCGAGCCCGCTGACCCGCCAGGGGGCGCCCGGCGTGTTGCGCAGGGTGACCAGCGCCTGGACCAGGGTGGGGCGGGAGGGGTCGCGTTCCTGCCCGGTCGCGTCCACGACGCTGTCGAAGGGCACCTCGCCGTGCTCGAACGCGGCCAGGACGGTCTCGCGCACGTCGGCGAGCAGCGAGGCCGCGCTCGCGTCGGGGTCCACCCGCAGCCGCAGTGCCACGGTGTCGACGAAGAACCCGACCGTGTTCTCCAGGGCCGCGTCGTCGCGCCCGGAGGTCACCGTGCCCAGCACGAGGTCCCGCTGGCCGCTGTGGCGCGACAGCGTCACGGCGGTGGCGGCGGCCAGC
This sequence comes from Nocardiopsis akebiae, assembly GCF_018316795.1. NCBI lineage: Bacteria > Bacillati > Actinomycetota > Actinomycetes > Streptosporangiales > Nocardiopsidaceae > Nocardiopsis > Nocardiopsis akebiae. The sequence goes on from NZ_CP074132.1 coordinate 797,123, forward strand.
ACCATGAACAGGGTCAGGCCGTGTTCGGACTCCAGCGCGCGGACGCCCTCGCGCACCCGCGCGGGGACCTCGAAGGCGCGCGCGGCGCCGAGGCCGCGCCGCCGGGCGGGCCGGGGCCGGTCGGTCGGCAGCGCCAGGGGCTCCACCCCGGCGAGCTGGTCGCGCCAGTAGCTCAGGTGCTCCTCGAAGGCGCCCGAGCGGGCCCGCTCCTCCTGCCACACGGCCACGTCGGTGGCGCGCAGGCCCACCGGCTCCAGGCCCGCGGCGCCGGGCAGCGCGTCGGCGGACGCGCCGGGCCGTTCGCGGGCGGCCTCGTAGAGCGCGCCCAGCTCCCCGACGAGCACCGACATCGACCAGGCGTCGGTGACGATGTGGTGCATGGCGATGGAGAGGACGTGGTCGCCCTCGTCCACGCGCACCAGCAGGACCCGGGTCAGGGGTCCCCGGGCCAGGTCGAAGGGGCGCGCGGCGAACTCCTCCAGCAGCGTGTCCAGCCGCTCCCCGCGTCCGGCGCCGGGCGGGCCGTCGAGCCCGGCCCCCTCCACGGGCGGGCCGTCAAGCTCGACCGTCTCCACGGGCAGACCGGAATCGGGGAGCACGACCTGGTGCGGCGTGCCGTCCCGGGAGGGGAAGACCGTGCGCAGCGCCTCGTGGCGCGCGGACAGGGCGTGCAGGGCCCGTTCCAGCGCCGCGGTGTCCAGTCCGCCGGACAGGCGCAGCGCGCCGCCGGAGTTGTACCCGGACCCGCCGGGCGAGTACTGGTCCAGGAACCACATGCGGCGCTGGGCGGAGGACAGGGGCGCCGGGCCCTCGTGCTCCGTCCGCGCGGGCGCGTCGCGGCGGTCGCCGGAGCCGTCGTAGAGCTCGGCCAGCGCCGCGATGGTCGGCCGCTCGAACAGCGCGCGCAGCGGGGGCCGGGAGCCCAGCCGCTCGGCGGCGCGGGCGAGCACGCGCACGCCGGTGACGGAGTCGCCGCCCACGCGGAAGAAGTCGTCGTGCACGCCGACGCGCTCCAGGCCCAGCAGGGAGCACCAGACCCGGGCCAGCTCGCGCTCCGCTCGGTTGCGCGGGGCCGTGTGCCCGGCGCCGGATCGCGCGGCCCAGTCCACGGCGGGCAGGGCGCGCCGGTCGGTCTTGCCGTTGGCGGTGACCGGGACGCTGTCCAGCACGACGAAGGCCGCCGGGACCATGTAGGCGGGGAGCACGCGGGCGGCCCGCTCCAGGTCGGCGGGGGTCGGGGCGTGCCCGGGGGAGGGGACGGCGTAGGCGACCAGGCGGCGCGAGGCGCCGGTGCCGTCGACCACGACCACGGCCCGCCCGACCCCGGGCAGGCGGGTGAGGGCGTGCTCGACCTCGCCCGGCTCCACGCGGTGGCCGCGGATCTTGACCTGGTCGTCGGTGCGGCCGAGGAACTCCAGCCGCCCGCCGACGCGGCGGACCAGGTCGCCGGAGCGGTACATGCGCCCTCCCCCGCCGTCCGGGTCGGCGACGAAGCGCGCGGCGGTGGTGCCGGGCAGGTTGAGGTAGCCGTGCGCCAGCCCGTCGCCGCTGATGTAGAGCTCGCCGGGGACGCCGTCGGGAACCGGGCGCAGCCAGCGGTCCAGGACCCGTACGCGGGTGCCCGCCGCGGGGTCGCCCAGGGGAGGGCCGCCGCCGTCCGACAGCGGCGTGCTCAGGGTGGTGCACACGGTGGACTCGGTGGGGCCGTAGCCGTTGTACACGGCCCGGCCGTCGAGGAAGCGGGCGATCTGCTCGCCCGGGCAGGCCTCGCCCGCCAGGAGCAGGTGCTCCACCGGGCCCAGCTCGTCGGGGGACAGACCGGGCAGCAGCGCGGGCGGCAGGGTCACGTGGGTGACGCGGTGCTCGCGCAGGGCCCGGGGCAGCCCCTCGCCCGCCAATGAGGGGCGCGGCAGCAGCACGGAGGCCGCGCCGTTGAGCAGCGCCACCACCAGCTCGGCGATGGCCGCGTCGAAGCTGGGTGAGGCGAACTGGAGCATCCGCGAGCCGGGGCCCACGCTCATGCGCTCGCCCTGGAAGGCGGCCAGGGCGGCCAGGCCGCGGTGCGCCACCAGGACGCCCTTGGGCCTTCCGGTGGAACCGGAGGTGTAGATGAGGTAGGCGGGGTCCTCGGGGAGGACGTGCTCGCGCAGCGGTTCCGCGCGGTCCACTTCGGGGTCGGCCGCGTCCACCAGCGGGCCGCTTCCGGGCAGGCGGCGGGCGCCCGCGGCGTCGGCGACGACCGCGCGCGGTTCGGCGTCGTCGAGGATCGCGGCCAGCCGCTCCTTGGGGTACTCCGGGTCCAGGGGGACGTAGACCGCCCCCGCGTACACCACGCCCAGCAGGGCCTCGGCCTGGGCCGGGCCGCGCTCCACGCACACGCCGACGCGGTCGCCCCGCGCCACGCCGAGTCCGCGCAGCCGCCGCGCCAGGCGCGCGGCCCGGTCGTCGGCCTCGGCGAAGGAGACGGTGCGGTCCGCGCCGACCAGGGCGGGGTCGTCGGGGCGCAGGCGCGCCCGCTCGGCGAACAGCTCGGGCAGGCTGCGCGGCCGGGGTCCGGGCCTCCCGGTCCAGGAGCGCTCCAGCTCCCGGGCCCGCTCGGGGCCGACCAGCGCCACGGCGCGCAGCGGCCGGGGGTCCTCGGCGTTCTCCAGCACCCGCACCAGGTCCCGGACCAGGCGCTCCACGGTGGCGCGGTCGAACAGCGCGGTGTCGAACTCGGCCGAACCGGCGACGCCGCCGGGCCCGGGGCGGAACTCCAGGGTCAGATCGAAGACCGACTGGCCGCGCCGCACCGGCACGGGCTCGGCCTCCAGTCCGCCCAGCCCCGCCTCGGGCCCCTGGGCGCTCTGGAAGACCACGGCGGCCTGCACCAGCGGCGGCACGGCGGGGTCGCGTTCGGTCAGGACGGCGTCCACGACCGTGTCGAAGGGGACCTCACCGTGGTCGAGGTCGGCGAGGAACCCGGCGCGCGTCCGGTCGAGCAGCGCGCCGAAGGACAGCTCCTCGTCCACGTGCTGGCGCACGGCCAGGGTGTTGACGAAGAAGCCCGCCGTCGCGTGCAGCCGCCGGTCCTCGCGGCCGGAGGCGACGGTGCCCAGCACCACGTCGGGGTTGCGGCTCCAGCGGGCCGCGGTCACCTGGGCCGCGGCCAGCAGCACCGTGGACAGGTGGGTGCCGTGGTCGGCGGCCAGGCGTTCGAGGCGCTCCGTCAGCGGTGCGGGCAGCGTGAAGGGCAGGGTGTCGCCCGCCCCCTCGCGTACGGCCGGGCGCGGGCGGTCGGTGGGCAGTTCGAGCACGGGCGGGTCGGCGAGCCTGCGGCGCCAGTGCTCCAGGGAGCGGTCCAGGGCCGGGCCGTCCAGGCGGGTGCGCTGCCACGCGGCGTAGTCGGCGTACTGGAGGGGCGGCGCGCCCAGCTCCCCGGCCAGGGAGTCCGGTGCGCGGCCGGGGTCGGCGGTGGCGGCGCGGTAGAGGGTGTCCAGTTCGGTGCGCAGCAGGTCCAGGGACCAGCCGTCGGTGACGATGTGGTGCAGGCACAGCACCAGTACGTGGACTCCGGGCCCCTCGGCCAGCAGCCGGGCCCGCATCAGGGGGCCGCGCTCCAGGTCGAAGGGCAGGGCGTACTCGCGGGCCGCGAGTTCGGCTGCCTCCTCGCGGCTCCCGGCGGCGGTCACCGGCAGCTCCACCTCGCGGGGGGCGCCGATGACTTGGCGCCCCTCGCCGTCCACCTCGGTGAAGGTCGTGCGCAGGGACTCGTGCCGGTGCACGAGCGCGGTCAGGGAGCGCCGCAGCGCCCCGGCGTCCAGGTCCCCGGTCAGCCGCAGCACCAGGGCGGAGTTGTAGTCGGTGCGGCCGGGAGCCATCTGCTCCAGGACCCACAGCCGCTGCTGGGCGAAGGACAGCGCGGCCGGGCGGTCGCGGGGCACGCGCGGGATGTCCCGGCCGCTCCCGCCGCGCGAGCGCAGGCGGCGCAGGACCTCATCGCGCGCCCTGGCCCGGGCGGCGTCGGTGGTGGGGTCGGCGGTGGCTTCGCTGCTCATGGTGGCTGTGCCGGTCCTCGTCTGCGCAGGGAGTGGATCAGGCGTTGGGGCCCACGGCGAGCCCGCTCAGGCGCAGGGTGCGCCCGTTGTACTGGAGCGCCGTGGCGCGCCGGGGCTCGGCGGGGTCGGCCAGGAAGCGACCGCTGAGCGCGACCCCGCCGTGGCGTTCGGAGACGACGCGGAAGGCGCCGCCCGGCCCGGTGGACAGCGGGCCCTCGAAGCCGTTGGACATGATCAGCCGGTACCCGTCCCTGCCGGGGACGACCTCGGCGGCCAGGCCGCCGTTGCCGTAGCGCCCCGTGACCAGGTCCGGGCCGGGCCCGGCGGCGCCGCCCTCGGCCGCGGCGTCGGGCTGGCGGTAGTGGCCCACGTCCACCCCCAGCTCGCGCAGGCCGCGGACCACGTGCTCCCAGGCGGTCACGCCGGTGGTGGCGTTGGTGGTCAGCGCGACCACGGAGCCGCCCTCGGGGTCCACGCGCAGGTTGCAGGTGGCGCCGTCCAGGGTGCCGTCGTGGCCGTACCACAGGCGGTCCCCGGCCAGGTGCAGCGACCACCCGGCGCCCCAGCCGTCGGCCAGGCCGAAGGGGTCGGCCACGCTCACCGAGCGGCCCATCTCGCGCAGCACGTCCGGGGCGGCGACCTCGCCGTCCAGGGCGGCGTGCTCGGGGTCGAGGAAGGCGCGGCCGAAGGCGGCCAGGGCGGTGGCGCTGGCGGCCAGGCCCCCGGCCGGGGCCAGCGCCGGTTCGATGTGGAAGCCCACCGGGTGGGCCCGGCCCGCGCCGTCGACGGCGTGCCCGGTGACCAGGTCTGCGGTGGGGAAGGGCCGCGGCGCCAGGACCGGCGCCAGCTCCATGCCGGTGGAGCCGCACAGGTGCGACTCCACGGTCTCCCACCAGCTCTGTCCGGTGACGGCCTCCACGAGTCGGCCCGCCACGGCGTAGCCGGTGTTGGAGTAGGAGAACAGCGTGCCCGGCTCGGCGACGCGGTCCTCGGGCGCGAGCGAGGAGACGTAGCGGCGAAGGGAGGTCGCGGGCGCGGTCTCGGAGCGCTCCGAGACCAGACCGGAGGTGTGGCTGAGCAGGTGGCGGGCGGTGGCGCCCCGCAGCGGGTGGTCGGGGGCGGCCCCGCCCAGGTGGTCCAGGACCGGGGAGTCGAGGTCGACGTCGCCGTCCTCCACCAGTTGCATGACCAGGGCGGCGGTGACGGTCTTGGTCACCGAGCCCATCGGGAAGAGCGAGTCGGGCGCCACGGGGCGCTCCGTCTGGGTGTCCTCCACCCCGGTGGCGCAGGTGTGCAGCTCACCGCGGTGGTAGACCGCCAGTTGGGCTCCGGGGACGCCGGCCTGGTGACAGGTCCGGCGGAGCAGGTCGGACAGGGCGTCGCGCACGACGTTCTCCTCGTGGGAGTCGGAGGGCACCCGAAAGGCCGGCGCTCGGGACGGGAGCGGCCGGTCGCTTCGGCGGGGACGGGGCGGTAGACCGCACGTGTCACGGATACTCACATATCGCTTCGAATCTTGGCAAGGGTTTCGGATATGTCGGGAACCAGGTGACGGGGAATACGGTCCGGGCCTTCCAGGAGATTTCCGGGGTGTGAAGACATTAGCCGCGTACTGAGGCCTTCGGGTTTTTCCCGGTGTATCCCCGCCGTTAGCAGGGGGTTCGCCTTCCGGTCGGGACGGTGAAGGCTTGGACGGAAGGGTCGTGTCGCGTTGTGGACGTCGGTCGACAACGGCCCGGGTTTACCCGCGTGATTGTGTTCCTTGTCACCCGTTCGTGCTGGTGGAGGGGTGATTGCGGTCAATAGTGCTCTTGTTCGCTTGCGCGCTGTTTTGGTAGATGAAACGGCGGTTTATCTGCGGGGGCGGGGCCGAAGGGATCGTCGGATGAACGCTGTTCGGTCTTTTGCGGAGTAACCCGTGTACTGGGCTCCGGAGTGTGGTATGGGCCCTTTCCGGGTCCTGAGCAGCGGTGATGCGCCCGTCCGGGCGGGGCCGCCCCGACGGGGAGGCGTCGGGGCGCGGTCGCCGGGGTCCGTGTCGGGGGTGCGGTTTCGGCGGTGGCGTACGTCGGGGTCGTGCGTACCGGCTGACCTGTGGACGGGGGAAGAATTTCCCTGGTGGCCGCATGTGGACAGGTATTGCCCAATCCTTTACTTTGAGTAATTTAACCACTCCGTACGGTATCTAAACCTTCTGCTCTCACATGGCTTTTGTTCGCTTTGCACGTATTTGTACTGGCGTGATCTGTCGAATAACACTTTTGCTCTATTTTGTCTGCTTTGAGGCCTGAGTATTCCGTGTGGCGCAAGGTGTTCGATCTGGGGTTGTCTGTCGCCCGAGGGAATATCTGAATGACGGGCTTTTTGGTAAAGTGCCCGGTTGGATAAGGCGATGTGGCAAGCTCTGTCCTCGTGCGACGGTCCGCCGGGAATGGCGGTCCGATTCGCCTCCGCGCCCCTCGCCGCCGGGCGGCCGCGCCGCCGCGGCGACGGAGTTCCCGACCCCCACGCCGTCCCCCACACACGCCCTTCCGCCCTTGCCTTCGAACACGCGCCAGGAGCCGTCACGTGCTGTCCTCCCAGGAGTCCACCCGCTTCGCCCCCGACCCCGCGGACACGGCCTCGCCCTCCTCGGTCCCGGGGGCCTTCGCCCGGCAGGCGGCCCGCACCCCCGACGCCCCGGCCCTGCTCGGCGGCTTCCCGGCGGTGACCTACGCCGAGCTCGACGCCCGCTCCGCCGACCTGGCCCGCCTGCTGCTGGCCCGCGGGCTCGCACCCGAGGGCGCCGTCCTGCTCGCCCTGGAGCGGGGGCCGCACGTGGTCACCGCGATGCTCGCGGTGCTGCGAGCCGGAGGCGCCTACGTCCCCGTCCACCCCGACGAGCCCGCCGACCGGGTGCTCGCCGCCGCCGAACGCACCGGCGCGCGCCTGGTGCTCACCGACCGCGTGCTCGGCCCCCGCCTGCCCGCGCGCCTGGGCGACCTGGCCCGGATCCTGGACCTGGACGCGGAGGGCGGCCCGGAGGCCGAAGGCGTCCCCTCCGACCCGGAGCCGCCCGCCCCCCACCCGCGCGCGCTGGCCTACGTCATGCACACCTCCGGCTCCACCGGAGAGCCCAAGGGCGTGGCTGTCACGCACGCCGACGTGGTGGCCCTGGCTCGGGACTCGCGTTGGGGCGGGGGCCGCGACGAGCGCGTGCTGTTCCACTCCTCGCACGCCTTCGACGCCGCCACCTACGAGATCTGGGTACCGCTGCTGCGCGGCGGGGCGGTGGTCGTCGCGCCGCCGCAGCGGCTCTCGGCGCAGGATTTCGGCGCGCTGGCCCGCCGCCACCGGGTGACCTCGACCTTCGTCACCGCCGCCCTGTTCGACCTGTTCGCCGCCCAGGACCCCGCCTGCTTCGCACCGCTGCGCGAGGTCATCGCCGGGGGAGAGGCCGTCCCGCCCGGCGCGGTCCGCGCCGTGCTGGACGCTTGCCCCGGCACGGCGGTCGCCAACGGCTACGGGCCCACCGAGACCACCACCTTCGCCACGCACTTCGCCGTGGACCGCGAGCGGCCCCCGCTGCTGTCGGTGCCCGTCGGAACGCCCCTGGACGGCGTGTTCGCCCGGGTGCTCGACGACCGGCTGGCCCCGGTCGATCCGGGCCAGGTGGGCGAGCTGTACGTGGGCGGGGCCGGGGTGGCCCGCGGCTACCTGGGGAGGCCGGGGCTGACCGCCGAGCGCTTCGTGGCCGACCCCCTCGGCGGCGGCGAGCGCCTCTACCGCACCGGCGACCTGGTGCGCCGCAACTCCGACGGCCCGCTGGAGTACGTCGGCCGCGCCGACTCCCAGGTCAAGATCCGGGGCTTTCGGATCGAACCCGGCGAGGTCGAGGCCGCCCTGCTCGACCAGGACGGCGTCTCCCAGGCCCTGGTCACCGTCCGCGAGGACGCCCCGGGCGCGCGCGTCCTGGTCGGCTACGTCGTCGGCACCGCCGACACCGGTGTCCTGCGCGAGCGCCTGGCCGACCGCCTGCCCGGCTACATGGTTCCCACCGCCGTCGTGGCCCTGGACGCGCTGCCCCTGACCGCCAACGGCAAGGTCGACCACCGCGCCCTGCCCGCGCCCGCCGTCCGCTCCTCCGCCGAACACGTCGAGCCGCGCGGGGAAGCCGAGCGCGCCGCCGCCGAGGAGTTCGCCGCGGCCCTGGGCCTGGAGCGGGTCGGCGCCCGCGACGACTTCTTCGCCCTGGGCGGCGACTCCATCCTCGCCGCCCGCGTGGCCTGGCGCCTGGGGGAGCGCCTGGGCACCGGCCTAGACCCGCGCGCGCTTTTCCGCCACCCCACGCCCGAGGGCGTGGCCGCGGCCGGGGACGCCGGGCGCCGCGAGGAACCCATCGTCCCGGCCGGGCGCGGCCGACCGCTGCCGCTGTCGGCCGCCCAGCGCCGCCTGTGGTTCCTGCACCAGCTCGACGGCGACAGCGCCGAGTACCACACCGGAAGCGCCTTCCGCCTGCGCGGACCGCTCGACGTGCCCGCGCTCCGCCGCGCCCTGGAACTGCTCCAGCGGCGCCACGAGGCCCTGCGCACCACCTACGACACCGTCGACGGCGAACCCGTCCAGTACGTGCGCGAACCCCGCGCCGACCTCCTCACCGTGCGGGAGATCCCCTCCGCCGACCCGGCCGACCGGGAGCGGGAGCTGCACCGGCACCTGCGGCGCGAGGTGGACACCCCCTTCGACCTCGTGGCGGGGCCGCCCACCCGCGCCCTGCTGCTGCGCCTGGAGGAGCGGGACCACGTCCTGGTCCTGAGCACCCACCACATCGCCTGCGACGGCTGGTCGGTCGACCTGATCCACCGCGACCTCGCCGCCTACTACCGGGCCGCCGTGCGCGGCGCGGAGCCCGACACCCGCGCGGAGACCGACTACGCCGACTTCGCCGTCTGGGAGCAGGGCCGCTGGGAGGGGCCCGAGGCCCGGCGCCGCCTGGAGTACTGGGCGCGCGCACTGGAGGACTTGCCCCCGCTGGCAGTGCCCACCGACCGCCCTCGCCCCGCCCGGCGCACCACCGCCGGGGCCGTCCATCGAACCCGCCTGACCCCCGACCAGCTCCGGGGGCTGCGCGCGTTGGGCGGGGCGAGCGGCGCCACACTCTTCGCGACCCTGGCCGCCCTGACCCAGGCCGTGCTCTCGGCCGCGTCGGGTTCGGCCGACGTCGCCCTGGGCGCGGCCTCCGCCGGACGCGACCACCCCCAGCTCGAGGACGTGGTCGGCTTCTTCGTCAACCCGGTCGTGCTCCGCTCGCGCCTGCGCCCGGGCACCACCGCGGCCGAGTTCGTCGGGCAGGTGCGCGCCGAGGCCGACGCCGCCCTCGCCCACGAGATGCCCTTCGACCGCGTCGTCGACGCCCTGGTCACCGAGCGCGACCCCTCCCGCGGCCCCCTGTTCCAGGCGCTGATGGTCCTCCAGAACGCCCACACCGGCGGACTGGAGCTGGAGGGCCTGCGCGCGGAGGAGGTCGACCTGCCGCGCACCGCCGCCCTGGCCGACCTGGTCTTCGAGTACGCCGAACGCGACGGCGCCCTGCGCCTGTCGGTGGAGTACAACACCGACCTGTACGACGCCGGACGCGTGGCGGCCCTGGCCGACGCCCTGTCCCGGCTGGCCGACGCCGTCGTCGCCGACCCCGGCCTGGACCTGGCCGCCCTGGACCTGCGGTCCGGGGCCGAACGCGCCCTCCTGGACTCCTGGGAGCACGCCCCGGCGCAGGACGAGCCCGCGTCCGTGACCGCCGCGTTCGCCGAGCAGGCCGCCCTCACCCCCCGCGCCCCGGCCCTGGTCGGAGACTTCCCTGCGCTGACCTACGCCGAACTCGACGCCCGCTCCGCCGACCTGGCCCGCCTGCTGAGGGCCTGGGGGGTGGGCACGGAGGACGCCGTGCCGCTGCTGCTGGAGCGGGGGCCGCACGTGGTAACCGCGATGCTCGCGGTGCTGCGCGCCGGAGGCGCCTACGTCCCCGTCCATCCGGACGACCCGGCCGAACGCGTGGCCTGGACACTCGCCCGCACCGGCGCGCGCGTCATCGTCACCGACACCGCCTCGCGCTCCCGCATGCCCGAGGGCACCGACGCGCGCGTGCTGGTCCTGGACGGGCACGGCCCCTACCCGACCGTGCGGACCGAGGCCCCCCTGCCCGGGGCCGACCCGCGCGCGCTGGCCTACGTCATGCACACCTCCGGCTCCACCGGAGAGCCCAAGGGCGTGGCGGTGACCCACGCCGACGTGGTGGCCCTGGCTCGCGACTCCCGATGGGGCGGGGGCCGCGACGAGCGCGTGCTGTTCCACTCCTCGCACGCCTTCGACGCAGCCACCTACGAGATCTGGGTACCGCTGCTGCGAGGCGGGTCCGTGGTCGTCGCGCCGCCCGGGCGCATGAGCGCCGAGGAGTTCGGCGCGCTGGCCCGCCGCCACCGGATCACCTCGACCTTCGTCACCGCCGCCCTGTTCAACCTCTACGCCGCCCAGGACCCCGCCTGCTTCGCCCCGCTGCGCGAGGTCATCACGGGGGGCGAGGCCGCCAGCCCCGCGAGCGTGCACCGGGTGCTGCGGGCCTGCCCCGGCACGGCGGTCGCCAACGGCTACGGGCCCACCGAGACCACCACCTTCGCCGCCCACCACCCCGCCGCGCGCACCGGCGAACCGGTGCGCACCGTGCCGATCGGCACGCCCCTGGACGGCATGCGCGTGCGGGTGCTCGACACCCTCCTGCGCCCGGTGCCCCCGGGCGCGGTCGGGGAGCTGTACGCGGGCGGGGCCGGGGTGGCCCGCGGCTACCTGGGCCGCCCGGGGCTGACCGCCGAACGCTTCGTGGCCGACCCCTTCGGCGACGGCGAACGGCTCTACCGCACCGGCGACCTCGTGCTGTGGAACGGCTCCGGGGAGCTGGAGTACGTCGGTCGCGCCGACTCCCAGGTCAAGATCCGGGGCTTTCGGATCGAACCCGGCGAGGTCGAGGCCGCCCTGCTCGCCCTGGACGGCGTCGCCGAGGCCGTCGCCCTCGTGCGCGCCGCACCCGGAGGCGGGCGCGGGCTCCTCGCCTACGCCGTGCCCTCGAACGGGGAGGCTGACGAGGAGACCGCCGAGGAGTGGCGCCGCGCCCTGGCCCGCGTCCTGCCCGGCTACATGGTCCCCGCCGTCGTCGTGGCCCTGGACGCGCTGCCCCTGACCGCCAACGGCAAGGTCGACCGCCGCGCCCTGCCCGACCCCGGGCACGGCGGGGAGCACACCGCCCCCCGCACCGACACCGAACACGTCCTGGCCGAGGTGTTCGCCTCCGTCCTGGCCGTGGAGCGCGTTGGTGTCCACGACGACTTCTTCGCCCTGGGCGGCGACTCCATCCTCAGCATCCAGATGGTCTCCCGGGCCCGCCGGGCCGGTGTGGAGCTGAGCAGCCGCGACGTCTTCTCCCACCCCAGCGTCGCCGCCCTGGCCGAGGTGGCGCGGGTGCGGCGGCCCGGCGCGTCCGGCGCCGGTCCGGTGAGCGGCCCGCTCACCGCCACGCCCGTCATGGGCTGGTTCGACCGCACCCACCCGGTGGCCCCCGACCACTTCGCCATGTCGGTGCTGCTCGACCTCGCCGGGCCCCTGGAGCCGCGCGCCCTGCGCACCGCCTTGGCCGCCCTCGCCGACCACCACGACATGCTGCGGCTGCGCCGCGACGGCGACGGCCCGCGCGTTGCCGGACCCGGCACGGCCGCCCCGCCGCTGAGCGTGGTCGACCTGTCCGGACACGAACCCGGACGGGCCCGCGACCTGGCCGAGGAGAGCATCCGAGCCGCCCACAGCGGCCTCGACCTGGCCCGCGGCCCCGTCTTCGCCGCCGTCCTGCTCGACTCCGGCCCCGAGGGCTCCCGGCTGCTGCTGACCGCCCACCACCTCGTCGTGGACGGGGTGTCCTGGCGGGTGCTGCTGGAGGACCTGGCCACCGCCTACCGCCAGGCCGCCGAGGGCGCGCCCGTGGACCCGGGGCCGCGCACCACCCCCTTCTCCGTCTGGGCCGACCGCCTGGCCCGGCACACCGCCGAGGGGGCCTTCGACGCCGAACTCGACACCTGGGCAGAGGTCGCCGCCACCCGCGCCGAACCGCCCCGCGACCACCCCGGCCGGGGCAACGGCCTGGTGCGCGACCAGGAGGTGGTCACCGCCGGGCTGTCCGAGGAGGACACCCGCCGCCTGCTGGCCGAGGCGCCCGCGGCCTTCCGTACCCGCGTCAACGACCTGCTGCTGTCCGCCCTGGGCCGCGTGCTGTGCGAGTGGACCGGCTCCGCGCACGTGCCCGTGGACCTGGAGGGCCACGGCCGCGAGGACCTGTTCGAGGACCTGGACACCTCGCGCACCGTGGGCTGGTTCACCACCGTGTTCCCCGTCGTGCTCACCGGCCGGCCCGACCGGACCGAGCAGATCCGCGCCACCAAGGAGATGCTGCGCGCGGTCCCCGGCAACGGCCTGGGCTACGGCGCCCTGCGCCACCTGGGCACGCCCGAACAGCGGGCCCGCCTGGAGCGCGACCCCGCGCCCGGCGTGAGCTTCAACTACCTGGGCCGCTTCGACACCGACCCCGGCCGGGGCGCCCTGCACACCGCGATGCGGCTCAACCCCGGCGGCGAGCACTCCCCGGACGAGGAGCGCGCCCACCTGGTCGAGGTGGTGGGCCGCTTCGAGGGCGAACGCCTGGTCTTCGACTGGTACCACGCCACCACCGTCCACGGCACGGCCACCGTGCGCCGCCTCGCCGAGGCCATGGCCGCCGAACTCGCCGCGCTGGTCGAGCACTGCCTGGACCCCGCCCACGGCGGGGCCACCCCCTCCGACTTCCCGCTCGTGCGCCTGGAGCAGGCCGAGGTCGACCGCCTCGTCGGCGACGGCCGCGACGTCCAGGACGTGTGGCCGCTCACCCCCATGCAGCAGGGCATGTTCTTCCACTCCGCCCTGGAACCCGACTCCGGCTCCTACCTGGAGCAGGTCGTCGTGGACCTGGACGGCGTGGACGACCCCGGGGCCCTGGGCCGCGCCTGGCGGCGGGTGGTCGCGGCCACCCCCGTTCTACGCGCCCGCGTGGCCTGGGAGGGGCTGTCCGAACCGGTCCTGCTCGTGCACCGCGCCGTCCCCGTCGAGGTGGCACACCTCGACCTGCGCGGCGCGACGGAGGACGAGCGCGAGCGGGCCCTGGCCGACCACCTGGCCGAGGACGCAGCCCGCGGCGTGGACCCCGTCCGCGACCCTCTCCTGCGAGTGGCCCTGCTGCGCACCGGCGACGCCTCCGTGCGCCTGGTGTGGACCTTCCACCACCTGGTCCTGGACGGGTGGAGCCTGCCCCTGGTCATGGAGGACGTCCTTGCCGCCTACCGGGGCGGTGTCCCGGCGGCGCGCCCCGACTACCGGGAGTACCTGCGCCGCCTGGCCGGACGCGACGCGGAGGAGGGGCACGCCTTCTGGCGGGGCGTGCTGGAGGGCGTCACCGAGCCCACGCCGCTGCCCTACGACCGGCCGCCCGCCGCCCTGCGGGCAGCCCGCTCCAGCGCCCGCAGCGAGGCCGTCCTCGCACCGGAGCGGGCCGGTGCCGTGCACGCCTTCGCCCGCGCCCACGGCCTGACCGTCAACGCCGTGGTCCAGGGCGCGTGGGCCCTGCTCCTGTCCGCGTACTCGGGGCGGGCCGACGTGGTCTTCGGCGCCACCACCTCCGGCCGCCCCGACGACATGCCCGGGGTGGAGGCCGCCGTGGGCCTGTTCATCAACACCCTGCCGGTGCGCGTGGCCGTGGACCCCGCCGAGCCCGTGACGCGGTGGCTGCGCCGTCTCCAGGAGGACCAGGCGCGCTCGCGGGCCCAGGACCACCTGTCGCTGGCGCGCGTGCAGGCCGAGGCGGGCCTGCCCGGGGACACCCCGCTCTTCGACAGCGTCGTGGTGTTCGAGAACTACCCCGTGGACGAGGCCGCGGCCGCCGAACACGGGCTGCGGGTCCGGTTCGTCAACGCGGTGGAGGCCACCAACTACCCGCTCGCGCTGAGCGCCTACGCCTCCGACGGGCTGCGCCTGGTCTTAGGGCACGACCCGGAGTGCTTCGACGCCGCGACCGCGGACCGCCTGCTGGGCGACCTGGAGCGCATCCTGGTCTCGCTCACCGAGGACCCCGAACGCCCCCTGGGCAGGGTGGCCGGGGCCGACCCGGCCCGGTCCCTGGCCTTGGCCGACGGCGGGGGAGAGGAGCCGCCCGCCGCCACCGTCACCGCGCTGTTCGCAGAGCGGGCCGCCCGCCACCCCGAGGCGACCGCCCTGGTCGGCGCGGACGGCGAGTGGACCTACGCCGAACTGGACGCCGAGGCCGACCGGATCGCCGACCGCCTGGCCGCGCTGGGCGTGGGCGCGGAGTCCCGGGTGCTGCTGCTCATGCCGCGTTCGCCGCGGGTGGTGGCCGCCATGCTCGGCGTCCTGCGCACGGGGGCCGCCTACGCGCCGCTGCACGAGACCGTTCCGGCGGAGCGGGTCGCCTCCCTGGCCCGCGCGCTGGGCGCGCGCGTGGCGGTGGCCGACCCCGGCACGGCCGAACGCTGCGCGGACGTGGAGGCGGTGGTGGGCTACGCCGCCGACGGCGCGCTGTCCGGGGCGGGCGAGGGCGCGGAGGCCACGGTCCGACGGGACCCGGTGCACGGGCACACCGCCGCCTACGTCATGTTCACCTCGGGCTCCACGGGCACGCCCAAGGGCGTGGTGGTCGACCACCGCGCCGTGGTCGCCCTCAGTGCCGACTCCCGCTGGCGCGAGGGCCACGACAGGGTGCTGTTCCACTCCCCGCACGCCTTCGACGCCGCCACCTACGAGGTCTGGGTGCCGCTGCTCAACGGAGGGACCGCGGTGGTCGCGGACGGGCCGGTCTCCGCCGACGCCCTGCGCGAGCACACCGCCCGGCACGGGGTGAGCGCGGTCTTCCTCACCACCGCCCTGTTCAACCTCTTCGCCCAGCAGGACCCGGAGTGCTTCGCGGGGCTGCGCGAGCTGTGGACCGGCGGGGAGGCCGCCGACCCGGCCTCCCTCGCCCGCGTGCGCCGGACGTGCCCCGACACCGAGCTGGTGCACGTGTACGGACCCACCGAGGCCACCACCTTCGCCACGTGCACCCCGCTGAGCGCGGAGGAGGCCGACGCCGGGCACTGCCCGATCGGCCGCCCCATGGACGCCACCGGCGCCCACGTCCTGGACGGCGCCCTGCGCCCGGTCCCGCCCGGCGCGGTGGGCGAACTGTACCTTTCCGGGCCGGGGACGGCGCGCGGCTACGACGGCCAGCCCGGGCTGACCGCCGAGCGCTTCGTGGCCGACCCCTTCGGCGACGGCGGGCGGCTCTACCGCACCGGCGACCTGGTGCGCTGGTCCGCCGAGGGGCGCCTGGTCTTCGTGGGCCGCGCGGACGGCCAGGTGAAGCTGCGCGGGTTCCGCATCGAGACGGGCGAGGTGGAGGCCGCCCTGCTGCGCGTACCCGGAGTCGCCCAGGCCGTGGTGCTGGTGGCCGAGGCCCCCACCGGCGGACGCCAGCTCGTCGCCTACGTCACCGGAGGGGAGGCGGACGCGGAGCTGGTGCGCGAAAGCCTGTCCCGCGAGCTGCCCGCCTACATGGTGCCCGCGGCCGTCACCGTGCTGGAGGCGCTGCCGCTCAACGCCAACGGCAAGGTGGACCGGGCCCGACTGCCCGAACCCGCCTGGGCGCGCGCCGCCGCGCCCGTGCACGTCGAGCCGAGCACCCCC
The DNA here is from genome assembly GCF_018316795.1 of Nocardiopsis akebiae. Lineage (NCBI taxonomy): Bacteria > Bacillati > Actinomycetota > Actinomycetes > Streptosporangiales > Nocardiopsidaceae > Nocardiopsis > Nocardiopsis akebiae. The sequence goes on from NZ_CP074132.1 coordinate 812,941, forward strand.
ACGGAGGAGGCCGTGGCCGAGGTGTGGGGGCGCACCCTTGGGTTGGAGCGCATCGGCCGCGACGACAACTTCTTCGACATCGGCGGGGACTCGGTGCGCAGCCTCCAGGTGGTGCGCGAGGTCGAACGCCTGCTGGACGTCACGGTGCCCACCCGGCTGCTGTTCGACCACCAGACGGTGCGCGCCTACGCCGAGGCGGTGGAGGACGTGCTGCTGGAACAGATGTGACGCGGGAGCCGGGCGCCGCCGACCGGCGGCGCCCGGGGCGGCTCAGCACGCGGGGCCGCCCCGGCGTCCGTGACCTTGGCGCCGGGGAGGCGCCCCGGTGTGCGGCGGACGGTCCGGGGGCGGACGGCCCCGGGCCCGGGCGGCCTCAGCGTGCGCGGAACGCGTGCCCTGGAGCACACGGCAAACCCGGTATGCGCAGGGCGTTCCGACGTGTGGAGGAGAGGAGACGCCCGGGTCGTCTCAGCGGGCGCGGCGTGCCCGGCCCCGCGTTCCGGGCAGGGCCACGTGCCCCTTGGTGACGAGGTGGAACCGCTCCAGGCCGGGGCACTGCACCTGCACCACGACGGTGCCGTGCTCCAGCTCCCTCAGCGGGTGGGCCGCGACGCGGTGCCCGGCCGCCGTCAGCCGTTCCACGACGGCGGCCCGCTGGAGGGGCACACCGGTGCCGGGCGGCACTGTTTCGGGCGGCACCGCGCCCGGCGGCGCCTCGCCGATCCGGTCGGCGAAGTCCAGCATGGCGCAGGCCAGGAGACGTGGGTGCCCGGCGAGCCTGGCGCCGACCCCGGCCGCGACGTCGTGGTCGGCGACCAGCCGCGCGAACGGCCCCGACGCGTCCGTCGCCGCCGCCTGCTCGGCCACGACCCGGGCGAGCAGCTCGCCCTGGACGAACTCGGTGACGGCGCGTTCCGCGGCGAGTCCGCCCGACAGGGAGGCGCCGAGCCCGTAGCGGTGGTCCGGTGCGCCGCCCCGGAGTTCGGGGGCGTAGGCCATGACCACGGGCACGCCGAGGTCGGTGGTCAGGTCCAGCAGGACCACCGGGCCGCCGACGAGGTCGCGGGCGCGGTCCAGGTGGGCGCGCAGGCGACCGGGCAGCGCATCGCGGGCCACGCGCGCGGGCATGGGGCCGCCGTCGTAGACCGAGCGCAGCAGGAACAGCGAGAACGCGTCGCGCTCCACCCACTCGTTCAGGGCGTGCAGGAGCGCCTCGTCGCGGGTGGCCCCGATCGCGCAGCCGGAGTTGACGCTGTAGGACATCGCCGAGCGGTACTCGGCGGTGTCGCCGAGGGCGCGGCGCACCCGCGCCGCCTTTCCGCCGGGGACCGGGTACCACGGCGCCCACAGGAACACGGGGACGTCGACCGGCGGGCCGCCGTCGAGCGCCTCGTGGCGCACGCATGCCACCCGTGCTTCCCGCTGCGCGGCCACGTCGCGGACCGCCCGGTCGGCGGCGAAGGGGCCCTCGGCCAGTTCCGCGGCCTCCACCAGGCGCACCGGCAGCGCCTCCAGGACGGTGGGGCCGGTGAACGCGTGTTCCAGGGCCTCGAACTGCGCGCCTACGCGCGCGGGAAGGCCGGGGCCCTTGCCAGCGCCGAGTCCGTAGGGGACCTCGGAGCCGTCGGCGTCCCACAGGCCGCACTGGACGGCGGTCGGTTCGCGGTCGTCGAGCGTTCGGTAGCGGGCGCTCCAGCCGAGGGCTCGCACCTCGGCGCGGACCCGCCGCTCCGCCTCCTCCAGGGTGAGTTCGCGCTCGCGGGTTCCGGACCAGCTTCCGGAACCCGGCCCGGGGAGCGGGGAGGTCCGCTCCCCGGACGCGGGGATCCACGCGGATCGCGTCACCGCGCTACTCCGCGGTCTCCTCGTCCAGTTCCTCGACGGCCGGGGCGATCTCGTCCGCGCTGTCCAGCGGGGCGGTCCACTCGTATCCTGCGCAGGCCATGGTGCGGCTCCTCGGCGATAGACACACGGGACGCGCACGGGGTTGTCCGCGCCCCCGTCCTGCCTACCCCGCGAAGTGACGCCTGTCACTCGAAAGCGCCCTTTTCCCGTGAGTTCGTGCGGCTCTCCCGAAACCCGCGGAACGAGCGACCGGAGTACCGGGTCCGCTCACCAGCCCGGTGTGTCCGGGACAGGCGCGGCGCCTCGGGTCCGCTCACCCGTCCGTTTCGCCCGGGGCGGGCGCGGCGCCCCTCAGGAGAGCCGGTCGGCGACGGCGGTCACCGCCGCCAGGACCACCGCGCGGTCCGGTGCGCCCTCGTCGCGCTCGAAGTGGCGGTGCATCGACCACCCCTCGACCAGGGCGTCCAGCGCGCGGCACGCCTCGGGTGGAAAGTGCGCCGACAGGGAGGCGCGGCTGGTGGCCATCCACGCGCGCGCGGCCCGGTGGACCGCCTCGTCGTGGCTGGCGTAGGAGTACATCTCGAAGAGCAGGACGAACTGGTGGGGCGTGGCGTACTCGGGACCGCAGATGAGGTCGACCACGGCCTCGCACGCCTCGTCGCGGTCGCGCGCCGCCGCGAGCCGGTGCGCGTAGTACTCCGACATGGTCCCCGCCAGGTGTGTGAACGCCTGCTCCAGGATCGCGGGCAGGCCGTCGAAGTGGTAGGTGAGCGAGCCCAGGGGCACCGAGGCGCGCTCGGCGATCGCCCGGTGCGTGGTCCTGTGCACACCGCGCTCGGCGATCACCTCCAGGGCCGCGGCGAGGATGCGCTCCTTGCGTCGCGGGTCGTTGGCCACCCGCCTGGTTCCGGCCATGTTCCCCTTCCGCCCGCGGTCCGCTCCGTCCACGACCATTCTGGTGCGCGCCCGCCCCATCCGTGCCCGTGGTGCCCGCGCCCACAAGTGTGTACTTTTGTACACACTACTGACCGCCACTCCACTGGGAGCCCTCCATGGGAACCGCCGTGGGCCGTCGGCGCCTCGCGCTGTGCGTCCTGTTCCTCCTGCCCGGGCTGGGGATCTCGTCCTGGGTCACGCGCACCCCCGCCATCCGCGACGCGCTGGGCGCCTCCACCGCCGAGATGGGGTTCGTCCTGTTCGGCCTCTCGATCGGTTCGATGATCGGCGTCCTCGGCTCGGGCGCGGTCGTCGCCCGCCTGGGCGCACGTCCGGTCGTCGTGGTCGGGACCGTCTCGATGCTGGGGAGCCTGCCCGTCATCGGTCTGGGCGCGGGCCTGTCGACCGCCCTCCTCGTCGCGTTCGGCCTGTTCCTCTTCGGGCTGGGCATGGGCGCCGGGGAGATCGCCATGAACATCGAGGGAGCCGACGTCGAGCGGGTCATGGCCGAGCCGCTGCTGCCGCGCATGCACGGCTTCTTCAGCCTGGGAACCGTCATCGGCGCCCTCGTCGGCATGGCGCTCACCGCGGTCGGGTTCCCCGTGGCGTGGCACCTGGCGGCGATGGGCGTCCTGACCCTGGCGGTCGCGGCGACGCTCTTCGGCTCCCTGCCCCCCGGCACCGGCAGGGCGCTCCCGCGCGCCTCCGGCCAGGAGAACGCGGGCGGCGGACGCGCGCTGTGGAAGGACACCCGCCTGGTGCTGATCGGCCTCATCGTGCTCGCGATGGCCCTGGCCGAGGGCACCGCCAACGACTGGCTCCCGCTGATCATGGTCGACGGCCACGGCTTCGACCCGGCCCTGGGGTCGATGGTCTACGCCGTCTTCGCCGCGTCGATGACGGTCGGGCGCTTTGCCGGGGGCTACTTCCTGGCGCGCTTCGGCAGGGCCCGAGTGCTCGGCGCGAGCGCGCTGGCCGGGGTGGCGGGTATGGGGCTGGTGGCCGGTGCGGACAGCCCGGTCCTTGCGGCGGCGGCCGTGGTCCTGTGGGGGCTGGGCGCCTCGCTGGGCTTCCCCGTGGCGCTGTCGGCGGCCGGGGACTCCGGGCCCGACTCCGCTGCCCGGGTCTCCCTGGTGGCGACACTCGGCTACGTCGCGTTCCTGGTCGGGCCGCCCGTGCTCGGTCTGCTGGGAGAGGCCTACGGGCTGCGCACGGCCCTGGTCGTGCCCCTGCTCTTCGTCGCGTTCGCCGGGTTCCTCAGCCCGGCGGCCCGCCCGCGCCGGGTGGCGGACGCGCGGATCGACCGGGACGGTGCTGGAGCCGGAGGGGGCGGTACGGAAGCCGGAGGGAGCGGTGCGGAAGCCGACCGCGCCTGAGGCGGTTGCCTGAACGGTCGAGCGTGTCGCGGCCCGGGGGTGCGTCCGGAAGCGGCGGATGGCACACTCACGCCATGGCCGACGCCCCACCCGGATTCCCCGACCCAGCCGCCCGTGTCGACGCCTGGCTCAACGGAGCCTGGGTCATCGCGGCGCTCGCCGCAGCCGTGGAGGGCGCGCCGCTGTCGCGGGAACAGGGCGGGCTGCTGGCCGCCGCGGGGTGCGCGGAGCCCGACGGCGACGGGTGGCGGCTGCTCCCGGCCTACCGCGACGTCCTCGCGGGCTCGGCCGGGCCGTCCGCCTTCCCGCGCAGGGTCGCGCGGCAGCTGTCCCAGGCCGCCGACGCCGCCCTGGGCGAGCAGGACCGCGCGGAGGAGGACGACGCGGCCCTCCTGGCCGAGGGCGCCGCCTCGGGACGGCGGATGGCGGACTTCCTGGACCTGCTGGAGGAGCGTGTCCCGGGGTTCGGTGACCTCCTCGGCCGGGACGGTCTGCGCTTCCTCGACGCGGGAACCGGGATCGGCGCGATCGCGGCCGCCGTCCTGGAGCGCGTCCCCGGATCCCGAGCGGTCGGGCTCGACGTCCAGTCCCGGGCGCTGCGCCTGGCCGATCGCCACCTGTCCGAACGCGGGCTGCGCGACCGGGCCGAGCTGCGCCTGCTCGACGTGGCCGAGCTGTCCGAACCCGGGGCCTACGACCTGGCCTGGCTCCCCCTCGCGGCACTCCCGCCCGACGCCGTCGCGCGGGCGCTGCCGCGCGTGCGCGAGGCCCTGCGTCCCCGCGCCTGGCTGCTCACCGCGACCGTGCTGCGCGACGACCCCGGCGACGCCCCGGACGGCGGGATGCGCGACGCGGTGGTGCGCTGGCGGATGTCCCGCAGCCGGATCACCCCCTGGGGGCCGCGGGAGGCGGCGCGCGAACTGACCGCCGCGGGCTACCGGGACGTGCGGCGGGTGGCCACGTCCGAACCCGCCCTCACCCTGCTTGCCGCCCGCGCGCCCTGAACCGCGAGCCGCACGTGCCCCGCTCGCCGCCCGCGCGCTCTGAACCGCGAGCCCGCCGCCGAGGCTGCCCCACACATGTTCCGCTCGTCGCCCGCGCGCCCTGAGCCTCCCCGTGCCTCAGCCCGTGCCGAGGTAACCGTTCGGGTCGAGCACGTACTTGCTGGCCGCGCCCTCGTCGAAGGCCCGGTACCCCTCGGGCGCCTCCTCCAGCGGGATCGCCACGGCGTTGACGGCCTCGGCGATGCGCACCCGGTCGTGGAGGATCGCCTCCATCAGCTCGCGGTGGTACTTCATGACCGGGCACTGGCCGGTGAAGAAGGCGTGCGACTTCGACCAGCCCAACCCGATCCGGACCGACAGGGAGCCCTCCTTGGCGGCCTCGTCGGACGCGCCGGGGTCGCCGGTCACGTACAGGCCCGGGATCCCGATGGAACCCCCGGCCCTGGTCACGTCCATCGCGGTGTTGAGCACGCTGGCGGGAGCCTCCTTCGAGGCGCCCTCACCCGTCCCGTGCGCCTCGAAGCCGACCGCGTCCACCGCGCAGTCCACCTCGGGGACGCCCAGGATCCGCTCGATCTGCCCGGCGAGGTCCCCCTCGGCCACGTTCACCGTCTCGCACCCGAAGCTGCGGGCCTGCGCCAGCCGCTCCTCCTTCATGTCCGCGACGATCACCACCCCCGCGCCGAGCAGCCGGGCCGACGCGGCTGCGGCCAGCCCGACGGGCCCGGCCCCCGCGACGTAGACGCTCGACCCCACGCCCACGCCCGCGGTGACGCAGCCGTGGTAGCCGGTCGGGAAGATGTCCGAGAGCATCGTCAGGTCCAGGATCTTCTCCATCGCCTGGTCGCGGTCGGGGAACGCGAGGAGGTTCCAGTCCGCGTAGGGCACGAGCGCGTACCTGGCCTGTCCGCCGACCCAGCCGCCCATGTCGACGTAGCCGTAGGCCGAGCCCGGCCGATCCGGGTTCACGTTCAGACAGATCTCCGTGCGCCGGGCCTTGCAGTTGCGGCAGCGTCCGCAGGAGATGTTGAACGGGACCGAGACGAGGTCGCCGACCTTGACGAACTCCACGTCGGGTCCGGTCTCGACCACCTCGCCGGTGATCTCGTGGCCTAGGACCAGCCCCTCCGGCGCGGTGGTGCGCCCCCGGACCATGTGCTGGTCGCTGCCGCAGATGTTGGTGGCGACGACCTTCAGGATCGCCCCGTGCGGCACCTTGCGTCCGACGTTGGCCGGGTTGACCCCGGGGCCGTCCTTGATGACGAACTCGGGGTAGTCGACGTCCTCGACCTCGACCCGGCCCGCGCCCCTGTACACCACACCTCTGTTGCCAGACATGTCCTTCCCACCTCTCCGCCCCCGGGAGGGGGCACTTTCCCCTGTGGTTTCCGGTCGGGGCGGGCGGTAATCCGACACCGGAACCGCTCCCGGACTTCTTTGCCGGATCGGGGCGCGCTGTCAGCGCGGGGGAGGGGCCGTCAGTGGGCGGAACGGAGGCCGGGGCGGCGATTCGTACGCACCGGCGTATCCGAGTAGGCCGGGCGGCGTGTGAACCGGTACCATTTCCGAGGGACGCGGCCGGGACCACGGTCGCGGCAGCCCGCCAGCGTAGCTCAATTGGCAGAGCAATCGCCTTGTAAGCGATAGGTTAGGGGTTCAAGTCCCCTCGCTGGCTCTCACATGGTCTGACCTGGGAAGACGCCCGGTCAGTCGCGTCGCCGGGGCGGCCTGCCCGCCCCGAGAGCAACCGCCTGCGCCGACCTCCGCACGCCCGAGGACGGGCGCGACGGCGCCCCCGCGTCGTACACCGATGCTGACAAGAGCGTCGACATGCCGCGCTCCGAGCCCGTACGCGGCTGGGAACGGACTGCGCGAGCGCCTCCGGTCGTGGCTGGTGCTGCTGCCAGCGTTTTCGGCAGTGCTCTTTGAAGCTCTTGAGGAGCGAGGTGCTCTGGGATCCTCGCACGCGGAGGTAGACCGGTATGACGGAGGCGTCGGGACCAAGGAGACTGCACGTCTGGGCTCAGCAGCATTTGCTCAACTGGATGCTGAGACAGCTGTTCTACTGCCTGCAAACGGGTCAGGCATTCGACGGGCAACGCGGAGCTACCTCCGTGGTCAGTACATCTAGGGAGGACCCTTGGGGACGACGGGTTTTCCAGCGGCTGTCCAGAGCATGGTGTGTCGGAGGGTTCCGCCCACTCGGAGACGTAGGCACACACCGTGGCCGCGTACCCGGTCGGTTGCGAAAGGGGCGTCCGGGCCGCGACATGCCTTCGTGGTGACGTTGGCGCAGTTCAGAAGGTAGACCAATCCGGCTGATCGGAATGGTCTACCTGTGCCGCGTGGTTTATGCCCGTTTCGATATTTTCTGGCCACCGGTAACTGCTCTTATCAATATTGCAGGGGGCGCATAGGCGCCGATCTACTCCGCCGTCTCCTCGCTCTCGCGCCCTGGCCTCGTAACCGTGAAAGGTTCAGGAAGGATTTCTGCGGGCATTATCTCAGGAGGCATGGAGAAGTCCTGGGTAGCCCAACCGATGACAGACTCATAGGAATCCGCCACTCCCGCCACCGCCAGACGGTAGACCCCATCTCTTAGCTCCACAGGAACCCACGCCTCTTCCTTGGATCCGGTCACCAAAACTTCCAAGCCGAACTCGCAATCCCGGTTCCCGGTGATGAACTCCACCTCGAAGGTGCGCCGGTCCGCAACCTCGCCGCCCTCCAAGTACAGAGATTTGTCGAAGAAATCTTCCCCCAATTCCCTGTGGAACTGAGAATAATGATGGGGCATGACCTCCCGGGCCTTGGGATTGGCTTCAGTGAGGTCAAAAGCAAGGAAGATATCGTCGATGATCTCACCTCCTCCCTGGGTTGGAGGGAGGTCAACCAAGGTGCCGTTGGTGGCCGGGCCGCATAGCACGTCGGACAGCCGCATGTTCTGGACAATGACGGTAGTATCGTGGGCTGCCCCGATGGTGAAGCGTGAGCCGACGATCGACACGTCGAGTGACCCCTGGCTCGGTAGCCAGTTGTTCATGAAATGGTATAATCCGTCCTCCTTCGCCGTCCATTCGTTTTCATGGGTTGGCTCTGGGAGTGCCTGGTATTTAGGTATCAGGTCGGGGTTGGGGTCGCCCGGCACTATTTCCACTGGCGGGCCAGCTGCGTTATCCATCCTCTCTTTATCTTGCTGCTGTTCACGCTCCTCGGCGCTCTGATCAGCCGCCGCCGAATCCTGTGTGGCTTGGGACGCATCTAGTGTCGGCTTGACAATGGCCCAACCTGCAAGCGCAGCGAGTAGAGCACTGGCTACGCTGGCAATTGCCATCATCTGTCCTGTGTCCTGCGAGGCTCTTTTCCTTTTTGTTGGAACAGGCCGACGGGGGGAAGGTTTTTTGCGTTTGCGCTTCGCCATCTGATTCCTTCGGTGCCGCAGTGTCAGCGTGTTGGAAATCAACTCTATGGCAGGATGCAATGCGGTATCAATGGAAAGGCGCCCTTGGCCGCTTTCGGTCAACCGTATTCGGCTGAAGGGCTTCCCTGGCGGGTGGGGTCCGGAGGCGGTCCGGAAAACCCTCGCCTTCCATCGTGGTGGTGGGGGTCGAGGAGGATTACTGCAGGATGCTATGGACATGTGAGGGATATCACTCATCCCGTATCCGGAGGTTTCTGGCCAGGGGAGATGAGCACTCGACGACGCCGTGGAGTGCCCTGTCGTGCTCTCGGGGCAGGTGGGAACATGGGCCGCCGTCCGCTCCCGGCCATGCAGTGGCGATCACTGTGTCTACCCGACAGAGTGTGAGAGGAAGCCCCCGCCTTTCGAAGGGAACATGGTGAAGACGACTCGACTGCACCAGAGGATCACGGCCGGCCTAGTAACGCTGGCCGCAGCCGTTACCCTATCCGCCTCCATTGCGACACCTGCCGTAGCCGATAGGGGCGACTGTTTGGCCTACCTGATGTCGTGGGGCTACACCATCAACGAGCAAAAGCGGCGGGCTTGCTCTCTGGGAGAGACTCTCCTGGGTTTCCCTTACTGCGTCACGTTTCTCCAGTTGGAGAGTGTGACGGATGCTCACACTTCACGGGCCTGTGATCTTGCGGGATTCGGTATGTAGGTCCGCTTCTCCCGAAGCTACGGCGAGTTGCAAGGTAGGGGAGCGGACCAAGTAGGGGTAAGAAGCGTGCCAGCAAGTGCCAAATACCCCGCGAGTAACTTAGGTGGGGCCACGATGTTCCTCGCGCGCGACTGGCTTGCATCCGATGCAATCGTGACCCGGGTCGAGGAGGATCGCTACTGGATTTGGCGTCAGACCCCGCCGAAAGTCACAGCGAGATCACGACGACCCCCGCGCAGCACTCCGTTGCACGGGGCCTTTTCCGTACTCGCCCGGCGATACAGTGCGTCTCGCTCCTGATAAGGTTCATCATCAGAGGCCAGAAATTGACCAAACCAGCAGCGGATGAACGCGCCCTGACACCACAGACGGACTCACTGGGCACCCTCTACCTCCCGGGCCCGCCGCCTCCAAGACTCGGCCTCTTCCCCCCGGCCCGCCTCGACTAGTGCCGTGGCCGGGAAGGTTCGCCCGGGTGCCCTCACGCCGCTACGGGTAGCGGTCGGCCTCCCCAACGAACACCCTTCTCGCTGCGTACCCGGGCGCGTTCACGGCGCTGGGCCGCGAGCACGTCCGGGTCGCGGGCGTTGGCGTTGCGCCACCGTAGATAGGCGTGCAGCGCCCGCGTTTGCACCGTGTGGTTGGGGTGGTGGGAGTTGGCGATGGTGAACTGGCGCAGCGGCCCGAAGTGCGCCTCGATCGGGTTGGCCCAGGAGGCGTAGGTGGGGGTGAAGCACAACTCGACCTTGTTGCGCTGGGCCCAGGAGCGGATCGTGGGGCCCTTGTGTGCGGACAGGTTGTCCATGATCACGTAGATGGGGGCGCCGTCCGGGCGGGCGGCCCGGATCGTCTTGAGCGCGGTGAGTGTGTTGGCTGCGCCCTTGCGCCGGTGGTTGATGCCCCACAGGGTGTCGTCTCCCACCGAGTAGCAGCCGTGGAAGTAGGTGACGCCATGGGTGCGCCGGTAGGTGGCCGGAAGGCGGTGCGGGCGGCTCTTGCGGGCCCAGCCCGTCCCGGCGGTGGGCCGGATGCCCAGCGGTCCGAACTCGTCGAAGGCGAAGACCCGGTCGGCGAAGTGCTCCATGACGTGCTCGATGCGGTCGAGTTTGGCATCGGCCTCGGGGTCGGGCGAGTCCTTCCAGGTCGTGGTGCGTTGGAAGGTGATGCCATGCCGGTGCAGGAGCGTTCGCAGGGTCTCGCGGCCCATGCGCAGGCCCGGTCCGGGCCGGTGGGCCAGGTGGGCGGCGAGTTTGCGCAGCGACCAGCGGGTGAAGGGCTGGCCGAGCTTGGTCGGGCGGGTGGTGGCCGTCTTCAGGACGAGGTCTTCCTCGTCGGGGGTGAGTAGGCGGGGACGGCCTCCCGCCCATTTAGGGTCCAGGCAGCTCAGCCCTTGGGTGTTGAAGGCGTGGATGACCTCGCGCACGGTCTTCTCATCAGCGGCGACCAGGCGGGCGATGACGGGGGCGGTGTTGCCGCTGGCCGAGGCCAGGATGATCATCGCTCGCCGGTAGCGGACGGTGTTGGTGCTGCCCCGGCGGACGATGCGTTGGAGTTTTTGGCCCTCGGGGTTGGTGAGTCTGCGGGCTTTGAGGGGTGCGGACACCGCGGCTCCCAGGGTTGACTGCTGGTGTTGCGGTCAACCCTGGCATCGATCACTGACCCGGGCGAACCTTCCCGGCCACAGCACTAGCAGGTTCCCGAGGTTGAACATGGCGTCGGCGGGCCCCTGCTCGGCGTTCTGGTCGTCCGGTCGGCAGGCCGCTGGTGAAGCGCTGGATTCGACGGCTCTTCCCAGCCATGTCCGGTTAGGCGCTTCACCGCCGCCGTTCCTGCTGACGGCGCACGTGTGCTGTCTCCTCGCCCGGTGATCTCCGGCCGTCCTCGTGCGCGGCCGGGCCGGTCTTTGGAATGCACCGTCCTTCACCGGCTCTCGGGAAGAACAGGGCGCGAGAGCAGCACTGCCGGGTAGAGCGTCGTGGGCGCCCAACTCGTGCCCATCGGCTTGGTTGGCAGGCAGGGCCACCTTCACCCACCCCGGCGCTGGTGAGGCTGGTGAGGCTGGCGGGGCGAGCGGAGCATGCACGGTGACCGGAGTGTGGATGCCACCGGCCTGGATGCGGCAGTGGAGCTGCTGTGCCACACCGGCCTGCGCGCGGAGGAGTTGGGGGCCGGGTGGCAGGCCGCAGGGCCGCGAATCAGGGCCTGCGCGCCGCGGTGATGCACTCGTCCAGCCGGTTGCGCGCCTCCCACAACTCCCCCATCTGCCGGTCGAGGCGGTCGCGTTCGGCGGCGAGCAGCTTCAGCAGTCCCGGGGAGGCCCCACCGGAGTCGGCGAAGGGCAGCACCTCGCGGATGACCCTGCTGGGCAGACCCTCGGCGTAGAGCTGCTGGATCAGCCCGACCCGCTCGACGGCACCGGCCGCGTACTGGCGCCGACCACCCGCATCGCGGGTGGAGTGCAGCAGGCCCTGCTGCTCGTAGTAGCGCAGCGCCCTGACGCTGACACCCGCCTGCGCGGCGACCTCTCCGATCCGCACCCGGCCTCCCGCACCGATTCCACGTCCGGTTTGCACCTGACGTTGACGTCAGGTTCTAGCGTAACGGACACCGGTCGGAGCCCTCTGTCCGATCCATCCTCGCGATTCCTGGAGCACGCCTGTGAACAGCACTCCTCCGTGTCCGACCGCCACCGGATCGTCCACACGGCGCACGACGTCGCCCACAGCGGCAGAACACCGAGAGCGCAGCGCGGTCGACATGACCGACATCCGCGGAACCGTCGTCGTCCTGGGCGCCACGGGGCAGCAGGGAGGATCGGTCGCCGCGGCGCTGCGGGCCGACGGCTGGGCGGTTCGCGCAGTCGTACGCGATCCGTTCGGCCCGCGGGCCCGATCCCTCTCCGCCGCCGGAGTCGAGACCGTTCGCGGTGACCTCGGCGATTCGGAGTCGCTCCGCGCGGCCTTCACCGACGCCCACGGCGTCTTCAGCGTCCAGCCGAACTCGGGCCAGGCCGGCGCCGACGTGACCGACGAGGACGAGATCCGCTTCGGCACCGCGGTCGCCGACACCGCCGAGCAGAGCGGCGTCGCCCACCTCGTCTACAGTTCGACGGTCGCCGCGGGACCGACACCCACGGGCGTCGCCCACCTCGACACCAAAAGCCGTATCGAAGCCCACGTCCGGAACCTGGACATCGCCAGCACCATCATTCGACCGTCCACCTTCATGGAACTCCTCCTGACCCCCGACACGGGCCTGGACCGGGGACACCTGTCCTTCTTGACGCACCCCGACCGGGTCCACCAGTTCATCGCGGTACGCGATATCGGCCGGATCACCGCCGCGGTCTTCGCCTCACCCGACCGGTACGCCGACCGCAGCATGGATATCGCCGGTGACGCTCTTACAGGCAACGCCCTGGCTGGGCATCTGACCCGGGCCGCCGGTCGACCGATCACCTACAGCCGCCTGCCGGACACGCTCCTGGCACAGAACGAGGTGCTCGGAAGGTTGGCTGTGCTCGCCGACGGCGGCAGACTCGCGGGACACGCGGACCTCGACGCGCTGCGCACGGAGTTCCCCTTCCTGCTGCGCTTCGACCACTGGTTGGCGGGCCCAGGTGCGGGCCTCCTCCAGGAGGCCCTCCGTCCCGCGGACACAGGCCTGCCCCCGCGCTGACTGAGGCGGTGTGGGCGGCCGGGTTCAGGGGCGAGGAGGAAAAGTACAGGATTTAGCGCCAGACTCCGCCGGAAGTCACAGCGAGACCACGGCAGCCCTCGTGCAACGGAGCACCGCATGGGGGCTTTTTTGTGACCAGGTCGGTGTTAAGACAAGGGGGCACACTTTATAAGTTTTTCTTATCGAGCTCCAAGAGCCGAGAGGAAACCAGCAGCAGCCGAGCGTGCCCTGACGACATGGCAGTGCTCACCCAGCATCCTCCCCAACACGGGCCTGCTGCCTCTGCTCTTCGGCCTCCTTAGAGCGGACCGTTGCTTGCAGCAGGGCCCCGAAATGGACCGTCGAGTGAGTGTCACCCCCTGGGGCTGAGCTTCCCGCACGCGGAGGTGGACTTGCGGGCTGGTGGTCCTCGTCCTGAAGCACGGACGTCTCCGCGCGGCGAGCCGCACGGAGACGTCCTGGGCAACGGTCAGGGGATCAGCACCGCGCATCCGCAGGCAGGTCGGCCTTGTAGTCGCCCTGGAGGGCGACGGCCGGGATCCAGCCGACCAAACCGTTGGCCAGATGGATCCGGACCCACACGTCGCTGGTGTAACCGCCGTAGGTGATCTGCTGGTAGTGCCCCCAGCACACGGCCTGAGCGGTATTCGGCCAGACGAGGTAGTTGCTCTGGGGAGGGTCGGGGCGGGTACGGGGCTGGCCGCGCACGGGGGCCTTCCCGCCCACCGGCGGGACCACGGTGTACGTGGCCGTGTGCGCCACCTCCGCTGAGGCCGGGCCGGGCATCGTGAGCGGGCCGGCTGCCACGAAGGCGACCAGGGTCGCGACCAGGAAGCTCCTCATCTGGGAGGCAGGACGCCTCGCTACGCGCCTCAGCACCGCGCACCCACGGGCAGGTTGGCCTTGTAGTCGCCGTTGAAGGCGATCGCGGTGACCCAGCCGGTGCCGCCGGAGTTCAGGCGCAGCTTGATCCACACATCGTTGGTGTAGCCGAGGTAGGTGATCTTCTGGTAGCGGCCCCAGCACACGGCGTTGTAGGAGTGGGGGGCCACGACGTGGCTGATCTGGGTGCTGGTGTTGCGGGGCTCGGAGCGCACCGGGGTCTGCCCGTAGTTCCAGGCGGTGACGCGGTAGGCCTGGGCCGACACCTCGCTGGCCGGGGCCGCGGAGGGTGCGGTGGCGGCGGAGGCGGGAGCGGCGCTCGCGAACAGGCCGACCGCCATAAGGGCGACCAGGACGGGGGAGAGGAGGGTCTTCATACGCAAGGGGGTCTCCAGTTCAGAGGAGGCGGGTGTGTGCGCACCGAGGTCTCCCGGTGACGCGCCGCATCCAAAGTAGTGGCAATGCGTCCGCATTGCAATGCACTTGCATTGCAAATTGGCGCGAGGACTGGCGCTGTGATGCTTCGGGTCGCCGGGGGTCGTCAGGGGTGCTGGTCAGTCGTGCTGGACGGCGAAGCACACGACGAGCACGAAGACGAATCCCAGTGCGCCGAGCAGGAACGGTGAGTCGTCCGGAAGTGCGACACGTTCACTGATCCACGCCAGGGGTCCCCAGGTGGCGCCCCAGGCAAGTTCGGTGAATGCTGCCCCGTACCCCTGGATCATGAGCAGGATCCCGGTGACCAGGGTGAGTCCGTAGATCCGAGCCTCCACGAACATGAGGCGGAGTGTTTTCGACATGCCCAACTCCTCTCTTTTCAATGCAAGTGCATTGTAACCATGGTGCGAGGAGTGTGGTGCAATGCGATGCTTCAGAGGGAAGACGGGGGAAGCGATGCCCAAACAGGTGGACCACCAGCAGCGACGCGCCCAGATCGCGGACGCGGTCTGTTCGCTGGTCTCAGCGCGGGGACTGGAGGCCGTCAGCCTGCGCGACGTGGCGGCCGAGGCCGGGATCTCGATGGGCCGGGTGCAGCACTACTTCCGGACCAAGGACGAGATGCTGCTGTTCGCGCTGGAACACGTGGCCAAACGCGAGGTCGCCAAGACGCTCGAACGCCTGGAACAAGCGCCGGAGCCGCCCTCTCCGCGAGCCATCGTCCGCACGGTTCTGGGTGGCCTGCTCGAAGAGGGCCCCCGCCCCGTGCAGGCGCAGCGCGTCAACGTCGCCTTCACGGCGCGGGCCGTGGTCGAGCCGTCCCTGGCAGCGTTCCTGCTCCGTGGCTACACGGACCTCCAGGAGCTTTTGGAGCAGGCGGTGGGCCAGGGGATCGACGAGGGGACGGTCGCCGAGGGGGCCGACCCGCAGTGGGTGGCCACCGAGGTCTTCGCGCTGGCTGACGGACTGAGGGTGCAGGTCCTCCTCGGACACATCACCAGGGACCGGGCCATGGCGGTCCTCGACGCCCGCCTGGACCGGCTTTTCAGCGGCTGACCGGTGGGGGTTCGGGGGCGAGGACCCGCGCTCAGGACCCGCCCGCCCTGTGGCTGGATGTCTCACTTCTGGAAACAGGCATTGCCAGAAGCTGACTTCGGGGTGACTTCCGGAAAAACAACCCCTTGCTGAGAACAGCCCCCGAAACCACTTCTGGAAACACACGCACCGAGCGGGGTCGCCGAATCCTCGATATCCCCGAGGGCTTCGCGTCCGAGGCCGACAAGTCCTGGTTCCTACGGCCCTAAACGAAACCCAGCATGTCCAGCACGGTCATGAACAGGAAGAAGACCACACCGAGCAAGACCAGGGCAACGATGATGATGAACACCATCAACTTCTGGTTGCGCTCGATCCACGACATCATGTGGGCGTGGGTCTGGGCCAGCTGAGCGTAGGTGCGGGGCTCTACCAGGCGCTCGCAGGGCAGACCGAGCGCATCCACGAGGCGGTCCACGTCCTCGGTCGTGGTGGTGGCATCACCCCACCGGATCAGTGTCCTGCCGTACCGGTCGAGCACGTACAGGCTGTCGATCGCTCTCATTCTGGGCTCTTTGATGGTCACTCTGACCACGCGCACGATGTGCGCGCGTGGTACCCGCCGGTGCCAGAACAGCCCCCGCCAGACGAGCTCGTGCGCCGTCACGGTGGTCCTGGCCATGAACAGCTGAACGACCATGACCAGAAGCATTATGGCGAACAGGATGCCCATGCCCCACGCCAGTCCGGCTGCGGATTGCACCGCCATAGAAACGGTCCCTGTCACGGCGGACACCACCACAAGGCAGATCAAGCCCCAGGACTTGCCCTTATCGGTCTTGAGTACGAGGTCGCTGTGCGTGTGGGGCATAGGGAAGGCACCGTCCTTCTTCAGTTCTCGTGAAGGAATAGGACGCGAGAGCAGAACTGCCGGTTCCACGCCGCTGCGGTCCGGGAGTCGGGCATCGCCTTCCGGCCGGGAGGAGCGGTGGATCCCGAGCAAGGCGACGTCGTCCTGAGTTCCACGCACGCGGAGGCGAGCCGGTCCGGGGCCCAGGAGAGCGGACTACACGAAACCAGCCAGGGCGTGGGCCATTCGTGTCAGCGCATCGCTCATGCGCCGCTCTCAGAAAATCGGTCAAGGTTCGGCCAAGGCGGACGCTGACAGCGCCTACCGCTCCCGCTGACAGCACTCCCGCCAGCGCTGTCATCCCTGTTCAGGGCCTGTTTTCGGTGCTGTCAGCGGACAGCCGCTGAGAAGAGTCCGCCCGCCCCACCTCCCGCGTCCGGGCGCCTCGTGTCAGCTCCCTGCCAGCACCCCGCCCGCATTCCGCTCGCCGACCGTGAGCCCTCCGTGCGCCCGCCGTCAGCCCGGCTCCCTTTCGTGGTCCGCGTCATCACTGACACGGCCCGCGAAGGGAACAGACCCATGACGACCGAACCGCTCAACCGCGCCGAGAGGGAGTTCCAGCTCCTCGACCTCGATGTCGCCGGCCTCGCGGCGCAGCTCGTTCCGGCCACCGAAACCCCTCCCACCACCCTGGTCGAGCTGCGCGCCGCACTCCTGAACCGCACCACCGACCGCCGCTCGCGCGACGACGTCTGGCGGAGCCTGGTCGTGCGTGCACAGGACCGCGAGGAGTGGATGGTCGCCGCGATCGGCTTCGCCATGCCCGCGCTGCGCACCTGCGCCCGCGGCCTGTGCCGGGGCCTGGACCCGCGCACCGTCGAGGAGGTGGAGGAGGAGCTCCTCGCGGGCTTCGTCCACGCCGTCCGGGAGGCCGACACCGCCTGGCACCGCCTGCACTGGGCCCTGCGCTGCCGCGCCCAGCGGGCGGGCCTTCGGGCCCGGACCGCCGCGCTGCGCCAGCCGCTCCTCATGGCCGAGCCGCCCGTCACCGCCGTCGTCCCCACCGGAACGCCGGACATGGTCCTCTGCCGGGCCGCCCGCCACGACGTGATCACCCCGGACGAGGCCGAGATCATCGGCCGCACCCGCTTGGAGGGCGTCTCCCTGGCCACGGTCGCCCGGGAGCGGGGCGTGCCGTACTGGCGCCTGGCCAAGCGCCGCGCCCGCGCCGAGGAGCGCCTGGCCGAGGCGATCCGCGCCCGCCAGCTCGCCGACCGGGATGACCTGCTGCTCGTGGCCTGACCTATTGGCCTGAGCCGCGGCCTGACCCGTGGCACGACTCGTGGGCCTGACCCGTCGTGGTCTGAGCGTTGCGGCGGCTCCGCCCGCGTCACGGGCGGGCCGCCACGTATCCAATCGACTCGTTTCCTTCCCCGCGCACGCGTCGTGGGGGAGCGCTCTCGGAAGGTGCGGGATGAGCATGTCGTGGTGTGTTCTGGCCGGGGCGGGTCCGCTCCTGCTGTCCGCCTCGCCGACGGAACTGGTCCTGCCTGGGCTGCACGCCGCCCAGGGCGAGGGCCCCTACCTGTACGCGGTGCACGCGGTGGAGGTGGTCAGGAGGATCACCCGGCTGGTGCAGCTGCTCGCCGTCTCCCTGGCCACGCTCTTCATCGCGGTCTCCGGGGTGCGCTGGATGGTCGCGGGCGGCGAGCCCGGGGAGATCGACAAGGCCAAACGCGGCATCTACGGGGCCTGCATCGGCTACCTCGTCGCCCTGGTGGGCGAGGTGCTGCTGCTGGCCCTGGACTACGTCGTCAAGTACGAGCAGGGCGTCTGATGTCCCCGGCCGAACCGGAGGAGGGCGAGCAGGACCCCGCCGAGGTCTTCGACTGCGGGGTCCTGGAGGTCTCCTGCCACATCACCTCGTGGTTCCACGGCCTGGTCTCGGACGTGGTCAACCCGCTCTTCGGGTGGATGGCGGACAAGGCGTTCCACACCCCCGAACCCACGCCCGGGGTGACCGGTGTGTGGGAAGGGGTGTCGGCGGCGGTCAACACGGCCTACGCGCTGCTGATCCTGGCGGCGGGGCTGGTCATCATGGCCCACCACAGCCTCCAGGCCCAGTACGGGGCGCGGGAGGTCCTGCCCCGCCTGGTGGTGGGGTTCGTCGCCTCGAACCTGTCACTGGTCGTGGTGCGGCTGATGTCGGACTGGTCGACGGAGTTCGCCCGGGCGTTCGCCGCCGACGGGGTCAGCGCGGAGAGGGCGGCGCGGGCCCTGACCGAGCGGGTGGGGCCCTTCCTGCTGGAGGCGACGGCGTTCGTCGTGCTGCTCCTGCTGGTGCTCGTGGTGCTGCTGGTGGTGTGGTCCCTGGTCGAGATCGTCCGGATCGTCATCGTGATCCTGCTGACGGTGGGCGCGCCGCTGATGCTGATGTTCCACGCGCTGCCGCAGACCAACCGGATCGCCGAACTGTGGTGGCGGGCGATGACGGCCGTGTGCGTGGTCCCGATCGCCCAGGCGCTGGCCTTCGTGGCGCTGATGCGGGTGTTCTTCGAGGGGGACACCCAGGTGCTGTTCGGGGCCGCGCAGATCCTGAGCGGGGACGCGAACCTCTTCGACCTGTTCCTACTCCTGGTCCTGGTCTACGTCCAGATCCGCATCCCGTTCTGGACCTACAAGGCCGTGCTGTCGGGGCACCGGGGCAGGTCGCCGGTGGTGTCCGCGGCCAAGTCCCTGACCTGGGCGGCCGTGCTCACCACCGCGGCGTTCGCGACCGGCGGTACCGCGGCGGCGGGCACGGCGGCGACCGGGGCGGTGCGGGGGCGTCTGGGTTCGCTGCTGCGGACGGCCCACAACGCCAGGACCGTCCGCCGGGCCGGGGCCGTCCACCAGACCGCCGCTATGCCGCGCCGCGTGCGGAACTGGAGGTTCGGCACCCCGAACGCCTCGACGCCGCCCGCCCGGCACGGCCCCGCCGTCTCGCCGTCCGCGCCTTCGGGCGCGGGGGAGCAGGGCGGTCCGGGACGCACACCGCCCGCAGGGCCCGGGCCCCGGACCTCGGGACCGCGTCCGCCGATCCACCGCCCGGACGGAAGGCCGGTGCCGCGAACGGGAGTGAAGGCGCCGTGGACCGAGGGGGCCGACCAGGGCCGGTCGCGGAACCGCACGCCGCCACGGCCCGGACCGCGCGGCCTGAACCCACCGCATCACCCGCACCGCGCACCCGCGCCCGGCTCCGGGACGAGCCCGCCGTGGACCGACCACACCCGTCCCGTCGGCCACGCCCCGCCGCGGACGGCGCCGCACGCGGACACACCGCGCCACCACCCGCGTCCGGCACCGCCCCGGGCAGGCGGCAGCGCCCCGCACGAGCGCGCACACGCACGTCCCGAACCCCGGCGGTGGCCGCCGCGCGGTCGCGGAGCCGGGGCCCACCGGGGCGGGCCGCGCTGGCGATGGCGCTGGAACCCGTGGCGCACCTGACCACCACAGCAGAAGGGGAAACCGACCGTGGACCACGAGGACTCCGTCTGGCACGCCCGCATCCCGGCCGACATCGACCGGCCCGAACCCGTTCTGTGGAACCTCACCGCCCGCCAACTGCTCCTGCTCACGCCCGCCGCGCTCACCACCTGGGCGCTGTTCTCGCCGCTGGCGGGCTTCCTGCCGCTGTGGGCCTCGATCGGTGTCAGCGCGGCGGTGCTCGCCCTGTCCTGGGTGCTCGCGCTCGGCCGTCGCGACGGGATCGGCCTGGACCGCCTCGCCGCGCTGTCCGTGCTCTGGCTGCTGCACGCCAAGCACCGCGCGCCCGCGACGCCGCGGGTCCGCCTGCCCCGGTGGGCGCCCAGGACCGCCCGGGGACCGCGTCTGGCACCGCTGAACCTGCCCGCCGCGGCGGTGCACGACGACGGCACCGTCGACCTGGGGCAGCGGTGCGCGGTGGTCCTGACCTGCTCCACCGTGCCCTTCCACCTGGCCTCCGGGCAGGAGCAGGACCAGATCCTGGCCGGTTTCGCCGCCTTCCTGGACTCCCTGGCCGAGCCCGCCCAGTTCGTCGTCCAGCGCCGCCGGACGGACCTGGACGCGCACGTACGCAGTACCCGAGAGCGGGCCCGGACGCTCCCGCATCCCAGGCTCAGGCGCGCGGCCCTGGCGCACGGGACCTTCCTCGACGACCTCCAGCGCCGCCATCAGCTCGTCCACCACCGGGTGCTGCTGGTCCTGACCGCCGACGGCCCCGTCCGCGAGGTGGGCGAAGGACTGCTGTGGCGGGCGGAGGACGCGGTCTCCCAGCTCGCAGCCCTCGGCGTGCGCGCCCGCCTGTGCGACGGCCCCGCCGCCGAGCGCGTGCTGCGCTCCTCCCTGAACCCGGACTCGGGAACCCGCTCGCTGACCACCACGCAGGAGGAGCGATGACCGTGCACGGCCGACGAACCCCGGGCGGACCCGCCGTCCACCTGTACCCGCGCCGCCTGGACCTGGACGGGCGCCTGGCCCAGACCATGATCGTCACCGGTTACCCGCACGACGTCCACGCCGGATGGGCCGACCCGCTGCTCACCTACCCCGGCCACGTCGACATCGCCGTCCACGTCGTCCCGGTCCCCGGACAGGTCGCCGCGCACCGGTTGCGCCGGCGCCGGGCCCGCCTGGAATCGGCCTGGCGGACCGACGCCGCCCGGGGCGGGCTGGAGGACCCCCAGCGGGCGGCCGTGGCGCAGGACGCCGCCCTGCTGGCCGAACGCGTGGCGGGCGGGGAGGCGCGGCTGTTCCGGCTCGCGGTCTACCTGACGGTGCACGCCGCCACCCCGGAGGAGCTGGACGCCGAGGTGGGCCGCCTGTCCGCGCTGGCCGGTTCGATCCTGGTCGACCTGGCCCCGGCCACCTACCGGCCCCTGGCCGGGTGGATCGCCACCCTGCCGCTGGGCACCGACCCGGTGGGCGCGGCGCGGACCATGGACACCGACGCGGTCGCCGCGCTCATGCCGCTGTCCTCGCCCGACCTGGCCGCCGAGCTGGGGGAGACCGCGGTCGTCTACGGCGAGAACGTCCACTCCGGCGGGCTGGTCGCCTGGGACCGGTTCAACGGCGACCTGGACAACGGCAACGCGGTCATCCTGGCCCGCAGCGGCAGCGGCAAGTCCTACCTCGCCAAGCTCGAACTCCTGCGCGCCCTGTACGCGGGGGTCCGGGCCAGCGTCATCGACCCCACCGACGAGTACGCGGCCATGGCCGACGCGGTGGGCGGCCGGCATGTGCGGCTGGGGCGGCCGGACGGGCGCCTCAACCCCTTCGACCTGGCCGGGACCGGTGAGGAGGCCTTCACCACCAGGGTCCTGTTCCTGCACACTCTGGTCTCGGTCATGGTCGGAGCCCTGGACGCGGCCGAGAGCGCCGCCCTGGACCGGGCGGTGCTGGCCGCCTACGCCGAGCGCGGCATCACGCGCGACCCCGTCACCTGGAACCGCACGCCGCCGATCCTGGCCGACCTCGTCGCCGTCCTGCGCGGCACCGGAGACGGCGCCGACCACGGGAGCGACCGCGCCCGGGTCGCGCACCTGCTGGCCGACAAGCTGGCGCCCTTCACCGACGGCTCCCACCGGGGACTGTTCGACGGCCCCAGCACCGCCGTACTCACCGGCCACCTCACGGTCGTCTCGCTGCGCCACCTGCCCGACGAACTGCGCACCACCGGCCTCCTGCTGGTTCTGGACGCCCTGTGGTCCCAGGTCCGCGACTCCGCCCACCGCCGACCGCGACTGATCACCATCGACGAGGGCTGGTCGCTGCTGCGCGACCCCGTCGGCGCCAAATACCTGTTCAACCTCGCCAAGAACGCCCGCCGCCACTGGGCCGGGCTCACCCTCGTCACCCAGGACGTGGCCGACCTGCTCGCCACCGACCTCGGACGCGCGGTGGCCGCCAACGCCGCCACCCAGATCCTGCTCCACCAGGCCTCGCAGAACCTCGACGCCGTGTGCGAGTCCTTCCACCTCTCCCACGGCGAACGGCAGATCGTCGCCACCGCCGAACGCGGCAGCGCGCTGCTCACCTCCGGGCACCATCGGGCGGTGTTCCGCGCCCTGGCCTCACCCGAGGAACACCGGCTGATCACCACCGACCCCGCCGAACTCGCCCGGATGGAGAGGGAGGACCGCGGATGATCACCGTCGACCCCGCGTTCTTGGCCGCCGCCGCAGCGGCGGCCGCGGCCGCCCTGTGCGTGTGGGCGGCCTGGGTGCTGGCCTGGCGCCTGGCCCGCACCGCTTATCTATCGCGCGGCGCGAAGGTCCTGGAGGTGCACGCGCCGCCCGAGGCCACCGTCGACCACGCCCGCGCGTTCTGGTCCCACACCCTGGGCCTGCTGCGCCCGCGCTGGACCCACCGGTTCCTGCCGCCGCACCTGGCCTGGGAGTACGTCGCCTCCGCAGCGGGGGTGCGCGTCCAGCTCTGGATTCCGGGCACCGTCAACGCCCGCGCGCTGGAGCGTGCCGTGACCGCCGCCTGGCCCGGCGCCACCACCAGCCTGCGGCCCGCCACCGCCTCCGTTCCGCGCGGAGAACACGTCTTCGGCCACTGGATCGCCATGGCGCGCGGCGATCACTACCCGCTGCGCGCCAAGTTCGCCGACGACCCGTTGCGCGGCCTCTTCGGGGAGCTCACCGACCTCGCGCCCGGCCAGCACGCGGTCCTGCGCGTGTGCGCCCGCCCCGCCACCGCCACCAGGGCCGCCCGCGCCCGCTCCGCCGCCGCCCGCCTGCGCGGCCTGCACGCCTCGCCCCTGTCGGGGGCGACCGTGCGCACACCCGCCTACCCGGGCGTCACCGACGACGTCCGCGCCATCCTCAACAAGTCCGCCGCACCCCGCCTGGCCTGTCAGATCAGCTGCCTGACCACCACCGGGCACGCCGGAGAGCAGGCCCGCCGACGCCTGCGCGCCCGCACCCGCGCCATCGCCGCCACCCTGGCCGCCTACACCTCCGGGCTCAACGCGCTCAGCCGCCGATGGATGCCCTTCCCTGTTCTGTGGACGGGCCGCCGCCACCTCGCCCGCGGCTACCTGCTCACCACCGACGAACTCGCCGCGATCGCCCACCTGCCCACCGACGCCGCCGTCCCCGGCCTCACCCGCGCCAGCGCCCGCCGCGTCGCGCCCAGCCCCGACCTGCCCCGCGCGGGCCGCGTCCGCGTTCTGGGCGAGGCCGACGCCGGACCGCGCCGACCCGTCGCCCACGGGATCGAGGAGGCCCGCCAACACACCCACGTCATGGGCAAGACCGGATCGGGAAAGTCCACCCTGCTCGCCAGCATGATCTGCCAGGACGCCGAGGCCGGACGCAGCGCCCTGGTCATCGAACCGCGCGGCGACCTGGTCCTGGACGTCCTGGACCGCCTGCCCAAGCGCGCGGTCGGGCGCACGGTCGTGTTCGACCCGGCCGACCCCGCGCCGCCGCCCCGGCTCAACATCCTCCAGCTCGGCACCCCCGAGCACGCCGCCGACACCGTCACCGGCATCTTCCGCCGGGTCTACGCCGACTCCTGGGGGCCGCGCACCGAGGACATCCTGCGTGCCGGCACGCTCACCCTCGCCCGCGCCCAGGACCCCGGCCTGACCCTCGGACACATCCCGCGCCTGCTGGGCGACGACGCCTGGCGCGCCCGGCTACTGCTCTCCGCCCGGGCCACGGGAGCGCTCGGCGAGTTCTGGCGCTGGTACGAACGCCAGAGCCCGCAGATGCGCGCCGCCGCCACCGACCCGGTCCTGAACAAGCTGCGCACGATCCTGCTGCGCCCCTGGGCGGCGGCCGTCCTGGCCTCGGGCGCCTCCACCCTGGACCTGCCCGCCCTGCTCGACCACGGCGGCCTGGTCCTCATGCGCCTGCCCAAGGGACGCCTGGGCGAGGACACCGCCTCCCTCGTCGGCACCATCGCCCTGGCCGCCGCCTGGAACGCCGTCACCGCCCGCGCCGACGTCCCCGAACGCGAACGCCCGGACACCACCGTCTACCTCGACGAGGCCGCGAACTTCCTGCGCCTGCCGGGCTCGCTGGCCGACATGCTCGCCGAGGCCCGCGGCTACCGGGCCGGGCTGGTCATCGCCCACCAGGAACTGGGACAGCTGCCCACCCAGACCCGCGCCGCCGTCGCGGCGAACTGCCGCACGAAGGTGTTCTTCAACGCCTCCCCGGACGACGCAGCCAAGCTCGAACGCCACACGCTCCCGCACCTGAACGCCTACGACCTGTCCCACCTGGGCCCCTACCAGGCCGTGGTGCGCACCCTCCACGGCGCCGCCGAACTGCCCGCCGCCACCATGCGCACGCTGGCGCTGCCCGACCCGGTCCGGGGCCGCGCCCGCCAGGTCCGCCGGGCCGCCCGCCGCTTCAGCCCCACCCCGACCCGTACCGAGGGGACCGATCCGCGACAGCGAGGGGAAACACGCTGATGGGCACCACCGACCTGACCGACCGCGACGACCACATCCTCCAGGCCCTGCACGCCCACCGCGTCCTGACCACCCCGCACGTCGGCGCGCTGTTCTTCCGCGGCACCAGCCCCCGCGCCGTGCAGCGCCGCCTGCTCAAGCTGGCCGCGGACGGGTTCACCGACCGCTTCCTGCCGCCGCACACCCACGCCCGTGTCCCCTACCACTGGACCCTCGGCAGGGAGGGCGCCCGCGTGCTCGCCGACCGCTGGCACACCACCGTGGACGGCATCGGCTACCGACCCGAGTTCCATCGCAACCTGGCGCTCTCCCGCCAGCTCGGCCACGTGACCGGCCTGGCCCAGACCTACGTGTGCTTCGCGGCCGGCGCGCGCCTCACCCGGGGGGCGACCCTCCAGCGCTGGTGGTCCGAGGCCCGGTGCCGCGAGACCTGGGGACACCACGTGCGCCCCGACGGCTACCTGCGCTGGCAACAGGACGGCACCACCCTGGACGCCTTCGTGGAGTTCGACACCGGCAGCGAACCGCTCCTGCGCGTCGCGGCCAAGGTCAGCCGCTACCGCGACCTGGCCGAGGAGACCGGCCTGCGCTCCCCGGTCCTGTTCGTGGCCACCTCGTCCGGGCGCCTCACCTCGCTGTGCCACGCCCTCGGTGCGGGCGGGGAGGAGGTGCCGGTCCACGTCACCGCCCTGGAACAGCTCGACCGCTTCGGCCCCACCCGCCCCGTCTGGCGCCGAGCGGGCGACGCGACCTGCGCGGTCCGCCCGCTCGTCGCGCTCGCCGAACCCGCCTGAACCGGCGGTGGTGGCGCGATGCTCAAAGCGGCCCTCGGGGCGGCCGTCGGCTTACTCCTGCTGGTACCCCTGATCGGGGCCGTGGCCATCGGCGGAGAGGAACGCGAACGCGAGGCCGACGCCCGGACGCTCCGGGTACCGGGGGTCTCCGACATCCTCCTGGACGCCTACCGCGGGGCCGCCGAACGCCTCGCCCACCTGCACCCGGGCTGCACGGGCATGAGCTGGCCGATCCTGGCGGGGATCGGCCACGAGGAGTCCCACCACGCGGCCGGGCACGACATCGTCGAGAACGGAGACACCGACCCGCCCGTCATCGGCCCCCGCCTGGACGGAACCGGTGCGGGCGACAACTGGACCCCGCACCCCGACACCGACGGTGGACGTTGGGACGGCGACACCAAGTTCGACGCGGCGGTCGGCGTCACCCAGCTCCTGCCCGCCTGGTGGGCGGAGTTCGGTGTGGACGGCAACGGCGATGGCCGGGCGGACCCGCACAACGTCTACGACGCCGCCCTGGCCACCGCCGTGGAGCTGTGCACCAGCCACGCCGAGGACACGGTCGACTTCACCGACCCGGAGCAGCTCCGCGCGGCGCTGTTCCGCTACAACGCCTGGGACGACTACGTCGAGAGAGTCATGGAGCACATCGCCGAGTACGAGGAGATCGTCGCGGCAGCCGCCGCCTCCGCCTCCGACAGCGGGCACACGGTTCCGGGGGAGGGGAGCGAGCGGGGGAGGGCGGCCGCGGAGTGGGCGCTCGGGCAGGTCGGCAAGCCGTATGTGTGGGGAGGTGTGGGGCCTGACGGTTTCGACTGCTCGGGGCTGACCATGATGGCCTGGAGAGCCGCTGGGGTGTCGATCCCGCGGGTGACCACCGATCAGGTGAACATCGGGACCCGGGTTTCGCTGGACGCTCTGGTACCGGGGGACCTGCTCTTCTACGACACCGGGAGCGGGCCCGCGCCCTCGCACGTGACGATGTACGTCGGCGACGGCCAGATGGTCAACGCTCCTCGTACTGGCACGACCATCCAGGTGGAGCCGGTGGAGGGGCCGTACTACTCGGTTCGCTTCATGGCTGCCGTTCGCCCGGCCTGAAATGGGCGTTCCCCAAGAGTGTGGGCACCGTTCGACCATAGAGCGAGCTTCAGGCTAGTAGCCTGCTGCTCGTAGCCGAGCGCGCTACTGAGGGTGGTGTCATATCGTCGTAGCAACACCGCAGGTCACAGGGGTTGCTCATGGGAACACGACGGATGCTCACCCTTGCTGAACGCGAGGAGATCGCGCTCGCCCACACACGCGGGGAAGGTGTACGCGCCATCGCCCGCCTGATCGGCCGGGACCAGTCGGTCATCAGCCGCGAGCTGGCCCGTAACACCTCCAAACGCGGCTACCGGGCCACCACCGCCCACCAACGTGCCCGCGACCGTCGGGCCCGCCCTCAACAACGCGTGATGGACACCGACCCCGTGATCCGCCAGCGGGTCCTGGCCGACCTGGGACGGGGACGCACACCGCGCCAGGTAGCGGGCCGGTTGAAGCTGGAAGCCGACGATGCCAGCGTGGAGCCCATGGAAGGCTCGATCCCCACCGGCGGCGCCCGCATCAGCCACGAAGCGCTATACACCTGGATCTACGCCCTGCCCAAGGGCGAGCTGGCCCGCTTGGGCGTCATGCTGCCCTCCCAGCGCACCGCTCGCCGCCCACGAAGGAAGAACGGCCTGTCGGGCGGGCGGATCGTGGGTATGCGCTCGATCCGTGAGCGCCCCGAGGAAGCTCTGGGGCGCCGGGTCCCCGGACACTGGGAAGGCGATCTCGTACTCGGCAAGGACGGTAAGACGGCCGCCGTCACGCTGGTGGACCGTCAGACCCGGTTCGCTGTGATCCTGGCTCTGCCCGGGGGCAGGAAGGCCGAATATGTCGCGGATGTGCTCATCGAGCACGTCAGCGGGCTGGACGCGTTGGTGCGCAAGTCGCTGACGTGGGATCAGGGGACGGAGATGGGCCGTCACGCTGCTTTGACGGTGGCCACCGACCTGCCGGTGTTCTTCGCTGATGCGCACAGCACCTGGCGGCGGCCCACGAACGAGAACACCAACCGGCTGATCCGGGAGTACCTGCCCAAGGGCACCGAGATCGTTCAGCACCAGCCGTACCTGACAGCGATCGCTGAGGAGCTCAACAACCGGCCGCGGGCTTGTCTGGGGTTCTACACCCCGCAGGAGAAGATGCAGCAGCTCCTGCTCGAGGGCCAGGACCAAGACGAGGGTGTCGCTTCAACGAATTGACACCACCAACTCTTATTTACAGATGCTTGCTTTCCAATTGCGGTTCAAGGTCAAGCACAAGACGGCACAGCGCCTCGTGGGCATCGGTATAAGCCAGCAGAAAGACCTTAGAAACATGCGAGGAGGGGTGCGAACGAAGGTAATCGACGATCGCACTCACCATTGTCTCTACCGTCCCCCGGAGGTCACCGTTGCTAGCTCCCGTACCGAAGAGCGGAAGCACTACGGATTGAAGATCCTCGCCTTCTCTGTTGAGGCGATCCAACTCCGCAAGCACGTTTCGCACGCAGCGACCCACATCGCGGACTTGGCGGTAGCCACTACCAGGCTCTCCCTCGACGGCGGCCACATGTACAATGCGCCTGACTCCGTGGCTCTCAAGCAACTCACCTGATACGGTCGTCACCACTTGACCTGCCATGATGCCTGACATACCAGCCATCCGCTCAGTGAGTTCGGCAGCAATTAAGTCCTCTATCAGATTTCCTGCTGCATCTCGCCGCCCACCGAGATACCGAACGGTACCCGAGATCGTTGGCTCGGTGATACGCGACATCTCCATGCGGGTATTCTCTGTGTTCACCCATACGTCAATGTCCTTGACATTTGCCAGATTTCCCGTAACAAAACCAATGTGATGCTTGGTATCGCCGCGAATCTGCGCTAGAAATCGGGCGCACTGCTGCAAGGGGCTAGGAGAGCGATCCATTGCCTGCTTTGCAGTCAATTGCCGTTTGGCGGCAGCAAGCTCCTTGCGTGCTGTACTCAGCGAGGCCAGTATTTCATCACGTTGGTTGGTCCGGGAAAGCCAACCGAAAGAAGCCATCATGAAAAAAGCAACGAAACCTGTCGCACCCCCAAGTGTAAAACCAAGTGCACGCCCCTCGGACAAGGACTCTGGGAATAAGGAGAACAAAAGGAGAGCTCCACCGAGGGAATAGAGAAATATCGATGGCAACTGCAGGGCATACTGCCGACCAGCGCGGTCCGGATCCGAGGACCAAATCTGCAGCAAAACGCCAGCGCCGATCAAGACGATCGTAATGATCAGCTGTTGGGTATTCATTCAGCACCGATCCTTCGAGGGCAATGGCTCATCAGTTTCGTTTATGCAGCATAAAAGGGTTCCGAATTATCCTCATTGCGCATCTCATCTTTCATACTATAGAAGTACCATCTCCCTGAATATCTAAAATTCCTGTATCCTATAATATGCGATTTGATTTTATCCTTTCTCTAGGATGATTATCCTCGTAAAAAACCTTCGCGCGAGAGGTCATGCCGTTTAGCGCCCCGTGATTCTTTGGAAGCGGCGCTTCAGGTTTGCCAACTCTGTCTTCACTTCTTCACTGGCGCCGGCCGCGACCACGATTTGCGCGTGAATTCTGAGCCAGTCGTCCTGAAGTCGCTCCAACAAATCGTCGTCTAGGGGCCTGAGAGAAGTTCCATCCGGAGCGAGAACTCGGAGAGCATAACGCAGGAATGCGTCCCAGGTAACCAAATTATTTGGGTTTTCCTCACCAGCACCTTCAAAAGCGTCGATCGCACGGTCATAATACTGCTCCACATCTCCCGCAGAACCGTAAGCAGCTTTGGTTAGGAGAACTGTTCCGAGTGTTGTTAGGCTGTAGGAGTCTCGAACAATGCTTACTGCACGCAGCACGAACGATTCCGCCTTCGCCAGCACATCTGGTTTCGATCTGCCTATATTTCGGTTCAGGATCGCCCGCTGCTCCCAATAGCGTGCGCTCCAATCGCCAAATGTGGGAGACAGCGTTTCGTACCACTGATCGAGATCTTCATTCGGAAATACACTCGAAATGTTCTTGTATGACATGAAAGAACCCACGAGCAGCGCTGTTGCATTCCGCTCCCGATGGCTAGTCCTGCCTAGACGCGGAGCGACACGCTGCATTGCTCTTCCTATGGTTACAAGCGCCTCTCGACTACCAAGCCGCGCAACGCAGGCTTCGAGCGCCATCCAACGCTGTCTCGGATTAATCCAAATACCATCTGTCTTCAGTACCCAAGAAAGTGGATGACTATCGCGGATTAGCCGAACCAGAAAGTCGCTCTCCATACCCACCATTCGAGATGCGTCTGAAGCGTGGAACCTGCGATCGAACCGCGACGCGAGGGCAGCAAGCAAAAGTACGGTAACGTGGTCCGGATCAGTGATAGCGTCAACTAGTTCACTCACCCGCCGGCCAAATGCTGGAGCGTTCTCGAGCTCGGCCATCGAATCGAAAAGCTCGCGCCCGCGAAAATGCGCCAGGCGGCGGGAATCCTTCTTTTCGGACTCAAGGATCCCTAGCCGCCCAATTGATTTAAGCTTGTCCACTAGCCGTGCGGCATCGGTTCTCGTAAGGCGGTTATTAATGGTAGTTACGCGATTGCGGGACAGATAAACTTCATCGATTCGTCCGAGCACATTCGCGGTGCGATCCGCCTGGTCTACAGCAATACAGATAACCTGGAGATCCGCGCTCCGCGCCAGACTCAGCAAAGATGCGACGTCGTCGGCAATTTCAGCGACGGAGTCAAAAAGAAGTGCAATTGACTTTCCACTGGCCGCAAATTGAAGAATGGCATCGATATCTGGCCGCTCATCTCCAACGTAAAGGTAGGTGCGCCACGAGAGAGATCTCAGTGCCTTACCAATGGCGAAAAGCCCAGTTGTGCGGCCAGTCAAGCGCTTCCCCACATATACCATGGCCGTGTTTTTTCTGATGCTTTGGCCGATCTGTTTACAGTCATCCGAGGCTTTCCTAATCCAATCGAGTTCTGCATTCAACCCATTCTTGATGTCGGCCCATTGAGGTTCGTCACCCCCAATGAAATCGTGATCCCGAGGAGGGTTATTGGGTGCGTCAAGCTTTAATTCCCTAAACTGACGTCCAACCCGAAATGTCACCTCTTCGTAACTACTCGGAGCTTCTCTCAGGTTCATGCTGGTAAGCTCTGGCCAGGCATCGGAAAACTCTTCAGCAGTCATGCGAACCGGAATGAGATTCCACTTGCGGAGGTCTCTCTCAACGGCTTGCGATATATTCGGACTGACGTAAAAGCTTGGCGCTTCATGGGACGGCGTCCGATTGGCGATCACTGCTTCGATGTCTGGCTCGTCACGCAGTCTTGCACCGATGATGACAAAAGGAAGAATTCCATAAGTATCGCGAAAATTTAACGGCCATGCTGCACTGGACATCGAACTGCCCGAGTATTCACTCAAGGAGAAAACCAGGCGGCGCCTCATCGTGTCACGGTCGACACATCCATGCAAATGAACCACGGAAAGGTGTCGGCTCTGGCGGAACTCGTCGTCCCAGTTGACTGTAATTAGTGAGCGCGACTCATCGGATTGCACGCGCGCATACGCACGCTCGAACACGTCATCAATATTGAGGGTCCAAACCGTCGACCATGGAGTCCTGGCATAAACATCCATCCAGGTTGGAGGCGTGACCTCCCAGAAGATACTTCTAAGCCAATCATAGACCTCTTCCTCTCCTGCATCTTCGACTGCACGAGCGTAGATTCGCCATAGCAAATCGCCTTCCTCGATCGGCACATCAAATTTGCTGGCCATTAGTGTCGCCAATTCGGGCCCTGTTGGCAGTGTGGAGCCGCTTGCAGAAACAGCATCACGACTTGCGCCGGCGCCCAGCAGCAGATGATAATCTCCGTTGCGGACAGCCCTTCTAAGTGCCTTCTTCTGATTAGCTTCGAGTTCAATATCCATGAGTTATAAAACTTTTCTATGGTTCTCTTCGATGTCTTTGCTGACTACTGCGAACCTGGTCAGGTTTAAATGATCGATGTAGATTTTTATCGTTCTTCTAGCAGTGTGGGGGGACTCAAGGCGATAGGGAACTAACAGGCGTCGCGACATTGTCCAACCCTGAGTCTTCACGTCTATCCCATGGTTTGGACGATGAAGCAATAATCTGAATATTTAAAGACGGAGGCTTCCGAGTGTTTTTGGCGTCGACCCAGCAGACATAAGAGCGCTTGTGGGGTTCGCGGTTCTTCAAATTAGAGGCATAGTTGTAGGCCACGAAGGTCGCCCTGATGGGACCGGCTGGGATCTCGACACCCCAAGCCCCGTGGGTGATATGGGTGGATCTGAGGACTGCGGGTTTTTCGGTCAGGCCGATTTCCTCTTAACGTGGGGCTGTGGTCTCGGTGATACGGACGCCTGGTTCGCTTTCGTCGGTCAGGATTTCTCGCAAGCCTTGGGCGGACTTGGTGTCCTCGCTGCGTTGCATGAGAAGGGCGCGGTTGGTGTCTTTGTCGTGGACGATGACGGTCACAGCCAGCAGGGTTGTCGGTTCGAGCGCTGGCTTGAGGGCTTGGAGTGGCTGTTGCTCTGCTGGTTCACAGTGTTCCCTCCCTCGGTAGGGTGTTAGACATGTTAGGCGAAGGCTTCGCCTGCCACATCCATCCAAGTCCCTGAATTGGGCCTTGTGTGCCTATTTCGACGCTTTTGTCCGTATGTGGCTTTATGTGATCTTTCATGTTAACAATGTCTCTAACGACATCAAGGTCCGAACTCATCTGGCCCGTCACCTGGTGCTATTTCGTGCCGGCCGTGATCGAGGCACTGCTGTGTGTCGGGACGAGTCCCGTCATCCGCTAGTCAGTCCCAGAGGGTCAATACCTGAACCTGCGGATTAGGAGATCATCTCATTCGGGTTTTCGGTAGCCTGCTTCTGTGCCGATGGTGGAGCGGCTGGTGCCGAACGAGCGGTGGGAACTGTTTCACCGGGTGGTGCCCGAGGCGCCCACCTGCCCACAGGACGGCGGGCGACGCAGTCACGGCGACCGCCAAGTGTTGGCCGCGATCATCTTCGTGGCCACTTTCGTTTGCACTCGGGCCCAACTCCCACCGACGTTCGGTCCCTGGTGCCACCCCGCACCGCAGCTTTGCCGAGCGAACTCGCACCCGGTTCTGGGCCAAGCTCCACCGCTTGGTCTTGGACGAACTCGATTCCCCCGGTGAGCTGGACTGGTCGCGGTGCGCGATCGATTCGGTGAACATGCGAGCCCTCAAAGGGGGGACCTGACGGGTCCGGATCCTGACGATCGGGGCAAGAAAGGGTCGAAGACCCATCTGATCACCGATTGGGCGGGTCTGTGCTTGTCCGTAGCGGTCTCGGGGGCCAGCACCGACGACAGCTAGGCCTTGCAACCGCTGCTGCAATGGATTCCCCTGCTCCGGTCTCGCCGTGGACCACGAAGACCTCGCCCGGCCAAGCTGCACGGCGGTAAGGGGTACGATTGCGCCCACCTGCGCCAGCGGGGGATCGTGCACCGTCTGGCCCACAAGGGAGTGGAGCCCTCGCAACGGTTAGGGCGACACTGCTGGAGGGTTGAGCGCACGATGGCGTGGCTGGCCGGATGCCGCTGCCTACACCGCCGTTACCGGCCGACCACTTTCTAGCCTTCACTGACATTGCCTGCATCCTCATCTGTTTCCGCAGACTTACGAAATAAGATGAGCTCTAAAAGCCCACTCCGGCCGCGGAGATATGCGCCCCTGGCGCCCCACAGCGCCGACACCACACAGGACTACCCGGCGCCATCGGAGGCCACCCTGCCCCCAGTACCGGAGCAATCACCGAGCAATCGCCCCGTCTTGCAAGCCACGGACCAAATCCGTAGGACCGATCAGGTGTCCCCCGAGTCCGACAACCCGACTCCACCGAGAGCGGGACACAACACCCGGGATCCGGAAAACCGACTCCGAAAAACGCAGGACACAACACACCCGGCACGAGGCAGCTGATCAAGCCGCGCTGCCTGTGGAAAACATTGGACAGGGTCGAGATCGCCGCTGCCGATTGGGCGGCTTGGTGCAATGACACGTGGCTCCACGGTGAGATCGACCACGTCCCACCGGTGGAGTGCAGGGCCGCCTGCTACGCCCGAAACATCCGAGAACCGCAGTTCACGGCACAGATAGAGAGTCCCCGGGTAACCCGTGGAGATGCGCGCCGCCCACCGGTCTGGGGGCCTCCTCCCCGGGGGCTCGGTGAGACCCGGTAGTGGCAGAATCTGAGGAGGTGGTCAACAAGTTGTTCCTGGTCGAAGAGCAAAACGAGGCGCTGTGACCTGCTCTGTTGCGTGACTCGGTATTATTTGACCTTCGGAAAGACGTTGCGCGGTCGTGCCTGGTCACAGCGCTCTGTAGCCCTGGTCAGGGCTGCGGTCCGATTCCATACCTGGTCCAGTCCCCGCTCCGCCAGGCGCTCATCGTGTCGGTGGTTGGGCGGGCCCTGGAGCGGTATCAGCCCCAGCCATACGGAGGAGCACGTGGTCAGGAAGTCATCTGGGTACGGCGTACCGCTCAAGCGGTCGGAGTACGTGCACCTCGAGCCGCATCACGACCACGTCGCGACCGAGGACGATTTTCAGGGGTGGGCGGCAGCGAAGGTTGCTGCGGGCAAGCTGCTCGCCGTGGACCTGTTCACCGGTGCCGGCGGCCTGAGCTACGGCATCAAGGAAGCCGGCTGGACCATCGCCGCTGGCATCGACTTCGACGACCGGGCCGTCGAGACGCACGCGCACAACTTTTCCGGCCTGAGTCTCATGCGGGACCTGGGCGACCCCGAGGTCCGTGACGAGCTCGTGGCGCTGCTCGGTCAGGCCGAGATCGACTTAGTCGCAGGAGGTCCGCCCTGCCAGCCGTTCTCCCTCGCCGGACGCAACAAGATCCGCGACTTGGTGCGTAGGCACGGGCGCAACCCGGAGGACGCGCGCAAGGAGCTGTGGCAGGCTTACCTCGACATCGTCGAGCAACTCAACCCTCGTGCCGTCCTGATGGAGAACGTCCCCGACATGGGGCTGCATGACGACTTCGCTGTGATTCGCATTATCGAGGAGAGGCTCGAACGTCGGGGCTATGCGGTCGAGACCCGGATCGTGCCCGCCTGGCAGCACGGCGTGCCCCAACAGCGTAAGCGTCTGATCCTCCTTGCCCGCCGGGACGTCGAGGCGTTCCCCTGGCCCGAGAAGCAGCCGCGGGTGACCCTCAATGAGGCGATCGGGGACCTGCCCACAATCACTGTCGTCCCCCTGCCCGGCTGGGAGGACCGCACCGACCGCCCCAAGAACGCCCCGCCTTTCGAGCTGCACCGGGACAGGGAGCACCTGCCCGTGCAGTACGCCGCGAAGCGACGGCCTTTCACATGGGTCACGGCTCCGCGCGGAGACGTCGGCATGACCGTCATGCCCTACAAGGACCAGGGAGACGACGCTTCCGGCTTCGTGAAGTTGATGCGTCAGGACGTTCCCGAGGCCGACAGGGATTTCGTGCACGACCACTACTCACGGCGCGTTCGAGAGGACGACTTCTACGTCTTCGAAAAACTGACCACGGACCTGACCTACGCGGATCTGGACGGCACCGTCGCGCTCCGGTACGACACTTCGAAGTTCAAGGACAAATATCATCGGCTGCGCGGTGATGACCTCTCGCGCACCATCACCGCGCACTTGGCCAAGGACGGGTACTGGTACATTCACCCGACCGAGCACCGCACCCTCACTGTGCGTGAGGCCGCTCGGGTGCAGTCCTTCCCCGACTCGTTCCGTTTCGCAGGCACCCGGTCGGACGCCTTCCGGCAGATCGGTAACGCCGTCCCCCCCCTCCTGGGAAAGGCTGCGGCCACGGCGCTGCTTCCCTTGGACAACTGCCAACCCATCGACGGTGCGACCACGGAGGCCGGGCGTCTCAGGGAAGGACTGAACGCCTGGGCCCGTCAGCAGCGGGAGGGGGACATGTGGTTCTACTTCCCCGGTGAGAAGATGGGACCGGTCCAGGCGGCCGTGATGTCGATACTGGCCGGCAGTAAGCTGACCCACGGGCAGCTGGTTTCGATGATGGCCGTGTTGGACGGCGTCAGCGCCCTCTCGAACGAATCCCTCGAAGAGCTGCTGGTTCTGGCTCCCACCGCGTCGGCCCGGAAGAAGCTCGAGCGGCTCCGCAGGGGTGTGGCTCGAACAGCTCTGTGGGCGGCCTCCCGGGAGGAGAAGGATACTCCGGAGGAGATCCAGCGGGTCGCCGTCGGCATCTCGCTGAAGCCGACCGAGGTCAAGATGTACACGATCCTGCGCAACGGACCCGACCTCCTGCTCAGTTCTGCCCCCTCCCAGCGGGTCGCGGCTCGTGTGGCCGGGACGCAGTCCCACGTGTTCAACAAGGGCACAGAGGGACGCGTGGATCTGTCGCGCCTGATCGGGGCCGATGACAACGCTTCCTTGCGCGTGGCGGCAGTGCACCGCATCGGGCAACAGCTGTGCGAAACCAACCAGGTGGACTGTGACAACTGCCCTCTGCAGAAGTTCTGCGTCACCGCGAAGGACCCTGCCGAGGTCCAAAGGATCGAGGATCTGCGGGCCGAACAGGTGAAGAGCAAGTCCGCGGGGTCGAAGCGTGCATGGGCTGCTCGCACCGCACGCCATCAGGAGGGACTGGACCTTTTCTCCGAGCTCTCCCCTGAGGGCTGAGCGGGAGGGGCGAGGGGTTTTCCGACGCCACTTGGTGTCGGAAAACCCCTCGCCCCGCCCATATGTGCCCTTACTCCGGGTCGGGATCGAACCCCGCTTGCAGAGCCTTGTCGTAGGCTTCCAGAGCACGCAACGCACGCGTATCCGAGACGGGCTCGCCACGCTCCAGCAGGTTCACCACGGTGTCCAGCGCCGCGAGCTCGGCGGGTTCGAGGCGGTCGGTTTCCTGGCCCCATTCGTAGGCGGACTGCCAGTCATCGGCGGCGACCTCTTCGAAACGCTGGTTCAGGTCTTCGCTGGCCTCCGCCTCGCTTCGCTCGAGCTTGAGCATGGTGGGGCGCAGTTCGTCCTCGAGGGCGGTCGGGACCTTCCAATCGATCGCTTGTACTTCGGTCCAGCACTCGGGTTTCTTGGCCCACTCGATCGGGTGACCGCCTCCGTTGAGGATGACCGTCATGACAGGGGCGCACAGACTCCGGATGGCCTCCAGCAGGGCAGGAGTGACCCTGGGTTCCTTCTCCCCGTAGTCCGCCTGTTCGCGCCAGATGCGGTCGAGGTCGATTCGGTGGCCGGTTGCATGGCAGAGCATCGCCATGGTGTACGCGGTCACCGCAGACTTGTTGGAGCCCGCGCCCTGCGCTCGAGCGACCGAGTCGACGGCGGTGAACAGCATCTTCAGGGCGATCGTCCGCTGCACGTAGGTGGCATCGATCAGCGGCGGGTACTCGGTCACGTGTCCCTGGAAGTCCACGAAGTTCTTCTGGGCGCCCAGAGCGACCTTGTAGGGCTTGCCCGACCAGCAGTTGACGTACTTGGCCAGCTCCGTCTTGTCGAACTTCTGGGCAGGAGGGTTCTCAGCCCTGAACTTCCGCCTGGTCGCGGTCGTCGTGTTCTTGTTGAGTTCGACCTCATAGGCTCCCCTGGTCCGCACGTAGAACCATCGGGTGTCCAGGAGGGAGTTGCGCGCAGGCGGAGCCCACACGTTCCGGGAGACGGCCTCGAACTTGACGTGGAACTTGTCATTGGAGGAGAAGTCCACCTGGGAGACGCGGTTCTGCGTGTTGGAGTACTCGGAGATCTTGCGCACCACCTCGTCGCGCTTGTCAGGGGGTACCAGAGTCAGCTTCATCTGCACGTCCACCCCTTCCAACGTGTTCTTGTCTCTGCTGAAGACGTGGTGGAGGGTCGCGGTCGTCTGCCCGCCGTTGACGATCTGCAGGTCGGTCAGGCTCGTGATGGCTATCCCGCGACCCGACTCGTCGCGTTCGAAGTCCGCGTCCGAGGCGGTGGCGGTGATGCCGTTGTTGTAGGCCAGGAACCAGGCCGGGTGCTCGATCGCAGTGTCGCGGATCCCCTTGTTCACCTTGCCGCGTGCCTGCAGGAAGGCCCGCACGTTCAGCTGCAAGAGGCGGGCGCGGTACTCGTCGTACAGCTCGGCGAGCACTCGACCGGGGATGACAGCCAGGTAGACCGAGTGGTCGTCGTCGTTGGCCTGCGCGGGCAGGCATGGCAGGGGCGGGTCGAGCTTGACCTCTATCTGCTCGCTGGCGATTCCGGCCTTCTCCATCTTGTAGATGCGCGGCAGGTCGTACAGGTGGTATTCGACCGGGACGCCGTTGAAGTCGACCGGCTCCGGCATCGAGGAGGTCCCACTGCTGCTCGAGGTCATGAAGAAGACCCTGATGCGTGTCAAGGCCGGGCTCTCCAGCGCGGCGATCACCACCTCG
Source organism: Nocardiopsis akebiae (assembly GCF_018316795.1). Lineage (NCBI taxonomy): Bacteria > Bacillati > Actinomycetota > Actinomycetes > Streptosporangiales > Nocardiopsidaceae > Nocardiopsis > Nocardiopsis akebiae. Next base: position 850,881 of record NZ_CP074132.1, read on the forward strand.
CACATGCGGTAGATCCCCGTCTTGGGATCGCTGGCAGCCTTGATCTTCTCCGCCTTCTTCAGGAAGGCGGTCGCACGCCGGAAGTACCTGTCGAGAAGCCCCTTGTTCAGGCGGGGGCGGTCGTATGAGAACGCACTCGTGTACAGCTCCAGGACGAGACCGTCATCGGTGTATCCGTACCCGTGCAGCAAGATCCCGGGTTTCTCGAGGTACTCGACCTCGGGGTTGTTGACGAACCCGCCCTCGTGCAACAAGTCGAGGATCCGCTGTGCGAAGACGTCGCGCTGCGACTCGTTTTTGTCAGAAGCAGTCTCGAAAACCTCGCCGGTCAGTTGTGCGGCGTAGTCCTCGAGATCTTCTTTACTGCTCACTGCCGCTCCTCAGTGCGCTGCGGAACTCGTCCGCGTCGCACGCATACTCTGCCAAGACCCGGGTGTCGATCCTGTAGGTGCACCCGCTGATCCCGGCGGGGATATTCTCGACTGTCAGACACGGAAACCCGTCGCTGACCTCCCACACGTCGGAACCGGTCACCGTGTAGCGCGGCTCATCGTACTTTTCAGCGTGAATGCCCAGGTAACCGGTCTTCGCCAGACGCTGTTCGAAGTCGGCCCGGAGCACGACGGGAAGCTGGTTGCGCACCTCCTCCACTATCGCTCTCAGGCTCGTCCCCACCCCTCCTCGACGTTCGTCGACGACTACGGAGCTCAGGAAGAGGCGGCCAGCACCAGCACGGTCGAGCTGCTTCTCGTCGCTGATCGTGAGGACGGCCGGGTTGCGGTTGGACGTGCACTTCGCCTCGACAGCGCACCCGGGGAGCTGGAAGTCCTGGTTCGTGCCGTCCGGGCCGGTCCAGGCTTCTACAGCGTCCGCTGCCCCTACTGCAGGGATCAAGTGGTGGCGCAGCGTGTAGAGCTCACCGAAGAGGCCGCGTCGCGCCTCTCCGCCCAAGCCGCTCCGGCCCACCTCCTTCAGCATCCTGCGCCAGAGGGCGTACTGGTCGAGTACGTCGTCCACGACCTTCGCAGTAGTGCTCCTGGAGGCGCGCTGAGCCAGGTCTGACGCCAACGCGGTGAAAGGTTCAGAGAGGTCCAGACTGTTCAGGACCACGTGCAGGGTCGATGCCGAGATCACGTCCAGCTCGATGCCGACGACATCGTCAAGGGTGCGCAGGCGCTTGGCCACCTTGAGGAAGGCCGGGCGGGGAGCCCTGATCGTGAGCCGGCGCCGACCATCGAGACGCGAGACGCCGATCCAGATGTTCTGCTCGCTGTCGGGGTACAGGCGACGCACGAGCCACCCTCCTGCACCGCCCGTTCCGTCCTCCTGATCGAGTTCCCGCCACAATGCTTCGGTGATGGTCACGCCTCGTCCTCCGCATCGTCGACCGGCTCCTCGAACCACTTGTTGTTGACCGTGTAGTTGACGCCGACCGCACCGGCAGATGCCGGGAATGCCACGGCGAACCCGACGAGGTAGGGGTTCGTCTCCGGGTTGTCGCCCGGCTCCTGCTCCATGCGCCCGCTCTCGTTGGAGTCGGGGCCGGGTTTCTCCAAGGGGTAGTCGATCGGATAGATGAGCAGGAGAGCCTGCTGCGGATTCCGCTGCTTGCGCAGGGGCTTCCCGGTGGGGACCCCGGAGGTCTTCTTTCCCGCGCTTCGCCCTGCTTCCTTCTGCTCCTCGGTCATGTCGTAGGACTCGTGCACGGGGCTCAGCACACGCTTGATGACCTTGCGGTCAGGAGTGGACCGCTCGAGTTCTATGCGGTGTGTGACCCAGAGCTCGTCTTCGCCTACCTTGATCTTGTACTGGTGGGAGTCGATCCTGTTCTTGTCTCTAGCCTGTTTGTTTACCACCCGGACGGTCCAGTTCCCCAGCTCGTCCTTCTCGGCGCACTGCCGGATGTACCTGGCGATCAGTTCGGGCTTGACCCGGTGGGCCTCGGGAGATGTCTCGTACCTGTCGAAGAACATCGCGGCGACGTCCTCGGCCGAGACATTGCGCCAGACCATTCCTTCACCCTTCCTCTCGGCAATGCGATCACGCATGTACAGGGAGTCCAAGTGCTGGGCGAATCCTGTCAGGGTCTTCCTGTTTCGTTCCGGAACTTCGCCGGACAGGTCGAAGACCGTGGTCTCGGCAAGCTCCTCGGAGAATGACAACCGGACAGAGGTGCCTTCCCGCCGTTTGTTCGGTGCGGTGATCGCGAGACCGAGGGGACCGTCCATGACCTTCATCCCGTAGCTCTTGGGAGACTCTCCGAGCACTCCCATCTCGTCGATGTCCCGGCGGAGCTCGGCGGTAGCCTGCGTGATCCACCGGTACCGGCTCACCAGTGTCTTGGTGGTGTAGAGGCGGCACAGGTCCTCGTAACCGGGGCGGTATCCGAACCAGCGCCCCATCTGCAGCAGCGTGTCATAGGTGCTCGAGAGTCTGAGGTAGTACGAGACCGTGAGCCCTTCCAGCGTGAGGCCCCGGGAGAGCTTCTGCCCGCCGACTGCGATGACGGACCAACCGGTCCCTTTGCGCTGCTCGTACTCGAGGGCGTCCTTCGCGTCACCGTTGACCTTGCGCACCTCGATCCTGTCGACCGCTTCGGGCAGGTGCTCCTTCACCTGCTTCCACTTGAGGCGCTTGGCGTCTTCGGCGGGGAAGTGCTTCGTCGTCGTCTCGAAGTCCTTCTCCCAGAGCTCCTGCAACCGGTCGAGGCGGCGCTGAGCGTTGGTGCCGAACCTGGCGGCGAGATCTTGTTGGGTCTCGAGCAGATAGCCCAAGACCTGCTCTGCCACCTGCTCCTGCACCTTCTTGAAGCGCGTGACATGGACGAGCATCGACTTGATGTCGTCCTTCTTCCCCCGTGCTCGACGGGCGGCACAACCCAGGACGAAAGCGTCAACGGCCTTTTTCAGGCTCTCGGGCATCGTCTTCCCGATCACGAGCGATGCCTTGTGGCCGTCGGGCACCCACGCAGCGGCATCGTTGATGTCGCGAGTCAGGGGCAGCGGCTCCATCTCGTCGTCCCCGTCGTCTCCGACCAGGCCGAAGAGGCGCTCGGGACCGAAGTAGTTCGATGGGGGGTGCAGCGTCAGGGCGAAGCTCTCCGGGAAGAGGTCCTTGCCGTGTTCAGGGTCGTCGACGTCGGGGTCGATGAAGATGTTGGCGTAGGGAGTCGCCGTGTACCCGACGTACGAGGCCTTCTCGAAAGCGTTCAGCAGCGCACGGATGGACTTGTTGATCGAGGTGGGGCCGTCACCGGCCTTGTTGGTGTTGATGCTGGCGTTGTCCGCCTCGTCGTCGATCAGGAGAAGGGGGACGTCGCGAACCTTGCTCTTGCCGTCTCCGACCTCCTCACCGTGCATGCTGCTCATCCATTCGGTGACGTGGTTGATGATCGACTGGTGCTTTTTGATGACGAGCACTACCGGAGTGCCGCCGATCTTGAAGCCGAGCTGCTGAGCGAAGTTCTTGTTGAAGTCACCCTTCAGTTTCTGTGTGGTCAGGGAGTTGATGTCGGGGTGTTTGAAACCGCGCATCCTCCCGACGCCGATCTTGTGCCGACCCCGAACCTGCTGCTGGCGGCTGGTGTCGTACCCGAGTAGTCCCTTGTCGACGCGGGTCTGCGTCTGAGCCCGAAGATCGTCCAGGACACCCGCGAGGATCACGATGAGCTTGTATCCGGCGTCGGCGGCCTTCGCAGCGAGCCCGATGAACTGTCCGGTCTTGCCGGACTGGACGTCTCCGATCACCAGTCCTCGGCGCTGCCACTCGCCTTCGCGGTCGGGGCTCTCGAGCTCGCCCAAGACCTTGGCAGTGGTGTCGTCCAAGACCTGCACGACTTGGAGCGGAAGCTTCTGGTGCTTCTTCATGTACTCGGCGTAACGGTCCCAGAACGGCCACTCCTTGCCGGGGTCGGCCCGGAGCTCGTCGAGCCACTTCACATGGGAGGTCGGGTCGTCGTCGACGAGGCCGCCGGTCTCCTCCTGAGTGACGGTGACGATCGACTCCACCTGTCGGCGGACGACATCGCTGTCGACGTTGTTGCCCAGCATGCCCTGCACGGTGAGCACCGCGTCCACGGCCGTCGCGATCTGCTCCACCGTCGGATGGTCGTGCTTGTCGAGCGCGCTCAAGACCATCTTGATGGCTTCGTCGGTGTCCTCTGCCGAGATATCCGTCTCGTCACTCATGCGCGTCCCCTGTCTTCGTCGTGGTCTTGATCCCAGAAGCCCTTGAGCTCGTCGAACGGAGCCATGCGACTGATCATCACGAGGGCTTCCCGCTCGCTGATGCCCTTGCGGACGAGCACGTCCACCATGTTTCGCGCGACCTGCTCCATATCGCTGTCGGGAGATCCGCCGTCGAACGGCTCGGGGTCGTCTGCGGCGTCGGTCTCGTGGAGCACGCGCAGGCCTGCGATAGGCAACGCTTCTTCCAGCAGTCGCAGGAGGGCACCGATCTGGGTGGCCTGGAGTTCTTCGGCCTCGCTCAGGAGGGCCTGGATCACGCTGTGCTTGCGGTTGATCCTGCAGGTGATGGTGCCGTCGCCTCGCTTATCGAGTTTCCATGCGAACTCGAGCCGGGAGTCGTGCCGCATCGCCGCGACCCGCCCCCGGGTGCGCATGCTGGTAGCCGCCTCCTTGCATGCGCGGTCCGCGATGCCCTTCAGGGGACGCCGCAGAGACACGGGAGGCCAGGCCGTGGACTTCTTGACGTCGACTTTCCAGTGCTCGTCCGTCTCTGCCGGGACTTCCACTGCGATCCGCGCCTGATTGAACTTTTCTTCCCGCTTGCGCAGCCTGTACCAGCCGCCAGCCGCGATCAACCGGTCTCTGCGGTAGATGTACAGGCCCTGCAGCTTCAACCAACCCCGGTCTCGACCGGCCGCCTCACGCTCCTCATTCGTCAGCCGGTGAGGAGCAGGCAAGACGAAAGGAGTGGCCTTCACCAGGTGCTCGCCGAGGAGCAGCTCTTCGGTCGGCATTCTCACGGTCGCCAGATGGTTCTGGAGGAATGGGTCCCAGGGCTGCACAGGGGCACTGTTGACCCTCAAGCGGACCGCCCGCGGCCCGTCGAGGAAGCGGTGGAAGGTGAGACCCAGATGTCTCGTCACATTCCCCGACTCCAGGAGGAACTGATGTTTCACCCTCGGGTCCTGCTCAGGAACCCCCTGATAGGCAGACAAGCGCTGCCACAGCACCACGGTGCCCGGGCCATCGATCACCTCGAGCACCTGCCTGAGGGGTCCTTCGGCTTCCGCCGTGACTCCTTCGAGCAGGAGCCACCTGCCCTTCTCGCTGATGAGATCGAGGTCCCAGGTCCGGACGTGCCAATCTTCTCCGGCTCTCCGGCTCGCGACTGTGAGTAGGCGGGCGTGGGCGAAGGACGCGGATTTGAGTCCCATACCGAAGCGACCCAGATCAGCTTTGTCGCGCTCCGCGCCCCAGCGGGCAGCGACGGTCATAGCGGTGACCAGCTCGCTCTCGGACATTCCTTTGCCGTTGTCGCTGACCGCGACCCACGAGTCAACCCCCTCCCAGGTCAGATCTACGTCGACCTGTGTCGCACCAGCAGAGACCGAGTTGTCGACGAGGTCCGCGATAGAGGCTTCGACGGTGTATCCGAATGCGGCCAGAGACGCGACCAGACCGGCGGGCTCTGGCACTACCTCTTGGACCTGCATTAAAGCCTCCTGTCTGTGCCGATACGACTGGTCTGCCAAGGCTCGGATGCTATCCGTCGGATATGGACAATCGCGACCCTTGCGCAGATGGAACCATCCTCATTGTCCCTGGTTCTGTTCGTCAGCGCTGGCTCCGGCCCGATTTCTGGAGGCCTGTCACGCAAAGTGGCGGTTGTAGACGATTCCTGGGAATCCACCGTCATGGTTGTGTTCCCTCGGCAGGGCCGAGCCTCATGGACGAGGTCTGCTCATGGATCCGTCGAGCGCTGTTCCGGAGTCATCGACATCACGGTTGCCAGCGTGAACACCGCGGAGAACGGGATGCCGATCGAGGTGAGGGCAGTGGGTGGTGGTGCCCGCTGTTTCGGCTGTTCCCAGTGATCGCAGCGTATCCCCGGCTCTTACTAGCGCTATCCCGCTGACCTGTCTCGTTCCGGGTGCGATAGGGGCTCCGGTGTGCCCTGCGTTTTTCGGAGTCGGATTTCTGGGCCCTGGGACCACGTGACACTTGAAGGAGGGCATTGCGGGACGTAGTGGGTACCCGGCCGAGTTCCGCCGCAAGATCCCGGACTCGGTCCGAGCCGGACGCAGCGTCGCGGACGTGGCACGCGATCCGGATATCTCCTGCCGAGGCCTCCTACGCCTGGCGGCGCCGAGACCGTATCGACCAAGGCGCGCCTTCCCGCCGCCGGTGGCCAAGCGGTGGGGGAGTCCGTCATCGCCGCTCTGCGGGACGCCGACGCGGGCGCGGCAGCGCCTGCCGAGCAGTTCGAAAGGCTAAACGAGCACACCGGGCCGCTACAGCTGACCCTTACGGGCTGAGACGGCCGAGACCACGGCCCCGGCGCACTCGGCCGGGTCCTGATGCTCCCAGAAGCGCAGCACCAGCCACCCGGCCTCCTCCAGCCTTGCGTCGGTGTCGCGGTCGCGGCCCTTGTTGTCCGCGATCTTGTCCTCCCAGTAGCCGGGGTTGGTCTTCGGGGCGACGAAGTGGTCGGGGCAGCCGTGCCAGAAGCACCCGTCCACGAACACCGCCACCTTGGCGGGGCGGAAGAGCAGGTCGGCTGTGCGCCTCATCCTCGGCAGGGGTTTGGCCGCGACCCGGTAGCGCAGCCCGGCGGCGTGCACCAGGCGCCGGATGGCGAGCTCGGGCTTGGTGTCGCGGCTGCGGTTGGCGCGCATGCTCCGCCGGTTGCCGGGGGAGGAAGCCCACGACCCTTCAGGGGCTTCCCACCCACCCGCTGCTTTCCCGGTCATACCTCGGGCAGCAGGGGCGCGTATTCGACCGGGCCGCCCTCCTCCGCCGGGCGCCACCAGGCCCCGTCGATGAAGGCCCGGGGCTTGTCCTGCGGGGCGCTGCCAGCGCGCACGACCCGCGCGGAGACGAACCCCCCGGGGCCGGGCTCGGGCGATGAGAGGACGGTGGCAATCTGACAGTGCGTTCTGTAGTGGCCCAGGATGATGATGCCCTCCGATCGCAGGCTGGATCGGGAACCGCCGTTGCCGCGGACCCTCTTCATGTACTCCTCTTACTTGACCACGGTAGCCACGACAGCGTGGCGGACGGGTAGGACTTGTGCCCGGCGGAACAGTTCGTCCACGCGCTGGAGGCCGGTCTCCACCAGGGTGCCGAAGTGGGTCTCGGCCACGGATAGGCCATCCACGTCGGTCCGGTAAAAACCTCCGGTCAACAGGGCGGTCACCGTGACAGACTCAAACCATCCCCGGAACTCAGACCAGGGATGACCAGCGACGAAAGGTAAGGAATGTTGTGACAGGGGACATCGGAGACGATCTCGGGCAGCGTGTCGTCGCTGCCGTCAGCGCCGCGTTCAACGTGGCCTGCACGGTCGAGCAGGCGGTGGTCCGACCCTCCCAGCGCGAGGGTGTGGACTACCAGGTCAACGCCGCGATGGCGCTGGCCAAGACCCTGCGACGACGCTCCCGCGAGGTCGCCGACGAGATCGTCGCCCACCTCGACCTGGGCGACATGGCCCAGAGTGTGGAGGTCGCCGGACCCGGGTTCATCAACATCACCCTCTCCGACACCTGGCTGCAAGAGCGCGCCGCGGCTCTGGCCGCCGATCCCCGGCTCGGTTACCAGCCCGGAGCCCCGCGACGCGTCATCATCGACTACTCCTCGCCGAACATGGCCAAGGAAATGCACGTCGGCCACCTGCGCTCCACCATCATCGGTGACGCGCTGGTCCGCTTCATGGAGTTCGCCGGACACGAGGTGATCCGCCAGAACCACCTCGGGGACTGGGGAACGCCGTTCGGCATGCTCGTGGAGCACCTGGTCGACGAGGGCCTGGACGAGCAGCACTTCAGCATCAGCGACCTCAACGTCTTCTACAAGCAGGCGCGGGAGAAGTTCGACAACGTCGAGGGGTTCGCCGACCGGGCCCGCGCCCGCGTGGTCGCCCTCCAGGCCGGTGACCCCGACACCCTGGCCCTGTGGGAGCGGCTGCTCACCGAGTCCAAGCACCACATCGAAGCCGTCTACGACCTGCTCGGCGTCAAGCTCACCCCCGACGACTACAAGGGCGAGAGCTCCTACCAGCCCTGGCTCAACGACGTCGCCGACGAACTCACCCGCCGGGGTCTGGCCCAAGTCAGCGAAGGCGCCCTGTGCGTGTTCCTCGACGGCTTCACCGGCCGCGAGGGCAACCCGTTGCCGCTGATCGTGCGCAAACGCGACGGCGGGTTCGGCTACGACGCCACCGACCTGGCCACCATCCGCTACCGCGCCCAGGACCTCAAGGGCGACCACCTCATCTACGTGGTCGGCTCTCCGCAGGCCCAGCACTTCGCGCTCATCTTCGCCGCCGCACGCAAGGCCGAGTGGATCAGCGCGGAGACCGCCACCACCCACGTGGGGTTCGGCAGCGTCCTGGGTGAGGACGGCCGGATCCTGCGCACCCGCGCCGGCGCCTCTCTCAAACTCACCGACCTGCTGAACGAGGGCGTGGAGCGGGCCGCCGCTATCGTCGCCGACCGCACCGACCTGACCGAGGCGGAGCGCGGCGAGATCGCCCGCGCGGTGGGGATCGGCGCCATCAAGTACGCAGACCTGTCCACCGACCGGGTCAAGGACTACCAGTTCGACTGGGACCGGATGCTGGCCATGGACGGCAACACCGCCGTCTACCTCCAGTACGCGCTGGCGCGCATCCGCTCCATCATGCGCCGTGCCGATCAGGTGCCCGCGTTGGGTGCTGCGGTGGTCCTGACCGAGCAGGCCGAGCGCGACCTGGTGTTGGCGCTGTCGCGCTTCCCCGGCGCGGTGCAGGCGGCCCTGAACCACCTCCAGCCGCACCGGTTGGCCACGTACCTGTTCGAGCTGGCCACGCAGTTCAGTTCGTTCTACGAGAACTGTCCGGTGCTCAAATCCGAGGGGCAGGTCCGTAAGTCCCGGCTCGTGTTGGCCGCGCATACCGCGGCCGTGCTGGAACGGGGCCTGGACCTCCTCGGTATCGAGGCGCCCCAGCGGCTGTAGCGCGAACAGGGCGGATGCGGTCGCCGCATCCGCCCTGCCGTGTGATGGGACGCGCTGGGCCTCATCCGCGCCAGTCGAGGACCTTGGTTACCACGTGGAGCCTCCGGTTGAGTGCGGTGGCTCTCGCGATCCGGGAGTGCGAGCAGCGTAGGACTTGAGCTGTTGGCTCGACCGGCACAGCACTGCGCTCCTCCCCAGCCATAAGCACCAGTGGCTCAACGGTGAGCTTGCCTAATGCAGGTCCGCATGAGAAGGCACCTACGTTCTCATCGTCAGGTCGACTCCGGTCTTTTCTGCGGGCCGCCCACACCCTCATAACCGCCCGACGCTTGACCTCTCACGTGGGGGTCAACGCCATCGCCTCTGCCTTCTGCTGTCTCCACCAGGTCGCGATGCAAGCCACCTACGCGAACTGGTCTGCCAACGCGTGGGCGTGGAGGGCGTACGGGTGCCGATGGCTGCGGAGGTGGCGTTCTTTGCTCCTAAGGCAGATGTCGATGTGGGTTGAGTCCTCGGCGAGATAGGGGATCGGCGGTTGTTCTGGTGGGCTCCAGCGGTCATGAGAGCATGCTGTGAGGTGAAGTTAGCGTTGGGGCGGTGCTTTTCGCGGGATGGTCGAGGTTGGTCATTTCTGGCCTGGCTCGTAGGTCTCGTGGAGATAACGCCCCGCGTTGTTGCAGGTCGTTAAGTGAGCCCCGCGCACGCGGGGATGGACCGCTCGAAGCGGAGGTTCTCCAGCCTGCCGGGATGTGAGCCCCGTGCACGCGGGGATGGACCGTTGGCCAGGGTCGCGGCCGGGTCGCCGAACACGCGAGCCCCGCGCACGCAGGGGTGGACCGCTGACGGCGGAACTCGCCGTCGATTCGCTGGAGCGAGCCCCGCGCACGCGGGGGTGGACCGATACGGTGGCGCGAGCCGGAGCCACACCGGACGTGAGCCCCGCGCACGCGGGGGTGGACCGGGCAAGAAGTGAGCCCCCGCCGTGAGTTCGACGTGTCCCGCACGACCATCCGCCGCGCGCTCGCGGTCCGAGGACGTCGGCGTGGTGCGGGTGGATCGGGTGCGGGGCCGTGTGGTCGGCGCGGGCCCGGTGCGCACCGGGCCTCTGCGCGTTGAGATCGCCGATAGGGTCCGTGCATGCATCGCTGAGGGCATCGTCCTACCCGCCCGGCTCCACACTGTCGCCTGAGAACGCCTTAGCAGGCTCGGAAGGGGCGTCTAGGTCTACGGTGCGGGCGGCACTCCAGATCTTGGAGAGTGAGGGTCTGGTAGTCGCAAAGCAGGGGCGCGGGCGGGTAGTGGCCACTTCCGGTCACCGCTGACTGCCTTACCCGCAGCGGACACGAGGCGCGGGAAGATGCCCTCACATGGCGCCAGAAAGGCGCCCGATCAAGGGGTGGCATGGAGCTCTATGAACACGAGGTCCTCGTCTGGGATCTCGATAAGGATGTCGACTTCCCTTATCCACTGGCCGAGCAGGTGAGCAAGTGGCATCCGGGCTTCATCGACCGAACAGAAGCGCACGCAGAGATCAAGCGCGCGGTCGACACTCTGGTCTCTGAGGAGGGGACTCCGTTCGTGATTGCCGAACGCCGTGTCGTTGACGGCAGAGACGTGTGGAAGTTGACGCCGGAGGCGGGCAAGAAGGTGTTCAAGGCGTTGGGGATGCCGGGGGCTTGAGCCTGGCGGGGCGCCCGTGCGGGTCGGGCGCCCTGTCGCTTCTCGTTGCGGTTGCGTGGGATGACTACGCTGCCGCGCTCGAAGTCCTCGCATGAGGGACGTATCGCTCCTCCTTGCGGGGCCTTGGCTAGGCTGCGCATCTTCCGGTGCCATGACCGCATTCCGGTCCGCTTCCACACGCCGTTGACGATCCTGTGCCACATGCGCTTCACGCCTCCCATTCATTCTTCCACCTGGGTCTGCGCCGGTACGCGTTGGCGAGCAGGGTGATGGCCGTCCCCAGCCCGCGGTTTTCTACGTCGGGCGTCATCGGCCCGTTGCTCTCGGCGTAGAACCGGACAGCGGACTCGTACTCATCGAGCACGGTCCTTTTCGCTTCCACGTCTGCGAGGATCGCCGCCGGGTTGAATCGCTCCACGTACTGTGCGTGCTCGGGGGTGGGGAGCGCGAAGTCGTCAGCGGTCCCCATGACCGCACGGCCCTTGTGAGCCCCGCGCACGCGGGGATGGACCGGCGCTGGAGCCCACGAGCTGGAACGCGGCGGCGTGAGTCCCGCGCACGCGGGATGGACCGGCGCTCGGTCAGCCGGTGGGCGGTGTCGGCCAGTGAGCCCCGCGCACGTGGGGATGGACCGGCGGCGCACGTCGCCTTGGGTGGTCATGGCCAGTGAGCCCTGCGCAGGCGGGGATGGACCCTCGATCCTGGTCGACGTGTACTGACCTGAGAGGTTAGATACACGGGAGGCGGGAGGGCCGCCAGGACCGGATATGAGGTTGCCCAGGGACGGGTCGCCGTGGATTACCCCGGCGGGAGGCTCGAACTCCAGGTCCTGGACCTGGGTCTCTAATTGGTCGGTGCGTTTGGTAGGGCCGAGTCCGTAGGAGCCGACGCGGCCACGGCAGCCTCCGCAGTCAGGGTCGCGCACAGAGGGTGGTCCTCCGGCATCGCCTTACAGAACAGGGAACGGTCGCTGGCGGTCGTCAGCAGAGACGCCACGGCCGGGGTGTATCCCCCGCTCTGGGAGCGCTCGCTGACGATCTCCTCGCCGAGGGCTCGGGCGACCTTCTCGCGTGCGGCTGCGGGAAGGTCGCCCCACCGGGGCCGGGATGGGCTCACGGGGACAGCGGACGGGGCGCGGCCTCGTCCAATGCCTGGGCCACCAGATCGAATCCGGCGGTGGCCAACCGTTTGTACACGCCCTTGCCCTTGCCAGCGACGTGTACGGTTTCCACCACATATCCCTGAGCCCGTAGCCGGTCGGCGTGTTCGGCGATCTGTGTCAGGCCCTGGTCAGAGCGCCAGAGCAGCGCCACACGCTGCTCCCTCTGCTCGGAGGCAGGGGTAAGGACCTCGGCCAGGCGCTCGAAGCCGATACTGAACCCGCAGGCGGGGGTCGGCTGGCCGCCGATCCGCCCGATCATTTCGTCGTATCGGCCGCCACCGGCGATGGAGGAGCCTAGACCGGGCGCGGCCACCTCGAAGATCGGCCCGGTGTAGTAGCCCATCCCACGGACCAGGGACAGGTCCATCACCAGCCGCGCCTTGGGCGCTGTCTCAGGCAGAACCACGGCGGAAGCGATCGTACGTAGCTCCTCCAACGGTTCCCCGTCCATCCCCGAGGGCAGCACCTGGGCGAGCTGATCGGGTGTGGTCGCTGCCTCGGCCTGGGCGAGAACCTTCGCCAGGGTGGTGATCGCGGACTGGGAGTGTCCCGCTTCGGCGAGTTCGCGCTCGATCCCCTCCACGCCGATCTTGTCGAGCTTGTCCACCACGATCAGCGTGTGCGCGTGAGTCTCGTCCGCGAACCCGCACGCGGTCAACAGCCCGGTGAGCAGACGGCGGTGGTTGAGCCGGATCGTGAACTCCTCCAGCCCCACCGCGGCCAGAGCGCGGCTACCCGCGCTGAGCAGTTCGATCTCCGCCAGGAGCGAGGCCTCACCGAGGATGTCGATGTCGCACTGGGTGAACTGCCGATACCTGCCCCGTTGGGGGCGCTCAGCGCGCCACACCGGTCCGATCTGCACCGCGCGGAACGGAGAGGGCAGCTCGGGGGCATTGGTGGCGTAGAAGCGCGCCAGCGGCACCGTCAGGTCGAACCGCAGACCAGCGTCCGCAAGGGACGCCACGTCGGTGGCTTCGTTCAGAGAGATGCCCCGGCGCAGGGTCTTGAAGATCAGCTTCTCGTTGTCGCCGCCCTGCCCGGACTCCAGGAAACGCAGGTCCTCCAGCGCGGGGGTCTGGATCGGCCGGTACCCGAACCGGGAGAACTCATGATGGATGGTGGCCTCCAGCCGTTGACGCCGCTCTGCGGCATCGGGCAGGACATCGCGCATACCCCGCACGGGGGACGGGCGTTGGGCCACGATCGCTCTCCTCAGAAATGGTGTGGTCTACGGCGACTGCCGAAGCCCAACCTAACCGGACTCCCGAACGTTTGGGGAGAACTCGGGGACCTGGGCGGGCGGAAACTTCATGCCGATGGCCACGCGGTTGGGTTGTTCCGTGCAGAGGGGGTAACTGGGTGTCTTGTCTGGACCTGGAGCCGGTGACCACCGCTCTCCGTGGCGGTGACCATCTGGTGTCCTGCGGTTGCGGGTCAATTCGGCCACAGCTGGGAGACAGGCCGGTGAGAGAGCCGGTGGACGCCGCACACGCAGGTTCATCGGAAACCCCCACGCGCGGGAGCACGGCTGGTTAGCCTGCCAGCGTGACGACCTCCGACACCTCTGCCTCCGCTTCGGACACCGACCGCGTTGATGAGCTGCGCGAACGCATGATCATTCGCCTGCGAGCCATCAACGCCCTGCACTCCGAACCAGTCACCAGAGCGGTGCGCACCGTGCCCCGCCACGCCTTCGCTCCGGAGTTTCCTCTGGAGGAGGTCTACGACCCGGAGACGGTACTGCGCACCCGCTTCACCGACGACGGCACCGCCACCAGCTCGGTCTCAGCGACCTGGGTGCAGACCCTGATGCTGGAACGCGCCCGACTCCGCCCCGGCATGCGGGTGCTGGAGGTCGGATCGGGCGGCTACAACGCCGCACTGGCCGCTGAGGTCGTCGGACCCGCCGGATCGGTGACCTCCATCGATATCGACCCCGCGGTCATCGACCGCGCCCGCACCCACCTGACCCAGGCCGGATACGCCGACCGCGTGGAGCTGGTCGTCGGCGACGCCGAACACGGCCACCCCAGCGGCGCACCCTACGACCGGATCATCGTCACGGCCGCCGCCACCGACCTACCCCCGGCCTGGACCGAGCAGCTCGTCGACGGCGGACGCCTCGTGCTCCCCCTGGGGGTGCGGGGCTTCCAGCGCGTCTACGCCTTCACCCGCCACGGCGCGCTGCTGCTGGGCGAAACCGGCAACCACGCGGGGTTCGTGCCGATGCAGGGTCTGGGAGTTCCCGCTCTCACCACTGTGCCGGTCACCGACACGGTCGAGCTGACCACTGACGCCGTCCCTGTGCCTGCACCCGAAGCCCTGCCCGAAGTGTTCGCCCTCCCCGCGCACGAACAGTTCACCGGGGTCCGTATCGCTGGCATGGAACCCTTCGGAACCCTGCAGATGTGGATGGCCACCGGGCTGCCGAACTTCGCCACCCTGACCGGTGCCGCCGACGATTTCCGCTACCGACCTATGAACCGGGCCCTGCTTCCGGCGATGTGGGACGGGTCCTCACTGGCCTACCTGCTGCTCCCCGCGGTACCCGATGCCTCCGCCACATACGAGTTCGTGGTCTGCGGGCACGGTCCCGACGCCGCCGACATGGCCGCCACCATGGCCGACCACGTCCGTCGCTGGAACCGCGACCACCGCGGCGGGCCCGGCCCTCGGTTCCTGGCCCACCCCGCCTTCCCGTCTGCGAACGGGGTGATTCGCACCCGCCACACCCGTCTGCTGGCTCTGTGGGACCAGAGCGAGGAGGACCACGGTCTGAACTGGCCTGCTGACCCCGGCAAGTGAGCTTCGTGCGGGTGGGCGCACGCGCCCACCCGCACGGTTTCCCCGATAGGGAAGGGACTCGCACCGAGCTCCGCGCACGCGGAGGTGAACCGGCGTTGGGGTACCGGCGTGTGCGGAGTTGGCCCCGGGCGTCAAAACTCCTGGAGGTCTTCCCTCCGCATCTGGCGCCCCTGCGGCTGGCTTCGGCCCGTCAGGCGTTGAGCCGCTCCAGCGCCGCGCGCAGTCGCTCCAGCGTGCGCTCGCGGCCCAGCAGTTCCAGCGACTCGAACAGCGGCAGGCCAACCGTGCGGCCGGTGACCGCGACCCGCACCGGCGCCTGAGCCTTGCCGAGCTTGAGCCCTTGAGCGGCCCTGGCCTGCTCAAGGGCTCCCTTCAAGGACTCGGCGTCCCAAGTCAGGGACTCATCGGAGAAGGCGGTGATCGAGGCGGTGAGCATCTCCGCGCCGATCCCGGGCTTCATGGCCTTGGCCCAGCTCTTTTCATCGAAGACGGGCATGTCCAGGAACAGGAAGTCCACGTTCGGCACGATCTCGCTGAGCACCGCCACCCGGCTCTGCGCCAACGGGGCGATCGTGGCGAAGACGCCCGGGTCGAAGTCCTCACGCCGCCACGGCACGTCCTCACCCTCCAGGTATGGGGCGCAGCGCTTGACGAACTCGTCCACGTCCAGGGCGCGGATGTAGTCGCCGTTGAAGGCGCGCAGCTTCTTCTCATCGAAGAAGGCGGGCGAGGAGTTCACATCCGACAGCGCGAAGAGCGGAATCATCTCCTCGATCGGCATGATCTCGCGGTCCTCACCCGGCGCCCACCCCAGCAGCATCAGGTAGTTGACCATGGCCTCAGGGAGGAAGCCCTCGGCCTGGTAGGACTCCATGGCGACCTTGTCGCGGCGCTTGGACAGCTTCTGGCGCTTCTCGTTGACCAGCACCGGGGCGTGCGCCCACACCGGCGGCGTGTGCCCGAGCGCCTCCCACAAAAGCTGCTGCTTGGGAGTGTTGGACAGGTGCTCCTCACCGCGGATGACGTGGGTGATGCCCATCTCGACGTCGTCGACCACGTTGGCCAGCACGAATAGGGCGGTGCCGTCGGCGCGGGCGATGACGAAGTCCTCCAGGGCCTCGTGCGGGAACTCCACCCGCCCCCGGATCTGGTCCTCCACAACCGTGGGCCCGCCCTCGGGAATCCGGAAGCGTAGAGCACGCCCGGGTCCAGCCTCCAGGCCGCGGTCGCGGCAGAACCCGTCGTAGCCCAGGTTGGGGTTGTCGCGCCGGGCCTGGACCTGTTCGCGGGTGCAGTCGCAGTAGTAGGCCAGCCCTTCTTTGCGCAGGCGCTGGGCGGCTTCGGTGTGCTGGTCGGCGTAATCGGTCTGGGAGTAGGGGCCCTCGTACTGGGTGGCGTCCACGCCCAGCCAGGCCATGGCGGCCAGGATGCCCTCGGTCCATTCGGGACGGGAGCGGGCGGCGTCGGTGTCCTCGATCCGCAGCACCATGGTGCCGCCGGATTGTCGTGCGACCACCCAGTTCAGCAGCAGGGACCGGGCGTTGCCCACGTGGAACATGCCGGTCGGGGAGGGAGCGAACCTGGTGCGGATCGAGGTGTCAGTCACGGCCCAGAGCCTAGCGTGAAGCCTTGGCGCCACAGGGCTGAAGCACGTATTCGCCCCGTTGGCCAAGGCAGGGTTGTCTACGCGGAGACAAGGACGCCGCGTGGGTGCTCGCCCCTCAGTTCACCGGCCAGGGCGCCCGCGTGGAAGGCGTCCCATTCCGCCTTGGTGTAGGTCAGGGCGGGGGAATTGGGGATGGCGGTGTCGGTGAGGGCGAAGCCGCCGTCGGGGAGGAACGTGGCGTGCAGGCGTCTGAAGACGGTCCTGCCACTCACGACCTGGTCGAGGAAGTACTCCCAGTCGGCGTGAGGAACGGTGAGCGTGGGCCCGGCGGGGTTCTTGGTGTCACCGACCTCGATCGCGCCCACATACGGGACCCTGACCTGGACACACCCTTGAGGGTTGGTGCTGAGACTCGACTTCACCCATGCCGTAGGCAGAACCTGGTCTTCCTGGGAGGGGCGACTCACTTCAGCTCCTTGAGGGTTTTGGCGAGGTAGTCCCTGGTGTCTTCGGGACTCAGCGCGATCTCTTCCAGTCGCTTCAGCAGGAGCTTACAGCGGCGTACTTCGCGTGGTTTGAGCAGGAAGCTGTTGCCCGTGCTGCCCTCCGCGTGGGCGACCGGGGGCTGGTCCTGGAACTCCAGGAGGGCGACGTTCCCGTTCAAGCCGACGTGTGCCCCCAGCGAGAAGGGGAGCACCTGGATGCTGATGTGGGGCTTCGCCTGTTCCTCGATCAGGTGCTGGATCTGCTCGTGCATCACCTCGGTGCCACCGATCGGCCTCATGAGGGCCGCTTCCTCCATCACTACCGACAGGCGTAGAGGCGGTTCGCGGTCGAAGAGCTCCTTGCGGCGCATCCGGACGTCGACCAGGAGGTCGATGTCCTCCGGAGGCTTGCCGAAGGTAGCTCCATGAAGAACCGCGCTGGCGTACGCCCGGGTCTCCAGCAGGCCATGGACGAGCGTGGTCTCGTAGGCGTGCACGGACACAGCGTCGAGCTCAAGACCGATATAGGTGTCGAACCGGGGAGGTAGGACCTCGTCGTAGGCCTCCCACCAACCGGCTTCGGAAGCGTCGTCCAAGAGTCGGTGTAGTGACTCCCTCTCACCGCTCTCTTCCACCCTGAACAGGTCCAGGAGCTTGTCGAGCTGTTCGGCGTCAGGGACGAGGCTTCCGCCCTCGAACTTGCTGATCGTAGAAGGCGCGCATCCGATGTCCGAGGCGACGCGAGCGCCGGTCAGCTTCCCGTCCGAACGCAGTTTGCGCAGGTGGGCGCCGAGCTTGCGGCGCGCTGCAGCCGGGCTGCGCTGAGCTTCCACGTCGTTCCTCTCATCCCGTTCTCGCGGCTCCGATGACCGGTGGGCACGCCCACTCACCATAAGTCTTGGGCCCCCTCAGATATGCCCAGATCCTTCCGGGCACTTGCCAGGAAAGTTCCGGGAATGCATTATGAGATCAGTGAGCGTTTGGTTGATCGCCCTCAGTGATGGGTGCCGGGCGGAAGCTCGCCGCCGGTGATGGACGTCGCCTGGGGAAACCAGGTGTGTAAGACGCCGCCCGGCATGCAGGTTCACGCCGGAGCGAGATCAGTACCTTCCGCGCCGGGCGCCAGTCCATCCCTTCTCTTGGAAGGTCACGATGAGCAGCTTTGACATACCGCGGCAGCGGAGGACGCAAGACGAGGACAGCAGCCCAGCTATGGGAGGAAGCGGTCTACCCCGACGGGTGTCCAGCGGCAACCGAGGCGTGAGAGTGGCGATCTTCGGCCCGTTGCCCTCACAGGTGCGGCAGATGCGCGCTTGGTGTCGTAACGGCGTATCCGTGGACCCGCTTCGCGCTCTGCGCATCGAGTTGGTGGCCAGCGAGCTGGCGACCAACGCGCTGACTCACTCGGCGTCAGGCCAGGCGTGCGGGCACATTCGGGTGGAGATGGAGTCGCTGCCCGGCCGACTCGTCCGTATCGCGGTCACCGACGACGGACCGCGCCCGGGGCACACCGTCTGCCTGCCGCGCCTGTCATCGGAGGTCGACGCTCTGGCGGCGTGCGGACGGGGTCTTCGTCTCGTGGATTGTTTGTCCGTGGAGTGGGGCTGGAACGGTGAGCCCGGTACGCCCCTGACGGTGTG
This sequence comes from Nocardiopsis akebiae, assembly GCF_018316795.1. Classification (NCBI taxonomy): domain Bacteria; kingdom Bacillati; phylum Actinomycetota; class Actinomycetes; order Streptosporangiales; family Nocardiopsidaceae; genus Nocardiopsis; species Nocardiopsis akebiae. Next base: position 869,438 of record NZ_CP074132.1, read on the forward strand.
GGCGCACATCGACCCCTACGCGCCCGTCCCTGACCCCGACGAAGCCGTCGCGGCCTGAGTAGCCCGGCATGGCGTGGGACCGAAGCCAGGACGCCACCCAGTACGAGGCCGCCCGCCTGCTGGAACAACTCCACGAACGCTGGTGGGTGCTTTGGGGACCGGCTTCGCGCCGCTTCTTCGCCTTCCACCTCGGCCCGCATCGTGTTCCGCCGCTGAGCGCGGCCACACCGCAGCTGCTGGACGCGGCCATCCGCGCCACCGAGCGCGAACTTCGATCCCTTCGACCGTGAGCGGGAAGCGCAACCCCACCCGGGGCCAATGACACCCGCGCACACAACAGAAAACGAGGTGCCCCGACCGGTGCGTAGGACCACCGGACCGGGGCGCGATCAACCACCTGACCTAACCAGGAGGAAGACCGTGGAACACCCTATCGGCAGGCACCGCAGGCCTCGCCAGAGTCTGGCCGGGCGCGTGTGGTCGCTGACCGCCGCCGTGTTGGCCATCGCCCTGGCCTACGTGTTCGTCCCCCAGAGCCACCGACGCCCCGGGCCGGAGCGGACCGCGATCACGCCGTCGCCCCACCGTCGAGAACTGCCGCCCGCGCTCGTACCCGCTGAGCGACGCCCTGTTCAGGAGCTGACAGGCCTCCCCGGCGACCAGGTGCGGCGCACGAGGACGACCCAGACCTTCCCGCATGGGCAGAGCGACCGCCACACACAGGCACCCCGACCTCGTTCCGGAAACGAGGCTGCTCCCTCCACGCTCGATTCCGCTGGCACGCTGGTCCGCCCCTACATGCCGCCGCTGCCACGAGTCCCGGTCGGTGACCTGCTGGCCGAACCCGTGAAGGAGCAGCCCGACGACTTCGCGGACCTGGCCGCCGTCATCCGCGTCTACCTCGACAGGGTCGGGTGAGCACCATGACGACGACCCTCACTCCTGCCCCGGCTCCGGAACCGATGCCGTCCCCGCCCCGGCGGGCATCGACCTGGTGGGAGCACCGCGCCTACCGCTCGGACCTGGCCCGGGCCCGTCAGGTCCGCGCCGACCTGCGCGCCGATCTGGCGGGGTTCGATCCCGACCTGGTGGACACCGTGCTGCTGTGTGCGGCGGAACTGGCCGCCAACGCCGTCAAGTACGCACCCGAGGGCCGGGAGTTCCTGCGGGCCCTCGCCCTCCTGGACGAACGCACGCTGTGGCTGGCCGTGGTGGACGAAGGAGGCGGCACCGGCCTTCCCCGAATCCCGCACGACCGGTCGGAGGACGAGTGGTCGTGGGCCGATGGGCAGCGCGGCCTGATGCTCGTCGACTCCCTCGCCCAGGCATGGGGTCACTACCCGGTGGGACCTGGCAGCGCCCGTCTGGGCCTCGGAGTCTGGGCGACCTTTCCGGTGTCACCCGGCGAACGCCCCCTCGGGCTTCCGGGGTTCGTGATGAACAGCTGACCAGGCTCTGAACCTGAGTCGCAGTGGGCGGCGTCTGTCACGGGCGCCGCCCACCGTCATGTATGGAAGCCGTATTACTGGTGATGCTGGCCGACTGGAGAGTGTTTCCGCAGGTAGACGAGTTGGACATCGAAGAGGCGTGAGCTTACCGACAGTTTTTCTCCGAAGGTTCGTCCGTAACCACTTGTGCGCAGGCCAGATGAGGGGCTAACTTCATCTCTGTCACGGAGAGTGACAAGAAAATTACTCCAGGGAGCCCTCTGTGGTGCGTGGATTCCTGTTGTCCCTGTCAGGCGTGCTGCTCCTGACAGGGTGTACCGCGGAAGCGGACGAGGCAGCCGAACCGGTCGTTCAATCCTCAGCCATTCCGTCTGGAACGGAAGCTCCGGAGAAGTCACCGGAAGAAGAGGCCGTCGACACCTACCTGCGGTTCTGGGACGCGATCGTTCTCGCCTCCGCAGAAAAGGACCCGAACCATCCGGACCTGGAGAAGTACGCCGTCGACCAGGCGCTCGAACTGGCGCAGCGGGGCGTCCGGGGAGTCGCAGAAGCCGGTTACGGCATGGAGGGCGAACCGGTTCTCGCCCCCGAGGTGGTCTCTGCCGAACCCGAGGGAGAACCGACCAGCATCGTCCTAAGGGACTGCAAGGGCGCCGGGGACTGGAAGGTCGTCGGAGAGGAAGCACCCCGTACGGACAACGTGCGGGTGGACGCCCGTGTGAACCGCGACGTCTTCGACTGGTGGGTCGTCGAGATGCAGATCTGGGAGGCCGAGACATGCTGACCTCGGCCAACGCTCTGGTTCTCAGTGCTCTGCTCCCCTTGTTCGTGGGCATGGCGCCGACCGACCCCCTCCCGAAGGGGCCGGACTTCGAAGGTGACGTCGCCTGCCACGGAAGTAGTTGCTCCGCCTTCGCCGGATCCGGGCAGCACAGTGGTGGCTCCTCAGGCGGTGCACCTCGACCCGACAGCGGCGCAACCGCCGTGCTCTCCGCCGAGGACCCGTGCGTGGAGATGGACCAGGCGGAACCGGGCTGGACCTGCGTCGCCTCGACCAGGTCCGGCCTCGGCGGCGGGGAAACCGTCAACCCGCGCGAGGCCGCTGAGCAGGCGCGGGCCTCCATGAGTCTGCCCGCGCCCGCCCTGGCCTCCTCGCCTGCCGAGGACACGGTCGTGCACTTCCCGGTATGGCTGTGGGTGGACGGCGCCGACTGGGAACCGGTCAGCGCTACCGCCTCCGTCTCCGCGGGCTCGGTCACCGTGACCGCCGTGCCGCAGCAGCTCCGCTGGGACATGGGCGACGGAACGGTGCTCTACTGCGACGGACCCGGGACCGTGTTCGACCCCGCGCGCCACGACTCCCAGAAGCCCTCGCCCGACTGCGGCCACGCCTACACCCGCACATCCCGTAACCAGCCCGACAGCCGCTTCCCGGTCAACGCCACGGTGTCCTGGACGGTGGAGTGGACCACCAGCGCGGGCGGCGGAGGCACCCTCGACCCGTTGACGACCAGCGCCTCCGACAGCGTCCGCGTGCGCGAGGTCCACGCGCTGGTCACCGACGGCTGAGCACGGCAGGGACCTCGACGCACCAGGGACGGGAGCACAGGGCGTGACGACGTTGACCAAACCCCACTCAGGCGACCGGAAGACCGGGAAATCCCGGCTGTCCGCCGTCCGACGCCGTGGCTGGAAGCGGCCCTTCGCCGGGATCGCCGCCATGGTCCTGGGCGGCGTCGTCGCCGCCTGGGCCGCTACCCGCGAGGAGGAGCCCGCGACGGTCCTGGTCGCCGTCAACGACGTGGAGGCCGGTGACGGTCTCGACATCGCCGACCTCCGGGTCGTGTCCGCGTTCGGTGTGGAGGAGCTGGACCTGGTCACGGTTCCCGAGGCCCTGCGCGGCCGGGCTGCGGCACCGATTCCGGCCGGAACCGTGCTCACCGGCCCGATGATCGCCGACACCTCCTCCTGGCCCGCGCCGGGACAGGCGGTGGTCGCGGTGGAGACCAGGCCGGGGATGCTGCCGGAGTCCGCGGGCAAGGGCGCGCTGCTGCTGGTGATCGCCGAGGAGGGCGACCCCTTCCACGCCCGCCTGCACTCGTCGGGGGACGAGGAGGCACCCGCGGACGCGCGGGTCGTGGAGCTGCTGGTGGTGGACGAGGACGCGGCCGGGGTGGCCCGGGCCGTGGACGAGCCGGGCACGCGCCTGGTGCTCATGGCCGAGCCGTAGGACGACAGAGCAAGACGCAAGGGGGAGACCATGATCATCGCGGTGTGTTCGTTCTCGGGAGCTCCGGGGGTCACAACCCTGGCGACCGCCTTGGCGGCGGTGTGGCCCACGGGCCCGCTCACCGTTCCGGTACTGGTGGAGGCCGACGCCAGCGGCGGTGACCTGGCCGTGTGGCACCGGCTCGTCGGCCGACCCGGGCTGGTCTCGCTCGCGGCATCGGTCCGGGCCGCCTCCGACCCGGACGGTGAGCAGGGATCCCGGCGCGCCCTGCTGGCGCACGCCGTCGAACTCCCCGGAGGGCTGCGGGCCCTGGCTGCGCCGACCACGGCGCACGAGGCCTCCGCCGTGGTGACCGCGCTCGCCCACCGCGCCCGCGTCCTGCGGGGCGGGCTGACCGTTCTGGACCTGGGCCGGGTGGCCCCGGGGAGCGCGGGCGCGCATCTGCTCACCCTGTCCGACGCCGTGGTGCTGACCGTCGCGGGAGACGACGCCGCGCAGATCCACCGCGTCTCGCGCTGCCGTGACGTCCTGGAGTCCCTGGCCGGCAAAGGCGCCGCGGTCGGCCTGGCGGTGCACGGCTCCCGCTTCTCCGCCGGTGAGATCACCGCCCAGACCGGCTGCCGGGTGTGGGCCCAACTGCCGCACGACCCGACCGGCGCGGCTTTCCTGCGCGGAGAGGACTCCCGCCCGCGGAGTCTGCGCGAACGCGTGGCCGCCTGGTCGCACACCCGCCACAACCCCGACGGCGTCGAGTGGATGCCGCTCCTGGCCGCAGCCCGCGGCCTGGCCGACCGGGTCGACGACCTGGTGGACGCCGCCGCGACCCTGCGCCGCTTCGAGGAGGCGTTCGCCGCGTGAGCGTCTCCGACACCTCCCGCGTGGCCGCCCCGAGCGGCCACCGCGTCGCACCGCACCTGGCCGAGACCGCCGCCCGGCTGGCCGACCGCGTCACCGACACCCTGGTCCGCCAGGAAGCCGACGCCCCGGCGCGCGACGGCCACCGCGCCCGGCGCGAACGCGCGGACGCGCTGCTCGCCGCCCTGCTGGAGGAGTACGCCTGCCGCGCCCTCACCGGAGCCGCCCGCGCCCTGACCGGCCCCGAGGAGGAGTGGGTCCGCGCCCGGGCCCTGGCCCAGGTCTGCGGACTCGGTCCCCTCGAACTCCTGCTCGGCGAACCCGGCGTGCGCGACATCCACATCAACGGCACCCGCGTCTGGGTCGACCTCGGCGACGGCCGCCGCGAGGAACGCGCGCCCGTCACCTCCACCGACGAGGAACTCGTCGCCCTCGTCCGGCGCCTGGCCGGACAGGCCCCCGGCGGAGAACGGCGCTTCGACGCCTCCGCGCCCCTGCTGAGCATGGAACTCACCGGCGGCGCGCGCCTGTCCGCCGTCATGGGCGTCTCCCGGCGCCCGGCCGTCACCATCCGCCGCCACCCCGAACGCGAACTCACCCTGTCCGACCTCACCGCCTCGGGCATGCTCACCCGCCCCGTGCGCTCCCTGCTCACCGCGGCCGTGCGCGCCCGGCTCAACCTCGTCATCGGCGGCGCCACCGGCTCGGGAAAGACCACACTGCTGCGCGCCCTGGCCCGCCACATCCCGCCCGTCGAACGCGTCATCACCGTCGAGGACGCCTTCGAGCTCAGGCTGGACGCCGACGAGGACCTCAACTGCCTCGCCCTCCAGGGCAGGCCGCCCAACACCGAGGGCGCCGGGGAGATCACCCTGGCCGACCTGGTCCGCCACGCGCTGCGCATGTCCCCGGACCGGGTCATCGTCGGCGAGACCCGCGGGCAGGAGACTGTCGCGCTCCTGCACGCCATGACCATGGGCACCGACGGTTGCATGGCCACCGTGCACGCCTCCTCCTCGGCGCAGATCCTCACCAAGCTCGCCACCTACGCCAACCAGGCCAGCGAACGCCTGACCCTGGAGGAGAGCGGCGTCCTCATCTCCTCCGCCGTCCACTTGGCCGTGCACATCGACACCGACGAGCACGGCGGCGGCCGTGTCAGCAGCATCCGCGAGATCGTCGGCGTCGACGGGCCCCGGGTGGTCACCAACGAGGTCTACGCCCGCGAACACGGCGGGTTCACCACCCCGCTGAGCCCGCAGTACACCCGCAAGCTCGCCCGCGTCGGCTTCGACCCGGCCAGCCTGTTCGAGGACGCGCGGTGACCACCGTCCTGGCCGCCAGCCTGGGCGGCGCCGCGGTCGGCCTGGGCCTGGTGCTGCTCTGGCCCGCGCTCACCGCCGCCCCCGGGTTCCTGCGCTCGCGGGTCAGCGTGCGCCGCGACACTGTGTTCCGGGCGGTCGCCGCCCTCGGCTCGGGCATGCTCGCCTGGGGCGTCACCGGCTGGCCCGTTGCCGCGGCCCTGGCCGCCGCTGCCGCCTTGTGGCTGCCCGCCGTCCTGGGACCCGACCGGGCCACCGCCGCCGAGATCGCCCGCATCGAGGCCGTCGCGGGCTGGACCGAACAGCTGCGCGACCTCATCACCGCCTCCTCCGGGCTCCGCCAGGCCATCTGGACCTCCTGTGCCATCGCACCCGAGGCCGTGCGCGGCGACGTGCAGGGCCTGGCCGCGGACCTGACCGCGGGCAACGACCTGGAGGACGCCCTCACCGCCTTCGCCCACCGCGTCGACAACGAGACCGCCGACCTGGTGGCCGCCGCGCTGTCCATGGCCGCCCACCGGCACGCCGCCGACCTGGGCACCCTCCTGGGCAGCCTGGCCGAAGCGGCGCGCGACCGCGCGTCCATGCTCGTGCGCACCTCCACCTCCCGGGCACGCACCCGCACCTCCGTCCGCATCATCACCGCCGCCTCCCTCGCCATGGTCATCGGCATGGCCGCCCTCAACGGCCCCTACTTCGCCCCGCTCGGCTCGACCACCGGCCAACTCGTGCTCGCACTAGTCGGAACCGTGTGGGCGACAGCGCTGTGGTGGCTGACCCGCCTGTCCGCCCCGCCGCGCACCGAACGCGTGCTGTCCGTCCACGATCAGGAGGAACGCGTATGAGCGTGTTCGCGGCGGCCCTGGGCGGGGCCGCGGTGGGAGCCGGACTGTGGTGGACGGCGCGGGTGCTGAGTCGCCCCGATCTGGCCGACCTCCTTCCGCCGCCGGACCTGGAACAGGAAGGGGTTCAGCGGAGGGAAGGGGAACGCGCGTGGGGGCGGGCGGGGCAGAGGAAGGGAACAGGGGCCACCGGGATCGTGGGTGCCGCCGCGAACGCAGCGCGGGCCGGAGGGGGAGTGCTGGCCCGGTTCGGCTGGCCCGGCCCCCGAACCCGGCGCGACCTGGCCGTGTGCGGCATCGACACCGACCGCCACGGAGCCGAGACGACCGTGTCCGCGTTCGCCGGAGCCACCCTGTTCCTGTCCCTGCTGGCCACCGCCGTGCCGCCCGCGTCACCGATGCCGCTCACCGCCGCACTGGGGCTCGGCACGTCCTGCCTGGGGTTGAGTCTGGTCGCGCCCGGACTCGTGCTCCGCCACAGGGCGGCCCGGAGCCGCGCCCGGCTGGGCGCGGTCACCTCGGTCATCGCCGACCTCGTCGGAGTCGCCTTGGCCGGAGGATCGGGGGTCACCGGAGCTCTCACTTCCGCCACCCGGCGCGGGAACGGGCCGGCCTTCGACCTGATCCGGCGCTGCCTGCACGAGGCCAACCTGCGCACCCGACCACCCTGGGACGCCCTCTCCGATCTCGCAGAGCGGACCGGCGTACGCGAACTGGACGAACTCGCCTCCTCCATCCGCATCGCCGGAACCGACGGCGCCCGGGTGCGCGCCTCGGTCTGCGCCAAGGCCGCCGCCCTGCGCACCCACCGCCTCGCCGCTCTGGAAGCGCAGGCACACGAGGCCACCGAACGGATGACCCTGCCGGTCATGCTGCTGGTGCTCGGCTTCCTGCTGCTCATGGGATACCCCGCCGTCACGCACGTGACCAGCGGGTTCTGAGCAAAGGCCCGATATCCGAGACGCGCCAGCCGTTCGCTGTCCACCATTCGCCGTCCGCCGTCCGCCGTCCGTCGTCCGCTTTCAGCGGGCGTCCAGTCACCGACCACCGAACGCCAGCCACCTGCCAGCGGCCACCACCGGCACACAGACACCGGCCCGCAGGCACCGGCCACCCAGAAAAGGGGCAACCACATGCGCCAGGCCCTGCGCCGCGCCCTCCCCGCACTCGTCCTCGGCACGCGCCGCCACGGTCGCGCAGCGGACCGGGGTTCGACCACCACCGAGTACGTGCTCATGCTCGTCGTCGCCATCGGCATCGCCACGGCGGTCGGCGGCATCCTCACCCCGAGGATCATCGAGAGCGCCCAGTCCGTCGACCTGGGCGTCACACCGTGAGGAACCGGCCGAGGCGGGACGGCAGGGGCGGTCGGGGCCGCTCGGACGCCTGGAAGCACCGGGCTGTCTGGGGTAGTCGGGACCATCGGGAGTTCTGGAACCCCAGGGGTGCCCGTGGAGGCCGGGACGACAGAGGCGGCGCGGACACCCTGTTCGTCATCCCGCTGATGTTCCTGATGCTGCTGGGCATCCTGCAGTACGGCCTCTGGACGCACGCCCACCACCGCGCCCAGGCCGTGGCCACCGAGGCGCTCGCCGCGGCACGGGCCTTCGGCAGCAGCGCCGGAGAGGGACGAGCACGGGGACACGCCATGGCCGAGGACATGGGCGGCACCATCCTGCGGGACGTCCAAGTCCGGGTGGAACGGGGCGACGCCACCACCAGCACCAGCGTGGACGGCACCGCGATCAGCCTGGTCCCCGGCTGGAACCCGTCCGTCAGCACGACCCTGTCCGGACCCACGGAGCACGTCGACGGAGCGGCCCGGTGACAGCGCCTCGTGAGCGGGTTCGGGACCGGGATTCGGGGCGGCAGCCGGGCCGGGATCGAGACCTGAAGCGGGAACGGGACCGGGGGAGTGCGTCGGTCGAACTGGTCCTCATCGTCCCCGTCGTACTGGCCTTCCTCCTTCTGCTCGCCCTGACCGGCCGCAACTACACCGCGGCACTGGCAGCCGACGCCCTCGCCCACGCCGCCGCCCGCTCCGCCTCCCTGCACACCGACCGAAACGAGGCCCGAAACGCCGCTGAGCAGGCCGTCGCCGCGAGCGTGGGCGGCTGGGGACGCGCCTGCCAGGAACCCGCCGTGCGGTTGCGACCGACCACCGAAGGGAACCTGCGCGCGATGCGGGCCGAGGTCGAGTGCACCGTGCACCGCGACGACCTGCGGATCCTGGAGGTCAGCGAACGGCGCACCGTCACCGGGACCGCCGTCTCCGTCCTGGACGTCCACCGAGAGCAGGAGCCCTGATGGGCGGAGGCAGCCCGAGCGCGTTCGTTGTCGCCATCGCCGCGACCCTCCTGGCCTGCCTCGGCCTGGTCCACGACGGCGCCCAGATGCTTCGCGCCAAGACCCGGACCACCACCCTCGCCCACGAGGCCGCCCGGGCCGGAGCCCAGCACCTGGACGCTGACCTGCTGCGCACCGGCACCCTCGCCCTCGACCGCGACGAGGCGCGCGGCGCGGCCCGGGACCACGCCCGGCTCGCGAGCGCGGGTGCGGGGGCGAACGCGCAGGCTGGCACGAACGCGGCCGCGGCCGTGGACGTGGTTGTCAGCGCCGACGAAGTCACGGTCACCGTCACGACCACCTACCGCCCGACCGTGCTCGCGGTGCTCGGAGAGGTCGAGATCGCCTCCCGCGCCACCGCGACCGCGCACACCCCGACCCCCTGAGACGCCGAGGGACAACGCTGGAAGAGGGGACGACATGCACTACCCGGTTCGCAAGGCTCTGGCCTGCGCGATCACACTCACTCTGCTGATCGCACCGCCCGTCCTGCTCCAGCGCTGGCAGTGGCCCACGCAGCTCGACGGGATGTCCTGGGACCACCTGTGGCTGACACTGATCAGCGCGACGCCGCCCACCGTGGTCCTCCAGGCACTGACACTCGTGCTGCTCTGGACGCTGTGGGGCACCTTCGCCGGGCTGGTGCTCCTGGACACGGCGGCCCTCCTGCGCGGGCAGATGCCCAGCATCGGACTGCTGCGCCTGGCGGCGACCGGGGTCGCGGGAACCTCCGTCGCCGTGTCCGCGCCCGCCGTCGCCTCGGTAGCACCCGCTGACAGCGCGCTGACAACCGGCGAACAGGACGCGCGCGGCGAGGAACCGGCGCACACGCTGGGACGCACCCGGACGCTGGCGGGCTTCGGGACCGACTCCGCCCAGCTCACAACCACCATGACGGAGGAACTGCTGCCCACCGTCGAACTCCTCCAGCTCTTCGGAGACCCGGGGAAACCGGTCACCGTCACCGGGCACACCGACACGAACGGCCCCGACGCGTACAACCGCGCGCTGTCCGAACGCCGGGCCGAGTCCGTCGCCGCCTTCCTGGCCGAACGGCTGGGGGAGGGGTGGACCATCACGACCGAAGGCGCGGGTTCCGAGCAGCCGCGCAACCATCCCGATCTGGGCCAGGCCGCGGACCGGCGCGCGGAAATCGCGTACACGCTGACCACCCAGCCCCGCGCGGCTGCTGACAGCCCGGCGGAACAGAGCGAACGGGAGCCGAGCCCGCCCCCGGAACAGGAACAGGAGAGGGGTCGCGAAAGCAGCGAGCACGAGAGTAGGGACTCCGAGAGCAGGGGCCGCGAGAGCGAAGCGGCGGACGACCTGGCTGACAGCGCGCTCACATCCGGCGAAGGGGAGGACGCGGGGTTCTCCGGTACGAGCATGCTCGTCGGAGCCGCGGCGGGCGCGGTCGTCGGAGCGGTCGGCGGACGGCTCACCGCACCTCGACGCCGTGGGGTACGTCGGGGTGAGGCCGATCCGCTGGCGGGCGGGGAGTCGGCCGAACCTGAGCCTGAGCCCGAGGAGGTTTCCGGCGTCGAGGTCCTCCGGAGCGCCGGTACGGAACTGGTCTCGGCAGGGGGATATCTGAGGGTCGCCGACGACCTGGCTGTCAGCGCACGCGACGGGCTCAGCGTGACCGGAACCCACGGGGCGGAAGTGTGCGCCTCCGTCATCGGCCGCGCCCTGGCGGACGAGCACACCACGGTCATCACCACCCAGGACGTCCTTGCGCGGGCGGGAGCGCCGGAAGACGCGGACGTCCCCGGTCTGGTGGTGTGTCCGGACACCGCGTCGGCGATCACCGAGACCGAACTGGCCTACATCAGCGCCGTGCGCCTGGAGGACGAGGAGGAAGCCGCTGACGCTCCCTCGTGGACGCTGCTCGTGGTGGAGCCCTCCGAGGAGGGGTGGGCCAGTGGTCGGCTGGACATGGTGACCAGGGGTTCGACCGACAGCGGCACCGTGGTCCTGGTTCTGGGGGAGGGATGGCCCTCGCCCACGGTCCGCTGCGACGCCCTCGACACGGTGGAGGTCACCGACGCGGACGGGGCCGGGACCACCGTGTACGACGGCCTTCACCTGTTGCACATGGACGCGGCTGCTTTCTCGGTGTGTCTCGGCACTGACACAGAAGGGCTGCCGGTAGCTGAGGAGACTGAGGGAGAAGAGGAGGACGCTTCCTGCTCCCCGGCCGTGGAGGAACCCGAACTTTCCGAGGAGGGGGAGGAAGGGGAGGAACCGGTGAAGCCGCGGCTGCGGCTGCGCCTCTTCGGACCTCAACCCAGGATCGTGCTGGACGACGCCGATATCGGGGCGCGCATGCGCGGTGCCACACGCCGTATGCTCGCCCTCCTAGCGCTCCACCCGGACGGGATGGGCACCGAGGCGCTCACCGATGCCCTGTTCTCCCACTCCTCTGAGAGCAAGGCCCGAGGCCTTCGCAACACCGCGTCCAGCGACGCGCGCCGCGTGATCCGCGAGGCGCTGGGGGACGGCGAGGCCGAGATCCTGGAGGTCACCTCGGGCCGGTACCGGATTCTCCGCGAAGCCGTTGACGTGGACGTGTGGTGCTTCGACGCCGCGCTCAAGGCCGCGAGCGCGACCCGGGACGCAGACCAGCGTCTGGCATATCTGCGGATCGCGGCGGCGGAGTACACGCACGAGCTGCTGTCCGAGGTGGAGTTGCCCTGGATCGAGGAGAAGCGCCAGGCCTACCGTCGGGCCGCTGCCGACTGCTTCGTCAGCCTGGCCAAGGCCAGTGAGGGGCCGGAGCAGGGGCTGGTCTGGCTGGAGCGGGCGAGGGAGTCCGACGGCCTGAACGAGGCCGTCTACCAGGAGGTCATGCGGACCCAGGCGGCTTTGGGACGGTTGGACGCGGTCGAGCGTGCCTACCAGGAGCTCAGCGAGCGGCTCAAGGCCATGCGTGCTCGCCCCAGTGTCACCACGAGCAAGCTCTTTCAGGAGCTACTCGGCCGTTGAGGTTGCGTTGGCTGGGATGCTGGTGGAGCTGGGCGCCGACTGTGTGAGTATGGACGCGGAACGGGCGTCGGAGAGGTTTTAAACAAGCTCTCCGCATAGATTGCGAGGAGATAACGGCCTGCGTTTTCGCAGGTCGTTAAGCGTGAGCCCCGCGCACGCGGGGATGGACCGTTCGCGCGCGGCGGCGCGGTCGGAGCGCTGCCGTGAGCCCCGCGCACGCGGGGATGGACCGGCGACGAAAGGCCGGCGGGCGATGGAGTGGTCGTGAGCCCCGCGCACGCGGGGATGGACCGACGAAGAAGACCATCAGCACCGACGTGGTGGCGTGAGCCCCGCGCACGCGGGGATGGACCGGCCGCGGACCGCCTCGACGGGCGCGTCGTCAAGTGAGCCCCGCGCACGCGGGGATGGACCCTGACCGTCACCGCTGAAACCCCCACCACCCCCGTGAGCCCCGCGCACGCGGGGATGGACCGCACACCGACGCCCCAGCTGCCCGCGAGTACCAGTGAGCCCCGCGCACGCGGGGATGGACCGGAGGGGACATGTACGACTACGCCTCCGTGTTCGTGAGCCCCGCGCACGCGGGGATGGACCGGATTCCTTAATAGTTGGGGCGTCCTGGTGTCGGTGAGCCCCGCGCACGCGGGGATGGACCGTCGCCGCTCACGGGCCCGAGGAGGGTGCATGAGTGAGCCCCGCGCACGCGGGGATGGACCGCTGAGGGCGCCGACCGGCGTCCGCGTCCTGGGGTGAGCCCCGCGCACGCGGGGATGGACCGCTGAGGGCGCCGACCGGCGTCCGCGTCCTGGGGTGAGCCCCGCGCACGCGGGGATGGACCCGGACGGCGCAGGCCGGACGCCAGCCGGTCGCGGTGAGCCCCGCGCACGCGGGGATGGACCGGACTTGCCGCTGCCGGGGTCCCCATACACCCAGTGAGCCCCGCGCACGCGGGGATGGACCGGTCACCGCCATCACCGACCCGGCCATGCGCGCGTGAGCCCCGCGCACGCGGGGATGGACCGAGATCGTCGGCGGCCCCCACGCCGGACAGCTCGTGAGCCCCGCGCACGCGGGGATGGACCGCAGTCTTCACTGACGATGGTGTGCCAGACCAGGTGAGCCCCGCGCACGCGGGGATGGACCGCCTGGCCTCTGCCGGATCAACCAGGCGTGGGTGTGAGCCCCGCGCACGCGGGGATGGACCGATCGCGAAGACCGCGCTCATCGTCGGCGTTACGTGAGCCCCGCGCACGCGGGGATGGACCGGGCGCCGGATCTGATCCGGCGCCCTTCCTTTGGTGAGCCCCGCGCACGCGGGGATGGACCGTACACCAGGCGGCCGGTGTCGATCTCGTAGGCGTGAGCCCCGCGCACGCGGGGATGGACCGCCCTCCAGGCCCGCACCGACGGGGACCTGGTGGTGAGCCCCGCGCACGCGGGGATGGACCGGGCTCCCGATCGTGGAGTTCCCGCAGTCCCCGGTGAGCCCCGCGCACGCGGGGATGGACCGGAGGAGATCCGGCGGCGGGGCGGTAAGAGCCCGTGAGCCCCGCGCACGCGGGGATGGACCGACGGATGGGACCCCGGCGCCGCCTCCGGCCTGGTGAGCCCCGCGCACGCGGGGATGGACCGGGGTCCGCGCCATTCCCGGAGGTGCCCCCGGTGGTGAGCCCCGCGCACGCGGGGATGGACCGGCGCACACGTAGACGGACTCGCTGGTGGCGGAGTGAGCCCCGCGCACGCGGGGATGGACCGCACGTCGGATCGTGCCCGTCCCGCCTGTACGTGTGAGCCCCGCGCACGCGGGGATGGACCGGCTCCTACTACGGCTACAACGTCGGCCTCGACGTGAGCCCCGCGCACGCGGGGATGGACCGAACTCCGTAGCACAAGGGTCCTACGAAAATATGTGAGCCCCGCGCACGCGGGGATGGACCGCTCCAGGACGAGGCGGACGAGGGGAACACGTTGTGAGCCCCGCGCACGCGGGGATGGACCGGGTGGCCCGCGGGCAGCAGGGAACGCAGGCGGTGTGAGCCCCGCGCACGCGGGGATGGACCTGCATCACTTCATCCTGTACACCGACCTGTGGCGTGAGCCCCGCGCACGCGGGGATGGACCGCTGTCCAGTCGCCGGAGCGACCTTCAGGTGTTGTGAGTACCGCCATGCGGAGGTCAAATGGCGGTACGGAATTCGCCTGCTTTCTTGGTCGAGCCTGTTCGCCAGGGTGTTCGTCTAAGCGTGCGAACAGGGTGGAAGGCACTGACAGGGCAGGTCAGAGTGGGTGCAGGGTGTTCGTTCTGACGCCCCGACTTATAGCGTCTTGCTACTTCTTCACCGGGGCGGGGGAGGGCTGGGGGCGAGAGGTTCTCACCGCTCGGGTGTCCAACCCGGTGGGTGCGGGTGGCTTCTTTGGAGGGTGAAGGGGACTTCATCCGAGGAAGGGGCGTACCCATGTGGGCGTGGGACGAGGACAACGGCTGGTGCCGGGGCGGCGAGCGCTGGTGCTCCGCGAAGGCGGGTCATGGCCAGGGCCGCTGCCGTCGGACGAAGGAGCCCGTGGTGCCGGTGGCGGGCCAGCGGGAGCGTCAGATGTTGCTGACCGACCTGCGGGCGCTGGTGGCCTACCTGGAAGCCCACCCGCAGTTGCCGGTGGGGGAGATGACCCGCGTGGAGATCACCTACTTCCCCGAGGGATGCGACGGTCACCAGCAGGACCAGGTCGTGCGCCTGGCCGAGGCGCTCGGGACGCGGTCGCGGTGGGAGGGGGAGCACTTCGCGTGCGGCAAGTGGTTCGGGCAGGCCGGATACCGCGTGGTGTCCATCCCCGAGCGTGCGCGGAAGGGCGAGCTGGCCGCGGTGGTCCCGTTGGGAGGTTCCGGGCGGGGCGTGAGCTGGCTCGGTCTCAGGTCGGCCCTGGCGCGTTCCGGCACCGTTCGTCGTGTCCAGGGGATCGTCCACAGGGTGCGCGGAACCGGTGGCGGAGTCGTATACCGACGCCGTGCGCCGGTTCCCCACCGGACACCTGTTGACCGCCATTCGGCCCTCTCCGGGCTCCGGGCACGCGGAGGCGAAGCCGACCGGCCGGGGTCACGGGGTACCGGACATCACGCGTTCGATCTGGGCGGGTGGTGGTTCTTCCGCAGTGCGTAGGGGACCGCGGGCGTCCGGGCCGGAAGCGAAGGGGCCGTTCGTCGTGTCCGGGGGATCGTCCACAGGGTGCGTGGAACCGGCGGCGGAGTCATACACCGACGCCGTGCGCCGGTTCCCCACCGGACACCTGTTGACCGTCACCCGGCCCGCTCCGGACTCCGCGCACGCGACGTCCCTAACACCGGGCGGACGCGGCCTCGACCCCCGCCGCACGTAGCCTCCGGACCAGGAGCTCCACCTCCGGAAGGGTTCCCGAGTAGTCACCGGCCAGTACCCGGTCGAGCACGGCTCTGGCATCGGTGAGGCCGATGCCGAACTCGGCCCGCAGCACACGCATGATCGCGACGTTTCCAGCTGACGGGTCCACGAGAAGCTTCACCGGGCCGTGCTCGTCGAGAATCCGATCCCGCAGTTCGTCGGGGAGAGCACCGCCGCAGGCCGTGAACGAGGAACCACAGGCCCGGCACGCGCATTCGACGTCCCACCGCAGGGATCCGCCCACCAGGACCTGGACGCCCTGGCACTCCAGTCGTCCGCCGCAACCCTGGCACACGGCCGGATATTCGATGGACGCCTACACGGGCTGCTGGGTCATCCCCGCTCCTCGACGGAAGAGAAAACGGCATAGTCGGAAGCAACGATGACACCGAATGCGCTACCTGCCGTGAGTGCGGTCAGGCCGACGGCACTGATGAGGAGCAGCGCTCTCTTTGATGCGAGGGGCGCAGAACTCTGGTCGTCGGACACGCGGATCCTTTCCGCTGGGGACATGATGGTCTGCCACGCTCTGAAACCCTATGGTGCCCTGCCTGAAGGTCCGAAGGCGGGGGATGGACAAGACAATCCGGAAAAGGAGAAACAGTCCAGCGTTTCCGCATTGAAGCGTGCGGCCTGGACGTTGACTGCATGGTCCCGTTGGCGAAGACTCGGAGCTCGGGGGCTTCGAGCGGACCACGGGCAGGGTCTACCGGGGGCTGGCGGTGGAGCCGACCGAATACGGTGCACCTACCGTCCCGGCCTTCGGCTGCCCGGACGCCGCGATCGACACCATCTCATCGGCTGGTCCCGGACGGCCCGCGCCGGACGCGAGGGTACCGACACTGTCCTATCTGCTGGTGAGCGTGCGTGGCCCGGCTCCTGCCCACTTCCGTGCCGCAGCCATTGTGAGAGTGGCAAGCAGCACGCCGACAAAAGCACCCGTGGTGTTGACCAGGACGTCCGCGACGTCGGCGCTTCTTCCCGCGGCCAAGGCCCACTGGGCGCACTCGATGGTCACGGAAAGCCCGGGGCCGAAGAACGCCCGAGCCGCCCAGGACGTGAAAGCGTGGAAGGCCAGAACCCCGATGGGAATGAAGAGGAGAAGGTTCATGACCTTTTCCTCGACGATCAGCCCTGCATATTCCAGGGGCTGGCCAGTGGTGGCGATGCCGTCCGCCATCTCCCGGAGGACAAGGGTTTCATCCACTCCCGAGACCTCTCCGCCTGCTTGGTCTGTCACGGTGATAGTTCCGTCGCTTTCCTCGTGAAGGAAAAAATCGTGAGGCTGGAATCGCAGTTCTGCTTGTCTTTCTTCTTCTGTGAGCTCATGCGGACTGTAGAAGGCGCTTTGTCCGTTGCTCAGGATCGAAGCATACGTCTCCTCCGGAATGGACTTCTGTTGAATCTCATGAAAAGAAGAAAGGGGATTCCATTCGACGCTGCGGTCGGCAGTGTTTATCTGGGTCCAGTGCAGGATCGGCGCCGCGAGGACGAACAGATACAAGCAGGTCGCCACTGCGGTCAGGGCGCGCACCTTCGAGCGCGCCTCTCCTTTCCCCCGGGCGAGGGAGAGGGAGATGAGGAACGAACAGATCGCGATGAGAAAGACCGAAACCGCCACGGTGGTCGGATTGACATGGAGGAGAACGGTCCACATTTCTTTCCTGCCGAGTCTTTCGTTGGTTGTGTGGGGGCGGCGAGTGAAGCTCCAGACCGGTGCGGGCCAGGAAGGACCATGAGCGCCGGTCCTCCTCGCGGACCCGGTCGATGCCTCGTCCCGCCGTGTCGGCGACCTCCGCCGGGTGGTCACCGGCCATGTCGGACGACTCCCGAGGCTTGGCGGACGACCTCGGACCGCGCCGGAGGACCTCCGTCGTCCTTTACCGGTGTACTCGGTCCGCCCCTAGGAACCCCCGCTCGGGCCGACGACCGGTGTCCAGGAGGGGCGGTCCGGTTCGTACTCGTCCTCGGTGGGCTGGTGCGCGTTAACGCGGGGTCGGTGACGGCGTCAGTGACCTCGGACCGCCTACGAAGCTACTCCCGGGTCACCTAGCCCCTCGCAGCGGCTCCGGGAGAAGCGGGCCTCGACAAGGTGTCGGGCACCCGTCCCTTGAGTCCGACGCGACGTCACACTGTTGAGTGGGCGGCGCCAAGCACCACGAGCGGAAGGCCTCCCCGTGAACGATCCGGCTGAACGAACACGCCTCGACGCCGCCGACTACGCCCGCGCCGAGCAGATGCTCGCGCCGCACAGAGCCCGCCTCATACCGCAGGCCGCCGTCGCACCGCAGTGGTCGAGCGACGGCACCCGGTTCTGGTACCGCTCGGGGACACGGCACATCGTGGTCGATCCGGCGGCGGCCACCAGACGCGACGCGTTCGACCACGAACGTCTGGCGGCGGCGCTGTCACAGGGCTCCGGACACGCGGTCGAGGCCGATGCCCTGCCGCTGGCGTCCCTCGACTTCGAGCCCCCGGGCGGCGGCGCCGACGCGATCCGCTTCTCGGCGTTCGACACCCGGTGGGAGTGGTCGGACCGCGCCTCGTCCTGTACCCGGATCGAGAACGACCACCCCG
The DNA here is from genome assembly GCF_018316795.1 of Nocardiopsis akebiae. Classification (NCBI taxonomy): domain Bacteria; kingdom Bacillati; phylum Actinomycetota; class Actinomycetes; order Streptosporangiales; family Nocardiopsidaceae; genus Nocardiopsis; species Nocardiopsis akebiae. Next base: position 887,458 of record NZ_CP074132.1, read on the forward strand.
CGGGGCCGGGCGAGGTCGCCTCACCGGACGGGGCGTGGGTGGCGTTCCGCCGCGGGGGCGACGTGTGGGTGCGCAGCCGCGACGGCGGGCAGGAGTTCGCGCTCACCGAGGACGCGGAACCGGACTGGGACTACGGCGGCCTGCCCGACGCCGCCACGAAGGTGTCGCTGCCCCTGCAGGGCTTGGACGCGCCGCTCGTGGCCGAGTGGTCGCCGGACTCCACCCGGCTGCTCACCCACCGGATCGACCAGAGGGGGCTGCCCGAACAGGTGCTGGTTGAGTCGTCCCCGCCCGGGGGCGGGCGGCCGGTGGCACACCGCATCCGCTACCCCATGCCCGACGACGAGGCCCAGGCGACGGTGTCGTGGCGCGTGCTCGACGTCGGTACCCGGCAGGTCGTCGGCGAACAGGGCGCCCCGGAGGTCCTCTCGGTCCACAACCTGACGCGACGGTGGTGGACGGGGCAGCGGGGCAGCGCGATCCACGTCCTGCACCAGTCGAGGGACGGGCGCACCCTGGAACTGCGCCGTCTCGACCCGCTCACCGGGGCGCGGACGACGCTGGTCACCGAGACCGACCGCACCCGGGTCGACCCCTCGCCCTACCTCCACCTCCCTCCGGTGACACGTGTGCTGGACTCCGGGGAGATCCTGTGGTGGTCCCAGCGCGACGGTTGGGGCCACCTCTACCTCTACTCCGCCGACGGCGGCCGGGTCGAGCGGGTCACCGAGGGACCGTGGCTTGTCCACCGGGTGCTGTGGGTCGACGAGGACCGCCGCCAGGTGTGGTTCGTCGCCTGCGGACTCCACGCCGACGACCCCTACGTGCGACAGATCTGCCGCGTGGGCCTCGACGGCAGCGGGTTCGAGCGGCTCACCGACGACGACCTCGACCACGACGCGGTCAGCCCTGCGCAGGGCGGCTACCTCCTCGACCGGGCCTCGGACGTGGCCACGCCGCCGCGGGCACGGGTGCTCGACGGCGACGGGCTGACCCTGGTCGAACTCGAAGCCCCGGACACCGCTCCGCTCCGAGCGGCGGGCTGGAGCCCGCCCGAGCGGTTCCGCGTCCTCGCCGCCGACGGGCGCACTCCGATCCACGGCGTGCTGTGGCGCCCGCACGGCTTCGACCCGGCCGGGCGCTACCCCGTCGTCGACCACTGCTACCCCGGACCCAACACGCACCGGGCGTCGCCGGCGTTCGGGAACCTGTTCACCGGCGAGCCCGAGGCGCTGGCCGCGCTCGGGTTCGCCGTGGTCGCGATCGACGGCCGGGGCACCCCGCTGCGCGGCAAGGCGTTCCTGGACCACTCCTACACGGGGGACCTGGGCATGTCGGCGGCGCTGGCCGACCACGTCGCCGCCATCCGCGAGCTGGGGCGCCGCCACCCCTGGTTGGACACCGGCCGAGTGGCCATGACCGGCGATTCGGGGGGCGGTTTCGCCACGGCCCGTGCCCTGCTCACCCATCCGGAGTTCTACACCGTGGGCGTCGCGCGGACCGGAGCCCACGACTTCTCGGTCTACCTGCCGTTCTGGACCGAACAGTTCTGCGGCGAGCCGAGCACGGAGAACCGCCGGGCCATGGTCAACACGCACCTGGCCGACAACCTGCGCGGCAAGCTCCTGCTGATCGACGGCGAGCTCGACGACAACGTGCTGCACTACCAGAGCCTGCGCCTGGTCGACGCGCTCATCGACGCCGACGCCGACGTCGACATGCTCCTCGTGCCCGGCGTCGACCACAGCCTCATCGGCCGCTACCACTACGTCACGCGGCGGACCTGGGACTACCTGGTGCGCCACCTGCACGGCACCGAGCCCCCGCGCTACCGCATCGCTCCGCTCCCGCCGATGCCGGAGTGGGCCGTCGTCCCGTCCTGAGGACGCGGCGGTAGGGTCCCCCGAGTCGCAGCGGGTTCGGGACCGCTCCCGGGCAGCGGACCGCTGCCCGGGGGCGGGCCGGTCGGCGGCGCAGACCGGCCGGGGTCACGGGGTACCGGACATCACGCGTTCGATCCGGGCGGGTGGTGGTTCCTCCGCGGTGCGCAGGGCGCCGAGGGCGTCCGGGCCGGAACCGAAGCGTATCCAGGCCAGCTCCCGAGCCCGGCGCCGGTCGAGTGCGAGCAGGCTGCGCGCGCCCGGCGCGAACGCCTCCGGCCCGCGCCGGGTGGCCGCGAGCAGCCGCCGCCAGCGCCGCGAGTGCGTCCGGTGGCTGCGCGCGGTCACCCGCCGTCCCCGGGCGGCCTGCCCGCTCCGGGCCTCCTGCGGGGTGGCGTCGATCATCAGAACGTGGACCTCGTACCGGCGCAGTCGGCAGAGCAGGGCGAGCAGTACGCGGACCGAGCGCCGGGTGCCGCACTCGTGCACCACCACGGGGCCGCCGCTCAGCGCCACGGCCACCCGGGCCAGGTGCAGTACGTGCACCACCCAGCGCCACAGCGGGTAGGGGACGCGGCCGAGCAGCGCCCCGAGCCGGTAGCGCGACTGGAGCGAGTCGATCACCCGCACACCGTCGGCGGCGACCACGGTCCGGTCCTCGTCCCCGCGCAGACCGAACAGCCGCCGCAGCAGGGTGCTCTTCCCGGCCCCGGGAACCCCGGTGACCACCACCAGGGAACGCCGGGGGTAGACCGCCCCGCGCACCCTCGCGTCGTTCACCGAGGGTGCGTACCGCACCAGACCCTGGGACATCTTCGGTAGCTCCTCAAAGCCGACCTGGGCGCCGGTGGGGTACGGCTGCGCAGCGGCCGCGTCACCGACGTCATGGCGCTGCTGTGCGTCTGCTGATCTGAGAGGTTGGTGCCGCGGAAGGCGGGAGGGCCGCCGATCGCGTTGTGGAACCGGTGGTGATTGTAGTGATGCCGCCGCCTCGGAACGCCTCCGGTTCCCCTCGTCGGCCGGGTTGCCGCCGCGTGCCGGGCGGAAGCGGTCGTCCACGGTGTCGCACAGGTAGGAATCCCCCCGTTTTCAGGTGTACCCCGTGGCGCTCGCGGGACGCCCGTCGGGACCGCTTCGCGGGCTCACCGGGTTGTGCCCGTCGGGCCCGCAAGCCCCCCGTCCGGGGGTCGGCCTCCCGATTCGATCAGCGGCGTGAGCCCGTCCAGCAGGTGTTTCATGCCGAGGCCGAAGATCGCGTTCACGTCGGTCGGCCCCGAGACGCTGAACGTCAGGGGGAACCTGCCCTGCTCGGCGATCCGCAGGAACTCCTCGCCCCTGGACCTCCACCAGTGCTCGGCGTCCATCCCGGCCTCGTACCCCTCCACCACCGCGCGCGTGCCCTGGAGGGCCATGCCGGAGGTGTAGGCGGACACGAAGGTGAGGATCGCCATGGCCTCGTCCGGTGAGCGCCCCTGGCTGGTGATCACCCGCATCATCCACTCGGCGTTCTGCACCAGCCCGGGCGACTGGACCGCTCCGGCGAGCGGGGTCAGCTGGACGGTCCAGGGGTGCGCCCGGTAGACGCCCCACTCCGCCAGCAGCGCCAGTTCGAGTGCCTCGCGCCAGTCGGCGGGCGGCGGATCGGGCAGGGCGTGCTCGGTGTAGACCTGGTCGATCATCGCCGTCACCAGGGCGTCCTTGTTCGCGACGTGGCGGTACAGGGCCATGGTGCTCACTCCCAGTTGGGTGGCGACCCTGCGCATGGACAGGCCGTCGATCCCCTCGGCGTCGGCGATGGTGATCGCGGCCCGGACGATGGCTTCCCGGGCGAGGCTGCCGGTCTCGGCGGCCGGACGATGGCTTCCCGGGTCTTCCGACCGCGCCGGACGCGGGTGTTCCCGCTGCCGCTGGGGCTTCTGCGGCTCCGGTGCGGAGGCGGGTGCGCCGCGCACGAGGGTGCCCACTCCGCGCACCGCCTCGACCAGGCCCTCCTGGCGCAGGGCCGCCAGCGCCTTGGTGGCGGTGGCCATGGCCACCCCCCACTCGCGCATGATCTCCCGGGTGGAGGGCACCCGTTCGCCCGGTCGCAGCTCGCCGGAGCCGATGCGCGCGCGGATGTCGGTGACGACCCGCGCGTAGGGCGGCAGTTCCCTTTTTCCGGTCGTGGACACCACGGACCCCTTCCGCTCCTGTCACGCTGTTCCCGAGTGTACTAGTGCACGGTGGGGCTCGGGCTGCCTCGTCGAAGGCGCTGAGGCGGCCCGGGGGAACTCCTTTCGATTCCTGGCGCACTAGGCATGTGCACTAGTGCTGTTGGCCTCGAAGTCCCACCTTCAAGGGTTTGCGGCAAGGAGTGTGCTGTGTATACGTTGTACGCGCAGCGCGTCGCTCCGGTGTGCGCCCCGGTGGGCGCCTCGGTGCGTACGCCGTCCATCGGAGCCCACGGCCCTTTCGGAGGCCACCATGTCCCACACGTCCACCCCAGAGCCCCGCACGGCTCCGGCCCCCGACCACCCGCTCCCGCTCGACCGCCGCTCCCTGGCCCCGGACCTGGCCCGCGGCGTCATGCTGCTGTTCATCGCGCTCGCCCACACGCACCTGTTCACCGTGTTCATCGGCGGCCCGCAGGGCGCTCCCAACCCCGCCGACCAGCTCACCACCGCCGCCACGGTCATGTTCGTCGACCTGCGCAGCTACCCCATGTTCGCGGCCCTGTTCGGGTACGGCCTGGCCCGGATCCACCGCCGCCGAGGCGAACAGGGGCAGGGCTGGCCCCGGACCCGCGGCCTGCTGCGCCGACGCGGCCTGTGGATGGTCGCCTTCGGACTGGCGCACACGGTGCTGCTCTTCCCCGCGGACATCCTGGCCGTCTACGGCCTGGTGACGCTGGCCCTGGTGGGCGTCCTGAGGTTGCGCGACCGGACCCTGGTGGTCCTGGCTGCGGCCTGGCTGCCCGTGGCCGCGGCCGTGCACGCCCTGATCGCCGCCGAGGACACCGTGACGGGACAGGGCATGCCGCTGATGCCCGACGGGTTCGCGGACGAACTCCTCTTCCGGGTGACCCTGTTCTCGGTCCTGGCCGTGGTGATGTTCGCCAGCACGCTCGTCCCGTTCCTGATCGGTGTCCTGGCGGCCCGGCACCGGATCCTGGAGCGGCCCCACGAGCACCTGCGGCTGCTGCGCGCGACCGCGTTCGCGGGCATCCCCCTGGCGGCGCTGGGCGGCCTCCCCATGGCCCTGGACAAGGCGGAGGTGTGGACCGGCGCGACCACCGGGGAGGTCGTCGCCGCCACCGCGCTGCACCAGGTGAGCGGCTACGCGGGCGCGCTGGGCTACGCCGCGCTCATCGCCCTGGTCGCGGTCCGCCTCACGGGCCGGCAGGGGCCGGTGACCGACGCCCTGGCCGCGCTCGGACAGCGCTCCATGACCTTCTACCTGGCCCAGTCCGTGGCCTGGGCCGTGCTGTTCTCCTCCTACACGCTCGACCTGCACATGACGTCGCCCGCCGTCGGCGCGGGCGTCGCGGTGGCCGTGTGGCTGGCCACGGTGCTGCTCGCCGACCTCATGCGCCGCCGGGGCGTGCGCGGGCCCGCCGAGGTGGCGCTGCGCCGCCTCGCCTACGGGCCCTCGCGTTGAACCGTCCGGTCCTCCCGGGCGGGGCCGGTCGGCGGATTCCTTCCCCCGACCGGCCCCGCAGCGGTGCTGACTGCTCCGGAGGCGGCGGCCGTCATGTCAGACGGCCTTCTTGGCGACGCGGTGCAGGCGGATCGCGGAGATCAGGAAGAAGATCCCGCCCAGGGTGGCGTAACCGGCGAGGCCGGTCAGCGGGGCGTCCGGGGCGCCGCTCTGCATGAGGAACGCCGCTCCGGCGAACGTGGAGATGACGCCGCTGAGGATCATCGCCCACTGGCCGCCGAGCCTGTAGCGGATGAGGGCGACGATGAGCTGCACGGCCCCGGCGGTGATCGCCCACACGCCCCACACGGCCAGCACGGCCGAGGAGCCGGAGGTGACGGCGACGCCCAGGCCGACGGCGGTGAGCAGGCTCAGCGCCATGTTGGCGTACAGTCCCGCGGTCGGCCGCGCCGCTGCGGACCTGCGGAAGTCGACCACGGCGGCGGCGAGGTCGAATAGCGGGTAGAGCACCAGCAGGGCGATGCTGACGGGCGTGAGCGAGGAGGCGGTCAGGGCGAGCAGTGCCGCCCAGACGACGGCGAACCCGAAGCGGACGTAGTACAGGTTCCGCAGTCCGCGGGCGACGCCGATCCTGTCGGTGCTGTCGGTGCTGGCGCTGGTGGCGGTGGTCATGGGGTGCTCTTTCGCTGAGTGGGCCCGCTGGTCCGGGGCCGGTGTCCGGTCCGGGTGCGTCGCTCGTGTCCCCACCGTGCGCGGTCGCGGAGTCCGGCCATGGAGCGGCTGGTCCCGGGCGGGGCGCGCGGTCGGATACGGGAACGGCTCCCTAGGTAGAATGACTAGTAACTCTACTTAGTGGCGAGTGTAGGCGCAGGGGCGCCGGTCCACAAGCCCGCGGAGGAGCTCATATGATTCCGCCCATGGCCAATCCCATGCGTGAACGCCTGCTGGAGGCGGCGACCGAGCTGTTCTACGCGCACGGCCTGCGCGCGGTGAGCGTCGACAAGGTCATCGACGGCGCCGCCACGACGAAGGTGACCTTCTACCGCCACTTCAAGAGCAAGGACGACCTCATCGTCGCCTACCTCGAACGCCGCGCCGCGCTCGAACGCGAGGGGATCGACGCGGCCATCGCACGCGGCGAAGGCGACGTGGGCGCGACGTTGGGGCTCATCGCGGAACAGGTCGGGATCATGGCCTGCGCGCCCGGGTTCCGCGGCTGCCCGTTCATCAACGCCGCCGCCGAGTACCCCGACCCGGACAGCCCCGTGCGGCGGACGGTCGACGCGCACCGCCGCTGGTGCAGGGGGGCCTTCGAACGGCTCGCCGCGCCGCTGGGCCACAGGGAGGCGGGCGACGTCGCCGACGACCTGATGCTGCTCCGCGACGGCGCGATGGTCGCCGGATACCTCGACGAGCCGGCGGCCGTGGCCGACTCCTTCCTGCGCAGCGGCCGCGCGGTCACCGGTGTCGGCGTGACCGGCGGCGCGTCCGGTTCCGCGGGGCCGGTCGGCTAGGCCGCGTTCTGCGGTCCGCGGTCGGGCCGTGACGTCGAACGGCCGCGGCCGGAGACGTCGAGCGTGCGGGCGGCAGCTCGCCCTGCCGAGGAGCCGCCCGCTCCGGTCCGGTCGCTCAAACGCCGAACCGCGCCGCGCGGTCGGGGGCCGCACCGGCCCGGGCGGCCCGCCGGGCGGAGGCCACCGGTACGGGTCCCGAGGGCGCGCGTTCGACGGCGCGCGCCTCAGACGGAACGCCCGGAACCGACCGGCTCCTCCTGCCCGACCTCGTTCACCGCCGAGCTGGGAACGCCGAAGATCCTGTCGAACGCCCAGTTGTAGGCGAAGGTGTAGAACGGGATGTAGACGATGAACACCAGGTCCAGCACGAACGCCTGCAACAGCGTGATCTCCAGCCACCACGCGATGAGCGGGATCAGGAAGCACACCAGGGTCAGCTGGAAGCCCACCGCGTGCAGGACGCGCCGGCGCACGGTGCGCGTGCGGTCGCGCTGGCGCCGCTCCCACGCCTCGAACAGGTAGTTGAAGACCAGGTTCCACACCGTCGCCACGCAGGTGATCATGAGCGCCAGGGGCCCGGTGGTGGCCGGTGACTCGCCCGTCAACAGCGTCATCACCGCGGTGCCCACCACGAGCCCCAGAATCTCGTATCCGCCCACGTAGACCAGCTTGCGCTTCACACCTTGCACAGCACACACACTCCCGTTCCGTCGGTCAACGGGGGAAGACGTTATATTCAGGGCTACTGAACAGAAAAGTCAGGTCCCTTCAGAAAAGCTGACAATTGTATGGCTCTCTCCAGTGACGGCATCGAGCTGTTCCTGGCCGTGGTCGACCACGGCTCCTTCTCCGGCGCGGCCCGCGCGCTGCGCCGGGTGCCCTCCGCCGTGAGCATGGGCGTCGCCAACATCGAGGCCGAACTCGGCTACCCCCTGTTCGACCGGTCGCGCCGCGAGGCGGTGCCCACCCCGCGGGCCCTGGCACTGGTGCCCCACGCGCGGTCCGTCGCCAGCAGGCTGCGGCTGCTGCAGGTCCACGCCGTGGAGCTGTCGCGGGACCTGGAGAGCACGCTCACCGTCGCCGTGGCCGCCGGAGTGCCGGACCGGGACCTGCTGGACGCCCTGGCCCGGGTCGGCGGCCGCTACCCCCTGCTGCGCGTGAACCTGCTCCGGGCGCCCCAGGACGGGGTCCGGGAGATGCTGCACCGGGAGCGGGCCGACCTGGCGCTGCTGGCCGCGGCCCCGGACGTCGACCGGGAGGAGGTCTTCACCAACGTGACCGACGAGGTCTTCGTGGCGGTGGTCTCGGCCACCGCGGACACCCCCGGCCTGCCCGCCGACCTGCGGCGCCTGGAGGACCTCGGCGCCAGCCGCCAGATCGTGGTCGCCGGTCCCGAAGACGCGGTCGCCGATCGTCGGCTCCTGGTCTCCGACGCCCGGTGGCACGTGGACTCGGTGGAGGCCGCGCTGGGGCTCGTGGAGCGCGGCGCGGGATGGGCCAACCTCCCCTTGGGGGAGGTGCGGGGCGCGGTCGCGGCCGGAAAGGTGAGGGTGCTGGAGTTCGTCAACCTCAAGAACGGGTTGGCGATGCCGGTGCACCTGATGTGGCTGCGCAGGAGGCCGCTACGCCGGGCCGCGGGGGAAGTCGTCGCGCTGATGAGCCGCGACCACCGCTGACCGGCCGGAGCAGGGCCCGGCATCGGCAGCGGGAACAGGAACCGCTTCCAGCGCGTGTCGGGGAGTACTTCACCGATCCCGCGGACTCCCGAGCGGCCTCATGGCCGAGTACTACGTCCAGTGGGCCTCGGCAGGTCTGATCAGCGCCGAGTCCGGCACACCCAGCGGGGCTGGGCGCACACACCCCGATATCGCCGCCCTCTACCCGGAACTGGTCACCCGCCCGTGCCGCCGGACTCCGTCGGCGCATGACATCCGTCATGCCCGTCCCGTGCGGAGTGCGCGGAAAACCCGTGACCGGTGGCACTCCGTCACGGCTCTGCTCCGGCCTAGGTTCGGAGCATGAACTCCAACGACGACCGTCACCCCGCCTGGTCGGCCCATCCGCCGACCGGCGCCTTCCTTCCCGCTCCGGACGCGGACCCGTCAGCCGGTCCGTCCGGGCACCGTTCGCGCCGTCGGGGCCCGCGTCCCGTCCCGCCGGGGGTGGAGTACCACCGGGTGCTCGCCGGGGACAAGCGCCGCGTCCTGCGCGGCGTCCTCGCGATCGGGCTCCTGCTCGTGGGGCTGTTCGCCATCAGCTACGCCTTCGCCGAGGCCTCCGCGTTCGTGGACGGGCAGATGGGCAGGACCAACCCGGCGGCGGGCGGCACCGACTACACGCCGGTGTACCACGCCTCGGGCATGCTCGGACTCGCCATGCTCATCCCGTTGAGCATGCTCATCCAGCGGTGGCTCTACGGAGTCAGGGGGGCCTCCCTGCACTCGGTGCTCTCGCGTTTGCGATTCGGAGTGCTCGGCCGGGCTCTGCTGTTCATCGGCCCCTTCTGGCTGATCGCCGTCACCGTCATGAACGTCTGGACGCCCCCCGTTCAGAAGGACTGGCCCCTCGCCGACCTGGTCGCCATGTTCGTCCTCACCCTGCTGCTTGTCCCCCTCCAGGCGGCCGGTGAGGAGTACGGCCTGCGCGGGCTGGCCTTCCAGGTCGCCGGGAGCTGGAGCCGTGGCCCGCGGGTGGGACTGGTCCTCGCCGTCGTCGTCTCCAGTCTGCTGTTCACGACCATCCACGGCGCGGGTGACCCGTGGATCAACATCTGGTACTTCCTGCTCTCCCTCAGCCTGGCCGTCATCACCTGGCGCACCGGCGGGATCGAGATCGCGATCGTCATCCACGGGTTGCTCAACACGCTCACCTTCCTCATCTGCATCGTCTTGCAGGTCGACCTCGGCGCCTCCGTCCTGGACCGGTCGGCGGGCACCGGGTCGCCCATCATGCTCGTGCCCGCCGTCACCGCCGTCGTGATCGCGCTCGTGGTGTTCCTGCGTACGCGTCGGACGGGACCGGCCCTGACTCCCGGGCCCTTCCGAACCCGCCCGGACGCGCGGTCCGCCCGGGTCCAGCCGGACGCACGGCCCGGGCGGGTCCCGACCGTGAGGTGAGGAGCGGCCGGTCAGTCCCCGAGGAGGCGTTCGACGAGGAACCGCCAGCCGTCGATCAGGGGGTTGGGGGCGTCCGGCTCGGGAGGGGCTGCGACCTCGTCCGTCGACATGTACAGCACCAGGGGGCCCTCCAAGGCGGCGGTCAGCTGTACGGAGAGGCCGTAGCGCCGGTCCGCGGGCAGACCGGCCAGGCCCAGGAGCATGCGGATGTGGGGCTGGGTCATACCGGCCGCGCCCGCCGGTACCGGCAGGGAGCGGTCCACGGCGGCCCGGGCGATCGCGTGGTGTTCCAGCAGGAAGGGGATGCGGGCGCACCCGTAGGCGATCAGGCGCTCGGCCGGGTCGGCGCCCGGCCCCAGCGGCGGCGGTCCGGACAGCACCTGTTCCTGGAAGCGGCGCTCGGCGTCTTCGAGCAGGGCCACGAAGATGCCCGCGCGGCTGCCGAAGCGGCGGAAGACGGTGCCCTTGCCCAGCCCCGCGCGTTCGGCGAGGCCGTCCATGGTCACCTGCCGTGTTCCGTGTTCGGCGATCATCGCGCGGGCTGTTTCCAGCAGGCGCTCGCGGTTGCGCGCGGCGTCCGCGCGTTCGCCGCGCTCCTTCCCGAAGGGCACCAGGGGCGAAGTCACACGGACAACCTACCCCGGGAACACTAAGCGGGGTAAAGTCCGTTTATAGTGGTGCGAGGGTCACCCGGACAGCTGGACCGTCCGGCCGTGTGGCCGTGCTCCGCATACCGCGAACCCGAACACCCTTGGGGGAAGAGCCCGATGAACCTGTTCCGTCTGGACGCCAGCATCCTGCCGACCGTCTCCAGCAGCGCCGAGATCGCAGACCGGGTCGAGGCCGAATGGACCGCCGCCCACCCGCAGGGCGCCGTCAACCGCCGCCACCTGGGCGCCGACCCGCTGCCCGCCGACGCCTGGGCCCTGGCCACCATCGGCTCCGGCGCGGACGAGGCCGACCGCACCCCCGAACAGGTCCGGGCCCTGGCCCTGGCGGCCGAACTGGCCGCCGAACTCCAGGAGGCCGACGCGGTGGTCCTGGCCGTGCCGCTGTACAACTTCGGCGTCTCCCAGCACTTCAAGGCCTGGGCCGACCTGGTCATCGCGGGCGCGGGCCCCGCCAACCCGCTGCTGAAGGGCACCCCCACCGTGCTGGCCACCACCCTGGGCGGCGGCTACGGTCCCGGCACCCCCCGCGAGGGCTGGGACCACTCCACCCCCTACCTGGAGCGCGTCGTCGGCGACATCTGGCAGGCCGACCTGACCCTCATCAAGCGCGAACTCACCCTGGCCGCGACCACGCCGGGCATGGAGGCCCTCAAGGACCTCGCCCAGCAGGAGCACGACCGGGCCCTGGCCAGCGCCGAAGAGGCCGGCCGGGCGCTCGCCGCGCGCTGACGGCCCCGCCCGGCCGCCGACGGCCCGAACGCCGAGCCCGCCCGGGGCCGCCGACCACGTGATCCGTGTTCTCGGCGGCCCCGGGCGGCGTTCGTCCGGGTTCCTGAGGTGTGCTGGGACTCCCGTCGGCGCTAACCCCGGGCGCTGTCGCAACGGCGCAGTCCCAGGCGGCCGCGGGTGCAGACCGCGAGGAGCACCGCGAGCAGGGCGACCATGGCGACCTCGGGCGCGCTCGCCGGGTCGCCCACGGCCACGGCCTTGACGCCCGAGACGACGTTGATCGCGGCGTGGGTGATGATCGCGGCGAGCACGCCGCCGCGGGCCGAGTTGAAGACGTGGCCGAGGACCACCGTGAACCCGACGCAGAGCAGGGCGTAGGCGGGGAAGTACATCTGCGCCTGGAGCGTGCCGGGCATGGCGAACAGGGGAGCGTGCCACATCGCCCAGACCGCGCCGAGCAGGACGTTCGCGGCCAGCGGGGAGAGCACGCCCTGGAGGCGGGGCAGCGCGAACCCGCGCCAGCCCAGCTCCTCGTTGCCGCCGCCGACCAGCGCGATGACCAGGAACTGGACGGGCAGGGTCGGCAGTGCCGCCCACAGTTGGGCCTCGTCCAGGGTCGACTGGCCCAGGTACACCTGGAGCGCCGCGGAGCCCGCGAGGGCCAGGACCATCAGCACGGTGATGACGTAGGGCATGACGCCGCCCCTGCGCCGGAGCGAGTGCCGCCGGAAGAGCGCGCCCACGCCCTTGCGGCCCTGCGTGGCCGCGGTGACGACGGCCGCGGCCACCATGGGCCCGAAGCTGCCGACGATCACGGCGGGCATCGGGTCGGCGCCGCCGAGCAGACGGGTGCCGAGCCACCAGGCGGTCCAGGAGAAGGCGAAGGCGATCACGAGGAAGGCGGTGAGGCCGCGGGGGTCGGTGACCGTCGTGCGGGACTGGTCGGGGGTCTCGGCGTGGGACTCGGAGGGGGCGCAGGTCTGGGGGCTCGTGAGGGAGTGGTCGGTAGCCATGCCGAGAAACATACACTGTTGGATAGAAACCTACAACGTATGATTCCCAGTATGCTGTCGGACATGGCAACTCCAGGATCCGACCAGCGGTTCGACAGCGTCTTCCACCGCCCGCAGCGCCGACGCCGGTCCCAGCCCGCCCTCAGCCGCGAACGCATCGTCTCCGCGACGATCGACCTGCTCGACCGCGAGGGGGCGTCCGCGCTGACCATGCGCAAGGTCGCCGCCGAACTCGGGGTGCACGCCACCAGCCTGTACTGGTACGTGGAACGCCGGGAGGACCTGGTGGACCTGGCCGTGGACGAGATCCTGGCCGGGGCCGCCTCCGTGCGGCCGTCCCCGGACGCCCGCTGGGACGAGGCGCTCAAGGAGACCGCCCTGCGGTTCTACGCGGCCCTGACCGCGCACACCTGGGCCGCCGAGTTCGCGGGCTCCCGACCGCTGATCGGCCCGAACGCCGTCGCCCTGTCGAGGCGCATCATCGAGGCGCTGGGGGAGTACGGCGGGGACGGGGAGGCGCAGGCGGTCGCCATCCGGGCGGTGTCGAACCAGATCCTCGGCGCGGCCACCTCCGCCGTCGCCATGCGCGCGACGAAGTCCGACCGCGAGCAGGAGCACGAGGAGGCCGTCGCCGCCGCGTTCTCGGAGGCGGACGCCCTGGCCGTGGAGAACACCTACTTCGACCAGACGCTGGACCTGATCCTGGCGGGCATCAGGGCGCGGCTCGGGTCCTAGCGCGGTGACCGCGAACGGTCACGGGGCCCGGGACCGGGTACGTCCCCAGGTGTCGTGCGCTCCGTATCCGGGCGCGTTTCCCGGCGTCGGCGCGGGGCGGGGTGCGCGGGGTTGCACCTTCCGTAGCGGCATGTGGTCTGGTGGACCCACGTCCCGGTCCCCTGAGGAAAGCCACCCTGATCATGCACTCGTCCTTCACGCCGCCCCGCCGGGTCAAGATCGGTGACGCGGCGGCCTTCGTCGGCAGCACGCCACGGGCGATCCGCCACTACCACGAGATCGGCCTGCTCCCCGAGCCCGAGCGCGGCGCCGACGGCCGCCGCCGCTACGGGTACGGGGACATGATCCGCCTGCTGTGGATCCGCAGGATGGCCGACGCCGGGGTCGCCCTGGACGACATCCGCGACTCCTTCACCACCGGCACGGCTACCGCCGGTGCCGACGCCGACGGTGCGGACGGTATCGCGGGCGTCCTGGAGCGGTTGGAGGAGAGCCTCGCCGAGCAGGAGGAGGAACTGCGGCGGCAGCGGACCGCCGTGCGGAGGATGCGCACCGAGGGCAGCCGGATGGGCCTGCTCTCCGACTTCGTCACCGACCGTTTCAAGAACCTGCCCGGGGGTTCCCTGCGCCAGGCGGACCTGGACGACCTGCTGGTCACCGAGCGGGTCTTCGGCCCGCTCGGCGCGGCCGTCCGGGCCGGCCGCTTCATCGCCCTGGCCACGCATCCCGCTCTGCGGGAGGAGTCCGACCGCCTCAATGACGCCGAGGAGGCACTCGACGACAGCGTCGCCGTCGACGATCCACGGGTGGCCCGGGTGGCCGCCGAACGGCACGCCTTCGAAAGCGCCCTGCACGCTGCCATCGAGGAGTCGGGCCCGGGGGAGGAGGACGACGCCCTCTTCGACGCCTGGGACGCTCTGCACCCCGCTCCCGCCGATGACGGGGCCGATCCCGGTTCCTGCAAGCGGGAACCGGGTTCCATGAGCGCGTTCGAAGCCTTCGGCAAGATGCCCTACGACTTCTCCCCGGCCCGGCAGCGCTGTATGGAACTGGCCGAGGAGCTGTCCGTCCGGGACCGGTCCGCCAACTGAGACACGGCCCGGACGCCGGTCCGGGGGTGCAGAGCCCGCCATCGGGCCCGGGACGGGGGCCACCACCGGTTCTGGGCCGCCCGCCGGGACCGAGGAACGCGGCCCGCCCGGGCCCGACGGATCGCACGGCGTTCGCGCCGCCTCCGCCGGGCCGAGCGGGCCCACCGGCCGTCGGACCACTAAGCGCGGATGTTGACGTCCACGCAGGCGTAGAAGGCGTTACCGGTGTCGGCGACGTTCCACCTGGCCAGCAGCGTGTGCCGTCCGCTGTACCCCGACAGGTCCACGGTGTGGCTGAACGACCACGGCGGACGGGCGCCGTGGTCGTTGAACACGGCCACCCGGTGGTTGCCGATGAAGTACTCCCAGGTGGAGGTCGAGTGCGCGGCCGTGATGGTCCACTCGAACGTCTGGACGCGGCCGACGTCGGTCACCCGCCAGCCCCGGCTGTCGTCGTTCAGCTCGGCGAAGCGGCCGACGCCGCCGTTGCACTGCATGAGCCCCTTGGGGCCCTCGACGCTCTGCGGCTCCCACTGGATGCCGCCGCACTGGACGATGCCCGCGGCGCACTGGGCCTGGCGGCTCATCGGGTTGGAGATGTAGCCGTGGGCGCTGGCCGTGCCCGCGGGCATGAGGCCGAAGAAGAGGGTGGTGGCGGCGGCCAGCGCCGCCGCGGTGCGGAGCCGGTGCCGGTTGCGGGGGCGGGGGGTGTCGTACTTGCGGTTCAGCATGTGCGGGTCCTTCGTCATGGATCGCGTCCCGGCGCGCAGGGCCGGGACGGTAGCGGGAATCCGTCGGGGGAGGCCCGGGCCGGTACCTGCCCGGGGCGAAGGTGAGCGCTCGCGACTGCGGGGGGAGGGCCGCGGGCGTCGAGTCCCTGAGGACGCGGCGCCCGGAGTCCCTCTGGAACAGGGGTTTCCCGCTCGGGGAGGCCGGTAAGCGGGCCGTGGCGAGGAGTCGTGTCCCCGGGCCGGGGCGGGGCACGCGGGCCGACCGGACCGGCCGCAGGACCGGTCGGGGCCGTTCGCCGGGCGGTACGGGAGGGGTCACCGGACACGTGCGGACGGGAGCTGGAAGGACCCGGCCCCGCCGCGCGTGTGGTCCGCTCCGGCCGTAGGTGGACCAATCCCGGCGCGGCGGGAGGCGGCATTAGACCTCACCTGGAGGCCACTGTTTCCTTCCCTCTTCTTCCTTTTCCCTTCCCGGAACCGAGTCCACCCACGGTTTTCGGAACCGCGTTCGGCCCGGGTCCCGGGCCCGCCCACCGCCCCCGGCCTGCGCCCCGGCCGCCACTGGCGCCCCCGGTCGGCCGTCCGCACGCAGCGGCGCCCGGGCACACCGCAGCGCCACGCCGCCGTTCATGGGGTTCCCGACCCCAGGCGGGCGATCCGTGAAGATGGCGCGGTGGATCATCCGAAGCCGGTAACCCGGTGATCCGTCTCCCGTCGGCGCCGTCCCCCGGGAGCCGCTTCCGGTACCGCACGAGCGAGAGGTGAAACGGTGGCCACCGACGGAGGGCAGCACCGTCCGGACCGCGAACCGGAACCGGGCACCGGACCGGAACCGGGAACCGAGCCGGAACCGGAAACCGGACCGGAGACCCCCGAGGAGGCGGAGCACGGCCCGAGCCGCCTCAAACCGGTCGTGTTCTACGGCTCGTCCGTGCTGATCGTCGCGCTCTCGATCTGGGCGATCGCCGCGCCCGCGCACGCCGGGAACACCATCGGCGCCGTCGTGACGTGGATCTCCGAGGTGTTCGGCTGGTACTACTTCCTCGCCACCACCCTCTACCTCGGGTTCGTGGTGGTCATCGCCCTCTCCCGCTACGGCGGGGTCAAGCTCGGCCCCCAGCACTCCAAGCCGGACTACGGGGTGTTCGCGTGGGCGGCCATGCTGTTCGCGGCGGGCATCGGCATCGACCTGCTCTTCTTCTCCGTCTCCGGGCCGGTCAGCCACTACCTGGCGCCGCCCGAGGGCGACGCGCAGACCATCGAGGCGGCCCGCCAGGCCGTGGTGTGGACGCTCTTCCACTACGGCGTGACCGGCTGGGCGATGTACGCGCTGATGGGCATGGCCCTGGGCTACTTCTCCTTCCGCTACCACCTGCCCCTGGCCATCCGCTCGGCCCTGTACCCGCTGATCGGCAGGCGCATCCACGGCCCGGTCGGCGACGCGGTCGACCTGGCGGCCGTCATCGGCACGATCTTCGGCATCTCCGTGTCGCTCGGCATCGGCGTCGTGCAGCTCAACTACGGGCTCAACTTCCTCTTCGGCGTCCCCGAGGGCGTCGCGGCCCAGCTGGGCCTGATCATCGTCGCCGTGCTCGTGGCCACGATGTCGGCGGTGGCGGGCGTGGACCGGGGCATCCGGCGGCTGTCCGAGATCAACGTCGTGCTCGCCGTCGTCCTGATGCTGTACGTGCTGGTCTTCGAGGACCCCCTCTACCTGCTCAACGCCCTGGTCCTCAACATCGGCGACTACCTCAGCCGCTTCCCCTCCATGACGCTGAACACCTTCGCCTACGACCCGCCGACCGACTGGCTCAACGCCTGGACGCTGTTCTTCTGGGCCTGGTGGATCGCCTGGGCCCCGTTCGTGGGGATGTTCCTGGCCCGGATCTCGCGCGGCCGCACCATCCGGCAGTTCGTGGCGGCGACGCTGGTGGTCCCGCTCCTGTTCACGCTGACCTTCCTGTCCTTCTTCGGCAACAGCGCGCTGAGCGTGGTGCGCGAGGGCGGCGCCGCGTTCGGCGAGGCCGCCATGAACCAGCCCGAACAGGGCTTCTACACGCTGCTCGCGCAGTACCCGGGCGTCCTGTTCAGCGCCGGGCTGGCCACGGTGGTCGGACTGCTCTTCTACGTCACCTCCGCCGACTCCGGCGCGCTGGTGATGGGCAACCTCAGCTCCCACCTGCCGACGCCGCTCACCGACGCCGCCCCGTGGCTGCGCGTCTTCTGGTCGGCGGCGACCGGCCTGCTCACCCTCGCCATGCTCCTGGTCGGCGGGGTGGACACGCTGACCAGCGCGACCATCATCATGGGCCTGCCGTTCTCGTTCGTGATGTTCGTGATCATGTGGGGCCTGTTCAAGGCGCTGCGGGTCGAGAAGTTCCGCAAGGACGCCTTCCGGACCACCCTGTCCTCGTCGCTGTCGGACCGGACCGCGGCCGACCGGCGGGGGCCAGAACGTAACTGGCGCCAGCGGGTCAGGCGGGCGGTGGGCTTCCCCGGCAGGCGGGCGGCCGAGCGGTTCGTCCGCGACGTGTGCCGCCCGGCGTTCCGGGAGGTCGCCGAGGAGCTGCGTGAACAGGGCGCGGAGGCGTCGGTGACCGAGGGGGTGGACGAGGCCGTCGGCATCGCCTACCTGGAGCTGCGGGCGCCGATGGGCGAGGAGGAGGAGTTCAGCTACCGGGTGTGGCCGATGGAGGTGCCCACCCCCGCGTTCGCCATGCGCTCGCTCGCCGAGCACGACACCTACGTGCGCTTCGAGGTCTACCTCACCGAGGGCAGCCAGGGCTACGACGTGATGGGCTACACCAAGGAGCAGCTCATCGGCAACATCCTCGACGAGTACGAGCGGCACCTGGAGTTCCTGCGGCTGCACCGGGAGGCGACCTCGGGCTCCGCGCTCCCCGACCACGGGCCGGGCACCGCCGAGGTCCAGGACACCGAGGAGCGCTGAGGGCGTTCGCCAGTAGGTGCCGGATCCGGCCCGGCCGGAAGCGCCGCCGGTGTGGCACGGCCGGTGTGACGCGAGGGTTTCGACCTGCGGCGATCCTGTGCTCGTAGCGGGTCCGGGCGGTCGGACCCCGCCATGGGCGCGGGACCGCGGCGGACGGGGAGGGCCGCACGGCTGGAGGCGGTGTCCGGGAGGCGTCCGAGTGACATCCGAAATGTCGGGCCGCACGCGTAGCCTCTTCGCGGATCCGCGGGCGGCGCCCCCGGCCGCCCTCCCCGAACCCCCTCACCGCAGGAGCTTTCCATGCACGAGCACCCGACCGTCCGGGTCTTCCGCACCGAGCGGCAGCGGGCCGAGACGGGGGAGTGGTCGTCCGACCACCGGCTGGTGGTCGGTTTCGAACCAGGCGCAGCCGTGCCGCTGGCCCAGCTCGGCTGGCGCGACCTCGACGGAGCGGAGGCGGTGGCCGGGTTCGACCCCGGCATGACCACGTTCACCGGCACGCGGACCACCGCGGACGGCGCGTCCCACGCCTGGCGGGGACGGCTGGTGGAACGGCTCACCGACCGCCCCGTCCACAGGTTCGCCGTCGAGGGCGCGGACGGGGAGGAGGAACTGCGGCTGCTCATCGAGGACGGCGGCTCCCCGGCCGCGCGGATCACCTGGGCCGACCGCGAGGGCGGCGGCGGTGCGGTCGCCCTGCGCACCATCGACCTGGCGGAGGCCGGGAGCGGGCAGGAGGCCACCGGCGGGGTGCGCGAGGTGCGGGCGGGCAACGAGCACACGCGGGCGGGCGAGGTCGCCGCCAACCTCCTCGACGACACCTCCTCCAAGTGGCTGAGCTGGCGCGACGCCGACTGGCTGGAGTTCACCATGGCCGAGCCCGTCAGCGTCCGGCACTACGCCCTGGTCTCGGCCAACGACTTCGCCGACCGCGACCCCCGGAACTGGACGCTCAAGGGCTCGGCGGACGGCCGGACCTGGGTCGTGCTCGACACCCGCTCCGACGAGTTCTTCCCCGGCCGCCACCACGCCCGCGACTTCCACGTCACCGACCCGGCGGCGGACACCCCCTACCGGCACCTGCGGCTGGAGATCACCGGCAACTGCGGCGGCTCCGAGATCCAGCTCAACCGGGTGCGCTTCTTCTCCGAGGGCCGCACCTACGAGGCGTTCGACGGACACCGCTACACGGCGGGCGGCGCGCCCTCCCCGTACGGGGGGACCGTGCGCGACCTGTCGGCCCGCGTCCCGGCCACCGCCGAGCAGTGGCGGGACTACCTGACCGGGTACAGCGCGGACGTGCTGCGGGTCCTGACCGGGGACGAACTCCCCGGGACCACCGCGGAGCAGCGCGCCGCCTCCTGGCTGGGCCGCGACGGCGCCCCCGAGGAGCGGATCGCGGAGCTGGAGGAGCGGCTCGGCAGGAGGCTCCCGCCCGGCTACCGCGCCTTCCTGGAGGCCTCCGACGGCTGGGGGCCCGCGAGCACGTTCGTCCACGGCCTGCGCTCCACCGCCACCGTCGGCTGGGCGGCCGACCTGGAGGACGGGTGCGGTGTGGACGCCGCCCCCGCGACGGGGGAGGGCGGGCCCACCGGACCGCTGCTGCTGGTCTCGGCCCCGGGAGGCGCCCAGGACTGGGTGCTGGACGCGGGCGACGCCTCCCCCGACGGCGAGTGGGCCGCCTACGCCTGGGCGAGCTGGCACCCCGGCCCGGGCGAGCGCCACCGCTCCTTCGCCGACCTCGTGGCCGCCGAACGCGCCTCGTTCGAGGAACTGCTCGGTGCGCAGGGGCGCCCGGTGCGCCCGGAGGGAGCGCTCGAACTCCTGGCCCGGGGCCGCCGCGCCGCGCTGGAGGGCCGGGTGGAGGAGGCGCTCAGCGCCCTGCGCAGGGCCAAGGAGAAGGGGTCGGGCGCCGCCGCCTACCTCGAAGTCGTCCTCGCGGCCTTCCTCGACGCGCGGGGGACGCACCACAGGCTGCGCGGCCTGCTGCACCGCCCCCACGTGGTCGCCGAGGTCGGCACCGGGCGCATCGAGGCCGAGGCGGTGCCGCTCTACCTGCACAGCGCCGGTCTGGACACCCCCGGCGGCGCGGCCTACGCCGAACGCGCCCTGGCCGGGGCCGTACCCGGCCTCACCGTCCCCTCCGGCGAGGCCGAACGGCGGGAGTGGCTGGCCTCCCGCCGGCTGCCGGAGCCGCCCGCCTTCGAGCGCGCCCTCGACATGGCCCGCGAGCTGGCCGCCAGAGGCGCCGCCGACGAGGCCTGGGCCGCCATCGAGGGGGCCCTGCCCGGGTGGTACCCGCTGGAGCCGAACCGGATCGCCCCGGTGGTCCTGCTCACCGACCCCGCGCTCCGCGGGGTGGTCACCCCCGCCCGCGCCCGGGAGGCGGCGTTCACCCCGCGCGGCCTCCCGGCCGCCGCCGGTGATGCGGCGCGCCGGATCGAGAGCGCGGACGGACCCGCCGCGCCCGGGGACTCCGGCCGGGCCCGGGCCCGCCTCGACGCGCGCTGACCGAACCGTGCCCGCCCGCGCCGTTCCGGGACAGGGGGAGCGGCGCGGGCGGGCACGCATCAGCCCTGTTCCAGCTCGCGCAGGTACTCGGCGAACTTCTCCAGGCCGTCGATGTTGCGCGGACCGGAGATGCCCTCGTTGTAGTCCAGGACGAAGAAGTTCTCCTCGACCACCGCCGGGACCTCTGACATCGCGGGGAAGGAGCTGAGGAAGTCGATCTTCTCCTGCGCGGGCTGGTCGCCGTAGTCGAGGATGATGACGACCTCCGGCTCGGCCTCCACCACCGCCTCCCAGCCGACCTGGGTCCAGCGCTCGTCGAGGCCGGCGAAGATGTTCTCCCCGCCCGCGTGGCTGATGATGTCGTCGGGCGGGACCTGGCTGCCCGCGGTGAAGGGCTGGTCGGTGCCCGAGTCGTAGAGGAACACGGGGACCGGGTCGCCGGCGGGGGCCTGCTCCTCCACGGCGGTCACCCGCGCCCGGTAGTCGGTGACGAGCTCCTCGGCGCGGTCCTCGACCCCGAAGATCTTCCCCAGCCGCTCCAGGTCGGTGTACAGGCCCTCGAAGGGGGCGGCCTCCTCGGGGTGTCCCGGGTAGTTGAAGCAGGACTCGGTGTGCATGAAGCTCTGGACGCCGAGCCCGTCCAGGATCTCGGGGGTGATGCCCCGCTCCTCGCTGAACCCGGAGTTCCACCCGGCGACGACGAGGTCGGCCCCGGCGTCCACGACGAGCTCCCGGTTGAGCAGGTCGTCGCTGAGGAACTCCACCTGTGCGTACTCCTCGGCCCAGGGCGACTCCTCCACCGGCGGGTTGGCGGGGGGCATCACGTACCCGTGCACGTGGTCGGTGAGACCGAGGGCGAACAGCTTGTCCGCGCTCCCGGCCTCGTAGGCCACGGCCCGCTGCGGGGTGGTGTACTCCACCTCCTCGCCGCAGCGCCGCACGGTGACCGTGCCCGCGGCCGAGGCCTCCTGCCCTTCCTCGACCCGGGCTCCGCACCCGGCGACCAGGACGGCCACGGCGGTCAGGGGGAGCAGCGAGCGGTGGGACGCGCGGGTCCCGGGGGGTGTCCGGTGTGTCACTGGAGGCCTTTCTCGACGGCGGGGAGCAGCCGGTACAGCAGCTGGGGGTCCCCGGTCAGGGGATGGGGGACGACGGAGGCCTCGATACCGAAGACCTCCAGGAGCAGGGCGGGGGTCAGGACCCGGCCGGGAGCGCCCGCGGCCACCAGACGGCCCTCCTGGAGCACGCCGATCCGGTCGCAGGCCGCCGCGGCCAGGTTGAGGTCGTGCAGGACCACCAGGACGGTCAGCCCCGAGTCCCGCAGCAGGGACAGCAGCGCGATCTGGTGGCGGATGTCCAGGTGGTTGGTGGGCTCGTCCAGGACCAGCACGCTGGGCTCCTGGACCAGGGCGCGGGCCACCAGCACCCGCTGGCGCTCGCCCCCGGACAGCTCCATGACGCCCCGGTGGGCCAGGTGGTCCACCTCCAGGCGCTCCATGGCCCGGCGGCACAGCTCGCGCTCGCGCGCGTCCAGCGGCTGGTTGCCGCGCAGGTGCGGGGCCCGCCCCAGGGCGACGACCTCCTCCACGGTGAAGTCGAGGTCGGTGCCGCTCTCCTGGGTCAGGGCGGCCACGCGCTGCGCGTTCTGGCGCAGGCTCAGTGCGGACAGGTCCTCGTCCCCGACCCACACCGTTCCGCCGCTGGGGCGCAGCGCCCGGTAGACGCAGCGCAGGGCGGTGGACTTGCCCGAGCCGTTGGGGCCCACCAGCCCCACGACCTGACCTTCGGGCACGTCCAGGGAGAGGTCCTGCACGATCTTGGCGCCGCCGAGTTCGACGGACAGCCCGTCCAGGCGCAGGTCCATCATCGTCCTCCGAACAGGTAGCCGCGGCGGCGCATGAGGCCGAGGAAGACCGGTACGCCGATCAGGGCGGTGATGACGCCCAGGGGGAGTTCGCGCGGGGCCGCCACCACGCGGGAGAACAGGTCCACCCAGACCATGAGGACCGCGCCCAGCAGCGGGGCGACGGTGAGCACGCGCCGGTGGTCGGCGCCCACCGCGATCCGCACGATGTGCGGGATGACCAGGCCGACGAAGCCGATCGCGCCGCTGACGGCGACCATGGCCCCGGTCATGACCGCGGTCACCGCGAACAGGACCTTGCGCTGCCGTGCCGCGTCCACGCCCAGG
The DNA here is from genome assembly GCF_018316795.1 of Nocardiopsis akebiae. Lineage (NCBI taxonomy): Bacteria > Bacillati > Actinomycetota > Actinomycetes > Streptosporangiales > Nocardiopsidaceae > Nocardiopsis > Nocardiopsis akebiae. Next base: position 910,226 of record NZ_CP074132.1, read on the forward strand.
CTCGCCGAGGTCTCGTCGCCCAGGGCCAGCACGTCGAGCGGGCGCGCGAGGCCGCGCAGCACGAGGATTCCCAGCACCACCACGACGGCCACCACGGGCAGGGAGCTCCAGGTGGCCGCGCCGAAGCTCCCCATGGTCCAGAAGAGCACGGTGGCGGTGGCCTCGCTGCTCGGCGCCAGGTAGACGATCACGCTCATCACGGCCTGGAAGCCGAAGGAGAGCGCCACCCCGGTGAGCACCAGGCGCAGGGGGGTGACCCCCGTGGGGGAGCGGGCGACGAGGTGGACGAGCAGCGTCGCGCCCAGCGCGCCCAGGAAGGCCCCGGCGGAGACCGCGTGGATGCCGAGCGCGCCCAGCGCGCCCAGCACGCTGACCAGCACCGCGCCGACGGAGGCGCCGGAGGAGACGCCCAGGATGTAGGGGTCGGCGAGGGCGTTGCGGACCATGGCCTGGACGGCCACGCCCACGACCCCCAGACCGGCGCCGACGACGGCGGCGAGCAGGACCCGGGGGGTGCGGATCTGCCAGATGATCTGGTAGCGGACCACCTCGTCGGCCTGGATCACGCCCCCGCTCAGGGCCGCCCACAGGTAGCGCACCGTCTCGGTCGGCGGGACCACCGCCGATCCCAGGCCGATGGCCAGCACCGCGGAGACCGCGAGGAAGACGCCGAGGACGACCGCGGCGGTGGCCGTGCCCGCCCGAGTGGCCAGCCATCTGACCCCGGCCGGGCCGGTCCCCCCCGGCGCCGCGCTCTCGGAGGCCGTGCCGCCGGTTGCCGCGCCGTCGGGCGCCGGGCGCGTACCGCCGGGCGGGAGGGACACGTGCCGCACCTGTTTCTCCTCCCGCTGGGTCAGCAAAAACGATAATGGTTTTCATATTAGGGCAAAGTCGGTTCCGTCGGAACGGCCGGAGGCGGATGTGTGCGCAACGCGGCCCCTTTGTCCGGAACCGGCCCGGGCGTGCGCGGTGGTCGCCTCCTGCGGGGCGGCGGTCCTCTCCGGCGGGCCGGGCCGTCCCGCCGCCGGTCGCGGGCGGGGGCGCGCGGTGGCGGGCGGGGGCGCGCGGTGGCGGGCCCCGGCTCGGGTTCGGCCGATAGTGCCTGACCAGAAGGCCGTGGACGGCAGAACCGATTCCGGTGCGCCGATGTGCCGGACTCTCCCGTAACGCCCCGGTGCGCTCCGCGGTCCGCGGCGGGACGGGCCGCCCGGGGGTTATGCGTTCTCACTCTCCGGAAACGATCAGATGCGATACGTAGTCGAATCCGAAGGGGGCTCGCGTGCGCGCCACAGTGGGCATCACCGCCGCCGTCCTGTCCGCCGCCGTGCTGGCGCCCGCCACCGCACTGGCGCCCGCCGCCGCGCACGCCGCCGAGGCGGTCCCGCTCGCCGTCGCCGTCGCCGGTCTGCACGTCACCGACGAGAACCGGCAGGGGTACGACCGCTCCCTGTTCCCGCACTGGTCCGACGCCGACCGAGACGGCTGCAACACCCGCGCCGAGGTGCTGATCGAGGAGGCCGTCGTCATGCCCGAGGTCGGTGAGCGCTGCCGCCTGAGCGGCGGGCAGTGGGAGTCCTACTACGACGGGCGCGCGCACACCGAGGCCCGCGCCCTGGACATCGACCACATGGTGCCCCTGGCCGAGGCCTGGGACTCGGGCGCCTCGGAGTGGACCACCGACCGCCGCCGCGACTACGCCAACGACATGGGCGAACCGGTCGCGCTGGTGGCGGTCACCGCGGCGCAGAACCGTTCCAAGGCCGACAAGGACCCGGCGCAGTGGCTGCCCGCCTCGGCGGAGGCGCACTGCCGCTACGCCACCGAGTGGACCACGGTCAAGGTCCGCTGGGCCCTGACGGTGGACCCGGCCGAGCACGAGGCGCTCGTCGCCCTCGCCGCGGAGTGCCCCGACGCCGTGGTCGAGACCGAGGCGGCCTGAACCGCCCGGGGCGGGTCGGCCCGCGCGAGCGGGGGCGTCCCCCGCGGGACCCGGCGGAGTGCGCCCGGGCCGGGGCGGGCCCGGGAGACGGAACCTGGCTGGCCAGGTGGCGCCTGGGAGCGCGTTCATCGCCGGGGGTGTTGGCCCAGCGTGATACACACGCTACCGAACGTGAAAAGGAAAGCCGCGTTCTCTACATCCCTCAGACCATGTGGAGGAAACACCGCATGACCCTGCCCTGTCACAACCCCGCAGTGGGCGCGCGAGCGGCCCCCGCCCCGGACCCGAGCCGGGCCCGCGACCTTCCCGGGGAGGCTCAGTGAGACGCGAGGCAGTCGTCACCGGCATCGGCGTGGTGGCACCCGGAGCGATCGGCGCGGCCGCGTTCTGGGAGATGCTCACCGCGGGACGCACGGCCACCCGCCACGTCACCCTGTTCGACGCGTCCGACTTCCGCTCCAGGATCGCCGCCGAGGTCGACTTCGACCCCGCCGCGCACGGACTGGACGAGCACCAGGCCGAACGCATGGACAGGTACGTGCAGTTCGCCGCCGTCGCCACCGCCGAGGCGCTGGCCGACAGCGCCCCGCCCCTGTCCGAGGTCTCGCCCTGGCGCGTGGGCGTGAGCATGGGGACGGCGGTCGGCGGCACCACCCGCCTGGAGAGGGACTACGTCGAGATGAGCCGGGGCGGCGCCGACTGGGTCGTCGACCCCGAGGCCGCCTCACCCCACCTGTACCGGGCGGTGACGCCCAGCGCCCTGTCCGGCGAGATCGCCGAACTGGTCGGCGCGCGCGGACCGGTGCGCACGGTCTCCACCGGCTGCACGTCCGGCCTGGACGCCGTCGGCTACGCCGCCCAGGCCATCGAGGACGACCTCGCCGACGTGGTCGTCGCGGGAGCGGCCGAGTCGCCGATCTCTCCCATCGCCATGGCCTGCTTCGACGCCATCAGGGCGACCTCGGACAGCAACGACGACCCCGGCCGGGCCTCCCGGCCCTTCGACCGCGAGCGCAACGGCTTCGTCATGGGCGAGGGCGCGGCCGTCCTCATCCTGGAGGAGGCCTCCATCGCCCGCCGCCGGGGCGCGCGGATCCGCTGCCGTGTGGCGGGCTTCGCCAACCACGGCAACGCCTTCCACATGACCGGCCTGCGCCGCGAGGGGCAGGAGATGGCGAGGGCCATCACCACCGCCCTGGACCAGGCGCGGCTTCCCGTCACCGACGTGGACTACGTCAACGCCCACGGATCGGGCACCGTGCAGAACGACCGACACGAGACCGACGCCGTCAAGCGCTCCCTGGGCGAGCACGCGCGGCGGGTGACCATGTCCTCCATCAAGTCGATGGTGGGGCACTCGCTGGGCGCGATCGGCTCCATCGAACTGGCCGCCTGCGTGCTGGCCATGGACACCGGCGTCGTGCCGCCGACGGCCAACCTGAGCACGCCCGACCCCGAGTGCGACCTGGACTACGTTCCGGTGACCGCCCGCGAGCGGCGCACCGACGTCGTGCTCTCCGTGGGCAGCGGCTTCGGCGGTTTCCAGTCCGCGGTCGTCCTGGACCGGGGCAGCGAGGTGCGCGTATGAGCACGGTCATCACCGGACTCGGCACGGTCTCGCCCGCCGGGGTGGGCGTGCCGGAGTACTGGCAGGCGGTCCGGGAGGGCCGCTCGCTCCTCGCGCCGATCCCCGACTTCGACACCGACGGCTTCCACGTGCGCGTGGGCGGGAAGATCCCCGGCTTCGACCCTTACGACCACCTCGACGGCCGCTACGTCGTCCAGACCGACGCCTTCAGCTGGTTCGCGATGGTCGCGGCCGGCGAGGCCCTGCGCGACTCGGGGCTGGACCCCGCCGCCGACCCCTACGCGGTCGGCGTGCTGATCTGCAGCTGCACGGGCGGCGTCGAGTTCGGCCAGCGCGAGATCGAGGCCCTGTGGAGCAAGGGGCCCGACCACGTCGGCCCCTACCAGTCCATCGCCTGGTTCTACGCGGCGAGCACCGGACAGATCTCCATCAGCAACGGCCTCAAGGGCATGTGCGGGGTGCTGGTCACCGACGAGCCGGGCATGCTCGACGCCCTGGGCCAGAGCGAACGGGCCCTGCGGCGCGGGACCTCCGCGATGCTGGTGGGCGGCAGCGAGGCCCCGATCGGCTCCCCGTTCGCGCTGGCCTGCCACGCCGGGGCCGAGGTCCTCAGCCGAGGAGACGACCCCCGCACGGCCTACCTCCCCTTCACCGAGGGGGCGGCCGGACACGTCCCGGCCGAGGGCGCGGCCGTCGCCGTGGTGGAGGACGGGGCCGCCGCGCGGGCGCGCGGCGCCAGGATCCGGGCCGAGGTCGCGGGGCACGCGAGCACCTTCGGCGGGGTCGGATCGTTCGACCCGGGCGGAGCCGGACTCCTGCACGCGGCGCGGGAGGCGATGCGCCGGGCCGCCGTCGCCCCCGAGGACGTGGACGTGGTCTTCGCCGACGCGGTGGGCACGCCCAAGGCCGACGCCGACGAGGCCGCCGTGCTGCGCGAGCTGTTCCCCGGCGGGGTGGCCGTCACCGCGCCCAAGACCGGCTTCGGACGCGCCTACGCCGGGGCGGGCGCACTGGACGTGGCCGCCGCGGTCCTGAGCCTGGAACACCAGGTCGTGCCGCCAACGCCCAACGTCCCCGACGCGCCCAGCGGCCTGGACCTGGTCGTGCGGGTGCCGCGCGCCGCGCGCCTGCGCACCGCACTGGTCCTGTCGCGCGGCCTGGGCGGCGGCAATTCCGCCGTCGTCCTGACCCGCCCCGATCCGGCCTGACCCGATCCGGGCCGACGAACAGACCCGCACCCGGCACGCGGACCGACATGTGACGCGGCACGCGCGCCGGGACCCGAACCGACATACGAGATCCCTGAGGAGACCCATGTCCGACAGACACATCGAGATGGAGGAGCTGGTGGAACTCATGTCCGCCTGCGCCGGTGTCCGGACCGACGCCGCCACCGCCTCCACGAGCACCTTCGACGAACTGGGGATCGACTCCCTGGGCGTCATGGGCATCGTCGCCGAGATCGAGCGCCGTGTCGGCCGCAAGCTCGGGGCGGACGCCGAGGCGGCGCCCTCCCCGGACTCGCTGGCCGCCCTCGTCAACGGGGGCGTCGCCGCCCCCGCGAAAGGAATGTGATCCCGTGCCCGGAAGCATCGAGCACAGCGTCGTCATCGACGCGCCCTACGACTTCGTCTGGGACCTGACCAACGACGTCGCCTCCTGGCCCCAGATCTTCACCTGGCACTCCTCGGTGGAGGTCCTGGAGCAGGACGGCGACACCACGCGCTTCCGCGTCACCAAGAACCCCGACAAGCAGGGGCGCGTGTGGAGCTGGGTGTCCGAGCGCACCGTGGACCGCGAGGCGGGGGAGGCGTGGTCCCACCGCGTCCAGACCGAGGGCTTCGAGTACGTGCGGATCCACTGGAACTACGAGCAGGTGCCGGAGGGGGTGCGTCTGACCTGGAGCTACCAGTTCGCCATGAGGCCCGACGCGCCCTTCGACGACGAGCAGATGACCGTCAAGTACAACCAGAACGTCCCGACCGAGATGGAGCACATCAAGAAGAACGTCGAGGCGGCGGCGCGGGCGCGGATGGAGGAGGCCACCACCTGAGCGGCGCCCGCTGACCGGTGCCCGCCGGGACCGCGGCCGTCCCCGTGCTCCGCGCGGGGGCGGCCGCGGTCGCCTTTACCCGATAGGGGTAGGAGGTAGGCCGGGGGCGGTCGGGGGCCTTTGAAGGGCGGTCCTACCCTGGTGGAGACGGTCCGGACGGGATTCCGGGCACCGGACGGAACCCGCCGTGCGCGGCGGAGGGCGAGGGGAGGAGGCGCTGGTGACGATCACCTACGCCCGTGTCCCGTCGCTCCTTCCGCGTGGCGCGGCACCCACGGTGGGAGCCGTGGGCAGGGCCGCGCGCGGGCGCTCCGCGCATCCCGGCCCAGCCTGGGTGCGGATGCTGCTCCTGGTGTCCGTGCTGCTCGGTGTGGCGGGAATGCACACCCTGGGGCACGCGTCCACGCACACGGAGCACACCTCTCCCGTCTCCACCGCCTCGGTCGTCGCGCACGCCGACCCCGTTCCGGAGGCGCAGGCCGCCCCTGCGGCCCACGCTGTGTCCGCGGCCGGTGCGCACGCCGTTTTTGTTCCGGAGGCGGACGCCGCCGCGGGCGGGTACCCCGTCCCGAACACGCATGACGCCGCGGGCGGGTACTCCGACCCGGACGCCCACGCCGCCTCCCCCGTCACCGACCCGACGACGATGTGCCTGGCGGTGGCCGCCCTGGTGGCCGCCCTCGTCGGGCTGGCCGCCGCGGTCTTCCTCCCCTGGCCGGGACCGCTGCCGAGGCCGCCGTCCTCGCTGCTCCGGCGGGCGGTGCGCGTCGCGCCGCCCGAACCCCCGTGTCTGGCGAAGTTGCAGGTGCTGAGGGTGTAGATGCCCTTCCCGGGTGGTGCGGCGGCCCCACGCGCCCCGACACCCGGTCCCGAGCCCTGTTCACCTCGCCGCGGCGCGCCGCGCCATGCGCGAAGAAGCCATGAAGAAGGACCGACGATGACCACGCAGTTCCGTACCCGCGCGTTCCCGGCGGCTCCGGCGGCACTGGCCGCCGCCCTGTTCCTCGCCTCCTGCGGCGGCGGGGAGGCCCCCGACCCCGCGCCCGGGTCCGCCGAGCAGCCGACGGCGGAGCAGTCGGCGGCCGAGTTCAACGACGCAGACGTCATGTTCGCCCGGATGATGATCCCCCACCACGAGCAGGCCGTGGAGATGTCCCGGCTCGCCGAGGACCGGGCGGGGGAGGAGGTCGCGGCCCTCGCGGCCGAGATCGAGGCTGCCCAGGGGCCCGAGATCGAACAGCTCCGGGGGATGCTGGACGCCTGGGGGGTCGAGCCCGAGGGCGACGGGGAGCACCACGGCATGTCCGGGATGATGACCGAGGAGCAGATGGCGGAGCTGGAGCGCGCCGAGGGGGAGGCCTTCGACACGCTGTTCCTGGAGCTGATGATCGCCCACCACCGGGGCGCGGTCCAGATGGCCGAGGACCAGCTGGAGAACGGCGTCGCCCCCGAGGCCGGTGAACTGGCCCGGGAGGTCGTCGACGCCCAGGAGGCCGAGATCGAGGAGATGGAGTCGATGCTCGGCCGAGGCGGCGGCTCCGGGGACGACGGTTCCGGGCAGGACGCCGAGGGGGACCACGGCGGTCACTGACCCGGCCCGACCCGCGGCGGGCGCCGGGGCCACCCGGCGCCCCCACCGGCCCTCCCCCGGGTTTGTCCCGCCACCCGCCGGTTAAGGGAGTGCGGACCAGGGCCGGGGGCACCCGCCCCCGGCGCCGCACGACGCCGAGGGGGAACGCCATGAGCGTGGCGAGCCGGATGCTGGAGACCTATCCCAAGGACCTGGGCGGGGCGGACCGCGAGAGGCTGCGGGCCTGCATCGAGGCGTGCTTCGAGTGCGCCCAGGCCTGTACCGCCTGCGCGGACGCCTGTCTGAGCGAGGACGGGGTCGCCGACCTCGTCAAGTGCGTCCGCACCGACCTCGACTGCGCCGACCAGTGCGAGACCACCGGCCGGGTGCTCTCGCGTCACACCGGTTACGACGCCAACCTGACCCGCGCGGTCCTGGAGGCCTGCGCGCAGGCCTGCAAGACGTGCGCCGAGGAGTGCGAGCGGCACGCCTCCATGCACGACCACTGCCGGGTGTGCGCCGAGGCGTGCCGACGGTGCGAGCGGGCGTGCCGCGAGCTGATCGACACGCTCTGAACTCTGCCTGAAAGGCGGTCCGGCCCGTCCGGGCGGCGGGCCGGACCGCCCGCGGGGGTGCGCGTCGCGGCCTTCGGGGCCCGGCGCGTGGCACGCGGATTCGCGGCACGGGCGCCGGAACCGCCCGGTTCAGGCCTCCGCGACCTCCGGCAGGACGGAGCTGAACAGCTCGACCACGCGGCGGGGGTCGGAGAACCCCTGGCCGTACACGTAGGCGACCGAGAACCCGGTCTCGGCCAGCTCCAGCAGCTGACGGACCAGCGCGTCCCGCGTGGTGTCGGGGGTGACGGAGAAGGTCGTGGTCCTCTCGATCCGGTCGTAGTCGCGCCCCAGGTCCTCGCAGTGCCGCCGGAGCACGTCGAGCTTGTGCGCCGCGTCCGGGCCGCCGAAGATGTTGCACGCGTCCGCGTACTGGGCGACCATGCGCAGCGTCTTGCGCTCCCCGCCGCCGCCGATCATCAGGTACGGGTGCGGTGTGGAGATGTTCTGCGGCGAGTTGAGGGTGCGCTCCAGCGTGTGGTGCCTGCCCCGGTAGGGGCCCTCGTCCCCGCCCCACATCTGGAGGCAGATCTGGACCGTCTCCTCCAGGCGCTCGAACCGCTCCGCCGTGGACGGGAACGGGATACCCAGGCCGTGCGCCTCGTCGGCGTACCAGGCGGCTCCGATGCCCAGCCCGGCGCGCCCGCCGGACAGCGTGTCCAGGGTGCTGATCTGCTTGGCCAGCACACCCGGTTCGCGGTACACGGCCCCCGTGACCAGGGTGTGCAGGAGGACCCGCTCGGTGTGCGCGGCCAGGAAGCCCAGAGCGGTGTACGCCTCCAGCATGGCGTTCTCCTGCGGGCCGATGTCCCCGCCCATCTGCCAGAAGTGGTCCATCACCGTGAGCCGTGAGACGCCCGCGGCCTCGGCGGCGCGGGCGGTGTCGGCGAGTGTGGGGCCGATGGCGGGGGTTCCGCCGTCCCAGGTGAAGTCGGCGACGTGCAGACCGAGTTCCATGTGTCCTCCTCGACGCGTGCCCGGAGGGTCCCGGACGGGGCCCAGTCTGCTGCCTGTGCCCCGTGCGTGCCAGGGCGCGACACGGCCTGGAAGCGGGGTGCCCGGTCGGCGCCGAGGCGCGGTGCCTGATGCGGGCGGGCGGCCCCGGGCGCGTGTGGTGTCCGAGGCGGGAGCGGGGAGCCGGGCGCGCGTGGTGTTCGAGGTGGGCGGTCAGCGCCGCATGCGCAGGGTGTGGCGCAGGACGGCCTCGATCTCGCCCACGGTGGGGGTGTCCCCTCCCAGCAGCACGCGTGCGCACAACCCGTCCGAAACCGAGGGGAAGGCCTCCACCGCGACCGGGTCGTCGGTGTGGCGCCGGGCGATCTCGGTGAGGGTCTGCCGCCAGCGCAGGGCCATCGGGCGCAGTGCGGGGCGGCGTGCGGCGAGCAGTGTCAGCTCCCGTTCGGCCAAGGCGCGGCGGCGGTCGGGCCCGGCGGCCTCGGCGATGAGCTGGGCCAGGGTCGCGAGGTCGTCGCCGTCGGCGTCCATGACCCGGCGCAGCTGTGCGATGTAGGAGTCCGAGGCCACGGTCAGGGCGGCCACGAGCAGGTCGTCCAGGGTGGCGAAGTAGTAGGCCACCGAACTCGCGGGCACCCCGGCCTCCCCGGCGACCGTGCGGTGGGTTGCCCCGGAGACCCCGTCGCGTTCGATGACGCGCAGGGCCGCGGCGATGATCGCCTCCCGCTTGCGTTCGCCCCGGGCGCGGCGTCCGTCGACTCGCGCGCCGGTCGTTCGCGTCATCTGCGCCTCCAGGGCCGCGTGCTGCTCGGCTCGCTGGAGTCTAGCAGCGCGCGCTCCCGGCGCGCGGGCGGGCGACGGCCCTCAGACCGCCCCGAACTGCAACAACACCACCCCGAGGGTCGCGAGACCGATGCCTGCGGACTGGGCGCGCGTCAGCCGGTCGCCGAGGAGGAGGGAGCCGGCCAGCGTGACGGCGACGACTCCCGCGGCGGCCCAGACGGCGTAGGCGACCCCGAGTTGGAGCCCTTCGAGGAGCGCCAGCGAGAACAGGTAGTAGGCGCCCAGGACCGAGGCGACCGTCAGCGCCGTCGGCAGCAGCCGGGTGAACCCGTCGGAGTAGCGCGTGGCGAGGGCTCCGACCACCTCCAGGGCCACGGTCCCGGCGAGGAGGGCGTAGGCGATCAGCATGCTTGCTCCCAGATGTTTCGCGTCGGAGCAGAGCCTCACACAAAACGAACGATAGTTCAACTATTTCTGGTCAAGGCATCATTGCTCCAGCTCTAATCCGTGGGGTATAAGTTGAACGATCGTTCATATAAATTCGGGGCGCAGGGGTCCCGTGATGCGGAGGGGTACGCCATGGCCTGGTTCTTCCTGGTCGCGACCATCGGGACCGAGGTACTCGGGGCGTTCGCGACCCGCGCCTCGGACGGCTTCACCGCCCCCGTCCCCACGGCGCTGGCGGTCGTCAGCGTGGTAGCGGCCTACTACCTCTTCTCCCTCGCGCTGCGGCACGGGATGCCCGTCGGGGTCGCCTACGGCCTGTGGACGGCGCTGGGCGTGGCCGCCGTGGCGACCCTAGGCGTCGTCCTGCTCGGGGAGGCGCTCACCTGGCCGAGGGCGGGCGGTCTGCTGCTGGTGGCCGTCGGCACGGCGCTCCTCCAGATGGGCGGACGTGAGGAGGGGGAGCGGGCCGCCTCGGGGCCGTCCCCCGGGCCCGGGGAGTGACCGGGGACGGCCCACCCTAGGATGGCCCGCATGCCTCCTCTCCAATGCGCCGGAACACTCCGGTGAAGGTCTCCTCGGTCGTCTCCTTCACCGCCTTCGTGGCCGTGTTCGTCCTCTCGCGCCAGGCCACGCGCCGCTTCCTGGCCGAGACGGTCGAGTTCTCCGGCTTCGTACTCGAAGCCGCCTCGTTCGCGGCCTCGCTGGCCCTGGCCGGGCTGGCCTCCGGCGCGGTCCTGTACACGGCCCGCCTCTTCCAGCGGGACTGACTCCCGGTCGGCGCGAGGAAGGGACATCACGCGCCGAGTGCCCGCGGATAACGGGAAAGTCCCAGTACACGGCGGTGACGGCCGTACGGGAGGGTCGGAACCTAGACTTTCCCACGTGGCAGCGGAGAGGGCGCACGGGGACGTGCGCGGTGCGGCGGACGGCACCCGCGACGTGCACCGGGAAGCACGCGGCGCGGCCGGGAAAGCGCGCGGTGCGCACGGGGCCCTCCTCCACCCGCCCGGCGGCCGCAACCCCGCCGCCGCCCGCACCCGGCGGGAGCGCCCGTGACCGGCCCCGACCGCGGACACCGCCGCGGCGACGCACCGCGGACCCCGGCCGACCCGGCCGGACCTCGGGGCACGTCCGGTGTCCGCCTCACGCGGAGGCTGCGCCTGGACCCCATCGGCCCCGAGCACGCCCGCGAGCTGTGGCGGCTGCACCGGGATCCCGGCGTCGCCCGCTGGTACGGCGGCAGGTGGACGCGGGGGGAGGCCTGGGAGAGCGCCCTGCACATGGAACGCGCCTGGGAGACCGACGGCGTCCACAAGTGGATCGCGCACGACCGGTGGACCGGCGAGCTGGTGGGGCGCGGCGGCCTGTCCCGCGCCGTGGTGGACTCCCTGTGGTGCCTGGAGGTCGGCTGGGCGATCCGCGAGTGCTTCTGGGGGCTCGGCTACGCCAGCGAGATCGGCCGCGCGGGGCTGGAGTTCGCCTTCCACGACCTCGGCGCGGACGAGGTGGTCTCCTTCACCGAGGTGCACAACCTCCGTTCCCGCGCGGTCATGGAACGGCTCGGGTTCGGCTACGCGCGCGAGATCCGCCACGGCGGAGAGCCCTTCGCGCTCTACCTCATCAGACGCCCCTGAGCCGGGGCGGACATGCGGCGGTGCGGGGGTTCCGGCCAGCACGGGGACGGTACGCCGCGCCGTAAAAACGTTGCCCGGGCCCGACCTGCGGCGTTAGCGTCCCTCCCATGAGAGCTTTGACTGAGCGGGACATCCGGACGTCGTTCGTGAACTGCTCGAAGGGGGAGGCGCAGCGGCTCTCGCTGCCGCGCGACCTGGACCGGCGCCCGTGGGAGGACCTGGACTTCCTCGGCTGGCGCGACCACACCGCGCACGAACGCGCCTACCTGGTCACCGAGCGCGGCGACCGGCTCGTCGGCGTGGCCTTCCGCCTGTCCAACGTCCGCGCCGGGCTGCGCCGGAGCATGTGCTCGGTGTGCCTGACCACGCACCCCGGGCGGGGCGTGGCACTGCTGGCCGCGCCCAAGGCGAAGCGCGCCGGCAAGGACGGCAGCACGGTGGGCCTGTACATGTGCACCGACTTCGCCTGCTCGCTGTACATCCGCGGGAAGAAGGAGCCGGAGCAGGGAGGGCGCTTCGAGGAGTCCCTCACCGTGGACGAGCAGATCGCCCGCGCCTCGGCCAACCTGGGCGGCTTCCTGGACCGGCTGTCGGCCTGACCCGCGGGCGGGCCCCGGACACCACGGCGGCGGGCGCCACGCCCGCCGCCGTCCCGTGTGCCCGACGTGTCACGGGCCGCCGCCGGACCCGCCCCCGGGGACCGGGTGTCCCGGCTGTCCCGGCGGCCCCCTCCGGCACCGCTCAGTCCACCGGGTGCCGGGGCTCCACCACCGTCTCCGGCCCCGGATAGACGAGCCGCTCCTCCCCGTCCGGGAACCGCACCACGTACGGCGGCCCGTCGTCGGCGCCGCGTACCTCCACGATCTCCCCGACGTGCTGACCCTCGGTGCTCACGACCCCGTGCGTACGCACGTAGTCGCCGATGGACGCCCGCATGACCTCTCCCCCCGTTCGACCGGTTGGCCGTCACCCACGGGACCTACCCGAAACGCCGGTCCGGCGAAACGGCCCCGCGCGGGCGCCGGGTAGGCACAAGTGCGTATCCGGTCCCCGACGAACCACAGATGCGGGGCGGGGGCCACTCTTCCTAGCGTGGTGCACCACGAGAGCGGAAGAGAGGGGAAACCGTGCTCACGGTGCGCGAACTGACCAAACGCTACGGGGGCAGGACGGCGGTGGACGGCCTCACCTTCACCGTCGAACCCGGGCGGGTGACGGGCTTCCTGGGGCCCAACGGCGCGGGCAAGTCCACGACCATGCGGATGATGCTGGGCCTGGCCCGGCCCACGTCGGGGCAGGCCCTGGTCAACGGCCGGGAGTACGCGCGGCTGGACCGGCCGACGCGGCAGGTCGGCGCCCTGCTGTCGCCGGACGCCGCCCACCCCGGACGCAGCGCCCGCGCCCACCTGACCGCGAAGGCGGCGGGCGGCGGGATTCCGAGGAGCCGGGTGGACGAGGTGCTGGAGGAGGTCGGCCTGACCGGCGTCGCCCGCCAGCGGGTGCACGGGTACTCCCTGGGCATGCGCCAGCGGTTGGGCGTCGCGGACGCGCTGCTGGGGGACCCGGGGGTGCTGCTGTTCGACGAACCGGTGAACGGGCTCGACCTGGACGGCGTGCGGTGGATGCGCGACCTGACGCGGCGACTCGCCGACGAGGGGCGCACCGTGTTCGTCTCCAGCCACCTGATGAGCGAGATGGAGATGGTCGCCGACCACCTGGTCGTGGTGGGCCGGGGGCGGCTGATCGCGGACGCGCCGATCTCCGAGGTCATCGCGGCCTGGTCGCGCACGCACGTGCTGGTGCGCAGCCCGGACGCCGCGAGGCTGCGGGAGGGGCTGGAGCGGCTTGGGCCGTCGGTGCGGACCGAGGCGGCGGAGGACGCCCGGGACGACAGGGGTGTTCGGGGAGTCAGGGAAGCCGGTGACGCCCGTGACGGCGGGGGTGTCCGGGACGGTGGGGAACCCGGAAGCGCGAGAGGTGTCCGTGTCGGCGGGGAACCCGGAAGCGTAGGAGATGTCCGGGACAGCGGTGACTCCGGTGCCGAGCGATCAGCACGGGGTGCCGGTGATGGACGGGGCCGAGACGGCAGCCGGAACCGGGGTGACGGCTGGGACCGGGGCGACGGCCGGAGCAGCGGTCTGAGGGTGTTCGGGCTCGGCGTGGCGGAGGTCGGCGACCACGCGCACGCCGTGGGCGCACGGGTCCACGGGCTCCGGCTGGAGGAGGCCTCGCTGGAGGAGGCCTACCTGGAACTGACCGGGGACTCCGTCGAGTACGGCGTCCGCTCCGGGCCCGCCTCCGGCCAGAACGCTTCGGGGAACGCGCCGGGGGACACGGGACCCGCCGCCGGGGACCCGGTGTCTCCCGGGAGTACCGCGGGACCGGCCGGGCCACTGCGCCGCCTGGGACGCGGGAGGTCCCGGTGAACCGGTGGTGGGAGGAAGGGGAGAGGGCCCGGGGCGGAAACCGAAGCGGGCGGGACGACAGGGGTGAGGAGAGCATGACGGGTGAGTCGAGGGTGTTCGGTGCGACGGGTGCGACGGGTGCGACGGGTGTGAAGGAGGGGTCCGGAACCCCCGCGAGCGACGAGGGACCGCGGCGAGCAGCGGGAACGGTGGAGGCGGCCGTGGCGGGGGCCGACCGCTCCGGGGGCCGCCCCCGGACGGACCTGTTCCGGGAGGTCGCCGCCGAGTGGATCCGGCAGTCGTCCCTGCGCTCCACGTGGTGGGCGTTCGGCGCCGCGCTGGCGGGCATGGCCGTGTTCGCCGCGATCATGGGCTACACCGAGTGGACCCGGATCATGGAGAACCCGGACGAGGCGGACGGCGCCGCGTTCATGCGGCTCACCTCGCAGGGGCACTTCTACCTGGTGCAGATCGCCGTGCTGGTGATGGCCGCGCTGACCGCGACCGGGGAGTTCGGCAACCGCAGCGTCACCAGCACCCTGCTGTGGCGGCCCGCCCGGGGGACCGTGCTGGTCGCGCGCACGCTGGTGTCCTCCGCACTCGCCTTCGCGGCGGGCGTGCTCGCCACGGTGACGGCGGTCGCGGTGCTGAGCGTGTTCGTCGGCCGGTACGCCTCCGCCGACGTCGCCGGGACCCTGGCGACGTCGCTGAGCGCGGGCGTGTGCATGGCGCTGTTCGCGGTGCTGTTCGTCGGGATCGGCACGGCGACGCGGAGCATGCCGGGCACGTTCATCGTGGGGTTCCTGCTGCTCATGGGGTTGCCGATGGTCATGCAGCTCTCCCAGGTGCAGATGATCAGCGACTTCGCGGCGCTGATGCCGGGAACGGCCGGAATCGAGTTCTACGCGGGCGGTGACGTGGGCTTCTACACGGCCCCGCACGATGGGCCGGTGAACATCGCCGCGGTCGTGGGCTGGGCCCTGGCCGCGCAGATCGTGGCCCACACCGAGCTGCGCGTGCGTGACGTGTAAAGGACCGGAGGAGCCTGACGGGGCCCTACCGGTGGCCGGAGGCCCGGGACGCGCAAGGCGCGTTCCGGGCCTCCGCGGTGCCGGGTGCGGGCGCCTGGCCCGAGCCCTCCCGGCGCCCGCCCGGGGACTAGTCCTCGCCGACGAACTCCATCGCGGGCAGGTCCGGCGACGGGCCGTCCAGGATCGGGTCCCGCCCACCGCGCAGGTGGGCGTCGAAGAAGGCCGTGACGTAGGCGCGCTGCGCCCGGACGGACTCCTCGGGGTCGACGGTGCCGATCGCCCCCTCCACCAGGTCGGGCCAGGCGCGGTTGCCGGGCTGGAGGGCCTCGTCGACGCCGGGCAGAACCCACTGGTGGTCGGTGTAGCTGAAGTGCTCGCCCTCGGCCATGTACAGCTCCAGGACGTCCACCGAGGAGGCGTCCACGAAGGTCCGGAACCCGGCGCTGTATCCGCTGTGGTGCGGTTCGAGCCCGGCCCCGGCCCTCCCCGCGGTCAGGAGCGCGAAGGGGCGGTCGGCGCCCCGCAGGTTGGCCTCCGACCACACCTCGTCGCCGACGTGGTAGCCGATGGTGCCGTCCAGGTCCAGCCCCGCGTCGACGCGGTCGTCCTCCAGCATCACCTCGGCGGTGGTGAGCCCTCCGGCGGAGTGGCCGAACATGCCCACCGCGTCCAGGTCCAGCGCCCCGCCCAGGCCCTCGGGGGGCTCCTGGCCGCCCGCGTCGGGGCTGTCGCCCTCCGCGAGCGCGGTCAGCCCGTCCAGGACCAGGCGGGTGTCCGCGCGCCGGACCGCGACGGCCTCCTTGAGGGCCCCGGTGCTGAAGGAGGGGGCGCTCGTGCGCAGTACCCGGCCGTCGGGCATGTCCACGGCGAGAGTCTCGTAGGGGTGGTCCACGGCGGCCACCACGTACCCGTGGGAGGCGAGTTCCTCCAGGTGCAGGGCGTTGAGGAACCGGGACTGCTCCAGCCCCGGGGAGTAGAGGATGACGGGGAACGGGCCGGTGTCGGCGGCCGGGACGTCCTGGAGGGCGTTGACCCGGAAGGCGTCGAAGTCGACGCTGTCGCGGTGGAGTCCTCCCTGCTCCAGTTCGCTCTTGAGCACCCCGGAGACGGAGGGCGTGACGTAGGGCGCGGGTTCGCCGGTGCCCGTGCCGGCCCCGGCGGAGGCGCCGCCCTCCCCGTCCGCGCCGGTGCCTTCTCCGGCCGGGTACCAGACGCTGACCATGACGTCCCGTTCGGTGGCCTCCTCCACCCAGGGGTGGCCGCGGTCGGGGTCGACCAGGTGCAGTTCGGTCCGGCCGACGGCGTGCGGGCCGGTGGGTTCGGGCGCGGTGAGGACCACGCTCCCGGAGTCGGTGGCCGCGTTGAGGGCGGTGGGGATCGAGAACGCCGCGGCGAGGACGAGGGCGGCCGACCCGTAGGCGGTCGCGCGCCTGGCGCGGACGGAGTTGGTGGTGTTCATGCCAGCCATGCTCGGGGCCGGGACGCCCGGCGCGCATCGCCTGGACGGCAGCGGGCGGGTAGGCACAAAGGGGTAGGGCGGGCGGTGGGAGCGGCGGGTCGGGGCGTGGGGAACGGGGTGAGGGCACGCCGACGGAGAGGGCCCTGGGGACCCCCCGATTCCATCGAACCGCAGCGGCTACTCCCGCCGCCAGCCCCGATCCCCGCCTGTGGAAAACCTGTGGACCCGCGTCCATGAACCCGCATCCCCGGGCCGGTCGGCGCCCGCGGACGGCTTCCACCGGTGGGCCCCTCGCCCAGCGCGCCGGGACCGGACCGGGACTGGACCGCGGCCTCAGGCCGGTCCGGCTCAGACCAGTCCGGCCTCGTAGGCCACCACGGCGGCCTGCACCCGGTTGCGCACGTCGAGCCTGGTGAGGATCGACCCCACGTGCACTTTGACCGTGCCCGGGGCGATGGCCAGGCGGCGCGCGATCTCGTCGTTGGAGCACCCCTGGCCGACCAGCGCCAGCACCCCGCGTTCGCGTTCGGTGAGCCGCCCGACCCGCTCCCGCGCCGCCGACGCGCGGGACAGCCGCCCCCCGGAGGAGTCCAGTTCGTCGATCACCCGGCGCGCCACCTCCGGCGACAGGTACGCCCCGCCCTCCGCGACCGCGCGCAGCCCCTCCACCAGCTGCCGGGGGTTCCCGCTCTTGAGCACGAACCCGCTGGCGCCCCCGGACAGGGCCCGCGCGATGTAGGCGTCCTCGGAGAACGTGGTGAGGATGACGACCGCCGTCTCCGGGTGCTCCCGGGCGATGGCCTCCGTCGCGGCCAGGCCGTCCGTGCCGGGCATCTGCACGTCCAGCAGCGCGATGTCGGGACGGTGCTCGGCGACCAGTGCCACGGCGGCGTCGCCGTCCCCGGCCTCGCCCACCACCTCGATCCCCGGCGCCGCCGACAGGATCGCGCGCAGTCCGGCGCGCATCATGGCCTCGTCGTCCGCGAGGACGACGCGAAGCGCCCCGGCGCCGTCTGTCGCGTTCACGCCGACACCCTACTGCGCCGTCCGGCCAGTGCGCCGCCAGGTCAGTCGGTCCGCTGGATCTCGTCCTTGGCGACCAGGACACCGCCCTCGAAGCACAGCCGGTACACCGGCGGCAGCCCGTTCTCGTACCGGGACAGGTAGAAGAGGCACCGGGCGCCGGGCGGCGCGGACGGTTCGGAGGCCCGGGCCGACACCGAACCCTCGGGATAGGAGAACCGGGGGAGCACCCCCTCCACCCGCTCCCGGTCGTCCCCCACGGACAACCGCTCGTACCGCTCCGCGGGCAGGACGGTGTTGGTACCCACCCAGGACAGCAGGCCTAAGCCGACCGCCACCAGCCCCAGGCCCAGCGCTGCCGGAACGGCCACGGCGGCCACCAGCCGGCGCCGCGCGCGGGCGCGGGCCTCGCCGTGGGCGCGACGCGTCTCCGATTCCCCGGGCTCCTCCGCCCCGCCCCCGGCGCCGGGGTCGGGCACGGTCGCCCGTACGGCGAATCCCGCGCCCTCCTCCCGGCCCGCGGCGAAGCTCCCGCCGAGCCCCTCCACCAGGGAGCGCAGCCCGGCCAGGCCGGACCCGTCCCCACTCCGCGCGGGCAGCACCGTCCGCACGGCCTCCGGCGGTCCTGTGTCGCTGACCGACACCCGGGTCCGGTCGTCCTCGCGGACCACCCGCACGGTCACCTCCGCCCCCGGCGCGTACTTGGCCGCGTTGGTCAGCGCCTCCTGGACCACCCGGTGCACGGCGCCCCCGCCCGGTGCGGACGGGTCCGGGTCGGGGCCCTCCCGCAGCAGCCGGACCCGCATACCGGCGTCCGAGGCGCGCTGCACCAGGGCCGCCACCGACTCGCCCGCGTTCGGCTCGCCTGTGGTCAGCGGGCC
This sequence comes from Nocardiopsis akebiae, assembly GCF_018316795.1. NCBI lineage: Bacteria > Bacillati > Actinomycetota > Actinomycetes > Streptosporangiales > Nocardiopsidaceae > Nocardiopsis > Nocardiopsis akebiae. The sequence goes on from NZ_CP074132.1 coordinate 928,607, forward strand.
CGCGTCGAACCCGCCCGGACTCGGCCCGGCGACGCCCGGTCCGGAAGCGGCTTCGCCGCGGCCGTCGCCACCGCCGTCACCGTCGTCGTCCTCGCGCAGCACCCCGATGACCTCCCGCAGCCGCAGGTTGGCCTCGTGCGCCGCCGTGCGCAGCTCACCGGCTGCCCGTCCCTGCTCGGAGCCCTCCGGCGCGGTCATCTCCAGGGCCGCCGCGCGCACCGCGATCAGCGCGAGGTCGTGGCCGAGGGAGTCGTGCATCCGGGTCGCGATCCGGGCGCGCTCCCGCAGGCGGGCCCGGTCGGCCTCGGCCGCGCGGGTCCGCTCCATGCGCTCGGCGATCTCCCAGCCGCCCCGCCACACCCTGCGGCGCAGGCGCTGGTAGCGGCCGAACAGCCACGGGGCGAGCGTGCTCAGCGCGATGACGAGGACGGCGCCCAGCCAGTCCACGGAGTCGGACAGGAACGCGCGGACGCCCGTGCCGGACACCAGCCCCGCCGACAGGTGCAGGACGAGGGTGAACGAGCACGCCGCGACCACCATCGCCACCACCGGGCGCACCCGTTCCGAGCGCAGGCCGGTGAGCAGCGCCAGCACAGCCACGGCCAGCCAGGGCGCGATCACGGTGGTCTCCACCACCAGGAACCCCGAGGCGGACGTCTGCAGGACCGCCCCGCTGAGCATGACGCCCAGCGAGACGAACGGCAGGGGACGGGACAGGGCCGCCGCGACGGCCAGGGCGGCCAGCAGGAGGCACGTTTCGAGGACCGGCGGCCGGTCGCGGACCCCGGAGAGCTCGATCACGATCAGCGCGCCCAGAAGGGCCCACAGCACGGCCTCGAAGGCCGGACGTGCCCACCCGCGCGGTTCTCTCCGGATCTCCCGCATGGCCACAGGCTAGTCAGCCCTCAAGTCAGCACCCCTGCCAGCACGCCCGTCGACCGGTGTCTCCGGAGCCGCGCCGAACCTTCCCGCCGCGCGGAGGGACGGGTCCGCTCACTCCCCCCGGAACGCGGGGGCCATCGCCGCCTCGAAGCGGTCCACCCACTCTCCCGCGCCGCCCTCCACCCACGGGCAGTCGCTGACGAAGTCGTCCCACTCGTCGGAGTCGAGGCTGACCTCCTCCCGCAGGAAGCGCTCGTCCACGGTCTCGGCCCGCTCTCCCAGCTCGGGGCGCAGCACACTCACCAGCAGTTCGCGCGAGGGCCGCGCGCTCTCGGCCAGCAGGACCGCGTCGTAGAGGTCCTTGCCCTGCGGGTAGGTGTCCGTGTACAGCCACAGCACCTTCCAGGCCAGGGACAGCTCCGCCCCGGCCGCCAGCACGTCCGCCCCCGCCACCGACACCGCCACCGGCGGCTCGGGCAGCGACTCGTTGAACACCACGTCGATCTGCACGGTGCCCGGGGGCAGGCCCCCGGCCCGCCACGGGACGACCACGCGGCGGCCCGGCGCCCGCTCGTAGGTCCAGATGCTCTCCAGCCGCACGCCCTCGGCGTCGAAGGAGATCCCCTGCGCGGACGCCCCGGTGACGGCCCCGACCACGTCCGCGAACATGCGGTCGGCCGGGTCGCCGAACGCGGCGGTCTCGGCCGGGACCACCACGAAGTCCAGGTCCCGGGGGCGCCGGGCGGCGTCGCCCGCCCACACCGGCATGAGCATGCTGCCGCGCAGCACCAGGCCGTCCCGCCACGGCGTGCCCGCGATCGCGCGCAGGGCCAGCTCCATCGCCCGCCGGTTGGCCTCCCACCAGCGAAAGCCCAGGCCGGTGTCGGCGAACACCGGCTCTCCCGCCCGATAGGCGGCGTCCAGGTGCTTGAGCGCGGGGTCGAACACCTTCCCCTGGCTCGCCTCGGGGCCGTCGGTGTTGGGCACGTAGGTGCCGGGCGGGCGCTGCCGGTAGCTGTCCGGCGCGTACTCGCCCGGCGGCACGTCGTCGGCGTCCTCGACCGGGGCGGCGTCCAGCCACCCCGCGTCCACGGACAGGGCGGTGTCGTGGACGACGAACTCCCGCTCCACCGACAGGACCCTGGGCTGCCACCCCGCCTTGTCCTCGAAGGTCACCCCGGCCCTCTCCAGGGCCTTCAACAGCGCGTGTTCGAACCGGGCGGCCTCCCTGTGGCCCACGCGTGAGCACCGCTGGGTGACGAACCGCTCCTGGAAGCCGTCGTCGCGGACCCTGCGCGCGTTGCGCGACAGCCGGGCGCGGTGGGGTTCCACGATCGCGGACAGCGCCGCCAGATCGGCCGACGCCGGGAGCAGGAGTTTGACGTGCGTCTCGAAGTAGCACGACTCCGGCGTCAGCTCGGCCTCCTCCCGGTCCCAGGGGACCCCGGCGGCCCGGCGGGACACCTCCAGCTTGGTGCGGGTGACCGCGAACCCGGCCCCTGACAGCAGGGCCGCCCAACGCTCCGCCACGGCCAGCTCCCGCGCCAGGGTGCTCCCGTCGGAGTGGTAGGTGACCATCGGCTGTGACGGGGACTCGCCACGGTCCAGCTCGATGTGGGTGAACTTGAGCCCGTGCTCGCGCGCCCACTCCGACGCCTCCGCGACGCGCCCGGGGGCGGTCGCGTCCAGGGTCAGGTGGGTCTCGAAGTCACCGGAGAACTCCATCGGGGGCCTTCTTCTGTCTCGGGGGCCTTGCGCCCCGGGGGTACCTCGCCCGTGGGACGTGCGGGACAGCGGTCCGGTTCGGTGCCGCTGCGCCTCTCGGGTCCCAGGAGGAGCACGCATGATTTCGCGGCGTAAGCGAAGTTCAGGAGGGTTCTTGGTTTTTGACAACTTTTGCACCAATCCGGACACACCCCCCGCTACGGATCACCAGAGGCACCCGCCATCGGTAGACGCACCGACCGAACGGAAGGAACCCGTCATGTTCTCCCTCGCCCGCCGGACCGCAGCCCTGGCCGTCGCCTCCCTCGCCGGAGCCGCCCTCTTCCTGGGCTCGGCCGCCCCCGCCGCCGCTGCCGACGGCTCCGGGGGCCTCCTCGGTTCGCTGCTCGGAGACACCAGCCTGATCACCCTGTTCATCGGCAACTACCAGATCAACAACTAGCCCGCGGCCGGGCCGCGGGACGGACGGTGCCCGCGGTCCCCGTGGCCGCTCGGGGCGCGTACGTGCGGTCTCCCACCAGCGAAAACGCACCAGCGCGGCTCCGCACTCGCGGCGCCCCTCCGGGACGCGGCCGCCCACCCGTGCGGACTCGCATCCGCGCACACGGGCACCGACCGCACCCGCGCCCACAGCGCGCCGACCGCACCGCGCCCGCGGCACGGGCGGCACCGCGGTCGGCGCCCCTGGACACACCCGCAGAGTGTGAGCCCACTCGGTGTGATTCAGGTCATCCCGTCCAAACCTCGCATGAGCCACGAATGACACCCAGAACGTGTGACCGGCACACAGGACGTCAACGGGCCGGAATCCCGGGCGGCACAGCGCCCGAAACCGGTGCCACTCCGTAGCCGTCCCGCTGCTTCGCGCGCCGGACCCCACACCCGGCCGCGTCACGCAACACCCCGCACACGGTCGCGTCCGGACCCGCTTCCGCCGGTTCACAGCCGCAACCGGGCCGAGAGCGGACCGGACGCCCGCACCCGTGAGTGCCACGCACAGAAGCCGCCCTCGCGGCGCGAACGGAAGGTAGTCGATGCCGCATCATCAGCCGTCCGCCAGACTCCCCCTGACCGCCGCCCAGAAGGGGCTGTGGTACGCGCAGCAGCTCGACCCGGACAACCCGCTGTACAACATCGCCGAGTACGTCGAACTGCGCGGGGAGCTGGACACCGACCGCTTCGCGGACGCCGTGCGCGGCGCTGTCCTGGAGGCCGAGGCCCTGCACCTGGCCTTCGGTGAGGACGAGGAGGGCCCCTGGCAGCGGGTCGAGTACCCCGAGGACTGGCGCCTGCAAGTGGTGGACCTGCGCGGCGAGGACGACCCCGACGCCGTCGCGCTCGCGTGGATGCGCGAGGACCTGGACAGGCCCCACATGGCGCGGGGCGAGCTCTTCGCCGAGGTGCTGTTCCGGCTCTCCGACGACCGCAACTACTGCTACCAGCGCGTCCACCACCTGCTGCTGGACGGCTACGGCGCGATGCTGGTCCTCGGCCGCATCACCGAGCACTACGACGCCATGACCGAGGGCCGCGACCCGGGACCCTCCCCGTTCGGCTCGCTCCACGACCTGCTCGACGCCGAGGCGGAGTACGGCGACTCCGAGACCGCCCGCGCCGACCGGGAGTTCTGGGCCGGGCGGCTGGCCGAGGACGTCGAGCCCGCGGGACTGGCCGCCGCGCCCGAGCGCATGCCCCGCGCCCTGCACCGCTCCACCGTCCACATCCGCCGCGCCGACGCCGCCGGGGCGGTGGCCGCCGCGCGGTCCGCGGGCACCGGCCTGCACTCCGCCGTGCTCGCCGCCACGGCCGCCTACGTGCACCGCGCCACCGGCGCCGACGAGGTCGTCCTGGGCCTGCCGGTGACCGCGCGCCGCAACGCGCTGGCCCGTTCGGTCCCCTCGATGCTGTCCAACATCGTGCCCCTGCGCGTACGGGTGCGCCCGGAGCAGTCCCTGGAGTCCCTGACCCGCGACGTGGCCCGGGAGGCCCGCCAGGTGCTGCGCCACCAGCGGACCCGCTACGAGGAGATGCGCCGCATCGCCCCCGGCGAGGGGCGGCTGACCGGCCCCTCGGTCAACATCATGCCGGTCGGGCGCGAACTCACCTTCGCCGGACTGCCCGCGACGGCGCACAACCTGGCCATCGGCCCGGTCGAGGACCTGTCCATCGTCGTCCACGGCATCACGGCCGAACGCGACATCCGCGTGGACTTCGACGGCAGCGCCGACCTCTACACCCCGGCCCGGCTGGAGGAGCACCAGCGGCGCTTCCTGCGGATGCTCAACGCCCTCGGCGAGGACCCCGCCACGGCCGTGGGCCGCGTCGACCTGCTGGAGAACGGCGAGCGCGCCGCCCTGCTCGCCGCCGGAACCGGGGAGGTCCGCGACCTGCCCCCGCACACGGTCCTCACCGAGTTCGGCGACCGCGTGCGCAAGGCGCCCGGCGACGCCGCGGTGACCGCCCCGGACGGCCGCCTGACCTTCGCCGACCTCGACGCGCGCAGCGACCGCCTCGCCCGCCACCTGGCCGACCGGGGCGCCGGACGCGGCACCCTGGTGGCCGTGCGGCTGCCGCGCACGACCGACCTGCCGGTCGCGCTGCTCGCCGTGCTCAAGTCGGGCGCTGCCTACCTGCCCCTGGACCCCTCCTACCCGGCCGCACGCCTGGCTGCCATGGCCGCCGACGCCGACCCCGCCCTGACCGTCGCCGTCGGCTCCACCGCCCCCGAGACCGCCTCGGGCAAGGGCACCGTGCTGCTGGACGACCCCGCCACCCGCGCCGAGATCGACGGGCAGCCCGCAGGTCCGCCCGCCGCGGACGGCGTCGCGCCGCCCGGCCCCGACGACCTCGCCTACGTCATCTACACCTCCGGCTCCACCGGCCGCCCCAAGGGCGTGGCCGTCGAGCACCGGTCCCTGCTCAACCTGCTCCTGCACCACCGCGAGCACCTGTTCGGGCCCACCCGCCGGCGCCTGGGCCGCCCGGCCCGCGCCGCCCACACCGCGGGCCTGTCCTTCGACGCCTCCTGGGACCCCGTCCTGTGGATGCTCGACGGCCACCAGGTGCACCTGGTGGCCGACGAGGTCCGCCGCGACCCCGAGGCGCTGGTCGCGCACCTGCGCCGGGAGCGGATCGACGCCGTGGAGACCACGCCCTCCTTCGCCCGGGCGCTGCTGGCCGAGGGGCTGCTCGACGGCGGCCCCTCGGTCCTGGCCCTGGGCGGCGAGGCCGTCGACACCGGACTGTGGCGGACACTGGCCGACGCCCCCGTCCTGGCCCTCAACCTCTACGGGCCCACCGAGACCACGGTCGACAGCATGACCGCGACCGTCACCGGCGCCACCGGCCCCGACCTGGGCGCGCTGGTGGCCAACGGCCGCGGCTACGTCCTCGACGGCGGGCTCGCACCCGCCCCGGACGGCGCCGTGGGCGAGCTCTACCTCGCGGGCGCCAACCTGGCGCGCGGCTACCTCAACCGCCCCGAACTCACCGCCGAGCGGTTCGTCGCCGACCCGTTCGCTGCCGACGGCGGCCGCATGTACCGCACCGGCGACCTCGTGCGGCGCGCACCCGACGGCGCACTGGAGTTCGTCGGCCGCGGCGACGACCAGGTCAAGATCCGCGGCTTCCGGATCGAACCCGGCGAGGTGGCCGCGGTCCTGGAGAGCCACCACGCGGTCGCGCGGGCGGCCGTCGTGGCCGTGTCCGAGGGCGACCGGGCGCGGCTGGTGGGCTACGTCGTGGGCGAACCCGGTCTGGACACCGGCCCGGTGCGCGAGTACGCCGCCGAGCGGCTGCCCGCCCACCAGGTCCCGTCCGCGCTCGTGCGCGTGGACACCCTCCCGCTGACCCCCAGCGGCAAGCTGGACCGCGCGGCGCTGCCCGCCCCCGAGCAGGCGGCCACCGCCTCCCGCCCGCCCGCCACCGAGCGCGAACGCGTCCTGTGCGCGCTGTTCGCCGAGGTCCTGGGCGTGGACGAGGTCGGCGCCGACGACGACTTCTTCGCCCTGGGCGGCCACTCGCTGACCGCCTCCCGGCTGGCCGCGCGCGTGCGCACCGAGCTGGAGGCAGGCGCGCTGTCCATCCGTGACCTGTTCGAGCACCCGACCCCCGCCGGCCTGGCCGCCGTCCTGCGCGAGGGCGACGGGGCGGCCCCGGCCCTGCGGCCGCGCCCCCGCCCCGAGCGGCTGCCGCTGTCGCCCGCCCAGCGGCGGCTGTGGTTCGTCAACCGGATGGACCCGGCCGCGGGCTCCTACAACATCCCCGTCGCCCTGCGCGTGGGCGGCGACCTCGACCCGGACGCGCTCCTGTCCGCGGTGCGCGACGTCGTGGCCCGCCACGAGACCCTGCGCACGCTCTTCCCCGACGACGGGGACGGACCCCTCCAGCAGGTGCTGGCCCCGGACGAGGCGCGCACCGACCTCACCACGGTCCGCTGCACCGAGGAGTCCCTGCCGCGGCTGCTGGCCAACGAGTCCGCCCGCGGCTTCGACCTCACCCTGGACACACCGCTGCGGGTCCGCCTGTTCACGCTCGACTCCGGCGACGCGGTGCTCCTGATGGTCGTGCACCACATCGCGGGCGACGGCTGGTCGCTCGCGCCGCTGGGCCGCGACCTGGCCGAGGCCTACGCCGCCCGGCACGCGGGGGAAACGCCCCGGTTCACGCCCCTGCCGGTGCACTACGCCGACTACACGCTCTGGCAGCACGAACTGCTCGGCGACGAGTCCGACCCCGGCTCCACCGGCGCCCGGCAGCTCGCCTACTGGCGCGACGCCCTGGCGGACGCCCCCGAGGAGGCCCGCCTGCCCTTCGACCGGCCGCGGCCCGCCGAGCCCGAGCGCGGCGCCGGTTCCGTCCCGCTGGAGATCGGACCGGGGCTGCACCGCGCCCTGGCCGACCTCGCCCGCGCCCGCGGCGCCAGCCCCTTCATGGTCCTGCACGCCGGACTCGCCGCGCTGCTCACCCGGCTCGGCGCGGGGGAGGACGTGGTCGTGGGCACCCCCGTGGCCGGACGCGGCGACGGGGCGCTGGACGAACTCGTCGGGTTCTTCGTCAACACCCTGGCCCTGCGCGCCGACACCTCCGGCGACCCGACCTTCACCGACCTGGTGGACCGCGTGCGCGCCGCCGACCTGGCCGCCTTCGCCCACCAGGACGTGCCCTTCGAGCGCGTGGTCGAGGAGGTCAACCCCGCGCGCGCCACGGGCCGCCACCCGCTGTTCCAGACCATGCTCACCCTCCAGAACACCCCCGAGGCCGTCCTCGACCTGCCCGGCTGCACCGTGCGGACCGAGCCGGGCGCCGCACCGGGCGGCGCCAAGTTCGACCTCTCGCTCAGCCTGGGCGAGACGGCCGACGCCGGGATCGGCGGCACCCTGGAGTACAGCGCCGACCTGTTCGACCCCGCCACGGCGGAACTGGTCGCGGACCGCTACGTGCGGCTCCTGACCGCCCTGGTCGCCGACCCCGGCGCCCCCGTCAGCGCCCCCGACCTGCGCACCGCCGACGAGCGGGCCGTGGAACGGGCCGAGGACGAGCGCGCCCGCGGGACCGTCCCCGGCCACACCCTCGTCGACCTGTTCCAGGAGCGGGTCCGCACCGCACCGGAGGCGACCGCGGTCGTCTCCGGGGACGAGCGGGTCCGCTTCGCCGAACTCGACGCCCGGGCCCGGCGCATCGCCGGGGTCCTCGCCGGACGGGGGACCGGCCCCGGCGACGTCGTCGCCGTCGCGCTGCCCCGGTCCGCGCACACGGTCGCCGCCCTGCTCGGCGTCCTCTCCAGCGGCGCGGTCTACCTGCCCGTGGACACCTCCTACCCGCCCGAGCGCGTGGCCGCCCTGCTGGCCGACGCCCGCCCCTCCTGCGTGGTCACCACCCGGCAGGAGCCGGTCGCGCTGCCCGGGGACCTGCCCCGGGTGGCCGTGGACGACCCGTCCCTGTGCGCGCCCAGCGGGGTCCGACCGCGCCCCCCGCGCCCCGACGACACCGCCTACCTCATCTACACCTCCGGCTCCACCGGCCTGCCCAAGGGCGTCGCCGTGGGACACCGGGCGCTGGCCAACCTGTTCCACTCCCACGCCGAGCGCGTGTTCGCACCGGCCGAGCGCGCCGACGGGCGCCCGCTCCGGGTGGCCCACACGGCCGGGGTGGCCTTCGACGCCTCCTGGGACCCGATCCTGTGGATGGTCGCCGGACACGAACTGCACGTGGTCGGCGAGGACGTGCGCCGCGACTCCGCGCTCCTGGCCCGGCGCCTGCGCGCCGACGGGATCGAGGCGGTCGAGGTCACGCCCAGCCACGCCCGCCAGCTCATGGACGCGGGCCTGCTCGCCGACGGCGGCGGCCCCCGGATCGTCGCCCTGGGCGGCGAGGCGGTGCCCCCGGCGCTGTGGCGGGAGCTGCGCGCCACCGAGGGCGTGACCGCCCTCAACCTCTACGGCCCCACCGAGTGCACCGTCGACAGCGTCATGGCCAGCTCCGCCACCGAGGCCGACCCCGTCATCGGCCGCCCGGTGGCCAACACCGGCGCGCGCGTGCTCGACGCGCGCCTGCGGCCCGTGCCGCCCGGCGTCGTCGGCGAGCTGTACCTGTACGGCGCCGGACTGGCGCAGGGGTACCGGGGCAGGGCCGCGCTCACGGCCGAGCGCTTCACGGCCGACCCCGAGGGCGCCGCCGGAGCGCGCATGTACCGCACCGGCGACCTGGTCACCCGCCGCGCCGACGGGGCGCTGCGCTACGTCGGCCGCGCCGACGACCAGGTCAAGATCCGGGGCTTCCGGATCGAACCGGGCGAGACCGAGGGCGTCCTGGCCGCCCACCCCGACGTCGCACAGGCCGCCGTGGTCGCTGCCGGGGCCGGGACCGAGCACGCCCGCCTGCTCGCCTACGCCGTGCCCCGCGAGGGCCGCCGCCTCGACCCCGGTGAGCTGCGCGCCCACCTGTCGGCGCGCCTGCCCGAGCACATGGTGCCCGCCACCGTGACGGAGCTGCCCGCGCTGCCGCTCACCCCGCACGGCAAGCTCGACCGGCGCGCGCTGCCCGACCCCGGCCCCGCCACGGTCCGGGGCCGCCGCCCGCGCACCGGCGACGAGAGCACCCTGTGCTCGCTGTTCGCCGAGACCCTCGGGGTGCCCGAGGTGGACATCGACGACGACTTCTTCGCCCTGGGCGGCCACTCCCTGCTCGCCACCCGCCTGGTGGCGCGCATCCGCTCCGTCCTGGGCGTGGAACTCCAGATCCGGGCCCTGTTCCAGGCGCCCACCGTGGCCAGGCTGGCCACCTTCCTGGACTCGGGCCGCCGCGCGCAGGCGCCGCTGCGCCCCGCCGTGCGCCCGGTCCGCGTCCCGCTCTCGCACGCCCAGCGCAGGCTGTGGTTCCTCAACCGCATGGACCCCGACGCCGCCGACTACAACATCACCATGGCGCTGCGGCTCACCGGCGACGTCGACACCGCCGCGCTGCGCGGCGCGCTCGCCGACCTCACCCGGCGCCACGAGAGCCTGCGCACCGTCTTCCCCGACGACGACGGCGTCCCCCACCAGCTGGTCCTGGACCCCGAGGGGGCCCCGACGCGGCTGGACGTGGTCCCCGTGGACGGGGAGGAGGACCTGCGCGAGCGCCTCGACGCCCTGGCCTCCCAGGGCTTCGACCTGCGGCGGGACCGCCCGCTGCGCGCGCACCTGCTGTCCCGGGGCGCCAACGACCACCTGCTCCTGGTGGTCGTGCACCACATCGCGGGCGACGCGTGGTCGACCGTCCCCCTGGCACGCGACCTGTCCACCGCCTACGCGGCCCGCACCGAGGGCGTCCCGCCGCGCTGGAACCCGCTGCCCGTCCAGTACGCCGACTTCACCCTGTGGCAGGAGGCGCTGCTGGGCTCGGAGGAGGACCCCGACAGCCTGGTCAGCCGCCAGCTCGACTACTGGACCGACCGCCTGGCCGACGCCCCGGGCGAGCTGCGGCTGCCCTCGGACCGGCCCCGGCCGCTGTCCTCGCGCCAGCCCTCGGGCTCGGTGCCCGTCCGCATCGACCGGACCCTGCACCGCAGGCTGCTCGCGCTGGCCCGCTCCTCCTCGGCCAGCCTGTTCATGGTGCTGCACGCCGGACTGGCGGCGCTCTACACCCGGCTGGGCGCGGGCGAGGACGTCGTCATCGGCAGCCCGGTGGCCGGGCGCACCGACGACGCGCTGGACGACCTGGTCGGATTCTTCGTCAACACCCTGGTGCTGCGCACCGACACCTCGGGCAACCCGACCTTCGACGAACTGCTCCGGCGGGTGCGCGACGACGGCCTGGCCGCCTACGCCCACCAGGAGGTGCCCTTCGAGAGGGTCGTGGAACGCCTGCGCCCCGAGCGCGCCCTGGGCCGCCACCCCCTCTTCCAGACCATGCTGGCCCTGCAGAACACCCAGGACGCCACCGTCGAACTGCCCGGCCTGCGCGTCGAGCCGCAGCCGGGCGTGGGCGGCGGCGAGGCCAAGTTCGACCTGCTGTTCACGCTGGGCGAGCGCACCGACCACCTCGGCGCGCCCGACGGCATCGAGGGCACCCTGGAGTACAGCGCCGCCATGTTCGACCCCGCCACCGCGCGGAGCCTGGTCGAACGCCTGGTCCTGCTCCTGGAGAAGGCCACCCAGGACCCCTCGACCGTGCTCGGCCGGCTGGAGGTGCTCACCCCCGCCGAGCGCGAGAGCCTGCTCGGCGGCGGCAGCGGCTGCCGCCGCGCCCTCCCCGCCACCACCCTGGTCGACCTCTTCGACGACCGGGCCGCCGCCTCACCCGGCGACACCGCGCTCGTCCACGGCGGCGAACGGGTGAGCTTCGGAGCGCTGCGCCAGTGGGCCGACCTGCTGGCCCTGGCCCTGCGCGGGCAGGGCATCGGCGCCGGGGACACCGTCGCCGTACTGCTGCCCCGGTCCGCGCGCACCGTCACCGTCCTGCTCGGCGTCCTCAAGAGCGGCGCGGCCTACCTGCCGATCGACACCGGCTACCCCGACGCCCGCGTCGCGCACATGCTCGACGACGCGCGGCCCACCCTGGTGGTCACCGTCTCCGACCTGCTCGACCGCGTGCCCGAGGGCCACCCGGCCCTGGTGCTCGACGGGCCGCTGCCCCGGGTCCCGCTGGTCGGCGAGCGCCGCACCCGGCCGGTCCGCCCGGTCGACGGCTCCGACGTCGCCTACGTCATCTACACCTCCGGCTCCACCGGACGCCCCAAGGGCGTGGAGGTCGAACACCGCTCGCTGGTCAACCTCTACGCCCAGCACCGGGAGGACCTCTTCGCCCCCGCGGCGCGCCAGCGCGGCGGCAGGCTGAGGGTGGCGCACACGGCCGGGGTGGCCTTCGACGCCTCCTGGGACCCCGTCCTGTGGCTCGTCGACGGGCACGAACTCCACATCGTCGACGACGAACTGCGCAAGGACCCCAGGACGATGGTCGCCCACCTGCGCGGGGAGGGCATCGACTCCATCGAGACCACGCCCACCTACGTCCGCCAGCTCATGGCCGAGGGACTGTTCGACGGCGACGGCGGCCCCGGGGTGGTGGCGCTGGGCGGCGAGGCCGTCGACGCCGACCTGTGGCGCGAACTGGGATCGCGGCCCTCGGTGCGCTCCTACAACTTCTACGGTCCCACCGAGTGCACCGTGGACAGCGTCATCGCCGCCGTCGGCGAGCAGCCCGGCCCGGTGATCGGCCGCCCGGTGGCCAACAGCCGGGTCTACGTCCTCGACGGCGGGCTCCAGCCCGTCCCGGCCGGGGCCGTCGGCGAACTGTACATCTCCGGCACCGGCGTGGCCCGCGGCTACCGCAGCCAGCCCGCCCTGACCGGGGCGCGCTTCATCGCCGACCCCTTCTCCGGGGGAGGCGACCGCATGTACCGCACCGGCGACCTCGCGCGCTGGGGCGCCGCAGGAGCACTGGAGTTCCTCGGCCGCGTCGACGACCAGGTCAAGATCCGCGGCTTCCGGATCGAACCCGGGGAGGTCGCCCAGGTCATGGGAGAGCACCCCGACGTCGCCGAGTGCGCGGTCGTCGTGCGCGAGGACCCCGCGACCGGGCGCCAACTGGTCGCCTACGTCGTGGGCCGCGACGGCACGGCGCCGCCCGTGGAACTGCTGCGCGGGCACGCCGCCGCGTCCCTGCCCGACTACATGGTCCCCACCGCCTTCGTGCCGATGACCGCGCTGCCCCTGACGCCCAACGGCAAGCTCGACCGCGCCGCGCTGCCCGAACCCGACTTCGGCGTCGACGAGGTGCGGGGCGTGCCGCGCGGACCCCACGAGGCCGAGGCGTGCGCCCTGTTCGCCGAGGCGCTGGGCCGCCCGACCGTCGGCGTCCACGACAACTTCTTCGAGCTGGGCGGGCACTCCATGCTCGCGCCCGGGCTCGTGGACCGCCTCAGCACCGCGCTGGGCGTCGAGGTCACCGTGCCGATGCTGTTCCGGTTCCCCACGGTGTCCCTGCTGCTGGCCGCCACCGAGGACGGCTCGCCCCGCGACAGCCTCGCCCGCCTGCTGGCCCTGCGGCCCGGCGGATCGCGCCCGCCGCTGTTCTGCGTCCACCCCGCGGGCGGACTGGCCTGGGGGTACGCGGGCCTGCTGCGCCGACTGGACCCCGACCAGCCGGTCTACGGGCTCCAGTCGCCCGCCGTCGAGACCGACCACCCCGCCGGGGCGGCCACCGTCAGCGAGCTGGCCGACGACTACATCGCGCACATCCGCGCCGTCCAGCCGCACGGCCCCTACCACCTGCTCGGGTGGTCCTTCGGCGGCAACATCGCCCACGCGATCTCCTCCCGGCTCCGGGAGCAGGGGGAGCGGGTCGCCGTCCTGGCGATCATGGACGCCTTCCCCGTCGGACAGGAGCGCAACGCCGACTTCGCCGACGACGCGGCGATGTTCACCGCCTACCTCCACGCCCTGGGCTACGCGCCCGAGCCCGGTGAGGCGGACGGGCTGGACGCGGCGGGCGTCCTGGAGGTCCTGCGCCGCGAGCACAACCCGATGGGCGCCCTGGACGAGGACACCGTCAAGCGCCTGGCCGGGGACTTCCTGCACCACGCGGCCCTGCTGCGCGCGGCGGAACCCGGACTCCACGACGGCGACGTGCTGTTCTTCACCGCCACCCGGGGGCGCGGCCCCGACTCGCCCGAGGCGCGGTCGTGGGCGCCGTACGTCACCGGGGGGATCGACGACCGGCCCGTCGACGCCGCGCACTCCCTCATGAACCGCGACGAGGCCCTCGCCGAGATCGGCCCCGCGCTCAGGGAGCGCCTGGACCGGGCGCTCCGGCTGCCCGGCGCCGACCGGCCCACACCTTCCACCATCTGAGAGAGGCACCGATGACCAACCCCTTCGACGCCCAGGACGGCCGCTTCCTCGTGCTCGTCAACGACGAGGGCCAGCACTCGCTGTGGCCGGAGTTCCTCGCGGTACCCGCGGGCTGGGCGGTCCTGCACGGACCCGACGAGCGCCAGGCCTGCCTGGAGTTCATCGAGGAGAACTGGACCGACATGAGACCCCGCCGCGTACGCGACCTGGACCGGGGCTGACACCGATCGACGCGGGCACCCGTCCCCGAACCGCGGGGCGGGCCCGCCCACCACGAGGGAGTGACATGGGCAGCCATCGGCCGCCGCAGGGCCCCATGATCGAGGTCCGGGGACTGACGAAGGCCTTCGGGGCGCACCAGGCGCTCCGCGGCATCGACCTGGATGTGCCGCGCGGCCACGTGCTGGGCCTGCTCGGGCCCAACGGAGCCGGGAAGACCACGACGGTCAGGGCCATCACCACTCTGACCCGGCCCGACTCCGGCACCATCCGGGTGGCCGGGCACGACGCCGTGCGCGACCCGGGCCGGGTGCGCGCCTCCATCGGCCTGTCCGGCCAGTACGCCGCCGTGGACGAGAAGCTCACCGGCCACGAGAACCTGTTCATGGTGGCCATGCTCTACGGCATGGGCCGCGCGGAGTCGCACCGCCGGGCCGACGCCCTGCTGCGCCGCTTCCGCCTGGACGACGTCGCCGACCGCCGCGCGGGCCAGTACTCCGGCGGGATGCGCCGCAGGCTCGACCTCGCCGGGGCCCTGGTGGCCGACCCGCCGGTGGTCGTGCTCGACGAGCCCACGACCGGGCTCGACCCGCGCGGGCGCATGGACACCTGGGCTGTGGTCTCGGAACTGGTCGGGCGGGGCACCAGCGTCCTGCTCACCACCCAGTACCTGGAGGAGGCCGACCAGCTCGCCGACAGCATCGTGGTCATCGACCAGGGCGGCGTCATCGCCCGGGGCACCGCGGACGAGCTCAAGACCCAGGTCGGGGGCGAGCGCCTGGACCTGGTCCTGGAACACGGCGCCGACCTGCCCGAGGCGCGCGGGGTGCTGGCCGCCGCGGGCTCGGGCGAACCCACCGTCGACCCGCAGGCGCGGCGGGCCTCGGTGGCCGTGGCCAACGGCCACAAGACCCTCAGCGACGTGCTGGCCGAACTCGACGCCCGCGGCGTCGGCGTGCTCGACGTGTCCCTGCGCCGCCCCACCCTGGACGACGTCTTCCTCGAACTGACCGGACGCCGCGCCGGGGGAGCCCCGGACGGGGATAGCGGCGGGGGCGGCGGGGACGGCGGCGGGGACCGCGGAGCCGGTGCCCCCCGACCCGAGGAGGCCCTCTCGTGAGCACCGTCCGCGACGGAGGCGTCGTCGCCTGGCGCAACCTGCTCAACGTCCGGCGCACGCCGGGGTCCCTGGTGACCGCGATCGTGCAACCGGTCATCTTCGTGCTGCTGCTCGCCTACGTGTTCGGCGGGAGCCTGGGCGGCGACTCCTACCGCGAGTTCCTCGTCGCGGGAATCTTCGTGCAGACCCTGACCTTCAGCGCCTCGCTCACCGCGATCGGGCTGGCCAACGACCTCCAGAAGGGCCTGATCGACCGCTACCGGTCGCTGCCCATGTCGCGCATGGCCGTCATCCTCGGCCGCACCACCTCCGACCTGGCCGTCAGCGCGCTGTCGGTCGCGGTCATCGTCGCGTGCGGCCTGGCGATCGGCTGGCGGATCAACGGGGGGCTGGCGGACGCGGTGGCGGGGTTCCTGCTGCTGTTCCTGTTCGCCTTCGCGGTGTCGTGGATCGGTGCGGTGATCGGCCTGACCGCGCGCAGCGTCGAGGTGGCCCAGAGCCTGGGGCTGATCTGGCTCTTCCCGGTCACCTTCGTCTCGGGCGCGTTCGTCTCGATCGCCGCCATGCCCGCGCCCCTGAGGACCGTGGCCGAGTGGAACCCGGTGACCGCCGTGGCCACCGCCGTGCGCGGGCTGTTCGACAACCCCGCACCGGAGGGCCTGGCCCCGCCCGCGGGCTGGCCCGCGGACAACGCCGCCCTGTACGCCGTGCTCAGCTCGGTGGCGATCATCGCGGTCTTCGCCCCGGTCGCGCTGGCGCAGTACCGGCGCATCAACCGCCGCTGAGCGCCGGTCCGGGGCCGGGGAAGGGGGTGCGCCTTCGCCGGTCGAGCCGGGGGAGGACGGAAGGGCCGGGGGAGGGACGGTGTCCCGTGTCTCCCCCGGTGGGGGAGCGGCGGTGAGGCGGTGTCCCACGCGGGGAGCGGCGGGCTCGGGCTGGCGAGGGTCGGGCCCAGCCCGTGAGGCGGTGTTCCGCGCGCCCTCGGCGGGGCGGGGGCCGGGGCTCAGCCGGTGGGGAGGCCCGGGCTCGACCGGTGGTGAGGGGCGGGCTCAGCCTGTGGTGCGCGGCCCCAGGCCCTCGAAGAGCACCCCGACCATCTCCGCGAGCTTGGCGTCGACCTCCTCGGGGGAGGACGTGGCCGTGAGCGCGACCAGGCCGTGCATCGCGGCGGACACGGTCATCGTGACGGCCTCCGGGGTGCCGCCCGCGATCTCCCCGGCGGCCTGGGCGTCGAGGATGGGGCGCATCACCCGTTCGAGCAGCCGCCCCACGGCGGCGTACAGCTGCTCGGAGACGTCGGGGTCGTGCTTGCGCGCGTACATGAGGTCGAGCAGCGCGGCGTGCTCCACCGCGAACCCCACGTAGGCCCTGGCCAGGGCGAGGACACGGGTCCGCGCGTCGCCCTCCTCGGGAGCCGCCGCCTCCAGGCGCTCGGTCAGGCGCTCGAAACCGCTGAGCGCGAGCGCGTCCAGCAGCGCCTGCTTGTCCCGGAAGTGGCGGCCCGGCGCCGCGTGGCTGACCCCCGCCGCGCGGGCGATCTCGCGCAGGGACAGCGCGGCCTGCCCACGTTCGGCCAGGGCAAGCTCGGCGTTGGCGAGCAGGACGGCGCGCAGGTCTCCGTGGTGGTAGGGGCGGTCAACCATGGAAACCAGGATAGACGGACGCCCCGGAGGCTCTCGCGGCCGCCGTGGACGGCCCGGTTGCGTCCGGGCACCGGGGACGGTCCGGGGGTGTCGGGGCACCGGGGACGGCCCGGGGGCACCGGGGGCAGCCCGGGGCTGGGGTGATCGCTGTGGTCTCCGTGACCGCTGTGATCACTGCGGACATCCCGGGGACGCGGTCTCCGTGACCGCCATGGACAGCCCGGGTGCGCTCGCCTACCGTGGCGCAATGGACACCACAGCGGTCAGCATCCCCGACCTGAGCGGCCGTACGGCGGTCGTCACCGGAGCCAACAGCGGCCTGGGCATCGAGACCACGCGCATCCTGGCCCGGGCGGGCGCGCGCGTCGTGATGGCCGTGCGCGACGTGGCCAAGGGGCGCGCCGAGGCCGCCGGAGTGCGGGGAGACACCGAGGTGCGCCACCTGGACCTGGCGGACCTGGCGTCCGTGCGCGCCTTCGCCGAGGCCTGGAGCGGAGACCTCCACCTGCTCATCAACAACGCGGGCGTCATGGCGGTCGCCAAGGGCGTGACCGAGGACGGGTTCGAGACGCAGTTCGGCGTCAACCACCTCGGCCACTTCGCCCTGACCAACCTGCTCCTGGAACACGTCACGGGACGGGTGGTCACCCTCTCCTCCGGAATGCACCGCATGGCCCGGGGCATCGACTTCGACGACGTCAACCTGGACCACGGCTACACGCCCTACCGGGCCTACAACCAGTCCAAGCTCGCCAACCTGCTGTTCACGCTGGAGCTCCAGCGCCGCCTGGAGGCGGTGGGCTCCCCGGTGCTCTCCACCGCCGCCCACCCCGGCTACGCGGCCACCAACCTCCAGAGCCACGGGGTCAACCCGGTCTCCAGGGCGGCCCTCATGCTCGGCAACAAGGTCTTCGCCCAGAGCGCCGCCAACGGCGCCCTCCCCACGATCTTCGCCGCCACCCAGGACGTGCCCGGCGCGGCCTTCGCCGGGCCCAAGGCCATGGGAGGCACGCGCGGCGCCCCCGCCCTGTCCAGCCGGAGCGAGGCCGCCTGGGACGGCCGCGCCGCCAAGCGCCTGTGGGCGCTGTCGGAGGAGATGACCGGGGTGGCCTTCCCGCTGCGCTCCTCCGACCCGGTCTGACCGGCGGCGCACCGGGGGGGCGGACCGGGTCGCGACGGAACGGGACTCGCCGGGCCCGGTCCGGAACGGCACACCCGTCCCGCGGTGCGCGACGGCACCATCCGGCCTCGGACCGGAACGGCACACCCGTCCCGCGGTGCGCGACAGTACCGCTGGCACCGTCCCGCTGGCACCGTCCGTGCCGCCCCTTTCGCCCGCCCGCGTCACACCGGCAGGGCGTGCGTCCAGCCCGGACCCGGTACCCGCCGACGAGCACTGTGAGTACGGGACCGGCGCGGGTGGAAACCCGTGGTCCACACCCGCGCCGGTTCCGGTCGATCGTCCCTAGGGATTCAGGACCAGCTCGTCCGTGGCGGCCGCGCGCACGGCCTCCTCGGTGACCGCGAACGGCAGGGTCTCACCCCGGCTCCACGGCTCCAGCTGGTCGTCGTAGTTGGGGTGGAAGGCGTGGCCGGAGTTGCCGGTCAGGTGGATCCACGTCGACGCGTCGCGGTCGGCCAGGTCCACCACCATCCGCATGGACGGCACGGTCTTGATCCCGTACCCCTCGGCCGGGTTCCAGCCGGTAGCGTTGACGATGCTGGAGCCGCCCGCGCTCTCCACTGGGCCGCGGTTGAACAGCCACTCGACCGGACCGATGCCCGACGTTCCGAACGACTCGTGGGTCGCGGTCAGGGTGTGCAGGTCGCCCCAGCGCCAGTCGGCGGGGTCCTCGCCCAGCAGCTCGGTCAGTTCCCGCGCGGCGGCGTCCATCGCCGCGGCCAGCACCTCCTCGCGCCCGCTGGCCTCGGTGCCCTGCCACCACGGCGACTCCGGGTCCTCCAACAGCTGCCCCACCACGTACATCCCGCGCGAGTCGCCGTTCATGTCCTGCTCGCCCAGTTCGTCGAAGAGCAGGGGCAGCAGGTGGCGCCAGGTCGCGTTGTAGAACGCGGCCGCCGCGGAGTCGGTCTCGTTGCGGTGGTCCCAGTCGCGCAGCAGCTCCTGCGCCCGGGCGGCCGTCCCGTCCACGTCGGCCTCCAGCAGGTGGGGGACGATCCGCACGGCGCTGAGATCCATCGAGTCGTTCTGGATCCGCGACATGTCCTCGGCCGTGACCGGCCCCTGCCCGATCGCCTCCTCCAGCAGGTCGTTGATCCGCTGGCTGCGGTAGCCGTAGTTCCAGTCCCCGGTCAGGTGGTGGTCGTAGTCCTCGTCCACGACCGACTGGTTCGCGGTGACGATGACGCCCGACTCGGGGTTGTACACGCTCGGCAGCTCCTCGAAGGGGACGTACTCCTGCCAGTCGTAGTCGGAGTCCCAGCCGGGCGCCGGGTAGCGGCCGTCGCCCTCGCCGCGCACCGGCACCAGCCCGGGGGCCTGGTAGCCGATGTTGCCCTCGTTGTCGGCGTAGACGAGGTTCTGCGAGGGGACGTCGAACTGGCTGGCGGCCTCGCGGAAGTCGTCCCAGCCGCGGGCCCGGTTCATGCTGAAGATGGCGTCCGCGGTCGTGCCCGGCTGCAGGGCGGTCCAGCGCAGGGCGACGGCGTACTCGCCGCCGTCCGCGCCCTCCAGCTCCGGGTCCTCGGCCAGCTCGGCCAGGTGCGCGCCTGCGGCGGCGTCGGACAGCAGCGGCCCGTGGTGGGTGGAGCGCACGACGATGTCCACGTCCTCGCCGCCCGCGACCCGGACGGTCTCCTCACGCGTCTCCAGTGGCCGGGGCTCACCGTCGACCACGTAGTCCTCGCCCTCGATCCGCTCCACGTACAGGTCCATGACGTCGGGGTCGAGGTTGGTGAACCCCCACGCGATCGACTCGTTCTGCCCGATGATCACACCGGGCAGACCGGAGAAGCTGAAACCGCTGACGTCGTAGGGGCACGCCTCGGTCAGCTCGGTGCAGTGCAGTCCGATCTGGTACCAGGTGGAGGGCATCGACGCGCCCAGGTGGGGGTCGTTGGCCAGGAGGGGCAGGCCGCTCTCGGTGTGCTCCCCGCCGACCACCCAGGAGTTGGAGCCGACTCCGGAGGCGTCGCGCGGAGCGAGCATCTGCGGGAGCGAGGCGGAGGCCTCGGCCACCCCGGTCAGCGCGGAGACGGCCTCTCCGGGCAGTTCGGGCGCGCGCCGCTCGTCACCGGTGTCACCCTCACGCAGGTCGCCCGCGTCGTCCTCGTCGGGCCCTTCCCGCAGGTGCTCGTCGGTGTCGGTGATGGGCAGGTGCTCCTCGTGGGGGTAGGCCGGGTACAGCTCCTCGATCTGCTCGCGGGTCAGCCCGGCGTCGAGCAGCTGGGCGCGCCCGGTCTCCTGCGCCATGTTGCCGCCCAGGTCCCAGGCCATGGCCTTGAGCCAGGCGAGGCTGTCGACCGGCGTCCACTCCTCGATCTCGTGGCCGCCGTTGAGCACGGAGAGCAGCCCGTACTCAAGGCTGGCCCCGGTGCCGTCGTTCCCGGCCAGCCAGGCGTTGACCCCGGCCGCGTAGGAGTCGAGGTGGGCCCGCGTCTCGGGGGCGAGCAGCTCGTACTCCTGCTCGGCCACGTGCCGCCAGCCCATGGTGCGCAGGTAGACGTCGGTGTCCACCTGGTCGGGGCCGAACAGCTCCGCGGTGCGCCCGGCCGTGACGTGGCGGCGGAAGTCCATCTCCCAGAAGCGGTCCTGGGCGTGCGTGAAGCCCTGCGCCATGAACAGGTCGTGGGTGTTGTCCGCGTAGACGTGGGGGACGCCGTGCTCGTCGCGCAGCACGGTGACGGAGGACTCCAGCCCCGGGAGCGGGAGTTCTCCGGAGGTCTCCGGGAACGACCTCCGGACGGTCCATATCCCCAAGAGCGCGCCGACCAGGGCCAGCACCACGACCGCGGCGAGGAAGCCCAGAAGTACGCGAACAAGGACACGCTTACGCATTACACCCATGGCGGAACCCTAGGGTGTCCGCTGTCACAGTCTCCAGGGCCGGAGGGACACACGGACCCAATTGTTACCAACTGGTAGGTGGCGTGGAGCCGAACGGCGGCTGACACGAAGCACCTGGTCAGAAGCGGACAGCCGCCCGGTTGGATCCGTGCTGTCCGCAACCGGTCGGGTCTGCTTCATGGCACAGGCCGAGCCCGCCGCACGGCATCGGCTGCATCCGCCGCACGGTACCGGGCGGTGCCCGTGGCGGACACCGTCCGTCCGCCTCCGCCGGGCGGAAGCGGACGGACGGGCGGCGTCGCCCGCCCCCGCGCGGTCACCTTCCTGTGGCGCCGCGGCGACGATCTCGGGGACCTCCTGCACGCGGCCGACAAGGCCGCCGACGCCTCCTCCTACGACGCCGACCGCACGGAGCGGATCCCCGGCACTGACGTGTGGCACCTGACCTACCGGACGCGCGGGGACCGGCGGGCCTCCTGCTCCGTCGCCCCGGTCCCCGCGCACGGCGAACCCCCGCCGCCCGAGGAGTGGCCGGAGTCGGTGCGCGTCCGCCGCGAGCGCGCCCCCGCCGTCTCCGCTGGCCGGGAGCGCTGACGGAGCGCGGCGCGGGCAGCACGGGACAGACGGGCCCGGGAACCCCCCTGTTTCCAGATTAGGGCGCGGAGGGTCGACGCCGCCGCCACCTCCTTCCGCCTGTGGACAACTCCGGTCCGGCACGGCGGAACCGCGCTCCGGGGCTCTTCTCCAGCGCGCTCCGAGCCGTCTCCGCACCGCGCTCCGGGTCGCCTCCTCGCCAAGCCTTCGTCAACACTCCGTCCTGCTAGCGGTGACACGAGGCGGTGTCCTGGAAGCCGGACGTCCCGTCTGGCAGCCTCGAACGCGCCGTCGATGCTCTGGGGGGAAACGCGATGGACATGCCCGTGGTGAACTCGTGCCAGGTGGACGCCTGCGCCTACAACACCGACCACTCCTGCCACGCACTGGCCATCACCGTGGGGAACTCCTCCCACGCTCAGTGCGACACCTTCTTCGGTGACAGCGCCCGGGGCGGCGACCCCGTCGCCACGGGCCAGGTCGGCGCCTGCAAGATGTCGAACTGCGAACACAACGTCCAGCTGGAGTGCCAGGCCCCGGCCATCTCCGTCGGGTACGTGCGCCAGCAGGCCGACTGCCTCACCTACGCGCCAGCCTGAGCGGCGCCGCGCACCGGCCCATTCCGCGGCCCCGGGCACCACGCCCGGGGCCGCTCCGCGTTCCGGCTCGATATCCGGGTCCTTCCCGGCGGCCCTCAGACCTTCCTGCCCGCCTCCGCTGCCTCGCGGCGCAGCCGCTCCACGACCAGCGCCGCCGGATCGTCGCCGGCCGCCCGGAACCCCTCGCCCGCCCACAGCGCCATCCCGCCGGGGTCCCCGGTCCGGGCGGCGGCCGCGCGCAGCGGTTTCGTCATGTGGTGGATCTCGGGGTAGGCGGAGGGCTTGCGCGGGTGCTCGGCGATGAACCTGTTGGCCAGGCCCCGCGCCGGACGCCCGGTGAAGGCCCACGTCACGGCCGTCCCGGTGTACGCGGGATCGGCCAGCGCGGCCTTGTGGAGCGGGTCGGCCCCGCTCTCGGGACAGCGCAGGAACGCCGTGCCCAGCTGCACGCCCGCGGCACCGGCGTCCAGGGCCCCGGCCACGTCGGCCCCGGTCATGATCCCCCCGGCGGCGATCACCGGCACCTCCACCGCGCCGACCACGTCCGCCAGCAGCTCCCGCAGCGGCAGGCCGCCGTCCCCGACCGGGTCGAACGAGCCGCGGTGGCCTCCGGCCTCCGTGCCCTGCGCGCACACCCCGTCGGCCCCGCGCGCCACGGCCTCGCGCGCCTCCCCGGCCGTGGTCACGGTGACCACCGTGGCACTGCCCGCCGCGCGCAGCCGCTCCAGCACGGCGGCCTCCGGGCAGCCGAAGGTGAAGCTCACCACCGGCACGGCCGCCTCCGCCAGCAGGTCGATCTTGGCCGCCCACGCGTCGTCGTCGTGCACCGGGGCGCCGACCGGCGTCCCGTACCGCTCGGCCTCGGACTCCAGGTCGGACCGGTAGGACGCCGCGACGTCCGGGTCGGAGGGCGGGCCCGGCACGAACACGTTCACCCCGAACGCGCCGACCCCGGCGTCGCGCACCGCCCCGAGCTGTTCGGCGAGGACCTCGGGGGCCAGGTACCCGGCGGCGAGGAAACCCGTTCCGCCCGCTCCCGCCACGGCCGCCACCAGCGCGGGCGTGGCGGCCCCGCCCGCCATGGGCGCCTGTACGATCGGGCGCTCCCGCAGAAGCCCTGCCAGGCTCATGGTTCCTCTCCTCGTCCTCGGCCGGTCCGGCTAAGGCGCGGCGGCGTCCCCGTCCCCGGCGGCTCCGGGCGGGGCCCGGCCGCCCCGCGGCACCCGCGAGCGCGCCGTCGCCCGGGCCGCGCCTCCCGTATCCGGGAGATGCTACCCGCGCGCGTTTTCCGGAGTTCGACCGCACCCGCCCCGAAACGCGATACGGCGGTTCGTGCGGAGATTTCTGTGACGCGGGGCACGATGATTATCCACGGCTGAGGAAAGGGGGGTTGGGTTCTCCTGTTTCCGTTCCGCCGGGAAAGGCCCGCGAACGGTGCCTCCGATATCCGTGCTTTCCGTCCGCTGCCCGTCCCGTCGGTCCGCTATCCGCCCGTCCCGTCCAGTTCCGGTTCGTCCGGGGAGCCCTCACCCTCACTCCTGCCCTCGCCCTCGTCCGCGCCCCCGACGGACCGCGCCGACTCCGGGAACCGCCGGTACAGCGCGACGGTCGCCAGAGCCGCGGCCACCCCGAACCCGACCACCGCCGTCACCGTCCACTCCAGTCCGAACAGCTCCCACAGCCACCCGAACGCCAGCACGGTCAGCATCCTCACCGTGTTGTCCACCATCCCGAACATCGCGGCCATGGTGTTGCGGTTGGCGTCGGAGAACATCGTCTGCTGCCACACGTGCGACAGCACCACGGCCAGCCCCAACAGGAACTCCGCCGCCATCAGCCCCGCCACCAGCGGCAGGACCCCGTGCGCCGCCAGCACCAGGGGCAGACCGGCGGAAGCCGCGAAGACGGGGCCCCACACGTGGGGCCGGTCGCGCCCCACGAACCGCGAACACGCCGACCCCGCCGCCATGGCGGCCATCATCATCAGCAGCACCAGGCCGTTGAGCCGCACGTCCGCGCCGTGCTCGGCCGCGAGCATCGGCTGCCAGGCGAGCACGAGGGCGGCCAGCCCGGACACCGACGCCGCCGACAGGGCCACCAGCGGCACGAAGCGCCTGCTCGCCACCAGTACGGCCGACTCCCGGACGATCGCGGTGAGCGGACGTCCCGACTGGCCGGGGGAGCGGGGGAAGCACACCGGGGCCAGCAACGCCAGCGCCACCAGCACCGCGCCGCTCACCAGCACCAGGGAGTCCGCGGGCAGCCAGGTCCCCGCCACCATCACCGAGGCCGCGCCCAGCACCGCGCCGCTGTTGCCCGCCACCTGGACGAAGCGCACCGTCCGCGCGATCCGCGCGGGACGGTCCCGGTCGCCGATCCGGTTCACCACGAGCGCGACCAGCGTCCCCGACTGGAGGTGGAAGCCGACCGCCCACAGGTACATGGACGCGAGTGTCAGCGCGAGCCCGTCCGCGTATCCCATCAGCACGAAACCCGCGCCCCACACGGCGAGCCCCACCGCCAGCAGCCTGCGGTGGCCGTAGCGGTCGCCGAGCGCGCCGCTGGGCGCCTCCACCAGCAGGGCCACCAGGTTCGTCGAACCGAGCATCCGCCCCAGCAGCCACGGGTCCGCCCCGCGCCCCAGGAGGATCGTGACGAAAACCGCGCCGAAAAGGAAATCGGCCGAAGAGCCGAGGAGCGCGAACGAGGTGTAGCGCAGGAACAATGACGATTCGGTGGTTCTCTCCACGGACATGGGCGTTTTCCTGGTCGAGGAGGACAACGGACCGGCGAGCCCCGTGACGGCGGTGGCATTCGCCGTTCCGGCCGGAAATTCCGCCCAAGCTAGCACGCGCCTTCCGGGGCGGCCACGGCTTTTCCCGGACCCCGTGTGACGCGGCCTCCGCGCGAGGCACCAGGCGTTCCGCGATGACCGCCCGCACCCGCGCGACCAGGGCCGACGGCCCGTCTGAAGTGCGGCGTTCCGGTGTGCATGACCGGATGGAGGCGGGGTAGTCGCGGTGCCAACCGAGCAACGGGCCGACTCCGAGGAGGCTTGGCGATGCACTCACACGAGGAAGGAGACGGGCCCGGGGGTACGGGCGGCCGCCTGACCGACACCGCCCGAGGGGCGGCGGGCGAGGTCGCCTCCACCGCGGGGGACCGGGCGCGCTCCCCGGCGGGCGAGGCCCGCACCGAGGCCGGGGCCGCCAAGGACGAGATGCGCGGTTCCTGAGCCCCGCCCCGGCCCGGGAGAACGCCTCCGGGCCGGACGACCGTGGGCGGGCGACCGGAAAAGGCGCCGACGCGTGCCGGGCGAGGGTCCGAAGAGGCCCTTCGACCCGCCTCGTCCGGGGTCAGGCCCGGGACCGGTGAGGGAAGGAACGGGAAGATGGTGGGACGCGACTCCTCGGACGCCTACGACGGACGTCCCTCCCCGGAGGAGGCCGAGAAACCGACCGACATGTCGGCGTCGTCGTGGTGGGCGTCGCTGCGCCGGACCGTCGGCGAGTTCAAGGAGGACGCGCTGGCCGACCTCGCCGCCGGGCTCACCTACTACGCGATCCTGTCGCTCTTCCCGGCGCTGCTCGTGCTGGTGTCGCTGCTCGGCCTCGCCGGGCCGTCCGCGACGCAGACCCTGACCGACGACATCTCCGCCACCATGCCCGCCGACGCCGCGCGGCTGGTGACGACGGCCATCGGGAACCTCCAGGGCAACCAGACGGCCGCGGGAGTGTTCGGCCTGGTCAGCCTGGCGATCGCCCTGTGGTCGGCCTCCGGCTACATCGCGGCCTTCATGCGCGCCTCCAACGTCGTCTACGACGTGCCCGAGGGGCGCCCCATCTGGAAGACGCTGCCGATCCGCGTCGGCGTCACCCTGCTCATGGTCGTCCTGCTGTCCCTGACGGTGGTCGGCGTCGCCCTCACCGGCAGCGCCGCGGCCTGGGTCGGGCAGCTGCTGGGCCTGGGCTCGACCGTGGTGACGGTGTGGAACATCGCGAAGTGGCCGGTGCTGCTGCTCATCGTGGTGTTCATGATCGCGCTCCTGTACTGGGCCTCGCCCAACGCCAGGCGCGGGTTCCGCTGGGTCAGCCCGGGCAGCGTGCTGGCGGTCCTGATCTGGCTGCTGGCCTCGGCCGCCTTCGCCTTCTACGTGGCCAACTTCGCGTCCTACGGCAGGACCTACGGGACCATGGCGACGGTGGTCGTCTTCCTGGTGTGGCTGTGGATCACCAACATCGCGATCCTGCTCGGCGAGGAGTTCAACGCCGAGATCGAACGCGGTCGCGCCGTCTCCGGCGGCCAGCCGGTGGACGAGGAGCCCTACGTGGACATGCGCGACGTGCCCAAGAAGAAGCACCGCGCCCACCACCGGCAGGAGTGAGGGGCGGGGCCGCGCCCACGGGCGCCCCGTGCGGTTGCACCCGCGACGAACGCGGCCCGCTCCTCAGCCCAGGGCTTCGGCGAGGGCGGTGGCCAGGACCGGCACGCTCGGATGCCGGTCCCCGCGCGGCCACACCAGGCCGAGGGACGACTCCGGCAGACCGCTGACCGGGACGAGGACGAGCCCGTCCCGGTCGGCGTGGTCGGCGACGTCGCCGCTCAGCAGCATGGCCCCCCTCCCGGCCGCGACCTGGGAGAACCCCTCCCGCAGGGTGTCCACTCCGGTCTCGTGGCGGATGGTCCTGCCCAAGGGTGTGACGGTGGGGGCGTGGACGCGCAGCCAGTGGTCGGGGGTCCGCCGGACCGGGATGAGCGAGATCCGGGCCATGTCCTCCACCCCCACGCCCGCACGCGCGGCGAGGGGGTGGTCGGCGGGCAGCGCGAGCCGCTGCGGCTGCGGGGAGAAGACCGCGCCCACGACCAGGTCGAGTTCGCGCACCGGCAGCAGGACGACGGCGGCGTCGACCTCGCCCTCGCGCAGCGGACCGAACGGGTCCGAGTGCGCCGTCTCCACGATCCGCACCCGCGTGCCGGGCTCGCGCTCCTCGAAGGCGCGCACCGCCTCGGCCACCGGGCCGTGCACCTTGCCCCGGAACCCGAGGCGGACCGTGGACGGGCCGCCGTGGGCGCGGTCGCGCGCGCCGTCCACCACCGCCGCGAGGTTCTGGTAGGCGGGCCGCAGGGCGTCGAGGAACTCCTCGCCGAACGGGGTGAGGCACGGGCGCGGGCCCGCGCGGTCCAGGAGAGGGGCGCCGATCCGCTCCTCCAGGGCGCGCAGCAGCCGGTCCACGGTCTCCACGGGGACGCCCAGCCGCACCGCGGCGTGCCCGGGGTGCGGTTCCTCGGCCAGGACGAGGAAGCACTCCAACTCCCGGATATCGATACCCCGCAACCGGTCCGTCCCCCTCGTCCTCGCCCGCCTGGCGCGTGCCGCCCCCGACACGCGTCGGGTCGGTGAGCACCCCTCATGGAAGCACGGAACGCGTAATACCCGGTCGACCGGCTCTCGCGTGGCGGACGGCGCGGCGGACGGCGGCCCGCGCCGGGCCCCGTCCGTGCGGGTCCTCGCGCGGACGGCGACACCCCCCGGGGCGGGGCTCCGCGGCCGCCGACCGAACCCGGCCGACCGGACCGCCGCCTCCTCCCGGCGGGCCGGGCGTAGCCACCGGATACGCTCGGCGCGACAGCGACTTCCGGGAGGAACCACCATGTCAGCGACCGCCGTCGTCACCGGGGCCAGCAGCGGGATCGGGGCCGCCACCGCGCGCGGCCTCGCCGAGCAGGGCTACGACGTGGTCCTGGTGGCCCGCCGCGCCGACCGCATCGAAGCGCTGGCGAAGGAACTGGCCGGGGAGGGCCGCAGCGCCCGCGCCCACGTCCTCGACGTCACCGACAGGGCCGCCGCCGACGCCTTCGCCGACTCCCTGGCCTCGTGCGAGGTCCTGGTCAACAACGCGGGCGGCGCGATCGGCACGGAGACCGTGGCCGAGGGCGACCCCGCCGACTGGCGCGCCATGTACGAGGTCAACGTCATCGGCGTGCTCAACATGACCCAGGCCCTGCTGCCCAAGCTGATCGCCAGCGGGGACGGCACCGTGCTGGTGGTCTCCTCCACGGCGGGCCACACGGCCTACGAGGGCGGCGGCGGGTACGTGGCCGCCAAGCACGGAGCGCACAGCCTGGCCGCCACGCTGCGCCTGGAGCTGTGCGGCGAACCGGTGCGCGTGCTGGAGATCGCGCCGGGCATGGTCAGGACCGAGGAGTTCGCCCTCAACCGCATGCGCGGGGACTCCGGGGCCGCCGACGCCGTCTACGCCGGTGTGCCCGATCCGCTGAGCGCCGAGGACGTCGCCGACACCATCGTGTGGGCGGTCACGCGGCCCCCGCACGTGAACATCGACCTGCTGGTGGTGCGCCCGCGCGCGCAGGCCGCCCAGCACAAGGTCCACCGTGTTCAGCGGGGGGAGTCCTGACGGGCCGACCGGAACCGTAGCCGGTGTGACACGAGGGGTCTGGGCCCTGTCCCGGCGGGGCGGGCGGGGCCGCGCGCCGCCCGGGTTCCGTAGGGCTCAGGCCCGCGTGCCGCCGGGCGCGCAGTCGGCGCAGTCGCAGTGGTTCGTCGTGGACATTGAGCGGCACCGGGTGCAGACCTGCCGCTTCGCCCCGGGGGGATCGTGCTTCCAGTCGTGCTGCCCCCGCCCGCAGATCCCCGAGGGGCCGATGACGGTGTCGTCGCGTGAGGTGTCCATGGCGGCAAGGTAGCCCCGCCCGACACCGGGGGCCGGGGTCGGCCGGCCCCGCGCCCCGGAGGGGCCGCCCCGAGGGGGACGGCCCGTGTCCGGGCGGGGCCGCGCGGAGCCCGCGGGTCAGGCGTCCGTCAGGCGTCCAGTTCCCGGGACAGCATCTCGACCAGCTCGTCCAGGACCTTGTCCGCGTTCTCCTGCTCCTCGCAGGACAGGGTGACCGTCTCGCCGTGCTTGACGCCCAGCGCCATCACGGCGAGCACGCTGCGGGCGTCCACGGGGTCCTGGCCCTCACGGGCGATCTTGACGGGCAGGCCGGTGCCGTTGACGGCCTGGACGAACAGGCTGGCGGGGCGGGCGTGCAGGCCGAGCTGGGAGGCGATGGCCACGGTGCGCTGGGGCATGGAAGTCCTCGGAGAAGTCGTCGGGAGGTCGTCGGGTGGGCGGGGAGGCCCGGGTCAGAGCGTGTCGACCGGCAGCTGCGGGTCGGGGTCGGCCACCGCGGTGATCGCGTCGGCGGCCACGTCGTCGGGGGAGGGGACGGTGGTTCCAGGCAGGGAGACGGCGGCCGTCCCCCACGCCACGGCGTGCCGCAGCCGGTCCTCGGGGGAGCCGTCCGCGCCCAGGAACCCGGCCAGGGCGCAGTCGCCCGCGCCCACCGTGCTGCGCGTGCGGACCCGGGGCCCGCGCGCCCACCACGTGTGCTCGGGATCCACGAGTATCGCACCGTGGCCCCCCAGTGTCACCAGGGCGGAGCCGTTGCCCCACCCCAGGACCTCGCGGGCGGCCTCGGTGACCGCGCCCACGGTGGTCAGTTCCCGGCCGATCAGCTCGGCCAGCTCCTCGTGGTTGGGCTTGAGCAGGGACACCGACCCCGCGCGGGCCGCGGCCTCCAGCGGCTTGCCGGAGGTGTCCAGTGCCAGCGGGACCCCGTAGGAGGCGGCCAGTTCGGCGACGCGCACGTACAGGTCGTCGGGGGAGCCGGAGGGGAGGCTGCCGCTGGCCACCATCCACGCGGGGCCCCGGTCCAGTTCGCTCTCCAGGGCGGAGAGCAGGGCGTCGGTCTCCTCGGGGGAGAGCACGGGCCCGGGTGCGTTGAGCTTCGTGGTGGTGCCGTCGTCCTCGGTGACGGCGATGTTGCCCCGCGTCTCGCCCTGGATGGGGACGGCGACGCAGGGCAGGTCCCCGAGCAGGGTGGTCAGTTCGGCGCCTCCGCCGCCGCCCACGGGCAGTACCGCACGTGTGGGCACGCCCGCACGGCGCAGCGCGCGGGAGACGTTGACGCCCTTGCCGCCCGCCTGCGCGCGGGTGGAGCCCACGCGCAGGACCTCACCGCGGGTCAGGTGACTGACCTCCAGGGTGTGGTCCACGCTCGGGTTGGGGGTGAGGGTCAGGATCATGGGTGCTCTTTTCGAGGTGGCTGCGCCCGGCCCGGTCCGGATGTGGGACTACCTTTGATTATGTGTGTTTGCTTGCGTGTGTCAATGCTGTTGTGCCCTTGTTTCCGGTTTTGGCCACTGTCGGTCACGGGGTCCGGGGACTCGCGTCACGGGTGCCCCGGTGTGCGGACGCGGCCGGGGCGTGATGAAACACTCCTGGTGGGTCCGGGCGGACCGTAGGGGCTTCGCTGCGAGCAGTGTTGCTGGGATATTGGTTCAAGGTACCTCTTGTGTGTCCCAGGCAACACCATTAAACTCACAGAAAACCACACCGAAACACAGGTGATCCAACATGTACGCGGAAGAGCGCCAGAAGGCGATCCTCGAACGCGCCCGGCGGGACGGCCGGGTCGACGTGACAGGGCTCGCCGCGGAGTTCGACGTCACGTACGAGACCATCCGACGCGACCTCACGGCGCTCGAACGCCACGGGGTCCTGCGCAGGGTCCACGGTGGCGCGATCCCCGTCGAGCGGCTGGGCTTCGAGCCCGCCCTCAACGTGCGCGACTCCGTCATGACGCAGGAGAAGGAGCGAATCGCCAAGGCGGCTCTCGCCGAGCTCCCCGAGGAGGGCGCGATCCTGCTCGACGCCGGGTCCACCACCGGACGCCTCGCCGAGCAGCTGCCCGCCGACCGCGAACTCACCGTCGTCACCAACTCCTTGTCCATCGCCCTCACGCTCGCCCCACGTACACACATCAACCTCATGCTGCTCGGCGGGCGCCTGCGCACCCGCACCCAGGCCACCGTCGACGCCTGGGCGCTGCGCTCCCTCGCCGAGTCCTACGTCGACGTCGCCTTCATGGCGGCGAACGGGATCTCCACCGAACGCGGGCTCACCACACCCGATCCCGCGGAGGCGGAGGTCAAGCGGACCATGATCGCCTCGGCCCGCCGCTGCGTTCTGCTCGCCGACCACACCAAGGTCGGCAACGACCACTTCGCCCGTTTCGCCGCGGTCGAGGACCTCGATCTGGTCATCACCGACACCGGTCTCGCCAGCGGTCTCGCCGACGAACTGGAGGCCGCCGGACCCCGAGTCCAGGTGGTCTGACGACGGCGGGACACCGAGCGGGGCGGTTCCACCGTCCGGAACCGCCCCGCCCCGGATCGCCCCGCTCCCATCCACATCAACATCGACACCCATTTCCCCTCCCCACCTCATCGGCGGGATTCCCGCCCGTCGCACCTCCCAGGAGGTCCCCCATGACCACACAGCAGAGCACGGACAGACTCACCGCGGTGCGCTCCGGAGTACAGCGCTTCGGAGGGTTCCTGTCGAGCATGGTGATGCCCAACATCGGCGCGTTCATCGCCTGGGGCCTGATCACCGCCCTGTTCATTCCGGACGGGTGGTGGCCCAACGAGCAGATGGCCGGGCTCGTCGACCCGATGATCAAGTACCTGCTGCCGCTGCTGATCGCCTACACCGGCGGCGCGCTGGTGCACGACAGGCGAGGCGGCGTCGTCGGCGCTGCCGCGACCATGGGCGTAATCGTCTCCGCGGACATCCCCATGTTCCTCGGCGCGATGTTCATGGGTCCGTTCGCGGCCTACCTCATGAAGCAGTTCGACCGGGTCGTCCAGCCGCGCATCAAGGCCGGCTTCGAGATGCTGGTCAACAACTTCAGCGCCGGCATCCTCGCCGCGATCCTGGCGGCCGTGGGCGTCTACGCGGTCGGCCCGATCGTCGAGGGCATCGCCACCGGCCTCGGCAAGGGCGTGCAGTTCCTCATCGACCTGAGCCTGCTGCCGCTGGTCTCGGTCATCGTCGAGCCCGCCAAGGTGCTGTTCCTCAACAACGCCATCAACCACGGCGTCTTCACCCCGCTGGGCACGGCCCGCGCGGTCGCCGACGGCAAGGCCATCGAGTTCCTCATCGAGTCGAACCCCGGACCGGGCCTGGGCATCCTGCTCGCCCTGATGTTCTTCGGCTCCAAGGTCAGCCGCGCCACCGCGCCCGGCGCCGCCGTCATCCACTTCTTCGGCGGGATCCACGAGATCTACTTCCCGTACATCCTCGCCCAGCCCAAGCTGATCCTCGCCGCCATCGGCGGCGGCATGTCCGGTGTCGCGACCTTCATGATCATGGACGCCGGCCTCGTCTCCGCCGCCTCCCCCGGCAGCATCATCGCGATCATGGCTGTCACCCCGCAGGGAGGCCACCTGCAGGTCCTCGCCGGGGTCGTCGCCGCCACCATCGTCTCCTTCGTCATCGCCTCGCTCCTGCTCGGCTTCGGCCGGTCCGAGCGCAAGGCCGAGCGCGAGGAGAAGGCCCAGCAGGAAGCCGCTCAGAACCAGGAGAACAGCTGATGAGCACTATCGAGGGCTCCGACATCAAGAAGGTCGTCGTCGCCTGCGACGCGGGCATGGGCAGCAGCGTCCTGCTCACCTCGCAGCTGAGCAAGACCCTGTCCCCGTACGGCGTGTCCGTCGAGCACTCCCCGGTGGACCGCATCCCCGAGGGCGCCGACGTGGTCCTGTGCCACACCGGACTGGTCGACCGGGCCCGGACCCGCGTGCCCGGCACCGTCGTGATCAGCTTCCAGATGTTCCTGGGAGACCCGGCGTTCACCCGCCTGGAGCAGGCTGTGAAGAACGGGAGCACCCTTGCCGAGTGATCTGGCGCTGACCGAGGACGCCGTCCGACTGGGCCGCGAGGCCGCCGACCGGGCCGACGCCATCGACCAGTGCGGCGCCCTGCTCGTGGAACTGGGCGCCGTCGAACCCGGCTACGTGCCCGCCATGCACGAGCGGGAGGCCTCCATCCCCACCTTCGTCGGTGAGGGCGTGGCCATCCCGCACGGCACGGACGCCTCACGGGCGCTGGTCAAGCGCACCGCGCTGGCCGTGGTCCAGTTCCCCGGCGGGGTCGACTGGGGCGGTCCCACCGTCCACGTGGCCATCGGCATCGCCGCCTCCGGGGACGAGCACCTGGGTGTGCTGTCCTCGCTGGCGGGGATCCTCACCGACCCGGAGAAGGCGGCGCGCCTGCGCTCCGCCGGCACCACGTCCGACGTCCTCGAACTGCTCGGCCCCCTACAGGACGGCTGAGCCCAACCGAACCACCCGCCGGTCCCCTGACCCAGGGCCGGCGGGCCCAGCAGAAAGGCCCGAACATGCTCGTCGCCCGCTTCTACGCCCCCGGTGACATCCGACTGGAGCAGGCCCCCGAGCCGACCGCCGGACCCGGACAGCTCAAGATCGCCGTCGTCAACTGCTCCACGTGCGGCACGGACGTGAAGATCTCCCGGCACGGCCACCACCACATCCGTCCGCCCCGCGTGATCGGCCACGAGATCGCCGGACGGATCGTCGAGGTGGGCGAGGGCGTCACCGGCTGGGCCGAGGGCGACCGCGTCCAGGTCATCGCCGCCATCCCCTGCGGCACCTGCGTGGAGTGCTCCGACGGCCGGTTCACCGTGTGCTCGCGCCAGGAGTCCATGGGTTACCACTACGACGGCGGCTTCGCCGAGTACATGATCATCCCCGAGTCCGTCCTGGCCGTGGACGGGGTCAACCGCGTCCCCGACAACATCGACCTGGCCGAGGCCTCCGTCGCCGAGCCGCTGGCGTGCGTGCTCAACGGCCAGGAGATCGCCGGTGTCGGCGAGGGCGACACGGTCGTGGTCATGGGCGCCGGTCCGATCGGCTGCCTGCACGTCCGGCTGGCCCGCGCGCGCGGCGCCGCGAAGGTCTACCTGGTTGACATCAACCGGGGCCGCCTGGACATGTCCGCCGACATCGTCCAGCCCGACGCCTCGGTCTGCGGCGGCGAGACCGACGCCGTGGAGGAGGTGCTCCGCCTTACCGACGGCCGGGGCGCCGACGTCGTCATCACCGCCGCCGCCTCCGGGCGCGCCCAGGAGGACGCGCTGCGCATGGTCTCGCGCAGCGGCCGGATCAGCTTCTTCGGCGGCCTGCCCAAGGACGCGCCGATCATCCAGCTGGACTCCAACGCCGTGCACTACCGGGAGATCTCGATCTTCGGCGCCAACGGCTCCAGCCCCGAGCACAACCGCCGCGCCCTGGAGCTGATCTCCTCCGGCGCCGTGCCGGTGGCCGACCTGATCACCGAGCGGATGTCCCTGTCCGACGTGCACAAGGCCATCGAGACGGTGGCCTCGGGCACCGCGATCAAGGTGACCATCCAGCCGTAGCGCCCGGCCGCAGCACGCGTGCGCGAAGGCGGTACCGTCGCCGCCCCGGTGCGGCGACGGTACCGCCCGCCCGGGGCCGGCGGCTTCCCGCGACGTGCGGGCGCGGTCGCGCCCCCGTCCTCCCGGGTTGTCCACAGGGGCTACCGCCGCCCGCCTCCCTGCGGTTTCCTGGACACACAAGACTTCTGCCGGACACGCGAACCGCCCGTCACCCGCACCGCCCCGCGCAGCCGACCTCCCGCCGCGACCCGCGACCAGCGGTCCGCGCACCGTCGGCACGGCGGCGCCCGCGCTCCCCGCGCCCGGGGAGAGGGCGCTCCGGCGGGGCACCGGCCCTGACGGGCCCCGTCCACACCATCCCGGCCCTTCCCGACGTACGGAGCGACCATGGCGAAGACCGAACCCCTCCCCGCCGCAGCCGGTGACACCCGGCTGACGGGTATCCCCGCCAGCCCGGGGGCCGCAGTCGGCCCGGTGGCGCGCATGGCCCCACCGCCGTCCCTGCCCGACCAGCGGCCCACCGTCGTGGACGCGGGGGAGGAGGCCGCGCGGGCGCGACAGGCCCTGGAACAGGTGGCCGTCCTGCTCGAAGGCCGGGCCGCCGACCTCCAGGGCGACGCGGCGGCCGTGCTGAGCGCCCAGGCGCTCATGGCCCGCGACCCAGAGCTCGCGCGCCGCGCCGCCGAGCGCACCGAGGCCGGTGACCCCGCGGCCTGGGCCGTCCACGCGGCCTGCGGGGCCTACCAGGAGCTGCTCCAGGCGGCGGGCGGCTACCTCGCCGAACGCGCCGCCGACCTCGCCGACATCCGGGACCGCGCCACCGCCGTGCTGCTGGGGCTGCCGATGCCCGGGCTGCCCGACCCCGGTGTCGCGCACGTGCTGGTCGCCGACGACCTCGCGCCCGCCGACACCGTCCAGCTCGACGTCGAGCGCGTGCTCGCCATCGTCACGCGTTACGGCGGACCCACCAGCCACACGGTCATCCTGGCCCGGTCGCTCGGCATCCCGGCCGTGGTCGGCTGCACGGGGGCCGCCGAACTGCGCGACGCGACGCCGGTGGCGGTGGACGGCGACGCCGGAACGGTCGAGGTCGAACCCGACGAGGAGCTCGCCGAGCGGATGCGCGAGCGCATCGAGCGGCGGCGCGCGCTGCTGGCCAGGGCCACCGGTCCGGGCCGGACCGCCGACGACGTCCCGGTCTCGCTGCTGCTCAACGTCGGCGAGGGCGACCCGCAGAAGGCCGGTGCCCACGACAGCGAGGGCGTGGGGCTGCTGCGCACCGAGTTCCTCTTCCTGGAGCGCTCCGACCCGCCCACCGTCGAGGAGCAGACCGCCTCCTACACGGCCCTGTTCGAGGCGTTCGCCGGGCGCACGGTCACGGTGCGGACCCTGGACGCCGGTTCGGACAAGCCCCTGGCCTTCGCGGCGACCGGCCACGAGGACAACCCCGCGCTCGGTGTACGGGGTTTCCGCACCTCGCGGGTGCACCCCCACCTGATCACCGACCAGCTCACGGCCATCGCCTCCGCCACCCGGGAGACCTCCGCCAAGGTCCGGGTCATGGCGCCGATGGTGTCCACGCCCGACGAGGCGGAGGAGTTCGTCTCCCTCGCCCGCGAGGCCGGGCTCGACCAGGTCGGCGTGATGATCGAGGTGCCCGGCGCGGCGCTGCTCGCCGACCGGCTGCTGTCCCGGGTGGACTTCGTCTCGATCGGCACCAACGACCTGGCGCAGTACACCATGGCCACCGACCGTACCCTCGGCGCGCTGCCCGACCTGCTCGACCCCTGGCAGCCCGCGCTGCTCCAGCTGGTGGGCACCGTCGGCGGCGCGGGGGAGCGCTCGGGACGCCCGGTGGGCGTGTGCGGCGAGGCCGCCGCCGACCCGCTGCTGGCCCTGGTACTGGTGGGGCTGGGCGCGACCAGCCTGTCGATGTCCGCGCCCGCCCTGCCCGCCGTGCGCCACGCGCTGGCCCTGCACACCCACAGCGAATGCCGCAGACTGGCCGACCTGGCGGTCGCCGCCTCCAGCGCCGAGCAGGCGCGCGAGGCGGTCAGGGCCGCCGCCCACCCGGAGGCCGCCGACCGCTGACGCCCGTCAGGGCGGGCCGTGCGCCCTCCCCTCCTCGCATCCGGGACACGGGGAGGGCGCACGGCCGTGGGCGAAGCCGTCCTCAGCCCTCGGGGGTCGGCGCGGGCGGTCCCGGACACGTCCGCGTGGTGGTCCGCCCGGTGTCGAAGAAGTCGACGGCCGCCGCGGCGCAGTCCAGGCCGGAGAGGGTTCCGTGCCCGTCGTCCTCCACGCTCATGACCTCTCCGCCGACGACCCGCCTCATGTCCAGCGCCCAGTCGTGCGGGGTGATCATCTCGTTGACGTGGCCCACCAGTTGCAGCGGGCTGTCCCCGCGGTTCAGGTCGGGAGCCGCACCCTCCTCGGGCCACCCGACACAGGAGTGCTCGTAGAAGCCCATGGTGCCCATGACGGGGTACCGTTCGGCCCGCTCCAACCGGTTCTGCCACACCTGGTCGAAGTCGCGCGGGCTGTCGGAGTCGTTGCAGAGCAGCGACACCTGCGCGAAGGAGTCGAAGACGGGTTCGGAGTCCCAACCGGCGCCGGAGACCGGCCCGTGGGCGGCCCCCGTCTCGGGCACGCCCCCGTCGAGGAGCGTGACGAGGGAGCGGGCGTTGGCGGGCCACTCGCGTTCGGGGGTGGCCAGCAGCGCGGTCACGGCTTCGCCGTCGACGACCGCCCCGTCGGGGCCGGTGCGGGGCTCTTCAGTCAGCTCCTCCCGCAGCCCGTACACCTCCTCCCGGATGCGGTCGGCGTCCGTGCCGAGCCCGTAGTGGTCGTCGTGCTCGGCCAGCCAGTCGGCGAAGCGGTGGAACCCGGCCTGGGCGGCCATGGCCTGCCCCTCGTCCAACACGGTGACACTGGCCTCGGGCGACATCACCGAGTCCAGGAGCATGGCCTCGACCCGGTCGTCGTACATCGACCGGTAGGCGGCGCCGAGCAGGGTTCCCCAGGACACCCCGTAGAAGCCGATCGTCTCCGCTCCCAGCGCCTCGCGGATCAGCTCCATGTCCCGGGCCACGTTCTCCGCGGTCAGCGAGTCCACGAACTCGGGGTCCCGGGCGTGGCATTCGCGGTTGATCCGGCTCTGTTCCTCGGCGACGTGCCGTGCGCTCTCCTCCTCGCTCAGACCGGGGTCGGGAGCGGTCGCCTCCAGGCCGCAGTCCACGGCTTCGCTGTAGCCCACGCCGCGCGGATCGAATCCCACGAGGTCGTGGTTCAGCGCCAGGTCCGCGGCCTCGCTGCCGAGGATGCGCCCGGGCATGGTCACGCCCGGATGCCCCGGGCCGCCGGGGTTGAACAGGATGGGATAGGCGTTCTCCCCGGCGGCGGGCACACGGGTCACCGCTATGTCGATCGTGCGCCCGTCGGGGTCCCCGTGGTCCAGGGGCACCGGAACGGTGGCGCACAGGGTGCGGTCGTCGCTCTCGTCCCACCCCCGGGCGACGTCGGAGCACGGCCTCCACTCCGGTTCCGGTCCGGGCGCTGCCGATACGGGGGTGGCCACGGCGGTGAGCAGCAGTCCGGAGGTCGCGGCCAGCGCGGCTCTTCGGGCAAGGGGCACGGGGGTTCTCCCATCACACGGTTCTGTACGGGTCCACCGTCCGTGGTCGAACGGTGCGAACCCTCCGCACGCTAATGTCGGCCGCTCCGTGCGCGCCTCCTCCGAATGGACGACCCGCCGGGCCTCCCATGGCGGGGGCGGCACGGGGCGTCGGGCCCCTCAGGCCCCCCGCGTGCCGATCCGGACGAACTCGTCCTGGCTGATGAGCAGGTCGTGGTCGGTGTCCACGTCGAGGGCGAAGGCGTGCAGCGCGCTCATGCGGTCGAGTCCCAGGTCCCGCTCGGCGTACGCCAGCCACTCGTGGATGTCGATGGAGCCGTCCTGGTCGGTGTCGAGCCGGGTGAACAGGTCGCGCGCTTCCTGCTCGGTCGTGGTGCTGGGCAGAAACTTCTCGGGCATGGTGGTGCGCTCTTCCTGGTTCGCGGGGTCGGCCGAGGCGGAACCGTCGGCGGTACGTGTGCCCATCGTCCCACCGGAAGGGGCCGCTGCGCCGCCGGAGTGCCCGGGCACGGACGTCAGGGGGACCGGCGCCGTGCGCGCCACTCCGGGGCGAGCACCGACCAGACCTCCATGTCGTGGCGCTCGCCCCGGTAGACGTAGCTCTGCCGCAGCACACCGTCCCGCGTCATGCCGAGCCGCCGGGCGACGGCGATGCTGGCCCCGTTCGCGGAGGAGGCGTGCCACTCCACGCGGTGGACGCCCCGCTTCTCGACGGCCCAGTCGATGATCTGTCGGGCGGCCCTGGTCACCAGCCCGCGCCCGGCGGCCGACGGTTCCAGCCAGCAGCCCGCCTCGGCGGTGCCGTGCTTGAGGTCCATCGTGCGGAAGAGGACCCCGCCGAGCAGCCGTTCACCCGACCAGATGCCGTAGATGGCTCCGGTGCCGGTGGCGGCCTTCTCCGCGTACGAGCGCAGGTAGGTCCGGCTCGACTCAAGGTCCACGATGACGTCCGGGAGCGCGATGTAGCGTCCGATGAACTCGCGCCCCCGGTCGATGTTGGCCAGGAACTCCTCGGCGTGCCGTGGTTCGAGCGGGCGCAGCTCCGCGCCGTCCGTATCCAGGGGTAACGCGAACATCGCCAACCTCCACAACCGATCCGTGCGCATGGTGGACGGGATCATCCCATGGCGGTGTAGTCCGACTCCGCCGCGGGTCGCGGTCGTGGGGCTGGGTTGGGCTGGGCTTGGGCGCTTACCGGTTGGGGGCTTTGAGGATGTTGAGGAGGTTGGTCCACTCGGGGGTGGTGAAGGCGAGGTGGCCGTGTTCGCGGTTCTGGGTGTCGCGCATCTGCACGCTCTGTCCCTCAGCGACCTCGACACAATTGCCGCCACTGCCGCCGGAGTAACTGGACTTGTGCCAGGCTGTGCGCTCAGCCTTGTTAAAAGCCACTGTGTTCCTCATCCTTCGTATCGTTCGCTGCTGATGCGCTGAATGCGCTTCACTGATTCTTCTGGGGACAGAGCTTGCGTCTGGAGCTGGTGGAAAATACGTGAAAAGGGCTCAATCTCATGCTCCTTCTCCAGATAGACAGCTCCTGCCCGGTACTCGAAAAGGACAACATCATCGAAGCTGACATTGGCCAGAAGGTCAGGGAACTGCATGATGGCGAAGCTGCCCTCGTTGGCAGGATGAGCGCCAGCGTCGAAGGACAAAATACGTACATCCACATTGGGCAGTTCGGCGCGTTCCAACAGGACGGAGAGCTGTTCGCGCATGATCTCCGCGCCGCCGACCGTCCGGTGGAGGGCGCTCTCGTTCATCACCGCGTTGAACCGGAGGGGTTCGTCCTCGCTCAGGCGCTTCTGACGTTGCAGGCGCACAGTGACGTGGGCTTCGATCTGTTCATCTGAACCAGCATCGACGTCTGCCGAGATCACGGCGCGGGCGTAGTCGGCTGTCTGGAGCAGGCCGGGGATCGTGCCGTCCTCATAGTTCAGCACTGTGTGCGCTTCGGACTCCAGGCCGACGTAGGACTCGAACCACTCGGGAATGTCCCGGTGCCTGTGCCACCAGCCGAGTTCCTTCTGCCTGGCCAGGTCGACGAGTTTGTCCCGGTCCTCCTGCGACAGCCCGTAGAACTCGCTGAGCACGTACACGATCGGCACGGGCCAGGGATTCTCCGCCTTCTCGTACTTGGTCAGCGTGCCCGGGCTGATGTCGGCGTGGCGAGCTGCGGTTCCGCTCTTGATCCCCGCCCGGATACGGGCGCGCTTCATGACGCGGGTGATGGTGCGCCGGGTGACGCCTGCTGGGCTCTGCTCCACTGATGACCTCCAGGAGCAGGGATGCGTCCAGTTTGGCGCGTCTCTCCCTGGAGAGCCAACTTCCAGCAACTATGTTCTGCGCAAATTTCCCTGAACAGTATTGCGCTGTGATGTGACTGTCTGCCTACTCATTGTCAGAGGAAAGCCTAGCTGGGCTCCCCTTGATGCGAGGGGGTTTGCGATGAACAGCTTTGGCGTACCGCGACCGAGGCGGGCGGCGGAGGGCGGCAGGTGCGACCTGCCGCGCCGGGGGAGGGGCGGTACCGGGGTGCGCACGGCGTTCTTCGGGCCTGAGGTGAACCAGGTGGCCCAGATACGCAGTTGGTGCCAGCGGGGCGCCCGGGTGCAGGCGCATCTGGCTTTTCCCCTAGTGCTCGTGGTCAGCGAACTGGTCACCAACGCCTGGACGCACACCGCCTCCGGTGCCCCCGGCGGGCGGGTGAAGATCCAGATGCGGCACCTGCCGGACCACGTCATCCACCTGGCGGTCACCGACGACGGGCCGCGCCCCGGCCAGCCCGCGCGCCTCCCCTGTCTGTCCCCTCAGGACGACGACCTTCGCGTCGGCGGACGCGGCCTGCACCTCGTGGACCGCCTGTCCATGGAGTGGGGCTGGAGCGGAGAGCCCGGCATGCCCCTGGCGGTGTGGGCGCACGTCGACCCCTACGCACCCGTCCCCGAGCCCGACGACGCCGTCGCGGCCTGAGAGAACACTGCCGCCGGAGCGGGAAGCGCAGCCCTGTCGGGGCCGATGACACCCGCGCGAACGCAGCAGAAAGCAAGGTGCCCCGAACCGGTGTTACGAGCACCGGGCCGGGGCGTGATCACCACCTGACAACACCAGGAGGAGACCGTGGAAGACCCTATCGGTAGGCACCGCAGGCGTCACCGCTCATGGGCCGAACAGATGTGGACGCTGTGCGCCGCCGCGCTCGCGTGGATGCTGGGACACCTGCTCGGCACGCGACGTCCGGTCGGGGCCATCGAGAGCGCACCGCCGCGCCCCGAGCTTCCGCCCGTTCCCGCACCGCGACCACGACCCGCCCCTGAATCGCGGCCTGCCTTCGCGCCGAGGCCCGCGTCCGTGCCGCGACCTGCTTCCGCACCGAGGCCCGCACCCGAGAAGCGGCGCCACACCCTGAACCCCGACCGCACGGCGGGCTCACGGGTCCGTCCCTACATGCCTCCGCTGCCACGGGTTCCGGTCGGTGACCTGCTGGCCGCACCGTCTTCCGTCACGCCCGCAGCTCCCGCCACGGCAGCGGGCTGCCGCACGACCAGTTCCCCGTCAGGTGAGTTCGACGAACTCCGGGACCTGGTGCGCGTCTGGTGCGCCCTGTCTGACTGAGGTTCCTCAGGTGAACCGAGGGGAAGGGCCCGCGAGGCTGCGTAGCCGTTCAGCCGCTCAGCCGCTCAGCCCCGGGGGCTCTCCCAGTGGCCGCCGACCACCTCGGGCACCAGGTCGAACCGGTCGAGGAAGGCCTGGACCAGGTCCTCCACATCGCTGGAGCCGGACACGCACCACGCCTGGTGGCCGCTGTTGAGCACGGACAGGAACACCGAGGCCAGGACCCCCGGGCGCGGGTCGGTGACCGGATCGACGCCGGTGCGCTCGCCCAGCGCCCGGGCCAACCGCTCCTGCCTGCGGTGGCAGTAGCGCATGTTGACCTCGATCAGCTCGGGGCTCTCGGACACCAGTCCCATGGCGCTGCCCCGGAGGTGGAGCATCTCGCGTTCGAGGTAGGCCCAGTGGTCGAGCATCGCGTTGCGCAGCGCGGCGAACGGCGACTCCTCGGCGGGACGGGCCAGCAGAGCGGCGAACAACTGCTCGTCGAGGTCCTCGACCGCCTCCAGGACCACGTCCTCCTTGGAGCCGAAGTAGCGGAAGAACGTGCGCTGGGAGACCCCGACGCAGGAGGCGATCTCCTCTGTCGTCGTCCCCTGGTAACCGTTCTCGTGGAACAGGCGCAGTGCCGACTCCATCAGGGACTCGCGCATCCGGGCCTTCTTGCGCTCGCGCAGCCCGAGCTGCTCCCCCGGTTCGGCACTCGTCGTGCTCATGGACGTGCCTCCGCATGTTGGCTCTGCCCGCTGGTCCCGGCCCTGTCGACCGAGGTCTGACGAACGAGGATACCGTGTGAAACAGATTACGTCAGCGACTGACAAAAAGCACTTGCTGCAAAGAGTCAGCGGCCGACATAATCATGCGGACGACGACACCGGCACGCAGGGGGAACCATGACCGCACAGACCGTCCCGAAGGCGGCTCCGGAGACGGAGCGGAAGCAGCGCTGGACGGAGAGCCCCTGGGCGACCCTGGTCGCCATCGCCTTCGGCGTGATGATGGTGGCGCTGGACGGCACCATCGTGGCCGTCGCCAACCCCGCGATCGGCACGAGCCTGGGCGCCTCGCTGGCCGAACTCCAGTGGGTGACCCACGGCTACCTGCTCGGGCTGGCGGTCTTCCTGATCACGGCGGGCAAGATCGGCGACCGCTTCGGCTACCGCAACACCTACCTCGTGGGCGCGGTCGGCTTCGTGCTCAGCTCGGTGGCGATCGCGCTGTCGGCCGGTGTCATCATGCTCGTCGCCTTCCGGGTGCTGCAAGGGATTTTCGGGGCGCTGCTCCTGCCCTCGGCGATGGGCCTGCTGCGCGCCAGCTTCCCGCCCAGCAAGCTCGGCCGGGCCTTCGGCGTCTTCGGCAGCCTCATCGGCGCCGCCACGGCGGGCGGCCCCATCCTGGGCGGCGTCCTGGTCGGCTCCCTCGGCTGGGAGGCCGTCTTCTACATCAACGTCCCCGTGGGCGCGGTCGCCCTCGGACTCGGCCTGTGGCTGCTGGCCGCCAACAAGCCGACCGACGCCGGAAGCCGGATGGACGTGCCCGGCATCGTGCTGCTGAGCATCGCCATCTTCGCCCTGGTGTGGGCCCTGGTGGAGGCGCCCAGCGTGGGCTGGGGCCACCCCGTCACACTGGGCTCGCTGGCCGTCACGGCGGTCTTCACCGCGGCCTTCCTGGTGTGGGAACGCCGTGCGGAGCAGCCCCTGCTCCCGCTCGGCCTGTTCGCCAACCCCTCGGTCTCCATCGGTGCCGTCCTGACGGTCGCGATGGCGCTGAGCCTGATGGGGTCGCTGTTCTTCATCACCTTCTACCTCCAGGGCGTGCGGGGCATGAGCCCCGCCCAGACCGGCCTCCAGCTCATCTCCATGACCGCGCTGATGGCGGTCACCTCGCCGATCGCGGGCCGGATCCTGGACCGGGTCGGCGCCCGGCCGCCCACGACGGCGGGCCTGCTGCTGGCGTCGGCGGGCATGTTCATGCTGTCGCTGCTGAAGGTCGACACGGGCGTGCTCTACACCTCGGCCGCGTTCGTCCTGCTCGGCATGGGCCTGAGCCTGATCATGACCGGCGCCACCGCGGCGATCATCGGCAACGCCCCCGTGCGGTACGCCGGTGTCGCCTCGGCGGTACAGCAGGCCGCCATGCAGCTGGGCGGCTCGCTGGGCACGGCGGTC
Source organism: Nocardiopsis akebiae (assembly GCF_018316795.1). Lineage (NCBI taxonomy): Bacteria > Bacillati > Actinomycetota > Actinomycetes > Streptosporangiales > Nocardiopsidaceae > Nocardiopsis > Nocardiopsis akebiae. The sequence goes on from NZ_CP074132.1 coordinate 972,445, forward strand.
CTGGGCGCGGTCATGTCCGCGGCCATCGTCGCCACCCTGCCCGGCCACTTCGCCGCCGCGGGGCTGGCCGAACCCGCCGCCGGGGAGCTGGCGGGCATGCAGAGCGTCGTGGCCCAGGGCGGCGCGGTGCTGCCCGAGGGGGCGTCCCCGGAGGTCGTTGCTGCCGTGACCGGGGCCAGCAACCTGGCCTTCATGGAGGGCCTGCAGCTCGCCTTCACCATCGCGGCGGCGGTCATGCTGGTCGCCGCGGTGCTGTCGCTGTTCATGCGCTCGGGCAGGATGACCGACGGCCCGGCCGTCCACGTCTAGCCGGGAGTGAGGGCCCGTCCCGGCCCGCCGGGGCACCGGGCCGGACCAGGCCCGCGGTGCCGCCTTCGACCTGCGCGTTCCCGGGCGGCAGACTCTGCGGTGCGGCGGTTTCCGCCGCACCGCTATCCATGCGACCCGACAGGGGGCGTCTCTTGACCGACCGCACCGGCCCGCACCGGGCCTACCTGGACGAGCTGTTCGGGCTCACCGGCCGCCGTGCCCTCGTGACGGGAGGGAACTCGGGCATCGGCCGCGGCATCGCCGAGGCCCTCGGACGCGCCGGGGCGAGCGTCCACCTGGTGGCCCGCGACGCCGGACGCCTGGCCCGGACCGCCGAGGAGTTCGCCGCCCAGGGGGTCGAGGTCGGCACCACCCCGATCGACCTGGCCGACCGCGACGCGCTCGGGGAGTTCTGCGCGAGCGAGCCGGTGACGGGGGCGGACATCCTGGTGAACGCGGCGGGGGTCAACCACCGGCCTCCGCTCGGGGAGACGACGGAGGAGGTCTGGACCGAGACGCTGGCGGTCAACCTCGCCGCGCCTTACCTGCTGGGCCAGGCGTGCGGGCCGCGGATGGCCCAGCGGGGCTGCGGCCGGATCCTCAACATCGGTTCCCAGCAGTCGTGGAGCGCGTTCGGCGACTCGGGGGTGTACGGCGTCAGCAAGGCCGGAATCGGCGGGCTCTCACGCTCCCAGGCCGAGGCGTGGTCGCCGCACGGCGTCACCGCCAACACCATCATTCCCGGCTTCGTGGTCACACCGATGACGATGCACACGGTCGCGGTGCCCGGCCGCGAGGAGGAACTCGCAGCCCGCACCATGGTCGGCCGCAACGGCCTCCCCCGCGACTTCGCCGGTCTGGCGGTCTTCCTCGCCTCGGACGCCTCCGCCTTCGTCACCGGGCAGATGCTGGCCGCCGACGGCGGGCTCAGCGTGCACTGACCCGTGACGCGGGCGTGGGCGGACCCGGTCCGGATCGCGGCCGTGCCGGTGTCGGTCCCGAACCCCGGCAGGCGGTGTCGTACGGGTGCGCGGGCACGCCGTTGGCTCTGCGGCCTTCGGCCATGCCGGGGCGGACTCGGACCCCGGGCACGCCGGGGTGGGCTCGCGGAGACGTCAGGCCGGATCACGGGAACGCCGATGCCGCACGGGTGGGGTGCGCGGGCGCGCCCATGCTGCCGGAGGCCGTGGGCCCCCTGTATCCAGGAAACCGCGAAAGACGAGGCGGCACCACCCCCTGTGGACAAGGGTGGTGCCGCCTCCGCCTGAGGTTCCGGTCCTACACCGCCGTGGGAGCGGGAGTACGGGATGACAAGGATGCCTGTGTCGTCGGCCTCCGGTGTCAGGGCGGACCGGGGTTGAAGACGGCGTGTGCGCCCACCCGGCGCCAGACCACGTGCGGCTTGCCGGGGAAGCGCTCGTCGCCGTACTCCCATGTGGCGCGCCCGTCGGGTGCCCAGGTCATCTCGTAGACCCCGGGGGCGCCCTGAACGCCCTTGACCCGCAGACCGGGGCGGAACTCGCCTTTCTGTACGTCGGGTGCGAACTCGGTGGTGACCACCTTCCGGAAACGCTCCGCCTGTTGCCGCGTCAGTTTCCTGAAGTCGGCCCGGAACCGGGGGGTGGTGGCGAACGTGGCCAGTGTCCTCAGCGCTCCTCGTCTTCCAGAGCGTCGAACATCGCCTCCGCGTCCTCGAACTCCTCGGTCAGGCCCGCGGCGATCTGCTCACTGGCCTCGCGCTCACCCTGTTGCCAGTCGCGGTCCCAGAACCACGTCTGGTCGGCGGGCACCGAGGTCATGCCCCTGAGCGTGACCTGACCGTTCTCCGCGATGGCGAACTCGACCTCGTCGCCCTCACGGATGTGCAGGGCCTCGGCGATCTCACGGGGCAGGGTCACCTGGTTCTTGCGACGCATCACCGCACGTCGACGTCTCGCCTTCGTCTCGCTCATGGGTGGGGTCCTTCCGGCTGGTGGGCCTGCCCCGGAGCTTCCCTTCCCAGGGCAGGGCGATCGTGCTCCCGGGCTTCCCGCACCGGAGGTCACGGTTCCAGAATGACTCCAACAGTCGGACAGTTCAACTTTCCTACTAGAGATTTGCCGTTCGGATATCCAGCAGGGAAACGAGAAGGCGGCACCACCCCTTGTGGACAAGGGTGGTGCCGCCTCTGCCGTGCCGCCTCTACCGCTCCACTTCCACGATCGCACCGCCTCCGCTGTGCACGGAGCCGCGGACCGTGACCGACCGACCTGGCTGTCCGAAACCCCTCCGGGCCCGGACCGGCGGCTCAGGTCGTGTAGTCGGCGTTGATCCGGATGTACCCCTCAGTCAGGTCGCAGCCGTAGACCGTGAAGGCGCCGTCGGCGATGCCCAGGCCGACGCCGATCACCACCTCGTCGCCCTTCATGTGCTGGGCGGCGCGCTCCAGCACCTCGTCCGTGGCCTCCGCCGGGTAGGTCTCCACGTCGCCGAAGGAGATCCGCACGTTGTCGGGGAGGATGTCGGTCTCCTCCTCGCACTTGCCGACCGCCATCGTCACGCGGCCCCAGTTGGGGTCCGCGCCGTGCACGGCGGTCTTCACCAGCGGGGAGTTCACCACTGCCTTGGCCACCCGCTTGGCCTGGGCGTCGTCGCGCGCGCCGGTCACGCGCACCTCGATCAGCTTGCTGGCGCCCTCGCCGTCGGAGGCGATCATCCGCACCAGTTTCAGGGCCACCTCATGCAGCGCCGCCTCGAACTCCGCCGCGTCCACCGGCCCGGCCAGGCCGTTGGCGAATACCGCCGCCGAGTCGCTGGTGGAGGTGTCGGTGTCGATGCTCAGCGCGTTGAACGTGCGGTCCACCACCCGGCGGAACACCTCGTCCAGCACCGGCTGATCCAGCTCGGCGTCGGTGAAGAACCAGGCCAGCATGGTCGCCATGTTCGGCTCGATCATGCCCACGCCCTTGGCGATGCCGGTCAGCGTCGCCCCGCCCACCGTCGCCGAGGCGGTCTTGGGCCGGGTGTCGGTGGTCATCATCGCCGCGGCCGAGCGGTCCAGGTCGGCCGGGGGGAACTCCGCGGGCAGCGCGTCCAGGTAGGCGCGGACCTTCTCGATCGGGTACGGGCGGCCGATCACCCCGGTGGAGGCGACCAGCACCTCCTCGGGCGGCACCCCCGCCGCCCGCGCCACGCGCTCCTGGAGTTCGCGGGCGTGGCTGTCACCGACCCTGCCCGTGGCCACGTTGGCGTTGCGGGCGATCACCGCGACCCCCCGCGCGCTGCCGTCGGCCGCCGAGCGGCGGCTCAGCAGCACGCTGGGTCCGGCGAACCGCGACCGGGTGAACACGGCGGACACGCGGGCGGGGACCTCCGACACCACCGCGAAGAAGTCGTCGTCGGGGTCCTTGATCCCGATGTTTCCGGCCACGCCGCGGAAACCTGCGGGCACGGGGGTCTGGCTGCTCATCGTCCTCCTCGGGGCTTCTCCGGCGCCAGACTACTCCGCCGCGCGCCGCGGCCCTCATTACGGCTGCGACCTGCGGGGGTTTCGTCCTGTGCACCTCCCGAACCCGTGTGACAACAACCTGATAACGGGGTATCGCCGGAAGACGAGACCACCCGGGGGGAGGCGTGTTGTGCGTGATGGTGACTGGCTCACGGAGACAGGGGCGCGGATTCGGGGCGTTCTGAAGGTGATGGTGGACGCCGGGTGGCTGCCCGGCGGAGCCGCCGTGATCGGCACCGGCGGGATGTGGGAGTTCGTCGCCGTCGGCCGCATCGACGGCGAGCACGACACCGCCCCGGACGTGGCCTACGACGTCGCGAGCCTGACGAAGGTCATGGCGACCTGGCCGCTGGTCGGCCAGGCGGTCGCCGAGGGGATCATGGACCTGGACGCCCCGATGTCGGAGTACCTGGACGTGGACCACCTGCCCGGCGCGGAGGTCACCACGCGGCAGATCCTCACCCACACCGGCCGCCTCAACCCGGTGACCTGGCTGGAGAGATACGTGGGCACCGACCAGGACCTCGCGGAGGCGATCCTCGCCGACCCGCTGGAGGAACCCGGCTACGCCTACGTCGACCGCGGGTTCATCCTGCTCGGCATGCTCCTGGAACGCCTCTACGGCACGGGCCTGGACCGGCTGGCCCGCGACCTGTGGGAGCAGATGGGCATGCGCTCCACCGCCTTCGGCCCCCTGACGCGTTCGCCCGGCGTGGCGCCCACCGAACGCCGCATCCCCGGAGCCGCCCCCGCCTGGGGGGTGGTGCACGACGAGGCGGCCGCGCTGATGGGCGGTGTGGCGGGGCACGCCGGGGTGTTCAGCACCGCCATCGACCTGGGCGCGTTCACCCGGGAGATCCTGCGGATGCACGACGGGGGACAGGGGCCGGTGCCGTCCTCCTACGTGCGCGCGAGCTGGCAGCCGCACGTGGACGCGGGGGCCAGGCTGTGGCGCGGCCTGGGCTGGCTGGTCACCCCGGAGGGGGTGGTCTACCACAACGGTTTCACCGGAACGAGCCTGTTCATGCACCCCCAGAGCGGCCGGTACGTGGGCATGCTCACCAACGCCGTGCACTACGGGCGCGACCGGACCGGGCTGGTGGACCTGCGGTCGGCCGCGCGGTCGGCGCTCACGCCGCAGGCGCACGAGTCCTCGTCCTGAGACGGGCGGCGACGGCTGACACGGGCGTTGGGAGCGCGCCCACGCCTCGGAGGAGTCACGCCTCCGAGGCGGCGCGGATCGCTTCGGCGAGCCCGCCCAGGAGCTCGGACAGCCCCGCCGGGCCGGGGACGACCAGGTCGGCGGCCTCTGCCACGGCCGTGACCTCGTCCGAGGACGAGCACACGTTCAGGCCCTCGACGCCCTGCGACCGCAGCCCCGCCACGGCGTCGAACGCGGGCAGGTCGCCGAGGTCGTCACCGGCGTAGAGCACCGCGCGCGGGCCCGTCTCGGCGACGAGGGCGGTGAGCGCCGCACCCTTGTCCACACCCTGTGGACGCAGCTCGACCACCATCCGGCCCGGCTCCACCTGGAGGTCCGACCGCCGCGCCAGTTCGCTCAGGGCGGGCGTGAGCAGGGCGAGCGCGCCGTCCGGGTCGGCGGTGCGCCGGGTGTGCACGGCCAGCGAGCGCCCCTTGTCCTCGATCCAGGTGCCCTCCGGGGCGCCCAGGTCGTCGAGCAGGCCGGGCAGCTCCTCGCGCACCACCGCCACGCCGGGCGGCGCGGGCGCCGCGGCCACACGGCCGCCCTTCCAGCGCTCGGCGCCGTAGTGGCCCAGCACGGTGATGCCGGGCACCCGGTCCAGGCCGCCCAGCCGCACCGCCGTCTCGGCGGGGCGGCCGGTGACCACGGCGACCGAGCCCAGGAGCCCGGCCAGGTCGGCGAGCACGTCCACGATCCCCGGGTAGGGGGCGGACGTACGCGGGTCGGCGACGATGGGCGCGAGCGTGCCGTCGAAGTCGAAGGCGGCCAGCGCCCGCTCGGGTGCGGCGAGGAAGGCGTCGAGCGCGGTGCGTCCGGCGTCCGTGCTGGGCTGGGGCAGGGACATGGAGGGCCTTTCCGGTGGGGCCGCGGATGCGGGCCGGGCGGGACCGCCAGACTACCGACGCGTGCCCGCGCCGACGGGACTCCACCGCGTATGTGACGGTTGTTTCAGCGGATGTCCGTGCGGTGTCGTGCGTTCGGTCGGCCTCGTGGGACGGCGCTGCCGCTCTCCGTCGCGGGGGTGGCCCGGACGGAGGGCGCCCGCGGGACCGCGGGTGTCGTCACCGGGGCGCGGGGTGGGTACGAATGACCCGAAGGAGAAGAGGGATGCGGGAAACGTCAGAGCTGGATGCCCAGCTGGCGTGCGTTGCGTTGACGGCGGCGGTCGGCGCGCAGCCGACGCAGCCGCTTGACGGTCATCGGGTCGAAGGCGAGGGCCTCCGGCCGTTCCACCAGCCCGTTCAGCAGCTGGTAGTAGCGGGTCGCGGAGAACCCGAACTCGTCACGGATCGCCTGTTCCTTGGAGCCTTCGAACTTCCACCACTGGCGTTCGAAGGCGAGGATGCGCTGCTCGCGCTCGGCGAGGGCCGACTGACCGTCTTCGGTCGGACCGATATTCGGCATGGGACACCCCCTGGACGGGAAATTGGTTTGTCCGGATCGGCCCGACTCATGCTAGCGACTCGACATGCCGGATGAGGAGCCGAAACCGCAGGACTGGCACCAGGGATACAGTTACGTTTTCTACCCCTCAGGCCACTTGTCCACGCCTGAATCCTGTGCTCGTGACAGAATTGCCGGGGTCCGGGGAGGGCCGCGTGGAACGTCGACCGCATCGTTCGAGGGAGCCTGACGTGCTCGGGGGCAACAGCCGCAACAGGATACACACACGCCGCGCCCGCGGCGGGGCCAGCGCGGTCTTCGCGGCCGCCACCGCCGCCGTCCTCGGTCTGACCTCGGCTCCGGCCGCGGCGGACCTGATCCCCGACTACCGGCCCGAGCAGTGGGGACTCCAGGCCGTGGGAGCGCCGCAGCTGTGGGAGGAGAACCAGGGCCAGGGCGCCACGGTCGCGCTTCCGGGCGTCTCCGTCGACGAGGGGCACCCGGACCTGGTCGACAACGTCCAGCTGGACACGCGGTTCGGTGAGAACGACGGCGACGTCGAGCAGGGCAACGCCGCGGCCGGACTGGTCGCGGCCCACGGGTACGGCAGGGACGCCGACGGCGGCGTGCTGGGCGTGGCGCCCGAGGCCACCATGCTCGTGCTGCCCACGCAGGACCGGCTCGCCGAGGCCGTGCGGTTCGCCTCCCAGGAGGGCGCCCAGGTCATCCTGCTGCCCGAGCCCGCCGGACCCGACCTCGCCGAGGCCACCCAGGAGGCCTCCGACAACGGTGCGCTGGTCGTCGGCCCGGCGGGGGAGGACGAGGACCCCAACGTGCTCACCGTCGCGGGAACCGACCAGGACGGAGCCCTCGTCGAGGGCGCGCCCGGTGCCGGGATGATCGCGCTGACCGCCCCCGGCGCCGACCTGGTCACGTCGGGGCCGGAGCCGGGCCAGACGGAGGTGACCGGGGCCCCCTACGCCGCGGCGATGGTCGCCGGGGCCGCCGCCCTGATGCGCGCGGAGCACCCGCAGCTGGGGCCCGACCAGGTCCGCGACGCCCTGGTGGACGGCTCCCAGCCCGGCCCCGACGGCCTGCCCGCGCTGCACCTGCCCAGCGCGGAGCAGCAGGCGTCCGGCGTCGCCCAGGACATCCCGCTCATCGACGAGGACCTGGCCAACCAGGGCGGGCAGTCGGGGCTGGTGCCCGCGTGGGCGTGGTTCGTCACCGTCGCCGCCGTCGTGGTCCTGGGCCTGCTCGTCCTGGTGGTGTGGGTGCGCCGCTCCAACGCCGACCCCTACGGCGTGAAGGCCGAGCGCCGCGAGCAGGACGAGCTGATCGCCGCCGAACGCGCCGCGGAGGCCGCGCCCGCCAGCCGCCGCCGCAAGGGCGGACGCCGCCGCAAGACGCGCGGCAACTGAGCCGCGACCGAGCGGCCGGAGCCGTCCGTGCCCGCCTCTCAGGGGAGGGCGCGGACGGTTTTCCTCTCCGGGGCTTCCCCGGCTTTCGCGCGCCCCTTCCGGAGACCGCCGCGGCGGGCCGTCCCCTGCTCCCGCGCTCCCGCGTTCCGCGGCCTGGCCCCGGACGCACCCGACCCGGTTTCCGCGCCCTCGCCGGGACGCCCCGGTTCCGGACACCTTTGTCGCGCCTCGGTCCCGGTTCCGGACGCGCCGTAACCGGCGGGCGCACGACACCGCCGGTGTGGGACCGCTCACACCCCCTGTGCCGAGGGCGGGGCCGTTGAGCACTGGCGTCCGGCTCCGCCCGGCGGATAGCGTCCTCACCGCCGGGCACCCCGCCCCGGGGCGCCCACGACAGGCGGAGAGCACATGACGCGCATGGCCGACGGCAGCGCTGGCGACGCCGACTACGGTGTCATCGCCCGCACCTACACCGACCACCGCCGTCCCGACCCGCGGATCGCGGCCGCCGTGCACCGCGCGCTCGGTGACGCGCGCACGGTCCTCAACATCGGTGCGGGCGCGGGTTCCTACGAGCCCCTGGACCGAGAGGTCACCCCCGTGGAACCCTCCGCCAGCATGCGGGCCAAACGCCCGGACGCCCTGCCCGCGGCGGTCGACGCCGTCGCCGAGAGCCTCCCCTTCCCCGACGGGGCCTTCGACGCCGCCATGACCACGTTCAGCGTCCACCAGTGGCGGGACCCGGAGGCCGGACTGGCCGAGGCCCGGAGGGTCACCACGGGCCCCGTGGCCGTGCTCACCTGCGACCCGGACCTGGTCCGCGACTTCTGGCTCCACGAGTACGCGCCCGAGGTCCTGGACACCGAGGCCCGCCGCTACCCCGCGATCGCCGACCTGGCCGCGGGGCTGGGCGGCGCCACCAGCGTCGTGCCCGTCCCCGTGCCCCTGGACTGCTCCGACGGGTTCAACGAGGCCTACTACGGGCGGCCGGAGGGCCTGCTGGAGGTGGGCGCGCGCCTGTCCTGCTCGGCGTGGAGCTTCGTGGACGAGGCGGTGCACGAGCGGTTCACCGCCCACCTGTCCCGGGACCTGGCCGACGGGACCTGGGACCGCCGGTTCGGACACCTGAGGGGAGTGCCCGAACTGGAGGGTTCGCTGGTGCTGGTGGTGTCGCTTCCCGACTAGGCGGTTTTTTGGGCCTCCGCTCCGCTTCGTCCCACCCCTCGCCCACCACCACCCTCAACCGACGCCTACGGCGCGGTTCCCCACGGAAACCCGTCTCCGTCCCCTCCAGAACCCCGTGGGCGCCCGAGCCGACCCCCACGAGCTGAGGTCAGTCCAAAACCGACCCCGGGCGCGGCTCCGTCCGCCGACCGGGTCCGGCGGGCGCGCAGTGCGGTCCCCCTGGCCGGAACCGGACACCGGACACGGTGCGTGGTCGCCGCACGTCACGGACCCCCGACGGGCTGTGACGCCACGTATGCGCGTGCATATGTAAGCAACGCCGGACGGGCTTGACGCGGACACCCGGGGCGACGAGGCTTTGGAGAATGTCACCCCTCGAAGCGTCTCCTCTGCCCTCACGGGGCGAGCCGCGGGCCGGGACCGCGCCCGAGTTCCGCAACCTCGTCAACGGGCGCGTCCGCCTCTCCGAGTACGACCCCAAGTGGCCCTACCTGTTCCGGCGCGAGGACGGGAGGATCCGCGCCGCCCTCGGCGACCGCGTGCTGCTCTTCGAGCACGTCGGCTCCACCGCGGTGCCCGGCCTCGCCGCCAAACCCTGCGTCGACCTGCTGCTCCTCGTCGCCGACTCCTCGGACGAGGCCGCCTACCTGCCCGACCTCGAAGCCGCCGGGTACCCCCTGGTGATCAGGGAGCCCGACTGGTACGAGCACCGGGTGTTCAAGGGCTCCGAGGTCAACCTCAACCTCCACGTGTTCAGCCGGGGGTGCGAGGAGGCCGAGCGCATGCGCCGCTTCCGCGACCACCTCATCGCCGACGCCGACGCGCGCGAGCGCTACACCGCGGTCAAGCGCGAGCTGGTGGGGCGGACCTGGGACCGCATCCAGGACTACGCCGACGCCAAGAGCGGCATCGTCCGGCAGCTCCTCGCCGAGGCGGACGCCGGGAGGGGCGCCGCCGACTGACCGGTTCCCGGCCGACCGGGCCGCGGCCGAGGGGCGTGTACCGTCTCCCGACGGCGGACACGCCCCCGCCCTCCGGGCTCAGCCCAGCGAGCGCAGCTGTTCCTGGAACCAACGGCGCGGCGGCAGCGCCACCGCCGCCTCGGCCAGCCGCTCCCTGCGCCTGCGCCGCTCCTCAGCGGGCATCGACAGCGCCTCGTGCAACGCCTCCGCCGTCTCCACGGTGTCGTAGGGGTTGACCAGCAGCGCGTGCCCGCCCAGCTCGTCGGCCGCCCCCGCCTCGTGCGACAGCACCAGCACCGAGTCCCGCTCCGACAGGACCGGGCCCTCCTTGGCGACCAGGTTCATGCCGTCCCGGATCGGGTTGACCAGCAGCACGTCGGCCATCTGGAACGAGGCCAGCGAACGCGGGTAGTCGTCGTTGACCTCCAGGATCAGCGGCGTCCACTCCGGGGTCGCGAACTCCTCGTTGATCTCCTTGGCGGTCCGCAGCACCGCGTCGGTGTACTCCCGGTACTCCGGCACGTCGCCCCGGCTCGGGTAGGCGAACGCCAGGTGCGTCACCCGCCCCCGCCACTCCGGGCGGGCGGTCAGCAGCTCGCGGTAGGCCTCCAGGCCCCGCACGATGTTCTTGGACAGCTCCGTGCGGTCCACCCGCACGATCAGCCGGGTGTCGCCGACCGCGTCCCGCAGGGTGCTCCGGCGCGCGGCCACGGCCGGGTCGGCGGCGCTCTGGCGCAGCCCCTCCTCGTCCGCGCCCAGGGCGTGCACGCCCACCCCGACCACCCGGCCGCCGTGCTCCACGGTGCGCCGCTCGAAGTCGACCTTCGCGCGCAGGATCTCCTCGCAGCAGCGCAGGAACGCCTCCGCCCAGCGCGGGCTGAGGAAGCCCAGCCGGTCCGCGCCCAGCATGCCCTCCAGCAGCTCGCGCGCGACCTGCCCGGGCAGCATCCGGAAGTACTCCGGGGGAGCCCACGGGGTGTGCGAGAAGTGCGCGATGCGCAGGTCGGGACGGCGCGCGCGCAGGATCCGCGGCACCAGCGCCAGGTGGTAGTCCTGCACGGCGACGCGGGCGCCCTCCGCGGCGCCCGCCACCAGGGCCTCGGCGAACGCGTTGTTGTAGGCGGTGTAGTCCTCCCACGTCCGCCGGAAGCGCGAGCCGAAGGACGGCTTGTTGGGGGTGTCGTACAGCATGTGCTGCACGAACCACAGGGTCGAGTTGGCCACCCCGGTGTAGGCGCCGTCGAAGGTCTGCCGCGGGATGTCCAGCATGTGGACCCGCATGCCGTCCAGGTCGTGGGCCTGGTCCAGCCGGGCCTGCGGCGCCTCCGCGGCGGCCCGCCGGTCGGCGTCGGACAGGGCGGCGCACACCCAGATGCTGTCGATCTCGGTGGCGACCGAGATCATTCCCGACACCAGTCCGCCCCCGCCCCGCCGATGCTCCAGCGAGCCGTCGTCGGCGGTCGAGAAGGACACGGGTCCTCTGTTGGAGGCGATGAGGATCTGTGCCTTGTCCACGTGGTCGTCCTCTCGGAGAAAAGCGGTCGGGGCGGGGCGGTGGTGAAGGGGGTCGCACCTTATGTCTCGCCTGTCGACAGCCGCCCCAAACCCCGCGCGGGTCAACGGGGGTGCGCGTCACACGGCCCTCGCGCCGGGGGTGCGTCCCACCGGTCCGGACCAGCGCCGTCTCACCATGTGAGCCGTTTCGTGTTACCCGGGTCACCAGGCGTGGAAAACCGGCCGACACCTCCGTTACAGTTGCGGTGCGGATCCGACAGGACCAGCACAAAACTTCATATTGCTCATCCAGAGGGGTGGAGGGACCGGCCCTGCGAAGCCCCGGCAACCATTCCAGCACGTGACACCCGCGAACCCGCGGGACGGCTGGGACAGGTGCCAACTCCGGCCTGGGGACAAGGTGTCCGCCAGGAAAGATGAGGGGAGACGCCTCGCCATGGCGATTGCCGCCACCGAACCCACCGCCGCCCGCTCCTTCGGCCCCGGCACCGCGCTCTCCTGTCGCGAGTGCGGCGAGCGCTACGAGCTCACCCCCCGGTTCGCCTGCGAGTTCTGCTTCGGCCCCCTTGAGGTCGCCTACGACTTCGGGACCGTCACCCGCGCCGACATCGAGAGCGGGCCCAAGAGCATCTGGCGCTACCGCTCCCTCCTGCCCGTCCCGGCCAACGTCGCCGAGCTGCCCAACATGGCCCCCGGCCTGACCCCGCTGGTGCGGGCCGACCGCCTCGCCGCCGAGCTGGGCCTGGACTCCCTGCACGTCAAGGACGACTCCGGCAACCCCACGCACTCCTTCAAGGACCGCGTGGTCGCCATCGCCGTCGAGGCCGCCCGCACCTTCGGGTTCACCACCCTGTCCTGCTCCTCCACCGGCAACCTGGCCGGAGCCGTCGGCGCCGCCGCCGCGCGCGCCGGGTTCGAGTCCTGCGTGTTCATCCCCGCCGGGCTGGAGGAGGCCAAGGTCGTCATGGCCGCCGTCTACGGCGGCAAGGTCGTGGCCATCGACGGCAACTACGACGACGTCAACCGCTTCTGCTCCGAGCTCATCGGCGACCCGGTGGGCGAGGGCTGGGGCTTCGTCAACGTCAACCTGCGCCCCTACTACGGCGAGGGCTCCAAGACGCTGGCCTACGAGATCGCCGAACAGCTCGGCTGGCGCCTGCCCGAGCAGATCGTCGTCCCGATCGCGTCCGGCTCCCAGCTCACCAAGATCGACAAGGGCTTCCAGGAACTGGTCAAGCTCGGTCTTGTCGAGGACCGCCCGTACCGGATCTTCGGCGCCCAGGCCACGGGCTGCTCCCCGGTCGCGCAGGCCTGGGACAAGGGCATCGACGTCATCCAGCCGGTCAAGCCCGACACCATCGCCAAGTCGCTGGCCATCGGCAACCCGGCCGACGGGCCCTACGTGCTGGACATCGCCAAGCGCACGGGCGGATCGGTGGAGCACGTGGGCGACGACGAGATCGTCGACTCCATCAAGCTCCTCGCCCGCACCGAGGGCATCTTCGCCGAGACCGCGGGCGGCGTCACCACCGGCGTGCTGCGCAAGCTCGTCCGCGAGGGCAGGCTCGACCCGAAGGCCGAGACGGTCGTGCTCAACACCGGAGACGGACTCAAGACCCTGAACGCCGTCGACGCCGGGGTGAGCGCCACGATCAAGCCCTCGCTGAGCGCCTTCACCGACGCCGGTCTGGCCTAGACAGCGCCTTTCGGGGCCCCCGCTTCGCTTCGGCCCGGGTCCCGCCGCCCCGACCACCCGTCATCTCCCACGAGAAGGAAGTCCGCCATGAGCGCCAGCGTCCGCGTGCCCACCATCCTGCGCACCTACACCAACGACGCCTCCGAGGTCACCGCCGAGGGCGCCACCCTGGCCGAGGTCATCGACGACCTGGAGGCCAACTACCCCGGCATCCGCGCCCGCATCCTGGACGACGGCGGCAAGGTGCGCCGCTTCGTCAACGTCTACATCGGCGACGAGGACGTGCGCTTCGAGAAGGGCCTCCAGACCGAGGTCGCCGACGGCGCCCAGGTCTCCATCATCCCGGCGGTCGCCGGGGGCTGTTGAGCCCCGCCGTGAGGGGCGGCCGCGGCGCGACAGGGCGCCGGGCCGCCCCTTCGCGGTATTCCGCGACCCGCGCGGGAGAGCGCTCCGGAAAACCCGGTGCGCCCGTGACCGCCGCTCCCTAGCCTGGGCGTATGGGCATCGAGATCCGGCTGTTCCGGGAGTCCGACAGGGAAGCGGTCATCGCTCTGGCACTGCGCGCGTGGGAACCGGTGCACGCCTCGCTGCGCCGGGTCCTGGGGGAGGAGGTCTACCCGGTCCTGGTCCCGGACTGGCGGCGCAGCCAGTACGACGAGGTGGCCGGGAGCGTCGACGCCGGGGACCAGCGCGTGTGGGTCGCCGAGGCCGACGGAGCGGTCGCGGGCTTCGCCACCGCCAGGATGCTGCCCGAGGACGGCATGGGGGAGATCCACCTGCTCGCCGTCGACCCCGACCACCAGGGGCGGGGCGTGGGGGCGGCGCTGACCGGGGCCGCCACCGACTGGATTGGCGAGCAGGGCGCGGCGGTGGCCATGGTCGAGACGGGCGGCGACGACGGGCACGCCCCGGCCCGCGCCACCTACGAGCGCGCCGGCTACACCGCCCTGCCCGTCGTGCGGTACTTCCGCAAGCTGTGACGCCGGGCGGCCCGGCCCCGGCTCGCCGAACCGCCCCGTTCCTGCTCGTAGGCTGGAGGGGATTCCGGTCGAACGAGGGTGGAGATGTCGGCGACGCGGCTGCTGGTCCTGGGTGTGGTGCGCATGGAGGGGCGGGCCCACGGGTACCGGGTGGGCCGTCAGCTCCTGGACTGGGGCACCGAGCACTGGGCCAACATCAAGTGGGGCTCCATCTACCACGCCCTGCGCAAGCTCTCCCGGGAGGGCAGGCTGCGCGAGTTCGTCGCCGAGGGGGACGAGGTGGTCGACCGCGTCTCCTACGCGATCACCGAGGAGGGCGAGGCCGAACTCCACCGCCTCATCCGCCGGGGGCTGTCCCACAGGGGGGACCCCGCGATGCTCTTCGCCGCGGTCACCCTCATGCCCGCCCTGCCGCGCGCGGAGGTCGTCGCGCTGCTGGAACAGCGCCTGGACCTGCTGGAGAGGACCGACGAGGAGCTGCGGCCCTCCGAGGGCTGGGGCGAGCCCGCGCACGTGCGCGAACTCTTCGGCCTGTGGCGGGGCACGATCGGGGCCGAGGCCCGCTGGACGCGTGAACTCGTCGCCTCCCTGCGGGCCGGGGAGTACACCATGGCCGACGACGGCCCCGGTGCCTTCGGGCTGCCCCCAAGGCCCGGGGTCTTCGGCCCGCCCCCGGAGTCGGGGACGGTCGCCCGCGACCGCTGACCCGGCGGCCCGTCCGCTCCCGTCGGCTCCGCCGCCTCGGCCCTCCCCGCCCGTGCGGGCCTCCGTCACCGGGGCTGCCTTCCCGGGGGCGCGGACCGGGCTCTTATTAAACTTTGAATATCTCGCCCGGTGGTGCACACTCTCTCTCGTACTCAACTTTTAATAAGGAGAGGGATGATCCACACACGCGGGCTGACCCGTGACTTCCGGGTCGGCAAGGAGGTCGTCCAAGCCGTCCGCGGCGTCGACATCGACGTCGCCGAGGGCGAGCTCGTCGCCCTGCTCGGACCCAACGGCGCGGGGAAGTCGACCACGCTGCGCATGCTCACCACCCTGCTCGAACCCACCTCGGGCACCGCCGTGGTCGCGGGGCACGACGTCCGCACCGCGCCCGCCGAGGTGCGCCGCGGGATCGGCTTCGTCGGCCAGGGGCACGGCGCCGGAGAGGACCAGCGGGCCCGGGAGGAGCTGTACACGCAGGGGCTGCTGTACGGGCTCGACCGGCGCACCGCGCGCCGCCGCGCCGACGGGCTCCTCGACCAGCTGGAGCTGGGCGCCGCCGCCGACCGGGAGGTCACCAAGCTCTCCGGCGGACAGCGCAGGCGCCTCGACATCGCCATGGGGCTCATCCACGAGCCGGGGCTGCTGTTCCTGGACGAGCCCTCCACCGGGCTCGACCCGCACAGCCGCGCCAACCTGTGGGAGCACATCACCAGGCTGCGCGACCGGACGGGCACCACGGTCGTGCTCACCACCCACTACCTGGACGAGGCCGACGACATGGCCGAGCGGGTCCTGGTGATCGACCACGGCAGGGTCATCGCCGACGGTACCGCCGACGAGCTCAAGGGCAGGGTCTCCGGCGACCTGGTCACCCTCACGGTGCCGGACGCCGAACGGGCGCGCACCGCCGCCGGGGTCGCCGAACGGGCGCCCTCCGCCGGGACCGCGGAGGTGCTCGCGGACGCGGGGCGCGACGCCGAGGTGCGCCTGCGCGTGGAACGCGGGGACACCGTGCTGCCCGAGCTGCTGCGCGGGCTGGACGCGGCAGGGGTCCCGCTGCTCTCCGTCCGGGTGCAGCGGCCCACCCTGGACGACGTGTTCCTGACCCTGACCGGACGCAGCCTGAGGGAGGAGGGCGCATGAGTTCCCGTGAGGTGACCGAGGCCCCGGCGGAGAAGGCCGGGGCGCGGACGGCTGAGGCGACCGCGGTGCGGGGGCCGGGCCTGGTGCGCGACACCGTGACCGTCTTCGCCCGCCAGATGCGGCCGTTCCTGCACCGGCCGCTGATGCTGTTCTTCGGCATGCTGCAACCTGTGCTGTACCTGGTGCTGTTCGCGCCGCTGCTGACGGGGCTGGCCGGTGCCGAGGGGCAGGACCCGTGGCAGTGGTTCGTCCCCGGCCTGCTGGTGATGCTCGGCCTGTTCACGGCCGGGTTCGCCGGCTTCGGGCTGCTGCCGGAGATGTCCTCCGGAGCGCACGAACGGCTGCTGGCCACCCCGGTGAGCCGGGTGTCGCTGCTGCTGGGACGGGTCCTGCGCGACGTGGTGATGATGCTGGCGCAGATGGTGCTCATCCTCGTGCTGGTGGTGCCGCTCGGGTTCCGGGCCTCGCCTGCGGGCGCCGTCGTGGGGCTGCTCCTGCTCGCCGTCCTGGGCGCCGGGCTGGCCACGCTGTCCTACCTGGCGGCCCTGGCGGTCAAGCAGACCTACGTGTTCGCGCCCATCGTGCAGACGCTGATCATGCCGTTGATGCTGCTGTCCGGCGTGCTGCTGCCGATGGAGCTGGCGCCGCCGTGGCTGTACGCGCTCTCGCGGGCCAACCCGGTGGCCTACGTGGTGGACGCCGAGCGCGCCCTGTTCGCCGGGCAGTGGGACGCCTCGGTCGCCGTCGGCTGGGCCGTGGCGGTGGTGCTGGCGGTCGCCGCGCTGGCCGGGGGGTCGCGGGCGATGCGCCGCCTCAGCTCCTGATCCGGGGCCGCGGAGCGGGCCGGAGCCGCGTGCCGGGAGAGGTCGGAACCGGTGCGCGGCTCCGTCCGCTCAGCGCGGAAAACCCGCATGTCATACGGTGTTTGTGCAGGTAGATGGGGAAATGTCGGGGTGGGAAATCGTGACCACATCGTTTGCACTCGCCGGGGGCGAGTGCTAAAAAGGGAACTGGTTAGCACTCGCCTTCACTGAGTGCTAACCGGATCGAGGCTGCGAGATCGCGGCTCCCGGCAGCAGGGTTGCCGGGAGGTTCCGCGGTCGTCCGTCGCGGGCGCATGCCTCGTCCCATCGCGTATCAGCCCGGTCACGGGAGGACAAGAACTCAATGGCAGCCAAACTGATCGCGTTCGACGAGGAGGCCCGTCGCGGCCTCGAGCGCGGCATGAACCAGCTCGCTGACGCCGTCAAGGTCACGCTCGGCCCCAAGGGCCGCAACGTCGTCCTGGAGAAGAAGTGGGGCGCCCCCACGATCACCAACGACGGTGTCTCCATCGCCAAGGAGATCGAGCTCGAGGACCCGTGGGAGAAGATCGGGGCCGAGCTGGTCAAGGAGGTCGCCAAGAAGACCGACGACGTCGCGGGTGACGGCACCACCACCGCCACCGTGCTCGCCCAGGCGCTCGTTCGCGAGGGCCTGCGCAACGTCGCCGCCGGCGCCAACCCGATCAGCCTCAAGCGCGGCATCGAGTCCGCCGTCGCGCGCATCAACGAGGAGCTCGGCAACCTCTCCAAGGACATCGAGACCAAGGAGCAGATCGCCTCCACCGCCTCGATCTCCGCCGGCGACCCCCAGATCGGCGAGACCATCGCCGAGGCCATGGACAAGGTCGGCAAGGAAGGCGTCATCACGGTCGAGGAGGGCCAGACCTTCGGGCTGGAGCTCGAGCTCGCCGAGGGCATGCGCTTCGACAAGGGCTACATCTCGCCCTACTTCGCCACCGACCTGGAGCGCATGGAGACGGTCCTCGAGGACCCCTACATCCTCATCGTCAACTCCAAGATCTCGAACAACAACGAGTTCCTGCCGGTCGTCGAGAAGGTCCTCCAGGCCGGTCGCCCGCTGGTCGTCATCGCCGAGGACCTGGAGGGCGGCGCCCTCCAGACGCTCGTCGTCAACAAGATCCGCGGCACCTTCAAGTCCGTCGCCGTCAAGGCCCCGGGCTTCGGTGACCGCCGCAAGGCCCAGCTCGGCGACATCGCCGTGCTGACCGGCGGCCAGGTCATCACCGAGGAGGTCGGCCTCAAGCTGGAGAGCACCGAGCTCGACATGCTCGGCCGCGCCCGCAAGGTCGTCGTCACCAAGGACGAGACCACCATCGTGGACGGCGCCGGTGACGCCACCGCGATCGCCGGTCGCGTGAACGAGATCCGCAACGAGATCGAGCGCACCGACTCCGACTACGACCGCGAGAAGCTCCAGGAGCGTCTCGCCCGCCTGGCCGGCGGCGTGGCCGTCATCAAGGCCGGTGCCGCCACCGAGGTGGAGCTCAAGGAGCGCAAGCACCGCATCGAGGACGCCGTCCGCAACGCCAAGGCCGCGGTCGAGGAGGGCATCCTGCCCGGCGGTGGCGTCGCCCTGCTCCAGGCCAGCGTCCCGGCCTTCGAGAAGCTGGAGCTGGAGGGCGACGAGGCCATCGGCGCCGACATCGTGCGCCGCGCCATCGCCGAGCCGCTCAAGCAGATCGCGATCAACGCCGGCCTCGAGGGCGGTGTCGTGGCGGAGAAGGTCAAGAACCTGGAGCCCGGGTTCGGCCTGAACGCCGCCACCGGCGAGTACACCGACCTGTTCAAGGACGGCGTCATCGACCCGACCAAGGTCACCCGCTCGGCTCTGCAGAACGCGGCTTCCATCGCCGGTCTGTTCCTGACCACCGAGGCCGTCATCGCCGAGAAGCCGGAGAAGGCCGCCGCTCCCGCCGGCGACCCGACCGGTGGCATGGGCGGCATGGACTTCTAGCAGGTCCGTGAGACCTCGGGCCCCCGGGCCCGCAGGTGTCTGAGGTCCGGATACGCGACCTCGCCCGCGACGACCGGGCGGCCCCTTCGGGGGTCGCCCGGTTTCGCCTTCTCGGGGGCAGTGGACGCTGCCATCGCCGAGGCGGCACTGTCGTTCGCGAAAAGCCGGGGTCATTCTGCGAAGTGTCGGGCGGACAGGGATACGGAGCGTTCCGATCCCTGCTCGGCGGTGCTAGGCGAAATGGGTCTGCTGACGACGGAGGCCGCCCCGGCGGTGGGGCTGTCGCGATGGGACTACCTGCTGGGCACCTGGCGAGAGCTGGACGTGCCCGACGGTTGGCGGGCCGAGATCATCGATGGCAACGGAGTCGTGCCCGTGGCCCCCCAGTCTGACCCCCACAACTACATCGCGGTCCGGGTGAACCGGATGCTCGGGCGGGTACTTCCCGACGACTGGGATGTCTACCAGACCCTGGGCATCCAGTTGCCGACCGTTGAGCGGCTCTACATGCCTGACCTCGTTGTCATGCCGGAGGACGTCGTCCTCGACCCGTCGAAGACCCCCTGTCCGGCGGACGAGGCGGAACTGGTGGTCGAGATCGTCTCCCGGAGCAGTGGGGACACCGACCGCAGGGAGAAGCCGTGGGGCTACGCGCACGCGCCGGTCCCGCTCTACCTGCTGATCGACGCCTGGGACGGGGCCGGTCCGTCGGTCACCCTCTACGAGCAGCCCGGCAACGGCCGCTACAACCACGCCACGACCGTGGATTCCGGAGCGAAGATCCGGTTGCCGGAGCCCTTCGACGTCGAGCTGGACACGTCCAGGTTCCCCGGCCCCGACCAGTGGCCTTCCTGAGCGGGGCGCGGGCAGAGCGGCACTCCCGAGGACGCGGGCGGCAGCGGCCCGAGGGGTTCAGTCCGCGCCGTGCCAGGCCCGCCACAGGTCTGCGTAGGAGCCGCCGCGGGCCAGTAGCTGGTCGTGGCTGCCCAGCTCGCTGATCCGGCCGTCCTCCACCACCGCGATCCGGTCGGCGTCGTGCGCGGTGTGCAGCCGGTGCGCGATGGCCACCACCGTGCGCCCCGACAGCACCCCCGCCAGCGAGCGTTCCAGGCGGCGGGCCGAACGCGGGTCCATCAGGGACGTGGCCTCGTCCAGCACCAGCACGTCGGGGTCGGCCAGCACCACGCGGGCCAGGGCCAGCTGCTGCACGTGCGCCGGGTCCAGGGAGGCGTTGCCCGACCCCACCCGCGTGCCCAGCCCCTCCGGCAGCGCGCGCACCCACGGCTCGGCGTCCACGGCGGCCAGCGCCTCCCACAGGCGCTCCTCGTCCACCTCGGCCGCGCCCTCGGGCCGGTCCAGCGCCAGCGCCAGGTTCTCGGCGATCGTCCCCCGGAACATGTGGCTCTCCTGGCTCAGCAGGATCGCCCGCGCGCGCCGTTCCTCGGGAGGCAGGCCCGACACCGGCGCCCCGCTCACGCGGACGCCGCCCGAGGTGGGCGGGTGCACGCCCGCGATCAGCTTGCCCAGGGTCGACTTGCCCGCGCCGCTCGGGCCCACCACGGCCAGGCGTTCGCCGGGCGCCAGCACCAGGTCGACGCCGTGCAGGACCTCCGTGTCGGTGTAGCCGAAGCGCACGTCCTCCACCCGCACCTCGCCGGGCCGGGCGGCCCCGGCCGCGTCCGAGGCGGAGTGCGCCCGCCCGCCCGGTTCCCCGGCCAGCTCCACGCCCAACAGCCTGCGCATGCTCGTGAAGCCCATCATCAGGCTGTCCACCTGGTCCAGCAGCTGGTCCAGGGGCCGTCCCATCTGCCTGCTGAGGAAGACCGCGGTGGCGATCCCGCCCAGGCTCAGCGCGCCGTCCGCGTACAGCAGACCCGCCACCAGAAAGGTCAGCGCGATCGGGAACACGTACCCGAACTCCAGCGGCGGGTACCAGACGCAGCGCAGCCACAGCGTGTACCGCTCCGCCGCGTAGGCCCGGCCCACCTTCCGCTCGTTGAGCGCGATCCGCCGGGCCTGCCGTCCCAGCGACTCGATGGTGTGCGCGCCCTCCACGGTGTCGGTCACGCTCTGGGTCAGTTCCGAGTAGGTGCCCAGCTCGCGCACGTACCCGTCCGGGGCCCTGCGGGCGTACCAGCGCGTGGACACCCACAGCACGGGCACCGACGGCAGCCACGCCAGCAGCAGGAGCGGATGCAGGACCGCGAGCGCCGTGGTGACGACCACCAGGGTCACCGTGCTCACCGCCATCACCGGCACCGAGACGCGCACGGTGTGGCTCAGATGGCCGATGTCGCGGCCGGTGCGCGCCACCAGGTCGCCCGTGCCCGCCCGCTCCACCACGCCCATCGGGAGCCGGAGCACCGCGCGCACGAACTCCTCGCGCAGTTCGGCCAGAACGCTCTCGCCGAACCGGATCGAGGCAGCCACGGACGCCAGGGTGAATCCGGCGTGCAGCACCAGCGCCACGACGATGAGTCCGGCGAGCACGTCGACGCGTGAGGCCGCCTGCTCCGACGCCCCGGACGGCGCCCCAGCCGCGCGCACGGTGTCGATGATCAGGCCCAGGATCCAGGGCGAGGCCAGCGCCATGAGCGCGGCGGTCCCGTACAGCAGCACGACGACTGCGAGCAGCCGTCCGTGCTCGCGCCCGGCCCGGCGCAGCCTCCTCCACACGGCCTCGACCGGCGCGATGGGCAGCCCCGCCGCGTGGTGCTCCGCGGGCGCGGCGGACGCGGAGGGAGCGTTGGGCGCTCCGGGCGTGCGGGACGCCTCGGCCGCCCGGGCCCCCCGGGGCGTGTCGGACGCCTCGGCCGCCAGCGGTGGGTCGAGGGCCTCGGCGTTGTCGGCGGCCCGGGTCATGGCTTCCCCTCCGTGGGAACGGCGCGCAGGACGGCGGCGGCGTAGCCCGGGCACTCGGCGAGGAGGGCGCGGTGGGTCCCCTCGGCCGTGAGGCGGCCCTCCTCGACGAACTGCACGCGGTCGGTGTGGTCGAGCAGCAGGGGACTGGTGGTGACCAGTCCGGTCGTGCGCCCCGCCCGCTCGGCGGGCAGCCCGGCGGCGATCGCGGCCTCGGAGTGGGCGTCCACGGCGGAGGCGGGCTCCACCAGGACCAGGATCTCCGGCTCCAGTGCCAGGGCGCGGGCCAGGCGCAGGCGCTGCTGCTGGCCGCCGGAGTACTCGCGGCCGCGCTCGGTGAGCAGCGCGTCCAGCCCGGCGGCGGACTGGCGCACCACGTCGTCGGCGTGCGCGGCGCGCACGACCTCGGCCAGGCGTTCGTCGGAGATCCCCCGCTCCGGGGACAGTTCGCCGCGCAGGGTGCCGGAGAACAGGTGCGCGTCGTTGGTGGCCACCAGGACGCGGCGGCGCACCAGGGACCGGGGCAGGTCGCGCAGGCGCACGGTCCGGCCGGTGCCCGTCTCGACCAGCGCGGCGTGCGCGCCCTCCTCGTCCCGGTAGCGCCCCAGGCGTTCGGCGATCGCGGTGGCGTCGGAGGGGTCGGCGCAGACCACGCCGGTGGTGCGGTGCGCGGCGAGGGTCACCCCGCTGCCGGGGTCGTGCAGGTCGCAGGGGCCGGTCGGTTCCGGCTCGGGACGCTCGGGGTCGGGGTGGTCGTGCTCCAGGTTCAGCACGCGCACCACGCGCCCGGCGGCCACCCGGGCCGAGACGTACATGGACAGGGAGCGCATCAGGTGGCGCACCGTCATGGACAGCGTGCCGGTGTAACCGTAGAACGCGACGAGCTGGCCGACGGTGATCTCCCCGGTCAGGGCCAGGCGCGCCCCGTACCAGACGATGCCGACCAGGAGCAGCCCCGGGAGGAGTTCGCGCACGGCGTTGAGGGCGGCGTCCACCCGGCCCACGCGCATGGTGGCGGAGCGGACCCGCTGGGAGGCGGTGCGGTAGCGGTGGTCCACGGTGCGCTCGCCGCCCACGCCCCGGAGCACTCGCAGGCCCGCGACCAGGTCGGTGGCCAGGGTGGTGAGCTCGGCCTGCCGGTCGCGCTGGTGCTCCTGGCGGCGGGAGAACAGGCTCAGCAGGGGCACCATCCCCGCCATGATGAGCGGGACCGACACCAGGACGATGACGCCGAAGGTGACGTGCGAGGTGAGCATGAGGGCGCTGACCGCGGCCACCGTCAAGAGGGAGGACAGGACCTGACCCGCCGTCTCGTAGAAGTCTCCGACGCGGTTGATGTCCTCGGTGCCCACGGCCACCACCTCGCCGGAGGGCAGCCGCCGGGTGAGCGTGGGGCCCATGCGCACGGAGTGGTTGGTGACCACCTGGATGGTCCGGTAGGCGGACGCGTACCAGTTGAAGCACTCGGCCCGGTGGGCGAGGGGGATGAGGGCGACGGCGGTCACGACGAGCGCGCCGAGGACG
Organism: Nocardiopsis akebiae; assembly: GCF_018316795.1. NCBI lineage: Bacteria > Bacillati > Actinomycetota > Actinomycetes > Streptosporangiales > Nocardiopsidaceae > Nocardiopsis > Nocardiopsis akebiae. Next base: position 995,620 of record NZ_CP074132.1, read on the forward strand.
CCGAACCAGCCCAGGAGGGTGTCCAGGTCGCCGCGGGCGACCCCGGAGTCGAGGGCGGCGCCGAGCGCGGCGGAGATGAGCACGCCGGTGAGCATGAAGGCGCCCGTGGTGGCTCCGGACCACAGCAGCGAGCGACGCTCCTTCAGGACGAGCCACCACAGGAACCGATCGGCCGAACGGCGTTCGGGAACGCCGGCGGGCTGGGGAAGTGTCCGCACAGTATCCGGACTGTAACCAGGGGGGAGGGGCGCGGGCCACTCATTTTTCCGGGGCGGGAAGGGGCCGGGTCCGGGTCAGCCGACGGTGCCCTCGGCGTGGAGGAGTTCGATGAGGCGGCGCACCGCCGGAGCGCAGCGCCGGCGGTCGGCGAAGCCGATCCACGCGAGTTCGGCGATCTCGTTGTCCGCCGAGATCTCGCCGTCGTACTCGGCGGTGTGGCACGACAGGCGAACGCGGGTGCCCGGGCCCTGGCCGTGGGCGGCCTCGTCGATCACCGCGATCCGGCGGACAGTGTCCGGCCGCAGCACCACGCTGACCTCCTCCATCGCCTCGCGGGCCACCGCGGCCTCGTCGCTCTCCCCGGGCTCGCGCTTGCCGCCGGGCAGGTAGAACAGGTCCACCCCGTCGGTGCGCACGCACAGCAGGCGGCCCTCGCGGACGTGGACCCAGGCCAGGGCGTCGATGACGGCGGGGGAGGAGGGCGGAGTGGGTGACATGCGACCACCCTATGTCAGGGCGTGGATGTCACCTTTGGGAAACACAGTCGTTACCCCCCTGGGGACAAGGGGCTCCGCCGGGTACTGTGACTTTTTGGGAGCGCTCCCATGCGCGCAGTAACGGGGAAGCAGGGGAAACCGGGGAACACCACACCGAAGGAAGGCTCATGTCCCGCACACGCATAGCCATCGGAGCAGCAGTTAGCTCCGTCTCGGCCCTGGCCCTGGGAGCGGCGCTGCTCGCCACGGCGCCCGCCTCGGCCGCCGGGTCCGAGTTCTACGTCAACCCCAACACGTCGGCGGCCGTCTGGGTCGAGGAGAACCCGAACGACCCCCGGGCCGACGTCATCCGCGACCGAATCGCCTCGGTCGCCCAGGCCACCTGGTTCACCCAGTACAACCCCGACGAGGTCCGCGACGACGTGGACGCGGTGGTCAGCGCCGCCGACGCCCAGGGGCAGACCCCCATCCTGGTGGTCTACAACATCCCCGGCCGCGACTGCGGCAACCACAGCGGCGGCGGGGCGCCCAGCCACGACGCCTACCGCGCCTGGGTCGACGAGGTCGCCGCCGGCCTGGAGGGCCGGTCCGCCACCATCGTCCTGGAGCCCGACGCCCTGCCGCTGGTGAGCGCTTGCAGCGACCCGTCCGAGCTCCTGGACTCCATGGCCCACGCGGGCAAGGCGCTCATGCAGGGCTCCTCCGAGGCCAGGGTCTACTTCGACATCGGCAACTCGGCCTGGCTCGGCCCCCAGGAGGCCGCCGCCCTGCTCAACGGCGCGGACGTCGCGAACAGCGCGCACGGCGTCGCCACCAACACCTCCAACTACAACTGGACCCACGACGAGGTCGCCTTCGCCGAGGCCGTCGTCGCGGCGACGGGCGTGTCCGGGCTCGGCGCCGTGATCGACACCAGCCGCAACGGCAACGGCCCCGCGCCCCAGAACGAGTGGTGCGACCCGCCGGGACGGATGATCGGCCGTCCCAGCACCACCGACACCGGCAACCCGCTGATCGACGCCTTCATCTGGACCAAGCTGCCCGGTGAGGCCGACGGCTGCATCGCGCCCGCGGGGCAGTTCGTGCCCCAGGCCGCCTACGACATGGCGGTGAACGCCCCCGATTACCCCACCGACCCGGGCGAGCCGACCGATCCCGAGGAGCCCACCGACCCGCCCGCGGGCGAGGGCTGCACGGCCGACTACAGGATCGTCAGCGAGTGGGGCGACGGCTTCCAGGCGGCGGTGACGGTCACCGCCGAGGACTCCCTCAGCGGCTGGACCGTGACGTGGACCTACGCCGACGGGCAGCGGTTCACCCAGGGCTGGAACGCCGAGTTCTCCAGCAGCGGATCGCGGGTCACCGCATCCGACATCGGCTGGAACGGCACGCTCGGCGCCGGCGGCAGCACCGAGTTCGGATTCACCGGGACCCACACCGGTAGCAACGGCACGCCCGAGGTGACGTGCTCCGCGGCCTGACCGCGCTGACGGGGCGGGACGCGCCGCGTCCCGCCCCGTCCTCCTGGCCGCCTCCGGCCAACCGCGCCGAACCCCGCATCCCGGGGCCGGGGAGGCACTAGCATCCCCGGTGGGTGAAGGGCGGACACGGATGACGGTTCCACAGGTGGGCGAGCGGACCCTGGTGGAGGACAGCGCCTGCGGCGGGTTTCCCGCGCAGGAGGCCGGTCCCCGGCAGGCCCGCGAACGGGCCTACAACCTCTACAGCGCGGCCGTCGGCGCCTGCCTGAGCAGGACCGGGCTCCGGGAGCGCGCCGCCGAACTGCTCGCGCGGGAGGCCCGGCTGCCCTTCCTCGACGACGGGGAGGTCGCCCGGGTCAACCGCGAGCTTCCGGGAACCGTCGCCGAACTGCGGGCCGAGCCGGTCCGCGTCCGCGACGGCGCGTCCCCGGGGGAACCCGGCCCCGTCCTGGCCGGGGCCGACCTGGAGGCCCTGTTCGACCTCGCGCTCCGCGACCGGCTCACCGGACCGGCCCGCGAGCGGCCCCGGCTCCTGCTCCTGGGCGGCCAGCCCGGTTCGGGCAAGTCCACCCTCCAGCGCCTGGTCCTGCCGTTCCTGCCCGAGGGCACCGTCAGCTACGACGGCGACGACCTGCTGCGCCTGGCGCCCGACTACGAGTGGGCGATGGCCGCCGACGACCGCGCCGCCTCCTCCGCCCTGGCCCGGCAGGTCGGCGGCCTGCACGGGCTGGCCATGGCGCACCTGCGCGCGGGCCGCGTGGACGCCGTGTGCAGCCACCCCCTCGGCCGCGCGGACTGGGCCGCGTCCTGGGTGGAGGGGTTCCGCGAAGCCGGATACCGGGTGGAGGTCGCAGTCGTGGCCACCCACAGCTCGAACAGCCGCTTCGCGATCGCCGACCGGTACGCCCGGGCCCGTGCCGACCAGGGTTTCGGCAGGTGGATGCCCGAACTCCACCATGACCGTTTCTATCTGGGCCTCCCCAACACGGTGGAGTTCCTGGAGACCCACCGACTGGCTGACTCGCTCTACGTCCTCTCCCGCGACGGCGACGTGCTCTACGCCAACCACCGGGAGCAGGACGACTGGCGGACCGAGCCGTTCGGGCGCGTCGCACTGGAGGCCGAACGCGGGCGCCGGGAGCTGTGGCACGCCTCCGGGCGCGCCCCGCGCAGCGCCGTCTGAGGGGCCCGGCGGGTCCTCAGTCCGGGCGCGCCCGGCGGGTCCTCAGTCCCGGGCCGCCAGCCTCCGCACGGCCTCCCGGTCCTCCTCGCCGAACCGCTCCTCCAGCTCCTCGGGCGCGGCGTCCAGGTCGATCCGCGACACGGGCACCCCGCGCGCGGACTCGATCGCGCCGAGGCGGCGCAGCGCGCGGTCGCCCGCGTAGCGGACGAGTTCGCCCGGAGGCAGTTCGTAGCGCCGGGCGGCCGGGTCGCCCGCGGGCTCCTCACCGCGTTCCACCGTGGACGTCACGTGCGGCAGCAGTTCGTCCAGCCGCTCGCGCACCACGTCCCAGTTGGCGTCGTCGGCCGCGACGTGGCGGCGGCACGTGAAGGTGCCCCACGCCATGTGGCGCCGCTCGTCGTCGCCGATCATGCGCACGATCCGGCGCATCCCCGGGAAGAGGTCGCGCACCGTGCACAGGTGGTTCCAGGCGTAGTACCCGGTCAGCGCCAGCGAGCCCTCGATGACGTGGTTGTAGGTCACCGAGGCGCGCACCTGGTTGCGCGGGCTCGGGTCCTCCAGCAGCGCCTCCAGGGACCCGGGCAGCTCCTCGTAGAACAGCGTCCGGTACCCCGGGTTGGCGTCCACGTACCCGTGCAGGTCCTCCTGGACCCCGAGCGCGTCCAGCCACAGCCGGAACGCCTGGACGTGCTTGGCCTCCTCGAACGCGAACTGGGTCAGGTACATCTCGTCGCCCAGCCGCCCCTCCGCGGCCATGGCCCGCAGGAACGGCTGGATGTCCTCCGTGACCGCCTCCTCGCCCGCCACGAAGAACGCGCACAGCCGCAGGACCCGCGCCCGCGCCCCCTCGCCCAGCCCCTCCCAGTCCTCGGCGTCCCGGCTCAGGTCGATGTCGGCCGGGTTCCAGAACCGGGCGTTGCCCTTGGCGAACAGCTTGAGCGGGAGGGAGTCCCAGTTCAGGCCGCCGCCCCGGAGCGAGTGGAAGCCGGTGCGGCGCTCCGCGGGAGCGGACGGGGGCGGTGCGGGGGTCGGAGAGACGGGCACGGGGAGGACCTCCTGGCCGCTGGGGGAGCTGCTGTGTCCTCATGATTGGACACGGCAGGGGTCTGTGTAAAGAGCGGACGGGGTGGGCGGCGCCAAAAACCGAATCCGGCTCGGTGGATTTGCGACCGCGGCCGTTGACGGCGCGCCCCCGCCGAAACGGTACGGTCGGGGAGTACCGACCGCACCGAACGATCGGGGAACGACGTGTTCTGTGGTGATCCCGGCACATCCGGCTACACCGCGTGCGCCGCCCAGACCCAGCTCTTCGCGTTGGCCTCCGCCATCCCCGCCCTGCTCGGCATGGCGCTCCTCGTGGCTGCCTTCACCGCCCCCTCCGTACGGGGCGACAGGCTCCTGCGCACCCGCACCCTGAGCTACTCCCTGGTGGCCTGGGGGATCGCCGCGGGCACCTACGTCATGGGCGGTCTGCCGTCCTTCTGAGCCGACGGGGCCCCGCGGGCGGCCCCGGGCGCACGCGCCCCGCCGCGCCGCCCCCGGGACCGCCCGCCCCGGTCAGATCTCCTCGCCCGACAGCAGGTCGCCCGCGTCGGTGATCCGGTAGGCGTACCCCTGCTCGGCCAGGAAGCGCTGCCGGTGCGCGGCGTAGTCCTGGTCCAGGGTGTCGCGCGCCACCACCGCGTAGAAGCGGGCGGCGCGGCCGTCGGACTTGGGGCGCAGCACCCGGCCGAGCCGCTGGGCCTCCTCCTGGCGCGAGCCGAAGGAGCCCGACACCTGCACCGCGACACCGGCCTCGGGCAGGTCGATGGAGAAGTTCGCGACCTTCGACACCACCAGCGTCCGCAGGTCCCCGGAGCGGAAGGCGTCGAAGAGGCGCTCGCGCTCCTTGTTGCGGGTCTCGCCCTTGATCACCGGCGCGCCCAGCGACGCGCCGAGCTCGTCCAGCTGGTCGATGTAGGAGCCGATGACCAGCACCTGCTCCTCGGGGTGGCGCTCCACGATCTCCCGGACCACGGAGTTCTTGGTCTCGGAGGAGGCGCAGAACCGGTAGCGGTCCTCAGGCTCGGCGGTCGCGTACGCCAGCCGCTCGGCCTCCGACAGGTCGACCCGAACCTCGACGCAGTCCGCTGGGGCGATCCACCCCTGGTTCTCCATGTCCTTCCACGGCGCGTCGTAGCGCTTGGGGCCGATCAGCGAGAACACGTCGCCCTCGCGGCCGTCCTCGCGCACCAGGGTCGCGGTCAGGCCCAGTCGGCGCCGGGCCTGGAGGTCGGCGGTCATCCGGAAGATGGGCGCGGGCAGCAGGTGCACCTCGTCGTAGACGACCAGGCCCCAGTCACGGGCGTCGAACAGCTCCAGGTGCGTGTACACGCCCTTGCGCCTGGCCGCCATGACCTGGTAGGTGGCGATGGTGACGGGGCGGATCTCCTTGCGGGTGCCCGAGTACTCGCCGATCTCGTCCTCGGTCAGCGAGGTGCGCCGCAGCAGCTCGGTCTTCCACTGGTGCACCGACACCGTGTTCGTCACCAGGATGAGCGTGGTCGCCCCGGTCATGGCCATCGCCGCCGCGCCGACCACGGTCTTGCCCGCGCCGCACGGCAGGACCACCACGCCGGACCCGCCCGCGTGGAAGCTCTCCGCGGCCTCTTTCTGGTAGCCGCGCAGCTCCCAGCCGTCCTGGTCGAGGTCGATGGGGTGCGCCTCGCCGTCCACGTACCCGGCCAGGTCCTCGGCGGGCCACCCGATCTTGAGGAGCGCCTGCTTGAGGTTGCCGCGCTCGCTCGGGTGCACGGCGACCGAGTCCTCGCCCAGTCGCTCGCCCAGCATGCCCTTGAGCTTCTTGGCGCGGACGACCTCCTCCAGCACGGCGCGGTCGGAGGACTCCAGGACGAGTCCGTGCCGCGGGTCGCCCACGAGGCGCAGCCGCCCGTAGCGGTCCATCGTCTCGGCGATGTCCACCAGCAGCGAGTGCGGCACCGGGAACTTGGAGAACCGGATCAGCGCGTCCACGACCTGCTCGGCGTCGTGCCCGGCGGCACGGGAGTTCCACAGGGCCAGCGGCGTGATCCGGTAGGTGTGCACGTGCTCGGGCGCGCGTTCGAGTTCTGCGAAGGGGGCGATGGCCCGGCGGCACTCGCCGGCCAGCTCGTGGTCGACCTCCAGCAGGAGCGTCTTGTCGGACTGGACGATCAGGCAGGACAACACGGACCTTCAATCTCGCGGGGCGGGGGGCGGCCACAGGTGCAACGCTCGCGGGCCCCCGATCATGCCCGGGGTCCGCGCCCCCGTCCTCCCGGGCCGTCCGGGCCGGGACGGCGGTCGCGGGCCAGGCGGACAGCGGGGGAGAGGGGGAGGGGGTCGGTGCCCGTTCAGGAGGTGAAGAGGAGCATCACCATGGCCAGGACGACGACCGGGACGAGGAACAGCACGAACAGCGCGAAGTAGGCGAAGTTGCAGGTCCAGGTGTACCGGATGTACCGCTCCACCCGTTCGGGGTCGGGGAGCCTGCGCAGCGTCGCGATGCCGAACCAGACCCCGGGCACGTTCACCGCCAGCAGGAAGAACCAGAAGCCCAGATACATCATCAGGATCGACGCCGCCGCGCTGAGGACGGCCACCACCAGCGCGGCCACGGCGCCGCCCACGCGGGCGGGCGGGGCCGCCGGGGGGACCGCCCCGGGGGCGCCGCCGGAGGCCAGGCGCTTCCCGGCAGGGAACCCCTGGCGGCCCCGCCCGGGCCGGGCGGCCCCGGCGCGCCCGGAGCACCGACCGGCCCCGTCGGCCCCGGTGAACCCGGGGCCCCGGACGGCCGGAACGGCGCCGAGGACGCCGGGCGCCCCGGACCGCCCCCGTGCGCGGATCCCGGTGCGTAGCCGTGCTTCCTCTCCCAGAAGGCCTTCGGGCCGCCTCCGCCGTTCATCACCGTTCGTCCCCCTCCCCCTGCCTGCCGCACCCGCCTCGTGCCGCTCCCGGCGCCGTCTCCGCCGGTCGCCCCCGTGCTCCGTGCAGACGCGGTGCCCGGTGGCCCCGTCCGCCAAACACGGCTCAGTAGTTGGTGACCGGGACGATCCCCTGGACCCAGGAGCCCGCCTGGGTGAACATCACCAGCGTCAGCACCAGCATCACGAAGAGCATCACCCCGGCCGCGCCCAGGCAGTACCAGGAGTAGCGCGTGAGCGTCTCGGCCTGGACCGCGCGCCCCCGGTCGCGGGCGTGGGCGGCGCGCACCGCGAACACGATCCCGGCGATGCCGAACAGCCAGTTCATGCAGCACAGGAAGGTCAGGGCGTGCAGGATCAGCGCCATCGTCGAACTGCTGGCCCCGATCGCCGCCCGGCGTGCGTCGGGTCCGTCGCGCTCGTCGTCGCGGTCGTCGCGGCGGTCGCTCCCGGCCCCGCGCCCCCCGCCGCGCTCGGGGGCGCGGGCCCTGCGGCGCTCGCGGTCGTCGTCGCGTCCGTGCTCACGGGGGGACGATGCCCCGGGGGGCAGCGATGCGTTGCTCATGGGGGTTCTCTCGCTGTCGGTGGGTCGACCAACTCGGTTCCAGACTAGCCCTCCGCCTCCGGGCCGATCGTGAGGAACCCGGGTGCGGCCCCGACGCCGTCGCCGTCCGCGACGGCGCGGTCCGCCCGCGCGGGGCCTCCCGCCCCTACCGCCCCGCTTCCTCCCGCGGTTCCGGGTCCAGCTCGGCCACGGCGGTCACCCGGTGCACGGCGAACCGGTGCACCGCCGCCCGGGTCGCGTCGTAGGCGGTCAGGAAGCCCCCGTCCACACCCGACGGCTCCACGATCCGGCTCACCTGTCGGCCGTCGGTGTCGGTGTAGCCGATCCACACCCTCCGGCCGTCCCTGGCGGCTCCCGCGAGCACCTCCAGCACCGCCGCCGACCGCGACCCCGGCGGGCCGTTCTCGGGCAGCGGCACCGGTGTGCGCGACGCCGTGGCGGCCTCGTCCCCGGCGCGCACCGCGCGCACGGCCGCGGCCGCCAGCTCGCGCGACGTCACCGACCCGTCCGTGGCGGGGGGCGCCGTGTCCGCCGCGTCCGCCCGGCGCACCTCGGGGCGGCTCAGGCGCATCGCCCCGTCGCCGCCCTCGGGCACCGGGTGGTACCCCAGCTGCCGCAGCCGCTCCACCAGCGCCGCGCGGGTGGACCGGCTCGCCACCACGGTCGGCGCCAGTCTCAGCAGCCCCAGGTCGTCGGCCCTGCGGTCGCTGACCAGCTCCTCCAGCAGCGCGGGCTCGTCGCAGCGCAGGTAGCTCGACGCCGAACCGGCGCGCAGCCGTCCGTGCCGTCGTCCCACGTCCGACACCAGGTACCGCAGGGCCTGGGGGAGCGGGGTGCGCGAGTGGCGTTCGAGCAGGGCGGTGATGTCGGCGACCCCCCGCCCGGCGTCCAGAGCCCGCCGCACCGACCCCTCCGTGAACCGGTACACCGTGGCCCCGCCGGTGGACTCCACGTCGGCGACCAGAGCCAGCTCACGGGCCAGTTCGGCCACCAGGGGGCCCGGAGCGACGGCCGTCAGGTCGCCCTGCACCAGCACGTAGTCCAGCGGCTTGGGCAGCTCCCCGCCCAGGACGCGCGCCGCCGCCTCCTCGTCGCCGTCCAGCAGCGGCCGGACGTGGTCGGCCAGCGCGCCGCGCCCGGTCAGGCCGAGCGAGGCCGCCTCGGCCGCCGCCGCCCGCACCAGTTCGGCGTAGACCGGCGACTGGCGGCGCGGGCGCCGCCAGGACAGGCGCGCCGACAGCGAGTCCGGCAGCGGGGCAAGGCCCGGTTCCGCGGTGCCCAGCTCCGTGAGCAGGTCGCGGCGGGCCTGCGGCGCGGCCGGACGGACCAGGCCCGGGCCGAGCGCGTTGCGCATCCGTCCGCCCGAGTCGCGCGACCCGCTCAGCGACGCCACGCGGTCCGACTCCAGCCAGGCGCAGGCCAGCCGCAGCCACCGGTGCTCGGGCGCGCGCTCCCGCCACAGGTCGTACTCGCGGGTGGGCAGCCACTCGCCCTCGACCCGGTCGTCGGCTCCCAGCAGCCCGGCGGCGTGCGCGACCTCCACGAACAGGGCGGCCGTGGCCTCGTCGGTGTCCATCGTCTGGGCGGCGCGGCGCAGGTCGCGCACGCCCAGACCGCCGTTGCGCAGCACCGCGGCCGGGTCCTCCGACCAGTGCTCCAGGAGTTCCTCGACGGCCCGCAGCACCGTGAAGGCCTGCCCGGCGGCCGCCCGTGCCACGGCTTCGGCCGGGTGCGCGGTCCCCTCGAAGGGCGGCGGCGCGGTGGTGATCTCGCGGAACAGCCGCCCCGAACGCAGGTGCAGCCCGACCTCGCGCGGCATGGTGAGGGTGTCGTCGCCGCTCGGCAGCAGGAGGGCGCGGGCGATCAGCTCCTCGACCGGGGAGGCGGCGGTGGCCAGGGTGACCTCGCGGCGGGCGTCGGAGACGGTCCCGTGCGGAGGACCCCACGCCATGCTGTCCAGCAGCCGCCGGGCCTGGTCGCCGACCGGGCCCGGCGGGGCGGACAGCACCGCGGCGACCGCCTCGACGGGGGCGTCCCCGCCGCCGTCCGGTGCGAGGTCGGCGGCGAGCCTCCTGACGGCGCCGTGCGGCAGCGCGGCGAGCAGCACGCGCGCGGGCGGGCCGAGCTGGGCGGGCCGGGGGAGCAGGTCGCGCAGCACTTGGACGGGGCGCAGCCGCCCCCGGTCGGGCCAGACCAGGGCCAGACGCAGCAGGGTGTCCAGGGCCTCGCCGAGCGGACCGTCCACCGTGTCGCGCTCCGGGGCACCGGCGCGGGCGCCGGCGGGGCCGTCCACCGGTCCGAGCGCGTCGGACAGCTCGGCGGCGGACACCCCCACCGGCTCGGACAGCCGGTCGTCGCCGAGCGCCACCACCGACTCCAGCACCTGGAGCGTGAACCGGTCCAGCCGTTCCAGGACCCGCAGAACTGTGTTGCGGGTGGTGGCCCGTGAGGCGAGCGCGCCGATGTCGGCGGGGACGGGCTGGGCCAGGTCCGGGCGGGCCCGCAGCAGGGCGACGAGTGCGTCGTCCGACCGGCCGCGCAGCCAGGAGGTGAACGTGGGGGGACGGCCCGACACGGGGACCGTGCGGTTCCCCGTGCCCGGTCCGCGCCCGTCGGGCGGTGCGTTGTCGCTCATCGGTTCAACGCTAAGCGATCAGGGCCCCGGTGTTCGCGTCCTTCCCCTGTGGCTTCCGCGACTGCCTCCGTCACACCGTCGTAGACCGTATCCGAGGGAAATCCGGTGACCGAAACTGGGAAGTAGGGCTTAAAAGCCAGGTCGTCCTGAGCCAGTATGGGGACATGACCCAGCGCTCGGAACAACTGGTACTGGATTATCTGTCCGAGGTCGGCTTGGAGCTGTACGGTCGCATGACCGCGCAGGAACGCACCGCCTACCTCGCCGGAGTGCGCTCGCGCATCGACGCGCGCCGCGCCGCCGCGGGAGACGACGCGGACACCGTCCGGGGCATCCTCAGGGGTCTGGGCACGCCCCGGGACCTGGTGGAACGCGATCTCGACGGCCGCGACCTCGACGTCGAGGACGACGAGCTGATCCCCTCCAGGCCGCGCCACGCCGACCGGCCGCCGCCGCCCTGGCGGGGCGGCCCCGACCGCGGGCTCAGGTCCCTGCTGGAGGGGCCCGGCCAGACGGAGATGCGCGTCCGGGGCCGCCGCGCGGACCGCGGCGAGCGGCCCGGACCCGGCGAGCGGCCCGAGCGGTCCGGGCCGGTGGCGGTGCTGCGCCGCCACCCGCCCGAGGCCGCGGCCCTGCTCCTGCTGCTGCTGGCCGTGCCCTGGTGGTGGGACCTGGCCTTCCTGTGGGTCCTGGGGGCGGCCCTGGTCCTGCTCAGCCAGGTGTGGACCGCCCGGGACAAGTGGATCGGCGTGGGCCTGCCCCTGCTCTCCTGCGCGCTCGGCATGGCCCTGTGGAGCGGCGAGGCCGAGTTCGTCGACGAGTACGTCCAGGAGTCCCTGACCTCCACCGGGGTCATCGGCCTCGGCGCGGCGTCCCTGGTGTGCGCGGTCTACCTCTACTCCCGGCTCCCGCGCCCGGCGCCGTCCGCGCTGGACGCGGCGCCGCGCTGAGCGCGTGCGCGCGGCCGTGCGCCGTGTCGGGGGCGTGCGGTGTTCTCCCAGTTCAACGGCCTGCTCCCGCTGGTCATTGCTTGGCAAACGCTGGGGAATAACCTTTTCCGGTCGGCCCGTTACCGCGCGTCCGAACACACGGATTCGGGTAGTCATGTCGGTACACCGCCTCTTTCGCTTAAGGCGGTCGCGTCAGTACCGGCGCCCCGGCCTCCAGCCCGGTCGCCACAGCAGCCGAGGCGGCCCGTGTCTCCGCCGAGTCCCGTCCCACACTCCGCACCCAGCGGTGAGGGGCCGCCGTCGGCGCCGCGAGGCCCGGATGATCCGCATCCGGGCCTCCTTGACGTGCCCGGGCACGCCCCGCGTCCGGGAGGCCCCGCCCCGCCGGACGCGCGGGGGCGGCGGCCGTTTATGCCCTCGCGCCGGTGAGTCCCCGGGCATTACTTTGGAGGCACTCGTGGAAAAACCAGGGGTGTCCCGGCAAGGTGCGGACGGCGCGGACCCCACCGCGCCCGCCCGTGCCCCGTTCCCGGCACGCCCGCCAGCGAAAGCATGAGGTCCCCAGGTGCCCACCGGCAAGGTCAAGTGGTACGACGGCGACAAGGGATTCGGTTTCCTCACCCGCGACGACGGCGGTGAGGTCTTCGTGCACTCCTCCTCGCTCCCTCCGGGAACCACGTCGCTGCGGCCCGGCCAGAAGGTCGAGTTCGGCGTGGCCGAGGGACGCAAGGGCGCCCAGGCGCTCCAGGTCAAGCTCCTGGAGGACCAGCACTCGGTCGCCCGGGCGCGGCGCAAGAAGCCGGACGAGATGGTGGTGATCACCGAGGACCTCATCAAGCTGCTGGAGGGCCTGTCCAACGGCTACCGCCGGGGACGCCACCCCGAACGCCGCGAGGCGGCCAGGATCGCCTCCGTGCTGCGCGTGGTCGCCGACGACCTGGAGGCCTGAGCGGTCGCCGCGCCCCGGGCGCGAGGACGGGGCGCCCGGGGGAGGGGCCGCGGGGCCCGTTCCCTCCGGGGCCCGGGCCCGCTCCGGTCCGCCCCGGTCCGCCCCGGCCCGGCCCGGCGCTTCCGGTGTCCGGGGGGTCAGGGGCCCGAGACGGGTTCCGGAGGATGTATCGGGCGAACCTTGACCCTCGTTATGGTCAAATCGGTGCTCGCGATCAGTGAGAATGGGGGCGTGAGCCCTACTCGACGTTCTCCTGTACCGGACAAGGCATGTATCGAGGCGGTGGAGCTGGCTCGCTCGGTGGCCGCCGAGGTCGGGCGACCCGAGTGGGTGGGTGAGCACCTCGCCCCCCAGATCGAGGACACCCGCCTGGTCACTCACCTCTTCACCTGCCTGGACCCCGCCTACCCGGGGTGGAACTACGCCGTCACCGTGGTCCGCGCCTCGCGCGCCAAACAGGTCACGGTGAACGAGGTCGTTCTGCTGCCCGGCGAAGACGCCCTCGCCCCGCCCGAGTGGGTGCCCTGGAAGGAACGGCTGCGCCCCGGCGACCTCGGCGTGGGCGACCTGCTGCCCGCCGAGGAGGACGACGAACGGCTCGTCCCCGGCTACGCCCAGGTGCCCGACAGCGAGCTGGACGCCGAGGGCGAGGACCGGCAGGCGATCTGGGAGCTGGGCCTGGGCCGACGCCAGGTGCTCTCGGAGTTCGGACGCGAGCAGGCCGCCGAGCGCTGGTACAACGGCGAGGGCGGCCCGCGCAGCCCGATCGCGACTGCCGCGCCCGCGCGCTGCCTGACCTGCGGTTTCATGACCCCGCTCGCCGGTGAGCTGCGCCAGATGTTCGGTGTGTGCACCAACGAGTACGCCCCCGACGACGGCCGCGTGGTCTCGATGGACCACGGTTGCGGAGCCCACTCCGAGGTGCGCCGCCCCGAGACGCGCAACGATCCGGTCAAGCCCGTCGTGGACGAGCTGGGCTACGACCACATCGTCTTCGACGACACCGCCGAGCTGGAACTGGTCTCCTCGGATTCCTGACGAGGCCGCGTTCCTGAAACGGGCCCGCCGACGCCGTCCGACGTCGGCGTGCGCCGATGCCGTCCGACACCGGTGTGCGCCGATGCCGTCCGGGGCCGCCGCGCCCCGGAGCCGACCGGACCGGAACCCGTCTCCTCCTCACGCCGTGCCGCCGCGCCGCACGGTCCGGCCCCGGCCCTCCGCTCCGGTGGGCTAGGGTCGGTTTACCGCATCCGATCCCGCCCCGGGTGCACCGTGCCGGGCGTGCCCGCAGCGCAGGAGGAAACCGCCATGGCCGAGCCGCTGACCGCTTCGGTGGCCGATCCCTACAACACCGCCGAGCTGCGCCGACGCGTCCTCGCCGCGTGGGCCGACGCTCCCGCGCGCTTCCGTGAGGACGCCAACGCGGAGGAGGACTTCGCGCTCGGCGGCTACCGCGACCGGGTCGTGGTCGAACTGGCCCAGAACGCCGCCGACGCCGCCCGCCGCGCGGGCGTCCCGGGCCGGCTGCGCCTGGCGCTGACCGGCCACCGCCTGACCGCCGCCAACACCGGCGCCCCCCTGACCGCCGAGGGCGTGGAGTCGCTGGCCACGCTGCGCGCCTCCACCAAGCGCGGCGATCAGGGCTCGGCCGGACGCTTCGGCGTGGGCTTCTCCGCGGTGGCGGCGATCAGCGACGACGTCACCGTCGACTCCGGCGGCGCGGCCGTCCGCTTCAGCGCCGAGGCCGCCCGCGCCGCGGTCACGGACCTGCTGGGCGGCGAAGGCGCCCGCAGCGGCCTCGCGCAGGAGGTGGAGCACCGTTCCGGGCACGTGCCCATGCTGCGCCTGCCCTTCCCCGCCGAGGCCGCCCGCCGTGGGACGCCCGAGGCCCCCGGGACGGGAGAGGGCGCCGGGGGCTACGACACCGTCGTCACCCTCCTGCTGCGCGACGACCGCGCGCGCGACCGGGTGCGCGAACTCCTGGACCGGACCGGCGAGGCGCTCCTGCTCGCCCTGCCCGGCCTGGTCGAGGTGCGCGTGGACGTCGAGGGCGCCGAACGCGTCCTCACCCGCGAGGAGGCCACCGGAACGGCGGACCTGGTCACCGCGCACCTGGACGGCGACGGCACCCGGACCACCCTCTGGCGGACCCTCGAACGCTCGGGCTCCTTGGACCCCGCCCTGCTCGCCGACCGGCCCACCGAGGAACGCGACCGCACGTCGTGGTCGCTGACCTGGGCGGTCCCGGTGGACGAGGACGGCGCGGTCGCCGCCCTGCCCGCCGACGTCGAGCCCGTGGTCCACGCGCCCACGCCCACCGACACCGGACTCGACCTGCCCGCCGTGCTCATCGGCACCTTCCCGCTGGGCAGCGACCGGCGCGCGGTCCAGCCCGGGGCCGCCACCGACCTGCTGCTCATGGAGGCCGCCGAGGCCTACTGCGCCCTGCTGCGGCGCTTCGACCCCCGGGTGTCGCTCGACCTGGTGCCCGGCACCCGTGTGGGCGGCGGCGCCGTCGACGCCGTCTTCCGCGCCCGCGTGGCCGAGCCCCTCCAGGACACCCCGTTCCTGGTGACGGCGTCCGGTGCGCCCGTCGCCCCGCGCGACGCGGTACTCCTCGACACCGGGGGGCCGGGCGGAACCGACGGCCTTGCCGCCGACCTCGTCCGCGTCCTGTCCGAGCTCGTTCCCACGCTGCTGCCCGGGGGCTGGAGCCCGCGCCACCCTGCGCTGGCCGCGCTGCGCGTCCACCGCCTCGGACTGGCCGACGTCGCCGACCTGCTCGCCGACACCGACCGGCCCCCGCGCTGGTGGGCCGCGCTCTACGCCGCCCTGGACCGGGCGGGCAGGGGCGGCGCCGACCTGGACGAACTCGGCGCCCTGCCCGTGCCGCTGGCCGACGGCAGGCTCGTGCGCGGCCCCCGTTCGCTGCTGGTGCCCTCCGAGGACTGGTCGGCGGCGGACGGAGCGCGCGGTGACGACCGCGACGGCTGGGACGACCGACACGAGCGGGACAGCTGGGGCAGCCAGGACACCTGGGACGGACGAGGGGACGGGGACGACCGGGGCGAGCGCGGGCCGCTGGACGCCCTGGCCGCGCTGGGCGTGCGCGTCGTGCACCCCGGGGCCGTCCACCCCCTCCTCAACCGCCTGGGCGCGGTGGAGGCCAGCGCCGCGACCGTGCTGCGCGACGGGCGCACCGAGGCCGCAGTCCGCGCCTCCCTGGACGCCGACGACCCCGAGCCCGTGGCCGAGGCCGTGCTCGGCCTGGTCGCCGCCTCGGGGATCAGCGCCGCCGACGTGCCCTGGCTCTCCGAGCTGGCCCTGCGCGACGACGAGGACGGCTACTCGGTCGCCGCGGAGCTCCTCGTTCCGGGAGCGCCCCTGGCCGACCTCCTCGTGGACGACGCCCCCTTCGGCACCGTGCACCCGGACCTGGTGGAACGCTACGGGACGGGGGTCCTGCGCGCGGTCGGCGCGCTGTGGGAGCTGACCGCGGTCCGCGCCGAGGATGTCGCGCTGGGCGAGGACACGGCCTCCGTGTTCGACGGCGCGGCGGGAGAGGATGGCCCGGACGGCCTGGAGGACTGGGCCGACGAGGTCCTCGAACGCGTGGGCGACCCGGAGCTGCCGCCGGTCGTCCCCGAGCTGGTGTGCGTCGCCGACCTGGACTACGTTGCCGACGAGCAGTGGCCCCGCGCCCTGGCCATGCTCGCCGAGGGGCCGCTGCGCGAGGCGGTGACCGCCCCCGCCCGCGTGCTGCTGCCCGACGGCCGCGTGACGGACGTGCCCTCCTACACCGCCTGGTGGCTGCGCACACGGGCCCTGCTGGGCGGGAGCGCGCCCGCGGGACTGCGGCTCGGGGACGCCGACCCCGCCCTGGTGGGCCTGTACGACGAGGTGAGCGCCGACGTCGACCCGGAGTTCGCCCGCGCGCTGGGCGTGCGCACCACCCTGGAGGACGTGCTGGCTGACCCGGACGGCGCGGACGACCTGCTCGCCCGGCTGGCCGACCCGCAGCGGCACGTGGACCGCGCGTCGCTGCGCAGGGTGTGGGCCGCCCTGGCCGGGGTGGACGCCGACCTGGTCACCCCGCCCTCCCGCGTGCGGGCCGTGCGGGGCGGGTCGATCGTGGTGGCCGACGCCGAGGACGCGGTCGTGGTGGACTCCCCGGACCTGCTGCCCCTGCTGGAGGAACAGGAGCGGGCCCTGGTGCTCGCCCCGGCCGAGGCGGCCGAGGCCGTGGCGGACGTGCTCGACCTGGACCTGGCCAGCGAGGCGGTGACGGGAAGGGTCGGGTCCGCGGGACAGATGCGCCAGGTGCCGGACGAGGCGGACCTCTTCCTCGACCCGGCGGGGGAGCCCGACCGCACCTACCTGCACCACCAGACGCTCACGGTGGACGGGGTGGAGGTGGAGTGGTACGTCGCGGACGGCTCGGCGCACGCCTCGACCACCGACGGCCTGGCCCGGGCGCTGTGCTGGCGCGCGGGGCAGTGGTCCAGGAGGCACGTGCTGGCCGACGCGCTGCGCGAGCCGGGTGCCGCGGCGCGGCTGCTGGCCGAGGCCGACCTGGACGACTGAGGCCCTCTCCGGCGCCCGGAGGCCGCGACCGGCCTCCGGTCCCGGCCCGGCGACGGAGGACGCGCCCCCGGTTCCGGGGGCGCGGGGCCCCTCCGCCGCACCCGCCGGGTGCGCCGGACGGCGTTCAGGCCGGGGCGCCCGCCAGGTCCGCGTCCCCGTCCCGGGCGTCCTCCCAGGCGAGCACCTCCACCTCGTCGCCCACGGCCAGCGCTCCGGTGCGGGTTACGGCGAACTTGGCGCCGAATGCCACCCCGCCGTCGGCCCGGCGGTAGTCCGCCAGGGTGCGCAGCGGCTCGGGCCCCGCCTTGGCGCCCCGGGCCTGGTCGACCGTCGTGGCCACGCAGCGGACGCACACCTTGGCGAAGCCCAGCTCCGCGGTGCCCAGGCGCAGGGCGCGGACGCGGTCCTCGGTGTGCGGCTCGGCCCAGCCCGACACCACGACGTTGGGCCGGAAGCGGTTCATCGGCACGGGTTCGGCGCCCCGGGCGAGGATGCGCTCGCTGAGCAGGTCGAGGGAGGCCAGCGACGTCATCAGCACCGCGGTGCTGTCCGCGAACGCGCTGGTGCCCGGGGTCAGCCCGCCCACACGGCGGTCGTGGTCGTCGGGCACCCGCACCAGGCGGCTGGGCGCGCCGAGAACCTCCGACAGCCACTCCGCGGCCTCGGGGCCCTGGTCCACGCCGACGAAAGGCTGCCGGTGCACGGTCACGTCCAGGCGCGGGCCCCCGGGGTCGACCTCGACGTCCAGGGGCGCGAACCCGCCCGCCCCCGGACCGGGGCTCCACCCCAGGCACAGACGCGCGCCGTCCGCGCTGATCCCCGCGCGGACGAGCGCCATGCGGGGGTCGTTGCGCTGGCTGCGGAAGCCTCCGGCGTCGTCGACCACCATGAACGTGCGGTCGTGCCTGATCCCGGCGGACGTCATCTCGGCGGTCCGCACGGACGTGCCCGCGCACCCCTTGACCGGGTAGTGGACGAGTTCCTCGATTCGGACCATGGGAGAACGCTAGCGCATCGGTTCGTCAACGCCGGCTTGTGTGGGCATCTGGTTGCAAGACGAGGTCACGCACATCCTCGACGTTCTCGGGGATCCCGTTCGGCGCCGCCCGCTGGGAGCCCCGCTCGAGGGCCTCCGGGCCCGGCACGGCCAAGGCGCCACCGGCGCCGGCCGGCAGGCGGAACCGCTCGGCCCGAGCCCGCCGGGGCCCTCCGCCCGGGCGGCCCCGGTCAGCGTGCCACCCGGAAGAACCCCTCCGCGATGAGGGTGCGCAGCGCGTCGGGAGTGCGCTCGCGCACCAGCGCGGGGTCATCGCCGATGAGCTCGGCGATGACGTCCAGCAGCGGGCCCACCGGCATGGTGCCGTCGCACACCCCCGCCAGGGCGGCCTCCACCGTCCCCACGCGGGCCGCGCGCCGCAGGCCGTCGCGCTGGCGCAGCAGGATCTTCTCCGGGTCCGGCGCGCCGGGCCGGCCCACCCTCTCCTCCACCACGCCCGGCGCGAGCGCCACGTGCGCGGACAGCAGCGCTGCGTCGGTCAGGCGCAGCGCGGTCATCGCCCCGTCCACCACGTCGGGCAGATAGGGGCCCACGGGCCGCTCGATCTCGTGCCGCAGCTCCTCCACGCGCACGGTCGCGTCCTGGGCGACGTCGTTGCGCAGGCAGATCCACCCGAACCCGATGCCCTTGATGCCCTCGCGCTCGAAGTAGTCGAGCCAGGCGTCGTAGCGGCGGGTGTACTCCGGGGTGCCGTGCTCGCAGGAGTCGCGCAGCCACAGCTCGACGTACTCGGCGGGGTCCTGCACGTCGCGCTGGACCACCCAGCCCGAGCACCCGGTTCCGGTCACCCAGCCGCCGACCCGGTCCTCCCAGTCGTCGCCGTCGCGGTGCACCCAGTTCGCCAGGATCTGGCACCAGCCGCCCTCGGTCAGGTGCGCCGGGGCCTGCCGCACCAGCTCGGCGCACACGGTGTCGCCGGGCAGGTCCGACTCACGGTAGGTGTACCGGGAGGAGTCGGGGGTGATCACGAACGGCGGGTTGGACACGATCAGGTCGAAGCGCTCGCCCCGGACCGGTTCGTACAGCGAACCCTGCTCCAGACGGGCGTCGGTGACCCCGGACAGGGCCAGGCTGATCCCGGCCAGGCGCACGGCGCGCGGGTTGAGGTCGGTGGCCACCACCTCGCGCGCCCGTGAGGCCAGGTGCAGGGCCTGCACCCCGCAGCCGGTGCCCACGTCCAGGGCGCGCTCCACCGGTCCGTCCACGATCAGCTGGGACAGGGTGGAGGAGGCGCCGCCCGCGCCCACCACGTGGTCGGGGGAGGGGACGGCTCCGCTGCCGGGGCGCACCTTGGGGTCGGAGACCACGAACCCGGGCCTGCCGTCCTCCAGCTCCCAGGGACCCAGGTGCACCAGCGCGCGCACGACGGGCCCGCTCCCGCCCTCCTCCACGGTGACCAGCCCGGCCTCGGCCAGCTCGTCCACGGGCAGGATCGAACGCGCGGCGCGCGCGGGGATGGACGACCGCAGCCACCACAGGCGCAGCAGCAGTCCGAGCCGTTCGTCGCCGCCGGTGGCGCGCAGGGCGGGCACCAGCTCCTCGCGGGCCAGTGCGCGCGCGGCGGCGTCGCCGAGGCGGTCGCGGACGCCGGACACGGTGTAGTCGGCGTCGATGAGGATGCCGCGGAGTCGCTCGGCCAGACCGCGCGGAAATCTCGTCTCAGACACCCGCCCATTATCGGGCAGAACCGCGGTGCCCCGCCGGGGGGTGCCCGGCGCTGGTCAGGAGTGGTCGGCCCGGCGGTCGGCGGCGTCGGAGCGCCTGCGCAGCAGGTGGGGTATGTACAGGAACCCGAACACGCCCAGCACGATGCCGGTCACGCAGACGCCGATCCACCAGCGCTCGGACGCGGGCAGCCCGTCGCCCATGGCGATGAGGACCACGAGCGCCACCGTCCACGCCAGGGTGCCGATCGCGGCGGGCACGCGGTAGTCGCTCTCGTGGACGTCCGGGTCGGGCTGACGGGGTTTTCGCACGGCTCCAGGCTATCCGCTCACCGCCGGGCGGGGGTGCGCGCCCGGGGGAGGCGGCGCGCACGCCGGCGGGTGCGGGCGCACCCCGGTCGGCCGCGCTGCGCGGGGACGGATTCGTCACATCCGAGGAGTCGATCCTCCGGACCTATGGTCTTTCCTACGAAAAACCAGGGAAACGCGTGGTCGGTGTTGTGTGAACATGCAACTAATCTGACGCAGAATCCTTCTTGTCCAGTAAGTACGACCAGGTCAGGCTGACGACGTGAAAACTCCAAGTCCATCCCCCAGCGGTACCGGCAAGACGTCGTCGGGCCGCCTCGACCGCTACTTCCGCGTCTCCGAGCGCGGGTCCACCTTCGGCACCGAGGTGCGGGGCGGTCTGGCGACCTTCTTCGCCATGGCCTACATCGTCGTCCTCAACCCGCTGATCATCGGTACGGCCGAGGACGTCAACGGAGAGACCCTGGGCATCCCCCAGGTGGCCGCCGTGACCGCCCTGGTCGCCGCGATCTCCTGCGTGCTCATGGGCGTGGTCAGCCGCTACCCCTTCGCGATCGCGGCGGGCATGGGGCTCAACGCCGTCGTCGCCTACGGCATCGCGCCGGTCATGCCCTGGTCCGACGTCTTCCTGCTGATCATCATCGAGGGCGTGCTGCTGCTCATCCTGGTGCTCACCGGGTTCCGCACCGCGGTCTTCGCCGCCATCCCGCCCGGCCTCAAGGTCGCCATCGCCGTCGGAGTGGGCCTCTTCCTGGCCCTGGTCGGCTTGGTCAACGCCGGTTTCGTGCAGGCCGGTGAGGGCACCCCCGTCCAGCTCGGCAACGGCGGCCTCCAGGGCTGGCCGATCCTGATCTTCGTCATCGGCCTGCTGATCACCGTCGCGCTGTACGTGCGCAAGGTGCCGGGCTCGATGCTCATCGGCATCATCGTCTCCACGGCCGTCGCCCTCCTCGTGGAGTCGCTGTTCGGCGGCGGCGACAACCGCCTCGGCTGGAGCCTGACGGTCCCGACCCTGTCCACCGGCGGGGGAGTGGTCGCGATCCCCGACTTCTCGCTCGTCGGCATGTTCGCCGACGGCGGTCTCGACGTGTTCTCCCGTTGGGCCGACATCGGCGTCGCCACAGTGGTCATGCTGATCTTCACCCTGCTGCTCGCCGACTTCTTCGACACCATGGGCACCATGGTCGGCGTCGCCCACCAGGGCGACCTGGCCGACGAGGACGGCAACATCCGGGGTTCCCGCGAGGTGCTGGCCGCCGACTCCATCGGCACTGTGCTGGGCGGTCTGGGCTCGGCCTCGGTCGCCACCATCTACGCCGAGTCGGCCGCGGGCGTCGGCGAGGGCGCCCGCACCGGCATCGCGCCGATCGTCACCGGCGTCCTCATGATGCTGGCCACCCTGTTCACCCCGCTGGTGAACCTGGTGCCCTTCGAGGCCGCCACGCCGGTGCTGGTGATCGTGGGGTTCATGATGATGGTCCAGGTCGTCAACATCGACTTCACGGACCCGGCGCTGGGCCTGGGGTCCTTCATGGCGATCATCATGATGCCCTTCACCTACTCGATCGCCAACGGAATCGGGTTCGGCCTGCTGACCTACGCCTTCGTCAGCCTGGTCACGGGCAGGGGGCGCCAGGTCCACCCGCTGCTGTGGCTGATCTCGCTGGTCTTCCTGGTCCACTTCGCCGAAGCGCCGATCAACGCCCTGATCAGCTGAGGCGCGGCTTTCCGGCCGTCCGGGAATTCCGGCGGCGGTGGACGGCGTTGACTCCAGTGATGAGTCAACGCCGTTTACTTATTTGCCCGCTTTGTCAACCCGGCCGGGATCGGAGCCGACCGCCGATGGCCGCATCAGTCCCTCCCCACGCGCTCGCGGGGAGGGACTGATGCGGCGTATCGCCATGTTCCGGTCCCTGGCCAACCGCAACTACCGGCTGTACGCCCTGGGCCAGCTGCTGTCCAACCCCGGCACGTGGATGCAGCGCATCGCGCAGGACTGGCTGGTCCTCCAGCTCAGCGGGGGCAGCGGCATCGCGCTCGGCATGACCACCGCCCTCCAGTTCCTGCCGCTGCTCCTCTTCGGGCTGTGGGGCGGGGCGCTGGTCGACCGGCTGGACAAGCGCAGGCTGCTGGTGTGCACCCAGGCCGCCATGGGCGTGCTCGCGGTCGGCCTCGGAATCCTGGCCACCGCGGGGGCCGCGCAGGTCTGGCACGTGTACCTGTTCGCCTTCGGACTCGGCCTGATCACCGTGCTCGACAACCCCGGACGGCAGGCCTTCGTCCCGGAGATGGTCGACCGGGAGCACCTGTCCAACGCCATCGCGCTCAACAGCGCCAGCTTCCAGCTCGGCCGGGTGACCGGTCCGGCCGTCGCCGGTCTGCTCATCGCCGTCATCGGCAGCGGACCTGTCTTCCTCATCAACGGCGCGTCGTTCGGGTTCACCATCCTCGCGCTGACGATGATCCGCACCTCCGAGCTCAACCCCACCGAGCGGGTGGCCCGGGGCAAGGGGCAGATCCGGGAGGGGCTGCGCTACATCGGCGGCAGGCGCGACCTGGTCCTGCTGCTGGTGCTGGCCGCCGCCACGCAGTTCTTCGGCGCCAACAGCCAGAACCAGATCGCGCTGATGGTCAACAACGTGTTCGAGGCCGGGGCCGACGCGTTCGGCGTGGCCGCCGCCTTCCTGGCCGTCGGCGCCCTCGCCGGCGCCCTGCTGGCCGCCCGCCGCGACCGGCCCCGGCTCCGGCTGGTGCTGATCGGGTCGCTGGCCTTCGGCGCGCTCCAGGTCGTCGCGGGGCTCATGCCCGGCTACGTGCCGTTCGTCCTGGTGCTGGTACCCATGGGCGTGGCCTTCATGACGTACGTGACCACGCTCAACGCCACCTTCCAGCTCAGCGTGGACCCGCGGATGCGCGGGCGCGTCATGAGCATGTTCCTGCTGGTGTTCATGGGTGTGGCGCCCATCGGCGCGCCCGTGGTGGGCCTGCTAGCCGACGCCTTCGGCCCGGAGACGAGCCTGGTCATCGGCGGCGCGGTGACCCTCGTGGTCGTCACGGTCATCTCCGCCCTGCTCTTCCGGGCCAAGGGCGTGCGCCCGCGCGACGTGCTCCCGGGGCGGCGCCCCTCGGCGGACGCGGAGGGCGCCCAGGAGGGCGCCACGGAGAACGCGAGCGAGCGCGAGGAGTCCCCGGAGGCCGAGCGCGAGCGGGTGGACGCCGAGCGCCTCCCGGACGGCTCCACCCGGGTCCGCCTCGTCCCGGACGAGGAGGGGACCCGGCCGGACACGGTCACCCGCGCCTGAGACTCCCGGTCGTGCCCCGCCGTCCTCGGGGCACGACCGGGGCGGCCGTCCCGGCCCTCCGGAGCCCGTGCCACCGCCGCCGGACCGGCCGTCGGCGGGCCCGCCGGGGCTCCGGCCGACCCTCGCGGAACGGCCCCGGAGACCCCGGGCGGACCGCGGCACCCGGGCAGAATGGGGCCATGAGACTGTTCGCGGCACTGGACCCGCCCTCCGACACGGCGCACGCGCTGCGCCGGGCCGTCGACCGGGGCCGCGGCCACGCCCCCGGCCTGCGCTGGGCCGATTCCGGCGAGTGGCACCTCACCCTGGTCTTCCTCGGCGAGGTGGAGGAGTCCCTCCTGCCCGCGCTCGACGAGGCCCTCGGCCGGGAGGCCCGCGCGCACCGGCCCTTCCACATCACCGCCGAGGGCTGGGGCTCCTTCCCCGGCGACCTCCGCCGCGCCTCCGTGCTCTGGGCCGGGCTCGGCGGCGACACCGCGTCCCTGCGCGCCCTCGCCGACGGACTGCGCGCCGCCGCCGCGGGGGTCGGCGTGCCCGTCGAACACCGGGCCTACGTGCCGCACATCACGGTGGCCCGCAGCCGTCCCGCGCGCGACCTCACCGGAACCGCCGACGCGCTGGGCGCGCTGCCCGGCCGCAGGTGGCGGGTCCGCGAGGCGCACCTGGTGGAGAGCCGGCCGGAGCGGGAGGACCGCTACCGAACCGTCCGGACCTGGGAGTTAGGCTGGGAGGCGGACCCCACCCGACCTCCTGAGCGGAGCGCGTCATGAGCATGCTCACCAACAACCGCAAGCAGCGCTGGCTGCTGCCCGTGGTTCTGGGAGGCATCATGCTCCTCGTGCTCCTGGGCGCCCTCGTCGGCTGACCGCCAGGTCACGCGGATGCGGCGGCCAGGCTCACCGCGCGCGTGATCAGGTCCGCGTTGTCGTGCGCCTCCCCGCCGCCGGGCAGCCGCATGGTGTCCTCCAGCCCCATCCGGATGTCGTAGCCCGAGACCACCGCCGACTCCAGGATCGGCCAGGCCGTCGCGTCGGCGCCGTGCAGCAAGCGCGGCTGGTTCGCCCCCGCCCGGTCCAGCAGGGAGCAGATCGCCTCGGCGTTGCGCCGGGCGTCCTCCACCGCGACCTGCGTGGGCTCCACCAGGACCGCCGCCGCCCTGAGCTTCGTGGCGACGAGGATGCGCGCGGCCTCCACCGTCCACACCCCGGCCTCCACCCCGATCCTGCGGTCCTCCAGCAGGTGCGCCAGGTCCACCGAGCCCGCCTCGTGCAGGTTCACGGTGACCGAGTCCGGCAGCGCCGACGAGGCCCAGCGCTGCACCAGGTCGTAGCGCCGCCACGGATCGGACTCCGCCGACAGCGACGTGGTCAGCGAGACCGGAACCCGCGGCCCGTCGGCGCGCAGCCGTTCCATGAGCGGGCCCACCACCTGGGGCGCCAGCGACTCGGCCCCGGTGGGGTCGCGCGGATGCAGGTGCAGCTCGGTCGCGCCCGCCGCCACCACCGCGTGCGCGTCCGCCACCACTTGGTCCACGGACACGGGCAGGGCGGGGTGCGCTCCGGGGCGGCGGTCCCCGTTGAGACAGGCGACGATCCTCATGGGTGCCCTCCTAACGGCGCTCCGTAAGCCCAATGTGCCCGTTACCGCACGGGTACAAGCCATCCGTGGCGTTCCCTGGCAGGATGTCGGTCATGAGAACTCCGCTCGTTCTTGCCGCCGCAGCCCTCTTCGCGACCCTCCCGGCCGCCCCTGCCCTGGCCTTCCCCGGTGACCCGAGCGACCCCGGCACCGGTGGTGTCGACTACCCCCGCGGAGGCGAGGGGCCCGAGGGCTCCGAGATCGCCTTCGAGTTCCAGGACCCGAAGATCTCCGAGTCCAGCGGAATCGCCCCCTCCCTGCTGCACGAAGGCGTGTGGTGGACCCACAACGACAGCGGTGAGCACCTGAACGAGGTGTACGCGGTCGACGAGGAGGGCCGCACGCTCGCCACGGTCACGCTGAACCTGGACCGCCGCGACTGGGAGGCGATCACGGTCGCCGAGGCTCCAGACGGGACGCCGTCGGTCCTGGTGGCCGACATCGGCGACAACTTCAACGGGGGCTGGCCCGACGTCAGCGTCCACCGCTTCCCCGAACCCGAGGCGCTCGCCGACACGGCGGTCGACCCGCAGGTGTTCACCTTCACCTACGAGGACGGGGGACGCGACGCCGAGTCGCTGATGGTCGACCCCCGCGACGGCCGGATGTACGTGGTCTCCAAGGAGTTCTCCGGCGGCCTGTACGCGGCGCCGGAGGACCTCGAACCCGGGGCCGGGCACGTCCTGGAGCGGATCGACTCGGCGCCCCTGTTCGCCACCGACGCCGCCTTCAGCCCGGACGGCAGCCGCTACGTGATCCGCACCTACTGGGGGGCCACGGTCTACGACGCCACCGAGGGGGTGCCCGGATCCTCCCTGGGCGCCTTCGACCTGCCCGAGTCCGACCAGGGCGAGGCCGTCGCCTTCACGCCCGACGGCACCGCCCTCATGGCCGGGACCGAGGGGCCCGGGGCACCGGTCTGGCGGATTCCCCTGGAGGACCGCTACCTCGCCGAGGAGCCCCCGGTGCGGGAGGTCGCCGCGCAGGAGTCGCCCGGGGGGGAGGGCGGGACCGTCGAGCCCGAGACGCGCGGGGCGCTGCCCTTCATCGTGGGCGGCGGCGCGGTCGCCGCGCTGGTCATCGTCGCGATCGTCCTGCTGGCCCGACGGGGCTGACCCCTACCCCTCGGGCTGCGGGTCCAGGAAGTGCTCGCGCGCCAGGAAGGCGTGCCGGGAGAAGTCGGTGAACACGCCGTCCACCCCGGCCTCGAAGAAGGCCTCGTACTCGGCGGCGAAGGACCCGTAGTCGCCCGGCCCGCCTTCCGACCTCAACTCCGCGGGGAGGAAGTGGTTCTCGCTGCGGAACGTGTACGGGTGCACCAGTAGCCCGGCCGCGTGCGCGTTCTCCACCAGGTCGGTCGGCTCCCCGAGCACCCCGTCCTCGACGGGCACGACCAGGCTCTTGGCCGGGCCGATGGCGTGCGCGAACGTCGCCACCTCGGCCAGGCCGTCCGGCGTCGTGTGGTGCAGCCAGTGCTCCTCGGCGCCCATGAGGTAGACCAGCGGCAGCTCCGTCACGGCCAGCTTGCGCAGGCTCTCGGCCTCGAAGGACTGGAGGAACACCGGCACCAGCGGCTCCGGGCCCGTCAGCCCCGCCCCGCGCAGGGCCTCGATCAGCACCGGCTCCAGCTCCAGGCCCTGCGCCTCGTGGTAGGCGGGGTGCTTGGTCTCGGGGTAGATCCCGATCGGGCGGCCCAGCTCCTTGGTCAGCGCCAGCGCCAGCTCGACGACCTCCTCCAGGGTCGGGATCCCGTAGGTCCCGTCCATCACGGCGTTGTCCGCGCGCACGTCCTTGAGGCGCTCCACCGCGCGCAGGGTCCGGATCTCCTCCAGCGTGAAGTCCTGGGCGAAGAACCCGGTCACCTCGCGCCCGTCGACGGTGCGCGTGGTGCGCCGGTCGGCGAACTCGGGGTGCTCGGCCACGTCAGTGGTCCCGCCGATCTCCTGCTCGTGGCGGCAGACCAGCCTCCCGTCCCTGGTCGAGACCAGGTCCATCTCGATGAAGTCGCCGCCGTGCCGGGCCCCCAGCTCGTATGAGGCCAGCGTGTGCTCGGGGCGGTGCCCCGACGCCCCGCGGTGCGAGATGATCTTGATGGGGGGTTCCTTCTTGTTCCTGCGCACAGCCGAACCGTCCTGAGAAGCGAGATGCCGGGAAGAGGGGGAGGCCGACCCGACGCGGGTCGGCCTCCATTGTGCAACGCGGGGCGGACGGGTCAGGACAGCTTGGTGAGCACGTGGTCCACGCACTCGGTGAGCGCGCGCACGTCGTCCGGGTCGATCGCCGGGAACATGGCCACGCGCAGCTGGTTGCGGCCCAGCTTGCGGTAGGGCTCGGTGTCGACCACGCCGTTGGCGCGCAGGACCCTGGCCACCGCGGCGGCGTCCACGTCGTCGCTGAAGTCGATGGTGCCGACCACCTGCGAGCGCTTGGCCGGGTCGGTGACGAACGGCGTCGCGACCGGCGACTTCTCCGCCCAGTCGTAGAGGACCGAGGAGGACTCGGCGGTGCGCGCCACGGTCCACTCCAGGCCGCCCCGGCCGTTCATCCACTCCAGCTGCTCGGCGAGCAGCAGCAGCGTGGCCACGGCCGGGGTGTTGTAGGTCTGGTCCTTGCGGGAGTTGTCGACCGCCGTGGGCAGCGAGAAGAACTCCGGCACGTAGCGGCCGCTCGCCGCGATCTCCTCCACGCGGGCCAGAGCCCGGGGCGACATGACGGCCAGCCACAGCCCGCCGTCGGCGGCGAAGCTCTTCTGCGGCGCGAAGTAGTAGACGTCGGTCTCGGCGATGTCGACCGGCAGGCCGCCCGCTCCGCTGGTGGCGTCCACCAGGACGAGCGCGTCCTCGTCGGCGCCCGCCACGCGCCCGATGGGCGCGGCCACACCGGTGGACGTCTCGTTGTGGGTCAGCGCGTACACGTCCACGCCGGCCTCGGCCACGGGCTCGCCGTGGCTGCCCGGGTCGGTGCTGATGACGGTGGGCTCCTGGAGCCAGGGCGCGCCCTCGGCGACCTTCGCGAACTTGCTGGAGAACTCTCCGAAGGACAGGTGCTGGGACTTCTCGCGCAGCAGGCCGTGCGCGGCGATGTCCCAGAAGGCGGTGGTGCCGCCGTTGCCCAGGACCACCTCGTAGCCGTCGGGGAGGGAGAACAGCTCGCTCACCCCGGCGCGCACCCGGGAGACCAGGGACTTGACCGGCTTCTGCCGGTGGGAGGTGCCCATGTAGCGGGAGCCGGAGGCGGCCAGGGCCTCGATCTGGGCGGGGCGGACTTTGGACGGGCCACTGCCGAAACGGCCGTCGGAGGGCAGCAGGTTCGCGGGGATCTGAATCTCGTCGGTCACGCCCACCAGCGTAGTGGCGGCGGAGGCGGCGGGGCCGGTCAGGGCCGCTGTTGGGACGCCCGAAACGGCGCGGGGGAGCGGACGCTATGTCACGTTCCCAGAGGTTCTGGCCGGTATAGGCCAGTCGCATTTCAATTCATACAGGTGCATTTTCCGCTAGGAGTGCGGTCTTATGGGAGAGGTTTCGGGGGGAACGCCAGAACACGACGCGCGATACGGAGGGGCATCCACACGTGGCCGACAGCAGCACCGACCCCGAGACCTTCCGCCGGAGTGAGGGCAGCTCCTTCCTGAGGGTCTTCGACGCCCTGCGTGTGCGCCCCACCCGGGCCGACGCCCGCCTCGTGGGCAGGATGGAGCGGCGGGCCGCCCGCAGGCTCCCCGTCGGCAACCGCGGCGGCGCCCAGCGCGGCGACGTGGCCGAGCCCCCGCCCGTGCTCGACCTGGAGTTGGAGGAGGGCGCCGACCGCGACGTCCTGCTGGAGGTGCTCACCGAGCGCTGCGGCGACCAGCCGGTCTGGCGGCTGCCCCTGAGCCGGTCCGGCGCCCCCGCGCACCAGGCGCGGTCCCGGCCGCACGAGGCCTACGCCACCACCGAGGAGCTCTACGACCTGATGTCGGGCCTCCTGGCCGAGGCCGACGCCGTGCGGCCCTCCGGCAGGCGCTGGCGCAGGCCCCCGCCCTGGCCCCGCTTCGAGCGGCTGCGCTCCCTGCTGTGGCTGCGCGTGTGCAGGCTCGGCGCCATCCGCTCCGCGGTCTCGGGGGAGGAGGTCGTCCAGGACGAAGCCGACCTCGACGCCAACGCCAAGGCGCAGATCTACGTCGTCGCCGAGCTGAGCAGGGCCAAGCTCGAACACGGCCGGGGCGCGGACCGCGACGCCGACCGGGCGGCGCGGGACGCCGGGGCCGTGCGCCGCTACCCCCACCGTCTGCGCTCGGGCCTGCGCGGCCTCTACGACCGCGCCTTCCAGCGGACCGCCGTGTTCGTCGCCCGCCTCACCGGCCGGGTGACCTTCGGCAAGGCCGACACGCACGTGCTCACCCCCTGGGGCTTCCTCCTCAACCTCGCCACCCTGGCCGCGCCCGTCATCCTGGGCGGTGTCGTCGCCGGTCTCTTCGGGCTCGTGCTCCAAGGGCTGAACAACCTGGTCACGGTGGGCGTGGGCCTGCTGCTGGCGGTCGTCTACGCCTGCCTCGGCCTCTTCCTCGTCCTGCCCTGGCGCTCCTACCGCTGGCTCAACCACCACCGGTACGTGGTGGACACCCAAGCGGCCAGCGAGGACAAGGAGTCGGTCCCCCGCAACCACCGCGCCCGCGGCGTCCACGTCCTCAACCTGCTCAACCGCCGCCGGCTCACCGGGCGTTTCGTCCGCGACCCCGGGGCCGACGCGGGACGCGGCGAGCCGGACGGCGCCGGGGACGGCCGCCGTCCCGAGCGTCCCGACACCACGCCCGCGCACGACGGCTGGTGGAGGCCCCTGGCCGCGCGCCGACGGCGGCACGCGGTCGTCGCGGTCGTGCCCCCGCAGGAGCGGCCCGAGCGCGAGGGGGACGACGCCGCCGAACGCCCGCGCGGGGAGCGCCCGCCCGGCGTCCACCGGCTCGCCGTCAACGCCTTCCTCGACGACCTCGCGCACACCCACGGCGGCTCCCCGGGGCGCCGTTCGCCCTACCCGCGCCGCGGGCGCCGCCAGCGCCCCGTGCTCCTCGTGGACCAGGCCCGCCTCGACCGGGTCGGCCGCTACCTGGTCCGCCTCGTCGAGGACGAGCGGCTGCGCCGTGCCTTCCCCGACCCCCTGCTCGTCGTACAGGTGCGCGACCGCGGCGCCCGGCCGCTGGCGGACGACCGGGTGGACGTCTCCCGCTACCCCACGCTGCCCGAGGCCGAGAACGGCAGCCGTCCCGAGGAGGCGGTGTCGCGGTGGCTCCGCGAGCGCCACGCCGCCGGGGTGCTGGGCCGCTCCCGGCTGCTCACCCAGCGGGTTCCGGCCGACTCCGCCGCCTGGGCGGGCAACCCCGACCCGCCCGAGAGCAACCGGGTGCTCACCGCCGGGGCGGTCGCCGGGGTCGCGGCCACGGCCACCGCCGCGGTCACAGCCGTCGCCGTCCTGGCGCTGTGGGTGGTCGGCCCGGTCGTTGCCGAGCGCTTCAACCCGTGTGCGTCGGGCGGGATCTGGACGCCCCGGGGCATCGAACGGCACGGCGAGGACTGCGTCGGGGTGACCTTCGGCGACTTCGTCTTCCACGAGCGCCTGCGCGAGGTCACCGAGCGCATCCACGAGCAGAACGAGCGCATCGACGAGGACGACGAGAACCACGTCACCATCGCCTACGTCGCCGAACTCAGCGTCACCGGGGCCAGCGACCTGACCCTGGCCGGGGTCCAGGGCGAACTGCTGGGCCTGGCCCACCAGCAGGCCGAGCACAACGCCTCGGGCGACTCCTCCCTGCCCCGGATCAAGATCCTGCTCGCCAACACCGGCGAGGGCTGGCGGTACGCGCGCGAGACCGCCGAGACGATCGTCGAACGCGCCCGGGACGAGGGCCTGGGCATGGACCGGCCCGTTGCCGCCGTCGGCTTCGGCCACAGCGTCCAGCCCAACACCGAGGCCGTCCGCGTCCTCAGCGGTGCCCGGATCCCCATGGTCGGCACCACCGCCACCTTCGACGACGTGGCCATGGAGACCTCGGGCAAGTACAGCCAGTACTTCTTCCCCGTGGCGCCCTCCAACACCCGCCTGGCCGAACAGGCCGCCCGGTGGTCCTACCGCGGCGTGCCCTGGACGGGCGAGGGACTGGCCGAGGGGGAGGAGGCCGAGTCCCTGGGGCCCGCCCGCACCGCCGTGGCCATCGCCGACAACCAGGAGGGGGAGAGCTACGGCCCCCACCTGGCGGTGGAGTTCATGAACGCCTTCCGCGCCCTGGGCGGCCAGTACTGGACGGACGGCGGGGATACGGACCCGGTCACCCTCGCCGACGACAGCACCGCCCCCTTCCCCGGCGTGCTGCCCTACCAGGACGGCGGTCCCACCCAGGCCGACCAGCTGTCGAGGGTGTGCGCCGAGGACCCGCCAGACGTCATCTACTTCGCGGGCCGCTCCACCGACTTCATGGACTTCCACAACCAGGTCCAGGAGGAGGGGATGTGCGTGGAGGCCGGTGTCGACGTCCTCGGCGGGGACGACATCGCCAAGTTCGTCACCGACCACGCCGAGACGCTCGGCCACGCCTCCGGGTACCCCGTCTTCTACACCCCGCTCGCCGCCAGCGGCGCCTGGAGCCAGTACACGCAGGCCAGCGAACGCTCCTTCTACAACGACGCACAGACCCTCATCGCGGAGCTCTACCCCGACGAGGGGGAGGACGAGGAGGCCGAGGAGGAGCCGGAGCAGGGGAGCGACGCCGAGGCGGTGGCGGCCGACGGCGGCATGCCCTCGATCACCCACGCCGCCATCGCCAACGACGCGCTCAAGGTGGTCTCGCGCGCGCTGCGGCGCATCCCGCACCCCCTTCCCGAGGGCGCCGGGCCCCGGGAGGCCTCTGCCGCGCCCACCGAGCGGCCCTCGCCGTTCCTGGGCACCGACACCGGGTACGAGCAGGAGCAGCAGGCGCTCGTGGAGAACATCCAGGGCACGCGCAACCTGTCCGCCGTCTCCGGCTACCTCGGCTTCGGGGAGCCCTCCGAGGGCAACTGGTACCGCGACCGCATGGTCCAGCTCGTCGTGGTCGGCCCGCTCGGCTCGGACGGCGAACGCCAGCACGTGATCGCCGCCTGCGGCCAGGTCAGCACGGGCACGGTCGACCCCGGACCGGCCTGCGCCTGACGCGCGGGTCCGGGTGGCGCGCGCGGCACCCGACGCGAGAGGATGCCCCGTGTGGACCACCAAGACCCCGCCGAACTGCGCAAACCGTACCTGGGCGCACCCCTGAGGCGCTCCGGGCTCGCCGACCACCCCATGACGCAGTTCCACCTGTGGTTCGACGAGGCCTACGACTCCGGTCTGGCCGAACCCAACGCCATGGTCCTGGCGTCCGTCGAGCCCTCGGGCATGCCCCGCGCCCGCACCGTGCTGATGAAGGGCTACGACAGCACGGGGCTGCGCTTCTTCACCAACTACACCTCGCGCAAGGGACTGGCCCTGGAGGCCGACCCGCGCGCCAGCGCGGTCTTCCCCTGGCACGCCGTCCGGCGCCAGGTCCTGCTGGCCGGACGGGTGGAGCGGCTCAGCGACGAGGAGAACGACCGCTACTTCGCCTCGCGCCCGCGCGGCTCCCAGCTGGGCGCCTGGGCCAGCGAGCGCCAGTCGCGGCCGGTGGCGGACCGGGCCGAGCTCGACCGGCTCTACCGGGAGTTCGACACGGTCTGGGCCGCCGAGGAGGAGATCCCCCGGCCCGCCTACTGGGGCGGCTTCCGGCTCGTGCCGAGCGAGGTGGAGTTCTGGCAGGGCGGCGCCGACCGCATGCACGACCGGTTCCGCTACCTGCGCGAGCCCGACGGCTCATGGAGCGTCGAGCGCCTGGCCCCCTGACCGGGCCGTCGGGTGACGCGCTCGTACCGCTCCGCTCCCGAGAGTGATCTTGGCCGCTTCGTACGCGAGTTCGGGAGGCCGTTCCCGCAGGTGGACGCCGACCCCGCGCCCCTCCGGCGCACGCGGTGGGCTGGAAGGCCCCCGTCGGCGGGACCAAGTGCCCTTGCGGCGCGGGGCAGAACGTATCCGCATCGTGAGACCGGGCAGAAATCCGGGCGCCCCGCGCCGCGATATGCTTGCGTGTATCGGTGGTCGCTCCCGCGGTCCTGCGGACGCCCCGGTCCCCACTCGGCCCCTGGGAATCACGTCGCCCCGGCCTGTGTTGTGAGAGACCCGCCGTGCCCGTCGTGACCGCGCGCCGGGCACAGAGCCTTGGGAGGGGAGACTTGACCGCACACGGGCTGATCGACACCACGGAGATGTACCTCCGTACGGTCTTCGAGCTCGAAGAGGAGGGCATCGTCCCGCTTCGGGCCCGTATCGCCGAACGCCTGCACCAGAGCGGCCCCACGGTGAGCCAGACCGTGGCCCGTATGGAGCGCGACGGCCTGCTGCGGGTGGAGAACGACAGGCACCTGGTCATGACCGCCGAGGGGCGCCGTCTGGCCACCCACGTCATGCGCAAGCACCGGCTCGCCGAGCGCCTGCTCGTGGACGTCATCGGACTCCCCTGGGAGGACGTGCACATCGAGGCCTGCCGCTGGGAGCACGTCATCTCCGAGGCGGTGGAGGAGCGTCTGGTCACGCTGCTCAACGCCCCCTCGGTCTGCCCGCACGGCAACCCGATCCCGGGCCTGGACGAGCTGGGCCTGGAGGACTACTCCCCCGAGCCCTTCACCGACGACTCCATCGTCCCGATGATCGACGTCGCAGGGAACAGCGAGACGACGGTCACCGTGCGGCGTATCAGCGAGCAGATCCAGTCGGACGCCGACATCATGCTCACCTTGCGCCGATCCGGGGTACAACCGGGACAGGAAGTGGTCTTGCGAGCCTGTGACGACGGGGTCCGCGTGATCGACGGTGAGACCGGGGAAACCGAGCTCTCGGCGCTCGTCGCCGGGCACGTCTTCGTCGCCAAGCCGTGAACCGTACGGACGCGTTGATTGGTTGCTCATCAGGATTGTCACATTGCGCTGCGGGAACGTTGACGGTGTTGCTACGCTCGCTCCAAGGTGCGGTCGTTCGGGGTACCCGGAGCGGGCATGTATGCAGCTCATGACGGCGAGGTGGCGGCTAGATGACACGGTGGGGTGAGCCCTTCCCCAAGGGTGACGCGCTCGCCGCGGCCGCCGTGGCTGAGCAGGCACAGATCGCCATCGTCGTCATCGACCGCGCCAGCCTCCTGCGCTACTGGAACCCCTTCGCGCGCGAGCTGTTCGGGTTCGTGGGCGGTCGCGACTACGTCGGCCTCTCCCTGCTCGACATCGGCATCCACGAGTCCGACCGCGAGCACGCCTCCCAGCTGGCCCGGCGCGTCCTGCGCGGGGAGCCGTGGGAGGGCACCTTCGCCGTGCTCCGGGGCGACTCGACCTGGATCCACGTGCGCGCCCAGGCCGTGCCCATACGCGATGAGTCCGGCGAGATCGACGGCATCACCCTGATCGCCAGGGAGGCACTGCGCAGCGGACGGGTGGAGGAGCAGTACGGCCTGCTGGAGCGCATCGGCAGCCGCCTGACCAGCTCGCTGGAGTTCGACTCCACGGTCAGGGGGGTCGCGGGCATCCTCGTGCCGCAGTTCGCCGACCACTGCTTCATCGACCTCTACGACCGCGACCGCCTGGTCAGACAGGTGTCGGTGCACGCCGAGGGGTGGACGCCCCCGCCGCGCACCTGGTTCGAGGTCGGCGACGAGGTCCGCTACCCCGAACGCCACTTCGTCACCCAGGCCCTGCGCCGCCTGGAGACGGTGGTCAGCAGCGAGTACCTGTTCGAGAACTCGCCCAGCACGCGCTCCGACCAGGTCTCGCGCCAGGTCGGCGTCACCTCCGCCATCGCCGCCCCGCTGCGGGCCCGCGGCGAGGTGCTGGGCGTGCTCACCCTGGCGCTGTCCGGGCTCTCCCCGCGGCAGAAGAGCACCTACGGGGGCTTCGACCGCGACCTCGTGGGGGCCATCGCCTCCCGGGTGGCCCTGGCCATCGACAACGCCCGCCTGTTCGAGCAGGAGCGCAGCACCGCGCTGGCCTTCCAGCGCAGCCTGCTGCCCAGCAGCCTGCCCCGGCTGGACGGGCTGACCGCGGCCCACCGCTACCTGCCCGCGGGGCCGATGCGCTCCGACGGGTACGGGGTCCAGACCCAGATCGGCGGGGACTTCTACGACGCCATCCCGCTCTCCGCCGGACGAGTGGGGCTGGTCATCGGCGACGTCGAGGGCCGCGGCCCGCACGCCGCCGCCGTCATGGGCCAGCTGCGCGCCGCGCTGCGCGCCTTCGCCCAGGCCGACCGCGAGCCCGCCGACATCCTGCGCGAACTCGACGAGTGGGTCCGCCAGCTGGGCCAGGAGGACGAGGAGGGCGGCACCTGGATCCCCAGCGTCAGCTGCCTGTACATGGTCTACGACGCCTGGTCGCGCGAGCTGTCCTACGCCAACGCCGGGCACGCGCCCCCGCTGCTGGTCACCTCCGAGTCGGTGGAGAAGATCGACCTGGAGGTCACCGACCGCATGCTGGGCGTGCGGGCCAAGGGCGGATCGGGCGAGGACGTGGTCTACCACCAGGCCAACCTGCGCCTGCCCATCGGCGCCACCCTGGTCCTGTACACCGACGGGCTCGTGGACCGGCGTCCGGCCGGGGGCAGCGCGGATCCCGAGAGCGCCTTCCAGCTGCTGTCGGAGCGGGTGGCCGAGGTCGCCGACAAGGACGTGGACCAGATCGCCGAGGCGGCCGCGCACAGCGTCCCGGGCGAACACCACGACGACACCGCGCTGCTGGTCGTGCGCACCCACTCCGAGGAGCTGGCGCTGCGCGAGGGCTGGTTCCCCTCGGAGGCCTCCACCGTGGGCGAGGCCCGCCACATGGCGGCCCACACCTTCAGCGAGTGGGGAGTGGACCGCGACCAGGCCGAGCTGGCCTGCCTGCTGGTCTCGGAGATCGTCACCAACGTCGTCATCCACGCCACCCCGCACCCGGTGCACCGCGAGTTCACCGGCGGAGGGGTGCTGGACTCCGAGACCCCGCTCGACGAGGTGGCCGACGAGTTCGACGAGGACTGGAGCGACCTGCTGGAGGCGGTGGCCGAGGAGACCGACGAACCCGCCGAGGACGCTGGGGAGAAGGAGTTCCTGCTGCGGCTGCGGCGGGGCGCGAACACGGTGTGGGTGGAGGTCTTCGACAACGACCTGCGCCTGCCCCGCATCCGCAGCGCCGCCGCCGACGACGAGGGCGGCCGCGGCCTGTACCTGGTCGAGCAGCTGGCCACCCGGTGGGGGGCGCGTCCGACCCCGGACGGCAAGGCGGTCTGGTTCGAGATGCCCATGCACTCCGAGGAGACCGGGGAGCGGGAGAAGTCCGAGGACGGGGAGAAGGCCGGACAGGACTAGTCCCTCGCGGCAGCCTCCGGGCCCGGCGCGGTCGTGGAACCGCCGCGACGCGCCGGGCCCGTCCCTTCGGCGGGATCATGCCCGGGGTCTGCCCCGGTCTCGGCTTGTGGGGGTTGGTCCGGGCGCCCACGGGGTTTCAGGAGGTGCCGGAGGCGGGACCGCGAGCAGGACTGCGCCGTAGGCGTCGGTCGGGGGTGGTGGCGGGCGACGGTGTGGGCACGAGCCGTCCCACCGGAGGCGCCGCTGTGCCTGCTCCAACCCGATTCCCGTGCTCCGGACGCCCGAACACGGGCGCGAAGCGGAGGCCCCGAACAACGCCGTCTAGCGCCAGGACCAGGCCCACAGCAGCAGGCACAGGAAGACGAAGAAGACCACGATCCCGCTGGTGGTCCACGGGATGTGGACCCGGGGCCGGAGCCTGCGCACCCCGATCACGAGCAGCACGACCAGCAGGCCCATGACGATGAGGCCGTCCCAAGCACCGCTCATTCCAGCTCCGACCCTTCTGGGGAGGGGGTTGTGCGGTCACAGTCCCAGGCCGCGCCCCACGATCTCCTTCATGATCTCGGTGGTGCCGCCGTAGATCGTCTGGATGCGGGTGTCCTGCCAGGCCCGTGCCACCGGGTATTCCATCATGTACCCGTACCCGCCGTGAAGCTGGAGGCACCGGTCCATCACCTTGTTGCACAGTTCGGTGGTCCACCACTTGGCCATGGCGGCGTCCTCCACGGTCAGCTCACCACGGTTGAGCAGGCCGATGCCGCGGTCCACGTAGGTGCGGGCGATGTCCACCTCGGTGGCCAACTCGGCCAGGACGAAACGGGTGTTCTGGAAGCGCCCAATCGGACGGCCAAAGGCGGTCCGCTCCCGGCAGTAGGCGATGGTGTGCTGCAGTATCGCGTCGGCGGAGGCCACCGCGCAGGTGGCGATGGACAGCCGCTCCTGGGGCAGGTTCTCCATCAGGTGGACGAACCCGCCGCCCTCCCGGCCGATGAGGTTGGCCGCCGGGACCCGCACGTCGTCGAAGAACAGCTCGGCGGTGTCCTGCGCCTTCATGCCGATCTTGTCGAGGTTGCGGCCCCGGCCGAACCCGGGGGCGCCGCGCTCCACCGCGATCAGGGAGAAGCCCTGCGCGCCCGCGTCGGGGTCGGTCCGGGCGACCACGATCACCAGGTCGGCGTTGACGCCGTTGGTGATGAAGGTCTTGGAGCCGTTGACGACGTACTCGTCGCCGTCGCGCACCGCCGAGGTGGCGATGCCCTGGAGGTCGCTGCCCGCGCCGGGCTCGGTCATGGCGATGGCGGTGATCAGCTCGCCGCTGGCGAACCCCGGCAGCCAGCGCCTCTTCTGCTCGTCGTCGGTCAGGTCGACCATGTACGGGGCCATGACGTCGTTCTGGAGGGTGACGCCCAGGCCGCTGGCACGGGCCCGGCAGATCTCCTCGTTGACGATGGTGTTGTAGCGGAAGTCCCGCAGCCCGGTGCCGCCGTACTCCTCGGGCACGCCGTGGCCGAGCAGGCCGACCTCGCCCGCCCTGGTCCACACCCCGCGGGGCACGATCCCGTCCTCCTCCCACTCCGGATGGCGCGGTGTGACCTCGCGCTCGAGGAACTCGGCCACCGATGCGCGGAAGAGGTCGTGGTCCGCGTCGAAGAGATCCCGCTTCATGCTCTGCTCCGGGGTGTCGGGGATTCCTGCGTGACGCCACAGTAACCGAACCGAATTCGGTTTTGAAGGGGACAGTCCAAGCCCCGGCAAAGTTCCCGTGCCCGTCAGCGCCCGTGCGGCGGTTCCCGCCGGACGCGGGACCGAGGCTTCCTAGGGTGGCGGCAGCGGAGCCGGTAGCCGAGGGGCGGGACCGCGTGCGGCCCTGCCGGGGGAAGGGAGGGCCATGGCCCAGTACGAGGCCAGGCATCGGGCGCGCAGGGAGCACCGGGGCGGCAGGATCGCGGTGATCATGAGCGCGCTGATGCTCACCGTGCTGCTGTCGGCCCTGGACCAGACGATCGTGTCCACCGCGCTGCCCACGATCGTGTCCGAACTCGGCGGGCTCAACCACCTGTCGTGGGTGATCACGGCCTACCTGCTCGCGGTCACGGCCGTCACGCCGCTGTGGGGCAAGCTCGGCGACCAGTTCGGCCGCAAGCAGTTCTTCCTCACCTGCATCGCCGTCTTCCTGGTCGGCTCGGCCCTGTGCGGGATCGCCCAGAGCATGCTCCAGCTCATCCTCTTCCGCGCGGTCCAGGGCATCGGCGGCGGAGGGCTCATGGTGCTGGCCTCCGCCATCATCGGCGACGTCGTCTCGCCCCGCGAGCGCGGCAAGTACCAGGGGCTGTTCGGCGCGGTGTTCGGCATCTCCAGCGTGGCCGGTCCGCTGCTCGGCGGACTGTTCGTGGACCACCTGTCCTGGCGGTGGGTGTTCTACGTCAACCTGCCGCTGGGGGTCCTGGCCTTCATCACGGTGCTCGTGGTGCTGCCGCGCCGCCAGCCGACCGGCCGCCAGAGCATCGACTACTTCGGGATCGCGCTGCTGGCCGCCACCGCGATCTGCCTGACGCTGGTCGCCTCCTGGGGCGGCAGCCTCTACCCGTGGACGTCGCCGCAGGTCCTCGGGCTCGGCGCCGCCGCCGTGGTGCTCGGTGTGGGCTGGTGGCTGTCCGCGCGACGGGCTCCGGACCCGGTCATGCCGCTCAGCCTGTTCCGCGACCCGACCATCGTGGTGGCCATGGCGATCGGCTTCTGCGTGGGCTTCGCGATGATGGGGTCGATGGCGTTCCTGCCGCTGTTCCTCCAGGTCGTGCACGGCCTGTCGCCCACGGCCTCGGGGCTGCACCTGCTGCCGATGGTGCTGGGCCTGTTCCTGACCTCGATCACCAGCGGGCGCCTGGTCACCCGCACGGGCCGCTACAAGGTCTACCCGGTGCTGGGGATGGCGGTGACCTCCCTCGGTCTGTTCCTGCTCTCGCGGCTGGGGCCGGAGAGCTCGATGGCGCAGATGGGGCTCTACTTCTTCGTCCTCGGCGTGGGCCTGGGCCTGGTGATGCAGGTGGTGGTCGTGGTGGTGCAGAACGCCGCCAGCTACGCGAACCTGGGCGTGGCCACCTCGGCGGCGACGTTCTTCCGGTCCATCGGGGGGTCGTTCGGCACGGCGGTGTTCGGCGCCGTCTTCTCCGGGCAGCTGGCGGCCAACCTGGCCGAGCGGGCCGCGCAGATCCAGCTGCCGCCCGGGGTGGACCCCGCGGCGCTGGAGAGCGACCCGCGCAGCCTGGACCAGCTCTCCCCGCAGGCGCAGGCGTCCTTCCTGCAGGCCTACGCGGACGCGGTGGACACCGTCTTCCTGTGCGCGGTCCCGGTCGCCCTGGCCGGGTTCGTGCTGGCGCTGTTCCTGCGGCAGATCCCGCTGCGCACCACCATCGACTCCCCGGACCTGGACGAGTCCATCCCTCCCGTGGCCGCCGCGAGCCGCAGCGCCATCGCGCACGTGGAGAAGGAGGTGTTCCGGGCCTGCGGCCGGGAGGGCGCCGACCAGATGTACGGGCGCCTGCGCGAGGCGGCGGGCCTGGAGGTCTCGCCGCGCGCGTGCTGGGTGCTCAGCCACCTGGGCGTGACCGGGCCGCTCTCGCCCGGGGAGCTGGTGGAGATGTCCGGGCTGTCCGCCGACTACTGGGAGCCGGTCCACCGGGAGCTGGTCGAGGCGGGCTACCTGGCGGGCGGGGGCGAGCCCTGGGAGCTGAGCCGGCGCGGCGCGTCCGCCGCCCGCAGTGTGTTCGAGGCCCAGCGGACCGCGCTGCGCTCGCTGCTGGCCGACTACGGGCCCGAGGAACACCCCGAGGTGGTGGCCGCCCTGGAGCGGATCACCACCGACGTCCTGGGGGACGAGGGGGACGCCGGGCACCTGGAGCGGGGAGCGCACCGGGCCTGAGGGGGCGCCGGGCGAATTCGCGGGGGCGGGGACTTGCCGGATCCGATAAACCGAATACAGTTCGGTTCGTAACCGTCATCCAGGCCCTTGGAGGACCCCGTGGCCGAGGCATACATCGTCGGCGCAGTACGCACCCCCGTCGGCACCAGGAAGGGCGCCCTGGCCGCCGTGCACCCTGCGGACCTGGGCGCGCACGTGCTCAGGGAACTCGTCTCCCGGACCGGGGTGGACCCGGCCGCGGTCGAGGACGTCATCATGGGCTGCGTCAGCCAGGTCGGGCCGCAGGCGCTCGACCTGGCCCGCACCGCCTGGCTCTCCGCGGGCCTCCCGGAGTCCGTCCCCGGCGTCACCATCGACCGCCAGTGCGGCTCCTCCCAGCAGGCCGTCCACTTCGCCGCCCAGGGCGTCATGTCCGGCACCCAGGACCTCGTCGTGGCCTCGGGCGTGGAGAACATGGGCATGGTGCCCATGGGGGCCAACGTCCAGTACGCCCTCGACAACGGGCTCGGCCTGTACGGCGACGGATGGGTCGAGCGCTACGGCCACCAGGAGGTCTCCCAGTTCCGCGGCGCCCAGCTCATGTGCGAGAAGTGGGGCTTCGAGCGCGAGCGGTTGGAGGAGTTCGCGCTGGAGAGCCACCGGCGCGCGGCCCGGGCGCTGGAGGCGGGCCACTTCGACGAGCAGATCGCCCCCCTGGCCGGGGTGGAGCGCGACGAGGGCGTGCGCCCCGACACCACCCTGGAGAAGATGGCGGGCCTGAAGCCGCTGCGCGAGGGCTGGGCGCTCACCGCCGCCGTGGCCAGCCAGATCTCCGTCGGCGCGGGCGCGGTCCTGATCGCCTCCGAGCGGGCGGTCGAGCGGCACGGCCTGACCCCGCTGGCCCGGATCGTGCAGCTCTCACTGGTGGGCGACGACCCCGTGTACATGCTCACCGCGCCCATCCCGGCGACCCGGATCGCCCTGGAGAAGGCGGGCCTGGGCATCGACGACATCGACGTCACCGAGATCAACGAGGCCTTCGCCCCGGTGCCGATGTCCTGGATCCAGGAGTTGGGCGCGGACCCGGCCAAGGTCAACCCCAACGGCGGCGCCATCGCCCTCGGCCACCCGCTGGGCGCCACCGGCACCGTGCTCATGGCCAAGCTGGTCGCAGAGCTGCACCGCACCGGCGGCCGCTACGGCCTCCAGACCATGTGCGAGGGCGGCGGCCAGGCCAACGTCACCATCATCGAGCGGGTCTAGCCCCTCCGGGCCGCGCTGCCCGTGTGCTCGCGGATGCGCGAGCACACGGGCCCCTCGCGTGGCCCGGGGGCGACGGCGGCGCCTAGCGTCCGCCGGAGGCCAGCGCCGGGCCGCCGACGCCGTTGGACAGGCCCAGCCAGGCCGCCATCTCGGTCAGCTGCTCGACCAGTTCGGCCAGCGTCTCGGCGGGCGCGCCGTCCTCCAGCGTGATCCGCTGCGCCAGCAGGGTCCCCGAGGCGCGGTCCGCCTTGAGGTCCACCCGCGCCACCAGGTCCTCGCCCAGCAGGAACGGCAGCACGTAGTAGCCGTGCACCCGTTTG
Organism: Nocardiopsis akebiae; assembly: GCF_018316795.1. Taxonomy (NCBI): domain Bacteria; kingdom Bacillati; phylum Actinomycetota; class Actinomycetes; order Streptosporangiales; family Nocardiopsidaceae; genus Nocardiopsis; species Nocardiopsis akebiae. Next base: position 1,037,482 of record NZ_CP074132.1, read on the forward strand.
GCGGCGGGCACGTAGATCTCCAGCCGGTACCGGAACCCGAACAGCTCCTCCGCCCGGTCGCGCGTCCACACCAGCGAGTCGAACGGGCTCAGCAGCGCCCGCGCCCGCACGCCGCGCGGCACCCGGGCGTCCCGGTGCAGATAGGCCGTGCGGTCCCAGCCCCGCACCCGCACCGGCACCAGCTCACCCGCCTCCACCAGGTCGGAGGCGGCCGCCCGGGACTCGGTGGACTTGAGGCGGAAGTAGTCGCGCAGGCACGCCTCGGTGGCCACCCCGTGGGCGCGGGCCGCGATCGACACCAGCTCCCGGTGCGCCTCCTCCGGGGTGGTCTCCGGCGCCGCGTACACCTCCGGCGGCAGCACCCGCTCGGGCAGGTCGTAGAGCCGCTCGAACTGCGCGTTGCGCCCGTTGGAGGTCAGGTCGCCCACCCAGAACAGGTACTCCAGGCACCTCTTGACCTCGGACCAGTTCCACCCCCAGTGGTCCTTGGCGCGCGGCACGTCGTGCGCCAGCGCCGCCTCCACCTGCCGGGCGCTGGCCGGGCCGATCCGCACCACCTCCTCCAGCACCGCCTTGACCAGCTCGGGCTTCTCCTCCCGGATGCGGTCCATCCACCCCACGCGCTCCTGGGCGCGGTTGCGCTCCATCCGGTGGCGCATGAGCTGGCGGGTGGAGGGCGGCACCAGGCTGGCCTCGTGCGCCCAGCACTCCACCAGCCGCGCGGCCCCCGACCCGGTCGCGGAGGTGGTCGCCCGGTCCAGCAGGGCGGTGTCGTAGGCGCCCATGCGCGCGAAGACCGGCAGGTACTGGCTGCGGGCCAGCACGTTCACGCTGTCGATCTGGAGGATTCCCACCCTGCGCACCACCCGCGCCAGGTGGGCGAGGGTCGGCTTCCCGGCGGGCCGGGGGTCGCTGAACCCCTGCGCGGCGAGCGCGATCCTGCGCGCCTGGGAGAGGGAGAGTTCCGCGTCGCGGCGGGGGTGCGGTTCTGCCATTGCGCCACCGTAACCCCGACCGCCGACAGTCCGCCCCTCCGGGCCGCGGGACCCGTGCGCCGGACCGGCGGGGAGCGCCGAAAAACCTTTGACCCAATGCGAACCTCCGGGGGTGGAAAGCCGTCCAACAGAGCGCGACGACGACCACCGGGCACGTGCCGGGAGTCGCGCACGCCCCGGTGCGGAGGACGGCCGCACCGGGGCCACGACCGTTCCCGTGCCCCGCGCCCCCGAGGAGCGGGGCACGAACGGTCGCCTCCTCGCATTCTCCCCGACCGGAGCCCCGTGCTCCCGTTGTCCACAGGGCTGTTTTCTCCTTCCCCGTCGCGTGCCCGCCCGCGCGGCGGGATGTCCCCCCGATGCGACAGCATGTCCGTCATGGACAGTTTCGAGGAGTACCGCGACGCGGCCCGCAGGAGCGGCGTGCCGGAGCACGCCGTCGACACGGGCCTGCGCCTGGCCCGCCCCCAGATCGGGCTGGGTCCCGCCGACGGCGGCGGCGGGGTCCTCGCCGGGCGGTACGGCGGCCGCCCCGTCCTCCCACCGGACGTCGACTGGAACGGCTTCCCGGACCTCATCGCCTCCGTGGACTGCGCGGCCCTGCCCCGGGACGTGCTCGACTTCCCGCTGCCGCGGGACGGTCACCTGCTGTTCTTCGCCAACCGGTGCGACCCGGAGGGGTCCGCGGGCGACGGCGCCGTGGTCCACGTCCCCTCGGGGGCGGCCGCGGTCGAACGCGTCCCCGACGAGGGCACCCCCCACACCGATCCGTACCCCCTCTACGCCCGGACTGCCTGGAGCATGCCGACGGGTGCCGACGGCGCCGTCGTCGCGGACGGGGAGACCGAGCGGGTCTACCGGGAGCACCGGCTGGACCAGTACGACGGCTTGGAGCACGTGCGCCGGTCCGACCTGATCCTGGGCGGGTACGCCTACTCGCCGCAGGACCCGCCCTTCGTCCAGACCCCGGCGGACTACGAGCGGGACGGAGGGGAGCGCGTGCTGCTGGCCCAGGCCCACTACGGGATGTACGGCGCCCCCGGCTGGACCGGGTACGCGGTGTGGGTCATGTACCGGCACGACCTGGAGGCGATGGACTTCACGAAGGCGGTGGGCGGGGTGCTGGCCTCCCACCCCTGACGGCCGCGCGGGCGCCGCGGCGGCGCGGCCCGCTCCGCGCGGTCCCGGCGAGGCCGTGGGTGCGGTGGCGGACACGCGGGACCGGCTCCCCGGCGAGGCCGGTCCCGTCGCCGCCATGGCCTAGCCTTCTGCTGTGCGTATCGCGACATGGAATGTGAACAGTGCCCGGGCCAGGGCCGAGCGGATCGGCGCCTGGCTGGACCGGAGCGACGTCGACGTCCTCGCCATCCAGGAGACCAAGGCCCGGGACGACCAGTTCCCCGCCTCGGTCCTCACCGACCGCGGCTACGAGGTGGCCCACCACGGCCTGTCCCAGTGGAACGGGGTCGCGATCGCCTCCCGCGTCGGCCTGGAGGACGTGCGGATCGGCTTCCCCGGCCAGCCCGGCTACGGCGACCCCGAGGAGGCCGAGGCCCGCGCCATCGGCGCCACCTGCGGGGGCGTGCAGGTGTGGAGCCTGTACGTGCCCAACGGGCGCGAGGTCGACCACCCCCACTACGCCTACAAGCTCCGCTGGCTGGAGGCGCTGCGCGAGGCGGGCGCCGCCAGCCTGGCCGCCGACCCCGACGCCCAGATCGCCTACGTCGGCGACTTCAACATCGCCCCACGCGACGAGGACGTGTGGGACATGGCCGCCTTCGAGGGCAGCACCCACGTCACCGAGCCCGAGCGCGTGGCCTTCGACAAGCTGGTCGGCACCGGGTTCGACGAGGTCGTGCGCGCCTACGCCCCCGGCCCCGGCGTGTACACCTACTGGGACTACAAGGGCCTGGCCTTCCCCAAGCGCAGGGGTATGCGCATCGACTTCGTGCTCGCCTCCCCGGCGCTGCGCGACCGCGTCAGCGGCGCGAGCATCGACCGCGAGGAGCGCAAGGGCAAGGGCGCCTCCGACCACGCCCCGGTCATCGTGGGCCTGGACGGCGACGGCGGCGAGGCCGTGGCCAGGGAGGCTGCCAAGTGAGCGCCGCGGCGCCCCGCGTGGCGGTCTTCGGCAGCGTCAACATGGACTTGGTCGCCTACGTCGAACAGGTGCCCGCCAGCGGGGAGACGGTCACGGGCACGGCCTTTCGCCAGGTGCCCGGCGGCAAGGGCGCCAACCAGGCCGTGGCCGCGGCCAGGGCCGGGGCCGACGTGGCCTTCCTCGGCGCGGTGGGCGAGGACTCCTTCGGGGAGGACCTGCGCGCCAACCTCGTCGGCAGCGGCATCGACGTGTCCGGGCTGCGCACGGTGCCCGGGGCGTCGGGGGTGGCGCACATCGTCGTGGACGGCGGGGGCGGCAACTCGATCATCGTCGTGCCCGGGGCCAACGGCGAGGTCACCGGCGTGGCCGCGGGCGACCCCGGGATCATCGGGGGCAGCGCCGCCCTGCTGCTCCAGCTCGAACTGCCCGTGGAGGCGGTGGTCTCGGCCGCGCGCACCGGCCGCGAGCTGGGCGTCCCGGTCTACCTGACCCCGGCTCCCGCGCGCGAACTGCCCGCCGAACTCCTGGAGTCGGTGGACGTCCTGGTGCCCAACCAGCACGAGGCGGCCGCGATCACCGGCCGCGCCGAGCCGCGAGAGGCGCTGGCCGCGCTGCTGGAACTGGTTCCGGAGGTGCTGCTGACCCTGGGCGAGGACGGCTCGCTCCACGGCCGCAGAGGGGGCGAGCCGCTGCACGTTCCCGCGCGCCGGGTGGAGGCGGTGGACACCACGGCGGCCGGGGACGTCTTCTGCGGGTCGTTCGCGGTCGCCCGCGCGGAGGGCCGCACGCCGCAGGAGGCCATGCGGTTCGCCGCCGCGGCGGCCGCGCTCTCGGTCCAGCGGCACGGCGCCAGTTCGTCGATGGCCTCCCGGGACGAGGTCGAGGCGCTGCTGGGCGGCTGAGCCCGCCGCCGCCCCTCCCCGGCTCCCGCGGGGCCCCGGCCGTTCGGGCGCGCTCCTCAGGGCGCGTGCCCGATCTGGCGGAGGAAGGGGGCGGGGTCCTGGTTCTGGAGGCGCACCTCCAGCACGATGTCCACCGTGTCGCCGACCATGCGGCCTCCCCAGGGCACCGGCCCGCCGTCGCCCACGCCGAAGTCCGAGAGGCGGATCCGGGTCGTGGCGGAGAAGAAGTGGCCGTGGGTGTCCTCGGGGGAGGCGTAGTCGGGGGCCTCGCCCACCCACTGGGCGTCCAGCACGGTGGGCACGGTCGTGCCGTGGATGGTCAGGTCGCCGTGCAGGCGGAAGGCGTCGGGGTTGCGCCCGCCCGGTTCCATCCCGGTGGAGGCGAAGCGCAGCTCGGGGTAGTGGTCCACGTCCAGGAAGTCGGGGGAGCGCAGGTGGGCGTCGCGCGCGCCCACGCCGGTGTTGACGCTGGCGGCGTCGAGGACGACCTCCACCGCGGACCGTTCGGGCTCCTCGGCGACGGCGACGCGGCCCCAGGCCCGGCCGAACGTGCCCTGTACCCGGCCGAAGCGCAGGTAGTGGGCGACGAAGATCAGGCTGGAGTGCAGCGGGTCGAGGTACCAGGTGCCGGGTCCGGGACCGACCTCCGCGGGGGCGGTTGTCATTAACGATTTCTCCCTTTTGTCTTATCTGAGGCTTTTGTCCACATACTTTAGGTCTGACGCCTGGACGGGGGACGGAGTTCCGGCCCGGTCGGGGGCGAGATCTTCGACTCGGTGGCCGCGCACGCGCTGAAACCGCCTCTGACGAGCCGGTTCGCCGCGTGTGAGATCCCCCGGGCGCTTCCCGGCGACCGGAACCGGTCAGCCGCACGACGGCGGAGTAACACGGCGGGTGAAGCGCCGCGCACCCACGGCCACCGGCGCGCACGCGAAGGAGGCCGGGGCGGCGCCGCCCCGGCCTCCTCCCGCACGCGCGCCCGGCGGGCCCGCGTGCGCTCCGCTACATGTGCTCGGGAGCCTCCACGCCCAGCAGGTCCAGACCCTGGACCAGGACCCGGAACGCCACCGCGACCAGCGCCAGGCGCGACTCGCGCTCGGCCTCGTCGGAGGCGGTCAGCACCGGGCAGTGCTCGTAGAAGGCCGTCAGGGACTGCGCCAGCTCGAACAGGTACGTGGACAGCCGGTGCGGCTGGAGCAGGTCGCCGACCTGCGCCACCACCGCGCCGAACTCCAGCAGCTTGAGGGCGAGGTCGCGCTCGGCGCCCTCGGAGACGCTGATGTCCCCCCTGGCCTGCGACAGCTCCAAGCCGCCCTTGCGGAAGATGGACCGGATCCGGGCCTGGGCGTACTGCAGGTACGGGCCGGTGTTGCCGGTCAGGGCCAGCATCCGGTCGAAGTCGAAGGTGTACTCGGTGTCGTGCGCGACCGACAGGTCGGCGTACTTGACCGCGCCGATGCCCACCTGGCGGGCGATCTCGGCCTGGCCCTCGGCGTCCAGGTCGGGGCGGTTCTGCGCGACCACCGCGGCGGCGCGCTCGATCGCCTCGTCCAGCAGCGCCATGAGGCGCACCGGGGCGCCGCTGCGGGTGCGCAGGATCTTGCCGTCGCCGCCCAGCACGTTGCCGATCTGCACGTGGACGGTCTCCACGCCCTCGGGCAGCCACCCGGCCTGGCGGGCGGTGGCCCACACCATCTTGAAGTGCATGGCCTGCGGTGCGCCGACCACGTACAGGATGCGGTCGGCCTTGAGGTCGTCCACGCGGTGGCGGACGGTGGCCAGGTCGGTGGTGGCGTAGCCGTAGCCTCCGTCGCTCTTGCGCACGATCAGCGGGACGGGCTTGTCCTCGCGGCCGGTGAAGCCCTCCAGGAACACGCACAGGGCGCCGTCGCTGATCTCGGCGATGCCCTTGGCCTCCAGCTCCTCGCACACGTCGGCGAGCGCGGAGTTGTAGCTGCTCTCCCCGGCCAGGTCCTCGTCGGTGAGGGTCACGCCGAGCTTGGCGTACACCTTGTTGAAGTAGACCTTGGACAGGCCGACGAGCTTGCGCCACAGGCGCAGCGTCTCCTCGTCGCCGCTCTGGAGGGAGACCACGCGGCGGCGGGCGCGCGCGGCGAAGTCGTCGGGTCCGGGGCCCGAGGAGTCGAACTTGCTCCGGGCCGCCTGGTAGAAGGCGTTGGGGTCGGTGGTGACCAGGTCCGCCTCGGGGGAGTCCTCGCCCACCTCCAGCAGGTGCTCGATGAGCATGCCGAAGGGGGTGCCCCAGTCGCCGATGTGGTTCTGGCGGATGACGTTGTGGCCCAGGAACTCCAGGGTGCGCGCGAGCGCGTCGCCGACCACGGTGGTGCGCAGGTGCCCGACGTGCATCTCCTTGGCCACGTTGGGCGCGGAGTAGTCCAGCGGGATGTTCTGGCGCTCCTGCTCGGGCACGCCCAGGCGCGGGTCGTCCAGGAGCCGGCGGGTCTGCTCGGCGATCCAGTCCTCGCGCAGCGTCAGGTTGATGAAGCCCGGCCCGCTGACCTCGACGTCGCGGCAGACGTCGGCCACGTCCAGGTGCTCCATGATCGCCGCGGACACCTCACGCGGCTTTCGGCCCAGTCGCTTGGCGAGCGCGAGCGCGGCGTTCGCCTGGTAGTCGGCGAACTGGGACGGGCGGATGACGGGGTCGGTGTCGGCGAACTCGGGGCCGAAGGCGGCGCCGAGGGCGGACTGGACCCGTCGCGAGAGTACTTCCTGCGGGTCGGCCATGCCCCAAGCGTACCGACCGGAGCCGCCCCTCCCGGCCCGTCAGCGCTCCTCGGTCTGCTCCGTGCCCCTTTGTCCCGGCGCCTCGGACTGGGCCAGGCGGTGCAGCCAGTTCGGCGGGCGGCTGTGCACCCGACGGCGGATCTGCTCCCCGATGCGGCCGCCCGCCAGGTCGTTGGCCAGCTGGCAGGCCCGGGCCACGCCCTTGGCCCGGCTGTCTCCGTGCGCGATCACCACGGTCCCGTTCAGGCCCAGCAGCGCGGCGCCGCCGTAGGTCTCGCTGTCCAGCCGCTCGCGCAGGCTCCGTAGCGCCTTGCGCTGCAACAGCGCGCCCGCCCTGGCCGCGGCCGAGGAGGTCAGCGCAGCCTGCACGGCCTCCATCGCGAACGCTGCGGTGCCCTCCACCGACTTCAGCGCCACGTTGCCGGTGTGGCCGTCGGTCACCACCACGTCCACCTTGCGCGCGAGCAGGTCGTGGCCCTCGATGTTGCCCCGGAAGTCCATCGCCGGGGGCCCCTCCGCTGTGGCCGCCAGCAGCTCCGTCGCCCGGCGCACGAGCTTGTTGCCCTTGCCCGGCTCCGAGCCGATGGTGAGCACGCCCACCCTGGGCCTGCGCACCCCGAACGCGGTCTGGGCGTACGCGCAGCCCAGGTGCGCGAACTGCACCAGCATCTCGGGCTTGGCGTCGGCGTTGGCCCCGGCGTCCACCATGATCGTGGGCGTCTCGCCGGTGGGAAGGGTCACAGCCAGCGCCGGGCGCAGGACTCCGGGCTGGGTGCGCAGCCGCACGGTGGAGGTCGCCACGATTCCGCCGGTGGAACCGGCCGAGACCAGGGCGTCGGCGTCGCCCCGACGGATCAGGCGGCAGGAGACGGCCGCGCTGGAACGGGGCCGCCGCCAGCTGGCCAGGGCGCCCTCGTGCATGGCCAGGTTGTCCTCGGCGTGCACGACGGGGATGTCGCGCAGCGCGCCCTCCTCGGCGAGCAGCGCGGCGATCTCGCTGCGCCGTCCCACGAGCAGGACGCGCAGGCCGAGTTCGCGGACGGCCAGCACGGCTCCCCGCACGATCTCGGCCGGCGCGTTGTCGCCGCCCATCGCGTCCACGGCGATGATCGGCGGGGACGAGCGCCGCGCGACGGACGCCTCCGCGTCGGGTGTACCAGTCAACTGTTCCCTCACGGGTGTGGTGGGCGGACGCGGTGACACGGTATCGGGTCGTGCGGTGGCGGCACCGTCGGGCACTTTCGTCTACTCATGCGAGGATACTTACCGTATGTCCAGGTCAGGACTGGACTTCCCGCATGATGGATAAAAGTCCCTAGACGGGGTATATCCGCTCGCTGCCCCGGAACGTGATCACCCTCCGGCGGCACGCGACAACCACATCGAACACCTCCCGGTGGTCCGCCGGTGCGCACGCGCGCCGGAACCACCGGATCAGGGCTGCCCGCACCAACCCGGCGGGCGCCCTGCTCACCCGCAGAAAGGAGAGGCGTGAGCGTTACGCCAGACGTGGCGACGTCCCCGTCCGCCGGACGTCGGTTTCGTGCCTACACGACGAAACACCTCGACGAGCTCACCGCGCGAGCCGGGCTCGCCGCCGACGAGCGGCTCGCCGTGCAGGCGGTGGCCACCGTGCTGCCGTTCCGGGTCAACAGCTACGTCGTCGACGAGCTGATCGACTGGGACGCGGCTCCCGACGATCCGATCTACCGCCTGGTCTTCCCGCAGGCGGACATGCTGCCCCAGGACGACGTGTCCCGGATCGCCGACCTGCTGCGCTCTGGCGCCCAGCGCAAGGAGCTGAACGAGGCCGCCAACCAGATCCGCGCCCGCCTGAACCCGCACCCCGCGGGCCAGATGGACCTCAACGTGCCCAAGCTGGCCAACGAGGAGCCCATCCCCGGCGTCCAGCACAAGTACAAGGAGACCGTGCTCTTCTTCCCCAAGCAGGGGCAGACCTGTCACGCGTACTGCACGTACTGCTTCCGCTGGGCCCAGTTCGTCGGCGACGCCGACCTGAAGTTCGCCTCCAGCGAGATCGACCAGCTCGTCGACTACGTCCGCTCGCACCCCGAGGTCACCAGCGTCCTGTTCACCGGCGGCGACCCGATGATCATGGGCGAGGGGGTCATCTCCAAGTACATCGAGCCGCTGCTGGAGATCGAGCACCTGGAGGCCATCCGAATCGGCACGAAGGCGCTGGCCTACTGGCCGCAGCGCTTCGTCACCGACCCGGACGCCGACGACACCCTGCGCCTGTTCGAGAAGGTCGTGGCCTCGGGCAAGAACCTCGCGTTCATGGCCCACTTCTCCCACCCCAACGAGATGCGGCCCGAGCTGGTCCAGGAGGCGGTGCGCCGCATCCGCGCGACCGGCGCCGTCATCCGCACGCAGGCGCCGCTGATCCGCACGATCAACGACGACTCCGCCGTGTGGGAGAGCATGTGGCGCACCCACCTGCGGCACGGCATGGTCCCGTACTACATGTTCGTCGAGCGTGACACGGGTCCGCAGGACTACTTCGCGGTGCCGCTGGCGGAGGCCTACGAGATCTTCCGCGGCGCCTACAAGAACGTCTCGGGACTGGCCCGCACGGTGCGCGGCCCGTCGATGTCGGCGACCCCCGGCAAGGTGTGTGTGGACGGCGTCACCGAGGTGGCGGGCCAGAAGGTCTTCGTCCTGCACTTCATCCAGGCGCGCGACCCCGAGCTGGTCGGCAGGCCCTTCTTCGCCGAGTACGACGAGAAGGCCGCGTGGCTGTTCGACCTCAAGCCCGCCCTGGGCGCCACCCACCTGCCGTGGGAGCAGCCCCCGGTCGGCGCGTCCGGCGGCCTGGTCGATCCCACCCGCCTGTAGCCACGACCCGGCGCCGCGCGCCTCGGTTCCGAAAGCCGGGGGAGGAGCGGACGGCGGTCCCGTCCCAGGGGAATTGGAGCGTCCCTGGGGCGGGCCCCGTCCGCCGCGCGCGGACCCGGACACAAGACGGAGCCCGGCACCGCGGTGGTGCCGGGCTCCGCTCGCGTCCGCGCCGTGGACGGAGTGCGGGCCGCCGGACGGGTTCGGGTAGTCACGGCGGCCCTCGACGCGGACCCTTTCCGGGATGGTCTGAGGGGCGGGGGAGCCGGGTCAGCTCAGGAGGGCGTCGAAGTCGCCGGTCTTGGCGCCGCGCACGAAGGCCTCGATCTCGGCGGGGGTGTAGACGAGGGCCGGCCCCTGGGGGTCGCGCGAGTTGCGCACGGCGATGTCCCCGTCCGGTAGGGCGGCGACCTCGACACAGTTCCCGTCCGGGTTGCTCCAGCTGCTCTTGGTCCAGACGACCTTCGGCAGGCTGCCGGCGGGAACGCCGTTGTAGATCGGATGCATCTCAACCTCCTGGAACGTGGGGGACGCGTGAGCGGGGTGTGTCCACACGCGGCGGTCCAGTCCACCGCGCCCGTTGTGTCGAACCCCCGGCCCCCACCGGGAAGACGACCCCGGGCATGGGAGGCCCTGTCCCCCGTTGGGCTGTTTCATCCCCGGTGCGAGCCAAAGCGTAGCTTATGCACGTGCATTCGTACTTACGGCGGTAAGTACTTATGCAAGCGCGTCAGGTGGTTCCCGGGCGGAACCGCACGTCACGCCCGACGCGTCGGGTCCGGAGGGGATCCGGCCCCCGCGGATCGTTGTCCGGTCGTGGCCGAAGGCGGCCATCGGGGGGCCGATTCCGTGTGCGCAAAGCGAACGCCCGGGCGCGGAGAGCGACCAGGCGTGGGGCGGCGGTGGGGGAGGCGGTCGGCGGGGCGGCTGGGCTCCCGGTGCGGGGGCCAGCGGGGGCCGACGGGTTCGGGGGGAGGGCGTCCCGAGGCGGGTACCCCGGTCAGGGGCTCGGGAACCGGCGGGCGGGGGCGGGGGTCAGGAGTAGCGCTCCAGGAAGCTGCGGAGGATCTCCTCCGTGGCAGAGGGCGGCGGCGCCTGGGTGGCGAGGTGGTCCATCGTCTGCGCGTAGCGGTGGGTGTCGTCGTACTTGTCGAAGTACAGGGCGCTGCTCAGCTGCTCCAGGTAGACCACGTCGGGCAGCTGGGGGGTGGGGAAGCGCAGGATGCTGAAGGGGCCGCCCGCGGCGGGGTGGCCGCCCATGGCGAAGGTGGCGATCTGGAGGGTGATGTTGGGACGGCGGGCCATCTCGACCAGGTGCTCGATCTGTTCGCGCATCACCCGGGTGTCGCCGTAGGGGCGGTGCAGCACGGCCTCGTCGACGACCGCCCACAGTCTGGGCGCGTCCGGTTCGACGAATCTGCGCTGGCGGCGCATGCGCATCCGCACACGACTGTCCACGTCCTCGTCCGAGGTGGCGGTCCGGGACAGGCGGATGACCGAGCGCGCGTAGTCCTCGCTCTGGAGCAGGCCCGGGACGAACTGCACCTCGAAGGTGCGGATGACCGACGCGGCCTCCTCCAGGCCGACGTAGACGCCGAACCAGTTCGGCAGCACGTCGCCGTACTTGTGCCACCAGCCCTGGGCGTTGGCGCTGGAGACCAGTCCGAGGAGGGCCTCGCGCTGGTCCGCCCGGTCCACGCCGTAGAGCTTGAGCAGGTCGTCCACGTCGCGGCGCTTGAAGCTGACCTGGCCCAGCTCCATCCGGCTGATCTTGGCGTGGGAGGCGCGGATGGCGTATCCGGCGTCGTGCCGCGAAATCCCCTTCTCCTGTCGCAGCCGCCTCAGCTGCGTTCCCAGGAGAATGCGCAGCACGGTGGGGCCACCGCTGGAATTGGCCAGGAAATCCTGGGTGACCTGTAGATTCGGTGCCTCTTCGGCGACCACATCGCCTCCTGTGCAACGGCTGTAGCGGCTTTGGTGCGGGCGACCGCTCAGTATACCCACGGGGTTCCGTTACGGACAGAGGCGGCCGGGGATTGGGTTGGGGCCTATCGGCCCCTTGCGGGTCTGGTGTAAACACGGATGCCCGTCTGTGAATTCTGCGCAGGGGATCTACCAATAAGGGCACTTCGTCCTATACCCTGGGCCGGACGTTGAGCTGCACGTGCATCTGTGTCTTACAGATGTAAGCCACGATGGCCCCGAGGACGGGGCAACCGACAGCGCACCCGTGAGGACCGTGATGAACGCAGAGCTGGTGTCCTCGGAGACCGACTCCGAGCCCTCCTGGAGCCGCCCCTCTCTCGCGGAGGCCTCCCGGGCACTCCTGGGCGGCTGGTGGGACGACCCACTGGGCCGCCTCTCGGTCGGGGAGCGTGCGCGGACCAGGGACGCCGCGGCGGGCGCGTTCGCGGCCTCGCCGGAGTCGGTGCGCCGGGCGCGCGAGTTCGCCTCCGGGGCCCTGGAGGAGTGGGGGTTCCGCGAGGAGCTTGAGGACGTCAGGCTCATCGTCTCCGAACTCGTGGGCAACGCCTGCCGCCACGCCCTCCCCGAGGGAGGCGCCCCTCGCGGCCGCGTCGTGGTCCAGCTGCGCCGCCTCGACGGCGGGCGGGGCGGAGTGGTGTGCATGGTCGCCGATTCCAGCGAAAAAGCCCCGGTCAGAGTGGACGCCCACCATTTCGCCGAGTCGGGCCGGGGGCTCGGCCTCGTCTTCGCTTTCAGTCGGGAATGGGGCTGGGAACCGGTGCGCGGCCGCGGAAAAATCGTGTGGGCGATATGCGGTGGTGAGGGCTGACGCACGCCTCCGAGGCGGTGCAGGAAAAGGACTTCGGGGCTGTGGACGGCACCGGACGGGCCGCCCGGGAAGAGTAGGCTGTCAACGCATGTCGGCATTTGGCCGACCGCGTCCTGAGCAGAGTTCCCTACACCCGATCCCCGGAGCGAGGCGTGACCGTGCTGGACACGGAACAGGACCAGTTCGTCTGTGACGGGATCACCGTCGTCGAGCTGGGCGGCGAGATCGACATCGCCACCGCCGAGGAGGCGTTCACCCGGATCACGGCCGCCGCCGCGGACGGCTGCGTCGCGGTGGACCTGTCCCGGGTGGAGTTCATCGACGCCTCGGGCGTCAACGCCCTCGTGCGCGCCCTGCGCTTCGCAGCGGGGGCCCGACACCACCTCCTCCTGGCCTGCCCCCCGCGCCAGCTGACCCGCATCCTCGACGTCCTGGGGCTGGGCGCGGTCCTGCCGACCCACACCGACGTCTCCGCGGCACGCGCCGCCCACGACGGGTCGGGGCACGGCGCGCCGCGCTGACGGGAGCGTTCCCACGGGGAGCGGAGCCGGTCGGCCACCGGACCCCGGACACACCGGACCCCGGACACGACAGGGGGCGCGCCCGGCGCCGCGCGCCGGACACGCCCCTTCCTGCGTTCCCGCTACTACTCGACCGTCACGCTCTTGGCCAGGTTGCGCGGCTGGTCCACGTCGTTGCCCTTGGCCAGGGCCAGCTCGCAGGCGAACACCTGCATGGGGATCGTGGACACGAGCGGCTGGAGCAGGGTCGGCACCGCCGGGATGGGGACGAGCACGTCCGCGTACGGGCGGACCACCTCGTCGCCCTCCTCGGCGATGACGATGGTGCGGGCGCCGCGGGCGCGCACCTCCTGGATGTTGGACACGATCTTGTCGTGCAGCACGCTGCGGCCCTCGGGGGAGGGCACCACCACGACGACCGGCACGCCGTCCTCGATCAGCGCGATCGACCCGTGCTTGAGCTCACCGGCGGCGAACGCCTCGGCGTGCATGTACGCCAGCTCCTTGAGCTTGAGCGCGCCCTCCATCGCCACGGGGTAGCCCACGTGGCGGCCCAGGAACAGCACCGTGTCCGCGTCGGCCAGCGACCGGGCCAGCTCGCGGACCGGCTCGGCCGTCTCCAGGACCCGCTCGATCTGCTCGGGCATGGTGGCCAGCTGGGCGATCACGGCGTTGATCTCGTCGCCGAACTTCAGCCCGCGCACCTGCGCCAGGTACAGGCCGATCAGGTAGCAGGCGGCCAGCTGGGTGAGGAAGGTCTTGGTGGCGGCGACGCCGACCTCCGGACCCGCGTGCGTGTACAGCACGCCGTCGGACTCGCGCGGGATGGTGGACCCGTTGACGTTGCAGATGGCCAGCACCCGGGCGCGCTGCTCACGGGCGTAGCGGACCGCCATCAGGGTGTCCATGCTCTCGCCGGACTGGGAGATGGCGATGACCAGGGTCTGCTGGTCCAGGATCGGGTCCCGGTACCGGAACTCGCTGGCCACCTCGACCTCGCACGGGATGCGGCACCAGTGCTCGATGGCGTACTTGGCGATCAGGCCCGCGTGGTAGGAGGTGCCGCAGGCGATGATGACGATCTTCTCGACCGAGCGCAGGTCCTCCGGGGACAGGCGCATCTCGTCCAGGGTGAGCTGGCCGTCCACCGTCACGCGGCCCAGGAGGGTGTCGGCCACCGCGCGAGGCTGCTCGACGATCTCCTTGAGCATGAAGTAGTCGTAGCCGCCCTTCTCGGCGGCGGAGGCGTCCCAGTCCACGTGGTACTCGCGCACGTCGACGGGGTTGCCCTCGTAGTCGGTCACCGTGATCGAGTCCGCGCGCAGCTCCACGACCTGGTCCTGGCCCAGCTCCACCGCCTCGCGGGTGTGGGCGATGAACGCCGCCACGTCGCTGGCCAGGAAGTTCTCGCCCTCACCGCGGCCGACGACCAGCGGGGAGTTGCGGCGGGCCGCCACGACCAGGTCGGGGTCGTCCACGGAGGCGGCCACGAGGGTGAACGCCCCCTCCAGCCGCTTGCACACCGCGCGCATGGCGGCGGGCAGCTCGCCGGTCCGGGCCAGCTCGGTGTTGAGCAGGTGGGCGGCGACCTCGGTGTCGGTCTCGGAGAGGAACTTGCAGCCCCGCTCCTCCAGCTCCAGGCGCAGCGCGGCGAAGTTCTCGATGATGCCGTTGTGGACGACGGCGACGCGGTTGTCGTTGTCCACGTGGGGGTGGGCGTTCACGTCGTTGGGCGCGCCGTGCGTTGCCCAGCGCGTGTGCCCGATCCCGGCGCCGTCGCCGCTGACGGGCCGCTCCTCCAGCGCCCGGCGCAGGTTCGCGAGCTTGCCCGCGCGCTTCTCGGTGCGCAGAGCACCGTCGCCCAGCACAGCCACACCCGCGGAGTCATATCCGCGGTACTCCAACCTTGCGAGGCCGTCCACGACGACTTCAAGCGCCGGTTGCGGCCCGACGTAGCCAACGATTCCGCACATGGCCGCCAGCGTAAGCGAAGAAGCCGGTCGAATCGACCAACCAGGCATCCATACCACTGGTCGTTTTCCCAGGTAGCGGTATAGACCATTTGGTGCATGGGGAGTAGACCGCGCAGGTCGGGGGCATGGGGAGGCAACGAGTGGAACCGATTCCACCCCCAGGGAAGGGGAAGCAAAATTTTGGGGGTGCGTGTCGTGAACATGTGGTTTACGGCACGTTTCGGGGGCCATGGCGGGACTTGTGGGGACCGGCCGCCCGGTGCGGTCGACCCCCTGCTCTAGGGTGGTCATTCGTGTCTCACACGACGAAGAACGGCTTCTCCACGCCGTACGTGGAGATGGACCGGGAGGCCTGGGCCGCGCTCCGGGCCTCCACACCCCTGTCCCTGACCGAGGCGGACCTCGCCCAGCTCCGCGGCACCACCGACCCCACCTCCCTGGACGACGTGCGGGACGTCTACCTGCCGCTGTCGCGACTGCTCAACCTCTACGTGGGCGCGACCCAGCAGCGGCACTCCGCCGTGCGCGCCTTCCTCGGCGAGTCCGACCGCCCGTCGCCGTTCATCATCGGGGTCGCGGGCAGCGTCGCGGTCGGCAAGTCCACCACCGCGCGCCTCCTGCGCTCCCTGCTGGCCCAGTGGCCCAACCACCCGGACGTGGAACTGGTCAGCACCGACAACTTCCTGCACGCCAACGCGGTGCTGGAATCGCGCGGCCTGATGCGCCGCAAGGGCTTCCCCGAGAGCTACGACCGCCGCGCCCTGGTGCGCTTCGTGTCCGAGATGAAGGCGGGGGCCGACCGGATCGACATCCCCGTCTACTCCCACCTGAACTACGACATCGTGCCGGACGAGCGCCAGACCGTGCACCGCCCCGACATCCTCATCGTCGAGGGCATCAACGTCCTCCAGCCCCCCGCCGCGGGGCGCCTGGCCGTGGCCGACTTCTTCGACTTCTCCATCTACGTGGACGCCAAGGTCGAGAACATCCGCGGCTGGTACCTCGACCGCTTCCGAGAGCTGCGCCGCACCGCGTTCTCCGACCCGCGCTCCTACTTCCACCACATGGCCACCGCCATCGGGGAGGAGGAGGCGCTGGAGTTCGCCGCCAACACCTGGCGCACCATCAACGAGGTCAACCTCGTGGAGAACATCCGCCCCACCCGGGGCCGGGCCACCCTGGTCCTGTACAAGGGCGACGACCACCGCGTGCGGCGGGTGCGGCTGCGCAAGACCTGACCGACCGGTTCGGCGGGGCAGCGCCGGGCCGCCGCGGCTACCCCGCCGTCAGGGACAGGCCGATCAGTACGCCCGCCACGATGGCCAGGGTCAGGGCGACGGCGAACGCCATTCCGAGCAGGTAGGCGTGCTGCTCGAACCACGTCACGAGACCGGGCCGGAACCGGTTGAGCTCCTTGGGGGTGACAGGCCCCTCCGGGCCGCTGCACGGCAGTCCGAGCGCGCCCACCAGCCGGTCCATGTCCTCGGTCGTGTAGTTGGCGCCGTACACCCGGACGAGCACGCCGCCGTGCTGGTCGAGGACGAACAGCGTGTCGCAGGGGCCCCCGCGCGGCTGGACGACGGTCGCGCGGATCGTCCACACGGCGCGCGACCGCGACCGGCGCCGCTGGAGGAACGCCCCCTTGAGGACGATCTCGTGCGCGGTCAGCACGATCCTGGCGCGGTGGAGGTGCAGGGCCACCGCCGCGACCAGCACGGTCCACGCGACCCCCGTGGCCAGGGCCGCTCCCGGGCCGACGCGGAACGCGACGCCGGCGGTCGTGACCACACCGGTCACCACCCCGACACCCAGCCTGGCCCATCCCGCCCGGAGGCCGGGCCGTAGTACGAGGTCGTCCTGAACGCGGTGCATGTGAGTACCGTCCTCTCCCGGTTCCTCGGACGCTCCCGGGCCCGCGTTGGTTCTCGTCCCCTCCGGGCGGTCACGCCCGCCAGGGCCGGTTTGGCGGGGGAGCACCCGGGGGGTAAGGTGGTGCCTCTTTTCGGCCGCGCCCCCTGAACGGGTGCTGTGCGCTCTCACGGATCGGAACGAACCGGGCCCTCGCGGCGACCGGGGCGGGACCCGCGCACGCGCGAAGCCGCCTCCCTGTCCCGCCGATCCCTTCCGAGGTCGCCGCATGTCCACGACCGATTCCGCCGCCGTGCCCGTGAGCTCCGAACTCCGGGCCGAGCGCGACAGCCTGGCCGCCGCCCGCGCCGCCCTGGACCGGATGCGCGCGGAGGTCGAGGGCAGCGAACTCGTCCTGGGCGACGTCGTCAACGACAAGGTCACCAACGCCGCCCTGCGCCGCGGCCGCGAACGCCGCCTCGCGGCCCTGGCCGACGTCCCCGGGGCCCCTCTGTTCTTCGGCCGCCTCGACTTCGAACCGGGCACCGTCTTCCTGGACGACGACGTGTCCGACGGCGCCGGGCCCGACCGGATCCACATCGGCCGCCGCCACGTCCACGACGGCGAGGGGCGCCCGATGGTCCTGGACTGGCGCGCCCCCATCTGCGTCGCCTACTACCGTGCCTCGCCCGGCGACCGGATGGACGTGCGCCTGCGCCGCCGCTACGGCTTCACCACGATCGACCACGGCCGCGACGCCGACCCCGAGGTGGTGCTCACCGCCTTCGAGGACGAGCCGCTCACCACCGCCCCGACCGGGAGCGGTCAGCGCGCCAGCGCCCTGCTGGACGCGGAGATCGAACGCCCCCGCACCGGGCCCATGCGCGACATCGTCGCCACCATCCAGCCCGAGCAGGACGGCCTGGTCCGGGCCCCGCTCGCCACCACCCTGTGCGTGCAGGGCGCGCCCGGCACCGGCAAGACCGCCGTGGGCCTGCACCGCATCGCGTTCCTGCTCTACACCGAGCGCGAACGCCTCTCCCGCTCCGGCGTGGCGATCGTCGGCCCCAACCGCTCCTTCCTCTCCTACATCCGCGACGTCCTGCCCGCCCTCGGCGAGGTGGACGTCCAGCAGACCACCGTCACCGAGATGCTCACCGCCGGGCTGCCCGAGCGGTCCCGCCCCGCCGCCGGGTGGGTGCGCCGCACCGAGGAGCCCCGCGCCGCCCGGATCAAGGGCCAGGCCCGCATGGCCGAGGTGGTCCGCCGCGACCTGTGGTCGCACCTGCGCACGCCCGAGGAGGCGGTCATGGTCCGCCGCGGGTCGCGCCGCTGGCGCCTGTACCCCGAGGACCTGCGCCCCCTCCTGGACGAGCTGGCCGAACGCGGCGTCGCCTACGGCTCCGGGCGCGAACTCCTCTCCCACCGCATCGCCCACGCCGTGCTCTCCCTCATGGAGGCCCGGGGCGAGGTCTGCGACGACCGCACCCACGCGCAGGTGCGCCGCGACCCCGCCGTGAAGTCGGCCGTCACCGCCATGTGGCCCAAGGCCGACCCGCTCAAGCTGGTGTTCGGCCTGCTCACCGACCCCGAACGCCTGGCCCGCGCCGCCGAGGGGCTGCTCAGTACGGAGGAGCAGGCCGCCGTCCTGCTGCCGGGAAAGCCCCGCGGCCCCAAGGCGGCCCTGTGGTCGGAGGAGGACCTGGCCCTGGTGGACGAGGCCGCCGCGCTCATCGAGCGCCCCGCCGGGCTCGGCCACATCGTGGTGGACGAGGCCCAGGACCTGAGCCCCATGCAGTGCCGGGCGATCGGCCGCCGCTGCGTGTCCGGCTCGCTCACGGTGCTCGGCGACATCGCCCAGGGCACCAGCCCCTCGGCGGCCGTCGACTGGTCCACGCTCCTGGAACACCTGGGCAAGCCCACCGGCCACCTGAGCGTCCTGGACCGCGGCTACCGCGTCCCCGCCCAGATCATCGACTTCGCCGCCCGCCTGCTGCCCGCGATCGCGCCCGGACTCGGCGCGCCCGTCGCCGTGCGCCGCGCGCCCGGGGCGCTGCGGATCACTACCGCCGAGGGCGGTCTGGCCGCATCGGTCGCCGACGCCTGCCGCACCGCGCTCAGGGGGGAGGGCTCGGTCGGCCTCATCGCCGCCGACGCCGACCTGCCCGCCCTGCGCGAGGCCGTCGAAGCAGAGGGGCTGGCCGCGCCGCTGCTGGGGGAGGCGGGCGCCGGGCCGGACGCGGGCCGCCTGGTCGCGGTCCCCGCGAGCCTGGCCAAGGGCCTGGAGTTCGACGCCGTGGTCGTCGCCGAGCCCGCCGCCATCGCCGAGGCCGAGGAGCGCGGCGTCAACCGGCTCTACGTGGTGCTCACCCGTGCGGTGAGCACCCTGCACGTGGTGCACGCGCGCCCCCTGCCGGAGGCCCTGCGCGACACCGGGGCGTGACGACGGGCGGGAGCGCGCCGGGAGCCGCTCCCGCTCCGGTCCCTCAGCGCTCGACGCGGGCGCGCCGGGGCGTCCAGGACCGCTTCCACAGGCTGGGCAGCAGGCCCGCGGTGAGCAGCCACAGGGCCACCGCCACCAGGTGGAGCCGTTGCAGGGCGCTGAACACGACCCCCGGGTCGCCGTCGCCCCCGCCCGCGTAGACCCGTACCGCCGCGACCAGGACGGCGACGGCGGTCACCAGCTGGAACGCCGCCACGACGGCCACCAGCGGCCACTTGCCGTCGCCCGTCCTGCGCCGGTCCACCGCCAGCACGATCGCGCCCGTCAGCGCGGCCAGGAGCGCGACAACCGCGACGACGGCCTGGGCCGCCGTGGCCCCCTCCAGCCCCTCCGCCAGCGACTCCGACGCGCACGGGACGTCCGTGGACACCACGCACGGCCCGGGGAAGAACGTGGCGGCCAGCGACGCCGCGCCGAACACGAGCATGCACCACCACGACACCGCCAGCAGGTGGCCCGTCCGCTCCCTCGCGCCCAGCCCGAGCCCGATCCCGGCGGCGATCACCACCAGGATCGCCGCGATGCGGTGCGCGCTCTCCAGGAACCTGGCGAAGTCCGAGCTCTGGACGGCCAGGGCTCCCCGGGCCGCGCTGCTGTCGGGCAGCATGACCTCCACGACCCACAGGCTGTACACGAGCGCGGCCACCACGGCCGCGACCCTTCCGTCCCTGTAGTCCCAGTGCATCTGTGCGGAGTGCGACATCGTGCCCCCTGCCTTCCACGGGTTCCCGCGCCCCCGTTCGGACACCCTCCGAAGGGCGCGCGGCCGAACCCACCCCTGTGTCGCAATCCCCTACCCGGGGTGCCCCGTCTCACCCAACTCGCGTCGGCACCGTTATCCGCGGGTGCGTGTTCACACGGCATCATCGGGGGACACCGGCGGAATACGCGGGGCAGGGACGGCCGACGAGAAGGGCGCACGCATGGACGGCGCATCCACGACGCGATGGGTGATCGTGGGGGTCGACGGCACGGAATCCAGCCGCCACGCGCTGGAGTGGTCGGCGCACCAGGCGGTGCTGCGCGGCCTCGGGGTCCGGATCGTCGCGGCCGCGGGGCCGTTGGCCTCGGTCGGCGTGTTCGCGGGGCACGGGCACGCCGACCCCGACGTCGCCCCGGACGTGTTCCCCGACGAGGCCGACGCCCAGGGGGCCGAGTCCCTGCTGGAGTACGCCGGTGACTGGGTGGCGCGGCTCTTCCCCGAGCTGCGGGTGGAGAAGCGCCTGTCCCACGACCGACCGGTGGAGGCCCTGCTCGCCGAGGCCTCCGCGGAGGGCGCCGTAGCCGTGGTGGTCGGCTCGCGCGGGCTGAGCGGGATCGTGGCCGCGTTCGTCGGTTCCGTGGGCATCGAACTGGCCGCCCGCGCGCCCGTCCCGGTGATCGTGCTGCCCCGGGAGCACGCCTCCGCGCACGGCGTGCGGGGCCGGGTGATCGTGGGCATCGACGGGTCCGAGCCGAGCAGGCGCGCGGTGGACTTCGCCTTCGCGCAGGCCGACTTCGCCGACACCGAACTGGTCGCGGTGAGCGCCTGGCAGCCGCTGGTGGCCTTCGCCGCCGCGACCGGGCCGATCCCGCCGGAGCTGTTCGACGACGCGACCGCCGCCGAGGCCGCCCGGCAGGCCCTTGAGGAGGAGCTGGCCGGGCCCCGCGCGCGCCACACCGGTGTGCCGGTGCGCACCCGGGTCGTGCGCGCCCACCCCGTGATCGCCCTGCTGGAGGAGGCCACCCCCGCCGACCTCATCGTGGTCGGCTCGCGCGGACGCGGGGGCTTTCGCGGGCTGCTGCTCGGATCGGTGAGCCACTCCGTCCTGCACGGGGCCAGGGGGCCCGTCGCCATCCTGCGCTGATCCGGTCCGGCCCGTCTTGGGTTGAACCGGACTGGCTCGTCCCGGGTTGATCCAGGCCGGTTCGTTCCGCGCGGATCCGGCCCGTCGCCGTCCTGCCGCCGTTGCGGACCGGCTCCGGTTGCACCGCTCCCACCTGCGAGGACGCACCTCCGTGCCAGTGGTGCGGCGGTACAGGTCTAGTGCACGTCCGGAGCCCGCGACCGGGCGCCGGACACGTAGTGTGACGAACAGCACGGTGTGTCGGTCGCGGCACCCGGTTCCCCTTCCAGCAGGGGGACCCGCTCCCAACAGCACCGGAACGGTCTCCGACCGGTCCCGGTTCGTGCGCGTACGTACCCGGTGGTAGACCACGCGGATCCCCTGCCGTGCAGGGCAATCCGTTCTTCCGGCACAACTTCTATAGACCATTGGCCTAAACCAATTGGTCACTGCGGGGGATCGTCGTTCATGATGCGAGAGATCTCGACCTTGAGAAGGAGCCGCTGTGACTGCCGTGGATACCGACGTGGACGCGCCGACCGAACACGAGGAGCTCGTCTCCTGGGTGCGGGAGGTCGCCGAGCTCACGCAGCCGGACGAGATCGTGTGGTGCGACGGTTCCGAGGAGGAGTGGACCCGCCTGACCGACCAGCTGGTCGAGCAGGGCACCTTCGTCCGCCTCAACCCGGACAAGCGCCCCAACAGCTTCTACTGCAAGTCCGACCCGAGCGACGTCGCCCGGGTCGAGGACCGCACCTTCATCTGCTCCGAGCGCGAGAGCGACGCGGGCCCCACCAACAACTGGATCGCCCCCGACGAGATGCGCGCCACCTTCGGCGAGGTCTTCCGGGGCGCCATGCGCGGGCGCACCATGTACGTCGTGCCCTTCTGCATGGGACCGCTGGGCGGCGACATCTCCCAGCTCGGGGTCGAGATCACCGACTCCCCGTACGTCGTGGTGTCCATGCGCATCATGGCCCGCATGGGCAGCGCCGCCCTGCGCCTGATCGAGGAGCGCGGCGAGTTCGTCAGGGCCGTCCACTCCGTGGGCGCACCGCTGGAACCCGGCCAGCAGGACGTCGCCTGGCCCTGCAACTCCACCAAGTACATCTCGCACTTCCCCGAGACCCGTGAGATCTGGTCCTACGGCTCGGGCTACGGCGGCAACGCCCTGCTCGGCAAGAAGTGCTACGCGCTGCGCATCGCCTCGGTGATGGCCCGCGACGAGGGCTGGCTCGCCGAGCACATGCTCATCCTCAAGGTCACCCCGCCCAAGGGCCGGGCGCACTACGTCGCCGCCGCCTTCCCGAGCGCCTGCGGCAAGACCAACCTGGCCATGCTCCAGCCGACCATCCCGGGGTGGAAGGTCGAGACGGTGGGCGACGACATCGCTTGGATGCGCTTCGACCAGCAGGGCCGGCTGCGCGCCATCAACCCCGAGGCCGGGTTCTTCGGCGTCGCGCCCGGCACCGGCGAGAAGACCAACGCCAACGCCGTGGAGACCCTCTGGGGCAACAGCATCTTCACCAACGTCGCCCTGACCGAGGACGGCGACGTGTGGTGGGAGGGCCTCACCGAGGAGCCGCCCGCGGGCCTCACCGACTGGAAGGGCCGCCCCTGGACGCCGGAGTCGGGCGAGCCCGCCGCCCACCCGAACTCGCGCTTCACCACCCCGGCCGGGCAGGCGCCGACCATCGCCGACGAGTGGGAGGACCCGGCGGGCGTGCCGATCTCGGCCATCCTGTTCGGCGGCCGACGCGCCACCGCCGTGCCGCTGGTCACCGAGTCCTTCAGCTGGCAGCACGGCGTCTACCTGGGCGCCAACGTCTCCTCGGAGAAGACCGCCGCCGCCGAGGGCTCGGTGGGCGAGCTGCGCCGCGACCCCTTCGCCATGCTGCCGTTCTGCGGCTACAACATGGGCGACTACTTCGCCCACTGGGTGAAGCTGGGCCAGGCGGCCGACCAGGCCGAGCTGCCCCGGATCTTCTACGTCAACTGGTTCAAGAAGGACGCCGAGGGCCGCATCGTCTGGCCCGGGTTCGGTGAGAACAGCCGCGTCATCAAGTGGATCGTCGAGCGGCTGGAGGGTGAGGCCGAGGCCGTCGAGACCCCGATCGGCCGCCTGCCCGTGGCCGGTGGCATCGACACCGAGGGGCTGGACGTCTCCGACGAGGACGTGGCCTTCGTGCTCGACGTCGACACCGAGGTGTGGAAGCAGGAGGCCGCGCTGGTGCCGGAGTTCTTCAAGACCTTCGGCGACCACCTGCCGGGCGAGCTGTGGGACGAGTACCACGCCCTGCTGGACCGCCTGGAGAACCGGTAACGACCACGACGGGGGCCTGACGGCCCCCTGACCAGGGCCCCCTTCCGCGCGCGGGGCCCGTGGGGGAGGGGCGCGGGCACGCCGGGGCCCGCGCCCCTCCCTCGTGCGGCGGGTCACGCGGTCACCATGTGCTGCCGCGCGGCATCGGCGGTGCCGGGGAACGTGATGGTTGCCCCAGGGCAATTGTTGTCGTCGGGGCCGGTTCCGGCCACCGGGGTCAGCGGGTCGCGGGGACACTATCCGGTGCACGCGACGCAGTGTTTCCTTGGCGTTCGCCCTCACCTGCGCGAACGCGGTCACTCTCCGTTGCGCCCGTGGTCAAACTTCCCGAAGGTCCCTCTCACCCAGGGTCACGCTCTTCACCCTGGGCTCATGGTGCTCTCGCGTCGGGGTTCCGTAACGTACCGGGTGCCTGAGCCACCCGGAGACGGACCCTCAGACCAGGGTCGTCATGTCCGGGTGTTCCCCGTGCACATCCCTACCCTGGGAGCGATCCCCCTCGTGAGAAGGCACATCCCCTGGTCCCTGACGGCCGCGACGGCCGCCTCCACCCTCGTGCTGGGGCTGCTGTCCGCACCCCCGGCGCTCGCTGACACCGACCCCCACTCACCCGCCGACCGCACCGTCCCCGTCCCCGACACCTGGGAGCCGGGCGAGGCCAACACCGAACCCGTGGGCGGAGAACCACCCAACGAGCCCTGGGCCCCGCCCGGAGCCGAAGAAGCCGCCCCCGAAGCCCGTGCGGAGAACCCCGAGCCCCGGGTCATCACCTGCGACGACGGCATCGACCGCGGTATCCAGTCCTGGTACCCGCTGGAACGCCACCAGATCAGCGACCGCATGGAACTGACGGTCAACACCCACAACGGCAACCTCGTCCTCCGCCACCGCAACCTGACCGTGGCCGGAACCGGCCTGGACCTGTCGGTCTCCAGCTTCTACAACTCCGCGCCCTCCTACGGCGGCTGGACCCTCTCCCACGGCCAGGACGTGGGGCTGGACATCTTCAGCAACAGCATCATCTTCCGAGGCCCCTCCGGCTACTGCGAGAGCTTCGACATCGCCGAGGACGGCTCCTTCACCCCACCCCCCGGCCTCAACGCCGAACTGGAGGAGCTGTCCAATGGCCACTACGCGCTGACCTTCCACCGAGGCGAGTACGAAGACCAGGTGTGGACCTTCAACGCCAACGGGTGGCTGTACTCCCAGGCCGACCGCAACGGCCACACCCACCGGATGCGCTACGACACCGAGTGGAACCTGGTCTCGGTCGTGGACGCCCAGGACCGGGTGACCACCTTCGACTGGGACAGCGGAGCTATCCCGACCATCACCGACCCGGTCGGTGAGACGGCCACGTCCTACGCCTCTAGCGGAGACGGTACCTCCACGCTGACCGATCGCGCGGGCCAGGACATCGAGTTCGGCTACGACGATGGCCTGCTGACCTCGATCACCGACGCCACCGGTGCGGTGTGGGAGATCGCCTACAACGCCGACGATCGGGTCTCCAGCCTGACCGTGCCCGACGGCAGCGAGGACGGGGCCACCACCTCCTACTCCTATGCCGAGAGCGGGTGGAACAACCCCGAGACCACGGTCACCGACCCGGGCGGTGGCGAGTCCACCCTGGAGTTCGACGACCAGGGAAGGCAGACCTCCGCGACCGACCAGGTCGGCAACACCCGCTCCCAGACCTGGACGGCGAACTCGGACGTGGCCACCACCACCGACGCCCTGCAAGCCTCGGTGACCTACGACTACGACGAGTTCAACAACCTCATCGGCACCGAACTGCCCACCGGAGCGGCCACCTCGGTCGGGTTCACCGACACCGCCAACCCGGCCAAGCCCACCAGCGTGACCACCCCGGACGGGGACACGCTTCAGATGTCCTACGACGACGCGGGCAACCTCACCTTGGCCGTCCAGGAGGAGATGGACATCGAGGTGGCCGACATCCGTTACCACTCCAACGGGTTGGTCAACCAGGTCACCGACGCCAACGGCAACGTGACCAGCTACTCCTACGACCGTGCCGGGAACATGACGGCGATGGACGAGCCGGGGCCGATGGGCACCACCGAATACGGCTACGACGCGCTGTCGCGGGTCACCTCGGTCACCGACGGCAACGGTGTGACCTTGGAGTACGGCTACGACCGGCTGGACCGGATCGTGTCCATCTCCCAGGGCGGCGACCTGCTCCAGGCCATCGCCTACGACGGCAACGGCCGCCAGATCACGACGCACACCGACCAGGCGAGTGTGGAGCACTCCTACAACGGCCGCGGCGACCTGCTCGAAACCGTGCGCACCGACTCGGCCGCAAGCGAGAGGACCACCTACGCCTACGACGCCGCGGGCAACGTCACCGAGATGGTCGAACACGGCCACAGCACGACCTACGGCTACGACGCCGCGTTCCGCCTCACCTCGCTCACCGACCACACCGGGGCCGAGACCACCTTCACCAACGACGCCAACAACCGCCGCACCAGCATCACCCACCCCGACGGGGCCGTGGAGGAGCGCACCTACGACGACTCCGGGCGCCTGACCGGCATCACCACCACCGGAGCCGCCGACCAGGCCCTGGTGCAGGCTGTCTACTCCTACGACAACGACGGCGCCGACAGCGACCAGCTCCAGTCGCGCACCATCCAAGGGGACACCGAGACCTTCACCTACGACGGCCTGGACCGGCTCACCAGCGACGGCACCACCGACTACACCTACGACGACGTCGGCAACCTGCTCACCGCCGGGGACGAGGAGTTCGCCTACAACGACGCCGACCAGGTCACCAGCGCTCGCGGGGCCGAGGTGGGCCACGACGAGGCCGGGAACATGACCTCGCGGGGTGAGTACGTCTACGAGTACTCGGTGACCAACCAGACGCTGCGCTCCAACGACGGTGACGGTGACCTGGCCTCGTGGCTGAGCTATGACACCACCGACCAGACCCAGATGCGCGGCGTCACCGACGTGCACGAGGGCACCCGGGTGGAGCGGCAGCTGTCCAACACCGCGCTCGGGGTCACCAACATCGCCTCCGAGGGCGAGCGCACCAGCTTCGTGCGCGACCCCGACGGGCGTCTGGTGTCCATGGTGGCCTGGGACGGTGATGAGCGGTTCCACTACACCCTCGACCAGCAGAACACCGTGCTGGCTCTCACCTCTGAGGGTTCGGAAGCCGAGTCCCCGGACGTGGTCTACGACTACAGCCCCTACGGCGAGCGCACCTCTGAGAGCCTGGAGGGAACCGAGGCGGCGGCGTTGAGCCCGTTCGGGTTCACCGGCGCCTACCAGTTCCAGGACGGCACGGTGCACCTGAACCACCGCTTCCACAGCACGTTCACGCTGGGCTTCACCCAGCCGGACCCCTCCCGGCAGGAGTTGAACAACTACGCCTACGCGGCCTGCGACCCCATCAACAACACCGATCCCGGAGGACTATTCTCCGTCAAAGAAGTCGGTGCTTACGGGGCTGGTGGTGCGATCATCGGCGCAGCCGCTGGCTGTGTTCTGGTAGGCGGTTTCGGTGCGCTCGCCGGAGGCCTCATGAGCGGGGGCATAGGTGCTCTCCCCGGGGCTTGGGTCGGTTGCCAAGCCGGGTACAAAGCCGGTGGAGTGGCCGGGACCCTGATCGGAGGTGCCTACGGCGCAACCAAGTAGTCCAAAAAGCACAGCACGGAAGTGAGTCAAGTGACGCTAGCGATTTTTGCATCTGTATTCCTAGTTGCGGGGGTCTTCGCTCTTGCCTCCTTGGGGTATAAAAGTGGGACGGGTGCCCGGGGCGCAAAGTCGGAAAAGGCGATCATCGTCATCTCGGGCGCCGCTATCGCTATCTGCGTTTACCTCTATTTCTCGTGATCACTTCTACGCTTTCGATGCGGCCTCATGTCGCGAAGGAGAGTGAAGAACAAGGCATGCATGGCAGAAACGCCTAAGCTATTGTTTGGCGATTTTTGAAGTCCTTGGTCTCGCTCTATGCAGGGCGGCGCACGTATTTCGTGCGCCGCCCTGGGCTTCACCCAGCCCGACCCCTCCCGGCAGGAGCTCAACAACTACAACTACGCCCAGTGCGACCCCATCAACAACACCGACCCCACCGGGCTGAACTCAACTGCTCTAGACATGTGCTCAGCAGCTGGGCTTCTCGGAACGGAGATCGGAATCCTTGTCTGGGCCTTTGGCATCACGGGGCCCTGGGGAGCATTCTGGGCAATCGGCGTGGCCGCAGTTGGAATAACATGCGGAGCACTCTGGCTCCACTATCGATACTGACTCGCTGATCCAGCAAAGCGGGCCACCAGGAAGCTCCCCTGGTGGCCCTTAGGAGAGATGCTGATAATTCCTGCAACCTTCGCACTCATGGTCATTGGGGCCATTGGCCTACTGGTCAAAGTTTTTCTAGTCAGTCGCAAATCGGCAGCACCCAAGTGGCTCGATTTGCTAATCGTATCCTCTTTCCTGGCATGCTTCCTATTTTCCCTTATTTGGCTGCTCTTTTAAGGGAGACTTCCGCTAGATAGTGGGAATTGCAACAGTGGAAGGCTCTGAATGCCAGTCGTTCAGAGTCTTCCGCTCAGGTCGAGAAAAATAAAGGATACGCCAGCTTGATGGTGTCGTGCTCGTTCGGGTTCACCGGCGCCTACCAGTTCCAGGACGGCACGGTGCACCTGAACCACTGCTTCCACAGCACGTTCACGCTGGGATTCACCCAACCGGGCCCGTCCCGACAGGGGGCGAACAACTACGCCTACGCGGCGTGCGACTTTCAAGGATCTCTAGAGAAAGCAGGTGATCTCCCGTTTTTGAGCTTCTTGCGTCAATTATAATCTGTGCCGTTATGATTTACATGGTGGCCAGGGTGAAGACTTCAAGGCCGATTAGGAACGTTGATTCATTGACTGCTTTGATTCTTCTGGTGATAGCAGGTTTCCTTTTTTTCTGGCCCCAGTAGGCGGTTGTTGGATCGTGGCGCGTCGGCTTGGGCGTCGCGCCCCTGGGATAATGAATAAGATGCCTCGCCAGGGAAGGCTGGCCAAGCAGTGAGGTTCTATAAAATATACTTGCAGGTTTTCTCAATAATATAGGCTCAATGCCATGAGGTATGGAAAGCCTTTGGAAGTTTTGTTTCTCGATGAAGGTTCGACTCGAATCATAATGTACGCTTCCTGTCTGGCTTTTATGTCGTTCGGCTTCTATGTGGCATCAAAAAGGAAGAATAGAAGATTGGGGATAGTTTTTACTTCGCTGTTCTGGGGTTTGGGGATTCTGGCGTTGGTCTCAATTTTCATTCACTTTCTTGTGATTTGATTGATTTCGGAAGGTAGTGGCGGCGTTGAGTCTGTTCGGGTTCAGCGGCGTCTACCAGTTCCAGGACGGCACGGTGCATCTGAACCACCGCTTCCACAGCACGTTCACGATGGGCTTCACCCGACCGGGCCCGTCCCGGCAGCAACTGGACAACTGCGCTTGGGCTTGCTGCCGCGGATCGGCAACCAAAGAAGGGAGCAGGGCGCATGGAGGGAAGCTTTCCGAAGGACCCGACCAAGAAGGAGCTTCGCACCCTCATCTGGTTCAGGCTTGTTGGCATAGCCTTTTTCCTCGGCATGGCGGTATGGCGCGCATGGGAGGGCGACTACTTCTGGGCCGCTCTGAGCGTGCTCCTCACGGCCATTCTCTTCGCGGTCTATGTGGCCCCTCGCATGCTGCAACTGCGCCGCAAGAAGAAGGAGTGACCTCTGGAAAGGGGGCGCGGGCACGATCGTGCCCGCGCCCCCTTTCTCTGTGCGTCACCAAGCGCCGCGCAGGCTCCGGGGCGGCTCGGCGTCGAAGGCGGCCCAGACGTGGGTGCCGAGGCCGTAGCGGCGCGGAAAGGCGAAGCTGGCCCACGTGCGGGAGAGCTGGCGCACCAGCAGCAGGCCGCGCTGGCCCTCCGCCGCCTCCCACTCCTCGTCGGTGCGCTCGTTGGGAATGCGGGGCAGGGTGGGGCCGCCCGCGTCGCTGACGGTCAGGCGCAGCGTGCGTTCGTCGGGCATGGACAGGGTGCGGGTGACCCCCTCCTCCGAACGGGCGTACTTGCAGGAGTTGGCGACGAGTTCGCTGGCCACGAGCTGGACGGTCGCGACCAGGTCGGGGTCGAACCCGGCCAGGTCGCGGGCGAGTTCGGAGCGGACCCGGGCGAGCTCGGACAGGTCGCAGGCGTAGTCGAGGTGTCCCCAGAAGGCGAACGGGCCGGGGACCGGTGCCGGGTCGTGCACAGGCGTGCGGGTCATACCGTCACCCCGTCCGCGTACCGGGTCCGGGCGGGTGCGGCGGCGAGCAGGTCGCCGACGGGAACGGGCATGGGAGCCGGGGTCGGTGCCGGGGCCCGGGTCGGGGTCGGAACCGGAAGCGGGGCCTGGGCAGGGACGTGAACGGAGCCGTGCGACCACGCGCGCAGTCGAATGACGGCCTCGGCCTGGACGCGGGAGAGGTCGTGCTCGCACTCGCGTTCGCGGGCGGTGTAGTAGGGCCTGACCAGGGCGATGTCGTCGGCCGGGAAGATCTCCGGGGCGGGGGCCAGGCGGGGAGGGGACACCGGGCGCGGAGCGGGGCGCGAGGTCCCGCGCTGTGGAATCGTGGGCCTGCTGGACCGCGCGGAAGCGGGTGCGGGGACCGGGGCGTAGCGGCGGACCCGGGTGGAACGGCGACGGCGGACGGCGGCCGAGTGGCGTCCGCGCGCGGGGATGAAGAGGGATGTCACCAGAGCCAGGGCACGGGTGAGAAGTGCAGCGCTAAACTGGCGCATGCTGGCAGTTCCTGTTCTTAAAGGGTTGGTGTGCTGGCCGTGACCCCGGGCGGTATTTGACCGTCGCGGGGTCTTTCGTGTTCAGTTGTGTGTTCGGAGAAAGGCTAGGGGATTGGTGGAGTGGTGGAGGACGCTACGGGGGAGTAGGGTTCGAGAAAGGTGCGCGGATGGTGCGTATGTGCTGGTCAGAGGCTCGGGTGAGGTGGGAGAAATCTGGCTGGCCAGGTTTCTCCATTGTCCGGAATGATTGGTTTTGAGGGTCTTTTCCTGGGGTCTTTTGGGTAGGAAAAAGCCCCCGGCCGAAGCGGGCGCGGGGGCTGGAGGCGGTTAGAGGCGGCTACAGGCCGGAACGCAGGCCGCTGAGCAGCGCCACCCACTGGTCCCCGGGGACGGTGAGGTGTCCGGCCTCGCGGTGGACGGTGTCGCGGACGTCAGCGCCGGAGGCGTGTTCGCGGACCTCGACGCACTGGCTCCCGGTGTTGCTGTAGCTGCTCTTGTGCCACTCGTTGCTCATGGTGCTTCCAATTCCCTCAACAGCTGCCGGGACTCTCTAGCGGGCAGCGCGGACGCCAGACACTTTCTTACCAGCGCCTCCATACGCGGATGGCTGTCGGACTCCAGGATGACGTTCCCCGCGATGTAGTCGCTGGAGACAGCCAGGCCGCCGTCAACCAGTCGGTACAGGTTGACGGGTGCGGTAACTCCGACCATGGACGTTCCCGGCGACAACAAGTGGGCCTCGACGCGCTCACCTTCCACCAGCCGTAACAGGTGCCCTGCCTGCTCCCTCCGGATGTGATCAGGCATGCAGGTCAAAGCGCTGTGCGGAAAGACGGAGGTCACCACCGGGTCGTGGTGGTGCTCGCGCAGTGTTTTGAGGCGTCCGCAGCGAGCGTTGACCCAGCGGGCCACCTCAGCGTCAGCAACGAGTGGCTGTCCGTCCTTGAAGACGGCCTCGGCGTAGGAAGAGCACTGGAGTTCGCCCGGAACCAGTACCGGTGACAGGCAGTCGATGGCCACGGCCTGCTCCTGCAACCGGGCCACGTTGAGCTGCCACACCGGCAGCTCCGTCCCCGAGGTCTTCTTCCGCCACGCCTTGAGGAGCCTGCCGTCCGCCTTGAGCATCCGGTCCAGGGCCTCGGCGGTCTCCACACTGGGCGTGAACTTCCCCGCCTCCCACCGGGACACGGACGCGGGCGAGGTGCCTATGTCGAAGGCCAACTGCTTCTGCGTTCTCCCTGAGAAATCGCGAAACGTTGTGAGCAGGGAGGAGAAGTGATCTTGCGTCACCCTGCACAACTTACAGAGCGGTTGCGCTTCCTGTCATCCGTTCTCCCGAAAACGACAAACAGTGGAGATAGCCCAGGCCCTGTGGCCAGGGTGGATGCAGGTCACGAACCCGCAGGTAATTGCGGCCTGTTCGTGGCTATGTTCCGGAGGATGGTGATTTCAGTTGGGATCAGTGACAAGCATGCAATCGCGTCGAGGCGGTCCGGGTTCGGGTTCGGGTTTCCAGGACGGCGGCGGCGCCGGGCGTTTCCCCCTTCCCCGCCGGGGAGTGGAACCCCGCGACAGGGCGCCCCTGGTGCTGGACCAGCGCTGGAGCAGCCTCGGCACCGCGCTCATCATCGCGGGGCGTCCCGACCAGGCCGCCCTGGTGCGCCACAGGGTCTGCGCCCTCTCCGCCCTGCCGCCGCTGGCGAGGGAAGCGGCCCAGGAACTGGCCGGTGAGGTGTTCAACAACGCGATCACGCACACGCGCAGCGGCCTGTCCGGGGGCGAGGTCATCGTGAGCGTGCACCGGCTTCCGGGCCGCGTGCAGGTCAAGATCACCGACCAGGGGCCGATCGGCGAGGACGCCGTCACCACACCGTGCGTGCGGCCCGCCGACCCGCTGCGCGTGGGTGGGCTGGGGATGCGCCTGGTCGCCGCGCAGGCCAGCCGGTGGGGCACGCTCCACGAGGGCGGCCGGACCACCGTCTGGTTCGAGATCGACCGCCCCGACCGCGGTCGCGACCGCTCCGCCGGGCACGCCGGGCGGTGAACACCTCTCCCGACCTGGACGCGCTCCTCACGGCGGGCCCCGGGGCCGACGGGTACCGCCCGCCTCCCGGGGTTTCAAAATCCGGGCCCGAACCTTGTACCGATTCGCCGGTGACGGCCCCTCCGGCGCACCGGTACGTTCCTCCTGCCAGCAACCACGCGCGGAAGGAACCCAGGTGAACCTCCTCATCACCGGCATCACCACCCAGTCCTCGATCGCCTACGCGATCGCCGAGGAGGCGATGGAGCAGGGCCACCAGGTGATCCTGACCAACCCGCCCGGCAGGCAGCTGTCCATCCTGGAACGGGTGGCCAAACGCCTCCCCGCCGAACCCGTGGACATCCTGCCCATGGACGTCACCGACCCCGAGCAGGTCACCGAGACGGCGGGCAGGGTCGCCGCCCACTGGGACCACGTGGACGGGCTGCTGCACTCCATCGCCTACGCCCCGGGAGACGCGCTGGGCGGCAACTTCCTCAACACCTCCTGGGAGGACGTGGCCACCGCGATCCACGTCTCCGGGTACTCCCTGAAGGCGCTCGCCGTGGGGTTCCGGGAGCTCATGGCCGCCGCCCCGCACGGCGCCGGGGTCGTCTCCCTGACCTTCGACGCCTCCCGGGCCTGGCCGGTCTACGACTGGATGGGGTCGGCCAAGGCCGTGCTGGAGAACTCCACGAAGTACCTGGCCCGCGACCTCGGCGGCGACGGAATCCGGGTGAACGCCGTCAGCGCGGGGCCGGTCAAGTCCCTCGCGGGCGGCTCGATCCCCGGGTTCGACCAGATCGCGGACGGCTGGGCAGAGTCCGCGCCGCTGGGCTGGGACACCAAGGACGCCTCCGTGGTCGCCGGTCCCGCGCTGTTCCTGATGTCCCCGGCCGCGCGCGCCGTCACCGGCACGACGCTGCACGTGGACGGCGGTTACCACGCGATGGGCGCGCCGCTGTAACCCCGGGAGCCGACCGGGAGGGGGAGGGCGTCCGCACTGGTCACCACGCCGGAGGGACATTTGCGGACGTTCCTGCTTTCCGCTGAGCGGGCCGACCCGCGCGTGCTACGGATGGACCCGTTCGCTGCCGGTCCCTCCTCCTTCTTCCCCGGGAACCCCCATGATGACAATGCTGCTCGTCCTCGCCGTTCTGGCCGCCATGGTCGGCGGCGCGGTCCTCGCCGTAGGCAGGTTCCGCGTCGACGACGAATCCTCGGGGGGCGCCGTCAGCGTGGTCGTCGCCCCCTGCGTGCTCGCGCTCTACCTCGCGGCGGCGGCGATGGGGGTGGTGATCGGCTGGGAGAACTTCACCGGTGCCGGGGACGGGATCACCGAGGAGACGGGCGCGGCCGACGCCCTGTACTGGAGCACCACCACCCTCCCCGCCGATGAGGCGGAGACCGTGCGCCAGCAGCTGCGCGCCTACATGAGCGCGGTCGCGGACAGCGACTGGCCGATGATGCGCGCCGAGGGCGAGCTGAGCGAGGAGGGCGACGAGGCCCTGGCCGAACTGGCCGCGTCGGTGCGGGCGCTGTCGGTGTCCGACAGCGGCGACGGCCTGGACCGCCTGACCGCCCGCCAAGAGCTCGCGGAGCTCAGCGACGCGCGCATCGAGCGCGCGGACGCGGCCGGGGACGGCATCCCGTTCGTCCTCAACGGCATCGCGGCCCTGTCCGCCGTCGCGGTCGCGGTGCTGCCCTTCGCCATGATCCGGCGGGGCTCGACCGTGGCCTACTTCTGGGCGTCGGCCAACCTGGTGTTCGTGTTCGCCACGATCCTGCTGCTGTTCTACCTGGGCAACCCCTACAACGGGGCCCTGGCGCACGACGCGGGCGCGATCCAGGACGCCCTCGCCGGGTTCGAGCGGATCGACGCCTCACTCAGCCCCCAGTAGGGGCGAGCGGGCCGACGGGCCCCGGACGCGTCCTCGGGGGCCGCGTCCGCGGCCCGTCCGCTGTTGCCGGGCGCTGGCGGACGGCCGTGTCGGGCCGGAGCCGGTCAGCCCGGGGAACGCGTGGCGGCGCGGCCCGCGCCCGCGGCGACCACGGCGATGACGACCACGAGCACCACCATGGTGCGCATGGGGGTGAAGGCTCCGGCGGCCTGCGGCGCGGAGTGCGGGGAGAGGTCGGCCAGCACCTGCTCCCGGACGGCCCGCTCCGCCGGGGGCGGGGCCGACGGGGACGCCGACGGCTGTTCGGGTCGGGCCGCGCGCTCCCGGGCGGGCTCCACCGGGGCGGCGGCCTCCGCCCCGGGCTGCGCGGCCCCGGGCTCCTCCGCGGCCGGGGGAGCGGGCTCCCCGGGCTCCGGCTCCCCGGGCTCCGGCTCGCCGGGCGCCGGTGGAGCGGGCGGCTCGGGTTCGGGGTAGCCGGGCTCCTCAGGTGCGGGAGGCTCCGGCTGCTCGGGGCCCGGCGAGCACGGCGGTGCCTCGCCCGCGCGCACCACGACCCGCACGCCGTTCGCGCACACCAGGACGTAGGACCCGGGGTTGACGTCCACCAGCGCGCCCGAGGTCTCCACGCGGACCCCGCCGGGGCCCACCTCCACGCGGGAGTCCCCGTCGTCCACGCTGACGCCGGTGCCGTCCGCGTTCACCTGCGGAACGGTGTCCACCGCGCCGACCAGGGAGGCCGTGCCCGGCGGTTCGGCGGGTGAGTCGTCCGGGGCGAGCGAGGGCGAGGCGCCGCAGGCGAACAGGAGCGCGCCCGCCGCCAGCAGCGCGGGCAGGGCACGGCGTGAGGGGGGCATGGGACTCCTCGTGTCGCTGTCGGCACCACGGGTGATCGTACGCGGTCAGTCCGGACCCTACACCCGGGAAAGCGCCCTCCGCGGCCCGCCCGACACGGGGTCCTGCCACCGGTCCCGCAGTCGGAGCTGCCACCGGGGTCGGCGGCGGGAGCACGGCCGCGCGGGTCAGGGGGAGTGCAGGCGCAGCACGGCGTGCTCGGCCCAGTCCGGCGGCCTGGTCAGCCGGGAGACGAGCACCATCGTCCCGAAGGCAAGCGGGACGGTCCACGCCGCGGGCTGCGCCAGCAGCACCGACAGCCACCCGACCGGGGGCGGCAGCAGGATCGACCACCCCACCGCGCCGGTCGCGGTCACCGCCCCCACGATCAGTCCGGACGCGGCCCCGGCCAGCGTCAGCCGCCGCCACCAGATGCCCAGCACCAGCAGCGGGCAGAACGTCGAGGCCGCCACCGTGAACGCCCACACCACCAGCACGTTGATGTCGATCAGCTGCGCGGGCAGCGCCAGCAGCACCGCCACGCACGCGCCCACGGCCACCGCCAGGCGCAGCCGCGGCACGCTGCCCTGGAACAGGTCGTGCGACAGCCCGCCCGCCAGGGCCAGCAGCAGTCCGGAGGAGGTGGACAGGAACGCGCCGAACGCCCCCGCCGCCACCAGCGCCGTCAGCACCGTTCCCACCGAGCCCGGCACCGCCTGGGCGGGCAGCACCACCGCGACCGTGTCGGTGCCCTGGAGCAGCACCAGGTGCGGGGTGAGCACCCGCCCGAGCAGCCCGTACACCGTCGGGAACAGGTAGAACAGCCCCAGCAGGGCGATCACGCCCACCGCCACCCGGCGCGCGGTCCGCGCCGTGGGGCTGGTGTGGAAGCGCATGATGACGTGCGGCAGCCCCATACAGCCCAGCGTGATCGCCAGCAGCGTGGACCACGTCTCGAACAGCGGGTACCCGCCCACGTCCAGCAGCGGCGAACTCCACCGCTCGCTGCCCAGCTCCGGCAGCCCCGCCGGGTGCGGGATGGGCGCTCCCTCGGGGAACACGTACTCGGTGCCCGCCTCCACGCTGTGCTCCCCGGCCGCGAACTCCACCCGTTCGCCCCCGGGGGCGGTCACCGTCACCGGCTCGTCCAGGCCGAACCGGGTCCCCACGGTGAACTCCACCGGGGTCGCCTCGGGAAAGTGCGTGCCCCACTCGGGGTTGAGCGCCTCCGCCCGGGTCTGCGGACCGGCGTGCACCACCAGGTAGACCGCCGGGACGGCGATGAAGGCCAGCTTGACCACGTAGTGGAAGGCCTGCACGTAGGTCGCCGACCGCATCCCCCCGGCCGCGATCGAGGCGCTCACCACCAGCCCGGCGAGGAGCACCCCGACCCAGTACGGCGTGCCGCTGACCAGGGCCAGCACCACACCGGCGCCCTTGAACTGGGGCACCAGGTACAGCAGCATGATCACCAGCACCACGCAGCCGCACAGCTTGCGCAGGCGCGGCGCGCCCAGGCGGTACTCGGCGAAGTCGGGCACGGTGAACGCCCCCGACCGGCGCATCGGCCCGGCCACCAGCGCCACCACCGCCACGTAGCCCGCGGCGAACCCCACCGCGTACCACATGGTGCCCAGGCCGTTCTTGAGCAGCAGCCCCGCCAGCCCCAGCACCGAGGCGGCCGACAGGTACTCCCCGGCGATCGCCATCGCGTTCCAGTTGGGGGAGATCCGCCGCGAGGCCACGAGGAAGTCGGAGGTCGAGCGGGCCGCCCGCACCCCGTAGACGCCGATGACCAGACTGGTGAGCAGGACCAGCCCGATGGCCAGGACCGCGATCACCACGTGCGCCCCGTGTCCTCACCGCTCGCGCGTCCCGGTCCCCTCGTGCCTCCGGGTTTCCGGTCGTGCTCCGGCACCCGCGCGGCCTCCGCCCGGTCCGCGGCGCTCTCGGCCCGGTCCTCGATCCGCTCGGCCGAGCGCACGTGCCACAGCGCCAGCCCGAACAGCATCGGGTAGACCGCCACCGTCAGCAGCAGCCACGACAGCGGGACCCCGCCCAAGCGGACCTCACCCAGCGCGGGGAAGAGCGCGAACGCGCCGCTCATCCCGAACAGCAGCACCGACAGCACCGCCACGGTGCGCACGGCGGTCCGCCGCTGGGCCCGGAACAGCGCGCGCGCCGCCTCGGTGTCCACCGGCTCCGGGATCGGCAGCAGGTGCTGCGCGGGCCGGTTGCCCCGTGCCAGCGCGATCCGGGTCTGCGGGCTGGTCAGCTTCTCGCGGCGCGGACTCACGGCGCCTGCTCCCCCTCACCGTCCCGAGGCCGGGAGGCGGGGCCGCCCTGGGCGTTGGCGGACCGG
This sequence comes from Nocardiopsis akebiae, assembly GCF_018316795.1. Lineage (NCBI taxonomy): Bacteria > Bacillati > Actinomycetota > Actinomycetes > Streptosporangiales > Nocardiopsidaceae > Nocardiopsis > Nocardiopsis akebiae. Next base: position 1,074,791 of record NZ_CP074132.1, read on the forward strand.
CCGAGCTGGTCGCGCCGGGCCGCCTCCAGCAGCTGGGCGCGCAGTTGGCGGCCGTGGCGTCGGCTCACCGGCACGTCCCCGGCCGGGGTGCCCGCCACCAGGCCGGACGAGGAGGTCACCCGCAGGTCGCGCACCCACGGGATGGCGATCAGGAACCCCCGGTGGACCCGGACGAACCCGGCCGAGGCCCACACCTCCTCCAGGTAGGACAGCGACAGGCGGATGAGGTGGCCGCCGTCGGCGGTGTGCAGGCGCACGTAGTCGCCCTGGGCCTCCACGAACTGCACGTCGTCGCGCTTGACGAACACCGTGCGCCTGCCGGTGTCGATCTGCACCACGTGCAGGTCCTCGGCGGGCGGGGCCCCGCTCCCGGGCCTGCGCAGCTGGGCGATGCGGCCCACCGCCTCGGCCAGGCGCTCGGGCCGGATCGGCTTGAGCAGGTAGTCCACGGCGCCGATGCCGAAGGCCTCCACCGCGTGGGCCTCGGAGGCGGTCACGAACACGATGGACGGGGGCTCGGACAGCACGCTCAGCACCCGGGCCACGTCCATGCCGTCCAGACCGGGCATGAGGATGTCCAGGAACGCGGCGTCGATGGTGGTGGTCCCCAGCAGCCGCACCGCCGTGGCGCCGTTGTCGGCCACCAGGACCTCCGCCACCTCGGGCATGTCGCCGAGCAGGGACGCCATCTCCTGGCGGGTGGAGGCCTCGTCCTCGACCACCAGCACCCGCAGTTCGGGCTTCAACGCGCCACCACCCCCCTGGTGAACCTGGGCACGCGCACGGTCACCTTCGTCCCCTCCCCCAGCGCGGTCTCGATCACCAGACCGTACTCGGGTCCGTAGACGGCGCGCAGCCGCTGGTCCACGTTGGCCAGGCCGACGCCGCGCGACTCCGGGCCGGTGCCCGCCAGCAGGGAGCGGGCCAGGTCGGGGTGCATGCCCACCCCGTCGTCCTCGATCTCGATGACGCACAGCGGGCCCTCGCCGAAACCGGAGACGCTGATGTGGCCGCGGCCCTCCTTGCGCTCCAGCCCGTGCCGGATCGCGTTCTCCACTATCGGCTGCACGACCAGGAAGGGTATGGCCACCGGCAGCACCTCGGGGGCCATCCGCACGGTGATGTCCAGGCGGTCGTGGAAGCGGGCCCGCTGGAGTTCGAGGTAGGTCTGGGTGGCCTCCAGCTCCTCCGAGAGGGTCGCGTAGTCGCCCTTCTCCGAGAAGCCGTAGCGCAGGTAGTCGGCGAAGTCCGACAGCAGGTGGCGGGCCCGGTCGGGGTCGGTGCGCACCAGGGCGGCGATCACCGCCAGGGCGTTGTGCACGAAGTGGGGGGAGATCTGCGCCCGCAGGGTGCGCAGGTCGGCCGCGGCGATCCGGGCGCGGGCCCGGCGCAGCGCCGCGTGGTCCAGGCAGTCCGAGACCAGCGCGGCGGCGGCCTCCACGTCGGCCTCCACGGGATGGCCCGAGGCCACCAGGGCGCCGGAGATCTCGTCGGCCACGGTAAGGGGGACCGCGCACGCCGACGCGCCGTCGGGCAGGCGCAGCCGGGCGTTGCTCCCGTACTCGAAGACCTGGGAGAGCAGGCCCTCCACCTCGGAGGGCGCGGGGCTGGTCCCGTGCGCGGCGACCGGGCCGTCCAGGTCGGCCAGGACGACGCCGTCCACGGCCAGGAGCTGGCGCAGCCGTCTGGCGGCCGAGGGGACCCTCCGGCCGTGCAGCCCGTCCCGGAGGTCGACGCCGAGGGCGTGGACCTGACGCATCAGCTCGACGCTCGCCCGCTGCTCCGAGGACGCCGGGCGACGTCGGGAGGGGGACACCCGCGACAGCCACCGGTATGACACGGAACGACCCTATCCCAGCGGACTGTGTCGGTGCTCACGTGGCCGGGGTCACCTTTCGAATCGTGACGCAAATGCGCGCTCGCGCCGCGGGCGGGAGCCGGGCCCGCCACCGGGAGCGGCGGCGGGCCCGGAGGAGCGCCCGGGGCGGCGGCCGTGCCGGGAGAAGGGTGGACTCCCGGGCGGAGCGGGCCGCCGGCGGCCCCGGGCAGGTGGTTCGGGAGTCCTCCGGGCCCGCGCGCGGAGCGCGGGCCCGGAGAGTTCGGGCGTCCACGGGGCTGCCGTTCTCCGGACGCCCGAACACGGGCCGAAGCGAAGCGGAGGCCCAGAGAAAACACTGTCTAGTGGTTGGCGGCCTTCTCCGCGCCCGCACCGGTCAGGGCGCGGACCTGGAGCTGGGCGAACTTGTCGAAGTCGCGCTCCTTGGACGACAGGGTCCCCACGATCGCGCACAGCAGGCTGATCGGCACCGACACCAGGGCCGGGTTGGGCAGCGGGAACCAGGCGAAGTCCGCGGTCGGGATGAGCGCGGTCTCGCTGCCTGAGACCACGGGCGAGAAGAACACCAGGCCCACGGCGCTGATCAGGCCGCCGTAGATGCCCGCGAGGGCGCCCCGGGTGTTGAACCTCTTCCAGAACAGGCTGAGCAGCAGGGTCGGCAGGTTCGCCGAGGCCGCCATCGCGAACGCCAGCGAGACCAGGAAGGCCACGTTGAGGTTCTGCGCGAACACCGCCAGCAGGATCGCGACCACGCCGACGCCGAGGGCGGACAGGCGGGCGACCCGGACCTCCTCGGTGCCCGTGGCCTTGCCCTTGCGCAGGACCGAGTTGTAGAAGTCGTGCGCGATGGAGGACGAGGAGGCGATGACCAGGCCCGCAACCGTGGACAGGATGGCCGCGAAGGCCGCCGAGGCGATGATCGCCAGCAGGACCGCGCCCGCCATCTCGCCGCCGATGCGCTCACCGACCACCTGGGCCAGCTGCGGAGCCGCGGTGTTGCCCGCGCCGTCCTGCGCCGTGATGGCCTCGTGGCCGACGATGGCCGCCGCGCCGAAGCCCAGCACCAGGGTCATCAGGTAGAAGGTGCCGATGAGGCCGATACCCCAGTTGACCGACTTGCGGGCGCTCTGGGAGTCGGGGACGGTGTAGAAGCGGATGAGGATGTGCGGCAGACCGGCCGTGCCCAGCACCAGGGCCAGGCCCAGGCTGATCAGGTCCAGCTTGTTCCACAGGGTCTGGAGCGGGTCGCCCGCGACCTCCACCCCGTAGCGCAGGCCGGGCTCCAGGAAGCCCTCCTGGCCGCTGGCCGCGGCGGCGTCGCTCATCAGCGCGCCGAGGTTGAACCCGTACAGGGACAGGGTCAGCACGGTGAGCAGCGCGGCGCCCAGCATGAGGATGAGGGCCTTGATGATCTGCACCCAGGTGGTGCCCTTCATGCCGCCGAAGGTCACGTAGATGGTCATCAGCAGGCCGATGACCACGATGCCGACGATCTTGGCGGTGGCGGCGTCCATGCCCATGAAGGTCTGCCCGGGCTGGATGCCCAGCAGCAGGGCGATGAGCGCGCCCGCGCCGACCATCTGCGCCAGCAGGTAGAAGATCGACACCACGATCGTGGAGACCGACGCGGCGGTGCGCACCGGGCGCTGCCGCATCCGGTAGGACAGCACGTCGCCCATGGTGTAGCGGCCGGAGTTGCGCAGCAGCTCCGCGACCAGCAGGAGGGCGACGAGCCAGGCGACGAGGAACCCGATGGAGTAGAGGAAGCCGTCGTAGCCGAACAGCGCGATCATGCCCGCGATGCCCAGGAAGGACGCGGCGGACATGTAGTCGCTGCCGATCGCCAGGCCGTTCTGGAGCGGGGAGAAGCCGCGCCCGCCCGAGTGGAAGTCGGTGGCGGAGCGCGTGCTGCGGCCGGCCCAGACGGTGATGCCGAGCGTGGCCGCGATCATGAGGACGAAGAGGACGATGGTGATGACGCGGCTGCTGTCGCTGACCGTCTCGACAGCTTCCTGGGCGAGGATCATCGGCCGCCCTCCTTGTTCGCCGCGTTGTAGTGGAGCTCGTCGCGCAGCTCGACCGCCTGGGCGTCGAGCCTGCGGCGCGCGTAGTTCGTGTACAGGACGGCGATCCCGAAGGTCGACACGAACTGGAGGACACCGAAGACCAGGGCGACGTTGACGCTGCCGAAGAGCACCACGCCCATGAGGTCGCGGCCGAACGCGGACATGAGCACGTAGAGCAGGTACCACGCCATGAAGGCGAGGCTCATCGGGAAGACGAACCTGTACAGCCGCCGCTTGAGCTCGATGAAGCGCGGGTCGCCGTGCATGGTCACGTAGGCCTCGGTCGGGATCGCGTCGCCGCCTCCGTCGCCGTCGGGCGGCGGGGCCGGGTCCTTCGTCGGCCGGTCTGTTGACATGCTCTACCTCCGGGGGGATTACCGTGCGTCCGGCGGCGACGGCGCCGCTCTTGTGTGATCTGCGTTACGGGGAACTGTAAGGAGCGGCACTACCGCGAAGGAGGGGGCTCGTACGCACGCGCGCCGAACGCGGGGGAGGAGCGTCGAACGGTCGCCCAGCGCGCGGTGAGCGGTCGTCTGGCGCGCCGAACGGTCGCCGAGCGGCTCCGGTCCAGACCACGGGCCCCGAGCGCACACGCCCGCGGAGCCGGTTCCGCAGGGGTTCCGGCGCCCGGGGCAGGGGTTCGGGGGTGCTCCGGCCTCCGTCCCGCCGGGGGCCGGGGAGGTGGTCGGGGGCGTCCTCGCCGGGGCCGGCCTCCGTCCCGCCGGGGCCGCCCCCCCGGTGGTGGGACACGCCTCCACCGGACCCGGAACGCCCGTCCGGCCCGGGGCGTTGTAGCTTGTGCACCATCACCGCCGTCGCGGGCATCCGCGTCGGCGCGTTCCGCGATACCCCGGACGAGGTGCGCCGTACCCGGTGACGACAAGACGGCGCGTTGGACAACGCACGTCACACGTCACGGAGGTAGGCATCATGGCCTGGATCGTTCTGGTGGTCTCGGGGTTCCTGGAGACCGCGTGGGCCCTCTCGCTCAGCGCCTCGAAGGGTTTCACCCGCCTGTGGCCGTCGGTGACCTTCGGGGTCACCCTGTTCCTGAGCATGGCCGGACTGGCCTACGCCCTGCGCACCATCCCCGTCGGGACCGGCTACGCGGTGTGGGTGGCCATCGGCGCCGTCGGGACCGCGCTGGTGGGCATGTTCTTCCTCGGCGAGGGCTTCACCTGGGCCAAGCTGCTGTGCCTGGTGCTCATCGTCGCGGGCGTGGTGGGGCTCAAGCTCCTGCACTAGGGCCCGCGTCCCCGGGACGGGCGGCCTCCCCGTCCTTCCGGGACCGTGTACACGACGGCGGGGGCCGGGCACCGCGCGGTGCCCGGCCCCCGCCGTCGTCACGGGAGCGTCACCGCGCCGCTCAGGGCGACGGGGACCGGGGGACGCCGCGGCGGGAGCCTCCCCGCCGCCGGTCGAGGTGGACGGCGTGCTCCAGGTAGCGTTCGACCAGGGACGCCGCCACCGGGTTGTGACCCCGGACGCGGAGCAGCCAGTGCGGCGCGATCCTCTCGTGGAGCCACAGGAAGCCGATCGTGAACCCCAGGCTCAGCATCGCCTGGAGGGCCAGGAAGGACAGGAGCGGCTCCCCCAGCACGGTGTCGTCGCCCAGCGCCCACGCCACGGCGTAGGAGTCGATCAGCCGGGAGGCGGGGAACCCCGCCAGCCAGTACAGCGCCATGGGCGCAACCGCGCCGACCTGGAAGACGCCGCGCGCCAGCAGCACGCAGTACCCGGCGCCGAACAGGGCCAGGGGCACTCCCAGCCCGGCCGAGAGGGCGAGGGTGACCACCGGGGACAGCCCCGCCATCACCGCGACGGCCGTGGCGAACAGACCGGCCACCAGGCCGATCAGCGCGCCCGGCAGCGTGATCTCCGCGTGGTCGAGCACGGGCCTCCCGGTGGGGAGGACTTCCCGAGCGCCCATCAGTCGATCACGACCCCGAAGGCGAACAGCGAGTAGAACAGGGCGCCGAGGTAGAACACCGCCGCGAAGGCGATGACGGCGTTGGAGAGGATGCCCGGCCGGATCGGCTTGGGCAGGGTGAGGTTGTTGACCAGCAGCAGCACCACGCAGTAGGCGCCCATCGCGAACGCCGACAGGAAGGCCAGCACGTCCAGGATCGCCGCCGGGCCGTCGGCGGGGCCGAAGAGCAGGACGACGATGCCGAAGGCGATCAGGCCCCACAGGAAGAGGGCGTACAGCCTCGACATGCCGACCTTCTTGGCGCCCGGCACGAAGTTGAAGGTCATGTCGGCCTGACCGCGGGAGAAGGAGTCGAACAGCCCCAGCGTGGCGTTGAGGCCGATGAGCGCGATGAAGCAGAAGAACACCGTGCCCAGGACCGGGCTCCCGGCCGCCGAGAAGGAGGCCGCCATGGCGTCCAGGGCGGCGTCGCGGTCGCCGTCGCGCAGCAGGTCGGTCACGTTCGGGTCGAAGCGGGCCGAGGCCTGGGCCAGCACGGTGAAGGAGATCGTCACCAGCATCGTGATGCCCCAGAACAGGACCATCGCGTCGAAGGTGACCCAGCGCCGCCAGCCCTTCCACTTCTCCATCTCCGAGGCGTCGGAGGTGTCGAACATGAAGCCGCGCGTGGGCATGGCCTCCTGCTCGTCCGCGTGCCGCAGGCCCCGGATCTTGGGGATGTGCGAGCCCATCCCGGCGCCCTTGTCGCGCAGGTGCAGGGTGTACCACATCTGCTGCATGCCCGAGGGCCCGGCGAAGGCGATGGAGCCCACGATCACGGGGAACCACAGGGCCGTGGTGGCCTCCTCCGGCAGGTAGCCGAACGCGAACATCCCGGTGAGGGTGGAGGTCAGGTCGGACAGGTCGCCCACGATGGCCGCGATCACGGCGCTGCCGACCACCAGCATGCCGATGCAGATCGACAGCACGTTCTCCAGCAGGTTGTAGATGACCTTGGCCAGTGTGAACACCACACCGACGAGGAGCATCCCGGCGACCGCCGTGACCTGCCACGGGATGCCGGTCACCCGTTCGAAGGCCGAGGCGCCCGCCGAGAGGTGCCCCGGCCAGATGTAGACCAGCATCGCCGTGACGAAGAAGAACCACATGAGCGGTTTGAACACGCGCGCGGCGCCGTAGAAGATGCTCTCCCCGGTGGCCATCGCGTAGCGCGACATCTCCAGCATGACCACGGCCTGGAGGGTGACGCCGACCAGGAACAGCCAGCGGATCTCGGGGCCGAACACGAGGACCAGCCTCGGCCACATGTAGGACTCGCCCATGCCCACGCCGAGGGCGACGAGGAACACGGTGGGGCCCAGGATGTGGATCGAGGGCGGGGCCTTGGGCAGGGGGCGGATCGGCATCGGCTCCAGCCGGCCCGCCTTCCACACGCGCTCCCCGGGCGGAGCGCCGCCGGGGGCGGACGGGCCGGAGGCGGCCTCGGCCTCGGGGGGAGCGGCCTGCCTCTGGGCGGGTACGAAGGGTGGCTGTGCGTCGGTGGGGGACTGGCGGACCGGTTCGGGCGTGCCGCCGGTCTCGGGGCGTGAGGAATCCATTGCTGGGAACTCCCTGTGGGCTGTGCGGATGCGAGCTGCTTGCTGGCATGGCGCCCCCGGGTGGTGCGGACTCCTCTCTGCCGGACGCACGGGCGAGGTCACCGCGACGCAGGGGCTGCGTCGCGCGGTGGGGGACCCGGCGGCCGTGTGGCGGCGGCTCCGTGGCCGCCGGGTTCAGGGGTGGTGCGCGTTGGTACGGGGCCCGGTCGGAGCCGGAGCACCGACCGGGCACTGGGTCAGAGTAGTCCCGCGGCGCGGGCCCAGCGATACTTCGCGCCGAGAATCTGCACGGGCTTCTCGGTGGTGTACGGGAAGGCCACGACGCCGTGCTCGAACAGGTACCGCGAGGCCTCCTCGACCTCGGTGTCACCCGAGAGCGAGGCGACCACGGGCTTGTCGATCCCCTTGGCCCTGGCCTCGGCCACCACGTCGGCGACCACCTTCGCGAAGACCATCGGCGGCGTGATGATGGTGTGCCAGTAGCCCAGGATGAGCGCGTGCACCCGCTCGTCCTCCAGACCCAGTCGGATCGTGGCCTCGTAGGTGGAGGGCGGCTCGCCGCCGGTGATGTCCACCGGGTTCCCGGCGGCGCCGAAGGGCGGGATGAAGGCCCGGAACGAGGCGTCCAGGTCCGGCGGGATCCCGTAGAGGCTCATCCCGTTGTCCACCACCGCGTCGGAGAGCAGCACGCCCGATCCGCCCGCCCCGGTGATGATGACGACGTTCTCGCCCTTGGGGGTGGGCAGGACCGGCAGCGCGCGGCCGAACTCCAGCAGCTCGTTGAGCCCGGGGGCCCGGACCACGCCCGCCTGGCGCAGGATGTCGTCGTAGACCTTGTCGTCGCCCGCCAGCGCGCCGGTGTGCGACCCGGCCGCGCGCGCCCCGGCGTCGGTGCGCCCGGCCTTGAGCACGATGACGGGCTTGTGCGGCACGACCTCGCGGGCGGCCTCGACGAAGGCGCGGCCGTCCTTGAGGTCCTCCAGGTGCATGGCGACGGCGTTGGTGTTCTCGTCCTGGCCGAAGAAGGTGAGCAGGTCGTCCTCGTCGATGTCGGCCTTGTTGCCGACGCCCACGATGGCCGAGACGCCGGTGCTCGTGCTGCGGCTGTAGCCGAGGATGGCCATGCCGATCCCGCCCGACTGCGAGGTCAGGGCGGTGCCGCCGCTGACGTCGTAGGGGGTGCAGAACGTCGCCGACAGCTTCTCGGGCGTGTAGTAGTAGCCGTAGATGTTGGGCCCGAGCAGGCGCACGCCGTGCCTGCGGGCGACGGCGAGCACCTCGTCCTGGAGCTCCTGCTCGCCGGTCTCGGCGAACCCGGAGGGGATGAGGACCGCCGCGGCCGCCCCCTTGGCGCCGACGTCCTCCAGCGCGCCCGCCACGAACTTGGCGGGGATCGCGAAGACCGCCACGTCGACCTCGCCGGGGATGTCCAGGACGCTCTTGTAGGCCGGGCGGCCGTACACCTCGGCGGACTTGGGGTTGACCGGGTACACCTCGCCCGCGTACCCGCCGTCGACGATGTTCTTGATGACGGAGTGGCCGATCTTGCCGGGCTCGTTGGAGGCGCCGACGATCGCGATCGACCGCGGCTTGAAGACCCGGTTCATCGCGGCGAGGATCTCGTCCCTTTCGAACCGCGCGGGCGGCTCGGGCGGCGCGAAGTCCAGGACGAAGCGCAGGTCGGCGGCCACGGCGGAGGCCGGTCCGGCGAAGACCGGGTTGAGGTCGGCCTCGGCGATCTCGGGGAAGTCGGTGACCAGGTCCGACAGCCTGCTCACCACGTCGGCCAGCCGCTCCCGGTCCACGCCGGGGCGGCCTCGCACGCCGCGCAGGACCTCGGCCGCGCGGATGTCGTCGATCTGGGTCAGCGCCTCCCCGCGGGAGACCGGGGCCATCCGGAAGGTGACGTCGCGCAGCACCTCGACCAGGACGCCGCCCAGTCCGAAGACCACGATCTTGCCGAAGGTGGGGTCGGTGGTCGCGCCGACGAGGACCTCGACCTCCGGTCCGCCGCCGACCTGCTGCTGGATCTGGACCCCGTCGATGCGCGCCCCCGGGGTGTGGGCCAGGGCGTTCGCGGTGATGCGCCGGTAGGCCCCGGCGACCGCTTCGGCGCTGTCCAGGCCGACCTCGACGCCGCCCGCGTCGGTCTTGTGCAGGATGTCGGGGGAGACGATCTTGGCCACGACCGGCAGGCCCAGCTCACCGGCGAGTTCGGCGGCCTCCTCGGCGGAGTGCGCGAGCGCCTCGCCCGGGACGGGGATGCCGTAGGCGTCGGCGAGGACGCGGCCCTCGGGGGCGGTCAGGGCGCTCCTGCCCTCGGCCCTGGCGCGGTCGAGCACCTCGCGGACCGCGGCGCGGTCGTGGTCGGGGCGGTCGGGGGTGTAGGCGGCCATGTGTTCAGATCACTCCGTTCGATGCGAGTTCGGCCAGGTCCTCGTCGGACAGCCCCAGCTCGCCGCCGTAGACCTCGGCGTTGTGCTCGCCGAGCAGCGGGGAGCGGACGACGTCCACCGGTGAGTCCGAGAGCCGGATCGGCGAGGAGACCGTGTCGTAGGAGCCCCGCTCGGGGTGCTCGACGGTGGTGACGACCCCGTTGGCCCGCAGGGTGGGGTCGTCGATGATCTCGCGGGTGGACATGATCGGCCCGCAGGGGATGTTGTGCGCGTTCAGCGCGGCCAGCACGTCCCACTTGGGGATCTGGCCGGCCCACTCCTCGATGAGGGCGAACATCTTGTCTAGCTTGTCCAGCCGGGCCTCGGGGGTGGCCCACTCGGGGTCCTCGGCCAGTTCGGGGCGGCCGATGAGCCGGGTGATGGGCTCCCAGCCGGTGGGCTGGACGATGACGTACACGTAGTCGTTGGGGCCGCCGGGGGAGGTGCGCACGGCCCAGCCGGGCTGGCCGCCGCCGGAGGCGTTGCCGGAGCGGGGGACCTCGTCGCCGAAGTCGTCGTTGGGGTACTCCGCCAGCGGCCCGTGGGCGAGGCGCTGCTGGTCGCGCAGCTTGACCCGGCACAGGTTGAGCACCGCGTCCTGCATGGCGACCTGGACGCGCTGGCCCCGGCCGGTGGTGGTGCGCTGGTACAGCGCGGCGAGGATACCGGCTACTGTATGCATCCCCGTGCCCGAGTCACCGATCTGGGCGCCCGTCGCCAGCGGCGGGCCGTCCTCGAATCCGGTGGTGCTCATGGAGCCGCCCATCGCCTGGGCGATCACCTCGTAGGCCTTGAAGTCGGCGTAGGCGCCGGGGCCGAAGCCCTTGATGGAGGCGTAGACCAGCCGCGGGTTGGCCTCGGCGAGCACCTCCCAGGTGAAGCCCATGCGGTCCAGCGCGCCGGGGGCGAAGTTCTCCACCAGTACGTCGCTGCGGCGGACCAGGTCCAGGAAGATCTCCTTGCCCCTGGGGCTCTTGGTGTTGAGGGTGACGCTGCGCTTGTTGGAGTTGAGCATCGTGAAGTAGAGGCTGTCCACACCGGGCTTGTCCCGGAGCTGGCGCCGGGTGATGTCACCCGTGACCGCCTCCACCTTGACCACGTCGGCGCCCATCCAGGCGAGTATCTGCGTCGCCGACGGGCCCGACTGGACGTGGGTCATGTCCAGGACGCGGACCCCGTCGAGTGCCTTGCCCATGACTCTCTCCTTCCTGGTCAGGGCTACTTGTACATGGTCTGGTTCATCGTCCCCGGGGCGTAGACCTCGGGGTCGATCCAGACGTTGATCAGCGAGGGCTTGCCTGACTCGCGGGCGCGGCGCAGCGCGGGGGCGATGTCGGCGGGGTCCCGGACCTCCTCGCCGTGGCCGCCCAGCATCCGGGCGAACTCGGCGTAGTTGACGTCGCCCAGGGTGTTGCCGATCTCGCCCCGGTCCGCGCCGTACTTGGCGATCTGGCCGTAGCGGATCTGGTTCATCGAGGAGTTGTTGCCCACGATGCCGACGAAGGGCAGGTCGAACCGGACCAGGGTCTCGAAGTCCCAGCCGGTCAGGCTGAACGCGCCGTCGCCGAAGAGGGCCACCACCTCCTTGTCCGGGCGGGCGTACTTGGCCGCCATCACGAACGGGACGCCCACGCCCAGCGTGCCGAGGGGCCCGGGGTCCATCCAGTGGCCCGGCGACTTGGGCTGGACCACCTGGCCGGAGAAGGTGACGATGTCGCCGCCGTCGCCGACGTAGATGGAGTCCTCGGTGAGGAACTGGTTGATCTCGCTGACCAGCCGGTAGGGGTGGATGGGCGTGGAGTCGGAGGTGAGCAGGTGCGCGCGCTTGTCCAGCGCGGCCTGCTCCTGGGTGCGCAGCTCCTCCAGCCAGGTCTTGCGGCTCTGGGCGCCGTTGTCCCCGTAGCCCGAGGTCGCCTGGAGCACCGAGGACAGGATCACGTCGGCGTCCCCGACCAGCCCCAGGTCCACGTCGCGGTTCTTGCCGACGGTGGCGTAGTTGAGGTCGATCTGCACCACCGTGGCGGTGGGCGAGAGGCGCTTGCCGTAGCCCATCCGGAAGTCGAAGGGGGTTCCGACGATGATGATCAGGTCGGAGTTGGTGAAGGCGTAGCGCCGGGAGAGCTGGAAGTGGTGCGGGTCCCCGGGCGGCAGGGTGCCCCGGCCCGCGCCGTTCATGTAGGCGGGGATGTTGAGCGCGCGCACCAGGTCGGTTGCGGACTGGGTGGCCCGGGTGGTCCACACCTGGTTGCCGAGCAGGATGCTGGGCTTCTCGGAGCGCACGATGAGGTCGGCCAGCCGCTCGATCGCGGCGGGGTCGCCCGCCTGCCGGGTGGAGGCGCGGTAGCGGCCCTTGGCGGGCACGCGCGCCCGCTCCACGGGCACCTCGGCGTCCAGGACGTCGCGGGGGATCTCCAGGAAGGCCGGGCCTGGGGCGCCGCTGTTGGCCTCGCGGAAGGCCATCGAGACCAGGTCGGCGACCCGCTCGGTGTGCGGCACGGTGGCGGCGAACTTGGAGATCGGGTTGATCATGTCCACGTGCGGCAGGTCCTGGAGCGAGCCCATCTTGTGCTGGCTCAGGGCGCCCTGGCCGCCGATGACCAGCATCGGGCTCTCCGCGCGGTAGGCGTTGGCGATGCCGGTGACCGCGTCGGTGGTCCCCGGTCCGGCGGTCACGACGGCGCACCCGGGCTTGCCGGTGACGCGGGCGTAGCCGTCGGCGGCGTGCGCGGCGACCTGCTCGTGTCGCACGTCGACCACGTCGATGCCCTCGTCGGCGCATCCGTCGTAGATGTCGATGATGTGTCCGCCGCAGAGCGTGAAGATCACGTCGATCCCCTCGGCCTTGAGGGCCTTGGCGACCAGGTGGCCGCCGGAGATCGTGGTCTTCTCGCTGCTGGTGGACTCGCTGGTTGCCTTGTCGGCCATCGGTACGCCGACCCCTTTCGTGCGGGTGTGCGGTGTGCGGGACGTGTCCTGCGGTGGCTTGTGCGGTGCGACCGTCTTCTGTAGGCGGGATACTGTATACCGTGTGCATCACATTGGAGCACGGTGCCGCGTCGGTGTCCAGACCCCGTGTGGCTCGGGTGTGGTCCGGACCGGGAGCGGACGCCTGAGCAGGGCCGCCAGGACTGCCGCCGCGCCGCAGAGCGCCCCGGACGCGGCCAGGCCCGCGGGCCACGCGGAGGCCGGTGCCAGGGCCAGGAACAGTGCGGCCCCGCCGACCCCGAGCAGGCCGCCGACCGCCTTGGAGCTGTAGACCAGGCCGTGGATGTCGGCGGTCCAGCGCGGTCCGAAGTGGCCCTCGGTGATAGCCCGGGTCAGCGGGTAGCACGAGCCGGTGCACGCGCCCGCCGCCAGCGAGAGGAGCACGAGTGCGGCGCTCTGCCCGGTCGTGACGGCCGCGGCCAGGCCCGCCTGGGCGAGCGCCCCAGCGCACAGCAGCGCGGTGAGCGTGCGCCTGCGTCCGGTCCGCTCGGCCGCGGTGCCCGCGGCCAGCCGTCCCAGGCCGCTGCCCGCGGCGAAGGCCGCCACGGCCGGGGCGGCCGCCGCGCCCGGGTCGCCGCCGTCCGCCAGGAGGACGGGCAGCACGGCGAGGGTGGACAGCGCGCTCGCCCCGGACAGCGCGACCACCGCGTGCAGGAGCGGCAGGGAGCGGCCGGAGGACCACGCCTGGGCCGGGGTGAGGTCGCGGGCCCACGGCGGGTCGGCGCCCGCCAGCAGCGCGCTCGCGCGCGGGTCTGAGCCGGGCGGCCACCACCGGGGCGGGGCCGGGCGCTGCCCGGCGCCGCCCACCAGTCCCAGGGCCGCGACCAGCAGGGCGAGCGCCCCGCAGGCGGCGGGCAGGGCGGCGGGGGAGACGCCGAGCGCGACGGCGGGCAGGAGGGGCGTCCAGCCCAGGGCGAAGGCGCCGCCCACGGCACCCGAGCGCACGATGCGCCGGTCCGGGAACCAGCCGTCCACCAGGTGCGTGCAGGAGTGGTAGACCAGCCCCGCGCCCAGGCCGCCCAGGAGGCCGTAGCCCAGGACGGCGGCGGGCAGAGACGGGAAGGCGCCGAGCGCGACCAGGGCGGCGGCGCACAGCAGAGCGCCCGCCTGGACGGCCGGTCCGGCCCGCACCGCTCCCCGGGCCCGGAGCCGGTGCAGCGCAGGCGCGCAGGCGCCCTGCACCAGGGTCCACGCCAGGAAGGGGACCAGTGCCTGGGCGGGGGACCAGCCGTGCGCGGCCACCAGCGAGGGGACCGCGGCGCCGTAGCCGAACTGGAGCCCGCCGACCGCCGCCGCGGCGGTCAGCGCGCGGAGCAGGATCGTGCGGCGGGAGCGGCCGGTGAGCGCGCGGGCCGAGGGGCCCACCGCGTAGCTCCTGCCGCGCCAGTCGCGCACCTCCTCGGGGAGGGGTGCGGCGGAGGAGGGGGTGGAGGGGGGCGGATCGGGGAGCGGACGGCGGCTGCGCATGACGGCACCTCCTTGTATGCAGTATGCAAAGGGTGCGCCGATCTGGAAAGGGGTGACCGGGGACACATTTCTACCCGAAGGGCTATTGCATACTGCATACAGTATGGCGTAACACTGGAGGTGACGGAGAACCACGCACGTGAGGAGGCCCGGTGGATCTGTACGAGTACGAGGCCAAACAGCTCTTCGGGGAGTACGGCGTCCCCCTCGTCGAGGGCGAGATCGCCGACACCCCCGAACAGGCCCGGCTGGCGGCCGGACGGATCGGTCACCGGGTGGTGGTCAAGGCGCAGGTCAAGACCGGTGGTCGCGGCAAGGCCGGCGGCGTCAAGGTCGCCGAGGGCCCCGAGGACGCCCGGGCCAAGGCCGAGCAGATCCTCGGCATGGACATCAAGGGCCACACGGTCCGCCGCGTCCTCATCGAGGAGGCCTCCGACATCGCGGAGGAGTACTACTTCTCCTTCCTGCTGGACCGCGCGAACCGCACCTTCCTGTCCATCTGCTCGGCCGAGGGCGGCATGGACATCGAGGAGGTCGCCCGGACCCGGCCCGAGGCGGTCGTGCGCACCCCGGTCGGCCCCGGGGGCGTGGACCACGGGGCCGCCCTCGCGATCTGCCGCGCGGCCGGGCTGCCCGAGGAGGTGCGCGACTGCGCGGCCCAGGTGGTCACCCGGCTCTGGCAGGTCGCCGTCGGGGAGGACGCCACCCTCGTCGAGGTCAACCCCCTGGTCCGCACGGCCGACGGGCGGATCATCGCCCTGGACGGCAAGGTCACCCTGGACGGCAACGCCGCCTTCCGCCACCCCGAGCGGGCCCCGTTCACCGACGGCGCCGACACCGACGAGCGCGAGCGCGTGGCCAGGGCCAAGGGGCTGAACTACGTCGGACTCGACGGCGAGGTCGGCGTCATCGGCAACGGCGCGGGCCTGGTCATGTCCACCCTGGACGTGGTCGCCTACGCCGGCGAGGCCCACGGCGGAGTGCGGCCGGCCAACTTCCTGGACATCGGCGGCGGGGCCTCGGCCGAGGTCATGGCCGACGGTCTGGAGATCATCCTGGGCGACCCCTCGGTCAGGAGCGTCCTGGTCAACGTCTTCGGCGGCATCACCGCCTGCGACGCGGTGGCCGACGGCATCGTCCGGGCCCTGGACATGCTGGAGGGCCGCAGCGGCGACGAGGGCTTCGACCAGCTCGGCAAGCCGCTGGTCGTGCGTATGGACGGCAACAACGCCGAACTGGGCCGCGAGATCCTCACCAGACGCGCCCACCCGGCCGTGCGGCAGGCGGACACGATGGACGGCGCCGCCGCTCAGGCCGCCGAGCTCGCGGCCGCCAACTGACAGCGGCCGCACACCCCCGACGGGAGCGACGAACACACATGGCCATCTTCGTGAACAGCGACAGCAGAGTCCTGGTGCAGGGCATGACGGGCTCTGAGGGCACCAAGCACACCCGGCGCATGCTCGCCTCGGGCACCACCGTCGTGGGCGGGGTCAACCCCCGCAAGGCCGGCCAGAAGGTCGACTTCGACGGCACCGAGGTGCCCGTCTTCGGCTCGGTGGCCGAGGGCATGGCCGCCACCGGCGCCGACGTCACCGTCATCTTCGTGCCGCCCAAGTTCTCGCGTGAGGCGGTCTTCGAGGCCATCGACGCCGGGATCGGGCTGGCCGTGGTCATCACCGAGGGCATCCCGGTGCACGACACGGCCGCGTTCTGGGCGCACGCCCGGGCCAAGGGCGACAAGACCCGCATCATCGGCCCGAACTGCCCCGGGCTGATCACGCCGGGCCAGTCCAACGCGGGCATCATTCCGGCCGACATCACCAAGCCGGGCCGGATCGGGCTGGTGTCCAAGTCCGGGACGCTGACGTACCAGATGATGTACGAGCTGCGTGACATCGGTTTCTCCTCGGCGGTGGGCATCGGCGGGGACCCGATCATCGGGACCACGCACATCGACGCTCTGGCGGCGTTCGAGGCGGACGCGGACACCGACGTGATCGTGATGATCGGTGAGATCGGCGGGGACGCCGAGGAGCGTGCGGCGGAGTTCATCCGGGAGAACGTGACCAAGCCGGTGGTGGGTTACGTGGCGGGCTTCACCGCTCCGGAGGGCAAGACGATGGGGCACGCGGGCGCGATCGTGTCGGGTTCCTCGGGCACGGCCGCGGCCAAGAAGGAAGCGCTGGAGGCCGTCGGCGTCAAGGTCGGCACCACCCCCAGCGAAGCGGCCCGGATGGTGCGCGCCGTCCTGGCCGGGGCTCCCCTCGGAGAGGAGGCGGGCGCCCTCCCCGAGGCGGCGCCCACGGCGCGATGACGGCGACGCTCAAGCCCGGCACCGACTGGGCGGCCCTGTACACCCGCTGCCGCGAGGCGGCCCCCGAGGCCTTCGGCCCCGACCGGACGCACAACCACTGGGGCGGCCGGTGGCGCGCCGACGGCGAACTCCGGACCGCGTACTCGCCCGTGGACGGCTCGGAGATCGCGGGCCCGCCCATGCTCGACGGTGCCACCGCGGCCCGCGCGGTCGCCGGGGCGGCCGAGGACCACCGCCGCTGGAGCGCACTGCCCCTGGCCGAGCGCCGGGAGCGGGTGCGCGCCGCGGTCCGCTCCTGGGGGCGGCACCGCGACACCCTGGCTCTTGCCCTGGTCTGGGAGATCGGCAAGCCCTGGCGGCTGGCCCGCCAGGACGTGGACCGGGCGATCTCGGGGGTCGAGTGGTACCTGGACGGCGTCGAACCGATGCTGGAGGGCCGCCTGCCCCTGGACGGCCCGGTCAGCAACATCGCGAGCTGGAACTACCCGATGAGCGTGCTGGCGCACGCGATGTGCGTCCAGGCGCTGGCGGGCAACGGCGTGATCGCCAAGACCCCCACCGACGGCGGGCTGGTCTGCCTGACCCTGGCCGTGGCCTTGGCGGTCCGCGAGGGTCTGCCGTTCACACTGGTCAGCGGAGGCGGTAGCGACCTCTCCCCGGCGCTGGTGCGCGGGCCCGAGATCGGCTGCGTGTCCTTCGTGGGCGGCCGGGACACCGGCGGCCGGGTGGCGGCCGACCTCGCCGACCTGGGGCGGCCGCACGTCCTGGAGCAGGAGGGGCTCAACTGCTGGGGCGTGTGGGAGTTCGGGGACTGGGAGACCCTCTCCGGGCAGATCCGCAGGACCTTCGACTACGCCAAGCAGCGCTGCACCGCCTACCCCCGGTTCGTCGTGCAGCGCTCCCGCTTCGACGCCTTCCTCGGCGCCTACCTCTCCGCGGTCCGGTCCGTGCGCTTCGGCCACCCCCTGGCCGTGGAGTCGGCCGACGACGACCCGCCCGAGCTGGACTTCGGACCCGTGATCAACGCGGCCAAGGCCAAGGAGCTGACCGACCGGGTGGCCGAGGCCGTCGCGGGCGGGGCCGTGCCGCTGTACCGGGGCGGGCTGGAGGACGCCCTCCTGCTGCCGGGCCAGAACACCGACGCCTACGTGGCCCCCGTGGCCCTCCTGGAGCCGCCGCGCTCCTCGCCGCTCTTCCACGCCGAGCCCTTCGGCCCGGTGGACTCGATCGTGCTGGTGGACACCGAGGCCGAGCTGCTGGCCGCCATGAACGCCAGCAACGGCGCCCTGGTCGCCACGGTCTCGTGCGACGACACCGACACGGCCGCGCGCCTGGCCGCCGGGGTGCGGGCCTTCAAGGTCGGCGTCAACCGGCCGCGCTCGCGCGGAGACCGCGAGGAGCTGTTCGGCG
Source organism: Nocardiopsis akebiae (assembly GCF_018316795.1). NCBI lineage: Bacteria > Bacillati > Actinomycetota > Actinomycetes > Streptosporangiales > Nocardiopsidaceae > Nocardiopsis > Nocardiopsis akebiae. The sequence continues at coordinate 1,092,836 of NZ_CP074132.1, forward strand.
GCTGGGGGGACTCCTGGCGCGGCGCCTTCGTCGGCGGCGAGCTGCTGGTCCACGCGGTCACGAGGGGACCGGCGGCCGAGCGCCTGCCCGGCAACTTCCCGCACTACACCCTGCGCCCCGAGGGGCGCGTCTAGGGAGAAGCGCGGTCTTCCGGGTGACCGGCGGCTCCCCGGAAGACCGTCCTCCTCAGACAGCGATCAGGCGGACCTCGGAGCCACACAGCCGAGACATGTCTCCGACATCCGACGTCAGTACCGTGACGGGAGACCGCTGTCGTAGGGCCACCTCCGCCACCATCGCGTCGATGGCGTACTGGTGGCCGTGCAGACCGGCACGCTGGAGGAGCGAGGCGGCTGATCGCGCACCGTCCTCGCTGAGGCCCTCGACCCTGAGGCGGGAGAGCACCCAGTCCAACCTCGCGCTACTCACGCCTCGGTCCTGGACCTCGATGATGGTCGCCGCGCCGATGACCAGTGCCCGGTCCTCCTGAACTGCGGCGTCGATGAGGAGCATGGTCTTGCGGTCCCCGGCGATGAACCCGGACAGCCCTGCCGAGTCCAGGACGAGAGTGCCCCTCACCCGGCTTCGCCCGAACCCCTGGTGCCCTTCTGCTCACCGGCCAACTCCGCTCTGGCCCAGGCGCGCTCCTCCTCCGTGAAAACGCCGTACTCCTCCTGGTAGTCAGCGAGGTCCTGGGCGATCAGGTCGTTGCGCAACCGGTGCTCGACCGCTTCGGTGATGTAGGCGGAGAACTCCCTTTTCCCGGTAATGGCGCGCACCGCCTCGGCGGTGCCCTCCGGGAGGGAGAGGCTCACCCGAACCGAGGAGCCACTGCCTACAGGAAGCTTGTCTTCACTCACGCGGCAAATTTATCGAAGCGAGTGGGAATCGACTCGGGTTCTTCGAAGGCCGGATGTCGGGAGCGGTCGGTGCAGGGGGCTGGAGCACACCGGCCGCCCCCGCGTCTACCGACCCGGACCGCGGACGCCTCCCGTGGCCGCCGAAGGCGCGGCGTGCGCCTTCTCCAGGAGGATCCGGTGCCGTCCGGCGTAGACGTTCATGGAGGTTCCCCGGAGGAAGCCGACCAGGGTGATGCCCGCCTCCGCGGCGAGGTCGACGGCCAGGGACGAGGGCGCGGAGACGGCGGCCATCATCGGGATGCCGGCCATCCACGCCTTCTGGACCAGCTCGAAGGAGGCCCGCCCCGAGACCATCAGCACCGTCTCGCGCAGCGGGAGCCGGTCCGAGCGCAGCGCCCAGCCGACCAGCTTGTCCACCGCGTTGTGGCGGCCCACGTCCTCGCGCAGGGCCAGCAGTTCGCCGTCGGCGGTGAACAGGCCGGCGGCGTGCAGGGCGCCGGTGCGCTCGAACACCCGCTGGGCCTCGCGCAGCCGGTCGGGCAGCGAGGTCAGCGTCTCGACCCCGACGCGCAGTCCGTCCGCCTCGACTTGCCACACGGCCTGAGTGCGCACGGCGTCCAGGCTCGCCTTGCCGCACAGGCCGCACGAGGAGGAGGTGTAGAAGTTGCGCTCCAGGGAGGTGTCGGGGCGGGGGACGCCCGGGGCCAGGGACACGTCGAGCACGTTGTAGGTGTTCGAGCCGTCCTCGGTGGCCCCGGCGCAGTAGCGGATGGCGGTGACCTCCCCGCCCCGGGAGACCACGCCCTCGCTCACCAGGAACCCCGCGGCCAGGTCGAAGTCGTTGCCGGGGGTGCGCATGGTGACGCTCAGCGGGTCTCCGTCCAGCCTGATCTCCAGGGGCTCCTCGACGACCAGCGTGTCCACGCGCTCGGTCGCGGACCCGTCCCTGATCCGGAGCACCTTCTCCCGGGCCGTGACCCGTCCCATCCGTTCCACCGCCTTCTGGTGTACCTCTGTCCCGGTTCTATCTGATTTCGCCCGGTTTCTCATCCCCTGAGGTGGGCCCGCCCCCGAGCGGGCCCGCTCGGGGGTCAGCCGCCGCCGCGCCGCTGCACGTGCTGGAAGCCGAACCGGCCCTTGATGCACAGGTTCCCGTGGGTCACCGGGTTGTCGTGCGGCGAGGTGACCTTGACGATCTCGTTCTCCTGCACGTGCAGCGTAACGTTGCAGCCCACCCCGCAGTAGGTGCACACCGTGGTGGTCTCGGTCTGCGCCTCCTCGTCCCAGGTACCCGCCTCGCGCATGTCGAACTCGGTGCGGAAGGACAGGGCGCCGGTGGGGCACACCTCGATGCAGTTCCCGCAGTAGACGCAGGCCGAGTCGGGCAGGGCGACGTCGTGCTCGGTGGAGATGCGCGCGTCGAAGCCGCGCCCGGCCACCCCGATGGCGAAGGTGTTCTGCCACTGGTCGCCGCAGGCGTCCACGCACTTGTAGCACATGATGCACTTGGAGTAGTCGCGCACGTACAGGTCGTTGTCCACCTTGGCGGGCTGCTCGACCGTCTCCGCGACCGCGCCGTCGCCCGGCTCGTGGTCGCCCGCGTGGCGGGCGTCGCGCACGCCCAGCGCCGCGGCCTCGGCGCGCGGGCCGAACCGCCCGGGCTCGGCCTCGTAGCGCTCCATCCAACCGGCCGCCTTGGGCGTTGTGGACAGGTCCACGGATGAGCCGAGCAGCTCCAGGACCATCTTGCGGCTGTGCCGCACCCGCTCGGAGTCCGTGGCCACGCTCATGCCGGGCTCCAGCTCGCGAGAGCAGGCGGGGGCGAGCGTGCGCGCGCCCTCCACCTCCACCACGCACACCCGGCAGGCGTTGCGGGGCGTGAGGGTGTCGCCGTAGCACAGGGTGGGGATCTCGGTCCCCTCCCCGGCACAGGCCTCCAGGATGGTGGTGCCCTCGGGAACGCGCACGGTGCGCCCGTCGATGGTCGCGTCGATCAGCCGCTTGGGCGGGGCCAGGAGTACGGGGACGGTCATCGGGCCTCCTCGGTAGCCGCCCGGGTGCCCGGGCCGGTGCTCTGTTGGGTGTCGTCGGTCGCGTCGAACAGGCCGAGCCGGTCGATCGCCGACTCCACCGCGTTCCAGGCGGTCTGCCCCAGGCCGCAGATCGAGGCGTCGCGCATCGCCAGGCCGACCTCGCGCAGCAGGGGCACCTCGGCGGCGGCGTCGCCCCCGGAGCTGATCCGCAGCAGCGACTCCTCCTGGCGCACGGTGCCGACCCGGCAGGGCACGCACTGGCCGCAGGACTCGTCGCGGAAGAAGGCCGCCACCCGGACCAGCGTCGCGACCAGGTCGGCGGTGTCGTCCAGGACCAGCACCACCCCCGAGCCCAGGGACGTGCCCGCCGCGCGGGCCCCCTCGAAGGTCAGCGGGATGTCCAGCTCGTCCCCGCGCACGAAGGTCCCGGCCGCGCCGCCGAGCAGGACCGCCTGGATGGTGCGCCCCTCGGGCATCCCCCCGGCCGCCTCGATCAGGTCGCGCAGGGTGGCGCCGAAGGGCAGCTCGTACAGCCCCGGGCGGCGCACGCCGCCCGAAAGGCAGAACAGCTTGGGTCCTGTGGACTGGCCGGTGCCCACGGCCGCGTAGGCCGGGCCGCCCATCAGCAGGACTGGCAGCACGTTGACCAGCGTCTCGACGTTGTTCACGGCGGTGGGCTTGCCGAACAGCCCCTTCTCCACGGGGAAGGGCGGCTTGCTGCGCGGCTCGCCGCGCTGCCCCTCGATGGAACCGAAGATCGCGGTCTCCTCGCCGCAGATGTAGGCGCCCGCGCCGCGCCGGATCTCGATGTCGAAGGCGAAGCCCGAGCCCAGGACGTCCGGGCCCAGCAGGCCCCGCCCGCGGGCCAGGGCGACGGCGTTCTCCAGGTGGCGCAGCGCCCGGGGGTACTCGCCCCGGATGTAGAGGTAGCCGGTCCGCGCGCCCACGGCGTACCCCGCGATGGTCATCGCCTCGACGACGGAGAAAGGGTCGCCCTCCATCAGGACCCGGTCCTTGAAGGTGCCGGGCTCGCTCTCGTCGGCGTTGCACACCAGGTAGTGCGGGCCGTCCGGCTGCTGGGCCGTGGCCTGCCACTTGCGCCCGGTCGGGAAGGCGGCCCCGCCCCGGCCGACGAGGCCGGAGTCGGAGACCTCCCGGATGACACCGGCGGGGCCCAGGCTCAGCGCCCGGCGCAGCGCGGCGTACCCGCCCGCGGCGCGGTAGTCGTCCAGGCTGAGGGGGTCGACGGCGCCGATCCGGCGCAGCAGCACGTGGTCGGGCGAGCCCGCGTCGGGCACGGCCGCGGCGGGGTCGGGTTCGGGCGCGGTCCCGGGCAGCGGGTCCGCGCCGAAGGTGGTGGGGGGCCGGTGGCCGTCGGCCTCCGGCGCCCCGGTCCCGGGCAGGGCCTCGGCTGCCATCGCGTCCAGCGCCTCGGGTGCGGCGGGGGCGGCGACGGCGTACCGGGCGGGGGCGCCCGCCTCCAGGGTCAGGGCGGCGGGCGCGCGCTCGCACATGCCCAGGCACGGGCTCTCGTGCCAGGCCGCCTCCCCGTCGTGGCCGCCGGGCGGGCCGAGGCGTTCGGTCAGCCGGGCGCGCAGCCCGTCCGATCCGGCCGCAGCGCAGGCGATGTCGGTGCACAGGTGTACGACCCGGCGGGGCCTGCGGTGCAGGGCGAACATCGCGTAGAAGGAGGCGACGGCGTAGGCCTCCGCCGGGGGGACGGTCAGCCTGCGGCAGATGTGGTCGAGGGCGGGGCGGCTGATCCAGCCCACGCGGTCGTTCACCGCGTGCAGGGCCGGGAGGAGAAGGTCGCGCCGGTCGCGGGCGGAGTGGCCGCCGCGCGCGTAGCGCAGGTCGGCGTCCTGGCGGGTGCCGCCGTCCCAGCCGGACTCGGGCGGCCCGAGCACGCTCTCGACGGCCTCGCGTTCGGCGGTGGTGGGCGTCTCGTCCAGGAATCGCAGGTCCACGCCGTGGTCACCTCATATCGAGTGTAATCCAGATCACAGGATTCTGTATACAGAGAACAGTATGATGGCGGTGTTCGGGTTGACAACCCCTGTAAGCGGTAAGATCGCGTAAGGATGCGCCCGAGTGCTCGGACCGCGATCGCAGGGTGCTGACCTGCCATGACGGGCCGTGCCGCCGCCGCAGGGGGCTGGGGCGACGGCACGGCCCCCCTTTCTGCCTCAGCTCGCGGCGGCTTGGCGGCCGGAGCGCTCCACTCGTTCGATCCGCACCGCGGCGGCCTTGTACTCCGCGGTCCCCGCGATGGGGTCCGTGGCGTCGATGGTGAGCAGCTGGGTGTCCACCTGGTCGGGGAAGTGGAAGGTCATGAACACCAGGCCGGGCCGCATGGCCTCGGTGACAGAGACCGGCACCAGCACCGAGCCCCGCCGGGAGGTCACCCGGACCGTCTCCCCGTCGCCGACGCCGAGCTTGGCCGCGTCCTCGGGGGACAGGTCCAGCAGCTCGCCCCGGCGCAGCGGTGAGGAGAACCCGCTGGTCTGCACCCCGGTGTTGTAGTCGTCCAGCCGTCGGCCGGTGGTCAGCCGGAAGGGGAAGTCCTCGTCCAGCAGGTCCACCGGCGGCGAGTGGCCCACGATCCCGAACGGCGCGGGTTCGCCGCGCTCGGCCGGGTCCTCCGACCACAGCCGCGCGTGCAGGTAGCTCGGCTCCACGGCGTCCTCGGAGTAGCACGGCCACTGGATGCCGTGCAGCTCGGCCAGGCGCGCGTAGCTCATGCCCCGGTGCATGGGGGAGAGCGAGCGGACCTCGTCCCAGACCTCCTCGGCCGACGGCCGCTCCCAGTCGTGGCCCAGCCGGGTGGCCAGGTCGCACATGATCTCGATGTCGTCGCGGGCGCCCTCCGGCGGGTCCAGCGCCCTGCGCACCAGCTGCACGCGGCGCTCGCTGTTGGTGAAGGTGCCGTCGGACTCGCACCAGGACGCGCTGGCCGGGAGCACCACGTCGGCCAGTTCGGCGGTGCGGGTCAGGAAGATGTCCTGCACGACCAGGTGGTCCAGGCCGCGCAGGCGGCGGGTGGTCTTGTGCGTCTCGGGCTCGGACTGGACGGGGTTCTCCCCGATCACGTAGAGGGTCCTGAGCTCGCGCTCGTCCATGGCCTCGAACATCTGGGTCAGGTTCAGGCCCTTGGCGGGCTGGATCTCGCGTCCCCAGGCGGCCTCGAAGGGCGCGCGCACCCGGGCGTCCAGGATGTCCTGGAACCCGACCAGCCGGTCGGGGATGGCGCCCATGTCGCCGCCGCCCTGCACGTTGTTCTGGCCGCGCAGCGGGTTGAGCCCGGACCCGTACCGCCCCACGTGCCCGGTGAGCAGGGACAGGTTGATCAGCGCACGGACGTTGTCGGTGGCGTTGTGGTGCTCGGTGATGCCCAGCGTCCAGCACATCTGTGCGCGCTCGGCGCGGGCGTAGGCGTGCGCCAGCTCGCGGATGGCCTCGGCGGGCACGCCGGTCTCGGCCTCGGCGGCGGCCAGCGTCCACGGCTCCACCAGCGCCCGGTACTCCTCCAGACCGGTGGTGGCGCGCTGGACGAAGGTGTCGTTGGCCAGCCCCGCGTGCAGGATCTCGCGGCCGATGGCGTGCGCCAGCGGGATGTCGGTGCCCACGTTCAGGCCCAGCCAGCGGTCGGCCCACTCCGCGGTCGGGGTGCGCCGGGGGTCCACGACGAACAGGCGCGCCCCGCGCCGCACGGCCTTGAGCACGTGCTGGAAGAAGATCGGGTGGGCGAAGCGCGGGTTGCCGCCCCAGATCACGATGAGGTCGGTGTCCTCGATCTCGGTGTAGGAGGAGGTGCCCCCGCCCGAGCCGAAGGCGGCGGCCAGCCCCGCGACGCTGGGCGCGTGGCAGGTGCGGTTGCACGAGTCGACGTTGTTGGTGCCGACGACGACGCGGGTGAACTTCTGCGCCATGAAGTTCATCTCGTTGGTGGCGCGGGCGCAGGAGAGCATGCCGAAGGAGTCGGGGCCGTGCTCGGCCACCCCGCGCCGGAACCCGGCGGCCGCGCGGTCCAGGGCCTCCTCCCAGGAGGCCGGGCGCAGCTCGCCGCCGTCGCGGACGAGGGGTCGGGTGAGTCGGGTGAGGGGTGCTGAGGGTGCGTCGGATCGCATGTGGCCTCGCTTGGTGTTCGTGGCCGGATTCGTCCGGGCCGCCGGGCGGCGACATTCTGCGGATACTGCATACAGTATTGAGACGGTGCGGACAAGGGTCAAGAGCGTGGGGGACGGTGGACTGGCCGGAGATGTTACTGGTGTGTCGCGTGGTTTCTGAACTGCGATGATCTTGCGCTTATAGCGCGTCTCGACCGTCCGACCTCGCTATAAGTACAAGATCACGACGGAGTGGGTGGGTCCTGCGAGCCTTTGCGGTCAGTGCGTCTAGGCGGCGACGGAGGGGGTCACGGGCGCGGGGGCGGGCGCGTCGAGCATCCGCGCGTTGAGGAGTCCCGCGACGGCGTCCACCGCCCGCAGAGCGGGGGCGGGGGCGCCGGTCAGGTCGGCCAGCTCCACCACGGCGGACAGGATGACGTCCAGTTCCATGGGGCGGCCGCGCTCCAGGTCGTGCAGGGTCGAGGTGCGGTGGTCGCCGGTGCGCTCGGCCCCGGCCATGCGCCGGTCGATGGAGACGGCGGGGCGCACGCCGAGCCGCGCGGCCACGTCCAGTGTCTCGGCCATCATGGTCCGGGCCAGGTCCCTGGTCGGGCGGTTGCGGCAGATCTGCGCCATGGTGGAGCGGCTCAGCGCGCTCAGCGGGTTGAAGACGATGTTGCCCATCAGCTTCACCCAGACGTCCTCGCGCAGGTCGTGTTCGATCGGGCACTTGAGCCCGCCCGCCTCCATCGCGGCCTGGAGGTCGCGGCAGCGCCGGGAGGAGGAGCGGTCCGGTTCGCCGATGGAGAACCGGGTCCCCTCGATGTGCCGGATCACGCCGGGCCCGGCGATCTCGGTGGCCGCGTAGACCACGCAGCCCACGGCGCGCTCGACCGGGATCGTCCGGCTGACAGCGCCGCCGGGGTCCACGCTCTCGATCCGGTGCCCGGCCAGGGGTCCCTCGATCCCGTGGAAGTACCACCAGGGGATGCCGTTCTGGGCGGTGACGACCATGGTGGAGGGGCCCATCAGGGGGCGCAGCAGCGGGCCGCAGGCCGCGTAGTGCTGGGCCTTCAGGCCGAGGAAGACGGCGTCCACGGGCCCGACCTCGGCGGGGTCGTCGGTGGCGTGGGGGCGCGCGTCGAAGTCCCCGCGCGGGCTGAGGACCCGGACTCCCCGCTCGCGCAGGGCCCGCAGGTGCTCGCCGCGCGCGATGAGGTGCACGTCGGCCCCGCCCCTGTGCAGCGCGGCTCCCGCGTAGGCGCCGATCGCTCCGGCGCCGAGTACGGCGATTCGCATGAGGACTCCTTTCCATAAAATACTGTATACAGTATGCTTCGGGGCAGCGTTCTTCACCCGACGACAGGGAGAGAAGGAATGCCCGACCCGGTCGCCCCGGAAACTTCTCCGCTTCTTCACGGAAAAAGCCGCCCGCGTACACCGCTGCCCTGGACCAAGGCGCGGGAGCTGGCGCGGGTGACCGGCGCCGAGGGTGGACAGCCCATGGCCGAGGAGCCGCTCGACGGCGCCCTCGGCGCCACCCTCGGCGCCGACCTCGTCTCGGCGGTCGACGTCCCGGTGCTGGACAGCGCGGCCATGGACGGGTACGCGGTGGCCGGTGAGGGCCCCTGGACCGTACTCGGCCGCTCGCTCGCCGGGCGGCGGAGCCCCGTCGTCCGCCTGGACCCGGGGGAGGCGGTGGAGGTCGCCACGGGCGCCGTCGTGCCGGAGGGCACCACCGCCGTCCTCCCCCGGGAGCGGGCGACGGCGTCCTCCGGGCGCGTGCGCGGCGCGGCCGAGACCGGAAGGCACATCCGCCGCCGAGGAGAGACCACCCCCGCCGGGGCGCTGGCCGCGCGCCGCGGCAGCCCCGTCACCCCCGCCCTCCTGGGCCTGGCCGCGAGCCTGGGCCTGGACGCGCTGCCCGTGGTCCGCCCCTCGGTGCGCGTCCTGGTCACCGGGGACGAAGTCGTGCGCGAGGGGAGACCGCGCCCGGGCGCCGTGCGCGACGCGATCGGCCCGCTGCTCCCCGGCCTGGTCGCCTGGGCCGGAGGGCGCTGCCTGCCCGCGCTTGCGGTCGCCGACCGGGGCCGGGACACGGCCCGCGCCCTGGAGGCGTCCGGGCCCTCCGAGGTCGTCGCGGTCTGCGGCTCCTCCTCGGCCGGACCCGCCGACCACCTGCGCCCGGTGCTCGCCGCTCTCGGCGCGCGGATGGTCGTCGACGGGGTGGCCTGCCGCCCGGGGCACCCGCAGGTGTTGGCCGTGCTGCCCTCGGGAACCGTGGTCGTGGGCCTGCCGGGCAACCCCGGTGCCGCGCTGGCCGCCGCGCTCACCCTGCTCGTCCCGGTGCTCGCCGGGCGCGCGGACCGGCGCGACCCCGCCCACCTGGGACGACGCGTCCGGCTCATCGGACCGACACGGCCCCATCCGGCCGACACCCGCCTGGTGCCGGTGCGCGTCAGCCGCGACCTGGCGGTGGAACTGCCCGGCGCCGGCTCGGCCGACCTGCGCGCCGCCGCCGTCGCCGACGCCCTCGCGGTCGTGCCGCCCGGCCGCCGGACCGGGCGCGTCGAACTCGTGGAGCTGCCGTGAGGACGCACTCGGCCGTCGCCTTTTGTACACTGTCTACAAAGCCCACGCATCCGGATGGAGCCGCCCTATGTCCCCACAGGGGTTGAACGCCGTCGCGGGACGGGTCCAGCGCCCCGTGCCGCTGCGTGAAGCCGTGTACGAGGCCATCCTCGACCTGATCACCAACCGGTCGCTCTCACCCGGCCAGCACCTGGTCGAGACCGAGCTGGCCCAGACCCTCGGCGTCTCGCGCCAGCCGGTCCGCGAGGCCATGCAGCGGCTCAGCAACGAGGGGTGGGTGGACCTGCGGCCCGGGTACGGCGCCTTCGTGCACACGCCCACCGAGAGCGAGGCCGACCAGCTCCTGGCCGTGCGCGCCCTGCTGGAGACGGAATCGGCCCGCCTGGCCGCACAGAACGCCTCGGACGAGCAGATCGGGACGCTGCGCGACCTGGTCGCCGCCGGGCGCGCGGCCACCGACCGCGCCGACACCGACGCGGTCGTCCAGGCCAACGCCGACTTCCACCGCACCGTCACCGAGGCCTCGGGCAACCGGGTGCTCGCCGAGCTGGCCGCGCAGGTGGACCGGCGGGTGCGCTGGTACTACGCACCGGTCGCCCGCGTCCGCGGCTCCGCCTCCTGGGACGAGCACTCCGCCCTCGTCGACGTCATCGAGGGCCGGGACGCGGACGCGGCGCTGCGGCTGATGAGCGAGCACACCGAGCGCACCCGCCGCACCTACCACGAGCAGGTGGACGGCGTGGAGGCCTGAGCCGCCCCGCGCCCGTCCCGCCGCCCGCGGCGGCTCAGGGGGCCGCGACCCGGTACGCGCCGCCGTCGTCGTCGCGGGTCAGGTAGCCCCCGTCCACGAGGTGGCGGCGCATGGCCGAGTGGTCGTCGCAGCAGGACCGCAGCGCGGCGTTCACCTGCTTCTCGGTGTAGGTCGCCCCGTAGGCGAAGAACCGGTCGGTGATCCGCGCGAACACCCGTGCGCGCAGCTCGCGCCTGGCGGGCAGCGCGCTCAGCCGTCCCTCGTGGAACAGCGCGTCCACCGGGTCCCGGCGCACCGGCCGGTGCTCCTCCAGGGCGGCGGAGAACGCCTCGGGCACGCGCACCAGGCGATCGCCCTCCTCGCGCACCAGCCCCGCCTCCACGAGCCGGGCCAGGTTCCGGCGCCCCCGCGACCCCCGCGCGCGGACCTCATCGGCGGGCAGCCCGCCCGCTCCCGCGCCGACCACCCGGGCGTAGAGCTCCAGGCGGTCGGGGTCGGCCAGGGACGAGACGATCTGGGTGGGGTGCGGCAACGGCGGGCCCTCCTCCGGGTGCGTGTGGGGCGACCCTAGGAGACGGGCCCGGCGGCGGTCCAGGCCTTTTCCGGCGCCGCACGTTCGCCGTGGCCTTGTACCTGTGGCGAGGTTCGGGCGCCGACGTTGGCCACGGGTACGGGACCATCGCGGTTCAGCGCTCCGCGAGCAGCTGCTCGACCACCCGGCCCACACCGTCCTCGTTGGCGGGCGGGGCCGTCCGCAGCCCCATCTCGGGGTCGAGCAGGTCCGGGTGCCCGCTGGCCATGGCGTAGCCCCCGCCCGCCCAGGACAGCGCGGCCAGGTCGTTGGGCATGTCGCCGAAGGCCACCACCTCCTCGGCGGCCACCCCCCACCGCTCGCAGACCATCGCGAGGGTGCTGCCCTTGTTCACACCCGGCGCGCTCAGCTCCAGCAGGCTGTAGCTGCCCGAGTAGGTCACCTCCGCCAGCGACCCGACCGCCGCCGCGGCCGTCCGGTGCAGCTCCTCCACCGGCATGTCGCGGGAGCGCACGAGCAGCTTGGTGATCGGGGTCGCCCGCCTGAGCAGGGTCTCGGTGTCCTCCAGGACCTCGCGCACCCACTCGCCGGACAGCCACGGCTCCCGGTGGTAGTCGGCGTCGTGGAAGAAGTCGGTGCCGGTCTCGATGCCGTAGCCGATCCCGGACAGCTCCGCGTTGACCTTCTCGACCACCGAACGCGCGGTCTCCGGGGAGATGGCGCGCACCAGCGGTTCGTCACCGGGTACGTGGGCCAGCGAGCCGTTGCCGCAGAGCACGGCGGCGCAGGGGAGCTGCTCGGCGATGTGCTGCGTGGTCCGCGGCGGACGAGCCGTGGAGACCACCACCTTGACGCCCGCCTCCGCGGCGGCGGCCAGCGCCCGCCGGTTGCGCTCGGAGACCAGGCCTCCCGCGTCCAGGAGTGTGCCGTCCAGATCGGTCGCGATAACCCGGGGAAAGACCATGGTGGGCATTATGTCTGTTCCCGGTGACGTTGCGAAGCGGTTTTGACCCGTCTCACACGAGCGGGAGCGGGGAGCCGAAGGCCGCCGGGACACGTTCCACCACCCCGCCCCGGAACACGTCGTACAGGTCCAGGGACTCCAGGTGGACGTAACCGATGTGACAGTCGCAGCTGGTCAGCGGGCACGGGCGGGGGCCGAGCCCGGCCGCGAACGAGCCGTCGTAGAGGTTGCCCATCGGCGTGTCCACGAAGTGGCACCGGCGCACGTCGCCGTCGCCGTCCACGGACAGCACAGTGTCACCGGTACGGCAGGGCAGACCCCGGCTGGGGTGGGGGCTGCGGCTGTAGTGGAAGTGGGGGTCCAGGGCCTGCCACCGCTCGGCCTCGGCGTCGGTGTAGGCGCGCCCCTCGGCGGCGTTCACCCACAGGTACACCCGCTCGGGCAGGTCGGCGCGCATCCGCCGGGCCGCCGCCAGGTGCTCCGGCTGGCCGACCACGCCGACGCTGAACCGCACCCCCATCCCGTCCAGCTCGCGCGCCTTGGCCAGGAAGCGCTCATGGCTCACCTGGCCGGGGTGGTAGGTGGTCCACAACGCGGCGGCGGCGGGGTCGCAGTCGGCCAGCCAGCCCAGGCGGCCGCTCAGGTTGGTCTGGATGGCCACCCGCTCCACGTGCGGCAGGTGGCTGAGCCGGATGATCGCGGTCCGGTACCAGGACCGCACCAGCCCCTCGCCCCACGGGGTGAACAGCACCGAGACCCGGGTGCCGGGGTGCTCCGACTCCAGCGCGGCCACCCAGCCGGTGAAGCGCTCCAGCGCGGCGCGGTCGGCGCGCAGCGTCTCGGGGTTGTCGCGCCGCTTGGCGAAGGGGCAGTACGGGCAGTCGTAGTCGCAGCTGGCCAGCGGGCCGCGGTAGAGCAGGGTCAGGTGCGGCGGGAGCGCGCGCGCCCGGACCGGGGAGGAGGGGGTCACCGCGCTCACCGGGCCTCGTAGTCGGCCATCAGGGCCGCCACCCCGGCGGAGAAGAACATCGGTCCCACCGCGTCGGAGTGCGCGAGCCCCTCAGGGGTCAGCCGCAGCAGGTCCGGCGCGCCGTCCCGCTCCAGCCAGCCGCGTCCGTCGAGCACCGCCAGGGTCGCGGCGAAGTCCTCCTCGGGGCGGGAGCCGAACCGGTCGGCGTAGGCGGCGGTGTCCATCCCCTCCGCTAGCAGCAGCGACTGGAGCAGGTGGCGGCGCCGCCGCTCGTCCCCGTCCATGTGGAACCCCACCTCGGCCCGGGCGAAGTCCGCTCGGTCGCGTCCCGTATAGTCGGCGATGATCGACCGCACCCGCCCCACGCCCACCGCGTAGTCGAAGGAGTAGTGCGCGGCCGAGGTGTAGGACCGCGCCCCGCAGCCCAGCCCCACCATGCCGTCGGTCTGGCAGGAGTGGTCCGGCGCCCGCGTCCGCGGGGCGTCCGCCCGCCGGAACATGCGCATGGACACCTGCTCGTAGCCGTGTTCGCGCAGGTGGTCCCGGCCCTGCCGGTACAGGCCCAGCCGGTGGTCGTCCCACGCGCGGGCGCGGCGGCCCAGTCCGGTGAGCGGGCGCACGTACAGCGGGTACAGGTAGACCTCCTCGGGCTCCCACTCCAGCGCCGTGTCCAGGGAGTAGGCCCAGGTGCGGGCGTCCTGGCGGTCGATGCCGTAGATGAGGTCGAGGTTGAGGTCGGCCGAGGCGTGCTCGCGGATCGCGGCCAGCGCCCGGTCCACCTCGGCGCGCTTCTGCGGGCGCCCGGCCGCGTGCGCCTCGGAGTCCAGGAAGCTCTGCACGCCCATGCTGATCCGGGTGGCGCCGCGCGCGTCGAGCACCGCCAGCCGGTCGGGCGTGGCCGTGGCCGGGGAGGTCTCCACCGACACCGGGATCGCGGACAGGTCCACCCCGAACGCGCGCTCGGTGAGGTCGTAGACCCGGGTGAGCTCCTCGGCGGTCAGGTAGGTGGGGGTGCCGCCGCCCAGGGCGGCCCGGGCGAAGGCGGCGCCCTCCGGCAGCGCGCCGGCCACCGCGTCCGCCTGCCGCTCCAGGGCGTCCAGGTAGGCGGTGACCTGTTCGGCCGGGGGAGTGGAGCGGGTGAACAGGTTGCAGAACCCGCAGCGCATCTCGCAGAACGGGATGTGCGCGTACAGCGACAGCGCGCCGACGTCCTCGCCGCGCCACAGGTCGGCGAGCGCGGGGCGCTCGGTGAAGGGCCGGTAGGCGCTCTTGTGCGGGTAGGCGTAGACGTAGGACTGGTAGGGGGAGTCGGCGCGCACCGGTTCGGGGCGCGGGGTCGGGGCGGTGGTCACGCGGTCGCCTCCTGTGCGTCGGCGGGAGCGGTGCGTCCCCGGGGCAGGAACGCGTGGGCGTAGGGGACCGTCCACACGGTCTCGTGGCCGATCCGGTGGCCGGTGTAGCCGTCCTCCCCGTAGGCGGTGCCGTGGTCGGAGCACACGATCGCGAAGCAGGGGCGGCGGGCCGACATCGCGGTCAGCAGCGGCGGCAGGTGCCGGTCCACGTATTCCAGGGCCGCGGCGTGGCTCTCCCGGGTGTCGCCGTCCCCCCGGACGGCCCCGGGCAGGTGGAACCAGTTGGGCTGGTGCAGCGCCGACACGTTGAGCAGCAGGAACAGCGGCTGGTCCGCGGGGCGCTCCCCGGCGATCCGGGCCGCGCACGCCACCTGGTGCTCGAAGGAGCGGGGGTCGGTCACGCCGAAGGACTCCTCCCAGTGGCTCTCGGCGAACATGTCCGGGATGACCGAGCCCACCGCCGACCGCCGGTTGAAGAAGCCCGTGCCCCCCACGCAGGCCGTGTGGTACCCGGCGCGGGCCAGCCCCGAGGCCAGGTCGGGCGCCTCGAAGGTCCAGGTGCCGGGCGCGGTGGACGCGCTGCCTGGGAACGCGGCGGCGAACAGGCGCGGGTGCGGCCCGGGGGAGGCGGGGGTGGGCAGGAACCCGGCGAGCATCGCCAGGTGTGAGGCGTAGGTGAAGCTCGCGGGCGCGTGCCTGCGCTCCCACCGCCCGCCCGGCAGCAGCCGGGCCAGGTTCGGGGTGCGGCCCGCCTCGGCCAGCTCGTCGGCCACGTCGTGGCGCAGGGTGTCCAGGGTGAGCAGCAGGATGTCGTGCGTGCCCACCACGGCGTTCATGTCGGGTGCGGTGCTGTTCATGCGCTCTCGGGTTCGGGGACGGGGAAACGGCCGGCGGCCAGGGCGTGCAGCTGCTCGGCGTAGGTGTCGCGGCCCTCGTGCAGGACGCCGGGGAGCAGGTCGCCGAAGGCGTTGACCTCGCACACGGCGAACTCCCGCCACCCCGGGGAGGCGAGCAGGTCCACCCCGGCGTGCAGGGTGCGCGGGAAGCACGCGGCGGCGGCCTCGGCCGTGGCCGTCGCCCGCGCCCAGGCGCGGGGGCCCACCGACTCCCGCAGGGCCGCCAGGTCGCCCCGGGCGTTGCCCAGGTGCAGGTTGGTCATGGGTGAGGACGAGGAGCGCACCACGACGTGGGTGGCCCGGCCCGCGACCACCACCACGCGCAGGTCCACGGTCCTGCCCGCGAACCCCGCCTTGGGCACCCACCGCTCCACGTGCAGGTGGTCGGGGGCCAGGGCGTCCACCACCGCCGCGACGTCCTCCTCGCGGGTGTAGGTGCGCAGCCGCAGGCTGTTGTACAGCTCCACGGAGCCGTCGGAGCCCCGGACCAGGTCGGCCGAGGTGACCGCGCGGACCCGTCCGCCCGAGGCGGTGGCCAGCGCCACCACGCCGGAGGCCGAGGAGCCGTGCGCGGGCTTGACGAACACCCTCGGCCAGCGGTGGGCCTCCATCGCCGCCCGCAGCGACGCGTAGCCGGTGACCGGTCCGGGCAGGGCGGGCGGCACCGGCACCCCGGCCGCCGCCAGGCGGGCGTGGCAGCGCCGTTTGTCGCACATGTCCACCAGGTCGGCGGGCTCCTGGAGCAGGGCCGCGCCCGGCGTGGCGCGCACCGCCTCGGCGAGCCGGTCCAGCGCGGCCCGGAACCCGGCGTGCTGGTCGCCGGTGCCCTCGGCCCGGTACAGGTCGGGGGCGCTCTCCCACCCCCGCAGCAGGCGCTCGGTCTCGGCGTCGCCGCCCGGGGAGTCCACCCGGACCAGGGCGCCCTCCGGAAGCTCCACCGGCCCGGCGGCCAGCGCGCGCCACGGCACGACCACCGGCCCGGGCAGGCCGAGGGCCCCGGCCGCGGCGCCGAACAGCTCCAGGCGCCGGTGGCCGGGGACCCCGACGACGGCCAGAGGTCGTCCCGGGATCACTCCGCGACCGCGGTGTAGTAGTACGGCTCGCCGCCCCCGTGGATGTACGGCTCCCGGTGCTCGGACAGGTCCACCTCCACGCCGGGCAGAGCGGCGCGGATCCGCGCCTGCACGTCCTCGGACAGGTAGTGGTGGTGCAGGTCCAGGCGGCGCAGCCCCGCGAACGCGGACGCGGACTCGATCAGGGCCCGTCCGCCCTTGTCGGTGAGGATGCCCAGGGACAGGTCCAGGACGTCAAGGGAGGCCAGGACGGTGGCCTGGGCCAGGACGGGGACCCACTCGTCCACGTCCTCGGCGTTGCGCAGGCCCAGGTAGCGCAGCTCGGGGAAGGCCTCGCCGGAGAGCACCCGCGCCAGGTCGTCCGGGGTGGTGTCACCCCGGTAGTTCTCCGTGCCCAGCCACAGTTCGAGGTTCTCCAGGGAGGGCAGCGGAGAGGCGGCGACCTCGCGCGAGACCTGGCCTGGCAGGCCGCCGGTCTGCAGGACCAGGGTCCGCAGGCCGGTGTGCTCGGCCAGGGCCATCTCCAGCTTGCCCTCGCCCAGGTAGGGGTCGCCGGTACCGCGCACGGTCAGTTCCTCCAGCAGGGGGAACGCCGCCACCAGGGGGGCCAGGTCGCTCTGGTGGATCCAGGAGATCTCGTACTCCTCCTGGAGGATCTCGCCGAAGAACAGCGCACGCAGCTCGGGGAAAGCGTCGGCGCCGGCGATGAGCGCGTCGCGCGGGACGGTCGAGGGCGGCTCCTCCTCGAAGTCGCCCCAGCCGCCGACGATCAGGGCTCGGATCCGGCCGGTGTCCACGGCCGCGAGGAAGCGGGCGAAGTAGTCCCGGAAGTCCTCGGCCGGGTAGACCGACGACACGCGCAGCCGCCACGCCACCGATCCGGGGTCGGCGACCGCGGCGGCCAGCGCCTCGGGGGACTGGGGCGGGTCCTCGGTGTAGGCGGCGCCGCCCTCCTCGGTGTCGACCGCGGGGAACTCGACAACGGGCAGGCCCGCGAACTCGGTGACGTGGTGGCTGTTCGGCACGGGGGGCTCCTACCTCGGGGTTTCGGGCAGGAACATATCTAGCAGCCCGGGGTGACACGATGGACGGCGCGGGCCCTACTCGCTGACGGCTGTGTAGAAACCGGCCGAGTCGTAGTCGAAGTCCTCGTCCTCCCAGTCACTGCCGACCTCGCGTTCGGACAGGTCCACGTCCACACCGGCCCCGGTGAAGACGGACCGGACGCGCTCCTGCATGACCTCTGACAGGTAGTGGTGGCGCAGGTCGAGCCGCTTCAGGTGGGAGAAGGCGGACACGGCCCCGACAAGGGCCCGGGCGCCCTCGTCGGTGAGGGTGCCCAGGGACAGGTCCAGGGTGTGCAGGCGGGAGGTGACGGGCGCCCCGGCGAGGACCGGAACCCAGTCGTCGGTGTGCTCGGCGTTGCGCAGGCCCAGCGAGCGCAGCGCGGGGAAGGCCTCGCCGGACAGGACCGGGGCGAGGTCCTCCGGGGTGGTGTCGCCCCCGTACTCCTCCACTCCCAGCCACAGTTCCAGGTGCTCCAGGTTCGGCAGCCCGGACGAGACGATCTCGCGGGTGAGCTTCGCGGGCAGTCCTCCGCCCTGGAGGGTGAGGCGGCGCAGCGAGTCGTGCCGGTGTACGCGCAGGCTCAGTTCGGTGGTGCCGCGCACCGCGAACTCGGTCAGCCGGGGGAGGGCCTCCAGGACCGGGGCCATGTCGCCCAGTTCGATCCACGAGACCTCGACCTGCTCGAAGGTCACGTCGCAGTAGAAGAGGGAGCGCAGCCCGGTCAGGTCCGGCGCCACCTCCAGGAGGGCGCGCTTGAGGGGGTCGGGGCACTGCACGGAGAAGGTCTCCCGCATGTCCCCGAGCACGACGGCGGCGACCCGGTCCTGGTCCACCTGCGCGATGAACCGCCGGTAGTCGTCCAGGGGCTCCTCATCGTCGCTGAGGCGCCAGGCCACCGAGCCGGGGTCGGCCAGGGCCGCTGCCAGCGCCGGGGGCGGGTAGGGTCCGGGGTCGGTGAAGCTCCCGCCCCGCCACTTCGCCCTCTCGCGCTCCTCCCCGGCCTCCCGGTTCCACCCCTCTGAGGAGCGGTACCCCACGACGGGCAGTCCGGCGAACTCGGTCAGGTGGGCGTCGAAGGCCACGGGGTCTCCCAGGGGTGCGGCGGAGGTTGTGCGTCCATGCCTACCAGCGCGCTCCGACACCCCGACCCGCCCGCGTCCGGGCGGGCGGCCCGGGGCTCTCGGGCGGTTCCCGGGTCTACTCCGACACGGCGGTGTAGTAGGCGGGCCCGCCGTCGTACGTGTCGAGGTCCGGCTCCTCCCGTTCGGACAGGTCCACCTCCACCCCGGCTCCGGTGGAGGCCGCGCAGGCCGGGCAGGCGCGGGGCGACCTCCACCAGGGCGTCGCGGACGGCGTCGGAGGACTCCGCTCCGAAGCCCTCCACCAGGTTGCCGACCACGAGGGCGCGGACCGCGTCCGGGGCGCCGACGAACTCCAGGAAGCTCTCCAGGTGCTCCAGGGGGCCTCCGGGATGTCGTCTCCGTACTGGTCCAACCGCCAGGCCACCGGCCCGGGGTCGGCCAGGCCGTCCCGCTCCGGGGGCCGGGCGCCGGGTGGGACCGCCTCCCCGCGCCGTTCCAGGCGGCGGGCCTCCGGGCAGCCCGCGACGGGCAGTCCGGCGAACTCGGTCAGGTCGTCGTGGAAGGTCAAGGGGTCTCCCGCAGGTCCGGAGGGTGTACGCGGCCATGCGTAGCAGCGCACTCCGACACCGAGGTCTCCACCAGCACCGCCCTCATGGTCGGGCACTCCAGGATGTCCGGCGACTCGCAGGAGAGCGTGTGCGCCACCATGTCGCGCACCGCCCGCAACCGGGCCATGCGCTCGTCAAGCCGCGCCAGGTGCTCGGCCAGACGGTCGCGCCGCGCCGCACCGTCCTCGGCGCCGAACAGCTCCCGGATCTGCTCCAGGCTGAACCCGGCCTCCTGGGCGCGCAGCACCAGCGCCACTCGCAGGCGCTGCTCGGGCGTGTACCGGCGCTGGCCCCCCGCGCGGCGGGACGGTTCCAGGACGCCGACCGACTCCCAGTGCCGCAGCACGTGTGTGGCCAGTCCGAAGGGTTCGGCCAGTTCGCCGATCGACAGCTCCGACTCGCTTGACTTCATGTGGACATTAACTTCCACACTGGTGCTCCGGTCAAGGGACCGACCTGAGGGAGGGCACCGTGGACGAGCGGACCGAGCGGGTGCGCGGCGAGTGGGACAGGATGTCGCGGGGTTACGACCGCGGCGCGCGGGTGCAGCGGGCCGTGCTCGGCCGCACCCGCGCCCGGCTGTGCGCCGAGGCGCGCGGCCGGGTCCTGGAGGTCGCCGTGGGCACCGGCCAGAACCTGCCCCACTACCGGGACGGGTCGGAGGTCACCGGCGTGGACCTGAGCCCCGGCATGCTGTCCAGGGCGCGCGAGCGGGCCGCGGGAATGGACGGGCGCTTCACCCTGCGCGAGGGCGACGCGCAGGACCTGCCCTTCGGAGACGGGGAGTTCGACACCGTCCTGTGCGCGCTCGCCCTGTGCACCATCCCCGACCAGTACCGCGCCCTGTCCGAGATGCACCGCGTCCTGCGGCCGGGCGGGCTCCTGCTGCTGGTCGACCACGTCGAGTACACCCGCTGGCCCCTGCGCGCCCGGGAGGCACGAAGGGACCGGCCCCGGCGGCTGCCCCGGCACGTGGCCGCCGACGCGGGGTTCGTGATCGACCGCCACGACCGGACCGCGCTGGGGTTCGTGGAGCGCGTGGTCGCCCACCGCGTCGCCTGAACGGCGGACGGGCGGCGCCGCGGGATCCGGCCCTTCTCCTCGGGGGAGCGGGGATGTCCGAAAACCGGGCGCACACGGCTCTCCGGGGCCGACGCGGCGCTGCGGCGGGACTTCCCGCGGGCGCGGTGTGACAGTGGTCCCATGGCTACGCACAGCGAACTGCGAGACTTCTGGGAACGCCGTCTCGAAGGCGACTGGACCGAGAGCGGCGTCGGCTACCGGGCCCTGGGCCGCCCCTTCAACACGTGGATGTACAAGGTGCGCGAGGAGGTGTTCCTGCGCGAGGCCGCCCGGCTGACCCCCGGCCGGTCCGGCGCCAGCGTCCTCGACGTGGGCAGCGGCACCGGCTTCTACGTGCGCCTGTGGGAGCGGATGGGCGTCGGCGACGTCACCGGGTGCGACATGACCGACGCCGCCGTGCAGCGCCTGCGCGGCAGGTTCCCCGACCACAGGTTCGTCCGCCAGGACGCCGCCGACCTCGACGCCTTCGACGACCACTCCTTCGACGCGCTGTCCTGTATGGACGTGCTCTTCCACATCACCGACGACGAGCGCTACACCCGGGCCGTCGGCGAGTTCTCCCGGGTGCTGCGCCCCGGCGGCCTGCTCGTGATCTCCGAGAACTGCCTGCGCCGCCCCGAGCAGCGCGGCGAGCACCAGGTCAACCGCACCCTGGAGTGGATCACGGACACCGCGGACCGGGCCGGGTTCGACCTGGTCCGCCGGGTGCCCATGCTCATGCTGATGAACGCCCAGGTGGACGCCCCCGCGCCCTGGCGCAAGGCGTGGGGCGGGGCCCTGCGCGCGGCCACCCTCACCGCGCCGACCGGCTGGCTCGCGGGCGCGGCGCTCTACCCGCTGGAGCGGCGCCTGGTCCGGGGCCGCAGTGAGAGCCCGACCACGGAGCTGGTGGCGTTCCGCCGCCGGGAACGGGGGTAGGAGGAGAGTCCTGTGTCACGGGAGACACGGTGCGGACGCGCCGCCGTCCACCGGTGCCCCGGGATACGGTTGACGTCCACTTTTTGTACCAGGGGCGTCCGCGGTCGGGCCCGGCACCGCGGAGGTCCCTGCCCGGGAGGCGACTGTGCGACGCTCCACCATCACCTCGGTGGCCAAGTGGGGGCTCGTCGGGCTGGTGACCACCCAGGTCGCCGTGGCCGCGACCCTCATGGGTGTCAACCACTGGCGCAGGAAGGTGCGGCCGCGCCGGGCCTTCTTCCCCCGCACGGCGCCCGCCGAGCTGCCCGTGGGCGACACCGGGACCACGGCGACCGTGTACACCTACGGCGAGGACCTGTTCGAGGACATGATCGCGGCGATCCGGGGGGCCCGGCGCCGCGTCCTGTTCGAGTCCTACATCATCAAGGACGACCGGGTGGGCCAGCGGTTCAAGCGCGCGCTCATCGAGGCGGCCGACCGGGGCGTCGAGGTGTACGTCGTCTACGACGGCTTCGCGAACCTGGTGGTGCCCCGGTCCTTCTTCCGCTTCCCGTCCAACGTCCACGTGCTGGAGTACCCGCTCCTGCGCCCCGGCCTGCTGCTGCTGAACATCCGCAAGTCCGGCCGCGACCACCGCAAGATCCTCACCGTCGACGGCGAGGTGGGCTTCGTCGGCGGGTACAACGTGGGCTCGCTCTACGCCACCGACTGGCGCGACACCCACATGCGCGTGACCGGCCCGGCGGTGTGGGAGCTGGAGAACGCCTTCAGCGACTTCTGGAACATGAACCGGCGGCCCCTCCAACCCGAGCTGGAGAACTTCGGCGACCCCGACTGGGACGCGCACTTCCGCGTGCACCGCAACGTGCCCGAGATGCTCATCTACCCCATCCGGGCGATGTTCCTGGAGGCCATCGACCGGGCCAAGGAGCGGGTGCTGTTCACCCAGGCCTACTTCATGCCCGACCGGGAGTTCCAGAACGCCCTGGTCGACGCGGTCGAGCGCGGCGTGGACGTCAACATCCTCGTGCCGGAGGAGTCCAACCACGTCGTCGCGGACTGGATCTCCCGCAGCCAGTACTCGGTGCTGCTGCGCGGCGGCGTGCGCCTGTGGCTGTACCGCGACGCCATGGTGCACGCCAAGACGGCGACGGTGGACGGCCGCTGGTCCACGATCGGCACCGCCAACGTGGACCGGCTGAGCCTGACGGGCAACTACGAGATCAACGTGGAGATCTTCGACGAGGGCGTGGCCGCGCACCTGGAGGAGGTCTTCGCCAACGACCTCGCCAACGCCCGCGAGCTGACCGAGTGCGAGTGGCGCGACCGCCCCTGGTACGCCAAGTTCGGCGAGGCCGTGCTGGCCCCCTGGCGGCCCTTCCTTTGAGCCTCGGGGGCCGGCGCCGCCTCCCCGGGGGCGACCGCGCCGGGCTGGTACTTTCTCCGGTGCACCCCTCCTCCAGCGCATCGGAGCGTTCATGGAACCCGACTTCGACGACCCGTCCCTGAAGGCCGCCCTCGCCCTGCACGAGGGGCAGGAGCGGCAGGGGCCCGGGTCGGGTGAGACCACCCGCCTCCTGCTCTCCCTGGCGTCCCCGCTGCCGCGCGACCCGCGGGTGCTGGACCTGGGCAGCGGCACCGGAGCGGCCTCGCTGGTGCTGGCACGGGAGCTGGAGGGGGCGCGGATCACCGCGGTGGACCTGTATCCGCCGTTCCTGATCGAACTGGCGGCCGCCGCAGAGGCCGCGGGCGTGGCGGACCGCGTCACCACGCGGACCGGCTCCATGGACGGCCTGGACGACCTCGCCGACGGCTCCTTCGACCTGGTGTGGAGCGAGGGCGCCGCCTACAACGTCGGGTTCGCGCACGCGCTCGCCTCGTGGCGCCGACTGCTCTCCCCCGAGGGGGCGCTGGTGGTCACCGAGTGCGGGTGGACCACGGACGAGCCGTCGGCCGGGGCCCGCGCCTACTGGGACGCCGCGTACCCGCTGAGCACCACGGCCGAGAACGTGGCCGCGGCGACGGCGGCCGGGTACACCGTCACGGCCGCCTACCTGCTCCCGGCGAGCGACTGGGAGGAGGCGTACTACGCCCCGCTGGAGGCGCGGGCCGCGCTGACCGACCCGGACGACCCGCGTGCCGCGGCCGCCGCAGCCGAACTGCGCCGGGAGATCGCGGTGTACCGCGAGCACGGACACGAGTACGGCTACGTCGGCTACGTGCTCCGGCCGCGTCGCTAGACCGCGCTCCGAGGGCCGCCGGACGGGCGCCAGCTCAGGAGCGGCGACGCTTGGGCGGCGGCCCGAGCCGGTTGGGGAAGAACGGGTCCGGGTCCGTCTTGCGGGGCCGGGGCCCGCCCCAGTGCTGGGGGCCCGGGTGCGGGGTGCGGTGGAGCGCCCCGGCGATGGCGGCGGGCGAGCCGCCCCGCTGCCGGGCGGGTGTCCTGTCCGGCTCCTCCGCCTGCCCGTCCCGGAAGTGCTCCGCGTGCGCCATCCGTGTGACCTCCCCCGTCCGGTACCTGCTCCCGCTCCATGATCGGACGAGCCGCCCCCGGTGTCATGGCGACACGTGGGGGAAGCGGCACCGTTGACCGGGGAGAACGCGGAAACGCGGGGCCCGGACGCGGCTCCACCGGTCCGCGCTGATCTGGCTGACGGAGCCGAAGTAGGAGCTGGACGGGTCGGCGCGCTCGGCGGTGCCGTCGCTGAGCCCGACTCGGACGCCGTCGGCGTCCTGGTCAACGTCCACGGCGGTGGTGCCTGAACGGAAGGCAGCGCTCCCGCGCACGGCCCCGTACAGAGCCGCTTCCAGGTTCTCCCGGAACACGGTGAGCGCCCGGTCGCCGAGGCCCTGGCGCTGGTCGTGGTCGGTGCGGTCCACCACCTGGTGCTCACCGGTGCGGAGGATTCCGTGGTCCTCGACAGGATCCGCCGGACGGTGGCCGCGCTGGTCGCGGGTTCCACGGAGGCGGCCGACCGCCGGTAGCCGCCTGCGGGAGCCGTTACGGGCCCCGAAAAGCATCGCGGGCCGCTGCGAGCCGGTCGAAGACCGGCGAGCAGCAGCCCGCGCTATGCGGCCCCGGCAGGATTCGAACCTGCGGCACCCGCTTTAGGAGAGCGGTGCTCTATCCCCTGAGCTACGGAGCCATGGGTCTGGCACGGGTATGTCTTGTCCCGTCACCGCACCAAGCCTAACCCAGGATGGACGTGGATGGGGTGTCGGTCCGCCCCCGGCGCGGGCGGTTGGGGGACTCTGCGTGCATGGCGGAGTACGCTGACCTACGATTGGTTGTCCTGGTGCGGTGTGACGTTGTTCATGACGCATGTCGTGTTATGGCCGCATATGTACCGTCGATAACGGTGGGAGAGCGGGCTCGGCGTTGACCGGCCCGGCGGTGACCAGGTGTTTCACCGAGGCCCGGAGCAGAGGGCGGCGGGGCGGGGTGGGGCCCGTCCGCGACCCGCTCCGTCCGGTGGACCGATCTCGCGTGGCCGCATGTGGACATGTAGTACGTTGCCTTGCGGTCACGGGTAGGTGTTCGAGGAAAAGCAGCCGGAGGATCATTCGTGCCGTTCACTTCTGATGCGGCGCGGCGCAGGTCCCGCGTACCGGGTGGCGGCGGGGCGCTCACCGCCTTCGCCCCGTCCTACCGGGTCCGCTTCGCACAGGCGCTGACGCTCACGCTCGTCACCGCGCTCCTCGTGGCGCCGGTGCCCGTCGGCGTGCTGGAGCCCGCCGAGGCGAGCCTGGAGGAGTTCCGCGAGAGGGCCGAGACCGCCTCCCAGGAGCTGGAGGAGGCCAACCAGGACCTCGTCGACCGCCAGGAGGCGTTGGAGGACGCCCAGACCGAGCTGGTCCAGACGATCTACGACCTCCAGCAGACCGAACTCGAACTCAACGAGATGCGCGAACCGCTGGCCCAGCTGGCCAGCACGCTGTACAAGCAGCCCGACGGCGGCATGCTCGCCGTCCTGGCCTCGGGATCGCTCACCGAGGACCTGCAGACCCAGTCCTACGCGGCGAAGATCTCCGAGGACAACCAGGCGCTCATCCAGGACGCCACCGACCTGCGCGAGGAGCAGGTCGAGCTGGCGAGCCAGGCGCAGGAGCTGCAGACCACCACCCAGCTCGAACAGGTCGAGCTGGCCGCGGACATCGAGGCCCTGCGCGAGCGGTCCGAGCAGACCACGAACGAGCTGGTGCAGGAGCTGGAGGACCGCGGCATCGACCCGGAGGCCTACATGGCCGCCGGGGACTGCGACCCGGACGCTGCCGCCAACGCCCAGGGGGCGGCCAACGGCCTGCTTCCGGCCAACTCCCTGTGCGACCTCTACGACGACAAGAAGCTGCGCGCCGACGCGGCGGTGGACTTCCTCCAGCTCAACGCCAGGTACGTGGACGAGTACGGCGAGAACATCTGCATCACCAGCGCCTACCGCGACCTGCCCAACCAGCACCGGGTCTACGGACAGGTCGCCCCGGGCTTCGCGGCCGTCCCCGGCACGAGCAACCACGGCCTGGGGCAGGCGATCGACCTCGGCTGCGGCATCCAGAACTACCGGTCCGACCGCTGGCTCTGGATGGAGGCCAACGGCGCCGACTTCGGCTGGCACCACCCGGCCTGGGCCAAGTCCAGCCCCTTCGAGCCCTGGCACTGGGAGTACACCGGCTGACCCGCGGCGTCTTCCCGGGGGGGGGCGGTCCCGCACGGGGCCGCCCCCCCCGGCGCGTCCGACCGCCTCAGGCGGCGGTCTCGGGCACCACCTCGCTGGTGCAGTGGGCGCAGCGTGACGCCTTCTTGCTGATCTCGCTGAAGCACTGCGGGCACTCGCGGGTGGTGGCCTCCTCGGCCTTGACGAAGCGCTCCACCACCTTGGCCACGGGCAGGACCACGAAGAAGTACAGGATCGCTGCGGTGATCAGGAACGAGATCAGCGCGTCGACGAACGCCCCGTACAGGAACCGGCTCCCGTTGATCTCGAAGTAGAGGTCGCTGAAGGTGGGAACCCCGCCGAAGATGCCGATCAGCGGGGTGATGAACCCCTCGGTGAACGCGGTGATGAGGTTGGCGAAGACCGCGCCGATCACGACCGCGACCGCCAGCTGCACCAGGTTGCCCTGGAGCAGGAACTTCTTGAAGCCTTGCATGGATACAAGCCCTACATACTCGTGGTGTCCGTACGGGCGCCGGAGCGGGATCCCCTGGTGGGAGCCCGCGGCGCCCGGCCAGCTTTGCCCACTGGAGGTCGCCGGTCAACCGCGGATGGTGATGGACAGCCGCGAGCCGGCCGCGTGGCCCGCCAGGCTCCTGGCCTCGACGGGTGTGGCGGCGACGACGATCAGCGCGCCGCCCTCCCCGCCGCCCTGCGAATCCTCCTCCGGCAGGGCCAGGACGGGGCGGTCGCTGACCACCTCCACGGCGGGGCCCGCCCGGGTCGGCGCGAGGTCGTCGCCCCCTCCGGCGGCGAGGACGTCCACCCTGCTGCCGGGGGAGAGCAGGCCCACCGCGCCGGGGTCGGCCACCCGCACCGGGACGGCGACCAGGCCGGGGCCGTAGGCCCGCGCGGGAGGGTCGGCGAGCCGGGCGTCGGTGATCACCTCCCCCCGGCGCACCGGGGCGTTGAGGCGCAGCCCGGCGGTCGCGGTGTCGGCCGCGAGCGCGCCGCCCGGCACTGACCCGGCGGGCAGGTCACGGGCGGTGAGGTCGCCATCGGTGAGGGGGTCCGCGGCGCCGAGGTCGCGTGAGGCGACCAGGACACGGGTGACGGGCACGGGCGGAGGGCGCACGGCCAGGACGGCGCTCAGGAGCGCGGCGGCGGCCAGGAGCGCGGCGACGGTGCGCCGGTGCCGGTCCAGTAGCCGGCTGAGCGCGCGACGGTGCCGGTAGGGGAGGGGGACGGCGTTGGTCATACCCCCAACGCTAGGCCGCGGAGGGGCCGTTCGGAGGTTGTCCACAGGCCCGATCGCGCGGGCCGCGCACCGGGTCGGACCGCTGAGGGGCCCGGAGGGGGAGGCGCGGGGCCGTCAGCGCCCCGTCGCGTCCGCCGGGGCCGGACGTGCCGCGCGCCGCCGAGGGGTCGGCGGCGCGGTGGCGGTCAACGGCCCGGCGGGTCAGCTCGTCGCTGCGGTGGCGCTGGTGCTGGCGGCCTTGCCCGTGGTGCCGCTGCCGGTGTCCGAGGAGGAGGTCTTGGCGTCCGAGGAGGCCGAGGACGCGGAGGAGGAGTCGGTGGAGCCCGAGTTCCCGCCGTCCTTGCCCTCGGAGGAGCCCGATCCGGTCAGCACGGAGCTGTTGGAGGACTTGCCGCTGTCGGTGCGGTAGAAGCCGGAGCCCTTGAAGACGATGCCCACGGCGGAGTACACCTTGCGCAGGCGGCCCTCGCACTCGGGGCAGACGGTCAGCGCGTCGTCGCTGAAGCTCTGCACGACCTCCATCTGGGCGCCGCACTCGGTGCACGCGTACTGGTACGTAGGCACTGTTCGGGTCCTCCTTGCTGGCACTCTCGCCCGTTGACTGCTAAATAGTACGCGCTCGCCGACCGGAGCCGTGACAGGGCCTCGCCCACGGGGGCCGACGCGGGGGTGCGAACGGCCGGGCGCCGGGCGCCGCCGGAGCGCGACCGCCAGCGACAACGCCCCCGGGGCCCGGGTTAATCCCGCCCGCGCCCCCCGTCCCCGCGGTCCGGCCGCTCCCGCTCAGCCCCTCCGGTTCAGCCGCTCCCGCTCGGCCGGTCCGCCCGGCCACACGCCCGCGCCGAGGACCCGCACCCCGCCGGACGGGGTGACCACGGCGTCCACCGGCCGGTCGTGGGGCTCGGCGGGCAGCGACTCCACGAACTCCTCGTCGTGGACCAGGGCGATCGCCGGGGAGTGCGGGCCCTTGCGGGCCAGCGCGCGGTCGTAGCACCCGGCGCCGCGCCCCAGGCGCGTCCCCCGCCGGTCCACGGCCACGGCCGGGCAGACCACGGCGTCGGCCCGGGCCAGCGCGTCGGGCCCGTAGCGGCGGCCCACGGGCTCCAGCAGCCCGTGTCCGGCCGGGGCCAGGGAGTCCGGCCCGTCGAAGGCCGCCCAGTCCAGCTCGCCGCCGGGCAGGAACACGGGCAGCAGCACGTAGGCGCCGCGCTTCCACAGCGCCGCCACCAGCTTGCGGGTGTCGGGCTCGCCGCCCACGGAGTAGTAGCAGGCGACCGTCCCGCCCATGGCCAGCCACGGGACGTCCAGCAGCGCGTCGCGTACCGCCGATCCGGCCCGGTCGCGCTCCTCGGGCCCCCGGGCGCGCCGCCGCTCCAGGAAACCCCTCCGCAGCCCGGCCTTGGCCTCACGCAGTTCGCTCTCGCCCATGGCCCCAGTCTGGCACCGCCCCGAACCGGCCGGTTGCCCCGCGCGGTGAACACGCGGTGGCGGGCCGCCCTCCGCGGCCCGAAACGATCCGTACTTCTTGGCGCACTCCCGTGCGTGGGGGCGCGGAGACGGCCGACCGCTGGCCTAAAGTGCCGACATGAACGACTCCACCGACCAGAAGCGGCCCTCCGGTTCCGTGTCCGTCACGAAGGCGGTCGTACCCGCCGCGGGCCTAGGCACGCGTTTCCTGCCCGCGACCAAGGCCACGCCCAAGGAGATGCTGCCGATCGTGGACAAGCCCGCGATCCAGTACGTCGTTGAGGAGGCGGTGGCCGCCTCCCTCCAGGACGTCCTGATGATCACGGGCCGCAGCAAGCGCTCCATCGAGGACCACTTCGACCGGGCCTACGAGCTGGAGGAGGCGCTGGAGGCCAAGGGTGACGACGCCCGGCTCCGCTCGGTGCGCGAGTCCAGCGACCTCGCCCAGGTGCACTACGTCCGCCAGGGCGAGCCGCGCGGTCTGGGCCACGCGGTGCTGTGCGCGGAGGCGCACGTGGGCGACAACCCCTTCGCCGTCCTGCTGGGCGACGACCTCATCGAGTCCGCCGACCTGCTGCGCCGCATGATCGAGGTGCGCGAGCGCCACGGCGGGAGCGTCGTCGCCCTCATGGAGGTGGAGCCCGAGCAGGTGTCCCTGTACGGGTGCGCGGGCATCGAGCCCACCGACGAGGACGACGTCGTCACCGTCACCGACCTGGTCGAGAAGCCCGCCCCCGAGCAGGCGCCCAGCCGCTGGGCGATCATCGGCCGCTACGTCTGCGACCCGGCGGTCTTCCCCGTCCTGCACGAGACCCCGCCCGGCCGGGGCGGCGAGATCCAGCTGACCGACGCCCTGCGCGAGCTGGCCCGGCGCAAGCCCGAGGACGGCGGCACGGTGCACGGCGTCCTCTTCCGCGGCCGCCGCTACGACACCGGAAACAAGGCCGACTACATCCGCACGGTCGTGGACTTCGCCTGCCGCCGCCCCGACCTCGCCGACGAACTGCTGCCCTGGCTGCGGGACTTCGTCGACCGCGCGCAGGCCCAGCGCCCCTGACAGGGGACCCCGGGCGCCCCGGCCGGGGCCCGGCGCGCCGCATACGGGGCCGGACGCGGCAAGAATGGGGCGTGAGCCGTCTCCTGAGGGAGGGGAGGCGGGGCCACCACAGGAACCGCGAACCGGGAGGAACCCCGTGAAGAGCGTCGAACAGCACGTCGCCGACGTCCTGGCACTGATCCCCGACCCCGTGCCGACCGAGCTGGACCTGCTCCAGGCGCACGGCGCCGTTCTGGCCGAGGCCGTCACCTCGCCCGTGTCGCTGCCGGGCTTCGACAACTCGTCCATGGACGGGTACGCGGTGCGCGCCGCGGACCTGGAGTGGGCCTCGCCGGACAACCCCGTGCGGCTGCCGGTCGTGGCCGACATCCCGGCGGGGGACCCCTCCCCGACGGCGGTCCTGCCCGGCAGGTCCGCCCGGATCATGACCGGCGCGCCCATGCCCTCGGGGGCGGACGCGGTGGTCCCGGTCGAGTGGACCGACGGCGGCACGGCCAGCGTGGCCTTCGACCGGCCGGTGAAGGAGGGCAACGCCGTGCGCCGCGCGGGGGACGACGTCACCGCGGGCGCCACCGTGCTGCGGCCCGGCGTGCGCGTCGGCCCGGGGGAGATGGGCGTCCTGGCGGCCGTCGGGCGCCGCTCTGTGCCGGTCTACGCCCGCCCCCGCGTGATGGTGCTCTCCACCGGCGAGGAGCTGGTCGAGCCCGGGCGTCCGCTCGGCCCCGGCCAGATCTGGGAGTCCAACAGCTTCATGATCGCCGCCGCCGCGCGCGACGCCGGGTGCGAGGTGCACCGCCACGGGTTCGTGGGCGACCACCCCCAGACGGTGCGCGACACGCTGGACGACCTGCTGGTGCGCGCCGACGTCGTGGTGACCACGGGCGGCGTGAGCATGGGCGCCCACGACGTGGTCAAGGAGGTGCTCACCCGCGAGGGCACCGTGGAGTTCGTCCAGGTGGCGATGCAGCCGGGCAAGCCCCAGGGCTTCGGCGTCATCGGCCCGGACCGGACCCCCATCATCACGCTGCCCGGCAACCCGGTGAGCGCCTTCGTGTCCTTCCAGGTCTTCGTCCGGCCCGCGCTGCGCCGCCTGCGCGGGCTCGATCCCCGGCCGCTGCCGAGCATGCGCGCCCTGCTCACCTCGCCGGTCACCTCCCCGCCCGGGCGCCGCTCCTTCCTGCGCGCGGTGCTGGAGGAGTCCCCCTACGGTCGCGACGCCGAGCCCACGGTGTCCCCGGCGTCGCACCAGGGCTCGCACCAGCTGTCCGCCCTGGCCGGGGCCAACGCGCTCGTGGTGGTGCCCGAGGAGGTGACCGAACTGGCCGCGGGCAGCCGCGTCGAGGTGGTGCGCCTGCCCGAACCGGCCTGAGCCGCGCCCGCCCGGGTCCGCGGACCCGGGGACCGGGGGCCCCGGGAGTGCCGTACGGTCGTGGTGGCGCGCTCCGGCGCGCCCGGACGGGGCCGACCGGCCGCGTCCCGCGTTCCGAGCGGAGGAGTTGGCGGGCCCATGACCGACACCCCACGGCGGGAGGGGGCCGACCACCCCTCCGGGTTCACCCACCTGGACGGGTCCGGCGCCGCCCGCATGGTCGACGTCTCGCAGAAGACGGTGAGCGCGCGCACCGCCACCGCGTCGGGACGGGTGCTGCTCGGCCCCGAGGCCGTCGCCGCCCTGCGCGGAGGAGAGGTGCCCAAGGGCGACGCCCTGGCCGTCGCCCGGATCGCCGGGATCCAGGCGGCCAAGCGCACCCCCGACCTGGTGCCCCTGTGCCACCCCATCGCCGTGCACGGGGTGGACGTGGACCTCACCGTCGTGGACGCGGGCGTGGACATCCGTGCCACGGTCCGCACCGCCGACCGCACCGGCGTGGAGATGGAGGCGCTCACCTGCGTCATGGCCGCGGCCCTCGGACTGGTGGACATGGTCAAGGCGATCGACCCGGCGGCCGAGGTGACCGGGGTGCGCGTGGAGGAGAAGACCGGCGGCAGGAAGGGCCACTGGAGGCGTGGTGACTGACGCCGGTGCCCTCACCCCCCGCGTGGCGGTCGTCACGGCGTCCAACCGGGCGGCGGCGGGAGTATACCCGGACCGCTCCGGGCCGGTCGTGGCCGAGGGACTGCGCGGGATCGGCTGCGCGGTCGTGGGGCCGTGGGTGGTCCCCGACGGCGAACCCGTGGCCCGGGCCATCGGCCGCGCCCTGGACGAGCGGCTCGACGCCGTCGTCACCACCGGGGGGACCGGGCTGACCCCGCACGACCACACGCCCGAGGTGACGCGCGCGCTGCTGTCCTACGAGATCCCCGGGATCGCCGAGGCGCTGCGGGCCGCGGGCCGGGACAAGGGCGTGCCCGCGGCGATCCTGTCGCGCGGCCTGGCCGGGGTCGCCGAGCGCGCGGGGCACCGGATGCTCGTGGTCAACCTGCCCGGTTCCCGGGGCGGCGCCGCCGACGGGATGGAGGTGCTGGCGCCGGTGCTGCGGCACGCGGTGGACCAGCTGCGCGGAGGCGACCACGCCCGCTCCGAATGACACCGGACAATGACCGGAATCACATCCCGGGCATTCCGACCGTTGAGAATTCCTTGGGGCAGGGCCGGTTTTCGGTGCGGGAGTATTGGAGTTAAGAATCATCCGATTCTTGCCTCCTGGGGCGACCGCAGCCATGCCGCGCCCCGGGGAGTGGAATACTGGAGCCCGTCACCGGCGACGGGAACCCGACGCCTCCGCGTCCGGTGTCGCAGCGCTGGGCTACGGTGCCGAGGGCATCGAAGGGACGGTCGTGAATCGCAGACATGGGTGGCCCGTCACCCTCCAGGAGGGCCCGGTCGTACTCCGGCCACTGCGGCTCCG
Source organism: Nocardiopsis akebiae (assembly GCF_018316795.1). NCBI lineage: Bacteria > Bacillati > Actinomycetota > Actinomycetes > Streptosporangiales > Nocardiopsidaceae > Nocardiopsis > Nocardiopsis akebiae. The sequence goes on from NZ_CP074132.1 coordinate 1,125,007, forward strand.
CGACGCCGCGGCGCTCCGGGACACGCGTTCGCGCAACGAGGAGTGGCTGCGCCCCTGGGAGCCCACCTATCCGGAGATGCCGCTGCGCACCACCGGCCTCACCCCCTACGTCTCGATGCTCCAGTCCATCCGCCACGAGGCCAGGCAGGGCCTGTCCATGCCCTGGGCGGTCCTGTACGACGACAGGTTCGTCGGCCAGATCACGGTGGGGGCCATCGTGTGGGGCTCGGCCAGGTCGGCGCAGGTCGGGTACTGGATCGACAGCGCCCACGCCGGGCTCGGCATCACCCCGACCGCGGTCGCGCTGGCCGTGGACCACTCCTTCTTCCGCGTCGGGCTGCACCGCATCGAGGCCAACGTCCGGCCCGAGAACCGGGCGAGCAGACGCGTGGTCGCCAAACTGGGCTTTCGCGACGAGGGCGTGCGCAGGAGACAGCTGCACATCGACGGGGCCTGGCGCGACCACATCTGCTACGCGATCACCGCTGAGGAGGTCCCCCGGGGACTGATGTACCGGTGGCGCCACGGGTCCTCTTCCGGGCCCTCCGGGGAACCCGGTTCCGGGCCTGGTTCCGCTTTGGGGCCACAGGACCCGAACGGCGGCCGGGATCCGCGCGATCCGGCGAGTCCGTACCCGGAGCCGAACTGAACGTGCCAACATCACAGAAGCATCCGGAACTTAAACCTGACTTTAGTGACATTGACTCATTACTTTGCGTTGAATTGGGACTGCACTCCGCAGTCGTTGGCTGACCTGCACTTTCACCCCCGGGGTCAGGGCGTCCGAAACTGAGAGTCCACAATCTTGCGACACTCCGGTCAGAATGTGGCGCATTTATGGACACGGGGTCGTACCGTGCGGAACATAGACGCATTGACGATGCGGGCAACGCGTGGATATGGCGCACCGGAAACTTCCCGGATCCGGGGAGTGACGGGGGCGGCCCTCCCCGGCGGGACGTCTCCGTCCCCCGGGGAACCACGCGGCGCGGTGTCGACGAGGTGTCGAGCAACGTCCAGTGGCCGTCATCGTGAGGAGGGGTGATGAGCAGCTCTCCTCTGTACCTGGCCATCGTGGTGGTGTGGCTCATAGTCCTGGTGCCGATGCTGCTGCGGAAGGACCCCGACACCTTCCACGAGGACCCGCGGGAGGACGACGAGCCCGCGGAGACCGGGGACCGGGAGGACGCCGAGGGGCGTGCGGACGACCCGGACGCCACCGAGACCCGGGTCCTGCGCCGTGACGACTACGACACCGCCCCGGCGGACGCCCCCGCGCACGGCGGGGACGCGCCGCGTCCGGGGCGCTACCGCGCCGAGTCCGGGCCGCGCGCCCGCGTCATCGCCCGCCGCCGCCGTCGCACCACGACGCTGACCCTGGTGAACGCCGCCACCCTCGTGGCCGTGGCCCTCGGGCTGGGGCCCTGGTGGGTGGCGGCCCCGCCGGTGCTGCTGCTCGCCGGACACCTGGTCCTGCTCCGGGAGGCCGCCAAGGCGGACGCCGAGCGCAGGGAGGCCGCCCTGCGGGCCCGCCGCCGGGAGGTCCTGCGCGCCCGCCGGGACCAGGCGGAGCGGCGGCGCGAGGCCGAGCGGGAGGCCGAGGTGATCGCGCTCAAGGAGCGGCGCAGCCAGGTCTACGACCAGTACGCGGACGCCCGGCTGCGGGCGGCCGGGGACTGACCGGGCCCGGCTCCGGACCGGCAGCGGTCCGGGCCGGGGCGGCTCCGGGGCCGGTCCGGGAGAAGCCGGTTCGGACCACTCCGGGTTTCCTGCTAATGTGGATCACGTCTTCGGGGCTATGGCGCAGTCCGGTAGCGCACCTCGTTCGCATCGAGGGGGTCTGGGGTTCAAATCCCCATAGCTCCACCGCAGACGGCAAGGCCCCTCCCGGGTTCGGGAGGGGCCTTCGCCGTGTTCGGGGGGACGGTTCTAGGAGATTCCTGGGAGGCCTCCGGTGCGGAGGTGTCCGCGCGGCGCCCCGGCGCGCACGGCCGGGCGGGGTCCGGTCCGGAGGCGGTGCTGCTGTTCCCTGCGGCGGGAGGTCGTTTCCGGACCGGAGCCCCGAGTGTCACCGGCGAAGCGGCTATCCCCTGTCGCGGGGCGGCCGGTACCCCTCCAGCGTACTCCCCGCCTCCGCTGCGGGGCAGGCCTCAGCGATCTTTACAGTGGCAACCCGCCGTCGTAGGGTGCGGGTTCATGGCAGACGGATACCACCACGGGAACCTCAGGGCCGCCGTCCTGGAGAAGGCGGCCGAGGTCATCGCCAGGGAGGGGCCCTACTCCTTCAGCCTGCGCTCGCTGGCGCTCGAACTCGGGGTCAGCCACACCGCCCCCAGGCACCACTTCGGCAGCCGCGAGGGCGTGCTCAACGCCCTGGCCACCGAGGGCTTCCGTGAACTGGCCGCGCGGCTGCGGGCCAACCGCGAGTCCGGCGGGGGCTTCCTGGAGGCGGGCGTGGAGTACGTGCGCTTCGCGACCGGCCACCCGGCGCACTTCGACGTGATGTTCGCCCCCAGCCTGCTGAGCGACGGCGACGCCGAGCTGAACGCCGCGCGTACGGCTGCCTTCGACGAGCTCCGCGCCGGTGTGGAGTCCCTGGCCGAGGAGGGCCGGGAGGTCGAGGACGCGGCCGCCGCCATGGTCGCGGGCTGGTCGGTCGTGCACGGCATCGCCACGCTCTCCCTCACGGGGAACCTGGAGGGCTCGGGGTTCGGGGACCTGTTCCGCGACGCCGACCTGCTCACCGTCACCCGTCGCAGCGCCGGGCTCCTCTTCGGCCCGTCCGCCGCGGGCCGGGACCCCTCCCCGGGGGAGTAGGGCCGCCCGGCCCGGCTCCCGACCGGCCGCGGGGCGCGAGCCGAACCGCGCCGAGCCTCCCCGGCGCCCCTGCGCGGTCCGCCGCGCGCAGGACGCGCCCATGCGGGCGCTCCCGGCCTCGTGCTGCTCCTGACGCCGGACGGGCCCCGGCGTCGGGCTGGGGGCCGTACGGCGGTCGCGGGCCGGGGGCGGCGCGGCCCGGCCGGGAGGCCTCAGCGCCCGGAGACGTACTCGGCCCGGACGGCGTAGATGGCGGCCTCGGTGCGCGAGTGCACCTGGAGCTTCTCCAGGATCTTGCGGACGTGGTTCTTGACGGTGTTCTCGGTGATGAACAGCCGCTCCCCGATCTCCCGGTTGTTCAGGGAACGGGCCAGCAGCTTGAGCACCTCGGTCTCGCGCCGGGTCAGCTCGGGGATGGTCGTGCGGCTGGGCGGGGCGCTCTCCTGCTTGGCCAGCTCGGCGAACTCGCCGATGAGCTTGGTCGCCATCGCCGGGTTGATGAACGAGTCGCCCTTGACGATGGCGCGCACCGCCTCGGCGAGTTCGGTCACCGAGATGGCCTTGAGCAGGTAGCCCGTCGCCCCGGCCTTGAGCGCGTCGAAGAGGTCGCTCTCGTCGTCGCTCATGGTCAGCATGATGAACCTGGTGTGCGGCACCGCCTCACGGATGCGCGAGCAGGCGTCGATGCCGCTGGTGTGCGGCATCATCACGTCCATGATGACCACGTCCGGACGCAGCTCGGCGGCCAGGCGGACGGCTTCCTCCCCGTCGTTGGCCTCGTCGACCACGTCGATGTCGGGCTCCTCGTCCAGGACCGAGACCAGGCCCCGGCGGAACAGCGCGTGGTCGTCCACGACCATGGCGCGGATCGGGGCGGCCGGAGAGGCGGGCTCCCCGGGGCAGGGGGCCTGCGCGGGGAAGAGGGGGTGTGCGCTCATGGGTCGCCTACCCGTCCCGTCCCTGGCCGAGTGACGGACTCTCGCGCACCGGGGACCCGGGTCTGTCCGGGCGGACGCGGTGCGGGCATGTCCGACCGCCGGCCAGGAGGAGAAGGGCCGGCCGGGGGAGAGAGACGCGCATGGAGACCTCCTGCTGGGGCTGCTCATTGTCTCATGTGCGCTCGGTGAGCGGAGTGGTAACGGACGAACTCACCGCCCGCTACCCCGGGCGCGTCCGGGTGAAACGGTGCGAACGGCACCGGGAAACGGCCGTGTAAGGGCGCCGCCGCCATGGGAGCGGGAAGGGGAAGCGGGATATGCGGTTTTGTGCATGACCGAAACACCCGTCCTTGGGACCCCCCTCTCCGGGGACGCGCCCGGGTGGCTGGGCCGAGGGCGTCATGACGCAGAGTCACGTTCTGACAGAACGGATGTGATGGTGCAAAGCTGGGCATAGCTCTGCTTTCCGACATTAAGTTCAACAGGTTCTCCCTGGTAACAGCCCGTGTTGATCTCCGGAGTCGCCCCCAAGTGCGCCTCCGGCTATCCCGATTTCCTGTCCCGGGGAAATGGGAACGCCGTCGCTCTCCGTTATATTCATGGTGTGTATTTGACCTGGCGCATGTCTTGTTTTGGCAGGCCGCCAAGCTGCCTGGTGTTCTGCCTGCGGTAATGGAAACCCTTCTGAGCTGGGGAAACAGGTCAGCATTCGGTTATTTGCGCCATGCTTCGGCGGGCCTCGGTGGTGCCCGTGCCATAAAATGATGAACATTCGTCCATGGGTCTTGCGGATCGAGAGCGCTCTACGCCATCGTGGTCCTGGGATGGGCTGGAAGCCAATACGAAAGGTAGATGCCATGACCACGCACGTGATTACCGCCCGTGACAGCGGGTGGTCCTGGCTGTAACCAGCCCGCCGAAAGGGTTCCGCCGAACCCCGGCACAGGGACCCGACCGGACCCCCGAGGACCGGTCGGGTCCCTCTTCGTCCCCGCTCCCGCGGTCCGGACCGCACCGCCGCCGGAAGGCCCGGGGACGGGGATTTGACCGGGCGCGGCACCGGGTAGGGATCCGGACACCGAACCCCGGCCCCGGCAGGGGCCCACCGCGCGACCGTGAAGGGGCGGACCGTGTCCGACTCCCCGAAGTACCCCGGCGGATACCACCCCGAAGAGTTCCCGCCGCAGGACCCCCCGGCCACGCCGCCGGAGACCGCACCCTTGGGGGGATACGAGCCCCCGCCCCCCGAACCCCCGCCTCCCGGGCCGCGTGAGACCACGGTCGAACCGGTGGAGGAGGAGCCCGTGCTCGCGGCGGAGCGCTTCCGGCGCACCACACCGGCCCGGCGCAAGGTCATCCCCGCCCGAAGGGCGGGCGGGCACTGGCGGCTGCTCGCGGGAACGGCGACCTACGTGATGGTGGTCGGCGGGATGGCGGACTACGTCGATCCGCAGACCCGCGCGCTCGCCCACCTGGTCTTCTGGCTGCTCATCGGGGGCGCGTTCCTGATCACGCTCAACCGCGAGCGCCGCCACGGCTGGGAGCCGGGCCCGCGCTGGCCCTGGCTGGCCGGGGCCTTCGGCGGGGCGCTGGCGGTGGAGGTCCTGGTGCTGGCCTTCGGGTCCCCCGCGATCATCGTGGGCTCGGTGATCCTGCTGGGCCTGGCCCTGTTCGTGCTCATGCTCGTGGGGTGAGGCCGACGAGCCGGGGAGGGGGCGCTCCGGCCGGGGCCCGACTCAGGTGGCCTCGTCGTCGAAGGGGGGGCGCTTGCCGTTCAGCCGGGCCACGGGCCTGCTCTCCTGCTCCTCTTCCTCCCAGAAGTGCTTCTGCACGAAGCGCCGGGGGTTGAGGTCCTGCACGTCGAAGTCCTTGAACTCCGGGCCCAGCCCCTCGCGGATGTCGTTGGAGGCGGAGTTGGCCATCGTCCGCAGCTGGCGCAGCACCCTGCCCACCTGCTGGGCGGCCTTGGGCAGCTGGTCCGGACCGAAGATCAGCAGCGCGAGCAGGAGGAGGACGACGAACTCTCCTCCGCTGATGTTGAACATGCGCGACCTCAGTCCTTCGGTGTACCTACCGGCTTCAAGCAGGTTAACCGGTATCGGGAGGCTTGGGTAACCTCGCCCCGGTCGTCCGCAAAGGGGTGGACACGGGCCAGCCCCCCGCTCGTCGAGCGGAGGGCTGGGCGCGGGCGCTCCACCCGGTCCCGGCTGCTCGGGTGCGCCGTCAAGTAAGGGAACGCGGACGTGGACGGTGCCGTCGGGCTACCGGGAACTCCGTCGACCGCGTGGAAAGGACGGCCCTAGACCGCTTTGACGTCAGCGGCCTGCGGGCCCTTGGGGCCCTGGATGATGTCGAAGGTGACCTTCTGGTCCTCTTCCAGGTTCCGGAAGCCGGTGCCCGAGATCGCCGAGTAGTGGACGAAAACGTCGGGCTGACCGCCCTCGACGGCGATGAACCCGAAACCCTTCTCAGAGTTGAACCACTTCACGGTGCCCTGAGCCATGTGCACTCCCTTGGGGACTACTGCGGGGCCGCACCCTGCTGGCCCCGGGCCGCCGGGCGCCTGACCGACGGGTGAATCCCGCACCGGCGAGCGCCCACGTGAAGTTCCGCGAGGCGCCCCGGGCATCCATGGAAACTACAACAGCAACCAGTTGCTGACAGTACCAGGGAGGGTGCTGCCCTGCCGAGGCCTTCCGCGCGGGAATCGCGCTCTTTCCCTGTCCTGTTTCGGCAACTCGCAACTGTTGATTTCCGTTCGCCGTGCCACTAATGGGGCGCGGCGAACACGGACGCGCCGGGGCGCCGTTCACTAACCCCCGTTGCCGTAGATCCACACGTCGAACCACATGCGTTCACGCCACATACCCTCGTCGATCGGATACGCCGACAACACCGGGTAGAAGTAGGCGAAATTGGCCACGATCAACAGCAGGACCACGCCGTAGACGATGCCGCCCACCGCCCGCGTGTAGGGGGCGAAGCGGGGACTGTCCTCCCCGGCCCCCATCGCCAGGCCCAGCGCCAGCACGATCGCCAGGACCAGGAAGGGCAGCAGCGGGGCGGCGTAGAACAGGAACATGGGCCGGTCCGGGTAGGCGAACCACGGCAGCCACCCCGCGGCCACGGCCAGCAGCACCGCCCCGGCGCGCCAGTCCCGGAAGGTCACCCACCAGCCGAGCATCACCGTCAGCGCGAGCAGGCTGGACCACCAGATGACCGGCGTGCCGATGGAGACCACCGAGGTGACGCAGTCGCCCGTGTCGCACGAGGCGACCTCGCCGTTGTAGTGGAACATCACCGGCGTGCGCATGACCAGCCACTCCCACGGCGCGGAGATGTAGGCGTGGTCGCTGGTCAGGTCGGTGTGGAAGGTCATCATCCGCTGGTGGTAGTCCACCAGGCTCCACAGCGCCTCCACCGGCTCCCTCAGGAGGCCGGGCACCCACTCGGGCAGCATGCCGTCCGCGAAGTCGCGGTTGTAGCCGCCGCGGGTGAACAGCCACCCCGACCACGAGACCAGGTAGACGACCCCCGCGACCACCACGGTCTGCACGAACGCCGGGATCGCGTCGATGCCCAGCCACCGCCAGAAGAAGCCGCGCTGGCCGACGCTGCTGCGGGCCCCGTAGTCCCACGCCACCGTGAGCAGGCCGAACGCCGCGATGAAGAACAGGGCCGACCACTTGGTGCCCACCGCCAGACCGAAGCACAGCCCTGCCGCCAGCCGCCACCAGCGCATCCCCAGCCAGCCCACCGACGCCAGGTCCCCGCCCGCCTCCGCCAGGCGGGCCATCCGCTCCCGGGTGCTGTCCCGGTCGATCACCAGGCACGCGAACCCGGCCAGGATCCACAGGGTGAGGAAGATGTCCACCATGGCGATGCGGCTCAGCGTGAAGTGCAGGCCGTCCAGCGCCATGATGAGGCCCGCCGTGCAGCCCAGCAGCACCGAGCGGGTCATCCGCGTGGCCAGCCGCACCAGGATGAGGACCGAGAGCACACCGGCCACGGCGGAGGCGAACCGCCAGGCCTCGGGGGTCATGGTCGTGCCGAACGGCAGGAGCGACCACAGCCAGTCGCCCAGGGCGATCATCCACTTGCCCACCGGCGGGTGCACGATGAAGTCGCCCGCGCCGGTGAAGATGTCCTGGTACCCCTGGGCGAGCAGGTCGTCGGCCTCGACGGGCTCCTCGACGGTCTCGTGCTCGTAGCCGAAGTTCCAGAGCCCGAAGGCGTCCTTGGCGTAGTAGGTCTCGTCGAAGTAGATCCGGTCCGGCTGGCCGAGGTTGAAGAACCTCAGCGCCCCGGCGAACAGCGCGACGGCGAAGGCGCCCAGCCAGCCCAGCCAGCGGGGCGCGGGGTTGACGGGCAGGAAGCGGGCGCGGATCCGCGCCGACCGCGGCGAGGGCTCTGCCTCGGAGAAGGGTGCGGTGGTGGTCATCGGGTGTACGGGGTGGATACTCCCGCCCTCAGGCGGTGGAGGGAGCCCCTGCCTCCTTCTGGGTGGTGTAGCCGTAACCGTCCGCTCGCTGGAGCAGACAGAGGTTCTTCCATGAGGTCTTGAGCGGCCCATGCGAGGTTTGCGGGGTGCGGCTCCCACTGCTGCGCACCGCCACCCGGCCTGTGCGCGTCCCCGCGTTCATGCCGGACGGCACGGACGCTCGGGCGGGATCCCCGGTCTGGAAACCGAAGAACCGATCGCGGCGGGGCAGACGCGACCGGGCGAAACCGTGCCCGTCCGCCCGGGTACGGGCGTAGGAGCCGCGCCCCGTTTCGTTCCCGTTCCTTGGCATGCCTGCCGACGCGGATTCCAGGGCAGGTCGCTGAGGGAGCACGGCCTGGTGGGCCTTCTCACCTGTGTGAAACGTAGCCAACTGGTCGCCTCCCTGGTGTTGGCTGGTGCTGGTAACGCCAGGCCCTCGGCCCGGGGGCCGAAAGCCCCGCCTTCGAGCGGGGAACGCGTCACCTCGGCTCGTAGGTTGGAGTCGGAGATGGCTGTCCTTTGCGGACGGACCACGGAACCAGGTTTCGGATGGCGTGATGAGCCAACCGTAGCGCGACAGGACGGGGATCACAGTGGTTGAGGGTGGAGCTGGGACGAGTGGAGGGGCGGGAACCCTGACGCTCGCCGGTGTGCCCATCGGGAACGTGGAGGACGCGCCGCCCAGGCTGCTGCGCGCTCTGGAGGGCGCGCGCGTCATCGCGGCCGAGGACACCCGAAGGCTACGCCAGTTCGCCTCCCGCGCGGACGTGCGCCTGGGCGGGGAGGCGGGCGCCCGCGTCGTGTCCTACTACGACGCCAACGAGAGCCGCCGCACCGACGAGCTGCTCGGAGACCTGCGCGCGGGGAGCGACGTCCTCGTCGTCACCGACGCCGGGATGCCGGGGGTGTCCGACCCCGGCTACCGGCTGGCCGCCGCCTGCGCGGGAGAGGGCATCCCGGTGACCGCCATCCCGGGACCGTCCGCGGTCACCACGGCGCTCGTGGTCTCGGGTCTGCCCACCGACCGCTTCTGCTTCGAGGGCTTCCCGCCGCGCAAGGGCCTGTCGGGCTACCTGGCCGACCTGGCGGCCGAGCGCCGCACGATGGTGTTCTTCGAGAGCCCCCACCGCGTCGCCGCCACCCTGGAGGCGATGGCCGCGGCCTTCGGCGCCGACCGGCGCGCCGCCGTGTGCCGGGAGCTGACCAAGACCTACGAGGAGGTGCGCCGGGGCGGCCTCGGGGAACTGGCGGCCTGGGCCGCCGAGGGAGTGCGGGGCGAGATCTCGCTCGTGGTGGAGGGCGCCCGCCGCGATCCGGGGACGGTCGGGGACGCCGACCTGGTCGCCGCGGCCTCCGGCCTGGAGGAGGAGGGAGTGCGCCGCAAGGAGGCGATCACCCGTGTGGCCAGGGAGTTCGGTGTCCCCAAGCGCCGGGTCTACGACCTGGTGCACGGGGTCGTGTCCGCCGACTGACCGAAAACGGCGGGCCCTCGGCGGAACCTTTCCGGTTCTGGAGCGTCTGACCGGGTGGAACAGCCAGACCGTCGACGGGGGAACACGTTCATGCGCAGCCAACTCTTCCAGCAGGCCCAGGAGACCGGTCAGCCGGGTATGCACCTGCAGAACCACAAGATGCTCCGGGTGGGCCTCAACGGCGAGTTCTTCGCCCGACAGGGCGCCATGGTCGCCTACCAGGGCCAGGTCGACTTCTCCTACGAGGGGTCCGGCAGCGTCGGCAAGTTCTTCAAGAAGGCCTTCACCGGCGAGGGACTGCCGCTGATGAAGGTGTCCGGGCGCGGCGACGTGTTCCTGGCCCGCGACGCCTGGGACGTGCACCTGGTGGACCTGGAGGACGACCACCTCACGGTCAACGGCGACAACGTGCTCGCCTTCGAGGCCGGGCTGAGCTGGGACATCCGCCGTGTGGAGGGCGCGGGCATGGCCGCCGGGGGGCTCTTCAACACGGTCTTCAGCGGCCGGGGCAGGGTGGCCATCGCCTGCCACGGCGCCCCGGTGCTGATCAACGTCGACCAGCCGACCTTCGTGGACACCGACTCCGCGGTCGCCTGGTCCAGTTCGCTGAGCACGGGCGTGCGCCGCACGGCCAAGGCGGGCGCGCTCATCGGCCGGGGCAGCGGTGAGGCGCTCCAGCTCTCCTTCGAGGGCCAGGGCTTCGTCCTGGTGCAGGCCTCCGAGGGCGCGCCGGTCGCGGCCCAGACGGCCTGACCCGACAGGCGAAGGGCCCCGGGACGCGCGTCCCGGGGCCCTTCGCCTTCCGGCCCGCCGCGCCACCCGGGGCGGCGCGGCGGGCCGTGTGCGGCGCGGCGGGTCCCCGACCGGGGGCCGGGAACCCGGTGCGGCGCTAGACGACGGCTCCGTCGTCGGCCTCGCGGGCGGCCTTGGCGGCCACCTTCTGCTTGGCCTTGCGCTCCTTGACCACGTGGGGCGGGTCGGTCTTGTCCCACCTCTGGAGCCAGATGGCCAGCGGGACGGCCACGAAGATCGTCGAGAGGACGCCCGTCGTCAGACCCACCAGCATGGCGATCGAGAAGTCCTGGAGCGAGGACCCGCCGAGGAAGGTCAGGAAGCCCAGGATGATCAGCGCGCCGATCGAGGTGTTGACGGTACGCGGCAGGGTGTTGAGCACCGCGCGGTTGGCGATCTCGGAGAACTTCGTCTTCTCGTCGCGGGCCCACTCGTCGCGCACCCGGTCGAACACCACCACCGTGTCGTTGACGGAGAAGCCGATGACGCTCAGGAGCGCGGCGAGGAACACGCCGTCGATCGGCTTGCCCAGCCAGATGAACAGCCCGATCACCAGGAGCAGGTTGAAGGCCAGCGACAGCATGGTGGACACGCCGAACGACCAGCGGAAGCGCCAGGCCAGGTAGACCATCTGGAGCGCGAGGGCCGCGCCCAGGGCGATCAGCGCCCGGTTGCGCAGCTCGTCGCCCATGCTCGGGCCGATCAGCTCGTCGCTGACCAGCTCCACGCCGCCGGTCTGCTCGCTCAGGGCGTCCGCGATCCGGGCCGCGTCGTCGTCGGAGATGCTTCCGGTGCGCACCGAGATGTCGCCGTCACCGGACTCCTGGACCACGGCCGTGTCCGAGCCGGGGAAGTCCAGCGCGGAGATGACGGAGCGGGCCTCGTCGACCGAGACGCCCTCTTCGCTGGTGACCTCGTACTCCAGCACGCGGCCGCCGGTGAACTCCACACCGAGGTTGGTGTCGCGGATCAGCGGAGCGGCGACCGCGGCCGCCACGATCAGACCCGCCACGATCAGGCCCTTGGCGCGGTGGCCCATGAGGTCGGGGTTCTTCTGCACCAACCAGGTGCGGACGCCGCCGATACGGTTCAGGCCGCTGACGGCCGGGTGCTTGCGCACGACCGCGCGGCGCACCGCCCACTCGACGAACACGCGCGCGATGACCAGCGCGGAGAACATCGAGACGAGGGTGCCGATGCTCAGGGTCACGCCGAAGCCCTGCACGGTGCCCGAGGCGAAGAAGAACAGCAGGGCGGCGGCGATGAGCGTGGTGATGTTGGTGTCGATGACCGCGCTCCACGCCTTGCGGGAGCCCACGACGAACGCCTTCTCCAGGCTCGGCGGAACCGCCCGGCGCCGCTTGCGGGTGAGCACCCCGGACTCGGCGCTGGCGGCCTCCTCCTCGGTGGCGTCCCGCAGCCCGGCGGACTTGTTGGCCTCGTAGACCTTCGCCTGGCGCTGGTGCTCCTCGCGTGTGCGTTCGAAGATCAGCACGTTGGCGTCGATGGCCATACCGATCGCCAGCACGAAGCCCGCCAGACCCGGCAGTGTCAGTGTGGCGTTGATGGCGACCAGGGCGCCGTAGGCGATGAGCGTGTAGAAGCCCAGGGCCAGGGCGGCCAGGAAGCCGACCAGCCGGTAGACCAGCGTGATGTAGAGCGTGGTGAAGGCCAGGCCCAGGAGCGCGGCGACGGCGCTGGCCTGGATGGCCTCGGCGCCCAGGGTCGGGCCCACCGTCTGGCGCTGGACCTCGGTGACCGGCAGCGGCAGCGAGCCGCCCTCGATCAGCACGGCCAGGTCGTTGGCGGTCTCACTGGTGAAGTCGGGGCTGGTGATGGTGGTGGTGTTGCCGGGCATGCCCACGTCGCAGGCGAACTCCGGGTTCACCTCCGGGGCGGAGATGATCTGCCCGTCCAGCACGATGGCCACGCGGCGGCGCGGGTCGCCCTGGTCGTAGCAGGCGGCGTCGGCGGTCAGCGCGGTCCACTGGTCGGCGCCCTCGCCGCGGAAGTTGACGTTGACCGTCCACTGCGCGCGGTTGACGCTGTCCAGCGCGGCCTCGGCGCTGGCCACCTGGTCGCCCTTGATGGCGGTCTCGCCGAGCTGGAGCTGGGTGCCGTCGGAGTCGGGGAGCGTCATCACGACGTCCTCGGGGTTCTCCGCGCTGGGACCGGCGGGGGGCTGCTGGCCTCCCATGCCGCCCTGCTGCGCCATGAGCTCTTCGAGCTGCTCCTGGGTCATCTCGCCGCCGCCCTCGGCGGCCTCGTCACCGCCCTCGGCCGCGGCGTCGGACGGGGCGCGCGCCTCGTCCGCGGTGGCCTGCGGGGCGTTGGCGGAGTCGCCCGGGGCGGGCGCCTGCACGCCCTGGCCGCCGGCCTGACCCACGCCCAGCACCGGGTGGAAGGACAGCTGGGCGGTCTGGCCGATGATCTGCGCGGCCTCCGCCGGGTCCTGCACACCGGGCAGTTCGACGATGATCCGGTTCTCGCCCGAGCGCGACATGGTCGCCTCGGACACGCCCAGGCGGTCGATGCGCTGGCGCAGCACCTCGACGACCTGGTCGGTGTTCTCGGAGTTGGCGGGTGTGCCCTCGGGGCCGTCCTGGGTCTCCAGGACGATCTGCGTGCCGCCGCTGAGGTCCAGCCCCAGGCGCGGCGGGATGAACCACGCCGCGCCGAACGCGACGAGGATGACGAGAAGGGAGATGAGGGCGCGTGTCCAACGCGCGCCCGCTCCCGTTTGACTGGACAAGGAGCTGGTACCTCTTCACTGCGAATACGGGTGATCCCGACGCACGCCGGAGACAGGGGGGTACGCGCGGGGATGGTCAGATGACGGTGTCCGCGGTGGGAGGGGGAGCCCGTGTCGGCGGCAGCTCCCCGGGGGCGTCCAGGTCCGGGACGGGAACGGGCGCGGGAGGAGAGAGCGGCCACCAGGGCTGGTCCCACACCGCCAGGCGCAGTGCGCTGCTGGGCACGGTGTCGGGCAGGTCGCGCAGCACCGACCGGTGGTCGCACGTGGAGGCGGGCGGCCCGACGGTGACCATCGGGTTCTCGGCCAGGTCCGCGCGTTCGCGCGGGGTCACCCGCTCCTGGTCCGCAGCCGCGGCGCCCTCGGGGGCGCTGAGCAGGCCGTGCGGCGGCAGGGGGGGTCCGGCCGGCCGGCCGCCGCCGGAGGCGACGGGGAAGGACAGGATGACGAGCAGGACCACGCTGGTCAGCAGCGCGGTCGTGTGCCGGGCAGGACGGGGTAGGGCACCGGTAACCATGGTGACCACCGCCTCGGGGAAGGACCGGGAGGGAAGTGCTGCCCGACCGTGCGTCCCGGTGGTGCACGGCTCGTCCAGCAGAGCATACGGGTAGCGGCAAGCCCCGGGGAATGTCCCTTCGGCCCCCGTCGCACCGCAGGGCCGCCCGTGCTCCGGACCGCGTGCGGTACAGCGCTCCGGACCGCGTGGGGGAAACCTGGCACGGCCCGGCGCGCGCCGCCCGCCGCGCTCGCCCGGGGCCGCGCGCCGGGGAGAGGAGTGCACGGCAGGCCGCCGCCGCCTTTAGGCTTGGGTCATGTCGTCGAATCGTCACATCCTGACCGCGGTCGCCTGGCCCTATGCCAACGGACCGCGCCACATCGGTCACGTGTCCGGCTTCGGGGTCCCCTCCGACGTCTTCTCCCGCTTCCAGCGAATGTCGGGCAACCACGTGCTGATGGTCAGCGGGACCGACGAGCACGGCACCCCGGTGCAGGTCCTGGCCGACCAGGAGGGTGTGACCCCCCGCGAGCTGGCCGACCGCTACAACCGGATCATCGCCGAGGACCTGGTGGGCCTGGGCCTGTCCTACGACCTGTTCACCCGCACCACCACCGGCAACCACTACGCCGTCGCGCAGCAGCTGTTCACCGCGCTGCACGAGAACGGGTACGTGTTCGCCCACACCACCAAGGGCGCGGTGTCGCCGTCCACCGGCCGTACGCTGCCCGACCGCTACATCGAGGGCATCTGCCCCATCTGCGGTTACGACGGCGCGCGCGGCGACCAGTGCGACAACTGCGGCAACCAGCTCGACCCGATCGACCTCATCTCGCCCCGTTCGCGGATCAACGGCGAGAAGCCGGAGTTCGTGGACACCGAGCACTTCATGCTCGACCTGCCCGCCTTCGCCGACGCCCTGACCACCTGGCTCAAGGGCAAGGAGGGGCAGTGGCGGCCCAACGTCCTCAAGTTCTCCCTGAACCTGGTGGAGGACCTCCAGCCGCGCGCGGTCACCCGCGACCTCAACTGGGGCGTGCCCGTCCCGCTGGAGGGCTGGAGCGACAACGCCAACAAGCGCCTGTACGTGTGGTTCGACGCGGTCATCGGCTACCTGTCGGCGTCGGTGGAGTGGGCCCGGCGCGTCGGTGAGCCCGAGGCCTGGCGCCGCTGGTGGCAGGGCGACGAGGCCCGGTCCTACTACTTCATGGGCAAGGACAACATCGTCTTCCACTCGGTGGTCTGGCCCGCGATCCTGCTGGGCCACAACGGCGAGGGCGACCGGGGCGGCGAGCCCGGCCCGCTGGGCGAGCTGAACGTGCCCACGGAGGTGGTCTCCAGCGAGTTCCTCACCATGGAGGGGCGCAAGTTCTCCTCCTCGCGGCGCGTGGTGATCTACGTGCGCGACTTCCTGGAGCGCTACTCCGCCGACGCGCTGCGCTACTACATCATGGCCGCCGGTCCCGAGACCCAGGACACCGACTTCACCTGGGCCGAGTTCGTGCGCCGCAACAACGACGAGCTTGTGGCGGCCTGGGGCAACCTGGTCAACCGCTCCATCTCGATGGCGGCCAAGAACCTGGGCGAGATCCCGGCGGCCGGTGAGCTGACCGACGAGGACCGCCGGGTGCTGGAGGACTCGCGGGCCGCGTTCGCCCGTGTGGGCGAGCGGCTGGAGCGGTCCCAGTTCAAGGCGGGCCTGCAGGAGGCCATGCGCACCGTCGCCGAGGCCAACAAGTACATCTCCGACCAGGCTCCGTGGGCGCTGAAGAAGACCGACCCCGAGCGGATGGCCACCGTGCTGCACGTGGCCCTCCAGCTGGTCCAGGACGCCAACACGCTGCTCACCCCGTACCTGCCCGAGTCGGCGAACAAGGTGTACGCGATGCTCGGCGGCACCGGCACCTGGACGGGCATGCCCCGCATCGACGCCGGGCGCGACACGATCGGCGGCTCGGAGGAGGAAGTGGAGTACCCGGTCATCACCGGGGACTACGCCGACAACGAGGCGCGCTGGGAGTCGCGGCCGATCGCGGTGGGCACCCCCCTCGGCCGCCCGGAGCCGCTGTTCGCCAAGCTCGACCAGTCGGTCGTGGACGAGGAGCTGGCCCGCCTGGAGGGCGCCGCCGAGTAGGCTCCGGCCGCGGTGGGCAGAAGGACGACCGCGCCGGCGGGCACCGCCCGTCGGCGCTTCTTCGCGGAGGAACGTGAGCATGGGAAAGCGCAGCGGCAGAGCGGTCAGGGAGCGCAACGACCAGACGCCCCCTCCGGTACCCGAGCCCCTGCGCGTACCGGTGGCCGACAGCCACACCCACATGGACATGCAGACCCCGGAGGTCGGGGAGATCATCGCCGCCGCCGAGGGCGTCGGGGTGACCCCGCTCGTCCAGGTGGGCGTGGACCTGGCCTCCTCGCGGTGGGCGGCCGAGGTGGCCGCCGCGCATCCGGGCAAGGTGTGGGCGGCGGTGGCCCTGCACCCCAACGAGGCGCCGCGCATCGTGCACGGTGACGGCGCCCCGGGCGTGGAGGTGGACGACACCGACTGGGCGGGCAAGCTCCGCGAGCCCGGCGGGACGGCGGAGCTGGAGGCGCAGCTGGCCGCCATCGACGATCTGGCCGCGCTGCCCCACGTGGTGGCGGTCGGCGAGACCGGCATGGACACCTTCCGCACCGGCCCCGAGGGCGCGCGGGCCCAGGAGGAGTCCTTCCGCCGCCACATCGACATCGCCAGGCGCCACGGCAAGGCCGTGATGATCCACGACCGCGACGCCCACGAGGACGTGCTGCGGATCCTGGAGGAGGAGGGCGCGCCGGACAGGGTGGTCTTCCACTGCTTCTCCGGCGACGCGGCCATGGCCAAGGTGTGCGCCGAGCACGGGTACTTCATGAGCTTCGCGGGCAACGTCACCTTCGCCAGCGCCGAGTCCCTGCGCGAGGCCGCCGCCGCGGCGCCGCCGGAGCTGATGCTGGTGGAGACCGACGCGCCCTTCCTCACCCCCAAGCCCTACCGGGGCCGCCCCAACGCCCCCTACCTGATCCCGCACACGCTGCGTACGCTGGCGGGGGTCAAGGGCGTGGACGAGGACGAACTCGCCGGGATCATCGCGGGCAACGCGGGGCGCGCGTTCGGGTTCTGACCCGGGGCGCGCGGCCGCGGGTCCTCGCCGCCTGACCGCGGCGGATCCGCACGCCGGCGCGCCGCCCGCACCGGAGGCGGCGCGCCCGCCGTCACGCTCAACCGCCTGCTCGGCCGCCGCGCTTGCGCCAGGCGTTCTCTCTGCCCTGCCGTTCGGCGGCCTTCCACTGCTTGCGGCGCTCGGCGCGCAGGCGCGCGTCGCCCCGTGAGCGGTTCCACTCGGACTCGCGCCGGAGCCGGTTCCAGCGCTCCAGCCGCCTGGCGTCCAGTTCGCCCCCGTCCACGGCGGCGGCGACCGCGCAGCCCGGCTCGCCGCCGTGGCGGCAGTCCCGGAAGCGGCACCGTTCGGCGAGGTCGGAGACGTCGGCGAAGGTCCGGTCCACGCCCCGGGCGTCGCCGGGCACGTCGACGCGCCGCACCCCGGGGATGTCCAGGACCAGTGCGCCGCCCGGCAGTTGGATGAGCTGGCGGCGGGTGGTGGTGTGCCGCCCCCGCCTGTCGTGGCGGATCTCGCCGGTGTCCATCAGGTTCCGTCCGGCCACCGCGTTGACCAGACTGGACTTGCCCGCTCCGGAGGCGCCGAGCAGGACCCAGGTGGTGCCGGGCGGGAACCGCGCGGCCAGTTCCTCCACGCCGAGGCCGGTGTGCGCGCTGACGGTGTGCACGTCGGCGTCCGCGGTCACCGAGCAGACGAGTTCGAGCACCTCGGGGAGGCGGTCTCCGGCCAGCTCGGCCTTGGTGACCGCCACGACCGGGGCGGCCCCGCTCGCCCAGGCCAGGCTGAGGAAGCGTTCCAGGCGGCCCACGTTGGGCCCCTGGTCGGCGGCCTCGCAGACCAGGACGCCGTCGATGTTGGCGGCCAGGACCTGGTCGTGGGAGTCCCGGGCCACGCCCTGGCGGACCAGGCTGCCGGAGCGTTCGAGGACGGCCTCGACGACCCAGGTGTCACCGGAGCGGCGCACCGCGACCCAGTCGCCGCTGCACGGAGCGGAGGACGGATCGGCCTGGGCGGCCCTGGTGACGGCGGGGGAGTAGTCGGCGGCGGCCTCCCCGGGGAGGCGGACCACCGCTCCGCCCCGGCGCGAGGAGGAGACGCGTGCGGGGACCACCGGGTGGGGGCTCGACGCGGCGACGGTGTCGAAGGCCCGCTCGACGCGGCGGTTCCACCCCAGCGCGGCCAGCGGGGAGGCGGCGGGTGTGTCTGTGCTGTCGTACGTGTTCACGACGGACTCTCTGGAACGGCGAGCCGTCAGGAGGGGAAGCGCCCCTCAGGGCTCGCGAACGGTTGGGAAGGTCGGGTTCGAACCATGCGCGGCAACGGTCATCACCGCTTCCTCTCAGTCGTCGGCACCGGGGGCACGGCGCGCTCCGCTCCGGCGAGCCTAGGACCGCAGGGGCGGGGCGCACCACGGGTTTTCCGGGCGGGGACCCGGTCGGGAACGGCGCGGCTCAGCGGCGCCTGGTCCACACGTCGTCGGAGGGCGCGGTCTGCGGGGCGGTCGCGTGCCGCGGAACGTACTCCCCGGCGTGCTCCTCCGGGCCGCTCCCGGAGGCGGGCGCGTCGGGGGCGGGCTCGCGGCGGGAGTAGTCCGGGCGCTCCTCCTCCACCCCCAACAGGAGCAAGAGGCTGCAGATCAGCATGAAGACGAACAGAACCGCGAGCAGGGGCAGCACCAGGTCCGGCGCGCTGGAACCGTCCGGGGGACTGTGCCGGGAGAAGCGCGGTTCCGTGAAGTGGACGCCCACCATGCCGGTGTAGTGCATGGTGGTCACCGCGACGGCCATGGCCACGGAGGCGGCGGTGATGGCGGGGAGGCCGCGCAGCCGGGAGGCGAACCACAGGGAGGCGGTGGCGGCCACCAGGGCGATCACGCAGGCCGGGGCGACGTAGAGCGGATCGTGGTGGATCTCCCCGTGGACGTTCATCGAGGACATGCCGAGGTAGTGCATCGCGATGATGCCGGTCCCGGCGATCAGACCGCCCAGCAGGAGCCGGGGGGCCGTCCTCCTGCGGATGGTCAGGGTGAGCGCGACGGCCATCACCGCGATGGCTATGACGCCGCTGACCACGGTGAGCGCGGTGTCGTAGCGGATGGCCGTGCCGGGCGGGGAGAAGCCCATCATGGCGATGAAGTGCATCGACCACACGGCCACCCCGCCCAGGGCGAGGGAGGCCAGGGCCAACCACTGCCACCGGACGGGTCCGCTCGTCCGGCGCGCGCGTGAGGCGAAGGACAACCCGAGGAACGACCCGATCACCGAGACCGCGAAGGCGATGGAGGGGGTCAGCCAGTCCTGGGCGAGGTGGTCGAGCACGGCGCACTACTTTCCATGACCTTGGTCCCGTTTCGCTCGGGTTCCATGGATAGTAGGGAGGCCTGAGACTGATGCGCCAGGGGTGTTCCCGAACGTGTGTGGCCTGATGTGGCCAGCGGCAACGCAGGGGAACACGGGTGCGACCCTCCGTTCCGCCGGGCCCACACGTCGTCGGCTGCTCCGCCCGGGTCCTGCGGCTCTCAGGCGCGCAGGCCCGCGAAGGCGATCCTCGCCAGGGTGTCGGCGATCTCGTCGGAGTCCAGTCCGCGGTCCGGCTTGTACCACTCCGAGATCGAGTTGACCATGCCGAACAGCAGGCGCGCCGCGACCGCGGGGTCCACGTCCGGGCGGATGTCGCCGTCGGCCGCGCCCTCGCGCACCAGGTCGGCGATCAGGTGGTCGAACGCCCGGCGCCGCTCCAGCGCGCGCTTCTCCACCTCGGTGTTGCCGCGCACCCGCAGCAGCAGGGTCACGTGGGGCAACTCGTCCACCAGCACCCGGACGCTGCCGCGCAGCACGTGCTCCAGGCGGTCGATGGCCGGGCCGGTGGTCGAGGCCTCCTCGCGGGTGACCGCGAACAGGGCGTCCATGGCCAGGTCCAGGGAGCGGCGCAGCAGTTCGGTCTTACCGGTGACGTGGTGGTAGATGGCCGACTTGGTCACGCCCAGGGCGCGCGCCAGGTCCTCCATGCTCGTGCCGTCGTACCCGCGTTCGTTGAACACGCGCGCGGCCACGCGCAGGACGGAGTCGGCGTCGTGGCCGGGGCGGCCGGAGCGTCGCCGCCCCGCTGCCGCGCGGCGGGAGGGCGCTGGTTCGACAGGGGAAGATCTGGACACGGTTGTCGAATCTACCTGGTGGGAGCGGCTCCGTGGGCGGGGACGGCCGCGGGCGCGTCCTCCGTCGCCGGACCCCACGAGGATTTCCTAACGAACGGTCGGTTGGTAACACACCCTATCCCGGGTCCGGTGCGCCCCCGCACCGCGCCCGTCTCCAGGTCGCGCGGAGTGCTCGGGAAAGCACTTCTCGTCACGGCTGGAGAAGGCCGGGTGAATCGCGGGGAAACGTCCGGGTGCGGCATTGTGCGAGTTCAGCGGCACGGAAAGGGGTTCCTTCGCCTCCGTTCCGGGTGCGCGCCCCAGTGAAGGGTGTTAGGGGCGCGTTAAAAACCCTTGATCTGGTTCGTGGGGCAAGAGTAATTTGGCCCTCGTTTGGCGGCAAAAGTCCATATTTGTCGACGTCAAGGATGAGACCCCACATGGCCATCACCCGTCGTAACGCCCTGCGCGTTTCCCTCACCGGAGGGGTCGGGGCCGCGGTCGCCACCGCCGCCTCCGCCCCAGCCTGGTCGGCTCCCATGCCCGCGCCCCAACCGGGGGACGCCGCGGAGGCGCTGCGCCTCCTCGAGCGGGGCAACAAGCGCTGGCGCCGGTACGACTCCCGCCACCCCAACGAGGGCCCCGCCCGCAGGGAGGAGATGGCGCGCGGCCAGAGCCCCTTCGCCGTGGTCCTGGCCTGCGGGGACTCCCGTGTGGCGCCCGAGCTGGTCTTCGACCGCGGGCTCGGCGACCTGTTCACCGTCCGCTCCGCGGGCCAGGTCCTGGACGAGTCCGTCCTGGGCAGCATCAGCTACGCCGCCGCGCACCTGGCGGTCCCGCTCATCGTCGTACTGGGGCACTCCTCGTGCGGCGCGGTCACCGCGGCCGTGGAGGCCCACGAGACCGGAGAGGTCCCGCACGGCCACGTCGGCTACCTGGTGGAGGGCATCCTGCCGGTGGTCGAGGCCACCCCCGACGACGGCGGCGACTTCGTGGACGCCTGCGTCCGGGCCAACGCCGAGTACATCGCCGACCAGCTCCGGGTGGACGCCGACCTGCGCGAGCTGGTCGAGTCCGGCCGCCTGGACGTGGTCCCCGCCCGCTACGACCTGGAGACCTCCGAGGTCGTCTGGCTCTGACCCGGAGCCGTCCCGCGCTCGCCCGATCACGGACCCGTGCCCCCGGTCGGTCCCTCCCGCCCCATCCCTCCTACCAGCTCCCCCCGGGGCGGCCGCGCCGCCCGCCCCCGCGCCGACGCCGCCCGGGCCCGAGGTCCCGAAGCCCCCGAAAAGGAGAAAAGGTGACCGCACGCGACACCGGGACCGTTCTTCTTTCTCCGCGGGGCGAAACACGCGCCGACGCCTCCTCGTCCTCCTTTCGGCTTTCCGCCACCCCCTCCGGTCAGGCATAACATAATAAATCACTGAAAAGGCTGCGGTGCGAACGCATGGCGCCTATTCTCGTGATGTCCGCAAAGGACAGTTAGCCTGATTCGTCGCGGGCCGACGCAAGATCCGGCCCCAGCCTTCGCAAAGGACCGAAGTGCGCTTCGACCAGCAGTTGCGGGAGATGCTCCAGACGCCGGGGGTGCGCAGTGCCTGCCTCGTCGACTGGCGGCGCGGGCGCGTCCTCGCCCACGTCGGCGCCGACGATCCGGCCGCGGACGCGGCGGCGATCCTCAGGGCCGTCAGGGAGGGCCCCCTGTGCGCCGACCAGCGGGTGGAGGACGTCGTCGTCACCGACACCGACCACCACGTGCTGTTCGCCGTCCTGGACGGCTCCGACCTGTGCGTACGGGTCCGGATGGGCCGCACGGAGGGCAGCCTCGGCTTCACCCTGCGGCGGCTGCGCGACCTGGTGCGCACGGCGAGGGTGCCGCCTCCCCGCGACGACACGGACCGCCCGCCCCGTCGGGACCTGCCCCGCCCCGCCGCGCCGGCGGTCGCGTCCGTGGACCGCAAGGTGCTGGAACGCGTGCTCACCGCGCTGCGGACGCTGTCCGTCGAGCGCCCCCGGCCGGTGGCCGCGTGACCGGTGGGCAGCCCCGCCGAGGCGCCTCCGGCCTGCGCCGCTGGATCGCCGACCGCAGGGCGCCGCGCCGACCCACGTCAAGGAGAGAGAAGGACATGCCGAACATCGAAGCCGGGCTCAAGGAGATGATGGAGATCGAGGGGGCTGTGGGCGCCGCCGTCGTCGACTACAGCAGCGGGATGGCGCTGGGCACCCTCGCCTCCACCAACACCCTCGACCTCACCGTGGCCGCCGCCGGGAACACCGAGGTGGTCCGCGCCAAGATGCGCACCATGGACCAGCTGGGACTCAACGACGTGATCGAGGACATCCTCATCACCCTGTCCGGGCAGTACCACATCATCCGGCCCCTCACCAGCCGCAAGGGGCAGGGCCTCTTCCTCTACCTGGCCCTGGACCGCTCCCGGGGCAACCTCGCCCTGGCCAGGCACCGCCTCAAGGGCATCGAGGCGGACCTGGAGGTCTGACCGGACGGGCCGCGCCGGCGCCCCCGCCCGCCCGGAGGATTCCCAGCCGGGGAGGCGATGGGGCAGAATGCCGGTGTCCGCCCCCCGGCACCCTAGGGAGACAGCACATGTTCCGGGTCGTTATCAGTCGTCTGACCGACGACGGACTGCGCGTCACCCCAGAGCAGAAGGACACCGCCATGTCCGTCCAGGAGGCGGTGTCCTTCATCCGGAAGCACCTGCCCGGGGTGGACACCGCGGCCTTCGGCGACAGCGCGGTGCAGGGCTCCGTCAACCGGGTCAACGACTTCCGCTGCGACGTCTCGACCGCCGACGGGGGGCACTACCGGGTGGTCATCGCCCCGATGATCTGACCCCGCCTCCCGGTCGAGGGGGATCCCCGGTGCGCGCCGCCCCGCCGCCGCGCCCGGATCCGGGTCAGTCCGACCCGAAGGCGGAGTCGAACGACGCCTCCGGCGGGTCGTAGGCGTGGGAGCGCACGAACTCCACCGCCTCGGCCGCCCCGACCAGCCGGTCCATGCCCGCGTCCTCCCACTCCACCGAGATCGGCCCCTGGTAGCCGATCGCGTTCAGCGTGCGGAAGCAGTCCTCCCAGGGCACGTCCCCGTGCCCGGTCGAGACGAAGTCCCAGCCCCGGCGCGGATCACCCCACGGCAGGTGGGAGCCCAGTCGCCCGTTGCGGCCGTTGCCCACCCGCTTGCGGGCGTCCTTGCAGTCCACGTGGTAGATCCGGTCCCGGAAGTCCCACAGGAACCCGACCGGGTCGATGTCCTGCCACACCATGTGGCTGGGGTCCCAGTTCAGGCCGAAGGCCGGGCGGTGCCCCACCGCCTCCAGCGCCTTCTGCGTGGACCAGTAGTCGTAGGCGATCTCGGAGGGGTGCACCTCGTGCGCGAAACGCACTCCCACCTCGTCGAACACGTCCAGGATCGGGTTCCACCGGTCGGCGAAGTCGCGGTACCCGGCCTCGATGACGTCCTCGCCCACCGGCGGGAACATCGCCACGTACTTCCAGACGGCCGAGCCGGTGAAGCCCACCACGGTGGACACGCCGAGCTTGGCGGCGGCGCGGGCGGTGGTCTTCATCTCCTCGGCGGCCCGTTGACGCACGCCCTCGGGCTCGCCGTCGCCCCACACGCGCGCGGGCAGGATGTCGCGGTGGCGGTGGTCGATCGGGTCGTCGCAGACGGCCTGGCCCAGCAGGTGGTTGGAGATCGCCCACAGGCCCAGCCCGTGGCGTTCGAGCGTGTCCAGCCGGTCGCGCACGTAGTCGTCGTCCACGGCGGCCCGGGTGACGTCGAGGTGGTCGCCCCAGCAGGCGACCTCCAGGCCGTCGTAGCCCCACGAGGCTGCCAGGGAGCACACCTCCTCGAAGGGCAGGTCGGCCCACTGCCCGGTGAACAGGGTGACTGGTCGCGGCATGTTCGTCTCCTCCTGGAGTAGGGGGGTTTCGTGGTCAGTGGTCGTGTCCGTCGCCGGGGCCCTCCCCGGAGCCCTCCGGCCCCGCGTCCTCCTCGGCGCCGTCGGGCGCGAGGGCTCCGCTGTCGGGGGCGGCGGGCAGGTACAGGTGGACGTGGCCGTGCCCGGCGTCCACGCTCACCGCGTCCAGGTGCGTGGCCGCCACCGACCACGACACGACCGCCTCGTCCCGCAGTTCCATGGCGATGTGCAGGACGTCCATACGCAGGTCCTCGTCCTCGACCAGGGCGGCCTTGGCGTAGGTGTCGACCGACATGGACAGCAGCCGGACGGAGGACACCAGGCCCGCGTGCGCGGTCCGGTGGGCGCCGCCGGACTCGGGAACCCCGCCGAAGTGCACCGAGGCGGCCTGCACCTCGGTGCGCCAGGAATTGACCACTGAGGCCTCGGTCAACTCCAGGGGCGGGTGTGATCCGTCGGTGGGCAGGAACTCCTCCATGTCCTCCACCACGGGGACGAGTCCCTCGTGGGCCGTGCGGGTGTGGGTGAGCAGCGAGCCGACCTGGTCGGCGTCTGGGTGGTCCGCGGAGGCCTGCGGCGCGGCGGAGGCGCCGTTCGCGCTGTCACCGCCGAGGAACACGGCGGAGGCGACGGCGGCACCGGCCACCGCGAACGACACCCCGGTCAGCCACCAGGTGGCGGGGGTGTCCGCCACCGGGTCCGGGAACTCGGAACCGGCGGCGGAGGGGGTCTTGTGAGCGGGCATGGTGACGTCTCCTCGTGGGGATGGAGCCGCCCTACCTCAGTCAGCGCTTTCCGGCGAGCGCGGCACCGAGCGGGGGTGGTGGACGTTTCCTCCTGGCCCGGGGGCACCGGCGGCCGTGGTGCGGACACGGCGATCGGCTCCCGTCCCCCGTGGAGCCCGGCCGCGCCCGTAGGCGCGGACCGCGGCCCCCGAGGAGCGCTGCCTACCTGCACGGCGGCTCCTCTCGTCGGCTCAGGGCGCGAAGGAAGGCCAGGCCGTCGACGGCGATCGCGTCCTGGGTCGCCGCCAACGGTCGCCAGACGGAGGCCGCCGTGGCGATGCTGGCATTGTCCGCCGTGAACGACTCGATCACCAGGGGTCCTCCGTACCCCACATCGTCGAGGGCGTCGAGGATCGCGCTCCAGTCCAGGTGGTCGGCCCCGGGGGCGCCTCGGTCGTTCGCGCACACCTGCACGTGCGCCACCCGCCCACCCGTCGCCCGACCACCACCCCTCAAGGCCGCCTCCGGCGCGGTGTCTTCTTGTCCCGTCGCCCGACCACCACCCCTCGAGGCCGCCTCCGGCGCGGTGTCTTCTTGTCCCGTCGCCCGACCACCACCCCTCGAGGCCGCCTCCGGCGCGGTGTCTTCTTGTCCCGTCGCCCGACCACCACCCCTCAAGGCCGCCTCCGGCGCGGTGTCTTCTTGTCCCGTCGCCCGACCACCACCCCTCGAGGCCGCCTCCGGCGCGGTTCCCATCCCCGCGCGCCGCACGGCCGCCGCCACGTCCCGCTCCTCGATGTTCATGTGGTACACGTCAAGGGCCAGCCCGCAGTGCTCCGCGGGAAGGTCGGCCAGCATCTCCAGCCCCTGGTCCACCGTGTTGAGCACGCTCGTCTCGTACCGGTTGAGCGGCTCCACCGCCAGCCGGACCCCCGCGGCCGAGCAGTGCCCGACCACGGGGGCCAGCGCCTCGGTCAGCTCCGCGCCGATCCCCGCCCGCTCACGCGGGGACATCCGCCACGTGCGGCCGACCGAGGAGTAGGCCGGACCGGCGGCGACGGGGGAGCCCACCGCCGCGGCCGCGTCCACGACCCGCCTGAGGTAGTCCTGCGTGGCCGAGCGGGTGGCCGCGTCGGTCGCGACCAGTTCCCGGCCCGGCCCCATGACCAGCACGACGCTGGCCGTCAGGCCCAGCCCGTCCAGCAGGGTCCGGGCGCGCCGGGGGTCCCAGTCGCCCGCGTTCTCCACGGGGAGTTCGATCACGTCGAACCCCCACTCCGCCACGCGGGGCGCGATCCGCTCCAGCGCGGCGTCGGTCAGCGGCGACGTCCACACCCAGGTGTTGACCCCCAGCGCGCGCATCTACCTGTCCGTCCAGGCCTCGGGGAAGCCGGGCAGGTCCTCGCCGCCGAACTTCGCGTAGTGCAGGGACGGCATCTCCGCGTTGCGCTCCAGGTACTCGTCCAGCTCGTCCTGGCGGATCGGCTCCTGGGGCAGGATCCACTCCGAGGGCACCTCCTCGCCGGCGAGGATCATGCCGGCGGCCAGGACCGGGGTCCGCCACTGGAAGTTGGAGTAGACGGGCGCGATCGCGGTGAGGTCCTCCTCCTGCCACTTGCGCATGAAGCTCAGCTCGTCCTCCCCGGAGATCACCGGGTAGGGCTGGCCCGCGTCCTCGAAGGCCTCCAGGGCGGCCACTGCGCCGTCCCCGGCGTCCATCCAGATGCCGTCTACCTCGCCGCGCTGGAGGTGCTGGGAGACCAGGTCCTTGATCATGGCGCCGTCACCCTCGGTGAACTCGTGGCCGAGCACCTCCAGCTCGCTGTCGGCGAAGATCTCCTGGGCCGCCGCCCAGCGGTGTTCGAGCACGTCCACACCGGGCAGGATGCGCAGCGCCAGCACGGTCGAGCCGGGCTCCAGCTCCTCGACCAGGAACTCGGCCGCGTCCGCGCCGTAGGCGTAGCCGCCGATCGGGTGGATGAACGTGACCATGCAGTCGCTGTTCACTCCGCGGTCGAAGACCACGACCGGGACGCCGCTCTCACAGGCGGTCTCCACCGCCGGGGTCAGGGTCGCGGTGGTGGAGGGGGAGATGGCGATGACGTCGCAGTCCCCGGAGTCCACGAAGGCCTGGATGTCGGAGATCTGCTGGTTGTCGTCGTCGGCGGCGTCCGACACCCGGAACTCGCCGATACGCCCCTCCTCCTGGAGCGCCTCCACCTGCTGCTCCATGGTGATGAAGCCGGTGACGCGCCAGGGGTTGGACACCGAGGCGTTGGAGAAGCACAGCGTCGCGTCCTCGGGCGCGTCGTGCGCGAACTCCGAGGTGTCGATCCACTCGGGCTCGATCGCCTGGAGCCAGGGCTGGTCCTCGGGGCCCTCCGGGGTGATCTCGCGCTGTGCGAGCTGCGCCTCGAACTCGGCCTCGTCGAACCACTCACCGTCGGGGGTGAGTTCGGCGCCCGCCTCCTCGGGGGCGTCGGTGGGGGCGTCCGTCGTACACGCCGTGAGCGTCAGGGTCAGGCCGGCGGCGCCGGCGAGCAGCACGCGGGGGACGCGCATGGTTACCTCCTGGAAGTGCCGAGCGGCCGCTCGGTCGGATGGTCCGGTCGCCGTCGCAGGCGCTCCGGCAGTCGAAGGTCGCCCCGGCGGGCGGCGTAGGCCACCGCGGCGATGATGATGAGCCCCTGCACCGTGGGCTGGAGCGTCGAGGGCAGGTACAGCTGGTTGAACAGCGTGAACAGGGCCTCCACGGTCAGGGCGCCCAGGACGGCGGCGACCACGGTGCCGCGTCCGCCGCCCAGCACCACCCCGCCCAGGACCACGGCGGTGATCGCGGTGAACTCCAGCCCGTCGCCGACCTGCGCGGTGACTCCGGCGTAGCCGCCGACGAGGACGGCTGCGACGGTGGCCGTGAGGGAGGAGCCGACGAAGGCCATCGTGCGCACCCGCCACACCCGCACCCCCGAGAAGGCGGCGGCGACGTCGTTGTCGCCCGTCGCCACGAGGGAGCGGCCGTAGGGCGAGCGCATGAGCACCACCGCGCCCGCCGCCAGTGCCAGGGCGATGAGCAGCGCCCACGGGATCTCGCCGAGGACGGGCACGCCCCCGATCCCCTGCCGCCCGAACACGCGGAAGGACTCCGTCAGCGCTCCGGTGGGCGCCCCGCCGGTCCAGTAGCGCACCGCGCCGAACAGGATGAGCATCGTGCCGAGCGTGGTGATGATCGACGGCACCCGCAGCAGCGTGGTCACCAGGCCGTTCACCAGGCCCACGACCAGGCCGAAGGCCAGCATGAGGCCGATCACCGGCCAGGTCATGGCCTCGTCGCCGTCGATGAGGCGGGCCGCGATCACCACCTGCGCGCCCACCAGGGACCCGACCGACAGGTCGAACTCCCCGGAGACGATGACCAGGTACTGGCCGATGGCCAGGATCACCAGCGGCGCGGCCTTCTTGGCGAAGGCCATCAGCGGCGGCCCCTCGAAGAAGGAGGGGTTCTGGGTGGCGATCACCACGAAGATCAGCGCCAGCAGCAGCGCGACGGTCGCCGTGCCGCCCCGGCCCAGCGCGGCCAGCGCCGCCAGCGGGCCGGGACCGCGCGACTCGGACCCGCGCGGCCCCGCCGGGCCGCGTGCGTCCTGGGTGGGGGTCGGGGTCATCGGCGGCCTCCGAGGGGTTGCGGTGCGGACCCCGTCCCGGGGCCCGGACCGGGGGCGGTCCCGGTGTCCGGGGCGGGCCGCGGCACGGGGGAGGACGGCGGCGCGCCGCCGGAGGGGAAGCGCGTCCGCACGGCGGAACGCCCGCCGCGGGCGTAGACGGCCACGGCGGCGATGACGATGACGCCGCGCAGCACGTCCTTGACGAACGGGTCGACCGCCAGCACGTTGAACACGGTGTCGAGCGTGGCGAGGATGAGCACACCAGCCACGGTCCCGGCCACGCCGCCGCGCCCGCCGAGCAGGTAGGTCCCGCCCAGCACCACGGCCGCGATGGCCTCCAGTTCGTAGCCCCCGGAGTAGACGGTGGCGCTGCCGGTGCCGAACCGGGCGGCCAGCAGCAGACCGGCCACACCGGCGGTGACCGAGCACAGTACGTGCGCGGTGACCGTGGGCACCCCGGAGCGGACCCCGGAGAGCCGGGCCACGTCGGCGTCGCCGCCGACCGCGTAGATGTGGTATCCCATCCGGGTGCGGCCCAGGAACAGCACCGCCGCCACCGCCACGCCCAGCATGACCAGGGTGGAGACGGGCAGCACGCCGATCCGGGTGTAGCCGAAGGCCTGGAAGGCGGCGGGCACCGCCCCGGCCGGGCCCTGGAAGTTCGTGTCCAGGTAGCCCTTGATCACCAGCCCCATGCCCAGGGTGGCGATGAAGGGGTTGACCCGAAGTCCCGTGACCACCAGCCCGTTGGCCAGGCCGATCAGCGCGGCCAGGCCGAGGGCGGCGGCCGCGCCGAGCACGATCCGGGAGGGGTCGCCCGCCATGGTGGTGGCCGCGACCACGGTGGACAGGGCGGCCACGTAGCCGACCGACAGGTCCAGGGAGCGGCACAGGATGACGAGGGTCATCCCGATGGCCAGGAAGCCCAGCAGACTGCTGCGGGTGAGCAGGTCGACGGTGTTGGCGGTGGTGAACAGGTTGCCGCCCCGGGCGGCCACGAAGGCCGCGCTGACCGCGAGCAGCAGCACCAGGGCCAGGTAGACCAGCCCGGTGGTGCCCGTCCGGGCGCGCAGGCTCCGGAAGGGGGAGGTCGGTGGGCGTGTCACGGGGCGGCCTCCTCGTGCCGTGCGGGGGAGCCGCCGTTGTCGGCCCCGGCGGCCGGGCCGCCCTCGGAGGCCGGTGGGTTGGGACCGCCCGGGCGCGGCGGAGCGGCGGCCGGGTCCTGCTCGGCGGCCGATCCGGCGGCCGGGCCCTCCTCGGGGACCGGTGCGGCGGCCCCGCCCGGGTGCGGCGATCCGGTGGCCATCGCCATGACCGCCTCCTCGGCGGCCCCGCCGGGCAGTTCCCCCGCCACCCGGCCGTCCCGCAGGACGACCAGCCGGTCGGACATGCCGATCAGCTCGGGCAGCTCGGATGAGATGAGCACGATCGCCACACCGGCCGCGGCCAGCTCGCGCATGAGCCGGTAGACGGCCTGCTTGGCACCCACGTCGATGCCGCGCGTGGGCTCGTCGAGCACCATCACACCGGGTTCGGCGGCCAGCCACTTGGCCAGCACGACCTTCTGCTGGTTGCCGCCGGACAGGTACCGGACCTCCTGGTCCTGGCCGCCGCGCGCCACCAGCTCCAGGGAGGAGAGGATGCCGGGCAGCCGCCGGGCCCCGCGCGCCGAGCCCAGGGGCCAGACCGCGTCCAGGACCAGGCGGCCGTTGGCCGCCACCGACTGGTTCAGCGCCAGCCCCTGCGCCTTGCGGTCCTCGGTGACCAGGACCAGGCCCGCGCGCACCGCCGTGCGCGGCGAGCGCGGGTCCACCCGCCGCCCGTCCACGCGGACCTCACCCCGGGTGAAGCGCTCGACGCCGAAGAGGGCGTGGGCCACCTCGGTGCGCCCGCTGCCCTGGAGCCCGCCCAGGCCCAGGATCTCGCCGCCGCGCACCTCGAATCCGATCCCGTCCAGCTGGGTGTTACCGCCTCCGGTGACCGACAGCCGCACCCGTCCCACGTGCTCGCCGTGCGGCTCCACGGGCTCGGGGAAGACCGCCGAGACCGGGCGCCCGACCATCTTGCGGACCAGCTCGGCCGGACCGATCTCACCGGCGGGGACGGTGTCCACGAGGTGGCCGTCCTTGAGCACGGTGATGGTGTCGGCCAGGTCGAAGATCTCCCGCATGCGGTGCGACACGTACAGCACCGCCACGCCGCGTTCGCGCAGGCGGCCGATGATCCGGTAGAGGACCTCCACCTCGTGGTCGGCCAGCGCGGCGGTCGGCTCGTCCATGGAGATGATGCGCGCGTCGTGCGAGAGCGCCTTGACGATCTCCACGATCTGCTGCTCGGCCACCGACAGCGACCGCACCCGGGCCCGGGGGTCGATGCCCTCCAGACCGAGTTCGGCGAGCAGTTCGGCGGTGGCGCGCTCCATGGCCCGTCCGTCCACCAGGCCGCGGCGGCGGATCTCGCGGCCGAGGAAGACGTTCTCGGCGACGGTGCGGTCGGGCAGGAGGTTGAACTCCTGGAAGACCGTGGTCACGCCCGCGCGCTGGGCCTGGACGGGGTGCTCGAAGGAGACGGCACCGCCCTCCAGCTCGACCGTGCCCCCGTCCGCCCGGTGCACCCCGGCCAGCACCTTCATCAGGGTGGACTTGCCCGCCCCGTTCTCACCGACCAGGGCGTGCAGCTCGCCGGGGTGGAGTTCCAGGTCGATCCCGTGCAGGACGCGCACGCCCAGGAAGGACTTGGTGATGCCGCTCATGCGGAGCAGGGGCGGGCCGCTCATGCCCCGCCCACCTCCGGCACGTCCACCCAGCGGCGTTCCCGCGCCGAGGCCAGGACGGCCTCGGCCAGCACGGCGGCGCGCAGGCCGTCGGCGAACACCGGCAGGCCCTCGGGGACCCGCCCGGCGATGGCGGCCCCGGTGTCGGCCACGAGCGCGTTGAAGCAGTCCTGGTAGCCCTGCGGGTGGCCGACGGGGGTCGTGGACAGGCGTGCGGCGTCGGCGCTCAGCTCCGGGTCGTCGCGGCTGATGGTGCAGGTGCGGCCCCGGCCGCCCGCCCAGAGGGTCTCGGGCCGCTCCTGGTCGAACAGCAGGGTGCCCTCGGTGCCGGAGACCTCCAGCACGAGCCGGTTCTTACGGCCGGGGGAGACCTGGCTGATGACGGCGCTGCCGACCACGCCCCCCGCGGTGGAGAACTGGAAGGCCACCAGGTCCTCGGTGGCCACCGAGCGCCCGGCGCGGGTGTCGTTGACCCGTGAGGTCTGGGCGCTGACCGAGGTGATGCGGTCGCCGGTGACGAACTCCAGCATGTCGCACCAGTGCGAGCCGATGTCCCCGAAGGCGCGGGTGGGGCCGCCCAGTTCGGGGTCCACCCGCCAGTTGTCCTCGTCGGGGTACAGGAGCCAGTCCTGGAGGTAGCCGCCGTGGGCGAGGCTGACGCGGCCGATGGAGCCCGAGGCCACGCGGGCGCGCGCCTCGCGGGCCATGGGGTGGAAGCGGTAGGCGAAGGGGACGACGGCGACCCGGTCGGCCTCCTCCGCGGCCCGGACCAGCTCGCGGGCGGTGTCGGCGTCGGTGGCCAGGGGTTTCTCGCACACGACGTGCTTGCCCGCGGCCAGGGCGGCCAGGCTCAGCGGCGCGTGCAGGTGGTTGGGCGTGCATACGTGGACCACGTCCACGTCGTCGCTGCGGACGAGTTCGAGGGCGTCGGCGTGGGCCCGGGCGACGCCGTGCGCGGTGCGGAACTGCTCGGCCTTGCCCTGGGAGGAGCCCGCGACCCCGACGACCTCGCCTCCCGCGGCGCGGACGGCGTGGGAATGGACGCGTCCCATGAAGCCGGTGCCGATCACCGCGGCGCGGTAGGCGTTGGGGGCGGTCGACCCGGGATCGGCCGCCTCACCCAGGCTTGTGACCTTACTCACTGACATGCACCGAACGGTACGCCGGACTTCTGTCGATCGTCAAGCAAAAGTCGTAGGATCTATCTGCAATAGACGGATGACGGACAGTCAATAGATCCTGTGCTTCACTGTTCGCATGACGGAAGACGCGCTGACCCACGCGGAGGGACGACCCGGCACGGCCGTCGCTCCGACCACCGCACCCGGTGCGGGCACCCTGCTCCGACTCCTGCGCGACGGCCG
The DNA here is from genome assembly GCF_018316795.1 of Nocardiopsis akebiae. Classification (NCBI taxonomy): domain Bacteria; kingdom Bacillati; phylum Actinomycetota; class Actinomycetes; order Streptosporangiales; family Nocardiopsidaceae; genus Nocardiopsis; species Nocardiopsis akebiae. The sequence continues at coordinate 1,157,486 of NZ_CP074132.1, forward strand.
ACCGCGCACCCGCTCGGAGCTGGCCTCGGTCACCGGTCTGGCCCGCTCGACCGTCACCCAGCGCGTGGACGCCCTGCTCGCCAGCGGGCTCATCGGACCCGCCGGCGAGGCCGTCTCCACCGGCGGCAGGCCGCCCACGACCTTCTCGTTCCAGCCGGACGCCCGAGTGGTCCTGGCCGCCGACCTGGGAGCCACCCACGCCCGCCTGGCCCTCACCGACATGTCGGGGACCGTACTCGCCGAGGAGCGCGCGGACCTGGACATCGCCTTGGGCCCCGAGCACGTCCTGGACTGGGTCGTGGAGCGGGGCCGGGGCCTGCTGGAGGGCGCGGACAGGCGCGTGGACGAACTGCTCGGCCTGGGCATCGGCCTGCCCGGCCCCGTCCAGCACACCACCGGGCGCGCGGTGAACCCGCCGATCATGCCGGGGTGGGACAACTTCGACGTGCCCGGCTACGTCCACGACCGGCTCGACGTGCCGGTCCTGGTGGACAACGACGTCAACATCATGGCGATCGGGGAGCACCACACGGCCTGGCCCGAGGCCAGCCACCTGATGTTCGTCAAGGTCGCCACGGGCATCGGCTGCGGCATCGTCAGCGAGGGCAGCGTCTACCGGGGCGCACAGGGCGCGGCCGGGGACATGGGGCACATCCACGTCCCCAGCGGCGACGAGCGGCCCTGCCGCTGCGGCAACACCGGCTGCCTGGAGGCCGTGGCCAGCGGTGCCGCCCTGGCCGCCGCGCTCACCGCAGAGGGGGTGCCCGCGAGCGGCGCCCGCGCCGTGGTCGAGCTCTCCCGCAACGGGTCGGTGCCCGCCCTGCGCGCGCTGCGCCAGGCGGGCCGCGACATCGGCGAGGTGCTCGCCGCGTCGGTGAACATGTTCAACCCGTCGGTCATCGTCATCGGCGGCGCGCTCGCCCTGGCCGGGGACCACCTGCTCGCCGGGGTGCGGGAGATCATCTACCAGCGGTCGCTGCCGCTGGCCACCGAGCACCTGAGCATCGTCTCGTCCATGGCGGGTGAGAGTGCGGGCGTGGTCGGCGCGGCTGTCATGGTGATCGAGCACTGCCTGAGCCCCGAGCACGCCGACGCGCTGATCAACGGCTGAGCCGCGGAAGGCCCGTGGTGCCGGGAGTGGCCTCAGGGCGGGGCCCGGGCCCGGCCTCGGCGCCCGGAGCCGCCTCGGGACGCGGGGCGTTGGAGTGCGGGCGCTCCGTCAGGTCGCGGGCGCCCATCCGGCCCGCGGGCGCTCCGTCAGCGTGTGGAAGCGCCTTCGTGGTCGAAGTGCTCCATCAGCTCGCGGAAGCGGCTCCAGGCGTCGGGCTCCACGCCGTCCCCGATCCGGTACCAGACCAGCGGGGCCAGGGGCGGGCCGAAGGCGACACCCGGCACCGGAGCGGCCAGCGCCCGTTCCCGTCCCGCCTCCAGGACCCCCTCCGGCCCCACCGCCAACCCGACCGGCACGGACACGCCCGCCCACCGGGGCGCGTACGTCAGGTCGGCGCGCCCGAGGGCGCGGTGCACGGTCATGCTGCGCAGGCCGTCCCGCTCGGTCAGCTCGCGGATCAGGGGGTCGAGGGCGTCCAGGTCGGGCTCCTCACCCGGCCGGTAGCCCACCGAGAACAGGATCCGCTCGCGTACCCCCGACGGCGTGCGCGACACCCGCAGGCTCCCCGCCAGGGGGCGCGCCCCCTCCTCCCGGACGCCTCCGGGCTGTCCGGCGAAGGCCAGCAGGGTCTCACCCGGGGAGCGGCGCCGCGCCATGGCCGTGACCCGCTCGGTGTCCCACGCCCTGGTCAGGGGCTCGGAGACGCCCCACACCGCGGGCGGGCCTGCGGCCAGGTGCTCGGCGAGCAGTTCCACGGCGGCGCCCAGGACCAGGCCGTCGCCGACCGCGTGGTCGACCCTCAGGTCCACGTGCAGGTGAGTACCCGGCTCCTCGGCCGCCGACGCCCGGAAGGCCTGGTTGGGTCCGTCCTCCGCGTTCACGCCGGGGTCGGGCACGAAGCCGGTCTCCGCGTCCCACAGCAGCGGCAGACCGTTGAAGCCGTCGTAGTAGCGCCCGTCCGGAGCGCGCACGACCCATGTGGCGCGGGGTCTGCTCAGGAACCAGCGCAGCGCGTGGGTGATGACGCTCGTGGACGGGGTGACCACCTGTAGGCCCCGCCCCTGGCGGCCGTGCTCGGCCAGCGCGTCCACGAACCAGCTGGACAGGGGGACCACCGGCCGGTCCTGCACCAGGACGGCGTTCGCCCCGGTCACGGCGCTCACCGCCGGGTGGTCGGTTACCCCCAGCAGGTGCCCGTCGTCCCGGGGCAGCCGCCGCTCCGGTTCCCACACCGCGCCGCCGTGCCGTTCGACCAGGCAGCGGGCGAACCGGCGTGCCGTCGCGGCCGTGTCGGTGTCCGCCAGTTCCGTTCCGCGGACCTCGACCCACAGCGGCTGCGCGGGCAGGTCGTCAGTGATCCCGCCGCCCAGGAGGCGGTCGGCCTCAGCGGACACCGCGAGCCGCTGCGCCGCCTGCATGGCGATCACCAGGCGGTCGGAGTCGTCGCGCAGCTGCACCACGGTGCCCTCGGCCACGAGCCGGACCCGCAGTTTGGGTCCCGCGGCGACCAGCGCGTCCAGGAGGGAGCGGCGGCTGGGGCTCTCGGCGAGGAGGGCGACGACGTCGTGGCTCAACGGGGTTCCTTCGCGGGGTGGGGGACAGGGTCGGTGGGGTCGGGCGGGCCCGGCCGGTCAGATGGGGAACTCCCCGTGCCAGCTGCGCTGGAGGATGTGCTTGGGCAGGTAGTCCGAGCTGAGGTCGGGGTTGAAGTCCGGGGCGAGCTGATTCATGTCATAGGCCAGGCAGGCGATGCCGAGCAGGAACAGCGGGACCGCGCCCTTGACGTCCTTGGTGCGCTCCTCGTCGGCGGTGTAGTAGTCGTGGAAGAGCTGGATCCCCTGCGCCATGGCTTCGTCGAACTTGGCGGTGTCGTGTTCGGCGAGCCGGTACAGGGCGTTCATCGGTGGGAAGACGAACGTGTTCAGGTTCTCGGCGCTGCTGATCTCGGCGTGGTCGGGGTCGGAGAGCCGCATGGCCTCGTAGAGGTTGTCGCCGAGTTCGGGCCGGTTGAGGATGAAGTCCTGGAGGGCGGCGACCCAGGGGTAGATGTAGTCGTCGTAGCCTCCGCCGTCCCGTTCTCCGGCCTCCTTGAGGAAGGAGACGGGGATCTGGCACAGGGAGCGGACGCGGGCCTCGTCGCGGCAGGTGATGGCGAGGAAGAACGCGTCGATCCAGGTTCCGGCGTCGCTGGTGGGACCGGGATCGATGGCGTCAAGGGTGCGTGTCTTGTGGTTGATGAGGCGTTCGACGGTGCTGTTCGGGGGCGCGGTGGACATGGCGAAGACGGCTTCCGAGACCTGCATCCAGGTGGTCCAGGCCTCCCAGGTGACCAGTTCGGAGGCGTCCGGGTCCATGGCGAGGGTGACCCTGGCACCGAGCGCCAAGCTGTCCAGAGACATACCTGCGGTGAACGGCGCCTTCACCATGCCAGCGATCTCTGTTTCACGCTTCTTCTCGATCTTTGCCAGGTAGCGCTTGTACCCGGGCATGCCCGCGTCATGCCGACGAGGAGGTGATGTCATTATTTCTTGTCTTCCTTTTCTTCCTCGATTTTTGATTCTTCACCTTCGGAGATGTCGAACAGTCCGAAGGTGACGCCGCCGTGCTCTCCTGAATCCGTAGTGATTCCCTTGATCTCAGCATAGTATAGTTTTCCGTCCCGCAGGGCTTGTTTCATCTGATCTGCGAGGTCTTCTTCGTTGATAATACCCTTTTCTTTGAGCTCTTTTTCGTCTCTGGTGTCCTCTAGTCCGCGATGTTCCATGTCGGCGAATGTTGCCCTGAGGTACTCGTGTACTCCTTGTGAGATTCGCCTCTCGTTTGCGCCGGAGCCAACTTTTCTGTCCCCCAGCCTGGTCTTCTCGTCACCCTTTGCCTCGACAATGACAAATCCACCGTCGCTGGTTCGGTAGATCTGGTCAAATTGGTAGTTCCCGCTGCCGGGGGCCGTGTCAACTTTATTTAGGAGGTTTTCCCCCTCGACTCTGGGCAGGGTCATTCTGCTGCGAACTGCCTTGTTTTCTCCATGTCTCTTGATGGTGTCATAGGTCCTCTTTCCATTGAAGATGTCCTTGATGTAAGACTTGGCGGCCTCCTCCCCGTAGGTTTCACTGGCTCTTCCCATCTCGTCATGTGCGGTCGACTTCTTTGCTTTCGCCTCCGTGACATGAGGGTGGTTTTTGTCTTTCTTGTGGGCCTTTTCCTCCTTTTCGAAATCTTGCGTGCGCTTTTTCAGGTCTGTGATTTTCTGGAGCCGCTCCCGTGCCAGGTGATCGAGGTTGCCGTTTTCCGTATGGTTTTCGCGTCGCGGGAAAACGAAACGTTTCTCGGGGAACAGGTAGTCGGGCGGTGCGGCGGGGGGAAGTTTGTCTTTGGCGACCCATCGGCGCAGTGATTCAGACCATTGGATCTGGGGGACGCCCCACTTGCCGATCGTTGCTTTCTCGCTCCACCGGTGATTATTATTTTCATTGTAGTAGATCCGGAAGAGGCCTTTTTCTCGGTTGATGAGGTCTATGAAGTCCTGCACGAACTGCTTGCCGGAGGACCACACCCGGCCCTTGAGGTACTTCTGAGCGGCGGTGAACCTCTCCTGGTTGGACATCCTGCTGTTGGTCACCGGATTCTGGGGGCCTGCGCCGCCGGACCCGCCCCGTCCGCTCTGGCTGCCGGAGCCACCGGTTCCTCCGCTCGGGACGCTGGAGGACCCCGGGACACCAGCACGCGTCGGGGTGACCACGGCCGGGACGGCATCGACGGAGTCGGTCCGGTCGGATCCGTCGCGGCCGGAGGGTCCGTCACCCCGAGGAGGCGTGTCTACGCCGGAGCCGCCGTCGCCGCTCGGCATGGAGTCGGCCCTGTCGACGGCGACCGGACGGTGGGCCCCCGTGTCGGCGCCGCGGTCGTGCCGGAACCCCGCATCGGAGCCGCTCCTCGCGTCGGCTGCGCCGACCCGTGAGGCGTCGACCCGGTGGCCGCCGCCGTCCCCCAGGTCCACGTGCTGGACCTGGCTGCGCGGGATCGGCTTCTGCGCGCTCGCTGCGTCGGCGTCGGGACGCGGCGCCGTCGTCGCGTACTCCCTGTCGGCCTCGGGCTCGTCGCGGCCGTCGTGTCCGTCCCGTCCGTCGCCGGGACCTCCCTCCCAGCGCACATGGGGGTAGTCGCTCGCCAGCGCACGCATGTCGGAGAACGCGGCGTTCACGCGGCCGTCCAGCCCGTACCTCTCCGCGACCCGGGAGTCCTTCGGGGGAGAGGAGTCCGGGTCCACGGTGGCACGGTCGCCCTCGTGCAAGGCGGTCTCGGCGCGTTGGTTGACCCGGAAGTCCGCGTGGTCCTCAGCCGTGAACATGCTGTTGACCTGTCGCAGCAGCCGGTCGCTCTCGCTGAGCTGCTCGGCGGTCGGGTCCTGGGAACCGCTCTCGGTCGGCGAGGACCGGTGGGAGGCGTCCGGGGTGTCCTGGAGCGCTGGTTCGGGAGAGCCGGCGCGGTCGTTCCCGGCGGTGTCCTCGAGGAGGCCCTGTCCGTCGCCCGCCCCGGCACGGTCGGTTTCGGACCCGGCGTTCCCCTCGTTTCTCCCGTTCGCCCCGCTCTCCCGGTCCGCGACCGGTTGCGCGGCGGGCCTCCTCGGCTGGGAGGGATCGCCGTCGCCCTGGGCTGGGGCGGACCGCGACGGAGGGGAGCCGTCGGCGGGGTCGTTCGTGATCCCCTGCAAGCGGTCCAGGGACCCCTTCAGCTCACCCAGCTGCCGTGGGCTGAGTCCGTCGGGGTCGAAGACGCTGGTGTCGATCCGCACGACGGGGGCGCCGCTGCCGCCGAAGGCGGGGACGCCCGCGGGAAGGTCCACGTCGATGTCCGTCGAGCCGCCGGATCCGCCGGCGCCGCCGCGACCGCCCATACCGTCCACGATGGCCATGCCTCGCCAGGCCATCAGCGGCACGCCGACCGCCGCGCCCACACCGGTGGCCGACAGCGCGGCGCCGAGGGCGGTGACGCCGATGTTGAGCACGGCGGTGCCGATCACGTAACCGGGACGCTCACCCCACTCCTCCCAGGGCACCACCGAGTGGGCCAGGTCCTTCCACGCCGAGCCGACGGTGTCCCAGCCCGACCAGCCGTAGCTGTCGGACTCGGCGTCGTACATGCCCACCAGCGAGGCCACGGACTGGATGTTGCTCTCGTGGTACTCGTACAGGGCGTCGCCCCAGGACATGTTGAACCAGCCCTCGGAGCTGTGCATGCCCAGCATCGCGCCGGTGCCCTCGACCGCCCCGACCCCGAAGTCCCACACCGCGTCCCAGCCGTCGACCAACCAGCTCTCGTCGGTGACGGCCCCGCCCATGTCCCACTCGGTGGCCAGGTCCGACAGGTCCTCCTCGTAACCGTGGTAGAACACGTCGGGATCGAGGGCTCCGTCCCCGGAGGGCGTCCTCTCGAACGGGGTGCGGTCCGGGACGAACCGGTTGATGGCGTTGGCGCAGGCGAGCTCGGCGTCCGCGTAGTCCTCGATGATCCGGGTGCCCTCGTCGATGAGGCGCTGGTTCTCCGCGACGTCGGGGTGCTCGCCGATCCCGAAGAAACCGGACACGCCCTCGGCCTTGCGCCAGTCCTCGCCCTTCGCGTCGATGCGGGCCCGGAACTCGAAGGCCTCGGCGCTCAGACCGGACCAGCGGGACTTGATGTCGCGCAGGTCGGCGGCGAAGGTCTCCAGCGCGCTCGCGGCGTGGCCGAGGTCGGTCGAGACCGTGTCACCGTCAGCGGCCACCGGTTCGAGTACGGAGTAGAGGTGTTCCGCCTCGGGAGCCTTGTAGTGGGACCTCAGCCCGCTCCAGGCCGAGGTGATGTCGTTCCCGGTTTCGCCGACCGACTCGCCCGCGCTGCGCAGGTCGGAGGCCAGGGTCTCGATGTAGTCGGGGGAGGGGGTGGGGACGGGGAAGGTCGCGGGGCTGACCTTGTCGTCACCGTCGGTGAGCATGCCCGTCTGCTCGCCGATGGTCAGCGGCGCGCTCGGGGGAGTGCCGGGAGGAAGCACGTGGCAGGACTCCGGGGGGAGAGGTGGCCGGGGGAGGAGGCGGTGGGGGCGGTCGGGTCAGACGAGTTCGGCGTTCCCGCCCGGGGCGGGCGGCGGGGGCGGGTCGGGGACCACGCCGGCGTTGCGCTGCGCCTCCAGCGCCATCTCCTCGTTGCCCGTGACGTAGGCGGTGGTCGCCTCGCTGGTCTGCGCGACGGCGTTGCCGGTCAGGGAGAGCATGTCGCCCATGAGCCCGAAGTAGTGCTCGGCGAACTCGCCCAGGGCGACCCCGATGGGTGCGCTGTTGATGTGGGTGCTGAGGGTGGTGACGCGTTCCTCGATCGTGGTCATGTCGCCGAACAGGCCCTCGGACCCGCCCTCCTCGCCGAGGTGGGAGAGGGTGTTGACGAGCACGGTGCCGATCTCCGGGGGATTGATGTCCCAGGCGGTCACGGGGATTCCTCCTGCCGCTGTTCACGGTGGCTCTCGGGGGCGGAACGGGAGCGGAAGGCCTCGGGGCGGAAGGACCCGGGCCTGCCGTCGGGGCCGGAACCGGCGAGGGGCTCGGACCCGGCCCGGGCCGCCTCGACGGTGTGGAGCATCCGGTTCAAGGCCGAGCGGACCCGGGTGAGGTCGGTGCGGGCGCGCAGGCGCATGTGCTCCGAGGAGCGCTGGATCCTGGGTCCGGGGTGCGGTGGCGGTCGTTCCGCCCGGTCGGGAACCCGCTCCGGGAGCGGCGTCCGCGGCGGGGGTGCTTCCCCGTCCTGGTCGAGGTGCACGATGTCGAACTTCACCGGTCGCTCTCTCCTCCCCCGCCCTCTCCGCGGCCCCGCTCGAACGCACTCACCATGCGGTGTGTACCGACGCACGGAATGTAGTGAATGGTTCCATCGTGGGGTGTTCCACCGACATCCGCCGGGGCGGGCGTGGACGCCCGTCGGGCCGGGGACCGTCCACCCGTCACGGAGGTGAGACCAGGTCGGGAGCGGTGCGGGTGGAGGCCGGACGTCCCGCGACCGTCCGGATACGTGCGACGTGCCATCCGGGCCTGGCCGGATGCGGCCAGATCCGACGCCCCGCTCCGTGCCCCGCTCCCGGCTCTGGCGGGCACCGGCCCGGGCCCACGGCCGTCCCGCGCGGCGGGCGGCGGACGGGCCCCGCGTCGGGAACGTCCCGGGGCGGCGCCGCGCCGGGGCCTCGGACGCCACACGGCCGACGCGGAAGGGAAGAAGCCCCCGAAAGGGAGAACGCGGCTCCGGTGTGCCCGAACAACGGACGGTTCGGCCGCACGGCGGTCGGAACACCGATTCCCGGGCGGAAACACCGGAGAACCCCACGCCTTATCGGTCTTTCGCGGAAAAGGAGGTCCGGCCGGTCCTGGAGGGCGGGGACACGGCCGGATCTCCGCTTCGCGGCCCCGGAGGACGGCCGACGCCGGGCGGCTCGCCGCGGTCGTGCCGCGTACGGGCGCCGACCCGCTGGCCGACAGCGTCTTCCGGGGCCTTGGGGGAGTGGGGGAGAGTTGAGAAGCGGCAGAAGGGGCGGGGTTTCCGGACTTCGAGGCGCGCGGGCGGGCGCGGAGCCTCCGGAGGGCGGGTTCGACGGTTCCCTTTTCTTTTTCCCCGCCTTTCCTGTGCTTTGTTTTTCCCCGCGAGTGCGCACCCCGAAACGCTTGTCGACCTTTTTGTCGGTGGTTTCTTTCGTGCGCTCCGACCCCGTCCCGATGGGAATTGTTTTTCTTGTTTGTCGCAAAAGGGGGGATGGTGAGTTATGCGGATCGGGTGGCGTTTTCGGGTCCGCTGCGGTCATGTGACCCGCTTGGCGGTGCTTCGTCGCGTCGGCTCCGCCCCAGCCGGGCCCGCCGCCCGCCCGGCCCCGGGCACGCGGAAGGGGGCGGAGCCGCTCGGCTCCGCCCCCTCGTGCGCCTCGGGTCGGGGGGCGCCGCTCTGGTTCCCGGGGCCACGGGTCGCCCGGTCCGGCCATACGTCGGGGCCGTACGGCGGGCCCGTCGGACGGCGCGTCGGCCGCCCGGCGTACCGGTCACCCGGCGTGCTGGTCTCCCGGTGCCTGGCGGCCGTGCTGGTCCGGCCTGGCCGCCTCCGCCTCCGCGTCCAGCTCCTGGGCGCGGATCTGCTTCCTGCGGTACTCGTCCTGCTTCACGTCGGGCAGGATGCCCTCGTGCCGCAGGGCGGGCTCCTCGCCCTGCACGGGCTCCCTGGGATCCACGGCCTGCGTCTCGTCCCTGGGCTCCGGCTCGGATTCCCCGACCGGCCTCACGGTCGCCTCGTGCGTCGTGTACGCCGTCCGGGCGTCACCCGGTGTCCGGCCGCTCAGGGTGGAGGCGCGCCCCACGCTCCGCAGCAGGGTGATGATCGCGATACCCGTGACCAGGTTGATCACAGCCGTGCTGACCTGGCTCGGCGTGTCCACGGGCTCGCTGAACGGGGCGACGGCCGCGATCGCCGTGATCAGTCCCAGGATCCATCCGAAGAACTTCATCGCCCGCGGGGCGCTGAGCAGAAGCATGTGCATCAGCCCCGTGGCCAGCAGCGCCGCCACGGCGGCCATCAGCGCGTAGACCACCGTGCTCGCGTCGCCCAGCGTCCCCGCGTCCTCCGGCGCGAGCACCGGTACCCCGAACACTCCCCGGAAGACCAGTGCCCCCGCGAAGATCACCAGCGCCGCCACCACCGCGGTGGCCATTCCTCCGTACCACAGCCTCGTGGTGTTGACGGGTCGTTCGCTACCTATCTCGGTCATGCCAGTACCCCCAGCTACCGTGCCTCTGGGCCGATCCCCTACCCCGCACGCACCCATGTACTACGTGTAACCGAGAAAACCCGCGTCGTGCCTGGTCACGCGGGAGCGCCTGGGGCGCCGGGGAAAACGGTCACGCCCTCCCCGGCATGTCGGAGCCCTCCCCCGGGCGTGTTCCGGCGCCACTCCGCTCCGGTCCCGGGTACGTGGAACACTGGAGTACATGTCTCACTTCGCGCACGCTCGCGTCGACCTCGACGCGATCTCCCACAACGCGCGGGTGCTCCGCGAGTCCGCAGGGGGCACCCCGCTCATGGGTGTGGTCAAGGCCGACGGCTACGGGCACGGCATGCTCCCGGCAGCCCGCGCCCTGATCGCGGGCGGCGCGACGTGGCTGGGCACGGCCTTCATCGGCGAGGCCCTCCGACTGCGCCGCGCCGGACTGACCCTGCCCGTCCTGGCCTGGATCATCCCGCCCGGCGAGCCGGTCGCGGAGGCCGTCGAGGCCGACGTCGACATCGGAGTGAGCGACCGCGCGGTCCTGGACACCGTGATCGCCGAGGCCCGCCGCCTCGGCCGCACCGCCCGTGTGCAGCTCAAGGCCGACACCGGCCTCAACCGCGGCGGCGCGGGCCCCGCCGACTGGGGCGCCCTGACCGAGGCCGCCGCCCGCGCCGAGGACGAGGGGCACCTGCGCGTCACCGGCGTGTGGTCGCACTTCGCCTGCGCCGACGAACCGGGCCACCCCTCCGTCGCGCGCCAGCTCTCCCGCTTCCACGAGGCCCTGGAGACCGCGGACAAGGTCGGCCTGACCCCCGAGGTCCGGCACATCGCCAACTCGGCCGCGCTGCTCACCCTCCCCGAGGCCCGATTCGACCTCGTCCGGGGCGGGATCGCCAGCTACGGCCTGTCCCCGATCCCCGGCCTCACGGGGACCGGGCTGCGGCCCGCGATGACGCTGCGCTCCCGGCTCGCCCTCACCAAGCGCGTCCCGGAGGGCAGCGGCGTCTCCTACGGACACCGCTACGTCACCGACGGGGAGACCACCCTGGCCCTGGTGCCGCTCGGCTACGCCGACGGGGTCCCCCGCGCCGCCACCAACCGGGGGCCCGTCCTCCTGGGCGGACGCCGCCGCGCCATCGCGGGAACAGTCTGCATGGACCAGTTCGTTGTGGACGTCGGCGACGACGCCGTGGAGGCCGGCGAGTACGCGGTGCTGTTCGGCGACCCCGGAGACCACCCGGACACCCCGACCGCCGAGGACTGGGCCCGGATCCTGGACACCATCCCGTACGAGATCGTCACCCGGGTGGGGCCCCGGGTCCCGCGCGAGTACGTCGGCGGGCAGGCCTGAGCGGCGGCGGGAGTCTGACCGGTCATCGCGATCCGGTCACAGGCCTCCTCCATCCGGCCTAACCTGGGTGTAGGGGGGCGCTCCATCCGTCCCCGCCCGCACACGCCCTGACCCGGCGCGCCGCGATCCACCGTCCACCCAGACCACGAGCAGCGAATCTGATGACAGACGCGACAGCAACCACTCCAGGTGCGGCCACCGTCCGCGAGGTCACCGCGGCCACCGACGACGCCATGCGCACCCTCGGCCGCGACCTCGCCGCCCTCGCCCGACCCGGCGACGTGCTGATCCTGTCCGGGCCGCTCGGCGCGGGGAAGACCACCCTCACCCAGGGCCTGGGCGAGGGCCTGGGCGTGCGCGGATCGGTCACCTCCCCGACCTTCGTCATCTCCCGGATCCACCCCTCCCTGACCGGAGGCCCCGACCTCGTCCACGTGGACGCCTACCGGCTCGGCGGGCCCGGCGAGATCGACGACATCGACCTGGACATGACCCTCCCCGACTCCGTCACCGTGGTGGAGTGGGGCGAGGGCGTGGCGGAGGGACTCTCCGACGACCGGTTGGAGATCCGCATCGAACGCCACCCCGACGACACCCGCTCCGTCCACCTGCGCGCCGTCGGCGCCCGGTGGACCGGCGCCGACCTGCCCGGCACCGCCGCCGGGCCCCGATAGGCGGTCACCCGTGCTCCTCCTGGCCTTCGACACCGCCACCCCGGCGGTCACCGCCGCCATCGGCGAGACCGGCGCCGACGGCTCCTTCACGCTGCGCGCCAGCGCCGGTTCCGTGGACGCCCGCCGCCACGGCGAGCTGCTCGGCCCCACGATCGCGCGGCTCACCGAGGAGGCCGGGATCGTCCTGGCCGACCTCGACCACATCGCCGTCGGCATCGGCCCGGGGCCCTACACCGGCCTGCGGGTCGGGCTGGCCACCGCGCACGCCCTGGCCGACGCCCTCGGCGTCCCCTGCCACGGCGTCACCACCCTGGACGCGCTGGCCTTCGCCACCGGGCGCTCCGAGCCCTTCGTCGCGATGACCGACGCCCGCCGCAAGGAGGTGTTCTGGGCCCGCTACGACGACCGCCTCACCCGCGTGGGCGAGGTGCGCGTCGACCGCCCCGCCGAGGCGGACACCGGCGGGCTCGCGCTGGTCGGCGACGGCGCCCGCATGTACGCCGACGTGCTCGGCGCCGGTTCCGCCGCGCCGGACCCGCTGCACCCGGACGCCGCCGCCATGGCGGAGTTGGCCCTGCTGCGCCTGGGCCGCGGCGAGGAGCTGCCCCCGCCCAACCCCCTCTACCTGCGCCGCCCGGACGCGGTGGAGCCCGGTGCCCCGAAGAAGGTGCGCCAGTGGGTGAAGTGACCCCGTCGCCGGGTCTGACCGGCGTGAGCCTGCGCGCGATGACCTCCGACGACGTCGCGGCCGTCATGGACCTCGAACACGCCCTGTTCCCCCTCGACGCCTGGAGCGAGGGCATGCTCAGGGACGAGCTTGCCGAGCCCACGCGCCACTACCTGGTCGCGGTGTCCGGGGACGCCGTCGTCGGCTACGCGGGGCTGCGCGCCGTCCCGCCCGAGGGCGACGTGCAGACCATGGCCGTGTCCGAGCAGGTCTGGGGCCGGGGCGTGGGCAGCGCGCTGCTCACCGAACTCCTCACCGAGGCGGCGCGGCGCGGCGTCACCCACGTGTTCCTGGAGGTGCGCTCGGACAACCCGCGCGCGCAGAGGCTCTACGGCCGGTTCGGCTTCGTGCAGATCGGTGTGCGGCGCGGCTACTACAACGGGGCGGACGCGCTCGTCATGCGGCGCGTCGCCGAGGAGGGGGACCATGAGTGACCTGCCGCTGGTCATGGGGATCGAGACGTCCTGCGACGAGACCGGCGTGGCCCTGGTGCGCGGCTGCGAGCTGCTCGGCGACGCCGTGGCCTCCAGCGTGGACCAGCACGTCCGGTTCGGCGGCGTGGTGCCCGAGGTGGCCAGCCGCGCGCACCTGGAGGCGATGACCCCGACCGTGCACCGGGCGCTGGACCAGGCCGGGGTCAAGCTGTCGGACGTGGACGCCGTCGCCGTCACCGCGGGTCCGGGCCTGGCGGGCGCCCTGCTCGTGGGCGTGTCCGCCGCCAAGGCGTACGCGATGGCCCTGGGCAAGCCGCTCTACGGCGTGAACCACCTGGTGGGCCACGTGGCCGTGGACCAGTTGGAGCACGGCCCGCTGCCCAAGCCCTCCATCGCCCTGCTGGTGTCGGGCGGCCACACCTCGCTGCTGCTGGTCAACGACCTGGCCACCGAGGTGGTCTCGCTCGGCGACACCGTGGACGACGCCGCCGGCGAGGCCTACGACAAGGTGGCCCGCCTGCTCGACCTGCCCTACCCGGGCGGTCCGCCCATCGACAAGGCGGCGCAGCGGGGCGACCCCAAGGCGATCCGCTTCCCGCGCGGCAAGTGGGGCGACGGCACCTACGACTTCTCGTTCTCGGGCCTGAAGACCGCCGTGGCCCGCCACGTGGAGGACACCGACCGCCGGGGCGAGCCCCTGGTGGTCGCCGACATCGCCGCCGCCTTCCAGGAGTCGGTGGTGGACGTGCTCACCCGCAAGGCCGTGGACGCCTGCGTGGAGCACGGCGTGAGCACGCTGGTCATCAGCGGGGGCGTGGCGGCGAACTCGGCGCTGCGCGCGCTGGCCGAGCAGCGCTGCCGGGAGGCGGGCGTCGAACTGCGCGTTCCGCGCCCGCGCCTGTGCACCGACAACGGCGCGATGATCGCCGCCCTGGGCGCCGAGGTCGTGGCCGCGGGCCTGCCCGCGTCCGCGCTGGACCTGGCCACGGACACGTCCCTGCCGGTGAGTTCCCCGCTGGCGATGTAGCCGACGGGTGACCGCCCCGGCCCGGAACGCTTCCGGGCCGGGGCGGTCACGCTGTCATCCCTCACCCTGCCAGCGCCAGGCCAGCGCTGATGGCGGCGGCGATCAGGAACGCGATGGAGCCCATGAGGGTCTCCATCACGGTCCAGCTCTTGAGGGTGGTCTTGACGCCGATGCCGAGGTAGCGGTTCATCAGCCAGAAGCCGGAGTCGTTGACGTGCGAGAGCACCGTCCCGCCCGCCGCGATCGCGCGGCTTCCCACCCCCGCACGTGGTCATGCTGTCCGGCCTCAGCCGAAGAGTTCCTCGGGGCTGTTCACCTTGGCGGCCTTGCTGGCCCAACCTTCGAGGGTGTCGAGGTCGTCACAGGATTCGATCCGCTGGCGGACCTCGTCGGAGACCTCGAAGCCCCGGGAGGAGGGGAAGAGGATCACGCTGCGCGCAACACCCTCCTCACGGCCTTCCTCGCGACCGATGCCGACGTACTCCCGGGCGAAGTCGCTCTGCCAGTTGTAGGTTCCCACGGACATCAGGTCCTCCAGGTATTTCCGGGCCCCGTCGGAGCTCCCGGCCAGTACGTGGCCATAGCAGAACGCGCGGTGGTCGGAGGACACGGCGTTCAGTGCCTCCATCACCGCGTCCAGCGTGCGCAGATCGTGGTCACCGTGCGCCCTGGCCGACAGCACCGTCAGTTCGGGCATACTCCTCGCCTGCTCCGGAGTGGTGACCACCGGAGTGTTGGACGGCCCCACCACGAGAGGCGTGAGGTGGTCGCCCGGATACCCGGTGTGGATCGGGCCGGTGCAGTACCGGGCGAGTGCGTCGGTGGGACACAGCGCCATTAGCACTGTCGGGCACTTGACCTGGGCTCGGACAATGGCGTGATAGACCGGCCACATCCAGAACTTGTCCTGTTCCTGCTTGTGCTGGCGCTCCACGACCACGGCCAGGACCTTCTCGGTGCCGTTGCGCAGCACCACGGCGCCGTCGCTGGTGTAGACGCGCGGTCTGCTGTCGGTGCACTCGGAGCAGGTCATCGATGCCTCGGTTTACTCGGGCAGTTCGAAGCCCACCCCGTCACGGAGCAGGGGGATGACCACCTCCGGTGCGTTCCGAATGATCTTCGGGGGTATCTCGTGTTTCTTCGCTGGGCACGGCGTTCCTTGCTGTTGTCCGTAGGGGCGGGGAAGAGGTCACGCGTGCGGCCTGGCGCTGCTGGTCGTGTCAGGTGCGGATGAGGGAGCTGAGTTCGTCCCACTCGGCGAAGCGGGCTGGTCGGGTGCGCGCGGGCTCGGTGGGTCGGACGACGCCGAAGCGGGGCGCGGGTTCGCCGAGCAGGTGACCGTCGGGGTCTTTCTTCCACTGCTGGAGCAGGGCGGCGGCGCGTTCCTGGACGAGGGCGAACGCGTGTTGGACCTCATTCGCGTCGGAAGCGGGTTCGGCGCTGCGGGGCGCGGGAACCCGGATCGTGGACGCGCGTGCGCGCAGACGTTCGTGGGCGGCGTAGTAGGGCCTGACCAGGGCGATGTCCTCGGCCGGAACGGTCCGGCCGGGCGGTGCCAGGCGCGGCGTGGGCGCGAGAGTGGGGAGGGCCTCGGGAACGTGGCGGCGGACGCGGGTGGAGCGCCGTCGGCGGCGTCCGGCCAAACTCCACGGCGACAAGGCCTACCACTCCCGGGACCAGCGCCGCTGGCTGCGCGAGCGCGGCATCGGCGTGCGCCTGGCCCGTCCCGGCATCGAGTCCTCCCAGCGTCTGGGACGCCACCGGTACAAGGTCGAACGCTCCATCGCCTGGCTGGGCTCCTACCGCAGGCTGAACGTGCGCTGGGAGCGCAAGGCCTCCACCTTCCCGGCCATGCTCGGCATCGCCTGCATCCTCACCTGCGACAAGCACCTGGCCAAGCATGCCGACGGCTTTTGAGATGAGCTCTGAGCCGTACGCCGTCTGGGGAAGGCCTCTTACGTGGCTTCTCGGGCTCAAAGAGCCTTCGAACCTGCCCAGGGGTGGGGTGGTATGTCTAGTACTCCAGCCGTAGATCGTGTTCCTCGCGTCTGGTCCGCGACTTGCCGGATGTAATGACCGGCTTGGGCGCGGGCTTGGTGGCGGCACTAGCCGGAACAGCCGAGATGGTAGGTCGCTTCGTGGGCCGGGCCGATGATGAGCGCGGTGCACAGGCGCTGGGTCTCGGCGCAGGTAAGCGGGACGAGGTCGGTCGCTCCGAGGCAACTGGCATGCTCGTCGGAGCGGACGACGGCGAGGAACGCGGCGGCCGCACCCATGCCCGCACCGGCTTCGCCAGCAAGAACACGATCTGGGGCCAGACTGCGCCAACTGTGGAGTTGAATCGGCCGATGGAGATGTCCTCCCGCGAGATCCGTATGCCTCTCAGCGAGGCTGTTGCTGTCCTGCAAGACTTGAACGAGTTCGTGGTTTCCCTCGATCGACTCGGTTCTCGCCAAGCGTCCGGAACCGCCGACGACCGCATCGTCGGCAGATTCATTGCCGACTGGAACGTCGCCCGGAGGTTGGCCCACGCCCGAGGCGTCATCGGTGCAGCGCTGGATGAGCAACTGAGCGAGGAAGAGATCGCTGAGCTCGACGCCCTGTGTGACCAAGGCCGTTTCTACGGCACGGACAGAGCCGCCGACACCCCTACAGACCAGTCCAGCTGAGACGGCCGCACGTCCGCCCAACCGAGAGTTGACTTCCAAGATCAGGGTTACGGCTGGAGTACCAGTGGGCTTCTAGGGATGTTCAGTGGCCGTTGAAGGGAAAGCAGAGGCGCGCGCCAGTGTCGACTTCCGAGAGTCCAGTCCAGGAAGAGACACCACCAGCCTACCCATGCCACCTCCGCCACAGGCCTTGCTGAGTGCTGGCCGCCCCGGCCCCGGTCCGAGTCCCACAGCGACGCAGACTCCTCGACATGGGCCCTCAGAGCTCATCTCAAAAGCCGTCGGCATGCTTGGCCAGGTGCTTGTCGCAGGTGAGGATGCAGGCGATGCCGAGCATGGCCGGGAAGGTGGAGGCCTTGCGCTCCCAGCGCACGTTCAGCCTGCGGTAGGAGCCCAGCCAGGCGATGGAGCGTTCGACCTTGTACCGGTGGCGTCCCAGACGCTGGGAGGACTCGATGCCGGGACGGGCCAGGCGCACGCCGATGCCGCGCTCGCGCAGCCAGCGGCGCTGGTCCCGGGAGTGGTAGGCCTTGTCGCCGTGGAGTTTGGCCGGACGCCGTCGCCGGGGATCTCCGGACCCGTAGCGGCCCGGTCCGCTCCCCGGGCGTTTCGGCCCCCCGGGGGGTGGAACCGGATTCGGTCTCCGTGGTTGGCTTCGGAGTATGTTCGCTATCACCGCAGCACGCTTCGCGCCCGACGACCCCGTCTCCGCCCTGGAGGCGGGCGAACGACCCGACCCCGAACCCCGCGAGGGGTGGACGACCGTCGAAGTCAGGGCCGCGTCCCTCAACCACCACGACCTGTGGAGCCTGCGCGGCGTCGGGCTCAGCGAGGAGCGCCTGCCCATGATCCTCGGCTGCGACGCGGCCGGGGTGGACGAGGACGGCAACGAGGTCATCGTGCACGGCGTCGTCGGCGACCCGGCCGCCGGGGGAGGGAACGAGACGCGTGACCCCCGCCGGTCGCTGCTCTCGGAGATCCACGACGGCACCTTCGCCGAGAAGGTCCTGGTGCCCCGCGCCAACCTGGTGCCCAAACCGGAGGAGCTGTCCTTCGAGGAGGCCGCCTGCCTGCCCACCGCGTGGCTCACCGCCTACAGCATGCTCTTCGGCAAGGCCGACCTGCGGCCGGGCTCCACGGTGCTCGTCCAGGGCGCCGGGGGAGGCGTGGCCGGGGCGCTCATCCGGCTGGCGTCGCAGGTGGGCCACCGGGTCTACGCCACCAGCCGCAGCGAGGGGAAGCGGACCAGGGCCCTCTCCCTGGGCGCGCACGCGGCGCTGCCCACCGGCGAGCGCCTGCCGGAGAGGGTCGACGCCGTCTTCGACTCGGTCGGCCAGGCCACATGGGCGCACTCGCTGCGCTCGCTGAAGCCGGGCGGCGCCGTCATCACCTGCGGCGCGACCAGCGGCGACGCGCCTCCGGCCGAACTCAACCGGGTGTTCTTCCTCCAGCTGCGGGTCCTGGGCTCCACCATGGGCACCCGCGAGGAGCTGGCCGCCCTGTCCCGGATGTGCGTGCGCACCGGCATCCGGCCCGAGGTCGACCGGGTGCTGCCCCTGACACGGGCCGAGGAGGGCTTCCGGGCGATGGCAGGGGGCGAGCAGTTCGGCAAGATCGTCTTCACGGTCTGAGCGGGCCCTGCGCGGAGGCCGGGGCGCGGGTCCTGGCCCGCGGTGACCTCGTGCCGGTGCCAGAGCGCGTGCCCGTGGCCGGTGCCCGGGACCCGCTCCGGGCGGGGCGCCCCGGCGTGCCGGCGCGGTTTCCGTGCACGGCAGGGCCGGGGCACCCGAGGTGCCCCGGCCCCTTCGCCGTCCGCCGGTCCGCGCCCGCCCCGCGGTCGCCGGGCGACCATGGGGCGGACCGTCTACGCGGACCCCGCGCTACCGGCTACTCGTCGTCCTCGTCATCGTCGCGGCGGCGCTTCTTCTTGCCGTCCCGGCCCGGGCGCAGCAGCGCCTCGGCCAGGGCGAGCACCGTCTCCTCCAGGGAGGCGAACCGCTTCGTGATGTCGTCGTGCGAGTTCTCGACCGCCTCGGTGACGGTCTCCTCCAGCTCGTGCCGGTCCGGGCGCTGCTTCAGCTCGCGCAGCACCGGCGCCACGGCCGAGGTGACGTGCTCGTCGATCTCGTCCAGCTTGCCGGTGTGGTCCATCTGGGGCCGCTCCACCAGCTCGGTCAGGCGGCGGTGCAGCTCGCTGACCTCCATGGTCTGCGGCAGCTGGTTGAGCCGCTGGTTGAGCGCCTCCAACCGGTCGTCCAGGGCCTCCATGCGGCCGTCCACGCCCTCGAAGTGCCCGCTGACGCCCTCGAACTGGCCCTCGACCCCGTTGACCCGGCCGTCCAGGCCGTCCAGGCGGCCGTTGACGCCGTCCATGCGGCCGTCGATGCGGTCGAGCTTGCCCTCGACCCCCTCGAAGCTCCCCTCGAAGTGCCCCTCGAAGGTGTCGAAGCGGTCGGTGAGGCGGCCCAGCTCGTGGTCCACCTTGCCGGTGATCTGCGCCAGGTGGGTGTCGACCTTGCCGGTCAGGGCCTCGCGCTGGCGCTCCAGACGCTCGTCCAGAGCCGTCCGGTGCGCCTCCACCCGCTCGGTGAGCGACTCGGTCAGCGTCCGCGAACGCTCCTCGGACTCGGTGGCGAGCCGGTCGCCGCTCTCCTGGACGAACGTCCGCAGCTCGGCGAAGTCGGAGGTGACGCGCTCGGCGTCCTCTGCGATGCGGGCGCCCAAGGCGTCGGTGCGCTCGGTCACCGCCTCGCGCAGGCGCTCGGAGGCGGCCTCCGCCTGCTCCCGGGTCTCGGTGCGGCCCAGCTCCATCTGCTCGTTGAGCTCGGACAGGCGCTGGCGCAGGTGGGTGCGCAGCTCGGTGAGCGAGGACTCGTGGTCCTCGCGGAGCTTGGCGAGCGCGCCGGTGACGTCGGCGACCGCGGCGGTGGTCTCGGCGTTGTTCTCCTCGGCCTGGGTGCTGAGGTAGCCGACGCTCTCGGTCAGCTTGGCGGCGAGGGCCTCGTGGCGCTCGGTGGAGGAGGTGGACAGGGCGCCCAGCTCCTCGGCCAGGGCGGCGGTGCGCTCGCCCAGCTCGCCGGTGTTCTCCTGGAGGCGCGACAGCAGCGTCTCGTGCTGTTCGGCGGTGCGCTCCTCCATCGAGGTGAGCAGGCGCTCGGTGCGCTCCTCCACGAGCGTGCGCAGCTCTCCGTTGGCCTGCTCGGCCTTGGCGGCGGCCTCCTCGGCCTTGGCCGCGACGGTCTCGCCCAGCCGGGCGTCGGCGGCGGCGAGGGCCTCACGGCTCTCGTTGACGGTGGCGGTGAGGCTCTCGCGGCTCGCGGCCACGGCCTCGGCCAGCTCGGTGCGGCCCTCCGCCAGGGCCTCCGAGATCTCGGTCCGCCCGCCGGCGAGCGCTTCGGCCAGTTCGGTGCGGCTCTCGCCGACCGCGGCGGTGAGGGCCTCGTGGCGGCTCTCCGCCGACTCCGAGAGCGCGGACAGCGACGCCTGCACGGCCTCGGTCCTGGCGGCCAGGGAGGCCAGCGCGGTGTCGAGGGCGTCCAGACGGGCGCCGAACGTCTCGCTCAGCCCGTCCAGGCGGGCGCCGAGGGTCTCGCCGAGTCCGTTCAGGCGGGTGTCGAGGCTCTCGTCCAGCCCGTTCAGGCGCTCGCCCAGCTCGTTGGCCTGCTCGGAGGTGCGGTTGCCCGTCTCGGCCATCCGCTGGAGGCGGGTGAGCGCGGTGTCCAGGTGACCGGCGATGCGGTGGGTGTCCGCGCGCAGGGAGGGCAGGTCCGACAGGGGCTTGACCTGCTGGGCGACGACCTCGATGTGCTCGGCGAGGGTCTCCGCCCACTCCGGCGGCCGGGCCAGGAACTCGTCGACGCGGCCGTTGACCGTGGCGACCGACTCGGTGAGGGCGGTGAGCTCGCGCTCGCGCAGCTCGCGGAGCAGCCACTCCATGCCCTCCAGGCGCTGGCGCATCTCCTCGCTGACGGCGCCCTGCGACTTCTGTTCGGAGACGTGCTCCTGGGCGGCCTGGGAGAGCAGGTCACGCATGCGGTCGGAGATCCCCGCCTGACCTCCTCCGTTGAGGAAGTTGTGATTGGTCTGTTCCACCGAGGTGCTCCTTATTTTTCTGGCGCTCCCGTACCCGTCCGGGAGGAGTGGACGGTGGGTTCCGGACGGCTCGGGTTCTCGATGGTCCCCGGGTGGGTGGTGTTTTTGCACCAGTACGGCCTCATCGTGACTGGAGTGTGACTGAGCGTATACACGTGAGGCAAGGCCCGTGCTCCGGCTGAACCGCGGGGGGCGGGTCAACGATCACGGCCTTCCGGGTGAATCCATGAGAAGGGAAAGAATTCGCGCCGCCAGTTTAACGACACGCACCGCTCCTCCCCCAGGGGACCGCCAAAGAACTGGGTGGGGAAGGTAACGATCTGGCCCGATGTCGTGATCCGCGGCCCCGGTGTGCACTCCAGCCACCTCGTCCACGGTTGTCCACGGGCGGGAGCGGTCCCTGTCCACAGGCGGGAGCGGGCCCTTGCGAGCCGGTCACGGGGGGTGGACACTCGAACACGGGGGTGGCGCGCCCACCCCGCGGGGACGCGCGGCGCCCCCGGATTCCAGTCTAGGGCGGAGCCGCCGGGGCCCACCAGCCCCGCGCCGGGCCTGTGGACACAGGGCCTTCGGGCCCGTGGGCAGCCGGACCTGCGGGCCCCTGGGCGACCGGGCCCTTGGGCACCGGCACGCGCTCCTCGGGAACGGGGCCCCGTGCCCCGTCGGGGCGAAGCGCACCCGGCCCCCGTGGGACGCGGGGCCGTGGTCCGCGCCGTTCACACCATGTCGGCAAGTACGTCGGCGAGCAGGTCGGGTCGTTGCAGGGGGATGCCGTGTCCGCACCCCGGGACGGAGACCAGCCGGGAACCCGGAAGGGCGTCGTGGACGAGGCGCGCCGAAGCGCGCACCAGGCCCCGCTCCCGTTCCCCGACCATCACCAGCGCCGGGTTCGGGAAGTCGGACCAACGGGGAGGAAGGGTGAAGCGGACGTTCTCGCCGACGCTCGCGAGCAGGGTCGCGCGGCTCGTGCGGGCGCTGTCGCGGAGGTAGTCCTCCAGAAGCGCTTCGGGAACGAACAGCTCCCTGGCCTGGAGCCGGGCGAACCACCGTCGTCGCGCGAGCGGCGCGCTCACGGCGAGCAGGCCCAGCGCAGCGCCCGGGAACCGGAGGGGGCGGGCCTGGGCGCTCACCACGACGGCTCCGGTGACCAGGTCGGGGCGGGTCGCGGCCAGGAGCGTCGTGAGCTGCGCTCCCAGGGAGAACCCGGCGACCAGCGCGCCGTGCGGTGCGCGTTCCTCCAGGACCCCCACCAGGGTCCGAACGGTCTCCTCGTGGGACCGGTACGCCCCGTCCGCGCCGCGCCCGTGGCCGGGGAGATCGGGGATGATCACACGGGCCGCGTCCCCAAGCCGTTCCAGCGTGGGGCGCCACATCCATCCCGCGACACCGCCACCGTGCAGCAACAGGACCGGAGGTGCGTGTGCGTCACCGGCTTCGAGGACATGCATGCCCCCATCCTCCATGGTCGGTACACCTAGTCCCGGGCCGAGGCCTCCTCCCGGGGCGGGGCGTCGACCTCGCGGCACAGCAGGCAGAAGGGACGCTCGCCGATCCGTGTGAGCACGACCGTCACCGACTCCGGGCCCGAGGCGCGCAGGTCCCGGCGCAACTTCTCGGTGTCCACCGCCGATCCCCGCTTCTTGACGGTCACCGTCCCCGCCCCGAGGCCGCGCACCGCCGAGCGCAGCCGCTTCAGCGAGAACGGCAGCACCTCCACCACCTCCAGCACCCGCCACAGCGGCGAGAGCACCGCCCTGTCCGCCGTGAAGTACGCGATCCGCTCGTCCAGCAGGGCGCCGTCCACCCGCGCCGCGGCCTCCGCCACCAGATGCGAGCGCACCACGGCCGGGTCCGGGTCGTACAGGTAGCGACGGGCCGCCGCCACCGGCGCCGGGCCCAGGCCGGGGTCGGCGTCCAGGTGCGCCACCGCGCCCTCGCGGGCGAGCAGCCCCTCGCGCTCGTGCAGCACCGTCGCCCGGCGCCGCGGCCCGTCGGCCAGCGCGCCGAACCACAGGGCGGTCTCCTTCAGCTCCCCGTCCACCGAGATCCACTCGGCCGCCGCGTCCCCGGGCAGCGCCTCGTGCGGGATGCCCGGCGCGGCCTTGAGGCAGGCCGCCTCCGCTCCCTCGGCCAGGTCCACGGCCGTGTCCCACGGCGGGGAGTAGGCCGAGGGGTCGAACACCCGGCCGCGCCCGCCCCGCCGGGCGGGGTCGCAGAACAGCAGCGGGTACCGGCCGGGCGCGGTCGCGGAGGCGTCGCCCTCGCGGACCCGGGCCAGCCCGGACAGGCCCAGGGCCGCGATGTTGGCGCGGGCCACCGCGACCGTGAGTGGGTCGGCGTCCACGCCCTCGACCGGAACGCCGCGCGCGGCCAGTGCCAGCAGGTCCGCGCCGACCCCGCAGCACAGGTCGCCCGCGGTGGCTCCGTCCGGACTCCATCCCGGCGGTCCGGCCGGTCCGGACGCCCCGGCCACGCGCTCCGCGCGGTAGTCGGCCACCACGCGCCGGGTGGACTGCTCCAGCCCGTTGGGCGTGAAGAACATCCGCCGCGCGAGTTCGCCGAACTTGGCCCGCCCGCGTTCGCGCAGGGAGACCTGGGTCAGGACGGCGTTTACCAGCTCGGAGACGGGTAGACCGGGGTCGAGGGCGGCCACGCGCGGGTCACCGCGCAGCAGCGAGGCCGCGGCGAGCTGGTCCCCGACGGCGGCCTGCGGGTCCACCCCCGCCAGGACCTCCCGGCCCGCGTCGGTGAGCAGGGCCTCGAAGGCGGCCAGGCGCATGGGTTCCCCCCGGGCGTCGAAGGAGCGGTGTGCGGATGCGGCCGCGCCCCGCCCCGGCGGAGGGGCCCCTCGCGGAACTTCCCGACCGGGGGGTCACGGTCACATTTCCATTCTGGCACTCTCGGGGGTAGAGTGCTAACCGCGACGAGGCCGGTCTGGCACCCGCGACGACAGGCCGCCGTGGTCGCCCCTTTTTCGTAGCCGGTCCGTGCACCAGTGCGGGCCGAAATCAGTACACCGAAACCTTGAAGGGGGAGGTCACACCGTGTCGACCGCCACCAAGACCGTGCTGAAGCCGCTCGAGGACCGCGTCGTGGTCCGGACGCTGGAGGCCGAGCAGACCACCGCTTCCGGTCTGGTCATCCCGGACACCGCCAAGGAGAAGCCCCAGGAGGGCGAGGTCCTGGCCGTGGGCCCGGGCCGCTGGGACGACGAGGGCGAGAACCGCATCCCGCTGGACGTGAAGGTCGGCGACGTCGTCCTGTACAGCAAGTACGGCGGCACCGAGGTCAAGTACGACGGCGAGGAGTACCTGGTGCTCTCCGCCCGCGACCTTCTCGCCGTCGTCGAGAAGTAGGCCTCCGCGGGGCCCGTTCCAACGGGCCCGGAGCCATCCGCATCCCGCACCGGTCGGCGCACAGCCGGGCGGGCGGGATGCTCTCTTTCGACCGGCCTGAAGAGGAAGCACCCACATGCCGAAGATCCTGGAGTTCGAGGACGACGCCCGTCGCGCCCTCGAGCGGGGCGTCGACCGCCTCGCCAACGCCGTCAAGGTGACGCTCGGCCCGCGCGGTCGCAACGTCGTCATCGACAAGAAGTTCGGCGCCCCCACCATCACGAACGACGGCGTGACCGTCGCCCGTGAGGTCGAGCTGGACGACCCCTACGAGAACCTGGGCGCCCAGCTGGTCAAGGAGGTCGCCACCAAGACCAACGACGCCGCCGGTGACGGCACCACCACCGCGACCGTCCTGGCCCAGGCCCTGGTCCGCGAGGGTCTGCGCAGCGTGGCCGCCGGCGCCTCCCCGATGTCCCTGAAGAAGGGCATCGACGCCGCCGCCGCCAAGGTGTCGGAGATCCTCCTGGAGCGCGCCCGCCCCGTCGAGGAGCGCGCGGACATCGCCTACGTCGCCACCAACTCCGCCCAGGACGCCCAGATCGGCGACCTGATCGCCGAGGCGTTCGACAAGGTCGGCAAGGACGGCGTCATCACGGTGGAGGAGGCCCCGACCTTCGGTCTGGACCTGGACTTCACCGAGGGCCTCCAGTTCGACAAGGGCTACGTCTCGCCCTACTTCGTCACCGACGGCGACCGCCAGGAGGCGGTGCTGGAGGACGCGCTGATCCTGATCAACCAGGGCAAGATCAGCAGCCTCAACGACCTGCTGCCCGTGCTGGAGAAGGTCGTCCAGAGCAAGAAGCCCCTGCTCATCATCGCCGAGGACATCGACGGTGACGCGCTGGGCGCCCTGGTGCTCAACAAGATCCGCGGCACCCTCAACGTCGCCGCGGTCAAGGCGCCCGGCTTCGGCGAGCGCCGCAAGGCCATGCTCCAGGACATCGCGGTCCTCACCGGCGGCCAGGTCGTCGCCGAGGAGGTCGGCCTGACCCTGGAGAACGTGGACCTCGACGCGCTGGGCGGTGCCCGCCGCGTCACGATCACCAAGGACGCCACCACCATCGTGGACGGCGCCGGGGAGCAGTCCGAGGTCGAGGACCGCGTCCGCCAGATCCGCAAGGAGATCGAGGCGAGCGACTCCGACTGGGACCGCGAGAAGCTCCAGGAGCGCCTGGCCAAGCTCGCGGGCGGCGTCTCCGTCCTGCGGGTGGGCGCCGCCACCGAGGTGGAGCTCAAGGAGAAGAAGCACCGCCTCGAGGACGCCATCTCGGCGACCCGCGCGGCCATCGAGGAGGGCATCGTCGCCGGTGGCGGCGCCTCCCTGGTGCACGCCTCCAAGGCGCTGGACTCGGACGACCTCGGTTTGGAGGGCGACGAGGCCACCGGTGTGGCGATCGTGCGCCGCGCCCTGGTCGAGCCCGCCCGGTGGATCGCGGAGAACGCGGGCGCCGAGGGCTACGTGGTCACCCACCGCGTGTCGGAGCTGGAGGTCGGCCACGGCTACAACGCCGCGACCGGCGCCTACGGCGACCTGACCTCGCAGGGCATCCTCGACCCGGTCAAGGTGTCCCGCTCCGCCGTTCAGAACGCCGCCTCCATCGCGGGCATGCTGCTGACCACCGAGGTTCTGGTGGCGGACAAGCCCGAGGACGAGGAGGACGACGGGCACGGCCACAGCCACTAGGCACGGTGGCCCGGCGCCCGGGCCGTCAGGGCCCGCGGGGCCGAGGGCCTTCGGGGGGCGGAGCGCTTGCTCCGCCCCCCGCTCACTATCACGCACGTCACGGGTTTCCCCCGGCGACGCAGATGTTTTCGGGCGATTTTCCCGAAACGTGACCATTCTGTAGTTGCCGATCCGAGTGGTTCAGTCCGGCGGTGGGGGCATCATTCCTAGCGTGACGGTGACGGATGCAGGCGCCCGGGGGCAGCGGGACCACACGGGGTTGAACCATCTGGGATCGCTGGCGGTCCGGGGGGACGACGGGGCGATGGACTCGCTGCTGCGCGAGGTCCGCCCCATGGTGGTCAGGTACTGCCGTGCCCGCCTGGCCAGGGTCTCGGGACTGGCCCACTACTCCGACGACGTGGCCCAGGAGGTGTGTATCGCCCTGCTCTCGGCGATACCGCGCTACCAGGACCGCGGCCGCCCCTTCGCGGCCTTCGTGTTCGGCATAGCGGCCCACAAGGTGGCCGACACCCTGCGCGGCGCGGGCAGGGTCGAGACGGTGCCCACCGACTCCGTGCCCGAGTGCCCCGACGAGGGCCCGGGGCCCGAGGAGTCGGCCGTGCGGGTGATCGAGGCCCAACGGGCCCGGGAGCTTCTCGACGAGCTACCCGAACAACAGCGCAAACTGCTGGTCATGAGGGTGATCGCAGGACTTACGGCGGATGAGACGGGACATGTCCTTGGAATGTCGGCGGGAGCGGTACGGGTTGCCCAGCACCGAGCTATTGCTCGGCTTCGGCAGGTGGCCGTGGCGAACCGCCTCGTCCCCTGAGCACTCCGGACGCCCCCGGCCCGGACGCCGCCGGTGCCCCGACCGCCCCCGCGTGCGCGGGTACTGCCGCGCCCTCGGGCCGTCGGGCTACCTCCGCCCCTAGGCGGTGTTTCTTGGACCTTCCGCTCCGCTTCGTCCCACCCGTCGCCCGCCACCACCCTCAACCGACGCCTACGGCGCGGTTCCCCCACGGGAACCCGCCTCCGGCCCCTCCGGAACCCCGTGGGCGCACGAACCGACCCCCCGCAAGCCGAGACCGGTGCAAAAACCAGACCCCGGGGCCGCCCGTTTCCCGAGGCGCGTGCCGTGGATCGGGTCATGGGGTGACCACCTCGTGTGACCCGGTGCGCGGCGACCGCCGCCGGGGACCGCGGCGGCGGCTCCGAACGGCTCCGACCACCGTCTCCCCTCCTGGGGGCGGCAGTGGCGGGGGAGGGCCCCGGAACCCCTGGGCCGTAGGAGGTCCCGCACGCGGAGCGGGGGCGCGGAGGGGGTCGCGCAAACCGTGAGGCTGGTCACTTTCGGCCCGGGGTGACGGGTCAAACACCCCGTTCCACCGGGGGCGCACGGGACCACGACCTAGGATGAGACGACACGCGAGGGCGAGACCGCGCAGGTGTGCCGGGAAAGCGGAGGTTGTGTCATGGGCCAGAGCCAGGAGTACAGCGACTACGGGGACAAACTCCTTCCCCCCGGGCTGACCTACGACGACGTCCTGCTGGTCCCTGCCTACTCCGATCTCCAGCCGGGCGAGGTCGACACCACCACCCGCCTGTCCCGCAACCTCACGCTGCGCATCCCGCTGCTCTCCGCGGCGATGGACACCGTCACCGAGGCCCGCATGGCCGTGGCGATGGCCCGCCAGGGCGGCGCGGGCGTCCTGCACCGCAACCTCTCCGTCGAGGACCAGGCCAGTCAGGTGGACCTGGTCAAGCGCTCCGAGGCGGGCATGGTCACCGACCCGGTCACCTGTCAGCCCGAGGACACCCTCGCCGAGGTCGAGCGCCTGTGCGCCCACTACCGGATCTCCGGCGTGCCCGTCACCGACGGCGCCGGGACCCTGGTCGGCATCGTCACCAACCGGGACATGCGCTTCGAGAGCGACCGCGGCCGCCTGGTCCGCGACGTGATGACCACGGAGAACCTGGTCACCGCTCCCGTCGGCGTCAGCCGAGAGCAGGCCTTCGACCTGCTGCGCAGGCACAAGGTCGAGAAGCTGCCGCTGGTCGACGGCCAGAACCGGCTGCGCGGCCTGATCACCGTCAAGGACTTCATCAAGAGCGAGCAGTACCCCGACGCCACCAAGGACGCCGACGGCCGCCTCGTCGTCGGCGGAGCCGTGGGCGTGGGCGCAGAGGCCGAGGAGCGCGCCAAGCGGCTCGTGGAGGCGGGTGTCGACTTCATCGTCGTGGACACCGCCCACGGCCACTCCTCGGGGCTCGCGGACATGATCGCCAAGCTCAAGGCCAACTCGCGCGCCGACATCGTCGCGGGCAACGTCGCCACCCGCGCCGGGGCGCAGCTGCTCATCGACGCCGGAGCCGACGCCGTCAAGGTCGGCGTGGGCCCGGGCTCCATCTGCACCACGCGGGTCGTGGCCGGTGTGGGCGCACCGCAGCTCACCGCCATCCTGGAGGCCGCCAAGGCGTGCGGCCCTGCGGGCGTCCCGCTCATCGCCGACGGCGGGCTCCAGTACTCCGGAGAGATCGCCAAGGCCATCGCGGCCGGTGCCAGCACCGTGATGCTCGGCAGCCTGCTCGCGGGGGTGGAGGAGAGCCCCGGCGAGCTGATCTTCATCAACGGCAAGCAGTTCAAGGCCTACCGCGGCATGGGCTCGCTCGGCGCCATGCGCGGCCGCTCCTTCTCCAAGGACCGCTACGCGCAGGCCGACGTGGCCACCGAGGACAAGCTCGTCCCCGAGGGCATCGAGGGCCAGGTGCCCTTCCGCGGCCCGCTCGAGGCGGTCGCCCACCAGCTCGTCGGCGGTCTGCACCAGTCCATGTGGTACGCCGGGACCCGCACGGTGTCCGAGCTGCGCGAGCGCGGCCAGCTGATGCGCATCACCAGCGCCGGTCTGCGCGAGAGCCACCCGCACGACATCAAGATGACGGTCGAGGCGCCCAACTACAACGCCCGCTGACGCGGTGGCCGGGCGGCCCGGCGCCGCCCGCCTTCGGGGTCGATAGACTCACGGCGGCAGGAAACGCGCCGGTAGACCGTCCGGCGAGGCACGTCAGAGGGGATCGAAACGTTGGCTCAGGTGGAGATCGGGCTGGGCAAGAACGGACGCCGGGCCTACGAGCTCGACGAGATCGGGATCGTGCCCGCCCGGCGGACGCGGGACCCGGAGGAGGTGTCCATCGCCTGGCAGATCGACGCCTACCGGTTCGAGACTCCGCTCGTGGTCAGCCCCATGGACAGCGTGTCCTCGCCCCGGACCGTCGTGGCCGTGGGCGAGCAGGGCGGCCTCGGCGTGCTCGACCTCGAAGGGCTCTGGACCCGCTACGAGGACCCGGAGCCGCTGCTCCAGGAGATCCGCGAGCTCGACGACGCCGCCGCCACCCAGCGGCTCCAGGAGATCTACGCGGCGCCCATCCAGGAGGAGCTGATCGGCCGCCGGATCGAGGAGATCCGCGACGCGGGCCTGGTCACCGCCGCCCGGCTGTCGCCGCAGCGCACCGCCCAGTACCACAAGGCGGTCGTGGACGCGGGCGTGGACATCTTCGTGATCCGCGGCACCACGGTGTCGGCCGAGCACGTGTCCGGCCGCGCCGAGCCGCTCAACCTCAAGCAGTTCATCCACGAGCTGGACGTGCCGGTCGTGGTCGGCGGCTGCGCCACCTACACTGCGGCGCTGCACCTGATGCGCACCGGCGCGGCGGGCGTGCTGGTCGGCTTCGGCGGCGGATCGGGCCACACCACCCGCTCCGTGCTGGGCGTGGCCGTGCCGATGGCCAGCGCCGTCGGCGACGTGGCCGCGGCCCGCCGCGACTACCTGGACGAGTCCGGCGGCCGGTACGTGCACGTCATCGCGGACGGCGGCATGACCAGCAGCGGCGACATCGCCAAGGCCTTGGCCTGCGGCGCCGACGCGGTCATGGTGGGCTCCCCGCTCGCGCGCGCCACCGAGGCGCCCGGCGGCGGCTACCACTGGGGCAGCGAGGCGCACCACAACGAGCTGCCGCGCGGCGAGCGCCTCCACGTCGGCACCATCGGCGACCTGAAGTCGATCCTGCACGGCCCGGCCTCCACCAGCGACGGTTCCATGAACCTCATGGGTGCTCTTCGTCGCACGATGGCCACCTCCGGCTACACCGACCTCAAGGAGTTCCAGCGGGTCGAGGTCGTGGTCAACCCGCACTAGGGGGGTGTGTTCGCCCAGGACACGGACCTGAAAGGGCCGCGTCGGCCCCGGCCGGCGCGGCCCTTCGCGTGCGCGGCCCCGCCGCGCGGCGACCCCCGTGCCCGAGGGCGCCGGGCGCGAGGCGCCGCCGGTCGCGTACTTTGGTTCCGGCGTGATGTGGAATTGACGTTTCCTTGACGATGTGGAGAGCCCATGGGTGAACGACGCGCGTCCGGGGCCGAGGGGCGCCGGAGTCGTGGCCCGCTGGCCGCCGTCTGCGTGACGCTGGCGGTGTGCCTGCTGCTGACCGGTGGAGTGGTCGTCCTGGTCAACCGGATCTCCGACGCGTTCAACGAGTGGCCGCCGCCCAGCGCCTCGGGAGTCGAGCCACCTGCGGGCACGATCCAGACCCCGCCCCACGACGAGCTCACCGGTCCGCCGGAGCCCGCGGACGTGGCCCCGGAGGAGGGCGGCCCCGCCCCCGAGGAGGCGGGAGCCGACGAGCGCCAGACCCCCGCCGTCGAGGAGCGACCCAGCGCCGAGTGGCTCGACCGGGTGTCGGAGGCGACCGGCATCCCGCGCCGGGCCCTGGAGGGGTACGCGGGCGCGCAGCTGACGGTCGCCCGGGACCAGCCCTCGTGCCAGCTGTCCTGGCCCACCCTGGCCGGGATCGGCTACATCGAGTCGCACCACGGCACCTACGCCGGGGGCGAGATCGGCGACGACGGCAACACCACCGTCGACATCATCGGCATCCCGCTGGACGGCACCAACCGGACCCGGGCCATCCCGGACACCGACGGCGGCCGCTACGACGGCGACACCGAGTGGGACCGGGCGATCGGCCCTATGCAGTTCATCCCGCACACCTGGGAGCGCTGGGGCGACTCCCCGTCCGGAAACGACCCCGACCCGCACAACATCGACGACGCCGCGCTCGCCGCGGCCCGGTACCTGTGCGCGCAGGAGCGCGACCTGACCGTCGCCGCGGACTGGGAGGCGGCGATCCTGGAGTACAACCGGTCCGACGAGTACGTCGCCGACGTCCTGGCCTACGCGCACGCCTACGCCGACGCGGCCTGACCGTACGGCCGCCCCCGCGGACGGGCCGTCCCAGCCTGACCGGATTCGACGCCCCCGGCGCGGCGGCGGTCACCGCCGGATCGCTCCTACTGGTCCCCGGCGTCTCCCAGGGACAGAGCGTCGGCTGGGCCCCCTGGCGGAGCACCGGGGCCGTCCCGCCCGGCCTCCCACCCCCGGCCCGCCCCGCCCGAACTCCCCGGGACACGCCGGTGCCGGACACCCGGTGTGATCAGCGCCCCCGGTTAGCCTGGGGCCCTCCCGGATGGACAGGGGCCCGGGGCGGGTATGCGCCTGGGAGGAGACCCATCGAGACGGAGGAGACCGATGACTACCACCTGGCTGGGACCGAAGGGGCGCGCCGAGGCGCTCGCGTCGATGGCCGACGAGGAACTCGACGTCCTCGTGGTCGGGGGAGGCATCGTCGGGGCGGGCATCGCCCTGGACGCGGTCTCGCGCGGGCTGTCCACGGCGCTGGTG
This sequence comes from Nocardiopsis akebiae, assembly GCF_018316795.1. Taxonomy (NCBI): domain Bacteria; kingdom Bacillati; phylum Actinomycetota; class Actinomycetes; order Streptosporangiales; family Nocardiopsidaceae; genus Nocardiopsis; species Nocardiopsis akebiae. The sequence goes on from NZ_CP074132.1 coordinate 1,189,137, forward strand.
GAGGCGCGCGACTTCGCGTCGGGCACCTCCAGCCGGTCCAGCAAGCTCATCCACGGCGGCCTGCGCTACCTGGAGCAGTTCGACTTCGAGCTCGTCCGCGAGGCGCTCCACGAGCGCGGCCTGCTCCTCACCACCATCGCCCCGCACCTGGTCCGCCCGGTGCCGTTCCTGTTCCCCTTCGCCCACCACTGGGAGCGCGCCTACATCGGCGCGGGCGTCACCCTCTACGACGCCCTCGCCATGAGCTCGCGCAACAACCGCGGACTGCCCACGCACCGCCACCTGACCAGGTCCGGGGCGCTGCGGGTCTTCCCCGCGCTCAAGCGCAGCGCCCTCGCCGGGGCCATCCAGTACTGGGACTGCCAGGTGGACGACGCCCGCCTGGTCACCAGCGTGCTGCGCACCGCCGCCGGACTGGGGGCCAAGATCGCCTCCCGCGCCCAGGCGGTCGGGTTCCTGCGCGAGGGCGAGCACGTCGTCGGCGCCACCGTCGCCGACCTGGAGGGCGGCGGCGAGCGGCGCGTCCGCGCCCGCCAGGTGGTCAACGCCGCCGGGGTGTGGACCGACGACATCCAGGAGATGGTCGGCGGCCGGGGCCAGATCCACGTCAGCGCGTCCAAGGGCATCCACCTCGTGGTGCCGCGCGACCGCATCCAGGCCTCCTCCGGGATGATCCTGCGGACCGAGAAGAGCGTCCTGTTCGTCATCCCGTGGGGCCGCCACTGGATCATCGGCACCACCGACACCGCGTGGGACCTGGACAAGGAGAACCCCGCGGCGAGCCGGGCCGACATCGACTACGTCCTCGACCACGTCAACCAGGTCCTGCGCACGCCCCTGGGCCGCGACGACGTCGAGGGCGTGTACGCGGGCCTGCGCCCGCTGCTGACGGGGGAGTCGGAGGAGACCTCCAAGCTCTCCCGCGAGCACACGGTGGCCCACCCCGTGCCCGGCCTGGTCCTCATCGCAGGGGGCAAGTACACGACCTACCGCGTGATGGCCAAGGACGCGGTGGACGCGGTCGCGCACGGCCTGGGCAACGGCATCCCGGCCTCGGTCACCGACCGGCTGCCCCTGGTGGGCGCGGACGGCTACTGGGCGCTGTACAACCAGCGCCACCGGCTGGCCCGGAACTCGGGGCTGCACGTCTCCCGCGTCACCCACCTGCTGCGCCGCTACGGCTCCTCGGTCCACGACCTGCTCGACCTGATCCGGGAACGCCCCGACCTCGGCCGACCGCTCGCGCAAGCCGAGGACTACCTGCGCGCCGAGATCGTCTACGCGGCCGAGGCCGAGGGCGCCCGCCACCTGGAGGACGTCCTGTCCCGGCGCACCCGGATCTCCTTCGAGACCTGGGACAGGGGCATCGCCGCCGCCGAGGAGGCCGCCGAACTGCTCGCCGGTCCCCTGGACTGGAGCGAGGAGCAGGTCGGACGGGAGGTCGAGTACTACCGCAAGGGGATCGAGGCCGAGCGCGCGGCGCAGGAGCAGGACACCGACCAGGAGGCGGACGCGATCCAGCACGGCGCCCCGGAGATCGTCCCGGAGGCCAACATCACCCGGCCCTGAGCGCGGGGGCGGGCGGCGCACCCGGGCGAGCGCCGCCGGGAACCGCCCGGGCCCGCGCGGCCGGGGCAGACGGGTCCCCGGCGGCTCCGCCTCCTGGGGCGGGACCGCCGGGGACCGGCCGCCCACCGCCCTCAGGCGAGCTGGCCGATGACCGGCTCCAGCTCTCCCCTGAGCCACTCCAGCCCGATGGGCGCGGGGGAGTTCAGCGCGTTGGCGAAGGCCGGGTCGGCGTGGTACACGGTCGAGGCCTCGACCGAGGGCAGCCCCTGGAAGAGGGGGTCCTCGGCCAGCCTGTCGCGGTCCTCCACGGTCGGTGCCCACACCATGAGCACGTCGGCGTCGAGTTCCCCGGTGCGCTCCAGGGGCAGCGGTTCGCCCGTCTGGGTGTTGTCCTGGTTGTCGGCCGGCCGCAGCCCGAACAGTTCGAGCACCGAGCCGTTGCCGAAGGCGTACTGCCCCGGGTCGGCGCGCACCCACTGGTAGGTCTTGGAGCCGATGCCGGGCACCCGCTCGCCGACCTCGGCGAACGCCGCGCCGATGTCGGTGATCAGCTCCTCGGCCTCCTCCTCCCGGCGCAGCGCCCGGGCGGTGGTGCGCAGCCGCGCGTCCCAGTCCACGTTGAGGGCCTCGGAGTCCGGGGCGACCGTCGGCGCGATGGCGTTGAGCTGCTCGAACGTGGTCGCGTCCGAAACCTGGTAGGTCTCGGCCAGGATCAGGTCGGGCTCCACCGAGGCGATGGCTTCGAGGTTGGGCCCGCCGTCGGCCGAGACCAGGCCGGGGTCGGCGATCCCGGCCAGCTCCTCGGCCAGCCAGGGGGTGGCGGTCTCCAGGGTCCGGGGGTCGGCGGCGACGGCGACCGGCGTCACCCCCAGGGAGAGGGCCTCGTCGGCCGCGGCGAAGCCCAGGGCCAGGACCCGGCTCGGGCCCTCCTCGACCGTGACGCCGCCGTGGAGGGTCTGGACGGTCACGGGATAGCCGTCGGCGCCGGGGGAGGCGGTCTGGCCGGCCTCCCCGGCCCCGGCTCCGCACCCGTTCACGGCGACGGCCAGCGCGATCGCCGCTGCGGCCCGGCGCCTCCCGCGGCCGACCGCCGCGCGCTCTCGTCCCATCCTCACGTACGCACACCTCTCACTCGCCGCGAAGCGCCGCTCCGCGCCGCACGCCGGACGATGGGGGAGCCGTACGGACTCCCGCGCCACGCGCGCGGTTAAGGGAAGGCTTACCTTAATCCCTGCTGGTGGGTGGGTGCCGCACCGCCCTCCCCGAAGCGGCCTCCGGGCGCGGGGCGGGGCGCCGTCGCGGACCGGCGGCGCGCGTTCCCGGCCAGGTCACCCCGGGCCCGACGCCCCGGGGTCCGCGGGCCCGCTACGCTCGGTCGCATGTGGCGATTCGTACGCAAACCAGTCAGGGTGCCGCGTCGGGGCGCCGACATCGGGGCGCACCTGGTACCGGAGGCCTTCGGAGTCGACCCGGTTCTGAGGACCGCCTGCGACGCCGTCCGCGAGGGCGACATCGAAGCCGGTGCCTCCCTGCTCGTGGAGAGCCGGGAGGACCCCGAGACCCGCGTACTGCGGGTCGAGGCGCTGGCCAGGGCCGCCGTGGACCTGCCCGGGGAGATCGCCGGACTTCTGGAGGCCGGTGCCGACCGGGCCGACACCATGCTCTGGCTGGGCCACACGCTGCTGGCCCGCGCCCTGGTCCGGCCCTCCGGCGGGACCAGGGCCGACGAGAAGGCCGCCTCCGCCGCCCTGCACGAGGCGGGGGAGGCCCTGGAGGCCGCCGCGCGGCTGCGCCCCGACGACGCGGCGCCCTGGGCCGGGCTCCAGACCGCCGCGATGGGCCTGGGCGCGGACCGGGAGGAGAAGGACCGGATCTGGCGCGAGGTCATCGCCCGCGCGCCCCACCTGTTCCCCGCCCACACGGTCCGCACGCGCACCCTGTCGGCCGCCCGGGGCGGCAGCGCCGAGGAGATGTTCGCGTTCGCCGGAGCCGCCGCCGACACCGCGCCCGGGGGCAGCCCCCTGCCGTCCGTGCTCGCCCTCGCCCACGCCGAGCACGTGCGCACGGAGCAGAAACGCCTGATCGCCGAGGGCAACCTCCCCTCCATCGTGGACATGGCCCTGGGGCGCCTGCACGGGGAGTCGGTCCAGGAGCTGTTCGAACTCGCGCGCGGGTGGGTCGCCGGGGCGGTCGCGCACCCGCGCGACGCCCAGGCCCACCACCTGTTCGGATGGGCCTTCCACCGGGCCGGGATGGCGCAGGCGGCGCACTGGCACCTGGCCGCGGTGGGAACCGTGCGGTGCGACACGCCCTGGTCCTTCTTCGGCCCCGCCCGCACCGAACTGATCCGCGCGATGGCCGAACTCGGCGTCGACCCGGGCCGGGGAACCCAGGGCCCGGCGGCGACCTGAGTACCGCTACTCAGGCGCTGGCGGCGCGCACCGGGCAGTCTGGGAACATGAACAACCGCTCTCCCGCCCCCGCCTCCGTCGCGCGCACGGTCCTGCCGGCCTCGGCCGCGGCCCTCGGCGCGGTCGCCCTGGCCCACCTGGTCGGGTGGGGCGTCGCCCACGCCATGGACGCGGCCCACACGGCGCCCGACGCCAACATCGGCGCCGGGATGGCCCTGCTGCTCCTGCCCTTCCCCCTCGCCCCGGTCATGGCCTGGCCGCTGGCACTGGCCGTCCGCCTGCCCCGCCCGGGGACCACGGCGCTGGTCTGCACCCCCGTCTACCTGGTGCTGGCCGTCTTGGTGTGGACCCTGTGGCCCGGCGCGGCCGACCGGACGCCGCAGGACTCCTTCCTGCACCCCTTGCTGGAGTCCGCGTGGAGCCTGGCCGCCGCCAACGCGCTCATCCTCGCGGTCGCGCTGGTCGCCGCCGCGCTGATCGTCCGCGGCCGGTCCGCCCCCGCCATCCGCGCCTGAGGGCGCACGCGCCCCGGCACCCGAAAAGCCCTCGCCAGGGCGGCGGGGGCTCGGCCACAATGCACGGGTGCTACTGACGATCACGACCACGGCGAGCCCGGCGACGGACCTCGGCTTCCTGCTGCACAAGCACCCCGACAGGGCGCAGAGCTTCGAGCAGTCCTTCGGCACCGCCCACGTCTTCTACCCCGAGGCCGCCGAGCAGCGCTGCACCGCCGCGCTGATGCTCGACGTCGACGCGCAGGCGCTGCTGCGCACGCGCACGTCGGTGGGCACACCCGACTTCGCGCTCGCCCAGTACGTCAACGACCGCCCCTACGCGACGTCGTCGCTGTTCACGGTCGCGCTGGGGCGGGTCATGCGCTCCGCGCTCCGGGGGGACTGCAAGCAGCGCCCCGAGCTGGCGCGCACGCCGATCCCGCTGGAGCTGCGCATGCCCGCGGTGCCCTGCCGGGGCGGCGCCGAGCGCGCGCGGTCGCTGTTCGAGCCCCTGGGGTGGGCGGTGGAGGCCGAACCGGTCCCGCTCGACCCCGGACTGCCCGGATGGGGCGACTCCCACTACCTGTCGCTCACCCTCACCGGCACCGTGCGGCTGTCCGAGGCGCTCAGCCACCTGTACGTGCTGCTGCCGGTCCTGGACGGCAACAAGCACTACTGGGTGGACCGCAGCGAGGTGGACAAGCTGCTGCGGGCCGGCGGGGTCGCCGCCGGGACCACCGGTGACGCCGGTTCCGACGAGGGCGGCGGTGCCGTCGAGGGTGCCGGTGCGGACGGGACCGACGGTGCGGACGGGAATGACGGGCCCGCCGAGACCGGTTGGCTCACCGGGCACCCCGAACGAGCCTGGATCGTCCGCCGCTACCTCAACCGCCGCGACGGCTACGTGCGCACCGCGCTGGCCCGCCTGGCCGAGGCCGACGACCTGACCGGGGACGGGGAGGGCGACGACCCCGGGGACGAGGAGGCCGCCGCGGCGCCGCCCCTTGAGGAGCGCGCGCCCAGCCTGGCCGAACAGCGGGCCGGGGCGGTCATGGCGGTGCTCGCCGCCGAGAACGCCACCAGCGTCATCGACCTGGGCTGCGGCGCCGGACGGCTGCTCACCCGACTGGTCCGCGACCGCTCCCTGGAGCGCGTCACCGGAGTGGACGTCAGCGCGGTCAGCCTCGAACGCGCCCACCGCAGGGTGTGCAGGGGCTGCGACCCGGGCGGGCGCGACCGCCACCGGCCCCTGTTCTCCGACACCGTCGCGGCCCGCGACCACGGGAACGCGCGGCCCAGGCCGGAACTGCTCGTCGGCTCGGTCGTCTACCGCGACAGGCGGTTCGAGGGCTACGACGCCGCCGTCCTCATGGAGGTGGTCGAGCACCTGGACCCATCGCGGCTGCCCGCGATGGAGGAGGGCGTCTTCGGCTCCGCCCGGCCCCGCGTCGTCGTGGTCACCACGCCCAACGCCGAGTACAACACCCACTACCAGGGGCTGGAGGACGGCGCCTTCCGGCACAGCGACCACCGCTTCGAGTGGACGCGCGCCGAGTTCACCCTCTGGGCGGACGGGGTCGCCGAGAAGTACGGCTACCGCGTCCGCCACCTGCCGGTCGGGCCCGAACACCCCGACACCGGCGCACCGACCCAGATGGGAGTCTTCGTCCGATGAGTACGACCGAGAGGACCGGGGCCGCCGAGCCGCGCGTGCTCGGCGTGCCCGGGATGGGGCTCGTTGTGCTGGTCGGGGTCTCCGGTTCCGGCAAGTCCACCTTCGCCGCCCGGCACTTCGCCCCCACGCAGGTGATCGGCTCCGACCGCTGCCGGGGCATGGTCAGCGACGACGAGAACGACCAGGCCGCCACCGCCGACGCGTTCTCGCTCCTGCACACCGTCGTGGACATCCGGCTGCGCCGGGGCCTGCTCGCCGTGGTCGACGCCACCAACGTCCAGAGCGGGGCCCGTCGGGAACTCGTGCGCATCGCCAAGGACAACGACGTGCTGTCCACGGCCATCGTGCTCGACGTCCCCGAGGCCCTGGCCCGGGAGCGCAACCGGGACCGGCCCGACCGCGACTTCGGCGACCACGTCATCCGCCGCCAGCGCCGCGACCTGCGCCAGAGCCTGCGGCACCTGCGCCGGGAGGGCTTTCGCAAGGTGCACGTGCTCCAGGGGCCGGAGGAGATCGACGCCGCCGTCATCGAACTGGAGCGCGCCTGGCCCGACCGCAGGGAGCTCACCGGCCCCTTCGACGTCGTCGGCGACGTGCACGGCTGCCGCGAGGAACTGGAGGAGCTGCTGGGCGACCTCGGCTACGAGCTGACCCGCGACGACCTCGGGCGCCCGGTCGGCGCCCGCCACCCGCGGGGGCGCACGGCGGTGTTCGTCGGCGACCTCGTGGACCGGGGCCCCGACAGCCCCGGCGTCCTGCGCCTGGTCATGGGCATGGTCGCCGACGGCGACGCCCTCTGCGTGCCCGGCAACCACGAGAACAAGCTCGTCCGGGTGCTCAAGGGCGGCAAGGCCCAGCTCACGCACGGCCTCGCCGAGACCATGGAACAGCTGGGACGCGAGAGCGGGGAGTTCCGGGGCCGCGTGCTGGACTTCTGCGACGGGCTGGTCAGCCACCTCGTCCTGGACGGGGGAGCGCTGGTCGTCGCGCACGCCGGGCTCAAGGAGGAGTACCACGGGCGGGCCTCCGGACGGGTGCGCTCCTTCGCCCTGTACGGCCAGACCACCGGCGAGACCGACGAGTACGGGCTCCCGGTGCGGCTGCCGTGGGCGCGCGAGTACCGCGGCCGGGCCGCCGTGGTCTACGGGCACACGCCCATGGCCAAGGCCGAGTGGGTCAACAACACCCTCTGCCTGGACACCGGCTGCGTGTTCGGCGGCAGGCTCACCGCGCTGCGCTACCCCGAGCGCGAGATCGTCGACGTGCGGGCGCGCCGCACCTGGTACCAGCCCGCCCGGCCGCTGACGGACACGGCGGACGGGGAGACCGCCACGCGCCCCGACGCCGCCGTGGACGTCACCGACATCGGCGTCGGCGACACCCGCACGGGCATGTTCGTGGAGACCGGGCACGGCCTGGTGCGCGCCGACGGCCGCAGTACCCTGGCCGCGCTGGAGGTCATGAGCAGGTTCGCGGTGGACCCGCGCTGGCTGCTCTACCTCCCGCCGACCATGGCGCCCGCGCCGACCTCGGCCGAGCCCGGGCTGCTGGAGCACCCGAACGAGGCCTTCGCCTCCTTCCGGGGCTCGGGGATCGGCGAGGTCGTGTGCGAGGAGAAGCACATGGGGTCTCGGGCCGTGGCCGTGCTGTGCCGGGACGCCGACGCCGCCGAGCGCCGGTTCGTGCCCGGGCGGCTGGGCACCGTCCACACCCGGACCGGACGGCCCTTCTTCTCCGACCCGGCCCTCCAGGCAGAGGTCGTGGACCAGCTGCGCCGGGCGGTCACCGACGCAGGGCTGTGGGACCGGCTGGGCACCGACTGGGTCGCCCTGGACGGGGAGATGCTGCCGTGGTCGGCCAAGGCCCGGTCGCTGATCCGCGAACAGTACGCGTCGGTGGGCGCCGCCGCCCGCGCGGCCCTGCCCGCGGCCGGGATCGCGCTCGCCGCCGCGGCCGGGCGCGGTGTGCCCGTGGACGGGCTGATCGAGGGGGTCGCGCGCCGGACGGAGCAGGTGGAGGAGTTCAGCCGGGTCTACCGCCGCTACTCCTGGGACACCGACGGCGCCGCCGGGCTCCGGTACGCGCCGTTCATGGTGCTGGCCTCCGAGGGGCGCGAGTACGGGGACGCCGACCACCTGTGGCACATGGCCGTCGCCGAACGGCTCGCCGAGGCCAGCGGCCTGGTCCACCCCACCCGTTACCGGGTCGTGGACACCACCGACCCTGGCGCGTGCGCCTCGGCCGCCGACTGGTGGACCGACATGGTCTCCACCGGCGGCGAGGGGATGGTGGTCAAACCCCTCCTGGGCGCCCGAGCCACGGGCCGCAAGGGCCTGGCACAGCCCGGGCTGAAGGTGCGCGGGCCCGAGTACCTGCGCATCGTCTACGGGCCCGACTACACCGACCCCGAGCGGATGGCGGTCCTGAAGGACCGCCAGGTGGGCCGCAAGAGCGGTCTGGCCATGCGCGAGCACAAGCTGGGCCTGGAGGCGCTGGCCCGCCACGCCCGTCGCGAACCGCTGTGGCGCGTGCACGAGCCGGTGTTCGCGGTGCTGGCCCTGGAGTCGGTTCCGGTCGACCCCCGGCTGTAGGGAGAGGGCGGCGGAGACCACGAGGCGGAGGCGCCGCCGGACCGGTCCGATCCCACCGACGGCGTTCCGGTTCGCCTCCTTTTCACGCCCTCTCTTTCGGTCGGACATCCGCAGGGGGCATGATGTGCACGCCCGTCAACTCCCACTCCCCTCCGGAGAAGATGTGTCCCCCAACCGACCCGGACGCCTGGTCGCGTCCACGTCCGCCGCGGCGGCGGTGCTCCTGGGCCTCGGGCTCACGTCCGCGCCGTCCGCCCTCGCCGACACCGCCACCCCGGTGGTCAGCGAGGTCTACGGCGGAGGCGGCAACAGCGGCGCGGACCTGCGCCACGACTTCGTCGAACTGGGCAACCCCACCGGCGGGGCGCTCTCCCTCGACGGCTGGAGCGTGCAGTACCTGCCCGCCAACCCCAGACCCGCCACCCAGGTGCAGGTCACGGCACTGAACGGCGAGATCGGCGCGGACGGGCACTACCTCGTGCGCCAGGCGGCGGGCGCCGGGGGCAGCACCGACCTCCCCGCCCCCGACGCCAGCGGCGGCACCAACATGTCCGCCACCTCCGGCACGGTCCTGCTCGTGCGGGGCACCGACCCCGTCACCTGCCGGACCGCCGCGGAGTGCACCGCGGACGCGTCCGTCGCCGACCTCGTCGGCTACGGGGACGCCGTCGTCCACGAGGGCGCGCCCGCGCCCCGGCTGGGCAACACCACCTCCGCCTCGCGCGACGACTCCCTCACCGACACCGGCGACAACGAGGCGGACTTCACGGTCGCGGCCCCCTCGCCCACCAACACCGCGGGCCGGACACCCGGCGGGGGCGGCACCGACCCCGAGGAGCCCGTCGAGCCCGGCGACCTGCGCGTCCACGACGTCCAGGGCACCACCCGGACCTCCCCCTACGCCGGACAGCAGGTCACGGGCCTGCCGGGCGTGGTCACGGCGGTCAACCCCTTCGGCGGCGCGCGGGGGTTCTGGTTCCAGGACACCGAGGGCGACGGCGACCCGCGCACCAGCGAGGGGCTGTTCGTCTTCACCGGATCCACCACCCCGGACGTGGCCGTCGGCGACGAGGTCCTGGCCGCCGGACGGGTCAGCGAGTACAGCCCCGCCTCCGGTGCGCAGACCATCACCCAGCTCGACCAGGCCCGCTGGACCGTCCTGTCCTCGGGCAACGCCGCGCCCGACCCGGTCCTGCTCGACGGCGACGCCGTCCCCGAGGCGTACGCGCCCGGACCCGGCGGCGACGTCTCCGCGCTCGACCTGGAACCCGCGGAGTACGCCCTGGACTTCTGGGCCGCGCAAGAGCACATGCTCGTCCGCGTGGAGGACGCGCCCGTCGTCGGCGCCACCGACGACTACTCCGCGCTCTGGGTGACCACCAAGCCCGGACAGAACCCCACGGTCAACGGCGGCACCCGCTACGGTTCCTACGACGACCCCAACTCCGGACGGATCAAGGTCGAGTCGCTGCTGGACCGCGACCAGCACCCCTTCCCCGAGGCCAACGTGGGCGACACCCTCGCCGGGGTCACCGAGGGACCCCTCTACTACAGCCGGTTCGGCGGCTACCTCATCCGCGCCACCACCCTGGGCGGGCACGTGCGGGGCGGCCTGGAGCGCACCGCCGTCCGCGACGCGCGGCGCCACGAGGTCAGCGTCGCCACCTACAACGTCGAGAACCTCGGCGGACGCGACGACCAGGCCAGGTACGACGCGCTGGCGGCCGGGATCGTCGAGTCCCTGAACTCGCCCGACATCATCGGTCTGGAGGAGATCCAGGACAGCACCGGCCCGACCGACGACGGCGTCGTGGACGCCGACGTCACCCTGGACCGGCTGGTGGAGGCCGTGGAGGCGCACGGCGGCCCCGCCTACGAGTGGCGGCAGATCAGCCCCGAGGACAAGCAGGACGGCGGCCAGCCCGGCGGCAACATCCGCAACGCGTTCCTGTTCGACCCCGAGCGCGTGCAGTTCGTCGACCGCGAGGGAGGCGACGCGACCACCGCCGTGGAGGTCGTGGAGGGCGAGCGCGGCGCCGAGCTGTCGGTGTCCCCGGGCCGGATCAGCCCGCGGGACGGGGCCTGGGACTCCAGCCGCAAGCCGCTGGTCGGCCACTTCCGCGCCCTGAACCGCGACGTCTACGTGGTCACCAACCACTTCAACTCCAAGGGCGGGGACGAGCCCCTGCACGGCGTCCACCAGCCGCCGCGGCGCACCAGCGAGGCCCAGCGCCACGCCCAGGCCGGGCTCGTGCGCGACTTCGCCGAGGAGCTGCTGGCGGTGGACCCCGAGGCCAACCTGGTGGTCATGGGCGACCTGAACGACTTCCAGTTCTCCCGGACCCTGGAGATCCTGACCGCCGACGGGCCGCTGCACAACCCGATGACGGACCTGCCCGTGGAGGAGCACTACAACTACGTCTTCGACGGCAACTCCCAGGCGCTGGACCACATCCTGGTCAACCAGGCGCTCGCGGGCCGGGTCGAGTACGGCATCGCGCGGATCAACTCCGAGTTCTCCGACCAGGTCAGCGACCACGACCCCCAGGTGCTGTGGCTGGACACCCGCCGCGGCACCCCGCCCGGGCGCCCCTGAGGCCGCCCGGTTCCCGGCGCGTCCCCCGCGCCGGGAGCCGGGTCCCCGGCCGGTCGCCTGCGCGCCGACGGGGTCAGCGCACGTCCCGGCGGCTCAGCACCGCCGCGGCGAGCACCCACAGGACGAGGGTGGTCGCCGCGGCCGCGAGCACGACGGAGAACGCCGTCGGCAGGTCGAGGGACCCCGCGTCGGAGACGGCCGTGCTGCCCAGACTGAGCGACGTGGTGACCAGCGACTGCGGCAGGAGGTAGGAGACCACTCCGCCCTCCCCGGAGTAGAGGAGGCCGACCCCGGCGACGCAGCCCAGGAGGCCCAGGGCGACGGGCGCGGCGAAGGAGCGGACCAGCATCGACAGCAGGGACTGCAACGCGGCCACCGGCAGCGCGGCGACGACGCCCAGCAGGGCCGCGGCCGCGCTGTGCCAGGGCGGCCAGCCGTCCAGGCCCAGGACGAGCTTCCCGCTCAGCACCACCAGCCCGAGCAGCGCGAGCTGCATCGTCACGACCACCAGGGCGAGCGAGGCGAGCTTGGCGCCGACGAGCGAGAACGCCCGCGCGGGGGCGGCCATCAGCAGGTTCCAGTTGTGGCCCCGGTGCTCCATGCGCCACGCGGCCGACGCCGCCACAGCGATCCCCATCGACATGAACACCATGCCGTAGAAGAGCACCACCTGGGACCAGTAGGACGCCCACCCGGAGGAGAGGGCCTCCACGTTGCCCGCGTAGTTCGCCGTCCCCGTGACGACCGCGAGCAGCGGCAGCACCACGGCCACGATCCACAGGGCCGAGCGGCGCAGCTTGGCGAGTTCGGCGAGGACCATCCCCATCACGCCTCCGTCCGGTCGAAGCGGTGGCCGACCACGGCGAACAGGACGGCCACCAGCAGCAGGAACGCGGCCAGCCAGCCGTATCCGGGCGTGATCGCGGTGAAGCCTTCGCCGCCCGTCCCCAGCGGGGAGACGACCGCGTAGTAGCCCCAGGGCAGCACGCGCGCCAGGGCCGGGGGCAGCAGCAGGGCGAACACCCCGCAGAACGAGCCGAGCAGCCCGAGCGCCAGCCCGACGAGCTGGTTCTCCACCAGGGCGGCCAGCAGCACGTGCAGGCACAGCATCGCCAGGTCCACCAGGAGCAGCCCGACGGCGTACTGGACCCACATCCCGACGCGCGGCTCCACGGTGATCCCCGCGGCCAGGCCCGCCGTGAGGACCAGCGCGGTCTGGACGGCCACCGCGGCGGCCAGCAGCAGGCCCAGCACCGCGACCTTGGCCCGGCACAGCAGCCCCGGACCGAACCCGGCCACCCGCGACAGCGTCCACCCCCGGCCCTGGTGCTCGATGTCCACCTGCCTGCTGGCCAGCACCGCGACCAGGAGGGGTGAGGTCATGGCCGCGATCATGACGTAGCTCATGAGCAGGCCCTCCCACGGCTGGGCGGACGGATCGCCGAAGCCCTCCCGCGCGGAGTCCGACATCAGGTTCATGCAGGCCAGGCCCACGACGGCGGCCACCATGACCGCGCAGACCAGCACGACCCGGAGCCCGCGCGCCTTGCGCAGTTCGAGTTTCACCGCGGTCAGGATCACAGCGGCCCCTCACGGCCGGTGAGGTCCATGAAGACCTCCTCCAGGGACTGCTGGACGCGCCGCACCCCGTGGATCGGCACGTCCTCGGCGACCAGCCGCCGCACGAGCGCGGCGGTGTCCTCGTCGCCGAACCCGGACAGGCGCACGCCCCGCTCCGCGCGCACGGCGGGGATGCCCAGGGCCAGGGCGCGGTCGGGTTCGGGGGTGTCCACGAGCAGGTCCGGCACGCTGCGGCGGAACAGCTCGCTCCGGGTGCCCTGGAAGAGCAGCTTTCCGCGGCCCAGGATGCCCAGCACCGAGGCCATCCTGTCGATCTCGTCGAGCAGGTGGCTGGAGACCATGACCGTGACGCCCTCCCCGGCCAGCGCCACCAGCAGTTCGCGGATCTCCTCGATGCCCGCGGGGTCCAGGCCGTTGGTGGGCTCGTCGAGGATGAGCAGGCGCGGCTCCCGCGCAAGGCCCATCGCGATGCCCAGGCGCTGCTTCATCCCCAGCGAGTACGCGCGGACGAGCTTGCCCATGTGCTCCTGGAGGCGCACGGTGGCGACCGCGCGGGAGACCTGCCGGTCGCTGAGCCCGAGCATCCGCTGGACGATCGCCATGTTCTCCCGCCCGGTCAGGTGGGCGTAGCCGGGAGGCGCCTCGATGAGGGAGCCGATCTCCCGCAGCAGGGCGGGGCGCGTGTCCCGGTTCATCGGCTGTCCGAAGACGGTGATCTCGCCCCGGGTGGGCCGGGCCAGCGACAGCAGCATCTTCATGGTGGTGGACTTGCCCGAGCCGTTGGGGCCCAGGAAGCCGTAGACGCAGCCCGGCGGCACCCGCAGGTCGAGGTCGTCGACGACCGTCCGCGCACCGTAGGCCTTCGTCAGGTGGTGGGTGGTGATGATGTGGTCCATGGAACTCCTTCCACCGAGGAGCCTCCGGCACCGGGACCGGGGAGGGCATCGTGCCGGGGGACGGCGAACGCGCTCCTACCGCGGTAGGAGGAGGGGCGCGGGGCGTCGGGAGGGGCGGGTGCGGGGCGGGCCCGCTCACGCCTCCCGGAGCAGGTCCTCGCGGCCCACCAGCCCGGCGCGGAACGCGAACAGCACGGCCTGCACCCGGTCGCGGGAGCCGGTCTTGGCCAGGACGTGGCCGACGTGGGTCTTGACCGTGGGCATGGACAGCACGAGGCGCTCGCAGATCTCCGTGTTCGTGTACCCCAGCGCCACGGCGACGAGGACCTCCTGCTCGCGCGGGGTCAGCGAGGCGGCGGCGCGGCGGGTGCCCCCGTCGACCGGGACCGGGCGGGAGGACGGGCCGCCCAGCAGCGGGCGCACGTGCCCGAGCAGTCTGCGCGTGGAGCTGGCCGAGATGACGGAGTCGCCCCTGTACACGGTCCGCACGGCCTCCAGCAGCTCCTCGGGCGGGGTGTTCTTGAGCAGGAAGCCCGCGGCCCCGGCCTCCACTCCCTCGACCACGTACTCGTCGGTGTCGAAGGTGGTGAGGATGACGACGCGGCAGTCCGCCCCGGAGGAGACGAGGGAGCGCGTGGCGCTCAGCCCGTCCGTACCGGGCATCTGGACGTCCATGAGCAGGACGTCGACGGGGTCGGAGTGCTGCCTGGCGAGGGCTTGGGCCCCGTCGCCCGCCTCCCAGGCCACGGTCAGGTCCGGCTGGGAGTCGATGACCATCGCCATGCCCGCCGTGAACAGCACCTGGTCGTCGGCCAGCCCCACGCGGATCACGCCTCCTCCCAAGGGATCACCGCGCGCACCCGCCAGGTGCCGGTGGCGTCGTCGACGCCGGCCTCCAGGGCGCCGCCGTGCATGCCCACGCGCTCGCGCATGCCGACCAGGCCGTGGCCGGAGCCCCGCCGGGCGCGGCCCGGGGCCGTCCCGGCGGCGGAGGGCTCCCCCGCCGGGGAGGAGCCTCCGGTGGGAGGGGGCGCCCCCGTGCCGGAGGGGCTTGCGGTGCCGACGGGCCTCCCGATGACGGAGCGTCTTTCGGTGCCGGAGGAACCCGCGGGGACTGAGGGGCCCGCCGGTGTGGTGAGGGCCGCGGGTACGGCCTGGCGGACGGAGTCGGCCACGTCGATCCCGACCCGCCCGGGCGACCACGTCAGCTCGACCCGCACGGCTGCGGATCCCCCGTGCTTGAGCGCGTTGGCCAGCGACTCCTGCACCACGCGGTAGACCGTCAGGGACGCGGTCGTCGGCAGGGTCGCCGGGGCGCCGGTGTCCGCCCGGCCGCCGCGCGGGGCGGCCGGGGACCCGTGCTGGACCAGGCGGATCCGCAGACCGGCGCGGCGGTACTCCTCCACGAGGCCGGGCAGGTCGCCGACCCCGGGGGCCGGGGCGGCCCCGCGCTCCTCGCCGTCGCGCAGGACGCCCAGGAGCTGGTGCAGTTCCGCCGCCGACTCGCGTCCCACCCGGGCGACGGTGGCCAGGGCGGCCACCGCGCGCTCCGGGGCGGCCTCCGCGGCGTAGCGGCCGCCGTCGGCCTGGGCGACGATGACGTTCAGCGAGTGCGCGAGGATGTCGTGCATCTCCCGGGCGATGCGTGTCCGCTCGTCGAGCGCGGCCAGGCGCACCTCCTGCTCCCGCTGGGTCTCCAGCAGCCGGGCGTGCTCCACGACGCGGGCGAACTCCTCGCGGTTGCGCCTGCGGAACGCTCCGAGCAGGGAGAACAGCGCGACCGCCGTCCACGCCGAGAAGACGCTGTTGAGGCGCATCTGCGGGTCCGTCGACAGAGCCTCGGCCGGAACGCCGAGAACCCCCCACGCCGCTCCGGCCAGGAGCAGCACGAACCCGGCCACCCGCCACGGGCGCGGGAGTTCGGCCTGCACCGTGTAGGCGGCGACCAGGGCGCTGATCAACGTCGCCGCGGTCAGGTGCTCCAGCCACAGGATGTAGCACGCCAGCAGCACCGCCAGGGCGGCCAGGGCCGGGAGCGGGCGGAAGCGGCGCAGGGCCAGGGCGGCGCAGCACCCGGCGGTCATACCGAGGTAGGCCCACGACTCCGCGGTGTGCCACCCCGACACCGGCAGGGACACCGCCGACAGGCCGAACCAGACCGCCGCGCAGAACGCGTCCACGGCGAGAGCGTGCCCGCGCGCCCAGAGCGCGGCGCGGTCCAGGAGGGAGCGTGGGGACAGGTCGGGCATTCCCCCAGGATAGGAACGCGCGGGCCGGAGGGCCTCGTGCCACGGCATGAGACCGGGCCGTCCGAAAGGCGGTCCCACGGCCCCCGGACACCGACGAAGGGCAGGTCACGGGGCATGGCGTGTCCACGGGCCCGCTCCCGGAGGGCGCCTATCCTGGGGAGCGCCCGCGACGCGGCGGGCGCACTCCACCCAGGGAAGCGAGACATGAACGTACTGATCACCGGCGGTGCCGGGTACATCGGCTCCCACACGGCGGTCGAACTCCTCGAAGCCGGGCACGAGGTCGTGGTCGTGGACCTCCTCACCAACAGCCACGAGGAGGCCCTGCGCCGCGTCGAGCGCATCACCGGACGCACCGTCGCCTTCCACCGGGCCGACTGCGCCGACCCCGAGGCGATGCGCCGGGTCTTCGCCGAGCACCGCGTCGACGCCGTCATCCACATGGCCGGGCTCAAGGCCGTGGGGGAGTCGGTGGAGCAGCCGCTGCGCTACTACCGCAACAACATGGACTCCCTGTTCACGCTCATCGAGGCGATGGACGAGCACGGCGTGCGCGACCTGGTGTTCAGCTCCTCGGCCACCGTCTACGGCGACCCCGAGCAGGTGCCCATCACCGAGGACAGCGCCCTGTCCGCCACCAACCCCTACGGCGCCACCAAGCTGTTCGCCGAGCGCGTCCTCCAGGACACGGCCGCCGCCGACCCGCGCTGGCGGATCACCGCCCTGCGCTACTTCAACCCCATCGGCGCCCACCCCAGCGGTCTGATCGGCGAGGACCCCCAGGGCGTTCCCAACAACCTCTTCCCCTACGTCGCGCAGGTCGCCGCGGGCCGCCGCGAGCGGCTGAACGTGTTCGGCGACGACTACGACACCCCCGACGGCACCGGGGTGCGCGACTACCTGCACGTGGTGGACCTGGCCCAGGGGCACATGGCCGCCGTGGAGCACCTCGCCGACGCGTCCGGGTACCGGGTGTACAACCTGGGCACCGGGCAGGGCACCTCCGTCCTGGAGGGCCTGCGCGCCTTCGAGCGCGCCACGGGCGTCGCGGTTCCGTACGCCGTGGTCGACCGCCGCCCCGGCGACATCGCCGTGTGCTACGCCGACCCCTCGGCCGCCGCCCGCGACCTGGGCTGGAAGGCCGTGCGCACGGTGGACGACGCCTGCCGCGACGCGTGGCGCTGGCAGTCGGCCAACCCCGCGGGCTTCACGGCCTGAGCCCCGGGGGGGAGTCCCGGCGGGCCCGCCGCGCGTGCTGAGCCGGACCGCACACGCGTGCGGGGCCCTCCGCGCCTGTGCAACGCCCTAGACTGGGCGGACATCCCTGTACTTCCTGCGGAAGGTCCTCCGTCGTGTCCGTTGGTGCTGAGAGCACGTTCGACACCGTTCTCGTCGTCGACTTCGGCGCGCAGTACGCGCAGCTGATCGCACGACGGGTCCGCGAATGCCACGTGCACAGTGAGATCGTGCCCTCGACCATGCCCGTCGAGGAGATGCTCGCCAAGAGACCCAAGGCCATCATCCTCTCCGGCGGCCCGTCGTCGGTCTACGCCGAGGGGGCCCCGAACCTGGGCCCCGAGCTGTTCGAGACCGGGGTTCCCACCTTCGGCATCTGCTACGGCTTCCAGGCGATGACCCGGGCCCTGGGCGGCACCGTCGCCAGGACCGACCTCAGTGAGTTCGGCCGCACCGAGCTGTCGGCGGTCACCGACTCCCTGCTGTTCGCCGGAATGCCCGCCGAGCAGCTGGTCTGGATGTCGCACGGCGACTCGGTGGTGGAGGCCCCCGAGGGCTTCGCCACGACCGCCAGCACCGCGGGCGCCCCGGTCGCCGCGTTCGAGCACACCGGCCGCAACCTCTTCGGCGTCCAGTTCCACCCCGAGGTCCTGCACACCGAGCACGGCCAGGAGGTGCTGCGCCGCTTCCTGTACGAGGGCGCCGGGTGCCGACCCACCTGGACGATGGTCAACATCGTCGAGGAGCAGCTGGAGCGCATCCGCGAGGACATCGGAGACAAGCGCGTCATCTGCGCGCTGAGCGGCGGCGTGGACTCCGCGGTGGCCGGCGCACTGGTCCAGCGCGCCGTCGGCGACCAGCTGACCTGCGTCTTCGTGGACCACGGCCTGCTGCGCAAGGGCGAGGCCGAGCAGGTGGAGAAGGACTTCGTCGCGATCACGGGCGCCAAGCTCAAGGTCGTGGACGCCGAGGAGCGGTTCCTGTCCGCCCTCGCGGGGGTCTCCGACCCCGAGGAGAAGCGCAAGATCATCGGCCGCGAGTTCATCCGCGTGTTCGAGCAGGCGGCCCGCGAGGTCGTCGCCGAGAGCGGCGGGAGCGGCGCCGAGGTCGAGTTCCTGGTGCAGGGCACCCTCTACCCGGACGTGGTGGAGTCCGGCGGCGGCACCGGGACCGCCAACATCAAGTCCCACCACAACGTGGGCGGACTGCCCGACGACCTCCAGTTCACTCTGGTGGAACCGCTGCGCGAGCTGTTCAAGGACGAGGTGCGCAAGGTCGGCGAGGAGCTGGGCCTGCCCGCCGAGATGGTCTGGCGCCAGCCCTTCCCCGGCCCCGGCCTGGGCATCCGCATCATCGGCGAGGTCACCCGCGAGCGCCTGGAGATCCTGCGCGAGGCCGACGCGATCGCCCGCGAGGAGCTGACCCGCGCCGGACTGGACCGCGACATCTGGCAGTGCCCGGTGGTGCTGCTCGCCGACGTGCGGTCGGTGGGCGTGCAGGGCGACGGGCGCACCTACGGCCACCCGGTCGTGCTGCGTCCGGTCAGCAGCGAGGACGCCATGACCGCCGACTGGTCGCGCGTGCCCTACGACGTGCTGGCCAGGATCTCCAACCGCATCACCAACGAGGTGCGCGAGATCAACCGGGTGGCGCTGGACGTGACCAGCAAGCCCCCGGGCACCATCGAGTGGGAGTAGCCCCCGCCGGGGACCGGACCCGCGGGAGCGGCCCCCGAGCGGTGGACGGGCCCGGGGTGACGACGCGTCGTCACCCCGGGCCCGTCCGTTTCGTCCTCGCGGCGCCGCGCCGGGGAGCGGTCGTCCACAGGCGCGGACCGGGGGTGGCGGAGCGGGGCGCCGATACGGTGTCCTGGATACAGGGGGGCTCCCCACCCCGTCGGCACGGTGCTGCCCTGAGACGGGCCCGGCCCGCCCCCGGCCCGGCTCAGTCCACGATGTGCTCGATGTTGATCTCCGTGGCCTCCGCGCCCGCCCGGTGGTTGAGCACCAGCGTGCGCGGCTCCATGTCGTCGCGCAGTATGAACACCAGCTCGCCCCCGGCGGCGACCCCGGGGCCGATCCCGGCCGAGTCCCACAGCGGGGCCTCCACCTCGCGCACGGACGGCGCCTGGGCGTTGACGGGTTCCCGGCTGGTCGTCATGTGCTGCGCCGTGTGCTCGAACTCCACGAGTTCGTCGCTGAGGTTGAACAGCTCCAGGTCCACCACGCAGTACTGACCGGTCGACGGCAGTTCCGAGCGGATGTTGTGCTCGGTCAGGCCGCAGCTGACCCCGCTGATCCGGTACTCGACCATGCGGTCGGCGGAGGCCCCCGACATCCCGCTGGGCACCTCGCCGGGAGCCTCCTCCTCGTCGGCGCCGCTGGGTGACTCGTCGCCGGGCGCGGGCGCCTGCGGTTCCGGGGCGGCGCCCGACTGCTCGGAGGCGTCCCCCTGGGAGTCGCCGTCCCCGAAGAGCGACCAGTCGCTGAGGTTGGTCAGCACGGTCGCCATGACGATCAGGGCCGCCAGCAGCGCCACGGCGCCCAGCACCAGGGCCACGACCGTCCCCTTGCGCCGGTTGGGCGCGGCGGGTTGGTGCGGCGGGGGCGGCACCGGCGGAACGTAGGGCTGCGGACCCCGGCGGCCCGTCTGCTGGTCGGCCGGGGGAACCATCGGGATCGGCCCGGTGGAGGCCGGGTGCGGCACCTGTCCGGGACCGGGTACGGGCCGCGGCTGCTGCGCCGGGCCGCCCTGGGGCTGCCCGCCCGGAGCCTGGACCCCGGGAAGCTGGTGCGCCTGCTGCGCCTGGGCCCCCGGCGGGGGACCGGCCGGATGGCCCGGCGGCGGACCCTGCGGACGCGGGTAGTTGCCCGTCTGGTGCGCGGGCGGGGGCATGGGGGGCGCGCCCTGGTACTGGCCGGGCGCCGGGTGCCGCATGCCCGCCATGGTCTGGGGCGGCCCCTGGTGGGGGTGGGGCATGCCGGGCGGGGGCATCGGGGGCAGGTTGGGCCGCCAGGACTGGTGCAGCGCGTGGGACACGATGTCGTTGGGGTTGCTGTTGTCCTCGCCGCCAGCCAGCTCCAGCAGCAGGTCCTGCGCGGTGGGGCGGCGGCCCGGCTCCTTGGCCAGCGCGCGCGTCACCAGGCGGTCCAGGGGGCTGTCCAGGTTGCCGATCTGTGGTTCGGCGAACAGCACCCGCTTGCCCAGCGTCATGGCGTCGCCGTTGCCGAAGGGGTGGGTGCCGTTCCCGGCGAAGGCCACCAGGCAGCCCCAGGCGAAGATGTCCGCCGAGGTGGTGACCTTCTCCTCCAGCAGCTGTTCGGGCGCCATCCAGCCGGGGCTGCCCATGACGATGCCGGTCTGGGTGTGGTTGGTGGCGGTGTTCATCGCGCGGGCGATGCCGAAGTCGATCACCCGGGGCCCCGAGAGCGACAGCAGCACGTTGGCGGGCTTGAGGTCGCGGTGGACGAGCCCGGTGCGGTGGATGGCGGCCAGGGCCGCCGCCACGCCCAGCGCGAAGCCGTGCAGCGTCGAGGAGTCCAGGGGGCCGTTCTCGGCGATGTGCTCGGCCAGGGCGGTGCCCGCGATGTACTCGGTGACCATGTAGGGACGGTTCTCGAACGTCCCGTGGTCGAGCACCTTGGCGGTGCAGAAGGAGGCGACCTTGCGGGCGTTCTCCATCTCGTCGCGAAAGCGCGCCCGCGTGGCCTCGTCGAAGGCGAGCTCCGGGCGGATGACCTTGATGGCTACCTGGTTGCTGCGCTCGGGAGCGCTGCCCAGGTAGACGGTTCCCATGCCGCCGCTACCCAGCTTCCCGGACAGCACGTAGGGACCGATGGTGGCCGGATCCCCGGCGGCCAGCGGTTCCAGGTTCTTCGGGAGCCCATCCGACGGCAAGCGACCCTCCCCGACGGTGTCCAAACTCCGCCTTGCCCCAAGGTAGCGGTGTTTGTGCCCGCATTCCCACTCACGGGCCTGATCGGGCCGTTCTGGGGGCGGGCGGAAACTGACATGACAGTGGTGACGATCCCCGAACCGCGTCCGAGGTTCCCGTTTTCCTCTGACGGCGTACGAGCCGACGGGAGGCGGTGAACACACCGGAGCCCCCGGAGGGCACTGTGTTCACGCAAGGTGGGGGTTCCTTTACGATTGGGGACTCGTGACCGTTAATACCACCGTAACCGTGCGGGTCCCCGCGAAGGTGAACCTCCAGTTGGCGGTGGGGCCCAGACGTGAGGACGGGTTCCACGACCTCGTCAACGTGTTCCACGCCGTCTCGCTGTTCGATGAGGTTACCGTCCGGGCGGCTTCCTCGCGCCGACCGAGCCCGTCCGGCGGTGTCGGATCCGCCGCCGGGGCCTTCGCCGGACTGACCGCGGGCGGCGCGCTGGGCTCCCACCTGTCCCGTGTGCCCCTGGACGGGTCCAACCTGGCCGCGCGCGCGGTCACCCTGCTGGCGGAGCGGACCGGCCGGGGCCGCCCGGTCGCGGTCCACCTGGACAAGAGCATCCCGGTGGCGGGCGGCATGGCCGGGGGCAGCGCGGACGCCGCGGCCGCCCTGCTGGCCTGCGACCGCCTGTGGGGCTGCGGCCTTCCGCTGGAGGAGCTGCTCGGGTACGCGGCCGACCTGGGCAGCGACGTGCCCTTCGCGCTGCTGGGCGCCACCGCGGTGGGCACGGGCCGCGGGGAGCTCCTGCGGCCCATGACCAGCCCGGGAAGGTTCCGCTGGGTCTTCGCCCTGTCGCCGCACGGCCTGTCCACGGCCGGCGTGTTCGCCGAGTACGACCGCATCCGCCCGGACGCCCCCGAGCCCCTGCCGGACCGGGTGCTGGCCGACGCGCTGGCCGGCGGCGACCCGGCGGCCCTGGGCGCCGCGCTGACCAACGACCTCCAGGAGGCCGCCCTCTCGCTGCTGCCGGAGCTGGAGCGCACCCTCAAGACCGGCGCCGGTGCGGGGGCGCTGGGCTCCCTGGTGTCGGGGTCCGGTCCGACCTGCGCCTTCCTGGTCGGCGGCGGCGACGAGAAGGAGTCGGTCGTCGCGGAGCGGGAGGCCGCGGTGGTGGCGGCGCTGGAGGGCAGCGGGCTGTGCGAGCAGGTCGTGACGGCGTACGGGGACGTCCCCGGGGCCACCGTCCTGTGATGTAAATCACCTCTGACTTTCCTGGTCGGAGGAGGTTCGCGCCGGTTGACCTCAACCTTTGTTGGGGTTCAACACTGGTGGACATGAACACCGCAACCGCCCTCTCGCGCTACGCCGACCTGCCCGCGCTCATCGGACTCATGGAGGGTGACGAGAAGCACAACGGAGCGGCCCACTCCACGCTCGACATCGTGTGGGTCCTCTACGACCGCGTGCTGTCGGTCACCCCCGAAACCGCCGACGACCCGGCCCGGGACCGCTTCCTGCTCTCGAAGGGGCACGGACCCGCCGCCTTCTACGCCGTGCTCGCGGCCAAGGGTTTCCTGAACGTGCCGACGCTGCGCGGATGGACCGCCTTCGACTCGCCGCTCGGCCACCACCCGGACCGGCTGCTCGTCCCGGGCGCGGAGATCGGCAGCGGGTCGCTCGGCCACGGACTGCCCCTGGGGCTGGGCAGCGCGCTCGGCCTGCGCGCCCGGGGGATCCGCCGCCCCGACGGGACCGAGCCCCGCGTCGTGGTGCTCGTCGGCGACGGCGAACTCGACGAGGGCAGCAACCACGAGGCCATCGCGGTCGCCGGACGGCTCGGTGTGGACAACCTCACCGTCGTCGCCGTGGACAACGCCTCGGCCAGCCACGGGTGGCCGGGCGGGATCGGCGCCCGCTTCGGGATCGAGGGCTGGGAGGCCCGCGACGTCTCCGGACGCGACCACGACGCCCTGTACGGCGCGCTCACCCGCCCCCACCCCGGACGGCCGCTGGCCGTCGTCGCCCGCGTCCGTTCCTAGGAGAGCCCCATGCGTGACACCTTCGCCGCCGCCGTCAACCGAGCCATGGACACCGACCCGCGCCTGACCGTCGTCCTGGCCGCCATCTCCGCGGGCATGTTCCGCGGCGCCGCCGCCCGACACCCCGGCCGGGTGATCGACGTGGGCATCCGGGAGCAGGCCATGATCGGAGTGGCCGGGGGACTGGCCCTGGCCGGGATGCGCCCGGTCGTGCACAGCTACGCGCCGTTCCTGGTGGAGCGGCCCTTCGAACAGCTCAAGCTGGACCTGGGCCACCAGGGCGTGGGAGCCGTCCTGGTGAGCATCGGCGGCTCCTACGACGCCGCGGAGGAGGGGCGCACCCACCAGGCGCCCGGCGACGTGGCCCTGCTGGACACCCTGCCGGGGTGGACCGTGTACGCCCCGGGGCACCCCGACGAGGTGCGCGCCGCCCTGGAGGCCGCCCTGCCCGGCGAGGACCGCGTGTACGTGCGCCTGTCGGGGACCGCCAACCGCGCGGCGATGCCGCTGGACGGACGCCTCGGCGTCGTGCGCGCGGGCTCGCCGCGCTCGGCCGGGGTGGTGGTGGCGGTCGGGCCGATGCTGGACCGGGTGCTGGAGGCCACCGCCGACCTGGACGTGACGGTCGCCTACACGGCCACCGTGCGCCCCTTCGACCGCGAGGGGCTGAGCGCGCTCGTCGGCGCGGCGGGCAACGCCGACGTGCTGGTTGTGGAGCCCTACCTGAGCGGGACCTCGGCGCACGAGGTCGCCGCGGCGCTGGCCGACCGGCGCCACCGCCAGCTCGGCCTGGGCGTGGCGCGGGACCGCGAGGTGCGCGCCTACGGAACCCCGGCGCAGCACGCCCAGGCGCACGGACTGGACACCGAGGGCATCGCCAAGTCCGCCCGTGCGTTCTTCCTGGTGTGACCGGCTTGCCGGTGTGACCGTCCCTCTCGTGTGATCCGCCCGCCGGTGCGGCCCGCCTCCGCGGCGGCCTGGGCGATCGCCCGGACCCGCCCGGGGCCCTGCGTGGTGCGGCCCCGGGCGCCTTCCGCTACTTGACGGCGCCCATCGACAGGCCCCGCACCAGCTGGCGCTGGGCCGCCCAGCCCACCACCACGATGGGCAGCGACGCCATGACGGCCGCCGCCGCCAGCTGCGCCACGAACAACCCCTCGCTCGTGATGAAGCCGGTCAGGAACACCGGGACGGTCGCGGCCCGGG
This sequence comes from Nocardiopsis akebiae, assembly GCF_018316795.1. NCBI lineage: Bacteria > Bacillati > Actinomycetota > Actinomycetes > Streptosporangiales > Nocardiopsidaceae > Nocardiopsis > Nocardiopsis akebiae. The sequence continues at coordinate 1,213,569 of NZ_CP074132.1, forward strand.
CGGCGGTCAGGTTGACGGCGAAGAAGAACTCGTTCCAGGCGAAGATCATGCAGATCAGCGCGGTCGCCGCGATGCCCGGTGCCATCACCGGCATCATCACCGACCACAGCACGCGCGCCAGCCCGGCGCCCTCCACCCGGGCCGCCTCCACGATCGCCTTGGGCACCTCCAGGAAGAACGACCGCAGCATCCACACCGCGATGGGCAGGTTCATCGCCGTGTACAGCACCACCAGGGTCCACACGTTGTCCAGCATGGACAGGTGCGCGGCGGCGACGTAGATCGGCACCACGACCGCCACCACCGGCAGCATCTTCGTCGAGATGAAGAAGAACAGCACGTCCTGGGTCCGCTTGACCGGGGCCACCGACAGCGCGTAGGCGGCGGGCAGCCCGAGCAGCAGCACCAGGAGCGTGGACGCCAGGGTGGCGATCGCCGAGTTGCCCAGGTAGGGCAGGAAGTCCGCGCCCAGGACGGTGGTGAACCGGTCCAGCGTCGGCTGGAAGAAGAGCGTCGGCGGGTCGGTCGCCGCCTGGTTCTCCTCCTTGAACGCGGTCAGCACCAGCCACAGCACCGGGAACACGAACACCAGTCCCACGCCCCACGTGAACGCGGTCAGGGCGGCGCTCCCCAGCCGGGCCCGGGAGCGGCCGGCCCGGCGCGGCGCGCGTGCGGCGACGGCGCCGCCTGCGGCGCCCGCGGGTCGTTCGGGGGCTCGGGCGGTCACGATGTCGCCTCCTGTGCGCTCATGAACGTGCGGAAGATCAGCCGCAGGGCCAGCGTCGCCACGATGATGGTGCCGACCACCACCACGACGCCCATGGCCGCGGACTGGCCGATGTCGAACCCGAGGAAGGTCCGCTGGTAGACGTAGAAGGGCAGGTTGGAGCTGGCGGTGCCCGGTCCGCCCTGGGTCATCATGTAGATCGTGTCGAAGGTGTTGACCACGTAGACCGACCCCAGCAGCACGCCCAGCTCGATGTAGCGGCGCAGGTGCGGCAGCGTGATCCAGGCGAACATCTGCCACCGGGACGCGCCGTCGACCTGGCCCGCCTCCAGCACGTCGGAGCCCTGGCTCTGGAGCCCCGCCAGCACCAGCAGCATCATGAACGGCGTCCACTGCCAGACCAGCGCGGCCACCACGGAGAACACGGGAGCCTGGGAGACCCAGTCGAACGACTCGACCCCGAACGGCGACAGCACGAAGTTCACCAGGCCGAACACCGGCTCCAGCATGATGTGCTTCCACAGCAGGGCCGTGGCCACGGGCAGGATCAGGAACGGGGTGATGATGAGCGTGCGCACCACGCCGCGCCCTCTGAACTTCCGGTCCAGCAGCAGCGCCAGCCCGATGCCCAGCAGCATGGCCACCACGACGCACGAGCCGGTGATCAGCACCGTGTTCGCCGCCGCGCCCAGGAACTGCCGGTCGGTGAAGACCGCCGCGTAGTTGGCCAGGCCCACCCACGCCTGGGAGTCGGGCCGCAGCAGGTTCCACGAGCGCAGCGAGTACACGACCGTCGCCAGGAACGGCAGCTGCGTGACGACCAGCATGAACACCAGGGCGGGCAGGAGCGGGGCCCGGCGGGCCCATCCGCCCCCGCCGCGGCTCCGCTTCGGCCGTTCGGGCGGCGTCGCCGCCGCGGGCGCCTCGCGCGCGGGCGCGGTCACAGCGCTCATCGGTCGTCCTCCTTGTAGGTCTCACCGACGACCTCGGCGTACTCCTGGCTCTGTTCGAGCGCCTGCTCGACGGTGATCTGCCCGGCCACGGCCGCGCTCAGCTGCTGGCTGACCCGGGTGCCCAGGTCCTGGAACTCGGGGATGGCGAGGAAGCCGATGCCCTCGTAGGGGACCGGACGCGTGCCCGGGTCCTCGGGGTCCGCCTCCTGGATGCCCTGGAGCATGGGGTCGGCGTAGGCCGCGGCGACCTCCTGGTACTCGGGGACCTCGAACGTGGAGAGCCGGTTGCCGGGCGGCACCCGCTGCCAGCCGTACTCCTCGGCGACGGTGCGGACGTAGTCCTTGTCGGTCATCCACTCCAGGAACGCCCACGCCTCCTCCTTGTGCTCGGAGGTGGAGGGGATGCCCAGGGCCCAGGTGTAGAGCCAGCCGCCGTAGCCGCTCTCGGCCACCGGCGCCGCGGCGTAGCCGTTGAGCCCGGCCACGGTCGCCGAGTCCGGGTCCTCGATGGTGCTGACCATGGAGGTGGAGTCGTAGAACATGGCCGCCCGGCCCTGGGAGTAGCGGTTCAGGCAGTCCCCGAACCCGCTGTTGGCGGCGCCCGGCTGGCCGTGCTCGCGCGCCAGGCCCACGTAGAACTCGGCCGCGCGCCGGAACTCGGGGGAGTCGATCTCGGCGTTCCAGTCCTCGTCGTACCAGCGCCCGCCGAAGGTGTTCAGGACGCTGTTGAAGGGGCTCAGCACCTCGCCCCAGCCCGCGAGGCCGCGCAGGCAGATCCCCGAGACCCCCGGCTCCACGCCGTCGAGCTCGGCGGCAAGGTCCGCCACCTCCTCCCAGGTGGGGTTCTCGGGCATCTCCACCCCGGCCTGCTCGAACAGGTCCTTCCGGTAGGCGAGGAAGGAGGACTCGCCGTAGAAGGGCACCGAGTACATGTCGCCCTCGTGGGACAGGTCCTCCCTGATGGAGGGGATGAAGTCCTCGTGGTCGTAGCCCTCGGCGGCGTCGATGGAGGGTTGCAGGTTCTCCAGCCAGCCGTACTCGGCCCACTGGCGGGTCTCGTAGTTGCTGATCATGACGACGTCGAACTCGCCCCCGCCGGTGGCCACGGAGGTGGTGATCTTGGCGCGGGCCTCGTTCTCGGGCAGGGAGACGAAGTCGAGCGCGATGCCGGGGTGCTCCGCGCGGAACTCCGATTCCAGGGAGATCGCGTCCTGCATCTGCGGGTTGGACACGATCGCGACGGTCAGCCGGACGGCGCCGTCACCGGAGGGCAGGGCGCCCATCCCGGCGCACCCGGTGAGCAGCAGTCCGCAGGCGGCGACGGCGGTCGCCCGGACGGCGTAGGTGGTGTGCACTTCGCTGCCTTCCCGGGTCAGGCGGTCTCGTCGGGGACGATCTGGACCTTCACCCCGGTGCCCGCGCGCATCATGGCCAGCGCCTCGGGGAACTTCTCCAGGGGCAGGGCGTCGGTGAGCAGCGGGGCGGTGCGCACGGCTCCGGCGCTGATGAGGTCAACGGCCGCCCCGTAGCTGTTCAGCACTGCCATGGAGCCCACGACGGTGATCTCGTCGTTGTAGATCCGGAAGGGCGACAGCGCCACGCGGGCGGCCTCGTCGGCGACCCCGAAGACCAGCAGGCGCCCTCCCCGCCTCAGCGAGTCGAAGGCCGCCTCGATGGCCGGGGGCGCGCCGGTGACGTCCACCGCGGCGTCGAAGCGCTCGTCGCCCAGCTCGGAGGTGTCCGTCGCGGTGGCGGCGGCGCCGAGGTCTGCGGCGATGGCCAGGCGGCGGGTGTTGCGGTCGACCACGGTCACGCGGGCTCCGGAGTTCTGCAGCAGCTGCTGCAGGAGCAGGCCCATGGTCCCGGCGCCCACCACCAGGAAGCGCTCGCCGTTCTCCACCCCGATGCGCCGGACACCGTGGACCGCGCACGAGAGGGGCTCGACCAGGGCGCCCTCGCGCATGCTCACCGAGTCGGGCAGGCGGTAGCAGTTGGCGGCGGGGACGGCCACGTACTCGGCGAACGCGCCGTCCACGGTGTCGCCGATCGCGCCCCAGTTGGCGCACAGGTTGCCCCGTCCGGCGCGGCAGTACTCGCAGTGCCCGCAGAACAGGGAGGGGTCCACGGCGACCCGGTCGCCCGGGCGCAGGTCCCCCGGGGCGCTCTCGCCGACGGCCGTGACCGTTCCGGCGAACTCGTGCCCGGGCACCAGCGGGTAGGGGCTGGGCGGGAACTCGCCGTCGGCGATGTGCAGGTCCGTCCCGCAGATCCCGCAGGCGCCGACACGGATCACCACGCCGTCGGCGGCGGGTTGCGGGTCGGGGCGGTCCCCCACGGTGACGGAGCCCGGTTCGGTGATGATGGCGGCACGCACGGTTGGGACCTCCCATTGGTCGCTCATGTGAGCGATGTGATTCACAGATGTTTCGAACATTGAACGCCCATCGGAAACGCGCTGTCAATGGATTGGGCACATTCGAGTACACTCCTGCACGTATGAGCGATCAGCGTGGTGAGGTTCAGGAGACGGCCCCCAGCGGCCCCGCGGAGATGGTGCGGCTCGCCGCCATCGCCCGCAGGTTCTACCTGGACGGGCGGTCCAAGGTGGAGATCGCCGAGGAGTTCGGCCTGAGCCGGTTCAAGGTCGCCCGGGACCTGGAGGCCGCCCGCAGCAGCGGGATCGTGCGCATCGACATCCGCCTGCCCGCCCGGCTGGACGGGGAGCTGTCCGAGCGCATGCGCGCGGCCTTCGACCTGCGCCGGGCGATCGTCGTGGACGCGCTGGAGGACCCGCGGGACACGCGCCGGGCGCTGGGGTCGGTGGCGGCGCGGCTGCTGTCGGAGATCGTGCGGCCCGACGAGGTGCTGGGGCTGGCCTGGAGCAGGTCGCTCCAGCTGATGGGTCTGGACATGGTCGACCTGCCGCGCTGCACGGTGGTGCAGCTCAACGGTGTGCTGTCCGAGCAGGCGGAGGGCGGCGGATCGGTCGAGACCGTGCGCCGGGCGGCCGCGCTCTCGGGCGGCCCCGCGTACCCGATCTACGCGCCGCTCATCCTGCCGGACGCCGCGACGGCGGCCACGCTGCGCGCCGACCCGGGCATCGCCTCCGCGTTCGCGCACTTCGACCGCCTCACGACGGCCGTGGTGGCCATCGGGGGCTGGGACGAGCGAAACTCGACCGTCTTCCAGGCGCTGGACCCGGACTCGCGGGCCAGGTACACCGCGCTTGGCGTGTGCGCGGAGATGTCCGCCCAGCTGTTCGACGCCGACGGGCGCCAGGTGCACTCCGACCTGGACGAGAGGGTCATCAGCGTCCGGGCGGACCAGCTGCGCCGGGTGCCCGAGGTGGTGGCGGTCGCCGGAGCCGGGGACGAGGCCAAGGCCAGGGCGATCGGCGCCGCGCTGCGCAGCGGCCTGGTGTCCACGCTGGTGACCGACGACGCAGTGGCCCGGCTGCTGCTCGACGGGGAGCAGCCGGAGCCGGAGTGAGGACCGGCCGCCGCCCCGGGGGAGCGGCGGCGGTCAGCGCACCACGGCACTGCCGCCACAATGGATAGCGATGAATCTGGTCAATCTTCAGGACGTGTCCCTGGCCTACGGGCCGCTCGTACTCCTCGACAAGGTGTCGCTCGGCGTCGACGAGGGTGAGCGCATCGGCGTCGTCGGCCGCAACGGCGGCGGCAAGTCCACGCTCATCTCCGTGCTCTCGGGCATCACCGAACCCGACTCCGGGCGGGTGGTGCACAACCGCGGGCTGCGCATCGGCTTCCTGCACCAGCGCGACACCTTCCCCGACTCCACGGTCGGGGAGTTCGTCCTGGGCGACCGGGCCGAGCACGAGTGGGCGGGCGACGCCCGCGTCCGCGACATCCTGCGCGGACTCCTCGGCGGCTGGGACCTCGACACCCCCATGAGCGGCCTCTCCGGCGGCGAGCGCCGCCGCTCCGGCCTGGCCCGGCTCCTGGTGGACGACCACGACCTCATCGTCCTGGACGAGCCCACCAACCACCTCGACATCGAGGGCATCGCCTGGCTCGCCGAGCACCTGCGCGCCCGTCCCGAGGCGCTCGTGGTCGTCACCCACGACCGCTGGTTCCTGGACGCCGTCACCACCCGCACCTGGGAGGTCGGTCGCGGCGCGGTCGAGCGCTACGAGGGCGGCTACGCCGCCTACGTCCTGGCCAAGGCCGAGCGCGAACGCCAGGCGGCCGCCGCCGAGGAGCGCCGCCAGAACCTCATGCGCAAGGAGCTGGCCTGGCTGCGCCGCGGCGCCCCGGCCCGCACCTCCAAGCCCAAGTTCCGCATCGAGGCGGCCAACCAGCTCATCGCCGACGAGCCGCCGCCCCGAGACACGGTCGAACTGGTCAAGTTCGCCAGCTCCCGCCTCGGCAAGACCGTCATCGACCTCAAGAACGTGTCCGCGTCCGTCCCCGACCGGACCCTGCTCGACCACCTCACCTGGCAGTTGGGCCCCGGCGACCGGGTCGGCCTGGTCGGGGTCAACGGCGCGGGCAAGTCCACCCTGCTCAGGATCCTGGCCGGGGAGCGCGAGCCCGACTCCGGCAGCGTGCGCACCGGCCGGACCGTCAAGCTCGCCCACCTGTCCCAGAACGTCGCCGAGCTCGACCCCACCGCCCGCCCCCTCCAGGCGGTCATGGACGTGCGCGAGCACGTCACCATCGGCAAGCGCGACTACACCGCCAGCCAGATGCTGGAGCGGTTCGGGTTCCGCGGTGAGCGCCAGTGGACCCCGATCGGCGACCTGTCCGGCGGTGAGCGCCGCCGCCTCCAGCTGCTGCGCCTGCTCATGGACGAGCCCAACGTGCTGCTGCTGGACGAGCCCACCAACGACTTGGACATCGAGACGCTCACCGAGCTGGAGGACCTGCTCGACGGCTGGCCCGGCTCCCTGGTGCTGGTCAGCCACGACCGCTACTTCCTGGAGCGCATCACCGACCGCGTGCTGGCCCTGATGGGCGACGGGGGCCTGGCCTTCCTGCCCGGCGGCGTGGACGAGTACCTCCAGCGCCGCGCGGCCAGCGCGGGCGAGGCCACCGTGCCGCTGGGCGCCTCCGAGGCCGCCGCGGCCCGGGCCGCGGCGGAGCGGCCCACTGTGTCCGCGGCCGAGCGGCGCGCCGCGCAGAAGGAGATGCAGCGCGTCGAGCGGCGCATGGACCGCATCGCCAAGCGCGAGGGGGAGCTGCACGAGCTGATGGCCGCCGCGGCCGAGGACTACACCCGGCTCGCCGAACTCGACGCCGAGGCCAAGGCCCTGGCCGTCGAGCGCGGGGAGCTGGAGGAGGTCTGGTTGGAGCAGGCCGAACTCGTCGGAGAGTGAGGCCGCGGCGCGGCCGACCGCGAAGGACGCCCGGCCGGGGCACTCCGGCCGGGCGTCCGGCTCGTAGGGGCGGTACGGCTGGACCGGGACCCTTCCCTGAGAAAGAATCCGAGCCACGGCGGCGTGTGCTCCGAATACGTCGTGAAGCACCGCGCCGCGCGGTGGGCGTCGGCGCCCCGGCAAGCAAGGAGATGGACGCGGATGAGCGACCTGGACGAGATCCCGGTGACCCTGATCGACGGACGCGAGACGACGTTCGGCGAGTGGTCCGGCAAGGTGAGGCTGGTGGTCAACGTCGCCTCGCGCTGCGGCTACACCCCGCAGTACGAGCGGCTGGAGAAGCTCCAGCACCGGTACGGCGGCCGGGGGTTCACCGTGCTCGGCGTGCCCAGCAACCAGTTCCTCCAGGAGTTCGGCAGCGAGGAGAAGATCGCGGAGTACTGCTCTGCGACCTGGGGCGTCACCTTCCCCATGACGGCCAAGGCCAAGCTCAACGGCAAGCAGCAGCACCCGCTCTACGCGGCGCTCTCCTCGGCCGAGGACGAGGACGGCAAGGCGGGGAAGGTCAAGTGGAACTTCGAGAAGTTCCTCGTCCTCCCCGACGGCGCCGTGCACCGCTTCCGCAGTTCGACCGAGCCCGACGACCCCAGGATCACCGCGCTCATCGAGAAGGCGCTCCCCGGCGGCGCGGGGTAGCCGGAGCCGCCCCGCCCCGCTCCCCGGCGGCCCGCCCCGAACGCGGCCGCCGGGTCCGGCCGGGTCACTCGGCCCGGTCCACCTGCCGGGCGAAGACGGCGGCGATCTCGCGCGCGCCCTGCTCGTTGGGGTGGATGTCCGGGCCCCGCTCACCGTGGCACATCCACGTCAGGTCGCAGACGTTCTGGAGGTTGGCGGGCAGCCCGGTCTCACTGCCCCGGGGCACCTCCTGGTTGGTGGACTCGAAGACCGCGTCCACCTCCGCCACGTCGATCCCCTCCGCCCGGTAGGCCTCGGCGATCGTCGCGTTGACCTCCAGCAGGATGTCCACCGCCTCCTCCGCCAGACCCCCGCGCGCCTCGGTCTCGGGGAAGAGCTCCTCGGCCTCCTCCGCCGCCGCGGCCGCCTGTTGGGCGGGGTCCCCGTCCAGCAGCAGGAAGGCCAGGAACGGGTTGTAGTAGGTCATCCCGATGATCTGCGTGTCCGGCCCCGCCGCCTCGCGCAGCCGCTCGGCGATCTCGGGGGTCTCCTCCCGGAGCCGGTCCAGGCCCTCCTCCACGCACGCGCGGTCGATGTCCACGTCCCCGGAGTCGGGGGCCCGCCCCTCGGGGGTGTTGATCCCCCGCACGCAGCGGGTGAAGTTGTTGGCGCCGATGGTCAGCGTCACCAGGTCCACCTCGCCCTCGTGCCCGGCCAGGAAGGCCTCGGCCTCCTCCAGTTGCGAGCCGTGCTCGTAGCGCGGGTCGCAGCCGGGCAGCCCGCCCTCCATGAAGGTGGTGGTGTCCTCGCCCGCGCACCCCATCCGCTCGTGCCGCAGCCCCGGGCGCTCCTCCTCCAGGGTGCGGTACAGGACGTCGGTGTAGCCCTCGGAGGTCTCCACCGGCTCACCGCCGGCGTCGGGCTGCACGCCCACGCTGATCGAGTCGCCCAGCGACAGGTAGCGGCCGCCGGAGTCGGCCCCGCCGTCCTCGCCGCCGCCAGCGCCCCCGCCAGCGCCCCCGCCACCGCTGCCCGAGCACCCCGCGACCAGCACGGCCGCGGCCGCCGCGGCCATCCAACGGACCCGCACGTGTCCCCCCGAACGATCGACTGCGCGTACCGGGGCTGCACTACCCCGGGACGCGCGGTTCTCACGCGGTGCGGCCGTGCGGTGTCCGACACACGGCGGCGGACCCGCCTACGGGGGAGGGGGAGGGGTACGCGCCGGTCAGCGGACCCGTTCGGCGGAGACGGCGGCGACCTCCCGCGGGCCCGCCCCGCCGCTGTGGAGGTCCGGGCCCCGGCGGGAGGCGGGTACGGCCCGGTGCCTAGGGTCCGTTTTTTGAACCGGTCTCAGCTTGTGGGGGGTTGGTTCGGGCGCCCACGGGGTTCTGGAGGTGCCGGAGGCGGGGGCGTGAGGGGCGAGCGAACCCGTCGTAGGCACCGAAGGTTCCTGTTCTCCGGGCGCCCGAACACGGACCGAAGCGGAGCGAAGGTCCAAAAAACACTGCCTAGCCCTGCTGGTCCCCGGGGCCCCTGTCGAGGGGCGCCAGGAGGCGTCTCAGTAACGACGCCAGCTGTTCGCGGTCGCCGTCGGCCATCGGCGCCAGCAGGGTCTCCTCGTAGCTCAGGAGCGACCTGAGGGCCGCGTCGATGCGCTCGGCGCCCTGTTCGGTCAGCCGGACCAGGACCCCGCGCTTGTCGGCGGGGTCGGGGCGGCGCCGCACCAGCCCGGCCGCGGCCAGCCGGTCCACCCGGTTGGTCATGGTCCCCGAGGTCACCAGGGTGGCGCGCAGCAGCCGCCCGGGGCTCAGCTCGTAGGGGGGGCCGGAGCGGCGCAGTTCGGCGAGCACGTCGAACTCCCAGGGCTCCAGGTCGTGCTCGGTGAAGACGGTGCGCCGGGCACGGTCCAGGTGGCGCGCGAGCCGCGACACACGGCTGAACACCTCCAGCGGCGTCACGTCCACGTCGGGGCGTTCGGAGCGCCACGCCTCGATCAGCCCATCCACCTCATCGCGCATGGGGACAGCTTATCTCTTGACATCAAGATAGTGGGGCGGGTATGCCGCGCACACCCGCCCCACAGGTCGAGAGGACCGTCCCGCCTCAGCCCGGCCCGCGCTTGCCCGGGCGCAGCCTCGGCTTCGGCTCCAGGCTCGACAGCCCGTTCCAGGCCAGGTTGACCAGGTGCGCGGCGACCACCTCGCGCTTGGGCCTGCGCACCTCCAGCCACCACTGGCCGGTCAGGGCCCACATCCCCACCAGGGCCTGGGCGTACATGGGGGCGAGCGCCGGGTCGTAGCCCCGTTCGGCGAACTCGTCGACCATGATGTGCTCGACCTGGCTGGCGATGTCGTTGAGCAGGCTGGCGAAGCTTCCCGTGCCGGAGGCCGCGTGCGAGTCCCGGGTCAGCACCCGGAACCCCACGGTGTTCTCCTCCACGTACCGCAGCAGGGCCAGGGCCGCGTTCTCGATCTTGCTCCGGGCACCGTCGGCGGAGAGGGCCTCGCCCATCATCGCCAGGAGGATGCGCATCTCACGGTCGACCACGACCGCGTAGATGCCCTCCTTGCCGCCGAAGTGCTCGTACACCACGGGTTTGGACACACCGGCCCGCGCGGCGATCTCCTCGACGGAGGCCGCGTCGAACCCGCGTTCGGCGAACAGCTCCCGCCCGATCTCCACGAGCTGTTGCCGACGCTCCTTGCCCGTCATGCGCTTGCGGCGCACACGGATCTTCTGATCGCTGTCGGCTGCTCCCATGATGGCTACCGATCCTAGACGCTGACCCGCTTGGCGGCGAGTCGTTCGTTGTTGGGCCAGCGGACCTTGGAGGCCCAGCCGAACTTCTCGAAGGCCCAGATGACGCGGGCCGAGATGTCGATCTGGCCCTTGAGCACGCCGTGGCGGGCGCAGGTGGGGTCGGCGTGGTGCAGGTTGTGCCAGGACTCGCCGAAGGACGGGATGGCCAGCCACCACACGTTGCGGGAGCGGTCGCGCACCTCGAAGTTCTCCTCGCCGATGGTGTGGCAGATGGAGTTGATCGACCAGGTGACGTGGTGCAGCAGCGCGACGCGGACCAGGCTGGCCCAGAAGAAGGCGGTGAACGCGCCCCACCAGGACATGGTGACCAGGCCGCCGATGAGCGCCGGGGCGCCCAGGGAGAAGAGCACGATCGGCCCGAACAGCTTGTCGACCAGGACGATGTCCTTGTCCTTGAGCAGGTCGGGCGCGAAGCGGCGCGGCGAGGTCTTCTTGTCGTCCAGGTACATCCACGCCATGTGCGCGTAGTACAGGCCCTTGGCGACCGACTTCCAGTCGTCGCCGAAGCGCCACGGCGAGTGCGGGTCGCCCTCGGCGTCGGCGTACTTGTGGTGGCGGCGGTGGTCGGCCACCCACTTGATGACGCTGCCCTCGATGGCCAGCGAACCGGCGACCGCGAGCGCGATGCGCAGCGGGCGCTTGGCCTTGAACGAGCCGTGCGTGAAGTGGCGGTGGAAGCCGACCGTGATGCCCAGGCCGCTGATCAGGTAGAAGACCGAGGCGATGGCGATGTCGGTCAGGGACAGGCCCCAGCCCCAGAAGAAGGGCAGCGAGGCCAGCAGGGCGATCAGCGGCACGAACACGAACGCGAAGACCGTGTACCGCTCGGCCTTGCCGCGCAGCTCGGGCTCGTACTCGGGGATCGCCTCGCGCTTGGGCTCTGTCTTCTCGGTCGGTAGCTCGGGAGCAGCGGTCATGGTTCTTCCTCGCTGTCGGGCAGTCGGTCGTCGTCACGGTCAGGACGGCGTCCGTGCGGCACCGAAGTGACCGCCGCGACGACCCAACCTATTCCTACGTAACCGTAACCTACGATGCCGTAGGTTTGGCAAGCCCTCCGTGAAAGGCGCTATGTTGGTGGCTGGCGCACGGGTGGCGTGGTCCACCCCGCGCGTTCCCGGATGATGTAATCGGCAGCATGTGGGGTTTTGGTCCCCATCGTCCAGGTTCGAGCCCTGGTCCGGGAGCCCTTCCGGCGTCCTCACGCGCACCCGCGCGGTTCCCCGCGCGCCGCGCGTCCCCGTGGATACGGACATACCCATCCGGAGCGGTGCATCTCACACCGGGCCTCCGGAAACCGCCGCCACAGGCGCGGCACGGCCAACCGCCGCTCACCCCCGCGTCACGCGCCCGTGGGGCGCCGGTGACGCACATGTATCCTTCCCATGTCGGCCGCTGGTCATCCGACGGCCGCCCGTGCGGCATGCGGGTCGCGCCGCCGAGGGGTGAGCCGACATCTCAGCCACCAGCTACCACGAGGGACTCCTCAGTGAGCGTGAACCGTCCGGCTGCCGTCATCGTCCTCGCGGCGGGCGAGGGCACCCGAATGAAGTCGAAGCTTCCCAAGGTCCTCCACGAGCTCAACGGCCGCAGCATGCTCGGCCACGTGCTCGCGGCGGCGCGGGAACTCGACCCCCAGCACGCGGTCGTGGTCGTCGGCCACGCGCGTGAGCAGGTCAGATCCCATCTGGAGGAGATCGCCCCCCGGGCCGCCACCGCGGTCCAGGAGGAGCAGAACGGCACCGGCCACGCCGTGCGCATGGCGATCGAGGACCTGGCCGCCAAGGGCGTCAAGCTCAGCGGCACCGTGGTCCTGACCTGCGGCGACACCCCCCTCCTGCGCGGTTCCACGCTCGCGGAGCTCGTCGCGGCCCACGACGAGGAGGGCAACGCCGTCACGGTGCTCTCCGCGCGCGTACCCGACCCCCGCGGTTACGGCCGCATCGTCCGCGACGCCGACGGCGACTTCACCGGCATCGTCGAGCACGCCGACGCCACCCCCGAGCAGCACGCGATCGACGAGATCAACTCGGGCATGTACGCCTTCGACGGCGCCCTGCTGTCCGAGGTCGTCCAGCGCCTGTCCACCGACAACGCCAAGGGCGAGGAGTACGTGACCGACGCGGTCTCCCTGCTGCGCGGCGACGGCCACCGGGTCGGCGCCTGGGCGGCGGACGACTGGCACGAGGTCCAGGGCGTCAACAACCGCGTCCAGCTCTCCGAGGCCCGCCGCGTCCTCAACGACCGGCTGGTCAACGAGCACATGCTCGCCGGGGTCACCGTCGTGGACCCCGCCACCACCTGGGTGGACGCCCAGGTCACCATCGGCCGCGACACCGTGATCGAACCGGGTACCCGGCTGCTGGGCGCCACCTCCGTCGGCGAGGACGCCGTGGTCGGCCCCCGCGCGGACCTGAGGGACACGGTCGTCGGCGCGGGCGCCACCGTGCGCGAGACCACGGCGGACCGGGCCGAGATCGGCCCCGGGGCCTCCGTCGGCCCCTACACCTACCTGCGGCCGGGCACCCGCCTGGCCGAGCGGTCCAAGGCCGGAGCCTTCGTCGAGGTCAAGAACTCGAACGTCGGCGCCGAGTCCAAGATCCCGCACCTGACCTACGTGGGCGACGCGGACATCGGCGTGGGCAGCAACATCGGCTGCTCCTCGGTGTTCGTCAACTACGACGGGGTCAACAAGTCCCGGAGCGTCATCGGCGACCACGTCAGGATCGGCAGCGACAACACCATCGTCGCCCCGGTCCGCGTGGGCGACGGCGCCTACTCCGGGGCGGGGACCGTGGTCCGCGACGACGTGCCGCCCGGTGCCCTCGCCGTTTCCGAGGGGCACCGCCAGCGCAACGTCGAGGGCTGGACCCGGCGCAAGCGCCCGGGCACGCCCTCCGCCGAGGCGGCGGAGCAGGCCGATCGGCGCAGAGCCGACGACAAGCAGTGACTGTGGGGGAGAAACACGTGACCGGGATGAAGGCCACCGGCCAGAAGAACCTGATGCTCTTCTCGGGGCGCACGCACCCGAGCCTGGCCGAGGAGGTCGCGAAGGAACTGGGGATCGACGTGGTCCCCACCCGGTTCGACACCTTCGCCAACGGTGAGATCTTCGTCCGCTACCTGGAGTCGGTGCGCGGCTCGGACGCGTTCGTCATCCAGTGCCACTCCGACCCGATCAACGAGTCCATCATGGAGCAGCTGATCATGGTGGACGCGCTCAAGCGCGCGTCCGCCAAGAGGATCACCGTGGTGACCCCGTTCTTCGGCTACGCCCGGCAGGACAAGAAGCACCGCGGCCGCGAGCCCATCTCGGCCCGCCTCATGACCGACCTGTTCCGTACCGCGGGCGCGGACCGGATGATGGCCGTCGACCTGCACACGGACCAGATCCAGGGCTTCTTCGACGGCCCGGTGGACCACCTGTTCGCGCTGCCGATACTGGCCGACCACATCGCCGGCCGGGTCGACCAGTCCGAGATCACCGTGGTGTCCCCGGACGCGGGCCGGGTGCGCACCGCCGACCGCTGGGCGGACCGCCTGGGCGCCCCGCTGGCGATCATCCACAAGCGCCGCGACCCGGACGTGGCGAACCAGGTCCGGGTGCACGAGGTCGTCGGTGAGGTCAAGGGCCGCGTCTGCGTGCTGGTGGACGACATGATCGACACCGGCGGCACCATCGTCAAGGCCTCCGAGGCCCTGTTCGAGCAGGGCGCGGCCAAGGTCCTGGTGGCCGCCACCCACGGCGTGCTGTCCGGTCCGGCCGCCGAGCGCCTCCAGAACTCGCGGATCTCCGAGGTGGTCATCACCAACTCGCTGCCCGTTCCGGAGGAGCGCTCCTTCGAGAAGCTGACCCAGCTCTCGATCGCGCCGCTGGTGGCCCGCGCCATCAGCGAGGTCTTCACCGACGGCTCGGTCACGAGCCTGTTCGAGTAGACGTCGGGGGACGCGCGTCCCCCGCCCGGGGACCTCCCGCGGCCGCCCCGCCGGGCCGCCGCGGGAGGTCTCCGTCGTTCGCGGTCCGCTTCCGGGGCCGCCTGCGGCGGACAGGGCGCGGTCCGGGGCGGGGCGCAGACGTCCTCCAGCGCGCTGACCGGTGCCTTCCGGGTCCGGATGGGCCCGGACCGTGTCCCCGGGCGCCGACGGCCGTCTGGAGGGCCGGGGCCGCGTCCGCCGCCGGGCGGCCCCCGCGTGCGTCCGCGCGGAGGCCGCCCGGCCGGCGGGTTTCTCTGGGGGCTTGTCCGGACCGGGGAGGGAATCGCGGGCCATGTTCGGAGTCGTCGGCGAAGCCATTAGACTTGACCGAGTGTCCCCGTGCCCAGGCGGAGCCCTAAGAAGGCTGCGTTCGGAAGGCGGGCAGGGGTGCGCGACGAGCGTTCCCGGGCCGGGCGGGTCCGGTGACGGCTCGCCGGGCACGCCTGGAACCAGGGCGGTCGCGTCCCTGCCTGAGGGCAGTCCCCGCCGCATTCCCCGCCGAGGGCGGGAATCGTTCGTGCTACTGGAGCCGTGTTCCCCGTTCTGCGGGGTTGAACCCGAGGAGTTTTGTCGTGTCCGAGGTACGTATCGCTGCCGAGCCCCGCACGGAATTCGGCAAGGGCGCCTCTCGTCGCGCCCGCCGCGCGGGTAAGGTGCCGGCCGTCCTCTACGGCCACGGCACCGAGCCCCGCCACCTGAACCTGCCGGGCCACGAGCTCATGCTCGCCCTGAAGACCCCCAACGTCCTGATCCGCCTCGACGGCCTGGACAAGGACAACCTCGCCCTGCCCAAGAGCGTGCAGCGCGACGCCATCAAGGGCTTCCTGGAGCACATCGACCTGCTGGTCGTCTCCAAGGGCGAGAAGGTCGAGGTCGAGATCCCGGTCAACCTGATCGGTGAGGTCAAGGCCCCGGGTGTGCTCACCCAGGAGCTCGTCACCGTGGCCGTCGAGGCCGAGGCCACCCACATCCCCGAGGGCGTCGAGTTCGTCATCGAGGACCTGGAGATCGGCGCCGCGCCGACCGCCGCCGACGTCAAGCTGCCCTCCGGCGTCGCCCTGGTCACCGACCCCGAGGCCATCCTGCTCACCGTCTCCGCCCCGCGCGTGGAGGAGGAGCCGGAGACCAGCGAGGAGGCCGCCCAGGCCGCCGAGGGCGAGGGCGACGAGGCCGCCCAGGAGACCGCCGCCGAGTAGGCGGTCACAGGCCACACACGGCGACGCGCGGTCTCCCGACGGGGGCCGCGCGTCCGTCGTGTCAGCCGCCGTCCCGGTAGGGTCGTGCCCCATGGGCAACTGGTGGGGCAGGCTGTTCGGCGGCAGGGGCTCCGGCGCGCGCGGCGCCGGGGACGCAAGCGTCGGCGGAGAGAACGAGGACATGGCCGATACCGAGCGCTGGCTCGTCGTGGGGCTGGGCAATCCCGGGCCCAAGTACGCCGGGAACAGGCACAACGCCGGTTTCCTGGTGGTGGAGGCGCTCGCGGGCGGCGAGCGCTGGAAGGCGCACAAGGCGCACGCCGAGGTGGTGGAGACCCGTCTGGACGGCGTCCCCGTGGTGCTGGCCAAGCCGCGCAGCTTCATGAACCTGTCGGGCGGCCCGGTCTCCGGCCTGGCCCGCTTCTACAAGGTCCCGGTCGAGCGGATCGTCGTGGTGCACGACGAGATGGACATCGACTTCGGCGCGCTCAAGCTCAAGAAGGGCGGCGGCCCGGGCGGGCACAACGGCCTGAAGTCGATGACCTCGTCCCTGTCCAGCCCGGACTACATCCGCGTGCGCTTCGGGGTGGGCCGCCCCCCCGGCCGGATGGACCCGGCCGCGTACGTGCTCAAGGACTTCTCCTCCACCGAGCGGGCCGAACTCGACCTCAACGTCGAACGCGCGGCCGACGCGGTGCGCACGGTGCTCACCGAGGGTCTGGGCCGGGCGCAGAACATCTACCACACCGCCGCCTGACCCCCGGGGGGCGGGCGGCGGCGCCGCGCCCGTCGGCGCGGGAACGCCGCCGACGGGCGCGGTACCCGGCTACCGGCCGCGGCCCGGCCCGCCGTCCCCGGCCTCCCGCAGGAGCGACCTCAGGGTGTAGTAGGCGGGCTTGCGGTCGAAGTCGCCGTCCATGACGGTCGCGGCTCCCTCGCCCTCGAAGAACACCGGCACCCACGAGTACTGGTCGGTGAAGCCCCAGATGGTGAAGGAGTCGCAGCCCTCCACCGCCAGGCAGGCCTCCAGCGCCCGGCCGTAGTAGTCGGCCTGCCGTTCCAGCTGCTCCCCGGTCGGCTCCCCGCCCTCGGGCACCGCCATGCGCACGTCCACCTCGGTCAGCGCCGTGCCCAGGCCGAGGTCGTCGAAGCGCCGGAGGTTCTCCTCCAGCCCGGACGGGAAGCCGTACCGCATGCTCAGGTGCACCTGGGCGGAGAACCCGTGCACCGGCACGCCGTCCGCCAGCAGCTCCTGGACCAGCGCGTAATAGGCGTCGCTCTTGGCGTTGACGTCCTCGACGCCGTAGTCGTTGAAGTACAGCTCCGCCGAGGGGTCGGCCTCGTGCGCCCAGCGGAAGGCGTCGGCGACGATCCCCGGTCCCAGCTCGCGGATCCAGATGTTGTCCTCGGTGCGCAGCCCACCCGACTCGTCGAAGATCTCGTTGGCCACGTCCCACTGCGAGATCCTGCCCTCGTAGCGGCCGACGACGGTGGTGATGTGGTCGTGCAGGATCTCGCGCAGCTCCTCGTCGGTGAAGTCCCCCTCCTCCAGCCAGGCCGGGTTCTGGCTGTGCCACAGCAGGGTGTGCCCGCGCACGTCCTGGCCGTGGCGCTCGGCGAAGTCCACGATTCTGTCGGCCATCCCGAACGCGTACTCGCCCCGCTCGGGGTGGACGTACTCCCACTTCATCTGGTTCTCGGGGGAGACCGAGCTGAACTCCCGGGCCAGGATCCGGCGGTAGCGCCGGTCCGAGGTGAAGGGGTCGGGGTAGTCCTGGTCCACGTGGTGCCCGCCGCCCGCGACGGCGGTGCCGATGACCAGGCCGTCGGGCGCGGCCCAGCGCAGCGTGCCCGGTTTCGCGTCGTGCCGGTGGTGGTGCGGCGGCCGGTGGCCGCCGCCGTGGTCGTGCCCGGGGGCGGCGGCCGCGGGGGAGGCCAGGGGGACCGCCAGCGCCGTCGCGGCGAGGACGGCGGTGACGAGGCGGAGCGGCTTCATGGGGGATCTCCGATCTGGCGACCGACAGAACTTCCGGAAAGTTCCGTAACATATGAAGGTCAATGGACCCTAGGTCGTCGCCGGGCGCAGCGTCAAGATCCCGTCTCGGCGCTGTCGCCCCGCCAGCTGTGCTCGTACTCTGGGTGAGCACGAAGGAGGACCATGTCCGACACCCCGTCCCGAGACGTCACGATCTCCGCCATCGCCGAGGAGGCGGGCGTCTCCGCGCCGACGGTCTCGCGCGTGCTCAACGGCCGGGGCGACGTCGCCCCCGCCACGCGCGAGCGCGTGGAGAGCCTGATCCGCGCCCACGGCTACCGGCGCCGCGGGGGCCGGCCCCGGGAGCGCGTCGGCCTGCTCGACCTCGTCTTCAACGACCTGGACAGCCCGTGGGCCGTCGAGATCATCCGCGGGGTCGAGGACGCCGCGCACGAGAGCGGGACCGGCATCGTGGTGTCGGCCATCCACCGCCGGGTCAGCTCCACCCGCCAGTGGCTGGAGAACGTGCGCTCGCGCGCCACCGACGGGGCGATCCTCGTGACCACGGACCTGGACCCCGAGCTGCGCGAGGAGCTGCGGGAGCTCCACGTGCCCGCCGTGGTCGTGGACCCGGTCGGAGTCCCGGACCTGGACACGCCCACGGTCGGCGTCACCAACTGGGCCGGGGGCCTCAGCGCGACAGAGCACCTGATCCACCTCGGCCACCGGCGCATCGCCTTCGTCGCCGGGCGCCCCGAGCTGTGGTGCAGCCGGGCCCGGCTCGACGGCTACCGGGCGGGCCTGGAGACGGCGGGGCTCGCGGTCGACGACGAGCTGGTCGTGCCGGGCGAGTTCGGCTACGAGTCCGGCTTCCGGGCGGGGGAGCGGCTGTTCGACCTCGCCGAGCCGCCCACGGCCGTGTTCGCGGCCAGCGACCAGATGGCGCTGGGCGTCTACGAGGCGCTGCGCCGCCGCGGCCTGCGGGTGCCCGCCGACGTCAGCGTGGTCGGCTTCGACGACCTGCCCGAGGCGCGCTGGTCCTCGCCGTCCCTGACCACCGTGCGCCAGCCGCTGTCGGACATGGGCAGGCTCGCGGTGCGCACCGTTCACCGCCTGGTGCAGCGCGAGACCATCGAGAGCCCGCGGGTCGAGCTGGCCACCGAACTCGTCGTGCGCGACAGCACCGCCCCGCCTCCGTGAGGGATGCGGAAGAGGGGTGTCGGCGTTGACACCCCGGTGCGGCGCTCCTTAGGCTGATTTCACCGGAATATTCCGGAAATCCCCCAGGCTCCGCGTCAAGGAGACCAGCGTGACCACCACTCCCCGGGGAAAGACCGCGTCCCCCGCCCGCGCCCGGCGGGGCCTGGCCGTCGCCATGGCCGGCACACTGCTCCTGCTCGGCGGCTGGAACGCCACCGGCGCCGCCGCCGAGCCGGAGCCCGAGGCCGCGGACTGGGTCGGCACCTGGGCGGCCGCGCCCACCGCCGCGCCCGCCACGGCCACCCCGGTCCTGCGCGACGAGACCGTCCGGCAGGTCGTGCGCACCAGCGTCGGCGGCGACCGGCTGCGCCTGCGCCTGACCAACGAGTTCGGGGAGAGCGCCCTGCGCGTGGGCCGGGTGCACGTGGCCCTGCGCGCGGGCGCCTCGGGCACCGACATCGACCCGGCCACCGACCGCACCGTCACCTTCGGCGGCCGTACGTCGGTGACCGTCCCGGCGGGCGCCCCCCTGGTCAGCGACCCGGTGCCGCTGGAACTGCCCGCCCGCTCCGACCTGGTCGTGAGCATCCACCTGCCGGAGGAGACGCCGGTCACCACCCTGCACGCCTCCTCCTTCCAGGAGAACGCGGTGGCCGCGGGCGACGTCACCGGCGACACGTCCGTCGAGGCGACCCGCACGCTCACCCAGTGGCACTTCCTGTCGGGGGTCAGCGTGCGGTCGCGCACACGGCTCGCCGACGCGGTCGTGGCCCTGGGCGACTCCATCACCGACGGCTCCGAGACCGAGGTCAACGCCAACCACCGGTGGCCGGACCTGCTCGCCCGGCGTCTGCCGCACACCGGCGTGCTCAACTCCGGGATCGGGGGCAACCGTCTGCTCCACGACCCCAACCCGCCCGAGGGCGGCGACGCCGAGGACTTCGCGGCCTTCTTCGGGCAGAGCGCCCTGCGCCGCTTCGACCGGGACGTGCTGGCGCAGCCGGGCGCGGGCCACGTCATCGTCCTGCTGGGGGTCAACGACCTGGGCCACCCCGGGACCGTGGCACCGGTGTCGGAGACCGTCACGGCCGAGGAGGTCATCGGCGCCCACCGCCAGATCATCGCCCGCGCCCGCGCGGCCGGGCTGCGGGTCTACGGGGGCACCATCCTGCCGTTCTGGGGCGACACCCTCGGGTTCCACACCGAGGAGAACGAGGCCAAGCGCCAGGCGGTCAACGCGTGGATCCGCACGAGCGGGGAGTACGACGCGGTCATCGACTTCGACGAGGCGACGCGAGACCCGGACGACCCGCGGAGCCTGCTGCCCGCCTACGACAGCGGCGACGGCCTGCACCCCAACGACGCCGGTATGGCCGCCATGGCCGACGCCGTGCCGACCCGGCTCTTCCGCCCGGATCGGGAGGGCTAAGGTCTGTTTTTTGAACCGGTCTCAGCTTGTGGGCGCCCGAACACGGCCCGAAGCGGAGCGGAGGTCCAAAAAGACACTGCCTAGCCGGGCCGGGAGGGGAGGGGCGGCCCGCGACCGGCCCCGGGGCTGCCGGGACGCGGGCCGCTTCCGTGTCCGGTGTCCGCCTCAGCCGCGCACCAGGCGCCAGAAGGCCAGCGCGGCCTCCTCCGGCGCGGCGGTCCCGTCCGGGCCGTCCGCCTCCGAGGCCTCCCCCACACCGACCCAGTCGGCGATCACGCCGACCAGCGCCCCCGCCAGGTAGGCGGCGTGCGTGCGCACCGGTACGTCGTCGAACCCGGGCGGCCGCGCCCCCCGCGCGAACCGTGCGGCCAGCTCCTCGGCGAGCCGTCCCCGCAGCCGGTTCGTGAAGCGGGCGCTGCCGTGGTCCGACAGCACCCGGCGGTAGAGCACCGCGCTGTCCGCGACGTGGCCGAACAGTTCCACCAGTGGCCGCGGAACCCGGTCGCGGGGCGCGTCCAGCGGGCACAGCGCCGCGCAGCGCGCCACGTGCGCGACGGCGCTCTCCATGGCGTCGGCGACCAGCGCGTCCAGGTCGGCGTAGTGCTGGTAGACGGTCGCGCGGTTGACCCCGGCCCGCCTGGCCACGGTGGAGACCGTGACCGCCCCGGACGGGCTCTCCGCGGTCAGGGTCAGCAGGGCGGTGCGCAGGCGCTCGCGGGTGCGCTGGACACGGGGGTCGTCGGGGTTCACGGAGGCAGTGTACGACACCTGTATCTCAGAAACACCTGTTGTTTAAGCAACGGGCGTCGTTTATGTTGTTCCCATGAGGATCGAGATCTGGGCCGACACGGTCTGCCCCTGGACGTACATCGGCAAGCGGCGCCTGGAGCGGGCGCTCGCCGGGCTCGACGGCGCGCTTCGCGAAAGGGCCGAGGTGGTCTGGCGCCCCTACCGGATCGACCCCGCCGCCCCGGCCGCGGCCGAGCCCCTGGACCCCCTGCTGCGCGACCCCCGCGCGGACACCGCCCTGCGGGCCTGCGCGCCCGGCCTCACTCCGGGACAGAACCGCGTCCGGGTGGCCGAGGCCGCCGCGGCCGAGGGGCTCGGTCCCCGGTGGGGCGCGGCGTGGAGGGTCAGCAGCCACGACTCCCACCGTCTCTTGGCCCTGGCACTGGGGACCGGGGGCCCCGGACTCCAGGGCGCCGTCGCCGAGGGCGTCCTTCGCGCCCACTTCACCGGGGCCGGGGACATCGGTTCCGCCGGGACGCTGGACCGCGTCGCCCGCGAGGCGGGGTTCCCCGACGGCGGACGCCTCCTGATCGCGGGCTCCGGGGAGGAGGAGGTCCGCGAACTCCTCCTGCGGGGCAGGGCCGTGGGCGTGCGCACCTCCCCGACCCTGGTGGTCAACGGCAGGGCCCTGGAGGGCGCCCGGCACCCCGACGCCATTCGCGACTTCCTGGCCGCGGCCGCCGGGCACGCCCCGCGCCGACTCCCCGAGGAGGTCGAGCGCTTCCGCCAGGCGGAGTCCCTGCTGGACCGGGGAGACCCCCTCGGCGCGCTCGCCCTGCTCCGGCCGATGCTCGGCGAGCACGCCGCCGACCGGAACGTGTGCCTGCTCGCCGCGCGCGCCTACTACCGCTCGGCTCAGCTGGGCCGCGCCCGCCGCACTCTGGAGGAGATGGTGGCGCGGAGTCCGGACGACGCGTACGCGCGCCTGCTCCTGGGCCGCACGCTCCAGCGCCGGGGCGAGCGGGAGCTGGCCGGACCGCACCTGCGCCTGGCCGGCGCCATGGCGCCCGAGTACGTCTGACCCGGTGCGCGTGCCGTCCGCGCAGCCCGGGTTTCGGCTGCGCCCCCCGCGCGGTCACCGGCGTCCCGATCAGGTCACCTCCGCGTGACCGCACGGATCTCGGCACAGACACATTCCTGTGTTGAACAGGCCTTCTTACCCAACAAGCCGCAACACTGCGCGACTTTTCCACTACTTTTGGTTAATGTTCGGGGCGTTGGTCTCCGCGCCCGACGCACCTGCCCCGCTCACGTTCTCAGAGTGCTCTCCCATGGCGCGCGGAGCGATGCCGTGTGAGCTGCAAGAGTCGTGGGTCTTGGGGGAGTGTACGTGGTCACAACCAGCCGGACGGATACCGTCCGCGAACAGTCGGCGCGGATCGTGGTCGGCCCCGGAGCCCCCGGAGACCCAGGCACTCCAGGAATCCCCGCCGCGGCGGGCGCCCCCGGGCGGCGCGCGGCGGTCGCCCCCGGCGGCGGGAGCAGCGGCGCCTGGGTGCGCCCCTACGTCGTGAGCCTGGTCGGCCTGGACCTGGCCGCCGCGATGACGGCCACCCTCAGCGGCACGGCGGTCCGCTTCCCCTCCGCCCTCGGAGCGGCCACCACCCTGCCCTACCTGGCACTCTCCCTCCTGCTGCCCCCCGCGTGGATCCTCTTCGTCTACCTGGGCGGCGGCTACGCCCGCCGCTTCCTGGGCGTGGGCACGGAGGAGTACCGCCGCGTCGCCACGGCCGGGATCGCCCTCGCCGCCACCGTCGCCGTCGGCGCCTACGCCCTGCGCTTCGACCTCGCCCGCGGCTACGCGCTCGTCACCCTGCCGCTCATCCTCCTGCTCACCCTCGGCATGAGGTACGCGCGCCGCAAGGCCCTGCACCGGCGCCGCGGCTCGGGCCAGTGCATGAGCCGGGTCGTCGTCGTCGGCTACCGCGTGGCCGTCCGCGACCTGGTCCGCCGCTTCCGCGGCGAGGTCTACCACGGCATGCGCGTGGTGGGCGTGTGCCTGCCCCGGGAGGAGGCCGCCTCCGGTCCGGGCGCCGACGAGGTGGAGGGCTGTCCGGTCCTGGGCACCTTCACCGGCGCGGCCGAGGCCGCCGCCCTGGCCGGGGCCGACACCGTCGCGGTCCTGGCCTGCCCGGAGATGGACGGGGCCGAGCTGCGCCGCCTGGCCTGGCGGCTGGAGGAGACCGGCACCGACCTCATCGTCGCCTCCGCGCTCATGGACGTGGCCGGGCCGCGCACCTCCATCCGGCCGGTCGCGGGGCTGCCCCTGCTGCACGTGGAGCACCCCGAACTCGTGGGCGCGCGCCGCGTACTCAAGGGTGCCTTCGACCGCTGCGCCGCCGCCCTGGCGCTGGTGCTGCTGTCGCCGTTGTTCCTGGCGCTGTGCGTCCTGGTCCGGGCCGAGGGCGGCGGTCCCGCCCTCTTCACCCAGACGCGCGTGGGCAGGGGCGGGGGCGAGTTCACCGTCTACAAGTTCCGTACGATGGTGGTGGGGGCCGAGGCGTTGAAGGCGATGCTCCAGCCCCGCAACGAGCACGAGGGCGTGCTGTTCAAGATGCGCCGCGACCCCAGGGTGACGGCCGTGGGGGCCTGGCTGCGACGGTACTCGCTCGACGAGCTCCCCCAGCTCGTCAACGTGGTCCGGGGGGAGATGTCGCTCGTCGGCCCGAGGCCGCCGCTTCCGGAGGAGGTCGCCCGCTACGGTGACGACGTCCGCCGCAGATTGGTGGTCAAGCCGGGTATGACGGGTCTGTGGCAGGTGAGCGGCCGCTCCGACCTCTCCTGGGAGGAATCGGTCCGCCTCGACCTGCGGTACGTGGAAAACTGGTCGCTGACACTGGACGTCCAGATCTTGTGGAAGACGTGGTCAGCGGTGATCCGTGGGGCGGGAGCATACTAGCCGGTGAAGAACATCCGAAACGATCATGAGGTGGCCCGCGACCTGGCCAGCGAGGCGGGGCAGCTGCTGCTGCGCCTGCGCGCCCGGCACGGTTTCGACGAGCCCGACGTCCTGCGCACCCTGGGGGACCGAACCTCACACGAGTTCCTGTTCTCCGCGCTGGGACGGCTGCGGCCCAGCGACGCCGTCCTCTCCGAGGAGGGCGCCGACGACCCCGCGCGGCTCAACGCGCGCCGGGTGTGGATCATCGACCCCCTCGACGGCACGCGCGAGTTCGCCGAGGCCGGGCGCACCGACTGGGCCGTGCACGTGGCGCTGTGGGAGAACGGCGACCTGGTCGCGGGCGCCGTGGCGCTGCCCGCCCAGGGCAGCACCCTGTCCACGGTCGACCCGCCCTGGCTGCCCGAGGAGCGCCCCTCGGACCAGCGGCTGCGCATCACCGCCAGCCGGACCCGGCCCCCGGCCTTCGTCCAGCGGATGGCCACCCAGTTGGGCGCCGAGGTGGTCCCGATGGGCTCCGCGGGCGCCAAGATCTGCGCGGTGCTGCTCGGTATCGCCGACATCTACGTGCACGCGGGCGGCCAGTACGAGTGGGACAGCGCCGCCCCGGTGGCGGTGGCACGGGCCTCGGGTCTGCACACCTCGCGCATCGACGGTTCCCCGCTGCGGTACAACACGGCGGACCCGCTGCTGCCGGATGTCCTTGTATGCCGATCGGAATTGTCGGGTATGTTGTTGGCAAGCATCCGCGACGGCGCGGACCTGGACAGCGCGGGTCCGCACGCGGGGGGCTGATAGGACGACCCCTCCGCCGTCGGCCCTGTCGGTATTTCTAAGGCGGATTCATGGGTCAGGCGAGTCAGCAGGCCGGACGCTACCAGCTCTCCCAGCTGGACGTCCTGGAGGCCGAAGCCATCTTCATCATGCGCGAGGTGGCCGCGGAGTTCGAGCGGCCGGTGCTGCTCTTCTCCGGCGGCAAGGACTCCATCGTGATGCTGCGCCTGGCCGAGAAGGCGTTCTGGCCCGGCGCCGTCCCGTTCCCCGTCATGCACGTGGACACCGGCCACAACTTCGACGAGGTCATCGAGTTCCGCGACCGCCGGGTCGCCGAGGCGGGTGTCCGCCTGGTCGTGGCCTCGGTGCAGGAGCAGATCGACGCGGGCAAGGTCTCCGAGCCCACCGGCCGCTGGGCCAGCCGCAACCGCCTCCAGACCTCGGCGCTGCTGGAGGCCATCGAGGAGAACGGCTTCGACGCCGCCTTCGGCGGCGCGCGACGCGACGAGGAGAAGGCCCGTGCCAAGGAACGGGTCTTCTCCTTCCGCGACGAGTTCGGCCAGTGGGACCCCAAGAACCAGCGCCCCGAGCTGTGGAGCGTGTTCAACACCCGCATCGAGCGGGGCGAGCACATCCGGGTCTTCCCGATCTCCAACTGGACCGAGCTGGACGTGTGGGCCTACATCAAGCGGGAGCGGCTGGAGCTGCCCTCGATCTACTTCGCCCACGAGCGCGAGGTCTTCGAGCGCGACGGCATCCTGCTGTCGAACTCGCCCATCATCAACCGCGACGAGACCGAGGTCCCGTTCACCGAGACCGTCCGCTACCGCACCGTCGGCGACCTCACCTGCACCGGGGCGGTCAAGTCCACGGCCGTGGAGATCGACGACATCATCGCCGAGATCGCCGCGACCCGGGTGACCGAGCGGGGGCAGACGCGGGCGGACGACCGCACCAGCGAGGCCGCCATGGAGGACCGCAAGCGCGAGGGCTACTTCTAGCGCGACCGCCGGGAGGGCCCGGGGCCCGTCCCGTCCGCCGTCATCCCGAACCCGTGGCGGGGTTCGGGCGTCGGCCGGGGCGCGGACCAGGACCCCGCGCACCACACCGGCGACGTCCGGGCCGGCCCAGCGGCACCCGCGCCGGAACCCGTTCCCCGCAGACCACACACTCCGCATTGGACCAGGCAAGCATGAGCAACGACATCCTGCGGTTCGCGACGGCGGGTTCCGTCGACGACGGCAAGAGCACCCTGATCGGCCGACTGCTGTTCGACTCCAAGTCCATCTTCGAGGACCAGCTCGACGCGGTGGAGCGCACCAGCGCCGCGCGCGGCGAGGAGCAGACCAACCTGGCGCTGCTCACCGACGGCCTGCGCGCGGAGCGCGAGCAGGGCATCACCATCGACGTGGCGTACCGCTACTTCGCCACCCCCAAGCGCACCTTCATCATCGCGGACACCCCCGGGCACATCCAGTACACCCGGAACATGGTCACCGGCGCCTCCACGGCCGACCTCGCCATCATCCTGGTGGACGCGCGCAAGGGCCTCCAGGAGCAGAGCCGCCGCCACGCCTTCCTCACCACCCTGCTCCAGGTGCCCCACCTGGTGCTGGCGGTCAACAAGATGGACCTGGTGGACTACTCCCAGGACCGCTTCGAAGAGATCAGGGCCGAGTTCGCCGACTTCGCCACCAAGCTGGACGTGTGCGACCTGACCTTCGTGCCGATCTCGGCCCTGAACGGCGACAACGTGGTGAGCCGCTCGGAGAACATGCCCTGGTACACCGGGCCCTCCCTGCTCCACCACCTGGAGAACGTGCACATCGCCTCCGACCGCAACCTCATCGACGCGCGCTTCCCCGTGCAGTACGTGATCCGGCCGCACCGGTCGGCCGACCCCGAACTGCACGACTACCGGGGCTACGCGGGCCAGCTCGCGGGCGGCGTCCTCAAGCCGGGCGACGAGGTCACCCACCTGCCGTCCGGGCTGAACACGCGGATCGCCAGGATCGTCACCGCCGACGGCGACGTCACCGAGGCCTACTCGCCGATGTCGGTCACCCTCCTGCTGGAGGACGAGATCGACATCTCCCGGGGCGACATGATCTGCCGCCCCAACAACGCCCCCGCGGTCACACAGGACCTGGAGGCGATGGTGTGCTGGATGACGGACGCGCGCAAGCTCACGCCGCGCTCCAAGCTCATCCTCAAGCACACCACCCGCACCGCCAAGGTCGTGGTCAAGGACCTGCGCTACCGGCTGGACGTCAACACGCTGCACCGCGACGAGCAGGCCGACCACCTCTCGCTCAACGAGATCGGCCGGGTGCGGCTGCGCTCCACCCAGCCCCTGTTCGTGGACGAGTACGCCAAGAACCGCCAGACGGGCGGGTTCATCCTCATCGACGAGTCCACCAACACCACGGTCGGCGCGGGGATGGTCGTCAAGACCGACTGACCCGGGGCCGGGGCGCCGGACCCCCGGAAAGTGGAAGGGGGGCCGCCCGCCGGGGCGGCCCCCCTTCCACGTGTTCCGCCACCGTGCAGGGAGGACCGGAGGGGCGCGGGCGCGGCTGGTCCGGAGGAGTCGGAAAGGGCGCCTTCGGGTGGGCCGCCCGGGTCCGCGACCGTGTTATCCGAGAAATCTGATTTGGTTCTCGGATTCTTACGAAATGGTTTCCCGTGGTCAACTGCATGTTTCTCGCTAAGGACTCCGAGGGTGGCCGAAAGGTCTGTCCGAAAAATGTTTGACCACTACAGGCGAGTGTTTTCGTGCCTCCTTCCCGCGGTGCCCGCGCCCCCGGTTACTGCAAGACAGTGCGTCCCGAAGGCGGCCGAGAGGTACTTGGACGCAAAAAAATTCGCCCTCCAACCCTGGAGCGGAGAGCGAAGTCTGGTTATGGTGGCAAAGCGCAGCGAACCTGGAATCGCTTGGCTACTCTAGGTTATTAGACGCTGTGCGCCTCCCATTGCCGTCCCCCTCAAAGGAGAATACGAGTGCACAGGCACACCACCAGGAGAACGGTGCTCGGCCTCGCCGCGGCCGGCGCCCTCTCCGTCCCCCTGGCCCTGTCGGGCGCCGTCTCGGCCGGCGCCGACGAGCTCGCCCCCCTCCACACCGTCGGTTCCTCGGCCACGGGCGACTACTTCGTCGTCCTGGAGGACGCGCTCAGCGCCGCCTCCGTCACCCCCTCGTCCCTCGGCATCTCCTCCGACCAGGTCAACCACACCTACGACGAGGTCGTCAACGGCTACTCGGCCAGCCTGAGCGCGCAGGAGGTGCGCGAACTGCGCGGACAGTCGGGCGTCGCCTACGTCGAGGAGGTCGGCGTCGCGCACACCACCGTCACGTGGGGCCAGGACCGCATCGACCAGGAGGACCTGCCCCTGGACGGCTCCTACGGCACCACCGGCGACGGGGCCGGGGTCTCCGCCTACATCATCGACAGCGGCATCGACGCCTCGCACCCCGACTTCGGCGGTCGCGCGTCCTCCGCCTTCGACGCCTACGGCGGCGACGGCGGCGACGGAAACGGCCACGGGACCCACGTCGCGGGCACCATCGGCTCCGCCACGTACGGCGTCGCCCCCGCCGCCGACCTCTTCGGCGTCAAGGTGCTCGACGACAACGGCTCGGGCTCCTACGACGACGTCATCGCCGGTATCGACTGGGTGGCCGCCAACGCCGGACCCAACGCGGTGGCCAACATGTCCCTGGGCGGGCCCGCCTCCCCGACCCTGGACGAGGCCGTCAACGGCCTGGCCGCGTCCGGTGTGTTCGTCGCGGTCGCGGCGGGCAACGAGGGCCAGGACGCGGGCAACACCTCCCCGGGCGGCGCCGAGGGCGTGACCACGGTCGGTGCCTCCGACGCGACCGACGCCGCGGCCTACTTCTCCAACCACGGCCCGTCCGTCGACATCTACGCGCCCGGCGTGGACGTGGAGTCCACCGTCCCCGGCGGAGTGACCGACTCCTATGACGGCACCTCGATGGCCAGCCCGCACGTCGCCGGGGCCGCCGCCCTGTACAAGAGCGTGAACGGCGACGACGACCAGGCCACCATCCAGGACTGGCTCGTCTCCAACGCCGGCGTGGACAAGCTCAGCGGCGTTCCGTCGGGGACGGTCAACCTGCTGCTCAACGTCCAGGGCCTCTGACCCGGGGGGTTGTGGAGACCCCGCTCGTCCACAGCCCGCTCCGCGGCCGCCGCGCGAGTAGCAGACGAAGAACCGGTCGGCCCCGGTCCGGAGGAGAGCTCCCCCGGACCGGGGCCGCCGCGCGTCCGGGTCCCGGTCCCCGGCCCGGGCACGCGGCCGTCACTTGGGGGTCCTCGACGGTGACCGAAAGTAATAGCCTGGTGGGGTGGACGATGGTTATCGACTGGTGTTCGTCGGTGGAATGGGCCGCTCCGGCTCGACCCTGATCGAGCGGCTCCTCGGCGAACTGCCCGGGTTCTGTTCGGTCGGCGAGGTCGTGCACCTGTGGCGGCGCGGACTGGTGGAGGACGAGCTGTGCGGCTGCGGCCGCCCGTTCTCCGGCTGCGGCTTCTGGTCCGACGTGGGCAAGGAGGCCTTCGGCGGCTGGGACCGCCTGGACACCGGGGAGGTGCTGCGGCTCAAGGACCGGGTAGACCGCACCCGCTTCCTGCCGGTGCTGCTCAACGGAGCCCACCAGGGGCTGCTCGCCTCGCGCTGCGACCGCTACACCGAGCTCTACCACCGCCTGTACTCGGCGGTGTCCCTGGTCAGCGGCGCCCACGTCATCGTGGACGCCAGCAAGCACGCCTCCCTGGCCGCCTGCCTGCGCTGGCGCTACGGCGCCCGGATGCGCCTGCTGCACGTGGTGCGCGACCCGCGTGCGGTGGCCCACTCCTGGGCCAGGCGCGTGGCGCGCCCGGACGCCTCCCCCGACAGCAGCGAGCCGGAGATGGCCCGCTACTCGGCCGGACGGGCGTCGGTGCAGTGGATGGCCCAGAACTCCTCCTTCGACGCCCTGGCCCGGCGCGGCGTCCCGACCCTGCGCGTGCGCTACGAGGACTTCGTCGCCGACCCCGGGGGCGAGTTCGCCCGGATCGCGGAGTTCGCGGGGTACGCGGGCACCCCGCCGGACGCGGCGCGGGGCGGCTTCGAGCTGTCGGAGGGGCACGCCGTGTCGGGCAACCCGATGCGCTTCACGGCCGGGCGGGTCGGGGTCCGCGCCGACCACGGGTGGAGTGAGGCGATGCCCGCCTGGCGGCGGCGCCTGGTGGCCGCCGTGACGGCTCCGTCCCGGGGGCGTTACGGCTACTGAAGTCCGTTTTGCCACTTCAAGGACTGTTGTTCGCCCCAATTATGACGTAAGGTGTCCATCTGAACACTCTAAGTCACTTTTGGAGAACTAGGGGGAGTTCGACGTGGACAGGGGACCGGTACGGGCACTGGCGACGACGGGGGCACTGACCCTCGTCCTGACACTGGTCGGAGCGGGGGACGCCCCGGCGGGCGGGGCCCCGTCCTCTCCACGGCAACCCTCGGACCGGCCCGCGGGAGCGACGGAGCCGCCCCGGCGCGGGGGGTACGCCACCGACGAGGAGTGCACCGTCTCGGAGATCCTGGAGCCCTCGTGCGGCGTCTGGTGGGGGGCCAGCCCCTACCAGGACCGGATCGAGCCCCTGGAGGAGGCGGTCGACCGCCGCATGGACGTCGTCTACACCTGGCGCGGCGTCGACCAGGCCAACGTCCCCGGTGAGCGCGAACGCAGACTGATCGCCGAGGGCAGGTTCGTGCACACCAACATCGAGGCCCGGCGGTTCACGCGCTCCGGGCATCCGGCGGTCTCCTACGAGTCCCTCATCGACGGCGAGTTCGACGACTCGCTGCGCTCCCAGGCCCGCGCCATCGCGGAACTGGACGTGCCCTACTTCGTCACCTTCGACCACGAGGCCGACGCCAACACGCGCTACAACAGGCGCGGCGCGCCCGAGGAGTTCGTGCGGGCCTGGCGGCACATCGTGGACCTGTACCGCGAGGAGGGCGCGGACAACGCCATCTGGGTGTGGAACGTGACCGGCTGGGAGGGCAACTTCGACCGCCTCCCCGGCCTGTGGCCCGGCAACGACTACGTCGACTGGGTCAGCTGGGAGGCGTACAACATGACCGGCTGCGACTCCCAGCCGCACTGGGACGAGGCGTACTCCTTCGAGGACATGATGCGCCCCGCCTACGAGTGGTTCCAGAACGAGGGGCCCGAACACGGTATCGACCCCGACAAGCCGGTGATGATCGGGGAGATGGGCACCACGCACATCGGCCCGCAGGAGACCCTGGAGTGGTACTCCGAGATCCCCGACGTGCTGCGCCGCTACGAGCGGGTGCGCGCGGTCAAGGTGTGGGACAACAAGCTGTCCCCGGACTGCGACTTCCGGATCCGGGCCGACGAGTACGCCCAGCGCGGCTTCGAGGCCGCCGGACAGGACCCGTACGTGTACCTGCCCGAGCGGGTGCGCCGCCTGGCCGAGTACGCCCAGGAACGGGGTTGACCGCCCGGGGTCCGGGCCGTCCGGGTCGGTCCGCGCGTGCGGGGCCCGTACGGGGGCGCCGCTTCAGCCGCCCACCGGCCTGAACATGGACCAGGTGCGCGGGCCGCCCCCGGGCAGCACGTACTCGGCGGTCACCCGGAAGCCGAGCGACGTGTACAGGCCCACGTTGCCCTCCGTCGACGTCTCCAGGAACGCCGGGAAGCCCGCAGCGTCGGCCTCGTGCAGGCCCGCGCCGATCACCGCACGCCCCAGCCCCCGGCCCCGGGACGCGGGGTGGACGCCGACGGTGCCGAGGAACCACACCGGCTCCTCCGGCCGGTACGGCTCCATGGCGGCCTCGGCCTGCGCGTAGGCCCGGGCGCGGTCGCCCGCCAGCTCCACGAGCCGGGGGAGCAGGGCCTCCACGGCCTCCTGCGCGCCGTCGGCTCCGGGCACCGTCCAGACGGAGGCCGCCCGGAGGTCGTCGCTCACCCACACCCGTCCGTACGGAAGCCCGACTTCGGCGAGGAAGACGCGCTGGAACTCCCGCAGCCGCGTCCCGTGGCCGTCGGCGCTGATCACGTGACGGGTGAAGGGATAGTCCGCGAAGGCGGCGGCCAGCGCGTCCGCCGCCCCCTCGACGTCCTCGGGGGTGGCCCTGCGAATCATGCGCGTCCTTCCCGGCTGCTCGGTCCGCGCGCCGGGCCCCGGCGCGCGGACCGAGGTTACAGGCCCCTGCCGCGCAGGTGCAGCGCGCGCGTGACCCACCCGGCGGGCACCCCGAGCACCACCGCGAGCGCCAGGTAGGCGCGGGCCTCGGCCGGGCGGCTGCGTACGGTGGTGCCGATCCAGCGCAGCGCGGCGCGCCGACGCCCGGAGGCGGCCTCGGCGAAGGCGATCTGCCCGGCCACGCGCGCGTGGCCGCGCGGCACCAGCGCGAACTCGGGGTAGCGGTCCAGCAGCCAGCGCAGGGCGGTGGAGATGGTCCGCCAGCGCCCGGAGAAGTGCGACCTGCGGTGCCACAGCACCCGCACTCCCGGTTCGGGGATGTTGCGGATGGGTCCGCGCCGGGCCAGGCGCAGCAGCAGTTCGTAGTCCTCGGCGTAGCTGCCGGGGATCTCCTCGCTGACGGTTCCGCAGCCGTCGATCATGGCGCGGCGCCGGATGAGGAACGTGGACGGGTGCAGCTCGGTCAGGCGCGACCCCAGCAGGTCGCCGAAGGTCACGCTGGTGCGGTCCAGGCTGCGGACCGCCTCGACCCTGTCGTAGACCACCCGGATACCGCAGCACACCATCTCCGTGCCGGGCTCGTCGAGCATGACGTCGACCTGTGCCCGGAGCTTTCCGGGCAGCCACGTGTCGTCGTCGTCGCAGAAGGCCACCAGGTCGGTGTCGGCGGCGAGCACACCGGTGTTGCGGGCCCCGGCCAGGCCGGGGGTGAGGGTGTTGGTGACCACCCGCACGGGGCGGTCGCCGTCGGAGCGGGCCAGGGAGGGGTCGGGCTGGTCGTTGTCGAAGACGACGATCGTGGTGATGCGGCCGGAGTAGTCCTGCTCGTTGATCGCCCGCAGGGTCCGTCGCAGCAGTTCCGGCCGGTCGCGGGTGGGCACCACCACGGTCACGCCGGGCGGGGGCCCGCCGTCGACGGAGCCGGAGGTGCGGGCGGCGGCCAGCGCGTCCGCGCCGCCTCCGGCCGTGCGGGCGGCGGCCGTGTCGTCGGGTGCGGCGGGTTCCGCCGTCGCGCCCGGGTCCCGCGTGAGCAGGTCGATGAGCTCCCCGGCGCGCAGCGCGGCCCGCTCGGTGCCCTCGCCGTCGCCGGGGTCCACCCGGAAGTCCCCGGGCGAGGCGAGCGCCCTGTCCAGCAGCGCGCAGAGCTGTTGGGGGGTCGCGCAGGAGCGCACCCGGCCCGCCTCCTCCAGGCGCCGTACGAACAGGAGCTGGTGCTCGTCCACGTGCTCGTCGAGTTCGGGGTCGCGGGCGACGACGATGGGCAGGCGTCCGGCGCGGCGGGCCTGGACGATGGTGCCCGGTCCGCCGTGTGCGACGACCACCCGGGCCCGGCGCATGTGCTCGCCGAGCTCCTCGCCCGGCAGGAACGGGGCGCCCGCGGCCACCGCGGGGGCGGCGCTGTGCCCGTGCTGGACCAGGAAGCGCAGGCTCCGGTGGCGCCGGGCGTAGTCGTCGATCCACCGGACCAGCCGGTCGAAGGAGTGGTGGTCGGTGCCGAGGCTGACGACCACGTCGGGGTGGCCGCTGTCGTCGGGGCGCGGGACGGGACGCGTGGTCTGTTCGGTCAAAGCAGCGGTCCTACCGTGATGGCGGTCGGCATGAAGGCGCGCTGTTCCTCCCACTGGGCGAGGAACAGCCGGGTGAACGGACGGCACAGCCGGGCGGTGAGCGTCGGTGTGTCGAGGCGGTCGTAGACCTCGATGTAGACGGTCGGTATCCGCAGCAGCCACGCCAGGGCGAAGAACGGCAGCGCCACCCCGGCGCCGGTGGTGACCACGGCGCACGGGCGCCGTTCGCGCAGGACGCGGACGGCCAGCCAGGCGTTGCGCAGCAGGTTGCCCACGTGGCGGGTGGTGGGGTGGAAGGCCCACCGGACGCGCTCGCCGGTCAGGGCGGACTCGGCGTCGGGGGTCCGGAAGGTCACCCACACGCGTTCGCGCTGCCGCCACCAGGGGCGCAGTGAGCACAACTGGGCGAGGTGCCCTCCGCTGGAGGCCACCAGGAGAACCGGTCGTGGAGACATGGGGTCATCATTACATAACTCTGTGTAGTCACTGGGAGGGTCGCGGCGAGGCGCACCGGTTGTCCACAGGCGGGGGAGGGCGTCTTCCGCCGGGCGCGCGCAGGGGCTTTCATGGATAACGGGGGGTCCCCAGGGCCCGCCCGCCTCACCGGCGCGGATCCAGGCCCAGCAGTCCGCGCAACGACCACACCGTCACCAGGTGCCCCACCGCTCCCGAGGCCACCGCCATCGCCAGCGTCGCGGCCCCGCCGCCCAGCAGCGTCTCCAGCAGTAGCGGCAGGGCGCCGAACCAGGCCACCGCGCTGGCCGTCGCGGCCAGCACCGGGCGGCTGAACGGGTGCAGCACCACGCGGGAGCGCAGCTGCCACAGCGGAAGCAGCTTGCGCACCAGCATCGCGGCCACCAGGGCCACGGCCGCCCCGGTCGCTCCGGCCGCGGGTACGAGCAGCACGCACACCAGCACGTTCGCCGCCAGCGACAGCACGTTGTTGACCAGGTTGAGCCGGGTCAGCCCGGTCATGGTCAGGACCAGGTCGCCCATCCCCAGCGCGGCTGCCGTCAGCTGGCCAGCGCACACCACGGCCAGCGCCGTCGCCCCCGCCGCGTACTCCGGCCCGAACAGCCGCATCGCCTGGGGGGCGAACACCAGCACCGACAGGTACAAAGGCCACAGCAGGCACACCAGCCAAGCCGTTCCCACCTGGTAGAGGGTCCGGACCCCGGCGTGGTCGCCCGTCGCCAGCTGTTCGGCGAACCTGGGCTGGGCCGCGTACAGCACCGCCTGCGTGCCGAACTGGCCGACCACCATGACCCGCGTGGCCGCCGTGAACACCGCCGCGCCGCTCAGCCCGCCCAGGAGCGCCACGAGGACCACGCCGCCGCGCTGCACGCCCATCTGGGCGACCGCGGCCACCGCGCGCGGCAGGGAGAAGGCCCAGAACGTCCGCGCGTCCACCCTCTCCACGGCCTCCTCCACGGCTTCCGGGGCCACGGCCGTCCCCGTGGCATCGGGCTCCTCACACGCCCGGCCGGTCCCCGAAGCCACGGCCGCCGCGGCGGCATCGGGAACACCGGGAGTTCCCCGTTTCCCACCGGGCACCTCCTTCCCGAGGGCATCCGCGTCCCCCGACCCGTCCGCACCCCCGGAGGCGCCACCGGCCTCGGGGACGGCCCGGCGCAGGACGCGCCCCAGCCAGAACCACGCCACCACGGCCGCGGGCAGGTACGGCCCCGCCCACGCCAGCGCCAACAGCCCCGCCGCCCCCGACAGCGCGACCCCCGCCACCAGGGCCAGCTGCGCCAACGGACGGCCCACCTTGTCCACCAGCACGGTTCCGGCCATGTCGTGGTGGGCCCGCGTCGCGGCCAGGGCCGTGTCCGCCAGCACCGCGAACGGCAGGAACACCGCCAGCAGCCGCAGGTATACCTCCGCCTCGCCGTCGCCCAGCCCCCGCGCCACCGGTCCGGCGCACACCAGCAGCAGCACCGCCAGCGCGCACGCGGCCAGCACGGCCGGGGCCGCGGCCGTCCGCAGCAGCCGGGGCACGCTCCCGGGGCCGCCGAACACGCGCATCCGCGCGATGAAGTACACCAAGCCGTCCGACGCGCCCAGGTTGGCCACCACCGCGGCGATCAGGAACACCGACGTCGCCGAGAACAGCAGCCCCGCCGTCTCCTGGGAGAACGCCCGCGTGATCGTCACGATCACCGCCAGGTTCAGCGCGGCGCCGACCACGGCCCCCGCCATGTTGACCGCTCCGCCGCGCAGGACGCGGCGCAGCCCCGCCCGCTCCCGCTCCGCCGCGGCGGTCACGCGCGCCACGAGGGGACGCGCCCCCACCAGTCCGCCAACCGCGCGTCGCTGTCGGCGAACCGCGCCGCCAGTTCCGCGCGCAGCCCCTCGGGCATGTCCGTCCGGGCGCGCGCGTTGTGCCTGCCCGGGGCGTCGCCCGGCCCGGGCGGCAGCCCCAGGAACCGCTCCACCCCGCTCAGCGCCCGCGCCGTGCCGTCGAACAGGTCGGCGTGGTCCACCACGTGCATCCGGTCCCGTCCCAGGTGCTTCTCCATCCGCGCCAGCTGGTCCGCGTAGCGGCCGCGCGCCACGTAGCCGTGGTGCTGGTGGGAGTACGACAGGTACCCGGGATCGGCCAGCATCCGCTCCTCCTCACCGGCCAGCCGCTCCGGCTCCAGTTCCAGCGCCCGCTCGAACGGTTCGGTCTCGAAGCCGCGCGCGGTCTCGTGCGCGTGCGCCGAGTAGGCCCGCTCCACCGGGTCGCGCAGGATGACCACCACCCGCACGTCCGGCAGGTCGCGGGCGATCCGCTCTGCGGCCAGCGGATGGAACAGGTAGTACGGGCTGGACTCGACCACCCTCACCCGGGGCCGCCTCGGCCGGGCCCGAAGCGACGCGCGCAGGGGGAAGTACGCCCGGTACCGGTCCGGGCCGCCGCGGTAGCCGGTGTCGAAGTAGTGCACCCCCTTGCGCAGGGTGGGCCCGGTGACGCACGGGTGCTGGCACAGCGTCCTGAACAGCGACGTCGTGCCCGAGCGCTGCGCCCCGCAGACGAGGAAGTCGGGCAGGGCGCGGGCCGGCGCGGTGAGCGCGCCCAGGCCGTCGGCGAGGGACAGGAGCGCCTTCCGGGCCGGGACGGCCATGCGGTGGAACAGGACGGGAACGGTGCTCCGGGGCATCACGTGCTCCTTCTGTCGCAGTTTCGGTCAACCCCGGCAGCCGTCCTCGGCGCCCGGGCTCGGCGGGTCGTGTCGATCGATCGGGTGGCCTGGTTCGCCGGGCCGCCCGGGCCCGGAAGGACCGCCCGGGCCCGTCGGGGACGTTCAGGTCTGGTGGGCGGCCTCGTGGGCCGCCCTCTCCTGGAGCCCCTCCAGAGCGGGCAGCAGCCAGTCGTCCACGGCCGCCAGGTGGCCGCCGCTCTCGTCCTGCCGGTCGTGCAGGTACCGGGTGGCCAGATCGATCAGGTACAGCGCCATCACCGTGGACACCGTGTGGGAGCGCACCCCGGTCTCGGACATCAGCGGGTCGCGCAGCAGCCGCGACCCGCTCTCCAGCCACCGGTGCACCCCCGGGTGGACCCCGGCCTGCACGCACTCGTTGAGGTCGTAGTGCAGGGCGTCGAAGCCCGCGGGCGCGTCCATGGCGAGGCGCTCCCAGTCCCACACGAACGCGCGCCGCGCTGTGCTGGCGATGTTCCACCTGGTCAGGTCGCCGTGCCAGGCTCCGAATGGCACGTACACGTCGGGCAGGCGGCGCAGCGCCGCGCGCAGGGGCCCCACCTCGGGGCGCGTGCCCAGCGTCACGATCCGCTCCTCCAGCGACCGCCGGTAGGGGCTGTCGGACAGCCTCCGGCGCCGCACCCTGGACAGCCCGACGATCTGCGTCACGCATCTCAGCAGCTGGCGCCGCGTGGGCCGGTCGGTCTGGACGCCCACCGGCAGCGCCTCCTGCACCAGCAGCGGGTGGCCGTTCCACTCGCCCTCGTGCAGCAGCCGGGGGACGGTCACGTCGGGCAGGCGGGCCTCGGCAAGCTGGCGCAGGGCGCGCGTCTCGGCGCGCACCAGGCGCGAGGTCAGGTCGTTGACGGCCACCTTGGCGTAGCCGATCGTGCGTCCGCCGGGGGTGAGCAGCAGAAGCACCGGCTTGCGGTTGGCCCGGGGCGGGCCCACGTGGATGGCGACCGCCAGATCGCGGTCCAGCGCCGCCGTGAGCGCGTGCTCGATACCCGGACCGGCCCCCACGTACAGCCGGTCGCGCAGCAGGAGCGGGGCCAGCCCGGTGGCGAACGCCCCGGTCAGCAGCAGCGTGCGCGCCCTCTCCCGGAACGAGTGCCCCTGCGCGAAGGACGTGATGCCCCGGGTGGCCGCCGACCGGTCGTGCGCGGGCAGGATCACCCGGGGGTTCTGGGCGTTGGGGACCGGAAGGTACTGGGTGCCCCGGTCGCGGCGCACCAGCCGCCGCATACCGCGGTCGCCGGGGCCGAGCAGCCCGCCGCACGGCCACAGCACCGCGGCGAGGTCGGTCAGGTAGGTCGTCTCGCTGTTCACCAAAGACCCCCGCGGGTGCGCGCGGTCCGCCGCCGGAGCACCGGTTCCTCGCCCCGCCACAGCAGGGCGACGGCGACCATGGTGACGGCCAGCGGGGACATCAGCGCGACGTAGAAGAACATGTACCAGAACAGCAGCAGCACGGTCAGCAGCGCGCCCTGCCCCTCCAGCGAGGCCGCGCGGCGGTAGCGCCACACGACGTGCGCGAAGAAGGCGAACATGAGGCCGGTGCCCACCCAGCCCCCGGCGATCAGCGTCATCCACAGCTGTCCCGCGTTGCCGATGACGTGCTGGCCGCAGCCGGGGCACTCGGAGGTGGGGCCGATCGCGATCGACTCCGAGCTGCCCAGGCTCTCGCGGGTGGTGCCCCACCCCGTGACCGGGGACAGTCGGGCGGCCTCCACGGACGCCGCGTTGGTGGCGGCCCGGCCGTCGTCGCTGTGCGGGTTGTCGAGCCTGGCCCGCACCACGTCGGCGAGCGGTGAGGCGGCCAGCGCCAGGAGCACCGCCAGGCTCGCGACGGCGCAGGCGCCCACCAGGAGCACCCGGCCGCGGCGCAGCGCCACGTGGGCCGCGAAGGCCGCGGACAGCGCCAGCCCCGCCCACAGGGCCCGGTTGAGCGAGTACACGGCGGGGACCACGGCCAGCGCGGCGGCGGCCAGCCCGCCCCAGCGCACCCAGCCCGAACCCTGCGCCACCCAGCCCACCACCAGCCACACCAGCAGCAGGGAGAGCATGTAGCCCCAGATGTTGGTGTACTCCCAGGGCGCCTTCGGCCGGGCCGACTCGTACCCGAAGATGTCCATGACCTGCGCGGACGCCGGGTGGATGAGGGCCTGCATGTAGGGGTCGGCGGTGAGGGCGGCGGGGAGCAGGTACTCCGCCGGGGCCGTGAACTCGAACCGGGGCGCGAGCATGCCCAGGTAGCCGCCCGCGACCGTGGCCAGGCCCAGCACCGCCAGCGCGCACACGACCGCGCGCGTGGGCAGCTCGCGCTCGGAGAGGTTGCCGACGTAGAGCAGCAGGACCGTCAGCACGAGGTAGTTGACCGCACGGAGTACGGCGCCGCCGTATCCGCCGCTGCCCGGCACGGTCCCGGGCATCTCCAGGTGGACCAGGCACAGGCCCAGCACCGTCCACAGCAGGAACAGCGCCCACAGCCAGAACCCCGGGGGGACCCGCAGCCCCGTGGCGCGGTGCCGGCGCACCAGCTCGGCGGCCATCGGGACCGCGAACAGCCAGTAGGCGAACTGCCCCAGGCCCAGCGCCCACCACAGGGGGTACCCGGCCAGCAGCCAGAGCAGCGGCCGACCGGTGCCGACGCGGGTTCCGCCCACGGGGAGCGGGCCCCCGAGGCCGCCGACGACCGGGCCCGCCGCCCCGGCGGTCGGCCGGGGGGCGCGTGCGGACGTGCTCCAGGCCATCAGTTCCGGGTCCCCGGGGCGGCGCCGGGGGAGGTGTCCTCGGCGGCTCCGGTCGGCCGGGACTCCTCGGTGCCCTCTGCCCCCTCGGTCGCGAAGGCCACGAGGGCCTCCGTGGCCTCGGCGCCGCTGACGGTCGCCTCGGGGCCGTGGGGCTCCCGAGACTCGGCCGCCCGGGCCAGCCCGAAGGCCATCTCCGCCTCCGAGGCCGTGCCCGGGGCAGCCGCGGTCCCCGCGGCTCCGTCGCTGGCCCCACCGGTCCCGTCCGCTCCGCTCCGGTCCGGGGCCGCGGCGTCCTCCTCGGTCCGGCCGTTCCCGGCGGCCTCGGGCGTCACCGGGATCTGGGTGGCACCGTCGCCGCCCAGCACGCGGGGGACCTCCAAACCCGCGGGTATCCCGCCGTCGCGGGGGGCCGCCGCGTCCTGCGCGGTGCCCTCGCCGGTCCTGGCCGCCTCCGCGAACCGCTCGGCCGTGTCGGCCCCGGCCGCCCCGGAGCGCTCCTCGGCGGGGCCGACGCCACCGGCGCGCTCGCCGCCGTCCGCGCCTGCGGAGTCCCCGTCCTCCGCCGGACCCTCCACGGCCTTCCCGAGTCCCGCCGCGGCCTCCGCCCGCCGGGGACCGGGCGCCCCCGGAACCCCTTCGGCGTCCCCGGGAGCCGGGGGCCGTGCCGCCCCGCCGCGCCCCCGTGTCCCCGCGGCCCCGGCAGGGGGCAGTTCGCTGACGATGCCGGTCAGCGCGATCCCCGTAGCGGCGCGGCCCTTCGCGGCCCCGGCCGGCTCCTCGGCCCTCTCGGCCTCCTCGTCCGACCCGACCGCTCCGTCCCTTCCGGGTGCGCGGCCGGACCCGGCGGCCTCCTCCCCGGCGACCGGCTCGGCGGCGGGCGGCGACGCCACCGGCGCGGGCCCGGCCAGCGGCTGGCGCGGCAGGACGGCCGTGCCCGCAACGGGCACCCCGAACCGGTCGGCGAGGACGAGCAGCTCCCGCAGCTCGGCCCGGCGCGTCCGGTCCAGTTCGACCACCGGCAGCATCAGGTCGGCCGAGCCGGCCAGCGCGTGCGCGTCGGCGCGCTCGCTCACCGGCGCCACCGCCACCACCACGTACTCCGCCCCCGCCCGCAGCAGCCGTACCAGTTCCGGCATGGCGGTGCCCTGCACCGGCGCGTCCAGACCCGGCGACCCGTAGCGCAGGACCCGCAGCCGGGACACCGCTCCGGGCCGCACCTCCAGGCCGGCGGGGTCCTCACCCTCCAGCAGCGCCTCGGCCAACCCGGGGCCCTCCGGCAGTCCCAGCAGCTCGCCGACCGTGTCGGTGCGGGGGTCGGTGCACACCAGCAGCGTCTCCGAGCCCGTGCGGGCCAGGGAGGCGGCCAGGTTCACCGCGGCCGCCGCACCGGCGCGGCCCGGGGTGGTCGCGGTGACGAGCAGCACGCGGCCGAGGGCCTCCTCCTCAGTGAGGAATCCGGCCGGCCCGTCCCCCTCCCGGGCACCGCCCGCGTCCGTTCCGGCGAGCTCGTACACTCCCGTCCCGCCCGCCCCGGCTCCCCCCAGGGGCCGGTCGGCCGCCGGGGGAGCGGGGACCGCGGCGAGGCGGGCGCGCACCAGGTGCGCGAACTCGTTGACCCGCTGCCCGCGCCGGTCGCCGTCCGCCAGCAGCCCGGGGGAGCGCTGGCCGCGCCCGACCCGCTCGGACAGGTCGAGCAGCACCGGCACCGCCCCGATCCGCCCGGTCTCCTCGGCGTCGTGCAGCCACGGGTCGAGGCGGTCGCGCACCACGGCCGCCAGCAGCCCCGCCAGCAGGCCGAGCGCACCGCCGCCGATCAGCCACAGGGCGGGCGTCGGGCTGCTCGCGCGCTCTGGGAGCCCCGCCGGGGTGATGACCCCGCCGGGCTCGACCGTCTCCGCCAGGGCGCTGAGCGGGCTGATGCCGTTGCCCAGTTCGGTGATCTCCGCGCGCAGTGCCTCCACCCGCGCGTCCGCACCGGGGCCGGCGGGCTCCGCGGCGGCCTCGGCGAGGGCCTCGTAGCGGGCCTCCTGCTCACCACGCAGCGCCTCCAGGTGGCCGTCGATCAGCTCGTCGATCCGCTCGCGGCGCAGTTCGAGGTAGGCGTCGGCGTAGGCCTGCGCGCCCGCCCGCGCGGCCTCCGGGCTCTCGGCGGAGTAGCTGATCTCCAGGACGCTGCTGTTGGGGGGAACGCTCACGTCCACCCGCTCGCGCAGGTCCGTCACCGAGGGCGCGGCGCCGCCCTCCTCCGCCAGGGCCTCGGCCACGGCGGACGACACGCGGTCCGACAGCAGGACCTGCGCCTCGGTGTCGAGGTTGACGTCCCCGGCCAGGCGGCCCGAGCGCTCCCCGGTGAACTCGGCCATCCCGCTGGGCTGGACCTGGACGGCGGAGACGGAGGTGTAGGCGGCGGGGAGTCCGACCGCCGCGGCGGAGGCCAGCGCCAGCCCGCCGAGCACCCCGGCGCCGACGAACCGCCAGCGGCGGCGCAGCAGAGCCGTGTACTCCCTCAGTTCCGGTCCGGACGGGCCGGGGGCGTCGGTGTCCATCGAGTCCTCTCCGCGCAAGGGTAGTCAACACTTTTAGTGATTGATTGCATACTAAGTGTAATCCCTTGGGGGGTCTTCGCAGCGTGGGCGAGCGGTCGTTTCCCGACCCGGGTAGTGACCGGAACCGGAGGCCGCGTCACAACCCGGCAAGACTCCCGGGCACGCGAAGGGGGCGGCGGGACACCCCGCCGCCCCCTCGGACGCCCCGACCGGCCTCTAGCTGATGACCACCGTGGGCGGAAGACCGGTGGAGGACTCCCACGCCTCGTCGCACT
The DNA here is from genome assembly GCF_018316795.1 of Nocardiopsis akebiae. Taxonomy (NCBI): domain Bacteria; kingdom Bacillati; phylum Actinomycetota; class Actinomycetes; order Streptosporangiales; family Nocardiopsidaceae; genus Nocardiopsis; species Nocardiopsis akebiae. The sequence goes on from NZ_CP074132.1 coordinate 1,255,875, forward strand.
CGTTCTGGCTGGAGACCGTGTGCGCCAGGGCCGAGCACTCCCGGTACTGCGCCATCTGCTCCTGGTACACCACGGCCACCGCGAACAGCGACAGCGACATCACGATCCCCAGCACGCCCACGACCACGCTCATCAGCGCGCCCGGCGCCTCGGTGCGGTTCGCCCGCGCGGCCCGCCTCGCCCGGAAGCCCTGCACGACACCGAACACGGACAGCACGACCCCGTAGGGCGGCAGCAGCAGGCCGGCCGCCCCGAAGAACAGGCCCCACAGGCCGCCGCGTTCGGCTCTGGGCGGCTGCCCCTCGTTCCGGGGCTCCGGGCTGTTGTCGGTCAAGGTTCACTCCTTATGCGCGCCCCGCTCGGGGCGCCGTGGTCGCCTCCGCCGCACGGAGGCTACCCGTCGTCCATGGTCACGCCGGTCCGGGGGCCGCCGAGACCCCCGTCACAGGTCGGCCAACACCCACTCCCCGTGGGTAGACGCTACCTGGACCGATAGGGTGGGAACGCGGGCGGGCCCAGCGGGCGCGCCCGTCACCCGCCCGTCACCCGCCGCCACCCCCAACGGACGCCTCCGGCCCATGGAGGCCCGCGGGGGAGCGCCCGGCGGAGGGCGATCGGGTCACCCGCACACCACGCCTCCGGCTCCGGCGCGCGCCGGCCCGGACCGGCGTACGCGAGATCCGGATGCTGCGCCGTCCCCCGGCGCCCCCGGAAGGCCAGAGGCGGCTCTCGCACCGTTCTCTACACAATGGGAGAAGCATTGTCCGCGCGAGTGGTGGTCCTCATATCGGGCACGGGCAGCAACATGGCCGCCCTGCTGGAGGCGGCCAGGGACCCGGCCTACGGGGCGACCGTCGTCGCCGTCGGCTCCGACCGCGAGGGGACCCGCGGCGTCGAACTGGCCGAGGAGGCCGGTGTGCCCGCGTTCGTCGTCCCCTTCCGCGACTACTCCGACCGCTCGCGGTGGAACGCCGCCATGGCCGAACGCATCAGCGAGCACCGCCCCGACCTGGTGGTCTCCGCGGGCTTCATGCGCATCCTCGGCCCCGCCGTGGTCGGCAGCCACCCCGCGGTCAACATCCACCCCGCGCTGCTGCCCTCCTTCCCCGGCGCGCACGCCGTGCGTGACGCGCTCGCCCACGGTGTCCGCGTCACCGGCACCACCATCCACTTCCTCGACGAGGGCGTCGACTCCGGTCCGATCATCGACCAGGTCGCGGTGCCCGTCGAGGACGGCGATGACGAAGCCAGCCTCCACGAGCGCATCAAGACCGTGGAGCGGGCGATGCTGGTCGACACGGTCGGCAGGCTCGCCCGCGAGGGCTGGACCATCGACGGCAGGCACGTGCGGTTCGGCCGCACCGAGCAGCGCGTCACCGACGCGACCGACACGAAGGAGAACCGGTGACCCAGCAGGCCATCAGGCGTGCGTTGATCAGCGTCTACGACAAGACCGGTCTGGAGGAGCTGGGCATCGGCCTGGCCGAGGCCGGGGTGGAGATCGTCTCCACCGGCTCCACCGCCGCGCGGCTGCGCGCGGCCGACATCCCCGTCACCCCCGTGGAGGACGTCACCGGCTTCCCCGAGATCATGGAGGGCCGCGTCAAGACGCTGCACCCCTCCGTGCACGCCGGGCTGCTGGCCGACCAGAACAACCCCGAGCACGTCGCCAGGATCAAGGAGCTGGGCATCGCCCCCTTCGACCTGGTCGTGGTCAACCTCTACCCCTTCCAGGACACCGTCGCCTCCGGTGCCTCCGAGGCCGACTGCATCGAGAAGATCGACATCGGCGGCCCCGCCATGGTGCGCGCCTCGGCCAAGAACCACGGCAGTGTCGCGATCGTGGTCGACCCGGGCAGTTACGACGCCGCCCTGGAGGCCGTCCGCGACGGCGGCTTCACCCTGGAGCAGCGAAAGCGCCTGGCCGGGCTCGCCTTCCAGCACACCGCCGCCTACGACGCGGCCGTCGCCGACTGGTTCGCGGCCGAGTACGCCCCCGACGCCGAGGCCGCCGAGTCGGGTTGGCCCGGCTTCCTGGCCACCGTCCACAACCGCAGGGACGTCCTGCGCTACGGCGAGAACCCCCACCAGAAGGCGGCGCTCTACACCGTCGCGGGCGCCCCGGAGACCGGCCTGGCCGGAGCCGAGCAGCTGCACGGCAAGGCGATGTCCTACAACAACTACGTGGACGCCGACGCCGCGCTGCGCGCCGCCCACGACTTCGACCAGCCGTGCGTGGCCATCATCAAGCACGCCAACCCGTGCGGGATCGCCGTCGGCGCCGACAACGCCGAGGCCCACCGCAGGGCGCACGCCTGCGACCCGGTGTCGGCCTTCGGCGGCGTCATCGCCACCAACCGCCCCGTCGGCGAGGAGCTGGCCGGGCAGATCGCGGAGATCTTCACCGAGGTCGTCGTCGCCCCCGCCTTCGAGCCCGCGGCCGTGGAGATCCTCAGCCGCAAGAAGAACATCCGCCTGCTCGTGGCGCAGGGCTCCGGCCCCGGCGCGGGCGTGGAGCACCGCCAGATCAGCGGCGGCCTGCTGGTGCAGTCGCGCGACGCCATCGACGCCCCCGGCGACGACCCCTCCACCTGGACCCTGGCCACCGGCGAGCCGGCCGACGAGGCCACCCTGGCCGACCTGGCCTTCGCCTGGAAGGCCGTGCGCGCGGTCAAGTCCAACGCCATCCTCCTGGCCTCCGGCGGCGCCACCGTGGGCGTGGGCATGGGCCAGGTCAACCGTGTGGACTCCGCCCGCCTGGCGGTCACGCGCGCGGGCGAGAGGGTGACCGGCTCCGTCGCGGCCAGCGACGCCTTCTTCCCCTTCCCCGACGGCCTGGAGATCCTCACCGGTGCGGGGGTCCGCGCCGTCGTCCAGCCCGGCGGCTCGGTCCGCGACGAGGAGGTCGTGGCCGCGGCCGAGGCGGCCGGCGTGACCATGTACCTCACCGGGACCCGGCACTTCTTCCACTGAGCGAGGAGACACACGCATGAGCGCGATCGTCCTGGACGGCAAGGCCGTCGCCAAGTCCATCCGCGAGGAGCTCTCCGAGCGGGTGGCCAAGCTGCACGACCGCGGCGTCACCCCCGGTCTGGGCACGGTCCTGGTCGGCGACGACCCGGGCAGCCACTCCTACGTGCGCGGCAAGCACCGCGACTGCGCCCAGGTGGGCATCGCCAGCATCCGCCGCGACCTGCCCGCCGACGCCACCCAGGAGCAGGTGGAGCAGGCCGTCCACGAACTCAACTCGGACCCGGCCTGCACCGGCTACATCGTGCAGCTCCCGCTGCCCAGGGGCCTGGACGAGAACCGCGTGCTGGGCCTGATCGACCCGGTCAAGGACGCGGACGGCCTCCAGCCCTCCAACCTCGGCAAGCTGGTGCTGATGCAGGAGGCGCCGCTGCCGTGCACCCCGCGCGGCATCGTGGAGCTGCTCACCCGCTACGAGGTGCCGCTCAAGGGCGCCGAGGTGGTCGTGGTCGGGCGCGGCGTGACCGTGGGCCGGCCCCTCGGCCTGCTGCTGACCCGCCGGTCGGAGAACGCCACCGTCACCCTGTGCCACACCGGCACACGGGACCTGGCCGAGCACACGCGCCGCGCGGACATCATCGTCGCCGGTGCCGGAGTGCCCGGGCTCATCACCAAGGACATGGTGAAGCCGGGCGCGGCCGTGCTGGACGTGGGCGTCTCGCGCACCGAGTCGGGCCTGGTCGGCGACGTCGTCCCCGACGTGGCCGAGGTGGCCGGGCACCTGTCGCCCAACCCCGGCGGCGTGGGCCCGATGACCCGGGCGATGCTGCTGGTGAACGTGGTGGAGGCCGCCGAGCGGCAGGCCGCCCTCTAGGCAGTGTTTTCTGGGGCCTCCGCTTCGCTTCGTCCCACCCGTCGCCCGCCACGACCCCCGACGGACGCTGCGCTCGGTCCTTCTTGTGTTCGGGCGCCCGAAGCACGGGAACCTTCGGTGCCTACGGCGGGTTCGCCCGTTCCTCGCGAACCCGCCTCCGGCCCCTCCAGAACCCCGTGGGCGCCAGAACCGACCCCCACAAGCCGAGGCCGGTCCGGAGGACCATCCCCAACCGCACCCCTGCCGGGCCCCGTTCGAGGCGGGGCCCGGCTCCGGCGTCACACACGGGCCGAACCCGGTCGCACTGCGTGACCGGCTCCGGCCCGACCGTTCGCACGGCACCCTCCGGTGGGGCCGGGGGAGCGCTCAGCTGGCCTTGCGGGTCGAGCCGCCCATCGGCATCGGCCGCACCAGGCCCAGCGCCACGACCTCGTTGGCCAGCCGCGTCCTGCGGTTCTGCCCCTCGGGGATGCGGAACTTCTGGTACAGCCGCAACAGGTGCTGTTTGACCGCCGCCTCGGTGACCACCAGCGCCTCGGCGATGTCCCGGGCGGTGGCGGGGGCCACGAAGGCCTCCTCCGACAGCGCGGGCTGGCACAGCGCGGTCAGCACGTCCAGCTCCCGGCGGGTGAGCTCGGGGGCGGCGCCGCGGCGCAGCTCGATGTCGGGGCTGATCTGCTCCTTGGGCAGTCCGCCGACCCGGCAGCGCGCGGTGCCGAAGCTCACCACGTCGCCCTCCTCCAGCACCCGGCGGGCGATGGGGCGGCCGTTCACCCGGGTCCCGTTGCGCGACAGGCCCAGGTCCACCACGTAGACGTAGGGGCCGCGGCGGACCAGTTCGGCGTGCAGCTGGGAGACGCTCGGATCGTTCAGCCTGATGTCGGCGCCCTCCCCGCGGCCGACCGTGGTGACCTCACCGGCGAGCTGGCGTATGTCCCCGGTCTCTTCGACGCGGAGGTAGGGCCCGTCCACGGTGGTTCCTCCCGGAGTGGGGTGGCGCTGCCGGTGGGGGTGCGGGCGACGGTGGTGGAGGGGAGGCTGTCGTGGGGTGACGGTTCGGTCTACGCGTGGAGTGGGCTTCATGGGGGTGGTCCTCGCTCACCGGTGCACTCATCTCCAGCTTGGTTACCCGGGCGGTAAGCGTTCTACGCGCTTACTCCGGAGTTAGACGGATAAGGCGTGCAAATACGCCTCTGTGGCCGAAGCGGAAGCGGGAAACGGTCATGGGCGTTCGGGGCCCGAGCCGGACCGTTTCCGTGAGCCCTGAGGAGTCGGCGGTCCGGATCACTACAATGGGCGCAGTCTCTCCCGGACGGGAAGCCTCGCTTCCCGCGCGGTGCCGCCGAAACCCTCACGGACGCGAGCCTCCGGAGCGGTGTTCGGTTTTCGGACAGCCAGTCCTCGACGGATGGCCGGTCCGTGCCAGTTCCCGGGAGAAGACCGTGAACGAGCCGCGAGGCGGCCAAGCACTTTCGTAACCGAACGGGTCGGGACGCGGTGGACAAGGCGGGGCAGGCGGATTTGGCGGACGCGGACGAGGGCGCGCCCGGTGCGAGGGCACCCGGCGGGGCGGCCCGCGGCGGGCGGGAGCCCGAGGGGGGAGCGCCGGGCGGGGACGGACCCGGGGGGCCGGAGCCCGGCGGCGGTTCCGCCAGGGACTCCGGGGCGGACTCCGGGGAAGTCGCGCGGGAGCCGACCGCGGAGGGGCCCGAGACGCCGTACTGGCTCTCGCAGGTGCCCTACTTCCTGGTCATGTCGGCGCTCGCGGCGGGGATCGTGGTCGTGGCCGCGGCCTACTTCAAGCGCGGACCGGCGATCATCGCGGGCGCGCTGCTGCTGGCGGCGACCTTCCGGGTGCTCCTGCCCCGGGACTGGGTCGGGATGCTCGCCGTGCGCCGCCGGTGGATCGACCTGCTCACCCTGACCACCCTCGCGGTCCTGCTGATCGTGCTGGCATGGGTGGCGCCGCAACTGTCCGCTTAGGCGTCGAATAAGCTTGACGTCGAGATACCGCGACACCGAGAAGCCACCTGCCCGCCGGGGAGCACGGACCCCGGACGGGACCGGTGGACCGCCGGGTGCGCGGACCGGCCTCCGGCCGCGAGCCGGACGCGGGCCCGCGGCGCACGAGGCGGCAGCGAAGACTGAAGGGACAGCCACACAGCCATGGCCAAGATCAAGGTCGAGAACCCCGTAGTCGAGCTCGACGGCGACGAGATGACCCGGATCATCTGGTCCTTCATCAAGGACCGTCTGATCCTCCCCTACCTCGACGTCGACCTGAAGTACTACGACCTGGGCATCGAGGAGCGCGACCGCACCGACGACCAGATCACCGTCGACGCGGCCAACGCCATCAAGGAGCACGGCGTCGGCGTCAAGTGCGCCACCATCACCCCGGACGAGGCCCGGGTGGAGGAGTTCGGCCTCAAGAAGATGTGGCGGTCGCCCAACGGCACCATCCGCAACATCCTCGGCGGCGTCGTCTTCCGCGAGCCCATCATCTGCGAGAACGTGCCCCGCCTGGTCCCGGGCTGGACCAAGCCGATCATCATCGGCCGCCACGCCCACGGCGACCAGTACAAGGCCACCGACTTCAAGGTGCCCGGTCCCGGCACGGTCACCATGACCTACACCCCGGCCGACGGCAGCGAGCCGGTCGAGTTCGACATCGCCAACTTCCCCGAGGCGGGCGGCGTCGCGATGGGCATGTACAACTTCCGCAAGTCCATCGAGGACTTCGCGCGCGCGAGCCTGAACTACGGCCTGGACCGCAACTACCCGGTCTACATGTCCACCAAGAACACGATCCTCAAGGCCTACGACGGCATGTTCAAGGACGTGTTCCAGGAGATCTTCGAGACCGAGTTCAAGGACCGCTTCGACGCCGCGGGCCTGACCTACGAGCACCGCCTCATCGACGACATGGTCGCCGCGGCGCTCAAGTGGGAGGGCGGCTACGTCTGGGCCTGCAAGAACTACGACGGTGACGTGCAGTCCGACACCGTCGCCCAGGGCTTCGGCTCCCTCGGCCTGATGACCTCCGTCCTGCGCACCGCGGACGGCCGCACGGTCGAGGCCGAGGCCGCCCACGGCACGGTGACCCGCCACTACCGCCAGCACCAGCAGGGCAAGCCCACCTCCACCAACCCGATCGCCTCCATCTTCGCGTGGACCCGCGGTCTGGAGCACCGGGGCAAGCTCGACAACACCCCCAAGGTCGTCGAGTTCGCCAACACCCTGGAGGACGTCGTCATCAAGACCGTCGAGGGCGGCCAGATGACCAAGGACCTCGCGCTGCTCGTCGGCGGCGACCAGGAGTTCCTGACCACGGAGCAGTTCCTGGCCGCGCTGGACGAGAACCTCGCCAAGCGCCTGGCCTGAGCCCCCGCGCTCCGTCCGAGCGGCGGTGCGCGCGGCGGACCCGGACGGTCCTGATCCGTACCGTCCGGGTGAGACCTCGCTCACGCCCGGTCGCCCCTCGGGGGCGGCCGGGCTTCGCCGTGCCGGGTGCGGGAGGAACCCGCCCCCGAGGGGCCCGGGTGTCGCGAACGCGGCCTTCGCGGGGTTCTGGGACCGCGGTCGGCCAAAGTTTCCCGGCGTGTTTCCCGTGTTCGGCGTACATGCGCGGGCCGGCGGTGGCAGGATGGCAACGCCGGACCACCGCAGAGGCCCGAGGGTGCGACATAGGCCACGTGCACAGGATTCGCACCTTACGCGAACTTTGACCTATTGTGGAGACGTGCCGGTGAGAATCGGCAGGCCAGAGCGGGTTTCGGCTCCTCTGCCACTATGACCGACGTGCCGGCCGTGCGCCCGCTGGGGGGTAGGCGCGCACAGTACGGAACGTCACGAAGAAGGGCCCGTCGCTTCGGCGACGGGCCCTTCGCCTTTCCCCGGACCGCCCGCACTTGCGCGGCCCGAGGCGGTCCGGCCTCCGGTCTACTCCTGGAAGGCGCTCTCGGGGATCGGCTCCCCTGCCCGCATGGCGGCGAACATCTCCTCGGAGCGCGCCTCGTCCCAGATCACCACCGAGCCGACCCCGTCCAGCGTGGGGGTCTGGCCCACGGGGATCGCGGTGGTCTGCGTACCGCCGCGCATCGCCAGGAGCATGCTGCCCAGGTGCCGCAGGTCGTCGCCCTCGTCCACCATGAAGGTGTCGGTGCCCGCGAGCACCAGCGGGACGGACTCGAAGGGGTTGAACAGCGTGGAGGGCGCGCTGGCCGTCTGGACCAGCGCCGAGAAGAACTCGCGCTGGCGGGCGATGCGGTCCAGGTCGGCGCGCGGCGTGGCCCGGGTGCGCACGTAGCCCAGGGCGGTGCCGCCGTCCATCGTCTGGCAGCCCGCCTCGATGTCCAGCCCGGCCTTGGGGTCGGCCATGGCCTCCTCAGGGCACAGCTCCACGCCGCCCACCGCGTCCACGATGTCGACGAAGCCGCCCATGCCGATCTCCACGTAGTGGTCGATGTGCACGCCCGAGGCGCGCTCGAAGGTCTCCACCAGGGGGGCGGGGCCGCCGCAGACCTCCTCGCCCGCGTCGTTCGTGCCGCACACGGTGTCGGCGAAGGCGGTGTTGATCTTGTTGTCGGCGTAACCGGGGACGGCGAGGGGGACGTAGGAGTCGCGGGGGACGCTGACGATGGTGGGGTCGCCCTCGTCGGGGATGTAGAGCACCATGATGGTGTCGGTCCGGCGGCCCTCGGCGTAGCCGGTGGCCATCTCGTCCATCTGCTCCTCGGACAGGCCCTGGCGGCTGTCGGAGCCGACGACCATGTAGGTCGTGCCGGGCTGCCCGTCCGGGCGGCCCTCGTAGTCCAGCAGGGCCTCCACCCGCTCCAGCCGCGAGTTCGCGTACACGTAGAACCCGCCGACGAAGACCAGGGGGACGACCAGCAACAGCACCAGCACGGTCACCGTGACGGTCGTGGCCAGCCGCCGCTTGCGCTCCTTGCGCCTGCGTTCGAGGCCGCGGCCGTCGTAGACGCGTCCGGCGCTGTGTGTGCGCCTGGACCTCTGGGACTGCTGAGGCCTCTGGGACCGCCTCGGCCGTACGGGGGGCACGTCCTCGGCGGGCGGGAGCCGACGCGTCTCGCCGACCACCCTCTGCTCGGACTCGCGCGGGCGGTAGAGCTTCTCGAACTCGTCCGGCCTGTCCGGGGACCCGCCGCGCCGGAACACGCCCTGTCTGTCGTGCTCGCCGGTGCGACCGGGGTCGTCACGGTTCCGTCGGTCAGCCATCGCATCGCCCATCTGCTCAGCGTCGTGGATCGCCTCGTCGCTTACTTCCACCCTGTGTGATCGCGAAAAGGGTAGCGGGGTTCGGCGCAATGTCCCGGTTCGGCCTCCGGGAACCCCGCGGGCTCCCGCCGCGCGACCGCCTCCGCGCCGTGTCCGGGCCCCGGGCCCGCCGGCCCGACCGGTCTCAGCGCAGCCGGTGGGCGCCCGCGGAGGGCACGGCGGCGCGCACGCGCGGCGGGACCCGGCCGTCGGCGCGGAACTCCCGGGCCAGCGCCTCGCCGATCCCCTCCACCCGCTCCTCGGCGGCCAGGGCCAGCACGGTCCCCGCCCAGCCCGACATCCGCACCCCGCGCGCCCCGGCCCGCGCGGCGGTCTCCGCGGCCAGCTCCACCTCCGGCGTGGGCAGCCCGAAGCCGCGCAGGGACAGGTGGGAGGCGGACAGGACCGGACCGACCTCCCCGAAGCGCCCGGCCCGGAGCAGCCCCACGGCCGCGTTGAGCCTGTGCACCTCGGTCACCGCGTACTCGACCCGGCGGCGCAGCACGGGGTCCGGCAGGCTCGCCAGCGCCCCGGACAGGTCCTGGACGGCGCGCAGCGGCCCGAGCGTGCGCTGCGCGCGCTCCAGCTCGGCGGAGCGGGCCGCGCGCAGGTCGCGCCGGGGCAGGGCGCCGGTGTCCACCACCACGAGCCTCAGCCCGGCCCCGGCGAGGTCGAAGGGCAGCACGGTGGTGCGCAGGCTCCTCAGGTTCACCCGGACCGCGCACCCGGGGCGGGCCGCCAGGGCCACCCGCTGGTCGGCGGTGGCGCCCTCGGGCGGGGGGCCGCCGCCCAGGTCGGCCAGGGCCAGCGCCACCGCCGCGCCCACGGCGGCCGTGTAGCCCAGGGAGGCGTGTTCGGGCAGGTCCGCGTCCAGCACCGCGCGCACACCCGTGTCGCCGTCCAGGACACCCGCCCGGCGCGCGGCGGCCACGGCCCCGGCCACCGCGCGCGCCGCCGCGTCCCGGGGCGCAGCGGGCCGCTCGGGGCGGCGACGTGCACGCCCGGGTCCGGAGCGGTGCCCACGGCGGCCGTCACGCCCCAGGGCAGGGCGGCGTACAGCCCGGCCCCCGCGCCGGCCGCGGTGTGCTCGCCCATGACCGCCAGGCGCCCGGGCGCGTGCCACACGCCCGCGGGCGGCGCCTGGAACCGCGCCCGGAACCGACCGACCAGTGCGTCGGCGTCCGGCGCCTCCTCGGGCCAGGCCCCCCGCGGACCCGCCGACCGCACACCCAACACGGCACGCAGCCGCGCCCCCGCGCCCCCCACCGAGGCCCCCTTCCGCCGGACGGTTCTTCGTCCCCCAAGTCTGCCCAAGGCCCGGACGTGTCCGTGATCACCCCCGCTGAAGCGCTTCGTCCCCGTAGGGGGTGTACGCCGCCGGACCCGGCACGGGGACTTCACGGGGGAGCGCGGCGCCGCTACGGTTGCGGGCCACCGGTGACCGCGCGGCCGCGCGGGGTAGGGACACGGGTGATACGTGCGACGGAGAGGGAGGCCGCGTGGCCGCAGCGCTGGACAGGGCCAGGGACACCGGCAGGCACTACCGGAACCTGGGCATGGACACGTACTGGGAGCTGCGCAGGCGCAGGCCCGCCGTCGACCACCTGGTCCGGGCCTACGAGCGCTACGCCGACCGCAACGGCAACCAGTTGGCCGGTGCGGTCACCTACTTCGCCTTCCTGTCCTTCTTCCCCCTGCTGGCGCTGGCCTTCGCCGCGGTCGGCTACCTCGCCGCCGTGCAGGTCGAGGTGGGCGACTACCTCCAGCAGGCGCTGGACGGCGTCCTGCCGGGCCTGTCCGGGCAACTGCCCATCGACGAGATCGCCCAGGCCCGCGTGGGCGCCGGTGTCATCGGTGTGCTCGGTCTGCTCTACGCGGGCCTGAACGCGGTGTCCGCGCTGCGCGAGGCCCTGCACTCCATCTGGCTCAAGAACCTCAAGGAGGGCCCCAACCTCCTCCTGCGCAAGCTGGCCGACCTGCTGGTCATGCTGGGCCTGGGCGCGGCGCTGCTGCTCGCGGTGGCCTTCACCAGCGTCGCCCAGACCGCCACGCAGTGGCTCCTCGGGCTGGTGGGCCTGGACGGCTCCCTCCTGGCCAACCTCTCCCTGCGCGTGCTTGCCCTGGCCATCGCGGTCGGCGCCAACATGGCGATCTTCGTGCTGGCCTTCGCGCTGCTGTCGGGCAGCGGGCGGCCCACGCGGATGATGTGGAGGGGAGCCCTGCTGGGCGCGGTCGGGTTCGAGGTCCTCAAGGCCGCGGCGGCGGTGCTGCTGGCCGGGACGCTCAGCAACCCCGTCTACGCGTCCTTCGCCGTCCTGGTGGGGCTGCTGGTGTGGATCAACCTCGTGATGCGCCTTGTGATGTTCAGCGCGGCGTGGACGGCCACGTGGCTGCCGATGCCGCCGCCCTACACCGGCTCCCTGCCCCTGCCGGAGGAGTACGGCATGGACTGGACCCGCCCGGACTGGGCCGCGGGGGTCTCGGCTCGGGTGTCGGCCAGTGAGGCGGCCGAGCGCCGCCGGGCCCGGCGCGCGCTGGCCGGGATGTTGTCCCTGCTGGGGGCGGCCGGCGCCGCGGGCACCGCGGCGTGGGCGCTGCGCCGACGCCGCGGCGAGCGCGCGTAGGCGCTCCGGCGACGCACCCGAAACAGAAATTCTTTCCACGGAATTCGCATTAAGCGAGTCGATTGTCCCGTATGTGTGCGGTGCGTGAGGGGTAGTCCTCCCCTGTCCCGGTTGACCGGTTCTCCGGGGCGCGACGGTGCGACGGCCGAGGACGGCCGCAAACACCCCCTTCGGAGGGCAGATGGGAATCGCATTCAACTCGTCCGAACGCGCGACGATCGGAGTGGAGTGGGAACTCCAGCTCGTCGACCGGCGCAGTCGGCACCTGAGGCAGGAGGCGCCCAAGCTCCTCGCCGAACTCCCCGAGCTCAGCTCCGACTCCGCCCCGCCGCTGCGCCACGAGCTCATGCAGTCCCAGGTGGAGGTCGTGACCGGGATCTGCGAGACGGTCGAGGAGGCCAAGAGCGACCTGGGCCGCAACCTCGACCGCATGAGGGAGGTCCTCACGCCCTGGGGGACCACGCTGACCTGCTCCGGGACCCATCCCATCGATGACTGGCGCGACCAGGAGCTCAGCCCCGGCAAGCGCTACGGCGAGCTGGTCGAGCAGATGCAGTGGCTGGTCCGGCGCATCCTGACGTGCGGCGTCCACGTCCACGTCGGCGTGCGCGACAGGGACAAGGCCATCCCCATGGTCAACGCCCTGTCGCACTACCTGCCGCACTTCCTCGCCCTGAGCGCGTCCAGCCCGTTCTGGGGCGGACAGGACACCGGCCTGGCCTCCTCCCGGTCCGTCATCTTCGGCACGCTGCCCACCGCTGGGCCGCCGCCGAACCTCCCGCACTGGGCCGCTTTCGAGGAATACCTCGAAACGCTTCTCCGGGCAGGTACCATCGCCTCTATCAAGGAAGTGTGGTGGGACATCCGTCCGCACCCTGATTTCGGCACCATCGAGATCCGGATGTTCGACGGTATTCCCACCCTGCGCGAGGTGGGAATGGCCGCCGCGCTCTCTCAGAGCCTGGTGGAGCTGTTCGATCACCAGCTCGACCGCGGGTACGGTCTGCCCAGCCCGCCGTCCTGGGTGGTGAAGGACAACAAGTGGCGTGCCACCCGCTACGGACTCGACGCTCGTGTCATCACGGACGCGCGCGGAACCACGGTTCCGCTCCGCGACGACCTGTACGAGCTTGTCCGCGAGCTGAAACCGGTCGCGACCCGCCTGGGTTGCGCCGAGGACCTGGACCTGATCTCCGAGATCCTGGACAAGGGCGCCTCCTACGAACGTCAGCGCGCGGTCATCGCCGAGGGCGGGTCCCTCGACGACGTCGTGGACATGCTCGCCGCCGAGCTCCAGGGCGGTCCTCCCACCCGCGCAAGGGTCGGTGCCGGCGACGGAGCCGGTACGCGCTGAGACGTGGAGAAGAGGGGACCCTCGCATGCAGGGACATGACCTGCCGGAACAGTTGACCGCTTTCCTGGCGCGGCACGGGCGGGAGCTGAGCGGCTTCCGCCGGGACCTGCACATGCACCCCGAACTCGCCTTCGCCGAACACCGCACCACGGGGCGGATCGCCGAACGCCTGCGCGAGGTGGGCCTCGAACCGCGGGAACTGCCCCAGGGCACCGGTCTGGTCTGCGACGTCGGATCCGGCACCGGTCCCCTGGTGGCCCTGCGCGCCGACATCGACGCCCTGCCCCTGACGGACGAGAAAGACGTCCCCTACCGCTCCACCGTGCCGGGGGTCGCCCACGCCTGCGGGCACGACGTGCACACCACGGTCGTGCTGGCGGCCGGGGTCTTCCTGGCGCAGCTGGAGCGGGCGGGCGCGCTGCCCGGCCGGGTCCGCCTCATCTTCCAGCCCGCCGAGGAGCTCCCCGGCGGCGCGGTGGAGGTGGTCAACGCCGGTGCCATGGAGGGTGTGGACCGCATCTTCGCCCTGCACTGCGACCCCCGCCTGATGACCGGCCGGGTCGGACTGCGCACCGGCGGCATCACCGCCGCCTGCGACCAGCTCATGGTGCGGCTGTCGGGCCCGGGCGGGCACACCGCGCGCCCGCACCTGACCTCCGACCTCGTCTACGCCCTGGGCAAGGTCGTCACCGAGCTGCCCGCCGCGCTGTCGCGGCGGATCGACCCCCGGGCCGGGTTCAGCCTGGTGTGGGGCAGGATCAGCGCCGGTTCCGCGCCCAACGTCATCCCCGACGACGCCGTCGCCGAGGGCACCGTGCGCTGCCTGGACGACGAGGCGTGGCACGCCGCCCCCGACATCATCAAGGGTCTGGTGGAGTCGGTGGCCTCGGCCTACGGCGCCGAGGCCGAGGTGACCTACCGGCGGGGCGTGCCGCCCACCATCAACGAGGCGACCAGCGTGGCCCTCATGCGCGAGGCCGTCGCCGCCGCCCTGGGCCCCGAGGCGGCGGCCTCCACTCCGCAGAGCCTGGGCGGCGAGGACTTCGCCTGGTACCTGGAGCACGTCCCCGGCGCGCTGGCCCGCCTGGGCACCCACTCCCCGGACTGGGACGGACCCATGCTGGACCTGCACCGGGGCACCTTCGACGTGGACGAGCGCGCCATCGGCACGGGCACCCGCTTCATGGTGACCACCGCGCTGACCGCGCTGTGGGAGAGCTCGCGCCGCGACACGCGCGTGGGCACCGAGGAGGCCATGGCCTGAGACGGCCCGCGGGCGGGGAGCCCCCGGCCGCCGCGCGCACCGCGGCGGACCCCAGCGCGCCCGAGCGCATAGCACCGCCCGGCTCCCCGCCCGCCGACCCGCCGTACCGCTTCCGGCCGCGGCCCGGCCGTCCGGTGCGGCGACCCGCGTCCGCCTGTCGGGGCTGCTCCCCGGCTGGTGGCATCCTGAATCCATGAACCAGCCACTCACAGTCGACCAGATCCGGCGGGCGCCGAAGGTACTGCTGCACGACCACCTCGACGGCGGGCTGCGCCCGGCCACCGTCGTGGAACTGGCCCGGGAGACCGGCTACACCGGTCTGCCCACCTACGACGCACAGGAGCTGGGGCGGTGGTTCCGCGAAGCCTCCGACTCCGGCTCGCTGGAGCTCTACCTGGAGACGTTCGCGCACACCACGGCGGTCATGCAGACCCGTGACGCCCTGGTGCGGGTCGCCGCCGAGGCCGCGGAGGACCTGGCCGCCGACGGCGTGGTCTACGCCGAGCAGCGCTACGCCCCCGAGCAGCACCTGGAGGCCGGGCTCACCCTGGAGGAGGTCGTCGAGGCCGTCCAGGAGGGCCTCGAACTCGGCCAGAAGCGCGCAGCCGACCAGGGGCGCAGCATCCGCACCGGCCAGCTCGTCACCGCCATGCGCCACGCCGCCCGCTCCTCGGAGATCGCCGAGCTGGCGGTCCGCTACCGCGACGCGGGCGTGTCCGGGTTCGACATCGCGGGCGCCGAGGCGGGCAACCCGCCCACCCGGCACCTGGACGCGTTCGAGTACCTGCGCCGGGAGAACTTCCACTTCACCATCCACGCGGGTGAGGCGTTCGGCCTGCCCTCCATCTGGGAGGCCCTCCAGTGGTGCGGGTGCGACCGCCTGGGCCACGGCGTGCGCATCATCGACGACATCGACACCGACGGCGGCGCCCCGCGGCTGGGCCGCCTGGCCCAGTACGTGCGCGACAAGCGGGTGCCGCTGGAGATGTGCCCCAGCTCCAACGTGCAGACCGGAGCCGCGGAGTCCATCGCCGACCACCCCATCCGGCTCCTGCGCGACCTGCGCTTCCGCGTCACCGTCAACACCGACAACCGCCTCCAGAGCGGCACCAGCCTGTCGGAGGAGTTCGCCCGGCTCTCCGAGGCCTTCGGGTACGGCTGGGACGACATCCAGTGGTTCACGGTCAACGCGATGAAGTCGGCCTTCCTGCCCTTCGACGAGCGCCTGGCGCTGATCAACGGGGTCATCAAGCCCGGCTTCGCGCAGCTGAAGTGGACGACCTCCTGATGGACGGTCCCAACCCCACCACCCACTACTCCACCTTCACGCGGGTGGCGGCGATCGTGTGGATCGTGATCGCGGCCCTGCTGCTGGTGGACGTGCTCCTGCGCGGCGAGGGCCGTCAGGCCTGGATCGCGGGGGCCCTGCTGATCGCGACCGCCTCCGCGGTGTACCTGGTCTGGCTGCGCCCGCGCGTGGTCTCCACCGAGCGCGGCCTGAGGGTGGTCAACCCCCTGCGCGAGACCTTCGTGCCGTGGGCGGCGGTGCTCTGGGTGGACGTCACCGACGTCCTGCGGGTGCACACGCCCGGGGGCGTGGTGCGCTCGTGGCCGCTGCGCGAGACCAAGCGCCAGCGGGTCCGCGACAACATGCGCCGGGAGGGTGGATTCCTCGATCCGGACGACGACGGGGACCCCGCCTCCACGCGCCCGGTGGACCTGGCCGCCCGGCAGCTGCGCCAGGACGCCGAGCGCCACAAGGCGCGACCGCTCAGCGGGCCGGTCAGGGACGTGGACGGGGCGGGCCCCGCCGCGCTGGGCGCGCAGGACGAGCCGCAGACCATGGTCCCCCTGGAGGTGATCGTGGTCATCGGCGCGACCGCGGCCCTGCTCGCGGCGGTGTTCCTGCTCGCCTGAGCACCGCCCCTCCCGGATCCGACCCGGCCCCACCCCCGTGTGGCGGCCGGGTCCGCCTTGTCGGGGGTTGACGCGCCCTCCGAGTTCTGGTTAGGTAAGGCATGCCTAAGGGACAGTGTTCCGGGCGGACGACTTCGCGCGGATGGCCGTCCGCCCGGACCCTGCCCGAGGGTGACGCGCGCGGTTCAACTGAATAACGGAAGTACAGGGTGCCCAGGTCGCGAGTCCAACGGGATCTGCGGGGATTCCGCGCGGCGCGGGCACCGGGGCAAGCACTGCCTCCGACCGGAACCCGGTCGGTACCGTCCACCCCAGGCCTCGGGGTGTACGCTCGCCACGCCGGTACCGGACGGGCCCGGTCGGAGGCGCCCCACCCCACCTCCACCACCCAGGGCCGTCGAGGCCGGTCCCTAGGACTGGCCGATCACCCTGTTGAGCAGCTCACCCAGCCTGCGGGCCCGCTGCGTGACCACCTCCAGGGCGCGCTCGGCCTCGAAGGGCTCGAACACCGCCCCCACGGCGTCGTTGCTGACCACCGCCAGCCCCAGCACCTCGGCGCCCGCCTCCACCGCCGCGACCGCCTCCAGGGCGATCGAGTGGCCCACCAGGTCCGCGCCCGCCTGGCGCAGCACCTTCAGCTCCGCCGGGGTCTGCGTCTGCGGCCCCGTCGTGCACACGTAAACGCCCTCGGGGACCGAGGCGTCCGCCTCCTGGGCGGCCCGCCGCAGCCGGGGGCTGTAGGCCGACGACAGGTCCACGAACGAGGGCCCCACCAGCGGCGACCGGGCGGTCAGGTTGATGTGGTCGCGCACCACCACGGGCTGCCCCGTGGCGAAGTCGGTGCGCAGCGACCCGGCGGCGCCCGTCAGCACGGCGGTCGCCGCACCCGCGGCCACGCCCGTGCGGACCGCGTGGGCCACCTCCAACGGGCCGCGGCCCTCGTAGAGGTGGACGCGCCCCATGAACACGATGACGCGCTTGTCGCCCACCCACATGCTGCGGATCTTGCCGGAGTGCCCTTCGGCGGCGGGTTCGTGGAAGCCGGGGAGGTCGGTGGCGTCCAGCTCGATGTCGTACGAGCCCAGCGTGTCCACCGCGCCCGCCCAGCCCGAGCCGAGCACCACCAGCGCGTCGAAGCTGTCGGCACCGGTACGGGACAGGAGTTCGCGCGCCGCGTCGGCCGCCAGCTCCCTGGCCTCGCCGGTCGTCCTCGGCTGCTGCTCTGGTTCCGTCACACGACGGATGCTACCCCCGGGTGACCGCGCCGTCCGGGAGCGTGCGCACGTGTGTTCCCGCGCCCGGCCCGAAGGGGAACGCGGTGGTCACAGCTCGGTGGGCAGGCACTCCCTGGCGAGCAGCTCGGAGACGTACCAGTCGGGCGCCCCGGCCTTCTCGGCGGCCACCGCCAGCTCGCCCAGCTGGATCGCCGAGGGCATCCCGCCCTCGTAGCCGTCGAGCACGTAGGCCCAGGCCGTCACCACGCCGTGGTCGGTCGTCCGGGCGCGCACCGTGACCTTGCGGTAGGCCCGCCCGTCGCCCGCGACCGACCACAGCGCCCGCCTGCGCCGCAGCTCCTCGTACTCGTCCTCGGACACGCCCCGCAGACGGCGGTGACCCCCGCGCGGCACCTCCAGGGCGCCCTGCCAGAAGTCCAAGTGGGGTTCGTCCCATTCCATGAGGTCGTACAGCGCCACGAAGACCCGCCGGCCGGCGTCCTCGACCAGGGTCGCCAGCGCGCCACCGGGCTCGGGCAGGCACTCGCCGAAGGTCAGCCGCCAACCCTCCAACCAGCCCGTGGTGATGAGGGGCGAGTGCGGGGCCCGCCGGGCCATCTGCCCGGGGTGGAGACTGGTTCCGTACGCCGCGTAGATGGACACGGGGCCATCGTAGACCGGTTGGCCCGGGGTGCCTGCTATTTCCCCCGGTCGGCATGGCCGACAATGGGAGCAAGCGACGAAAACAGGTGGTGCCGCGCCATGCCCGCATATCACCCGGACCGGGGACGCGCGTGGCGGCCAGGCCGCAGAGGGAGTGAGGCTAGCGTGACGAAGGTCGTGATCATCGGTGGCGGACCCGGGGGCTACGAGGCGGCACTGGTCGCCGCGCAGCTCGGCGCGGACGTGACGGTGGTGGAACGCGACGGCATCGGCGGCGCCTGCGTCCTCACCGACTGCGTGCCGTCCAAGAGCCTGATCGCCACGTCCACCCGCACCACTTACGTACGCGAGTCCGACAGCCTCGGCATCCGTATCCGCGACGCCCATGACGAGGACGCGGTCCGGGTGGACACCGACCGGATCAACTCCCGCATCAAACTCCTGGCCCGGGCGCAGTCCGACGACACCCGCGCCCGCCTGGTCAAGGAGGGTGTGGAGGTGATCAGCGGCGAGGCCCGCCTGGTCGACCCGCACATCGTGGCCGTGGGCGACCAGCGCCTGCGCGCCGACGTCGTCCTCATCGCCACGGGCGCCCACCCCCGCGAACTGCCGTCCGCCAAGCCCGACGGCGAGCGCATCCTCACCTGGCGCCACCTCTACGACATGGAGGAGCTGCCGGAGAGGCTGATCGTGGTCGGCTCCGGCGTCACCGGCGCCGAGTTCGCCAGCGCCTACCAGTCACTCGGTTCCGAGGTCACCCTGGTCTCCTCGCGCGACCGCGTCATGCCCACCCAGGACGCCGACGCCGCCGAGGTACTGGAGCAGGTCTTCATGCGCCGCGGCATGACCGTGCTCAACAAGACCCGCGCGGAGTCGGTGGTGCGCACCGACGACGGCGTGCTCGTCACCCTCTCCGACGGCCGCACGGTGGAGGGCAGCCACTGCCTGATGACGGTCGGCATGATCCCCAACACCCAGGACCTGGGCCTTGAGGAGGCCGGCGTCCGCCTGGGCGACGGCGGCTTCGTCGAGGTCGACCGGGTCTCGCGCACCACCGTCCCCGGCGTGTACGCCGCGGGCGACTGCACGGGCGTGAACATGCTGGCCTCCGTGGCCGCCATGCAGGGCCGCATCGCCATGTGGCACGCGCTCGGCGAGGCCGTGTCCCCGCTCAAGCTCTCCACCGTGGCCTCCACCGTGTTCACCCACCCCGAACTGGCCGCCGTGGGCGCCAGCGAGGACGACGTGCGCAGCGGCCGGATCGACGGCCGGTCGGTCACCCTGCCGCTCAACACCAACCCGCGCGCCAAGATGAACGAGGTCAAGGACGGCTTCGTCAAGCTGATCTGCCGCCAGCACACCGGCATCGTGCTGGGCGGGGTCATCGTCGGCCCGCGCGCCAGCGAGCTCATCCTGGGCGTGTCCATCGCCGTCCAGCAGCGCCTGACCGTGGACGACATCGCGCACACCTTCTCGGTGTACCCGTCGCTGTCGGGCAGCGTGACCGAGGCCGCCCGCTCGCTCATGCTGGCGTCCCCGGAGTAGGAAGCCCCTTTTTATCCGCTCCTGACAAGAATCGAGTAATGTCGTTTCGTGATCTGTCCCAAGTGTCAAAGCACCATGCGCACGTTCGACCGCCAGGGCGTCCACATCGACCGGTGTGACGGATGCCAGGGTATTTTCCTCGACCGGGGCGAGCTGGAGCGCGTCGTCAACGCTGAGCAGCGCCACTACGGTGTCGCGCCGCCGCCCGACCCCCACCAGGCTCCGCCCCACGGCTACCCGCAGCAGCACCGGGGCGGTTACCCGGACTCGCCGAAGGGCTACCGGGGCGGTCACGGCGGCTACCCCGACTCCCCGAAGGGATACCGGGGCGGCTACCCGGACTCGCCGAAGGGCTACCGGGGCGGTCACGGCGGCTACCCCGACTCCCCGCGCGGCTATGGCGGACGCCGCAAGAAGAGCTTCCTCGAAGGCCTCTTCGACTGAGCCGAGCAGTCCCGACGACCTGGACGAGTAACCCGTGCACCCGCTGATCTGTACCCACTGCGGGGAATGGGACGAGACCCCCGACACCGCCGCGGGGGTCTCCGTGCTGCGCTGCGCCTTCTGCCAGCGCACCCGCCCGTTCCTGCGCCTGCCCCTGTACTGCGTGTCGGGGCCGAGCGGCACCGGCAAGTCCACCATCGCCGGGGCGCTGCTGGAGCGGCTCCGCGACCGCTTCGTCGTCCTTGAACAGGACCTCCTCTGGGTCGGCGGACTCCGCGACCCCGCCGACCACCACCGCCTGTTCCGCTCCACCTGGCTGCGCACCGCCGCCATGGTCCAGCAGAGCGGGCGGCCCGTCGTGCTGTGCGGCACGGTGGTGCCGCCGGAGTTGGAGCACCTGCCCGAGCGAGCCCTGTTCACCGACGTCCACTACCTCGCGCTGACCTGCGAGCCCGATGTCCTGGCCGGGCGCCTGCGGGCCCGCCCCGCCTGGCGCGAGTGGGACGAGGAGCGGATCGCCGAGGCCCTGGAGTACGCGGCCTGGGTGGAGTCCGAGGCCGCGCGCCTGGAGCCCCCGGTCGACCTGCTGGACACCACTAGCGCCGAGCCCCGCGAGACCGCCGACGCCGTGTGCCGGTGGATCGAGGAACGACACGTGCGGGCCGCCGCCTCCTGAACTGACGTCGTCGGCGGGAGGCCCCCGGACTGGCCGCGGGTGCGTGAGGGCGATCAGCGGTCGAGGTGCGGAGGTGGTTGCTCGCTCCAGCGGTGGCACCAAAGGCGGCGGGTGTCTCAGGAAGCTGCTCAACGCCCTGGTTCCGGGTGGTGGACGAGGCAGCGGCGCCTGCTGCCGCGTAGTGGTGCGGGAGGGCGACCAACGCCCGGGGTTGGGTGATGGTCGGGCTCTGCTGCGGTGGCAGCGAAGGCGGCGGGGCTGGCGGGCCTCGGGCAGCGCTACCGGCCCCCGGGGCGGGGGCGGGCGACGGTGGCAGCGACGAGGGTGGGCGCGGGGCCCGGGCCGCCTGTCTTACGCGGGCGTGCCGGACACGGACATGCCGGGGACCGGCACGACCCGGGGGTCACTCCCGGAGCGGTGGAACCGGGTCCCTGTCGGGCGGGTGGTCTCGTCCCCGTCCCTGGTGTTGGTGTTGGTGTGTGCGTAGTTCGCGTTGGTACTTGGCCCGGTTGTGCGGCCCGCACAACGGTTGCAGGTTCGCCACCACGGTGCGCCCGCCCCGGGAGAACGACCGCACGTGATCGGCCTGGCACAGGGCGACCGGTACCTCACACCCGCCCGGGTGGGCGCAGGTGGTGTGCCCGTGGAAGGCGGCCGCCCGTTGCCGCGCTGAGGCCAGGCGTCGACCGGGCCCCACGTCCAGCACCTGGCCGGTGGGTGGGGCGGTGAGTATCCGCACCACCTCGGAGTCGGCGGCCAACTCGTGCACCAGCCCGACCGGGATGACTCGGCCGTGCTCGTCCAGCGCCGGAACTTCCTGACCTTGAGCGTCCAGGTAGGTCTGTACGGGTACGACGATGCGGATCTGCGCCAGCGGGGCGGGGGCGTTGGCGCATCCGGTGTGGGTCGTGGCGAAACGCAGCGCCGCGATGAGCGCGTCGTGCTCACGCTGCGAACGACTGCGCGTGTCCTCCTCCGAAGGTGGGGTGGTGAAGGTGTCGATGGCCGCGCGCACGATCAACGCGTCCCCGGATCCGCCCCAGGCCTGCAACTGGTAGCTGCCCTGGAACGTGTCATGGACCGTCAGGCCGCGTGCGGCGTGAGCCGCCTCGTGGTCGCGGTCCAAACGGTGCGGATCCAAACGATGCGCGACCTGGCGGGCCACCGACTGGAGTTGGTTGACCGACAACGCGGGCCGCTCCGCCTTGGCCGCCACCAGCGCCGCTTCGAATCCCTGCCGGTACTGCGCCTGGTCGGGGAAATGCTGGGCGTCGCGGGTCTGGACGGCTGTGTCGGTGGCCTTGGCGATCACCACCGCCTCACCCAACACCACCCGGCCCTCAGCCACGGCCTGGGCGGTGGCGGGCAGGGTTTCCTCGTGCACGTGCTGGGCCAGCCGGGCCAAATCCTTGGCCTGGGCGGTAGGGACCTTGCACCGATGGGTGATCCACTTGTCCAACGTGGAGTAGCCGCTGTAGCGGGCCACCGCACCGCGTGCGTACAAACGCGCCATCCGCGCCAGAGCCTGGTAGCGGATCTGGTCCAGTTGGGCCCACAGCGCCGCGATCTCCTCAGCGGCCGCCTCGTCCGCTCCGGGCGGGACCTCGGTGTTCAACGCCTGGTGGATGATCTCGCGCGCACCGGCCAGCGCGGCCACGGCCGGGGAGCATTCCCCGGGGGCCGTCTCGGGCGCTGCGATCATCATCTCCATACTTCTTATTATAGGCCAGCACCCGCCCTTTCCTCCACTGTTCACAACGTCGAATTCGACGCGTTTCTCTCCCGGAGCTACTCTCGATTTACAGACCGCATTTCAGGCGAACCGAAAGGCTCCTGAAATTGCTCAGCCAAAATGGCACCTTGGCCTTGGATGCCGTTAGCTGCCCGGCCGCAGGTGCCGGGATCGTTGCCCGAGGCCGGAGGGTCCGCTTGCCGTTGGTGCCGACACAGCAGAGCCCGGCCACCTCCACGCCCCGGGCGTTGGTCGCCCTCCGGTGGTCGCTCCCGCCTTTGGTGCCGCTTTTCGTCGGCCACCCACACCCCCACCCGGCCCCGGCCGTTCCCCGCCGTCCGTGCCCTTTCGCGGCAGCTGGCGCGCTTTCGTTGCCGCCGGAAACCCCCGCCAAGAAACGCGTAGAGGAGAAACCTGTGGACGGCCTCTCCCTGCCCCTCGCTTATTTATCCCTGCTGGCCTGTGAACTGCGGGGCATGGGGCGCGGGGCATGGGACGCGGGATGTTTCAGGGCACGCCGAAAAGCTCACTGGGTGGGATCCCCCCTATTTTCAGGAAACCATCACCGCACCACCCACGACCAGCCCCAATTCCCACCTGTGGAAAACGTGGAGACACGAGAAGGGCCCCGAGCGGTCCGCCCGGGGCCCTGGGCCCGTCATCGTTCTGCCTGGTGAGTGCGGGTCAGAAGTCGAAGCCGCCGAAGTCGCCGCCCCCGAAGTCGCCTCCCCCGAAGTCCCCGCCTCCGAAGTCGCCTCCCCCGAAGTCCTCTCCGGCGCCGACCTCACCGGCGCCCATGCCCATACCCATGCCCATCATTGACCCCATCATGGAGCCCATCATCATGCCGGTGAACATGCCCATCATCATGTTCATCCCGAAGTAGCCGCTCGCGTAGGGCGAGTAGGCCGGACCGGCGTCGTAGTACGGGCGGCGCTCGCCGTCCACCTCGACCAGCCGGACGTCGGGCTGGCCGCCGGTGCGCACCGCACGCGCGCAGTCGGCGCAGGCGGTGACCTCGCGGGGCGCGCCGCCGGGCGGGGCCCAGGTCACGTCCTCCACGGACGGGCCGTGCTGCGGGTTGAAGAAGCAGGGGCCGCGCCGCTCGGGCACCGGGTCGCCGTTGAGGCGGGCCCGGGTGGCGGTCATGTAGTAGCGGCCGTCCTCCAGGGAGCTGGTGACCAGCCGGACCTGCTCGGGCTCGCGGATGTTGTCCAACTGGGCCTTGGCCTGGTCGTAGGCGTCCATGGCCTGGGAGTAGTCGTTGCGGGTGGCGTCGTCGACCTTGGATACGTCGATCTCCAGCCGGGCGACGTCCTCACCGAGGCGCACGACGTCCTCGGTGGCCATCTGCCGGATCTCCTCCAGTTGCTTGGCCTTCTCGGCCTCGCGCCTCTTGCGGCTGCGGTGGACGAACCACGCACCCGCGGCGACGACCGCCAGCAGGACCCCCAGGAGCACGAAACCGGAGGTGGCCCCGGCCTGCTCGGCCTCCTCGACCTGGGTGGCCGCGTCGGGGACGGCGACGAGGGTGTCGACCTGGTTGCCGCCGCCCTCCCGCATGGCCACCTCCCGGATCGCCTCGGTGTCCTCGACGTTGGGGGACAGCACCTGGAAGGTCTGGCTGCCCGCGAACACGCCGTAGACCCCGTCGCCGACCTCGTCCATGACGGGGTTCATCAGGGCGTCGAGCCCGGCCTGGGAGGAGATGCTGTCGGTGGGCAGGACCACGTAGTAGACGGGGACGTCCGCATCGGCGGCGGTCGACTCCAGGATTCCCTGCTCGGCCTCGGGGATCGCGTCGATGCTCGGGTCGATGAAGACGTTGTCGTTCCCGAGCTCCTCGGCGATCGCCTGGGCCTCGGGCGGTTGGGGCTGGGCGTCAGCCGAGGCGGGCACCGCCGCGGCGCTCACCATCGCCGCCGCGAGTCCGGCGGTCAGCACTGTGGGTGTTACCAAGCGGCGCAACATGATCGTTCCTCTCGCCTCCCTCTCCAACCTAGACGAACGGGTGCCCCCGCGTGGTTCCCCCTGTGCCGGAACTCACCGGCAGTACACAAACTCACCCGTTGTACACGGCCTCACCGGTCGTACACGCCTGTCGCACACGCGCGGCGGCGCACACCCGTCCGTGGACGGTCTTCCCGCCGTACACGCGGCGCGGCCCGCCGGAGGTGCTCCGGCGGGCCGCTGCGGACGGGGTGAGGCTGTGGGTCAGCCCTGACCGGAGGCCCCGGCGGGAACCTTCTTCACGCCGGGTTCGCCGACCTCGCCCTCGACGTCGTCGTGCGACTCGTCCAGCGGCACGAAGCCGGAGGCGTCGCGCGGCGCGTGGTAGCGGGCCACGTCCAGGATGCCCTCGCGCTTGGCCACGATGGCCGGGACCAGCGCCTGACCGGCCACGTTGACCGCGGTGCGACCCATGTCCAGGATCGGGTCGACGGCCAGCAGCAGGCCCACGCCCTCCAGGGGCAGGCCCAGGGTGGACAGGGTCAGGGTCAGCATGACGGTCGCGCCGGTGGTTCCGGCGGTCGCGGCCGAGCCGATCACCGACACGAACACGATCAGCAGGTAGTCGGTCAGGCCGAGGCTGATGCCGGGGAAGAACTGGGCGATGAAGATCGCCGAGATCGCCGGGTAGATCGCGGCGCAGCCGTCCATCTTGGTGGTGGCGCCGAAGGGCACGGCGAACGCGGAGTAGTAGCGCGGCACGCCCAGGTTCTGCTCGGTCACGCGCTGGGTGACGGGCATGGTGCCCATCGAGGAGCGGGACACGAAGGCCAGCTGGACCGCGGGCCACACGCCGCTGAAGTACTTCAGCGGGGAGAGGCCGTTGACGCGGGCGAGCACCGGGTAGACGACGAACAGCACCAGCGCCAGGCCGATGTAGATGGTCAGCGCGAACTTGCCCAGGGCGCCGATGGTGGTCCAGCCGTAGCTGTACACGGCGTTGCCGAGCAGGCCCACGGTGCCGATCGGGGCCAGGCGGATGATCCACCACAGGGCCTTGAGCACGATCTGGAGCGCGGAGTCGGTGAAGGCGATGAAGGGCTCGGCGGCCTTGCCGACCTTGATCGCGGCGATGCCCAGGACGATGGCGATGACGATCAGCTGGAGGACGTTGAAGTCCAGCGAGGCGCTGAAGCTGCCGTCGTCGGAGCCGGAGACGCTCGCGCCCAAGCCGAGGAAGTTGGCGGGGACGATGCTCTCGATGAACGCCATCCAGGAGCCGGTGCCCGAGGGCTCGGCGGCGGTGGTGGCGTCCACGCCGCTGTTGACGCCGGGCCGCACGATCAGGCCCAGGGCGATGCCGATGCCCACCGCGACCAGGGCGGTCGCGCCGAACCACAGCAGGGTCTTCCAGGCCAGCCGCGCCGCGTTGGTGACGTTGCGCAGGTTGGCGATGGAGGAGATGACGGCGAGGACGATCAGCGGCGGGACGATGGTCCGCAGCAGGGTGACGAAGGTCGAGCCGATGGTGTCGAGGGTGACGGCCAGCCAGTTGGTGGCGTCACCGGTCTCGGCGTCGGGCGGACTGATCTGGAAGGCGACGGCGCCCAGGACGACGCCGAGGACCAGGCCCGCCAGGACCTGTGCCGCGAACGGGAAACGGAGGGTCCTGCGCTTCTTGGGCGCGTCTGTGCTCTGTGCGGACACGGGATGGGACTCCAGTGGTGGTGAAGGCAGCCGGAGGGGTACGCACGGCGGAGCGGTCGGCGCCGCCGGGGTTTCCGGCACGGGGAACGGCGGGCATCACCGAGGGGATGGTGACACGGGGAACAAGGGTGCGCGGCGCGCTGCCCCGAAGGGCGCGCGTGGACCTAGCGACACGCCTGACAGCCGCGGCGGCACAGGTCGATGTGCCACCGTCGCGTCAGTCCCCAGATGTTCGTCACAGACAAGGACAATAACGTTCGTTCCTTATCTATTCCATACGCGGGTGTCGACAACTTCCTGTCCCTGGCGCCACAACGTCCACTCCACGGGCAATGCGGCGCGTCCCGCCCGGCCCGGATGCGTCGAGGATCACTCGTTCCGCAGGGCAGAAGCCGCAAAGGCCCGCGCGGACCGTCCCAGGATGGCCACGCTCCGTCCTGAACGGAACGCCCGGTGTCCTGGAGAAGGGGCGCGGTGACCGACTCCGAGGTGCGTGACCGCGAGCGCAAGCCCCAGCTCCACGCGCAGGCGGGCATCCCCCACTTCCGGCTCGTGGAGAGGGAGGGGGAGGTGGTGTACGTGTGCGAACTCGACCCCGTCAACAGCGGGTACGTGAACGCCGGTGTCCACAGGGAACGTGTGCGGGTCAGCGCGCCCTGCGGTCTGGACATCGACCTGACCGACGTCCGGGACCGCTGGCCACGTGCGCGGGGGAGGCACCGGCCGCCGGTGCCTCCCCCCTTCGCCCGCGCGTGGCTCACCCTCGCGTGGCGCGGACGCTAGGCGTCCTTGATCTCGCAGACCACCGCGCCGTTGCCCACGGCCTCGCCCGCGGTGATCCTCAGGCCCGTCACCGTCCCGGCCTTGTGCGCGTTGAGCGGCTGCTCCATCTTCATGGCCTCGATGACGACCACGGTGTCGCCCTCGGCGACCTGCTGGCCCTCCTCGGCCACCAGCTTGACCACGGTGCCCTGCATCGGTGAGACCAGCGAGTCTCCGCCCGCCGCCGCGGTGTTCCCGCCGCCCTTGCGCGCGGTCCGCTTGCCGCGGCGCTGGCCGCCCGCCGCCGGGGCGGCGGCCGAGGCGCCCAGGCCCGCGGGCAGGACCACCTCGACGCGCTTGCCGCCCACCTCGACGGTGACCCTCTCGCGCTCGTCCTCGACGGGCTCGCCCGGGGTGCCCGACCACGGCTCGATGGTGTTCTCGAACTCGGTCTCGATCCACCGGGTGTGGACCCCGAACGGCTGCTCGGGGTCGGCCGGGGCGAAGGCCGGGTCGCTCACCACGGCCTGGTGGAACGGGATCACCGTGGGCATACCGCCGACCGTGAACTCGGCCAGGGCCCGCCGCGAGCGCTGCAGAGCCTCCTGGCGGGTGCGGCCCGTCACCACGAGCTTGGCGACCATCGAGTCGAAGGCCTGGGGCACCGTGAACCCGGCCTCGCAGCCGGTGTCCACGCGCACGCCCGGGCCGCCGGGCAGGTTCAGCTCGGTGATGGTGCCCGGCGCGGGCATGAAGCCCCGCCCGGCGTCCTCGGCGTTGATGCGGAACTCGAAGGAGTGCCCGCGCACCTCGGGGTCGCCGTAGCCCAGCTCCTCGCCGTCGGCGATGCGGAACATCTCCCGGACCAGGTCGATGCCGGTGACCTCCTCGGTCACGGGGTGCTCGACCTGCAGGCGGGTGTTGACCTCCAGGAAGGAGATGGTGCCGTCCACGCCCACCAGGAACTCGCAGGTGCCGGCGCCGGTGTACCCGGCCTCGGCGAGGATGGCCTTGGAGGAGGCGTGCAGCCGCTCCATCTGCTCCGCGGACAGGAACGGCGCGGGCGCCTCCTCCACCAGCTTCTGGTGGCGCCGCTGGAGCGAGCAGTCGCGGGTGGAGACCACCACGACGTTGCCGTGGGTGTCGGCCAGGCACTGGGTCTCCACGTGCCGGGGCCGGTCCAGGTAGCGCTCCACGAAGCACTCGCCCCGGCCGAAGGCGGTGACCGCCTCGCGCACCGCGGACTCGTAGGCGTCGGCGACCTCGTCCAGGGTGTGGGCGACTTTGAGGCCGCGCCCGCCGCCGCCGAAGGCGGCCTTGATCGCGATGGGCAGGCCGTGCTCCTCGGCGAAGGCGACGACCTCCTCGGCCGACTCGACGGGGTCGGCGGTGCCCGCCACCAGCGGTGCGCCGACCTTCTGGGCGATGTGGCGGGCCTGGACCTTGTCGCCCAGGGCGGTGATCGCCGCGGGGGGCGGGCCGATCCAGGTCAGCCCGGCGTCGATGACGGCCCGGGCGAAGTCGGCGTTCTCGGCCAGGAACCCGTAGCCGGGGTGGACGGCGTCCGCCCCGGAGGCCTGGGCCACCGCCAGGAGTTTGGCGATGTCCAGGTAGGAGTCGGCGGGGGTGGCCCCGCCCAGCGAGTGGGCCTCGTCGGCGACCTTGACGTGCAGGGCGTCCAGGTCGGGCTCGGCGTAGACGGCGACGCTGGCCAGTCCGGCGTCGCGGCAGGCGCGGGCGATGCGCACGGCGATCTCGCCGCGGTTGGCGATCAGTACTTTACGCACGGTGGGAAATCCTTCTGCTCGGCGCGGGGCGGACAGCGCGCCGACCGCTCCGTGGTGAGTCTGCGGGTGGGGATGGCGGGGTCATCGCGTGCTCAGCCGCCAGGCGCCGGGGCCCGGGCGGGGCGGTGCGCCGCGCATGAGGCGCGAGCGGTCACGCCACCCGGACGGGCGTTCGGGGGCGGGCTCCTCGGCGGTCCGGGCGGCCCGGGCGCGGGCGCTGAGTACGGCGGTCAGGGCCGCGAGCTCCTCGGCGGTGGGCTCGCCACGGACCACGGCCAGGTGCGGCGGGTTCCTCGGCGCGCTCACAGCGGGATGTTCCCGTGCTTCTTGGGCGGCAGCTGCTTGCGCTTGTTGCGCAGGGCCTTGAGGGACTTGGCGATCCGGACCCGGGTCTCGGAGGGCATGATGACCCCGTCCACGTACCCCCGCTCCGCGGCGGAGTAGGGGTTGAGGAGGGTGTCCTCGTACTCGCCGACCAGCCGGGTGCGCTCGGCCTCGACGTCGTCGGCGGCGGCCAGGGTGCGCCTGTGCAGGATGTTCACCGCGCCTTGGGCGCCCATGACCGCGATCTGCGCCGTGGGCCAGGCCAGGTTGACGTCGGCGCCCAGGTGCTTGGAGCCCATGACGTCGTAGGCGCCGCCGAAGGCCTTGCGCGTGATGACGGTGATCAGGGGCACCGTGGCCTCGGCGTAGGCGTACAGCAGCTTGGCGCCGCGGCGGATGATGCCGTCCCACTCCTGGTCGGTCCCGGGCAGGAACCCGGGCACGTCCACGAAGGTCAGCACCGGCACGTTGAAGGCGTCGCAGGTGCGCACGAAGCGCGCGGCCTTCTCCGAGGCGTCGATGTCCAGGCAGCCCGCCAGGCTCATGGGCTGGTTGGCGACGATGCCGACGGACTGGCCGTCCACGCGGCCGAAGCCCACCACCATGTTCGTGGCGAACTGGGCGTGGACCTCCAGGAAGTCGCCGTCGTCCAGGACGGCCTCGACCACCGTGCGCATGTCGTAGGGCTGGTTGGCCGAGTCCGGGATGAACGCGTCCAGGGCCAGGTCGGTGTCGGTGGCCCCGTCGCCCGGGGCGTCCTCGGGAGGCAGCGGCGGCGCCTCCTCCAGGTTGTTGTCGGGCAGGTGCGAGAGCAGCGTCTTGACGTACTCGATCGCGTCCTGCTCGTCGGCGCCCATGTAGTGCGCCACACCCGACCTGGTGTTGTGGGTGCGGGCGCCGCCCAGCTCCTCCATGGAGACGTCCTCGCCGGTGACCGTCTTGATGACGTCGGGGCCGGTGATGAACATCTGCGACGTCTCGTCCACCATCACGACGAAGTCGGTGAGGGCGGGGGAGTAGACGTGGCCGCCCGCGGCGGCGCCCATGATCAGGGAGATCTGCGGGATGACGCCCGAGGCGTGGGTGTTGCGCCGGAAGATCTCGGCGTACAGGCCGAGCGCGACCACGCCCTCCTGGATGCGCGCGCCGCCGCCCTCGTTGATGCCCACGACGGGGCACCCGTTGGTGAGGGCGTGGTCGAGGACCTTGACGATCTTCTCGCCGTAGACCTCGCCCAGCGATCCGCCGAAGACGGTGACGTCCTGGCTGAACACCGCCACGGGACGTCCGTCGACCGTTCCGTGGCCGGTGACGACGCCGTCACCGTAGGGGCGGTTGCTCTCCAGGCCGAAGCTGGTGGAGCGGTGTCGGGCCAAGGCGTCGAACTCCACGAACGAGCCGGGATCGAGCAGTGCGTCGATCCGCTCGCGGGCGGTCATCTTGCCTTTGGCGTGCTGTTTCTCAACGGCTCGAGCAGACCCTGCGTGTACGGCCTCGTACCGGCGTCGTTGCAGGTCGGCGAGCTTGCCCGCGGTCGTGTGGATGTCGATCTCGTCCGCGGACAGCGGTTCAGGGGCTTCGGTGGCCATAACTACGCAGGTTAACCGCGAGGTGCCGTCACACGGGAACCCAGCCCTGGTTACCGGCGAGTAACTAGGCGGCGGCGGCGCCCCCGAGCAGGCACGTCGCCCGAGCCCGCGTCCGGAGCGTGCGCGAAGCGCACGGAACGTACACCCGGGGCCCGCGGCGCGGAAGGCGGTATCACCGAAAACGCGTGAGGAAATGTGCCCTACTTTCTCGTGAGCAACAATGCTTAACGCCCGGGCAAAACATCGGAAATACGCCCCCGCGCACCTGGCGGCGGGTGCGATCTCTGTAGGGTCGGTGACCATGACAGCGGTAAGCGCGGAACGCGACAGTGCACGGCAGGAAGTTCCCGAGCAGCTCAGGAATGACGTCAAACTGCTCGGCGAGATGCTCGGAACGGTTCTCGCCGAAAGCGGCGGCGAGGATCTGCTCGCCGATGTCGAGAAGCTCAGGAGAGCGGTCATCGGCGCCCGCGACGGGTCGGTCACGGGGGAGGAGATCACCGCGATCGTCGCCGCCTGGCCGCTGGAGCGCGCCAAGCAGGTGGCGCGCGCCTTCACCGTCTACTTCCACCTGGCCAACCTGGCCGAGGAACACCAGCGGATGCGGGCCCTGCGCGAGCGCGACGACGCCGCCAACCCGCCCCGCGAGTCCCTCGCGGCGGCCGTCCGCGCCATCCGAGAGGGCGACGGCGGTGAGGAGCGCCTCAACGAGCTGATCGCGGGCATGGAGTTCCACCCCGTGGTCACCGCCCACCCGACCGAGGCGCGCCGCCGCGCCGTGTCCACCTCCATCCTGCGCGTCAGCGCCCAGCTGGAGGCCTGGCACGCCTCCCACGAGGGCAGCAGCGCCGCCGCCGAGGCGCACCGGCGCCTGCTGGAGGAGATCGACCTGCTCTGGCGCACCTCCCAGCTGCGCTACACCAGGCTCAACCCGCTCGACGAGGTGCGCACCGCCCTCGCCGCGTTCGACGAGACCATCTTCTCCGTCATCCCGCAGGTCTACCGGAGCCTGGACGCCGCCATCGACCCGGAGGGCACCGGAGTGCGCCCGCCCCGCGCCACGCCCTTCGTGCGCTACGGAAGCTGGATCGGCGGAGACCGCGACGGCAACCCCTACGTCACCTCCGACATCACCCGAGAGGCCGTGCTCATCCAGTCCGAGCACGTGCTGCGCGGCCTGGAGGCCTCCTGCACCAAGGTGGCCCGCACCCTCACCGCCTACTCCAACCTCACCCCCGCCAGCCCGGCGCTGCTCGACGCGCTCGCCTCGGCCAAGGCGGGACAGCCCGAGCTGACGGCGGAGATCGGGGCGCGCTCGCCCAACGAACCCCACCGCCAACTCCTGCTGCTGGCCGCCGCCCGGCTGCGCGCCACGCGCGAGCGCGACGCCGACCTGGCCTACCCCGACGCCGACGCCTTCCTGGCCGACCTGCGCACCGTGCAGGAGTCCCTGGCCGGGGCTGGCGCGGTCCGCCAGGCCTACGGCGAGCTCCAGCACCTGGTCTGGCAGGCCCAGACCTTCGGCTTCCACCTCGCAGAACTGGAGATCCGCCAGCACAGCGAGGTGCACGCCGCAGCTCTCGCCGAACTGCGCGAGGGCAAGGAGCCGTCCGAGCGCACCGAGGAGGTCCTCGCCACGATCCGGGTGATCGCCTGGATCCAGGAGCGCTTCGGGGTGGAGGCCTGCCGCCGCTACGTCGTCAGCTTCACCCGCTCCGCCGAGGACATCGCGGCCGTGTACGAACTGGCCGCCCACGCGCTGCCCGCGGGACGCGTGCCGGTCCTGGACGTCGTCCCGCTGTTCGAGACCGGCGCCGACCTGGACGCCTCGCCGCACGTGCTCGACGGCATGCTCGAACTGCCCCAGGTCAACAGGCGCCTGGACGAGACCGGCCGCAGGATCGAGGTCATGCTCGGCTACAGCGACTCCGCCAAGGACGTCGGACCGGTCAGCGCCACCCTGCGCCTCTACGACGCCCAGGCCCGCCTTGCCGCGTGGGCCGCCGAGCACGACGTGCGCCTGACCCTGTTCCACGGTCGCGGCGGCTCGCTCGGCCGCGGCGGGGGTCCGGCCAGCCGCGCCCTGCTCGCCCAGGCGCCCGGCTCGGTCGGCGGACGGTTCAAGGTCACCGAGCAGGGCGAGGTCATCTTCGCCCGCTACGGGCAGTCCGCGATCGCCCGCCGCCACATCGAGCAGGTCGGCCACGCGGTGCTGATGGCCTCCACCGACGCCGTCCAGGAGCGCGAGCGCTCCGCCGAGCGGGAGTACCGCGCCCACGCCGACACCATCGCCCGCGCCGCCCAGGAGGCCTACCTGGAGCTGATCAACACCGAGGACTTCGCGGTGTGGTTCTCCCAGGTCACCCCCCTGGAGCAGCTGGGCGAGCTGCGGCTGGGCTCGCGTCCCTCGCGGCGCGGCGCGGCTCGGGGGCTCGGCGACCTGCGCGCCATCCCGTGGGTGTTCTCCTGGACCCAGACCCGGGTCAACCTGCCGGGCTGGTTCGGCCTGGGCACGGGCCTGGCCGCCGTGGAGGACCTGAGCGTGCTCCAGGCCGCCTACCGCGAGTGGCCCATGTTCTCGTCCCTGCTGGACAACGCGGAGATGAGCCTGGCCAAGACCGACCGCACCATCGCCGAGCGCTACCTGGCGCTGGGCGGGCGGCCGGAGCTGACCGAGCTGGTGCTGGCCGAGTACGACCGCACCCGCGACCTGGTGCTCGAGGTCACCGGGCACAGCCGCCTGCTGGAGAACCGGGCGGTGCTCTCCCGCGCGGTGGACCTGCGCAACCCGTACGTGGACGCGCTCTCCCACCTCCAGCTGCGCGCGCTGGAGGCGCTGCGGGGCGAGGAGGCCGACTCCCTGTCCGAGGAGGACCAGCAGCACCTGGAGCGGCTGCTGCTGCTCTCGGTCAACGGCGTGGCAGCCGGGCTCCAGAACACCGGCTGACCGCCGGCCGGCCCGCACGCGCGGGGGCGTCCCGCACCCGGGAGGGGGTCGCGGGGCGCCCCCGCGCGTGCCGGAGTCCCGTTACCCGGCAAGAGCGCTGGTGTCGATCGTGAGGTCGAACGGCTCGGGGAGGTGGATCTCCTTGCCGAAGGGCACCTTCGTGGAGCTGTTGTACCTGCCGTCCTCCGGATCGGAGTAGAGCCCCCGCCGGTCTGCGGGTCCCAGCGGTCCACCAGCAGGCACAGGGGGATTCCGGCGTGGGCGTAGCCCCTTCGATGACCTCGGCTCGCCGGCCCTCCGGCAGGTCCGACTGTTTCCAGGCGCGCAGCAGGACTTCCCAGTGCGACGGCGTTCGGGTCGCCGTCTCCGCCTCTGCGATGCTCATCCCCGGCGCCACCTCCGGTAACTGAACGTAGCAACGCGTCATCACCTATGTGCCGGTTTCAGCTCAGAGGGCGGCCCCTTGCCGCACAGGGGTTTCCGGACGGGGTTGCGGCGCTGCTGTAATGGGGGCATGGCCAGCGCACACGATCCCTTCCCGCGACCCCCGCTCGACGCGGCGGCCCTCGACGCCGCCCTCGTCCGACCGGGCGGCATGTGGCACCGGATCGAGGTGCTCCCCGAGGCCGCGTCCACCAACACCGAGCTGACCGCGCGCGCCGTGGAGGGCGCCCCGCACGGCAGCGTGCTGGTCACCGAGCACCAGACCGCCGGGCGCGGGCGCCTCGGCCGCGGTTTCTCCACCCCGCCCCGCGCCGCCCTCACCTTCTCCCTCCTGGTCCGCCCCGCGGTGCCCGTCACCGGCCTGGGTTGGCTCCCCGCCCTCATGGGCGTGGCCGCGGTCGGCGCCGTGCACCGGGTGACGGGGGTCAAGGCCGCGCTCAAGTGGCCCAACGACGTCATCGTCCCCGCGCACCTGCGCTCGGAGCCCGCGACGGCCGACGGCAAGCTCGCGGGCATCCTCTCCGAGGCCGACTTCTCCTCCGGCCAGCCGTGTGTGGTCGTGGGGATGGGCCTCAACGTGTCCCAGGAGCGCGCCGAACTCCCCGTGGACACCGCCGTCTCCCTGCGCGGGGAGGGGTCGGACGCCCTGGACCGGGGAGCCCTGCTCGCCGCCGTCCTGGGTGGGTTCGAGGAGCTGTACACGGTGTGGACCGCCGCCGGAGGCGACGCCGAGGCCAGCGGGCTGGCCGCCGCCTACCGGGACGCGTGCGTCACCATCGGGCGCCGCGTGCGGGTCCACCTGCCCGGGGACCGGGTGCTGGAGGGCGCCGCCACCGGCGTGGACGGCGACGCCCAGCTGCTGGTGCGCGGACCCGGCGGGGAGCGGGCCCTGAGCGCGGGCGACGTCGTCCACGTGCGCCCAGGCTCCTGAGCCCCGCCGCCCGGCCCTCCGCCGCCGTCCACAGGGGCCTTCGGGCACTCCCGCGGCGACCCCCTCGTGTGCGATCATCACCGGGTGCGGCCGCCGCCGACCGCGGGCCGCGCGGGCCTGTCGGCAGGCACCCTGTCAGGGGAAGAACCGCGGGCGTAAGCTGGAGTGGAACCCCGTGCCGCCCGTCGGCCGGTGCCGAAGTGACTGTTCCCCGCCCCGGCGGGGATGGCCCGTGAAAGAGAACGTATGCCGTCGCGTCCCGACCCGAAAGCGATCGAGTCCGCCCTGCTCGGCGGTGAAGCGGTCTACACCAGGGAGCAGGCGATCGAGCTCGCCGGCGCCGACAACGAGCTGGCCGGGCGCATCTGGCGCGCCCTGGGCTTTCCCAACCAGGGCGACGACACGGTCACCTTCGCCGAGAGCGACGTCGAGTCGCTGCGCATCGCCAACTCCCTGGTCCAGGAGGGTGTCCTGGACGAGGAGGGCGTGGTCCGCTTCGCCCGCGCGATGGGCCAGACCATGGCCCGCCTGGCCGACTGGCAGACCAGCATACTGAGCACCCTCATCTACCAGGAGGGCGAGGACTCCGTCAGCCCGCTGATGAACCAGGTCAAGGAGCTGCTGCCGGACGTGGAGCGGCTCCTGTTGCACATCTGGCGCAGACAGCTCGCCGCCTCCTCGGCCCGCACCCTCGCGGTGATGTCGGACAACGACGCCGTGCCCAACTACTACCCGCTGGTCGTCGGGTTCGCGGACCTGGTCTCCTTCACCACGCTGAGCCGCGAACTCGACGAGGTCGAACTGGCCGGGGTCGTCGAGGGCTTCGAGGCCACCGCCGCCGACATCGTCGCCTCCGGCGGCGGCCGCGTGGTCAAGACCCTGGGCGACGAGATCCTCTACGTCGCGGACTCCCCGGCCGAGGCCGCCGACATCGCGCTGCGCCTGGCCTCGGGCGTCAAGACCCACGTGGAGGTGCCCGACGTCCGGGTCGGCCTGGCCGCCGGGCCGGTGCTGACCCTGCACGGCGACGTGTTCGGCACGACCGTCAACCGCTCCAGCCGCCTGACCTCCTTCGCCAGACCCGGCACCGTCCTCATCGACGAGAGCCTCGCCGAGAGCCTCGCCGACGAGGAGGGACTCCAGGTGGTGCGGGTGCGCGCCCGGCACGCGCACGGGCTCGGCCTCATCCAGCCCTACGCCCTGCGCCGCAACTTCGAGCCCGTCGGCTGAGAACCCCGCCTTCCTCCACGATCACCGTGTGCGCCGCGACCCGACGGGATAGGCTCGAAGGCGTCACACCAGTCCGTGAGAGGTCAGGTGGTGAGCCGGTGACCGCCGCTTCCCCCGTCCAGCGTCTGCGCACCTCGGGTGTCTTCAGCCTTGAGGGCAGCGGTTTCGACGTCGAGAACAACGTCTGGATCGTCGGAGACGACGAAAGCGCCATCGTCATCGACGCCGCGCACGACCACGAGGCGATCGCCCGGGGCCTGGGCGACCGCGAACTCATGGCCATCGTGGCCACCCACGGGCACAACGACCACGTCAACGCGGCCGCCGCGCTGGCCGACCTGGCCTACTGCCCGATCCTGCTGCACCCCGACGACGCCGAACTGTGGTATCGCGTGCACCCGCACCGGGAGCCGGACGCCCTGCTGCTGCACGGCGAGACGCTGGTGGTCGGGGGAGTGGAGCTGGAGGTGCTGCACACCCCGGGCCACACGCCGGGCGGGGTGTGCCTGTACGCGCCCGCGCTCGGGGCGGTCTTCACCGGCGACACCCTCTTCCCGGGCGGCCCCGGCGCCACCGGGCAGCCGTTCTCGGACTTCCCGACGATCATCGCCTCGATCCGCGAGCACCTCGCGGTCCTGCCGCCGGACACGGTCGTCCACCCCGGCCACGGGGAGTCCACCACCGTGGCCGAGGCAGCCGAGCACCTCGACGCCTGGGCGTCCCGGGGGTTCTGAGCCGGGTGCCGACCGGCACCGGGCGGGCTGCTCCGTCGGGACCGTCCGGGACACCCGGGCCGATCAGCCCCTTCCGAAACGGTCCTCTACGCTCGGATCGCACATCCTGGATCGGAGCACCATGTACCCCACCCGTCTCGCCCCCGCCGCCCTCCTCCTCGCCCTGGCCGCCACCGCGTGCGGCCCGGAGCCCACCGCCGAAAGCGAGAAGGCGACGGCCGCGGCCACGTGCCAGGAGCACGTCGAGCGCTCGTGGGAGTCCCTGGTCAGCGCGGAGTTCGACACCTCCTCCGACATCACCGTGACCAGCGCCGAGGACCCGTGGGAGTACGAGGTCGTCGCCAGCGCCGATACGGAGAACGACTCCGGCGAGGTGGAGCGCGCCGAGTACAGGTGCTTCGCCGTCAACAACTCCGGCGACTGGTTCGTGGTGGACATGCGGGACGCCGCTTAGGAACCGGACCCGATCAGGCCCGCTCTCCGTCGGGCCGTGACGGCACCGTCGACCCGAGCACCGCCTGAGACGCGAAGAACCGGTGGAACCCGGCGCGCCCGCACCTTTTTCCGATGTGCTCACCAAGTTCCGAGAGCTGAACGGGCTTACCCAGAAGCAACTCGCGCACCGTGTATACACGTCTGTGGCCTCGGCTTCCCGATGGGCGAATGGGCACGCGCTTCCCCAACCGCCCATGGCGGAAGAACTGGACGCCGAGCTGGAAGCGAACGGGAGACTGCTGGCCGCGTGGCGTCGACGATGGCGCTCCACCCGCATCCGCCTCCTGCTCCAGCAGCGGCAGGGGGCGACGGCGTGAACGCCACCGCCCCGGGGGAGCGCCCCGTCCGCCGACCAGGCAACACGGCGCCTGGTCGGCGGACGGGACCGGTCTCAGGCCAGGTCGGAGTACCGCCCGACGTTGGGCACCGGCGGGGTGTCCTTGGGCCGCACACCGATCTTGGACCCCAGCCACACCAGCGGGTCGTACTTGCGGTCCACCACCCGCTCCTTGAGCGGGATCAGCGCGTTGTCGGTGATGCGGATGTTCTCCGGGCACACCTCCGTGCAGCACTTGGTGATGTTGCAGTACCCCAGCCCGAACTCCTCCTGGGCGATGAGCCTGCGGTCGGCGGTGTCCTCTGGGTGCATCTCCAGCTCCGCCACCCGCATGAGGTAACGCGGACCCGAGAAGTGCTCCTTGTTCTCCTCGTGGTCGCGGATCACGTGGCAGGTGTTGTTGCACAGGAAGCACTCGATGCACTTGCGGAACTCCTGCTGGCGTTCCACGTCCTCCTGGCTCATCCGGAAGTCACCCGGCGACGTGGCCGGATCCGGGGTGAACGAGGGGATCTCCCGCGCCTTCTGGTAATTGTACGACACGTCGCACACCAGGTCCCGGACCACCGGGAAGGCGCGCATCGGCGTCACCGTCACCACCTCGTCGTCCTCGAACACGCTCATCCGCGTCATGCAGGACAGCCGGGGACGTCCGTTGATCTCCACCGAGCACGAACCGCACTTGCCCGCCTTGCAGTTCCACCGCACCGCCAGGTCCGGTGTCTGCGTGGCCTGGAGGCGGTGCAGCACGTCGAGCACCACCTCGCCCTCGTTGACCTCGACCCGGTACTCGGCGAGCCCGCCCTCGCCCGAACCCCGCCACACCCGGAACACACGCTCGCTCATGACTGGCCCTCCTCGGCCGCGTCGTCCGCCGCCCCCGACGCGGGCAGCTCCTCCTCCGACAGGTACTTGGCCAGCTCGTCGCGTTCGAAGAGGGCGAGCAGCCCGGCCGGGATGTCGGCGAGCGCGAGCCGCGACAGCGACACCCGGTCGGAGCGGTCGGCCCGCACCGCCAGGTTCACCCGCCGCCACTCGGCCGACATGCCGGGGAAGTCCTCGCGCGTGTGCCCGCCGCGCGACTCGGTGCGCTCCAGGGCGGCCGCGGCGACCGCGCGCGAGACCAGGACCATGTTGGGCAGCGCCAGCGCCAGGTGCCAACCGGGGTTGTAGACCCGGTCGCCCGGCGCGCTGAGCGCGCGCGACCGCTCCGCCAGCTCGTCCAGCCGCTCCAGGGCCCGCTCCATCTCCGGGCCCTTGCGGATGATGCCCACCAGGTCGTTCATGGTCTCCTGGAGGTCGGCGTGCACCGTGTACGGGTTCTCGCCGCCTTCCGCCCTGAGGAAGTGCAGCGCGTACGAGGACGCCTCCTCCGCCACCCGGTCCAGGAGCCCGGCCGGTGCGGCCCGGTCTCCGAGCCCGTCCACGTAGGCCGCCGCGCCCAGTCCGGCCCTGCGCCCGAACACCAGCAGGTCCGACAGGGAGTTGCCGCCCAGCCGGTTGGAGCCGTGCATGCCGCCCGCCACCTCACCGGCCGCGAACAGCCCGGGCACGTCGGAGGCGGCGGTGTCGGCGTCCACCCGCACCCCGCCCATCACGTAGTGGCAGGTGGGGCCCACCTCCATGGGCTCGGCGGTGATGTCCACGTCCGCCAGTTCCTTGAACTGGTGGTGCATGGACGGCAGCCTCTTGACGATCTCCTCGGCGGGCAGGCGGGTGGACACGTCCAGGAACACGCCGCCGTGCGGCGATCCCCGGCCCTCCTTGACCTCGGTGTTGATCGCCCGCGCGACCTCGTCGCGGGGCAGCAGCTCCGGCGGCCTCCGGTGCTCGCCGGGGTCGTCGTACCAGCCGTCGGCCTCCTCCTCGCTCTCGGCGTACTGGGAGCGGAACACGTCCGGCACGTAGCCGAACATGAACCGCTCGCCCTCGGAGTTGCGCAGCACGCCGCCGTCGCCGCGCACCGACTCGGTGACGAGGATGCCCTTCACCGACGGCGGCCAGACCATCCCGGTGGGGTGGAACTGGACGAACTCCATGTTGATCAGGGAGGCCCCGGCCCGCAGTGCCAGCGCGTGGCCGTCGCCGGTGTACTCCCAGGAGTTGGAGGTGGTGCGGAAGGCCTTGCCGATGCCGCCGGTGGCCAGGACCACCGAGGGCGCCTCGAACAGGACGAACCCGCCGTCCACCCGGCGGTAGCCGAACGCGCCGACGACCCGGCCCGGCGTCCTCGCGTTCCCGGCCGGGCCCGCGCCCCCGGCTCCGCCCGGGCCCGGGTCCACGGCGGTTGCCCCGCCCGCGCCCCTGCCAGCGCTCCCGGCCGCGTCCACGGCCGTGGCGCCGGCACCGGGTCCGTCGTCCTCGGTGACGAGGCGGGTGATCGCGGTCTCGGCGAACACGCGGATGCGCGCCTCGGGGTCGCCCAGCTCCGCGGCGTCCTCCTGCTGGAGCGCGACGACCCGCTGCTGGAGGGTGCGGATCATCTCCAGGCCGGTGCGGTCTCCCACGTGCGCCAGCCTCGGGTACTCGTGGCCGCCGAAGTTGCGCTGGCTGATCCTCCCCTCCGCGGTGCGGTCGAAGAGCGCGCCCCAGTACTCCAGTTCGAGGATGCGCTCGGGCGCCTCGCGGGCGTGCAGCTCGGCCATGCGCGGGTCGTTGAGGAACTTGCCGCCGCGCACGGTGTCGCGGAAGTGCACGCGCCACTCGTCTTCCGGGTTGGCGTTGCCGAGAGCGGCGGCGGCGCCGCCCTCGGCCATCACGGTGTGGGCCTTGCCGAACAGCGACTTGGAGATGACCGCGGTGCGCTTGCCCTGCTCGCGGGCGGCGATCGCGGCCCGCAGCCCGGCTCCGCCCGCCCCGATCACCACGACGTCGTAGGCGTACCGGGTGATCCCGGGTTCTGCTGTGGGGGGCATCTGGTCGTGCCTTCCTTCCCCTTGGCTCAGTTGAGGATGCGCAGGTCGTTGATGGCGCCGCTGGCGATCAGGGCGATGTAGGCGTCCGTGAGGATCAGGGTCGCGATGCTCAGCCAGCCGAAGTACATGTGCCGGTGGTTGAGCACGGACAGGCGGCCCCACATCCAGTAGCGGACGGGGTGCCTGCCGAAGCTGCGCAGCCGTCCGCCGAAGATGTGGCGGCACGAGTGGCAGCTGAGCGTGTAGCCCCACAGCATGAGCACGTTGAGGAGCATGATGAGGTTGCCCAGCCCGATGCCGAAGCCGCCTCCGGCGCCGTGGAAGAAGGCGATCAGCATGTCCCACGTGTTGATGAGCGTGATGGCGAAGGCCGCGTAGAAGAAGTAGCGGTGGCCGTTCTGGACCAGCATCAGGGGGCGGGTCTCGCCGGTGTAGGCGCCGTGGGGCTCGCGCACGGCGCACGCCGGGGGCGAGAACCAGAACGAGCGGTAGTAGGCCTTGCGGTAGTAGTAGCAGGTCAGCCGGAACAGCAGCAGGATCGGCAGGCTGACCAGGGCGTAGGGGAAGAGCGGCGGGAACTCCACCGGCAGGCGCCCGAACAGGGCCGCGTCGGGCGCGCACTGCTGCGCGATGCACGGCGAGTAGAACGGGGTCAGGTAGTGGTGTTCCTGGACCCAGTAGTGGTCCTGCTGGAACACCCGCAGGGTCGCGTAGACGACGAAGGTGGCCAGCCCCAGCGCGGTGAGGAGGGGTCCCAGCCACCAGTTGTCGGTGCGCAGGGTTCGTTGGGGGATGCGTGCCCGGCCGCCCCCGGGGCCTGCGTTCTCGGTCGCTGTCACCGTTGTCTTGCACCTCCTGTGGGAAGGAAGGTCCCGGTCGGGCGGGGCGCGGTACCCGCCTGCTTCGGCCGCGACCGCCGCGCAGGACGGCTGCGTGGAGGAGCCGTGGCGAACCGTCCCGCAACGCAACGTTAGGGCGTTGTGATCACGGTCACGTCCCGGCGAGAGGGAGGCGTCGGGGAAAGCTATGTGAAATGCGCCACTTTCGAGCGCTTATTTGGGGCGTTTTGTCGGCTCAAGTGGCCAGAAATCCCTTATGACGATCGGGTTGCTTCAGGGGTGCCAGTGGCGTGTGGTATTGGGAGTGGCCGCAGGAAACCGGTGGGGAACGACGCCGGACCGGAGTGCCGCGGCGGGTCCGCGCGGTCGGAGGCGGGGCCGGGCCGAGGGCCTTCGACCGAGTGCGTGTGTCTGGCGGCGATACCGGGATCGCGGCCGATCGTCGGGGTCCGCGCGGCTGTCGGCGGCTTGGGGCGAGGGTGTGCGGCGGCGGGGTCAGTCCGCCCCGTCCTCGGGGGAGAGCAGGACCTCCAGGTCCGGGCCCAGGTCCTGCGGCGACATGCCCAGCAGGTAGCCGTTGAGGTGGCGGCGGAACGCCTCCGCCGAGTGCGAGGGCTCCACGTCCCGGCGCCGCGCCAGCGCCACCGTCCGCAGCAGGCGCGGCCGGGTCAGCGGGGTCCCGCGCAGACTCTGCCGGTTGCGCAGCACCATGCTCGGCACCACCGCCAGCCCCATGCCCGCCTCCACGAACCGCAGCACGGCGTCCATCTCCCCGCCCTCCACGGCCAGCTCGGGCTCGAACCCCGACGCACGGCACGCGCGCAGCGTCGCCTCGCGCACGTCGTAGCCGCGCCGGAACATCACCAGCGGGCGGCCCCGCAGCTCTGTGATGCGGATCGAGGCCCGCCCGTTGGGGGAGGGGCCCGACATCGGGCTCGCCACCACCAGGTTCTCCCGCAGGATCGGCGTCGTGGAGAAGTCGGGGTCGCTGCTGTGCAGCGGCAGGATGATCAGCGCCAGGTCCAGCTCGCCCCGCCCCAGGTCGCGGATGAGGTCGCGCGAGCCGCTCTCCTCCACCTGGAGTTCGATGCCGGGGAAGCGGGTATGGAAGTCGGCGAGCACGTCGGCCAGCAGCCCCGCGCACAGCGACGGGGTCGCGCCGAGCCGTACGC
Source organism: Nocardiopsis akebiae (assembly GCF_018316795.1). Taxonomy (NCBI): domain Bacteria; kingdom Bacillati; phylum Actinomycetota; class Actinomycetes; order Streptosporangiales; family Nocardiopsidaceae; genus Nocardiopsis; species Nocardiopsis akebiae. Next base: position 1,298,592 of record NZ_CP074132.1, read on the forward strand.
GGCCCCGGCGCACCCCGGCCAGCTCGGCGACCTCGCGCCGGGCCGTCTCCAGGTCGGCGAGCATGCGTTGGGCGAGCGGAAGCAGCGCCTCGCCGGCCGGTGTGAGTGTGATGTTTCCCCGGGCACGACTGAATAACGGCGCACCCAGCTCCTGTTCGAGGCTGCGGATCTGCTTGCTCAGACTGGGCTGTGCGACGCGCGAAAGCTCTGCTGCGCGGGTGAAATGGCGTGTGCGGGCCACCGCGACGAAGTAGGCCAGCTGCTGGAACTGCATGTTCCATAGCCTACGTCTATCGACTCCAGCGTCCTGATGACTTGGACTCCAGGCTTACCCAGAACTTACAGTGACAGGCTGTGGCGAACAGTACCTTGACCAAGAAGCGGTCTACGGCCTACGGGTCCACGGTGGCGCTCAAGGCAGCGATGGCGATCACCGGGGCGATCCTCGTGCTGTATTTGATCGCGCACATGTACGGCAACCTGAAAGTGTTCTCGGGCCAGGAGGCCTTCGACGGCTACGCCCACAGCCTCCGGGAGCTGGGCTACCCGCTGCTGCCCGAGAGCGGATTCCTGTGGATCTTCCGCATCGTCCTGCTGGCGAGCGTCCTGATCCACATCTACGCGGCGGTGACGCTGTGGGCCCGCGCCCGCAGAGCGCGTCCGGCCGCCCAGCGCTACCAGGTGAAGAAGAGGGTGGTCCGCAGCTACTCCTCCTACACCATGCGCTACGGCGGCGTCCTGGTCGCGCTGTTCGTGGTCTTCCACATCCTGCACCTGACCACGAACACCATCGCCCCCGGCGGCGCGTCCGACAGCCCCTACGAGCGGCTCGTGAACGGGTTCCAGCCCGAGTTCTGGTACGTGACCCTGTTCTACGTCCTGTCCGTGATCGCTGTGGGCCTGCACCTGCGGCACGGCATCTGGAGCGCCCTGGCCACCCTCGGCGCCAACATGTCGCGTCGGCAGCCCAGACTCAACGCCATCGCGCTGGGCATCTCGCTGATCGTGACGGTCGGCTTCCTGCTCCCGCCTCTGGCGGTCACCTTTGGACTGGTGAGTTAATTGTCTGACAACGACTTCTACCGCGTCGGCGACCCGATCCGGGACGAGAAGGCCCCGGAGGGCCCGATCAACGAGCGCTGGGACAAGCGGCGCTTCTCGGCGAAGCTGGTCAACCCCGCGAACCGGCGCAAGCTCTCCGTGATCATGGTGGGCACCGGCCTGGCCGGCGCCTCCGCGGCCGCGACCCTGGGCGAGGCGGGCTACAAGGTCACCTCGTTCTGCTACCAGGACAGCCCGCGGCGCGCGCACTCCATCGCGGCCCAGGGCGGCATCAACGCCGCCAAGAACTACCGCAACGACGGCGACAGCATCTACCGGCTGTTCTACGACACCGTCAAGGGCGGCGACTTCCGCTCCCGCGAGTCGAACGTCTACCGCCTGGCCCAGACCAGCGTCGAGATCATCGACCAGTGCGTCGCCCAGGGCGTGCCCTTCGCCCGCGAGTACGGCGGCCTGCTCGACAACCGCTCCTTCGGCGGCGTGCAGGTCTCGCGCACCTTCTACGCGCGCGGCCAGACGGGCCAGCAGCTGCTCATCGGCGCCTACCAGGCCCTGGAGCGCCAGATCGCGGCGGGCAGCGTCGAGATGCACACCCGCCACGAGATGCTGGAAGTCGTCGTCGTGGACGGCCGCGCGCGCGGCGTCATCGTCCGGGACATGGTCACCGGTGAGATCGAGACCCACTTCGCCGACGCCGTGGTGCTGGCCACCGGCGGCTACGGCAACGTGTTCTTCCTGTCGACCAACGCGATGGGCTCGAACGTCACCGCGACCTGGCGCGCGCACCGCAAGGGCGCGCTCTTCGCCAACCCGTGCTACACGCAGATCCACCCGACCTGCATCCCGGTCAGCGGCGACTACCAGTCCAAGCTGACCCTGATGAGCGAGTCGCTGCGCAACGACGGCCGCATCTGGGTGCCCAAGGCGCACGGGGACACCCGCGACCCGCGCCAGATCCCGGAGGAGGAGCGCGACTACTACCTGGAGCGCATCTACCCGGCCTTCGGCAACCTGGTGCCGCGCGACATCGCCTCCCGCGCCGCCAAGAACGTCTGCGACGAGGGCCGCGGCGTTGGCCCCGGCGGTCTGGGCGTCTACCTGGACTTCGCCGACGCCATCGCGCGCATGGGGCAGGACGCCGTCGAGGCCAAGTACGGCAACCTGTTCGACATGTACCAGCGCATCACCGGTGAGAACCCGTACGAGGTTCCGATGCGCATCTACCCGGCCGTGCACTACACCATGGGCGGTCTGTGGGTCGACTACGACCTCCAGAGCTCCATCCCGGGCCTGTTCGTGACCGGTGAGGCCAACTTCTCCGACCACGGCGCCAACCGCCTGGGCGCGAGCGCGCTGATGCAGGGGCTGGCGGACGGCTACTTCGTCCTGCCCAACACCATCAACGACTACCTGTCGTCGGGTCCCTTCGAGGCCCTCGACGAGTCGCACCCCGAGGCCGTGGCGGCCAAGGACCAGGTGACCTCCCGCATCGACAAGCTGCTGTCCGTCCAGGGCTCCCGCACCGTCGACTCCTTCCACAAGGAGCTCGGCCACATCATGTGGGAGTACTGCGGCATGGAGCGCAGCGAGGAGGGCCTGACCAAGGCCATCGAGCTCATCCGGGCGCTGCGGGCCGAGTTCTGGCGCGACGTCAAGGTGCTGGGTACCAACGAGGAGTTCAACCAGGCCCTGGAGAAGGCCAACCGCGTGGCGGACTTCCTGGAGCTGGGCGAGCTCATGTGCATCGACGCCCTGCACCGCCGCGAGTCCTGCGGCGGCCACTTCCGCGCCGAGAGCCAGACCGAGGACGGCGAGGCGCTGCGCCACGACGACGAGTTCGCCTACGTGGCTGCCTGGGCGTTCGGCGGCGATGACAGCAAGCCCGTGCTCCACAAGGAAGCCCTGGAGTACGAGTACGTCGAGATGAAGCAGCGGAGCTACAAGTGAACATCACCCTGCGCGTATGGCGTCAGAAGGGGCCGGACGACGAGGGTCGGCTGGCCACGTACAAGCTCACCGACGTCTCCCCGGACATGTCGTTCCTGGAGATGCTCGACGTCCTCAACGAGAAGCTCACGCTGGAGAACGAGGACCCGGTCGCCTTCGACCACGACTGCCGCGAGGGCATCTGCGGCGCCTGTGGTGTCGTGATCGACGGTGAGGCGCACGGCCCCGAGCGCACCACGACCTGCCAGCTGCACATGCGCAGCTTCAACGACGGCGACACCATCACGGTGGAGCCGTGGCGGGCCAAGGCGTTCCCGGTCGTCAGGGACCTGGTCGTGGACCGCGGCGCGTTCGACCGCATCATCCAGGCGGGCGGCTACATCAGCGCTCCGACGGGTACCGCGCCCGACGCCCACGCCAACCCGATCCCGAAGCCGGACGCCGACCGCGCGTTCGACGCCGCGACCTGCATCGGCTGCGGCGCGTGCGTGGCGGCCTGCCCGAACGCCTCCAGCATGCTGTTCACCGCCGCGAAGGTCACGCACCTGGGCATGCTCCCGCAGGGGCAGCCCGAGCGGTCCTCGCGCGTGGTGAAGATGATCAACCAGCAGGACGAGGAGGACTTCGGCGGCTGCACCAACATCGGTGAGTGCGCCGCGGTCTGCCCGAAGGGCATCCCGCTGGACACGATCTCGCAGCTCAACCGCGACCTGCTGGGCTCGCTCAGCAAGGGCGTCGGCTGACCGCCGCCCCCTGTCGCACCGCACGGGCCGCGCTCCTTCGGGGGCGCGGCCCGTCGCCGTTCCCGGGGGTCACTCCGCCGGACGGCGGGGCGGTTCGGTGCCCTGCTCCACCGTCTTCCGGGACTGCTCCGGGACCCTGCGCGCCTGGCGGCTCGCGACGAAGTCCTCGACGGCGGTGATCACCGCGGCCTCGACGCTGACGCCGTCCCGCTCCGCCACCTCCCTGAGCAGGGCGTGGAGGCCGTCGTGCATGTGCAGGCGCATGTCCATGGCACGAAGGTAGCGGCTGCCGGGCCCGGGCGAGGGGAAAACGCGGAGACCGGCGCCTCCGGGCCCGGCCGCGGGCCGTCGCCGCTTTCGGGGTCACTCAGCGGGAGGCATGAGTCCTCTCAGCCGGTCGGCGATCTCGGGGACGTCCGCCAGGTCGCCGGTGGTGACCGCGATGACCAGGTCGTAGGCGGCGTTCTGGTCGGGTCTGCCCACCTTCTGGCCGTTGAGGCGGAGGAACAGCTTGGCGCTGATCCAGGCCAGCCTCTTGTTGCCGTCCGACAGGGGATGGCCGATAAGGACCGACTGCATGAGGGCGGCGGCCTTCTGCCACACGTCCGGATAGGCGTCGTCACCGAAGGCCGTGGTCTGCGGGCGCAGCAGTGCCGCGTGGAGCTGGCCGATGTCCCGCACCGTCACATAGGACGGAAGGGTCACCTCGATGATCACGCGGACATCGGCCTTGGTGAGGTAGCGCGTCACTCGGCGAGCCTCGCCAGCAGTTCCGCGTCCTCCTCGGCGATCTCCAGCGCGTACCGGCGGATCCTCTCGGTCTGACGGGCCGCGAGGAACTCCTTCAGCGCGATGACGACCTCGGTGTTGACGCTGTTGCCGTCCTCTTCGGCCACCTCCCTGATCTCCGCGTGTACGTCGTCGGGCAGGCGTAGATGCATGTTCATGCCGCAATGATACCTGGAAGTGGTATCACTCTCTGGTACACGGTGGAGGGCGGGAACGCGGCCCCCTCCGGGGCGGCTCAGCCCTCGTGCTCGCGCCAGTGCCGGGGCAGGTCCCCGTATCCGACGCCGATCTCCACGGAGTCCCCGTCCAGGCTCCGGACGTCATCCCAGGCCACGTAGCGCTCGTGGCGGCGCATCCAGCCCAGCACCCGGTGCCACGGGGAGGGCGGCTCCAGCGAGCCCCCGTAGCCGAGGCGGCCCGCGAGCGCGCCCCGTCCCAGCACCAGGCCCAGGACGGTGTAGACCTCCCCGTCGCGGCGCACGACCACGTCCTGGACCTCGCTGACCGTCCGGCCGGAGCTGTCCGTGACCCGGCGGCCGAGCAGTTCGCTGAACAGGAATCCGCTCATCGCCCCGCCCCCGGGATGCGGCCGATGACGTTGCGGCTCAGCCACCTCTCCGCCGCGCGGCTCCCCTCGGGCACGGGAGTGGACAGACGGGTCGTGGGGGCGAAGTCCTCGACGTCGCCCACCGGGATGCGCACGGGCTCGTGCTCGGAGGGCCGCAGCCTGCTCAACACCGTGCGCCACAGCCTCCCCAGGCGCCCCGAGAGCCTGGGGCCCAGGGCGGCGGAGCCGGTGAGCAGCGCCGTCATGACCGGAGGGGAGCCCTCCTCCCAGGAGAACTCGACGTCGTCCGCCTTGCCCACCGGCTGCCCGTCGCGGTCGACGATCTGGCGGTCCAGCACGGTGAAGCCGATCCGGAACACGGACTCGCGCTCCCGGTCCTCCGGCATCTCACTGCCCCGCTTTCGTGTAGAGCATCAGGGGGACGGCGACGACCGACACCGCGAGCAGCAGGACCAGGTAGACCGAGCCCACGATGTTGGTGAACCGCGAGTTCACCCGGTCGCCCAGGTAGCGGCGGTCGTTGGCGACCACGAAGATCGGCAGGTAGGTGAGCGGGAGCGCCACCGCCGACAGCACGATGCTGTACTCGACCACCTTGACCGGGTCGATCCCGGTGAGGACGAAGAGGGTGCCCGCCACCAGGCCCAGCAGGATGACCGAGTGGAAGAGCGCCGCCCGCACGGGCGGCCGGGTCTTGCCCCACGGCCAGCCGAAGTACTGGGCCACGCTGTAGCCCGACGCCAGGGCCGACTCCAGCGCGGCGCCGAACGTGGCCGCGAAGAAGCCCACGAGGACCACGACCAGCCCGAGCCCGCCCAGCGCCGCGACCACGGGTAGCGCGACCTGGCCCAGGTCCTCCACGTGGACGTCGGCGGGCATGAGCCAGGCCGCCGCGCAGCCCATGATGGCCAGGGCGAGCAGGCCGCCCACCGGGAAGCCGAGGAAGATGTTGATCCGGGCCGTGGCCAGGTCGCGGGGGGCCCACTTCTCCTCCACCCCGCTGGAGGAGAAGAACAGGACCGAGTAGGGGGTCATCGTCGCGCCGAACAGCGCGATCGCGTAGTAGGACCACACCGGCCACTCCTCCTCCGGGGGAGGGGAGAAGCTCGCGGCGTCGGCCAGGAGACCGCCCCAGTCGGGGCTCAGCCGCCACAGGGCGACGGCGAACACGACCAGGGCCAGGCCGAGCAGCCCGTAGGTCTTCTCCATCCACCCGAACGGCATCCGCCACACGACCACCCAGACCAGGAACCCGGCCACCGGGACCCACAGCAGGTAGTGGACGCTGCTGGCCAGTTCGAGGGCGAGCGCGATACCGCCGATCTGCGCCGACATGGTCAGCAGGGTGATGACGTAGGACGCCAGCAGGTTGGCCAGGCCCGCGCGGGCGCCGAGCCGCTCGCGGACCAGGTCGAAGACGGCCCGGCCGCTGACGGCCGTGACGCGCGCCGCCATCTCGGTGAAGAGCATGATCCCGATGACGCCGACTGGGATCACCCAGGCCAGGGACATCCCGAAGCGGGAGCCGACCACGGAGGCGGAGACCAGGTCGCCGATGTCCAGGAACCCGCCGACGGCGGTGAGCATGCCCAGGGTGAAGGACAGGAGGATTCTCACCGCAGCTCCTCCTGGAGTCCCGCCAGCGCGTCGGCGGTCCCGCGGAGCGCCTCGGCGGCCCCGGCCACCCCGTCGCGGTCCTCCCTCCCCAGCGCGACGCGCAGGTCGGACAGGCCGTGGACGGCGGCGTCGGACAGGTCCGTCACCTCGTCCCGCAGGCCGTCGCAGTTCGGAGAGGGCGGCTGGAGGGAGCCGAAGGTGTCGGTGAGGGAGCGGGCCGAGTCCTCCGCGTCCTCGGCGCTGACCTCCAGGTAGGGCTGGAACGCCCGGTCGTCCCCGGCCAGTTCCGCGACCAGCGTCCCCGTGCGGACGGCCGACAGCAGGTCCCCGGTGGTCCGCCGGGCGTCGTCGCGGTAGGCGTCCGCGGTCAGCGCCGGGGCGGTGCAACCCGCGGACGCCAGTGCGAGGGCCGCCGCCAGGGCGGCGGGCGCGCACCGCGCGAGGAGGACCCGGGGCCCGCGGGGACACCCCGGCCGCCGCCGTTCGCTACCCGTCATGGCTCAGGACCCTAACCGCGCGCGGGTCCGGCGGCCGCGCCCGTCCGCGGCGTGTCAGCTGGGCGTTCGCGGTGTGCCGACCGGCGGCCGTGCCGTGGCCGGATCAGCGGTCCCTGCCTCGGGGGCGGCGGGCCCCCTCAGGTCCGGTAGCGCCGCGCGACCGTGTGGAAGGCCTCCTTGGGCTCCCAGGACGCCGGGTCGTCCCCGGCCGTGCGCACCACGCCGAACCCGGCCGCGTCCAGGTCGTACACGGGGTCCTCGCTGTGCGGGAAGCCCGGCATGGCGAACGTGAACACGAACGCGCCGTGCACCCCCCGCTCCCGGTACAGCCCCAGCAGCGCGTCCAGGTACCCGGCCTGCACGGCCTCGTTGCGCGAGGTGCCCCGGCGCAGGCGCGGCGGGTCGGCGAACCAGTTCACCGCGAGGAAGGACGCGGCCCCGCGCAGGTCGGCCCCGTCGTGGGCGCCGCAGCCGAACTCGGTGATCACCAGGGGCCTGCCGCAACCGTCCCGGAGCGCGTCCAGACGCCGTTCGTAGGCGTCGGCGTCGGTCCCGGACCGGTACAGGTTCACCCCGGCCAGGTCGAATCCCGACCAGTCCACCTCCTCCCAGCCCCCGGCTCCGTAAGTCACCGGCCCCCCGAAGCGCTCTCGGGCCACGTCCAGGGCCGAGGCGAGCAGCGCGGCGAGCCTGCGCCGCATCCTCCGTTCGAAGGGGCGGCGCAGCCACGGACGGGTGACGAACTGGAGGCGGACGAGTTCGCTCCCGCCGGGGAGCAGGCCCGGGGAGGTCAGCGAGAACTCGGTGCCGACCATGAGGGTCACCCGGCCGGGGTGCTCCAGGCGCAGCTGCTCGGCCATGCGGGCGGTGGCGTCCAGGTGCTCCAGCCGCTCGGCGACCGGCGGGTTCTCCGGCTGCGGGCGCACCCACACGTCCAGGCCCGCCTCCAGCGCGGCGCGCGCGGCGGCCCGCTGCCGTCCGGTGTCGGCGCCGATCAGCATCACAGCGGTGCAGTGCAGGTCCTCGCGGATGACGCGCATGTCGCGCGCCGCCGCCTCCTCGGACACGCCGTCGGTGTGGTGGGAGATTCCTCGGATGTCCACGCGCCCATCCTGTCAGGGGGCCCGGTGGATCAGAAGACCCCGATCGGTCCGCGCCGCCTCCGGGGCCCGCCCGCGGCCCGTTCCCGGCCGGTCTCCGCGTGCGCCGGTACGCCAGAGGAGGCGGGGCCGCCCGGCGGACGGGCCTCAGGGGGCGGCGGGGCGCAGCATGCAGTAGGTCGAGGGGGCCGCCGGGGGGCGGACCGTCCGCACCACCCGGAAGTCGTAGTCCTCGTAGCGGCCGATGTCCGCCGGGTCCGCCGTCTCCAGGTAGACCGGCACCCCGTCCGCGTCGGCCCGCGCCAGGCCCTGGCGCAGCAGCCGCGCCCCCGCGTCGGCCCCGTCCGCCGCGGGGTCGGCGCCCAGCACGCACAGGTACCAGTGCGGGACCTCCGGCGCCGACGACCTGACCTCGCCCTTGTACCAGGTCAGCTCCGGCAGCCGGGACAGCCCCACCAGACTGAACCAGTGCGGCAGCGACCTCAGCGGGACCGCCGCTCCCTCCCGCCCCGCGTCGGGCGGGGTCCACAGGGCCGCGCCGCGCACCACCGGGACGCGCCCGGGGCCCTCCGGGGACTCCGCCACGGTGGTGTGGCCGCCGGGGACGTGCCCGAACCCGGCCAGCAGCGCGCACGCGCGGAGGTTCTGCGCCATGCGCAGGCCGTCGTCCGGGAAGAGCCACCGGAAGAGCGGGTCGTGGTAGAGGGCGCGGCTCAGCACCCGGGCCACGGCGGGCACGTCGTTCATGGTCGCGGTGCGGACCGCCTGTACCGCTGTGGGGGTCACGGGGGCTGCCTCTTCCCTTGGGCCGGGGTACCCCTGTGCCCGGGGCTCCGATCACCGCTCATGGTAGGGCGGGCGACCGTCGCGGGTGGGGCGTTTCCCCGGGAAGGGGAGGCCCTTCGGTGAGAGGCGGCTCCCCGGGAAGGGCCAGCGGGCCCGCTGGCCCTCAGGAGGGGTCGCGCAGCAGGAAGTAGTTGGTTCCCGCCTCGGGGCTCTCCGTCTCCCTGACCAGCCGGAACCCGAACCGCTCGTAGAAGCCGACGGTCTTGGGGTTGAGCGTCTGGGTGAACACCGGCAGGCCCTGGGAGTCGGCGCGGTCCAGACCCGAGGTGAGCAGCCCGCCGCCGACGCCCGTGCCGACGGCGGCCGGGTCCACGCCCAGCGCCGCCAGGTACAGGTGGGGCTCCTGGGGCGCGGCCAGCTTCCACTCGGCGAACACGCGCACGAACGCGGCCAGGCGGGTGCGGCCGATCAGGGGACCCCAGTGCGGCCAGGTGCGCAGCGACACCAGCTGGCCCTCCGGGTTGGCGGTGGGCGGAGCCCACAGCGCCGCGCCGCGCACCACCGGTGCGTCCTCGCTGCCGTCCCGGGTCTCGGCGACCCGGGTGTCGCCCGAGGGGACGTAGCCGAAGCCCGCGGTCAGGGCGAAGAAGCGGCGCGTCCGGGCCATCCGCAGCTCGTCGTCGGGGAACAGCCACCGGAAGAGCGGGTCCTCCTGCGCTGACCTGGCCAGAACGCGCGCGACACCGGCGACGTCGTCGATCGTGGCGGTACGGGAGGCTGCTGTGACGGTCGGACTCATCCCGGAATCTCTCTGGTAGGGGCCTTTCGGCCATGGTAGATCACGGAACCATCACGACAGTGCCGTGGTGGGGGCCGGGGCGTCCGCGGAGAAGGCGGCGGGGACCGGCTGGTCGAACACGTGGGCCCGCACCCAGGCGTGCATGGCGATCGCGGCCGCGGCCCCGGCGTTGATCGACCGGGTCGAACCGAACTGGGAGATCGACAGCACAGCCCGGCACACCCGCCGCACCTCCTCGGAGAGCCCCGGGCCCTCCTGGCCGAACACCAGCACGGCGTTCCTGGGCAGCGGATAGGTCTCCAGCGGCACCGAACCCGGCAGGTTGTCCACACCGAGCAGCGCCAGCCCGCGCTCCTCGGCCCAGGCCACCAGCGCCTCGGTGTCGGGGTGGTGGTGGACGTGCTGGTAGCGGTCGGTCACCATCGCGCCGCGCTTGTTCCAGCGGCGGCGGCCCACGATGTGCACGGCCGCGCACCCGAACGCGTTGGCGGTGCGCACGACCGAGCCGATGTTGAAGTCGTGCGTCCAGTTCTCCACGGCGACGTGGAAGGGGTGGCGCACGGTGTCGAGGTCGGCCACGATCGCCTCGCGCCGCCAGTACCGGTAGCGGTCCACGACGTTGCGGCGGTCGCCGCCCGCCAGCAGGTCGGGATCGTAGTGGTCGCCCTCGGGCCAGGGGCCCTCCCACGGGCCCACGCCCACCTCGCGCGCCTCGTCCTCACCGGCTCCGTCCGCGGACGCGGGGGAGGCGGGACCGCGGACGGAGCCGGAGGGAGGCGACTGGGGTGCGGGGTGCTCGTTCATCTGTTCCAGCTTACGAACGCTCCGCGGTGGGACCTCCTACAGGTGGATGTCCCCGTGGAAGTCACGGCCCTGGAACACGCGCGCCCTGCCGCTGACGTCCCCCTGGATGCTGTTGTGCACGGCCCCGTCGCCCTCCTGGACGACCTCGCCGCGCAGCTCCGCCATCAGCGCGCGGATCGCGGGCTCCTCGGCCTCAGCCCGCTCCAGGCGCTCGGCGACGGCGGCCAGCGCCTGGGGGTCCTCCGGCTCGAGGAGGGCGTCGTCCAGTACCTGCTGGGATTCGGGGTCGGAGCGAAAGCGCGCGAAGACCGCCTTGCGCAGGGACTTGAAGGCGGCGACGGTTCCTTCGGTCGCCGCTTCGGTGATCTTGCCGACCGCGCCTGTGACGACGGCGGCGGCGATGGCGAGGGTGACGGGGTCGGCCACGGGGGGCTCCTTCGCGAGGGAGGTTGTGTTCCACCACCCAGTGTTCCCCCTCAGGCGCGGCGCTGTCTCCTCTTCGCGACGACGAGCGCCACCCAGCGCCAGCCGAGCATGGTCGCGGCGAGGAACAGGGAGGTGACGATGACGAAGCTGGTCGGGGCGCCCTCCCCGAGGAACACGCGTACCGCCATCCCCCCGACCACGGTCACGGCCCACACGAACAACCCCGTCGGCCAGATCCGGACAGGGGCTGTCCAGGCACGGGTGACCGCCCAGCCCAGGACCGTCGCGGCGGCGAAGGGCCAGGCGGTCCAGGCGATCTCGGCCAGGGCCGTACCGGTCCCGTGGTCGGTCCTGCCGATCACGACGAAGGCCAGCACGCAGACCAGGTCGGCCAGCAGCGCGGCCAGGGCGCGCGGCGCGGTGGAGGAACGCATACGGCCAGGCTATGCCCGGGTCGAGGGAACGTCCGGGCGGGGCGGGCCGAGCGTCGCGACGTGTCGGCGGCCCGGGGCCCGGACCGGTCCGGCGGGGGATGCGGGGCCGGGGGCGGTGGTGCGGGCGGGAGCCAGCGGGGCGCAACGGCGGGGACGGGAGAACAGTGGTTCGGGTGGAGTGCGCGAGAACCACGATCGTCGCGGCCGTGTCCTAGGTTGGTGTCCGCCGACGGCTCCGCTCTCCGGCGCCGTTCGTGCCCCCAGCCCCACCCGGACCCCCCCGACAACAGAAGGTCGTCCACGCCACATGAGCGCAGCCCCCTCGCCCATGCACCCCGGCTCCGCGCGGCCTCCCCTGCCGCCCGGCGTGCGGCCGCTCGCCTCCGACGAGCCCCGGCGCGTCGGCCCCTTCCGTGTGGTGGGCCGGATCGGCTCGGGCGGCATGGGCGTGGTCTACGCGGCGCTGGACGACGCCGACCGGCGGGTGGCGGTCAAGTGCGTGCACCGGGTCTACGCGGCCGACGGTGAGTTCCGGGAGCGCTTCGCCCGGGAGGTCGCCCTGCTGCGCCGGGTGCGCGCGGCCTGCGTGCCCGGTCTCCTGGGCGCCGACACCCGTGCCGAGGTCCCCTGGCTGGCCGCCGAGTACGTCCCCGGACCGACCCTGGACGCCCGCGTGCGGGCCCACGGACCGCTCACCGGCGCGGCCCTAACCGCGTTCGCGCTGGGTGTGGCCGAGGCCCTGACCGCTATCCACGGCGCGGGCGTGGTGCACCGCGACCTCAAACCCGGCAACGTCATCCTGTCCCCGCAGGGTCCGAGGGTGCTGGACTTCGGTATCGCCCGGACGGTCGACGGCACCGCGCTCACCCGGACCGGCGGGCTGGTCGGCACGCCGGGCTGGACCTCCCCGGAGCAGTACGCGGGCGGTGACGCCACCGACCGCTCCGACATGTTCGCCTGGGGAGGGCTGACGGCCTTCGCCGCCACCGGACGCAACCCGTTCGGCGCGGGCGGCACCGACACCACGGTGCCGCGCGTGCTGTCGGAGCCGCCGGACCTGGAGGGCCTTCCCGGGGCCCTGCGCGCGCTGGTGGAGCGGGCCCTGGACAAGGATCCCGCGCGGCGTCCGGACGCGGCCGCGGCCCTGCGGGAGACGGCCGGTCTGCTGCGCGCCGCCCGGGGCGGGACGGGCGCTTCCGGGGGCGGTGCCACCGGCCCCGGTACGGACCCAGGCGCGGACCTCCCCGGGCTCGTGGCCCGGGCCTGGACCGGCGCCGTCGCCCCCGACGACGGCCGGACCGACCTCTGGCGCTTCCACGCCCCGCCCCGGCGCTCCTGGGCGCGCCGCAACCAGCGGCCGCTGGCGGTCGGCGCGGCCGGACTCGCGCTCGCCGTGCTGGCCGGGACGGGGCTGACCGTCCTCTCCGGGGCCGGGGATGAGGGATCCGCGGCGACCGGAGGCGCCGCCGCCGACGGGGGGACCGCCACCTCGGGCACCGCCGACGGCGACGGCGCGCTGCAGGGCGGCGCGGGCGAGGACGTGCCCGCCGAGTACCGGGACCTGTACGCCACCGGGACCGTGGCCGTGGAGCCCGTTCCCGGCGACAGCGCCCAACTGGTCCGCACGCTCGAACCCGTGGAGGGGAGCGGTGAGGCGCTGGACCAGCTGCGGCTGACCCTCACCCGCGGGGAGCGCTTCACGAACTCGGTCACCGTCACGGCCACCGCCGAGTACCTCCCCGACTTCGGCGGCCTGAACGTCCACAGCGACGACTTCGCCTGGGTGAGGCAGATCACCCCCGACCAGGGCCGCCTCGACTTCTCCCGGCCCGGCAGCCGGGGCGTGCTCGCCGAACTCGACCCGGACGACCCCGTGGCCGAGTTCACCGTGACGATCGTCGGCGCCGTCACCTTCGGCGTCTTCTACTACCTGCCCGCCGAGGTCCTGGACGAGGAGCAGCGGATCGGCCCCGGATACCCCGGCGGCTTCTGCCACGTGGCGCCGAACCCGGGCGGCGAACAGACCCACCCCGGCTTCACCGACTCGCCGGGGCTCGCCCCGCACGACGCCACTCTTGTCACCGGAGTCCCCGTCAACAGCTGCGCGTACCAGGAGTCCGACCCGTTCTCCTGAGCCGCGCCCGCCGCCTTCGACCCCCGACCCCCAGGAAGGGCACACGTTGACCACAGCGACCACTCCCGCCTTCGATCGGAAGCGCCTTCCCCCCGGCGTGGAACCGCGCACCGGGGCCGACCCCGAGCGCATCGGCGGCTACCACGTGGTCGGCCGCGTCGGCGCGGGCGGCATGGGAGCCGTCTACGCCGGCCTGGACCCGGGCGACGGCTGCGCCGCGGTCAAGGTCGTCCACGCCCACTTCGCCGCCGACCCCGACTTCCGGGCCCGCTTCGCCCGCGAGGTGGAGATGGTCAGGCGCGTGCGCGCGGCCTGCGCGCCCGCGTTCCTGGACGCCGACACGCAGGCGGACACTCCGTGGCTGGCCACCGAGTACGTGCCCGGCCTGACCCTGCGCCAGCACGTGCGGCGGCACGGACCGCTCTCCGGGGGCGTCCTGCTCGCCCTGGCCGTCGGCCTCGCCGAGGCGCTCACCGCTATCCACGACGCGGGCGTGGTGCACCGCGACCTCAAGCCCGGCAACGTCATCCTGTCCCCGAGCGGTCCGAAGGTGCTCGACTTCGGGATCGCCCGCGCGGTGGAGGGCACCGCCCTGACACGCACCGGCGGCCTGTTCGGCACCCCGGGGTGGGTGGCGCCGGAGCAGTACGAGGGGCGGGCCGCCAGCGACCGCTCCGACATGTTCGCCTGGGCGGGCCTGGTCGCCTTCGCCGCCACCGGCCGCGATCCCTTCGGCAGGGAGTCCGCCGAGGTGGTGTCCCACCGGGTCCGCAACGGCGAGCCCGACCTGGACGGGGTGCCGCCCGAACTCCTGGAGCCGGTGCGGCGGGCGTTCGACAAGGACCCCGGACGCAGGCCCACCGCGGCCGAGGTGGTCACCGAGCTCACCTCCGGCTGGAACGCCACCCGTGTCCAGCCGCTCCGGGGCGACCCGGTCACCGAGGTCGTCCCCGGCCTGCTCGCCACCGAGTGGCGGGGGGTGGAAGCGCCCGCGCCCCGACGGGTCCGCCGGTCCGGCCGGACGCCGCTGCTCGCGGCCACCGCGGCCGTCCTGGCCGCCGCGCTGGTCGCCACCTGGCTGGTCGTGCGCCCCGAGGACGGCCGGGAGACCGCGGGCGGGGGAGCCGCCGACGGGGGTTCCGCGACCGGGGACGAGGCGGACGGCGGTGAGGGCGCGGCGGACACCGGGGAACCCGCCGTGCTGGCCGATCCCGAGAACACGGAGGCGGTGTTGGGCGAGGCCGTCGAGCTGGCCCTCGGCGCGTCGAGCTTCACGGCCTACTCCGCGACGAGGGACGCCGAGATGGGCACGGGGAGCACGACCAGCTACTCCTACACCGAGGACCCCGAACCCAGGTACTTCCAGAGCGTCTACGCGGGACCGGCCACCTTCGTCACCCTGGAGATCGGCGAGGGGCCCGACGACGTCCTGGCCCGCACGGACTCCAACCTGGTCGGGTTGGTCGAGGGCGCCTACTACCGCCCCGCGCCGGAGGAGCTGGAGGACGGTCCCCGGGCGGGCTGGACGTCCGACGTGGGGTCCCTCCGGGCCGTCCTCGGCGAGGGGAGCCGGGCCAGCTACCAGGGGGAGTCGGCGCCCCCCGTCACCGACTACCCCGAGGACCTGACCGAGGGCATCGACCTGAGCGGGCGCACGGGGCACCACTACACCGGAACCTACGCCGGGGAGTCGGCCCTGGCTCCGGGACAGGAGGCGGAACTCACCTTCGACCTGTGGATCGGCAAGGACGGCTACCCGCAGCACTTCCAGACCTACGAGTCCTCGGAGGAGGAGGGCGTCAACGGCGCCTTCATGACCGGGTACTCCACGACCGTCGGCTTCCTCCAGTTCAACGGACCCGTGGAGATCGAGGTGCCCGAGGAGTCGGAGATCGCCGCCGGCCAGGAGGAGGCGGCCCCGCGGACCGGGACCGGCTGAGCGCCGTGCCGCGCCCGGGCGCCCGTGAGGACCCGGAGGGGCTCCGGGGGCGGTCGCACCGCCGAACCCCCCGGTGCCGCGCCCTCGCGCGCGGCACCGGGGCGGGACGGGCGCTACCCCTCGCCGCGCAGGTTCTCCTTGAGGAACTCCACCTGGAGCAGCATCAGGTTCTCCGCGACCGTCGGGTCCGAGGGCGAGTGCGTCACCCCCGACAGCGGCAGCACCGTGTGCGGGCGCCCCGCCGCCATCAGCGCCGACGACATCCGCTGCGTGTGCGCGAAGGCCACGTTGTCGTCCGCCAGGCCGTGGACCATCATCAGCGGGCGCTCCAGCTTGGCCGCCTCCGCCAGGAGCGAGCTGCGCCCGTAGGCCTCCGGCTCGCCCCCGGGGGTGCCCAGGTAGCGCTCGGTGTAGTGGGTGTCGTACAGCTCCCAGTCGATGACCGGAGCGCCCGCCACCGCCGCGTGGAACACGTCCGGGCGGCGCAGCACCGCCAGCGCCGCCAGGTACCCGCCGAACGACCAGCCGTGGATGCCCACCCGCGACACGTCCAGGAAGTCGAACCGCTCCGCCGCGTCCTCCAGCGCCGCCACCTGGTCCTCCAGGACCGGCGCGGCCAAGTCGAGGTGGACGCTCTGCTCCCACTCCACGCCGAGGCCCGGCGTGCCCCGGCCGTCCGCGATGAGCACCGCGAACCCCTGTTCGGCGTACCACTGGGCGGTCAGGTACGCCCCGCGCGCGTTGAGCACCCGCTGGGCGTGCGGACCGCCGTAGGGCGCCATCAGCACCGGCAGCGGGCGCAGCCCCTCCCGGTACCAGGACGGCAGCACCAGGGCGCTCGGGATCCGCCGCTCACCGGCGCGCCAGAACTCCACGCGCGGTTCGGGCAGGTCCGGGGCCTCGGCCAGGCTCTCGATCTCGGAGCATGACCGGCGCGTCTCGGTGCCCGCGCCGCGCAGCACCACCGTGTGCGCGCCGGGGAAGTCCATCGACCGGTGCTGCACCACCAGCGTGTCGCCGCGCAGCCGCCCCGAGCGCACGCCGCTGTGCGCGCCCGAGTCCGCGGACCTGCTGCACCCGTGCCCGGGCACCTCCACCGGCGCGGCCAGGCCCGTGCCCAGCTCGACCAGCCACAACGACACGTCCCCGGGGTTCCCGGCGGGCGACCCCGAGTACAGGACCCGGTCGCCGTCCACGTCCACCACGCCGCGCACGTACACGTCCGGAGGGCTGACCGGGGCGTCGCCGACGTAGACCCTGCGCTCGCCCCCGGCCTCGCGGCCGATCCACACCAGGTCGCCCGCACCGGTGAAGGCGGGAACGCCGGGCATCAGCTCGACCCACACGCCGTCGGACTCGGTGCGCGTCTCCACCGCCAGGCCGGTCGCGGGGTCGGCGCTGAACAGGGTCAGCGTGCGCTGGTCGCGGCTCTGCGCGGTGAACACCACGGTGGGCGTGCCGTCCGGCCCTGTCGTCCAGCCGACCGTGGCCAGGTAGGGCAGGGCATCGCGGTCCCACTCGATCCAGGCCGGCTCGGGTCGCCCGCCCCCGTGCGGGCCGACCCGGAACACGGCCAGGCGCACGTCGGCGTTGGCGCCGCCCGCGGCCGGGTAGCGCAGGGCCGTCGGCTCCTGCGCGGGGCTGCCGGGGTCGGAGACGTACCAGGTGTTCACCCCGGACTCGTCCACGCGCGCGACGGCGAGCGCGGAGCCGTCCGGCGCCCACCAGAAGCCCCGGTAGCGCCCCATCTCCTCGGCGGCCACCAGCTCGGCCAGGCCCCACGTGACGTCGGGGCCGTCCGGTTCGACCACCGGGCGGTCGCCGTGGTCCGGCTCGGCGGCGGCGATGTCCAGGACGCGCACCGCGCCGCCGCTGACGTAGGCGACCCGGTCGCCCGCCGGACTGATGCGCGGGTCCACGACGGGGGTGGCGGCGGGCAGCTCGCGCGGAGCGGTGTCGTCGCCGACCAGGTCGACGTAGAACAGCCGCCCGGAGAGGGTGAACACCGCGCGGGTGAACGCCTCGTCCACCGAGTACGACACGATCCCGCCGCCGCTCTCGCGCAGCCGCTCGCGGCGGGCCCGCTCCTCGGGCGGAAGGTTCTCGTCGTCGGCGCCCAGGGAGCGGGGGTCGGCGACCACCGTGTCCGTTCCCGCGCCTTCCGTGTCGTGCACCCACAGGCAGGTGGCCTTGTCCACCCCGTCGCGTCCCCGGAGGAAGGCGACGCGCCGTCCGTCCGGCGAGATCTGGAACGCGCGGGGGACACCGATGGAGAAGCGCTGCGTGCGGGCCTGTTGGCGAGGAAAGCTCATAGGCCGATTGTGTCCCATGCCGCACACGCGCGGGGAGCCGGACGGGCGGCCCGACGCCCTCCGGTGGGAGAGTGCGGTGCGGGAGGTGTCGGGCGGATGCGACCGGTATCGTTCGCTACGTGACTGACAGGCGACTGATGATGGTGCACGCGCACCCCGACGACGAGAGCATCGTCACCGGAGCCACCCTGGCCAAGTACGCGGCCGAGGGGGCCGGTGTGACCCTGGTGACCTGCACGCTGGGGGAGGAGGGCGAGGTCATCCCGGACGACCTCGCGCACCTGGCCTCCGACCGCGAGGACACCCTCGGCGAGCACCGGATCGGCGAGCTGGACAAGGCCTGTCTGGCGCTCGGCGTGCGCGACCACCGCTTCCTGGGCGGCCCCGGCCGCTACCGGGACTCGGGGATGATGGGCGCGCCCACCAACGAGCACCCCCGGGCGTTCTGGGGCGCGGACGTGGAGGAGGCCGCCACACTCCTGGCGCAGGTCATCCGCGAGGTCCGCCCGCACGTGCTGGTCAGCTACGACGAGCACGGAGGCTACGGGCACCCCGACCACGTCCAGGCGCACAGGGTCGCGCGCCGGGCCTTCCTCCGGGCGGGGGAGCGGTCCATGCCCGGCACGCCCTGGCAGGTCCGCAAGCTCTACGCGATCGCCCAGCCGGTCTCGCGCATCGAGGAGTCCATCGCGCGGCTGCGCGAGGAGTCCGGCTCCTTCACCCCGCCCGCCCGGGTGTCCGACATCGCCCGCGGCACCCCCGAGACGGCGGTGACCACCCGCGTGGACGCCACCGACCACTGGGCGGCCAAGGCGCTCGCGATGCGCGCCCACGCCACGCAGATCACGGTGGAGGGCGAGCGCTTCGCCCTGTCCAACGACATCGCCCAGGAGATCGACGCCGTGGAGTACTTCACCCTGCTGGTGGGGCCGACGCAGCGCATCCAGCACGGGGAGTACGAGACCGACCTGTTCGCGGGGCTGTGACCGCGGCCGGTGGGAGCGAGCGTCTAACCTCGTCGCTGTGACCACCACACCTGAGACCGCCCCGCCCGCCGAGGGCAAGACCTCCGCCCGTTTCCTGTCACCGGTACTGACCGGGACGACCCTCGCGGTCCTGCTGCTGCTCGGCGCCGCGGCGAGCATGCTCGCCACCACCGGCGCGGGCTGGCTGACCCTCTACTGGGGCGCGGGAACGGCGGTCCAGGCCGTGGGCGCGGTCGGGCTGCTGGCCTTCCTGGCGCTGCTGTACGGCGCTTGCCGCCTGTGTGCGTGGGGCAGCCGCCGCGCCTCGGGGGCGGCGGCCTTCGCGCTCGGCTACCTGGCCGCGCTGATCGGGATGATCGGCTACATGCCCGGCGGCGACATCGTGCTCACGAACCACATCATGCACAACGCATACCTCTTCGGGGTGATGCTCGTGCTGGTGTTCGCCGTGATCCGCAGCTGGTCGTTCGCCCCGCCGCCCGGTTCCCCGAGGGCCGCGGCGCCCGGATCCGAAGCGCCGCCCGCCGCCGGGGGCTACCGGCGAGCGCGGCCCTCCGCGAAGGCGCGCCCCTGGCGCGAGGGCTAGGACCGCGACCCCAGAACCCGCTCCCCGCGCCGTGAATCTTGTACTTATAGCGGGGTTCGACGGCTTGCTGTCAAGCGGTTGTTGCAACGAGGAACTTGTTGAGGGCCTCGGCCGGGGTGGCCCAAACTCGCTATAAGTACAAGATCATCGCAGTTCAGAGCCCCCTGCGTCACGTCAGTGACGGTTCCGGCCAGTACACGTCCGGCACCCGCTGGCGGACGCCAGGCCGCGGGTCAGGCCCAGAACTGGAGGAGCAGCTCGCCGTAGAAGGCGATGCCGCGGAACACCGGGTTGGGCAGCACCAGGTCGAACAGGCCGTACACCGCGTCCACCAGCAGGTCGTTCAGGCCCGGGAACCACAGGACCGCGAACACGGCCACCGAGCCGAACAGCGCGTTGGCCCGGGCCGTGGCGACCCACGTGCCGCGCGTCCAAGCGGCCAGCACCTCGAAGCCGTCCAGGCCGGGCACGGGCAGCAGGTTGATCAGGGCGGCCGTCAGGTTCGCGAAGCACAGGAAGGCCATCGCCGAGATCGCCCAGTTGGTCGTGTCGTTGCCCGGGGGCACCAGGACGGACACGGTGACCGCGAACGCGGCCGCCACCAGGAGGCTGGCCAGCGGTCCGGCCAGCGCCACCAGGACGCGGCGGCCCCGTGAGGGGATGCGGTCCCAGTCCACGTAGGCGGGCGGACCGGTCATGCCGAAGGCGCCCAGGCCCAGGTAGGCCGAGGGCAGGACCAGCCCCGCGAAGGCCTGCCGGTAGGCGAACGGGTTCAGCCTCAGGTAGGCGCTTCCGCGCAGCGAGCGGTCACCGGCCAGGTAGGCGGCGAGCGCGTGCGCGAACTCGTGCACGGCCAGGGAGGCGATCCAGCAGAGCAGGATGAACAGCGGCGGGACCAGCGGGGTGACGCTGGTGCCCTCGGCGGCCCACTCCAGCTCCGCGGCGGTCCACGACAGCCAGCCCGCGAACCCCGCCAGGCCCAGCAGCAGCACGAACACCGGGCTGGGCAGGAAGTCCGCCCAGCTTCCGGGGCGGGCGGCGTCGGGGCCGCTCGGTGAGGCGGCGTCCCCGGCGACCTCCGGGGGCGCCTCCGGGGCCTTCGCGTCCTCCGCCCCCGCGGCCTCCCGGGGACGGGCGCCGGTTCCGGAGTCCCCGGCGCCCTCGGTGTCCCGCCCCAGGTCGGGCCGGTTGAGGGCGTCCTCGGGCATCTGCTCCCACGGGTCGGCGACTGCCCCGCCGGCCTCGGGCACGTCGGTCGTCTCCGCCTTGCGCGGCGGCTCGGGCGCGGGCATGGTGCTCCTGCTGGTCTCGGATGGTTCGCGCTCCAGGTTAGGCCCTGGTCGGCGCCCGTTCGCAGCGGGTGGCCGATCAGGGGGCGCGGCAGGAGGCGGCCCGCCGGTCAGACCACGGCCCGCGGCGCCACCGCCGACTGGTGCAGGCAGGCGATCGCGAACGCCCGCCCCGGCGCGGTCAGCTCCCGGCGTCCCGCGCCGTCGTCGTCGGTGAGCAGGCCCAGGGTCTCCAGCAGCCAGCTCACCGCCATCACCAGCGCGCGCACCTGGTCCGAGGCGGCCTCCGCGGTGCGCCGGTGCGACGCGGCGTGCCTGCCCGAGGGAGCCGGGGGCTCCGCCGGGACCCACCCCGACTCGGTCAGCGCCCTCTCTGCCGCCTCCACGTCCGACTCGCCGCGGCGCGCGTGCGAACCGCTGCCCTGCGGGGTGCGCGCCAGCAGCATGCCCAGCAGCGTCTCCGCCGCGGCCTGGTCCAGGCCCCCGGTGCGGCACAGGGTCTCGGTGGCCGCCTGCCACAGCGCCTCGGGGTCCTCCCGCAACTGGCGCCCGCGCCGCGTCAGGACCAGGCGGCGGCCCGACCTGCGCACCGCGCGCATCCCCCGCAGCGCCTGGTGCAGGGCGATGAGCTGCGTGGCGTCGGTCTCGCTGCGCGGCGGCTCGGGGGTGGTCCGCCACCCGAAGTCCTCGCACATCTGGCGCACCACGCCCGGCGAGATGTAGCCGATCTGGGTGAGCGCGATGCCCTCCGCGGCCAGGTCCAGCAGCCGCTGGAGCGGCGCCATCGCGGCCTCGGCCCCGCGCGGCACGTCGGCGCCCGCGATGATCTGGCCCACGAGCGGCCACAGGCGCTGGCGGTGCGGGTGCGCGGACGAGCTCAACCAGGCGCGCACCCGCTCCTCGCGGACGCGGTCCAGGTGGCTCAGTCCCCGGTTGTCCGGCTGGGTGAGGAAGGAGCGGGCGAACCGCTCCTGGGCGGGCCGCCACCCGCGCTTGCCGGGGCGCACGTCGCCCAGGGTGATCGCCAGCTCCAGCGCCGACGCGGTCTCGTCGCGGGCCACGATCTCGGCGTCGCCGACCGCCGTCCCCCAGGTCAGCTCGGGCAGGTCCGGCGGCTCCACGCCCGACTCCCACATGAGCCGTTCGTACATCGCCAGGCCCGCGGCGTGGTCGCCGTCGTAGACGGTGAGCAGGGCCGCGGTCTCCGGCGCCGAGCAGATCTGCGCGTACCGGTGCAGCTGGAGGAGGGCGAAGAGGCTGCCCAGGGCTCTGACCGCGAACAGCCGGTCCTCGGCGCGGTCGTGGAAGCGGACCGGCAGCTCGAACCAGCAGAACCGCTGGACGGCGTGCTGGTTGAGCCTCTCGATCTCCTGTTCCGGAGCCAGCGTGTCCAGGGCCGACCGGGCCATGTCGGCCGCCCGCTCGTCCCGGCGTGCCAGCTCGGCGAGGGCGGACGCTACTGCTTCGCGCATGACGGGCGCTCACCACCTCCCCGCGTACCGGCGCCCGTTCCGCGTGGATGTGCCGCCGGGGGGCGCGATGCTTCGTTGTCGGTTCCCCGGCGGACCGGCTGGACCCGCCGCGGAACTGTGCGTTTTCTACCCCGCAGGGCCCGAAGAATGCCACTGTCCAGACGCGACCTGCGCGCCTCGCGACGCCCGCCGGACGGACGCCGCCTCACTCCGTGGAACCCGGAACGCACGGGGCTCAGGGCGTTCGCGGCGGATTCCCGCCGCGGCGGCGAGGGGGTACGGGGGGAACGACCCGGCTCGCGGCGATCGTCGGCTCGGCGACCTGCACCGCGGAGCCGTCGCGGCGGCGCACGGTCAGGACGCCGTCGTCCCAGGACTCCACGACACCGACGATATCGGTGAACCCGCCCTCGGGGAGGCGTATTCGTACGGAGACGCGCCGACCGATGTCGGCGGGAGTGATCCTGTGGACCAGACGTCCTCCCATGTGCAAGGAAATGCCCCCCGATTGTGCGCTGGGTGTTCTCCGCCGTCATACTAGGACTACGACATCTGTGCCAATTGCTTGCAGAGCCCGGGAACAGGGGCTAGGGCGCCCGCACGCCGGTCCCGGCCCGGAGTCTGCGAAGATCCCCGCCTCCCCCGTGGGACGCGGGGGTGAGACAAGGAGTACGACGTGACCTACGTCATCGCGCAGCCCTGTGTTGATGTACTGGACAAGGCGTGCATTGACGAGTGCCCCGTGGACTGCATCTACGAGGGCGACCGCATGCTCTATATCCACCCGGACGAGTGCGTTGACTGCGGTGCGTGTGAGCCTGTCTGCCCGGTGGAGGCCATCTACTACGAGGACGACCTCCCCGAGCAGTGGTCCGACTTCTACAAGGCCAACGTCGACTTCTTCGACGACCTGGGCTCGCCGGGCGGCGCCTCCAAGGTCGGCAAGATCGACCGCGACCACCCGCTCGTGGCCAAGCTGCCGCCGCAGGCCGAGTAGCCCGGCGGCGCGCCGGGCGGGTTCCGGCGCTCCGGGGCCGGGGACGCCCGCGGCACCCCTATGGCGCAGAGGGTGCGCGGGCCAGAGCGGTCCGGTGTGGACGACGTCTCGCGCCGACCCCCGTGGCGGGGGTCGGCGCGATTCCTGTGTGACGTGTGGTCCTGTGTGACCTGTGGCAACAGACCCGACCTGGATGGAGTAAGTGCGATGGCCGAGCGGCGACCCGTGGCGAAGCGGCTCCCGACCTTCCCGTGGGACCGGCTGGCGCCCTACAAGCGCAGGGCCGCCGAGCACCCCGACGGCATCGTCGACCTGTCCGTGGGCACCCCCGTCGACCCGGTTCCCGCCCTGCTGCGCAAGGCCCTCGCCGACGCCGCCGACGCGCCCGGCTATCCCCAGACCTGGGGCACGCCCGCGCTGCGCGCCTCCGTCGCGGGCTGGCTGGAGCGCCGCCACGGCGTGCGCGTCGAGGAGGGCGCCGTCCTGCCCACCGTGGGCTCCAAGGAACTCGTGGCCTGGCTGCCCACGCTCCTGGGCCTCGGCGCGGGAGACACGGTCGTCCACCCCGAGCTGGCCTACCCCACCTACGACATCGGCGCGCGCGTGGCCGGGGCCACCCCGGTGGCCTCCGACGGCCTGACCACCCTGGGCCCCGCCCCCGTCGGCCTGGTGTGGGTGAACTCGCCGAGCAACCCGACCGGCCGGGTCCTGGGTACCGCGCACCTGCGCAAGGTGGTGGAGTGGGCCCGCGAACGCGGCGCGATCGTGGCCTCCGACGAGTGCTACCTCGACCTGGGCTGGGACGCCGCCGAACCGGTGTCCATCCTGCACCCGGACGTGTGCGGCGGCTCCCACGACAACCTGCTGGCCGTGCACTCGCTGTCCAAGCGCTCCAACCTGGCCGGGTACCGAGCGGCCTTCGTCACCGGGGACCCCGCGCTGGTCGAGGAGCTGCTGGCGGTGCGCAAGCACGCGGGGATGATCGTCCCCGCGCCCGTCCAGGCGGCCATGGGCGCCGCCCTGGACGACGACGCGCACGCCGCCGAGCAGAAGGAGCGCTACCGCTCCCGCCGCGCCAGGCTGCGCGAGGCCCTGGAGGGCGCGGGCTGGCGCATCGAGCACTCCGACGCCGGGCTGTACCTGTGGGCGGCCCACCCCGACCACGACGCCTGGGGCGCGGTGGCCCACCTCGCCGAACGCGGCGTGCTGGTCGCCCCCGGGGACTTCTACGGCCCGGCGGGCGCCGGACACGTGCGCGTGGCTTTCACCGCCACCGACGAGCGGGTCGAGGCCGCGGCCGAGCGCCTGGCCTGAGGCCGGGTCGCCGTCCGCGCCGCCCCGCCGCTCGTCCACAGGCGGACGGAAGGCGGTGGCCGCCGCGTACCGGGGTGTGGTCCCCTTGTCGTATCGGGGGCCCGCCCGCCCCGGTGCCATGCGGCGTGCCCCGCCGTCCGGCCACCGGCGCGGCACCGGTCGCCGAGTCAGTCAGCCGACCGGCGCGGAAGCGGGCCCGCGAACCGTCCCGGACCACCGGGTCACTCCAGGACCAGGCCGCCCCCGGTGTCGCCCCCGTCGGCCGCCGCCCAGTCCTCGGCGTCGTCCGTGCCGTCCGAGGCCCGCCAGCGCTGCCCGTCGTAGGACACCGACGTCAGTCCGTACTCCTCGGCGTGGGCCACCGCCCACAGGGCCATCGCCCAGCCCAGGTCGCCGGTCCGCGGCTCCTCGTCCCCGTCCGGAGGCAGGTCCGCCGGTGCGGTGCCGAACACCCGCTCCATCTCCTCCAGGGCGGCTTCGGTGTCCGCTTCGCCGGACCGCAGGTCCGCCAGCGCCTCGGTGCCGTACCAGCACGTCAGCGCGGCCCCCTGCGTGCCGGTGAAGACCTCGGCCATCCGCGTGGACAGGCGCTCGTGCTGGTCGTAGGCGTAGCCGTCGGCGCTGCGCTGCACCGCCTGGGCCGCCTCGTAGACCGGTATGGACCTCCAGCCCTCCACCTCGACCAGCTCCTCGTAGAACGAGCTGCTGGCGTACACCGGGTCCAGGATCTGCTCCGGGTCGCCCCACTCCTGCGAGGGCCGCTGCTGGAACAGCCCCAGGGAGTCCCGGTCGCCGTACTCCACGTTGTAGAACGCCGACTCCTGCCACACCGTCGCGAAGGCGATCGTCACGGCCTCGGGGGGCAGGTCCTGGCCGAACGCCACGCCTCCCACCGTGGCCGCGCTCGCGGCCTGCGCGTTCTCCATCGGGTACCGGCCGTCGGACATCGTCAGGCGGCAGCCGGGCTCGGGCGGGGGAGTCGTGTCGATCGGCTCGAACGTGGTCAGCACGTAGTAGGCCCCGGCGACGAGCGAACCGCAGACGAGGACCAGGGAGAGCAGGATCTTGACGAAGGCGGAGAGCCTCCGGCGCTTACTGGGCACGGGCGAACCAAGGGTCGGCGACAGGTGGGCGCTCCGCACCGGCAGGGGGCGTCGCGCGGGGGCGCACGCGGCGCCACGGCCGCATTGTAGCCGCCGCCCGCCGCGGTGGCTGGCCGTGCGCGGAGGTGACGGCCGCCTCGGGGAGGGCGTGCCCCCGCACCCGGAGCGAGCGGCTAACGTGTGTGCACATGACCAGCTCGTACTCCAGCCCGCTGCCCGACCGCATCGACGAACTCTGGGAGAGCCGCGCCGAGCTCACGCCCGGCCACACCGAGGCCCGTGAGACCATCATCGGCGCGATCGACCAGATCGACGAGGGCAAGGCCCGCGTGGCCTTCGTCGACCCCTCCACCGACGAGGTCGTCGTCGACGAGCGCGCCAAGCGCTCCATCCTCCTCGGCTTCAAGGTCCTGGAGATGAAGGAGTCGCACGTCGGCGACTTCTACCACCACGACCGCATGCCGCTCAAGACCCGCTTCGACGGCGTCCGCGTCGTCGCCGGCGCGATCGCCCGCTGGGGCTCCTACCTCGCCCCCGGCGTCGTCCTGATGCCGTCCTTCACCAACATCGGCGCCCACGTCGGCTCCGGCACGATGGTCGACACCTGGGCCACGGTCGGCTCCTGCGCCCAGGTCGGCGAGAACGTCCACCTGTCCGGCGGCGTCGGCGTCGGCGGCGTCCTCGAACCGCCGCAGGCCTCCCCGGTGGTCATCGAGGACGACGCCTTCCTCGGCTCCCGCAGCATGGTCGTCGAGGGCGCCCGCGTGCGCAGGGGCGCCAAGCTCGGCGCGGGCACCATCCTCACCTCCTCCACCCGCGTATTCGACGCCGAGACCGGCGAGGAGCTGCCGCGCGGCGAGGCCCCGGCCTGGTCGGTGTGCGTCACCGCCAACCGCGCCAAGAGCTTCCCCGGCGGCGACTTCGGCATGCCGGTGCTGCTCGTGCTCAGGCGCCTGAAGGAGGGCGAGGAGCACGACAAGCTCGCGCTCAACGACCTGCTCCGCGAGCACGGCGTCAACGCCTGACCCGTCCGCACCCGACCGGGGCGCCCTTTCCGCGCGGGAGGGCGCCCCGTCGCGTTCCACGGTGAGTTCTGGTCGCGCCCCCGGTTGCCCCAGACTGGGGGGACAGTGATCCGGGCCGGGGGGGACACCCCCGGTCCGACGGCTTCCAACCTCACCGAAACGGGGCGACACATGCTGGACCTGACCTCGGACGCCGCGGCCCTGACCGCCGCACTCGTGGACATCCGATCCGAGAGCGGCGACGAGAAGGTCCTCGCCGACGCGGTCGAGGGCGCCCTGTCGGCCCTGCCCCACCTGCGCGTCAGCCGCGACGGCGACGCCGTCGTCGCCCGCACCGACCTGGGCCGCCCCCGCCGCGTCGTCGTCGCCGGGCACATCGACACCGTCCCCATCGTGGACAACGTGCCCTCCCGCGTCGTCGGCGACCGCCTCTACGGGTGCGGCACCTCGGACATGAAGGCCGGTGTCGCCGTCCAGCTCAGGACGGCAGCCCTGGTCGCCGAGCCGGTGCACGACGTCACCTACGTCTTCTACGACAACGAGGAGGTCGACGCCTCCCGCAACGGCCTGCTCCGCCTGGCCCGCAACCATCCCGAGTGGCTGGCGGGGGACTTCGCGGTCCTCATGGAGCCCACCGACGGCGTCATCGAGGGCGGCTGCCAGGGCACCATGCGCGTGGAGGTCACCACCCGGGGCAAGCGCGCCCACAGCGCCCGCTCCTGGATGGGCGTGAACGCCATCCACGGCGCCGGAGCCGTCCTGGACGTCCTGCGCGCCTACACCCCGCGCGAACCCGAGGTGGAGGGGTTGCGCTTCCACGAGGGCCTCAACGCCGTGGCCATCGAGGGCGGGGTCGCGGGCAACGTCATCCCCGACGAGTGCGTGGTCCGGGTCAACTACCGCTTCGCCCCCGACCTGTCCGTCGCCGGGGCCGAGGCGCACCTGCGCGAGGTCTTCGACGGGTTCGAGGTCGCCGTGGTCGACGCCGCCGCCCCCGCCCGGCCCGGGCTGGACGAGCCCTCGGCCGCGGCGTTCGTCACCGCGGTGGGGGAGGGCAGCGCCCGCGCCAAGCTCGGCTGGACCGACGTCTCCCGCTTCTCCGAGCTGGGCGTGCCGGCCGTCAACTACGGCCCGGGCGACCCGACGCTCGCCCACACCAAGGACGAGTACGCCGAGATCCCCCGCATCCGCGAGGCCGAGGAGCGCATGGTCGCCTGGCTGTCGGGCGCCCGCTGAGCCCCGCCGCGCCCCGGTCGGCCGGTCCGTGACCAGTCCCGACACCGGCCGGGGCGGCGAAAAGGCCGTTCGCGGCCACCCGTGTGAAACGTGTGGTTCAGGTGTGAGCCGGTTCCACACGGATAGCTTTACGTCATGACGGA
Source organism: Nocardiopsis akebiae (assembly GCF_018316795.1). Taxonomy (NCBI): domain Bacteria; kingdom Bacillati; phylum Actinomycetota; class Actinomycetes; order Streptosporangiales; family Nocardiopsidaceae; genus Nocardiopsis; species Nocardiopsis akebiae. Next base: position 1,326,700 of record NZ_CP074132.1, read on the forward strand.
AGAAGAAGAGACCGTACGACGCGCCGGGCCCCTCACCTACCGGGGCGACTCCATCCCCAACACCACGACCGACCAGCGCCTCCTCGACCAGCGGGGCCCCACGGACTGGGTGCACACCGACCCCTGGCGGGTGCTGCGCATCCAGTCGGAGTTCGTGGAGGGCTTCGGCCTCCTCTCGGAACTGCCCTCGGCGGTGAGCGTGTTCGGCTCGGCCCGCCTGCGCCCGGGCAACCGCTACTACGACATCGGCGTCCAGATGGGCGCCAAGCTGGCGGAGGCCGGGTACGCCACCATCACCGGCGGCGGGCCGGGGATGATGGAGGCGGTCAACAAGGGCGCCCAGCAGGCGGGCGGGCTGTCGGTCGGGCTCGGCATCGAGCTGCCGTTCGAGCAGACGCTCAACGACTACGTCGACATCGGGGTGACCTTCCGGTACTTCTTCGTCCGCAAGACGATGTTCGTGAAGTACTCCCAGGCGTTCGTGGTCCTGCCCGGGGGCTTCGGGACCCTGGACGAGCTGTTCGAGGCGGCCACCCTCGTGCAGACCAACAAGGTCACCCGCTTCCCGATCGTGCTGGTCGGCACCGAGTTCTGGGGCGGGATGCGGGACTGGATCCGCTCCAGCCTGCTGGAGAACCAGCTCATCAAGTCGCACGACATGGAACTGGTCCAGGTGACCGACGACCTCGACGAGGTGGTCGACATCATCCGCAAGTCCCATCTGGACATCCACCGCCAGCACGAGCAGTCGGAGGTCCACCCCGGACCCGAGCAGTAGGGGCGTCGGGCGGACGGCCGCGGCGCACGGCCCCGGCGGGGTGCGGCCGCGGCCGACCGCGACGGCCGTACCCGGCCCGGGCGGCGTGTGGCACGATCGTGTCCGTGCCTGTTCTCATCATGGTCCTCGTCGCCGCCGCCGCGCTCGCCGTCCTCGTGGGCGTCGTCTACGTCGTGCTTGGCAAGGGCGGCCAGCTCGCCCGCTTCGAGGCCGACCACCCCCCGCTCGCCCTGCCCGAAGACCGGCCCGTCAAGGCGTTCGACCTGGGCCGCCTGATGCTGCCCCTGGCCATGTGGGGCTACCACGTGCGCGCCGTGGACGAGCTGCTGCTGCGCCTCACCGCCACGCTGCGCGAGCGCGAGGAGCGCATCGAGGACCTGGAGTGGCGCCTGTCGCGCCTGGACCCCTCCTACGTTCCGGCGGGCACCGGCCCGGTCCCCGGGGCGCACCTGCCCGGCGACGCCTACGCTCCCGAGCAGGGCGCGCGCGGCCCCGCCGCGGCCGGGAGCACCGCGGTCGCGGATCTCGGGAGCGGTGCCCTCCGGCCCGGAACCGCGACCGGACCGGCGGACCCCGCCGCCCGGGGCCTCGCGCCCGCGGGAGCCGAGGGGACCACCGCGCCCATGGGTGCCGCAGGGGCCACCGCGCCCACCGAGGTCATCGATGGCGTCGGGGCCGAGGACACCCCGGAGGTCGCGGACGAGCGGGGGGCCGGGGACGACGCGGAGAGCGCCGCGCGCTCAAAAGGTCCCGGGGACCCCGGGTCCCCACCGGGGCCAGAGTTCGGCGAAAGCTCCGAGTTCGACCGGCACCCCGGAACCGCCGCGGGTTCCGGGTCCGCGCCGGGCTCCGGGGAAGCGGAAAGCTCCGGCGGGACCGGTGAGCGCCCCGGTGCGACGGGAGGGTCCGGGGCCTCGGACGCCTCCCTGTCGCGCGGAGACGAGCGCTGACCCCGCACCCAAACCTGTGGCGCGGGTCACGTTTGGCGGTGCCGTCCTGACCTGGCCTTCGCCTTTTTCTATGTCGTGCATCACAGCTCCCGCGCTGTTGTAGGGCGAAACCTGCGGGTTCGGGTGCTCTATCCTCGGTCGCTGTATCCGCGTTCCCCCGCTCCGCCGGAGCGGGTGCATCACCGTTGAGGATGGCGAGGATGGACACAGCAGCCGAACTGGAGTCGGGAGCCGCCGACCGGCGCGAAGAGCCCGCTTCCTCCGTGACAGCCGCCTCCCCCGTGCAGCTGTCCCTGTGGCCGCCGCCCAGGTCGACCCGGCACAGCGGCAGGCGCCGCCGCCAGTTCACCGTTCTGGGCGCGGTCGCGCTGGCCGTCATCCTGATCGGCGGAGGGGCCACCGCGTGGGCCCTGCTGGCCGACGGCGAAGAGACCGCGCAGGAGGCCCTCGCCCCGGCGGAGGACTTCGTCGGAGCCTGGGCGGGCGAGATGGTCCAGGTGAACACCGAGGGCCAGCACGTCGCCGACTGGCACGCCGAGGTGCGGATCGAGGAGGGCGCCGAGCGCGGAAGCACCGCCTGGACGACCTTCGCCTGCTCGGGGACGCTCGTGCTGTCCGCTGGCGACAACGACCGGCGCGTCTACGCCTACACCGAGACCGCCGACCCCGAGGACCGCTGCGTCGACGAGGCCGAGCTGACCGTGTCGCCCGTCGCGGACGGCGGACTGAGGGCGGAGTGGTCCTCTGTCACCGATGAGGGCACCCGGATGACGTCGACGGGACCCCTGAGCTGATCCGGTCGTCCGGATCGCCGCCCGCCGCGGGCGCTGGTCCGGCCGCCGGGAGGCGGTACCGTTCCGGAGCCGTCCGACCGCGGTCCCTGGGGCGAAGAGTTCCCCACGGGGACGAAAGCCCACGTCGGAGATGTTGTTCAGGTGTAGCCGGACTGTCGGGTCCGGCCCGCCGCCTCCGGGCGGGGCTCGCACGGATCTCCGTGCGCACACCGGGTTTCGGCCAGTACCGATATAACCTTACTGACCGACGTTTCCTCGTTGGTGGAAACCGCCGGAGGCGGCCCGGCCGTCGACTGGCGCACACACGGGGGCCAACCTCCGAGATAATGGTCGAAGAGTGATTCACGTCCCTTAAGCCACACGGGCGCGAGTCACGCGGAACCGGCCTACGGCTCCGGAGCCGAGACGGGCCAAGCGGATCGGCGCCGGTGCTGTGGGTCGGCCCCGGTCACCCGCGAGGAACACCTAGAAAGGGGAATGGCATGGCGGCGATGAAGCCGAGGACCAGCGACGGGCCGATGGAGGTCACCAAGGAGGGTCGCGGCATCATCATGCGGGTCCCGCTGGAGGGGGGCGGACGCCTGGTCGTCGAGCTGACGCCGGCCGAGGCGACCGAACTCCGGGACGCGCTCAAGGGTGTCGTCGGCTAGGTCCGGCACCACGTTCTCCCTCCCCCACCCGGGCCGGAACGCCCGACGGCCCCCCGAGGTCGTAGACCCCCATGACAGCGAACGATTGTGAGCGGCCTGTGCCATTCGCCACGGAGATCCAGCCCCGTTCGGGGAGCCTCGCCGAATCCACCGCGGACCTGCTGGTCCTTCCCGTCCTCTCGGGAGACGGCGGACCCGCGGAGGTCGAAGGGGTCGCCGAGGGCGGCCTGACACAGGTGCTTCCGGCTCCGCTCACCGAGCTGTTCGCGCACTACTCGCTCACCGGGAAACCCGGTGAGCTGGCCCAGTTCCCGGTGCCCCGGGACCAGGGGCTGGTACGGCTGGCCCTTCTGGGGGTCGGTTCGGGTTCCCCCGACGACCTCCGGAAGGCCGGCGCAGCCCTGTCCCGGGCCGCCCGGGGAAGAGAGCGGGTCGCCCTGGCCTGGCCGGGGGCCGGCGCCGACGCCGCCACCGCCTTCGCCGAGGGCGCCCTCCTGGCCTCCTACACCTTCAGCCTCAAGACCGCCGAGCCCCCGGCGGACAAGCGCCCCGCCCCGGCGGTCGAGGTCGTGGACCCGGGCGCCGGGGACCTCGCCGACGCGCTGGAGCGCGGCACCCGGCTGGCCGCGGCCACCGCCCTGGCCCGCGACCTCATCAACACCCCGTCCCTGACGAAGGACCCCGCGTGGATGGCCGCGCGCGCCGGCGAGGTCGCCGCGGACGCCGGCCTGCAAGTGCGGGTCTGGGACGAGGCGGACTTGGAGCGCGACGGCTTCGGCGCGATCCTCGCCGTCGGCCGGGGGTCCTCGCGCCCCTCCCGGCTGGTCCAGCTCTCCTACACCCCCCAGAACCCCACCGCGCACGTGGTGCTGGTCGGCAAGGGCATCACCTTCGACACCGGCGGCCTCTCGCTCAAGCCCAACGACAACATGTCGCTGATGAAGACCGACATGAGCGGCTCGGCCGTCGTGCTCGCCGTGCTGTCCGCGCTGTCGGCCGTGGGCGCCTCGGTACGGGTGACAGGTCTGCTGGCCCTGGCCGAGAACGCCTTCGGCGGCGACGCCACCCGCATCGGCGACGTGCTCACCACCTACGGCGGCACGACCGTCGAGGTGCTCAACTCCGACGCCGAGGGCCGCCTGGTCCTGGCCGACGCCATGGGCTACGCGGTCGCCGAGCTGGCCCCGGACGTGCTCGTGGACGTGGCCACGCTCACCGGCGCGGCCAAGGTCGCGCTCGGCACCGGCACGGGCGCCCTCTACAGCACCGACGACGCGCTGGCCGCCGAGATCGAGACCGCGGGCCGGGCCTCCGGCGAGCCGCTGTGGCGGATGCCGCTGACCGAGGAGTACGCCGAGACCACCAAGTCCCGCGTGGCCGACCTGGCCAACATCGGCACCCGCCGCGAGTTCGGCCCGGCCGGAGCCACCGACGCGGCCCTGTTCCTGCGCGAGTTCACCGGCGGCGTGCCCTGGGCCCACCTGGACATCGCCGGTCCCGGCCGGTCGACCAAGGAGAGCGGCCTGCTCAGCAAGGGCGGCACCGCCTTCGCCACGCGCACGCTGTTGCGCTGGCTCGCCGGGCGCTAGACGGTGTTTTTCGGGCCTGCACTCCGCTTCGGTTCAAACAGCAGAACCTGGCTCCCCGCCGTGCAGGACGCGCTGGAACTCGTGCATGCGCTCCACCGGGCGAAAGCCCAGGCGCAGGTTGACCCGGCGCATGGGGGCGTTCCCCGGCGCGTTCCAGGTGCGGACCTGGACCCGCTCGGGGAACTCCGCGGCCAGCACCTCCAGGTTGCGCAGCTTCAGCGCCGAGCCCAGGCGGTTGCCCCGGTGCTCGGGCGCCACCAGGGTGTCCTCCTGATAGGCGGCGCCCTCCCCCTCGGGTAGGGCGAGCTCGCTGTACCCGGCCAGGCCGCCGGTGGCGGCCCGGGCCGCGCAGACCAGCGTGCGGTACCGCTGGGCGCGGCGGCGCTCCTCCTGGGCACGCACGCGCGCGGGGTCCCAGAGCCCCCGCTCGAAGGCCGTCTCCCCGAGCGGGACGTCGGCCTCCATCCGCGTGCGCAGCCGCGCGTAGTCTTCCAGCAGCTCCTCCGGGCACGAGTCCGTCCAGGTCAGCAGCTCGTAGCGGGATTCGAGGGCGAGCACGTCGGCGCCGACCTCCTCGCGCGTCCGCGCGGCCAGCGGAAGCCCCAGGACGTAGTAGTCCTCCTCGTGGACCACGCCGAACCCGAGCGCGAGCGCGAAGCGTGCGCCGGGCCAGTCCTCGAAGGACCGGCCGGAGGGCAGCTGGACCTCGGCCAGCGCGGTCGTGCGCCCCTCCTCGGCCATGACGCGTTCCGCGTGCTCCCACAGGCGCCTCCCGTGGCCGCGGCGCCGCGTCCGGACGGGCACGTTGACGTCGACCTCGGCCAGGTGCAGGTTGTCCCGGTCCCCGAACTCCAGTAGGAGCGCGCCCACCACCCCGCCGTCCTCCCCGTGGGCCGAGTAGGCCAGTGCCCGCCGCTCGCCCCCGCGTCCGCGCAGCACCGCGCGCAGGGAGTCCGGGTGGGGGAGCGGGACCACGCCGGGGTCGCGGTCGGTGAGCGAGGCCTCCCGCACGGCCGCGTACCAGGAGTCGAAGGCGGCGGGGTCCGCGCTGTCGACGCGGCTGATCACCGCTGGCGGGTTCCCTGGTGGATGGCGGCCAGCAGGCCCTCGCCCACCGGCATCAGCATGGGGATGAACTCCTCGCCCTCCCGCACGCGGCGGATCACCTCGCGCACGGCCGTCTCGCGGGGGTCGGGCACTCGCAGGGGCCCGTCCGGCTCGCTGGAGGCCACCATGGCGCCGTTGAACACCGCCATCCCGCCCGGGCGCAGCAGGCGCAGCGCCTCGTCCATGTACAGGGGGTAGGACACCGTGTCGGCGTCCACGAACACCAGGTCGTACCCGCCGTCGGTCAGCCTCGGCAGCACCTCCAGGGCCGTCCCGCGGATCAGCCGGGCCCGTCCGGGGCCGAAGCCGGCGCGGGCGTACGCCGAGCGCGCGTAGTCCTGGTAGGCGGCGTTGGCGTCCACCGTGGTCAGGATCCCGTCCGGGGTCATCCCCCGCAGCAGCCAGATCCCCGACACCCCGCACCCGGTGCCGATCTCCACCACGGAGCGGGCGCCGATGGAGGCGGCCAGGAAGCGCAGGGCCGTGCCCGTCGCCGCGTCCACCGGCGGGGCCGACGACCGGCTCCCCGCCTCGTAGGCGTCCGCCAGGGGCTCGTCCTCCATGGCGTCCTGCTCGAATCGGGACTGCTCGGCGCGGACCCAGGTGATCCGGGCCGCGGTCTCCTCCGGGCTGACGATAACGGCCTCCCACAGCGTTCACGTGTCTGGTGGGGCTCTGACCAGGGGGTGGTCACCCACCGTAGAATGTCGGTCGCGGCCAGGTCATGTCCCTGGCAAAAGACTAGCCTGAACCGGACCGAACTCCGAGCGTTGCGGCGGGAACTTAATCCACGTCCCCGGGCGTTGAAACGGGATGAACGTACGTTGATCGCCACGAAGCAAACTCCCCCCGACCAACCTGGCGGCGAATCGACGGGATGAAGGGAGCAGCGGTGCCAGAGTCCGGCCCTGCCGTGGAATTCGAGGCATGGGAACCCCCGAGCTGGGACGAGGTCGTGCGGACCCACTCTCCGCGCGTGTACCGGCTCGCCTACCGGCTGACCGGCAACAAGCACGACGCCGAGGACCTCACGCAGGAGGTCTTCATCCGGGTCTTCCGCTCGCTGGCCAACTACACCCCCGGCACCTTCGAGGGGTGGCTGCACCGCATCACCACCAACCTCTTCCTCGACATGGCCCGCCGCCGGGCCCGCATCCGCTTCGAGGGCCTGGCCGAGAACGCCGACGAGCGCCTGGAGGGCCGCGAGCCCTCCCCCGCGCAGCGTTACGACGACCGGCACTTCGACGCCGACATCCAGTCCGCCCTGGACGCGCTGCCCGCCGAGTTCCGCGCCCCGGTCGTCCTGTGCGACATCGAGGGGCTCTCCTACGAGGAGATCGCGGCGACGCTCGACGTCAAGCTCGGCACCGTCCGCAGCCGGATCCACCGGGGCCGCGCCCAGCTGCGCCGGGCCCTGGAGCACCGGCGGTCCCTGGCCGCCGACAACGAGGCGCGCAGCGGCGGAAACGTCATCAACGGGGAGGCGGAGTGAGTATGGACCACCTCGGAGAGCGGCTCTCCGCGCTCATCGACGGCGAGCTCGGACCGGTCGACCACGAGAGCGCCCTCATCCACCTGGCCAAGTGCGAGTCGTGCCGCTTCGAGGCCGACATGATGCGCCGCCTCAAGCGCCGCCTCAACGGCCTGTGCGAGCCCGAGCCCGACATGGACTTCATGGGGCGGCTCACCAGCCTGTCCCGCGACCACGGGTCCTCGGACCGGGGCCCCTCCGGCCCCTCCATCGGCGGAACCGGTTTCGGCAGCAGCCCGCCCCTGGGGTCCTCGCGCCCCCTGGGGGGCTTCCCCGGCGGCGCCCTGGCCGCCGCGCCCCCGGCCGCGGGGGCACGCCGCCCGCCGCGGGCGGCCCGGCCCCTCACGGCCGGAGCGCGCCGCGCCGCCCGAGCGCCGCCGCCGCGGCGACCGCCTCGCTCACCTGTTCCCGGCCTTCCCCGGCGGCCGCTACGCCGTCGCGGGCTTCGCCGTGGCCACGGCCCTGCTCGGCAGCGCGTTCGTGGCCGGGGGCGAGGCCGAGGAGACGCCCGTGGTCGAGCCACGTCTGGCCGACTACGCGGTCGAGCACGCGTTGACCAGCCGCAACATCCCGGTGCCCGACGCTCTGCCCACCGCCGCCGAAGCCCCCTACGGCCCCACCGAAACCACCCGGTGAGCGCGGAGGAACCCTCCTCCGCGCCCTCCGCCCCGGTCACGATCCTCGTCGTGGTACTGCTGTGCGCGCTGCTGCTCACGGCCGCCGCGCACCCCCACCCCACCGCCGTCCCGGCCGAGGGGGACGACGACGGGATGTCGGTGCTGCACCGCGCCGCCGCCGCGGAGGACGAGGTCGCCTACTCGGCCGTGCGCGAGATCACCGGACCGGAGGACGCGGAGGGCGGACAGCCCGCCGGGGGCGGCGCGCTGCGCGTGCGGGTGGTGAGCAGGCCCGGCGACGGCATCGCCCTGTCCCCCGTCGGAGACGAGGAGTCCGCCCTCGTGGTGGACGCCTCCTCGGCCCTGGAGTCGCTGGACGACCGCCTGCTCAGCATGCTCGGCGACACCTACGCCGTCTCGGACGCGGGCCCCACCCGCCTCGACGGCCGGGAGGCCCGCCTGGTGGAGGCCAGGCACGCCGACGGCACCGTCGCCGGGCGGTTCTGGGTGGACACCGCCACCGGCCTGCTCCTGGGAAGGACCGTCTACGGCGCCGGCGGCGAGCACGCGATCGGCTTCCGCCTCACCGGGCTCGAACTGGGGGAGGAGGACTGGCCGGAGGAGGCGCTCGGCGACTCCCCCTGGAGCGACGCCCTCACCCGGACCGAGCGCGAGGACCTGCGCGCCGAGGAGTGGCCCCTCCCGGAGTACCTGGCCTGGAACCTGCGGCTGGTCGACGCCCGGTCCACCGAGCACGGCGGGCACCGCGTGGTGCACGCCGTCTACTCGGACGGTCTGTCCCAGGTGTCGGTTTTCACCCAACGTGGGAAGCTGGACAGCAAGCATTCCCCCGCAGAACCGAACCGATACGCCGGAACCGGGGCGGGGGGAAGCGGCGTCACACCACAGCACGGCACGATCTTCGGCGGTGACGCGGGCCAGTACCAGAGCATGTGGCAGGCGAACGGCTTCGTCTACACGGTGCTAGCGGACGCCCCCGCGGGGCTGGCCTCGTCCGCCGTGACCGCGCTGCCCGGGCCGGGTTCGGGTTTCTGGGCCCGGGTGCACCGCGGTCTGTCCCGGCTGGGGTTCCTCTAAGGCCCCGGCCGGTCCCGTGCCGTCCCACAGCCGAGCGACTTACGGAGCAGGTCTTGAGCGAGGAAAACGGCCGCCCGGAACACGGGGGAGAGCCCGGCCGGGCGACCCCGCCGGGCGGTGGAACACCCCCCGAGCGCGCCGCGCCCGATCCGGCGAACGCGCCGGACCGAGCGCCCGCTGAGCGCCCCCGGTGGCCCGCCCGCGCGGAGCGCCCGCAGTGGCCCGACCGGCCGGAGCGCCCCCGGTGGCCCGCCCGGGCCGCCGGAACGCCGCCGACGCCCTCCCGCAACACCTCCGAGGAAGAGGGGGGCGACCCCGCGCCCCCGCCTCACTCCGGGTCGGCCCCGCGGCCCGGACAGGGAGTCCCCGGCGCGCAGGCCGCCCCCACCCCGCCTCCCGGCAGTGGAGACCCCATGAACCTTGACCCCGGACCGGGCGAGCAGCCCGGCACCCCCCGGCCCGACCATGTGACCGGAGGCTTCCCCGGTCTCGGCAATCCCTCCGGTCCCGCCGAATACACCCACCCCGGCAACCCCGCCAGCCCTGGTGACCCCTCGGGCCCCGCCGCCCACACCAGCTCCGCCAATCCCTCCGGTCCCGCCTACCCCGGTCCCGGCGGTCCCTCTGGTCCTGTCAGCCCCATGAACCCTGGCGCCCACCCCGGCAGCCCCATGAACCCCGGCGTTCCCTCGGCTCCCGGACAGTACACCGGTCCCACCGGCCAGTCGGCCGCCCACGGCGGCTACGCCGCGGCCTTCCAGGCGGGGCACGCCGCCCCCTCGGGGCAGCCCGGCGCCCCCGGTCCGGGCGTCCCGCCCCCCGGCGTCCCCGGACCCCACACGAGCGGCCACCACACCGCCCCGCGGCCCACCGCGCCCAAGCGTCCGCGGCGCGGCGTCCCGGTGTGGATGGTGCTGTCGGGCATGCTCGTCGTCGCGCTCATCGCCGGAGGCGCGGGCGGTGTCGCGGGCAACCTCCTCAACGGCTCCTCCGGCGGCGAGACCGCGCAGGAGGAGGGCCCGGTCATGAACGAGCCGCCGCCCGAGGCCCCCCAGCGCGACCCCGACACCATCGCCGGTGTGTCCCAGCGGGTCAGCCCGAGCGTCGTGTTCATCCGCAGCGCCGACCCCAGCGTCCCCAGCAGCGGCTCCGGGTTCGTCATCGACGGGAACTACGTGGTGACCAACGACCACGTCTCCGCCGGTCTGGAGGCGGACGGCATCGTCGTGGAGTACAGCGACGGCAGCCTCTCCGACGCCTCCGTGGTCGGCTCCGACCCCAGCTCCGACCTCGCGGTGCTGTCGCTGGCCGACCCGATCGACGTCGAGCCGCTCCAGTTCGGCGACTCCGAGCAGGTCATCGTCGGTGACGAGGTGATCGCCATCGGCGCGCCCCTGGGCTTCTCCGGAACCGTCACGCAGGGCATCATCAGCGCCGTCAACCGCCCGGTCAGCTCCGGAGAGGGCGAGAACGCCAGCCGCTTCTACGCGCTCCAGACCGACGCCGCCATCAACCCGGGCAACTCCGGCGGCCCGCTGGTGGACCTGGAGGGCCGGGTCATCGGCGTCAACTCGATGATCGTCACCATGGGCTACATGGGGGAGCCCACGGGCAACATCGGTCTGGGCTTCGCGATCCCGTCGGCGGAGGTCGAACGCGTCGTGAACCGACTCATCGAGTACGGCGAGACCAGCTACGCCGACATCGGGGCCGAGATCGACCTGGACAGCCCGGTCGCGGGCGCGGTCATCGCGGACGGAGGGGGCGCGGTGGAGAGCGGCGGCCCGGCCGACGCGGCGGGACTGGAGCCGGGCGACGTCATCCTGTCCCTGGACGGGCGCCCGGTGAACTCGGGCCAGGAGCTGCTCGCCATGCTGCGCAGCCGCAGCCCGGGCGACGAGGTCGAGGTCGAGTACGACCGCGACGGCCAGCGGGAGACCGCCACGGTCACGCTGGGCTCGTCGGACTGACCGGCCCGACGGGACCGGCTCCGGACACACGCGAGGCCCCCGAGCACGGAGCTCGGGGGCCTCGTCGCCGTTCAGGGCCGCGAGCCCCGCACGGAGCGCCGTCCGGGCGCCCGGACACGGACCCAAGCGGAGCGGAGGTCCGAAAACGCCGCCTAGCGGCCCGCCGGGGAGATGCCCAGCTGCATACCGGCCAGTCCGCGGGGCTTGCCGACCAGGGTGTCGGCGATCGAGGCGATCACCTTGCTGGCCTCGGCCTCGGGCTCGGTCAGCACCAGGGGCTTGCCCTCGTCGCCGCCCTCGCGCAGGCGGGTGTCCAGCGGCACCTGGCCCAGCAGCGGGATGTCGGTGCCCAGCGTCCGGGTGAGGGCGTCGGCGACCGTGCGGCCGCCGCCCTCGCCGAACAGGTGGACCGGCTCCCCGCCGTCCGGCGGCAGGTAGTACGACATGTTCTCGATCACGCCGGCGATCCGCTGGTGGGTCTGGGCGGTGATGGCGCCCGCGCGCTCGGCCACCTCGGCGGCGGCCTGCTGCGGGGTGGTCACCACGAGCAGCTCGGCGTTGGGCAGCAGCTGCGCCGTGGAGATGGCGATGTCTCCGGTGCCCGGGGGCAGGTCCATCAGCAGCACGTCCAGGTCGCCCCAGAACACGTCCGACAGGAACTGCTGGAGGGCGCGGTGCAGCATCGGGCCCCGCCACACCACCGGCTGGTTGCCCTGCGTGAACATGCCGACCGAGATGACCTTGATGTCATGCGCGGTGGGCGGCAGGATCATGTCCTCGACCTTGGTCGGGAAGTCCGACGCGCCGAGCATGCGGGGCACCGAGTGGCCGTAGATGTCGGCGTCCACGACGCCGACCTTGTGGCCCTGGGCGGCCATGGCCGCGGCCAGGTTCACGGTGACGGAGGACTTGCCGACACCGCCCTTGCCGGAGGCGACGGCGAAGACGCGGGTGAGCGAGTTCGGCTTGGCGAAGGGGATCTCCTTCTCCGCCTGGCCGCCGCGCAGCTTGGTCTGGAGTTCCTTGCGCTGCTCGTCGCTCATCACGTCGAGCTCGACGCGCACGGAGGTGACCCCGGCGACCTTGGTCACCGCGGCGGTCACGTCCTTCTCGATACGGCCCTTCATCGGGCATCCGGCCACCGTGAGGTAGACGCCGACGCTCACGGCACCGTCGTCGGCGACGTCGACGCTCTTGACCATGCCGAGATCGGTGATGGGGCGGTGGATCTCCGGGTCTTGCACCGTGGCCAGGGCTTTGTGCACCTGCTCGGTGGATGGTGTGGAGGACATGTGCTCAATCGTAGGTCAGCGGGACGGGACGGCGGCCTGCCGGATCGCTCCCGCGGGCCACCTGGTTCAACGAGGGCGCCGCGCCGCGCATTCCGCGCCCCGCGGGGCCGTGTCGCACACCGCCGCCGGGACGGCCCGGCGAGGGCGTCGCGCAAGGGGCGGGGGAGAAAGGTGTGAGGGATGTCGCGGAGGAGGAGGGAGTGGGGGAGGGCCTCGTCCGGCGCCGTGCGCACCACCCTGTGCGTGTCGTGACCAGGCGATAACGGCGTGGCCTTAACGCTGGCGATACATGCCCGGATAGTAGTCTCGGCCCACGATGGGAAATGTGCCGCCACCGCCTGGTTCGTCCTGGCCCGCCGCGCCCGAGGGGCCGGAGGGGCGGACAGCCGGGTCCTACACGCAGGAGCAGACCTGGGCGGATCCTCCCGGAGGGGGGAGGCTGACGCCGCCCGGGGGCTACGCCGTGGCCGCCGCCGATCCGGACGTGTGGGCCTGGCCGCCGCCGCGGCCGGTGCGCAGGAACCACTTCGCCCGCGCCGAACTCCCCGCGGACGAGTCCTACCACAGGCTGGGCCGCACGTCCCGCTTCCGCTGGTGGTTCACGCCGCTCACCCTGGCGGTCCTCGCGGTGCTGGTCTTCTTCCTGTGGATGGCCATCATCCTGTCGGTGACGATCGTGGCGATCGTCAACGGCAGCGGGCTGGCCCCGGACTCGGTCACCCTGAGCGTGATCGCCGAGATGGCCTTCGGGCTCCTGTCGTCGGCGCTGTTCATCCCCATCGTCATCTTCCTGGTCCGCGTCGTGCAGTGGCGCCGGATCGGCTCCCTGTTCTCGGTCGAGGGACGGCTGCGCCGGGGATGGCTGGCCCGCTGCACGGCGGTGGCGGTCGTCCCGGTCGCCCTGTGCGTCGTGGCCTTCCTGCCGCTGGCCGAACTCCTCCAGCCCGACCTGGTGCCCCGGGAGGCCTCCGGCGGAACCGAGGTGTTCGCCGCGGCGATGACCGCCATCGTGCTGCTGGTGCCGTTGCAGTCGGCGGCCGAGGAGCTGACCCTGCGCGGCCTGCTCATGCAGCTGGTGGGCGCGCTCGGCGCCCGTCCCGACGAGCGGCGCGGCCGGTCGGCGGTCTCGCGGGTCCTGCGCTCCCCGGGCCCGGCCATCCTGGCCAGCGGAACCCTGTTCGCGGCGCTGTACCTGGCCACGCACCCGGGCGACCCGTGGACGACCGCGGCGCTCGCGGTGATGGGGCTGGGGATGTCCTGGCTGACCTGGCGCACCGGCGGCCTGGAGGCGGCGATCAGCCTGCACGTGGTCAACAGCCTCGTGCAGTTCACGCTGTGCGTGTTCGAGGGCCGCATGGAGCAGATCGGCACGGGGGTCATGGTCGGCTCCGGCCTGCCCCTGGGCGCGGGCACGCCGCTGGTGCTGGTGCTGACCCTGATCCAGGTGGGGCTGTACGCGCTGGCCGTGGTGTGGCTGGCGGGCCGCCGCGGGGTGCGGCGCAGGAGCGCGGCCGCCGCCCGCTAGGGTCCGTCTTCTGGGCTGGTCCCAGCTTGTGGGGGTTGGTTCGGGCGCCCGCGGGGTTCTGGAGGTGGCGGAGGTGAGGCTGCGAGCAGGACCGCGCCGCAGGCGTCCGATGAGGGTGGTGGCGGGCGGCGGGTGGGGTGAAGCGGGGCGGCGGCCCAAAGACTTAGACCCCGTCGGCTCCGGGCCGGGCGACCGGCTCGTCCAGAGGGGCCTCCCCGGGTTCGCGGACCGCGTCGCCGCCCTGTTCGGGGAAGACCCACGTGCGGTAGGAGAAGAACCGGAAGAGCGTGCCCAGGCCCACCCCGACCACGTTGCCCGCGATGTTGCTCGCGAGCGGGCCGTCGAACCCCAGCACGTACACCGAGAAACCCAGGCAGGCCAGCTGGAGGAGCATCCCGACGCCGTTCATCAGCAGGAACAGCGCGGTCTCGCGGCCGTAACCGGTCCGGGCCCGGTCGCCGAAGGTCCAGAACCGGTTGCCCACGAAGGCCACCGCGATCGAGCACAGCGTCCCGATCACCTGCCCCGTGAGCGGGCCCGCCCCGGCCGCGCTCCACAGCAGGTTGGTCGTCCCCAGCTGCACCGCGTAGGCCACTGCGCCCACGGAGCCGAACTTGCCCACCTCCCGGACGAGCTTGGCGGTCCCGGGATGGCGGGAGGGGAAGTCGCGCACGTTCTGCGCCTCCGGTCCTGTGGTCTGGGTGGTCGGGTCCGCCTCCGCGCGGGCCCGTCCCGGCCGGGTCGCCGACCAGGGGCGGAGGGGGCCCGGGACCGCCGCGTCCGCACGCCCTAGACTCTAGCCGGGGGTCGCACCAGGACCCCGGCCGCGGGTTCCGAGCCGATCCGGCCAGGTCCCGCCGCGCGGGGCCGTCCCGTCACCGCGGTTGACGAGCAGCATGTGAGTTGAGGAACTGTGAGCGAGCGTAACCGCACCGTCCCGCGCGTGGGAATGGTGGGAGGGGGCCAACTCTCCCGGATGACCCACCAGGCGGGCATCGCCCTGGGGGTCGACTTCTCCGTCCTGGCGGCCAGCCCCACCGACAGCGCCGCGCTGGTGTGCGGTGACGTCTCCCTGGGCGACGACCGCGGCCTCGACGACGTCCTGGCCTTCGCCAAGGCCCACGACGTGGTCACCTTCGACCACGAGCACGTGCCCGAGCCCGTCCTGCGCGCGGTCGAGGAGGCCGGGGGCCTGCTGCGCCCCGGCCGCGACGCGCTGCGCTTCGCCCAGGACAAACTGCGCATGCGCACCCGCATGGCCGAGCTGGGCGCGCCCTCGCCGCGCTGGCGTGCCGTCACCGCCCTGGAGCACGTCACCGCCTTCGCCGGGGAGACCGGGTGGCCGGTCGTGCTCAAGGCGGCCCGCGGCGGCTACGACGGCAAGGGCGTGTGGGTCGTCGGCGGCGCCGACGAGGCGCGCGGGGTCGTGGACCGCGCCGCCGCCGAGGAGGTGCCGCTCCTGGTCGAGGAGAAGGTGGACTTCTCGCGCGAGCTGGCCGTGCAGGTCGCCCGGTCCCCGCACGGGCAGGTCGCGGTATACCCGGTCGTGGAGACCGTGCAGCGCGGCGGCATCTGCCACGAGGTGATCGCCCCCGCCCCGGGCCTGTCCGAGGACAAGGCCGTCCGCGCCCAGCAGCTGGCCATCGAGATCGCCCAGGCGCTGGACGTGACCGGGGTCCTGGCCGTGGAGCTGTTCGAGACCGCCGACGGCGTGGTCGTCAACGAGCTGGCCATGCGCCCGCACAACTCCGGCCACTGGAGCATCGAGGGCGCGCGCACCTCCCAGTTCGAGCAGCACCTGAGGGCCGTGCTGAACCTGCCGCTGGGTTCGCCGCGCACCAACGCGCCCTACACCGTCATGGCCAACCTGCTGGGCGGCGAGGACCCCGAGGTCTACCGCCGCTACCTGCACGTGATGGCTAAGGACCCCGAGGTGAAGGTGCACTTCTACGGCAAGGACGTGCGTCCGGGCCGCAAGATCGGGCACGTCACCGTGATGGGCGAGGACTACCGTGACCTGCTGGCGCGCGCGCGAGACGCCGCCGCCTACCTGCGAGGAGACGAACAGTGACCGACAGCGCCAACGGGCGGGACGCGAGGGGCCCCGTGGTGGGCATCGTGATGGGCTCGGACTCCGACTGGCCGGTGATGCGTGAGGCGGCCGAGGCCCTGCGCGAGTTCGACGTCCCCTTCGAGGCCGACGTGGTCTCGGCGCACCGCATGCCGCACGAGATGGTCTCCTACGGGGCCGAGGCCGCCGGTCGCGGCCTGAAGGTGGTCATCGCCGGCGCTGGAGGGGCGGCGCACCTGCCGGGCATGCTGGCCTCGGTGACGACCCTGCCGGTGGTGGGCGTCCCGGTGCCGCTCAAGTACCTCGACGGCATGGACTCGCTGCTGTCCATCGTGCAGATGCCCGCCGGGGTGCCGGTGGCGACCGTGGCCGTGGGCGCGGCCCGCAACGCGGGTCTGCTGGCGGTGCGGATGCTGGCCGCGGGCGACCCCGCGCTCACCGAGCGCATGGCCCGTTTCCAGCAGGAGCTGAAGGAGCAGGCCCACGCCAAGGGCGAGCGGCTGCGCCGCGAGGTGGAGAGCGGGGGCAGGCCCACCGGCTTCGGCCGCTAGCCCGCCGGCGCCCGAAAGGCCCCGGTACCCGTCCGCGGGTGCCGGGGCCCTCGTGTGCCCGCTCAGCCCTCGGCGGGCAGGAGGAGGCGCAGGCCCTCGACCGCCCGGTCGACGGTCGGGAGCGCCTCGGGGTCGACGTCCACGCCCTCACCTCCCCGGCGGTCGGAGCCCTCCTGCTGACGCTGTTCGTGCGCCGACAGCGCCGCGCCGCGCATCCGCTCGTGGACGTCGCGCTCCTGGCCCGCCCCGCGTTCGCCGCCGCGGTCAGCGGCAGCGCCGTCGTGTCCTTCGCCGCAGCCGGTCCGGGGCTCCTGAACCTCGCCTTCACCCACCTGGCGGTGTTCGTCGGCGGCTACACCCTGTCCACTCCCGGGATCGGCGTCGTCGGAACCCTGGCCGACACCCTGGTCCTGGCCCCGGCCGACGGAGCCCCGGCCGGTCCGTGGCCGGAGCGCCCGGCGCGCCGATCGCCGTTCCCGCCGCCGGGCCCGCACCGGCGCCCGTTCACCTGGGTGCGGTGTCGGGGCGTCCGGCGGAGCCCTCGGCCGGGACGCACTCCCCGGCCGGGCGCTGCTCCAGGTGGCCGCCCTCCAGGAGCTGGTTGACCGAGGCGTACTCCGCTTCGGGCGCCTCCACGACCCCCTCGGCGGGGACGAGCACCTGTTCGCCGCCGCCGGGCTGCTCGAAGTGCGGGGCGATCGGCCCCACCAGCGCGGTGAACTCCTCGGTCACCTCGTAGCAGTTGTAGTTGTGCTCGGGCCCGTCCGGCCACGTGTTCAGCGAGTCCGGCGGCAGGGCGCGCCGTTCGTACGGAGCCCCCGCCGGGGCCAGGAACGTGCCGCGCGGGGACCCGAAGCGGTCCAGCATCCACCCCTCGGGCAGGACCCGCAGCTCGGTCACCGGTTCGCCGTCCTCCACCACGAAGCCCATGTGGTCGGGGTAGTCCCAGCCCTCGGGCGCGGCCCAGCGGTCCAGGAACGCGTCGGGGGAGAGGCCGCCGAGCCGCTCGTACCCCTCCAGCAGCGCGCCGACCGGACCGTCCCCGGGCAGCTCGGCGGGGCCCAGGCGGGGGTCGCCGCACAGGTACCGCTCCAGGTCCTCCTCGCTCGGCGGCGGGTCGAGCACCGGGCACCGCGCCTCCTGCGGGGCGAACGGCGCCGACGGCGCGGGGGGCGCGGGGGGCGCGGGCACCGCGTGGGCGGGTTGGGCCGCCATGAGCAGGGCCAGCGCGGTGCCGACCGTCACGGAAAGCTTCACGGGTGGGACTCCGTCCGTCCTCGGACACCCGGCACGGTGCCGGGCGTACACGGGCAACTACGGAGTGAAGTCAACCACGGTCGACGCGTCGCGATCGGGGTTCCGGACGAAAAAGCGGACGGCCGGGCCCGCGCGGGCCCGGCCGTCGTGCGTGACGAGGGGGAGGGGCTACTGGCGGCCCAGCGCCCGGTAGGTCCACCCCGAGGCGCGCCAGTACGTGGGGTCGAGCGCGTTGCGCCCGTCCACGATGCGCTTGCGGGCCACCACCCCGGCCAGCTCCTCCGGGTTGGCCTCGCGGAACTCCGCCCACTCGGTGAGCAGCAGCACCACGTCGGCGCCGCGCGCCGCCGCCAGCATGGAGTCGGCGTAGTTCAGCTCCGGGTGCGCCTCGCGCGCCCGCTCCAGCGCCCGCGGGTCGTACACCGTCACCTGTGCGCCCAGGGAGGCGATGGTGGAGGCCACGTCCAGGGCGGGCGAGTCGCGGATGTCGTCGGAGTTGGGCTTGAACGCCGCGCCCAGCACGGTCACCGTGCGCCCGGCGAAGCTCCCGCCGATCAGCTGGCGGGCTATGTCGATGGTGCGCGCGCGGCGGCGCTGGTTGATCGCGTCCACCTCGCGCAGGAAGGACAGCGCGGGCTCCACGCCCAGCTCGTCGGCGCGCGCCATGAACGCGCGGATGTCCTTGGGCAGGCAGCCGCCGCCGAAGCCCAGGCCCGGGCCGAGGAACTTGCCGCCGATGCGGTCGTCGTAGGACAGCGCCTCGGCCAGCTGGATGACGTCGGCCCCGGCCACCTCCGACACCTCCGCCATGGCGTTGATGAAGGAGATCTTCGTGGCCAGGAAGGCGTTGGCCGACACCTTGACCAGCTCGGCGGTCTGGAGGTCGGTCAGCAGGAAGGGGACGCCGTCGTCGATCTGGCGCTGCCACAGGGCGCGCACGGCCTTCTCGACCCGGGGGGAGTCGGTGCCGATCACGATCCGGTTCGGGTGCAGGGTGTCCTCCACCCCGAAGCCCTCGCGCAGGAACTCCGGGCTCCACCCCAGCTCGGCCTCCTCGCCGACGGGGGCCAGCGCGGACAGCCGGGCGGCCAGGGTGGCCGCGGTGCCCACCGGAACGGTGGAGCGGCCCACGACCACGGTGGGGCGGGTCAGGTGCGGGGCCAACTGGTCCACCGCCGCGTTGACGTAGCGCAGGTCGGCCGCGCCGGAGTCGTCGCGCTGAGGGGTGCCCACGCAGATCAGGTGCAGGTCGGCGAACTCCGCGGCCTCGGCGAAGGAGGTCGTGAAGTGCAGGCGGCCGGTCCCCAGGTTGGCGGTGAGCAGCTCTTCGAGCCCGGGCTCGAAGAAGGGGACCCTGCCGGAGCGGAGCATGTCGATCTTGGCGTCGTCGACGTCGAGTCCCAGGACCTCGAACCCCATCTCGGCCAGGCAGGCCGCGGTGGTGGCACCCAGGTACCCGGTACCGATGACGGAGACGCGCATACGGTCCGCTTCGACCACTGGTGGTGTCCTTCCTCGCTTTCGTCCGCTCCCGTTTCGCTGGTTGTGCCCGCTGAAGGCGGTCAACACCCTGCTTGAGGGCAGAAAACGGACATTGTTCAGCCTACGGGTGTGCCCGGGGGCGCGATGCATCACCTTACGCGCCGGGGCGTGGCGCACGACCGAACGCCGCGTGAACAGTCAGGCGCTCAGGCTACCGGTGGGCGCGGCGTATCGGCCACGGGGGCGTGTTCAGCGCCTCCGACCGAATCTCGGCCCGCGCCCGCGCCCGCCCCCGTCCAGGGGCGTCCACCCGGAGCCGTCCTCCCCGCGGCTGAAGGGCGTGGTCGTCTTGTCCGGGTCGTCCTCGAAGCCGCCGGGATCGCCGCCGAACCCGGCACCGGGGCCGGCGGCGGGGTCGTCGGCGGGCCACGCCGGGTCCGGGACGCCGGGGACCGCGTCGGGGACCGTGTCACCGACCGCCCCGCGCCGGTACTCCTCCCGGCTGGCGCGGGCCACGACCCGGCGCTCGGAGGGCGGGGCCCCGTCGCCCGCGGCACGCCAGCGGAGGGGCATCGCGGCGGAGAAGAGCAGCAGCGTCCCCAGCGGGAGCGCCACGGCCAGACCCGCGCCCGAGGGGTAGAGGAAGCTGTCCTCGTTCAGCCAGGACAGCGCCGCCCCCATGGACGCCGGGTGCGCGACCGGCCACAGGCTCAGCGCCGTGAGCAGGGCGCCGCTGGCCCCGGCCACCAGCGGCGACAGCCGGGACGCCACCAGGTAGGCGCACACCGCCCCCAGCAGCCCCAGCACCACCGCCGACGACACCGTCGCCACGGTCACCTCCCCCTCGGCGAACCGGGGGAGCAGGCCGGACGACCAGGCCGCGGCGACCCACAGCACGGGGGTCAGGGCGACGCCGCCGAGCAGGCCTGCCAGATGGTGCAGCACGGTGATTCCTTCCCTCGCGTCACCCGCAGACGTTCTCCCGCGCGGTCGAGACCGAACCGGCCTCCTCCGTGGCCGATGGCTCCTCCCCCGGGGCGGCGTCCGCGGTCTGCGGGGCCTCGAACGCCGTGTAGTCGAACCCGATCACGATCTGGAGCTCACCGCCCAGGGCGTTGTCCTCGACCGTCTGCGAGCCCGGCATCATCCCGGCCACGTACTCGGCCGCGGCCGCGTCGTCGGGGCCGTGGCGCACCTGGGTGGTGGCGACGTCGAGGCTGCTCCAGTTCTGCGCCGGGGAGGCCACCTGGAACCCGGCGGCGGCCAGTTCGGCGTCCAGTTGCGCGCCCAGGCCCGCGGTGCCGATCCCGTTGAACACCTGGACCCGGATGTCGTCGGGCCGCGGCTCGGACCCCGACCGGTCCTCCTCCCCGGACCCGTCGACGGGCCGGTCGGCCCGGACCGCGGCGAACAGCTCGCGGGCGGCGGGCTCGTCCCACAGCACGGCGACGTCGCCGCGCGGCGTCCAGTACTCCATGTCGGCGATGGGCACCTGGGTGAAGGTGACCTCGCCCAGGTCGATGTCGCGCATCTGGTAGGCGAGCTCGTTGATGGTGCTGGTGTCCAGCCCCTGGTCCACGGTCACCGACGACAGGGCGCTGTCCAGGAAGTCGGTCAGCTTGGCCGGGTCGGAGAGCGTCTCGGTGCTCATGGCCTGGTCGAGCATCGCGGACAGGACCTGCTGCTGGCGCTCGATCCGGTCCAGGTCGCCGCGCGAGGTGGCGCGGGTGCGGGAGAAGGCCAGGGCCCCCGCCCCGTCCACCCGGTGCGTGCCCGCCTCCATGTCCAGCTGGGCCTTGGGGTCGTGGATCGCCTCGGGCAGGCACACCTCGACGCCGCCCAGGGCGTCCACCACGTCCACGAAGCCGTTGAAGTCCACCTCGACGTAGTGGTCGACGCGCACGTCGGTCACCGACTCCACGGTCCGCACGGCCAGCTGGGGCCCGCCGTGGGCGTAGGCGGCGTTGATCTTGTCGGGGCCCTGGCCGGGGACGTCCACCCACAGGTCCCGGGGGATGCCGACGACGGTGAGCTGGTCGCGGTCGTGGTTGAGCCGCACCAGCATCATGCTGTCGGAGCGCTGGCCCGGGGTGGAGCCCACGCTCAGGTCCTCCTGGGCCTCACTGCTCATCTCGTCCCGGTTGTCGGAGCCGATCACCAGGAAGGTCAGGCCGCCGGTCTGCTCGGGGCGGCCCTCCTCGGACAGGCCGCCGAACACGTCGAACCGGTTCAGGGCCCCCGACATCCAACCGGTGAGCGCCCACGAGGTGCCCGAGGCGAGCAGGACCAGAGCCGACAGAGCGCTCATCACCAGCAGGCCGGTGCGGCGCCGACGCGTGGCGGCGCTGGGCACGGTCACCCGGCCGGACCTGGGGGAGCGTTCGGGCGGGAGGGGCTGCGAGCGCCGGCGGCGGAACTCCTTCGCGGGTCCCTGCCGTCCCGCCCTGTCATCGCTCATCGGCGTCCCCGTCCCAACCGGTCAACGGTGTCCTTATCTCTAGGTTGTCACCCGATTCGCCGAAGCGCGCGGGATGTCAACCCCCGGCGTGTTGTCCTCCTCTTTGCCTGTCCCTCTCCTTGTTGTGACGCCGTGAACTGCGCGGGGGTTCCGCGTGGGCGGTGTCATCCTGAGCCGTATCCGGTACCTCCACGTGACCGAAATCGCGCTCCGATGCGGTGACAATGTCCTGGCCCGGCCACGCCGGGCCCGGCCCACGGCCGAACGGGGCCCCTGCCGTGTCCGGCAGGGTCCGCACGGGCGCACCAGCCGCTCGCGGTTCCCCTCACACATCCCTCTCGCAGCACGGAGTTCCAGTGACCCACCCCTACCCCGAGGCCGTCTCCAGCAGGAGCTGGCTCGTGGCCCTCCTGCTTTGCCTGTTCCTGGGCACGATCGGCGTCCACCGCTTCTACACGGGCAAGATCGGCACCGGCGTCCTGATGATCCTCACCTGCGGCGGCGCCGGGGTGTGGACGCTCATCGACCTGATCATGATCATCGTCGGCTCGTTCAAGGACGCCGAGGGCAGGCCCGTCAAGAACCAGGCCTGAACCACGGCGGCCCCGGCCCGGCGGACTCAGCCGGGCCGGGGCCGCGGCGGTCGTGCAGTACCGTTGACGCGCGTACGACACCCTCCTACGCAGTCCCGACACGTCTTGACCCTGGGAAGTGCCCGTGTCCTGGCCGCCTGTCTCCGTCGTCATGCCCGTACTCAACGAAGAGCGCCACCTCGCCGCCGCGGTGGAGCACGTCCTCGCCCAGGAATACCCGGGCGAACTGGAGGTCGTGCTCGGGGTCGGGCCCTCCTCGGACCGCACCCGCGAGGTCGCCGACGGGATCGCCGCCGCCGACCCGCGCGTGAAGGTGGTGGACAACCCCACGGGAAGGACCCCCTCCGGGCTCAACGCCGCCATCGGGGCCTCCTCGCACGACATCGTCGCCCGCATCGACGGGCACGCCATGATGCCCTCGGACTACCTGCGGGTGGCCGTGGAGACGCTCCGCGAGACCGGCGCCGACAACGTCGGCGGGATCATGGCCGCCGAGGGCACGACCCCGTGGGAGAAGGCGGTCGCCGCCGCCATGACCTCGAAGGTGGGCGTGGGCAACGCGCGCTTCCACACCGGCGGCGAGGGCGGCCCGGCCGACACCGTGTACCTGGGCGTCTTCCGGCGCTCGGCGCTGGAGCGGGTCGGCGGCTACGACGAGGCGTTCCTGCGGGCCCAGGACTGGGAGATGAACCACCGCATCCGCACCACCGGCGGCACGGTGTGGTTCCAGCCGCGCATGCGGGTGTCCTACCGCCCCCGGCGCAACGTGCGGTTGCTCGCCAAGCAGTACTTCCACTACGGCCGCTGGCGCAGGGTGGTCTCCCGCCAGCACAAGGGCACCATCAACCTGCGCTACCTGGCCCCGCCCGTCGCCCTGGCCGGTGTGGTCGCCGGGCTGGTGGGCGGCTTCTTCCTCTGGCCGCTGTTCCTGGTCCCGGCCGCCTACCTGGCCCTGGTCACCGCCGCGTCGGTGCCGCTCGGCCGCGGCCTGCCCGCCGCCAGCCTGCCGATGATCCCGCTCGCGCTGGCCACCATGCACATGTCCTGGGGCGCGGGGTTCATCACCAGCCCACCCGGACTCGGCTCGGACTCGCGCACGGCGCAGGCCGCCCGGACCTGAGCCGCCCTCCCCTCCGGCCGCTTCCGGCCTCGGCCCCCTCTCGTACGGGAGGGGGCCTTCTGCTAAGCAGGGGTGAGGGACGGGCGAGGGAAAGCGGGTGTCATGGACGACTTGCGCGGCAACCAGGCCGTGTGGCGGTTCGACGGTGAGACGGTCGCGATCAGGTACGAGGCACAGGGCTGGTTCAAGGACCCCCTGCTCAAACGGATCGGACAGCTCGAACTCCCCGTGGCCGCGATCGCCGAGGTCGACTTCCAGCCCGGAGCGGGCCCCAGGAAGGGGTGGCTGCTGCAACTGCGCCTGCACGAGCGGACCGACCCCTACGCGGCGGTCGGCGCGATGCTCAAGGAGAAGTCCCAGCCCTTCCGGCTCACCGGCCAGGCCAGCGGAGAACTGGTCGCCGAGTACCTGGCCGACCAGATCCGTTTCGCCGCCGAGCAGAGCGGGCCGCCCGCCCCGGACACGGCCGTGCGCCTGGTGCCCCGGCTGCCCTTCCACATCCAGACCTCCGAGGGGACCGCGACCCTGGACGGCTCCACCGTGCGCCTGGTCTGGTCCGGCGGCGAGGCGGGCGGGCGCAAGCGCAGGGCGCAGCGCCGTGAGTACGACCTCTCCGAGATCACCGGGGTCGACTGGGCGCCCTCCGACGGCTGGGAGTGGGGCTACATGCGCCTGGTCACCGCCGACACCGGCGGCAAGGACACCGGCAAGCCCAAGCAGGACCTGCACGCCCTCGTCGCCGAGGAGGGGGCGGAGGGCTACGACACCCTGCTCATGGCCGCGGCGGTCACCGCCCACGTGTGGGCCGCGGAGGCGTCGGGGCCCGGGGGACGGGACGGGCGCGGCGTCGCGGCCAGGCTCAGGGACCCGAGGTGGTGGCTGGACGCGGCGGTGCGCTCGACCGACCAGCTGCGGAGCCTGTCCGCGGGGTCCGCGGCTCCGAACGCGGACGCGGGCGTGGACACCGGGGAGGGCGCCGGGCCCGGGGCGGGACCGGCGGCGGAGGGCGGAACGGCCCCGGCGCTGCGGGCCGGGGCCGCCGCGGAGGAGGAGAGCGGTCGACCCGACACCGAGTGGATCTTCCGGCAGATCGAGAGCCTGGGCGAGCTGCACGCCAGGGGACTGCTCACCGACGAGGAGTTCTCCGCCAAGAAGGCCGAGCTGCTCGGCCGGATCTGAGGCCCCGCCCGGTCCCGGGACCGGGCGGCGGAACCCGGTCGGCGGGGTCGGCGCGGCGGGACGGGAACCCGGTTCAGGACTCCGCGGAGGCGCCGCCCTTGAGCGCGGACACCGCCCCGGGGACGTCGTCCACCACGACCGCGTCCATCCCCGCCTCGGCGAACCGCGCCGCGTCCACCGGGTCCGGGCACCAGGAGACGACCTCGATCCCCGCCCGGTGCGCCAGGTCCACGGTGTACTCCACCGACCGGCGGTCCGGGCGGGGAGCGTCACCGGACAGCCCGAACGAGCGCGCGTCGATCGCCACCACCGGGCACCCCATCCCGGCGGCGCCCGCCACGGCCTGGTCCAGCGGGTTGCGCACGAACGGCATCCACGCCGTGGGCACCGCCGGAGCCTCCTCTCGGACGGCGAGCAGGACGCCCGGATCGAAGGAGCAGACGAACACCCGGCGCCGCCCGGCCTCCCTGCGCAGGTACGGCAGGAGCAGCGAGACCGTCCGGCGCGAGGGGGCGTCGACCGCGTCCTCCATCACCGACTTGACGTCCACGTCCAGGCCCACCCCGGCCGGGATCGCGGCCAGGCCCTCCTCCAGGCCGACCAGCCCGGCACCGGCGCACTCGCGCGCGGTCAGCTCCACGACCGCGCGGCCGTCGTCCAGGGCGGCGTTGTGGTAGAGCACCAGCGCGTCGTCGGCGGTGCGGCGCACGTCTATCTCGATCCAGTGCGCCCCGGCCCGCGCCGCCGCGGCGTAGGACTCCGGCGTGTTCTCCCGGGCGCCGTCCACCACGCCGCGCCCCGCGCCGCGGTGCCCGACCACCTCGGTCGCCTCGAAGACCCGGCTCACGCGTCCGCCCCCGACAGGGCGGCGCGCTCGCGCGCGCGGCGCAGCAGCGTCTCGGCGACCTCCACGTCGCCCGGGTTCGTCACCTTGATGTTCGTCTCCTCTCCCGGCACGATCCGCACCTCCTCCTCCGGCAGGTACCGCAGCACCACGCCGCAGTCGTCGGTGGCCACCAGGTCCGGGTCGGCCGCGGCCAGCTCGTAGGCGCGGCGGACCACGCCGAGCCGGAAGCCCTGCGGGGTCTGCATCCTGCGCAGCTCCGCACGCGGGGGGACCTGCGCGATGACCTCGCCGCCGGAGCCGCCGGGGGCCACCCGCACCACGGTGTCGGCGCTGGGCACCGCCACCCCGACCGCGCCCGCCTCCGCCAGCGCCGCCACGCACGCGCTGATGACGGCCGGGCTCACGAGCGGGCGCGCGGCGTCGTGCAGCAGAGCCAGGTCGGTGTCGGCGGCGCCGCCCATCGCGGCCAGGGCGGCGAGGGAGGTGCCGGTGCGGGTCGCTCCGCCGGGGAGCACCGCGGTGACCTTGGTGAACCCGGCCGCGTCGACGATCTCCCGGACCCGGTCGAGGTACTCCTCCACCATGAGCACGACGATCTCGTCGACGTCCGGGCACGCCTCGAAGGCGGCGATCGCGTGCTCCAGGATGGGTCGGCCCTCCAAGGGCAGCAACTGCTTGGGCGCGGGCGCGCCCATCCGCGCGCCCACCCCTCCGGCCAGAACCGCCGCGATCACGCGCGGACGCATGGCTCCACCTCTTCCGTCGTCCACGGCCGCCGTCCACAGCGGCCGGATACCCCTGGTGCGCCCGGTCGCGTTCGGGTTTCCTGGATGTACAGGGGTCCCGCCTGTCGCCCTCCAGCACCCTCAACGGACGCGCTCCGAGCGCAGTTTCCTCCGGACCCGCCGACACCGTGCCGCCCGAGCGCCGTGCTGTCCACGTACACCGTGCCGCCCAACGACGACGTGCGGCCCGCGGTTCCGCGCCTCCGCGATCCGGCGCGCTTCCACGGGCCCGGTGCCCTCCCGGCCGAGGCTAGCCGACGGTCCGCCGCGCGGCGCCTCCGCCCGGCGACTCCGCAGCACGACACCGCTTCCGCCGGTGCCGCACCCGTCCGCGCACCCCCGCCCGACGGCGCCTCCGACCGGCAAGGCGCCCCGTTCCACACGGCCCTCCGTCCCCGCACGGCCTCCGCACGCCTCTTCCGGCCTCTCTGGGCGAAGGTACAAAACACGCATTGGTGACAGGTGGGGTGGCACAGCCCGTCGTTCGCAGCGGTAACCTATGGACGCCTGTATGGCGTGCCCGGTGCCGACCTCCTCCCGGAAGCGGTCGTTGAACCGGGCGCGGTCCGTGACATCCCCCGGTCGCCCGGACACGCTCCCCCGTTTCGGTACGCCGTACGGGGTGGACCGCGTATCCCGGCCGGTGCGCACAGGCGAGTACGAGCACGCCCGTCCGGCCTCAGCGTGGACCGGACGAGACATCAACCCTTGGAGGTGGCGGTGGCGTCAAGGGCGCTGGCCGTCTGGGAGCACCGGAAGGTCGTCGGCCTCCTGGTCCGGCGCGACCTGAAGGTCAAGTACCAGCAGTCCGTACTGGGGTACGCGTGGACGATGTTGGAGCCGCTGGCTCTGACGGGGGTCTACTTCGTCGTCTTCGGCGTCATCCTCAACGCACAACGGGGTATGCCGGAGGATGCCCCCGGCGGCTTCCTGCTGTTCCTCGTGGCCGGGATCCTGCCCTGGAACACCTTCGGGGCGATCCTGTCCGAGGCGCCCCGCGCGATGATCACGCACGCCAAGCTGATCACCACGATGAAGGTGCCGCGGGAGATCTTCCCCATCGCCACGGTCGGCACGAAGTTCGCCGAATACCTGCTCACCTGGCCCGTGCTGATCATCTTCGTGATCTTCCTCGGCGGCAGGCCCTCGTGGGAGGGCGTGCTGGTGTGGCTGCCGCTGGCCGTCGTGCTCCAGTTCGCCTTCGGTCTGGGCCTCACCCTCTTCCTGTCCGCGGTCAACGTGCTGCTGCGCGACGTCGAGCGCCTGGTGCGCATCGCCTCCCGCATCCTGTTCTACGGCTCGGCGATCCTCTTCCCGGCCACGATGGTCCTCGACTCGACCACGGTTCCCGAGTGGGCGAAGACACTTTTCCAGTTGAACCCGCTGCTGGGTATCTTCGAGATGCACCGTGCCGTGTGGTTCGCCGGGTTCGACGAACTCACCCCGAGCACGCTCGCGCTGACCTCGTCGGTGGTCGGTTCGGTCCTCATGCTGATCATCGGATACTGGACGTTCCGCCGTCTGGAGATGTCCGTCCTGAAGGAGCTGTGATGGCGCAGACGACCTACGGCGCCGGGACCACCGGTCCGGTCATCGAGGCCAAGGGCCTCGGCGTCAAGTTCGCCGTGAACCGCCGACGCAAGCGCAGCCTGCGCGAGATGTTCATCCACGGCACCAAGCGCGACCCCAACGCCGAGGGCGACGAGTTCTGGCCGCTGCGCGACGTCGCGTTCGAGATCGGACGCGGCGAGTGCGTGGGCATCGTGGGCAAGAACGGCACCGGCAAGTCGACCCTGCTCAAGCTGATCGCCGGGGTGCTCATCCCCGACGAGGGCGAGGTGCACGTCCACGGCAAGGTCGCCCCGCTGCTGGAGCTGCGCGCCGGGTTCAACGACAACCTGACCGGCCGCGAGAACGTGTACCTGGTCGGATCCCTGCACGGGATGACCGAGAAGCAGATCGACGAGCGCTTCGACGAGATCATCGACTTCGCCGAGATCAAGCCCAAGTTCGTGGACACCCCGGTGCGCCACTACTCCAGCGGCATGAAGGTCCGGCTCGGCTTCGCGCTGATCTCCCAGCTGGAGCACCCGATCATGCTGGTCGACGAGGTGCTCGCGGTCGGCGACAAGGCCTTCAAGCGCAAGTGCTACGAGGCCATCGACCGCATGCTGGCCAACCAGCGCACGATGGTCCTGGTGTCGCACAGCGAGAGGGACCTGCGCCGGTTCTGCAACCGCGGGCTCTACGTCAAGGACGGCGGGCTCGCCCTGGACACCGACATCGACGCCGCGCTCGCCGCCTACAACGACGACACCCAGGCGGAGATCGAGGAGCGCAAGAAGCGCGACGCCGAGAAGAAGAAGCGCGCGGAGGAGAAGGCCAGGAAGGCCGCCGAGGCCGCCGAGGCCGACAAGGGCGGCGGCGACGACGGCCAGGCGGCCTGAG
Organism: Nocardiopsis akebiae; assembly: GCF_018316795.1. Taxonomy (NCBI): domain Bacteria; kingdom Bacillati; phylum Actinomycetota; class Actinomycetes; order Streptosporangiales; family Nocardiopsidaceae; genus Nocardiopsis; species Nocardiopsis akebiae. The sequence goes on from NZ_CP074132.1 coordinate 1,355,392, forward strand.
CCGCCCGGGCCCGCCCGGCCCCCCGAACGCGCTGACGCACCGACGCGCACCACCGGAGTCCGTCCGGCGGTGCGCGTCCGGCTTTTCACCGCATGTCCGGACAGGGGGCCGCGCCGCCCCGTCCCGTCGCGACGATCCTCGCGTGTGTCAGTGATTGAACCGTTACGAAGAGTGAGAAACGGTGTCTCCCATCAGAGCTGGGAGAGGACACGTCCATGGCCCACAGCGGCACCGTGGCGCGGCTGGCCGCGCGGATGCTCGAACGCCGACACGTCACCCGCGCCGGGATGGCCCGGATCGGCGTCTTGGGCGCCGTCGGCGCGGCGGTCTGGTTCTCCCGCGCCGACGCGGTCGGCGGCCTGGCGGGCTCGGCCTTCCTCGGCGCGGTCCTGTTCTGCGACGCGGTCCGCGAGCGCATGCGGGCCGACCGGCACGACGCCCTCACCCTGTGGCTCGCGGCCATGCTGTCGCAGCTGCGCGAGTACGCGGTCTACCTCGGCCTGGCGGCGGGCGCCGTGGCAGCCGGGATCGGCGGGGCCTGGGGGTGGGCCGCGGGCGCGCTCGTCGCCCTGGCCCTGCGCGACTCGCTCCTGGCGGCCGGGTCCGCTCCGGCCGGCCCCGAGCCGGGGCCGGGCCGAAGGAGACCCCAGCCGTCCGCTCAGGGGCCCGCTGGCGGCCTCCTGGGGGGTCTGGCGCCCCGCCCGACCCAGGGGCCGCGCGTCAGCGACCCGGGACTGACCGCGCGGCTGTTCGGCGCCACTGTGGTGGACGGCACAGCGGGCGGCTCGCGCCCGGTCCGCGCCCCCGCCGGGGCCCGTGCCGACGCGACGGCCGTGAACGGGCCCGCGGTGAACGCCGTCCCCGCCAACGGCGCCCGGGTGAACGGGGCCGTCAGGCACGGGGCCCCCTCGTACGGAGACCCCGAGGAGGGGGCCCGCTCCGACGGAGCCTCGCCGAACGGGGCCTCCGACCGGGTCCGCGCCTCGGACGGCGCCGACGCCCGTCCCCACCTGCCCGCCCCCTCGCCGCTGCGCCGGATCACGGACTTCCCCCAACCCGTGCGCTTCCTGGCCATCGCGGTGACCGCCACGCTCTGGGACGCGCGCGTCGCCTTCGTCACCCTCGTCGTCGGCTGCGTCGTCGCGGCCACCGCCCGACTCGCCGATCCCGCGCGGAGCCGACGGTGAACGCGAGCGCCGCGCACGGGGGTTCGGACCGGGCCCGGTACGTCCCGGTCCGTCCCGACCTGCGGTTTCTCCGTGATGACAGTCACATGGCGCTGCTGCTCGGCCGGATCGCCCCGGGGGGAGCGCCGCCCCTGCTCACGGCGCTCACCGGACTCCTGGTCGTCGGAACGCTCCTGGCGGCAGGCCACGGACGGCTGGCAGGCATTACCCTGTTCGCACCGGTCGCTGCCCTGCTACTGTCCGGACTGGCCTCGAGCCATCCCCACGACGGACGGTTCGACTGGCTCGTGCCACCCGTCCTGCGCGTCACCGAGTACGGATACCTGGCGGTCCTGGGGCTGGCGTCCGGTGTACCGGGTCCACTGGTGTTCGTACTCTTGATGGCGGTCGCCTGTCACCACGGCGACGACGTGGCCCGTCCCGCGGTCGGCGCGGCCCGCCCCGCAGGGGTGCGCGCCGCGGCCCTCGGCTGGGACGGCCGCATGCTCGTCATCGCGGTCGGAGGAGCGCTGCACGCGCTCGCCCCCGCCTACGGCATACTCGCCGGATACCTGGCGGTGCTGTTCGTCCGCGAGGCCGTGCGCACCTGGAGCGCGACACCGGTGGCCGACGTACGCGCCAGCGCCGCCCCCGGCGAGGGCGACACGGACCCGGGGGATCCGCGGATCCCCCGACCAGGCCACGCAGACGGGGGCCAACCGGCCGCCGGAACGAACGGGGAGGCGTGAGAGCCCTCCCCGACTAAGGAGGAACACGCCCTCATGCTCGGAATGGTTCTCGCCGCAGGCGCGGGGCGCCGTCTACGCCCCTACACCGACACCCTGCCCAAGGCGCTGGTGCCCGTCGACGGTGAGACGACCATCATGGACATCTCGCTGCGCAACCTGGCCGCGGCCGGGCTGACCGACGTCGTCGTCGTGGTCGGCTACCGCGCGGAGGCGGTCGAGGCGCGCAAGGAGGCCCTGGAGGAGCGCCACGGCGTCAAGCTCACCCTCAGCCACAACGACAAGGCCGAGGAGTGGAACAACGCCTACTCCCTGTGGACCGCGCGCGAGTTCTTCTCCGAGGGCGTCCTCCTGGTCAACGGCGACACGGTTCACCCCGTGAGCGTCGAGGAAACGCTACTCGCCGCGCGGGGACCGGAACTGCTCCTCGCGGTGGACAGCGTGAAAAGCCTCGCTGACGAGGAGATGAAGGTGACCCTCGACGAGGAGGGCCACCTGCGCACGATCACCAAGCTCATGGACCCGGCCACCGCTGCGGGCGAGTACATCGGCGCCACCCTCATCGAGGGCTCCCTGGACGCCCGTCTGGCCGACGCCCTCAAGGCCACCTGGGAGCGCGACCCGCAGCTGTACTACGAGGACGGCTACCAGGAGCTGGTCAACCGCGGCGAGAAGGTCGCCGTGGCGCCGATCGGCGAGGTGGACTGGGTCGAGGTCGACAACCACGACGACCTGGCCAAGGCGAGGGAGATCGCATGCCGCTACTAGCCCGCATGCTCCCCTCCCCGCTGGCCATCGACGTGCGCCGGGGAGCCGTCGCGTCCCTCGGGACGCTGCTCGCCGACCGCAGGATCGCCACCGAGGGCCGCATCGCCGTGGCCGTCGGCCCGGGCCAGGGGGCGCAGATCGCCTCCGAGCTGGACCTGCCCAACTGCGAGGTCTTCCACGTCGAGGAGGGCACCGTCGACGCCGCGACCGAGCTGGGCAAGAAGCTCCGCTCGGGCGCCTACGAGGCGGTCGCCGGGATCGGCGGCGGCAAGACCATCGACGTGACCAAGTTCGCCGCCACCATGGCGGGCATCCCCATGGTGGCCGTGGCCACCAACCTGGCGCACGACGGCATCGCCTCGCCGGTCAGCTCGCTGGAGCACGAGGGCGGCAAGCCCTCCATCGGCGTGACCATGCCCATCGCCGTGGTCATCGACGTCGACTACGTCCGGGCGGCCCCCTCGCACCTGGTGCGCTCGGGCATCGGCGACGTGGTCAGCAACATCTCCGCCATCGAGGACTGGGAACTGGCGGGCCGGGTCAACGGCGAGCCGGTGGACGGCATGTCCGTCACCTTCGCCAGGGTCGCGGCCGAGGCGGTCCTGCACCGCCCGGACTCGGTGGAGTCCGAGGCCTTCCTCACGGTGCTGGCCGAGGGCCTGGTGCTCTCGGGTATGGCCATGTCGGTGGCCGGGTCCAGCCGCCCCGCCAGCGGCGCGTGCCACGAGATCCTGCACGCGGTCACCCAGCTCCACCCGGGCACCAGCAACCACGGCGAACTCGCCGGGCTGGGCGCGCTGTACGCGTCCTTCCTGCGGGTGCGGCACCTGGACTGGTCGGAGGCGCGGATGAACGAGATCCGCGACTGCCTGATCCGTCACGAGCTGCCCGTCGTGCCCTCCGACGTCGGACTCGACGAGGCGGAGTTCGCACGGGCGGTGGTCCACGCCCCGGACACCCGTCCGGGCCGGTTCACCATCCTGGAACACCTGAACCTCTCCGAGGACGAGATCGGACGGAGCGTCAAGGACTATGTCGAAGCCGTCGGTCGCTGAGGTCCGCGCGGGCGGCCAGCCCGCCGGCATCAAGGAGAGGACGAACGAGGAGCACTGGGCGGGCCGCCTCTACATGCGCGACCTGTCCCCGTACCTGACCACGTTCTTCGTCCGGCTCGGCGTCCCCCCCAACCCGATCACCTACCTGATGATGGCCTTCGGCGTGCTCGCCGGGGTCGTGGTCGCCTTCGGCGGCCTGTGGTCGGCGATCGTGGCGGCGCTGTTCGTGCAGGTGTACCTGCTGCTGGACTGCTCCGACGGCGAGGTGGCCCGCTACACCGGACGCACCAGCGTGGCCGGGATCTACCTGGACCGCATCGGCCACTACGTGTCCGAGATCGCGCTCCTCATCGGCCTGGGCGTGCGCGCCCAGGGCGAGTTGGAGGCGGGCGGCTGGGTGGTCCTGGGCATGGCCGCGGCGATCGGCGTGGCGCTCATCAAGGCCGAGACCGACAACGTGGTAGTGGCACGCGCCAAGGCGGGCCTGCCCGAGAAGGTCTCGGACGAGGCGATGCGTCCGCGCTCGTCCGGTCTGAGCCTGGCCCGCCGCCTGGCCTCGGCGCTGATGGTGCACCGCCTCATCCAGGCCGTGGAACTGTCCCTGATCGTCGTGGTGGCGGCCGTGGTGGACGCCTTCCTCGGCGACCTGACGGCCACCCGGGTCCTGGTCGCGGCGTGCGCCGCGGTGGGCGTGCTGATGAGCTTCGCGCACTTCGTGAGCGTGCTCGCCTCGCGCCGCCTCGAATAGCGCGGACGGTTCGGGCGCCCCCGTCCCGAACCGGGTCGGAACGTCACGAACGACGCGCCGATGACGTTGACGTCACGAACGGGGCCGTGCAGGTTACCCTGTCCACGGTCCCGTCCACCTTCCCTTTATTCCTTCGTTAGTCTGTTCCTGCGATCGTTGGCCGTGTGTCAACCTTCCAGTAACGTCTCGTCCACTGAACGGTCGCAACCATGGCCACACCCGTGATTCCGTCCTCACCGAGCCCGGAGAAGCCGGAGGTGACGGTCTCCCCAGCGCCCAGAGCCGAACGGAGCCGCCCCCAGGTGTCCGCGCCCACCCTGTCCTGCGTCCTGCTGACGATGGGCAACCGTCCCGCCGAGCTGCGCCGGGCCATCACCAGCGTGTTCGAGCAGGAGGACGCGGACGTCGAGGTCGTGGTCGTCGGCAACGGCGCGGACCTGCCGGAGCTGCCCGAGGGCGTCACGCGGGTGCGCCTGCCGGAGAACGTGGGCATCCCCGAGGGGCGCAACCACGGGGTGCGCGCGACCAGCGGCGACATCATCCTCTTCCTGGACGACGACGGCTGGTACCGCTCCAGGGACCTGGCCCGCCACGTGCGCGAGCGCTTCGCCGCCGACCCGTCGCTGGGCGCGCTGTCCTTCCGCATCGCCGACCCCGACGGAGGCCCCGACCAGCGCCGCCACGTGCCGCGCCTGCGCGTGGGCGACTCCCGCAAGTCGAGCGTGGTGACCACGTTCCTGGGCGGGGCGTGCGCGATCCGGCGCACCGCCTTCGAGGCCGGGGGCGGTCTGCCGGGCGACTTCTTCTACGCGCACGAGGAGACCGACCTCGCCTGGCGGATCATGGACGCGGGCTACGGGATCGAGTACGACGCCGACGCGGTGATGTACCACCCGGCGGTGGCGCCGACCCGGCACGAGAACTTCTACCGGCTCAACGCCCGCAACCGGGTGTGGCTGGCCCGCCGCAACCTGCCCTGGCCCCTGGCCGCGGCCTACCTCGGCACCTGGGTCGGGCTGACCGTGCTGCGCGAGCGCGACCGCGACGCGCTGCGCTCGTGGTTCGGGGGCTTCCGGGAGGGCTGGCGCGAGGAGGCCGGTCAGCGCACCCCGATCAGCTGGTCGACCGCGTGGAGGATGACCCGCGCCGGACGCCCGCCGATCATCTGAGCCCCGGCCGGCCCGGACGCCCGTAGACGGCCCGGCCGCGACAGCGAAGAGCCCCCTCGACCGACGGGTCCCGGAGTTCCAGAACTCCTCGGACCCAGTGGTCGAGGGGGCTCTTCGCTCAGTCGGTGGCCGCGGCGCGGTGGCGCGTCCTGCGGGTGCGCTCCTTCGGTGCGAAGCGGGGCCGGGTCGGCGTTCCGCGCTGGGCCGCGTGCGTTGCCGCGCGCACGTTGGCGGAGAACGGGCGGGAGGCGCCCGCCCTCCGGGGCCGCGGGCCTCCACGCCCGTCGTCACCGAGAGCGTGCGGTCGGCCAGGCCTCGCACCACGTCGGGATCGACGACGCCGGGATCGCACCCCTGTAGGTCGTCCGACTCGTCGACGAAGCCGTCGAGGTCCCCGTGACCGTCGGCGCCGTTCCGTGCTCCGGAGGAAAGGCCGGCCACGAGGCGGTGTGTGCTCCCGGGGCCCACTCCTCCCAGCGTGCGTGCCGAAGCAGCCGCCCCAGCAGGTCCTCGAGGCGACTTGCCCCCGGAGGGCGTGAGCTCAACGGTCTTGAGGTGCTGCTCCGGGCACGGGCAGTACGTCTTGTAGTACTTCTTCCTGCGCTCGGTCCTGCACTGTCCGGCCTCCGCCGCCCGGAGCGCGGATTCCGCCTCCTTGCCCGGGTGCGGTGGACGAACCATGCGCGGTCCCGGCCGGTCGTTCGGAGGGGGAGGGGACAGCTCCCGAGCCGGTGTGGCCCAAGCGGGGGTGAGGCCCGGGGAGCGGTCTCCGAGGGGCCGAGGGCCCGGTGTTTTCGACACGGATTCCCCGGAACGGGACGCGGCGGGGACAGGGCTGCGGGCGGGGCTCGGCGCGGTGTCGGAAAACTGTTGCCGCTTGACAATAGTTGACTCTGGCGGCATTGTTTACGGTTGGGAAGCCCGCCCCGAGGTGGCGGCTGCCCAGGGCAGGGCGGGGACGCCGGGGTTCCACCCACACGTGGCGCCGGACCGACCGCCCGGTCCGTACCAGTGGCTCAGGCCGTGCGGAAGTTCGGCTGCTCGGAGCTGTCGGAGCGTTCCTCGGAGCGGCTCGCCGCCTCGCGGAAGGACATGAGCCCTTCCAGGAGCATCACCCGCTTGCGCGGGGGCATGCGGGCGATGACCTCGTTGAGTTCGGCCTCCCTCCGGGCTCTCAGGTCGCGCAGGAAGGTCCGGCCGCTCTCGCTCAGCCAGAGCCTCAGCTCACGACGGCTGTTCGGACTCGGCGTCCGGGTCACGAAGCCGACCGCCTGGAGGCGGTCGCACAGCCTGCTGACGGACGGAGGGGTGGAACCCAGGCGCTCGGTCACCGTACGCAGGTTCACGCCGTCCTCCTCCTCGAGGATGAAGAGGACCTTGAGCTGCGGAGGAGAGACCGGTGAGGAGGCGACCTCACGGCCGCGCCCCCAGAGCACTTCCATGAGTTCGGTGACGGTGGAGGCCGCACGGGCTGCTTCGGCTGTCGGTTCCTGCGATTCAGGACTCACTTTCCACTCTCACGCGTCGCGTCTGTGAGTTGCACCCATCCGGCATCGGAAATGGGGTACCTCTACGACCATAACGGAACGCCCCGTTCCGCGCCCGCCGACCGTACCCGTGCCGGTGTGCGGGATACTTCTCCAATCGGCACAGAAAACACAGGTCGAGCCAGTGAACAGATACGAGACCGTAGCGCGGTCCCTTCGCGAGGCCCAGCCGCACGGGCTCATGGTGGTCCTCCGTGGGGCCCTCTCCGAAGACTACGCGGCGGTGTCCGCCGAACTCTTCCTCGCTGACTACGGACTCAAGGTACTCTGCCACGTCCCCGATCCGCCCGGGGAGTGCGCGGGGGAGTACTCCGTCTTCAACAGTGTCGTGGGCAGGGTCTTCGGCGCGCAGGAGACCTTCGTCGAGGACAGCTTCGGGGCCGAGGCCGTCACCGTCCACCTCCCGGTGAGCGCCCGCGGCGACCGGCTGGGCGTGCTCACCGTCGAGCTCAAGGCGGACGACTACTCCGCCGGGGTGCTCGCCGAACTGGAGCAGGTAGCCACGTTGCTCGGCCACGAACTCCTCGTCGCCGAGCGCGACACCGACGTCTACCGGACGCTGCGCCGCAGGGACCGCCTCACCCTGGCCGCCGAGGTCCAGTGGGACCTGCTGCCGGGCCGGGGCTTCGAGTGCCCCGAGTACAGCATCGGCGCCCAGCTCGAACCGGCCTACTCCATACGCGGCGACAACTTCGACTGGTCGGCCGCGCCGGACCGCCTGACCCTGGGCATCACCAACGGCATGGGCGAGGGCATCGACGCCTCGCTGCTCACCAGCCTCGGGGTCAACGCCCTGCGCAACGCCCGCCGCAGCGGGATCCCGCTCGCCGACCAGGTCGCCCTCGCCGACAAGGCCGTCTACGCCCACTACCGGGGAGAGCGCTACCTGGACGTCCTCCTGCTCGGCTTCGACCTGGCCACCGGCGAGGTGCAGGTGGTCGACGCGGGATCGCCCCTGCTCTACCGCCTGCGCGGCGACCGGGTCGAGCAGATGCCCTTCGAGGCCCAGCTGCCCATGGGCATGGCCGAGGACACCGTCTACACCGCGGAGGGCTTCCGGGTCGAGCCGGGCGACCGGCTGGTGTTCGTCAGCGACGGCGTGTTCGACGCCAAGGGGCAGTCCGAGGGCGAGACCTTCGGCACCCGGGCCCTGCCCCTGGCCATCCTGGCCACCAGGCTGGTGCCCAGCTCCTCCGCGCCCCAGGAGGTCCTGCGCCACCTGGCCGAGTACCGGGGCGACCGCGAGTCCCTCGACGACGCGCTGGTGGTGTGCCTGGACTGGCGGGGCCGGGGCGAGCCGGGGTAGGCGCCGCGCCCCGTGCCCGCCCGCCTCAGGTCTGGTAGACAATTGCCACGCGGCAACAACGCAGGACCCCCCTTCCAGCGACACGCAGGACCACGAGGAGATGTATGACTGACGGAGTATCCGACCACTCCGGGTCGGGCGCGCGGATCGTGTCCGCCTTCCTCCGGCGCCGCAGGGAGCAGATCGCCCAGCGCTGGGCCGACCTGCCCCTCTTCCAGACGGTGTTCACCGTTACCCGGGACGAGGCCGTCGAGGCGTGCCACGCCGTCGTCGACTCCCTCGCGGTGGTCGCCGACAGCGGACGCGTCGACGACCTGGAGGCCCCGGGCTTCCACTCCGTCCGCGAACAGCTCGTCGCCATGACCGCCTCGCGCGCGAGGTCGGGCCTGTCCACCGCGCAGGTCGACCGCGAGGTCGGCGTCCTGGGGGAGGCCGCGATGGAACTGCTGGTCGCGGATGCCCCCGGAACGGGCCCCGACGAACTGTGCGACATCCGCGTCCAGCTCGTCACGCTGTTCGCCACCCTGCGGGTCATGGTCGTCGAGAGCATGCTCCAGGAGAACCAGGAGATCATCCAGCGCCAGCGCCAGCAGCTCCTGGAGATGGCGACCCCGGTCGTCAAGCTCTGGGACCGCCTCGTCGCCGTGCCGCTCATCGGCATGCTCGACAGCGCGCGCAGCCAGGTGGTGATGGAGAACCTCCTGGAGGCCATCGTCGAGCACAAGGCCACCATCGCCATCCTGGACATCACGGGTGTGTCCACGGTGGACTCGCTCGTGGCCCAGCACCTCATGAAGACCGTCGCCTCGGCGCGGCTCATGGGGGCGGAGTGCGTCATCTCGGGCATCCGCCCCGCCATCGCCCAGACCATCGTCCAGCTCGGTCTGGACCTGGGTCCGGTCACCACCAGGGCCAGCCTGGCCGACGCACTGGAGTGGGCCCTGGAGCGGCGCCAGAACAGGGCGCCGTCCGTCAAGGGCCCCGAGAGCTGATTGGACAGGTACGTGACCAGCCCTCCCACCATCCCGGTCCTCGACATCGGCGGACTGCTGCTCGTGAGCATCCAGGGCGAGCTCCCCGACGAGGCCGCGGTGGACCTCCAGAACGACGTGACCGCCGCGGTGGCCGACACCGGTTCGCGCGGACTCATCATCGACATCAGTTCACTCGACATGGTCGACTCCTTCCTCGCGCGCGTGCTCGCCGAGGTGGCGGCCTCCTCACGGCTCCTCGCCGCCAGGACCGTCCTGGTCGGCATGCGCCCGGCGGTGGCCATCACCCTGGTCGAACTGGGCCTTACCCTGCCGGGCATGGACACCGCCCGTACGGTCACCGAGGCGGCGGCCAGCTTCGGGGTCACCATCGAACGGAAGGAACGGCCGGAACGGGGCACGACGTGAGCCAGGCCTCCGCGGAGCCGATCCACGTGCCCATCCGCAGGGACACCGACCTGACGGCGGTCCGCCAGCAGGTGCGCACTCTGGCGCAGCGGACCGGATTCGGCCTGGTCCAGCAGACCAAGCTCGTGACCGCGGCCAGTGAGCTGGCCCGCAACACGCTCCTGCACGGCGGGGGCGGTTCCACCGAGATCCGCGTCGTGCACGGCCAGACGGGACAGGGCGTGCGCGTGTCCTTCGTCGACTCGGGGCCGGGTATCCCCGACGTGGACAGGGCCCTGACCGACGGCTACTCCACCGCTGGCGGCCTGGGGATGGGCCTGAGCGGCTCCAAACGCCTCGTGCAGGAGTTCGAGATCGAGAACCTCCCCGAGGGGGGGACCAGGGTGACCATCACCTCCTGGGCCGACCCCTACGGGCGCGGAGCCCGATGACCAGGGTCTGGGACCTGGCGGTCACCGACGCCACGCGCGTGTCCGACGCGGCCCGGACCGCCCGCAAGGCCGCGTTCGGCATCGGTCTGGACGGGGCCGCGGCGGACGCCGCGGCCCTCGCCGCGTCCGAACTGGCGACCAACATGTGCAGGTACGCCGGCGGTGGGCGCTTCGTGGCGGAGGAGGCCAGGGAGCCGTGGGGAACGGCCCGGGCCCTGCAGATCCTCGCGCTGGACCACGGCCCCGGGATCCCCGACGTCCCGCGCGCCATGAGGGACGGCTTCTCCACCTCGGAGGACTCCCTGGGCGCGGGTCTCGGCGCCTGCGCGCGCGCCGCCGACTTCTTCGAGGTCCAGAGCAGCCCGGGCAGGGGGACGGTGGCGGTGGCCCGGTTCGCCCGGCCCGCCGAACGCGACCTGTTCGGCGCCCGCGCGGCCACCGGCGGGGTACACGTCCCCCTGGGCGGCTACAAGCTCTCCGGAGACGCTCTGGCCTTCCGCAGCGGCGCGGGTCTGCGCACGGTCATGCTCGCGGACGGGCTCGGGCACGGTGAGGCCGCGGCGGAGGCCTCCGAAACGGCGGCGCGCTTCGTGACCGGCAGCAGGGGAGGGGCCCCCGACACGCTGTTGCGCGGGCTGCACGAGGCGCTGCGGCGCACGCGCGGGGCGGCCGTGGCGATCGCCGGGATCGACGAGCCCCGGGGCCGCCTCACCTTCTGCGGGGTCGGCAACATCGGTGCGCGCCTGTACCGGAACGGGCGCTGGGAGACCCTGCTCTCCCAACCCGGGATCGTGGGGGCCTTCTCCCTGCGCACGCCCGCCCCGGCCCGTCGGGAGTGGTCCCCGGGGGACATGCTCATCCTGCACAGCGACGGGGTGCCGGGACGATGGAAGCCCGAGGGCGTGGAGGCCCTGCGCGGCCACGACGCCGCGGTCGTGGCCGGAGCGGTGTTCCGGGACTCGGGCAGCGCCGCCCGTCCGCTGCGTGACGACACGAGCGTCGCCGTGGTCACGCACACCGCACGCCCTGACGGGGGAGGACGATGACGCAACCGCTGCTCGAACTGCGGGTCCGCGGCGCGGTCGACGCGGCGCGGGCCCGCGCCGCCGTGGCGCGCGTGCTCGACGCCGCGTGCGCCGGGGACGAGGCCGAACTGGAGTTCCTGGACGGCGCCTCCTCGTGGGCGCTGCGCGCGGCGAGGCCCGGAGGTCCGGCCGCGCTGGCGGTGGACCTGTCCGAGGACGGGCTCGTGCTGCGCGCCACCGTCCGCGACGGCGCGGGGGAGAGCCGGTGGGAGTCCGACCTGCCCCTCTCCGAGCCCTTCGACGCGGGGGCCGCGGCGGGCGGGGACCCCGGGGAAGCCGACGCCGAACTCCTGGCTGCCGAGCTGCTTCGCACCTCCGAGCGCGCGGGGAGGGTGGCCGCCGTCGCGGCCGAGCGCGCACGCGAACTGGAGTGGCACCAGCGCGAGCTGGAGGAGACCAACCAGGGCGTGCTCGCCCTGCACGCCGAGCTCGCCGAGGCCAGCGACGAGCAGCGCAGGCTCCTGGCGGCCGAGCGCTCGGCCCGGGACCAGGCCGAGGCCGCCCGCAACAGGCTCACGTTCCTCTCCACGGCCAGCGCGAGGCTAATGACCTCCCTGAACCAGGCGGAGATCTTCGCCCGCCTGCGGGACCTGCTCGTGCCCGAGCGCGCCGACGCCGTCGAGGTGTGGCTCACCGACGAGGACGGCGGCCTGTGCGCCTCCGACGCGCGTGAGGCCGCCGTGCCGGACGCAGTGCTCCTGGCCGCGGCCCGGCGCCGTCCGGCGGACGCCCTGGCCGGGGAGGGGCAGCTCGCACTCCCCCTGCTCACGGGCTCGGGGCTGCTCGGGGTGCTGCTGCTGCGCCGCACCGAACCCCTGGACGCCGACGACGGGGTCGTGCTGGACGAACTCGCGCGGCGGGCGGCCGCGTCGCTGGACAACGCGCGCCGCTTCGAGCGCGAGCGCGACACGGCGGCCACCCTCCAGCGGGCCATGCTCACCGAGCTGCCCGAGACCCCGGGGATGGAGATGACGGCCCGCTACCTGCCCGCCACGCGCGGGATGAACGTGGGCGGCGACTGGTACGACGTCTTCTCGCGGGGTGACGGCGAGTTCATCGGCGTGGTCGGCGACGTCACCGGGCACGGCATCCACGCCGCGGTGATGATGGGCCAGCTGCGCACGGCCCTGCGCGCGTACGCGCTGGAGGAGCGCAGCCCGGCCGTGCTGCTGGAGCGCCTGCACCGGCTTCTGGGCCACCTCGAACCGGACCTGTTCGCGACCGCGGTCATCGTGCGCTTCCGGCCGGGGGACCCCGAGGTGGTGATGGCCGGGGCCGGGCACCCGCCGCCGCTGTGGCGCGACGGAGAGGGCACGGCGGAGGCGGTGCCCCTGCCGTCCGGCGGCATGCTCGGCCTGCCGGTCGAGCTGACCTACACCGACCACACCGTCGAACTGCCTCCGGGCGCCGCGCTGCTGCTGTACAGCGACGGCCTGATCGAGCGGCGCGGAGAGTCCATCGACGACGGGATCGCGCGCCTGGTGGAGGGCTTCGGGGGTCCGCCGTACTGGCGGGGCGGCCCGGACAAGGCGGCCGACGACCTGCTGGACGCCATGGTCAAGTACCAGGACTGCGACGACGACGTCTGCCTGCTGGTCTTCCTCGCCGCCGAGCGGGACGGGTAGCGGCGCTCCGGGGCCGCGCGCGGGGGGCCGGGCGCCCCCCTCGGCGCCCGGCCCCCTGACACACGGTGCTCCGCCCCGTGCTCGTCCGCCCTCTCAGGTCCGGCGGACGACGGGGACGCCGGTCAGACCTCGGTGACGGCCTCGTCGTACTCCAGGCGCGGCAGGCGGTCGAACCACGCGTCCGGGCCCGGCCTGCCCACGTTCATGACCACCAGGGGCCGCAGCGTGGAGTCCTCGCCGAAGAACTCGCGGCGCACGCCCTCTGCGTCGAAGCCGGTCATCGGCCCGGCCGCCAGACCGGCGGCGCGCACGCCCAGGAGCAGGTAGCCGATCTGGAGGAACGCGTTCTGCAGGGCCATGCTCTCGCGGGCCTCGACGGGCATCCCGGAGAAGTTGTCCCGGGCGTCGGGCGCGACGGGGAAGGTCTTCGGGAAGTGCTCGTGGAAGTCGGAGTCCGCGGACAGGATCAGGGTGAGCGGCGCCGTCGAGGTCTTGGGCGCGTTGTTGCCCGCCATGTGCGGCACGAGGCGCTCCCGGGCCGCGGCCGAGCGCACCACGGTGACCCGCAGGGGCTGGTTGTTCATGGCGGTCGGCCCGTACTTGACCAGGTCGTGGATCGCGCGGACCTGCTCCTCGGTCACGGGCTCGTCGGTGAAGCTGTTCGCGGTACGGGCGTCCCGGAAGAGCAGGTCCTGGGCCGCCTTGTCGAGTACCAGCGCGTCGGTCATGTGTTTCCTCGGTCGTGCTCGTGGTGTGGCGGGGGGCCGTGCGGAGTCGGCTCCGACACGGACCACAACACTTGTTGACGAGGAAGATATTTCTTAGAGAGCTAGAAGTGGGGTCAATCACGCACGGGAGTGCGCTGGCGACTCCGCGGGGGCGGCACCACGGGCAGCGGTTCGCCCGAGGCCTCGTCCGCCCACGCCTCCAAGCGCTTGACGAACAGGCGCGCCTGGACCGGCCAGTGGAAGGAGGTCCGCGCGATCCGGTGCCCTGTGCGCGCCAGGTCCCGGCGCAGCTCCGCGTCCCGGCGCAGCCGCAGCACCGCCTCCGCCGCGGCCGACACGTCGCCGAACGGCACCACCAGGCCCGACGGGCCCTCCGGGCGGCCGGTCACCAGCTCCTGCGCCACCGGGTTGGGCGTGGTCACCACCGGCAGGCCGTGCGCCATGTACTCCACGACCTTGGTCGGCATCGAGTGCCGGTAGTTGGGCGTGTCGTGCAGCAGGCTCAGCCCCGCCATGGCGCCCGCGCAGATCCGCAGCGCCCGGTCGTTGGGCACGAACCCGTACCAGTGCAGGACGTCCTCCTGCTGGGCCTCGCGCAGCAGCGGCCGCACCCCGGAGTCGGCACCGCCGATGACCTCCAGGCGCACGCCGTGCGGGCGCAGCATGCGCCCCAGCTCCACCAGTTCGCGCGCGCCGCGCGCCTCGGACACCTGGCCCAGGTACACGATCCGGTCGTCGCCCGGCTCGCGCGCCGGGAACTCCGGCACCTCGGTGGTGTTGGGCACCACCGGGTGCTCCATGCGGAACCGGGAGCGGTACCCCTCCTCGGCCAGCATCAGCCGCATCCGCCGCTCCGCGTGCCGCTCGAAGGAGCGCACCACCGTGCCCAGCGGACGCCGCAGCGACCGGGGCACCCACGCCTTGGTGAGCAGGGCCGCCGCCGTGTCCTCGTGCACGTCCCACACCGTCACCGGGCGTCTGGACGGCAGTGCCAGCAGGAGTTCGGGGTCGTGGAAGAGGAGCAGGTCGGCCAGGGGCGCCTGCTCGGCGAGGACCGCGCGGGCGGCGCGCAGCGAGGCGAGCCGCTCGCGCCCCGAGGCGCGCGGCACGTCCACCGAACGCAGCTCCGACCACGGGGTCACCCCGCACTCGCGGAACGGCGCCACATAGGTCACGCTGTGTCCGGCGTCCAACAGGGCGCGGATCTGCCGGTGCAGGATCCGTGCGTCCTCCGGGTGGTGCACCACCGTGGCCACGAGCGCGTGCATCGAGTTCACCTACCTGTGTCGCCGTCTGAGGCCCTCTCGGGCGGATCGGCCTGGCCGCTCCGGTCGGAGCGGTATCAGCTCTTCGTCACGGTATTCAGCGGGAAAGACGCGCCGAGGAAAGCCCGGTGGCCGCACGGAGTGCAGCGGGTGAACCTTCGGCCGGGGGGAGGTGAACGCCGGAAGGCACGCCGATGAACGCGGTGTGCTCGCGGATCGGCGTGCCCGTCGGGACGTGTCCCTCAGCTCACAGGACCTCGATGCCCTCCCGCGTGACGTGGCGCCGCACCTGCGAGGGGACCGCGGAGTCCGTCTCGGGGTCGGGTCGGCGCAGTACGCCCCGGGTGTCCAGGAGCAGCCGCGCGTACTCCTCCAGCCGCTTGGGCCGGTACTCGGCGTGGTCGGTGAGCAGGATGGTCAGGTCGGCCTCGGCCAGGGCGCGGTCCAGGTCGGTGGACCTGGGCACGTCCACGCCGTCGACCTGCCAGGACTCCACGTGCGGGTCGTGGTAGGTCAGCGTGGCGCCCTTGGCGGCCAGCTTGCGCGCGACCGGCCGGGCCGGGGACTCGCGCTGGTCGGCGATGTCGGCCTTGTAGGTGACGCCCAGCAGCAGCACCTTGGAGCGCGACAGCGCCAGGCCGGAGTCGTTGAGCAGCTCCTGCGCCCGCTGGATGACGTAGGAGGGCATGCGGCCGTTGATCTCCTGGGCCAGCTCCACGAACCGGAACGGGTAGCCGAGGGTCTTGACCTTGTACGACAGGTAGTTCGGGTCGATGGGGATGCAGTGGCCGCCCACGCCCGGGCCCGGGTAGAAGGCCTGGAAGCCGAACGGCTTGGTGGCCGCCGCGGCGATGGAGTCCCACAGGTCCACGCCCAGCTCCTGGCAGAAGATGGCCATCTCGTTGACCAGGGCGATGTTGACGTGGCGGTAGGTGTTCTCCAGCAGCTTGGCCATCTCCGCCTCGCGGGTGCCGCGCGCCCGCACCACCGTGTTCACGAAGGCGCCGTAGAACTCCGCCGCGGCCTCCCCGCACTCCTGCGTCAGGCCGCCGACCACCTTGGGCGTGTTGGCCACGCCGAAGGTCGGGTTGCCGGGGTCGATGCGCTCGGGCGAGAAGGCCAGGTGGAAGTCGGCGCCCGCGACCAGGCCGGACCTCTCCAGCAGCGGGCGGACCACCTCCTCGGTGGTGCCGGGGTAGGTGGTCGACTCCAGGATGACCAGTGTGCCGGGCCGCAGCTGCGCGGCGATCGACTCGGCCGCGGACGTCACCGCTCCCAGGTCCGGGCCGCCCTCCGCCGACAGGGGCGTGGGCACGCAGATCACGATGGTGCGCGCGGCGGCCAGGCAGGCCGGGTCGGTGGTCGCGGTGAAACCGCGGTCCAGCATCCGGCGCACGTCCTCCGCGGAGAGGTCGTCCACGTGCGAGACGGCGCTGTTGAGCCCGTCGACGACGCGGCTGCTCACGTCCAGACCGGTGACCTTCAGGCCAGCGGACACGGCCTCGGCCGCGAGCGGCAGGCCGACGTAGCCGAGGCCGAGGACGACGAGGTCGCTGACCGCACCGGCGGACTGCTCGGAGACAAGGGCTGGGTTGGAGGCTGCGGCATCCACTCGTGGTCACACTCGCATTCATCTCGTGAACGGGCGTAAATAGCGGGAACTGCCATTGCTCAGTGCGTTAGACGTCTGAGTGTAGGCACGTGTTGTCCACACTTACGGGTTCTGGCCTGGTTCGGTCATTTCGCGAATCTGAACCCGATACGCCTGGTTGTAGCGGTATGCGGCCTCGGCCCAGGTGCGGTCGCTGACGAGATCGCGACCCGCACCGCCGTAGGAGATCCGCTTTTCACGACTGTAAGCGAGCTTTGTCAGCACATCGGCTAGAGTCGCCGATTCGCCCGCCGGAATTAACTCTCCTGTCACTCCCGGTTCCACGATCTCTCGCAACGCCGGGAGATCACTGGCCACCACCGGAAGCCCGCCCGCCATGGCCTCCACGGGTTTGAGCGGGGTGACCAGACGGCACACCCGCTCGTCGCGTCTGGGCACCGCGAACACGTCCAGCGCGGCGTGGTGGTCGCGCACCCGCGCGGCCGGGACGCGGCCGGTGAAGTGCGCGGCCCCCTCCAGGCCCAGGGAGCCGGCCAGGGAGCGCAGCGCGGGCAGCTCGGGGCCGTCCCCCACGATCAGGGCGTGCGCCGCCTCCCCGCGTTCGCGCATCAGGGCCACCGCCTCCAGCAGCGTGTCCAGGCCCTCGTAGCCGAAGCAGCTGGTGGTGGTGCCCACCACGAAGTCCTCACCGCCGATCCCCAGCTCGGCGCGCACCCCGGCACCCGGGGGCAGCGGGGCCAGGAAGGAGGCGTCCACCGCGTTGGGCACCACCAGCAGGCGCTCGCGCGGCACGCCGCGCGCCTCGATGTCGGCGCGCATCGCCTCGCCCAGGGTGACCACCAGGTCGGCGGCCAGCATGCACTCGGTCTCGCTCGCGCGCTCGGCTCGGTAGAAGGCGTCGTCCACGCTGCGCGAGGGGTCGCGAGAGAGCCAGGACTCCTCCAGGAAGCCCCGCACCTCGTAGACCACCGGCAGGCCGAACCTGCGGCCCAGCTCCAGGGCCAGGCGGGCGTTGTGGTGGTTGCTCGCGGCGTGCAGCACGTCGGGCCGCAGCGCCTCCACCAGCTCCGAGCCCAGCCGCACCCCCGCGGCCAGCTCCCGGGCGGCGTCGGCGGGCGCGGTCCAGGGCAGGAGCCGGTGGTAGGGGATGCCGTCCACCCGCACCAGCGTGCGCGGGTCGGGAACGCCCTTGACCAGGGGGTACCCCGCCCTGGTGACCACGTGCACGTCCATCCCGGCCTCGCGCTGGGCGACCGCGATCTTGTGGGTGCGCTGGGTGTAGCCCGCGTTGGTGTGCGGCAGCGCGTTGGTCACCAGGTGCAGCACCCGCAGACCCGCTCCGGGTGACGCGGGGTCCCCGGCCACACGCCACCGTTCACCCTCCGACGCCTCCGGTCGCCGAGCGTTCACCGTGGCGTCGGGCGGCGTTCGTGGATCGCGGGTTAACGTGATGGCGTGACGGTCGGGCGACGTGGACGGGGACGCGGCGACAGCGCGTCCCGTGGCCAGGGCCGTCCGATGCTCCGCGGCCTCTCGAAGAGCGCCCTCCGGAAGCTGTTCGACCAGTTCCCGGGCGGTGGCCGCGTCTCCCGCCGCCAGGCAGGACGCCACCAGGCGGCCCACCCGGCGGGGGGAGGCACCGCTCGCCGCGGCGAGCACCGCCTCGCGGGCGTCCGCGCGCCGGCCCTGGTCCCACAGGGCGTAGGCGCGGGCCCGGCCGCCCGCCCGGGAGGCCAGGGCGCGCACCGCGCGCCGGGGCGGACCGGGCGTCAGCCGCAGCGCCAGCAGCGGCAGCCGGGCCGGTTCGGCCCGCAGGTGTCGCCAGGCCAACGAGAGGGTGAACGTCGCCGCTCGCGGCCAGCGGGTGCGCGAACGCGGAACCTGGGATTCGGAAGCTTGGGTGTCATGCACGGTCAGTCACACAACCACGCGGACGTGACCGTACGGTGACACCACGGCGACACGGACGGGACGGCTCGGGCAAGGAACGCCGCCGGACCACACCAGTCCCGCCGGTCACGGCGGGAACACCACCCCAACAGAAGGAAACGTGAGAGCCGTGGCAACGAGTGCCCCCCTGGGGAGCCAGGACACCGGGATCGTGCACGTCGTCGGCGCGCGCCCCAACTTCGTCAAGGCAGCGCCCGTGGTCTCCGCCCTGCGCGGACGCGGTGCGCACCAGGCGGTCGTGCACACCGGCCAGCACTACGACGACCGCATGTCCGCGGTGTTCTTCCGCGACCTGGGCCTGCCCACCCCCGACGTCGACCTCGGCGTCGGCTCGGGCTCCCACGCCGCCCAGACCGCCGCGCTCATGGTGGGCCTGGAGAAGCAGTTCACCGAGCGCAGGCCCGGCATGGTGGTCGTCTACGGAGACGTCAACTCCACCGTGGCCGCGGCCCTGGTCGCCGCCAAGCTGCACGTCCCCGTCGCCCACGTGGAGGCGGGGCTGCGCTCCTTCGACAACACCATGCCCGAGGAGATCAACCGCCGCGTCACCGACCAGCTCAGCGACGTGTGCTTCGCCACCAGCCCGGAGGCCGTCGGCCACCTGGCCGCCGAGGGTGTCCCGCCCTCCCGCGTCCACCTGGTCGGCAATCCCATGATCGACACCCTCCTGGGCAACCTCGACCGCTTCGACGCCGACGCCCTGCGCGAGCGCCTGGACCTGCCCGAGCGCTACGTCGCCGCCACCCTGCACCGGCCCGCGAACGTGGACGACCCCGACACCGTAGCCCGCCTCGCCGAGCGCCTGCACGAGATCGCCGACCTCGCCGACGTGGTCATGCCCGTGCACCCGCGGGGCAAGGCCGCCTTCGACCGGGCCGGGCTCGGCGACCACCCCCGCGTGCGGCTCCTCGAACCCCTGGGCTACCTGGACTTCGTCGCGCTCACCCGCGGCGCCGCCGCGGTCGTCACCGACTCCGGCGGCGTCCAGGAGGAGACCACGATCCTCGGCGTCCCCTGCCTGACCCTGCGCCCCAACACCGAGCGCCCCGTCACCATCACCCACGGCACCAACCAGCTCGTCACGGAGGCCGACCTCCTCCAGGCCGTCACCAAGGTCCTGCACGGGCGCGGCCCGGAGCGGATCGGCGACACCCCGCCCCTGTGGGACGGCCGCGCCGGGGAGCGCATCGCCTCCGTGCTCACCCAGTGGTCGAGGTGAACCCGATGACACACGAACACCGCGCACCCGTTCCCGCCCCCAGGAACGCCAGCGCGAGGGAACGCGCCGTACGGGGCGCGGTCCCGGTCCAGGCACGCGGGGCGCGCCGAGGAGCGGCCCCGATTCCCCCGCAGCGGTCCAGGTGATCCACCATGGCACACGTCCCTCCAACCGTCCCGCACCCCAGGGGCCCCGCCGGGTCCGCGACACGCCTGGCCAAGGGCATCCGCACCCGGCCGGGAGCTCGTAGGGTGCACCGCACGTGGCAGTCGGACCCGACGCACGGCGCGGTGGTTTCGCCGAACCGAACCGAACACAAGGTGGCAGACCGTGAAACGGCGTGAACAGAGCCAGACCGAACAGCTCCGGCAGGCGCTGGCCGAGCGCGAGGCCCAGCTCCAGGAGGCGCGCAGCCGGCTCGCCGCCCTGGAGGGCTCCACCTCGCTCCAGGTGGGCAAGGCGCTCACGGCCGCCGCCAAGCGCCCCGGCCGGTCCCTGGTCAAACTCCCCCGTGACCTCTACCGCCTCTGGCGCAGCAGCGGCAACACCCGGCACACCGAGCGCCGCCGCGGCGGCGCCGAGCCGGTCCGCTCCTTCGACGCCGAGCGCCAGGAGTCGCGCCTGCTCACCGGCCTGAGCGGCGGCAGCGAGGACCTGCTGGTCGTCGCCACGGTCGTCGGCCCCTCCATCGCGGAGGCGATCGACCCCTACGTGCGCGCGGTGCCGCTGCGCCCGCACGACGCCCAGATCGTCATGGACGGCGTCGACGTGGACCTGGTCCTGGTCTCGGCCTCGGCCGCCGCCCCCGGTTCGCCGTGGGCCCACGTGGGCGACCCCGCGGCCGCCGACCGCACCCGCGCCCTGCACTGGGTGCTGGAGTCCGCCGCCTCCCGAGGCATCCCCACGGTCCTGCTCGACGACGTCCCCTCGCCGCCCGCGCTGCGCGAGCTGGGCTTCGACAGGGTCCACCGGGGCGACGCCGGGGTCCCCCTGCACCTGTTCAACCCCGTGGCCGCCGACCTGACGCCCGGACCCGAGACGGTCTTCGTGCGGGTCCACCGCGAGGAGCCCGTCCCCGGCGTCCTCGCCGAGCTGGGCGCGGGCGTGGTGGAGGCCGACTCGCGCGGCCTGGCCGACGCCCTGCGCGCCGCCAACGTCGCCGTCGTGGCGCCCCTGACCGCCGAGGAGCCCCGGCTGCACAGCAGGGCCTGGGCCTGCGGCACCCGCGCGGTGACCGCGGGGGAGGGCCTGGCCGTCACGGTGCCGCGCATGCGCGCCGAGGAGCCCACCGCGGCCGAGCAGCGGGGCATGCTCCGCCAGGTCTTCCTGCGCGAGGCCACCCCGGTCCGCCTCGCCGAGGTCCTGGACGGCCTGGACTTCCCGCCCGGCACGCCCGGCCGTGAACTGCCGCTGCGCGGCCGGTCCGTGGCCGTCCTGGCCGACCCCGCGGGGGAGGCCGACGCCGACCGGCTCGCCGACGACCTGCTGGCCGCCGCGCTCAGGCCCGCCGAGGTGGTCGTGCCCGGCACGGCCTCCCGCCTGCCCGGGATCCAGCGGCTGCGGGCCGAGGGCGTCACCGTGCGCTCGGTGCGCTTCAACGCCCCGGACACCCCAGAGGAACTCACCCGCGACGAGCCCGGCGTCCGCGCCGGGGAGCCCTGGGCCGCCCTGGCCGAGCGCGCCACCGCGCCATGGTCGCACCTGTGGACCGCCCCGGTCGGCCGCAGGCGCCTGGCCGACCTGGTGTGCGCGGTGGAGTGCACGGACGCGGACGCGGTCGGTACCGTCGACGCGTCGGCCGCCGAGCCGGGCGAGCACGGCTTCTTCGACCGTCCGGACACCGCGGACCGTCAGTACGTCTTCGTCAGCGCGGTCGTGCCGGAACTGGTCCGCACCACGCTGCTGAGGCGCGCCTGGGACCCGGCGGAGTGGAACCGCCGCGGCACCCGGCTCCTGGCCCTGGGCCCCGACCACGGCACGGGCGACGACGCGGAGGACCCCGTGTCCGACGCGGCCGACGCCTCGACCGGCGCCGTCGGATGAGCCGTACGGGCAACGAGAAAGCATCCGAAGGGAAGAACGTGAGCACACCGCCTCCGCGCGCACTCCTGTACGGGGACGTGGACCTCAACATCATCGACGGTTCCGCGATCTGGGCGCAGTCGATGGCGCAGGCCCTGGCCGCCGCCGGATGCGAGGTGACCCTGCTGCTGAAGGCGCCCGTGCGCACCGACCGGCTCACCGAGCCGCTCACCAGGGTGCCCGGGGTCCGGCTGCTGCGGCCCTACGAGGACAAGGCGCTGCCCGACCTGGGGCCGAGGGGGCTCACCCCGGAGCAGGCCGTCACCCTCATGACCAGGCACCACGAGCGCAAGCCCTTCGACCTCGTCGTCGTGCGCGGGCGCCGCCTGGCGGGGCTGGCCGCCCAGGAGGAGGCGCTGGCGGGCCGCCTGTGGACCTACCTGACCGACTTCCCGCACAGCGTGGGCGAGCTGACCGCGACCGCCACCGCCGAGCTCACCGAGATCGCGCTGGCGTCGCGGTTCCTGCTCTGCCAGACCGAGGAGCTGCGCGCCTTCCTGGAGTCGACGGTGCCCGCCGCCTGCGGCCGGTCGGTCCTGTTCCCGCCCGTGGTGGTCGTCCCCGAGGACGTGCGGGCCGGCGGCGGGGCAGGCGGTCCCGCCCGCCTGGCCTACACCGGCAAGTTCGCGCCGCGCTGGAACACCCTGGAGATGACCGGTCTGCCCGCCGAGCTGGCGCGGCGCGGGGTGGACGCCGAACTGGTGATGATCGGCGACAAGATCCACGCCGAGCCCGCCGACTGGGCCAAGAACATGCGCAGGGCCCTGGAGGGCACCCCGAACGTGGACTGGCGCGGCGGGATGTCGCGCGCCGAGGCGCTGCGCCAGGCCGCCGAGTGCGGCTTCGGGCTGTCCTGGCGCGACCCGTCCATGGACGCCAGCCTGGAGCTGTCCACCAAGGTGCTGGAGCTGGGCGCGCTCGGCCTGCCGGTGGTGCTCAACCGCACGCCCATGCACGAGGCCATGCTGGGCGCGGACTACCCGCTCTTCGCCGGGACCGACGTCGCCTCGGTCGCCGACGTGGTGGCCCGAGCCCACGGCGACCGCGCTGTCTACGCGGACGCCGCCGCGCGCTGCCGCGCCGCCGCGGCCGACCACACGCTGGAGCGGGCCGCCGAGCGACTGCGCGGCTACCTCGCCGACGCCCTGCCGCCCGCCCCCGAGGGCGCCGACCCCGAGCGGCCGCTCAAGGTGGTCATCGCCGGGCACGACATGAAGTTCTTCACCCGCCTGGCCGAGTACCTGGACTCGCTGCCCGGCCTCGACGTGCGCATGGACGAGTGGGAGGGGCTGAGCACCCACGACCAGTACCGCTCCCGTGAGCTGGCCGCCTGGGCCGACGTGGTGATCTGCGAGTGGTGCGGGCCCAACGCGCTGTTCTACTCCAAGTGGAAGCGCCCCGACCAGCGGCTCATCGTGCGACTGCACCGCTTCGAGCTCTACGCGGAGTGGCCCCGCAAACTCGACATCGACAAGGTCGACGCGGTGGTGTGCGTGAGCCCCCACTACGCCGACCTGACCCGCGAGATCACCGGGTGGCCCGCCGGGAAGGTGGTCGTGGTCCCCAACTGGGTGGACGACGAGCAGCTCGGCCGCCCCAAGCTCCCCGGGGCCGAGTACTCCCTGGGCATGGTCGGCATCGCGCCCTCGCGCAAGCGGCTGGACCGGGGCCTGGACGTCCTCGCCGAGCTGCGGCGCATGGACCCGCGGTACACGCTCTCGGTCAAGACCAAGCAGCCGTGGGAGTACTGGTGGATCTGGAACCGGCCGGAGGAGCGCGCCTACTTCGAGCGCGTCTACCGGCGGATCCAGCGCGACGAGCGCCTCGCCGCCGGGGTGGTGTTCGACCCCTTCGGGCCGGACGTGGCCACCTGGCTGCGGCGGGTGGGCTTCATGCTCTCCACCAGCGACGACGAGTCCTTCCACCTCGCGCCCGCCGAGTGCGCCGCCTCGGGCGGCGTGCCCGCCCTGCTGCCCTGGCCGGGCGCGGACACCATCTACGACCCGCACTGGATCCACGACGACGCCGTGGCGATGGCCGAGGCCATCCACGCGACCGTCAGCGAGGGGCGGTTCTCCGCCGAGGCCGCGCGCGCCCGCGAGGAGGTCACCGCCGCCTACGGCCTGTCCCGGGTGCGGTCGTTGTGGAGCGACCTGGTGGTCCGCGGCAGGGCGCCCCGGGCGGAGCGCTCCGCCGCGGCCGCGGGCGCCTGAGGCGCGGGCCCGGGCCGACGCGTCGGCCCGGGCCCGCGCCCTCGCGGGTCCCCGGCGCCTGGGTTCTGTTCTTTTGAAGCGGTCTCAGCTTGTGGGGGGTTGGTTCGGGCGCCCACGGGGTTCTGGAGGTGGCGGAGGCGGGTTCGTGAGGAACGAGCGAACCCGCCGGAGACACCGCTGTGCCTGCTTCAACCCGATTGCCGTTCTCCGGGCGCCCGAACACGGGCCGAAGCGGAGCGAAGGTCCAAAAACTCTGCCTACACCGGGCCCGTCATCTTGGACAGGCCGCCCGCGCCCGCGGGCAGGAACAGCGCGAAGGTGGTCGGCTTGGTCTGCACCAGCTCGATCCGGGCCCCCTCGGACTCGGCGATGTGGCGGGCCAGGGCCAGGCCCAGCCCGGTCCCGCCCCCGCCGCTCACCTCGCGCTCGAAGATCCGGCCGGACAGGTGCTCGGGCACGCCCTCGCCCTCGTCACTCACCTCGATGCGCACCGAATGCCCGGTGTCCAGCCGCCGGATGGTGACCGTTCCCGCGCCGTGCTTGTAGGCGTTCTCCACCAGGGTCGCGATGATCTGCGCCAGGTCGGCGGAGACGGTCATCGCGGTCAGCCCCGGGTCCCCCGTGACCAGCAGCCTGCGCTGCGCGGACTGGAAGACCGGCTGCCACTCCTCCTGGAGGTGGTGCAGGACGGGGTCGATCTCCACCGCCTCCACCTCGGGGTTCTGGCTCTTGCGGGCCCGTCCCAGCAGGCTCTCCACGGTCTCCACCAGGCGCTCGGTCTGGGCCAGGGCGGCCTCGCCCTCCTCACGGACCGCCTGGGGGTTGTCCGCCTCGGCCAGGATCTCCTCCAGGCGCATCGTCAGCGCGGTCAGCGGCGTGCGCAGCTGGTGCGAGGCGTCGGTCGCGAAGTGGCGTTCGGTGGCGATCAGCCCGGCGATGCGCTCGGCGCTGCGGTCCAGCACCTCCGCCACCCGGTCGGCCTCCGGTATCCCGTACCGGTGGCCCCACGGCGTGGTCACGCCCGAGCCCAGGCGCTCGGCGGTGGCCGCCAGGTCGAGCAGGGGCAGGGTCAGCCTGCGGGCCTGGAACATCGACAGGCCCACGGCGACGCCGATGGCCAGCAGGGACAGCGACGCGATCCCCATCCAGGCGCGGACCACGCTCTGCTGCACGCTCTCGGCGCTCATCCACACCTCGACTCGCGTGCCCCGGCCGGTGGTCGCGGTGGCCTTGAGCATGCTCGGGGAGTCGGGCGCCTCGGGGTTGAGCGCCGGATCGCCCGCGGTCACCGAGGTCGGCTCCTCCGCCGGGGTGATCCGGATGAAGCGGTGGGGATGATCGCGGTCGAACTCGCCCAGGTCGAGCTGGCCGTGCAGTTCCAGCATGGTGTCGCTCTCGGCGCCGATCAGCTCCGCCTCGCCCTGGAGCTGGCGGGTGCTCTCGTCGTACACCAGCTTGTACGTGAGCGCGCCCAAGGGCAGCCCGAGCAGCATGACGGCGATGACGGTCACCACCAGGGTGGAGAAAACCATCCGCCTGCGCATGTCACCTCATGTCCGTGCGACCCGGAGGCGACCGACCGGCGCGGGGCGCCCCGAGAGGTCGCGTCAGTCTCGCTCGAACCGGAAGCCCACACCCCGGACGGTCGTGATGTACGACGGCTGGTTGGCGTCGTCTCCCAACTTGCGGCGCAGCCAGGAGATGTGCATGTCCAGGGTCTTGGTCGAACCCCACCAGTTGGTGTCCCACACCTCGCGCATGATCTGCTCGCGGGTGACCACCTTGCCCGCGTCGCGGACGAGCACGCGCAGCAGGTCGAACTCCTTGGTGGTGAGCTGGAGCTCGCGTTCGCCCAGCCAGGCCCGGCGGGAGTCGTTGTCGATGCGCACGCCGTGCACGACGGGCACCTCGGCACCGCCCCGGCGCAGCAGGGCGCGTACGCGCGCCAGGAGTTCGGCGAGCCGGAAGGGCTTGGTGACGTAGTCGTCGGCGCCCGCGTCGAGGCCGACGACGGTGTCGACCTCGTCGGCGCGGGCGGTCAGGATGAGGATCGGCGTTCCGTGACCCTCGGCCCGGAGCCGACGCGCCACCTCGAGCCCGTCCATTTCGGGCAGCCCGAGATCCAGGACCATGAGGTCTATGTCTCCCGCACGGGCACGGTCGAGTGTCTCAACGCCGTTGACGGTCACGTCCACCGTGTAGCCCTCGCGCCGGAGCGCGCGCGCGAGAGGCTCGGAGATCGAGACATCGTCTTCGGCCAGCAAAACGCAGGTCATGTTGTCGATCGTAGGTCCGGGGACGCGCATTTCCCTATTATGCGCGCCGGATGTCCCAAGGTTGGTCGAAAATACGCCAATCACATAACGGGCAAAAGGTTCAATTCGCCATCTTAGTACTTTTCTTTACACTTACATGGTGATAATGGGAAGCTTGCTTCGGGTTCCGCTTCGTCCGGATCGTGCCCCCCGGTGAACAGTGTGGTGGAGAAAATGGGACGATTCATTGCAAAACGTTTGGTAAGTCGGTGTCAGGACGGCGAAGCGTGGAGCCGAGGCACCCGCCACCAGTCCCGAGAGCGAGGAGAACGTACGTGAACCCCGACAGTTCGCCACCGCCCTGGAGGCCGCCGGGTGCGCACCCGCCCGGGGGAGGGCCGCCTCCCCACGGAGCCGGATACCCGCAGGGCGCACAGGGTCCTCAGGTTCCCCAGGGCCCGCAGGGGCCCTACGGGCTGCCGCCCCAGCCTCCCCAGCCGCCCCGCCCGGGCCGCTACGGCACCGGTCTGGTGGCCGTGCTCGCCGTGATCGCGGTGCTGGCGGGCGCGTCCTTCCTCGGCGGAGGCCTCGCCGTCGGCGGGAGGGTGACCGGCCTCGTCGCCGCGGTCGTGGACTCCGAGCCCTCGGCGCGGACCGGTGACGAGCAGAACCGGGAGGCGCCGACCGGGGACCCCGCCCCCACCGCCGCCCCCGAGCCCACCCGGGAGCCCATGCCCACCGACGAGCCCTCCGCGGAGCCGACGGACGAGCCTAGTCCGGGGACGGAGAACCTCATCAGCTCGGAGGAGCTGATCGACGAGCTGCGCCGCGACTTCGAGATCGACGCCCGCCTGGACATCACCGACGAGGTCTGCGGCTCGGACCCCGGAGCCGAGGAGACGGCCCTCTTCCAGTGCACCTCGTCGATGGACACCAACCTGGTGCGGGTGGCCGCCTTCGAGAGCTCCGGGATCGCGATGATCGCCGCGATGGCCATGCTGGAGAGCGAGGAGAACACCGCGGCGGACATCCAGGACGCCTGCCACTTCGTGCTGGTGTGGTTCGAGGAGAACGGCCTGGACCAGCAGGAGCGCGACGACATGGCCGAGGCCGCACGCGAGATCGCGGGCTGCCCCTAGCGGCCCGGACCGGGGCGTCGGGCCCCGTGGGGGCGGCCGTTGCGGAGCCGGGGCCGGCGAAGCGCGACGGCCGGACGGCCTCCCGGCTCCGCGCACGCGGTGTCGGGAGGCCGTCCGGCCGCCTTCTGGGGCAGCCCTGCGAGGTCGGCCCCGGTGTCAGGAGTCCGGGCCGGGGGAGTCCGCGCCCGCCGTCCCCCCGCGGCCTCGGCCCAGGTAGAGCGCGGTCCCGCCCGCCGCCACGGCGACCACGGCCGCCGCCACCAGGCCGAGCAGCGCGCCGCCGGTGCGCGGCAGTGAGCCGTCGGCGCCGCCGCCGGGCTCGCCGGAGCCGTCGTCCGGTCCGTCCGTGGCGGGCGGGTCCGTCGGGTCCGTGCCCGGACCGTCGTCCGGGCCGGTGGGCTTGTCGGTGGGTTCGCCGGTCGGCGGGTCGGTGGGCGTTCCGCCGCCGTCGCCGTCGGGAACGGTGGCCCGCTCGCCCACCACGATGCGGCCGGAACCGCCCTCGGGGTAGGCGGCCTCGGTCACCCGGCCCTCCAGCGTTCCGGTGAGCAGGCCCTCCAGCGCGGCCTGGTAGGTCGCGCCCACCACGGTGAAGTCCGCCCCGCGGAACGGGTACATGTCGCCGCCCCGGGCGGAGAAGTCGTTGGTCACGACCGTGATCGGGTCGCCGTCCACGACCTCGCCGTCCTCCACGAGCACCGTTCCGTCGTGCAGGATCGCGCCGCGGACCCGCTCGCCGGGCGTGGTCACGGTGCCCTCCTCGTCCACCACCTGCGCAGTGCGCTCGGGGTCGTAGGCGAAGTTGACCCCGGCGACCTGCATGAACGCGCCGCTGGCCGCGGGAGCAGCGGCCACGCCCTGCTCCAGCAGCTCCTTGACCTGCGAGCGCGGGAGGTCGGGGACCACCGCCACCTGGTTGGCGAACGGGGCGATCGAGTAGGTGTCCAGCGCGGTCAGCGGACCGGCCGGGAGCACCGAGGCGTTGCGGATGCCGCCGCCGTTCTGGATGCCGACCAGCGGAGCGGGCACGCCGTACTCACCGGCGTTGCGCACGCCGGTGTCCAGCAGCGCGTCGGCCACCAGGTTGCCCAGGTTCGTCTCCTGGGTGCGCACGCCGGGGTTCTGGACGCCGTCGAGGTCGACCTCGCTGGCGGCCACCTCCGTCTCCGCCAGGCCCGCCACGTACTCCGACACGGGCGCGGTGACCCGCGACTCCACCTGGGGGTGGGGCTCCACCGCGTCCCCGCCGACGCCGGAGACCCGGACCGGCCCCGAGCGGTCGGAGACCGACACCAGGTCGCCTCCGTCGAAGTTCACGACCAGGCGGCCCACGTACTTGTAGTTCGACCCGGCGGTGACGATGGGCACCTCGACGCCCTCGGGGTTGGTGGCCATGAGCGGGTAGGTCAGCGGCTCGCCGCTCTCCGGGTGCGCCGTGACCTCGTCTCCGGGCACCAGGGCGTCCTCGGGGCCCGCCATCACCTCGTGGCCGCCGCCCGCGACGATGACGTCGACGCCGGTCAGCTCGCGGGCCACGCGCTCCTCGTAGGCGATCCCCTGGAGGTGCGAGAGGAGGATGACCTTGTCCACGCCCTCGGAGGCCAGCCGGTCGACCTCGGCCTGCACGGGGGCGACGAGGTCCTCCACCACCACGTCACGGGGACTGGTGACGGTGTCCAGCGGCGGGTACAGCGCGCCCACGACGCCGACCTCGTGGCCGGAGGCCTCCACCACGGTGCTGGGCGCGATCCGGCCCGCGTCCGCCAGGGCGGCCAGGCGCGGTTCGGCGGACACGTCCACGTTGGCGGCGACCACCGCCGCGTCCCCGCCCAGCTGTTCGAGGAAGTCGGCGTACACGTCCGGGCCGAAGTCGAACTCGTGGTTGCCCATCGAGACCGCGTCGTAGTCCGCGTGGCCGGCGGCGAGGGCGTCGTAGAAGGGGGCGCCCTCCTCCCGGGAGGCGGCGAACTCCGGCCCCGGCAGGTACATGTCCCCCGCGTTGACCGTGACGACGCCGCGTTCTTCGGCCTCGTCCTCCCCGGCCGCGGCGCCGCCGCCCTCGGCTCCGCGCAGCCGGTCGAGCAGCGTCGTGAAGCGGGCGGCGCCGCCGAAGTCCTCCTGTCCTGAGGCGGACAGGAGCTGGGACTCGGGGTCGTTGGCGTGCAGGATCGTCAGGGTGAAGTCGGCACCCTCCCCCGGGTTCGCGGGGACGGGCGCTCCGGCCGCGGGGACGGACGGCACCACCAGAGCGCCGGTCAGCACCAGCGCGGCCGAGGCGCGCACGAGTCCGGACATCGTTGCGGGGCTCCTTCGCGGGCGGGGACGGGGGGATCCGCCGGGGCGGACCGGGGTGGGCGGACAGGCCCGGAGGGGTTCACACTAGAGCCGCCGGAGCCGGGGGCACATGGTTCCCACGGTTACGATTTGCAGAATCTGCGGTTCCGATACCGGCTTTCGGCCTGCCCGTATCGCGCTGCGTCATCGGACGGCTCCCGTGGTCCGCCCGGAGCAGCGCCCCCCGCGCCCCGGCCCCCTACCATTGGGTGGGACAAGCCGTCTCGACATCCCTCGGAGGACGTCCGTGTTTTCCTCTGGCCAGGACCCGTACGACCCCAACGGGACACAGGGCGCGGGCGGCGTCCCGCCGTACGGTGCGCCCGGCTCCGGGGCCGGTTTCGGCGCCCTCCGCCCCGACGCCCCCCTTCCGCGGAAGGTGGCCGTCGTCCGCGCCCTGATGTTCGTGGGCGGCGCCTGCGGCCTGGCCCTGTCGGGGCTCTTCCTCATGGGACTCAGCGTCCCGGCCGACGCGATGGACGAGGCGCTGAGCCAGCAGGCCGAGCTCGCCGCCCAGGAGGGGCTGGAGCTCGCGGTCGGCGCCGAGGCCATGCGCGCCATGATGGTCGTCATGGCGGCGGTCACGGGCGTGTACGGGCTGCTGTCCACGCTCCTGGCGGGCAGGATCCGGCGCCGCACGGTCGGCGTGTTCTGGGGAGTGGTGCTCTTCCAGGGCGCGGCGGGCGCGCTCCTGCTGTGGACCGTGCTGTCCGGGGACGTCCTGGCGCTCGTCCCGCTGGGCTTCGCGGTCATGATGGTGGCGTACATGCTCTCCCGCGAGGGCCGCGCCCACTACGGACTCCTCTGACCGGCGGCTGTCCACAACCCCCTCAGCCCTCCCCGCGGCCGAACAGCCCGGCCCGCGGGGGCCGCGGCGGGCTCACCGCCACCTCGGTCCAGCGCCGCTCCAGCAGCCCCCGCACGGCCGCCGCCCCCGTGACGGCCGCGTCCCCGCCCTCCCCGGACGCGCGCACCCCGCCTTCGGCGTCCTCCAGGCCCAGGGCGGCGCGCAGCAGTCCGGCGGAGTCGGGCCGCTCCTCGGGGTCCTTGGACATCGCGGCCAGCACCAGCCGCTCCAGGCCGGGCGGCAGGTACTCCAGGTCCGGCTCCTCGAACATCACGCGCCGGGCCATCTCCTTGGCCCCCGCACGCCCGAACGGGTCGTGCCCGGCCGCCGCGAAGGCCACCGTCGCGCCCCACAGGAACACGTCCGCGCTCTGCGCGGTGGGCTGGCGCCGGTACTGCTCGGGGCTGATCCACCCCGGGGTGCCCAGCCGGTCGACCCGCTCGCTGACCCGCTCGTCGGCCAGCCCCTCCGGCGAGGGCAGCCCCAGGTCCCGGTAGGCGCGGCGCATCCGCCGCAGACGTATCCACTTGGTGGGGTCGGGGTCCTCCACCGCGTGCGCGATCCCGAAGTCCAGCAGCTTGGGCCCCCTGCCCGAGAGCACCACGTTGCTGGGCTTGAGGTCGCGGTGGACCACCCCGGCCGCGTGGACGGCCCGCAGCGCCTCGGCGGTGCCCACGGCCAGACCCAGGAGCATCCCCCCGCGCAGACGGCCGTACCGCTCCACGTGGTGGCGCAGGGTGGGCCCCGGCACGTACTCGGTGATCATCCACGGTCGCGGCGCCTCCACGTCCGCGCGCACGAACCGCGCCACCGAGGGGCTGTTCACCCTGGCCAGGAGGCGGGCCTCGTGCGCGAAGCGCTCCCGGAAGCGCCGGTCCGCCGCCTGCTCGGCGTGGACGACCTTGACCGCCAGGTAGCCGTGCACGCCGGGGGAGTCGGCGGCGTAGACCGTGCCCATCCCCCCGGAGCCGATCCGCCCCCGCACCCGGTGCCCGCCGATCTCGCGGGGGTCGTCCGGCTCCAGGGGCTCGAGTCTGCGCACGCCTCGCGCCTTCATGGGGACTCCCTCTTCGCCGGGGACACGTCCCACCGGGGACGCAGGGGACGCGATCCTATCCGCCGCGGGCACGGCGACGCGGGTCCGCGCGGTCGAAAACCCGTACACGACAGGAGGTTTCAGTATAAAGGTGTCGTAAAGCCCGCGCGTGGTCACGCGCCCGAACCGGGAAGGACGCGATGGAGCTCACCCTCTCCGGCGGGTACAACGTCATCCTCACCCCCGACATGCGCCGGTCGATCCGTCTCGCCGCGCCCCTGGGCGGCCGTCTGGACGTGTGGTGCCCCGACGTCCGCAAGCCCGGGGAGAGCGCACCCCTCATCGCCCAGGGCCTGGCCGAACGCGACGCCCAGGGGGTGCTCGTCCTCACCGAGCACGGGATCCAGGCCCGGTCCCTGCTCGTGCAGCTGGCCGGTCTGGTCGGCGAACTCGGACACGAGGGCAGGCCCACGCTGGACCCCTCCCTCCCCCAGGAGCGGGCCCGGAGACTGAATCTGGCCCTGGAGGCCGTGCGCGGCGGGCGTCCCCGGCGCGGCGCCGGTGCCGACGGACGCGACAAGGCGTTCGCGCGGGTGGTCTACGCACTCCTGTGGGCCCTCGTCACGTGCTGGATGGTCCTGGACCTGCCGTTGGGCGCCGAACTCGCCCTCGTCACGGCCTCCTCCCTCGCGGTGGCGGGCGCGGTCGTGGCCCGCGCACGCCACCAGCGCGCGGACGGCAAGCGCGACCCCGTACGGATCGTGACGGCCTCGGAGGGGGAGTTCGTGTCCCCCGGAGCGCTCGACGGGGAGTCCCGCGCCCTCCTGGAGCGCGCGCAGAGGGCCGTGGACGCGGTCCTGGGCTCCCCGCTGCACGAGCGCGGGCTCCTGCTGGACACCGTCCGCAACCGCGTGGTGCTGGCCGACGTGGAGTGGTCCCTCGCGCGCAGCCTCCTCCACCAGACCCGGGTCAGGGAGCGGATCGCCCGCACACCCACGCCCGGGGAGCGCAGCCGCGAGGCCGCCGCCCGCGCCGGTGCCGTCCTGGCCGCCGAGACGGCCGGGGTGACGGCGCGGATCGCCGTCCTGGAGGACTACGCGGACCGCGTGCGCGCCGCCGAACTGGACGACCAGGACCGCAGGTCGGCCCGGGAGCTCGACGCGATCGCCGCCGAGGCGGCCGAGGCGGGCGCCGTGCACGAGCAGAGCGCCGAGACGCTCGACTCCCTCGTGCGGGCCCAGGAGCTGGCCCTGCGGGTGGCCGCGCTGGCCGACGACCAGGACTGAACCGCTCCCGCGCGGGTCGTCCACAGGCCGGAGCCGGGTCCGCCGAACGTCGGCGGTCTCTGGCACAGTCGTAGGGGAGGAAGGGAGCCCCGTATGACCCCCGGACAGTTCATCGACGCCGCCCTGTGGTTCCCAGAGGCCGGGGAGACCGAGCCCTTCGGCCCCGGCTACCTGGTCTACAAGGTGGCCGGGCAGAAGATGTTCGCCCTGCTCACGGGGGGAGACGACGGAAACGGCCCCGCCAGGGTCAACCTCAAGTGCGAACCGGGGCTGGCCCTGGAGCTGCGCGACCAGTTCCCCGCCGTCACGCCCGGGTACCACATGAACAAGAAGCACTGGAACTCCGTGCTCCTGGACGGCACGGTGCCCGGGGACGAGATCCTGGAGATGCTCAGACACTCCTACGTCCTGGTGGCGGGGAGCCTGCGCCGGGCCGACCGCGACCGCGTGCTCGCGGCGCTGGGCGACGGCGCGCCGGAGCCCGGCGGACCGGCCCCGCTGGCCCCGGAGAGGGCGTGAACGAGGAGAGGACGGCCACGTGCCCGACGCGACCTTCCGACCAGCCGTCGTCCAGGGCGTCCTGGAACGGGTCACCTACGCCAACGAGGAGAACGGCTACACCGTCGCCAAGGTCGACACGGGCCGGGGCGCGCACGACCTCCTCACCGTCGTGGGCTCCCTCATGGGCGTCCAGCCCGGCGAGGCGCTGCGCATGCACGGCCGCTGGGGCTCCCACCCGCAGTACGGCCGCCAGTTCCACGTGGACGACTACACGACCGTCCTGCCCGCCACCGTCCAGGGCATCCGCCGCTACCTCGGCTCCGGCCTGATCAAGGGGATCGGCCCCAAGATGGCCGAGCGGATCGTCGACCACTTCGGCACCGACGCCCTGGAGGTCATCGAGGAGCACCCCGAACGGCTCATCGAGGTCCCGGGCCTGGGGCCCAAGCGCACCCGGCTCATCGCCGACGCCTGGGAGGAGCAGAAGGCCATCAAGGAGGTGATGGTCTTCCTCCAGGGCGTGGAGGTCACCACCTCCCTGGCCGTGCGCATCTACAAGAAGTACGGCGACGCCTCCATCCAGGTCGTGCAGAAGGAGCCCTACCGCCTGGCCACCGACGTGTGGGGGATCGGTTTCAAGACCGCCGACACCATCGCCCGCGCGGTCGGCATCCCGCACGACAGCCCGCAGCGGGTCATGGCGGGCATCCAGTTCACCCTCTCGGAGTCCACCGGCGACGGGCACGTCTACCTGCCCGAGGAGAAGCTCATCTCGGCGGCCGTGAAGATCCTCCAGGTGGAGGCCGGGCTGGTGATCGAGTGCGTGGCCGAACTCGTGGCCACCGAGGGCGTGGTCCGCGAGACCGTGCCCGGGCCAGAGGGCGAGCCGGTGCGCGCCGTCTACCTGCTGCCCATGCACCGCGCCGAGATCGGCCTCGCCTCCGGCCTGCGCGGCCTGCTCCACGCCCCGGCGGACCGCATGCCCGCGTTCGCCGGGGTGGACTGGGAAGTGGCCCTGGACTGGCTGCGCTCGCGCACGCGCGCCGACCTCGCCGAGGCCCAGAGGGAGGCCGTCCGGCTGGCCCTGTCGGAGAAGGTGTGCGTTCTCACCGGCGGGCCCGGCTGCGGCAAGTCCTTCACGGTCGCCTCCATCGTCACCATGGCCATGGCCAAGCGCGCCACGATCGTCCTGGCCGCGCCCACCGGGCGCGCCGCCAAGCGCCTCACCGAGATGACCGGCATCGAGGCCCGCACGGTGCACCGGCTCCTCGAACTCCGCCCGGGCGGCGACGCCGCCTACGACCGGGACAACCCCCTCGACTGCGACCTGCTGGTGGTGGACGAGGCCTCCATGCTGGACGTGATCCTGGCCAACAAGCTGGTCAAGGCGGTCCCGCCCGGGGCGCACCTGCTGTTCGTCGGCGACGTGGACCAGCTGCCCTCGGTGGGCGCGGGCCAAGTGCTGCGCGACCTGCTGGACGGGGACTCGCCCGTGCCGAGCGTGCGCCTGACCCACGTCTTCCGCCAGGCCCAGCACTCCGGGGTGATCACCAACGCCCACCGGATCAACGGCGGCGAGCAGCCGGAGTTCCACGGCATGTCCGACTTCTTCCTCTTCCCGTGCGAGGAGTCCGAGGACGCGGCCGAGATGACCGTGGACGTGGTCGCCCGCCGCATCCCGCGCCGGTTCGGCCTCGACCCGCGCCGGGACGTGCAGGTCCTCACCCCCATGAAGGGCGGCCCTGCCGGGGCGGCCAACCTCAACACGGCCCTCCAGGCAGCCGTGACCCCCTCAGGCGAGCACGTGCCCGAACGCCGGTTCGGCGGGCGCGTCTTCCGCGTCGGCGACAAGGTCACCCAGGTCCGCAACAACTACGACAAGGGCGAGAACGGGGTGTTCAACGGAACGCTCGGCGTGGTCACGGGGCTCGACCCGGTCGCCCAGGAGGTCCTGGTCCGCACCGACGAGGACGAGGAGATCTCCTACGACTTCGCCGAACTCGACGAGCTCGCCCACGCCTACGCAATCACCGTGCACCGCTCCCAGGGCAGCGAGTACCCCGCGGTGGTCGTTCCGGTCACCACCAGCGCCTGGATGATGCTCCAGCGCAACCTGCTCTACACGGCCGTCACCAGGGCCAAGAAGCTGGTCGTCCTCGTCGGCTCCCGCCGCGCCCTTGGCCAGGCGGTGCGCAACGCCTCCTCCGGGCGCAGGCACACGGCCCTGGCGCACCGGCTGCGGACGGTCGGTCGGCCGCCGCAGGAGCCCCCCGCCCCGGACGCCCCCTGACCGCACGCCACGGGAAGAGAAGGTGAACGTTCGCCGATATCCCTCACGCGCGTCCGCCCGGCGGCATAGGCTCTGCCCCGACCTTCCGGTTCCGGGCGCGCGTCCCGCCCCGGCCGGACCGCCAGCCACACCGGAGGCCGACGCTCTTTCCACTCCCCCCGGAGAGCGGCGGCACCCCCGGGCGCCGGCCTCCCCGCGTCGGCGCCCGGGGCCCACACCCGCCGCCCCGAAGGTCACCGGTCCTGGCTAGGCTCGCAACCGTGGAACAGCAGACCCTGATCGTGGTGGGCGCCGTCATCGTCCGTGACGGCCGCGTCCTGGCCGCCCAGCGCGCCGAACCCCAGGCCCTGCGCGGCCGGTGGGAGTTCCCCGGCGGCAAGGTCGACCCGGGGGAGACCCCGGAGCAGGCCCTGGTCCGCGAGTGCCGCGAGGAACTCGGCGCCAGTGTCCGCCCCCTGCACCAGCTCGGCGCGGACGCGCCCTTCCCCGCGCCCGCCAGGAGGCACACGCGCCCCGCCGTGCTGCGGCTATGGCGCGTGGAACTGATCGCGGGGGAGCCCCGGCCCCTGGAGCACCTGTCCCTGCGCTGGCTCGCCGCCGACGAGCTGCGCGGACCGGACTGGCTGCCCGCCGACGTGCCCTTCCTCGACCTCGTCGAACCCCTGCTCGCCCCGGGTTCCGTCCCCCGCTCCTGACCCCGCGGGCGAACGGGCGGACTCCGGCGCCGCCGAGCGCTCCACCGGGTTCCGCCTTCACCGGGTTCGCCTCCACGGCGCTCACCCTCACGGGGGTGTGCTTCCACCGGGCCGTGACGGCGGCGGCCTGCACGTTTCCCCAGCAGTCCACCATGACCGCATAAACTGGCGGTGGGCCGTGGCACTCCGCGGTTCTTCCCAGTACCAGGAGATCGAGCTTTCCCATGTCCAGCGCTACGCCCGTCGAGGGCTCCGCACGCCGCAGCGACCTCCGCAACGTCGCGATCGTGGCCCATGTGGACCACGGCAAGACGACCCTCGTTGACGCCATGCTCTGGCAGTCCGGTGTGTTCCGGGAGAACCAGGACGTCGACGACCGGGTGATGGACTCCAACGACCTGGAGCGCGAGAAGGGCATCACCATTCTCGCCAAGAACACGGCCGTCCACTACACCACGCCCGAGGGCGAGGACGTGGTCATCAACATCATCGACACCCCCGGCCACGCCGACTTCGGCGGCGAGGTCGAGCGCGGACTGTCGATGGTCGACGGCGTGGTCCTGCTCGTGGACGCCAGTGAGGGCCCCCTCCCGCAGACCCGCTTCGTGCTGCGCAAGGCCCTCCAGGCCAAGCTTCCCGTCATCCTCGTGATCAACAAGGTCGACCGGCCCGACAGCCGGATCGCCGAGGTCGTGGACGACACCTACGAGCTGTTCATGGACCTGGACGCCGACGAGTCGCAGATCGAGTTCCCGATCGTCTACGCCTGCGCCCGCGACGGCAAGGCCTCCCTGGAGCGCCCCGCCAACGGCACGGTGCCCGACAACGACAACCTCGTGCCGCTGTTCAGCACCATCCTGGACACCATCCCGGCCCCCGAGTACATCCCCGAGGCCCCGCTCCAAGCGCACGTGACCAACCTGGACGCCTCCCCGTTCCTGGGCCGCCTGGCGCTGTGCCGCATCCAGCAGGGCGAGCTGCGCAAGGGCCAGCAGGTCGCGTGGATCCGCACCGACGGCAGCACCCAGCAGGTCAAGATCACCGAGCTGCTCATGACCGAGGGCCTGGAGCGCAAGCCCGCCGAGAAGGCCGGGCCCGGCGACATCGTCGCCATCGCCGGTATCGAGGACATCATGATCGGTGAGACCCTCGCCGACCTGGAGAACCCGGTCCCGCTGCCGCTCATCCAGGTGGACGAGCCCGCCATCTCCATGACCATCGGCACCAACACCTCGCCGCTGGTCGGCAAGGTCAAGGGCGCCAAGGTCACCGCGCGCCTGGTCAAGGACCGCCTCGACAAGGAGCTCGTCGGCAACGTCTCCCTGCGGGTCCTGCCCACCGAGCGCCCCGACGCCTGGGAGGTGCAGGGCCGCGGCGAGCTGGCGCTGGCCATCCTGGTCGAGCAGATGCGCCGCGAGGGCTACGAGCTGACCGTCGGCAAGCCGCAGGTGGTCACCCGGGTCGTGGACGGCAAGGTGCACGAGCCCGTCGAGCGCCTCACCGTGGACGCCCCCGAGGAGTACATGGGCGCCATCACACAGCTGCTCAGCATCCGCAAGGGCCGCATGGAGAACATGGTCAACCACGGCACCGGCTGGGTGCGCATGGACTGGCTGGTGCCCTCCCGCGGCCTCATCGGCTTCCGCACCGAGTTCCTCACCGAGACCCGCGGCACCGGCATCGCCCACCACGTCTTCGAGAAGTTCGAGCCGTGGTTCGGCGAGCTGCGCACCCGCCCCAACGGGTCGCTGGTGGCCGACCGCGCCGGCTCCGCCGTCGCGTTCGCGATGTTCAACCTCCAGGAGCGCGGCACGCTCTTCGTCGAGCCGGGCACCGAGGTCTACGAGGGCATGATCGTGGGCGAGAACTCGCGCGCCGACGACATGGACGTCAACATCACCAAGGAGAAGAAGCTCACCAACATGCGCTCGGCCACCGGCGACGAGCTGGTGCGCCTGGTGCCGCCGCGCAAGCTGTCCCTGGAGCAGGCCCTGGAGTTCTGCCGCGAGGACGAGTGCGTGGAGGTCACCCCCGAGCACGTGCGCATCCGCAAGGTCGTCCTTGACCAGAAGGAGCGCGGCCGCATGACGGCCAACAAGAAGCGCCAGCAGCAGTAGGACCGCTGCCGCCGCCCGTGGGCGGGCCGCTCCGGCGGCCCGCCCACGGCGCGTTTTCCGGCCGGTCCCCTCGGGTAGACCCCTGAGCAGCATGAAGTCCGAGCCCACGTGTCCCCGCTGCGGGCGCGCGGTCCAGCCTCCGGGGCTGTGGACCAGCGCCTGGCAGTGTGACGCCCACGGCCCGGTGGCACCCCTCCAGGGGGTGCGCGCCCCCGGGGCGGCCGCTCTGGAGGCACTCCTGCCCCAGGCGCACGTCCCGGTCTGGATCCCCTGGCCGCTGCCCGCCAACTGGGTGGTCACCGGCTTCGCCGAGGCCGGTGACGACCGCAGCGGCGCCCTCGCCACGGCCGTGGCCCTCTCCGGGCCCGACCTGGTCGGCGGTGTCGGCGAGGTGGTCATCGTCGCCGAGGACCCGGGGGTCGGGCTCGGCGCCCGCCTCGCCGGGCTGGAGGGCCCCGACCCCGGCCACGGCTTCGACGCCTCCGCCGCCGACGCCAAGGTGCGCTTCGACGGCCACGAGATCGCCCTGTGGAGCCTGGACGTGGGCCCCGACCGCGCCGTCTACACCGGTGAGGCGCTCGCCCAGTGGCTGTGGCTGGTCTTCGCCTCCGCCGACACCGGCGTGCTCATGTGCGAGATCGGCTCCCTGCGGGACCTGCGCGACATCCGCGACGGCGGTCTCTCCCTGGAACCGCCCTTCGGCGCTCCCAGCCCGTTCCTCACCCGGGCCCTGGCGCCCCGGCGGGACGCGGACTGAACCGGGGAGGGGTTCCGCCCCGGCCGAGCGCGCCGGACCGCGTCCTACGTACAATCGCCCGGTGACACGTATCGACCTGCACGCCCACAGTTCGGTCTCCGACGGAACCGACACACCCGCCGAAGTCGTCGAGCACGCGGTCGCCGCGGGTCTCGACGTGCTCGCCCTCACCGACCACGACACGGTCGGCGGCATCGGGGAGGCGGCCGAGCACCTGCCCCCCGGGTTCACCCTGGTCCCCGGCATGGAGCTCTCCTGCGCCCACGCCGGGTCCAGCGTCCACCTGGTGTGCTACCTGTTCGACCCCGAGGACCCCGCGCTCGACGGCGAACTTCGCCGGGTCCGCTCCGACCGCGCCTCCCGCGCCGAGGAGATGGTCAGCAAGCTCCACGAGCACGGGGTCGGCGTCACCTGGGAGCGGGTGCTGGAGATCGCGGGCGCCGGCCGCGACGAGCACGCCGACGCCAACACGATCGGCCGCCCGCACCTGGCCCGGGCGATCGTGGAGCAGGGCGCGGCCAAGGACGTGCAGGACGCCTTCGACCGCTGGATCGGCTCCGGCGGCCCGGCCTACGTCTCGCGGTACGCGATCGACCCGGTCCGCGCGGTGGAGCTGGTCCGGGCGGCGGGCGGGGTCTGCTCTCTGGCGCACCCGGGGCGGGCGGAGGGCGCCCTCAACGGCGCGGTCCCCCTCGAGCTCGTGGAGCGCATGGCCGGGGCGGGACTGGGGGCCATCGAGGCCGACCACCCCTCGCACAACCGGCACCAGGCCCGCCACTGGCGGAGCGTGGCCGAGGAGCTGGGCGTGCTGGTCACCGGCTCCAGCGACGACCACGGAAGCCTCACCGGCCGCCGCCTGGGGTGCAGGACCACCGACCCGGAGGCGTTCGAACGGCTGGTGGCGCCCGCGACGGGGGTCCCCCTCCTGCGCGGGTGAACCGCGTGTCGCCGCCCCGGGGTCCGGTACGGTACCGACCACTGTGCGGGAGCGCGACAATGGTCGCAGCGCAACCACCCATACCCGGACGAAGTCGAGAGGTCTGAGCCGTGTTCTGGAATCGGAAGTCGAAGAAGCAGGAGGGCCAGGAGGCCACCGATTCCGCTGCGGAGGCCGCGGCGGAGCGCGAGGAGACCGCCGCCGCAGGCGGGGACGGGGCCGCGGAGGACGACGCGGCGAAGGACCCGGCCGGGGCCGCCGAGGCCGCTGCGGAGGCCGCCGACGACGGCGCCGCGGAGCCCGCCGCCGACGCCGGGGAGCTCGCCGAGGCGGACAAGGACGCCGAGGGCACCGCCGACGACGAGAAGACGGACAAGGCCGGGCAGGCGGACGGGTCCGAGGACTCCGCCGAGGACGACGAGTCCGCCGGGGACGAGGTGCCGGTGAAGGCCGACGTCTTCGCGGACGAGGGCGAGGAGGCCGGGGTGACCGGCCCCGACGCCGACGGCATCACGCGCGTGCGCACCGCCGGGACCTTCGAGTTCGACGGCGAGGAGTACCCGGTCGTCAGCAACACCTGGATCATCGACGCCGACGACGAGGGCGTCGTCGTCATCGACCCCGGCCACGACGCCGAGGCGATCCTGGCGGCCGTCGGTGAGCGCGAGGTCTACCTGGTGGCCTGCACCAACGCCTACAGCCCGCACATCGAGTCGGCCATCAAGGTCGCCGAGGAGTCCGAGGCCCCCATCGCGCTGCACCCCCGCGAGATGCGCGCCTGGCGCCGCCACCACGGCGCCGAGCACCGCCCCGAGATCGAGGTGGAGGGCCAGGGCGCACTCGACATCGGCAAGCTGCACATCGACGTCCTGGCCCTGCCCGGAACCTCCCCGGGCACCGTCGGCTACTACCTGAGCGAGCGCGGCGTCGTCTTCGGCGGCGACACCCTGCGCAAGGGCGAGCCCGGCATGGTCGGCAACACCTACATCGACTACACCACGCAGCTCGCCTCCATCGGCGAGGCGCTGCTGTCCCTGCCCCCGGACACGCGCATCCTCCCCGACCGCGGTCCGGCCACCACCGCGGCGGCCGAGGGCAAGAACTTCGACTCCTGGGTCTGAGCAAGGACCTCACGGGGCCCCGCCCCCGTACGGCCGCCGCCCCGTCGCCCGGACGGGGCGGCGGCCGTCGCCTTGCGGGCCGGGGTCAGCGGCGGCCCACCGACTCCGCCTCGTTCCAGAACGCGGTCAGCGCGCTCGCGACGGTCTCGGGCGCCTCCACGTTGGGGGAGTGCCCGGCGCCGGGCACCACGAGGCGCTTGGCGCCCAGCCGCTCGGCCATCCGGTCCTGCTCCTCCAGCGGCCAGGCGTCGTCGTTCTCGCCGTACAGGACCAGCTTGGGGGCGTCCACCCGGGCCACCTCGTCCACGCGGTCCGGCGCGGACACCAGCTCCTCGGCCATGTGCATCAGGCCCACGGCGCTGCTCCTCAGCAGCCGCTCGCGCAGGAACTCGCGGATCTCGGTCCGGGGGCTGCGGGCCCGCGCCACGGAGTCGAACTGCTCCTCCCACAGCTCGCGGAGCCGTTCGGCGGTGGGGTTGATGGACACGGCGGCGACGAGGGCGCTCGCCGTGTGCGCGCCCGGGCCGCTCAGTGCGCCGGGGCCCGAGCACAGGAGGGCGAGCGAGGCCAGCGGAGCCATCTCCACCAGGGCGGCCTCCCGGGAGACCAGCCCGCCGAAGGAGTGGCCCAGCAGGTGGACGGGGCCGCCGTCACCGATCTGGTCCATGACCTCGGCGACCACCGCACCCAGGGAGGGCAGGCCGTAGTCCGGCCTGCGCACGCCCGGGGGAGGGGAGAGGGATTCGGGGCCCGGCGACTCGTAGGTGCCGGGAAGGTCGATCGCGACCACCTCCCGCCCGGCCTGGGCCAGGCTCTGGAGGAGGGCGATGAAGTCCTCCTTGCTGCCGGTGAACCCGTGCACCAGGACAGCGGGGGCCAGCTCGGGGCCGCCGGAGGTGGGCAGCGCCCGCAGGGCGGCCACCGGACCGTACGACAGGTTCAGATCGGCGCGTCGCACGCCCGGTGGCAGGTCGATGAACTGAGGTGTACTCACGTCGGGTCACCCTAGACGATCGCCGGCCCGGGCAGAGATAACCCGGGCCGTGGCCGGCGTCCGGGACCGGCGCGGTGGTCGGTCCCGGGGCCCCGCGATCCTGCCGCGGGGCGCACGGCCGCGACGCCCGCCACGGGCGGGCGCCGGGAGGGGTCAGGTGTTCTCGGGGTCCCTGCGGACCGCGCCGCGGGTGCGGCGGCGCCGCCGCACCCTGCGCGCGCCCTCGTCGGAGGGGGCCGCGCCCTCGCGCGGCGCCTCCTGAACCGCGGGCGCGCT
Source organism: Nocardiopsis akebiae (assembly GCF_018316795.1). Classification (NCBI taxonomy): domain Bacteria; kingdom Bacillati; phylum Actinomycetota; class Actinomycetes; order Streptosporangiales; family Nocardiopsidaceae; genus Nocardiopsis; species Nocardiopsis akebiae. The sequence goes on from NZ_CP074132.1 coordinate 1,398,092, forward strand.
CTCGGCCTTGCGCCCGAGGCGGTCTCGGCCCCGGCCGCGCTCTGGCCGCCGCGGGTGCGCCGACGCGAACGGTTGCGGCCGCGACCGCGCCCGCCCTCGTCACGGCCGCTCTCACCGCGTCCGCCGCCCGAGCGAGCGCCCTCGCCGCGGCTCCGGCCCCGCCGGCCGCCGCGCTCACCGCGCGCCACGCCGGTGTCGCCGATGTCCTCGATCTCCTCGGCCTCCAGACCGGCGCGCTCGTCGCGCCGGTCCTCGGCCAGCTTGCCCTTGGTCCCGGCCGGGATCCGCAGCGCCTCGAAGAAGTGCGGCGAGGTGGAGTAGGTCTCCTCCGGCTCGTGGAAGGGCAGGCCCAGGGCGCCGTTGATCAGCTTCCAGCGCGGCATCTCCTGCCAGTCCACGAAGGTGACGGCGGTGCCGCTGCGCCCGGCCCGGCCGGTGCGGCCGATGCGGTGCGTGTAGGTCTTCTCGTCCTCGGGGGTCTCGTAGTTGACCACGTGCGTGACGTCGTCCACGTCCAGTCCCCGGGCGGCCACGTCGGTGGCGACCAGGATGTTGATCTTGCCGTTGCGGAAGGCCCGCAGGGCCCGCTCGCGCTGGCTCTGCCCCAGGTCGCCGTGGACGGCCGCGACGGCGAACCCGCGCGCCTCCAGGTCGCCCGCCACCCGGTCGCAGGCCCGCTTGGTCTGGCAGAACACCATGCTCTGGCCGTGGTCGCTGGCCTGGAGCAGGCGGGCGAGCATCTCGATCTTGTCCATCTGGTGGGTGCGGAACGCGTGCTGCGTGATCTGCCCCGTGATGGCCGAGCCGTCGATCTCGTCGTCGTCGCTCGCCCGCACGTGCGTGGGGCGGTGCAGGTACTTGCGCGACAGGGAGACGATCTCGCTCGGCATGGTGGCCGAGAAGAGCATGGTCTGGCGCTCGTCCGGGGTCTTGGTGAGGATGCGCTCGATGTCGGGCAGGAAGCCCAGGTCGAGCATCTTGTCGGCCTCGTCCAGCACCACCGCGGACACCCCGTCCAGGCGCAGGTGCTTCTGCTTCTCCAGGTCCAGCAGGCGGCCCGGGGTGCCGACCACGACGTCGGTGCCCTCCTTGAGCCCGTTGACCTGCGGCTCGTAGGAGCGGCCGCCGTAGACGGTCAGGATGCGGGTCCCGCTGCGCTTGCTGGCGGTGGTCAGGTCCGCGGCGACCTGGATGGCCAGCTCGCGGGTGGGGACCACGACCAGGGCGCGCGGCCGCTTGGGCGTTCCGGGGTCCTTCTGGGACCGCTGGAGCAGCGGCAGGCCGAAGGCCAGGGTCTTACCGGTGCCGGTACGGGCCTGGCCGATGATGTCGCTGCCGCCCAGCGCGATCGGCAGGGCGAGTTCCTGGATGAGGAAGGGCTCGACGATCCCCTCCGCCTCCAGGGCGTCCGCGAGCTCGGTGTTCACACCGAGGTCGCGGAAGGTCGTCTTGGGTTTGGTCGTCTCTTCTGTGCTGCTCAGGGCTCAAGCCTCCATCTTGGCGGGCCGCAACGTTGGCGTGGCCGCGGCGGGATGCGGTCGCGGACGGCTCCTGGCCGCCGCGGGGGGCGCGGCTCACCGGTCGTTCCTCTCGCGGAACGGTGCGGTGGCGCTGCCGTCAGGACCCGTGCGGCGCAGGGGTTGTCCGGCCGCGGATCGGGACCGTCCCCGCTCGGAACGGGGTGCATCCGTGGTTCGTCGTTGTTCCTCGCGCGGTCCGGGCCACCGTCGGTGGGGTCCGCGCCTGTGCGGGCGCCGCCTCCGCGGCGCCGGTACGTGGGAGATCCCGCGTGTGTGAGGGAGATGTCCGCGTCGGGCGCACACACCGGTCATCACGCAGAGTCTAGCTGGTGACTCGCCAGGTGGACATACCAGTTCACCGGGCTGTGGACGGCTTGGACCGTACCCGCTCCCGGCGTGTACAACCGTGCCTTCGGTCCGTTTAGTCCCCGGTTCGGCGCCCGGACGGCCTGGCGATACCCTGGCGGGCATGACCCACGGCCCCTCCGCCGAGCCCGGCGTGATCGACCTGCTCGGCCTGCTCGCCTACGCGGAGCTCGGCTCCTTCTTCCGCCTCGCCGACGACGCGGGCCTGGCCCCGTCGCTGCGCTCCAAGGGTCAGCTGGCCGCCCTCGCCGCCACCGAGCAGGCGCACTACCAGTCGCTCCGCGACCGGCTGGAGGAGCTGGGCGTCGTGCCCGAGGAGGCCATGGAGCCCTTCGTTGAGCCGCTGGACGCCTGGCACGCCAGGACCGAGCCGCAGAGCTGGTTGGAGAGCCTGGTCAAGACCTACGTCGGTGAGGGCATCGCGGGGGACTTCTACCGCAAGGTCGCCGAGCTGGCCGACGAGGAGACGCGCGCCCTGGTCGAGGGCGTGCTGGCCGAGACGGGCCGGGCCGAGTTCGTCTCCGCGACGGTGCGCGCCGCCGTGGAGGAGGACCCCAAACTGGTCGGACGCCTGTCCCTGTGGGCGCGCCGCCTGGTCGGCGAGGCGCTCAGCCAGGCGCAGGCGGTGGCGGTCTCGCGCCCCCAGCTGGCCGCGCTCCTGGCGGGGGGCGGCGGACACGACGCGGACGGCACGGGGCTCGGCGACCTCGCCGCGGTCAGCCGGATGTTCGCCTCGCTCACCGACCGCCACTCCGACCGCCTCAAGGCCATGGGATTGACCGCCTGACCCGCCGTCGCGGCGGCCCGATTCCTTGCCGGTCCTTGACCGGGACCTGTGCGACCTTGGTCAAGTGCGGGTAATATCCAACACTTTCGTGACGATTCGTTGGGCACTGGCCGTAAAATCGATGAAGTTTCCGTCTCCTGACCACGCGAGTAGGTACTTCCATGCCCAGTGGGACCTCCGTGCGCCATCCGCTGGCCGGACTCACCCGTGACTTCCACCGGATCGGCCCCCTCGGCGCCCCGATCGAACCCTGGATGTGCGCTGAGCTGGACCAGCACGCCGCACAGGTGTGCGAAGGCATCACCTCCTCCGGCGGCGAGCTCAACGCCCGCACCCTGGGCACCTACCTGCACGGGTTCCTCGACGGCTGCCTCGAACGCGGCTGGGACTCCGAGGCGGTCGAGTACGACTGGGAGACGCTGCGCATCCTCGCGATCTGCCGACTGGCCAAGGAGCGCGGTTTCGTCCGCTAGGTTTGGTGGCGTCCGCAGAACGGTGTGGTCCACAACCCGAGCTCCTCGTGGCCCCCGCCCCTGCCCGTTCTCCGGTGGAAACCCGTCATCGGGCGTACGCTGAAAAGTACCGGTGGCTCCACAGCGGCCGACGACGGCCCGGCGCACCGCGGCGGAACCAGGGCCCTGCGGAATGCAACCTGGGACTGACGGCGTTATGTCGGTCCGGAAAACGGATCCACAGGCGCCGTAACTGGCGGAGCGGCCCGCAGAGCCGCGAGAAAGGAAGGCGAATGAGGAGCGGTCGGCATGGGGCGGCGCGCCCACCGGTCGGCGTCCTGATCCAACAGGACCGCGTCGACTTCGCGCTTTTCGCACTGATCTTCGTCGTCGCGCTGGTGTCGATGGTCTTCACCGGGCCCGGGAACGCCGCTTTCTGGCTGGCCTTCCTCCCGATCATCGCCTCCGTCGTACTGACCTTCCGGCGGATCGAGCACCTCTCCCGCCTGGAACTGCGCGACTCCGAGTTCCTCTAGGGGCCCGCGGGCCGTTCACGCCGGCCCGCGGAGCGCCCATGACGGCACACGGCGAGGGCGGGGCCGCACGGCCCCGCCCTCGTTCCGTGTCCGCGCCCCGGCTAGGGAGCGGGCGGTTCGCCGCCCGTGCCGCGCCGCGCGCTCTGGGAGGTCGCGCCCTCGCGCGGCTCCGTGCGCTCGGCGGCCGCCGGACGGCCCAGGGCCGCCTCGCGTCCGGCCCGGTAGCTGCTCTCCTCGCTCATGCGGCCGGTCTCGCGCTCGGCCACGTCAAGCCAACGGGACCAGCGCGAGCGCATCGGCTCGATCAAGCCGCCGCCCACGCCGACCACGAGGATGCCGCCGATCGTGGCCAGGACCGCGATCAGCACCGGCACGGTGACGGTCACCGCCACGCCCATCTGGTTCAGCGCCGCGATGACGCCGAGGGCCAGGATGAACACGCCCGCGGCGTTGGCCAGGAAGCGGCCGTAGGAGAGGCCGCCCAGCGCGCCGGAGACGATGTCGCGGACCGCCTTGGCGATCATCGCGGCCACCACCACGATCACCAGCGCGACGATGCCGCGCGGGATCCAGGAGATGACGTCGTTGAGCAGCGTGCTGATCGGGTTCGGTCCGAAGACGCTGAACGCGAGCGTGAACACGAACAGCAGCCCGACGTAGTAGATGATCTTCCCGCACAGCTCGCTGGCGCTCCAGCGGCTGCGCTCGAAGTACTCGCCCACACCTCCGCGGTGCAGGGCGCGGTCCAGTCCGACTCCGTGCAGACCCTTGGCGACCGCCTTGCCCACCAGCCAGGCGATGATCCATCCCAGGACCAGGATCACCAGGAAACCGATCAGCAGCGGCACGAAACTCGCCACCGCCTGCCAGGCCGTCGACAGGCCCTGACCCATGTCCATAACGTCTTCACCCCCAAATCGCTTGCTCCGCCGGGGCTTCGAAGCGAAGGACCGGGCGGATACGGCGAAGAGAAGTGCGTTACTTCTCATTCCGCCGATACCCGGAGGGCGGCAATTGAATCGCTTGTCCCACGCAAGCGGAGGTGATTACCTTTTTTTGGGACATTCCTTGCCCGATGGTGGGAAGGAATAGCTTCTCCACGTGCCGGGGCGCTTTCCGGGAACCACAGGGAAAGGCGAAGGCCCCGTGCGCGCACGGGGCCTTCGGGGCGGACGCGGCCGCTAAGCCTGTTCGCCGGAGCCGCGCTGGAGGTCCCAGCCGCTGATCCCGCGCCAGGCCAGGCGGGCCACCAGCTGCTCGGCGGCGTCCTTGGGCACGGAGCCGCGGCTGTTGAGCCAATACCGGGCGCTGGTCTCGGCCATGCCGACCAGCCCGATGCTCAACAGGTGCGCCTCCTCGTCGGAGATGCTGGTGTCCTGGCGGATCACCTCGCCGATGGCCTCGGCGCAGCGCTGGAAGGTCTCCTCGGTCTTGGCCCGCACGGCCGGGAGGTTGCGCAGGTCGGACTCGAAGACCAGGCGGAAGGCCTCGCCGTCGCCCGCGACGAAGTCGAAGTAGGCGCGAAAGCTCGCGATGACGCGCTGGCGGTTGTCGTCCGTGCTCTCCAGGGCCTCGCGCTGCTTGTCGACCAGGACCTCGGAGTGTTCCTCCAGCAGGGCCAGGTACAGCTCCAGCTTCCCAGGGAAGTGCTGGTACAGGACCGGTTTGCTGACTCCGGCGCGGTCGGCGATCTCGTCCATCGCCGCCGCGTGGTACCCGCGCGCGACGAAGACCTCCTGTGCCGCCGCCAGGAGCTGACGACGGCGCCTGACCCGGGGCAGACGGGTTCCCCGGGCGCGGGAGTCTGAAGGAGCTGTCACACCGACCCTCCGAACTCGGCATGGCAGATGCACGCCATAACCGGACATCTGCGTGGCTAGTGCTTGCGGACCGCGGCCAATGGCGCGCTCCACAGCGGTCCCCCTCATCCTACTCCGGCGTAAGTTCCCCGTGAGCAGCGGGAAGCCGGTCGGGGTCCCGGGCGGGCACGGTGCGGCACCGGCCGAACACGTGGTCAGGGCCGCGATCGGCGGCCGGGAGGAAGCGGAGGAAAAAGGACGCGGTCCCGGGCGGGGGAGCCCCGGTCAGCGCCGCTCCTCGTCGTCCACGCCCGCCTCGCGGGCCTGTTCGACCACGTCGGCCTCGGCGGCGTGCTCGAAGCTCTCCTCGGACGGCTCCTCCCACCCGTCCCCGCCCCCGTCGGCTCCGGCGGAGGCGCGCTGCTCGACCGCGTCGGCCTCTGGCACCTCGGCCGCGGGGTCCCCTCCGGCGGCCGGGCGTCGTCCCACGGAACGGTTCTCCTGTGCCACGGGGTCCTCCTCCAACGTCGTCGCCGTTCGTACGCCCGACCACTACCCGCCGCCCCGGCCGGTACGCGCGGCCCCGGGGATGAACTCGCACGCCGCGTTGGTTGTGACGGGCGGGGACGGACCCGCGAAGGGTGTGCTCCACGCCTCCCGGTGGCGGGAATGCAATACCCCACCCGTTAGGTTGGGTATGAGTGCAAGCACGCTTCGCCTCCCCGCCCCCTCGCCCGGTGGCCCCCGCGCTACGGGCGGTGCGAAGCAACCCGAACAGACATGAGGAGTCACCGTGTCGCTGCCGCCGCTGGTGGAACCAGCTGACGAGCTGACCGTGGACGAGGTGCGCCGTTACTCGCGTCACCTGATCATCCCCGACGTGGGTATGGACGGGCAGAAGCGCCTGAAGAACGCCAAGGTCCTGGTCGTCGGCGCGGGCGGCCTGGGCTCCCCGGCGCTGCTCTACCTGGCCGCCGCGGGCGTGGGCACGCTCGGCATCATCGACTTCGACGTCGTCGACGAGTCCAACCTCCAGCGCCAGGTCATCCACGGACAGAGCGACGTCGGCCGCCCCAAGGCCGAGTCCGCCCGGGACAGCATCAAGGAGGTCAACCCGGGCGTCCGCGTCATCCTGCACCAGGACCGCCTGGAGTCGGACAACGCGCTGGAGATCTTCGCCGACTACGACCTGGTCCTGGACGGCACCGACAACTTCGCCACCCGGTACCTGGTCAACGACGCCTGCGTCATCCTCGACAAGCCGTACGTGTGGGGATCGATCTACCGCTTCGACGGCCAGGTCAGCGTCTTCTGGAACGAGTACGGGCCCCAGTACCGCGACCTGTACCCCGAGCCCCCGCCGCCCGGCATGGTGCCCTCCTGCGCCGAGGGCGGCGTCCTGGGCGTGCTGTGCGCCTCCATCGGCTCGGTCATGGTGAACGAGGCCATCAAGCTGATCACCGGCATCGGTGAGCCGCTGGTCGGCCGCCTGCTCATCTTCGACGCCCTGGAGATGACCTGGCGCGAGGTCAAGGTCCGCAAGGACCCCGACACCGAGCCGGTCACCGAGCTCATCGACTACGAGGCCTTCTGCGGCGCCGTGTCGGAGGAGGCCACCGAGGCCGCCGCCGGTTCCACGATCACCGCGGGCGAGCTCAAGGACCTGCTGGACAACAAGCCCGAGGAGATCTTCCTCGTGGACGTCCGGGAGAAGAACGAGTACGAGATCGTCAGCATCCCGGGCGCGACGCTCATCCCCAAGGGCGAGTTCCTCAACGGCAGGGCCCTGGAGCAGCTGCCGCAGGACCGGCGCATCGTCCTGCACTGCAAGTCGGGCGTCCGCTCCGCCGAGGCGCTGGCCGCGGTGCACGCGGCCGGGTTCTCCGACGCCGTCCACGTGGGCGGCGGCGTCCTGGCCTGGATCAACCAGGTCGACCCGAGCCTGCCCGAGTACTAGACGGACGGGCCCGACGGGGGACGGGGCGGTCCCGGGAGGCGACTCCCGGCACCGCCCCGCCGCGTTCGCGCCCCGGCCCGGTCCCGCCGTCGTGCCTGTTCAGCGCGCCGGATGGGTAGGGGTCGGTTCAGGGGCCGTCGGCCGATGGCGGCCCGCTCCTCGGGAGGTGGCTCCATGGGACGCAGGGGACGCTGGGCGGACTGGGTGGCGATCCTCGCCGGCCTGGCCCTGGGACTGAGCTGGATCTGGCACGGGATGTACGGCTTCGGCGGGGGCGCGATGTTCGTCCTCGGGCTGGGCGTCATCGTGGCCTCGGTCATGTCCATCACCCGGCCGGGGGCGCTCTCGAGCGAGGCGGGCGTCCTCGCGATCGGCGTCCTGGTCTTCGTGATGCCGTGGCTGCTGGGCTTCACCGACCTCACCGCCGCCGCCTGGACGGCGTGGGTCCTCGGCGCCGTCGTGGCGCTGCTGGGGGCGTTCGGCCTCGTCAAGGCGCGCCAGGCCCGCAGGCGCGACCCCGAACTGGCCTGGGGCGCGCACGGCGACCAGGTCACCGCCTGACCGCGACACCGCGCGCACGCCGGGTCCGCCTCCGAGGCGGACCCCGCCGTGTCGGCGGTCCCCGGTAGGCTGCCGCCTGTGTTCGAGGACGCGGAGGGCGGGCCGGACGACTACGCCGAGGAAGTCCTGGCGGTGGTCGAGCGGATCCCGTCGGGACGGGTGATGGCCTACGGTGACATCGCCGAGTACGTCGGAAGGGGAGGGCCCCGCCAGGTCGGCTCGGTCATGTCCTCCTGGGGCGGTGCGGTGGCCTGGTGGCGCGTGGTGCGCGCGGACGGCAGACCGCCCTCCTGCAACGAGGTCCGCGCCCTCTCCCACTACGCGGCGGAGGGCACGCCCATGCGCCCGGGAAGCGATCGCGTGGACATGCGCAGGGCCCGCTGGGACGGGGAGGGCGGGGGCTGAGCGGTCCGCTGTGGCGGGGATGACGTGCGGGATGGTCGCCACCCTCTGGTGAACTGGATGGGTGAACACATCTCCGTACCGTCTCGTGCGGCGCGCCCACCAGGTGCAGCCGCCGCCGGTGCTGGACGGGAACCAGCGGCGCGTTGTCGAGCACGAGGGCGGGCCCCTGCTGGTGCTCGCCGGTCCCGGAACAGGCAAGACCACCACGATCGTCGAGTCGGTCGTGGACCGCATCGACCACCGGGGCACGGACCCCTCGCGTGTGCTGGTGCTCACCTTCAGCCGCAAGGCCGCCCAGGAGCTGCGCGAGCGCATCACCGCCCGGCTGCGCCGCACCACCCGCGAACCGCTGGCCCTGACCTTCCACAGCTACGCCTACGCCCTGATCCGGCGCGAGTTCCAGCGCATGGGCGACCTGCCGCCGCGCCTGCTCTCGGGGCCCGAACAGCTCATGGAGGTCCGCGAACTCCTGCGGGGCGAGGCCCTGGACGGCGCGCCGGACTGGCCCGAGCGCCTGCGCCCCGCCTTGGAGACCCGCGGCTTCGCCGAGGAGCTGCGCGACTTCCTCATGCGCGCCCAGGAACGCGGCATGGGCCCCGACGAGCTGGCCGCGCTCGGCCGCGACCGCGACCGCGACGACTGGGTGGCCGCGGCCGGGTTCCTGGACCGCTACACCGGCCGTTTCGACATCGCCCCCGTGCCCACGCTCAACTACGCCGAACTCGTGCGCGTCGCCGCCAACCTGCTCTCCGACCCCGGGGTCCGCGAGCGCGAGCGCGCCGCCCACGAGGCGGTGTTCGTCGACGAGTACCAGGACACCGACCCCGCCCAGGAGGAACTCCTGCGCGCCCTGGCCGGGGACGGCCGCGACCTGGTCGCGGTCGGCGACCCGGACCAGTCCATCTACGCCTTCCGCGGCGCCGAGGTGCGGGGCATCCTCGACTTCCCGAGCCGCTTCCCCACCGCGCGGCGCACCGAGGCGCCCGTGGTCGCGCTGCGCACCTGCCGCCGCAGCGGCCGCGCCCTGCTGTCGGCCTCGCGCGGCCTGACCCGGCGCCTGCCCGCGGTCGCCTCCGCCCGCGGCCACGTCAACGAGCACCGCGACCTGGTCCCCGCCGAGGGCGTGGCCGACGGCGAGGTCCGCGTGCTACTGGCCGACAGCGCCGCCCAGGAGGCCGCGGTCGTCGCCGACACCCTGCGCCGCGCCCACCTTGTGGACGGCGTCCCGTGGTCGGACATGGCCGTGCTGGTGCGCTCCTCCACCCGGCAGCTGCCGGTGCTGCGCCGCGCCCTGACCGCCGCCTCGGTCCCGGTCGCGGTCGGCTCCGACGACCTGCCCGTGGCCGCGGAGCCGATCGTGCGTCCCATGCTCGCGCTGATCCGCTACGGGCTGGCCCCGGCCGAGCTGGACGAGGACGCCGCGCGCGAACTGCTCACCAGCCCCTTCGGCGAGGCCGACACGGTACGGCTGCGCAGGCTCGTGCGCGCGCTGCGCCGCCTGGACCTGGACCGCGCCCACGACGGCGGCGCCCCGCAGGAAGGCGCCGGGGAGGAAGCGGGACAGGAGAGGGGCGGCGCCTACCGTCCCTCCTCGCAGCTGCTCGTGGACGCCCTGCGCGACCCGGCCGAACTCACCCTCGTCGATCCCGAGATCGCCGCGCCCGCCACCCGTGTCGCCCAGGCCCTGCGGACAGTCCGCGACCTAAACGCCAGGGGGGCCGACGCCGAACAGGTCCTGTGGGAGCTGTGGCGCGACAGCGGCCTGGCCGACCGCCTGCTGCGCGCCAGCCTGGCCGGAGGCCGCCGGGGCGCCGCCGCCGACCGCGACCTGGACGCCGTGGTCGCCCTCTTCGAGAGCGCCGCCCGCTACTGCGACCGGCTTCCCCCGGGCAGCCCCGCGGGGTTCCTGGAGGACCTCGCCGCCCAGGAGATCCCCGGCGACAGCCTCGCCGAGCGCGCGCCCGAGGGCGAGGCTGTGCGCATTCTCACCGCCCACCGCTCCAAGGGGCTGGAGTGGGGCCTGGTCGTGGTCGCCGGGGTCCAGGAGGGCGACTGGCCCGACCTGCGCCTACGCGGCTCCCTGCTCGGCGTGGAGGAACTCGTCGACGCCGACGTGCACTCCGCCGACTCCTCCGGGGCGGCCCTGGCCTCCAAACTGATGGACGAGGAACGCCGCCTGTTCTACGTGGCGCTCACCCGCGCCCGCCGCACCCTGGTGGTGACCGCCGTGGGCGGGGAGGACACCGACGAGCGGCCCTCGCGCTTCTTGACCGAGATGGGCGTGGGCGAGCCCGAGCCGGTCAGCACCGGCCTGCGCTGGCTGTCCCTGCCCTCGCTCGTCGCCGACCTGCGCTCGGTGGTCACCGACCCCGAGGCTCCCGAACCGCTGCGCGAGGCCGCCGCCACCCACCTGGCCCGCCTGGCGGAGGAGGGCGTGCGCGGAGCCGACCCCGCGGAGTGGTACGCGCTCACCCCCTTCAGCGACGACCGACCCCTCGCGGAGGCGGAGGACACCATCCGCGTCTCGCCCTCCCAGGTGGAGAGCTTCACCAACTGCCAGCTGCGCTGGCTCCTCGAACGCGCCGCCGGGGCCTCCTCCGGCGACTCCGCCTCGGCCCTGGGCACCGTCGTGCACGCCGTCGCCGTCCTGGTCGCCCAGGGCGGCACCCCCGACGAGATCAGCGGGCGCATGGACGAGATCTGGGCCGACCTGGACTTCGGCGGCCCCTGGCAGGCCAGGGCCCAGCGGGACCGCGCCGACACGATGGTCCGCAGACTCCTCGACTGGGAGGCGGCCAACGACCGCGAACTCGTCGTCACCGAGGAGGGGTTCCGGGTGGACGTGGGCGGCATCGAGATCACCGGCCGCGTGGACCGCCTCGAACGCGACGACCGGGGCAGGGCCGTGGTCGTGGACATCAAGACCGGCAAGAGCAAGGCCGACGACCTGGCCCGCCACCCCCAGCTCGGCGTCTACCAGATGGCCGTGCTCAAGGGCGCCTTCGCCAGGCTCGGCCTCACCGAGCCGGGCGGCGCCGCGCTGGTCCAGGTCGGCGAAGCCGCCTTCAAGCACAAGGCGCGCGAGCAGCCCCAGGCCTCGCTGGGGGAGGACCCCGATCCGGGTTGGGCCGGAACGCTCGTACGCGAGGTCGCCACCGGTATGGGCGGATCCCGCTTCACCGCCACACGCAACAAGGGATGCAGGTCGTGCGCCGTACGCGCCTGCTGCCCGGTCCAGGACGAGGGCAGACATGTCTGAAACACGCCCCCACCCCCACCAGCTCCCGCCCCGCTCCCACCCCGACCCCGAACCGGCCCCCGGCCCCCGCCCCCGCTTCTCGCCCCCGGAGCTCGCCCGCCTCCTCGGCCAGCCCGAGCCCACCGCCGAGCAGTCCGAGGTCATCAGCGCCCCGCTGGAGCCCGGCGTGGTCATCGCGGGCGCCGGTTCGGGCAAGAGCGAGACCATGGCCTCGCGCGTGGTGTGGCTGGTCGCCAACGGCCACGTGCGCCCCGAGCAGGTCCTCGGCCTGACCTTCACCCGCAAGGCCACCGCCGAGCTGGGCGAGCGCGTGCGCAAACGCCTGGAGCAGCTGCGCGACACCGAGCAGCTGCCCGAGGAGCTGCTCGACGGCGAACCCACCGTGTCCACCTACAACGCCTACGCCGGCCGCATCGTCTCCGACCACGCCCTGCGCGAGGCCGTCGAGCCCAGCACCCGCCTGCTCAGCGAGGGGCAGGCCTGGCAGATCGCCTCCCGGATCGTCGGCGAGTACGACGGGCCCATGGACCTGATCACCGTCGGGGCGGACACCGTCACCCGCCGGGTCCTGGAACTGTCCGGGCAGATCGCCGACCACCTGGCCACCACCGAGCAGGTGCGCGGCATCGGCCGGTGGCTGCGCGCGGCCGTCGAGGCCCTGCCGCGCAAGCCCGCGGTGCCCACCCGCAACCTGCTCAACGCCCAGCTGCGCCGCGAACAGCTCCTGCCGCTGGTGGAACGCTACGAGCACGCCAAGCACGTGCGCGAGGCCATGGACTTCGGCGACCAGGTGTCCCTGGCCGCGCGCATCGCCCAGAACCATCCGGAGGTCGGCCTCGTCGAGCGGGGCCGGTTCCGCGTGGTGCTGCTGGACGAGTACCAGGACACCAGCCACGCCCAGCTCGTGCTGCTGCGCGCCCTGTTCGGCGAGGGCCACGCGGTGACCGCGGTGGGGGACCCCTGCCAGTCCATCTACGGCTGGCGCGGGGCCATCGCCGCCAACCTCGCCAACTTCCCCAACGACTTCCCGGCCGCCCCGGGCCGGGCCGCGTCCGTGCGCCGCCTGGCCACCAGCTTCCGCAACGGCGAACGCGTCCTGGAAGTGGCCAAGCACATCTCCGAGCCGCTGCGCGCCGAGAGCGCCGAGGTGCCTGTCCTGCACCCGGGACCGGCCAGACGGGGCCGCGGCGACGTCCGGACCGGGCTGTTCGCCGGACAGCGGGACGAGGCCGAGTGGATCGCCGACCGGATCGCCGGCTACCTGCGCGCCGCCCCCGGCCGGGCGGGCAGCGCCACGACCGCCCCCGACGGGCTGCCCTGGCCCCCGGGGGAGTCGGGCGGAGCCGCGGACGGCGCGATCAGCCCCGGTGACGTCGCCGTGCTGTGCCGCAAGCGCTCGCAGTTCCCGGCGATCCGGGAGGCACTGGAGGCGCTGGACATCCCGGTGGAGGTCGTCGGCCTGGGCGGGCTCATGATGGTGCCCGAGGTCCGCGACATCATCGCCACCCTGCGCGTGGTCCACGACGCCTCCGCGGGGAACGAGCTCGCGCGCATCCTCACCGGGCCGCGCTGGCGGATCGGTCCGCGCGACCTGGCCTCCCTCGGCGCGCGCGCGGCCGAACTGGCCCGCCACACCCGGCGCGACCTCACCGCACCCGACCCCGGTGAGCAGGCCGAGGACGACATCCTGCGCCGCACCGTCCTGGACCTGACCGCCGAGAGCGGCAGCCTGGTGGACGCCCTGGACGACCCCGGTCCGGCGGAGAACTACTCGGAGACAGCACGTGAGCGGCTCGGCCGCCTCGCCGAGGAGCTGCGCTCCCTGCGCAAGCTCATCGGACAGCCGCTGCCCGACCTGGTCACCGAGATCGAGCGGATGCTCGGCCTGGACATCGAGGTGGGGGCCCGCAGCGGCCGCGACCCGCTGTCCGCCCGCGCCGACCTGGACGCGTTCGTCGACCACGCGGTGCGCTTCGCGGGCAGCAGCGAGGACCCCACGCTCGGCAGCTTCCTCAGCTACCTGCGTGCCGCGTCCGAACGGGAGAGCGGCCTGGCCCCCGGCGAGCGCGTGGGCAACAGCGACACGGTCAAGCTCATGACCGTGCACGCCTCCAAGGGGCTCCAGTGGCCCGTGGTGGTCGTGCCGGGCCTCTGCGGCGGGAAGTACGCCCCGATGTTCCCCACGAGCCTGTCCGAGGGCGACATGTGGATCAAGGGCGAGCACCTGCTGCCCTACCGGCTGCGCGGCGACCGCCAGAACCTGCCCGAGCTGCTGGCGGTGGACAAGAAGGGCATCGAGGCGTTCAAGGAGGCCGAACAGGAGCGCCACCTGCTGGAGGAGCGTCGCCTGGCCTACGTCGCCGTCACCCGCGCCTCCTTCGCCCTGCTGTGCACCGGGCACTGGTGGGGGACCGACACCGCGAGCGAGCGCGGGCCCTCCCCGTTCCTGGAGGAGGTCCGCCAGGCCTGCGAGGGCGGCGCCGGGGACGTCGCGCACTGGGAGCCCCGGCCCGATCCCGACGACAACCCCTACGAGGAGGAGGACGACGGCACGGCGGTGTGGCCGCCGGAGGAGGCCGACCCCGGTGCGCCGAGCGGGGGGAGCGCCGACGGTGACGCCGGAGGCGGGGCCGCCGGGGGCGGGCCACGTGACCGCCGCGCCGAGATCCTCGCCGGTGCCGACCTGGTCGAGCGCGCCCGAGCCCGCCTGCTCGCGGGGGAGGCGGACCCGGCGGAGGAGGCCGCGCCGCCGCCCGGGCTGCGCCGCCGCATCGGGGGCTGGGAGCGCGACACCGAGCTGCTGCTCGCCCACCGCCGAGCCGAGGGGGCGGGGGCCGGGGACGGCGCGGTCCAGGTCGAGCTGCCCGCGCACCTGTCGGTGTCGTCCATGGTGTGGCTGGCCCGCGACCCCTCCGCCCTGGCCCGGCAGATCCGCAGGCCGCTGCCGCGGCCGCCCGCGCCGCACACGCGCCGGGGCACCGCTTTCCACGCCTGGCTGGAGCAGCGGTTCGGCCAGCGCGCCGCCCTGCTGGACGAGCTGCCCGGCGCCGCCGACGAGACGGCGGGCCGGGACGAGGACCTCGCCGACCTCCAGAGCCGTTTCGAGGAGAGCGAGTGGGGCTCGCGCGTGCCCGTCGAGGTGGAGGTGCCCTTCGAGACGGTCATCGGCGACCGGCTCGTGCGGGGGCGCATGGACGCGGTCTTCCACGACCCCGCCTCCGGCCGCTACGACGTGGTGGACTGGAAGACCGGGAGCCCGCCCGGCAACGGCCCCGAGCGCCGCGCCGTGGGCGTGCAGCTGGCCGCCTACCGGCTGGCCTGGGCCGACCTGGCCGGGGTCGCCCTGGAGGAGGTGAGCGCGGCCTTCCACTACGTGCGGGCCGGACTGACCGTGCGCCCCGCGGACCTGCTCGACGCCGAGGGGCTGGCCGCGCTCATCGACGCCGTCCCCGAACCCGGGTGAGAGGTCCGCCACCACCGCGGGTCGCCGTCCGTTCACCGGTGTGGTGGACAATGACCCGCGTGTCGATCCCAGGAATCCCCCAGGACAGCGGCGCCCCCGTGCGCGCGGGCGTCCCCGAGCACGGGCGCGTCCCCAAGTACTACGCGGTCCGGATACAGCTCACCGAGCTGGTGTCCGGGCTGACGGTGGGCCAGCCGCTGCCCACCGAGCGGGAGCTGGCCGAGCGCTTCGGCGCGGCCCGCGAGACGGTCCGCCAGGCGCTGCGCGACCTCCTGCTGGAGGGCAGGCTCAGCCGCCGGGGGCGCGGGACGGTGGTGGCCGGACCCAAGCTGGAGCAGCCCCTGTCCCTGGCCAGCTACACCGAGGGCGTGCGCCGCCAGGGGCTGCGGCCGGGGCGCTCCCTCATCGACCTGCGCAGCTGGCCCTGCCCGCCCCGGCTGGCCGAGGAACTGCACCTGAGCCCGGGCGAGCCCGTTTGGCACCTGGAGCGGGTGCTGCTGGCCGACGACGAGCGGGTGGGGCTGGAGTCCACCTACATCGCGGTGGCGCGCGTGCCCCGCCTGGACGTGGACTTCGACCCGGACTCCACCTTCTACGGCTACCTCGCCGACAGGGTCGGCATCGCGTTCGGCGACGCCGACGAGCGCCTGGAGACCGTGCTGGCCGCCCCGCGCGAGGCCCTGCTCATCGGCACCCCTCCTGCGCTGCCGATGCTGCTCATCCACCGCGTCTCCCGGGACGAGAAGGGCGGTCCCTTCGAACGTGTGCGCTCGCTCTACCGGGGCGACCGGTTCAGCTTCAGCGTCCACCTGGCCGGGGACGGGCGGGAGTAGGGGCGTCCGACGGCGGAGGCCGGAGCGCGGCCCCTACCGCCGGGCGCTTTTATTTCGAAAGGATAACGGGTCTGGTCCAAAATTTGACCCCGGTTCACCGGGGCGTCCCCACCGCGCTCGGTCGCCTCCATCCGCACCGGCGAACCTCGAACCATGCGAGTGATCATCGTCGGTGCCGGAGTCCTCGGCACCATGCACGCCTGGCACGCCGTCTCCCGAGGCCACGAGGTCGTCCACCTCGAACGGGAGGCGGCCGCCCGCGGCGCCTCCGTCCGCAACTTCGGCCTCGTCTGGGTCGGCGGGCGCGCCCCCGGCCCCGAACTGGAGGCCGCCCGCCGGGCCCGCGTCCTGTGGCAGGAGATCGCCGAGCGCGTCCCCGCCCTGGGCTTCCGGGCCTCCGGCTCCCTCACCGTCGCCACCACCGACCACGAGCTGGCCGTGGCCGAGGCGGCGGCCCGGGGCGGCGACGCCGCCGAGCGCGGCTACGAACTCCTCGGCCCCGAGCGGACCCGCGAGGTCAACCCGGCCCTGCGCGGCGACCACCTCGGCGCCCTGTGGTGCCGCAGCGACGCCCAGGTCGAACCCCGCACCGCCCAGGCCGCCCTCCAGGCCGAACTCGGCCGCAGCGGCCGCTACACCCTCCTGACCGGGCGCGAGGTCCGCGACCTGGCCGGACCGGGCGCCGTCCGCGACGACCACGGGCGGGTCCACCGGGGCGACGCCGTCGTCCTGTGCACCGGCGCCTGGCTCGGGGGCCTGGTCCGCGAACTCGTCCCCGACCCGCCCGTGCGCCGCGTCCGCCTCCAGATGGCCCAGACCGAGCCCCTGGGCGAGACCCTCACCACCTCCGTCGCCGACGGCGACAGCTTCCGCTACTACCCCGCCTACCGGGGCCCCGAGCTGGACGCCCTCAACGAGACCCAGCCCCAGCCGCCCACCGCCCGCGACCACCGCATGCAGCTGCTCATGGTCCAGCGCGCCGACGGCTCCCTGACCATCGGCGACACCCACGAGTACGACGCGCCCTTCTCCTTCGACACCGCCGAGGACCCCTACGAGCACCTCGCCGGGGTCGCCGGCCGCCTCCTGGGCCGACCGCTGCCCCCGATCCGCCAGCGCTGGGCGGGCGTCTACGCCCAGTGCGCCGACCCCGCCCGGGTCGTCCACCGCGCCCCCGTGGGCCCCGACGCCTGGCTGGTCACCGGACCGGGCGGGCGCGGGATGACCTGCTCCCCGGCCATCGCCGAGACCACCGCCGACGAACTGGGCTGGTAACCATGCACCCCACCACCGACCCCGCCCCGCCCGTCGAACTCGTCGTCCTGGACATGGCGGGCACCACCGTCGCCGACGACGGCCTCGTCGAGGCGGCCTTCGAGGCGGCCCTGCCCGACCACACCCCCGAGGCCGCCGCGTACGTGCGCGCCACCATGGGCGAGTCCAAGATCACCGTCTTCCGCCACCTGTGCGGCGACGAGGACCGCGCCCGGGAGGCCAACCGCGCCTTCGAGCGGGCCTACGCCCGCCTGGTGGACGAGGGCCGCTGCGCGCCCCTGCCCGGAGCCGAGGACGCCCTGCGCGAGCTGCGCGCCCAGGGCCGCACGACCGCCCTGACCACCGGCTTCTCCCGCGACACCCAGGAGCGCGTCCTGAGAGCCCTGGGTTGGCGGGAGGCCGCCGACCTCGTCCTGTGCCCCGCCGACGCGGGCGGGCGCGGACGCCCCCACCCGGACATGGTGCTCACCGCCGCCCTGCGCGCGCGGGTCTCCTCCGTGGCCGCCGTCGCCGTCGTCGGCGACACCGCATCCGACATCCGCAGCGGACTGCGCGCGGGGGCCTCGGTGGCCGCGGGGGTCCGCACCGGCGCCCACGACGACGAGGCCCTGCGCGCGGCCGGGGCCACCCACGTCCTGGACGGCGTGGCGGACCTGCCCGGTCTGCTCGCCGCGCGGGAGGGCTGAGGCGTGGGCATCCGCTTCGAACACGTCAGCGTCGCCTACGGGCAGACCGTGGTCCTGGACGGCCTCGACCTCACCGTCGAACCCGGTGAGTTCATGGCGCTGCTGGGCCCCTCCGGCTCGGGCAAGACCACCGCGCTGCGCGCCGTCGCCGGGTTCGTCCGCCCCGCCTCCGGGCGCGTCCTGCTCGGCGGACGCGACGTCACCGGCCTGCCGCCGCACCTGCGGGGCGTGGGCATGGTCGTGCAGAGCTACGCCCTCTTCCCCCACATGCGGGTGGACCAGAACGTCGCCTTCGGGCTGAGGGCGCAGGGCGTGCCCCGCCGCGAGATCGCCGGACGGGTAGCCGAGGCGCTGGCCATGACCGGGATGGGGGACTACGCGCGCCGCCACCCGCGCGAGCTGTCCGGCGGACAGCAGCAGCGGGTGGCCATCGCCCGCGCCCTGGCCATCCGCCCCGGCGTGCTGCTGCTGGACGAGCCGCTGTCCGCGCTCGACGCCCAGCTGCGCTCGGACATGCTCGCCGAGCTGGCCCGCCTGCACCGCGAACTGCCCGACGTCACGATCCTGTACGTCACCCACGACCAGAGCGAGGCGCTCACCCTGGCCGACCGGGTGGCGGTCCTGGACCGGGCCCGGCTGCGCGACTGCGACACGCCCCAGCGCCTCTACCAGCGCCCCCGGACGCCGTTCACCGCACGCTTCGTCGGCGGCGCCAACCTGCTGCCCGCGCGCCTGGCCGACGGGCGCGTGCACTGCTGCGGCACCGTCCTGGAGACCGACCCCGCCGACCTGCCGCCCGGCACCGGCGACGGCGACGGGCTGCGCGTGTGCCTGCGCCCGCACCGGCTCACCCTCGGCGGAGGCGAGCACACCCTGGAGGGCCGGGTCACCGACGTCCAGTGGCGCGGCTCCGTCCACCGGGTCACCGCCCTGGTGGACGGCGTCCCCGTCACCGCCGAACTCCGGGAGATGCGCACCCCGCCCGAGACCGGTGCGGCGGTCACGCTCGGCTTCGCCCGCCGGGACGCCGTCCTGCTGGCGGAGGAGGAGGCACAGTGAACGTCCGGACCGCGCCGACCCCGGCGCGCACCGCGTCCGCGCCCCCCTCGGGCGGGGGAGCCCCGGCCCGGGCGCCCCGCGCCCTCCCCGTGTGGGTGTGGGCCGTGCCGCCCGTGGTGCTGCTCGCGCTGGTGTTCCTGTACCCGCTCCTGCTCGTCGCGCTGGAGTCGGTCACCGCGCCCGGGGGCGGGCCCACCCTCGCCCACCACGCCGACGTCCTGGGCTCGGAGACCTTCCGGTCCGCCCTGGTCACCACCGTGCTCATCGCGGTCACCGCCACCCTGGGCTGCCTGGTCCTGGGCTTCCTCCTCGCCCTGGTCGTGGCGTTCGTGCCCTTCCCCGGCAGCGGGGCCGCCGCCCGGTTCATCGACACCTACCTGTCCTTCCCGTCCTTCCTCATCACCCTCGCGCTGCTGTTCCTCTACGGCACCGTGGGCGTGGCCAACGGCGCGTGGACGGAGGCCACCGGCGCCGAGACCGGGCCGATCAGCTTCCTCGCCACGCCCTGGGGCGTGGTCCTGGCGGAGATCACCTACTTCACGCCGTTCGTCATGCGGCCGCTGCTCGCCGCGTTCGCCCAGCTCGACACCGCGCAGATCGAGGTCGCCTCCTCCCTGGGGGCCCGCCCCCTCAGGATCGTGAGGGCCGTCATCCTGCCCGAGGCCCTGCCCGCGCTCGCCGCCGGAGGCGCGCTCGTGCTGGTGCTGTGCCTCAACGAGTTCGCGATCGTCCTGTTCACCGGGGCCAAGGACGTGGTGACCCTGCCGATGCTCGTCTACAGCGCGGCGATCCTGGAGGCCGACTACACCACCGCCTGCGTCGTGGCCACGGTCAACGCGGCCCTGTCGGTCTCCCTCTACCTCGTCTACCGCGCGGCCACCGCACGGCTGCGCGCGCCCTCCGGAGGCCGCCGTGCTCGTGCATAGCCGACCCGCCCGCTGGGTCGTGTGGGCGCTGTTCGCCGCGCTCGTCCTGCCCCTGTTCCTGCTCCCGCTCGGCGTCATCGTCACCGCGTCGGTGTCCACCAACTGGAGCGGCGTCCTGCCCTCGGGGCCCACCCTGGACAACTTCGCCGGGCTGTCCCGGGGCTCCACCCCGCAGGCGCTGCGCGTCAGCGTGGTCACCGCCGCCACCGCCAGCGTCCTGGCCCTGGTCGCCGGGACCTGGTCCGCGCTGACCGCGCACGCGCTGCGCCGACGCGGCAGGGCCGTCCTCGACGCCCTCTTCATGCTGCCCGTCGCGGTCCCCACGGTGGTCGTCGGCCTGGCCCTGCTGGTGGCCTTCAGCCAACCGCCCGTGCTGCTCAACGGCACCCGGACCATCGTGGTCATCGCGCACACCGTGCTGGTGACGGCCTTCGCCCACCAGTCGGTCTCCGCCGCACTGGACCGGCTCGACCCGGCCTACGGCCAGGTGGCCGCCTCCCTCGGCGCCCGCCCCGCGCGGGTGCTGTTCCAGGTGCGGCTGCCCCTGCTCCTGCCCTCGCTCAGCGCCGCCGCCGGGCTCTGCTTCGCCCTGTCCATGGGCGAACTGAGCGCCACGATGATGCTCTACCCGCCCAGCTGGATGCCGCTGCCGGTCCAGATCTACGCCGCCACCGACCGGGGCGCCCTCTTCTCCGGGGCGGCCTCGGCCATCGTCCTGATGGCCGCCACCCTGGCCGTCCTGCTGTTGCTGTCCCGCGTGCGCACCCGCGCCGCCTACCGCTGACCTCTCTCCCAGGAAGGCCCGCCATGCCCGCCGTCCGCACGACCGCCGCGCGCGTGTCCGCCGCCACCGCCGCGCTCGCCCTCGCCGGAGCCCTGACCTCCTGCGCCGCCTCCGACCCCGCCGACACCGTCACCGTCTACACCGCCGACGGCCTGCGCAACGAGGAGGGCACCGGCTGGCTCGACCAGGTCTTCGCCGACTTCGAGGCCGGCACCGGGGTCACCGTCCAGTACGTCGAGGGGGGATCGGGCGAGATCGTCCAGCGCGCCGGGCGCGAGACCGCCAACCCGCAGGCCGACGTCATCATCACCCTGCCGCCCTTCATCCAGCAGGCCGACGGCATGGGCCTGCTCCAGGAGTACGAGCCGCAGGGCTCCGAGCACGTCGAGACCAAGGACCCCGACGGGAGGTGGACCACGATCGTCGACAACTACTTCTGTCTCACCTACAACACCGAGGAGCTGGCGGAACCGCCCGCCACCTGGGAGGACCTGCTCGACCCCCGCTTCGAGGGCCGTCTCCAGTACTCCACGCCGGGCGTGGCGGGCGACGGCACGGCCGTGCTCGTCCAGACCATGCACGACTTCGGCGGGCTGGAGCCCGCCATGGACTACCTCGGGCGGCTCCAGGCCAACAACGTCGGCCCGTCCTCCTCCACCGGCGCGCTCGGCCCCAAGGTGGACAAGGGCGAGCTGCTGGTCGCCAACGGCGACGTCCAGATGAACTTCGCCCAGGCCCGCACCATGCCCGACCTCGGCATCTGGTTCCCCGCGACCGAGGGAGGCCAGCCGACCACCTTCGCCCTGCCCTACACCGCCGGGCTGGTCGAGGGCGCGCCCCAGGCCGACAACGGCCGCGCCCTCCTGGACTTCCTCCTCTCCGAGGCCGCCCAGGAGCAGGTCGTCCCGGTCGCCGGGGGCTTCCCGGCCCGCACCGACGTCCCGGTGGAGGGCGGGGGCGCCGAGGAGCTGGAGGCGCTCATGGAGGGCGTGGAGGTCTTCGAGCCCGACTGGCACGACATCGACGCCAACCTGCCCGAGTACCTCGACGCCTGGCGCGGGGCCACCGGCAGCTGACCCCGGCCGGACACGGGCCTGTGGACGACTCCGGCCGTCCACAGGCCCCGGCACCCGCCGGTATCCGGTTCCCGACAGGTGTGGCGATCTCCCACTCGGGCATCGTGGGCATTACCCACAACGAACAAGGGCTCGGGCGATGGAACTCGTCAGAACCGGCAGCAGAGGCCGGGTGACACTCGGTGAGAAGGTCGCGACCAGCGAGTACTACGAGGTGGAGAAGGCGGGCAACGGAACCATCACCCTCCACCCCGTGCGGGTCACCCGTGTCGCCGACCCCACCCCGGAGGACATCCGGCGCCGCAGCGACGACGTCGACGCCGGGCGCAACGTCATGAGCGCCAGCCTCGACGACATCGACCGGATGTTGGAGGGGGGCGGGTGGGGAAACCGGCCTTCCACGCCGAAGGCTGGGACGACCTCATGCGGTGGGTGGAGAACGACCGCCGCACGGCGAGGAAAGTCCGCAAGCTCATCGAGGAAGCCCTCCGGGATCCCTTCGGGGGAACGGGCAACCCCGAGCCGCTCAAGCACCTGGGGCCGAACCGCTGTTCACGCCGCATCACTGGCGAACACCGCCTGGTCCACGTCGTGGCGGACGAAGAGACCACGGTGCTGGGCGCCCGGGGCCGCTACTGACCCGGTCGAGGCCGCCGGTCCCGTGCGCCGGAGGAACCGCGCGGGACCGGCGGGAGGGCTCAGATCACGCCGAAGACGAACCCGCCCGGGGCGGCGGAGTCCTCGCCGAAGAGGTACTCCCGGGCCGACAGGACGAACTCCGCGCGGCCGATGAACCCGTCGCCGTCGGTGTCCAGGCTCCTGAAGCGCTCCAGGGCGTCGGAGTGGGAGGCCCCCAGGACCTCGGCGTACCTGACGTACTCCGCCTCGCTGATCGACCCGCCGTCGTCGGTGTCGAGGAGGTCGAAGACTGCCTCGGCCACGCCCTCGGTCATGTTGAACCGGCTCCGGTCCTCGGAGGCCGCGTGCATCGCCGCGACGAACGCCTCCCGGTCCAGGCGCGCCTGCGCGGGCGATCCGTGGCGGAGCAGCTCCAGCCAGAGCATCTGGTACGAGGCGTGGACGGCCTGGGCCCGGCGGTCGCTCAGGTCCAGCGCGTACCCCTTCGTGTAGCGGTCGACCAGGCGCTGGTAGTCGTCCCAGGTGATGGCGCCGTCGCGGTCGGTGTCCAGCGCGTCGAAGAGGCGGCCGAACCTCTCGGCGACCGCGGTGGCGGGAACGGTGTCCACGTGCATTCCTCTCGTCTGCGGGCGGACGCGTCCCGCCCGTGCACCTTCGAGTGTCCCGCGAGCCGAGGGGTTCCCCGACCCCCGCGGCTCCGCCGCCCGGGCCGCCGGGCCGCCGCGCCCTCCCCGGGAGCTGACCGGGACCGGTCCGGGCGCGCGAGGCTCCCGCCCGCGTTCCGGGACGGTTCGCGCAGGTCCTAGGCTCGTTCCCGACAACGACGTCGAGCAAGGACGGTCCCATGGACGTACGCGCCCACATCGAGGCACACCGGGACGAGTTCGTCTCCTCCCTCAAGGAGTGGCTGGCGATCCCCTCCATCTCCGCCGACCCCGCGCACCACCCCGACGTGGTCCGCTCCGCCCGGTGGCTCGCCGACCACCTCACCGCGACCGGCTTCCCCACCGTCGAGGTGTGGCAGACCCCCGGCCTGCCCGCCGTGTTCGCCGAGTGGCCCGCCGCCGACCCCGAAGCCCCCACGGTGCTCGTCTACGGACACCACGACGTCCAGCCCGTCGACCCGGTCCAGGAGTGGGAGACCGACCCGTTCACGCCCACCGAGCGCGGCACCTCCCTGTTCGCGCGCGGGGCCTCCGACGACAAGGGGCAGGTGCTCTTCCACGCCCTCGGCGTGCGCGCCGCCCTGGCCGCCTCCGGCGCCGACGCCCCGCCCGTCACGATCAAGCTGCTCGTGGAGGGCGAGGAGGAGTCGGGCTCGGTCCACTTCGCCGACCTGATGCGCGCCAACCGCGACCGCCTGGCCTGCGACGTCGCCGTCATCTCCGACACCACCATGTGGGCGGCCGACACCCCGTCCATGTGCGTGGGCATGCGCGGCCTCACCGACGTGGAGATCAGCCTGTACGGCCCCGAGCGCGACCTGCACAGCGGCTCCTTCGGCGGCGCCGTGCCCAACCCGCTCAAGGCCATGAGCGACCTGCTGTCCGGCCTGCACGACGAGGACGGCCGGGTGGCGGTTCCCGGCTTCTACGACGGGGTGGTCGAGGCCAGCCGGGAGGAGCGCGAACTCATCGCCCGGCTGCCCTTCGACGAGCGCGAATGGCTGGCCACCGCCGCCTCCACCGCCGCCTGGGGCGAGAGGGGCTACAGCACGCTGGAGCGGATCTGGCTGCGCCCGACCGCCGAGATCAACGGCATGTGGGGCGGGCACACCGGTTCGGGCGGCAAGACCATCGTCCCGCGCTCCGCGCACGCCAAGGTCAGCTTCCGCCTGGTCCCCGGCCAGGACCCGCTGCACGTGCAGGACCGCGTCCGCGCCCACGTCGAGGCCGCCGTCCCCGAGGGCCTGCGCGCCGAGACGGAGTTCGGCGGGCCGGGCGTGCGCGCCTGTGCCTCCGACCTGTCCTCCACCGCGCTGAAGGCGGCCCGCTCGGCCATGGAACGCGCCTTCGGCACCCAGGTCCTGTTCACCCGCGAGGGAGGCAGCGGCCCCGAGGCCGACATAGCCGACATCCTCGGGGCGCCGCTGGTCTTCCTCGCCGTCGGCCTGGACGAGGACCGCATCCACGCCCCCAACGAGAAGGTGGAGGTCCCCCTGCTGCTCAAGGGCGCCGAGAGCGCCGCGTACCTGTGGGAGGAGCTCGGCGGCGTCGTCTGAGCCGCGACCGCGCGGCGCCGGGGCCCGCTCCGCACACGGGGCCCGCCGCGCACGGGGGCCGTGCCAGGATGCGCCCGGCCCCGACCGGTGTTATGCACGTTGTGGACACGGGCCCCGCCAGGCGGCCCGCCGACCCGGAAGGACCCATGGACGCCGACGCGACTCCCTCCCTCTCACGCTTCTCCGTCGACCCCGCCGCGCACCGGCGCCTGGACGGGGAGTGGCTGGCCGAGGCGTGGGCCGCCCCCGGCACCCGGGTGCTCGTCCTGGAGGGCGGGGACCCCGTCGCCCACGGCTGGCGGGCGGTCATGGCCAAGCAGTCCCGGGCCCTGATCACCACCGGGGACGACCCCGAACTCGTCCTGGTACCCCCGGACGAGGCGCCCGAGGGCGAGCGCTACCTCCTCGGCACCGACGGCCGGGACGCCTACTTCGCGGTCCGCTCCGGCCGGGAGCTCACCGCCACCGAACGGACCGCCCCGGCCTCCCTGCGCGAGATCGGCGCGCTGCTGGGCGACCGGGACACCGGGCTGATGACCCGCGCCGTCGCCCTCGCGAACTGGAACGCCACCCACGGCTTCTGCCCCCGCTGCGGCTCGCGCACCACCACGGCCGCGGCCGGGCACGTGCGCGTGTGCGAACGGGAGGGCACCGAGCAGTACCCCCGGATGGACCCGGCGGTGATCATGCTGGTGCACCGCGAGCGCGGGGGCCGCGAGGAGATGCTGCTCGGCAACAACCCCAACTGGGACGCCCGCCGCTTCTCGGTGCTGGCCGGGTTCGTGGACGCGGGGGAGTCGCTGGAGCAGGCCGTGGTCCGCGAGGTCGCCGAGGAGGCGGGGATCGTGGTCGAGCGCCCGCGCTACCTGTCCTCGCAGCCCTGGCCCTTCCCGCGCAGCCTGATGGTGGGCTACACGGCGCGGGCCGTGGGCGAGACCGAGCGCACCGATGACGAGATCGGCGTCACCAGGTGGTTCACCCGCCCCGAACTGGCCGAAGCCGTGCACGCGCAGGAGATCCTGCTGCCGGGGCGGGTCTCGATCGCCCGCACCCTCATCGAGCACTGGTACGGCGCGGAGCTCCCCGGCGGCTGGTGACCCCGGCCCGACCGGTCCCGCGGCGGCCGGGCACCGCCGCCCGCGGGGTCGGTGCCGGGCGCGGGGACGCCGCGCCCGGGGCGGGGCCGGGGCCTCGGGGTTTCGCGCGGGGCCCCGACCGGCCCGTCGCCGCGCTAGCGCGAACCGGGGGAGGCGCCCAGTTCGTCGGGCAGCACGGTGAGGGGGCTCGTGCTGCTCTCCACCACGTCCCGCGCCAGGTCGGCCACCTTGCGCCCGCGCGAGCGCGCCGAGGAGCGCAGCCGCTCGAAGGCCTCGCGGGGCGCCATCGTGTGCCGCTCCGCCAGGACCCCGATCGCCTGCTCCACCACTACGCGCGACTGCAGCGCGTGCTCCAGCTGCGCGATGGTGTGCCGCAGCCGCTCCACCTCCGAAGCGCCCTCCGGGGCCCGGCCGGGCGCCTGGGAACGCGGGGTCCGGGCCCCCGACTCACCGGTCAGCAGGTCCGCCAGGACCATCGCGCTCACCAGGTCGGGCACCTCCTCACCGCCGCCCACCCGCCACCCGGCCGGGGTGCGGCGGACCACGCCGGTGTCCACCGTGTCGGCGACCGCAATGTCATGAGGCCTCATGTCCTCCCCCAACTCCACACTCCCCGTCGTCATCGTCCGAGCCCTTCGTGACCCGAGCGCCGTCGGAGGTGCACCGCCGAAGGCGGGCCCCGCGGTGCGGGCCGCGGGGCCCGCACCGGGGGGCGCGGCCCTGCGGCCCGCGTACCGTCCTACGACAGCTCGGCCAGTTTCTGCTTCACCTGAGCGAGCGACGGGTTGGTCATCGCCGCGCCGTCACTGAAGACCAGCGTCGGAACCGTCTGGTTGCCGTTGTTGGCCTTCATGACCAGTTCGGCGGCCTCCGGGTGCTCCTCGATGTTCACCTCACGACCGGTGATCCCCTCGCGGGCGAGCTGGCTCTTGAGCCGCTTGCAGTACCCGCACCAGGGGGTGGTGTACATCGTGAACTGTTCGGTCGCCGCGCTCGTCATGTCGCTCACGTCCTTCTTTCGTCTACGGTCGATGGATCGGTCCGGTCATCTCAACACCGAGGGGTCCGGACCGCTTCCCGGGACCGCGCGACACAACGTGGGACGCCTCACAGGACCAACTGGTTCTGGAATGTCTGATGTGCCTCCCGCGGTCCCGGCGGCGGGCGCGGGTCCGATCCGCTCCCCGTCACGGCCGATACTTGAGAGACTGGGACCCCATCCACCCCGACCCTACGCAGGAGCACCATGGATCCCGACCGCGTCCTGGAGGGACTGGACCCGGAGCAGACCCAGGCCGCACGCGCGCTGCGCGGCCCTGTGTGCATCCTGGCCGGTGCCGGAACGGGCAAGACCCGGGCCATCACCCACCGCATCGCGTACGCGGTCTCCAGCGGTGTGGTCGCCGAGCAGCAGGTCCTCGCGGTCACCTTCACCGCGCGCGCCGCCGGGGAGATGCGCGGCAGGCTGCGCGCCCTGGGCGCCCCCCGCGTGCAGGCCCGCACCTTCCACGCGGCCGCCCTGCGCCAGCTCTCCTTCTTCTGGCCCCAGGTCGTGGGCGGGGAGAAGCCCACCCTCATCGAGAGCAAGCTCCCGGTGGTCTCCCGCGCCGCCCACTCGGTGGGCCTCCAGCCCGACCGCAACGGCCTGCGCGACCTGGCCGGTGAGATCGAGTGGTCCAAGGTCACCCAGGTGCGCCCCACCGACTACGACAAGGCCGTGGTCAAGGCGGGCCGCCAGCCCCCGATGCCCGCGGGCGAGGTGGCCCGGGTCTTCGAGGCCTACGAGGACCTGCGCCGCGAGCACAACCTCCTCGACTTCGAGTCCATGCTCGAACTCACCGCCGGCATGATCACCGAGTACCCGGCCATAGCCCAGCGCGTGCGCGAGCAGTACCGGTACTTCGTCGTCGACGAGTTCCAGGACGTCAACCCGCTCCAGCGCCTGCTCCTGGACGCCTGGCTGGGCGACCGCGACGACCTGTGCGTGGTCGGCGACCCCAGCCAGACCATCTACTCCTTCGCCGGGGCCACCCCCGGCTACCTGACCGGGTTCGGCGCCCGCTACCCCCACGCCACCGTGGTCCAGCTGGTCCGCGACTACCGCTCCACCCCCCAGGTCGTGAGGGTGGCCAACCACGTCATCGCCCACGCGCGCGGCACGACCTCCGCCCAGCACCTGACCCTCCGGGCCCAGCGCCCCGACGGCCCCGACCCCATGTACCAGGAGTACGACGACGAGCCCGCCGAGGCCACCGGGGTCGCCCGCAAGATCAGCGTCCTGCTGGAGGGCGGCACCCCGGCCAGCGAGATCGCGGTGCTCGTGCGCACCAACGGCCAGTCTGCCTCCTACGAGCAGGCGCTGACCGACGAGGGGGTGCCGTTCACGATGCGCGGGACCACCCGGTTCTTCGAACGCCCCGAGATCAAGCAGGCCGTGCACACCCTGCGCGGCGCCCGGCACGGGGCGGCGGGGGAGGAGGCCGAGCCCCTGGTGCGCACCGTCCGCCAGCTCCTCGGACAGCTCGGCCTGACCGAGAGCGCGCCCGAGGGGCGCCAGGCCCGTGAACGCTGGGAGTCGCTGTCCGCGCTGGCCCAACTGGCCGAGGACATGGCCGCCGCGCCGCGCCCCGACGGTGCGCCGGTGACCATGGCCGACCTCGTGGACGAGCTCGACGTGCGTATGGCCACCGAGCACGCGCCCGGCTTCGAGGGCGTCACCATCGCCTCCCTGCACGCGGCCAAGGGCCTGGAGTGGGACGCCGTCTTCCTGGTCGGCCTCACCGAGGGCATGATGCCGATCATCTACGCCGAGACCGACGAGCAGGTGGAGGAGGAGCGCCGCCTGTTCTACGTGGGGGTCACGCGGGCCCGCGAGCACCTGGCGATGTCGTGGTCCCTGGCCCGCTCGCCCGGCGGCAGGAAGACCCGCAAGCCCTCCCGCTTCCTCGACGGCCTGCGTCCCGCCTCCCCGTCCACCGCCTCCCGGCGCGCCGAGCGCCGCAAGGGCGGCGTGACCCGCTGCCGGGTGTGCTCGGCCACCCTCACCGACGCGGCCGAGCGCAAGCTGGGCCGCTGCCTGGACTGCCCCTCCAGCTACGACGAGGCCCTGCTGGAACGGCTGCGCGACTGGCGCCGCGCGTGCGCGCAGGAGCAGAAGGTGCCCGCCTACGTGATCTTCACCGACGCCACCCTCCAGGCCGTCGCCGAGCAGGAGCCCGGCAGCCTCACCCAGCTCGCGGCCGTGTCCGGTGTCGGCGCGGTCAAGCTCGATCGCTACGGTGAGGCAGTACTGGCGCTGGTGGCCGGAGCGGACCCGGCGGACGTCGCCGACGGCCGGACCGAGGACGACGGGGAGGAAGCGGCGGATGAGTGAGAGCGCCGACGCGCAGGCGCGGGGCCAGTCCCTCGCCGACCTGCTGACCGTGCTGGACCTGGAGCGGATCGAGGACGACATCTTCCGGGGCAGCAGCCCCGAGGAGGGCCCCCAGCGGGTGTTCGGCGGCCAGGTCGCGGGCCAGGCGCTGGTCGCGGCGGGGCGCACCGTCCCCGCCGAACGCCACGTGCACTCCCTGCACGCGTACTTCATACGCCCCGGCGACCCCTCGGTGCCCATCGTCTACGAGGTGGACCGCGTCCGGGACGGCCGCTCCTTCACCACCCGGCGGGTGGTGGCCATCCAGCACGGCAAGCCGATCTTCACCCTGTCGGCCTCCTTCCACAAGGAGGAGCCCGGCCTGGACCACCGGATCCCGATGCCCGACGTCCCGCCGCCGGAGGAGCTGCCGAGCACGCGCGAGCGCCTGCGGGAGGCCTTCGGGCGCGTGCCGGGGTTCGTGCGCTGGCACCCCATCGAGCTGCGCCCGGTGGGACCGCTGTCCTACGAGGCCGAGCGCGACCCGCGGCTGCGCACCGCCACCAACCCGGTGTGGCTCAAGGTGGACGGCAAGCTGCCCGACGACCGCCTCACCCACGTGTGCCTGATGACCTACGCCTCGGACATGACCCTGCTGGACACCGTGCTGCTGCGCCACGGCCGCTCCTTCGCGGGGATCTCCATGGCCAGCCTGGACCACGCTATGTGGTTCCACCGGCCGTTCCGCGCCGACGAGTGGCTGCTGTACGCGCAGGAGGCGCCGACCGCCCAGGGCGCCCGCGGTCTGGCGCGCGGGCTGGTCTACACCCGCGAGGGCGAACTCGTGTGCTCGGTGGTCCAGGAGGGTCTGATCCGGGTGGTGGACGCCGAGGGCTGGTCCGACACCCTTCCGGAGCCGTTCTAGGCGGTGCCCCTCCGGGCACGCGCCCGCGCGCCGGCCGGTACTCCGGGCCGGAGCGGTCCGGACCCGCGGACGTGAACAGGCCCCGGTCACGGTGCGCACCGTGACCGGGGCCTCGTCGTCTCGGCGGGCGGGTTGTCGGCAGGGCGCTCGGGGGATGCCCAAGGGCAACGCCTCCGGGCGCCTCGGCATTCCCGCGAAACCCTGACCGGATGCGGACGTTTCCGCAGGTCAAAAATAGGTTGCTCTCTTTCTGCGCCAGCCCATAGTGTGTACCCCGTCGCAATGACCGCTCCCGGCGCGGGTGCAAGATCCCGCCGCCCGACAGTGAAGGAGGTGCCCGATCCAATGACCAGCATCACGGAGACCACAGGCTTCGTCACCGGCTTCGCCATGCCGTCGCGTCAGCTGTCCCCGACCGCTGTTCAGGGCGACCTCCTGGGCGGTCACACGGATGTCCTCGCCGTCTACGGCGGGACCACCGTCGGCAACGGCGGCACCGGGGTCCACGGATCCCGTTCCCCGCTGATCGTGTCCCAGGTCGAGCGGACCGTCCTCGGCGACGGCAGTGGTGTGTCCGTCGAGTCCGGGCTCGCCCTTGATCGCGGCAAGCGCCAGACGAAGCACGCAGCAGAAGCTACCCAGCGCCCGTATGGCGCATCGGGGGAGTGTCCACGGAGGATTCCGGCCTAGAGCAGGACAGGCCGAGAGTTTCGACCGTGGCCGCGGACCCCGACAGGGGCCGCGGCTTTCTTTGTATCTTCGCCGGCTCCCCGTCCCCCAGGGACGAGGGAGAGGGCGGCGGCATCGCAAGTCCAGGTCCCCCACCGGACCGGTTCCGGTGACCAGTCACCGACCGCGTTGTACGAAACGATCAAAGATCTTGGAGGGCACCGATGCTTGCGTCGGTCCTGGAAACGCCCTGGCTGGGCGACACCGAAGTTCCCTGCCGCCTGGAGCCCGACCTGTTCTTCGCCGAGGCGCCCGCCGACGTCGAGGCGGCCAAGGCCGTCTGCGGCGCGTGCCCCGTGCGGGAGCAGTGCCTGGCCGACGCCTTGGAGCGCGGTGAGCCCTGGGGCGTCTGGGGCGGGCAGCTGCTCGTCTCCGGACAGGTCGTGGCGCGCAAGCGCCCCAGGGGCCGCCCCCGGAAGAACCCCGCCCCGGTCGCGGCCTGACCGTTCCAGCCACAGCCTCACCCCACCTCCGCGGACACGAAGGACGAAGACAGATGATGATGGAAATCATGCGCGTGGTCGAGCGGACCGACGTCGAGACGCGTGAACAGCAGGGCAGAAGGCTCACCGCCCGCCAGCTGCGCGCCCGCCAGCGCGAGGAGCGCCGTGCCGAACAGGCGCTCACGGAAATCGCGTGGTCACGTCTGTGTTGACGTGACGGGACGCGCGGCGTCCTGAGCTGACCACGGGCCGGGCGGGGCTCCACCGGGGGTCACCGTCCGGTCTCTTTTGTGTATCCGTAAGAGCACCGGAACGCCCCGGCGGGCCCCGCCGTGGCCCCTCACACAGCCGAAAAACGACCCTGGTCAGGACGGAATGTGCTACCGTACCGTGTTTTCCGGTTACGGTCCGGGAGTCGGGACAGACACGAGATCGGCGACATAACAGGACAGGACACACCTGTCCTGGAGCGCCTCGCTGGGCTACCGTAAACTTCGTGCCCTCGAACACCAAAGTCGAGGTACGACGCAGTCCTCGTCGCCGACGCACGGTGTCGGCCTACAGGGACGGGGACACCACGGTCGTCCTCGTGCCCGCGACGTTCTCCCGCGCAGAGGAAAAGCGCTGGGTGGGCCGCATGCTGCAACGACTCGAGGCCCGCGAGGGGCGCCGCAACCCCGGCGACGCCGAACTCCACGAGCGCGCGCTCGAACTGGCCCGCCGCTACCTGGACGGCACCGAGCTCCCCGAGAGCGTGCGCTGGGTGGACAACCAGAACTCGCGCTGGGGGTCGTGCACTCCGGAGACCCGCACGATCCGCATCTCCCGCCGCGTCGCCGGAATGCCCTCCTGGGTCGTGGACTACGTGCTCATCCACGAACTCGCGCACCTGTTCATCCCGCACCACGGCCGGGAGTTCTGGGACCTGGTGCGCCGCTACCCCAAGGCCGAGCGGGCCCGCGGCTACCTGGAGGGCTTCAGCGCCGCCTCCCGAGCCGAGTCCGACGACCCCTGCGGGGCCGGGGAGGACGAGGAGGAGCTCGACGAGGCGGAGGTCGCCTTCGACGAGTGAGTCCGGCCGCGCGCCGCAGGGGCGGGCGCCGTCACCGATGCGGACAGGGACAAAAGGGCTTTTCCGCCCTTAGCGCCCTCCTTTTTCCGTGCGTTCCAGGGTATTTTTCTGCGGTCACGCGGGCCACCGGCCCCACCGAACCGGAACGGACACGCATCCCTCATGAGGACACTCAAGAAGACCCTGGCCACCGCCGCCGCGACCCTGACGCTCCTGGCCGCCGGTGTCGTCACCGCCTCTCCGGCCAGCGCCGCCGCCTACAACGGCGCCTGCGGCTCGGGCTACTCGGTGGTCAACTCGGCCCCGATCCGCTTCGACCTGGGAACCGTGTTCCTGACCTACAACAGCTCCAACGGGTACAACTGCGTGGTCACCGTCCGCAGCGCCGACAGCGAAGGCTTCGCCATGCCGATGAGCGCGGGCCTGCGCCGGGCGGGGGACGGCGGCTCCTTCGTGTCGGACACGGGCGAGTACAGCTACTACGCCGGTCCGGTGTACGTGTACGCCAGCGGCTCCTGCGTCGACTGGCGGGGGCTCATCGGCAACCAGGCCACCGAGCGCTACGCCACCAACTGCGGCTGACCCGAAGCCAACGGCCCCGCCGACCGGCGGGGCCGTTCGCGTGCCGGGGGAGGGCGGAGACGGGCTCCAGCGCGGGCCCGTGGCCGGGGCCGACGGGTGCCGGCCGCGCCGCCGCGTCCGACGTCGACGGGGTCCCCGAGGCGGGCGTCAGCGCGTGCCCGGGTCCGTGCCCGGATGAGGGGCGGACGAACGCAGGTGGCGGCCCACCGCCTCGGCGGCGGCCCGCACCAGTGAACGGCACACCTCGTCCGAGGGCTCGGGCAGGTCGTCCACCGGGAACCAGCCGAGGTCGGCCGACTCGTCGGGGTCGCGCACCAGTACCGCGTCCTCGGGGGCGAGGGCCGCGTACTGCACGTCCAGGTGGAAGCTGCCGCCCCCGCAGGGCACCGCGTGGCGGTCCAGCCCGACGGGCTCGGGCAGCAGGGTGAGCCCCCGGATGCCCGACTCCTCGGTGGCCTCGCGCAGCGCCGCCGCACCCAGGGTGGCGTCCTCCGGCTCGCAGTGTCCGCCGGTCTGCAACCAGATCCGGTGGACGCGGTGCAGGGTGAGCACCGCCCGCGAGCCGTCGGCGGAGATGATCGCCGTGCTGGCCGTCACGTGGCCGGGCAGGCAGGAGCGCCACATCCCGTCCCCGTGCGCCTCCAGGTGGTCCAGGTAGGAGCGGCGCAGCCCCTCCTGCCGGGCGTCGGGCGCGGTCCACGCGCCCAGCACCGCCCGGGCGTCCGCGTGCAGCGACACCTACGCGCCCTCTCCCCGGTCGTCGTCCCCGTCGTCGTCCCGGTCGGCGCCGGAGGCGCCCTCCGCGGACGCGTCCCCGTCGGTCCCCGCCTTCCGGCCGGGGGCGTCCCCGGTCAGCGAGGAGATGTCGAAGTCGGCGTCGCCGAACCCGTCACCGCCCCCGCGCACGAAGCCCTCGGGATCGTCCAGGTCGTCGCCGGTGGGCATCAGGTCCGGGTGCTCCCAGACCGCGTCCCGGCCCTCCACGCCGCGCGCCTCCTCCAGGGCCGACCACAGCGCGGACGCCTCGCGCAGACGGCGCGGGCGCAGCTCCAGGCCGACCAGGGCGGCGAAGGTGTGCTCGGCGGGCCCGCCGGTCGCCCGGCGGCGCCGGGTCGCCTCGGCCAGGGCGTCCGCCTGCGGCAGACGGCCGGACACCGCGGACGAGACCACGGTGGCCACCCAGCCCTCGATCAGCGCCAGGGTGGTCTCCAGCCGGGCCAGCGCCGCCTTCTGCTGCGGAGTGTCCTCGGGCTGGAGCAGTCCCTCGCCCCCGACACCGCCCAGGGCCTCCTGGAGCGCCTCGGGGTTGGTGAGGTCGATCTCACCGAGCCGGTCCTCCAGGCCGCTGATGTCGAAGGACATCCCGTCCGCGTACTCGTTGACCAGCCGGGACACGTGCGAGCGCAGCCACGGCACGTGCGAGTACAGCCGGTGCACGGCGGCCTCGCGGGCGGCCAGGTACAGGCGCACCTCGTCCTCGGGGACCTCCAGGCCCTCGCTGAAGCGCGCCACGCCGGAGGGCAGCAGCGCCGCACGGCCCTCACCGGCCAGGGGCAGCCCGATGTCGGCGGTGCCGACCACCTCGCGGGACAGCTCGCCCACGGCCTGGCCGGCCTGGCGGCCGACCATCATGCTGCCCATCTGCTGGATCATGCCCAGCAGCGGACCGGCCACGGACCGCATCTCCTCGGGCAGGTTCTGCCCCATCGACCGGACGGTCTTGCTGGTCAGCGGGTCGCACAGCTGCACCCACGAGTCCATCGTCCGCTCGATCCACTCCGACCGGCTCCAGGCCTGGGCGGTGTGGACGCCCGACGGCAGGTCGGTAGCCTGGTCGAGCCACAGGTCGGCCAGGCGCAGGGCCTCCTCGACCCTGGCGTAGTCGGACGCCGGAACGCTCGGGTCGCCCTCCTGGGCGACCGTCTGGCGCGCGACGTCCTTGGCCATGTCCCAGTTCACACCGGACGACGACTTCTGGTCGCCTCCGGGGCCGGGACCGGGCTGGGCCGACATCATGTCGGCGAACTGACGCAGCATGTTGGCCATCTGCTGCGGGTCGCCGAACGGGAAGCCGTCCGGCGTTCCGGATCCTCCTCCGCCCGGGCCGCCGCTGCCGGCACCCGAGCCGGAGTCGCCAGAACGGCGTCCGGACTCGTCATCGGGATCGTTCGGCATGCTGAAACCGAATGGCAGGTCGCTCACAATCAGACCTCAGGCAGGATTAGGTTTGGTCTCCACTGTCACGTTAGCTGGGAGTCGCCCGGAGTGAATACCGAAAGCAGCCAGGTTCGCCCAGAGCACAGCCCCTCCGAGGGAGCGGGCACGGTGGTCGCTGTCACCGGTGCCGCCTCCGGGGTGGGCCGGCTCCTCGTGCAACGCCTGGCCGCGCCGGAGAGTTCCGCGCGCCTGCGCGAGGTCGTCGCCATCGACGCCGAACTCGCCGACGTGCGCGGCGTCACCTGGCGCGTCGCCGACGTGTGCGACCCCGGGCTGGTCTCCCGGCTCGGCGGGGTCGACGTGCTCGTGCACACCGCCGACGACCGCTCCCTGGAGACCCGGCCCGCGCGGCGCCGCGCGCACAACATCCGCGCGGCCCAGACGGTCCTGACCGCCGCCGCGGCCTCGGGCGTCCCCCGCGTCATCCTGGTCACCAGCACCGTGGTCTACGGCGCCGCCCCCGACAGCCCCGTGCCCCTGGCGGAGAACGCGCCGCGCGTGTCCGACAACAGCGAGGGGCTCATGGGCGACTTCGCCGAGATCGAGGCCCTCGCCGAACGCGCCCGCCGGGCCCACCCCAGCCTCACCGTCACCGTCGTGCGCCCCGCCCCGCTCGTGGGGCCCGGACTCGACACCCTCCTCAGCCGCCACTTCTCCGCCCCGCGCCTGCTCACCGTCAAGGGGCACGAACAGCACTGGCAGTTCTGCCACGAGGACGACCTGGCCAGCGCCCTGGCCTTCTGCGCCCTGCACGGGGTGGACGGGCCCGAGGGCGTGGTCGCCGTGGCCAGCGAGGGCTCCCTGACCCAGGACGAGGTGGAGTCCATCGCCGGGATGAAGCACTTCGAGGTGCCCGCCAACCTGGCCTTCGGCGCCGTCCGCCGCCTCCACCAGGCCCGCATCACCCCGGCGGCCGAAGGCGAGTTGAAGTTCCTCGTCTACCCGTGCGTGGTGGACTGCGCGGTGCTGCGCGAGGCCGGGTGGAAGCCCGTCCACGACAACGAGTCCGCCCTGTCCGCCCTCCTGGAGTCGCGCAGCGGCAGGCCCGCCCTGGTCGGCCGCAGCCTGGGCCGCAAGGAGGTCACCATCACAGCGGCGGGCGCCGCCGGAGCCGCAGCGGCGGCCATCGGCACCGCCGCCGCCATCCGCCACCTGCGCAGGCGCAAGGGGACCTGAGGCGCGGATCCGCCCGAACCCGCCCGTCTCCGGAGCACCTGCGCGTGCGTCGGAACGCGCACCCGTGTCCCCACATGGGGGAACATCCGGTTGATACGGTCATGACGTGGAAGAGATCACTCTCGCGTCAGTACGCGACACCCCCCTGTCGGTGGACGAGGTCCTCGCCGCGGTATCCGACCCGCGCGCGGGCGGCACCGCGGTCTTCGTCGGCACCGTGCGCGACCACGACCACGGCCGTGACGTCGCCCGCCTGGCCTACTCCGCCCACCCGACGGTGGAGGCCCAGCTGCGCGTCGTCATGGAGAAGGTCCTCAGCGACACCTCCGTCCCGGGACGCCCCGTGGTGCGGATGGCCGCCACGCACCGGGTCGGCCAGTTGGAGATCGGCGACGTCGCGGTGGTCGTGGCCGCGGCGGCCGCGCACCGGCAGGAGGCCTTCGAGGCCTGCCGCCGCCTCATCGACGACCTCAAGGCCCAGGTGCCCATCTGGAAGCAGCAGGACTTCGAGGACGGCCGCAGCGAGTGGGTGGGCGCCCCCTGACCGCCCCCTGACCGCCCACGGCGGCCGGGCGGGCCGGAGGGAGGGCGGACCCCCGCCGGTCCGGACGCGGCAATAGGCTGGGGGCATGCTCCGTCGTGCCATGACCCTCGTTGTCGCGCTCGTCCTCCTCGTGGGGCTCGGAATCGGCAGCCTCTACCTGCCCGTGCCCTACCTGGTCGCCGCGCCGGGCCTGACCGTGAACACGGTCGGACAGACCGACCGGGGTCCGGTCATCGAGATCGAGGGCGCCGAGAACTACGAGCACGACGGCACCCTGTCCATGGTGACCGTGCAGTACGCGGGCGGACCCCAGCACCGGCTCGACTTCCTCACCGTCGTCACCGCCTGGCTCTCGCCCACCCAGGCGGTCCTGCCCGAGGAACTGCTCTTCCCCGCCGGGCGCACGCCCGAGGAGGTCACCGAGCGCCAGACGGTGCAGATGAACGACTCGCAGACCGACGCCACCGCCGCCGCGCTCACCCATCTCGGCATGGAGTACGAGGCGGTCCCCGTCGTCAGCGGCACCGTCGAGGGCATGCCCGCGCACGGCGTGGTGGAGGCGGGCGACGCCGTCGTGGCCGTGGACGGCGACCCGGTGCCCACCCGGGGCGGCGACCCCGACGTCCCCGCCGGCAGCGGCGCGGTCGTGGAGATGGTCGGCGACCGCGAGCCCGGCGACCCGGTCGGGCTCACCCTGGAGCGCGACGGCGAGACCGTGGAGGTGGAGGTCGCCAGCGAGGAGGGCGACTCCGGCGGCGCGGCGATCGGCGTGCTCATCGCCGACGAGACCGACTTCCCCGTGGACGTGGAGATCACGATCGGCGACATCGGCGGGCCCAGCGCGGGCATGATGTTCGCGCTCGGGATCATGGACCGGCTCAGCGAGGAGGGCCTCACCGGCGGCGCGGACGTGGCCGGTTCGGGCACCATCACCGCCGACGGCCGGGTGGGCGGGATCAGCGGCATCCCGCAGAAGATGGTCAGCGCCCGGCGCGACGGCGCCGAGTACTTCCTCGTGGCCGCCGAGAGCTGCTCCCAGGTCTCCCAGTCGGCCGCCTACGGCGAACTGGAGGTGGTCCGGGTGGAGACCCTCGACGACGCGGTCGGGGCGCTGGAGACCATCCGCACCGGAGAGGGCGAGCTGCCGCGCTGCGAGTAGGGGCGCGGCGTCCGTCCCGGGTTCCGGCCCGTGCCCGGACATCCGCGGCGGAGGGGGCCCCGGGCGCGCACCCCGCCTCGCGCGGGCGCGCGCCGGGTCCCGCGCGACCCCGCGGCCCCGATCAGCCCTGCCCGGACTCCTCGTCCAGGTCCAGGGTCAGCGCCAGCGCGGAGGTCAGCGCCGGGATGAGGTCCGCCCCGTTGAGCACCTCGGACTCGCTGTCGTGGCTGCGCATGCGCATCGCGCAGTGCCGCGAGCCGTCGCGCAGCACCCCGGCGACCATGCGGATCTCCTCGGTCTCGCGGCCGGAGGAGCCCGGCTGCTCGTCCGGGGCCAGGGTCTCGTCCGTGCCCTTGACCACCAGGCGCTCCATCACCAGCGCGCACCCGGCCACGCCCTCCGGCCACAGGATGCGGCCCAGCGCCTCCTCCAGCGGGACGTCGGCGGGCAGCTGCTCCTGCTCGACGGGGGTCAGCTCGTCCGGGTCGGCGGGGGAGTCGATGCCCAGCAGACCGGCCAGCGCGGGCTCCGCCCGCAGCAGTTCCGCGGTCGGCACCAGGGCGTACAGGCCCAGCGGCCGGTCCCAGCCCTGCTCGGCTGCGTGGCGTTCGAGGTCCATGACGGCTTCGCGAATGTTCGACACGTTTCCATAGTGACCGATGCGGGAGGCGCGCCGCCCCGGTTTTCGGACAGTAGGGTCGCCACGTGGCCTTCCGGATGCGACTCCGATACAGCAACGATGCAGCCTTGTCACCCGGACGAGGGCCGTTTCGGGAACCCGGGGGCCACCGATTAAGTTTTCAGTAACAGAGCGCCACACGCGCACCCATACGCACCTACCAAGCCAGAACGAGGGGGAGGCGTGAGCTTCCGATCGCCCGGCGCACCACCTGCGCGTATGCCTCGCCGATCAAGGTTGCTCGCGCCAGTCGCGGCGACCGTGGTCGTCATCATCGCGGGCCTGATGCTCGCCGCGAACTTCTGGACCGACTTCAAGTGGTTCGAGTCCGTCGGCTACACCTCGGTCTTCCTGACCGAACTGTGGACCCGCGTGCTGCTGTTCGCCGTCGCCGGACTGGTGATGGCCGTCATCGTCGGCGCCAGCATCTTCTTCGCCTACCGCTCCCGGCCCGGCATCCGGCCGATGAGCCTGGAGCAGCAGGGCCTGGACCGCTACCGGCAGTCCATCGACCCGCACCGCAAACTGTTCTTCTGGATCGCCGTGGGCGCCCTCGCGCTGCTGGCCGGAGCCGCGGCCAGCGGTGACTGGCGGTCCTACCTCCAGTTCGTGAACAGCACCGACTTCGGGGTGAACGACCCCGAGTTCGGCATGGACGTGGCCTTCTTCGCGTTCACCTACCCGTTCCTGCGCATCCTGCTCGGCTACCTGTACGCGGCGGTCATCCTGGCGTTCATCGCCGCGGTGATCGTGCACTACCTGTACGGCGGGGTCCGCCTCCAGAACGACTCCGGCCAGCGCGCCACCCCCTCGGCCCGCGTGCACCTGTCGGTGCTGCTGGGCCTGTTCGTGCTGCTGCGCGGCGGTTCCTACTGGCTGGACCGCTACGGCCTGGTCTTCTCCGAGCGCGGCTACACCTTCGGCGCCTCGTACACCGACGTGAACGCGGTCAAGACCGCGCTGCTCATCCTCACGGTCATCTCGGTCATCTGCGCCGTGCTGTTCTTCGCCAACATCTACTTCAAGAACATCATGGTGCCCATGGCCAGCCTCGGACTGCTGGTGCTGTCCGCGGTGCTGGTCGGCGTGGCCTACCCCGAGATCGTCCAGCGCTTCCAGGTCGCGCCCAACGAACAGCGCCTGGAGAGCCCCTACATCGAGCGCAACATCGAGTACACGCGCCAGGCCTACGGCATCGACGACGCCGAGGTTCAGGCCTACGACGCCACCACCGAGCTCAGCGCCCAGGACCTGGTGGAGGAGTCCCAGGACACCACCGTGCGCCTGGTCGACCCCTCCGTCGTGTCGCAGACCTTCCAGCAGATGCAGCAGGTCCGCGGCTTCTACCAGTTCCCCGAGGTGCTGGAGGTCGACCGCTACCCGGACTCCGATGGCAACCTGATCGACACGATCGTGGCCGTCCGCGAGCTGGACGGGCCGCCCGCCGACCAGGACAACTGGCTCAACCGGCACCTGATCTACACCCACGGCTACGGCATGGTCGCCGCCGCGGGCACCCAGATCGACGCCGAGGGACGCCCGGTCTTCACCGAGTACAACATCCCTCCGCGCGGTGAGCTGAGCGACGTCGTCGGCGAGTACGAGCCGCGCATCTACTACGGCCGCGAGGGCGCCGACTACGCGATCGTGCAGGCCGAGGAGGAGTACGACTACCCCCTCGACGCGGAGGAGGACACCGGCGACGTCCCGACCCCGGAGGACGCGGTCGAGCCGGAGGTCTCCCCCAGCCCGGACGAGGCCCGCGCCCCGGCCGACGCGGACCAGGAGGCCGCGGAGCAGACCGCCGAGGAGGCGCCCGCCGAGGGCGAGGGCCAGGGCGGCGGCGAGGGCGCCGGCGGCGGTGAGGAGGGCAGCGACTCGCAGGCCTACAACCGCTACGACGGTGACGGCGGCGTCCAGCTGGCCAGCTTCTTCGACCGGATCCTGTACGCGATCAAGTACCAGGAACCCAACATCCTGCTCAACAGCGCCATCACCAACGACTCGCGCATCATCTACGAGCGCGACCCGGTGGAGCGCGTGGAGAAGGTGGCCCCGTACCTGACCACGGACAGCCGTCCCTACCCGGCGGTCGTCGACGGCCGGGTCGTGTGGGTCGTGGACGCCTACACCACGTCCGACGGCTACCCGTACGCCAACCGGATCGACTTCACCCAGGCGGTGACCGACACCTTCACCGACGGCTCGGCCCAGCAGGTGGGCGCGCTGCCGGGCAACGAGGTCAACTACATCCGCAACTCGGTGAAGGCCACCGTCGACGCCTACGACGGCACGGTCACCCTGTACGCGTGGGACGAGGCGGACCCGGTCCTGCAGACCTGGATGGACGCCTTCCCCGGGACCGTGGTCGACAGGGACCAGATGAGCGAGGAGCTCGTCGACCACCTGCGCTACCCGGACGACCTGTTCAAGGTGCAGCGCCAGATCATGCGCGAGTACCACGTGACGGACGCCGCAGCCTACTACGGCGGTCAGGACTTCTGGTCGGTTCCCAGCGACCCGACCAGCGAGACCGATGCTCCCGAGCCGCCCTACAGGCAGACCATCCAGTACCCGGACGAGGAGTCCACCTTCTCGCTGACCAGCACGTTCGTGCCGCGCGGCCGTGAGAACCTGGCGGCCTTCATGGCGGTGGACAGTGATCCGCGCTCGGAGGACTACGGCCAGCTCAAGCTGTTGGAGCTGCCGCGGAGCACGGTGATCCTCGGCCCGGGGCAGGTGCAGAACGCCTTCGACGCCGACGCCGACGTCCGCGAGGTGCTGCTGCCGCTGGAGCAGTCCAACGCGGAGGTGACGCGGGGCAACCTGCTCACGCTGCCGTTCGCCGGGGGCCTGCTCTACGTCGAGCCGCTGTACGTGCAGGCGGGCGGCGGCGGAGCCGCCTCCTTCCCGCTGCTCCAGCAGGTCATGGTCGGCTTCGGTGACGAGGTGGCCATCGGCAACAGCCTGCCGGACGCGCTCAGCAACCTCTTCGACGGAGAGGGCGCGGCACCCGGGGGCGGCGCCGAGCAGACTCCCGAGGAGGAGTCCGAGTCCGAGGCCGGTGGCGGCGGCGGAGACGGCGGCGGGGGCGACCAGGACCTCACCGAGTCCCTCAACGAGGCCGTCGAGGCCTGGGAGGAGGCCCAGCAGTCCAACGAGGAGGCCAACGACCGCCTGCGTGAGGCGCTGGAGGACATCCAGCAGCAGCTGGACGAGAACTGAGCCCCGCCTTCCGGCGGTGACCGCTCCGTGAGGGGGCGGGGGTCCTCGGGCCCCCGCCCCCTCGGCGCTCCCGGGGGGCCGTGTCCGGGGGGCCTCCGCGATCCCCGGGCGCGTGTTTTCCGGCAACGGGAGGAGCGGCGCCCGCGAAGGGGGTCCA
The DNA here is from genome assembly GCF_018316795.1 of Nocardiopsis akebiae. Taxonomy (NCBI): domain Bacteria; kingdom Bacillati; phylum Actinomycetota; class Actinomycetes; order Streptosporangiales; family Nocardiopsidaceae; genus Nocardiopsis; species Nocardiopsis akebiae. The sequence continues at coordinate 1,440,053 of NZ_CP074132.1, forward strand.
GGGCCCTCTGGCGCGTCCCGGTCCGCCGATTTGGGTTTTGGTTCAGGGCGCGCTACTGTGTAGACACAACGACGCGGGGTGGAGCAGTTCGGTAGCTCGCTGGGCTCATAACCCAGAGGTCGCAGGTTCAAATCCTGTCCCCGCTACCAGACCCGGACCCGGGAGAAATCCCGGGTCCGTCGGTTTTCCGGCTCCTTCCTTTTGCGGAGGAGAACGGAGGACGGGCTTCCCCGGGGAAGTCCGGGTGGTCGGACCAGGGCGCAAGCGCTGGTAGGATTGCCGAAGGCGGTCGGGAAACCGACTGCCGCAGGGTGGGATCTCCACCGGTTTTCCACGCGGAAACGCAGGGAAAACCGATTTGCCACCAGGGGGCTGGCCCCCTAAAATAGAGATCACGACGCGGGGTGGAGCAGTTCGGTAGCTCGCTGGGCTCATAACCCAGAGGTCGCAGGTTCAAATCCTGTCCCCGCTACCAGCAAAACGCCGGGCGCATTTCGCGCCCGGCGTTTTTCGTGTGCCCGTGCGGCCGGTGCGCCGCCCGGTCTCCCGGGCGGCGCGCGCTCAGCGGGTGCGGCCCTCCACGAGTTCGACCACCCTGTCGGCCCGCTCGGCCACCTTGGGGTCGTGGGTCACCACGACCACCGCCGCGTCGCGGAGCCGGGCCTGCTCCAGCAGCTGGTCCATGATCACGGTGCTGCTGGCGGCGTCCAGGGCGCCCGTGGGCTCGTCGGCGAGGATCAGGGCGGGTTCCCGGCTCAGCGCCCGCGCCAGGGCCACACGCTGCTGCTCACCGCCGGAGAGCTGGTGCGGCTGCGAGTGCAGCCGGTGCCCCAGCCCCACGGCCTCCAGCAGCTCGCGGGCCCGGGCCCGGCGGCGCAGCAGCGGCACGCCGCCGAGCACCATCGGCACGCCGACGTTGGCCAGGGCGGTCCGACGCTCCAGCAGGTGGAACTGCTGGAACACGAAGCCGATCCCCTCGCCGCGCAGTCGCGACCTGGGGCCCTCGCCCAGGCGGGTGGTGTCCACACCGTCGAACGTGTACGTGCCGCCGCTGGGCCGGTCGAGCAGGCCCAGCACGTTGAGCAGGGTGGACTTGCCCGAGCCGGACTGGCCGACGATCGCCACCACCTCGCCCCGCCCCACCCGGAACGTGCAGTCGCGCAGCACGTCGATCCGGGTCCCCGACACCGTGAAGTGCCGGGTCATCCCCGCCACGTCCAGCAGCGGCGCCGGGCGGGCGTGGCGCGGCGCGGCCCCGGGGGCCGGTGCGTCGACGGACATCTAGCCCTCACCCTCCTCGGCGAACCCGTCCTCGGGGTCGTGCGCGCCGGGCACGTCGAACCGGGGGTCGAGCGGGATCGGGTCCAGGACCGTCTCACCGATGCTCAGCCCCTCGGTGACCTCCACGGACGATCCGTCGGAGACGCCCAGCACCACCTCGCGGGTCTCCTCGGTGCCGTCCTCGCCCACCACCACGACCTCGCCCGACCCGGCGGTGCCGCGCACCGCGGTCACGGGGACGACGAGCGCGTTCGCGGCCGTGCCTGTGCTGACCGACAGCTGTCCCCGGACGCCTTCGAAGACCTCCAGGTCGGCGGGCACGCGGCAGGCCAGTTCGGCCCCGCCGCCGTCCCCGGCGCCCTCGCCGCCCCCGTCCTCCGGAACGGGGGCGCCGCCCTCGGCCGCGCCCAGGGACAGGAACTCGCACGCGGCGGCGGGCGGCCCCTGGTCGATCTGGAGCAGGATGTCCCGGGGGTCCTCGTAGAACCGGTAGAGGTCGTTGGGCGGGATCGACGCGACGGCGCGGAACTCCTCGGGGGCGACCGCGGCCACCACCGCACCGGGTTCCAACACGTCGCCGACCATGACGTCATCCAGCCCCGACACCGTTCCGGCGGCGGGCGCGTACAGGGTGACCTCCTCGGTCGTGAGGGCGTCGGGGACCCGGCCGTCCTCTCCGACGACGGGCTCGCCCCGGGCGGGCGCCTTCACGTTGACCACCGGGGCGCCCTGGCCGACCTCGGCGCCCTCGCCCACCCACAGGTGGGAGACCGTGCCCCCGTTGCGGGCCTCGACCGGCTCGCCGGGCTCGGCCCGGACGACGGCGTCCAGCACCAGCACGGAGCTGACCTCGCCCAGCACCACCTCGACCGGGGACCCGCCCACGTCCAGGGCGGCCTCCTGCGTGCGGCTGTCCTCTCCGGCGCCCGGGCCGCCCAGGCGGGACACCAGGAGGTAGCCGGCGCCGGTCAGTCCTCCCACGAGGACCAGGACCGCGCCGATGATGATCCACTTCTTCACGTGATGTCTCCTATTCCCGGAGTCCGGCGACCACGGACGCGCGCAGCGCCCGCATCGCGGGGATGATCCCGGCCAGCATCCCGACGAGGGCGGCGCTGCCCAGGCCGACGAGTACTCCGGACGAGGGGATGACGAGGGGGACGTCGGCGGGCAGCGGCACGAGGCCGCCCAGCACCGCGCCGACGGCGGTCAGCAGGGCCCAGCAGGCGGCCAGCGCGATGAGCCCGGCCACCAGGGACACCACGACCGACTCCATGACCACCGCCACGAACAGGGTGAACCGGCTCGCGCCCAGGGCGCGGTAGGTGGCCAGCTCCCGGCGCCGCTCGCGCACCGTGACCAGTCCCACGTTGAGCACGCCCAGCAGGCCGGTGGTGAGGGTGACGGCGGCGATGCCGGTCAGGCCCCAGGACATGTAGGTGATGACCTGGCCGATCTCCTCGGCGTAGTCCGTGCGGTAGGCCATGACGGCCTCCTGCTCCTCCACGCCCCAGCGCCAGGACACCGATGCCAGGCGCTCGGAGAAGACCTCGCCCCACGGGTCCCGCGCCGCGGGGTCGCTGGGGTCGATCCGCACCTGGTAGGTGGTCATGTCGCCCATGAGGAACGAGTCGGCCGACTCCTCCTCCCGGGCGCCGGTGGCGGTCCCGAAGAGCAGCTCCTCGGAGGCGGGTGCGCGCAGCAGGTAGGCGCTGTACCAGCCCGTGTCCAGCGCGGAGCCCTCCAGGACGCCGATGACGCGCACGTCCGTCCACCGGTCGGTGCCGACCTGGACGCGGGTGAGGTCGCCCAGCGCGCCGGCGAGCTCCTCGTTGACGACCATGACCGGGGCCAGCGACTCGGTGTCGGCCTCGGTGAACCATCGGCCCTCGGCCAGGTTCATCCGCCGGATGTCGCCCAGCGTGGGGTCCACGCCGAGGAACTCCACCTCGGGCAGGGGAGTGCCGCCGGAGCGGATCGAGGGGGCCTGGGAGGGCCTGTGGTAGATCGAGATGTCCTGGCCGCCCGCCCGGACCAGGTCCTGTTCGAAGGCGGCGCGGTCGGTGACCCGGCCCTGCACGGTGACCTCCAGGGTCGCCGGGCGGCCCGCGTTGGCCTCGCTGTAGGCGGTGGCGAAGCGCTGGCCGAAGTCGCTGGCGCTGACCACGAGGATCAGCGCGCCGACACCGACGACGATGCCCGCGCAGGACAGGATGGTCCGGGCCACGTTGGCCCGTGAACCGGCGAAGGCCAGCACGATCCCGGCTGTGAGGGAACGCAGCATTCGGCCCCTTCCCGTGATGTCTGTGAGATCCGGACGCCGCGACGGCGGCGGCGGGATACCCGCGGGGGTGGCGGGGTTTCACCTGACTCATCGTGGAAGGGGACGGTTTCGGTTCAGCCCGACGGCGCGGATTCCGGACTGCCGTTTCGGGCTGTGCGCAGGGGAGAGGGGCGGACGGGGCCGCCGCGCGGCCGGAGCCTCAGACCGCCTCGAAGCCGTCGCAGGTGAGCGGCGCCCCGGAGCCGGTGTCCGACCAGACCACCGTGTGCGCCCCGGCGGAGGGGTGGTCCTCGGCGCCCTCGAAGTCGTCCGGGTAGCGCACCCGGGTCCACTCGCCGGGGGAGACCGGCGCCTCGGTGGCGGCGGTACCGCCGCGGGGTCCGATGACGGAGACGGTCACCGAGTCGGTGTCCGCGCCCTCCGGCGCCAGGGCGCCCAGTTCGACGGGGCCGTCCGCGGCCGTGCGCGGCGCCTCGGCGCGCCATAGGCGGGCGGTCCGGTCGTCCACTGCGGGCACGCACAGGTACCTGGCGGGGTCGAAGGCCGTGTCGGGGACGCCCAGGCCGGGGCCCTCGCCCCGCACGGAGGCGCGCACGGTGTCGGCGATCATCTCGCGCAGCTGTTCGGGGGTGTGCCCGTGGCCGCCGCCGCAGGCGGTGGCCAGCAGGACCGCGGCCGCGCACAGGACGGCCCGCAGGGGTGTCGTGGTCAGCACACCACCGCACGTTACTACGTACGGTGGTGACTCGTGTACCCGTTGTCGCGGTCGGGGTTGGGGTCAGGTGCGGCGCAGCGGGGTGGGGCCGCCGTTGAGCCAGGTCAGCACCTGGTCGTGGATCTCCCCGTTGGTGCACACCAGGGGGCCGCCGTCCTCGAAGCCCTCGCCGCGCAGATTGGTGGCCCGGCCGCCCGCCTCCTCCAGGATGACGGGCAGCGGCGCGGCGTCCCACAGCGACAACTCGGGCTCGGCGGAGATGTCCACGACGCCCTCGGCGACCATCACGTGCGACCAGAAGTCGCCGTAGGCGCGGGTGCGCCAGACCGAGCGGGTCAGGCCGAGGAAGGAGTCGAGGCGGTCCTGCTTCTCCCAGCCGGTCAGAGAGGAGAAGCTCAGCGAGGCCTCCGACAGCTCCGACACCTTGGACACGTGGCAGCGCGAGGCCTTGGACAGGCTGCGGCCCTGCCAGGCGCCGCCGCCCCGGGAGGCCCACCAGCGGCGGTACAGCGCCGGGGCCGAGACCACGCCCACCACGGGACGGTCCCCCTCCAGCAGGGCGATGAGGGTCGCCCACACCGGGACGCCGCGGACGTAGTTCGCGGTGCCGTCGATGGGATCGATGACCCACACCCGGTTGCTGTTGCCCGTCTTGCCGTACTCCTCGCCCACCACCGCGTCGCGGGGCCGGGCGCGGGAGAGCACGCCGCGCAGCGTCTCCTCCACCATCCGGTCGGCCTCGGTGACGTGGGTGAAGTCGGGTTTGGTGTCGACGACGAGGTCAAGCGCCCGGAAGCGCTTGAGCGCGATGTCGTCGGCAGCGTCGGCGAGCACGTGGGCCAGCCGCAGATCATCGTCAAAGGACATCATGACCGGTAACGCTACCGTTCCTGAACGGTGATCAGAAGTGGCCAGTGGCCCCCGGGGGCCACGCTGGCACCGCGTCCGTGCCGGACGGGCCGGGCCACCGCGTCAGCACGTACCGACCACGGGCAGCGTTGGCCGGGCGCGCCAGCGGGTCGGGCGGCCGGATACCGACCCGCTCCTCAGGGGCGAGGCCGGTGAGCCGGTCACGCAGGCTCGCCCCGGACGGCGCGGGGACCGGGAACGGGTCGGCGATCGACCGCAGGGGCGCACGCGCGTGGATCGGAGTGTTGGTTCCCGGCAGCCCTGGTCCGCGGGAACGGCGGCCCGGTGGAGGGGAGCGTCAGGGGTGTCGTCCGCGGCGGCGGATGCGAGGATGGGGAGTATGGACACCGCGAACCGACAGGGGCGCGCCGAGGGCACCTCGGCGCGGGAGCGGTTGCTGGACGCCGCCTACGCCGAGGTCGTCTCGGGCGGCTGGTCCGACCGGCGCATGGCCGACATCGCGGCGGTCGCCCGGGTGTCGCGCCAGACCCTGTACAACGTGTTCGGCAGCAAGGAGGGCCTGCTCCAGGCCGTCGTGGTGCGCGAGGTGAACGCGCTGCTGGACCGGGTGGTGCGCCTCTTGGACGAGGAGGGCGCGGACCCGCCGCACGCGGTGAGCAGGGCCACGCGCCTGGTGCTGCTGTCCGCCCGCGACAACCCGCTGCTGCGCGCGGTGGTGACCGGGGACCACGGGCTCCTGCCGGTGCTCACCACGCGAGCCGAACCGCTGCTGGACGTCCTGGGCGAGCGCATCACCGCCCTGCTGGGGGAGCGCTACCCGGAGTTGGCCGACTCCGCCGCCGAGGTCGCGGCCGACGTCGCCCTGCGCCTGACGGTGTCCTACTCGTTGCAGCCCATCGATCCCGACGAGGCCGCGCGCAGGGTCGAGACGGTCGTGCACGGGATGCTGACGGTCGGCCGCTGAGGGGGTGGCGCCGTGGTGGAGGGTCCGCTGACGGAGAGCGAGCGCCGTGAGGTGCTGCGCGCCTGCATGGCCGACGGGCGGATCACCGCGATCCCGGTCCGCCGCACCGCCCGGCTGGTCCTGCTCGACCAGGTCGCCCGGGCCTTCGAACCGGGGGTGCGCTACAGCGAGGCCGAGGTCAACGCGGTCCTGAGCGGGTTCAGCGCGAACGTGGCGGTGCTGCGCCGCGGCCTGGTCGACGAGGGGTTCATGGAGCGCGACCGCACCCGGTACTGGCGCTGCGGCGGGACCGTGGAGGTCTGACCCGGGCGGCCGCAGTCGGTGGAAGCCGGTGCGGCTGCCCGGTGGGCGCGGCCCGACCGCGTTCAGCGGCGGGGCGCGGCGAGCAGGTCCACCACCCCCGTGCCGTCCTCGTCCGCGTGGCCCCCGGCGAGGCGGCGCTCCATCAGCTCCGCGTACGGCGCGAGGAGTTCGGCGCTCACCTCCTGCTCCTCGGCGGTGCGCAGCAGGGTCCGGTTCCCCCTCACCTGCATGGCGAGGTTGGACACGACGCCCCTGGTGTAGTCGCCGCTCTCCAACTGCTCCGCGGCGGTGTGGACGCCGATGGTCATCGCGCCCAGCCAGTCCGCCAGCAGGGACGCGAATCCCTTCAGCGGCACGTCCTCGCCGCGGACCAGGGCGAAGGCGTGCGCGACCCCGGCGAACATGCCGCTCATCGCGCTGAGCAGGGCCACGTCGTGCAGGTCGGCCAGCCCGGCGTCCCCGCCGACGAACACGGTCCCGGCCACGGCGGACAGAGCCGCCTCGTGCTCGGCGAAGGCCTCCTCGGAACCGCTGTAGAACACGTACCCGCCCGAGCCGGGGGCGCCGATCATCGGCGGAACGGCCATGACGCCGCCGCTGACGAAGCGGGCGCCGCGCCCGCGCGCCCACCCCGCGCGGGCACGCGCCTGGTCCGGCGTCCCGGTGGTGAGGTTGAACAGGTCCCGGTCCGCCAGGTCGGCGTCGGCCAGCGCCGCGCCCACGGAGTCGTCGTCGAGCAGGCAGGCCACCACCAGGCGGGCGGAGGCCACCGCCCCGGCCGCCGTCGCGGCGACGTCGGCGCCCTCCCGGGCCAGCGGCTCGGCCCGGGACGGGGTCCGGTTCCAGACGGTCAGCGGGTACCCGGCGGCGAGCCAGGCACGGGCGAGGGCGGTGCCCATGTCCCCGAGCCCGAGCAGGGCGACGCGGGGCTTCTCGGTGTCGTGTGCGTTCATGTGGACTAGGCTCGTCGCCCGTCAGGGCCCCGACAAGTACGCACTTCGAAGTGCGTGCGCACTCCGGGGTAAGTGTGCTGGTGGGAGGACGGGGCGATGGTCGGCGTACGGAGGCCCGGCGCGTACCACTGCGGCATCGACGCGGCGATGGACGTCATCGGCGGCAGGTGGAAGGTGCTGATCCTGTGGGCGCTGGACGAGGAGCCGCGCCGCTTCGGCGAGCTGCGCCGGATGCTCGACGGCGTCACCGAGAAGGTCCTGGCCTCGCACCTGCGCGAGCTGGAGGAGGACGGGATCGTGCACCGGGAGGACTTCGGCGAGGTGCCGCCCCGGGTCGAGTACTCGCTCACCGCGGTGGGGGAGTCCCTGAACGAGGCCCTGGCCCCGCTCGGCGCCTGGGGCCGCGCGCACGTCATCGATGCCGCCGGGCCGGTGGACGCACACCGGCGCTGACGCCCCGGTCTACTCGCCCCGTTCGACGGAGTGCTTTCCCAGGGCGCCCCGACGCCGGAGGGGCCGTACGAGGAGGACCGTCTGCCAGGCGAGCGCGACGACGGCGAGCCCGAGGAGCGCGTAGGCGAGGACCGTCAGGTCCGGCCCGCCGTTCCCCATCCATATGTCCAGGAGTACCGCCGCTGTCACGAGGAGGGCGCTGGCGGCTCCCGCGACGGTCACCGCGCTCACACGTCTGTCGTCGTCCTTCATGGGGGGTTCCTCCGGGAAAACAGGGGGATGGTGCCGGTCAGGACTCGTTCTCGTCGGTGTTCGCGACCTCCCCGGTGTCCCCCTCGCGGCTGGTGAGCAGGCGGCGCAGGGAGGCCACGCGGTCCGGGTCGAGTTCTCCCCGCTCCAGCGCGGCCTGGATCGCGCAGTCGGGGGCGTCGGGCTGGTGTGAGCACCCGGCGGGGCAGTCCTCGGCGGCCTCGGCCAGGTCCGCGAAGCCCTCGACGATGTCCTCGGGGTCGATGTGGGCCAGGCCGAAGCTGCGCACGCCCGGGGTGTCGATCAGCCAGCCGCCCTCGAAGGGCAGCGCGGCGGCGGACGTGGAGGTGTGGCGGCCCCGTCCGGTGACGGCGTTGACGTGGCCCACGGCCCGGTCGGTGCCGGGGACGAGCCGGTTGACCAGGGTGGACTTGCCCACCCCGGAGGAACCCACGAGCACGGTGGTGCGGTCGGCCAGACGGGCGCGCAGGCCGTCCAGGCCGCTCTCGGGGTCGAGCACCTCGTAGGGCACGCCCAGGGGCGCGTACACCCGCACCAGCTCGTCCGGGGAGGCCAGGTCGGCCTTGGTCAGGCACAGCAGGGGGGAGAGCCCGGCGTCGTAGGCGGCGACCAGGCAGCGGTCCACGAAGCGCGGCTGCGGCGCGGGGTCGGCCAGGGCGCAGACGATCGCCAGCTGGTCGGCGTTGGCCACGATCACCCGCTCGACCGGGTCGGTGTCGTCGGCCGTGCGTCTGAGCACGGACGCCCGCTCCCTGACCCGCACGACGCGGGCCAGGGTGTCCGGTCTGCCGGACAGGTCGCCGACCACGTCGACGCGGTCGCCGACCACGATCGAGCCGCGGCCCAGCTCGCGTGCCTTCATCGCCACGACGGGAACGCCGTTGACCAGGCAGCGGTACCGGCCCCGGTCCACGGCGGTGACCAGGCCCTCCACGGCGTTCTCGTGCTTGGGCCGGTTGCGGGTGCGGGGGCGCGAACCGCCCCGGGCGCGCACGCGGATGTCGTCCTCGTCCAGGTGGCGTCCCCCGCCCCGCGTGCGGCTCATGCCAGGGCCTCCGCCCACAGGCCCGGGAAGTCGGGCAGGGTCTTGCGCGTGGTGGCGATGTTCTCCACCTCCACCCCGGGCACCGCGAGCCCGATCACCGCTCCCGAGGTGGCCATCCGGTGGTCGTCGTAGGAGTGGAACACTCCGGCGCGCATCGGGCGCGGGTTGATGACCAGCCCGTCGGGCAGCTCCTCGGCGTCGCCGCCCAGCCGGTTGACCTCGGCGGCCAGCGCGGCGATGCGGTCGGTCTCGTGGCGGCGCAGGTGCGCGATGCCGGTCAGCCGGGAGGGAGTCGTGGCGAGCGCGGCCACGGCTGCCACGGTGGGCGTGAGCTCGCCCACGTCGCGCAGATCGGCGTCGATGCCCAGTATCCGGCCGGTGCCGCGCAGGGTGAGCAGCCCCTCGGGCGAGCGGGAGACCTCGCCGCCCATCCGGGTGAACAGCGAACGCAGCTCGTCGCCGGGCTGGGTGGTGTGCTCCGGCCACCCCTCGATCGTCACCTCGCCCCCGGTGACCAGGGCGGCGGCCAGGAAGGGCGCGGCGTTGGACAGGTCGGGCTCCACGGTGATGTCGGAGACCTTGACCGGTCCGGGCTCGACCCTCCAGGAGTCGTCGGCGGTGGACACGGTGACCCCGGCCGCGCGCAGCATCTCCACGGTCATGTCCAGGTGCGGCTGGGAGGGCACGGGGGGACCGGAGTGGCGCACGTGCACGCCCTCGGTGAAGCGGGCGCCGCTCAGGAGCAGCGCCGACACGAACTGGGAGGAGCCGGACGCGTCGAGGGTCACCTCGCCGCCGCGCACGGCGCCGGTGCCGTGCACGGCCATCGGCAGCGCGCCGCGGCCGCCGTCGTCGATGTCGGCGCCCAGGGCGCGCAGGGCAGCCAGCAGCTCGCCCACGGGCCGCTCGCGGGCGCGCGGGTCGCCGTCGAACTCCACCGTGCCCGAGGCCAGGGCCGCCACCGGCGGCACGAACCGCATCACCGTGCCCGCGTTGCCGACGTCGACGGAGGCCGGACCGCGCAGCGGGGCGGGGGTGACCGCCATGTCCTCCCCCTCGGTGGTGATCCCCACACCCAGGGCGCGCAGGGAGCCCGCCATCAGCTCGCTGTCCCGGCTGACCAGCGGGCGGCGCACCAGGCACGGCGTCTCCGACAGGGCGGCCAGGACCAGCGCGCGGTTGGTCATGGACTTGGACCCCGGCAGTGACAGCCGGGCGCGCACCGGCCGCTCGGCCGTGGGCGCGGGCCAGTGCCCGCCGGCGGCCCCGGCCGGGCTCGGGGACGGTGCGGTGCCGGGGTTCTGGCCGGACTGGACGGGCTGCGAGGACGCGGACTCAGGCATGACACAAGGTTATCGGGAGCGGCGCGGCCGCAGGGGAACGCCTTCCCGCCTGTGGACGACGCGTCGGAGGGGGCGGCGGCCGGTCCGGCGGTCGGCCCGGCGGCGCGTGCGGCCACGGGCCCGGAGAGGCAGGACGACCCGGGACGGACGTATCCTTGTCAGGCCATGGTGTATCTGGATCACGCTGCCACGACCGACGTGCGCCCCGAGGTCGCCGCCGAGGTCGCGGCCGAGCTCGGCGCCCTCGGGAACCCGTCGTCCCTGCACGGCCACGGGCGCGCCGCGCGCCGCACGGTGGAGGAGGCGCGCGAGCGCCTTGCCGGGGCGCTCGGCTCGACCCCGCACGAGGTGGTCTTCACCGGGGGCGGCACCGAGTCGGACAACATCGCCGTCAAGGGCCTGTACTGGGCGCGCAACACGCCGGACGCCCGCAGGCCCAGGATTCTCACCAGTGCCGTCGAGCACCACGCCGCCCTCGACCCCGCGCACTGGATGGCCGAGCACCAGGGGGCCGTGCACGAGAAGGTGCCCGTGGACGCGCTGGGCCGGGTGGACCCCGGGGTCCTGCGGGAGACGATCGAGGGCGGCTCCGGCCCCGGTGCGGTCGCGCTCGTGTCGGTCATGTGGGCCAACAACGAGGTGGGCACGGTGCAGCCGGTCCGGGAGCTGGCCGCCGTCGCCGCCGAGTACGGCATCCCCTTCCACACCGACGCCGTCCAGGCCGTGGGCGTGGAACCGGTCGACTTCGCCGGGAGCGGGGTGAGCGCGCTGACGGTCAGCGGCCACAAGCTCGGCGGCCCGGTGGGCGCGGGCGCGCTGCTGGTCGCGCGCGGCCTTGCCCCGGTGCCGGTCCTGCACGGCGGCGGCCAGGAGCGCGACATCCGCTCGGGCACCCTGTCCCCGCCGCTGCTGCGCGGACTGGCCACGGCCGTCCATCTTGCGGTCGCCGAACGCGAGGAGCACGCCAAGCACCTGTCGGACCTGCGCGACGAGCTGGAGGAGCGGGTCCGCGAGGCGGTCCCCGACGCGGTCGTCAACGGCGACCCCGCGCGCAGGCTGCCGGGGATCTCGCACATCTCCTTCCCCGGCTGCGAGGGGGACGCGCTGCTCATGCTCCTGGACGCCAAGGGCATCTCCTGCTCGACCGGCTCGGCCTGCTCGGCGGGCGTGGCCCAGCCCAGCCACGTGCTGCTGGAGATGGGCGCCGACGCCGGGACCGCGCTCAGCAGCCTGCGCCTGTCGCTGGGCCGCACCTCCACCCGGGAGGACGTGGCGGCGCTGGGGCGGGCCATCGGACCGGCCGTGGAACGGGCCAGGGCCGCCCGCGCCAGACGCCGCTAGGGAGTGTTCCGCGGAGGCTTTCGGATCAGCGAGCGGCCGTCCGGGCAATCTCTCGCAAGACGGTTCGCGCGGGTCGGCCTGGTCGGCCTTTCAAGCGAAACCGGCGCAGCGAGAGGCAGCCCGGTGGTCGCGAGCCCGAAGTGATCCGAGGAACACGGCCCAGGAGGACGCGGCGGCCCCGGACAACGTGCCGTCTACTCCGCGCGGTGCACGGTGACGGACTCGATGGTCACGTCCTGGGCGGGACGGTCGTTCATGTCGGTCTCGGCGTTGGCGATGCCGTTCACCACCTCCATGGACGCCTCGTCCGCGACGTGCCCGAAGATCGTGTGCATGCCGTTCAGGTGCGGGGTGGGCGCGACGGTGATGAAGAACTGCGAGCCGTTGGTGTCCGGGCCTCGGTTGGCCATGGCCAGCACGCCCGGCTCGGAGAACTCGCGGCCGGAGTCGAACTCGTCCTCGAAGGTGTAGCCCGGGCCGCCCTGGCCGGTGCCCTGCGGGTCACCGCCCTGGATCATGAAGTCGTCGATCACCCGGTGGAACACGGTGCCGTCGTAGAACGCGGCCTCGCCCGTCGCCGGGTTGGGCGCGCCCTCGCCCTCGGCCAGGCCCACGAAGTTGGCCACCGTGACCGGCGCCTCCTCGGGGAAGAGTTCCAGTTCGATGTCGCCCTCGCTGGTGTGCAGCGTGGCGCCCTCGACTCCGGTGACGTCCACCTCGGCGGGGCTGCCGGTCTGCTCGGAGGCGGTCTCCTCCGGTGTGCCGCCGCCCTCCGATCCGCCCTGGTCGGCCGGGGCTGCGGCGCCGTCGGCGCAGGCGGAGACGGCGAGAAGGGCGGTGCAGGCCAGGAGGGCTGTCGCCGGGAGGGGCAGAAGCTTCATCGGTTCACTTCCGGGAATGAGGATCGCGGCTGGGCGGCACACAGGCTACTCGGCCGGGGGAAGTGCCCCCGTCGGCGGGTTGGCTTTCCGTCATGGCGCGACCACGGTCCGCCCCCGCGGCCGCTCCGGCCGCCCGATGACTTGTCACGGATCGCCGTACCCGTCCGGTCGCTTGACCGGCGACCCCGGCACGGGAGAAGGTCGGAAGAGGACGGGGCGGGGCGCCGGCGGTGTGCCGGGGGCGAGGCTCCGCCCGGCGCTGGAGGGAGGGAAGTGGATTGAACACCGCACTGCCGTCCGCGATGTGGCTCCCCTTCGCCGCGAGGGTACTGCGCGCGCGCTCCGACAGGGGGCTCTCACGCGCCGAACTCGCCGCGACGGTCGGGGTGAGCGACGACAAGCTCCGCGAGGTGGAGAGCGCGCACTGCAGGCCGGCCCGCTCGCTGGTCGAGCGGGTGGACACGGCCCTGGGCGCCGAACACCAGCTCGTGGACGCCTGGGCGATCACCCTCCAGGCCGAGGCCTTCCCCAACGAGTTCGGCGACCAGCGCGAGCTGGGCGTCCACGCCGCCCACTTGTGGGAGTACCAGCCCATGGCGGTCCCGGCGTTCCTGCGCACCCGCGAGTACTCGCGCGCCGTGCTGCGCCCGCGCCACCCGGACCTGTCCCCGGACGAGGTCGAGGAGATGGTGGAGGAGGAGATGGCCCACCGGGCCTCGATGACCGGCACGGAGGGGCCCGTGCTGCGGGTGGTCCTCAACGAGTCGGCCCTCCAGCGCCCGCAGGGCGGGGCAGCCGTCCTCAACGCCCAGCGCGACTTCCTCGCCGACCTGATCGAGGCGGGCATCGTCGCCATGGGCGTCATCCCCGAGCAGACCCCGAACCACCCCGGCCTGGGCGGCGCCTTCCGGCTGATGGAGTTCGCCGACCGCCCCAGCATGGTCTACGCGTTCGCGGCCCAGGGCGGCGACCTGACCGCCGAACCCGAGCAGGTGGGCCGCTGCACCACGGTGCGCGACGCCATCGAGGCCGCGACCGAGGAACTCACGCCGGGGTCGGCGCTGCTCACCGCCCGCTGGCCGGCGGCGTAGCGGGCCGCCCGCCCGAGCCCCGCGGGGCTTGGGGATACGCCCCGTGATGGGCTAGGTTGCCCGCCATGGATATCGCGATCACATCCGGATACGTCGTCCCCGTCGACGGAGACCCCATCGACGGGGGCACCGTCCTCATCTCCGACGGCCGGATCGCCGCCGTCGGCGCCGACGTCACGGTCCCCGAGGGGGCCGCCGTCGTCGACGCCTCCGGCAAGTGGGTGCTCCCCGGCTTCGTGGAGGCCCACGGCCACATCGGCATCGACGAGGAGGGCATCGGCTGGGCCGGTGACGACACCAACGAGATGACCGACCCCAACGGCGCCCGCATGCGCGCGCTGGACGCCATCAACCCCGCCGACCGCGGCTTCGCCGACGCCCTGTCCGGAGGCGTCACCAGCTCGGTCGTCAAGCCCGGTTCGGGCAACCCCATCGGCGGCCAGACCGTGGCGATCAAGTGCTGGGGCCGCAGTATGGAGGACCGCCTGATCCGGCACCCGGCCAGCGTCAAGAGCGCCCTGGGCGAGAACCCCAAGCGGGTCTACGGCAACAAGGACAAGCTGCCCTCCACCCGCCAGGGCGTGGCCGCCGTCATCCGCGACGCCTTCACCAGGGCCCAGGACTACCGGGCCAGGCGAGAGCACGCGGCCTCGGAGGGCACCCCGTTCGAGCGGGACACCACCCTGGAGGTGCTGGTCCGTGTCCTGGACGGCGAACTCCCGTGGTGCCAGCACACGCACCGCGCCGACGACATCCACACCGCGATGCGCCTGTCCGACGAGTTCGGCTACCGGCTGATCATCAACCACTGCACCGAGGGCCACCTGCTCGCCGACGAGATCGCCGAGCGCGGCGTCCCCGTCATCACCGGCCCGCTCATGACCAGCCGCTCCAAGGTGGAGGTCAACAACAAGACCCTGGCCAACCCCGGCATCCTCGACCGGGCGGGCGTCAAGGTCGCCCTGACCACCGACCACCCGGTCGTCCCGATCGAGTTCCTGGTCCACCAGGCCACCCTGTGCGTCAAGGAGGGCATGGACCCGCGCTCGGCGATCCGCGCCCTCACGGTCAACCCCGCCGAGATCATGGGCATCTCCGACCGGGTCGGCTCCCTCAAGCCGGGCCTGGACGCCGACGTGGTCGTGTGGTCGGGCGACCCGCTGGACGTGATGAGCCGCGCCCTGCGCGTGTTCGTCGAGGGCCGCGAGGTCTACACCTACGACGAGGCCACACGCGAGCGCACCGTGCTCGACGCCTACTACCGCGAAGGCTGAACGGTCGGCCGGGTCCCCGGTCCGCGGGGTTCCCGGGCGCTCCGCTGCCGCCGGACAGCGGTCGGGCTGCGGGCTGACCAGGCGCGTCGGCCCGCAGCCGACTTGGAGGCGCCACGGAGAAGGGAAGGGGCCGGGAGCCCTCGGGACACGTCCTCTAGGAGAGTTCCACCGTCCGGAAGGGGGCCCCGCCCGGGAGCGCGGCGCCACCGGCCCCCTCCGCCCCTCGGACCGCCACGGTGACCTTCTCCATGCCGGTCCTGCGCAGCACCTCGTCCGGGCCCGCTGAGGCCAGCGGCGTCAGGACGAGCGGCGCGCCCGCGGCGACCGGGGCCAGCAGCAGCTCCGCGTTCTCCCCGAGCAGGGTCAGCGGGGCGTCGGGTTCGGCGAACAGCGCGACCCGGTCCCCGGCGTCCAGCTCCCACCGGCGCGCCCGGTCGCGGCCCGCGGCGGTCAGCTCCGCGCCGGTCCGGACGCCGGAACCGCGCAGCGCGGGCGCCCCCGGGTCCACGGGGTAGGGCGAGAAGTGGTCGCCGTGCCCGCGCACCTCCACCGAGTAGTCGAGCACCATGGGCGGCACCTCGGCCAGCGGCAGCCCCAGCGGGTGCAGGGACGTGCCGACCACCTCCTCGGCGCCGCTGTCCAGGGCGGCCTCCAGGCGGTCGGCGTCGGCCACGGCGACCTGGGCGCCCTCGGGCAGGTCCGCGCCGAGCCGCGCGAACTCCGCCACGGCCCCCACCGACCAGCACGAGACCAGCCACACCAGCGACTGCCAGTGCACCGGCAGGGCGAGCACCACCCGGTCGTCCGGCTGGGCCCCCAGGCCGTCCACCAGCATGTTCGCGGTCTTGGACACCCAGTTGTCGAAGGTGGCGCGCGACAGCTCCACCCGGCCGCCCGAGGCGTCGTAGGAGGTCACGAACGGTCGGGACGGGTCGTCGGAGACCAGGGCGCGCCACAGCTGCGCGGGAGTTTCGGACATGACCGCCACTCTAGGGCGTCACGGGGGCTGCGCGCGGACCCCCGCGCGGGCCGCCGCGGGTGTGCGTTGGTGCCGGGGAGCTGTCAGAGTTGCCCCATGCGCTCGCTCCCCGGACGGTTCCTCGCCCGTGCCACCGCGCTCCCCGCGATCGCCGTCTCGGCCTGGCTCCTGGTGGCCTTCCCCCTCCTGGCCCTGGGCTCCCTCACCCCGCTGACGGCAGCCGTCCTCGGAACGCCCGCCGTGCTCGCGGCCTGCCTCCTGGTGCCCCGGCTCATCCCCGACCCGCCCGACCAGGAGGACGCGCCCTGGTGGCCGGTCGTCCTCGTCGCGCTGATCACGGTCGCCTTCGCCGCCGTGCAGATCGCCTACCACGCCGAGGCCCTGGTCATCCGCCGTGACCCGGCCTCCTACGCCATGTACACGGCGTGGATCGCCGAGAACGGGTTCCTGCCCATCCCGCAGCAGCGCGAGCTCATCGCGGGCGACGACCCCTCGCTCAGCTACCAGAGCCTGGCCCACTACCAGCGCGGCGACGTCATCTGGCCGCAGTTCATGGCCGGTGCGCCCCTGGTGACCTCCATCGGCTACTGGCTGGGCGGGCTCGACGGGATGCTCGTCACGACGCCGGTCCTGGGCGCGCTGGGCGTGCTCACCTTCGCCGGGCTCACCGCGCGCCTGGTCGGGATCCGGTGGGCGCCCCTGGCCGCCCTGGTCCTGGCCGTGTGCCTGCCCCAGCAGTGGGTCAGCCGCTTCACCTACAGCGAGCCGGTCACCCAGATCCTGCTGCTGGGCGGCCTGGTCCTGGCCTACGACGCGCTCGCGCGGCGGACCCGGATCACCGACCGGTGGTCGTCCGCGCACACACTGGCCGCCGTGGCGGGACTGGCGTTCGGTCTGGGGCTGGTGGTGCGTATCGACGCGATCCGCGACCTGCTGCCCGTGGTCGGGTTCGTCGGTCTGCTGCTGCTCGCCCGCCGGGGGCAGGCCCTGCCGCTGCTGGGCGGGCTGGCCGTGGGCGTGGGGCTGGGCCTGTACGCCGGGTACGGGCTGTCCCTGCCCTACCTGGAGTACCTCTCCGACTCCCTCAACCCCCTGCTCCTCATCAGCGCGGTCGTCATCGCCGTAACCGTCGCGGCCACCGCCGCCCTGTGGCGCCACGGCGTCCCGCGCGTGGAACGCGTGCCCCGGCTGCCCGACGCGGTGGCCGCGCTCGCCCTGTCGGCCATGGCGCTGTTCGCCGTCCGCCCCCTGCTGTGGCCGGACTACGGGCACGGCAGCGACTTCACCGACGGCTGGGTCGCCTACGTCCAGCAGCGCGAGGGCCTGCCCGTGGAGGGCAGCCGCACCTACTACGACATGAGCCTGTACTGGGTGGGCTGGTACGTGGGACTGGCCACGGTCCTGTTCGCCTCGCTAGGCGTCGCCCACGTGCTGCGCCGGCTCCTCCAGCGCCGCGACCTCCAGTGGCTGCTGCCCGCCATGCTGTTGGTGTGGACGGTCGGCACCACCCTGCTGCGCCCCGCCATCACCCCCGACCACCCCTGGGCCAGCAGACGGCTGATCGCCCTGGTCATCCCGGCGTTCATCCTGTTCGCCGTCTGGTTCCTGGCCTGGCTCACCCGCTACTGCGCCGTCGCCGCCCACTCCGGCCGGAGCACTCCGGCGGCCCGCGCCCTCCCCGTCGTGGTCGCCGCCAGCGCCTCGGCGGCGCTGCTCGTCCCCACCGCGTTCACGGCCGCCGCCGGGACCACGGGGTACAGACAGGACGTCGGCAGCGTCGCCGCCACGCACCGGCTCTGCGGGGCGCTGTCGGAGGACGCCTCGGTGGTCGTGGTCGACTCCGACACGGCCGGGAACTACATGCCGCTGCTGCGCAACGTCTGCGGGGTGCCCACCGCGTCCATGGAAGAGCCGACCCCCGGGGACGTGGACCGCGTGGTCTCCGAGATCCACGAGCGCGACCGCGACGCCGTGCTCGCCGCCTCCGACTGGCAGGTCCTGGAGGACCTCACGGGCGGCGAGGCCGAGCCCGAGAGACCCTTCCACGTGAACGCCCGGATGGACCCGAGTACCCTCATGGAACCGCCGACCGGTTCCTGGGCCTTCAGGGGAAACGTGTGGGTGTCCGTGTTCCCCGACGGGGGATGAGCGCCCGGCCCGGCCCCTCCCGAACCCACCCCATCCCGCCGAAGAAGAACCCATGAGCCACAGAAGCGACGACGCAACCAGGCAGCACGGCGAGGACCGGCCGGTCCGCGTCACCATCGTGCTCCCCTGCTACAACGAGGAGGACCACGTCGTCGACGAGGTCAAACGGATCTGCGGCGCCATGGACGCCTCCGGGTACTCCTACGAGCTGCTGGCCGTGGACGACGCCTCCACCGACGCCACCCTGGCCCGGCTGCGCGACGCGGAGCCCGTGTACCCGCACATGCGCGTCATCGCGTTCGGGCACAACGGCGGGGCGGGCACCGTCCGCCGGATCGGCAGCCAGCGGGCCCGCGGCGAGTTCGTCGTGTGGACCGACGCCGACATGAGCTATCCCAACGAGCGCATCCCCGAGCTGGTCCGCATGCTTGAGGAGGACCCCGGGACCGACCAGGTCGTGGGCGCGCGCACCCAGGAGATGGGCAGCCACAAGGCCCTGAGGGTGCCCGCCAAGTGGGTCATCCGCAAGATCGCCGAACGCCTCACCAACACCCGCATCCCCGACCTCAACTCGGGGCTGCGCGTGTTCCGCCGCGAGGTCGCCCGCCCCTACCTGCGGCTGCTGCCGCCCGGGTTCTCCTGCGTCACCACCATCACGCTGGCCTTCCTGTCCAACCAGCACCCGGTCAGGTACGTGCCGATCGGGTACGCCAAGCGCGCGGGCACGTCCAAGTTCCACTTCGTGGGCGACGCCTACCGCTACATCCTCCAGGTGCTGCGCATGGTGATGTACTTCAACCCGCTCAAGGTGCTCATGCCGCCCGCGCTGGTGCTGCTGGGGGTGGGCGCCGCCAAGTTCGTCTTCGACCAGGTGCGCAACCCGCTCTACATCCCCAACAACACCGTCATGATCCTCATGACGGGGCTGATCATCGCGGCGATCGCCCTGCTGGCCGACCTCATCGTGCGCTCCAGGGACAGCGCGTGAGCCCGGCGGCGCGGGTGGCCCTGGTCGGGCCCGCCCACCCCTACAAGGGCGGCGGCGCCCGGCACACCACCGAGCTGGCGCACCGGCTGAGCGCGCTGGGCCACCCCACGGCCGTGGAGTCCTGGCGGGCGCAGTACCCGGCAGCCCTCTACCCCGGTCGGCAGACCATCGAGGACCCCGAGGGCGAACCCCACCCCGGCACCCGCCACGAGCTGGCCTGGTACCGGCCGGACGGGTGGTGGCGGACCGGACGGCGCCTGGCCAGCGAGGCCGACCTGGTGGTGCTCACCCTGTTCTCACCGGTGCAGGTGCCCGCCTACCTCGGCGTCCTCGCCGGGGTGCGCTCCGTACGGCGTTCCGGGGGCGCGCGGGTGGTGGCGCTGTGCCACAACGTGCTGCCCCACGAGCGCCGCGCCGTTGACGTGTCCCTCGTGCGGGCCCTGCTGCGGCGGGTGGACGGCGTGGTCGCCCACTCGCCCGAGCAGGCGCGCCTGGCCGAGGGGCTCAGGGGGCCCGGTGCGCGGAGGCCCGTGGTAGCCCAGATGCCACCGCACCTGCCCGAGACCGGCGGCGCCGCTCCCCCGGCGCCGGGGGAGCGGCGGCATCTGCTGTTCCTGGGCATCGTGCGCCCCTACAAGGGGGTGGACCTGCTGCTGCGGGCCCTGGCCGACGGTGCGCCCGAGGACGTGACGCTCACCGTGGCCGGGGAGTTCTGGGGCGGCACGGCGGAGCTGGAGGAACTGGCCGCCGGGCTGGGGGTCGCCGACCGGGTGCGGCTGCGGGACGGGTACGTCCCCGCCGGTGAGCTGCCGGAACTGTTCGCCTCGGCCGACGCGGTGGTGCTGCCCTACCGCACCGCCACCGCCACCCAGAACGTGTGGCTGGCGCACGAGCACGGGGTCCCGGTGGTGGCCACCCGCGCCGGAACCCTCCCCGACCACGTGCGCGAGGGGGTCGACGGCCTGCTGTGCGCGCCGGGCGACGCCGCCGACCTGGCCCGCGCGCTGGGGGAGTTCTACGCCCCGGGGGAGCCCGAGCGGCTGCGCTCCGGGGTCCGCCCGGTGGAGGCCGACCCGTACTGGCGGGCCTACACCGAGCGGTTGCTCGGGGCCTGAGGGTCTCCGGCGCCGGAGACGGGAGTGCGCGGCGCCCACGGGGACGCCACCAGAGCGGTCTCCCCGTAGGCCAGCTCCCCCGGTCGCTCAGGAGCAGGGCGCCGCGGTCGTCCTCGGACAGGTGCGCCAGAGCGGCGGCCGGGTCGCGGGCGAGCGCGGTGGTGCCCCCAGGGCCGCCACCCCCGCCCCGGGCCCACCACCTCCGCGGGAGCGGCCGGGGAACGAGACGACGCCCGTCAGGGACGCGGTCCGGGCACGGCCTCCGGCCCCGGCACGGCCCGCCGGGACAGCAGCACCGACAACCCCGCCCAGGCCACGTCCGCCACGGTCATCACCAGCCGCGACAGCACCGCCACCACCAGCGCGGCCCCGGCGTCCACCACCGGTGACAGCGCCACCACCAGCACCGCCTCGCGCACTCCCAGGCCCGCCGGGGCGAACACCACCAGCAGCCCCAGCGTCCACGCCAGCGCGTAGGCGCCCACCGCCGGGCCGAGCGACCGCAGCGCCTCGCCGCCCACCGCCCAGGTCAGCAGCCACACGTGCAGGCCCAGGGGCACCCAGGCCACCAGGGTCCACCCCACGGCCGCGGCCATGGACCGTCCGCGCACGTCCAGAGGCCCGGCCCCGGCGACCTCGCGGAACCGGGAGAAGGGGCGGGCCGCCAGCCTGATCCCCCAGCCGACCACGCGCGGGTGCAGCGCGGCGAGCAGCACGGGCGCCAGCGCCAGCGCCCACCACCAGCGGCGGGCCGCCTCCGCCGACGACAGCGGCAGGGCCACCGCCGCGACCGCCAGCCCGGTCGCGACCGTCACACCCACCGCGAGCAGGGTCGCCGCCGCACCGCGCGTGCGCGGCACGTTCCAGTCCCGGGCCAGCTCGACCTGGGCGACGAAGGCCCACACCGAACCCGGCAGGTACTTGCCGAGCTGCCCCACGAACATGACGCGGGCCGCCGTGCGACGGGGCAGGGGGGAGCCCGTCCCGGCCAGCAGCGCGCGCCAGGCGAGCATCTGCGCGGTGAGCCCCGCCATGCCCGTCAGCACCGCCGCGGGCAGCACCCACAGGGGCAGCGCCGCCGCGGCGTCCCGGGCCTGTTCCCAGTTCGCGTGCAGGGCCAACCCCACGCACACGCACACCACCAGCAACAGCGCCAACCGCACCCACGGGCTACTGCGCAGCCGACTCAGCACGTGGCCTCCCTCCCGTACGTGCCGACCCTACGCCGCCCGCGCACGCGCCGGGTCCCGTGGACGCCCGGATCAGCGGGCCACAGCGTGCACGACCGATCCACAGGCCCCACCACGCCACCGAGGCCCCGACCACACCCCGACCAGCGGCGGAAGGCGGCGGTGACGCACCGCACACGCGCGGTGCCACCGGTGGTGCGTCCGCACGCGCACAAGGAGCGGGGCGTAGGGTTGCGCCCTATGAGTGGTGCGAACGACCCGGCCCCCGTCCCCTCCCCGACCCCGTCCGCCATGCGCAGGGCCCTGGCCCGCGCCCGGGACGGAAAGACCCTCGACGTCACCGAGGCAGAGGTGCTCCTGCACGCCAGGGGCGAGGACCTGGACGTCCTCCTCGAACACGCCGGAAGGGTGCGCGACGCGGGGCTGGAGGCCGCGGGCCGCCCCGGTGTCGTCACCTACAGCCGCAAGGTGTTCGTCCCCCTGACCCGCCTGTGCCGCGACCGCTGCCACTACTGCACGTTCGCCACGGTGCCGGGCCGCCTCGACGCCCCGTTCCTGTCGCCCGACGAGGTCCTGGACATCGCCCGGCGGGGCGCCGAGACGGGCTGCAAGGAGGCCCTGTTCACGCTCGGCGACCGGCCCGAGGACCGCTGGAAGCAGGCCGCCGAGTGGCTCAACGCCCACGGCTACGACGACACGCTGTCCTACGTGCGGGCCATGGCCATCATGGTGCTGGAGGAGACAGGCCTGCTTCCGCACCTGAACCCGGGCGTGCTCACCTGGGCCGACCTCCAGCGCCTCAAGCCCGTAGCCCCGTCCATGGGGATGATGCTGGAGACCACCTCCACCCGGCTGTTCACCGAGAAGGGCCAGGCCCACTACGGCAGCCCGGACAAGGACCCGGCGGTGCGGCTGCGCGTGCTGGAGGACGCCGGGCGCTCCAGCGTCCCCTTCACCACCGGCATCCTCCTGGGCATCGGTGAGAACACCGCCGAGCGCGCCGAGTCGATCTTCGCGATGCGCGGCGCCTCCCGGCGCTACGGCGGCGTCCAGGAGGTCATCGTGCAGAACTTCCGGGCCAAGCCCGCGACCGCGATGATGCACCGGCCCGACGCCGAACGCGAGGAGATGGCCGCAGCCATCGCCGTCACCCGCCTGGTCATGGGGCCCAGGGCGCACGTGCAGGCGCCGCCCAACCTCATCGGAGCCGAGCACGGGGGCGTGGACGAGTACGCTCTGATGCTGCGCGCGGGCATCGACGACTGGGGCGGCGTCTCCCCGCTCACCCCCGACCACGTCAACCCGGAGCGGCCCTGGCCGCAGATCGACGACCTGGCCGCGCGCACCGCCGCCCACGGCTTCGCCCTGCGCGAGCGGCTTACCGTCTACCCCGAGTACGTCCTGGCCGGGGAACCCTGGCTGGACCCGCGCGTGGCCGGGCACGTGGCCGCCCTCGCCGATCCCGAGACCGGCCTGGCCCGCGAGGACGCGCCCGTGGTGGGCCGCCCCTGGCAGGAGCCCGAGGCGGTGCTGGTCTCCTCCGGCCGCACCGACCTGCACACGGGGATCGACGCGGAGGGGCGCACGACCGACCGCCGCGGCGACTTCGACGCCGTCTACGGTGACTGGGACGAGCTGCGCTCGGGCGTGGACCGCGAGGGGGCCGTGCCGCGCAGGTTCGACCCCGACGTCGCGGCGGCCCTGCGCAGCGCCGAGTCCGACCCGGCGGGGCTGTCCGACGACGAGGCGCTCGCCCTGCTGCACGCCGACGGTGCCGAACTGGAGGCGCTGACCGACCTGGCCGACCGGGTGCGCCGCGACGCGGTCGGCGACGACGTCACCTACGTCGTGACCAGGAACATCAACTTCACCAACGTCTGCTACACCGGCTGCCGCTTCTGCGCGTTCGCCCAGCGCCGCACCGACGCCGACGCCTACACGCTCTCCCTGGAGCAGGTCGCCGACCGCGCCGAGGAGGCCTGGAGGGCCGGAGCGACCGAGGTGTGCATGCAGGGCGGCATCCACCCGGACCTGCCGGGCACCGCCTACTTCGACATCGCCGCCGCCGTGCGCGAGCGCGTCCCGGACATGCACGTCCACGCGTTCAGCCCGATGGAGGTGGTCAACGGGGCGGCGCGCACGAACCTGCCGGTCCGCGAGTGGCTGCTGCGCGCCCGCGAGGCCGGGCTCGGCTCCGTACCGGGCACCGCCGCCGAGATCCTCGACGACGAGGTCCGCTGGATCCTCACCAAGGGCAAGCTGCCCGCGGCCGAGTGGATCGACGTCATCACGTCCGCCCACGACCTGGGCATCCCCACCACGTCCACGATGATGTACGGGCACGTGGACTCGCCCAGGCACTGGGTGGCGCACATCAAGCTGCTGCGCTCCCTCCAGGAGCGGTCGGTGGAGCGCAACGGCCGCCGGGGTTTCACCGAGTTCGTCCTGCTGCCGTTCGTGCACACCAACGCGCCCATCTACCTGGCCGGGCTGGCCCGCACCGGGCCGACCGTCCGGGAGAACCGCGCCGTGCACGCCCTGGCCCGGCTGCTGCTGCACGGGCACATCGACAACATCCAGTGCTCGTGGGTCAAGCTCGCCGAGGACACCTGCCGCCAGCTGCTCTCGGGCGGGGTGAACGACGTCGGCGGCACCCTGATGGAGGAGACCATCAGCCGGATGGCCGGGTCGGGGCAGGGGTCGTTCAAGACCATCAGCGACATCCGCGCCCTGGTCGAGCCGACGGGCCGCCCCGTCCGCCAGCGCACCACGACCTACGGTCCGGTGCCGGGGGAGCGCCAGCGCGCGGCCGAGGCCAGCGACGGCGTGGCCCCCAGCGTCCGGCGCCCCTCGCTGCCGCTGGTCTAGGCGGTGTTTTTTGGACCTCCGCTTCGCTTCGGTCCGTGTTCGGGCGCCCGGAGAACGGGAACCTTCGGCGCCTCCGGTGAGACGGCTCGTTCCCCGCAGTCCCACCTCCGGCCCCTCCAGAACCCCGTGGGCGCCCGAACCAACCCCCACAAGCTGAGACCGGTTCGGAAACAGACCCTAGACGTCGGAGGAGGGGCGGAGCGCCGGGGACGGCGCTCCGCCCCTCCTCCATGGGGCTGGCGGCCCGTCACCTGTGGGGAGTGTGTGACGGGCCGCCGGGGAGCCGCGTGTGGCGGAAGGGGCGGGGGTCCTCCCACGCGGCCTCGGATCAGCAGGTGCCGACGAGCCTCCAGACGCCCCACTCGCCGGTGGTGCCCGGCTCCTCCCCCTGGGTCCACCACTGGGCGCGGTACTCCGAGCCCCCGTGGGAGACCACGTCGCCGCCGGTGTAGACGCTGTCGGCCGTCCAGGCGGCGGCGGTGCAGTCGCCGGGCTGCTCGGTGGGCTCCTCGGTCGGCTCCTCGGTGGGACCGCCGCCGTCGCCGGGGCCGGTGGCCAGGCGCGCCGAGATGGTCTCGGCGAAGGCGTAGCCGTTGGTGGCGTCCCAGTTGACGGACCAGGTCATCACACCGCCGATGGGGCCGTACGGGGTGGCGGGGGAGAATGATCCGCAGTTGGTTCCGGCCTCCAGGCAGTCCAGGGCGCGCACGATCTGGCCGGGCGCCATGTACCCGCCTCCGGCGGCGGACTGCACGGCGGGCAGCCCGAGGCCCACCTGGTCCGGGCTCAGCCCCATCTCCAGCTGGATGCAGGCCAGCGCGGCGACGAAGTCCGGGGTGCCCTGGTGGTACACCTGGTCGTCACACCCCAGCATCGAGCCGGAGTTGTAGTACTGCATGTTGACGATGGTGAGGATGTCGGAGATGTTCGAGGCGAGCTTGTAGTACTCCCGGTCGGGGCCCTGGAAGTCGATGGTCTGCGGAGCCATCGTGATGATCAGGTCCGATCCGGCCCGGCCGCTCAGGTCGCGCAGGGCCTGGGACATGTACTGCGCGTTGATGCCGTGCTCCAGGTCGATGTCGACCCCGTCGAAGCCGTAGTCCTGCATCAGCTGGTGCACGGTGTCGGCGAAGTTGTTCGCCTGGGCGGCGTTGGTGACGCTCACGTGGCCGAGCTCGCCGCCCACGGAGATGACGACCTTGCGGCCCTCGGCCTGGACGGCCGCGATGTCGTCGCGGAACTGCTGGTCGGTGTAGCCGTTCAGCTCCTGGCTGGCCAGGTTGAACGTGACCCCGCCGTCGAGGGTGGGGTGGTTGTCGGCGAAGGCGACGGCCACCAGGTTGTACTCGGAGGGAACCTCCGACAGCGGCATCACGGTGGAGCCGTTGTCGAAGTTGTGCCAGTACCCGGTGAGCCACTGGCCGGTCTGCTGGACCCGGGCGGAGTCGCTGTCGGACACGGTCTCGACCTCGGCGGGAGCGGGGGAGAGCTGGCTGAAGCCGGCGAGGAGTCCGGCGGTCAGGAGGGCGAGGGCGCCGGTCAGGGCGGCCTTCGCGGCTCGGGGGGCTTTCCTGAGGCGGTGTTCGGGCATCGGGGGTTGCTCCTGTCGTCGAGCGGGGGAGACGAAGGGGCTCTGTGAGCCGCTAATTGTTAGGAAACTTTAAAGTTGTCACGCGGCTGCGTCAACGAAAACGGTAAGGAAAGTTTGTAGTTTTTCTGGTGGCCTCAGTGCCTTTCTGAGGTCTCAAGAGCCCCTCCAGCACCAGGAAAGACGACCACCGCGCGTACCGTTCGTCACGATCCGTGCGCGCCCGAGCGGACGTTCGCGCACCGCGTGCTCCGGTTCCCACACATTCACACGCGGCGTGCGGGACGGTCCCGGCGGGCTCCCGGCCCCCACGGAGAGGGCGGACCCGGCCCCGGCCGTTCCGGGCCTCACGGGACCTGCGGGCCCGCGCCCGGCCGCCCCGCGACTCACGAGCCGTACGGACCCGCTCCCGTGTCCCGGATGTCCAGGTCCCGGCTCATCTCCTGGAACACGGCGTGGTCGATGTCGCCCTCCCGGTACATCGACACCAGCGCGTCCCTGCGCGCCTGCGTGATCTGCGCGTGCACGGCCCTGCCGCTGTCCACCCGTTCACGCGCCCGCCCGTCCTCGGCGTCCATCAGCCCCCGCACCTGCGAGACGCGCCGCGTGTACACCGCGCGCAGCGAGTCGGCGGTGCGGTCGTCCACCTCGCCCTCCCGAAGCAGCTCGTCCACCTTGCTCAGCGCCGCGCAGCTCATCTGCTCGTCCGCCCGCAGGAACTCCATCCGCCGCGCGCCCTCACGCGCCATGCCCAGCTTGCGCAGCAGCAGCGGCAGCGTCATCCCCTGCCCCACGAGGGTCCCGAGCACCACGACCCCCGCCACGAACACCAGCGCGCCCCGCTCGGTGAACGGCTCACCGCCCAGCGTCGCGGGCAGGGACAGGGCAATCGCCAGCGACACCGCCCCCCGCATCCCGCTCCACCCGATGACCAGCCGCTCCCGCAGGTCGGCGCCCTCCAGCTTCGAGAACGGCGGGATCCGGTGCAGCGGGATCATCACCAGCATCAGCCCCATCCGCAGGGCGACCGCCGTGGCCGTCGTCGCCAGCGCCACCCACACCAGGTCCAGGAAGGCGAACTGGTCCCGCACCGCCGTGACCACCGAGTCCAGCTGCAACCCCAGCACCACGAACAGCATCGACTCCAGCAGCCCCACGAGGGCACCCCAGATCGTCTGTCCGTTCACCCGCACCCGGGGCGGCAGCAGGCCCTCGCCGCGCGTGCCCAGGTAGAACCCGGCTACCACCGCCGCCAGCACCCCGGAGAACCCCGCCAGCTCCGCCGGGATGTAGGCCGCGAACGGCGTGACCAGCACGACCATCAGCTGGAGGGACGGATCCCGCATGCGGGTCCGCGACCACGACACCGCCAGGGCCACCGCGGCGCCGCAGACCAGGCCGCCGACCACGACCTTCACCAGCTCGACCAGGCCCTCCTGGGGCGTGAGCGGGTGCGCCATGGCTGTCACGGCCAGGCTGAAAAGGGTCAGCGCGACCCCGTCGTTGATGAGGGACTCGCCCTCCAGGAGGGTCAGAACCCGGCGCGGGGTGCCCACCCGCTTGAGGATCGCCGACGCCGCCACGGCGTCGGTCGGCGCGACGGCGGCGCCCAGGGCGATCGCCGCGGGCCACCCCACCGACGGCATCAGCAGATGGACGATCCCCGCCAGACCGAACGCCGTCAGCAGCGTCACCCCCACCGCCATCACCACGATGGGGCGCGCCAGCTCGCGCATGTCCTTGGGCGAGGAGAAGAACGCGGCGTTGTAGATCAGCGGGGGCAGGAACACCAGAAGGATGACCTGGGGGGAGATCGACAGCGAGTGCAGCCAGGGCACCAGCCCCAGGGCCATGCCCAGCAGCACCAGCACGACCGCCCCCGGCACCCGCAGACGCCCCGCGACCAGTCGGCCGCAGATCACCGCGACCACGATCACCAGCGTGGCGACCACGTACCCCTCGACGGACACCCCGCACCTCCCCGCCGACCCCCGCACGCACCAGCATGGCGCCGCCGGGCCCGCCGGTCTCCCTGACGCGCCGGTCGCCGGGGGACGGGCCCGGCGACCACCGCGTCAGCGGGTCAGCGCACGGCGACGAAGTCCTCCGGGTCGCGCGGCGGCCTGTCCCCGGGCGCCTCGGCCGCGTACCCCACGGCCACCGCGCCCATCGGCTGCCACTCCTCGGGCACCTCCAGCACCTCGCGCACCACGTCCGCGCAGAACATGGTCGAGGAGACCCAGGCCGACCCCAGTCCCTCCACGGCCAGCCCCACCAGCAGGTTCTGCACCCCGGCGCCCATCGCGACCAGGAACATCGACCGCTCGGCGCCGGCCCGGCGCGCGTCCGGGTAGGGGTGGGCCCCGTCGGCCACCAGGAAGGGCACCACCAGGTACGGCGCGCCGCGCAGCACGTCGCCGCGCCGCGTGCGCCGGGCGATCTGCTCCTCACTGAACCCGTCCCCGCGCAGGTCCGCCACCCACGCAGCGAGCATCGCGTCCAGCAGCCGCTTGCGCGTGTGCGCCGACTCCACCAGCACGAAGCGCCACGGCGTGGTGTGGTGCGGCGCGGGGGCCGTCACCGCCGCGGCCACGGCCCGCCGCACCAGCGCCGGGTCCACCGGCGCGTCGGTGAACGAGCGCACCGTCCGCCGGGCGGGGACCACGTCCCGCGACCCGTACCGGAACAGGTCGGCGTCGGGCGAGCGGACCAGTGCCACCGCCCCCGGGCCGTCCTCCTCGGTGACCAGGCCGCCCAGGCCGCTGACCACCGCGACCGGGACCCGGTTCGTCTTGCCCTTGACCAGCTCGCCCGCCCCGGCGATCTCGTCGGCCACCGCGTTGACGGTCGCCTCCATGAGGTTGCCGTGGGTGTCGGCGGTGCCGCGCAGGTCCTGCACGACCGACAGCCCGGCGGCGCCGATGGCCACGTCGGTCTGCCCGACCCGCCACGGCCGCCCGAAGGTGTCGGACACGATCACGCCGACGTTCACGCCCAGGCGCTCGCGCAGCCCGGCGCGCAGCGCGCGGGCGGAGGCGTCGGAGTCCTCGGGCAGCAGCAGCACGGTCCCGGGTTCGACGTTGGAGGCGTCCACCCCCGCGGCGGCCATGACCAGCCCCTGCCGGGTCTGCATGATCCCGGTCCTGCCAGTACGGGCCACCACCCGGACGGTCTCGGAGGCGACGGCCTCCTCCCGGTCCATACGGCGGGCGCGGCCCTCGGCCTTGCTCACGACCTTGGAGGTGACCACGAGGATGTCCCCGTCGGCCAGCGCGGCCCCGGAGGCGGCCACAGCCTCGGCCACCAGGGCCGACAGGTCGTCGCCCGAACGCACCTCGGGGATGCCGCCGAGACCGCGCACGCTCAGTTCGGCGCTCATTCGCCGCCTCCCCGCCTCTGCGCCAGCTCCAAGGCCAGGTCCACGGCCGCACGCGCGAGCGCCTCGGTGGCGGCGGGGCCGCTCATGTACAGGGGACGCGAGCGCACCTCGATCCCCTCCACCTCGGTGCCCGCGTCGGCCTCGTCGACCAGCCAGCCGTCCAGCAGGTCGGCGCCCAGGTGCGCGGCGACCGCGCCCGCGCTGGTCTCCACCCCGATCGCGGCCAGGCAGGCGTCGGCCATGCCGCGCACCGGCGCGCCGCCGATGATGGGGGAGACGCCCACCACGGTCTTTGCCGCCATGGCCTCGCGGATCCCCGGGACACCCAGGACGGAACCCACGCTGACCACCGGGTTGGACGGGGGCAGGATCACGGCGTCGGCCTCGGCGATCGCCTCCAGCACACCGGGGGCGGGCTTGGCCGTCTCGGCGCCGACGCTCACGATCTGTTCGGCGGGCAGCGCCGCGCGGTGCCGGATCCACCACTCCTGGAAGTGGATGGCCCGGCGCCCCTCGCCGTCGTCGACGACCACGTGCGTCTCGACCTGGTCGTCGGTCATCGGCAGCAGCCGCACGCCCGGCCGCCAGCGGTCGCACAGCGCCTCGGTGACCGCCGAGAGGGGGAAGCCGGCGGCGAGCATCTGCGTCCGCACGATGTGCGTGGCGGTGTCGCGGTCGCCCAGGCCGAACCAGGTGGGCTTCATCCCGTACGCGGCGAGCTCCTCCTTGACGGTGAAGGACTCGTCGGTCCGGCCCCAGCCCTGCTCCTCGTTGATGCCCCCGCCGAGGGTGTACATCACCGTGTCCAGGTCCGGACAGATTCTCAGCCCGAACAGGGTGATGTCGTCACCGGTGTTGCCGATGACGGTGACGCTGCTGTCTGTGGTGTGCTCTTCGGTGGCCGACGCCACGGTTCCGAGCGCCGCCCTGAGGCCGCGGAGGAACCGCGCGCCGCCGATACCGCCAGCCGGTACGACTATCCGCATGCGTCCAAGTCTGGCAGTCTGGGGGCGTGTATGGGTCGTCTGCCCCGCCGTGGGCACGATCCGTGCGTGACCGTTCCGGTATCGGAGGTCCGTGAACTCCGTGGCTGCGGTCGCCATCCCACTCCTCGGCCCCGCCCGGTGTCCCCACATCCATGCCCGGACGCGGCCGATCCACACGTGACAGCCCGACGCCGTTCCCAACGACCCGACGGCGAAGCAGCAGTAGATGGGGAACCTCTCTTGAAGAACGAAACGCTAGAACGCCTGCGCCTTCCGGCGGCCTGGGTCCTGCTTGCAGCCGCGGGCGTGCTCATGCTCTCCGGGCTCATCCAGGTGATCGTCCGGTCCAGCGGCTGGCGCTCGGAGACGTCCTTCGCCACGGCCATGTACGACGCGGGCTCCGCCAACTTCTTCGGTGTGACCATCACGGTCCTGGTCGCCGTCGCGGTGGCCCTCGTGCTGACCGGTGACAGGACCAGGGCGGGTGCCTCCCCGGTCGTGCTGACCGCGATGATCGTCACCGGTGTGGGCCTGCTCTTCTGCCTGATCACGGTGATCTGCGGCTTCATCGACGCGATCAACATCGGCCACGGCTTCGCCCGGATGCTGGGGACCGTCGCCCAGGGCGCGGTGCTCGGCATCTTCGGCTTCGCGGCGCTCAAGGCCTTCAACGACCCGACCCTGGTCCCCAGGGTGGTGCGGCCGCAGAACGCCTACCCGCAGCAGTTCCCGCCCGCCACCGGCGCGCAGCAGTCCTTCGCCCAGCCGGCCTACCCGGGCCAGCCCGCCGACCCGACCCAGGGCGCCGTCCAGCCGTACGGCGCGGACCCCGCGCAGCAGGCCTACGGTCAGCAGTACGGGGCCGACCCGGCCCAGCAGTACGCCGCGGACCCGGCGGTGCAGCAGCAGTACGGGACCGGTGCGCAGCAGGCCTACGGTCAGCAGTACGGGGCCGACCCGGCCCAGCAGTACGCCGCGGACCCGGCGGTGCAGCAGCAGTACGGGACCGGTGCGCAGCAGGCCTACGGTCAGCAGTACGGCACCGACGCCTCCGGGCAGCAGCCCGTCCAGCAGGGCTACGACGCCTCGCAGCAGTACGGCCAGCAGTACGGAGCGGACCCGGCCCAGCAGGCCTACGGCCAGCAGTACGGGACCGACCCCGTGCAGCAGCAGTACGGCACGGGCGCGCAGCAGGCCTACGGTCAGCAGTACGGCACCGACGCCTCCGGGCAGCAGGCCGCCTACGGCCAGCCCGGCGAGTACGCCTACGACCCCTCCCAGTACGCCCCGCAGGGCACCGAGCAGCAGCCCGCCTCCGGTGAGCAGGCCGCCCAGGACGCGATCCAGTACGGCTGGTACCAGGGCGCTGACCAGGGGCAGCAGGCCCAGGACACCCCGGCCGACGGCAAACTTGATCCTTTCTTTAACTCCGGTGAGAACAACGGTAACCAGACGCCCGGCCAGGGCGGGGGATCGTACGGGGGTCAGTACGGAGCGGGCACCGGATACGGCTCTGACCAGCAGGGACAGGGCGGAACCGGTGACCAGCAGGGGTGGTACGGCGGCGAGGACAAGCGCTGACCCGGCTCCCTCGGCCCGTCCTCCCCACCGCCTCGGAAGGTCGTGAATTGCGTGGTAATCCGCAGAACGGACATCACCCGGCTGCCGTTGGCGGTTCGTTACATGATATTCAGTGGATTACCACGCAGGGCGCTTGACTCTCAGCAGGCGACCCACGTGTAATTTCAAGGTGGGATTCCACCCGGCCCGGGGGACGAAAAGGGCCGGGGACATCTATGGGGGGCAACAGGAGGTGCGCATGAGCGAGGTCATCCCGCTGGCGCACGGCTCGGATGAGGATCTGGGCTGGCAGGAGCGTGCCCTGTGCGCGCAGACCGACCCGGAGGCGTTCTTCCCCGAGAAGGGCGGCTCGACCCGGGAAGCCAAGAAGGTCTGCCAGTCGTGCGAGGTACGTGCGGAGTGCCTGGAATACGCGTTGGAGCACGATGAGCGCTTCGGCATCTGGGGGGGACTCTCCGAACGCGAGCGCCGCAGGCTGAAGAAAGCCGCCGGGGGAGATTTCGATTTCCTGGCGGAGATGCTCTAGGGCCGCGTGTGAGACGCGCGTCCGGGCCGTGAGTCCGGGCGCGCGTTTTTCATGTTCGGTCCCTTCCCGGGCGCGCGGCGATTGCGTCCGCGTCGTGGGCGGAGGCGGCAATGCACGGATATATCGGACTCTGTTCGTATGTTTGTTCGAATAAGTGCTCTCCGTCGTGGTGGGAATGTTCCGATATGGCCGACCGCGGCGGGGTGTGACGAATAGGCCCGTAATGGTGCCGAGTGGCGTAGGGTGATGTCCCGCGCGGGCCGTGTCCGGCCCCGACGAGGTCACGAGGGCCGCGGTCGGCCGTGACGTCCCGCGCGCGGACCGCGTCCGGAGCGCGGTCGCGCCCGTCGGCCCCGCCCGGCCGGACCCGCGGACCCGATCGGGGCCGCGCCCCCTCCCGGAGAGAACCCACCACAGCCGTGCCTGACCAGGATTTCGCCCGACACGTCGTCACCGCGGTCATCGTCTCCCACGACGGCGCCCGCTGGCTGCCCGAGACGATGCAGGCGCTGCGCGGCCAGTCCTGGCCCGTGCAGCGGGCCGTCGCCGCCGACACCGGCAGCACCGACGACAGCGCCGAGGTCCTGGCCCGGTTCCTGCCCGCCGACGCCGTCGTGGAGCTGCCCTCCGACACCGGGTACGGCGACGCCGTACGCGCCGCCCTGGAACTGCCGCGCTCCACCAGCGCCGTACGCGGCTTCGACGAGGACGCCACCGAGTGGATCTGGCTGATCCACGACGACCTCACCCCGGACCGCGACGCCCTCGCCCACCTGCTGGACGCCGCCGACCAGGACCCCCGAGCCGCCGTCCTGGGCCCCAAACTGCGCGACTGGTTCGACCGCCGCCTCCTGGTGGAGACGGGCGTGACCATCGACGGCGCGGGCCGCCGTGAGACCGGCCTGGAACAGCGCGAGTTCGACCACGGCCAGCACGACGGCACACGCCAGGTCCTGGCGGTCTCCAGCGCGGGCATGCTCGTGCGCCGCGACGTGTGGGACCGCCTCGGCGGCTTCGACCCCTCCCTGCCGCTGTTCCGCGACGACATCGACTTCTGCTGGCGGGTGGGCGGCGCCGGACTGCGCGCCGTGCTCGTCACCGACGCTGTCGCCTACCACGCCGAGGCCTCCGCCCGGCGCCGCCGACCCATCTCCGCCACCCGCAACCACCCGCGCCGCGTGGACCGCCGCCACGCCGTCTTCGTGCTGCTTGCCAACCTGCCCGTGGGCGGCATGGTGGCCGCGCTGCTGCGCAACTCCGTGGCCTCGCTGCTGCGCGTCGCGGGGTACCTGCTCATCAAGCAGCCCGCCAACGCCCTGGACGAGGCCGCCGCGATCACCCTGGTCTACCTGCGGCCGCTCCGGCTGATGCGCGCCCGCTTCCGGCGCCGCCGCGACCGCCGCCGCACCTACAGCGCCATCCGGCCCTTCCTGGCGCGCGGCGTGGCCATGCGCCAGGTCCACGACGTGCTCACCGGAATCCTGTCCGGGGAACCCGTGCGCAACACCCCCGGCCGCCACCAGGCCGTCACCGCGCCGCCCGCCGCCGAGGACGAGGACGAGATCCCCACGGACACCGTCGGCTTCGTGCGCAGCGTGCTCCTGCGGCCCGGGGCGCTGATGGTCCTGGCCCTGGCCGCGGTGGCACTGGTCGCCGAGCGCTCCCTGCTCCTGGGCGGCCTCCTGGCGGGCGGCGCCCTGCCCCCGGTCGCGGGCGGCGCGGGCGACCTGTGGAACCTGTACCTGTCCGGCAGCCCGGACAGCGGGCTCGGCGCGGGCGACCCCGTCCCGCCCTACGTCGGACTGCTCGCCCTTCTGTCCACGCTCACCCTGGGCAAGCCCTGGCTGGCCGTCACGATCGTCCTGCTGGGCTGCGTGCCCCTGTCCGGACTGACCGCCTACCTGCTCGCCCGCGAGGTGCTGGGCTTTCGCCCCGCACGCCTGTGGATGGCCGCGTCCTACGCGCTGCTGCCGGTGGCCACGGGCGCGGTCGCCCAGGGCCGACTGGGCACCGCCCTGGTCCACGTCCTGCTGCCGGTGCTGGGACTGCTGCTGGTGCGGCTGGTGTCGATGCCGCCCAAGCCCTCGCGCCGCGCGGCCTGGGGGGTGGGCCTGGTCCTGGCGGTCGCCACCGCGTTCGTGCCGATGGTGTGGCTCCTGTCGCTGGTCACCGGCGTGCTGGTGGCCGTCGCCTTCGGCCACCTGGGCCGCCGGATCTACGTCAGCGTCGCCCTGGGCCTGGCCGTCCCGCTCGTGCTGCTGATGCCGTGGACGCTCGAACTGCTCCTGCATCCCAGCCTGTGGCTGCTGGAGGCGGGGCTGCACCGCCCCGAGCTGTCGGCGCCGGGCGCCACCCCGCAGGAGTTGCTCATGCTCTCGCCGGGCGGTCCCGGGACGCCGCCGTTCTGGGTCACGGCCGGGTTCGCCGTGGCCGCGCTGTGCTCCCTCCTGCTGCTCCGCAACCGGATGCTGGCCGCGGCGGGGTGGTCGCTCGCCCTGTTCGGAATCCTCCTGGCCATCCTGACCAGCCGAGTGGTCGTCGAGCCCTACTACGGCGGCCCCCCGGCGCCGGTCTGGCCCGGGGCGGCCCTCGCCTTCGCCGCCACGGCGGTGCTGCTGTCGGCGGCGACCGCCGCCCGCTCCTTCGGTGACATGGTGCGCCTGGGCGGACCGAGGCGGGTCTTCGCCCTCGCCGTGGGACTGATCGCCCTGGCGACCCCCGTCTGCGCCGCGGGCGTGTGGATGTGGGAGGGGGTGCGGGGACCGGTCACCGCGCACGCCGAACCCGTCGTCCCCGGCGCGCTGGTCGGAGCAGGGACCGTCGAGGGCGGCGGGTCCGACGGTGCGCAGACCCGGCCGCGCACCCTCGTGGTCACCGCCGACGGCGAGGGCGGCGT
The DNA here is from genome assembly GCF_018316795.1 of Nocardiopsis akebiae. Classification (NCBI taxonomy): domain Bacteria; kingdom Bacillati; phylum Actinomycetota; class Actinomycetes; order Streptosporangiales; family Nocardiopsidaceae; genus Nocardiopsis; species Nocardiopsis akebiae. The sequence continues at coordinate 1,475,365 of NZ_CP074132.1, forward strand.
GGACTACCTGGTCGTGCGCGGACGCGAACCCCGGCTGGGCGAGGAGCAGCTCGTGCCCGAGCGCGGGGTCCGCGAGGTGATGGACCGGGCCGTGGCCGAACTCACCGTGGGCCAGGGCGGAGACCAGATGTACACCCTGGCCGACCTCGGCATCCAGTACGTGCTCTACCCGCGCCCGCAGATCAGCGGGCCCGCCGACGTCACCATGGTCGACACACTGGACGGCACACCGGGGCTGGAGCGGCAGTCGCTGTCGCGGCACTACGCGCTCTGGCGGCTGGCCGCCCCCACCGGCGCGCTGCGGGTGGTCTCCGAGGACGGCGTCGGAGCCGAGGTCCTCGCGGTGCGCGGGGACGCGGACGAGGTGAGCGCCCCGGTCCCCGACGGCGGTACCGGACGGCTGCTCGCCCTGGCCGAGGCCGCCGACGGCGGCTGGCGCGCCAGCCTGGACGGCGTCGAACTGGACCCCGTCACCACCCGGAGCGGAACCCAGGCCTGGGAGCTGCCAGTGGAGGGCGGCGGACTGCGCGTCTGGCACACCGACTACGTCCACGCGGCCTGGCTGCTCACGCAGGGGGTCCTGCTCGCGGCGGTCGCCGTCCTGGCCGCGCCGGGTGTGCGGACCGAGGAGGAGGTGCGGTTGATCGAGGCCACTCCCACCCCCCGCCCGCGGCGGCCGGAGCGGCTGCGGCGTTCGGGGAGGTCCCGGGCGTCCTCGCGCCGGGGCGCACGCGCCCGGCCCGGCGGAGAGGGCCCCGGCGGCCGCGCGGACGGGGACGCCGCGGCGGGCACGCCGGAGGGCGGCGTCCCACCCGGCTCCGCGTCCGGGGAGGACACCGGCGCGCTGCCCGCCCTGCGGGGCGGGGGCCGCCGCAGGGGCACCCGGGGCGTGCGCAGGGGGGAGCGGCGCCGTGGCCGGTGACCGGGGCAGGAGAACGCGCCGGGCGGCGGCGGACGGGGGCACCGGGACGGCCGGGCACGCCGGGCGCGCGGTACCGAACGGGAGGAGCAGGCGGTGCGACTGATCGTGGAGAACCGGTTCGCGCTGTTCGGGCTGGTCTCGCTGGCCCTGGCCGCGCTGTTCGGCGTCGCGTTCGCGACCGGACCGATCACCGCGGAGCTGGGCGTCACCGAGCCCGGGACCGTGCGGCCCGACCACGCGGTGCGGGTGTGCCCCGCCCCGCACGAGTCGGGGGACAGCTCCGTGGCCGCGTTCGCGCCGAGGGTGAGCCGCGACGACGAGGGCGAGCTGTGGGCCGAGACGGTCCCGGCGGCCACCGGGGACGAAGGGGACGGCGCGGGGAGCGGCGATGAAGGCGGGGAGTCCGAGGACACCGGGGGCGGCGAGGCCGGTGGAACCGGCGGGGACGGCACCCGGGGCCGCGCCGTCGGCGAGGAGCTGACCGAGCCCGGCCGCGTCTGGAACACCGACACCGCCGGAGCCGGCGCCCCCACCGCCGTCCGCGCGCAGGGCTCCCTTGCCTCCGGACTCGACGCCGCCCAGACCACCATCTCCGACGGCTCGGCCACCGAGGTCCGCTGCCTCGAACCCTCCGTCGGGACCTGGTTCGCCCTCCCCGGCGGCGACGGCATCGAGGGCATGCGGCTCGACGCGCTCACCGTGCACCTGGCCAACCCCGAGGACTCCCGGGCCACGGTCAGCGTGGACGTCTACACCGAGGGCGGCCCCTCCTACTCCGAGGAGAGCAGGGGCATCGCCCTCCCCGCGGGGGCGGCGGCCGAACTGGACCTGACCGACCTGGTCGGCGGAACCAGCGCCGTCGGGGTCCACGTGCGCACCAGCACGGGGCGGGTCGCGGCCTCCCTGCTCGCCGAGCACTCCTCCGGCGCCGCCGACTGGGTCCCGCCCACGGCCGCGCCCGCGCGCGAGCACGTGGTCCCCGGCGTCCCCGGCGGCGACGGCCGTCGCCGCCTGCACGTGGCCGCGCCGGGCGACGAGCCCGTCCAGGTGCGCGTGCACACCGTCACCCCGGCCCCGCGGGACGGGACGGAGGAGGCGCCGCAGGACGACGGGGAGGGACGCGGAACCGGGACCGCCGACGACCCGCTGACCTTCAGCGTGCCCCCGGCCGCCTCCGCCTGGCTCAGCCTGGAGACCGTTCTGGCCGGGGAGCCCGGCGCTGTCGTGGTGGAGGCGGACGCACCCGTGGTCGCCGGTGTCGCCGCCGAGGCGGTCACCGGTGAGGGGGACGACGTCGAGGTGGTCGAGGCGGCCTACACCTCCGCGGTGCCGCCGCTCGGCTTCCCGCTGGACACCACCGCGGTCCTGCCCGACGTCCCCGCGGACGCCGACACCGAGCTGCTCCTGACCGCGGTCGGGGGCGACGCCACGCTCATGGCCACCCCCATCGGCGCCGACGCGACCCAGGGGGACGCCGTGCGCGTGCGGGTCGCCGCGGGGACCACCACCGTGTTCGGCGGGGACGACGGCTGGCGGGCGCCCGCGGGCACCGAGCCCGAGGACGGCTACGCTGTCCGTCTGGAGGTCCTGGACGGCTCCGAGCCCGTCCACGTCGCCCGCGTGCTGCGCGGCCGCGGAGACGGCCTGGGCGTGCTGCCGCTGACGCCCGCGCCGGTGCGGACCGAACTGCCGGTGGTACGCGACAGCATGGTGGGGGTCGTCCCCTAGCAGCGCCGGCCGGGGGCCGACGCGCCGCGGGCCGCTCAGCCCTCGGGGTCCACCGACTCCGGTTCCACGCCGAGCAGGTTGGCGACCTCCTCGACGACCGTCTCGTGGACCAGGAGGGCCATCTCCTCCGGATCCTTCGTCCGGATCTCCACCGGACGCCGGTACACCACGATCCTGGCCCGGCCGGAGGGATCGGTCTCCAGGCGGGAGAAGGGGATCGCCTCGGTCAGGGGGCCGCGGGGTTCCACCGGGGGGACGTCCTCCACGAGGAAGTCGACATTGGCCAGCTCCCGCGCCCACAGGCGTTCGAGGCGTTCGACGGCGTCCAGGACAAGGTCGTCGAAGGCCTGCGCTCGGCTACGGAAAACCGGCAGGTCAGAGGGCACGAGAGGACCGCGGATGCCTCGGCCGCGGCGGTCCCGGCGCCGCACTCGGTCTGGTTGGCCACTGGAAAGGCGCACTCGTCGCACACTTCGAGACTAAGCCATCACGGGCCCCGCGCGTAGTCCCTCCCGAGGCGAAAGCGCTCACGCGCCCGGGGATCGGGCCGCCGGACGGCGGCGGGGGAGGGGCCGGAGGAGGTGCGCCGACCCCCGGGAGGGCTTCGGGGGGCGGCGCGCGGAGGCCGCCGACGAGCGCGAACGGGCCAGCTCATGGAACGATGCTGGCGTGTCCCTCAGTAAAGGCATACAGTCGAACGCTGTGAGCCCTGTTCGACGCTGCTCCCGTACCGCCTGCAGACAGCCTGCCGTCTTCACGCTCACGTACGTCTACGCGGACTCGACGGCCGTCCTCGGCCCGCTCGCCGCCTACGTGGAACCGCACTGCTACGACCTCTGCGCCGTGCACGCCGACCGGCTGACGGCACCGCGCGGCTGGGAGGTCGTCCGACTCCCGGTCGAGACGTCCGGCGGCGGCCCGGGCAGCGACGACCTGGAGGCCCTCGCCGACGCCGTACGTGAGGCGGCCCGCCCGCCTGCCCGCAAGGACCCATCCGACGAGATCGGTGAGGGGACCGAGACGCTGCGCCGGGGGCACCTGCGCGTGGTCAGATCCGATCCGGGGCGCGGCGAACAGCAGCCCCCCCGGCACTCCGGCGGGTAGACGGCGCCGCCCCAGCCGCGGCGGGGAGCCGGCCCGGGCCCGAACCGGCGGTGGTGCGGGGGTCCGCGGGGACGCCTTGCTAGTTTTGTACCGCGCGCGGCCCGGCCGCGCGGGACCGAACCCAAGCAGGACCGACCTGGCCGGAGAAGACGTGGCTGACCTCGCAAGCATCTTCAAGGCATACGACGTGCGGGGCGTGATCCCCGACACCTTCGACGCCGACACCGCCCGGGCGATCGGAGCCGCCTTCGCCCGCGTGGTCGGCGGGGAGGCCGTGGTGGTCGCCCACGACATGCGCCCCTCCTCGCCCGAGCTGGCCACCGCCTTCGCCGAGGGCGTCACCGGCCAGGGCCTGGACGTGGTCTTCGCCGGGCTCGGCTCCACCGACCTCCTCTACTACGGCTCGGGCCGCCTGGACATGCCCGGCGCCATGTTCACCGCCAGCCACAACCCCGCCGAGTACAACGGCATCAAGATGTGCCGGGCCGGGGCCGCGCCCATCAGCGGCGAGACCGGCCTGGACGACATCCGCCGCCTGGCCGAGGAGATCCTGGAGGGGGGAGCGCCCGCCCACGACGGCCCCGCGGGGACGGTCACCCACCGCGACCTGCTGGCCGGATACGCCGACTACCTGCGCGAACTGGTCGACCTCTCGGGCATCCGCCCGCTCAGGGTCGCGGTGGACGCGGGCAACGGCATGGGCGGCCACACGGTCCCCGCCGTCCTGGAGGGCCTGCCGCTGGAGGTCGTCCCCCTCTACTTCGAGCTGGACGGCACCTTCCCCAACCACCCGGCCAACCCCCTGGACCCCGACAACCTGGTGGACCTCCAGGCCAAGGTCCGCGAGACCGGAGCCGACATCGGCCTGGCCTTCGACGGCGACGCCGACCGCTGCTTCGTCGTGGACGAGAACGGCGACGCCGTCCCGCCCTCGGCCGTCACCGCCCTGGTTGCCGCCCAGGAACTGGAGCGCGAGCCGGGCGCCACGATCATCCACAACCTCATCACCTCCCAGGCCGTCCCCGAGATCGTCCGCGAGAACGGCGGCGAGCCCGTCCGCACCCGGGTCGGGCACTCCTTCATCAAGGCCACCATGGCCGAGACGGGCGCGATCTTCGGCGGGGAGCACTCCGCCCACTACTACTTCCGCGACTTCTGGCGCGCCGACACCGGTATGCTCGCCGCGATGCACGTCCTGCGGGTGCTGGGCAACGAAGACCGCCCCCTCTCCCGGATCGCCGAGGCCTACTCGCGCTACGCCGGGTCCGGCGAGGTCAACTCCAAGGTCGCCGACGCCCCCGGGCGGATGGCCGCGGTACGCGAGGCCTTCGCCGGGCGGGACGGCGTCACCGTCGACGAACTCGACGGCCTGACCGTCTCCCTCCCCGACGGATCGTGGTTCAACGTGCGCGCCTCCAACACCGAACCGCTGCTGCGGCTCAACGTCGAGGCCCCCGACGAGGCGTCCATGGCCGGTCTGCGCGACGAGGTCCTGGCCATCGTCCGCGCCTGACCAGGCATCATGGGGGCAGAGGGACACCCCATTGCAGAGGAACGAGGACATGAGCACGAAGATCGACGGCTGGCTGCTGGAGATCCTGGCCTGCCCGCAGAGCCAGGCCCCGCTGCGCCACGACCCCGAGACCGACGAGCTGGTCTGCGACGAGAGCGGCCTGGCCTACCCCATCCGGGACGGCATCCCGGTCCTGCTGGTCGACGAGGCGCGAAAAATCGGGTGAGACCGGGAACGCCCCGGGCGTTCCAGCAGTCATAACGGTTGCGCCGGGGTAACGGGGCACGACGGGACGCACCACCGCGTTCCCCGCAACCCGTACCCTGGTGCTGCGCGCCCCCTCACCCCTATCTCCCGGAGGACACCGATGCCCGGTCCCGAACCGCTACTGCCGAGCGACCCCTCCTCGTTCGGCGAGTACAGCGTGACAGGGCGGCTGGGCAAGGGCGGCCAGGGAATCGTCTACCTCGCCGAGGACTCCGGCGGCGAGCAGTACGCGGTCAAGGTCCTCAACGACCAGTGGTCGCGCGACAGCGACCTGCGCAGGCGGTTCGAGAAGGAGGTCCGGGCGGCCCAGAAGGTCGCCTCCTTCTGCACCGCCGCGATCATCGAGGCCCGGCTCGACGGCGACCCGCCCTACGTGGTCAGCGAGTTCGTGCCGGGCAAGGACCTCCAGGAGACCATCGCCAAGGGCACCACCCAGAAGGGCTCCACCCTCCAGCGGCTCGCCATCACCACCGCCACCGCCCTGGTCGCCATCCACAAGGCGGGCATCGTCCACCGCGACTTCAAGCCCGGCAACGTGCTGATCGGCCCGGACGGTCCCCGCGTCATCGACTTCGGCATCGCCCGGATCGACGACGGCACCGCCACCATGACCAACTCGATCGTCGGTACGCCCTCCTACATGGCGCCCGAGCAGATCGAGGGCCGCGGCATCACCGACAAGTGCGACATCTTCGCCTGGGGCTGCGTCATCGCCTTCGCCTCCACCGGACGGGCGCCGTTCGGCTCCGACACCGTCCCGGCGGTCGTCCACCGCGTGGTCAGCGCGCCCCCGGACCTGACCGACATGGACGAGGCCCTGCGCCCCATCGTCGAGTCCTGCCTGGACAAGAACCCGGACAACCGGCCCAACGCCCAGACGCTCCTCATGCGCCTGCTGGGCCACGAGGGCCCCGAGGCCTCCGGCCCCTCCACCGACGACGCCGTCAAACAGGGCGAGCAGATCGCCCAGACCGGCCTGTTCACCGGCGCCCAGACGCCCTACCGGCCGCACACCGGGCCGCAGCAGCCGCACACGGGTCCCCAGCAGCCGCACAGCGGCCCGCAGGCGGGCGCCGCCGGGTACGCGCAGCCCGGCGCCGCCAACCCCCGTCCGGGTATGCCGGGGCACCCCATGGGCTCCGACCCCCGCCACGGCTTCGTCCACCCCGGCACATCCAACCCCAGGCCCGGGGTCCCCGGCCACCCGGGCACTTCCAACCCCCGCCCGGGCGCCCCCGCCTACCCGCCCCCGCCGCCCGGCATGCCCCACGGCCTGCACGCGGGCGGCAACCCCATGCTCACGGGCATGAACCCCAACCAGACCTACGCCCGCCCCGGGGCGCAGCAGCCCATGCCGCGCCCCGTCGAGCAGAACTCGGTGCTCCAGCAGAGCTGGGTGATCCCGGCGGTGCTCATCACCATCGTCATCCTGCTGCTGATCCTGCTCCTGCTGGCCATCAGCGGCTGACCGCCGGGCCGCCGGCGGCACCGACCGCTCACACGCGGGTGAGCTCGTTCATGGCCCGGGACACGGCCTCGTCCACGAGGTCGCGCACCTGGGGCCAGCGGTCGTCCACGCAGTCCGTGGGCATCACGATCACACTGTCGGTGCCGGACATGCCCAGCGCGTCGCGCTCCCCCTCCGGGGTGGTCAGGCGCGCGTCCGCGGTGACCGCGAGCACCCCCGTCCGGGGGCGGCCCACCTCCTGGACCACCACGAACAGCGACAGGGACGCCCCGCCCACCGTCAGCTCCAGCGCCGTCCACCAGTGCGGGGCCCCCGGCGTGAGCAGGTTGCGCACCACCGCCTCCGAGGCCGTCCCGGGCTCGGAGTCGTCCGAACCGCCCGAGTACACCGACGTGCGCGCCCCGGGGTCCAGCGCCCGCAGGATCATGGCCAGCGAGCTGCGGCGCGAGCGCACGTAGTCCAGGACGCGGCGGCGCGTCACCGCCGCCAGCGGCGTCACGGGGGAGCGGGGTTCGGGGACGTGGTCGGGGGTCCAGCTCAGCTCGTCGAGCAGCGTGCCGGTCACCAGGCGCGCGAAGTGGCGGACCATCCCGGCCAGGCGCTCGTCGGCGTCGTGTCCGCTCCACGGCGGCGCCAGGGGGTCGGGCAGCAGCGGCGGGAAGTCCGCCCGCCGCAGCACCAGGGACGCCAGCAGCCACGGCAGCGCCCACGCGTGCGTGCCCTCGGGGCGCTCGGGATCCAGCTCGGCCAGCACCGCCACGCCCTCGGCGTAGGTCTGGGCGGCGCGCACCACCGGATGGGCGGGCACCGAGGCGGCCCGCGCCAGCCGCAGCGCCTGCTCGGAGTCCACGGGGTGCTGGGGGGAGCGCGCGGGGCAGTCCTCGGGCAGGTTCCTGGCGCGCTCGGCCAGCTCCAGGACGAACGCGGCGGTGAACTGGCGCCCGGAGGCCCCGTCCGCCGCGGCGGAGACCACCAGCTCCTCCAGGGCGGGCCCGCCGCCCAGCGCCCGCACCCGGCGGCCGGTCAGCTCGCGCCGGGCCGCGTCCCGGGCCTGCCGGGGCTGACTCTGCCGGTGCTGGGCCCAGATGGCCCGCAGCCGGTCGACGTCCATGAGTTCCTCGCGCACCAGGGCCGGCACCCGGTCCAGGTCCGCACCGCAACGTAGGGTATCCACGTGTCTTCCGTAGCCAGTGGGCAGTTGGCCAAAACCTGTCGCGGGCCCCGACCTGTGGCCGCTACCGGACGCGTCGGAGCGTAAACCGGGGGTGTTCAGGGGCGGCGGCCGTGCAGCAGCCGCATCGCCTTCTGCTTCTCGAAGTCCAGTGCGCGGGCGGGCGCCGCGGCGAGCCTGCCCAGCCGCTCCCCGTGCGCGCGCACCCGCGCCAGCACCTCGGGCTCGGCCAGCACCCGCAGGGCGAAGGCCAGCGCGGCGGGCGGGATGTCGAACTCGCGCTCCAGCTCCAGGCCCACCGCGATCGTGCGCAGGTCCTCCTCGGTGAACCGGCGGTGCCGGTGCCCGCGCCCGGTGGGCTGCTCCTGGGTGCGGGGCAGCAGGCCCAGGCCCTCGCGGTAGCGCAGCATCCGCGCGGTGGTGCCCACGCGTTCGGCGGCCGCGGAGATGGGCACGGGGCCGCGCGGCCGGAGGTCGGCGGGGGTCGGATCGTCGTCGAGGGCGGCCATGCACGCGACCTTAGGGCATATGCCGCGGACACACACCCCGCTGCGCGGCGTACCCGGCACAACTCTCGCTGAGTTCCCATCAGTCGACAGCCAGCCCCGGGCCGACTCCCTCTTCGGCCTTGCGAGAGCCGCACCGGGTACTCCCGCCCGTCGCCCCCCACCACCCTCAACCGACGCGCTCCGCGCGCAGTGCCCCCTCGCGACGGGCAACGTTGACGGCACGCGCCCCAACCGAACCTCCCCACCGAAGCGCGCGAACCTGACAGTGAAATGTCAATTTCGCACGGCAGTCCCGGTCGCGGCCCTAGAATCGAGTGCGCCACGACCATCACGAGTGAGGAACGCATGGCTTTCGACTTCAAGGTCGCCGATCTCTCCCTGGCCGCCTTCGGACGCGACGAGATCCGGCTCGCCGAGCACGAGATGCCCGGCCTCATGGCCACCCGCGCCGAGTACGGGGAGAGCAAGCCCCTCCGGGGCGCGCGCATCATGGGCTCGCTGCACATGACCGTCCAGACCGCGGTCCTCATCGAGACCCTGGTCGCCCTGGGCGCCGAGGTGCGCTGGGTCAGCTGCAACATCTTCTCCACCCAGGACCACGCCGCCGCAGCGGTCGTCGTCGGCCCCGACGGCACCGCCGAGGACCCCAAGGGCGTCCCGGTCTTCGCCTGGAAGGGCGAGACCCTGGAGGAGTACTGGTGGTGCACCGAGCAGGCGCTGACCTGGCCGGGCGCCGAGGGCCCCAACATGATCCTGGACGACGGCGGCGACGCCACCATGCTCGTCCACAAGGGTGCCGAGTACGAGAAGGCGGGCGCGGTCCCCGACCCCGACAGCGCCGACAGCGAGGAGATGGGCGTCGTGCTGCGCCTGCTCAGCGCCAGCCTGGAGCGCGACGCCACCAAGTGGACCCGGATCGCCGAGCGGATCCAGGGCGTCACCGAGGAGACCACCACCGGTGTCCTGCGCCTGTACGAGATGCGCCGCGAGGGCACCCTGGCCTTCCCCGCGATCAACGTCAACGACTCGGTCACCAAGAGCAAGTTCGACAACAAGTACGGCATCCGCCACTCGCTGCCGGACGGCATCATGCGCGCCACCGACGTGCTCATCGGCGGCAAGGTCGCCGTGGTGTGCGGTTACGGCGACGTCGGCAAGGGCGCGGCCGAGGCCCTGCGAGGCCAGGGCGCCCGTGTGATCGTCACCGAGATCGACCCCATCAACGCCCTCCAGGCGGCCATGGACGGCTACCAGGTCACGCTCCTGGAGGACGTCCTGGAGACCGGTGACATCTTCATCACCACCACCGGCAACTTCAACGTGATCATGGCCGACCAGATCACCCGCATGAAGCACCAGGCGATCGTCGGCAACGTCGGCCACTTCGACAACGAGATCGACATGGCGGGCCTGGCCAGGGTCCCCGGCGTCGTCAAGAAGGAGATCAAGCCGCAGGTCCACGAGTGGACCTTCCCCGACGGCAAGTCCGTCCTGGTGCTCTCCGAGGGCCGCCTGCTCAACCTGGGCAACGCCACCGGCCACCCCAGCTTCGTGATGTCCAACAGCTTCACCAACCAGGTCATCGCGCAGATCGAGCTGTTCACCAAGCCCGACGAGTACCCGACCGACGTCTACACGCTGCCCAAGATCCTCGACGAGAAGGTCGCCCGGCTGCACCTGGACGCGCTCGGCGTCAAGCTGACCCAGCTCACCAAGGAGCAGGCCGCCTACATCGGCGTGGACGTCGCGGGCCCCTTCAAGCCCGACCACTACCGCTACTAGGCAGCGTTTACCCGGGGCTCCGCTCCGCTTCGCCCGCCACCACCCCCAACGGACGGCCTGCGGCCGGAGCCCCTTCCCTGTTCGGGCGCCCGGAGAACAGGAACCCTCGGCGCCTAAGGCGGGTTCGCCCGTTCCTCACGAACCCGCCTCCGGCACCTCCGGAACCCGGTGGGCGCCCGAACGCAACCCCCAGGGTCGAGCCGACCGAGAGAGCAGGAGCCGGGCAGCACATGACACTCCCCTCCCACCAGGTGGCGGACCTCGGCCTCTCCGGGGCCGGGGTCCGCCGCGTGGACTGGGCCGAGCGCTCCATGCCGGTGCTGCGCAGCGTGCGCGAGCGCTTCGCCGCCGAACGCCCCCTGGACGGCCTGCGCGTGGCGGCGTGCCTGCACGTGACCGCCGAGACCGCCAACCTGCTGCGGGCCCTGCGCGCGGGCGGCGCGAGCGTGTGGCTGGCGGCGTCCAACCCGTTGTCCACACAGGACGACACCGCCGCCGCCCTGGTCACCGAGTACGGGGTTTCGGTCCACGCCTGGGCCGGAATGGACCCGGCGGCCTATGACCGGAACCTGGTCACGGTCCTGGAATCGCGGCCGCACCTGCTGCTCGACGACGGGTGCGACCTGGTCAACACGGCCCACCTGGCCCGCCCCGACCTCCTCGACGGCGTGCTGGGCGGCTGCGAGCAGACCACCACCGGCGTGATCCGGCTGCGCCGGATGAGCGCCGAGGGCGAACTGCGGCTGCCCATGGTCGCCGTCAACGACACCGCGACCAAGCGCATGTTCGACAACCGTTACGGCACCGGCCAGTCCACCATCGACGGCATCCTGCGGGCCACCAACGCGCTGCTCGCCGGGCGCACGGTCGTGGTCGCCGGGTTCGGCTACTGCGGTCGCGGCCTGGCCGAGCGCGCCCGCGGCATGGGCGCCCGCGTGGTCGTCACCGAGGTCGACCCGGTCAAGGCCCTGGACGCGGTCATGCAGGGCTACACCGTCACCACCATGGAGGAGGCGGCCCCCGCCGGGGACGTGTTCGTCACCGTCACCGGCAACCGCGACGTGGTCCGCGCCGAGCACCTGGACCTGATGAAGGACGGCGCGATCCTGGCCAACTCCGGCCACTTCGACCTGGAGATCGACCTGAACGCCCTGGAGGGCCGGGCCGTGGAGGTCAACCGGGGCGTGCGCGAGCAGGCCGACGAGTACGTGCTGGCCGACGGGCGCCGCCTGCTCCTGCTGTCCGAGGGGCGCCTGGTCAACCTCGGCGCCGCCGAGGGGCACCCGGCCGCCGTGATGGACCTGTCCTTCGCCGTGCAGGCCCTGACCACGGCCTGGCTGGCCCGCAACGCCTCCGGCATGGAGCCGGGCGTGGTGGAGGTGCCCGCCGAAACCGACACCGAGGTGGCCCGGCTCGAACTGGCCGCTCTGGGGGTGCGCATCGACGCGCTCACCCCCGGGCAGGAGGCCTACCTGCGCTCCTGGCACGCTTGACGGGCGGTCCCGCGCACGACCGGCCGCCTTGCGCTCAGCTCGGTCGCGGCGACCGCCGCCGGGGCGGGAACCGGCTCACCCCGTTCCCGGAGCACCTCCGGACACCCGCTGACCGCCTCGCCCATCTCCTCCAGGGCATCGGCTCGGGTCCGTCCCAAAGCCGCACGACCGGGCAGGCCGGGGGACCACGCTCCGTATCCGCCGTCCCCGGCCCGCTCGATGACGACCGCGAACGTGCTCACCGCTACCTCCATGCGATAGCCGCCTGCTCCAGGACGCTTCACCGATCCTGTCCGTGGTTCACCGGGAGGAGTGCGGGCCGTACCACTGCTGCTGGGGGCCGCCCTGCGGGTACCCGGGCTGGGCGCGCTGGACGGCCGCCTCGTGGCGGCGCCGGCGCTCGGCGAGCACCGCGGCCAGGAAGTAGGGCGGTGTGGTCCCCGGCGGCGGGGGCGGGCTGATCTGCGCGGCCACCGTGTCGGCCAGCCGGACGCCCATCTCGTGGCGGGTGTGCTCGGCCAGCTCCCCGTAGCGGAGCACGTACTGGCGCGCCGCCGCCGCGGTCTCCGGGGACAGCCGCGACAGCTCGGTCCCGGACGCCCAGGCCGCCAGGTGCGGGGGCATCGGGACGACCTCCTCGCGCGGCCTGCCGCCGCGCTCCTCCACCACCATCGTCCCGGCCACGAAGTCGCCCACGCGGCGGCCGTCGCGGTTGATCATGGACGTGATCAGCGCGACCACACCGCTCGTCAGCCAGACCTCCACGAACGCGGCCAGCGCCCGGCCCAGCGCCTGACGGAACCGCTCGGGGGAGCCGTCGGTGCCGACCACGCGCAGGCCCAGGGCCATCTTGCCCAGGGAACGCCCCCGGGAGACGGTCTCGAAGACGGCCGGGTAGCCGACCAGGATCAGGATCACGCTCGACAGCGACACGGCCGCGGTGATCGCGGGGTCCAAGTCCCTGCCGATCCAGGTGACCAGGACGCTCAGCGCGATCAGGGCGATGACCTGGACCAGGGCGTCGATGGCCAGAGCCGCGGCCCTGGTGGCGAAACCGGCCGGACGCAGGTCCAGGACCACGGCGTCACCCGTGACCAGAGGTGTCACGCCGTACACGTCGGCGCGGGCGTCGCCGTTGCCGGGATAGGACACCAGCACTCGCTCCCTCGGGGCTGTCTGAAACCGTCGTCCCGACATTACCCGGCACACGGGAGGGCTGTTCGCAGCGGAGTCGGGAGCGCGCACCGGACGGGCGGGACCGGTAGGCCCGCGAACCGGCGCCGGAACCTGGCCGAGCGCGAAACGGATAGGGTTCCTTGCGTGGATATCGACGTGTTCGCCGCGGCACACGCCCCGGAGTGGGAACGGCTGGACCGACTGGTGCGCGGGCGCCGCTCGCTGGACGGTGAGGAGATCGACGAACTCGTCGAGCTCTACCAGCGGGTTTCCACCCACCTGTCGGTGGTGCGCTCCTCCGGGCAGGACCCGGCGCTGGTGGGCAGGCTGTCCGCGCTGGTGGCCCGGGCCCGCTCCGCGGTGACCGGCGCGCACGCCTCCGCGTGGCGCGACGTCGGCGGGTTCTTCACCCGCGTCTTCCCGGCGGTCCTGTACCGGCTGCGGTGGTGGTGGATCGGTACCAGCGCGGGCATGGTCGCGATCGCGGCTGTCACCGCCCTGTGGATCGTGTCCGAGCCCGACGTGCTGCACGCCCTGGGTACGCCGGACTTCATGGCCCAGTACGTCGACCACGACTTCGCGAACTACTACATGGAGAACCCCCGGGGCTCTTTCGCCGCCCAGGTGTGGACCAACAACGCGTGGGTGTCGGCGCAGGCCATCATCTACGGCGTGGCCCTGGGGCTGCCGACCCTGGCTGTGCTGCTGATGAACGCGGTGAACGTGGGCGTCGCCGCGGGGATCATGCTCGCCCACGGCCAGGGCGACGTGTTCTTCGGTCTGCTGCTGCCGCACGGGCTGCTGGAGCTGACCGCCGTCTTCGTCGCGGGCGGGGTGGGCCTCAAGCTGGGGTGGACGATCATCGCGCCCGGCGACCGCACCCGCATGCGCGCCCTGGGGGAGGAGGGGCGCGCCGCCATCGCGGTGGCCCTGGGACTGGTGGCGGTGCTGTTCGTCTCCGGGATCATCGAGGGCGTGGTGACCGGCAACGCCGCGGCCGGGGTCATCCCGATCCCGGTGGCGCTGGGCATCGGCGTGCTGGCGGAGGCGCTGTTCCTGGTCTACGTGTTCACGGTGGGGAAGAAGGCCTACCAGGAGGGCGAGACCGGAGACCTGGAGAACGCCCCCGCCGCCGTCCCGGTGGCCTGAGGGCCTGTCCCCGCGAGCGCGGAGGGCCGAGGACCGGGGGCGTGGCCGCCTGCGGTCACCGGCTGTTCCGGTGGGCGGTGCGGTGCCATCATCCGGGATATGGAGATCGAATCCCCGCGTTGGTTCAAGAGCAGTCACAGCGCTGCTGAGACGTGCTGTTTAGAGGTCACCGTCAGCACCGCCGAAGTTCGAGTTCGTGACTCGCGACGCCCGGAGGGCCCTATCGAGTTCGCGGCGCCGGAATGGATGGCTTTCTTGGTTACGACGACCCGCAGTTGAGAATGCCCGTCACGAGGATGCTTCCCCTCGTTCGATCATTTCCTTGGCCTCTGTGATGCGTTGCTCGATCATGGCCACCTGCGGGTGTTCCTGTCCCAGTTGCATGATCCAGACCCGTAGGACCTCGGTGAATCCTCTGAGAGCTGCGGTGGCGTCACCCTTTTCCTGGGCGGCTCTGGCCACATAGAAAGCGGCGTCAGCCGTCATGTGGTGGTCGGCGCCCAGGACACGTCGCCGTACTGCGTGAACACGCCGGAACCCGACCTCAGCCGTGGCGGGGTCACCCTGGCGCATGGTCGCGTACGCCCTGTTCTGCAAGGCGAGCAGAGCCAGGGGGTCCTCCTCCCCTGCAACGCGTACCCGTGTCTCCCCGACTTCCTCCAAAGTGGCCGCTGCCTCGCTCCAACGCTCCTGCCTGAGTGCGATCAGGCCCAGTTGGTAGAGGGAATCCAGGGTTTCGACGTGCTCGTGTCCCAGAGCCCTGCTCCTGTCCTCGTGCAGAGCGCGGAAAGCTTCGTCCGCCTCCTCCACCCGGCCCTGGTACAGCCGGGACTCGGCGAGGTAGTGCTTGGCCGAGAACACAGCGCGGTCGTACCGGCCGAACTGCTTCTCGGCGAACGCCATCAGGGCGGAGAGGGTTTCTTCGGCCTCCTCAAAGGCACCGAGGCGGAGCAGCGCTCGGGCAGCCGCCACAAGAGAAACGAATGCCTTTCGATGAACGGCTGTTGTGGCCACCGCCAGTTTCCCCACGGTCACCGTGGCCGCGCCCTCGTCGTGGGAGTGCAGACGTTTACGCAGCCGGACGATCTCGTAGAGGACCCTGAGTTCGAACCGGAGGTCCCGGTCGCGGTTCCAGGCCAGCAGCCGCTCCGCCTCGTCCACCAGCCCCAGGTCCGCCTCTGTGAACCCCGCGCGCACGGTCTCCGACACCAGCGGGTGCAGCCGCAGCGCGGCCTCCCCCCGCGGTGAGACGACCGAGACCAGCCCGTGCACCACCAGCGCGTTGACCGCCCTGGCCAGGTCCGCGTCGGTCGGGGAGCCCAGCACCCCGCCGTCCAGCTCCGACAGCGGCAGCCTGCGCAGCGGAACCTCACCGGCGTCGGGACCCAGCACCGCCAACAGCTTCAACAGCGGCGCCGCCCTGGGTTCGCGCTCCTCCACCAGACGCAGGGACAGCTCCCACACCCCCGACAGCAGCCCCCGCTCCGCTCCGACGCCTCCGACCAGGGGCGCAGCCAGTTCGTCCAGGGCCCCGACGCCCTCGCCGAGGCGCGCCAACAGCGCGTGCGCGTCCGGGAACAGCACCCGGTGCGTGGCCAGGATCCGCCCGGCCAGCGACAGCGCCAGCGGCACCCCGCCCAACCTCCGGGCCAGCTCCTCCGCGCCCGCGAGCCCGGACGCACCGCCCGCCCCCGCGTGGTCGGCCAGCGCCTCGGACGCCGCCGATCCCCCCAGCTCCCCGATCCGGTGCACCCGCGCGGGCGCCCACTGCGCGGGGTCGTCCACCCGGCTGGTCACCAGCACGAACCCGCCCGGACTCGCCCGCATCCACCCCAGCTGGTCACCGGGCCGGTTCTCCGGGTCCAGCTCCTCGGGCCGGTCGGCGTTGTCGATCACCAGCAGCCACGGCCGCGCCGCCGCGTCCAGGTGCCGCCACACCCACCGGGCCGCCTGGCGCCGCGCCCCCTTCACCCGTTCGGCCTCCTGCCGGGAGCCGCCCACCTCCACGGCGGCCTCGACCATGCTCGACGCCACGCTCCCGGGCCGCACCCAGAAAACCGTCCACCCGTCGCGCCGCGCACGCTCGGCCAGCGCCGCCGCCACCGTGGTCTTGCCGAACCCGCCCGGCCCGGTCAGCACGTGCGGAACCGGCGCACCGGCCTCCATCGCCCCGCCGAGGGCCTCCAGGAGCTCCCCACGTCCCCGTACGGCCGTCGCCGGACGCGGCGGGTCCAGGGACACGTCGGCGAGCGGCGGCGGCGCGGGAGCGGGCGCGTGGAGGGTCACGCCGCCGTGGATGTCGCGCACCTGGAGCAGTTGGCCGTGGACGGCGCCGGTGGAGGCGTTGTCATGGGCTTCGGGGGGAGGGACCATGCCCTCCATACTGCACGTCCGGGCGCCGCCCCGTCCGGGCGGCACCCGGAGGGTGAGGGCGGGGAGGCCCGGGCCTACAGCCTGCCCTGCGCCTTGAGGTTGATGTAGGCGTCCGCCAAAGCGGGCGCGATGTGCTCGGGGTCGGCGTCGACCACCTCCACGCCCATCCGGCGCAGCTCGGCGGTCACCCGGCGCCGCTCGCCCAGCGTCCGCTCCGCGGCCGCCGCCCGGTACAGCGCGTCCGCGCTGCCCCGCTCGGCGGCCATCAGCTCCACCGCCGGATCGTTGACCGCGGCGACCAGCAGCAGGTGCCGGGAGGTGAGCACGGGCAGCCTCGGCAGCAGCCCCTCCTCCAGCGACGCCGCGTTCAGGTCGGTCAGCAGCACCACCAGCCGCCGGGCCCGCCCCTGCGTGCCCAGGACGGTCCCCACCAGGCCCGCCGGGTCGGACTCCACCAGCTCCGCCTCCAGCGGGGCCATGGCCTCCACGATCCGGCCCACCTGCTGGCCGCCCTTGCCCGACGAGCGCACCTGCGCGCGCGTGCGCCGGTCGTAGGCCAGGAAGTCCACCCGGTCTCCCGCCCTGCCCGCCAGGGCGGCCAGCAGCAGCGCGGCGTCCATGGCGTGGTCCAGGCGCGGGGTGTCGCCCACCCGCCCGGCCGACGTGCGCCCGGTGTCCAGCACGATGAGGATGCGCCGGTCCCTCTCGGGCCGCCACGTGCGCACCACCACCCCGTCGCCGCGGGCCGTGGCCCGCCAGTCGATCGAGCGCACGTCGTCGCCGGGCACGTAGTCGCGCAGGGAGTCGAACTCGCTGCCCTGCCCGCGCACCATCGCCGTGTGCTGCCCCTCCAGCTCGCGCAGCCGGGACAGCTTGCCCGGCAGGTGGCGCCTGCTGTGGAAGGGCGGCAGCGTGCGCACCGTCCACGGCGCGGGCAGCGTCCGCTGCCTGCCCGCCAGCCCCAGCGGCCCCAGGCTGCGCACGGTCACGCCCGCGGCCCGGGCGTCGCCGCGCCGCGTCGGGGTCAGGACGGTCCTCACCCGGCGCCGCTCCCCGGCCGGTACCCGCAGCGGCTGGCTGCGCGGGGCGGCGTGCGAGCTCGGCGGCCAGGCGTCGCGCACCGACCCCCGCAGTCCCCGCCGCGTGGGGTTGGCGACGGTCACGTACACCGTCGCCGGGTCGCCCAGGCGCAGCGACGTGTCGCCCTCCCGGGACAGCAGCACCGCCTTGGGGCTCGCCGCCAGCACGACGTCCAGGGCGAGCAGCGCCGCCAGCACTCCCAGGGCCGCGGCCGCGGCCCCGGCGCCGATCAGGCCGGACAGCGCCACCGCGACCGTGGCCGCCAGCGCCAGCAGCACCGCCCGGCCGGTGACCACCATCAGCGCGGCACCGGGACGGAGGCGAGCACACCGTCCAGGATTCCGTCGGTGGTCGCCCCCTCCAGCTCGGCCTCGGGCCGCAGCGAGATCCGGTGCCTCAGCGTGCCCTTGGCCAGCGCCTTCACGTCGTCGGGGGTGACGTAGTCGCGGCCCGACAGCCACGACCACGCCCGGCTGGTGCGCAGCAGCGCGGTGGCGCCGCGCGGGGACGCGCCCAGCTGGAGGGACGGCGACTGCCGGGTGGCCCGGCACAGGTCCACGATGTAGCCCAGGACCTCGGGCGCCACCCGCACGCGCTCCACGGCCAGCCGGGCCGCGCGCAGCTCCGCCGCGCCCGCCACCGCGCTGACCCCGGCCGCGGCCAGGTCGCCCGGGTCGAAACCGGCCGCGTGGCGGCCCAGCATCTCCACCTCGGCCGCCCGCTCGGGCAGCGGGACGGTCACCTTGAGCAGGAACCGGTCCAGCTGGGCCTCGGGCAGCGGATAGGTGCCCTCGTACTCCACCGGGTTCTGGGTGGCGGCCACCATGAACGGGTCGGGCAGCGCGGACGGCCTGCCCTCCACGGTCACCTGGCGCTCCTCCATCGCCTCCAGCAGCGAGGCCTGGGTCTTGGGCGGGGTCCGGTTGATCTCGTCCGCGAGCAGCAGGTTGGTGAAGACCGGCCCCTCCATGAACTCGAACTTCGCGGTGTGCTGGTCGTAGACCAGCGAGCCCGTCACGTCGCCCGGCATCAGGTCCGGGGTGAACTGCACCCGCTTGTGGTCCAGGGACAGCGCCGCCGCGAGGGTGCGCACCAGCAGCGTCTTGGCGACGCCGGGCACGCCCTCCATCAGCACGTGGCCGCGGCACAGCAGCGCCACGACCATCGCGGTCACCGTCTCGTCCTGGCCCACGACCGCCTTGGCCACCTCGCGGCGCAGGGCGACCAGGGCCGCGCGCGCCTCGTCGGCTGATGGCAGTGCCTCGGGTGTGAAGGCGCTCACGTGCCGTCTACCTCTCTCGATACCTCAGTGGTCGGTCGCTGGTCCCCGCGGCTCAGGGTCACCGGAGCCTCCGGGCGCGCTCGTCGAGTTCTTCGGCGAGCCTGACCAGCGCGTCGTCGTCGCCCGCGTACGGGTCGGGGTCCCCGGGGCGGAGCAGGGCCCGCAGGTGGGCGGGGTCGTCACCGGTCCGCGAGGCGACCGCCGCCACGACCGCGTCGGGCGCGGCGTCGGCGCCCAGCCCGAGCTTGGGCGCGACCCGGTCCAGGAACCCCGACCGCAGCGCGGCCGCGGCCCGGTCCCGGGCCCTGCGCGACCGGTACAGCCCCGCACGCCCCTCGGTGGTCTCCGAGGCGCGCACCACCACGGGCAGCGACTCGGGAACCAGGGCGCCCATCCGGCGCCCCCGCCACAGGGCGAGCAGCGCGAGCGCGGCCACCAGCGGAACCAGCGACCAGCGCAGGCCCAGCGGCAGCAGCTGCCACAGACCGGAGCCGCCCTCCTGCTGGGGCGGGTCGGGACGCAGCCACACCACGTCCTCGGCGGCCAGGAGGTTCATCGCCAGCGCGGCGTTGCCCCCTGCGGAGAGCGCGGTGTTGGTCAGCGGCCCGCCGGTGCCCAGCACGGTCGTGGCGGCCCCGTCCCGCTCCACCCGGACCAGGGCGTCGCCGCTCCCGCCCGGGTAGCAGCCCACGGCGTCCGCGCCGGAACCGGCCGTGTACAGCTCACCGGCGACGTAGGCCTCGCCCGCGGCCTCGGCGGCCGACAGCCCGCACTCGGGGGCGTAGGGGGTCTCCGGGTTCGGGAACCCCTCCGGCTCCTCCCGGCCGGTCATGGCCACTCCGGGGGCGAACGCCTCCAGGGACCGCGTGGACGGCCGCACCAGGACGGTGTCCACGTCGAGCGCGGCCAGCGAGTCCAGCTCCTCGGGGAGCAGGCGGTGGTCCAGGAAGACCGCGAGCACGGCGTCGTCCCCGGCGTCGGCCACGGCCTCCTCGGCGGCGGCGGCGGAGCGCACCACGTGCACGTCGCGGTCCTCCTCCAGCACGTTCACCAGCGCCCGGGTGCCGTCCGGGTCGATGGAACCGGGCT
The DNA here is from genome assembly GCF_018316795.1 of Nocardiopsis akebiae. Lineage (NCBI taxonomy): Bacteria > Bacillati > Actinomycetota > Actinomycetes > Streptosporangiales > Nocardiopsidaceae > Nocardiopsis > Nocardiopsis akebiae. The sequence goes on from NZ_CP074132.1 coordinate 1,495,471, forward strand.
CCAGGTGGCCGGTGGGGAACTGCTCGCTGCCCAGCGACAGCAGCACCGAGACCGTGACGAGCGCGGCCACCACGGCTGCCGGAACCCGGACCGAGCGCCACACCCGCAGGACGCGCGAGTCCTCCCGGGACGGCGCGCGGCCGGGGGAGCGCGGGGGCGCGGCCGGGGGAGCGTCGGCAGTCATCGGCCCGCCTCCCCGACGGGCCGGGCGGCCCTGAGCCGCGTGTCCAGCTCGCGCAGGAGGCGCGCGGAGTCGGCGGTGGCCGGGCGGTCGCCGTAGGCCACGTCGTTGAAGATCCGCGCGCCCTCGCTCAGCCCCTCGGCCTCGGCGGTCAGCACGGCGGAGGCCTCCGCGGCCAGCTCGGTCGCGGTGCGCCCAGCGCGCGGCGTGATGACCGCCCGCTCCTCCAGGTCCACGCTGATGGCCCTCAGCCTCTCCGTGACGGCGGCGGCGAACTCACCGGCCCCCTCGTGCCGGTCGGCGGCGGCCCGGTGGTCGGCCGCGTCCAGCGGCGCGCCCTCGTGCACGGGCGCGCCCGCCCGGCGGCCGCGGGTCGGGCGCAGCCAGAACACCAGCCAGACCAGCAGGACCGCGACGACCACCAGCAGCGGTCCGAGGACCGTCCAGCCGCCGAGGGCGTCCGGCGCCCGGGAGACCAGGTCTCCGAGGAGCTCGTCGAGCCAGGAGAGGAGGCGGTCCCACAGCGAGGGCTCCCGTTCCCCGTACAGGGGGTCGCTCAGCTCCTCGACGGCGCGCCGCCGCCCCTCCTCACGGGTCACCTCCCCGACGGCGGGCGCACTCACGTCCGCGGCTCCGGCAGGTAGATCTCCGGGCCCGGCTCGTAGCCCGCCTGGGCCACCTGGTGCAGCTTCAGGTCCAGACCCTCGCTGCGCATCCGGGCGTCCACGTAGAGCAGGGTGGTCACGCCCACGGTGAAGGGAGTGGTGAGCGCGTACACCACGACGTTGCCCACGTAGACGACGGCGCCCGCCGCGACCGCGGCCCAGGTCTCACCGGGCCCCACGAAGGCGGGGACCACCGACACGATGCTGAAGGGCATGCTCAGCAGGCTGCTCACCAAGCCCATGAGGACCATGGCCAGGAGTGCGATGCCGAAGGTCCGCCACCATCTGCCCCGCGTCAGCCGCCAGGAGCGGGCGAGGGCGGCGCCCGCTCCGAGGCGTTCGAGTACCACGACCGGCATGGCGAAGTAGATGCGGATGTAGATCCAGGCCGCCAGCGCGATGCCGCCGCCGAACCCCAGCACCAGCGACACGACGATGATGGTGACGCCGACGCCCTGACTGCCCGAGACGGCCAGGAAGATGCCCAGGAACAGCCCGAGGAGCCCCACGGTGAAGACGACCACGGAGAGGCCGAAGAAGATCAGCAGTTGCAGCACGGCCAGGCCCACGACGGACCAGATCCGGTCGCGCACGGCGGCCCAGGCCTGCGCCGGGCTGAGCTTGCGGCCGAGGACCGCCATGCCGACCACCGCCGTGAGCAGGCCGGTGACGAGGATGATCCCGGCCTGGGTCAGCAGGCCGCCGCCGTACAGGGCCACGAGGGACCAGCCGCTGAACGGGAACGGGGCGTTGGGGTCGAGCGACGCGGGGTCGGCCATCACCTGGTCGAGGAAGGCCCCGTAGTCGGACATGTATCCGCTGAAGCCGACCGAGCTGATGATGCTCGCGACCGCCATGACGATCAGCGAGAGCCCGACGGTGGTCTTGGGGTTGTTGCGGATGAGGCTGAACGCGCCGTTGAGGATGTCCCCCAGCGTCATCGGCCTGAGCGCGACCACGCCCGGCTTGAGCGCTCGCGGCTGTCCGTACGGGGGCTGTTGGCCGTATCCGGCCGGTGCCCCGTATCCGGGCTGTCCGTAACCGGGGTGCTGCCCGTACTGTCCGTAGCCCGGCTGCTGACCGTATCCGGACTGCTGCCACTGCGCCTGCTGGCCCTGGCCGTACTGCCCGTGACCCGGCGGCTGCCCGTACGCGGGCTGCTGTCCGTAACCGCCGCCGTGGGACGGCTGCTGGCCGGAGGCGTGCTGGCCGTACTGTCCGTATCCGGGCTGCTGCCCGGAGGGCGCCTGCCCGTACTGCTGCTGCCCGTACCCGGGAGCCTGTTCGGGAGGGGCGAAGCCCGGCTGCCCCTGGGGCGCCTGGTCGGCCGACGCGGAGCCCGGCCCTGCACCGGCGGGCGCGGAGGAGGCGGAGGACGGGCCCTCCTGACCGGGGGCGGCCCATCCGCCGGACGCGGGCGGGGGAGCGGCCTCGGAAGCCCCGCCGCCGTCCGGTCCGCCCGGGGGGTTCCCCGACGTGTCCCGGTGGTCGTCCTCCTGGGTCATCTGCCCCGCCCTCCATGGGGTTCGGTTACGCTGCGCGAGCACGCTTACGCGGTTTTCGGCCTCTGGTCAACCAACCTACCCGCCGGTTCCACCGGTGCCCGCGATGTTCGGGCGTATGCAGGCGCAACCGACCCACTTCATTCCTTTTGTATGCTTTCTGTTACCAACGGGCCGAGTCGCGAAGGTTCGCGTGCCAGGTCACCAGGGTCGACGCGCCGCAGGCCGAAACGGTTCCCACGGACCGAAAAACACCGACCGCTCTCCCGATACCGCCCGAAGGTGGCAAGGTGGGGGGAGGACGAAGCAGTTCCCCGCGTCTCGGGGCGCACCGAACGTTCACGCCGCTTGAGTGTTTTCAGAGAGAGGAGTAGGCGCCGCCGTACCCGCCCGCGCGCGGGTCCGACGCCCGGCGCCGGACGCACCGATGAAGGGACGTGTACTGGTTGTCGACGACGACCTCGCCCTCGCTGAGATGCTGGGCATCGTTCTGCGCGGAGAGGGGTTCGAGCCCTCGTTCGTGCACGACGGGGACAAGGCCCTGGAGGCCTTCCGCGAGACCAAGCCCGACCTGGTCCTCCTCGACCTGATGCTCCCCGGCGCCGACGGGATCGACGTCTGCCGTCAGATCCGCGCCGAGTCCGGCGTGCCCATCGTGATGCTCACCGCCAAGAGCGACACCATCGACATCGTCCTCGGGCTGGAGTCGGGCGCCGACGACTACATCGTCAAGCCCTTCAAGCCCAAGGAGCTCGTCGCCCGCGTCCGCGTGCGCCTGCGCCGCACCGAGGAGCCCGCGCCCGAGGTGCTCCAGATCGGGGACATCACCATCGACGTCGCCGGGCACGCCGTGCGCCGCGACGGCGAGCAGATCAGCCTCACCCCGCTGGAGTTCGACCTCCTGGTCGCCCTGGCACGCAAGCCGCGCCAGGTCTTCACCCGCGAGGTGCTCCTGGAGCAGGTCTGGGGTTACCGGCACGCCGCCGACACCCGCCTGGTCAACGTCCACGTCCAGCGCCTGCGCGCCAAGATCGAGAAGGACCCGGAGCACCCCGAGGTCGTCGTGACCGTCCGCGGCGTCGGCTACAAGGCCGGAACCGCCTGATCCTCCCGAGCCGCACATGACCGCAGCCACACCAGAGGAGGAGCGGGGGACCGCCTCCGACACGCAGCCCCCGCCCTCCGGGCAGCCCGCGGCCCGAGGCCGCTGGCGCGACGGCGGCACCGGGCTCACCCGCTCCTACGCGCTCGCCCAGCGCGCCGCCCGCGCCCTGGTGCGCGGCGTCCACAGCAACTGGCGCCGCTCGCTGCACCTGCGGGTCATCTCCACCACCCTGGTGCTGTCCCTGGTGGTCATGGTGGGCCTGGGATACGTGCTCATCTCCCAGGTGCGCGGCGGCCTGCTCGACGCCAAGATCTCCACGGCCGTCACCGACCACCGCGCCGGGCTCAACTACGCGTCGGCCGAACTCCAGGAGAACGAGTCGGGCGACCGCAACCGGCTCATGTACAACCTCGCCAACGAGCTCACCAGCCGCAGCGGCGACACCGGGCTGTACAGCGTGGTCATCCTGCCCTCGGTGGGCGGCGAGGTCGGCTGGGCCACCGGCGAGGGCAGCGTCCCGCAGCGGCTCATCAACCAGGTCCACGAGTCGGAGGTGGACGAGCAGCAGTACCACACCTACACGCGCATCACCACCGACCAGGGCGAGGAGCCCGCGCTGGTGGTCGGCGCGCAGCTCACGCGCGCCTACGAGCTGTACTACATCTTCCCGCTCCAGCACGAGCAGCAGATCCTCGACCTGGTCCAGGGCACGGTCGGCCTGGTGGGCGTGCTGCTGGTCATCCTCCTGGGCCTGATCGCCTTCGTCATCACCCGGCAGGTGGTCAGCCCGGTCCGTTCGGCCGCCCAGTCCGCCGAACGCCTCTCCTCGGGCGACCTCACCGAACGCATGGCCGTGCACGGCGAGGACGACCTCGCCCGGCTGGCCCTGTCCTTCAACGACATGGCGGGCAACCTCCAGGAGAAGATCCAGGAGCTGGAGGAGCTGTCCAAGCTCCAGCGCCAGTTCGTCTCCGACGTCTCCCACGAGCTGCGCACCCCGCTGACCACCATCAAGATGGCCGGGGACGTGCTCTTCGACGAGCGCGAGGAGCTCGACCCCACCATGCGCCGCTCGGTGGAGCTGCTGCAGAGCCAGGTGGAGCGGTTCGAGGAACTCCTCTCCGACCTGCTGGAGATCAGCCGCCACGACGCCGGGGCCGCCACCCTCGGCACCGAGTCGCTCGACATCCGCGACGCCGTCATGAAGGCCGTCGGCGACGCCGAGCAGATCGCCGAGCGGCGCGGCATCAAGGTCGTGCTGCGCCTGCCCACCGACCCCTGCACCGCCGAGTACGACGGCCGCCGCATCAACCGCATCCTGCGCAACCTCGTGGTCAACGCCATCGAGCACAGCGAGGGCCGCGACGTGGTGGTCACCGCAGCGTGCGACCGCGACGCGGTCGCCGTGGCCGTGCGCGACTACGGGGTGGGCCTCAAGGAGGGGGAGGAGCACCTGTGCTTCGACCGCTTCTGGCGCGCCGACCCGGCCCGGGTCCGCACCACCGGCGGCACCGGCCTCGGACTCTCCATCGCCAAGGAGGACGCCACCCTGCACGGCGGCTGGCTCCAGGCGTGGGGGCAGCCCGGCCAGGGCTCCCAGTTCCGCCTGTCCCTGCCCCGCCGCTCCGGCAGCGAGCTGCGAGGCTCCCCCCTGCCGCTCGTGCCGCCGGAGTTCGCGCTGGGCCGCACCTACACCGCCTTCGCCGACAAGGCCGAGAACGGCAACGGCGCCGTCCGCTCAGAGAAGGTGCCGATCAGGAACGGCGCGGACACCACGGAGGAGGGCGCGGCCGCCGTCCGCGCCGAGCAGCGCGAGGGCGAGGAGAAGCTGTGAGGACTTCGCACCGGTTCGGCCGCGCCGCGCGCGCCTGCCTGGCCGCGGCCGTGGCGGCCGTGTCCATGGCGGCCTGCGCGACCGTCCCCACCACCGGCCCGGTCGTGGCCAGCGACGGCAACGAGTCCGAGGGCGACCCCTACAGCGGCTACGTGCGCCTGCTGCCCGCCGGACCCCAGGAGGGCGTGGCGCCCGAGGGCCTGGTCAGCGACTTCCTGAAGGACATGGGCAGCTTCGAGCAGGACTACGAGGCCGCCCGCAGCTACATGCTGTCGAGCACGGACGAGTCGTGGAACCCGGACGGGACGGTCAAGGTCTTCCCCGGCCACGACACCGTCGACCTCGACACCACGATCAGCGGAGACGGGCTCACCGCCACCGTGCGGATGCGCAGCTCACTGGTGGCCACGATCGACGAGGACGGCAGGTACGTCTCCGGCGACTCCGGCCGCCTGCTCGACGAGACCTTCGTCCTGGCCCGGGAGAACGAGGACCCCGAGGGCGAGTGGCGCATCCAGAGCCTGCCGGACGAGCTCGTCCTCAGCCAGCTCGACCTGGAGCGCACCCACCGCCCGTTCAACCTGTACTACTTCAACCCCGACGAGAACGCCCTGGTCCCGGACCCGGTCTACCTGCCCGTCAGCAACGACGAGCTCACCGAGCGCCTGCTGCACAGGCTCGTCCGCGGCCCCAGCGCCTGGCTGGACCCCTCCGTGCACTCCTCCTTCCCCGAGGACGCCGATCCCGAGGTCGAGGTGGACGAGGACCGGGTCACCGTCAGCGTGACCGCCCCCGGCCAGGCCGACGAGTTCGGCATGGGCGCCCAGATCGCCTGGACCCTGCGCCAGCTGCCGGAGATCCAGGAGTTCACGCTCCGGGTGAACGGCAACGAGGTGGACTTCCCCGGGGCCGAGGGCGAGAGCGCCGACCGGCCGCGTCCGGGCAGCGCCTACTGGTCGGAGGTCAGCCCCGGCGCGACCTCGCCCGGCGTCCACGTCTACTACTCCCACGAGGGCCAGCTGTGGGCGGCCTCGGACTGGGACACCGACACCTTCGGCAGCGGTGAGCCGGTGCCCGGCCCCCTGGGGTCGGGCGAGGTACCCCTGGGCAGGTTCGCGGTGTCGCTGGACGAGCAGACCGTCGCCGGGGTCACCACGGGCGGCCGCAGGGTCGTCACGAGCGAGGCCACCCCGGGCGCCGCCGTCCGGGAGGTCCTGGCCGACGGGGTCTTCACAGAGCTGTCCTGGGACGTCAACGGCGACCTGTGGGTGGTCGAGGAGGTCGACGAGGAGGACGCTGGGGAGGACGAGGACGCGCGTGAGGACTCCGACGCCGAGAGCCCCAACCTCAACGGGCCGCCGCCCTCCCCGGGCCCGACACAGCTGTGGCTGCTGCGCGACGGCCACGAGGTGGTCCGCGTGGACGTGTCCGACCTGCGCGACAGGCCGCTCGTGCAGTTCCAGATCTCCCGGGACGGCACCCGCGCCGCGGTGGTCACCGAGGTGGACGGGCGCCGCTCGCTCCAGGTGGGGCGCGTGGTGGAGGACGCCGACGGTCAGGTCTCCGTCGAGTCGTTCATGACCCTGGCCCGCGAGCTGGAGGACGTCACCGACCTCTCCTGGCGCTCGGGCGACCAGCTGGTCGTGCTCGGCACCCGCGAGGGCGGTACCAGCCAGGCCCTCCTGGTGTCGCTGGACGGCGGTACGCCGCCCGCCAGCGCCGGAACCCCCGTCGCCAGCATGGTGACCGTCTCCGGAGCCCCCGGCCAGCCCCTGGTGGCCGGTTCGGACGACGGCAACATCTGGGTGTCCAGCGACCCGCTGAACTGGCAGAGCGTCGTGGAGGGCGGCTCACCGGCCTTCCCGGGCTGAGGCGTCGCGGGCGCGGCCGGACCCCGGCCGCGCCCGCGACGAAACAGGGGTGCGCCCGGCGGGGAGGCCTGGAAGGGTGGCGCCATGGAAGACCTGACCCGGCTGGGTACGCCGATCGACGCACGCCCCCACTTCTCCGGGGAGCGGGAGGACCTCCTCGCGCTCCTGCGCGGCCTCACCCCCGACGAGTGGCAGGCCGGGGCCGTGACCGGGTGGAGCGCGCGCGACGTGGCCGCCCACCTGCTCGGCGACGACTACTGGCGCATCGCGGGGATGCGCGACCGCTACCGGGCTGCCCCGGCTCCGGCGCCCGGGGAGCCGCTGGCGGCGTTCATCCACCGCAACAACCAGGACTGGGTGCGGGCCACCGCCAGGATCAGCCCGCAGGCGCTGGTCCAGACGCTGGAGATGACCGGACGCGAGCTCGCGCGGCTCTGGCGCTCCGCCGATCCGCACGCCCCGGGAGTCGCCGTCTCCTGGGCGGGCGCCGACCCGGCGCCGGTCTGGCTGGACTGCGCCCGTGAACTCACCGAGAACTGGGCCCACCGGCAGCAGATCCGGCACGCCGCCGGGCGGGCCACCGACCCCGGGCCCGCGGGCTCCCTGGTGCTTGACACCTTCATGCGCGCGCTGCCGCACACCCTGCGCGACGCCCCGGCGCGGACCGGAACTCGGGTGAGCGTGGCCGTGGACGGCCCGGACGGCGGCGAGTGGACCGTCACCCGCACCGGGGCCGGGTGGTCGCTGGCCCCCGGCGCCGCGGGGGACTCCGGCCCGCCCGCGGCGGCCGTGCGCTGGGACTTCGAGACCGCCTGGCGGCTGTGCGTGCGGGGGATCGAACCCGAGGAGGCCGAGGCCAGGGGCGTCCTCTCGGGCGACCCCGGCCTGGCCCGGGCCTGCTGCCGCATCGTGTCGATCATCCGCTGACCGCGCGGTCCGGCCGCGGCCCGGGCGGCGGTCGGCGGCGACCGGTCGGTACGGGCCGTTCCCGGGGGCGGAACCGCGGTGCCGGGACCGGAGCGGGAGCCGGTGAGGGGCGCGGAGGAGGTCTTCGGGACCGTTGTCCACAGGTCCGAGGAGGGGCTGGCGGGGGCCGTCGCGGACGCCCAACCTTGAGGTATGGACGAACGGACACACCCCGCGGGCGTGCTGCGGTGGATACTCGGCGCGCTGCTCGACCTGCTCCTGCCCCAGCCCTGCGCGGCGTGCGCGGGACCCTCTGGGCCGCTGTGCGCGCACTGCCTCACCGCGCTGCGGCGCCGCCCCCACCGCTGCGCGCCCAGGCCCGGCTGCCCGCCCGTCTGGGCGGTCGGACCCTACGCCGGGCGCCACCGCGGGGTGCTGCTCACCTACAAGGAGGGCGGTGCCGACGCCCTGGCCGCGCCCCTGGGCGGGTGGCTGGCCGCCGCCCACACCGCGTCCGGCCTGGCCCGCCCGGACACCCTGCTCGTCCCCGTGCCCGGGCGGGGCCCGCCGGGCGACCCCGGGCGCCGGTCACCCGGCTGGCGCGCGCCTGCCTGGCGCAGGCGGGCGGAGCGGGCGCCGGGCGGCTGGCGCCCTGCTGCGCTATCGGGGCCGTCCCCGGCGCCAGGCCGGTCTGGGGCGGCACGAGCGCCTGGCCAACCGGGCGGGCAGCCTGGTCGCGGACCGTCCGCTTCCCCGGGCCCTCGACGCGGCCCCCGGCGCGCGGCCCGGCTCGGAAGCCGGCGGAGCCGCGGTCGTGGTGGACGACGTCCTCACCACGGGCGCCACGGTGGCCGAGGCGACCCGCGCCCTGCGGGCCCGCGGGATTCCGGTTGCGGGCGCGGTGGTCCTCCTCGAGCGCCTGCCCGGCTCTGGCGGAGGTCCTTCCCGGGAGAAGGAGGCGGGTGGTGCAAGAAGGTTTTACGAACCCTCGTGAACAGGTGAAAAGTCCATGTACGAAGGGGTTTGAGGCAGTTACCGATGAGTTGGGAGGGTGGCTGCTACCTGACATCCTCGCCAGGACAGGTTACGGTCACGGTATGGCACCCGTCCGGGTCCGTGGTTGCGTCGGAGACTGTGAGCTCCCGGGAACACCGGGGGGCCACTCCGGCAAGCCGATGCCAGGCGCAGGCGAAACGGCCCACGTAAGGCGACTTTTCGTCGACCGATCACGGTGCGCCTTAGAGGTAAGCCCTGCCCCGCGGAGGGTCCAGATGTCCCTCATGACAGGGAGAAGAGCAGTAGTCGCGTACAAGAGCGGCGACACTCTCAGCAGGCGGATGTGGGGACGAAGACCAGGTCGGCCGGACGGGTGGCATCCCATCGTCCGGGGGTTCGCCAACGGCGAACCCCCGGAGACGATCCCCCGCGTCCCCGCCGCGTGCGTCCCGGCGCGGCCCCGGGCGACCTGCGGTCAATCGAGGGGCGGCCCGTCCCGTCAGACCCGACAGTCCCGGGAGTCCTCTCCTCCACCGCGGCGGTCTTCGCCAATCACGCCCCTGCTGCGCGTGATGACACCCCCGCTGGTGGGTATACGCATCTCCAACCGAGCCGTGCCCCCTACAGGACAGGGGCACCAGCGGAAGGGGGCTAGCGCGACACCCCTCCCGCCCCCCTGACGGCGGAAGGGACGCAGAGCCAGCCTGGCCGTCGTCTTCCGACGGCCACGCGATGAAGGGGGTCCTATGGACATCATCGTCAAGGGTCGACGCACCGGTGTGAGTGAGAAGTTCCGTCAGCACGTCGACAACAAGCTCGACAGGCTCTCCAAGTGGGAGAAGAAGGGCATGACCGTCGACGTGGAGGTGTCCAAAGAGCGCAACCCCAAGCTCGCCGACGTCTGCGAGCGGGTTGAGCTGACCATCCGGACCAACGGTCCGGTCATTCGCAGCGAGGCCGCCGCCTCGGACCGGTACGGCGCCCTCGACCTCGCCCTCGACAAGATCGAGGCACGCCTGCGCAAGTCCGCGGACCGGCGCAAGGTCCACCGGGGCAACCACGCCCCCGTCTCCGTCGCGTCGGCCACCGCCGACCTCCCCGGAGACCTGCCCTCGTCCGCCACCGCCACCGCGACGCAGGCTCCCCCCGCGCAGCGGAGCAGCGGCGAGGAGGACGTCAACGGCACCGAGGTGGACGGGAGGTTCTCCGACGAGTTCGTCGAACTCGACACCCAGGGGGACGCTCCCGTCGTCGTGCGGGAGAAGTTCCACCGGGCCAAGCCCATGAGCATCGACCAGGCGCTCATGGAGATGGAACTCGTGGGCCACGACTTCTACCTCTTCCACGACGAGGTCAAGGACGCCCCGAGCGTCGTCTACCGGCGCAAGGGCTTCAACTACGGCGTCCTCCGACTGGTCGACTAGGCAGTGTCTTTTTGGACCTCCGCTCCGCTTCGGACCGTGTTCGGGCACCCGGAGAACGGGAAGCTTCGGCGCCTGCGACGGGTTCGCTCGTTCCTCGCGAACCCGTCTCCGGCGCCTCCAGAACCCCGTGGGCGCCCGAACCGACCCCCACAAGCTGAGACCGGTTCAAAAAACAGACCTTAGACGTCCGCGACCGCCCTCGACGGATCCCCCCGCACGAAGCCGCGGCGGGTCCATCCGGACCCGCCGCGGCGTGTGCGCTCCCCTCCCCGTGCCCGGCCTCCGTCTCCGCCGGTCGGGCCGTCGGCCCGTGCCTACTCGGGCCGGTACTCGGCGTCCTCCTGCTTGATCCGGTGCAGCGGGGTGTCGTGCGGCTCCTCCGACTCGGCCCGGGGCGTGTCGAGGACGACGTCGCTCATCAGGTCGAAGACCAGGGCCACCACGGCCGCCGACACCAGCAGGACCGCCGCGATCACCAGCAGGACCACGGACATCCCCATGGCGACGCCGACCCCGCCCACGCCGAACCCGGCGCACGCCAGCAGGACCGCCGCCCACGACGACACGCGCCCGCGATGGCTGTTGCTCGGCGCGAGACTGCCGCCCTGGTGCTGGAACCCCCGGATGCGCCCGAAGCGGCTGTCGCCGTCGGGATGCTCCTTCTCCCAGGCCAGCGCGGGGTCGTCGGCCACCGGTTCGCGCCGCAGGACGGGCGACTCCCCGACGATCTCCTTGGCCGCGTCGTCGGGAGAACGCGGGGAGGGCGTCGACGGGTCCCTCGCCTCGCGGCCCCCGCCGTCCCGTGTCCCGCGGCCCTTCTTGTCTCGGTTCGTTCGCATGGTGATCCCCCCTGGGAACACGTTCGCGTCCGGTCCGTCCGCGGCCGTTCGGCCGCGGTGCGACCTCCTACCACGTGCCTACCCACGAAAGCCGCGACCCACCGGTGCCCGCGCCGAAAGCGTGGGGGAGGCGGTCGGCGTACGCGACCTGCGCCCCGTCCGCGCCGGTATCCGATCCCCCCTGGTACCGGGGCGTCGCGAAAAACCTTCCGAGCCCGCTGTCAGGTCTGTGACATGCGGGAACATATCGGTTGGTTTTCTTCGTTGCGCACAGGGAAACGTGCGGTCGGGCCGCGCCACCTGAGAGGGTGGGCGTAGGGTTCGTGTCCTCTAGGATGTAGGGCCGAGGGCCCAGGAACCCCCGCCGTCCTCCGCGGCCACGGGAAAGCGGTCAGCGGGCCTAGATCTGAACTCCACGTGGGTGGAGCCAACCGCGATCTGCGAGGAGCGCATAGGAAGTGCCAGGGATACTCGACAAGCTCCTGCGCGCGGGTGAGGGAAAGATCCTGCGCCGACTCAACAAACTGAAGGACCAGGTCAACTCGCTCGAGGAAGACTACGTCGACCTCACCGACGAGGAGCTGCGCGACCTCACCGGGGAGTACAAGGAGCGCTACGAGGACGGGGAGTCCCTGGACGACCTGCTCCCCGAGGCCTTCGCCACCGTCCGGGAGGCGGCCAAGCGCACCCTGGGCCAGCGCCACTTCGACGTCCAGATCATGGGCGGCGCCGCGCTGCACCTGGGCAACATCGCCGAGATGAAGACCGGTGAGGGCAAGACCCTGACCGGCACCCTCGCGGTCTACCTCAACGCCCTCGCGGGCAAGGGCGTCCACGTCATCACGACCAACGACTACCTGGCCAAGCGCGACGCCCAGAACATGGGCCGCATCTACCACTTCCTCGGCCTCGAAGTCGGCGTCGTCGGACCGCAGATGACCGCGGCCGACCGCCGCAGCGCCTACCAGGCCGACATCACCTACGGCACGAACAACGAGTTCGGCTTCGACTACCTGCGCGACAACATGGCGCTCTCGCTCAAGGACACCGTCCAGCGCGAGCACTACTTCGCCCTGGTCGACGAGGTCGACTCCATCCTCATCGACGAGGCCCGCACCCCGCTGATCATCAGCGGCCCCTCGGAGCAGAACTCCCGGTGGTACGCCGAGTTCGCCAAGATCGCCCCGCGCCTCAAGCGCGAGGAGGACTACGAGGTCGACGAGAAGAAGCGCACCGTCGGCATCACCGAGTCCGGCGTGGCCAAGGTCGAGGACTGGCTGGGCATCGACAACCTCTACGAGGCCGTCAACACCCCGCTCATCAGCTTCCTCAACAACTCGCTCAAGGCCAAGGAGCTGTACAAGCGGGACAAGGAGTACATCGTCAAGGACGGTGAGGTCCTCATCGTCGACGAGTTCACCGGCCGCGTCCTGGCGGGCCGCCGCTACAACGAGGGCATGCACCAGGCCATCGAGGCCAAGGAGCGCGTCAAGATCAAGGACGAGAACCAGACTCTCGCCAAGGTCACCCTCCAGAACTACTTCCGCCTCTACGAGAAGCTCGCCGGCATGACCGGTACCGCCCAGACCGAGGCGGCGGAGTTCACCCAGACCTACAACGTCGGCGTGGTGCCCATCCCCACCAACAAGCCGATGGTCCGTCAGGACGTCAAGGACGTCGTCTACAAGCACGAGGACGCCAAGTTCCAGGCGCTCGCCGAGGACATCGCCGAGCGCCACGAGGCCGGGCAGCCCGTCCTGGTCGGCACCACCAGCGTCGAGAAGTCCGAACTGCTGTCCCGGATGCTCAAGCGCGAGGGCGTGCCCCACGAGGTCCTCAACGCCAAGAACCACGCCCGTGAGGCCGCGATCATCGCCCGCGCGGGCAAGCTCGGCGCGGTCACCGTCGCCACCAACATGGCCGGTCGCGGTACCGACATCATGCTGGGCGGCAACCCCGACTTCCTCGCCGACGAGGAGCTCCAGGGCCGCGGCCTGAGCCCGCTGGAGACCCCCGAGGAGTACGAGGCCGCCTGGCCCGAGGCGCTGGAGAAGGCCAAGGCCGACTACGAGGAGGAGCACGAGAAGGTCGTCGAGGCCGGCGGCCTGTACGTGCTCGGCACCGAGCGCCACGAGTCGCGGCGTATCGACAACCAGCTCCGCGGCCGCTCCGGCCGCCAGGGCGACCCCGGCATCTCCCGCTTCTACCTCTCCCTCCAGGACGACCTGCTGCGCCTGTTCAACAGCAGCCGTCTGGAGGCGTTCATGAACCAGCTGAACATCCCGGACGACCAGCCCATCGAGTCCGGCATGGTCAGCAAGGCGATCGCCTCCGCGCAGGGCCAGGTCGAGACGCAGAACTTCGAGATCCGCAAGAACGTCCTCAAGTACGACGAGGTCCTCAACCGCCAGCGCAAGGTCATCTACGCCGAGCGCCGCAAGGTCCTGGAGGGCCAGGACCTGCGCGACCAGGTCATGAGCATGCTGGAGGAGGTCCTGCGCGGCTACGTCGTGGAGGAGACCGCCAACGGCGACCCCAGCGACTGGGACCTCGACAAGCTCTGGCGGGCGTTCAAGCAGGTCTACCCGATCAGTTTCACCGTCGACGAGTTCATCGAGGAGAACGGCGACCTGCACACGCTGACCACCGAGGTGATCTCGGAGCGCGTGGTGGAGGACGCCAACACCGCCTACGAGGCCCGCGAGGCCGAGCTGGGCGAGGAGGCCATGCGCGAGGTCGAGCGCAGGGTCATCCTCCAGGTCATGGACCGCAAGTGGCGTGAGCACCTCTACGAGATGGACTACCTCCAGGAGGGCATCGGGCTGCGCGCCATGGCGCAGCGCAACCCGCTGATCGAGTTCCAGCGCGAGGGATTCGACATGTTCCAGCAGATGCTGGAGGCCATCAAGGAGGAGTCCGTCGGCTACCTCTTCAACGTCGAGGTGCAGGTCCGCAAGAAGGAGGAGCCCGCCCTCACCACGGCCGCCGCGGCCAAGACCGCCGCGGCCGTCGGCGGCTCCGCCAGCGCGACCGCCGTCGCGACCGCCGTGGAGGAGGACGAGGAGGTCCAGGACGCCGCCTCCCCGGTGGAGGAGGCCGAGCCCGCCGAGGACGTGGTCGTCCCCGGCTTCGGCGAGGGCCAGCCCAACCGGCTCCAGTACTCCGCGCCGAGTGAGGACGGCACCGTCGAGCGCCACAGCGAGACGGCCGACGAGTACTCCGGCACGGCGCGCAACGCGCCCTGCCCGTGCGGCTCCGGCAAGAAGTACAAGAAGTGCCACGGCGACCCGGCCGCCAAGTAGGCGGGCGGTAGGCCCCGGCGGCAGCCGGAACACGACGCGCTCGGGCGCGGCTCCCACGGGAGCCGCGCCCGAGCGCGTTCGCCGTCCGCTCCGCGGGCGCGTCCGGGCGCCCGCGGACCGCCGCCCGGAGACGGGGCCCGGACTCAGGCGGGCAGGGGCCGCTCCCGTACGACGTGCTTCATCACCAGCGTCGAACTCAGGTGCTGGACGCCGGGCAGGGTGGCCAGGGACTCGTCGTAGAGCACGCGGAAGGCGGCCAGGTCGGCGCTGACCACGCGCAGCAGGTAGTCGGGGTCGCCGAACAGGCGCTCGGCCTGCACGACCTGGGGGATGTCCTCGACCGCCCGTTCGAAGGCCGCGACGGTGTCCCGGTCCTCCTGGCGCATGGTGACGAAGACCAGAGCCTGGAAGCCCAGCCCCACCGCCTCGGCGTCCACGACCGCGCGGTACCCGCTGACCACCCCGGCGCGTTCGAGTTCGCGCAGTCTGCGGTGGCACGGGGAGACGCTGAGCCCGACGCGGTGGGCCAGTTCGGTGACGCTCAGACGGCCGTCCTCCTGGAGCTCGGCAAGAATCTTCCGGTCGACGTTGTCCATGGAGGAGATTCTTCCACCAATAGCGTTTTCGGCCGCAAGAAGTGGAACCATTTTCGGGCGTTTTATGACTACTCTTCCCCTCTGGACAGGAGTTTCGAGGAGAGGAGTGGCCGTGGAACCGGCTTCGGTCGCCGCGTTCTGGACGGTGTCGGTCCTGCTGATCCTGGTGCCGGGGGCGGACTGGGCCTACACCATCTCCGCCGGGCTGAGGGACCGCTCGGTGCTCCCGGCGGTGTCCGGACTGCTGCTGGGCTACGTCGCCCTCACCGGGGTCGTCGCGGGCGGGGTCGCGGCGCTGGTGGCCAGCACACCGGCCGTGCTCACCGGCCTGACCCTGGCGGGAGCCGCCTACCTGGTGTGGCTCGGAGCGGCCACCCTGGCCCGTCCCGCGGTGCCCGGCGCGGGCGGAGCCGCGGTGCCCTCCTCCTGGGGCTCGCGCGTGCTGACCGGTACCGGCGTCAGCGGTCTCAACCCCAAGGCGCTTCTGCTGTTCCTGGCACTGCTGCCGCAGTTCACCGACCCCGCTGGCGGGTGGCCGATGGCCGCGCAGATCGGCACCCTGGGCCTGGTGCACACGGCCAGCTGCGGGGCGGTCTACCTGTGCGTGGGCGTGCTCGCCCGCACGGTGCTGGGAACCCGCCCCGCCGCCGCGCGCGCCGTCAGCCGCTTCTCGGGGGCGGCCATGATCGTGATCGGCGCGGGCCTGATGGCCGAACGCCTCCTCTGATCACGGTCGCCAACCGCCCCGGGACGGGTGCGGACCGAGGCGTTCGCTCCGGGAAGACCCCGGGCCGGACCAGCGCGCCCGCTCCGGTCGGTGGGCGAAGGAGCGCCCCGCCCGCCGGAGAGGTCGGACCGGGGGCGGGGCACCCCGAGGGAGGGGGCGCGAGGCCCCCTGCTCAGCCTTTTTCCTTCAGCGTCCCAAGGGGAACCCCGCGCCGCCAGAGCCGACTCCGGCCTGTGGAAAACCCCGGCGGATCAGCCGGAGGAACCCGTCCCGCCCTTCGATGAACCCCCGGACTCCGGCGGGTCCTCGCCGGTGTTGGCCTCGGTGTGCGCCCGCACGGTCTCGCCCGGCTCGTCCGGGTCGCGCTCGCGGCCCGGTGTGGGCAGGTTCAAGCGGGTGATGAGCAGGTAGAAGATCCCGAAGTAGGCCGCGAAGTACACCAGGCCCAGCAACAGGATCAACCCCAGCCCCTGGGTGTTGTCCTTCGTGGCGTTCAACAGCATGTCGATCAGGCCCGCCGAGAACCCGAAGCCCAACTGGGCGTCCACCGCGTTGAGCACCGCCATCGAGACGCCGGTCAATACCACGTGCACCGCGAACAGCGCCGGGGCCACGAAGATGAACGCGAACTCCACCGGCTCGGTGATGCCCGTCGCGAACGCCGTCAGCGCCGCGGGGATCATGATCGACCCGATCTGCGTCCGCCGGGCCTTGGGCGTGGCCAGCCACATCGCCAGCGCCGCGCCGGGCAGGCCGAACATCAGCACCGGGAAGAACCCGGACAGCAGACCGCCCGCGTCCGGGTCTCCGGCGAAGTAGCGGGTGATCTCGCCGTGCGTCACGGCGCCGTCGGGAGCGGTGTAGGTGCCCGACACGAACCAGATGAACGAGTTCACCACGTGGTGCAGGCCCAGCGGCAGCAGCAGGCGGTTGATCACCCCGTAGGCTCCGGCTCCCACCGCGCCCGCGCCGATGATGCCCTCGCCCAGGTCCTGGATCCATCCGCCCACGACCGGCCAGATGAGGCCGAGGGCCACGCCCATCAGCAGACCGGCCAGCGCCGTCACGATCGGCACGAACCTGCGGCCGCCGAAGAAGCCCAGCCAGGTGGGCAGCTTGATCCGGTGGTAGCGCTGCCACAGCACGGCCGCCACCAGGCCCACCGCGATGCCGCCGAGCACGTCGGTCGGGTTCTTCACCGCGTGGTTGATCACCGGCATGACCGCGTTGACGGCCTCGGGGTCGGTGACGGGCTGGCGGGTCACCGGGTCCACCGCCAGCGGGTACGTGGTCAGCCGCGACCCCAGGTCGCCCGTGGCACCGTCGAAGGTCACCATCGTCCACGTGGCCACCCGGTCGAACACCAGGTAGCCCACGACCGCGGCCAGGGCCGTCGAACCGTCGGCGCGCTTGGCGAACCCGATCGCCACACCGATCGCGAACAGCAGCGGCAGGGCCTGGAAGACCGCGTCGCCCGCCATGCCGACGGCTCCCGCGACCGGCTCCATCCAGCCCATCCCGGAAAGCCCGGCCAGGCCGTCCGCGCCGAGCAGGTCGGGCTGGCCCAGGCGGAGCAGGATCGCGGCGGCGGGCAGGACCGCGATGGGCATCATCAGGCTGCGGCCGAGCCTTTGCAGGACGGCGAGCGTGGACGAGCCGCGCTTGGACCGGCCCGCCCCGCCCGGGGGCTGCGAGGCGGTCGGTGTCGGGGTCTGGTCCGAACTCATGGGGGGTCCTTCCTCGGACACGCGCCTCGTGGGCGCGGGACTTCAGTCGCCGTGACGCCGGGGGTCCAGCCGGGAGTGCAGCTGGTAGCGGTCGGCTCGGTAGGTGGACAGCGCCAGTTCCACGCACTGTCCGTTGGCGAAGCTCCGGCGCTGCATCACCAGCACCGGGCTCCCAGCTGGCAGGCCGAGTAGTCGGGAGTCGGCCGAGTCGCAGATCCCGGCCTCGATGGTCTGTTCCCCGGAATCCAACAGGATGTCGAACTCGTTTTCCAGCACCTCGTAGAGGGACCGTTCGGCGAGGTCGTAGTCCTCCAGGCCCGGGACCATGGCGGCGGGGATGTTGGAGCGCTCCACGGCCATCGGCTCGTCGTCGGCGGTACGCATGCGCTCGATGTGGTGCACCAGCGTGCCCGGTGCGATGTCGAGCATGCGCGCGGTGTGCCCGCTCGCCGGGATGACCTGGCGGATCAGCTCGCGTGCTCCCGGTTCGAAGCCGCGTGCGCGCATGTCCTCGCTGAAGGAGGCCAGCACCAGGGACATCTCGATCTTGGGACGGGCGATGAAGGTCCCCTTGCCGGGGACCCGGTACAGCCGCCCCTCGGCCACCAGCAGGTCGATGGTCTGGCGGACGGTCATCCGCGAGAGCCCGTAGGTGGCGCTGAGCTCTCGCTCGGAGGGGATCATGTCGTCCACGCCCAGCCCCGCCGCGGTGATCCAGTCCAGGAGCAGGTCGCGCAGTTGGCTGTACTTGGGCAGCGGGTTGCTGGGGTCGATCGACATGGAGCGGGCGGCCTTCTCGGTCGGCGGGTGGGTTGGCGTCAGACCTTAGCGCGGACGGACCCTGCGTGTCCGGCGCACCCGGCCCGGGTACCTCCGGGACGATTCGGACATGACTGGTATAGTCCGGACTAGACCACAGCTCCGATCGCGTGTCAATCCACCCAAGGGCAGGCGGTTCGCACCTGTTACCGGGGCGGACCGGGGCCCGTCCGGGAGTCCGGTCCGCCCGCGCCGCACCCCTGCCCGCCGTCCGCCAGACCCGACACGCGCTCCGCCGCGTCCACCGCCCGCGCCACCCACAGGAAAGGCCCTCCATGACCACCACGAGCGTGATGCGTTCCGAGATCGCCGAGCAGCCCGATGCGCTGCGCCGCACCTTCGCCGAACTCCTGCCGCTGCGCCCCCAGATCGAGGCCCTGGGCCGCCGCACCAAACACGTGCTGTTCATCGCCCGAGGCTCCTCGGACAACGCCGCGGTCTACGGCAGCTACCTCCTCCAGGCGCACACCGGCCGCCTGGCCACCCTGGGCTCGCCGTCCATCGCCACCACCTACGGGGCGCGGATCGACCTGTCCGACGTCCTGGCCGTCGCGATCTCCCAGTCGGGCAAGACCGAGGAGATCGTGGAGACCATGCGATGGGCCGCCGACTGCGGCGCGCGCACCGTCGGCGTCACCAACGGCGCGGAGTCCCCGCTGGCCCGCGAGGCCGACGTCGCCCTGGTCACCCGGGCCGGGAGCGAGGTCGCGGTGCCCGCCACCAAGACCTACAGCACCCAGCTCGCCGCACTCGCCGTCCTGGCCCTGGGCCTGGGCGCGGACCTGGACCCCGGCGACCTCACCCGCGTCTGCGAGGCCATCGAGGAGACCCTCGCGGCGCCCTCGGACGCCCTGGAGGAGATCGTCGAACGGATGGTCGCCGTGCAGGGAGCGGTCATCTCCGGCCGCGGCCTGGCCTTCTCCACCGCGCTGGAGGCCGCCCTCAAGCTCAAGGAGGCCTGCTACCTCCACGCCATGGGCCTGTCCTACGCCGACCTGCTGCACGGACCCATCGCCGTGGTGGACCCGCGCACCCCCGCCCTGCTGGTGGCCGCGCCCACCGGCCCTACCCTCCAGGGCACGGTCTCCCTCGCCGAGCGCGTCCGCTCCGCCGGGGCGCCGGTCTTCGGCTTCGGCGGCGGCGACGCCCTGGCCGCCGCCAGCGACGTGTCCGTGCCGGTCCCCGACGTGCCCGAGTGGGTGTCCCCGATGAACCTCATCGTCCCCGCCCAGCTGCTCACCGAGCGCCTGGCCCGCCGCCTGGGCTACAACCCCGACGTCCCGCGCGGCCTGAACAAGGTCACCCAGACCTCCTGAGCCGAGGACAACACCCCGTCCGGCCCCGACCCTGGTGCGCGCGGTGCCCCGCCCCTAAGCTCGCCCTCAGGTTTCGGGTACACCCCGTTCCACGGCAGAACACGGAGGACACATGGCGGACAAGGCAGCGGCGATCGTCGCCGGTCTGGGCGGCGCGGACAACATCGAGGACATCGAGGCCTGCATCACCCGGTTGCGCACCGAGGTGGCCGACCCCGGTCTCGTGGACGAGAAGGCCCTCCAGGCCTCCGGAGCCCACGGCGTGCTGGTCTCGGGCAACGTCGTCCAGGTGGTGGTCGGTCCCGAGGCCGACGCCCTCACCGACGATATTCGGGACCTGCTCTAACAGGCCCCGCCAGGAAGGATCAAACCCTCCAGGGAGGGAAGACACCCCCCATGTCAGATGTGATCGGTACGCTGCGCGTACTCTCCCCCGTGCCCGGAACGGCTCTGTCCCTCGAAACGGTGCCCGACCCCGTCTTCTCCCAGTCGATGGTCGGCCCCGGGGTCGCCGTCCACCCCGAGCCCGGTCAGGAGGGCGGGCAGGAGGGCGTCCAGGACGCCGTGTCCCCGATCGCGGGGACCCTGGTCAAGCTGCACCACCACGCGTTCGTGGTGATGGCGCCCGACCACCGCCGTGGCGTGCTCGTCCACCTGGGCATCGACACCGTCCAGATGGCGGGGGAGGGGTTCACCCTCCTGGCCGCCGAGGGCGACCGGGTCGAGCCGGGCACACCGGTGGTGCGCTGGTCGCCGGGTTCGGTGGCCGCGCAGGGGAGGCCGTCGGTGGTCCCGGTGGTCGCCCTGGACGCCTCGCCCGACGCGCTGGGTGAGGTGGTCAGCGGGTCGGTCGACCGGGGTGACACCCTCTTCACCTGGGCCTGAGGGGTGCGCGGACCCGGACCCGCGCACACCGCTCGACGGAGCCCCGAACCGCCGCCACGCGCGCCCGCGTGGCGGCGGTTCCGCCTCCGGGCCTGCCGGAACGGGTATTCTCCGGCGGCGAACCCACGATTTCGCCGGAGATGAAGTCCGCCATGAAACTGTCCGTTCCGCACGCCTTGGCCCCGGCCTGCGTGGGACTCGCGCTGATCGCCACCGCATGCACCACAGAGGAGGTGGGTTCCTCGCAGGAGGACCGCGAAACCCAGCCGTCGGCCGAGGCCGAACCCTTCGAGCCCGTGCTCGCGCCCCGGCTGCTCTCCGAGATGGACCTGGACGACAAGATCGGCCAGCTCCTCGTCCTGACCGCCCAGGGCACCTCGGCCGCCGAGAACGCCGCCCAGATCGAGGCCTACCGGCCCGGCGGCCTCATCTACTTCGACGCCAACCTCACCGACGCCGAGCAGATCGCCACCATGTCGGCGGGTGTGCAGGACCTGGCCGCCGAACAGGGGCAGGGCGTTCCGCTGTTCGTCGGCATCGACCAGGAGCAGGGCCTGGTGGCCCGGCTGCCCGTGGGCACCCGCTTCCCCGACGCCATGGCCGTCGGCGCCACCCGCGACACCGAACTGGCCGAGCTGCGCGCCTCCACCACCGCCGAGGAGCTCACCGCCCTGGGCATCAACCTCAACTACGCGCCCGACGCCGACGTCAACACCGATCCCGACAACCCGGTGATCGGCATCCGCTCCTTCGGCTCCGACCCCGATCTGGTCGCGCGGATGGCCGTCGCCGAGTCGGGCGCCTACTCCGGCGCCGGTGTGGTGTCGACGGTCAAGCACTTCCCCGGGCACGGCGACACCGACGTGGACAGCCACAGCGGCCTGCCCGTCATCGACATGCCGCGCGAGCAGTGGGAGGCCGAGCACCTGCCGCCGTTCCGGGCGGCCATCGAGGCGGACGTGGACGCCGTCATGACCGCCCACGTGCTCATGCCGCAACTGGACGGGAGCGAGGAGCCCGAGCCCGCCACCATCTCCCCGGAGCTGATCGACGGCATCCTCCGCGGCGAACTGGGCTACGACGGCGTGGTGACCACCGACGCCCTGAACATGGAGGGCGTGCGCCAGCGCCACTCCGACGGCGAGATCGCCGTGCGCGTGCTGGAGGCGGGCGTGGACCAGCTGCTCATGCCGCCGGACCCCGCCGCCGCGGTGTCCGCGATCCGCGAGGCGGTCGAGCAGGGCCGCCTGAGCGAGGAACGCGTCGACGAGTCCGCGCTGCGCGTCCTGGCGCTCAAGGAGAAGCGCGGGATCCTGGAGGCCGAACCGGTGGACCCGCAGGGCGCCGCGGCGGCCCTGGAGGACCCCGGGCACGCCGAGGCCGCCCAGCGCGTGGCGGACGCCTCCGCGACGCTGCTGCGCAACGAGGGCGACCTGCTGCCCCTGGCCGAGGGCAGCGGTGTCCGCGTCCAGGGCGTGGGCGCGGAGCAGATCTCGGCCGCGCTCACCGAGGCCGGCGTCGACGTGGTGGAGAGCGGGGCCGACGCCGTGGTCGTGGGCACCGGGGGCGGCAGCGGGGCCTCTGAGCAGAGCGGCCTGGTCCAGGCCGCGCGCGCCGAGGGGCTGCCGGTGATCGTGGTGTCCCAGGGCACGCCCTACGACCTGGCGGCCTTCCCGGAGGCGGAGGCGTTCGTGGCGGTGTACTCGTCCGTGGACGTGTCGCGGGCCGCCGCCGCGCGGGTCGTCGCCGGACAGGTGAAGCCCTCCGGGAAGCTGCCGGTGGACATCCCCGCGGCCGACGTGGAGATCGGTACCGGGCTGACCACCTGACCGGCCGGGTTTCGCCGGGGGTTGAAACGGGCGGGGAACGGGAAGAACGCTTCCCCGCCCGACCCGCGGGCGTCTGGGGGAGAGGTCACCGACGACCGGAGGAGGGGATCGGATGGACGGCACCCGGCGAGGGGTCATCTGCGACTGGGGCGGTGTCCTCACACCGCCGCTGCCCGTGGGCATCCGGGCCTGGCTGCACGCCGACCGCATCGACGTCGAGCACTACCACGAGGTCATGCGCCCCTACTTCGACGGCAGCGTCGAGGGGGAGAACCTCGTGCACGCCCTGGAGCGGGGCGAGATCGACACCTGCGCGTTCGAGCGCGAGCTGGCGGCCCTGCTGCGCTGCACCCACGGCGGTCCGGTGGTCGCCGAGGGGCTGATCGACCGCATGTTCTGCGAGTTCGACCCCGTGCACGACATGTACGAGGCCCTGCGCGAGGCCAGGACCGCCGGGGCCGTGACCGCCCTGCTGTCGAACTCCTGGGGCAACTGCTATCCCCGTGAGCACTTCGAGGCCACCTTCGACGAGGTGGTCATCTCGGGAGAGGTGGGGATGCGCAAGCCCGAGCACCGCATCTACCTGCACACCTGCGAGCGGATCGGCCTGCGTCCCGAGGACTGCGTGTTCATCGACGACCTGGAGCACAACGTCCGCACGGCCGAGGAGCTCGGGATGACCGGCATCCTGCACACCGACGTGGACGCCACGCGGCTGGAGCTGGAGCGCTTCCTGGCGCCTGACGGCGACGGCGCGCCCCCGGTGCCCGGGGAGCGGGCGGCCTGAGCCCGGGGTTTGGCACACTTGGTGTGTTCAGCCCACATCCTGGAGAGCCGATCGCATGTACGTCTTCCTGCCCAGCACCATCCCCGCCCTGGCTCGCCTGCTGGAGGAGGGGCGGCTGGAGGGGGTGCCGCTGACCGCGTTCGCGGCCGACCCCGGCCCGGGCGAGGACGTGGAGGAGGCGGAGTACGAGGCGATGTACGCCGCAGCGGGGGAGTCGCTGGCGCTGCTGGCGGCCGACCCCGGCGCTCCCCGGCGACGGGTGGTGCTGGCCGCGGACATGCCCGACCGGGTCGTCGAGCGAGCTGGCCGCGCGGGGCGGGGCGTGGTCCGGGTGGGGGTCACCGGGGCCGTTCCGTTCAAGAAGCTGGCGTCGGCGCACGTGGACGACGCCGACGCCGCCGCGGACGTGGCGGCGTCGGTGCGGGACCCGGATTCGGGCGCGGTGGAGGACCGCGAACTGATGTGGTTCGCGGTCCAGGAGTTGCGCTACCTGGTCGACGAGGCCACGACCGCGCAGCCGTAGGGCGGCGGCCGGCGCCTCGCCGCCGGGGGGTGAGCGCGAACGCACACCCCCGGCCCCCGCCTCCCGGCCGCACTCGGGCGGAGGTTTCCGCCCTCGTGCGCCCATACGGCAAGATGGAGGGGCCCCACCCCCGTCGCGTCCCGAGGAGTTCGCCATCAGCCGCCTGGTGCTATGGAACATCGACCTCACCCTCCTCGACGTGGGACGGGTGACGAGGGCGGCCTACGCGGAGGCCTTCGAGAAGGTCACCGGTGAGCCCCTCGTCTACCTGACCTCGTCGGCGGGCAGGACCGACTCGGAGATGTTCTTCGAGTTCTGCGCCCGCAACTACGTCGACGTCGAACCCGACACCGGCTCCCTGGGCGAGTTCCTCGACGCCCTGGAGGAGTCCTTCGGCAACCGCTCGGACGAGCTGCTCTCCAAGGGCCGCGTCATGCCCGGCGCCGCGGCCTCGCTGGCGGCGGTGGCCTCCATGCCCGACACCGTCCAGACCGTGGTCAGCGGAAGCACCCGCGCCAACGCCACGGCCAAGCTGGTCGCATTCGGACTGGACACCTACCTCAACCTGGCCATCGGCGGCTACGGCTCGGTCAACTACCCCAAGTCCAGTCTCATCCAGTCCATCCGCCTGCACGCCGCGGGCGAGGGCGGCCGGGTCTACCCCGAGGAGGAGACGGTCTTCATCACCGACTCCGCCCCGGACGTGCGCGCCGCCGTGATCGGCGGCGCGACCCCGGTCGCGGTGCTCAACGGCTCGACCACGGAGAGCCAGCTGCGCGAGGCCGGAGCGGTCGTCGTCCTGCCGGACCTGACCGACCCCCGGGCCGTGATGACCGCGGTCCTCCAGGCGACGGCCCGATAACGACATGTCCCCTCTGTCCGGGGGTAGGTGGTGGCCCGTGTGCGCAGTAACCGATCACCGCAATCTGTTTCTAACACTCCGCAATAGCCCTGTAACGGTGTTGGACCTGCCCCCGGGCCCGAAAGCCAGTAGCCTTGGCACCGGGCGGGGCGGGGACAACGAGGTCCGGCGCCCCGCGACCCCGATCCGAACCACCACGGTCGTGGGCTCCTTGCGGCCCAGGGAGTTCACGCCGAATCACGCAGTCGCCCAGGATTTCACAGGTCGTATGACCGGTTGTTCTGCCAGCACTCGTGCGACGTTGCTCACAAAGGAGTGAGAGATCCCTATGTCCGGGCAATCCGACGTCCAGCTCCAGAAGCTGCTCAGTGAGGCGGCCGCCAAGTGGTCCCCCGGGGCGCGCATCAGCCCCGAGGAGGCCGACGCCGTCCGCCGCTTCCTCCCCGTGTACTACCGCCACACGGACCCCGAGGAGATCAGCGGCCGCTCCGCCGAGCAGATCTGCGGCGCGGCCGAGGCCCACCGCTCCTTCGGCGCCCGGCGCGCCGCCGGACGGGCCAAGGTCCGCGTCTACACCCCCGACGCCGAGCGCGACGGCTGGGACCAGCAGACCGGCGTCGTGGAGGTCGTCACCGACAACGCCCCCTTCCTCGTCTCCTCCGTCACCATGGCCCTCAGCGACCTCGGCGCGGGGGTCCGGCTGATCATCCACCCCCAGATGACCGTCGGCCGCGACCTGGAGGGCCGCCTGGTCCGGGTGGAGCCGGAGTCCGGCGGCGAGGGCCTGCTGCCGATCGACGAGTCCTGGATGCACATCGAGATCGACCCGCAGCCCGATCCCGAGCGCCTGCGCGAGATCACCGCCCGCGTCGAGTCCGTCCTGGCCGACGTGCGCTACGTGGACGAGGACGCCGGCAAGATGAGCGACCGGGCCATCCGGATCGCCGACGAGCTGGCGGCCTACCCGGACCGCCTCGTGGCCGGGGGAGTGGACCCGCGCGAGATCGGCGAGAGCGTCGACTTCCTGCGCTGGATCGCGGGCCGACACTTCACCTTCATGGGCTACCGCGAGTACACCCTGGTCACCGACGAGAACGGCGACGACTCCCTGCGCCCCGAGCCCGGCTCCGGCCTGGGCATCCTGCGCATGGACTCGCCCGCCTCCACCAGCTTCGCCGCCCTGCCCCCCGAGATCCGCGGCAAGGCCCGCGAGCCCTACGTCCTGGTCCTGACCAAGGCCAACTCGCGCGCCACGGTCCACCGCCCCAAGTACCTGGACTACATCGGCGTCAAGAAGTTCGACGCCCAGGGCAACATCGTCGGCGAGCGCCGGTTCCTCGGCCTGTTCACCTCCCAGGCCAGCACCACCAGCATCGCCCAGATCCCCATCATGCGCCGCAAGCAGGCCGAGGTCCTGGCCCTGGCCGGGTTCGAGGCCGACAGCTACGACGGCAAGGACCTCATCGAACTGCTGGAGACCTTCCCCCGCGAGGAACTCCTCCAGATCCCCGTGGGCGAGCTGTACAACATCGTCCGCGGCGTCCTGCGCCTGCGAGACCGGCGCGGCACCAAGCTGTTCATGCGCCGCGACCCCTACGGCGGCCGGTACATGTCCTGCTTCGTGTACATGCCGCGCGACCAGTACAGCACCCGGGTGCGCCTGGACATCCAGAACGTCCTGGCCGAGGCCTTCCACGGCGCCACGATGGACCACAACGTGCTCATCGGCTCCGCCCCGCTGGCCCGCCTGTACCTGGTGGCCCGAGCCCAGCACGGGCGCACCCTCGCCGACATCGACCAGGTCGCCCTGGAGGAGAAGGTCCGCGAGGCGGCCCGCTCCTGGGACCTGGACCTGGACGACGCCCTCGCCGCGGCCTTCGGCCCCGTGCGCGCCACCGAGTTCAAGGAGCGCTACTCGGGCGGCCTCACCGAGGCCTACAAGGTCGACAACAGCCCCGCCACCGCGGCGGGCGACATCCGCGAGCTGGAGAAGCTCCTGGCCCGCACCGACCCCGAGCGGCGCCACGGCGAGTTCTCCGCGGTCCTTTACCAGCGCGAGGACGCCGACCCCGGCTGCTGGCGGTTCCGCCTCTACCGGATCGGCGAGCCCATCTCGCTCTCGCGCGTCCTGCCCGTCCTGGAGAACCTGGGCGTGGAGGTCGTCGACGAGTGGCCCTACGACGTCACCGTCCGGGACGTGGGCCGGGTGTGGATCTACGACTTCGGCCTAGGCCCCATCCCCGAGTCCGACCTGGCCCCCGAACGGCTCAAGTGCCTGTTCGAGGAAGCCTTCGAGGCCTCCTGGCGCGATCTGGGCGAGAGCGACCGCTTCAACGCCCTGGTGGTGCGGGCCGGCCTCGACTGGCGCCAGCTCACCGTGCTGCGCGCCTACGCCAAGTACCTGCGCCAGACCGGGTCCACGTTCACGCCCGAGTACCTGGCCGACGTGCTGGTGGCCAACGTCGGGATCGCCAACCTGCTGGTCGAGCTGTTCGAGACCCGCTTCGACCCCGACCAGCCCGGCGAGGGCCGCGACGAGCGCGCCGACGTCCTCGTCGGCAAGGTCGAGGGCGAACTGGAGGCCGTGGCCAGCCTGGACCACGACCGCATCCTGCGCTCGTTCCTGGCGGCCATCCGCGCCACCCTGCGCACCAACCACTACCAGGGCCACCCCTACCTGGTGCTCAAGCTCGACCCGCAGCAGATCCCGGACCTGCCGCACCCGCGGCCCCGGTTCGAGATGTACGTCTACTCCCCGCGGGTGGAGGGCGTGCACCTGCGCTTCGGCGCGGTCGCGCGCGGCGGACTGCGCTGGTCGGACCGCTTCGAGGACTTCCGCACCGAGATCCTGGGCCTGGTCAAGGCCCAGATGGTCAAGAACTCCGTCATCGTCCCCAGCGGCGCCAAGGGCGGCTTCGTGTGCAAGCGGCTGCCCCAGAACGGCACCCGCGACGAGGTGATGGCCGAGGTCGTGGCCTGCTACAAGCAGTTCATCAGCGGCCTGCTCGACGTCACCGACAACCTCGTGGACGGCGAGACCGTGCACCCCGAGCGCACCGTCCTGCACGACGGCGACGACTCCTACCTCGTGGTCGCCGCGGACAAGGGCACCGCCACCTTCTCCGACACCGCCAACGCCATCTCCACCGAGCGCGGCTTCTGGCTCGGCGACGCCTTCGCCTCCGGCGGCTCGGTCGGCTACGACCACAAGGCCATGGGCATCACCGCGCGCGGCGCCTGGGAGTCGGTCCGGTTCCACTTCCGCGAGATGGGCGTGAACGTGCAGGAGGAGCCGTTCACCGTCGTCGGCATCGGCGACATGTCCGGCGACGTGTTCGGCAACGGCATGCTGCTCTCCCGGCAGATCCGGCTGGTAGCGGCCTTCGACCACCGCCACGTCTTCCTGGACCCGGACCCCGACCCGCACACCTCCTGGGTGGAGCGCAAGCGCGTCTTCGACCTGCCCCGCAGCACGTGGGAGGACTACGACCCCAAGCTCATCTCCGAGGGCGGCGGCGTGCACCCGCGCACGGCCAAGTCCGTGCCGATCACGCCGCAGGTGCGCGAGGCGCTGGGCATCGAGGAGGGCGTGCACAGCCTCACGCCGGACGAGCTGATCCGGTGCGTGCTCACCTCGCCCGTCGACCTGCTGTGGAACGGCGGCATCGGCACCTACGTCAAGGCCGGTACCGAGACGCACGCGGACGCGGGCGACAAGGCCAACGACCAGCTGCGCGTGGACGCCACCGAACTGCGCGTCAAGGTGGTCGGAGAGGGCGGCAACCTGGGCCTGACCCAGGACGCGCGGATCGAGTTCGCCCGCGCGGGCGGCCGGATCAACACCGACTTCATCGACAACTCCGCCGGCGTGGACACCTCCGACCACGAGGTCAACATCAAGATCATGCTGGACCGCGAGGTGCGGTCGGGCAAGCTGGACAAGGCCGACCGCGACCAGCTGTTCATCGACATGACCGACGAGGTCGCGGAGCTGGTCCTGGACAACAACGACGCGCAGAACACCGTGCTGGCCGCCGCGCGCAAGCAGGACGGCCAGATGCTGCACGTCCACGGCCGGTACATGCGCCACCTGGAGCGCACCAGGGTGCTCAAGCGCAAGCAGGAGGACCTGCCCTCCGACAAGACGCTCGCGGAGCGGCGCGCGGCGGGCAGGGGCCTGACCAGCCCGGAGTTCGCCACACTGCTGTCGTACACCAAGATCAGCCTCAAGGACCAGCTCGACCTGTCCGACCTGGCCGAGGACCCCTACCTGAACGACACCCTGACGGCGTACTTCCCGACGCCCCTGCGCTCGGAGCGCTTCGCCGAGGGCGTGCACTCCCACCCGCTGCGCCGGGAGATCATCGTCAACCAGGTCGTCAACCAGATGGTCAACCGCTCCGGTCTGACCTTCGCGTTCCGGCTCAACGAGGAGCTGGGCTCCAGCTCGGCCGACATCGCCCGCGCCTACCTGGTGGTGCAGGACGTGCTGGGGCTGCGCCGGTTCTGGAGCGGGCTGGAGGAGCTGGACCACGAGATCTCGATGGACAGCCAGCTCGTCCTGCTGCTGGAGGCCCGCAAGCTCGCCGAGCGCTCCGCCCGCTGGCTGCTGCGCAACCGCACCTTCCCCTTCGACATCAGCAGTGAGATCGGCTACTTCGCCGAGGGCGTGGGCGAGCTGCTGCCGCAGCTGGTCCAGCTGTTGCGGGGCCGCGACCGCGAGGCCTTCGTCGAGCGCCGCGACCGCTACACGTCGATGGGCGTGCCGACCGAGCTGGCCGAGCGGGTGGCCGTGATGGTGCCCGCCTACTCCACCCTGGACCTGGTGGAGATCGCCCAGCGCACCGGCCGACCGGTCGAGAAGGTCGCCGAGCTCTACTTCGAGCTCGCCGACCGGCTCAACATCAGCTGGTGGCGCGAGCGCGTCATCGACCTGCCGCGCGACGACCGGTGGGTGACGACGGCGCGCGCCTCGCTGCGCGACGACCTCTACGCGGCGCACGCCGACCTGACCGCTCGGGTGCTGGAGAGCGGTCCGGGGCAGGAGCCCTCCGAGCTGATCGCCGCGTGGATCGAACAGAACGGCGACCGGGTGCAGCGCGCCGGGATCACGCTGTCGGAGATCCAGGAGAACGAGCGCTTCGACCTGGCCACGCTGTCCGTGGCGCTGCGGTCCTTCCGCGGCCTGGTGGGCTAGGGTCCGGGGGGTCAGGCCCGCCCGGGCCCACCCCCGGTCCGGTCCCGACGGGCTCCCCGCGCCGGCGCGCGCGGGGAGCCCGCCCCCGTTTGGGGCCTACACTGGGGTCCGTGGCAGAACTGGACCCAGCAGAGAAGATCAAGGACCTCGCGGCGACCCTGGCGAGCGTCAGCGCCGTGTTGGACCTGGAGGCCATGCACACGCAGATCGCCGAGCTGCGCGAGCAGTCCGCGGACCCCGAGCTGTGGGCCGACCAGGACAACGCGCAGAAGGTGACGCGCCAGCTCTCCAGCCTGGAGTCCATGGTCAACAAGGTCAACGGCATCGGCCAGCGGCTCGACGACCTCGGCGTGCTCTACGAGCTGGCCGAGGCCGAGGACGACGCCGACACCAGGGCCGAGGCCGACCGCGAGCTCGACCAGCTGCGCAAGGAGATCGGCGAGCTGGAGGTGCGCACCCTCCTCAACGGGCCGCACGACGAGCGCGAGGCCATCGTCACGATCAACTCCCAGGCGGGCGGCGTGGACGCCGCGGACTGGGCGCAGATGCTCCAGCGCATGTACCTGCGCTGGGCCGAGCGGCACGGCTACCCCACCGACGTCTACGAGACCTCCTACGCCGAGGAGGCGGGCATCAAGTCAACCTCCTTCGCCGTCAAGACCCCGTTCGCCTACGGCACCCTGCGCGGCGAGCACGGCACGCACCGCCTGGTGCGCATCTCGCCGTTCGACAACCAGAACCGGCGCCAGACCTCGTTCGCCGGCGTGGACGTCGTCCCGGTGGTGGAGCAGAGCGACCACATCGAGATCGACGACGGCGACCTGCGGGTGGACGTGTACCGCTCCAGCGGCCCCGGCGGCCAGGGCGTCAACACCACCGACTCGGCGGTGCGCATCACCCACCTGCCGACCGGCATCGTGGTGTCCTGCCAGAACGAGCGGTCGCAGCTGCAGAACAAGGCCACGGCCATGTCGATGCTCCAGGCCAAGCTGCTGGCGCGCAAGCGCGAGGAGGAGCAGGCGGCGCTGGACGAGATCCGCGGCGACTCGGTGAGCAGTTGGGGCACGCAGATGCGCAACTACGTCCTGCACCCCTACCAGAGCGTCAAGGACGTGCGCACCGGCGCCGAGACCGGCAACACCTCGGGTGTGCTGGACGGGGACATCGACGAGTTCATCGACGCCGAGATCCGCTGGATGCGCAGCCGGGAGCGCTCCGAGGACGCCTAGCGGCGCCCTCCCCGGCGGCCCCGAGGCGGTGCTCCCGCACGCGCGCGCCGCGGGGCGGCCACCGCGCGGCCCCGGGGGGCGCCACACCCGGCGAGCGGAACGCGAGCCCCGGAGCCCTCGGGCGCCGGGGCCTTCCTCCGCCGGACCCGTTCCGGCGAGGGGCGCGGACACGCCCGGTGGCAGCGGCGGCACCCCGGGTCAGCCGGTGGGACAGATGTGGTTGTTGTGTCCCAATGGTGATGATCACGTCTCCGCAGTTTTACCGAAACTGCTATATGTGAACGTTATCATCGGTTGACGCCTCCGATATGCTCGAGGCTGTTGTCCGATGGTGCACTGATCTATCGGGTGCGAGGCGACCGGGACAATCCGGGCCGCTCCCCCCTCTACACTGTCGGTTGGCCATGTGGCCGGTACGATCCCGCGCGGAGTGCCCTCCACTGCGGGTGCCCATACCTTCGAGAACCTTGTGATGCGCCTGTGATCCACTTCGATAACGTCACCAAGGTCTACCCGACCCAGAAGCGCCCCGCGCTCGACGGCGTTTCCATTGACGTAGACAAGGGCGAGTTCGTCTTCCTGGTCGGCCCGTCCGGCTCCGGCAAGTCGACCTTCCTCCGCTTGGTCCTCAAGGAGGAGAAGCCCGACAAGGGACGTGTGCACGTCGCCGGCAAGGACCTGGCGCGCCTGTCCAACTGGAAGGTCCCCCACCTGCGCCGCCGTATCGGCTGCGTCTTCCAGGACTTTCGCCTGCTGCCGAACAAGAACGTCTTCGAGAACGTCGCCTTCGCGCTGGAGGTCATCGGCAAGCCCCGCCGCTTCATCCGCAAGGTCGTCCCCGAGGTCGTCGAACTCGTCGGCCTGGAGGGCAAGGCCGGGCGGATGCCCAACGAACTCTCCGGCGGCGAGCAGCAGCGCGTGGCCATCGCCCGCGCGTTCGTCAACCGCCCCCAGATCCTGCTGGCCGACGAGCCCACGGGCAACATCGACCCCGCGACCTCCATCGGCATCATGAAGGTGCTGGACCGAATCAACCGCACGGGCACCACCGTCGTCATGGCGACCCACGACGCCGCCATCGTCGACTCGATGCGCAAGCGCGTGATCGAGCTTGAAGAGGGCTTGGTAGTGCGCGACCAGACGCGCGGCGTCTACGGCCAGGCGTACTGACCTCCCGCTGCGAGGACCGGCGCGGCGAAGCCCCGAAGGATGGACCTTTAACAGATCATGCGAGCACAATTCGTTCTCTCCGAGACGTGGATCGGCCTTCGCCGAAACCTGACGATGACCATCGCGGTCATCACGACGGTGGCCATCTCACTGACTCTTTTCGGCGCCGGTCTACTGGTCAACCAGCAGGTCTCCGAGATGCGCAGTTACTGGGACGAGCGGATCACGCTCACCGTCTACATGTGCACCGAGATCTCGCCCACCACGGCCTGCCAGGAGAACGGTCCGGCCACCGACGAGGACCGCCAGGCAGTGGAGCAGACCCTCGACGGACTGGCCCAGGTACAGGAGTACACCTACCTCACCTCGGCCGAGGCCTGGCAGGACTTCCAGGACCGGCTGGGCCCCTCCAACGAGGCGCTGGCCAACGCCGCGCAGGAGGGTGACATCCCGGACAACTACCGGGTGCAGCTCACCGACCCCTCCCATTACCAGACCGTGCGCTCCGCGGTGGAGGGCGCCCCGGGCGTCGACAGCATCTCCGACGACGAGATCGTGCTGGAGCAGTTCTTCGGGCTGCTGGACGGTCTGCGCGCGGCCGCCCTCGTGCTCGCGGGGGTCCAGCTGGCCGCCGCCGCGCTGCTGATCGGCAACACCATCCGGCTGTCGGCCTACAGCCGCCGCCGGGAGACCGGCATCATGCGGCTGGTCGGCGCGTCGAACTTCTACATCCAGCTGCCGTTCCTGCTGGAGGGCGCGGTCGCCGGCCTCATCGGCGGTCTGATCGCCTCCGGCTTCATCGTGGCCACCCGCTACACCCTGCTCACGCAGATCGAGGACTGGTTCCAGTTCGACGTGGCCCTGGGCGCGGGTTCGCTGATGTACGTCATCGGCGTCTCGATGATCCTCGGCATCCTGCTGTGCACCATCACCTCGTTCCTCACCCTGCGCCGCTACCTCAAGATCTGACGCGGCCGCCTGGGGCGGGGAGGATTCGACACCGGGGGGCCTCGTGCCCCCCGGACGTATGAAGGGACACACCTGTGGCACGGGAGACCGGGCGCAAGCTCATCGCGCAGAACCGCCGGGCCCGGCACGACTACCACATCGACGAGACCTACGAGGCGGGCCTCGTCCTCACCGGTACCGAGGTCAAGTCGCTGCGGCAGGGCCGCGCCTCCCTGGTGGACGGCTTCGCGCACATCAACGACGGCGAGGTGTGGCTGGAGAACGTCCACATCCCCGAGTACTCCCAGGGAACGTGGACAAACCACGCCGCCCGACGATCGCGTAAGCTACTCCTGCACCGCGAGCAGATCTCACGGCTGATCGGCAAGACCCGGGAACCCGGCTTCACGCTCGTCCCGCTGTCCCTGTACTTCAGTGACGGGCGCGCCAAGGTGGAGATCGCTCTGGCCCGCGGTAAGCGTGAGTACGACAAGCGCCACGACATCGCCGAGCGCGAGGCGAAACGCGACATGGAACGCGCCCTGCGCCGCCGTCGATGAGGCAGCCGAAAGGAACACACACGGTGTCCCCCCGTCCCCTCGGCCGGTTCACGGCCGCCGGCAGCGGCCTGCTCCTCGCCGCAGCCCTGGTCGCGTGCACACCGCACCCCAGTCCCGAGGTGGCGGTCAGGTCCTTCCTGCTCGCCTGGCAGGACGGTGACCACGAGACCGCCGCCGCCTACACCGACGGCGACCCAGCACAGGTGTCCGCGGCCCTCACGGACATGCGCGAGCAGCTCGACCTCGCCTCCCTGCGGTTCCAGCTCGGACCCATCTCCCGCGAGGGAGATTCGGCCGAGGCCGAGTTCGGCGTCAACGCCGACCTCGGCATCGGCGACCCGACCTGGAACTACACCGGCCGCATGCCCCTGGAGTGGGGCCCCGACGGCTGGCGCATCTCCTGGTCCACGAGCGTGCTGCACCCCGACCTGAGCGAGGAGGAGCGCCTCGCGGTCAGCTACGAGAGCCAGGAGCGCGGCCAGATCCTCGACCGCGAGGGGCAGCCGCTGGTCACCGCGGACAGCGTGACGGCCTTCGGCGTCTACCCCGCGGACATGGAGGACAAGGAGACCGGGGTCACCCAGCTCGCCGAACTCCTCGACGAGGACCCCGACCCGCTCCTGAACCGGGTGCGCTCCGCGCCGCCCGAACAGTTCCAGCCGCTGGTGCTCATGCGCGGCTCCAGCGTGGACGGGACGCTGCTGGGCGAGGCCTCGCGGATCTCCGGGGTGGACACCCAGGAGGTCCAGGTCAACCTGACGCCCTCGGTGTCGCCGTTCCTGCTCGGCGAGGTCGCCGGGACCGCCGAGCACCGGGTCTCCTCCCGCGTGCCCGGCTCCTACCAGGCGGGCGACACCGTCGGCCTGAACGGCCTCCAGAACATCTTCCAGCACGAGCTGGCCGGTTCGGGCACCACCCAGGTGGTCTCCCTGGACCAGGACGGACAGGTCACCGACGTCCTGGAGGCGTGGGAGGGTTCGCTCAGCGGGGCCATCGACACCACCCTGGACCTGGAGGTGCAGCGGGCCGCCGAGAACGCGCTGACGACGGTACCGGGCAACGGCTACCTGGTGGCGGTCGACACCGGCAGCGGCGAGGTCCTGGCCGCGGCCAGCGCCTCGGGCAGCACCGCGGACGACAACGCCTTCACCGGCTCCTACCTGCCGGGCAGCACCTTCGGCATGGTCACCGCCCTGGCCGCCCTGGAGTCGGGCGCGGCCACGCCCGAGAGCGAGGTGCCCTGCGGCTACTCCGCGGAGATCGGCGGACGCACCTTCGTCAACCCGGGCGGCGGGGCACTGCTCGACCAGGCCACCCTGGCCCGCAACATCACCTTCAGCTGCGACGTCGGCTTCGCGGGCCTGGGCGCCGAGGTGGGGCCGGAGGCCATCGCCGAGACCGCCGTGCGGATGGGCGTCGGCGCCGACTGGCAGCTGCCCGTCCCGGCCTCCTCGGGTTCGGTCGCCGTGGAGGACGGCGAGGAGAACGTGGCCGCGGCCATGATCGGCGAGCACGGAGTGCGGGTCAGCCCACTGTCCATGGCCCTGATCGCCGCCGCGGTCGCGGACGGCACGTGGAACGCGCCGACCCTGGTACCGGAGGAGGGGCCCAACCCGATCGGGGCCACCACCCTGGACGACGCCCACCTGGAGGTGGTCCGCACCGGGCTGCGCGACGCGGTGCTCAACCGCATGCCCGAGCTGCTCGCCACCGGGGGAGAGGTCCACGGGCAGGCGGCCCGCGTGGAGCAGGGCGACACCTCGCTGCACTGGTTCGTCGGTTACAAGGACGACGTGGCCTTCGCCGTCCTGGCCGAGGCGGACCCGGCGACGACCCTGGTGTCGCAGCACGCGGTGAACGCCGCGGGCTCCTTCCTCGACGGCATGGCCAACGGGGTGCCCGAGGAGGCCCCCGCCGGGACGGCCACCGGCGAGCAGGTGCCCGGCGGCCCCACGACCACCGAGGGCGTGGGCCTGCCCTCGGAGCAGACGGGGCCGACCAACCAGGCCGACCTGACGGGCACGGAGGAGACCGGCTGGTAGGGCCGGCCGGACGGCGGCGGCTACGGTCACCGCTCCCTCCGGACAGGACAGGACCAGGCAAAGAGCGGACCCCCGGGCAACCCCCCGGGGGTCCGCCCGCGTCTTCCCCTATGACTGGGCCGCGACAGGGGGTAGCGGACCAGTGAGGGGCAGGACCTCATCTCGGGGGAGATCCTGTCGTTTCCCAAGGTCGGCCCGACCCTGCCGACCGCCCCCGCGGGCCGCGTCGACCACCTCTTGCGTCCGCGCCCGCGGGGGTTTCTCCCCGTCCGGACCCGGTGCCCGCGGATTCCCCTCCGCGACCGGGAATCAGCTTGGCCCCCGCACCGTTGAACAGGTAGAGTGACGCACGCGCGAGCGTTCGCCGCTCGCATGTCGGCCGCTCCGCCCAGCGGGGAGGCCGTGAAAATTCCACAGGGGGTGATCGGTTTCGACTTCGGTAGTCGTTCCAGGGGAAGCGGGTCGAGGGTTGCGTTTGTGACCTCGTTAATCCTGCATTCGCGTAAACACAAGTGCCAATTCCAAGCGCACTGAGTTCGCTCTCGCTGCCTAAGCGATAGCGTCTCTGTCGGCCTGGGCTCGTCATCGGCCCAGATCCCGGCATCAGCTAGATGACTTACCGCTCAGATCAGGCCACGGGGCCTGAGCGGGACATCTTCGTGGCTGGGCCTGTCAGCGATGTGTCCGTGCAAGCGCTGAGGCCGAGTAGAACGACAGCGCGGACTGCACCCGGAGAAGCCCTGGCTCGGTGCTGAAGGACGCGGGTTCGATTCCCGCCACCTCCACATGTCGCGCGGGCTGCTGCTCGCCGGTCTTCGACCGGCTCGCCGCAGCCCGCGTTGCTTTCCGGGGGCAGACCCCCCGAACCCCCCGAGGTACCCCCCTGCGGTTTGGGTCGTGCCGCTCGGCGGGGTTGGCGCGGCGGCCCCTGACGACGCGGGGCTTGGCCTCTTGGCTCGGAGCGGCGGCAACCGGTCGCTTCGCAAGGGCGGGGTACCGCGCTCACGGTGACTTTCCGGATACGGTCGGACCCGAGGCGGTGAACCGGGGCCGCGACGAAAGCGTTATCCTCTTTGCCCCCCGACCCCGTGTCCGCGGGTGAGCGAGAGCCTTCGACCGAAAGCCTTCCGATGCCGAAGAAGACAGCCGCCTCCCTCAACGCCAACCGATCCTCCCTCGTCCACAAGGTGCGCTACGCGCTGCGCAACCCCGGCAAGGTGGTGCCGTTCGTGCGCCGCTCCGCCCGCGACCTGCGGCTGCGCCTGGCCCACCGCGACCACGTGGACTACTACCGGGCGGTGATGGCCTCCGACGC
The DNA here is from genome assembly GCF_018316795.1 of Nocardiopsis akebiae. Lineage (NCBI taxonomy): Bacteria > Bacillati > Actinomycetota > Actinomycetes > Streptosporangiales > Nocardiopsidaceae > Nocardiopsis > Nocardiopsis akebiae. The sequence continues at coordinate 1,532,628 of NZ_CP074132.1, forward strand.
CGCCCGCGACCCCAGGTCGGCGGTGGGCAGCCGGAGCCAGGAGCGCTGGTTGGCGCTGGGGCGGATGCAGTTCGACTACCTGGTAGAGCACGGTCTCAGACCGGAGCACCGGATGCTCGACATCGGCTGCGGGAACCTGCGCGCCGGGTGGCGGCTGATCGACTACCTCGACCCGGGCGGCTACTACGGGATCGACATCTCCCCGGACATCCTCATCGCCGCCAAGGGCGTGCTGGCCGAGCGCGGGTTGCAGGAGAAGCTGCCGCACCTGACCATCACGCGGGACCTGACCTTCTCCTTCCTGCCGGAGGGGTACTTCGACGTCGTCCACGCGCACAGCGTGTTCTCGCACTCGCCCATCGAGGTGATCGACGAGTGCCTGGCCAACGTCGAGCGGGTCCTGGCGCCGGGCGGGTTCTTCGACTTCACCTACGACCGGACCGAGGGGGTCGAGCACCAGGTGCTGCGGGAGGACTTCTACTACCGGACCGAAACGCTGATCACCCTCGCGGAGAAGCACGGGCTGTCGGCCCGGTTCATGCAGGACTGGGAGGAGCGCCCGCACGGCCAGTCCAAGATCCGCGTCACCGCGCGCGGCTGACCGGTTGCCTGCGCGGGCGCGGGGCCGCGGACGGCCCCGCGCGGGGCGGTCTCAGAAACCCGCGACCGGGCGCGGCGTGTAGTGGCGCTCCAGTTCCTCCACCTCGTCGTCGGTCAGCTCCAGGGACAGCGACGCGATCGCGTCGTCCAGGTGGTGCGGTCTGGTGGCGCCGATGATCGGCGAGGTCACCGCGGGGTTGCGCGACACCCAGGCCAGGGCGATCCGTGCGCGGGGGACCCCGCGCCTCCGGGCGATCGCGCCGACGGCGTCCGCGATCGACCGGTCCGCCTCCGCGTACAGCCGTGCGCCGAACGCGTCGCCGCGGCTGCGCGCCGTCTCCTCATCCCACGCGCGGGTGAGCCGACCGCGGGCCAGGGGGCTCCACGGGATGACCCCGATGCCCTCGTCCGCGCACAGGGGCAGCATCTCCCGCTCCTCCTCGCGGTAGAGCAGGTTGTAGTGGTTCTGCATGGTGGCGAACCGGGTCCAGCCGTTGACGTCGGCGACCCGCAGCGCCTTGGCGAACTGCCAGGCGTGCATCGATGAGGCGCCCACGTAGCGCGCCTTGCCCGCCCTGACCACGTCGTGCAGGGCCTCGACGGTCTCCTCGATCGGCGTGGTGGGATCCCAGCGGTGGATCTGGTACAGGTCAACGTAGTCGGTGCCCAGGCGCCTCAGACTGTGGTCGATCTCGGCGAGGATCGCCTTGCGCGAGAGCCCGCCGCCGTTGGGGCCCGGCCGGGCGCGGCCGAACACCTTGGTGGCCAGCACGATCTCGTCGCGGTCGGCGTACTCGGCCAGGGCGCGGCCCACGATCTCCTCGCTGCTGCCGTCCGAGTAGGTGTTGGCGGTGTCGAAGAAGTTGACGCCCGCCTCGACCGCCTGGCGGATGAAGGGCCTGCTGGCCTCCTCGTCCAGGGTCCAGTCGTGGGTGCCCCTGGCGGGGTCTCCGTAACTCATGCAGCCGAGGGTGACGCGGGAGACGTCCAGTCCGGTCCGGCCCAGCTTGACGTAGTCCACGGGCTCGCCTTCCGTCGAGGGGTGGGATCGGCACGACTCTAGGGTGCCGGGCCGCGGGCTCACCGCACGCCCTCCAGGAATCTACGCCGTAAAGCTCCGTGGGGGCGGCGGGACGATACACGGACGGGTGCGGTACCGGTGGTACCGCACCCGTCCCGCGCGGCCGTCACGCCTCGGTGGCCCCCACGAGCCAGGCGACCTTGTGGGCCGTGACGCCGAGGCTCCCACTGCTGCCGAGGTAGACCCCGAACGAGGCGATGAACGCGTAGTCGTGCTCCCGGCGCTCACAGATCACGTCCTCGACCGCACACGCGGATGACGGGTTGCGCACGCGCAGGCGCGGCGACGACTGTTCGTCGACCACGTCGGCCCGTACGTCGTACCGGGACAGTTCCGCGGCTAGTTTGCCGAGGTGCTCGTGCTCCTCGGAGGGCACACGGGTCGGCTGCTCGCCCCTCGTCTGTCTCGACTTGGCCATGGCGCAGATCCTTTCGTGTCGAGCGTGGTGGCTCTCCTCGATGCCCTGCCGCCATTGTCACCCAGGGTTATATTACTAGTCCGTAACGCGGTTACGACACGCCGTTACTCCACCCGGGCGCCTTCGTACACCACCTCGCGGACCCCGAGGTCCTCGTCGAGCACGACGAGGTCGGCGCGCCCTCCGACCTCGATCCGGCCCACCCCGTCCAGCCCCAGCGCCGCGGCCGGAACCGACGACGCCGACCGAACGGCCTCGGGCAAGCCGACGCCCAGACCCCGCACGGCGTTGCGCACGGCCTGGGGCAGGACGATCGTGCTGGAGGCGATCGTGCCGCTCTCCGCCAGGCGCGCCTCGCCGCCGCTCACCCGCACCCGCAGGTCGCCCAGCGTGTACTCGCCGTCGCCCAGGCCCGTCGCCGACATCGCGTCCGTCACCAGCGACACCCTGCCCGCGCCCGCGGCGTCGAAGACCAGCCCGGCCGCGCCCGGGTGGACGTGCACGTTGTCCACGATCAGCTCGACCGTCACGCGCTCGTCGCCCAGCGCGGCGGCGATCGGTCCCGGGTCGCGGTGGCCCAGCGGGCGCATCGCGTTGTACAGGTGGGTGGCCACCGACGCCCCCGCGTCGAAGGCCGCCAGCGTCTGCTCGTAGGTGGCCTCGGTGTGCCCCACCGCCGCCACCACGCCGGAGGAGGCCGCCGCGCCGATCAGGTCCAGCGCCCCGGGCAGCTCCGGGGCCACCGTGACCATGCGCACGTGCCCCCGCCCGGCCTTGAGCCAGCGGTCGAACTCGGCGGTGTCGGGGTCGCGGAGCAGTCCGGGGTCGTGCGCCCCGCACCTTGCCCGGGAGATGAAGGGGCCCTCCAGGTAGATGCCCGCCAGTTCGCCCGCGTCGCAAAGTTCGGCCAGCGCCGCCACCTGGCGCAGGGTGTCCTCCGGGGTGGCCGCCACGAGACCGCCCACCAGCGCGGTCACGCCCCGGGAGCGGTTGAACGCGATCGTCTTGCGGACGGCCTCGGGGTCGGTCTCGGTGAACGCGTGCCCCGCGCCGCCGTGGATGTGGGTGTCCACCATGCCGGGGACGACCCAGGCGCCGCCGAGGTCGCGGCCGTCGGGGACGGGTCCGTCCGATCCGAGCGCGGCCACACGGCCGTTCTCGATCCTCAGCCATCCTTCGTGGACCCCGTCGGGGGTCACGACGCGCGCGTTGGTGAGTGTGACGGGGGTGTGGGCCATGTGAGGGGTTCCTCGTGTCGTCTCGTCGGTGTGTGTCGCACATTACACAGGCCTTCGGGGCCGTCACCGCGGGCTTCCGTATTGCCTGCGGAGCTGGGTGATCCCGCTTCCTGGGACGGCTGTCCGAGGGGTGGACCGCCCACCGTGGCGCGCGCACGCATTGACGATAACGGCCGGGGCGCTTCATGATGGAGACATGTCCGCCGGTGAGCTGCTTGTCCAGCGCCTGCATGTCGATCTGAGACAGCAGGCGAGCGCGCTCTGTCGTAGCTAGCGCCCTGCGGGGTTTCGCCCCGCGCCCCTCGTGCCCCGTCGCACGTGCCCTGTCGCAGACACCGGACGCTCATCTCCTCCCCTGGGTTCTGTGGGGACCGCCCCGCGGTCGCCGAAGCAGACCTGCCAGGCCCGACACAGGCGGTTCTCGGACAGCGTGGTCCGCCCCAGTGTCGGATGCGGGGAACCGCGAGAGTCCCAGGACGTTCGTCACCCCTCCTTCCGGTGTCAACCACCCCGCCGTCCTCTCCGGCTGGTGTCTCCTCCGATCCCGGCTCGCTCTGTTCGAACCCAGGAGTTCTCGCATGACCCGCTTCACCGTGCTCGTCGCCGCCCCCCGAATCCGCTCCTCCGTCCGCGACGCCGCCCTGCGCGCGGCCTCCGAGGTCGCCACCCGCGCGGGTGTCGATTCCCGTCCCGACGTCATCGACATCGCCGAACTGGGCGCCGAGCTGCTCTCGGAGTCCTCCGCCGCCGTCGACGCGGCGCTGGCGAAGGTGCGCGAGAGCGACGTGCTCCTCGTGGCCTCCCCGCAGGCGCACGGCACCTACACCGGGCTGTTGAAGGTCTTCCTCGACCGCCTGCCCGAGCTGGGGCTGGGCCACACGGTCGCGGTTCCGCTGGCGGTCGTGGAGGACCTGCGCAACAGCCGGGGCATCGAGGAGGACCTGCGTATCCTGCTGGCCGACCTGGGCGCCTGGGTGGCCGAGCCCGGCCTGATCCTGGCGGAGGGGGAGACCGGCCAGCCCGACAGCGTGGTGCGGGCATGGGCCGACGTCGCCGCCCCGGGCCTGCGCGAGGCCGTGTCGGTGGCCGTCTGACCGGGCCCGCCGGGGCGGTCCCGCCGCGTGCGCGCTACGCGTGGGCGCGTCTGCGGCTCGTCTCCGCCTCGGCGGCGGCCACGTTGCCGCGGACCAGGACGACCACGACGAGGGTGAGCGCGAACCCGCCCACGCGCAGGGCCAGCATGACCGGGTCGTCGGGCAGGCGCTCGCCGAACAGGATCGTGCCCATGACGACCATGAACACGTTGCCCACGACGTTGGACACCGGGGCGGTGATGGAGGCCCGCGAGCGCTGGAGCGAGGTCTGGAAGAGGACGATGCCCACCGCCCAGCCCACCGCGTACAGGTAGGGGTAGGGCGAGAGCAGCGCGGGGACGACCGCGTCCCACAGGCCGTGGTCGGCCAGCAGGCCGCCCAGCCCCTTGCCCTGGAGGCCCGCGCTGCCCTGGGCGAAGCCCGCGGCCGCGCCCAGGGCGGCGGCGGACACGTAGCGACCGCGGCCGCCGACCAGGCCCACGACGACCAGGCACGCCGCCACGGTGAGCAGGCTGACGGTGATGAGCAGCGGCGTGTCGGCGGTGGTCCCGGTCTCGGCGCCCCCGGCGGTGGACAGGCTGAGCAGGCCGAGCGCCACCGGCATGACGCCGAGGGCCGCGTACTCGCCCCGCGTGACGCGCTCGCCCAGGACGAGGGTGATGGCGAGGATGCCGCACGCGACCCCGGCGGCGAAGGCGGGCTGGGCCACGGACACGGGTGCGAGGCCGAGGGAGACGATCAGGCCGACGCTGCCCAGGGCGGCGAAGAGGCAGCCGAGCACCCAGCGGGGGTTGGTGAGCAGGACCCGGGCCAGGTGGAGGGGGCGGTTGATCGAGATCGACTCCGCGCCGTGCAGGGCGCGCTGTTCCACGGTCAGGCCGACGGTGTAGACCACCGCGGACAGCAGGGCCACCAGGAGTCCGGTCACGGGGGTCCTGCTTTCCGTCGGGGCGCGGAGTCGAGAGCGCGGGGGCGGCCGCTAACGTCGGTGTAGGCGGTTCCGCTCGGCCGCAACGAGTTGACGAATTATATATAACCAGTTCTAGTCTTGTCTGACGAACCCCCTGTGGGGGGTAGAACCCGTTCTGGGAACGCAGGGGGCGCGGTGCGCGGATCCGACGAACGCTCCGTGTGGTGGTCGCGCGTGGCCCACCGCTTCGGCAGGCTTGGGTTCCGCTTGCCCCGTCCGGGCGGGGCTCGGCCCGGCGAACCGGGGCCGGAGCACCCGCGACCGCCGCGTTGGGCGTCGCTCCTGGACCGGTGGCCCCGACGGCTCCGCCTCCCGCTGCTCCGGCCCCGCTGGGACAGCCATTCCCGTTTCGAACCCGGGCCCCTCGGGCTGCTCGGCGTCATGCTCTCGGCGATGGCGGTCACCCTGCTGCTGGTCCAGAGCGGTTCCGGGGGAGGAGCCGCGCAGGAGGGGCGCGCCGAGGAGCCCGTCACCGTGCCGGGGCCGCCGGACGGCGAACTGCGCGTCATGGTCGTCGGCGACTCGCTCTCCCAGGGCAGCAGCGGCGACTACACCTGGCGCTACCGCCTGTGGTCCCACCTGCGGGGGGCCGGGGTGGAGGTGGACTTCGTCGGCCCCTACGACGGCATGTACGGTCTGGCGGACCGGGAGTTCGGCAACCAGGACTACGCCGACCCCGACTTCGACACCGACCACGCCGCCCGCTGGGGCACCACCGCGCAGGACCTGTCCACCGGGGCCGCGCTGATGGCCGCCGAGTACCGGCCGCACTACCTGCTCCTCCTGGCCGGTACCGAGGACATCCTGTCGGGCGGGGACGCCGACAGCGCGCTGGAGGGGGTGGGCGAGACGGTGTCCACGGTGCGCGTCGTGCGGGGGCAGACCCGGTTCGTCCTCGGGGAGCTTCCGCCGGTGGAGGACCCCCGGGCCAACGCCGAGATCGACCGTTTCAACATGGGCCTTGTCGACCTCGCCGCGCAGCTCACCTCCAGCGACTCGCCCGTGGTGGTCGCGCGGGTCGCCGACGGGTACGCCCCGGCCAGTGACAACTGGGACGAGGCGCACCCCAACGCGCGCGGCGAGCTGAGGATCGCGGCGGCCTTCGCCGACGCGCTCGCCGAACCGCTGGGGGTCGGCGCGGCCTACCGGCGGCCGCTGCCGGAGGCGACGGTGGGGCCGACGACCGCGCCCGAACCGGTGGCGGAGGAGTCCGAGGACGGCCTCGTGCTCAGTTGGGACGCCGTGCCCGGCGCGACCGGCTACCGGGTGGTGCAGCGGCGCGTGGGGCCGGACCCGGACGAGGCCGCCGTGCTCCCGGTGGACGTGCGCGCCGACGGGGACAGCCGTTCCGTGCTGGTGGAGGCGCTCTTCAGCGGAGCCCGCTACGAGTTCGCGGTGCGCTCTTTCAAGGGCCGGGACGAGGGGGCGGAGTCCGAGCCCCTCCGGTGGGTGTGGGACGACGATCCGCCTCCGGGGCCGTCCTGGCTGCGCGTGGTCGACGGCGGGGCGACAGTGGAGTGGGAGGACGTCGAGGAGGCCTCCCACTACGAGGTGTGGGTGCGCGCGCTGGACTGCGGGGCCGCCGACGACCGGCGCGCGCCCGCGTCCCCGGACGGCGACCGCGCCTCGGAGGCGCCCGTGGAGTCCCCCGTGCCCACCGGGGGACCGTCCGACCCCGCTCCCGACGCGGACCCCGGTCCGCGGCCCGCTCCCACGCCGACCCCCGCTCCCACGCCGTCCGTGCCCGAACCCGAGCCCGTCGCGCCCGGTCCGGACTGCGAGCGCCGCGACGGTCTCGGCCCCGGGGACGGGCGGGAGTGGCGCACACTGGGCCCGGCGGGGGAGGAGCCGCGCTGGTCGGTGACGGTGTCGGGTCCCTACGAACTCGTGGTCCGCTCCTACCGCGACTACGTGGAGGGCGGCTACTCCGACAGCGTTCTGCTCGCGCGGGGCTGACGCAGGGTCGAGGGACTGCTTTCCAGGGGCGGAGGTCGATGGTGTCGGTCACGGGGCTGACGGCGCGGGGAGGAGGGGACGTCCGGGGAGGATGGGGCGTCCGGCTGCTGCCGTGGGTTGTGGGACTGCTCGCCGGTGTGCTGGCGCTCGGTCCCGCTCTGGGGCCCGGGTACGTGCTGCGCTACGACATGGTGTTCGTGCCCGGCCTGTCGCTGGCCACGGTGCTGCGGGGCGCGGACGGGTTCCCCCGAGCGATCCCCAGCGACGCCGTGGTGGCGGCGCTGTCCGAGGTCCTGCCCGGGGACGCGGTGCAGTCGCTGGCTCTGCTGGCGGTGTTCGCCGTGGGCGGTGCCGGTGCCGCGCGCCTGGCGCTGCGGGCGCTGCCCCGCGGCGGCGCCGGGGCCCTGGTGGCGTCGGCCGCCGCCGGGACGTCCTACGTGTGGAACCCGTTCGTGGCCGAGCGGCTGCTGTTGGGCCAGTGGGCGATGCTGCTGGGTTACGCGGGACTGCCGTGGGTGGTGTGGGCCGCCGTCCGTCTGGCGCGGGTGCGGCCGGGCGCGGGGTTCGCCGGGCTGGTGCGCGCTCTGGTGCCCGCGGCGGTCGGGGGGTTCTCGTCGGTGGTGCTGACCGCCCTCACCGCCGGTCCCGTCGTCCTCACCGCCCGCTCGCGCGGGCCGCGCCGGTGGGTGCGGGCGGCGCTCTTCGCGCTGGCGCTGGTGGTGGTCTCCCTGCCCTGGCTGCTTCCGTCCCTGGCCAGCGGGGCGGGCACGGACCCGGCCGGGGCGGCGGCGTTCGCGGCCCGTTCGGACACCCCGTTCGGGGTCCTCGGCTCCCTGCTGCTCCTGGGCGGGGTGTGGAACTCCGGTGCGGTTCCGGCGGGCTACGGCGAGCCGGTGACGGCCGCGGCCCGCCTGCTGCTGTGTCTGCTGGCGTTGGCGGGCTGGGTGTGGTTGCTGCGCCGGGAGCGGCCGGGGTTCGGCCCCGGCCTGTCGGCGGCCGCCGCCCTGGGGCTGCTGATCGCCCTGCTGGGTGCCACCGGACCGGGGCGCGCGCTGCTGGTCTGGCTGGTCTCCGCCTGGCCGGGGTTCGGGCCGCTGCGCGACGGCCAGCTCTACGTGGCTCCGCTGTCGCTGGTCCAGGCGCTCGGCCTCGGCGCGTGCGTGCGGTGGCTGGCCGGATGGCGGGGCGCCGCGCTGCGGACGGGGCTCGCGGTGTTCGTGGCGCTGCTGCCGGTGGTGGTGCTTCCGGGATTGTTGTGGGGCGCGAGCGGTCGGCTGGCCCCGGCGCACTACCCCGGGGAGTGGTTGGCGGCCCAGGAGGCGGTGGCCGCCGACGATCGGCCCGGGGCGGTGCTGGTGCTGCCCTGGAGCGCCTACCGCGGCCCCGACTGGTCGGGGCGGGCCACGGTCGTCCTGGACCCGGCGACCAAGCTCTTCGACCGGCGCGCCCTGTGGAACGACGACCTGGTGGTGGGCACCCCGGGCGGGGGAGAGGTGGTCGTGACCGGGGAGGACGCGCGGGCGCGGCGGGTCGCCGGGGTGCTCGGGCCTGATCCGGCGACGGGCCTGCCCGAGCGGTTGGACGCCGCTGCGCTGGGCGGGCTGGGGGTGCGGTACGTGGCGGTGTCCGCGCCGGTCGATAACCAGTTCTGGTCAGGTGTGGAGGGCCTATCCGTGGTGGTGGAGGGCTCCGACATGGTGCTTCTTCGGGTGCAGGACCAGCATGTAAAGGCCGACAAAGCTGGCATTCCGGGGTTGGAAGTTACCGGCGGGTTAGTTACAGTTGGGGCAATCATCTGGTCTATGGCTAGATCAGGTTCTAGTCTCGTTTTCCAGCGCTCCGGACCCAGCGCGGGATCGGGCGCGCGGAAGGAGATCCCCAAGTGATCAAGGTAATCGCCGCCTGCGTCATCGGCGCGGCCCTGGCGGGAGGCGCCACCTTCGTGGCCACCAGCCTCGCCACGGACTCGACCGCCACCGCGGAACCGGTGAACGAAACCCTCTACAACTACGGCGACCGCTAGGGCGGCCGTACGGCGGAGGTTCGCGGGCGCTCCGCCCCCTGCGGGGCGCCCCACCCCCGACTCCCGCGGCCCCGGGTACCCTCCCCCGGCCGCCCACCACCACCGACGTCCGGCCCACGGGCCCGTTCGGCGTGCGCTCCACCCTTCCCTCAGGGGATCGCCGTGCGTGTTCACCCGCACGCGTGAGGTGGCGGCACGCGGTCCGGCCGGACACCGCGCGGAAGGAGAGCGTGTGGTCTTCCAGAAGGTCCACCGGATCCGCCAGGAGGCGGAGCCGGGCCTGCCCGCGGTCACCGGGTCCCCGGCCGCCGTCGTCCCCGTCCAGGTTCCGACCGGCCCGGGCGCCCCCGCCGCCCCGGACGCCCCCGCCGACCTCGGGCCGCGCCTGGACGGGGTCCGCCTGGTCATGGTCAACTGGCGCGACCCCTGGCAGTCCGCCGCGGGGGGCGCCGAGGAGTACTCCTGGCGGATCAGCCGCCACCTGGCCGAACGCGGCGCCATCGTCACCTTCCTCACCAGCCGCGAGCCCCACCAGGCGCGCGTGGAGACCAGGGACGGGATCGTCATCCGCCGCATGGGCGGCAGATTCACCGTCTACCCGCGCGTCATGGCGTGGTTGGCCCTGTGGCGCCGCGAGTACCAGCTCGCCTTCGACTGCATGAACGGCGTCCCCTTCCTGTGCCGCCTCGTCCTGCGCCGCAGCACGCGGGTGGTCAGCGTCGTCCACCACGTCCACGACCTCCAGTTCAACGCCTACTTCCCGGCGCCCGTCGCCTGGCTGGGCCGCACGCTGGAGTCGGCCGTGGCCTCGCGCGTCTACCGCCGCTGCACCACCGTCACCGTCTCGGAGTCCTCCCGCCGGGCCATGCGCGAGAAGCTGGGCTGGCGCGCGCCGATCGAGATCATCCACAACGGCGGACTCCCCGGGCCGCAGAAGCCCCTCGACGACGCGCCCGCCCCCGCCGACATGGGCCGCCCGGCCGTGGTCAGCCTGGGCCGCCTGGTCGTCCAGAAGCGCGTCTCGCGGGTGGTCGGCCTCGCCCGCGCGCTGCGCGAGGAGCACCCCGACCTGAAGGTGCACATCATCGGCCGCGGCCCCGAGGGCGAATCCCTGGCGGAGCAGGTCGCGCGCGACGGCACGGGCGACCGCGTGCGCCTGCACGGCTTCCTGCCCGAGCAGGACAAGAACAGCGTCCTGGCCTCGTGCCACCTCCACGTCACCGCCTCCGAGTTCGAGGGGTGGGGCCTGACCGTCATCGAGGCGGCCCGCCTCGGCGTGCCCACCGTGGCCTACGATGTGGACGGACTGCGCGACTCGGTCCGCGACGGCGAGACCGGGTGGCTCGTGCGCGAGGGCGAGGAACTCGCCGACGTGGTCGCGCGCGCCCTGGAGGAGCTGTCCGACCCCCGCCGGGCCGAAGCCGTCCGCCGCGCCTGCCGCGCGTGGGCGTCCCGGTTCACGTGGGAGGCCAGCGGCGCGCGGATGACCCGGCTCGTCGCCAGGGAGTTGGGCCTGCCCGGCGCCGCGGAACCGGACGCCCCCGCGCCGGGCGCCCCCGCCCCCGACCCCCTCACCTCCGACCACCCGGGCGCCCCCGCCGTCCGGAACACGGCAGCAGGCAGGAAAGCGAAGACGTGACACCGACGGAATCCACCGCCAGGCGCGAACCGGAGGATTCCCGCACACCACCTTCCACCGGCCCCGGCGGCGCCGATCCCCGCCTCCTGGCCCGGCTCAAGGTCCTCACGGTGTGCCTGCTCCTGGGAGCGCTGGCCGCCAGCATCGACCCCGGCAGAGTCGTCAGCGACACCAAGCTCGACCTGACGGCCGACCCCCTGGGGTTCATGGAGCGCGCCCTGCACCTGTGGGACGCCTCCTACTTCGGCCAGATCCAGAACCAGGCCTACGGGTACTTCTTCCCCAACGGTCCCTTCCACCTGCTGTTCGACCTGCTCGGCATGCCCGACTGGCTCATCCAGCGCCTGTGGATGGCCGCTCTGCTCGTCGCCGCGTTCACCGGCGTGTACAAGGTCGCCGGGGCGTTGGGCGTCGGCACCGTCAACACCCGCATCCTGGCCGGGGTCGCCTACGCGCTGGCCCCCCGCGTGCTGACGCTGCTGTCCTACAACTCCGCCGAGTTGCAGCCCATGCTGCTCATGCCGTGGATCCTGCTGCCGCTCGTGCTCGGGGCCCGGCACGGCCGTTCGCCCGCCCGCATGGCCATGCTCTCGGGTCTGGCCTTCCTGCTGTGCGGCGGCACCAACGCCGCCTCCGAACTGGCCGTCCTGGTCGTCCCGGGGCTCTACCTGCTCACCCGGGCGAACGGTCCGCGCAAGTGGCGCCTGATCGCCTGGTGGACGGCCGCGCTGGTCCTCGCCTCGTTCTGGTACGTCGCGCCGCTGCTCCTCATGGCGCGGTACGTGTTCTCGTTCATGCCCTACACCGAGGACGCCGCCGTCACCACCGGCGTCACCTCGCTGCTCAACGCGCTCCGCGGCACCTCCAACTGGATGGGCTTCCTGCCCGACCAGGGCAACACCGCGCTGCCCTCGGGGGCGGAGCTGTCCACCACCCCCTGGCTGATCGCGGTCACCGCGCTGGTGGCGGGCCTGGGCCTGGCCGGGCTGGTCAACCGGCGCACCCCCGAACGGCTCTTCCTCATCGCCAGCCTCCTCACCGGCACCGCCGTCATCGTCGCGGGCTTCACCGGCGACCTCACGGGCCCCCTCGCGGGGGCCGTGCGCGAGCTGTTCGACGGCCTCCTCTCCCCGTTCCGCAACGTGCACAAGTTCGACGCGCTCGTGCGCCTGCCCCTGGTGCTGGGCCTGGCCCACCTGCCCGTGGTCGTGGCCCGGGACCTGGCCGACCGCAGGGGCACGCCCGTGCCCGGACGCGTGCGCCGCGCCGTCGCGGGCGCCACCGCCGCCGTCTTCGCGGTCACCCTCGTGCCCGTCGGCACCGTCGGGATCGCCCCCGCGGGCGGCTTCGCGCGGATCCCCGACTACTGGCACGAGGCCTCCGACTGGCTGGAGGCGCGCGCCGACGAGCGCGGCATGACCATGGCCCTGCCCGGTTCGGCGCGCGGCGAGTACGAGTGGGGCCGCCCCATGGACGAACCCCTGCAACCGCTCTTCGAGGGGGCCTGGACCAACCACCAGATCATCCCGTGGGGCTCGGCGGGCGTCTCCCGCATCACCCACGAGATCGACCAGCGCGTCTCCTCGGGCCGCGGCTCCGCCGGGCTCGCCGACACCTTCGCGCGCATGGGCGTCACCCACCTCCTCGTACGCAACGACCTCCAGCGCACCGGCAACAACGGCGGCTGGCCCGCCCGCGTCCACCAGGCCCTGGCCGACTCGCCTGGCATCGCCCCGGCCGCCGAGTTCGGCCCGGTCATCGGCTCGCTGGACCACCAGTCCGCCTCCCAGTGGTTCGACCAGCCCTACCGGGCGCTGAGCGTCTACGAGGTGGAGGACGCCGCGCCCACCGTCGGCACCGTGCCCGCCGACGAGGTGCTGCGGGTCACCGGCGGCCCCGAGTCCGTGCTCCACCTGGCCGAACAGGGGGTGGTCGACGACGACCGCCCGATCCTGCTCGGGGACGACCCCGGGGCCGGGGAGGTCGCCGCCCGGGACACGATCGTCACCGACACCGCCCGCCGCCGCGAGGTGGTCTACTCCGACGTGCGCCGCAACGCGTCGGCCACCCTCACCGAGGACCAGGAGCTCGAACGAGACGTCCCGGCCCCCGACGTCCTCGACCCGGCCTGGGAGGACCACGTCGCCCACGCCGAGGACATCGGGATCGCCTCGGTGAGCGCCTCCTCCGCCGAGAGCGGTGCGGGCGCGCGCGCCGCCGACCGCGACCCGGGGCACGCCCCGCACGCCGCGCTCGACGACGACCTCACCACCTCCTGGCGGTCCAGCGCCTTCACCGGAGCGCTGGGGGAGTGGATCGAGGTCGAGTTCGAGGAGCCCCAGGACCTCACCGGGCTCAGCGTCGCCTTCGAGCACCTGCCAGGTGAGCCGCCGCCCTCCCGGGTCACGCTCGTCACCGACGGCGGCGAGGCGCAGGTGCCCGTCGCCGAGACCGAGGAGCCCCAGGAGCTGACGGCCCCGCCCGGCGCGACCACCACGCTGCGCGTGCGCGTGGACGAGCTGGCCTGGGAACCGGAGTACCGGTTCGGCACCCGGGTGGGCGTCGCCTCGATCTCCGTGCCCGGCCTGGAACCGGCCCGCACTCTGCGGGTCCCCGGTCCCGCCGACGCCGGAACGCTGCTGTTCACCGGCTCCACCGGCACCGCCCCCGGCTGCATGGAGGGCTCGCACGTGTGGGTGTGCAACCCCGACCTCCAAGTGCAGGGCGAGGACGCGCGCCGCCTGGACCGCACGTTCGAGCTGTCGGCGGAGTCGGCCTCGGCCCCGCACACGGTCTCGGGCGAGGTCGTGCTCACCGACCCCCGGGAGGCGGAGAACGCCGCCAACCGGGCCAGCCCGCACCCGCGTGTGACGGCCTCCTCCACGGCCGTGCAGCACCCCGCCGCGATGGGCCGGGGCGCGCTGGACGACGACGAGGGCACCGTCTGGTACCCGGACCCGGAGGAGAAGAACCCCTGGCTCGACATCGAGCTGGGCGCGCCCGCCGAGATCGGGCACCTGGAGGTGGAGTTCCCCCGCGCCGACAGCGTGCTGCGGCCGATCCGGGTGACCGTCGAGGGCGGCGGCACGGTGCGCGAGGGGTGGCTGGACGGCAGCGGCCGGATGGACTTCGCCGAGTTCACCGCGGAGTCGCTGCGGGTGACCTTCGAACGCCCCGAGGGGCAGGCCCTGGAGATCGGCACCGTCACCCTGCCCGGGGTGGACCCGGTGGAGCCGCTGCCCGAGGGCGACGCCTCCACCGCCTGCGGCCTGGGCCCCACGCTGCGGGTCAACGACCAGCGGGTGGAGACGCGGATCAGCCGGGGCACCCTCGCCGACCAGCTCACCGGCCGCCCGCTGCGCTACGAGAGCTGCACCGACCTGGACCTGGTCGGGGGCGAGAACCGGATCGTGGTCGATCCGGGCAACCGCTACGAGGTGCGCTCGGCCCTGGTGGAGTCCGCCGACCCCGTCTCGGACCGCCCCGAGGTCACCATGGCCGAGGTGGAGGAGGTGCACGTCTGGGGTCCGGGCGAGCGCCGCTTCGACGTGGACGCGGCCGAGGACAGCCTCCTGGTGGTCAACGAGAACTTCAACGAGGGCTGGCAGGCCCGCCTGGAGGGGGCGGACGCGGTCCTGGAGCCGGTCCGGCTGGAGGGCTGGAAACAGGCCTGGGTGCTGCCCGCGGGCAGCGCGGGCACCGTCACCCTGACCTACGCGCCCGACACCGCCTACCACCGGGCCCTGGCCGTGGGCGCCGCGCTGGCCGCGGTGCTGGTGGTCGCCGCCCTGTGGCCCAGGCGCCTGCTGCCCGGGGGAGCGGCGGCCCGGGCCGCGGCCCCTCGGGGCGCCCGCGCCCTGCCCGACGCCGGGCCCGCGTGGCTGGGAAGGCGGGTCGTGCTGCCGCTGGGCCTGGCCTACGGCGTGTGGGTGGCCGGTGCGGTCGGAGCCGCCCTGGTCGCGGTGATCCTGGTGTGCGTGTGGTGGCTGGGGCGTCGGGCACCCCGGAGGCTGCGGCACGCCAAGCCGGGAAGGCCCTCCATGGGCGGGCGGACGCTGCCGCTCCTGGCGGGGCCCTGGCCGGTGGCGGTGTCGTTGGCGCTGGCCGGACTCGCCATGGGCGCGGGCACC
The DNA here is from genome assembly GCF_018316795.1 of Nocardiopsis akebiae. NCBI lineage: Bacteria > Bacillati > Actinomycetota > Actinomycetes > Streptosporangiales > Nocardiopsidaceae > Nocardiopsis > Nocardiopsis akebiae. Next base: position 1,547,777 of record NZ_CP074132.1, read on the forward strand.
TACCTGGCGCTGTACATGCCCTTCCACGACGTGACCGAGGTGCTCGGGGGAGCGCTGCGCGGCTGGGTCTCCCAGCTGCTGTGCCTGCCCGCGCTGGCCCGGCTCGTGCTGGCCCTGGGCCAGCCGGGCGACGGTGAGGACCCCGACGCCGATCCGCCGTCGGTCCGCGCCCGGGCTGCCGCCGCGAACGCCGGTGGTGGAGGGGCGGGCGGGTCCGCTCCATCCGACGGTGCGACCGATGCGGCCTGTGGGGCCAATGGTGCTGTCGTTCTCGGGGCGGGCAGGGCCTCCGGGTCCCATGCGGCCCCTGAGGGGAAGGGGACTGCGGCCGTGGAGGCTGCCGGTGCCGACGCGGCTCCCGGGGGATACGGGGCTGGTGATGCCGAGGCCGTTGGGGCCAACGGCGCCGCCGGGGGTTCGGCGCCCCCTGTGAATGGTGAGGTCGACGGCGTTCCCCGCAGCGGGGGTTCCCCGGACGAGGACCGCTGGGAGAACGACCCCGAGGAGGCCCGGACATGAGCGCGCCCGGCGTCGGTGAGGCCGCCCCCAGCCAGGTCGGCCCCGAGCGCCGACCGGGGCGCTCCCTGCCCCGCGGCACCCTGCTGGTGGCCGTGGGCGCCTTCCTGCTCACCCTGGCCGCCCTGCTCCCGCTCCACGTGTACGAGCGGATGGCCCTGCTGCCCGCCGGGGCCGAGTTCGACATCCGAATGCTGGACGAGGACGCCGGTTACCTGGACACCTCCACGTGGTCGTGGGTGGAGTCGGCCGAGCTCAGCCGGGTCACCCGGGTGGACGCCTCCGCGCACGGCGGCGGCTGGTCGGCGTGGGAGGTGTCGGTGGACACCTCCGTGCCCGACCGGATGATCGACCACTGGAGCCGCCGCGTCATCGTCGACCGGGAGACCGGCCGGGCGGTCAACTGCTGCGGTGAGCACGTCGACGGCGACCGGGCGGTCCGGCAGGCGGGGCTGGTGCACTTCTGGCCGCCCGGCGACGAGCAGGGCGAGTACCCCTTCTACGACGCAGAGGTGCGGTCCGCGCCGATGCTGGAGTTCCAGGAGTGGGAGGAGGTGGCGGGGGTGCGGGTGCGCCGGTACAGCCAGTGGATCGAGTCCACCCAGGTGCCCGACTCGGCCCGCCCGGTTCCCGCCTCCCTGTTCCGTTCCGGGGCCACGGGCACGGTCACCGCCACCCGCTGGCTGGAGGTCAGCCGGACGTTCTGGGTGGAGCCGGTCAGCGGGATCGTGGTCAACGCCCACGAGACCCGCGCGGAGACCCTGCGCCCGCAGAACGACAGCGGTGAGGCGCCCCTGCTGTACGCGCGGCTGGTCCTGGCCGAGCAGCAGGTCGCGGCCCGGGCCGAGCAGGCCCGCGTGCGCTCGGTGCTGCTGCGCGCCCTCTCCTCGTGGGCTCCGTGGACGCTGGCCCCGCTCGGCGGCCTGGTCGTGCTGGCCGGCCTGTTCCGGGCACGGCGGGACGGGGGAGCGGAGCGGGGCACCGGCCGTGCGGAGGAGGAGCCCGCCGCACCGGCGCCTAGCTGATACCCGGCGCAACCGGCGGGCCGTCCCCGGTGCTCCAGGGGTGGGAAACACCGGCGGATACGGGTGTTCCGGGAGAGAAGGAGCTGTTTCGACCGTAGGATCACACCCATGTGCGGTCGTTATGCCCAGTCCAGGAACGTGCACCAGTTGCAGCTCGCCTTCGGCCTGCCCGAGCAGGCCCTTCCCGAGGAGACCGATCCCCGTGCGTGGCCGCCGCTGGAGGAGCTGGACCCGGACTACAACATCTCCCCGGGCAGGCCGGTGTACGCCGTGCTCGGCCCGCCCCCGCAGGCCGAGGACCGGGGTGAGCCGGGGCCCCGCTCCCTGCACACCATGCGCTGGGGCCTGGTGCCCTCCTGGGCCAAGGACCGCAACATCGGCTACCGGATGATCAACGCCCGCAGCGAGACCATCGCCGACAAGCCGGCCTTCCGCACGGCCTTCCGGCGCCGCCGCTGCCTGCTGCCCGCCGACGCCTACTACGAGTGGCAGCTGATCGGCAGGGACGGGACCGTGCAGGCCAGCACCTCGCCGGTCACCGACCCCCACCACAAGAAGCGCAAGGCCAAGGCGGACAAGAAGCCCTACTCCATCCGCTACCCCGACGACCGGCCGCTGGCCATGGCGGGGATCTTCGAGCGCTGGCGCGACCCGGAGGTGGCCGAGGACGACCCCGCCGCGTGGGTGTGGAGCTGCGCCGTCGTCACCACCGAGGCCGCCCCCGAGCTCGCCCACATCCACGAGCGCATGCCCGTCGTCGTGCCCCCCGAGGACTGGGCGGCCTGGCTGGACCCGGCGACCGGGGCCGACGAGTTGGCCCACCTGCTCCAGGACACCCCGGCCGACCGCTTCGACGTGGACGAGGTCTCCACCGACGTCAACAGCATCAAGAACAACCGCCCCGACCTGCTCGAACCGCTCTCCGACACCGGGGGAGACGAGCCGCAGACGCTCTTCTGACCCGGGGGAGAGCGGCACGGACCCGTGCCGTCCGCGCCGTCGGGGGGACGGTTCCCGTCCCCCGGACGCTGGACAGTCCCGCCCCGCGGCTCCCGTCCGTCCGCGCCGTCTGGGGTGGCGTGCGGGGGACACTTTTGTATCCCGGGGAGGGTGGACAGCCCCGCTCCGCGGCCGGATACAGTGTCGGGGGCCGCACGGGCCGGGGACCGCCCCGGTCCCGCGTGCCCGGGGCGCCCGAGGCGCCCCCACATCTTCATACGCAACGCGGGAGCTCGCGCCATGGCGGGCTGAGAGGGCGGCTCAACGGTGTCGCCGACCGCAGAACCTGTTCGGGTAATTCCGACGTAGGGAGGCATGCCATGACGGCTCTCGACGGCCGCGACGTCAGTTCCACCGCCGACCACCGGGTGACCACCGGGCCCATCATGGGATCACGCAAGGTCTACCGGGAGGTCGCCACCCCCGAGGGGCACACCCTCCGCGTCCCGCAGCGCCGGGTGGAACTCAGCAACGGCAGCCACTTCGACCTGTACGACACCTCCGGCCCGTACACCGACGACACCGCGCACATCGACGTCCACCGGGGCCTGGCCCCCACCCGCGGGGAGTGGGCCCACGCGCCCGCCCCCTCCGGCGGCGCGACCACCCAGCTGGCCCACGCCAAGGCCGGGACCATCACCCCCGAGATGCGGTTCGTGGCCGCCCGGGAGGGCGTGGACCCCGAGTTCGTCCGCCGGGAGGTGGCCGTGGGCCGGGCGGTCATCCCCGCGAACCGGTGCCACCCCGAGTCCGAGCCGATGATCATCGGCAAGAACTTCCTGGTCAAGATCAACGCCAACATCGGAAACTCCGCCGTCACCTCCTCCGTCCCCGAGGAGGTGGAGAAGATGGTGTGGGCCACCCGGTGGGGGGCCGACACCGTCATGGACCTGTCCACCGGCAAGCGCATCCACGAGACCCGCGAGCGCATCCTGCGCAACTCGCCCGTCCCGATCGGGACCGTGCCCATCTACCAGGCCCTGGAGAAGGTCAACGGCGACCCGGCCGCGCTGAGCTGGGAGGTCTACCGCGACACCGTCATCGAGCAGTGCGAGCAGGGCGTGGACTACATGACCGTCCACGCGGGCGTGCTGCTGCGCTACGTGCCGCTCACCGCCCGCAGGGTCACCGGCATCGTCTCGCGCGGCGGCTCGATCATGGCGGCCTGGTGTCTGGCCCACCACCGGGAGAGCTTCCTGTACACCCACTACGAGGAGCTGTGCGAGATCCTCCGGGAGTACGACGTCACCTTCTCCCTCGGCGACGGGCTGCGGCCGGGGTCGATCGCCGACGCCAACGACGAGGCCCAGTTCGCCGAGCTGCGCACCCTGGGCGAACTCACCCACATCGCCCGCGCGCACGACGTGCAGGTGATGATCGAGGGGCCCGGGCACGTGCCGATGCACAAGATCGCGGAGAACGTGCGCCTGGAGGAGGAGCTGTGCGGCGAGGCGCCGTTCTACACGCTCGGCCCCCTGGCCACCGACGTCGCGCCCGGCTACGACCACATCACCTCCGCGATCGGCGCCGCCCAGATCGGCTGGCTCGGTACGGCGATGCTGTGCTACGTCACCCCCAAGGAGCACCTGGGGCTGCCCGACCGGGACGACGTCAAGACCGGCGTGATCACCTACAAGCTCGCCGCGCACGCCGCCGACCTGGCCAAGGGACACCCCAAGGCGCAGGAGTGGGACGACGAGCTGTCCAAGGCGCGGTTCGAGTTCCGCTGGCAGGACCAGTTCCACCTGGCCCTGGACCCCGAGACCGCGCAGTCCTTCCACGACCAGACCCTGCCCGCCGAACCGGCCAAGACCGCCCACTTCTGCTCCATGTGCGGGCCGAAGTTCTGCTCCATGAAGATCACGCAGGACGTGCGCAGGTACGCCGAGGAGAACGGGCTGGAGACGGTGGCCGCCATCGAGAAGGGCATGGCCGACAAGTCAGCGGAGTTCGCCGAGCAGGGCAAGCGGGTCTACCTGCCCCTGGCCGACTAGGGGCGGCGCGGCGACGGGGAGGGGGCGCGGCGGCGTCCCCGCCCCCTCCCCGTGCGCCCCCGTCGGCGGAGGACGGCCCTAGCCGGGCTTGCGCGCGCTCGCCACCAGGTGCACGCCCACGTAGTCGTCGGACTCCGTGGCGCGCAGCTCCATCTCCACCAGGCGTCCCATCGACCTCGGGTCGCGCGCCAGCATCATCTCCACAGTGGAGGCGGACAGCACCGTGCGGGGCTTGATCCACTCCAGTTCCAGACCGGCGTCGGTGAGCGCCTCGGTGAGCTGCTCGGCCGTGAAGCAGCGCGTGATGGAGCCGTCCGGCCAGGGCACCAGGAGCACGTCCGCGTTGGGCGCGTGGCTCAGTTCGGGCCAGCGGTCCTGCTCGGCCAGCATCGCCATGCCCAGCACCACCGAGTCCACGCACAGCAGGGCGCGGCCCCCCGGGCGCAGCACCCGGCTGACCCGGGCCAGCGCCTCCTCGGTGGCCAGGTGCCGGGACAGCACCCGGTTGTCGGCGATGACCCCGTCGAAGGAGTCCGGGGCGAAACTGCGCAGGAAGGCTGAGTCGCCCACCACGTGGCGAAGCCGTCCGCGCCGGGCGGGCCGGGGCACCACCGCGCGCCCGTTCACCAGGGTCAGCGTGCGGCGCACGGCCACGTCCACCGACGGCAGCAGGGCCACCACGTCGTGTCCGGCGGCCACGGCGCGCGGGGCGCCCTGGTAGTCCGCGCCGGAGAGGTCGAGCAGCAGGGAGGGGGTGTCGGGGAGCCACCGGGCGACCTGCGCCTCGGCGACCGCCCAGTAGAACCGCCAGTAGTCCGACAGGCGGTCGGGGGTGGCGAACTGGGCAGCCGTGGAACGGGGGCGGTCGGAGGCCGGGGTCGGGGACGGTCGCACGTGCACTCCTCTCCCATCCTCCAAGTGTCCTACCCGCACTCTGCCATGCCTCACCTCCGGTGACGGAGGTAAACGACAAAGTTCGCCCGAGGAGGGGACCTTCGTCCCCCCGCGGCGCGGAATCAGCTCGGGCGAAGCGTTGTTCTCCCCTACACCGCGCCCGGAGCAGCAGCGTCCGGGCGCGCCACACGCGAGTATGCGGGGGAGGGCCGACAGACCATGCCGACAGCCGGGACGTGCCTGGAGCGCGAGGAGACGGTGTCGGCGCCACGCGGCGCCGATGCGCGGGCCCGTGCCATGGGACCGTATCGTTGGGGTATGGACGCCCCAACCGGGACCAGCGCGAGGAGGCCGACGGGCTTGGAACAGGGCCAGGAGCAGGAGACAGCCGAGGAACGGGAAGAGCGCTTCGAGAGGGACGTGCTTCCCTTCCTCGACCAGCTCTACTCCGCGGCGCTGCGGATGACCCGTAACCCCGCCGACGCGGAGGATCTCGTACAGGAGACCTTCGCCAAGGCGTTCGGTTCGTTCCACCAGTTCAAACAGGGAACGAACCTCAAGGCGTGGCTCTACCGCATCCTCACCAACACCTTCATCAACTCCTACCGCAAGAAGCAGCGCGAACCGAAACAGGCGGGGACCGAGGACGTCGAGGACTGGCAGCTGGCGCAGGCCGCGTCGCACACCGCGGCGGGCCTGAAGTCGGCTGAGGCCGAGGCGCTCGAACACCTCCCCGACACCGACGTCAAGCGGGCGCTCCAGGAGCTGCCCGAGGACTTCCGGATCGCGGTGTACCTCGCCGACGTCGAGGGCTTCGCGTACAAGGAGGTCGCCGAGATCATGGGGACGCCCATCGGGACGGTCATGTCCCGGCTGCACCGCGGGCGCCGCCAGCTCAGGTCGATGCTGGAGGAGTACGCGGTGGAGCGGGGGTTCCTGCCGGCGAGGGCGGCGGCCGAGGCCGGCGCGGTCGCCTCGGGGACGTCCCCGCGCGGACGGGGACAGGACGTCTCGGATCGAGGAGACCGGCAATGAGCGGCGGCCACGGCGAACACAGCGACACCCCGTGCAGCGAGGTGCTCGCCAAGCTCTACACCTACATCGACGGGGAGCTGGAGGAGGGCAACTACGAACAGGTGCGCGAGCACCTGGACGGGTGCGGGCCCTGCCTCGACGAGTACGGGCTGGAGGAGGCGGTGAAGAAGCTCGTGGCCAAGCACTGCGGCTGTGATCCGGTGCCGATGGACCTGAGGGACAAGGTGCTCAGTCGCCTGGCCCGAGCGCGCACGGAGCAGTTGGCGCGGGAGGCGCGCGCGGAAAGCCCGGGCACCACGCCCTCCTGAGGGACCGGGCAGGAGCGAACCCGGTATCCGACGAAACCTGGCACACCTGGTGGCGGAAGCTGGAATTCCAGCTTCCGCCACCTTTTTGTTGCATTTTGTACCCGGTTTCGTTGTTAGTGCGCTCTGAAGTTATGTGTGGCTTTTGTGTACTTTTGCGGCAATGTCGTGCCGTATTCCCTGAGCCTGTCGGGTTTTTGGTCAGGCGCTTCCCGACCGTGTTCCCGCCTCCTCCCCCGACACGCCCGGCGCGCCCGGGCCGTTGCCGGTCGTGACCCACTCGGAATGTTTTTTCTGTCCGGATCCGGACACCGTTTCGTTTGGTTACCCGGGGTAGTCGTGCCTGGTGGTTCCGGTCGGTGGACTGCAAGGCAAGCGCCCAGGAGGTGGATCTTCGCGCGCCCCTGCTTCCAGGGGTGTGCTTACTCAGGGTGATCGAAGCTCACCACTAATTGAATTCGTAATTCCATATTCCGGAACTTGGTGCCAGTGGGAGGGGGTGCGGTGGCGGTAGTTCGGGTTGGGGGTAATCGGGGCGCTGTCGTTGCCCGTTAAACTGGACGCCATATCCAACGAATGGGGTAATTTACGCGGCGTGCCCGGGGAAAAAGACGGTGCGTACGCGTCGGGGGAGAGGGGACAGCGGTGTTCTTCGGCATGCTCCACGCGGTGATGGGAGTTCTTTGGGTGGTAACCGCCTTCAGTGGATGGTCCTGGTGGTAGAACAGAACCGGTGAAACCATGACAGTCCGGTCGTCGTCGGCGGGGGGTGAACGGGGGTGCGGGCTCTTCCTGGGGGCGCGCGTGTCTACGTCGGAATCGTCGTTGTCAGTGCTGTCACCATCATGCTCATCGGTCCCTATACGGGACTGGATCTGCACACACTGGTCCTGATCGCGATTCTCTTCGTGGTCGCGGAGTCGATCAGTACGGCGGTCCTGACGGGCGTCAAGGCGGGGATCTCGCCGAGTTCGGCGGTCGCCCTGGCCGCCGTCGTCCTGGTCGGACCGGTCGGGGCGGCGGTGGTCGGTTTCGCCTCCTGCTTCGTCATCCGCAAGCAGAACCTCGTCAAGAGGGCGTTCAACGGAGCACAGTTCGCACTGGCGGCCTACGCGGCCGGACACGTCTACCTCCTGCTCGGCGGAACGGTGGGAGAACCCGGCCGGGAGGACTTCCCGGCCATCGTCCTCCCCTACGTCGCCGCCGTCCTGACCCACTCCCTGGTCAACTCGGCGCTCGTGGCCGTCCTGATGTGGACCCTGGGCGTCGTGCGCCCGGGAGGCTCCCGGGGCCGGTTCGACTGGCGTCCGCTGGTGGGGGTCGAGCTCTCCTCCATGGGCTACCAGATGCTCGGCCTGGCCATCGCCGCGGTCTGGGGCGGGGTCGGCCTCATCGCACCGCTGCTGGTGCTGCTCCCGCTGTTCATCGCGCGCTGGACCTTCGCCCAGCAGCTGGACGAGGCCCGTGCGCACGAGGCCACCCTGGCCACCCTGTGCCAGGCGGTGGAGACCAAGGACTACTACACCCGGGGCCACTGCATGCGCGTGGCCGAGGGCGCCGCCATGATCGCCCGGGAACTGGGCATGCCCGCCGACCGGGTGCAGAAGATCCGCTACGCCGGGATGCTGCACGACATCGGCAAGCTCGGAGTGCCGACGAAGGTGCTCCAGAAGACCGGCAAGCTCACCGACGACGAGTACGCGGCCATCAAGCTGCACCCCACGCGCGGCTACGAGATCGTGCGCGAGATCAGCTTCCTGGACGAGGCGCTGGCCGGTATCCGGCACCACCACGAGCGTCTGGACGGGCGCGGGTACCCCATGGGCCTGGTGGGGATGGAGATCCCCGAGTCCGCGCGCATCATCAGCGTCGCCGACGTCTTCGACTGCCTGACCTCCACGCGCTCCTACCGCAGGGCGTGGTCGGTGGAGGACGCCGTCGCCGAGCTGCGGGCCTGCGCGGGGACCCAGTTCGACCCCAGGATGGTCGAGGCGCTCGTGCGCGCCGTCGAACGCGAGGGCTGGGAGACCCCCGACATCGCCGAGCCTCCGGGCGGCTGCTACGGGTCGGAGGCGGCCGAGCGCTCCGTGGAGGAGTCCGGCCGAACCGGGGGACCGGAGGAGGTGCCCGCCGACGCCTCCGCCCAGGAGCGCGCCGCCGGTGAGCCGTCCTCCGCAGGGGCGGCGGCCGACGAGGCCGCCCCCGCGGACGCCGCGGCCTCCGCCGAGGCAGTGACGGGCGGGCGTGAACGATGATGACGCAGAGACAGTCGGACGGGGCCCGGTCGGCCGGACCCGTGCTGAGCGGACCCGAGGGCGGCGCCCTCAACCACCAGCGCCGCCGCGGGCCGATCTGGCGGACCTCGCGGCCGGTGCGCGCGGCACTGGTCGGCTCGGTGGGCTCGGGCGCCCTGGCCGCGCTGGTGTGGACGGCCTCGACCGGGGTCGTGGAACCGCACGTGGCGCTGGCGTTCTGCCTGGTCGTCGCGGCCGGCGAGCTGGCGCGGATCACCCTGCCGGGCCATCGGGAGGTGGCCCCCATCGCCTCTGCCGGCGCGATCAGCTACGCGTTCCTGCTGTCGCTGGGTTCCGGGCCGCTGCACCACTCCGCCTGGCAGGTGGTGGCGGTGGTCGCCCTGGGCGTGGCCCTGGGCGAGCTGCCGCACATCGCGGTGGGCCGCAGCCCCCGTGTGGAGGACGTGGCCCGCAGGGTGCTCGTCGCGGCGGCGCTGGCGATCGCCTTCCGGCCGCTGGCCGACCAGCTGCACCTGTCGGGCCCCTCCGTCACGGCCACGTTGCTGATGGCGGCGCTGGTCATGTTCGTCTGGGCGGCGGACTCCCTGCTGGCGGCGGTGCTGCGGGCCGAGCGCCTGCGCACCAGAGCCTCCGTCGCGGTCCGCGACGAACTGCGCGCCCAGTTCGCCACCGGCGCCGCGATCGGCTCCAGCGGCGTGCTGATCGCGCTGGCCTGCACGGTGACCGGCCTGGGCGGTCTGCTGGTGTTCATCGCCCCGCTGCTGGTGTCGCAGGTGGCCTTCCGCCGCCACGCGGAGGTGCGCCGGACCTACCTGGAGACGGTCCGGGCGCTGTCGCGGGTCACCGAGGTGGGCGGCTACGTGGAGAACGGGCACTCGCGCCGGGTCAGCCACCTGGCGTACGGGATCGCCTGTGAACTGGGCCTGGCCGAGGCCGAACTGCTGGAGCTGGAGTACGCCGCCCTGATGCACGACATCGGCCAGCTGTCCCTGCGCGAGCCCATCGCGGGCGGCGCCACCGTGCTCGCCTCGCCCAGGGAGCAGCGGCGCATCGCCGAACTGGGTTCGGCGATCATCCGGGAGACCGGTGTCCTGGACAACGTGGCCGAGACGGTCCGCCGCCAGTGCGAGCCCCTCGCCGGGGACGGCGACGAGGGCGTCCCGCCGCTGGGCAGCCGGATCATCAAGGTGGCCAACGCCTTCGACGACCTCGTGGGCGACAGCGGCGACGCCGAGCGCCGCACGGCGGTCCTGGAGCGCCTGCGCATGGACACCGACAGCGAGTACGACCCCCGCGTGGTGGACGCGCTGGCCACGGTGCTCTCCCGGCTCTGACCGTTCCTGAACAGTGATCAGAAGTGACCCTCAGGGTCACTTTGGCACTGCACCCATCCCGAACGGTGCTGGATGGGCCGGATCACCGCGTTCACCGCGACGGCCCGCGCACCGTGTGTCGTGGCCCAGCGCAACAGTCGGGACAGGGCGTGGCGCCCCCGCGCGTCCCGGTGGGAGGCGCTGCCGGACAGGTCGAAGGCGAACCGTCGCGGGTTCCCGATCGGGTTGCCGCGGGTGTCGAGTCGCCAGGCGGCCAAGTGGTCGGCGTTGGCGTCCACCCCCACCACCCCGCGGGCCAGCGCCGCCTCCAGCGGCCACCGCCGCCGCATGGCGATGCTCCAGGGCGGTCAGGCGTCGGGACTTGGCGTGCCACTCCTGGCGGCAGGAGTACCCGCCCGGGACGTCCTGGGTGCCCGGAGTTCTGAGGGGTTGGGGGAGCCGGTGGCGCAGGGTGTCGATGTCCGTTTGGAGGCGGTGCGGGTGGGCGGCCTGGCTGCGGCGGGCCAGCGCCCACTGCTCGTTCGAGGCCCTGGTGAGCGCCCCTCGCCCACCGCGACGAGGACTCAGCGGTCAGCTCCCGTTTGCGGGCCGCCCAGGAGTCCCCGCCGTGGCCGGTGCCATCCCTGCGTCGGGCGGCCAGGTCCGTGGAGGCCAAGGATCCCAGATGGGCGCCCACGGCCCGCAGCACCGTCTCGTCCTCAGGGGTGAGGCCCTTGAGCCGGTCACGCACGCTCACCCCGGACGGCGCGGGGACCAGGAACGGGTCGGCGATCGACCGCAACCGCCGCGTACCGGTACCCGCCATCTCGCCTCCTGAACCTGCCGGTTTCGTCGCTGTGTTCGAGAAGACCGTAGCCAGGACCGGGGGCGCTTGTCCGGAGAATCAGCGAACTCCTCGGACGGAATTTCACCGGCGGGCCGTCCATCGGGGTGGGGACACACACCACACACCGCTTTCCGGCAGCAGTAGGGGCTCACTCCTGTGCCCTTGTGTGCGTTCGAGCCGCCTCCCGACCCAACAGCCACCCCCCCGGGGTCCGTCCGGCGCGGTCCGCCGGTCCGGTCCGAGGACGGGTACGGGCCGTGTCACGGCCCCACGGGGGCCAGGCGGGCGCGGGCGTGGCGAGCGCCCCGCTCCGGCGCCCGCCCGCACGGGGGTCAGTCCCGGGGCGGGCGCAGGCGTGTGACGAACTTGTACCGGTCGCCCCGGTAGAGCGAGCGCACCCACTCCACCGGGTGCCCGTCGCCGTCGAAGCTGTGCTGGCAGTGCAGCACCAGCGGCAGGCCCACGTCCACGCCCAGCAGCCGCGCCTCGTTGGGAGTGGCCAGGACCGTCTCGATCGAGGCCTCCGCCTCGGCCAGGGAGACGTCGTAGGCGCTCGCCAGAGCCTCGTAGAGCGACGCGTAGCGGTCCAGCTGCCGACGCAGGCCCGGGAAGCGCCGCGCGGCCAGGTGCGCCGTCTCCACGGCCATCGGTTCGCCGTTGGCCAGCCGCAGCCGCTCGATGCGCAGCACGCGCCCGCCGGAGCGGATGGCCAGCAGCTCGGCGAGCTGGTCGTCGGCGTTGATGTAGCTCACGTCCAGGATGCGGGTGGCGGGGTGCAGGCCGTGCGCGCGCATCTCCTGGGTGTAGCTGGTCAGCTGCAGGACCTGTGCCACCTTCGGCTTGGCCACGAAGGTGCCCTTGCCCTGGATGCGCAGCAGACGGCCCTCGACCACCATCTCGGTGAGCGCTTGGCGCACGGTGGTCCGCGAGGTGCCGAACTGGGTCGCCAGGGCGCGCTCGGGGGGTACCGGGTTGCCCGCGGGCATCGCCTCGATCAGTTCCAGGAGCTGCTTCTTCACCTGGTAGTACTTCGGCACCCGGGGGTTGCCGTCCAGTGTGCGCTGACCAGTCATCAGTCTCCTTCGCCGAGTCCCGCGCTTGCCCACAACCCTCCCGCTGTGGTCGGCACGGCGGGGGTGGCGGCCGCCGATTGGTGTGGACCACTGGTCGAGTGCGTACCTCTTGAGTATGCACGCCTTCATGGGATGATTTGTGAGTGCCTCACCTCAGTGATCTCATCTGGCGACACACGTCACTCAAACAGGCCGACCTGGAGTGGTTCCACTCCCTGGTCTCGGACTGGCAGCTCCTGGCGGACCTGTCCTTCGCCGATCTCGTGCTGTGGGTGCGTCTGCGCGAGGACGACGGCTGGGTGGCCATCGCCCAGATGCGTCCCACCACCGGGCCCACCGCCTTCCAGGACGACCTGGTCGAGACCGTCCTGCGCGACGACATGACCGATGTCACGTCCCGCTCGGCGCCGCGCGTCATCGGGCGCAGGGCTCTGATCGACCGCGCCTGGGAGGAGGGGCGCATCTGCCGCGACGGCGACCCGGACTGGTCGGGCGGCGTCCCGGTGCGCGAGGAGACCATTCCGGTGCGCCGCCAGGGCAACCTCATCGGGGTCATCCAGCGCAGTACCAACCTCAGCTCGGCGCGCACGCCCAGCCGCCTGGAGCTGACCTACCTGCAGAGCGCGGGCGACCTGGCCCAGATGATCGCCGAGGGCGCGTTCCCGTTCAGCGACCAGGGCCCCCTGATGGTGCGCTCGCCCCGGGTCGGCGACGGGCTGCTGCGCCTGGACCAGAACGGCGAGGTGGTCTACGCCAGCCCCAACGCCCTGTCGGCCTACCGCAGGCTCGGCCTGACCGCCGACCTGGTGGGGGCGCGCCTGGACCGCACCACGCTGGAGCTGGCGGCTCCGGGCGAGGCGCGCGACGAGGCGCTGACCTACACGGCGAGCGGTCGGGCGCCGCAGGAGGCCGAGGTGGACGCGCGCGGGGTCACCGTGCAGCTGCGCGCCATCCCCCTGGTCATCGACGGGGTGCGCATCGGCGCCCTGGTGATGGTGCGTGACGTCACCGAGCTGCGCCGCCGCGAGCGCGAGCTGATGACCAAGGACGCCACCATCCGGGAGATCCACCACCGGGTGAAGAACAACCTCCAGACGGTCGCCGCCCTGCTGCGCCTCCAGGCGCGGCGCCTGGACGTGCCCGAGGCGCGTGCGGCGCTGGACGAGGCGGTGGGCCGGGTCGGGTCCATCGCGATCGTGCACGAGATGCTCTCGCACACCCCCGACGAGGTGGTGGACTTCGACGACATCGCCGACCGGGTGATCCAGATGGCGGCGGAGGTCTCCTCCACGGGCACCGCGGTGGTGCCGCGCCGGATCGGCGGTTTCGGGCTGCTCAACGCGCTGGTGGCGACACCGCTGTCGATGGTCCTGGCCGAACTGGTGCAGAACGCCGTGGAGCACGGCCTGGGACAGGGGCCTGGGCGGATCGAGGTGCGGGTGCGCAGGTTCGACGCGCAGCCGGGCTACCCGGGGCCGAGCAGCCTGGAGCTGGCCGTCTCCGACGACGGCGGGGGGCTGCCGGAGGACTTCGACCTGGAGGGCACCACGAGCCTGGGCCTGCAGATCGTGCGGACCCTCATCGTGGGCGAGCTGGGGGGAACCCTGGCGATCAAGCCCAAGGAGAGCGGCGGGACCGAGGTGGCGATCAGCCTGCCGCTGGAGCACGAGGAGGGCGAGCTGCCCTGACACGGGGCTCGCGCGGACCACGCGCGGGGCCGGTCCGAGGGGCCGCTGGGCGCACCGGCCCGCGCGGCCCCGGTAGCCGTCCCCGCCGCGCCGCGCGGGGACTCCTCGGGACCTCCCGGGACTCCTCGGGGTTTCCGGGGAACCCTCGGGGCCCTAACGTGTGCGGGGCCTCAGCTGCTCACCATGGTGCGGTAGGCGCTGCCGCGGCGCTTCTTGAGCGCGCGGCGCTCGTCCTCGCTGGTGCCGCCCCAGACGCCGCCGTCCTGGCCGCTCTCCAGGGCCCAGCGCAGACAGGCCGAGCTGACCGGGCAGCGGTTGCAGACCGCCTTGGCCTCCTCGATCTGGATCAGTGCGGGGCCGAAGTTCCCGATGGGGAAGAAGAGTTCGGGGTCTTCGTCACGGCAGGCTGCGTCATGGCGCCAGTCCATGCGGTCCACTCCTCACGGTGAGGCGATCGGGGGCTTGTGAAGCTTTTCACGATCTTGTGCGCGTCCGTAACGGGCGAAGGGCGCCCGATGGATGGGTTCCATCGGAAGGGGTGTTCGGGCCGAGGTCCGTCCAGGTTTCATCCCACGGCCATGTGGGAAGCGCCCCAATTAACTCGCCTGTAACTCGCGGCGATATCTTGAGCGTGACAGCATCGATCGGCCCATGCAAGAGCTGCCGAGGCCGAAGGTCCTGTTCGGCGTGTCGGGTGCGTCACAGTGGCTCGGAATGGCGTCTTTCGGCGCAATTAACAGACGATTCGTAATGCCTTCGGTACAGAGTGGAAGTTGACCTGTTCGCGGTCTCCCAGGTATTCGCCGTCGATTTGGAAGGCCCTGGGGTGGGACGACGTGATCTGGAGAGAGTCCTGGTCATGCCACGTCACGTAGCCGTCCCCACGTGCGGGAAGGCCTTTGGGGAAGAACATTTGGGAAAGGATCCACCCCGTGAGCGCGTGCGAGGAGTGGGTCAGCGCGAAAGCGTCCAGGCCCAGATCGAAACGCGAGGACGGGGTCGGCTGAAGCGGCAGCGCCCCCGCGTAGGTCCAGGGCGTGGTGTTGGTGACGAGCGCGAAATACGCCCCGACAAGGGACCTTCCGTGGCTGACCACGCTTAGTGACGGATCGCGGATATCCCCCTGGAAGAACAGCTTTACCGCCACTTCGGCGTACAGCGCGGGAGTGGCCTTGCGCCCGTTGGCGCGCTCGTTCTCCACCTGCTGGACCACGTCGGCGTCCCAGCCGAAACCAGCACAGAAAGTGAAGTAGCGGTCGTCCTGGTCGCTGGTGATCCGGCCGAGGTTGATCTCGCGCTCGCGGCCCTCGCGGACCGCCTCCAGCACGAGGCCGGTGGCCTCCACGGGGTCGCCGGGCACGCCCAGGGCGCGTATGAAGACGTTGGCGCTGCCGCCGGGGATCACCGCGTATCGGGGGCGTCTGAGCCCCTCGGGGGTGGTCAGCAGGCCGTTGACCACCTCGTTGACGGTCCCGTCGCCGCCCAGGCTCAGCACCAGCTCGTACCCGTTCCCGGCGGCCTCGCGGGCCAGCTCGCCCGCGTGGTCGCGGTACTCGGTCTCGGACACGGTGACGTCCAGCTCCGACGCCAGGGCGCCCATGATCACCTCACGCGTGCGTGACGTGGTCGTGGTGGCCTGGGGGTTCATGATGAGAAGGGCGCGCACCACGCCAGTCTAGGGCGTATCTCCCGGGGCCTCCGCTCCGTTTCCGCCCGCCGCCCGCCGGGGTGCTCCGCGCCGGGGCGGTCCGTCCTCGACGGACGCCGCGCGCCGCTCCCGACCGTCCGGGCGCCGCGCGCGAAGCCGGGGCCGAGGGGAGGGAGCCCCGGAGCGCGTATAGGCTCGTCAGGTGTCTTCGCGTCCCGTCACCATCGTCATCGCCGCCGCCCTGGAGGCCCTGATCGGGCTGGCCGCCGCGGTCAGCGGGGTCTACAGCCTCTTCACCGCGATCACCGGCCAGGCCAGCGACCTGAACAGCGCGATTCCCCTGACCGCCCTGGGACTGGGCGCGGGCGCGCTGCTGGTCTTCGTCGCGCGCGGACTCTGGCAGATGCGGGACTGGGCGCGCACGCCCGTGTTCGTGACCCAGCTCTTCCTGGCCGTGGTGGCCTACTACATGTTCACCAGCGAGCAGTACGCGTTCGCCGCGGTGCTCGCGGTCGTGGCGGTGTGCGCCTCCGCGGCCGTGCTCTCACCGCCGACGACCGCGGCGCTCTTCCCCGAGGAGCGCGGGAAGTAGCGCCGCGGCCGCCCCCGGCGACCGCTCGCGCGTCAGTCGTCGGTGGTCAGCGCCTGGCGCAGCTGCGCCAGGGTGCGGGCCAGCAGACGGGACACGTGCATCTGCGAGATCCCCAGCTCCTGGGCGATCTGCGACTGCGTCATGTTGCCGAAGAAGCGCAGCAGCAGGATGCGCTTCTCCCGCGGCGGAAGCTGTTCCAGGAGCGGCTTGAGCGACTCCCGGTACTCCACGCCCTCCAGGGACTCGTCCACGATGCCCAGTGAGTCGGCCACCGCGGGCGCGTCCTCGTCCCCGCTGTCGGGCGCGTCCAGCGACACCGTCGAGTAGGCGTTGGCGGACTCCAGGCCCTCCAGCACCTCCTCCTCGGTCATCTGAAGGTGCGCCGCGAGCTCGGCGACGGTCGGGGAGCGCCCCTCCCGTTGCGACAGGTCGCTGACCGCCTTGGTGAGCGAGAGCTTCAGCTCCTGGAGGCGACGGGGGACCCGCACCGCCCAGCCCTTGTCGCGGAAGTGCCGTTTGATCTCACCGACGATGGTGGGAGTGGCGTAGGTGGAGAACTCCACCCCGCGCTCCAGGTCGAACCGGTCGATGGACTTGATCAGCCCGATCGTGGCCACCTGGGTGAGGTCGTCCAGCCACTCGCCGCGGTTGCGGAAGCGGCGGGCCAGGTACTCCACCAAGGGCAGGTGGAGCTCCACCAGCTCGTCGCGGATCCGCCGGCGCTCCTCGGAGTCCGCCTCGAGTTCGCCGAGGCGCTCGAACAACTCTCTCGCGCGGGCCCTGTCGGGCACCGCGTGCTCGGTCTTCGCTGTCAGAGCGGGCCCCCTCTCGCTCACGCCGACTCCAGCGTGCCGCGGCGTTTGTACAGGACGATGTGGACACGGTCGTCCGGTCCGACCCCCGCGTCGACCTCTCCCGCGAGGGCGGACAGGACGGTCCAGGCGAAGGTGTCGCGGGCGGGAAGGCGCCCGTCCGCGGTGAGCACCGAGACGGAGATGCGCATCCCGTCGGGGGTGAGTTCGAATTCCGTGGTCAGTTCCGTGCCCGGCAGCGCCTGGGAGAGGAGCATGGCGCAGGCCTCGTCGACACCGATCCTCAGATCCTCGATCTCGTCGAGGGTGAAGTCCAGTCGCGCGGCCAGACCCGCCGTCGCCGTCCGCAGAACGGACAAGTAGGCGCTGTCCGCGGGCATGTTGACGGTGACAGCGTCCCGGACGCCGATGGCGTCGGCCGTGGGCACAGCGGTTTCTTCGGTCACGTCCCTCCTTCGGGGGGCGGGGTTGCCGCTTGAGAGCAATGTATCTGGTTTACCCTGCCACTGACGCAGGGCGAACGGATCGTGTCCACACGATCCGGGGCGAAAGGCGGGACGGAGGGCCGGTCTCAGGGGACCTCCGCGCCCAGTGCGTCCAGCGCGCCGCCGTCCAGGCGGCGGACCGTCCACCCGTCCATGGGACGCGAGCCCAGGGACTCGTAGAACCGTATCGAGGGCTCGTTCCAGTCCAGCACCGACCACTCCAACCGGGTGTAGCCGCGTTCGACGCAGATCCTCGCCAGGGTCCGCAGCAGGGCCAGTCCGTGCCCCCGCCCGCGCGCCTGGGGGCGCACGTACAGGTCCTCCAGGTACACGCCGTGCTTGCCGGTCCAGGTGGAGTAGTTGCGAAACCACAGCGCGAACCCGACGACCGGGCCGTCCCCGTCCTCCTGGGCGACGTGCGCGAACACCGCCGCGTCCGGTCCGAACAGCGCGGTGCGCAGGTCCTGTTCGGTGGCGACGACCGCGTCCGGCTCCTTCTCGTACTCGGCGAGTTCGCGGACCAGGGCGTGGATGACGGGAACGTCGTCGGGACGTGCGGGACGGATCATCGGACCACCTCTGGCGCGCGGCGGGGACACGGTCGCGTCCAGGGTATGCGCTGCGGCGGGGCGCCCCCGCGCCCCGGGGCCGCTCAGGGCCGGTGGGCGACCACCCGCTCCACCAGTCCGAGGAACAGCCGGTCGTGGTGCACGACCTCGAACCCGGCCTCGACGGCGACGTCCCGGGGCAGGCGGCGCGGGTTCTCCCGGCGCCGCTCCACCAGCCGCCCGGGCATGCGGGCGTACTCGATGTGGTCGACCATCAGGAGCCTGCCGCCCGGCGTCAGTACGCGGTACATCTCCGCCAGGGCGCGCCCCTGGTCGGGGACGGCGCACATCGCGAGCGTGCACAGGACGGTGTCGAAGGCCCGGTCGGGGAAGTCCAGCTCCTGGGCGTCGCCCTCCACGAAGCGCACGGCCCTGCCCAGCTCCTCGGCCCTCTCGCGGGCGCGGTCGAGCATCCGCGGGCTGACGTCGACGGCGGTGAGGCGCACCTGAGGCGGGTAGTGGGCGAGGTTGCGGCCCGACCCGACCGCCACCTCCAGCGTCTCGCCGCGCGCCCCGGCGCACAGGATCTCGCGGGTGCGGCGCATGGCGGGGCTCTGGAAGCGCTCGCTGTGCTCGCAGTAGGCGGCCATCCGGTCCCAGCGCCTGCGTGTGTGTTCCGTGCGAGCGTCCATGTGCCTCTCCCGAGCGGGGCGCGTACACCACGACTCTGGCGACGCGCCGCCGCGCGGTCAAGGGATCCGGGGGTGTTTCCCCGGCCGGTACCGGCCGCCGCGCCCGGGTCGGGGCCGCGGCGGCCTCCTCGGAGCGCTCAGAGCACCTTGGACAGGAACGCCCGGGTGCGCTCGTGGCGCGGGTTGGAGAGCACCTCGGCGGGCGTGCCCGACTCCACGACCAGACCGTCGTCCATGAAGACCAGGGAGTCGCCGACCTCGCGGGCGAATCCCATCTCGTGGGTGACGACCACCATGGTCATCCCGCCCCGGGCCAGGTCGCGCATGACGTCCAGGACCTCGCCGACCAGCTCCGGGTCCAGGGCGCTGGTGGGCTCGTCGAACAGCATCAGCGACGGTTCCATGGCCAGCGCTCGGGCGATGGCCACGCGCTGCTGCTGGCCGCCGGAGAGCTGGTCGGGGTAGGCGTCGGCCTTGTCGGGCAGGCCGACCCGCTCCAGCAGCTCCATGGCCTTGGCGTTGGCCTGGCTCCGGGGGATCCGCTTGACCTGCACGGGCGCTTCGGTGATGTTGCCCAGGACGCTCAGGTGCGGGAACAGGTTGAAGCGCTGGAAGACCATGCCGATGTCGCTGCGCTGGGCGGCGATCTCGTTGTCGCGCAGCTCGTAGAGCTTTCCGCGCTTCTGCCGGTAGCCCATCAGCTCGCCGTTGACCCACAGCCGCCCGGCGGTGAGCTTCTCCAGGTGGTTGACGCAGCGCAGGAACGTGGACTTGCCCGACCCGGACGGGCCGATCACGCACATGACCTCGCCGCGCCCGACCTGGAGGTCGATGCCCTTGAGCACCTCCAGGCGGCCGAAGCTCTTGCGCACGTTCTCCGCCACGACGAGCGCGTCGGCGGGCAGGGTGGCGCCCTCGGCGGTCTCCACGACGCCCGGGTCCTTCGTCTTGTCGCTCACCTGTGCGCCCCTCCGACGATGCGGTCGCGGATACTGCCGTACTGGCCGGGGTTGAACCTGCGTTCGAGGAAGTACTGGCCCACCATCAGGACGCTGGTGATGGCCAGGTACCACAGGCACGCGGCGACCAGCATCGGGAAGATCTGGTAGGTCCGGGAGCCGATGGCCTGGAGCTGGTAGAACAACTCGATGGTCACCGGCACGTAGGCCAGCAGCGCCGTGTCCTTGAGCATGGCGATGGTCTCGTTGCCCGTGGGCGGCACGACCACCCGCATCGCCTGCGGCAGGGTGATCCGGCGCAGGACCCGGCCCTTGCCCATGCCCAGCGCCTGCGCGGCCTCGGTCTGGCCCTTGTTGACCGACTGGAGGCCCGCGCGGATGATCTCCGCCATGTAGGCGCCCTCGGACAGCGACAGCGCCAGCAGGCCGGCCGTGTAGCCGCTCAGCGCGGTGCGGGTGTCGATCTCGAAGAAGCGGGCGTCGCCCTCCAGACCCAGCCACGGCATCCAGTAGTTGTCGAAGGGCAGGCCGAACTCGATGGTCTGGTACAGGATGGCGATGTTGCCGAAGAGCACCGCCAGCACCAGGCGGGGCACGCCCCGGAAGAACCAGGTGTAGAGCCAGGAGACGGACACCAGGACGGGGTTGCCCGACAGCCGCATCACCGCCAGGACGATGCCCAGGACGACGCCGATGATCATCGACAGCACGGTGGCGCTGAGGGTGATCCACACGCCGCGCGTGACCGGCTCGGAGAACATGTGGTCGAACATGAACGGCCAGTTGAAGGCGTCGTTCGTGAACAGCATGTGCACGAACATGGCCGCGAGGACGAGGATGACCCCGGCCGCGACCCACCGTTCGGGGTAGCGCACGGGGACGGCGGTGACGTGGTCGGCCGGACGGCCCGGTGTCGAGGTCTTCGACACCGGGCCGTCCGTCGGTTCGGTCGGTGAGGACAAGGGTCGGTCTTTCGCTCAGTGGGTGTAGGTCGGCCTGCTCACTCGGCGAGTTCGGGGTTCACCTCGGCGGACTCCATGACGCCGGCGTCCACGCCCCACTCGCCCAGTACCTCGGCGTAGGTGCCGTCCTCGATGAGCGCGTTGAAGGCGGCGGCCACGGCCTCGGCCAGCTCCGTGTCCTCCTTGTTGGTGAGGATGCCGTAGGGGGCGGCGTTGTACTGCTCGCCGATGAACTCCAGGACGCCCTCGCCGGTCTGCTCCAGCGCGTAGGCCGAGGTCGGCATGTCGGCGAGCGAGGCGTCGTTGACCCCGGAGACGACCGTCTCGGTGGCCAGCGGCTGGCTCTCGAACTTCTGGATGGTGATGGCCTCCTCACCGGCGTCGACGCAGGCCGCGCTGCGCTCCTCGATGTCGGTGTCGTGCGTGGTGTTGGACTGCACCGCGATCCGCATGCCGCAGGCGTTGTCGGGGTCCACGTCCTGGGGGTTGCCCGCCTGGGCGAACCACTGGGTGCCAGAGGAGAAGTAGCTGACCATGTTGACCTGCTCCATGCGCTCCTCGGTGACCGTGAAGGAGGAGGAGCCCAGGTCGTAGGTGCCCGTGTCCACGCCGATGATGATGGAGTCGAAGGCGGTGGGCTCCCACGTCGCCTCCAGGCCGAGCTTGGCCATGGCGGCGTTGACGAGGTCCACGTTGAAGCCGAGGACGGTCTCGCCGTCGGGGTCCAGGTACTCGCCGGGCGGGTAGGAGGCCTCGACGCCGACCGTGACGGTCCCGGCCTCGGCGATGTCGGCGGGCACGAGCGCCGCGAGCTCCTCGTCGACCTCGACGGAGGGCGCCTCGGGAGCGGCCGACTCCTCCGCGCCTCCTCCGTCGCCGTCCCCGCCGCCGCAGGCGGTCAGCGCCAGGACGCCGGCGAGGGACAGGGCGCCGAGGGCGAACGGCGTGGGCAGGGACTTGTGCAGAGCCATCGCGGGGTCTCCTTCGGGGGCGCGTAACGCCTGGCGGGGGCGGGTTCGTGACCCGACCGCCCGAGTCGGAACGACATTCAGGACAATCTTCTTTTAGCACTCAGAAGCCGGTGCCGTCCCATCGTGCACACCCGCGATGTTCCTGCGGTCACCGTTGTGAGAGGATTGCGTAACGGGTCATCCCCGTGAGAGGCGGCCGCGCAGCAACTCGTATAGGAGTCCCGCGAAGAACGACTCTCCCCGGCGACACCACCGGTCATGGCCGACCGGCGCCGAGGAGGGCCCCCTAGCAATCGTCACGTCTTCGCGCGCGGTCCGCACCACCGCCAGGTCCGCCCCCGTCATGGCCGACGGCGGGTGGAACACGCAAGACCTGAGGGGTTTTCAACCGTGACCACTGTTTCGCGTTCCCAGAACCCGCGTCGTGACGACGATCCCGCCTTCGCGATGCACCGCGGCGGCAAGCTCCACGTGACCTCGTCCGTGGACGTCCGCGACCAGGAGGGGCTCTCCCTCGCCTACACCCCCGGCGTCGCCCGCGTCTGCGACGCCATCGCCGAGTCCCCCGAGCTCGTCGACACCTACACCTGGAAGAGCAACCTGGTCGCCGTCGTCACCGACGGCACCGCGGTGCTGGGCCTGGGCGACATCGGCGCCGAGGCCTCCCTGCCGGTGATGGAGGGCAAGTCGCTGCTGTTCAAGCAGTTCGCCGGCGTCGACTCCGTGCCGATCGCGCTGGGCTGCACCGGGGTCGACGAGATCGTCGAGACCGTCGTGCGCATGGCGCCCTCCTTCGGCGGGATCAACCTGGAGGACATCTCCGCGCCCCGCTGCTTCGAGATCGAGCGCCAGCTGCGCGAGCGCCTGGACATCCCGGTCTTCCACGACGACCAGCACGGCACCGCCATCGTCACCGTGGCCGCGCTGCGCAACGCCGCCCGGCTCACCGGGCGCGCCCTGGCCGACCTGCGCGCCGTGGTCTCGGGCGCGGGCGCCGCGGGCGTGGCCGTCACCAAGATGCTCGTCGACGGCGGGATCGGCGACATCGCCGTGGCCGACTCCAAGGGCATGATCTACGACGGCCGCGAGGGCCTGACCCCCGTCAAGCGGGAGCTGGCCTCCATCAGCAACCGGGCCGGGCTGCGCGGGTCCATCGAGAGCGCGCTGGAGGGGGCCGACGTGTTCATCGGCCTGTCCGCGGGCGAGGTCCCCGAGTCCGTGGTCGCCACCATGGCCGACGACGCGATCATCTTCGCGATGGCCAACCCCAACCCGGAGGTGCACCCGGACGTCGCCCGCAGGCACGCGAGCGTGGTCGCCACCGGGCGCAGCGACTTCCCCAACCAGATCAACAACGTCCTGGCCTTCCCGGGCGTGTTCCGGGGCGCCTTCGACGCGGGGGCCACGGACATCACCGAGAACATGAAGCTGGCCGCCGCCACGGCGCTGGCCGACCTGGTGGGCGACGGGCTGTCCGCCGACTACATCATCCCCAGCCCCTTCGACGAGAGGGTGGCCCCGGCGGTCGCCGCCGCGGTCGCCGCCCAGGCCCGCGAGGACGGCGTCGCCCGCGGCTAGGGGCCCGGACACGACGGGGCCCGGAGGGCGCGCCCCCGCGCCGCCCTCCGGGCCCCTCCGCGCACTGCCTACCTGCCGTCGCCGGGGTCGTCGACCGCCTCGCTCCAGGGATCGGCGGACGGCCTCGGACGCGTCCCGCCCTCGGAGGCGGGCTTGTCCTCGAAGGTCCCCGACCGCTCCGGGGCGGGCTTGTCCTCGAAGGTCCCCGACCGCTCCGGGGCGGGCTCGGCCCCGGAGGTCCCGGACCGCTCCGGGGCGGCGGGCTCCTGCTCCCCCGCCTCGGGGGCGGTGGCGGCCCCCTCCCCGGACCCCTCCGCGCGGTCGGCGGGCGGGCCCCAGTGCCGCATGTCCCGGCGGATCACCTCGACCGTGTCGTCCAGGATGCGCCGCAGGTCGGTGGCGGCGGCCTCCCCGACGTGTCCCGCCTCGCGGACCACGTCGCGCACGCGGTCGCCGAAGTCGTGCAGCGCGCTCTCGAACTCCGGGCCCTGCGACGGGCGCCCGGAATCGCGCCTGCCGCCCCAGGCGGCTCCGAACGCCCCGAAGCCTTGTGTGAAGCGCTCCCACTCGCGGGACCACCGCGAGCCGTCCTCGCAGCCCTGCCCGGACTGCTCGCGGTTCTCGCCGGACTCCTTCCCGGACGCGTCCGCCGCCTCCTCGCCCCGGCCGCCCTCCTCCGAGGCGGTGGAGTCGGCGGGCCCGGTCGGGTCGGCGGTCCCGGCGGCTTCGCCCGGGGCCTCGGGTCCGGGGCGGCGCGCGCCCCCGGAGGCGAACTTGAGCTCGTCGCGCAGCGAGCTGATCGTCGCGCGCACGTCCTGCTTGACCGCCCGGGCGATGTCGCGCACCGAGTCGGTGATCTCCCGCTCCAGGTCGTTCAGGTCGTTCTCGCGCTCGCGCAGCTCCTCGCGGCCCTTGTCGGTCAGGCTGTAGACCTTGCGTCCGCCCTCCTCTGTGTGGGTGACCAGCCCCTCCTCCTCCAGCCGGGCCAGCCGGGGGTAGATCGTGCCGGGAGAGGGCGAGTACACGCCGAGGAAGCGGTCGCGGAGCAGGCTGATGATCTCGTAGCCGTGCCGCGGATTCTCGTCCAGCAGCTTGAGCAGGTACAGCCGCAGTCTGCCGTGGCCGAAGATGGTACTCATTCAGGCCCCCTCGGGGATCGCGGCCGGTGCCTCGGGCGCGCGCCGCAGCAGCGCGGTCCGACCGGACGCGGAGTTGGTGGTGATGGAGGCGGGGTCGACGCCGCTGCCGATCCTCCCGCTCAGGACCGTCCTGGCCGGGGCGCTGCGCCGGTCCAGCCCGAAGTCGGACTTGGCGGGCGCCGCCGCGGTGCGCAGCTCCACGGTCGCCGAGGTCTCGGAGGGCACCCGCAGGGCGATCTCGCCCGAGACCGAGGTGAGCCGGACCCGCCCCGCCGGGGCGACGCCGGTGTCGACCAGCAGCTGACCGGAGACGGTCTTGGCGCTCAGCGCGGACAGCCGTCCGCCCGCCACCGCCAGCTGGCCGCTCACGCTGTTGAACTTGAGACTGCCGTGGGGCTCGCGCACGGCGGTGCTGCCCGAGACGGTGTTGATCTCGGTCTCGCCCGAGACGTCGTCCAGGGTGATCTCCCCGGTCGCGGTCCGCAGCTGGCTGCGGGCGCTGAGCCCTGCGGCGACGATCGGCGCGCTGGCCGTGCTGACCTCGACCGGGCAGTCCTTGGGCAGTCGCAGGTTCACGGTGGCCCTGCGGTGCTGCACGCTCTTGTAGCTGTTGAGCTGGACCGGCCGCAGCCGGTCCAGGAACCCCTGGCCGGTGAGGTCCTCGTACTGGATGGTGAGGATGCCCGCCTCCTGCGTGACCAGGAGGGGTTCACCGACGATGTCGGCGACCTCGAAGGTGACCGGGTCGTCGGTGGGAAGAATGTTGACGTGGCCCCCGATGATCCGGACCCGCAACGCGACGATGCCGTCCAGGGTCTGGGTCATCGGCCTGTCGATGGTCCAACGTGCCATCGTGCTCGGCCCCTTTCGCTCGCTCTGTGGTCTCACGATATGTCGCGTCTGCGGCGAACTCAAGATATGTCGCGGATCGGCGGGTTGTTTCAGGGAGACCTCCGGGCGAACCCCGAGACCGCCGGGGGAGGTCCCCGGGCACGCGAAGGGGCCCGGGTCGCGCTGACCCGGGCCCCTCAGGCGGTCCCTACTCGTCGTCCTCGTCGTCCAGCCGCGCCAGCCACGTGGCCAGCCGGTCGACCGGGGTCTCGAACTCGGGGTTCATGTCGGTGAACGCCCGCAGCTGCTCGGCGAGCCAGGCGAAGCTGACCTCCTCGCCGCCGCGGCGGTTCTCCAACTCCTCGATTCCGCGATCGGTGTAGTACACGTTCTTCCTTCTCCGTGCTCGCAGGCCCGCATCGGGGCCCGGGGCGCGCAGAGCCGCGCCCCGGGCCCCTCCGACCGCTAGTCGGCGGGCGGGAAGACCGTGTCCACCAGTGCCCGCTGCTCGGCCTCGTGGCGCTTGGCCGAACCGGCCGCGGGCGCGGAGGAGGCCGGACGCGAGATCCGGGTGAACGGGCGGTCGAGCTGCTCGGAGAAGACCAGCGCGACGAAGGGCCACGGGCCCATGTTCGCCGGCTCCTCCTGCACCCACAGGACCTCTCCCGCGTTGGGGTAGGCCTTGAGCTGCTCGCGGATCTCCTCGATCGGCAGCGGGTAGAGCCGCTCCGCCCGGATGATCGCGGTGTGCTTGTCACCGCTCTTGCGGCGCGCCGCGTCCAGGTCGTAGTAGATCTTGCCCGAGCACAGCACCACGCGCCGCACCTTGTCCGGCGCGATCGAGTCGTCCTTGATCAGCGGCTCGAAGTGGCCCGAGGTGAAGTCCGCGGCGGCCGAGGTGGCGGCCTTCAGACGCAGCAGCGACTTGGGCGTGAACACCACCAGCGGGCGCTCCAGCGGCGACTTGGCCTGCCAGCGCAGCAGGTGGAAGTAGCTCGCCGGGGTGCTGGGGTGGGCCACCGTCATGTTCTCCTGCGCGCACTGCTGCAGGAACCGCTCGATGCGGGCGGAGGAGTGGTCCGGCCCCTGGCCCTCGTAGCCGTGCGGCAGCAGCAGGGTCACGCTGGAGCGCTGTCCCCACTTCTGCTCGCCCGCGCTGATGTACTCGTCGATGATGGTCTGCGCGCCGTTGACGAAGTCGCCGAACTGCGCCTCCCACATCACCAGGGCGTCGGGACGGGTCAGCGAGTACCCGTACTCGAAGCCCAGGGCCGCGTACTCGCTCAGCAGGGAGTCGTGCACGTGGAACCGGGTGATGCCGTCGTCGAACTGCTTGAGCGGAGTGTGGGTCTCGCCGGTCTCGCGGTCCATCAGCGTGGCGTGGCGCTGGCCGAAGGTGCCGCGGCGGCTGTCCTGGCCGATGAGCCGGACCGGGTGGCCGTCCAGCAGCAGCGACCCGAAGGCCAGCAGCTCACCGGTGGCCCAGTCGACCGCGTCGGTCTCGACCATCGTCGCGCGGCGCGAGAGCTGGGGGGCCAGCCGCGGGTGCGGCGTGAAGCCCTCGGGCAGCGACACCTGGGTGTCGATGACCCGCTTGACCGTCTCGGTGCTGATCGCCGTCTCGACGGCGGAGTGCTCCAGGCGGCCCTCGGTGAACACCTCGGGCTTGACCACGGCGCCGGGCTCGACCGGCTTCTTCTCGACCTCGCGGGTCTCGGTGAAGGCCCGCTCCAGCTCCGACTGGTAGTCGCGCAGCGCCGACTCCGCCTCCTCCACCGTGATGTCGCCGCGGCCGATGAGGGCCTCGGTGAACAGCTTGCGGGTGGAGCGCTTGGCGTCGATGACGTCGTACATCAGCGGCTGGGTGAAGGCGGGGTTGTCGCCCTCGTTGTGGCCGCGGCGCCGGTAGCAGACGAGGTCGATGACGACGTCCTTGTTGAACGCCTGGCGGTAGGCGAAGGCCAGGTGCGCGACCCGGACCACGGCCTCGGGGTCGTCCCCGTTGACGTGGAAGATCGGCGCCTGCACCATCCGCGCCACGTCCGTGGCGTAGACGCTGGAGCGGCTGTCGGACGGCGAGGTGGTGAAGCCCACCTGGTTGTTCACGATGACGTGCACCGTGCCGCCGGTCCGGTAGCCGCGCAGCTGCGACAGGTTCAGCGTCTCGGCGACCACACCCTGCCCGGCGAACGCGGCGTCGCCGTGGATGAGGATCGGCAGGACGGTGAAGCCCTGCGGGCCCTTGTTGAGCACGTCCTGCTTGGCGCGGACGATGCCCTCGGCGACCGGGTCGACCGTCTCCAGGTGGGACGGGTTGGCGGCCAGCGAGATGCGGATCCTCTGGCCGTCCTGGGTCTCGAAGGTGCCCTCGGTGCCCAGGTGGTACTTGACGTCGCCCGAGCCGTGCGCGCTGCGCGGGTCGAGGTTGCCCTCGAACTCACCGAAGATCTGCCCGTAGGACTTGCCGCAGATGTTGGCCAGCACGTTCAGGCGGCCGCGGTGGGCCATGCCGATGACGGCCTCGTCCAGCTCGGCCTTGGCAGCCCTGGAGATCACGCCGTCCAGCAGCGGGATCAGCGACTCGCCGCCCTCCAGGGAGAAGCGCTTCTGGCCAACGTACTTGGTCTGCAGGAAGGTCTCGAAGGCCTCGGCGCTGTTGAGCCGGTGCAGGATGTGCAGCTGCTCGTCGCGGTCGAGCTTCTCGTGCTCGCGCTCGACGTGCGCCTGGATCCACTCCCGCTCCTCCGGGCTCTGGATGTGCATGTACTCGATACCCACCGTGCGGCAGTAGGTGTCGCGCAGCACGCCCAGCACGTCGCGCAGCTTCATGACCTGCTTGCCGCCGAAGCCCCCGGTGGGGAACTCGCGGTCCAGGTCCCACAGGGTGAGACCGTGTTCGAGCACGTCCAGGTCGGGGTGCTTGCGCTGCTCGTGGTCGAGCGGGTTGGTGTCGGCCATCAGGTGGCCGCGCACCCGGTAGGCGTGGATCAGCTCCTGGACCCGGGTGGTCTTGTCGAGCTGGGTGGCCTTGTTGACGTGGATGTCCTGCACCCAGCGCACCGGCTCGTAGGGGATGCGCAGCGAGTTGAAGATCTCGTCGTAGAAACCGTCCTCGCCCAGCAGCAGCTGGTGGATCCGGCGCAGGAACTCGCCGGACTGCGCACCCTGGATGATGCGGTGGTCGTAGGTGGAGGTCAGCGTCATGACCTTGCTGATGCCCAGCTCAGCCAGGGTGTCGGAGGAGGCGCCCTGGAACTCGGCCGGGTACTCCATCGCGCCCACGCCCAGGATGGTGCCCTGGCCCGGCATCAGGCGCGGGACCGAGTGCACGGTGCCGATGCCGCCGGGGTTGGTGAGGCTGATGGTGGTGCCCTGGAAGTCCGGCACGCCCAGCTTGTTGCCGCGGGCCTTGCGGACCAGGTCCTCGTAGCCGCTCCAGAACTCCGTGAAGTCCATCTCGTCGGACTTCTTGATGGAGGGCACGACCAGCTGCCGGGTGCCGTCGGGCTTCTGGAGGTCGATCGCCAGGCCGAAGTTCACGTGTTCGGGCTTGGCGACGCCGGGCTTGCCGTCCACCTCCGCGTAGGAGTGGTTCATCTCCGGCATGGCCTTGAGGGCCTTGACCATGGCGTAGCCGATGAGGTGGGTGAAGGAGACCTTCCCGCCACGGCCGCGCCGGAGGTGGTTGTTGATGACGATGCGGTTGTCGAAGAGCAGCTTGACCGGCACCGCGCGCACGCTGGTGGCGGTGGGCAGGCCCAGGCTCGACTCCATGTTGGTCGCGGTCCGCGCGGGTGCGCCGCGCAGGCGCTCCTGCTTGACCTGGAGGGCCTCGTCCTTGCCCTCCTTGTCGTCCTTGCTCTTGGGCTTGGCGGACGCGGCCGGGGCCGCGGGGGCGGCCGGCTTCTTCTTGGGGGCGGAGGCCGCGGGGGCCTTCTCGCCCTGCGCCTTCGCGCCGCTCCCGCCCTTCGCGCCAGCAGTCTCCGCGGGCTTGTAGTCCGCGAAGAAGTTCCACCAGGCCTTGTCAACGGAGTTCGGGTCGTTCAAGTACTTCTGATAAAGCTCCTCGACCAACCACTCGTTGGGACCGAAATCTGTCAGGGGTTGAGACGCCTCAGACGACACGGCGGAGATCGCCCACTTCCGCAGCTCGCTTGTGAATGTGTAGGAAGACGGGTGGCTGCTGGCAAGGCGGGCTCAAGAAACGAACGCGGGAGCTGTTCCGCGCATACGGAGAAGCATCTGGCCTGGCCAGCACTCGTCGGGTACAAGGCTACTTGTACCGGCCTCCGCGCGGGGAACGCTGACCTTGTGGAAACTAGGAGATAGGTAACAATCTTTCACATCAGTACTGCCTCTACGTGCGAGTAACAAAGCCCAGAGTCGCGAGGGTGCCAGGTTTGTGGGTTTTTGCAGGGGTTTCGCGATGTGAACTTGTTGGCCGCGTCCGGCCATGCCGGATGTGGCGTGTAACACGGTGCCCCCCGGGGAACCGGTCGGGGCGGGCCTCCGTCGGAGGGGGTGCGAGCGGCCGGGCAGGACGGCCGGGCCCCCTCCGTCGGTCTTCCCAGCGGGCGGGACGGGGCCCGGGCCCGGCCGCGAACGCCCTTTCCCTCGTGCGAGAACGCCTGTTCGCTGGTGAAACGCCGGTGACCGGTGCCGAGCGTGTGCGGATCTGTGTGCTCTGCGGAGTTCTCCCACGCGGGAGGCCCCCTCGTGTCTACGATCCTCGGAACCGAGGACGTGACGGGCGGGGAGGCCATGAGGGGTCTGGGTGAACTGGAGGCGGCCATCATGGACGCGCTGTGGCGGTCCGGGGAGCCGATGTCCGTGCGCCGGATCCGCGAGGGCATGGTCTACGACCGCGAGGTGGCCTACACGACCGTCATGACGGTGGCCAACATCCTCTTCACCAAGGGGCTGCTGGACCGGGAGAAGACCGGCCGCGCCTGGACGTACTGGCCGCGCGAGTCGCACGCCGAGTACACCGCGCGGATGATGGACGAGGTCCTCAACACCGGGCCCGACCCCGGCGTCACCCTGCTGCGCTTCGTGGAGCGCTTCAGCGACGAGGAGGTGGCGCGCCTGCACCGCGTGCTGGCCCAGGCCCGGGACCGGCGCGGCGTCGCCAGCTAGAGGGGCGCCCGCCGGAGGTGCCCTAGGGGCGGGTCAGGGTGCGCACGCTGCGTGAGGAGACCGCGGCCAGGGTGGCCAGCAGCGTCAGCGAGGCCACCAGCACCAGGGCCGGGGCCGGGCCGAACCGCTCGGCGAACGGGCCGATCGCGACCTGCCCGAGGGGCATCGCCACGAACGAGCCCAGCGCGTCGTAGGAGTACACCCGCGACAGTTTCTCCCTGGGCACGTTCTCCTGGACGGCGACCTCCCAGGCCACGTCGAACTGCTGCACCGCCACGCCCGCCAGGAACATCGCGGCGAACAGCACCGGCAGCGGCGACGGCCCGGTCAGGGCCAGGAAGGGCACGGCGTGCGCCGTCATCAGCGCCGAGCCGTAGACCAGCGCCCGCCGCGGCTGCCAGCGGGCCGCCAGCACGCCGCCCGCCAGCAGCCCGACGCTGTTGGCCGCCATGAGCAGACCCCACGCGGTCCGGCCGAAGGTCTCGTCGGCGATGCCCGGGCCCAGCACGGCCGTGGCCGCCGACCAACCCGCGTTGACCACCATGAACTGGAGCACGACGATCCAGACCCAGGGCCGCGACACGAACTCGCTCCACCCCTCCCGCAGGTCGCGCAGCACGTTCGCGTCCCCGGTGTCCACGGGCCCGTGCGCCCGGGCGGCCCGCACCGACAGGAAGGCCGCCCCGGCGCAGGCGAACAGCGCCGCGCCCGCGGTGATCGCCCAGCCCGCGCCCAGCAGGCCCACCACGACGCCGCCCGCCGACATCCCCAGGAACATCCCGCCCTGGACGCCCACGCCCATCGCCGCGTTGGCCTGGCGCAGCAGTTCCCCGGGTACGGTCTGCGGCGTCAGCGCCGCGGAGGCGGGCAGGTTCACCGCCGCGGCGGCGCCGTTGACCAGGCTCAGCGCGATCATCAGCGGCAGCGAGGCGGTACCCGTCAGCAGGAGCGCGCCCAGGGCCGCCTGGGAGAGCGCGGCCAGGGCGCATCCGCCCTGGAGAACCAGCGCGCGCGGCAGCCGGTCGGCGACGACGCCGCCGAGCAGGAGCAGCGCCACGTTCGCCACCGAGCGCGCGCCCACGACCAGCCCCACGCCCGTCAGCGAGCCGGTCACGTCCAGCACGGCGAAGGCCAGCGCCACCGACGCCATGCCGTTGCCCAGGGCCATCAGGGCCCGGCCCAGGGCCAGCCCGCGAAAGGCCGGGTGCCCCAGCGGGGCCGTCAGACCCGCGCCTCCGCCTCCGGTGCGCGCCATGGTCCCCCGCCTCCGTTCGCCCCGACACGGCGACGATCCCGTCCCGGTCGCGGGGTGTCAACGGCTTTTCGCGCGGCGCCCGTGTGCCCGGCTAACCCAGCACCCAGCTGCGCCCCTCGGCGGCCAGCTTCTCCACCAGGGTGGCGCTGTCGTGCTCCTTGGCGAACAGGTGCTCGGGGCGTGTGATCGGCACGATCCACAGCCACCGCACGGGGTCGCCCTGGAAGGACAGCCCGGCGGTGTCCGGCGGCCCGTGCTCGGGACGGGTGACCAGGGCGGAGGGGTCCTCCAGGAGCAGCACCGCTCCCGCGCCGCCGCGCATGGCCCGGTCCTCGGGGTTGTCCAGCCACTTGACGGTGTGCCCGGTCCCGAACCAGGTCACCGCCCGCCAGGGGAAGGCGCCGATCCACCGGAAGACGCGGGCGGCGTGGTGCGCGGGCAGTGTCGTGGCCAGGGCCAGCTCCACCCGGGCGTGCTGGGAGGTGTTGGCCATGTAGCGGTCCAGCGTGGGCATGCGCTGACCGCACATCCCGACCGTGGACAGCACCGTGTACGGGCGGTCCGCGGTGGGCGGGCGCTCCGACACTCGCAGCAGCGGCGGGTGGCCGTCGGAGACGTCCCAGTAGTGCCCGGGCTCGCCCACGTTGCGGTTGAGGTGACTGAGCACCGTGCGCTGCACGCTGCGCCAGGCGCCCGAGGCGCGCCGCCAGTCCCAGTAGGCCTCGGCGTGCACCACGCGCGGCCACAGCTGCCCGCGCACCGAGTCCAGCTCCCAGGCGTAGGCGCTGCGGCCGATCGCCTCGCGCGCGTACCCCGGCAGCCCGCTGTCGGCCTCAGCCCAGCCCGGGATGACGGCCAGCAACCCCTCCTCGTCCACCAGGGCGACCCCGTCGCCCTCCTCGAACCACACGGCGCGCAGGCGGTCGGGGTCGAAGCGGGGGCGGCCCTGCGGGTGCTTGGTGTAGGCCTCGGGCATGAGCGGGGCCCGGCCCTCGTAGAGCCCGCCGGACTCGCTCGTGCGCGGCGCGATCCCGTGGTTGGCCAGCCACACCGGGACGCGGATGCGCCCGCGCGCGTCCAGCAGGTAGGCGGCCGTGGTGTGGGAGTCACACTCGACGACGACGCGTCGGCTCTGGTACGGGCTGATCTCGTCGAGCAGGACGTCGATCCCTGTCACCGGCCCTCCCACACACCGATCCCCGGTCGTCGTAGCCGGACGGGCCCGTCAGGACCGTCCGCGCAGTGCGTAGAATCGACGGTAGTGCCCTGACAGGCGGAGCTGCACCGCGGCGGCGTATAAGTCGTATAACGACACGTTCCGCCGCCGTCCGCGCCCGGGCGCCAGACCACCGACTCCACTTCCTACGGACTGTGTATGCCCGCCGAGCTCACCTTTGTCGCACCCCGCCGTGCCAAACCTCCCCGGCACCTGGCCGACCTCAGCCCCGACGAGCGGGCCGAGGTCGTCCGTGAGCTGGGCGAGAAGCCCTTCCGGGCCAAGCAGCTCGCCCAGCACTACTTCGGCTCCCTGGTGTCGGACACCTCGGCCATGACCGACCTGCCCGCCTCCTCCCGGGAGCGGCTCGGCGAGGCGCTGCTGCCCACCCTGCTCACGCCCGTGCGCCACATCACCTGCGACAACGGCATGACCCGCAAGACCCTGTGGAAGGCGTTCGACGGGGTGCTGTTCGAGTCGGTGCTCATGCGCTACCCGGACCGCGTCACCCTGTGCATCTCCTCCCAGGCCGGGTGCGGCATGAACTGCCCGTTCTGCGCCACCGGCCAGGCGGGCCTGACCCGCAACCTCTCCACGGGGGAGATCATCGACCAGGTGGTCGCCAGCGCCCGCGACCTGGCCAACGGCGAGGTCGCCGGCGGCCCGGGCCGCATCAGCAACATCGTGTTCATGGGCATGGGCGAGCCCATGGCCAACTACAAGCGCGTGCTCCAGTCGGTGCGCCGCATCACCGACCCCGTCCCCCAGGGCCTGGGCATCTCCCAGCGCGGGGTCACCGTGTCCACGGTCGGCCTGGTGCCCGCGATCAACAAGCTCATCGACGAGAGGATGCAGGTCCGCCTCGCGATCTCCCTGCACGCGCCCGACGACGAGCTGCGCGACGAGCTGGTGCCCATCAACACCCGCTGGAAGGTCGGCGAGGTCCTGGACGCCGCCTGGCGCTACGCGGGCACCACCGGCCGCCGGGTCTCCATCGAGTACGCGCTCATCAAGGACGTCAACGACCAGGCCTGGCGGGCCGACCTGCTGGGCAGGCTCCTCAAGGGGCACCTGGTGCACGTCAACCTCATTCCGCTCAACCCCACCCCGGGGTCCAAGTGGACGGCCTCGCGCCCCGAGGACGAGCGCGAGTTCGTGCGGCGGCTGGAGTCGCACGGGGTGGCGGTGACCGTCCGCGACACCCGCGGACAGGAGATCGACGGCGCGTGCGGGCAGCTCGCGGCGGCCGAGAACTGACCGGCCCGCCCGCGGAGCCCGGGAGCACGGGGTGATCGAGACGGCGCTGGCCTTCGCGGTCGCCCTCCTCTCCGGGCTCGTCCCGGTCATCAACATCGAGGTCTACCTGGTGGGCGCCGTCATCGCGATGGACGACGGCGCCCTGGTCGCCATGGCGGTGGCGGCCGGGGTCGGACAGACCCTGGGAAAGCTGCCCTACTACTACGCCGGGCGCGGGTCGCTCTCCGCGTCGTGGATCCGCCGCAGGAGCGCCACGCCCGGCAAGTGGGCCGCACGCGCCGAGGGCTGGCGGCGCAGGGCCGAGGAGCAGCCCGCCTGGGGCGCGGGCCTGGTGGCGGTGAGCTCCCTCGCCAGCGTCCCGCCGTTCATGGTGGTGTCGGTGCTGGCCGGGGTGGTGCGGATGAACGTCGTGCTGTTCGCCCTGATCACCTTCGCCACCCGCACCGCGCGCTTCCTGGTCGTGGTGTTCGCGCCCGCCTGGGGACTGTCCCACCTGCCCTGAGCGCGGTCCGCCCCTGACACGAGCCGGGCGCCGCCCGGCCGGTCCCCGGTTCGGCGGCCCGGACCGCGTTCCCCTCAGACGCCGGCCAGGTCCCGGCGGCGAAAGCCCGCCAGGCCGATCGCGTTGGCCGCGAGCGCCGCCCCCAGCGCGACTGCCGCCGGGACGGCGTCGAACTCCTCGGCGGGCAGTTGGGGCAGCAGCCCGAACGCGCTCAGGTCCAGCAGCCGGTCGTCCAGGCCCAGCATCGGTCCGAGCAGCGAGACCAGGAGGCTGTAGCCCAGCCACGCCCACACCAGCGGGGTCAGGCGCGGGGCAGTTCCCACCAGCAGCGCGGTCAGCGCGGCGAACAGCAGGGCCACCGGCAGCTGGGCCAGGGCGGCCCCGGTCATCGTCCACGTCCAGGAGGTGTCCTCCAGGGCCGCGGACGCGCTCAGGCCCATGCCGACGCCGCCCGCCACCACGATCACCGCCGAGGACAGCACGCTGACCACCAGGGCGCCGCCGAACCAGCGCACCCTGCCGACGGCCGCGGACAGGGTCAGCTCGGCGCGCCCTGAGGTCTCCTCGCCCCGCGCCCGCAGCACGGACATGACGGCGTAGGCCGACGCGGCCATCAGCACGTAACCGCTCATGGTGCCGAGGAAGCCCCCGGTGACGTCGTCGGCGGAGTCGCCGAGGACGGCCAGCAGGTCGGGGTTCTCCTCCAGCATCCCCTCCACCTCCGTGGCCAGCGAGCCGAACGCGAGGGCGAAGAGGAAGACCGCGGCCGTCCAGGCGAGGATCGCCCCGCGCTGCTGGTGCAGGTGCAGCGCGAACACGCCGTTGAGCAGACCGCCCGCACCGGCCGGACCGGGCCGGGAGGGGACCAGGCCCGCGCCGAGGTCGCGCCGGTCCGCCAGGGCGTAGGCCAGCGCGAAGAGCACCGCCACGAGGACCGCGTACAGCGCCAGCGGCCACCAGCGCAGGTCGTCGAACACGCGTGTCTGCTGGACCCAGGCGAACGGCGACAGCCAGGACAGCGCGTTGCCGCCCTCCCCGGCCATGTCGCCGACGACCCTGGACAGGAACAGCACGCCGGTGACCAGGAAGGCCAGGCCCGCGGCGGCGCGTCCGTGCTCGGTGACCTGCGCGCACACGGCGGCGACGGCGCCGAAGGAGACCCCGGCCAGGGCCAGCCCCAGCCCGTAGGCCGCGGAGTCGGCGACCGCCAGGCCGTTGCCCGCCATGGCCAGCGCGGTCAGGGCGCCGATGAGCAGGTTGACGACCGAGACGGTCACCAGCGCGGCGGTCATCTGGGCGCTCGTGCCCAGGACGCTGGCGCGCAGCAGTTCGGCGCGGCCGCTCTCCTCCTCGGCGCGGGTGTGCCGGACCACGTGCAGGACGCTCATGACCGCCAGGGCGATGAGCACGCTCATGGTCAGCTCGTTGACCACCATCGGGCCGAGCTGGTAGTCGTCCAGCCCGTACCCGGGGCCGCCGAAGACGACGCCGGTCGGGGTCTCCATGAGTGCCGCCCGGGCCCGGCGCTGGGCGTCCGTGGAGAACATGTCGTCGAGGGTCGGAACGGTCGCGACGACGGTGCCGACCAGGGCCAGGGTCCAGACGGTCAGCCGGATGCGGTCGCGGCGCAGGACGAACCCGACGAGGGTGCCGGTGCCGGTGAACGCGTTCATGCCCCGGTCCCCCCGTCGTCGTCGGCCCCGCGCGCGGCCAGCTCGTCGCCGTAGTGGCGCAGGAACAGTTCCTCCAAGGAGGGCGGGTTGCTCACCAGGGAGCGGACGCCGAGGCCGGTGAGCGTGCCCATGACGGCGCCCATGCGGGTGTTGTCCACGTCGAAGGCGGCGGTGTCGCCGTCGAGCCGCAGGTTGTGCACCCCGTCGGCGCCCTCCAGGATCCGGGCGTCCCCCGTGACGGTGGCGCGCACGGAGGAGCGGGTCAGGTGGCGCAGGTCGTCCAGGGTGCCCGACTCCACCGCGCGCCCCCTGCGGATGATGGTGACGGTGTCGCAGAGCTTCTCCACCTCGGAGAGGATGTGGCTGGAGAGCAGCACGGTGCGGCCCCGGGCCTTGGCCTCCAGGACGCACTCGGTGAACACGGCCTCCATGAGCGGGTCCAGGCCGGAGGTGGGCTCGTCGAGGATGAGCAGCTCTGCGTCGGAGGCCAGGGCCGCGACCAGGGCGACCTTCTGCCGGTTGCCCTTGGAGTAGGCGCGCGCCTTCTTGGTCGGGTCCAGTTCGAAGCGGGCCAGCAGTTCACGGCGGCGCGCGGGGTCGAGTCCGCCGCGCAGCCGCCCGAGCAGGTCGATCGCCTGCCCTCCGGTCAGGTTGGGCCACAGGGTGACGTCGCCGGGCACGTAGGCCAGGCGCCGGTGCAGGGCGACGGCGTCCCGCCAGGGGTCGCCGCCGAGCAGGCTGACCGTCCCGGCATCGGCCCTGAGCAGGCCGAGCAGGACGCGGATGGTGGTGGACTTCCCGGAGCCGTTGGGCCCGAGGAAGCCCGCGACCTGGCCCGTGCGGACGGTCAGGTCCAGCTTGTCCAGGGCCTGGAAGCGGCCGAAGCGCTTGTCGACGCCGCGGACCTCGATGGCGGTTGGTGTCATGGTCGTCGTTCCCTCCGTGCGTGGTGGGGGTCGGGGACGGGGGTTCGGGGCGGTCAGCCGGGTTCCTCTGGGGGATCGCCGACGTACGCGAGGTAGGCGTCGAGGATCGCGCGCTCGGTGAGCAGGCCCTCGGTGTACAGCTCCAGGGTCGGGAGCATGTACTCCCGCGACCACTCGTGCGCGACCCGGGCGAAGTCGACCTCCCCCTCGAAGCGCCCCAGCGTCAGGAACAGCAGCAGCGATCCGAGTGAGTTGGCGGCCAGGTAGCGGGCGCGCCGGGCCGGGTCCCGGCTCGGGCGGATGGTGCCCTCGGCCTCGCCCGTGGCGAGGTAGACCTCGATGTCGGCCACCATGCGCTCGAAGAGCCCGGCCGCGAGCGGGCCGCCGGCCTGCATGGAGCGGACGACGTAGGCCAGGAGCGGGGCGTACTGCTCCATCGTCGCGAGCTGGTGGAGGAAGGTCTGCCCGTCGTGGCTGGTGACCGTGTCCGTCTTGACCTCGTTCACGGCCGCGGTGACGTGGTCGTCGCAGGCCCGCCGGAGCCTGTCCTTGGAGCCGAAGTGGTGGATCACCAGCCCGGGGGAGACCCCGGCCTGTTCGGCGATCGCCCGCACGCTCACGCCGAACCCGCGCTGGCCGAAGCACGCGATCGCCGCGTCGCGGATCCTGGCGCGCGCCGTGAGGTCGGACTCCCTCGCGGGCCGGTCCGGACGGTCGATTGAACTCATGTTCAATACATTAAACACTTGTTTAGCCTCTTGGCAAGGGGGCCGCCCGGTCCGCGCGGACCGGAGCGGCGGTGCTGGCCGTACACTCGGTGCACGGCGCCCCGGGCGCCCCACGCCGACGAGGAGAGGTTCGATGGTGCAGGTCGCGGTCGCCCAGTTCGCCCCCGGTCAGGACAAGGCGCGCAACCAGCGCTCGGTGGCGGAGCTGACCGCACGCGCCGCGGCGGACGGGGCCCGTGTGGTCCTGTTCCCCGAGTACACGATGTTCACCGCGGGCCGTGTCGACCAGCGCTACGTGGCGGCGGCCGAGCCCCTGGACGGCCCCTTCGTCTCCGAGGCCGCCGACACCGCCCGGCGGGAGGGCGTGCACCTGGTGCTGGGGGTCGGCGAGTCCGAGGGCGGCGCCGACGCCGCCCGCTTCACCAACACGCTGGTGGCGCTGTCGCCGGAGGGCGAGCGGGTCGCGCACTACCGCAAGATCCACCTGTACGACGCCTTCGGCGCCCGGGAGTCGGACGTGCTGCGCCCCGGCCCGATCGAGGAGCCCGAGACCTTCACCGTCGACGGCGTGGTGTTCGGTCTGCAGACCTGCTACGACCTGCGCTTTCCCGAGGTGACACGGCGCATCGCCGAGGCCGGGGCGCACGTGGTGCTGCTGGCCGCGCAGTGGGTGCCCGGCCCGCTGAAGGAGGAGCACTGGCGGACCCTGGCCCGGGCACGCGCCATCGAGAACACCGTGTACGTGGCCGCGTCCGGGCAGGCGGCGCCCGCGGGCGCGGGCAACAGCATGGTGGTCGATCCCATGGGGACACCGCTCGCGGCCCTGGGTGAGCAGACCTTCGCGGTCGCCTCGGCCGGGGTTTCGGCCTCTCGGGTCGAGGAGGTGCGGGAGCTCAATCCGGCGCTCTCCCTGCGCCGTTTTTCGGTCTCTGTGCGGGCCGAGGACTGAGGTCCCGGATCACTACCGCCCCGCAGCTAGTCGGACAAAACTGATGAATCCCATCCTGCGAGACAGGGTCTTCCCAGGCATCATCACTTAGGGTTATGATTCCCGTGCATGGCGTGATGTAGATCGGTCTGAACCATTCCAGGTGCCCAAAGCTTCTGATTCAATAAAGAGCCGGTAACTATCGGCCCGCCAGACTGTCCTAAACCACGGGGGGAGCAAGGACATTGCGCGGAACGAGCATGATGTGCGAACCAGACACGCGGCCCGCGATCGACGTCGAGGTCTACGATCCGGATTCGCTGAGCTGGGCGCAGTGCATGGGGGATGCCTGCGTCGTCTGCCACACCAAGTGGCCCCGGCCCCGCCGGGTGCTCGGTGAGCTCCCGGACGGGAGCGCGGTGTTCGGTTGTGAGGAGTGCGCCGACCTCGTCGGCGCGGAGCCCCGGGTGGCCGCCGAGGAGCGGCTGTTCGCGGTGCGCTAGCGGTGCGCAGGCGGTCGCGCTCCGGGTCCAGGGGGAGAGGCGGACCCGGAGCGCTCCCGTTGGCGCGCCCGCTTCCATTGGGGAGGAGGGGAAATGAGCGCGCCCTTCCCGGATGGTTCGTGCGTCGGCTGCCGGCGCCGACCACGCCCCGTGAGGGGCGTCCTGTGACAACGATACTCCGTGTCGTTCACCGCCGACCGACAGTGAGGCAGATCCGTCCGTTATTTTCACGGAATCCGAGTCAACCGTTGGTGGGGAACCCCAGGTCGACACCTCCTTCGGGCCGCTGGCCCGGGTCGCTCCAACGGGCCGTGACCGCCTTGGTGCGGGTGTAGAAGTGGACACCCTCCGTGCCGTGCGCGTGTGAGTCGCCGAACAGGGACTGCTTCCAGCCGCCGAAGGAGTAGTAGGCCATCGGCACCGGGATGGGGACGTTGATGCCCACCATGCCGACCTCGACCTCGTTCTGGAACCGCCGGGCGGCGCCCCCGTCGTTGGTGAAGACCGCCGTGCCGTTGCCGTAGGGGCTGGCGTTGACGAGCTTGACCGCCTCGTCGTAGCCGCCCACGCGCACCACGCTCAGCACCGGGCCGAAGATCTCGTCCCGGTAGCACGACATCTCGGGGCCGACGTGGTCCAGCAGCGACGGTCCCAGCCAGAACCCGTCCGGGCTCCCGCCCGACACCGGGTGCACGCGGCCGTCGACCGCCAGGGTCGCCCCCTCGCGCACCCCCGACTCCAGGTAGGAGGCCACCCGGTCGCGGTGCTCCCTGGTGACCAGCGGCCCCATCTCGCTGCGCTCGTCGTCGCCGGGGCCCACGCGCAGGCGCGCCACCCGCTCGCGGATCCGCTCCACCAGCTCGTCGGCCACCGAGTCCACCACGGCCACCGCGGAGACGGCCATGCACCGCTCGCCCGCCGAGCCGAACCCGGCCGAGACCGCCGCGTCCGCGGCCAGGTCCAGGTCGGCGTCGGGCAGCACCACCATGTGGTTCTTGGCCCCGCCCAGGGCCTGCACGCGCTTGCCGTGCTCGGCGGCGGTCCGGTACACGTACCGCGCGATCGGGGTGGAGCCCACGAAGCTGACCGCCGCCACGTCCGGGTGCTCCAGGAGGGCGTCCACCGCCTCCTTGTCGCCGTGCACCACGTTGAACACGCCCTCGGGCAGGCCCGCCTCGGTCCACAGCCCGGCCAGCAGCACCGACGCGGAGGGGTCCTTCTCGCTGGGCTTGAGCACGAACGTGTTGCCGCAGGCCAGGGCCACCGGGAACATCCACATCGGCACCATCGCCGGGAAGTTGAACGGAGTGATCCCGGCGACCACGCCGAGCGGCTGGAGGATCGAGTAGGCGTCCACGCCCGTGGACACGTTCTCGGAGTAGCCGCCCTTGAGCAGGTGCGGGATGCCGCAGGCGAAGTCGACGACCTCCAGGCCGCGGGCCACCTCCCCCCGGGCGTCGGAGAAGACCTTGCCGTGCTCGGCGCTGATCAGCTCCGCCAGCCGGTCGGCGTTGGCGCTGAGCAGCTCGCGGAAGCGGAACAGGACCTGCACCCGCCGGGACAGCGGGGTGTCGCGCCACCCCGGGAAGGCCTCCCGCGCGGCCGTCACCGCCGTGTCGACCTCGTGCCGTCCGGCGAGGTCGACCGCGCCGGTGACCCGCCCGGACGCCGGATCGTAGATGTCCCCCGTCCGCCGGGCCGGTCCCTCGTGGGCGGTCCCGCCGATCCAGTGGGTGACGTGCTTGCTCATGCCGCTCCCTTCCTTGTCCACAGGGGCGCGGTCGGGGCTGGTGCGCCGCGCCCCGGCGCGGTTTGCTTGATTACGGGGGGTTCCCGGGGGCCGCCGACATCGTGCTGCCCGCCTCCGCGACCGTGCGCGGCGACCCCCGGGCCCGGTCGGCCCTCCCGCGGACCCGGCCGACCCTTCCTCAGGCCTCGGCGTCCACCGCGCGCACCGCGTCCAGCAGCACGTCGCGGCCCTCCACGGCCTCCTCCTGCGACAGAGTCATCGGCGGCGCCATCCGCAGCACGTTGCCGTGCACGCCGCCCTTGCCCACCAGCAGGCCGCGCTCGCGGGTGGCCTCCAGCACCCTCCCGGCCAGGTGGGAGGACGGCGCGCCGGTCGCGGGGTCCGCCATCTCCACGGCGAACATCAGCCCCTTGCCGCGCACGTCGCGCACGCTCGGCAGCGAGGTCAGCGCGCGGAGCCCCTCCAGGATCAGCGCGCCCTGGCGCCGGGCGTTGCCCTGGAGGTCGTGCTCCAGCACGTAGTCCAGGGTCGCCCCCGCCGCCGCCATGGACACCGGGTTGCCGCCGAACGTGGCCACGCCCAGCGCGCCCAGCCGGTCCATCAGGTCGCCGCGCGCCACCACACCGCCCACGGCGAACCCGTTGCCCAGGCCCTTGGCGAAGGTCATGGCGTCCGGTACCACCCCGTGGTCGCCGATGCCGAAGAAGCTCGTGCCGGTGCGCCCCCAGCCGGTCTGCACCTCGTCGGACACGAACAGGATGCCGTGCTCGTCCAGCACCTCCTTGTAGGCGGCGTACAGGCCGTCCGGCGGCATCGCGAACCCGCCCACGCCCTGCACTGGCTCGGCGATCAGGCACGCCACGTTCGGCGCCGCGGTGTCCAGTACGTCGCGCAGGTCGGCCACGCACGCCTCGACGTACTCCCGGTCGGTCATCCCCCGGAAGGCCGGGGCCGCGTGGTCGGTGCCGTGCAGGTAGTGCACGTTCAGCGGGGACAGGGAGGAGTTCTTCCACGCCCGGTTGCCGGTCACGGCCACCGTGCCGAACGAGCGCCCGTGGTAGCTGCCGCGCATCGCCAGCACCTCGTCGCTGCCGCGCGCGTACGTGGCCAGCAGCAGGGCGGTCTCGTTGGCCTCGGTGCCGGAGTTGGTGAAGAACACCTTCGCGTCCGGGATACCCGACAGGCTGGCGATCCGCTCCGCCAGCTCGACCTGGCCGCGGATGAGGTAGAGGGTGGAGGTGTGCACGACCCCCCTGGCGATCTGGCGCTCGACGGCCTCGCGTACCTCGGCCACGTCGTAGCCGAGCATGTTGGTCACGATGCCGGTGAAGAAGTCCAGGTAGGTGTTGCCTTCGGCGTCCGTGACACGGGCGCCCTCGCCGCCGGTGATCTCCAGCGGGGACTCGTAGTACAGGGGAAGCCAGGAGGGCATGACCGCGCGGTGGCGCGAGAGAAGTTCCGACATGCACCCAGTCTCGCCCCGGCCCCCGGGCTTGGCCAGGATCAGCATGTTGACAACATGGCGGCCGGGTTTACGACGTGTAACCCGGCGCGCGCGTGCCCTCCCCTCAGGTCAGACCCGGTCGGCGCGGTACACCGTGTAAACCGGGAGGCCGGGAGCCTGACACTGCGTTCCGCGCCCGCCTCCTAGGATGGGTGCCGTGCTTCCCACCCTCGCCGAAGTCCTCCAGCTTCCCGCCCTCCAGCGCGCCCGCCCCCGGGTCGTGGCGTGCCCGGACCGGCTGGACGTGGCCGTGCGCTGGGTGCACATCGCCGAGGTCACCGACCTCGCCCACCTGCTGCGCGGCGGTGAACTGGTGCTCAGCACCGGCATCGCCATGCCCGACGACCCCGAGGCGCTGCGCCGCTACATCGACGACCTGGCCGCCGCCGGGGTCAGCGGCATCGCGGTCGAACTGGGCCGCAAGTACCACGCCGAGCTCCCGCCCGCCTTCCTCGACGCCGCGCGCGACGCGGCCGTGCCTGTGGTCCTGCTCGACCGCGAGGCCCGTTTCGTGGAGATCACCGAGGCCGTGCACATCCGGGTGGTCAACGAACAGCTGGAGGAGCTGCGCGAGTCCGAGAAGCTGCACTCGGTCTTCACCCAGCTCTCGGTGGAGGGCGCCGACACCGGGCGCATCCTGCACGAGGTCGCCCAGCTCTCGGGCTGCCCAGTGGTCCTGGAGAACCTCACCCACCAGGTACTGGCCTGCGACCTCAACGGCGAGGAGCCCGGAACCCTGCTCACCTCCTGGGAGAGCCGCTCGCGCGCGGCGCGCTCGGGAACGCGCACCGTCCACACGCCCGCCAACGGCTGGCTGGTCACCACGGTCGGGGCGCGCGGCCAGGACTGGGGGCGGCTGATCCTCGTGGTCGGGGCCAACCCCACCCCGCGCCAGAGCATGCTCATCGAACGCGCCGCCACCACCCTGGCGCTGGGCAGGCTGCTGGAGCGCCACCAGGAGAGCCTGGAGCGGCAGACGCACCGCACGATCATCGCGGGCATCATCGACCGGGCCTACTCCGACCCGGAGGAGGCGCTGGTGCGGGCCCGGGCCGTGGGCGTGCCGCTCAACGGCCGCGAACTGGTGGGGCTCGTGCTGCGCCTGCGTGAGAGCGGGACCGGACTGGCCGCCCAGGCGCGCCTGTCCGACACCGCCGAGGGCGCCGCGCGCGCCTGCCGCGAGCTGCGACTGCCCGCCCTGGTGGGCTCGCTCGACGACCTGCGCGTGGGCATCCTCCTGGCGCTGCCGGGCCGCCAGCGCCTGGAGCCGACCCTGCACATGCTCGCCGAACGCATCCGCACCGCGGTGGGCGGCGCCGCGGTGCTGGCCGTGGGCTCCTCCGCGGACGGGGTCCGGGAGGTGCGTCGCTCCTTCCTGGAGGCGCGCCAGGTCGGCGACGTGGCCATCCGCCAGAGCGACCAGCGCCCCTTCTACCGGCTGCCCGACCTGCACCTGCGCGGCCTGCTCCACCTGTTCCGCGACGACGAGCGGCTCCAGACCTACGTCGAGCGCGAGCTGGGGCCGCTGCTGGACCACGACGCCCGGCACGGCGGCGACCTGACCGACATGCTCCGCCACTACCTGGGCGCGGGCCGCAACAAGGCGCTCGCCGCCGGGCGGGCGCACCTGTCCCGACCGGCGTTCTACGACCGGCTGCGGCGCATCGCCCACGTCCTGGACGCGGACCTGGACTCGGTGGAGACCTGCCTGTCCCTGCACGTGGCGCTGCTGTCGCTGGACTCGGTCCGCGACGAGCGCTGACCCGCCGCCTTCCGGTCAGCGCGCCCCGGGCGCTCCCTCCAGCTCCATCCCCAGCAGGACCGATGCCAGGCTCTTGCCGTGGGCGTCCAGGTACAGCGACGTGGTCACGGTGTCCTCGCCCGCGCGCGGGCACACCAGGACCAGCGCGCACACGTTGTCCATCCGGTGGACGGTCACCGGCCCGCGCACGCGCCCGCCCAGCGCGCGGGCGACCCGCTCGGGGGTCAGCTCGGCGCACAGCACCGGGTACCACTCGGTTTCGTAGGCGATGACGGCGATCGTGTTGAGGTTGCCCTTGTCCCCGGCCCGGGCGTGGGCGACGTCGCGGAGCACGGT
The DNA here is from genome assembly GCF_018316795.1 of Nocardiopsis akebiae. Taxonomy (NCBI): domain Bacteria; kingdom Bacillati; phylum Actinomycetota; class Actinomycetes; order Streptosporangiales; family Nocardiopsidaceae; genus Nocardiopsis; species Nocardiopsis akebiae. The sequence goes on from NZ_CP074132.1 coordinate 1,592,414, forward strand.
GCTCACCGCTCCCCCTCTCCGAAGAAGTCGACCCGGGTGCGCACGGCCTCCCGGTCGACGGTGGTCGACAGCACGCCCACGACCTCGTGGACGGAGGTCCTGAGCCCGCCCCCTCCGGCGGGCCCCGACGTGTAGAGGGCGCCCACCTCCTCGGCGACCGCCTCGGCGTCCGCGCGGGCGGAACCGAGGGCGGCCACCCGCAGCCGGCACTCGAAGGGCTCGCCCCGGCCGTCCCCGCTCCAGCCGTGCAGCGCGTCCACGCCCACGACGTCGGCGCGCAGCCGGGAGACCTTCCCGCCCAGGCGCTCACGCACCACCTCGCCCGCCAGCCGGGCACGTGCCAGCGCGCCGGGGCCGGCGTAGGAGATCTCGCCCTCGCCCCGGAAACCCGCCCGGTACCCGACGCTGACCTTCAGCTCCCCGGGCCGGGGCAGCCCCCGGGCCCCGGTGACCAGCACCCGGTCCGGTCCGGTCTCGGCCAGCCGCACCCCGGTCATGTCGAGCACCGCGTCCGGCGTGACGTAGGCCCGGGGGTCGGTGACCTCGTAGGTGAGCTGTTCGGTGACCGTGAGCCGGTCCACCCGGCCGCCGGTCCCCGGCAGCTTGGTGACCACGGCCGAGCCGTCCCGCTCCACCTCGGCCAGGGGGTAGCCGAGGCGGGCCAGGCCGGGGACCTCCTTGCGGCCCGGGTCGGCGAAGTAGCCGCCGCTGACCTGGCCCGCGCACTCCAGCAGGTGGCCCACCAGGGTCCCCGCGGCCATCGCGTCCGCGTCGCCGGGGTCCCAGCCCAGGCGGTGGGCCAGGGGCGCGAGGAACAGCGAGGGGTCGGCCGCCCGGCCCGCGATCACCACGTCGGCCCCGCCCTCCAGCGCGGGCGCCAGGGCGTCGGCGCCGACGTAGGCGTTGGCGGAGACGATCTCGCCGTGCGCCTCCAGCGGCAGCCCGTCCTCCCAGCAGGGCGCGGACGGGTCCAGCAGGTGCAGCACGTCGTCGCCGGAGACCGCGGCGACCACGGTCGGCAGCCCCATTTCCCGGGCCGTGGCGCGGGCCATGCGCGCCGCCGCCGCGGGGGCGGCCGCCCCCGCGTTGGTGACCAGTCGGGTGCCGCGGCGGTGCAGCGGTTCGAGCAGGAGTTCCAGGCGGCGCCGCAGGGTCGGGTCGTAGCCGGGACCCGACCCGCTGGCCTCCCGGAGCGAGGCCAGGGACACGGTGCGCTCTCCCAGGCACTCCAGCACCAGGGTGTCGAGGTCGCCTCCCTCCACGAGGTCGACGGCGGGTTGGAGGCGGTCGCCGGCGAAACCGGCGCCGCACCCGATCCGGGCTCTGCTGGGCACACTGACTCCTTCGAACGGTGTGGACGGGGCGGTCAGCCGACCCAGAGCGGGACGGCCCCGCCGGCGAGGGCGACCGCGAGGACGACGAGGCTGACCAGCCAGGCCCACGGCAGCAGGAAGCGGATGTGGGAGCCGATGGGCACCCCGGCCAGGCCGACCAGCAGGTAGAAGGAGCCGGTCAGCGGGCTGATCGGGAAGCCGACGGTCTCCTGGCCGATGATCGAGGCCTGGGCGATGTCGACCGCGGCGACGCCGAAGCCCTCGCCCACGGCGGTCAGCACCGGCATGACGGCGAAGTAGTAGGCGTCGGGGCCGAAGAGCAGGCTCATGGGCACGCCCAGGACGCCGACGACCGCCGCCATCCCGGGGCCGAGGAAGCCGGGCACGGCGCCGGTCATGGCCCGCCCCATCGCCTCGATCATGCCGCTGTTCTCCATGATCCCGAGGAAAACGCCCGCGGCGAGCAGGGTGCTTGCCATGAGGATCGCCCCGGAGGCGTGGGCGTTGACGCGCTCGGTCTGGGCCTTCATCCCCGGGTAGTTGACGACGAGCGCCACGACCAGGGCCAGCATGAAGACGAGTTCGGGGGAGAGCAGCCCGAAGACCAGGGTGAGGACGGCGGCGACGGTCAGCGCGGCGTTCACCCAGTACAGGCGCGGGCGCAGCAGGTCGGCGTCGGGTTCCCGTCCGCCCGCGGCGAGCGGGTCGGTCCCGCCCGTCCCTGCGGACCCGGCCGGGCTGCCGGTCGCGGCGGGCACCGGGGAGGGCACGGGACCGGCCGCCGCCAGCCGCGCGCGCTCGCGGTGGCCCAGGTAGCAGGCCACGGCGACGCAGGCGGCCATGCCCGCCAGCTGGGCCGGGATCAGCGGGGCCCACAGTTCGTTGGCCGGAACGCCGAGGACGGTGGCGGCCCGGGCGGTGGGCCCGCCCCACGGGACCATGTTCATGATCCCCGAGCCCAGCCCGACCAGCGCGGCCAGGACCACCCTGCGCATGCCCAGTGCGTCGTAGAGCGGGAGCATCGCCGGGATGGTGATGAGGAAGGTGGTCGCGCCCGCGCCGTCCAGGTGGGCGACCATCGCGAGCACCACCGTCGCGACCGCCACGGTCACCGGCGTGTTCCCGGCGAACCCGAGCACGCGGCGGATGATCGGCGCGAACAGCCCCGCGTCGCGCATCACCCCGAAGTAGAGGATGGCGAACACGAACATCGCGGTGGTGGAGGCCACGCCGCCGATGCCCTCGCCGACGAAGGAGGCCACCTCGTCGGGGCCGAAGCCCAACGCGAAGGCGGCCGCCACCGGGACGCCGACGAGCGCGACCACCGCGCCCACCCGGTTGGACAACAGCAGCAGCAGCACCACGGCGATCGTGGCGAAACCCATGGCGGTCAGCATCTGGCACGCTCCTCGGACACCCTCACGGGGGGAAGTGACGGGGGACACATGCCGACATGGTTTCGCGGGGTCCTCCCCGTGTCCAACATCAGTTTCCTCTGGATCTATGCTCTGGAGGCATGGATCTGAGCCTGAGGCAGTTGTCCGCCTACGCCGCGGTGGCCAGGTACGGGAGTTTCACGCGCGCCTCCCGTGAACTGCGCGTCGCGCAGCCCTCGCTGAGCAGGACGGTGCTCGGGCTGGAGCGCGCCCTGGGGGTACGCCTCCTTGAGCGGACCACGCGCAGGGTCGAGTGCACTCCGGAGGGGGCCGAGCTGCTGGCCGTGGCCGAACGCCTGCTGGAGGCGCACCGCTCGGAGATGAACGGGCTGGAGCGGTTCCTTCGCGGCGAGCGCGGCACCGTCGCGGTGGCGACGCTGCCCTCGGTGGCGGCCGCCCTGCTGCCCTCGGTGATTTCCCGGCTCAGGTCGCGCACGCCCGAGGCCGACGTCCACGTCCTGGACGGGATGTCGGAGGCGGCCGTGGAACGTCTCCAGGCGGGGGAGTGCGACCTGGCCCTGGTGGCCGAGGGCCGGGTGCCCGGCGAGCTGGTGTCGCGGCCGCTCCTGCGGGACCGCTACTTCGCGGTCGTGCCGGTGGGGCACCCCTTCGCGGAGCGGGCCGCGCTGACCTGGGCCGACCTCGCGGGGGAGGCCTTCCTGGCCACCGGCGGCGACTCCAGCGTGCGCGCGGGAGCGGACGCCGCCTTCGAGCGCGCGGGCGTGGTGCCCGAGCGGATCGTGCGGGCGGGCAACGTCTCGACCATCGGCGGCCTGGTGTCCGCGGGGATCGGCGTCACCGCGCTCCCGGCCCTGGTCGGGGTGCTGATGAGCTTCGCCGACCACGTGCGCGTGCCCCTGACCGACCCGGTCGTCGACCGCGGGCTGAGCGTGCTCACGCGCCGGGACCGCAGGCCGGGGCCGGTCGCGGCGGGGTTCCTCTCACTGCTGGAGGAGATGCGCGCCGAGGACCACCCGCTTCCGCGGGACGTGGCCTGGACGCGCTGACGGGGCCGGAGCGGGAGGTGCGCGACGGTGTCGCGTGCGGGACGGCGACGGGGGCACTGACGCGGCCGCGCGCCGCCCAGGGCGGGGTCACGGAGCGCGGCCCGGTGACGGCGGAGGCGGCGGGCGGCGCTCCCCGCGCCGCCCGCCGCCTCCGCCGTACGGGTGCTACAGCCGGGCGAAGGCCTCCTCCAGGATGTCCAGGCCCTCGTGCAGCAGCTCGTCGCCGATCACCAGCGGCGGCAGCATGCGGATCACGTTGCCGTAGGTGCCCGCGCTCAGCAGGACCAGGCCGCGGGAGTGGCAGTGGGACAGGACCTCGGCCAGCGCCTCGGGGGCGGGAGTGCGGTCGGCGTCCTGGACCAGCTCGATCGCGATCATCGCGCCGCGTCCGCGCACGTCGCCGATGACCTCGTACTTGGCGGCCAGCTCGCGCAGGCGGCCCAGCATCAGCTCGCCGATCTCACGGGCGCGCTCCACCAGGCCGTCGGACTCGATCGCCGACAGGGCGGCCAGCGCGGCGGCGCACGCGGCAGGGTTGCCGCCGTAGGTGCCGCCCAGGCCGCCGCCGTGCACGGCGTCCATCAGCTCGGCGCGCCCGGTCACCGCGGCCAGCGGCAGGCCGCCCGCGATGCCCTTGGCGGTCGTGATCAGGTCCGGGACCACGCCCTCGTGCTCGCTGGCGAACATATGGCCGGTGCGGGCGAAGCCGGTCTGCACCTCGTCGGCGACGAACACGATGCCGTTGGCGCGGCAGAAGTCCACCACCGCGGGCAGGAACCCGGGGGCCGGCTCGATGAAGCCGCCCTCGCCCTGGATCGGCTCGATCACCACGGCGGCCACGTTCTGGGCGCCGATCTGCTTGGTGATCTGCTCGATCACCATGGCCGCCGCCTCGGGGCCGCAGTTGTCCGGGCCCGTGGGCCAGCGGTACGGGTAGGCCATCGGCATCCGGTGGATCTCACCGGCGAACGGCCCGAAGCCCTGCTTGTAGGGCATGTTCTTGGCGGTCAGCCCCATGGTGAGGTTGGTGCGGCCGTGGTAGGCGTGGTCGAACACCACGACCGCCTGGCGGCCGGTCGCGCTGCGGGCGATCTTCACCGCGTTCTCGACCGCCTCGGCGCCCGAGTTGAGCAGGATCGAGCGCTTCTCGTGGTCGCCCGGCGTGATCCGGTTGAGTGCCTCGCACACGTCCACGTAGGCCTCGTACGGGTTGACCATGAAGCAGGTGTGCGTGAACCGGCCGAGCTGCTCGGCGGCGCGCTCCACCACGCGGGGGTCGGCGTTGCCGACGTTGGTCACGGCGATGCCGGAGCCGAAGTCGATCAGGGCGTTGCCGTCGACGTCCTCGACGATGCCGCCGCCCGCGCGCTCGACGTAGACCGGCAGGACGCTGCCGACGCCCTGGGCGACGGCCGAACGGCGGCGCTCCTGGATCGCGCGGGACTTGGGGCCGGGGATCTCGGTGACGATCCGGCGGGACTGGGCGACCTCGGTCGCTGCCATGCGGCTGCCTCCTTCTGCGGTGGACGGGAGCGGAGAGGGGCCGGGTGTGGGCTCCCCGACCTGGGACGACACTAGGGTGCGCGGAACCGCCCCCACATGGACAAGGTGGATAATCAGGGCGGAGCCTTGCGCCAGCGCGTCAGGGTTCGCACGAAGCGGGTCCGCCGGAGCGGCGGGAGGACGGCCCGCGTCCGGTCCCGCCGACCGCGCCGAACCGCCTCGGCCGGCGGCCGAAGTGGAGGGGAAGCCGATGCCACCGACCCTGGGGGCCCTGATGCGCACGCCCCGCCTGCGCCTGAACCTGCTCACCGGCCAGGAGAACCTGGACCGGCGGGTGGAGTGGGTAGCGGTCAGCGAGCTGGAGGACCCCACGCCCTACCTGGCGGGCGGCGAACTCCTGCTCACCACCGGCGTGCGCTGGGCCACCGGAGTCCCCGACCTGCGCGACTACACGCGCCGCCTGGCCGAGCGCCGCGTCACCGCGCTGGGCTTCGCGGTCGGCGTGGTCTTGGAGCGCACCCCCGAGCCGCTCCGCGAGGCCGCCGCCGAGTTCGGCCTCACGCTGCTGGAGGTGGCCCGGGAGACCCCCTTCATCGCGATCGGCAAGGAGGTGTCCCGGCTCCTGGCCAAGGAGGAGTACGAGGGGCTGAGCAGGGCCTTCGCCGCCCAGCGCGACCTCACCCGCGCCGCGCTCAGCGGGGAGGCGGCGATCGTGGACCGGCTGGCCCGCGAACTCGGCGCCTGGGTGCTGCTGCTCTCCGCCGACGGCGCCGCCCGGCACGCCGCCCCCGCCGGGGCCTCCCCCCGCGCCGCCGGACTCGCCGAGGAGCTGGACCGGCTGCGCGAGGCGGGCGTGCGCGCCAGCGTCTCCCTCACCTCGGGCGGTGAACACGTCTCCGTGCAGCCCCTGGCCACCAGCCGCCGGGTCCGCGGGTTCCTGGCCGTGGGCACCGGCGGACGCCTCGGCCCGGACGAGCGCACGCTGGTCAACGCCGCGGTGTCGCTGCTCTCCCTCGAACTGGAGCGCACCGCCCACGACGCCGCGTCCCGGGTGCGCGAGGGGGTGCTCGCGGCGCTGCTCACCGGGGCGCTGGACCCCCTCCACCCGGGAGCGGAGCGGCTGCGCGGGGTCCTTCCCGCCGAACCCGTCATCGTGGCGGCCGCCGACGGGGCCGGGCCCGCGCACCCGCCCGAGGGCGTCCTGACCACCGAGCACGACGGCCGCGCCCTGCTGCTGGCCCCCGCCGACACCGCGACGGGGGTGCTCGGCGAGGTCCTGGAGGGGCCGGTCGGGGTGAGCGACCCGTCCCCCTACGCGGAACTGTCCGCGGCGCTGTCCCAGGCCGAGCGCGCGCTGGCCGCCGCGCGCGACGCGGGGGAGGGGCTGCTCCGCGCCGGCGACCTGCCCGGCGGGCTGCTCGGGCTGGCCGACACCCCCGCCGGCGCCCGCATGGCCGGGGACCTGCTCGCCCCGCTGCTGCGCCAGCGCACCTCGGCCGAACTGCTCGCCTCGCTGCGCGCCTACCTCGCGGCCTCGGGCCGGTGGGACGCGGCGTCGGAGGCACTGGGGGTCCACCGCCACACGCTGCGCTACCGCATGCGGCGCATCCGCGACCTGCTGCCCGGCGATCTGGACGACCCCGACTACCGCACCGAGCTGTGGATCGCCCTGCGCGTCCGCGGCGCCGCGGACTGACCGCCCTCACGCCCCCCGGACCCCGTCGCCCGGCGTCGTCACCGGGAGTGAAAGTGGTGACGGGTTCCGGTGTTCGCGGGGTCCGGGTGCGGTCCGTACACCACAATGGCTTGCTGTCGGTGGGTAGTCGGCCGATGACACAGCCGTGTGGGGGAGACGTTGAGGTCACTGCGGGACGACGAGGACGGGATCGTGCGCGCGGGCGTGCCGGGGGCGCCGCCGGGAACCGGCGTCCACCTCCCCGGGGCGCTCGGCGGCCCGTCGGGCGTCGGCACGGCCTCGCTGCGATGGAAGCCCCCGATCGACCGTTCCGAGGTGCGCTCCCTGCTGGCCTACCTGCGCGCCTGCCTGCGTCGCGAGGCGGTGCACACCCACGTCGTCCCGGTCGGCGACCTGGGCTCCGACGGCTGCGCGTGCCTGCCCCCGGGCCCCGAGGTGCTCTTCAGCGGGGTCGGGGAGACGATTCCGCTGCACCCGGAGTCCGTCCGCGTCCTGCGCGCGGCCCACGACCTCGGCCAGTCCGTGCGCTACGGCTATCCGCTCGTGATCCTGGGGGAGGGCGAGGACCGGGCGGCCCTGCCCCTGCTCACCGTCGACGTGCGGATCGCGGACGAGACCGCGGACAACCCCGCCGGGTCCGGAGACACGCTGGTCCGCGCGGTCGGCCCGCCCGACGTCAACCCCGCGCTCCTGGGACGCCTCGGCCTCACCGACCCCGAGGACCTGTTCGAACTGCGGACCCGGCTGCGCTCCGGTGCGCCCGACCCCCTGCGGCGCCCCGCTGCCGTCGCCGACCTCGCCGCCAGGGTCCGCGCCCTGCTCTCCGGCCTGGAGATCGAGCGGGTGGACGACATCGCACCCCTGGGCACCCGGGGCGCCCCGCGCACCGGGACGGACGGCGCCCACAACGTCGCCGTGATCTTCCGGGCCGGGCCCGGCGGGGGACGCCTCGACGCCGACGAGCGCGAACCCGTCGGCGTCGAGGGGGTCCTGGCCGACCTCGACCCCTCCGGCCGCGACGGCCTCGACCCCGAGGACGTCAGCGGGACCGCCCTGGAACCCCTGCTCGGACAGCCCTCCCGGACGGCCGGGGCCCCCGGCCCGGCGGCGTCCGGACGGCTCTTCCGCGGCCCCCGCGCCGCGACCCGCCGCGGTTGCGCCGACCCCGCCGGAAACGCCGCCGAGCCCCCCGTCCCGATCTCGGCGACCGCCCTCGACCAGTCCCAGTACGCGGTCCTGTGCGCGGCCATGCGCGAGCAGCTCACCGTGGCCGCCGCCCCGCCCGGAAGCGGTGTGCACGACCTGGTCGACGCCCTCGTGCGCACCGCCGTCAGCAACGGCCAGCGCGTCCTGGTGTGCGGGCGCACCGAGGCCGACGTCGACGCGGTGCGCCTGCGCGCGGACACCTCCCCCTGGCACCCCGTCGTGCGCGTGGGCGGGGACGGACGGAGCACGGCCGAGGCCGTGCTGCTCACCCGGCTCCTCACCGAGCACTCCCGGAGCCTGCCCGCGGCCCCCGCCGGTTCCGGCGGGGAGGACCCAACCGTCCACTGGGCGGACCTGGCCGCGGACTGGGCGGCGGTCCGCGAGGCGTGGCGGGCCATGGACACCATGGCCTCCGGCGGCCACGCGCTCGCCCGTCTGGCGGAGGAGCGCGGCCGGGTCGTCTCCCAGGGGTGGGACCCCGACTCCCTCTTCACGCCGGAGCGGGGCGGTCCCGAGTACTGGCTGCACCGGGCCGAGCGCGCGGGCGCCGGGGGGCTGGCCGGGCTGGCGCACCGCGGCGCCGTCCGCCGCGAACTGGGAGTGGACACCGACCCCGACAGCCTCGACCGCCTGCGCGCGGTCGCCCGTCTGGAGGGCGAGTGGCGCGCGGCCGTGGACCGGCGCACCCGCTGCGCGCCGCTGAACACGCTCACCGCCGACCTGGCCGACGCCCTCGCCCGGCACCGCAGGTCCAGCTCCGCCTGCCTGCGCGCGGTCGGCGACCCCCGGCTGTGGCGGGGCCGCGCCGCCATCGAGCACCGCCTGGAGAGCCTCAACTGGCACCGCGGCCACGGCTGGCCGGGTCTGGGCGGGCTGCTCGACACCCTGCCCGCGTGGGTGTGCCGCACCGACCAGGTCCGGGCGCTGCAACCCCGGGCGGGCCTGTTCGACCTGGCCGTCGTGGTCGGGGCCGAGCGCACCCGGCTGGCCGAGCTGTTGCCGGTGCTCTACCGCGCCAACCGCGCCGTGGTGTTCGGAGACCCCGCGCACCCGGGGCCCGTGAGCGTGCTGGAACCGGACGAGGAGCGCCGCGCGCTGTCCGCCGCCGGACTGGTCGCGGGCCAGCTGGACGACCGGGGCCTGCGCTACGGCGGCGGTTCGGCGATGCGCGCCCTGTACCGGGCCGCGCCGCCCATGCGGTGGCTGGAGGAGCACGAGGGAGCGCCGCCCCAGCTCGCCGGGGCCGCCTCGCGGCACTGCTACGGGGGAAGGCTCGCGGTGCGCACCCTCCCCGACCCCTCGGCCGGCCCCGCGTTCGAGTGGCGCGACGTCGCAGGGGTCTGCGAGGCCGCGCCCGGCGCGTCCTTCGTCAACCGGGACGAGGCCTACCGGGTGGCGGTGGTGGTGGGCGAGCTCGACGACCACCTGCCCCGGGGCCGGGTGATCGCGGTGGTCGCGCCGACCCAGCCCCAGGCGGCCCTGGTGCGCCGCCTGCTGGGCAAGCGCGTCCCGCGCCACGAGGTGCGGGTGGGCGGACCGGACCTGTTGGCGGACGACCACGACCCGGCGGACGTCACCGTCCTGACGCCGACGCTGGCCTACGGGGCGCCCGCCGTCGCCGAGCGGCGCGTCCGCCGGATGGGCCACCTGTGGTCGTCGGTGCTCACCCGCACGCGCCAGCGGCTCGTGGTCGTGGGCGACCGCGGGTACTGGTCGGGCGACGACGGCCCGCTGGGCGCCCTGGAGGCGTCGACGCCGGACGGCCGCGCGGGGCGGACCGACGCGGCCGCCTCCGCGCTGGTCAGAAAGCTGCGCGGGGTGGGGGCGGAGGTGACCCTCCAGCAGACGGTCGAGGGCTGGACCGCCGACATGGTGGTCCGGTTCGGCTCCCGCCGACTGCTGCTCCTGCTCGACCGGGAGCCCGACGGCCGCTCCCTGCGCTGGCTGCTCGCCCGCGGGGAGACGCTCAACCGCACCACGGGGGACCCCGTGGTCGTGGTGCCCGCCTGGCGCTGCCTGGCCGACCCGCGCGCCCTGGTGGAGGAGATCCTCACCGCCCACTGACCCGCCGTGCGGCCCCCGCCGGGGCCGGGCGCCGACCGGACCGGCGGACGGGGCGGGCGCACTACCCTGGAGCCCGATGTCCGGAAGGCGGTGTTCACGCCGCTCCGGACGTACGGGGGAGGAGAGGACCGGTGCCCGAGGGCCACACGCTGCACCGCCTGGCAGCGCACTTCGACAAGACCTTCGGCGGAGGCGCGGTACGCGCCAGCAGCCCGCAGGGGCGCTTCACCGACGGCGCCGCCCGGATCGACGGCCGGGTCCTCACCGAGAGCGAGGCCCACGGCAAGCACCTCTTCCTGGGGTTCGACTCGGGGGAGTGGCTGCGGGTCCACCTGGGCCTGTACGGCGCCTGGTCCTTCGGCGACGCCGACGGCGAACGCCACCTGGGCGCGCCGCGGGCCGCGGGCGGCGCCCGCCGGGAGCTGCTCCGCGACGCCGAGGGCTTCGCCGTGCCGCCCGAACCCGTCGGGGCGGTGCGCGCCCGTCTGGTCAACTCCTCCGGCTGGGCCGACCTGCGCGGCCCCTCGGCCTGCGAGGTCGTCACCGAGGACGACAAGCGCGCCGTCCAGGCCAGGCTGGGACCCGACCCCCTGCGAGACGACGCCGACCCCGAGCGGGCCTGGCGCGTGGTCAGCCGCTCCCGGACCAGCGTCGCCGCGCTCCTCATGCGCCAGGACGTCGTGGCGGGCATCGGCAACATCTACCGCGCGGAGTCGCTGTTCCGGGCGGGGCTGGACCCGATGACCCCGGGCCGCGACCTCACGGCCGACCAGTGGTCGCGGCTGTGGGACGACCTGTCGGGCCTGCTCCGCGACGGCGTGCGGGACGGCTACATCATCACCACCCTGCCCGAGCACCGCCCCGACCCGGACGCGCGTCCCGTGCCCCGGCCCGACAGCCTCTACGTGTGCTACCGGACCGGTGAACCCTGCCGGGTGTGCTCCTCGCCGATCGCTTCCGCGGAACTGGCCGGACGCACCCTCTACTGGTGCCCCCGGTGCCAAGGAGTTTGAGAGCTTTCGCGAGTTAAGTACCCATTTGTCGGGTTGGACGCCAAGGTCATGCAGTACAATCCCGAACCGTCTGCTTAACCGGTTCAGCATTGTGTGATCAGGGGGACGAATGGGGGGTTTGATGCGGCGTCCGACCATCATGGACATCGCCAAGGCCGCGGGGGTGTCCAAGGGGGCCGTGTCCTACGCGCTCAACGGGCGTCCGGGGGTCTCGGAGGAGACCCGAAGACGCATCCTGGCGATCGCCAGCGACCTCGGCTGGGCGCCCAGCAGCCCGGCGCGCGCACTCGCCCCCGGCGGCCGGATCGGGGCGGTCGGCCTGGTGGTCGACCGGCCCGCCCACTCCCTGGGGCTGGAACCCTTCTTCATGCAACTGGTCTCGGGGATCGAGACCGAGCTGGCCTCCTCGGGGGTCGACCTGTTGTTACAGGTCACCGAGGACATGGGCGCCGAGATCGCGTCCTACCGCCGCTGGTCGTCCGAACGCCGGGTGGACGGCGTGATCATGGTCGACCTGCGGGTGGGCGACCCGCGCGTCCAGGTCGTCGAGGAGCTCCCGCTGCCCGCCGTCGTCCTCGGCGGACCCGAGGGCGTGGGCTCCCTGCCCTACCTGCACACCGACGACGCCACCGCCATGCACGAGGTCGTCCACTACCTGGCCGCCCTCGGCCACCGGCGCATCGTCCAGGTGGCGGGCCCGGAGAAGTTCGTGCACACCCGCGTGCGCACCCAGGCCTTCCTGGACGCCGCGGCCCAGGCCGGGCTCAGCGAGGCCCGCTGGGTGCACGCCGACTACACGGGTGAGGGGGGCACGAGGACCACGCGCAAGCTGCTGGCCGCCACCGACCGGCCGACCGCCCTGATCTACGACAACGACCTCATGGCCGTGGCCGGACTGGGCGTGGCCCACGAGATGGGCGTGGACGTGCCCTCGCAGCTGTCCATCGTGGCCTGGGACGACTCGGTGCTGTGCCGCCTGGTCCGCCCCTCGCTGACCGCCATAGTGCGCGACATCGTGTCCTACGGCCGCCAGGCCGCCCTGATGCTGGCCAAAACGATCGAGGGCAAGCCGGTGGCCAACAGCGAGACCTCCCGCGGAGAGCTGCTCCCCCGGGGCAGCACCGGCCCCCTGGGCGCGTGACCCGGCGTCCCCGACCGGCCGCCCGCGGTCGGGGACGCCGCGCGGCCGGTCCGGCGGGCCGTACGTCCCGTCCGACGCGTACACCGCGTGAGGGTCCGTAAGCCCCTCGTGGCGCGGATGCCGGGGTTCGCGGCGCGCACCGTGGTGGTTGTTAACGATGTGAAAACAGGGGCGTGAGTTGCCTCGGTGGTCTCTGCGGCTTTGGTGTCCAAAAGGTGACCGTGAGGGTGCTACCACCCCCTCCCGAGCTGTGGAAGGCTGCGGCGCGTAACGCCCCACGCCGACAGGCCCCGGAGGGAGCGAGAACGCCCGTGCGGAACCGGTTCAGCGCCGCCGAACTTACTGACATACCCGCATCTGTGCTGTTACAAGCGAATAACAGCGAAGTGTCGGGCATTGACGCCCTTCCTGCGGACGTGTTGTTGTTAACGTCACTTACCCGGTTCAGCAACGGTCTCGCGCGCTCACCACTGGGAGCGCTCCCAACCCTTCCGGTCTCACGGAGGGGACTCCCCCCATAGGCCGGCCGGGTGACAAGGAGGAGTCGAGATGAGAATGCTGCGGCTTCCGGCGGCACTCGCGGCCCTGGCCCTCGCGGTCAGCGCCTGCTCGGGTGACGGCGGGAACAGCGAGGGCGGTTCGGGTCAGTACCCCAGGAACGAGACCCTGTACACCACGGGTACGGCGTGGTCGGCACCGACCAGCTGGAACCCGATGATGCGGGGCCAGTTCGCGGTCGGCACCAACGGCCTGGTCTACGAGTCGCTCTTCCACTACGACCCGGACGCGGGCGAGTACGTCCACTGGCTCGCCGAGAGCGACGAGTGGACCTCGGAGACCGAGCACGTGATCACCCTGCGCGAGGGCGTCACGTGGAACGACGGTGAGCCCCTGGTCGCCCAGGACGTGGTCACCACGCTGGAGCTCGGCCAGATCAGCGGCGTTCCCTACAGCAACGTCTGGGACTACGTCGAGGGCGTCGAGGCCACCGACGAGCGCACGGTCACCGTCACCTTCTCGGAGAGCCGTCCGCAGGAGTGGATGAACTGGGCCTACTCCAACCCCATCGTCCCGGACCACATCTGGGCCGACATGGAGGAGACCCAGATCACCGACAGCGCCAACGAGAACCCCGTCGGCACCGGCCCCTACGTCTACGAGTCGCACACCGACGACCGCATGGTCTGGGAGCGCAACGACGAGTGGTGGGCCGCCGAGGCCCTCGACATGACGATGGACGCCCGCTACATCGTCGACATCGTCAACGCCTCCAACGAGGTCACGATGGGCATGCTGAACCAGGGCGAGGTCGACCTCTCCAACAACTTCCTGCCCGGCATCGACCAGGTCCTCAACAGCAACGAGACCATCACCAGCTTCTACGACGGCCCGCCGTACATGAAGAGCGCCAACACGGCGTGGCTCATCCCGAACCACACCCGTGAGCCGCTCAACGACACGGCGTTCCGCCAGGCCCTGGCCCACTCGATCAACATCACCCAGATCGTCGAGGGCCCGTACGCCAACCTGGTCCAGCCGGCCAACCCCACGGGCCTGCTGCCCGAGTGGGACGCCTACATCGACCACGAGCTGGTCGAGCGCGAGGGCTTCACCTTCGACGCGGACGAGGCCGTGGCCATCCTGGAGGAGGCCGGCTACATGGACGAGGACGGCGACGGCTTCGTCGAGACGCCCGACGGCGAGGCCATCGCCCTGACCCTCGCGGTGCCCTCCGGCTGGACCGACTGGATGGAGGCCGCCCGCCTCATCGAGCAGAACGCCCAGGACGTCGGCATCAACATCACGGCCGAGTTCCCCGACGAGGGCCTGCTCAACGACAACCGCAACGCGGGCGAGTTCGACCTGGTCATCAACAACGCCCGGCAGCTGAGCAACTCGCCGTGGACCTACTACGACTACCTCTACCAGCTGCCCGTCCAGGACCAGCAGACCACGGTGAACTTCCACCGCTACGAGAGCGACGAGGCGTGGGCCCTCACCGAGGAGCTCGCCCGGGTCCCCGCCGACGACGTCGAGGCCGCCGCCGAGGTCACCTCGCAGCTCCAGGAGCACTTCCTGGCCGAGCTGCCGACCATCCCGCTCTGGTACAACGGCCAGTGGTCGCAGGCCAACAACGCCGCCTGGACCAACTGGCCCAGTGAGGCGGAGGGCGCGCCCAGCACCCCCGCGGTGATGTGGGAGGGCTGGTACGAGCTCGGCGGAGTCGAGACCCTCGCCTCCATCGAACCGGTCGAGTAGAAGCGGGGGAGCGGCTCTCCCCCGTCCACCCCGCTGACCACTCCCCGACCCCGGCCGAGGCACGGCGCGAAAGAGCCCGGCCGGGGGCGCCCCAGGAGAGCGGGCGCGGCACGGAACACCACCCGGGGTCCGTGCCGCGCCCCTCCGGGGCCACTCGACTGTCCGCCGCCATCACCTGGAGGAACGTGTGTGGCGCTATATCGGTCGTAAGCTCTTCGTCTACCTGCTTACGTTCATCGTCGCGGTCACCATCAACTGGATGATTCCGCGTTTCATGCCCGGCGACCCCATCCGCAGCATGCTCTCCCGAGCCTCGGTGGGCGACCCCGAGGCCCTGGCGGCCATGACCGCCTACTACGAGGAGGTCTTCGGCCTCGACAAGCCGCTGCACGAGCAGTACCTGAGCTTCTGGGCGGGCCTGTTCAAGGGGGACCTGGGCATCAGCGTGATGCTCTACCCCGAGCCGGTCCTCGACGTCATCCTGAGGGCGGTCCCCTTCACCCTGGGACTGCTGCTCCCCGCGATCCTGCTCAGCTGGGTCATCGGCAACCGCTTCGGCGCCTTCGCCGCCCGCAGCAAGGCCCTGGACAACACGGTCCTGCCGGTCGGCTACATCCTCACCGCCACGCCGTACATGTGGCTGGCCCTGCTGCTGGCCTGGAGCCTGGGCATCGTCGCCGGGATCTTCCCGGCCTCGGGCGGCTACAGCTTCTCCCTGCGCCCCGAGTTCAGCTGGCTGTTCATCTCCAACCTGATCACCCACTGGTTCCTGCCGTTCCTGTCCATGTTCCTGGTGGCGCTCGGCGGCTGGGCGATCGGCATGCGCAACATGATCATCTACGAGCTGGACGCGGACTACTCCAACTACCTCCAGGCCCTCGGCGCGCCGCGCAAGCTGGTCCGGCGCTACGCGTTCCGCAACGCCATGCTGCCGCAGATCACGGGTCTGGCCGTCCAGCTGGGCACGATCATCGCGGGCTCCCTGCTCACCGAGATCGTGTTCAACTACCCCGGCCTCGGCAAGCTCATCCTGGACTCCCTGGACAGCCGCGACTTCTTCCTGCTCCAGGGCGTCTTCCTGTTCGTGGTCGTCGGCGTGCTGATCGCCAACTTCATCATCGACATCGTCTACGTGCTGATCGACCCGCGCACCCGGGTCCAGATGACGGGAGGCTCCTCATGACGAACGTCGCCGGAGCTCCGGGCACCGCCGAGAAGGCGGACGCCCCCGAACCGGCCGGGCGCAAGGGCTCCGAGGCCCTGTACTTCGCCCGGCGCAACCCCAAGCTGCTCATCGGCTCGGGTATCGTCCTGGCCTTCCTGCTGCTCGGGATCATCGGTCCCTTCTTCGTCAGCGACAGCCCCAACGAGTACGTCGGCCCGCAGATGCAGGCGCCGAACGGCGAGTACTGGCTGGGCACCACCACGTTCGGCCAGGACATCTGGGCCCAGTTCGTGTACGGCGTGCGCGCCACGTTCATCATCGGCCTGTTCGGCGGCGGCGTCGCCTTCGTCATCGGCACGACGGTCGGCTTCGTCGCCGGGTACAAGGGCGGGATCGTCGACGAGATCCTCAACATGATCACGAACGTGGTCCTGGTGCTGCCCGCGATGGTCGTGCTCATCGTCGCGATCGCCTACCTGGACGCGCGCGGCCTGTTCGTGCAGGGCCTGTTCATCGGTCTGACCGCCTGGCCGTGGGCGGCCCGCGCGGTGCGTTCGCAGGCGCTGTCCCTGGCCACCCGCGACTACGTGGACCTGGCCCGGCTGAGCGGTCGGCGCACGTGGAGGATCATCACCACCGAGATCGCGCCCAACATGAGCTCGTACCTGGTGATGTCCTTCATCCTGCTCTTCGGCGGCGCGATCCTCACCGCGGCCGGCCTGGACTTCATCGGCCTAGGCCCCTCCAACGGCGTGTCCCTCGGCCTGATGCTGGAGAGCGCCGTCGCCTGGAGCGCGCTCACCCTCGGCATGTGGTGGTGGTTCATCCCGCCGGGTCTCGGCATCACCGTGATCGTGGGCTCGCTGTACATCCTCAACGTCGGGTTGGACGAGGTCTTCAACCCCAAGCTGCGGGAGCTGTGATGACCCTGCGCGTCAAGGACCTGAAGGTCTACTACCAGACCCTGCGCGGGGACGTCCACGCCCTCGACGGCGTCACGTTCGACCTCGCCGACGGGGAGATCATGGGCCTGGCCGGGGAGTCCGGCTGCGGCAAGACCACCCTGGGCAAGAGCCTGATCCGCCTGGACTCGCGGATGCGCCACGTCGGCGGCACGATCGAGCTGGACGGCAAGGACGTGCCCATCGCCGACGACCGCGCGATGGTGCCCCTGCGGTACCACGAGATCTCGCTCATCCCGCAGTACGCGATGAGCGCGCTCAACCCGACCCGCAAGATCGGGAGGATGATCAACGAGCTGCTGCGCGCCCGCGGCGTGCGGCCCGCCGACGTCACCGAGGAGCTCCACCGCCGCCTGGAACTGGTCGGCCTGGACACCGACGTGCTCAACCGGTTCCCGATCGAGCTGTCCGGCGGCATGAAGCAGCGCGTCGTCATGGTCATCTCGACCCTGCTCAACCCGTCGCTGCTGATCGCCGACGAGGTCACCTCGGCCCTGGACGTGTCCACCCAGCGCTCCGTCGCCGAGTCGATGGTGGAGTTCCGCGACCGGGGCTACATCAAGAGCATGGTCTTCGTGACCCACGACATCTCGCTCGTGTACCAGATGGCGGACACGATCATGGTGATGTACGCGGGGCACATCGCGGAGAAGGCGTCCGCGAGCACCATCATCAACGAGCCCAAGCACCCCTACACCCAGATGCTCATCGGGGCGCTGCCCGAGGTCGGATCCACCTCCACCGTGCAGGGGGGCCGCCTGCAGGGCATCCCCGGCACCCCGCCGGGACTGCTCAACCCGCCCACCGGCTGCCGGTTCAAGGACCGCTGCCCGATGGCGTTCTCCAAGTGCTCCGAACAGCCGCCGCTGGTGGAGATCGAACCCGGCCACTGGGCCGCCTGCTGGAAGACGGGGTGAGGTAGACCGTGCTGGAACTCAGCCACGTGCACAAGGTGTACAAGGTTGGCGCGTTCGGCGGTGACCGCCTGCGCGCCGTCCGCGACGTGAGCCTCACGGTGGGGGCGGGCGAGGTCGTCTCGCTGATCGGTGAGAGCGGCAGCGGCAAGAGCACCCTCGGCAAGATGGTGCTGGGCCTGTTCAAGCCGACCTCGGGGAGCATCACCTTCGAGGGCACCGACATCACCACCATCAAGGGCCACGCCGCGCGCAAGGAGTACTACCGCCGTGTGCAGGGGGTCTTCCAGGACCCGTTCAGCTGCTTCAACCCCATCTTCAAGGCCGACCGCGTCTTCGAGATGGTCCGCACCTCCTACTTCCCGAAGACCCCGGAGACGGAGTGGCGGGACAAGGTGCTGGACGCGATCGCGACGGTGCGCCTGGACCCGGGCAACGTCCTCAACAAGTACCCGCACCAGCTCAGCGGCGGCCAGTTGCAGCGCCTGCTGATCGCGCGGGCGCTGCTGCTGGACATCAAGCTGCTGGTCGCAGACGAGATCATCAGCATGCTCGACGCCTCCACGCGCATCGACGTGCTCAACCTGCTCGCCGACCTCAAGGAGCGCGGCCTGGGCATCCTGTTCGTCACCCACGACCTGTCGCTGGGCAACTACGTCAGCGACAAGTCGGTGATCCTGCGCAAGGGCGCGATCGCCGAGATGGGCCCGACCGCCAGGGTCTTCGACAACCCGCTGCACCCCTACAGCCGCCACCTGCTGTCCTGCGTGCCGCAGCTGCACCGCACCTGGGCCGAGGTCGACGCCGAACTGGCGGCCAACCCCCCCGAGGACGTCGTCCTGCCGACGGCGCCCGACGAGGACTCCGCTCCGCTGATCGAGGCCGAGGAGGGCCACTTCGTGGGGATCGACCAGGGCTGAGCCGCCCGCTTCCCCTCATCCCGGCGCCCGTCCACCCCCCGCGGGCGCCTCGGTGTTTTCCGGTCCTCTCCGCGCGCTCCCGACACCGGTTTCCGAAAGCCGCGATTCGATAACCGAACCCGGGCGGTCGACGGTTGTTTCCGGGTGCCCGCACGGTCCCGGATCCCCTCGCGGGGGCCGGTTCCGGGCGCCGACGGGCCCGTCGCGGAGGGCGTCGGCGGACGCCTCCGGGCCGCTCCTGCGCCCACCGGGCCGCACGCCGGGGCTGCCGCGGGCGGGCGCCGCCCCGGAGCCGGGGGCGCTCACGTGCGCACCCGTCCTGAGGTGCGCCGACGACGTGGCGGCGACGTCCGCCTGAACGGGGTGTGACACCCCGGAGTGCGTTCCCACGCGGCACACGTGTACCCTGGAGGGTCCGCCGGTATTCCCCGGCGGGCCGTGCGGGTTGCCACATCGGAATCCTTCGCTGGCCGACCCGTCTGTGGTACGTTCGAAGTGATTGTTAGTCGTTGAATTTCGCAGTTGGTGTCTTGCCCGCGGAGTTTGTGACCGGCGGGCGGTTTCTTCAAGGAAGTCCGGCTCGCGGCAATTCGCGGACGTGAGTCTGCGTCCGTGTACACCGAGCTGAAGGAGAGAACATGGCTCAGGGAACTGTGAAGTGGTTCAACGGCGAGAAGGGCTTCGGCTTCATCTCCCCCGACGGCGGCGGCCCCGACGCCTTCGTTCACTACAGCGCCATCCAGGGCACGGGCTTCCGTAACCTGGAGGAGAACCAGCGCGTGGAGTTCGAGGTCGTCCAGGGCACCCGTGGCCCGCAGGCCGAGAACGTCGTCGCGATCTAGCACGCGATAACTTCGCGCAACGCCCCGGAAGGCACCGCCTTCCGGGGCGTTCGCGTGTGCGGCCCCCGAGGGGGCGGGGGCTCACCCCTCCAGCAGGTCCTCGGTGCGCCGACGCACCTCGGGGGTGTCCAGCCCCCGCACGGTCACCGTCGTGCGGCGGCGCAGCACGTCGTCCGCTTTCACCGCCCACTCGCGGTCGCGGGCGAAGACCACCTGCGCCCAGATGTCGGGGCCGTCGGGGTGGATGCGCTCGCCCAGGCGCGGCTCCTCGCGCACCATCGCCGCGATGTCCATGGCCAGGCTCCCGTAGTGCGACGCCAGGTGGCGGGCGACCAGCGGGTCCAGCGGGGCGCCGGGCGCGCGGTCGGTGATCAGCCGCTGGGCCACCGCGTCCGGGCTGGCCAGTCCGGGCAGCGGCACCGTGCGCAGCGGGTCGGCCATGTCCTCCGACAGCGGCACGGCGCTGACCTTGCGCAGCTCCTTGAGGACGGCGCGGCCGATGTGGCGGTAGGTCGTCCACTTGCCGCCCGCCACCGAGAGCATCCCGCCCCGCCCCTGGGTGACCACGGTCTCGCGCTTGGCCGCGCTGGTGCCACCGGGTCCGCCGGGCAGCACCCGCAGCCCCGCGAAGGAGTAGTCGACGTGGGAGGCGTCCAGGTAGGGCGCGTCGATGCCCAGCGCGGCCTCGCCCAGGATCTGCTCCACGTCGGCGGGCACGACCGACACGTCGGCCGGGTCCCCGGTGTACTCCTCGTCGGTGGTGCCCAGCAGCAGCCTGCCCTCCCACGGGATCGCGAACGACACCCGGTACTTGTCCACGGGGATGGTCAGCGCGGCGCGCCAGGGCTCGGGGGTGCGCAGCACCAGGTGCGCGCCCTTGGACAGGCGGACGCTGGGCGCCGCGGAGGGGTCCTCCATGCTCCGCAGCCGGTCCACCCAAGGGCCGGTCGCGTTGAGGACCAGCCGCGCGTCGATGCCGAACTCCCCGCCGTCGACGCGGTCGCGCAGGTCGGCGCCGGTGACCCGGCCCCGGGTGGTGCGCAGCCCCACGACCTCGGCGTGGTTGAGCACCACCGCGCCCGCGTCCACGGCGGCGCGCACGCTCATGACGGCCATCCGGCTGTCGTTCATCTGGTGGTCGCTGTAGGCGGCCACCGACCGCAGGCCGTCGGTGCGCAGCCCCGGGGCGAGCCGCCGCGCCTGTGCGGGGGAGAGCAGGCGGCCCATGCCGTCGCCGAATGCCGACAGGGCCGAGTACAGGAACACCCCGGCGCCCATCTTCGCGGCCCCGTGCGGGCCGCCGGAGTAGATCGGGACCAGGAACGGCATGTGGTTGACCAGGTGCGGCGCCACCTCCGAGGCCAGGGACCGGCGCTCGCGGTGGTTCTCGGCGACCAGGCGCACCTGCCCGCTCTGCAGGTAGCGCAGTCCGCCGTGCACCAGCTTGGAGGAGGCGCTGGAGGTGGCTCCGGCGAAGTCGCCGGAGTCGACCATGGCCACGCGCAGTCCCGCCTGGGTGGCGGTCCAGGCGACGGAGGTCCCGAGGATCCCGCCGCCGACGACCAGGAGGTCGAAGGTCCCCCGGGTGAGTTCGTCGCGTGTGCGCGAGCGCGACGATGCGATGCGGTTCTGGCTGGCGCTGACGGTCATGGCTGTGCTCCTCGGAGGGATGGAGGGGGCCTCGCGTGCACCTGAACAGTCTCCACGTTTCAGGCGATGTATCGCCTTCATAATACGACAATGCCGAACGCTGGTGAAGAAGAGGGGGTGTTTTCGCCGAGAAAACGGGACCAGCCGCGGACTGAAGCGCAGACGAACTTGGCTGAAGTTGCCCAGGGGATCCGAGTCAACACATGGGGCTCCTGGGATGCGGCATTGTCGAACCTCATCGGCCGACTGCGCGGCCGGCCCGAGCCGAGGGCGCGCACGGCGAAGCCCCGGGGCGTCGCACGGCGACACCCCGGGGCTTCGCGGAGTCCGGGCCCGGCCCGCGGGCCCGGAATGCGGGTCCCCGGCAGGCTCGGGCGTTCGTGGGCGGGCCGGTCGGGGGCGGCGGTCACACCGTCCCGGGCCGGCGGCGCTCAGGCGCCGAACCCGGTGAGCTTCCAGATCCACGCGCCGATCACGCCGCCCAGCAGGGGGCCGACCACCGGAATCCAGGCGTATCCCCAGTCGGAGGGGCCCTTGCCGGGGATCGGCAGCACCGCGTGCGCGATGCGCGGCCCCAGGTCGCGGGCCGGGTTGATGGCGTATCCCGTCGGGCCGCCCAGGGACAGGCCGATCGCCAGCACCAGCAGGCCGGTCAGCAGCGGCGCCAGGCCGTTGGTGAACAGGCCGCTCAGGTCCACGCCCCCCTCGATGGAGACGTAGCCGGAGTTCGCGCCGATGCCCAGAACACCCAGGAGCAGCATGGCGGTGCCGACGACCTCGGTGATGAGGTTGGCCACCGGGTTGCGCACGGCCGGGGCGGTGCTGAACACGCCCAGCTTCGCGTCCGGGTCGTCGGTGATCTTCCAGTGCGGCAGGTAGACCAGGTAGACCAGGACGGCGCCGGTGAAGGCGCCGCCCATCTGGGCCAGGATGTAACCCGGGACCTGGGCCCAGCCGAACTCGCCGATACTGGCCAGGCCGAGCGTGACCGCCGGGTTGATGTGGGCGCCGCTGGTGGCGCCGACGACGTAGACGGCCATCGCGACCGCCATGCCCCAGCCGAAGGTGACGACGATCCAGCCGCCGTTGAGGGCCTTGGAGCGTGCGAGCGAGACACCGGCGACGACACCGCCGCCGAGCAGGATCAGGATCGCCGTACCGACGAACTCTGCCAGATAGACCATGGAGACCTCCGCCCCGTCAGGGGAACCGGGTCACGGGGGCCTCACCCCGCCGACCGGCGCCGGGCCGGAGGCGGGGGTTTGATAGGACGCACCCGTCACAGGAATGGGATGGAGCGGAGCGCGCACGGCGCCCCGCGGGCCGGTTCCCGGGAGCCGAGGGCGGCAGCCGGGGCTCCTGGGAACCGGTCGTTCGGTGGGGTGACGCCGCCCCGCGCTACTGTGCGTCCTCGTGCTCGACCCAGTCCAGGGTGCGGCGCACGGCCTTGTTCCAGTTGCGGTACTCGCGCTCGCGCACGGCGGGCTCCATCTTCGGGGTCCACTCGGCTGCCTTGTGCCAGTTGGCGCGCAGCGTCTCGACGTCGGGCCAGTAGCCCACCGCCAGCCCCGCGGCGTAGGCGGCGCCCAGGCAGGTGGTCTCGGCGACCATCGGGCGCACGACCTCGGTGTCGAGCACGTCGGACAGGATCTGCATGAGCAGGTTGTCGGCGGTCATGCCGCCGTCCACCTTGAGCGTGGTCAGCTCCGTGGGCGCGTCGGCGTTCATCGCGTCGACGACCTCGCGGGTCTGCCACGCGGTGGCCTCCAGGACGGCGCGCGCGATGTGGCCCTTGTTGACGTAGCCGGTCAGGCCCGCCATGACGCCGCGCGCGTCGCTGCGCCAGTGCGGGGCGAACAGGCCGGAGAAGGCGGGCACGATGTAGCAGCCGCCGTTGTCCTCCACTGTGCGCGCCAGGGTCTCGATCTCGGGCGCGGTGGAGATCAGGCCCAGGTTGTCGCGCAGCCACTGCACCAGGGAGCCGGTCACCGCGATGGAGCCCTCCAGGGCGTACACGGCCGGTTCGTCGCCGAGCTTGTAGCCCAGCGTGGTGAGCAGGCCGTTCTCGGAGGTCACCGGCTCCGTGCCGGTGTTCATCACGAGGAAGGTGCCGGTGCCGTAGGTGCCCTTGACGTCGCCCGGGTCGAAGCAGGTCTGGCCGAACAGCGCGGCGTGCTGGTCGCCGAGGGAGGAGGCGACGGGGGTTCCGGCCAGGTAGCCCTTGGCCTCGCCGTAGACCTCCGACGACGAGCGGATCTCGGGCAGGACGCCCTCGGGGATGCCGATGGCCTCCAGGACCTCGGGGTCCCACTGGAGGGTGGACAGGTTCATCAGCATGGTGCGGCTGGCGTTGGTCACGTCGGTGACGTGGCGGCCGGTCAGCTTCCAGATGATCCAGGTGTCCATGGTGCCGAACAGGACCTCGCCGCGCTCGGCGCGTTCGCGCAGTCCGTCGACGTTGTCCAGCAGCCAGCGCAGCTTGGGGCCGGAGAAGTAGGTGGCCAGCGGCAGGCCGCACCGCTCGCGGAAGCGGTCCTGGCCCTCCTCGCCGCCCAGCTCGCGGACCAGGTCGTCGGTGCGGGTGTCCTGCCAGACGATGGCGTTGTGGACCGGCTCGCCCGTCTCGCGGTCCCAGACCAGGGTGGTCTCGCGCTGGTTGGTGATGCCGACGGCCGCGATCTGGTCGGGGGTGATGTCGTTCTTGTCCAGGGCTCCCCTGATGACCGCCTCGACGTTGGTCCAGATCTCCACGGCGTCGTGTTCGACCCAGCCGGGCTTGGGGAAGATCTGCCTGTGTTCGCGTTGGTCGACCGAGACGATACGTCCGTCGCGGTCGAAGAGGATGCAGCGGCTCGACGTGGTGCCCTGGTCGATCGCGGCGACGTACTGCTGACTCATCGGGTGCTCGCCTTCAGGGTGGGGCTCGGGACGGGGCCGGACGCACACGGTTTCGGATTAAACCCGCACGTTGTACGACATTGACGTATGAGTAGCCGTTAGTTTCATCCGTCTTTCCTTCCCATGTCAAGGCCGTGTGACGCAATCGTGTCGCGTGCGTCACGTCCTCTCGACGGCAACGCTGCCAGGTGCGGGCTAACGCCGGAAGCCGCCGCGCGGAAGGCCTTCCGCGGGCGGTGTCGGAGCCGTGCCGTGATCCCTCAGTAGGGGGTGACGCCGAGTTCCCGGGAGATGGCCCGCGCCGCGTCGCGCACGTAGGAGACCTGCTCCATGTCGGGCCTGCCCCCCTCGCCGCGCAGGCGCTCGACGGCGCCGCGCACCCCGATGGCGCCGACGGTCGTGCCGCGCCGGTCGCGGATGGGGGCGGCGATGGAGACCTCGCCGTCCACGAGTTCCTCGGCCTCCCAGGCCCAGCCGTCGTCGCGCACCTGGTCGAGCTGGCGCTCCAGCGCGGCGGGGGAGGTGACGGTGTGCCGGGTGAAGGAGGTCAGGGCCGGCGCCCCTCCGTTCTCGACCACGGCCGGGTCCTCCTCGGGGGCCGCCAGTGGGTCGAAGGCCATGAGGACCTTGCCGATGGCGGTGGCGTGCAGCGGCAGCAGGGCGCCCACGTCCAGGGTCTGCTGGGAGGCGTCGGGGCGGAACACGTGGTGGACCACGAGCACCTGGTGCTTGTGCAGCGTGCCGATCCGCACGCTCTCGCCGCTGCGCGAGGCCAGGCTGTCCGCCCAGTTCAGGGCGCGGGTGCGCAGCTCGTTGCCGTCCAGGTAACGGGTGCCCAGGCTGAGCATGCCCCCGCCCAGGCGGTAGCGGCCCGACTCGGGGTCCTGCTCGACGAAGCCCACGTGCTGGAGGGTGCGCAGGATGCCGAGCGCGGTGCCCTTGGGCAGTTCCAGGGACCGGGAGATCTCCGCCAGGCTGAGCCCGCGGGCGCCGGTGGCCAGGATCCGGAGAATGGCTGCCGCGCGTTCGATCGACTGGATTTTTCCCGGCATTGCGGTGCTACCACTCTCTAGTACGACAATGTCATACGCGAAATGCTACTACGCGTTGTGACGCGTGGCACGCCCGCGGCGGCCGGGCGGTCAGGCGATCGGCACAGTCTAGGTCGGCCGACCGCCGCGCCCGGCCGCCGGGGTCACAGCTCGGCGGCGGCCTCGGCCACGCCCCGGGCGGCCTCCTCGACGTCGCGGTCGGTGGTCTCCAGGTGCACCACCAGGCGCACGGCGTCGCCGATGCCCAGCCCCGCGACCCCGTGGCGGGCGAAGGCCTCGGCGTAGCGCGCCCCCTGTCCGGCGGGGGCGGGCACCAGCACCATGTTGGTCCGCGCCCGCACTGCCAGCCCGGAGCGCTCGGAGATCAGCCGGGCCAGCTCCGCGGCGCGCTCGTGGTCCTCGGCCACCCGCTCCCGGTGGTGGCGCAGCGCGTACAGGGCACCGGCGGCGATGATCCCGGCCTGGCGCATCCCCGCGCCCAGCAGCTTGCGCCCGCGCCGGGCCCTGCGCACCGTGTCGGCGTCCCCGACCAGCGCCGAGCCCACCGGGGCGCCCAGACCCTTGGAGAAGCACACCGACACCGTGTCGAACCCGTCCGCGACCTCGGCGGGGGCGGCGTCCAGCGCGGTGGCCGCGTTCCACAGCCGCGCCCCGTCCAGGTGCGCGCGCAGCCCGTGCCGGTGCGCGAACCCGGTGACCCGGCGCTGTTCGGCCAGCGGCACGACGCGGCCGGTGAAGGTGTTCTCCAGCCACACCAGGGCGGGCTCGGCCCGGTGGACGTCACCCCGCCCGGCGATCCACGACTCCAGCACCGCGTCGGTGGGGCAGAGCCCGTCCGAGTACAGGCGCGGCAGGGCCCGGGCCAGCACCGCGGTCGCGCCCTGCTCGTCGCCGATGAGGTGGTGGTTCTCGTGCGCCCACACCTCCTCGCCGCTGCGGGTGGACACGTACAGCCCCAGCTGGTTGGCCATGTGCCCGGACGGCACGTACAGCGCGGCCTCCCGGCCCAGCAGCCCGGCGGTCTCCTCCTCCAGCTCCCGCACGGTCGGGTCCTCGCCCCACACGTCGTCGCCCACCTCGGCCTCGGCCATGGCCCTGCGCATGGCCGGGGTGGGGCGGGTGACGGTGTCGGAACGCAGGTCGATCATGGCGTCTTCCTCCTGGTGGGACGCGTGCCCTCGGGCGGGGGCGGGGCGGACGGGGTGTCCGCCCGACGATACTGCCCGCCGCTCAGTCGCTCCCGATCCGGTCCAGGGCGCGTGAGAGCCGGGCCAGCGCCTCCAGTACGCGAGCGCTGTCCTCCTCGCCCAGTTCGGCGACCAGGGCCTTGGCCACCCGTTCGTGGTCGGGGCTGATCCGGCGCAGGGCGTCCAGGCCCTCCCCGGTGGCGGCGAGCAGCTTGGCGCGGCTGTGCGCCGGGTTCGGCCGGTACTCGGCCAGCCCCTGCTCCACCAGCAGGTCGGCGATGCGCTGCACGCTCTGCCGCGTGGTGCCGAAGCGGCGCGCGACCGCCGACACCGGCAGGGGTTCCCGGGCCACCGCGCCGAGCACCTGCCAGCGCGCGGCGGTCAGTCCGGCGGTGCGGGCCAGTTCCTCGGCCACCGACAGGAACTGCCCGTTGAGGCGGAAGACGGCGAGCGCGGTCCCGGTGAGCAGGTCGGAGTGTCTGTCCTCGGCAGGGGCCATGCTCAGGCCCCCTCCAGCAGCACGTGGTAGGCGCCGGGGTCGTGCTCGGCGTGCAGCCGGTACCACGCGTCCAGGACGCGGGGCGTGTACAGGTCCAGGGCCGCGAAGACCTCCCGGGCGAACTCCAGGGGCGCGGTGGGCCCGGCCGTGATGAGGCCGCCGTCGGAGACCGCGAGCGCGGAGCGGTAGCGGCGCATCCCGGCGTAGCCGGTGGCCAGCAGGTACTCGGGAGCGGCGCTGGTGTGGTCGCGGTAGTCCAGGAGCCCCTCCCGGGCGAGCCCGGCCGTGGCGCCGCAGATGGCCGCGACCGGCACACCGGCGTCGAGCCAGATCCCGGCCGCGGACGCGAACGGGGAGAAGGCCTCGGGGTCCACGTCCCAGCCGTCCGCCCCCGGCAGGATCAGCATCGCGCTGGAGGAGGGCTTGAGCTGGGGCAGGGTGATGTCCGGCAGGATGGTCAGCCCGCCCGCGGTCGTGACGGGCGCGCCGGTGAGGCCGACGGTCACCACGTCGTAGCGCCCGGGGTCGCGCTGCCAGTCGCCGCCCCGGATGGTCGCGGTGGTGTGCCCGATCTCCCAGTCCGCCAGCTGGTCGTACACGGCGAGGTGGACGGTCTGACTGGTGTCTTCGATCATGACAGCATGTTGTCATTTTGACAGTGTGCTGTCAATGTCCGAGGGTGGACGGATCCGCGGTGCTCCGTGCGTCTGATGCGCCCTCTGGAGGGATGGGCGCTGGTCCGCAGGCCAAGGCGGTCAGCGTGTCCACGGCCATCATGGATCAGGTGTTGCCTGTTGTGCTTTTTCGGCCGGCCTACAAGTGCGTGCCTCCACCGACCAAACCCGGAAAGTGACTTGGGCAGGGGCGGGTGGGGTGTGGATCGGGGGCGGTCCTGCCTGGGTCGGCCTGCGGTGGGTTCGAACCCCGGCCCCCTGGTGGTTGAAGGTGCACGTTCGCGTCCTCATGGGGACGGGGCGGGCGCCTCCGTTCACCTTCGGCCGCCGCGGGGCCGCGCCCGACTCCCACCGGCTGGCGCGAGCGCGGGCGCCCCCGCCCCACCCCGCCCCCGCGGGGCTCGCGGGGTGACGACCGAACGCGCCCGTGTGTCGCATGTCACCCCTGCCCCGAAAGCTGCTGGTGGGTCGGATTTCCGGTGACGCAGGTCTCGCGGTTGTAACAGAACGGAACGCCGGTGTTCACATAACCTCACAAATGGTATTACCATTCTCGGAGCCTGCCCCCAGAGCAGGTCGGAGCCGTACTCCCGTACAGCTCAGCACCACCGCACACCCACGGAAGGCTCCGTCGTGGAGAACTTCGAACCCGTCTACGGGACGGGACCCCTTCTCGGGATCGCTGCGGGAGCCATCGCCCTCCTGCTGTTCCTGATCATCCGC
Source organism: Nocardiopsis akebiae (assembly GCF_018316795.1). Taxonomy (NCBI): domain Bacteria; kingdom Bacillati; phylum Actinomycetota; class Actinomycetes; order Streptosporangiales; family Nocardiopsidaceae; genus Nocardiopsis; species Nocardiopsis akebiae. The sequence goes on from NZ_CP074132.1 coordinate 1,620,559, forward strand.
CTCAAGCTGCACGCGTTCGTGGCGCTCATCCTGGTCAGCGTCCTGACCGCCCTGGCCACCGGCATCCCCGTCTCCGGGGTGGTGCCCACCCTCCTGGACGGCTTCGGGGGCACCCTCGCCAACGTCGCCCTGCTCGTCGGGCTCGGCGTGATGATCGGACGCCTGCTGGAGATCACCGGGGGCGCGGCCGTCCTGGCCGGGGCGCTGATCAAGCTCTTCGGCGAGAAGCGCGCGCCGCTCGCGCTCGGCGTCGCCTCCCTGCTCTTCGGCTTCCCGATCTTCTTCGACGTCGGCCTCATCGTCATGCTGCCGATCGTCTTCAGCGTGGCCCGCCGCGTCGGCGGATCGGTGCTCATGTACGCGCTGCCCACCGCGGGAGCCTTCGCGGTCATGCACGCCTTCGTGCCCCCGCACCCCGGCCCGGTCACCGCCGCCGTGGAGATCGGGGCGGACATGGGCCTCGTGCTCCTGGTCGGCACCGTCCTGGCCATCCCCACCTGGTACCTGGCCAGCTACCTGTTCGGCCTGTGGGCCGGTAAGAAGTGGGAGCTGCCGGTTCCCGAGGACATCATGTCCGACGGCACCGTCAAGCACGAGAACCCGCCGCGCCTGGTGACCGTGCTGGCCGTCCTCCTGCTGCCGATGCTGCTGATCTTCGCCAACACCGGTGTGACCACGTTCGTCTCCACGGGCGCGGTGTCCGCTGAGGCCACTTGGGCGCAGATCCTCCAGCTGCTCGGACAGACCCCGATCGCGCTGCTCATCACCGTGCTCTTCGCGATGGTCGTGCTCAGTCCGGGCCGCTTCACCCGTCAGCGGGTGGAGGAGATCGTCGGCGGCGCGCTCGGCCCGGTCTGCGCCATCATCCTCATCACCGGCGCGGGCGGCATGTTCGGCGGCGTGCTGCGCACCAGCGGCATCGGCGACGCCCTCGCCGACAGCCTGGAGTCCACCGGCCTGCCGGTGATCGTCGCCGCCTTCGTCATCGCGCTCGCGCTGCGCGTCGCCCAGGGCTCGGCCACCGTCGCCATCACCACGGCTGCGGGTCTGATCGCCCCGGCCGTGGCGGCCACCTCGGGACTCTCCTCGATCGACCTCGCCCTGATCGTCATCGCGATCGCCTCCGGCGCCACCGCCCTGTCGCACGTCAACGACTCCGGGTTCTGGCTCGTCGGCCGTTTCCTGGGTATGGATGTCAAGACCACGCTCAAGACCTGGACGGTCATGGAGACCCTGATCGGCTTCATCGGCTTCGGGCTCGCCTTCGGACTGAGCCTGGTGCTGTGACCGCGCGGGCGGAACCCGGCCGTCCGCTCAGGACGCGGGTTCCGCCCTCCGGTCGCCCTCCAGCGCGACGGACACCTCGGTGACGATGGAGCGCATCGCGGCCTCCGCCACGTCGGGGAGGCCGTCCCGGATCGCCTGGGCCACGGCCTTGTGCAGCCGCAGCGCCTCCGGGCGCGGGTTGCGCGGCATCAGGTGGTAGGAGGTGCGTCCGACCAGGACCTCCGCCACCACCTGGGACAGGCCGACGAACATCTCGTTGCCGGACAGCTCCAGGATGCGGCGGTGGAACGTGACGTCCAACTCCAGGAAGGTCTCCAGGTCACCGGCGCGCCCGGTGCGGACCATCTGGTCGGCGACCACCACCAGCTGGGCCCGCTCCTCGGCGTCGCCGCGCTCGGCGGCCAGGGCCGCGGCGCCCGGTTCCAGCGCGGCGCGCAACTCGTTGAGCGACCGCAGCTGCTCCATGCGGCCGGGCCCGGCCAGGCGCCAGCGGATGAGCTGGGGATCGAAGACGCTCCAGTCCCGGCGCGGGCGCACGCGGATGCCGGTGCGGGGGCGGCTGACCACCAGCCGCATGGACTCCAGGACGCGCACGGCCTCGCGCGCGACCGTCCGGGAGACGCCGAAGTCCTGTTCCAGGCCCTGGAGGGTGAAGGTGTGGCCGGTCCGGTACTCGCCTGCGGCGATGGCGGGTCCGAGCACCGCCAGCACGCGGTTGTGCAGTGTGCGGTGGTCCGTGGCCATCGTTCTCCTCGTGCTCCGGGGCCGTCCGGTTGGCCGCATGCGGTCGTGGGGTCACGCTGAAGCCTAGCCGGATTGATTGATATCACTATTAATGGTGACGCTTGCGGCCACGCAGGGGCACCACGACACGGAGAAACCATGCACTTTGTCTTCATGGGGGTCTCGGGCAGCGGCAAGACCACTGTCGCCGAACGTGTGGCCAAGCAGCTGGGCCTGCCCTTCGCCGAGGCCGACGACTTCCACCCCCGGGCCAACATCGACAAGATGGCGGCGGGCGTCCCGCTGACCGACGAGGACCGCTGGCCGTGGCTGCACGAGCTGGCACGGTGGATCGCCGAGCACGAGGCCGCCGGCCAGTCCACGGTCATGGCGTGCTCGGCGCTCAGGCACAGCTACCGCGACGTCCTGCGCCAGGCCGCCCCGGGGGTGCGCTTCCTGCACATGCACGGCTCCGCCGAGGTGATCTGGCGGCGGATCGAGGCCCGTCAGGACCACTTCATGCCGCCCGCGCTCCTGGAGTCGCAGCTCGACACCCTGGAGCGGCTGAAGGCGGACGAGCCCGGCCTCGAACTCGACGTCAGGAACGACGTGGAGGCCCTCGTCGGGCAGGCCCTGGAGTACGCGGGGCCGCTGCTGCGTCCGGCGGAGGCGCCGGTCGTCGGGGACTGAAGGGAAACGGCGGCGGGCCACGGTCACATCACCGTCGGGTCTCGAATTCCGCGCACGGTTCCGCGGGCGCCTTGCGCGGTTCCTCCCGGAACGCGACGCTGTTCGGCATGTCGAACTCCGTCTCGTCCCCCTTGTCCCCCGCCTCCCGGATCCTCGGCACCGCACGGTCCTCCGCGGCGGGCCTCCTCGCGGAACGCCGCCCCGGTGTGCGGCCCCCGCGCGACGTGCGCCAGACCTTCGCCCTGATGCTGGTCGCCGTCCCCGCGTACGGCCTGCTGGCCTACCTGGCGGGCGACCGGATGCTCTCGGGCGCGCACGAGGACGCCGCCGAGGGCCTGCGCGCCCTGATGGTCACCGCCGCGCTCGTGGGCGTGGCCCTGGGGGCCCTGGCCGTCCCGGTGCGCCGCGGCGGCAACGCCCTGTGGCGCACCGCCCAGGTCGGCGCCGTGGCCGGAATGGGGGTCGCCGTGGCCGGTCTGTACGCGGCCGCGCGGCTGGTGGACACGCAGCTGCTGCTGGCGGCGGTCGTGGTGGCGGTCGCCGCCATCGTCGTCAACATCGCGCTGTGGAGCAGCGAGGTCCACCGCTGGTGCGGTCGGTAGGGGGCCCGGCGCCCGCGGACCGGTCCGGCGGTACGCCCCGCCCCCGCGGGCGGGGCGGCCCGAGCCCGGGCCCCCGCCGCGCGCGTACCCGAAGGCGGGGCCGACGGCGCGCCGTCGGACCCCTCCCGCGCTACTCCTCGTCGTCCTCGCCGTCGGCGGCCGCGTGCAGCCGCGCCAGGTGGTCGCTGTCGTCCTCCCCGTGGCGGCCCAGGTAGATCTCCCTGGCCTCGTCCGCGATGTCGGCCGACTCTTCCTCGAAACCGTAGTCGGCCAGGTCGTCCAGCAGGTCCAGGGCCCGGTGCAGGGCGTCGCCGTCGTCGGGGGACTGGGCGGCCTCCTGCGGGAGGTGGGCCACGACCCTGGCGAGGACGGCGGCGCGCGCCTCGTCCACTGCGCTCTCGGATCCGGCCGCGGCGGTCAGCCGGATCCTGGTGATGGGATCCTCGTCGGCCACCAGCATCAGCTGTTCGGCCAGCCAGGAGGCCTCCTGGCCCTCGAGGAACGCGGTCAGCGCCGCGTCGTCAAGCGGTGTGGTCATTGGCAGATCATAGGCCCGCCCGGCGCCTGCGCCGACACCGGTGCCCGGGCTCCGGGGCGGGTCCGCGAGCCCGGAAAACACACCCTTTCATCCGATCATCGGATATCAGGTAGTGGGGAAGTCGTCTTTCCCTGGTTACGGGGGTGTTGCCGTGCAGTCTCACGTGATAGTGCGTTCATCTGTTCGACAACTCGTATCCGAAAATGCGCCCATGGATCACGGCACAGATGGGAAACGGTTGTATTAATACCCAGCTGTCTATCTTCACAGTCGCTCTCGGCGCGGTCTAGGGTCCACTCAATCGTTCCAGGGCCTGCCGGGCCCCGCACTGAGGTGGACCATGTTCAGGAAGCCTTTCCGAAAGCCGTTGGCCCTCCTGGCCTCCGCGGCCGCGCTCACGCTGGTGGCCACAGCGTGTGCCGAGAGTAACCGCGAGGGCGGGGGGACCGACGCGTCGGAGCCCTTCGTCTTCGCCTCCGCGGGCGACATCAAAACCCTCGACCCCTTCCTCACCAGTGACGGTGAGACCTTCCGTTACAGCAGGCAGGTCTTCGAAACCCTTCTCGAGCACGAATCGGGCGGGACCGAAATCGTCGGCGGACTCGCCGAGGACTGGGAACAGTCCGAGGACGGCACCGTCTGGACCTTCCACCTGCGCGACGGCGTCGTGTTCCACGACGGCGACGAGTTCAACGCCGAGGCGGTCTGCGCCAACTTCGACCGCTGGTACAACCTCACCGGCGGTTTCCAGAGCTCGAACAACTCCTATTACTGGCAGTCGATCTTCGGCGGCTTCGCGGAGAACGAGAGCGAGGACCTCGCCGAGTCCCGGTACGTCTCCTGCGAGGCCACCGACGAGCTGACCGCGGTCATCACGATCGACGAGTACTCCTCCATCTTCCCCGGCGGCTTCAGCCTCGCCTCGTTCGGCATCATGAGCCCCACCACGCTGGAGGCCATCGCCGACGCCGAGATCACCGGAGAGGAGGGCAACTTCACCCTCCCCGAGTACACCCAGACGGCCGGAACCGTCGCGGGCACCGGACCCTTCACCGTCCAGGAGTGGGACCACGACCAGGCCGAGGTGACCCTCCAGCGCTTCGACGACTACTGGGGCGACGCCGCGGGCTTCGAGACGATGATCCTGCGCGCTATCCCCGACGAGACCGCCCGCCGCCAGGCCCTGGAAGCGGGTGACATCCACGGTTACGACCTGGTCGCCCCCGCCGACGTCGCCCCCCTGACCGAGGCCGATTTCCAGGTGCCCACCCGCGGCGTGTTCAACGTCCTGTACATGGCCTACCAGCAGGAGGCCAGCGAGGCGCTCGCCGACCTGGAGGTGCGCCAGGCCCTGGCCCACGCCGTGGACCGCCAGCGCATCGTCGACACGATCCTGCCCGAGGGCGGCGAGGTCGCGACCCAGTTCCACCCCGACACCCTCGACGGCTGGTCCCCGGACGTGCAGACCTACGAGTACGACCCCGAACTGGCCCAGGAGATGCTGGCGGACGCCGGGCAGGAGGACCTGACCCTGGAGTTCTGCTACCCGACCGACGTCACCCGCCCCTACATGCCCGCGCCGCGCGACATCTTCGACGTCATCGCCGCGGACCTGGAGGCGGTCGGCGTCACCGTGGAGCCGGTCACCTACGAGTGGACCGAGTACGTCCCGCGCACCAACTCCGGCGAGTGCCCGCTGTACCTGCTCGGCTGGACCGGCGACTACAACGACGCCTACAACTTCATCGGCACCTGGTTCTCCCAGTACAACAGCGAGTTCGGCTTCCGTGACGAGGACCTGTTCGACGCCATGGAGGAGGCGAGCACCAACCCGAACGAGGAGGAGCGCGTCGCCGCCTACCAGGACCTGAACAACCAGATCATGGACATCCTGCCGGGGCTGCCCATCTCCAGCTCCCCGCCGTCCATCGCCTTCTCCGCGAACGTCAACCCGCCCAACGTCAGCCCGCTGACCCAGGAGAACTTCTCCGAGGCCTCCTGGAAGTAGTCCCCCTCCCCCGCGGGGAGGGGAAGGCCCGACCGGCCACCGGTCGGGCCCGCCCACTGCCCGGGGCCGCGGCCCCCGGCCCGTCCGGGGCCGCGCGCCCCGCGCCGCGACACCGCCCGGCGGGGCGCACCGCCCGCGCGCCGACCGGGCCCCTCGTCCGAACCACCCGCTCGAACTCCCGCCGCGATCCGGCGGGGACGCTTCGCGTCCATAGTTCCCACCACTGGCGAAAGGCGGCGAAGGTGCTGCGATTCATCGTCAGGCGTCTCCTCCAGCTGATCCCGACACTGGGCGGCCTGTCGATCCTGCTGTTCGTCTGGCTGCAACGGCTGCCGGGCGGACCGGAGTACGCCCTCCTACCCGACGACGCGACGGCCGAACAGCGCGCCGCGCTGCGTCGCTCCCTCGGCCTGGACGAACCGGTCACGGTTCAGTACCTGGCCTTCCTGCGCCGTATCCTCCAGGGCGACCTCGGGACCTCGCTCTCCACCGGACGGCCGGTCACCGAGGAGTTCCTCACCCGCTTCCCGGCCACGTTCGAACTGTCGGTCACCGCGATGCTGATCGCGGTCGTCGTCGGAGTCCCCCTCGGCTACCTCGCCGCGCGCAGGCGCGGCTCCGTGCTGGACTTCGCGGCCGTGGGCGGATCCCTCCTGGGCATCTGCACGCCGGTGTTCTTCCTCGCCTTCATCCTGAAGGTGGTCTTCGCCGAGCGTCTCGGGATGTTCCCCTCCGCCTTCCGGCTCTCGCCTGGCCTGATCCGCACCGACCTCAGCGGGTTCGTCGTCCTCGACGGCCTGCGGACCGGGGAGCTCGACGTGGTGTGGGACGCCCTGCTCCACCTGGTGCTGCCCGGGATCGCGCTGGCCTCGATCCCGCTCGCCGTGATCGTCCGGATGACCCGGGCCAGCGTGCTGGAGGTGGTCGGCGAGGACTACGTGCGCACCGCCAACGCCAAGGGGCTGCACCGCAACACCGTGCGCACCCGTCACGTGATGCGCAACGCCATGCTCCCCGTGGTCACCTCGGTCGGACTGCTCACCGGAAGCCTGTTCGCCGGAGCCGTGCTCACCGAGAGCGTCTTCGCCTTCCCCGGCATCGGCTCGTTCGTCTACGCCGCCACGCAGGGGCGCGACTACCCGGTCCTCACCGGGTTCATCCTGCTCATCGCGACCATGTACGTGTTCATCAACCTGTTGGTGGACATCTCCTACAGCCTCCTCGACCCGAGAGTGCGGGCCCAGTGATGCCGACGACACCGAGCCCCCACCACCGGTCCGAACCCGCGGGCGCACCGGAGCCCGAGGGCACCGCGGCCCAGCACACGCCCCTCCTGGGACGCAAGGCGGCCAGGGTGGACCGGCTGGCCGAACTCATGGGCCAGCGCGAGGAGGGCGAACACGGCGCGGGCATCTGGCGCACCGCCTTCGAGCGCATGCGCCGCAGCCCCATGGCCATCACCGGCGCCGTGATCGTCGTGGTGTTCCTCGTCGTGGCGCTGTTCTCACCGCTCATCGCGCCCTACGACCCCGTCTCCCAGAGCTGGGGCGACGAGGTCTTCCCCAACCGCAACGTGTTCGTCGGCCCGCGCGCCGAGAACTGGCTGGGCCTGGACAACCTCGGCCGCGACCAGTTCTCCCGCATGGTGATCGGCGCCCGCCAGACCCTCCTGGTCGGCGTGGTCGCCACCCTGGTCGGCTTCGGCGTCGGCGCACTGCTCGGCGGCGCGGCCGGGGCCGCCGCGGTCCTGGGCGGCCGCTGGGGCCGCCAGGTGGACAACGCCGTCATGCGCGTCATCGACATGATGCTGGCGCTGCCCACCCTGCTGCTCGCGGTCACCATCGCAGCCCTGGTCGGCCCCAGCCTGACCACGGTCATGTTCGCGGTCGGCGTGGCGCAGATCCCCATCTTCGCCCGTCTCCTGCGCGGCGCGATGCTCTCCCAGGGCAACCGCGAGTACGTGCTGGCCGCCCGCGCGCTGGGCGTGCGCAAGCACAAGATCGCCCTCGTGCACATCCTGCCCAACTCGCTCGGCCCGGTGATCGTGCAGTCCACGCTCACCCTGGCCACCGCCATCATCGACGCGGCGGCCCTGTCCTACCTGGGTCTGGGCAACCCGGACCCGGCCTTCCCCGAATGGGGGACCATGCTCGCCGACGCCCAGCGGTTCCTGTCCAGCGCGCCGCAGCTGGCCGTGTACCCGGCGCTGGCCATCATCGTCACCGCCCTGGGCTTCACCCTGCTGGGTGAGGCGATGCGGGAGGCGCTCGACCCCAAGCTGAGGAAGTGACATGAGTTCCAGCACGCCGCTGCTGGCGGTGGACGAGCTGTCCGTGGTGTTCGGCGGACGCGGCTCCGACGAGGTGCGGGCCGTGGACGGGGTGTCCTTCACCCTGGAGGAGGGCCGGGTGACCGGGCTGGTCGGCGAGTCCGGCTGCGGCAAGAGCGTCACCTCGCTCGCCCTCATGGGCCTGCTCCCCGACCGGGGGGTGCGGGTCGGCGGCAGCGCCGTCATGCGGCTGCCCGACGGGCCCGTCGACCTGTTGAAGCTGTCGCAGAAGCGGATGCGCGACCTGCGCGGCTCCCAGCTGGCGATGATCTTCCAGGACCCGCTCAGCTCCCTCAACCCCGTGGTGCCCATCGGCCGCCAGGTCACCGAGATCCTGCGCCGCCACCGGGGGATGCGCGGTTCGGCGGCGGAGAAGGAGGCCGCCGACCTGCTGGACCGGGTGGGCATCCCCGACCCCACCCGGCGGCTGCGCGAGTACCCGCACCAGCTGTCGGGCGGCATGCGCCAGCGCGCGCTCATCGCCATGGCGGTTGCCTGCCGCCCCCGCGTGATGATCGCCGACGAGCCCACCACCGCCCTGGACGTCACCATCCAGGCGCAGATCCTGGAACTGCTCCGGGACCTGGTCACCGAGGAGGGCACCGCCCTGCTGATGATCACGCACGACCTGGGCGTGGTCGCCGGACTGTGCGACGACATCAACGTCCTGTACGCGGGGCGGGCGGTGGAGACGGCGCCGCGCGCGCCGCTGTTCGCCGACCCCACCCACCCCTACACGGTCGGCCTGCTGGGCTCCATCCCCCGGCTGGACGCCCCGCGCGGTGAGCGGCTCACCCCCATCCGGGGGTCGGTCAACGACAACATCGCCTGGGCGCAGGGGTGCGCGTTCGCGCCCCGCTGCGACCACTACACGATGGAGTGCCTCCAGGGGCCGCCGGAGCTCGTGGCGGTGGGCGCCGCGGCGGGCGTGGAGGAGGACGGCCGCTCCGGGCGGGGCCCGGCGGCCGCACACGTGCACCGGTGCGTGAACCCGATCCGGGACGCGGACGCGGCCGACCGGCCCACGCTGGACGGCCCGGGCGGTCCGGACGGCGACGACGAGGAGGAGCGGGGATGAGCCTGCTGCGGATCAACGACCTCAAGGTGCACTTCCCCATCAGGAGGGGGGTGTTCTTCGACCGCACCGTCGGCCACGTGCGCGCGGTCGACGGAGTCAGCCTGGAGATCGAGAGCGGCCAGACCTACGGTCTGGTGGGCGAGTCGGGCTGCGGCAAGACCACCCTGGGCCGCGCGGTGCTGCGACTGGTGGACGTCACCGAGGGCGAGGTGCTCTTCGGCGGACAGGACCTGGCCGGCCTGGACGAGGAGTCGATGCGCCGCCAGCGCAAGAACCTCCAGATGGTGTTCCAGGACCCGCTGGGCAGCCTCAACCCCCGGCAGAACATCGGTTCCATCCTGCTGGAGGGCCTGCAGACCCACGGGATCGGCGGCCCGCCGCCGGGGGAGGGGCCCTCCGGGGGCCGGGAGCGCCGCGCCCTGGTCCTGGAGGACCAGCGCAGGCGCGTGGTCGACGCCCTGGAGAGGGTGGGCCTGTCGGCCAAGGCGCTCACCCGTTACCCGCACGAGTTCTCCGGCGGCCAGCGCCAGCGCATCGGCATCGCCCGCGCGCTGGTGCTGGAGCCCGACCTCATCATCTGCGACGAGCCGGTCTCGGCGCTGGACGTGTCGATCCAGGCCCAGGTGCTCAACCTGCTGGAGAGCCTCCAGGAGGAACTGGGGCTGACCTACCTGGTCATCGCGCACGACCTTGCCGTGGTCCGCCACGTCAGCGACGTGGTCGGGGTGATGTACCTGGGCGGCCTGGTGGAGGAGGCCTCCAGCGACGACCTGTACGAGACGCCGATGCACCCGTACACGCGCTCGCTCATGTCGGCGGTGCCGGTCCCCGACCCGCAGGTGGAGGACAGCCGCGAGCGCATCCTGCTGGCGGGCGACCTGCCCTCGCCCGCCGACCCGCCCGAGGGCTGCCGCTTCCACACCCGCTGCCCGTGGCGGCAGGAGGAGCGGTGCGACACCGAGCGGCCCGAACTGCGCCCGGTCGGGAACACCGCCGGGGGCGGCACCCACAGGGTGGCCTGCCACTACGCCGAGCAGATCCTCTCGGGTGAGATCCGTCCCAGGGAGGAGATGGCCGAGCGCATCGTGCACGGCACCGGTTGAGCCGACCGGCGGGGGCGGCCGTCCGGGATCCGGGCGGCCGCCCTCCGTGCCGGGCCACCGTGCGGCGGCCCCTTCCCGGGCGCGGCTTCTCCTCCAGGCGGCCGTGGCGCTGGCGCCGGTGGGCGCGGGCCCGGGCCGCCCGCGACACCGGCGCCCCCTGATGGCAGTGGGGCGGGGCGCCGAAGGGCGGCTGTGCGGTCGCTCACCCGGGGGCGCGGAGCCCCATGTGGGCGGCTCCGCGCGTGGCGTGCGGCGAAGAACATCCGCCGGAACCGGGAGAGGGCGCCCCCGGGCGGGCACGATGACGGTATGAGGCCTTCGCTGGACACCGTCCCCGGCACCGGGACGTTCCTGTACGACCGCGACTGCGGGTTCTGCAAGCGCTCGGTGGTCTTCGCCCGCGACCGGCTGCGCGCCCGCAGCAGCTTCGTGGCCTGGCAGGACTTCGACCTGGACTCCGTGGGGCTGACACCGGAGCAGACCGACGCCAGCGCCTGGTTCGTGTACGCGGACGGGCGCCGCTTCTCGGGCGGCGACGCCGTCGCCGAACTCCTGCTGCACGGGCGCCCGCTCACCCGGCCGCTGGGCCGCCTGGCGCGCCTGCCGCTGCTGCGCTCGCTCAACCGGTCCGCCTACCGCTGGGTGGCCGCCAACCGCCACCGCATCCCCCTCCCCGGGGGAGCCCCCTCCTGCGGTCTCGGCCCCCCTCAGCAGGGCGGGTGACCAGGCTCCGCGCCGGCCGCGCGTCCGGCCCGCGGGCTCAGGCCGCGCGCAGGGCCCGGCACACCTCCAGCAGCCGCTCCCGCAGCACCGCGCCGCGCTCGGCGAACCCCCGCTGCGCCTCCATGTACTCCGCCTTGCCCTCGGCGGTCTCGATCCGCACCGGCGCGTACCCCCACGCCGCCAGGTCGTAGGGGGAGGCGCGCATGTCCAGCGTCCGGATCTGCCGCGAGAGTTCGAAGCAGTCCACCACCAGCTCCGAGGGCACCGCCGGGGTCAGCTTGTACGCCCACTTGTACAGGTCCATGTTGGCGTGCAGGCACCCCGGCTGGTCCAGCTCGTCCTGCCGCTCCCGGCTGGGCCGGAGCGTGTTGAGCGGGCGCGCGGCCTCGGTGAAGAACCGGAACGCGTCGAAGTGCGAGCACCGGATCCGGTGCGTCTCCACGACCCGGTCGGTGCCCTCCCGGCCCAGCCGCAGCGGCACCTGTCCGTGCCGCACCTCTCCGGTCCGGTACACCATCGCCCACTCGTGCAGCCCGAAGCAGCCGAGGTGGGCGGGGCGCCCGGCGACCGACGACAGCAGCCGCTCCACGAAGTCCAGCACCGGCCGCGCCGCCAGGAACGCCGCGGTGTCCAGGCCCACCGCGCCCCCGGGCAGCTCGGCGTAGAACCGCTCGTCCAGGCGGGCGCGGGCGCCCTCGCCCAGCAGCACCGTCCCCGCGCCGGGGTGCCAGCGCCGCAGCTGCGCGGGCTTGAGGTTGTAGTAGGTGAACAGGAAGTCCTCCACCGGGTGGCGCACGCCCTCCCGGCGGCGCCGCAGGTGGTCCCCGACCAGCGCGTCCACGCGGTCGCGGTGCCGTTCGGCGCGCTCGCGCCACAGCACCTCGGGCAGGGCCGCCGGGGCCCGCGTACTCGCTTCCGTCACGGCCCCCAGGGTACGCGCGCCTCGGGATCCCCGCCCCCGCGTTCTTGTACGCTCCGGTGATGGGCGTGCGCAACTACCTGGTCGAGGGCGTCTCCGGCACCGGCAAGACCTCGGTCTGCGCGGAACTGCGGCGGCGCGGGCACCACGCCGTCGACGGCGACCGGGAGCTGGCCTACCAGGGCGATCCGAGAACCGGTGAGCCGACGGAGGGCCTGAGGCACGAGCACCACCTCTGGCACGTCGACCGGGTCAGGTCCCTGGTCGCCGACCGGGGCAGCGCGGTGACGTTCTTCTGCGGCGGTTCGAGGAACTTCCCCGAGTTCATCGAGCTGTTCGACGGGGTGTTCGTCCTGGAGGTCGACCCGCGGACGCTGCGCCGGCGGCTCGACGGGCGGCCGAAGGGGGAGTGGGGCGGCAGGCGGGCCGAACGGGACCTCATCGCGCGCCTGCACCGGACGAAGGAGGACGTTCCCCGGAACGGCACGGTCGTCGACGCCACCAGACCGCTCGCGAGCGTCGTCGACGAGATCCTGCGCCTCACCGGGGGGTAGGCCCCTGACGCGGCCCGGCCCCGCTCCGCGTGCCCGGGCGGCCTCAGTTGGTCTGCTGCACGGGCAGGTGGCGGCCCAGGTAGCCGATGTAGACCCGGTTCGTGGTGCCCGGCCCCAGGTGGGGGTAGAAGTACAGCCGCGGACAGATCCCGTACTCGATGTCGAGCTTGATGTGCGCGTACATGGGCAGCCGCCCGCTCGGCTCCACCTCCTCGGGAACCCGGAACAGGCGCTTGTCGTTGAGCTTGCCCCGGTTGCGCACGTGGTCCGACTCCTGCGAGGCCAACCGCTTGATGGGGATCACCTGGTACCCGTCCGGGGTCTCGCGCAGGTAGGAGTGGAAGCCCAGTCCGGTGCCGGGATTGTCGAACTGGTAGCGCGCGTAGTCGTTGAGGGCCAGCAGCGCCTCCCACGCGCGGGTGACCCACAGGGACTCCTTGCGGCTGTCGGACAACTCGTAGACCGTGGCGTCCTCGATGGTGAAGTACAGGTGCGGCAGCACCGAGTCGTCGGTGATGCGCTCCAGCAGTTCGCGCACGCTGACCGGGGGCCGCCGCTGCGGGTCGATCGGCGCGGGCGCCGCGGCCAGTCGGAACAGCCCGGCCTCGCGCGCCTGCTCGCGCAGCCAGCGGGCCTCGTAGCGGGCGGCGCGCGCCTGTTCGCGGGCGGTGTCGAGCTCCTCGCTCAGGTCGGCGGTCTCGGCCAGGAGTCCGTGGCGCTCCTCGGACAGCTCGCTGACCCGCGCGCCGAGCCGGGTGACCTCCTCCCGCAGCCGCTGGGCCTGCTGTTCCAGGGCCTCGCGCTCCAGCGCCGAGGCGGCCCCGGCCGAACCGGCCCCGCCCTGCGCCGCCCGGTGCACGACGGCCGCGCCCCGGGCCGCGGGCACGCTCACCCGCGGCCGCGCCGTGCCGGGTCCGGACCGCCGCAGGTCGTCGGTCTCCTCCTCCAGCAGCGCGTCCACGGCCTGGAGCGGACCGGGCAGGCCCACCTCCAGCGCGTTGTCGCGCACCCGCCGCGAGAGGGCGGCGCCCACCCAGTTGCGGATGCGCTCGCCGTCGCGCGCGGTGTCCAGCGTGGCCGGGCTCATCCTCGGGTGGCGTGCGGCGTCCGCCTCGTCGTGCGGGTCCACCCCGGGTAAGAAGGTGCGCACCCCGCCGGGCGGGACGTCCAGACCCGGCGGCAGGAGCGCGCCGACGCGCTCCAGGGCGGCGTCGTCGAGCACGTACCCCGAGCACATGCCGGTGCAGCGCGACAGCGCCCCGGCCATGGCACCGCGCCAGTCGGCGACGGTCACGTCACGGGGCGAACCGGTGGCCACCACCGCCATGCGCCGCAGGGGGTCGCGGATCGCGGCCACGAGCGTGTCCACGAGGTCGTCTTCGCGCCCGCGCACGATCCGCGGCGCGGGCGGCAGCGGGTGGCCGCCGTCGTGGCCGTGCACCGCCTCCAGGAGCATGCGCGCTGCCTCGGGCGGCATGACGTCCAGCCGGGGCTGCTCGGAGCCCTCACCCGCCGGAGAGGAGGGGGTGACGGTCATGTCGATCCACACGTACCGCCACGGGGACAGCGCCGGGTCCACGACAGCGGTGGCGACCGTCCGCCACACGCCGTCCGTCTTGTCGGACTCGGTGGTCAGCCGCAGGAAGGACAGGCCCTCGTCGGGGTTGTCGTGCCGCACGACCAGGGCGCGGGAGCGGTTGCTCAGCTCATGGCGCCCCGACGCGGAGAAGTCCACCCGCGCGCCCGAGTTGCCGCGCTTGCTCAACCACCGCGACAGAACCGTCGAGGTGACGGCGACCAGGTCGCCGTCGTGCTCCGGGACCGCGACGAGCGTGCGGTAGACAAGCGGCAATGGGCACTCCCGGGATCCCGTCGGCGGTGGCGGACCCGAGGGTCCGGCCGAACGCGCTGGCAGAGCCCTCCTCACCACTGTGGACGAAGGAGGTCGCCGGCGCCAGTCGGCCGACCAAAGATCCCCGGTCAGGCTGTCTGATCCTCAGACGATACCGCCCGTCACTCCGGTGTACACCCCCCGCTGTCGTCCCTGTTCGGAGCGCGGAGCCGTACGCGTGTAGTTCTTGCGCCACTGTGGCCAACTCCCGTGTTCGTGTTGGCAACGGTGGACAAGGCATACCGGGAGAAGGGGGCACTAGCGTCACGGGCATGTCTACGCGCCCGTTCTGGCTGGCCGGCACCGCCGCGACCGGCGACACCGAGATCACCCTCGTCAACCCCTACACCGGCGAGGACGCGGGCACCGTCTCCGTGCCCACCGCCGAGCAGATCGAGGAGGCGGTGGCCGCCGCGCACGCGGCCGCCGCCGAGGCCGCCGCCCTGCCCGCCCACGTGCGGGCCGACGCCCTCGACCACGTCTCCCGGCGCATCGGCGAGCGCGCCGAGGAGATCGCCCGCACCATCACCGCCGAGAGCGGCAAGCCGATCAAGTGGGCCCGCGCCGAGGCCGGACGCGCCGTGTCCGTGTTCCGCTGGGCGGCAGAGGAGGCCCGCCGCGACAGCGGTGAGCTCCAGCGCCTGGACACCGACCCGGGCGGCACCGGCCGCATGGCCCTGGTGCGCCGCGTCCCCAAGGGGCCGGTCCTGGGCATCTCGCCGTTCAACTTCCCCCTCAACCTCGTCGCCCACAAGGTCGCCCCGGCCATCGCCGTCGGCGCGCCCATCATCCTCAAGCCGGCCCCCGCCACCCCGATGACCGCCCTGGTCCTGGGCGAGATCATCGCCGAGACGGACCTGCCCGGCGGCATGGTGTCGGTGCTGCCGATGCCCAACGACCGCGCCGCCTCCCTCATCACCGACGAGCGCCTGCCCGTCATCTCCTTCACCGGCGGCGCCTTCGGCTGGCAGTTGCCCCGCCTGGCCCCGCACAAGCACGTCACCCTGGAACTGGGCGGCAACGCCGCCGCCGTGGTGCTCGCCGACGCCGACCTGGACTGGGCGGCCCAGCGGGTGGCCCTGTTCGGCAACAACCAGGCCGGACAGGTGTGCATCGGCGTGCAGCGCGTCATCGTCGAGGACTCCGTGTACGACGAGTTCGTCCCGCGCCTCGTGGAGCGGGTGGAGGCCCTCGGAGTGGGCGACCCCTCCGACCCGGCCACCGACGTGGGCCCGCTGGTGGACGAGGCCGCGGCCGAGCGCGTGGCCTCCTGGATCGACGAGGCCGTCACCGCCGGGGCCAAGCTCCTCACCGGCGGCACGCGCGACGGCGTGACCGTGGCGCCGACCGTCCTCGCCGAGGCCCCGGACGACTCCCGGGTGGTGCGCCAGGAGGTCTTCGGCCCGGTGCTGGTCCTCCAGCGCGCGGCCGACACAGACGCCGCCTTCGCCGCGGTCAACGACAGCGACTTCGGGCTCCAGGCGGGCGTGTTCACCCGCGACCTGCCCACCGCCTTCCGCGCCCACCGCGAACTGGAGGTCGGCGGCGTGGTCATCGGCGACGTGCCCACGTTCCGCGCCGACCAGATGCCCTACGGCGGGGTCAAGGGGTCGGGTGTTGGCAAGGAGGGCGTGCGCGCCGCCATGACCGACCTGTCCTACGAGCGGGTCCTCGTCCTGACCGGAATCGACCTGTAGCGCCTCCGGGGACCGCCCCGGACCCGTAACGGGCGGTGTCCCCCGCGCCACGGGGGCCGGGGGACACCGCCCGTCCTGCGGGTTCTACAGCTGGGCCGCCTGCTCGTACAGCTCGCGCGCCTCCCGGCCGAACCGGGGGCCGTACTGGACGCTGCGGTCGTCGGCGTACTTGAAGCTGACCACCGAGGTGATCGTGCCCCGGCCGGTGCCGGTGTCGAAACCGGCGAACCAGGGGCCGCCGCTGGAGCCCTGCGTCATGGAGCAGCGCACCCCGTTGGCCGTGGTGCCGCCGGTGTCGGGCTCGGTACGGCCCGAGCAGTAGTGCAGGTGCCTGCCCTCGTACGGGGACGCCGACGGGTACCCGAACGTGTACACCTGCACTCCCTCGCGCACCTTGTCCTCGGTCCAGGCGTCGAACGCGATCCGCTGGGAGCCCACCCGCTCCTGGACGGTCGTGCCCCCGTCGGGGTTGAGCACCACCATGGCGAAGTCGTAGCTGTCGTCCGCCTGGCGCGACCACTCGGGCGCCACCAGCAGGTCGCTGGCGGTGAACCGGCCGTAGGGGCTCTCCCCGTCCGCGTGGCCGGGTACGAAGGTCCAGTTGCGCGCCCACGAGCCCCGGCCGTCCTTGGCGCAGTGCCCGGCGGTGACCACGGTGCTCCGGTTCGCCGCGTCCACCACCGACGCCGAACACGTGAAGTCGCGCCCGTCCATGGTCAGGTAGACCTTGCCGGTGGTCCTGGTGACGAGCCCGCCCGAGGTCCAGCGCTCGCCCTCGCTGTCGGAGCGCGGCGCGGCCTGGTGCTCCACTCCCTCGTCCGGCGCGGTCCCGCCCTCGGGGGACGTGAGGACGTCCTCCAGCATGCCGGTGATGGGCTTGGCGGCGGCCATGCGCTCCTCGGTCCAGTAGTCCAGCACGGCCCGGTGCTGGTCGCCGGTCACGGCGGCGCTCTGGTGTGAGAGCCCCGTCACGTGCGAAAGGGCCTCGCGGTCCTCCTGCGCGGGAACCGCGGGGGAGTGGATGGCCTGGGTGACGGCGGACGCGGGCGCCGGGAGCTGCTCGGCGAGGAAGAGGCCCCCGGCGGCGACCGCAGCGGCGGCGAGGGGGGCGAGGATCCTGTGTGCGGTGGACGAGGTCATGACGAGCATCCTCGCACACTTTCGGTAGTCGAGTGGCTACTTTGTGTTTGTGTCGTGCGCGGCGGGGGAAGAAGGGGCCGCCTCCGGCACTGGGGTGCGCCGGAGGCGGCCGGAGGGGGCCCGGGCCGCCGCCGGGGGAGGTCCCCGGCGCCCGTCAGGTGAGCGGAACCGTGACCCGGGCGGGCGCCTCCTCCGGGGAGGTCAGGCCCACCCGGTCCCCGATGTCGCTCTCGTCCTGGTAACGCGCGTCCAGGCTGTCCACCACCACGGCCAGGCGGTGCCCCGCGGGCACGTCCCAGACCACCGGCGCCAACTCCGTGTCCACCGTGACCGGTTCACCGGGAGTCGCCCCGCGCAGGGTGTGGGGCGCGTGCGAGAGCAGGGAACCGGTCCCCCACCCGTCGATCGCGTACAGGTACACGTACACCGACTGCTCCGGGGCGGTTGGCGTGAACGTGAGGGAGACCTCCGGCGTTCCCGCCACCCGCGCCCCCTCGGGGTAGGCGGGGCTGGTCCACACGGCGGCCCGGTGGCGGTCCACCGCCGGCAGCAGCACCCCGGTCGGGACGTCGAAGAACTGCTGGAGCGCGCCGGAGACCAGCACGGTGCCGCTCTCGGCCGGGGTGGCGATCCCCGTGCGGAAGCGGTAGCTCCAGCCGGTGGAGGGCTCGGGCTCCATGGCGCCGCTGCTCTGCCAGCGGAACCAGTCGGTGTCCGGCTCGGCCAGGTAGTACCGGTCGGTGCTCGCGGTGACCGACGGCCAGTCGGGGTGCGTGGTCCAGCCGCCGCGCCCGTTGTTGGGCCTGACGTGCACGGGGCCCCCGGCGTCCACCTCGCTGGCCTGGCCGCGCAGGTGGTGGTCGAACCAGTCGCCCAGGGCCTCCCACACCTCGTCGGGCAGCCCGGCCGCGCCGAACAGCTCCTGGGTGGCGTGGTCCCCCGGGGTGATCATGAGCCGCTTGGGCACATCCAGTTCCTCGTAGAAGTCGGTGATGTGGCCCACGGGGAAGATGCCGTCGTTCCAGGCGTGCGCCATCATCACGGCCGTGCCGTTGGCGTTGATGGCGTCCACCTTGGCGGCCGCCGACCGGTCCGGGGCCACGTCCAGGGCGGGCTGGATGTCGCCGCGCCGGTAGGCGGCCTCGATCCCGGCCAGCTCCTCGCCGGGGGTGCCGGTGAGCTTGCCCGCGAGCAGGAGCAGCTCGGCCGACTGCGTGTCGACGGTCTCGTTGGGATACAGGGAGACCGCCAGGTCGGCCCAGCCGCTCAGCGAGGCCACGGCGCGGATCCGCTCGTCCTCGGCGGCGGTCAGCAGGCTGATGCCGCCCCCGTAGGAGATCCCGGCCATGCCGATGCGGTCGGGGTCGGCGTCGGTGTTCTCCAGCGCCCAGTCGATGACGGCGCCGGCGTCGGCGCGGTCCTCGGGACCGGCCACCCCGATCCCGCCGCCCGAGTCCCAGAAACCGCGCGAGGTGTAGGCCACGACCTGGTAACCGGACTCGTGGGCCAGCCTGGCGGCGGCGCCCACGTAGAGGAGGTGGGGCGTCCCCCAGGCGGAGGGCATGACCAGCAGCGGGTGCGGGCCCTCGACCCCGGTGGGGGTGATGACCTTCGCCCTCAGCTCGGTGCCGTCGTGGCTGACGATGGTCTCGTAGCCGATGCTGGCGCCGACCGCGGCCGAGGCCGGGGCGGGCGTGAGGACGGCGGCGGCGAGCACGGCCGCGAGGGCGGCGGACAGCGGGCGGGGGAGGAGGCGCGCGGCGGCGCGGAGCCCGGAACCGGTACGCGGCGGTCCGGCCTCGCGGGGCGCGGGGAGGGAGGGGGTCGTGACAGGGCGCATGGCGGGGGAACCTCAGGGGGGCTGGCGGGGTGGGGTGACCGATGGGTCGTCGCGCCGTCTCGCCATCGGGGGAGGCCGGAACCCGGGGGTCGCGGCGGAGGCGTCCGGGCGAGCGCCTCGCGGGGAGCGTACTGCCCGGTGGTCCCACCGGGCCGTGCTCGCGTCGCCTCGACGCGCCGCCCGACAGACCGTTCCAACTGGGGGGTAGCTTACTCACGGGTTAAGTTAGGTCACCGGGCACCGGTTGTAAAGACCCGGTGACGCACGATCCCGCCGCCTCCTCCGGTCGGCGCCACGGGCCCGCGTTCCGCCCCGGTCCGTCCACAGGCCCCGCACTCCGCCCGGCGGATTGCGGAACAATGGGGAGCGTGCGAGAAGAACAGCGAACAGCAGTGATCCTCGGTTCCACCGGCTCTATCGGAACCCAGGCCATCGACATCGTCCAGCGCAACCCCGAACGCTTCCGCGTGGTGGGCCTGGCCGCGGGCGGCGGGCGCGTGGACCTGCTCGCCAAGCAGGCGGCCGAGCTCGACGTCCCGCTGGTCGCCGTCGCCGACCCCGACCGCGCGGGCGAACTCGCGCGCGCCCTCGCCGGGCACGGCAGCCGCGCCACCGTCCTGGCCGGGCCCGAGGGGGTCGCGGAGCTGGCCGGGAGCGAGTGCGACGTCGTCCTCAACGGCATCACCGGCGCCCTGGGCCTGGAGTCCACCCTCGCCGCGCTGCGCGCCGGGCGCACCCTCGCGCTGGCCAACAAGGAGTCCCTCATCATCGGCGGGCCGCTCGTGCGCGAGCTCGCCCGGCCCGGCCAGATCATCCCGGTCGACTCCGAGCACTTCGCCATCGCCCAGTGCTTCCCCCACCTGCCCGGGGACGAACTCGCCAGCCTCGCGCAGGGCCACGTCCACGCCCGCCGCGACGAGGTGCGCCGCCTGGTCGTCACCGCCAGCGGGGGCCCCTTCCGCGGCCGGAGCCGCGACGAACTGGCCTCGGTCACCCCCGCCGACGCCCTCGACCACCCCACGTGGAGCATGGGCCCGGTCATCACCGTCAACTCCGCCACCCTGGTCAACAAGGGGCTGGAGGTCATCGAGGCCAACCTGCTGTTCGACGTGCCCTTCGACCGGATCGACGTGGTCGTCCATCCGCAGTCGGTCGTCCACTCCATGGTCGAGTACGTGGACGGCTCCACGATCGCCAAGGCCAGCCCGCCCAGCATGATGATCCCCATCGCCTACGGGCTCGGCGCGCCCGACCGCGTGCCCGACGCCGCGCCCGGCATGGACTGGACCCGCGCCCACACCTGGACCTTCGAGCCGCTGGACCACGAGGCCTTCCCCGCCGTCCGCCTGGCGTGCGAGGTCGGCGCGGCGGGCGGGACCGCGCCCGCGGTCTACAACGCGGCCAACGAGGAGGCGGTCGACGCCTTCCTCGGGGGAAACCTCGCGTTCCCGGCCATCATGGACACCGTCTCCCGGGTAGTCTCGGAGCACCAGCGAACAGAACGTGCCGGGGGAGCGTCCTCCCGCAGAGGACACCTGAGCCTGGACGACGTGTACGCCGCTGACACCTGGGCCCGCACGCGTGCGCGCGAGCTGCTCGCGCGCCAGGCCTGACACCGCCCTGAGGAGAGATGCATGGTCGCCCTGTTGACCGTGGTCGGGATCGTCCTGTTCGTCTTCGGCCTGCTGTTCTCGATCGCCTGGCACGAGCTGGGCCACATGGCCACGGCCAAGATGTTCGGGATCAAGTGCACCGAGTTCATGGTGGGCTTCGGCAAGACCCTGTGGTCCGTCCGCAGGGGCGAGACCGAGTACGGCGTCAAGGCGGTCCCGCTGGGCGGGTTCGTGCGCATGGTCGGCATGCTCCCGCCCTCGCGCCAGAGGGCCGACGACAGCTCCCGCAAGCTCTCGCGCTGGCGGGCCATGGCCGAGGACGCCCGTGAGGCGTCCTACGTCGAGCTGTCCCCGGAGGACCAGGACCGGCAGTTCTACCAGCGGGCGCCCTGGAAGCGCCTCATCGTGATGTTCGCCGGTCCGGGCATGAACGTCATCCTGGCCGCGATCCTGCTCGCCGTGCTGTTCATGGGCATCGGGGTGCCGCAGAGCACGACCCAGATCGCCACGGTCAGCGAGTGCGTGGTCCCCGCGGGCAGCTCCGCCACCGACTGCGAGGACGCCCCGCCCACGCCCGCGGCCGAGGCCGGGATGCTGCCCGGCGACGTCATCGTCTCCGTCGGCGGCGAGTCCACCCCGGACTGGAGCACCGCCAACCGGCAGATCCGCGAGGCCGTGGGCGACACGGAGATCGTGGTCGAGCGCGACGGCGAGCGGCTGCCGCTGGACGTCGACATCGTCGAGAACGAGCTCCCGGCCCGCGACGCCGAGGGCGAGTTCGTCTACGAGACCGACGCCGACGGCGAGCCGGTCTACGACGAGCAGGGCTACCGCGTCTACGAGACCGAGGTCGTGGGCTTCCTCGGCATCGTCTTCGCCACCGAGCGCGCCCCGCTCACCCTCGCCCAGTCCGCCGCCGAGATGGGCGGCATGATGGTCGGCGTCGGCGAGGCCCTCATCGCCCTGCCCAGCAAGGTGCCCGACGTGTTCGCCGCCGCGTTCCTGGGCGAGCAGCGCACTCAGGACTCCCCGGTGGGCATCATCGGCATCTCCCGCATCGGCGGCGAGATCATGGCCCAGGGCCTGCCCGTGGCCGACACCGCCGCGATCATGATCCAGATCCTGGCCGGGGTGAACCTCTTCCTGTTCGCCTTCAACCTGGTGCCCATCCTGCCGCTGGACGGCGGTCACATGGCCGGCGCCATCTGGGAGTGGATCAAGCGCGGCTGGGCCAGGCTCTTCCGCAGACCCGAACCCGCCCCGGTGGACGTGGCGATGCTGACACCGGTGGCCTACGTGGTCGTGGCCTGCTTCCTGGTGTTCAGCGTGGTCCTGCTCGTGGCCGACCTGTTCAACCCGGTCAGGCTCTTCGGCTGACCCCCCGTCCCGGCGGCCCTCCGGCCGCCGGGACGGGGCTCCGCCCGCCCGGTCGGTCCGGGGAGCCGGGCCCTGTGCCGGGGCCCTTCCCGTCCACCGCCCGGGTGACCGCCCGACGGGCGGCGGACACCCCCGCGGCGCCGGTCGTTCACCCTGGTATCCCGGTCCGCGTTCCGTGCCGGGCACGCTCCCGGGTACGGGTAACCTGGGGGCGCGATCCGGGAACGACGGCGTAGCCAAGGCCGCCGGACACGGTGATCCCCGGACGCGGACCCGCGCGCTGCGCCGGACACCCAATTCCCGAAACGGACGAATCAAGTGCCGCCCCCTCCTCGGCGGCAGACGAGGTGAATCAAGCGTGACCGTCGATCTCGGTATTCCCGCCGCACCGCCGCGCCCGCTCGCGACCCGGCGCAAGACGCGGCAGATCATGGTCGGGAACGTTCCCGTCGGTGGGGACGCCCCGGTGTCCGTGCAGTCGATGACGACCACCCGTACCTCCGACATCAACGCGACCCTCCAGCAGATCGCGGAGCTGACCGCCGCGGGCTGCCAGATCGTCCGCGTGGCCGTGCCCACCAACGACGACGCCGACGCCCTGGCGGTCATCGCCAAGAAGTCGCAGATCCCGGTGATCGCCGACATCCACTTCCAGCCCAAGTACGTGTTCCAGGCGATCGACGCCGGATGCGCCGCCGTGCGCGTCAACCCGGGCAACATCAAGAAGTTCGACGACAAGGTCGCCGAGATCGCCAAGGCGGCCGGCGAGGCCGGGACGCCGATCCGCATCGGCGTCAACGCCGGTTCGCTGGACAAGCGCCTGCTCCAGAAGTACGGCAAGGCCACACCGGAGGCCCTGGTCGAGTCGGCGCTGTGGGAGTGCTCGCTGTTCGAGGAGCACGGCTTCCGCGACATCAAGATCTCGGTCAAGCACAACGACCCCGTGGTCATGGTCAACGCCTACCGCCAGCTCTCCGCGGCCTGCGACTACCCGCTGCACCTGGGCGTGACCGAGGCCGGTCCCGCCTTCCAGGGCACCATCAAGTCCGCGGTGGCCTTCGGCGCGCTGCTCTCGGAGGGCATCGGTGACACCATCCGCGTGTCCCTGTCCGCGCCCCCCGCTGAGGAGGTCAAGGTCGGCAACCAGATCCTGGAGTCGCTCGGACTGCGCGAGCGCGGCCTGGAGATCGTCTCCTGCCCCAGCTGCGGCCGGGCCCAGGTGGACGTGTACACGCTCGCGGAGGAGGTCACCGCGGGTCTGGAGGGCATGGAGGTTCCGCTGCGCGTGGCCGTCATGGGCTGCGTCGTCAACGGCCCCGGCGAGGCCCGCGACGCCGACCTGGGCGTGGCATCCGGAAACGGCAAGGGCCAGATCTTCGTCAAGGGCGAGGTCATCAAGACCGTGCCCGAGTCCAAGATCGTGGAGACCCTCATCGAGGAGGCCATGCGCATCGCCGAGGAGATGGGCGAGTCCGGCGCCGAGTCGGGCGCGCCCACGGTCTCCGTGGCCGGCTGAGCCCCTCCCGCCGCCTCCGACGGCCGCGCCGCCCCTTCCGGGGGCCGGCGCGGCCGTTCGCTGTGGTGCCGGTGCCTGGACACGCGCATGATCACGGGGACGACCGGTCCGCCCCCTCGCCAACGCCGTCCACGGGCTGCTCGGTTGGAGTATCACGATGCTCGGGGCGGTCAACGTGGTCAGCGGGTCGTGGCAACGGGTCGTGGGTTTCCTCAACCTCCTCGTCGGCACCGTTCCCGGCCCCAAGGCTTCCCCTCCTGGTCCCCGCGGTCGTGAACACGCGGCGAACCTACTTCCGACTCGAACGGGGCTTGGCGGTCGGGCGGTCGGTCCTGTCCGGCCCCGGGCGGACCGGCACGCGCACGAGGGCCGGGGCGCGTCCGCGCACGGGCGGGTTCCGGTCCTCCGTCGTGCCCGGGGCTTCGCCGCGCGCCCCTGACCAGCTTGTTCGCTCTCCTGCGTGGTAGTGGTCACCCAGGGTGACTTTGTATGGCGTCGATCACAGGAACCCGCGTTTCCTTGCGCGGACGCGCACGATCCCGCCGCTTGAAACGGACAGACGCAACGAATGTGGGTCATGTTACGTAGATAACGCGGCTACCGTTGCTGAGGGCTTCGGGCCGCCCCGACGCGCGGCGGCCGGACCCCCACCCCGCCGTACCTCCCCCGGGGAAGCGGTGTGCCCACGTACATGAACGAGGAGTAGACACGTGGTGGACCAGAAGAGCCCTGCGGACGCCCGCGGGGCCGCAGGCCCGGGCGGTGCGCCCGCGCTGAGGCAGCGCCTCACCAGGCGCAAGCCGATCGAGAGGCTCGTCGCCGAGACCCAGGACTCCGAGGGCAGCGGCCTCCGACGGCACATGGGCTTCTGGCAGCTGTCCATGATCGGCATCGGCGCCACCCTGGGCACCGGCATCTTCGTCGTGCTGGGCGAGGCCGTCCCCGTCGCCGGGCCGGCCGTCATCCTCTCGTTCGTGCTCGCCGGGATCACCGCGCTGTTCTCCGCGCTCGCCTACGCCGAGATGGCCGGAATGATCCCCGCCTCCGGCTCCGCCTACTCCTACAGCTACGCCACCATCGGCGAGTTCATGGCCTGGGTGTGCGGCTGGTGCCTCATGCTCACCTACGGTGTGTCGGTCGCCGCGGTCGGCGTCGGCTGGGGCGAGTACATCAACGAACTCCTCCAGCTCACCACCGGCCTGTCCCTGCCGGGCGCGGTTCTCGTCGGCCCCATGGAGGGCGGCGTGATCAACCTGCCCGCCGCCGTCGTGGTCCTGCTGTCCATGTTCGCCCTGCTCGCCGGGGTCCGCGAGAGCAGCCGCGTCAACGCCGTCATGGTCGCCGTCAAGGTCGCCATCCTGGTGATGTTCGTGGCCATCGCGATCACCGCCGTCCAGGACGGCAACTTCGCCCCGTTCATGCCGATGGGCATGGCCGGTGTCAGCGCCGCGGGCGCCACCCTGTTCTTCTCCTACATCGGCTTCGACTCGGTCTCCACCGCGAGCGAGGAGGCCAAGAACCCGCAGCGCGACCTGCCCCGGGCGATCATGTTCGCGATGATCCTGGTCACCGCGCTGTACTG
Source organism: Nocardiopsis akebiae (assembly GCF_018316795.1). Taxonomy (NCBI): domain Bacteria; kingdom Bacillati; phylum Actinomycetota; class Actinomycetes; order Streptosporangiales; family Nocardiopsidaceae; genus Nocardiopsis; species Nocardiopsis akebiae. Next base: position 1,645,769 of record NZ_CP074132.1, read on the forward strand.
CCTGGTCGCCTTCGCGGCGGTCGGCGCGCTCGACTGGACCGGCTTCGTCGACGGCGAGACCTCCCTGGCGGGCATCCTGACCTCGGTCACCGGCACCCCCGTGTGGGCGGTCATCTTCGCCGCCGGCGCGGTCCTGGCCCTGGCCAGCGTGGTCCTGGTCGTGCTCTACAGCCAGACCCGCATCCTCTACGCGATGTCGCGAGACGGGCTCATCCCCAGGGCCTTCTCCACCCTCGACGCCAAGGGCACCCCGCGCACGAACACCCTCATCACCTCCGTGCTCATCGCGCTGCTCGCCGCCCTGGTCCCGCTCGGGCCGCTCGCCGACGCCACCGCCATCGGCACCCTCTTCGCCTTCGCCCTGGTCAACGTGGCCGTCCTGGTGCTGCGCCGCAGCAGGCCCGACCTGCCGCGCGCCTTCCGCGTGCCGGGGGCGCCGGTCACGCCGGTCCTGGGAGTGCTGGCCTGCGCCTACCTCATGTTCAGCATGTCGATGAGCGTGTGGGCGGCCTTCCTGGTCTGGCTCGCCGTCGGCGTGGCGGTCTACTTCGCCTACAGCATGCGCCGCTCCGTCCTGGAGACCGACCCCGTGACCAGCGAGGTCCGCGCCTAGCCGCACCGGTCGGGAACCGCGCGTGCGGGGGCCGGGGGGATCCCCCCGGCCCCTCGCGTGTCCCCCGGGAGGGTGCGGCGCACCACATGCCGCACCGATCCGCCCGCGGGCGCAAGGAACAGCGGCACCTCGCAGAAAAGACGCGGGAATCCTCCGGATGGGCGCACTGTTTCGGCGCGTTCGTCCACCTAGAGTGGACGCGGCCCCGAGACGACGGAGAAAAGCGAGGTGAGAGGCAGTGACACGCGGACCCCTGCGCGTGGCCCTCGACCAGGGCGCCGGACCCGGCGCGGACCCCGCCGCCGCGCTCGACCGGCTCGCCGACCGCGCCAGAGCCGCCGCCGACGCCGGGGCCCGCCTGCTCGTGGGACCCGAGATGTCCCTGACCGGCTACAACCTGGACCCGGACGTCCTGGCCCGGCTCGCCGAACCCCGCGACGGCCCCCTCAGCGACGCTGTCGCCGCGATCGCCGCCGACACCGGCGTCGCCATCGTGCACGGCTTCCCCGAGCGCGCCGACGGCGCCGTGTACAACGCCGTCCAGCTCGTGGACTCCGACGGCGACCGCCGGACCTACCGCAAGACCCACCTGTTCGGCGACCTGGACCGCGGGGCGTTCTCCCCGGGCGCGGAGCCGGTGGTCCAGACCGACCTCGACGGGATCCGCGTCGGCCTGCTGGTCTGCTACGACGTCGAGTTCCCCGAGACCGTGCGCGCCCACGCCCTCGCCGGTACCGAACTCCTCTTGGTGCCCACCGCGCTCATGATGCCCTTCACCGAGGTGGCCGAGAGGATCGTGCCGGTGCGCGCCCTGGAGAACCAGATCCACCTGGCGTACGTGAACCGCTGCGACGCCGAGGGCGACCTGCGCTACGCGGGGCTTAGCGCCCTGCTCGCGCCCGACGGCTCCGAGACGCTGCGTGCCGGCCCCGGCGAGGAGTTCCTGGTCGGCGACGTCGACCCGGACGCCCTCACCCGCGCCCGCAGCGCGCAGTCCTATCTGGACGACCGCCGTCCGGCCCTGTACCGGACGCTCACCGCCTGACCCTCGCCTGAGGCGGACGGCGCCGCGCCGCCCGGCGTCACACTCCCGTGCCGGGGCGCGCCCGCCCGCGCCCCCGCGCCCCCCGAGCCGTCGATCCGCCATCACGACCCGTGCCGCCGCGCACGGACGACCACCGGCTTCCCCGCCGGACCGCACCCACGAAGGAGGGGTTGGAGAATGACGTCTGCCGTGCCCACGGCGGCCGGTGCCGCACCCGCGCAGGACACGCCGCTGAACATGTGCGGGCCGGACTTCCCGTTCGCCTACGACGCCTACCTGGAGCACCCCGCCGGACTCGGGCAGGTCCCGGCGGAGCGCCACGGCACCGAGGTCGCCGTCATCGGCGGCGGGCTGTCGGGGATCGTCACCGCCTACGAGCTGATGAAGACGGGGCTCAGGCCGGTCGTGTACGAGGCCGACCGCATCGGCGGGCGGCTGCGCACGGAGAAGCTCGCGGGCTGCCCCGACGACGTGGTCGCCGAGATGGGCGCCATGCGCTTCCCGCCGTCCTCCACCGCCTTCTGGCACTACGTGGACCGCGCGGGCCTGGAGACGACGCCGTTCCCCAACCCGCTCTCCCCGGCCACCCCCAGCACCGTGGTCGACCTCAAGGGGCGGGCCCACTACGCCACCTCGCTCGACGACCTGCCCGAGGTCTACCGCGAGGTGGCCCGCGCCTGGGACGCGGCCCTGGACAGCGTCCAGCACACCCGTATGCAGAAGGCCATCCGCGAGCGCGACGTGGCCACCCAGAAGGAGATCTGGAACGAGCTGGTCGCCCGGTTCGACAACCAGACCTTCTACGGCTTCCTGTGCGACTCCCCGGCCTTCGCCTCCTTCCGCCACCGCGAGATCTTCGGCCAGGTGGGCTTCGGGACCGGCGGTTGGGACACCGACTTCCCCAACTCCATCCTGGAGATCCTGCGCGTCACCTACACGGGCGCCGACGACGACCACATGGGCATCGTGGGCGGTGTGGAGCAGTTGCCGCTGCGCCTGTGGGAGGACACGCCGGACAAGCTCGTGCACTGGGCGCAGGGCACCACCCTGGCCTCGCTGCACGAGGGCGGCCCGCGTCCGGCCGTCACCGCCCTGCGCCGCACCGCGGCCAAGGGCTCCCCGGCGGGCAACATCACGGTCACCGACGCCTCGGGCTCCACCCGCACCTACCCGGCGGCCGTGTTCACCGCGCAGAGCTGGATGATGCTGTCCAAGATCGACTGCGACGAGGACCTGCTGCCCATCGACCACTGGACGGCGATCGAGCGCACCCACTACATGGAGTCCTCGAAGCTGTTCGTGCCGGTGGACCGCGCGTTCTGGCGGGACGAGGACCCCGAGACCGGCCGCGACGTCATGAGCATGACGCTCACCGACCGGATGACCCGGGGCACCTACCTGCTGGAGGGGTCGGACCCGGACGGCCCGGCGGCCATCTGCATGTCCTACACCTGGTGCGACGACTCGCTCAAGTGGCTGCCGCTGTCGGCCAACGAGCGTCTGGAGGTCATGCTCTCGTCGCTGTCCAAGATCTACCCGGGCGTGGACATCCGCTCCCACATCACCGGGGACCCGGTGACGGTGTCGTGGGAGGACGAGCCCTACTTCATGGGCGCGTTCAAGGCCAACCTGCCGGGCCACTACCGCTACCAGCGCCGCCTGTTCACGCACTTCCGCCAGGACGGTCTGGAGGAGCGCCACCGCGGTCTGTTCCTGGCCGGGGACGACGTGTCCTGGACGGCGGGCTGGGCCGAGGGCGCCGTGCAGACCGCGCTCAACGCGGTGTGGGGCGTGGTCCACCACTTCGGCGGCGGGACCGACCCGTCCAACCCGGGCCCGGGCGACCTGTTCGACGAGCTCGCGCCGGTCGCCCTCCCCGAGGACTGAGGTAGCGCCCCTTCGGGCCGCCGCTCCGCTTCGCCCGCCCGTCGCCCGCCGGGGGCGCTCCGCGCGGAGGCGGGCCGCCACCCTCAACGGAAGCTCCGCGCAGCCCTTTCCTGTTCGGGCTTCCCCGAAGGGGCGAACCTTCGGATCCTCCGGCGTGACGGCTCGTTCCCCGCAGTCCCACCTAAGAATCCTCCAGCACCCCACCGACGCCCGAGCGGTACCTCGTCGGGCGCCTTCCCGCGGTCCCGCCGCGGGGAGGCGCCTCACGGCAGATCGGCCGTCCCGGCGAGGATGGGCTGGTCCACGAGGCGCGAGAGCACGAGCGTGCTCTTGGTCCGCACCACGAACGGCTCGGCGCCCAGGCGCTCGATGACCTCCTCCAGGTGGTGGGTGTCGCGGGCGCGGACCTGCACGATGGCGTCCGCCTCACCGGTGACCGTGCACGCGGAGGTGATCTCGGCGTAGCCCGCGAGACCTGTCCGGATCTCGCCCGGTGACGTGCGGGCCCGGCAGTACAGCTCGATGAAGGCCTCGGTGGTCCACCCCACGGCCTGCGGCTCCACCACCACGGTGAACCCGCGCACCGCGCCGGACTCCACCAGCCGGTCCACGCGGCGCTTGACCGCGGAGGGGCTCAGCCCGACCCGCTGGCCGATCTCGGCGAAGCTCATCCGCGCGTCCGCGCCGAGTGTCGCGATGATCCGCTCATCGACACGATCCAGCCGCATTGCGCTTCGTCCCCGTCTGTCCACGTCTGATTGAGGCAGGGCACATGTTACCGGGGTGTGTCCCCCTGGGACTCGTGTCGCATCCGCTGGTTACCCTCCGGAGTGATAACAATTCATATTGTAATCATCTCTGTGAGGGAGTGGACGAGTGCGAGCACGAACCCGGGCCGGAGTCTCGGCCGTGGCGGTCCTGGCCTCCCTGGTCGCGGCGGTCCCAGCGCAGGCCGGCCAGACCACCCGCATCGACCAGGGCGGCCTCGACTGGGCGCCCTGCGAGGACATCCAGCCCGTCGCGGACGAGGACCTGGAGTGCGCCACCCTCACCGTCCCCCTCGCCCGCACCGCCGACGGCGGGCGGCTCAGCGGCCGGGACGACGGCGTCGAAATCGCGCTCTCGCGGGTCCCCGCCGGCGGCGAGGCCCGCCAGACCCTGCTGGTCAACCCCGGGGGACCCGGCAGCGCCGGACGCCAGTGGGCCTCCTACACCCACTGGCGCATGCCGGCCGAACTGCGCGAGACCTACGACGTCGTCTCCTTCGACCCGCGCGGGGTGGGCGCCTCCACCCCGTCCATCACCTGCGACCCCGGCCACTTCACCCCAGTGCGACCCGCCGCCGTGCCCGCCGACGCCGCCGCCGAGGAGGCGCTGCGCGCCGACGCCCGGGCCTACGCCGAGGCCTGCGCGGACAACACCGGCCCCCTGCTCGGGCACACCCGCACCGTGGACACCGCCCACGACATGGACGCCATCCGGGCCGCCCTGGGGCGGGAGCGGATCGACTACCTCGGCTACTCCTACGGCAGCTACCTGGGCACCGTCTACTCCGCGCTCTACCCCGACCGCGTCCGCTCCCTGGTCCTGGACAGCGTGGTCGACCCCGACAAGCCCTGGTACGAGAGCAACCTCGCCCAGAACCGCGCGTTGGACCGCGCGGCGAACGCCTTCTTCGCCTGGACCGCCCGCCACGACGACGTCTACGGACTCGGCACGACCGGGGAAGAGGTCGCCCAGGCCTACTACACCCTGCGCTCGGAACTGGAGGACGAGCCCGCCGAGGGCACGGTCGGCCCCACCGAACTGGAGGGCACGGCCATGGTGGTCGCCTACAGCAGCGCCTACTGGACCTCGGTCGCCGACGCCCTCTCGGCCCGGATCACCGAGTCCGACGGCGCGCCCCTGCTCGCCCTGTACGAGGCCTACGGGGAGAACGCCGGATCCGACCGCGGCTACGGCGGCTACCTCGCCGTCCAGTGCACCGACTCCCACTGGCCCCGGGACTGGTCCACGTGGAGTGCCGACGCAGAGGAGTCCCACGCCGAGGCGCCCTTCATGAGCTGGAACAACACCTGGTACAACGCTCCGTGCGCCTCCTGGAGCGCCGGATCCGGCGACTGGTTCCAGGTCGGAGACGGCCCCGGGGAACACCCCGCCTACGGGGGCGACGTGCTCCTGGTCCACGCCACCGAGGACGGCGCGACGCCGGTCGAGGGCGCCTTCTCCCTGCGCGAGCGCCTGCCCGCTTCCGTCCTGGTGACCGAGGAGGGCGGCCACACCCACGGCGTCTCGCTCACCGGCAACGACTGCGTGGACGAGATCGTCACCGCCTACCTCCGGGACGGGGAGCTGCCCGCGCGCGCCGAGGGCGAGGGGCCCGACGTCACCTGTGAGGGACGCCCCGAACCCCAGCCGCGTACCGCCCAGAACGCACCTGGGACGATGGTGGAGCGTCCCGCTCCGGTACCCGGGCACCACGTCGGCGCGATCGTGGAGTCCGAGACGCGGGAGTAACCGGTCGAATAGGCTGGAACCGGCGCGAAAAGGCTTGGTTGGTCGTCCCCCGGCGCCCGAACGAGGGCACTGGGAAGATGGGGGAGATGCGATGCTGCGGACCTCGCCGGTACGGATCCTCGGCGAACGCGACCGGGAGGCCGTTCGCGCGCTCCTGGACGCCGACCCCGTGGGCAACGTCTTCGTCACCTCCCGCCTGATGGCCACCGGCCTCTCCGGCGGCCCCGGCGGCGCCGAGGTGTGGGGGCACACCGAGAGGGGGCGCCTGACCGCCCTGTGCTACTCGGGGGCCAACCTCGTCCCCGTCAACGCCGGACCGGCCGCGATCCGCAGCTTCGCCGACCACGCCCGCTGGAGGGGCCGCCGCTGCTCCTCGATCGTCGGTCCCGTCGACGCGGTCAGCGACTTCTGGCAGCAGGTCACCCCGGCGTGGGGGCCCGCCCGCGTCATCAGGGCCAGCCAGCCCGTCCTGGAGATCAGCGGCCCGCCCCCGGTGCCCGCCGACCCCCTGGTACGCCGGGTCCAGCTGTCCGAGCTCAACACCATCGTGCCCGCCTGTGTGGCCATGTTCACCGAGGAGGTCGGCGTCCCGCCGGACTCCGGCGACGGCGGCGCGCTCTACCGTGCCCGGGTGGCCGAACTGGTGCGCACCGGCCGGGCCTTCGCCCGCATCGAGGACGGGCGCGTGGTGTTCAAGGCCGAGATCGGCGCGGTCACCCGGCACGCCTGCCAGGTCCAGGGCGTGTGGGTGCACCCGGACCTGCGCGGCCGGGGGCACTCCACGGCGGGGATGGCGGCCGTGGTCGAGTACGCGCTCGCCGAGATCGCGCCCCGCGTCACCCTCTACGTCAACGACTTCAACACCCCGGCCCGCGCCGCCTACGAGAGGGTCGGCTTCCGCCAGGTCGGCGAGGTCATGTCGGTGCTGTTCTGAGCGCACCGCGACCGGCGCGGCCGACGGCGTTCTGACGGACCAGTGTCAGATCCGCCCCCGCGACGGGGCCGGGGGAGCCGCGGCCGGTTAGCCTGGTCCCAGGTCCGTGGCGCCCCGCGCCCTCTGCCACCCACGAGAGAGCGCCATGCAGCACAACCCGACCGGCCGCGCACGCCTGGGCCTGGCCCTCCTCCTCGGCCTGCTCGCCGTCCTGGGCCCCCTCAACATCGACATGTACCTGCCGGCCTTCCCCGACATCGCCGCGGACCTGGGGGCCGGCGCCTCCCACGTGCAACTGAGCCTGACCACCTGCCTGATCGGCCTCGCCGTGGGCCAGGTGGTGGTCGGCCCGATCAGCGACGCCCGGGGGCGCCGCGGCCCGCTCCTCACCTGCCTGGTCCTGTTCGTCCTGGCGTCGCTGCTGTGCGCCCTGGCGCCGAACATCGCCGTGCTGGTGCTGGCCCGCTTCCTCCAGGGGTTCACCGCCTCGGCCGGGGTCGTGCTCTCTCGCGCGGTCGTGCGCGACGTGTTCGACGGCACCGAGCTGACCCGGTTCTTCGCCCTGCTGATGGTGGTCAACGCGGTCGCGCCCCTGCTGGCGCCGATCGCGGGCGGCGCCATCCTGTGGCCGTCCTTCGCGGGCTGGGAGGCCGTCTTCCTGGCCCTGGCGCTGCTGGGCGCGGTGATCGTCGTGATCGTGGCGCTGCGGCTGGAGGAGACCCTGCCGGTGGAGCGGCGCATCCCCGGCACGGTGGGCGGCACCCTGCGGACGGTGGGGGAGCTGCTGAGGGACCGCGCCTTCCTCGGCTACGCGCTGGTGGTCGGCCTCGTGCACGGCGGCAGCTTCGCCTACGTCGCCGGGACGCCGTTCGTCTACCAGGAGCTGTACGGGGTGTCGCCGCAGGTCTTCGGCGTGCTGTTCGGGATCAACGGCGCGGCCATCATCGCCGGGAGCTGGGCGGTGGGCCGTTTCAGTGCCCGCTTCGGTGAGCGCGTCCTCCTGGTGTGCGCGGTCTCCGCCGCGGTGGCGGCGACCGGGGTGCTGCTCGCGGCGACGCTGGTGGACGGCCCGCTGGTGGCCCTCGTGGCGCCGATCTTCGTCTACATGACGTGCATGGGGATGATCCTCACCAGTTCCTTCGCCCTGGCCATGCGCGGCCAGGAGCGGCGGGCGGGCAGCGCCAGCGCCGTGCTGGGCGCGCTGCCCCCGCTGCTCGGCGCGGCGGTGGCGCCGCTGGTGGGCCTGGACGAGAGCACCGCCGTGCCGATGGGCGCCGTCCTGTTCACCACCTCCCTCCTGGGCCTGGGCGTCCTGCTGGCCCTGACCTCGCCGCGCGTGCGCGGGCGCGTGGCCGACCCGGCCCCGTGACCCGCTCCGCGCGTTCAGCCGGTGAGCGCCGCCGGACCCATGAGGAAGCCGGGGTCCACCTGGGCGGCCAGGTCCGCGCCCTTGGCCTCGTTGCCCCAGGCCCGCGCGTTGCGCAGGTGGAACTCGGCCGACTGCCGGGTGAAGCGCTCCCAGTCCTTGGGCGCGGCGTCGGCCATGTCCCGCATCAGGGCCAGGGTCTTGACGTTGTCCTCCTCCAGCTCCGCCAGCGCCGGGTGGCGGCCCTTCTCCATCGAGCGCACGAACCCCGAGTGCGTCATCCACCCCGCCAGCGCGTCGCCCACGTGCTCGCGCAGGAACTCCACGTCCGACTCGTCCCGCACCTTGTTGCCGATCACGCGGATGGCGACCTCGTGGTCGCGGGCGTACTCGGCGTACTGCCGGTACACGCCCACGCCGCGCACGGTGGGCTCGGCGACCAGGAAGGTCATGTCGAAGCGGGTGAACATCCCCGAGGCGAAGGAGTCGGCGCCCGCGGACATGTCGACGACCACGTACTCGCCGGGCCCGTCCACCAGGTGGTTGAGGTACATCTCGGCCGCGCCCACCTTGGAGTGGTAGCAGGACACGCCCAGGTCCGACTCGGCGAACGGGCCGGTGACCATGAGTGTGGCGCCCCGGATCCGCGCTCCGAAGCGGGTGTGCAGCGGGTTGTCCCCGGTCACCGTCAGCAGGCGCGACCCGCGGCCCGGCGGCGTGGTCTTGATCATCTCCCGTGCCGAGTGGATGCGCGGGTTGTCCCCGCGCAGCAGCTCCTTGATCTCGTCCAGGTGCGCGCCCAGGGGCGGCAGGACGGCCAGGTCCTCCTCGGACGCCCCCAGCGCGGCGCCCAGGTTCTGGTTGATGTCGGCGTCGACGGCCACCACGGGCACGTGCTGGGCGGCCAGGTGGCGGGTGAACAGCGCGGACAGGGTGGTCTTGCCGCTGCCGCCCTTGCCGGCGAACGCGATCTTCATGTGAGTCCTTCGGAACGTGGGTGTGCGCCGGGCGCGCGGCGGTTGCCCGCCCGCGGAGGGACGGGCCGACCGGGGCCCGGATGTGGCAACGATTATCGTTCCTGTTGTTCGCGCTGTCAGCCGAACGGTCCCGTCGCGCCGCGTATTGCCAACGTGTTACACCTCACATGGGTGTCGCTGGAGTCGGGACTGTTTCCTTTGTCCATATCGGGGATGACACGTGACAGGGTTTTGTGGCCAATCCCCGACAGGGAGAACACGGGTGTGCTGTTCTGGAGCCAGCACACCCTTGTCTAAGGTGAGTGCAGGCGGCGCAACCCGCGCGTCCGTCGCGGGTGATTGGAGTGACCGGATGGCTGAGGCGAGGCAACTCCGGGAATACGTGCCCGCGGAGGCGCCGGAGGGCACGGCTCCGGCCGCACCGACCATCGAGACGGGCGAACTCACCGGAGGGGTCACCGACCACACGGTGTGGAGCTGTGCCGGGAACCTGACCGCGGTGCGCTCCATCCGCTCCCGCGTGCGCGATTTCCTCACCCGCATGGGCCACTCCGAGGGCTCCCTGGACGACGCCGAGCTGGCCGTCAGCGAGCTGGCCACCAACGCCCTGCTCCACTCGCGCTCCGGGCAGAGCGGCGGCGTCATGACACTGTTCATCCGCTCCGACGACGGGCGTCTGCGCGTCGCCATCGCCGACCAGGGCGTGCGCGACGGCGAGAGCGAGCACACGCGGGAGGACGGCGACGACTTCGGCCGCGGCAAGCTCATCGTGGACAGCTGCGCCACCCGCAGCGGCGAGTACTGGAGCGACGCCACGCACGTGGCCTGGTTCGAGATCGACGACCACGCCGGGGAGACCGCCGAGGGCGGGCGTCCGGAGGCGGAGCTGGCGGTCGACGACTGAGGGCGTGAACCGGAAGGGGGCACGGGCCGCCCCCGTCCACCGTCACCGCGCGGCACGGCCCCCGGCGGACGCCCGCGGCGCCCTCCCCGTCCGCCGCGAGGCATCCTGCGGCCCCCGTCCGCACGGTCAGCTCCAGCCGACGCCCGGATCCACGGCCTTACCGTCGGCCCCCGCCGCACCAGCGGACCCGCGTCCCCCCAACGCGCCCCGGGTCAGTACGCCCCGCCGGACGGCGGGTAGCCGATCCGCTCCGGCTCGGGCGCGCAGCGCACCGTCACCTGGCGCCCCTCCGGCGGCGGGCAGTCCGCCCCCGTCAGCACGCAGGCCCCGGTCCACAGCGCCAGCGCCACCAGGGCCACCCGCGTGGCCTCGTCGCCGCGCTCGTCCACCGCCACCACGTCGTCGGCGGTCAGCTCCAGCAGGTCCCGCAGCTCCGAGAAGCGCCCCATGAGGTCGTTGTGCGGGTGCAGCGTGGTCAGGAGCCCCCCGCTGGTGTCCTCGTAGCCCAGGATGCCGTTGTCGAACAGGCCGCGCGCCGGGCTGTACCCGTTGCCGTCGGGGCTGGGCTGCAACAGCTCCTCGAAGGGCGTGGTCCCCAGCGCCTGCCCGAACGCGATCACCTGCCGCACCCGCGAGCGCTCCGCCAGCTCCAGCGCCGTCTGCGCCATGTCCGCGCTGACCAGGAGCAGGCGGGTGTCGGTCTCGGTGAGCACAGCGCACTGGGTGTCCAGGTCGGAGGCGGTCGACAGGGGCAGCGCGCGCCCGCCAACGGCCATCACGGTGTAGGTGGCCAGGAACCGGTCCGGCGAGACCGGCGCGAGCACCCCCACCACGTCACCGAAGCACATGCCCCGGCGGCTGAGCCCCGCCGCGGCCTGCTCCACCTTGGCGGCGAACGACAGGGCGTCCACGCGGTGCCCGACCCCGCGGATCGATCCCCCCCGCGCGGGCCGCAACCGGAGCCGTTCGCACAGGCCTCCGGTCAAGGATCCGATCGGGTCGTCCCGGCGCGGCAGGTGGCGCCCCGGTCGTCCGGTTCCTGAAGACAGCCCTACCCCCATACGTACCCCCAGTTCGCCCATCAGGCGGCGGTGCCGCCGCCCGGGCTCGTCACGCCCCCTCCACGTGGCGAACCCGGCGGCGACGCACCGGTCGGCGGATGCGGCGTCCCTCCCCAGGACGCAACCCGTGCCGACGCGGCCTCCCACCGGCCCCGGAGACCTCCCCGGGGCTGACGTCCGCCGGGAACCAGTGTCACACCGGTGTTCGACGGCCGTTTCCGGGACCCTGGCGACCGTGCCACCGCAGTGCCACGAACGTGGTGTCCCATGGCTTGAAGCCTAGCGCTTTCACAGCCAGATGCACATGCATATTGCTATGCACCTGCATATGTAGATTCATTGCGGAAGGCGGTTCTCCCGGTGGCGAGCCGGGCTTAACAGGGCAGATCGGGCAGCTTAGTCCGAGGACCGGTGGTGGCGTACCCACGACGTGATCTGCGTACGCGAGTGGAAGCCCATCTTGCGGTTGATGTTGGCCACGTGCCGCGCCGCCGTGGACGGGGTGATGAACAGTTCCCGAGCGATCTCCGGGTTGCTCCTGCCCCGGCTCACCAGGAGGGCCACCTCCAGCTCACGCGGGGTGAGCCGCTCCTCGGGGGTCACCGACTCCGGGTCCGGGACGGGCCCTCCCCGCTCCCGGCGCCCGCGCGCGGGACGGCTGGGCGGCGCGGAGCGGCGCGACGGCGGTCGCCGCGCCTCCTCCGCCAGCTGCTCTCCCTCGCGGACCGCGTTCGACAGGGCCAGCGTCCGGCCCTGCTCCCACCAGACCACCAGTTGGCGGCGTCGCCGCCGGACCTTCTCCACGTCGGTGAACGGCCACGGCGCCTCGTGCGCGGACAGCCCCAGCCGCTCGCGCACGCTCGTCGCCGCGCCCGCCAGGCGGCAGGCGCCCTCGCGCAGCCCCGCCCCGAAGGACACCCGGGCGATCGCGGTCAGGGCGCGCGCCGCGTCCGCTCGCTGGCCCGTCGAGTGGCTCAGCAGCAGGCCCTCGCTCAGGTAGTCGTAGGCCTGTCCCGTGGACCCCTGGGCGTGCGCCACCCGGCCGATCCCGGCCAGGCAGCGCGCCTCCTCTGCCGCCGCCCCGATCAGCCGCTGGGTGTCCAGCGCCTCCCGGTAGCAGCGGTCCGCCGTCAACAGGTCGCCGCTGGCCTCCGCCGCGCGCGCCTGGCCCATGAGGGTGACCCCCACGCCCCACCGGTGGTCGATCCCGCGCAGCAGCGTCAGCGCGGCGTTGTAGTGGTGGTCGGCCGTGGGGTGGTCGCCCTGCTGGGCGACCAGGGCCGCCCGGGTGCCCAGGGCGATCGCCTCGCCCCACAGGTCACCCGACTCGCGGCACAGCCGCAGCGCCTCCTCCACCCGCACCGCGGCCTGGTCCGACACGCGCTCGCGCACCTCGACCAGGGCGAGCAGGTTGAGCGCGACGCGGACGAACACGTCGTCCCCGGCCTCCCGGCACAGCCGCAGTCCCTCCTCGCCCAGCGAGACCGCCAGTTCGTGGTCGCGCCGCACCCGCGCCAGCTGGGCCCGGCCCACCAGCGCCCGCGCGCGCGAGGGCGCCTTGGCCGCGTCCTCCAGTTCCAGCAGGCGGTCCATCCAGTGCGCTCCCTCGGAGTAGCTCTGGTGGCTCACCCAGTGCGCGGTCAGGCTCACGCACAGCCGCAGGCCCGGTTCGGCGGCGCCGTGCTCCAGCGCCCAGCGCAGCAGGGAGCGCAGCGTGTCGTACTCGGCGATCACGCGCTGGCGTCCGGAGTCGCGCTCGCTCCAGGGCATGACCCGGCTCGACTCCAGCTTCTGGCCCAGGTCCTCGGCCAGGCGCAGCATCCGGTCCAGGAGCCTCTCCTGGAACAGCTCCGCCTCACCCGCCGCTACCAGCCGGGAGTGCGCGAACCGCTGCACGGCCTCGGGCAGCCGGTAGCGCACCCGGCCCTCGAACTCGCCGGTCACGGTGATCAGGGAGCGGTTCAGCAGGGAAGTCACGAGGTCGAGGACGGCCTGTTCGGGCAGCGCCTCGTCGGCGCACACCTGCTCGGCCAGCTCCAGGTTCCAGCCCCGGAACACCGACAGGCGGCGCAGCAGCACCCGCTCGGCCTCGGGCAGCCCGCGGTACACGAAGTCCAGCACCACCGGCAGCATCTCGCTGCGCGGGACCGCCTGCCCCGGGCCGGGCTGGACCTCAGGGGAGGACAGGTGTTCGCGCAGCTCGTCGACCAGCACGGCGGGCCCCACCCCGGGCGCGCTCGCGCCCAGCGCCTCGATCGCCAGCGGGATGCCGCCCGCCAGGTCGCACAGCTCCGTCACGGTCTCCATCTCCTCGCGCGAGAGCGAGAAGCGCGGGTCCCGCGCGCGGGCGCGGTCCATGAACAGCCGCACCGCCTCCGCGCCGGCGGGGTCGGGCTGGGGCCCCTTGCGCGCGGGCAGCGGCAGCGCCATCGGCGTCATCCGCCACACGGTGCCGCCCGACAGGCGGACGGGGGTCTCACTGGTGAGCAGGATCGACACTGACGGGCACGATGCAAGCAGGGCCTCGCCGACCTCGGCCACCTCCTCGACGGCGTGCTCGCACGCGTCCAGCACCAGCAGCAGGTGGCGTTCGCACAGTGCCTCGGTCACCGTGACCGACAACGGCTGCCCCGGCTCCTCCACCACGCCCACGGCGGCGGCCACCCGCGCGTACACCTCCAGGGTCGTGCGCGCGTCCGCCATGCCGACCATCCACACGCCGTCGGGGAACCACGCGGTGGTCTGCTCGGCCACGCGTATCGCCAGACGCGTCTTGCCCAGCCCGTCGGTTCCGCTCAGCGTGACGGAGCGGCTGGAGCCGAGCAGACGGAGCAGGTCGCTCAGGTCCCGCTCACGGCCCACGAATCCGGTGCCCGGACGGGGGAGGTTGTGCCGCGCGGGCGCGGTCAAAGGTGCCATGGCCTTCACATGTAGGGGCTGTCGGGGGAGGTTCTCACCAGGGTTGGGGGAAGGTCGGCAAGGGCGGACGTCGTTGGTGTGGGCTCTGGTACCCGGAGTTCCTGTCTTAGCGGGTGCACGCGCACTGTGCAAGTGCGTGCCCTCGACCGGGGCCGTGTCAGCCACCGTCACCCGGGACGGCCCAGCCGGTCAACTGCGTCCTCGAGGAAATCGAGAGTTTTCTGAAGATGTTCGCGATGTGGCGGGCCGCCGTCGCGTGGCTGATGGTCAGCCGCTCGGCGATCTCGCGGTTGGACAGGCCCTGTTCGGCCAGTTCGGCCACCTCCCTCTCCCGGGGGGTCAGCGAATCCGGGCCCGAGGGCCCCGAGGCCTGGGGCCGGGGGAAGGCCAGCGCGCGGTCGAGCACCTGCTCCAGCGGCAGGGGGCGCCACGCGTTCCACGCCTCGGCGGTGCGCGTGGCGCCCACGCGCCGCTCCGCCGCCGACCGCAGCCGCAGGGTCTCGGCCGAGGGGCGGTCCAGCACCGCCCTGAGGTCGGCGGCCACCCCCACCAGGGCGGCGGCCCGCTCGGCCTCCTCCTCGGCCAGGGCCAGTTCCGCCAGCGCCTCCAGGGCACGGGCCACCGCGAGCCTGCGGCCGGAGGTGAAGCTCACCCGCAGGCACGTCGCCAGGGGCTCCCGGGCGAGCAGCGTCTCGCCCTCGGCCAGGTACAGGCGGCCCAGTTCCCGGGCGCAGTGCGCGGTGGCCGGGGCTGCCTCCAGCTCGCCGAAGACCGACAGGGCGTCGGAGAACAGCTCCCGCGCCCGCGCGAAGTCGCCGCGCTCGGCGGCGATCGAGCCCAGTCCGTGCAGGGCGCGGGCCGCGCTCCAGCGGTCGCCGAGGTTGTCGGCCACCGCGACGCTGTGCTCCAGGAGGGCCGTGGCCCGTTCGGCCTCGCCGCGGCGGCGGGCCAGCTGGGCCAGCACGTCCAGTGTGGCCGCCTCGGTGATGGGGTCGCTGACCTGGGAGGCCCAGACCCCGGCCCGCTCGGCGTGCTCCTGCCCCTCGTCCAGCGTCCCGGTGCGCAGGCACAGCGCCGCCAGGGTGGCCAGCGCGGAGGCGGCCGCTCCCGCCTCGCGGCAGGCCCGCGCCGCCTCCAGGGCGCACAGGGCCAGGGTGGACACGCGCGGCGCCGCGTCCAGGTCCAGCCGCAGCTCGGCGTGCAGGGCCAGGGCGCGCGCCCGCAGGTGCGGGGACTGCGCGTCGGGGTCGGTGGCCAGCGCCCGCTCCAGGAGGCGGCTGCCCTCGGCGGCCAGGTCGCGCACGATCCAGTAGGGGCGCAGCGCCACGCACACCCGCAGGGCCTCGTCCACGCGCCCGCGTGAGAGAGCCCAGTCCACCACGCGGGCGTGGTTCTCCCGGTGGTGGTCGAGCAGCCGCAGGTGCCCCAGGCGCTCGCCCCACGGCATCGGCGCGCAGCAGCTCTTGGCCCACTCCTCCAGACGGGCGACGCAGAAGCGCAGGTAGCGTTCCCACCGGTCGTCCTCGCCGCCGCTGTCGGCCAGGTGCTCGGCGGCGTAGGCGCGCACCGTCTCGGTCAGCCGGTAGTGGGTGGTGCCGTCCACCTCGGCGTCCATCACCACCAGCGACTTGTCCAGCAGAGAGAAGTGCAGCGGCAGGATGTCGGCGGGGTCGACCCCCTCGCCCGAGCAGACGTCCTCAGCGGCCTCCAGGTACCAGGTGGAGAACACCGACAACCGGTGCAGCAGGAGCCGCTCCGGCTCGGTGAGCAGGTCGTGGCTCCACTCCAGGACCGCGCGCAGCGTCCGCTGGCGCGGCGGCAGGTCCTCGGACCCGTCGCTGGTCAGCAGCTGGAACCGGTCGTCCAGGCGGCGCAGGATCTGCTGCACCGACAGCACCCGCACCCGTGCGGCGGCCAGCTCGATCGCCAGCGGCATGCCGTCCAGCATCCGGCAGATCTCCGCGATGTAACCGGAGTTCTCCCTGGTCATCTCGAACCCGGCGCGTGCGGCGTGCGCGCGGGTGACGAACAGGCGCACCGACTCGTAGCGCTGGGTGTCGCGCCGGGGGATGGGCGCGGGGTCGGCCGCGTAGGGGTCGGTGGGTGTGGGCCGCGCGGGCAGGGACAGCGGAGGCACCCGCCAGATGTTCTCCTCGGGAACGTGCAGGGGCTGGCGGCTGGTCACCAGGATGCGCACCCTGGGGCAGTCGCGCAGCACGGCCTGGCACAGCTGCGCCATCGGCCCGACGGCGTGCTCGCAGGTGTCCAGGAGCAGCAGCAGGTTGCGGGTGCGCAGCGAGGTGATGACGGCGTCCGTCATGGTGCGCGAGTCGTCCTGCACCGCCTGGAGGCTGCCCGCGACCGCGCGCAGTGCCTGGTCGTGGGTGGAGGCCTCGCTCAGGTCTACGAAGCGCACGCCGTCGGGGAACCGGCGCATGACGCGCTCGGCCAGGTGCAGGGCCAGGCGCGTCTTGCCGATACCGCCGGTACCGGTCAGCGTGACCATCCGGGCGGTGCCCAGGAGGCGGCCCAGGTCGACGATGTCGCGCTCGCGTCCGACGAAGCTGATGAACTCGCCGGCTGACAGGGGCAGGTTGTGGCGGGGAGGGGACATGGCCTCGATTACTGGGCAGTGCTTCTTGGGGCTCCGCTCCGCTTCGCCCCGTGTTCAAGCGCCCCGAAGGCAAGAACCTTCGGCACCTCCGGTGAGACGGCTCGTTCCTCGCAGTCTCACCTCCGGCACCTCCAGAACCCCGCCGACGCTTGAACGACGCCCCCCAGGGGCCGAGCAAGCATCCACCGCAGGCCCCGGGAGGCCGCGCCGCCGCTGCGGGGGGCGGCGCGGGGAACGCCGTCCCCAGTGTCGCACCCGCCACCCCCGGTTGTCCTCCGAATGGCCGGTTCCGGCATGAGCGGACAGAAACCGCCCACGCCGGACTGGAAGGTGCTATGGAGCGGTTACTCCGCGCTTTCCGGGCCCTTCGGAGTCCAGGCGGCGGGGTCGGCCGGACCCTGCTCCCCCGACCCCATGTCCTTGACCTCGTGGCCGCCGTCCTCGCCGAACGGCGGGAACCACACGAAGGGGATGCCCTTCTTGGCGGCGTACTGGATCTGCTTGCCGACCTTGGCGGTGGAGTGGAACACCTCGGTGTTGAACCCGCGCCCGCGCAGCAGCTCCCCGGTGCGCAGGGCCTCCCTGCGGCGCTCGGCGCCGGGTACCACGACCATCACGTCGGTGGGGCAGGCGCGCCCCTCCTCGATCCGGCCCTCGGCGACGAGCTTGGCGAAGATGCGGGTGAGGCCGATGGAGATGCCCACGCCCGGCAGCCGCCTGCGGATGAACTGCCCGGCCAGGTCGTCGTAACGCCCGCCCGCGCAGATGCTCCCGTAGCCGGGGTCGTCGTCGAAGGAGGCCTCGTAGACCGTGCCCGTGTAGTAGTCCAGGCCGCGGGCGATGGACAGGTCGGCCACGACGCTGCCCTCGGGCAGGTCGGCCAGGTCCTCCAGCACGAAGGAGAGCTCCTCCAGCCCCTCGTCGAGCAGCTCGGAGGAGACCCCGAGCCCGCGGACCCGCTCGGCGACGCCGGGCCCGGTGCCGCGGACGCGGGCCAGCGCGAGGCAGGCGTCGGCCTGCTCGCCGGTCAGGCCGTCGGCCAGCAGGATCCGGCGCACGCCGTCGTCGCCGATCTTGTGCAGCTTGTCCACGGCGCGGATGACCGCGATCGGGTCCTTGATGCCCAGGCCCTCGTAGAAGCCCTGGAGGACCTTGCGGTTGTTGACGTTGAGCGTCCAGGCGGGCAGGTCCAGCCCGCTGAGCACCCGGTGCACGATGCGCGGCAGCTCGGCGTCGAAGTGCAGCGGGACGGAGTCGACGTTGATGACGTCGATGTCGCACTGGGTGAACTCGCGGAAGCGCCCCTCCTGGGGGCGCTCGCCCCGCCACACGCGCTGCATCTGGTACCGCTTGAAGGGGAAGGACAGCTCGTTGAAGTGCTGCGCGACGTACCGGGCGAAGGGCACGGTGAGGTCGAAGTGCAGCCCGAGCCTGGCGTCGGAGTCGTCCTTGGCGTCGGCCTGGAGGCGGTGCAGGGTGTAGACCTCCTGGGAGGTCTCGCCCTTGGCCATCAGCACGTCGAGGTTCTCCACGGACGGCGTCTCCACCGACGCGAAGCCGAAGGACTCGAACCCGGAGCGGATATGGTCCAGCCAGCGCTGCTCCACGGCCCGGACCTGAGGGGACCACTCGGGGAAACCGCTGATGGGAGTGGGGCGGACGACGCGCTGATCGGACATGCGGGGTTCTCGGCTCACAGTTTCGTCTCGGCTTGCTGGTCCCGTCCGCGCCGCGCGTACGCACGCGCGGGTTCGCTCGTCGGGCGGGGGAGGGCCGGTCCAGTCTACGGGGAACCCGGTCGGGAGGGCGGCGCGGCGGACTGCCCGCCGCCGCGACCGCTCGCCGCGGTTCGGCCACCACCGGCCCACGTGGACGGTTGTGGGCCGGTGGGGCGCTGGCGCGCCGGACCGGAGTGTCGACCGGACCGACGTCGAAGAGCGGGACGTCGGTGGGTGGCCTGTGCCCGGGGCGCCGCCGGGGCTCCCGCGGATGGTCGCGTCCTCGTGCCAGGAGTCTTCTCCGCGACCGCACTTGCCGGTGCGGGGCCCTGCCTCCACCGTAGACTCCGGGGACCCCGCCGGACAGGGATCGGCGCGGCCGAAAGCGGCCGAAAATGACCGCTCACAATGTCGTAAAGTCGACCTTCCGGGGTACAGGTGTGTGCTTACCTGTTCACGGTCGGTTTCGGGCGGAGGACGCACCGCCACGCGACGGCCACCACTACTCCCGCGACTCCTCCTCTGCCCGGGAGCCGCGGGCCCCACGAGCCGACCGGTGTGGCGTGCCGCACCACTGAGCCAAAACGCCTTCCCCACCGGCCATCCAGTGTTAGGTTCCAGGAACGGTGCCTCCCGCGTCGGTACCGACCCCGATGGGTCGCCTACCCCGAGGACCGGACCGTGCGCGCCGTCCGTCCCGCTGGCCCGGCACTCCCGCTAGGACTAACTGTGATCGATCCAGTCAACAGCACGAACAACGCCCACGCCTCGACCGCGTTGTCCACCAAGATCATCGTCGCCGGGGGGTTCGGGGTCGGCAAGACCACGTTCGTCGGCGCCGTCTCGGAGATCCCGCCTGTGCGCACCGAGGCCGCGGTCACCGCCGCCAGTGCTGGCGTGGACGACCTCTCCCACACCCCGGACAAGACGAGCACCACGGTCGCGATGGACTTCGGCCGCATCTCGCTGGACACCGACCTGACCCTCTTCCTTTTCGGGACCCCGGGCCAGCAGCGCTTCTGGTTCATGTGGGACGACCTGGTCCGGGGCGCGCTGGGCGCCGTGATCCTGGCGGACACCCGCCGCCTGGAGGACACCTTCCAGGCCCTGGACTACTTCGAGCGCCAGTACCGGCTGCCCTTCGTCGTCGCCGTCAACGAGTTCGACCCCGAGAACCTCCACAGCGCCGAGGAACTGCGCGACGCCCTGGACCTGACTCCGGACGTGCCCGTCGTGCACTGCGACGCCCGCGACCGCAACTCCGTCGTCCGGGTCCTGGTGACCCTGGTCAAGCACGCCATGGCGGTGGAGGCCCGCCAGCGCCACCAGCGCCAGTTCGCCTGAGCCGCCGGGCGCCCCGTGTCGGACCGGGGGCGGTTTCGACGCAACCGTCCGCACATGTGGGCGCCCGGGGTTCTCTCAACGGTTGTGTCCGGCGTTACCCTGTGGTGGTGTTCGGACGAATGGCGGAAGGCGTTCGCCGCTTCCTGGGCAAGCCCGGTGCGGTGGATCTGCGGCCCTATACCAAGCTCCTGTCGGCGATCGAGGCCGAGGAGGATGGTCTGCGTGAGCTCAGCGACACCGAGCTGACGGAGAAGGCCATCGAACTCGGCAACGCCGAACTCCCCTACGAGCGCGACGACCTCGTGTCGCTGTGCGCGGTCGGCCGCGAGGCCGCCCGGCGCTCACTCGACGAGCGGCCCTTCGACGTGCAGCTCCTCGGCGTCATGGCCCTGCTTGACGGCCACGTCGCGGAGATGGCCACGGGTGAGGGCAAGACGATGGCGGGCGCCCTCGCCGCCGCCGGGTTCGCCCTGCGCGGCCGGCGCGTGCACCTGCTCAGCGTCAACGACTACCTGGCCCGGCGCGACGCCGAGTGGATGCGCCCCCTATACGACATGCTCGGCGTCACCGTGGGCTGGATCACCGAGGACTCCACCCCCCAGGAGCGGCGCGCCGCCTACTCCTGCGAGGTGACCTACGCGGCCGTCAGCGAACTGGGCTTCGACGTCCTGCGCGACCGCATGGTCACCGACATCGCCGACCGGGTCGTGCCGCCGCCGCACGTGGCGATCATCGACGAGGCCGACTCGGTGCTCGTCGACGAGGCCCGCGTCCCGCTGGTCCTGGCCGGGGCCGCGGAGAGCGTGGACGCCGATGTGGAGATGGCCGACGTCGTGCGCGGGCTCAAGCCGCGCCTGCACTACGAGGTCGACGGTGAGGGGCGCAACGTCCAGCTCACCGACGCCGGGATCGACGCGGTGGAGAAGGCGCTGGACGGGGTCGACCTGTACTCCGAGGACGACACCTCCGTCCTGCCGCAGGTCAACCTGGCCCTGCACGCGCACGTGCTGCTCCAGCGCGACGTCCACTACGTGGTGCGCGACGGCGAGGTCCGCCTCATCAACGAGTCGCGCGGGCGCATCGCCCTCCTCCAGCGCTGGCCGGACGGCCTCCAGGCCGCGGTCGAGGCCAAGGAGAAGGTGGCGCTCAGCGAGACCGGCGAGGTGCTGGACTCCATCACCGTGCAGTCGCTCGTCCTGCGCTACCCCACGCGCGCCGGTATGACCGGTACCGCGATGGCCGTCGCCGAACAGCTCCGCGAGTTCTACGAGCTGGAGGTCGCGGTCATCCCCTCCAACAAGCCCAACGTCCGCGAGGACCACGGCTCGCGCCTGTACGCCACGCGCGAGGAGAAGGAGGACGCCCTCATCGCCAAGGTGGAGGAGGTCCACAAGTCCGGGCGGCCGATCCTCATCGGCACACAGGACGTGGCCGAGTCCGAGCTGTTGGCCGGGCGCCTGCGCGAGGCCGGGCTGGAGTGCGTGGTCCTCAACGCCAAGAACGACGCCGACGAGGCCGCCATCATCGCGGAGGCGGGCACCCACGGCGCCGTCACCGTCTCCACCCAGATGGCCGGGCGCGGCACCGACATCCGCCTGGGCGGCAGCGACATGGCCGACCGCGAGCGGGTGGTGGAGACGGGCGGCCTGTACGTGATGGGCTTCGGCCGCTACCCCAGCAGCCGTCTGGACGGGCAGCTGCGCGGCCGCGCCGGGCGCCAGGGCGACCCGGGCGACTCCATCTTCTTCGTCAGCATGGACGACGACCTGGTGGTCAACCACGCGCCCGAGACCACGGGCTACCAGACCACCTCCGACGGTGAGATCACCGACCAGGGCTGGCTGGGCATGGTCGACCACGCACAGCGCGTGTCCGAGGGCCAGCTGCTGGAGGTGCACCGCAACACCTGGCGGTACAACCAGCTGATCGACGTGCAGCGCGACGTGGTCCTGGAGCACCGTGAGATGGTCCTGACCGGGGACCAGGGCCACCGGCAGATCAGGGCCGACCGCAGGAAGCGGCACGAGGAGCTGCTGGAGGAGCTCGCCGGGAAGGGAGCCGGGGCGGAGGGTGACGCCGAGGACGCCGGAAGCGGCGCCGACGCCGACGAGGAGGCGAACGAGAAGGTCGCCCGGGCGGCCCGCCTCATCACGCTCTACCACCTGGACCGGGGCTGGACCGACCACAACGCCTTCCTGGCGGAGCTGCGTGAGGGCATCCACCTGCGCTTCCTGGGCCGCCGCGACCCGCTGGACGAGTTCAACCGCGACGCGGTGCCGGTCTTCAAGGGCTTCCTGGACGACGCGCGCGCCCGGGCGGCCGAGAGCTTCGAGGAGCTGGAGGTCGTGGACGGCGAGCTGGACGTGAGCTCGGTGGGCGTCAAGCGCCCGTCGATGACGTGGACGTACATGGTGCACGACCACCCGTTCAGCTCCGCGTTCGAGACCCTGGTGGGCAGGCTCAAGGGCGGCCGGGGGAGCGGGAGCTGACCATTCCCCCGCGAACGGATGCGCGGGTCGGGACTAAAGTCCCGGCTCGCGCATTACTTTTGTCAGCTACTCTGCTCGAAACGCCCCACAAGCCCGAAAACGGCATCATCAATTGCCCCGTCCGGGTTAACATGGCTGCGTTTTCAACGGAACCCGAGACGGTTGGGACGAAATTCACCGTGGTCCACGAGGTCGGTGCGCAGGAGAAGATCAGTTATGGACGGAACGACCGATTCGCGGGCGGTCCGGTGGGCGGGGGCAGTTTCTGGGTGGATGAGGACGGCCACCCGGTCGCCAAGATCGGCGGACCGAAGGAGTGGCGGCCCACGCCCATGATCGACGTCCGGGTGGGCGACGTGTTCAGCGTCGGCGGGCAGGCGTGGAGGGTGACCGACATTGTCGACGCGGATACTCCCTCCGCATATCTGCTGGCCACGCGAATAAGTTGACTCCAGGCCCCGGGCGTGTGCCCGGGGCCTTCGTTTTCCTTCTTCCGGCGGGGGCGCAACCCCGTGCAACCTTTTAGCGGAGGGGGATTGCCGGACGCCCAGGTTTCGCCGCCGCCCGTCTTTTCGGGAGCCGACCGACGAGGTTTTGTGGCTTGTGTGTCCCGTGGGGCACCGGGGGTTCCAGAGGCGAAGGGCCGGTGAAGAACGAGCATCGGCCCAGGTCAAGGAAGAGGACGGCGTGCCCACCAGCGCGAATCGAGACGTTCCGGTTATCTGATGGAGGGTGTTCGCGTTACCGGTTCCTCGTTAACGTCTGTGGAGCAAGGCGCGCCCCGGCAGCGGCCACAGGGAGGGTCCCCCCGCTCTCGGAGAGTCCACGGGCCGCTGCGCCCTGCCGCCCCAAGGCCGGTCCCAGGGGCTGTCCCCCGCCCCTGGGCCTGGCCGCCCCGCGCCGGCGGGGAGGTGCTCTCCGCCTGCGCGGGGCGCGCGGGGCCCGGTCTTCCCGCTCCGGAGCGTGCGCGCATCCTTCGCCGCACGTGTGCCGCGCGCCGTCCCGACGCCTCCCCGGCCTCTGCGCCGGGCGTCGACTAGATCCTGTTCCATTCGGTGCTGAGGGCCTACACGCCCCGGTTCTCATGGTGGGGTCCGCGAACCCGGGTCTTGCGGTAGAACGCGTTTCAGTATTACTCTCTGGAGGTGCCTGCCCGGTGAGGGCGCCCGGCGGCTCGACCGCGGGGCGTCAGCGGACGGCAGGCGAGGACGGTCGTCCGTCGAAGTCGGATCGCGCCCCGACTCCGGCGGACGGCGTCCGTTCCCCGTGGGCCGCCCGCGCTCGGCCGCTAGGAGAGCAGGCGGCAGAGTTCGCCGAAGGTGGGGCACGGCCAGGTCAGGCGGCAGCCCCGGCAGCGGTCCCCGTCCTCGTCGTCGGGGGCGTGCAGGTGCAGCAGGTCCACGCAGACCCCGGCCAGGGCGGACACCTCCTCGCGCGCGTTCGCGTAGAAGGCGACGTCGTTGATCCGGGCCAGGGCGCTGGAGCGGCCCGAGGGCGGGATGCCGACCGTGTCCGGCTCCCAGGGGACCGCACGCGCCGAGCGCTCCCGGATGCCCAGGACGCACTGGAGCACTCTCGCGTGCTCGGAGGGGTGCCCCCTCCCCGACGCTGGTCTGGTGAACGGCGGCATCGCTGATCTCCCCCACCACGTGGATACGCAGCCTCACGTGGTAACACAGCGTATACCCAGCATTGCTCCTTGTCGCGACACGCGGAGGCGGGGCGGGGAGGGAAGGGGCGGCGGGCCGCCCGGGGGAGGACGGCCCGCCGGAAGGGGAGACGGGTTCTGGTTGGACGATGGGTCAGCCGCAGCCTCCGCCGCAGTTGCAGGCGCCGCCGCTCTGACAGCCGCAGCCGCAGCCCGAACCGCAGCTGCACCCGCGCAGGTCGGGGGTTGTGGTCGTCCGGTAGGTCACAGTCCCTCCAAGGGGATCGACAGCACCCGTGCGCGATCACGCCGGAGCCTCCCCGGTGGGAGGGGGCGTCACGGGCGCGTTGCCCGCAGGAGACCGTGCCCGTTCGCCGCCGCCGCCAACCGGGGCGGGTACCGGCGTCGCCGGGCCCGGGCGCGCCCCGCGGCTTTCGCGGGGCGCACTGACCTGTGCGGAGGCCCGACCGGGATCAGGCGAAGAAGGTCGGCGCGACCGCCGGGCGGCGTGTCATTCGGTAGAGCCAAACCTGACCGACGAACATGACCGGAATTACGGGAACGAGGGTCGCCCACACGAACACCGCGGTCGTGGAGGGGATCGGCGCCCAGGGCAGCTCCGGTACGGCCAGTGCCAAGAGGAGGCCGGGGACGGCGATCGCCACCGCCGACGTGTGCCGCGACAGCATCGGACCCACCAGGCCGCTCGTCGCCGCCAGGGCCGCCAGCAGTACCGCGGCCAGCGTGACCGCCGGCCCGGGGGACAGCTCCGGGCCGCCGGGCGGCACCGCCGCGACCGCTGCCACCGACGCCGCCCCCAGGGCCAGGCGCGCGAGCGGGCGCGTGTCCCGGGCGGCCACGTCCGCGCTCTCGGAGTCGGCCGGACCGACCAGCCGCTCGGCCCCGAAGGCCGCGCCGCGCAACGCGAACAGCGCCGTGACGGCGACCGCGCACAGCGGCGTGAACGCGCTCGCGGTGAGGCCGCCCGCGAGCAGACCCGCCACCACCAGGCCCCAAGCGGCGGCCAGCGCCCAACTGCCCCCGACGAGCGCGCAGTCGCAGGCCATCCGCCAGCGGTCGCCGTCCACGCGGGCGCGCAGCCACAGCCCCGCGTCGCGGACCAGCCACCCGGTCAGCAGGACGGCGAGCACGGGCCGCAGCTCGGCGACCACGTGGTGCTCCAGGACGGGGAACAGGCCGGCCAGGGCCCCGAACGCGGCGACCAGCCACACCTCCGAGGCCAGGAAGTAGGGGGCGACGGCGGCGACCACGCGGCGGCGCTGCTCGGGGCCGCGCGCCAGGCGCGGCATCAGCATGCCCAGGCCGATGTCGGCACCGGCCAGGACGAGGTAGCCCACGACGAGGAGGGCGAGGAGTGCGGAGGAGAGGAGGTCCATGGCTTGCGGCCTTCCGGGCTCAGTACGTGTGGACGGGGGCGGCGCGCCCACCGGGCTCCGCGGGGTCCTCGGGCGGCCGCGTGCGCGGCTCGGCCAGCGGACCGCCCTCGGGGCCGCGCCGCGCGTAGCGCACCAGGAGCCAGCAGGTGACGGCGGCCAGGGCCGCGAAGGCGACGGTGAGGAAACCGAAGGAGGCCGCGGCCGCTGCCGGGGACAGGGGGGTCACCGCGTCGGCCGTGGTCAGGTGGTGGACGACCGCCCACGGCTGGCGGTTGGTCTCCCGGAACACCCAGCCGCCGACGCTGGCCAGGTAGGGCAGGAGCGGCGTCACCACCAGCGGGGCGAGGAACCACCTCCAGCGGTCGAGTCCGCCGAGGGGCC
The DNA here is from genome assembly GCF_018316795.1 of Nocardiopsis akebiae. Lineage (NCBI taxonomy): Bacteria > Bacillati > Actinomycetota > Actinomycetes > Streptosporangiales > Nocardiopsidaceae > Nocardiopsis > Nocardiopsis akebiae. Next base: position 1,671,583 of record NZ_CP074132.1, read on the forward strand.
ATGCCAGCAGCATCAGGGGGCCCAGGAAGAACATCAGCGCCCACGACGTCATCATCACCAGGTCGCCGGTCGTGTTGGCCGCGTCCAGGAGGGGACCGCCCGGGTTCGCCGCCTCGATCGCCGCGATCTCCTCCGCGGTGTGGGTCAGCCCGCTCGTGGGCGGGTCCTGGCCGAACAGCTCGAACTGCATCCCTCCGAAGGCCGCCACGGGTAGCGGCACCACGCACAGGACCAGCGTCGCGTAGCGGATCCCGCGCCGGAAGACGCCGTGCGCGTCGTCGTTCCGGACGAGGTGGTGGGCGCTGGTCGCGGCCACTACCAGGGCGCCGACCAGCAGGGCCCCGGTGACGATGTGCCCGAAGGCCAGCACGGCCGCCGGATTGGTCATCAGCGCGACGGGGTCGGTCAGGTGCGCGACCCCGTCGACCGTCTCGAAGCCCACGGGGTTGCGCAGGAAGCCGTTGGAGACCAGCACCCACCACGCCGAGGCGTACGCCGTCGCGGTGACCACGGCGAAGCAGGCCAGGTGCGCCCACCGGCCCATGCGGTCCCACCCGAAGATCCACAGCCCCAGGAACGTGGACTCGACGAAGAACGCGGTCATCGTCTCCAGCGCCAGGGGAGCGGCGAAGGTGTAGCCGAACATCCCGTGCAGGCCGCTCCAGTTCAGCGCGAGCTGGAGTTCCATCACCAGCCCGGACAGGACGCCCATCCCGTAGTTGACCAGGTACAGGCCGCCCCAGAACCGCACGGCGGTCATCCGGGAGCGGTCGCCGCGCAGGGTGGCGACCAGCTGGGTGGTGAGGAGGTAGGGGGCCAGCCCGAGCGTCAGGGCCACGAACACGTAGTGGGTGGCGGCGGTCAGAGCGAACTGGAGCCGCGCCAGCAGGAGGGGGTCTTCGATCATCGTCGGGCCTCGCGTTCGGCGGTGGGAACGCGGTCAAGCATCCGACTGCGGCAGGGGCGGGCGCGTCGTCCCGGCGGGTGCTCCTCGCCGCCCTCCCCGAGGGTAGGGGCGGCGGCGCAGGTACTCCCCGGGGCGTAGGGGACGACCCCGAGACGGCTCCGGGAGGACCCCGGGAACGCCCCCGGCGCACGCGGTCCCTCCTCACCGGCTCCACTTCGGGGTGACCAGGGCCGTCTCGTAGGCGATGACGACCAGCTGGGCCCGGTCGCGCACCCCCAGCTTGACCATGGCCCGGCTCACGTGGGTCTTGGCGGTGGCCGGGCTGAGCACGAGGTGGGCGGCGATCTCCTCGTTGGACAGGCCGCCGCCGACCAGGGAAACCACCTCGCGTTCGCGCTCGGTGAGCCCGTTCAGCCGGACCGAGGGGTCGGGGGCGCTCGGCGGGCGGCGCGCGTAGTCGGCGATCAGCCGCCGGGTGATCCCCGGCGACAGCAGCGCCTCGCCGCCGTGCACCACCCGCACCGCCCGCAGCAGGTCCCCGGGCTCGGTGTCCTTGACCAGGAACCCGCTGGCGCCCGCGCGCAGTGCCTCGAAGATGTACTCGTCCAGGTCGAACGTGGTGAGGATGACGACCCGCGTCGCCTCCAGGCCTGGGTCGGCCAGGATGCGCCCGGCGGCGGCCAGGCCGTCCACACCGGGCATGCGGATGTCCATGAGGACCACGTCCGGGCGTTCGGCGCGGGTCAGCCGGACGGCCTCCTCGCCGTCGGCGGCCTCGGCGACCACCCCGATGTCGGGGGCGCTGTCCAGCAGCGCGCGGAACCCCGCGCGTACCAGCGCCTGGTCGTCGGCGAGCAGTACCCGGATCAACGGGGCCTCGTTTCCTCGGTGTCGGGGGAGGGGGCGGCCGGTCTTCGGCGGTCCTGCCCGGCACCGTCGAGCGGGAGCCGGGCGAGCACCCGGAATCCTCCCCCGCGGAGGGGGCCCGCGTCCACCGTGCCGCCCACCAGGGCGGCGCGTTCGCGCATCCCGGTGATGCCGTTGCCCGGGACCGGCGGCCCTACGGTCCCCGCGCCGTCGTCGGTGACCTCCACGACCAGCGAGGACGCGCGGTGCTCGACGCGCACCCGCGCCGAGGAGGCCCCGGAGTGGCGGACCACGTTCGTCAGCGCCTCCTGGACCGTGCGGTAGGCGGCCGACTCGGTGCTCACCGGCAGGTGCCCGGGCACACCGCCGACCTCCACGGCCACGTCGACGCCCGCGCTGCGGGTGCCCTCGGCCAGCTCCTCCAGGCGGTCCAGCCCGGGGACCGGCGACCTCGGCGCGGCCTCGTCCACGGCGCGCAGCAAGCCGAGCATGCCGCGCAGCTCGGTCAGGGTGTCCTTGCTGGTCCGCTTGATGGTGGCCAGGGCCTCCGCGGCCCGCTGCGGCTCGGTCTCCATCAGGTACAGGGCCGTGCCCGCCTGCACGTTGATGAGGGAGATGTTGTGCGCCACCGTGTCGTGCACGTCCCGGGCCAGCCGGACGCGCTCCTCGGAAGCCCGGCGCAGCAGCTCCTCCTCCCGGGTGCGCAGGGACTCGGCCTCGCGTTCGCGGTCGGCCCGCAGGTACTCCTGCCGCCAGCGCACGACCTCGCCCGTGCACAGCAGCACGAGCACCCAGCCGACGATGCCTACCGCCTCGGGCCGGAAGGTCCCCGTCATGAGGAACTCGTAGCCGTTGACCGCCAGGAACTGGCCCACGCCCAGCGTCCAGCCGAACACGCGGTGCCCGCGGCGCACCAGCGTGTAGAGCATGACGGCGGTGCACAGCATGACCATGCCGTCGGGAAAGCCCAGGGGGTAGTACACGGTGGAGGCGACGACCGACACCAGCCCGACCGTGCGCGGGTAGGCGGTGCGCCACAGGACGGCCAGGCAGGCGACCAGGATCAGCGCGTGGCCCCACGGCCAGGGGTTGACCGCCCCCGCCGCCCGCTGGAGCGCGCTGACCAGCGCCGTGCTGCCCATGGAGGCGGCGAGCAGGCCGAGCGCGAGCCAGACGTCGGTGCGCGCGGGCCGGAGGAGTAGTGCTGCCACAACCCCGACAGTACGGGGGACCCCTCGGGGCAGCCGTCACCCCGGAGGAGGGTTTTCCGGCGTCGGTCTACTCCCCGGGGAGTAGACCGTGGCCGACTAGAAGACGTCGTCCGGCGGAGCCGGGGAGTCGACGGCGTCGGCGTCGCGTACGGGGGACCGGCCCGAGACGAAGCGGTCCAGCTCCTCGCCCTCCAGGAGGCGGGCCATCTCCGGATCCCGGTGCGCGCGGCGGCCCAGCTCCTCCACGGGCAGGGGGCCGTGCGAGGCCGTCAGGACCAGGTTGCCGAACCGCCGCCCGCGCAGCACGCCCGGCGCGGCCGACAGCGCCGTGTGCGGCAGCGCCGTGCGCGCGGTCGCCACCTGGCTCCGGGTGTGGGCCAGCCCCCCGCCGTCGCCGATGTTGACCACCAGCATCCCGCTCGGCCGCAGGACGCGCGCCAGCTCGGCGTAGAACTCCGCCGACGTCAGCCTGGCCGGGGTGCGCGCGCCCGCGAACACGTCGCTGACCACCAGGTCCGCGCTGTCGGTGTGCCGGGCGGCGATCCACTCCCGGGCGTCGCCGATGCCCACGCGCAGCTGCGCCCTGCGGTCCCAGGGCAGCCGCCTGCGCACCATCTCGACCAGGGGCGCGTCCACGTCCACCGCGCGCTGCCGGGAACCGGGACGGGTGTGCGCCACGTAGCGTGCCAGCGTCAGCGCGCCCGCGCCCAGGTGCAGGGCGTCCACGGCCTCCTCCGGCGGCGCCACGAGGTCGGCCGCGTGCGCGATGCGGCGCACGTAGGAGAAGTCCAGGTAGGAGGGGTCGGCCAGGTCCACGTGGGATTGGGGCGTACCGTCCACGACCAGGAACCACGAGTCGGAGCGGTCGGCGTCGGCGAGCAGCTCCGTGCCCGAGTCCCCGCCGCCCGCGGCGTCCTCGCCGTTCCCGCCGTGCGCCGCTTCCTCCCGCGCGCCGCGTCTGCCCACGTCCGCCTCCGTTCGTCGGCCCCAAGACTACGCACAGGCCCGAACGAGCGTGTCCATGATCGCGCTAGCCTGGGGAACCCAGGTTTTTGAACCACGCAGGTCTTTTTGAGGCCTGCAGGTTCCTTTGCATACTTCACAAGTCCCACGAGGAGTGGCCGTGCTACTGCGGATGTCGACCCTGTTCCTGCGCACCCTGCGTGAGGACCCGGCGGACGCCGAGGTGCCGAGCCACAAGCTGCTCGTCCGCGGCGGGTTCGTGCGCCGGGCCGCGCCCGGCGTCTACACCTGGCTGCCCCTGGGCAAGATCGTCCTGGAGAACGTCTCCCGGATCGTGCGCGAGGAGATGGACGCCATCGGCGCCCAGGAGGTGCTCCTGCCCGCGCTGCTGCCCCGCGAGTACTACGAGGCCACCGGGCGCTGGGAGGAGTACGGCGACACCCTGTTCCGCCTCAAGGACCGCAAGGGCGCCGACTACCTGCTCGGCCCCACCCACGAGGAGCTGTTCACGCTCCTGGTCAAGGGTGAGTACTCCTCCTACAAGGACTTCCCGGTCACCCTGTACCAGATCCAGGAGAAGTTCCGCGACGAGGCGCGTCCCCGCGCGGGCGTGCTGCGCGGCCGCGAGTTCCACATGAAGGACTCCTACTCCTTCGACATCGACGACGAGGGCCTGCGCGCGTCCTACGCCGACCACCGCGCCGCCTACATCCGCGTCTTCGACCGGCTGGGCCTGGAGTACGTGATCGTGTCGGCCACCTCGGGCGCCATGGGCGGATCGGCCTCGGAGGAGTTCCTGGCCGTCGCCCCGACCGGCGAGGACACCTTCGTGCGCAGCACGGAGTCCGACTACGCCGCCAACGTCGAGGCCGTGGCCGTCCCGGCCCCCGAGGCGCTCCCGGTCGAGGGGCTGCCCGAGGCCGCGGTCCACCACACCCCGGACACCGCCACCATCCAGACCCTGGTGGACTTCCTCAACGGCGCCGGGCTGGGCCGCGACTTCACCGAGGCCGACACCCTCAAGAACGTCCTGGTCAAGACCCGCGTGCCCGGCGCGAAGGAGTGGGAGCTGCTGGCCGTCGGCCTGCCCGGCGACCGCGAGGTGGACTTCAAGCGCCTGGAGGCGGCGCTGGAGCCCGCCGAGGTCGCCCTGCTGGAGGAGGCCGACTTCGCGGCCAACCCCTTCCTGGTCAAGGGCTACATCGGCCCCCGCGCGCTGCTGGACAACAAGGTCCGCTACCTGGTCGACCCCCGGGTGGTCACCGGCACCGCCTGGGTGACCGGCGCGGACGAGGCCGACCACCACGTCGTCGACCTGGTCGCGGGCCGCGACTTCGTCCCGGACGGCACCATCGACGTCGCCGAGGTGCGCGACGGCGACCCCTCGCCCGACGGCAGGGGAACCCTGTACACCGCGCGCGGCATCGAGATCGGCCACATCTTCCAGCTGGGCCGCAAGTACACCGACGCCTTCCAGGTGGACGCCCTGGGCCCGGACGGCAAGCCCCGGCGGATCACCATGGGCTCCTACGGCATCGGCGTCTCGCGCGCCGTCGCCGCGGTCGTCGAGCAGTCCCACGACGACAAGGGCGTCGTCTGGCCGCGCGAGGTGGCGCCCGCCGACGTGCACGTGGTCGGCACGGGCAAGGGCGAGCAGGTCGAGGAGGCGCTGCGGATCGCCCGGGAACTGGAGGCCAGGGGCCTGCGCGTCCTCGTGGACGACCGCAAGGGCGTCTCGCCCGGCGTCAAGTTCACCGACGCCGAACTCCTGGGCATCCCCACCGGTGTCATCGTCGGCCGCGGCCTCAAGGACGGCCTGGTGGAACTGCGCGACCGCGCCACCGGCGACCGCGAGGAGGTCGCCCTGGCCGAGATCGTGGACCGCGCCGTCGCCGCCTGCCGCGCGTAGCGGGTGAAAGGGAGGGGGAGGGCCCGCGGTCTCCCCGCGGGCCCTCCCCCTCCGCCCGTACACGCACTGACGCGGGCGCTTCACGGGCCGCCGCCGTGCCCGGCCGTGCGGGCTGCGTGCGGGTCAACCGGCCTCGTCGAAACCGGGCAGGGCGTCCAGCGCCCCGCCCCACTCCAGCAGGCGCACGGTCGTCTCCTGGAGCGCCCGGGCGCCGGTCACCCGCAGGTCGGTGTCCCGCGAGGCGGTCAGCCACAGGTGGGCGCGCGCGGCGGTCTGCTCCAGCCCCGCGGCGTAGGCGTCGACGGCCTCGTCGCCGTACTCGTCGGCGACCGGGTAGGAGGCCAGCGCGGGCGGGGGGTCCACGCCCCGCTCCACCGCCGCCGCGTGCAGGGCGTCCCGCACCGCCTTGTGCTCGTGGGCGGTGCTTCCCGCGCGGTCGCGCCGGTCCCCGTCCTCGGCGGCCCCGCCGATGAACTCGTACCCGTACACGGCCGCGTGTTCGGCGCGCAGCGCCTCGGCCAGCGCCCGGAGGCCGGCGTCCGTCTCCTCGCCGGCGGACGCGGGGCTCTCGCTCACCTTGCTACCTGCCTTCCGTCTGGGGGTGTGCGCCGTCACTGCTCCCGGGCCAGCAGGTGGGCGTGCCCCGCCTCGCACGCGCCGATCGCGCTGATCAGCTGCGCCAGCGCGGAGTCGGTGACGGCGGCCGCCTGGTCCAGTCGGGCGCCGGTCGCCGCGGCCTCCAGCACGTGCAGCGCCGCGGTGTCCGGCGCGGTCTCCGGAACGGGGGCCTCCTCGGGGGAGGAGGGTTCGCCGGACGGCCCGGCGGAGGCGGAGGGGGAGGGGGCGTCCTCGGGCAGGGAGTCCAGCAGCGCGTCCAGGTGGGACAGGTGGTGTTCCAGGAACCGCTCCAGCAGTTCCGCCGGCCCCGTCCCCCCGGCGACCGCGGCCTCGTAGCGCGCGACCATCCGCTCCTTCTCCCGGACCACCGCGCGCAGCACGTACACGTCCGGCGTCACGTCGGAGGGGTACCACTCGGTACCGCCGCACCCGGCCAGGCCCACGGCTCCCACAGCGGCCGTCGCGCCCAGCACCGTGCGACGGCTGACACGGCCGATCCCCACGCGCTCTTCCTCTCGTGCGGTGCGGGCCGCCCGCGGCGGCCCCCCCGGCCCCCATCCTTCCACGTCCCGTACCGCGCGGGGGACGCCGCCGCCCGGACGCGCCCCGGAGGCCACGCGCCGACGCGCCCCGGCCACCGACGGCGACTCGGGGGGTGTCAGCTGTTGGATCGGGAAGCCACTCAAGCACACACGAGGGCACAGGAGTCATTATGTGCTGCTGTCGGAAGGCGGTGTGTGGCTGTGCGCCCTCACCCCTGCGCATGGTGCGACGAAGAAAACCGTCTGAGAAGTTCGCTGATTCTCCGGACAAGCGTCCCCGGTCCTGGCTACGGTCGTATCGAACACAGCGACGAAACCGGCAGGTATCGGGAGGTGGGAAGGGATGGCGGGTACCGGCGCGCGGCGGTTGCGGTCGATCGCCGACCCGTTCCTGGTCCCCGCGCCGTCCGGGGGTGAGCGTGCGTGACCGGCTCAAGGGCCTCACCCCTGAGGACGAGGCGGTGCTGCGGGCCGTGGGCGCGCACCTGGGATCCTTGGCCTCCACGGACCTGGCCGCCCGACGCAGGGATGGCACCGGCCACGGCAGGGACTCCTGGGCGGCCCGCAAACGGGAGCTGACCGCTGAGTCCTCGTCGCGGTGGGCGGGGGGCGCTCACCAGGGCCTCGAACGAGCAGTGGGCGCTGGCCCGCCGCAGCCAGGCCGCCCAACCCGCACCGCCTCCAAACGGGCATCGACACCCTGCGCCACCGTCTCTCCCAACCCCTCAGAACTCCGGGCACCCAGGGCGTCCCGGGCGGGTACTCCTGTCAGCGGGCGTGGCACGCCAAGTCCCGACGCCTGACCGCCCTGGAGCATCGCCATGCGGCGGCGGTGGCTGACTGGGAGGCGGGCCGTGTACGGGTGGTGCGTGGCGGCAAACGGCTGCTGCACACCCGCCACCACCTGGACCGGGCCGGACTCACCCAGGCCCAGTGGCGGGCCCGGTGGGAGGCCGCACGCTTCTTCCTCCAAGCTGATGGTGAGTCCGGCAAACGCCACGGCAGCGAGACCATCCGCATCACCCCCGAGGGGCAGGTCAGCATCCGGCTGCCCGCCCCCTTGGCGCACCTGGCCAACGCCGCGCACGGTCGCTACGTGCTCTCGGGCCGGGTGGTCTTCGCCCACCGGGGCACCGAGTGGGCCGACCGAATCGAGGCCGACGGGGCGGTGGCCTACCGCCTCCACCTGGACACCGGGCGGGGTCCTGGTCGGGGCCGGTGGTACGTGAGCGCGTCCTGGACGCATGCTCCTGTCCCGCAGGTGCCGTGGGAGGCGGCGCTGGCCCATGGGGTGGTGGGGGTGGACGCCGACGCCGACCACCTGGCCGCCTGGCGGCTCGACACCCGCGGCAACCCGATCGGGAACCCGCGACGGTTCGCCTTCGACCTGTCCGGGAAATCCCAGCACCGGGACGCGCAAGTGCGCCATGCCCTGTCCCGGCTGCTGCGCTGGGCCACCGCACAAGGCGTGCACGCCATCGCTATCGAGGACTTGGACTTCGCCCGCGAGAAGACCCGGGAAAAGCACGGACGGCGCAAACGCTTCCGGCAGCTGATCAGTGGTTTTCCCACCGCTCGGTTGCGGTCCCGGCTGGTTTCGACGGCCCACACCCTGGGGGTGTCGGTCATCGCGGTGGACCCGGCGTATACATCAAGGTGGGGTGCCCAGCACTGGCAAAAGCCCCTGTCCACTAAACGTAGGAAGGTCTCCCGGCACGATGCGGCCAGCATCGCGGTCGGGCGGCGCGCTCAGGGCCACCCGGTTCGGCGTCGGACGGCACCGCCCCCGCACCACCAGGGTGGTGGTGTGGGGCATCGGACCGTCCAGGCCGCATCGGGGAGTTCCGGGCGTGAGGGAAACCGCCCACCCGTCACGGAGCGTGCACGCGATGCGCGTGGCCGGGCGCGGCAGGAACGCGGTGACCCAGCCCATCCAGAACCGTTCGGGATGGGTGCAGTGCCAGGGTGACCCCCGGGGATCACTCCTGCTTCACTGTTCAGGAACGGTTCCGGGTGTGGATACTCTTGCGGCATAACCGCCGTCGCACGCGACGCGCGGTCGGCCCGCGTCCCCGTACCAGGGGGCGGGCCGCTGAAGTCGAAGACTACGTACAGAGCTGGACCGCCCCGTACACCGGCCCGACGGCCGCGCGGGCGGGATCTTCGCCGTTGGAGGAGCAGGACCACATGGGAGCGCAGGCGCGCGAGGAGCGCATCGCCGAGCTGCTGGAGCCGGTACTGGCCGAGGCCGGACTGGACCTGGAGGCCGTCGAACTCACACCGGCCGGCAAGCGACGGGTGCTGCGCGTGGTCGTGGACTCCGACAACGGGGTCGACCTGGACACGGTCGGCGAGGTCAGCCAGGAGGTGAACACCCTGCTGGACTCCTCCGACGTCATGGGCGCGCAGCCCTACGTCCTGGAGGTCACCTCACCCGGGGTGGACCGCCCGCTGACCGAGCCGAGGCACTGGCGCCGTTCCCGAGGCCGCCTGGTGATCGCCACCCTCGCCGAGGGCGGGAAGGTCACCGGGCGCGTCACCGGCGCCGACGACGACGGGGTCACCCTGGAAGTCGAGGGCCGGCCCCGAACCTTCACCCACGCCGAACTCGGCAAGGGCAGGGTCCAGGTGGAATTCCGCCACGATGCCGACACCGACGCGGCGGACTAGAGGGGGAGCCCCGTGGACATTGACATGAGCGTTCTGCGCAGCCTGGAACGCGAGAAGGACATCTCCGTCGAACTCGTGGCCAAGGCCATCGAGGACGCGCTTCTGATCGCCTACCACCGCGAGGAGGGCCCCGAGAAGCGGGCCCGCGTCGAGCTCAACCGCTCCACCGGCCACGTGACCGTGTGGGTGGCCGAGACCGACGAGGACGGCGAGTCCGTCGGCGAGTTCGACGGCACCCCCACCGGGTTCGGCCGCATCGCGACCTCCACCGCCAAGCAGGTCATCCTCCAGCGTCTGCGCGACGCCGAGGACGAGCTGACCCTGGGCGAGTTCGCCGGACGCGAGCACGACATCGTCTCCGGCATCATCCAGCAGGGCAAGGACCCCCGCAACGTGCTCGTGGACCTCGGCAAGATCGAGGCGGTCCTGCCCCCGCAGGAGCAGGTGCCCACCGAGACCTACACCCACGGCGAGCGTCTGCGCGCCTACGTCGTGCAGGTCCGCAAGGGCCACCGCGGCCCCTCGGTCACCCTCTCGCGCACGCACCCCAACCTGGTGCGCAAGCTCTTCGAGCTGGAGGTCCCCGAGATCGCCGACGGCACCGTCGAGATCGCGGCGATCGCCCGGGAGGCGGGGCACCGCACCAAGATGGCCGTCCACTCCAACCGCGGCGGGGTCAACGCCAAGGGCGCCTGCATCGGCCCGCTCGGCAGCCGCGTCCGCAACGTCATGGCCGAACTCCACGGGGAGAAGATCGACATCGTCGACTACTCCGAGGACCCGGCAGTGTTCGTCGCCAACGCCCTGTCCCCGGCGCGGGTCAACTCCGTGGAGATCCTCGACATGGCCTCCCGTGTCGCCCGCGTGATCGTGCCCGACTACCAGCAGTCCCTCGCGATCGGCAAGGAGGGCCAGAACGCCCGTCTGGCCGCGCGTCTGACCGGCTGGCGCATCGACATCCGCTCCGACGCCGAGCCCGCCGGGGAGCCGGAACGGGAGGGCGCCGCCGAGGGCGACGACACCGCCGCGACGGGCTGATCGGGTCGCGCGCATGCCTCGACGCGATAGGGTGGCCCATGACGGTCCCGACCGCCCCGTGCGTACGTGTGTGGGGTGTCGGTCGCGGGCAGTCCAGTCCGACCTCGTGCGGCTGGTGGCCGAGGGCACGGTCATCACGCCCGACACCCGGGGTCGTCTTCCGGGGCGCGGCGCCTACCTGCACCGCGATCGGCGATGCTTCGAGCTCGCCGAACGGCGCAGGGCCTGGTCACGCGCCTACCGGAGGGGAGCGGGCGCCGACGGGTGGGACGTCTCACCCGTGGCGGCCCTGATCGACGCCGCCCCGCGTGGCGGATCGGGTCAGCGCTCCCGATAGGGTTGGAATGTCTGGACCGACTTCTGGGTTGTAAGGACCGAGGTCGGCGTCCAGTGCTGTGTCGGCACGCAGAAGCTGGCCCATTGTTGTGTAGCGATGAGGAAGCAGGTCGAGATTGCGATGAGCGCCTGATGAGTACGCAGCGATGAGTAACTCGAGCTAACGACGGTCCGGCACAAGCCCATGTCCCGGACCGAAGCTGAAGGAGAGTAGTGGCGAAGGTCCGGGTATATGAACTCGCCAAGGAGTTCGGTGTAGAGAGCAAGGCCGTTCTGGCCAAGCTCAACGAGATGGGTGAATTCGTCCGTTCGGCGTCCTCGACCATAGAGGCCCCCGTCGTACGACGCCTCCAGGAAGCCTTCAACAACGGTTCCGACGGCGGTCGCAAGGGTTCGGCTCCCAAGCCCGGCCCGCGTCCCGCCGCGGACAACGGTGCCGCCCCGAAGCCGGGTCCGGCTCCCAAGCCCGGCCCCAGGCCGGCTCCCGCGCCCAAGCCCGCCCCGCAGGGCGAGGCCGCTCCGCGCGCGAACGCGCCCAAGCCCGGCCCCAAGGCTCCCCGCGGCGAGGCCGGCGCCCGCCCCGGCGGCGCCCCCAAGCCCGGTGCCCCGGCCGGCCCCGGCGGCCGTTCCGAGGGCGGTCGCCCCGAGGGCGGCCGTTCCGAGGGCGGCCGTCCCGACCGCGCCCAGCGCGGTGGTGACCGCCCCGAGCGCGGCGACCGTCCCGAGCGCGGCGGGCCCCGTCCCGGCCCGCGCCCGTCCGGTCCCCGCCCGGGCAACAACCCGTTCGCGTCCAACGCCTCCGGCATGGGCTCCAAGTCGGCCGCTCCGCGGCCCGGCGGCGGCGCTCCGCGTCCGGGCGGTCCGCGTCCGGGTCCGCGTCCCGGCCCGCAGGGCGGCGGCGAGCAGCGCGCCCCGCGTCCCGGAGGCGCCGCCGGCGCTCCGCGTCCGGGCGGTCCGCGTCCGGGTCCGCGTCCCGGCCCGCAGGGCGGCGGCGAGCAGCGCGCCCCGCGTCCCGGAGGCGCGGCCGGCGCTCCGCGTCCGGGCGGTGCCGCGGGTCCGCCGCGTCCCGGCCCCCGGCCCGGGGTCCGCGCCCCAGCCCGATGAACATGCCCTCGTCCCGTCCGGCCGCACCCGCGGGTGGCGGTCGCGGCGGTGGCGGCGGTCGTCCCGGCGGCGGCGGTGGCCGCGGCCGCGGGGAGCCCCCGCGGGTTCCGGTCCGCGTCCCGGCGGTGTCGGTGGCGGCGGTCGTCCCGGCGGCTTCGGCGGTCGTCCCGGCGGCGGTGGCCGCGGTCGCGGCGGCGGTACGGCCGGTGCGTTCGGACGCCCCGGCGGCCGTCCCGGACGCGCCCGCAAGTCCAAGAAGCAGCGGCGCCAGGAGTTCCACGACTTCCAGGCCCCGTCGTTCGGCGGCGTCAAGATCCCGAGCGGCAACGACCAGACCATCCGCCTGTCCCGCGGCGCCTCGCTGTCGGACTTCGGCGACAAGATCGACGTCAACCCGGCGTCGCTCGTCCAGGTGATGATGCACCTGGGTGAGATGGTCACCGCGACCCAGTCCCTTCCGGACGAGACCCTGATGCTGCTGGGCGAGGAGCTCAAGTACAGGATCGAGGTCGTCAGCCCGGAGGACGAGGACCGCGAGCTGCTGGAGTCCTTCTCCATCGAGTTCGGTGAGGACGAGGGCACCGCGGAGGACCTGCGTCCGCGTCCGCCGGTGGTCACCGTCATGGGTCACGTCGACCACGGTAAGACCCGACTGCTGGACACCATCCGCAAGACCAACGTCGTCAGCGGCGAGGCCGGCGGTATCACCCAGCACATCGGTGCCTACCAGGTCGCCACCGAGGTCGACGGCGAAGAGCGCAAGATCACCTTCATCGACACCCCGGGTCACGAGGCGTTCACCGCCATGCGTGCCCGCGGTGCCAAGGTCACCGACATCGCGGTGCTGGTCGTGGCCGCCGACGACGGCGTCAAGCCGCAGACGGCGGAGGCCATCGACCACGCCAAGGCGGCCGAGGTGCCGATCGTGGTCGCGGTCAACAAGATCGACGTCGAGGGCGCCGACCCGCAGCGGGTCCGCGCGCAGCTCACCGAGTACGGCCTGGTGGCCGAGGAGTACGGCGGCGACGTCCAGTTCGTGGACATCTCCGCGCTCAAGGGCGACAACATCGACGCCCTGCTCGAGTCGATCGTGCTGACCTCCGACGCCGCGCTCGATCTCCAGGCCAACCCGGAGATGGACGCGCAGGGTCTGGCCATCGAGGCCTACCTGGACCGCGGTCGCGGTTCCATGGCCACGGTGCTGGTCCAGCGCGGCACGCTCAACGTCGGTGACTCGATCGTCTGCGGCGACGCCTTCGGCCGCGTCCGCGCCATGCTCGACGAGCACGGCCAGAACGTGCAGAGCGCCGAGCCGTCCCGTCCGGTGCAGGTGCTGGGTCTGACCAACGTTCCCAGCGCCGGTGACAACTTCCTGGTCGTCAAGGACGACCGGGTGGCGCGGCAGATCGCCCAGCAGCGCGAGGCGCGCGAGCGCTTCGCCCAGCAGGCGCGTTCGGCCCGCCGGGTCACCCTCGACAACTGGCAGAACGCCCTGAAGGAGGGCGAGCGCTCCGAGCTGCTCCTCCTCATCAAGGGCGACATGTCCGGTTCCGTCGAGGCGCTGGAGGAGTCCCTGCTCAAGATCGACGCCGGCGGCGACGAGGTGAGCATCCGGGTCATCGGGCGCGGTGTCGGTGCGATCACGCAGAACGACATCAACCTGGCGGCCTCCGCCGAGGCGATCATCGTCGGCTTCAACGTTCGGCCCGAGGGCAAGAACAGCGAGCTGGCCGACCGCATGGGCGTGGACATCCGGTACTACTCGGTGATCTACCAGGCGATCGACGAGGTCGAGGCCGCGGTCAAGGGTCTGCTCAAGCCGATCTACGAAGAGGTCCAGCTCGGCAGCGCGGAGATCCGCGAGGTCTTCAAGGTGCCGCGGATCGGCAACATCGCCGGTTCGATCGTCCGCAGCGGCCTGATCCGCCGCAACTCCAAGGCGCGGCTCATCCGCGACGGGGTCGTCATCTCCGAGAACCTCAACGTGGAATCCCTGCGCCGGTTCAAGGACGACGCGACCGAGGTCCGCGAGGGCTTCGAGTGCGGTATCGGCGTCGGCTACAACGACCTGCGTGTCGAGGACGTCATCGAGACGTACGAGATGCAGGAGAAGCCCCGCGACTGATCCCCGCGGAGCATGACCAGACGGGGCCCCGGCCGTGCGGCCGGGGCCCCGTGTTTCACGCCGCCGACAGCGGCGGACAACTCCACACACCACAGGTGATCACTTGTACGTTGGGGCGCTGACCCTGGACGTCCTTCTCGGTGACGTCCACTCGCTCAAACAGAAGCGTTCGCTGGTCCGACCCGTCGTCTCCGAGCTGCGCCGCAAGTTCTCCGTCTCGGTCTCCGAGGCGGGCGACCAGGACCTGTACCGCCGGGCCAAGATCGGCGTCGCGGTGGTCGCGCCGACGGCGGCGCACGCCCGGGAGCTGATGGACTCCTGCGAGAGCTTCGTCGCGGGCCGTCCCGAACTGGAGCTGCTCTCCGCCAGGCAGCGGCTCTTCAACGAAGAGGAAGACTGACCATGGTTGACGCCGCACGCGCGCGCAAGATCGCCGACCGCATCCAGCGCATCGTCGCCGAGATGCTGGACCGGCGCATCAAGGACCCGCGCCTGGGATTCGTCACCGTGACCGACGCGCGCATCACCGCCGACCTGCGGGACGCCACGGTGTACTACACGGTGTTCGGTACCCCGGACGAGAAGGCCGCCTCCGCCGCCGCCCTGGAGAGCGCCAAGGGCGTGATCCGCAGCGAGGTGGGGCGCCAGACCGGCATCCGGCACACGCCGAGCCTGGCCTTCGTCGTCGACGAGGTGCAGGAGAACGCCCAGCACATCGAGGAACTGCTGCTCAAGGCCCGCCAGTCGGACGCGGAGCTGGCCGAGAGGGCCAGCGGCGCCGAGCCCGCGGGTGAGGCCGACCCCTACCGGGCGCCCCGCGAGGACGAGCGCGACGAGGACGAGTAACACCCCGGCGGCGGCGCGGACCGCGCCGCCGCCCTTCACCACGAGGGAGCACCATGGCCGAGAGCGGCGTCGTGGTCGTCGACAAGCCCGCCGACTGGACCTCGCACGACGTGGTCGCCAAAGCGCGCGGGCTCGCGCGCACCCGCAGGGTCGGCCACGCGGGCACCCTGGACCCGATGGCCACCGGGGTCCTGGTGCTGGGCATCGAGAAGGGCACCAAGCTCCTGGGCCACCTGACCCTGACGGAGAAGGTCTACGAGGCGACGATCCGCCTCGGCCTGACGACCAACACCGACGACGCCGAGGGCGAGCCCCTCGTGCGCGCGGACGCCTCCGGGGTCGGCGAGGAGGCCGTGCGCGCCGCCGCCGGCAGGCTCACGGGGCGGATCGAGCAGGTTCCTCCGCAGGTCAGCGCGATCAAGGTGGACGGCAAGCGTGCCTACAAGTCGGCGCGTGAGGGCAAGGAGGTCGCCCTCAAGGCCCGCACGGTCACCGTCGCGGAGTTCACGGTCACCGAGGTGCGCCGGGTCTCCGACGCCGACGGGGGGTTCGTGGACGTGGACGCCGCCGTCACCTGCTCCAGCGGCACCTACATCCGTTCGCTGGCCCGTGACATGGGCGCCGACCTGGGCGTGGGCGGGCACCTGACGGCGCTGCGGCGCACCAGGGTTGGCCCCTACGACCTGTCCCGGGCGCGCACGCTGGACGAGCTGGCCGAGGAGTTCACGCAGGTCCCGCTGGCCGAGGCCGTGGCCGCGGCCTTCCCCGCGCGCGCCCTGAGCGAGGACGAGGAACAGCGGATCCGGCACGGCAACCGGATCGACCCGGACGGGTCCGGAAGCGGCCCGGTCGGCCTCTTCGCCCCGGACGGCCGCGTCGTCGCCCTGGGAGAGAACCGCCGCGACCACATGAAGCCCCTGGTGGTCTTCGAACCCGCCTGATTCCGCGCGGTCCCGCCCGGTCAGACGGTCCCCAGGAACCGGGCGAGGACCGCGGTCAGCTCGCCGGGGCGCTCCACGGACGGCAGGTGGCCGGTGTCGGGCATCTCCAGCAGCCGCGCCCCGGGCACGCCTTCGGCGTACAGGTCCGCGACCTCCCGTACCTGGGCGATCTCCGACAACCCCTTCACCACCAGCGTCGGCACCGCGATCTCGCCGAGGCGGGCGCCGGCGGGCCGCTCCGGCCAGCGGGTGGTGGCGACCGGCCCGGACCACTCGCGGGCGAGCGTCTCGCGCAGCATGAGCAGCACCAGGTCCCAGGCCTCCGTCGGCAGGTCCTCGGGCACCCGCCCGGGGCCCAGCACCACGAACCGGGCCTGGGCCTCGGCCATCACCGCCACGTCCCCGGGATCGGGGTCGGCGCGTCCCGCCCGGTAGACCTCCAGGCGTTCGTGGGGGACGGCGCCCAGCACCATCTTGCGCGCCTCACGCACGAAGACCTCCGGCCACTCGTGTCCCGACATCCCCGGACAGACCAGGGCCAGGGCCTCCACCCGCTCCGGCGCGGCCAGCGCCGCGTCCACGCAGTAGGCGCCCCCGAAGGACGCGCCGACCAGGGTCGCCCGGTCGATCTCCAGGGCGTCCATGAGGGCGAGCAGGTCCTCGTGGTGGTCGACGGGACCCTCGTGGTCGGCGGAGCCGCCGCGGCCGCGCCAGTCGTAGCGGACCACCCGGTGGGTCTTGGCGAACTCGGTGAACTGGTGGTCCCACATGCGCCGGTCGGCCGCACCTGCGTGCACGAAAACGATCGCGGGACCGGAACCGGCCTCGTCGTACGCCAGTCGGGTCGCACCCGTGTCGATCATCGCCATCGGTGCACGGTAACCGCCCCGCGCACGTGTGCCAACCCGGCTCCGCCCCGGGCCCAGCGGCCGGGCGGGCGCCCGGGCCTCAGCGGTGGCGGAGCCCGGCGTCCTCCAGTTCCTCCCGGACGACGCGGTGCATCGCCTGGGAGAGCAGGCCGAGGCGTCCGGGGTCGGGCCCTGCGGTCCGCTCCTCCAGCTCCAGGCGCTCCTCGAGCCAACGGCGCATGAGCGCGGTCGGTTTCACGTCCTTGGCCGACGCGGCCCCGCGAAGCCGGTCCATGGTGCGCTCGGGCTGGCGGACCGAGGACACGACCATGACCCGGTCCCCGGGGCCGGGACCGCGCCGTTCCGGCTCGGCCGACTCGATGTCCTCGCTGATGCCGTGTTGGCCTTGGTACCCGGCCAGTTCGTCGAGCCGCCCGTCATCCATGATCGTCACGCCTTCCGTTGGAGCGTCCTCCGCTCCTTGGAGGTCGTCTCCCGGGCGGTCACCACGTACCAGGAACGGTGGTCCCCTCGCGCCCGGCCAACGTCCAGCAGGGGAAACGTCCAGTAGGGGGACCGGACCGCTTCCTCGACCTCCTGCGGAGAGACTCCGGGGCGAGTGATCTGCGCTTCGCCGTCGTCCGTCCAGTGAATCCATATGCCCGCGCAGCAACGTGATACATCGTGATACGTGAGACGAACGTCGTCGAGGATGACCGGTGGCGGGCCGGCGCCCACCACCGCTAGGGAAGGCGCTGGCCTTCGAGAGCCCGTGGGGCGTGGCCCGGCGTGTGCTGGGCCACACACCCCTTGTGTCGGTGGGGGACCCGCGGACGTGGCACCCTTGGTTCGTGCGGGTTCCGGGCGCGCTGGGCGCCACGGGCTCCGCGCGGACCACGAGCAGCGACGAGCAGGGGAGCCGGACGTGCGGCGATGGGACGGGCTGGAGGGCGTTCCCTCCGGGTGGGGGCGCTCCGTGGTGGCGGTCGGCGTGTTCGACGGAGTGCACCGTGGCCACCAGGCCATCCTGGAGACCGCGGTCGGGCACGGGCGCGAACTCGGCCTCCCGGTCGCCGTGGTGACCTTCGACCCCCACCCGCAGACGGTGCTGCGCGGCACCACCCCGCCGGTACTCACCCCCCTTGAGCGGCGGGTGGAACTGCTGACCGGGTACGGCGCCGACGCCGTCTGCGTCCTGCCCTTCACCAAGGACCTGTCGTCCCTGACGCCGGAGGAGTTCGTCCAGCGCGTCCTGGTCGACCGCCTGCACGCCGCGGCCGTGGTCGTGGGAGAGGACTTCCGCTTCGGCCACCGCGCCGCGGGCGACGTCGCCGCTCTGGCCGCGCTGGGGGCCGAGTACGGCTTCACCGCCGACGGGGTCGCCCTGGTCGCGGACGGCGACACCATCACCTCCACGCGCGTGCGCGGGCTGCTCGCCGAGGGCGACGTGGCCGGGGCCGCCGAGCTGCTGGGCCGCCCGCACCGGGTCGGGGGCGAGGTGGTGCACGGAGCCGCGCGCGGCCGCGAGCTGCTGGGCTTCCCCACCGCCAACATGGACCTGCTCCCCGACACCGCCGTCCCCGGCGACGGCGTCTACGCGGGCTGGCTCCACCGCTCCGAGCCCGTGCCCGGGCAGGAGTCGCGCTGGCCCGCCGCCATCTCCGTGGGCACCAACCCCACGTTCGACGGCGCCGAGCGCACCGTGGAGGCCTACGCCCTGGACCGCGACGACCTGGACCTGTACGGGCTGCGCATGACGGTGGACTTCACGGTGCACATCCGCGGTCAGGAGCGCTTCGACAGCATCGACGAGCTGATCGTCGCCATGCGCCGGGACGTCGACCGCTGCCGCGAGGTCCTGCGCGCGGGGTAGGGCGCGGAACGGGGGAGACCCGGTCCGCGCCCGGCCACGGCCCGCCACCTCGTGGTCTGCGGTAGGGTGGTCGCTGTCCACGTGTGCCCACGGCCGGTCGCCTCCGCGCGTACCGTCGCCGGGGGAGCGCGGCGCACCCACGCCGTCGGCGGCGGGCCGCGCACCACACGCGACGGTGACTGTTCGTACGCGCGGTCACCGCGTCTGTTCCCGGTCGCATACCGGGTTCCACACCGCGTACCGACTTTCCAGTGAAGGAGCGACGTGTCGATCGACACCGCCACCAAAGAGAAGATCATCGCCGAGTACGCCACCGGCGAGGGTGACACCGGTTCCCCCGAGGTCCAGGTCGCGCTGCTCACGCACCGCATCACCGAGCTGACCGAGCACCTCAAGGGCCACAAGCACGACCACCACAGCCGCCGCGGTCTGCTGCTGATGGTCGGTCGCCGCCGCCGTCTGCTCAAGTACATCGCCAAGCAGGACATCACCCGCTACCGCTCGCTCATCGAGCGCCTGGGTCTGCGCCGCTAGGTTGTCGGCGGGAGTGGCTTCGGCCGCTCCCGCTTTGTTAGTAAGGTGTGACGCGACGGTGGTCGAACACCGCCGTCCACCCCAATTCCACAGTGAGAAACACCCGCTCCCCACCCCGGCGCAGAGTCGGGGCCGGTCCTCGGTAGTGGTCCCCGGACATTCCCTCAGGGCATGCCGTGGGCTTCGATCGATGACCGGCCGTCATCAACTCCGGGGCACGGACGCGGGAAACGAATCACCAGCGCCGGCACGCCTTCCGTGCCCGGCGCCACGAACGCGAACACGTGTAGTAGGAGGTCGCCCATGGAGGGCGTGTACTCGGCCGAAGCCGTCATCGACAACGGCTCCTTCGGCACCCGCACCATCCGCTTCGAGACCGGTCGCCTGGCCCGCCAGGCCGCCGGGTCGGCCACGGTGTACCTGGACGACGAGACCGTCGTCCTGTCCGCCACCACCGCCTCGAAGCGCCCCAAGGACAACCTCGACTTCTTCCCCCTGACGGTGGACGTCGAGGAGCGCATGTACGCCGCGGGCCGCATCCCCGGCTCCTTCTTCCGGCGTGAGGGCCGCCCCTCCGAGGACGCCATCCTCACCTGCCGCCTGATCGACCGGCCGCTGCGCCCGTCGTTCAGGAAGGGCCTGCGCAACGAGATCCAGATCGTCGAGACGGTCCTGGCCCTGCACCCCGAGCACCTGTACGACGTCGTCGCCATCAACGCGGCCTCGATGTCCACCCAGATCGCCGGGCTGCCCTTCTCCGGCCCGATCGGCGGCGTGCGCGTCGCCCTCATCGACGGCCAGTGGGTGGGCTTCCCGACCCACGCCGAGCTGGAGAACGCCACCTTCGACATGGTGGTCGCCGGCCGCGTCCTGGCCGACGGCGACGTCGCCATCATGATGGTGGAGGCCGAGTCCACGGTCCGCACCCTCAAGCTGGTCGCCGAGGGGGCCGTCGGCCCCAACGAGCAGACCGTCGCCGAGGGCCTGGAGGCCGCCAAGCCCTTCATCAAGGTCCTGTGCAAGGCCCAGCAGGCCGTCGCCGACCAGACCAGCCGCGAGCAGGGCGAGTTCCCGATCTTCCTCGACTACGAGGACGACGTGTACGCCGCCGTCGAGGGCGCCGTCCGCGAGGAGCTGTCCAAGGCGCTGACCATCGCGGACAAGCAGGACCGCGAGACCGAGCTGGACCGCGTCAAGGCCTCGGCCGCCGAGAAGCTCGCCGAGGACTTCGAGGGCCGCGAGAAGGAGATCGGCGCCGCCTTCCGCTCCCTGAGCAAGCAGCTCATGCGCGAGCGCGTGCTGCGCGACGGGATCCGCATCGACGGCCGCGGCCCCAAGGACATCCGCCAGCTGAGCGCCGAGGTCGGCATCCTGCCGCGGGTGCACGGCTCGGCCCTCTTCGAGCGCGGCGAGACCCAGATCATGGGTGTCACCACGCTCAACATGCTGCGCATGGAGCAGACGGTTGACACGCTCAACCCGGACAAGACCAAGCGCTACATGCACAACTACAACTTCCCGCCCTACTCCACCGGTGAGACCGGTCGGGTGGGCTCGCCCAAGCGGCGCGAGATCGGGCACGGCGCCCTCGCCGAGCGCGCCCTGCTCCCGGTCCTGCCCGCCCGCGAGGAGTTCCCCTACGCCATCCGTCAGGTGTCGGAGGCCCTGGGCTCCAACGGCTCCACCTCGATGGGCTCGGTCTGCGCCTCCACCATGTCCCTGATGGCGGCCGGCGTGCCCCTCAAGGAGATGGTGTCGGGCATCGCCATGGGTCTGATCAGCGAGGGCGACGAGTTCGTCACCCTCACCGACATCCTGGGCGCCGAGGACGCGTTCGGCGACATGGACTTCAAGGTCGCCGGTACCCGTGAGCTCATCACGGCCCTGCAGCTGGACACCAAGCTCGACGGCATCCCCGCCGAGCAGCTGGCGCTCGCGCTCCAGCAGGCCCGCGGCGCGCGCCTGGCCATCCTCGACGTCATGCAGGAGGCCATCGAGCGTCCGGCCGAGATGAGCCCGAACGCTCCGCGCATCCTCACCGTCAAGGTCCCGGTGGAGAAGATCGGCGAGGTCATCGGCCCCAAGGGCAAGATGATCAACTCGATCCAGGACGACACCGGCGCCGAGATCACCATCGAGGACGACGGCACGATCTACATCGGCGCCACCGACGGCCCCTCGGCCGAGGCCGCGCGGGACACGATCAACCAGATCGCGAACCCGACGATGCCCGAGGTCGGCGACCGCTACCTGGGCACCGTCGTCAAGACGACCACGTTCGGCGCGTTCGTGTCGCTGCTGCCCGGCAAGGACGGCCTGCTGCACATCTCGCAGATCCGCAAGCTGCACGGCGGCAAGCGGATCGAGAACCTCGACGACGTGATCAGCATCGGCGAGAAGATCCAGGTCGAGATCCGCGAGATCGACGACCGCGGCAAGCTGTCGCTGGTCCCGGTCGAGGTCGTGGAGGCCGAGTCGGCCCAGGCCGCCCCCGCCGCCGAGGACGAGGGCTCCCCGGCCGAGGAGGAGGACGGCGACAGGAACGGCGGGGAGGCCCCGCGCCGTCGCCGCCGCCGCAGCTCGGGCGGGCGTTCGGAGAACACCTGATCCTGACCGACGCCGGGGCGGTCGCACCTTGGGTGCGGCCGCCCCGGCGCGTATCCTCGGCCGGAACCGCCGGGTGGACCGGCCACCGACGTCCCGACGAAGAAGAAGGATCCATGAGCTCTGTCCCCATCGCCGCCGAGCAGGACCCGGACACGACCGTGACGCTGCTGGAGCCGGACGGCGGTACCGGACTGGTGCGCCGCACGGTGCTGCCGGGCGGCCTGCGCGTGGTCACCGAGGCGGTGCCGGGCGTGCGCTCCGCCGCGTTCGGGATCTCGGCGACCACGGGTTCCCGTGACGAGGACTCCGCGCACGCGGGCTCGGCGCACTTCCTGGAGCACCTGCTGTTCAAGGGGACCAAGGAGCGCTCGGCGCTGGAGATCTCCGCGCTGCTGGACGGTGTGGGCGCCGACCACAACGCCTACACCACCAAGGAGCACACCTGCTACTACGCGAAGGTGCTCGACCGCGACCTGCCGCTGGCCGTCGACGTCATCGGTGACATGGTGGCCAACTCGGTGCTCGACGAGGGCGAGGTGGAGACCGAGCGGGGCGTGATCCTGGAGGAGATCGCCATGTACGAGGACGAGCCCGCCGACCTGGTGGACGACGTCTTCGCCGCGCACTTCTTCGGCGACTCGCCGCTGGGCCGACCGATCCTGGGCACCACCGACACCATCGGGGCGCTCTCCCGCGACCGCATCGCCGAGCAGTACCGCGACGCCTACGTGCCCGGCGAGCTGATCGTGACCGCCGCGGGCAGCCTGGACCACGACCTGGTGGTGGAGCAGGTCCGTGCTCTGTTCGCCGGGCACTCGGCCGCCGCCGGGGACGCCCGTCCCGCGCGCCCCCGCATCGGCGGCTCGCCGGTCGCCACCTACGGCGGCACTGTCGTGCAGTCGCGCGAGACCGAGCAGGCGCACATCATCCTGGGGTCGGAGGGGCTCTGCCGCACCGACCCGCGGTGGCACGCGCTGCGGCTGCTCAGCGCCGCCCTGGGCGGCGGTATGTCCTCGCGCCTGTTCCAGGAGGTGCGGGAGAAGCGCGGTCTGGCCTACGCTGTGCACGCCTACAACGCCGACTACGCCGACACCGGCAGCTTCCAGATCTACGCGGGCTGCCTGCCGGAGAAGGCCGACGAGGTCATCGGGGTGTGCCGCGAGGAGCTGGCGAAGGTGGCCGCCTCGGGCATCACCGAGGAGGAGCTGACCCGCGCCAAGGGCCAGATCCAGGGCTCGCTGGTGCTGGGCAGCGAGGGCACCAACGCGCGGATGGGGCGACTGCTCTCGCACGAGCTGAACCGGCCCGGACACTACTCGATCGACGAGAGCCTGGCGCTGTTCGACGCGGTCACCGGCGCGGAGGTGGCCGAGGTGGCGGCCGACCTGCTGTCGCGGCCGCGCGCGCTCGCCGTGATCGGCCCCTACGCGGCCGACCGGGTCTTCTGACCGGCCGGCCGGGAACGGCGCCGCCGTGACGTACACGGCCCCGGTCCGCTCCGCGCACGCGGAGCGGACCGGGGCCGTCGCGTTGCGCCCTCAGGCGGTGAGCCCGCGCACCAGGTCGCCGCGGGCCCGGGCGACCCGCGAGCGGATCGTGCCCACGGGCACGTCGGCCAGCCGTGCCGCCTCGGCGTAGGACAGGCCCTCCACCTGGGTGAGCACGAACGCCTGCCGCCGCTCGGCCGCGAGGCCGTCCAGCAGGCAGAGCAGGGCCACGTGCTCGTCGAACCGGACGGTCCGGCCGGGCAGCAGGTCCCAGTCGGCGGGGTGTACGCAGTCGGGGCGGGCCGCGTCGCGGCGGTAGCGGTCGGCGACGGTGTTGCGGGCGATGG
This sequence comes from Nocardiopsis akebiae, assembly GCF_018316795.1. Classification (NCBI taxonomy): domain Bacteria; kingdom Bacillati; phylum Actinomycetota; class Actinomycetes; order Streptosporangiales; family Nocardiopsidaceae; genus Nocardiopsis; species Nocardiopsis akebiae. The sequence continues at coordinate 1,695,356 of NZ_CP074132.1, forward strand.
CCAGCAGCCAGGTCCGCGCCGGGGCGCGTCCGGCGAAGCGCGGCAGGCCGCGCAGGGCCCGCAGGTAGGTCTCCTGGCTCAGATCCTCGACGCGGTCGGGGTGGACCCTGCGGGCGATGTAGCGGACGACGTCGGGACGGGTGCGCCGGACGAACGCGTCGAGCGCGGCGGCCGAGCCCTCGCGGGCGGCGAGCGCCAGCCGGTCGAGTTCGCCGTCCCGTTCGCGCCAGCGTTCCTCCGCCCGGGGGGAGGCCTGCGAACGGACGGGCTCGTCCGCTTCGCCCGCCGCGGGGGACCTCGGCGGGTCGGTGCGGTGGTCGCGCCGCGGACGGCGCGCCGGGCGGTCGGGGCGGGAACGGCGCGCCCGTGCCGGGCGCTGCTCCTGGAAGAGGGTGTCGGTGGGCATCGGTGCTCCGGGTTCCGGCGTGCACCAGCGGTCCGGCGGCCGGTGGCCTCGGACGGTGGTGCGCGCGGTGACGGGAGCGTGCGCGGCCGGCCCCCGACGGGGGCCGGTTCCGGGCACGCGGGGACCGGACACGCCTCCGGACGCACGCGCGGAGGCGCGGCGGTGCGGAGGACGCGGCGTGGGGGGCGCTGACCCGGACACCCGTGTCCGCCCGGGCGGAGCCGGGACCGCGCGGCCGTTCCCTCCGGGGACGCGGCGCGGCGCGAGGACGGCTCGGAGCCGGTCACCCCGCGGAACGCGGTCGTCGAGGCGCAAGGCGCACTGGCGGCGCGTGGGCGGGCAGGGGCCGGGTCAGCGGCCCGGCGCGTGTTCGCGGACGCCGACCGCCGTGCGGCGGACGGTGGCGCGGTCGAACACGGCCTACGCCGCGGGCGGCCCCCGCAGAACCAGGCTGTGCCGGAGGTAGGGCGCTGCCGGGGCGGGCGTCCCGCGATCGGGGAGCGGGGCCGAGGGCACCCGCTCGGGCACCAGCCGCGGGACCGCGAGCACCAGGACGGGTAGCAGCGCGGCGGCGGCCAAGCGCAGGTAGGCGAAGAGCGCCGCCTCGCCCTGACGCAGCCACCAGGCGCACACGGCGCCCGCCACGAGGTGGGCGACGAGCATCCGGGCGCCGCCCGAGGCGGCCTCTACGGCGGCGGGGTCGGCCGCGTGGGCGCCGTGGGCGCCCGCCGCCTGGGCCGTGGAGAAGACCAGGTGCAGGGCCAGCTGGCCCCACGCCATCCATCCGGCGATCGCGCCGAGTCCGCGCTCGCGGCCGGTCGCGGCCCAGGCGGAGGCGTAGACCAGGACGGCGCCGAAGAGCAGTCCGCCCAAGGGGACGGCGTGCTCGGAGGACAGCGCGTGGCCGCCCACGGACACGGCGGAGCACACCGAGGCGAACACCCCGGCGCGGGCCGCGCGCAGGGGTGGCCGCTCCGTCATGGGTTCATCGTCGCACCCGTTCCGGGTCCCCGCCCAGGGGGGTGGGCCGAGTGGTCGTCCGCGCGGAAGCGCCCCCTCACACGGTCCCGGAGGCCGGAGGCGGCCTCCGGGACCGGGGCGCCCCGGTTCTCCGCCTGCCCGGCGGCCCCTCCGGCGGGCCCGCTCCCGGGGCCCGGGACGCCTCACCCCTCCAGCAGGGTCTGCCCCACGTACCCTCCCTCCGCGCAGCCCGGCGGGACGGCGAACACGGCCGAGCCCACGGCGGTCACCCACTCGTTGAGCAGGTCCAGCTCGTCCAGGCTCCGCTGGATGGGCACGAACTGGCGCAGCGGGTCGGCCTGGAAGGAGGCGAACAGCAGCCCCGCCTCCTCGCCGCCCGAGCCGCGTTCGTCGTAGTTGTAGGCGCGTCGGAAGATACGCTGGTCCGGGTCGTCGGTGCGGGCCCGCCTGATGTGCGCGAAGTCCGCGATGACGGTCAGCCCGGAGGAGTCCGTGGCTTCCAGGTCCGCCTCGTCGTGCTCCTCGGCACCGGTCAGCGGCGCGCCGTCGTCCAGGCGGCGGCCGATGACCGCCTCCCGGGCGGGCCGGTCCAGCTCGTCCCAGGCGTCCAGGTGGGTGGCGATGCGGCGCAGTACCAGGCTCGTGCCCCCCTTGAGCCACCGCGGCGGGTTCCCGCCCCAGACCAACCGGTCGAAGTCCGCGGTTCCCGGCGCCGGGTTGACGGTCCCGTCCACCTGTCCCATCAGGTTGCGCATGCTGGTGCCCTCGGGCTGGGAGCCGTGGGCCCGGCGGAAACCGCTCTGCGTCCACCGCACCCGCGCGAACGCCCGCGCGTCCTTGAGCATCATCCGCACCGCGTGGGAGACGGTCACGGGGTCGTCCGCGCACACCTGGAGCAGCAGGTCCGCCTCGCCCCACGCCGGGTCGAGCCGGTCGTGCCCGAACTCGGGCAGGGGCCCGAGCCAGTCCGGCACCGCGTCGGGGTCCACCCGCTCCACCAGACCCCGTCCGAACCCGAACGTGGTGGTGAGCCGGGCCGGGACCAGGGCGAGTTCGGGCTCGGTGTCGGCCAGGGCGGGCTCGCCCCGGGACAGGCGGGCCGCGTCGTCGCTGAGCAGCCGCAGGAGCCGGCCGACCGCGTCCGCGTCCGTCCCCGGTTCCAGGTCCAGCGCGACGAAGGTGCCGTGCGTCTGCGGCGGGGTCTCCACGCCCGCCTGCCGCACGCCGTGGAACGGCACGGTCAGCGTGCCGTTGAGCGGGGGCGCCTGGGGGGCCGCGGCGGGTTCCGCGGCCCACCGGTGGGCGAGCGCGCCCCCGGCCGCGCCGACACCGGCCGCCGCGCCGCCCAGGAGCAGCCCTCTGCGGCTGAGCCGGGACTCGCCGCCCATCAGTGGTCCCCGTGCCCTTCGTCCCCGTGCGCCTCGCCGCCCTCGTACTCCTCGTCGGCCCCGGCGTAGTCCTTGACCGCGGCGGTGAACTCGGTGGTGGAGCCGTCGGAGAACTCCACGGTGACGGTCGCCTCGGCTCCCGGCCGGAGGTCCTCGGTCAGCTCCATGAGCATGATGTGGTCTCCGCCGGGCTCCAGGGCGGCGCTGCCCCCGGCGGGGATCGAGAACCCGCCCTCCTTCTCGCGCATGGTGGCGTCGGTCCCCTCGGAGACGACCTCGTGCAGCTCGACCAGCCCGGCCGCGTCGTAGTCGGCCGAGACGACGGTGATCTCCTCGTCGGAGCCGTTGGCCAGCACACCGAAGACGCCGGTCATCCCCTCCTCGGCGGTGACGGCCTTGATCCAGGGGTCGGTCGCGGAGAAGGCGTCGGCGGCGGTCGCCGCGCTGTCGGCGGCCTCCTCCGCAGGGGCGGCGCCCTGCTCCTCCGCCCCGCCGCAGGCGGTGAGGCCGAGGCCGAGGCAGAGCAGCGAGGCGGCCCATGCGGTACGGCTGGTGCGGATGCGGTCCATGTTCCCTCCAGGGGTACGAGCCGCGTTCTCGCGGCCGTTCCCCCTACGGGTCGGATCGCGGGGCCGTCCGGTTCCCGGCGTCCGGGTGCCCCGCGCCGCGAACGGTCCGCGCACGCCGACGGGGCGGGCCCGGCACGGCCGGACCCGCCCCGTCGGCGGTTGCTAGGACCTCTTCGGCGTCCGCTTGCGGACGGTGATGCGCTTGGGCCCGCGGGCGTTGGCGGCGCCGTGCACCACCACCTCCAGCAGCCCCTCGCCGTAGCTGGCCTCGATGTCCTCCTCGTCCACGGCCTCCGGGAGGCTGATCTCCCGGCGGAACGTGCCCATGAACCTCTCGGAGGAGTAGTAGACGACGTCGTCCCCGTCCCGGCGGCGCTCGCCGCTGATGGTGAGGATGCCGTTGTTCAGGCTCACGGCCACGTCCTGCTCCTGGACCCCGGGGACCTCGCAGCGGACGATCAGGTCGTTGCCCCGGGCGAGGATGTCGGTGGGCGGGCTCCACGCGTCGGCGTGCCCGCGCTCGCGTTCACCGGCGTTGCCGGTCTCCATCGAGGACATGCTGTCGGAGATGCGGTTCATCTCGGTGATCATGTCCACCACACCGTGGAAGGGGTTTTGGAACTTCTTCGGCGCCACGGCGGCCTCCTTTCCTCGTGCTGACGGGAGCTAGTCGCGCGCCTGCTTCTCCGGGGAGCGGTCGGACCGGGGCCGGTCCTCGGCGCGCTGCTCCCTGGGGCCTCCGGGCCTGGGTTCCTCCGACAGCGCCTTCATCAGGCCCCAGACCATGAGTAGCAGGATGATCGCGAAGGGCAGACCTGTGACCACCGACGCGGCCTGGAGCGCCGACAGCGCGTTCTCCCCGCCCAGCACCAGCAGGATCAGGGTGACCGCGCCCTCGCTGATCGCCCAGAAGGCGCGCTGGGCCTTGACCGGCTTGAGGCTCCCCCCGCTGGCGAGCGTGTCCACCACCAGGGAGCCGGAGTCGGAGGAGGTGACGAAGAAGACCGCCACCACGATGATCAGCAGTACGGAGATGATGCCGCCGATGAGCGGCCCCCCGGGCAGCAGCTCCAGGAGGCGGAAGGACCGGTCCTCCTCGCTCAGCGCGCTCAGTCCGGCGTCCCCGAACAGCTCGTAGTACAGGCCTGAGCCGCCGAACACCCCGAACCACAGGATGGACACGGCGACGGGTGCGAACAGCGCCCCGATGACGAACTCGCGGATGGTGCGGCCGTAGGAGATCCGGGCCAGGAAGATGCCCACGAACGGGGCCCAGGAGATCCACCAGCCCCAGTAGAAGATGGGCCACGCGGTGGTCCAGGCCGCCGCCGTCTCGTCGACGAGCGGGCTCGGGAAGGCCAGGCTCCACTCGACGATGTTGCCCAGGTACTCGCCCGCGCCGGTGGTCATGATGCTGGCGATCCACAGCTTGGGGCCCAGTGCGAAGACGACCACCAGCAGCAGGAAGGCCAGCCACAGGTTGATCATCGACAGGCGGCGGATGCCCTTGTCGATGCCCGAGAGCACGCTGAAGAGCGCGATCGCGGTGATGAGGATGATGATGATCGACTGCACGGTGGCGTTCGAGGGGATGCCGAAGACGTGGTTGAGCCCGCCGTTGATCTGGAGGGTGCCCAGGCCCAGCGAGGTGGCCAGGCCGAAGATCGTGCCGAAGATGGCGAGGATGTCCACGACGTTCCCGGGCCAGCCGAAGGCCCGGTCGCCCAGGAGGGGGTAGAGCGCGGAGGCGGGGCGCAGGGGCAGGCCCTTGCGGAAGGCGAAGTAGCCCAGCGACAGGCCGAGTGCGATGTAGATGGCCCAGGGGTGGAAGCTCCAGTGGAAGTAGCTCAGGGCCAGGGCCTCGCCCGCCGCTTCGGGCGGGGGCGGTTCACCCTCGGGGGTGACGAACTCGGCGGAGCGCGGCGAGGTCAGGTGGTGGATGGGCTCCGACACTCCCCAGAACACCAGGCCGATGCCCATGCCGGTGGTGAACAGCATGGCGAACCAGGCCAGCGTCCCGAACTCGGGCCTGGAGTCGGCCGGGCCCAGCCGGATCTTCCCGAACCGGCTCAGCATGAGGAAGATCGCCATCACCAGGAAGAAGGTGGTGGACAGGACGTAGACCCAGCCCAGCTTCTCGCCTATCCAGTCGCGCGTGGCGGTGGCCGCGTTGAGCATCGGCTCGGTGGCCACGATGCCGACGATGACGAAGGCGAGGATCACGACCCCGGAAACCCCGAAGACCGTGGGGTTGGTGTGTTCTCGGATGTACTCGCGTAGGGATGAGATGCTGGCTCCTTCCCAGCCCCGGAGGGTCGCTTTCCCTGGTCGGGGGATGACGGACCGGTGCGGGCACCGGCCCACGGACATGTCCCGTGGGATGGTAGATGCCAGAAGCCTTTTCGTGAAGCAATTGCACAATCGTGGAGTGTTGTCCTACGAGCGGCGAAATATCCCTTGCGGTGCCATGGGCCCTGACTGGACACATGACTGCATATGTCCGCACGTATCGGGGTAGGAGAGGTCACCCCCGTTCCGCTCGTCCCCTGCGGGTGCCATGCTCACGGCCGTCACCGCCACCGTCGCCCCTTCGGACTCACGGCTCCGTCTTCGCGGACAGCCGGTCCAGAGCCGTGCCGATCCGGTCCAGCCAGTCCGTGATCGTGGCCAGCTCCTCCAGCGAGTAGTCGGCGTGCGCGTTCGTCATCGCCTCGCGCATGCCGGGCGCGGTGGCGGGGCCCAGGCGCGCGGCGTCGCCGGTCAGCCGGACGGCGACCTTGCGCCGGTCCTCGGGATGGCGGGTGCGCTCGGCCAGGCCGTGCGCCTCCAGCCGGTCGATCACCCCGGTCACCGAACCGGTGGACAGGCACAGGCTGTCGGCTATCTCGCCCGGCGTCATGGAACCGCCCACCCGCAGCAGTGTGTAGCACTGGAAGTCGGTCGGGTTCATCCCCGAGCGCTCCGCCATCCGGTGCAGCATGCGGATGAGCCGTACGGCGAGTCGCTGCCCGTCGGTCTGCAACGCGTCGTAGAGTTCGGCCCGCGACCTGACCTCGGGATCCGCGGTTCCGGACCCTTCGAAGCCGGTGGGAGAGGATGCGGCCGACGCGGTGTCCATGGTTCCTCTCTCGCGTTCGTGGCCGGTGGCTCCGGCCGTTCCTGGAATTCTAAGCGCCACCGGGACGCACGAACCCTCTCCGGGAGGCGCACTCCCCACCAGCGAAGGGTTTGACCCTCGCAGAGGGGGAAGTAGTTCGGTTGCCAAGATTCATGGAAACCGAGTTGCATTGTCCGGATGCTACCCGGGGAGGACACCGTCAATCCCATCCTGAACACCCACAGGCACCCGCGCCCGCCGGACGCCGGAGTCGCCGACGAGCGCTCCGCCCTGGAGGAGTCGCTCAAGGACTACCTGGAGCGCAGGCTCCGCGACTCGGAGGACCTCGACGGAGAGTTCGGCCGTGACCTGGCCGGCACGACCGTCCGCTTCACCCTGGACGGCGGCAAGCGGATGCGGCCCCTGCTCGCCTGGTGGGGTTGGCTCGCGGGCGGAGGCGCCCCCTCGGGGGAGACGGCCCGCGCCGCCCGACAGGCCTGCGCCGCGGTCGAACTCGTCCAGACCTGCGCGCTCGTCCACGACGACGTCATGGACGGCTCGCCGACCCGCAGGGGCCGCCCCTCGGTGCACGCCGCGCACGCCCTCGAACACGAGCGGGACGGCCACGTCGGCGACTCCCGCCGGTACGGGGAGGCGCTGGCCGTCCTCGTGGGCGACCTGGCCCTGGTCTGGGCCGACGACATGCTCAACGAGGCCCTGCCGGGCGTGCCCGAGCCCGGCCGGGCCCGGGCCGTGTGGCGTGAACTGCGCACCGAGATCATGGCCGGGCAGTTCCTCGACGTGCGCGCCCAGGCGCGCCGGGAGCGCTCTGAGGAGGCCGCCCTGCGCGTGGACCTGCTCAAGACGGCCTCCTACAGCGTCGAACGCCCCTTGCACCTGGGCGCGGCGATGGCCGGGGCCGACCCGGCGGCGGTCGGGGCCCTGCGCGGCTACGGCAGGGACGTGGGCATCGCCTTCCAGCTCAGGGACGACCTGCTCGGCGTCTACGGGGACAGCTCACGGACCGGCAAGCCCGTGGGCGAGGACATCCGCGAGGGCAAGTGCACGCTGCTGCTCGTGACCGGCACCCGCCTGGCCCGCGAGCGCGGGGACGACGCCGCGCTGCGGCTGCTCGACCGGATCGGCCTGCCCGGCGAGGACGTGGACCCCGCGGAGGCGGCCGACACGCTGGACCGCCTCGGCGCACGCGACCTGGTCGCGGCCAGGTGCCGTGAGCTCGCCGAACAGGGCCGGGCGCGCCTGGAGGGGCTCGACGCGCCCGCCCACGTGCTGGAGGGGCTGGGCGGTCTGGCCTCCCGGATCGCCCGTGACCGTGTGTGACCCGCCAGGCGGGGAAGGTATCAGCAATACCGGAGAGGAGCACCACCGTGCCTGAGGAGACCCCCGAGCCGCCTTCGCCCCGGTCCGGGCCCGGACCGCGCGGACGCGGTCCCGTGGTCGTCGTGGGCGCCGGCCTGTCCGGCCTGGCCTGCGCCCTGCACCTGCTGGGCGCGGGGCGCGAGGTCGTCGTGGTCGAGCGCGAGGCGCACCCGGGCGGGCGCGCGGGACGGCTCGACCTGGACGGCTTCCAGATCGACACCGGCCCCACGGTGCTCACCATGCCCGAACTCCTGGACGAGGCACTGGGCGCGGTCGGCGAGACCGTGGCCGACCGGCTGGACCTGGTGCCCCTCAGCCCCGCCTACCGCGCCTCCTTCGCCGACGGATCGGTGATCGACGTGCACACCGAGCGCGAGGCGATGGCCGCCGAGGTCGCCCGGGTGGCCGGGCAGCGCGAGGCCGACGGCTACCTGCGGCTGCGCGACTGGCTCACCCGGCTGTACCGGGTGGAGATGCGCTCGTTCATCGACGCCCGGTTCCGGTCCCCGCTGGACCTGGTCCGCCCCGACCTGTTCCGGCTCGTCGCGATGGGCGGCTTCGGCAGGCTGGCCCCCGCCGTGGGCCGCCACGTGCGCGACGAGCGGCTGCGCCGGATCTTCTCCTTCCAGTCGCTGTACGCGGGGGTGGCGCCGGAGAGCGCCCTGGCCGCCTACGCCGTCATCGCCTACATGGACACCGTCGCCGGGGTGTACTTCCCACGCGGAGGGATGCGCGCCCTGGGCGACGCCCTCGCGGGCGCGGTCACCAAGGCCGGGGGAGCCGTCCGCTACGGCCAGGAGGTCGCGCGCCTGGAACGCGCGGGCGACCGAGTCAGCGCCGTCGTCACCGCGGACGGCGAGCGCCTGGCCTGCGACCAAGTGGTGCTCACCGCGGACCTGCCCGCCGCCCACCGGCTGCTCGGCCACAAGCCCCGGCGCCCCGTGGCCGCGCGCTACTCGCCCTCGGCGGTCGTGCTGCACCTGGGCACCGACCGCACCTGGGAGCGGCTGGGCCACCACACCATCTCCTTCGGTGCCGCGTGGAAGCGCACCTTCACCGAGATCATCCGCGAGGGCCGCACCATGAGCGACCCCTCCCTGCTGGTCACCCAGCCCACCCTCACCGACCCGTCGCTGGCCCCGGAGGGGCGCCACCTGCTGTACGTGCTCGCCCCGGCGCCCAACCTGGCGGCGGGCCGCATCGACTGGGACCGCGAGGGTCCGCGCTACCGTGACCGCCTGGTCGGGGTCCTGGAGGAGCGCGGGCTGGAGGGGCTGGACGCCTCCGTGCGGGCCGAGCACCTGGTCACCCCGGCGGACTGGGCGCGGCAGGGGCTCGCGCACGGCACGCCGTTCTCGCTGTCGCACACCTTCGCCCAGACGGGGCCGTTCCGTCCGCGCAACACGGTCCCCGGCACCTCCAACGCCGTCCTTGCCGGGTGCGGGACCACACCGGGGGTCGGCGTGCCGACCGTGTTGATCTCGGGGAAGCTCGCCGCGGCCGAGGTGGTCCGCAGAACCGGAGGCGGCCGATGAACACGGGAGCCGCCGAACTCGACGCGGCCGGGATCACCGGCGGGCCGCTGCGGGAGGCCTACCTCAGGTGCCGGGCCCTGCACGCCCGCCACGGGCGCACCTACTACACGGCCACGCGGGTGCTGCCGCCCGAGCACCGGCCCGGGGTGCACGCCCTGTACGGCTTCGCGCGGTGGGTGGACGACATCGTCGACGAGCCCTCGCCGGGCGCCACGGTCGCGGAGCAGACCGCCCGCCTGGACGTCATCGACGCCGACCTGGCCCGGGTCCTGGACGGCGAACCCGCCAGGGACCCCGAGGCGGCGCCGGTGCTCTCCGCCCTAGCGCACACGGTCCACCGGTACGAGCTGCCGCACGCCTACTTCACCGCGTTCATGGCCTCCATGCGCATGGACCTGACGGTGGCCGGCTACCGCGACCTGGAGCACCTGCGCGAGTACATGTACGGCTCGGCCGCGGTGATCGGCCTCCAGGTGCTGCCAGTCCTGGGGACGGTGGCGCCGCGCGAGGAGGCGGCCCCGCACGCCGCCGCGCTGGGCGAGGCCTTCCAGCTGACCAACTTCCTGCGGGACGTGGCCGAGGACCTGCGGCGCGGACGCGTCTACCTGCCGGAGGAGGCGCTGGCCGCGCACGGTGTGGACCGCGAGCTGCTGGAGCAGTGCGCGCGGACCCGGGAGCAGCACCCGCGCGTGCGGGAGGCCCTCGCCGACCTGGTGGAGGTCAACCAGGGCTTCTACCGGCGGGCCGAACCGGGCATCGCGATGCTCTCCCCCGTGGCGCGCCCGTGTGTCGCCACCGCCTTCCGGCTCTACCGCGCGATCCTGGACGAGGTGCGTGCGGCCGACTACGACGTGTGGAGCGTCCGGCACCGCGTCTCGGACGCCCGCAAGGCGGCCGCCGCCGTACCCGCCCTCGCGCGGTCGCTGATCGCGCGCTCCCTGCGCGGCCGGGTACCGCGCCCGCGTACCGGCTGAGGACGCGCGGTCCGCCCCGACCCCTCGAACCACGTACCTGGAGGACCCCGTGACACTGCCCGACCCGCGACCGCGGCGGCTTCCGCTGCGCCGCATGCCCGCCACCACGTGGAGGAAGCAGGAGCCGACCTGGCGGGAGGGCTCGCCCTCCGTCATCGGGTCGGCGCTCAAACGCGCGCTCGCCCGGCCCTCGGGGAACTGGTTCGTGCTGGCCGCGAGCACCGAGGTCCGCGCGGACCGGCCGTTCGGGCGCGTCGTGGCCGGGACCGAGCTGGTGGCCTGGCGCACCCCGGACGGGACCGCGCACGCGGGGCCGGGCGCCTGCCCGCACCTGGGCGCGCCGCTGTGCCGGGGCGCGGTGGACTCCGGGCGCCTGGTGTGCCGGTGGCACGGGTTGTCGCTGGACGGCGGCGGCTTCCCCGGGTGGGACCCCTACCCGGTGCACGACGACGGCGTCCTGGTGTGGGTGCGCCTGGACCGGGAGGGCGGTGAGGAGCCCCTGGACGAGCCGGTGGTCCCCGAGCGCCCCGCGCTGCCGGGGAGCCTGGTGGCGGTGGAGAGCCTGGCGGGGCGGTGCGAACCCGAGGACGTGGTGGCCAACCGGCTCGACCCCTGGCACGGTTCGTGGTTCCACCCCTACTCGTTCGTGGGGCTGAAGGTGACCGAGGTGCCCAAGGGAGCCGACCCCGCCCCGGACCGCATGGTGGTGGACGTGGGGTTCCGGGTGGCGGGACGGTGGGGCGTGCCGGTGCGCGCGGAGTTCCGCTGCCCGGACCCCCGCACGGTGGTCATGCGCATCATCGAGGGCGAGGGCCTGGGCAGCGTGGTGGAGACGCACGCCACGCCGCTGGGCGTGGACGACAAGGGCGTGCCGCGCACGGCGATCATCGAGGCGACCGTGGCCAGCTCGGAGCGGATCGGCTTCCTGCTGGCCCGCAAGCTGGCGGGTCCGGTCGTGCGCCCCGTGATGCGGCTGGCCGCCCGGCGACTGTGGAAGGACGACTTGGACTACGCGGAGCGCCGGTACCTGCTCAGAAGCACCGGCCGCTGGCCCGGCTGAGCCGCCGGGACCGCTAGGACGTCCTGGACCACCGGGCGAGCGCCCGCAGCGGCGCCGACCGGCCCCGCCGGGGCACGGTCCACACCGTGTGCCCCGGCCGCCCCCACCGCGACAGCAGGGCGTTGGCCGCGAGCAGACCGCTGGTGGCGGCGCGTTCCATGAGGGCCACGGGCAGGTCGGTGCGCACGTGGTCGCCCGCCACCGTCACGAACGGGTCGGGCGTGGTCACCCCGCACCGGTCCCGGTGGCCGCCGGGCGCGAACAGCGGGCAGTCCGCGCGCAGTTCGTGCCGGGCGTCCACCGCGCGGGCCCCGCGCAGCTCCGGGTAGACGGACTCGGCCTGTTCCCGGAGCCGGTTCCGTTCGTACTCGGGGCGGCACCCCTCCTCCAGCGCGTAGGCGTGCAGTTCCACCACCGACCCGCCGGTGCGCCGGCTCCACTCGCGGGCCTCGTCCTCGTACCGTTCCAGCACGCTGATGTTGTCCAGGGTGGGGTAGCCCGCCGTGCCCAGGAAGGCTGGCCGGTGCGGGCGCACGGGCCGGTCCAGCCAGTAGCGCGACACCAGGAACGGGGGAGCCGTGCGCACCCGGGCCATCCGGCCGCGCCAGTCCGGTCCGCCCAGTTCCGGCGAGGCGGCCACCAGGTCGCGGGTTCCGGCGGGGTCGGCGGCCAGCACCACGGCGTCCGCGTCCTCCTCGAAGACCTCGCCCCCGGCCGTGCGCCCGCGCAGCGTGAACCGGCTCCGCGGTTCCCGGCGCTCCGGTTCCCCGCCGTCGCGGGCCCGGACCACCTCCTCGACCAGCACGCCGGTCCGCAGCCGGACTCCGCGCCCGGCCAGGTAGCGCTCCAGGGGGTCCCACAGCGCCTGCGGGAACGGTGAGCCCGGCACGTCGAACACCAGACCCTCGGACGAGCCGAGGAAGTACACGTGGAACATCAGCGCGAGTTCGGCGGCCGACAGCACGCCGGGGTCGGAGAAGAAGCTGCGGGTGAACACCTCGAAGGCCAGGTGTCTGGCCGTGGGCGGGAAGCGCACCGCGTCCAGCAGGTCGCGTGCGCTGAGGTGGTCGAGCCGCTCGTACACACCGGGCACGTCCACGTCGAACAGTTGCAGGGCCGCTGGCAGGTTGACCCGCGCCATGTCGCGCGCCGGGAAGCTGGGGCTGGTCGCCGCCAGGGCGGCCGCGTTCCACGGCGGGGTCGCGGGCAGCCCGGAGAAGCGGTCGCGCGGCCCGTCCCGGTGCACCAGCGGGTAGTCCGTGAGCGGCACCAGCGCGCCGAGCCCGGGGTCGCCGCGGCGCAGCAGGGCGCGCAGGTTGTAGTACTGCCGGAAGAACGCGTGGAACCCGCGGGTCATGGTCGCGGGCGAACCGTCGGAGAGCGTCGTGGACCAGCCGCGCAGCCGCCCCCCGAGCGAGGGTTCGCGCTCCAGCACCGTCACGTCCACGTCCCGCTCGGCCAGCGCGCAGGCCGCCGCCAGCCCGGCTATGCCGCCGCCGACCACGACGGCGCGGGGCCTCCCGGCGGTCGCGGGACCGGTCGGCGGGGCGGGCGGGACGGCCTCGGCCAGGGGGTCGCGGACGCCGGGGGGACGGCCGGACCCGTCGGAGCCGGGGCGTCCCTCGCCTTCAGAGCTCGTCAACGCGGCCCCCCTGAGCGCCTTTCCGAGCGCTGTTCAGAGCGCTCTCCAGAGCGCCGTCCGAACCGCCGTCCGAACCGCCGTCCGAACCGTCGTCCGAAGCGCCGTCCGAACCGCCGTTCGAAGCGCCGTTCGGGCGCCGTCCCACGAACGTGTGCGTGACCCCGTACTGCCAGCCCGGCAGCGGCGCGCTGGCCACCGACTCCAGGCCCGCGCGGCGCATCCGGTCCAGCAGCGCGCCGCGGCCGTCGAACTCCAGAACGCTGCGCCACAGGTAGTGGAACAGGTCCGCCCGGCCGGTCAGCGCCTTGCCCGCCGGGATCACCACTCCCCAGCACACCGCCGACCACACCGCCCGCGCCGACACCGAGTCGGCCACGGAGTACTCGTGCAGGACGACGCGGCCGCCGGGTTTGAGCAGAGCGCGCACCGAGGCGAGCAGGGCGTCGGGGTCGGGGCAGTTGCGGATGAGGTAGGCCCCGAACACCGCGTCCACCGGGCCGCCCACGTGCTGCCCGGCCCACTCGGGGGTCAGCTCCTCGGCCCTGGCCCGGTGGAAGGAGACGGACTCCGGCCACGGCTTGGCGCGGGCCGCCTCCAGCATTCCGGGCGAGGCGTCCACGGCCGCGATCCGGGCCCGGGGCAGGGCGCGCAGCAGGGCGGCGGTGGAGGCGCCCGTGCCGCACCCGAGGTCGAGCAGGCGCAGCCCCGTGCCGTCCCAGGGCAGGCCCAGCCGCCTGGCGGAGACCCGCAGGTGCGCGTGGTAGCCGGGCTTCGCGCCCACGAGCCGGTCGTAGGCTCCGGCGGCGTGGTCGAACTCGTCGGTGACCGCGCCGTCCTTCATGGCGTGCGTCGTGGTGTCCACGTTCTCCTCCCGGGGGGTGTTCGCGTGCGGGCGCGGCCCTTCCCGTGCATGCTGGGGGCATGGCCGACTACGACGTGGCGATCATCGGCGGGGGAGCCGCTGGGCTCACCCTGGCCCACCAGCTCCGCGGGGTCAATGACCGACGTGGCCGACCGCTGCGGGTCGCCCTGGTCGAACCGCCCCCCGGGCCGCACACCCCTCCGCCCCGTACCTGGTGCTTCTGGGAGCCCGACGGCGGGCCGTGGGACCACCTGCTGGCCGCCCGCTGGCAGGACCTGTCAGTGGTGGGGCCGGACGGGGCCTCCCACGACTCCTCGGCGGCGCCCTACGTGTACAAGATGCTGCGGTCGGCCGACGTGGACGCGCACGTGCGCGCCTCGGCCGGTGAACACGTGGACCAACTCCCGGTGCTGGTCACCGGAGTCGCCGACGGCGCCGAGCACGCCGTGGTGCGGGGCACTGGACCCGGGGGAGGGGAGCGTGAGCTGACCGCCTCGTGGGTGTTCGACTCGCGTCCGCCCCGGCCCGCCCCGCGCGGGCGCACGCACCTGCTCCAGCACTTCCGCGGCTGGTTCGTGCGCACGCCCGACCCCGCCTTCGACCCCGCCTCGGCGGTGCTCATGGACCTGCGCCCTCCCCAGCCCCCCAACGGCGTGGCCTTCGGCTACGTGCTGCCTCTGTCGTCGCGCGAGGCGCTGGTGGAGTACACCGAGTTCGGCCGCGAGGCCCTCACGACCCCCGAGTACGAGCGCGCGCTCAAGGACTACTGCGGTCTGCTCGGGCTGGGGGACGTGGAGGTGACCGGGGCCGAGCAGGGCGTCATCCCGATGACCGACGCGCGGTTCCGGCCCCGCGCGGGGCGGCGAGTGTTCCGGGTGGGGACGGCGGGCGGCGCCACCCGGCCCTCGACCGGGTACACGTTCAGCGGTGTGCGGCGCCAGACGGCCGCCGTGGCGCGGGCGCTGGCCCAGGGGCGGGTCCCGGTGCCGCCGGTGCCCCACCGGCGCCGCCACCTGGCGATGGACGCGGTCATGCTGCGGGCCCTGGACACGGGGCGGGTGCGGGGAGCGGAGTTCTTCGCCGGGCTGTTCGCGGCCAACCGCCTCGGGGACGTGCTGGCCTTCCTGGACGGCGGTTCGCGCCTTCCCCGGGAACTGGTGATGGGCCTGAGCACACCGGTCGCGGCCATGTCGCTGACCAGCCTGGACCAGGCGTGGTATGCGCTGCGCGGGGCCGGTACGGGGGGCCTCAGCCGGGGGCCAGGATCCGCACGGCGTCGGTGAGCGAGCCCAGGTGCCCGGCGGACAGACCCGGGGCCGCGCCCAGCGACCGCCAGCCCGGCCCGGCCGTGTACACGGCGGTGGCCTGAGCAGACTCCGCCGCCGCGCGCACCGCGGCCCGCAGCGCCGCGACGTCGTCGGCGTTTCCGGCGTGGGACCACAGGACCACCGCGCGCGGGCCCGTGCGGCGCACCGCCCGCACCGTAGCCGCCACGGGCGTGCACGGCCCCAGCACCCGGCGCGGCACGCCCCGTTCCCGCAGCGCGGCGGCCAGCGCCTCCATCGGAAGGCTGTGCATCTGGCCGGGGCCGCAGGCCAGGACCGTGGCACGGCCCGCCGCGTCCGTGTCCGCCGGGGCGGCCACGCGGCGCAGCGCCGAGGACACGCACCACGACAGGAGGTGCTCCACCTCCACGTAGCGCCGGGTGTCCTCCCACTTGCGGCCCATCCCGTACAGCAGCGGCATCGCCAGGTCCTCCCAGGCCGCCACCACGCCGCGCTCGTCCAGCGCCTCCTCCAGCAGGAGTTCCACGAGTTCGGCGTCCATGCGCATGGCGGCGCGGGCGATCCCCTGGAGGGTGGGCCCCGCCGGGCCCAGCGGCAGGGTGTCCCCGCCGGGGCGCGAGCGGGACCGTGCGCCCATCCCGGGGGTCTCCGCTCCCTCCCCGCCGGTTCCCGAACCCTCCCCGGAGGCCTCCGCCTCCTCCCGTCCGGTCACCGCGCCCCGCTGCCGGGGAACGCGCGGCGCGACGGCAGCGGAGGCCGAACCCCCGCGGGCCGGGTCCAGCACGCACTCCGCCGCCGAGGCGGGCGACAGGCCCTCGCCGACCAGGCGGCACAGCTCGCGCAGGCGCGCCACGTCGGCGGGGGAGTAGCGGCGGTGCCCGCCCGGACTGCGCTCGCGCGGCCCCACACCGTAGCGCCGGTCCCAGCTGCGCAGCGTGGAGGGCGAGACCCCGAGCAGACGCGCGGTCGCCCCGGGGGTCAGTGCGTCGGCCATGGCGCCCCAAGCGTTGCGAAATCGGTGCGTCTTGTGCCGCGCACCACACGCGTAGAACTCTAGCTGGGAGGACACCGGAAGGGGCAGCACCATGGATCTGGACACCAGGCGCCCGGCCGACCGCCGTCTCAGCGTGGTCTACCGTGTCGGCGCCGGACTCACCGGACTCGTACTCATGGGCTTCGGTATCGCGGGGCTGGTGGTCAGGCTCCCGCTCTTCGACACCCAGGGGGAGGTCATCGCGGGCCTGTCCACCAACGGCGCGCTGAGCTTCGTGTCCGTCGCGATCGGCTCACTGCTGCTGGGCGCCTCCGTGCTGGGCGGCTCGTTCGCCTCCACCGTCTGCACGGTGGTGGGCGTGGGCTTCGTGGCCAGCGGACTCGTGAACCTCTACCTGATGAGCGCGGGGCCCAACATCCTGGCCTTCTCCATGCCCAACGTCATCTTCAGCTTCGTCGTCGGGATCATGGTGATGACCTTCGGCATGTACGGCCGGGTCAGCGGCGGCCTGCCCGAGGACAACCCCTACCGCCGCAGGCGCGCGCGGCGACGCGAGCGCCGCCACGGCGTGGTCGGTGCGACCGGATGAGGCCGTCCGTCCTGGTCACCGGGGCCACCGGCTACATCGGCGGACGCCTGGTGCCCGAGCTGCTCGCGGCCGGGTACCGCGTCCGCTGTCTGGCGCGCACTCCTGACAAGCTGCGCGACCAGCCCTGGCGCGACCGCGTGGAGGTGGTCCGGGGCGACGTGGTCAGCGGCGAGGGCCTGGCCGAGGCGTTCGCGGGCATCGACACCGCCTACTACCTCGTCCACTCGATGTCGGGCGGGCGCGACTTCGCGGGAACCGACGCCCGTGCCGCCCGCAACGTCGCCCGCGCGGCGCGCGAGGCGGGCACGACCCGCCTGGTCTACCTGGGCGGACTGGCGCCGCACGGGGAGGGCCTGTCGGCGCACATGGCCTCGCGCGAGGAGGTCGGCCGGATCCTGCTGGAATCGGGCGTGCCCACCGCCGTGCTGCGCGCCGCGGTGATCCTCGGCTCCGGCTCGGCCTCCTTCGAGATGCTGCGCCACCTCACCGAGCGCCTGCCGGTGATGACCACGCCCCGCTGGGTGCGCAGCCGCGTCCAGCCGATCGCCGTGCGCGACGTGCTGCGGCTGCTGGTCGGGTGCGCCGAACTCCCGGAGGGGACCAACCGGACCTTCGACATCGGCGGCCCGGAGGTGCTCTCCTACGCCCGGATGATCCAGCGCTTCGCCGGGGCGGCCGGGATCGCCAGGAGGCTGATCATCCCCGTCCCCGTGCTCTCGCCGGGCCTGTCCAGCCTGTGGGTCGGCCTGATCACGCCGGTGCCGCCCGCGATCGCCCGGCCGCTGGTGGAGTCGCTGCGCCACGACGCGGTGGTCGGCGAGGACGACCTGTCCGAACTCCTGGACGACCACGACCGGATCGGCTTCGACCGGGCCGTGGAGCTGGCCCTGCGCCGCGTCGACGAGTCGCGGGTGGACACCCGCTGGTCCTCGGCCGCCTGGCCGAGCGCCCCGTCCGACCCCCTGCCGAGCGACCCCGCCTGGGCGGGCGGCAGCGTCTACACCGACGTGCGCGCGCGGTACGTCGACGCCGGAAAGGAGGCGGTGTGGAGGGTGGTCGAGGGCATCGGCGGCGAACACGGCTGGTACTCCTGGCCCCTGGCCTGGGCCGCGCGCGGCTGGATCGACTTGGCCGTGGGCGGGGTGGGCCTGCGCAGGGGGCGGCGCGACCCGGAGCGGCTGCGGGTGGGCGACTCCCTGGACTTCTGGCGGGTGGAGGAGGTCGTCCCCGGCGAGCTGCTGCGGTTGCGGGCGGAGATGCGCCTGCCCGGACCGGCCTGGCTCGAACTGGGCGTGGCCCGCGTGCGCGGACGCACGGTCTACCGCCAGCGCGCGCTCTTCCACCCGCGCGGCCTGCTGGGGCACCTGTACTGGAAGGCCGTCACGCCCTTCCACGGGGTCGTGTTCGGCGCGATGGCCGACAACATCGTCGCGGCGGCGGAACAGGCGTCCCGGGAACGGGCGTCCTCGAAGCGCGCGGCCCCTCGGGGGGCGCGCTCGCGCCGCTGACACCCGGCCCCCCGGCCCCGGTCCGCGCGGACCGGGGCCGACGGCGTTCGCGCCCGACCGCACCGCCGACCGGCGGTGACGGGGGCCGCGTCCGCGCAGGACGGGGGCGGGCGCACGGAGGGAGCGGACTGGGGTAGGGTCATGCCCGAAAGTAACTCGAAAAGCGAGATGCTCAAATTTCGAGCAAGCTGACGGTGTGAGAGGGATCCCGAAAGTGGACAAGGACAACGGCAGACCACCT
The DNA here is from genome assembly GCF_018316795.1 of Nocardiopsis akebiae. Taxonomy (NCBI): domain Bacteria; kingdom Bacillati; phylum Actinomycetota; class Actinomycetes; order Streptosporangiales; family Nocardiopsidaceae; genus Nocardiopsis; species Nocardiopsis akebiae. The sequence goes on from NZ_CP074132.1 coordinate 1,713,868, forward strand.
GCCGGGCGGTCGCGCTGGTGGATCGGAGCGGCCCTGCTGGTCGCCCTGGTGTGGCTGGCGGGTGCCGGGCCCCTGGGCATGTTCCTGGGCAGGCTCGGCGAGGTGCAGACCAACGACCCGGGCGCGTTCCTGCCGGTGGGCGCCGAGTCCACCGAGGTCAGTGAGATCGCCGAGGAGTTCGACCGCGAGGAGGCGGTCCCGGCCGTCGTCGTCTACTCGCGCGAGGACGCCGGGGGCGGCGGTGGCGAGGCGCTCGGAGAGGGCGAACTCGCCGACATCGCCGCGGTCGCCGAGCGCGTGGGCGAGGAGCCCTGGGTCTCCGGCTCCGTCGTCGGCCCCGTCCCCGGGACCGAGGACCCCTCGGTCGCCCAGTTCGTGGTGCTGCTCGACCCGGCCGCCGACACCGGCGACGCGGTCGAGGACCTGCGCGCGGTGCTGGCCGACGCCCCCGTGTCGGGGCTCCAGGTCCAGGTCACCGGCCCCGCCGGTTTCGCGGCCGACCTCGCCGCGGCCTTCGGCGGCATCGACTCCACGCTGCTGATCGTGGCCATCACCGCCGTGCTGATCATCCTCGTGGCCGTCTACCGCTCGCCGCTGCTGCCGGTGCTGGTCATCCTCGCCTGCCTCCTCGCGCTCGGCCTGTCCGGCGCGCTGGTCTACCTGGCCGCCGACACCGGTCTGGTCAGCCTCAACGGTCAGAGCCAGGGCATCCTGTTCATCCTGGTCGTGGGCGCCTGCACCGACTACGCGCTGCTGCTCGTGGCCCGCTACCGCGAGGAACTGGCCGTCCGCGACCGCGTGCCCGAAGCCGTCACGGCCGCCGTGCGCGGCGTGACCGGCCCGGTCCTGGCCTCCGGCGGCACCGTCATCCTCGGCCTGCTCTGCCTGCTCGCCGCCGACCTGGCCTCCACCCGCAGCCTCGGCCCCGTGGTGGCCATCGGCGTCGTCGCGGCCCTGCTCTCGGCGATGACCTTCCTGCCCGCCGTGCTCGCCCTGTGCGGACGAGCCGCCTTCTGGCCCGTGGCCCCGCACAGCGGCGGCCGGACGGACGGATCCCTGGACGAGGTCGTGGCCAGCCACCGGTTCTGGGGCCGCCTGGCGACCACCGTCTCGCGCAGGCCGCGCCTGTACTGGATCGTCACCACCGCCGTCCTGGCCGCCGCGGCCGCGTTCGCGCCCCAGTTCGACGCCGGGGGCACCGGCCAGGCCGAGGTCTTCCGCACCGAGGTGGAGGCGGTCGACGCCCAGGAGGCCCTCGACCGGGGCTTCGGCTCCGACGCCAGCGCCGCCCCCGCCCTGGTGGTCGCCGACGCCGACCACCTGGACGAGGTCGTCCGGGCAGCCGAACGCCTGCCCGTCGTGGACGGGGCCGCGCCGGTGACCGAGCCGGGCCCGCCCGGCGCCGACCTGCCGCCCCTGGTGGAGGACGGCCGGGTGCTGGTCGAGGTGGTCCTCACCGTCGGCCCCGAGTCGGCCGAGGCGGTGGACGCGGTGCGCGACCTGCGGGCCGGACTGGGCTCCGTCGAGGGCGCCGACGCCCTGGTCGGCGGGGTGAGCGCCACCGACCTGGACACCCTGGACACCGCCCAGCGCGACTTCGTGGTCGTGGTGCCGCTGGTGCTCGTGGTGGTCTTCCTCGTGCTCATCCCGCTGCTGCGCTCCCTGGTGGCCCCGCTGCTGCTGATGGCCGTGAACGTCCTGTCCTTCGCCGCGGCGCTGGGCGTGGGAACGCTGCTGTTCGACCACGTGCTCGGCCTGCCCGGGGCGGACCCGGTGGTGCCGCTGTTCGCGTTCGTGTTCCTGGTGGCGCTGGGGATCGACTACAGCATCTTCCTCATGTCACGGGCGCGTGAGGAGACGCTGCTGCACGGGCACCGCGAGGGCGTGCTGCGCGCGCTGACCGTCACCGGCGGTGTGATCACCTCCGCCGGGGTGGTGCTGGCCGTGACCTTCGCGGCCCTGGCGGTGATCCCGCTGCTGTTCCTGCTCCAGCTGGCCTTCCTGGTGGCCTTCGGAGTGCTGGTGGACGCGCTGCTCGTGCGGACGGTGCTGGTGCCCGCGCTGTCCCTGGACGTCGGGTCCCGTGTGTGGTGGCCCGGGCGCGCGGGCCGCGCCTCCAGGACCGCGGAGGAGCGCGAACCCGCCGAGCGCTGACGCGGCGTCGGCTCCGTACCCGCCTGGACCCGGCCTCGTCGTGTGCGCTCTTCGGGCGCACACGACGAGGCGGAGCGCGCGTGCGCTCCGGAGGACGCTACAGGGCGTCTCCGGGCAGGTCCGCGTAGGCCGCGGCGAACTTGCGCACCAGCGCGGCCTGCGGCAGGTGGACGCCGTCGATGGCGGCCACCGGCCGCACGCCCGCGGTGGCGTTGGTGATGAACGCGCCCGCCGTGCGGGTGCTCGCCGCCGAGGCGATCGGCCGGGTGGTGACCGGGATGCCGAGGTTCTCGGCGGCCCGGCTGACCAGCGCCGTGGTCACCCCCGGCAGGCAGGGGGCCTGCGGCCAGACCAGGCCGCCGCCGTCCAGGAAGCCGATGTTCCAGGTGGGGCCCTCCGAGACGCGGCCGTCCACCCCCATGAACAGCGCGTCGTCGTAGCCGTCCAACTGGGCGGCGCGGCGCTGGCGGAGCGCTCCGAACAGGCCGGTGCTCTTTACCTGCGGGGTGTCCCGGGTGAAGAGGCGGGTGCCCAGACGGACCGGGGGAGGGGAGGAGCTCTTCGGCGCGGGACGGGTGCTGACGAGGATCTGCGGGAGCTGGCGGGCTGAGGGGCGGCCCAGGTCCATGTGGGGGTCGAAGACGGTCACGCGGACCACGGAGGGGGAGGGGTGGGCGCGCGCGGAGCGCCGGGCGAGTTCACGGACCCGGGGGATGTCGAGTTCGACGCCGAAGAGGGTGCGGCAGTCGTTGCTCAGGCGTTCCATGTGCAGGTCGAGGCCGCGGACGCGCAGGTCGGTGACGAGCATGGTGGTGAAGTGGCCGTAGCCGTACAGGGCGAGGCCCGCGAGTTCCCCGGTGCTGACGGGGCGTCCGTTCAGTTCCATGAGGTGTCCATCATGGCATTCCGGTATCCGCGCCATCGGGGTTTCCCCCACCGGAACCGGGGTGGGCGGCGCACCGCGCCGGTCGGGTCGGGACTCGGCCGCCGGGGCCCGTGTCAGCCGGTCGTGCGGCGGAAGCGGTACCACCGCGGTGAGGTCCGGTTCATCGGCCATCCCAGGCCGTCGGTCCGCGCGTCCTCGGCGGTGAGGAGCTCCCACCCGGGGAACGCGGCCTCGATCTCCGCCTGTGCGACGCCCTCGACGAGCCGCCGGTACCGGGACGGGCCGAAGGCGAGCATCAGCAGGGCGGCCCCCGGCGCGGCAAGGGCTGTCACTCCCCGCCCCTCAGCGGCCCGCTGGTCCGCGTCCAGGCCCTGGAAGCAGCCGATGTCGAGGAAGAGGTCGAAGGCCCCCAGGCCGGAGGATTCGAGGCCGGTCACGTCGCCGACGACGTAGGAGACCTCCGCAGGGCCCCTGCGGCGGGCGGCCTCCACGGCCTCCGGCACGATGTCGACGCCCACCGCCTCCCAGCCGCGCCGGGCCAGCTCGGGGGTGAACTGCCCGCGCCCGCAGCCGATGTCCAGCGCCCGCCCGGGGCCGGTCGCACGCGCCCGAGTCTCGCGGTCGAGCAGGGCGCCCAGCTGCGCCGCCCCGCCCGCGGCGCCGTAGCGCTCCCAGGGGGTGAGGCCCAGACGGTACATCCACGCGTATTTCGTCATGGCGTAAAGGTAGGACGGCTCTCCGGCGCGGACCTTCCACCCCCCTCTGAGGGTCTGCGTGGGGTGTTCCCGCTGTTGGGGAAGGCGGTCCATCCGGCTGCGGGCGAGGAGAGAGCGCTGGCGCCGCGGGTCCGGCGCGACCTACGGGGCGCGGCCCGCCGCGCGCCCCGCGGTCAGTCCCGCTGCCGTTCCATGGCGGTGAACGCGGTGACCAGCTGGTCCTCCGAGGTCTCCAGGTAGGTCGTCAGCTCGTCCGCCGCCCCGGCCGCGTCCCCGGAGGCCAGCAGGGTGTGGATCCTGCGGTTCCAGTCCAGGTACGGGGCGTGGAACTCCCGGGGCGCGTCCATCACGTGGAACACCAGCCGGGTCTCGGCCAGCACCTGGCTCATGAACTCGTTCACCCGCGCGCTCCCGGCCAGCCCGGCCACGGCCTGGTGGAAGCGCATGTTCGCCGTTCCCATCCGCCACCAGTCCTCGCGTCCGCGCGCGGACTCCCCCTCGTCCACGGCCGCCCCGACCAGCCGCACCGCCTCCTCGTCGGGGGCAACCGCCCCCCGCAGCGCGGGGAGCTCCAGGGAGCGGCGCGCCTTGAACAGGTCGCGGACGTCCTCGCTGGTCGGCAGGCCGACGAACACCCCTCGGTGCATCTGGTGCACCAGCAGCCGCTCGCGCACCAGCAGTCGGAACGCCTCGCGCAGGGTGTTGCGGGAGACTCCGAGCTCATCGCACAGCCGCTCCTCCGACAGGCGCTGTCCCGGCGGGTACACGCCGTCGATGAGGGACTCGCGGAGCAGCTCCGCGACCCGTTCGGCCTGCGTGGGCAGAGGGGGGAGGAGGCGGGTGCGGCCGCTGGTCCGGTCGGTGCGGGCGTCCGTGGCCGTCACAGGTGCTCCTTAAGGGGAATGGCGTCTGTTATTTCATTGTCACCGACGCGGAGGACTCCCGGGAGGGCGGGGAGCCCACAGAAGTCGGTTCATCGGACCGGTGGACCGTGGCGCGGTCCCGCGCGGCTCCGCCCACGGGCTCGCGGACGCCCCTTTGGGAGGTTCCTCCAACGCTTCTCTCGGGCAAAGCGAAGCGAAGAGACCCTCCCGCAACACAGGTGACCTGGGTTTTTTACATACCGGATCTTTACCTGTCTCGTTGGATTGAAGTATCGTTCAACAATCCAACGATGGCGCGGTCGGTTATCGCGTCACCGACCCACATCGGACCCCTTGGAGTGACCCATGGGTGACACACCCCCCGCACCCCCGAAGGTGCGCCCCCGTGTCGGGCGGATCGCGATCAGCAGCAGCCTGCTGGGTGCGATGTTCCTCATGGCCACCAGCGCCATCGGCCCCGGCTTCATCACCCAGACCACCACGTTCACCGCCGAGCTGGGCGCGACCTTCGCGGTCGCCATCCTCATCTCGATCCTGGTCGACATCGCGGTCCAGCTGAACATCTGGCGCGTCATCGGCGTCGCCGACACCCGCGCCCAGGACCTGGCCAACAAGGTCGTCCCCGGAGCGGGCTACCTGCTGGCCGCGCTCATCGTCTTCGGCGGCCTGATCTTCAACGTCGGCAACCTCGCGGGCACCGGCCTGGGACTGAACGCCATGACCGGGTTCGACACCCGGCTCGGCGCGGTCCTGTCCGCGGTCCTGGCCGTGGTCATCCTGGCCGTCAAGAGGCTGGGCGTGGCCCTGGACCGCGTCCTGATCGTGCTGGGCGTGGCCATGATCGTGCTGACCGTCTACGTGGCCTTCGTGTCCCAGCCCCCGGTCGGCGAGGCCCTGCGCCAGGCCGTCCTGCCCGAGCGGTTCGGCGCGGACGTCTTCCTGGCCACCGTCACCATCATCGGCGGAACCGTCGGCGGCTACATCACCTACGCGGGCGTGCACCGCCTCGTCGAGGCCGGCCAGGGCGGGCGCGAGAACGTCCGCGCCATCACGCAGACCTCCGTCACCGGCATCATCGTCACCGGCGTCATGCGCGTGGTCCTGTTCCTGGCCATCCTCGGCGTCGTCACGGGCGGCGCCGACATCCTGGCGTCCGCCAACCCCTCAGCCGAGGCCTTCCGCCAGGCCGCGGGCGAGGTCGGTGTGCGCCTGTTCGGCGTCATCCTCTGGGCCGCGGCGGTCAGCTCCGTCATCGGCGCCTCCTACACCTCGATCTCCTTCGTCACGAGCTTCCACCCGTGGCTGGAGAAGCGCCGGGGACTCCTGGTCACCGTCTTCATCGGCGTCTCGCTGGCGATCCTGCTGCTGTCCGGACAGGCCCCGAACACGCTGCTGATCCTGGCCGGAGCCCTCAACGGCGTGATCCTTCCGGTGGGCCTCGGCATCCTGCTGTGGGTCGCGGCCCGCCGCTCCGGCGACCTGCTGGGCGGGTACCGCTACCCGCGCTGGCTGATCGTCATCGGCGTCGCCGCCTGGGCGCTCACCGTGTACATGGCCATCGGCTCCCTGGGCGGCATCGCCGACCTCTGGCAGTAGCCCGCCGGGCGCGCGCCCTTCCACCGTCCCCCGCCCCTGCCCCGCCCGGACCGCCACCCGGGCGGGGTAGGGGTACCCCGCAAGGGGCAACACGAAAGAACGAGGAGCACCGACGTTGCGCATCGACCTCAACTCCGACCTCGGCGAGAGCTTCGGCCGCTGGGAACTCGGCGACGACAAGGCACTGCTGTCCATCGTGACCAGCGCCAACGTCGCGTGCGGTTTCCACGCCGGTGACCCGTCCGTGCTGCGGCGCACCACGCTCGACGCGGCGGCCGGGGGAGTCGCCGTCGGCGCGCACGTGGGCTACCGCGACCTCGCCGGGTTCGGCCGCCGCTTCCTCGACGTGCCGCCCGCCGAACTGACCGACGAGGTGGTCTACCAGATGGGCGCGCTGTCGGCGTTCACCCGCCTGGCCGGGGACCGGATCCGCTACGTCAAGCCGCACGGCGCCCTCTACAACACGATCGTGCACCACGAGAGGCAGGCCGCCGCCGTGGTCGCCGCGGTGCGCGAGTTCGACCCGGCCATGCCCGTGCTGGGCCTGCCCGGATCGCAGTTCCTGCGCCTGGCCGAGGAGGCCGGGCTGCCCGCGCACCGCGAGGCCTTCGCCGACCGCGCCTACACCCCGGAGGGAACGCTGGTCTCGCGCCGCGAGCCCGGCGCCGTCCTGCACGACCCGGCGGCCATCGCCGAGCGCTGCCTGCGCATCGCCCACGGCGAGCCGGTCGAGGCAGTGGACGGCAGCCGGATCGTCATCGAGGCCGATTCCCTGTGCGTGCACGGCGACAGCCCCGGCGCGGTGGACATCGCCCGGGCCGTGGCCGACCGGCTGCGCGCCGATGGCGTCACCCTCGCGCCGTTCACCGGGGAGGCCGCGTGACCCCTGCCGGGAGGGTGGGGCCCACCGACCCCGCCGAGGAGGCGCCGTGCGTGTCCTGACGTGCGCTGACAGCGGCGTGCTTGTGGAGGTCGCCGACCTCGCCGAGGTGATCGCGCTGCGCGCCGCGCTCCGGGCCCGGCCGATCCCCGGGGTCACCGACGTCGTCCCGGCCGCCCGCACGCTGCTGCTGCGGATCGAACCCGGCACCGACCCCGACGGGGTCGCCGCCGCTGTCACCGGCCTGCCGCTGGCGCCCGGGACCGGACCGGACTCCGGCGACTCCGTCACCATCCCGGTGTTCTACGACGGCGAGGACCTCGACGACGTCGCCGAGCTGACCGGCCTGACCCGGCGCGGGGTGGTCGAGGCGCACACGAACGCCACCTGGACGGTCGCGTTCTGCGGCTTCGCGCCCGGGTTCGGCTACATGGTCGGCGACGACCCGCGCCTGAACGTGCCCCGGCGCGGTGAGGCGCGCACCCGCGTGCCCGCCGGTTCGGTGGCCCTGGCGGGGGAGTTCGCGGGGGTGTACCCGCGCAGCTCTCCCGGGGGGTGGCAGCTTCTGGGCCGCACCGAGGCCCCGATCTGGGACCTGGACCGCGACCCGCCCGGCCTGCTGCGGCCGGGGGTGCGCGTGCGCTTCACCGACGCGGAGGCCTCATGAGTACGCGTGTCGCACCGGCACGGACGGAATCCGCCCGCGAACAGGGGCGGGAACCGGGGCGGGGACAGGAACGGGGAAGGAACGCGGTGTCGGGTCGGGAACCGGCGGCGCGACCGCGCGAGGCGACCGCGGCGCACGCCCCGACCGCCGGCGGGGGGCGGTCGGCCCTGGAGGTCGTGGCCACCGGGCCCCTGACCACGGTCCAGGACGCGGGCCGCTTCGGCCACGCCGACCTGGGCGTGGGCCGCTCCGGCGCCGCCGACGCCCGCTCCTACGCCCTGGCCAACCGCCTGCTCGCCAACCATCCGGGAGCCGCCGCCCTGGAGGCCACCCTGGGCGGGCTGCGCGTGCGGGCCCGCGGACCGGTGACCGTCGCCGTCACCGGGGCCGAGGCCCCGCTGCGGGCGGACGGGCGCGGCGCCGCCGCCAACACGGTGCTGCACCTGCCCGACGGCGCGGAGCTGGCCATGGGCGTGCCCGACCGCGGACTCCGCTCCTACCTGGGCGTACGCGGAGGGGTGGACGTTGCGCCGGTCCTGGGTTCGCGCAGCACCGACGTCCTGGCCGGGCTGGGCCCCGACCTGCTCGTGCCCGGTGCCCTGCTGCCGGTCGGACCCGCGCCCGCGGACTTCCCGAACGCGGACCACGCCCCCGCGCCGCCCGTCGGCGGCCCCGAGGAGGTCCTGCGGGTGGTCCTCGGCCCGCGCGAGGACTGGTTCACCGAGGAGGCCGTCCGCACGCTGCTGTCGTCCGCCTACGAGGTCACCCCGCGCAGCGACAGGGTCGGCGCCCGGCTGTCCGGCCCGGTCCTGGAACGCGCCCGCTCCGGCGAGCTGCCCAGCGAGGGCATGGTCGCGGGGTCGCTCCAGATCCCGCCGGGCGGGGAGCCCGTGCTGTTCCTGGCCGACCACCCCGTGACCGGGGGCTACCCGGTGGTGGCCGTCGTGTGTTCGGCGGACCTGCCCAGGGCGGCCCAGGCGCGCCCCGGCACCCGCCTGCGCTTCACCCTCTGACCGGCCGGGCCCCGCCGAGCGGCGGGGCCCGAAACGACCGCGGACCGGATTCCGTACCGGGAACGGGCCGCGGTGCGACCCCGCCCGCCGCACCCGGAACGAAAGGCAGAACCGTTGACCTCTCCGGCCGACCTCCCCCCGTCCCACGCCCGCGCGCTGTTCCGCGACGGCCTGCGCGTCCCCACCTCCGGCTACAGCGCGGGCTACGCGCAGGCCAACCTCATCGCGCTGCCCCGCGAGGCGGCCTTCGACTTCCTGCTGTTCGCCCAGCGCAACCCCAAGTCCTGCCCGGTCCTGGACGTCACCGAGCCGGGGCGGGTGGACGCCTCCGTCTTCGACGGCGACCTGCGCACGGACCTGCCCGCCTACCGGGTCTACCGCGACGGGAGGATGGTCGAGGAGCGCACCGACGTCACCGACCTGTGGCGCGACGACCTGGTGGCCTTCCTCATCGGGTGCAGCTTCACCTTCGAGACGCCCCTTCGGGAGGCCGGTGTGCCGGTGCGCCACATCGAGGCGGGCACCAACGTGGCCATGTACGCCACCAACCGGCCCTGCCGCCCCGCCGGCAGGTTCAGCGGTCCGCTGGTGGTCTCCATGCGGCCGATCCCCGCCGACCGGGTGGCCGACGCGGTGCGCATCACCTCGCGTTACCCGGCGGTCCACGGCGCCCCCGTGCACGTGGGCGATCCGGCCGCGCTGGGCATCGAGGACCTGGACCGCCCCGACTACGGTGACGCGGTGGAGGTGCGCCCCGGCGAGATCCCGGTCTTCTGGGCGTGCGGGGTCACCCCGCAGGCGGCCGTGACGGCCTCCGCCCCGGAGTTCGCCATCGGCCACGCCCCCGGGCACATGGCGATCACCGACGTGCGCGACTCCTCCTACCAGGTGCCCTGACGTTTGTCGCCGGACCCCGGGGGGTAGTCGCGGGCCCAGGCCTGAGCGACACGACGAACGAAGGGGAACGGTGTGAACAGCCGCGAGCAACTGATCGCCTGGCTCAACGACGCCTACTCGATGGAGAGGTCCCTCGAGGAGACGCTGGAGAGCCACGCCAAGGACGCGGAGAAGGACCCCGAGGTCCACGCCCGCATCACGCGGCACATCGAGGAGACGCGTGAGCAGGCCGAAACGGTCAAGGGGTGCATCGAGTCCCTGGGCGGCAGCGTGTCCAAGGTCAAGAGCGCCCTGGCCGGGATGATGGGTTCGGTGCAGGGCATCGCGAACAGGCCCGCGGGCGACACCATGGTCAAGAACGCCCTCTCCGACTACGCCGCCAAGCACTTCGAGATCGCCTCCTACCGGGCGCTGATCGAGGGCGCCCGCGCGCTCGGCGAGGAGCAGATCGCCCTCAAGCTGACCGCCATCCTCCGCCAGGAGGAGGACATGGCCCGCTTCCTGGAGCAGAGGCTCCCGGGCGCGGTGCGCACCGCGCTGGCCGACGCCGAACGCTGACCGCGGCGCGGACCGACCCCTCCCGGGCGCGGGGTGGGTCCGGCCGGTCGGAGGGCGCAGCGCGTCCGCACGGTCGGTGACGCGGCCTTCGCGACGGCGGCGCACCGGTCCTCGGGAACGGGGGCCCTCGGAAACCCTCGGGAAGAGGCCAAGACACCCAGGGAGGCGTCGATGACGGCATCCGCGCACGCGGGCGCGCGACCGCCGACGGCGCACGGCCGCAACACGGCCGCGGGCGTCCTGCTCGGGCTGGGCACGGTGGCGTTCGTGGACGAGGTGGTTTTTCACCAGCTGCTGCACTGGCACCACTTCTACGACCTCTCGACCACCGGCGTCGGCCTGGTGTCGGACGGGCTGTTCCACGCCTTCAGCTGGTTCGCCACGGTCGCCTCCCTGCTCATGGTGGTCTCCCTGCGCCGGGAACGCCGCTTCCGGGGGCTGGCCTTCACGGCGGGCTGGCTGACCGGGGCGGGGTCCTTCCAGCTCTACGACGGGCTGGTCCAGCACAAACTCATGGGCCTGCACCAGATCCGCTACGGCGTGAACCTGGTGCCCTACGACCTGACCTGGAACATCCTCGCCGGGACGCTGCTGGTCGCGGGTGTCGCGCTGTGGACCCTGTCCCGGGGGCGGGCACGCGGGGCGCCGGGTGCCGATCCCGGGCGGGCCTGACCCGTGGACCACCGCGGGCACGAACCCGCCACCGCGGTTCCCGGCCTCCTCGCACCCGGCGCGTGGGCCGTCCTGGCGCTGGTGTGCGCGGCCCTGGCGGTCTACGCGGTCGCGGCGCTCCCGCCGAGCCGCCGGGGCGCGGCCTGGCCCCGGACCCGCGTCCTGGCCTGGGCGGCGGGATGCGCGGCCGTGGGGGCGGCCCTGGTGGGCCCCCTGGCAGAGCGGGCCCACCACGACTTCGCCGCCCACATGGCGGGGCACGTCCTGCTGGGCATGCTGGGCCCGCTCCTGCTGGTCCTGGCGGCACCGGCCACCCTGGCCCTGCGGACCCTGCCGCTGGGCGCCGCGCGCACGCTCTCCCGGGTTCTGCGGTCGGCGCCCGCCGTGTTCGTGACCCATCCGGTCGTCGCGGGCCTGCTCAGCGTCGGAGGCCTGTGGGCGCTGTACCGCACCGGCCTGTACGCCGCGACGCACACCGACCCGCTCCTGCACGCCCTGGTACACGCCCACGTGCTCGCCGCCGGGTGCCTGTTCACCTTCGCGGTGCTGGGCGGACCCGACCCCGCGCCGCACCGGCTCCCTCCGCCGTGGCGGGCCGCCGCCCTGGTCGCGGCCGTCGCCGCGCACAACGTCCTGGCCAAGTCCCTCTACGCGGCGCCGCCTCCGGGGGTGCCCGCCGAACAGGCCGAGGCCGGAGCCCAGCTCATGTACTACGCCGGTGCGCCGGTGGAGATCGCGCTGATCTTCCTGGTGTGCCGTCCCTGGCTGCTTCCCCGGCCGCGCCCGGAAGCCGGGCGGGGCCGCCTCAGGACTCCTGCGGAGGAGGGGCGCCCCCGTCGGGCGTGGGTCGTCCGCCGTCGGTCTGCTGACCCCGGATGAGGCGACCGCGGCGATCGCGACCGGAGCCCCGGCCGCCGTTCCCGGCCTCGGTACCGCGGTCCTGACCGGGGGCGGAAGCGCCGTCCCCGTCCCCTCCGGACCGCTGCCCGCCGTCCCGTGCGGCCCCCGGGCGCTGACGGCCGCTCTTGCGCGAGTAGCCCGCCTGGCTCGCGTACAGCGACTTGGAGACCCGGGATGCGTCGCCGGTCCGGGTCATCCCCGACATCCGCCGCAGTTCCTCCATCTGCGCGAGCACCTCCGGCGGCGGAGCCGCCGCACGCGCCCCGGCGGCCCCGGCGGGCGCCTCCGGCATGTGGTCGGCCAGGTCCGTCCGCGCCTCCTCCAACAGACCCGCGGCGCCGAAGCGGTCGCCCCGGCGCATGGCCTCGCTGGCCCTCCTCTTGGCGGTCTGCGCCCGCTGGAGGACCTCCTCCGCGCGCACCTCGGGCCGGGGCACCCGCTCGTCGGCCGCGTCCTGCGCGACCACGCCGAGTTCGACGGGCAGGGACACGGTGCGGCTGGCCAGCGTGACCGGGTCGGCGTAGGTGACCTCCAGCGCGGCGACGGTTCCCGGAGCGGACAACCCGCAGACCTCCAGGCACAGCAGCAGGCGGCGCCGTTCCCCGGAGTGGAAGTCGCCCAGTTCGACCACCGCCGACCCGTCCGCGAGCTGGTGGGAGGGCATCTCGCCCACCACGGAGACGGCGCGCAGGAGCGGACCTGACGGAACCCGCAGCGACACCGCCTGAGCGGTCTTGGCCAGCAGGTACTCGGCCTCCTGGGCGATGAGGCCGCCCGCGGTGTCGGGGTCCTCGGCGAACAGTGCGCTGCCCGCGCCGCCGTCCGCCACCGCGCCGAGCAGTTCCTCGTCGTAGCCCAGGCCGTATCCCAGGGTCGTGGTGGCGACCCCGTGGGAGTAGGCGTCCGCCGCCACCTGCCGGAGCAGGTCGTGGTCGGTGACGCCCTGGTTGGCGTGCCCGTCGGAGATCAGCAGCAGGGTGGCGCCCCGGTCGGCTCCGGCGCGGCGGGCCTCCTGCGCACCGCGCATCAGCCCGCTGGACAGGTCGGTGCCGCCCGACGCGTGCAGCCCGGAGATCAGGCGGCGCACCCGCGCCTTGTCCTCCAGCGGCCCGCAGGGCACCTCGACGCGGGCCTGGTCGTTGAAGGACACGAGTCCGAAGTTGTCGGAGGGCGCGAGCCGCTCCACCAGGGACAGCAGCGCGCGCACCGCGCCGTCCAGGCGTCCTCCGCCCATGGACCCGCTTCGGTCCAGCACGACCTGGAGGGTCGCGGGCGGGCGCCCGGTGTCCTCCTGGCGTTCGGGGGCGGTGATGTCGACCAGGACGGACACGGCGTCGTCGGTGTCCCGGGGGACGGCGTCGAAGTCCAACAGCGCTGTCAGGTGCATGCGTGCTCCGGGGGTCGGGAGTGTGGCCATCCAGCCTAGGAAGCGGCGACGGCGTTCGCGCGGTCCGCAGTGGCCGGATGGGGCCATCTCCGGGCCGCGCACCGGGCCGGTCGCGTACCCGGGTTCCGCTACCCGGCCGGGCTCGGCGCGGTCAGCCTACCGTCGCGCATCTCCAGCACCCGGTCGGCCGAACCGAGGTACTCGGTGTCATGTGTGACCAGCAGCGTCGCTACCCGGAACGTGCGGGTGGCCTCACCGAGCAGGTCCATGATCCGGGCCCCGCGTTCGTGGTCCAGGGCGGCCGTCGGCTCGTCCACCAGCAGGGCGCTCGGCCGTCCCACCAGGGCACGGGCGATGTTCACCCGCTGGCGTTCGCCGCCCGAAAGCTGGTGCGGGCGCCGGTGCTCCTTCCCGGACAGGCCCACGGCGGCCAGCGTCTCCAGCGCCGCGGCCCGCGCCCGTCGCGGCGGACGGGAACGCATGTGCTCGGTGACCACCAGCTGTTCCACCGCTGTGAGGGAACCGATCAGGTTCGGCTGCTGGAAGACGATGCCCACCTCGCGCAGGCGCAGCTCGGCCTTCTCCCTCGGCCGCAGCCCCAGGGTGTCTGTGCCGCCCACCACCACCGTGCCCGAGTCCGGTCGGACCAGCGTGGCGGCCACCGCCAGCAGGCTCGACTTGCCCGAACCGGAGGGGCCGACCACGGCGGCGGTCTCCCCGGGCCCGACCCGGACCGACACCCGGTCCAGGGCGGTCACCGCTTCGTCGCCGTCGGGGTAGGTCAGGGTCACGTTCCGCAGTTCCAGGCTCATCGGACTCCTCCCAGCGCAGTCAGCGGATCGACGGCGGTTACGCGGTGCACGGCCAGGACCGCGCCGAGCATGCCCAGGACGACCAGCGCCGCCACCGGACCGAGCGTGGTCGCCGGTACCAGGCTGAAGGGCAGGGAACCGGCGGCCGCCGCGCCCAGCGCCACCCCGGCCGCGCCGCCGACGACGGCTCCCGCGGACAGCACCACGAGCGCTTGGGCGAGCGCGTCACGCAGCAGGTAGCGGGTGGAGCCGCCGAGCGCCTTGAGGATGGCCACGTCACCCGAGCGCTGGATGGTCCACACGGTCAGGAACGCGCCGATGACCAGTGCGGAGATCGCGTACAGGAACCCCTGCATGGCGACCAGCGAACCGTTCTCCGAGGAGAACGAGCCGATGGCGGAACGGCTGTCGGAGAGGGTCGTCGAGACGGTGCCCGCCGCGGCGTCGGCGTCGGCGGCGGCCTTGTCCGACACCACCTGCGCGGCGACCACGTTCGCGGCCGGCGCGTCGTCGCCCTCAGCGTGCCGCGCGCGCGGGTCCAGCTCCCGCCAGGTGTCGATCCCGGCCCACACGGCCGGGGTGTGGCTGTGCTGGCGGGTGTCGGTGACGGCGTCCACGACCAGAGCGGACCCGGCCACGGTGACGGTGTCGCCGGGGCCGACGCCGAACTCCTCGGCGACCTCCTCGCTCACCACCAGCCCGCCGCCCCCTTCGAGGCCCTCCGGCGCCAGGCGGCCCTCCGGCACGACGCCGAACAGCGCCGCGGCGGCGGATTCCCCGTTGCCGAACTCGAGGCGGCTCTGTGTGACGCCGAGTGGCTCGGCCCACCGCACGCCCTCGGCGGCGGACCAGGCGTCGACCTGTTCACCGGTGACGGTGCTCTCGGCGTAGGACTCCTCGGGGTCGCCGTCCCCGGACGTGCCGAAGGCGACGTGGCTGGCGGGCAGGCTCGTGACCGCTGAGGTGGACTGGTCGGCCAGCCCGGCCGTCAGACCCGACAGCAGGACGACCAGCAGGGTGATGAGGGCGACCACGGAGCCCATCAGCGCGAACCGCCCCTTGGCGAAGCGGATGTCGCGAAGTGCGACGAACACGGCGGTCCTCCTTCCCGGAGGTACTTGGTTGTTGACGTGTTCCAGGCTCACGTGCGCCGACCCTTCCGCGCATCGGGGAAACGGTGCGTCCGCGCGGGTCCAAGAGGTGGAGGGCGAACTCCATCGAACGGTTGACGCGCCGGAGCCCGGACCCGTCGTACGCTGCCGGAATGGGTCATGGCAGAGGACGGGCGCCCGAACCGCCCGGGGCGGCGCAGGTGCTGCGGGCACTGCGTCTGCTGTTGCACGTCTGCTTCCTGTTCCTGCTGGCGGTCGCCGCCGTCCGGTACGGGCTCTCCGCCGCCGACCCCGCCCTCGCCCATCCCGCCTGGGCCCGGTGGGCCGTCCCGTGCGGCGCGGTGTCGCTCGGCGCCGTCTACTGCGCGGGGATCCCCGCGGCGGGGCTGCGCCCCGACTCCGGCTTCCGCCCGGGCGCGCGCCGGGCGCGTGCCCTGGTGTGGCTGGCCTCGGTCACCGCCCTGTGGGCTCTGCTGGCGTGGGCCGCCCCCGACTTCGTGTGGCTGGCCTTCCCCCTCTACTTCCTGCACCTGCACCTGCTGCGCGGGGCGCACGCGGTGGCGGCGGTCGTGGTGATCACCGCGGCCGCGATCGCGGGCCGGGTCCTGCACAGCGGGGACCTCACCCCCGGCGGAGTCCTCGGGCCGGTCCTCGGGGCGGCGTTCGCGGTGGCCATCGGCGCCGGGTACACGGCCCTGTCCCGCGAGAGCGAACGGCGGCGCGAACTCATCGACACCCTCACCCGCACCCGCGACGAACTCGCCGTCTCCCAGCGCCGCACCGGCGTCCTGGACGAACGCGAGCGCCTGTCCCGCGAGATCCACGACACCCTCGCCCAGGGCCTGTCCAGCATCGTGCTGCTGCTGCGCTCAGCCGAGAACGCCCTGCCCGGGGACCCGGAGCTGGCCGCCACCCGGATCGCGGAGGCGCGCGGGAGCGCCTCGGACAACCTCGCCGAAGCCCGCCGCTTCGTCCGCGACCTCGCGCCGCCCCCACTGGCCGGGGGCGACCTGCCCGAGGCGCTGGAACGGCTGTGCGCCCGGACCGGGTCCGGGGCCGGGTCCGGGACGCGCTGCCGGTTCCGCCTGGACGGGGAACCCGTGGCGCTGCCCCCGGGGTACGGGGTGGCCCTGTTGCGCGCCGCGCAGGCCAGTCTGGCCAACGTGGCCGCCCACGCCCGGGCGGCCAACGCCGTGGTCACGCTCGGCTACCTGGACGGTGAGGTCACCCTGGACGTGTACGACGACGGCGTCGGGTTCGCTCCGGAGGAGACCGGGCCCCGGCGCGACGGCAGCGGTTACGGTCTGGCCGCCCTCCGCGACCGGGTGGCGGCCCTCGGCGGGCGGCTCGACGTGGAGTCGGCGCCGGGTGAGGGCGCCGCGGTCGCTGTCCGCCTGCCCCTGATCCGGAAGGAGGGTCCGTGACCGACATCCCCGAGGGGCCCGGGGAAACCGGGGACCGCGGTGGTACCGGTGGTGCCGGTGGCTATGGCTGTTCCGAGAGGTTCAGAGGTCCCGGCGGTTCCAAGCGCACCGACGGACCCGGCGGATCCGGGGGGCCGGGTCGCCCCGACCGTCCCGGCGGTGCGGGCGGAACCCCGCCCCCGGAGCCCCGGGGCTCCGGGGAGGCCCCACTACGCATCCTGCTCGTGGACGACCACCCGGTCGTGCGCCACGGACTCAAGGCGATGTTCTCCGAACGCCCCGACATGCTCGTGACCGCCGAGGCGGCCGACGGCCGGGCTGCCCTGGACGCGCTCGCCTCCGCCGCCGCAGATGGCGCTTCCGGCGTGGACGTGGTCCTCATGGACCTGCGGATGGGCGCGGGCATGGACGGCGTGACCGCCATCCGGCGCATCACCGCGCTCGACGCCCCTCCGCCCGTGCTGGTGCTGACCACCTACGACACCGACGCCGACATCCTCGCGGCCGTGGAGGCCGGTGCCACCGGCTACATGCTCAAGGACGCCCCGCCCGAACAGCTGTGCGCGGCCGTGCACGCCGCGGCCCGGGGGCAGACGGCGCTGGCCCCCGGCGTGGCCAACCGACTGATGGACCGGCTCCGCTCACCCCGCCCCGCGCTCAGCGGCCGGGAGCTGGAGATCCTCGGGCTTTTGGCGCGCGGTCTGTCCAACAGGGCGATCTCGCGGGAGCTGTTCATCAGCGAGGCCACCGTCAAGACCCACCTCGTGCACGTCTTCGACAAGCTCGGGGTCGACAACCGGACGGCGGCGATCGCCACCGCGCTCCAGCGCGGCATCATCCGTGTGGATTGAGGCGCGGCCCGCCGTCGGAGGCACGGGTCCGGGGCGGGGCTCAGAGCCGGCGCAGGCCCAGGCGGCGCAGCTCCAGGGCGGCCAGCGCGTCCACGGCCCCCCGGTCACCGGAGCGCCAGGCGCCCGCCGGGTCCTCGTGCGTACCGGCCAGCCGGGACGGGGAGGCCGAGGTCAGGGCGCGCAGGGCCAGTAGCCGGGAGCGGGCCTCGGGCGTGAGCCCGCGCAGCCGCTTGGCGGCGCTGGCGTGGCGCACCCACCGGGCGCGCAGGGGCAGCCAGGTGGCGGCGAGCAGCAGCAGCGGGAGCACGGCGGTCAGCAGCGGCAGGGCCAGCGCGAGCGAGGCCACCGTCTCCTGGAAGGAGACCCCGGCGGAGGTGAGGGACTCGCCGGTCTCGCTCATGCTGGTGAACGGGGTGGACAGGGCCTCCCCGGCCAGTGGCACCTTCCGGGCCTGCTCGGCGGCGGTGTTCATGTGCTCGCTGAAGCCCTCGCCCGTGCTCACCATGAGTTCGCCGGGGCGGCTGAGGGCCATGAGGGTCTCGCGCAGCGCCAGCGCCGCGCCGACCCACGCGTACACCCAGGCGGCGGCGAGCAGGTCGGAGGCGAACTGGAGGAACGCGCGCACGGGGTACTCGGCGTAGAGCTTCACGGGGGCCTTCCGGGGTGAGGGGCGGGCGTGGGCGGGGGACCCACGGTTCCCCGTTACCCGTTCCGGGCCACCTCACGCCGCGGACCGCGCGGCCACGGGCGTTCGCGCACCCGCGCCGCCTTTGCGCGGTCCCTCCCGTGCCTCCGGCGCCGGCCGTGACCTTCGCGGATCGCACGCCGTACCGGCGGCCCCCGCAGGGCCGCCTCCCGCAGGGTTGGCCCGTGCCCGCTCCCGGGCCCGGTCCCGTGTGCCGTACCGATGGCCCCCGGGGGCGCCGCTTCACCGGGGGAGGTCCGCCGCCCGCGTTCCCGGTCGGGGGTTCCGGTACCCGGACGGGTTCAAACCGCGTCGGGTGCGCCCCGGAAGGTGCGCCGGTAGGCGCTGGGGGACACCCCCAGCGCGGCGTGCATGTGCTGGCGCAGCGACGCCGCCGTGCCGAAGCCGGCCTCGTGCGCGACCCCGTCCACCGGCAGGTCCGACTCCTCCAGCAGCTGACGGGCCCGGTCCAGGCGCTGCTGGGCGATCCACCGGCCGGGCGAGAGCCCCACCTCGTCGCGGAAACGGCGGGTGAAGGTGCGCACGCTCATGGACTCCTGGAGGGCCATCTCCCGCAGGCCCGGCTGTAGGTGCAGGTGTTCCAGGGCCCAGGCGCGCGCCCGGCCCGTCGCGGCGCGCTCCGGCGCGGGCACGGGACGGCGGATGTACTGTGCCTGGCCGCCGTCGCGGTGGGGCGGGACGACGGTACCGCGCGCCACCTCGTTGGCCACGGCGGAGCCGTGGTCGACGCGGATCATGTGCAGGCCCAGGTCGATGCCCGAGGCGACCCCGGCGGCGGTCAGCACACGCCCGTTGTCGGTGTACAGCACGTCCGGGTCCAGGTCGATGCCGGGGTACATGGCGCGGAAGTAGCCCGCCGACTTCCAGTGGGTGGTCACGCGGCACCCGTCCAGGAGCCCGGCCGCGGCGAGCACGAACGCGCCGGTGCAGATCGAGGCCACGCGCGCGGTCGGCGGGATGCGTGCGACGGCCGCGGCCAGAGCCGGTGCGAGGGGCGAGTGCGGACGTTCGCCGTAGTCCTCGTCGGCGGCGGGCAGGATCACCGTGTCCGCCTCGTCGAGGGCCTCCGGTCCGTGGGCCACGTTGATCGTGAAGTCGGTGTCGGTGCCGACCTCCCCCGGCTCCAGCGCGCAGGTGACGACCTCGTAGAGCGCCTCCCCGCCGGCGCCCCGGGCCTGGCCGAACAGGCGGTGGACGATGCCCGACTCGATGGGCAGCAGACCGTGCCGGACCAGGACGGCCACGCGGTGGCGTCCGGGACGCGAGAAGATCCTCATGGCCCGATTCTTGCGCATGTTGGCTTTCTGGACACTGTCGGGGAGGGGGCCCGCGAAGGAGGCTGGGGCCATGGTCGAGAACACCGCTTCCGTGGAGGAGCCCGCACGCACCCCGTTCCACCGCGCGTGGCCGATCGCACTGGTCTCGTGCCTGACCATCGTGGCCGCGGCGGCCTTCGCCGCGATGCCCGGGATCCTGACCGATCCCCTGCACGCCGAGTACGGGTGGTCCCGGGGAACGATCGGCACGGCGGCCTCGGTCAACATGGTCGTCCACGGTCTGATCGCCCCCTTCGCCGCCGCGCTGATGGACCGGTTCGGTATCCGCCGCGTCGCCCTGGCGGCTCTGGGGGCCGTCGTGGCGGGCGCCGGACTGACCACCGTCATGACCACCCCCTGGCAGCTCACCCTCTACTGGGGGGTGCTCATCGGCGCGGGTACCGGGTCCCTGGCGATGACGTTCGCCGCCACCGTGACCGACAACTGGTTCGTCGAACGCCGCGGGCTGGTCATCGGCGCCCTGACCGGGTCCAGCGCCTTCGGACAGATGGTGTTCCTGCCCGCTCTGGCGTGGACCGTCGAGAACCAGGGATGGCGTCCGGCCCTCGTGACCCTGGCGCTGACGGCGGGCGTGATGACCGTCCTCGTCGCCCTGGTGCTCCGTGACCACCCGGCCGACCTGGGGCAGCGCCCCTACGGCTCCCCGGTCTTCGTGGAGCGGCCCCGGGCGGACCGGGGGGCGGCGCGCCGGACCGTGGCGGTCCTGTCCTCCTCGGTGCGCGGCCGCCGGTTCTGGCTCCTGGCGGGGACCTTCGCGGTCTGCGGCGCGACTACCAACGGCATCATCTGGACCCATTTCGTGCCCGCCGCGCAGGACCACGGGATGGCTGTCACGGTCGCCGCGGCGCTGGTGTCGACGGTCGGTGTGTTCTCACTGGTGGGAACGGTCCTGTCCGGGTGGCTCACCGACCGGGTGGACCCGCGTGCGCTCCTGGTCGTCTACTACGCGGGGCGGGGCGCCCTCCTGGCCGCGCTGCCCGCGCTGCTGGGCCCGGACGCCGGGGCGGCGATGGCGGCCTTCGTCGTGGTGTTCGGTCTGCTCGACGTCGCGACGGTGCCCCCGACCATCCTGCTGTGCCGTCGGGTCTTCGGCGCGGACGGGGCCATCGTCTTCGGATGGGTCAACGCCGTCCACCAGGTCGGCGCGGGGGTGATGGCGGTCTTCGGCGGCTTCGCGCGTGACGTGGGCGGAAGCTACGGCCCGGTGTGGCTGATGGCCGCCGCCCTGTGCGCCGTCGCCGGGCTGCTGGCCTTCAACCTGCCGCGCGGCACGGGCCCCGACCTCGCGGACGAGGGGCCCGCAGTGGCGGGTGACGACGAGCGGGAGAGGGCGTGACCGGCACGAGGGACACCGGTGTGGGGGACGCTGACACCCGCGGTGGCGCCGAGAACTCCGACAACGACCACGGCGCCACCGGTTCCGGCGACGCCCGTTCGGACGGTGGCGGGTTCGGCGAGGTCCGCGCCGCCCGGAGCCCCCGGCGCCCGTCACCGCAGTTCTCCGTCGTCCTGCTGCTCCTCGCCGCCATGGTGGCCTACGTGGGGTCCTCCGGACTGGAACAGGGGCTGCGCGCGGCGCGCGGTGAGGGCGTGCCGGGTGTGTTCGCCGCGTCGAGCCTCACGTGCGTTCAGCACCCCGGGCACGAGTCGTGCGTCTGCGACGGCACCTTCACCAGCGCCGGGGGAGGGGAGCCGCGCGGGGTCTACCTGCACGCGGCCGGCCGCGACACCTGCCGGGAGGGCGCGCGGATACCTTCCGTGGACGCGGGGGCCTCCAACCGCGTCTACGGTCCCGACGGCTCCCGGGAGTGGATCCTGTCCTCGCTCATCCTCGCGGCGTGCACGGCCCTGGTCGGCGGCGTCGCGGTGAACTGGGCGCGCTACCTGAGGCGCGGACCGGCCAGGGAGTGACCGCCCCCGACGCGGACCGCCCCGGGCGGACCCGGCGGTCCGTCCGGGGCGGTGGGAGCCGGCGCCCGTACGAGGGACGGGAGGCGTACGGACACCCGACGCCTCCACACCGCGCACACCGGTACTGGGCGCGCCCCGCCCTCAGCGCCTCCAGGCCCCGGCGGCCCCGGCCCGGCGGACGTACTCGGCGAAGTCCGAGGCCGGGCGGCCCAGCGCCTTCTCCACCCCGTCGGCGGGCTCGGCGTTGCGGCCGTCCAGGATCTCGCCGAACAGCTCGGTCAGACCCCGGGCCACCTCCCCGGGCAGCCCCGCGGCGACCGCCCCGGCGACGAACTCCTCCGGCGGGACCCGGCGGCAGGCGACGGGATACCCGGCGGCCCCGCCGATCAGGCGGGTGGCCTCGGTGAACGTCAGTGCCCGGGGCCCGGTCAGCTCGTACAGCTCACCGGCGTGCCCGTCCTCCGTCAGCGCCCGGGCGGCGATCTCCGCGACGTCGTCGAGGTCCACGAACGGCTCGGGCACGTCCGGCACCGGCAGGGCCACGGTGCCCTCCAGGACCGGCCCGAGCAGGAAGCTCTCGGAGAAGTCCTGCGCGAAGACCGAGCAGCGCAGCACGGTCAGGTCGGGGAACACGCCGCGCACGGCGCGCTCCGCGCGCTCGGCCCCCTCCTCGCCCCGGCCCGACAGCAGCACCGCGCGCCGGACACCGCTCCGGGCGGCACGGGAGGCGAACGCGGCGACGGCCTCGTCGGCCCCGGGAAAGGCCAGGTCGGGGTGGTAGCACAGGTAGACGGAGGTGACCCCCTCCAGGACGGCGTCCCAGGTGGCGGGTTCGTGCCAGTCGAAGCGGGGCCGACCGGAGCGGGAGCCGACCCGGACGTCGGCGCCGCGCTCGCGCAGCAGGTGGGTGACGCGGCGGCCGGTCATGCCGGTGCCGCCGGTGACGAGGACGTGTTGTGTGGTCATGTCCCCCAGTCCACCAGCCAGGGGTCGGACGGAACATAGCCAGAACGCTGGTGTGCATAAGCGTTCGTCTGAGTCCGGCGCGGTCCCCGCTGTCCTCGGACGCGGCCCCCTCGGAGGAGCCCGCGCGGGCGGCGGCCGATCCCTGAGCGCCCCGTCCGCGTCACTAGGGTGAGGTCATGGACCCCCTCGTGCACCTCCTGGACGGACCACGCGCGCGCGGCGCCTTCACCCTGCGCACCGTCATGAGCCCGCCCTGGGGCATCGACATCCGCGACGAGGCCGCGCTCACCCTGGTCGTGGTCACCTCCGGCCGCGCCTGGGTGGCGGCGCGCGGGGAGGAGGCCGAGGCCGGTCCCGGCGACCTGGTGCTCGTGCGCGGCCCGGAGCCCTACGTGATCGCCGACAGCCCGGGCCGGGAACCCACCGTCACCGCCCTGCCGGGTGCGCGGTGCGTGGCCCGCGACGGCGCGGAGGTCCACGTGTCCATGAGCCACGGCGTCGGCACCTGGGGGAACGACCCCGACGGCACCGACACCATGGTCGTGGGCGCCTACCTGGACGACAGCGAGGTCGGCCGCCTCGCCCTGGCCGCGCTGCCGTCGCTGGCGGTGCTCCCCGAGGGCCGGGTCGACCCCGCGCTGGTGGAACTGCTCGCCCGCGAGATCACCACCGGCCACGTCGCCCAGACCAGCCTCAACGACCGGCTCCTGGACTGCCTGCTGGTGATGGCGGTGCGCGCCTGGCTGGAGGACAACCCCGACAGCGCGCCCAACTGGCTCACCGCCCGCAGCGACCCCGTCGTCGCGCGGGCGCTGGAACTGGTCCACGAGCGCGTCGCCGACCCCTGGACCCTGGAGTCCCTGGCGGGGGAGTGCGCGGTCTCCCGCGCCACCCTGGCCGCGCGCTTCCAGCGGGCCGTGGGCAGCCCTCCGATGACCTACCTGCGCACCTGGCGGCTGACGGTGGCCTGCGACCTGCTCACCGCCAGCCCGGGGCTGGGCCTGGAGGCCGTGGCCGCCCGGGTGGGCTACGGTAGCGCGTTCGCGTTCAGCTCCGCGTTCAAGAACCACACGGGCGCGAGCCCGTCCGCGTACCGGGCCGCCCGGGCCGAACGCGTGCCGCAGGAGGCCTGACGCGGTCCCGAGCCACGTGGTTGGGTAGGCGTTCCCGAGACCCGGGGACCAGGGCACGGCGGAAGGGGGCGCGATGACCGACAGGACCCAGGCGTTCGACCAGCTCAGCGAGGGTTATCGCCGTTTCCGGCCGGGATACCCCCGTTCCCTGCTCGACCGGTTGCGCGCCCACGTCCTCGCCGGTGAGCGGAGTCCCCGGCCCGGGCCCCGGCTCCTGCTCGACGTCGGCGCGGGGACGGGCATCTCCACCCGCGCCCTGCGCCACGTCTTCGGTCCGGGTCCCCGTGTGGTCGGCGTCGAGCCGGGGCGTTCCATGCGGGCCACCGCCGCCGGGGAACCCGACGGGGCCGAGTACGTGGACGGCCGTGCCGAGGAGGTCCCCTTCCCCGACGCGTCGGCCTCCCTCGTGCTGGCCGCGCAGGCCGTCCACTGGTTCGACCGGCCCGCCTTCTACGCCGAGGCCGCGCGCCTGCTCCTGCCCGGCGGCACCGTCGCGGTCCTCAACAACGACCGCGACTGGACGGCCAGTGCGTTCGTCGACGCCCACGAGAGCCTGATGGAGGAGTACGGCGACGACTACCGGCGCGACTACCGCGCCTACGACACCGCCGCCGAGATGGAAGCCCGGGACGGCCTTTCCAACGCCACCGGGTTCACCACCGCCTGGACGCGCGAACTCGACACCGCAGGCTTCGTCGGGAGCGCCCTTTCCTCCAGCAGGATGGCCGCCGTGGTCCGCAACATCGGCGAGGAGCGCACCCGGGCCGCCCTCACCGGGCTCGTCGACGCGCACTTCCCCGACGGGAACGTGCGCGTCCCCTACGTCACGCGGCTCCACCTGGCCCGCAGAACGCCGTAGCCGCACGCCGGTGCCCGTTCGGTCGCGGGTCCCCGGGGTCCTCGCGCCGGGCGCCCAGCTCGTCGTCGGCGAGCATGGCGACGATCGCCGCCACGTCCTCGGCGCGGGCCCGGTCGATGGTGATTCCCACGGCCAAGGGTGCTCCGTACGTCGTCAGGCGTTCCGGCGCCGCCGGACGCGGTCGATGGGGCCCCGCCCCGAGCGGTTCCGAGAGAGGGGCGCCCGGCCGCTCGGAATGCTTCCCCTCCTCGCGAACGGGTCGGCCCGGCGCGGGGGTCACGGGAGCAGCAGCGCGGCCACGGCTTCGAGGTCCGCCACCACGGTGGTCGCGTGCGCGAGATCCTCCGTGCCGGTCGTGGAGGCCACGGCCACCACGGGCATGCCCGCGTCCAGTCCGGAGCGGACCCCGCTCACCGAGTCCTCCACCACCACGCACCGCGCGGGGGCGACCCCCAGGCGCTCGGCGCCCAGCAGGTACGGGGCCGGATGGGGTTTGCCCGCGGTCACCTGGTCGGCGGTCACCAGCACGCGGGGGAGGGGCAGCCCCGCCGTCGCGATCCGCGAACGCGCGATCCGGTCGCTCCCGGACGTGACGATCGCCCAGGGGCGTCCGCGCGCGTCGAGTTCGGTCAGGAGTGCGCGCGCGCCGGGCACGCCCCGGACGCCGTCCCCGGCGGCGGCCTCGTGGTCCTCGATCCGCGGCGCCTCGGTCAGCGGGTCCAGGTGCGGGGCGAAGAGGCGGACCAGGTCCACGTCGGTCCGCCCGTGGTGGTGTTCGAGCACCGCGCCGACGTCCACGCCGCGCTCCACGGCCCACGCGGTCAGCCCCGCGCGGATGCTCGCGGTGGAGTCCACCAGCACGCCGTCCAGGTCGAACAGCACGGTCGCCTCGTCGTAGCCGCCCACGTCACTCCTTCGTCCGTGCCTCCTCGGGAACTCCAGGGTGCCACCCGCGACCGCCGGGGGCGTCGGCGCAGGCACCCCGCCGGACCTTCGGGAGGCGGTGAACGAAGCGATCCGGCACGGCGTCCGGCCCTCCTCCGCCCGTCCGAGGAGGACACGCCGCGGGTGCGCCACCACGGGTATGTCAATTACAGTTGACCCATGGACGCCGAACAGCTGACCTCCCTCGCCCGCACCACCGGAGCCGACGACCCGCTGGTGGGTCTGGACGCCACCGTCCGGATGCGCAGGGAGATGGAGCGGGTCGAGGCCGTCCTCGTCCGCCGCGCCCGCAACCGGGGCTCCACCTGGGCCGAGATCGCCCGGGTGCTCGGCGTGTCCAAGCAGGCCATCCACAAGAAGTACGGCGGCCGGGGGCTCTTCGGCGCGCAGGAGTAGGAACGCCGCACCGGCCCTCCGCCGCCGGTCGGCGCGGCGCCGTCGCTCGGCCCGGTGCCCCCTGTCAGAGCAGTGCCGCCGTGAACCGCTCCATCCGGCCGCCGAAGCCCTCCGCGTCGCCGAACCACACCGCCACCGCGTCCGCCCCGGCGGCGGTCAGCTCCCGGAACAGCCCGACGGCGCGTTCGAACTCCTCCTCGCCCCCGGACCAGGCGATCCGCGTTCCCGCGCGCACCGGCCGCGAGGTCAGTTCCCGCAGCCGGTTCCGGGCCTCCACGAACCCCGCCGTGTCCAGTCCCACGCCCTGCCACACGTCGGCCCACTCAGCGGCCCGCCGCAGCGCCCGCTCGGACGCGCCGCCCACCATCACGGGCACGCGCCGCGCCGGACGGGGGGCGAACACCCCGCGCTCGTAGGAGTGGAAGCGCCCCTCGAACGGCCCCTCGCCCTCGAACAGGTGCCGCAGCAGCCGCAGCGTCTCGTCGGTCCGGGCGCCGCGCGTGGCGAAGTCCGACCCGACGGCCTCGAACTCCTCGCGCGACCAGCCGGTCCCCACGCCCAGGACGAAGCGCCCCTCGGACAGGGCGTCCAGGGTCGCCACCTGCTTCGCCAGGACGAACGGGTCGCGCATCGGCGCCACCAGCACCGACGTGCCCAGCCGGATCCGCCGGGTCCGGGCCGCCAGGTGGGCCAGGGTCACCAGCGGCTCGTACACGCCGCCGAAGGTGCGGCCGTACGGCGCGGGCGGCAGCAGGTGGTCGGGCAGCCACACCGCGTCCACACCCAGCTCCTCGGCGCGAACGCCCAGGTCGACGAGGGTTCCCGGGGACATCCGCGCGGACTCGTCGGGCAGGACCACCTGGAGGGTGGTTCCCGTGATCGGTTCGGTCAACTCGCTCATAGGGGCGACGGTAGACCCTGCCACCGGTGCGAGGGCCGGGGACGGGCCAGGTGTCCCCGTACCGTCCTCGTCGGGGAGCCGGGGCGCCGGGGGCCTACCGGGGCGAGGGCAGGGACACCTCGACCAGCACCGCTCTGTGGTCGGTGCCGACCACCTCCACCACCTCCAGGCCGTCGACCCCCATCCGGGGGTGCACCAGCACGTGGTCGATGGCCAGGCCCGGCGCCGCCCGCCCCGCCGGCCACGTGGGCTCCAGCCCCTCGCCCAGGACCGCGGCCGAGCTGAGGTACCCCGCGTCCAGGACCTCGCGCAGCGCCGCGTGGTCGAGCGTGGCGTTGAAGTCCCCGGCCAGGATCCGCATCGTGTCCGGGTCGCCCGCCTCGGCCAGGTCCTCCAGCTCCCCGCGCCAGGAGTCGGTGTACGCGGGGGACAGCGGCGGCGGGACGTGCACCGACGTCACCTCCAGCACGTCGTCCTCCCCGTCCCCGTCGCCGTCCTCGGGCAGCCGCACGACGGCGGTCGGCATCGCGAACGTGTCCCGGCCAGGCTCCCCGCCGCCGGTGTCGGTGAGCGGGAAGGCCGAGTGGACGGTGCTCCCGTGCACGCCCCGGGGGTCGGAGCGGTCGACCGCGTACGGCAGCAGGTCGTCCAGCCCGGCGGCGGACAGTTCGCTCACCAGGCCGGGGGTGACCTCCTGGAGCGTGAGCACGTCCACCTCCCGGTCGCGCACCAGCGACACCACCCGCGCCGCGTCGGCACCGCCGCCGAGCATGTTCAGGGTCATGATCCGCACGACCGGACCACCCGCAGAGGTCACGCCGAACGGCACCGCGCGGGGCACGACCACGGCGGCCAGCGCCAACGTCACCGCGGTCAGGACCGCCATGGACCCCCAGCGCCGCAGCAGTCCGGCCGCCACCGCCGCCAGCGGAGCGGCGGCCAGCGCGTAGGGCGTGAAGGCCAGCGCGGGCACCAGGGGCCAGCCCCGTTCCAGGCCCAGGACCCGCAGCAGGGCGAACACCGCGAACCCCGCGGCGGCCAGCGCGACCAGGACGGTCACCGCGGGGGAGCGGCCCGGGGGCCCGGAGCCCCCGTCGTCCGCCGCTTCCGTGCCGCTGTCCGGTACCTGTACGCGTTCCATCGCCGTCCTCCCCGGAGCGGACGCCGCCGCCCGCCCTTCACGGGGTCAGGACTACACCACCGCGGCGCGGGTTCGGGGCAGCCGCGGCACCCGAGCCCGATGGCGCCGAGACCCCGGGCGGCTCCTTCAGCAGGCGCGGGCGGCCGACACCAGGCGCCGGTGCACCTCCTCCAGGCACGGGTTGTCCGCCACCCCCGGGCGCCGTACCAGGTACAGCGTGGTGACCGGCGGCTCCTCCGGGGCCTGGAGCGCCACCAGGCGGCCCTCGGCCAGCGCCTCCCGGCACAGGTGGCGCGGCAGCACCGTCACCCCCGCCCCCGCCGTGACGGCCGACACCACCCCGCGCAGGTCGGGCACGGTGACCGCGGGCGCACACGTCAGACGCACCCCGAACACCTGCCGCCAGTAGCGGCGCAGGACCGACAGCTCGTCGTCGTGGGCCACCAGCGGGACCGCGCACAGCGCGGAGGCGCCTTGGCGCAGGAGCCGGTCGCGGCCGATCCGGTCCGCCCACACCGGCGACGCCACAAGCACGAACTCCTCGTCGGCGAGGGGTTCGGCGACCAGGGTCCGCCCGCGCGGCCGCACCGCGGACACCACCAGGTCGTGCCGGTCCCGGCGCAACTCCTCCAGCAGTTCCTCGGCCGGACCGGTGCGCACGCGCAGTCGCAGGCCGCCCTGCACCAGGGGCGCGAGCACGGGCAGCACCAGCGCGTGCAGCGCCTCGGCGGGACCCGCCACGCGCAGCGGCGCGGGCGACGCGGACGCGCCGTCCCCGCCGCGTCCGGCCACCACCTCCAGGGCGTCCAGGGGCTCGGCCACGCGCGCGGCCAGGTCGTTGGCCTCGGCGGTCGGAGCCACGCCCCGGGGCAGCCGCTCGAACAGGGGGTGTCCGAGCCGCCGCTCCAGGGAACGGATTTGAGTGGTGACCGTGGGCTGCGACAGCCGCAGCAGCTGCGCGGCGGCGGTGAAGGACCCCGACCGGTGTACCGCCAGGAAGGTCCTCAACTGCTGCAGATCGAGCGGTCCGCCGGCCCGCGGGTCGGCCGCCGTGCCCGAACCATTGACATTCCTATAGCTCACCTCGCCGATTTTATTGGTCGGTGAATGGATAGTCGGACTAGTGTCTGTTCGGTCCGCGGGTCACCGCGCCGACACCCAGCGAAGTCACGGAGGTCACGCCATGTCCGTCACCAGCAGGGAGGTCCACCTGGTGGCCCGTCCCGTCGGCGAGCCCGAGCCCGCCGACTTCTCCCTCGTGGAGACCACCGTCGCCGACCCCGGACCCGGACAGGTCCTGGTGCGCAACGACTGGATGTCCGTGGATCCGTACATGCGGGGCCGCATGAACGACGCCAAGTCCTACGTCCCCCCGTTCCGGATCGGTGAGCCGATGGACGGCGGCGCTGTGGGCGTGGTCACCGCCTCCGGCAGCGACGACGTCCCCGTGGGCACCACCGTCCTGCACGGGGCCGGATGGCGCGAGTACGCGCTGCTGCCCGCGGAGTCCGTGCGCGCGGTGGACGCCTCCCTGGCGCCCGCCGAGGCCTACCTCGGCGTGCTGGGCATGGTCGGCCTCACCGCCTACGCGGGCCTGACCGAGATCGCTCCGGTGCGCGAGGGCGACGTGGTGTTCGTCTCCGGCGCCGCGGGAGCGGTCGGATCCGCCGCCGGCCAGATCGCCCGTCAGCTGGGCGCGTCCCGGGTGGTCGGTTCCGCGGGCGGTCCGGAGAAGAAGCGCCGCCTCCTGGAGGACTTCGGCTTCGACGCCGCCATCGACTACCGCGAGGGCCGCCTGGAGGAGCAGCTCGCCGAGGCCGCGCCCGAGGGGATCGACGTCTACTTCGACAACGTCGGCGGCGACCACCTCAGGGCCGCCATCGCCGCGATGCGCAACCACGGCCGGATCGCCCTGTGCGGCGCGATCTCGCAGTACAACGCCACCGAGCCCGAGCCCGGTCCCGACAACCTCTTCCTGGCCGTCGGCAAGCGCCTCACCCTGCGCGGGTTCATCGTCGGCGACCACGGCCACCTGATGAAGGAGTACGCCGAGCGCGCCTCCGAGTGGATCGTCGACGGCAGGCTGCGCACCGAGCAGACCGTCGTCGACGGCATCGACAACGCCGTGCGGGCCTTCCTCGGCATGATGCGGGGCGCCAACACGGGCAAGATGCTGGTCCACCTCACACCCTGAACCGCTTGCCTGGAGTGCACTCCAGGTGGCCACCATGGGGGAGCACCCCACGAGCAACAACGAGTCCGCCACGACGGAAGGGCGCTCATGCAGTACGTCACGCTGAACAACGGCCTCACCATGCCCCAACTCGGGTTCGGCGTCTGGCAGGTTCCCGACGACGAGGCCCGGGCCGCGGTCGCGACCGCCCTGGAGACCGGGTACCGCAGCATCGACACCGCCAGGATCTACGACAACGAGCGGGGCACGGGCCGGGCCCTGGCCGAGTCGGGCATCGCCCGCGAGGAGCTGTTCGTCACCACCAAGCTGTGGAACGACGAGCAGGGCTACGACAGCACCCTCAAGGCCTTCGACGCCAGCCTGGACCGCCTCGGCCTGGACTACGTGGACCTGTACCTGATCCACTGGCCCTGCCCCAGGCAGGACGCCTACGTCGAGAGCTGGAAGGCGATGGAGCGCATCCACGCCGAGGGCCGCGCCAGGTCCGTCGGCGTGTCCAACTTCACCGAGCAGACCCTGGACCGCCTGGTCGCGGAGACCGACGTCGTCCCCGTGCTCAACCAGATCGAGCTGCACCCCTACTTCTCGCAGGAGGCAATGCGGGCCGTCAACGCCCGCCACGGCCTCCTCACCGAGGCCTGGAGCCCGCTGGGCCAGGGCAAGGGGCTGCTGGAGGACCCGGAGCTGACCGCCCTGGGCGAGAAGCACGGCAGGTCCGCGGCGCAGGTCGTGCTGCGCTGGCACCTCCAGCTCGGCAACGTCGTGATCCCCAAGTCGGTGACCCCGTCCCGTATCCGCGAGAACTTCGACGTGTTCGGCTTCGAGCTGTCCGCCGAGGACATGGACCGGGTCTCGGCTCTCGACCGGGGCGGCCGGATCGGCTCGGACCCCGCCACGGTCGGCTGACCGGCGTGTTCCCGGGCCGGCGCCCGGTCCGGGAACACCCCCGCGGGGACGGGGGAGCGCGGCCGGACACGGCCGAGAATGGGCGGACGAAAGCCCTCAGAGCAGGGCGAACGGCTCAACAGGGGACACCCCGTGCCGTGTGCGGATCTCTTTCGCGTGTCTGTTGGGACACTCCGAGCGTCCCCGAGTGGCGTGGTGCCGAACGGAGGCGTACAGTCCTCTCTTGGCGCGCCGACAAGCAAGGACGGCGGCCAGTCTCCTCTTAGGCGAAGCAGATCATGACCGTCGTCCCGCACCGCACCGCGCGCGTGTACCGCTCCGACAACGCCGAGCGCTCCGTGCACGCCTGGTGCCACAAAGCCCTGAGCCAGTGGCCCGAACTCGGACCCCTCCCGCCCGTGGAGACCCGTCTGGGCAGCACGCAGGCCTTCCGCTCCGCGGGCGGCCCCGGCACCCCGGTGCTGGTGCTCTCGGGCACCAACTTCAACGCGGCCGCCACGGTGCCCGCGGCCCGCGCGCTGTCCGCGGACCGGCCGGTGCTGCTGGTCGACCTGCCCGGGCAGCCGGGCCTGAGCTGCAACCAGAGGGTCGGCGGCGCCAGGATCGAGACCTACGGCGCGTGGCTCGACGAGCTCCTGCCCCAGATCACCGACGGGCCCGTCCTCGTGCTCGGGCACTCGCGCGGCGCCGCCATCGCGCTCGCCTCCACGCCGTCCCCGCTGGTCGCCGGGATCCTGCTGCTCAACCCGGCCGGGCTGACCGCGGCCGGGGTCAGCTCCGAGTCCATGCGCGCCACCCTGCCGTGGATGATCCACCCCAACGAGCAGACCAGCGGACGCCTGGTGGAGTTCCTCAGCGGCCCCTCCACCGAGTGCGACAAGCACCGGGCCGAGGCCGAGTGGCTGACCCTGGTGGCCCGGTACTGCCGCGCGGGGTCCACCCCCAGCCCGCTGCCGGCGGAGCACTTCCGCGCCTGGGCCCGGACCCCGGTCGCCGTCGCGACCGGGTCGCACGACCCGTTCTTCTCGCCCGCGCGCCTGCACGGCCCGGCCCGCCGGTTCCTGGACGCCGACGTCCACACCATCGAGGGCGCGGGGCACCTGTCGCTGTACGAGCAGCCGGAGCGCGTGCGCGAGCTGCTGGGCGAACTCGACGCCTGATCGCCTCCGAGCGGGGGCGTAGCCAGTCGGAGAGGCCGCCCCCGTCCCGGCGCCCCGGCCCCTCCGCGCGGGGGGCGAAGCGCGCCGCCCCCGCGCGTGTCGCCCGGCCCGTTCCGGCCCACCCTTCGCCGTGCTGAGGTGCTCCGGTCTCCTCCGCGGCTCCCGTGCGCGGTGACGGGATGGTACGTGTGCGCGCGAAAGGGTGCGTAGTGCACGCAACCCCGCAAGAACATGCCTAATGTGGCTTTCGGCATATTTAAACAGCGATTTTTCGGTGTGTTGCTAATGGTGGCGGGTAAGGACGTTCCCGACTCTCCCCGAAAGGAAGGATAAACAGGGAACCCGCCCGTAAGGACGTATCCTTGCCCGAGGTCGGTGCGGGCTGACGGGCCCTTGTCCCTCGACGAACGTCCCCGAATCACCAGAAAGCAATCGGCATGTTCGAAAAGCTGGCGCAAAAGCTGGGGCTCGAGACGAACCCGGCGATCTTCTTCGTGTCCGCCGCGTTGACCATCGTTTTCGTGGTGTCCGCGATCTTCTTCACCGACACGGTGGACGCCGTCTTCGGAGCCACATCCGGCTGGATCCTCACCAACCTGGGGTGGCTCTACATCCTCGGTGTGACCACCTTCCTCATCTTCCTGGTCTGGATCGCGTTCAGCAGGTTCGGGCGCGTACGGCTGGGCCCGCCGGAGAGCACGCCCGACTACAGCAACCCCATCTGGTTCGCCATGCTGTTCGCCGCCGGCATCGGCAGCATCCTGATGTTCTGGGGCGTGGCCGAACCCATCAGCCACTACGCCGAACCCCCGCGTTCGGGCGTCGACCCGCAGACCATCGAGGCGGCCGAGGAGGCGATGGGCTTCACGCTCTACCACTTCGGCCTGCACACCTGGACGATCTTCTGCCTGCCGGGGCTCGCCTTCGCCTACTTCGTGTACCGCAAGGGCCTGCCCTTCCGGGTCAGCTCGGTCTTCCAGCCCTTCCTCGGCGACCGGATCAACGGTCCCATCGGGCGGACCATCGACATCGTCGCGGTCCTGGGCACGCTGTTCGGCGTCGCCGTCACCATCGGCCTGGGCACCCTCCAGATGAACAGCGGCCTCAACACCCTGTTCGGCCTGGAGGAGAGCCGCGTCAGCCAGCTCATCCTCATCGCGA
Organism: Nocardiopsis akebiae; assembly: GCF_018316795.1. Classification (NCBI taxonomy): domain Bacteria; kingdom Bacillati; phylum Actinomycetota; class Actinomycetes; order Streptosporangiales; family Nocardiopsidaceae; genus Nocardiopsis; species Nocardiopsis akebiae. Next base: position 1,746,993 of record NZ_CP074132.1, read on the forward strand.
TCGTCACCACCGTCGCCGTGATCTCCGTGGCCACCGGCCTCGACGTCGGCATCAAGTGGCTGTCCACGATCAACATCTACATGGCCGTGGGGCTGCTGGTCTTCGTCTTCCTCGCCGGCTCGACGCTCTACCTGGCCAAGGGGATCATCGAGACCACCGGCGTCTACCTGGAGATGCTGGTCCCGCTGTCGTTCTGGAACGACACCTTCGCCAACACCGGCTGGCAGGGCTCCTGGACCGTCTTCTACTGGGCGTGGACCATCACCTGGTCGCCCTTCGTCGGTATCTTCATCGCGCGCATCTCCAAGGGCCGGACCATCCGGGAGTTCATCCTCGGCGTGCTGGCCGCGCCCACCGCGTTCAGCGTCGTGTGGTTCAGCGTGTTCGGCCTGTCGGCCTTCGACATCGAGCGCAACCAGGGCGGCGGCCTGGTGGACGAGGTGGTCACGCAGGAGGACATCCCCGGTTCCCTGTTCGCCTTCCTGGAGCACTTCCCGCTGACCACGTTCGTGTCGGTGGTGGCCATCCTCATCGTCATCATCTTCTTCACCACGTCCTCGGACTCGGCCTCGCTGGTGGTGGACATGCTCTGCTCCGGCAAGAGCGACAACCCCACCCGGCAGCGGGTGTTCTGGGGGATCACCGAGGGCGTCGTCGCCGCGACCGTGCTCACCGCCTCCGGAGTGGGCGGTCTGGACGCCCTGCAACAGACGATCATCGTGTTCGGGCTGCCCTTCTTCGTGATCGGCTTCTTCATGATGGTGGGGCTGGTGCGCTCGCTGCACGCCGAGTTCGCGGAGGGGTCGGGTCTCCAGCGCGAACGCAAGGCTCCGCTGGCCACCAGGGCGCGCAGGATCCAGCGGCGGCACCGGCGCCTGGGCGAGGCCGGCTCCCGCACCGGCGAGCGCAACGGGGGCAACGGCAACGGCAACGGCGACGGCGCCCCCCGGTAGGGGGAGGGCTCAGCGCCGTCACGGGCCCCGGCCGCTCCGGCCGGGGCCCTCACACGGGCCAGAAGAAGGAGTTGACCCCGGCGCACAGCCGCAGCCGCTCGGGGTCGACGTCCTCCCGCCCGTAGGCGTCCAGGAACCGTTCGACGTCCCGCGGCCCGAACTGCGGGTTCATCGGACTGAGCAGGCTGCCCGCCATGTCGGCCAGGTCCGCGTGGGGGTCCCCCAGCCCGGCCCGCCCCAGGTCCACCAGGGCCCAGCCGTCCGCCCGCGCGGGGCCGGGGCCCCCGCCCGAGGACCGGCGCGCGCGTGCCGCACCGCCGCGCACGGAGCCGGTGTCGAGCAGCACGTTGGGCAGGCAGTAGTCGCCGTGGACCAGTGCGGTCCGTCCGGGGCCCAGGGCACGCGCCAGACCGGCCAGCTCGGAGAGCACCTCGGCGGCGGGCGGCCCCTCCCTGCCCGCGGCGGCCCAGGAGCGTTCCACCAGCCCGGAGGCGACCCGCTCCCGCGCCCGTTCGAGCTGGGCGGGCAGCGTCATGTCGAAGGGGCACCCCGCGGCCGGAACGCGGTGCAGCGCGCGGGCGGCCCGGGCGAGCAGGTCGACCACCCGCGACCGCTCCCCGGCGGGCCAGGGCTCGTGGGCGGCGCGCCCGTCCAGGTGGTTCATGGCCAGCCAGCGCAGCCCCGCCCAGGAACCCGAGTCCAGCACGCGCGGCACCGGCAGCCCCCGCCCGGCCAGCCAGCGCAGGCGCCGCTCCTGGCCCAGGAGTTCGGCCACCAGGTCGGGGCGTTCGGCGTCCACCGACTTGAGCACCGCGAAGGGCCGGTCCCGGGCGTCGAACAGCCGGGCCACACGGGCTCCGGAAAGCCCCACGTCGAGTTCCTCGACGCGGGCGGCGTCCACGGACGGAGGGATGCGCATGCCTCGCACCCTAGCCCCGCCGCCCGCCCGGTTCCCGGCGGCCCACGGCACGGACGGCACCACCGGCCTGTCCCACCGCCCGCCCCGGACCCAGCGGTCCGCGGCACCGGCGGCTTGCGCCGAGCACGCGCCGGACCCGCAGACGGCCCGCGTCCCGGTTGTCCGCGCGCCGGACGGCCCGGTCCGGACCCGCCGACGGCGCCGCCCCCTTCGGCGGTGCTCCGGGCCGCCGCGTGCGCTAACCGCCGGAGGACGCGGGGGAACCCTCCTCCGGAGCGTCGGGGGAGGCGGCGCGCGGGTCCAGGCCGAGGACGGGCAGGATCACCTCGTCCACGATCCGCTCCACGTACTCCCCGTCGGGCGGCCCCTGGTGGTCCATGGCGTACTTGATGAGCATGGCCTCGCCGATGTCGTCGGTGACGGAGGTGACGCGGGAGGGATCGACCCTGCCGTGGTCGGCGTAGTGTTCGAGGACGGTGCGGGTGAAGCGCCCCCCGCGCGAGTCGAAGACCTCCCGCACGAACCGGTCGTAGAGCTCGGGGTGGTGCCTGGCCTCGGCGACCACGGAGAACATCGCCTGTCCCAGGGACCGGCTCATGGTGTCGCGCAGGAGCATGAGGGCCCTGACGAGGTCCCCGCGCAGGTCGTCGGCGCCAGGCGTGGGGACCTCCTGCGGGTAGGTGTGGTACATCGCGTCCAGCAGGATGTCCCCCGGCGTGGGCCAGCGCCGGTACAGCGAGGTCTTGGCCGTGCCCGCCCGGCGGGCGATCCCCTCCATGGACAGGCGGGCGACGCCGACGTCGGCGGCCTCCAGGATGACCGCCTCGTGGATGGCGTCCAGCAGTTCCCGCCCGCGTCTGCGCGTGGCCCGGGGCGCCTCCTCCCGCGCCTCGGGCGCCGTCTCCCGCGCCTCGTCGCCAGCCCGCGGCCGCTCCCCGTCAACCATGCTCTTCCCAACTAAGCTACGGTGTCGTATCTTAGAAGGGGGATTGGATACGCCTCCGTATCCAATGCCGTCCCCTTCCGCGTGAACGGAGTTCAGTATGTCTCTTCCCCCCTCTCCGCCGCCCTCGACCGGGGGTGTGGCGCTCGACCGGCGCTCCCCGGCGCCCGACCTGGCACGCGGGGTGATGCTGCTGGTCATCGCCGTCGTGCACGCGCACATCGTCTGGGTGATGGCCACCGCGGGACAGGGCTCCGCCACGGGCGGCCTCCTCGACACCGCCTCCACCGCCCTGCTGATGCTGTTCGCCGAGGCTCGCGGGTACCCCATGTTCGCGGCGCTGTTCGGCTACGGGCTCGCCTGGATCCACCTGCGCCGCACCGCCGAGGGGCGCCCGGAGCCGTGGGTGCGCTCACTGGTGCGCCGCCGCGGCCGGTGGATGGTGCTGATCGGGCTCCTGCACACGGTCCTGCTCTTCTTCGGCGACATCGTCTCGGTCTACGGGCTCATAGCCCTGATGTTCGCGGGGCTGCTGTACGCCGGTGACCGGCGCCTGCTCGCCCACGCCCTCATCTGGGCCTCCCTGGGCTCGCTGTTCTACGCGGTCATGAACAGCCTCCCGCTCTCCGACCCCGAGGCGGGCGGGGTCCTTACCCAGGACCCGCTGGCCGACATGATCACACGCCTGTTCACCTGGCCGGTCATGACCCCGATGCTCGTGGCGAGTTCGGTGTTCCCCTTCCTCGTCGGGGTCTGGGCGGCCCGCCGCCGCCTCATGGAACAGCCCGAGCGCAACCTCGGGCTGCTGCGCCGGGTCGCCCTCATCGGCATCCCGGTGGCGGTGGCCGGCGGACTGCCGCAGGCCCTGGTGGCCACCGGTCTGTGGGCACCCGAGTTCGTGCTCAAGGCCGGTGTGGGCTGGCTGCACGTCCTGACCGGCTACGCTGGCGGCTTCGGCTACGCCGCGCTCATCGCACTGATCGCGGTCCGCCTCGGTGACCGCGGAGGACCCGTCGTGCGGGCCCTGGTCGCCACCGGCCAGCGCTCCATGACCTGCTACCTGTTGCAGTCCGTGGGCTGGATGGTGCTGTTCGCGCCCTACGCCCTGGACCTGGCGCCACAGCTGTCCGGGACCGCCGCCGTCCTGGTCGGCGTCGCCGTCTGGTCGGCCACCGTGGTCCTGGCAGACCTCATGCGCCGCGCGGGGATCCGGGGCCCGGCCGAACGCCTCCTGCGCTGGGGAACCTACCCCTCCTACGCGAGAGTGCCACCGGCTTCAGTCGGTAGGTGAAACGACCATCACGAAACGTCACACCCCGCGCTAGGGTCGACCCAGACCAGGCAGGAGGTGACACATCAAACGCGAACGCGGCCACAAAGCCCGCCTCTACCCCACCAAGGACCAGCTCTCGGGGTTGGAAACCCAGGGCCACGCCGCCCGCGCCCTGTGGAACCTCCTGCACGCGTGGTGGACGATGTCTTCGGAGAACCGGCGGGTGTCCCTCAAAGACGCCGACGCCGCGATTCGTCAGGCCCGCAAAGACCTGCCCTGGCTCGCTGTTCTTCCGGCGCAGGCCGCGCAGCAGGTGCTGAAGGCCTACTTCCGGGCGTGGCAGAACTGCTGGGCGGGCCGGACGGGGCCGCCCGTCTTCAAGGCCCGGTTGCGTGCACGGATGTGCGTGGACGTCCCCCAGGGGCGGGGCCTGAACATCGAGCGCCTCACCCGCACGTGGGGGCCGTGAGGATCCCCAAGGTCGGCGTGGTCCGCTTCCGGTGGACCAAGGACCTACCGGTGGGCAAGCACGCTGACGCCGCGAACAGGGTTACCGGTGCGCGGTTGGTGCGGGAGGCTAACGGCTGGCACGTGGTGCTGAGGGTACGTACCCAGGTCAAGGAACCGGCACCCCATGTCGGCCCGGGGGTGGGCATCGACCGGGGCATCGCCCAGCCGCTCGCCCTGTCCGATGACACCTTCCGCGAACACGGGCCGTGGATCTCTGAGGGTGAGGCCGGTCGCCTGCGCCGGTTGGAGCGCACAGCCGCACGCCAACGCCGTCACCGCACGCCAGGGCAGCCGTCTTCGCACCGGCTGCGGCGGACCTATGACCAGATCGCCCGGGTGCGCGCGAAAGCCAAGCGCCGCGCCCTGGACTGGCAGCACAAGGTCACGCACGCCTTGGCCGAGGAGTTCGGTGTGGTGGGGGTCGAGGACCTGCACATCGCAGGGATGGTCCGCTCGGCTCGGGGGACGGTGGAGGCCCCGGGCACCAACGTGGCACGAAAATCCGGGTTGAACCGGGCCATCGCCGGTGAGGCGTGGGGACGCACGGTCACGTTGTTGGAGTACAAGCTCGCCGACCGGGGCGGGCACCTGGTGCGGGTGCCCGCCCCGTACACCTCGCGGCGCTGCTCGGCATGCCAGGCCATCACCGAGGGCAGCCGCGAGTCGCGGGACCGGTTCGTGTGCAAGGCACCGGGGTGCGGGTATGCGGCGCACGCCGACACCAACGCCGCGCGCAACATCGAGCACCTGACCAAGCAACAAGCGCCCCAGGACATTGTGGGTGCCAGGACGTGGAGCCCTCGCCGCCAGGCGAGCTGTGAAGCGTAGACCACCAGCGGCGAACGGGTTCCGTTAGCTGGGTTCTCCCGCCTTCAGGCGGAAGAGGATGTCAAAGAACCGTGCGGGCGGAGCAGCCGCAGGCCGAACCGGCGCGGAGATGACCGCGCACCCGGCGACGCCCGGCGACGCCGTCGTCCGCGCTGGTCACCGGCTCGGCGCAAACCTCATGGCGGACGGCACACGCCATCCGCGATGATGGCCACCATGTCCACCTCCGCACATGACGACGCGACCTTCCTGTCCGCCACCGCCGACCGGCTCGCCGCCCTTCCAGGCGTCGAGGCGGTCACCCTCGGCGGTTCCCGGGCCCAGGGCACCCACCGCCCCGACAGCGACTGGGACCTGGCGGTCTACTACCGGGGGGACTTCGACCCGCAGACGCTGCGGGACCTCGGCTGGGAGGGGGAGGTGTCGGAGATCGGCGGCTGGGGAGGCGGTGTCTTCAACGGCGGCGCCTGGCTGCGGATCGACGGTCGGGCGGTGGACGTGCACTACCGCGACCTGGACGTGGTCGAGCACCAGATCGCCGAAGCGCGGCAGGGACGCTTCCTGGTGGAACCGCTCATGTTCCACCTGGCGGGTATCCCCACCTACCTGGTCGTCGCCGAACTCGCCATCGGCCGGGTCGTCGTCGGGGACCTGCCCCGGCCCGACTACCCCGAGGCGCTGCGCAGGAGCGCGCCGCCCGTCTGGCGGGGCAGGGCCGCGGCCACCCTGTCCTACGCCCAGCACAACCACGCCCCCTACGGCAGGGTCGCCCAGACCGCGGGCCTCCTGGCCCAGGCCGCCTCGCAGGCCGCGCACGCGGTCCTGGCCGAGCGCGGGATCTGGGTCACCAACGACAAGGCACTGCTGTCCATGGCGGATCTGGAGGAGATCGACTTCGTGGTCGCCGGAATGACCGCCGACCCCCAGGACCTGGGTTCGGCGGTCGCCGAGGCCGGACGGATCCTCGCCACGGTCTGAGTCCTCCCGCCGCGGTCCGGTCCCGGGTTCCGGAGCGTCTGCGCCCGGGCACCCGGCCCCGGGTGCCCGGGTATGGGCCGGGCTGGGACCGATCGCGGGTTCCAGGCTCGGGGCGGGCGCGTACACCGCCGCGCCGTGGCCCGGATCCCGGACCACGGCGCGGTGCTGACTGGGGAAAGCCGGTTCCGGCGCCCCTACCAGGTCATGTTGACGACCCCGCTGAGCGTGGCGTACCCGGCCCCCTCAACCGCGTTCCGACCGGCTGTCCGCACCGGGATCACCGGACTCCCCGGCCCCCTCTGCCCTGTGTGTCCCGTCGGCCATCCGTGTTTCGTCCGCCGGTGCTCCGGCGGCCTCCCGCGCTCCGCCGTCCCTTCCCCGGGCGGCCCCTGCGGCCTTCACCGCCTCTTCGGCTTCCCTGGCCTCCCCGGCCTCCTCGGGCTCCCGCACGTCCCCGGTGCCCCGCTCGGCGCCGCCGTCCGGAGCCGTGCGCCGAGACCGCTGCCAGGAACGGGTCACCGCCAGCGTCAGCACACCCGCCAGCAGACCCCAGAAGGCCGACCCCACGCCGAACAGGGTGAACCCCGACGCCGTCGCCAGGAAGGTCACCACCGCGGCCTCCCGTGAGCGCTCGTCTCCCAGCGCCGAGGCCAGCGAACCCCCGATCGTCCCGAGCAGGCCCAGACCGGCGATCCCCAGGATCAGCGGCGGCGGCAGCGCGGCCAGCAGTGACGCCACCGTCGCGCCGAAGACACCCACGCACAGGTAGAAGACCCCCGCCCACACCCCGGCCAGGTAGCGGCGCTCGCGGTCGGGGTGCGCCTGCGGTCCCGTGCAGATGGCCGCGGTGATCGCGGCCAGGTTCATCCCGAAGCACCCGAACGGCGCCAGTACCAGGTTGGTCGCCCCGGTCCACCCGATCACCGGCGAGATCGGCACCCGGTAGCCGTCGCCCCGCAACACCGCGACCCCCGGCAGGTTCTGCGAGGCCATGGTCACCACGAACAGCGGCAGCCCCACGCTCACCAGCACCTGCCAGGAGAACTCGGGCGCCACGAACACCGGCCGGGCCAGCGACGGGGTCACCCCGCTCAGGTCCAGGGTCCCGCGCAGCACCGCGGCGACACCGCCCGCGACCAGGGACACGATGACCGCGTAGCGCGGCAGCCACCGGCGGCTCAGCAGGTACACCGCGAACATGGCGAACACGACCGCGAAGTCGTCCTCCATGCTCGTGAACAGCCCCATGCCGAACTGGAGCAGTACCCCGGCCAGCAGCCCCGCCGCGAGCGGCACCGGCACGCGGTCCATGACCCTCTCGAACCACCCGGTGACACCGCTCAGGGTGATCAGCGCGGCCGAGAACAGGAACGCCCCCACCGCCTGCGCCATCGTCACCCCGTCCAGCCCCACCGCCAGCAGCGCGGCGCCGGGCGTGGACCAGGCGGTCACGATCGGGGCCCGGTGACGCAGGGACAGTCCCACACAGGTCACCGCCATGCCCGCACCCAGCGCCAGCATCCACGAGGCGGTCTGTCCGGAGGAGGCACCGGCGGCCTCGGCCGCGGTGAACACGATCGCCGCCGAACTGGTCACCCCGACCAGCACGGCGACCAGACCGGCCGCGACGGCGGGCGCGGGGGCCACGAGGCCGACAAGACGGGCGAGGGTTCTCATGGTCCACCATCCTCGCGCGCCGCGGGAGCCGCTCCGTGGGCAGGGGGAGGGAAAACCGCTGGACCCGGCCGCGGCACCCGGAGGAGGATGCCGCCATGGGACGCGATTTCGACGCACTCGTCGCCGAGGCCGACGCGGAGCCGACGCACGGCTGGGACTTCTCCTGGCTGGAGGGCCGGGCCACGGAACAGCGCCCCTCCTGGGGCTACCAGCGCACCATGGCCGGGTACATGGCCCGCGCGAGCGCCGCGCTCGACATCCAGACCGGCGGCGGTGAGGTGTTGGCGGGGGTCCCCGAACGCCCGCCCCTGACCGCGGCGACGGAGTCCTGGCCGCCCAACATCGCCGAGGCCACCCGGCTGCTCCACCCGCTGGGGGTGGTGGTCGTCGCCGACGAGGACGAGCCGCCGCTGCCCTTCGCGGACGGTGCCTTCGACCTGGTGGTCTCCCGCCATCCGGTGACCGTGTGGTGGGAGGAGATCGCCCGGGTCCTGGCTCCGGGCGGGACCTACCTGTCCCAGCAGGTGGGCCCGGCGAGCGTCTTCGAGGTGGTTGAGTTCTTCCTGGGACCGCAACCCGGGGAGACGCGCGCCTCCCGCCACCCGGACCGGGCGCGGGAGGGGGCGCGGGCGGCCGGGCTGGAGGTGGCCGACCTGCGCATGGAGCGGCTGCGCACGGAGTTCTTCGACGTCGGCGCGGTCGTGTACTTCCTGCGCAAGGTGGTCTGGATGGTGCCCGGGTTCACCGTGGAGGCCTACCGGGACCGGCTCCGGGACATGCACGAGCACATCGAGCGCGAGGGGTCGTTCAGGGCCACCACGACCCGCTTCCTCATCGAGGCCCGCAAGCCCCGCTGACCCGTCCGGGCCGCGGGGCGCGGGCGCCCGCCGCGGCGGTCAGGACCGGGCCGAGACCCGTTGGACGACCTCGAAGCCCCAGATCTCGCTGTTTGTCGCGGCCGGGCCGCCGTGACCCTGCCCCTGCTCCTGCCCGTGGCCCTGGCCCTGTCCGTGCCCGGCCGGTGCGCCCTCCTTCCGGGCGTCCTCGGCGGCCCGGGCGTGCCCCTGGCGGAACGCCTGGCCGTTCACCCAGTTCTGGAAGTCCTCCTCGGACCGCCACCGGGTGTAGACCAGGTACTTGTCGGTGCCCTCGACCGGGCGCAGCAGCTGGAACTCCTCGAACCCGGGCTGGTCCTCCACGAGCCCGGCGCGCTTGGCGAAACGCTCCTCCAGGGTCGCCCCGGCACCCTCGGGGACGGTCAGGACGTTGAACTTGACGACGCTGCTCACACGGCACCTCTCTCGGTTGTCTGCGGTTCTTCCGCCCAACCTAGGACAACCTTCGCCGCAGCCCGCGCCGCCCCGCCCCCTCTCGGTGAACGCGCCCTCCCCGACGGCCCGCCCCACACTCCCCGGAAACCCCGCCCCGGCCGTCGAGTGCAGGACAGCAGACGACCTCCACCCCTCCTAGGGTCGCGTCCATGACCGCACTCGACCGCCGCGCCCTCAACCGGGCGACCCTGTCCCGCCAACTGCTCCTCGGCCGGACCAGCGACCACACCGCCGCAGAAGTCGTCCACCACCTCGTCGGACTCCAGGCGCAGGACCCCGAACCGCCCTACGTGGGCCTGTGGTCCCGCGTCCGCGACTTCCGGATCGACGACCTCACCGGGCTCCTGCACAGCCGCGACGTCGTGCGCGCCACCCTCCTCCGGGGCACCCAGCACCTGGTCACCGCCGCCGACTACCTGTGGTTGCGCCCAACCCTGCACCCCATGCTGACCCGCTGGCAGAAGGGCGCCTTCGGCCGGGACCTGCCCGGTGTCGACCCCGCCGAGCTGGCCGCCGTGGCACGCGCGCTCCTCGCCGACGGCGGGCTCTCCCGCCCCGACCTGGGCCGGGCCCTGGCCGAGCACTGGCCCGGACGCGCCCCCGTCGCCCTCGCCCGTTCGGTCCAGGGGCTCCTGCCCGTCCTGCACCCGCCGCCCGACGGCACGTGGGGACGGCGCGGCGCCACACCCCTCACCCTCGCCGACGAGTGGCTCGGCGCGCCGCTGGCCGCCGAGCCCTCCCCGGACACCCTCGTGCTGCGCTACCTCGCCGCGTTCGGCCCGGCCACCGCCAAGGACGTCCAGGCCTGGAGCGGGATGACCCGCGTGCGCGCGGTCGTGGAGGGCCTGCGGCCGCGGCTGCGGGTCCTGCGCGACCCGGACGGCCGCGAGCTGTTCGACCTGCCCGACGCGCCCCGACCCGACCCCGACACGCCCGCGCCGGTCCGCTTCCTGGCGCTGCTCGACAACGTGCTCGTCTCCTACGGCGACCGCTCCCGCGTCGTCGCCGACCACCAGCGCCCCCACGTCGTGGTCGACCCGCCGCTGACCGTGGACGGGTTCGTGCGCGGGCTGTGGCGGATCGAGCGGACCCGGCGCGGCGGCCCCGCCGTACTGGACGTGCGGCTGTTCGCCCCGCTCACCCCGGCCGAGGAGGAGGCGGTCACCGAGGAGGGCGCACGGCTGCTGCGCTTCGCGGCGGCCGACTCCGGGGGCCACGACATCCGCCTGCGCCCCCTGGAGCCGTGAACCGGCCCCCGCGGGCGCCCGCGCCTCAGCCGAACACGACCCGGCCGTCCTCCTCCACACGCCAGCCCGGGTTGTGCGCGATCTCCCAGACCACGCCGTTTGGGTCCTCCACATGGGCGTGGAAGATCCCGCCGAACTCACCCCGTTGCGGGGCCTTGAGCACCTTCGCGCCCGCCCTCGCCACGGCGTCCACGGTCCGCGCGACCTCCTCCGGGCCGTCGACGTTGTGGGACAGGGTCAGTCCCGACACCCCGGCCGCGCCGGACGCCCGCCCCAGGTCGCGGTCGAACTTCTCCGCGTCGAACAGGCCCAGGACCTGCCCCGGCGCGACCTGGAAGAAGACGATCTCCCCGGGGACGTCCACGAGCGGCTCCCAGCCGAGCCCGTCCCGGTAGAACGCGCGGGCGGCGTCCAGGTCGGCCGTCGCGAGGGTGATGAGGTGGACCTGCTGTTTCACGACGGCTCCGTCGTTGTGCCCGCCCCGGAAGGGCCCGGGGCGGGCTGTGTCCTGTGGTCGGGACAACCTACCCGGGACCGGTGACACGCCGCCGGAACCCCTCCGGCGCGGCGGGTCCGCGTGCGGCCCGGCTCCCGGGCAGCCGGAGGCGCCCGCCGACCGCGGCTACAGCCCGTGCCTGCGGGCGACCATGCGCAGGACGAGCGAGCGCGGGAACAGCCGCCGCAGCGCGAAGACCGCCGGGGCGTTGCTGCCCACCGCGTAGAACGGCCTGGGCGGGTCCGCCTCGACGGCGCGCACGACCGTCCGCGCCACCGCCCCCGGAGCGATCCCCGACGCCTCGTTGGCGTTGAGCGCCCTGAGCATGGTGCGGTACTCGGCCGCGAACGGCGACCCCTCCCGCAGGTACTGGGTCCGCCGCTCACTGATACCGGTGTTGACCGACCCCGGCTCGACCGTGGCCACCCCCACCCCGTACGGGGACACCTCGCGGCGCAGCGCGTTCGCGAACCCCTTGAGCGCCGCCTTGGAGGCCACGTAGGAGGACCGGTAGGCCAGCGGGAAGCTCGCCAGCATCGAACCCACCATCACCACGCGCCCGTACCCTCGGGCGCGCATCCCGGGCAGCAACAGCTGCGTGAGCCGCACCGCGCCGAACACGTTGATCCGGAACAACCGCTCCACCGCCTCCGGCGGCAGCTCCTCGAAGGGCCCGCTCTGGCTCTCCCCGGCATTGTTGACCAGCACGTCCACGTCGCCCGCGGCGGCCGCGCACGCCTCGACCGAAGCCCCGTCGGCCAGGTCCAGGGCCAGGTACTCCACACCCGGGACCGGCTCGGCCACCGCTCCGGGGTCGCGGCTGGTCCCGTACACGCGGTAGCCGCGGCGGACCAGCTCGGCGGCGACGGCGCCGCCGATCCCCGACGACGCGCCCGTGACGAGCGCGGTCCGCGGGACGGTGGGACTGTTCATGGCGGTCCTTCCGGGGGAGGTGCGGTGAGGCCGCGCTCGCGCCGCGCGTGGAAGCGATGATCGCACGCCCGTGCGCGCCGGGCGCACCCCGCCCCGGGGCCCCGGCCGCCCGCGAACCGCCCGGTTCAGTCCCAGCGGTGCGGGTCGAACAGGTCCACGGCCAGCTCCGTGCGCCCGTGCTGTGCGAGGTCGGCCAGCGCCTCCCCGACCGCGGAGGCGAACTTGTAGCCGTGCCCCGAGAAGCCCCCCGCCAGCACCAGCCCGGGCAGTTCGCGGCGCTGCCCGATCACGAAGTGCTCGTCCGGGGTCATCGTGTACATGCACGACGCCATCCGCTCGGGGAGCGGGGCCACACCGCTCAGTCCGGCGGCCAGCCGTCCGAGCCGCCGTGCGTCGGCGGCGTCGGGCTCCCGCGGCCCCGCGTCGGGGTCGACCGGCTCGCCCCACTGGACGCCCTCGCCCCTGTTCCCCGGGGCCTCGGCGTGCACGCCGATCTTGACGGTCCGCCCGCCGTCCATGCTGGGGAACCCGTACCACGTGCAGTCGTTTCCGTCCCGGGCGAACACCGGGCCGTGCGCGTGCGGGGACGGATCCCGCGTGGTGCGGAACCAGCCCAGCACCCGCCGCTCCACCCGCAGGCCGCCGCCCAGCTCCGCCACCTCGGGCACCAGCCGCGGCAGCCAGGACCCGGCGGTGACGACCACCCGGCGGGCCCGGACCACGGTGTCCCCGACCACCACACGGGGCCGGTCCGGGTCGGGGACGACGCGGGTCGCCCGGGCTCCGGTGAGCACCCGCGCGCCCGCTTCCCGCGCGAGCCGCACGGCCGCCGTGATCGCGGCCTCGGGCAGGACCACACCGGCGTCCTCCTCGAAGACGCCCACCTCACCCGGGCGCAGCACGTGCTGGGGGAAGCGCTCGGCGACCTGGTCGCGGGAGAGCACCTGGTGGGGGAGGCCGTGGTGTTCGGCGGCGGTGACCGACCCGGTGACGGCGGGGCTGTCCGGCGCGCCGAGCATGAGGGCGCCGGTGCGCACCACGAGCCTGGTCCCGGAGGCCTCCTCCAGCTCCGACCACGCGCGCCAGGCCGACCGCACTAACGGCACGTAGGCGGCGCCCTCCATGTAGGCGGTGCGGATGATGCGTGACTCGCCGTGGCTGGAGCCCCGGTCGTGCCCGGGCGTGAACTGCTCGACCCCGATCACGTCCACACCGCGCCGGGCCAGGCGCCACAGGGCCTGCGCCCCCATGGCTCCCAGTCCGACCACGACGGTGTCGGTCTCCAGCGGTGCCGCCACGAGCTTCCTCCCGGGTCCGGTGTCCGGGGCCGCGCCGACCGGAGCCCCGTCCCATGATCCCAGGGCCCGCGCATGGCGGGCGCCCGCCCACCCCCGGGGGTGGACGGGCGCCCGGTCTCGGAAGGGAGCCGAGATCTGGGGGGAGTTACTGGACGGGCGGGTAGGCGTTGGCCAACAGCTCCTGGAACTGCGCGGAGAACCAGTGACCCGAGACCGGCGCGTCGGGCAGCGCGCCGCTCATGTTGTAGCCGTTGCGCGGGTTGCCCTCATAGGTCGGGTCGCACATCCGGTCGAAACCCTTGCCCTCGTCGTTGTCGATCAACTCACTCGACCCGTCGGACTCACCCGGGGGCTTCATCCACACGTAGGCGTCGATCCCCGCCTCCGGAGCGGTCTGGGGGCGCTCGCCCAACCCGGCCCCGGACTGGTTGCACCAGTTCCCGGACTGGATGCGGCGGTCGTAGCGGCCCCCGTCCACGTAGGCGTTCACGTCCGTGCTCGGCCCCGGCCCGTCCGGCCGGTCCGGTCCGCCCCACCCGTTGCGGGAGGTGTCGATGAGCATCCCGATCCCGGAGTCGAAGCCCTGGCCCACCAGCTCCTCACGCAGCGCCTGGGCGTAGGACAACTCATCGGTGAACTGGTTCCAGTCCACCCAGTCCGACTGGCGCACCGGCGTGCCCGCCACCGTCTGGTCGATGGAGAAGTTCTCCTCCACCAGCGCCGAGTAGTTCGCGGTGTTGGCGATGAACCCGTGCACGTCGTCGGGGCTGGCCCCGGCGGCGTTGGCCGCCTCGTAGAACAGCGCCGCCGACGCGGTGAAGTTGTCCTGCCAGCCGATCCACCCGTGGTGGCCGGCGTCCACGTAGTTGTAGACGTTGGCGATCGCGCCCAACTGCGCCAGCGCGTAGCCCACCCCCTCGACGTAGTTGCCGTTGGCCAGCATCTCGTCGCAGTTCTCGGTCGCGGTCTCGCGCGGGGAGACGTTGGTGACCAGGTTGGGCAGCGAGTCGATCTCGACCGTGGTCACGATCCGCAGCTCGGTGTCCTGGTAGTCGGCCAGGATCTCGGCGATGGGGTCGATGTAGTCGTTCTTGTACCGGTCGATCTCGTCGGGGCCCAGCTCGCCGTTGGAGGCCAGCGCGGAGCAGTCGCGGCCGGGCAGGTTGTAGATGACCACCTGGAAGACCAGGGGCTCACCGTCGGCCTGGGCCAGGGCCTCGTCCAGGTGGTCGCGCAGGCCCATGCTGCCGGTGGTGGGGCTGTCGTTGCCCTCGATGGCGCTGATGCGGTCCAGCCACACCCCGGTGGGCTCGTCGGCCACGGCGTCCCCGCCGGGCTCGGCGGCGGCGTTGGCCGACCAGATCGGGTTGACGTAGACGTCAGCGCCCACGTACGGGTTGTCCACCCGACCGTCGTTGCCGGGCTCCTCCGGCTCCTCCGGCTCCTCCGGCTCTTCCGGTTCCTCGGGTTCCCCGACGTCACCGCTGCACAGCACGCCGTTGAGTTCGAAGGCCGTGGGCGCGGCGTTGCTTCCGGAGTAGGTTCCCTGGAAGCCGAAAGTGGCCGTGCCGTCGGTGGAGAGGGAGGCGTTGTGCCCGGCGTTGGTGGCCGAGACGCTCTGTCCGCTCTGGGTGACGGTGCCGTTCCAGGAGTTGGTGACCTGCTGGTTTCCGGCGAAGTCCCATTCCAGGGTCCAGCCGTTGAGCGCGTCGCCGAGGTTGGTGATCTCCACGCTCGCGGTGAAGCCGGAGCCCCAGTCGTTGAGTTGGTAGTCGACCTCGCAACCGGCCGCGGCACTGGCGGGTACGGAGGAGGCGACCGCCAGGGTGCTGCCGAGCACCAGGGCGGAGGTCGCGGCCAGGCCGCGTCGTGTCCACGAACGCGGGTTCGTGGCACGGGGGGGTGTGCTCATCTCTTCTTTCCTCGTGGAAGCGGGTTGCCAGAAGGAGCCTTGGGAAGTGCCGGGCCGGGAAGTTCGGGCCCGGCAGACGGAAGACACGGACAATTCCCTGCGTTTATGGAGGTGAGCGCTGCATTCGCATGCCTTAGATCCGGGGTAAAGCTGAGCGAAAAAGGACCGGAAGGGTTGGGAGCGCTCCCAGTCGGGGTGAGCGGGGGTGCAGGGGGATGGGTGTGAACAGTGTGTGCGAGGGCGTTGCCGGATTCCGCGACGGAGTGTTACGGATCCGGAACGCTTTCCTGAACGGTAGCCCGGCAATGGTGATATGTAAACACCATATGACCGGAGTATTTCTGGTACGCGGTTCACATGAGGGAAATGCGCAGGTGGTGACCTGATTCACAACCGGTCAGTAATAACCGGTGGTCGCCGGGTGGACACGGTGAGCAGTCCCGCTGCGGCGGCCGCGGCCCGGCCGCCGCGCCGCGGCGGCGCGGGCGGCGGCGCGGGCGGGCGGCGGCTCCGCTCCGGAGGGCGCGCCGAGGATTTCCCGCGCGCTCTGTTTCGGTTCGGCTCCGAGGGGTAACATGTGCTATGGGAGCGCTCCCGTCGATCGGCTGACCAAGCCGAGAACGATGGAGAACGCAATGGAAAGCACGACCCCCCAAGCCGTCGAGACCACCGAGAACACCGGGACCACCCGCCGGACCTGGGCCGCACGCGCGCTCGTCCTGGCCTCCGTGCCCCTGGTCGCCCTGACCACGATGGCCGCCCCCGCCTCCGCGCACGGCTCGATCGTGGACCCCGCCAGCCGCAACTACGGCTGCTGGGAGCGCTGGGGCGGCGACCACCTCAACCCGGACATGGCGCAGGAAGACCCCATGTGCTGGCAGGCGTGGCAGGACAACCCCAACGCCATGTGGAACTGGAACGGCCTGTACCGCGACAACGTGGGCGGCAACCACCAGGGCCAGATCCCCGACGGGACCCTGTGCAGCGGCGGCAACACCGAGGGCGGCCGCTACGACTCGATGGACGCGGTCGGCGCGTGGAAGACCACCGACGTCGGCGACGACTTCACCCTCCACCTGTACGACCAGGCCCAGCACGGCGCGGACTACTTCCGCGTCTACGTCACCGAGCAGGGCTTCGACCCGACCACCCAGGCCCTGGGCTGGGACGACCTCGAACTGGTCGAGGAGACCGGTCCCTACGCGCCCGCGCTGGACAGCTACATCGACGTCAGCACCTCGGGCAGGTCCGGCCACCACATCGTGTTCACGATCTGGCAGGCCTCCCACATGGACCAGGTCTACTACCTGTGCAGTGACGTGAACTTCACCTGATCCCCACGACCAACCGACCGGCCGTCCGGACCCCTCCTCCGGGCAGGGTCCGCCGGGACCTCCACCCCCGGCGGACCCGCGGCCGACGGCCGCACGGCGGACACCGCTCACCGCCGCGCGGCGCCCCCGTGCCCGGCTCCGCCCGCGCTCAGGCCTCCATGTAGCGCAGCACCGCCAGCACGCGACGGCTGTACCCCTTGGTGTCGCCCAGTTCCAGCTTGTCGAAGATGGCGTTGGCGTGCTTCTCCACCGCGCTCTGCGACACGAACAGCCGCGCCGCGATCGCCGAGTTGATGTGCCCCTGCGCCATCAGGGCCATGACGTCGCGCTCACGCTCGGTCAGGCGCCCCAGCGGGTCCCTGCGGCTGCTGCCCGCGAGCAGTTGGCGCACCACCTCCGGGTCGAAGGCCGCGCCTCCCCTCCCCACCCTGACCAGGGCTTCCAGGAACTCGTCGACCTCCACCACCCGGTCCTTGAGCAGGTAGCCCACACCGGTGGTGTTCTCACCGAACAACCGCGTGGCGTACCGCTTCTCCACGTACTGGGACAGCACCAGCACACCCACTCCGGGCTGCTCCCGTCGGATCCGCAGCGCGGCGCGCAACCCCTCGTCGGTGTGCGTGGGCGGCATGCGCACGTCCACCACGGCCACGTCGGGCGCCTCCTCGCGGACGGCCGCCAACAGGGCGTCGGCGTCCCCGACCGAGGCGAGCACCTGATGCCCCTCGTCCTCCAGGAGCCGCACCAGCCCCTCACGTAGCAGCGCCGAGTCCTCGGCCAACATCACCCGCACGGCAGCTGCGCCCTGACCGTGGTCGGGCCGCCCGCGGGGCTGTCCACCGACAGCCGACCGTCGAGCGCCTCGACCCTGCTGGCCAGACCGGCCAGCCCCGTTCCCGCGGGGTCGGCCCCGCCCACCCCGTCGTCCCGTACCCGCACCACCACGGACCTCGCTCCCTCCTCGCCCCGCGCGCCGACCAGCACGCTGACCCGTTCGGCGCGCGCGTGCTTGACAGCGTTGGTCACCGACTCGGCGACCACGAAGTAGGCCGCCGTCTCCACGGTCGGCGGGCACGCGTCCTCCAGGCCGTACTCCAGGTCGATCGGCAGGCTCGACCGGCCGACCAGGTCGTGCAGCGCGGCCCGCAGCCCCGACCCGGCCAGCGCGGCCGGGTAGACCCGCCAGGCGACCTCCTTCAGGTCGCGCAGGGCGTCGCGGGACTCCTCGTAGGCCTGCTCGACCAGTGCGCGCCCCCGCTCCGAACCCGGGTCGCGGCGGGCCCGGCCCAGCGCCATCCCCAGCAGCACCAGGCGCTGCTGGACGCCGTCGTGCAGATCGCGTTCGATCCGGCGGCGCTCCTCGTCCACGGCGGCGACCACCCCCGCGCGGGTCGCGACCAGGACCCCGATCCGCTCCTCCATGAGGTCCTGGCGGCTGGGGCCGAGGAACCTCCGGGCCAGCCAGCGTTCCGTTCCCACCAGGCCCACGGTTCCCTGGGCACTCAGGTACATCAGGGCCAGGCCGATCGGCACGATGGCGGGGTCGTTGCCGTCGAGCACCTCCAGCGGTGACAGCGCCAGGTAGAGCCCGGCGGCGAAGAAGGCCAGCACCAGCCCGCCGAAGAGCCCCACCGGGCAGCGCACCGCGAGGTAGGCCAGCGGCCGGGCCGTCCCGGGGCGCACGGTGATGTCGACGCCGAACAGGGCGGACAGGCGGCCGCGCTCCAGGGAGACCAGAGGCCCGGCGGCCCCGTCCAGCGCCCGGCGCAGGGACGCGCGCGAGGCGGGACGGAGCAGGAGCGGCAGCGCGGGAACGGCGGCCGCGAGGGCCGCCGCGAGGAAGAGGGCCTCGGCCAGCGCGGTCACCGCTCCGGCGGCGGCGCCCGTCACGGCCCGGCCCCATGCGCGCGCCACCGCTGCCGCCGGATGCGCGTCCCCGTGCGTCGTCACGTCCGTCCTCTCCACCCGTCCTATCGCCGCCGCCTCCGGTATCCCGCGCTGGGCACCCGGTCCCGGCTGCCCGGGCCCGGTACCCGGCTGTCCGTGTCCGGTGCCCGAGTCCGCTGGTGCGTGCCCGGCGCCCGCCTTCGGCCGCCCGCGCGCGGGCCCGTGCCCTCGGAATCCGCGCTCGCGGAAAACGGGGAGGCCGCGGTCGGCGTCAGCGTCGACACTAGCCATCGCCCGGGTGCGCGGGTACTGCGGAACACCGCATTCCGGGGTGGGGAGCCGCGTCCCGAACAGGGCGGGACTCCCCATGGGCGCGGGGGCCGCGGCTCCCTAGCGTTGTGGCCGTGCCGGCCGGCCCGCACCCCCGTTCCCCGAGACGAAGGCCGAACCATGACCGAGCCCCCGACCCTCCCGCGCTACGCCTGGCTCCTCGCCGGTACCGCCCTGTCCCTCTTCGCGATGCAGGCCGCCTGGGACATCGCGCTGCTCGCGTGGGTCTATCCGGTCCTGCTGCTGCGCTTCGCACGCGCCAGCCGACCGCTGCCCGCCCTGTCGGGCGTCCTCGCCGCCAGCACGACGGCCGTGCTGGTCTGGCTGTGGCTGGCCGACCTGCTCTCCCCGCCGCTGGTGCTGCTCGCGCTGGCCCTGGCCCTGGCCGACGCGGCCCCCTACGCCGCCGACCGCCTCCTGCACCGCCGACTGGGGGAGCGCGCCCCGTGGCGGGTCAGCCTGGTCTTCCCGCTCGCCACCGTGGCCGTGGAGTTCACGGTGGCCTCGGTGACCCCCTTCGGAACCATCCACGGGGTTCTCGGCGCCACCCAGGCCGACAACCTCCCGCTGATCCAGGTGGCCTCGGTGGCCGGTGTGTACGGAGTGAGCTTCCTGGTGGCCTGGGCGTGCTCGGCGGCGGCGCTGCTGTGGGCACGCGGCCTGACCGACCGCGCGGCCCGCACGGTGGCGGCGGCCTGCGCCGGGACGGTCGCGCTGGTCGCGGTCGCGGGCGGCGCGCGCCTGGTATTCGCCGCGCCCTCGGGCGACACCGTGCGCGTCGCGGGGGTCACCACCTCGCAGGGCGCGTGGGAGGAGCTGGTGCCGACCTTCCGGGAGTACGACTCGCTCGAGGCGCTGCGGGCCGCCGATCCGGCCGTGCTGCGTGAACGCTTCGGCTTCGTCAACGACGAACTCCTCGCCATCACCGCGAGGGAGGCGGCGGCGGGCGCCGAGGTCGTGGTGTGGCCCGAGTCGGCGGCCTTCACCCTGGAGGAGGACCGCGACCTGCTGGTGGCCGACATCCGGGAGGTGGCCCGGGACCACGGGTTGTACGTCAACGCCGGTATGTCGGTCTACACCGGGCGGGCTCCCCACATCCGCAACCAGATGCTCATGGTCGCCCCGGACGGCGAGGTCGTGTGGACCTACGACAAGAGCAGGCCGGTGCCCGTCCTGGAGCCCTACGAGCCGGGGACCGGCACGGTGCCCGTCGCGGACACGCCGGCGGGGAGACTGGCCGTGGCCATCTGCTACGACGCCGACTTCCCGGGACTGGTCCGCCAGGCGGGCGCGCGGGGCGTGGACGTCCTGCTGGTCGGCGCCAACACCTGGGAGGGGATCAAGGAGATGCACGCGCGCAACGCGGTGTTCCGCGCGGTGGAGAACGGCTCGGCCCTGTTCCGGCAGGCGAGCCGCGGCCGCGCCAACGCCACCGACCACCAGGGGCGGGTGCTGGCGACGACCGACTACTTCACCACCGGGCAGCAGACCATGGTCGCCATGGTGCCCCGGGAGGGGGTGACCACGGTCTACTCACGGATCGGGGACGCCTTCGCCTGGACGTGCGTCGCCGCCCTGACCGCGCTCGCCGTGCTCTCGGCGGCCCGGCCGCGCCGGGAGTGAGCCGAGGGTCCCGGGCCCGAGAGGGCGACCGCGGTCCTGGCGCTCGTGCGCGGACCCGCAGGCGGTTCCCGGCCGGGCACCGGAAACGGGCTCCGGACGACCGCCCGGACCGGCTGTTCCCCGGCTGACGGGGAGCGGCGCACGAGCGGCCCGCCCGGAGCACTGAGTGCTCCGGGCGGGCCGCTCCCTCCCTGCCGGGGCCGGGAGGGTGGTAGGTCAGTTGTTGCCGAAGAAGTGGTCGGCGGCGGCGCCGCCCGGGTCCTCCGCGATGCCGCTCACGGTGTCCGCCTGGTCCTGGAAGCCGCCCACCGCCTCGGCGGCGCTGTCCTGGAAGCCGCCCACGGCCTCCTCGCCGTAGGCCTGGGCACCCTCGGTGAAACCGCCCACGGCCTCCTCGCCGTAGGCCTGGGCGCCTTCGGCGAAGCCGCCGACGGCCCCCTCACCGTAGGCCTGTGCGGCCTCTCCGGCGCCGCCCAGGGTCTCACCGACCCCGCCCACGGCGTCGGACACTCCCTGGGCTGTTTCCTCGGCTGCTCCGCCGAAGAGGTTGCTCAACCAGTCCATCACGTCGCGCACATCCTTATCTCAGGTCCGTGGGGGCCGATCCGTCTATGTCTACCCGGCCCGGGTAAACTCTCAGTAAGGGACGGACGCGCAGAGTGATCCCACGGGGTCACAATGCGACTCGTGCGCCGTTCCCTTGCCCGGGAACCGCTGGTCAGCGGGTGAGGCCTCCGTCCGAAGCGACGGGGGCGATTCCACAAGAACGCCGCTGGTGTCCACGATCACACCACCGGTACTCTTCTGTCACCCCGGTGATCGTGCGCAAATCCGCTTTCCGGACTGCCGGAACTCCCGGCCAGAGCGGCGACCACGCCACACCGGGGATTGCGGTCGGATTCCGGCCGCATTCCGCCGGAGAATGGGCCGTATGGCCGACACGAGTGCGCGGATGCTGCGCCTGCTCTCCCTGCTCCAGACCGGCAGGGCCTGGCCCGGCGCGGACCTGGCCGCCGCCCTGGAGGTCAGCCCGCGATCGCTGCGCCGCGACATCGACCGGCTGCGCGAACTGGGCTACGCGGTGGAGGGCCTCCGCGGCCCCGGCGGCCACTACCGGCTGGTCGCGGGCCGCGCGGTGCCGCCCCTGCTCCTGGAGGAAGACGAGGTCGTGGCCGCCGCCCTGGGGCTGCGGATCGTCGCCGCCGGGCTCGGCGGGGTGGAGGACGTGGAGGAGAGCGCGGAACGGGCCCTGGCCCGGTTCGCCCGGGTGCTGCCCTCACACCTGGCCCGCAGGGCGAAAGCGCTGGCGGCGGCGGTCGAACCGGAGCAGCGGGTGTGGCCGGGCGTGCGGACACGGGTCCTCACCGACCTGGGCGAGGCCGTCGCGGACGGCCACTGGGTCCGGATGCTCCACCGCGGCGGCGACGGCCGCGAGATGCGCCGCAAGGTGGACCCGTACCGGCTGGTCCTGACCGGACGGCGCTGGTACCTGTTCGCCTGGGACCGCGAGCGCGACGACTGGCGGACCTTCCGACTCGACCGGATCACCGCGGTCACCCCCGCCAGGGCGCCCTTCACCCGCCGGGAGCTGCCCGGGGAACCGCTGGCCGACCACCTGGAGCGGGGCTTCGGTACGGGGGAGGCCCGGCACACGGTGTCGGTCCTGTTCGACGCGTCGGCCGGGGAGGTGGCGGCGCGGATCTCCCGGATCGACGGCGGCCTGGAGGCGGTCGGCCCCGGCCGGGCGCGCTACACCGCCCGCGTGGACTCCCACGAGTGGCTCGCGGTCGTCCTCGCGCTCACCGGCCTGCCCTTCACGGTCGAGGGCCCGCCGGAGTTCGCCCGTCACACCGCGGCGCTCGCCGACCGCCTCCACCGGTCCGTGGGTGGAACCGGCTGAGAGCCGCGCCGTGCCCGGACGCCGGGCGCCCGGCGTCCGGGGGCGTTCTCAGGGGACGATGGAGTCGACGTACCCGCCGTCCACCCGCACGGCGGCCCCCGTGGTGGCCGAGGCCAGCGGCGAACTCAGGTAGGCGACCATGTTGGCGATCTCCTCGGGTTCGATCAGCCGCTGCAGGAGCGACTGCGGCCGGTGCAGGCGCATGAACTCCCGCTGCGCCTCCTCCCAGGGCAGGTTCCGGTCGACGAGCTGGTAGACGAAGTCCTCCACGCCGCCGGTGTGGGTGGGACCGGCGATCACCGAGTTGACGGTCACCCCCGTGCCCGCTGCCTCCTTGGCGAACCCCCGCGAGACCGCGAGCAGTGCCGTCTTGGACATGCCGTAGTGGATCATCTCGGCCGGGATCACCACCGCCGAGTCGCTGGCGATGTTGAGCACCCGGCCCCACCCGCGTTCCGTCATCCCGGGCAGGAACTCCCGGGTCAGGCGCACGGCGGAGAGCACGTTGACCTCGAAGTAGCGCCGCCACTCCTCGTCGGAGATGTCGAGCGCGTCCCGCGCCCCGAAGATCCCGAGGTTGTTGACCAGCACGTCGAGCCGGGGGAGCAGCTCGCGGAGCCGGTCGACGCCCTCCTCTGTGGTCACGTCGGCGGTCGCGGCCACCGGCGCGGCCCCGGGCACCCGCTCGGCGATCGCCTCCACCGCGCGGGCCACCTTCTCCCCGCTGCGCCCGTTGACCGCCACCGTCGCCCCGGCGCGAGCCAGCGCCGTGGCGATGGCCAGGCCGATGCCCTGGGTCGAACCGGTCACCAGGGCCGTGCGTGTACGCAGATCGATTTCCATGGGGTCACGCTACGTCGCGCCGCGCCCCGCCGCCCAACGCGACCCGTCGCCCGGGCCCCGGGAGGTGGGGGCCGCCCCACCACCGGACCTCCGTCCAGACCCCGTGACGCGGACCGGCCCCCGTGTTTGGCTCTTGCTCGGGGGCCGGACAGGGCGCCGAACCCCCTCCACACGACGAGACGAGCGGAGTTCGCCATGGACGGGCACGTCCGGGACCGGACCGGAGCCGACGCCGCCCCCCACGCGCTGCGGGCGACCGGGCTGACCAGGACCCACAGGCGGGGCGGCGTTCCCGTCCACGCGCTGGCCGGGGTGGACGCGGCCTTCCCCCGGGGAGGGTTCACGGCGGTCATGGGTCCCTCCGGCTCGGGCAAGAGCACCCTCCTGCACTGCCTGGCGGGACTGGAACGCCCCGACGCGGGCACGGTGACGGTGGAGGGCCGACCGATCACCGGACTCGCCGAACCGGCCCTGACCCGGCTGCGCGCACGGGCGTTCGGGTTCGTCTTCCAGTCATTCAACCTCCTCCCGTCGCTGACCGCGGGGGAGAACATCACCATCGGCCAGCGCCTGTCCGGCCTGGCCCGGGACGAGGCGTGGCACGACCACCTCGTGAACTCGCTCGGCCTGGCGGACCGCCTCGACCATCGGCCCTTCGAACTCTCCGGGGGCCAGCAGCAGCGCGTCGCCGTCGCCCGCGCCCTGGTGCACCGGCCGAGCGTGCTCCTGGCCGACGAACCCACCGGCAACCTCGACTCACACTCCGGGGCCGGTGTCCTGGAGGCGCTGCGCCGGGCGGCATCCGACCACGGGCAGACCGTCGTCATGGTCACCCACGACCCCGTAGCCGCCGCCCGCGCCGACCGCGTGCTCATGCTGCGCGACGGCCTGGTCCAAGGGGAGCTGGCCGACCCCACCGCGGACTCCGTCCTGGCCTGGATCCGGCGTCTGGAGGAGCTGTGAACCGCGCGACGCACCATGGTGCGCCGCCCGGGGCGGTAGCCGTGACCCCACCCACCACGTCACCCGGGGCGCCGACCGGTCGGACGTCCTACCCGGACCACCTCGAAGAGGACCCGCGCCACCACGAGGCGGCCCCCGGCGACGGGGGAGGCGGTGCCGCGTGATGCGGATGGTTCTGCGCGGCGCCGCCGACCGGGCGCGCCAGCTGGCCCTGTCGGTCCTGACCGTGGCCCTGGGCGCCGGGCTGGCCACAGCCGTCCTCGCCCTCCAGGACTCGGCCGAACGGGTGGCCGCCGAAGGGGCCGGGGCGTCCTGGACGCTGTCGCGGGCGCCGGTCGTGGTGACGGCCGTCCCCGAGGAGGCGGCGGCCGGGATCACCGCCTCACCGCTGGGGGAACCGCCCCGGCTGGACCCGCGGACCGTGGCGGAACTGGAACGCCTCCCCGGCGTGCGCCGGACGGCGGTCGAGGCCCCCTTCTCCGCCTACGTGGTCACCTCCGACCGCACGCTCGGCGGCCACTCCGACCGCTCCTTCGGCCACTCCTGGGCGCTGGCCGAGGCCGAGGGGCTCACCCCGGCCACCGGGCGGGCCCCCGAGAACGGGGGCGAGGTGGTCATCGACACCCGCACCGCCGCCGACGCCGGGCTCACCCCCGGCGACCGCGCGCGGGTCCTGACCTCCGACGGGATCGCCGAGGTCCTGGTCACCGGAACCGTCGAGCGCGGCGGCGCCCCGGACCGGGCCCTGTTCTTCCCAGCCGCCGAGGCCGCGCGGCGGGGCGGCGACCCGGTCGTGGCCGCGCTCTGGCCCGGGGAGGGAACCGACCCCGAACGGCTGGCCGGGGCGGTCGAGGAGGCCGCGCCCGGCGTCCGGGTCCTCACCGGGGACGAACGCGCCACGGCGCTCGCGCTGGACGGGCACAACCGGGACCTGGCCTCGGGCATGGGCCGGTTCCTGGGCACCATGGCCGCACTGGCGCTGGCGGTGGCCGCCGTCACGGTCGCGGGCCTGCTCTCCCTGACCGTGCGCGACCGTGCCCGGGAGTTCGCCCTCCTGCGTCTGGCCGGGGCCCGGCCGGGGCTCGTGCGCCGACTCGTCGTCGGGGAGGCCCTGGTCCTGGGGTGCGTGGCCGCCGCGCTCTCCTGCTTCGTGGGTTCGGCGCTGGCGCTGCTCCTGACCAGGATCTTCACGGCGCTGGGGACGCTGCCGGACGGGTTCGAACTGCTCCTGGGCCGGCCCGCGCTCGCGGCGGGCGCGGCGCTGGCCCTTGCCGTGCCGCTGGCGGCCTCCTTGCGCCCCGCGCTCACCGCGGGCCGGATCGCGCCCGTGGAGGCGATGCGCGCGGCGCAGGCCGAACCCGTCCCCTTCTCCCGTGCCCGCCCGGTGCTCGGGGCCGTGGCCCTGTGCGGTGCGGCGGCCCTGTTCGCGACGGCCTGGGGCCTGGCCGGAACCGTGGTGGCGGTGACCGCCGCCGTCTCCGCCGCGCTGGTCCTCGTCGCCGCAGCGGTCCTGCTCTCGCCGGTGCTGGTCCACGCGGCGCTGCCCCTGCTGCGCCCGGTCACCCGCGGGAGCGCCGCCTTCCTGGTCGCCGACCGGGAGGCGCGCGCCGACGTCCGCCGGGTGGCGGGCGTCATGACTCCCCTGCTGGTGACGACGGCGGTCGCGTGCCTGCTGCTCTTCCAGGAGACGACCACCACCGAGGCCCGCCTGCGCGCCTACGGTGAGCGTCTGGCCGCCGACCTGGTGGTGTCCGGGGCCTTGGGCGTGGGACTGCCCGCGTCCGCGGCCGAGGCCGCCGAGGACGTGCCCGGGGTCGCCGCGGCCGGGGGTTACCGGCAGACGGTCACCTCCGCGGGCGGGCCGTACCTGACCACCCACCTGGTCGAACCCGGTACGGTGCCGCGGATCCACGACCTGGCGGTGGAGGACGGCGCGTGGGAGGACTTCGGCACCGGCGGCGTCGCCGTGCGCGCCGACACCGCCCTGAGCCGGGGGTGGCGCGCGGGGCGGACCGTGGAGCTGCTCGGCCCCGACGGCACCGGGTTCACGGCCAGGGTGTCGGTCCTGTACCGGGCGGGACTCGACTTCCCCGACGTCCTGCTGCCCGAGGAGGCCGTCGCGCCCCGGATGCTCGACACCCTGCACAACGGCCTGTACGTGTTGCTCGACCCCTCGGCCGACGCCGGGAGGACGGCCTCCCTGTTGGAGGAGGCGATCGACGCCGGGCCCGAACTCCGGGTCGCCGACCGCGCCGGGCACATCGCGGACCAGGCCCGGATCGGCCAGGAGGACGCGTGGATCACCCACCTCATGGTGGCCCTGTTGGCGGGCTTCGCCGGGGTGAGCGCGGTCAACGCCCTCGTCGTCTCCGTGTCGGCCCGCGCGCGGAGCTTCGCCCTGCTGCGCCTGGTGGGGGCCTCGCGGGCCCAGGTCGCCGGGATGGTCGCGGGGGAGGCCCTGGCGGTGTCGCTGGCGGGGGTGGCGCTGGGCACCGCCACGGCGCTGACCGGGGTGGCCGCCGTGGGGCACGCCCTCGTCGGCGGCGGGGCGGTGGTGCTCGCCGTCCCTCTGGACCAGTACTTGCCGCTGGCCGGCGCCGTCGTGGGCATCGGGCTGCTCGCGAGCCTGGTCCCGGCCGTCGCGGCCCTGCGCGCCCGCCCGCTGCACGCCGCCGGGTGAGCGGCAGCGGGGCCCGGCGCTCACCGGGCCCCGCGACGGTCATGGGCGGGCGCCGCACCCGGGAGCGCGGCGCCCGCCCACGGCCTCAGCGGTCGACCGGCAGGTCCTGCGGAGCGGTCGCCCACTCCGTGTTCGGCTCGCCGACCAGCACGTGCGTGACGCGCCCGCCCCCGCTGAGGAAGGACTCCGGCAGCCAGGAACGCGTGTGCTCCCGCCCGTCCAGGCGCACCGAACCGATGTAGGTCGCGTCCGGCCCGGCGTTCGGGGCGACGACGGTGATCGGCTCGCGTCCGCTCGGCGCGATCCTGGCGTAGGAGAACACCGGAGCCGACAGCAGCAGCTCGCCGCGCCCCGGCGCCTGCGGGAACAGCCCCAGGGCCGAGAACACGTACCAGGCCGACATCGTGCCCAGGTCGTCGTTGCCGGGCAGACCGCCCGGCCCCGTCCCGTACTGGGTGTCCACGATCTCGCGTACCGTCTCCTGCGTCTTCCACGGCTGCCCGAGCGCGTTGTACATCCACGGCGCGTGGATGCCCGGCTCGTTCGTGGGGTCGTAGCGCAGCGGGTCGCCGCCGCCCACCGACCACGCGCCGTCGGGGGTGCGGAAGAACCCGTCCAGGCGCTCGGCCGCGGTCTCCCGGCCGCCCATCGCCTCGGCCAGGCCGCCGACGTCGTGCGGCACCATCCACGTGTAGGTCGCGCTCGTGCCCTGCGCGAACCCGGTGTCGCGCCCGGGGTCGAAGGGCGTCACCCAGGACCCGTCGGCGTCGCGCGCCTGCGCGTAGCCCGCCTCCGGCGTGGCCTCCGGGTTGTAGACGTTGCGCCAGTACCCGCCGCGCTCGGAGAACATCTCGGTGTCGTCCCCGCGCCCCAGGCGCCCCGCCCACTGGGCGAGCGCGTTGTCGGCCACGGAGGCCTCCAGCGTCTCCGCGGCTCCGCCCCAGCAGTGGCAGTCGTCCTGCGGCGCGTAGCGGAGTTCGAGGTAGCGCTCCAGGTTCGGGCGCTGACCCTCGCACTGGCCCGGGCACCCGGCGTCGGACAGGCCGTCGGGGTGCGGCTCGGTGGCCTGGGTCCGCAGGGACGCGTAGGCGGCCTCGGCGTCGAAACCGTCCACGCCCATCGCGGCGAACGTCGCCAGCGTCGCGGCCGAGGGGTCACCCGTCATCACGTGCGTGGGCCCGTTGATGTGCACCCAGCGGTCCCACACGCCCCCGTTCTGCTCGGAGAAGTTGAGCAGGGACTGCGCGAAGTCCCCGGCCACCCCGGGTTCCAGCAGCGCGAGCAGCTGGACCTGCGCGCGGTACTGGTCCCAGCCGGAGAAGTTCGTGTACTGGGCGCCCTGTCCGTCCGCCACGCGGTGCGCCTCGCCGTCCATGCCCGGGTAGCGGCCGTCGACGTCGCTCACCAGGTTGGGCTGGAGCAGGGAGTGGTACAGCGCCGTGTAGAAGGCGGTGCGCTGGTCCCCGGTGCCGCCGCCGACCCTGATCGCGCGCAGGCGCCGGTCCCAGGCCTCGCGCGCCGACGCGGCCACCGCGTCCACGCTCTGCCCGGGGGCGATCTCGGCGGCGAGGTTGGCCTCGGCGTTCTCCGCGCTGACGTAGGAGACGCCCACGCGCACGCCCACGTCGGAGCCCTCGGGGAAGGAGACGTAGCCGCCCGAGCCCCGGCCCCGCCGCTGGTCGCGGACGTAGCCCTCACCCCCGGAGGCGGTGGTGGCCCCCGGCTTCAGCTCTCCGTCCTCCCACGTGCCCACCTCGGTGAAGGGGGTGTCGAAGCGCGCGGTGAAGTGCAGCCGGTAGTAGGAGTTCCGGTTGTTCTCACCGCCGTTGGCGCGCTGTCCGCAGAAGGCGCCGGTGAGCACCGAACCGCTCACCGTGCGGGCCTCCGCGTCGATGCGGACGTCGGCGTCCTCGCTGCCGTTGAGCGAGTTGGAGGTGCGGAAGAGCAGGCTGGCGGGGTCGCCCTCGGGGAAGTCGAACTCCCCGGCACCGGCCCGGTCGGTGACGCTCAGGTCCGTGCGCACCCCGTTCTCCAGGGCCACGGTGTAGCGGCCGGGGGAGGCGGACTCGTCGGCGTGGTCGAAGTCGCTCGCGTACACCTCGTCGCGGGTGTCGGCGCTGGGCGAGGAGTCCACAGGCACGGTGACCGGCATGATCGGCACGTCCCCGGCGGCCCCGGGGTGGCACCCGGCGCCGTTGACGTGGGTCAGGGCGAAGCCCCGCACCCGCGTGACGTCGTAGGAGTAGCCGTTGGCCGCCCCGGTGTCGGTCTGGTCGCCGCGGGTCGTGGTCGGGCTCCAGGAGATCATCCCGAACGGCCGGACCGCGCCGGGGTAGGTGTTGCCGCCGTTCGTGGAGCCGATGAACGGGTCCACGTAATCGGCGGGCGAGGCCACGGCCCGGGCCGTCTCGGCCGGGAGCGGCGACGCGGAGGCCACCGGGGCGGGGGAGAGCAGGGCGGCGCCGACGGCGAGGGCGAGGATCGGAGATAGGAGTCGGGGGGAACGTGGAGGGAGGGTCATCCTCTGAGGTCCTTAGCGGGGGAGCGGACGGTCCCGGCGAGTCTGGCCCAGCGGTGCGCGCCGTGGCCAGTTCCTGGCGGCGGAGTTGGCGCGTTCTTCGCCGGTCCGTCGCCGTGGTGTCACGGACCGACCACGGTACGGACCGGGGCGGCGCGGGACTCGGGGTCGGGGGAAGAGGCCGGGGCCCGGCGCACGCGCGCCGGGCCCCGCGGTTCACCGGTCAGCCCCGGGGCACGTGCCTCGGGTTGCTCGTCGTGCTCTCGTGGTGCAGCCGGTCCAGGGCGGTCACGTAGTAGGTCACGTCACCGCCGCCGGGCGCGGTGAAGACCGTCTCGCCGCCGTCCTCGGCCGCGCGCACCGTGCCGATGAGTGCGCGCGCGTCCTGCACTCCGCACGGGACCTCCTGCCGTCCGGGTGCGCCCGCCAGCTCGTAGACCGCGTAGTAGGCGGGCCTGCCGCCGCGTCCGGGGCGGATGGTCAGCTCGGTGCCGCCGTCGGCCCGGGCGGCGGCGGTGACCACCGGCGGCGCGGGAGCGGCCCCGCCCAGGTCCTCCTTGACCGGGATCAGGGCGGGGTTGGCGTAGTGCTGTTCGACCACGACGTCCATGGCGTCCCTGGCGTTGGTGCGCAGCGAGTTCGCGCTGAAGTAGACGTCCCCGTCCACGCCCGGGTACTCGCGGTTCAGGTCCAGGTGCCGGGAGAGTTCGTCCGGGTCGGACCAGGCGCCCGCGTTGCCGGCCTTGTAGGCGGCCTGGCCGATGTAGAGGTGTACGTCGGTGCCATCGGTGACCTGTTCCCACCAGGGGACGAGCACCGCGTAGTCGGCCACGGGCAGGCCGATCTCCCAGTAGACCTGCGGGTTGATGTAGTCCACCCAGCCCTCGCGCACCCACCTGCGGCTGTCGGCGTAGATCTGGCTGTAGGACTCGAACCCGCCGGTGTCGGAGCCGTTCGGGTCGCTGGTGTCGTTGCGCCAGATCCCGAACGGGCTGATGCCGAACTTCACGTGCGGCTTGGCGGCGTGCACCGCCTCGTCCATCTCCCGGACCATGCGGTTGACGTTGTCGCGCCGCCAGTCCCCGATGCCGCCGAACTCTCCGCCGTACTCGGCGAACGTGTCCTGGTCGGGCACCGTCTCGCCCGCCACCGGGTAGGGGTAGAAGTAGTCGTCGAAGTGGACGCCGTCCAGGTCGTAGTTCTCGACCGCGTGCATCATCGCCTCGACGACGAACGAGCGTACCTCGGGGATGCCCGGGTCGTAGTAGAGCTTGCCGCCGTAGGCGAACACCCAGTCCGGGTTGACCCGCGCCGGGTGGTCGGCCACCAGGCGCGAGGGGTCGTCGTGCATGGCCACCCGGTAGGGGTTGAACCAGCCGTGGAACTCCAGGTTGCGGGCGTGCGCCTCCTCGACCGCGAACGCCAGCGGGTCGTAGCCGGGGTCGGTGCCCTGCGTGCCGGTGAGCCACTCCGACCACGGCTCGTGCGGCGAGGGCCAGAACGCGTCGGCGGTCGGCCGGATCTGCACGAACACGGCGTTGAGCCCGTCGGCCTCGGCCCGGTCGTACAGGTCGGTCAGCTCAGCCCGCTGGGCCTCGGGCGGGAGGCCCTGCTCGCTGGGCCAGTCGATGTTGACCACCGAGGCGATCCACTCGGCGCGCATCTGCCGCTTGGGCGGGGCCTGCGGATCGACCGCGCACGGCTCGGTGGAGGTGTTCGTCGCCGGGGCGGCCGGAGCGGCGGCAACCGCCGTGTGCGGCGCGTGGAGCAGCGACGCGGTGATCGCTGCGGCCAGTGCGACGGCTCGGGAGACCCGGCCCGCTCCCCGGGCGGGCGGGTGAGCGGGACGGTTCCGGTGCGGTTTCGCCAACGTGGGCTCCTTCCGGCTTCTGTCGTGCGGACAGCGAGCAGCCGGAAGGGACGCGCTCCGGTGCGGTCACCGCGCGCGGCGTCCGGGTCTGCCCTAGGAGAAAACCTTCATGATTTGTCGGGCAGATGCAAGACTCCTACGTCAGGTTGGTGCCTATGTGTCGCGGGAGCCGCGTGGTGCCGACTTGCCTGGATCGAGCGAGACCCCGCCAGTAGCTCGGTCAAATATTCCGTGACCGGATCCGGTCACGAGGGTTTGCGTCCATGTCAGCGTCCCCAGTCATCGCTTGAACCTCGCTTCGGTGGATAAAAGTGACTCTGTGTGCCTTGTGTCGTCATAGGTGTAACTAGTAACTTTCTGCCCGGTTTGAAGTAGCTGGACTAAGTCCCTTCGGGGGCAGAGTCCCACCACAACAGCACAAGACAGGCATCCCCCATGCTCTCCCCCTTGACCCGGGTGGCGGCGGTGACCACCGCTGCCGCGCTGACCCTGTCACTTATGACCGCGGTGCCCGCCGCGGCCGATGACGACGACTCCACACCGCCTGGCAGCGAGAACGCGCAGGGCGCCAGCGAGGAGTTCGACGCGCTGGCGCTGGCGGAGCAGACCGGGGAACCGGTGGAGATCCCGTCCTTGACGGACGAGAAGACCCGGCACTTCGCTAATCCCGACGGCACCTTCACCGCCGAGGTCTCCGCGATCCCCGTTCGGGTGCGCTCCGCGGACGGTTGGGTGGATGTGGACACCACCCTGGTCGCCGGTGACGACGGCTTGGTTCGTCCCAGGGCTGCGGGCATGGACATCGCCTTCTCCGGCGGCGGTGACGCCCCGATGGCCCGGATCGGTATCGGCTCCAACAGCGTCGCTCTCGACTGGGCCGAAGAACTGCCCACGCCGACCCTGGACGGCGACCAGGCCACCTACGCCGACGTGCTGCCCGACGTGGACCTGGTCCTGACCGCCGGTGTCGAGGGCTTCACCCAGGTCCTGGTCGTGCACACCCCCGAGGCCGCCGCCTCCCCGGAACTGGCCGAACTCGAACTCCCCCTGGACGCCACCGGCGTGCGCGTCGTCGCCGACGAACACGGCAACATCGAGGCCCTCGGCGACGAGGGCGGCCAGAGCGTGTTCACCGCCCAGGCCCCGGCGATGTGGGACTCCACCGGCCAGGACGAGGCCCCGGGCGAGGACCCGCTCCTGGCACCGACCACCGGGGCCCGCACCGCGCTGGTCGAGACCGAGGTCGAGGTGGAATCCATCCGTCTGGTTCCCGACCAGGGCATGCTCACCGACGAGACCACCGAGTACCCCGTCTACATCGACCCCTCGGTCAGCGCCAGCCGCCCCAACTGGGCCTACGTCGACCGCGCCTATCCCAACCAGGCCTACTTCAACTCCAAGGAGGAGAGCGTGGGCGTGGGGCGCATCGAGTGGGACCGCGTCTACACCCGGCGCGCCTTCTTCCAGTTCTCCGTGCCCGGACGCATCAAACAGGACACCACCACGATCCACGCGGCCACCCTGCGCACCGAGGTCGAGTGGGCCTACGACTGCAACAGCAACTCCCACGTGCAGCTCCACCGCACGGACAGGTTCAACAGCAAGACCACCTGGAACAACCAACCCACCACACGCACCCTGCTCGACACCCAGAACGTCACCGGCGGTTGGGCCACCTGCCCGTCCAGCAGCGGTGTGGAGTTCGACGCCACCACCGCCTACCAGTGGGGCGCGGACAACGATGAGTCCTACGTCTACCTGCGCCTGAAGGAACGCGACGAGTCCGGCACCACCGCCTGGCGGCGCTTCGACACCGACCGCAAACCACCGGTCGTGGTGATCGACTACAACAACAAGCCGTCCCAGGTGGCCACCTCCACCATGTCCGACTCCCTGGGCGGAGTCTGCTCCACCGATCGGGACAATCCGCGCCTGATCAACGACACCACCGTCACCTTCCGCGCCACTATCCGCGACTACGACGCGCGCGCCGCCTGGGGCGGTCAGAAGCTCAAGCTGCGTGTGGAGTGGCGGGTCGACGGCACCGAACCGCGCGAGTACGCCGACTCCGCCTACTCCGACGTGGGGTACTGGCCGAGCGGCTCCTCGCACCGCGTGACCGCCACCGGGCTTCCCGAAGGAGAGCTGCTGGGCTACCGGGCGATCGCCCACGACCAGACCGAGTGGGGCTACCCCTGGTCGGACTGGTGCTGGATCAGGATCGACACCACCAAGCCCGAGACCGGACCCGCGGTGACCTCCACCGACTACCCGTCCGGAGACACCGTCCACGGCTCGGTGGGACGCAGCGGCGACTTCACGTTCACCAACAACGGGGTCGAGGCCGCCACCGCCTACCACTACAGCGTCAACGACGCCTCCTGCTCCACCACGGTGGAACTGGACGAGCCCGGGGCGCAGGCGACCGTTGCGATCACCCCGCGCCGGGACGGTCCCAACCTCATCCACGCCCGGATCACCGACGCCTACGGCAACTCCTCCGAGTGCGGCCTGGTGTACACGTTCACGGTCGCGCCGCCTTCCAACCCCGTCTCCCACTTCCCCATGGACGAGGGAACCGGCACCACGGTGGCCGACCTGAGTGAGTCCGGCCGTGTCGCGACCGCCGACGGTACCGTCGGCTGGACTCGTGGGCGTGTGGGCGAGAGCGCCGGACAGAGCTATCGGCTGGAAGGAACCGCCGTCGAGCCGACGGGAGACTCCCACCTGCGTACCGACGGTCCCGTCGTGGACACCAGCGGCGCGTTCTCGGTCGCGGCCTGGGTCCTCCTGGAGGAGGGCGCCACGGAGAACCTCGCAGCCGTCGGCCAGGACGGTGACCGCAACAGCGGCTTCTACCTCGGTTACCAGCACACCGAGGGAGGCCGCTGGGTCTTCAAGCAGGCCCCGTACGATGCCGACGACACGCAGGTCACCCACCGGGCGATCTCCACGGAGCAGGCCGAGATCGGTGTGTGGACCCATCTGCTCGGCACCTTCGATCCCGAAACCGGTGAACTGGCGCTGTACGTCAACGGCGACAAGCAGGCCACCGCGGTCCAGGAGACCCCGTGGAACGCTGACGGGGACTTCGTCGTCAGCGGTGCCCGCTACCGCGGCGAGCACATCGGCACATGGATCGGAGCGATCGACGAGGTACGCGTGTGGGACCGGGTGCTCATGGACCAGCCCCTGACCGCGGACGAGGACGCCCGCTCCGAGGTCTGGGAACTGGCCAACCGCCCCGCCGCACTGGAAGGGCGCTGGCAACTGGACGAGACCGAGGGCACCTCGGTCTCCGACTCCTCCGACCACGGACTGACCGCGACACTGCACGGCGACCCGCTGACCGCCTGGAACCAGGCCCTCAACGAAGTGACCTGGGCACCCGGTGTCAGTCTCGATCCGACCGCGCAGGAACACATCCGCACCGATGACACCGCTATTCGCACGGACCGCAGCTACTCGGTCGCCGCGTGGGTCCGCCTGGACGAGGTCGGACACAACTCCACCGCGGTCTCACAGGACGGCGACTTCCACAGCGCCTTCTACCTCAGCTACCAGCATTCCTTCGAGTGGGACAACTGGGTGATGAAGCTGCCCCCGGAGGACACCATGGACGCTTCCGGCTGGCACCGTGCACTGTCCGACCACGCCCCCGACTTCGGGCGGTGGACGCATCTGGCCGCGACCTACGACCACACCTCGCGCCGGGTCACCCTCTACGTCGACGGAGTCGACAACGGCAGCGCCGAAGTACCCGACGCCTGGCACACCGGCGGCCCGGTCGTCATCGGAGGGGCGCTCTTCGAGCAGCAGTTCTCCGACGCCTGGGCGGGCGACATCAGCGACGTGCACCTGTACCAGGGCGTGCTCGCCGAAACCGATCTGGACCGCGTGATGCGGGGGTATCTTCCCGTGGCCTGAACCCGTTGTGGACCCCCTGCTTCCCCCTGACAAGCACGATCTGCCCGGCGGCCCCCTCCGCCGGGTAGGAGGTCGCCCCATGTCTGACATCCCCCAGAGCACCGCCCTCCGGCGCGGTCGCAAACCCCTCGTCTCCTTCGTCGCCCTGGTGCTGGTCGCCGGGCTGGCTTCGGCCATGCCCGCCTCGGCGCTGGCCTACAACACCCGCCCCGAGGTGGCCGAGACCGAGTCGGTGGATGGCCACACCGCCGTCCAGGCCGCCATCGAAGCCGACAGCGCGGCCACCGACGCCGCCGTCACCTCGCTAGAACCGGCCGAGTGGCCGGAGGCGAGCACTACGTCCTTCGATATCGGCGGAACGGAGGCGCGCTCCTTCAGCGCTCCCGCTGAGGAAGAGAACGGAGTGGTGGCACTCGACGCTGTCGAGGGAGCCGACTTCGAGGAGTGGACCTCACCTCTTCCGGAGGAGGACGAGAGCGCGGCACCGGAGGAAGCCGATGGGACCCGCAACGAGCGGCGTGTCCCCGCCGAAACCGAGACGGACAGCGACACGCCGGCCACGGGAGAGCCGTCCGGTCCCGAGACAGAAGAGCCTCAGGAGATCGGGCCCAGTCCTCAGCCGGAGGAGCCGCTGCCGGGGGACGGGGGGACCGGAACCGAAGAGGACGAGCCCGCAGCGGAGGCACCCGAGCCCGAGCTGACCGAAGAGCCCGAGGACACCGAGCCGACCGCACCGGAGCCGGTGACCGCCGCCGAGGTGGAGGTCCTGGACCGTGAGGCGGCCTCAGCCCTGGGCGTTTCCGGCCTGGCGCTGCGGGTGACGCGCACCGACGGCTCCGACGCGGTCGGGCCCGTGCGGGTGGAGGTCGACTACGCGGACTTCGCCACCGCCTACGGCGCCGACTACGGGTCACGCCTGTCCCTGATCGCCCTGACCGGGTGCGAGGAGGGTACGGAGGAAGCCTGCCTGTCCTCCCACGTCCTGGACTCGGCCAACGACACCGAGTCCCGGACCCTGTCCGCCGTGGTCCCGGCCAC
Source organism: Nocardiopsis akebiae (assembly GCF_018316795.1). Taxonomy (NCBI): domain Bacteria; kingdom Bacillati; phylum Actinomycetota; class Actinomycetes; order Streptosporangiales; family Nocardiopsidaceae; genus Nocardiopsis; species Nocardiopsis akebiae. The sequence goes on from NZ_CP074132.1 coordinate 1,783,204, forward strand.
CTCGTCGGGTGTCCTGGTCGCAGCGGCCGACGACGGATCCGGCGAGGAGGGTACCGGTGACTACACCGCCACCTCGTTGAGCCCCTCCTCCACCTGGAACGTCGGACCCCAGACCGGCGACTTCTCCTGGAACTACCCCATGGCCGCCCCGAACACGGCCGGTGGCCTCCAGCCCGACATCAGCCTGTCCTACTCCTCGCAGTCCGTGGACGGGCGCGTGTCGGACACCAACAACCAGACCTCCTGGATCGGCGAGGGCTTCGACTACCACCCCGGCTACATCGAGCGCCGCTACATCACCTGCCAGGACGACGACACCGACATCCCCGACCAGTGCTGGTCGCACCACAACGCCACCCTCAACCTGGGCGGCCGCTCCACCGAGCTGGTCTACGACGACGGCGAGTGGACCCCCCGCAACGACGACGGCTCCAAGGTCGAGCGGCTGACCGGCACCACCAACGGCGACAACGACGGCGAGTACTGGAAGGTCACCACCACCGACGGCGCCCAGTACTTCTTCGGTCTCAACCGCCTGCCCGGCCACTCCTCCGGCGACGATGAGACCGACTCGGCCTGGACGGTGCCGGTCTACGGCAACGACTCCGGCGAACCCTGCCACAAGTCCTCCGATGAGGACGCCTGGTGCCAGCAGGCCTGGCGGTGGAACCTGGACTACGTGGTGGACGTGCAGGGCAACGCCCTGTCCCACTACTACGAGGCCGAGACCAACAACTACGGTCGCCACTTCGAATCCGAGGCCACCCCCTACGACCGCGGCGGTTACCTCAAGCGCACCGAGTACGGCCTGCGCGACGACGACCCCCACGCCACAGCTCCGGCACGGGTGACCTACTCCGTGTCCGAGCGCTGCCTTCCCGAGGAAGGCTTCGACTGTGCTGAGGACGAGCGCACCGAGGACAACGCCGAGCACTGGCCAGACACGCCGTTGGACCAGGAGTGCGAGAGCGACTGCGCCGGGCAGCACTCACCCACCTTCTGGACCACCAAGAAGCTCGACACCATCACCACCCAGGTCCACGACGGGGACGAGTACACCACCGTCGACACCTGGAAGCTCAAGCACACGTTCCCCGAGCCGGGGGACGGCACGGATCCGGCCCTGTGGCTGGACTCCATCACCCACACCGGACACGTCGGCGGCACCGAGGCCTACCCGTCCATCACCTTCGGCGGAACACCGATGCCCAACCGCGTCGACTCCACCACCGACGGCCTGGCCCCGATGAACAAGTGGCGTGTCAGCGCCATCTACACCGAGACCGGTGGCCAGGTGGACGTGCGCTACGCCGAGTCCGAATGCGTGGAGGGCGACACTCCCAAGCCGCACGAGAACACGAAGGCCTGCTTCCCGGTGATCCGCTCCCACCAGCCCGGAGCGGATGACATCACCGACTGGTTCGCCAAGTACCCCGTCGTCGCGCTGGTCGAGAAGGACCTGGTCGGCGGACAGCCCGACCAGATCACCAGCTACGACTACGTGGGCGACGGCGCCTGGCGGTACATGGACGACGACGGCTTCGTGGAGGAGGACAGGCGCACCTGGTCGCAGTGGCGCGGCTACGACCGAGTCATCGTGCGCACCGGTCATGAGAACGAGGTGCGGACCGAGACCGAGCACCTGTTCTACCAGGGCATGGACGGCGACCACCTGCCCGACGGAACCCGGTCGGCGGAGGTTACCGACTCCACCGGCGCCAGTGTGACCGACGAGGAGGTCTTCAACGGCCAGCCCCGTGAGGTCATCGTCCGCGACGGCGTGGACGGCGACGTGGTCTCCCGGACCGTCACCACCCCATGGAAGCGCGAGACCTCCACCAGTTCCCACTCCTGGGACGAGCGCGGCGCGCACATGACCAACACCAAGAGCACGGACGTCCACACCGCGCTGGCGGACGACTCGTTCCGCCGGACCAGCACGGTCAACACCTTCGACTCCTACGGCATGGTCTCCACCGTGCACGACCGGGGCGACGTGGCCGACCCCGACGACGACCGGTGCACCTCCACGGCCTACGCCCGCAACACCGGCAAGCACCTGCTGAGCCTGGTCTCCCACACCCGCACGGTCGCCTCCGACTGCGAGGGCACCCCGTCCGAGGACCAGATCGTCAGCGACACCCGCACCCTCTACGACGGCAAGGGCTTCGGAGAGGCACCCACTCAGGGCCGCCCGACCCAGACTCAGCGGGCCACCGACTACGACGACGAGGGCGCCGTCTACCAGACGGTCACCACCTCGGAGTTCGACGAGTACGGCCGCGCCGTCGAGGTCACCGACGCGGAGGGCAACACGACCACCACCGCCTACACCTCCGCCAACCCCGGCGGGCACGACGTGAAGGTGGAGACCACCAACGCCCTCGGGCACGTCACCGTCGAGGAGTTCGACGCCCGCTCGCAGCCCGTGGCCGAGATCGACGCCGACGGCAACCGCACCGAACTGGCCTACGACCCGCTCGGCCGTCTGACCGACGTGTGGCTCGCCGACCGCACGGGCTCCAGTGACGCCTCCCCCTCCATGCGGTTCGAGTACCACGTGAGCAAGGACGCGCCCACCACGGTCGTCAGCCACAGCCTCAACGCCGACGGGGACTACACCACCAGCTACCGGATCCTCGACGGCTTCCTGCGCGAACGGCAGACCCAGGCCCCCTCGCCCGAGGGCGGGCGGGTCATCACCGACACCTTCCTGGACTCGCGCGGCAACACCGTGATCAAGCGCGAGCCCTACCACAACGAGGAGGATCCGGCCGGGGAGCTGTTCGTGGTCAACAACCACGACGAGGTTCCCCGCTGGACCCGTACCGTCTACGACGGCGCCGACCGGGCCACCGACGTCGTCCAGATGTCCCGGGGCGTGGAGCAGTGGCGCACCACCACCGAGCACCACGGCGACCGCACCCTGACCAACGCTCCCGAGGGCGGCACGGGGACCACGTCCATCACCGACGCCCGCGGCAACGTGGTCGAGCTGCGCAAGCACCACGGTGAGGAGCCCGCGGGGGACTACGACGCGACCGCCTACACCTACACCGCGCGCGATGAGCTGGAGACCGTCACCGACCCGGGCGGCAACACCTGGTCCTACGCCTACGACCTGCTGGGCCGGAAGGTCACCGAGACCGACCCCGACACGGGGACGTCGAAGTTCGACTACGACGGTCTCGACAGGCTGGTCTCGGCGACCGACGCCCGCGACCAGACACTGCACACCACCTACGACGCCCTGGGCCGCAAGACCCACCTCAGGGAGGGCGCCGCGGACGGGACCGTCCGGGCGTCCTGGGCCTACGACACCGTGGCGACGGGACAGTTGACCTCCTCCACACGCCACGAGGACGGCAACTCCTACACCGACCAGGTGCTCAGCTACGACTCCATGGGGCGTCCGCTGGCCCAGCAGGTGCTGATCCCCGGGGCCGAAGGAGGGCTGGCGGGCCGCTACCTGTTCCGCACCCTGTACAACCCGGACGGCAGTGTCAGCTCCACTGAGTTCCCTGCGGCTGGTGATCTGCCCGGCGAACCCGTCGTGTACGACTACGACGACCTCGGCAACGTCACTTCGGTCACAGGCAACGACCACATCGTCACCGAGGCGGTCTACTCCAAGGTCGGCAACCTCGTCCAACGCGAGTTCAGCCGCAGGCCCCTGGGCACGGACAAGACCTGGCAGACCCTCGACTTCGACGAGAAGACGAACCGTCTGGACATGGCCAGCGTCGTGCCGGAGGTGGGCGAGGGATCGCTGTCCACGAAGACCTACGCCTACGACGACATCGGCAACCTGCTGCGGGTCAGCGACGAGCCCACCGACCCGGTACGCGCCAGCGACGTGCAGTGCTTCGACTACGACCACCTGCGCCGCCTGAACCAGGTGTGGACGCCGAACGCCACCGGTGAGGAGGCCTGTGCCGCCGAGCCCGATGCTCAGAACCTGGGCGGGACCGCTCCGTACTGGCACTCCTACACCTACGACGAGACCGGCAACCGCGTCGAGGAGATCCAGTACGCGCCGGGCAGCGGACAGACGACGCGCTCGTACTCGTCCCCCGAGGAGGGGCAGGGTCCTGCTCACGCGATCACCGGCGTGGAGGAGCAGGGTGTTGGTGGGGTCACCGAGCACTCCTACGACTACGACGCGTCCGGGAACATGGTCCGCCGCACCACAGGCGAGCGAGACCAGGTCCTGGAGTGGGGGCCCGAGGGCGAACTGGCCAGTGTCACCGAGGGCGTGGACAGGACCGAGTACGTCTACGACGCCGCCGGTGAGCGGTTGCTGCGGCGTGCGCACGGGGCCACCACCCTGTACCTTCCGGGCATGGAGGTGACCTGGGACCCGGCCGCGGGAACCGAGGAGGCCACGCGCTACTTCGAGCACGCGGGTGAGACGGTCGCGGTACGGGAGAACGACGGGGATCTGCACTGGGTGTTCTCCGACCACCACGGCACGGGCGAGATGGCGGTGGACGCGGTCTGGGGAGAGGTCGTTCAGCGGTGGATGACCGTGTTCGGTGAGAACCGTGAGGCCGCGGGGGAGTGGCCGGGTGAGCGCGGTTTCGTGGACGGCACGGTGGATGAGTCCACGGGGCTGACCCAACTGGGTGCGCGAGCGTATGACGCGGCGCTGGGCCGGTTCATCTCGGTAGACCCCTTGATGGAATTGACCGATGCACAGAAAATGAACGGGTACGTCTACTCGAACAACAACCCCGTCTCGTTCACCGACCCGAATGGCCTGAACTGGAAGGATCTCCTGTCCAACGGGTGGCATCCGTCGATGGGCGGTGCTCTGACAGAGAAATGGAAGAAGCAGGGGAACTGGCACGGCCCGCCTCGCCGTCCCAAGACTCCTACTGGGTGGCATCCTTCGATGGGCGGTGGTTACGCCGAGCAGTGGCGCCGCACTACTGGATTCCAAACTGTGCCTAGAGCTCCAGTAAGCAGGCCCCCACTGGTCAGCTACACCAACTCTCCGGAGACCGAAGCGATCAACGATGCCAGTTGGTTCAGCGACACGTGGGATACGGTTACTGAATGGGGGAATGGCGCTGGCAACTGGGTTAATGATAACTGGAGTACTATTGGCGCAGTTGGTACCGGTGTCGGAATGGCTGCTTGTGTGGCTCTTTCGTTTGGTATATGCCTTGCTGTTGGAGGTGCCGTGGTTGGAGGAAAGGTTCTGCTCGATGGATTTCAAGCTGCGACTACTGGAGGGGGTCTGGGGAGCATGAGGTGGCAGGAGCATGCCTTTGGCATTGCGGGTTTGGGTATCAGTGGGGCATTCAGTGGATGGTTGAATGGGGCAATGCGAGGAACCACTCTATCTAGATTTAACTATTTCTCTCCCAGGAGGGTAAAAGATGATTTCTACAGCACTGTGGTTCGAACGAACAGGAATGGATCTTTTGATGCCACGGGGACCATCTACGATGGGAGTGCAAACACAATCTCTGCCGCGATCGGGAACGAAATTTCTGCCCTGAGATTCCGTGAGTGAAAATAGATTTTGAGGTGTGCATGTCCGGCCTAAAGACTTTGATGTGGCCTCTTGTGGCATCTTTTGCTGCTTTCTTTATATCCTTGGCTCTCGTTGTATGGGGAGAAAGCTTCATGGATCCAAGTAGGTCCTTCGTCGTCTTCATTTTCTCCTCTGGCTGGCTTTTAATTTCTTTGCTGCTGAGTGTCTATGTCGCGATTGACTCTCGCAAGAAATCTAAAAGACCTGGGCGAGGTTCTTGAGATTGCACCTGAATCTATGATTCATCGCTGCCGTATTGACGTTTTGCTTGAGTGGCCATATGGCCTGCGTTAAATAGTTTTCTGGTGCTATTCGCCGAGAAGTGCTTATGTGAACATGAATGGCAAAATTTTTGTTTTCGGATTCGTTGTCGGTGGTATAGGTAGTGGTGACGACACAGTTTCTGTTCGTTTTCAACTACCTAGACTAAATCACGATGTGTCAGGGTGTAGACGCAAGGTCTGTGAGAAAAGTGATGCTTGGCTGTAACTCCTGGTGAGGCTGCCAGGCGTGGGGTAGTACTGAGTGCAACGCGAGATAGCGGTTCTCAGGAGGCCGCCCGTTTGACGGGTAGGGGTAGCTTGAAATCTCGCAGCGGGCAAGGTGGAGTATGAGTTACTTGAACTACGCAAGTGAGAAGTTCGCAGCGCGGTAGAAGTTAGGGGTTGGTTGGGATGCTCTGGTGAGCGTCTTTCAGAAGTCTCGGCGGAAAAGATCTTCCAAGACACTGCGGAACCGGTGGACAGCTTCCTTCGGTATCTCTGTCTGCTTTCTTGTGGGACTTTTTTGGCTTGGCGGTGTAACGCAAGCTCTCGGGTCTGAAAGTGGAGCTTACCGGTGGGAGTGGTTCTTCTATTCGATATTCTATCCTACTGCTTATTGGTTCCTTCTGAAGGTCTCATGCTTCACTTATATTGGACTGCGAGTTGATGCTGTTGTTGTTAAGAACTTCCTGGTGAAGCATGTCATCCCTGCTCAACTCGTCTCTAGAGTTCTTTGGGAAGGGGGTGTAGATATTGTTCTTGAAGATGGGAGTAAGTGGTGGTGTCTCAATCTGGGGGGATCCCTGGTCGGTCAGCTCGCTGGCTACCCGACAAACCGGAGGTGCGCCAGGGAGATCGAGAATTTCGTGGAAAGAATTAAGGCTGAACCTGTGACTGTGGAGGGTTCCGGCGTCGTAACTTCACTACACCTCAATCTGTCTTTCCTCGCTTGTGCGTCTCTTGCTTCCTTGATCCTTTTTTATCTTCTGAGCCTCGGATACTAGGTTCGTCGGCCTCTCTCTGTCTTCCTTGCTCTTCTGGCTTGGCTGAAGATACGACCGGAGACGCCCGTACTGGGGCGGGGCAAGCGGGGTAGGGGATCGGCAACCGTGCTCAGTCCTTCGGGAGTGGCTGAGAATGGAGGGAGTGCCGTGTTCGTCTTCTTCAGCAACCGTCTGGGCTGTGTCATGTCGCTGGTGGTCTCGGTAGCGCTGACCGCCCTGCTTCTGTTCATCCTCAACTCCCTGGGGTGAGACGGGAGACGGACGAGGTGGCCGGGACACCTGCTCCCTGGGAACAGCGACGCCCGGCCGTGGTCCTCGGGGGAGGCGGCCGGGCGTGGGTGGTTCCAGGTGTCAGCGCGAGAGGGCGGTTCTCAGGAAACCGTTCCACTCGGCGGCGGGAAAGGGGAGGTGCCCGGTGCCGGGGTGCTTGGAGTCGCGGACGGCCGCGCCGCAGGGGAGGTCGGCTACCTCGACGCAGTTCTGGTCCCGACCGCTGTGGGTGCTCTTCCGGAAGCCCGTGGGGATGTGGGCTACCTCAACACAGTTGACGTCTTGAGCGCTGTAGCTGCTCTTGCGGAACTCTAGGATCATCCTTCGTCACTCTCCATCGACGCCTTGACGCCAGCGATGGTCTTCATCGACGCAGTCGACGATAGCGCTATGCCCTGAACATTGCTGAATGCCATGTTGTAACGCTTGATGTCGCTTTCCTGCTCAAGGTACAGACCGTCTGCGGCTGTGCTGACGTAGACGATCGTAGGGTCCCTGGGTTCGGGGAAGTCCAGGATGGTGAAGGCTCCTGCCATGCCGAGGTGAGCCCCGCTGTTGAAGGGAAGTACCTGGATGTCGATGTTGTGGCGGATCGCAAGGTGTCCCAAGTGGTTTAGTTGCTCAGCCATGATCTGACGACTGCCAACGAGCCGGAGCAAAGCGGCTTCATCGATGACTGCTGTCATGTGAGGAGAGTTGACCCGCGACAGTATCTGCTGACGTGCCAGGCGAGCTTCCACCTGACGAGGGATGCTCGGGTCCTCAGTAGCCCGTCCTCCTTTGAAGATCTGCTCGGCGTAGTCAGGTGTCTGGAACAGGCCAGGTATCACCTGGGCCTCGTACGTGCGTATAGCTGATGCTTCCGCTTCGAAGTCAGGCAGGGTGTGTTCGCTGAAGACGTCCTTGTAGCGGGACCACCAGCCCTTCTCTTTTGACTCGCGGGACATCTGGTGCAGCCCGGTGCGGCTCTCCTCGTTCAGTCCGTAGAGGTCAGCCAGGGCATCCAGGTCCCGAGCGCGGGTACGTCGGGACTCTGCGGTCTCGATCTTGCCGATGGTCGCGCGCGGCACGCCTGACCTCTTGGCGGCGTCATCGAGCGTGAAGCCGTGCTCTTCACGCAGGCGCCGCAGCTCGAAGCCGAGACGCCTGCGACGGATGGTGGGGCTGTAGGGCCGTTGCATGGGACCAACCTAGCAAAAGCTACCGCGAATCTCAGTTCATGGTTGACAACTGAGATTCGCGGTTCCAATATGGGGATGTAGCCAGTGACTGATGGATCACACAGAGTTCATGTCGGTCAGGCTACGCCCTGCCCGTTCCGCGCATCACGGCATCCGTGAGACTCCTCCAACGGGCACCACGAAACCCCTGCTCACGCCAAGGAGTGTGTTCGTCATGCCCGCGAAAGCCCACGCCCCGATGCCCGTGCCCGCGCTGGGAGAAGCCACGGTCCCGCTGGCCAGCTTCATCCGACCGGTCCACCGCCACTACTTCACCCGGCAGCCCGAGCGGCCCAACTACCGCATGCGCCGCTACGACTTCGCCGGGACCCCGGCCGTGATGCCGCTGGTGCGGGCCTTCCTGGACACCTGCGCCGCCGCACAGGGCACCGACTACCGCTACCTGTTCACCCTGCTCGGCAGCGAACTCGCCAACAACAGCATCCGCCACAGCCTCTCCGGTCAGCCCGGGGGCACCTACACCCTGCTCGTCCACCGCCACCGCACCGGGCTGCACCTGGCCTGCCGCGACCGGGGCGGCCTGCGCGACAAGGACGCCCGCCTGCAACCCAAGAAGAACGGCCTGAACCTGGACGCCGAATCGGGCCGGGGCCTGGCCATGGTCAACGCCTTCGCCACCGCCTGGGGCGACAACGGCAACGCCCACTACCGCACGGTGTGGTTCTCACTGGCCTACGACCTCACCGGAAGCCGCTGGAACACCCGCACCGACGACTGACATGCCGCCGACACGAGACGGGCCCAGGAAAGCGTTGCAGCGCTTCTCCCGGGCCCTGAACCCCCGAAAACCAAACCCGTCATAAGTAAGGAAAAAGAGGATCTGATGCAGAACCCTATCCCCTCGCCCCGCCGTTCGGACGACGTTCGACCGATGCCCCGGCTCGTCCCACCGCTCCCGCGCCGCACCCCGCTCGTCGGCCCGGTCTGCCCGCGCTGTGAGCACCCCTCGTGCCGCGTCCGCCGCGCCCAGCGCCTGCCCCGCCTGGGCGGCCACCGCTCCGAGTTCGCCCGCCCGTCGCCCTCCACCACCCTCAACGGACGCCTCCGGCGCAGTTTCTCCGCGGCGCACGCCCAGGCCGCCGCGATCCAGGCCCGGCACCACCACCTGATCGTCTACTACGGCGAGGCCACGCAGTCCTTCTGGGCGGTCACCCCCACCGGACTCCTCGAAGCCGCGAACGCTGACTCCCTCCTCCTGGCCCTGTGGCCGCACAACGCCCCGTTCATGCCGCCCGCCCCGGCCGTCGAGGCCCTCACTCTCGCACCGGCCCTCCCGCCACGGGCCGGAACCGCCACCAGCGGTCCCGGCCCGCCTTCGCTCCCGCGCTGGCAGCGGCGGCCGGGGCGGCGCGGAGTCCCTCAGTCCGAGGGTGCGTCCCCTCCCTCGTGCCCGAAGGCGGGCAGGCCGCGGGCCGCAGTGGTCAGCGCGGTGCGCAGCAGCGGCCCCACGCCCTCCGAGGGAACGCCGCGCCCGTGGTCCCCCAGGCGTGCCCGCTCCTCGGCGGCCAGGCGCAGCGCCGAGTTGAGGGCGGCCGCCTGGACGCGGACGGGCAGGCTGTCGGCGGGCTCCCCGGTGCGGTCGGCGATGATCCCCGCGAAGACCGACTCGGCCGCGTGGTGGACCTCCAGCCACACCGCCATGAGCGCCGGTTCGGTGCGGGTCATCCGGATGAGGTCCGCGACGGGCCCCTCCACGACCTGCGGCTCGCCGTCGAAGAACCGCTCCCGCTCCAGGTACTCCAGGAGGGGGACCCCGGGAGGGCAGGCGCGCAGGCGCTCGGCCATGTACTCCAGGCCCGTCGTCAGCAGCGGCCGGACGCAGCTCTCCTTGCTGGGGAAGTAGCGCCACAGCGTCCTGGTGGAGATGCCGAGCGCGTGCGCGATGTCGTCGCCCGTGGTGCCCGACACCCCGTTCTCGGTGAACAGCCGCACGGCCGCGCGCGCGATCTCCGTGCGCACGATCTCCCTGCGCCGCTCGGTCATGGGAGGGCGGCCCCGACCCGAGGGTGCGTTGGGCGTCTTCGCGGACGGTGTTCCCGGCACGACCGTCCCCCTCCCGTATCCGAGGCGTCTGGGCGGGTCCACTCTAGTCAGCTTCTCGGTCCTGAAGGGATCGAGCGTGCGGTTGGACCACCCCGCTGGATGCGGAAGAGCCCACCGCGTCCGACCCGACAACCTAGGGGTGGTCGGGTGGGACGTGTGACTTCCGCCCCGCGTTCCACACCACACGACCGCGAGCGGCGATGTTGGCGGAAGCGTTCCGGTCCGCGTGCGCAACGACACCGCAGCCCCGGCAGATGAAGATGGCCTGATCGACCCGGTTCCTGTGGTCCACATGGCCACATTCCGCGCACGTCTGTGAGGTGTAGGCCGGGTCGACGAAGACCACCGGCACCCCCGCGCGGCGCGCCTTGTAGGCGATGAAGGCACCCAGTTGGTGGAAGGACCAGGAGTGCAGCGTGACCCGTTGGGGCCTGCGTTGCCGTACCCGGATGCGGATCCCCGTCAGGTCTTCCAGGGAGATACCGCGCCCGGTGCGTTCGGCCTCGGCCACGATGCGCTTCGAGATCTGATGATTGGTGTTTCTGGCATGCCTGGCCTCACGCTTGCGCCGCTTCTTGAGTAAGCGCTTGGCGGACCCGGTGCCCTTGGCCTGTAACTTCTGGCGCAGCCTGAGCTGGCGGCGGCGGTACCGGTTGAGCTGGCGCCCGGCCACCACCTGGCCGTCGCTGGTGGTGGCGATGTTGATGATCCCCAGGTCCACCCCGAGAAAGGAGGCGGGGTCGATCTCGGGGGCGTCGGGCACCTCGACGGTCACCGCGAGGAACCAGGTGCCGTTGCGGCGGAGCAGGTCGGCCTCACCGCGCTTGTGCTCGGCCAACATCTTCACCTGGTCGACAGAGCCGACGAATGGCACGTCCTTCAACCGGCCCTGGAAGGTCCACAGCGAGATTGTGCGCGCATCCATCGCGAAGGACAGGTTGCGCGCGTCGTAGGGGTGCGCCGACTCCGGGCGGAAGGTGATGGGCATGGACTCCATCCGCGTGCGGCGGGCCGACCCCTTCGTTCCGTAGTTGCCGTTGTCCGGGTTGGACTGGCGGGTACGGTAAGCGTCGCACACCTTCTTGATCACGTGTTGGGCCGCCTGCGAGCCCACTCAAGCCTCGCGCAACTGCTGGTAGGTGTGCTTGCGCAGCTCGTAGTTGCGCATCACGCCCTGCTCGTGGGCCACCTTCGCCACCCGGGTGGCGTGGTCGTTGAGTGTGCGCAGGGTCGAGGCCAGCACCGCCGCCTGCTCAGGCGACGGCGTGAGCTTGACCCACGCGACGATCTTCGACACGCCCACCATCTTGCACCCGGCCAGTGACAGAACGCAGCCAAAGCAGTCCGATGTGTCCCCTGCCACTAACAGGTCGGTTTGGTCTACGCGGCGGTTCCTCCTGGGGCTGAGGCCCTGGGGTTCATCGCCGAGGCAAGGTTGATGTCCGGACCAGGCAGAACAATATTTGTCTCTGGGCGACAAAAAGTCCTACAGTGACAATAGCGGCCGCCGTGGCCGCCGCCAGCGGCAACGAGAGGGCTTCCCATGACCGGCCTGGGCCTGAAGGACAAGAGCGTCATCGTCACCGGAGGCGGCTCCGGCATCGGCCGCGCGAGCGCGCTGCGCTTCGCCGAGGAGGGCGCCGGGGTCCTGATCGCCGACCTCAACGCCGACACGGCGCGTGAGGCGGCCGAGGAGATCCGCGCGGCCGGGGGCACCGCCGAGACCGTGGTCGGCGACCTCAGCAGCCAGGAGGTCGTGGACCGGGTCGTCGCCACGGCCGTCGAACGCCTCGGCGGTGTCGACGTCCTGGTCAACAACGCCGGGATCATGGACGACATGTCCGCCACCGCCGACGTCACCGACGCGGTCTGGGAGCGGCTCCTGCGGGTCAACCTGACCGCGCCCTTCCTGCTCACCCGCGCCGTCCTGCCGCACATGGTCGAGCGGGGAGCCGGATCCATCGTCTTCACCGCCTCGGAGGCCTCCCTGCGCGGCAGCGCCGCCGGGGCCGCCTACACCGCCTCCAAGCACGGCGTGGTCGGCCTGGTCAAGTCCACCGCGGTCATGTACCGCGACAAGGGGATCAGGGTCAACGCCGTCGCCCCGGGCGGCACGGCCACCTCGATCACCGTCGACGTCGCCTCCGCGCCCCACGGCCCGACCACCCTCGGCGCCTTCATGTCCAACATGGGCCGCGTGGCCCGGGCCGAGGAACTGGCCGCCGCCGTCGTCTTCCTGGCCTCCGACGCGGCGAGCAGCATCAGCGGCGCGGTGCTGCCGGTGGACAACGGCTGGTCGGCGGTCTGAGGAGGCGAGCGCGCTTACACCCCACCGCCCCCCTGGGCCAGTCGCTTGACTCAACGCCACGGCGGACGTTCGCTTTACGTGTACGTTCCGATGACGCGGAGGAGTGAGGGCTGTGGCCGCCGACGGGACCGAACCGCTGATGGACTACCCGTTTTCCTGCCCCGGGGCGCTGGAGCCGCCCGAGGAGTGGGCCGAGCTGAGGCGGCGGCGCCCCGTCGCCGGGGTGCGGCTGCCCAGCGGTGACCGGGCGGAGGTGGTCACCCGCTACGAGGACGTCAGGCGGGTGCTCTCCGACCCGCGCTTCACCCGGCGGCTCGACGCCGAGGACGCGGCCCGGGTCTCTGCCGACGCGACGGGCGGAGTGTTCAGCGGCGACCTCGCCTCGGCGGTCCCCGACAGCGGGGAGGAGCACCGGCAGTGGCGGCGGCTGGTCGGCAAGTGGTTCACCGCCAGGCGCATGAACGCGCTGCGGCCCGGAATCGAGGCCATGGCCGACCGGCTCGTCGACGGCATGGTGGAGCGCGGCCGACCGGCGGACCTCGGGGCCGCCCTGGGCTTTCCCCTGCCGGTGTGGGTCATCTGCGACATGCTCGGCGTGCCCGACTCCGACCGCGACCGCTTCTCCCACTGGTCGGACGCGCTGCTCAACCTCACCCGCTACACCCAGGAGGAGATGGACCGGGCCTTGGCCGAGTTCGTCGCCTACATGAGCGGCCACGTCGAGGCCAAGCGGGCGGAGCCGCGCGAGGACCTGATCAGCTCCCTGGTCACCGAGACCGCCGGGGCCGGGTACGACCTGCCCACCTCCGCGCTGGTCGCCACCAGCATGGGCCTGCTGGTCGCCGGGCACGAGACCACCGCCAACATGATCGGCAAGATGGTGGCGATGCTGCTGGACGACCGGAGCCGCTGGGAGAGGCTGCTGGACGACCGTACGCTCGTGCGCTCCGCCGTGGAGGAGGCGCTGCGCTTCGACGCAAACTCCGGGCTCGGCCTGCCGCGCTACATCACCGAGGAGACCCAGATCGGCGGCGCCACCGTCACGGCCGGAACCACCGTCATGTGCAGCATGGGCGCGGCCAACCGGGACGAGGGCGCGTTCGAGAACGCCGACGAGATGGATCTGGGGCGCGTGCCCAACCCGCACCTGGGCTTCGGGGCCGGGGCGCACTCGTGCCTGGGGCAGGCGCTGGCCCGCACCGAACTCCAGGCCGTGCTCGACGTGCTGCTGCGCAGACTCCCCACGCTGGAGCTCGCCGTTCCCGTGGCGGAGCTGCGGCGGCTGGACGGCCTGATCGTGGGCGGGCTGCGCGAGGTCCCGGTCCGGTGGTGACCGTGTCGCGGGCCGTGGCCGGACCGGTCGGCGCCACCCGGGAACCGATCCCGTCCGCCGCCGAGCGCGCGTTCGCCGAACACGGCCTGTCCGCGGTGTCCGACCGCGCCGCGGGGACGAAGGAGGAGGAGCGACCATGAGGGTGACCGTCGACCAGGACTGGTGCTGCGGCGCCGGTCAGTGCGTGCTGCTCGCCCCGGAGGTGTTCGACCAGCGTGAGGAGGACGGAATCGTCGAACTGCTCACCGAACGGCCGCCGCAGAACCTGTACCCGGTGGTGCGCGAGGCGGGGCAGGTGTGTCCCACCGGGGCGATCCGTGTGGACGAGGAGGCCTGACCGCGCGGGGTAGGCGGAGAGCGCGCCTCACGGCCGGGGCGCCGTCCGGGGAACCCGGTGGCGTCCCGCCGCGGCTCCGGAGGGCCGCCCCCGTCGCCCGGGGTCAGTGGCCGCCGGTCAGGGTTCCGGACAGCTCCCGGTGCAGGTGCGCGCTGGGCCCGTTGAGGCCGGTGATCTCCACCCGTACCCCGTGCCTGCGGAAGTGCTCGGTGACCTGGTCCAGGGCGGCCACGGCCGAGGAGTCCCACACGTGCGCGTTGGACATGTCCACCACCGCCTTCTCCAGGCCCTGTTCGGTGTAGTCGAACCGGTTGACCAGCTCGCCGGTGGAGGCGAAGAACACCTCTCCGTTGACCGAGTACACGCGGGTGCCGCCCTCGGGGTCGAGCACGCTGGTGACGTCGGCCTGCATGGCGGCCCGGCGGGCGAAGAGCACCATGGACACCACGACCCCGACGATCACGCCCAGGGCCAGGTTGTGGGTGGCCACGACCACGGCGACGGTGATGACCATGACCAGGGTCTCGGTCCAGGGCATCCGCCTCAGGGTGGCCGGGGCGACGCTGTGCCAGTCGAAGGTCACGACGGCCACGAAGAACATCACCGCGACCAGCGCGGCGACCGGGATCATGCCCACCAGGTCGCCCAGGGCCACGCACAGGATGATCAGGAACACGCCGGCCAGGAAGGTCGAGACGCGGGTGCGGGCCCCGGACTTGACGTTGATCATGGTCTGGCCGATCATCGCGCACCCGGCCATGCCGCCGAAGAACCCGACCAGCACGTTGGCGATGCCCTGTCCGCGTGCCTCGCGGCCGTGGTTCGAGGAGGTCTCGGTCTGGTCGTCGACGACCTTGGCGGTCATCAGCGACTCCATCAGCCCCACCAGCGCCAGGGTCAGCGAGTAGGGGGCGATCAGGACCAGCGTGTCCAGCGTGTAGGGCACGTCCGGGATCAGCGGCACGGGCAGGGTGTCGGGCAGTTCGCCCATGTCCCCGACCGTCTGCGCCGGGATGCCCAGGGCCAGCGCGGCGACGGTGAGCACGACGATGGCCACCAGCGGCGCGGGAATCGCCTTGGTCAGGCGGGGCAGGCCGAAGACGATGACCAGGCCCACGGCCACCATGGCGTAGATCGGCGCGCCCACGCCCTCCAGGTAGGGCAGCTGTGCCGTGAAGATGAGGACGGCCAGGGCGTTGATGAACCCGGTCATGACGCTGGGCGGCACGAACCGCATCAGCCTGGCCACCCCGAGCAGGCCCAGGGCGACCTGGATGAGCCCGGCCAGGATGGTGGCGGCGATCAGGTGGTCGACGCCGTGCTCCATCGACAGCGGTGCCGCGACCAGGGCCATCGCGCCGGTGGCGGCGGAGATCATCGCGGGCCGCCCGCCCAGGAAGGCGATGGACACGGCCATCACGAAGGAGGCGTACAGGCCCACGCGGGGGTCGACCCCGGCGATGAGGGAGAAGGCGATGGCCTCGGGGATCAGGGCCAGGGCGACGACCAGTCCGGCCAGCACGTCGGCGCGCAGCTGCGCGGCGGCGGGGATCCGGGCCTTGAGGGACCTGGGGGTCTTCACGGGCAGTTTCATGGCACCCATCGGGTTTCGGGCAGCCCACAACGAGGACCGCGGTGTTCGGGTCAGGCGTTCGTGCACGGCGCGGACGCGCGCCGGTGAGGCGGGGTGCGCCGGTGCGCACGGGGATCCGGGGCGATGTCGGCCCCGGTGCGGCTTCGTCGCCGCGGGTCCGGTCGTGCCCCTGGGCAGAGCCGGGAGGAGAGCGCGGTGGTCCTCCGCTCGTGCGCGGGGGACGACCCGGAGAAACTCTACTCTTACGTGAGAGTCTGATTCTCGTTCGGTGGCTGAGACAACCCTCACACGACGGAAGGGTGCGGCTGTTCCTCCAGGCGGGGGCGGGCGCACTCCACCGGTGATGACGCGCCGTGACCACCGGTGGAGCTGCGGCGGTGACTCGCGATGCGGGCGGGGGGAACGGGTTCCCGTCTCGGGGCGCTGGCCGCTCGGCCCCGGCGGACGCTAGGCGGTGGCGTTGTCGCGGGCGCGCTGCTCGCGCAGCCGCTCGGCGAACTCCTCGGCCATCGCCAACTGGTCGCGCAGGGTCTGGCAGCGGGCGACGATGGCCGCCTCGAAGGCGTCGAGCCTCTCGCTCAGGGCGCGCCGCTCGTCGGGTCCGGTCTCGGCCGACCCCAGCCGGTCGACGGCCTCCAGCAACTCGCGGGTCTCCTCCAGGCTGAACTCCAGCGGCTTCATCCGCTTGATGAGGTTCAGGCGGTCCACGTCCGTCTCGGTGTAGAGCCGGAAGCCGCCTCGGGAGCGCGCGGAGGGCTCGACCAGGCCGACCTCGCCGTAGTAGCGGATCGTGCGCAGGGACAGGCCGGTCCGCTCGGCGACCTCGCCGATCTGCATGTGCTGCGCCCCGGACATCGCGGCACCCCCTCTCGTCCACCCGACTCTAACGCCGGTTCCGGCGGGGCGCGGCCCGCCGCCGGGCGCGGTGGCCCCCGCGGAGCCGAACCCCCGTGATGCGCCCCCTCCGTAGAGCCGTTGCCGGTCCGCCGGGCGCATCGGGACCCCGCGGTGCGCACGCGGTTCTCCCGCGGCCCCGTGGGCGCGGGGCGCGACCGCCCGGGAGCGTCCGGCGCGTCGCCGGTCGGGCGGCTCCGGTCCCGGGCAGGGTGGGGGGCGGGCCCCGGCCCCGGTGCCCCGCGCGGCAGGTCGGGGATGTATCCCACACCGACATGCGCCTCCCCAGATTGCATGCTCATTCATAAGGGCGCATACTTATTTCCATGTCCAAGGTACTCACTTCCCTCCCCGTCGGCGAGCGCGTCGGTATCGCCTTCTCCGGTGGCCTCGACACCTCGGTGGCGGTCGCGTGGATGCGCGACAAGGGCGCCGTCCCGTACGCCTACACCGCCGACATCGGCCAGTACGACGAACCCGACATCGCCTCGGTCCCCGGCCGCGCCACCGCCTACGGCGCCGAGGGCGCCCGCCTGGTGGACGGCCGGGAGGCGCTGGTGGAGGAGGGTTTCGCGGCGCTGGCCTGCGGAGCCTTCCACATCCGCTCCGGCGGCCGCACCTACTTCAACACCACCCCCCTCGGGCGGGCCGTCACGGGCACCCTGCTGGTGCGCGCGATGCTCGAGGACGGCGTGCAGATCTGGGGCGACGGGTCCACCTTCAAGGGCAACGACATCGAGCGGTTCTACCGCTACGGCCTGCTCGCCAACCCCTCCCTGCGGATCTACAAGCCGTGGCTGGACGCCGACTTCGTCAACGAGCTCGGCGGCCGCAAGGAGATGTCGGAGTGGCTGCTGGCCCACGGCCTGCCCTACCGGGACAGCACCGAGAAGGCCTACTCCACCGACGCCAACATCTGGGGCGCCACGCACGAGGCCAAGGCGCTCGAACACCTCGACACCGGTATCGAGATCGTCGAGCCCATCATGGGCGTGCGGTTCTGGGACCCCGAGGTCGAGATCACCCCCGAGGACGTCACGATCGGCTTCGAGCAGGGCCGTCCGGTGACCGTCAACGGCAAGACCTTCGCCACCGCCGTGGACTTGGTCAACGAGGTCAACGCCATCGGCGGCCGACACGGCCTGGGCATGTCGGACCAGATCGAGAACCGCGTCATCGAGGCCAAGAGCCGCGGCATCTACGAGGCCCCGGGCATGGCGCTGCTGCACGCGGCCTACGAGCGGCTGGTCAACGCGGTCCACAACGAGGACACCCTCGCCAGCTACCACAACGACGGCCGTCGGCTCGGCAGGCTGCTCTACGAGGGCCGCTGGCTGGAGCCCCAGGCGCTGATGCTGCGCGAGGCCCTCCAGCGCTGGGTGGGCACGGCGGTCACCGGCGAGGTGACCCTGCGGCTGCGGCGCGGCGAGGACTACTCCCTCATGGACACCACCGGCGCGGCGTTCAGCTACCACCCGGACAAGCTGTCCATGGAGCGGACCGAGGACTCCGCGTTCGGCCCGGTGGACCGCATCGGCCAGCTGACCATGCGCAACCTCGACATCGCCGACTCCCGCGCCAAGCTGGAGGAGTACTCCAGGGTCGGCATGGTCGGCACCTCGCACCCGACGTCGATCGGCGCCGCCCAGGCGGCCTCGACCGGGCTGATCGGCGCGATGCCCGAGGGCGGAGCCGAGGCGATCGCCTCCCGCGGCCAGGCCCCCGAGAGCGACGACCTGCTCGACCACGCCGCGATGGAGTCCGGCAACGACTGAGGCCCGGCTCCGGTCCGCGCGCCAGCGCGCGGGGACCGGCCGGGCTCCGCGCGGGGCCGAGCCGCAAGCCGGGTCCGCGCACCGGCCGTGGGGTCCGCCGGACCGGCCCGCCGCCGGGGCGGGAACGCCGCACGAGCGTTCCCGCCCCGGCGGCGCCCGTCAGTCCGGCGGGTCCAGCGGCGACATCGCCGGGGAGTAGTTGAACAGCCGGAGCCTGGCCGCGCCCGGTTCGGTGAGGGAGGCGGCCCCGGGGTCGACGTCCACGATGCTCAGACTGGCCGGGTGGCTGGGCACCGTGCGCGCCGGGTCGAGCCCGACGGCGGCCACGAGGAAGGCCCGCACCGGCCCTCCGTGGGTGACGGCCAGCAGCGTCCGGTGGCCGTCGGCGTGCGCCCGGCGGACGGCGGCGCCGATCCCCTCGACCACCCGGTCGGTGAGTTCGCCGAAGCTCTCCGCGCCCGGGGGGTGGAACCGCCCCGCGCGCCACGCGGCGTACACACCGCCGTCCTCCTCCTTGATCTGCGCCGAGTACCGCCCCTCCCACCCGGCCAGGTAGGCCTCGTTGAGCCGGGGGTCGCGCGCGTCCGGGCTGACCCCGAGGACCTCGGCGGTCTCCTGCGTGCGGCACAGGCCGGAGATGACGACGTAGCCGGGGTCCAGGTAGCGGACCGTCTCCGCCAGCGCGGCGACCTGGCGGCGCCCGGCCTCCGACAGCCCGATGTCCTGCTGCCCTTGGAGGCGGCGCTCACCGTTCCACTCGGTCTCGCCGTGGCGGACCAGGATCAGCCGCGTCATCGGGCCTCCCCGGTGTCCAGGCGGTCGCCCGCGGCGTCGAAGTAGGCGTCCGGCGCCTCGGGCAGCCGCAGACCGGCCGCGTCCCCGGGCCGCAGGTCCACCGGCGTGTCCCGGGAGACGTTCACCCGGGTTCCGTCGGCGAGGTCCACGCCCACCACCCACCTGTCGGCCATCGGCACCTGGTCGGCGAAGACCGCCTCCAGGCACCCGGGCGCGGAGGCGTCGCGGTCGATCCCGAGCGAACCCGCCCGGTACATCGCCCGCACGACCCCGTCCGGGACCGAGGCGGGAGCCGCGCCGCAGTCGGCGCCCAGGGTCGACAGCCGACCGCCCCCGGCCCGGCACTCGATGATGTTGGCCGGGGGAGTGCCGACGAACGTCGCGGCGAACGCGGTGCGCGGCGACTCCAGCAGTTCCCGCGGCGTGCCGAACTGCTCGATCCGGCCGTCCTTCATGAGCGCGATGTGCGTGGCCATGGTCATCGCCTCCACCTGGTCGTGCGTGACGTAGACGCTCGTGGCTCCGGTCGAGCGGTGCACGCGCATCAGCTCGCCCCGGGTGTCCACCCGCAGTTTCGCGTCGAGGTTGGACAGCGGTTCGTCGAAGAGCAGAACCTTGGGCTGCGGGGCGATCATGCGGGCGATCGCCACCCGCTGCTGCTGGCCGCCGCTGATCTCCCCCGGGTAGCGGTCGGCCAGGTCCTCGATCGACAGCATCGACAGCACCTGCTCGCTGCGGGCCCGCCGGTCGGCCTTGGACCACTTGGCCACGGTCAGCGGCCAGGCGATGTTCTGGCGCACGGTCTTGTGCGGCCACAGCGCGTAGGACTGGAAGACCAGACCGGCCTCGCGCTCGGCGGGCGGCACGATCTCGGTCCCGTCGCCTCGGGCGATGACGCGGTCGCCGAACCGGATCTCGCCCCCTGTGGGGTTCTCCAGTCCGGCGAGCATC
Organism: Nocardiopsis akebiae; assembly: GCF_018316795.1. Taxonomy (NCBI): domain Bacteria; kingdom Bacillati; phylum Actinomycetota; class Actinomycetes; order Streptosporangiales; family Nocardiopsidaceae; genus Nocardiopsis; species Nocardiopsis akebiae. Next base: position 1,803,554 of record NZ_CP074132.1, read on the forward strand.
CGCAGGGTCGTCGTCTTCCCGCAGCCGGACGGTCCGAGCAGCACGAGGAAGGAGCCCGCCGGGACCTCGATCGAGACGCCGTCCACGGCGGCGGTGCCGCCGAAGTCCTTGCGCAGGTCGGTGATGGTCAGGGCGGCCGAGGGGGTTTCGGAGCGCATGTCGGTCCTTTCGGCCTGCCGGGCGCGCGGCATCGGGGTCATGATCGGGAGTTCCAGGGCTGGGCGGCGCCCTCGAAGCGCCGCGCGATGACGGTTGCCGCGACCGAGATCACCGCGATGACCACGGTGACCGCGTTGGCCAACTGGGTGAAGTTCTCCGAGGAGTACTGGTAGGTGAGCACGGCCAGGACGGGCATCGCCGGGGTCGCCAGCAGCACGACCAGGGACAGGTCGCGCACCATCTGGACGAACACCAGCACCCCGCCGGTGAACAGGCCGCGGGCGGTCAGCGGTGCGATGACCGCGCCGATCCTGCGCGTCAGCCCGGCCCCCGCCATCACCGCGGACTCCTCGACGTCCCTGGACACCTGGCTCAGGGCCGAGGTGCCCGACCGCACGGAGAACGGGATCGTGGCCGCGATCCCGGCCAGCACGAGGATCGCGAACGTCCCGTACAGGCTCGGGAGCGGGCCGATGGGCGCCCCGAACTGCGCGATGAAGGCCGCGCCCAGCGCGATGCCGGGGATGAGGAAGGGCACGAACGAGGTGACGCCCATGGTCCCCACCAGCCACCTCGGGCCGTTGGAGCGGGTGATGACGTAGGAGATGAGCAGTCCGAGCACACCGGCGCCGACCGCCACGCACACCCCGAGCAGGACGGTGTTCCAGGTGGCCTCCAGGATCTGCGGGTTGTTCAGGACGCCCCGCTGCCCCTGTGCGAGCGCGGGGTCCGAGTCGCCGATCCAGTAGTGCAGGGTCAGCCCGGAGGCGAAGTCGTTGGTGCGCAGGGTCAGCGAGCTCAGGACGAGCACGAGGCCGGGCACGATCGTGGTGCACGTGACCAGCAGCCAGGCGAGCCCGGCCACCGGCCGCCCCCAGGGGCCCAGGTCCACGCCCCGGCGGCGGCCGCCCTTGCCGGTGATCGTCGCGAAGCTGCGCCCGCCCCCGGTGATGCGGGTCGAGGCGTACATGATCATCGCGGCGACGACGATGAGCACGATCGAGAGCACGTACCCGCGTGCGACGTCACCGGTGGAGATCGCCCCGTACAGCCGGGTGGAGAGCGTGTGGAACCGCACCGGCAGTCCGAGCAGGGCCGGTGTGACGAAGTTGGAGACCCCCTCGGCGAAGGCGAGCAGCGCGCCGGAGATCATCGCCGGGGCCACGACCGGCAGGGCGATGTCCCGGGCCACCCGCAGCGTGGAGGCCCCGGTCATCTCGGCGGCCTCCATGAGGTCGCCGTTGACGCTGGCCAGCGCCGCGGCGACCAGCATGAACGACAGGGAGAAGTAGTGGGCCGTCAGGGTCGCGGCGATCGGTACGGGCCCCCAGGCCAGCCAGTCCGGGACGTCCAGGCCCAGGTTCATCAGGATCCCGGTGGACCCGCCGATCAGGTCGTTGCGAAAGACCGACTCCCACGCCAGCGCCAGGGCGAAGCTCGGCAGGGCGAACGGGATCGTCGCCAGCAGCCCCAGGGTCCTGCGCCCCGGGATACGGGTCATCACGACCACCCAGGCGAGGAACCCGCCCACCACCGTCGAGCAGACGGCGGTGGCGGTCCCCATGAGGATCGAGTTGCCCATCGGCCTCCACAGGAGGTTCTCCGACATCGGGCTGGCGAACACGTCCGCCCACGCCTCGCGGTTGCCGCTCTGGAGGGTCGTGTTGACCAGTCCGCTGAGCGGCGCCACCACGAGGACGAACAGTACGAGCAGGGTGCCGGCTCCCAGCACCACGGAGGGCTGCCTCAGTGTCGTGCGCGCACGGGCCACCGTGGTGCCGACCGCGGTGCGGCGGGGGGCGGGTGCCGTCGTCATGGCGTCCTTTCGCTGACGGGGGAGTCGGGGTCCTACAGGGTCAGGAGGAAGTCGGCCACGTCGTCGCGGACCCGGGAGGTCTCCTCGGGGTCGATGTCCCAGGCACCCAGTTCGTCCAGGGGCGCGGCGTCCCCGGGCATCTCCATGTCCGTGCGGACCGGGTAGTCGCCGGGGACGTAGAAGGGCTCGTATCCGGGACCGCCGGTCGCGGAGTCGTCGCCCATGAGGAAGTCGGCGACCAGGCGCGCGGCGGCGGGGCTGTCGGAGCCCCGCACCATGCCGATGTAGGCCGGGAAGGTGATGCCCAGCGACGGCGCGGTCCCCAGGGAGGCCTGGAGCGCCCAGCCCTCCTCCTCGTTGTCCCGGCGGTCGGAGTAGGAGGTGATGCCGACCGGCGGGTCCTCCTGCCCGGTCGCGCCCACGGCCGCGTTGACGTTGTCGGTGTCGTCGACCAGGACCAGGCCGTTGGCGTAGAGGTCCTCGATGAACTGCTGTCCGGCGTTCTCCACGCCCTCGTCGAGTTCCACCTCGGACCCGAAGTGCTCCTGGTGGGCCCGCGCCATCTCGTCGGAGCGCTGGACGATCTCCGCCACGAGGTCGAGGTAGTCGCCGCGCACGCTCGGGTCGACCATGACGACCCTGCCGTTCCACTCCTCCTCGGTCAGCTGCCACAGGTTCTGGACCGGGCTGCCGTCGGGGTGGGCCTCCTCGTTGTACATGAGGATCTTGGTCGAGAGCCGGTTGGCCAGCAGGGGCTGCTGGTACTCCTCGGGCACGGTCCCGGCGACGCGCTGGGGGACGTGGTTCTGGAGGATGCCGCCCGAGACGAGTTCGGTGACGACCACCGGGGCGTCGGAGATGTAGGCGACGTCCGCCGACGGGGTCCCGGCCTGGGCCTCGGACTGCAGGCGGGTGATCTGCTCGGAGGAGGCGATGTCGTGGCCGATGAGGTCGACGCCCGGGTACTCCTCCTCGAAGGCCTCCTCGACGGAGGCGATGCGCGAGGTGAAGGAGTAGACGGTGACCTCCCCCTCCTCCCTGGCCAGCTCGACCAGCTCCTCGTGGGTGGCGTCGTCGAGTTCGTGGGGCTGGGCGGCCTCGCCGGCGTCGGCGGTGTCGGCGGCCTCGGGGGTGCCGCCGCCGCAGGCGGCGAGCGTCGCGGCGAGCGGGAGGGCGACGGAGGCGGAGAGCAGTCTCGAAGTGCGCATGACAGGTCCTTTGCGTCGGTTTTCGCGCAGGCGGGAGCGGGGCCGGGGTGGTCCGGCCGTCGCGGGGGATGGGGAGACCGGCGTCAGTCGAACGCGTTGAGCAGGTCGTCCAGGCGGTCGAGGGCGGGCAGGATGGTCTCGGGGTGGCGCTGGGCGACGGTGAGCACGATGGCGTTCGCGATCATCATCGGGACGCTCAGGGAGGAGAAGCCCTCCTGGTGTCCGCGCGGGGCCGAGAGCACGGTGGTCGGAGCCGGATCGAGGGTGTGCAGGGTGTCCGTGACCAGCACGGACCGGGCTCCGACCTCGGAGGCGTGTGCGTACAGCTGTGTGAGGCCTCGCGGAGCGCGGCGGAACGCGAACGACACGACGACGTCGGAGTCCGACATCGCCAGGACGCGTTCGGCGACCTCGCGGCCGGGGCCGACCAGGTTGACCGGGCGCATCCCGAACCGGCGCAGTCGGCTGTCGAGGAGTTCGGCCAGGACCCCGGAGTTGCCGCGCGCGAAGAGGTAGACCACCCGCGCGCCGACCAGGAGGTCGGCCACCTCGTCGATCTGGGCCTGGCTCACGTGCTTGCCGACCGCGGCGAGGGAGTCGAGTTCGGTGGCCAGGAGGGTGTCCAGCACGCTGGCCCGCCCCTGGCCCCGGAGTTCGGCCCGGAACCGGTCGCCCGCGCCGTTGAGGCGTGCCTCGTGGGCCTCGCGCAGGTCCTCGCGCAGCTCCAGGTAGCCCTGGTAGCCCAGCCGCTGGGCCAGCCGGGTGGCGGCGGCGGGGTGGACCCCCGCGCGCTGGGCCACCTCCCCGCCCCGCCACAGGGGGGCCTCGGCGGGGTTGGAGAGCAGTTCGTCGAGGAGGACCCGGTCCGACTTCGTCAGCCGGTCGCGGTACTCGCTCATGCGTTCCTGGAGGTTCACAGCGCCCACGATACAAGCAAGTTTTATTGCGCAGGCTGTCTTTCCTGCAACTTTATTTTCGGTTCATGGGGACTTCACCCTCTCCCCGCGAACCGGTCGGGCGTTCACCCGCGGATCGCCCGGCGGCAAGCCGGGGGTCAGGACGCGTCCCGAAAACCGCAGGTGGGAACGGTGGTTGCTTCCGGCGGGTGAAGGCGGGTGAAGGCGGGTGAAGGCGGGTGCGGCGCCGCCCCGCACCGCCCACCGGCGGTGCTCCCGGTCGGCTCACCGGCGGCGCTCCCGGCCGGATCACCGGCCCCGGTCGGGGACCCCGTCGCCCTCGGCCTCCTCCAGGAAGACGTCCGTCTCCTTGGCGGTGGGGCAGGTGGCCGGGCCGCGGCGGGTGACGGCCAGGGCGGCGGCCGCGTTGGCCCTGCGTGCGGCTGACAGCGGGTCCATGCCCTCTGCCACGGCGGCGGTGAACACGCCCACGTGCGCGTCGCCCGCGCCGTTGGTGTCCACGGCGCGCACGGCAAAACCGGGCACGCGCCGGGCGGCGGAGCCCCCGGACACGGTCCCGTCCCCGCCACCGGTCCCGGCCACCGCGCAGCCCCGCGCGGAGTCGCGCACGACCACCGTGCCGCCGGGACGGATGCGGGGGAGCAGGAGCGCGGCGGCCTCCTCGGGGACTGAGCGCCCGGTCACGGTCGCGGCCTCGGCGGCGCTGAGGCTGAGCAGGTCCACGCGGGCCAGGACCCGGTCCAGGGTCGGCCCGGGGACGTCGCCCACGACCGGAGCCGGGTCCAGGACCAGGCGCACCCCCTCCGGGAGCCCGCCGATCCAGGTGAGCAGGTCGTCGGCGCGCGGCCCGGGCAGCAGCGAGTACCCCACCGTGTAGACGAAGTCCCCCGGTTCGGGCCGGAGGGCGCGCAGCCGGTCCAGGGACAGGTCCATCTCGGCGCCCAGCCGGGTGACGAAGGTGCGTTCGGCGTCGCCGTCCACCAGGGCCACGCAGAAGCCGGTGTCCGCGTCGGGGGAGGGGGCGTGCGCCACCGCCACCCCTTCGGAGCGCAGCGCGGCCCGGGCCAGGTCCCCGTGGGGCCCGGTTCCGTGCGCCCCCGCGTAGACCACCTCCATGCCCGCGCGCGCCGCGGCGGCGACGACGTTGAAACCGCCCCCGACCAGGGTCCGGGCGGAGGAGGCGAACACGCCCTCCCCGGCCCGGGGGAGGGCGTCGACCGCCATCACGACGTCGATGATCACCGGTCCCACGTGCACAAGGCGTCCGGTCACGGCAGGGCTCCCCTCGACTGCGCCGACCGTGGCGTCGGCCCCGCGATCATCCCAGCGGCGACCGCGGAGGGGACTCACCGGGTGGGCCGCTGCCGGGGGAGGGCGTGTCCCCCGGCGGCCTCCGCCGCATTCGGGGGCCTCCCGGCGGAGGCCTCCCGGTCCGCCGTGATCACAGGAGGTGCAGGGGCCACCGCGTCCTCAGGGGTCACCGGAGGCCGGTGACCGGCGCGCGGGACCGGCCGTCCGTCCCTAGAGCTGGGGAACCGGGGGCGGCGGGGTCCAGCGCTGGGCGCGGGGGGCGCGGGAGGGGACGCCGTACTCGTCCCTGAGCCGTTCGGGGATGGCGTACTGCATGACCCGGCCCCGGGTGAGGGAACTCAGCTCCAGGCGGGTGGTGACGTGCCCGAGGCGGTCCAGGGCCCACGCGCCCAGCGGGGAGCCGTCCTCGACGCGTTCGAGGACCCCGAGCAGGGCGGGGGAGGCCTTGACGGCCGTGTCCCAGGCGCTGCGCGGAACCCGGAGCCAGTCGGCGCAGGTGTCGCCGATGAGGTAGCGGATGAGGGCGGCGACCACCGGGTCGAGGAGGGTTCCGGGCACGACCTCCTCGTAGAGGTCGATGAGCTGGCGGGTCAGGTGCGCCCCCTCCTCGGAGGGGCCCATGTACCGGGTCATGTACAGGTCGGAGAACTCGCGGGCACTCGCCACGTCTGCCGGAGCGTGTTCGGTGCCGACGCCGAGCATGGCGCCGACGACGCGCCAGGCGTAGTAGTAGGACTCCGCGCCCTCGGCCGTCATGTGCACGCCCAGCCGGTGCAGGGCGTCCAGGACCTGGATGGAGAACATCATCTGGCCGCCGATCATGTCCTCCTGGCAGATCGGGGTGCCGAGCGCGTCCACGTCCCAGCGGTCCTCGCGGCGCATGTGGTAGCGGATGGAGGCGTGCAGCAGGCGCACCTTCTGGGCCGCGGGGACGAACCGGCTCCCCGCCTCGAACGCGTCGGGCCGCATCAGGTACACGGTGAACTGCCCGGTCTCGGCCATGCGCCGCGAGGGGTACTCCAGGGCGTGGGTGGCGCTGAGCAGCCTGGCCACGTGCGGGACGACGTAGCAGGCGGGCATCGACGAGAAGGCCAGGGCGGTGGAGACGTGCACGTTGTTGTCGATGAAGAACAGACGGGCCCTCTCCATCTCGTCCCAGTCGACCCAGGAGGGCGGCGCGGCCGTGGCGTGCAGGTACTCGCGGGCGACGTCGGGCAGCCCGTCGGGCAGGTCCTGTCCGGCGTTGGAGAAGTAGCGCATGAGCGTGTTGAACTTGCCGACCTCCCCGCGTTCGAAGAGCGTCTCCACCGTCGCGTCGGCGAGTTCGTCGCCCATCAGACGCAGCGCGTCCATGGACTCCGGTGTGTAGGACATGGGATCCCTTCCTGGGGTCAGGAGTGTCGGGCCGCGGCCGAGGTCACCATCTGCGACAGGGCGGCGGAGGCCCCGTCCGGCAGGTCGGCGCGGTCGAGGGCGTCGGTCGCGGCCCGGACGCGCTCGCCGATCATCTCCTCGACGCGCTCTGGCGCCCCGGTGCGCCGCATGATCGACCGGACCCTGGACAGGCCCTCCCCGTCCAGGCGGCGGCGGCCGAGCAGGCCGCGCAGCTCCCGGCGCTCGGCCGCGGTGGCGGCCGACCAGGTCTCGGCGAGCAGGACGGTGGGCCGGTTGCCCCGGACGTCGTCCAGGTTCGACTTGCCGGTGAGCTCCGGATCGCCGAACAACCCCAGCAGGTCGTCCCGCAGCTGGAAGGCCTCGCCCAGGGGGAGCCCGTAGGCGGTGAAGGCCTCCATCACCGCGCCCGGGGCGCCGGCCAGCGCACCGCCGATGCGCAGGGGGTGCTCGACGGTGTACTTGGCCGTCTTGTACCGGACCACCTGGAGCGAGCGGCCCGTGTCGGGCGGCGAGCCGGTGCGCAGGACCTCCAGGCACTCCCCGGCGATCAGCTCCCGGGCCATGACCAGCCACAGCTCACGGGCGCGGGAGAGGTAGGCCGAGGGAAGGCCGCAGCACAGGAACAGCTCCGCGGCCCACGACATGAGCAGGTCGCCGGTCAGCAGGGCCAGGGCGCGGCTCCCGGCGTGGGGCCTGGGCCTGCCGGTGAACGCCGCGCGCAGGGCGACGTGTGCGCTCGGCACGCCGTGCCGCATCGGGCTCTCGTCGATGAGGTCGTCGTGGACGACGGCCGCGGCGTGCACCAGCTCCATCGCGGCGGCTGCCCTGACCAGCGCGTCGCTGTCCGGCTGCCCGGCCGCGCGCCACCCCCAGTAGCAGAACGACGCGCGCAGGCGCTTGCCCCCGGTCACCGCCACGTCCAGCTGCTCGGCCACCGGCAGCAGGTCGGCGTCGACGGCGAGGAGCCGGTCCGTCTCCCGGCGCGCGAACTCCCGGAGTTCGGTGTCCACCCGTGTCCGGAGCAGGGCCTGCTCCCCGGTCTCAGCCATCGCTCTGGCCGGGACGGGAGGCGGCGGCCCGCCGGGCGAGCAGCTCCATGTGGGACTCGGCCGTCGGAGCGTACCGCCGCAGCGCCAGTTCGCCGCGCTCGCGCAGGTCCCGCCGACCGTCCCGGACCAGCTCGGCCAGGTCCGACCGGCCCAGCACCGACCGCGCTCCCCGCAGGGCCGCGCCGATCCCGCTCCATGCCAGGTCGGCCGCCCCTGCCGCGACCAGCAGCGGCTCCCGCGCGCGGTCGGCGCCCGCTTCGTCATCGGTGTGCGCCACGGCGTACACCCCCTGTTCCCGATCGGCGCGGAAAGGACGGCGTCCGGAAACGGCGGTGCCCGGGGAAGGGCGCCGTCCGGGCGGCCGGAGGTCCGCCGCGCGGTACTTGTGGAGTGATCATCTTCGGCCATCGCGGTTTTTGTCAACGCAATGGTGTGATCTGGTTCGGTTTGGTGGAAGTCGGCGGGAACAAGGGAAAGGAGTAAAAGGACACGGGTGGATAAAAGCCGGTGGCGTCATGCGGATTGTCCGTGTTCTCGCAGGTTGTCGCCACAGTTTTCTTCGGTGTTGGGGCCGGGCCGAACTTCGAAGGGGGGCGGTCCGGAACGCCGGAATCCTGCTCGCACCACGGCGCTCCTCCCCGGATTCCGGGACGCTTCCGGGGCGGTGGATCCTGGAGGGGGTTCGCGTCCGGGGGTCACGGAAAACGCGTTTGACTCCATGACGGACAAAAGTCGATATGGGCGATACGAGTTTTTCCGCGGTCCCCTCGAAGCGGGGCCTCCGGCGCTACCGGCGCCCGGACGAACGGCGGGGCCGCGGACACCGGTTCCACGACCCCGCCGCGCTCCCCGGCCTCACTCGGTGCGCAGGCCCTCGGGGTTCGTCATCCGCCACAGGTAGGGCAGGCTCGCCAGCGTCACCAGCGCGATCACGCCGAATCCGGCGCCCACGAGCGGCAGGAACCCCAGCCAGTCGGCGACCGGGAGGTCGGCCACCCGCAGCAGGAGGAGCCCGAGCCCGGTCCCGCCCCCGACGGCGATCACCAGGCCGAGCACGACCGGGATCGCGGTCTGCCACAGCACCGACGCGGCGAGCGTGGCACGGCTCGTCCCGAAGGCGACCAGCACCGAGAGCTGCCGCCTGCGCTCCCGCAGTTGCTCCACCGTGGAGACGACCATGCTCGCCCCGATCACCAGCATGGTGAGGACCGCACCGGCCCGGAGCGCGTCGCCGATGGACGTCAACAGGGTGCCGCCGCCCTCCTGGTGCAGTACGCGCAGATAGGTGCCGGGGCTGTCGATTCCGACGTGGTTGCGCACGTGCTCGACCGCGTCCGGGGCGCTCCCGTCCAGGGTGACGAACACCGTGGACTGGAGGTACTCCAGCTCCTCGACAGGAAGGGCGGACGGGGTGACGAACAGTCCCCGGTACTCCTGCCCGACCAGGTCGTCCGCGGCCTCGGCCTCGCGCAGCGGCGGGACGGTCCAGGGGCGGGACCCGGAGGCGGAGCCGCCCCGAGGGGCGTTGCCGAGGTCCAGGCGGTCCCCCGCGCGCACGGCGGAGGCCCCCTCACCCGCGACGAAGGCGTCGCCGTCGGCGCACGAGGAGAACGTGATGAGCCCGCCCAGGGTCGCGCAGTCGGCGACGACCACCGTCCGCGTCCGCGACGGGTCGTCGGCGCCGGGCGGGGCGTCCGCCGGGGGGAGGTGGGCCAGCAGGAAGGGGGAGGAGGACTCCACACCCCTGGCGCCGTCGACGTCGCGGGCGAACTCCGCGGCCTCGGCGCGGCTCCCCACCGTGGCCGAGGCGATCATCCCCGCCCGGCCGGGCTCCCGGCCGCCGTCGGAGGGGACCTGGGCGTCGATCGCGGAGAACAGCATCTGGAGCGCGATCGCCCCGGCCACGGCGAGGGTGACTCCGCTGACGGTGCGGGCCGCGATCCCGCTGTTCAGCTGGAGGCGCCGCGTGGCCATCTGCCACGACAGCGGACCGCCGCGCAGTCGGCCCACCACGGCCTCGACCACCCACGGCAGCAGCAGGGTGAACCCCGTCAGGGCCGCCGCCGCACCGGCGGCGACGGCCCACTCCGCGCCCTCGGAGTCCGCGCCCCGCCCGAGCACGGCCAGGACCGCGCAGCCGACGGCCAGGACCGCCGCGCGCCACCACAGCCGCCGCCCCCTATCGGTGCCCTCCCGGAAGACGCCCAGCGGACCCGCCTCGACCCCCCGCAGGGCCAGGAGCGTCGCCAGGACGGCGCTGGCCGGGACGAGCACCACGACGAGGGCGGCGAGCAGCGGCACCGGTGTGAGGTCCGCGGGCTGCACGCCCGGGCCCGGGAGCCGCACGTCGTCGGCGAAGGTCCGCGCCACCAGGAAGAACCCGGAGCCCAGGACCAGGCCCAGGACCGCGCCGACCAGGGACTCGCCCGCGGCGATCCTGCGCGTCATCGCCCTGTCCGCGCCCACCAGCCGCAGCGCGGCCAGGCGCTGGTCGCGCCGCTCGGCCCCGAAGCGCGTCGCGGTGAGGACGAACGCGGCGATCGGCAGCAGCAGAACCACGATGACGACGACGATGAGCAGGACGAGGACCGCGGACATGCCGCCGTCCCGCAGGTCCGCGCCGAAGCCGGAGGCGGCGTGCGGGAGCGGGGACCGGGAGAGGGAGTCCGTGCCCAGGTAGAAGTAGAGCTCGTGCGGCCCCCGCAGCCCCTCGGCGCCGATCAGGCCGGTGACCGCGGCGCCGTCGAACCGCTCGGCGAGCAGGGCGCCCCCGGGGGAGGCCAGGAGGTCGCGCAGGGCGGGGGAGACGTGGAGTTCGCCCGCCTCCGGCAGCCGGTCGATCCCCGGCGGGCGCACGTCCGGCCCCGGGTCTTCGGGCGCTTCGAGCAGCATGCCCGTGAACATGTCGCCCCGGTACTCGACGACCCGGGGGGCCGCCAGGACCGCGGCGTCGCCGGTCGGCGCGTCCCGCTCCAGGTACACCGGTGCCCGCGCGTCCATCCGTTCCTGGCCCGCCGCGCGCGCCGAGGGCGCCGCGGCGGCCAGCAGGAGCACCATCACCCCCAGACCCACGCCCAGCGCGGTGAGCAGCGTCCCCGTCCAGCCGACCCGCCCGCCGCCCAGGGTGAGCCCGGCGCCCATGGCCAGGTCCCGGTACCACCGGCCGATCACGTCGCCCCCATGGGCCCGGTGGCGGCGCCGAGGGCCTGGCCGTCGCGGACGACGACCTCGCGGTCGGAGTAGGCGGCCACCCGGACGTCGTGGGTGACCAGGACGACCGCGGCTCCGGTGTCACGGGCCGCGCCCGTGAGCAGCTCCATGGCGCGCTCCCCGTTGAGCGAGTCCAGCGCGCCGGTGGGCTCGTCGGCGAAGAGCAGCCGGGGCCCGGCCACCAGCGCCCGCGCGATGGCCACCCGCTGCCTCTGCCCGCCGGACACCTGGCCGGGGCGCTTGTCGCGCACGTCGTCCACCTCCAGGCGGGCCATCCACTCCGCCGCGGAGGCCTCCGCGCTCCTGCGGGCGACGCCGGTCAGGCGCAGGGGGAGCGCCACGTTCTCCGCGCAGGTCAGTTCGGGGACGAGCTGGCCGAACTGGAAGACGAAGCCGAAGTCGCTGCGTCTGAGCCTGCTGCGCTCTGCGTCGGACAGGGCCGACAGCTCACGCCCGTCGTAGTGCACGGTGCCGCCGTCGAGGTCGAGGATGCCCGCCAGGCAGTGCAGCAGCGTTGACTTGCCGGAACCGGACGGGCCCATGACGGCGACGACCTCGCCGGAGCCGATGCTGAAGTCCGTTCCGTTCAGCGCGGCGGTCGAACCGAAGTACTTGCGGAGCCTGGTGGCGGTGAGCAGGGCTCCCGCGCCCTCCGCCGCGTTGGTGCCGCTCACCCGCCGACCTCCCCGGCGAGCCGGTCCAGGCGGCTGGCCGTCAGCTCCAGCCACCGGATGTCGGCCTCCAGGTGGAACAGGGCGTGGTCGCAGACGAGCTGGTCCGCGAGGTCGCCGCCCCTCTTGCGGCGGGTGAGCTCACGCATCAGGCGCAGGTGCTCGGCCCGCTGGACGTCCAGCAGCCCGGCGGCGTCACGGCCGGTCAGCAGCGCCAGCACGACCTTGGCGTACAGGGTGCTCTGGAGGTAGGGCTCGGGGCTCTCCGGCGTGGAGAGCCAGCGGCCGACGTCGGTGACACCGGCGTCGGTGACGGCGTAGCGCTTGCGCTCGGGGCCGCCGCCGGTCTCCACGCCGTCCACCTCGACCAGGCCGTTCCTGAGCAGGCGCGACATCGTCGAGTAGACCTGTCCGTAGTGCAGCGGCCGGTCCTGCCCGAACCGCTCGTCGAAGAGGCGTTTGAGGTCGTACCCGTGGCGGGGGCCCGATTCGAGCAGACCGAGCAGCGTGTTGCCGATAGACATGGCGGCGACTATACACAATGTGTATAGATGGGTGCAGAAGGGACGATGCGTCCCGTTCCCGGGCGCGGTCCGCGCCTCCAGGGGGTCCGCTCAGGCGGGGTCGTTCTCCGGCGGCCCGGCGGCCGCCGGGCCGGGGCAGTCCTTCGGGGCCGCGCAGCCGCGGGGGTGGACGTGGAGCCGGTCTATGCGCCCGGCCTGGACCACGACGCCCCCGACATCGCCGTGGACCCCGTTGCGGATCGCCGCCGGCCCCCGGACGGATTCCCCTGTTCCGGCCGGACCGCGACGCGGCTTTTCCGCCGCCAGGCCCGGCCACCGTTGTACGGCCTTGTGCCTGAGGATTCTCACGAGCAGATCAGCGGTACCCCAGGCGACTTTGCAGGTGAACAGGCCCGCGGCGATGGTGAGAAGGAACTGCAGGAGTGTCGCTGGGCCGAGTTGGAGTGCGAGTTCTCGGGCGTGCTCCGCCAGAGGTAATGGCCCCTGAAAGACGAAGCCAGACTGATCGGAACCAGTGCCTCGATCTTCGCTCGCACCTTCCCGCTTATCCGAAAAGCGACCACGAAGAGGGTACAGGAAAGGGCCGCGGCGCGCGAGGGTGGCACCGGTCGTGGTGTCGCCGCGGGCGACGGGTCCACCGAGGGGCGGCGGGGCAGGGGACGGAACCCGTCGACGGGGTCGGAGTCCCGGGTCAGGAAACGCGCCGTTCACCTCGGTGCACGCCGCACGGTGCCGGTTTCGTCACCGGAGGGGCGTGTCGTCCGGGGCGGCCGGGGGCGCTGTCCGACACCGCTCCGCGAGGTTTTTCGGCGTGTACGGAGTTGCGCCTTGCTTCCCGGGCCGACGTGCGTAGACATTAGCTGACGTGCGCGGACATTTGTCAGCGACGCCTGGCCCCCGGCTTCGGAACTTTCTCGGAAACAAGTGTGCCAGGAGGCCGCATGAACCTCGCGGCCGTCCCGAAAGCAGGACCCGAGCCAGTCCGGAAGGGAACGGAGAGAACGCCCGGACGGCCCTAGCCATTCACAACGTATGGGGATAGAACTGGCTGAGAATAATCAGTGCGCCGCGCCAGTGGTCACCGCCTGGTGGCCGACTGTTGGCCGACAACTGGGCCTTTGTTCAGCCATATCTAGAAAGGTTGCTTCCCGCCGGTCCCCCTGGCCGGTTTTGCTCCCCCTCCCCCGCAGACCGGAGGCAACTGCATGCCAACGACACATTCACGACGTGCGCAAACGCCGAGTGCTCCGCGGACACGCCGTTACTCTCGCGCGGCGCTGGCGGCCTCGATGGCCGCCGTCGTCGCCGGTTCCCTGACCGCGGTGTCCGCCCCGGCCGCGGCGGCGCCGTCGGAGAACCTCGACGACACCGCCTACCGCGGTGAGATCGAGGTGGTCCACACCCCGACCGGAGCCGCCGACGACGCGGTGCTGACCGGCCAGGTGTTCGTCGACGCCGACCGGGACAGCGCCAGCGACGGCGAGGAGGCCGGTCTGTCCGGCGTCATGGTCACCAACGGCCGCGACGTGGTGCTGACCGACGGCGAGGGCCGTTACGAACTGCCCGCGTTCGACAACATGACGGTGTCCATCACGCAGCCGTCGGGCTACCAGGTGCCGATGGACGAGCACAACATCCCGCAGTTCCACTACAACCACCTGCCCGAGGGGTCGCCGGAACTGCGCTACGGCGGGATCGAGCCGACCGGACCCCTGCCGTCCGCGGTCAACTTCCCGCTGGTGGAGAGCGAGCTGACCGCTACCGACGCGCAGAGCTGCGTCATGGCCGGAGACCTGCAGACCTACGACCGGCAGGAGATCGGGTACGCGCGCGACGGCGCCATCGCCGACCTGGCCGCGCGCCACGACTACGCCGGCTGCGGCACGCTGTTCGTCGGCGACGTCGTGGGCGACGACCTGTCGCTCTACCCCGAGATCAAGGACCTGGTCGCCGAGACCAACGGTCCGGCCCGCTTCCTTCCGGGTAACCACGACCTCGACTTCGACGCCCCGGACTCCGAGCACTCCTTCGACACCTACCGCGCGCAGCTGGCTCCGGAGTACTACTCCTACGACGTCGGCGACACGCACATCATCGCGCTCAACACCGTCGAGTACCCGTGCGTCGCGGCCGAGGACAGCCCCGCGGGCATCGAGGCGCACTGCGCCGACCCGGAGGGCGACCCGTCCTACAACGGCCGCCTCGACGAGGACCAGCTCGCCTGGCTCGAACGCGACCTGGCCAACGTCGACCCCGACAAGCTCGTCGTCGTCGCCAGCCACATCGGTCTGCTCAACTACGCCGACTCCACCTCCCCGGTGCACCAGACCGACCAGGTCCGGCGCGTGCACGAGCTGCTGGAGGGCCGCAGCGCCGTGGCGGTGTCCGGCCACAGCCACAGCATCGAGAACCTCAAGACCGGTGACGGAGCCAAGGGCTGGAACGACCTGTTCGGTGTCGAGGGCCTGCCGTTCCCCCACATCACCGCGGGCGCGATCTCGGGTGACTGGTACTCCGGCGCGATCGGAGAGGAGGGCTACCCGACCGCGATCGGCCGCGACGGCGGACGCCCCGGCGTGGTCACGCTGGACATCCAGGGCAGCGAGTTCCAGGAGCGCTACACCGTCACCGGCGAGTCCGACGACGTGCAGACGCAGCTGGGCATCAACAGCCCGACCTACCGCGAGTGGGTCGAGGCGCGCCAGGAGTGGAACGGCAACCCGGTGGGCGAGGCCCCCGAGCTGGAGGAGCCCCTGGTGGTCGACCGCAGGGACCTGGCCCACGGAAGCTGGCTGACGACCAACTTCTTCTTCGGCTCCACCGGCTCGACGGTCGAGGTCGGCATCGACGGCGGACCGGCCCGGGAGGCCTCCCGCACCCAGCAGATGGAGGGCGAGGCCGTCAACGTCGGCGTCGAGTACTCCGACCCGTACGCGGTCGCGCAGCAGCTCGTCCACGGCGGCAGCCTCGCCGACCGGACGATGCACCTGTGGCGGTTCGACCTGCCCAGGAACCTGCACACCGGTGAGCACACCGCCGAGGTGACCGCGACCGACGCCTACGGCCGCGAGTTCACCGACGTCCTCGAGTTCGAGGTCGTCGGCCGGAGGTAGTCGCGCCTTCGCGGCAGGAGGGCCGCCACCCCGCACGGGTGGCGGCCCTTCGCCTCGGCCGTTCATCCCCCGTCGCGGCGGAAGAGGAACAGCCCGTACCGCGCATCGGGGTCCAGCCACCGGGCCCCCAGACCGAAACCGTGCGCCCCCACCTCGTCGGCCAGCCCCTGAACGTCGAACTTCACCGAGTAGCCGACGTTGACGAACCGCCCGCGCGGCACCCGCACGGTCAGCCCCAGACCCGGTACGGGCACCGCCCGGTCGGCCCGGGCGAGAAGACGCCCCTCCACAGTGGCGGTGTCCGCGTCGTAGCGCGCCTCCGGGACGAAGTCGTCGAGCACGAAGTCGGCGCCGTAGAGGTCGTTCAACCGGGTGAGGTAGTTGAGCCGGAAGTCGGCGAAGGCCGAGTGCCCGGCGGGATCGTTGTAGCAGGTCTCCAGGGCCTCGCGGCCCTTGTCCAGGTCGGCGGAGACCAGGAAGGCCTCGCCCGGGCGCAGGGTCCGGGCGATCTCGCCCAGCAGCGCGTCGCGTTCCCCGCGGGTGGCGTTGCCGAAGCTGCTGCCGAGGAAGACGATCGCCAGCGGCTCACCGGGGTGGGTGCGCAGCCAGTCCAGACCGGCTTCGTAGCGTCCCCACAGGCCCGTGACCTCCAGCCGGTCCAGCTCCTCGCACAACTCGGCGCCGCTGGACTCCAACATGCCCCGGTCGACGTCGATCGGCAGGTAGGCGGTCTCGCGCAGGCGCAGACAGCTCTCCAGCAGCAGCCGTGTCTTCTTCGCGCTTCCGCTGCCCAGCTCGGCGACGCGCCCGCAGGCGAGCAGTTCGGCGATCTCCGCGGAGTGGCGCTCCAACAGGTCGCGTTCCACCCGGGTCAGGTAGTAGGTGGGCAGCTCGGTGATCCGCTCGAACAGCGCGGAGCCGACCGCGTCGTAGCCGAGCCAGGGCGGCAGCCGGGGCGGCGACCGCCGCAGGCAGTCGCGCACCACGGTGTCGTCCGGCACCGCGTCGCCCCTGTCGGCGAGCGGAAGGACACGGGCCCGCACCGCTGGTCCAGGTGTTCTCATGGTCTCCTCACGTCCGTCCCGTCGCTTCGCGCAAGCTCGACTCGCCCCGGCTCCACCGGCGCAGGAGGTACTCCTCCAGCCGCGTGGCCAGGAGAGTGCTGGCGCGGACGCCGAACACGATGTCGGAGGCCAGCTCGGGTTCGGTGCTCAGCAGCGGCGCGATCACCTCGCGCCGCAGGAGCTGCTCGTGCACCGCGTCGGCTTCGACGTGCTCGGCGTAGAACCGGATGGCGGCCGGACCGCAGTCCAGCCTCCTCATGGCCTTGACCAGCCGGTCCGAGCCGGGGGAGGAGGTGAGCTCGACGGTGGCGAACTGCCCGATCAGCGCCCCGCGCAACCCGCGGTGCAGACCGCACAGCGACATGAAGTTGACCTCGGCCAGCATCTCGGCGGGGGCGGAGTCGAGGTAGGCGCCGTAGTCCGCGCACAGGCCCAGTTCGGCCATCATGTCGGCGAAGAGCGTGGAGTGCGTCCGCTCCGGGTCTCCCGCGCCGTACTCGTCGTGCTGCACGGTCACGAGGGCCGCCTTGGCGGGGCCGTGCAGGCGCGGGATGACGAAGGTCTGCGGGTCGGCCTCCTTCAGGTGGTAGAGCGAGCGGAGGGCGACGTACTCGCGCAGCTGCCACAACTGCCCGTGGCGGCGCAGGTGGTGGGAGGCGCCGAACGCGTCGACGTGCTCCACCAGCAGCGCACCGATCTCGCTCTCGACGTCCGCGCCCGGGGCCACCTCGTCCCTGAGCGCGCCGAGGAAGGCCCCTTCCAGTTCGGCGCGCAGTGCCAGCAGCGCCGGGTCCCACTCGCGGTCGGCGTCGACTCCCCCGAACCCGCGGTAGTGGAGCTCGTAGCAGCAGTAGAGGGCGAGCTGGAGGTCCTCACCGTAGGGAGGGGAGCCGTCCACCCGGGGGAGCCCGGTCCGGTTCCCGCGCAGCGCTTCCAGAACCGCCTCGGAGACCGGGCCGCGGGGGGCGGGCAGGGTCGGCGCCTCCGGCGTCGTCGTGGTCATGGGCCGTGCTCCTTCCCTCCGTCGCCGCGTACACGCCGACGGTGGCTGGTGTCGCAGAACGGGCGGCGCCTGCTGCGGCCGCACACGCACAGCGCGGTGACCGCCCGGTCGCTGCGCACACGCGTCCCGTCGGGCGTCTCCACGTCGACCGGACCGTAGACGAGGACCGGGCCGTCGTCGGTGACGACGATCCGGCGGCGGTCCTCAGCCATGGCGCGCCTCGATGACCACTAGTTCCTCCTCCGTCTGGTCCGGGCCGAGCAGTCCTCGGGTGCGCAGCGCCGCGGCACGCGCGCGCAGCACCGGACCGAACGGGATACGGGCCCTCGCGAGGACCTCTGGCACCAGCCCGGCCTTCCTGAGCTGTTCCAACGTCGCCTGCTCGTCCGCGAGCTCGGACTGCACGAGCAGCAGCGCGCCGTCCTCGCTGAGCACCGAGGCCGCCCCCGCGCAGATGCGGTCCAGCAGGATCCGCCCGTCCGGCCCCGCGTCCCAGCACCTGGCCATCCGGTGTCGGGGCAGCCGCCGACCGGGAGCGGGCATGTAGGGCGGGTTGGCGAGCACGAGGTCGAAGCGGTGCGGGGCCACGGGAGCGAACAGGTCGCCGCGCCGGACCTTCGCCGGGACCCCGTGCAGCCGGCTGTTGAGCCAGCTCGCCAGCACCGAGCGGCGCGACAGGTCGATCGAGGTGAGGCTGGCCGCACCGGCGCGGAAGGCCTCGATGCCCAGCGCCCCGGTGCCCGAACCGACGTCGAGGACGGAGCGCCCGGCGACCCGGCCGTGCTGGCGCAGCACGGTGCGGAGCAAGGAGGTGTCCTCCTGAGCTGGGTAAACACCCGGTGGCCTCATCAGCAGCATGGGGCAACCACTACCCGGTCCCGAACCCTCCAACCGCAGCGCGGGCCCTGTGCGTGATAGCCGGTGACCATGGGTGACGTGCTTGCGGGAGGGGCGTTCGCCGAATGGGCGGCCCGTGGTCCCCGCCCCGGCCCGGGAGGAGCTTCCCGGACTTCCAGCGCTACGCCGACGCTCACGAGGACCGAGCCACCCCGCGCTCGGCGCGGAAAAAGGGGGAGACCACCGGCGGCCGGTACGCCAGGATCTGAGAATGGAAATGTCCGACGTCACTCGCGCGAAGGCCGCCGCTATCTCGGTCGCCGCGTCGCTCGGCCTGCCGACCAGCGGCGCGACCGTGCTCCACAACTCGAACAAGCTGGCGCTGCGGCTGACCCCGTGCGACGTCTTCGCCCGGGTCGCCCCCGTGGGACGGGAGGTCGCGCGGTTCGAAGTGGCACTGGCTCAGCGGCTCGTCGCGGTGGGGAGCCCGGTGTGCCCTCTTGAGCCCCGGGCGGACCCGCGCGTGTACACGCGCGACGGCTTCGCGGTCACGCTGTGGACCTACTACGAGCCCGTAACGCCCCGCGTCCCACCGGCCGAGTGCGCCGAGGCTCTGGAACTGCTGCACGCCGGCATGCGCCGGGTCGATGTGCCGAGCCCGCGGTTCACGGACCGGATCACGCAGGCGCAGGACATCGTCGCCGATCCGGACCGCTCACCGGAGCTGGCCGAGGCGGACCGCGTCTTCCTCAGCGGCAGGCTGGCGGACCTGCGACGGACGATCGGGGAGCGCGGCGCCGTCGAGCAGCTGCTCCACGGAGAGCCGCACCCGGGCAACGTGCTCAGCACGCGGATCGGCCCGTTGTTCATCGACCTGGAAACGTGCTGCCGAGGGCCCGTGGAGTTCGACCTCGCCCATGTGCCCGAGGAGGTCTGCGAGCACTACCCGAACATCGACCAGGGGCTCCTGAACGAGTGCCGACAGCTCGTCCTCGCGATGGTCGCGGCGTGGCGCTGGGACCGCGGCGACGAGTTTCCGAACGGAAGGCGCTTCGGAGAGGAGCTCCTGCGCGCCCTGCGCGGCGGTCCTCCGTGGCCGACGCCCGACACGGTGAACAAGCGGCCGGGCGGCCTGTAGCGGCCGCCGAAGGCGAATGACGCCAACGTCCGGAACCCGGTGAAGGGGGAGCGGGTGGTCCGGCCGGCCACCGAGCACCGCATCCGCGCCACCCTGCCCAGCACCCTCTCCGCAGCGCTGACCGCCCGGACCCGCTGGTGCGGGCGACCGGCCGGGCAGCGCGCCGTCACCCTCAACGAGGCCGGGGCGGCGTTGACGGGCAGCGGCCCGGTCTTCGCCCCGGACACCTACCGGTCGGTGTTCCCGGACGTGGCCGAAGCGGCGGCCGAGGCCATCGCCGCGCTGCTGCGCGGCCCGGCTCCGGTGAGGGCCGGGTAGCCGAACCGGCGAGCACACCCCGAGCCATACGGCGTCACCGACCCCAGGCCAGTGCACGGGTTCACCCCGACTGGCCTGGGGTTTCCTCGCGCTCGGGGCCGATAGCCGATCGGATCAAAGGTTCCCTGGAGGTTGCTTCAGGGAAGTGCCCACTCCGGTGAGCATCACGCCTTTCCCGCCATTTTGTCGCCTGGCAACTGTTGTCGTCGGGGCCGGTTTCGGCCACCGAGCCCAGTGGGACTCAGGGACGGCATCTGGCGAAGGCAGCGCTCCGTTTCCGCGGGCGTGCGTGTTCACGTGCGTGAACGCGGTCACTTTCCGTTGCACCCGTGGTCAAACTTGCCGAAGGTCCCTCTCACCCAGGGTCACGCTCTTCACCCTGGGCTCATGGTGCTCGCGGGGTGGGGTTTCGTAACGTACCGGGTGCCTGAGCCCCCGGAGACGGTCCCCGCACCCCAGGGCCGTCATGTTCGGGTAGCACCCGTGCACGTCCCTACCCTGGGAGCGATTCCCCTCGTGAGAAGACACATCCCCTGGTCTTTGGCGGCCTGTACGGCCGCCTCTACCCTCCTTTTGGGGCTGCTGTCCGCGCCCCCGGCCCTGGCCGATACCGACCCCCACTCGCCTCGTGATCGCACCGTCGCCATCCCCGATACCTGGGAACCCGGTGAGGCCTCCACCGAGGCAGTGGGCCAGGACCCGCCCGCCGAGCCCTGGACACCGCCCGGAACCGACGACGGTGGGGCCGAGAACCGGCGCAGCCCGGACTGGTCCTGCTCCTCGGGCGGGGAGAACCTGGGTCTGGCCTCGTGGTATCCGATGGAGCGCCACCAGATCAGCGATCGCCTGGACGTGGACATCAACCTGGACAGCGGCAACGCTGTCATCCGCCACCGCGACATGACCATCCGCGGCACCGGTGTGCACATGGGTCTCAACAGCGTCTACAACTCCCGCGACCTCAACACCCAGTGGAAGCTCTCCTACGGGCGCGACATCGGGCTCAAGTTCGAGTCCGACCGGGTCGCCTTCCACGGCCCCACCGGATCGTGCGATGAGTTCATGGAGAACGGGGACGGTGAGTTCGACACCCCCGCCGGACTCAACGCCACCTTGACCGAGCTGTCCAACGGCCACTACGCGCTGACCTACACCCGTGGTGAATTCGCCGACGAGGTCTGGCACTTCGACGCTAACGGGTGGGCCATCACCCACGCCGACCGCAACGGCAACACCAACGACTTCCGCTACACCACCAATGGTGACCTGGCCGCGGTGAACGACTCCCAGGGCCGCACCACCTCCCTGTCCTGGGACGAGCACCGACCCACCCAGGTCACCGACCCCACCGGCGAGACCGCGGTGGCCTACACCTACGCCGACGACTCCACCCGCCACCCCAGCGGCCTGACCGACCGGGCCGGCAACGAGATCGCCTTCGGCTACACCGGCGGCTACCTCACCTCCATCACCGACGCCGAAGGCGCCACCTGGAAGCTGTCCTACGACGCCCAGGGCCGGGTGACCTCCTTCACCGAACCCCACGGCGAGAACGGCGCGACCTGGTCCTACGACCACGAAGACGGCCAGACCACCGTCACCGACCCGGGCGGCGGCGAGTCCACCCTGGAATTCGACGACTCCGGCCGCCAAACCTCGGCGACCGACCAGGTCGACAACACCCGCTCCCAAACCTGGACGGCCAACTCCGACATCGCCACCACCACCGACGCGTTGGAAGCCTCAGTCACCTACGACTACGACGACGCCAACAACCTCATCGGCACCGAACTGCCCACCGGAGCTTCAACGTCGGTCGGCTACGGCGACGCCATCAACCCGGCCAAACCCACCTCCTTCACCGGCCCGGACGGCAACGAGCTCTCCCTCACCTACGACGAGGCCGGGAACATGGTGCGGGCCCGCTCCGAGGCCGAGGACATCACGGTCGCCGCGATGAACTACCACCACAACGGCACCGTCTCCTCGGCCACCGACGCACGCGGCAACCGCACCACCTACTCCTACGACGACGTGGGCAACATGACCGGCATGTCCGAGCCGGGTCCCGTGGGTGAGACGTCCTACACCTACGACTCGCTGTCGCGCCTCACCTCGGTCACCGACGGCAACGGTGTGAGGTTGGAGTACGGCTACGACCGCCTGGACCGGGTCGTGTCCATCTCCCACGACGGCGATGTGTTGCAGGCCATCGAATACGACGGCAATGGCCGCCAGGTGGCGACCCACACCGACCAGGTCAGTGTGGAGTTCGCCTACGACGGCCGCGGCGACCTGCTCCAGAGCGTGCGCACCGACTCCAGCGGAAGCGAGACCACCGCCTACGCCTACGACACGGTCGGCAACCTGACCGCGTTCACCGAACACGGCAAGACCACGACCTACACCTACGACGCCGCGTTCCGGCTGACCTCACTGACCGACCACACCGGTGCCGAGACCACCTTCGACCACGACGAGAACAACCAGCGCACCAACACCACCCATCCCGACGGGGCCAGCGAGGACCGCGCCTACGACGACTCCGGGCGCCTGACCGCGATCACCACCACCGGCGCGGCCGAGCAGACCCTGTTGGAGGCCTCCTACTCCTGGACGACCAGCGAGGGCTCCGACAGCGACCAGTTGCAGTCCCGCACCATCGACGGTGAGACCGAGACCTTCACCTACGACGGCCTGGACCGCCTGACCAGCAACGGCCAGACCGACTACGCCTACGACGACGCCGGGAACCTGACCAGCGCGGACGGGGAGGACCTGGCCTACAACGACGCCGACCAGGTCACCGACGCCCGCGGCGAAGAGGTGGGCCACGACGAGGCCGGGAACATGACCTCCCGGGGCGGCCGGGTGCTGGAGTACAGCCTCACCAACCAGTTCCTGACCGCGGACGATGACGCGGACCTGGCCACCAGCATCAGCTACGACACCACCAACCAGACCCAGATGCGCGGCATCACCGACGTGCACGAGGGCGAGCGGGTCGACCGTCAGTTGTCCAACACCGCGCTCGGGGTCACCAACGTCGCCTCCGAGGGTGAGCGCACCAGCTTCGTGCGCGACGCCAACGGTGAGCTGATCTCGATGGTGGCCTGGGACGGACAGGAGCGGTTCCACTTCACCACCGACCACCAGAACACGGTGCTCGCCATCACCGCCGAGGGTTCCGAAGCCGAGAGCCCGGACGTGGTCTATGACTACACACCCTTCGGTGAGCGGTCCGTGGAAGCTTCCGGTCAGAGCGGGGCGGCGTCGTTGAACCCGTTCGGGTTCACGGGCGCCTACCAGTTCCAGGACGGGACGGTGCATCTGGGATACCGGTTCTATGACACGAACACGCTCAACTTCACCCAGCCGGATCCGTCCCGGCAGGAGATGAACAACTACGCCTACGGCATGGGCGACCCGATCAACAACACCGACCCACTCGGACTGATGTCAGCAGCTGCTTGGGGTGGTTCGGTAGGTGCTGCTGTGGCCGGAGCTGGAGCCGCCGCGCTTTTCGGGGCTGGATGTATCGCCTCGCTCGCGTGCGCGGCTGCCATGTCGTTGACTGCGGGGTTTTGGGCAGCGGGGGGCGGCGCCGCAGGTGCGACCATAGCTGGCGGTTCCGCTCAGGACGCTGAAAGCGCCATGTGGTCAGGGCTTGTTGAAGGAAGCCTGTTGGCCCCTCTGGGGCCTTGGGGAACTCTGATCGGTATGCACAGCATCGTTCCACCAAGTTCATAGCCATAGCTCTGATTTATCTGAAGCCGCGGGGCCGTCCAGCGCTCAAGCCGGGTTGGGCGGCCCCGCGCCTCAAGTGCAGTATTCATGTGGGACGCTGACTGATAGAATGCATGGAAATAATTTTCAGAAAGTGAAGTCAAAATGATTCCATATCCAGAGGATCCCACTGAAAAACAGCTCCGCCGAATGGCGATCGTCAAGTCCGGATCGATTTTTGGTCTGATCTTGTATGGAATCTGGAGGGGGTTCAATCAGGACTATACTTTTGCAATATACTATTGCATTGTCGTTCTTGTTCTTTTCTTCGTGTTCGCCTTTCCTGCGATTCTGAAATGGAGAAAAAAGAAAAGGGAGTCGGTGAACGGGGGTGA
This sequence comes from Nocardiopsis akebiae, assembly GCF_018316795.1. Lineage (NCBI taxonomy): Bacteria > Bacillati > Actinomycetota > Actinomycetes > Streptosporangiales > Nocardiopsidaceae > Nocardiopsis > Nocardiopsis akebiae. Next base: position 1,827,408 of record NZ_CP074132.1, read on the forward strand.
GTGACGGGAGGTTGGCGGGGGTGCATTTATCTTATTTTTGAAGTTGGGGTGCGACTTGGTGTTTTCGTGTCCATTCTATTTCTGGCAACCGTTCTCGGTGTGATGCAGGTGGCTGATGGTCGGCTGGCGGCGGTGCCGCTGGTGCCGCGCTTGCGGGTGGGAATAATCAGCAGGTCACGAGTGGTATGTGGTCTGGTCTCGTTTCAGGCACCGCAGGACCGTTCTTCGGTAGGTACGGCAACCTGTGGTCGTCTGTCCAGTTCACCACAGGAAGTTAACGTGTGTGCGGTCGGCCGCAGGCTCTGCTTTTCTGCGGTCGGCCGCCATGAATGGTTCGTAGTGAGCGTCATAGTTCCTGTGATTCGGGGTATGGCACCCAGGAGGCTCCAGTGCAACGATAGGTTGCCTTGGGGGGCAGTGTCAAAAAATTAAATTAAGAAGGAAGGCGGAAAGGTGGAAGTGAAATGGTCAACCCTTCTCCCGGGGGCCCCACCAAAAATCATATCCTGACCATGGTTTGCTTTCGGGTTTTCTTTGTGTCGGTTTTCCTCCTTCTTGCGCTTCAAAGATACCTCGACCAAGACCATGCTTCCGCGATAGCTATCATCCTTGTCAGTGTGATCCTCAGTGCGGTATATATTATTTGGCATCTGGTGAAGGTCAGACGTGGGGACTACGCAGAATCCCGTGAGTCCACTGATTAGTCTCAGGCGATCCTTCGGGGAGAAGGCGGGTGCTCACTGCTGGGGTGAATGGATGCTTGCATGCAGCAAGAGAGATCAAGGTTCGGTCGTATGATGGTGCTACTCGCTACCAGTCCGTTTCTCGCGCCCGGAGCTCATGGCGAGCGCCTGACCGAGAACTCTTCCATCAAAGATGTGCGGACCATGGCTATCATCCCCTTGCTGGCTGTACCCCCGCTCGCCGCGCTTGGACTGATGTCCGTCTACTGGAGAGGCAACATCGCAGGTGGGATTCTGAGTGCCATCCTTGCTGCCTTCTGTGTCCTCTTGATGTCCGCTCCAAAATGGTACCTATTTTTGGAAATAAAGAAGAAACAGAGATGATGGGTATGCCAGAGTGTGGCGACTGGGTCGGTTGTGTCAAATGCTAAAGCCATTTGACACAAATCCATGGCTCCATGTGACGCTCCAGTTAACCTCGAACCTGCTTGGGTGGCACCGGTAGTAAAGTGAGGCTGCCGTTGGTGTTCTTGCGTTCTTTCTGATTTCCGTGGCTCCAAAAATAATTACCCCGATTCGTGTCAAGAAAAAAGGAACGTGATGCGTCAAATCCCCCTGTGTAATCGCAGAGCTGCTGTGATGCTCTCCTGTGTCGCACTCGTGGTTCCTCTGTCGGTTGGTTCCGCTCAGGCCAGCACCGCTCTTCCCAACGATGTGGACGGGGATGGTTACGCGGACCTGCTCGTCGGCGCCCCGGAAGGAGTGGGCGGCAACGGTGTACGCGGTGGCTACGTCGCGGTGGTCCCCGGTGGGTCGGGCGGTGTGGACACCGGTGCGGGCTCCCAAGTCGACCAGGACTCGACCGGTGTCCCCGGCACCCCGGAAGCGGGGGACCGGTTCGGTGAGGTGGTGCGCTCCGCCGACGTGGACGGGGACGGTTACGCCGACCTGATCGTGGCCGCCCCGGACGAGGACGTGGAGGAGCACACCGACGCCGGCCTGGTCCAGGTCGTCTTCGGCTCCGCGGACGGGCTGTCCGAGACCGCGATCGGTTTGCACTCGCCCCGCCAGGAGCGGGGCGACACCGGCTTCGGCCACGCTCTGGCGGTCGGTGACCTCGACGGCGACGGTTACGCCGACGCGGCCATCAGCGCCCAGGACCACGTCGTGGTCCTGTCGGGCCGCGCCGACCTGAGCGAGGCCGACGACCCGTCGGTGAGCGCGTTCTCGGCCACTCCCAGTCCCGGCGACACCGTCCAGGCGCTGGAAGTCGCCGACATCGACGGTGACGGACATCTGGACCTGGTGGTCTCCAGCTCCCGCCAGGGCGAGGACGGGGCCGGGGACGTGTCGGTGTTCTCCGGTTCGGCCGACGGCCTGACCCCCCGACCGCTCAACGAGCCCCTCACCCTGGAGGACTCCACCGCAGTGATCGCGTCCGGAGACGTCAACGGTGACGGCTACGCCGACGTGGTGGCCGTCCCCGGTAGCGGTCATACCACCCAGGTCCTGGCGGGCTCGGTCGCTGGCCTGACCGAACGGGGCGCTGAACTGGACGAGGAACTGGGGTCGGACTCGGTCGCGGTGGGTGATATCGACAACGACGGCTACGCCGACATCGTGCTGGGCGATGCCACCGTGCAGGCCTCTGACGGCGGCGCTGACGCGGGCGGAGTAGGTGTGCTCTACGGCGGCCCCAACTGGCTGGACGGGCGCGAGCAGTCCCTCACCCAGGACTCCCCGGACGTGGCAGGGGTCTCCGAGGCCGGGGATGAGATGGGCGCGCAGGTGACCCTGATCGACGTCAACGGTGACGGGTACCGGGACTTGGTGGCCGGGGCGCCGGGCGAGAACGACGGCAACGGCGCCATCACCCTGCTCTACGCCAACGCCGACGGCCTCACCGGACAGGGCTCGCTGACCTTCGGCGGCGCCACCCTGGGCCTGGACGGGACCGAGGCTGAGTTCGGTCGGGGTCTGTCCCGGTAGGTGTCCATCGTCGATGTGCGGTGGGCCGTGGTTCCCAACAGGGCCCGGCCCACCGCGCTGGTCGTGGTGGGCCGGAGGTACGCGAACACGCCCTTGACAGGGGGACCAAGGTCACGGGACGGCAAAGTGCTCCGCGAGGTGGGCGCCCACCTGAACTGGACCCTGCACTGGGGAGCACACACGGAGGATGTCAGGCCCCGAACCAGACCCGGCGCCTCGCCTGTTCGACTCGCGCACCCCGCCTGACCTGGGGTTTTGTTGCGCACCCGGCAGGATTCGAACCTGCGACCATCGGATTAGAAGTCCGGTGCTCTATCCACTGAGCTACGGGTGCTCGATTCAATTGTCGCCCGCCATGGCAGGTCGTGATCACGCTGTGACACGTGGTCGCGGGAAGGCGTCGTGCGCCGAAGGCGGGGCGGGGGTCGGTCGGCGGGCCTGCGGTCGGGAGGACCCGTGCCGCGGTGCCGGTGGCGTCCCGGGCAGACATTCTAGGGTATTCGCCTGATGTCGCCCACAGTCGGGCAAAGACTCATCAACTACGGTGATTCGTAGTTGCCTCTCGTTACCACGCGCGTTCCACCAAACCGGTCGCTATGGGCCTCGCGCACCACGTTACCGGTGATTAACTCCCGGTGCGGTGCTGTACCCCGGGCGTTTCGCGAAGTCCTGGTGCCCCAAGTGGGACGGGAAGTCAGAACCACCACCACTGACCTGCGGAGACCATCAGCAGGGCCAGCGCGGTCATCATGCGGGGGCCCCTTACGGTCAGTCACTTATTGCTCTTTGTGTATGTGTTATTACCCAGAGGGACAAACATGGTTTGCCGTGGTTTGGGAGTTGCTGGGGACTTCCTTGACACGGCTAACGTGGTCGGGTGCGATCTCTGGGACTGGTGGCGGGCTTCCTGCTCGACAAGGCGGTGCCCGACCCGCGTCGGGGGCATCCGGTCGCCCTGTACGGGCGCGCCGCGGGATGGTGGGAACGGCGGGTCTACGGGGACTCGCGGGCGCGTGGAGCCCTGTTCGCGGCCGGGGCCGTGCTTCCGGTGGTGGCCGCGGGTTCCGTGGTGCGGGGCGGCGCGGCGACGGCGGCGACGACGTGGGCCGTGCTCGGCGGCAGCATGCTGTGCCGGGAGGCCGAGCGGATCGCCGGGGCCCTGGAGGACGGCGACCTCGCGCGGGCGCGGGAACTCCTGCCGAACCTGTGCGGCAGGGACCCCTCCCGGCTCGACGAGGAGGGAGTCGCCCGGGCGGTGGTCGAGTCGGTCGCCGAGAACACATCCGACGCCGTGGTCGGGCCACTGGTCTGGGGAGCCCTGGGCGGGGTCGCGGGTCTGGCGGGTTTCCGCGCCGTCAACACCCTCGACGCCATGGTCGGCCACCGCGACGAGCGCTACGAACGGTTCGGGTCCGTCTCGGCGCGGCTGGACGACCTCGCCGGGTGGGGCCCGGCCCGGCTGACCGCGGTCCTGGCGGTCCTGGCCGCGCCCGTGATCGGCGGCGACGTGCGCGGGGCGTGGCGCGTGTGGCGGCGCGACGGCGACCGGCACCCCAGCCCGAACGCCGGGCAGTGCGAGGCCGCGTTCGCGGGCTCGCTCGGCCGGACCCTGGGCGGCGCCAACGTCTACGGGGGGCGCGAGGAGCGCCGTCCGGCGATGGGGGACGGGCCCCGGGCCGGGGTCGGCGACATCCGCCGGGCGGCCCGCCTGGCCCGGGCCGTCCACCTCGGGGCCCTGGCCGTGGCCGCGGCGGTGGCCCGGTAGCGCGCGGCTGGCGTCGGTGGACACCCCGGGCGCGGGCCCGACTCAGGTCAGGTTGCGCGCGTAGTTCACCTGCTGGTGGATCTGGCCCACCACGCCCGGGTGGGTCGCCATGATCGTCGTGCTGTAGTGCCTGTCGTGCCCCTGGACGGTGACCTGCACGTGTCCGGTGGTCCTCTGCTCCTTGACCAGGAGGAAGAGCAGTCCGAGCAGACAGGTCCACCAGAAGACCAGGACGGCCACGATGACCGCCCAGGTGGGTGTGTTCCGTTCGGTGCGGCTCATGTCGTTCACGGTCCACACCGTTCCCCTGATCGGGAAGCGCCCGACGGGGGTGATCACGGTGTGCCGGGAGAACGCGATCTCGCCGATGGTGCCGAGGGGGACGTCCTCCTCGGGCTGGGGCGGGGGGACGGCGGGCTGGTAGCCCCCGGTGGGGGAGCCGTAGGGCTCCAGTGCCCCGCCGCCGTGCTGTTGCGGGGGAAGGCCCCAGCCGGGTGCCTCACCGTGGGGCTCGTGCCACCACGGTTCCCCCGGGCGGGGGTTGGGGTACTCGCTCATGCCGCGATTGTGTCAAAGGGCGGGCAGGCACAGCACCACTTCCCCGGTACCCGCGCCGACCCGCGCGTCCGTCCGCGCCCCCGGTCCCGGCAGTGCGGTCCCGTCTCCCGTGTCCCTTTCGGCTGCCGCCGCCCCTTCCCCCGGCCCGTTCCAGCCGTACCGCCCCGCCTTCGGGGCGGTTCCGGCCTTACCGGCGGCCCCACAGTGAGTGCGACCGAGGGCCGTGGCCGGATGTGGCCACGCCCCGACTCCCGTGCCGGGCTCCGTCCCGTCCGCCCTCCGGAGTCCGGGCTGCTTGTGGCGCGGATCACTCCAAACCCGCCGGTTTTCCGGTGCGGGATTCTTCCGGTCCGCCCAAACGTGAATCTCTTTCGCGATTTCCCTACTCGTGCGTAGCATGCGCTCACCCATCGCCCGCACCCCCAGGTGGTGACAGCTCTTGTTCCCCACGCTCAGACGACGGCTACGCACCGGCGCCTCGGGTACCGCCCTGATGGTGGCCGCGGCCACGCTCGCCGCCCTGCCCGCCGCCCCCCGGGCCCTCGCCGAACCGGAACCCGACTACTGCGCGCCCGGGGGATGCAACGACATCCTTCCCCCCGGCCAGAACGGCAGCGCCACGCTCGTCGAGATCCTCGGCCACCAGGTCTTCGGCACCCGGCCGCGGCACTCCTCCAGCCAGCTGGACATGTACGACAACCTCGTCCACCACTACGACGGGCTCACCGAGGAGGGCCTGGACGACTTCTTCCTCGACGCCGGTTTCGGGGTCGACGCCGACGACGTGGGGCGCCGGTACCAGCCGCGCGACGACGTCACCATCACCCGCGACGCCGCCCACGGCATCCCGCACGTCGAGGGCACCACCCGCGAGGGCACCATGTTCGGCGCCGGGTACGCCGCGGCGGAGGACCGCCTCTTCCTCATGGACGTGCTGCGCCGGGTCGGCCGCGGTGGACTCACCTCCTTCGCCGGAGGGGCCGAGGGCAACCGCGGGCTGGAACAGGACCTGTGGCGCAGCGCCCCCTACACCGAGGAGGACAAGCAGGCGCAGATCGACCGGGTCGCCGCCAGCGGAGAGCGAGGTGAGCAGGCCCTCGCCGACGTCGACGCCTACCTGGAGGGCGTCAACGCCTACATCGAGGAGGCCGACGACGACCGCGACTTCCCCGGCGAGTACGTCCTGACCGGGCACAAGGACGCCATCACCAACGCCGGGGAGATCGAGCCCTTCACCCCCACCGACGTCGTCGGCATCGCCGCCATGGTGGGCGGCATCTTCGGCGGCGGTGGCGGCGGCGAGGTGCAGGCGGCCGTCGTGCTCGCCAACTTCCGGGACCGCTACGGGGCCGAGGAGGGCGCCGAGCTCTACCGCGCCTGGCGGACGGAGAACGACCCCGAGGCCGTGGTCAGCGTCGAGGGCGAGTTCCCCTACAGCGGCACCCCCGAGAACCCGGTCGGCGAGGCCGTGCCCGACTCCGGCTCCGTGGAGCTCTACGACATCGTCCACGACGAGCACGGTTCCGCGCTCAGCGGCGAGACCGCCGAGCAGCCCGCCCCGCTGGCGAGCACGGTGGAGGAACCCGAGGAGGGCGCCGAGGCGCCCGCGGTCGAGGACCTGTCCAGGGAACAGCGAGACGAGCTGGAACGGATGGTCGAGGACGGGGACCTGTCCGCGGTGGAGGGCGTGTTCAACGACGGCGTCCTGCCCGAGGGCTTCACCGACCCCCGCGGCATGTCCAACGCCCTGCTCGTCTCGGGCGAGCACACCGCGAGCGGCAACCCCGTCGCGGTGATGGGGCCCCAGACCGGCTACTTCTCCCCGCAGCTGCTCATGCTCCAGGAACTCCAGGGGCCGGGTATCAGCGCACGCGGCGCGTCCTTCGCGGGCGTGAGCTTCTACGTCCAGATGGGGCGCGGCGTCGACTACGCCTGGAGCGCCACCTCGGCGGGCCAGGACGTCACCGACACCTTCGCCGTCGGACTGTGCGAGACCGACGGGTCCGCGCCCACCACCGGGTCGCGCGCCTACGTGGACACCGCCGGGGAGTGCGTGCCCTTCGAGGAGTTGAGCGTCACCAACGAGTGGTCGCCCACCATCGCCGACGGCACTCCGGAGGGCGGCTACACGCTGACCTCCCTGCGCTCGGAGTTCGGCCTTGTGCACTCCTTCGCGACCGTGGACGGCGAGCCCGTCGCGTTCACGACGCGGCGCTCCACCTACATGCGCGAGGTCGACTCCATCATCGGCTTCCAGCGCTTCAACGACCCCGGCGAGATCACCTCGGCGCGGACCTTCACGGACGCGGCCGAGGACATCGGCTACGCCTTCAACTGGCACTACGTCGACGACGGGGACATCGCCTTCGTCAACTCCGGGGCCAACCCGGTCCGGACCGAGGGCACCAACCCCAACCTGCCCGTGGACGCCTACTCCGACGCGGGCTGGTCCGGATGGGACCCCGACGACAACGGCGCCGACTACCACCCGCAGGAGGACCACCCGCAGGCGATCAACCCCGACTACATCGTCAACTGGAACAACAAGCCCGCCCAGGGCTACACCTCCGGCTGGGCCACCGGGTCGGTGCACCGCGGCGACCTCATCGACGGCCGCGTCTCCGCGCTGGTCGCCGACGGGCACGAGTTCACCACCGCCAGCCTGACCCAGGTGATGATGGAGGCGGGGGTCGCCGACCTGCGTGCCCAGGAGGTCCTCCCGCTCCTGCTGGAGGTGATCGGCACCGAGGCCGTGGACGACCCCGAACTGGCCGCGGTCGTGGAGGAGCTGCGGCTCTGGCACGAGTCGGGATCCCTGCGCCGCGAGCCCTTCCGCGACGCCGGGCACTACTCCCACGCCGACGCCGTCCGCACGCTGGACGCCTGGTGGCCGCTGCTGGTGCGTTCCCAGTTCGAACCGGGCCTGGGCGAGGACCTCTACACCCAGCTCACCAGGGCCGTGCAGACCGACGAGTCGCCCTCGGGCTCCATCGGGGGAGGCGGACCCGCGAGCGTCAACCAGGCGCAGCCCCACCGGGGCTCCGCGTTCCAGTACGGCTGGTGGTCCTACGTGGACAAGGACCTGCGCACGGTGCTCGGGCGGGAGGTGGAGGGCGGACTGGGCGAGGCCTACTGCGGTGGCGGCGACCCGGACGCCTGCCGTACGGTGCTGCTGGACACCCTGGCCCGGGCCACGGACACCCCCGCGGCGGAGGTCTACCCCGGCGACGGGCACTGCGACCCGGGCGACCAGCTGTGCGCGGACACGGTGATCCACCAGGCGGTCGGCGGCATCGGCATGTGGCCGATCGCGTGGCAGAACCGGCCCACGTACCAGCTCGTCTACCAGTTCTCCGGCGGACGGTAGGACGGGCGGAGCGGACGCGGCCCGCGGTGGCCCCGAGCGGGTGCCGGCGGGGGCCGCGTCCGCGTGTCACGGCAGGGGAATACTGGAGCCGGATCGCGTGCTTCGCCGGGTCCGTGTGGGTAGCGTAAGGAATACCCGAACATGAGCGGGAGGGCCGCAGGAACATGGACGCCTGGTTGATCTGGCTCATCCTCGCCGTGGGCCTGGGGGTCGTCGAGGTCTTCACCCTCACGTTCGTACTGGGCCTCCTGGCGGTCGCGGCGCTGGTCGCCGCCCTCCTCGGCGCCATCGGGCTTCCGGTGGCCGCGCAGATCATCGGGTTCACCGCCACCGCGGCCGCCGGGGTCTACCTCGTACGGCCGATCATGCGGCGCCAGCTCAGGGGCGGCCCCGTCGTCAGGTCGGGCGCCCAGGCGCTCGTCGGACGCTCCGCGGTCGTCCTGCAGGAGGTCGGCGCCGACCGGGGCAGGATCAAGCTCTCCGGGGAGGAGTGGTCCGCGCGCTGCATCGACGAGGACCTCGTCATCCCGGTGGGCACGCGCGTGGACGTCATGGAGATCGACGGGGCCACAGCCGTGGTCTACCCGCGCGAAGCACTGCCCTGAACCCCGCCACAGCCACGTTCCCGACCTAGGCCAGGTGCCAGCACATGGAACCCACCATCGCCCTCATCATCCTCGCGGTCGTCGTCGTGGCCGTCGCCCTGGCGGCGATCCGCATCGTCCCGCAGGCCAGGGCGTACAACATCGAGCGCTTCGGCCGCTACATCCGCACCCTGAACCCGGGCCTGAACTTCCTCATCCCGGGCGTGGACCGCGTCAACTCCAAGTTCGACCTGCGCGAGCAGGTGTTCACCTCGCGTCCGCAGCCCGTCATCACCGAGGACAACCTGGTCGTCAACATCGACACCGTGCTGTACTACCAGGTCACCGACCCCAGGGCCGCGGCCTACGAGGTCGCCAACTACATCCAGGCCATCGACCAGCTCACCGTCACCACGCTGCGCAACGTCATCGGCTCCATGGACCTGGAGAAGACGCTCACCTCCCGCGAGGAGATCAACACCCGCCTGCGCGGGGTCCTGGACGAGACCACCGGCAAGTGGGGCATCCGCGTCAACCGCGTGGAGATCAAGGCCATCGACCCGCCGCCCACCATCAAGGAGGCGATGGAGAAGCAGATGCGGGCCGACCGCGACAAGCGCGCGGCCATCCTCCACGCCGAGGGCGAGCGCCAGTCGCGCATCCTCAAGGCGGAGGGCGCCCGTCAGCAGGCCATCCTGGAGGCCCAGGGCGACCAGCAGGCGGCCATCCTGCGGGCCGACGGCGAGGCCAAGGCGATCGAGCGCGTGTTCCAGGCGGTGCACGCCAACAACGCCGACGCCAAGGTGCTGGCCTACAAGTACCTGGAGACCCTGCCGTCCCTGGCCGAGGGCGACGGCAACACCTTCTGGGTGATCCCCGGCGAGCTCACCGAGGCCGTCAAGAACGTCAGCCACGCCTTCGCGGGCGACGCCCCGACGGTGCCCTCCACGCGGAAACAGGAGGACGAGGAGGAGGCCGAAGCCCGGGGGCCCGCGCAGCTCACGGCGCCCGACCCCACCCGTTCCTCCTCCGCGCAGGCGGCCGTGGACGCGGCCGAGGCCGCCGAACGCGCGGTGGCCGACGCCCGCGACGACGTGAGGCGGGCCGGATCGGCCCTCGGCGGCTCCCGGCCGCCCGGACCGCGCGAGGAGGACTAGGTCCTGTCCGCGCGGCCGGTCCCCCCGCACCGGCGGCGGGGCGGGGCGACCGGCCGCGGAGCCGACCCGGGTCGGCGGGGGAGAGGGACCGCCTCCCCCCCCGCCCGCCGCGCGTGCGGCCCGCGGCCGTCCGGCTCAGACCAGCAGGAGCTTGCCGGTGGTCCGGCGCGAGGCCAGGTCGCTCTGGGCCCGTCCCGCGTCGGCCAGCGGGTAGCGTCCGCCGATCCGCACGTCCAGGCGGCCGTCGCCCACCAGCGCGAACAGGTCGCCGGCCCGGCCCAGGAGCTCCTCGCGGTCGGCCACGAAGTAGGCCAGCGAGGGCCTGGTCAGGTACACCGAACCGGCGGAGTTGAGCCGCTGCGGGTCCACCGGGGCCACCTCTCCCGAGGACTGCCCGAACAGCGCCAGCACGCCGCGGGGGCGCAGCGAGGCCAGGCTGGCGTCGAAGGTGTCCCGGCCGACGCCGTCGTAGACCGCGGCCACCCCCTCGCCGCCGGTGAGGTCGCGCACCGCCTCGGCCACGGGGGTCTCGGTGTAGCGCACCACCTCGTCCGCGCCCGCCTCGCGCGCGATGCGCTCCTTCTCCTCGGTGGACACGGTGCCGATGACGCGCGCGCCGCGCTCCTTGGCCAGCTGGGTCACCAGCAGACCGGTGCCTCCCGCGGCCGCGTGCACCAGCACGGTGTCGCCCTCGGCCACCGGGTACACCGAGCGGACCAGGTAGTGGGCGGTCATGCCCTGGAGCAGCAGGGCGGCGGCCTGCTCGGCGGAGACCGCGTCCGGGACGGGGACGACCAGCGAGGCCCTGACCACGGCCCGTTCGGCGTACGCACCGGGGGCCATCGCCCAGCCGACCCGCTGCCCCACGGACAGGTCGGTGACGCCCTCGCCGACTGCGGCCACCACGCCCGCGCCCTCCATCCCCGGGACGTAGGGGAGCGGGACGTCGTACAGGCCGCTGCGCTGGTAGACGTCGATGAAGTTGACCCCGCGGGCCTCGACGTCGATCAGGACCTCGCCGGGGCCGGGCACCGGATCGTCCCTCTCGGCCAGCCGCAGCACCTCGGGTCCGCCGTTCTCCTCGATCACGATGGCACGCATGGGTCCACTGCTCCTTCCGGGTCGGTTCCCGGCATCATGTCAGCCCGGAGCCCGAACCGGCCACGGCGGCCCGCTCACTCCGACCGGCCCTCCCCGAGGATCTCGTGGACCGAGAAGGCGGTGTACAGGACGCCGAGGAAGTCGTTGCCCGGTCCGGAGCGGGTGACGATGCCGACCCTGCGGCGGTCCTCGACCTCCTCGGCGTCGTCGGGAAGCGGTTCCTCGTCCACAGCGGTCACGGCGTGCTCCCCGTTGACCCACAGGGAGAGCTCCATGAACTCGTCGCCGTCCCTGTCCTCCTGCAGGGAGCAGGAGAGCGCGACGGTGTTGGCGGGGATGTTCTCGTGGTCGAAACCGAGGGGGTCGCGCTCCTCGTAGCCGTACTCCTCGCGCACCGACTCGTCGAAGAGGGGCTGGGGGGTGTATCCGGCGACGTCGGTGGTCTCGCCGAGGGTGATGTCGCCCTCGCCCTCGTGCATCCGGCGGATCTCCGCGCGCTGGCCGTCGTAGCGCAGCAGCCCCTCGTACTGGCTCCGGTACTCCTCACCGTCGTTGTCCCAGCAGCGCACGCCGAACGTCGCCTGTTCCGGGCCCTGGGCCACGTACGCGGTGGTGCTCACCAGGACGTCGTCCGGCAGGACCTCCTCGCGCTCCAGCGCCACGACCTCGCCCCGGCTGGGGTTGCTCTCGGGGTCCAGCTGGAGCAGGACGCCCCTGCGCTCGGCCCAGTAGCCGTCGGAGTCCTCGTGCTCGTAGGTGTTGCTGACCCAGCCCGGATCGGTGCCGAAGTCGGTGTTGTAGACGGAGAGGGTGTTCTCCGGGACCTCCGGGCCGCCGTTGAGCAGGACCGTCGCGCCCGCGGCGGCCACCAGGACGACCGCGCCCGCGGCCGCGCCGACCACCACCATCCGCCGGCGTCTGCGCGGGGAGCCGCCGGACGGCCCCGCGGGGCCGCCCGGTGCGCCCGGAGCACCGGGACCGCCGGGGCCGGAGTAGGCGTTGAAGGCGTGTCGGCCCTGGGGCGGGGACGGGTGGCCGCCGTTCGCCTGGTGCGTCGGGGGGACCTGGCCGCCGGAGTGGGCGTAGTGGCCGGGAATCTGCTGGCCGTAGACCGGAGGCGGGTCCTGGGGCGGGTGTCCGCCGTACCCCGCGTCCTGCCGGGGGACCGAGGGCTGGAGGCCCGGGTTGCCGTGCCGTTGTTCCACGCGGGGCTGCTGGGCCGCGTGGGGCGGCTGTACCGGGTGCTGGACGTGCGTGGGCTGCGCGTACGGGTTGTACTGAGTGGCCTGCGCCTGGAGGGGCCGGCCGCCCTCCGGGAGCGCGGCGCCCTGCTGCGGTCCGCTGTCCGGGGGCTGGCCCTCCGCCTGCTGGGGTCCGCTCGGCGCCTGGTGCGCCGCGGTCCCGCTCTCCCGGACTCCGGTGTCCCGCGGCGGCCGCCCCGGGACCGGGGAGCTGCTCGGCGGGGCCCACGAGGTGCTGATCGTGCGCTCCACCTCGTACTCCTCCGGGTCCTCCTGGCCGGTGAGCCGGGCCAGGAGCTGCTTGGAGGTGGGCCGGTTGGCCGGGTTCTTGTCCAGTGCGGCGTTGACCAGGTCGTGCATGTCCGGGTCCAGGCCGTCCAGGCGCGGCGGCGCCGAGGAGATGTTGTGCAGGACGGCGGGGACCGTGGCGGCGTCGAAGGGGGCGGTGCCGGTACCGGCGAAGGCCACCAGGCAGCCCCACGCGAAGATGTCGGCGGCCGCGGTGGCCCGCTCGCCCAGGATCAGCTCCGGGGCCATGTACGAGGGGGTGCCCATGAGCTGGCTGGAGCGGGTGACCGCGTCCGCGGCCTCGTCCAGTGCGCGGGCGATGCCGAAGTCGATGACCTTCGGGCCGACCGGGGAGAGCAGTACGTTCGCCGGTTTGAGGTCTCGGTGGACGACCCCGGACCCGTGGATGGCGGTGAGCGCCGCGGCCACGCCCATGGCCAGGCCCTCCAGGGTGCCGCCCGCCATCGAGCCGTCCGCGCGGACCGCCTCGTCCAGGTTCGGGCCCGGCACGTACTCCGAGACGATGAAGAGGGGATCGCCCTCCAACCGCGCGTCGATCACCCCCGCGGTTGAGAAGCGGGCCACGCGGCGCGCGGCCTCGACCTCGCGCGCGAAGCGCAGCCGGAAGGACTCGTCGTCGGCCAGGTCGGGGTGGATGAGTTTGACCGCGACGGACCGGTCGGAGGCGTCCTTGGCGAGGTAGACGGTGCCCATGCCGCCCCGGCCGAGACGGCTCACGATGCGGTAACCGTCGAGTTCGCGCGGGTCCCCCGCACGCAGGGGTTTGCCGCTCTGGTGCCCGTTCGACGTCACAGTTGGGGGTCCCTCATGAATCGTGGAGTTCGCGCTCACAGCGTACCGATGCCGACACGCCGACGCGCTCTGTGCTGACTGGCCCCGGTCTCCGCGGACGCGGGCCCGGGGCGGGGGTTTCGTGAGCGGCGCGCGGGCGCGCCGTGTCAGTCGTGGGGATGCCCCTCGCGCCCGAACGGTTCCCCGGAGGCACCGGTTTTCGCTAGGATTAGAACACACGTTCGAACACCTGGCCGCGTCTTCCCCACGGGTGGGTGTCCCGGTGGCGTGTGCCGGGACTGACAGGAGGCGGATGATGCTGAGGGGAAGTGTCGTGGGACGCTACTACGGGGCGGAGGTGACCGTCGTCGAGGACGAGGGGCGCCCGGCCCGGTTCGTGTGGAACGGCAGGGTGTACGGAGTGCGCAGGATCCTCGAACACTGGGTCACGCTGCGCATGGACTGGACACCGGCGCGTGAGTCCCAGGCGCCCGAGCGCAGGCACTGGCGGGTGGAGGCGGGCACGGCCCAGTCCCAGGGGGTGTACGAACTGCGCCACGACACGGCCACCGGAAGGTGGCTGCTCTCCCGCGTGTGGGGGTGAGGACGCGTCCGGCGCGTCCCCGTCCGCCGCGCGACCGCGGTCCGTACGGTCCCGTCCGCCCGCCCGGTACGACCCGTGCGGGCGGGGCGAGGCCCGGTGCGGACGGGGCGCACGCGTCAGCCCAGGTCGCCGGGGAGCAGGCTGTACACCGCCAAGTCGGCGCGGCCCTCGTGCAGCGGCATCGCGCTGCGTTCGACGCCCTCCAGGCTGAACCCCGACCGCTCCGCGACCCGGCGCGAACCGGTGTTGCCGGTGGCGGCCTTGATCTCCACCCGCTGGAAGCCCTGTTCCAGCGCCCAGCGGGAGACGGCCACGGCGGCCTCCGTCGCGTACCCGCGGCCGCGTCCCCACGGTGAGACCCAGTAGCCGACCTCGGTGTTCATCGCCGGCCACACGACACGCACCAGGCCCACCGAGCCCACGAGCCGCTTGGTCTCCTTCTCGACCATGGCCCACTGCTGTCCCTCGCCGCAGGTGCGCAGGGCGGGGGCCACCTCGCGGCACCACCGCTCCGCCTCCTCCCGGGTGTAGGGCACGCCGGGCAGGGGGAGGGGGAGCCAGCGCTGGAGTTCGGCGTCGGTGCAGGACGCGTGCACGTCGTCGACGTCGCCCTCGACGAAGGCACGCAGCCGCAGGTGCTCGGTCTCCAGGATCACTGACGGCAGTATCGGTCTGTCTTGCGTGGTGGTCACGCCTCTCCCCTCGGGTCGGAGTGCGCTCACGATACGCGCCGGACCCGAGCGCGGCACCCGGATTTTCCCGCGGGTACCCGGGGGAGGGCGGTACCGCCCCGACCAGGGGGGCGCCCCTCGGAACGGCCGTGGACCCCGTGCGGTCCGCGGTTCCGGCGGGCGCCCCGTCCGCCTAAGGTCTGTTCTCTGAACCGGTCTCAGCTTGTGGGGCTCGGTTCGGGCGCCCGGACACGGCCCGAAGCGGAGCGGAGGTCCGAAGAAGCACTGCCTAGGCCAGGCCCGCGATGACGCGCTGGCGGACCGCGCTGTCGAACACCTCGGAGAAGGCGTTGCCCGGGCACTCGGTCTCCAGCCAGTCGCGGTGCCGGGAGATCGCGTCGCCCGGCGTGGCCACGCCCGTGCCCGGGTTGACGTACTCGATCCGCCCTGCCGGGTCCACGCCGGTCACCGCGCACAGCACGCGCAGCACGTCGACCAGGGAGTCCTGCGCCGCCTGCGTGGGCAGTTCGTCGGTGAAGTCCCCGAGCAGGCACACGCCCACGTTGCCCTGGTTGAACCCGTAGGCGTGCCCGGCGGTCACCGACTCGGCCCGCCCCGGCCGCGGGATCCCGGAGAAGACCGGCACGCCGTCCCCGCCCGAGTGGCGGCCCTCGTAGACCACCCCGTCGGGATCGATGAGCACGTGGTAGCCGATGTCCCCCCACGCCTGCTGCACCGCGTGCAGGTAGTACACCGCCCGCACGTCCGCCGCGTGGTCGTCGCCGGTCGGCATCGCGGTGTGGTGCACGGTCAGCGCCTGCACGGGGTGGAACTCCGCCTCCCACAGGTCGTTGCCCCGGTCGTCGAAACGCCAGGACTCGTCGGCGCCCCAACCCGCGCGGGTGCGGAACGGGACGCTGGTCCGGCCGCGCGCCACGCTGGATGCCTCCGCGGACAGCGACGCCTGCGCGGGTCCGCCGAAGCGCAGCACCTCGCCGTCGCGCAGGTTCACGGCCGCACTCTCCCCCCTCGAACGCACCTCGTAACCGGTGGCGCCCTCGGGAGCGCGCACCAGCGCGGCCGCGACCGGGTCCCGGTCGTCGCGGCCCCCGGTGTGCAGGTGCACCGGGTTCCACGAGCCCAGGCCGTCGGCGGTCTCGAAGCGCACCGCCGCGTCGGCCTCTCCGGGGTCGCCGGTGACGGCCACCATGTCGAAGCGCAGGTCGGGGCGGACGAGTCCGTGTGAGGCGGAGGGCTCCGCCAGAACGCGGGGGACGGTGCGGTCGCCTCCACCGCCACCGGTGTCGGCCAGCGCGGGGCGGGCGGAGGGGAGCGCGGTGCCCAGCGCGGTCAGTCCCGCGGCGGCGGTGGCACCGGCCAGGAGGGTACGCCTTCTCATCGTGTGTCCGTTCTCTCGGATCGGGCGGGGGAAGGCCCCGGTGAGGGGAACGCGCACACCCTGGCACAGGACCGTGAGCCGTGCCACCAGCGGCACGTCCGAATGTGTGGCCAAGGCACCCCCCGTTCACCGAAAGGGCTGGTGATGGCGTATCGTGCGATGTTTTTCCTGTGAAGAAAGGAACACACGGGGTGGGGGAGTACATGGACGCGGGACACGACCTGCGCCACCACGGTGACGCCGAGGTCGGCGGCGGACTGCTCGACCTGGCCGTCAACGTGCGGGGCCGGACACCGCCCGCCTGGCTGGGACGGCTCCTCGCCGACTCGCTGACCGGCCTGGGCGCCTACCCCGACCCCTCCCGGGCGCGGGAGGCGGTCGCCCGGCGCCACGGACGGGAGACGGGCGAGGTCCTGCTCACCGCCGGGGCGGCGGAGGCCTTCGTCCTCCTGGCGCGGGTCCTGAATCCCCGGCGGGCGGTCGTCGTGCACCCCCAGTTCACCGAGCCCGAGGCCGCCCTGCGCGCCGCCGGGCACGCCGTGGACCGGGTGCTGCTGGAACCGGACTTCGCGCTCGACCCCGGGCTGGTCCCCGAGGACGCCGACCTGGTCGTGGTGGGCAACCCGACCAACCCGACCTCCGTGCTCCACCCCGGGCCGGTCCTGGCCGGGCTGGCCCGCCCCGGGCGCGTGCTGGTCGTGGACGAGGCCTTCGCCGACTGCGTCCCCGGCGAACCTGAGTCGCTGGCCTCCCGCGGGGACCTGCCGGGCCTGGTGGTGGTGCGCAGCCTCACCAAGACCTGGTCCCTCGCCGGGCTGCGCGCCGGGTACCTGCTCGCCGAACCCGGCCTGGTGGCCGAACTCGCCGGGGCCCAGCCCCTGTGGTCGGTGTCCACGCCCGCCCTGGTCGCGGTGGAGGCGTGCTGCGGGCCGGAGGCCCTCGCCGAGGCCGACGCCTGGGCGGCGTCCCTGACCGCGCACCGCGACGACCTCGCCGAGGGCCTGCGGAACCTGGGCCTGCGGGTGGTCCCGGAAGCGCGGGCCTCGTTCCTGCTGGTCGCGGACCCGGAGGCGGACCGCTTGCGGGCCCGCCTGCGGGAACGGGGGATCGCCGTGCGGCGCGGTGACACCTTTCCCGGCCTCGGGCCGGAATGGTTCCGGGTGGCGGTCCGCGAGCCCGCCGTCCACCGGGTCCTGACGCAGGCGCTGGGGGAGCTGCTCGCCCGGTGAGACGGCTCCGCGCCCGGGGGTTCCCGGACGGGCCGCCCGGGCCTGGACCGTCCCCGGAGCCGACCCTGGCCCGAGGGGTTCCCGGCCCCGGCCGGATTTCTCGCGCCTGGCCTGTTTCCGGAGCCAGCGCGCGCCCGCGCGGTCTCTGGCACAGTTGGTGATGACTCGGGACTTTCGGCGGCCGAGCCGGTACCGGCCGCCCCGAGTCCGCGGGACCCGTGCGGGTGGCGCGGAAGCGGCGGACTACGCTTACCGGTCTGTGCCGGACGAGGCGGAGACGGGCCCGCCACAACACCTCTTGCGTGGAGCGATCATGACCAGAGACGACCGCGAGGACGCCCGGCGCGGCGAGGACGGCGGAGCCGAGCCGTCCCCCTGGAAGGGCGGCGGGTCCTCCTCGGGGGCCGGTTCCCGCCTCGGCGGCCTGTTCGACGGGCTCCCCGAGAGCGGGCGCGGCGCCCGGGCCCGGCCCCCGCGCGGTTCCTCGGGCCCGGCCAACCCGTTCCGGCAGCGGCCCCGGCCGCCCGCGCCGGCCGACCCCGCGCCACGAGTCCCCTCCGCGCCGGTCTCCCCCTACGGCGCCCTTCCCCTGGACGTCCCCCCGGCCCCGCGACCAGAGGCCGAGAGCTCGGCGGACGCGCCGGCGCCGACCGGATCGCCGCACCGGCCCGAGGTCATTTCCTCGCGCGTAGGCGAGCACGCCACCGCGACCGAGGCGGCCGACCCGGGAGCAGGACCGAGACCGGTACCCGAGAACCAGGAGCGGACCGCGCCCTCCGCCGAGGCCGAACCTCCGGCGGAACCCGGCGGTCCGGCCGGGCAGGAGCCCACCGCCGAACCGGAGCCCTCGACGGCGCTCGCGGACGCGGCGGAACTCGCGAGGTCGGCGGTGTTCGCGAAGGCGGCGCGCCCACGGGGAGCGGCGCCCGGGCGTCCGGCCGCACCAGCGCACGGCACGACCACCGCGCGCACCGCCGCACCCGCCCGCCCGACCACGACCGGCCGTCCGGCCGTACCCGCCCGTCCCGCGGCGTCCGCCCACCCGGCCGCCCCCGCCTACCCGCCGGTGCCCCCGCGCCCCGCCGAACCCGTGCGCACCGGGGAGTCCACACGCCCCCGGGCGTCGGCGCACCCCGCCGCGCCCCCGAACACCGAGGCGCCCTCCGGCCCGGCCGCTGCCACCGGACCGGCGGTACCCGCACGCCCGGCCGCGCACCCCGCCCGGACCGACCGCCCGACCGGTACCACCGCCGACCAGGAGGAGGCGGGGGCCGGGGAGGCCGGAGCACCGACCACAGACCACGGACGCGCGGACCAGCCCTCCGCGACCACCGAGCCGGAGCAGAGCATGCACGCACACGAACCAGCCGCGCCCCTGCCGAGGCCTACCGGGCCTCCCGTCCAGCTCGCTCCCGAGCCCGTGGCCGCGCCCGCCGCCCCGGCCCCCGAGCGGGCCGACGACGGCCCCGTCCACGCCTACGGCGAGGCCGAGCGCGCCGCCGTCTACCGGGCCATCCGCGAACGCCGCGACGTCCGGACGGGCTTTCGGCCCGACCCCGTGCCCCACGACGTACTCACCCGCGTCCTGGAGGCCGCCCACCAGGCGCCCAGCGTCGGCGACTCCCAGCCCTGGGACTTCCTGGTCGTCCAGGACCCCGGCCTGCGCGCCCGCGTGGGCGACCTCGCCGCGGCCGAGCGCGAGGACCACGCCCACGCGCCGCCGGGCCTGCGCGCCCGTGCCTTCGCCGGGCTCAAGGCCGAGGCGGTCCTCGACGCGCCCCTGAACATCGCCGTCACCGTCGACCCCACACGGGGGGGACGCCACGCCCGGGGCCGCCACGCCCGCCCCCTGAGCGCCGACCACGCCGCGGCGCTCGCCGTGGAGAACCTCTGGATCGCCGCGCGCGCCGAGGGCCTGGGCGTCGGCTGGCTCACCTTCGTCGACGAGCGCGACGTCGCCCGCGCCCTCGAACTCCCCGCCCACCTTGACCTGGCCGCCTACCTGTGCGTCGGCTACGTGGAGGAGTTCCCCGCCGAGTCCGAACTCACCCTCTCCGGCTGGGCCGGGGAGCGCCCCCTGTCCTGGGCGGTGCACCACGACCGCTACGGCCGCCGCGGTCTGCCCGGCCAGAGCCCCACGAGCCTGCTGGAGGAGACCATCACCGCCGTCGGAGCCCTGGACACACGCGCGATGGAGGAGGCCAGGGATCGTCAGGACCGGATGACCAAGCCGCTCGGCTCCCTCGGCTTCCTGGAGGAGGTCTCGGTCCAGCTGGCCGGGATCTTCGGACAGTGCCCGCCGCCGATCCCCGACCCGGCGGCCGTCGCCGTGTTCGCGGGCGACCACGGCGTGCACGCCCAGGGGGTGACCCACTGGCCCCAGGAGGTCACCGCCCAGATGGTGCACAACTTCCTGGAGGGCGGCGCCGTCGTCAACGCCTTCGCCGCCCAGGTCGGCGCCGAGGTCACCGTCGTGGACGTCGGTGTGGCCGCGGACCTGCCCGGCGCCCCCGGCCTGCTGGCCCGCAAGGTCGCGCACGGCACCGCCGATCTCACCCAGGGGCCCGCGCTCACCCGGGAGCAGGCCCTCCAGGCCCTGGAATGCGGCATCGAGGTCGCCCGCGACCTGGTCTCCGCGGGCAACCGCTGCCTGGTCACCGGCGACATGGGCATCGCCAACACCACCCCGGCCGCCGCCCTGGTGTGCGCCTTCACCGGAGCCGACCCCGCGCACGCCACCGGGCGGGGAACCGGCGTGGACGACGCCGTCTACGCAAACAAGGTCGACGTGGTGCGCCGCGCCCTGGCCGCGAACCCCGTCGACCCGGCCGACCCCATCGGCACCCTGGCCGCCCTGGGCGGCCTGGAGCACGCCGCCCTGGCGGGGTTCGTGCTCGGCGGCGCCGCCCTGCGCGTTCCGGTACTGCTGGACGGGGTCATCGCCGGATCGGCGGCCCTGGCCGCCGCCGCGATCTCCCCGGACGTCCTCAGCGCCTGCTTCGCCGGGCACCGCTCCAGCGAGCCCGGGCACGGCCTGGCCCTGGAGCACCTGGGCCTGCGCCCCCTGGTCGACCTGGAGATGCGCCTGGGCGAGGGCTCCGGAGCGCTGCTGGCGCTGCCGCTGCTCCAGAGCGCGGCGCGCGTCCTGCGCGACGTCGCCACCTTCGACGACGCGGGCGTCTCCACGGCCTCCTGACCTGGAACGACCCACCGTCCCCCGCCCGCACCGACCCCCGGTGCGGGCGGGCTCACACCCGCGGTGCGGCACCCGTTTACACCCGCGTAATACCTCTTTGACAAGGTACTTTTGGAGCAATCGCCGAACTATCGCCGGCGGCTGGCGGTCCTCCTCCGCCAGCACCCCGCCGTCGTCGCCGGGGACCGGCACGGACGACCGAAGGGGCGCGACACATGACCTATCTCCTTGGTTTGCGCATGCGGGGACGCGACGTCCTCGTCGTCGGAGGGGGCAGGGTCGCCCAGCGGCGCGTCCCCGTGCTCATCGAGGCGGGGGCCCGCGTCACCCTGGTCTCCCCCGAGGCCTCGGCGGCCCTGGAGGACCTCGCCTCGGCCGGACGCCTCACCTGGCACCGGCGCCCCTACGCCCCCGGCGACGTCGCGGGTCCGGACGCCCCCGTCCACTGGCTCGTGCACGCCGCCACCGACGACCCCGCCGTCAACGCCGCCGTCGCCGAGGAGGCCGAGAACGCCCGCGTGTGGTGCGTGCGCGCCGACGACCGCCACGCCTCCTCCGCCTGGACCCCCGCCAGCGGAAGCGCGGCCGGGGTCACCGTGGGCGTCGTCGCCTCCGGAGACCCCCGCCGCTCGGCCGGACTGCGCGACGCCGTCGTCGACGGCCTCGCCGACGGCACCCTCGACGCCCGTCGCGGACGCGAGCGCCTGCGCGGCGTCGCCCTCGTCGGAGGCGGCCCCGGCGACCCCGGCCTGATCACGGTGCGGGGACAGCAGCTCCTCTCCCAGGCCGACGTGGTGGTGGTCGACCGGCTCGCCCCCACCTCCCTCCTGGACCGCCTGCCCGCCGACGTCGAGATCGTCGACGCCGCCAAGATCCCCTACGGCCGCTCCATGACCCAGGAGGAGATCAACGCGACCCTGGTCGACCGCGCCGGACGCGGGAAGTTCGTGGTGCGGCTCAAGGGCGGCGACTCCTTCCTCTTCGGCCGCGGCGGCGAGGAGGCCGCCGCCTGCGCCGCCGCGGGGATCCCCGTCATCGCCGTGCCCGGTGTGACCAGCGCGCTCGCCGCCCCCGCCAGCGCCGGCATCCCCGCCACCCACCGCGGCGTGGCCCAGGACCTGCACATCGTCTCCGCGCACGTGCCCCCCGGCGACGGCCGCTCCACGGTCGACTGGGCCGGGCTGGCCCGCGCGGGCGGTACCGTCGTCGTCCTCATGGGGGTGGAGCGGATCGAGGCGATCGCCGAGGCCCTCGTCTCCCACGGCAGATCCGCCGACACCCCCGCGGCGGTGGTACAGGAGGCCACTCTGCCGGGGCAGCGGACCGTCACGGGTACTCTGGCCACCATCGCCGCCGCGGTCCGAGCGGCCGGAGTGCGGCCCCCCGCGGTACTGATCATCGGAGAAGTGGTCAAAACAGCGCGGGATCTTGACATACTGCACACGGGAAACCAGTTCGAGACCCGTCGACTGGCGACCGGGCGCGATCTCCAGTGAGACCTCCGCCCGCGGCGTACGTCGCTCCGCGGCGGGGACCGTCAGCACCGATGAGGAGGGCACACCGATCATGACCCGGCCGTCGGCCGCACCGGGGACCAACGGTCCCGGCGCTCCGGACCGGTTCGGAACCGGACCGGCCGCCACCTCCGAACAGCCCGCCCAGGGCTCCGAACCCGCGCGCGAGGCCGACGGCG
The DNA here is from genome assembly GCF_018316795.1 of Nocardiopsis akebiae. NCBI lineage: Bacteria > Bacillati > Actinomycetota > Actinomycetes > Streptosporangiales > Nocardiopsidaceae > Nocardiopsis > Nocardiopsis akebiae. The sequence goes on from NZ_CP074132.1 coordinate 1,849,725, forward strand.
CGGCCGTCGGCGCCCGACGGGGGCCCACCGTGCCGCTCGCCGCCGGACCGGCCAAGCACCGCGCCCCCCAACCCGAAGAGAACCACTTCGAACAGGTCCTGGAAGCACTGCGCAAGCACATCCGGGACCTGGAGTTCGCCGAGGGCCTGCCCAGTGACGAGGAGGGCCGCGCACTCCAGGCGGACGTGCTCGCCCAGCTCTCCGACTACGTCCTGCCCCGGGTCCGCCGCCCCGACATCCCGCTGCTGATCGCGGTCGCCGGATCCACCGGAGCGGGCAAGTCCACCCTGGTCAACAGCCTGGTCGGCGAACAGGTCACCACCACGGGCGTGCGCCGCCCCACCACCAACAGCCCCGTCCTGGCCTGCAACCCCGCCGACGTCGACTGGTTCAGCGAGGCCTCCTTCATCCCCTCCCTGCCGCGCGTGCGCCAGCAGGGCCTGGCCATGCCTGGCAAGGACGGCATGCTCGTGCTCGCCGCCACCGAGGCCATGCCCCCGGGCGTGGCCCTGCTCGACACCCCCGACGTCGACTCCGCCGTCGCCGCGCACCACGAGTTCGCGGCCAAGTTCCTCGACGCCGCCGACCTGTGGGTGTTCGTCACCACCAGCAGCCGCTACGCCGACGCGCGCGTGTGGGAGTTCCTCCAGGTCGCCCGCGACCGCGACACCTCCCTGGCCGTCGTGCTCTCCCGGGTGCCGCGCAGGGGCAGGCGCCAGCTCCTGGACCACTTCGGCGCGATGCTGGAGGCCAACGGGCTGGGCGCGGCCGCCCGGTTCGCCATCCCCGAGACCGACCAGATCCGGGGCGAGCGCTTCACCTCCAACGTCGCCGACCACATCCGCGACTACTTGGCGGAGGTCGCGGGAGAGGCCGAGCAGCGCGACCGCGTCTCACGGCGCACCTTCATCGGCGTCATCGACAGCTTCCGGACGCGGGTGCCCGAACTGGCCCGCCAGGTGGAGACGCAGATCGAGACCGGGCGCACCCTCACCGCCGCCGTCGACGACTCCTACGCCGCCGCCCGCGACCGCGTCGACACCAGCCTGGCCGACGGCTCCCTGCTGCGCGGATCGCTGCTCGCCCGCTGGCAGGAGGTCGCGGCCGGGGGAGAGCTCACCAGGAGCCTGCGCCCGCGCGGCAGGCGCACGCGCACGGGCGGCCGCGCCGAACAGGCCGAGCGCGGCCAGCGGGTCGGCGCCTTGGAGCGCGCCGTCCGCGACGGCCTGGAGGCCCTGGTGGTCTCCACCTGCGAACGCGCCTCCGACGAGGTCGAGCGCAGGTGGCGCGAGGTCCCCGGCGGCGGCGACCTCGCCTCCAAGGCCCTCAACCAGCCCGGCACCGGCCTGCTCTCGCAGCAGATCCGCCAGGAGATCGCCGAGTGGCAGCGCGGCGTCGTCGAGATGACCACCGCCAGCGGCGCCACCAAGCGCTCTGTGGCGCGGTTCGTCACCTTCGACCACGACGTCGTCGCCCTGGTCCTGATCATCGACCTGCTCGGTTACGAGCGGTCCCGCTCCGGAGGCGGCGCCCACGCGGCCGAGGCCTCCGGCCCTTCCCCGCAGCGCCTGCTCAAGGGGCTGTTCGGCGCCCAGTCACTGCGTAGCATTGGCGCAGCGGCACGGGACGACCTGCGCCAGCGCGTCCAGGGACTGCTCGACCGCGAGCGCGTGCCCTTCGACAGCGCCCTGGCGTCTGCCGCCATCCCGTCCGAGGACACCGCCGTCCAGCTCTACCAGGCCACGTACAACCTTGAGATTGCACGATGACGACTCAATGGAACCCCGCGCAGGCGTACGGGGAGCCCGGTGCGCACGGTCGCGCCGAGGACGAGGACCGCGAGAACGGACGGAGTGCGCCCGGCGCCGGTGACGACGGGCGCCCCCGCGGCGACGCGGCGTCCGGGCCCTGGCGCGGGTACACCGTGCCGGTCCCCGAGCATCCCGACCACGCCGTGTCCGAGGCGGGCTCCGAGGACCCCGCCTACGACGGCATCGCGGCATACCCCGACCCCTCGGGCGCCGGAGCCCCGCACCGGGGCGTCCAGAGCGACCACGGCGCCCCCCGCGGCGCGGACGCGGAACCGGAGGAACCGGCGCCGTCCCCCGCCGCGCAGCGGCGCTCTGGACGCCACGCGCGGTCCCTCGCGGACCGGGAGCGCGAGGGGGAGCCCCGTCCCGACGAGGACCGCCACGAGGACCCCGACGGGCTCGCCGGATGGGTCGGCAGCCTCGCGGAGGCGGCCGACGACACCCGTATCGCCGGGCGCGCCACCGGCGCCTTCCCGGTCGTGGGCCAGCAGTCCGGGGACCGGGACGGGGACCGGGCACCGCACCGTGCCCGGGAGGACTCCCCGGACCAGGGCGGGCACGAGGCGTCCGAGGAGCCCGCGCCGACCGGGTCCGAAGCCTCGGAGGGGCCCGAACCGCTGCCCCGCCGCGTCCCCGGCCCCTCCGCGGTCTCCGGGGCCTTCCGCGCCGTGGGCGCCGACACCGCCGCCGACGCGGAGGAGGACGAGGAGTACCGTCCCACCACCCACGACGCCTGGCACTCCGCCCGCTCCACCACCCGGGCCGAGCTGATCGAGCGCCTGGACGCGCTGTCCACGCTCACCGAGCTGGGCCGCGACGACCTGCCGCAGGAACTCGTCGCCCGGTCCACCCAACTGCTCGACCACGCCGGGGCCCGGCTGCGGCTGTCGGGCGACCACACCGTGGTCGCCCTGGCGGGCGGCACCGGCAGCGGCAAGTCCTCGCTGTTCAACGCCCTGTGCGGACTCCAGCTGTCGCAGACCGGCGTGACCCGGCCCACCACCTCCAAGGCGCACGCCTGCGTGTGGGGCCACGAGGGGGCCGACGCCCTCCTGGGCTGGCTGGGCGTCCCGACCCGCTACCGCCACTCGCGCACCAGCGTCCTGGACACGGGCAGCTCCGAGCTGACCGGCCTGGTCCTGCTCGACCTGCCCGACCACGACTCGGTCCGCAGCATGCACACCGCCGAGGCCGACCGCCTCATCGGCTCGGTCGACCTGCTGGTGTGGGTGCTCGACCCGCAGAAGTACGCCGACGCCGCGGTGCACCACCGCTACCTGGCGCAGATGGCCGGGCACGGCGCGGTCACCGTCGCCGTCCTCAACCAGGTCGACAAGGTCGAGCCCGACGAGCTGGAGGAACTGCTCACCGACCTGCGCCGCCTGCTGGAGACGGAGTCGGGGGTGCACCCGCGGGTGATCACCACGTCCACGCTCACCGGCCAGGGCGTCCGCGACCTGCGCGAGTTCCTCGCCGAGACGGTGCGCGAGCGGCGCGCGCTGGTGGACCGGCTTGCCGCCGACCTGGACCAGGTGGTCGAGCCCTTCGGCGAGTTCCACGGCGAGGGCGCGGTGCCCGAGGCGGTCCCGGCCCAGGTGCGCGCCCGCGTCCAGGAGGGACTGGCCAACGCGGCCGGTGTGGCGGCGGTCGCCGACGTCACCGAGACCAACGACGTCCGGCGCGGCAGACGCCAGGTCGGCTGGCCGGTGGCCCGCCGCTCGCTGCGGCTGGGCAAGGACCCGCTCGCCGCGGTCCAGCTGGACTTCCTGCGCCGCGACAGCGGTAGCGGTGTGGGCGGCCCGGTGGACGCGCACGAGGCCGAGCTCGAGACCGCGCTGGGCGAGGCCGCCGACAGCGTCTCGGAGGGCATGCCCCCGCTGTGGCGCCGCCGCATGCGCGCCGTGGCCCTCGGCGCCGTTCCCGAGCTGCCCGCCGAACTGGGGCAGGCCGTGGCCGGCGCGGTCGGCGATCCCGACCGGAGCCCGTCGTGGTGGAAGGTCGCCCGCGCGGCCCAGTACGCGCTGCTCGCGGTCGCGGGCCTGGGTCTGGCCTGGGCCGTCGTGACCCTGTCGAGCTGGTTGGGCGGCGGCATCACCGGCCTGGCGATGTTCGACGACCCGGTCTTCGCCGCCTACTCGGGCGTCCTGGTGGTCGCGGCCCTGCTGGTGGGGTGGCTGACCGGGGTGGGCTGCGGCAACCTCGTCGAGGTGGCCGCGGTCCAGCGCCGCGAGGACGTGGAGCGTACGGCCTCCGCCCGGGTCCGGGAGATCGCCGGACTGCGCGTGGTCGAGCCGCTGGAGGCCGAACTGGCCAGCTACCGGGCGTTCCGGGCGGCCTACGAGGTGGCCAGTACGGCGGACTGACTCCGGGGCCGGACGGGCGCCGAAGCCCGGGCCGGATCCCCACCGCGTTTCCGAGGCCGGGGACGGGCGGCACCGCGCCGCCCGTCCCCGGTGATCTTCACTCAGCTGTAACGGGTTCTAGACCCAGACAGTGCCGTTGTACATGTGTGCTCCTTGTAGTGAGTGCCGTGGGAGCCCGGGTGTGCGGGGTGTCAGGCGGTCGACACGCCGTGCCACACAGTGGCTACCGTGGAGGGTCCCTACGGCAGGATGCCCTAGATCACCGCTGAGCCCAACCCCGTGAAAACCGGGTGCGCCGGCCGCAAGCCCGTTACCCACGGCGATCACACAATCAGCAATTAAGTTATTACCCAACGTAATGTAAAGTGGAGCGTGTCGCGGGACTGGCGAGCCGCACCGTCGTCGGGTCCCGACACCCCGTTGTCGTAACCGACTGGCACCGTAAGGGAACGCGCGGCGAAACAACCCCGTCGAAGGGAGAACCGTGGGAGGCGGTGGACCCATCAGAGGCGGGTGTAGGAGTCGGACGGTGGAGAGCGATGTGAGGAGGGAGGCGCAACGGTGAGCATCTCTGAGAAGCCGATCGCGCCGGCCGGGCGTCCCGAGGACGAACGTCCGCGCTGGCCGATCCTCCAGCAGCCCCGCGGGCTGGTCGTCTACATGGCGCTGCTCGTGTCCGCGACGCTGTTCCTGTTCGGAGGCGCGGTGGCCCTGACGGCCGCCGCGGTGATGGACGCGGTCACCCTGGTCGCGCTGCTGGCGGGCGCCGTGCTCTGCGTGGAGGCGGGCCGCCGCCTCGGCACGCCGGCAGGGATCAACCGGGACTTCCTGGGGGCCTGGTGGTTCCCGGCGGTCCTCCTGCTGCCGCCGCTGTACGCGCTGATACTGCCGGTGCCCGTCTTCCTGATGCTCCAGTACCGCACGCGCCGGGCGCTGCTCCACCGGCGGGTGTTCAACGCCGCCTCCATCGCCCTGTCCGGGTTCCTGGCCTCGGTGACCTGGCACTCGATCTGGGGCGGCGGCCTGGTCGACGGGCTCGGCGGCACCCCCGGCGCGCACGAGTACCTGACCACGGGCCCCGGCGTGCTCGTCGCCGTGCTGTGCTGCACGGGTTTCACCGTCCTCAACAACCTGCTCGTCGCGGTGGCCGCGCGGATCAGCAGCGGCCCCGGGCACACCCTGCGGCCCATGTGGGACCGCGAGGCCCTCATCGTGGACGCCGTCGAGTTATGTGTCGGCGTCACCGTCGCCATCCTCGCCCACCTGTCGCTGTTCCTGCTGTTCATCGCGGTCCCCCCGGTGCTGCTGCTCCAGCGCAGCCTGATGTACCAGCAGCTCCAGATGGCCGCGCGGACCGATCCCAAGACCGGCCTGCTCAACGCCCCCACCTGGGAGCAGGAGGCGTCGGTGGAGATCGCCAGGGCCCGCTCCTCGCGGGGCAGGGCGGCGGTGCTGATCATCGACATCGACCACTTCAAGAGGGTCAACGACAACCACGGGCACCTGTTCGGCGACCAGGTGCTGCTCGGCGTCGCCACCACCATCGCCCAGCAGTTGCGCCAGTCCGACCTGCTCGGCCGGTTCGGCGGAGAGGAGTTCGTGGTGCTGCTGCCGGGCTCCGACACCGCCGAGGCCTGGCGGGCCGCCGAACGCCTGCGCTCGCAGGTGGGACGCATGGAGATCGCGGTGGACGACGTGCCGGTGTCCATCACCATCTCGATCGGCGCGGCCGTCATCGGCGACCACGGCAACGACCTGGTGGAGCTGCTCACCGCGGCCGACCTCGCGCTCTACCGGGCCAAGGAGACCGGCCGCAACCGCGTCTGCCTGCCCGCCGGGCGCCCCGGGAGCGGCGGCAAGATCCCGGGGCCCAGGGGAGGGGAGATCTCCGGTCACAAGGAGCACACGGACCCCACCGAGCACACCGAGCTTCCCTGACCTGCGGCTTCGTGGTCTGACGGAGTTGTCCACAGCGCCAAGAAGGACGTTGCGCCCGAACCGTCGGATCACGCAACGTGAAGATATGCACTCTGACCAGCCGCACCACCCCCTCGGCCCCTCCGACCCCCGGCGCCCCCTCGACTCCGCACCGGACCACGACCGCCCCGCCCAGTCCGACCGTCCGACCGCGTCCGGGCGCTCCCGGGGCGGCGGCGCTCCCGTCCCCCCGCCCCGGAGCCCCGGCGGGCAGGGGCGGACCGGTCCCGCCGCGGCGGGCACAGCCCTCACCCTCACCAACCCGACCGACGTCATCGCGACCCTGCCCTACCTGGTGGGGACGCCGCCCGATCCGGGGATCGTGGTCCTCGCCGTGCGCGACAAGGGCGTGCACTCGGCGTTCTGCGGCGACCTGGACCGCCTGGCCGCCGCCGGCGACCCGCTGGAGCGCGCGGTCGTCCCCGTGGACATGGCCGCCGCGGAGGGCTGCACCTCCCTGGTGGTCGTGGCCTACGGGCCGCCCGAACGGGTCACGCCCCACGTCGACAGGATCCTGTCCGCGGCCCGGAGCCGCGGCCTGACCGTCGTCGACGCCCTGCGGGTCACCGGCGGCCGCTACTGGTCCTACACCTGTGCCAGGGCCGACTGCTGTCCGGTGGAGGGGACGGTGGTCAACGTGGACAGCTCCACAGTCCCGGCCAGCGCGGTCCTGCACGGGATCGTCCCGGTCCAGCCGCTCTCGGAGGTCACGGCCGGGATCGATCGGGTGCGGGAGGTGCTGCGGCCCGTGCACGGCCCCGAGCGCACCGCGATGGACGAGGTCGCCGGAGAGGTGCAGGCGCGCGCCCGCCGGCTCCTGGACCAGGGGATGCGGGGCTCGCTCACCGACCGGGGCCTGAGCGCCGTGCTCGCGGCGGTGCGGGCCGAACGGGAGGGCCGGGGCGTCACCGACCGGGAGGAACTGGCCTGGCTGGGGGTCTACCTAGGCGAGATCCGGGTGCGCGACGAGGCGTGGGCGCGCATCACCGCCGAGGCGGCCCCCGCCCACCAGGAACTGTGGGCCCGGCTCGCCCGCCACCTGCCCCGGCACCAGCGCGCGGCGCCCGCCTCGCTGCTGGCGGTCGCGGCCTGGCAGCGCGGGGACGAGCCCCTGGCCGCCGCGGCGCTGGAGGTGGCCCTGGACGCCGACCCCGGCTACTCCATGGCGGTGCTGATGAGCAGGGCCCTGGCCTGGGGGCTGCCCGTGGAGCGCTGGCGGGAGTTCACGCCCCGCTGGCTGCGGGCGAGGAGCCAGCGGCCGCGGGAGTGAGGGGTCGCGGCCCCGCGGGGCGCTTCCGGGCCGCGGCCGCCGCCCGGAACCGGCCCCCGCGGGTCCGGTCCATGGCGGGGGCATTGGCCGCGACACCCTAGGCTTGGACTCATGCCGGAGTACATCTACACCATGAACAACGTGCGCAAGGCGCACGGCGACAAGGTCGTCCTGGACAACGTTTCGGGGTCGTTCCTGCCCGGAGCCAAGATCGGCGTCGTGGGCCCCAACGGTGCGGGTAAGTCGACGCTTCTGAAGATCATGGCCGGCATCGAGCAGCCGTCCAACGGCGAGGCGAGGCTCATGCCCGGTTTCACCGTCGGTCTGCTCGCGCAGGAACCCCACCTCGACCCGGACAAGACCGTCCTGGAGAACGTCGAGGACGGCGTCGCCGAGACCAAGGCGATGCTGACCCGCTTCAACGAGATCGCCGAGCAGATGGCGACGGACTACTCCGACGACCTGCTCGAGGAGATGGGCAAGCTCCAGGAGCAGCTCGACCACCGGGGCGCCTGGGACCTGGACAGCCAGCTGGAGCAGGCGATGGACGCGCTGCGCTGCCCGCCCGGCGACGCCTCCGTCACCCAGCTCTCCGGTGGCGAGAAGCGCCGCGTGGCCCTGTGCAAGCTCCTCCTGGAGCAGCCCGACCTGCTGCTGCTCGACGAGCCCACCAACCACCTGGACGCCGAGAGCGTGAACTGGCTGGAGCAGCACCTGGCCAAGTACCCGGGCACCATCATCGCGATCACACACGACAGGTACTTCCTGGACCACGTCGCCACGTGGATCCTGGAGCTGGACCGGGGCCAGTTCTACCCCTACGAGGGCAACTACAGCGTCTACCTGGAGACCAAGCAGGCCCGCCTGAAGGTCGAGGGGCAGAAGGACGCCAAGAAGGCCAAGCGGCTCAAGGACGAGCTGGAGTGGGTCCGCTCCAACGCCAAGGCCCGCCAGACCAAGAGCAAGGCCCGCCTCCAGCGCTACGAGGAGATGGCCGCCGAGGCCGACAAGACCCGCAAGCTGGACTTCGAGGAGATCCAGATCCCGCCGGGCCCGCGTCTGGGCAACACCGTGGTCGAGGTCAAGAACCTCACCAAGGGCTTCGACGACCGCGTGCTCATCGAGGACCTGAGCTTCTCGCTGCCGCCCAACGGCATCGTCGGCGTCATCGGCCCCAACGGTGTCGGCAAGACGACGCTGTTCAAGATGATCGTGGGTGAGGAGACCCCCGACCAGGGCAGGATCAACGTCGGCGAGACCGTCGAGATCTCCTACGTCGACCAGTACCGCGGCCGCATCGACGACACCAAGAACGTCTGGGAGACCATCTCCGACGGCGAGACCTTCATCGAGGTCGGCAAGGTCGAGATCCCCAGCCGCGCATACGTCGCCGCGTTCGGCTTCAAGGGCTCCGACCAGCAGAAGCCGTCCGGTGTGCTCTCCGGCGGTGAGCGCAACCGCGTGAACCTGGCCCTCACCCTCAAGCAGGGCGGCAACCTGCTGCTCCTGGACGAGCCCACCAACGACCTGGACGTGGAGACCCTCGGCTCCCTGGAGAACGCGCTGCTGGACTTCCCCGGCTGCGCCGTGATCACCTCCCACGACCGCTGGTTCCTCGACCGCGTCGCCACGCACATCCTGGCGTGGGAGGGCGACGCCAACTGGTACTGGTTCGAGGGCAACTTCGAGTCCTACGAGAAGAACAAGGTCGAGCGCCTGGGCCCCGACGCCGCCCGCCCGCACGCGGTCACCCACCGCAAGCTCACCCGCGACTGACCGGCCGGGGCCGAGCGCCCCGCGCCGAGCGGTTCCCAGGGCCCGCGGCGGGATCCCCGATCCGGCCGCGGGCCCCCGCGCTCTCCGCCCGGACGACTCGTCCGGGCCGGGGTGGTCGCATACCCTGGTGGCGATGACTTCCGCGCGCGATTCCCAGCAGAGCGCGGGCGAAAAGCCCGCGCAGATGACGTTCTACGAGGCCGTGGGCGGTGAGGAGACCTTCACCCGCCTGGTCCGCCGCTTCTACGAGGGGGTGGCCGACGACCCCGTGCTGCGGCCCATGTACCCCGAGGAGGACCTCGGCCCCGCCGAGGAGCGCCTGCGCCTGTTCCTCATCCAGTACTGGGGCGGCCCCCGCACCTACAACGAGCAGCGGGGCCACCCCCGGCTGCGCATGCGGCACGTGCCGTTCCGCATCGGCGCGGCCGAGCGCGACCTGTGGCTCGCGCACATGCGCGCCGCCGTGGACTCCCTGGAGCTGCACGAGGCCCTGGAGCGCCAGCTCTGGGAGTACATGGTCATGGCGGCGCACAGCATGGTCAACGTGCCCGATGAGACCACCGCCCCCGAGGTCGCCAACCCGACCCGGGTCTCGGTGTCGGCCAAGGGCGACGACGGTGACGACGGCGAGGCCGTCACCATCTCCCTCAAGTGACCCGGGGCGACACGGCCGCCGGGACCGGGCCGTCCGGTCCCCGCTGGGCTCATGCGTAGTCGGCGAGGAAGGCGCGCTCGACCTCGTCGAGCCGCCGGGCGCGCTGCGTGGGCACGTCGAAGCCGACCAGCACCGTCCTGGCCCGCAGGTACACCGTGGTCTCGTCCCGGATCTCGTAGGCCAGCGTGAAGCTGGCGTTGCGCACCTCGGTCACCCACAGCTCCACGCGCACCGGCTCGGAGCGGGGCAGCAGCGGGGCCACGTAGTCCGCCTCCTGGCGGGCCACCACCATGGCGCCGAAGACCTCGTCGCCCTCGACGGCGCCGCCGTAGCGCAGGAAGGACACCCGGGCGTCCTCCAGGTAGGTCAGCATCCGCACGTTGTTGACGTGGTGCTGCGGGTCGAGGTCGGCGTAGCGGACCTGGGCGAGGTGCACGTGCCTGCGGGGCTCGGCCGTCCGGTTGTCGGCGGCTCCGGTCTCGGTCTGTGTCACGTCCGGATCCTCTCGCGCTGTTCTCCTGGGGGAGGGGTTCCTCCCGATTGTCCCAACGCTTCGCGGAGGAACGGGCGTCCCCCGGTGCCCGGCCCCTGTGTTGTTGCTCTCGCGGGGCGGACACCGGGGAGGGCCTCTCAGCCCACGCGGAGCCCCAGGTGGTGGGCGAGGAAGGCCAGCTGCTCGGAGTTGAGCGCCACGCTGCGGCTCACCGACCGCGAGCTGTGGCCCACCTCCGACTCCCGGCGCAGCAGGATCGGCCGCTCCTCGGGCGCGGACGCCGTGGCGTGCTGCATCATCGCGCACAGCTTGCGCGCGTGCAGCGGGTCCACGCGGGTGTCGTTGTCGAACACGGTGAACAGCGTCGCCGGGTAGCGGGTGCCCTCGCGCACGTTGTGGTAGGGCGAGTAGCCCAGCAGCCACCCCAGCTGCTCGGGATCGTCGGCGGTGCCGTACTCCACGTTCCACAGCTGGCCCAGTCCGAACCGCTCGTAGCGGACCATGTCCAGCAGCGGGGCCGAGCAGACCGCGGCGGTGAACAGGTCCGGCCGCTGCGTGACCATGGCCCCCACCAGCAGTCCGCCGTTGCTGCCGCCCATGACGGCCAGGTGCTCGGGGTCGGTCACCCCGGTGGCGATCAGGTGCTCGGCCGCCGCCGCGCAGTCGTCGAAGACGTTCTGCTTGTCGGCGAACATGCCCGCCCGGTGCCACTCCTCGCCCTCCTCCAGCCCGCCGCGCAGGTTGGCGACGGCGTACACGCCGCCCGCGCGCACCCAGGCCAGCGCCACCGCCGAGTAGGCGGGCGTGAGGGAGATGCGGAAGCCCCCGTAGCCGTACAGGATGGTCGGCCGCGGCCCTTCGGCGGGAGCCTGGGGCGAGACCACGAGCATGCGCACGGCCGTGCCGTCGCGGGAGGTGTAGGTGACCTGCTCCACCCGCACGTCGGGCAGGTCGATGTCACCGGGGGCGTCGGCCCACGGCGACACCTCGCCCGAGAGCGCGTCGTAGCGGTACACCGACGAGGGGTGGGTGTTGTCGGTGTAGCCGAACCACGCCTCGTGCCCGCCCTCGGGGCGTTCGACCAGCCCGGCCACGGTGCCCAGACCGGGCATGTCCAACCCGCCCAGCGGCTCGCCGGTGGCCAGGTCGTGCCGGGTGATCTCGCTGACGGCGTGGCGGCTGCGCAGGACCAGCAGCTCGGGCCGCTCCATCCCGGGACCGTCCAGGACCGCGTAGCCCTCCAGCACCGCCTCGGGGTCCTCCGGGACCAGGGTGGTCCAGTTCCCGTAGCCGGGGTCGGCGGGGTCGACCACGCACAGCCGTCCGCGCGGGGCGTCCCTGTCGGTGAACAGGTACAGGCGCCCGTCCCTGCCCACGTGCGGGTACAGGGAGGCGTCCACGCCCTCCTGGAAGGGGACCAGACGCGGCGCGTCCAGGTTCCCGTCGGACAGGTCGGCGATCCAGGCGTCGGTGGCCGCCGAGGTGCCGCGGTTGGCGAGCAGCACCAGCCAACGCCCGTCCCGGCTCACGACCGGGGTGAAGTACTCGGTCTTGTCGCGGCCCTCACCGAAGACCAGGGTGTCCTGTTCGGCGGGGGTGCCCAGGCGGTGCAGGTAGACGCGGCGGTGGTAGCTCTCCTCGCCCTCGGGCACCTGGTCCCGGGGGAGCCTGCGCACGTAGTAGTAGGCGGAGGAGTCGGGCAGCCAGGCGATCGGGCTGTACCGGACCCGCTCGACTGGCCCGTCCACCAGGTCGCCGGAGGCCACGTCCACGACGCGCAGCACCGACTCCTCGTCGCCGCCCTCGGAGAGCTGGTAGGCCAGGAGCGCGCCGGAGTGGTCGGGTTTCCAGGCGTCCAGCGTGGTCAGACCCTGGGGGTCGAGCGCCCCGGGGTCCACCAGCACCCGCTCGGGGCCGTCACCGTCCCGGACGTAGAGCACGCCGTGCTCCTGTTCGGCGGCGCGACGGACGAAGAAGCGGCGCTCGCCCCGCCACACGGGCGCACCGACGCTTCCGGCGCCCAGCAGGGACCGCACCCGGTCGGCGAACCAGTTCCGTGTGGTGAACCGCGATGAGACCTCGGTGTACAGGGCGTCCTCCGCGGCAGCCCACTCCTTGGTCTGCGCCGAATCGCCGTCCTCCAACCACCGGTAGGGGTCACCGACCGTGTGGCCGTGCAGGTTCTCGATGATGTCCAGCCGTGCGGCCTGGGGGTAGCGGAGTTCACGCATACTTCGCACCCTATCCACCGTCATCCACCCGGGTGTGCTCGGCGCGGCGCCAGTGTGAAAAGGAGCGCCGTCAGCGCACAATGGAGCCGGGAAAAGGGGGAACACGCGGTTTCTGGGCGGCCCAGCGCAAATTGGGGTGGCGCCGGAGCGGTCCGACCACGCAAACTGAATGCGGGACGCAACTCGGCGGGACCACCGGGAGGTCCGTGTGGCAAGGCGTACGGAACCATCGATCCTCGGATCGGTGCACAGGGAGGTCTCCTGGCTGGCCGATCGGCTGGCCGGGGAGGAGACACGGCCGTCACTGACGACGGCTGGGGCGACGCGATGAGCGCCCGAAGCAGCCGGGAGGGTGGCACAGGCACCGCCCGCCGCCACGTGCTGCTGCTCAACGCCAGCTTCGAACCACTGACGACACTGCCCCTGCGCAGGGCGATCCTGCTCGTCCTGAGGGAGAAGGCGGAGGTCGTCCACCAGGACGACGCGGGCGCGATACTGCACTCGGCGACACGCTCCTACGACGTGCCGTCGGTCATCCGGCTCCGACGCTACATCAGCGTCCCCTACAGCCGCAGGGTGCCCCTCACCAGGGTCGCCCTCATGCGGCGCGACAGGCACACTTGCGGCTACTGCGGAAAGAAGGCCGAGACCATAGACCACGTCATCCCGCGCAGCCGCGGCGGCGCGCACGTGTGGGAGAACGTGGTCGCCGCGTGCAAGCCGTGCAACCACCGCAAGGCCGACAAGTTCCTGGACGAACTCGGCTGGGAGCTGCACGTGACCCCCAAGGTGCCCAAGGGGCCCCACTGGCGCCTGATCAACGGTGACCTCCACGGCGATCCCCAGTGGGAGCCGTACATGGCCCACCTGGCCGCCTGATCCGGCGGAGCCGGGACCTCGCGTCCCACCCGGCGCCGCCCCCGACCCCGAGCGCCCCCCGGCACACGCGCCGGGGGGCGCTCGCGTGCTTCCCCGTCCCTTCCCCGCTACGAGGCGAAACGTCCGTCACCTTCTGTCCAGACAGTCTAGACTTCAAGCGGAGGTGGTCGCCGTGAGATGGCAGGTCCAGGAACTGAAGCAGCGCACCAGCGAGGTGCTTCGTGCAGTGGAGAGTGAGGGCGACCAGATCATCACACGCCACGGGCGCGAGATCGCGGTACTGGTGGACATCGAGGAGTACCGCAGGTTGAAGGGAGAGTCCGGAGGTTTCAAGGAGCTTCTCGGTTCCGTGCCTCCGCTGGACGTGCTCGACGAGGTCCGCGTGCCGGATCTGGGGCGCGAGATCGACTGGGGCGAACGTTGAGCTTCCTCCTCGACACGAACGTTCTGTCCGAACTGCGTCGGCGTGAGCCGGACCCGGGGTTTCTGAGGTGGTGGGACGAGGTCGAGGACTCGGATCTGTACATCAGCGCACTCGTAGTGGGAGAGATCCGGCTGGGAGTCCGCAAGCTGCACCACCGGGGCGACCGTTCCCGGGCGGAGCAGTTGTCCGACTGGCTCGGCCGACTCGTCCGCGCCTACGGCGACAGGGTCGTTCCCGTGGACGTGGGAGTCGTTCTCGAGTGGGCTCCGATGAACGTTCCGGACCGGATACCCGTGGTCGACGGCCTGATGGCGGCCACCGCCAAGCACCACGGGTGGACGTTCGTCACCCGTAACACCAAGGATGTAGCGAACCGGGGGGTGCGGCTCCTGAACCCCTTCACGGGATGAGCCGGGGGCGGTCGTATTCTGGCCGCATGCCCAGATACGACTTCCGCTGCCGCGAGTGCGGCGACACCTTCGAGCTCTCCCGTCCGATGGCGCGGGCCGGCGACCCGGCGACCTGCCCCCAGGGGCACGGCGACACGGTCCGGCTGTTGTCCACCGTGGCGGTCGGCGGACGCGCGTCCGCCCCCGCGCCCTCCGGTGGAGGGTGCTGCGGGGGCGGATGCTGCTCCTGAGGGCGGGGGGCGGTCGCACCGCCCCCCCCCCCGGTTCGCTACCTCTCGACCTGGGACACGTCGCGCGCGGCGCCGGTCGAGGCCGAGGTCGCCATGGCCGCGTAGGCGCGCAGCGCCGCGGTCACCGGTCGCTGGCGGTCGCGCGGCCTGAAGCGGCCCAGCTCCTTTAGCAGGCGCTCGCGGCGCGCGTCGAGCTCCTCCGCGGAGACCTCCAGCACGATGCCCCGGTTGGGGATGTCGATGCTGATGACGTCGCCGTCCTCCACCAGCGCGATGTCACCGCCCGCGGCGGCCTCGGGGGAGGCGTGGCCGATGGACAGCCCCGACGTGCCGCCGGAGAAGCGGCCGTCGGTGATGAGGGCGCAGGCCTTGCCCAGGCCGCGGCCCTTGAGGAAGCTCGTCGGGTACAGCATCTCCTGCATGCCCGGGCCGCCCTTGGGCCCCTCGTAGCGGATGACCACCACGTCACCGGGCTCGATCCGCTTGTTGAGGATGCCGTCCACGGCGTCCTCCTGGGACTCGAACACCTTGGCCGGTCCGGAGAAGGTCCACAGCTCCTCCTCCACACCCGCGGTCTTGACGATCGCGCCGTCGGGGGCGAGGTTGCCGAACAGCACGGCCAGGCCGCCGTCCTTGGTGTAGGCGTGTTCGACGGAGCGGATGCAGCCCTTCTCCCGGTCGGTGTCCAGGGTGTCCCAGCGGGTGTCCTGCGAGTAGGCCTTCGTGGTGCGCTTGCCGCCGGGGGCCGCGTGGAACAGCTCCACGGCCTCGGGCGAGACGCTGTCGGAGACGATGTCCCACTCGGCGATGAACTCGCCGACCGTCTTGCCGTGCACCGTGGGCAGGGAGGTGTCCAGCAGGCCGCCTCGGGCCAGCTCGCCCAGGATGGAGGGGATGCCGCCCGCCCGGTGCACGTCCTCGATGTGGTACTTCTCGGTGTTCGGCGCGACCTTGCACAGGCACGGCACCCGGCGCGAGACCGCGTCGATCTCGGGCAGGCCGAAGCCGACGCCCGCCTCCGTGGCCGCGGCCAGCAGGTGCAGGATCGTGTTGGTGGAGCCGCCCATGGCCACGTCCAGGGCCATGGCGTTGCCGAAGGCCTCGGGGGTGGCGATGGACAGCGGCAGGACGGAGGAGTCGTCGTCCTCGTAGTAGCGCTTGGCGGCCTCCACGACCAGGCGTCCGGCGTCCTCGTACAGGGCGCGGCGGGCGGTGTGGGTGGCCAGAACGGTGCCGTTGCCGGGCAGGGCCAGGCCGATCGCCTCGGTGAGGCAGTTCATCGAGTTGGCGGTGAACATGCCCGAGCAGGAGCCGCAGGTCGGGCAGGCGGCCTCCTCCATCTCGTCCAGCTCGGCCTGGGAGACGCTCTCGTCGGCGGCCGCGATCATGGGGTTGATCAGGTCCAGCTTGCGCACGGTGGTGGCGGTGCCGTCGACCACCGTGACCTTGCCCGCCTCCATGGGGCCGCCGGAGACGAACACCGTGGGGATGTTCAGGCGCAGCGCTGCCAGCAGCATGCCCGGGGTGATCTTGTCGCAGTTGGACACGCACACCAGGGCGTCGGCGCAGTGCGCGTTGACCATGTACTCGACCGAGTCGGCGATCAGCTCGCGGCTGGGCAGGGAGTAGAGCATGCCGCCGTGGCCCATGGCGATGCCGTCGTCCACGGCGATGGAGTTGAACTCTCGGGGGACGCCGCCCGCACCGCGGATGGCGTTCGCGACGACCTCGGCCACCTCACGCAGGTGGACGTGGCCCGGGACGAACTCGGTGAAGCTGTTGGCCACGGCCACGATGGGCTTGCCGAAGTCCTCGCGCTCCACACCGGTGGCGCGCATGAGGGCACGCGCGCCGGCCATGTTCCTGCCGTGGGTGACGGTGCGTGAGCGTAGGGCTGGCATGGGGTGGGCTCCCATCGTTACGGGTGTTTCCCCTCGATGGTAGTCCTTCGTCGCACCGCTCTGGTCTCGGAGTGGAAGACGGGCCATCCGGATCGTGAGACGCCCGTGGTGGGAAGGCCGGGCCGCGGCCCGGGCGGGTCCGGTGCGGGGGAGCGGGAAGCCCCTGGACACGGGAAGGGCCCGGGTGCCACGGCGCTGTGGTCCGTCCCGGGCCGGGGTGGTGCCAGGGGTGGGGGGCGTCTCAGTACCTGGGCGGCAGGGCCTTCATCGCGGCCTGGTAGATCTCCTCGATCTCCTCCTCGGTCAGGCGGTCCCGACCGCTGCGCAGCCACTTGCGGACCTTGGTGCCGGTGATGATGTCCACGCCCCGCAGCCGGTGGCTGTCCCAGGGCATGCCGGGGCCGTAGATGGCCAGCGACGCGCGCACCTTGACCTCGCGCCCCAGTTCGGAGCTGATCAGGTCCTGCGCCCGCTTGGCCTCCTCCAGGGCCTCGTCGATGCGCTCGTTCTTGCTGAACCGCCCGTGGTAGAGCTTCTCCAGCTTGTTGCGCAGCGGCAGCCGCTTGTCCCACGACTCGGAGTCGATGGCGAACGCGCCCCGCCGACCCACGATGAAGTGGTCGATCTGGCCGTTGCCGCCGGGCACCGCGCGCGCGTGCAGGACGCGGTAGCCGAGCTGCTTCATCACCTTGAGCTGCGCCTCGGTCTTGCGCTGGGCCGCCGAGGGCTTGCGCCAGCGCGGGATCTCCGACTCGCGCCGGGAGGAGTACACCATGATCCCGGCCAGGGTGAGGACGCCGAAGCTGACGCCGGTCCGCCAGTCGGAGGTGAGCAGGCCGACCAGGACGGCCACCACGGCGGCACCGCCGCCGCGCACCACCCACCTGCGGGCCGAGCGGTTGGAACGCAGGGCGCCGTAGACCGCCTTGCCGCCCGAGGTGTCCTTCTTCTTTCTCTGGTTGGGGAAAAAGAGGGATTCGGGCCTTTCGGAGTCCGATCCCTCGGACGATGGAGTGGAGCCGTTCACTCTGGTAGCCGATTTCACGTCGGACAGGTTAGTTCGATCCATATCCGAGTCCTAGTGCATTACTTCTCACACTTTTCTAACCCCGTTCCTCGGCGTCCAAGCGTGTCGGCCGCCTCAGGACAGGGAATGCTTACCCTTCTGTCATTCTCTCTGGAGAAGTCGAGTCCTCCTCACGGTGGTGCCCTGCGGTGTGCCCGCTAACCTGACTCGCCATGACCCAGATCCATGACCTTCCGGCCCATCGGCTCCTCGCGATGGTCCGCAGTCGTGAGCTGTCGCCTACTGAGATCACTGAGCACTTCCTGGACCGCACCGAGAGGTATGACCACCTCGTCGGCGCGTACATTACGGTCACCCCGGAAAAGGCGCTCGAACAAGCCCGTTACGCGCAGAACCGGGTGATGGCCGACACGCCGGAGGCCCTGCCGCCGCTCCTCGGGCTTCCCGTTCCCGTCAAGGACCTCGACCCGGTTGCCGGGGTCCGCGTCACCCACGGCTCACCGGTCTTCCGCGACGCCGTCGCCCCGACCGACTCCGGCATGGTCGCCCGGCTGCGCGCCGCGGGCGCGGTCCTGCCGGGAAAGACCAACACCCCCGAGTTCGGGTCGAGCTGCTACACCGAGAACGCCGTCGCCCCGCCGTCCCGCAACCCCTGGAACACCGACCTGTCCCCGGGCGGCTCCAGCGGAGGAGCCGCGGCGGCCGTCGCCGCCGGACTCGCCCCCGTCGCCCAGGGCAGCGACGGCGGCGGCTCGATCCGCATCCCCGCCAGCGCGTGCGGGCTCTTCGGCCTCAAGCCCACCCGCGGCCGGATCTCCGGCGCGCCCCTCAAGCCCGACCTCGCCGGCCTGTCCACCGCCGGGCCCCTCACCCGAGGCGTCCGGGACGCCGCCCTCCTCCTGGACGCCATGGCCTTCTCCGGCCCGGGCGACCACTTCACCGCCCCGCCCCTGCCGCCCGGCGAGACCTTCGCCGACCACGTGGGCCGCGAACCCGGGCGCCTGCGGATCGGCTGCCACACCACCACCGGCTCCGCCCGGATCCCCGTGCACCCCCACGTGCTGGCCGCCCACGAGGAGACCGTCCGCCTCCTGACCGACCTGGGACACGATGTGGAGGAGGTCCCCGCCCCCGGGGACGCCCACTTCGGCGGATCCTTCATGGCGGACTTCGGGGTGGTCTGGGCGGCGATGGCCTCGGCCACGCCGGTCGACCCCGCCCGCGAGGCCGAGCTGAGCCCCCTCAACCAGTGGCTGCGCGCACGGGCCCGCGCCACGCCCGTGCCCGACTACATCGCCGCCTGCGCCCGCCTCCAGCGCGGCGTCCGCTCCCTCGTCGCCGCGACCGGACACCTCGACGCGGTGCTCTCACCCGTGCTGGCCGCGCCCCCGGTACCGCTGGGGCACTTCACCGGCGCCGGACCCGAGGAGGAGTTCCGCCGGATGACCGCGTTCGCGCCGTTCACCTCGGTCTACAACGTCTCGGGACAGCCCTCGGTCAGCGTCCCCCTGCACTGGTCGCCCGAGGGGCTGCCGATCGGTGTCATGCTCACCGGCCGCATGGGCGGCGAGGGAACCCTGCTGTCACTGTCGGCACAGCTCGAACGCGCGCGCCCCTGGGCCCACCGCGTCCCGCCGCTGCGCACCGTCTGAGACCGGACGCCGGTGCGGCTGCCGGGGCCGCCCACCCGGTCGTTCCGTCACCGGGGCCGACGGCGGCGCCGCCGTCGGGGACCGGCGCGGAGCGCGCGCTCCGGCGGCCCGCGCCTCAGCGGGGGTCGTCGGACGCGGCCTCGGCGCCCGCCGCGGCACCGTGCACCGGCGGGGCCTCCAGCACGCTCCCCCCGACCTCCTCCGGATCGAGGCCGTCCGGCTCCTCGACGGCCTCGGGAGGCGGCTCGGGCACGAACAGGCTCAGCAGCGCCGACACCAGCACCAGCACCGCCGCGCCCAGCACGCCGCCCGCGATACCCATGAGGTCGATCAGGCCGCCGGACAGCGGACCGGCCACCGCCCCGCCCACGCCCAGCGCCGTGGACATCCACCCGAAGGCCTCGGCCCGCCGCCGCGCGGGGGCCAGATCGCCCAGACGGCCCATGACCGCGGCCAGGGTCGGCGCCAGCGCCATGCCGGACAGGAACAGCAGCGGTGTGACCAGCAGCGGAGTCGGCAACTGCGCGATCGGCGGCACGAACGGCACCAGCACCGCCACGCCCAGCGCCGAGCCGAAGCAGCGGCGCACCAGGTGGGGGCGGCCGCGCAGCGCGCCCGCGACGGCCCCGCCCACCAGCGACCCCAGCGCCCACACCGACGCCAGCACCATCACGTACTGCGGGGCGCCGAGCTCGTTGGCCCACGCCACGATCACCAGGTCCACGCCCATGATCCCGCTGACCATCAGCAGGCACATGAGGAACAGCGCCACCAGTGCCGGGCTGCGCAGCAGACTCCGGCGTGGACCGGGCGGCTCCTCGCCGGCCCCCTCCCCGGTCGGCGCGGGACCGGTCACCCCGGCCCGGCGCAGCCCGAGCGCGAACCCGGCCGAGCCGAGCAGCGCCACCACCGACAGCAGCACCAGCGCCCAGCGGGCACCGGCGAAGGCCACCACGCCCGCGGTCATGATCGGGGAGAAGACGAAGAGCAGCTCCTGGGCGGTCGCCTCGGCCGCGTAGATCGCCTGCCGTTCGGGGCCGCGCGTCAGCCGCGGCCACAGCGCCCGCACGATCTGGTTGGCCGGGGAGCCGAACAGCCCGGTGCCCAGCGCCAACGGGAGCGAGAGCCACCACAGCCGCTCGGGCAGCAGGACCAGGACCAGCAGTCCCGCGCTGAACACCACGCCGCACACCAGCACCAGCCGGTCGGTCCCGCCCCGGTCGGCCATCCGCCCGCGCAGCGGTCCCACCAGCGCCATGCCCAGGGTGAAGGCGCCCGCGACCAGCCCGGCCAGGGTGTACGAGCCGGTCCACTCCTCCACCAGGAAGGTGACCGCGATCATCAGCCCCGGCATG
Organism: Nocardiopsis akebiae; assembly: GCF_018316795.1. NCBI lineage: Bacteria > Bacillati > Actinomycetota > Actinomycetes > Streptosporangiales > Nocardiopsidaceae > Nocardiopsis > Nocardiopsis akebiae. Next base: position 1,870,179 of record NZ_CP074132.1, read on the forward strand.
TAGAAGCGCGCGGCCAGGGACCAGGCCAGCAGGGGAAGCACGTGGGGGACGGCGAAGAGCCGTCGGTAGTTGGCGAGCACACCCCGATTATGCAGATGTCGAGGACACGGGGCGATCGATTTGACGGCCTGTGCAGAGCACCCGCTTGTACGTGCTGGACAGTCCGGACGCGCCGCGCGGGGAGCCGTTATCGGCCCGCACCCGGGACACGTTCTGGTCCCACGCCGGAACGGCCTCCGGTGTACGGGGACCCTGGTAGGGCATGATCGGATTCTGTGAGGGACGTTCAGCTGGCACGGTTGGCAGAGCAGCACGGAGTCGCGACGACCTACGAGGACTGGCGGGGGCGCAGGGTCCCGGTCAGTCCCGACACCATCCGCCATGTCCTGGCGGCCCTGGGCGTGGACCCGGCGGCCCCGGACGCCGGGGCGGCGCCGGACCCGCTGCCGCCCGCGGTGGTCGTCCGCGAGGGCAAGGCGCCCGACCTCGTGCTCCCCGAGGGGTCGCACGGCGTCGTCGAGACCTCCGGCGGCTCCCTGCTGCCCTTCGGCCCCGGACTGCCGCTGGGCGTGCACACCCTGCGCGTCACCGACGGCACGGCCGAGCACGCCGCGCCCCTGCTCGTGGCCCCCGACCGCATCGAACCCAGCGCGCTCAGGGACCACCCGCGGCTGTGGGGCGTCATGGCGCAGGTCTACAGCGTGCGTTCCCGCGCCTCCTGGGGCACCGGCGACCTGCGCGACCTCGCCGAGCTGGCCGACTGGAGCGCGCGCGACCTGGGCGCCGACTTCGCCCTGATCAACCCGGTGCACGCCACCGAGCCGCTGCCCCCGGTGGAGCCCTCGCCCTACCTGCCGGTCAGCCGCCGCTACGCCAGCCCCCTCTACATCCGCATCGAGGACGTGCCCGAGTACGCCCGGCTCGACCCCGCCCAGCGCGAGGGCATCCAGCGCCTGGCCCGGCCGCTGCGCGAACGCGGCCGCACCGCCGACCTCCTCGACCGCGACTCCGTGTGGAGGGCCAAGCGCGCCGCCCTGGAGGTGCTCTTCGAGGCTCCCCGCGCCCCCGGCCGCGAGGCGTCCCTGCGCGCCTACCTCGAACGCGAGGGCCGACCGCTGATCGAGTTCGCCACCTGGTCGGCCCTGGCAGAGCGGCACGGCACCGACTACCGGACCTGGCCGCAGGGGCTGCGCGGGGTCCACGGCCGCGAAGTCGGGGAGGAGGCCCTGCGCCGGTGGCCCGCCGTGGAGTTCCACCGCTGGCTCCAGTGGATCCTCGACGAGCAGCTCTCCCAGGCGCAGACCACCGCCGAGGCCGGCGGGATGGCCGTCGGCATCGTGCACGACCTGGCCATCGGGGTGCAGGCGGGCGGCGCGGACGCGTGGATGTACGGGGACGCGCTCGTGCCCGGCCTGCACGTGGGTGCGCCCCCGGACGAGTTCAACCGGCGTGGGCAGGACTGGGGGCAGCCGCCCTGGCACCCCCGGCGCCTGGCCGAGCGCGGCTACGAACCGTTCCGCCAGATCCTGGCCCAGGCGTTCCGCTACGCGGGCGGGGTCCGCATCGACCACGTCATGGGCATGTTCCGGCTCTGGTGCGTGCCCGAGGGCGCCTCCGCGGACGAGGGCGCCTACGTCAGGTTCGACCACGAGGGCATGGTGGGCACGCTCGCCCTGGCCGCCCACCGTGCGGACGCCGTCGTGGTCGGGGAGGACCTGGGCACCGTGGAGCCGTGGGTGCGCGAGCACCTCGCCGGCCGCGGGGTCCTGGGCACCTCCGTGCTGTGGTTCGAGCAGGACGCCGACGGCCGCCCGCGCCCGCCGGGGGAGTGGCGCGCCGACTGCCTGGCCACGGTGGCCACCCACGACCTGCCGCCGGTGGCGTCGTTCCTGTCCACCGAGCACGTGGAGCTGCGCGACCGGCTGGGCCTGCTCGGCCGTCCCGTGGAGGAGGAGCGCGCCGACGCCGAGTCGCGGGTGGAGCGCTGGCGCGAGCTCCTGGTGGAGCTGGGCCTGCTCGACGACGACGTGGACCCGGTGGCCGACCCGGCCGCCGTGGTGGCGGCCATGCACGCCTACCTGGTGGCCACCCCCGCCCGCATGATCGGGGTCGCGCTCACCGACGTGGTGGGGGAACGGCGCATGCAGAACCAGCCCGGCACCAGCGACGAGTACCCGAACTGGCGCATCCCGCTCACCAGCGGCGAGGGCGAGCCGGTCCTGGTGGACGAACTGCTCGCCGACCCGCGCATGGTGGCGCGCATCCGTCGCACCCTCGGGCCGGTCGGCCGGCGCGACCACACCCCCTAGCGGGTCGGCCGGAACCGTCGCCGGTGCGACGCGAGGGGCCCGGCCCGCGTCCGGGCCCACGCCCGCGCTCGAATCCCGGTGCGGCCCGGAGCCGCGGTGCACGGCGGGCCCCGGCGCACGAGCGCGCCCGCCCCGCCTGCGACGGCGGAGCGGGCGCCCGGTCCTCGCGTCCTACCCCTGACGCCCGCCCGCGGCGATGTCGGCGGCCCGGGCGCGCAGGGCCCGCTCCACTCCCGCGCGGCCCTCGACCAGCAGGCGGCGCAGGGCCGGGGCCGGGTCGGACTCGGCGATGTAGGCGTCCGTGCGCTCCAGCGTCGCCTCCTCCACCAGGCCGCTCGGGTACACCACCTCGGCGAAGGTCTGCGCGAACTCCCCCGTCCACTTCTCCCAGGCCGGGCCCAGCTGCGCGAAGTACCTCTCCATGTACGGCCGGTACAGCTCGGCCTGGCCCGGCTCGGTGAAGCCCAGCAGGACCGCGCGGAACTCGGCGTTGGCCAGCTCCTCGCCCACGATCCGCTCCCACGCCGCGGCCTTGGCCTCGGCGGTGGGGATCGCGGCGCGGGCCCCGGCGGCGTTGCGCTGCCCGGCCGCCGTGGCGTCGCGCTCCAGCTCGGCGGCGATCTCCGCCTCCCCGGCCTTGCCCGTCGCGACCAGGCGGCGCAGCAGCGTCCACCGCAGGTCGGTGTCCACGACCAGCCCGTCCACGGTGATCGCGCCGTCCAGCAGGCCCCGGACCAGGGACAGGTGGGCGTCGCTCACCGCCGAGGCGGCCAGCGCGTTGGCGTAGGCCAGCTGCAGGTCGCCGCCCGGCTCGGCCGCGGTCAGCAGCTCGCGCAGCCGCTCGGAGAGCTGCTCGAAGCCGAACGGGCGCCACGCCGGGTCGGCGTACATGTGCAGGGCCGAGTTGGCCTGGCGCAGCAGGGTCTGGGCGACCATGACGTCGTCCACACCGCTGATCCCGGAGATGACCAGGGAGACGTAGTCGCGGGCGGCCATCTCGCCGTCGCGGGTCATGTCCCAGGCGGCGCCGAAGGCCAGAGCGCGGGGCAGGGACTCGCGGATCTCGCCGGCGCCCTCCACCACGGTGCGCAGGGAGCGCTCGTCCAGACGGATCTTGGTGAAGGTCAGGTCGTCGTCGTTGATCAGCACCAGGTCCGGCCGGACTCTGCCGACCAGCTCCGGAACCCCGGTGCGCTCGCCGCGCACGTCCAGTTCCACGCGCTCGCGGCGCACGACGCCCTCGTCGGTACGGTCGTACAGACCGATCGCCAGGCGGTGCGAGCGCAGCGTCGGGTGGTCGGCCGGCGCCTCCTGGAGCACGGCGAACGAGGTGAAGCGGCCCTCGGCGTCCACCTCGAACTCCGGGCGCATCGTGTTGACGCCCGTGGTCTCCAGCCAGTCGCGCGACCAGCCCGACAGGTCGCGGCCCGAGGCGGCCTCCAGGTGCTTGAGCAGGTCCCGCAGTTCGGTGTTGCCGAACGCGTTCTCCTTGAAGTAGGCGCGCACGCCCGCGAAGAACGCGTCCACGCCCACGTACGCCGCGAGCTGCTTGAGCACCGAGGCGCCCTTGGCGTAGGTGATGCCGTCGAAGTTGACCTCGACCGCCTGGATGTCGACCATGTCGGCGGCGACCGGGTGGGTGGAGGGCAGCTGGTCCTGGCGCAGCGCCCAGCTCTTCTCCACGTTCGCGAACGTCGTCCAGGCGTCGGTCCACTTGGTGGCGTTGGCCTGGCAGTACACGCTGGCGTAGGTCGCGAACGACTCGTTCAGCCACAGGTCGTCCCACCAGCGCATGGTGACCAGGTCACCGAACCACATGTGCGCCATCTCGTGCAGGATCGTCTCGGCGCGGCGCTCGTAGCGGGCGTCGGTGACCCTTGAACGGAAGACGTAGTCCTCCAGGAACGTGACCGCGCCCGCGTTCTCCATGGCGCCCGCGTTGAACTCGGGCACGAACAGCTGGTCGTACTTGCCGAACGGGTAGCGCAGGTCGAACAGACCGTGGAAGAAGTCGAAGCCCTGCTTGGTGACCTCGAACAGGGCGTCGGAGTCCAGGTGCTCGGCCAGCGAGGCGCGGCAGTACAGGCCCAGCGGGATGCCGTCGTGCTCGTCGCGCACCACGTGGTAGGGGCCCGCGATCAGCGCGGTGATGTAGGTGGACATCACCGGCGTGGCCGGGAAGTGCCAGCGCACCCGCTCCTCGCCCGCGGCCTCGCGCTCCACGTCGGGCGCACTGTTGGACACGACCTCCCACGAGGGGGGAGCGAACACCGTCAGCTCGAAGGCGGCCTTGAGGTCGGGCTGGTCGAAGCACGCGAACATGCGGTGCGCGTCGGCCGTCTCGAACTGGGTGTACAGGTACACCGAGTCGTCGACCGGGTCCACGAACCGGTGCAGGCCCTCTCCGGTGCGCATGTACGCGGCGTCGGCGACGACCGTCAGCTCGTTGTCCGCGGCCACCTCGGGAAGGACGAGGCGCTCGCCGTCGAACAGCTCGGCCGCGTCCAGCTCGGTCCCGTTCAGCGTCGCTGTGCGGATCGCGGGCGCGGCCAGCTCGACGAACGTCCGCGCCCCGGGCTCCGAGCTGGAGAACCGGACCACGGTGGTGGACCTGAAGGTCTCGGCACCGGTGGTCAGGTCCAGCTCCACGGCGTAGGAGTCGACGCTGAGAATCCGCGCCCGCTCACGAGCCTCGTCCCGTGTCAGGTTCCCTGCCACGCCACGCTCCCTCCACGGCCGCCGTCCCCGCCGGCCGGATCGTTGCCGACCACGGCGAGTCCGCCGCCTGGGGTGGAGCGTCGTCGGGGCCGGGGGTCGTCTGCCACTCGCCCCGATCCTGCCACGCGAGGGCACGGAATGCGCAACCGATAGCCGGGGTTGCACTCCTACGACCCGAAGTGTGCACACCTTTTCCCGATCCGAGGAGCAGCGATGACGCAGACCCCAGACCCCGGCGACGGGCAGGAGACCGTCCAGGCGGACATGTGGTTCGACCCCGCGTGCCCGTGGGCCTGGATCACCTCGCGCTGGCTCGTCGAGGTGGAGAAGGTCCGGCCGGTCCGCGTGCGCTGGCACGTGATGAGCCTGGGAGTGCTCAACGAGGGCCGCGACCTGCCCGAGGACTACCGCGAGGGCATCGACAGGTCCTGGGAGGCGGTGCGGGTGTGCGTCGCCGCCGAACAGCGCTTCGGCCCCGAGGTCCTGGGCCGCCTCTACACGGCCCTGGGCACCCGCTTCCACAACGGCGGCGAACCGCGCACCACGGACACGATCCGCGCCGCGCTGGCCGAGGCCGGACTGCCCGGTGACCTGGCCGAGGCGGGCGCGTCCACCGACCACGACGAGGCCCTGCGCGCCTCGCACGCCGAGGCGATGAAGCTGGTCGGCGAGGACGTGGGCACCCCCGTGATCCGGGTCGCCGACACCGCCTTCTTCGGACCGGTCCTCACGCCCATCCCGCGCGGCGAGGCGGCCGGCAGGCTCTGGGACGGCGTGCTCCTGGTCGCCGGGACCGACGGGTTCTTCGAACTCAAGCGGACCCGCACGAGGGAACCCGTCTTCGACTGACCCGCGACCGCCGGGCCGGGGCGCGCGCCCCGGCCCGGCGGGGCGCACGGACGCGGTGCGCCCGGACGGGTGCACACTGGAGGCGAACACCGGCGGCGGGCAGGGGCCCGCCGCCACGAACGCGAAGGGGGCGGGGGACCGTGTCCGGACCCGACGACGAGCGCAGGGTCGACTTCCTCGACGACCTCGACATCCTGCCCGACACCACCGGAGACGAGAGGGGCCCCGGCTGGGGCGACTCCGACGACGACTCCACCGCGCGCCTCCTCGCGGAGCGCCCCCCGCACTGGGACTGATCCGGCGGGACACCGGTCCGCCGCCCTCCGCGGGGGGCGGCGCGAGACCCCCGGCATCGGGGAAAGCACCGGCCCCGCGTCCCGGGCTGGCCAACCCGAATCGCGTTCTGCGACAGTGGGGCCATGCGATCCCTCTACATCGACGGCGCCTGGCGCGACTCCGCCTCCAGTGAGGCACTGGACGTGGTCAACCCGGCGACCGAGCAGGTCATCGACACCGTTCCGGCCGGGGCCGCCGAGGACGTCGACGCCGCGGTCGCGGCGGCGGCCGCCGCCCTGCCCGCCTGGTCCGCGCTCGCGCCCGGGCAGCGCGTCACCCACCTGACCAAGGCCCTGGAACTGTTCAACGCCCGCGTCGACGACATCGCCGCGGAGCTCACCCGGGACATGGGCGCTCCCGCGGTGTTCGCCCGCAAGGTCCAGGCGGGCCTGCCCGCCCTCATGTTCCGGACCTACCTCGACCTGGTCGAGGAGACCGGCGAGCGCTACTTCGGCGGCGAGCGGGTGGGCAACTCGCTCGTCGTGCGCGAGCCCGTCGGCGTGGTCGGCGCCATCACCCCGTGGAACTACCCGCTCCACCAGATCGTGCTCAAGGTCGTCCCCGCCCTCCTGGCGGGCAACACCGTCGTCCTCAAGCCCAGTGAGGTCGCCCCGCTCAGCGCCTACGCCCTCACCGAGGTGTTCCACGAGGCGGGCCTGCCCGCGGGCGTGTTCAACCTGGTGTCGGGCACCGGGCCGGTCGTCGGAGAGGCCATCGCCGCCCACCCCCGCGTGGACATGGTGTCCTTCACCGGCTCCACGCGCGCCGGGACCCGGGTCAGCCAGGTCGCCGCGGAGACGGTCAAGAAGGTCGCCCTCGAACTGGGCGGCAAGTCGCCCAACGTCATCCTCCCCGACGCCGACCTGGTCAAGGCGGTCAAGCGCGGCGTCGCCGACGTCATGCGCAACACCGGGCAGAGCTGCAACGCGCTCACCCGCATGCTGGTGCACCGCGACTCCTACGAGGAGGCCGTCGCCCTGGCCGCCGAGTCCGCGGCCAAGTACGCGCCCGGCGACCCCGCGGACGAGGCCACCCGCATGGGACCGCTGGTCTCCGCCGACCAGCTGGAGCGGGTCCGCTCCTACCTCGCGCTCGGAGTGGAGGAGGGCGCCCGCCTGGTCACCGGCGGCCCCGAACCGGTCGAGGGCCGCCCGAACGGCTACTACGTCAGCCCCACGGTCTTCGCCGACGTCAGCAACGACATGCGCATCGCCCGGGAGGAGATCTTCGGCCCCGTGCTGGTCCTGATCCCCTACGACACGGAGGAGGAGGCGGTCGCCATCGCCAACGACACCGTGTACGGGCTCAACGCGGCGGTGTGGTCCGGCGACCCCGAGCGCGGCCTGGCCGTGGCCCGGCGCTTGCGGGCCGGACAGGTGGAGGTCAACGGCGGCGCCCTCAACCCCCGCGCCCCCTTCGGCGGCTACAAGCGCTCCGGCAACGGGCGCGAGTGGGGCGCCCACGGCCTGGAGGAGTTCTGCGAGGTCAAGGCCGTCCAGCTGTGACGCCGCACGCGCGCCGGACCCCGCGGGCCCGGCGCGCGAACCGTTGGCGCGCACCCGCCGACGGGTGTGCGCGGACTCACGGCCCCCGCGGCTCCTCGCGCGGAATCGGCCCCGGTGAGAACCACGTTGTGCGGTGTGGAAAAATTTCCGACGGGATATCCCTGGTCGAACCCTAACGAGGTGGAAGTTGAGCAAGAAGCCCGCGGTCTCCAAGGCAGGTCCTCTCGGCAAGGACCTCAAGGCGATCGTCATCTACAACGTGATCGCCATCGGCTCGATGGCCCTCTTCGCTGTTCTCGGGCTGAGCGTCGCCGCTGCGGCCTCCGGCTCCATCTGAGGGACACGAGTACCACCGCGCCCCGCCTCGCCCCGGCGAGCGGGGCGCTGCGCTTGTCACAGCCGTGACCTGCCAGACTGGTCCCGTGCGTGTTTACCTTGGATCAGATCATGCGGGCTACGAGCTCAAAGAACACCTCGTCTCCTGGCTGAGGGAGCAGGGCCACGACGTCGTCGACGCCGGGCCCGCCGCCTACGACGCCGCTGACGACTACCCGCCCTTCGTGCTGCGCGCGGCCGAGGGGGCCGCCTCAGACAAGGGTTCCCTGGGCGTCGTCGTCGGCGGCTCCGGCAACGGCGAGCAGATCGCCGCGAACAAGGTCAGGGGCGTGCGCGCGGCCCTGGCCTGGAGCGAGGACACCGCCCGCCTGGCGCGTGAGCACAACGACGCGAACGTGCTCAGCCTCGGCGCCAGGATGCACTCCGCGCAGGAGGCCACCCGGTTCGTGGAGGTCTTCCTCACCACCCCGTACAGCGACGAGGAACGGCACACCCGCCGCATCGCGATGCTGACGGCCTACGAGGAGAACGGCGAGCTCCCCCCGCTCCCCTGAGCGGTACCCGCTCGGGACCTCCGCTTCGCTCCGGTCCGCCCGTCGCCCGCCCGTCGCCCGCCGGGGGCGCTCCGCGGCGGGCGGGCCGACGCCCTCGACGGACGCCATGCGCGGCACTTCCCTGCCCGGGCGCCCTTCCAGGCCGCGGTCGGGTGCGCCCGTACGCGCCGAGCGACCTCCGGCGCGGGCCTGGGACGAGAGTCCCTGGTCCGAGCCGCGGCACCGTGGGAACCTGGAAGCGGACCGCGCCGACGGGGCGCGGACCCGACCGGCGGCGGGGAGCCCGACCCCGCGGGAACGTCCGAGAGGGATGAACACCCCGGCTTACGGAACGGTTTTCGGACGCCGGAACGATGCCCGAATCCACACGCTCGGTTATCGGCTGAACCCAAATCCTCGGTTTGGGTGGAGAACACTGCTGGTTGCACGTGCCACGGCGACACCCCCCGCGCTACAGTTCGTGCACAGTTGCGGGCCTCGCTGCCCGCGGCGCGGCGGTGCCCTCCGGTCGGCACCTCCGACCACCACGGCCAGGGCGTGCCCCACACAGCCCCGTACGCCGGCCCCCGGCGGCGACGCGGCCCCCGCGCCCATCCCGACCGTGCCGTCCGAGAACCGAACCCCCGCTGGTGAGCGGGTGTGCAACGCAGGGGACACATGAAGCCCACACCGACCGCCAAGACCACCCGGCTACTGCGCTCCACCGCGCAGCGGCTCGTCGCGGTGCTCCGGCGCAAGGTGCTGTTCCGTTACCGGCTCGTCCTGATCACCCTCGTCGCCCTGGCCGTCGGCGTCGGCGTCGGCGCCGTGTGGGGTCCCACCGGCTGGTTCCCGCCCAGTTCCACCATCCTCACCGTCCTCGCGGGCGGCCTCCTCCTCAAGCGCAAGAGCCTGGCCTTCCTGCTGGCCGTGGTCGCCGCCGTCCTGGTCTTCGTCGCCTTCATGCTCGACTTCGGCCAGGTGGGGCCCGGCCTGCTGGTCACCATCGGTGTCACCGCGGTGCTGTCCTACCTGCTGTCGGGGGTGCGCGAGCGCCTCGGCGTCCAAGGGCTCAGCGGCGAGATGATGCTGCTGGACCTGCGCGACCGCCTGCGCCGCCAGGGCAAGCTGCCCCGGCTGCCCGAGGGCTGGGGGCGCACCGCCGTCCTGCGCCAGGCGGGCGGCTCGTCCTTCGGCGGCGACTTCGTCGTCTCCATCCGCAGGGAGAACCGGCTGGACGTGGCCGTCGTGGACGTCTCCGGCAAGGGCGTGGACGCCGGAACCCGGGCCCTGCTGCTCTCCGGCGCCTTCAGCGGACTGATCGGGGCCGTCCCCACCCGCGACTTCCTGGCCCACTGCAACGACTACCTCATGCGCAACAGCGGTGGCGAGGGCTTCGTCACCGCCGTGCACCTGAGCGTGGACCTGGACACCGGCGAGTACCAGATCGCCTCCGCCGGACACCCTCCCGCGCTGCACTACGACAGCGGCGGCGGGCTTTGGAGCACCACCGAGGCCAAGGGCGTGGTCCTCGGCGTCATCCCCGAGATGACCTACGTCTCCGTCGAGGGCAGGCTCCGGCCCGGCGACGCCATCATGCTCTGCACCGACGGCCTCATCGAGACCCCGGGCGAGGACCTCGACGCCGGGATCGACCGCCTCCTCGGCGCGGCCGAACAGCTCGTCCCGCGCGGTTTCGCCACCGGGGCGGACGAGATCGTGGACACCCTCAGCAGGGACAAGAACGACGACTGCGCCCTGGTCGTCCTCTGGCGGGACTGACCCGTCGGGCGGTTTCTGGTGCGCTGGTGAGTCGGCCGGTGTGCTTCCAGGTCCTGCCGTCCCCTACCCGTCGGGCGGTTTCTGGTGCGCTGGTGAGTTGGCCGGTGTGCTTCCAGGTCCTGCCGTCCCCTACCCGTCGGGCGGTTTCTGGTGCGCTGGTGAGTTGGCCGGTGTGCTTCCAGGTCCTGCCGTCCCCTACCCGTCGGGCGGTTTCTGGCGCGCTGGTGAGTCGGCCGGTGTGCCCCCAGACCCTCCCGACGGGTAAGGTCGGGGTGCTCCCCGTCCCGCGTACGGCGGTCAGACCGTACACGTCCCCGGATCACCGTGCCCGCCCTTTCCGCCCCCGGAAGACCCATCCGACGCACGGTTCACCACACCAGTGACAACGGGACCGGAGCGGGGCCGTGGAACCACCGGCCCACCGCTTTTCCCAGGATCCGGTGCCGCCCGTGGTGCTTCCCACCGGGCGCAGAAGAATGCGAGGGGGTGCTTCGCATGTCAGAAGGCGAGCGCGCTGAAGAACTGATCGATCTGGTCGAGAACAACGACCTGACCGGTATCCGGCTCTGGTTGGCCGAACACAGGCCCTACGAGATCGCCGACGAACTCTCCCGCATGGACGGCAGCGAGGCGATCATCCCCTTCCGGCTCCTGGACAAGGACCGCGAGCTGGAGGTCTTCGAGGAACTCGACCCCGGCCAGCAGCAGTCCATCCTGCTCGGACTGCGCGACACGGCCTTCCACGAGATCCTCGAGGAGATGGACCCGGACGACCGGGCCCGCCTCATCGGTGAGGCGCCCGCCAAGATCGCCACCCGCGCCCTGGCCGGGCTCAGCCCCTCCGAACGCAAGATGACCGCCGCTCTGCTGGGCTACCCCGAGGACTCCGTCGGCCGGTACATGACCCCCGAGACGGTCATCCTGCACCGCGACCTCACGGTGGGCCGCGCCCTGGAGGTCGTGCGCGCACGGGGGGCCGACGCCGAGACCATCTACACCCTGCCGGTGGTCAGCGACGGCCGCCGCATGGTCGGGACGGTGACGCTGGGCGACCTGGTGGTCAGCGACGACGAACGGCTGATCAAGGACATCGTGGACGTGTTCGCGCCGCGCGTGCGAGCCGCGGAGCCGGTCGAGGACGCCGCCCGCCTGATGCAGGAGGCCAACCTGGTCGCCCTGGCGGTGGTGGACTCCGAGGAGCGCTTCGTGGGTCTGCTGACCTTCGACGACGCCCTGGAGGTCATCGAGGCCGCCGACTCCGAGGACATGGCCCTCCAGTCCGGTGCGAGCCCGGTCGGCGAACACTACGTCTCCGTCGGGGTGCTGCGCCTGGTCGGCGCGCGCTCGGTGTGGCTGATGCTGCTCATCGTGGCGGCCACGCTCACGGTCAACGTGATGCAGGCCTTCGAGTCGGCGCTGGAGGCGGTCACCGCCCTGGCCCTGTTCGTGCCGATGCTCATCGGCACGGGCGGCAACGTCGGGGCCCAGTCGGCCACCGCGATCGTGCGCGCCCTGGCCGTGGGCGAGGTCCGGGTGCGCGACCTGCCCTCGGTGATCTGGAAGGAGGCCCGGGTCGGCCTGCTGCTGGGACTCCTCCTGGCAGTGCTGGCCCTGGCCATCGGCTCCCTGCTGGTGGGCGTGGACGTCGCCGTGGTGGTGGCGTGCTCGGTGATCGCGGTGTGCACGTGGGCGGCGGTCATCGGCTCGTCCATGCCGCTGTTCGCCCGCAAGGTGGGCGTGGACCCAGCGGTGGTGTCCTCGCCGATGGTGACCACCATCGTGGACGCCACGGGCCTGCTCATCTACTTCTCCATCGCCACCGTGGTCCTGGGCCTGTGACCTGGTCTGCGATCCCGCCCCGGACGCCCCACCGGCATGAACGGGGCGGGAACCGGGTATCGCGACAGGGCAGGACGGATCGAGGGAGGATTACATGTCCGGTACCGGAGATGCGTTCAAACGGCTGAAGAAGGCCGTCGACGACAACGCCGAACACGCCCAGGGCCTGGTCGGCAAGGCCGCCAGAGCCGCCAAGAAGGCCACCGGCGGCGCCCACGACGACAGGATCGACCGGGGCGCCGGAGCCGCGACGGAGTACCTGCGCAAGCGCGCTCGGGAGAACGAGCGGCCCCGGCCGGACGGGGAGGTCCGCCGGGACGGGGAGAACCCGAGGTAACGCGGCCCGTCTTCGCGCGGGGCGGGCGGGGCGTCCACAATGGGGGATGCCCTCTCCCACCCCGCGCAGCTCCCCGGCCCCCTCCGGACGTCCCGTCCCCCGCTGGCCGCTGCTGCTCGCCAGGGTCCGCATGCCGCTCATGTGGACGGCCACCCTCGCCCTCCTCGCCGGTTACCTCGGCCTCCCCTGGTGGGTAGGCGGCGTCCTGTTCGCCGCCGCGCTGGCCGTGTACCTGCGACTGGGCACCGCGCGGTGCGAGCCCCTGGTGCTGGAACCGCCCGTGCGGGGCAGGTGGATGGCGCTCACCAGCCCCGTGGACGGCGTGCCGAGCCAGGGCAGCCACGCCTACGGGCAGACCCACGCGCTGGGCCTGGTCGCCGAACCCGGCGCGGGCACCCGTCCCGACATCGGATGGCGGCCGCTCAGCCGCCCACCGGGCGACTTCCCGGCCTTCGGCCGGCCCGTCCACGCGCCCGCCGACGGGACGGTGGTGACCGCTCACGGGGGTCGGCGCGACCACCGCAGCCGCAACTCCTGGCCGTGGCTGTTCGGGTCGGTCGTGGAGAACACCTTGCGGGAGCTGCGCGGCCCAGCCGGACTGCTCGGCAACCACCTGGTGATCGACGTGGGCGGCGCCTACGTACTCCTGGGACACCTGGAGCGCGGATCGCTGGCGGTCCGCCGCGGCGACCGCGTCCGGGCGGGTCAGACGGTGGCCCGCTGCGGAAACTCCGGTGCCTGCACCGAGCCCCAGGTGCGGATGCAGCTCATGGACCGTCCGGGTCCGCTGTTCGCCGCCGGACTGCCGTTCGTGTGGGCGCCGGGGTGGAACGCCCGGGACGACGGCGCGGGGCTGCCCGAGACCTGGCGTCCCGTGGTGGTCACCGGGCCCGGGCACGGGGGCGCGCCGGTGTCCGGGCCCGGGGGCGTACCCGCTGGTCAGGCGGTTCCGGCCAAGGACTAGGCTGATGAGGTAAGGCGAACCTAACGGTTCCTGGGGTGCGGCGGGAGCGTGAAGGGAGAAGAGTGGATACGGCCCAAGGACGTCCCTGTCAGCTCACGGTGTGCCGGGGCTGCTGCTGCGGTACCAAGAAGAAGGTCCCCGGGGTGGACCACAAGGCGCAGCTCGCCCGTCTCAGCGCCATCGACGACCATTCCGGCCGCAGCGTTCCCGTCCGCACCAGCAAGTGCCTGGGTATCTGCTTCCAGGCGAACGTGGTGGTCGTCCAGCCGTCCTCGGCGGGGCGGGCCGCCGGGGGCCGCCCGGTGTGGCTGGGGGAGGTCACCGAGGACAAGCTGGTCGAGGCCGTCGACGACTGGATCTTCGAGGGCGGGCCCGGTATCGCCCCGCTGCCCGCCGTCCTGGCCGACCACGTGACCTCCAAGGACGCCAAGAAGCCGAAGAAGCGCAAGAAGCCCGAGCACTCCAAGGCGGCCAAGAAGGAGCGCAAGAAGGACAGGCGCGAGGACGCCGCCCGTCCCGACAAGGGCGGCGGGAAGAAGAAGGGCGAGAAGTCCGGGAAGAAGAAGTCCAAGAGGGATAAGAAGTCCAAGAAGGACGAGAAGGATAAGAAGTCCAAGAAGGACAAGAAGCTCAAGAAGGATGAGAAGCTGGAGAAGGTCGGCAAGTCCGGCGGGGAGTGATCCCGGGCCCCCGGAGGCCCCGCGCCCCGGTGCCGGAGAGGTTCCCGGCGGACGGCCGACCGGACGTGCCGGAAACCGTCCCTCCGGGCCGGTCCCCGGCACGGGCGCCTACCGGCCCTGCGGTGCGAACTGGGTCCGGTACAGGGCGGTGTACAGTCCGCCCTGGCCCAGCAGCTCGTCGTGGGTGCCGCGCTCCAGGATCCGGCCGTCCTCCAGCACCAGGATCTGGTCCGCCTCGCGCACCGTCGCCAGCCGGTGCGCGATCACGAGCGAGGTCCTGCCCTCCAGGGCCACGGACAGCGCCTCCTGCACGGCCGCCTCGGACCCGGAGTCCAGGTGGGCCGTCGCCTCGTCCAGCACCACCACCGACGGTGCCTTCAGCAGCAGCCGCGCGATCGCCAGCCGCTGCTTCTCACCGCCCGAGAGCCGGTACCCCCGGTCGCCGACCATCGTGTCCAGCCCGTTGGGCAGCTGGTCCAGGAGGGTGCCCAGCCGCGCCATCCGCAGCACCTCCTCCAGCTCGGCGTCGGTCGCCTCCGGCCGCGCGTACCGCAGGTTCGCCCCCACGGTGTCGTGGAACAGCTGCGCGTCCTGGGTGACCACGCCGACCGCCTCGCGCAGCGAGTCGCCGGTCACCTCGCGCAGGTCCAGCCCGCCGACGAGCACCCGGCCCTCGGTCGGGTCGTACAGGCGCGACACCAGGTGCGTCAGCGTCGTCTTGCCCGCTCCGGACGGCCCCACCAGGGCCACCATCGTCCCCGGCTCCGCCCGGAAGGACACCCCGCTCAGCACCTGGGTGTCCTCGTCCACCGACGCCTGCGGAGTCAGCTCCAGCGACGCCACCGACGACTCCTTCGCCGCCGGGTAGCGGAACGACACGTTGTCGAACTCCACGCCCGGACGCACCGCGGGCAGGTCCCGGGCGTCGGGGCTCTCCTTGATGCCCGGTTCCAGGTCCAGCACCTCGAAGACCCGGTCGAAGGAGACCAGCGCGGTCATGATCTCCACGTGCACGTTGGACAGCGTCGTCACCGGTCCGTACAGGCGGGCGAGCAGGGTGGTCAGCGCCACCAGCGTGCCCACCTCGAAGGCCCCGCCGATCGCCAGCACGCCGCCGACCCCGTAGACCATCGCCATGGCCAGCGCCGTGATCAGGCCCAGCATGCTGAACAGCAGCGAGCCGAACACCGCCTGGCGCACGCCCAGGTCGCGGACCCGGCCCGCGCGCCGGGCGAAACCCGCCGACTCCTCCTCGGGGCGTCCGTACAGCTTGACCAGCATCGCCCCACCGACGTTGAACCGCTCGGTCATCAGCGAGCTCATGTCCGCGTTGGTGTCCATCGCTTCGCGCGAGATGTGCGCCAGCCGCCGCCCGATCACCTTGGCGGGTACGACGAACAGCGGTACCAGGGCCAGCGCGATCAGCGTCACCTGCCACGACAGGGCGATCATCGTCACGATCACCGCGGTCGCGCTCACCACGTTGGACACCACCGACTGCAGGACGGAGGTGATCGCCCGCTGCGCGCCCACCACGTCCGTGTTCAGACGGCTGATCAGCGATCCCGTCTGCGTACGGGTGAAGAAGGCCACCGGCATCCGCTGCACGTGGGTGAACACCTGTGTGCGCAACTGGTAGATGACCCCCTCGCCGATCCGGGAGGACAGCCACCTGCCGAGCAGGGTCAGCCCGCTCTCCAACACCGCCAGACCCGCCGCGGCCAGCGCCAGCCACACCACCAGCGCGGTGTTCCCGGGCAGGATGCCGCGGTCGATGATGGCCTTGAGCAGGAGCGGGTTGGCGACCACGATTCCGGCGCCGACCGTCGTCACCAGCAGGAAGCACAGGATCACCCGCCAGTGCGGTCGGGCGTAGGAGATGATGCGTCGGGTGATTCCGGGGGGCAGTGACTGCCCCTTCGCGCTCCCGTCGTTGACCAGGGCCCTGTAGGAGGGCCTGCCGGACATCATTGTCATGAACAGCCTCGTTCTGCTTGCCTATTCGCCACGCATGCGTCAACACCGGTGCGTGTGCGCCGCTTCCCATGCCGGGCGGAAACGGGTAAGGGCCCGCGCGAGTGACGGGGCGGGCGGGGCCGCCGACCGTCGCGGCGGGCCGGGTGGGGGTGTGCGTGCCGTTGCTAGAGGGAGTGGGCGAGGCGTCCCAGGGCCGCGGTGGTGGACCGGCCGGGGGTGAAGGGCAGCTCCCAGGCCTGCGCGCCGAGGGCGTCGGCGCCGCGGATCTTGGCCTGGGTGTAGCGGTCCCCGGCGGTGTAGGCCAGGGCGGCGGGCGCCAGGGGGCGAAGCACCTCGGCGTAGGAGGCCCAGTCGGCGACCTCGGGCGGCCCCTCGATGACGAACGAGCCGGTGACGCAGGCCAGGGCGGCCACGGTCTCGGCGCGCTCCTCCGCGGGGTTCACGGGGCGTCCCGGGCCCTTCCAGGCGTGCACGCGCGCGTCGGATTCCACGCCCACCACCAGGGGCAGCCCCCGGTCGGCGATGGAGCGGAGGAAGCGGACGTGCCCGACGTGCAGGACGTCGAAGGCCCCGGTGACGACCGCCGGTCGCACCAGGGGGTCGGGACGCTCGAACCAGTGGGCGCTCAGCGCGGTGCCTGGTCCCCGCGTCGCTTCCGTGTCCGTCATACCACCACCCGTTCGGCAGGCCTGAGGGCGCCCGGATCCGATCGCGCCCGCGGGCTCGCCCGAAAGGTCAACGTATCCGTCCGGGACGGGTATTCCTTATCGGGGCGCGCCGGCCGAACACGGTTCGGTTTAGGAACGGGGGAGCGGTCCGTAAATGTGAGCTACCTCACTGGGAAAGTCGCCCAACGAAATGCCGAAAACGACCGAAATACGGACAGGAGGCGGGCCTCCGGTGCGCAGATCGTCCCGAGTGCTGTGCGTCCTCCGGGGGAAATGGCGAAGCGAGCCGGTGTCCTTGACACACGACTCGCTCCGAGTGGGGCGGGGGTTCGGGGGTCGTCCTCCGGGGGAAATGGCGAAGCGAGCCGGTGTCCTTGACACACGACTCGCCCCGAGTGGGGCGGGGGTTCGGGGGTCGTCCTCCGGGGGAAATGGCGAAGCGAGCCGGTGTCCTTGACACACGACTCGCCCCGAGTGGAGCGGGCGACGAGAATCGAACTCGCATGGCCAGCTTGGAAGGCTGGTGTTCTACCATTGAACTACGCCCGCGTGGCACCGGAGACTTCGAGCGTCCTCTAGACTCGTGGAGCCGACGGAGACAAGACTACAGTCTCCGGAGCCGTGGTCGCACACACCTTTCAGGAGTGCCATCCTTGGTTCGGCACACGGGGTGTAGCGCAGCTTGGTTAGCGCGCATGCTTTGGGAGCATGAGGCCGCGGGTTCGAATCCCGCCACCCCGACGAAACCACCGTGGCAGCGGCTCCGGCCGCGCGCCGTGGCCCCCTGTGTATCTGCCCTAGACTTGGTGCGATCAGCAGGAAACTGTAAGTCCCAGCCCGTCGCAGGGCACCCCAGCTGGATGCGGTCGTAAAGACCCCGGGGGTGCGCGCGTGCCTTTCGCCGTTGTGTGTGGTGCGCCTGCGGGCCGACGCGGACACCAGCCGGCAAACCTAGGAGTACCGCCCCGTGAAGACCGATGTCGAGGAGCTGAGCCCCACCCGGGTCAAGCTGACCATCGAGGTGCCCTTCGAGGAGCTCGATCACGCTTTCGACGTGACCTACAAGTCGCTCGCCAAGCAGGTCCGGATCAAGGGCTTCCGCCCCGGCAAGGCGCCGGCGCGGCTGATCGACCGTTACGTCGGCCGCGGCGCGGTGATCAGCGAAGCGGTCAACCACGCCGTTCCGGAGCTCTACAACGAAGCCATCCAGAAGGAGGAGCTCTTCGCGCTCGGCCAGCCCGACGTGGAGGTCACCAAGCTGGAGGACAACGACGAGCTCGCCTTCACGGCCGAGGTCGACGTCCGCCCCAAGTTCGAGGTCGAGAACTACAAGGGCATCGAGGTCACCGTCGACAGCGCCGAGGTGACCGACGAGCAGGTCGACGAGCAGATCGGCACCCTGCGCGAGCGCTTCTCCACCCTGGTGGGCGCGGACCGCCCCGTCGAGGACGGCGACCACCTGTCCATCGACCTGTCCGCCGCCGTCGACGGCGAGAAGCTCGAGGACGTCGCGGTCAGCGGCTACTCCTACGAGGTCGGCACCAACACCATGCTGGAGGGCCTCGACGAGACCCTGCGCGGCATGGAGGCCGGTGGCGAGGCCACCTTCTCCACCACCCTCGTCGGCGGTGAGCACGAGGGCCGGGAAGCGGACGTCACCGTCACCGTGCACAGCGTGAAGGTCAAGGAGCTGCCCGAGCTGGACGACGAGTTCGCCCAGCTGGCCTCGGAGTTCGACACCATCGACGAGCTGCGCGCGGACGTGCGCAACCGCATGGGCGAGGTCCGCCGCCTCCAGCAGCTCTCCGCCGCCCGCGACAAGGCCCTGGAGCAGCTGATCGACTCCGTCGACATCCCGCTGCCCGAGGCGGTCGTCGAGGAGGAGATCACCCGCCGCCGCCAGAGCCTGGAGCAGCAGCTCGCGCAGAGCGGCCTCACCAAGGAGGCCTACCTCGAGTCGCAGGAGAAGACCGAGGAGGAGTTCGACGAGGAGCTGACCACCGGCGCCCGCTCCGCCGTCAAGGCCGGGTTCATCCTCGACCAGCTGGCCATCCAGGAGGACCTGAGCGCCGACCAGGGCGAGCTCAGCCAGTACGTCTTCGAGCAGGCCCAGCGCATGGGCGTGAGCCCGGACCAGCTGGCCCAGCACCTGGTCGAGTCCAACCAGATCCGCGTCGCCTTCACCGAGGTCGTCCGCGGCAAGGCCATGGACCTGGTCCTGGCCGGCGCCCGGATCACCGACGAGGACGGCAACGTCGTCGAGCAGGAGACCGCCGAGGAGGAGGCAGCCAAGGCCGCCGCCGTTGCCGCGGGTGAGGCCCTGGAGGCCGTTGAGGACGACGCCGAGAGCGACGCCGCGGACGCGGCCGACGAGGCCAAGGCCGACGACGCCAAGGCCGAGGAAGCCAAATAGGCATCCGGTAGCCCCGGTATCCGCGCGTACGGGCCCCGTCCGACCCTCCGGGTCGGGCGGGGCCCGCGTCGTGTTCGCCTGTGGAAGAACGCCCTGTACGGAGATCGTGCCACCCTGCGCTCAAAGCGAACAGGGGCGCGAACCGGACGAGCGCGGTGCCGCGCGGCGTTAGTGTCGCTGTATCGCAACCGTTTCGATTCCGGAGCAGGTGACGAGAGTGCCGTCGACCTTTGAAGAGTCCCCGCGTTTCGACGCCCGTACGTCGGAGACCCAGATTTCCCCTTTGCTTGAGCAGACGCCTCAGCGCCTGTTGCGCCAGCGAATCGTCTTCCTCGGCCAGCAGGTCGACGACGAGATCGCCAACCGCCTGGTGGGTGAGCTGCTGCTGCTGTCCGCGGAGGACCGCCAGCGCGACATCACCATGTACATCAACTCGCCCGGCGGTTCGGTGACCGCGGGCATGGCGATCTACGACGTCATGCAGTACATCCCCAACGACGTGCGCACCGTGGGTATCGGTATGGCCGCGTCCATGGGCCAGATGCTCCTGTGCGCCGGAGCGCCGGGCAAGCGCTACGCGCTGCCGCACACCCGCGTCATGATGCACCAGCCGTCGGGTGGCATCGGTGGTACCGCCTCCGACATCCGCATCCTGGCCGACCAGCTGCTCTACGTGAAGAAGATGTTCATCGAGAAGATCTCCGAGCACACGGGCCAGACGGTCGAGCAGATCGAGAAGGACGCCGACCGCGACCGCTGGTTCACGGCCAAGGAGTCCAAGGAGTACGGCTTCATCGACGAGGTCCTCGAAGGGACCCTCGACGTGACCCAGGGCCGAACCCAGAGTTGATCCGTCGGACCTCATCCCAGGAACGGCGCAGTGCGTGGAAGGCGTGAAATGACCGAGTTCAACCCCAGTCTCATCGGCGGCGCGGCCTCGATGGCCCCCCAGGGTCGCTACGTCCTGCCGTCCTACGTGGAGCGGACGTCCTACGGCGTCAAGGAGATGAATCCGTACAACAAGCTCTTCGAGGAGCGGATCATCTTCGTCGGCGTCCAGATCGACGACACGTCGGCCAACGACCTGATGGCCCAGCTCATCACTCTGGAGCAGCTCGACTCCGAGCGGGACATCCAGATGTACATCAACTCGCCGGGCGGCTCCTTCACCTCCCTCATGGCGATCTACGACACGATGCAGTTCGTCCGCCCCGACATCCAGACGGTGTGCATCGGTCAGGCCGCCTCGGCCGCCGCGATCCTGCTCGCGGGCGGGACGGCGGGCAAGCGCGGCGCGCTGCCCAACGCCCGCATCCTGATCCACCAGCCCGCGACCGAGGGCATGCACGGCCAGGCCAGCGACATCGAGATCCAGGCGAACGAGATCACCCGTATCCGTACGCAGCTGGAGACCACTCTGGCCCGCCACACCGGGCACTCCGTCGAGAAGGTCTCCAAGGACATCGAGCGCGACAAGATCCTGACCGCCGAGGAAGCCAAGGACTACGGCATCATCGACTTCGTGCTGCCCTACCGCAAGGCTTCCCTGAAGTCCTGAACGTAGGGTCGCGGCACAGCCGGACGGCCTGACCGGGCGCGCGGACGCGGTGCCGGGCAGGGCGTTCGGGCGAAGGTGAAGCGCAGGCCGGACCGGCCCATGACCCGCCTGGGGGAGCCCGGTGGTGAAGCCGGTCCGGTTTTTCGCTTAGTCTGACGGAGAGCGACACACAGATCGCCTCGTCCGTGACCACCGCTGTGGACGGTCACGGAAGATTTTCGACTTCCGGGCGGTTGCCCGCGCGAGCGGCACCGACGGGGCGGCCTTAGTTTTGAGGAGTGGCTGGGTGGCACGCATCGGCGACGGCGGGGACCTGTTGAAGTGCTCGTTCTGCGGCAAGAGCCAGAAGCAGGTGAAGAAGCTCATCGCCGGCCCCGGCGTGTACATCTGCGATGAGTGCATTGATCTGTGCAACGAGATCATCGAAGAGGAACTCGCCGACGCCACCGAGCTCACCTGGGACTCCCTGCCCAAGCCTCGGGAGATCTACGAGTTCCTGGACTCGTATGTGATCGGTCAGGAGCAGGCCAAGAAGGCGTTGTCGGTGGCGGTGTACAACCACTACAAGCGGGTGCGCTCGGAGGGGGACCGTCCGGGCGAGGAGGATGTGGAGATCGCCAAGTCCAACATCTTGCTGCTGGGGCCGACGGGGTCGGGGAAGACGTTGTTGGCGCAGACGTTGGCGCGGATTCTGAACGTGCCGTTCGCGATCGCGGACGCGACGGCGCTGACGGAGGCGGGGTATGTGGGTGAGGATGTGGAGAACATCCTGCTCAAGTTGATCCAGGCGGCTGACTACGACGTGAAGAAGGCCGAGACGGGGATCATCTACATCGACGAGGTCGACAAGGTCGCGCGTAAGAGTGAGAATCCCTCGATCACTCGGGATGTGTCGGGTGAGGGGGTGCAGCAGGCGTTGTTGAAGATCTTGGAGGGGACGACGGCGAGTGTGCCTCCGCAGGGTGGGCGCAAGCATCCGCATCAGGAGTTCATCCAGATCGATACGACGAACGTGTTGTTCATCTGTGGTGGTGCGTTCGCGGGGTTGGAGAAGTTGATCGAGTCGCGGACGGGTCAGCAGGGGATGGGGTTCAACGCGGTGTTGCGTCCCAAGGGTGAGCTGGGTGGTTCGGCGTTGTTCGGTGAGGTGATGCCGGAGGATCTGTTGAAGTTCGGGATGATTCCGGAGTTCGTGGGTCGGTTGCCGGTGATCACGAGTGTGCATGATCTGGATCGTGAGGCGTTGATCCGGATTCTGACGGAGCCGCGGAACGCGTTGGTGAAGCAGTATCAGCGGTTGTTCGAGTTGGATGGTGTGGAGTTGGAGTTCACGCCGGATGCTTTGAACGCGATTGCTGAGCAGGGGATTATTCGGGGTACGGGTGCGCGTGGGTTGCGGGCGATTATCGAGGAGGTGTTGTTGTCGGTGATGTATGAGGTGCCCAGTCGTGAGGACGTGGGTCAGGTGATCATTACGCGGGAGACCGTGATCGACAACGTCAACCCCACCATCGTCCCGCGGGCCCAGCTGCGCCGGGCCCGCCAGGAGAAGTCCGCCTAGCAGCGTCCTCCCGGACCCCGCGCACGCGTCCTCAGCGCCCGCGCCGGGTCCGGCGCTACCCTCCTGAGGCCCGCGTCCCGCTCTCCGGCGGCCCGCCCGCAGGACGGGGTCCAACACGCGCGAGGGGGCGCCCCGACCAGGGGCGCCCCCTCGCGCGTGTCCGGGGGCGCGATCCGCCCCGACCGGGACGGACGCGCGGGGGACCGCCCGGCCTACTCCAGCGACTGCTCCATGCGCGCGATGTCGGCCTTCTGCTCGGCGATCACGTCGTTGGCCATGCGCATCACCGTCTGGTCCCTGCCTTCGGCCAGCACCTCCTCGGCCATGGTGACCGCGCCCTCGTGGTGGGCGGTCATCAGCTCCACGAAGAGGCGGTCGAACTCGTCGCCCTCGGCCGCCGCCAGCTGTTCCAGCTCCTCCTCGGTGGCCATGCCCGGCATGTCGCCGTGGTCCACCTCCAGCTCGCAGGTGGGCACGTCGCCGCTCTCGTCGTGGTGGGTGCCGTCCCCCTCCAGTCCGCAGAAGTTCTGGTGCGCCGGGTTCTCCCTGGCCGGTCCGAAGACGTTCTCCTCCAGCCAGCTCTCCATGGCGGTGATCTCAGGGCCCTGGGCGTCTGCGATGCGGTCCGCGATGAGCTCGATGTCCTCGCGCTCGTGGCGCTCGGGCACCAGGTCGGTCATCTCCAGGGCCTGCGAGTGGTGCTCGATCATCATCACCAGGTAGGTGACGTCGGCCTCGTTGTGCCCCTGCTCCTCGGCGAGGGCGGCGATCTGGTCGGCCGTGGCGGGGGAGGACGACTCCCCGGGCGCGCCGGGGGCGATGACGTTGGCCGACTCCTGTTCCTGCCCTTCTCCCCCGCCCGTACAGGCTGAGGCTCCGAGCAGGGCGAGAGCGGTTCCGGCCGCGAGTACCAGGCGACGCACGAGGTGTCCTCCGATGGGGTGGGGTGCGGACGGGGCCGCCGCACCGGCGGGCACTGTGCCTTGGGGCAACGTCCTGCGGGCTTTCTTACTCACTCGACGGGTGTTCTGTCCAGTCCCGGGCCCGGGTCGGTGCCGTCTCGTTCGATTTCGCGCTGCCGTGCTCGGGAGCCGGGACGCTCGTCAAGCCGGGGACTTCTGTCTTCTTTTGGCCTTCTGAAGTGTTGTATGTCCGTTCTCGGCGTTTCGTCTGGTTATTACCAATGGAGAGGAGTAAAACCCATAGTAGTCAGTTGGATGCTTTGTGTATTTCCGGGGGGTGTGCGGTGGTGTCGGAGGCGCGAAGGCACGCGAACGGACTGCGGTGGGGGACGCTCGGCACGGTGCCCCTCCTGGTCACCGCCCTCCTGGCAGTCCCCGGGGCGAGGGCCGACGGGGTGAGCACCGGCGGAGGCGTCGTGCACGTGGCCAACCTGCCCAGGCCGGAGGGGCTGGACGGCGCCGCGTCCTACAACTCCGACCTGGCGTTCAGCGGCGACTACGCCATCGGCGGCAACTACGACGGCTTCGTCGTCTACGACATCTCAGACCCGGAGAACCCGAGCCGGGTGTCCACGGTCGTGTGCCCCGGGAGCCAGGGCGACGTGTCGGTCAGCGGCGATCTGCTCTACCTCTCGGTGGACTACCCGCGCGCCGACAGCGAGTGCGGAGCCCCCTCGGTGTCGGCCACCGACGCGGACGGCTTCGAGGGCATCCGGATCTTCGACATCTCCGACAAGGCCAACCCGCAGTACGTGTCGGCGGTGCGCACCGACTGCGGTTCGCACACCAACACCCTGGTGCCGGGCAAGGACGGCGAGCGCGACTACGTGTACGTCTCCTCCTACTCGCCCTCGGAGGCCTTCCCCAACTGCCAGCCGCCGCACGACAGGATCTCCGTGGTCGAGGTGCCCCTGGCGGACCCGGCCTCGGCCCGGGTGGTCAGCGAGCCGGTGCTGCTGCCGGACGGCGGCCACGGGACCACCACCGGCTGCCACGACATCACCGCCTACCCCGAGCGGGACCTGGCCGCCGCGGCCTGCCTGGGGGACGGCCTGCTGCTCGACATCTCCGATCCGGTGAACCCGGTCGTCACCGAGGTGGTCCAGGACGAGAACTTCGCGTTCTGGCACTCGGCGACCTTCACCAACGACGCCCGCACCGTGGTCTTCACCGACGAACTCGGCGGCGGACACGCGGCCACCTGTGACGCCGGGACGGGGCCCGAGCGGGGGGCCAACGCGGTCTACTCGCTGGACCAGAGCCGGGCGGAGCCGAAGCTCGAATTTCGGAGCTACTACAAACTGCCTCGCCATCAGGCCGAAACTGAGAACTGTGTGGCGCACAATGGTTCGCTGATCCCGGTCCCCGGCCAGGACTACTTCGTGCAGTCCTGGTACCAGGGCGGCGTCTCGGTCATCGACCTCAACGACCCGGCCGCCCCCGAGGAGATCGGCCACTTCGACCGCGGCCCCTGGAACCCGGACGCCCTGACGACGGCGGGCTCGTGGTCGGCCTACTACTACAACGGGTACGTCTACTCCTCAGACATCATGCGCGGGCTCGACGTGCTCCGGCTCACCGACTCCCGCCTTGCGGGGGCCGAGGAGGTGCGGATGGAGGAGTTCAACCCGCAGTCGCAGCCGTCCACGCCCTCCGGCTGAACCGTCGGCCGCGGCGCACCGGAGGCCTCCGGTGCGCCGCGCGGCACCCGGGGTTAGGCGCCTTGTGTAGTCGAATCGGGCCAGCTGGACACCGTGTTAAGAACAAGGTTTCTTTTGTCTCCCCCTATACATATAGATGTTGAACTGTGTACCTTCTTCCTGTTTCGCTCCAATCGGAATCAGGAGTACACAGGATGGCGTCATCCCCCCCGACCCCCACCTCCCGGCGCGCCAGACGCGGACTGACCGGAGTCTCCCTCGCCGGAGCGGCGGTGCTCATGGTCGGACTCCTCGGCCCGGCCTCGGCCGCGGCGGACGACGAGTTCGCCAGTGACGCCGACACCAGTGCCAACATCACCCATGTGACCAACGTCCCGAAGACCGAGGCCATGAGTGACTTCAACTCCGACCTGGCCTTCAGCGGCGACTACGCCATCGGCGGCAACTACGACGGCTTCGTCATCTACGACATCTCCGAGCCGGAGGAGCCGCAGGTCGTCTCCGAGGTCCTGTGCCCCGGCGGTCAGGGCGACGTGTCGGTCAGCGGCGACCTGCTCTACTTCTCGGTGGACTACCCCCGGGCGGGCACCGAGTGCGGAGCCCCCTCGGTGCCGACCACCGACCCGGACGGCTTCGAGGGCATCCGGATCTTCGACATCTCCGACAAGGCCAACCCGCAGTACGTGTCGGCGGTGCGCACCGACTGCGGTTCGCACACCAACACCCTGGTGCCGGGCAAGGACGGCGAGCACGAGTACGTGTACGTCTCCTCGTACTCGCCCTCGGACCGCTTCCCGAACTGCCAGCCCCCGCACGACAAGATCTCCGTCATCGAGATCCCCGTCGACGAACCGTCCGAGGCCGCGGTCATCGACACCCCGGTGCTCTTCCCCGACGGCGGTAACACCGGCACCGCGGGCTGCCACGACATCACCGTCTACGCCGAGCGCGACATCGCCGCGGGCGCCTGCATGGGCGACGGCGTGCTGATGGACATCTCCGACCCGGCCGCGCCGGTCGTCACCGAGGTGGTCCAGGACGACAACTTCGCGTTCTGGCACTCGGCGACCTTCACCAACAACGGCCAGACCGTGCTGTTCACCGACGAACTCGGCGGAGGCGGCGGCGCCACCTGCAACGAGGAGATCGGCTCCGAGCGCGGCGCCAACGCCATCTACGCCATCGGCGGCGGCCAGGACTCCCCCGACCTGGAGTTCGAGGGCTACTACAAGCTGCCCCGTCACCAGGCCGACACCGAGAACTGCGTCGCGCACAACGGCTCGCTGATCCCCGTCCCCGGTCGCGACTACTTCGTGCAGTCCTGGTACCAGGGCGGCGTCTCGGTGATCGACTTCAACGACCCGGCCGCCCCCCGCGAGATCGGCCACTTCGACCGCGGCCCGATCAGCGAGGACAACCTCGTCCTGGGCGGCTCGTGGTCGGCCTACTACTACAACGGCTACGTCTACTCCTCCGACATCACCCGCGGTCTCGACGTCCTGAAACTGGAGGACCCCCGGTTCAGGGTGGCCGAGCAGGTGCGGATGGACGAGTTCAACCCCCAGTCCCAGCCCGAGTACCGGCCGGGCCGCGGCAACGGCCGCTGACCGCACGGGTGCCCCGGGCCCCGAGGGGGACCGGGGCACCCGCCCGAACGCCGCCCGGCCCGTGGCCGGGTGACGAACGACCGGGGCCGCGGCCGTGTACGCCGCGGCCCCGGCGCGTCAACCCCCACCCCCTAGTGCACACAGGAGAACCCATGCCCGCACCTCCCGCAGCACCACGGGCCAGGAAGGCGCTGCGGCGCACCGCGGCCCTCGCGTCCGCCGCGGCCGCGTCCCTGCTCCTCGGGCTCCTCGGCCCGGCCGCCGCCCAGGCGGACGAGGCGCCCGCCGAAGACATCCACAGCGACAACATCACCCACGTCGCCCACACGCCCAAGCCCTCGGCCGTGCGCAACGTCAACTCCGACCTGGCCTTCAGCGGCGACTACGCCATCGGCGGCAACTACGACGGCTTCGTCATCTACGACATCTCCGAGCCGGAGGAGCCGCAGGTCGTCTCCGAGGTCCTGTGCCCCGGCGGTCAGGGCGACGTGTCGGTCAGCGGCGACCTGCTCTACTTCTCGGTGGACTACCCCCGGGCGGGCACCGAGTGCGGAGCCCCCTCGGTGCCGACCACCGACCCGGACGGCTTCGAGGGCATCAGGGTCTTCGACATCTCCGACAAGGCCAACCCGCAGTACGTGTCGGCGGTGCGCACCGACTGCGGTTCGCACACCAACACCCTGGTGCCGAGCAAGACCGGCGACAGCGACCTGATCTACGTGTCGTCGTACTCGCCCTCGGAGGCCTTCCCGAACTGCCAGCCCCCGCACGACAAGATCTCCGTCATCGAGGTGCCGCACGACGCGCCCGAGGAGGCCGCGGTCGTCAACGAGCCGGTCCTGTTCCCCGAGGGCGGCAACCACGAGCAGGACGGGCTGCTGCTGCCAACCCAGGGCTGCCACGACATCACCGTCTACGCCGAGCGCGACATCGCCGCGGGCGCCTGCATGGGCGACGGCGTGCTGATGGACATCTCCGACCCGGTGAACCCGATCGTCACCGAGGTGGTCCAGGACGAGAACTTCGCGTTCTGGCACTCGGCGACCTTCACCAACAACGGCCAGACCGTGCTGTTCACCGACGAGCTCGGCGGTGGCGGCGCTCCTACCTGCACCGAGGAGGTCGGCCCCCACCGCGGCGCCAACGCGATCTACGAGGTGGGCGGCGGCGACTCGCCGGAGCTGGAGTTCGCCAGCTACTTCAAGATCGACCGCCACCAGGGCGACCAGGTTTGCGTGGCGCACAACGGCTCCCTGATCCCGGTGCCCGGCCAGGACTACTTCGTGCAGTCCTGGTACCAGGGCGGCGTCTCGGTGATCGACTTCAACGACCCGGCCGCCCCGAGCGAGATCGGCTTCTTCGACGTGGACTCCCGCGTCGAGGAGGGCGTGCAGGACAACGACACCTGGTCGACGTACTACTACAACGGCTACGTGTACTCGTCCGACATCGAACGCGGCCTGGACGTGCTGCGGATCGACGATCCGCGCGTGCGCGCGGCCGAGCGGGTGCGGATGGAGGAGTTCAACCCGCAGAGCCAGGAGAGCTACCGGCCGGGGCGGCGCTGACGGCGGGTAGGGGCTGACGGGCTCCCCGAGCCCGCGGACCGGGCGGGGGCGGTGCCGCGGCACCGCCCCGCCTCCTATGCCGTGGGCTGCTCCTGCGCCGTGGCCCCGGTTCGTGTCCGGCCCCCGGGCGCCGGACACGAACCGGAGGCAGGAGCACGGGGGGTTGTCCACAGCGGCGGGAGAGCGCTTCCGGGCCGGGTCCCGACGGCGTAGGCTCGATTCCGGGGGAGCCGCGCCCCGGCGCCGGGGAACCCCGACCCCCGTATCCGAGTGTCCCGCGCCGGTGCCCGGCGCCGCCAGAACCTCCTCCGCCCCGTGGACGACGTGGGCGGTCGGGGTTGGGCGGTCGAAGACCGCGCGGCCGCGCGGTCTCAGCCGAAGAGGCGGTCGGTGGGGGCCTCCACGGCCTCCAGGACCCGGCCGGTGAAGTAGACCGTGCCCAGGGCCAGCACGCGTTCGCCGAGCGCGCGCAGGGCCGCGGGGGACAGGTCCGCGGCGTCCATGCGGCCCCAGCGGTCCGGCAGGGCGTGCTCGAAGCGCAGGTGGGCCTCGGGCAGGCGCACGGCGGTCACGGGCAGGTCGCCCAGGACCTCCACCGCCCCCGACACGTCCTTGTGGTCGGGCAGGCACAGCAGCACGTGGTCCACCCCGCCCCACAGCCCGCGGGCGTGGGCCAGGGCGGCGGCGACCCCGTTGCGGTCGATGGCCGAGTCCACGACCACCTCGGCCTCCGGCGCGGTAACGCCCTCCGCCGGTTCGCCGCCGCGTGTCCCCCCGGGACGGCCGGACGCTCCTCCCGCCCCCGAGGGCACGGCGTGGCGGGACAGCCTCCCCGGCAGCCGGACGGTGCCCAGCACGGCGTGCAGCCGCTCCCGGTCCAGGGGCGGGCGGCCCAGGTGGTCCAGCATCCGCGAGGCCGCAGCCGTCCCCAGCACCCCCGAGGCCGCGGACAGCCCCGGCGGGCGCAGCCCGGGCGGCGGCTCCACCCCCGGCCCGTCCGGATCGACCACCTCGGCCGGCACCCGGCCCCCGGTGACCTCGGCCAGGGCGGCGTCGGCCGCGGCGGCCGCCTCCGCGGTCTGCGGCAGGCGCACCAGCGCGCGGGTCCGCTCTCCGGCCACCCGCGCCTTCTCCCGGGCGATCTGCGCCACGGTGTCGCCGAGGACGCCCACGTGCTCGGCGAAGACCTTGCCCAGGGCGACGACCTCCGGGCCGACCAGGCGCAGCTCGTCGCGGTGACCGCCCATCCCGGCCTCCAGCACGCACACGTCGGCGTCCACCTCGCGGGCGCGCAGCAGGCCCGCCACCAGGAACAGCCCGCTCGGCGCCAGGTAGCCGCCCGACTCCTCCACCGGCGAGAGCTCCCGGCTGGCGGCCGCGATCCGCTCGCCCAGCGCGTCCAGTTCTCCGTCGGCCACCGACGTCCCGTCCACCCGTACACGCTCGCGGTAGGAACGGAAGCTCGGCCCGGTCACCAGCACCGTGCGCAGCCCGGCCGAGGACAGCGCCGCGGCCGCCGTGGTCGCGGTGCTCCCCTTGCCCTTGGAGCCCACCACCCCCAGCACCGGCGGGCGCCCGGCGTCCAGGTCCAGCACGCGCATCAGCGCCGCGGCGCGCTCCAGGCTCCGGGTCTGACCGGGGCGGCGCTGCGCCCACTCGGAGAAGAAGGGGTCAAGGCTTGGCATGGTCCCAGTATGGTCTGCGCGACACGGGCCGCCGGTTCCTTTACCCGGGGACCGTGCCCAGGTGGGGGCGCGTAGACTGGCGCGGGTGTACACCCCGAACACACGAGACACCGAGACACCGTGAGCGAAGCCAGCGCCGAGCGGCGCTACGCCGAGGTGACCGCGGAGATCCTCTCCCGAGCGCCCGAGTCCGACATCGATCCTCGACTGGACCGGGTCCGCACCCTGCTGGACCTCCTGGGCGACCCGCACCGCAACTTCCGGGCCGTCCACGTCACCGGCACCAACGGCAAGACCTCCACCGCCCGCATGATCGACGCGCTCATGCGCGGGCGGGGCCTGCGCGTGGGCCGCTACACCAGCCCGCACCTGCGCACCGTGCGCGAACGCATCGTCATCGACGGGGAGCCCATATCCCAGGAGCGGTTCGTCGAGGCCTACGACGACATCCGCCCCTACGTCGAGATGGCCGACTCGATGAACGACGCACCGCTGTCGTTCTTCGAGATCCTCACGGTGATGGCCTACGCCGTCTTCGCCGACGCCCCCGTGGACGTGGCCGTCGTCGAGGTCGGCATGGGCGGCCGGTGGGACGCCACCAACGTCGTCGACGGCGACGTCGCCGTGGTGACCCCCATCGGGATCGACCACACCGAGTACCTGCCCGACACGGTGGAGGGCATCGCCGAGGAGAAGGCGGGCATCATCAAGCCCGACTCCGTGGCGGTCCTGGCCCAGCAGCCGCTGCCCGCAGCCGAGGCCCTGGTCCGCAACGCCGCGGAGGTCGGGGCCCGGGTGGCCAGGGAGGGGCTGGAGTTCGGCGTCACCTCCCGCGAGATCGCCGTCGGCGGCCAGCAGATCGCCCTCAAGGGCCTCACCGGCAGCTACGAGAACCTGTTCCTGCCCCTGTTCGGGGAGCATCAGGCCGGGAACGCCGCCGTGGCCCTGGCCGCGGTCGAGGCCTTCGCCTCCTCCGGGGACGACGCCGGGGGCCTGGACCCGGCGATCGTCGCAGAGGCCCTCGCGGGAGTGGACTCCCCCGGCCGCATGGAGGTCGTGCGCACCAGCCCGACCATCATCGCCGACGCGGCGCACAACCCGGCCGGAATGACCGCCACCGCGGCGGCCGTGGAGGAGGCCTTCACCTTCTCCCGGCTGGTCGGGGTGGTCGCGATCATGGCCGACAAGGACGTCGAGGGGATCCTCGAACCCCTCGAACCACTGCTCGACGAGATCGTCGTCACCCGTAACTCCTCCCCGCGCTCCCTCGAACCGGAGCGGCTGTCCAACGTCGCCCAGCACGTCTTCGGTGAGGAACGCGTGCACGTGGAGCCCCGACTCGACGACGCCATCGACCGGGCGGTGGGCCTGGCCGAGGAAGGCGGGGAGTTCGGCGGCACCGGTGTACTGGTCACCGGATCGGTCGTCACCGCCGGTGACGCCGTCCACCTGTTGCGCGGTGCGCAGGAGTGACGGGCCAGGTCTACTACGAAGGGAACCCGCCGTGCGTGTAGTCTGCGCCGTCATCCTGGTGTTCGAGGTCATCGTGATCGGCCTCTTCATCCCCGTCGCCGTCTCCCTGGAGGGGATGGACCCGGTCCTGGCCGGGAGCCTGTGGGGAGGGATGGCCGTCGCCGCCCTCGTGCTCTCCGGGCTCCAGAAGCACCGCTGGGCGCACTACGCGGCGTGGGTGCTGCAGGCCGCCTTCCTGTTCACCTCCTTCCTGGTCTCCGGGGCGGTGCTGATCGCCGTGGTGTTCGTCTCCCTGTGGGTGACCGGCGTCATCATGGGCCGCCGCACCGACGAGATGAAGGCCGCCCACCTGGCCCGCGCCGAGGCGGAGGGCGCCGGGCGGGGCGAGGACGCCGGGGCCTCCGCGCCCACGCGCCAAACGCGATAGTGTGACGCAGGTCCGGGCGGGCGGCCCGGGGAGAACCCTCCTCCTGCGGCCCCCGCACCTGTGACCCATCACCCGATTCCTCCGCGTGCGGCCGCTGCCGTGGGCGGGTGCCCACGTGCGCCACGCGGAGCCCCAGTGAGGAGTTGACACGCACGTGGAGCGCACTCTCGTTCTCATCAAGCCGGACGGCGTCCGCCGCAACATCGTCGGCGAGGTCATCTCGCGCATCGAGCGCAAGGGCCTGAAGCTGGTCGCCATGGAGCTGCGCACGCTCGACGCCGAGACCGCCAAGACGCACTACGAGGAGCACGCCGAGCGCCCGTTCTTCGGCTCGCTCGTCGAGTTCATCACCGGCGGTCCCCTCGTGGCCATGGTGGTCGAGGGCGAGCGCGCGGTGGAGGCGTTCCGCGCCCTGGCCGGCGCCACCGACCCGGTCACCGCCACCCCCGGCACCATCCGCGGCGACTTCGCGCTGGAGGTGCAGCAGAACATCGTGCACGGCTCGGACTCCACCTACTCCGCCGAGCGCGAGATCAAGCTCTTCTTCCCCGACCTGTAGGGGAGACGGCACGGCCGCGGGCCCCTCGGCATGTGGGACCCGCGGCCACGGGCGACTTCGGTCGGTTCGTCCGCCGACGGGGCAACAATTCGGTGTGTTTGCGTAACGGACTAAGTGCTGACCGTTACGATACGGGGGACTCAACACCTATCGTGCCGGAACGACTACGTATGGTCGCCCCGGGCAACCACGTCCGACACGGCGCCTCTGAGGACGTTACATGCCGAACAACCTTGCTTTTCTCGGCCGGGACATGGCCGTCGACCTGGGTACCGCCAACACGCTCGTGTACGTGCGAGGACGCGGCATCGTTCTGAACGAGCCGTCGGTGGTCGCGCTCAACACCTCAACGGGCCGAATCGTCGCTGTCGGCATCGAGGCCAAGCAGATGATCGGCCGCACGCCCACCAACATCACGGCCATCCGTCCCCTGAAGGACGGTGTCATCGCCGACTTCGAGATCACCGAGCGCATGCTGCGCTACTTCATCCAGAAGATCCACCGTCGGCGCCACTTCGCCAAGCCGCGCCTGATCGTGGCGGTGCCCAGCGGCATCACCTCGGTCGAGCACCGCGCGGTCAAGGAGGCGGGCTACCAGGCCGGCGCGCGCAGGGTCTACATCATCGAGGAGCCCATGGCCGCCGCCATCGGCGCCGGGCTCCCCGTCCACGAGCCCACCGGGAACATGGTCGTGGACATCGGCGGCGGCACCACCGAGGTCGCCGTGATCTCGATGGGCGGCATCGTCACCTCCCAGTCCATCCGCGTGGGCGGCGACGAACTCGACCAGGCCATCGCGACCTTCGTCAAGAAGGAGTTCTCGCTGATGATCGGGGAGCGCACGGCCGAGGAGCTGAAGATGGCCATCGGCTCCGCCTACCCGACCGGCTCGGAGGAGATCCGCGCCGAGGTGCGCGGGCGCGACCTCGTCAGCGGGCTGCCCAAGACCATCGTCCTGTCCGAGAGCGACGTCCGCCAGGCGATCGAGGAGCCGGTCACCGCCATCGTCGACGCGGTGCGCACCAGCCTGGACAAGTGCCCCCCGGAGCTGTCGGGCGACATCATGGACCGCGGCATCGCCGTCACCGGCGGCGGAGCGCTGCTCCGCGGGATCGACGAGAGGCTCCTGCACGAGACCGGGATGCCCATCCACGTCGCCGACAACGCGCTGGACTCCGTCGCCGTCGGCTCGGGCACCTGCGTCGAGAACTACGAACGGCTCCACCAGGTACTCGTCCCCGAACGGCGGAGGTGACCCATGTTCCGCGACTCGCGCAGATCCCGCGTACTCCTCGCCGTACTCGTGGCCGTGGCGGTGGCCCTGCTCGTCCTGGACGCCCGTCCCGGCGCCAACCCCGTCACCTCCGTGGCCCGCACGGGCGGCGAACTCGTCTTCGCGCCCGCCGCCGCGGGCGTCACCTGGGCGACCGGGCCCGTGACCGGTCTCTACGAGGGCCTGGTCAGCGGCCCCGAATCCGAGCGCGTCGCCGAGCTGGAGCAGGCCAACGCCGAGCTGGAGGACGACCTGCGGGCCGCCCGCATCGACGAGGCGCGCGCCGAGCAGCTCGACGCGATGCTGGGGCTGGCCGGTCTGGGCGGCTACGAGATCGTCCCCGCCCAGTCCGTCACCCACGTCACCGCGCGCGGTTACGCCGACACGGTCACCATCGACGCCGGCACCGACTCCGGTGTGCGCCCGGACATGACCGTCGTCAACGGCTCCGGCCTGGTGGGCAAGGTGATCGAGGCCGGTCCGAGCACCGCCACCGTCATGCTCGCCACCGACGTCAACTCCGCCGTCGGCGCCCGCTTGGAGGCCACGCGCAAGATCGGCGTCGTCCGGGGCGGCACCGTCCCCGGCGGCCCCGACGCCGAACTGACCCTGGAGCTGTTCGACCTCCAGGCGCCGGTCGAGGCCGGGGACCGGCTGGTCACGCTCGGCTCGCACGAGGGCGCGCCCTTCGTGCCCGGCGTGCCGGTCGGCACCGTCGAGGAGGTGCAGGTGGCGCCCGGCGCGCTCAGCCGCCTCGCCCGTATCGCCCCGGCCGTGGACTTCTCGTCCCTGGACGTGGTGGGCGTCGTGGTCGGGGGTCCCGACGAGGACCCGCGCGACTCCGTGCTCCCGCCCCGACCCGACAAGGGGGAACGATCATGAGGAACGCAGCGACCATGGTCCTGGTGGCCGTCGCCGTCCTCGCCCAGGCCACCGTGGTCAACCGGCTCCCGTTCGAGTGGGGGGCCGGGCCCGACCTCGTGGCCGCGGCGATCGTCGCGGTCGCCCTGAGCACCAGCCCCGCCGCCGCCGCGGCGTGCGGTTTCGCCGCCGGACTGGCCATGGACGTCCTGCCGCCCGCCGAGCACGCGCTGGGCCGCTACGCCCTGGTGCTGTGCGTGGCCGCCTACCTGCTGGCCCTGCTGCACAGGAACACGGGCTCCGCCGGGGCCCTGGGCGGCAGGCCCTCGGTGTGGGCCCTGATGGCCGCCACCGCCGTCACCGCCGTGGGGGTGGGCCTGGGCTACGCGCTGGTCGGCGTGCTCATGGGCGACCCGCGGGTGTCGCTGGCCGCCGTGGCGGTCAACACCCTCGTCGGCGCCGTCCTGACCACCCTGGTCTCACCGCTGGTCACGCTTCCGCTGCTCTGGGCGCGGGGGGCGTTCTCCGACAGCGAGCTCGCCGGAGTCCGGGGCCCGGTGTCCCCGGGGGGGTGGTGAGCGTGCACATGTCGCCCGTCGACGACGTCGAACTGCCCGGCCGCAAGCTCGGCCGGGCCGGACTGCTGCTCGCCCAGATCCTGGTCCTGGTGCTCTTCGCGGCACTGGCCGTGCGGCTGTGGTACCTCCAGATCCCGATGTGGGACCACTACCGCGAGCTCGCGGTGGCCAACCACCACCAGCAGCTCCTCGTCCCCGCCACGCGGGGGCAGGTCCTCGACGCCACCGGCCGTCCGCTGGTCAACAACAGCACCGAGTTGGTGGTCTCCGCCGACTACCACGAGATCACGGGCATGGACGACGGCGGCGAGAAGGTCCTGACCGACCTGTCCGAGGTGCTCGACGTCCCGCTGGAGGAGCTCCAGAAGCGCATGCGCCTGTGCGGGCCCGAGGTGAGCCGCCCGTGCTGGCCCGGCTCGCCCTACCAGCCCGTCACCCTGGCCGACGACGTGGAGCCGTCCGTCGCCCTCCAGGTCATGGAGAGCGCCGACCGCTTCCCCGGGATCAGCGCCCAGGCCCACGCCGTGCGCGAGTACCCGCAGGGCGAGCACGGCTCCCAGATGCTGGGCTACCTGCAACCGGTGACCCAGGAGGAGCTGGAGGCCCGGGAGGACCTGCGCACCCAGTTCACCGGCATCGACATGGTGGGTCGCGACGGCGTGGAGGCGGTCTACGACGCCCAGCTGCGCGGCACCGCTGGCAAGCGCGTCCTGGGCGTGAACAACCACGGCGAGGTCATGGAGGTCATCTCCGAGACGCCGCCCGAACCGGGGATGCACCTGGTCACCCACGTCGACCTCGGGGTGCAGAAGATCGCCGAGGAGGCGCTGGCCGAGGGGATGGCGAACGCCCGGCCCCGCTACAAGGCCGACTCCGGCGCCGCCATCGTCCTGGACGTGCGCACCGGCGGCGTGGTGGCCATGGCGAGCCTGCCCACCTACGACCCCGCGATCTGGCGCGGCGGCATCGACCAGGAGACCTTCGACGAGATGCTCAGCGAGGAGGCGGGCGAGCCGCTGCTCTCCCGCGCCGTGCAGGGCACCTACCCGCCGGGCTCCACGTTCAAGGTCTCCTCGCTCGCGGCTGCGGCGGAGAACGGCTACTCGCTGCGCAGCACCTACGCCTGCCCGGGCTCGGTGAACCTGGCCGGGCAGAACTACGAGAACTACGAGGGCCAGGGCCAGGGGCCGATCAGCCTCCACGAGGCCATCGTGGTCTCCTGCAACACCGTCTTCTACAACTTCGGCTACCAGATGTGGAAGGACGACGGCGGACTCTACCCCGACGGCGAGGCCGACGAGGCGATGGCCGAGATGGCCAAGGGCTTCGGCTTCGGCTCACCGACCGGGATCGACCTGCCCTACGAGACCTCCGGGCGCATCCCCGACCGCGAGTGGAAGCGCACCTTCTGGCAGGAGACCCGCGAGAACAACTGCCACCGTGGCGAGCACGGCTACCCCGACGTCGCCGAGACCGACCCGTCGCGCGCCGCCTACCTCAAACTGCTGGCCTACGAGCAGTGCGTGGAGGGCTTCCAGTGGCGGGCCAACGAGGCCGTCAACTTCGCCATCGGCCAGGGCGACGTCCTCGTCACCCCGCTCCAGCTCGCCAGCGCCTACGCGGCCGTCGCCAACGGCGGCACGCTCCACGAACCGCGCATCGGCAGGGCGCTGGTCTCCGCCGACGGGACGGAGGTGCGCGAGATCGAACCGGTCGTGCGCGGCGAGCTCCCGATCGGCGACGAGACGCTGGAGTACCTCCAGACCGCGCTCACCGCGGTCCCCAAGGAGGGCACCGCCCGCGGCGCCTTCGCCGGGTTCCCGCAGGACCGGGTGTCCGTCGCGGGCAAGACCGGCAGCGCCGACGTGGAGGGGCGCCAGGTCTCCTCCTGGTTCGCCTCCTACGCGCCCGCCGACGACCCGCAGTTCGCCATCGTCGTCCTGGTCTCCCAGGGCGGTACCGGCGGTACGACCGCGGCGCCCATCGCGCGGGCCATCTACGACGGCATCTACGGGTTCGACTCCCCGGCGCAGGGGGCCGGGGCCGAGACAGACGCGTCCGGCGGCGCGGAGCCGCTGATCCCGGGCGGCGCGCCGCCCGAGCAGCTGCCCGGCGTCCGTCCCGACGGTTCCATCGACCTGCTGGATCGGTAGCCATGAGCACCTACATGGGGGCGCCCGGGTCACGGAGCGCCGAGATCGGACGCAGCGCGGCGGGCCTGGCGCGCCGGCTGGACTGGACGCTGGTCGTGTCGGTGGCTGCACTGTGCGCCATCGGCACGCTGCTGGTGTGGTCGGCGACCATCCCGGGCGACGGCAGCGACCCGCTGGAGTCCACCGAACACCTGGGCCGCCACCTGCTCCACCTGCTGGTGGCGTGGGCGCTGTGCCTTCTGGTCGCCGCGGTGGACCACCGCACGATCCGCGCGTACGCGCCGATCGTCTACCTGGTCACGGTGGTCGCGCTGGTCCTGGTGCTCACCCCGCTCGGCGAGGTGGTCAACGGTTCGCGCGGCTGGATCGTGGTCGGCGGCTTCCAGTTCCAGCCCAGTGAGCTCTCCAAGGTCGGTCTGGTCCTGGTCCTGGCCACGCTGCTGGGGGAGCCCCGCGACGGCGAGGCCCGGCCGATGACGCGGGACGTGGTGTTCTGCCTGGTGGTCCTGGCGGTGCCGCTGGCACTGGTGATGTCGCAGCCGGACCTGGGGACCACGCTGGTGCTCGTCACGATCTTCCTGGGCGTGCTCACGCTGTCGGGCGCCCCGATCGTGTGGGTGGCGGGCATGCTGGCGTGCGGGGTGGTCGGCGCGCTGTGCGTGTGGTGGTTCGACCTGCTGGAGCCCTACCAGCTGGACCGCATCGCCACCCTGATGGACCCGACCGCCGACCCGCAGGGCGCGGGGTACAACTCCAACCAGGCGCTGATCGCGGTGGGGTCGGGCGGGTTCAACGGCACCGGGCTGTTCCAGGGCGAGCAGACGCACGGGCAGTTCGTGCCCGAGCAGCACACCGACTTCATCTTCACGGTGGCGGGCGAGGAACTGGGGTTCGTGGGGTCGGTGGTGGTCATCGGCCTGTTCGCGCTGATCCTGTGGCGGATCCTGCGCATCGCCCAGGGGTGCGAGCAGCCCTACCCGCGCCTGCTGTGCGTGGGTGTGGTCGCCTGGTTCGGGTTCCAGGCCTTCATCAACATCGGAATGGGGCTGGGGGTCGTACCGGTGACGGGTCTGCCGCTGCCGTTCATGTCCTACGGCGGCACCGCGATCGTGGCCAACATGGTCGCCCTGGGGCTGGTGCTGGGCGTCGACTCCCGGGACCGGGGCTTCGCCTAGGGACGCGGACCTCGACACCGGCGGGGCGGACACGGCGCAGGCGCCGGTGCCCGCCCCGCCGCCGTGCGGAGGGCCGATCACGGCGGGGGAGCGGCACGGCTCCGGCGGAGCGGCCCGGGACGGGTTCCGAACGGGCCTGTGGACGGAGCGGCCCGGAGCCCGTGGCGCCGGTAGCCTGGGAACATCCGCGCGGGCGCGCTCCACGCGTCACCGCGCCGGTCCCCGCGACGGCGGGGTCCACGCACACCCGACACGATGTCCGCCGAACGAAGGCCCACACCATGTCCGTCGAAAGCCTCTTCCCGCGGCTGGAACCCCTGCTGACGCAGGTGGCCAAGCCCATCCAGTACGTCGGTGGCGAGCTCAACTCCGTGGTCAAGGAATGGGACGAGACCCGGGTGCGCTGGGCGCTGATGTACCCGGACGCCTACGAGGTGGGAGTGCCCAACCAGGGCGTCCAGATCCTGTACGAGGTCCTCAACGAGCGCGAAGGCGTGCTGGCCGAGCGCGCCTACGCGGTGTGGCCGGACCTGGAGAAGCTCATGCGCGAGCACGGCGTGCCCCACTTCACCGTGGACTCGCACCGGCCGTTGGCCGCCTTCGACGTGCTCGGGCTGAGCTTCGCCAGCGAGATGGGCTACACCAACATGCTCACCGCGCTTGACCTGGCGGGCATCCCGCTGCGCGCGGCCGACCGCACCGCCGACCACCCGGTCGTGCTGGCGGGCGGGCACTCGGCGTTCAACCCCGAGCCGATCGCCGACTTCCTGGACGCGGTGGTCCTGGGCGACGGCGAGGAGATCACCCTCGCCATCACCGAGATCATCCGCGAGTTCAAGGAGGAGGGCGAACCCGGCGGGCGCGACGGCCTGCTGCTGCGCCTGGCCGCGACCGGCGGCGTGTACGTGCCCCGCTTCTTCGACGTGGCCTACCACGAGGACGGGCGGATCGCCTCCTACACGCCCAACCGGCCCGGGGTGCCCGGCACGGTGCAGAAGCACACCGTGATGGACCTGGACCAGTGGCCCTACCCCAAGAAGCCGATCGTGCCGACCGCCGAGTCCGTGCACGAGCGCTACAGCGTGGAGATCTTCCGCGGCTGCACGCGCGGCTGCCGGTTCTGCCAGGCGGGGATGATCACCCGGCCGGTGCGCGAGCGCAACAAGGAGACCGTCACGAAGATGGTCGAGGACGGCGTCGAGGCCTCCGGCTTCCAGGAGGTGGGGCTGCTGTCGCTGTCCAGCGCCGACCACAGCGAGATCGGGCAGATCGCCAAGGGGCTCGCCGACCGCTACGAGGGCACCAACACCGGCCTGTCCCTGCCCTCCACCCGCGTGGACGCGTTCAACATCGACCTGGCCAACGAGCTGACCCGCAACGGGCGCCGCTCCGGCCTGACGTTCGCGCCGGAGGGCGGCAGCGAGCGGATGCGCCGGGTGATCAACAAGATGGTCACCGAGGAGGACCTCATCCGCACCGTCACCGCCGCGTACGCGGCCGGGTGGCGGCAGGTGAAGCTGTACTTCATGTGCGGCCTGCCCACCGAGGAGGACGAGGACGTCATGGCCATCGCCGACCTGGCCACCGAGGTGATCCGGACCGGCCGTGAGGTGACCGGGCGCAAGGACATCCGCTGCACGGTGTCCATCGGCGGGTTCGTGCCCAAGCCGCAGACCCCGTTCCAGTGGGCGGCGCAGACCTCGCACGAGGCCGTCGACGCCCGGCTGCGCAAGCTGCGTGACAGGCTGCGGGGCGACCGCAAGTACGGCAAGTCGATCGGTCTGCGCTACCACGAGGGCCGCCCCTCCATCATCGAGGGCCTGCTCTCCCGAGGGGACCGCAGGGTCGGCCGGGTGGTCGAGGAGGTGTGGCGCTCGGGGGGCCGGTTCGACGGCTGGAGCGAGCACTTCTCCTACGACCGGTGGTCCAGGGCCGCCGAGGCCGCCCTGGCCGACCTCCCGGTGGACGTGGACTGGTTCACCACCCGCGAGCGCGACGAGGACGAGGTCCTGCCCTGGGACCACCTGGACGCGGGCCTGGACCGGTCGTGGCTGTGGCAGGACTGGCAGGACTCGCTGTACGGCGAGGAGTCGCTGGAGGTGGACGACTGCCGCTGGAACCCCTGCTACGACTGCGGTGTCTGCCCGAGCATGGGCACCGAGATCCAGATCAACGCCCCGGCGGAGGGCCGTCCGCTGCTGCCGCT
This sequence comes from Nocardiopsis akebiae, assembly GCF_018316795.1. Classification (NCBI taxonomy): domain Bacteria; kingdom Bacillati; phylum Actinomycetota; class Actinomycetes; order Streptosporangiales; family Nocardiopsidaceae; genus Nocardiopsis; species Nocardiopsis akebiae. The sequence goes on from NZ_CP074132.1 coordinate 1,910,732, forward strand.
CAACGTGGTCTAGCGGGCCGGGCGCCGGTCGCGGGGCGGAACTCCCGCGACCGGAAGGCTCCGGCCGCGGCGGCGTGCCGCACGGGCCCGGGAGGTTTCCGGGCGGCGCCGGACACGGAAGAACCCCTGGTCCCACCGGTCGTCGGTGGGGTCAGGGGTTCTGGCGTCCGTGCGGGGGCGGGGGTCGGCTCATGTGCCCCGGGAAGGGGTGAAGTAGGATTTCGCGCTCCGGGCGCTCTCTCGACCCTTGGGGGAGCGGCCCGGGGGAGGAAGGTGTACGGCCCGGCGCCCCGCTCGCGCCGGGCCGTACGTGTAATAGGACTCGCGGGCTACGCGGGGGGTTGCCATCGGATCCAGATTTTCTTCGGATTTTTTTCGGCGAACCCCGTGTTCTGGTGGTGAACACGGCTCCGGTGTCCGCTCCGACCGCTCGGGGACTTTTCGACCGCAGGTCAGTGGGGGAGATACCGGTATGCGTAGTCCTGCTGGCGCATGTGCACCACGGCGCACCGTACGCTGAACAGGACGAGGAACAGCCCCTTCAGGTCGCCCCGCCGACCGCACCAGGGGGCATGAGGAAAGGAGTTGAGCTGCCCCCCGCATCCGAGGGCACCACCTCACCCTCCACCGCCAAACCCGGACAACGGCTTCGCGTCCACTACGCCAAGCGCGGACGCATGAGGTTCGCCAGCCACCGCGACATCGCCCGGGCTCTGGAGCGCGCCCTGCGCAGGGCCTCCGTACCCGTGGCTTTCTCCGCTGGCTTCTCGCCTCACCCCAAGGTCTCCTACACCGGCGCGGCCCCCACCGGGGTCGCCAGCGAGGCGGAGTACCTTGAACTCACTCTGGCCGAGCACCGTCCGCCCGAGAGGGTCCGAGCCGACATCGACGCGGCCATGCCCCAGGGCATCGACGTCGTCGACGTCGTCGAGGCCCGGCATCCCGGGCTGGCCGACCGGCTCCAGGCCTCCGAATGGCGCGTGGAGATGGCTGGAGTCGACCCCGACGACGCCGCCAGGGCGGTGGCCGCCTATCTGGCCGCCGACAGCGTCGAGGTGGAGCGGATGACGAAGAAGGGCCGTCGCCGCTTCGACACACGGCCGGCGGTGGTCCGCATCGACGTGTGCGCTGACTCCCTCGGGCGCGTCCCAGAGGAACATCACACGACATATGCCATACTTCGGATGGTCGTACGGCACACGACACCTGCTGTTCGACCGGACGACGTGCTGACCGGCCTTCGCCACGTGGCCGACCTCGCGCCGCCGTCATCTCCGATGATGACCCGGCTGGCGCAGGGGCCGCTGGACGAGACGACAGGTGCGATCGCGGACCCGCTCTCCCAGGACCGGCCCGAAGCCCACACGAGCTCCGGACCCGCGGACGACAACGCGGAGGAGCGGCGCGAAGACGCACCACGGCCGTCAACGCCCATGGCGGGACCGCGCGGATGAGCGGCCCCGAAGCGGGGAACATGGGCGACACCACAGGACTTTGCCCCGACGGCGCCCCGGCGCCGCCGGCGCTGACACAGCGACGACAGTTCTCGTGAGCCGCGCCGCCGACCGAGAGGTCGCGGCGCGCCCGAGGACTCTGACGGGAGACCGCCCGGATGCTCGACAACGAGCCCAACAACGGTGCCGACGGCACCGCGGGTACAACTGAAACAACCAACGACACGGCGGCGGCGCCCCCCGCGGGGGGCGGCGAGGTGCGCGTGACCTCGCCCGCGCCCGCCAAGGGCGTCCGCCGCGCCGCCGGACCACCCCCCGAACCCGACGACGTCTTCACCCCCCCCTCCGCGCCCGTCACCTCCCTCGCCGGTTCCGGTGAGGGGGGCACGGTCAAGACCTCGGTGGCCACGACCTCGCGCAGGCGCACCGTGCGCGCCGCGGGCCGTCCCGACGAGGACGCCGCCCCGCGCAGGGCCCGCGCCTCCGCTGACGAGGACAAGGCTCCGCGCCGTTCGCGCGCCTCCGCCCCCGCCTCGGAGGACACCGCCCCCTCCACGGCCAGGAGCCGCGGCCGTTCGCGCGCCCGCTCCGCCGCGGCCGCGGAGACCGCCGGGCCCGCGCCCTCCGAGGCAGCCGACGAGCCCGCCAAGGACGAGGAGACCGTGGAGGCGGGCGGCGGCAACGTCTTCCAGGCCCCCTCCATGCTCTTCCAGCCCCCGGTGGCCAGCGCCGCCCCCGTGCCCGCCCGCGGCACCGCCCCGGCGGAGGCCGACGAGGACGCGCACGAGGAGTCCGAGGAGGAGGCCGCACAGGCCACCGGCGCGGAGGAGACCGGCGACGGGGACGACGACCGCCCCAGCCGCCGTCGCCGCCGTCGCGGAGGCCGGGGACGCGGCCGCTCCCGCGGGGACGAGGACGAGGCCGCCGAGGCCCCCGAGCCCGCCGAGGGCAAGGCGGAGCAGCGAGGCGACAAGGACCGGGGCGCGGACGACGGCGCGGCCGACGAGGCCGCCGAGTCCGACGACCGCAGCAGCCGCCGCCGTCGCCGCCGTCGCCGCCGCTCCGGCGGGGGGGACGGCCCCGAGGCCACCTCGGACGACCCCCCCAACACCGTGGTCCGGGTGCGCGAGCCCCGCCAGGAGAAGCCGATCGAGGACGAGGTCCAGGCGGTCCGCGGCTCCACCCGGCTGGAGGCCAAGAAGCAGCGCCGCCGCGAGGGCCGTGAGCAGGGCCGCCGCCGCGCCCCCATCGTCACCGAGTCCGAGTTCCTGGCCCGGCGCGAGTCGGTCAAGCGGGACCTGGTGGTGCGCCGCGTCGAGGACCGCACCCAGATCGCCGTCCTCGAGGACGACATCCTCGTCGAGCACTACGTCGACCGGGCCACGCACCGCTCCTACGTGGGCAACGTGTACCTGGGCCGGGTGCAGAACGTGCTGCCCTCGATGGAGGCCGCGTTCGTCGACATCGGCAAGGGCCGCAACGCCGTCCTGTACGCGGGCGAGGTCAACTGGGACTCCTTCGGCCTGGACGGCCAGCCCAAGCGCATCGAGTCGGTGCTCAAGTCCGGCCAGTCGGTCCTGGTGCAGGTCACCAAGGACCCCGTCGGCCACAAGGGCGCCCGCCTGACCAGCCAGATCAGCCTGCCCGGCCGCTACCTCGTGTACGTGCCCGGCGGCTCGATGACCGGCATCAGCCGCAAGCTCCCCGACAAGGAGCGCGCGCGCCTCAAGCAGATCCTCAAGAAGGTCATGCCCTCCGGCGCGGGCGTCATCGTGCGCACGGCCGCCGAGGGCGCCAGCGAGGAGGAGCTGGAGCGCGACATCACCCGTCTCGCCAAGCAGTGGGACTCCATCAAGCGCAAGTCCAAGTCTGCCAACGCCCCCTCGCTGCTCAACAGCGAGCCCGACCTGACGGTGCGGGTCGTGCGCGACGTGTTCAACGAGGACTTCTCCAGCCTCGTCGTCTCCGGTGAGGAGGCCTGGACCACCGTCCACGAGTACGTGGACTACGTGGCCCCCAACCTCTCCGAGCGCCTCTCGCACTGGAACGAGGACCGCGACGTCTTCGCCGCCTACCGCGTCGACGAGCAGATCAACAAGGCCCTGGAGCGCAAGGTCTGGCTGCCCAGCGGCGGTTCGCTGGTCATCGACCGCACCGAGGCCATGACCGTGGTCGACGTCAACACCGGCAAGTTCACCGGCCAGGGCGGCAACCTGGAGGAGACGGTCACCAAGAACAACCTGGAGGCGGCCGAGGAGATCGTCCGCCAGCTCCGGTTGCGCGACATCGGCGGCATCATCGTCATCGACTTCATCGACATGGTCCTGGAGTCCAACCGCGACCTGGTGCTGCGGCGCATGCTGGAGTGCCTCTCGCGCGACCGCACCAAGCACCAGGTGGCCGAGGTGACCTCGCTGGGCCTGGTCCAGATGACCCGCAAGCGGGTCGGCCAGGGCCTGCTGGAGGCCTTCTCGCACAGCTGCGAGCACTGCAACGGCCGCGGCCTGGTGGTCGCCAGCGACCCGGTCGAGAGCAAGGGCGGCGGCAACGGCAACGGCCGCAAGAAGAAGAAGGGCAAGGGCGAGCCGGACCAGGCCGCCGAGAAGCCGGAGAAGGCCGAGAAGCCGTCCTCCGGCAAGCCCGAGAGGGCCGACGGGCCGGACAGGGCCGAGAAGGCGGGCGGTGACGCCGACGGGTCCGCCGAGGCGGACGCGGCGCGGACCGAGGAGGCCCCCGAGGCCCCGGAGCCCGCCAAGAAGACCCGTAAGCGGGCCTCCCGCTCCCGCAAGGCCGAGGCCGCGGCGGAGGAGCAGGAGGAGATCACCGCCACGGAGGAGGCCCCTGAGGCCGCGGAGCCCGAGCGGGCCGCGGAGGCCCCCGAGGAGGCCCCGGCCAAGAAGACCCGCGCCCGGCGCACCACCCGTCGTACCGCCCGCGCGGCGGCCGACACCGGTGAGGCCGAGGCCGCGGGCGGTGAGAGCGTCCCCGCCGAGGCGGACGCGACCGCCGCCGAGACGCCCGCCGAGGCCGGTGACGACGAGGCCGCCGAGCGGCCCAAGCGCCGCCGGACCCGGCGCACCAGGGCGGCGGCCACCCCGCCGACCGCCGTGGACGCGGGCTGATTCAGGGGCGGTAGCCCCGCCGTGGTCCGGACCGGCGCCAACCCGGTCCGGACCACGGCACGTGTACAGGCCCGTGGCGGGCCGATGGTAATCTGAGGGACGGTGCGTCGGCGCGCTATGCCACCACAATCGCGCGCCCCGACACCGAAGTGCTCTCCACGCAGGGTTTGTTTCCCTCGGATCCCCGCGCCCCGCTACAGGCGATCAGTGGATCGTGGAACGAGGCACCTCCCCGCCCACACGGGGATGGGCCTCCCGGCCGATCTGGGCACAGGTGCGGTCGGACCCGGACCCCGGGCTCATGTCTCGGGGATGGTCCCGAGCATTATTCGTTGAGCGAGCAGGAAGAGAGTTACCCGGTGTACGCGATCGTGCGAGCGGGCGGCCGACAGGAGAAGGTGTCTGTCGATGACGTCCTGAACATCGACAAGGTCTCCGACGAGACCGGCGCCACCATCAAATGGCAGCCCATCCTCGTCGTCGACGGTGACAACGTCATCAGCGACGCCGACAAGCTGAGCGGCTACACGGTCAGCGCCGAGGTCCTCGGTGAGACCAAGGGCCCCAAGATCAACATCCTGAAGTACAAGAACAAGACCGGTTACAAGAAGCGCCAGGGTCACCGCCAGAAGCACACCCAGGTGCGCGTCACCGGCATCGCGGCGAAGTAGGAGGCCTGGAAGAAATGGCACACAAGAAGGGCGCTTCGTCCAGCCGTAACGGTCGCGACTCGAACGCCAAGCGCCTCGGCGTCAAGCGCTTCGGCGGCCAGAGCGTCTCGGCTGGTGAGATCCTGATCCGTCAGCGCGGCACCAAGTTCCACCCCGGCGCCAACGTCGGCCGCGGTGGCGACGACACGCTGTTCGCGCTGGTCGCCGGCGAGGTCAAGTTCGCCAGCTTCCGCGGCCGCAAGGCCGTCAACATCGTTCCCGCCGCCGCCGAGTAGGCACGCGCGCGGACGTTGTACAGGGCGGGCCAGGGAACACTGGCCCGCCTCTCGCGTTGTCACTGGATGACGCGTGTGTGTCCAGGCCCCCGCTCGGGGGCCGGAGAGTAACGGGGAGAGCTATGCCTGACTTCGTCGACGAGGCGGTCTTGCACGTCAAGGCCGGGAACGGCGGGCATGGCTGCGCCTCCGTGCACCGTGAGAAGTTCAAGCCGCTGGGCGGTCCGGACGGCGGCAACGGCGGCCACGGCGGAGACGTCGTCCTGGAGGTCGACACCCAGACCGCGACCCTGCTGGACTACCAGCGCCGCCCGCACCGCGCCGCCAGCAACGGCACGCCCGGCCAGGGCGGCCACCGCGCCGGGGCCAAGGGCGAGGACCTCGTCCTCAAGGTGCCCGACGGCACCGTGGTCAGCCGTATGGACGGCGAGGTCGTCGCCGACCTGGTCGGCCACGGCACCCGCCTGGTGCTCGCCGAGGGCGGCCACGGCGGCCTGGGCAACGCCGCGCTGGCCACCAAGCGGCGCAAGGCCCCCGGCTTCGCACTCAAGGGCGAGGAGGGCCAGGGCTTCGACGTGCGCCTGGAGATGAAGACCATCGCCGACGTCGGCCTGGTGGGCTTCCCCAGCGCGGGCAAGTCGTCCCTGATCGCCGCCATGTCCGCGGCCCGCCCCAAGATCGCCGACTACCCGTTCACCACCCTGGTGCCCAACCTGGGCGTGGTGGAGGCGGGCAACGTCCAGTACGTCATCGCCGACGTGCCCGGCCTCATCCCGGGGGCCAGCGACGGCAAGGGGCTGGGCCTGGAGTTCCTGCGCCACATCGAGCGCTGCTCCACCCTCCTGCACGTGCTGGACTGCGCCACCTACGAGCAGGGCCGAGACCCGGTCAGCGACCTGGAGGCGCTGGAGGCGGAGCTGTCCGCCTACGGCCGCAGCACCGGCGTGGACCTGTCCGACAGGCCGCGCCTGGTCGCCCTGAACAAGGTGGACGTCCCCGAGGCCCGCGAGCTCGCCGAGATGGTCACCCCGATGCTGGTCGAGCGCGGCTACCGCGTCCTGGAGGTCTCCGCGGCCTCCCGCGAGGGGCTGCGCGAACTGTCCTTCGCCCTGGGCGAGCAGGTGGCCGCGGCCCGCGAGGCCGCGCCGCCCGCGGAGCCCACCCGGGTCGTGATCCGCCCCCAGGCCATCGGCGAAGCGCCCTTCCAGGTGGTGCCGCTGGGCGGCAACGCCTTCCAGGTGCGCGGCGACAAGCCCGCCCGCTGGGTGCGCCAGACCGACTTCTCCAACGACGAGGCCGTCGGCTACCTCGCCGAGCGGCTCAACCGCCTCGGTATCGAGGAGCAGCTGGCCAAGGCGGGCGCCACGGAGGGCGCCGAGGTGCACATCGGCACCGAGGAGGACTCCGTGGTCTTCGACTGGGACCCCTCCACGGACGCCGAGGCCGTCCCGTCCGGCCCGCGCGGGTCCGACGCCCGGCTGGGCTGACCCGCGCGGGGACCGACGGCCCGGCCGACAGGCACGAGCGCGGCGCCCGGTGCCGCGCCACTGGATGGAAAGCCCCACACGGTGCACAGCGCAGGACTCGAACAGACCGACTCCCTGGAGGCCTCCGGGCGCGCGGCGGTGGCCGCCGCGCGCCGGGTCGTGGTCAAGGTGGGATCGTCCTCCCTGACCACACCCGACGGCCGGATCGACTCCTGCCGTATCCGCGACCTGGTCCGGGTGCTGGCGGACCGCCGGGCCGCGGGCCAGGAGGTCATCCTGGTCTCCTCCGGGGCGGTCGCGGCCGGGATGACCCCGCTCGGCATGGCCCGCAGACCCCGCGACCTGGCCTCCCAGCAGGCCGCCGCCAGCGTGGGCCAGGGGCTCCTTCTGGCCGCGTACACGGCCGAGCTGGCCGGGCACGGCCTCACCGCGGCGCAGGTCCTGCTCACGGTCGAGGACATGATGCGGCGGGTGCAGCACCGCAACGCCCAGCGCACGCTGCGCCGCCTGCTGGACATCGGCGCCCTGCCCATCGTCAACGAGAACGACACCGTGGCCACGCACGAGCTGCGGTTCGGCGACAACGACCGCCTGGCGGCGCTGGTGGCGCACCTGATGCGCGCCGACGCGCTGGTGCTGCTCTCGGACGTGGACGCCCTGTACGACGGCAACCCCTCCGCTCCGGGGTCGTCGGTGGTCAGCCTCGTGCGCGGTCCGGCGGACCTGGACGGCATCGACATCGGCAGCGCGGGCGGGCGGGGAGTGGGCACCGGCGGGATGGTCACCAAGGTGGCGTCCGCGCGGATCGCCACCGAGGCGGGCGTGCACACCCTGCTGACCTCCGCCGCGAACGCCCGCACGGCCCTGGAGGGCGGGTCCGCGGGCACCCTGTTCGCCCCGGGGCGCGGACGGCGCCCCTCGGCCCGCCAGCTCTGGCTGGCGCACGCCACCGCTGGGCGGGGCAGCCTGGTCCTGGACCCCGGCGCGGTCACGGCGGTGGCGCGGGACAAGGCGTCCCTGCTACCGGCCGGTGTGGTGAGGGTGACCGGCGACTTCAACGCGGGCGACCCGGTGGACCTGTGCGACGAGGACGGCTCCGTCGTCGCGCGCGGACTGGTCAACTACGACGCCGCCGAGGTGCCCGACCTGATGGGCAGGTCCACACGGTGGCTGGCCCGCGAGATGGGCCCCTCCTACGAGCGCGAGCTGGTGCACCGGGACGACCTGGTCGTGCTCTAGACCGCGTTCCCCGGACTGCCGCGGTCCCGTCCCGCCGCGACACCCGTGTGGCAATGTCGGGGACATCCCCCGAGGAGAGTGAAGACACCCATGCCTAGCCTGGTGGCGAGAATGCTCGCGGTGGCGTTCCGGGTGGCGCGCAAGCGCCCCATGGAGACCGTCGAGGGCGCGCGCGAGCGCATCGACGAGGCCAAGGACGACCCCGAGCCGCCGCACTGGGTCGCCAAGCGCCACGAGACCACCCGGCGGGAGGTCGGGGGCTTCGCGAGCTACACGGTTCTCGCCCGGGACCGGGAGGAGGACCCCGACAAGGCCGTCCTGTACGTGCACGGGGGCTCCTACATCAGCGAGATCTCCCCCTGGCACTGGGTGCTGATCTCGCGCATGGCGGACGTGGGCTGCCGGGTGGAGGTGCCCATCTACGGGTTGGCGCCCCAGCACACCTACCGCGAGGCGTTCGGCTTCCTCCACACCGTGTACCGCGACCTGCTGGAGCACGTCGTGCCGGAGCGCACGGTGTTCGCCGGGGACTCGGCCGGGGCGGGCCTGGCGCTGGCCCTCGCCCAGACGCTGCCGGAGGAGGGTCTGCCCCAGCCCGCGCGGCTCATCCTGGTCTCACCGTGGGCGGACCTGACCATGTCCAACCCCGACATCGCCGAGGTGGAGGGCCGGGACCCCTGGCTCAGCCCGGTCGGCCTCAAGGAGGCCGCCAAGGTGTGGGCTGACGGCGACGACCTGTCCCTGCCCCGGCTCAGCCCAGTCAACGGCGTGCTCTCCGGCCTGCCGCCCATGGACCTCTACATCGGCACCCGCGACGTGTTCCTGCCCGACACCAGGCGCCTGCGCGCGCTCGTCGCGCGGGCCGGGGGAGAGGTGGACCTGCACGAGGAGGAGGGGGCCTTCCACGTCTACCCGCTGGTCCCGGTGCCCGAGGGCAGTCGGGCGCGGGCGAGCATCATCGGCACCGTCCAGGACCTGTGAGGCCCCCAGGGCGGGGCGGACGCCCTAGGATGCGGGCGTGAGCGAACGAACGACGCGCCGAAGCGAGGACCACCCCCACCGGGGCGAGGTCCGCGAGATCCCCACCGCCGCCAGTGCCACCAGGCTCGTCTACGCGCCCGAGCGCGACGGACTCGCCGACGCGGGCGAGATCGTGTGGACGTGGGTCCCCTACGAGGAAGACCCGGGGCGGGGCAAGGACCGCCCGCTGCTGGTCGTCGGCCGCCGGGGCGGGCGGCTGCACGGGCTGATGCTGTCCTCCCAGCGCCCCGAGGCGTGGGAACGCCAGAACTGGCTGCCCGTGGGCTCGGGCCCCTGGGACCGGGAGCAGCGCGACTCCTACGTGCGGGTGGACCGGCTCTTCGAGTTCGACGAGGACGACATCCGCAGGGAGGCGGCCGTCATGGACGAGGAGCTGTTCTGGATGGTCGCCGACGTCCTGCGGGCACGCTACGGGTGGAGCTGAGCGGCGGAAGGCGGTCGCACGTCCGCGGGTCCCGGGCCCGGCCCGGTCCCCGCCGGAGAGGCGGTCGGGCCCCGGGGCGCAGGACCGCCGCCGGGGCCCTGCGGCCCACGTCGTCTCAGGAGAGGGCCAACAGGCGTACGGGACCGCCGGAACCGCCCCGGATGTTGGCGACGCCGACGATCGCCATCGCGCCGCTCTCGGGAGCCGTCTCCAGGTGGGCGACCATCTCGACGGCGTACTTGTTCTCCCCGAGGAGGAACACGTGCGCCTCGGGGTTGGAGGCGGAGTCGGGCCCGTAGTCGAAGCTCGGGGTGTCCACGGCGATCCCGGCGATGTCCCGCGCGCTCAGGAGCCAGTCGATCGCCTCGATGTCGAACCCGGGGAAGTGGGCGACGCCGTCGCTGTCGCGGTTGAGCATCGCCTCCTCGCTCTGGAGTACCCGCGCGCTCCAACCGGAGTCCATGGCGACCAGGGCGCCCCGGGGGATGCGGCCGTGGCGCCGTTCCCAGCGGCGTAGGTCCGCCACGGTGACCTGGGCGTCGTAGTGCCTCGCGGCGCGGTCGGCGATGCGGACGACGACGAGCGGACAGACCAGGTCGCGCGGGTCCACCTCGTGGGTGTGCAGCGCGTCGGCGCTGTCGTTGAAGTGCCACGGCGCGTCGAAGTGGGTCCCGGTGTGCTCGTCGATCTCCAGTTTGAGCGCGTTGAAGCCGTCCTCCTCGATCGAGGCGAACTGGAAGATGTTCGGGTCGAGGATGTAGGGCCGGTAGATCGGGAAGTCGTTGTGGAGGACGTGGGTGAGGTCGGTGACCGTCAGCCGAGACGGGCTGATCCCGGCGATGGTCTGGGCGTGGGCGGACTCCACCGGCCCTCCTAGGGCGCCGATCCCGGTGAGCACGGCGCCGACGGCGGCCGAACCGGTCAGCATGCGCCTCCGGCCCAGGCCCGCGCCGGCCGGGCGCGCGGGCGGCGCCGGACGCTCCGCCGTGATCGTGCTCCCCGGCTTTTCCGGGGCGTGCCCCGATGCGCCCATGAACGTCTTCCGGGCCTTGTGGATCACGTGGGGTCCGCACATCGCAGTGTTCCTCTTCCAGGTCTGCTGTCTGTTCGAGCTGGAATGAGTATACGATCTCTTATCTAAAAGTGAAGCCTGTGGACCATGCGGTGTCTTGTGTTCAAGGCGGGCGCGGGCCGGCGGTCTCGCTGCGGAAGGCGGCCCGCCGGACACGCGGCGGGCCGACGCGGAGGCTCGCGCCCGTTCCGGGAGGCGTCGTTCTGCGGCGGGGCAGCCGCAAGAGCCGGAGTGGTCGGGGCGCGTCCGGACTCTGCACGGCGCTTTCCGCCTTTCCCCGAACCCGTTGTGTGGAACGGAGTGCGTCCCCTCCCCCGGGCCGCCGCGCCCATCCGGGGAACGGAGGGAATTCCTCCTCGAGGTGGCAGACCCCGCCCCTCAGTATTCCGCGGGCGCCGCGCTCGCGCCGTACCGGTGAATTCCCGCCCGGCCCTGTGCGGGGCCGGGTGGCGGGAACGGGTTACGCGGAGCAGCGGCCCCGGGACGCGGTGCGGACCACCGTCGTCGGCGCCGAGCCGTCCGAGGACTGGTCCAGCAGCCGCCGGGAGAGGGTCACCTCGAAGGTCTCGGGGGCCTCCTCGATTACCTCCGCCAGAGCCAGGCAGCCGGACACCACGTGGTGCCGGATCCACTCGACGGTGTACAGGTCCGGCTCCGTCCCGGGGCGGAGCCGGACACGCAGGCGCAGCCGCTCGTTCTCGGTGTGCGGACGGATCATGACCACCTGGGCGGCTTCCACCGAGTCGAGCTGGAGGGCGAGCGACGCCAGGTCGGCGGGGGACACCAGACTGCTGAGCGGACCGTAGGGCGCGTCTATGCGGCTGTTGGTCCGCAGGGCCCGGCCCGGCAGCTCGCAGGCGCACGACGTCCACTCGGCTCCGGTGCCGGTGTCGTAGCGCAACAGGGGGACGACCGCCTTCCGGTGCGTGACGGTCACGAGCATGCGTCCGTTGACGACCTCGGTGTGCTGGTAGGGGAGCGGGTGGAAGGTGTCGATCGCGCAGTCGGGCCCGCTGTGCCCGATGATCCAGGTCTCCGCGGAGCCGAACAGGGCCCATGTGCGCAGGTGGGGGAAGTGCGTGCGGATCAGCGAGCGCGTTCCCGCGTCCATCGCCGGTCCGCTCCAGAGCACCTTGCGCAGGAAGTCCAGGCGCCGTCCGGACGCGGCGCAGAAGCGCAGGACGCGCTGGACGGTGTCCAGGGTGGCGGCGAAGGCGCTCACCCCGTGCCGCTCGAAGAGGTCGAGGCACGGCTCGATCATCTGGTCCGTCGGGGCGTCGAGCGACAGGGTGGGGACGCCGGCCCGTGCGGCGAGCGCGTTGTGCAGGTCGTGCGACGCGCGCATGTGGAACGGGGTGCTCAGGCTCGCGACCAGGTCGCCCGGCGCGAAGGGCTGAAGGTGCGGGGCGATCTCGTCCACGTGGAGGTCGGAGGGCAGCGCGCCCAACCGGCTCGTGGACGTCGTTCCTCCCATGATGTGGAGCGAGGCCCGGGAGAGTTCGGCCGGGGACTCCCGCATCATCGTGTCGACGGCCTCGCCGAGTTCCTCCCGGGTGAGGGGAGGCAGGTCCACCAAGCGGGGCCTGCGCCCCAGCACGAGGTGACGGCCGTACTTGCGCCTCATGGACGGGATCCTCGCCAGGCGCTGTAACGCGTGGGCCAGGGAGAGCGGCCCCTCCACTTTTCCTCCGATATTCATCGTCATTCTCGTGCTCGCATCTCTGGATGTTAGGGATTCATTCATCCCGCCGGGGACGGCTGCGGTGACGTTAATGAATGTGGAATTCCTGTTAATTCTTCTCGGGGAATGCCTTCGTGGTCGGCATGGCGGGTTCGAGGCCGTTGGACAGTAAAGCAGATCCCCTCACCGAGGAACATGGTGGAGATTTCCCCTGCTGGTGAGCGTGTGATCACCGCAGGTCATGTTCACTTGTTGGGAGACGCCTCGGAGCGTGTTCCCCCGGTGGCCGGATGCGGTCGAGTGACCTTGCTCACCGATCACGCTTGCCGAGCGGGACGGGGGTGGTTGCCGCGGCGCCGCGGACGGCGCTGGGGCACGACCCGGCGTGCGCGGGGGAGAGGGCCCGGGGTGACCGTGTCGCTTCGGGGGCCGCCGCGGGGTGCGGCCCCCGCCGTTCGGTCCCGGTCGGCGCTGGAGCCCCCGGCGGTGCCGAGCGCCGTCGGCGCCGCCGGGCGCCGTGTGGAGGGGCTCTCAGGCTCGGCTCGGCGCGGCCTGCCCGGCGGCCCCCGGCGCGTGTCGCCGACCGTCCGCCGCCCCCAGGTGCACGGCCAGTTCCACCCTCAGGCGGGCGTGGTCCCGCGCGTGCCCGTGGGCGGCGACGTAGCCGTCCGGTCGGACCAGGTGGTAGCCCGGTGCCGAGCACAGCCGGTGCTCCGAGGCCTGGTCGGCGCTCAGCGCCACCGTCCGCACCTGGGGCCGGTCGGCGACGAGCCCGGAGAACGGCTCCCCGTCCCGGGTGCGTCCGCGGCCGGGTGTGACGGCGAGCGTCCACCCGCGGAACCCCTGCCCGCTCCCGGCCTCCCCGTGCCCGGCGACGCCAAGGTCCACCGCGAGGGAGCGGGGGAGGGCGTGGCCGGTGCGGACGGCGCCCGCCAGCCGTCCGGTCACCCGGCACAGGGAGGGCCAGGTGGGCTCCTGGGTGAGGCGAGCGGGTGTGTAGCGGAACCGGTAACCCGCCATGACAGGCAGGTATCCGCGTTCCATGACCGGTTCCAGGATCCGGAAGGCCGCGTCCCGGCCCGCCGTCTGCACGGGGTGCTGGAGCATCCACCCGCGTGTTTGGATGTCGGTGTCGCGCACCACCTGCCGCGCCACGTCCTTGCGTTCGGGGCCGTAGGTGGAGAGCAGTTCCGGTCCGGCCTCGCCCCGTGTAACCGCGGCCAGCTTCCAGGCCAGGTTCTGCGCGTCCTGCATCCCGGTGTTGAGGCCCTGGCCCCCGGCCGGGCTGTGCACGTGCGCCGCGTCCCCGGCGAGGAAGACGCGGCCCCGCTGGAAGTCGTCGGCGTGCCGCCGGTGCACGCGGAACACGGACTCCCACACCGGGTCGACCAGCCGGACGCCTCCCGGGCCCTGCTCGTCCGTGATCCGCTGGAGCAAGTCCACCCCCGCCTTCTCCCCGGGCGGGAGGCTGGCGAAGAACCGGAAGACGCCGTCGGGCAGGGCGACGATCACCAGGGCGCCCCGGGGCGACTGGTAGTAGAGCGCCTCGTCGGCGGGCAGCTCCCCCTCGACGCGGCAGTCCACGAGGGCGAACGCCGACTCGTAGGTGCCGCCCACGAAGCCCGTGCCGATCTGGGCGCGCACCGCGCTGCCCGCGCCGTCCGCGCCGATGAGGAAGGGCGCGTGGTAGCGCTCGACGGTCCCGTCGGAGTGTTCGAGGATCGCGGTCACCCCCTCGGTCGCGGTGATGTCTCCGGAGAAGTCCAGCCCGTCGAGGGCGAGCAGCCGCACCCCCCGTTCGACGCGCCCGCCGAGCGCGTGCAGCCGCTCGGTGAGCACGCGCTCGGTCTCGTTCTGGGGCAGGCACAACGGGGCCAGGTGCTCGGGGAACGTGAACGTGGCCAGCGGGTCGCCGGAGGAGTAGTAGCGAAACCTGCGGATGCCGATACCCGCCCGCCGGGTGGATTCCAGGGCACCCAGGTCGTCCAGCAGGTCGAGGGTGCGCGGCCAGAGCAGCAGTGCCTTGGGGAAGGGGGAGGCGGATTCGGCGCGGTCGATGAGCCGTACACGTGCTCCTCGTCTCAGAAGCTCGCACGCGGCGGTCAGGCCCACGGGCCCGGCACCGACCACGAGGACGTCGGCGGGGGCGCTGCGTGCGCGGGTGGAAGCGGTGTCGTCGCTGGTCAACTGCATTTCGGGGAGCTCCGATCGAACGGGTCGCGGTGGGCGTCCAGGGTCCGCCCACCGCGCACGCGGCCAGTTCTATAAGATTGACGATGAACATAAGACACCTTATGCTCATCCACGAATGGATGGCTATAAGGAAGCGAATTGAGGGGTAGGGGAATGGCGATAGAAGCAACGGATCGGCAGGGCGCGCGGAGCGCTCCCGCCCCGTTGACCAGGGGACAGGCGGTGGCCACACTCGTCGCCGTCGCTCTGTCCAGCGTGATGCTGCCGCTCGCCGTCACCGCTCCGGCCGTGGCGCTCACCCAGCTCGCGGCCGACCTGAACGCCAGCGTCGGCGAGGCCCAGTGGGTCCAGAACGCCTACAACGTCACCTTCGCGGCGTTCATGCTCGCCGCCGGCGGACTCGCCGACCGCTTCGGCAGGCGCCGGGTCCTCGTCATCGGCCTCGTCGTCTTCACCGCGATGGCCACGGTGATCGGCCTCTCCTCCAACATCCTCGTCATCGACGTGGCCCGCGCGGTCCAGGGCATCGGCGCCGCGGGCATCATGACCAGCGGATCGGCGATCCTCGCCGACTCCTTCCGGGGAGCGGCCCGGGCCCGGGCCTTCGGCCTCCTGGGCACCTCCTTCGGCTTCGGACTGGCCATGGGGCCCTTCGTCGCCGGGCTGATGGTCAACTTCCTGGACTGGCGCATGGTGTTCCTGATGAACCTCGCGTTCGCCGCCGTCGTCCTGCTCCTGGTCCGCTCGATCCGGGAGTCGAGCGACCCCGGTTCCACCTCGGTGGACTGGGGCGGCGTCATGACCTTCAGCACCAGCCTGTTCCTGCTCTCCCTCGCCTTCGTCCAGGGCGCCGAGGCGGGTTGGCTCAGCCTGAGCGCGATCGGATCGGCGGTCGGGTTCCTCGTCTTCCTCGCGGCCTTCGTCGTGGTGGAGTCACGGGTCCGGCGCCCGATGTTCGACCTCTCGCTGTTCAAGCGGCCCACGTTCGTCGTGGTCGTCTGCCAGCCCTTCACCATCACCTTCGGCTTCGTGGTCCTGCTCGTCTACCTGCCGCCCTTCTTCCAGGGCGTCGGCGGGTTCGGCGCCGCCGAGGCCGGGGCCCTGCTCCTGCCCCTGACCCTGCCGGTGCTCGTCCTGCCGATGCTGGCCGGGCAGCTCGCCGCCAGGCTCCCCCTGCGGGTCATGCTCGCCACCAGCTCCCTGCTCATCGCGGGCGGATCCCTGTGGCTGACGACCCTCCAGCCGGGTCAGCACTGGACGGCGCTGGCCGCTCCCCTGGCCCTGTTCGGCACGGGGGTGGGAAGCGCCTTCGGAGTCATGGACAACGCGGCGCTCAGCTCCGTGGAGGTCGAGCGGGCCGGGATGGCCTCGGGCATCTTCAACACCATGCGCATCACCGGGGAGAGCGTGGCGATCGCCGGAGCCGGGTCCGTGCTGGCGACCCTGTCCCTGAACACGCTCGACCTCCCCTTCGCCGACCCCGAGCAGGAGCGGACCCTGGCGGGCGAGGCCACCCAGGGCCGACTGGAAACGGCGCTGGGCCAGTTCGCCGAGGTGGACCGCTCGACCGCGCTGGACGCCGTCTCGGCCAGCCTCACCTCCGCGATGCACACCACGTTCCTGGGTCTGGCGCTCCTCGCCCTGGCAGGCGCGGTGGTCACGTTCCTCGTCGTCAGGGAACGCGAGCTCCGCTAGGCGGGGCCCCGCGGACCCCCGCCCGGGCCCCCGTCCACCGCCGGCCGCCCCTCCCGAACCCCGCCCCGCCGTACCCCGTCCCCCGTCCCGACGCACCGACGCACCGACGCACCGCGGGAGACGCTCCCCGCCGCGGCCCCAGATCAGGACCGCAAGCCCGAGGAATGTGAGACAGACCATGCAGATGCCCGTGCACCACCTCCTCAACGGCGCCGCCGGCACCGTGACCGCCGACCCGGAGGGCCCGGCCCTGGACTACGAGCGGACCGTCGACCGCACCGTCGTCCACCGGGAGTCCTTGGCGGAGGTCTTCGTCACCGACACCCAGCCCCTCGGCGGGGACGCCCACGCGGCCGCCGCCCAGCTCCCCCGTTCGCACGCCTACTACGGCGACCACCTGCTCCGCCCCCGCCGCCACGACCCCGTGCTGCTGCTCGAAGCATGCCGACAGGTGGGGCTGGCCATCGCGCACACCCACTACGGCGTCCCCTTCGACCACAAGTTCGTGCTCACCACCTTGGGCATCACCATCACGCGCCCCGAACTGATGACGGTGGGGACGGCTCCGTGCGCCCTCCGCATGCTCTGCTCAGTCGGGGACAAGAGGGTCAAGGAAGGACGCGTGGTCGGCTACGACGCCAGGTTCCGGCTCTTCGTCGGCGGCACGGAGGTCGGCAACGCCGTCGTCGGGCTGCGGTTCAAGTCCCCGGAGAGCTACGAGGCGCTGCGCCTGAGCAACCGCTCCGGCGAGCCGGTGCCCTCCACGGAGACCTTCGACTTCACCGTCGGCGGGGAGGTCCCCGCCCCCTACCTCGTCGGCCGGTCGAACGGCGACAACGTGGTCCTGACCGGGCTCACGGGCGCCGGGGACACCGTGTCGGCCTCCCTGCGCGTGCTGCCCCATCACCCGAGCCTGTTCGACCACGCCCAGGACCACCTGCCGGGCATGGTCCTGATCGAGGCAGGGCGCCAGCTGGCCCTGAACACGCTCCTGGAGGTCCGGGGCACCTCGCCGGCCAAGGCCTACCCCACCGAGATCACCGCCGCCTTCACCAGCTTCGGCGAACTGGAGCCCCGGACCGAGATACGGGCCGTCACCGCTCCGGCGGGAGCGGAGGGGGCAGAGGAGGACGGCGTCTACTACACGCAGGGCGGAATCGTGGAGTTCCTCGCGCCCACCGGCGGCCCGGAACCCGCCCCGACCTCCGTCGGGGTGGACGTGCTCCAGAGGGGCGCGTCGATCTGCCGGATCCAGGTCGGCCTGGTCCGCCTCCCCGCGTGAAGCGGACCCTACCGACCCACACGACGGGAGAAGCCATGACCCCTCCGAACGGAGCGCACACCCCGGGTACCCGGGGGCGCGGCATCGCGTTCTTCGACGTGGACGAGACGCTCATCGGACCGAAGAGCATGTTCTCGTTCCTGGAGTTCCACCTCGGGAACGGCTCCGGGCCGCCCGGCTCCTACGAGCGGGCCGTGGCCCGGCTCAGGGCGGCGGCGGCCCGGGGCGTGCCCCGCCAGGACGTCAACCGCCTCTACTACCGCCTCATGGCGGGCGAGTCCGTCGAGGGGCTGCGCGCCGAGGGCCGGGCGTGGTTCTCCGAGGCCGCCCGCGCGCCGGGCTTCTGGCACACGCCGGTGCTGGAGCGCCTGCGCCGCCACCGGGCCGAGGGCGACCTGGTCGTCCTGCTCTCGGGTTCCTTCTCCGCCTGCCTGGACCCGATCGCGGAGGAGGCCGGAGCCCACTGGGCGCTGGGCACACGGCCGGTCGTCCGCGGCGGGCGCCTGACCGGTGAGGTCCTCGTCCCGATGATCGGCGCGACGAAGGAGAGCGCCGCCAGGGCCGCCGCGGCGGTGAGAGGAGTACCCCTGTCCTCGTGCACCGCCTACGGAGACCACTCCAGCGACCTCGCCCTGCTGTCGGCCGTGGGAGTCCCGGTCGCCGTCGGCGAGGACGCGACGCTCACGGCGCACGCCGAGGCCAACGGATGGGAACGCGTCCGCTCCGCCCGCCCGGGCCCCGGCGCTCCGGAGGGAGCCCCGTCCCTCCCGTCGGTGAACGCGTGACGCCGGGCCGGGTTCGCCTCCGCGCTGTGCGGAGGCGAACCCGCGCCCTCCCCTCCCCGCAGTCCAGCAAGAAGGAGACAGCACGATGACCATCGCCATCCTCGGCACGGGCTCGTACCTGCCGGACGAAGTGGTCGGCAACGAGCCGATCGCCCGCACCGCCGGTGTCACCGACGAGTGGATCCGCCGCAAGACGGGGATCCGCGAGCGCCGACGCGCCGCCCCCGACCAGGCCACCTCCGACCTCGCCGCGGCGGCCGGCCGCCGGGCCCTGGCGCAGGCGGGCGTCTCCGCGGACCGCCTGGCCTACGTCATCGTCGCCACGTCCACTCCGGACCACCCCCAGCCCGCGACGGCCAGCATCACCCAGCACCTGCTCGGCGCGCGGTCCGCGGCGGCGTTCGACGTCAACGCCGTGTGCAGCGGGTTCGTCTACGCCCTCTCCGTGGCCGAACACCTGCTGCGGCCGCACGGGGAGGCCTACGCGCTGGTCGTCGGCGCGGACATCTACTCCCGGATCCTCGACTACGGCGACCGCAGGACGGCGGTCCTGTTCGGCGACGGCGCGGGCGCGGTCCTGCTGGGGCCCTCACCCGACCGCGGCGGCGTCATGGGGACGCAACTGCTCACCGACGGTGACCACCACCGCCTGATCAGGGTTCCGGCCGGGGGCTCGCGCCTGCCCGCCTCCGCGGAGACCCTGGGACAGGGCGGGCACTTCTTCACGATGGAGGGCCGCGGCGTGCGCGAGTACGTCACCCGGCGGCTGCCCGAGGCGGTCCACCGGATGCTCGACGGCCTGGGCGTGGACCGGGAGGAGATCCGCCACTTCGTGCCCCACCAGGCCAACGGCGCCATGCTCGAGGACGTCTGGCCGTCGCTGGGCCTGGACAACGCCCGCCTCCACCTGACCGTGCAGACCCATGGCAACACGGGTTCGGGATCGGTGCCCGTCGCCCTGGACACGGTGCACCGCGCCGGGCGGCTCGAACGGGACGACCTCGTCCTGCTCGCGGGGTTCGGCGGCGGCATGAGCGTCGGGCTGGCCCTCGTGCGGTGGAGCCCCGTGGCGGCGAGGGCGGCCTCCGTGGTCCGTTCGGTCCGCTCCGCGGGGACGACTCCGGTCCACGTGCCCGCGTGACCCCTCCCGGGCCGGAGGGCGGGCGGTGCGTGTCCGGTTCCCGGGGCCGTGCACGCTCCATCCCGGGACGTGCGTGAACGGCCGGTGTCCCGACCGTGGGGGCGCGGCCTGTTCCGGACGCCTTTCCCGGGACGCCTCGTGGAGCGCCCCTTCGGGCACCTGTCAGGGAAGGCGCGGGAGGCGGGCGCCCGCGGAGCGGCGGGGCGGGGCCCCGCCCGGCTCCCCGCGGGGTGGCGCCGGGGCGCACGCCCGGACGGGGGTCACTCCTCGCCCAGGTCCGCCAGTTCGGTGCGTGTCTCCGCGGAGACCTCCGCGCACCGGCTGAGGAAGCGGACGAACTCACCCTCCTCCTCGCTGCTGAACGCCTCGCTCAGCCGCATCTCCACCCGGATCGCGGCCTCGTCCGCCTTGGCGAGCAGGTCCTGTCCGCTGGGGGAGAGCCTCGTCTCCAGGATGTGTGAGTGCAGCGGGTGGGGCTTGCGCTCGATCAGTTCGCGCCTGCTCAGGGTCGCGAGGACCGAGGACATGGTCTGGGGGGTCACCAGGCACCTGCGGGCCAGGATCGCACCTGAGGCCCCGGGCTCCTCCGAGAGCACGAGCAGGACCGTGTACTGGGGGACCGAGAGGTTGAACTGCCTCAGAACAGCGTGCTTCGCGGAGATCAGCTCCTGCTCGGCGCGCTTCAGGTGATGACCGATCCGCTGGTCCATGGGAAGCTGGGTCATCTGGGAATCGTATCTCAGAGCGCCTGTCCCTCCGTGCTCGTCGGCCGGTCGTCAGGCCGGCGCCGGGAGCCGCCCGCTCCACTCCGGCTCGGAGGAGGGTCAGTACCGCGCGCCCGCGGTGGCGCCGGCGATGGTGTCGAGTTCGGCGAGGCCCTCCGGGGAGAGGACCAGGTCCGCGCCGCCCGCGTTCTCCTCCAGGCGTTCGCGCCTCTTGGTTCCCGGGATGGGAACGACGGGCAGGCCCCAGCGCTCGGCCCGGGCGTGGACCCACGCCAGGGCGACCTGGCCCGGGGTCGCGCCGTGTGCGTCGGCCACCCGCCGCACGATGGCGAGCAGATCCTGGTTGCGCACGGCGTTCTCGCCGGAGAAGCGCGGCTTGCCGCGGCGGAAGTCGTCGGCGGACAGCTCCTCCACCGGAGGGAGGGCCCCGGTGAGGAAACCGCGCCCCAGCGGGGAGTAGGGGACGAAGCCCACACCGAGCCGCGCGCACTCGCCCACCACGGACTCCTCCACGTCGCGGCTCCACAGCGACCACTCCGTCTGCACGGCGGCGATCGGGTGCACGGCGTGGGCGGCGCGCAGTTCGTCGGCGCTCACCTCGGACAGCCCCAGGTGGCGCACCTTGCCCTGGGCGACCAGCTCGGCCATGGCCCCGACCGTCTCCTCGACGGGGACCGAGGCGTCGCGCCGGTGCATGTAGTAGAGGTCGATCGTCTCGACGCCCAGACGGGAGAGGCTGGCGTCGCAGGCCGCGCGCACGTACTCCGCGTCCCCGCGGTGGCTGCGGGCACCGGTCCCGCGGTCGCGGACGATCCCGAACTTGGTGGCGAGGACGACCTCCTCCCGCCGTTCCCGGACGACCTTGCCCACCAACTCCTCGTTGGCCCCGTGTCCGTACATGTCCGCGGTGTCGAGGAAGCCGACGCCCAGGTCCAGGGCGTGGTTCAGGGTCGCGAGGGAGTCGGCCTCGTCTCCCGGGCCGTAGAACTCGCTCATCCCCATGCAGCCCAGCCCCTGGGCGGACACGGTGGGGCCGTCGGTGGTCAGCGGAACAGTCCGCATGCGCACTCCTGTGCTCGGTGGTCGTGCTCGGCGCGACTCAGGGAGGCGCTGCCCGGGGGTGCGACCCGGGCGCCGCATACGGCGCCTGCGACCTGCCCTCCTGAACCTATGCCGAGAAGGTACCATAAGAACCCTGACGATGACTCGATATCGATTGGATTCGGAGGCGTCCCCCCTCGCGCACCAGGAACTCGGGGGCCGACCCGTCCGGAAGTTCCCGCAGCATGTGCCGGGAGACGATGACCTCGAAGGACTCCGGAGCCTCCTCCGTCACCTCGGACAGCCCCAGCGACTCGGACAGCACGTGCTGCCGTATCCACTCGCCGGTGTAGAGCTCGGACCTGGTCTCCGGACGCAGCCGGACCCGCAGGTGGAGCCGTTCGTCCTCGGTGTGGGGATCGACCAGGACGACCTGGGCCGCCTCCACCGAGTCGAGCCGCATGGCCAGCGGCACGAGGTCGAGGGGGGAGACCACGCGGCTGAGCGGCCCCATCGGGGCGTCTATGCGGCTGTGTGTGCGCACCGCGGGACCGGGCAGACCGCAGGGGCAGGCCGTCCATTCGGCCGCGACCCCGGTCTCGTAGCGCAGCAGCGGGACGACCGCCTTCTCGTGCGTGACGGTCACCAGCATGCGCCCGTCGACGATCTCCGTGTACTGGTGGGGGAGCGGGTGGAGGGTGTCGTTGGCGCAGTCCGGGCCGCTGTGCCCGATGATCCAGGTCTCCGCCGAGCCGAAGAGCGCCCACGTGCGCAGGTGGGGGAAGTGCGTCCGGATCAGCGATCGGGTGGCGGCGTCCATGGCCGGACCGCTCCACAGCACCTTGCGCAGGAAGCCGAGGTCCCGGCCGGACGCGGCGCAGTAGCGGAGCAGGCTCCGGAAGGTGTCGAGGGTGGTGCCCAGGGCGTTGACCCCGTGGCGCTCGAACAGGTCGAGGTAGGCGTCGATCATCTGGTCGGTCGGCGCGTCCATGGAGAGTGTGGGCACCCCGGCCCTGGAGGCGAGTCCGTTGTGCAGTTCCTGGCAGGCCCGCATGTGGAACGGGGTCCCGAGGGTGGTGAACAGGTCGCCCTGTTCGAAGGGGCGCACGTGCGGCGCTATCTCGTCCAGGTACAGGTCCGCCGGGACCGCCCCCAGGCGCATGGTCGACCGGGTGCCCCCCATGACGTTCAGGGAGGCGCGGGTCAGGGCGGACGGGTCGGTGCGCACCAGGGTGTCGATCGCCCGGCCCAGTTCGTCCCTGTCGAGCGTGGGGAGGTCGGACAGTTCCGGCGCGGAGGTCCCGGAGGTGTGGCGGAGGTACTTCTCCCGCAGCCCCGGAATCCTGGACAGCCTGGCCAGCGCCCGTGCCGTGGACGGAGCCCCGCCGAGGGTCGTTCGTGGACCGAGATTCGTTGTCATTCGCGCACTCGCGTTCCTGGTGTACTCAAATACGGCCGATCACGGGCGTTCGTACTGCTGCGGAGCCATTGGTGAATCCGAAGTGACCAGAAGTTCCCGGACTTCGTCGTCCAGTCGTCGGCGGGGCGGGGCCACAGTTGACTTCGGAATGCGTCCATTCGAGAGAATGCGACGATATCCGAGGCGGTCTCCGGGCCCGTGTGACCGTGTGGGCACCTTTCGTTATCGTCCGTCGTCGGGGGTGTTCCCGTGAGACGGGCCGTCGTTTCCCGTGTGGTATGACCTTCCTCACGTGTGAGCTGCGGGCCGTCACGCCTGGTGACCGGCTCGGGTCCGGGTACCGGCGTCCGCCCGGCGGAGGCCGAGGTGGCGGGCCGGCCCGGACGTCCCGGCCGCGCGTGCCCGACTCCGCCCCGTGGACAACCTCCGTCCGGCGGGGCCGCGCTATACGCTGGAAGCGTTCACCCCGGCGCACGCCCCTGAGACCCTTCGACGCCGCAGGGCGGGTACGCCGGGATGGCCTCCCAACCAAGAGAGAGCACCATGAGTGACATCGAGCGCGAGGTCCACGCGGTAGCCGGGCGGGCCAGGAACGCGGCGGCCGACCTCGCCCCGCTCAGCCGGGCTGTCAAGGACGCCGCACTGCTGGCGATCGCCGACGCCCTGGTCAAGCGGTCCGACGAGATCACCGCGGCCAACGCCGAGGACGTGGCGCGGGCCCGCGAGGACGGCACCAGCCCGGCCATGGTCGACCGGCTCACCCTCACCCCGCAGCGGATCGAGGACATCGCCGAGGCCGTCCGCGAGATCGTCGAGCTCCCCGACCCGGTGGGCGAGTCCGTGCGCGGGTCCGTGCTGCCCAACGGCCTGGACCTGCGCCAGATCCGGGTGCCGCTCGGTGTCATCGGCATCATCTACGAGGGCCGCCCCAACGTCACCGTGGACGCCGCCGCCCTGTGCCTCAAGAGCGGCAACGCCGCCCTGCTGCGCGGCTCCTCCTCGGCCTACTCCTCCAACACCGCCATCGTCGGGGTCCTGCGGGACGCCCTGGAGGGCACCGGGGTCCCGGTGGACGCCGTCCAGATGGTGCCCGGCCGAACCCGCGAGTCCTCCACCGCGCTCATGCGCGCGCGAGGCCTGGTGGACGTGCTCATCCCGCGCGGCGGGGGCTCCCTCATCCAGGCCGTGGTGCGTGACTCCACCGTGCCGGTCATCGAGACCGGCGAGGGCCTGTGCCACGTCTACGTGGACGCCGACGCCGACCTCGACAAGGCCGTGGCCATCACCACCAACGCCAAGGCGCAGCGCTGCTCGGTGTGCAACTCCGCCGAGACCCTGCTGGTGCACGAGGCCGTGGCCGAGGAGTTCCTGCCGCGCGTGCTGGAGGCCCTCGGCGAGAGCGGCGTGACCGTGCACGGCGATCCCCGGGTGCTGGAGGCCGCGGCCGCCCACCCGACCGGAGCCAGGGTGGTCGAGGCCACGGAGGAGGACTGGGCCACCGAGTACCTGTCCATGGACCTGGCCGTGCGCGTGGTGCCCACCATCGACGAGGCGCTGGCCCACATCCGCAGGTACTCCACCCAGCACACCGAGGCCATCGTCACCGACTCGCTGAAGGCCTCCCGGTACTTCGTCTCACGGGTGGACTCCGCCGCGGTCATGGTCAACGCCTCCACGAGGTTCACCGACGGCGGAGAGTTCGGCTTCGGCGCCGAGATCGGCATCTCCACCCAGAAGCTGCACGCCAGGGGCCCGATGGGGCTGACCGAGATGACCTCCACCAAGTACGTGGTCACCGGGGACGGCCACCTCAGGTAGCCGCGCGCGCCGGGGCCGCCCTCGCGCGGGCGGCCTGGACCGCGAGGGACCGCACGCCACGGGCCCGCCCGCGACGTGCGGTCGGGCGCGTGTGTTCGTCGTGCGACCGATAGTGACATCCGGGGGCCGAGGGGCCGTTGGCATCTGGAGCGTTTTCCCGCTGGAAACCTGGACAGAAGCGAATCTTCGTCTAGCACGTATTCCCAAAGCGACGGCTGGTCGGTAATTTCACTGTGGTGTCTCACGGCGCGCTTCCGCATCGTTCGGAGTGTCGCCCCCCCACGGTCACAACGAAAGGAATCCCCCGAATGAAGCTCCGGAGCAAGGTCGCTGCCATCGCCACGACCGCCCTGGCCGTCGGTGGTGTCACGCTGATGGCCTCTCCCGCCCAGGCTGACCTGGTCACCCTCTGCTCGGGCCACGGCGGTGCCATCACCCTGCCCACGGACCTCGCGGTCCCCGCCGGCAAGAGCTGCTTCCTGGACGGCACGGTCATCCAGGGCGACGTCACCGTCCGCCAGGGTGCCAACCTGCACATCATCGGCGGCGAGATCGAGGGGAAGGTGACCGTCCAGCAGGACGCATACTTCGACTCCCAGGAGAGCTCCGTCGGTGACCGCGTGGTCAACCGCGGCTCCTACGGCACCTACCTGGAGAACAGCTCCACGGGTGCCGCCCTGCGCGCCGTTCCGGTCGACGGCGGCAACACCGACGGCTTCGCCTACGTGGTGGACTCCTCCGTCCACAGCATCAACGCCGAGGTCGGCGCCGTCTACGTCTCCGGTTCGCGCATCGGCGGCGCCGTCAACGCCGACGGTGTCGAGTACGCCGACATCTACGACTCCGTGGTGCGCGGCGCCCTGACCGTCAACAACCCCGCCAGCGGCGGCATCCTCTGCGACAGCGAGGTGATCGGCGCGGCCGCCTACAGCGGCGGCACCGGTCCGGTCGCGGTCGGCGCCGGCGAGCAGGAGGGCTTCTGCTCCTCCGTCAACTACGTCGACGGCGACCTGAGCGTCACCGGCGTCAGCGGCGGCGTCTACGTCGACAACAACATCGTCGGCGGTGACCTGTCCACCTCCGCCAACAGCCCGACCGCCCAGATCGGTGAGAACAACCGCGTCCGCGGCGACATCCTCACCGAGGAGATCGCCCTGCGCAGCTTCTCCGCCGCCGTGGTCGAGGAGTTCGAGGCCCACGAGGACGACCTGGTCGAGGAGGTCGAGGAGGCCCGATCCACGACCATCGACGAGGCCATGGCCGCCGGTCCCGCCTTCTAGGACCCGCTCCCGGTCACACCAGGACGCCCGACAGCGCCGACGGCCCCGCCGTCGGCGCTGTCGTGTGCCCGGGTTCCCGGCCTCGCCGTGGCCCGTCGTGGGTACGCGCGGCGGGGACGGCGGGGGAGGGCTGTTACCGTCCGCGAAAGGCCGACCCGAGGACGAGGAGCGACGCGTGCCCACCACCGTTCCCTACGGAGAACACCCCAGCCAGATCGCGCACCTGTGGGAACCGGAGGGCGGCGCGCCCGCGCCCGTCGCCGCCCTGCTGCACGGCGGCTGGTGGCGGGACGGGCTCGACGCCGGGCTCATGGACCCGCTGGCCCGCGACCTGGCCTCCGCCGGATGGGCGGTGTGGAACGTGGAGTACCGCCGCACCGGCGACGACGGGGGCGGCTGGCCGCAGACTCTCGACGACGTCGACCGCGCGCTGGCGGCGCTCGCTGAGGCCGCGGCCCGCGAGCCCGACCGCTACGACCTGTCCCGCACGGTGTCCGTCGGCCATTCGGCGGGCGGGCACCTGGCGCTGCTCAACGCGCTCCACCCCCGCACGCCCGTGCGCGCCGTGGTCGCCCTCGCCCCCGTCACCGATCCCGAGCGCTGCGCGCGGGAGGGACTGGGCGAGGGAGCGGTGGAGCCGTTCCTGGGCCCCGTCCCCTCCGCGCGGGTCTACGCCGCCAGTTCGCCGCTGCTGCGCGTGCCGCTGGGGGTGCCCCAACTCGTCGTGCACGGGGACGCCGACCAGCGCGTCCCGGTCGACCACAGCCGCGCCTACGTGGCCGCCGCGCGTGCCGCGGGGGACGCGGTGGACCACCGCGAGCCGGTCGGCGCCGACCACTTCGCGGTCATCGACCCGGCCCATTTCGCCTGGCGGCAGGCGCGGGCCTACCTCGACGACCTGTTCTGAGCCGCCCGCGCCCGATGGCGCGGTCGCGTCCCGCGACGGAGGAGCCCCCGGCCCAGCGGAGCCGCACCCGCCGGACACGCCCGAGGGGCGGCCCGCGCCCGGGGCCGCCCCTCGGGGTAGCGCATCCGTCCCCGCGCGCGTCGGGGACCGGTGCCGGGTTCCCGGGCGCTGGTGCCTCGGGGAAGGACCGGTCAGGAAGAGGTCCCCGAGCCCTGGTTGGTGCGGGAGGAGCCGTTGCGCCACCGGTCGGCGACGGTGTCGAAGATCTTGCCGCCCGCGCTGGCCGCGCTGCCCGCGACGTCGCGCAGGGTGCCCAGCAGCGGGTCGCCCGTGCGCTCCCAGGACTCCTTGTAGGAGTTGGCGGCCTTGCGCGCCTCCTCGCCCACCCGGGCGTCGCGGTCGGTGGAGCGGCGCGGGTAGTCGCCGTTGACGATGCTCTGGTACGAACCGTCCTCGATCCACCGGTGCAGCTCGGCCAGGCGCACCACCGCGAACGGGTGCGTCTGCCCGACCAGGCTGAGCAGCTTGATGAGGCCGTCGCGGGCGTCGCCGCCGGACTCGTACTCGCGGGCCTGCTCGAGGAAGGCGTCGGGGTTCATCTCCACGAGCCTGGAACCGCCCGCCAGCTTCATCAGGGCCCGCTTGCCCGCCTCGGGGTTCTGGCTGGCGAGGATCCCGGCGCGGTCGCAGGACAGCTCGGACTTGCGGTACCACTCCTCCAGCGCGGCCACGATGGCCTGGATGCCGATGAAGCCCAGCGGCACCCACGCCACGCGGGTGGCCAGCCGGATCAGGGCCAGCAGCATGGTGCGGTAGACGGCGTGGCCGCTGAGGATGTGGCCGACCTCGTGGCCGATGACGAAGCGCTGCTCCTCGGCGTCCAGCAGGTCGAACAGTCCCGTGGTCATCACGATGAACGGGCGGTTGCTGCCGATCGCCATGGCGTTCGGCTTCGGGTTCATCTGGATGTAGAGCTCGGGGACCTCGTCCATGTCCAGGACGTAGGCGGCGTCGCGCACGTAGTCGTACACGTGGGGGAACTGGGTGGGCCCGACCCGGACGGCACTGGACAGGAACATCAGTCGCAGGGCGCGCTCGTTGAACAGCCCCGACAGGCGTTTGAACACCTCGTCGAACCCGCGCAGCGAGCGCAGCGCGACCAGGGCGCCCCGGTCGGCGGGGTGTTCGTAGGCACGAGGCGAGATCTCGGAGAGCCGGACGCGGACGCGGTCTGGTGAGTTGGCCATATCGGCATGCTATGCGCCGTGATCGCGCTTGGCCACGGTTTCCGGCTTCGAGATATGACGTGATTTCCGAGCGGCGCCGACGCGCCCGGGGGAAGGAACCCGACACGGCGTTCGTTGTCCGAGTGACAGGACCAAAAAGGGAGGAAGGGGACGGCGGTGGTGCCCTCCGTCGGCTAATCTCGGTTGGCCGATCCCGGCAACGGCAACGTCCACGGCGAAACGGAGCGCACAGTGGCGCACGCAGCTTCCGACGCATCCCGCAACGCGGACTCCCCCGCGCCGCGGGGAGGAACCGGTCCGACCAAGGTCGGCATCATGGGCGGCACCTTCGACCCCATCCACCACGGCCACCTCGTGGCGGCCAGCGAGGTCGCCCACCTCTTCGGGCTCGACGAGGTGGTGTTCGTCCCCACCGGCCAGCCCTGGCAGAAGGACCTGGCCAAGGTGACGCCCTCCGAGGACCGCTACCTGATGACGGTCATCGCCACCGCCGAGAACCCCCAGTTCCGGGTCGACCGAATCGAGATCGACCGCTCGGGACCCACCTACACCCTCGACACGCTGCGCGAGATGCGCGCCAAGTACGGCCCCGACGTGGAGCTGTACTTCATCACCGGAGCCGACGCGCTGGGCGCGATCCTGAGCTGGCACAACGTCGACGAACTCTTCGAGCTCGCACATTTCGTAGGCTGTAACCGGCCCGGTCACCACCTCAGTGACACCGGACTGCCCAAGGGCAAGGTCTCCCTGGTGGAGGTCCCCGCGCTGGCCATCTCCTCGACCGAGTGCCGGGAACGCGTCCGCAAGGGCGAACCCATCTGGTACCTGGTCCCCGACGGCATCGTCCGCTACATCAACAAGACCGGGCTCTACCTAGAGAGCTGAAAGGCAGCAAGCACAACGTGACAGCCACCGACAGGGCACTGGAGCTGGTCAGGGTCGCGGCGGAAGCCGCCTCCGACAAGCTCGCCCAGGAGATCATCGCCTACGACGTCAGCGAGCAGCTGGTCATCACCGAGGCCTTCGTTCTGTGTTCGGCCCCCAACGACCGGCAGGTCCGCGCGATCGTCGACGAGGTCGAGGACCAGCTCCGCCTCCAGTCCGGTGCCAAGCCGGTCCGGCGCGAGGGCGAGCGTGACGGCCGCTGGGTCCTGCTGGACTACGCCGACATCGTCGTGC
The DNA here is from genome assembly GCF_018316795.1 of Nocardiopsis akebiae. NCBI lineage: Bacteria > Bacillati > Actinomycetota > Actinomycetes > Streptosporangiales > Nocardiopsidaceae > Nocardiopsis > Nocardiopsis akebiae. The sequence goes on from NZ_CP074132.1 coordinate 1,939,911, forward strand.
ACATCCAGCACGAGGAGGAGCGCGGCTACTACGGCCTCGAGCGGCTGTGGAAGGACTGCCCCGAGATCGACCTGCCCGAGGGCGCGCGCGGCGCCCAGCGCACGCCGCTGGACGAGTTCTGACCCCCACCCCACTGCGAGCGGAGAGACACACCACGTGAGCGACACCCCTCGTGTGCTGTTCTGGCGGCACGGACGCACGTCCTGGAACGTGGAGAACCGCTTCCAGGGGCAGACCGACATCGCACTCGATCCGGTCGGCCACGCCCAGGCCAGGCGGGCGGGGGAACTGCTCGCCTCGTTGAACCCCGACGTCATCGTCGCCTCCGACCTGACCAGGGCCGCCGACACCGCCGGATACCTCTCCCGGGCCTCCGGGGTGCCCGTGGAGTTCGACGAGGGGCTGCGCGAGCGCTTCGGCGGCTCGTGGGAGGGGATGACCGGGGCGGAGCTGTCCGCGCGCTGGCCTGTCGAACACGCGCGCATGGACATCCCCGACGGGGAGCTCATCGCCGAGGTCGGCGACCGGATGCGCGCCGCCGTCGAACGCGGACTGGGCAAGACCCCGACCGGAGGGCTGCTCGTCGTGGTCAGCCACGGCGCCGCCCTCAGGGTCGGGATCGCCCGGATGCTGGGGGTCCCCGACGAACAGCGCGAGATCCTGGGACCGATCAGCAACTGCTGCTGGTCGGTGCTCCGGGAGCGGCGGGGGCAGTGGCGGCTGCTGGAGCACAACGCGGCCAGCCTCCCCGAGCCGGTCGTGCTCAGCGACGACGCCTGAACCGTTTCGACGTTCGGGCCGGATTCCGCTATGGTTCAGGGAGTCGGCGGGACCACCACAGGTCCGATCGACTCCCTTGAGGGGCTATGGCGCAGTTGGTAGCGCGCCTCCATGGCATGGAGGAGGTCTGGGGTTCGAATCCCCATAGCTCCACGGACTCAGGACGACCCTGCTCGGCGGTCTTCGGCCGCCTCGCCGGGTCGTCCTTCGTTTTTCCGGGGGAGGCCCCCGGAAACCCCCGAGGTAACCCCCTGTGGCCGGGGTCGCGGGGATCGGCGGGGGCCCTGCGAGCGGGGCTTCGTCCCGGGGCCGCGCTGGTCAGCGGCGCAGCCACACCGCCGAGTTCCCCGGGAGCCGTCCGTCCAGCTCCGCGCTGGCCACCAGCACCCGGCCCGGCGGCAGCTCCACCGCTTCCTCGCCCGTGTTGACCAGCACCAGCACGTCCTCACCCCGCCAGTAGGCCAGTACCGGCCCCCGGTTCAGCGTGTCGTCCCAGGTCAGCGCCTCGTCAGAGGAGAACTCCCGGCGGTGCGCCAGCGCCCGGCGGTACAGGGAGAGCACGGACCCGGGGTCGTCGGCCTGGGCCCCCACCGACCAGCGGCCCCATCCTTCGGGCTGGGGCAGCCACGGGGCGTCCCCGCCGAAGCCGTACGACGCTCCTTCGCGCGTCCACGGCAGCGGCACCCGGCACCCGTCCCGTCCCTTGTCGGTGTGCCCGCTGCGCGACCACCGCGGGTCCTCCAACGCCTGAGCTGGCAGGTCCGCCACTTCCGGCAGCCCCAGCTCCTCGCCCTGGTACACGTACGCCGATCCCGGCAGCGACAGCTCCAGGAGCGCCAGTGCGCGCGCCCGCCGCGTGCCCAGCTCCAGGTCCGGCTCCGGGTCGCGCCCGTCGGAGAGCAGCCACGCCTTCTGGTCGGTGCCCGGGGGCAGCCCCAGCACCGACACCGGGCGCACCACGTCGTGGTTTCCGATCACCCACGTGGGCACCGTGCCGACCTGCCCGGCGTCGGCGATCGAGGAGTCGATCACGCCGCGGTAGGCGTCGGCGTCCCACGAGGTCCTCAGGAAGTCGAAGTTGAACGCCTGGTCCAGCTCGTCCGGACGCGTGTACAGCACCCGCCGCTCACCGGGCAGCCACACCTCGCCCACCGTGGCCCGGGGCGGGTCGAACTCCGCCAGCACCCGCCGCCAGTCCCGGTACACCTCGTGCACCTCGGGCCGGTCCAGGAACGGGTGGTCCGGGTTGGCCGCGATGTCCTCGAACCGGCCGCCCTCCACCAGCACGAGGTCGCGCAGCGGCTCCCGCAGGTCCTTGACCAGCGCGTACGCCACGTCGATCCGGAACCCGTCCACACCGCGCCCGCTCCAGAACCGCAGGACGGCGCGGAACTCCTCGCGCACCCGCGGGTCGTCCCAGTTCAGGTCCGGCTGCTCGGGCGCGAACATGTGCAGGTACCACTGACCGTCCGCCGCGCGGGTCCACGCCGGGCCGCCGAACGTCGACCGCCAGTTGGTCGGCGGCAGTTCGCCTTCCGCGCCCCGCCCGTCGCGGAACACGTACAGCTCCCGCTCGGGCGACCCGGGACCGGCCTCCAGCGCCTCCCGGAACCACGGGTGCTCCTCGGAGGTGTGGTTGGGCACGATGTCGACCATCACCCGCAGGCCCAGCGCGTGCGCGGCGGCCACCATCGCGTCGAAGTCCTCCAGGGTGCCCAGGCGCGGGTCCACGTCCCGGAAGTCGGCCACGTCGTACCCGCCGTCCGCCCACGGCGAGGTGTAGAACGGCGACAGCCAGATCCCGTCCGCGCCCAGGTCGGCGACGTGGCCCAGGCGCGCGGTGATCCCAGCGATGTCGCCGGTCCCGTCCCCGTCGGCGTCTGCGAAGCTGCGCGGGTAGACCTGGTACAGGACCGCGTCGCGCCACCACTGCTGCATGTCGGTTCCTCCTGGTGGGTCATGAGAACAGGCCGCGCGTGCTCCGGGGCGCGGCGGTGGACTGCCTCAGGATGAGCTGGGTTGGCATCTCCACCTCGAGGGTTCCGGCCGTCCCGTTGAGGATGCCCACGGTGAGCCGACCCGCGGTCAGCCCGGTGTCGTAGGGGGCCTGGTCGACGGTGGTCAGGTCCATCACCGCCGCGGTGTCGTGGTTGTCGAAGCCCATGAGGGAGATCGACTCCGGCACGCGCACGCCCGAGCGGCGCAGCGTGCGGTACGCGCCCAGAGCGAGGTCGTCGAACTCGGCCAGCACGGCCGTGGGCGGGTCGTGGTCCGACAGCAGCTCGCCCATGGCCAGCTCGCCGCCCGCGTGCCCGGTGGACTTGGCCACGCTCCGCGGCGGCAGCCCCGCCTCCGCCATGGCCGCCTCGTACCCCCGCAGCCGGTGCCGTGAGCTGGCGCTGGACCAGGTCTCGGACCGCGAGGCGATGTAGGCCACGCGCGTGTGCCCCAGGTTGAGCAGGTGCCGCGTCGCCCCCGCGGCACCGGCCCGGTCGTCGATGTACACACTGGCCCGATCGGGTGTCCTCTGCCCGACCAGCACCACGGGCACGCCCACGTCGTCCAGCCGTTGGCACTCCTCCTCGGACAGGTCCATGGACACGGTGACCACGGCGTCGGTGTTGCGCCGCAGCGGCAGCGCCCGCGTCCAGCCCTCCCGGGCCCGCGTCTCGCCGACCTGGTAGACGAGCATGTCCAGGTCCGCTTCGCGCAGCGCGTCGCTGACCCCGGCCAGGACCGTTCCGAAGAACCACGGCTGGAGGAAGGGCACGACCACCGCGACCCGCCCCGTGCGGCCGGTGACCAGTCCCGAGGCGTTGCGCGAGACCACGTAGGCCAGCTCGTCCGCGGCGCGCTGGACGCGGTGGCGCACCTCCGGGGCGACCCCGGGGGCCCCGCGCAGCACACGGGAGACCGTCGAGAGGGAGACCCCCGCTCGCTGGGCGACGTCCCGCATGCTCGCGGGTTGGCTGGCCATGCCGTCCACGGTAGGAGCGCGACCCGGGTGATGGCAACGTTTTCATGAGTAGATTCGGATGGTGTGCCTCTCCTTTCCGTGCATGACGTATATCGAAGCGCGTTCACTGTTGACTAGGTCACACAGTCGGTGGCATCGTTTGCGCACGAACACGGGGGGATGACCCAGCACACACTCGACGCCGCGCGCCCGGACACCGTTCCGGCGCGGTAAGGAGAGAGCCATGCCAGTGCATTCACACCAGAAGGGGTACACGGTGCGCGCGTGCGCTGCCGGGCTCGCCGCACTGAGCCTCACCCTGGCCACCGCGTGCGGCGAACCCCCCGGGGAGGAGACCGCGGGGGAGGGCGGCGAGACCGCGGGCCTGGCCGAGGACCCGGCCTTCGTCTGGGCGGTCACCGGGGCCGACCGCGCGATCCACGAGGATGTCGCGCGCCTGTGGAACGAGGACAACCCCGACCGGCAGGTCGACATCTTCTTCCTGGCCCCCACCGCCGACGAGCAGCGCCAGGCCATGTTCCAGGACCTCCAGAACCAGGCGGGGGAGTTCGACGTCCTGGGCCTGGACGTCATCTGGACCGGTGAGTTCGCCGAGTACGGCTACGTCGAGAGCCTGGAGGACCTGCGCGGCGAGGTCGAGGGCGTCAGCCTGGAGGGGGCCGTCGACAGCTCCCAGTGGCAGCAGGAGCTGTACGCGCTGCCCTACTCCTCCAACGGCGCGTTCCTCTACTACCGCACCGACCTCGTCGAGGAGCCCCCCACGACCTGGGAGGAGCTCTACGACACCGGCATGGCCGCCGCTGAGGAGGAGGGCATCTCCGCCTACGTCGGCCAGGGCGACCAGTACGAGGGCTTCGTCGTCAACTTCCTGGAGCTGTACTGGTCCGCGGGGGGCCAGCTGTTCGACGACGCCCAGGAGCAGAGCACCTTCCTGGAGGGCGACGCCGCCGCCACTGCCCTGGACTTCATGACCGAGGCCTACGACAGCGGGTTCTACGCCGACGGCTTCGACACCATGGTCGAGGACGACGCGCGCGCCCTGTTCCAGGCGGGCGAGGCCGTCTACATGCGCAACTGGCCCTACGCCATCCCGCTCCTGGCGGGCGAGGGCGACGAGGAGAGCGCGGTCGCGGACGACTTCGCGGTCGCCCCGCTGCCCACCTTCACCGGTGAGGGCACCACCAGCGCGCTGGGCGGCCTCAACAACGCGGTCAGCACGCTGAGCGACAGCAAGGACCTGGCCCGCGAGTTCGTCCTGTGGGCGGCCACCGACCCCGAGGCGCAGGACATCCTGCTCCAGAACAGCCTGCCGCCGACCATGGCGAGCGCCTACGAGAACACCGACGACCCCGACTTCCAGATGCTCGGCGACATCCTCGCCCAGGCCCAGGCCCGCCCGCCGGTGCCCGGCTACAACTCGCTGTCCCTGGCCGTGCAGGACAACCTGCACCCGGCCTTCCGGGGACAGGAGGAGCCCGACACGGCCCTGGAGGCGGTGGACCAGGCGGCCAACGACGCGCTCGAACAAGAGTAGGCCGCATGGCGACGACCCAGAGAGTCCGCGTGAGCAGGGGCCTGGGTGAGCGTGCGATGGGGCGGATCTTCCTCGCCCCGTCGTTCGCCTTCATGGCCGTGATAGCGCTCTTCCCGGTCTTCTACGCGATCGGGATGAGCCTCTACGAGATCCGGGGGTTCCGCCAGGAGTTCACCGGCTTCGACAACTACGTCCGCGTCCTGACCGACTCCGGCTTCTTCAACGCCGTCTGGAACACCCTGGTGTTCACGGTGGCCTCGGTGTCGCTGGAGTTCCTCGTCGGGATGGCCTTCGCGCTGATCATGCACCAGGCCTTCCTCGGCCGAGGTCTGACCCGCGCGGTCATCCTGATCCCGTGGGTCATCCCGACCGCCGTGGCCGCGCAGGTGTGGCGGTTCATGTTCGACCCCAACCCGGGCTTCGTGAACGCCGTCCTCGGCACGGACATCAACTGGCTGCGCGACCCGTTCTGGTCGATGGTCGGCATCATCAGCGCCGACGTGTGGAAGACCGCGCCGTTCGTGGCCCTGCTGCTGCTCGCGGGCCTCCAGACCATCCCGAAGGACTACTACGAGGCGGCCAGGGTGGATGGGGCCAACGCGCTCCAGCGCTTCTGGAACATCACCCTGCCGCTGCTGCGCCCGTCGATCGTCGTGGCCCTGCTGTTCCGCACGGTGGACGCCCTGCGCATGTTCGACTTCGCGTACGTGTTCACCGGCTACTCGAACTCGCTGGCCACCCTGTCGGTCTACGCGCAGCGCTACCTGGTCCGGGACCCGGACCTGGGCTACGCCAACGCGTTGTCCACGGTCACGTTCGTCATCGTCATGCTCGTCGGCCTGGCCTTCATCAGCCGGATGGGCCGCCACATGATCGGTGAGGCGCCGCGGAAGGAGAAGCGATGACGGCCGAGACGGTGAGGCCGAGCGGGTCGGTGCACAAGCCCCGCCGACGCGTCCACCCGGCGGTGGGCAACACCCTCAAGCTGCTCGGACTGGCCGTGGTGCTGCTCTGGTGCCTGTTCCCGTTCCTGTGGATGGGTATGACCAGCCTGCGGTCGGGATCGGCGGCGATCACCGACCCGAACATCTTCCAGGGGCCCTTCGACTTCGGCAACTACCGGGAGATCTTCGACCAGGGCTTCCAGTTCGCGCTGCGCAACTCGCTGATCGTGGCGACGGTGACCACGCTGATCTGCATCCCGGTGGCCTCGCTGGCGGGCTACGCCCTGGCCCGGCTGCCGCTTGCGGGCAAGTTCGCGATCCTGGCCGCCACCCTGGTCGCGACCCTGTTCCCGCCGGTGGCGCTGGTCAACCCGCTCTACCAGATGTACCTGCAGCTCAACGAGTGGACCGGGATCAACCTGCTCAACTCCTTCGCGGGCATGATCATCCCGTACGTGGCGCTGACCCTGCCGCTGGCCGTCTTCATCCTCACCACGTTCTTCGCGGGCATCCCCAAGGAGATCGAGGAGTCGGCGAAGGTGGACGGGGCCACCCCGTTCCAGGCCTTCCTGCGCGTGGTGGCGCCGCTGGCGGCGCCGGGCGTGGGAGCGGCGGCCATCCTGACCTTCGTGTACGCCACCAACGAGTTCCTGCTGGCCTTCTCCTTCGCTCCGAACGACCTGAACGTGCAGACGGTGCCGGTCTTCGTGGCGACCTTCCAGCGGGTCGGCTACGAGAACCCGATCGGGCAGATCATGGCCGCCTCGGTCCTGGTGTCGGTCCCGCTGATCGTCTTCGCCCTGGTCCTGCAACGCAGGATCGTGGCGGGCCTGACCTCCGGAGCCGTCAAGGGCTGACAGCACTACCGGAGGGAAACGGACCGGTCCCGGGAGCGCACCCCGCCTCCGGGACCGGCTCCGTGTCCGGGGCGGCGCCCGCCGGACCCGGGTCAGCGGCGTACGACGTCGCTCCCGTCCAGGTCCGCCGCGTTTTTGCCCATCAGCTCGGCGGTGATCTGCAGCTCCGCCAGCGTCGCGCGCAGCACGTGCTCCACGCCCGCGGCGCCGCCCACGGCCAGCCCGTACACCCACGGCCGCCCCAGCAGCACCGCCTCGGCCCCCAGCGCCATCGCCACGGCCACGTCGGCGCCCGAGCGCACACCCGAGTCGAACAGCACCGTGGCGCGGTCGCCGACCGCGTCCACCACCTCGGGCAGGGCGTCCAGCGCCGCCACGGCGTTGTCGACCTGACGGCCGCCGTGGTTGCTGACCACGATCCCGTCCACGCCCGCCGCCACCAGTTCGGCGGCCTCGTCCCCGCGCACGACGCCCTTGACCAGCACCGGCAGGTCCGTCCACCGGCGGATGCGGGCGATGTTGTCGGTGCTCAGGGACCTGCTGGCGAACGCGCCCAGGAAGTGGAACACCGCCTCGGTGAACACCCCGCCCGGCTCCGGGTCGGCCTTGAGCCGGGACCGGAACTCCGGGTCGCTGAAGTAGTTCGCCGTGCCCTGGCTGCGCAGGAACGGCAGGTGGCCCAGCGCCAGGTCGCGGGGCCGCCACCCCAGCCGCTTGGTGTCCGCGGTGACGACGACCGCCTCCGCCCCCGCGGCCGCCGCCCGCCGCACGAACGACTCGGCCAGCGCGTCGTCGCCGGGCCAGTACAGCTGGTACCACCAGGAGTCGACCGCCTCGGCGACCCGTTCCATCGGGGTGGAGGCGGCCGTGGACAGCACCATCGGCACCCCCACGGCGTTGGCGCCCTCGGCCACGGCGAGCTCCGCCTCCCCGTGCACCTGCTCCAGGACGCCGATCGGCGCGGTCAGCAGCGGTGTGGCGTACTCCTTGCCGAACAGGGTGACTCCCAGCCCCCCGGCCCCCTCGGCCCCCGGCCGCAGGCTGCGCGGGCGCAGCGCGTAGCGGGCGAACGCGTCCACGTTGGCGCGGGCGGTGCGCTCCCTTCCCGCGCTGCCCTCCACGTAGCCGAACGGACCCGGCTCCATGGCCCTCTCGGCCAGGTCGCGCAGGTCCTCGTGGTGGTAGGGCAGGCCGGGCAGGATGCCGTTGGTCGCGTCGGCGTAGACGCGGTCCTGGTACTGGGCGAAGTCGGTCATGGTTCCCTCCCTGGCGCCGCGGCGCCGGGTACGGGCACCGCGGGGCACGGCGCACGGGACGGAAGAAGAGGACGGACCGGGCCGCGGGGAGGTGCGCCCCCGCGGCCGCGGCCGTCGAACCGTTCGCGCCCACCGGTTCTGGCCGGATGCTACCGCGCGCTCACGTGACCGGCGTCACCCGGTCCGCCCCGGTCCGGCCACCGCCGGGCTCCGCGGCCCCGGTCTCGGCGATGTGCAGTGCCGTGACCAGCTCCCGGTACAGGTCGTCCCGTTCCATCAGCTCCCGGTGCGTGCCCCTGGCCCGCACCCGCCCGTCCTCCATCAGCACGATGCTGTCGGCGTGGATCACGGTGGACAGCCGGTGCGCGATCGTCACCACGGCCGCCCGCGCGGCGTGGGCGCGCACGCTCTCGGTGATGGCGGCTTCGGTGATCGCGTCCACCTGCGAGGTGGCCTCGTCCAGCAGCAGCACGTCCGGCGAGCGCAGCAGGGCGCGGGCCAGGGCGATGCGCTGGCGCTGGCCGCCGGAGAAGGACGTGGCGTCCAGCGGAGTGTCCAGCCCCTCCTCCAGGGCGTCGATCTTGTCGGCCAGCCGGACCTGGCCCAGTACCCGGCGCACCTCGTCCTCGGTGGCGTCGGGGCGGCTGAACAGCAGGTTCTCCCGGATGGTGCCGGGGATGACCGGGGTGTCCTGCTCCACGTAGGCGAAGCGGCCGCGCACCTGCCCGGGGGTGAGCTCCCGGTAGGGGGTCCCGTCCAGGAACAGCTGCCCCTCCTCCGGTTCCAGGAAGCGCAGCAGCAGCGAGAACACGGTGGTCTTGCCCGCGCCGGAGGGCCCCACGATCGCGGTGTGCCCGCGCCGGGGGACGGCCAGGTCCACGCCGTCCAGCGCGGACTCGGCGCCGGGCGCGTACCGGGCGGTGACCCCGCGCAGCTCCAGCAGCGCGCCCGGGCGGTCCCCGTCCGGGGAGGGGACCGGCGCGTCCGCGTCCGCCGCCTCGGAGGAGGGCTCGAGCGGAATGGCCTCCACCTCACGGATGCGCCTGGCCGCGGCCACGCCCGACTGGAGGGTGGTGACGCTCTGGGACAGCTCCATGACCGGGGTCATCAGGGTGAACGCGTAGAGCAGGAAGGCGATGAGGGTGGAGACCTCGATCGCGCCCGAGGACACCCGCAGCGCGCCCACGCCCAGGATGGAGATGATGGCGAGCTGGATCCCGCTGAACGCGATCGTCCAGGCGACCGCCTCGCGCCGCACCGAGCGCACGCCGTGCCGCGCGGACTCGCGCGCGTGTTCGAGGATCTGGCCGCTCAGGCGCTCCTCGGCCCGGCTGACCTTGACCGTGCGCACCGCGCGCAGCGCGCCGTCGAGCATGCCGCCCATCAGGCCCAGGGAGTTCTGCGCCCTCTCCTGCGCCTTGGCCAGGGCGGGCATCAGCGTCAGGAACAGGACGGTGACCACGAGCACCGCGACGAAGGTGACCGTGAGCAGGAACAGGTCCAGCACGCCCATCATGACCAGCGTTCCCACCAGCAGCACACCGCCGTTGATGAGGCTGATGACGCTGCTGGAGGCGGCCTCGCGCAGCAGGACCGTGTCGGAGGTCGCCCGGGTGACGAGCTCGCCGGAGGAGCGGCGCGACAGCGGGATGAGCGCGGCGCGGAAGTAGCGGCGCACCAGCGAGGTGCGCGCGTCCAGCACCACCTTCTCGGCGACGGTGCCCAGGAGGATCCAGTGCCACAGGCCGGACACCGTGCCCAGCACGAACAGACCCAGCAGCAGGGCGATCGGCGCGAGCAGGCCGCCCCCGCCGGAGACGGTGTCCAGGACCAGCTTGATCACCATCGGGTTGGCGAGTTCGAGCGCCGAGCCGAACAGGGCCAGCACCAGGCCCAGCGCCAGCTTGTTCCGGTGCGGGCGCACGAACGACCACAGCACCCGGAGCTGGGCGAACCGGGGTTCGGGCGCACCCGGTTTCGAGTCGGTGTCTACTTTCGATGGATCAGTCATGTTTTAAAGTAGGTCATAGGCGACCGATTATTGTCAACCAATTACCGACAAGCCTAGGATGAGGGCATGGTGAAGAGCGCTCCCTCAGACGAAGAGACGAGGACGCGCGCCCGGACCCGGCGCGCGATCCTCGAAGCGGCGGTGGAGGTGCTCGGGGAGAACTCCTCGGCGCCCCTGTCCCAGGTGGCCAGAACCGCGGGTGTGGCGCGCAGCACGCTCCAGCGCTACTTCGCCGAACGCGCCGACCTGGTGTGCGCCCTCGGCGAGTACGCCGACGAGCTCATCAACGAGGCCACCGAACGGGCGCGCACCACCGAGGGCACCGGACTGGAGGCCTTCGGGCGCCTGGTGCCCGAGTACTTCGGGCTGCAGAAGGTGATCATGCTGACCTTCGGGTCCGACGACTCCTGGGACGAGGTGCTGGAGGAGGAGTGCGGGGAGGCGGACCGGGCCCTGTTCGCCCTGGTCGAGCGCGGTCACGCCGACGGCAGCATCGACCCCAGGATCACCCCGATATGGGCGCAGCAGCTCCTGTGGTCGGGGCTCTACGCGGCCTGGGCCTACGTGAGCGTCAGCCGTACGCCCGCCTACGAGTCCCTCAACCTGTGCGTGTACTCGCTGGTCAAGGCCGTCTCCAACCCCGGCCGCGACGGCGCGGGCGACCGACCCGGGGCGGCGCGAGGGCGGGCGTCCGCCCCGGGCGGCGCGTAGAGGAAGTCGGGTAACCCGCCGGGGGAGGGGACTACAGGTACAGGCCGGTGCCGCGCTCGGGGGCCTCGTTGGCCACGGCGTGCACGTCGCGCTCGCGCAGGATCACGTAGCGCTCGCCGTTCAGTTCGACCTCGCCCTGCTCCTCGGGATCGAAGAGCACCCGGTCCCCGGTCTTGACGTGGCGGGCGCTGGTCCCGGCGCCGACGACCTCTCCCCACGCGAGCCTGGTCGCCAGCTTCACCGTGTCCGGGATGACCAGGCCGGCGCTACTGCGCCGCTCGGTCCTGTCCGGGACCGACTTCACCAGCAGGCGGTCGTGGAGCATCTGGATCTCAAGCTTTGATTCGGGCACCACTCCAGGGTATTCGGCGCGGAAACCGGCCACCGCACGTCCACCCGAGGGTCCTGAGGTCGCAACCCACTCCCAACCTCCGGTACAGTGATTCCATCGCCGAGCGGGGGAACCGCCCGGCATACAAGGGGCTATGGCGCAGTTGGTAGCGCGCCTCCATGGCATGGAGGAGGTCTGGGGTTCGAATCCCCATAGCTCCACGTCGCGCGGGCTGCTGCTCGCCGGTCCTCGACCGGCTGGCCGCGGCCCGCGATGCTTTCCGGGGGGGGGAGAGACCCCCCGACCCCCCGAGGTACCCCCCCTGTTGTCGGGGCCGCGGTGATTCGCCTCCGGGCTCCTGCGGCTGGGTGCGGCCGAGTCCGGCGCCGAACCGGGGGAGGACGAAGGCACCCTGGTCACGCCGCGAGTCCGCGAGTCCGGCAAGGGCTCGCTGCTCACCGTCACCCGGAGCTGGTTCGACGCCCTCGCCGCGCGCCTGGGAACCGTCCCCGACAACGTCGCCGCGCAGACCGAGGGGTGGTCCCGAGGGCTCGCCGCCCTCGTCGGACACCTGGCGCGGACGGCGGCGCCGTGACCGGCGAGGCCACCGCGTTCGCGGCCCCGGGCGACGAGACGCGCTGGAGCATCCTGGTCCGGTTGGGCCGCGCGCCCGCGTCGGCCCCGGCACCGGCCGAGGAACGGCCGATCAGCCGCCAGGCCACCGTCAAACACGCGGCGCCCTGCGCGGGGTCGGCCTGGTCGAGTCCGAGCGGCGCGGCCGCGAGGTGGCGCACCGCCCGGTCGGGGCGCGCCTGAGCGGGCTGGGGCGCGACCTCCGGCGCCTCGCGCGGGTCTGGGGCCGCAGGCTGGAGGCGCTCAGGAAGCCGGCGGACGAGGACTGAGCCGTTCGTCCACGAAGGCGAGGAGGTCCGGATCGCCCGAGGTCAGGCGCTCCACCTCCTCGCCCCCGTCGCACCGGTGCAGGGCCACCGTCACCTCGGAGGCGGTCCGCCCCACCACCCGCCACACGGCGCCGTGGTCCTCCCAGCGGACCAGGGCGTCGACCGGGTTCTGTCGTGGTCTGTCGCTCATGTCCTCTCACGTGCCCCGTCCGGGGGCGCTCGAAGAGGGCTCCGGGCGGACGCCCCGGCCGGCCCGGAGCGTGCGGGGGTGTGTGGGCCGACCGACACCGCGGCTGGTCATCCCACCCCCACACGTCCGATAGACTCGAACCGTTGCCGAACGGCACGAGGGGCTATGGCGCAGTTGGTAGCGCGCCTCCATGGCATGGAGGAGGTCTGGGGTTCGAATCCCCATAGCTCCACGGACGAAGGGCGACCCTGCTCGCGCGTGAACGCGTGGGCAGGGTCGCCCTTCGCGTTTACCGGGGGAGACCCCCGACCCCCGAGGCGCCCCCTGTGGCCGGGCCGCGGTGATCGGCGGGGTGGGAGGAGAACTCCCCTGTGACGCGGGGCTTCGCCCCGAGGCGCCCTTCGGGATCGACGCGGTTCCCCGCTCTTGACCCGTGGGTGTGTCGTGAGCCATAATCAACACAACGGTTGATTAACAGGAAAGTTGAATACGCAGATGGCGACCGACCCGTTGAGTCTCACGTTCGCTGCACTGGCCGACCCGACCCGTCGGGCGCTGCTGGCGAGGCTCGCCGAGGGTGAGGCCACGGTCAACGAGCTGGCGGAGCCGTTCCCCATCAGCCTCCAGGCGGTCTCCCGGCACCTGAAGGTGCTGGAGCGGGCGGGCCTGGTCAGCCGGGGCCGCGACGCGCAGTGGCGCCCCTGCCGACTGGAGACCGCCCCCCTGGAGGAGGCGACGGGGTGGATCGAGCGCTACCACCGCCAGTGGGAGGACCGCTTCGACCGGCTCGACGCGGAGATCCGCCGAATCCAGCAGACACAGACCACAGGAGAGCAGTCATGAGCGACCTCACGGTGATCGCCGAGCCCGGGCAGCACGACATCGTCGTCACGCGCAGCTTCGACGCGCCCCGCGACGTGGTGTTCAGGGCCATGACCGAAGCCGAGCACCTCGCCCGCTGGTGGGGGCTCAAGGAGAACGAGACCGTCATCGACCGCGCGGACCTGCGCCGGGGCGGTTCCTGGAGGTTCGTCGAGCGCGCCCCCGACGGCCAGGAGTACGCCTTCCACGGCGTGGTCCACGACGTCGTCGCGCCCGAGCGCTTCGTGCAGACCTTCGAGTTCGAGGGCATGCCCGGGCACGTGTGCCTGGAGACCACCGCCCTGGAGGAGAGGGACGGGCGCACCCTCTACACGTCGACCACGGTGTTCCAGAGCGTCGAGGACCGCGACGGCATGGTCGAGTCCGGCATGGAGTACGGCCTGAAGCAGTCCATGGACGCCCTGGACGAGCTGCTGGCCACCATGGGCTGAGCGCCTCCGGGCGGGATCGACCGGGCCCGGCCGATCCCGCCTGTGGACAACGCCCGTCCTGTCCCCCGCGGCCGGTACTGTCGATCCGTGGCAGATCTCCCCGACGTTCCCACCCTGCTCGACGCGGCCGTCGCCGCCCTGGGCGGCAGCCGCCGCGAGGGCCAGGCGACCATGGCCGGTGCCGTGGCCGAGGCGGTCGACAAGCGCGAACACCTGGTGGTCCAGGCCGGTACCGGCACCGGAAAGTCCCTGGCCTACCTGGTGCCCGCGATCAGACACGCCATGGCCAAGGAGAGCACCGTGGTGGTCTCCACCGCCACCATCGCCCTGCAGAACCAGCTCATCGAGCGCGACCTGCCGCGCCTGGCCGGGGCCCTCGCGCCGATGCTGTCCCGCGAGCCCACGTTCGCCGTCCTCAAGGGCCGCCGCAACTACCTGTGCCGCAACCGGCTCCAGACCGCCGGCGAGGAGGCCGAGGACACCGAGCTGTTCGACCCGCGCCAGCTCTCCTCGCTGGGCCGACAGGTGGCCCGCCTGCACGAGTGGGCCGAGGACACCGTCACCGGCGACCGGGACGAACTCGTCCCCGGCGTCAGCGACCTGGCCTGGCGCCAGGTGTCGGTGGCCGCCAACGAGTGCATGGGCGCCCGCATCTGCCCCTTCGGCCAGGAGTGCTTCGCCGAGTTCGCCCGAGAGGCCACCCAGGGCGTGGACGTGGTGGTCACCAACCACGCCATGCTCTCCATCGACATGTCGCAGGGCTACCACATCCTGCCCGAGCACAACACGATCATGATCGACGAGGCGCACGAACTCGTCGACCGCGCCACCTCCGTGGCCACCGGCGTCCTGGGCGAGCGCACCGTCAACGCCGCGGCCAAGCGCGCCGCCCGCCTGGTCGAACCCGGGATCAGCGAACGCCTCACCGAGTGCGCCGACGGCCTCGCCCTGATGTTCACCGAGTCGCCCGACGGGCGCCTGGACCACATCGACGACGCCCTGGCCAACGCGGTCGCCGCCACCCGCGACGCCGCCTCGGCCTGCGTCACCGCCATCGGCCCCTCACCCGGGGAGCTGGACCCGGACGGCGCCAGCGACCGCCGCCTGGCCCTGGCCGCGCTCGGCGAGGTGCACGACACCGCCGTGCGCGTCCTGGAGTCCTTCGAACCCGCCCTGCGCGACCGCACCGAGGTCGTCTGGCTGACCAAGACCCCCGGACGCCAGCCCGCGCTCCACGTCGCCCCGCTCGGCGTGGGCGGACTGCTGCGCGAGAAGCTCTTCGGCGACCGCACCGTGGTGCTGACCTCCGCCACCCTCACCCTGGGCGGCTCCTTCACCTCGCTGGCCAACCAGTGGGGCCTGGGCCGCGAGGTGGCCCAGGAGGCCGCCGAACGCGCCGCTGCGGGCCGCGGCCCGGAGCCGGACGGACCCAGGGACGAGGACGGCACCGACGACGAGGACGGACCGCACCGCGCGGCCGGGGAGCCCCGCTGGCGCGCGCTGGACGTGGGCTCCCCCTTCGAACACGCCCGCCGGGGCATCCTCTACGTGGCCACCCACCTGCCGCCGCCCGGCCGCGACGGCCTCGCGCCCGCCTACCTGGACGAGATCAGCGGACTCATCGAGGCCGCCGACGGCCGCGCGCTGGGGCTGTTCTCCTCCATGCGCGCCGCCCAGCAGGCCGCCGAGGAGCTCCGCGAGCGCCTGGACCAGCCGATCCTGTGCCAGGGGGAGGACTCCACCGGGCAGCTGGTGCGCCGCTTCGCCGAGGAGGAGCGGTCCTGCCTGTTCGGCACCCTGTCGCTGTGGCAGGGCGTGGACGTGCCCGGACCCTCGCTGTCCCTGGTGATCGTGGACCGCATCCCCTTCCCGCGGCCCGACGACCCGCTGGCCTCCGCGCGCCAGCGCGCGGTCGCCGCGCACGGGGGCAACGGCTTCCTGTCGGTGGCCGCCACCCACGCCGCCCTGCTGCTCGCCCAGGGCACCGGGCGCCTGCTGCGCTCCACCGAGGACCGGGGGGTCATCGCCGTCCTGGACCCGCGCCTGGCCACGGCCCGCTACGGCGGCTTCCTGCGCGCCTCCCTGCCGCCCTACTGGGGGACCACCGATCCGGCGGTGGCCAGGTCGGCGCTGCGCCGCCTCGCGGGCCAGCCCGAACCCGCCGCCGGGTAGGGCGCCGGGGCCGTGTCGGGCGAGCGCGGACCGCTCTCAGCCGCGCGTGCGGTAGCCGAACAGCCGGACCGCGTACGCGGGGGACTCGTCGTCCTCCGCCTCCTGGATGAACCAGCGGTCGTCGTGCTCGCCTACCAGGAGTTCGTTCCACATCATGTCGATGAGCTTGAGCCGGGAGACCACGGACGCCTCGGGGTCCAGCACGATCGAGTAGGCGCGGTCGGTCAGCCGCTGGGTCACCATGCCCACGGACTGGCCGTCCCAGATGGCCGGGACGGGGGCGTGCCCGACCTCGACCCCGCACAGCCTGAGCTGCTCCACCTCCTCGTCGAGGGCCTCGGCCGCCAGGGCGCCGTCCAGCCGCAGGGCGTCCTCCAGTTCGTCGCGGTCCTCGTCGGCGCGCATGTAGGCGTGGTAGGTGCGGTAGCCGCAGGTGCGGCACTTGCGCCAGACGACGCAGCGGGCCAGTCCGTAGGCGGACTGCGCCTCGCCCACACTCTGGTAGTCGCTCACCTCGCGAATCGTGCCGCAGTCGCAGCACAGGGCCGTGAGATCCTGCTTCATCAGAGTCCCCCCTCCGAGGCGAGTATGCGACGGATGAAGCCCGTTAGGGAACCCGTTCTGCGAGGAAGTCACGGCAAGGACTCGTCATCAATGCCCAAAATGACCCGGTCGCGGGTTTCGGACCGTCCCCAACGGCGTGTCGGTGTGGCGAGTCTTACCCTCGCCCAGTACGCCCGCGCGCCCTCACTCGTCCAGTGACAGGCCGCGCTTGTTGCGTGCGCTCCAGTCGCGCATCCGCTGCGGGTAGCCGACGATCTGCACGTCGTAGGCCGGGGCCGCCAGGTTTCGGGCCACCTTGCGGATCACGTCGGGCGAACCGCACCGGCGGCGGATCCACTCGCCGTCCGTCGCGACCGCGACCGCCGTGGCCCGCGTGGCGAAGGTCTCCGGCTCGACGAAGAACTCCACGCCCACTCGGCTCTTGGCGAACTCGATCAGCGCCTTGATGTCCGAATCCTCGGCATCCCGGTCGAAACGGGCCTTGCCCTTGCGGTTGGCCTTGCGGAGTCCGAAACGGTCTCGCCATCCCATCGGCGCTCATGTCCCCTTGGTGCAACTCGGTGCGGCTCGGCGCGGCTGGATGCTCGGGACCCCGCGAAGGTCCCCGCCGGGCACCACGGCCCCCGAGTCTAGCGGTCCGGGGCGTCCCCGACAGGACGCGTATCCCCCTGCTCCACGGCTTTGCGCGTTTTCCGGACAGCCCTGTCACGGCGCTGCTACGTTCTGTTCTCACATGGTGCTTACAGGGGGTGCAGACCATGCCGATGTGGACGTGGGCGGGGGAGACCGCACGACGACTCCGGGCGGTCGGCCAGGCGGAGCTGGCCGAGGCGGTCGCGGGTCTGCCCGTGCTCTGCGAGGCCGGGGACCCGGTGCGCGTGGAGGCCGTGGCCCGTTCGGCGCTGCGCACCGCGCGCCGACTGGTCGCCGAGGCGGGAGCGGTCGAGGCCGCGGTCCCCGGGGTCTTCGGCCCGCCGACCCTGTTCTTCCTGGCGCACTGGCCCCTGGCCGTGCGCGTGGGCGCCCTGGCCGAGGGCGGGCGCGCGCTCGCCCAGGTGAGCGCGGCGGCCGACGACGAACCCGAGCCCCTGGCCCACGGCCCGCTGCCGGTGTCCCTGCTGGAGACCCTGGTGCGCTGCCACGCCAACATCGACGCCCGCGGCACCACCGGACAGCGCCGCGAACTGCTCTCCACCCGGCGCCTGGCCGGTTGGGAGCGCACCCCCGCCTGGCCCTCCTTCACCCTCGCCCGTGTCAACCTGCTCATCGACGAGGACCTGGCCGACCGGGCGGAGAACGAGCTGCGGCGCTACGAGCACACGGCCACCGGCCCGGCCATGCTCGGTGCCGAGGGGGTGTTCACCCTCGTCAGGGCCCTGCGCCACCAGGACGAGCACGCCCAGGCGCTGGAGGTGCTGGACCGCATGGAGGCGGAGCTGGTCCTGGACGAGACCAACCCGCGCCGGGCGGCCCTGAACCGGCGCATCCGCTTCGAGCGCGCCCGGCTGCTGTCCTGGCTGGCCCGTCTGGGCCAATGCCCGCCCCACGAGGCCATCGTCCCCCTGCCCACCGTGGAGGAGGCCGAGGCGTACCCGAGTCTGCGGCCCGCGTGGGTGGAGGCGGTGGAGAACCTGGTGTGCCAGGGCGCGGTGCGCAACGACTGGCGCCTGGGAGTGCGGGTGACCACCTGGTCGCGCTACTTCGAGCGGGTGGGGGCGCCGCGCCGCGGCGCCGAGCTGGCCCTGTCCGCCGCCCGCCTGGCCGCGGTCCGCGGCTCCCGCTGGGTGGCCAGCTGCTCCGCGCAGCGGGCGGAACGGCTCATCGGGGAGCTGGGGAGCACCGAGGAGATCCTGGGAGACCTGGCCGAGGTGCGCGCCATGATCGCGACGATGCCCCCGGTCCGGCCGCTGGCCCCGGCCGAGGAGGTGCTGGACTTCCTGCGGGCGCAGCCCGCGGAGGAGGTCGATCCCGAGCAGCAGGCCGAACAGGTCAACGCCGCCTTGGAGAGGATGCCGCACGACACCCCGCTGCTGACCGCGCTCGGCCAGGTCGGCCGGACCCTGATGCTCTCGGACGCGGCTACCGAGCCCCAGTGGCGCCACGTGCGCGAGCAACCGGGGGACCAGCGCGCGGCGCTGTCCCTGCTGGAGACCCTCCTGCACGACAACGACACCGTCGGGGTGCGCACCCTCGTGAGCACCCTGGCCGCCGGTGCGCTGGACGGTCCGGTGCGGGTCGGCACCCCCGGACGGGGGACCCTGGCGCCCCACCCGTGACGGGCGGTCACAGGAGGGCGGCCGTCGCCGGTGTGACGCGAGGGGCGGGCTGGACCTGAGCGCAGGGGTGCCCTCACACGGCCGCCGCGCCCACCCCGGACGCCAGTGAGCACCCCGCGGGGTAGGACAGCGCGGCGGCGGGCAGCCGGGAGGGACGGCCGCTGGCCAGCACCCGTACCCGGCCCGGGGCGGTGCCCACGGGCCTCTCGCCGATCCGGCGCAGGGTCTGCGCGGCCACCGCGCCGGCGGCGGTGAACAGCTCCGCCCGCCCGCCCAGGGCCGCCGATATCCGCGCGCCCACCAGGTCGTAGTGCGTGCACCCGAGCACGACGCCGTGCACGTCTCCGGGGGTCAGTTCGGCGGCGTAGGCCACCGCGTCGTCGATCAGCCGCGGGTCGGCCGACTCCACCGCCTCGGCCAGCCCGGCGCAGGCCACCGCGGCCACCTCCACGCCGCGCGCGAAGGTCTCGATCAGCTGGCGCTGGTAGCCGCTGCGCGTGGTCGCGGCGGTGGACCACACCGCGATCGGCCCTCCGGCCGCCGCCGCGGGCTTGATCGCGGGCACCGTCCCGATCACCGGGACGTCCGGCTCGAACTCGGCGCGCAGCTCGGCCAGCCCGTGCACCGACGCCGTGTTGCACGGCACCACCACCGCGTCCAGCGCCGCGTCCCCGGCGGCCTCCTGCGCGGCCCGGGCCCCGGCCAGGGCGCGCGCGACGATCTCGTCCGGGGTACGCGGACCCCAGGGCATGTGGTCCGGGTCCATCGACAGGAACAGGTCGGCGTCCGGCCGTGCCACACGCAGGGCCGCCGCGGTCGAGAGCATGCCGATACCGGAGTCAACGAGAGCGATACGCACGAACCCCGATCCTACGACCACCTCCGCACCGCACCGGCGGGACACCGCGCGGCGGCGTCGGATCCGCCCGCGGCACCCGTGATCCGGGCGCGACCGCAGGCAGGACGACTAGGGGGAAGACACGGAACAAATGGGGTGGCACAAAGCCGTTACCGGTAGGTAGAACTGAGTGGATCGGCCGTCCCAGCCGCCCGGCGGTCATGGCCGATCCGGCACGCGAGTGCGTGTCGCCGACACCGGAACGGGAACTGGGATGACTTCTCAACAGCAGGTCACGGGCAGCGCCACCCCCGCGCGGACGGGGCTGGCAGAGCACATAGCGGCGGTCCACAAGCTGCGCCGCGACTACCGGGCCCTGCCCCAGAAGGCGCCGGTGCGCCTGGCCAAACCCACCTCCAACCTCTTCCGGTTCCGCGAGCCCACCGGCGCCCCGGCCCTGGACGTGTCCGCCTTCACCGGAGTCATCTCCATCGACCCCGACGAGCGCGTCGCCGACGTCGGCGGCATGACCACCTACGAGGACCTCGTCGCGGCGACCCTGCCGCACGGCCTCATGCCGACGGTCGTCCCCCAGTTGCGCACCATCACCATCGGCGGCGCCGTCACCGGCATGGGCATCGAGTCCTCCTCCTTCCGCAGCGGCCTGCCGCACGAGGCGGTCCGGGAGATGGAGGTCCTCACCGGAGGCGGCGACGTCGTCACCGCCACCAGGGACAACGAGTACAGCGACCTCTTCCACGGCTTCCCCAACTCCTACGGGACCCTGGGCTACAGCCTGCGCCTGCGCGTCGAACTCGAACCGGTCTCGCCGTACGTGCACCTGCGCCACGTTCGCTTCCACAAGGCCGCCGAGGCCATGGACGCCCTCGCCCTGGTCTGCGCCGACCGCGAGTACGGCGGCCAGCCGGTCGACTTCGTGGACGGGGTCGCCTTCGGCCCCGACGAGCTGTACCTGACCCTGGCCCGCTTCACCGACGAGGCCCCCTGGACCAGCGACTACACCGGCCAGGAGGTCTACTACCGGTCCATCCAGCGCTACGCGGGCAGCGGCCCCGGCGACTACCTCACCATCGCCGACTACCTGTGGCGCTGGGACACGGACTGGTTCTGGTGCTCCCGGGCCTTCGGCGCCCAGCACCCGCTGGTGCGCCCCCTGTGGCCGCGTTTCTTCAAGCGCTCCGACGTCTACCGCAGGCTGGTCGCGTGGGACCGGCGCACCGACTTCTCCCGCCTCCTCAACCACTACCGGGGGCGGCGGCCCAAGGAACCCCTCATCCAGGACATCGAGGTGGGCGTCGAACGCGGTGCCGAGTTCCTCGACACCTACCACGCCGAGATCGGCATGACCCCCGTGTGGATGTGCCCCCTCCGGCTCCGCGAGCCCCGCCGCCCGGGCCGGGGCGAGGGCGAGCACGTGTGGCCGCTCTACCCACTCGACCACGACCGCCTCTACGTGAACTTCGGCTTCTGGGGCCTGGTCGACATGAAGCCGGGGCAGCGCCGGGCCCACCACAACCGCCTGGTGGAGGAGACGGTCGCCGAACTGGGCGGCCACAAGTCCCTGTACTCGGACTCCTTCTACGACGAGGAGGAGTTCTGGCGTCTGTACAACGGCACCGCCTACGCCGGGCTCAAGGAGGCCTACGACCCCGACGGGCGGCTGCTCGACCTGTACGCCAAGTGCGTGCGCAACCGCTGACGGCACGAGACCACCGGGACGCGCCCCGAGGGGACGTCACCGCGTCCGGCTAGAGGGAAGGACAGAGCAATGCGGCTCGCTGAGATCTTCGAACGCGTCGTCGGAACCGACGCGCCCATCCGGTTCACCGCCTACGACGGCAGCGGCGCGGGGGACCCCGGCAGCGACGTGGCCCTGCACGTGCGGACCCCGGTCGCGGTGAACTACCTGGCGCAGTCCCCCAACGCCGTCGGCCTGGCCCGGGCCTACGTCTCCGGCCACCTGGAGCTGGAGGGGGACATGTACACCGCCCTCAGACGCATGGCGGACTTCGTCTTCGCCGACGGGTTCGGGGTCTCGGTGCGCGACGCGGTCGGGATCGCGCGGTCGGTGGGCTGGGTCAAGTTCGTCAACCGGGTCGCCCCGCCGCCGCAGGAGATGCGCCAGGGCCGCCTCAGCGGCCTGGGCTGGCGCCACTCCAAGCAGCGCGACGCCGAGGTGATCCACCACCACTACGACGTCTCCAACGCCTTCTACGAGATGGTCCTGGGGCCGTCGATGACCTACACCTGCGCCGTCTTCGACGACGAGGACGGCGCCCTGGACCGGGTCGGCCGCTTCGACGGAGCCCTGGAGAGGGCCCAGTTCCGCAAGTACGAACTGGTCTCGCGCAAGCTCGGCCTGGAGCCGGGCATGCGCCTGCTCGACGTGGGCTGCGGCTGGGGCGGCATGGTCATGCACGCCGCCCGCGAGCACGGGGTCCGCGCGCTCGGTGTCACCCTGTCCAAGGAACAGGCCGACTGGGCGGCCAAGAGGATCGCCCAGGAGGGGCTGTCCGAGCTGGCCGAGGTCCGCCACATGGACTACCGCGACGTCCCCGACGGCAGCTACGACCGGATCAGCTCCATCGGCCTGACCGAGCACGTGGGGGCGGACAACCTGCCCTCCTACTTCGCCTCGCTCAACGACAAGCTCGTGCCCGGGGGGCGTCTGCTCAACCACTGCATCACCCGGCCGCGCAACGACCTGCCGTCCCTGAACCGCAGGGGCGTCATCAACCGCTACGTCTTCCCCGACGGGGAACTGGAGGGCCCCGGCCGGATCCAGGCCGCCATGAACGACGCCGGGTTCGAGATCCGCCACCAGGAGAACCTGCGCGAGCACTACGCCCTGACCCTGCGCCACTGGGGCGCCAACCTGGACCGCAACTGGGACGAGACCGTCGCCGAGGTCGGTGCGGGCACCGCCCGGGTCTGGCGGCTCTACATGGCCGGGTGCGTGCTCGGCTTCGAACGCGACGTGGTGCAGCTGCACCAGATCCTCGGCGTCAAGCTGGACGGCACCGAGGCGCACGTGCCGCTGCGCCCCTGGTTCTGACCGGCCGCCCCGACCGCCGCCGCGGACCGCCGCACGGGTGCGCCGGAGGTCCTCCCCCCTCTCCCCTTGTTCGCCGGGGGAGGACCTCCGGCCTGTCAGGGACCGGGCGGGCCCGCTTCGCGGCATCATGGATCCGGGGCGTGTCAGGCGGACGCACACCCCGCCGCGCGACCGGCGGGGCCCGGCCCGGCACAGCCCCGGCCGCACACCCACCAGAAGGGACCACGACGTGTCCTCATCCTCCGACGGCAGCACCGACGGGACCACGCCCGCGCCCGACGCGCCCGACCACGTCAAGCGGACCGCGATCGACCTGATCGAGGCCTACGCCGACCGCAACCGGCAGGAGCTCGACGGGGTCGTCCCGCGCGCCGCCGACGACGTCGAGGCCGTCACGTCCGAGCTCAAGGTCATCGCCGCCTTCCTCGGCCGCCGCGTGCAGCAGACCGGCGTGGTCTGGAAGCCCGCCGACTCCCGTGAGGCCGTCGCCCGCATGGTCGCCGAGATGCTCCCGCCCGAACTGGAGTTCGCCGTCTCCACCGCCTGGGAGGCCCACTCGGTGGGCGAGGAGGAGGCCGCGGAGCGCTTCACCCGGGGCGACCCCATGGTCTACGTGCACATGCTCGCCGCCTTCGGCGCGGCCATCGGCCTGGCCGTGTACAAGCGGGCCGAACTCCTGTCCACCCTGCGCCAGGTCACCGGCCTGTCCGAGTAAGGACGTCTGATAAAGGGGCAAAAGGGTCCAAAGGGACTCGTGCGACACGCCGTACCGGCCGCGACACTCCGGATATGTCCAGCCTCCTAACGGCTCAGACACAAAAGGCAGTGGTTTACTTCACTCGACGCGGTTCTTTACGTAGGTTTCCTACCAACCCTGAGGGGACCCTCGAAAGGAACGGGAGGCGTGCCGATGGCCCGCAGACGAACCCACAAGTACGTTCCGCTCCCCGCCGCCGTCGCGGCGCTGGTCCTGGCCGCGACGGCGTGCGGGAGCGGAGGAGGCGGGGCCGCCGACTCCGACGGCCTCCTGGTCTGGATCATGCAGGGCACCAACCCCGACGAGGCGGGGTTCTTCGAGGCGGCCAACGCCGCGTTCACCGAGGAGACCGGCATCGGGGTGGACGTCGAGTTCGTCCCGTGGCAGGACGCCCAGAACAAGATCTCCACCGCCATCGCGGGCGGCACCATGCCCGACGTCGCCGAGCTCGGCAACACCTTCACCCCCGGTTTCGCCGACGCCGGAGCCCTGCACGACCTGTCCGGCTACGACGTGGACGCCTCCCGGTACATCCCCGGCCTGATGGAGATGGGCCAGTTGGGAGAGGGCGTCTACGGCGTCCCCTGGTACGCCTCCATCCGCTCCGTCGTCTACCGCACCGACGTCTTCGAGGAGCACGGTCTGGAGGTCCCGGAGAACTGGGAGGAGCTGCGCGAGACCGCCCTGACCCTGGCCGAGGCCGAGGAGGACTTGATCGCCTTCCCCGTCCCCGGAGACGCCCAGTACTCGGTCATGCCGTGGATCTGGGGCGGTGGCGGGGAGATCGCCGTCGAGCAGTCCGACGGCACCTGGGTCTCGGAGATCGACAGCGAGGAGGCCCGCGCCGGGATCGGGTTCTTCACCGACCTGGCCCTGGAGGACGGCACCTCCACCACCGGTGCCGTCAACTGGAACGAGATCGCCGTCATGGAGGCCGTCGCGGAGGAGGAGGCCGCCATGGCCATCCTCGGCAGCGCCAACCCCAAGGCCGTCCTGGAGGCCAACCCCGACCTGGAGGGCAGGCTGGGATCCTTCACCCTGCCCGGCCAGGACGGCGGCTACATGCCCTCCTTCGCGGGCGGCTCACTGCTGTCGGTCTTCGAGGGCACCGGCCAGGAGGAGGCAGCCTGGGAGTACGTCCAGCACCTGACCGGCGAGGAGTTCGGCATGCGCTGGTCTGAGGAGACCGGCTTCTTCCCGGGCGTGGTCGACCGGGTCGACGCCTTCTCCGAATCCGCCGATCCCATCCTGGAGCCCTTCGCCGTCCAGCTCAACGAGGCCAGCCGGGGAGTGCCCGTCACCCCCGCCTGGACCCAGGTCGAGGCCGAGAAGGTCCTGGTCGGCATGCAGCAGGACATCCTCAACGGCGAGGCCACCGTGGAGGAGGCCACCGAGAGCGCGGCCAACGAGATCGAGCGCATCCTCAACGGGGGGTAGACACGTGCGAACACCGGTCGGGTTGGGCACCGCCAGCAGCGAGCCGGGGCCCGAGGCCCGCCGCTCCGCGGAGCCGTCCTCGCGACGGCCCCGGCCGCGGCGGGCGCCGCTCCTGGGCCACCGCGGCCGCAGGGCGCTCCTGCCCTGGGTGCTTCTCGCCCCCGCGCTGACGGTCATCGGACTGCTGCTGTTGCTCCCGCTCGCCCGGATCGTGTGGCTGTCCTTCCGCGAGTACCAGCTGCGCAACCTCGTCTCGGGCGAGTCCGACTTCATCGGGCTCGCCAACTACGCCGCCCTGCTCACCGACCCCTACCTGTGGCGGGTCGCCCTGCTCAACACGGTGGTCTTCGCCGTGGTCGCGGTGGTCACCACCATCGTCGTGGGCACGCTGGTGGCGCTGCTGCTGGCCACGCTGCGTCCGGTGCCCCGGATCATCGTGGTCTCCTGCATCATGGTCGCCTGGGCCATGCCCGCGGTCAGCGGAACCTACGTGTGGATCTGGATCTTCGACGTCGACAGCGGCGTCGTCTCCCAGGCGTTGGCCTCCCTGGGCCTGGTGGAGCCCTCCGGGTACAACTGGTTCGCCGACCGGCTGTTCTTCTACGCCATCGTCACGCTCAACGTGGTGCACGGGGGCTTCCCGTTCGTGGCGGTCACGGTCCTGGCCGGACTGCTCACGGTCCCCGCCGAACTGCACGAGGCGGCCCGCATCGACGGCGCGGGCGCCTGGAAGCGCTTCTGGCACGTCACCTTCCCGGTGCTGCGCCCGGTGTTCGCCGTGGTCACCGTGCTCTCCACCATCTGGGACTTCAAGGTGTTCGCGCAGATCTACCTCATGCCCGGCGGCGACGTGGGCGGCTCGGAGGTGCTCAACCTGGGCGTGTGGTCCTACGTGCGCTCCTTCGGCCACAACGACTACGGCCTGGGGTCGGCCATCGCCGTGCTGCTCACCCTGCTGCTGCTGGTGATCACCGTGTTCTACCTGCGCGCGCTCTTCCGAGAGGACGAGCTCCGATGAGCGCGGCGGCCCCCGCGGCCCGCTCAGCCGGCGGGGTCGTGGACCCCCGCCACGAGCTTGTCGCGCACGCGGCGCCAGTCGACCGAGGCCAGCGAGCGCCGGTCCAGGTCCTCGCGCACCGCGCCCATGGTCCGCAGGTCGTACTCGCCCAGCGGGCGCCCGTCGTCGTTGTCGCGGTTGACCAGGTTCTCGACGTAGGCGTGCAGCAGCCGTCCGCTGGGGTCGCGCAGGGCGTGCCGGACGGCCCGGTCCCGGAAGCGCGCGTCGTGGGGTATCCAGCTGATGACCACCTCGGTGGGGGAGGGCCCGGGGAAATCGCGCACGGTGCTACGCCACCGTCTCCGGCGACCCTGTCGACATGGCCATCACTCCTCCTCCGCCGGGGTGCGAAGGACGTCCCGCCCCGGCCAGTGCAGGAGTCTAACGGCCCCGTCCGAGCCCGGAACAACCGCATTCGGCCCTCCGGTCACCGCTGAGGAAGGAACGCCCGTGGTCACGCGCACAGAGGCATCCGCCGCCGACACCGACTGGGAGGGCCGCGTCCGCGACGCCCGCCGCAGGGGCGAGGTCCGCAGGACGGGACGGTTCCTGGCCAAGTCCGCCGGAGTGGCCGTCCTGCTGCTGTTCACGCTCTTCCCCGTCTACTTCATGCTCATCAGCGCGTTCTCGGACCGGGCCACCTCGGGGGCCGGGGCGCTGCTGCCCACGGGGCTGTCCCTGGACAACTTCGTCTACGTGCTCACCGAGGCCAGGTTCGGCCAGTACATGCTCAACTCGCTCACGGTCGCCTGCATCACCGTGGCCGGAGCGTGCGTGCTGTCGCTGCTGGCCGCCGTGGCGGTGGCCCGCTTCCGGTTCCGGTTCCGCACCGCGGTGCTGGTGATGGTCCTCATCGTGCAGATGGTGCCGCTGGAGGCGCTGGTCATCCCGCTCTTCCTCCAGGTGCGCGACCTCCAGCTGCTCAACACCATGCTCGGCCTGGGCGTGGTCTACGTGGCGCTGTCCCTGCCGCTGGCGGTGTGGATGATGCGCGGCTTCGTGGCCGCCGTGCCCGTGGAGGTGGAGGAGGCCGCCTACATCGACGGGGCCTCCTGGGGACAGATGTTCTGGCGGGTGCTGTTCCCGCTGGTGGCGCCCGGTCTGGTGGCCACGGCCATCTTCTCGTTCATCGTGGCGTGGAACGAGTTCGTGCTGGCGCTGACCTTCATGACCCAGAGCGAGAACTACACGGTGGCGGTCGGCCTGCGCCAGTTCTTCGGCCAGTACGCCAACGACTGGGGGCACGTGATGGCCGCCTCCACCCTCATCACCATCCCGGTCATGGTCTTCTTCGTCATCGTGCAGCGCTTCCTGGTCTCGGGGCTGGTCCAGGGAGCCGTCAAGGGATGAGGGCGGGGCCGGTCCCGTTCTCCTCGGGCTTTTGCTTCGCTTCGTCCCACCCGTCGCCCGCCACCACCCTCAACGGACGCCTACGGCGCGGTCCTGCTTGCAGTCCCGCCTCCAGAACCCCGTGGGCGCCCGAACCCCCTCCCGCGGACCGGCCCCGCCGCGCGGGAGGTCAGCCGCGCAGCTCGCGCTTGAGGATCTTGCCGGTGGAGGTCATCGGCAGCTCGGTGCGGAACTCCACCTCGCGCGGGTACTTGTACCCGGCCAGGCTCTCCTTCGCCCACGCGACGAGCCCCTCGGCGGTGACCTCGGCGCCCTCCTTGGGGATCACGAACGCCTTGACCTCCTCGCCGTGGGTGTCGTGGGGCACGCCCACGACCGCGGCCAGGCTCACCGCCTCGTGGGTCATCAGGACCTCCTCGACCTCGCGCGGGTAGACGTTGTAGCCGCCGCGGATGATCATGTCCTTGGACCGGTCGACGATGAAGTAGAAGCCCTCCTCGTCGCGGCGGGCGATGTCCCCGGTGCGGAACCAGCCGTCGCGGATCACCTCCGCGTTGACCTCGGGGCGGTTGTGGTACCCCTTCATCACGCAGTGCCCGCGCACCGCGATCTCGCCCTCCTCCTCCACCTCGTTCCACTCGGGGTCGATGAGCTTCATCTCCACACCCCACACCGGCAGCCCGATGGAGCCGGTCTTGGCCTTGACCTTGGGGTTGTTGAACGAGACCACCGGGGAGGTCTCCGACAGGCCGTAGCCCTCCTTGATGCCCAC
Organism: Nocardiopsis akebiae; assembly: GCF_018316795.1. Classification (NCBI taxonomy): domain Bacteria; kingdom Bacillati; phylum Actinomycetota; class Actinomycetes; order Streptosporangiales; family Nocardiopsidaceae; genus Nocardiopsis; species Nocardiopsis akebiae. Next base: position 1,968,016 of record NZ_CP074132.1, read on the forward strand.
GCCGAAGGTCTTGGTGAAGTCCTCGGCCAGCTGGCCGGGCAGGGCGGCGCCGCCGGAGACCGCGTCCACCATGTTGTCCGCGATCCTCTCCAGGTCGTAGGCGCCGGGATCGGCGGCCCGGACGGCGCCCAGCAGCCCCCAGTACATGGTGGGCACGCCCGCGAAGGCGGTGACGCCCTCCTTCTCCATGAGTCTGAGCGCCTCGGCGCCGTCGAAGCGCGGCATGAGCACCATCGTGCCGTGCCGGTACAGGGCCGCGTTGAGCATGACCGTCTGGCCGAAGATGTGGAACAGCGGCAGCACCACGAGGGCGACGTCGCGGCCGTCGGGGTGGGCCTCGACCAGCCGGGCGGAGCCGACCGCGTTCAGCAGCAGGTTGTGGTGGCTCAGCTCCGCGCCCTTGGGCTTGCCGGTTGTGCCGCTGGTGTAGATGATGACCGCGGTGTCGTCGGAGCTGGCCTGCACCGTCTCGAACTCACCGGACTGGCCCTCCAGCGCCTTCCAGAAGGTCTCGGCGCCGTCGATGGTCGACTCGGTGGCGCCCGGGGAGGCGGGCAGGTCCACGTAGAACTCGCAGGAGTCCACCCGGCCGAAGGCCTCGAAGGCCCGCTCGCCCAGCGGGAGTTCCGGCGTGCCGGTGAAGGCGAAGAGGGCCCTGGCTCCGGAGTCCTCCAGGTGGTAGGCGATCTCGCGCGGGGTCAGCAGCACGTTCAGCGGCACGATCACCGCGCCAGCCTTGAGAGCGCCGAAGTACACGAAGGGGAAGTAGGGCACGTTCGGGCTGGCCAGCGCGATCCGGTCCCCCGGCCTGATCCCGCGCGAGACCAGCAGGTTGGCCACCTGGTTGGCGATCGTGTCGGTGATCGCGTAGTTCAGGCGCAGGTCGCCGTAGACCAGGCACTCCTTCTCCGGAGCCGATCGGGCGCCGTCCTCCAGGAGCACGGACAGGTTGAGCATGGGGGCCTCCCGCAGCCAGATGGGTCCAGTGAACGCGCGAAGGTTCGGGATGATGTGACCCGCATCGCGTGTTCTGCGCCACTTTGACGGAAGAGTAACAAACCGGCTGGTCGGTGTGGAGGGGGCGGGAGTCCGTAATCTCACCGATCTTCCCTTCGCTCTCGGCGACCCCGGGACCGAGGGCGCAGAACGGCGACGCCGGGCCCGCCCGCACGGGGCGGGGGAGGGCGGCTCGGGCTCCGGGCCCCGGCCGCAGCCCCGTGCGCACCCGCGCGGGGCTGCGCGGGGCTGCGCGGAACCCGTCCGCGCCCCGACCCGCCAACCGCTAACCTGAGTGCTGTACACCCCGAACCGGCTAAGGAACACGTGGCGATGACAGCGGTAGACGGCGACCAGACGACGGGCGACACCTACGACGCCCGTGCCCTCCAGGACAAGTGGCAGGCGCGCTGGGCCGCTGAGCTTCCGTTCCAGGCCGACGAGGACCCCGGGGACACCCGCCCGCGCTCCTACATCGTCGACATGTTCGCCTACCCCTCCGGCGACCTGCACATGGGCCACGCGGAGGCCTACGCCATCGGCGACGTCATCAGCCGCTACCGCCTCCAGCGCGGTGACAACGTCCTGCACCCCGTCGGCTGGGACTCCTTCGGCCTGCCCGCCGAGAACGCGGCCATCAAGAACAACTCCCACCCCGCCGAGTGGACCTACGCCAACATCGAGACCCAGGCGGCCTCGTTCCGGCGCTACGGCATCAGCGTGGACTGGTCGCGCCGCCTGCACACCAGCGACCCCGAGTACTACCGCTGGAACCAGTGGCTGTTCACGCGCTTCTTCGAGCGCGGACTGGCCTACCGCAAGGACGGCCACGTCAACTGGTGCCCCCAGGACCAGACCGTGCTGGCCAACGAGCAGGTCGTGCAGGGCAGGTGCGAACGCTGCGGAGCCGACGTCGTGCGGCGCAGCCTCAACCAGTGGTACTTCCGCATCACCGACTACGCCCAGCGCCTGCTGGACGACATGGACCAGCTCGACGACGGCCGCTGGCCGGACGAGATCCTGGCCATGCAGCGCAACTGGATCGGCCGCTCCACCGGAGCCGACGTCCACTTCGCCATCGAGGGCCGCGACGAGCCGGTCACCGTCTTCACCACCCGGCCCGACACCCTCTACGGGGCCACCTTCTTCGTCGTGGCCGCCGACGCCGACCTGGCCGACGAGCTGTGCGCTCCCGAACAGCGCGAGGCCTTCGACTCCTACCGCTCCGACGTCGCCAAGCTCTCCGACATCGAGCGCCAGGCCACCGAGCGCCCCAAGACCGGCGTGTTCCTGGGCCGCTACGCGATCAACCCCGTCAACGGCGAGCGCATGCCCGTGTGGGCGGCCGACTACGTCCTGGCCGACTACGGCCACGGCGCCATCATGGCGGTGCCCGCGCACGACCAGCGCGACCTGGACTTCGCCCTGGCCTTCGACCTGCCGGTCCGGGTCGTGGTGGAGACCGGCGAGCCCGACCCCGTCGAGACGGGCACGGCCACCGCGGGGGAGGGCGTCCTGCGCGACTCCGGCCCGCTGGACGGCCTGGCCAAGACCGAGGCCATCGAGCGCATCATCGGGATCCTGGCCGAGCGCGGCACCGGACAGGGCACGATCAACTACCGCCTGCGCGACTGGCTGCTGTCCCGCCAGCGCTACTGGGGCACCCCCATCCCGATCATCCACTGCCCCTCCTGCGGCGAGGTGCCCGTCCCCGACGAGCAGCTGCCCGTCACCCTGCCCGAACTCAAGGGCGCCGAGCTGGCACCCAAGGGCGTCTCGCCCCTGGCCGCGGCCACCGAGTGGGTCAACGTCGACTGCCCCTCCTGCGGCGGCCCCGCCGAGCGCGACACCGACACCATGGACACCTTCGTGGACTCGTCCTGGTACTTCCTGCGCTACTGCTCGCCGCGCCTGGACACCGCCCCCTTCGACACCGAGGCGGTGGAGAAGTGGGGGCCGGTGGACCACTACATCGGCGGCAAGGAGCACGCCACGCTCCACCTGATGTACGCCCGGTTCTTCACCAAGGTCCTGTACGACATGGGCATGGTGTCCTTCACCGAGCCCTTCCGCCGCCTGACCAACCAGGGCCAGGTCATCAACCAGGGCCGCGCCATGTCCAAGTCCCTGGGCAACGGCGTGGACCTGGGCAAGGAGATCGACGCCTACGGCGTGGACGCGGTCCGGCTGACCATGCTCTTCGCCTCCCCGCCCGAGGAGGACGTGGACTGGGCCGACGTCTCCGTCGTCGCCGCGCAGAAGTTCCTCAACCGCGCCTACCGGGTGATGAGCGAGGCGGGCGCGGCCAGCGCGCCGGGAGCCGACCCCGCCAAGGGCGACAGCGGCCTGCGCCGGACCACGCACCGCATCGTCGACCAGATCACCGCCCTGGTCGAGTCCCGCCGGTTCAACGTGGCCATCGCCCGCACCATGGAACTGGTCTCGGCCGCCCGCAAGGCCATCGACTCCGGTCCCGGCGCCGCCGACCCGGCGGTCCGCGAGGCCGCCGAGGCCGTGGCCGTCTCCCTGTCCCTGTTCGCGCCCTACGTTGCCGAGGAGGGCTGGGAGAAGCTCGGCCGCAGCGGCAGCGTCGCCGTCGGCAACTGGCCCGAGGTGGACCCGGCCCTGCTGGTGCAGGAGTCCGTGACCTGCGTGGTGCAGGTGCAGAGCAAGGTCCGTGACAAGCTGTCCGTGGCGCCCGACATCGACCCGGCGGAGCTTGAGCGGCTGGCCTTGGCCTCCGAGAAGGCACAGGGCTTCATCGGCGACAAGCAGATCCGCAAGGTGGTCGTGCGCGCGCCCAAGCTGGTGAACATCGTCGTCGGCTGACCAGGCACACGAGGGGCGGCGGCCGCTGCGCGCGGCCGCCGCCCGTGTGCGGTCGGCTCGGTGACCGACAGGGAGGCGGTGGCCGGGTGGGTCCCCTCGCACGGGTGGCCGTGATCGGCGCGGGCACGGTGGTGCTGTCCGCGGTGGCGATCGGCGGCGGGCTGTGGCTGGCCGGGGACGACCCGGGCGTGGCCGGGAACGGCGACGTCCACGCCGCGGCGCCCGGGTGCGCGGCGGTCTCGGGCGCGCTCGTCACCGGCCTGGTGCCCGGCGCGGTCCTGGAGTCCTCCGAGCACGGACCCCTGGCCGACGGCGACAGCACCACGTGCTCGTGGTCCTCCGCCGGTCTGACCGATGGACCCCAGGGGGTGCTCCGGCTGGACCTGTCCGCCCGTTTCACCGACACCACGGGAGAGGAGCCGGTCACCGGCGCCCAGCGGACGCGGGAGGCCTACACCGACCTGACGCCGGTGCGCGGAGAGGCCGTGGAACTGCCCGCAGGGGATGGCCGGGTGTGGCGCGGCCAGACTCCCGGTACCGCCGAACTGGCCTTCCCCACCGACAACCTGCTGGTGCGGGTGTCCTACGCCGGGACCTCCGGCACCGAGCCGGTCGACTTCGGAGAGGCCCGGGACCTGGCAGTGGAGTTCGCCGTGCAGCTCGGAGAGGCCCTGTGAGCGACCAGCAGCCCGATCCGCGGGAGCCGGAGCAGTCCCGGGAAGCCCAACAGTTCCCCCGAACTCCTCGGTCTCAGCAACCGCAGGAGCATCAGGAACCGCAGGAACACGAGCCACCCCAGCCGCAGGAGCAGCGCCTTCAGCAGGGAAATGAGGCACCGCAGTCACAGGGGTCACAGGAACCTCCCCGGTTGCACGCAGACCAGCAGTCGCCTCAGTCATCCCAGGTGCCGCAGCCTCACGGGCAACAGCAGCCGCTTCCGCCGTCTCAGGCACCACAACCCCACGGGCAGCAGCAGGCCTACCACCCCCACCAGGCACCACAAGGGCAGTACCCGCCGCCCCCCGGCACCCCGTGGCGACAGCCCCACCCCCAGCAGCCCGCACCCGAGGTGGTGGCCTCCGTCCAACCGCAGAGCCGGGGCTGCGCCACCGCCGCCGTGGTCGCCGCCGCACTGGTGCTGGTCGTGCTCGCCGCCGGGGCGATCTGGTACGTGGTGGCGCGCGACACCCCGGAGGCGAGCGCCTTCGGGACGGCGCCCGAGTGCTCCGTCGCCGAGACCGGGACGCTGGACGAACTGGTGCCCGACCACGAGCTGGAGGTCGAGGAGCCGGTCGGCGGCCCGCAGCAGGCGTTCGGCTCCGGTTGGCAGTGCCGGTGGGCGACCCCAGGCGGCCCCGGCGAACAGGTTCCGGCCACCGCGACGCTGGTGGCCGTGGCCGCCCCCGACCCGGGCGGCGTCACGACGGCCGCCGACAACCTGCGCACCACCACCTCCCAGTACGACGCGCAGGAGCTGGAAGGCGTCGGCGAGGAGGCGGTCGCCTGGGTCCAGGAGGACCCGTACACGGTCGCCTGCGTCGGTGCCCGGGTGTCCAACCTGTACCTGGAGACCTGTTACACCGTGGCTGCCAGCTACGACGCGCAGGACCCGGGCGGCCGGGAGCGCATGGTGGCGGGCGCCGAGGAGTTCGCGCTGTCCGTGGCCGAGGCGCTGCCGGACTCCATCCCCGAGTGAGGCCCCGGCGCGGCTACCAGGCCGCGCCCAGGAACTCCTCCAGCGCGGGCGAGACCTCCTCGGCGAACGGGCGCTGGGCGTCCAGGACCGTGGCCCCGGGCTCGTCCCGGTAGCGGCGGAGGATGTGGTCGGTGTCGGGGACGTCCACCCGTCGCGCTCCGTCCAGACCGGTCATCAGCCGGTCCACGTCCTGCCGGGAGACCTGCGCGTCCCGCTCCCCCCACAGCACCAGCACCGGGGTGCCCCCGGGCAGGCCCTCCGCCAGTTCGACGGGGTCGAAGGCGTCCATGTAGGCCAGGAAGTCCTCGTTGGCGGGGGTGTACACGCCCATGACGCCCCCGCTGGGCGTCTCCACCTCGCTGAGCGCGCGCCCGGACCTGATCGCGGCCCGTCCGGCACGGGAGTCCGAGAGCAGCTGGACCACCTGCCCCTCCTCCACCTGGCCCGAGGCCTCGGCGGCGCGCGCCTGCTCGGTGAGCTGGCGGTCGATCAGGTCGAGGTAGCGCGTACCGGGAGGCGCGGCCAGCACGAGCGCGGGGGAGGGGTGCTCCGCACCGATGAGCTCGTGGGCGCGCAGCGCGTACAGGGCCCCCTCGCTGTGCCCGACGACGACCACCCGCTCGGGGTCCACCTCGGGCTGGGAGACGAGTTCCTCGTAGGCCGCCGCGACCTGCTCGTCGAAGACCACCGGGTCCACCGGCGCGACCTCGTCGCCGGGGCCCGGCGTCTCGGAGTCCGGACCGCTGCCGTACTTGTCGTAGCGCAGCGAGGCCACCCCGACGTCGGCGAGCACCCGTGACAGGTTCTGGTTGGTGTCGGCGTCGGGGCGCACGGAGCTGTTGCCGTCGCGGTCGGTGGGACCGCTGCCGGAGATGATGAGCGCGCCCGGAACGGTGCCGGAGACGTCCTGGGGCATCCGGAACGCGCCGGACGCCTCGTGCCCGCCGCCCTCGAAGGCCACCTCGCGCTCGACGCCGCCGACCCCCGGCGCCTCGGCGGCCCCGTCGTCGGCGGGGGCGCAGGCGGCGGTCAACAGGACGGCGCTCGCGGCACCGGCCAGTGCGGTGCGCCAGCGGACGGCGGGGGAGGAGGCACGTGTGAACACCTCCTCAGCCTAGCGGCCCGCGCCCGTCGGCCCCGCGCCGTCCACAGGGGAAGCGTCCCCGGTCCCTCCGAGGGGAGAGGGACCGGGGACGCGGGTACGCGGGCACCTCAGACGCGGCGCATGACCGCGACCACCTTGCCGAGGATGGTGGCGTCGTCGCCGTTGATCGGCTCGTAGGCCTCGTTGCGCGGCATCAGCCACACGTGGCCGCCCTCCTCGCGGCGCAGCACCTTGACGGTCGCCTCGTCGTCGAGCAGCGCCGCCACGATGTCGCCGTTGTTGGCGTCCTGCTGCTGGCGCACCACCACCATGTCGCCGTCGGTGATGGCGGCGTCGGTCATCGAGTCGCCGACCACGGTGAGCATGAACAGGCGACCCTCACCCACCAGCTGGCGCGGCAGGGCGAGCACGTCCTCCACCGACTCCTCGGCCAGGATCGGACCGCCGGCGGCGATCCGGCCGACCAGGGGCACGGCCGCGGCGCGGGAGAGGTCGATGTCCTCGGGCACCAGGGTCTGCCCCGAGGCGCGCCCGGGCGTGCGCAGTTCCACCGCGCGCGGCCGGTTCTGGTCGCGGTGCAGGTAACCCTTGCGCTGGAGGACCTTGAGCTGGTGCGCCACGCTGGACGGGCTGGACAGGCCGACCGCTTCCCCGATTTCCCTTATCGACGGGGGGAAACCCCGCTCCCGGACATAGCGCTGGATGCAGTTCAGCACGCTCTGCTGGCGCGCGGTGAGTTTGGGGGCTTCGGGCGTGGACCCGCCCGCGTTCTCCGCTGGTGCGAGAACGGTGGCGGTATCTGCGGTTCCGGGATTCTCCTCCGGCACGGCCGGGCCTCCTCGGCATTCGGTTCGGTCAGGGCCTGCTTGTGTGACTGGCCACCCCCGGTCCGCGACCGTGCCGACCTGGGGGTCCACGTGATGGCGAAACCGGTGTGAAATCAAGGTCAACTTTAGTCGTTGCACACGGTGATATCAAACAAGCGTTCGAGGCCGGGGAGAATTGCCGTCGCGCGTATTCGCGGCCAATTTCCGGCCTGCACTTACGTGTGTACACGCGTTCACGCGCTGTTGTCCCCGGAATGCGCGAACGCGTGTCCGTGACGGCGGTTCCGGCCAGGCGCGGGGGTCTTATCCCGGGGCGTCGGCTCGACCGAAATCCCCGTGACGTCGGGATTCCCGCGCCCGCCGCCGGGAGCGGCGGCTCCGGTGGGCGGCGCTATCCTTGAGCGCGGTGCCGGGCCGCCCCCGCGGCAGTCCGCCCGCACCGACATCCCCGTCCCGCCCCGCCGCCGCGGACCACGATGCCGCGCGGTCCCTCGGCCGTGTTCGTGACACGCCCGCGCCGGGGTTGCGGCGAGGTCAGGAAGAAGTCTAGGTTCGACCACAACATCTGGTGTTGCGACGGGAGTGGTTGCCCAGAAGTTGTGGTTTAGTGGTACCTAGGTGTTGTCGTTCGGTGAGAGAAGCAGGTGAACCAGGGTGCACTGTCCGTTCTGCCGCCATCCGGACACCCGGGTGATCGACAGCAGGTCCACCGACGACGGCGCTGCCATCCGGCGCCGCCGGTCCTGCCCCGTCTGCGAGCGCAGGTTCACCACCCAGGAGACCGTCCTGCTGATGGTGGCCAAGCGCTCGGGGGTCACCGAGCCCTTCAGCAGGACCAAGATCATCGCCGGGGTGCGCCGGGCCTGTCAGGGCCGCCCCGTCTCCGAGGACGCCCTGGCCAAGCTCGGCCAGCAGGTCGAGGAGGAGATCCGCGGCCGCGGCCTGGCCGAGGTCCCGGCCCACGAGATCGGCCTGGCCATCCTGGGGCCGATGCGCGATCTGGACGAGGTCGCCTACCTGCACTTCGCCAGCGTCTACCGCGGCTTCGAGAGCCTCTCCGACTTCGAGGCCGAGATCGCCAGCCTGCGCCAGGACCGCGAGGCCGAGACCGGCGGCCGGAGCGGCGCCGCCACGGGGTAGCGCCCCTCGCGGCCGCACGCCGACCGCGCGCGGGGCCACACCACTCCCGGGACGAGGACGCCGGGCACGGTCGGTGACCGTGCCCACGAGTGAGGGGAGACCCGGCGATGACGGAAACCGCCAACGGTCCGGCCGGACGCAAGGGCAAGGGCAGCCGCAAGGGGATCAGGGTGAGGCGCGTCTTCACCTCCCCTGGCACGCACCCCTACGACTCCCTGGAGTGGGAGCGCCGCGACGTCGTCATGACCAACTGGCGCGACGGCACGGTCAACTTCGAGCAGCGCGGGGTGGAGTTCCCCTCCTCCTGGTCGATGAACGCCACCCAGATCGTCACGAGCAAGTACTTCCGCGGCGCGGTGGGCACCCCCGAACGCGAGTGGAGCCTCAAGCAGCTCATCGACCGCGTCGTCGGCGTCTACACCGAGACCGGCCGCGAACACGGCTACTTCGCCTCGGCCGAGGACGCCGAGGTCTTCGACCACGAACTCAAGCACGCCCTCGCCCACCAGCTGTTCAGCTTCAACTCCCCGGTGTGGTTCAACGTCGGTACGAGTTCAAAAGCCCAGGTCAGTGCGTGTTTCATCCTCTCCGTGGACGACACCATGGAGTCGATCCTGGACTGGTACAAGGAGGAGGGGATCATCTTCAAGGGCGGGTCCGGCGCGGGTGTGAACCTGTCGCGCATCCGCTCCAGCAAGGAACTGCTCTCCTCCGGCGGGACGGCCTCCGGGCCCGTCTCCTTCATGCGCGGCGCCGACGCCTCGGCCGGGACCATCAAGTCCGGCGGGGCCACCCGCCGGGCCGCCAAGATGGTCGTACTGGACGTCGACCACCCCGACATCGAGGACTTCGTCGAGACCAAGGCCCGCGAGGAGCACAAGATCCGTGCCCTGCGCGACGCCGGGTTCGACGTCGACCTCGGCGGCGACGACATGTTCAGCGTCCAGTACCAGAACGCCAACAACTCCGTGCGGGTCTCCGACGCGTTCATGCGCGCCGTGGAGAGCGGCTCCGACTTCGGCCTGACCTCCCGCACCACCGGCGGGGTCGTGGCCACGGTGGACGCCAAGGAGCTGTTCCAGCGCATGGCCAGGGCCGCCTGGGAGTGCGCGGATCCGGGCATCCAGTACGACGGCACGATCCAGGACTGGCACACCACGCCCGAGAGCGGACGTATCAGTGCAAGTAACCCATGTTCGGAATACCTCCATTTGGACGACTCGTCCTGCAACCTGGCCTCGATCAACCTGCTGAAGTTCCTGCGCGAGGACGACACCTTCGATGTGGAGCGCTTCACCGCGCTCACCGAACTGGTCATCACGGCGATGGACGTCTCCATCACCTTCGCCGACTTCCCCACCGAGAGGATCGGCCAGACCACCCGCGCCTACCGGCAGCTCGGCATCGGCTACGCCAACCTGGGCGCCCTGCTCATGGCCACCGGCCACGCCTACGACTCCGAGGGCGGGCGCGCGGTCGCCGCCGCCGTGACCTCGCTGATGACCGGCGCGGCCTACCGGCGCAGCGCCGAGCTGGCCGGGGTCGTGGGGCCCTACGACGGCTACCGCCGCAACGAGCGTGCCCACAAGCGGGTCATGCGCAAGCACGCCGCAGCCAACGACGACCTGCGCACCGTCGGCACCCTGGAGGAGCCGATCCACGCCGCGGCCACCCGCGAGTGGGCCGAGTGCCTCAGGACCGGTGACCGCAACGGCTGGCGCAACGCCCAGGCGAGCCTTCTCGCACCCACCGGCTGCCTCACCGGCGACTCCATGGTCACCACCGACCGGGGACTCGTCCGGCTCACCGAACTGGGCGACGTCCACGGGCCCAGGTGGCAGGACCTCTCCGCCCGGGTGTCCACTGACGAGGGGCCCCGCGATGCGACGAGGTTCTTCGTCAACGGAGAGGAGCCGACCCGGCGCATCGTGACCAGGGGCGGGTACCGGCTCCAGGGCACGCACACGCACCGGATCAAGGTGGTCTCCCCCCAGACCGGTGACTGGGAGTGGAAGCGCTTCGCCGACGTCGTGGAGGGCGACGTCGTTCCGGTCCAGATGGGCACCCTGGTCGGTCGACCCCGTCGTGTGGTGCTGCCGGTCCTGGACCAGGCCTACTACACGGGGGATCACGGCCTGTTCGTGCCCGATGCGGTGGACGAGGAACTCGCGGAGTTCGTCGGCTACTTCACGGGTGACGGGAGCCTGCACGCCAGGGGCCTTCGTATGTGCGTCGCCGACGCCGACGAGGACGTCGTCGAGCGGCTGCGCGTCCTGGCCAAGGGATTGTTCGGCCTCGTGCCCGCGGTGACCGCCATGCAGGGCTACCAGGAGGTCGTCCTGTCCTCGGTTCGCCTGGCCCGGTGGTGGAAGGCCGCGGGGTTCGCCAAGGACCTGCCCGGCCAGGACCACTCCGGCAGGGGCTGGACCCCCCGCGTGCCCTCCGCGGTCTTGGAGGCCAACGACCCGGCGGTGTACGCGGCCTTCCTGCGCGGCCTCTTCGAGGCGGACGGCACCGTCCACGGGGGCGTGCCGAGCCTGTCCACCGCGCACGCCTCCTTCGCCGGGGAGGTGCGCACACTGCTGCTGACCCTGGGCATGGCCTCCACCACGCACACGACCCGGAGCGGTCACGGCGGAGACTGCCACGTGGTGCGGCTGCGCAACGTCGACCACGCCCTGCGCTTCGACGAGACCGTCGGTTTCCTGGGCGACCGCAAGAACAGGCTCGTCGTCCGGCTGGAGCCGGACCGCTCGGCCAAGGGCGACCGGATCGTTCTGCCCCGTCAGGTGTGGGACGAGCTGGTGCCCGTCGGTCACACCGCGCGGGGGACCGTCGTGCAGTCGCTGAGGGAGTACGGCGGTGTGGCGCGGCAACTGGCCTCGGTCATCCACTCCGAGACCCTCGACGACAGGCTGGGCCACGCCCTCGGCTACGTCTTCGAGGAGGTCGGTTCCAACGAGGACGGCGGGGTCCAGCCAACCTACGACATCTCGGTGCCCGACAACGTCACCTACGTGGCCAACGGCCTGGTCAGCCACAACACCATCGGGTTCATGATGGACTGCGACACCACCGGCGTCGAGCCGGACTTCTCGCTGGTCAAGTTCAAGAAGCTGGTCGGCGGCGGCTCCATGCAGATCGTCAACCAGGCCATCCCGCGCGCGCTGGGCAACCTCGGCTACCAGGACGAGCAGGTCGAGGCCGTCGTCGAGTACGTCTCCGAGAACGGCCACGTCGTGGACGCGCCCGGCCTGCGCACCGAGCACTACGAGGTGTTCGACTGCGCGATGGGGCGCCGCTACATCCGGCCCATGGGCCACGTGCGGATGATGGCCGCGGTGCAGCCGTTCCTGTCCGGCGCGATCTCCAAGACGGTGAACGTGCCCGAGGAGGCCTCGGTCGAGGACTTCGAGCACATCTACTTCGAGGGCTGGCGGATGGGCCTGAAGGCGCTCGCCGTCTACCGCGACAACTGCAAGGTCGGCCAGCCGCTGTCCACCGGCGGGACGCGGCAGGAGGCCGAGCCCGAGACGGAGGCCGCCGAGGCGCCCCGCCCGGTCCGCCGCCGCCTGCCCAAGAAGCGACCTAGCGAGACCACGTCGTTCTCCGTGGGCGGGGCCGAGGGCTACATCACCGCGGGCTCCTACCCGGACGACGGTCTGGGCGAGGTGTTCATGAAGCTCGGCAAGCAGGGGTCCACCCTGGCCGGGGTGATGGACGCCTTCTCCATCGCGATCTCCATCGCCCTGCAGTACGGGGTCCCGTTGGAGACCTACGTGGAGAAGTTCACGAACATGCGGTTCGACCCGGCGGGCATGACCGACGACCCCGACATCCGCATGGCCCAGTCGGTGGTGGACTACATCTTCCGCCGCCTGGCCCTGGACCACCTGCCCTACGAGGAACGGGCCGCGCTGGGGGTGCTGTCGGCCGCCGAACGCCAGGCGCAGGTGGCGGGCGAGGACCCCGCGCAGGTCGCCACGCAGGTGGAGTCCTACGCCCAGTCCGCCGCCACCCGCGGGGCGGACGCCCCGGAGGAGGCCCCGGCCGTCCCCGCGCGGGAGCCGCACACGGCGGCGGAGCGGCCGACCCGGGCGCACTCGACCGCGGAGCTGATGGAGGGCAAGGGCTTCGTGGCGGACGCGCCGCTGTGCGTGACCTGCGGTACCAAGATGCGCCCGTCGGGCAGCTGCTACGCCTGCGAGGGCTGCGGAGCCACCAGCGGTTGCAGCTGACCGGTGTCGGACGGGCGGCCCGGGGAGGGGCGGAGCCGTACCCCTCCCCGACAGCCCCGGTCCCGTGTCAGCCGCGGTCGAGGTCCCCGGAGGCGGCCGCGACCGCGGCGGTCACGGCGGTCACCCCCAGCACGGCGGGCCAGGCGCCGACCTTCTTGGCCAGCGGGTGGGAGAGCCCGAACGCGCCCGCGTACACGCCGGTGAGCGCGACCGCCGTGCCAACTCCCGAGCGGCGGCGCCAGGTCTCGAAGGCCGCGGCGCCGAACGCGGCCAGCACGGCTCCGCCCAGCGGGCGGTTGCCCGTCGCGCGGGCCACCGTGTAGCCGCCGATCAGGCCCGCGGTGGTCAGGACGGAGCTGGGTACTGCGGGCATGGACGGTGTCCCCTCTCGCTGCGGCCGGAGCCGGTGGCTGCGTGTGCCGACGACGTTACCGGCCGTCCGGCGGCGGTGTGGTCCGGCCCGCCCGGACCGGTCCCGGGGGTGGTTTCCCCCGTCACGTTCCGGTCTACAGCCCTGGGTTCCGGACGCGTCTCATGACAGGGTTGATGCTGTCCGCTACGGCCCCTCCGGTCACGGAACAGGTCCCCACCTGGAACCGGACCGCGGTACGCGACGTCGTAGCCGATAGTTCCCGACCTCCGACCAAGGAGCCCATGCCTATGTCGTTCGCGCAGACCGTGCGCGGCGCGGCCGGTGCCGTCGCCCAGGGGGGCGATCCGCGCCAGGCGGTGTCCGACGCGCTGCAACAGGCCACCGAGGGCGGTGGCCTCGACCCCCGGGACTTCGTCGCCGCCCGTGAACAGGGTGACTCCGTCGGCACCCGCATCGAGCAGAAGAGCACCTCCCTCAACAACGCGGGCGAGGCGATCAACCGCAGCTACTACGAGCGCGGCGACGGCGGGCCGGTCCACGTCATCTGCCCCATGGTCATCCCCCGCGGACGCACCTTCGTGACGATGCTCCCGGCCATCGCGCTGGTGGCCCTCGGCGTGCTGGGCGCCGTCACCGTCCTGGTCCCGCAGGCGGTCAGCGGCGGCAACCCCCTGACCAACCCCGTCTTCGGCGTCCACTACTGGCTGATCACCATCGCGGTGGCCGTGTTCATGTGGTGGCGCCAGGGCATGGTGATGGTGCCGGAGGGCTGCGAGGCGATCGTCACCCGCTTCGGCAAGATGGAGAACGTCTTCCAAGCCGGGCGGGTCACGCTCTTCAACCCCTGGAAGCGCGTCTCCTACATCGTCAACACCACCCGCGAGTACCCCTTCAACGCACCGATCCGCTCGGCGCCCACCAAGAGCGGCGTGCAGGCCTCCATCGACCTGTTCGTGCAGTTCAGGATCGTCAACGCCACCGACTTCGTCTACACGCTGGGCGGCGTGAACGGCTTCCAGGAGAAGCTCAACAACGCGATCAGCGAGACCACGCGCAGCCTCATCTACGAGCAGCAGGCCTCGGCCATCTACGACATGGTCGGTGACAACACCCAGAGCCTGGTGGAGCAGCTCAACCGCCAGTTCAGCGGGATCGTGGAGCTGACCAGCGCCAACATCACCCACGCCGAGCCCTCCAACCAGGAGTACCGGATGGACCTGGCGGCGCCGGAGATGGTCCGCGTCGCCAAGGACGCCTACACCTTCGAGTACGAGCTCCAGCTGCGCAAGGAGCAGAACGAGGGTGACCTGAACAAGGAGCTGGCGACCCTCAACGAGACCCTGTCCGCGATCCAGGCCGACATCGCCCAGTACCAGGCGCAGATGGACACGGCCCTGGAGCGGGAGACCAACCGGGCCCGCTCCCTGGCCCACCAGCGCTTCGTCGAGGCCCAGTCCGAGGCCAACGCCAACGCGGCCCTGTTGCAGGCCCAGGCCCTGGACATCCGCGCGGTGAGCGCCGCCGACGCCCCCGAGATCCTCAACTACCGCTTCCGCGAAACCCTCCTGGACAAGCTGGAGGCGGTCGCCGACAGCCTGCCGCAGGTCCTGCGGATCGGGTCGGGCGACGCCGCCAGCGTCGACTACCTGCGCATCGCCCAGGAGATCATCGGCCAGGCCGACACCGCCCTGTTCTCGCAGGAGGACATGGACGCCATCCGCTCCCGCCTCGGCGACATCCGGGGCCGCATCGCCGAGCGCGAGCAGGAGATCAGCGCGCTGGTGCGGGACGCCGACGGTCCCAGGCCCGAGCCGGGCCGGGGCGAGGACCCGGGGGAGGAGCTGGTGGAGGAGATCCGCCAGTCCGTCTCCGAGCAGGCCATCGACGAGCGCATGTCCGAGGCGCCCCAGGGGTCCCGGGAGCCGCACGGTCGGCCCGAGGCCCCGCGGGAGCAGTGCCCCGCAGGGCCGCCGGTCGACGCGCCGCCGCCCTCGGAAGCCCCCCACCGGTCCCTGGAGGACCCGCCCCCGCCGCCGTGGTCGCGCGGCACCCAGGGCTCCGGCCCCGACGAGGGAGGTCAGTAGATGAGCGTGTCAGTGAACGCCGGCGGCGGCTCCAGCATCAAGGAGTCCCTAGCCTCGTGGGGTGACCTGGCCGGTCTGCTGCGCGGCGGCGACCAGGGCGCGATCGTCCCCGTGGTCATACCGCGCGACAACCGGGGCCTGCGGTGGACCGTCCTGGTCTGGTTCGGCCTGTTCGCCCTGTGCTCCGCGCTGATGATGGCCCTCAACGCCTCGGCGGGCGGGTTCGTCCTCGGGGTCGCCTACGTCGTGCTGGCCGTGCCGACCCTGATCGTCGGCGTCCTCAGCATCGTCGCGGCGGGCCTGTGGTGGTGGCGCAGCTCGATCATCGAGATCGAGGAGGGCACGCACGGCATCCTCACCAAGTACGGCGCGATCGTGAAGCCGATCGGTCCGGGCCGCCACTACCTGTGGCACCCGTGGTCGCGGGTTGACTTCGTGGTGGACACCCGCACGGAGATCCCCTACACGGCGCCGGTCCTTGCCTGCCCCACGCGGGAGAACGTGCCGCTGAAGTCGATCGAGTTCTTCCTCAAGTTCCAGATCACCGATCCGATCCGGTTCGTGACGATCATCGGCGCGAGCAACTTCGACCTCGTGCTCTCCAGCGCGGTGCAGGACGCCATCCGCCAGCGAAGCCGTCTGGTCAACACCGAGTCCGCCTACGACCTGCGCGGTTCCAACGTCGAGGACATGCGCCGCCTGCTCAACGGGCAGCTGGAGAAGTACGGTGTGCGCATCACCGGCTGCAACATCCCCGACGTGCAGCTGCCCAGCCAGTACCAGCAGCACCTGTCCACCCGGGAGCGGGTGGCCAAGGAGCTGGTGGCCTACGAGCAGGAGTGGGAGCTGACGCGCAAGCGCCGGATCGACACCCTGCTGATGGACATCGAGCGCTCCAAGAAGACCCGTGACGCCAAGATCGTCGAGGTCAACGCCTCCCTCAACAAGGCGCGCAAGGACGTGGCGCAGATGCTGGAGGAGCAGGAGACCGAGGCGCAGCGGGTGCGCTACGAGATCGAGACGCGCGGGCGCGCCGACCTGGTGGCCGCCGAGAACGAGGCGAAGGCGCAGGAGCGCCTGGCCACGGCCTACCGGGACAACCGGGCGGTGCTGGAGTACGAGCTGGCCCGCCGCCGCCTGGACGTGGGCGCCACCCTGGCCGGGCGCGCCCCGCGCCCGGTGGTGGTGCAGACCGAGGCGGGCGCGGGGGACGGTTCGGCGCTGTCGACGCTGCTGACCGCGCAGCTGCTGCCGCAGGTGATGGACGGCCGGGGCGCGCGGGCGCCGCTGGGCGGTTCGGGCGGCTCGGCCGGGGCCAGGGACGTCCTGGACTCCGCGCAGGGCGCGGTCGCCGCGGCCGCCGAGCGCCAGCAGCAGATGGCCGACGAGTACCAGCGCCAGCAGGGCGCCGCGATGCGCGAGCAGTTCGAGCGCGGAGAGGGGTACGGCGGGCAGGGACGCCGCTGACCCGGCGGCCTCGCGCCCCGCGGCCGGTCCACGGGGCACGGGAGGCCGCGCACGGGGCCCGCGACCGGGAGCTTGGGCTCTACCGGTGGTCGCGGGCCCCTTGCGTGCCCGGGTTCAGGTGACGGGGGAGAGGGAGGAGTAGCCCCCGGCGATGTCGATCCCGTTCCGCGCGGCGATCTCGACCAGGTCCTCGACCTCGCCCGCCTGCGCGCTGGCCAGATCGTCGTCGCCGAGCGCGTGGGCGCGGCGCAGCGCGGTGATCGAGTCGTGGATGCGCACGTGAAGGGTGAGCGCGAACTCGCGCATGGGGCCTCTCCTCAGGGTTGGCGGCGCTGCCGGGGAGGGCGGGCCTGCGGCTCTCCCCCCGGGGGGCGCCTCCTTGTGTACCCGGCGAGGGTGAGAGCAGGGTTGGAGGGGGACAAGGGCCGGCAAGGCCGGGGTGAAAACGCGGCCGCCCGCCGCGCGGTGGCGCGGCGGGCGGGTCACGGGTGCGCGGGCGCGGTCAGTGGTTGACCCAGACGTACCAGTCGCCCGACACGTGTTCGTAGATCCTGGAGCCCTGCCCGGGGACGAAGACGCCCTCGGGGATGCGCTCGGCGCTGTGCGCCAGGCCCGAGGGGCTGAACAGCCCCGAACCCTCCACCGCGTAGTGGGTGACGCCCTCGTACGCCGAGACGCTGCGCAGCGAGTACAGCCCCACCCGTTCGCCGTTGAGCGGGATGGAGGTGCGGCCGTCGGTGTCCTCGCGCAGCGAGAGCAGTTGGTCGGAGGAGGCGCTGATCCGGCTCTGGAGCGGGACGTCGGCCACGGCCAGGCCGATCGCGGCGGCGGCGATCACCGGCGCGGACACCCAGCGCAGCCAGTAGTGGCGGATCATCGGGCGGGCCACCGCCAGGGCGATGCCCAGGCGCAGCGCGCCCATACCGGCGAGCAGCAGACCGCCCACCAGGGCGATGACGAACGTGGGCAGGTGTCCGCCGGGGACGCTGTCCTCGAAGAGCAGGACCAGGCCGACCACGCCGCAGGCGGGGATGTAGAGCCGACCGGGCGGACGGGAGGCCCAGCTGATCAGTCGCTGGCCGAGCGTCGGCTTCTCGGCGATCTCGATCAGCTTGGCCAGGGACCTGTCGGGGGTCGGGCCGGAAGCCGCGGCGGACATGGCGTTCCCTCCACCGAATCCGTGTCATGGGGACGCGGACCCGGAGCGAACGGGAAGAAGGGGCCGCAGGGGGCCGCGTCACAGTCGATACGGCCGCCGAAGCACGGCCTGCTCCACAGGATAGAGCAGTGGAGGGGCGTGTTCGGGGAGGCGGGATGAAACGCCGCCGTCGCTCCCGCGGGTCGCGGACGTTTGACGGCGGTGTTTCCGGTGCCGCACGCCGACGCGCGGTGAGAGTACGAGGTGGTCCCAGGACCAGCGTCCGCCGCTCACGGCCATCAGTACGCACACCGCCGTGACCAGCGACGTCGTTCCCCACGAGGAGAGGGGGGCCAGGTCGGCCGAGCCCGCCGTGAGGGCGCCGAGCACCGCCGCGGCTGCGAGCAGGGGGCCGGTCAGCCATGTGAGCAGGCCCACGGCGAAGGCGACCGAGAGCGCGACGAGCAGGGCGGGCAGCGTCCCGGCGATCGGGGACAGCACACCCGCTCCGGCGGCGTCGAGGTGTTGGGCCACCCCGGCCTCCCGGCCGCGCAGCGCGAGCCCGTACTCGGTGAACATCCACCCGACGCCCACCCGGACGAGGGCGGCGACGACGTCGTAGAGGCGTCCCCGGGAGATCCGTGGCCGCTGGTACGGCCTGGCGCGCTGCATGCCCATTCCTCCCGGGCGGACGGCGGTCCTGACAAGCGGAAACTACACAAAGTCATGGCCGTTGGCCTCTCGTGGTGCCCGGCGAGTCGCGCGAAAGGGTGCTCGCGTGGCCGTCCTGTCCGGGATCGGGGCCGTCCGGCAGGGGCCGTCCGCGCCCCGGTCCCCGCACGGCCTCCGCGCCGCACGCCCTAGGGTGGACACCGTGCCGACCACATCCACGCCCGCCCAGCCGCCCGCCGCACCCACCTACGAGCTGGAGGACGAGCTCCGCTCCTCCGGGGCGCGTGTGGTCGCCGGAGTGGACGAGGTGGGCCGCGGCGCCTGGGCCGGTCCGCTCCTGGTCTGCGCCGCCGTCCCCGGCGAGGGCGACCCGCCCTCCGGCCTGACCGACTCCAAGCGCCTGACCCCCGGACGCCGCCGGGAGATCGCCGACCAACTGCGCCCCTGGGTCGCCGACCACGCCTTCGGCTGGTCCTCTCCCGAGGAGATCGACGAGGTGGGCATGACTGAGGCGCTGCACCGGGCCTCCCGCCGCGCCCTGGACGCGCTCTCCCCGCGGCCCGACGCCGTCATCCTCGACGGCAGGCACGACTTCATCGGCCGCCCCTGGAGGGTGCGCACCTGCGTCAAGGGCGATCTGGCCTGCGTCAGCGTCGCCGCCGCCGCGATCCTGGCCAAGGTCCGCCGCGACGCCCTCATGGCCGAGCTGGCCGCCGACCACCCGGGCTACGGGTTCGAGCGGGCCTCCGGGTACCCCTCGCCCGTGCACCGCGCCGCCCTGGCCGAGTCCGGGCCCACCCCGCACCACCGCATGAGCTGGTCCTACCTCGACGACCTGCCCCGATGGAAGCACCTGCGCAGGGCCCGCCCCGCTCCCGGCGGGCAGCTCCCCCTGCTGTGAGCACCGGACCCGCGGCCCCCGGGCGGCCCCCCTCCAGGGGGCACGACACGCGGTCCCGTACTGGACATCCGCCCCACTTGGGGCAAGGCTGTGGCTGTGGACGTCGGCCCCCCGGCGCCCCCCGCCCCCGACCCGAACCCCGCCGGTCAGGAGAGCCGACCGCCACGGACCCCCACGCAGGAAGGTGCATGGATGACGCGTGAGATGCGCTCCACCGCCGCCGCGGAGCCGGGACGCGCCTCGGGACTCGACCGCGTGCGCCCCCTCTACCACCGGATCCCCCTAGGCAGAAGGCTCGTGTCCGCGCTGGTCCTGCTGACCGTGGTCGCCGTCGTCGCGCTCGTCACGGGAGCCTCCGTCCTCGGCGCGGTCACCGGGGCCCTGGTCCTGCTCATGGTCCTGGCCGCCCTCATGCGCTCCGCGGACGCCTTCGCCACCGTCATGGTGTGCGTGCTCTGGCTCGCGGTGGCCGTCCCCCTCTTCCAGATCCCCCTCACCGGCGAACCCGTCACGCTGCTGGTCCTGCCCCTGCCCCCGCTCGTGGTCCTGGCCGCCGGGCGGGCGCGCGAGTTCCCCGTCTGGCACACCACCGTGCTCTCGCTGACCGCGGGGCTCATCGCCGGGTTCTCCCTGGCCCTGGTCGGGCTGGTCGTCGAGCCCTTCGCCGCCTCCTGGGGGATCGCCCTGCTCTACGCCGCCGCGGGCGCCTGCGTGCTGTGGCGGCTGTCGGCCTCGCGCCAGATCCACCGGGAGAGCGAGGCCAACCGGCGCGAGACCGCCAAGTCCATGCCCGTCTCGCGCCGCAACGGCGGCGCGGGCCCCGTGAACGCGCCCGGGGACAGGAACGGAGCCGAGGGCCGCACCCGGACGCTGCGCGCGCGCACCGGCAGCGGTTCCCGGGGCGCTCCTGCCGCCGCCGACGACGAACCCGTCCCCGTCGACCAGGCCCTGGCCGAACTGGAGGACATGGTCGGCCTCGACCCGGTCAAACAGCAGGTGCGCGGGATCGCCGCCTCCATCGAGGCTGCCCGCCTGCGCGCCGACGCGGGCTTCCCCGTCGAGCGGCCCCTGCGCCACCTGGTCTTCTCCGGCCCGCCCGGCACCGGCAAGACCAGCGTCGCCCGCACCCTGGCCACCATCTTCCACTCCTTCGGGCTGCTGCCCACCGCCCGCGTGGTCGAGGCCCAGCGCGCCGACCTCGTGGGGGAGTACCTGGGCGCGACCGCGATCAGGACCAACGAGCTCATCGACCGGGCGCTGGGCGGCGTGCTGTTCGTGGACGAGGCCTACTCCCTGGTCAACGAGGGCGACGGCCAGGCCGACCGGTTCGGCAACGAGGCCGTGCAGACCCTGCTCAAACGCGCCGAGGACGACCGCGACCAGCTCGTCGTCGTCCTGGCCGGGTACGAGAAGGAGATGGACGCCTTCCTGGCCTCCAACCCCGGTCTGGCCTCGCGCTTCGCCACCCGTATCAACTTCCCCAGCTACACCGCCGACGAGCTGTTCCGCATCGCCGAGTCCCTCGTCCACCAGCGCGGCGACACCCTCGACGAGGAAGCCGCCCAGGCGCTGCGGCGAAGATTCGACCAGGTGGTCCAGCGCGAGGTGGTCGACGAGCTCGGCAACGGCCGCTTCGCCCGCTCGGTGGTCGAGAAGGCCGCCCAGGCCCGCGACGTGCGCGTGGTCACCGCCGGAGTGGACGGCGCGGAGCCCGCGCCCCGGCCCGAGGCCGAGGAACTCATCACCGTCCGCGCCTCGGACGTGGAGGCCGCCCACCGGGAGCTGACCTCGCGCCTGCCCGGTTTCGGCGAGGCGCCCGGCATCGGCGAGGCGATGGCCGAACTGGACGCCATGATCGGCCTGGAGCCGGTCAAGGAGCAGGTCCGCTCCATCGTGGCCCAGCTGAGGGTGGCCAAGCTCCGCGAGGAGCAGGGGCTGCTCAACCAGGCGCCCATGCGGCACTTCGTGTTCTCCGGCCCGCCCGGCACCGGCAAGACCACCGTCGCCCGGGTGCTGGGCCGGGTCTTCGCGGCGCTGGGCCTGCTCGGCCGCGCCGACGTGGTCGAGGCCCAGCGCGCCGACCTGGTCGGCGAGCACCTGGGCGCCACGGCGGTCAAGACCAACCGGCTCGTGGACCGGGCGCTGGGCGGCGTGCTGTTCGTGGACGAGGCCTACTCCCTGGTCAACCCCGGCTACAGCGGCGGCGACGCCTTCGGCTCCGAGGCCATCCAGACCCTGCTCAAGCGGGCCGAGGACGACCGGTCCCGGCTCGTGGTCGTGCTCGCGGGCTACCCGGCGGAGATGGAGCGGTTCCTGGCCTCCAACGCCGGGCTGTCCTCGCGGTTCAACGTGCGGGTGCGCTTCCCCTCCTACACCGCCGACGAGCTCACAGAGATCGCCGAGGCCGTGGCCGCCCGCACCGGCGACGCCTTCGACGACACCGCGCGCGAGGACCTGCGCAGCATCTTCGCGCACGTGTGCGAGGCCGGGTGGATCGACGAGCTCGGCAACGGCCGCTTCGCCCGCTCGCTGTTCGAGAAGGCGTGCTCCCACCGCGACCTGCGCGTGTCCCAGGAGCTGGGCGAGGCCGCGACCGCCGCCGAACTCACCGTGCTGACCAGCGCCGACGTCCGCAAGGCGTACGCCGAGGCGACGCAGTAGACCCGAGGAGCCGCGCACGCGCGTGCTGCTAGTGTCCGGTCCATGACCGCTGCACCCACTTCCTCCCCCGCGTCCCCCGTCACCCAGGCGCTCATCCTCGCCGGGGGCCAGGCCACCCGGCTGCGGCCCTACACCGACACCCGCCCCAAGGCGATGGTGGAGGTGGCCGGACGGCCCATCATCGACTACCAGTTGGAGTGGCTCACCGGCCACGGCGTCGAACACGTCGTCGTCTCCTGCGGCTACAAGGCCGAGGTCCTGCGCGAGCACCTGGAGGCCCGCGAGGGCGGCCCGCGGATCACGCTCCTGGTCGAGGACGAGCCGCTGGGCCGCGGCGGGGCCCTGCGCTTCGCCTCCACCGGTCTGCGCGACCCGCAGGCCCCCTACTTCGCGCTCAACGGCGACGTGCTCACCTGGTTCCCCCTGGACGAGATGACCGCCCACCACCGCGAGCGGGGCGGCCTGGCCACCCTGGCACTGGCCCGGTTCCGCACAACCTGGGGCATCGTGGACGTGGACGACCAGGACCGGATCGAGGGCTTCACCCAGAGCCCGCTGCTGCCGGTGTGGATCAACGCCGGGGTGTACCTGTTCGAGCCGGGCGTCACCCCGCTGCTGCCGACCAAGGGCGACCACGAGTCCTCCACCTTCCCCGAACTGGCCGAGGAGGGGCGCCTGACCGCCTACCGCATCGACGGCTTCTGGCGCGGCGTGGACACCGCCAAGGACGTCAAGGAGGCGGGGGAGCGGATCACCGCCATGCGCGAGGGCGCCTGACCCCGGCCGGGGGACAGCGGACGCCGACTGACCGGGCGCCGGGGAGGATGGGTATCGTCACCAAGGTGACGAACGACGGTTTCCTCCTCTCCAGCGCCCCCAACTTCCGCGACCTCGGCGGGCACCGCACCGCCTCGGGCCGCACGGTCCGCCGAGGGCTCGTGTACCGCTCCGACGCCCTGCACGCGATCGCCGCCGACGAGCTGCCCGCCTACAACGGCCTGGGCATCCGCCAGCTCGTCGACCTGCGCACCCCGCACGAGCGCGAGACCCTCCCCGACGTCGTCCCCGACGGCGCCGAGTACGCGGTCGTGGCAGTGCAGGACCCCGAGGCGGCCGGGGCCAACTTCTCCCTGGCCCTGGCCGACCCCGAGAAGGCCCGCCTCATGTTCGCCGACGGCGCCGCCGAGCGCTTCATGCACGGCGTCTACCGCGAGCTGGTGACCGACGCCGAGGCGCTCACCGGCTACCGAGAGCTGGTCGAGCGGGCGGCCCGTGGCCCGGCGGCCCTGGTCTTCCACTGCAGCGCGGGCAAGGACCGCACCGGCTGGGGAGCCGCCCTGCTGCTCGGCCTGCTGGGCGTGGACCGCGAGGCCGTGGTCGCCGACTACCTGGCCAGCAACGGGCGCCAGGCCAACACCGACGAGTGGATGCGCAGGCTCGCCCGGCACAGCGCCCTGGACTGGGAGGAGGTCGTCCCCATGACGCGGGTGCGCGCCGAGTACCTGGAGACCGCCTTCGACCACGTGGACGAGGTCCACGGCTCCTTCGACGCCTACGTCACCGAGGGCCTCAAGCTCTCCGACGCCACCGTCGAGCAGCTGCGCGAGCGCATGCTGGAGTAGCCGCGGCGCCGGGGCGCGCGGCCTACAGCGCGTCCAGGCGGCGGCGCAGGTCGCCCTCGTCCGAGGCGGCCTCCAGCACCTCGCCCAGGGCGGCCAGCACGCCGGGCCGGTCCACACCCCGGTCCAGCATCCGCCGGGCCGCCGCCCACAGGTTCGCGGGCCTGCCGTGCCACAGCCGCCGGGCCAGGCGCTCGTGCCGGTCCAGCTCCCGCTCCCGCTCGGGGTCGTCGCCGGTCACCGGCCGGTACCACCGGTCCTGCCCGCTGGAGTGGCGGCCGCTGTGCGGTGTGGCCGCCTCGTACTCGCCGTAGTGGTCCAGGCGCAGCAGCGCTCTGCGGCCCCGGGCCGTGTCCGGGTCGAACTCCTCCGGTGCCCACGTCACCAGCTCGCTGGCCAGCAGCGGGAACGCGAACATCCGACGCGCCAGCGACGAGAAGTCGCCGTCCGGCATCAGCCTCCGCACCGCCTCCTGGCGCAGCCCCAGCGGGCGCGCCGGGTCGCGGTAGGTGCGGGTGAACTCCGCGGTGGACTCCCACACCGCGTCCAGCGTCGCGCCCACCGCCACCCGCGGCAGCCCGCCGCGTCCGCCCGCCCAGCGCACCCACGCCGCCAGCACGTGCGGCATGGCCTCCTGCTCCTCGGGCAGCAGCACCACCCGGCCGGGCAGCCAGTGCAGCAGGAAGGACTCCACCTTGCGCGGGCTGACGCGCATCGGCCGACCGCCGTCCACGTCGCAGCCGTGCGTGATGATGTGGTCGGCGCAGCGGCTCGCCGCGTAGGAGTCGGAGAGCTCGGCGGCCTCGTCCGAGGCCAGGAAGCGCGCGGCCAGCACCGCCCGCCGGTCGCGCCGCCACACCGGGGCGGGGAAGGGGTCCACCCCCTCGGGAGGTGTGGGCAGGGACCGCACCCGCGCGTTGGCCAGGGCGAAGTGCGCGGCCAGCGACCCCCCGGTCAGGTCGGAGACCTTCAGTCCCACCGGCTCCACGAGCGCCCCCGAGGCCCGGTCGGCGGGCGCGCCCGCCACCACCTGCTCCGTGCGTTCCAGGGCCCGCGACAGCAGGGCGCGCGCCTCGGTCAGCTCCACCTGCGTGAACCGCGCGAACTCGTCCGCCTCGGCCCTGGTCCGGCAGCTCTCCAGCAGCTGCTCGACCTTGGTGGTCACCCAGGCGTCGCGCAGCACGCCGCCGCCGTTGTGGTCCAGGACCAGGATCAGCGCGTGCTCGGGCGGCAGCGAGCCCGGGTGACCGGGGTGGTCGCCGTCACGGCTGAACACGCACACGAAGTCCTCGGTGTCACCGAACTGGTCGGTGCTGACGTAGACGGCCACCGGTGTGACCGCGCCGAGCTGGGAGGCCCACGCCGGTACCTGCAGGCCGCGCTCGCGGAGCGCGATCATCCCCTGTTCGGCCAGTCCCCGCTGCTCGGACGAGGTGCCCAGGGCGGTGACCGCCGCGAGCACGCCCAGTCCCGCGGGCTTGCCGGAGGCGGTTGCGTGCGCCACCAGGCCCTCGCCGAGAAGCCTCTCCACGTCCACTCCGGGGACCCGCTCCCCCCACCAAGTGCCGAGCAGCTCGCTGAAGGCGAGTTCGGCGTCGAGCGGGTGGCGCATGGCCAGCAGCGCTCTGGCGGCGCGCAGCATCTCGTCGAAGACGGCGCGGGGAACCGGTTCGGAACCTGGGGACGGAGGCATCGGGGAGGGCACCACCCGAGCGTATGCCAGCCCCGGGTGTGCGCTCCTCCGTTCCCGTGAACCGGCGGCGGCGCCCCGGCGGCTCGGGGCGCGACCAAGGCGCGGCTCCCGTCGGGGGAGGCCGCGCCCCTGGTGGCGTCCGTCGGGCTCAGCGAGGTTTCGGTATGCCCCGGTGGCCGCCGAACAGGCCCGCGGCCGATCTGCGCGCCGGCTTCCTGGCCGGCGGGGAGGGCGGCACGGAGTTCACCATCGCCTCCAGGTGCTCGCGGGCGACCCGCTCGACCAGGTGCGGCGTGACCGTGATGCCCAGGTGTTCGACGCAGTTCCAGGTGTCGCTGACGCAGCGTTCGACACATCGGTGGGACAGGGCACTGAACTCGTCGTGGAGCCGTGCCGAGATCCGACTGAGATCCTGGACCGGGAAGGTCTGGAGCATTCTCGCTCACACCCCTAGCTGGAGATGGCCTGGACGGTGACCTCCACCCATTTCACTTGTTCTGGACGGAGTGTCAACCCTTCTCCCGGCACGCTGTTGATAAAACCTCCGGGAAGCATCGTTTACTCGAACACCACAGTCATCGCAGTTCAACAAGGCGAAAAGGGTGTTTCAGGCGTATAACGCCCCTGGTCCCGAGTGGAGAACGCAAACCTCCCGGGAACTCCCATCGCCGGGAATGGGCGGAAAACACGTCGCCGAAAGTCTCCGTCCGCTGTGACGCGACCCCCGGGTGGCCTATTGTTTACCTTCCACGTCCGCGGGCGGCCTCCCTCCGAGACGGCCGTTGCGTGTGGACGGCTGTGTCTTATGCTTGAGCCGTGACAGCGGCCGAGAGGAGTCATCGAGCGTGACTCCCGGGAGCCGCGGAGCCCCCCGATTACCTTCGGCGCCGCGCGACTTCCGGCTTTCACGCCGGGGGCGGCCGGTCGACAGGGGCCGCGCGGCCCAGGCAGCACCCCCCAACGAAACACGGCTGGGGAATCGACGGTTCCGGAGGTGTCGAGCAGTTGAGCGCCGAGACGTCCATTCCGCCACCCCGGGTCAGCGGGGCGGAACTCCCCGACGCGGTCGGATCCCTCCTCACCGACTCCCCGATCGGGTTCGCGCTGCTCGGCCCCGACGGTCTCCTCGGCACGATCAACCAGCGCCTGGCCGCCGACGTCCTGGGGCGCGCTCCCGCCGAGTGCCTGGGCCGCGACCCCGGCGACCTGCTGGAGGAGAGCGGTGACCGCGACGCCGCCGCCGACCACCGGACCGGCCTGGCCCGGGCGCGCGAGAGCGGACAGGCCGTCCGCGGACGCCACCGCGCCACCGCCGGACAGCTGTGGGACCTGACCTGGTTCCCCGTCACCGAACCGGACACGGACGAGGAGTACGTCGCCCTCATCGCCGTCCCCGCCGGTGAGGGCGCCGAACCCGCCGACGACGGCGCCGCCCTGCGCCGCGACGAGCAGCGGC
This sequence comes from Nocardiopsis akebiae, assembly GCF_018316795.1. Classification (NCBI taxonomy): domain Bacteria; kingdom Bacillati; phylum Actinomycetota; class Actinomycetes; order Streptosporangiales; family Nocardiopsidaceae; genus Nocardiopsis; species Nocardiopsis akebiae. Next base: position 1,994,911 of record NZ_CP074132.1, read on the forward strand.
TGCGCGCCCTGTTCCAGGCGGGCAACCAGATCGTCTGGGCCGCCGGGCCCGGCGGCGAGATCCGCGAGGACTGCCCCCAGTGGCGGGCCGTCACCGGCCAGGAGCTGGAGCACTACCTGGGCCGGGGCTGGCTCGACGCCCTCCACCCCGAGGACCGCCCCCGCGTCGAGCGCGCGTGGGAGGACTCCGTCCTGGACGTCACCCCCTTCGACGCCATGTTCCGCGTGCGCACCCGCTCGGGCGGCTACGGCCACTACCGGGCCAGGGCCCATCCGGTCATGGAGGGGACGCGGACCGCCGAGTGGGTCGGCACCCTCGCCGACATCACCAACGAGCGCGAGGCCGACGAACTCCGCCAGCGCCTCAACCAGCAGCTCAGCGAGGCGGCCATGCGCACCGCCCGCCTCCAGAAGGCCACCTCCGACCTGGCCGAGGCGCTCACCGCCGACGAGGTCGTCAACGCCATGTCCGAGATCGGCCGCTCCGGGGTGGGCGCCGACCACACCTGCGTCGTCCTGCTGGACCGCGACCGCCTGCGGCTGCGCACCATCGCCGCCGCGCACGCCCACCAGCTGCCCCGCTCCACCTTCCCCACGGACCACCCCGACATCGCCGCCCTGGCGGTGGCCGACCGGCTGCCCCGCCTGGCCGCCAACCCGGCCGAGCTGGGCGCGCTGTTCGACGGCGCGCCCGAGGTCGACGAACTCGTCGGTTCCACGCCCGAGCGGGCCTGGATCGCGCTGCCGATGATGACCGCGGGGCGCCCCATCGGCGCGCTGCGCTTCGCCTTCTCCACCCCGCGCGAGGTCTCCGACGACGAGCGCGTGTTCCTGGAGGCCCTGGCCGGGCAGTGCGCGCTGGCCATCGGCCGCGCGACCCTCTACGAGCAGGAGCACAGCACCGCCGAGGAGCTCCAGCGCAGCCTGCTGCCCGAGGAACTGCCCGGGGTGCGCGGTGTGCGCCTGGCCGCCTACTACCGGTCCGGGTCGCAGAACGTGCAGGTCGGCGGCGACTGGTACGACGCCTTCCCGCTGCCCGACGGCCGCGTCGCCGGGGTGCTCGGCGACGTCATGGGCAAGGGCATCCCGGCCGCGGCCGGGATGAGCCGCATCCGCAACGCGCTGCGCGCCCTGGCCTTCTCCATGCCCGAGCCCGCCGACGTCCTGGCCGGCCTGGATCGCATGTTCTCGGCCACGGAGGGTATGGACCAGGTCACCACACTGGTCTACTTCGTGCTCGACCCCGTCACCGGACAGCTCGACCTCAGCAACGCGGGACACCTCCCGCCGCTGGTCGTGGCGGGCGGCGCGCGGCCGTCACTGCTCGACACCGAACCCGACACACCGCTCGGGGTCAGCTCCCCGCGGGGTCACCACAAATTCTTCGTCCAACCCGGTAACACCGTCGCCCTGTACTCCGATGGACTGGTTGAGAACCGCAAACGGTCCGTCTACTCCGGACTCGACGAGCTCGTCCACGTGGCGTCCTCGGCCCCTCCGGAGGTGGTGGGCGATCCACAGCAGATGCTGGAGTACCTTGTTGAGAGCATGCTCGATGGGTATGAGCAGGACGACGACGTCACGCTGCTCGCCGTCCAGCTTCCGGTGATCGACTCCGTGCCGGAGCGGTAGTGCCGGTTCGAGGCGAACCGGTGGACACCGGTCTGTGGCGGACCGGTGCGCACCGGTCCGCGCCGTGCCGGTGAACCGTCGGCAGACCGACGACAGACCGTACGAACAAGTCCATTGCCTTGCCTACAGTGAAGAAGCCGTTCCGCCCCGCGATGCGGGGGTGATCCTCTGCGGGGGTGACCTCCGGGAGCGCATACGCTGGACGGGGACGACCCTGGAGAGCGCATACGCTTGAAAGACCAACGGCTTCCCCGCCCCAGTGGGGACGATCCCAGGCCGCAGGTGGGAGAGGGCGCAGTGCCCGGTCCCGGCCAGGCGGACCACCGGGTCCGACAATCTCGCCACACGTCCGTTCGAGAGGTGTTTGTGTCATCTGCCAGTTCGACTCGCTCGAAGCAGTCCGAGTCACTGCAAGAGCCCGTCATTCAGCAGCTGATCGAGCGTGGGCGGTCCCAGGGCTTCCTTGAGCCCGAGGACGTGCGCCGTGCCTTCGAAGAGGCCGAAATCCCGATGTCGCAGGCGCAGTCCGTGCTCCGCAGCCTCGCGAAGGAGGGCGTGACCGTGCTCGTCCCCGAGTCGGCCTCCTCCCGGCGCAAGGCGCCGCGGCGCAAGGCGGCGACCACCAAGACGGCGGCCACGCGGTCCACCTCGACCAGGTCCACCAAGACCACCGCGACGAGCAGGGCCGCCAAGCCCGTGCGCGCGGCGGCGGCCCAGGAGCAGACCGAGACGGTCACGGCCGTGGTCGGTTCCGCAGAGGACGCCGGGGGCGAGGCCAAGGCGGAGAAGAAGCCCGCGGCCAAGAAGCCCGCCAAGAAGGCGGCGCCCAAGAAGCCCGCGACCAAGGCCGCCAAGACCACCGCGGCCAAGGGCCCGGCCGCCAAGACCACCGGCCTCAAGGCCGCCGCCAAGAAGACGGCGACCAAGGAGCTCGGGCTCGCGGCGGACGGCGAGTTCGACGAGGACGAGGAGGGCCTGGACGACCTCGAGCACACCGGCGCCGAGCTGGAGCTGGTCGAGGACACCCCGGACCCGGCGGACAAGGACCTCAAGCCCGCCAAGCCCGAGGCCGTGGGCGCCCCGACCAAACCCGCCAACGAGGACGAGTCCTTCGTCCTCTACGACGACGATGACGACGCCCCCGCGGCGCAGGTCGTGGCCGCGGGCGCGACGGCGGACCCGGTCAAGGACTACCTCAAGCAGATCGGCAAGGTCCCGCTGCTCAACGCCGAGCAGGAGGTCGAACTCGCCAAGCGGATCGAGGCCGGCCTGTTCGCCGAGGAGAAGCTGGCGGAGGAGGCCGAGCTCCTCACCGTCGAGCTGCGCGACGAGCTGGAGTGGATCGCCGAGGACGGCGGCCGCGCCAAGAAGCACCTGCTGGAGGCCAACCTCCGGCTCGTGGTCTCGCTCGCCAAGCGCTACACCGGCCGCGGCATGCTCTTCCTGGACCTGATCCAGGAGGGCAACCTCGGTCTGATCCGCGCGGTGGAGAAGTTCGACTACACCAAGGGCTTCAAGTTCTCCACCTACGCCACGTGGTGGATCCGCCAGGCGATCACCCGGGCCATGGCCGACCAGGCGCGCACCATCCGCATCCCGGTGCACATGGTCGAGGTCATCAACAAGCTGGCCCGCGTCCAGCGCCAGATGCTCCAGGACCTGGGCCGGGAGCCCACCCCGGAGGAGCTGGCCAGGGAACTCGACATGACCCCGGAGAAGGTCGTCGAGGTGCAGAAGTACGGCCGCGAGCCGATCTCCCTGCACACCCCGCTGGGCGAGGACGGCGACAGCGAGTTCGGCGACCTCATCGAGGACTCCGAGGCGATCCAGCCGGGCGAGGCGGTCAGCTTCACCCTGCTCCAGGAGCAGCTGCACTCGGTGCTGGACACGCTGTCCGAGCGCGAGGCGGGCGTGGTGTCCATGCGTTTCGGTCTCACCGACGGCCAGCCGAAGACTTTAGACGAGATCGGCAAGGTCTACGGGGTCACCCGTGAGCGCATCCGGCAGATCGAGAGCAAGACGATGTCGAAGCTCCGCCACCCGTCGCGTTCGCAGGTGCTCCGCGACTACCTGGACTAGGTTCACCCGGGTGGTCGGCCGGTCGGCGGTCCTGGCACGCTGACCGGCGGCTGAAGAGAACCGGACCGGCCCCGGGCCGGCGCCCCTGTCCGAAGGCGGGGCGCGCCGACCCGGGACCGGCACCCCCAGTTCCGCGCGGTTGTGGCGACGTCCGCGTGTGCCGGAGCAGCCCCCGTTGGTACTCCGGGGTGCCCGTCGCGCTCGGGAGCGTCCTTGGGTCTCCCGGGCACTGTGTCATCCGAGGCACCGTGTCGTCCGAGGTGCCGTGTCATCCGATCCGACGGTGCCCATCGTGCCGCACGTACTGTAGGTGCGGCATAAAGTCGCGATATCGAGTCGTTATGTGACGGGGAGTGGCCTGCGGCCGCTCCCCGTCCCGCGTGCGCCCGGAGGCCCCCTCCGCTCACACGGGCGCGGTCCCGCCGCCGCGGTCAGCGCCCGTATCCCCGGCGTTCCCCTCAGTCGCGGACGACGACGTTCAGCACGTGCCGTTCGGGCAGCTCCACGGTGTGTCCGAGGTCGCGCAGGGCCGACACCAGCTCCTCGGGGGTGGCGGCGTCCACGCCCTCCAGAAGCAGGGAGCGGGCGATGTCGCCCCGGGTGGCCTTGGCCATGTGGCTGACCACCGTCCGCTTGGCGACCCCGTCCACCGTGCGCTCGCGCAGCACCCTGACGGCTACGCCGGTGCCCGGAGCGTAGGCGGCGGCGTAGGCGGACGAGCGGCAGTCGACCAGGAGCCGTCCCGCGGTGAGCTCGTCCAGGGGCGCGGCCGCCTCGCGGCGCCAGTAGGCGCCCAGCCCGCCCAGCGGCGGCAGCTTCACGCCCATGGACAGGCGGTACGGGGGCAGCCGGTCGGCGGGTCCGACCGCGCCCCACAGCCCGGAGAAGATCAGGACCCGGGCGTCGGGGATGTCGGGCAGGCCGAGCCGGTCGTAGAGCACGCCCGTGTACAGGTCGGCCGCGCGCAGGGTCGGCGCGGTCGTCAGGTCCAGGTTGCGCTTGAGCGCGTCGGCCTGCCTGGCGCTGATCCCCAGGGTCTCCAGCGCGGTCTCCTCGGGCCCTGAGCACAGGTCCGCCAGCGCCGCCATGACCCGCTCCCGGGCTCCGGTCAGTTCCGGAAGGGTCAGCGTTCCGAGGTCCAGGCGGGGGCCCTCGCCGGAGGAGGCCTTGCCCTCGGACGGCGGCAGCAGGATGAGCATGGTGGAACTTCCCAGGTGGAGGCGGCGGTCGGATACCCCGCCCATGCTAGGGCTTGTCCGGAGCCGCTTCCCGGCGCCGGAGGACCTGTACGGCGAGGGTGACGAAGGCGACGCACAGCAGGACGTCCAAGGCGGTGCCCGCGATGCTGAAGCCCTTGAGGACGCCGTTGGCGTGCAGCGCCATCAACAGGACGCACAGGAAGCGGACCGGGCCCACGCAGCGCGTGGCGAGCAGTCCCGCGGCCAGGAGCACCCAGCCCAGGTTGGGGGCCCACACCAGTGCGTACACCACGTGCACCCGCGGGTAGAGGAACTCGACGAACGCGGTGGCCAGCTCCGGGGAGTGGGAACTGACGAGCTGGAGGGAGGCGAAGTTGGTTCCCTCGAAGAAGGCCGCGACCATGAGGCCGAGCAGGCACACGATCCCCGTGGCGGTGCCCAACGCGGGCCGGGTCCTGGTGATCGACGCCGCCAGTCCGGCGAAGGCGGGCACCAGGAACAGCAGTCCGGCGAACCAGAGCCCGTACCCCCAGGCCATCTGGACGGGGTCGTCGGCGTACGCCGCGATCTGGTCCGGGAAGAAGAAGTGGTGCGGCGCCTTGAGCAGCTCCCCGGCCAGGAGCAGCGGCGGAGCCGCCGCCAGCGAGACGGCGGTCGGCCAGCGGCCTGGGAAGGGGCCGGGCACGGGGGTTTCGGCCCGCCCCGGCAAATCGCGGAGCAGGGACGTTCTCAGGGACGCGGACGTGAAGGGGCTTCGTCGGGGAGTGGAGTCCATGCGGCCATCCTCGCCACCGGGAGGGCGCCGTGTCAGGAACGCTGCCACCACGGCTGCCCGGGGGCCCGCACCCCCCGGGCAGCCGTACCGGGGGGCGGGCCCGCGGCCGCCGCGGACCCGCCGGATAGCATCGTCGGCTCCGGGAGAGGGGGCGGGCGTGCACGAGTGGGCGCGGCGGGTGACGCGGGACTGGCCGCCGTTCGAGGTGGAGGAGCGCGGCGGCTGGCGGTTCGGCTTCGCGGAGGGGATCACCAAGCGGGCCAACTGCGCGCTCGTGCTGGACCCGCACGCGCCGGTAGCCGAGGTCACCGCCTACTACACCGGGCGCGGGCTGAGGCCCTGCGTGCAGGTGTGGCCGGGTGAGGAGGAGGTCGACCGGCGGTTGGCGGAGCACGGCTACGCGGTGGTGGAGCCCTCGCTGGTCCTGGCCCGCGAACTGGGCGCGCGCCCCGACGCCCCGGGCACGTCCTCGGTGGAGGCCTCGCCAGGGCCAGGGTGGCCGACCACCGGGGCAGCGCGCATCCTCGGCCGGGTCGACGCCGCCTACGGAACGGCCGAGCTGGGCCTGGGCCGGGGCGCGGCGGTGCTGGACGGGGAGTCGGTGGCGGTCTGCGCCATGTTCACCGACCCCGCGGCGCGCGGGCGCGGCGTGGCCTCCGGGCTGCTGGCCGACCTGCTGCGCTGGGGGTACGACCGCGGTGCGCGGCGGGCCTACCTGTGCGTGGTCGCCGACAACGCCCCGGCGCTCGGACTGTACGGGCGCGCGGGCTTCGCCGAGGTGTCGCGGTACCACAGCCGTGTACTGGAGGGCGCACGCGAAGGCGGCGGCTCCTGAGGGGAGCCGCCGCCGGTGTTCAGGCCTGTTCTGTTGTGCTCTGTGGCTAACGCTCGTCCGTCTTGCTCTCGTTGAGCTTGTCGGTCTCGTCCTGGATGTCCGAGGCGATCTTGCGGAGAGAGTCGTCGTGCTTGCGCATGTGGTGGGCGCAGAACAGCAGCTCGCCGCCGGAGTTCAGCAGCACCCGGACGTAAGCCTGCGCACCACAGCGGTCGCAACGGTCAGCAGCCGTCAGCGGCTGGGTGGGGGCAAGGGTTCCAGTCACTTCGCCATCCTCAATACTCGGCGTTAGTCACCTCTGACAACATTTAACCCGACCAGGACGTTCCCAACCCGGTCCCGTGTACGCCGACAGCGGAATCTGCCTGGTTGATGCCTGGATGTCGTCTCATGTCCTTGTTGTACCCGCCTCATGGTCCGGCATCCCAGGAAAAGGGGAGCATCCAGGTCGCATCCACCGGAGGTGGTAGTCTCGCGCGGGGCAGGCCCCCGTCCTCCCGCCGGGTCCCGGCGGTAGCAAGCGACCGGCACGCCGCCCCCTATTCGTCAGTGCGGCGCGGTACAAAGGGCACGCACCGCACAGCGCCCTGATGGCCCTGAAGACGCAGGAGATGTCCGAGTGACCGCCTTGACCGCAGTCGTCCACGACCCCGAGGATTACTCCGCCCGACACCTGTCGGTCCTCGAAGGTCTTGAGGCGGTGCGCAAACGGCCGGGCATGTACATCGGGTCCACCGACAGCCGCGGCCTCACCCACTGCATGTGGGAGATCATCGACAACTCCGTGGACGAGGCCCTGGGCGGCTTCTGCACCCGGATCGACGTCACGCTGCACTCCGACGGGTCGGTCTCGGTCAGCGACGACGGACGCGGCATCCCCGTGGACGCCGAGCCCAAGTCCGGCCTGTCCGGTGTGGAACTGGTCATGACCAAGCTCCACGCGGGCGGCAAGTTCGGCTCCGGCTCCTACACCGCCTCCGGCGGCCTGCACGGCGTCGGCGCCTCGGTGGTCAACGCCCTGTCGTCGCGCGTGGACGTCGAGGTCGACCGCCAGGGCCGCACCCACGCGATCAGTTTCCGCCGGGGCATCCCCGGCCGCTTCGCCGGGTCCGGCCCCGACGCCGAGTTCACGCCGGTCTCGGGCCTGGAGCAGGTCCGCAAGGTGGCCCAGAAGATCACCGGCACCCGCATCCGGTTCTGGCCGGACATGCAGATCTTCCTCAAGGACGCCGACATCGCCCGCGAGGCTCTCCTGGACCGGGCCCGCCAGACCGCTTTCCTGGTGCCGGGGCTGACCCTCTCCGTGCGCGACGAGCGCGTGGAGGGTGAGCCCGCCCACGAGGAGGAGTTCCGCTTCGACGGCGGCATCGGCGAGTTCTGCACCTTCCTGGCCCCCGACGAGCCGGTCAGCGACGTGCTGCGCATCCAGGGCAGCGGCAACTTCACCGAGACCGTCCCGGTCCTGGACGACGCCGGGCACATGGTGCCCGCCGACGTCGAGCGCCGCCTGGACGTGGACGTCGCCCTGCGCTGGGGCACGGGCTACGACACCACCGTGCGCTCCTTCGTCAACGTCATCGCCACCCCCAAGGGCGGCACCCACATCAACGGCTTCGAACGGGCCCTGGTGCGGGTGATCAACGAGCAGCTGCGCACCACCAAGCTGTTGAGGAACAGCGACGACCCCGTCACCAAGGACGACACCCAGGAGGGGCTCACCGCGGTCGTCACCGTCCGCCTGCCCGAGCCCCAGTTCGAGGGCCAGACCAAGGAGATCCTCGGCACCTCCGCGGCCACCAGGATCGTCTCCCAGGTGGTCGGCAAGGAGCTGCGCGAGTTCCTGACCTCCACCAAGAAGGTGGAGAAGGCCAGGGCGCGCAGCGTCCTGGAGAAGGTGGTCGGCGCGGCCAAGGCCCGCCTGGCCGCGCGTCAGCAGCGCGAGACCCAGCGGCGCAAGACCGCCCTGGAGAACTCGGCGCTGCCCGCCAAGCTGGTGGACTGCCGCAGCGAGGGCCTGGAGCACAGCGAGCTGTTCATCGTCGAGGGGGACTCGGCGCTGGGCACCGCCAAGCTGGCCCGGGACTCGGAGTTCCAGGCGCTGCTGCCGATCCGGGGCAAGATCCTCAACGTGCAGAAGTCCTCGGTCACCGACATGCTCAAGAACGCCGAGTGCGCGGCCATCCTCCAGGTGGTCGGCGCCGGTTCGGGGCGCACCTTCGACATCGACGCGGCCCGCTACGGCCGCATCATCCTCATGGCCGACGCCGACGTGGACGGCGCGCACATCCGCTGCCTGCTGCTCACGCTCATCTACCGCTACATGCGGCCCATGCTGGAGGCCGGGCGGGTGTACGCGGCCGTGCCGCCGCTGCACCGCATCGAGCTGACCAACACCCGGCGCAAGCGCGGCAGCAAGCCCGAGGACCGCTACGTCTACACCTACTCCGACGCCGAGCTCTCGCGCACGCTGCTGGACCTGGAGAAGCGCAAGATCTCCTGGAAGGAGCCGGTGCAGCGCTACAAGGGCCTGGGCGAGATGGACGCCGACCAGCTGGCCGAGACCACCATGGACCCGCGTCACCGCACCCTGCGCCGGATCCGGGTGGAGCAGGCCGAGGAGGCCTCCTCCGTCTTCAACCTGCTGATGGGCAACGAGGTCGCCCCGCGCCGCCGCTTCATCCAGCAGGGCGCCCAGGAGCTGGACGTGGCCCGCATCGACACCTGACCGGGCCCCTCAGGGGGTCTGGGGCGGCTCCCAGACCCCCTCGGCGAGGAACCGGTCGATGGTCGCGCGGTAGGGAGCCGGGTCCAGGCCCCGCTCCGCCACCCAGGCGTCGTTGTAGTAGCTGTGCTGGTAGCGTTCGCCGCCGTCGCAGATCAGCGTGACCACGCTGCCCCTGCGCCCCTCTCGGAGCATCCTGGCCACCAGGTGCCACACCCCCCACAGGTTGGTGCCCGTGGAGCCTCCGGCGGACAGCCCGGTGCGGTCGTGCAGGTGGCGCATCGCGGCGATGCTCGCGGCGTCGGGCACCGGCATCATCAGGTCGATCACCGACGGCACGAAGCTCGGCTCCATGCGGGGGCGGCCGATCCCCTCGATCCGGGAGGGCGTCCCGGTGGCGTAGTCGGGCGCGCCGGTGACCCAGCCGGGGAAGAACGCCGAGTTCTCCGGGTCCACCACCGCCAACCGGGTGCCCAGGCGCCGGTAGCGCAGGTAGCGGCCGATGGTGGCGGAGGTGCCGCCGGTGCCCGCGCCCACCACGACCCACTCCGGGCACGGGTGGCGCTCCATGGCCAGCTGCTCGAAGATCGACTCGGCGATGTTGTTGTTGCCGCGCCAGTCCGTGGCCCGCTCGGCGTAGGTGAACTGGTCCATGTAGTGCCCGCCGGTCTCGGCGGCCAGCCGCTCGGCCTCGGCGTACATCGCGGGCGGGGCGTCCACGAAGTGGCACCTGCCGCCGTAGCGCTCGATCAGGGCGATCTTCTCCGGGCTGGTCCTGCGCGGGATGACCGTGATGAAGTCCAGGCCGACCAGCTGGGCGAAGTAGGCCTCCGACACCGCGGTGGAGCCCGAACTGGCCTCCACGATGGTGGTGCCCTCCCGGATCCACCCGTTGGCCAGCCCGTACAGGAAAAGCGAGCGCGCCAGCCGGTGCTTGAGGCTGCCCGTGGGGTGCACGGACTCGTCCTTGAGGTACAGGTCGATGCCCCACTCCGGGGGGAGCGGGAACACGTGCAGGTGGGTGTCGGCCGAGCGGTTGGCGTCGGCGACGACCCTGCGCACCGCCTCGTCCGCCCAGGAGCGGGCGCTGTCGTCGCACCGGTCCACCCACGGGGTGTCGTCGCCCGGCCGCGGACCTGTCGGTGAGGATGCCATGCCCAGCAGCGTAGCCCGCACACGGGAGGGGCCGCGCCCCGAGGGGCCCGGCCCCGCTCCTGCTCGTACGGGGGCGTCCATGCGGCCCGGCCGCGGGGGACGGCCCGGGCGAGTGGTCCCCCCTGCCCCGGCGCGCACGCGGGCGCGCCGGACCGGGAGGGGACCTCAGTCCAGGGAGCCCCCGGACATCACCGCGTGCATGCGCCGGTAGGTGGCCGCCTCCTCGTGGCGGCTCTGGCGCTCCAGCGTGCGCGCCAGGGCGATGTGCGCCCAGTTGTCCACCGGGTCCAGCTCGATGATCCTGCGGAAGGTCCGCTCGGCCTTGTTGAGCTGTGCGGAGTGGAAGTAGGCGCGGCCCAGCAGCTCCAGCAGGGAGCGGCTGTCCGGTTCGTCGTCGACGATCGGTTCGAGGGTGCGGGCTGCGTAGATGGGGTCGCCCAGTTCCATGAACATGCGGGCGCGGTTGAAGGTGTCGTAGGTGTTCTCTTCCACGGTGCTCCTTCCGACGGCGCGGGGCCGTCCCGGATCACAACGGCCGGCGTACCGGTCGCATTCCCTGGTGGGGCGTGTGGGACGGAGGCGCGGGCAGGAGCCCACCGGGCCCTCCCGCGTCTTCCGGTCCCCTTGAAGAGATCCCCGCGCACGTGCGGCGCACACGTGACCGACCCCGGTCACCGCCTCCTCCCGGGAGCGGTCACAGGTCCGTCATGGTGATCCGGCCGGTGTCCACGTCGTACAGCGCGCCCGCGACCGGCAGGCCCTCGGGCAGCAGCGGGTGGTGGCGGATGCGCTCCAGGTCGTGCCGCAGGGCGCCCATCTGGTCGTTGTCGGTGTGGAACTCCAGGCTGCGCGTGTCCACTCCGTACTTCTCCTCGATGAGGTCGTGAACGGCGTCGTCGCTCTCCACGGAGGCCATCTTGCACCGGGTGTGCGGCATGATCAGCACCCGGTCCACACCGAGCAGGTACACCGCCAGCACCAGGGTGCGCAGGGTGTCGTCGGTCACGCGCGCGCCGGCGTTGCGCAGGATCTTGGCGTCACCGGGCTTGAGGCCGAGCATGTCCAAAGGCTCGATCCTGGAGTCCATACAGGTCACCAGGCCCAGACCGCGCGCGGCGACGGGTTCGAGCCCGGAGAGGGAGAAGGACTCGGCGTAGGCGTCGTTGGCCGGCAGGAAATCGTCGAAGGCACTGGAGGAAGTAGTGCCGCTGTTGTCGCTCACGTGGAGGCGCTCCCTTGTCCCGTGGTCGCGGACGCGCCGCGCGCACCGGACGGATCCGGTGCGCGCGGCGCTCTTCCGAGACGAGTCAGGCTTTCGCTCCGGGAACGGTGATCCCGGAGTCGGTCTGTCCACTACCTACAGTAACGATCGCGCGGGGCAGCGCGTCACCGGACCCGTCCCGACGGTCGACCGGGTCGGGCAGGCGGACCGGCTTGCCGTCCGCGCGCGCGGCGCGGGCGGGCGAGCGGCCGATCCATCCGAAGAGCAGGGTGTCCTCGCCCTTGAGGTAGCGGTGGCAGCGCACGCCGCCGGTGGCGCGGCCCTTGGCCGGATAGGCCTCGAAGGGGGTGACCTTGGCCGAACCGGCCTGGGTGCCCTCCAGAGCGCCGGAGGAGCCCGAGACGGTGACCACCACCGAGTCCTGCGGGCTGGGCACGGCGCCGAACCACAGCACCCGCGCCCCCTCGGACAGGCGCACGCCCGCCACACCGCCCGCGGGCCGCCCCTGGGGCCGCACGGTGCTCGCGGGGAAGCGCAGCAGCTGGGCCTCGGAGGTGATGAAGGCCAGGTCCTCCTCGCCCGTCGACAACTGGGTGACGCCCACGACGCGGTCGTCGTCCTTGAGCGTCACGACCTCGAAGTCGTCCTTGTTGGGCGGGTAGTCGGGGGAGACCCGCTTGACCACGCCCCCGCGCGTGCCCAGGGCGAAGCCCGGACCCGAGGCGTCCATGGACACCACCGACACCACCCGTTCGTCCCCGTCGAGCTGTACGAACTCGGACACGTCCAGCCCCGAGGCCAGCGGCGGACCGTCCCCGCCCTCGTCGGGCAGCTCCGGCAGCTCCACCACCGGCACGCGGATCATCCGGCCCAGGTCGGTGACCAGGCCGACGGCGGAGCGCGAGGTGGTGGGGACGGACACGTGGACCGCGTCGTGCTTGGTGCGCAGGCCCTCGTACACGCGCGGCACCGCGGGTCCCTTGCTGCGGCCGATCGCCCCGTCCACGCCCATCAGCACGTGGCAGGGCTGGTCGGCCATCTCCAGCGGGATCACCGCGCTGCGGGCCACGCCGTCGCTCTCGCGCAGCTGCGTGCGGCGCGGGGTGGCGAACTCCTTGGCGACGTCGCCCATCTCCTTGGAGACCAGGCGGCGCAGCTTCTTGTCCGACTCCAGGACCGCGGTGAGGGCGTCGACCTCCTTGTTGAGCTTGTCCCGCTCGGTCTCCAGCTCCATCCGGTCGAAGCGGGTCAGGCGCCGCAGCGGGGTCTCCAGGATGTAGCGGGCCTGGACCTCCGACAGGTCGTAGGCGCCCATGAGCGACTCGCGGGCGGCGGCGGTGTCCTCGGCCTCGCGGATGAGGGAGATGACCCGGTCGATGTCCAGCAGGGCCACGAGCAGGCCGTCCACCAGGTGCAGGCGCTCCTGGCGCTTGGCGCGGCGGAACTCGCTGCGGCGGCGCACAACGTCGAGGCGGTGGTTGACGTAGACCTCGAGGAGTTCGCGCAGCCCCAGCGTCTGGGGCTGGCCGTCCACGAGGGCCACGTTGTTGATGCCGAAGGACTCCTCCATCGGCGTGAGACGGTACAGCTCCTCCAGGACCGCCTCGGGGTTGAAGCCGTTCTTGAGCTCGATGACCAGGCGCAGCCCCTGCGTGCGGTCGGTCAGGTCCTTCAGGTCCGAGATGCCCTGGAGCTTCTTGGACTGCACCAGCTCCTTGATCCGGCTGATGACCTTCTCCGGGCCCACGCTGTAGGGCAGCTCGGTGACCACCAGGCCGGTGCGGCGCGCGGACACCTTCTCGATGGAGACGGTGGCGCGGGTCTTGAACGTGCCCCGGCCGCCGCGGTAGGCGTCGCGGATGCCGTCCAGGCCGACGATGGTGCCGCCGGTGGGCAGGTCCGGGCCCGGGACGAACTCGGTGAGCTCCTCCAGGGTGGCCTCGGGGTGGGCGATGAGGTGGCGGGCGGCCGCGACGACCTCGCCCAGGTTGTGCGGGGCCATGTTGGTGGCCATGCCCACCGCGATGCCGGAGGCGCCGTTGACCAGCAGGTTCGGGAAGGCGGCGGGCAGGACCTCGGGCTCGGTCTCCTGGCCGTCGTAGTTGGGCCGGAAGTCGACGACGTTCTCGTCGATGGAGGCGACCAGCTGCTCGGCGGCGCGGTCCAGGCGCGCCTCGGTGTAGCGCATGGCGGCCGGCGCGTCGTCGCCGCCCAGGGAGCCGAAGTTGCCGTGGCCGTCGACCAGGGGCACGCGCATGGCGAAGGGCTGGCTCAGGCGCACGAGCGCGTCGTAGATGGCGCTGTCGCCGTGGGGGTGGAGGCGGCCCATCACGTCCCCGACGACGCGGGCGCACTTGACGTGGCCGCGGTCGTGCCGCAGCCCCATCTCGTTCATCTGGTAGAGGATGCGCCGCTGCACCGGTTTCATACCGTCGCGCGCGTCCGGTAGCGCGCGTTGGTAGATGACCGAGTAGGCGTACTCCAGGAAGCTGCCGCGCATCTCCTCGGAGACGTCGATGTCGATGATCTTCTCGGCGAGATCCTCGGGGGGACGGGAAGTAGTACGGGCCATGTCCGTAATTCTGGCCTGTGCCAGAGACTGAAACGTACAAGGACGCGTCGCCGGACGGGTGTGAGCCTCGTGACGCGGCGTCGCGTGTGCCGCTGCGACGTGCGGGTTGTGTGGCGGTGGGCGGTTCCGCGATGTTTCTGTGGTTGGGTGCCGGACGGTCGCGCAACGCTCCGATCGTGCCCGGAACGCCCGAAACGGAGCCGCGGGCGCGGCCCGTTTCGGTTGGCGCGTCCCGCGGCGGGGCGGAGGCGTCCCCGGCGCCCGCAGGCGCCGGGGACCGGGCGTCAGTCGGTGAAGGGGATCGTGATCGAGGCGCCGCCGTCGGGGCCGACCAGGACCCGCGAGGAGGCGCCGCCCAGGGCGCTCCACAGCTCGACGCGGACGGAGCCGCCCTCCAGGTCGCCGAGGGACCCGTCGGCACTCGCCGGACCCTGGCCCTGCGTGTACTCCTCCCAGCCGTTCAGGTCGTTGGTGGCGAAGTAGCGGTAGGTCTCCGTGCGGTCGTCGGCGCCGTCGCCGTCCAGGTCGTAGACCACGCGGACCTGGACAGCGTTGCCGACCGCGTTGCCCGAGTCCACGGGCAGCGAGAACGCGGTGGCTCCGCCGGTGTGGGTGCCGGTCAGGTCGTCGGCGCGCAGCACCACGCGGTCGCCCGGCGGCAGGCCGTCCTGGTTGCGTCCCCCGGCGGAGGCCACGGTGATCTCGCCGGCGGAGCCGTGCGGGGCGCTGGAGAGAGCGGAGGGGGTCAGGTGCAGGCCGCCGTCGCCGACGTTGCCCTCGCCCGGGTCGCCCGGGTCGCCGGGGTCGCCCGGGTCGCCGGGGTCGCCCGGGTCGCCGGGGTCGCCCGGGTCGCCGGGGTCACCGGGGTCACCGCCGCCCCCCTCGCCCGTGGTGGAGGCCAGCGAGCGGGGCTGCACCTCCAGCTCGACGCCGTCGGAGAAGGTGACCGTCAGCGGGGAGCCGGAGGGGTTGAAGGCGACGTGCGTGCGCTCCCCGCCGTCGGTGAAGACGGCGTAGTGCGCGGTGTCGGCGGTGACGGAGGTGTCCACGGTGCCGACCTCGGCGAGCGTCGAGACCCACTGGTAGGTGTGCGGCTTGGACTCGCCCGCCTCGGGCTCGTAGGTGCTCCACTGCTCCTCGAACATGCGCAGGGCGTCGTCGCCGTCGGAGAGGGCGCGGTGCTCCCAGTGGATGTCGCGCCAGATCTGCGGTTCGCGGCCCAGGCGGTCCACCAGCGACTCGTACATCGCCCCGGCGTGCTCGGGGTCGTGCCCCAGGTAAAGCGAACTCGCCGTGATCGGCAGGTAGTTGATGCCGTAGTGCTCCTCGTCGCCGCCGTCCCACCAGATGCGGTAGTCGCCGCCGTCGCCCCACACCATGCCGACGACGTCGTGCTCGAAGCCATCGGGGAAGGTGTCGCCGCCGTGGTCCTGCCAGTAGCGGGTGATGGCCGAGGCCTGCGTGGTGTGCAGGTACACGCCCAGGTCGCGCAGTTCCTCGTCGCCGGTCAGGGCGCCGAACAGCGCGGTGGCGGCGGCGAAGTGCATGCCCTCGGAGGAGGACTCCTGGTTGTTCCCGGCGGCGAACCCCGCGTGCCCGGAGGCCCATCCGTGCCCCGCGTAGGGGGAGAAGGACCGCAGGCGCGGGAACATGTCGCTGTTCGGGTCGGTCTCGGCCACGTCGCGGATCAGCAGGCGGACCATGCCGCCCCAGGCGTCCTCGGCGGCCCAGGCGCTGTCGTAGCGGGCCACGACGGCCGCCGCGGAGACGAAGTAGCCGTAGTGGAAGTCGTGGTCGTTGACCTCGGTGGCGGCGCCGAAGCTGTCCGGGTAGCCGAGCATGGTGCCCCAGTCGCCCTCGTAGGCGAACTGGCGGGTCCCACCGGCCGTGAACCAGTCCTCCAGACGGTTCCTGACCAGGTCCAGCAGCGCGTCGCGGCCCTCGGTGTGGCCGATGGAGTCGGCGATTGGCACAAGCTGGGCCAGCCTGCCCAGCGCCTTGCCGTCCCAGTAGGTGTCGCCGGGCTCGGGGAAGTGCTCCTGTTCGGCCAGGACCTCGTCGATGAGCTGGCGCATGCGGTCGTGGTCGGCGCCGTCCACGGTCGGCAGGCTCGGCAGGATGCCCTGCGCGGCCAGCTCGGTGGTGAAGCTCGCGCCCTCCGCCACGCGCATCTCGCCCCGGGGGGAGGAGTAGGCCAGGTCGGTGACGGGGGTGGAGGCCTCCCGCCAGTGGTGCGGGTAGAGGGCCATGAGCGTGCCCTCCCCGCTCCCCTCGCGCGGTTCGGTCTCCACCCGGTAGGTGCTGGTCAGGGTGGCGGCGGCCTCGTCGTAGTCGTACTCCACGCGGGAGCCGGTGACGAAGGAGTGTGCGTAGGGGGCGAAGGTGTCCAGGTCCTCGCGTGAGGGCAGGACCGCCACGGAGTAGTGGCCCTCGGTGCCGGTCGGGGCGGTGAAGGTGTCGCCCGAGCGCGTCCAGGGGGCGTCGGAGGGGGCGAACAGCGCGTAGTGGCGTCCGCCCACGCTGGCGCCGACCACGGAGCCCTCCTGGTGCCAGACCTCGGGGGTGCCGGAGAAGGTCACCTGGGCGTCGCCGCCCGCGGTGTCGGCGTAGGCGAAGGGCAGGCCCTGGCCGATGGTCACGCGCAGGGTCCGGCCGGAGCCCGCCCAGTGCGCGGTGACGGTCCAGTCGCCGTGGTCGGCGACCCGGGTGTCGGGGGAGGACAGGCCCTGGACCCCCAGGGACAGGTCGGCGGTGTGGGGGTGCTCGTACTTGAGGCCGTCGGCGACGAGCTGGGGGTCCCGCGGGTAGCCCATCTCCAGCCCGCCCTCGTGGGGGCGGAAGCTGGCGGGGTGCGCGAAGAGGTTCTCACCGTGGGGGTTGTCTGGGTAGCGCTGGAAGATCAGCGACGACCACCACTCGTTGGTGGGGGCGTGCCCCTCGAAGTCGTCGGTCACCTTGGGGTCGACCGGGGCGCCGTTCAGATCGGAGGGCCCGGGGGCTCCGGCGGGGAGGGTGTCGCTGTAGCCGCCTGATCCCACGGGGACCTCGGCGGCCACGGCCGCCGGAGGGGCGGAGGCCACGCCCGCGGCGCAGACCAGGGCCGCGGCCGCGGCCAGGACGCCCATGCGCGGGGACCGCGCGCGCCGTGCTGTCGTCGGTCCGTTGGGGGGATGGTGGGGGGACGGTCGACTCCATGGGTGCCGCATACTGCGCCTTTCACTCGCTTCCGCGGGAGAGCGTCCGCCCTCTACGGGCGGGAGCGCTCCCAGGCCTGAGCCTTGGTAAATGAGTGTTCAGTCCCGGCCGGAGGAGCGCAATGCCAGGAAAGTGGAAAGTATCCTTTCTGTTACCGGCGGTGCTCATGGGGGTTACAGGGGGTACCCCGTCCCAGGTCGGCCGCGCGCCCGCCCCGAGGCGGGCCGATCCCGCGCGGGGCGGGACGGGGGCGCGGTCCGGTTCCCCGTCACGCGCAACCGGGCCTGTGGACAACCGCTCGACCGTCCCCCGGCTCTGGTACCAAGGGACGTATGGCCACACCCACCCCTGACAGCACCGTTCCCACCGCCGCGTCCGACGGCGCGCTGCGCGAGCGCGCCGAGGCCCACCTGCGCGCCCTGGCCGGGGACTCCGCCCGGCTGCGCGAGGACCAGTGGACCGCCATCCACGCCCTGGCCGCCGAGCACCGCAGAGCCCTCGTCGTCCAGCGCACCGGATGGGGCAAGTCGGCGGTGTACTTCGTGGCCACCGCGCTGCGGCGAGCCGAGGGGGCGGGCCCCACCGTCATCGTCTCCCCGCTGCTGGCGCTGATGCGCAACCAGATCGCCGCGGCCGAGCGCGCGGGCATCCACGCGCGCACCATCAACAGCTCCAACACCACCGACTGGGAGAACGCCTACGCCGACGTGGCCGCGGGCCGGGTCGACGTCCTGCTGGTCAGCCCCGAGCGCCTCAACAACCCCGAGTTCCGCGACCGGGTCCTGCCCGAGCTGGCCGCGGGCGCCGGCCTGGTCGTCATCGACGAGGCCCACTGCGTCTCCGACTGGGGGCACGACTTCCGCCCCGACTACCGGCGCATCCGCTCCCTGCTGCACGACCTGCCCGACGGCGTTCCGGTGCTGGCCACCACCGCCACCGCCAACGAACGCGTCACACGCGACGTGGCCGAGCAGCTCCAAGCGGGCGGCGAGCGCGCGGACACCCTGGTCCTGCGCGGCTCCCTGGAGCGCGAGAGCCTGCGCCTGGCCGTCGTCCGGCTGCCCGACCCCACCGCCCGGCTCAGCTGGCTGGCCGAGCACCTGCCCAAGATCCAGGGCTCGGGCATCGTCTACGCGCTCACCGTCAGCGCCGCCCAGGAGACCGCCCGCTTCCTCGCCCAGCAGGGCATGGAGGTGCGCGCCTACACCGGCCAGACCGACCCCGACGAGCGCCGCGAGGCCGAGGACGACCTGCTCGCCAACCGGGTCAAGGCGCTGGTCGCCACCAGCGCGCTGGGCATGGGCTTCGACAAGCCCGACCTGGGCTTCGTCGTCCACCTGGGCGCTCCGCAGTCCCCGATCTCCTACTACCAGCAGGTCGGCCGCGCCGGACGCGGCGTGCGGCGGGCCGAGGCGGTCCTGCTGCCCGGCCGCGAGGACACCCGCATCTGGGAGTACTTCGCCGGACTGTCCTTCCCTCCCGAGCAGACCGTGCGCCAGACCCTGGACGCGCTCGCCGAGGCGGGAGGACCCCTGTCCGTCGCGCACCTGGAGACCCGGGTGGACCTGCGCCGCACCCGCCTGGAGCAGATGCTCAAGGTGCTGGACGTGGACGGGGCCGTGCGCCGGGTGCGGGGCGGCTGGGAGACCACCGGCCAACCGTGGACCTACGACGCCGAACGCTACGCCGCCGTCAGCCGGGCCCGCGAGCGCGAGCAGCGCGCCATGCTCGACTACCTCGACCTGGACACCTGCCGGATGGAGTTCCTGCGCCGCCAGCTGGACGACCCCGAGGCCGCGCCCTGCGGACGCTGCGACGTGTGCACGGGCGAGTACTGGCCCGCCGACGTGGACTCCACCCGGCGCGAGGCCGCGGCCGAGCACCTGGACCGGCCCGGCACGCCCATCGCGCCCCGGCGCCAGTGGCCGAGCGGGATGGCCACCCTGGGCGTGGACCTGTCCGGAAGGATCGCCGAGGAGCTGCGGGCGGGGGAGGGCCGAGCCCTGGGCCGTCTCACCGACATCGGCTGGGGCAACGAGCTGCGCCGCGTCCTGGCCGCCGACGCCCCCGACGCGCCCGTGGACGAGCACGTGCTCCAGGGCGTGGTGCGCGTCCTGGCCGACTGGAACTGGGACCGGCGCCCCGTCGGGGTGGTGGCGATGCCCTCGCTCACCCGCCCCGGGATGATCACCGACCTGGCCGAGCGGCTCTCCCGGCTCGGACGGCTGGCGCCCGTGGGGGCGCTGGAGTACCGCACCGAGCGGGGCACCGGGCCGCGCAGGCACAACAGCGCCATGCGCCTGGAACAGGTCTACTCCGCCCTCGTGGCGGGAGAGGAGCTCACCGAGCGGATGGCACGGCTACAGGAGCACACCCCCGGGCCGGTGCTGCTGGTCGACGACGTCACCGACACCGGCTGGAGCCTCACCGTGGGCGCCGCCCTGCTCCGCAGAGCCGGGGCGCCCCAGGTGCTGCCCCTCACCCTGGCCACCGCAGGGGGGTGAGCGGCGGCTCCGGCGGGAGCCCCGCGAGGGCGTCCCGTCACGGGCGGGGGCGTCCACCACGCGCGCCGAGGGGCCTCGAGGACGTGGGCCGCCGGGGCTCAGCGGATGCGCTGGCCACGCGGTGCGCCGCGGCGCACCGGCTGGCCCTCGCCCAGGTCCGGGCGGGCGCCCGGCTGGTGCAGGGCGCGCGCCGCCAGGCGGTGCGCCCGGCCCAGCGCCTCCTTGGGGTGGCGGCCGAGCAGCCACGCGGGCAGGAACCCGGCGATGAAGGCGTCACCGGCGCCCACCGAACCCGGGGACGGCTCCACCGGCTCGGCCGGCGCCGTCACGCAGTCGTCGCGGGTCTTGGACGCCCACAGGCCGCCCTGCTGGCCGAGCTTGAGCACCACGTTGGGGTACCACGCGGTCAGCACCTTGGCGGCGGCCTCGGGCTCGTCCCGGCCGGTCAGCACCCGGGCCTGGTCGACGTTGGCGAACAGCAGGCGCGCGCCCTGCGTCCAGTCCAGGAAGTTCTCCGCGCCCGCGCGCTCCAGAGGCGCGTGCGAACCGCCGTCCACCGAGATCGACATCCCGCTCTCGCGGGCCATCCGCAGCGCCACGCGGGCCGCGCGCCGGGAGTCGTCGTTGATGAGGGTGTAGCCCGACACGTGCAGGTGCCCGTCCGGGCCGAACACGTCGCGGGGCAGGTCCTCGGGCTGCAGGCGGGCGTTGGCGCCCGGGTCGCTCAGCATCGTCCGGTCGCCCCGGTGCGTGATCATCACCACACAGGTGCCGGTGGGCCGCTCCGGATCCATCACCATCCGCGAGTCCAGGCCGTAGCCCATGAGTTCCATCTCACGGGTGCGCCCGGTGATGTCGGAGCCGCGGCGGCCGACGAACGTGGTGTCGGTGCCCTCCACGGCCAGCCACGAGGCGATGTTCGCCCCCGACCCGCCGCCGTACATGATCACGGACGCCGGAGTGTCGCTGCCGCGGGCCAACGGGTGGAACGCGCGCGCGACGGCGTCGGTCATCAGGTCACCGATCACGACCACTCGTGTCATTTCGCCAGCCACCACCGAGGGTTATCAGAATCCGTGCTCGCACGACGTTAACAGGTCAACCGTCAGCGGCGTGTAACGAAGTGACAGCACCCCGGCCACACCGCCTCCGGACGCCCCCTCTGAGCCGCGATCGCCCACGGGGCGGCCGATCCGGTCCGCGGACGGGGCGCTCGGCCCCCGACCGGCGCCTCCGCGCTCAGGGGACGCACCGTGTGCGGTCCCGAGCGGGGTTTTCGCGCCGCCCGCACGGACTTTCCCCGGATTCGGCCGTTTGTCGTCTAGTCTCGCAGTCGTGCAGTCCTACCCGAACCACTGGGAAGCCGACGTCGTCCTGACCGACGGAGGCACCGCGCACCTGCGCCCCATCACCCCCGAAGACGCCGACCTGCTCCGCGAGTTCCACTCCCGCCTCTCCCCGGAGACCATCTACTACCGGTTCTTCGCGCCCTACCCCAAGCTCTCCGACCGCGACGTCAAACGCTTCACCACCGTCGACTACGAGGACCGCGTGGCACTGGTCGCCACCATCTCCGACTCCCTCGTCTCCGTGGTGCGCTACGACAAGGTGGCGCCGGAGGAGGCGGAGGTCGCCTTCGTGGTGGAGGACGCCCACCAGGGCCGCGGCCTGGCCTCGGTCATGCTGGAGCACATCGGCGCGGCCGCGCGCGAACGCGGCATGCGCCGCTTCATCGCCGACGTGCTGCCCGAGAACCGGCGCATGATCAACGTCTTCCGCGAGGCCGGGTACACCGCTCAGCAGACCTTCGACGAGGGCGTCATCCGCCTCACCCTGGACCTCCAGCCCACCGACGACTCCACCGAGGTCATGCGGGCCCGCGAGCAGCGCGCCGAGTCGCGCTCCATCGCCCGCCTGCTCTTCCCGAACTCGGTCGCGGTCATCGGCGCCAGCCGCACCGCGCACACCATCGGCCAGACCGCCCTGCGCAACCTGCTGGGCGGGGAGTTCCAGGGCCCGGTCTACCCGGTCCACCCCGAGGCCAAGGCGGTCGTGGGCGTGCGCGCCTACCCCTCCGTCCTGGACATCCCCGACCAGGTCGACCTCGCCGTCGTGGCGGTGCGCGCCGACATGGTCGTCGACGTGGTCGAGCAGTGCGCCGACAAGGGCGTGCACGGCCTTGTCGTGGTCAGCTCCGGGTTCGGCGAGACCGGGCCCGAGGGCCGGGCCCGCCAGGACGAGCTGGTGCGCACCGCCCGCGCGGCCGGGATGCGCGTGGTCGGCCCCAACTGCCTGGGCATCGCCAACACCGACCCCGAGATCTCGCTCAACGCCACCCTTTCCCCGGACCTGCCGCCCTCGGGCACGATCGGGTTCTTCTCCCAGTCCGGCGCCCTGGGCCGGGCCATACTCCAGCGCGTGGCCGAGCGCGGCATGGGCCTTTCCACCTTCGTCTCGGCGGGCAACCGCGCCGACGTGTCCGGCAACGACCTCATGCAGTACTGGCAGGAGGACCCGGCCACGGAGGTGGTGCTCCAGTACCTGGAGTCGCTGGGCAACCCGCGCAAGTTCACCCGCCTGGCCCGGCGCCTGGCCAAGCAGAAGCCGGTCGTGGCGGTGCGCAGCGGCGGCTCGGCGCGGACCACCCCCACCGGCCACGCCGCGGGCGGGCTCTCCCTGCCCGACTACGCGGTCACCTCTCTGTTCCAGCAGGCCGGGGTGGTGCGGGTGGACGACATCACGCAGATGTTCGACGCCGCCCAGGTGTTCGCCTACCAGCCCCTGCCCCGGGGGCCCCGCGTGGGCGTCATCGGCAACTCCGACTCCCTGGAACTGCTGGTCAAGGACGCGGCCGTCCGTCAGGGGCTCAAGCCGCACGACCCGGTCAACCTCGGCCCCCAGGCCACCGCGGAGGACTTCGACCGCGCCCTGGAGACGGCCCTGGCCGCCGAGGACGTGCACTCGGTCGTGGTGGTGTTCGTCCCCGCCCTGCACCCCATCTCCGACGACGTCGCCCGCGTGCTGCGGGCCCGCTCCCTGGACTCGACCAAGCCCGTCGTCACCACCTACCTGGCCCGCCAGGGGGTCCCCGAGGAACTGCGCCGCGTCGGCGACCGGGGCCAGACCCTGCGCGGCTCGGTGCCCTCCTACCCCTCGCCCGAGGACGCCGTGCGCGCCCTGGCCTACGCCACCCGCTACGCCCAGTGGCGCGACCGCAAGCCCGGACGCCACCCCGAGCTGCCCGACATCGACGGTGCCCGGGCCCGCGCCACCATCGTCCGCGCGCTCAAGAACGCCGCCCCCTCGGCGGAGGAGATCGCCTGGTTCGGCGGCGAGCGCCGCTACGACGAGGAGACGGCGATCTCCGGCGAGGACGCCCGCGACCTGCTGGCCTGCTACGGCATCGCCGCCTACCCCGACATCCCGGTGACGTCGGAGGAGGAGGCCGTGGTGGCCGCGGGCCAGCTGGGCTACCCGGCGGTGGTCAAGGCCGACTCACCGGACCTGCGCCTGCGCGCGGGCGGCACGTTCGTCCGCGCCGACCTGCGCACACCCGACGACGTGCGCAGCGCCTTCGCGGCCCTGCACGACCGCTTCGGCGACGAGGCCTCGCTGGTCGTCCAG
The DNA here is from genome assembly GCF_018316795.1 of Nocardiopsis akebiae. NCBI lineage: Bacteria > Bacillati > Actinomycetota > Actinomycetes > Streptosporangiales > Nocardiopsidaceae > Nocardiopsis > Nocardiopsis akebiae. The sequence goes on from NZ_CP074132.1 coordinate 2,018,424, forward strand.
CGCATGGTGGCCCCAGGGGTGCCCACGGTCGTCCGGGCGGGCGACAACCAGTCCTTCGGATCGGTGGTCTCCTTCGGGCTGGCGGACGTGACCGCCGAACTGCTCGACGACCGGGCGTTCCGGCTGGCGCCGCTCACCGATATGGACGCCGCCGACCTCATCCACGCCGTGCGGGCCGCCCCGCTGCTGTTCGGGCTGCCCGCCGGTGCGACCTCGCTCGCCGAGCAGCCCAACGTGGAGGCGCTGGAGGAACTCCTCGTCCGGGTCTCGCGCCTGGTGGAGGCCTTCCCCGAGATCGGCTACATCGACCTGGACCCGGTCCTTGTCAACGCCACCGGCGCCCACGTGCTGGGTGCGCGCGTCTGGCTCCGCGAGGCCCCCGACGTGCGGCCCGACGCCGGGCCACGGCGACTGCGCGGGGTGACGTTCTGATCATGGGGTGGGCATCCCGTTTCACGTCCCGGTCGCGAAGTGTCACGGGAAAGGGGCAGGATAGGAGTATGAGGAAAACACGCGCCGTGTCCACGGACTGGCGGACGGAGATCGAACGCAGCGGGTACTACCCCGCACTCGTGATCGACGCCGTCGCCACCGCCCTGGGGAGCGAGGGCGCCGAGGCGTTCATCGTGCACCACGAGGCGACCTTCGACCCGGCCATGGAGATGCGGCGGCACATCACGGTGATGCTGCTGACCGCGACCCGCCTCGTGGTGTGCCACACCGACGAGCACCCGCCCACCGAGCCCGGCGGCACCTCGCACGCCTCCACCACCACCGACAGCATCCAGTTGGGCAACATCCAGTCGGTCGCCCTGACCCGCGTGGTGCCCAACCCCGCCCAGTACACGCCGGGCAGCATGCCCAGCGAGCTGGTGCTGAGCGTCAACCTGTCCGTGAACTGGGGCGCGATCGCCCACATCGACCTCGAACCGGCCGCCTGCGCCGACGAGGAGTGCGAACTCGACCACGGGTACACCGGCGCGATCACCGCCGAGCCCCTTACCCTGAGGGTCAGCGAGGCCGCGGACGGCGCCGGTGCGGTGTCGGCCATGATGCACTTCGCCGACGCCCTGTCCGAGGCGACCACCCGCCCCTGAGGCCACCGGGGCCGTCGGGGCCCCGACCGCCGGAGCGGCCGGGCCGCTCCGGCGCGCGGTGTCGGCGCCGCGCGCCGGTCGGCCCGAGGCCGCGCCCCGTCACGCACACGCGCGGGCACCTGTGAGGGGGACTTAACAAGCGGGGTGTACACGGACATGGTGTCGTCGGGGCCCGGTTGTCTAGGGTGGGACCGGATTCGTGCACCACGCCACAGAACCGGACGCGGTCGGCCACGAGCCGGGCGCGTAAGCGCGCCGCGACACGAACACGCGCGCTTCCCCCTCTCCGGCACCCGCGAGTATGGACCCTGAGAAAGGCCCGCCTGCGATGACGCAGCACCCGTCCCCGACCCCCTCGGACGACACGCCCCTGGTACGCCTGGCCGTCGAGCGCTCCATCGCCACGGTCACCCTCGACTCCCCCCGCAACCGCAACGCCCTGTCCGCCCGGCTGCGCGCGCAGCTGTCCGGGGCCCTGGCCGAGGCGGTGGCCGACGACGAGGTACGCGCCATCGTGCTCACCGGCACCGGTCCGGTGTTCTGCGCCGGAGCCGACCTGAAGGAGGTCGGCGCGGCCCTGCGAGGCGCCCCGGTCGAACAGGCGCCCGAACTCCCCGAGATCTTCGAGCAGATCATGGGCGCCCCCAAACCGGTCGTCGCCGTCCTCAACGGCGCCGCCCGCGCCGGGGGCATCGGACTGGTGGCCGCCGCCGACATCGCCCTGGCGCCCAAGAGCGCCACGTTCGCCTTCACCGAGGTGCGCATCGGCGTGGTCCCCGCCGTCATCTCCGTCCCGGTGTCCGCGCGGATGCACTCGCGCCAGCTCAGCCGCTACTTCCTCACCGGCGAGCTGTTCGACGCCTCCGCCGCCGCCAAGGCCGGGCTCCTCACCCAGGCCGTCCCCGACCGCGACATGCCGCACGCCGTGGACGCCATCCTGCAGGGACTGCGGGGTTCGGCGCCGCGCGCGCTCTCGCGCACCAAGGAACTCCTGGGCGAACTGGGAGCGGGCGCGCTGGCGGCCCCCGACCAGCGCAGCGAGGCCTTCGCCCGGATGGGCGAGCTGTCCGCCGAGTTCTTCGCCGGAGAGGACGCCGCCGAGGGCCGCGCCGCCTTCTTCGACAAGCGCGCGCCCCGCTGGGCCAGGTGACCCCGGCCGCGGCGGCCCGTCCGGGCCGCCGCGGCCGCACGCCCGTGCCACCCTGGTGCGTCCGCTCCCGGACGCGGGCCACAATGGTCGGGTGAGCTACTCCGGAGATACCAGGGTCGGCGGCCCCGCCGACCTGCGACGACTACCGCACCTGACCATCACCAAACTGGCCGTCGGCCCGATGGACAACAACGCCTACCTGCTGCGCTGCCAGGGCACCGGCGAGGCCGTCCTCATCGACGCCGCGGCCGAGCCCGACCGCATCCTGGAGCTGATCGGCGAGGAGGGCCTGGCCCGGGTGGTCACCACCCACCGCCACCAGGACCACTGGCAGGCCCTAGCCGAGGTCGTGGGCCAGACCGGGGCGCGCACGGTCGCCCACCCCGACGACGGCGACGAGCTCCCGGTCTCCGTGGACGAGCCCGTCGTGCACGGGTCGCGCGTCCCGGTCGGGGAGTGCCACCTCACCGTCATCCACCTGCGCGGGCACACGCCCGGGTCCATCGCCCTGCGCTACGACGACCCCGAGGGCCACACCCACCTGTTCACGGGTGACTCCCTCTTCCCGGGAGGCGTCGGCCGCACCTGGTCCGACGACGACTTCCGCGTCTTGTTCGCGGACGTGGAGGAGCGCCTGTTCGGGGTGCTGGCCGACGACACCTGGGTCTACCCCGGGCACGGACGCGACACCACCCTGGGCGCCGAGCGTCCGCACCTGGGGGAGTGGCGCGAGCGCGGCTGGTAGCGGACTCAGGCGCCGAAGCAGCAGAACCCCGCCCGCCCGAGGTGGACAGCCACCGCCTCGGGCGCGGGGACGCCCGCGGCGAGCGCGCGGTGGAACAGGCGCATGGCCCCGACGGTCCCCGTGTCCCTGACGGGAACGGGGCTGGCCACCACCGTGCGGACCCCGGCCGCGAGCAGCGCGCCGGTGAACCCGAGCGGAGCCCCGGCGCGGTCCGCGAAGCCCCGGCCGCTCCAACAGGTCGACAGCACCACCGTGTCCGGGACATCGGGCAGCCCGGCCAGGTCGCAGGCGAGCAGCGGCCCGTCGCCCAGGCCGACCGAGGCGAGCATGGGCGAGCGTCCGGGGACGCGCCCGTGCCCCGCCAGGTGGACCAGGTCGGCCCGGCCGAGGGCGGCCAGGACGTCGGAGCGCAGGGCCCGGTCTGCGCGGAGCACGCGCGCCCCCGGGTACACGTCGGCCAGCGCGGCGACCTCGCGCGCCGCCCCGTCCGGTTCGGGCGCCGCCACCAGCAGCACCCGCTCCGGCGGACGGGGCGCGGGGGCCCCGGAGCGGGTCCGGTCCAGCCAGAACCCGGCGCCGGGCACCAGGTTCAGCGGACGGCCCCGCAGCGCGGGGAGCATGCCCCAGGGGGGATCGCCGAGGTAGGAGTCTCCGGCCACGACCAGCGGGCGGTCGCCGACCAGAGCCAGCAGCGGTTCGAGGAGGACGCGGGCGGCGCCGTCGGCCGCCTCCCGCGCCTCGCACGCGTCCTGCGCGAACGCCACCGGGTGGACGAACCGGGCCATCGCACGGGCCACACGCGGGAGCGGCCCCAGGGCGCGGGCGTGGACACGTCCGGCCGCGGCCACGAGCGCGACGGCCTCCCCGTCAGCCCGCGTGTACCGCACGAAGGCTTGGTCGCTCAGGCGTTCCAGCAGCGCATCCGCCACGGGTGAGGGCGCGGGGGCGCGGCGTGCCCCCGCGGCCTCGTGGTGCGCCTGCCAGCGGGCCGACTCCAGGCGTCGGACCAGGGCGTGCGGCTCGCGACCGCGGATCAGCGCCGTACGGTAGCGGTCGGCCAGCGAGGCCGTCGCCGGTGTGCGTACGCCGGGGCCGGGGACGTGGGGCGCGGCCCGGGTCCGGGCCAGTTCCGCCCACTCCAGGGCGGTGGCCGCCTCCCCGTCGCGCAGGGCGCTCTCCAGGCCCGCGCGGACGACGTGGGGGTCGCTCACCGCGCCCGCCAGCCAGGGGCCCGGCGCCAGGCGCGGGTGCGCGTCCAGGGTGTCCAGGGCCAGGTGGGCGGCGCCCCTCCCCGACGGCCGCGGCGCGGCCAGGGGAGCGCGGACGGCCAGGGCGTTCCTGGCCCGGGTCACGGGGGAGGCCGTCCGGCCCTCGCGCAGCGCCATCCTCTCCAGGCGTGTGGCCAACCGGTACCACAGCGAGCCCGTGCCGAAGGAGTGCCGCACCCGGCGGGTGAGCTCGACCGTGTGGCGGTGGTCGCCCCGCAGCAGCCACAGCTTGGCCTCCACCAGCAGGGCGTTGGCCGACGAGCCCCCGACCCAGGGGCCGTCCGCGAGCGCCGTCGCCGCCTCCTCCACCAGGCCCTCGGCGAGCAGCGCCTCGGCCAGGTCCACGTGCAGCGCCTCACGGCGTTGGGAGGGCAGCCGGTCGGTCAGGCCGTGGAAGGCGGCGATGGCCGCGGGTGCGTCGCCCCGGTAGAGGCTGAGACAGCCCAGGTTCTGGTCGATGACCAGGCCCATCAGCGGCAGTCGGCGCTCCTGTGCCAGGGACCGGGCCTCGCGCAGGTGTTCCTCGGCCTGCGGGAAGCGGCCGCACAGCGTCTGCGCCAGGCCCAGGTTGAGCAGGACGCCGGGCATCACCGTCGCGGACTCGGCCACCGGGTGGCCGCGCAGGCGCCGGTGGGCCTCGTCCAGCAGGGCCGCGGTCTGCTCGAACATGCCGCCCTGCGCCAACCGGATCCCGTGGCTCACGCGGGCGAGCAGGGATCTGCCGGACCGCAGCGCGTGGTGGTCCGGGCAAGCGGCGGAGAGGGGGGACTCGGGGGAGACGGGGGAGGGCTGGGCGCGCAGGGACACGTCCGGTGCCTTTCACCGAGGGGGCGGGCCGCACACAGTGATAGCAGCGAGGGGAGGGCGCACGGGAGGGGTCGCGTCCGCCTGCGCGCAACTCGGCTCACGCGAACCCGGACGAAGCCGGTCGAAGGGCCACCATCGGGAGCCGGTTCGTGTCTGCCTGCAACCAGGGTTCGGCCTTCCCCGTTTCTGTGACGGATGGGATCACCGGCCGCTGGCCCGGTGGCCGGGCGGTCAGACGGTGAACCATCCGGTCACCACCGCGGGGCGTCCCGTTCTGAGCAGCGCCAGGCTTATCGGGCCGCGGGCCAGGCCGGACAGCGCGAACCCGCCGTTCTCGCCGATCCGCAGCTCCGCCCCCGAACCCGGGCGGCGCACGCGCAGGAGCGCGTGGTCGTACTCCCCGCTGGCCAGCCCCGACAGCGAGCGCAGCCCACCGTGGGCGTGGACCCGCACGTCCAGGGTCAGGTCGCCGTGCTCGAAGCGCAGGGAGGTGACCAGCGCGCCTTCGGCCTCCCCCTCCGCCGCGCGCAGCACCTCGCCCGCCGGAGACCTCTCCCCGGTCAGGGCCGCCACGTCGGCGCCGTCGTCGCCGCGGTCGAAGGCGGCCAGGGCGGCGGCGCGCCCCGCCAGGGCCGGTGCCGGATCGTCGTGGTCGCTCATGTGGGTTCCTCCAGGAGGCGGCGGAGTCTGCGGAGCATACGGCGGCGCTGGTTCGCGGCGGTCCGGGGATGGACCCGGCCGTCGGAGGTCCCCGGGTCGCACGGGGCCGGGGGCACGGGAAGCCCCGCGGCCCCGTCGAGGTAGCGCAGGGCGGCCCGCCGCTCTCCGGGATCGGTGAGCCGCCGGATCGCGCGGTGCAGCTCCTCGTGCTCCTCCTTGCGCAGGTACTGCGCCTCGGGCCCCGCGTCCTGGGAGAGGGCGTCCCGCCGGGCGAGGCTCTGGGGGTCGACCGGATGGTCCCGGGCGCTGTGGCGGCGCTGTCGGCCGCAGGCGTCGTGGGCGACCCTGCGCAGCCAGCCGCGGAGCCGTTCGGGGGAGTGCAGGCGAGGCAGCTGCTGGTTGAGGGTGAGCCACACCGTCTGCACCGCGTCCTCCCGGTCCGGTACGGACAGGCGGTAGGAGCGCGCGATCGCGTTCACGACCGGCAGGTGCCGGTCCACGATGGCCTCCCACGCCCTGTGCTCGCCCCGGCAGGCGCCCCGTACGAGCTCGGCGTCGCTGGGGGCGGCGTCGGTTCCGCCGGCGTCCCGGTCCGGATTGGGCCCGGCTGTATCACCGCCGGTTGTGGCCGGAACCGGCAAGGGTGGGGGTGCTTCCTCCCCGGAAAAGGTCGAAAGTACGGTTTGAGGAGGTGCCTGGGTGTCATGGATGTCCTCGTGCGACTGGTCTGGCACACCCGCCCCCACTATGATCGGACTCCCGCTCGCCGGGGCTCACGCTAGCTTTTGGGGCTTCCGGAGGTGGGGAGAACGCTGGAAAAAGCAAAGTGAGCGCTGGTTCTCAGGGTGCCCTTGGGGCACAATGGGGCAAAAGTATTCAGGCGGGTATGCAACCTTCTCGTGGTACGAGGGCGTCGGGGAAGCGCACTCGTTCGTATCAGGAGGTTCGGTGTCCGCACGTGGCGTCTTGTACGTCCACTCCGCGCCAGCGGCGCTGTGCCCACACGTCGAGTGGGCGGTCGCGGGCGTCGTTGGAGTACCCGTGAAACTCGACTGGGTCGCCCAACCGGCGGCACCCGGCAACCACCGCGCCGAGCTCAACTGGCAGGGGAAGCCGGGCACCGCGGGCTCGGTCGCCTCGGCGCTGAACACGTGGCAGCGCCTGCGGTTCGAGGTGACCGAGGAGGGGTCGCCCGGCTGCGACGGCGTGCGCTACAGCTACACGCCGTCCCTCGGTATGTTCACCGCCCTCACCAGCGCGGCGGGCGAGGTCCTCGTGCCCGAGGGCCGACTGCGCCTGGCCGTGGAGCGGGCCGCGGCCGACGGTACCGAGCTGGCCGCCGAGATCGAACGCCTCACCGGCCGCGCCTGGGACGAGGAACTGGAACCCTTCCGCTACGCGGGCGACGGCGCCCCGGTGCGCTGGCTGCACGCCGCGGGCTGACCCCTCCCGCCGCGCCCGAGGCGTCGGCAGCACACGCGAGGGGAGGGGGAGGGCGCCGCGTCAGGGCGGCTCCCCCTCGCTGGGCCAGATGGCGGAGGCGAGCAGGACCGCGGCCCAGATGCCCAGCGGCACAAGCGGCCAGTAGGGCACGAGCTCGCCGCCCATCAGGCTGACCACGCCCCACACGCTCGTCAGGATCACCGCCACACCCGTCCACCAGCGCCACTCGTCGCCCCACTCGCGCCAGGGGGCGCCCAGGAGCGACAGGTCGTCCGCGCCGGGGGGTTCGCGGCCGTCCCGGGGGCCGCGCCCGGATCCCGGACCGGCGCGGGCCGCCCCGGAGAGGGGGTCCGACAGCGGATCGGCGCCGTGCCGCGCGTCCGGGGCCCCGTGCACCGCGGACATGGACACCGGCAGGTCCTCGGTCAGCGGGCGCAGTTCGCCGAGCAGCACCGCGCCCAGCGCCAGACCGACCCGGCGGTCGTACTCCTCGTGGTCCAGACGGCCCTCGACGAACGCGGTGGTGAGGCGGTCCACCGTGAGGTCGCGTTCGGCGTCCGAGGCGCGCATCCGGTGCAGCGGCAGGCCTTCGTCCTCCACTTCCCACCCCCAAGACGCGAGTTGGTGACCACACGATACGCGCCGCACCCGGCGTGGAAAAGGGATGCACGGAAAGTGAGTCGGCGCCCTCGGTCCACGGCCCCGGGGCGGCTTCCGGGCGCGTTCTCAGGAGCCCAGCCAGCCCGAGACGGCCCGGCACACCGCGGGGTCGGCGGCGCCCACCAGCCCGGTGTGCTCGTAGGGCCCCCGGTAGTCGAACGGGCTTCCGTCCAGCCGGGTGACCAGGCCGCCCACCTCCTCCAGGACCAGGGCGGGCGCCGCCACGTCCCAGTCGCGCACCGGCACGTCCTTGACGAACAGGTGCGCGGAACCCTCGGCGACCAGGCACAGCTTCAGCGAGATGCTGCCGCTCTCCAGGTACCCGCCGTAGCCGAAGCGGTCGCCGACCCGGCTGGCGATTCCCTCCGGCCGCGGGGTGTTGTCGGTGAGCACGCCCCGTCCCGGCGGCGCGGGCCGCGGGGGCGGCAGGAGGCGTCCGTCCCGGCACGCGCCCCGGCCGCGCACGGCCGTGTAGAGGGTCGCGGTCTCGGGGGCGAACACGGCGGCCGCCTCCGGCCTCCCCCCGTTCACCAGCGCGACCTGCGTGACGTACCCGGGGAACCCGTGGACGTAGCTGGCTGTCCCGTCGACGGGGTCGATCAGCCAGTACCGGTGCGGCCGCTCGCCGCGCAGCGACTCGGGGTCCTCCTCGCTGACCACCGGGATCAGGCCGTCGATCGCGGTGAGCCGCTCGGACAGGGCCCGGTGCGCCATGGCGTCGGCCCGGGCCTTGAACTGGCTGCCCTCCCACACCCCGCTGCGCGCGTCCGCGTCGGAGCGCCACTCCCGCAACAGGCCGCCGACCTCCACGACCGCCGACGCCATCGCCTCGACCAGCGGGCGCGCCTCGGCTGTCCCCGTCACGGAGCCTGTCAACGCACACGCACCGGAACGACCGGGACCGGTCCCGTGCCGCCCGGGGACAGCTGCCGGGGCAGTTCCGCGCCGGCCGCTGGGGCGGGGGAGATGCCGTGGGAGGTGAACTCCGCCTCGCTGACGAACTCGTCCGTCCACCGCCGCACCATCGCCACCCCCTCGCGCCAGTCGTCCTCCAGGCGGGGCCCGTCCGCGACGGCCTGCCGCAGCAGCCCCGTGATCTCGTCGACCCCGGCCGCCGCGGTGAGCGAGGCCGTGGAGGAGAAGCGCGGGTTGATCTCGAAGATCCTCGGCCTGCCGTCCGCGTCCAGGCACAGCTGCACGTTGAAGGGGCCGTCGGCGCGCAGCGCGGACTGGACCGCCCGGCAGGCGCGGCCCACCTCGCGGTGGTGCCGGGTCACCGCGTACCTGGTCACGCCCTGCTTGAGGACGACTTCCTTGGGCACCACGGCCTGGACCGCGCCGTCCCGCCACACCACCACGGACACCGTGTACTCGGGGCCGCCGACCAGCTCCTGGACGATCAGCTCGTCCGCCGCGTAGCCGCCCTCGGACACCACCCGCGCCATGTCGCGGACCGAGTCGATGACCGCCACCCCGCGGCTCCCGCGTCCGCAGCGCGGTTTGACGATGAGGCCGCCGGGCGCGGAGTCCGCGGCGCCGCTCGGCCACTCCGAGGCCAACCAGGTGCGCGGCACGCCGATCCCGGCCTCCTCCAGCTCGCGCATCAGCACGTACTTGTCCAGGCAGGTGGTGACGAAGTCCAGCCGGGGCAGCAGCACCTCCACGCCGTCCTTGGCGAGCTCGCCCACCCTGACGAGTTCCTCGTCGACCAGGGGGATGACCGCGACGGCACCCTCGTCCGCGCACAGCGTCCGCATCCTGGGCAGGAAGGCCTCGCTGTCGCCAGGCGGCACCAGGTACCCCCGGTCGGCCAGGTACAGGCCCGGCGCGGAGGGGTCCACGTCGGTCGCCACCACGCGGAAACCCTGTTCGCGCAGGTGGAGGATGGTCCCGGGTGTGGGCGCCGACCCCGCTGTCGTGACCACGACGGTTGGTTTGCTCGCAGGCTGTTGTGGCACCGGTCGAACCCTTTCCGACGTGGACGGCGGACTGGGGGGATGCCTACAGAGCCTAGACCTCGGGGTGCCCGATATCCCGGAAGTGGCCGAATCCGGTTGTCAGGACAACCGAAGGGACCCCCTGCGCGTGTGCCCCCGACCCCGGGAGGAGGGGCCGAGGGCGGGCTGCGCGGCACGGACGCACACGGCCCGCCCTCGACGCGTCGCGCGACTCGCGGACCCGGTGCCGGCCCGGGCCCCGCGCCGCCCGCGCGGGCTACTCCACCTCGTAGACCGGGGTGATCATCGCGCGGCCCAGCGCGTGCGAGAACAGGTTGAAGCCGAGGAAGGCCGGGCTGGCCGACTCGTCCACATCCAGGCGGGGCACGTCCACCGCGTGCACCACGAAGAAGTACCGGTGCGGGCCGTGACCGGCGGGCGGTGCCGCGCCGACGTAGCGGTGTCCGCCCGCGTCGTTGCGCAGGGTGACCGCCGCCTCGGGGAGGCCAGAGCCGTCCCCCGCGCCCGCGGCCAGTTCGGTGACGTCGGCCGGGATGTTGGCCACCGACCAGTGCCAGAAGCCGCTGGCGGTGGGGGCGTCCGGGTCGAAGCAGGTGACGGCGAAGCTGCGCGTCCCCTCGGGAAAGCCGCTCCAGGACAGGTGCGGTGAGACGTCCCCGCCTCCGGCGCCCATGATCCCGCTGACCTGGGCCTGGGGCAGGGTCCGTCCGTCGGCGACGTCGTTGCTGGTGACGGTGAACGACGCGACCTGGGGCAGGAAGTCGTAGGGGGAGGGTGGCGTGGCCACGAAGGGGCCTCCTTCGTTCGTCTGGGATGCGCTCGTACGGTCCGGCCGGGGGCGCCCGCCGTCGGCGGGGCTCCGGTCCGGGCCCTACGAACATACGCCCCGGCGGGCACGCGCGTCCCGGCGGCGGCACGCCGTGTCGGAGGGCGGCGTCGGTGCGCCGGTCCGGAGCGGTGCGGTGCGCCGGGCGGGAGGGGTGTGCTCCGCCGAGCCCCGAGGGGCGCGGTGCGCGGCTGCCGGCGGCGAAGGGGGGAGGCGCCCCGAGACAACAGACCGACCGGGCGGTACGGTGCTGCCAGCACGGAACGAGAACCGGATTCGGTTCCACACCGACAGGGAGTCGCCATGACCACTCGCTGGGGCATCACCATCCCGCTGGAGGGGGTCCCGCTCTCCGAGCAGCGGACCCTCGTCGAGCGGCTGCCGGATCTGGGCTACACCGACGTCTGGTCGGCCGAGGCCAACGGCACCGACGCCTTCACACCCCTCGCCCTGGCCAGTGTGTGGGCCCCCCGGCTCCGCCTGGGCACCGCGATCGTGCCCGCCTACACGCGCGGTCCGGCCACCCTGGCGATGAGCGCCGCCGCCCTGGCCGCCGCCGCGCCGGGCCGCTTCGCCCTGGGCGTCGGCACCTCCTCCAACGTGATCGTGGAGCGGTGGAACTCCATCCCCTTCGAGGAGCCGTACAAGAAGGTGCGCGACACCGTGCGCTTCCTCCGCGCCGCGCTCACCGGCGCGAAGGTCAAGGAGGACTACGACACCTTCAGCGTCAACGGCTTCACGCTCGGCGCGGTCCCCGAGCAGGTGCCCCCGCTGCTGGTGGCGGCGCTGCGGCCGGGCATGCTCCGCCTCGCCGGACGCGAGGGCGACGGAGCCGTCGTCAACTGGCTCTCGCCGGAGGACGTGCGCACGGTGGCGCCCTATGTGCGCCGGTACGGCGAGGACAAGGAGGTGGTCGCGCGGATCTTCGCCGTTCCCGACGCCGACCCGGACACCGCCCGGGGGATCGGCCGCTGGGCGATCTCGGCCTACCTCAACGTCCCCGTCTACCGGGCGTTCCACGAGTGGCTGGGCCGCGAGGAGCTCACCCCGATGTGGAAGGCGTGGGACGAGGGGGACCGCAGGGGCGCGCTGGCCGCGATCCCGGACTCGGTGGTGGACGAGCTCATCGTGCACGGCCCCGCCGAGTACTGCCGCGAGCGGATCCGGGCCTACGCCGACAACGGGGTGACCACACCGGTCGTCGCGCCGATCGGCCCGCCGAACGCGGACCCGGCCGCGGTGGTGCGGGCGCTGGCGCCGCGGGGCTGAGGGGAGGGGCGCGGGCAGCACGAAGCGGGAGGGCCCTGGGAACCCCCGCTTACCACGCTAGTCCTCGGCGGAACGGTCGGGGAAGGCCGACCTCTCGCCTGTGGACAACCGCCGGGCCGCCCCCGCGAGCGGTGGCGGGTGCCCGCGCGCCCGTCACCCGCTGCGTCCGGGCGGGGCCGGTGGCTCGGCCGACGGCGGCGGCGCGGCCCGATGCCGTCGAGTCCACGGATCGGGCTTGACCCTCACGCCGCGTGAGGCGGGACGGTGGACCGCATGAGCGATTTCTTCAGCGCGTTCGAGACGGGACCCGTGTCCGAGCGTGGACCGGGGGCGGTAGCGCCAGAGGTGTTCCGCGGTATCTACGCGATGCCGGTGTTCGTGACGGTTCCGACGCCGGACCTGGCGGCGTCGACGGACTTCTGGGTACGGGGGTTCGGCTTCGTCGAACTGTTCGGCATCCCGGGGCAGGTGGTCCACCTGCGCCGGTGGGCGTTCCAGGACGTCCTGCTCGTTCCCGCGGCGGCCGGTGCCGAACCGGCCGAAGCGCCGGCGATGAGCGTGAGCTTCCTGTGCGTGCTGAGCGAGGTCGATCCGCTCGTCGAGGCGTGTTCGGACCTAGTGCCGGGCGGTGTGGCGGGGCCACGGGACACGCCGTGGCGCACCCGCGACGTCGAGGTGACCACTCCCGAGGGCGTGCGGGTCGTCTTCACCGCGGCGCAGGAGTTCGACCCCGACAGCCAGGAGGCGCGCGATCTCGCCGCGGTCGGCATCGTCGCCCCGGGAACGGCGTAGGGGCCACAATGGTGTTCATGGCCGAACGCGAGCGCTGTACCGCTGAAGGCCTCACGGTGGGTGCGGCCGCCGGACTGGTGGGGGTGACCGTCCGCACGCTTCATCACTGGGACGAGGTCGGCTTGGCGTCGCCGTCCGCGCGCACCGCCGCCGGATACCGCCAGTACACCGACGCCGACCTGCGACGACTGCGTCGGATCGTCGCGTACCGGGAGGCCGGTCTCGGTCTGGACGCGGTGCGTCGGGTCCTCGACGACCGGACGGCGGAGATCGGTGCCACCTTGCGTGAGCAGCGTGCCCGGCTCGCCGAGCGCATCGAGGGCCTGCGACGGCTCGACGAGCGCCTGGAAAGGATGACAGAGGCCCACGAGCGGGGGATCCTCCTCGACGACGAGGCCCAGTCGGAGGTCTTCGGGGCGGACTGGGACGCCCGCCGGTCCCGCGAGGCCCGCACGGTGTGGGGGGACTCCGAGCAGTGGGCGCAGTTCGCCGAGCGGTCCGCCTCTCGCACGCGGGAGCAGTGGCGGTCGCTCTCCTCGGCGATGTCCGCGTTGCAGCGCGACCTGGGCGACGCCCTCGAACGGGGTGTCGTTCCGGGCAGCCCGGAAGCGGACGCGCTCATCGAACGCCACCGCGAAGTGTTCTCCGACTTCTTCCCGCTCACACGTCAGATGCAGGTGTGCCTGGGGAGGATGTTCGAGTCCGACCCCGGTTTCTCCGCCCACTACGACGGAATCCGGTCCGGGCTGGCCTCGTGGTTCCGGCGGAGCGTCGACGAGTGCGCACGCCACCACGGGATCGACCCGGACACAGCCGCCTGGCGGTGATCCCGTGGCGCGGAGACCCCCGTCACCCGACCTCCGGCCACACCGGACCCTCCTCCAGGGGACCGAGCAGACGGCGTGCCCGCAGGACCAGTTCCAGTTCGAAACGCTCTCCGGGCTCGCGCAGCCGTTCGCCGAACAGCTCCTCCAGCCGGCGCAGCCGGTAGCGCACGGTCTGGGGGTGGATGCGCAGCCGCTCGGCTGCCTCGTTGGCGTTGAGCCCCGACTCCAGCCAGGCCAGCAGGGTGTCGGCCATCCGCTCCCGCTGCGGCGGACGCAGCAGCGCCAGCGGGGCGAGCCGGGACCGCGTCATCTCCGCGACCAGCCCGGGGTCGCGCGAGAGCAGCAGCGCGGGCAGGTGGTCGTCCCAGCGCACCACGCCCCCGCCCGGCACCACGCCGGTGCGCACGAGTTCCGCCAGGTCCCGGGCACGGGCCAGCGACAGCGGTGCCCGGTCCAGGGGCACGCTCGGACCCAGCACCGCGCAGGACCCGCGCAGCGAGCGTTCCAGCGACCGCAGCCGCCCCGGCCCCTCGGGGTCGGGCACCACCGCGCACGGCTCCACGCGGTCCAGGCCCACGAGCACGTCCGACGGAAGTGCGGTGAGGTGCGAGAACTCCTCCGCCGAGGCCGACAGCGCGTCCGCCCGGGCCACCGAGACCGGGCCGCTCGTGCCGCCCGGGCAGCCCGGGACCGCCGTCGCGCCGTCCCTGCCCCGGTACAGCAGCGCTACCGCCACCCGCTCCGGCAGCCGCCACCGGGCGGCCCGGGCCAGCGCGGGCACGGCCTCCGCCTCCCGCCGCGCGCCCGTCCCGGCCAGCAGCACCTCCAACAACCGGGCGCGGCGCCTGCGCAGCGCCTCCAACCCGGCGCCGCGCACCCGCGCGTGGCCCTCGGCCGCGGCGGTCGAGACCTCCTCCTGGAACGCGAAGATCGCCTCTCCCAGCACCGCCATGTGGTCGCGGGTGAGCGCGTCCGCGTCGGCCAGCCGCCGCCACGCCACGGCCGCCGCCGTGCGCATCCCCGTGTGCAGGCACTCCAGGGTGCGCCCGTGCCGGGCCTCGTCCGCGCCGAAGGCCCGGAACTCGGCGGCCAGCGCGTCCACGTGTCCGGGGGAGCGGCCGCCGCCCTCCACCCGGTCCAGGAAGGCGCGCAGACCGGCTTCGACCGTCCGCCGCAGGCCCTCGGCGTCGGCGGGCTCCAAGGGCGCGGCGTGGAACTCCGCCCGGAGCCGGATGCCCTCCAGGGCCTCCTCCGCCAGCGACGGCACCAGCGGGCGCAGCCGGGTGCCCAGCTCCGGGGGGATACGGGTGAACGGGTCCGTCGGACGGCTCTCCCGCAGGGGGTAGGTCATGTCACCTCCGGCGCGGACGCACGGCGGAGCCGCCCGTGGCACGCCCGCGCGTGCTCTGTGCGCCAGAAAGTCCGGGGCGGTTCCGTCGGGAGGGGACCGCGTTCCCATATCACCAGAGGCCCGCCCCCGCCGACAACCCCTGTGTCCGTCCCGGGTCGGGCTTCTGGTGATGGTGTGAGGCCTGCCCCTGTCGACGACCCCTGTGTCCGTCCCGGGTCGGGCTTCTGGTGATGGTGTGAGGCCTGCCCCTGTCGACGACCCCTGTGTCCGTCCCGGGTCGGGCTTCTGGTGATGGTGTGGGGCCTGCCCCTGTCGACGACCCCTGTGTCCGTCCCGGGTCGGGCTTCTGGTGATGGTGTGGGGCCTGCCCCTGTCGACGACCCCTGTGTCCGTCCCGGGTCGGGCTTCTGGTGATGGTCGGAAGCCCTTCCGCCCGGACGGCCCCGGGTCGATCCCGGCCGCTCGGACACCGCTGGTCACGCGGCGGTCCGATACGGTAACAATGGTGCGACGCCACCGCCCCCTCGAAAGGCGCCCGCCATGAGACGACTTCCGCTGTCCGCTCCGCTACTGGCCCTGCTCCTCGCCGCCACCGCCTGCTCCGGCGAGGAGGCCCCGGAGGAGACCGCGGGGCAGGCCGAGGAGAGCGCCGTCGCGGTGGACCCGGACGCCGAGACCCACGTGCGGCGCGCCGCGCAGGGCTTCCTCGCCTCCCTCATGGCCGCCGACGGCGAGGCGGGCTGCGCGCTGATGGACGAGGCCGCCCGCACGGTGGTGGCCGACGAGCACGGGGCCGAGGACTGCCCGGCGGCCTTCCCGCTCTACGCCGAGTCGCTCCGGGGCGGTGAGGGCATCGAGGTCGGCGAGGTCACCATGGACACCGACCTGGAGGGGGAGGTCCCCATCGCCACGGTCGCCCTGGTCTACCCCGGCGAGGACCACGGGCCCCTGGAGATGCGCCGAGACTCCGACGACCAGTGGGTGGCCACCCGCCTGCCGGCCACCTCCCCGGGCGGAGCCTGAGGCCGCCCGGGTCCGCGGCACCGCGCCCGGCTCAGCTGAAGAACGCGTAGCCGAGGACCATGCCCACGACCACGACCACCACGGCCGACAGCGGCCACAGCCACTGGGCGATCCTCTCTCCAGCCGAGGGCATCCGCCCGTACTCGCTCCGTCTTTCGGTCTCTCTCGCGCTGTTCACACCGTCCGGCTTACCAGACGGCGGCCCCGGCGGGGTCACGGCTCGCCCGGCCGGTCGGCGCAGGCCCGCGCGCAGGCGTCGACCTGCTGCTGGATCAGGGGCGCGTACAGCTCCGGCAGCTCCTCCCGGGACGTCTCCTCCTCCGGGAACACGCCCAGGACGCGGACGCCCTCGGCGAGACCGGGCATCTGGCAGGAGACGGCGCTGGCGTAGCGTCGTCCGGGGGTGGTGTCCCCGAGCAGGGCGCCCACGCTGTCCAGGAGATTCGCGCGCACCTCCGCGCGGGAGCGGTCGGGGTCGGGGGACTCGCGCACGTGGGCGGTGGTGGCCAGCCAGCCCTCCGGCGCGCCGTGCTCACGGCGGGCGAGGACCTTGCGCACCAGGGCGCGGCCGATGGCGGAGCGGGGCAGGTCCAGTTCGGCCAGGGGGAGGTCGTGCGGCACCACCTCTTTGAAGAGTTCGGCCTTGCTGCCGTGGTGCTTGATAACCAGGGCGGGGGAGACCCCCGCGGCGGCGATGCCGCGGACGGTCACCCCCCTTGCGGCCGTGCTCGAAGAAGAGCCGCCGCGCCGCGGCCATGTCCCTGTCGGTGTTCAAGCCCCGGGGACGCGTCCGCAGGCGCCACCCGCGTGCCCGCACCGGCGAGCCGGGCACTCAGCGGGTCCCGGTCACGCGCCCGTAGGGCCCGGACCGACGTGCGGTGGCGCGGAGCCGGGGCGGCCGTCCCCGCCAGTTCCCGCGCCCAGGCGCACCGCCGCAGCGGCCAGCCCGGTGATCCGCGCCCAGTCCCCCGCCCGGACCGCGTCCCCGGGGGTCAGCCAGCTCCCCCCGACGCACGCCACGTTGTCCAGGGCCAGGTAGTCGGCGGCCGTGGCGGCCGTGATCCCGCCCGTGGGGCAGAACACCACGTCGGGGACCGGGCCCGCCACCGAGCGCAGGAACGGGGTTCCCGGAACCGACGCGGGGAAGAGCTTCTGCGCGAGCATCCCCGCCTCGCGGGCTGCCAGCACCTCACTGACGGTGGCCACCCCCGGCAGGGCCGGAACCCCGATCGCGACCAGGTGGCGCAGCATCCGGTCCGTGGTGCCGGGCGTGACCAGGAAGCGCGCCCCGGCCTCCGCGGCCTCGTCGGCCCGGCGGGGGGTGAGCACGGTCCCCGCGCCCACCACCATGTCCGGCACGTCCTCCGCGATCGCCCGGACCGCCTCCAGGGCACCGGGCGTGCGCAGGGTGACCTCCACGACGCCCACACCGCCCGCCAGTAGCGCCTCCGCCAGGGGGACCGCGCGTCCGGGGGAGTCCACCGTCACCACGGGCACGACCGGTGACAGCGCCAGTACGGCCCCGATGCCGCCGCTCCCGCCGTCCCCCTCGCTCAGGCCGCTCCTCCCGGCCACGCCGTTCCCGCTGTCCGTGCCGCGTACGTCGTCCCTGCCGCCCGCGTTCACGAAGCGACCTCGGCCGCCAGCGCGCCGCCCCCGGCGGACACGACCCCGTACCAGTGGACCAGCAGCTCGGTGAACACCGGATGGGACGCCAGGTCCCCGGGGAAGACCTCCGAGCGCAGCAGCGCGGCGACCACCTCCCGCGCCCCGCCGCCCCCGGGCAGCAGCGCGCGCAGGGAGTCGGCCAGCGGGTCCTCCAGTCCGGGACCGGCCGTGGCGACGTGGTGCATCCACGCCGCCACCACCAGGGCGCTCCACCGCGGCTCGCCGCCCCCGGCCAGCACGTCCCGGACCGTGGGCACGACGCGGGGCCCGAGCTTCTGGGAGCCGTCGGCCCCGACCTTGGCGGTGGTGTGGCCCAGCGCGGGGTTGGCGAACCGGCGCAGCACCGACGCGGCGTAGGCTCCGCCGTCCAAGCCCTCGGGCAGGGTGAGCGAGGGCAGAACCTCCTCGTGGACGAGTCGGCGCGCCGCCGTCGCCACGGCGTCGTCGGCGGCGCACTCGGCGATCGTCGTGTGCCCCACGGACAGGCCGAGATAGGCGAGCAGGGAGTGGCTGGCGTTGAGCACGCGCAGCTTGGCCGCCTCCCAGGGCCGCACGTCGTCGGTGATCGTGGCCCCGGCCGCCTCCCACCGCGGGCGCGGACCGGCGAAGCGGTCCTGGATCACCCACTGGTGGAAGGGCTCGGCGACCACGGCCGCCTCGTCGCGCAGGCCCAGCTCCGCCTCGACCGCGTCCAGGTCCGCCGCCGTGGTGGCCGGGACGATCCGGTCCACCATCGTGTTCGGGAAGGCCGCGTGCTCCTGGACCCAGGACCTCAGCCGCTCGCCCTCCGCGCCCGGCAGGGCTTCGGCGAAGTCGGCGACCAGCGCGGCCGTCAGCTCGCCGTTGTCGGGCAGGTTGTCGCAGGACAGCACGGTCACCGGACCGGCGTCCCGGAGCTGGCGGAGCTGGAGGCCGCGCGCTACCTGTCCCACCGGCGTGAGCGGCGGGCCGCCGTCCAGGTCGGCGCGCACACGGGGGTCGCCGGTGTCCAGGCGCCCCGTGACCGGGTGCGCCATGTACCCCTTCTCCGTGACCGTGAGGGTGACCACCCGGGTGTCGGGGTGGGCGATGCGCTCCGCCACCGCCCACGGGTCGGCCGGGCCGGACAGGGTCTCGCGGACGGAGGAGACCACCCGCACGGGGCGGGCGCCCTCACCGCGTTCGGTGACCGTGAACAGGCCGTCCTGCGGGGCCAACTGCTCCCACACCCGGGCCGAGCGCCCGGTCACCGCGCTGATGCCCCATCCGGTCTCGCCCGCGGCGAGCATGGCCTCCTCGGTCAGGACCGCGCCGTGGGCCCGGTAGAACGCGCCGATCCCGAGGTGGACCACCCCGGTGCGCAGGTCGGCGCGGTCCAGAGCGGTGGTGCGCCCCGCGGCCCGCAGCGCCGCCAGGTCCAGCCGGGTCATCGAGTCGCCTCCTTCTCACCCCGCGCGTGCGCGCGGGTCTCTTCCAGGGTCGGCAGGAAACCGGTTCCGCCGCGCCCGCCCACGCTCAGACTGGCCGCGGCGGCCGCCAGGCGCGCGGCCTCCACGAGGGGGTCGCCCAGGGTCAGGCGCGCGGTCAGGGTACCCACGAACACGTCCCCCGCGCCGGTCTGGTCCAGGACCCGGGGAGCGGGGACCGCGTCGATCCAGGACTCCTCCCGCGGCGTGGCCAGGTGGACGCCGCGCGACCCGCAGGTCACCGCGACGTTGCGGGCGCCCGCATCCAGGAGGCGGCGGGCCGCCTCAGCCGGGGTGGCGCTGTCCAGCAGGGCGGAGGTCTCGCCGGGGTGGGAGGGGGTCACCAGGAAGGCGTGCCGGGCCAGCTCCGCGAGGGTCGCGGCGCCCTCCTCCCGCGAGGCCAGCCGCGGCCGGTGGTTGGGGTCGAACACGAACCTGCGGGCCAGGCGCGCCGCGGCCACGACCGCCCGGCGCGCGCTGTCGGAGACCGCGCAGGCGATGCCGCCCGCCACGACCGCACCCGCCGCGCCGACCGCCTCCTCGTCCAGGTCCTCCGGGGACAGGGTAGAGCCCACGCTCTGGGCGCGCGCGTAGGAGAAGGCGCGCTCGCCCTCGGGGTCGCTGTGAACCAGGTACACGCCCTGCTGCCCCGGACGGAAACGCAGCATGCCGGTGGACACGCCCAGCTCCGCGACGCGGTCGGCGGCCGCCCGCCCGAGCTCGTCGTCGGTCAGCACGGCGGCCAGGCCGACCCTGGCCCCGGCCCGGGACGCCGCCGCGGCGACGTTCAGCGCGTCGCCCGAGACGCCGAGCCTGGCCGGGACCCCGTGCGCGACGGGGGCGTCGGTGGCCACCTCCAGCAGGACCTCGCCCAGGACCACGACGTCCAGCGGCCCGCTCTCATCCCTCAGTCCGTGCGTGCTCACCAGTCGTGCACCGTTCCGTCGAGCCGCCGGTTGACCGGCAGGTACCTGGGTTCGTAGGGGTGGCGGGCCGCGGCCTCCTCGTCGAACTCCACGCCCAGGCCCGGGGCGTCGCCGGGGTGCATGTACCCGTCCGAGAAGGAGTAGGAGGTGCGGAAGACCTCCGCGTAGGGGCCGGTGTGGCCCATGTGCTCCTGGATGCCGAAGTTGGGGATGGCCAGGTCGAGGTGGAGCGCCGCGGCCATGGCGACCGGCGACAGGTCACCGGCACCGTGCGAGCCCGAGCGCACCCCGTACAGCTCCGCGAGCGAGAACACGCGGCGCAGGTGGGTGATGCCGCCGGTGTGCGACACCGAGGCGCGGACGTAGTCGATGAGCCGCTCGGTGATGAGCTGCTGGCAGTCCCAGATCGAGTTGAACACCTCGCCCACCGCCACGGGGGTGGTGGTGTGCCGGCGCAGGATCCGGAACGCGGACTGGTCCTCGGCCGGGGTCGGGTCCTCCATCCAGAACAGCCGGTACGGTTCGAGCGCCGCGCCCAGGCGGCCCGCCTCGATCGGGGTGAGCCGGTGGTGCACGTCGTGCAGCAGGTGCACGCCGTAGCCGAACTGCTCGCGGACGTGGGCGATCATGGTCGGCGCGAAGTCCAGGTAGGCCGGGGTGTCCCAGGTGTCCTCCTGGGGCCGGTTGCCGCTGGCGGGCTCGTACACCCGGCCGTCCGCCGGGGCGATCCCGTAGGTCTTGTCGAGTCCGGGGACCGCTGCCTGGACCCGGATCGCCCGGTAGCCCAGGTCCAGGTGGCGCTGGAAGTCCTCGGAGAGCCCGTCCAGCGACGTGCCGCTGGCGTGCCCGTAGACCAGGACGCCCTCGCGCGAGGCCCCGCCCAGGAGCTGGTAGAGGGGCATGCCCGCGGACTTGCCCTTGATGTCCCACAGCGCCACGTCCACGGCGGCGATCGCGGTCATCGTCACCGGGCCGCGGCGCCAGTAGGCGCCCTTGTACAGGTACTGCCAGGTGTCCTCGATCCGCCGCGCGTCGCGTCCGACGAGCAGCGGGCACACGTGGTCGCGCAGGTAGGAGGCGACCGCGAGTTCGCGGCCGTTGAGCGTGGCGTCGCCGATGCCGGTGACGCCGTCCTCGGTCTCGACCACCAGGGTGACGTAGTTGCGGCCGGGCGAGGACACGACGACACGCGCGTCGGTGATCTTCACGGAATGCCCTTTCTGGGATGGAGGGGGAGGCGCCCGCTCCCGGTCGGGGAGCGCGGGACGCCCGCGGCGCGGCTCAGGCGAAGCGCAGCATGACCTTGCTGCTGCCGGAGGCGGGATCGGCCGCCGTCCGCATCGCCTCGTGCGCCTCCCCGACGGGGAAGGAGTGGGTCATGAGCGGGGTGACGTCCAGGCCCGCGGCCATCGCGGCCAGGGCGTCGTCGATCTCCTCTGCGAAGCGGTAGGAGCCGATCCAGGTGACCTCCCTGGTGACGAGCTCGCCCAGCGCCGCCGGGGCCTGCGTTCCGGGCAGGTTGCCCACCTGGACGAGGGTTCCGCCGCGCGCGGTCGCGCTCAGGACCCCGCCGAGGGCGGCCGGGGCGCCGGAGGCCTCGAAGACCAGCTCGGCGTCCTCGGGCAGCGCGTCCCCGCGCGAGAGGTCGCGCGTGTCGTCGGCGCCCATCGCCCGGGCCACCTCCAGCGGGGCGCGCCCGAGGTCGGCGACGGTGATCCGGGCCGCCCCGGCGTGTCGGAGCGCGGCGACGACGAGCGAGCCGATCGGCCCCGCGCCGTTGACGAACACGTCCCGGCCCGCGACACCCCCCACGGCGCCCGACGCGCGGTTGACGGCGTGGCAGGCCACGGCGAGCGGTTCGGCCAGCGCCCCGCTGCGGGTGTCCACCCCCTCGGGCAGGGGGCGCAGCTGCCGGGCCGCGACCTTCTTCAGGTCGCAGAAACCGCCGTCGGTGTGCGGGGAGAACGCGGCCGACCCGAAGTAGCGCACCCTCGGGTAGAGGTTGGTGCGCCCGGCCAGCCGCTCCGGCATGCGCCCGTCGCCGACCAGCTCGGCCGGGTGCACGGTGACGGGCAGCCCCTCCTCGACGCCGGTCACGCCCGGGCCCACCCGGGCGACGCGTCCGGCGATCTCGTGGCCGAGCACGAGGGGGTCGCGCAGCACGGCAGTGCCCGAGCGGCCGTGGCGCCAGTAGGCCAGGTCGGACCCGCAGACGCCGCCCCACTCCACGGCGACGACGACCTCCCCCTCGCCGGGGACGGGGTCGGGGAGCTCGTCGACGCGCAGGTCTCCGGCTCCGTGGACGGTCACGGCCCTCATACGGCGTCCTCCAGGCGGACCAGGTCGCGTCCGCGCACCTCGGGGGACAGGTAGGCGGAGGCGAGGGTGATCAGGGAGTAGGTGATGATCATCGCCGACAGCGGCCACCAGGAGCCGGTCGCGGCGGTGAGCGTGGCGGCCAGCACCGGGCCGATCGCGGTGGCCAGGACGCCGCCGATCTCCTTGGCCAGGGCCAGCTGGGTGAACCGGGTGCGCGCCCCGAACAGCTCGGCCATGGTGACGCTCTCCACGGAGAACAGGCCCAGGACCGACAGGTTGAGCCCGACGACCATCGCGACGGTCACGAGCACGGTGTCGCCGGTCTCGATCATCAGCATCATGGGCACGGCGAACAGCATGCTCGCCACGGTCAGGAAGAGGTAGACGGGGCGGCGTCCGAAGCGGTCGCCGAGCACGCCGACCAGGGGGACGGTGACGAAGCCGAGCAGGGAGCCGTAGACGATC
The DNA here is from genome assembly GCF_018316795.1 of Nocardiopsis akebiae. Classification (NCBI taxonomy): domain Bacteria; kingdom Bacillati; phylum Actinomycetota; class Actinomycetes; order Streptosporangiales; family Nocardiopsidaceae; genus Nocardiopsis; species Nocardiopsis akebiae. The sequence continues at coordinate 2,041,123 of NZ_CP074132.1, forward strand.
GCGGACGTGCCGACCGCGTCGTTGAGCAGCAGGTTGGCGCTGAGGTAGCCGACCAGGAAGGTCTGGACGATGCCGGAGTTGCCCGCCTGGCCGAAGCGCAGGCCGAGGGCGAGCAGGAACGCGCGGCCCTTGCGCTGGCGCAGGGCGGTCTCCAGGCCGCTCCTGTCCTCCTCGACCGCGGCGGCGGCCAGCTCGCTTCGGGACATGGCCACACCGTCGACGATGTCCTCGCGCTGCTCGAAGACCGGGCTCTCCTTGACGGAGAGGCGGATCCACAGCGCCAGGAGCAGCAGCAGGAAGCTCGCCAGGAAGGGGAGGCGCCAGCCCCAGGTCAGGAGCTGCTCCTCGGAGAGCGCGAACACCAGCACCGCCCAGATCGCGGAGGCGCCCAGGGTGCCGGAGTTGGTGCCCAGGCACACCAGGGAGGCGATGAACCCGCGTCGTCTCGCCGGGGCGTACTCGGCCAGCATCACGGTGGCGCCCGCGATCTCGGCGCCCGCGCCGAAGCCCTGGACCAGTCGCAGCCCCACGAGCAGGATCGGGGCGAGCAGGCCCACCTGCTGGTAGGTGGGCAGGGCGCCGATCAGGGTGGTGGAGACTCCCATCAGGGCGACGGTGATGAACAGGACCTTCTTGGGGCCGAGGCGGTCGCCCATGCGGCCGAAGTAGACCGCCCCGACGAGCCGGGCGACGTACCCGACGCCGTAGGTGCCCATCGCCGCGATCAGGCCGACCGCGGGGTTGAGGTCGGGGAAGAAGATCTGGTTGAACACCAGGGCGGCGGCCAGGGAGTAGAGCTGGAAGTCCATGAACTCCATGGCGGTCCCCAGCCACCCGGACACGGAGGCCTTGGTGAGGTCCCGGGTGCTGCGCTCCCCCTGTCCGGCTGGCGCGGGGGGTGCCTGTTCGGTCATCGGCCGGTCCTTTGTGAAGGGCTTCCACCTGCGAAGAAGTATCGGGGAAACCGTACGTGAACATGATGGCAACTGACATACAAGCACTGCCATACCAGTGGCGTCAATGCCGGTAGACTCCCCTCATGGCCGACCAGACCCGGTCCGGGGGACCCCTGCTGTCCGCGCGGGACCGCACCCTGGACACCATCCGCCGCGCGATCATCACCCTGGAGCTCAAGCCGGGCACGCCGCTGTCGGAGAACGAGCTCGCCACCGAGCTCGCCGTGAGCCGGACGCCCGTGCGCGAGAGCCTCATCCTGCTGCGCGAGGAGGGGCTGGTGGAGGTCTACCCCCAGGTCGGCACGTTCGTCTCACTCGTGGACCCCGAGCGCGTCCGGCAGGCGCAGTTCATCCGGGAGGCGGTGGAGTGCACCTCCCTCGCCCAGGCCCGGCCCCCCTTCTCGGCCGACCACGTCGGCGACCTGCGCGTCCTGCTCGGCGCGCAGCGGGAGGCGGGCGGCGGCGCCGACCACGACCGCTTCTTCGAGCTCGACGAGGAGTTCCACCGCTCGCTGCTGGCGCTGGCGGGCAACGAGAGCGCCTGGCGGACGGTGAACGCGGCCAAGGCCCACCTGGACCGGGCCCGGCGGCTGAGCCTGATCGACACGCGCCCGATCGGGGAGCTGGTGGAACAGCACACGCTGGTCGTGGACGCGATCGAGGCCGGGGACACCGGGACCGCGGTGGAGGCGCTGCGCTCCCACCTGCGGGCGGTGTTCGAGGACGTCGGACGGATCCGGGACGCGTCACCGGAGTTCTTCTCGGACGGGCAGCCCCGCCGTCCCGTCCGCAGGACCGTGACCTCGCTGAGGTAGTCCCTGCGCCGGGGCGGACGCCGGTCGCGCGGTCTCGGCGGGCCCGCGGCCCTAGCGGCGCCCGCGCTTCCAGCCCGAACCGTAGCCCCCCGCGTGCAGCGCGAGGAACAGCAGCCCGGCGAGGGCGAGGGTCGTGGTGGTGACCAGGTCCTGGATGTTCTCGCCGAGCAGCTCCAGCAGCAGGGCGAGTCCGAACAGGACGGCGGCGATGGTGGCGAACACGGTTGCCTCCGGGGGTCGGGGTGGTGTTCGTCTACCCTCCGTGCGCGCGTGTAACCAAGCTGGTGTCCCGGTCGCGCCCGTGGCCGGGCCCCGGAGGTCGGGTGTCTGGGGTCGTCTTCCGGGGGGAATGACGAAGCGGCCCTGCTGGTGCGCGGTGGCGCGCGAGCAGGGCCGCTCCGGAGTGAAGTGGGCGATACAGGATTCGAACCTGTGACCTCTACCGTGTCAAGGTAGTTCCGGCTCCGCAGCGACCTGCGCCGATGAGCATTCGCCCAGGTCGGAGGGTTCCGTTGAGGGATCTTCGCGGCGGTTGGGAGCCGTTGGGAGAGGTTCGCGTCTCCCAGAAATCTCCCAGTGCGGGGTGGGAGACGGGTGTCTCCCACCCCGCCCGGCAAGGTGTTTTCGGCCCTGTGAAGGTTCCTCGGTCACCGGGAAAGGGTGATCGGGATGGAGTCCTCCCGCTGGTCACGATGGGTCACCATCGCGGCTGTTCTGCTGCTCGCGGGCATCGCCGCGGTGGTGTCCTACTCGCACATGTACGAACTCGCGCTGCGCCACGGTGAGCCGGAGTGGCGCGCGGCCCTGTTCCCGCTGTCGGTCGACGGCATGATCGTGGGCGCGTCGATGACGCTGCTGAGCGATGCCCGCCACGGTCGGAAGGGCAGCCTGCTGCCCTGGACACTGCTGATCGTCGGCTCCGGCGCGTCCCTGGCCGCCAACGTCGCGGTCGCCGACCCCACGATGTGGTCGCGGATCATCCACGCCTGGCCGAGCTTTGCGCTCATCGGTGCGTACGAGTTGCTCATGCGGGAGTTCCGCGCAACCGCTCGGAGCGTACGCACTGCGTCCGCAGCCCATGAGCAGGCCATGAAACCGATGTCGGGGGTGAAGAGCCAAGTAGCCCAAGGCCCAACCGTCTCGGGTGCTTCGAAAGCCACCGGTCTCCAGGCTGTGCATGGTAGGGATGCCGAGACCACCGCAGGACCCGCCCTGTCACCGTTTCAAGACCGAGCTTGGCAATGGGCGTTGGAACAGCAGCGAGAGACAGGAGAGCTGCCGAGTGGTCGAGAGATCGCGTCCCACTTCGACCGCAAGGAACGTTGGGGGAGGCTGGTCAAGCAGCGAGGACTGCGAGGAGGAGGCCTCCTCGCCCAAGCCGGGTGAGAACCCTTCCCCAGGCTGGTGGAGATCCGCCGCATGACACGAGGCTTCTCAGCACGTCGCAAAGTCGTGCTTTGGTAACCACCGGATTAACTGTTCGTCTGCTAGCTGCACTGTCCGCGTTCTTGTGCTCTTGGGGCGTCGCTCTGCTGGTATGGAAACAACGAAAGCCATCCAGACAAAGGTGGACTCTGGGAGACTGGGTAGTGGCTGTGGGCAACAGCCTCGCGGGCAGCCATCGACCGGACAGTGGAAACCGACGAGGGGTGACGCATTGCGAGAGACCTGTGTAACCATCTTTCTGGGGTCCTTTGCAACAGGCATCACCTGTTGTTAATGTACGGACAGTTGTTCGAATCAAACCTTGCTCATACTGACTGACCGGCCCGCAGCTGGGGTCGCTTGCCCTTATCCGTCTTTGAAAGCTGGTGCCGCTGTGGCAGAACGAAGCTCGATCGAGTGGACCGAAGCCACCTGGAACCCCACCACCGGCTGCGACCGTGTCGCCTCTGGCTGCGACAACTGTTATGCCCTCACCCTGGCCAAACGTCTCAAGGCCATGGGTGCGGAGAAGTACCAAAACGACGGCGACCCACGCACCTCAGGCCCCGGGTTTGACGTGACCATCCACCCGCGAGCTTTGGACATCCCACGCAAATGGAAGAGCCCGCGTCTGGTCTTTGTCAACTCGATGAGCGACCTGTTCCACGCTCGGGTACCCAAGGACTTCATCACCCAGGTCTTCGCCGTGATGGCCGAGACACCCCAGCACACCTACCAGATCCTCACTAAACGCTCTCTGCGCCTGGCCCGCCTCGCTGATCAACTGCCTTGGCCGCCCAACGTCTGGATGGGGGTCTCAGTGGAATCGGCTGATGTGCTCGAACGTGTCGACCACTTGCGCCGAGTTCCTGCGGCCGTACGGTTCTTGTCGTGCGAGCCGCTGCTCGGGCCGTTGCCAGAGCTGAACTTGTCTGGCATCGACTGGGTGATCGCCGGTGGGGAGAGCGGTCGCGGTCACCGTCCCATGCATGTCGACTGGGTGCGCCAGATCCGTGACGCTTGCCAGCAGAGCTCCACCGCCTTCTTTTTCAAGCAGTGGGGCGGACGTACCCCCAAGGCCAATGGGCGCCTCCTCGACGGGCGTACCTGGGATGAGAAGCCGCAGTCTTCCGTGTTGGCCAAAGGCTAGCCGTAGGCCTCGGCATCACGAATGTCACCGGGGGAATAGAAGCGCACCCGGCACCCCTCCGGCCATGGCGTGCGAGCCGTGATCGGTTCGATACGCATCGCCAGTCCCCGCTGGGCGAGTCGGTCCAATACCTGGCGCAGGTGCCTGTCGACATACCGGTGCTCAGCTGCCTCCCGGGACAGCTGGGACCAGGTCCGTTCAGTGCCGGCATGGGCTTCGAGTGCGGCCTCCAGAGCGTCTACCACAGGGGAGTCAGCGAACAGGGTGTCAGCGGCTGCGGTGTCGGCCGAGGCACTGCGCCCGGTGTAGCTGTCCAGTTTCCAGCCGACCGGATTCCAGCACCTGAGCCCGGCTTCACTGTGGGTGGCCATGACCAGATGGTAGACCTCGGTGGTGTTGCTGACACGGACACCGAAGCTGCCCGTGAACAGGCCGAGCTGCTTCAAGCCCTCCTCGTAGGCCGAGGCGAAGGCAGCCTTCCTCGGGCCGTCCCCTGACACGGTCACTGCCGACTTCCAGTGCTCCCCACCGAAGCAGCGGTCCATGGTCCTGCCGTATCCGTCTTTTTCGCAGAACCGGTGCATGTACCCCGTGAAGAGGGTGAGGATGACTTCGTCCCGCCGGTTCTTGAGGCATCGGCGAACCAACTCGAAGGGAGCGTCCCTGATCTTGAACGGGTCGATGATCCACAGTACCGGGCATCCTGGACTGCTGCGCCGCGCGAGCGTGGACAGGTACTCCTGTTGTTCGGTGAAGACCCCGGGTGGCTGGATCATGACATTCAGGTTCGCGTCATGGGGAAGCTTGGCGAACTGCCGGTGCAGCTCCTCGACACGATCGTCTCGCTCTTCCAGGCATATCAGGTCGAGCTTGTTGAACCTCGGGCGCGAGCTGTGCTCCAGATAGGCCTTGGCAGCCAGGATAGGCGACCCCGGGGCTCCGTCTTCGTATATCCCCGGACCAGAAAATGCGTCTACGATAGTCGCCTTCGGGAACCTCTGCAGAATCTTCGCCATCCAGCAGTCCATATATTTGCGGTAGACGAGATGCTTTACCTGCAAGTGCGGATCGCTGGACCAAATCGTTTTGCTATTGAGCTCTTCCGATCGCTTCAACCCGAGCTCCTTGCGACTCGAATCAATTATGACAACCGATACAAGTGTTATACATAGAAAAGTTCGGGAGCAAGTATCACGGGGGCGAATGATAGTCTTTGTCAGGGGCAGGAGCAGATCGGACTGTACTTGACCTGCTACTTCTTGCCTTGGTCGCCCGACGTGACGGCCGGATGCGGTCATCTTGTTGACAGGTCTTCCAAAGACTGATGCGGATACGCTATGCATCGATGCGGCCCGCGAGCGGGGTTGTGGTGTGGTAGGCCAGATTTAGGCAGCCATCGTAGCGGTGGCGAGATCGGTGACGGCCACGATGAACCAGACTGGCAGCGCTGGTATCCGGCGATCGGCTGGTACCCGTAGGCATCCGATGGATGCAAGGTGTCAAGCCACGACCCCCAGCTCGAGTTCGAGCGGATTCGGGAAGGTGGTGGTCTCGTCGTAGGGAACGTCGTGCTGGAGGTAGTGGAACGAGCAACCTACTCAGTTTTTCGTTAGCTGTGTGGGGCTGGAGGGTGGATCTTCAACCCCAGGTGGGTCAGGAAGGACCATGGAAGCCGATCGTCTTCGCAGACACGATTGATGTCTCGTTTGACTGCGTCGCCGACCTCTGTCAGGTGGCACCAGCAGGATTGGCCAACTTCCGTGCCTTGAGGGCTGACCACAACATCTCCACGGGGTTGAGCTCGAGAGTGTAGACAGGTAGCCCTTCCAGAGTGAGCCAGTCCTGGCCTGATGCGTTCTGGGTTTTCCGGAGTCGAGTTTCTAGGTTCTGAGGCCACGTGTCCTCAAGGAGAACATCGTGCGACGTTGTAGCTACCCAGCCGAGTTCCGGTACAAAGTGTTGGTCCTGGTCGAAGCCGGACGTAGTACCGCGATGTGGCGCAGCCAGCTGGTGGGCGCCCCGATCAAGCGATCACTGCTTGCTTACGACTGCTGACCAGGACACACCAACCCCTCAAGACGGTACATCTAGACCAGCACCGCGACCACCGCCTGTTCGTCACCCCACCGGGCACGGAGTCGTCGTCTTCCCTCGGAGGCGGCTCCCAGGACACGCGGAAGCAGCATCTTCCCATTCGGAATCAGTCGATCGGCGTCATTGACGGTCTCGGCGGGTTCACTGGAGACCAGGACCTGCTGGGGCCTCCGCTCCAGGAGGCGGCCTTCCTGCCAGACCTCCAGCTCCGCCTGTGCCTGCTCTCCGGCGAGGGCGCGCTGGAAGCAGGCGACGGCCACCGCGTCCTTGGTTCCGTCGTAGACCCAGCGTGTCCCCAGAGTGGAGTGCTCCAACGTGCCGACCAGGTGCTCTTCGTAACCGTGTAGGGGTTCGCCCCGGTAGGTCAGCGGCACGTGGAGCAGTCGTGCCCCGCGTCGGAGCAGGAAGGCCTCCACGCCGACCTCCCCCTCCGGGTCGTCGAACCTGTACTTGCCGAGGTTCTCGTCGGACCCCTGACCTGCCCACGATTGGCTGTCCAACCAGGTGCTGATCAACGTCATTTTGCTCGGGGTGACAGTAGCTTTGTGAATGATCGCCATGGGCGCCAGTATCCGGCAGAAGTGTTCATGGAGGAAGCTGACTTCCAACCCGGTCCCGGCATCTCGATTGCAGCACAGGACGCCTGCCCCTTCGCCCTTTCTTTTCTGCCGGGGCCATGTTATTGGTCCCCGCCGGGAACCTTGGAGCACCTCACCCCTGGGGCCAGGGCGTGCGTTATCTGGCGTTGCGCTGTGCCCAACTGCTGACCAGTGCTGGCCTCGGCCGTCGACGTTCCGGCGAGGAGCTGCGCTGTGCGCATCCGTGCTGAGCTTTCCCTCCGCAATCCGGGGAAAGCGGCCATACGCCGCCCTCCGGCTCACTGTGATAGCAGAACCCTGAGTTGACACGAACAGACACCATCTCAAGATTCCCAGAAGGTACATCCTTTTAATGTCGCTCTCTTGGTGCAGGGTGTGGTACTGGAGCAGAGTCAGCGCCAGAAGCCCCGTCCTCTCTTGTGAACAGAGAGCTCCGCTGTGGCCGGATTCGGCCACAGCTTTGGTCTTTGTGCTGCTCTCCGCCTTCCTTTGGGGCAGCCGTCCCGCCTTGGACGGCTCGCCTTCGCTCTGACTGTGACCTGTGCCCGAGTATCCGCGAAGCGGCACGGTGATCGACCATTAATCCATCCGACGCGGGATGGCAAACGCCTCATGGTCCACGGGGCTTATCCCAATGTCAAACGACAGGGAAGAAGGCAGGTGTGTGCGATAACCGCGCCCTACGAAAGGGTTGCCCTCCGAACTGGAGGGTGGCAGCCTGGTGTGGCTCCAGGGCCTCAGTCTTTCCATGGTGGGTGTCGGGCAGGTTTCTGGAGCACAGGCGTGTCTTATAGAGATTTGGGTGCGATCAGTTATTTTGGGGCAGGGCTTGAAGTCTGTCCTCGTGCTTGCCGCCCATGCGCCAGGCATGGCAAAGGGAGAATTCAGATGTCAGTCGAAAATGCGGGATCAAGTCGTCGTTCTTTCTTTTTCCAGGGCGGTCTCGTCGGAGGCGGTATGGCGCTGGGATTGCAAACTTCGTCCGCCCCGTCTCCGACGTCTCTCTCGCCGGGGTCGAACTCCGGCCATGACGCAACGTCGAGCGATTCCGTGGTGAGCGGAGGCGGGTTCGACTTCACCCAGGAATCTGCGGCACTATCTCCGGAAGAGATCGTCGACACCGCATGTCAGTTCTGTAATTCTCATTGCGGTATGAAGGTGTCCCTGAAGTCTGGACGTGTGATCGGCATCAGCGGTGAAGACGAGGACCGCGTCCAGGACGGAAACCTCTGCGTCAAAGCGAAGATGATGCCCGAGTTGGTCTACAACCATCACCGGATCACCACGCCCCTGCGCCGGGTCTCAGGACAGAAGGGCAGTAAGGACTCGCGTTTCGAGCCCGTCTCGTGGGACGAGGCGCTACGCGCCATCGCTGAGAAGATGGTGGGACTACGTGACGCAGGAGAAGCCCGCGCCGTCGCCAACCGCACCACCGGACGTATGCCCCGGGGCTCCGCGGACCTGATCGCACGTTTGTTCTCGCTACTCGGCAGCCCCAACAACACCGACGTGGGGCCGGTCTGTAACGATGCCGGGGCCAACGCCCTGTCCAGCACCTTCGGGCTGGGTTACTTCACCAACGGCTACGGCGTGGACGAGGCCACGGGAGAGCAGGATCTCGGTTCGGCCAGGTACTTTCTGTTCCTTGGAACCAACCAGGCCGAAACCCACCCGGTCACCTTCGAGTACCTGCTGCGTGAGCGGGCCAGGACGGGGGCGAAACTGGTCGTGGTCGACCCCAGACTCACGCCCACCGGAGCCCAGGCCGATCTGTGGGTGTCCCCGAAACCCCACACCGACCAGGCGCTGGTGCTGGCGATCCTGTACCACGTCGTGGCGCAGAATTTGTATGACAGGAATTTCATCGACCGATGGGTGGTGGGATTCGAGGAACTGCGCCGCCATCTGGTCGACCACGCCTACACACCCGAATGGGCCGCCGATGTCACCGGTGTGCCCGCCCAGACCATCAAGCAGATCGCTGAGGAGTACGCCAGCGCGTCTCCTGCCGCCATCGTCTGCAACGCTGGTATCTCCCATCAACTCGGGGCCTTCGACACCTATCGCTGCCTGGCCTTCCTTGCTGCGATCACCGGCAACATCGGTCTACCCGGCGGTGGCTGCAACTTCATGCACAACACATGGCCGGGAAAAATGTACCTGCCTCCGCTCGAATCGACCGTTCCCGAGACAACAGAGGCGCTGCCGGTAGGTCCCGATTACTTCGCCGAGTCCATCCTGGAGAAAAAGCCCTACCAACTCAGGGCCGTCATCACCCAGGGCAATCCACTCCTGTCATCAGCGAATACCGCCAGGGTGCACAAGGCGTTTGAGAAGCTCGACTTCTATGTCTATACCGGCCTGTTCATGGAAGAGGCCGCCTACTTCGCCGACATCATCCTGCCGGTGTGTAGTGGTCTGGAGATGGAGGGCGTCTACATGCGTCGGGACGATCGCGCGATCCGATGGCAGAACCAGGCTGTGCCGCGGGTCGGGGAGTCACGTCCGGACTGGGAGATCTGGATCGACCTCGCCCATACCCTGGAAGAAGTGGACACCAGCAGTCCCAGAGGTTATTGGGCAAACGCCTTTCCTGCCGAGTGGAAGGACTACCGAACCCTGTGGTCGCAGTTCGTGGCGCACACCCCGGGGATGAAGGGAATGGACGCCGAACGGATGAGCGCCAGAAGGGAACCCCTGCGCTGGCCCTGTCCCGGTTCCGAGCACCCTGGGGTGAGCACCCTCTACATGGATCACCCGAGCTGGTACGAAGCGGCTGATTCCTTGGGGGAGGAAAACAAGGGGAAACGCTTCCTCACCCCTTCGGGGAAGGTTGAGATCCACACCGAGGAACTGGAGGAGGCCCTGGCCGGGGTCGGCCACTCCGCTCTGCCGATCTTCTACACCCATCCCGAGGTAACCGGCGGGCACCCGACCATCGAATACACCAATGCCTTCGTCACCAACCCCCTCTACCCCCACGCCAACACCGTGAAGGTTCGGCTGGGCGTCCAGGCCCAAGGTGACGTGCACAGGGACTACCCACTGATGGGTATGACCGGCAGGCCCAGCGTGGTGCACTTTGCCTCGGTCACGCAGTGGACCCCCACGGGCAAACAACTCAACGGGGTACGCCTGATCCAGATCCATCCTCGAACAGCCCAGAGGAACGGTATCGCCGAGGGGGAACAAGTCCGTGTGGAGAGTCCCCGCGGAGCGGTCACCGGAACTGCTCTTCTCTGGGAGGGCATCCGCGAGGACACGATCTTTGTGCCCAGTACCTTCGGCCCCTCGCAGGCGGTCGGTGACGTCTCGGGTGCGGATCGCTACGAGTCCGCCAACCTGCTGACCGACGACCGCTATTTCGACAATGTCTCGGGGCAGCAGGCCTACAAGTGCTTCGCCTGCCGCGTCACCAAGGCGTAAACGGGAAAGCACCCGCTGTCACCCAGCAGGCAGTCCGAGCCGGGACTCCCCCGCCGAGAGAGCCTGGCTCTGCGACCTCACGGGTCGTCCTCCTCTCCCGAGCGCCACTCGGTCCGCAGGCTCATGGTGGCCGTCCTCGCTTCCTGGTTCCTGCGGGAGGCCCGCCTTCGCCGATGAGGCAGCGGATCCCGGGCGGCCGCCCGAGCCCTGAGGTCGAAACACCGCTCCCAGGTGATCGGTCCAGGTCAAGGGACTTCCTTGTGGGTTTTTGCGACTACTCGAGGAGGAATGACTCAAGTTCGACTGAGGAATTCCTCAGTCGGACAGTGATCGGTGGTACTGGTGGCGGCCTGTTCGACCGGGTGCTGGGGAGGTCGGGGGTGTGATCGAGCTATGCGACTCGAAGTCCCGGCCGCCGACCCCGGAGACGCCCTGGCTTGGGAAAACCCCTGCGGAGGGCGCCTCCTTACCCGGCCTTCCCGGTCGGCAGGGTTCCGTGACGGAACGATGGCCGACAATCCGCCATGAATCACCACCAAGGTGACATTTTGTAACTTTGTTTCCTCTTTGTTCTCTGCTCTCACATGAGTCACAGACGACACCTTCGTCGCCTGCCTCCGTGGTCAGCTCATTGACAATTCTTCTGCTGATTCATACCTTCTCTCTCACGCCTCCCTTCGCCTGCTGAATTTTTGACCCTCAAGGTCCCTTGACAGTCAGCATCGTCATTGGATCCAATGTCGACGAAAAAGCCAAAGACGAAATGCAGGAATCGATGACGAGCATCAAGGGTGAAACCGGCTTGCGCCGCCAGGAGATGGTCTGCGAACCACTCGGGGTCGGTTATCCGTCCACCTGTGCGGGAAATGATCTGGATCTTTCCCATGTTCTCTCCCCTGACGCCTCCGTATCGAGCCCGGATTTGGGAAGCGGACTGCGAAGTGCTTTCCGCGTATCACCTAACGGCCTCGAGCGCACCCCGAACACGCTGGTCAGCCTGCTCGGGGTGCACAATCCCACCTCGACTCAGGCGGAGTTCACCGTTACCTCGTGCTTTCCCGAGGTAGCCGCGAGCAAGGCCCACTTGGCCTTCCTCGGCGGTTCGGTCGAGACGTCCGGGCAGAGCGGAGCGGATCTCCGTCTCCTTCTCGAGCCTGGAGCCCACGTCTGGTTGACCCAGATCGCGGCACCGCCCGAGGAACCGCTCTTCTCCACCACCTCTGTGCCGCGGAAGGACGCGTACCGATGAGCTCTTCTCCGGAGGGGGCCCAGAGGACCGCTCTCGTCACCGGTGCCGGAAGCGGGATCGGTGCGGCCACCGCTTACCGGCTGGCCGACGAGGGCTATCGCGTCGTCCTGACCGGCCGCAGGGTCAGCGCTTTGGAAGAGGTCGCCAAACGCATCGCAGCGGACGGGAAGGCGGTCGATGTCCAGCCCATGGACGTCACCGACCCATCGGCCATCGCGGCCGTCGTCAACGGACTGATCCGATGCGACGTACTCGTCAACAACGCTGGCGGCGCCATCGGGACCGAAGAGGTCGCGGACGCCGCCCCCGCCGACTGGCGCACCATGTTCGAGACGAACGTCCTGGGAGCGCTCGCGACCACGCAGGCACTGCTCCCGCTCCTCACTGAGAGCGGGGACGGGACCATCGTCGTCATCTCCTCGACCGCCGCCTTCACCGTCTACGAAGGCGGCGGGGGATATAGCGCCGCCAAGCACGCCGAACACGCCCTGGCCGGAACCCTGCGCCTGGAGTTGTGCGGCCAGCCCGTGCGCGTTGTCGAGATCGCCCCCGGCATGGTCCACACGGAGGAGTTCTCCCTCAACCGCTACCGAGGTGACAAAGATCGAGCGGCAGCCGTCTACGCGGGGGTCGACCAACCCCTCATGGCCGAGGACATCGCTGACGCCGTGGCCTGGGCAGTCAGCCGTCCCGCACACGTGAACGTCGACTTCCTCGTCGTGCGGCCCCGAGCCCAAGCCGCGCAGCACAAGGTGCACCGGCGGAGCTGACGTCCCGCCGGCCCGTACCGCGTATCACCCTCACCCCCGACCCAAGGATGGGCACCGCTGTGACACGTTCGACCCGCAACCCGATCATGGACCTCCCCGAGGTCGGCATCACCCCCCTCAAGGACCTCGACGCAACGGTCACCGTCGTCGGTTCGAAGAGCTACACCAACCGGTTCCTGGCGATCGCTGGACTGGCTCCGGAGCCGACGGTCCTTCGCCACGCGCTGCACTCCCAGGACACCCTGCTCCTAGCCAAGGCCCTGCGCGCCTTCGGACACGTGGACGTCGAGGCCGACGCGGACAGCGAGACGTTCTCGGTGGTCCCCAACGGCCGCCCCATGCGTGCGCCCGACACCGCCATCGACATGGGAAACGCGGGTACGCCGATCCGCTTCCTGATCACCATGGCGGCCCTGGCGGAGGGCCGCACGGTCCTGACGGGCAACAAGCGCATGTGCGAGCGGCCCATGGGCCACCTCCTCGACGCGCTCGGCAAGCTCGGCGCTGAGGTCCGGAGCACCGCGGGCAACGGTTCGCCGCCGATCGAGATCGGCGGCGGCACCCTGCGCGGCGGCTTCACCCGCGTCGACGGCACCGTGAGCAGCCAGTTCACCAGTAGCCTGCTCATCGGCTCGGTCGGAACGGAGGCGGGCCTCGAACTCGTCGTGGACGGGGACCCCGTCTCCAAGCCCTACGTCGACATGACAATCGCCGCGATGGCCGCCGGCGGGGTTTCCCTCCGGCGGTCGGGGTACGAGCGCTACGCCGTACCGGGTGCCGTGCGCTACCGCGGGGGCGATATCACGGTGGAGTCCGACGCCTCGGGCATGTCCTACTTCCTCGCCGCGGCCGCGATCACCGGCGGGAGGGTCACCATCCCGGGGATCAGTCTGGACTCCGCGCAGGGAGACGTCGGCCTGGTCACCGCCTTCGCCGACATGGGGTGCGCCGACCGCTCCGACACCACCGGCATCACGTTGACGGGCGGACCGCTCACCGGGATCGACATCGACATGTCGAACATGCCCGACGTCGCCCCGACCCTGGCCGTCGTCGCCGCCTACGCCCGCGGAACGACCCACATCACCGGAATCGGCAACCTGCGCGTCAAGGAGTGCGACCGGATCGACGCGGTCAGTACCGAACTCCGCAAGATGGGCGTCTCCGTCGACACCACCGAGGACACGATGACGGTCCACGGCGGCAAGGAGCCTCAGGGAGCGGTGATCGACACCTACGACGACCACCGGATCGCCATGGCCTTCGCCGTCGCGGGCCTGCGCACCCCCGGCGTCGTCATCCGCGACCCCGCGTGCGTGACCAAGTCCTTCCCTGACTTCTGGGACCGCTTCGAGGCCCTGCGAGGCGACCGGTGACCACTCTCGCACCTGGCGTCCTTCTCGTCCTCGACGGCTGGGGGTACGCACCACCCAGCCCCGCAAACGCCCTCACCGCCGCCCGCACTCCGTTCCTCGACGCCCTCTCCGGCGGACCCAACGGACGGCTTCTCGACGCCTCCGGGGCCTCGGTCGGCCTTCCCGAGGGAACCGTGGGCAATTCGGAGACCGGCCACCTGGTCATGGGGGCGGGCCATGCCGTGGAGTACGACAGTCTGCGCGTCGAACGGGACGTGTCCTCAGGCGATCTGCGGTCCCACCCGCTGCTGCGTGACATGTGTGCTGCGCTGGCACGGAACGGGGGAACCCTCCACCTGGTGGGCCTGTGCTCCGACGGGCGGATCCACTCCGACATCGGCCACCTTCCGGAGATCCTGCGGGCGGCCTGGGAGGCCGCGCTGTACCGGGTCCGGATCTGGGTGATCACCGATGGCCGTGACGTGGCCGACGGCACAGCCGCGCGGTACCTGTCCCGGCTCGCCGCCATGACCGAGGAACGGGGGGTCGGTTCGATCTCCGGAGTGGTCGGCCGCGACTACGCGATGGACAAGAGCGGGAAGGAGCACCTGACGGCCGCGGCCGCGCGGCTCCTCCTGGACGGCGACGCGGAGCACACCGCCGCCACCCCCCAGGACGCGCTGCTCCCCTCGGTCGGTGACGGAGCGATCCCGCCCACGGCCGTCACCGGCCTCTCGGGACACCGCGCACGCGTCGAGGACGGCGACGGCATCCTGTTCACCAACTTCCGCAGCGACCGCACGGCGCCGCTGGCGGACATGGTCGCGGACCTCCTCGCCGCGAGCGGCCGGGATCGGGTGCGCTTGCTGAGTCTGGCCCAGTACGACACCCGCACCGCGATCCCCGCACTCGTCTCCCGGGCGGACGCCTCGGGAGGACTCAGCGATGTGCTCGAAGAAGCCGGCGCACGGTCGCTGCGCGTCGCGGAGCCGGAGAAATTCGAGCACGTCACCTTCTTCCTCAACGGACGGGACTCCCGGCCGAGGAAAGGGGAGGAACACCTCAAGATCACCGGTGCCCCCGACGGGCCGGTCCACGAACACCCGGAGATGAACGCCGCAGGCGTGGCCGACGCCATCGCCGAAGCGTGCGGACGCGACGACATCGACCTCATCGCGGCCAACCTCGCCAACATCGACGTGGTCGGGCACACCGGAAACTTCGACGCGACCCGGCGCTCGGCCGAGGCCGTCGACACGGCGGTGTCGCGCATCCACGCAGCGGCACGAGCCGCAGGCCGGTGGATGCTGGTCGTCGGCGACCACGGTAACGCCGAGCAGATGCTGCGGTCCGCCGGAGACAAGGGTGAGGCCGTCCCCTACGGGGGACACACGCACAATCCCGTCCACTGCGTCCTGGCCCCGGCGGGCACACGGAGCGATGCCGTCTTGTCCACGGACCCGGCGGCGATCACCTCCGTCGCCCCGACCGTCCTCCGCCTCCTCGGGCTTCCCGTCCCCCCGCCGATGACCGCGCCCTCGCTTCTGCGGGAGGCCGTCCTCGACCCGGCAGCGCCGGGCCCGACCGGAGCCGCCCAGGAGGGACGACGATGATCTCCGCCGCGTTCTTCTGCGACGAGCTGGAGCGGCACGGCTTCGGCTTCGCCAGCGGCGTCCCCTGCTCGTACTTCGGTGGACCGATCTCCCTGCTGAGCCGCACTCCGGGCCGCTATGTCGCCGCGGCCAACGAGGGCGGTGCGCTCGCCACGGCCGCCGGTGCCGCGTTGGCCGGTGAGCGCGCCTACATCATGTTGCAGAACTCCGGGCTCGGTAACCTCGTCAACCCCCTGACCTCGCTGGTCATGACCTACCGGATTCCGGTGCTCACCTTCGTCAGCCTGCGGGGCTGGCCCGACCCAGCCGGCGACGAGCCCCAGCACGCCGTCATGGGACCGACCACCGCTCCTTACCTGGACCTCCTGGGCCTGCCGTACTGGATACTGCGCGCGGACGCCGACGAAGCGCGTTTCCAGGAGATCCTGGAAGCCGTGACGACGGCGCTGGACGAGGGGCACGCGCCGTTCGTACTCGTGGAGAAGCACGCGGTCGACGCCGCGGCACCGGCCCGGGGGACCGCGCGCGGACACGCGGGCACCGACCGGATGGACAGCGTCGACGCCGTCCACCTGATCACCAAGCTCATCGGTGACGCCCCGGTAGTCGCGACCACCGGCTACACCGGACGCGAGCTGTTCGGGGTCGAGGACCGGCCGGCCAACTTCTACATGCAGGGCTCCATGGGGCACGCGTCCTCGATCGCCTTGGGCATCGCCCTCAACCGGCCCGACCGCCCCGTCATCGCTCTCGACGGCGACGGCGCCGCGCTCATGCACCTGGGCGCACTGTCGGTGATCGGCGCCCAGGCGCCGCCCAACCTCGTCCACGTCGTGCTGGACAACGGTACCCACGAGTCGACCGGCGGCCAGGGCACGACATCGGACACCACCGGTCTGGAGAAGGTGGCTGCGGCGGCCGGATACGCCGACGCCAGGCGATGCGCCACCCCTGAGCAGCTCCACACGGGTGTCACCGCGGCGCTGTCCTCCCCGGGGCCGCACATGCTCGTCGTGCCGACCCGTGCGCGCAGCGGCCCCATGCCTCCGCGCGCGACCAGCACCCACCCGCCCGAGACCATGCGGGACCGTTTCGCGGCCGCGACGCGCAGATCCCCCTCGAGCGCTGTGGGCGACTGACACAGCCCGTGCCCCCAGCCATCTCGCCCCCTCTGACCGGAAGGGCTAGCACCATGCCCGGAAAGCTCTCCAGAACGACCGCGCTCTGCGCCGTGGCCCTCACCCTCGCGCTGGCCACCGCCTGCGGCGGCGCCTCCAGCGCCGAAAGCGCCTCCGACCCCGACACACTCGTCCTGGGTTTGATCCCGAACGAGAACGCCGCTTCCTTGAACGCCTCGTACGAGCCGCTCGCGGACCTGATCGCCGACGCCTCCGGCAAGGAGGTCGATCTACAGGTCATGACGAACTACGCCGCGCTCATCGAGGCCCAGCGCGCGGGCACCGTCCACATCGCCATGTACGGACCGTTCAGTTACGTCTTGGCGAGGGACTCGGGGGTCGACATCTCCCCCATGGCGGCCGAACTCTATGAGGAGGGCGGCAACCCCAGCTACCACTCCTACATGGTCACCCGAGCCGACAGCGGAATCAGCGAGCTCGCCGATCTGCGGGGGAAGACGGTCTGCTTCGTTGATCCCAACTCCACCTCCGGCCGCCTCTATCCGCTGGCCGGGCTGATGGAGGCCGGTCTGAGCGAAGGTGACTACACCGAGAGGTTCTCCGGTGGGCATGACGCCTCCCTCCTGGCGGTCCGGGACGGAGAGTGTGACGCGGGAGCTGTCCGCGACCTGCTGTACGACGAGGTCCTGCCGGAGCAGGAGGGCATCGACCACGACGACTACACCGTCATCTGGACGTCCGACCCGGTCGTCAACTCCCCTCTGGCCATCCTCAACTCTCTGGATCCCGAACTCCGCGACGCGATCACCGAAGCGGTGCTGGAGCGGGGGAACGCCGATGCCCTCGGAGTCGACGACATCGCCGGCTACTGGGGGTTCACGGAGGCCGACGACTCGTTCTACGACCCCATCCGCGAGATCTGCCAGATCACCGAGGCCGAAGCCTGCGAGACGGGCTAGCGCACATGCACACCGGTACTCCCACCCACCCCGACGAATGATTCGAGGCTCACATGGCAGAACAGGCGGTGTTCGACGACGTCGATCAAGGGCCGGTCGTCTCCCTGACGCAGGTGACGAAGAAGTTCGACGGGGGAGTGACCGCGCTACGTGGGGTCGGGTTCGATGTCCCGACGGGACAGATCCTGGCGCTGTTGGGCCGCTCCGGTTCCGGGAAGTCCACCCTGCTCAGGCATATCTGCTGTCTGCACAGGCCGACCAGTGGAAGCCTGCGGGTGCTGGGCACCGACGTGGCGCACGCACGTGGGCACCAGCTGCGTCAGATCCGCCGCAGAACCGGTTTCGTCTTCCAACAGTTCAACCTTGTCGGACAGCTGAGCGTGCTGGAGAACGTCTGCAGCGGCGCGCTCGGGCGACTGGTGGGCCCCCGACTCGGCCTGTTCACCTATACACGTGCCCTTCGTCTGGAAGCATTGGAACACCTCGACCGGGTCGGTATGGCCGATCATGCGTTCCAGCGCACAAGCACGCTCTCCGGTGGGCAGCAGCAGCGTGTGGCCATCGCCCGAGCGCTGATGCAGCATCCGGCCATTCTCCTCGCCGACGAACCCGTCGCCTCACTGGATCCGGACAGCGCCGACACGGTCATGCGTCTGCTGCGCGAGATCGCGCGTGAGAGATCGCTGACGGTCATCGGCAGTCTGCACCAGGTCGACCTGGCCCTGGGGTGGGCGGACCGGGTCATCGGGCTCCGCGATGGCGAGGTCATACTGGACGCTTCCACGGTCACCCTGGACACCACGACCGTGATGGGTGTCTACAACACCGTACCGGGAATGAAACCGGCGGCATCGGACGTCACAGGATGATCGCACCGTCGCCGGTACGCCCACCCGTTCGCCGGTCCCTTCAGGGGGGCCCGCAGCGTCCGCCGAGGAACACCGGGGTGGTCGTCGGATTCCTCTGCCTGTTCGTCGGTACCGGGATCTGGTCGCTGAACTCCCTTGGAGTGAACATCGCGGCCCTGGGCCAGGGGGCCTCCAACGCTGAGATGTTCATACGGCGGATCTGGCCCTTGTCCCTTCCCAGCGCCGAGGACGTACTTCAGCAGACCGGCATCACACTGGGCACAGTCTTCCTTGCCACACTGCTCTCCATCGCGCTCAGCCTCCCGTTGGCCGTGTGGGCGTCATCGGTGACGACCCCCAGCGCGCTGCACCAGTTCACGTCACGCGGACTGATCGTGGCTGCTCGCGCCGTTCCCGACGTCGTCCTTGCCATCCTCTTCGTCCGGCTGTTCGGTCTGGGGGCGCTCCCCGGCATTCTCGCGATGGGTCTGCACTCGATCGGAATGGTGGGCAAGCTCTACGCCGACGCGATCGAGCAGACAGCACCTGGTCCTCGGGAGGCTCTGAACAGCATCGGCGCCACCCGTGCCCAGCGGCTCCTCACCGCGGTCGTTCCCCAGGCCCTGCCGGCGTTCATTGCGATCGGGCTCCACCGCTTCGACATCAACCTGCGGGTGTCGGCCGTCCTCGGAATCGTGGGCGTGGCGGGCATCGGGTTCGAGATGACGAACGCGTTCGCCCGTCTCGACTTCGGGCTCGGGATCTCCTGGGCACTGATCCTGTTGCTGCTGTGCCTGCTGACCGAGATGGTGTCCACCTCGATCCGCAGGGTCCTCCTGCGCGGATCCGGGGATGTCGAATTCGGTGCGCACGGCTTCCGCACCCGGTTGTTCCGTGGGCGCCGCGCCTCCGGTACGAACATGCCGCCGGCGGCACCCCGCACTGCCTCACCGACGGGAACGGCACGGCGGGTCTCTCCTCCGCTCAGTTTCTCCCGGGTGCGCCGCTGGCTGTACGTCGTTATCGTCGTCGCCGCTTTGATGGCGTCCCTGTTCGGTAGTGGCGTACTGGAGACCAGGGCCTCGGCCGGTTGGGCGGGTTTCGCCACGACATTGGGTCTGTTCTGGCCGCCCGGGGACGCGGGCATGCTGGACCGACTCCTGCTCGCCCTTCTGGAAACCATCCAGATCGGTCTGGCAGCCACTTTCCTGGGCGCGCTGCTAGCTGTGCCCGTCGGGACGTTGGCCGCCCGGAACATTTCAGGGAACCGGGTTGTGCACGGAGCGTGCCGAGGCTTCGTCCTCGCGGTCCGCGGGTTGCCAGAACTAGTCGTGGCGATTGTGTTTGTCGTGGTGATCGGTCTGGGTCCGGTGGCGGGAGTGTTCGCGCTGGCGCTCGGGTCCGTCGGTCTCCTTGGCAAAATCGTCGCCGATTCGCTCGAGGAGATCGACGCCGGGCCGTTGGAAGCGATGTCCGCGCTCGGCTCGTCCAGGACCCAGCGCTACTTCACCGCGGTCCTTCCCCAAGCGGCCCCCGCACTCATCGGCGGACTCCTGTACCAACTCGACGTGAACATCCGGTCCGCGACCCTGCTCGGGCTCGTCGGAGCCGGCGGGGTGGGCTTCTACCTCCTGCAGGCAACGCAGACGCGTGAATACGAGGTCATCACCCTGATCACGCTCATGACATTCACAGTGGTCTTCGCCCTTGAACTGGTCAGCATGCTCCTGAGGCGTTTGGTCCGCTGAGACCACCGAAGTTCGATCAACTTCCATGGTTGACACCAGCGTTGGCTGTTGTTATTAATGGAGAGGAGAAAGACGTTCCCCATCCCAGAGGTCCATCACGATGCTCCGCAGGCCGGAAGGAATCCATTCGGGTACCGTCCTGGCGTGGACTCCCGTGTGCTGGGGTCCTTGACCCGGCCTCTTGTCCCAACGGTCATTCGAAGAGCGGGGCATCGATTTCCCTCTGGCGGACACCAGCGGTTCGTCGGAACGAAAACAGATTGGAGGCCAAACATGGCTGGAGGATTCTTCAAGAAGCTCACCGGCGGTGGCTCCAAGCAAGAGTTGGACAGCTGCTGCGGCGCCGTGAGCGTTACCGAGGAGGAAGAGGAGACGCCCCAGGCGGAGACCCCGGCGAAGGTCGACGTGAGGGCTGAGGAAACCTCCTCCCGCTAGGTCGACAACCGAAAAGAACTCTCGGGGGATCGTGGCAAGGTTTCCCTGGAAGTAATATCGACCAGCAGAAAAAACAGCCTGCATCGATCAAGTGATCGGTGCAGGCTGTTTTTTCTGCCAGGTGCAACGCACAAGCCCTTTCGGTGCTGACGCCGTCAAGCCGAGATGTCTGCCTTCAGGTGTTCCCACGTGCGGAAACTCCTCTCTGATCGTACCGAACGTGCTGTTCGAGGTGCGCCGGGGGAAAGCATGTGCTGCACCCTCTGGACATGTCCGACATGTCGCCTCTAAGGTTCATCTCAGTCGAACAATTGCTGTTTCGAAGTCGCAGGGCCGCTGCCGAAGAGCGATCCTGATCACCGACACCCCCACCGTCCTCCCCGTCGGCCGAGAGCACTCCTCAGATATTTCGGAGTTTGCTCATTCGGAATTCATGTTCGCACTTCACTCCGCCGGGCGGCGGATCGCCCTGCTGCGGACGCGAACCTGTCTACCCTGCATGAAAGTGGAGAACGATTACAGTGAGCGTCATCCCCGCGATCGACACGCGACTCGGCAGAGAACGTCCAGCTCCCCGTGAGGGCTCGCAGGCGACAACCATCCTCGCGCTCAAGATCGGCGGAAGCCTCTTCTCCGACAAGAGTGTTGAGAACAGCCTCGACATGTCAGCGATAGCGGATTACGCTCGAATGGTTTCCAGGCTCTTCCAGGGGCACTGCGGACGTCTCGTCTTCATCACCGGCGGCGGGGCCTTGGGCCACGGTGCACTCCGCGGAAACGACGGCGCTGACCCGTTCGGGTGCATCCCCCTCACCAAAGCGCTCGCGGATGTCCGCTGGTCGTGGACGGAAGCCCTGCGGCGCCAGGGTGTCCGGGCGCTTCCCCTCCAGCTCGGCGCGATGTCGGTCCTGGACGACGACGGATCGTTCTCGGTGCGCGGCGACGTCCTGACCAAGGTTCTCGACTCCGGTGCCCTTCCGGTCCTGTCCGGCGACAGTGTCCTGGACATGGACGGCAGGCTCCACGGCATCTCCAGCGACCGAGTGCCGGAGTTCCTCGTCCGGGCCCTGGACGCCGACTTGCGGGTGGTCAGCCTGACGGACGTCCCCGGGATCCTGCTGGACGGCCCCAACGGTAAGAACGTCCTGGCCCATGTCGACCCGGCCTTCCCCGAGCGCGCTTACTCAGCGCTGTGGGCGAAGAGCCCGTGGGACTCGACCGGGGCGCTCAAGACGAAACTCGACGCGCTCCTGGCCTGCGCTTCGGCCGGGGCCGAATGCTTCATCATGCGCGGATCGGCGCAGGGCACGGACTACTCCCACCTGTTCAGTCCCTTCGGAGACTGGCCAGACGGCGTCTCGTGCACGCGCATCTCGTCCCCCTCGGCCACGGCCTGAGCCGTTGTACGGCGCGGAGCCATCAAGACCTCACGGTGCGAGCCCGCACCGTGATCCGCGAAGAGGAGAAGGAGGTGCCAGGGCCACCTGGTCCCGCTCGGCAGACTCGCCATCGGACGTGTCAGCCGGACCACCGCTCGGTTTCCTTTGCCGCTTCGCCACCACCGAATCACCGAAGGAGAAAGAGAAATGGCAGCGACTCCTGCCCTTGAAGAGACCTACGGTCAGAAGATCAAGGACCGCCGCGAGCACATCAAGATGGACCGAGGGTCCTTCGCGAAGATGCTGGACCTGAGTGTCGACGACGTCGCCGCCATGGAGGAGAAGGGCGGCGGCGAGCTGACCCTCGAGAAGCTGACCCAGATCGCCGGCATCCTGGGGACCTCGACCGCGGAGCTCACCCCCGGGTTCGTCACCGACCTCGACGAGGGCGTCCGCGTCCAGATGCCGAGCGACAACCCGGTGGTCGAGGGCATGCGGGACGGTACCGAGTACTACACCTACAACTGCCTGGTGCGCACCCGGACCCTGCCCAACCTCGTCCCGCTGCTCCTCGAGGTCAACGTCGACGACCCGGACAAGGCGGCGTTCAACAGCGGCCACGACGCCCACGAGATCATCTTCTGCATGGAGGGCGACATCCACTTCAAGTGGGGTGACCCGGCCAACCCCAAGGAGGCGACGATTCCCCAGGGCGGCAGCTTCTACATCGCTCCGAACGTCCCCCACACCCTGACCGCGACCAAGGGCTCCGGCCCGGCCAAGGTCGTCTCGGTCAACTTCTGATCCCCGGCGGATCGGACTTCCGGCTCGGTGGCCCCGTCCCTCGACGGGGCCACCGGCTCTTTGCTCTGCCTGCGGTCGAACCTGCCGCTCACCGTCGCCGTACCGACGGCAGCGGTGCGCCGATGACCTCCGCTGGGGGAAATCGGCCACCGCGCTACGCGCGGAACGACGATCGCGGCCCCTCTCACGGTCGTCGACCGGAGAGGAACCGCGGGTGCGAGAACGGAGGGAATCAGGCCACGAGGGGGATGAGAAGGCCACCGGCAATGGCGACCACCAGAACGCAGGCGACGTAGGCGCCGACCAACCGCGGTTTGAAGATCGCGGCCAGCATGGCCAGTTCGGGAACACTGGCTCCGGCCCCACCGATGATGAGGGCGAACACCGGGCCCAGCCCCATTCCGGCCGCCTGTAGGGCGAGGCCGATGGGAAGGGCGGCCTCGGTGCGAATGTAGAGGGGGATACCGATGAGCGCGGCGACCGGCACGGCGAACAGGTTGTCGGGACCCGCGACGGAGGCCAGGAAAGTCTCGGGAACCACACCGTAGATGAAGGCACCGATCGACACACCGATCAGCATCGGAATCGCCAGCGGCTTGAAGAACGACACAGCCTGGTCCCAGGCGGGACGGGCCTCGGCCTTGAGGCCCTGCCAGGGGGCGTCACTGTGTCCCTCCGCACTGACCTTGACCCGGCGGACGTACTTCTCCATCCCCAGCGCCTCCAGGAGGAGAGCGAGCAAGATCGTGCTGACGAAGACCACCAGGAAGTAGCCGACCATGACCTGCCAGCTGAAGAGGATCCAGGTGATACCGAGGATGATGGGATTCAGCAGGGGAGAGGCGAGCAGGAACGCCGCCGCCGCCCGAAAGGGTGCCCCGACCTTCAGCATGCCCATGAGCATCGGGAGCGTGGAGCACGAGCAGAAGGGGGTGAGCGCACCGAGAACAGCACCCTTCAGAGGGGCCGTCAGCTTTCCCCCCGCCAGCCAGCGCTGGAGTCTCTCCTCACCCAACCGGCGCTGCAGCAGAGCGACGAGGAACGCGACCGCGAAGAAGAGCAGGACCAGCTCAATCGCGATCGTTCCGAACGTCTTGATCGTCTCGATCCAGTTTTCAGACATCTGTTGGTTCCTCTGGGGGGGTAGTCGCTTCGTCGTCTTCTTCGCTGAGGCAGCATGCCTTGGCGCCTTCGGGGGTCAGCGCCGCGAGCGAGGCGAGCCAGCGGACCGGCATCCCGAGCTCCTCGCAGCAGAGCGCGTACACGTTGGACCGGCCACGGGGCATGACCTTGACGAGTTCCTGCTCACGCAGGGGGCGCAGGTGGTGACTGATGAGGGTCTGGCTGAGTCCGGTTGCTTCCTGGAGTTCCTTGACGGTGTGCGGGCGCTCGGCGAGGAGAAGGCACAGGATCGTACGGTTCTCGTCGGCCAGCGCCTTCAGCTTGGGAACGAGCAGCCGAGCCCGCTCCCAGTTCGACAGCTCTTCGCCTTCGAGCAGCCGGATGTCCAGTTCCTTCGACATAATCCTACTCCTATCAACAGTAATTATTCATGTCAACAGCTTTTGCTGTTGTGTCCTTCGGTGGTGCCCCGCGAGCCGGGCGAGGAGCACCGACATCTCCCTGATCAGGGCGCCATTACGGCATCACTCATGATCTCATCAGCGAGCACTGTTGCCATCAGTGAACCTGCTCCGCCGGGTGGGCGCCCAGGGGCCTCGGCCCCTGCCCGAACGGTCAGTTGTTGGGTGTGGGGCCGCCGCGGGAGAGCGGGCCAACTGAGGACGACAGGAGGAGGGGAGCGGACCCGGGGCCCAAGGGGCATGGTGCCGTGGGTGCCGAAGATGGCGCCTACCTACGCGGGCAGGCGCAACCGGTCCTGGGAGCGCGGAACATCGGACACCTCGTCCACCACGGTCCGTGCGCATCGCGTGACGTCGGCACCCCATGTGCATACGGCTTCGATCAACGCCGCCTTGGACGAAAAACGGAAGGTCAGTGCTTCTATGGTCACGCCAGCACTGGTACCGACCCGGTTCAGAGTTGTATCAGCGTACCCAGAATGAACTAACTTCACGCTCGCATCCTGGATGAGAAGAACCCACGTCCGCTCCGACCACTCCTGCCTCTTCATGGTCCCGACTTCCGAGGCCAATATTGATCATGATCAGCGGGTACACGCGTCCACTACCTGCGTCAAGGGCCACTGGTGCGGCTATCCGCGCCCGACTCGGTGCCATCATCGAGCACGTACGGTGCCAAACCTCCCAGAAAAACAGAGCAGGTGATCTGTTGTTGGTTGAAAACAGAGAAAATACACTTTATTCTTGGTCTCTGTGAGTACTCACCTCAGCGCTGCTCCGGAACCCCGTGCGCGTCGGCGCGTCCTCGCGCTTCTTTCCCCTGTCCGGCTTGACCACGGCATCCGCGTCCACGTTCTCCGTGCCGAGTCCGTCTCTGGCTCTGTCGATGGCGAAAGGATTCGGCGCACCGCTGGCGACCATACTGAATCCGCCACGCTGACCATGGATAGCGTTCTTCGTCAAAGGAGCTGAGATGGCGACCACTTCGGAGCGAGTCCGGGTCGACGTCCTGTTGGACGCCGATTCCCCCCGGGTGGAAGGGATCGACCGCGATCACGTGGCACGTCTGGTCGAGCGGATCGAAGAATTACCTCCGATCCTTGTCCACCGGTCGACGATGCGGGTTATCGACGGGATGCACCGCCTGCAGGCGACACGGATGAGTGGCCGCACAACCATCGAGGTGGTCTACTTCGACGGCTCGGTCCCTGACTGTTTTCTCACAGCGGTTGAAGCGAACATCCGACATGGGCTTCCTCTGACTCTGGCCGACCGTAGGGAGTCCGCGAAGAAGATCCTGGCCAGTCACCCCGAATGGTCGGACCGAGCGATCGCCGCCAGGGTCGGCTTGTCCGGAAAGACGGTCGGTACCCTGCGCCGCGCCTCAACCGACCCCGCTGTCCAATCTGCGGTTCGAGTCGGGCTCGACGGCCGTGTCCGGGTCGTCAACCCCGACGAAAAACACCGAAGGGCTGCTGACCTCCTGTCGCAGAACCCGGAGGCATCACTTCGGGAAATCTCCAGGCTAGCCTGTGTCTCCATGGAGACGGTGCGGGACATCCGTGACCGGATGGGAGGTGAGGACAATCCCCAATCCAGCGATGACACCTTCGCGCCCGGGACGAGAGGCGATGCGGTCGGCGACGCGTTGACCACGGCTGACCATCCGGCTGCGTCCGAGCTGAACGAACAGGTCAGTGCAAGGATGAAAGGCACGAAGCAGCGCTCCGCCGAGGTCCGACCCATCGATCTCGGGGTTGTGCTCGACTCGCTCAAGAGGGATCCCACTCTCCGGTACAACGACGAGGGCCGCACGATGATTCGTTGGCTCGAGGCCCGCGTCATACGCCACGATGAGGCCGACCTCGTCGAACACATCCCCCCGCACCAGGCAGCCAGAATCGCGGCGGTCGCGCGCGCTTGTGCCGTGAACTGGAATGTCATCGCCTCCCTACTGGAGAGCCGCGGGGATCAGCCGACCCATGCGAGCGCCAGCACCTGACGACCGGTGTACACGGATCGGAACCCGGCCAAGAGAGCTTGGTCGGGCTTTTCCGTCCCTCGTGCGGAACGATTTCCAGTATCTGATTCCCGCCATGGGGTACGCCTCGGAGTGGCGAAAGAGCCACCACTGAGCGGGGAGGGCGAAACTAGAAGCACGAGTATGTTCAATATGCTTCCAGGTGGCGTTGCCAAGCACGGGTCGCGGCAGCGACCAAAGTTTCATGTGACATGGTTCACATTTTATTCCATTGACGAATCAGGTCCACTGCTGTTACCTATTTCCATCTCTGCTGGAGGCCTGTCGGGCGAGGAAGTGGTATGAGAGGTTCTCCGGGGCGGGCGAATCCGGCTCCCCGGCTTCTGCTGCCTTCGGTTTTTCCTGGGGACAAAGACAGCCTCGCGCAAAGCCGGGGCTGATTTCGTGGCTCTCAAAAAGAGCCTCCTTCGATGAGCAAGTGCCGACTGTCCCACTTCGGCTAGCCAAGAAAAGGGTTATCGCTCCCTTTGGGATCGAGAAGGCCGTCGAGGCAGAGGATTTGGGGCGGCCGATTCTGCATCGGTGCCACGTGCCGCGCGGCACCGCGGTCTCAACGGTGAACGAGAAAGCACGCGGAGCGCGTTCGCTGGAGCAGTTGCGCTGCGCGGCAATGTCTCCCGTCCTTTCCCCTGCCGTGTCGGCGGATTAGGATATCGGTGTGGGCGAGGGGTAGCCGTTCGCGGACTTCGCCTCGGTCCCGTTCTGGGTCCGGCGCTTCCCGCTGTCGCTCATCCTCTTGGCTCGAAAGTTCTGGGGAACGAACGCCGGCGTTCCGGGTTTCACCGTCGCAGGCCGGACCCGACTGGGCTCTCCCGGAATGGGGGACCCCTGTCGCCCGAAGACAGCCGGGCGTTCAGACCGAGTCTGGGAGGCCGTGTCGAAGGCGGATGGCGACGAGCGAGCGCGTCGGAAGCGTTGTGGTTCCCGCGCAACAGGCATGGCGCACTTCAGAGCAGGTATCGAATCCCAGACGGGCTTCGAGCGAAGAGAAGGAGCGAGGGCTTGTCCCCGTATGTTCACCCTGTGAATGTTGACCCGATGAACGCTGAGCTTGCCTTGGAACGCCGGGCCAGGCTGCACGCGGTGCTGGCGGACAGCGCCCGCCTGGCCGTCACCGACGTCCTGCGAACAGGCGACGCCTCCCCCACCGAACTGGGCGAACTGTTGAGCATGCGTTCTAACCTCGTCGCCTACCACCTACGCATCCTGGAGGAGGCTGATGTCATCACCCGTGTCCGTTCCGAAGCGGACCAGCGCCGGGTCTACATTCGCCTTCGCCCTGAGGCGCTCACAGCCCTGACACTGGCCCCCCTCCTGAACACGCCCCGCGTGGTGTTCGTGTGTACCCACAACACGGCCCGCTCCCAACTGGCCGCCGCGCTGTGGGAACACCACAGCCCGGTCCCCGCAGCATCGGCCGGTACCCATCCCGGCCCTCGCGTCCACGAAGGCGCGCTGACCACAGCCCGCAGTCACGGTCTGCGAATCGGGTCCCGAACCCCCGCCCACGTGGATGACGTGCTGCGCGAGGGCGACCTGATCGTGGCAGTCTGCGACAGCGCTCACGAGGAACTCCCTCCCGCCCGCGATCGTCTGCACTGGTCGGTTCCCGACCCGATACGGGCGGACACCGCCACCGCCTTCGAGGACGCCTTCACTCAGATCAGCGGTCACATCGAGCGGCTCGCGCCCACTGTCCGACACCAGAAGAGACCGTGACCGGCCATTCTCACCGGTTTACCGTCGATCAGCAGTACACCCTGAACATCGCCTCACGTGGGCTGGAGAAGGAGCGCAAGAGGTCCTCAACGCCGCCACTGTGGCCCGTGCCTGCCGCTGCTGGCCACGAGTTCTTCCGAGTTCGAGCAGGGCTCGGAGTACTTCTCTGGTGGCGTGGGGCGACTGGGCGGTCCAAGAACCCGCTATGTGCTATTCCAGCTGCCCTGTTCACTCCTGAGTGGAGAGCTCCTTGACCAGTTCCTCGACGCGCTTCTTGATCTCGTCGCGGATGGGGCGGACGGCGGCCACGTCCTGACCGGCGGGGTCGGGCAGGGTCCAGTCCAGGTAGCGCTTGCCGGGGAAGACGGGGCAGGTGTCGCCGCAGCCCATGGTCACGCACACGTCGGAGGCCTCGACGGCCTCGGTGGTGAGGATCCTGGGCCGCTGGCCGGTGATGTCGACGCCTACCTCGGCCATGGCCTCGACCACGGCGGGGTTGAGCGCGTCGGCGGGCGCGGACCCGGCGGAGCGGACCTCCACGCGGTCCCCGGCCAGATGGGACAGCCAGGCGGCGGCCATCTGGGAGCGGCCCGCGTTGTGGACGCACACGAACAGGACGGACGGCTTGTCGGAACTGGTCATGGGTACTGCCTCTACTTCGTTTCAGCGGTGATGGACGGCGAGGCCAGGAAGGCCACGAGGCCGCCGACATGTGTGTTGATAGTGTCGCGGATGTGGCGCAGGTCCTCGATGGAGGCGCCGTGGGGATCAGCGGTGGGCCAGTCCAGGTAGCGCTTGCCGGGCACGACCGGGCACGCGTCCCCACAGCCCAGGGTCACCACGACGTCGGCTGCCTCCACGACCTCCTGAGTCAGCGGCTTGGGGTAGGCCGGGCCGAGGTCCACCCCCACTTCTTGTAGAACCCTGGCCAGGTTCGGCTCCACGTCCGCAACGTGTTCGGTGTCCGCGGAGGAGACGGTGATCGGCTCCGTGGCACGGTGAGCCAGCAGGGCGGCGGCGATCTGGGAGCGCCCGGAGTTCTGCGTGCACACGAACAGCACGCGGGGTGGCCGGTCATGAGAAACCTGCTGGATGGAGGCGAGGGCGTCCAGGCGTTCGGTAGCCAGACGTTCGGCCAGGACGTTCAGGTGAGTGATGACCCGGGCTGTGGCGGCCAGGCGCTGGTAGGAGTCGAGGATGAGTGCCTGCACGGTCTCGATGGAGAAACGGCCCTGGTGACGAGTGGCCAGGCGTGCGGCACCGACATTGACGCGCTCGTGCAGGAGCGACTGCGGCTCAGGGGTGGCCATACTCTGGATTCCTCTGCGAGAGAAGAGGCCGTTCGGCAATTCATCAGCCTCGGTTGATGAGATAGTATCAGCGCATGCTGATATCAGTCGACACTGACCTCATGAGGGCTCTGGGAGACCCGCTCCGGCTGCGGATCGTGACCCTGCTCGCCCGGGAGACCCTGTGTACGACGCACCTGGTCGAGGAGACCGGGGCGCGCCAGACCAACCTGTCCAACCACCTGCGGATCCTGCGCGAGGCGGGGGTGGTGGAGACCGAGCCCTGCGGCCGGTTCACCTACTACCGGCTGCGTCCGGACCGGATCGAGGACCTCTCCGGGGCCCTGGCCGGGCTCGCCGCCACCGCCCGCTCCAGCGGCGCCGCCGCGAACAGGAGGCCCTGCTGATGGCCTCGACCGACAGGACCACCAGCGGTACGGGCGGGTCCGTCGTCGCGAAACTGTCGTTCCTCGACCGGTTCCTCGCGGTGTGGATCCTGCTCGCCATGGCCGTCGGCCTGGGTCTGGGGCGCCTGGTCCCGGGGCTGAACGAACTCCTGGCCGCCATGGAGGTCGGCGGGATCTCCCTGCCCATCGCGCTCGGCCTGCTGGTCATGATGTACCCGGTGCTGGCCAAGGTCCGCTACGACCGGCTGGACACCGTCACCCGCGACACCCGGCTGCTGGTCTCCTCCCTGGTGATCAACTGGCTCATCGGCCCCGCGGTGATGTTCGCGCTGGCCTGGATCTTCCTGGCCGACCTGCCCGAGTACCGCACCGGCCTGATCATCGTCGGCCTGGCCCGCTGCATCGCGATGGTCATCATCTGGAACGACCTGGCCTGCGGTAACCGCGAGGCCGCCGCAGTGCTGGTCGCGCTGAACTCGGTCTTCCAGGTGCTGGTCTTCGGTCTGCTGGGCTGGTTCTACCTGGACCTGCTGCCCGGGTGGCTGGGCCTGGACACCGGCGGCCTGGACGCCTCCCCCTGGCTCATCGCGCTCAACGTGGTGATCTTCCTCGGAATCCCCCTCATAGCGGGGTTCCTCACCCGCCGGATCGGTGAGCGCAGGATGGGCCGCGAGCGCTACGAGTCGGCCTTCCTGCCCCGGATCGGCCCGTGGGCGCTGTACGGGCTGCTGTTCACCATCGTGCTGCTCTTCGCCCTCCAGGGGGACCGGATCACCAGCCAACCGCTGGACGTGGCGCGCATCGCGGTGCCGCTGCTGGCCTACTTCGCCCTCATGTGGTTCGGCACCTTCGCCTTCGGCAAGGCGGCCGGGATGGACTACGACCGCACCGCGACGCTGGCCTTCACGGCGGCGGGCAACAACTTCGAGCTGGCCATCGCGGTCGCGATCGCGACCTTCGGCGTCACCTCGGGCCAGGCCCTGGCCGGGGTGGTGGGTCCGCTGATCGAGGTGCCCGTGCTCATCGCCCTGGTGTACGTGTCCCTGGCCTGGCGCCGGCGCTTCGCCCCGGAGCGGAGGTAGCGGGCTCGTCCATGGGGCCCGCAGATAAGCGGGCCCCGTTCACGTGATCACCGGGAGGATGGATGGAACACCTGGTCGACGTCGCGGTCATCGGCGGCGGACAGGTCGGACTGGCGGCCGGGTACTTTCTGCGCCGAGCCAAGGCCGACTTCGTCATTTTGGACGACCGTGAGGAACCGGGAGGGTCCTGGCCCGAGTACTGGGACTCCTTGCGGCTGTTCTCCCCGGCCGCGCACAGTATGCTGCCCGGCTGGTGGATGCCTGCTGAGGAGGGGCAAGAATACCCGAGCGCGCGGCACGTGGCCTGGTATCTGACCGAGTACGAGCGCCGTTATGCTCTCCCGGTCCGGCGCTCGGTGCACGTGCGTCGGGTCGAGCGGGCGGGGAGCCGACTGAGACTGGTCACCGATGGGGACACCTGGTCAGCCCGGTATGTCATCAGCGCCACCGGCACTTGGCGGGCGCCCCACATCCCAGACATCCCAGGCCGTGACGTCTTCGAGGGCGAGCAGCTCCACACGGTGGACTACCGCCGCCCCGAAGAGTTCGTCGGGCGGCACGTCGCGGTGGTAGGCGGAGGTAACTCGGCGGCCCAGATCCTGGCTGAGGTATCCGCAGTTACGCGGACCACCTGGATCACCTCGCGTCCGCCCCGGTTCCTGCCTGACGATGTCGACGGTAGGGCTCTCTTCGCTCTCGCCACAGGCTCGCAGAAAGCGGCTGAACGAGGAGAAGCCCACCCCGGGGGAATTGCGGAATTGGGAGACATCGTGGTGGTGCCGAGCGTGAGCGAGGCCCGCAAACGCGGAGACACCAAAGCTGAGCCGATGTTCGACCGCCTCACCCACACCGGTATGGCTTGGGCCGACGGCAGCACGGTGGAGTGCGACGTGATCGTGTGGTGCACGGGGTTCTACCCGGTGTTGCGCCACCTCGATTCCCTGGGTCTCGTCAACGAACGGGGCAGGGTCGTTGTGGAGGGGACCAGGGTCGTAGCCCAACCCCGCCTGCACCTGTTGGGCTACGGCGATTGGACAGGCCCTGCCTCGGCCACCCTCATCGGTGCGGCGCGCACGGCCAAGGCGACTGTCGCGAAGATCATCCAGGAGCTTGAGCGTGAGGCGCGGCCTGGGACGAAGTGAGGGGGCCGAGCGTTCAGTGCCACTGCAGGGCCCGTGCACCGCGCGCGGTGGCGCGGTAAACCCCCGGCGCACCAGTGGGCTCGGCGTAGTCCAGGGACTCCAGCACCCACAGCAGCCGTGCGATGAGGTGGGCCCGCGCCGTGAGTGGGGTGCTGTGCCGCCACATGTCGGCGACGTCCTGGGCCGAGGCTGGTCCGTCGTCGCACAGGGTCCGTAGCGCCCGGCGCCTGGCGGCGCTGAGGTGACGCAGGGAAACCGTCTTCTCCTCCTCAGAGCTGACCGCTTCCGCTCCAGTGGTCGCTTCTGTCTGTTGCATGGTCCTCTTCTTTCCATGGTGTGTGATTCGGTCCGGGCTGGCCCTTTTAGCGTGCGTTCCTTGGACGGAAGCAGATGTTTCCCTCATCGGCGCACTCCGACGAGGAGTCGTCGCACGACGTGTCGGGCGTCGCGTCCGACTCCGCGCAGGGTGGCCGAGGAGAAGCTGCGCTGGAACTCGAGTCCCACGTACCCCAGCCCTGGCACGGTGGTGGATATCCCACCGCGGTGCAGCGGACGCCTGCGGGAGTCCAGCGCCGTTGTGGGGGAGAGGTAACCCAGTGCGGGCCGGTACCCGGTGGCCAGCAGAACGGTGTCCACCTCCTCCACCGCGCCGTCCGCCCACACCGCCTTTCCGCCCTCCAGTCGGGTGAACATCTCCCGCCGGTCGGGGTTGCCCGTGGTGAAGGCCGCACGGTGGCGGCCGTCGTCGTTGACCAGGGTCGGACCTTTCTCCCAGACGCCGCGCAGCGGGGCGGCGTCCAGACCGCTGCGGGTGAACCACCAGTGGATGTCCCGGCCCAGGGGCCGCTGGTTCGCCCAGGTCACCGGTGCCCGGGTGGCGAGGCTGACCCGGGCCACGTCGGCGAGCTCCGCGGCGATCTGGACTCCGGAGTTGCCGCCGCCGACCACCACGACGCGCTGGCCGGTGAAGGGCTCGGGGACACGGTATTCAGCGGCGTGCAGGACGGTCCCGGTGAAGTCCGCCAGCCCCGGCAGGTCGGGGCGATGGGGTCGGGTGAAGCCGCCGGTGGCGGCGACCACCACTGCGGCCCGCGCCCGGGAGCCGTCGGCGGTGGTGAGCGTGAACCCGTGCCCGTCGCGCTCGACCCGCTTCACCCGCTGGCCGCAGCGCAGGTCCGCGTCCAGGTGCGAGGCGTAGTCGCGCAGATAGTCCACCACCTCGTCCCGGCGCGGATAACGCTCCGGATCGCCCGGTAGCGCGTGTCCGGGCAGGGAGGAGAAGCGGGCGGGGGAGAACAGGGACAGGCTGTCGTAGTAGTGCGGCCACGAGCCGCCCGGCAGGTCGGCCGCCTCCAGCACAAGGGGGCGCAGACCGCGCCGGTTGGCGGCCCAGGCGGTGGCCAGACCTGCCTGGCCAGCACCGATGACGGCGAGGGGAACGTCGTCCATAACAGAGGCTCTTTCATTCTGGCGAGGGCGCGCACCTCGAGGGGAGGATCAAGAAGAGGTGACAACCCGCTCGGTGCGAGTGGCTAGGGCGGTCAACGCGCCGAGTGCCGCCAGCGCTCCCAGTGCCGCGAACGCCGCCGGGTATCCGCCCAGGGGACCAGCCAGGGCGGCGCCAGCCCAGGGCGCGACCGCGACGGCCAACATCAGCGGGGTGTGCATGACGCCGTTGAGGGTGGCGTAGTGCTCCGTTCCCCACCGGTCGGCTACCGCGGTGGCCTGGAGGAGGGTGAGGATGCCACGTGCCATGCCCGCTAGGGCGGCGACGACCAGGACCAACCCCAGAGGGCCAGGGGTCAGAGCCAGAAGGAGAGTGGTCACCGCGCAGGCACCCAGAACGGCCGCAGTGCGCAGAACCGGGCCGGTCCTCCGTTCTAGGGGCGCGTAGACCAGACGGCCGAGCACCTGTCCCACGCCACCCATACCCAGGGCCCAGGCCGCTTCCGTCGTGCCGAATCCCTGTTGCTTCAGCAGAGGGACGATGTTGATCACGACCGCGTACATGGTGAAGGACCCTAGGA
Organism: Nocardiopsis akebiae; assembly: GCF_018316795.1. Lineage (NCBI taxonomy): Bacteria > Bacillati > Actinomycetota > Actinomycetes > Streptosporangiales > Nocardiopsidaceae > Nocardiopsis > Nocardiopsis akebiae. Next base: position 2,075,177 of record NZ_CP074132.1, read on the forward strand.
GCAGAGCCGCTGTGAGGGCCCAGAAGGCGCGGCTGCGCACCACAGAGCGCACATCCTTCTTCTGGCCGCCCGAATAGCCATCGTTCTCGGAAGATAGGCCTCGGGGTAGGGCGAAAGCGTGTAAGGGCACCACCACGAGGAGCAGGATGGCCGCGAGCACCAGATAGGCGCCTCGCCAGCCCCACGCTCCCTCCAGTAGTGCGGTCAATGGAGCGAAGATGGTGCTGGTTAGCCCGGTGACCAGGGTCAACGCGGTCAGAGCTCGCACTTTGTCCTGCCGGTACCAGTGGGTCAGGGCGGCGAAGGCCGGAGGGTAGAACAGCCCAGCCATCGCGGCTCCCGCCACCAGCCACGCGACGGCGAAGCCCCACAGGTTCGGGGCCAGAGCTATGGCCGCCACGGCGGGAGCCGCGAGCAGAGCCGCCGCCGCCATTGCCGGGCGCGGGCCCCGGGCCTGGACCCAGCGCCCCACTGGGATACCTGTCAACCCCGCCATGACCTGGGAGGCGGAGAACAGCGCGGTCACCGTGGTCAGGGACCACCCGGTGTCGGCGGTGATGCTCGGAGCTAGGACGGGGAAGGCGTAGAACAAGGCCCCGTAGCTGGCGGTGACGGTGACACACAGGACCGCCAGGCCTCGGCGCGCACCGACCACGGCGGGTGCGGACGCGCCGGAGACCCGACTGGACACAGGTGTCACGAGACCCGGTCCGGCTCACCCAGCTCGACCTGCTGAACCGATGTGGAGCAGCAGCCGCTTCCGGCGGACGCAGCCGCCTCCTGGGAGGGCACGGTGCGGCTCTCGCCGAGAGAGATCACCGGCGCCTCGGAGACGGCCAAGCCGCCGCAGCAACCACCTTGCTCGGCTGCGGGCTCCTCTGCGGTTTCGGGCGTGGGTCCGCAGCAGCCGCCGCTCTCGACCGCCGCGTCCGGCTCCTCGGACAGGCCTCCGCCGCTACAGACCCCCGTCTCGGGCAGGACCAGCTCCACCCGGGCGGCGGCCTCGCGGTCCCCGGCCAGGTGGGCGGCGACGCTGCGGACCTGCTCGTAGCCGGTCAGGGCGAGGAAGGTCGGGGCGCGCCCGTAGGACTTCATCCCGGCGAGGAAGAACCCCTCCTCGGGGTGGGAGAGCTCCTGCGCTCCGTGGGGGTAGACGGTGCCGCAGGAGTGCTGGTTGGGGTCGATGAGCGGGGCGAGTTCCACCGGTGCCTGGAGGGCGCTGTCCAGGCCGAGGCGGATCTCGGACAGGAAGGACAGGTCGGGGCGGAATCCGGTGAGGGCGACCACCTCGTCCACGGGGTCCAGCTCCCGGCCGTCCTCGTCGGCCAGTACGAGACGTCCGTCCTGCTCCGTGCGGACCTCGGCCGTGCGGAACCCGGTCACCACCTCGACGTGCCCGGCCTGAACGGCCTCGCGGGCGCGCTGTCCCAGGGCGCCGCGCGCGGCCAGCTGGTCGGCGGCCCCGCCGCCGAAGGCGTCGCCGACCTCTCCGCGGCGCAGCACCCACAACGCCTTCGTTCCGGGCTCCTGCTCGGCCAGCGAGGTCAAAGCGACCAGGGCGGTCAGCGCCGAGTGACCCTTGCCCACGACCGCCGTGGTGCGGCCCGCGTACCGGGCCCGTTCGGTCGGGGCGGCGGTGTCGGGAATGCGGTACGAGACGTGCTTGGCGGCCGTCGACTCGCCCAGTGCGGGCAGCCCGTCGCCGCCCACCGGGTTGGGCGTGCCCCAGGTGCCGGAGGCGTCGACCACCGCGCGGGCCAGGATCCGCTCCTCGCCCCGGTCGGTGCGAAGGCGCACGGTGAAGGGCTGCTCCCCGCGTCCGGCGTCCACGACCCGGTCCCGGCCCATGCGGCTCACGCCGGTCACCTCGGCGCCGAAGCGGACCCGTTCGCCCAGGGCCCCGGCCAGGGGAGCGAGGTAGGCCTCGACCCACTCGCGGCCGGTCGGGTAGCCCGCGTCGTCCGGGCGCCGCCAATCGGTGGCGGTGAGCAGCTTCTCCGCGGCCGGGTCCACCAGGTCGCGCCACATCGAGAACAGGCGCACGTGGCCCCAATCGGACACGGCGGCACCGGCGGAGTTCCCCTTCTCCAGGACCAGGACCGGCAGGTCGCGCGCGACCAACTCCGCAGCTGTCGCCAGCCCTACCGGACCGGCTCCGATCACCACGACCGGATGCTTGCCACCCATGACACACCTCTTTCATTGACTAGTGTCTATGAAACAGGACCCTATCGATGTCTGCCGATGGACGCAACCATAGATCGTGGTCGATAATGTGAAGTATGACCGTGATACAGCCTGAGCGCACCACTCCCGAACTCCCTCAAGCCGACGCCGAGACCTACGCCGCCTGGTTCGCCTGCCTGGCCGAACCCATGCGCGTCCAGCTCCTGCACGCCATCGCCACCACCCCCGGCTCGGTCAGCGTGGGGCAACTCGCCGAGATGGTGGAGGTCCGCCAACCCACGGTCTCCCACCACCTGCGCAAGCTCGCCGACGTCGGGTTCGTGACCCTCACCAAGGCGGGCACCTCGACACGGGTGACGGTCAATCCCGCCTGCTGCACGGGCCTGCCGCACGCCGCCGACGCGGTGATGGGCATGCTCACCGCCCGTCCGTGCTGCCCCACCGACCTGCCCGCCGACGTCACCACCCGCGCCATGGCCGACGCCGACCTGGACGCGGTCCGGGAGATCTACGCCCAGGGCGTCGCCACCGGCCACGCCACCTTCGAGACACAGGTGCCCGCCGTCGAGGACCTGAAGGGCAGATGGATGCCTGACCACCGGTGGGTCGCCGAGTCGGACGGCCGCGTCGTCGGCTGGGCCGCCGCCTCGCCCGTCTCCGCCCGCGAGGTCTACTCCGGGGTGGCCGAGACCTCGGTCTACGTCGCCGAGGACGCGCGCGGCCGGGGCGTGGGCAAGGCGCTGCTGTACCGGCAGGTCACCGAGGCCGACACCGCCGGACTGTGGACGCTCCAGACCTCGATCTTCCCCGAGAACCGGGCCAGCCTGGCCCTGCACCACCAGGCGGGTTACCGCACCGTGGGCGTGCGCGAGCGCGTTGCCCGCCACCACGGGATCTGGCGCGACACCGTCCTGCTGGAGCGACGGAGCCCAGAGGAGGGCACTGAGCCTAGAGAGGCTCCCTGCGTCGACGGCCCCCGCTGCCCGACCTCCTAATTCGGTCACCTCTGCCGTTCGTTCGCCCCGCGCTGGGTTTAGGAGCGGTTCCGTCTGCGGGTCCACCTCTCCGCCTTCGGTCGCGGCTTCGCGCACGGATCCCTGGGGCGTGAGCCCTTCGATGGTCTCGACTCGTGGATCACTCGGGTCCTGGGTGTCCAGGGCGGAGCAGCGTGGGCTGCGGCAGTGGTGGGTCCCTGGCGCGCGAAGCTTCCTCAGGCGGTGCGATCGGTCGCGCCCTGGGCGCTTTCTGCAGCCTTGACGAGCTCCTTGTGCGCGCGGCTCTGGGTGAGGGTGATCAGGTGGGTCGTGATGGTAGCGCCGTTCTTGAGCGCGTCGTAGGTGGCGTACACGCAGGCGGCGACCTGTGCGGGGTCGACTTCGGGGTGGCGGGCGACCAGGGTGTCGATGACGGCGTCGAGGGTGGATGTATGGATGATCACGCTGATCGCCTCCAAATATCGGATCACGATGTCGAAGGACGATATCTACGGACAGCTTCGCGCGGATGTCCAGGGAGTGAACAGCAGCCTCGGCCCGGTATCTGATCCCGATATCGGGCTCGTGATATAGGGTGCGCGCAGCACAGTGTTCGAGGAGGCGAGGCATGCGCGACTTCATGCGTGGGGCGGTGCGGCTGCACATCCTGCACCACGCTGCCGAGGAGGAGATCCACGGTGCTTGGATGACGCGGGAGTTGGCCACCCACGGCTACGACATCAGCCCGGGCACGCTGTACCCCACCCTGCACCGTCTGGAGTCCGACGGCCTGCTCGTGTCCGAGCAGCGGGTGGTGGAGGGCCGCACGCGGCGGGTCTACCGCGCCACCGAGGCCGGGAGGAAGGTACTGGCCGAGGATCGCGCGGCGCTCAGGGAACTGGCCCGCGAGGTGCTGGGCACTGAGGAACCCCGGTGAGCGCTTTCTTCGCCGCCAGCGGCGGCGAGGGGAAAACCAGTGGTGGTTGAGTGCGTGCTGGCTCGGGTAAGCGAAAATAACGCGAGTCGATATCGTGAAGCGATGGGTAGCTGCCGTGTGTTTTCGGTCAGGCACGCTCTGATGAGGCGGCATGGCGGGAACGACCGGTCCCGAGTCCTGAAAGGAACGGATCCGCCGGATGGCGTGGGGACGTCCGGACCGCGTCGGGGCGGCGCGTGAACCCGCTGGACGCCGTCGCCGCCGGTACTCCGCTCAGTTGCCCGGTCCTCATCGTGTGTCTGGCAGGTTCGGCGGTGTTCCCGCCGCTGCCCAGCGAGGCCGCTATCTTCACGGCCGGGGCGCTGGCCGGTGCCGGACGCCTCAACATCCTCGCCGTGGGCGTGTGCGGCGCGGTGGGATCACTGGCCGGTGACGGTGTCGGTTACCTGTGCGGCTGACTCCTGGGTTGGCGTGCTCTGACCCGACTGGAGCGGGGAGAGCGCGGTCGACGCGCGGCTGGCTGGGCCCAGCGCCGGATCGAGCGCTACGGCGGCCCGGGCACCGCCGCCTCCCGATTCGTCCCCGGCGGTCAGACCGCCTTCAGTGTCACCGCTGGCATGTTGGCCTACCCGCTGGGCCGCTACGTCCTCTACTCCGCCGTCGGCGCCGCTCTGTGGGCGGTCTGCGGAACCCTGGCCGGCTCACTCGGCGGCCGTGCGCTGGCTGCGGGCAACTGGATCGGCCTAGTCGTCGCACTCCTGGCCGTGGTCTTGCTCTTTCTCGCGCCCAAGCTGCTGCGTCGGGGCACCGGACGGATCCCCACAACGGATCGCGCCGGGGAATGGTGAAGCGGGGTTGGTACCGCGACCCGGACCGCGCCGTGGCCGCTTACAGGAATACGAACCCGGCCGCGCTGGCCACCAGGACGACCGCCCAGGTAGGCAGGCGCCACACAGAGAGAGCCACGAACGCAACCGCGGCCACGGCCATCGTGCCGGAGGAGACCACGCCCTGGACGAAGACCGGGTCGTACAGGGCCGCGGCCAGGATCCCCACCACTGCCGCACCGGCTCCGGCCATGGCGCCGCGGGCGCGCGGCGCGGTGCGCAGCCGCTCCCAGAACGGCAGTGCGCCCACGACCAGAAGCGCCGAGGGCAGGAAGATCGCGGCCAGGGCGATCGCTGCGCCCAGCAGCGGGCTTCCGGCTACGGGCATCAGCGCGCCCAGGTAGGCGGCGAAGGTGAACAGCGGTCCGGGCACGGCCTGTGCCGCGCCGTACCCGGCGAGGAAGGACTCGTGGTCCACGGCTCCGCTGCTCACTACCTCGGCCTCCAGCAGCGGCAGCACCACATGCCCGCCACCGAAGACCAGCGACCCCGCTCGGTAGAAGCCGTCCGCCACTCCTACGGCGGGATTGGCTGGCAGCGTCGCCAACACGGGCAGAGCCACCAGCAGGGCGGCGAACACTCCCAGGCACACCAGCGCGGTCCCGCGCCTCACACCGACCCCGCCGCCGTCCGTACCGTCCTGGGTGGACGCGGTCGTGTGCAGACAGAACAGGCCCAGTACACCGCCCACGAGAATCGCCACGACCTGGCTCAGAGCCGAAGGCAGGAGCAGGACCAGCACCAGAGCGGCCACCGCGATCGCGGCCTGGCGTTTTCCGGAGGCCAGGCTTCGGGCCATGCCCACCACGGCGTGTGCGACCACGGCCACCGCCGCCGCCTTCAGCCCGAGCAGCCATCCGGCCCCGGGCTCGGCTCCCACGGCCTGCACGCCCAGCGCAAAGGCCACCAGCAGTATCGCCGAGGGCAAGGTGAAGGCCACCCACGCGGCGGCCATCCCCGCGTACCCGGCCCGGCGCAGCCCGATGGTCATGCCGACCTGGCTGGAGGCCGGTCCGGGCAGGAATTGGCACAGCGCCACCAGGTCCGCGTAGTCGGACTCGGTGAGCCAGCTGCGGCGCACCACGAACGCTTCCCGGAAGTAGCCCAAGTGCGCCACCGGCCCGCCGAACGAGGTCAGGCCCAAGGTGAGGAAGACTCGGAACACCTCGCCGACGGTCCCGAGTCCGGCGGCGGCAGTAACCTTCTTCTCGGTTGACCCGTTCATCTCCACACCATCCCCACCACGTCCGGTGCTGGGGTTGCGGGCGACGGTCGCCGAACCGTCGGGGGTGTCGGCGGTGTGTTCACGGGTGGCTGCTCCGTCTCTGCTGACGTGGTCCGATATCGGAGGACGATATCGAAAGTGGAGCAGCGACCGTCGGGCGGGGTGCCGAAACGGTGACGCGGTGCAGGGCACGCCGATCCCCTGTGCCGACAGCCGCATCTCCAGGAGACCCGCTGTGCTTGCTGCAGGGCCGGCACATCGCTGCTCGGGCACCGGGTCGCGTATCAGCGCAGCCATGGGACTTCAGCGGCCGTCGGTGGTGTCGCCGGGGGTGAGTAGAGCGCCGTGCGCATGTTCACCGACAGAATCCTCAGGTGCGCAGGGACGACCTTGCCTGTAGTGCGGTCGTGAGAAGCCGGTGGTCACTGACCATCGCTCCTCTGGGCAGATGGACCGCTGTCTCCTCAGGCAGTACGGTCTCAGCCAGTGCCGGACTGAGCAGGGCGTGATCGATGACCATTCCTCCGCCCAAGTCGATGCCGTCATTGACCGTGGCGGGGAAGAGCCCGGTGGGGCGACCGCGCAGCTCCCATGCGACCTCGACCGCGGTATGCCACCCGATACCTCCCACGCGAGCTCTGGTGGCGGGATCCCAGGTACCGAGTAGGTGGTCCAGGGGTGCGGTATGTGCTGCCCACGGGCCCGACGGCCCGTTGGGCTGCCACCCCTTGTGGTGGCGTTGGTGAATTGGCATCTGGGTGAAGTCGGTGAACGGCCACAGGGCGGAGTCTCCGCTGGGGGAGCAGTTGAAGTCCCCGGCGAGAATGGCGAACCTCTCGGGCCCCAGCAGCCCGGAGGCGGTCAGGGCAGAGTGCAGCCGATTGGTGCGGTCCCACGGGTGCCAGTGGGCGGCCATGACGGTGAGCGGGCTGTCCCACCAGGCGGTTTCGAAGATCGCTCGGTTCCACACGTCGGAGTTGTTCGGGGTGCTGGAGGGGACGTCCCACCGGATCAGGGCAAGCTGGTCCGGATTCCAGATGATTGCGGGCGGGACCGGCGCGCGCTCCAGGTGGCCGATGCGGATCTGATAGCGGGGGCCGAAGATGTCGGCCAGGACGCTGGTGGCTCGTAGTCCGAGCCGGGTGCCGTTCTTGTCCCAGTCGCGGGCTTCGGTGACTACGACTGCGGTTGGCGGGGCCTTGACGGTCGCGAACAACTCCGTCAGCACGTGGTCCATGCCGAGCGGATGCCGAATACCACCATCCTTGATGTTGACCACAGCGAGTCGGAAGGGCGTGCTGTTGGTCGGCATGGCTCTCCTCGGGGTGCACAGGACGTGGGGCAGAAGACAAGACAAGAGCAGGTCGACCGTTTCCAGAGGTATGACTGCGGTCGTCTTGGCGGCGATGAGGACCCCGTTGAGCCAGGTGTGCAGGATCAGACGGTTGCAAGTCGGGCGGGCGACGCCGTCGATGCTTGGCCCCTGGCCAGACGGTTGAGTGAGCAGGTCACCCACGGTGGTCACCAGGTGCAGGTCGTCCATGCCGGTAGCTCCGGCGTGGTAGCCCTGCTCAAACGCGGATGATGGTGTGCGAACGCGTGGCCAGAGTGGGGTTGGTGCCCAGGTGACGGGTGTTCGCGACTGGGGAGCCCACCCGGTCACCGGCCTTGCTGAGCAGGCGCATCATCTCCGCGAGCCCGCCCTCGACGTCCACTTCGGTATCACCCTCGAAGAAGGCCAGCTCCTGCCACCAGCGGCGTCCCTTCCGCATGAGGTGCGCCTGGATGCGGCGGTCCTGTTTGGCGGAGGAGATGGTGACGCGGTACCCGTGTGAACACGCGGTGATGGTGGTGTCCACGGTGGCGCGGCGCCCGTGGGCGGCCAGGTGGCGAATGATGGCGGGAGCGCTCGACAGCTCCTGCGCACTCAACGGCTCGGTCATCGTCTTCCTGTCATGGCGGGGACCGGGGTGGTGATCGCCTGCTCCCAGTCGGTCGGGTGTTGCTGGAGGAGTTGGCGGCGCTGGCGTGCGGTCATGCCGCCCCACATCCCGTGCTCTTCCTGGTTCTTCAGGGCTTCAGGCAGGGACGGCAGGCGTATCGCGCAGCTGCGGCAGATACGGGTGACCTCGCGTTGGGCGCGGCCTGTGACGAACAGGGTGTCGGGGTCGATGTCGGTGCGGCGACAGGCCGCGCGGGTGTCGGAAGAGAGGGACATGGCGTGGTCCTGAAGAGTGTGGGGGTGCCCCCGCCCGTTTCCAGCTGAGCGGGGACACCCCTGGGGCGCCGCTCCGGGATCAGGGGAGAACGGACGGGCGCCCGGCGGAAAGGGTCGAAGGAGCCGGAAACAGGGCTTGGAGGTCCTCCACGACCCGGGACAGAGGGCGACTGGGCAGGAACAGCCGGATGTTCACGTGTCGCCAGGCCGGAACGCGGCGTAGCCGGGAGGTCAGCTGAAGGAGCTGGTGGCTCTCCAAACCCAGCTCGGTCCAGGACGCCGTCATGTCCAACCCATCAGGCAGATGAAGCAATCGGCAAACCTCGGCGGTCAGGTGCTCCGCCACCCCGTCAGGCGTGGGTGCTGGGACCTGTCCGGGCACGGTCCCCGCCGTTGATGCCCTGGTGCGGTCCCAGCCCGGGGCGATGACCAGGTCCGGATGGGCGCGATGTGCTGGTCCCGTGGGAGTGACGCCGCGGGTGTACAGCTCTCCGATCGCGTGGGCGAACGTTGTGGGATCGGCGGTGGCGGCCACAGGACGGTGGACGGTATCGCCCAGTGTGTGGGCGATGTGCTCGACCAGCAGTGTCCGCGGCCCGATCTCCACGAACACCATCGGCCCGCCGGGGATGTCAACGGCTCGGTGGAGAGCGTCGGTGAACCGCACCGGCTGTCGGGCCTGCGCGGCCCAGTACGCCGTCCCCCACATCTCCGCCTCGGCCGTGCCCTCGTGCGGGTAGGCGGTGGAGATGATCGGTACCCGGGGCGCCTGGACACGCAGCCCGAACAGGGCCTGTTCCAGTGCGGAGACGAGTGGATCCACAGCGGGGGAGTGGGCGGGGATGACATCGGCCACCGGTCTGCTCCACACCCCTTCGGAGTCCAGGGCGGCGTGCAGGTGCAGCAGGTCCCCGTGTGGTCCGGCGACGACCTGGACCCGCGGAGCGCTGTAGGAGGCGATGGACACCCGCCCGTCGTAGGCGGCCAAGAACTCACCGGTCTCCTCGACCCCGGCGCGGACGGCCAAGAGTCCGCCCGCCTCGGTCAGCCCGCCCAGCAGGCGGCTGCGGTGGGCGAGCACCCGCGCGGCCGAATCCAGGGGCAGGGCCCCGGCGGTGTGGGCGGCGGCGATCTCCCCGACCGAGTGCCCCAGAACCAGGTCTGGGACGATGCCGCGGTCGGCCAGCAGCGCGGTGAGCGCGACCTGGGCGAGGAAGGTGCAGTGCTGGGCGTCGGTGAAGGACGTGATGCCCTGGCCCGGCTCCCACACCGGATAGCCCGTGTGCTCAGCCAGCTTCTCCCGGGCCTCGTGGAGAACGTGGGCGAAGGCGGGTACGCGCAGCAGTTCGGCTCCGGCGTCCGGGTGGTGGCCGCCGTGCCCGGTGTAGACGAACACCGTCTGTGGTCGGAGGTCAGCCGCGCGGCCAGGGTCGACCACGTCGGCGTTGGGTGCGCCGTCTTGGATGCTGCGCAGTCCCTGGACCAGGGTGCCCAGGTCGGCGGCGACCACAGCGGCCCGGTGCCGGTGGTGGGGGCCGTGAGCAAGGCAAGTGTCGGCGACGGTGCCCACCGATCGGCCCTGCGGGGCGCGTTCAGCCAGGCGTTCGGCGGCCGAGGCGAGCGCGGCCGGGCTGTGCGCGGAGACCAGCACGGTCTCGGGCAACGGCATCGGATCCTGCTCCAACGGCGGCTCCACTGCGGGCACCTGGGTGATGACGGCATGGGCGTTCGCGCCACCGAACCCGAAGCTGCTCACCCCGGCCACACGGGTCCTCTCCTGCCCGGGGTCCTCACCCGTGGGCCAGTCCTCCACGGTGGTGGGCACCCGCACCAGCCCTTCCAACCGGTGGCGCAGGGTGCGGTGGTGCAGGGTCGGCGGGATTTGGCCGTGGTGGACGGCCAGCGCGGCGACCATCACCCCCAGCGCTCCGGCGCCGCCTTCGAGGTGGCCCAGCGCGGCCTTGACCGACCCCACCGGCACAGGCGTGCCCCGGCCCAGAGCCTCGGCGAGGGCGATCGCCTCGATACGGTCCCCGGCGCGGGTGCCGGTGCCGTGCGCCTGCGCCCACCCCACCCGGTCCGGGTGGACGGCGGCATCGGCCAGGGCCTGGCGGATCACCGCTGTTTGGCGTTCGGCGCGCGGGCGCAGCAGGTGCCGGGAGGCGCCTCCGTGGCCGATGGCGGTCCCGGCCACCTGCGCCCACACCCGACGCCCCTGCTCGCGCGCCCGCTCGGCGCGCGTGAGGACGAGCACCACCGTGCCCTCCGAGCGCACGTACCCGGCAGCCTGGGCGTCGAAGGGGCGGCACCGCCCGTCCCAGGCGAGCACACCGGCCTCGACGAAGCTGGCGGTGATGACCGGGCTGGTGAGGATGTTGGTTCCGGCGACGACCGCGGTCTCCACCGCTCCGGCGCGCAGGTCGCGCACCGCGTAGTGCAACGCGGTCAACGAGGAGGAGCAGGCGGTGTCGAAGGTCAGCGACGGTCCCGACAGGTCCAGCAGGAAGGAGACGCGGTTGGCCAGGATCGCCATCCCGGCCCCGGAACCGGTATGAGTTCCGGCCCGGTGCCCGGCACCGAAGTTCACGCTGGCCTGGTCGGTGCTGGCCGCCCCCACGTACACCCCCGTCGCCGACTCAGCCAGCGAGGAGGGGCGCAGTGAGGCGTCGGCGAGCGCTTCGTAGATGGTCTCCAGCAGGAGCTTCTGCTGGGGGTCCATCTCCGCGGCCTCGTCCGGGCCGATGCCGAAGAACTCCCGGTCGAAGGCGTCGACGTCGACCACCCCGGCGGGGAACGGCTGGCCGGGGACCTGGTCGGGGTGCAGGTGCTTAACCATCTGCTTCCACCGGTGCTCGGGGATGCGGGTGACGCAGTCCCGTCCTTCGAGCAGCGCCTCCCACAGGCCAGCTGGGGAGATGATGCCGCCGGGGAGGCGGCATCCCATGCCGACGATCGCCACGGGTTCACGGTTGGTGGTGGTCATCGGCGCGGCCCCTTCGCCACCCACACCCCGGCCGCTCCCATGACGCTCACCTGCACGTCGGTGAAGTGCAGACTCAGCATGTGCCGGAGTTCCACGAACCGGTCACCGTGGTTGTTGAGCACGGTCGGCTCGGCCTTGTTGTAGACACGCTGCAACCGGCGGGCGAGCCAGTTGTTGCGGGTGAAGGGATCCTCCAAGCCGAGCAGGGTGGAGCCGATGAACACCCCGCCGGGCGCCAGAACCCGGGCGATCTCGGAGAAGGGCGTGTGCTTGGCGAACAGCGAGGCGCCCTCGACGCAGTGCAGCACATGGAACATCGCCACCGACCCCACCGCCTCGTCGGTCAGCGGCCACGGACGGGAGAGTACGTCGTGCTGATGGGTGCTCACCTGGGCGCGCTCGCCCAGCAAGCGCGCACACCGTTCCAACGGTGCCGCGTGCAGGTCCAGAAGGTGGATCTGGCGCAGACGCGGTGAGAGCGGCACACCATCCGGGCCGACGGGGTCGGGGGCGTTGACCAGGAAGTGGCCGTCGGCCGGGCCGACCTCCAGGTGCGAGGCGGCCAAGTGGCGGGCATAGAGGGCCGCGATCGCGGTGTTGTCGACCTTCCACGCGAGCCGGTGGGACAGCCCCACGACCAAGCGGCGGTACCGCTGGAGGTTGCGGTGGCTGTACAGCTTCGGGTTGGGGGTGGATCTCGGAGGGGAGGCGTTTTCGGGCATGGTGAAGCAGGTCCTTCGTGCCGGGGGTGAGGGAAAAGGGGTCAGGGCGAGAGGAGGCGGGCCATGCGCGCGGGGTCGTCCAGTCCGGCGGCCCAGGCGTTGGCGCCTTCAGGGATGGCCACGGTCTCGGCGAAGGCCGTCAGCAGGGCCCCAGGCAGAGAGCCGTTCCAGTAGCCGGTGACGAACTCGCCGAAGCCGCTGGTGTACTGGCCGTGCCGAGCCCAGTACGCCTCCCACGCTCCGGTGAGGAAGTCTCCGTCCAAGGGGCCGTTGAGGTGGCGCTGCTGCCGGATCTGGTCGCGGACGGTGGTGGCCACCAGAACGGAAGCCCCCGCTCCCTGACCGGAGGCGTGCTCCACCGTCACCGTGGCGTCGCCGATGCCCAGAACCGGCGTTCCGCCCACAACGGCGACCGGGTGCCGTACCCGGGGGCGGATGTGGCGTACCAGCTCCGAGCGGGGAACCACGCTGGCCTTGGCGCACTGCTCGGCCACGTCGGGCGCCAGCACTCCTAGACGAGGCAGCACATGGTTCCAGGCGTTGCGCGCGTGGTGGCCGTGCCGGGAAGGCAGTCCCGCCGCGGTGGCGGCGTTCGCCTTCTGGCCCAGAGCGGGCGTGGGGTCCAGGTCCGTGCCAGGGCGTGCGAGCACCTGTACACACACCGCCCAGAAGGGCGCGACGTCGACAGGGGCTTCGCCAGCCCCCGACAGCTCCCGGACCTGGCTCGGGCTGAGCACGTCGTGCGTCAGCGCCGGGTAGACCAGCACCTCTCCTTCCGGGTGGGTGATGACCTGGATGTCGGCGTCCCCAGGGGCACGGTCGAACCCGTCCAGGTGCACCTGTACCGCTACCCGGTCCGTGGCACCGCCGACACGGCGCTCATCCGGGGCGAAGAGTCGGCCCAGGTCGCTGTCCACACCGGGGGCGACCACGACCAGGTCATACATCCCGGAGGCGGCGAAGGAGGCCACGTCCGCGACGGTGCAGGTCTTGACGTAGACCCCGCCGCCCAGCGCTTCGAAGCGCTGCAACCAGTACGCGGTCTTCAGCCGGTGGTCGACGGCGGTGGCCGCCGCGGGTAGTTCGGCCCTGAACTCCCACGGCCGATCCGCGGAGGCCATCGCCATGCGCACGCTCTGCGCCTTCGGCGCGGTGGCGGCCCACAGGTCCAGCCCCAGGGAGCGCTCGGCCGCGCGAACCGACGGCAGGGTGATCTGGGTGAGCCCGGCCGGGCCGCCCAGGAGTTCGGGGGTGGAGTGGCGGGTGAACACGTCCACGCGCCAGCCGTCCGCCAACAGCCCGGTGCCCAACGTCAGGGCAGAGTGCCCGGAGCCGAAGATCACCGCACGGGGCTGGTTCATCGGTGGCCTCCGTTCTCCAGGTATGTGCACAGGTCCATCAGCCCTTCGGCGCTGGCGGTGGACGAGCCCAGATCGGCGGCCACCACCGGGTCAACGTCATCGGCCAGGCCTGCGGCTGCGCGGAGTTGTTCAGGGGTGGGTTCCGCGCCGTCGTGTACGGGGACCAGAGCCACCAGCGTGACTCCCAGAGCGCGCAGGACCGCGATCCGGTCCGCGGTGTGAGCGGGCTCGGTGGGGTCGGCGATCACCAGGGCTCCGAAGGCGTCCCGGCACAGGTCCGCCCATGACGGGTGGTGCGCCTCCACCGCCACACCGAGCCCCAGCAGGTGCAGGTCCTCAGCGATCCGGGCCACCGCGACATCCACACCGCACCCCGGGTCTAGAGGAAAGGGCTCCCTCCTGGTCAGGTGCGCGAGACATCGGCGCACCTGCTCGGGTTGGCCTCCCACGACGAGCAGCTTGGCCACGCGCGGAACGGGGCCCTCGGCCGGCCCACCGCAGGCCCACGAACGCAGACGTGCCGCCAGCGCGGGAGAACGCACGATCCGAAGCAGGTCCACCTGGGCCAGGTCGCAGACCAGCACACCGGCCAACGCCGGAGAGAAGCCCAACCGGGCCGCGAGTTCGGCGACCGTCACGGGGTGCTCCGCATCAAGGCAGAGCCGCCACACCGAGACGGCCGGCTCGGGCAGGTCGGGCTGGTAGGAAGCCGGTATGGACGGAGTGGCCCGCACCAACGTGTCCATGAGCACCCGTGTACCGGGCCGCACCGTCAGCGGTGCGGGTGCGATCGTGCTCATCCCCGCCCCTCGTCTCCGCTGGCCTGGTGAATGAACGGGCGCGGCTGGCGCGGGAGGAGGTGCTGGACGGATCCGGCGAACAGCGTCAGGGCACGGGCCGTCTCACGCAACGACGCCGCATCGTCCACCACGAGCGCTGCTGTGGCCTCGTCGGTGAGCGGGGCGATCACGACCGCGCCGCTCCGGTAGCGCACCAGCACGGTTTCCACTTCTCCCCGCTTGTGCTGGCGTCCGGCTTCCCTGGAGAACAGGTGCAGGCCGTTGAGTGCGGCGGTGGCCCGCTCGGCTTGGACCTGGTCCATCCCGGCGCGGGCCAGGTGCAGCCCGTCGCGGCCGAACACCACGCCGCCCAGCGCCCGGGTGTCCTCCAGAAGCTGGACGAGCGCCTGCACCAGGGCACGGTCGCGTTGCTCCCCGTCCGGGTACGTCGTGTCAGGGGCGGACCAGAGGTGGGAACGCTCTGTCCCTGTTGCTGCTGCGGTCATACACGGCAGTGTGGTTTCGCTCGGAGGGAGAACCTATGCGTGCGAGGTTAAGCGCGGCGTTCGAATAATGCGTGCCGTTCGATTTCCGGGTCATGACGAGGAGAAAGCTCTCCTGGCGCACCTGGCTGGTTTCCGAAGGCGCTGAAAAGGAATCGGATTCACCGCTACTGTGAGGGCGTCTCGTTACGCCCCCAGGTGACGGAGGAGGCTCCGATGTGCGGGAACTGCGGACGCCCGCGCCATGACGGGCGAGGAGCGTGCCACTGCATTCCGGCCTGGGTGTGGCAGGACCCGGAGATGGTCGACGCGGTCCGGGAACGCGACGCCCGGGCAGTGGTGCGGTTCCTTCGACGCCGAGTGCCTTCGCTGACGCAGGAAGCGCTGGCGAGCATGTGTGGAGTGGCGCAGAGCACCATCACCCGGGCTGAGGCTGGGAAGGGACTCACCGACCGTCGCAAGGCCATAGAAGCCCTGCGGGGACTCGGCGCACCTCTGGAGACACTGCCTTCTGCGGCTCCTACCGTGCGGATGACTGATGACCGCGCTTCCTCGGATGCTGATCTGTTCACCGAATCCGTGCAGGAAGCGGTCAGACAGGCAGGAACGCTGTGGGACGCCGATCTTTCACAGCGCATTCCTGATAACTGGCCCATGATGCAGGCGGAACGCCTGAGCACGCCCCTGCTCCGGTGGTTGGTCGCACCCCCAGCCCTCATCGGTACCGAAGCCGATGCCCAGCTCAACGTCACCGAGGACGACGTCCACGCCATCACGCGAGCCTGCGACCTCTTCGAGACTCTGGATCATGAGTTTGGAGGCGGACACGCACGAACCGCAGCCGTCCAGTACCTGACCAGTGAGGTCGCACCCCTGTTGCGGGGCCGCTTCACCCCACAGGTGGGCAGAGCGCTCTTCTCCGCGAGCGCTCGCTTCGCCGCCAAGACGGGAGCCATGGCTTATGACGCGGGGCTGCACGCCTTGGGCCGCCGCTACTTCCTCCAATCCCTGAACCTGGCCCACCTTGGGTCGAACCGCCTGCTGGGGGCGAAGGCGCTCGCCCTACTCAGCCACCAGGCCAACTTCCTCGGTGACTTCCGCAGCGCGGTCGATCTCGCCCGTACCGCCAAGGCCGGTACCGGTGCCCAGGCCACCCCCGCTATCCGAGCCATGCTCGCCGCCATGGAGGCCCGAGGACTGGCCTCCCTTGGAGAGGAACGCGCCTGCGCCAGCGCGCTGAAGGAGATGGAGAACGCCTTCGCCGCTATCGACAATGAACAGGAACCCGCCTGGATGGGGTACTTCAACTCCTCCGAGATGGCCGACGAGTTCGCGCACTGCTTCCACGACCTTGGACGAGGTCCACAGGCGGTCGAACACGCACAGAGGTCTATCGCGCTGGCACCCACCAGCTTCCGGCGCAGTCGTACCTTCGCCGGTCTGGTACGGGCGGGAGCTCACCTGATGACCCCGGCCAAGGACATCGAAGCCGCCTGCACGGTCGCGCGGCACACCATCGAGGCTGCCAGCCGACTGCGCTCGGCCCGCGTCCACGCCTACATCACGCGCTTCCAAGCCAGCCTGGAACCCTATGCCACGACCCGCCCCGTACGGGAGTTCCAGGAGTTCCTCGTCGACTCTCCGTTGGCGCGGCCCTGAAGTCAGGTTCCGGGCTGCCACCGCTTGAGGCCGCAGGCCTGGTCCAGGGAAGCGATGCGGCTTCGAGCCTCGGGCAGAAGGTGCGGCTCCCGTCCGGTGCGGGCACACAACCACGCCGTCATCCGCAGCTCCCGAACCGCGGCCATGGTCTCGAACTCCGACCACTCCCGGACGTCCCAGCCGTAGGCCGTGACGAACCCCGCGTACTCGGCGGCGGTGTACCAGCCCAAGCGCTCGTACACCGCTGCCACGACGAGATCCCATTCGCGAAGCCCGTTGCTGAAGCGCTCAAGGTCGAGAACCACCGGTTTCCCGTTCTGGTCCTGCACGATGTTCTTGCGGTGGGCGTCGCCGTGGACAGGACCAGGAGGAAGCACGGGCTCCAGATGCACGTAGGCGTTACGCAGGCGATCGAGCCGGTGGCGGAGGAAAGACTTCTCCCCGGGTTCCAGGTACGACTGGTCGATGTAGTCCTCGGTCCCGTCGAGGGGGTCCAAGGACGGAAGCTCCGTGTCCGGAGGGTCCTTCAGCTCATGCAGCCGACGTAGGACCGTGCCGATGACATCGGGCGATGCTGGTCGGACGCCCGGAACGTACTTCCACACGGTGATCGCCCAACCTTCACGCAGAAGGGGGCCGTCCATGCCGTTGACCGCTTGGACGGCGGGGACATCGCTGTCGTGCAGCCACCTGGCCAGACGTAGCTCCCGTCGCGCCCGGTCATAGCTGCTACCAGCACAGATACGAAGGACGAGCTGCTCGCGGGGGAGTAGCGCGGAGGCGTTCTCACCCACGGGCCCGAGGATGTGTGCGTCCAGGTACGACCAGGAGAACTCGGCTGCCGTGCGGGCCGCGGTGCGCAGCGCGGTCTCAGCCGTAAGAGAGGGAGAGGGTTCGGCCACGCTGCCACTGTAAGGGCCCCTGGCGCGGCGCACAGTGGGTTTCAGGCCTCGGAGAGCAGAGCCGGGAGGTCGTGTACCGAGTCGATCACCCAGTCCACGCGTTTGGTGACCTGGGGGTCGTTCGCCCACAGGTGCCCCCACGGGCCGCGCCGGATCAGAGCGGTCCGCAGGCCGGCGGCATGGGCGGGGAGGACGTCGTTGTCGCGGTGGTCGCCCACGTACACGATCTCCTCGGGCGCGCCGGGAGCCATGGCGATGACCTCGACGAAGAACGCGGGGTCGGGTTTGGCGACCCCCCATTCACCCGACGTGGCGATGCCGTCCACCGGCAGATGTAGTCCGTGGAGCAGTTCTCCGGCCCGTGCCGTCTGGTTGCCGGCGATCCCCACCCAGACACCCGCGTCACGGAGCGCGCGCAGCCCCGCGCGTACGTCCGGGTACAGGTCCACCTCCTCGATGAGCTCTCCCTGTCCTGCCTCCTCGCGCAGCTGCCGTTCCCGTGCGAGGTCGAAGCCCGGCCGGAAGTAGTCGAAGGTCTCGGCGTTGTCGCGGCCCTCGGCGGTCACCGCGCCCAGGACGGCGGAGAACGTGTGCCGGGGGACGTTGATCCAGTCCGCCCACCGCGCCCACTCGCGGGTGTCGTCCAGCAGGGTCCCGCCGACATCGAACACCACGGAACGGATCATGCCTTTGGTCTTCCCCACCCGAGTCGGCCGCCTTGTCCGTACCTCATTGTGCCCGGGCGCGAAAACGCTCCGCCCGGCCGCGGCTGCCCTCCCGGCTCCTGTCTGGGAAAACGGCACCTTGCTGTCGGGTTATCGAACCTGTTCAAAGGCAGTGAATCGAACGCCGCGCATAATCCGAACGCGAAGGTTATGCGTGCGCGCATAGGTTGACGCGATCCCGGGCGGAACACTGCTGCCGTTGGCGAACGACCGAGCAACGGCTACAGGAGTTCATGTGAGGGTGTTGGAAGGTCCGGTCCGATGACCGGCGGGCAAAGGCCCTGGAGAAGGGCTGTCACAGGAGCCAGCGGCTTCGTGGGTTCCCACCTCGTGGCACGTCTGGCGCGGGACGGCTATCAGGTCGTCGGTCTTGACGAGGTGCCCGTGCCCCGGGAAGCGGATTTCCGCTGCGGTGCGACGGACATCAGCACGGAGGGCGATTTCTCGTTCCGGCAGTGCGACCTGGCCGTCAACGAGCTGGTTCCGCTTCTGCGAGACGTGGACACGGTCTTCCACCTCGCGGGCGTGAGCGGGGTCCGTGAGTCGTGGGGCAGCCGCTACGCCGACTACGTGCATGCGAACATCCTTGGGACGCAGCGGCTGCTGGAGGCGTGTCGTGAGGCCGGCGTCCGACGGGTCGTCGTCGCCTCGTCCTCCAGCGTCTACGGTTCCACGGTCCGGCCATCACGTATTGAGGACCTTCCGCAACCGGTGTCGCCGTACGGGGTCTCCAAACTCGCGGTTGAGCGGCTGGCCCTGGCCTATGCCGAGGTGTCCAGCTTCGACGCCTGCATTCTGCGCTACTTCACCGTCTACGGTCCGTACCAGCGTCCGACGATGCTGATGTCTCGCATACTCCAAGCCGCTCACACGGGGCACCCCGTGACGGTGTTCGGAGACGGCTCTCAGAGGCGGCACTTCACCTATGTGGACGATGCCGTTGAGGCGACGGTCCTGGCCGGTACTCGTCCGCTCACGGGCTCGCACGTGGTCAACGTGGCGGGCCCACGGAGCGCCAGCGTCTCCGAGGTCCTGGCCGTTGCCGAATCCGTAATCGGGGCGCCCATCCGGGTGCATCACGGAGAAAGCCAGGCGGGAGACGTCACCGCTTCTGAGGCGGACCTGAGCGAGGCGTACGCGTTGCTGGGCTACCGACCACGCACCGACCTGGCCGAAGGGATCGCCGAGCACTGGGAGTGCTACCACGCCGATGCCACCGTGCACACGGTCAGTTCGCGCATCGCTGCGACCGCCACCGGGGGCGCCCTGTGATCTCGATTCGAGGCGGATCGGCGAACGAGGTGTTCACGTCCGCCGCGCACACGGTTCTGGCCCAAGGCGATCTCGTGTCCCCACGCGGATCCGCGACCAAGGAGATCCTTGGGGCCCATCTCGTGATCGCCGAACCTCGCCGCAGGCTGGTGTCGCTGCCCCCGGTCCGGCTTCTCAATCCGGCCTTCGCCGTGGCTGAAGCGGTCTGGATCCTCTCCGGCAGCGACGGGGCATGGATCTTCGACTACAACCGCCGTCTGGCGGAGTTCGCGGACAACGGGCTCCTCCGCGGTGCCTACGGCCCGCGACTGCGCAAGTGGAGGGGAGAGGTCGACCAGTTGGACCGTGCCCGCCGTCTGCTCCTGGAGGATCCCGACACCCGGCGCGCCGTCATCCAGATCTACGACCCCGCCTGCGACGTCGTGCCGAACAAGGACATCCCCTGCACCCTCAACTTCCGGTTCTTCGTACGCGAGGGCCGGTTGCAGATGCACACCACCATGCGGAGCCAGGACCTGTGGTTGGGGTTCTGCTACGACATCTTCACCTTTTCGATCCTGCACGAGCTCATGGCGCACTGGATCGGCGCTGAACTGGGCGAATACCACCACCACGTCGACTCCCTCCACCTGTACGCCGAGCACTGGGAGAGCGCCGCCGAGCTTCCCAGCGATCCGCGTTCCAGCCCCAGAGGCCTCCCGCTCGTACTGGCTTGGGAGGACTTCGACGCGACCCTCGCTCACGCCCAGGACGGCGGGCTCGCGCACCCCGGCTGGGGAGCGTTCTCCCAGATCATGCGCAGCTACCAGCAGTGGAAGACGAATCAACGCCACGAAGCCCAGCAGGGGGCCCAAGCGATCCCGGGAGACCTGGGGATGGCGCTCACCCACTGGTACGAGCACCTCGCGCGCCGCTCGTCTGGAAGGAGGGACAGTGACGACACCTGTGCTCCTCGGCCTGTGCTCGGGAACGCATGACTCGGCCGCCGCGCTCATCAGCGACGGCAAACTCGTCGGCCTGGTGGAGGAGGAACGGCTCAACGGGGACAAGCACACCCGTGCCTTCCCTCGTCACGCCATCGACTACCTGCTGACACGCGCGAACCTCACGGCCGACGACGTCACCTCGATCGCCTACAACTTCGACCCGGGCCTGTACCGCAACGCGATCCCCTCCAGCCTGCGGTACCTCCTTCATAAAACAGCCCGGCGTAGGGCGCTGCCCCGAGCCACCAGCTTCGCGAGGGTTCATCGTCGGGCTTCTGAACGCCTGTCCGCCCTGACAGACACCTTTCCCCGAGCCCGTGTCACAGGGGTGGAACACCACCGTGCCCACGGCATCTACGCGTTCGCCGCCTCCGGCTACGACAGCGCCGCCGTGCTGATCGTGGACTCCCTCGGGGAGACCACGACCACCTCCATCGCCAGAGTGAGCCTGGACGGTGACCGGGCCATCTATGAGCCGGTCGCGCGGATCAGTGATCCCGCCTCCCTCGGCTACGCCTACGGGGCGGTCACCCAACACCTGGGGTGGCGTCGCGGGGACGAGGAGGGAACGGTCATGGCCCTGGCCGCGCTGGGTGACCCCTCGCGCTTCCGAGCCCTCTTCCGACGGGCCATCCGCCTGACCGAGAACGGCTTCTCTCTCGACTCCGCTCTCTTCCCCCTGCGGGTCATCTCCAGCCGCTATCCCCGGCTCTCACCGGTGTTCACCGCCGCCACCTGCCCTCCACGCACCGAGGGATCCCCGCTCCTGGACGTGCACGCCGACCTCGCCGCGGCCTTGCAGGAACGCACCGAGCAGACCATGGTCCACCTCGCGCGCAGAGCCCGGGAGCTGACAGGGGAACAACTGCTGTGCGTGGGCGGCGGGGTGGCGATGAACTGCGTGTCGATCGGCGCGATCGTGCGCGAATGCGGATTCGAGGAAGTCGCGGTTCCTCCCGCTCCAGGAGACGCGGGTACCGCGGCTGGAGCCGCGCTCTCCCTCTACGCCGAAACCACCGGGACCCTGGCCAGCGGGACAGCGCGTCGCTGCTACCTCGGTCCCGACTATCCCGAGATCACTCTGGACAGTCGACCGCGTGAAGGGCTCTCTGCTCGGCGCATCACCGACCCCGTGCAGCACCTGGCCCGCCAACTCGCGGACGGACGGATCGTGGGTCTCTTCCAGGGCCGCCTGGAAGCAGGCCCGCGCGCCCTGGGCAACCGGTCGATCCTTGCCTCACCGCTCCACCCCGAGGTGGTCAACCGTCTCAACGCGACCGTGAAGTTCCGCGAACCGTTCCGGCCCTTCGCCCCCGTCGTGCTGGAGGACAAGGCCGCGGACTACTTCACGCTCGGCCAGCCCTCCCCTTTCATGTCGATCGCCAGCGGCGTCACCCCGTTGGCCAAAACCACCATTCCGGCCGTGGTGCACGCCAACGGCACCGCCCGCGTTCAGACACTGACCCGCAAGCACAATCCGTTCCTCGCCGAAGTGCTGACCGCTTTCGCCGAACTGACCGGAGTGCCCGTGCTGATCAACACCAGCCTGAACATCAAGGGCAAACCCATCTGCGGCACCCCGGAAATGGCCCTGGACTGTCTACAGACATCCGGACTGGACGCCCTGCTGCTCGAACAGTGGTGGGTGGAGAAGACATGAGGATCGGTTACAGCTTCTGGGGTTTCCTCGGCAACGGCGTGACGGACACCCCTGACGGAGGGCGCAGTCACCGCCGCGTCCTCATCGACGGCTTGGTGGATCGCGGGCACAGTATCGTCTTCCTCCAACCCAATCGCGACCACATCGAGGCAGGGGAGAACTTCACCGGTGCCTACACCTGGCACGACGGCCTTCCCCGGATTGACGCCCTCATTCTCGAATGGCGCTGGCCCGTCCCCGGGCGCAACACCACACCATGTCCAACCCCCATGCACGCCTGTGACCTGCACCGTCAGACGGATCTTGTCGACGCCTACGTGCACAGACTCGGTCTACCCACCCTGCTGTGGGACAAGGACCTGCGCCTGCCCACAACCGATCCACTCCGCACCCACCACGCCGTCACTGTCTGCGAAGCCTCCCTGTTTCCGAGCAGAGGGGCACGTCGACTCCTGTTCCCCGTCCAGGACAGTGCTCTGGATACGGCGGATCCCGAACGTCTCGCCCAAATTCATAGGGACTTGCCGCTGGTCTACACGGGCAACCAGTACGACCGGGACGACGCCTTCACCCGCTTCTTCGCCCCAGCCGCTCAGCGCTACCGACACTTGGTCGCTGGCAAGTGGACCCGCACCGGGGCCTGGCCACACGTCACCTTCGCCGGACGTCGTCCCTTCACCGAGGTCGAAGCCCTGCACCGGCGATCCCTGGCCACCGTGCTGCTGGCCCCCGACCGGTACAGGACTCAAGGGCAGTTCACCCAACGCCTCTTCGAGGCCGTACTCGCCGGATGCCTGCCCATCGGCCCCGCCGACATCCGCGGTGTCGAACAGGTACTCCCCGCAGACCTCATCGTCACTAACGGCGCCGAAGTCACCCGACTGATCGGCCACCTCACACAGATCGCGGGCACCGACCGTCACTCGCGGCTGATCGCGGCCTGCTTGGAACGCCTGGAGCCCTTCCGGCTCTCCCGGCAGACGCCGGTCATCGAATCCCGCCTCGCCCTGACGAACACCCACCGCGAAGGAGCCCGAGGATGAGCACCCGCTCCCAGACCACTCCTCTTCCACAGGTGCAGCGCGTCGACAAGCTGTACCTGGAACTGCTGTTCCGCTGTAACTTCCGCTGTGGCCACTGCTATCACGGCAGCGACCTGGACCGCCCGGAGTCCCTCACCCTGCCTCAGGCGATCGGTGCCCTGGAGTACTTCGCCACCCGCTTCTCCTGCCATCAGGTGTGCTTCCTCGGCGGAGAACCCCTGCTCTACGCGCATCTGCCCGAACTTCTCGCCGCAGCCAGGGACCTGGGCTTCACCACACAGATCTGCACCAACGCCTACAAACGCCGCCAGGTGCTCACCGAATGCCGCGCCCACCTAGACCTGCTCAGGGTCTCCCTGGACGGCGGGACCGCGGAAACCCATGACCGGATGCGCCGCCCTGGCTCCTTCACCGCGGCCTTCGACACCATCGCATGGGCGAACAGCGTCCGGCTTCCCTTCGGAGCGACCTGCACCCTGACGGCGCAGAACATCACGACCGTCCCACTGCTGGCGCGCAGGCTCCACGCGCTGGGAGCACACGAGCTGGTCCTGCACCGACTGCGCACGGTGGGCAACGCTCGCGACACCACCGTGGAACCCGTCACCTGGGCACAGGCCCGACGCCTGTACGACCACCTCGCCGCAATGGACCTGAGCGGTATGGACATCAACCGCCACATCCTCCTTCCCGACCGGTGCCCCGCTCCAGAGGACGTCGTGGAGAAGCTGGAGATCGCACCCGACGGGCGGGTCTACCTGTCCTGCGCCGAGGTCGCCGGACACGGGCGTGACGTGCGCTTCGACTTCGACCAGGGCCTGCTAGTGCATGCTCCGTCCGAGCCGACGACGGCCTGAAGGGGAAACCTTGACCACCTCACCCGACCGACCTATGTGGAGTAGCGTTCAGACCTATGAGGATCGCGATCATCGGCTGCGGGGGCAGCGGCAAGACCACGCTCGGCCGTCGACTCGGAGCAGCCCTGGAAGCTCCGGTCACCCACCTGGACGTCCTTTACTACGACGACGAGTGGAACACCCTGCCCAAGGACAAGTTCGTCGCTCTGCAAGAGGACCTGGTCGCCAGGGACCGCTGGGTCATCGACGGGAACTTCGCCTCCACACTGCCGATCAGGCTCCGGCGCGCCACCACGGTGATATTTCTCGACATCCACCCCCTCACCTGCCTGGCCGGTATCGCTCAGCGACGGATCAAGCACGGCGGGGGACAGGACGACGCGACCGGGGTCTACGACCGCATCCACTGGGGGTTCATCAAGTACGTGTGGAACTTCCGCAAGACCATGGGGCCTCGGGTGCGCAATCTCATCCTCGAACACGGCACACACGCGGACGTGCACATCGTCCGCTCACGCCGGGCCGCGAACCAGCTGGTCGAGCGGATCATTCGCACCGCGAACACCGAGGACTGAGCATTCGGGAGGCTGTCCGTGCCTTCCATTGAGCATCCCTTCCTCGACCCCGCGCGCATCCGCGGCGACCTGTACACCCAGCCTGACAGGCTGGCCTCACGCACCCGTGCCCTGCTGACTGCCCGTATCAAGGGCACACCGGTCGTCGACGTCTTGGCACGCCTGCTCAGAGACGGACTCACCGTTCCGCTTCACCAGGCCCGAATACTCGACGTGGGATGCGGACGGGGAACAACCAGCCGAGCCCTGACCGAACTCAGCCCCGCGGCGCTGGTGGCCCTGGACCTGTCACCGGCCTTGGCCGCCACGACCAGAGCACGACTTCCCCAAGGCCGACCGTGCGCCGCGCTCTCCGCCGACCTCCACCGACTGCCGTTCGGTAGCTGCACCTTCGACGCGGCCGTCGCGGCCTTCTGCCTCTACCACTCACCCGATCCGGCCACAGCCATGGCGGAGGCTAACCGCTGCCTGCGCGAAGACGGCCTGTTCATCGCGGTGACGAAGTCGGCGGACAGCTACAGCGAACTCGACCAACTACTGACCGATCTCAGCCTGCTCTCCGATGACACGGGGCGCCCCAGTCTGTACTCGTCGGTGCACAGCACCAACATCGCCGACATCGCGGCCCCGGTCCTCGACGTGCGGCAGCTCCTGCACGAAAGGCACGTCTTCCGGTTCGACACTCCAGAGCATCTGGCCCAGTACCTGGTGACGACGCCAAAGTACCCATTCGCCGGAACCGCGCGTGAGCTGGCCCGTGAACTACGGCGCCGAGGGTGCCCCACATCGATCGAGGCCTCCTCCACCGTCACTTATCTGGTAGGGGGCCCGCGTGGCTGAGACCTTCACCAAGGAGTATCCGAGCCAGGGCAGTGCCGGAGCAGCCGCCGCTCACCACCGCTGGCTCGCCTCCCTGAAAGCCCCGGTCCCTGACCTCCTGGAGGTCACATCCGAAAAGCTGGTCTTCGCGCGCGTCGACGGGGCCCACTGCCACGCCGCCGATGTCCCTGATGTGGCGGCGCTCCTTGGAAGTCTTCACGCCGAGGCGTTCAAACAGGAACTGCACGCGGCCAACCTGGACACCCCGTTCTCCACGTCGAACGGTGTGCTCTTGGCTTCGTTCGTGGAACCGCGTGTGGGCTGGTTGAGACGACACAGACGGAACGGTGCCATCAGCGAGCGGCAGTACGACGTCGCGGTATCCATGATCACCCAGGCAGCCCGTCGCCCGGCGGCCTTCTACAAGGACTGCAACATCCGCAATGTGCTCATGGGGAACACGAGTCCGGTCCTCGTGGACTTCGATGACCTCACCCTCGCACCCTTCGGCTATGACTTGGCCAAGCTCCTGGTCAGCGCGGCCATGACCTACGGCTCGCTGGAACGTTCGGTTTACCGCGAAGCACTGGCCTCGTACCGACAGGCAGCCGAAGAGGGGCAAGGACCGGTGAATCCGTGCACGTGGGAAGAGCTCGACACCTGGTTGGAGATCCATGCCCTGTTCACCAGGCCCTACCTCGGTCGCAACGGGTACCGCCACCGCTGGAGCAGCCGAGTCCTGATCACGGCCCCAGACGAAGAGCCGGAAAGGCAGTAGACATGATCCCCGTGCTGATGGACCAACTCCACCACCCGGACCCCGTCGGAGTCGACCTGGCACTGTTTCGTACCAGGCTGTACCGATTCAGCGGCGATCACCGTCACTACGTGCTGGCCGAAGTCCTGGAGGAACGCTTCGTCGAAGGGCGGATACCCTCTCAGGCCGCACTGGGCTACGTCTCCGCGAACCTCAACAGCATCAGGAACACCGGAGAACCCCTGGCGTTTGATCCCGCGGTCGCAGCAGTGGAGGGCATCGACACCAATGCAGAGCTCCGGGCCAGAAGACCCTTCATGCCGTCTCGAACGGAAGCTCCGGTGCGACCGGACCAGATCGTCTGCGTCCTCGGGGCCCCGCGGTCGGGTACCAGCCACCTGCACAACCTGCTGGCCCGTACACGCAGGTTCGCCTACTTCACCACGGTCACGTGTTGGGCATGGCCCGCGCGCAACCTCGGGGTTCCCCAACGGCGACTGTTCGAAGCGATGTCCGATGACGTTCTCCACGTGGACAACAAGGCCACCCGGATCATCCCGGGCCTGGTGATGCCGTACGAGGCCGAGGACGTCTACGCCCGAGCGGTGCCGACCTATCGGCACCGCAAGGGCCACGCCTACGACATCCTGCCCGCCACCATCAGCGACGAACGACTGCTCCGGTGCGCGATCGACGCTCACACCCGAGAGTTCAACAGGCGGCGGTTCCTTACCAAGTCGCCCTTCAACGCCTTCAGGATTCGCCAGCTCGAACACCTCTTCGGTTCGGCTATGCGCTACGTCCACATCGACCGCTCTCAGGAGCAGGTGTCCTCGTCCCTTGCCCGGAACCGCTTCGTGTTCCACCACGACGGCCGCGAGCTGTCCCCTGGGCAGGCGTACGACCTGTTCACGTCGGCGATCCATACTGAAGCCCCACATGAGCGAACCCGAATGGTGACGCTGGAAGACCTCCGGAACGCTCCTGGACAGACCATCGCTGAACTGTTGGCATGGCTCCACGAGCGTTTCTGAAGGCACCATCACACCCGGCACAAGACACCCCGGTAGACGAGTGGATCCGTGTCCGCACCCGAACGAACCAAGCCTCGCGACATGAGGCTTGCCGGAGTGGGACGCAGTACTACAATCGCCACCGGTGCCGCACCGCGACCGCGGAACCCCCCTGTTTCCCGCGTTTTCGGTCTCTCAGGACGAAGCACCTGAGGGTCGTGGCCCCTTCCCCACCCCCCACCTGGAGCATGGTTCCCATGACCACCCCACCTCCCATCGACACCTCCGTCCCCCATTCCGCCCGAGTGTGGAACTACTGGCTGGGCGGCAAGGACAACTACCCCGCCGACAGGGCCCTGGGCGACCTCATCCTCAAGGACTTCCCGGAGATGGTCGACGTGGCGCGCGCCCAGCGCACCTTCCTGCTGCGCGCGGTCACCCACCTGGCTGGAGAGGCTGGCATCGACCAGTTCCTGGACCTGGGCACGGGGCTGCCCACGCACAACAACACCCACGAGATCGCCCAGTCCGTGAACCCGGCCGCGCGCGTGGTCTACGTGGACAACGACCCGCTGGTCCTCGCGCACGCCCGCGCCCTGCTCACCGGTACCGAACAGGGCGCCACCGACTACGTCGACGCCGACGTGCACGATCCCGAGGTCGTGTTGGAGGCGGCGTCGCGGACGCTGGACCTGACCCGTCCGGTGGGCCTGACGATGCTGGGCATCCTGGGCCACCACACGCACGAGAGGGCGGTGTCCTTGGTGCGTTCGTACACGGAACGGCTGCCCACGGGCAGCTTCCTCGCGGTCGCCGACAGCACCGACACCAGCGAGGGGATGCGGCGGGCGGCGGAGGCGTGGAACGCCGACGCGCCTCTGCCGTACATCCTGCGCTCACCGGAGCAGATCGGTGAGTACTTCGCGGGGCTGGAGCTGGTCGAGCCCGGGGTGGTGCCCGCGCTGGAGTGGCGCAGTTCCCAGATCGACGTCGGCGGTACGTTGCCCACCGCTGCTGACGAGTACTGCGGGATGGGCCGTAAGGCCTGAACGCCCCTGGAGCTGGTTCCGCAAGCCGCCAGGTCCGCTGTTGACTCCTCCGGTTCCCTCTTCGGCCCTGGTGGAGCAGCGGAGCTCGCTGCGAACTGGGCTGAGGGCTTCCGCGGCGCGGGAATCCCACTCGGATCGGCTGCTCGAGCGGGAAGGCTGGAGCGAGGCCTGCGCCGTGTTCTGACTTACCACGTCATCTTCCACTGGAGCCGGATGGGGGTATCGGCAAGGGCGCAGGCAGCGCTGGCGTGGGCCTCGAGCGCGGCCGTGCTGGGTACGCCTGTCTCGGGCGAGCCCTCGTTCTGAGAGACACCCGTCTTCTGACGTGCGGAAGATTCATTGAATCGATCGATTCTGGGACTCCACGGCATGGACTGGGCTGGTGCTTCTTCTCCTCGCCGGGGCAGGCGGGTCCGCCCGGTGTGGCACCGAGCGGACCCGTCGCGTGAGGAGCTATCCGCGCCAGTCGAGGACCTTGGTCACCACGTAGGACCTCAGGTTGGCTGAGGTCGCTCCGCACACGGCCCGGCGTTCAAGGCACACCCGGGCCATCGCGACCAGGACCGCCTGCTGCTTGCCCACCTCCCAGGTCTCGAACGCCAACCCCGGGCGCACCAACCGCACGTGCAGGCATCGGCCTCCGTCCGAATCGGGGTGTTCCAGACCGACGACGAAGGTGTTGTGCAGCCGACGCATGGCCATGGCGGGCGGCAGTCGGTAGGTGTACCGGCAGCGCTGCTGACCGGCGCCGGACACGTCCGCGCGGGCTTCGAGGGTGACGCACTCCC
Organism: Nocardiopsis akebiae; assembly: GCF_018316795.1. Taxonomy (NCBI): domain Bacteria; kingdom Bacillati; phylum Actinomycetota; class Actinomycetes; order Streptosporangiales; family Nocardiopsidaceae; genus Nocardiopsis; species Nocardiopsis akebiae. Next base: position 2,104,058 of record NZ_CP074132.1, read on the forward strand.
AGTCCTCCTCGGCGACGGTGACCGTCGCGTGCCTGTCTCGCACCCACCGGTCGAACTCCTCGCCGTCGTTGGCCAGGACGCTCTCCACTACGTCCATCGGTCGCCTCCCGTCGTCATCGCTCCGGGGGAGAGGCGGGCGGGCGCGACCCCGATGACGTAGGTGCGCACCCGACGGGAGCGACGCCGTTTCGCTAGGCTGGGCATCGTCAACAGCTCCGTTCTGTTGGCCGTGCCCCGGACGGCCCACACCGTCGCGGGGCTGACTTGTGTCCAACTGTGGCTGTTGAAACCCTGAAAACACAGGCCATGCCCATCCAGCGATTAAGTTGGATTGTGCTGTGTTCGCTTGAAATAATCTGTGTTTCACTGGAGGCATGGAGGAACAGCACCCGGAGGCGAACGCTCGCTTCGGCCGGGAACTCAGCCGCCGTCGCCGCGCGAGCGGCTACACGCAGGAGCGGTTGGGCAAGCAGGTCGGAGTGAGCCAGGGGCACATCGGCAACATCGAACGCGGAGAGCGCTCTCCCGACCTGAAGCTCGTGACCGAGCTGGACCGAGTTCTGGGCGCGGACGGGCGACTCGAGAGATTCTGGGGCCAGCTCAGCGGTGACGGCGAACCGGTCTGGCTGGACGACCTGGACCAGGTGGAACGGGACGCCGTGTCGATCATGGAGGTCCAGACGAACCTGTTCCCGTCCGTGCTCCAGGTGGAGAGTTACGCCTACGCCGCGGTGCGCGTGTTCTCCCCGTGGATGACGCCGGACGAGGTCGAGAGCAGCGTCCGCTCGCGCCTTGCCCGAGCCCAGAGGTTCGCCTCCTCCGCCACCGTGTACCGGGCGGTGATCGACGCGGCCGTGCTGCGGCGCCGACCGAACTCCGATGCGGAGCTCATGGCCGAGCAACTGCGGCGGGTAGTGGACCTCATCCAGGACCGGCGGATCTCCATCCAGCTCGTGACCACGGGTTGGCATGCCGGGCTCGTCGGTACGTTCAAGCTGATAGCTTCCTCTTCGGCTCCGGAAGTGGTGTATGTCGAGTCGGCGTACTCGGGCCGACTGCTGGACGATCCGCAGGCGGTACAGCGCTTCCGGGTACTGCTCAGTGACGCGCAGGCTGTGGCGCTCTCCCCTCAGGAGTCGCTGCACTTGCTCCAGGAAGAGTTGGCGAGGTTGGACCATGGTTGAGCAGACGTGGCGCAAGTCGTCCTACAGCGGCGGCGGGCACCAAGACTGCGTCGAGTGCCGTGCGGACGGTTCCGTGGTCCAGGTCCGGGACACCAAGTACCGCCAGCTGGGCCACCTGGCCTTCCCCGCCGCGGAGTGGACCGCCCTGCTGGCGGGAACACAGCGCACCACATCCTGAGGGGTCAGCCCGCCGTTCCGTCGGACTCGTCGGCCGCGAACAGGTTCCGCCTGCCGGTCGAAGGCATCTCGCTCCTGTCGTGAGCGAGATGCCTTTTTCTTGTTCCGGTGTCTCTTGAGGGTCGGGTGAAATGCGAGGTTTGTGACGCGAAATTCGTTGTGGGACCTTACCTTTTGGTGAGGGATAGCTAACGGTTCTGCGTTCGATAATGATTGCGCATTGGAATATGTGATCTACAGCACTACTCTCGTCACTCCAGGTGAGGAACTGATGATGCCCTGGAGGTGCGATGAGGCTCCACACCATGGGAGTGATCGTGCTGGGGGGACTCCTCGTCGGCTGTACCCCGCAGGAGAGCGAGCCCGCCCCCGCGCCCAGCGAGTCACCAGCGCCCTCTGAGCAGAAGTCAGGCGAGGACCTTGCGCTTGAGGCCTACGACTCCATGTGGAACGTGCTGGTGGAAGAGGCCCGCAACGAGGAGCCTGACTACTCCGACCTGGAGTTGTACGCCAGCGGAGACGCTCTGGCGCTCGTGGAACACGGTCTGATCGCGGAGGCTGACGAGGGCGTGGTCGCCCGGGGCTCGCCGGAGTTCTCCCCCGAGGTGGTCTCGATAGAAGACACCCACGTGGAGATCGAGGACTGCATGGACTCCACTGCCTGGCTCCGGGAAAACGCAGACTCCGGAGAACTTGTGGAGCCATCACCGGAATCACCTCTGCTCCGGCGTGTGGACGCGGGCGTCTCCTTCGACGGGCTCGCCTGGAAGGTCTCCGACCTGCGGATCTGGGAAATCGGATCCTGCGATGAATGATCGACTGAAAACCCCTTTCATTGCCGCTGGTGCCGCGATGGTGCTTCTCGCGGTTCCGGGTCTGGCCTGGGCAGATCCGGACTTCCTCGGAGGCCAGGTGGAGTGCGGGTCCGCGGGCGGACCCGGATGCGACGTCTCCGCCGAGTCCGGAGAAGAGAACCCCGGCGGTTCGGAGAGCGGGGGAGAACCCGCTCCCGAGGGCGGATCGGACGGTACGGCATCGGCCTCGTCCGAGCCCGCGTGCGAGGTCGACGGCCTCTCGGCGCGGTGCAGTGCCACGGTCGGCGGCGGCGCCGACGAGGCCGAGGAGGAGGTCGACTTCGAGGCCCTGGCGTACGCGGCCCGCGCGGCGTTCCAGCTCTCCTCTCCCGAGATCTCGATGTCGCCGAGCGCGGACGCCCCGGTGCTGGTGCGGGTTCCGGTGTGGATGTGGATCTCCTCGGACGCCTGGCAGGAGGAGACGGCCACCGCGAGCGTGCCCGGCGGATCGGTGACGGTGACCGCCACTCCGGCGTCGCTCTCTTGGTCGATGGGCGACGGCACGACCGTGGAGTGCGAGGGCCCCGGTACTGCCTACGATCCCGATGTCCATGACCCGGCGGAGTCCTCTCCGGACTGCGGGCACACCTTCACCTCCATCAGCAGCGGTTACAAGGTGACCGCCAGCCTGTCGTGGCAGGTGGAGTGGTCCAGCTCCGACGGTGAGGGCGGCACCTTTCCCGCCCTGACCACCGAGACGTCCACAACGGTGCGGGTGGTCGAGTCCTCCGGAGTGGTGACATGAAAAGGCGAACACCATGGTGACCACAGCCGACACCCGAACCAACGGCAGGGACAAGGACGATCCGGTTCGTCTGTCGGGCCGGGCTACTCGTCGCTGGCGGTCAGCGGTGGTCGCGGTGGCGCTCATGGTGGCCGGGGCGAGTGCGGTGGTGGTCGCGCTCAGCCAGGTGGACCAGCGCTCCCCGGTGCTGGTGGCGGCCGGTGACCTTCCGGCCGGGCACGTGGTCACCGCCGCCGACGTGCGGGTGGTCGAACTGGCCGGGGCCGAGAGCCTGCCGACGGCCTCCGACGTCGAGCAGGTGGTCGGTACCACGCTCACCCTTGCGGTCACCGAGGGCGCTCTGCTGTCGGATGCGGTTCTGGGCGCGGACGGAGAGCAGTTGGCCTCCGGGCAGGCCACGGCCAGCGTTCAACTCGCTTCGGGGCGGGTGCCCTCCTCGGTACGGACGGGGTCGCAGGTGACGGTGGTCCTCACGGGGGAGAGCAGCGATACCGCGTCCTTTCCCGCGCAGGTGCAGAGCCTCACCCCGCTGACCGAGGAGGTGGGCGGTGAGGTGCACGTGGACCTGGTGGTGGACGGCACCTACGCCGCCCAGCTCGCCCGGGCTGCCGCCGAGGATGAGGTCTCCCTGGTGCAGACCCCGCCTGGAGGCGACTGATGCTGGTCGCGGTGTTCTCCCTGTCTGGTGCTCCCGGTGTCACCACGTTGGCGCTCGCGCTGGCCAGCACCTGGCCCGCCCCTGATCCGGTGTGGATGGTGGAGGCGGACGCCTCCGGCGGTGACGTCGCCGCGTGGTGGCGCCTTCCGGTCTGGCCCGGTCTGGTGGACCTGGCGGCGGCCAACCGCAGCGGCCAGGACCACGAGAGGATCGACACCGCGGCGGTCTCCCAGGTGCTGCCGGGCGGTGTGCGGGTGTGCGTGGCACCCTCCACAGCCGACCGCACCGCCGGAGCGGTCGGTCTGCTGGCCCAGAATCCCAAGGCCCTCAAAGGCGATCACGTGACGGTCGTGGACCTGGGCCGGGTGTTGCCGGAGGCGACACCTGCGGCCTTCCTGGAGGCGGCGGACGCGGCGGTGCTGGTGGTCCCGGGCGATGTCGCGCACCTGAAACGTGCCAAGGAGTCCGCGGCGGGCCTGCGCACCCGCTGCCCCCGCCTGGGGCTGGCTGTGGTCGATCCATCCCGGGGCAGCGCGGAGATCAGCGCGGCGGTGGGACTGCCCGTATGGGCGAAGGTGCCGCAGGACGCGCGCACCGCCGCCTTCCTCAGCGGGCGGGGTGAGGTGGCGCGCCTGGACCGGCGCCCTCTCATCAGACAGGCGCGCGCTCTCGGCCGCGCCCTCACAGAGCAGACACAACCGGCCGGTACGGAACGGGTGGATCCGACGGTGGCGCGATTCCTCGGGCAGGTGCCATGAGCGACGAGACGACGGCCTCCCACGTACGCCAGGTCACCGTGGAAGCGACCCGGCGCCTGAGCGCGCACGCCGCGGACACCGATCCGGTCGCGGGGCAGGAGTACCGGGCTCTGGCCCGCAGGGTCATCCGCCAGGTGCTGGATGAGAGGGCCAGCCGTGCGCTGGCCTTCGGACAGCCGGTGCTGGACGGCGACGCTGAGGAGGCCATCGCCCGGCAGGTGTTGGCGCGGGTGTGCGGGCTCGGCCCCTTGGAGGCCCTGCTGGAGGACGCCGAGATCGAGAACGTCAACCTCACCGGAACCCGGGTGTGGGTGCGCTACGCAGACGGACGGCGTGAGCGGCTTCCCGCGATCGTGGACGGCCCCGAGGAACTGGTGGCCCTGGTACGGCGGATCGCCGCCGACTCCCCGATGGGGGAGCGGCGCTTCGACCCGGCCGCTCCCATCCTGGACATGGCCCTGGCCGACGGCTCCCGGCTCAACGCCATCCTCGACGTCTCCCACCAGCCCGCCGTCTCCATCCGCCGCCACCGCTACCACACCACCGGCCTGGGCCAGCTGCGACGGTTGGACACCCTCGACCAGACCCTGGTCGACCTGCTGCGCGCTGCGGTGCGCTCGCGGCGCAACATCGTCATCACCGGCGGCACCGGCGCGGGCAAGACCACCCTGCTACGGGCCCTGGCCACGGAGATCCCGCCCCAGGAGCGGGTGGTGACCATCGAGGACGTGCCCGAACTCGCCCTGGAACGCGACGAGACCGCCCACCCGGACGCCGTCGCCCTGCACGCCCGCCCGCCCAACACCGAGGGCCGGGGCGAGGTCACCGTCGCCGACCTGGTCCGCGCCGCGCTGCGGATGTCCCCCGATCGCGTCATCGTCGGCGAGACCCGCGGCAGCGAGACCGTGCCGCTGCTGACCGCCATGTCCCAGGGCAACGACGGCTCCCTGACCACCCTGCACGCCGCCTCCAGCGCAGGGGCGTTCACCAAGCTCGGCGCGTACGCGGCCCTTTCGGACCGGCTTCCGCTGGAGGCGACCTCTCTGCTGGTCGCGGCGGCGGTGCACCTGGTGGTGCACCTGTCCGCCACCCCGACGGGAGGGCGGCGCGTCACCAGCGTCCGTGAGGTGGTCGGCGCGGACGGCACCCAGGTGGTCTCCAACGAGATCTACCGCCACGAGCACGGCCAGAGAGCACCCGCCGCGCCACCGAGCCCGGACACAGCCCGGGCGCTGCACTCCGAAGGGTTCGACGTGGCCCGGCTCATGGCCGCCCCGAACACCGTGAACGGACACCGACGATGACCGCGGCACTGGTCCTCGGGGGAGCGGGCGGTCTGCTGCTGGGAGCCGGGGCCTGGCTGCTGCTCACCGGCGTGCAGCACCTTCCCCGGAACGCAGGTGCACGTGTGCGACGGACACCGATGCCCCGCGCCCGGGTGCTCCGGGCGGCTTCCACCGTGGCGGGCGGAGTCCTGATCGCCCTCCTCACCGGGTGGCCGGTCGCGGGGCTCCTGGCGGCGGCCGGGATGTGGTGGCTGCCGCGCCTGCTGGGCCCCGACCGCGAGCACGCCAGCAGTGTCGCCCAGGTGGACGCGGTCGCCGGATGGGCCGAACAGATCCGCGACCTCATGGCCGGAGCGGCGGGCCTGCACCAGGCCATCGCCCACACCGTCCCCACCGCTCCCGAGCCGATCCGTGCCGACGTCGCCCATCTGGCCGAACAACTCCAACGGGGGACACCGCCCGAGGAAGCGCTGCGGGAGTTCGCCGTTCGGGTGCAGGTGCCCACCGCGGATCTGGTGGTGGCCGCGCTGTCCAGCGTGGCCAGCCGCCACGCTGCCGATCTGGGCGCGCTGCTGTCCAGCCTGGCCCAAGCCGCCCGGGAACAGGCCGCGATGCTGGTGCGCATCGCCGCGACCCGGGCACGGGTGCGCACCTCCGCGCGGATCATCGCCGCCACCACCCTGGCTTTGGCGGTGGGCCTGGCTCTGGTCAACGCCGACTATCTCGCCCCCTACAACACCGGCATCGGCCAGCTCGTCCTGGCGGGCATCGGTGCACTGTGGGCGGTGGGCCTGGTGTGGCTCGCCCGCCTGACCCGCACCAGCTTGGGCCCCCGGGTGCTGGCCCGTGAGAAGGCAGAGCCGGAGGTGGTCTCGTGAACACCTTCCTCCTTGCCGTCGCCGGCGGGTGCATGCTCGCCGCAGGGCTGTGGTTCGCGTTGCTGCCCCGCCTATCCCGGCCCTCCCTGGCCGAACTCCTCCAAGAGCCCACGACCGCGGTCTCCGAGCCCGCAACCGAGTCCGCCGAACGCCCCGGATGGTCGAGCAGACTCGGCTCCCCCGGAGTTCCCCTGCTGTCCGCCCTGGGCCTACCGACCCAGCGCACACGCCGCCGTCTGGCCGCCTGCGACCGGGACGTGCCCGGCTACCTCTCCCAGAAAGCCGCCATGGCGGCGCTCACCCTGGTCGCTCCTCCTGTGATCGGCACCGTCCTGACCGCTCTGGGACTGGCGTTTTCACCGGTGTTCGGCGCTCTCGTCTGGGTCGTATTCGCCGCGGTGCTGTGGATGGCTCCCGACCTGGAGGTACGCGACCAGGCGAGGGAGCGCTCCGAACAGATGCGCCACACCATCGCCGCGGTCTGCGACCTGGTCGTCATCTCCCTGGCCGGAGGCGCCGGAGTCACCGGAGCCCTGGACGACGCCACCCGGGCCAGCGACACCTGGGCCATGCGCCGCATCCGCACCGCCCTGTACACCGCCACCATCCGACACGAACCCGCCTGGACGGCCCTGGAAGAGCTGGGGGAGCGCTACGACGTTCCCGCCGCCACCGAGCTGGCCGCGAGCCTGCGCCTGGCCGGAGCCGACGGCGCCCGGGTCCGCGCCAGCCTCGCCGCCAAGGCCACGTCCCTGCGTACGCAACACCTGGCCGAACTGGAAGCACAAGCCCAGTCGGCCACCGAACGCATGAGCTTGCCGACCGTGCTCCTGTTCGCGGGCTTTCTGATCCTCATCGGCTATCCCGCCCTGCACCTGATCCTCACCAGCCTGTGAAAGCGCATCGGAGGAGACGATGTTTCCCTTCCTCAACCGACCCGATCGTCCCCGCCCACACGCCGATGACGGCTACTCCACCGAAGCCGTCGCCGTGATCGCCACCCTGGTCATCCTCGCCGTCGGAGCCCTGGCCCTGATCTCCGACGCCGTCCTGGGATGGGCCGGATCCATCACCCTCGGATAGCCCCGATGCGCGGCCTCACCCCGTCCTCTGCCGATCCCGACCGGGACCGCGGCAGCACCGAGCTGGTCGTGGCCACCCCGCTCATGCTCCTGCTGCTGGTGCTCGTGGTCCAGATCGGCCTGTGGGCGCACGCCGCCCACATCTCCCAGACCATCGCCCAACACGGCCAGGCCGCGGCCCGGGCGGTGGAGGCCACCGAAACCGACGGGCACACCCGCGCCACCGAGGTCGCGACCCAACTGCGCGGCGACCTCCTCCACGGCCTGGACATCACCGTGGAACGCACCGACACCACCGCCACGGTCCAGGTGTCCGCGCACGTGCCCACGATGATCCCCGGCCTGGACTGGCCCGTGAACGCCACGGTCTCCGGACCCGTGGAACACCACACCCCCGGGACAGGCCCACCATGAACCGCCACGACAACGCAGCAGACCGCGGGTCGGCGTCGGCGGAGCTGGCGCTGCTCACCCCCGTTCTCATCCTGATCGCGATGCTGGTGCTGCTCGCCCACCGGCTGGTGAGCGCGGGCATGGCCGCCGACGCCGCAGCACACGCCGCCGCCCGAGCCGCCACCCTGGAACGCACCCCCGCCGCCGCCCACACAGCGGCCGAAACCGCAGCCACCCAAGCGGTGCGTACGCACTCTCTGAGCTGCGCCACCCACGACCTGACCGTGGACACCGGCGGACTCACCCCCGGCGCGACCGTGGACGTGACCCTGACCTGCCACGCGAACCTGTCCGACCTGGTCGGCCTGCACCTGCCCGGCACACGCACCATCGAGGGCACCGCCTCCTCGGTGGTCGACACTTACCGGAGCACACCATGAGACGCCCCACCCTCCGCGACGACCGCGGGCAGGCCACCGCGTTCCTGGTCATCATGGCCACCGCCCTCCTGCTGCTGGTCGCCCTCGTCTTCGACGTCGGCGCAGCCCTCAGGGAGCGCAACCACAACCTCCAGCTCGCCCAAGAAGCCGCCCGCGCCGGTGCCCAGCAGATCGACCTGGCCGCCTACCGGGCCGACGGCACCGTGACCCTGGACCCCACCGCCGCGACCACGGCCGCGAACGCCTTCCTCGCCGACGCCGGAGTGCGGGGCACCGCGACAGTCAACGGCGACGTGGTCACCGTCACCGCCCAGAGCACCTACACCTTCCGCCTGCTCCCGCTCGCCGCGCGCACCGCATCCGCAACAGCGAGCGCCACACCGCTCACCGAACCCACCACGCCCTGAGGCACCCATGACACACCCACGCCTTCGCCAGCTCGCCGCACTCGCCACCACCCTCGCCCTCCTGGCCGGACTTCCGTGGCTGGCCACGCTCCTGACCTGGCCCGTCCTCGACCTGTCCTGGACCAGCGTGCAGGTGCACCTGCGCAGCGCACGCCTGCCCCAGGGTGTGGGCGCCGCCCTGCTGATCCTGGCCCTGTGGGGACTGTGGAGCCTGTACCTGGCAGTCGTGATCACCGAAGCGATAGGGCGCTTTCGCCACCGCCCGCCCCGGCTCCGGCTGCTACGCCCCTTGCAGATGCTCGCCGCCACCACCCTGGGCACCATCGCCGTGTACCCGGCCGCCGCCCACGCCGCAGCTCCGGCCACCACGGTTTCCGAAGCCCCCGCCGAACCCGTAGCCGAGGACCTGGCCGGAACGGAGGCGGACCAGCGGGACGTCGAGGAGCCGGTGCTCATCGACCGCTCCCGCACCATCGACTCCTTCGGCTACGACTCCGCCGAGCTGAACGAGCCGATGCGCCAAGACGTACAGGCCATCGCCCAACTCATCGACCAGCACGGATCTGAGGAGATCCCCGTGGTGGTGACCGGCCACACCGACGCCGCAGGCGATGCCGCCTACAACCTCGACCTGTCCCAGCGACGCGCGGAAACGGTCGCGGAGCAGCTGCGTACGCACCTGGGCGAAGAGATCACCGTGCGCGCCGAAGGAGAAGGAGACCGAGCACTCATCGACTCAGCCGATGACGCCGAGCAACGCCGCGTAGAGATCTCCTACAGCGTGCTCCTCACCCCGCCCCCAGCACCGGACACCCCGCCAGCACACCACGATCCGGAAAACGAGGACGCTCCCGAGGAGACCTCCACTCCCGCGGTCGGACTCTCCCTGCCCGGCGGCCTCATCCTGGCCATGACCACCGGAACCGCTGGGGTGGTGGCCGGCATGGCCCTCGAACGCCGCCGCGGCCAACCACAGCACTCCAGCGACGCGTACGAAGCCTCCACCGACGCGCACGACCAAGCCGAAGCCGCACACCACACCGCCGAGGCACCCCTGTCGCCAAGCGCACCGATCGACACCGACGAGGACGCGGAAGACGAGCGTCCCGAACTGGCGATGATCGACCTGGCCCGCGCACCCGGGCTCGGCATCACCGGCCCCGGCGCCGAGGGCGCTGCTCGCACGCTCCTGACCCGCGCCCTGGACCACAGCGAGAGCGCCCTCACCGTCGTCGTGCCCAACAGTGACCTGCACGCTCTGCTGGACGAAACACGGCGCCTACCCCAGCTCGACGAGGACGCCTCCATCATGGTGACCGACGGTGTTGAGGACGCCCTGACACTGCTGCAGCTCCAAGTACTCGCCCGGCACCGCGCCGCCGACGAACACGACGACACAGAAGACCAGGACGCCGCACCCCCCGGCGGACCGCAGTTCGTGCTGCTGGCCCGCGCGGACGCAGGCGTGGCCACGGAAGTCACCTCCCTGCTCGCCCACACCCCGAACGCACCCCTCCACGCGATCCTGCTCGGCCCCTGGCCCCAGGACGACGGCCCGACCATGAGCATCGACGCCCACGGCGTCATCACCACAGCCGATGCCCCCTTCGCTGAAGCGGTGGGCCACCACTGGGCCACCACCACCTCATCCGAGCTGTATCGGGCCCTGCTCACCCGCCACGACACACCGATCGAAGACACCAAGGACACAGAAGACGCTGACGCGGCAGACGAGACCGAAGAGCCCGAACCGGAACCCGAGCCCGGTGTGGAAGCCTCTACATCCCACCAGGCAGAGGCGTCCGCAGGCGCGGTGTCCGTCACCGTGCTCGGCCGCATCACCCTGGCCGTCCACGGCCACCAGGTCCGCCCGCATCGCCGAGCCGCATACGAGGTCCTGAGCTACCTGGCCGCCCACCCAGCGGGGGTGAGGCTGGAGGCCGCGGTCGACGCGATGTGGCCCCAGGACACCGGACACCGCGCCATCAGGCGCTGGCACGACGCCTGCACCTCCGTGCGCACCGCCTGCCGTCCTCTCCTGGGCGAGGACGCGACCGCGGTCATCATCCACGACGGCGACCTCTACCGACTCAACCCCGACCTGGTGGTGTGCGATCTGTGGCGGGTGGAACAGCTTCTGGACGACGCCGACGGTGAGGATGCAGCGGTACTCGCGACCAGCGCTGCGGCCCTGGCGGACGGAGACTTCGCTGAACAGGCCGACTACCTGTGGGCCGAGGCAATCCGGGAAAGAATCCGAAACCGCCTTGTCGAAGCACTGACTGAATGCTCCAAGGAAGTAGAAACACGCCGGTCGATCTCCATGCTCAACAGGGCGATCAAGATCGACCCCGCTTCCTTTGATGCCACCCAGGAGCTAGCCAGGCGGTACGATGAAAAGGGCGACTCCGCATCCGCCGCGCGCGTGCGAAAAAACCACGAGATCAAGCTCCAGGGTGCAGAGTAGGGACATTGCCCCGGCCCTGTCTCTCTTTGATGGCGTTTTCTTTTCTCTGTTTGGACTCCTTCGCCTTGTCCTTTTGCTTTCCTCTTTCCCGACTAGCCCTCAGGGCGGCCATGAACCCCGCCCCACCCCCAGCCCTCCTGGATGGCTACCCCTTGCGTAAGAGTAACCGCAGGTCGGCGGGTGCATGAGGGGCGTCGGCGCTTCACCCGACTGGTGCCGCGTGCGGCTTCAGAAAATTCTACGGGTGGATGATGGCGTGATTTCTCTCGTTGTATTTATCGCTATCTTTGCTCCTTGACCCCTTTCTTTCTATCCTTTGTAAGTCTTTATTTTGTCTTGCTCATTTCTTCTTTGTGGCTTCTTGTCTGTGTGTGGTTTTCCCTGTCTCCGTGGGGGCTTGTGGCGCTGAATTAATTGCCGAGTTCGGGTTTATTGAGTTGGCCATTGTGGGTATATCTAGTAGTGACTAGCAGAGGAGATCAACACAATGGCTATTGCTTCCATTCGCCATGATGTCGGAGGGCCGTTCGGGCTGCTGCGCTCCCGCTCTCCGTTCCATTCGTACGGTGCCATGCGCGCCCATGCGTACGCTCCCCGGGGAACGGGTCGCTTGCCCGCAGAATGGGTGGACGTCTACCGTTCCGACTGCGAAAACCCCGGAATCTCGTACGTCGTGTACTCCTATCAGACCCCTATCGCCTGGTTGCGTAACGACGGGCGCACGGTGATTCCCGACGTTGGATATTCGGTCACCACCACGCGACACCAGGGTCTGTGTCGAGTGTGGCTCTAGGCCGGTTGTCCGGCAGCGCGCGCCGTGTCCTGTGCGTGCTGCCCACTGCCGACCTAGCAAAAGCCAACGAAAGGAGCCACGAAAATGCGTGTCCTCTACGTCGGATTCTTCCATGGCGGCCCCTATCACCCGTTCGGTGACGTCGGCAGCGAAGGGGAAGCGTTCACCTCGCGCGCGGACGCGGGGCGCAAGCTGAGGCAGCGCGTCACCGGTTCCGGCATCTGCGACGTGTCCTATCCGACCCTGAGCGAAGACGAAACGGTGTCCACACGTTCGGCGGACAGCGGAAAAACCCTGTTCGCGCACGTTCCCGAAGACGCCTATATCGACTTGTACAGCGTCGTTCCCTCCGACCGGAAGGGATGGGGCTACATCGCTCCCGAACCGGAAGTTCGGATCACGCTCGGTCCGCGCTTCGGGATGCTCTGCGAGCCGTTCTGATTCTGGCCGTGACGGTGGGCCGCAGCACGTTTGTCCTGTGGCCTGTCACCGGGGCCAAGAATCCTCGGACCACACACCCGATTCGTTTCCTGGGAGGAAACATGACCTCGGTTCTGGAAAGGACACACACCACCGACACCACGCGCACCATGACCGGTGTGTTCACCACCACGCGCGCCACCCTGGTAGACGCGTTGGCCACGGTGGGCGTCGCTGTCACCACGCGTCCGTCCGTGCCCGTTCTGGCCGGTGCGCTGCTCGAAAGCGACGGCAGTGACCTGCTGGTTCGCGGATTCGACTACGACGCGGCAGTGACCGTGCGCATCCCCGACGCCGTGAACACGCCCGGGCGCGTGCTGGTCTCCCACCACGAACTGTCCAAGCTGGTCAACGCCATGACCAAGGGAATGCGCAAGCGCGACGCGGACCACCTGCCGGTGACCGTGCGCGTGCGCGACCGCCAGTTCGCCACGGTCGAACTGGCGGACAGCGCCATGCCCATGGAACTGCTGCCCGTGTCCGACTACCCGGACCTGCCCAAGCCCCCGCCCGTGTTCGCGCACGTGGACGGCCACCGGTTCGTCACCGAGTCCAAGCGGGTGCTGCGCGCCGTGGGACGCGACGACACCCTTCCCCTGATCACCGGCATGAAGATCGACGTCGCAGACAGCGGGCTCACACTGGCAGCGACCGACCGCTACCGGCTGGCGGTCGCACACGTGCGCGCGCACGTCGTCACCGACACCGCCCCCGACAACGGCGCGCTGATCGACGGTGCGCTGCTGGGCAAGATTCTGCCCAAGCTCGGAGAGGACATCCGACTCGGCAGCGGCCCCGGCCCGTTCGGTGACCTGGTCTCGATCGAAAGCGGCCCGGTGTCGGTGGTGGCGCGCCTGCACAACGACGGCGAGTTCGTCACGTACAAGGACATCCTGCCCACCACCACGCCCGGCACGGTGGTGGTCGACCGCGCCGAACTGGTGACCCAGACCGAGAGGGCCGCCGCTGTGCTCGCCGCCAAGGGGCACAAGAACAGCCCGGTCACGGTCACGGTGGCAGCGGGCTCGGTGCGGGTGTCCCCCTACCTGGGAGAGGGAGCGCAGCACGTGCGCACCCGCGCGCTGTCGGCGCGCACCAGCGGTGCCAGCGACCTCACGCTCGGACTCGACCACCACTTCTTCGCCGACGCGCTGAACACCTTCACCGGAGAGTCCGTCACCCTGCACCTCCAGGCACCGGACAGGCCGTGCGTGCTGACCGACAACCCCGACGGGTTGAGCGACCCCACGGCGTTTCGCCACCTGGTCATGCCCCGACGGCTGACCAGTTAGCCCGTGGTGCTGGTCGCTGCGCTGTACGCAGCGACCAGCACACACCACTGCCCGGACAGCGCTGGATCCGCTGGTGGCGCGCTCAACGACGCTCAGGGGCCGCAGACGCACCTGTGGCCGGTGACCGCAGTTGAGACACACCACGCACCCCGGAGAGGAGTCCCATGTCCCCCCGCAAGTCCAAGAAACTCACTCCAGAAGAACGGCGTCAGCGCCTGGCACAGGTGCAGGAACGGCTGAACACCGCCGTGGCCGACCTGGTCAGCAGCGACGGTTGGCGCGACATGCTCACCTCGCGTGCGTGGCTGCGTCGCTACTCGGTCAACAACCTGGTGCTGATCCTGTCCCAGCACCCCGGCGCGCGCGACGTGCGCGCGTTCGGAGCCTGGTTGAAAGCCGGTCGCCACGTGCGCCGGGGAGAACGCGGTATCCGTATCCTCGCCCCAGTCCGCTACCGCGTGACCGAGGAGAGCGACACCACCGAGACCGACGACACCGGAGCGCGCTACCAGGTGCGCGGCTTCACCGTCGAAACCGTCTTCGACGTCTCCCAGACCGACGGAGAACCGTTGCCGGATCCGGTCGACGTCGTACCCGTAGAACTCCGAGGCGCGGCTCCCGAAGACCTGTGGAACCAGGTGGCCGCCATGGTGACCACGCGCGGATACACGCTCGAACGGGGCGACTGCGGTGACGCCTACGGCTACGTCGACTACCACACCCGCACCGTGCGCGTACGCGACACCGTTGATCCCGCACAGGCGCTCAAGACCCTCACACACGAGTTGGCACACATCCTGTGCGACCACCACACCCGTACCGGTCTGACCCGCCAACGGCGCGAAGTCGAGGCCGAATCGGTGGCCTGCCTGGTCAGCACGGTCATGGGGCTGGACACCTTGGCCTACTCCGTGCCCTACGTCGCCGGGTGGGCCGAGAACACCGACGCGGCCCACACCTCTGCGGAACAGGTCATGGCCGTGGCAGACCAGATCACCGCACACCTGGTCGAACACGCCCGGCAGACCGTTTCCTGAACCCCGCCGACCGGGGCGCGCAGCGCGCCCCACGCACGGAAAGGAGAACGACCGTGGCTGTGCTGACCGTGGAAGTATTCGCGCTCGCACCCGACGCCACCACACCGCTGGACCAGAACCAGCAGTACGCCGTTCTGACGCGGTTCACCGACGCGATGACCGCACCCGCACCGTTCACGCGATGCGGTGCCGTCGTGGTCCTGAGCAGCGACGTCGACACCTACGACAGCGGCGCTCTGGTGAACGCCCTGTGCGTGGCCGCCTCCGGCGAAGAGGCCACCGACGCCTTGGCCGAACGGCTCGCCACGGCCATGACCGCCGACACCGAGTTCTTCGCCCGCTGGAAGTTGGCTGCGGGCCGAACCTCGGTGCTGTGCAGCGACAACTAGACCCCTCGGACCCGCCAACAGCGGGCTCCGGGCCACCCCACCCGAAGGGAGCACACATGATCACGCTGACGCACACCCAGATGCGGGTGCCCACCGACCGGATCCGCGTCACCAGCCTGAAGCAGGTCGACGTGGGCTGCGGCATCGCCTGGTCGGCCGTCCTGCGCGCCGATGGGAGCAAGCTCGGCACCATCGCCAACGAGGGCAACGGCGGAGCGACCCAGTTCCACCCTCAGACCCCCAAGGCCCGCGACGTCGTGGACATCTTCGTCTCCGCCTGCCGCGACCACAACGGCGAGCCCATGAACGAGGAGTTCGTCTTGGACGACCTCGCCAACGAGTACGAGTTCGCACGTGACGTCGCTACGGCGGAGCGCGCGCGTGAGTACCTGGTGCGCTACTTCACCCGCATCGACGTCCCCGGCATGATCCGCTTCGCCCTGACGCACACCGCGCCGCCCGACTACGACGGCGCACGTCGCGCCATCGGCCGACTGACGCTGCCCAAGGAAGCGGTGCGCGCCGAACTGTGGATGGGCGACCGGGGATGGGTCGAGTTCCACCGCACCGAGGAAGCCGACGACTAGCACCCCGCACGGGCTCACAGTGAGGCACCACCCCACCAGATGAGCCGGGGCTGACCTGTAGGCGCAGGTCAGCCCCCACCGCACCACCGACAACCAACGACACCACATCGCTGAACGAGGAGATACGGCATGTCCAGCCTATCCAGCGCGCCCACGGTGGGCGCCTCCGTGCAACCCGACACCCACCAGGTCATGGCGTGGCTGTGCCCCACCGGGCAGCTCGCCCACCTGGTGCCGCTGCCGCCCGACAGCGCTCGGCACCTGGCGAACCAGCTCAACACCGCAGCCGACATCGCCGACCAGCTGAGGAAGGGGACCGACTCGTGAGCACGCGCGGAGCCATCGCCCTGCCCAACACCACCGGCAAGGGCTGGTGGGGGCGCTACCACCACTTCGACTCCTACCCCACCGGACTCGGAGCCGAGCTGTTCCGGCTCTACCACGACACCTTCGACCGTGACCACGAAGCCATGGCGCAGGTGCTGGTCAAGGACCACCCCGCCGGATGGTCCACCCTGATCCGCTCCCACAGCTCCCGACCGTTCGAGCGCGGCCACTTCGAGCACACCGGATTCCGGAACCTGGACGACCCCGACCACGACCTCTACCCGCAGTGCTACTGCCACGGGCGGCGCGAGGAGACCGAACAGGTCCTCACCTGCCGGTGCCCCGTCGACCCCAAGAGGTGCGACCCGGTGTTCATCGAGTGGGCCTACGTCATCACCCCGGTCGGCCTGCTCGCCCTCACCTCCTGGCACCCCGACTCCGGGGCCGGACAGGCGTTCGTCCACCGGCCGATGGCGTTCGTGGACTGGGACCGCGAGACCGCACCGGACTGGAAGCGGGTGGAGCGGCGCGCCCACCTGATCGACGTCCCGAACCTGACCGTCTAGGGAACGCGCACCGAGCCCCGAGCACGACGAAGGGTTGGCCGGACTGCGTCCGGCCAACCCCCGGTCGTGACCTCTAAGTGACTAGCAGAGAGATCGACCGCTCCCACGGTAACGCAACAACCCGTGCGTACGCACTCGCGCGCAAAGCCCGAATCCTGCCTCCTCGCGCAGACGGGCGGGCTCCAACTCAGGCCGCCACCGGGTCCTCGCGAACTCGGTCACGAGCCCGCCCGTGCGTACGCACCGCTCAGGGGGTGCGGGCAGGTTGGCGCACGCTGCCAGCACCTCACGCACTCCCCTTACCTCCACGAAGGGAGAACCCATGATCACGCTGACCCACACCGGCCTGCGTGTGCCCCCGACCCACGTCCACGTCACCACTACCCAGCGGATCGGTTCGGGGCGCGACGCGATCGAGATCGCGACCGTACGGCAGCGGCGTACGCTCCTGGGCCACACCACCAACACCCACAACGGCCCGACCCGGTTCGTCGCGGTCGACCAGCGCGCCGCCTACGTCGTGTGGTCCTTCGCAATGCAGACCGCCCTGTTCAACCCCGGTCTCACCGAAGCCACCGTGCTCGACCACCTCATCGCGGAACACGACTGGGAACTCGCGGTTCGCGACGCCGGTCGTCGGCGGTGCTACCTGCTGCGGGTCATCGACGCCTCTGGTCTCCCCGCACACGCGGAACTCCTCGACATCGCCGCCTCCTACCCGGACTATCCGGCTGCCGTGTGCGCCGTACGGAAGCGCTCCTTCCCGACCGACGCGGCCCGCGCTGAGCTGTGGACCGGTGACGTCTGGACGCAGGTCCACCCCGACCAGCAGCACACCGCTTAGGAGACATCATGATCACGCTTCCCCACACCGGGTTGCAGGTTCCCCACACTGACGTTCGGGTCACCTACGTCACGCCCACCGGGAGAGGCGAGGGGGTGTCCGCTGTCGTCAAGAACGCAGGGCGCACGCTCGGAGTCATCACCCTCAGCGCACGCCGTGACTTCGTGAGGCTCGAAATGCCCAAGGCAGAGTGCCGGGTTCTGGAGCGGTTCGCCGACCAGTGCCGAGACGGCGACGACCAGCCGCTGCCCCGAGCGCAGGTGTGGGACCTGCTCGTGGCCGAGCGCCACTATCAGCAAGAGGTCGAGGCAGCCCAGGGGGAGCAGCGCGTTCTCATGCGGTCCTTCTTCCGCGATGGTCCGCCGAAGCTGCACAGCGTCGGAGCGAACGGTCCCGTGCCTCCCGGGGCTGCACTCCACGTGTGTGCCGCTGTGGAACTGGAGCCGGAGGCGGTCCGAGCCGAAGCCTGGCTGCACGGTCGATGGGTGCGGATTCGCCCCGCCGAGTGAACACCTTTGCTCGTGCCTGTCTTCGGAGTCCAACGCGACCGGAGACAGGCACTTCTTGTGCGTCCTGTGCGGGAAAGTCCGTCTTATGTACGAACCAGAGGCGTCGCAGTTGTGCCGTCGCTGTACTAATGTCACAGGGCTGTGCTGGGGTCCTCTGGAAGGTGCGCGCCGTCGCGTGCGGTTTTCCAGCGTTGCACGATGGTAGTTGTGCCCTAACTGATTGGTGGGACAAGCCTGGTCTGCGGTAGGAAGAGTTCAAGGACTGCCTTGGCAGGGAGGGGAAATATCCGTTCTCAGGAAGCTGGAAAAACGGCTGCTTTCCTCTGGTAGGGCCGCAGGTCATGAAGTCTGCTCCCCGCGCACGCGGGGATGGCCCCGTGTCCCGGGTCGGGACCGGGTGGTGGATGGCCTGCTCCCCACGCACGCGGGGATGGCCCTCTCATACGTAGCGCCGTCCAGGCCGAGCGTGACTGCTCCCCGCGCACGCGGGGATGATCCCGCCGAGATCGACGACCTCGCGAAAGAGGTCGGCTACTCCCTGCGCGCGCGGGGACGGCTTCCGCTGCCTCATCTGGGGTTTTAAGGCCGGATCAGGATCTGTCTGAAGAACGGTCGCTCCTGACCACCAGTGTCAGGATGCCCACTGCTGCCCCGAACGCGGCACCGGCAGCCAACAGAGCATCGGGCCAGGAAGCCCCTGCCGCCAACCGCAGTGTCCCTGCGAGGACACCGCACCCCGTGCTGCCCAACAGGATGAGTGCAGCGCGCACCTCAATCATCTTCACTCCCTTCACACCGGGGCTTCCGGTCACTATCAAGCCTGAAAGCAGCTACACCCCGATGCTCCGCCCGCTTTCTCCGGACTGATCGAGAGCATGAGGCGGCCCCTGTAGTGCTTGTCAGAGCCAGAGATCGTTTACGCTTGTCCTAGCTTGTTTCTGCTTGCTGAAGGTTGCCCAAAGGAGTTTCGGGATGGTGAGGTCGATCCGGATGCCCTCGCAGAAGGAGTTGCCTCCAGGGCCGCAACGCAGGTTCATGGAGACGCTGTTCCGCTTGTGGGTCGATGCCGGGATGCCGACGATGGAGGCGGTGAGTCAGGCAGCTGAGGACGCGCCTCCGCAGGAGGGGGCCGCGAGCAAGGAGACGGTGCGTAAGATGCTCATCGGCAAGACCGTGCCTCACACCTGGCAGAACGCCGAGGCAGTCTTTCTCGGGCTGTCGACGATGGCCAGCCTTAACCCCGACCGGCTAGTAGTGCACACCGAAGACATAAACGATTACGAGCCTGATCCTGACCCAGAGCCCGCACGCATGCTCTTTCGCCGGTTCTGGGCTGACGCTCGTGGCGTCACGGACTACATGCACGGGACCATGCGGGACTACACTCCTCCGCCCAAACCAACCGGTGGAGGCTTCGGTGGGTTCAGTGACGAGCCACCGTTCTGAGAACTGTCTCATACTTGGTTTATCGGAGGCTTTGGCCTGTCCAGGAACGAGACAAGGTGAGACATCTTCTCCCCGCGCATGCGGGGATGGCCCCACTCCGGGTGCGGGTCCGTAGCGGCTGTTCGTCTGCTCCCCGCGCACACGGGGATGGTCCCTTGACCGCGGCCTCGTCCTGGTCGTCCTGTGCCTGCTCCCCGCGCACGCGGGGATGGTTCAGCGGGAGGACGTCGGTCGGACAGCGCCAGCGAACGCATTCGCGTAGTAGGGCATATCGACCGGATCGAGGCGCACGACCTTGCCGCTGGAGGGGGCGTTGATCATTTGCCCATCGCCGACGTACATGGTCACGTGCCCTGGCTGAGGGCCGGGGCCGACGTTGTAGAACAGCAAATCTCCTGGCTGGACCTGGGACAGGCCGACGCGGGCGCCGTGGGCGAACTGGTCGGTGGTCACACGGGGGATGGAGACGCCAGCGGCTTCCCAAGCGCGCATGACCAACCCTGAGCAGTCGAAGGCGTCCGGCCCGGAGCCACCCCAGACGTAGGGCTTACCGAGCTGATCCAGGGACCACTCCACCGCCCGTTGACCGGCTTCGCTGCCCCCTCCAGCTCCGGCACCGGCAGACAACCGGTCGTAGCGGTCGACCTCGGCCATGACCTCGTCCACGTACCAGTCGGCGGGGTTGTACCGGAACAGAGCCTCCTCCAGATCGCTCCGACCGGAGAAGTCCACGGGTGCGCCCTGGGAGCTCTGGCACAGCTCCACCGCGGTGCTGGCGACGGAGTCGTAGACGTTGTGCGGATCCGCCCGGCCGTCTCCGTTGCCGTCGACCCCGTACCTGTCCCAGTTCGCGGGCAGGTGCTGGGTGACCCCCACCGCCCGGTCGTACTCGGTGTCGCCGTCCCACCTGCCGTCGTCGGTGTCGTAGTGGGGGGTGAGGTTGCCACCGACCCCGGAGCCGTCCAGGCGCGGACCGACGAACGGCGGGTCGGTGGTGCCGTCGGGGGCGATGTCGACGCTGGCGCCGTGGTCGGACTCCACCGCTCCGATCCCGGCCAGGACGGACCAGCGCATGCCGGTGCAGTGGGCGTACTCCTCGCCTTTCAGGAGGGTGGGTCCGCGCGCGTAGGCGTCCAGCAAGGTTGGGTCGATGCCCTCCACCTGCTTGGGTGCCATCCTGGTGGGGGCGTCGACGGCGGAGAGCGCCACCGAGATCAGCAGTGCGGGGGCGAGGAGGACGCCCACGCCGAGGGTGAGCCCGCAGCCGAAGCTAGCCACGTGCCTCCCTCCAGTCGAACAGGGCCGGTTGATGAGCCTCTTCCTCGACCAGCCCCGTCAGGTGCCGGGGTCGCAGGTGCGGGTCGTCCAGACGGGTCCACACCTGGCGGGCGGGGTGGTCACCGTGGACCGCGGTGGCCACGGGCACGGGGGTGGTGGCGCCCAGCGCGCGGCGGATGTGGGCCTCGCGCTTGCGGGAGGGCAGGTAGAACAGCACGACTCCGTGCACGGCTGCCGCGGCCAGCTCGTGGTAGGCGTCGAGCTTGGCGGACAGGCGGCGCAGCCGCTCGGTGCCGTTGTCGAACTCCAGGAAGAAGGACACCGACGCGTCCCCCACGGTCCACACCCCGGCGCCGTCGGGCCGTACGATGTCGCCCCACAGGTCGGCGCACTCTCCCTCGGTCCACCACCGCAGATGGGCGTCGTGGCTCTTCTCCCGGGCGTGGGCGTACAGGTCGGTGAAGACCTGGTTGATGCCCAGGGTGTGGGAGAGCTGAGTGCTGGTGACGTTGGCCAGCACCCGGTCGCGGCGGTAGCCGAACTCGCGCAGGGTCATGCCCTCGTCGGCGGCCAGGATCTCCGCGCCGGGGGAGTCGAGCACGTAGTGCCACGGGGAGCCGCCGCGCGGCTGCCAGGGCCGGAGACGGTCCAGGGCGCGGAGCCGGTACAGGGTGGCCAGGCGCTGCTTGGCGGTGTTGTAGGAGTTCCACCCCAGCGCGGTGAGCTGGTCGGTGGTGAGCACGCGGTGGCGCCAGATCAACCGCATGAGGTGGCGGTCGCGGTCGGTCAGACGCCGGGCGAGCGTCTTGATCACCTCGGGGGAGCTGCGGGGGCGGATGGGGTCGCGGTGGTTGGGGCGCAGGATGACGGACACGGTCGGAACCTCCAGGAGGAGTGGCGGTCACGGTCGGGTGCGGTTGGCTCGGGCGGCCTTGCGCACGGCGGTGGCGCGCCCCGGCACAGGTGGCGGGAGCGGTCGGGTGCGCAGGGTGAAGGCCGGGGACAGCGCCCCGTGGGTCACCAGGCGGGCGGCGGCCTGGTAGCGGGCCAGGTGGGACAGGTCGTGCTCGGTGAGTTCGGGATGGACGTGGCGCACCAGCGCCCGGGCGTCCTCGGGGCTGAGATCGAAGAAGACCTTGGAGCGGGCGTTGGTGCTGGTCGCCTCGCGCAGGTCCCGGGGGAGCTGGGCCAGGTCCTGGTGGGCGATCACCAGCCCTGCCCGGTAGGCGCGTGCCTCGGCGAGCATGTCCCCCAGCCCGTAGGGCAGGGTCAGGAAGTTGTGCGCCTCGTCCAGGAAGATGCCGATGTCGCGGCGCTCGGCCTCGCGCTGGCGCGCCCGGGACAGCACGGCGCTCCAGGTCTGGGCCAACACCAGCGACCCCAGAAGTGCGGAGGTGTCCTCGCCCACCACCCCCTTGGGCAGACGGGCGATGATCACCGCGTCGGAGTCCAGCAGCGCGGGCAGGTCCAGCGCCTCGCGTGGGCGCGCGGCCAGCAGGTCACGGGCGAAGTCGCGCAGTAACACCGCGCGCAGCTTGTTCAGCAGCGGCGCGGTCGCGTGAGCACGAGCCTGGTCGGACAGACCCTCGTACCAGCGCCAGAACCCGGCCAGCACCGAATCACCGTCCAGGTGAGCGGTGGCGCGGCGGCGAAAACTCGCGTTCTCCAGCAGCCGGGGGACGTTGGACAGGGAGGCCTGCGGGGTGGCCGACAGGGTCAGGCAGCACGAGCGCAGGATGTCGTCGGTGCGCGGCCCCCAGGACTCGCGGTAGATCCGGGAGAAGATACCCGTGACCAGGTCGGCGGTGCGCACCGGATCGGAGCCGCCGAGCACGTTCAGGCTCGGCGGAGGTGCGTCGTCGTCCGGGTCGATCAGGACCACCCGCTCCAGGGCCGATTCCGGCATCCGGGAGAGCAGCAGATCGGATTCGCCCTTGGGCTCGATGATCACGCAGCCGCGCCCCTTGGCGATGTCGTCCAAGGCCATGCCCATGAGCAGCGTGGTCTTGCCGACGCCGGTGCCGCCGATGATGTGGGTGTGCTGGCGCGCGTCCGCGGTGCGCTGGGCCACGGTGCGCCGCTCGCTCTGCTCGGCGGTCCCCAGCACCCGGGCCTGGGGCATGTCGGTGGCCACCTGGGGCGGAGGCGGCACCGAACGAGCGGGTGCCCGTTGCAGCCCGGGAACCGTCTCGTCCAACGGAAGGTGGGCGACGGCGGCCAACTCCCGCGCCGTGAGCAGGTCGCCGGAGCCCATGACGCGCGCCTCGGCCCGGTATCGGGGCAGGACCCACACCCGGCGGCGCTGGTAGTAGTTGTGGCCGCTGAACACCGCCCAGGCCGCTGCCACGGCGTGCGCCCTCCCGCGCCGCCGCTGACGGGAAGCACCGTCGCGCCCGGGGGAGGTGACCAGGTAGCGGATCTGAGTCGCCAGGCGGGGCTGGGTGGACTTGTTCAGGATCGCCTGGATCTCACGCCCGGCCTCGGGACGCAGCGCCAACAGGCTTGCTGCTCGGTGCTGGCCCGGGGTGAGGACGTCGAACACGTTGCCGCGCGGGGTGTAGTCATAGCGCAGCGACGCCGCCGCGCGATTGGCCCGTCGTAGTCGGCGCCCGGTGACCGGACGCACTCCCACCTGGACCAGGACCTCCTCGTCCTTGGACAGGTCCCCAGCCGCTCCGATCAAGGCGCGCAGCGGGTCCTCCTCGAACTGGTGCTTGAGGGGGTAATGGTCCGGGCGCGCCAGGCGCACTCCACCGGCGTGGGAGAACACATCCCGGCGCGGGCTCGCGGTGGTGCGGACGGTGACCGAGGCCCCGGGCCAGGCCGAGGAGATCGCTCGCTCCACCATGCCGGGCGGAAGCGGCCCCGGCACCCACATGCGGATGCGCAGTCCGTACACGCTCATGGAGTACTCCCACACCAGATGCGGTTGCCCGAACAGCAGGCGCTTCCAGAGCGGACGCAACGTGCCCAGCATCTGACGCCACAGGTCCTCGGCCCCGGCCAGATCGCTGCGTGGCGGGGGCAGGATCTCCACCAGGCGGGCAGCGTTCCGCCACCGCCACTGCCGCGCCCACCCCAGGACGTAGCGGACGAGAACCAGGCCGACCACGGCGGGCGGGACAGCCGCTGCGAGCGTGAAACCGAAGGAGAACGCCCATCCGGTGATGGCGGCCCCCAATGTCGCGGGCAACTCTCCGAGGTCGATGAGCCAGCCGCTCACAGCAGGTCCTCCTCGTCCTCGTCTGCCAGGCCCGCGAACGGGGTGTTCTCTTCGGGACGGGTCGAGGCCAGCTCGGCGGGGTCGGTGGTGACCAGGGCGTGTTCGGCGTCGCTGGCCACCACCCGGTAGGCCACCCGCAGATCCGCGCCGCTGCACAGCAGGGCATCGCCGGGGGAGGCGGTGAGCAGGTACTGCTGCTCGCCCTCCGACAAGGCGAAGGCGTCGGCGACCTGGGCGATGGCCTGAGGCGCTTGTCGCATCAGGATCTGCGTCGCGCTGTTGGCGACGATCGCCTTGCCCAGTTCGCTGCCGAGCACATCCGCGGCGTCCTGGGTGGCCAGACCGAACGCGGTCCAGCGTTTTCGTGCGGCCTTGGCCAGCCGGAACAGGAACCGGGCGCCTTCGGGCTCCTGCATCAGGATCCATCCCTCGTCCACCAGCACCATGCGCGGGTGATCAGGGGTGGCATCGGCCACGGTCCGCCAGATCGAGTCCAACGCCAGCAGTGTGCCGACCGCTTTGAGTTCGTCGGGTAGTTGACGCAGCGACCACGACACCAGGTGGCCGGTCGGGCGCTGGGTGGTGGGAGCACGAAACAGCTCGGAGTAGGACCCGTTCACGAATGGCTGGAGCTGAATCGCCAGGTCTTGGGCGTGCTCGTCGGAGTCGGCTTCCAGAGCGGCCACCAGATCCGCCAGCAGCGGCGCGGACCGGGACCAGGTGGAGGCGTCAGCGGTAATCCCAGCAGCTCGGTAGGCGGCCACCAGAGCCCGGTCCAGCGCGGAACGTTGCCGTGCGGACAGAGCACCGCCGAGCATCACCGCCATCAAGGTGTGCAGGAACAGCGCACGCCTGGATACCGCGTCGCGTCGCGCGGAGGCGTCCAGGGCTAGGTCGAGCGGATTGAGGTGGACACCCGGTGCTCCCAGGCTGATGACCGTTCCGCCCACGGCGCGGGTGAGACGGGTGTACTCGTCCTCGGGGTCGATGACCGCGGCGGTGACCCCGGTGTACAGGGAGCGCAGTAGGTCGAGTTTGCAGAAGTAGGACTTGCCCGCGCCGGAACGTGCGAGCACGACCGAGTTGTAGTTGTCGGACGCCCACCGGTCCCAGACCACTACGCCCGAGGAGGTGGCGTTGAGCCCGTAGAGCACCGCCCGTTCGCTGGTCTGTACGGCCAGGTCCGGGCTGGCGAAGGGGAACGCGGCCGACAGAGCGCTGGTGTCCATGCTGCGCCGCTGGTCCAGCAGGTCCACACCCAGGGGCAGCCCGGAGATCCACCCCTGGAGTTGGCGGTAGGAGGCGGGGCGGGCATCCAGCAGCATGGAGGCGGCGAGGGAGCGGACGTGGTCGACTTCCTCCGCCAATTCCTCTTCCGTGCGAGCGTGGACGGTGAGGTAGAGCCCGACCCGGAACAGCTTGCCCTCACCTCGGGCCAACGAGGCAGCCATCTCCCGGGCATCCTCGGCGGCCACCTCCGCCTCGAAGTCCTCCAGCTTCCCCTTCTCCGCCGTGGTGCGGCTGGAAGCCTCCAGCTTCGACATCTGTCGCCTGAGCCGGTCGGCGGCGGTCTGCGCAGGGATCGGTTCGATGTGCAAGGACACGTCAAGCCGCCCCGGGTAAGTCAGTAGGGGCTCCATCCACCCGTGACCCACCTCGGCGGGATAGCCAGTGATCGCCCAGGACGCGCTCACCCCGCCTCCCACACGCAGATGGCGGACGGCGACCTCCACCTCAGCGGGTACAGGCCCACCTGCCGAGGTCTGGGGCTTCCGGCGGTTACGCATTACGGCTCCTGAGCGGTGGCGGGGCCGGTGATGACCGTGTCCAAGCCAGCCAGCCCAGCGGGTGGTACGTGACGGCTGGAAGGGTCAGCAGCCGAGGCGAGCACAGCGAAGACCTCCGGCCCAGTGAGCACACGAGCACGTGAACCAGCGGAGGCCAGGCCACGCACGGCGTCCTCGGCACGGCGCCGCACCGAGACGGCCCCGTGGGAGGCATCCCCGGGCTCGGTGAGCACCAGGACGATCTGGCGCCGCAGCAGGTCCTGGGACTGGGACAGCACGGCCAGGTAGTCGGCGTGGTCGCGAGCGGCGCCTTCCAGCGCCGGGTGCGGCAGGTTCGGCGCGGCCTGGTCGAGCGCGTCCACCAACGGGTCCAGACGGATCGACTCCGCCCGGATGAGGAACTGCACCGGGGTGTTGAGCGAGTTCAGGTAGGACGCGAAACCGTTCACCAGCCCGTTCTGCTCCGAGGGCGTACGCAGGGCGAAACTCACCGTCGAGCACGACACCAATACGGCGCAGCCGTGCTCGGCCAGGTCGACCACACCGTCGTCGGAGACGGACCGGAGGGGCAGGTTCAGCGGTGAGGGCAACGGTGGTGTGGTGGCGCCGACCCAGGAGGGCAGGGGCGCTGCGGGGGCGGCACCGGTTGCTCGGCGTTTGGGGGAGCGGGCGAACCGGAACGCGGCCAGCATCAGCCGGTCCAGGCTCAACCCGTCGCGCTGGACCAGTGCCGCGGCCACCGCCGCGCCCATGACCGGAACCGCGACGACCACGACCACGATCGGGGACACCAGGTGGCCGAGCACCGAGTAGGCGGCCCACAGGCCGATCCCCGGAACGCCGATGATCACCAGTTGGCGGGCGGTGAGTCCGGCGAGGATCTTGTCCTCGCGCTCCACATCGGCGGGCATACGTACACGTGACACTCAGGGCCTCCTCCGAGGGCGGGAACGGGTTGGGGGATCGAACAACGCGGGCTGCCGAGGGCGTGGTCGCGGCCGGGGCGGTGGCAGGTTGCGGGCTCCGGGCAACATCTCCTGCCGGGGAGTGGGCTCCTGCCACTGCGGCAACGGCTCCTGACGCCACCGCGGAGGCGGCATCTGCCGGGGAGGGGTCAGCTCGGGCTGGTGGTAGCGGCGCCGCTCCCGTAGCCGCGCCTGCTGAGGGCGGTCGATCCGCCGGTCGATCCCGGGCAGCGGATCTTGCCGATACGGCAACCGTGCGGAGAAGTTCGACAGCTCGGGTTGACGCCACCGCGGTGACGCACGGGTGGGGGCGGGCGCTGCCGCTGTGGCGGGTGCGCGGCTCGCTGCCCGGGAGGCGGCAGCGGTCCCGGCGGTCTTCTTCGCGGCGAACGCCCTGCCCAGGCCTCGGAAGACCAGCAGGCTGGCCGCGAGCTTGGTCCCCTTGACCAGGGGCGACTTCTGGTAGTTGAACACCTGCTTGAACGCCCAGAAGGGGATGCGCACCAGCACGTACATGCAGCAGATGATCAACAGGACGTCCATGACGCCCTGGGCCGCCTCGACGAAGTCCGGGGCGGCGTCTCGCGACAGGAACAGCACCACCATCAGGCGCAGCACCAGGGCCTGGGCGATCTGGATCACCATCAGGGCGCCCATCGCCCGCCACCACAGGCGGGCCAGGCCGTCGATCTGGGGGAGCGCGTGACAGGCCAGCGCGAGCGGGGCGATGGCGGTCAGCAGGATCCACAACACGATCCGCACGATCGCCGCCAGCATGAAGAAGAAGACCAGCAACGAACCGATCAGCATCAACAGCAGCACGAGGAGTGCTTCACCACCGGGATCACCCAGCACCCGGGCGAGCGTCTCGGTGATGTTGTCGACGGTGGCGGCCCCATCGAGCATGGTCACCGCGATGCCGTTGGCCAGCTCACGCATCATCTCGGTGAGCAGGAACGAGGTGTTCGCGCCCACGAAGCCCAACACCACCCGGGGCAGCAGCTCCTTGAGCCCGGCCGAGGTCTGCACGGTCTGGTAGCTCATCAGCAAAACCCCGGCAGCCACGACCACCAGCAGGTACAGGCTGTTGGTGACGGCCAGCACCTCACTCCACGCGGTCCTGACCCCGTCGGTCGGGGCAGGGGTGGACAGCGCGGGCAGTGCCGCCAGCGTGATCGTGAACTCCACGCTCTCCGCGACGAAGTCGGCCACCCACACGTAGAAGCCGACCGAGACCCGGCAGCCGTAGTCGAAGGTTCCGCACTCCTCGGGGTCGGTCGGCGCGGACTCACCCGGCTCTTCGGGGACGTCTGCGGGGACCGGTGCGGCCTCGGCGCCTGTCGGTGATCCGACCAGGACCACGCCGCTGAGGGAGAGAACCAGGACCGCCACAGCCCACGGGCGCGGTCTCATCACAGCCCCACGAACCCGCGCAGGATCTGCACCAGGATCGGTGCGAGGATCGCCACCAGGTAGCCCAGCGCGGCGTACTTGAGGGTGTCCTTGGCCTTGTTGACCTCACCCGGGTCACCGCCGGCGAGCAGGTAGCGCAGCCCGCCGATGGTCAGCAGCAGCGTGGCCAGCACCACCAGCAACCCGACGATCCAGTTGCGGATGTTGGTGATGACGGCGTCCAGGTCAGTGACACCCGGATCCTCGGCCTCCTGCGCCCATGCGGGCCACAACTCGGCTGAGGCCAGGACGACGCTCACGGTCACCACGCCGACCACCAGGACTGGGCGAAGACATCTCCTGAGAGCTTTCATGATCGCCACCTCGATTCGGTGAGACCCCGCAGAAAGCAGGGAAGGCACGCGAACCAAAGGGCCGGGGCGGAGGGCCGATCCCTCCTTTCACTCAAAGGCTGTATCGGTAGGCGCTCGATACCTGCTCCGCCCCGGCTGCCGTGCTTCCTCTGCGGGTGAGGAGAGATCCCTCCTCACCCATCAAGAGGAATTCAGGGTGCGATAGCGCTCATCGTCTCCGTGGACTTCTCTTCTTCCAGGCCGGCCGTCAGCTTCTCCTCGGCCGAGCGGCGCCAGCGACGTGCGGTGATGTAGGTCAACCCCAGTTCCTCGGCGACTCGGGCCAGGGTGCTGCGCTCCAGCCGGGTGCGGGCGATCAGGTCGGCCTCCACCGGGGACAGGGCTCCGGTGAGAACGGCATCGGCCAAGACGGTCACCGGCCCTCGCCCGTCGGCGGCCTGGTCGGTGGCGTGCGCGTTGGGGTTGTACTCCACACACCGGTACACGTCGCGGGCGTGGCGGTAGCCGTACCGGTTGGCGGTGTTGGCCACCGCCGACCACAGCCGCGCTCCCACATCGCTTGCCTCAAGGGGTAGGGACCGTACCTGCTCCAGCAACGCGGTCAGCATCTCCGCCTCCACGTCGGGGATGTGCTGGGAGGAAACCCGCGCGTACCGGGAACAGGCCACCACCATGCGCGGCAGCATCGCTCCGGCCGCGATCACCGTCCAGGTCGCCTCGCCTGCCCGGGAACGGGCGAAAAGGCGGTGCCAGAGGGCGTCAGTGACTTCCTGAGGGGCGTGACGCAACAGCTCTATGACCTGGGCAGCGCTCACTTGCCGGGCGTCGACCTCGTCCAGATCCCAGGTCGGCAGTGTCGGCTGCCCAGAGCCGCAGGTGATCAGTTCCACCGAACGCCGCAGCACCTCAAAGGGCCGCTCTTGGTCGTGCAGCATGGCAACTCCCTTCGTGTCGGGGTTTCCATGGAGCACAACTTGATTCGCAACAAATGAGCAGAAAATCAGCAGGATATTAGCACCCTGGCCTGCGTAAAGGAGTCCTGTGAGGGCGCCAAGAAGGGAAGAATTTTTAGCTTTATCCTCGACTTAGTCTTTGTTGGTGCATCACGTTTTTGTTAATTATTGCTGCGCGATTGATCGTCTTTTGGTCTTCTGGGTGCTGAATATGCATAGAATTTTTCCATGGTGCAGGTTGGTCTCAAATTGGTTCAGCGTGAAACGCTCAGGCTTCAAATTGGGGAGAGCCTAGCTCAGCAATAAGTGCACGCACAGTTTCCTCAGACCTGACGACTCCAGCCTCGCTTAAAAATGCACGAGCTGCGGGGAGGGCTAGCATTGGATCGCCGGCATCTTCGAAATCTCTGGCGACGCGACGGGCGTTGCGGCAGCTCTTGGCGAGATCTTCGAAAACCGGTTCGTCGTTGACATTATGGTCCCATCCGAGAAGTGCAAGGATTGCCAAAATGCGGCTAATTTCCTCAGGGGTTGACCTCCATCGAGCGGCCCCCAACATTGCGGCATACTGCCATTCAGGAAGTTGTGTCGCATCAGATTCTCTGATAGTCGCATACAGCTGCAGGAGTTCATTGATCGGATCCTCCTGCCATCCCCACCAAGCGGGTCGAGAGATCGCCCAAGCAGCTGCTGCAGGAACCCAGCCGTCTGCTGATGCCTGAGCGGTAAGTTGCTCGAAGGTGACTGGGATGTCGACTACGTACTCAGCCAGCAGCTCTTCCGTGACACGTGCTGCGAATTGGACTGCCCCGTCGATCTCATCAGTCCCTGCTGCTGACTGAAGTCGCGAGTCACGTAGCACTTCGGCCATAGCCATAGTGGAGAAGGCCATAACACCGATACTCCGAGCAAGTTGACGCACCGCGAGGTCGTCGCACCACAGAGGCACACCTTCCTGCGCTGCCAGCTCGATCGCGGCCGTCCATGGTGCATTTCGAATCATGTCCGACACGTCCCCGAACAACGTCGACGGAGTTACGTCCTTGACCAATGTACGCCGGACCATAGCTTCCATCGCCTCGGTGCGCTCGCGCACAAGGCGGTATTCCTCACCAGTTTGTTCGTAGAAGACTGGACGCCCGGAACGACCGTCCCATCCCAGCCTGCCCGTACTTGCTCCCAGGCTCTGCGCTTCGACTGATGCTCGCAGCACATCTTGCTTAGCCATGCGAGGCAGAAGCATGGCGGAAACCTGACCAGTGAGGATGTCTGCATCTGAGAGCTGGGAGAGCACGAGCAGAGTTGAGAGATCCACGACTGCTGGACCTTCTCTCGCCTTGGTCGCAGCCTCAATCTCACCCTGGTGCTCATCGTCGTTGACGGCGACAGCGACGAGCTGCCCCGCAGCCCGACGTACTAGCACTGCGGTGTAGGTGGTGCGGGCCACGAATGCCACTACGCCTGCGGGAAATTGGCCGCGAGCGATCTTGTTCAGCAGATCGGTGAGGTCCGGTGGCGCGGAGCTTCGAGCCAGCTCAATGACCTTTCCCATCATTTCTTCGGACGAGGAGCCCTGGATGACCTGTGCCCCGGTGGCCGCGCCGTGGGTCTCGATCAGCTCTTGGAGTACCTCGAATGCACGTCGGTGCAAATCAGTAGGTACCATGGGGCGGTCATCAGTAGGAGTCGTCTCCAGGACGTTGCTCTCGTCGTAGGAGCTATCTGGTTCAGTCGTGTCTTCATCGGTAGCGGTGCGGGTCGTTGTGACGAGATGCGTCAGCAGACCCGTTGCCAGATCGGGAGTGTCAGAGAATCGAGAGGCCAAAGCGATTGCTTCCGAGGCGATGGCGTCGTCCCATGCGACGTTGATCATCGCAGTCGCCCACAGGCGCGCCTCGGCTTCGGAACGGCATTGGGGGCGATGACGGGAAATAGTCGCTGCGGCCCGATCCCCAGCAGCTCCGAAGATCTGAACTTCGGTGAGGTTCCATACCAGTGCGTCCGGAGGAGGATCTTGGTATGTGAGCGCGGTCGACAGGATTGACTCTGCTTCTGACCACCGATGAGCATCGGTCGCGATTTTTGCCAGGCGAGTGGCGAGCATAAGCTGCTCAAAAGGTGCTTCTTCAATCCTCAATGCCTCCCGCAGGGCACTTTCAGCCTGCTCCGGGTCTTTGTCAAAAATGATCAAGGCACGCTGTGTCAGGAACTGAGAACTTCGGAACCGTTCGAAGGCTGCAGAACAGGCCTCAGCAGCATTATCGACATAGCCCATGGACACCAGTGTCTGGACCAAGTACTCAGCCGCGCTGACATCCTCAGAAGCCAGGGAACGCAGCAGAGCTATCCCTTCCTCGGGGCGTTGCTGAAGGACAAGGACCGCCTTCGGCAACCGCTGAGTGCCCAATGGGAGGATGCCGTTACGCATCAGTGGATCGAGACGATCAACGACATCGACGCCCAACGTGGCAAGACGATGTACTACCTGAGCGATCGCTTCCCAATCCTGGTCGGCCTCGGCTCGAGAAAGCTCTTCAGACCACAACTTTTTCGTCTCTGGTTCGGTCAGCTTAAGGAGACCGAGCTGCGCCTGTGCAACCCGATCTTCGAAACTGCCCGTCATCTGAGCCGTCACCGAATCGACAAGTTCAGAGGAACCGTGACAGTGCGCCGCCCCTAGGGCGTACCGCAACAGGACCGGATCGTTGGCCTCCCCAGAGCTGGCTGTTCCATACGGTGGCGGAAGCAGCCAGCGCAGTGTAGCGCCGTGCTCGCCACGTAGCGTGAGCACTCGCGCGAG
Organism: Nocardiopsis akebiae; assembly: GCF_018316795.1. NCBI lineage: Bacteria > Bacillati > Actinomycetota > Actinomycetes > Streptosporangiales > Nocardiopsidaceae > Nocardiopsis > Nocardiopsis akebiae. The sequence goes on from NZ_CP074132.1 coordinate 2,136,429, forward strand.
ACTGACCAGCAGATCGAGCGTGGGCCCCGCCCATTGGCGACGCTGCTCAACAGCGGCACTCAACAATTCCACTGCCCGTGTCATGTCGTTGACTTGGGCATCAGTGGTCAAGGCACGTTGTACGTAAATCTGCGCGACGAGGGCCATGACTTCGGTTGCCTCTGGTCCCAGCGTCAACGCGCGCTCGGCATGACGGGCTGCCCTGTCCAAGTCACGAGCTCGGAGCGCCTGTTCGGCGAGGAAGGCCTGCGCAGTCGCGTTCGTGCTGATGTCCGTCCCTCCGGCGGCGAGGACTGCATCGATACGCAGCGAAGAGGCATCACCTTCCGGGTGTTCAAGCCCGGCCTCGACGATTGCTACGAGCAAGTCTGCGCCGCCGCGTTCTCGGGCCGCCTTCACCAACTCGCCTGCTCTGGTCCTGTCCTGGACGGCGCTGTAAATGGCAGCGGCAGCCAGGCGTTCGCCGCATGCATCACCACCGGACTCCGCCGCGATCTCCAGTGCGTCCGCGGCTTCGCGCATGGCGTCGTGGTTAGCGCAGTAAGAGGCCAACGCGCGCCAGGCCCAGGAAGTCTGGGTGCGCATCCACGTCGGTCGTGCGGTCATGAGCGCTTGTGCAGTACCGGCTGGATTTGCACGGCCTTCGGCAAGGTGCAGCGCGACGAGTTCACTTTGCGCACCACCTGCGCCCTCGGTCTCGATCAATCCGCGAACTGGAGGCGGGAGAACTTCGAGATTCGCCTCGTACCTCTCGGTAGCACGTTGCTCCAAGCCGCTCGCGGCCAGCTCCCACGCCTCCGCAGCCGTGTCCAAAGTCTGGTCCACGGGGAGCGTCACCGCGTAACCCTTCTTGGTCTGCCGCTCCGTCGAAGGACTGATCCGCTGCCAGTAAGCTTTCCGGCTGTCCAGATCGACCATGACGACCATCACCGGTAGGGCGTGGCCGAGCCACAGTTGCCGCTCGCGTGCGGAGTAATAGAAGGCCCAACCGCCCTTGACGCGCCGGAAATATGAGGGGCCCGACTTGATCTGCACAGCGATCAAGCGCCCTGTCCCGTGACCCTCGACGGCAACCTCGACATGGCCGTCAACGCCTTGGTCCACGACCGTCTGTTCCCGAAAGATCCAGCCCAGATCCTGGGTGACGATCAACTCCACGATTGCCGTGCCAGCACGGTCGGTGAGCGCAGTGCTGGCGTGTCCCGACATCCCGGCTCCTAGGCTCGAACAACTGGACAACTTGACTGTATTGCCTAGGCATAGGCCTGAGGTCTCGGTCGCTGAGTCTGTGCAACACCGCGTTCATGACTCCGATGAGTGCCTTACTGCCGTTGCGTCTGCGTAGCAGGGACTCAGCGTCGGTACAGTCGCGCTCGTCTAACAGAGCCTCGATGGAGGCGCGGTTTTCTGAGTTTAGGAGGAAGGTGCAGTTCCTACCACCTCAGGCAACCTCTACTGCGTACCCACACATGGTCCCTACGCACTGACAGGCGCACGTAGCTCTCGTCCATCGGCGATCTCTCTTCGTGGTCGAAAAGGCCGTCTGAGTTGACGGCGGCGCTGTTCTTCTGAAACCTCAGCCAGCGATAGCCTTGCGTGCGCATTACGTGCACTGCTAGTGAGCGAAATCGGGTCCCTCGGTCCTCTTGACGGGTAGAGGCGTTCGATACCGGCCGACCACGCGATGAGAACACCCACTCCGCAACCACGATTGCGGTTGCTGCTCCTGGACGGCAGCCCCGGAGCCGCAGCATTGCTCCTCCTGGCTGCTCACCGGGCACTGCCTCCCTTCGACGCGGTGCTCGTCCCCGACACCGGGTGGTACCCGGCCAGCGGCTACCACATCCTGGACCGCTTGCGCGGTATCGCCTCCGAGGCCGCCATCGGCTGGGAAGCGGTCAAGATCGCGCCGATCGCCCACCGCACCCTCAACCCCCGCAGCCCCATGCCGCTGCTCCCCCTGTTCACCCTCCACCCCGACGGAACCTCGGGACGCCTTCCCCAAGGGTGCGCACGCAGCACCGCGATGGCCCTGACCCAGCGCATCCGCCGCCTGCTCGGCTACCCCCGCCCCACCCCGATCCCCGACGGCATCGTGGCCCAGTGCGCGATAGGAACCGGCACCGGCCAAGCTCATCAGGGGCCTGCCGTCGGTCCCTCGTTCGTGCGCTTGCACCGACCTCTGGCCGACCTCGGCTGGAGCGCGCAGGACTGCCAAGCGCTGCTGTTCCACCACGGCCTGGACCCGGCCGCGGACATGTCGTGTACGGCATGCCCCCACCGCTCTAACCGGTCCTGGGCGCGTTTGAGGCGAACGGAGCCGGACGTGTTCGCCGACGCGGTCGCGGTGGACACCTTGGTCCGGCACGGCCGCCCCCAGGTGGCAACGCACGGCATGCCGCCCGGCACCACCTTCTTCCTCCACCCCTCCCGGACGCCCTTGGACCAGGTTGATCTGAGCGCCGACACCGATGCCGCGCCGGACGGGTGCGTGCCGTGGGCATGCCACGGTCCTGCCAGCGGCGGCACAGCGGACGGAGGCGGCACCCGATGACCGCGACGCTGCCGCCGCACCAGCTTGCCGCCCCTGGTTCCACCACGGTGACGATCGGTTCCCTGTGCACCGGCTATGCCGGGCTCGACATGGGCGTGGCCGCGGCGCTGAACGGCAACGCCCGGCTGCTCTGGACAGCCGACAACGACCCCCACGTCACCCGGTTGCTCACGCACCGGCTCCCCGACGCCCCCAACCTCGGAAACCTGGCAACGGTGCGCTGGACGCGAGTGGAACCTCCCCAGGTGCTCACCGCCGGGTTTCCCTGCCAGGACGTCAGCGCAGCCGGCCGCGGCGCCGGAATCGAGAAAGGAACACGCTCTGGTGTCTGGCACCACGTCATGGACGCCGTTCGCCACCTACGACCCCGCCTGCTCGTGCTGGAGAACGTGGCCGCCCTGCGCTGGAAAGGCCGAGGACTCGACCGCGTACTCGCGGACCTGGCCCGCGCGGGGTATGACGCGAGCTGGTGTTGCGTACGCGCCTGCGACATCGGCGCGTGCCACCGCCGCGAACGCGTCTTCGTTGTTGCCCACCCCGTGCGCCAGCGACGGTCACCGGGGCTCCTCCGATCCGCATCAGCACACGCGACAGAAACGTCAGGTGCGGGTCGGCGATGTGCTGTGCCACCCGCCCCACACCCCCGCGTACGCACGCATCCGCACTGCGCACACCAGGAGCCGCACCCCGGAGTGTCTGCTGCCCACACCCCTGGCCAGCGACGGCACCAAAGGCAGTCCTGGGCAGAGGGATTCACGCGGGCACCGCACACTGCCCTCCGCGGCCATCGCTACCCACACCAGCGACCCCACCCCGAAGCCGCAGCGGTGCCTTTCGCGTACGCATGGGGCGCCTACGAACCCGCCATCCAACGGTGGGAGAAGGTGCTCGGCAGAGCGGCGCCCCCGCCCACCGAACCCGGCAATCGGGGGCAGCCCCGGCTGAGTGCCGCACTGGTCGAGTGGATGATGGGCCTGCCCGAAGGCTGGGTCACCGACCCTGGTCTCGCCCTGCCGCGCACCGCCCAACTCCAGGCACTCGGCAACGGGGTGGTGCCGCAGCAGGCGCGCGCTGCCGTGCGGCACCTGCTCACTGAGACCGCTCTCACCGAAGCAGAACCGGGCGGGGAGGGGTGTCGGTGAACCGGGACGTCTCCACACCAGGCGGCATGCCGCGCCAGAGCATCGGCACCGAACGGCAAGACGTAGAGCGCTACCGCGAAAGCGTTCCCCACCAGGGAAAACGCCACTACCGTGCGGGCTGCGACGAGCGCGGCCGACCGGAGCTGGAGGTCTTCACTCCCGCAGAGGCCGCCGCACTGCTCAAAGTCCCCGAGTCCTGGCTGCGCAGGCGCGCCTCCGCGCGCCAGGTGCCCTGCACCTTCATCGGCAAGCACCTGCGCTTCAGCTCCAGCGACCTCGAGCAGATCATCCGCGACGGCCACCGCGACCCCGTCACCGGCCCTCCACGCGCTCGTCGCACCACCTGAAACACACCGGAGAAGTGGAGTACGCATGGCGTACGCAGAACGCCGGGGCAGGACCTGGCGCGTGAAGTACAAGAAACCCAACGGCGACTGGGCCTCGGAGTCGGGGTTCGCGACCAAGGAAGCGGCCCTGGCCTGGGGCCGTGACCAGGAGACCGACATCCGCCGCCACACCTGGATCGACCCCGCCCGGGCCGAGGTCCGTTTCGGCGTCTTCGCCGAGGAGGTCTTCGACGCCGCCCGGCTGGCGGGCAACACCCGGGCCAAGTACCGCTCCTACCTGGACCGCCACATCCTGCCCCAGTGGGAGGACTGGCCCCTGGGCGCGGTCTTCAACGACTACCTGGAGATCGAACGCTGGGTGAGGGACCTGCACGAGGAGCTGGCCGAGCCCTCGGTGGCGTCGATCTTCGCCTACTTCTCCCGGTTGCTGGAGGTCGCGGTCAAGGCCCGCAAGATCCCCGCCAACCCCGCCCGCGGAGTCCGGGTGACCAGCGGCGAGTACGAGGCCGAACGCCAGGTGGCCACCCCGGCCCAGTTCCTGCGCGCTGCCCTGCGGCTGCACGAGACCTTCGGCAGGGCGGGGTTCGTGCTGGCGCTGATGAACGGCTACACCGGCGCACGCTGGTCGGAACTGGTCGCCTTGAGACCGCACGACTACGACGAGATCAACCACGCCGTCCCGGTGCGCACACCGCTGCGCGAGGTCGGCGGGAGGCTGGAGAGGGCCCCGAGCCCCAAGACCCCGGCGGGCAAGCGGTGGATCCAGCTCCCGCCGTTCCTGGACACCCTCTACACGGAGCTGATCGAGGACTGCGAGGACGACTACCTCTTCAGCGGCCCCCGGGGCGGGTTGCTGCGCCGGGGCAACTTCCGGGCCCGCTTCTGGCGTCCGGTCTGGGACGGTGACCCCCGCAGCGGTGAGGCCCGGTGGCGGCGTCCGCTGCTGCCGGGGTTCACGTTCAACGAGGGACGCCACACCCACCGCACGTGGCTGGCCGAGGACGAGATCCCCGAGGTGGCCCGCGCGGCGCGGCTGGGACACCGGGTGCCGGGGATGGCCCGGGTCTACGAGCATGTGACCCCGGAGATGAAGCGGCGTGTACTCAGCGTGCTCGAGAACCGGTGGCGGGGGAGCGTGACGGCCCTCACGGACCGGGATCGCGAGTGGCTCTTCACCGTGGCGCCGACGCTCGAAGAGCACTACCGTGGAAACAGCGAAAGCGGGCTCCGAGAGGAACCCGCTTCGAAGACGATCTCCCAGATATCTCCCAGTCTGGGCTGACCGGTCTTCACTCACATGTCAGATAAACTCTCTGACCTGCGGTGATGCTGGTGGGCGATACAGGATTCGAACCTGTGACCTCTACCGTGTCAAGGTAGCGCTCTAACCAACTGAGCTAACCGCCCTCATCGGGGGATGAGGTGAAGCTTGATGCGAGGCGGAGACGGGAATCGAACCCGTGTGCAGGGATTTGCAGTCCCTTGCCTCAACCACTCGGCCACTCCGCCGGAACGCGATGGGGGGCTGTCGAGTGACACCCATGCGGGCCTCTCCGAGCGGACGACGGGATTCGAACCCGCGACCCTCACCTTGGCAAGGTGATGCTCTACCAGCTGAGCCACGTCCGCGTGCGCCCCGGAGCGGACTCCGGAGCCGGAACCGCTCCGCGACCCTGAGGACGCGGAACGCTTCCGTTCGAGCGGACGACGGGATTCGAACCCGCGACCCTCACCTTGGCAAGGTGATGCTCTACCAGCTGAGCCACGTCCGCGCGGCGAGTCCGGCTTCCGGGGTTTGTCCCCGTCAGCGCCCCTCGCTGCGTTAAGAACTCTAGCGGATTCCCGGCCAAGCGCGAAATCGGCCGGGCGCACCGGGCACACCCGTGCCCCGCCGTGGCAGGTCCCGCCGACCCGCCGAGGCGGCGGGAGCTACTTCTCCACGTGGGCCGGAGAGGAGGGCATGTCGGGTCGGGGAGGCGCCGAGAGGTACTGGCCGACCCTCTCGATCACCTTGTTCATCTCGTAGGCGATCAGGCCCACGTCGCTGTCGGAGTCCGACATCAGCGCCATGCAGGCGCCCTCTCCGGCCGCGGCGACGAAGAGGAAGGCGCGGTCCATCTCGATGATGCTCTGGCGGATGCCGCCCGCGGCGAACTGCTTGCTCGCCCCGCCCGCGAGGCTGTGCAGCCCCGAGGCGATCGCGGACAGGTGCTCGGCGGCGGGACGGTCCAGTCCGCTGGAGGTGGCCATGAGGAGCCCGTCGGTGGACAGGACGATGGCGTGCTGCGTACCGGAGGCACGCGTGAGGAGATCGTCCAGCAACCAGCTGAGCTCTCCGCGGGCGGTACTCGGTGGGGTCATGTCTCTCTTTGCTCTGTCAGTGGTCGTGCGTGACGTGGGACACGCGCACTGCGGGCCGCCGCCGGGGTGCCTTGGGGGAAAGCTCCGAACTCGGCTGCCACCGGTCCCGCATAAGCGTTGCCCAGATGATAGTCATTCGTAACTTATCTGTCCGGCCACCACGGTGGATTCCGGGTGGGCCGCCCAGGCCGTCGAGCCGTGTGACCAGTCGCGATACCTCCGCAAAACGGGCATAGGTGCTAGACCATCGGCCGGTGCCGGTCACGGGACTTGTCAACCCGCCGTACGGAGGTTACGGAAGGAGCGGGTCGTGACACGCCGACGAGGTGGGAGGATCGTGCAGACACCGGCCCTACCTGGGCTCTTGAGAACGTGGGGGTGGCAGATGAAGGTGTGGATCGCGGGTGCCGGGTACGGTCGCGGCACCGTCGTCGACGAGAGCGAGGCGCGCATTCCCGTGGTCGACCACGGGATCACGGTGGGTGACGGGGTCTTCGAGACGGTGCGGGCCCGCGGCGGCCGCCCCTTCGCCCTCACCCGCCACCTCAGGCGCCTGGCCCGCTCCGCGGAGGGCCTGGGCATGGCCGAACCCGACCTGGAGCTGATCGCCGACGGCGTCGCCCGCGCGGTGGCGGCCAACCCGGAGCTGTCCGACGCCCGGGTGCGCATCACGGTCACCGACGGAGCCGGGCCGCTGGGCTCGGACCGCGCCCCGGGCGAGCAGACCGCCATCGTGGCGCTGGGGCCCTTCCCCGGGATCGCCCCGCACGCCGACGTGGCGACGGTCCCCTGGCCGCGCAACGAGTTCGGGGCCCTGGCCGGGCTCAAGACCACTTCCTACGCCGACAACGTGCGCGCCCTGGCCTACGCCAAGCAGCGAGGCGCCAGCGAGGCGCTCTTTCGCAACGTGAGCGGCAATCTGTGCGAGGGCACCGGCAGCAACGTCTTCGTGGTGCTCGACGGCAGGCTGGTCACCCCGCCGCTGTCGGCGGGCCCGCTGGCGGGGATCACCCGCGAACTCGTCCTGGAGTGGTTCGGGGGCGAGGAGGAGGACGTGCCCATGGAGCGCCTCCCCGAGGTCACCGAGGCCTTCCTGACCTCCACCGGGCGCGACGTGCAGGCGATCCTGCACGTGGACGGCCGCGCGGTGTCGGCCGAGCCCGGACCGGTCACCGCCAAGGCCGCGTCGGTGTTCGCGGAGCGCTCCGCGGCCGACATCGACCCCTGATCCCGGTAGCCGGGGACGGACACGTCTGAGGGGGCGGCGCGTGGTGCGCCGCCCCCTCAGACGTCGGGAGTGCTCCGCGAAGGGCCCGGGGCCCGCAGGTCGATCAGGAGTGCAGGTGCTGCTGGATCTCCTCGTCGAGGTTCACGAACTGGCCCTCCTGGCCCGCCGGAACGATCTCGTAGGTCCGGTGGAGGAACTCGGCCAGGGGGGAGACCTGGGTGTCGAACTCGGCCTGGCCGAAGGGGGAGGAGAGCGCGATGCTCACACTGCGGTCGCCGTTGTCGTCCTTGGAGGGCCACACGCGGACGTCGCCCTCGCCGACCGGCCGCACGATGCCGACGGTCAGTAGCTCGCGGGCGAAGATCCACTCGACGGGGTTGTCCTCGCCGGTGTGGAAGGCCACCCGTATGGCGTAGGGGTCGTCCGCGCTGTAGTCCAGGCGCGCGACCAGGGGGACCGCCGTGCGTTCGGGGACCACGAGCCGCAGGCCCAGCTCGGCGGTGGCAGTGGTGTCGCTACTGTTCATGTTCGCCAAACCTTTTCTCGTCCGGCCTTGCTGTTGCGGCGCGGGTCGGTTGCCGTCTCACGGGCTCCAACGCGGCTTCCCGCGGAACATGACGTGAGTACGGAGGCTTTCTTGGTGGGTGGGACCGGAGGTCTCGCCGCCCGTGCGACGGACCCGGCGTGCCGCGGTGCGGCGCCACGATCCTTCGTCACTGTAATGACCAGGACAAACCAAAGATTTCCCAATGTTGGGTGTCCCACGTCACGCGGAGGTAATGAAGGGGTGGTGTTCGACGGGTCCACGGGGGCGGGAACTCCTTATCACTGCGGGGATCGGGGGTGGGTGCGGACACTCCCGCGAGTCCCTCGAAAGGTTAATGTGACCTCCGCCACATGGAACGGCGTCCGCCGAGGGCTCCCGTGTGCGTCGAGCACCCCCGAAGGTGCGCTAGAGTCTTACTTGTCCGGCCGACAGGGCGGGCAGGAAGCTCAGGGCGATTAGCTCAGTTGGCTAGAGCGCGTCGTTCACACCGACGAGGTCACTGGTTCGAGTCCAGTATCGCCCACACGGCTCTGAGACGGTCCCACTCGGGGGTAGGTACCCCGGTGGGACCGTTCTCGTATGTGTGGGGCGCGGTCTCGTTCGCGCCGGGCTCCGTCCCTCCGGTTCGGGGCCCCGCCCCGTTCACGCGGGTGCTCCGGCGCAGTCGGCTGGGGCGAACCCCCTCGCGTTCGGCGCCCGCGCGCCGTCACCGCCCCCGGGGCCCGGTCGGCTTGAGGGGGCTAGTCGGACGGGGTGTCCGGCAGGGGGCGTCCGCGCCGCACCGCCCTGCGCGCGCGCAGGCGCCGGAAGAACTCCTCCTTGAGGCGCATCCCGTACCGCTCGGCGCGGCGGAACCACACCTGGGCGGGGCGCACCACCTTCTGCGCCCACCGGAACTCGGTGCTGAGGATGACCAGCCCCAGAACGACCGAGGCCAGGCCCGGACCCGGGACGACCATCATCACCAGCCCGGCCAGGACCACGACGACGCCGACGGTCCCCACGAGCACGCTCCAGGGCAGGCGCAGCGCGGGGTGCGTGTGCATGCGCCTGCGGAAGAGGCGCAGCCGCGCCCGCATCCGCCGCCACCTGCGCGCGCGGGTGCGGCGGGTGGGGGATGTCTCCGGGGCCGACGGGTCATTGGTGGGGCTCGGTGACATGCGCTCACAGTATTCGGTCGAAGCGAGTGGATGCATTCGGGTCGACTGGGGGCGATGGCCAGGGCATCTGTTGATTCTCACCGATCCTGACAGCGGGATCAATGGCCTTTCGTAAGGGTGTGGACAGGCCCACGAAAGGTGACGTTCCATGACAGATCAGTCCCTGTCTGGTCCCCTGCCCCTCCTGTGGGCGGTTCACGCGGGTACGCCCAGAAGAGTCCGAATCCCTGACCGAATCCCCGGCCGGACTCCGGGCCCGCGGCGCCTGAATCCCACCGTCCCACCACGTCCTCCGCGTCACCAGCCCGGCCGCGCGGCCTGTGTACAACCGGGGCGGCCCCGTCCCGAAGCCGCTAGCATCGGGAGGGAGTACACGCCCGGCCGCGCACAGCGGCCGGTCCGCGTTCGACATCTTCCACGTCTTCCTAGGAGTCACCTTGTCCGCCGCGCCTGAGCTGCACATCACCCTCGCCGGAACCCCGCGTGCGGTGGCGGCGAACACTACGGCGGGCCAGGCTCTGGAGGCCGACGGCAGGACCGTCATCGCCGCGCTGGTCAACGGCGAGCCGCGCGACCTCGCCCGGGAACTGCGCGAGGGCGACACCGTCGAGCCGATCGCCGTCGACTCCGAGGAGGGGCGGGCGATCCTGCGCCACTCCACCGCGCACGTGCTGGCCCAAGCCGTCCAGGAGCTCTTCCCCGAGGCCAAGCTGGGCATCGGCCCGCCCGTGGAGAACGGCTTCTACTACGACTTCGACGTCGCCGAGCCCTTCACCCCCGCCGACCTGAAGAGCATCGAGAAGAAGATGCAGCAGATCGTCAAGCAGGGGCAGCGCTTCGACCGCCGGGTCGTCTCGGACGAGGAGGCCCGCGCCGAGCTGGCCACCGAGCCGTACAAGCTGGAGCTGATCGGGCTCAAGGGCGGCGCCACCGAGGCCGCCGAGGGCGCCGGTGTGGAGGTGGGCGCCGGTGAGCTCACCATCTACGACAACGTCCACCCGCGCACCGGCGAGCTGTGCTGGAAGGACCTGTGCCGCGGGCCGCACCTGCCCACCACCCGCGTCATCCCGGCGTTCAAACTCATGCGCACCGCCGCGGCCTACTGGCGCGGCAAGGAGACCAACCCGCAGCTGCAGCGCGTCTACGGCACCGCCTGGGAGAGCAAGGAGGCCCTCAAGGACCACCTGACCTTCCTGGAGGAGGCCGAGAAGCGCGACCACCGCAAGCTCGGCTCCGAGCTGGACCTGTTCTCCATCCCGGACGAGATCGGCTCGGGCCTTGCGGTCTTCCACCCCAAGGGCGGCACCGTCCGCCGGGTCATGGAGGACTACTCGCGTCGGCGGCACGAGGAGGACGGGTACGAGTTCGTCTACACCCCGCACGCCACCAAGGGGACCCTGTTCGAGAAGTCGGGGCACCTGGACTGGTACGCGGACGGGATGTACCCCCCCATGCAGCTCGACGGCGGCCAGGACTACTACCTCAAGCCGATGAACTGCCCGATGCACCACCTGATCTTCGACGCGCGCGGGCGCTCCTACCGTGAGCTGCCGCTGCGCCTGTTCGAGTTCGGCACCGTGTACCGGTACGAGAAGTCGGGTGTGGTGCACGGCCTGACCCGCGCCCGCGGCTTCACCCAGGACGACTCCCACATCTACTGCACCAAGGAGCAGATGGCGGACGAGCTCGACTCGCTGCTGACCTTCGTGCTCGACCTGCTGCGCGACTACGGCCTGGACGACTTCTACCTGGAGCTGTCCACCAAGGACCCGGAGAAGTACGTCGGTACCGACGAGGTGTGGGAGGAGGCCACCGAGACCCTGCGCGAGGCCGCGCAGAAGCAGGGCCTGGAGCTGGTTCTGGACCCGGCCGGCGCCGCCTTCTACGGCCCCAAGATCTCGGTGCAGGCCAAGGACGCCATCGGCCGCACCTGGCAGATGTCCACCATCCAGGTGGACTTCAACATGCCCGAACGCTTCGACCTGGAGTACACCGCGGCCGACGGCTCGCGCCAGCGCCCGGTGGTGATCCACCGCGCCCTGTTCGGCTCCATCGAGCGCTTCTTCGCCGTCCTGCTGGAGCACTACGCGGGCGCGTTCCCGGCCTGGCTGGCGCCGGTGCAGGCGGTCGGCATCCCCATCGCCGACGAGCACGTGCCCTACCTGCGCGAGCTCGCCGCCAGGCTGCGCGCGGAGGGCGTCCGCGTCGAGGTGGACGCCAGCGACGACCGCATGCAGAAGAAGATCCGCAACGCCCAGAAGCAGAAGGTGCCCTTCATGCTGCTGGCCGGTGACGAGGACGTCAGCAAGAACGCGGTGTCCTTCCGCTACCGGGACGGCTCGCAGAACAACGGGGTGCCGCTGGACGAGGCGGTCGCCGAGATCGTCGCCGCCGTCCGCGAGCGCCGCTAGACGGGGTCCTTCGGGGCCTCTTCGGACCGTGTTCGGGCGCCCGGAGAACGGGAAGCCCGTGGGTGCCCGAACCGCACACGAGAGGAGCGCCCATCCGGGGTGACCGGGTGGGCGCTCCTCCGTCTCGGGTCAGCGCCGCTCGCCGGGCGCCTGGAACTCCTCCTCGTCGCGGAACAGGTCCGCACGGGAGATGCGCGCGGTCGCGTTGGGGTCCGGGGCGTTGGTCTCCTCCTCGTCGTCGCGGAACAGGTCCGCGCGCGAGATGCGGTGCGTCGCGTTGGGGTCACTCATGAGGGCGGTACTCCTTGTTGCTACGGGGGCAAGGCGAATTTTATCCGCCTCACGGAGCGGGACCGGATGCCCGGACCTGCGCGTAAGGCCGTTCAGCGGCCGGGGGCGCGCCGTTTCCAGGCCTCGGCGGGGACCCGCTCCACGAGGGCGATCAGGTAGTCGGCGGCGGTCACGGCCCGATCGGGATCCAGTCGCATGGCCGCCCACGTCAGGACGTAGTCCCCGCTGAAGCGTACGGGAAGGGACCGGGACCTGGGATCGGTCAGCAGCCACTTGGTGACCACGTTGTCGAGCACGGCCCCGGTGAACGCGGGGTCGTTGCCCGTCGCGTGGAAGGCTCCGGCGAAGTCGTCGTCGGAGGCGTCCGGGTCGCGCCTGCGCAGTATCTGTAGTTCGGCGTTGGGTCCGGGGGTGCGCACGGCCACCACGCGGTGGACGCGGCGGACCCGTTCCGCGCCCCTGCCCGCCGTGTGGGTCTGCTCGAAGGCGACGACCAGGTGCTGGCCCCGGCGGCCGGTGAGCACGTGCTGTGCGCGCGGGTGCGGTCCGAGGGCGGCACGGGGAAGTACGGCCTCTCCCAGCGGACTGGGGAGCTGTTCGGTGTAGGTCCATCCGCGTTCACGCGCCCATCGGCGCAGCTCGGTGGAGCGTTCCTTGCGGAAGTGCGCGGCGACCGCGATCGTGCCGGCCGACATGACGACGGCGACCAGCGCGATCACAGACAGGACGCCTTCCATGTCTCCTCCGGCTGGGGGATGTGAGGTGGCCGTGGGCCGCGCAGAGCCCGTCCTGAGCGGGCCGGGTCGGGAAAGTCGGGGACCCGCGCTGGCCGTATGGGTCCATTCTGTGTTGATTTCGGGTGCTTGTCACCCCTTGTTGTTGTTCCGCGGTGACGCTGGGGGTTCGCGGCCTCTCGGTGTCCGCCCACGGTGTACCCGGAACGGGCGCGGCGTCACCGTCACCGCGCGTCCCCACCCGGTCACCACCTGCGCGAACGCCTTCCTCCGCGCGGCTCGGGGGTCCTCCTTCGCCTGCCACACGGCCCTTCCCGCCTCCGAGGCCCCGGCGGTGCGCGGTCATGCGACGGACACGGAGGGTGAGGGGTGTCCGGAACCGGCCACCGTTCGCCCCGCCCGTGCCGCAGCCGCTCCTCGCACGTCAGCCGCCGACGCGGCGCTCCACCCGAGTCCTCGGCCCTCCATCACCCGGCCCGGGCCGCGCCAGGCCGTACGCCGCCGACCGGACCCGGGCGTGAGGGCGCACGCGCCCGGGTCCGCGGACGGGTTCTAGGCAGTGTTTTTTTGGACCTTCCGCTCCGCTTCGTCCCACCCGTCGCCCGCCACCACCCTCAACCGACGCCTACGGCGCGGTTCCGCCACGGGAACCCGTCTCCGGCACCTCCGGAACCCCGTGGGCGCCCGAACCGACCCCCACAAGCCGAGACCGGTGCAAAAAACAGACCTTAGGCGGGCAGGCCCAGCTCGCGGGCGATGAGCATCTTCTGCACCTCGCTGGTGCCCTCGCCCACCTCCAGGATCTTGGCGTCCCGGTAGAAGCGGCCCACGGGGTAGTCGTTCATGAACCCGTACCCGCCGAACACCTGCGTGGCGTCCCGCGCGTTGTCCATGGCCGCGTTGGAGGCCACCAGCTTGGCGACCGCGGCCTCCTTCTTGAAGGGCTCGCCCGCCAGCATGCGCGAGGCCGCGTCGTAGTAGGCCAGCCGCGCGGTGTGCGCACGCGTCTCCATCTCCGCGATCTTGAACTGGATCGCCTGGTAGCTGCCGATCGCGTTGCCGAAGGCGTGCCGCTCGTGGGCGTAGCGCACGCTCTCGTCCACGCAGCCCTGCGCCAGGCCCACGGACAGCGCCGCGATGGCGATGCGGCCCTCGTCCAGGATCCGCAGGAACTGGGCGTACCCGCGCCCGCGCTCGCCGACCAGGTTCGCCTCGGGCACCCGGCAGTCCTCGAAGACCAGCTCGTTGGTGTCGGAGGCGTTCCACCCCACCTTGGAGTACTTCTGGCCCACGGAGAAGCCCGGTGTGCCCGCGGGCACCAGGATCGAGGAGATCTCCGGCCGCCCGTCCTCCCGGCGCCCGGTCACGGCGGTGACGGTCACCAGCGCGGTGATGTCGGTACCCGAGTTGGTGATGAAGGACTTGGTCCCGTTGATCACCCACTGGCCGTCCTCCAGGCGGGCCGTGGTCCTGGTGGCGCCCGCGTCGGACCCGCCGTCGGGCTCGGTCAGTCCGAACGCGCCCAGCGCCTCACCCGAGGTCAGCCGCGGCAGGTACGCCCTCCTCTGGTCCTCGGTGCCGAACCGGAAGATCGGCATCGCGCCCAGCGACACCCCGGCCTCCAGTGTGATCGCCACCGAGGAGTCCACCCGGGCCAGCTCCTCCAGGGCCAGGCACAGGGCGAAGTAGTCGCCGCCCATGCCGCCGTGTTCCTCGGGGAAGGGCAGTCCGAACAGGCCCATCCGGCCCATCTTGGCGACGATCTCGTACGGGAAGGCCTCCCGCTCGTAGTAGTCGCCGATGACCGGGGCGACCTCGCCGCGGGCGAACTCCTCCACGGCGGCCCGCAGGTCGGCGTGTTCGGTCGAGAGCTGGTGACGGTTCATGCGTGCGACTCCTCGCTGGTGGCGGGGGAGGGCGCGTCCGACGGGGTGTCGGCGGACGCGTTCGGGACGGGTTCGACGGTGACCAGGACGGCGTCCATGGGCACGGACGCGCCGGGGCGCACCGCCACGGCCGCGACGGTCCCGTCGACGGGTGAGGTGACGGAGTGCTCCATCTTCATGGCCTCCACGACGGCGAGCGGGCTCCCCGCGCTCACCGCCTGCCCCACCCGCACGGCGACGGAGAGCACCGTGCCGGGCATGGGGCTGCGCACGGTCCCGTCGGCGGCGGCGTCGTCCTCGCGCAGCGCGGCCGCGACGGGCTCCTCGTGCAGGCTCCAGGCGGCGCCGCCCGAGCCCAGCCAGCGGTGCGCGGTGCCGGGGTCGTCGGCGCGCGCGTAGGTGCGGGTGGCGCGGCCGTCGGTGACGGTGAGCCTGGTGCCGTCGGCGGAGCGCCGGGCCCCGAAGGCGACGGGTTCCCCCTCCGCCACGCTCACCAGGTAGCGTCCTGGCTCCCCGTCACGGCGCACCCGGACCGCGACGGCCTCGCGCCCGGAGAGCCGCAGCCGCCACGGGGTCCAGGCGGGGCCGCCCATCCGCCAGCCGTCCGGCACGGCGAAGCGGTCGGCGCCCGGCTCCGACTCCAGGTCGAGCTGGTGGTCCAGGGCCGCGGCCGCGTACACCTCGTCGAGGATCCGCTCGGGAGCCGGCGCGGGCGGGTCGGAGGCGATGAGGTCGGTGCTCAGGTCCCCGGCGACCACACGCGGGTGGCGCAGCAGACGGCGCAGGTAGGCGGTGTTGGTCACGCAGCCCAACAGCTGGTAGGAGCCCAGCGCGGAGTCCATCCGGTTCAGGGCCTCGGCGCGGTCCGCGCCCCAGGTGATCACCTTGGCGAGCATCGGGTCGAAGTCCGAGGTGATCCGCCCGCCCTGGGCGATGCCCGAGTCCACCCGGACCTCGTGCCCCCGGGGTTCGGCGAGGGACAGGATCGGCCCGCCGGTGGGCAGGAACCCGCGGTCGGCGTCCTCGGCGTAGATCCGCGACTCCACGGCGTGCCCGATCCAGGACACGTCGGACTGGGCGAAGGGCAGCGCCTCCCCGTAGGCCACCCGCACCTGGAGTTCGACCAGGTCCACGCCGCGCTCGCCGCGCACCGCGACGACCTCCTCGGTGACCGGGTGCTCGACCTGAAGACGGGTGTTCATCTCCAGGAACGAGAACGACAGGTCGCCGCCCGGCCCCGCCTCGGCGATGAACTCCACCGTGCCCGCGCCCACGTACCCGCACGAGCGGGCGGCGGCCACGGCGGCCTCGCCCATGGTGGCGCGCTGGGCGTCGGTGAGCAGCGGGGAGGGCGCCTCCTCCACCACCTTCTGGTGGCGGCGCTGGAGGCTGCACTCGCGCTCACCCAAATGCAGGACGCTGCCGTGGGCGTCGGCCACGACCTGCACCTCGATGTGGCGGGGCCGCTCCACCAGCCGCTCCACCAGCAGGGTTGAGTCCCCGAAGGAGGCCAGCGCCTCGCGCCGGGCGGCCGCCGCACCGGCCGCCAGGTCGTCGGGGGAGCGCACGGACCGCATGCCCTTGCCGCCGCCCCCGGCGGAGGGCTTGATGAGCAGCGGGTAGCCGGTCTCCTCGGCGGCGCGCAGGAGTTCGTCGTCGCCCAGGGGCCGCCCGGGCTTCTCGGTGAACCCGCCCAGGACGGGCACGCCCGCGGCGGCCACGGTGTCCTTGGCGCGGATCTTGTCGCCCATGGCCTCGATCGCGGGGGCCGGGGGGCCGATGAAGACCAGCCCGGCGTCGGTGCAGGCGCGCGCGAAGCCGGCGTTCTCGGACAGGAAGCCGTAGCCGGGGTGCACGCCGGTGGCGCCGCAGTCCAGGGCCAGGGCGACGATCGCGTCGGCGTCCAGGTAGTGCTCCACCCGCAGCGCCATGTCGGCGGCGAGGGCGTGCGGGGCGTTCGCGTCGGCGTCGGTGTACACGGTGGCCGGGCTGATGCCCATACGGCGCAGGGTGCGCATGACGCGCAGCGCGATCTCGCCCCGGTTGGCGACCATGATGCGCGCGGGCCCGCGGACGCCCGGGTTCGTGCGTGGCGTTGTGGTCAAGGGTTCCTCACATCCGGAAGACGCCGTAGCCCACCGGCTCCAGCGGGGCGTGGCGGGCGGCGGACAGGGCCATGGCGAGCACGTCGCGGGTGTCGGCGGGGTCGATGACGCCGTCGTCCCACAGCCGCGCGGTGGAGTAGTAGGGGCTGCCCTGCTCCTCGTACTGGTCGCGCACGGGCGCCTTGAAGGCCTCCTCGTCCTCGGCGGACCACTCCTGCCCGCGCGCGGCCATCTGGTCGCGGCGGACGGTGGAGAGCACCGAGGCGGCCTGCTCGCCGCCCATCACCGAGATGCGCGCGTTGGGCCACATCCACAGGAACCGGGGGGAGTAGGCCCGCCCGCACATGCTGTAGTTGCCCGCGCCGAAGGAACCGCCCACGACCACAGTGAACTTGGGAACGCGGGCGCAGGCCACGGCGGTGACCATCTTCGCACCGTGCTTGGCGATGCCGCCCGCCTCGTAGTCCCGCCCGACCATGAACCCGGAGATGTTCTGGAGGAAGACCAGCGGCACGCCGCGCCGGTCGCACAGCTCGATGAAGTGGGCGCCCTTGAGGGCGGACTCGGCGAACAGGATGCCGTTGTTGGCGACGATCCCGACCGGGTGGCCGTGCAGGTGAGCGAAACCGGTGACCAGGGTCGTGCCGTACTCGGCCTTGAACTCGGTGAACTCGCTGCCGTCCACGATCCGGCCGATGACCTCGCGCACGTCGTAGGGGGTGCGCGTGTCGGCGGGCACCACCCCGTACAGCTCCCCGGGGTCCAGCACCGGGGGACGGGGCTCGCGTACCTCCCACGCGGGCGGTTCGGGCGGGCCGAGGGTGTCGGCGATGCGCCGGACGAGGGTGAGGGCGTGCGCGTCGTCGTCGGCCAGGTGGTCGGTGACCCCCGACACCCGCGAGTGCAGGTCGCCGCCGCCCAGCTCCTCGGCGGTGACGACCTCTCCGGTGGCCGCCTTGACCAGCGGCGGGCCGCCCAGGAAGATCGTGCCCTGCTCGCGCACGATGACCGCCTCGTCGCTCATCGCCGGGACGTAGGCGCCGCCCGCCGTGCACGAGCCCAGCACCGCGGCGATCTGCGGGATGCCCATCCGCGACATGGTGGCCTGGTTGTAGAAGATCCGGCCGAAGTGCTCCCGGTCGGGGAAGACGTCGTCCTGCATGGGCAGGAACGCGCCCCCGGAGTCGGCGAGGTAGACGCACGGGAGCCGGTTGTGCAGCGCCACCTCCTGGGCGCGCAGGTGCTTCTTGACGGTCATCGGGTAGTAGCTGCCGCCCTTGACGGTGGCGTCGTTGGCGACCACGACCGTCGGGCGGCCCATGACCCGGCCCACGCCCGCGATCATCCCGGCGCCGGGAGCGTCCTGACCGTCCACGCCGTAGAGCCCGTACGCGGCCAGGGGGGCGATCTCCAGGAAGGGGGAGCCGGGGTCCAGGAGGAGGTCGACGCGGTCGCGCGGCAGCAGTTTGCCCCGCTCGACGTGGCGTGTCCGGGTCCTCTCCGGGCCGCCCAGGGCCGCGGTGGCGATCCGCTCGCGCAGCTCCAGGGCGAGGGCGCGGTTCGCCGCGTCGTTGGCGGCGAACGCGGGCCCGGCGGTGTCCACCGCCGTGCCGAGCACAGATGCCCTGCTCATGGTGTCCTCTCGTGGAGGGGTGTTAATGCTCACTAACATCTGGGATGTTAGTGACTACTAACATGGGTGTCCAGGGCCCGGCGCGACACCGGGGGAGGGGAAGGAGTCCGGATGGGGGGCAGACCCGCGGGCGAGCGGCGCGCGGCGCTCTTGGGCGCGGCGGCGCGGCTCTTCGCCGAGCGCGGCTACCGGGGGGTGTCCATCGACGACCTCGGCCGCGCCGTCGGCACGACCGGGCCCGCCCTGTACCGCCACTTCCGCGGCAAGCAGGAGCTGCTCGGCGCGGTGCTGGTGGACGTCAGCGAACGCCTGGCGCGCCGGGGCGGCGAGCTGGTGGCGCGGGCGTCGGGTGCCGAGGAGGCGCTGGAGGCCCTGCTGCGCGGGCACATCGCCTTCGCCCTGGACGAGCCCGACCTGATCACGGTGCACGACCGGGAGCTGGGAAACCTCACCGACGCCGACCGGCGCCGGGTGCGCCGCCTCCAGCGCGGCTACGTCGAGCAGTGGGTGGGGGTGCTGGTCGAGCTGCGTCCCGACGCCTCGGCCACCGTCCTGCGCGCCGCGGTGCACGCCGTGTTCGGGCTGCTCAACTCCACCCCGCACAGCCGGGGCGAGCTGTCGCGGCGGCACATGGCGGGGCTGCTGCTGGAGATGGGCCGGGCCGCTCTGACCGTCCCCGCCGCCGAGTCCGACTGAGGGTTCGCCCCGAGCCCGTTCCGGCCGCCGTTCCCAGCGCTCCTCCGGTACCGGGTGCTCCGCGCCCGCCGTGCCCCGTCGGCCCATCCCGGGATTTGGTGCCTGTCATGCCCTGCGCTGACCCGCCGCCGGGTAGACAGGGCGCCAGGCACCGGAGAGGAGGACCGCCATGAACGTGGTGAGCAGGGGTTTCCAGGGGCGCAGGGGAGGCGACCCCTCGCGTGTGCCCCCGGGGCAGTACGAGACCCACGACTTCCCCGTCCTGTCGGCCGGTCCCACACCGCACGTGGACACGGCCGAATGGACCTTCGCGATCGCCGACGAGGCGGGCGGCACGCGTTCCTGGACGTGGGACGAGTTCCTGGACCTGCCCCAGGAGCGGCCCCGCGCGGACATCCACTGCGTCACCCGCTGGTCCAAGCTGGACACCGACTGGGCGGGCGTGAGCGTGGACACCCTCCTGGAGGAGGTGGAGACCGCGGCGGAGTACGCCCTGGCGGTCAGCCACGGCGGCTACACCGCCAACCTGCCGCTCCAGGACCTCACCGACGGCCGGGCCTGGGTGGTGCACAGCTTCGGCGGGGAACCGCTGGCCCCCGAGCACGGCGGCCCCGCCCGGCTGCTGGTCCCGCACCTGTACTTCTGGAAGTCGGCCAAGTGGGTGCGCGGGCTGCGGCTGCTCGACGAGGACGAGCCCGGGTTCTGGGAGCAGGCCGGGTACCACGACTACGGCGACCCGTGGCGCGAACAGCGCTACCAGGGCGACTGATGGCGGGCTGGCGGCCCGCCGAGCTGGTGGCCGACCGGTGGGAGACCGCGAGCGCCAGGACCCTGGTCCTGGAGGTCCCGGGGTGGCCCGGGCACCGGCCCGGCCAGCACGTGGACGTGCGCCTGACCGCCGAGGACGGCTACACCGCCCAGCGCGGCTACTCGATCGCCTCGGCCGCGGACGGCGAGCGCGTCGAGCTGACCGTGCAGCGGGTGGCGGGCGGGGAGGTCTCCCCCTACCTGGTGGACGTGTTCGCGCCGGGCGACCGGGTGGAGGTCCGCGGTCCGCTGGGCGGCTGGTTCGTGTGGGACGCCGCGTCGCCCGACCCGGCGGTCCTGGTGGGCGGCGGTTCGGGCGTGGTCCCGCTGATGGCCATGGTGCGCGAGCGGCGCCGGACGGGCGGCCGGGCCCTGTTCCGTGTGCTGTACTCGCTGCGCACCCCCGAGGACCGTTACTACCGGGACGAGCTGGGCGCGCACAGGCCGGGCGACGGAGGGGTCGACGTGTTCCTTGCCTACACGCGCCGCGCGCCCGAGGGCGCGCTCCGGGGGCCGGGACGGCTGGGCGTGGCCGAGCTCAACACGCACGGCTTCCCCGCTGAGTTCGCGCCGGTGTGCTTCGTGTGCGGGCCCACCGGCTTCGTGGAGACGGTGGCCGACGCCTTGGTCGCGCTGGGGCACGACCCCCGGCGGGTGCGTACCGAGCGTTTCGGCTCGGGTGGAGGTGGCGGATGAGGGAACCGGAGCACCTGGACGCCAACGTGCTGGCCGGACCGCTCTCGGAGATCATGTCAGTGGACCTGACCTCGGCCGAGCGCCGCTGCTCGGTGTGCGGGGCGTGCGGGACCTTCGCCGAGCTGTACGTGACGACGGACGGGCCCGGTCTGGTAGCGAGCTGCCCGCGGTGCCGGACCCTGGTCCTGCGGCTGGTGCGCACACCCGACAGCGTGTGGCTGGACCTGGGCGGCACCGGGGTCGTCCGGATCCGCCTCGGGCCCTGACGGGGGCCGGGGCGGGCACGCGGGCCCGCCCCGGCACCACGCCCGCGTCCTACATGCCGCCCGTGGCGCCGCCCGTGTCCGTGCCCTGCTCCGCCGGAGCCGCCGGGGCCCCCTCGGCGGGTGCCTCCTGAACGGGGGCCTCCTCGGCGGTGGTCCCCGGGGCCCCGCTGACCTCCGGCGGGCCGTCGTCCTCCCCGACCACCGGCGGGTCGGCGTTCTCCCCGAAGACCCCGTCGAAGAGGAAACCGAGCACTCCCCCGGGACGCGAGTCGTCCTGGTCCGCGGCGGCGGCCGCGGCGGCCCCCGTACCGGCGGCGGTCAGTCCGGCGGCCAGTACCGCCGCGGCGGTGATCCTGGTGAACGTACGCATACGCGTTCACGACTCCCTTCGTGTCGAGCGTCAGTACGTGACGTGATTATCTTGTTACAGAAAGTCACGGAAATCACGAACTACCGCGCACGGGTGTTTCGGACCGGTCCGGGGAGCCGCCCCGTCCTCCCCAGGAGCCGCCAACGGCGGGCAAAGTCCCCGGCAGGTCACGGGTGGCGGCTCCGGGATCCGCCGACCCGGCCATACATTGGCCGCGGTCTTGTGGGTAGTGCTGCGTCCAACGGCCCAACGGACGCACTCAGCCGTCCCGCCCCACGACACGTCAGAAGGAGCGCTGTCTATGTCTCGGCCTCGTATCGTGGTGGTCGGCGCGGGCTTCGGTGGTCTCCACACCCTGCGCCACCTCGAACGCCGCATCCCGGCGGGCGCGGCGGACATCGCCCTCGTCGCACCGCACGACTACATGCTCTACAGCCCCCTGCTGCCGCAGGTGGCCTCCGGGCTGCTCACACCGCAGTCGGTCGCCATGTCGGTGCACCGGCTGACCCGGCGGACCCGGTTCGTCCCCGGGCACGCCGTCGGCGTGGACCCGGGGGACCGCGTGGTCGTCGTACGGCGCCCCACCGGCGAACTCGCCCCGGTCCGCTACGACCGCCTGGTCCTGGCGCCCGGCGGGGTCACCCGCGCCTTCGACATCCCCGGCCTGGCCGAGCACGCCTACGGCGCCAAGACGCTGGCCGAGGCGGTGCTCCTGCGCGACCACGTGCTGGCCCAGCTGGAGTTGGCCAACGACAGCCGCGACCCGGTCGAGCGCGAGGAGCGCTGCCGCTTCGTCGTCGTCGGCGGCGGCTACACCGGCGTCGAGACCGCGGCCTCGCTCATGCGCCTGTGCCAGGAGGCGGCCGAGCGCTACCCGGACCTGCGCTCGGTGATCCGCTGGCACCTGGTGGACATCGCGCCCAAGGTGCTGCCCGAGCTCGGCGACCGCCTCGGCCGCAAGGCGCTCGACCTGCTGCGCTCCATCGGCGTCGAGGTCAAGCTCAAGGTGAGCGTGCGCGAGGTGACCGACGACAAGGTGGTGCTCACCGACGGCCGCGCCCTGCCCTGCCGCACCCTCATCTGGACGGCGGGCGTCTCGCCCAGCCCGCTCATGTCGACACTGGACAAGCCCACCCAGAAGGGGCGCCTGGAGGTGGGCGCCGACCTGCGGGTCCCCGGGCTCGACGACGTCTTCGCCGTCGGCGACGCCGCGGCGGTGCCCAACCTCTCGCACGAGGACAGCGACTACTGCCCGCCGACCGCCCAGTACGCCACGCGCCAGGCGGCCACCGTCGCCGAGAACGTGGTCTCGTCGGTCCTGGGGCGACCGATGAAGGAGTTCCGGCACCGGGACATGGGGCTGGTCGTGGACCTGAGCGGCAACGACGCGCTGGCGCGCGTCATGCAGATGGAGCTGAGCGGACTGCCCGCGCTGGGCGTCACCCGCGGGTACCACCTGATGGCGGTGCCCTCCGCGACCGCGCGGGCGCGCATCCTGGCCAACTGGGGGATCCGCAAGGCCACCGGCGGCGACACCTCGCGCCTGGGGTTCGCCGACGGCGGGCGCCCGTCCTCGTTCGTGGCCAACGAGTCGGTCGACTACCTGGACGCGGAGACCTCCCGCCGGGAGGGCGCGCGCCTGCTGGAGAACCTGCACGCGCGCTACGGCGTGCAATGACCGGGGGCCGTCCGGACTCCCCGGGGTCCGGACCGCCGTGCCCCGCCGACCTGCCGCGACGCCCCGCCGCGGCAGGTGGGGCGCGGGGGCGGGAGCGGCGGGGTCAGGAACGGACCAGGCGGGCGATCGCCTCGGAGGCCTCGCGCACCTTCGCGTCCGCCTCCTCGCCGCCGTTGGCCACCGCGTTGGACACGCAGTGCTTGAGGTGCTCGTCGAGCATGGACAGCGCGAAGGACCGCAGCGCCTTGTTGGCCGCCGACGTCTGGGTCAGGATGTCGATGCAGTACTGGTCGTCCTCGACCATCCGCTGCAACCCGCGGATCTGGCCCTCGATACGGCGCAGCCGGTTGATGTGGCTCTGCTTGTCGTTACTGTAACCGTGGGTCGCAGCCATGCTCCCGCTTCCGTGTCGTTCCTGCTCAGATGCCATTACCATACCCCCTCGCGGTATCCAACGGCGGGGGCCGGGAACGCATTCCGCCGGTGCGCCCCCCGTGGACGCGCGTCTCACCGCCAACGCGGCCGTAGTAGGAGTTTCCCAGACGAACGGGGACCGGTCGCCGCGCCCGCGGGCGTGCGTGCCGCGCGCGGGGCCCGTCACCGCGCGTAAACGTCCGGTCCGCTCTGGGCAACGCGGGGGTGGGGGCCTTGCCCGCGGCCCCGCCCCGAAACGACCATGGCGATATGACTGACAGCGCCGAGAACGACATCATGGCCACCATCCGCGGACTGATCGACGAGGAGCACGCGCTCCGCTCCACCGCCGGAGGGCTGGACCCGCAGGAGCGCGCCCGCATCAAGCGGGTCGAGGAGGCGCTCGACCAGTGCTGGGACCTGCTCCGCCAGCGCAGGGCCCGCAGGGAGTTCGACCAGGACCCCGACCAGGCCGAGCCGCGTCCGGTCTCCGAGGTCGAGGACTACCGGCAGTAGGGGGGCGAACCGAGAACTCCGCGTGCTCCGCGAGCGTCAACACGGGTACAGCGGCGCCGGGCGATGACCGCACGACCGCACGGCGTCCCACCCCGGGAGCACAGAAGGAAGCGCATGCTCACCACACTGACCGGGCTGGGCCTGGCCTCCGCGGCCGGGCTCAACGCCTACATCCCCCTCCTCCTCGTCGGACTGCTCGCACGCTTCACCGACCTGGTCCCGCTGGGGGAGTCCTGGCAGTGGATCGAGCACCCCGTCACCCTCGTGGTCCTCACCGTGCTGCTGGTCGTGGAGTTCGCGGCGGACAAGATCCCCGCGGTCGACAGCTTCAACGACGCCCTCCAGACCGTGGTGCGGCCCACCTCCGGCGGCATCACCTTCGGCGCGGGGGCCTCCGCGGTGGAGCTCGGTGAGATCACCGGGGCCGCCTCCGGCGCCGCCGCGGGCGGGGACGGGGTCTCCTGGTGGGCGGTGGTCGCGGGCGTGGTCGTCTCCCTGGCCTTCCACGCGGTCAAGTCCCTGGCCCGGCCGGTGGCCAACTCCGTGTCCCTGGGGTGCGCGGCCCCGGTGGCCTCCTTCCTGGAGGACGTCGTCAGCTTCGTCACCTCGCTGCTGGCCCTCCTGGTGCCCGTCCTCGTCCTCGTCGTGTTCCCGCTCATGGTGGCGGCGGGCGTATGGGCGGTCCGGCGCGGGCGGCGGCTGCGCCGGGAACGCTGCGGGGCGCGGGGCGCGGGGCCGCAGGGGACGGACACGGGCGCGCCCGCCGACGCGGAGGGCGGCAGCCCGGCGGGGGAGTCCCGCCCCGGGTGAGGCGCACGGCGGGCGCGGGAGCCGGACCGGGGGTGGCGCACGACGCATTCCCCGACCGGTGCCGGTGCCCGTAAAGTGCGGTCAATGGCTGAGACGACTTTCGACCGACACGACAGCACCCACATCGTCTGGGACTGGAACGGCACCCTCCTCGACGACAACCACGCCAACCTCGCCGCGGTGAACGCCGTTTGCGAGCTGTTCGGCCGCGACCCCGTGGAGCTGGACCACTGGCGCTCCGTCTTCCGCCGCCCCCTCATCCCCTGCTACGAGGAGCTCCTCGGCCGGGTCTTCGAGGAGGGCGAGTGGGAGCGGGCCGAGAGGCACTACGACAGCAGCTACCAGGAGCTGCTGCCCTCCTGTGAACTCACCGCGGGCGTCCCCGACGTCCTGCGGGAGTGGACCCGCGGCGGCGGCACCCAGTCCCTGCTGTCCATGGCCTCCCACGAGCACTTGGTGCCCCTGATCGAGGAGCGCGGCCTGACCGGGCACTTCACCCGGGTGGACGGCCGCCAGTTCCAGACCGAGGACGACTCCAAGGCCGAGCACCTGGTGCGCCACCTCGAACACCAGGGCATCGACCCGGCCCGGGTCGTGCTGATCGGCGACATCGACGACGACGCCCGCGCCGCCCGCGAGGCCGGGGCCCGCTCCATCCTCGTCACCAGCGGTCTGATGTCCCGCGCCCGCCTGGAGGCCACCGGCTCCCCCGTGGTCGACTCCCCGGCGGCCGCGGTGGCCGCGCTGCGCGGCGACTGAGGCGCGCCCCCGGGGCCGCGCCCGCGGAAGGCGCGGCAAAGGTCCGGTCACCGGCTCTCCCGCCCGCCTCCGGCCCCTGTCAACGGGGGCCGCCCACGCCCGCGAGGCCGCCCGGCGGTCGGTCCCGAACACAGGTTCCCCCACCGGTGACCTGCGCACTCGACGCGCCTTCCGGCCCCCGTCACCCCGGGGGCCGGGCCGTGGCCGCCGACATGGGGTGTTGTTAGATGGGTCTCACAGCAACACACGGTCGGCGACACGCCGTGCGGAACACAGTGCGAATGGGAAGGCGGGCCAATGACGGAGAACAGCGTGCCCCGGGTGCTCTGGAAGCCCGACGAGGAGAGGGCCGCGTCCTCCAACATCGTCGCGTTCGCCCGATGGGCCGAGCGCGAGAAGGGGGTCCGGGCCTTCGGCGACGCCTCCGCCGCGTCCTTCGACTACGACTCCCTGTGGCGCTGGTCGGTCACCGACGTCGACGGCTTCTGGGAGTCGGTCTGGGAGTACTACGGCGTGCGCTCCGAGACCCCCTACGAGCGGGTCCTGGGCGAGCGCGCCATGCCCGGAGCCGAGTGGTTCCCCGGTGCCACCCTCAACTACGCCCGGCACCTCTTCGAGGGCCGCGACGACGACCGCGTGGCCATCCGCCACGCCACCGAACTGCGCGGCCTCGGCGAGTGGACCTGGGGCGACCTGCGCCGCCGCACCGCCGCCATCGCCGCCGGACTGCGCGAACTGGGGGTGGGCCCCGGCGACCGCGTCGTGGCCTACCTGCCCAACCTGCCCGAGACCGCCGCCGCCTTCTACGCCGCGGCCTCCCTGGGCGCGGTGTGGTCCTCCTGCTCCCCGGACTTCGGTGTGCGCAGCGTCATCGACCGCTTCGCCCAGATCGAGCCCAAGGTCCTGCTAGCCGTGGACGGCTACCGCTACGGCGGCAAGGACTTCGACCGCCGCCCCGTCGTGGAGGAGCTGCGCGCGGCCCTGCCCACCGTCGAGCACACCGTCCTGCTCGACTACCTCCACCCCGGGGAGTCCCTCGACGGCACCCTGCCGTGGGGCCGGCTGGAGGAGTCCGGGGCCGGGGCCGAGCTGGAGTTCGCCCCCGTCCCCTTCGACCACCCCCTGTGGGTGCTCTACTCCTCGGGCACCACCGGCCTGCCCAAGGCCATCGTCCACGGGCACGGCGGCATCCTGCTCGAACAGCTCAAGAACCTCCACCTGCACTTGGACGCCCGGGAGCACGACCGGGTCTTCTGGTTCACCACCACCGGCTGGATGATGTGGAACTTCCTGGTCAGCGTGCTGCTGACGAAGGCCTCCATCGTCCTGTACGACGGCAGCCCCGCGGCCCCCGGCCTGGGCGCCCTGTGGGACCTGGCCGCCGAGGCCGGGGTCACCGTCTTCGGCACCAGCGCCGGGTTCCTCTCCTCCTGCATGAAGGAGGGCGTCCACCCCCGCCGGGGCCGCGACCTGTCCGCGCTCAAGGCCATCGGCTCCACCGGCTCGCCGCTCAGCCCCGAGGCCTTCTCCTGGGTCTACGAGGAGTTCGGCGAGGACCTGTGGCTGTTCTCCACCTCCGGCGGCACCGACGTGTGCAGCTGCCTGGTCGGCGGAACCCCGACCCTGCCCGTCCACGAGGGCGAGATCCAGTCCCGGGCCCTGGGCATGGCCGTGGCCTCCTGGGACCCCGAGGGCCGGGAGTTGGTCAACGAGGTCGGCGAACTCGTCGTCACCGAGCCCGCCCCGTCCATGCCGCTGTTCCTGTGGGGCGACGACAGCGGCGAGCGGCTGCGCGACAGCTACTTCTCCGTCTACCCGGGCGTCTGGCGGCACGGCGACTGGATCGCGATCACCGACCGCGGCACCGCGGTCATCTACGGCCGCTCCGACTCCACCATCAACCGCGGCGGCGTCCGCATGGGCACCAGTGAGATCTACCGCGCGGTCCTGGCCCTGGACGAGGTCGTCGACGCGCTGGTCGTGGACGTGCCCCAGGCCGACGGCTCCTCCCGGATCGAGCTGTTCACCGTGCTGCGGGAGGGCGCCGACCTGGAGGGCGGACTGCCCCGGGAGATCGCCCGCCGCATCCGCACCGACTGCTCGCCCCGCCACGTGCCCGACCGCGTCCGCGTCATCGGCGCGGTGCCCCGGACCCTGTCGGGCAAGGTCCTGGAGGTGCCGGTCAAGCGCATCCTCATGGGGGAGCGGCCCGAGCGGGTCGCCAGCCGCGACTCCCTGGCCAACCCCGAGGCGCTCGACTTCTTCAGCACCCTGGCCGGGGAGCGCGAGGGCGCGGGCTGACGGCGACCGCGCCGGGGCACGTGGCCGCCACCGGCCACGTGCCCCGGCCCGTTGTTGCCGAGCGGGCGACGGCATAGCCTGACGGGCGTGACACAGAACCAGTCCGGCGAGACCTCCGCCGCCCCCGCGGGCCCGTCCTCGGGCCGGGGCCGGATCGACGGCATCGACGCCGCACGCGCCCTCGCGGTGTTCGGGATGTTCGTCGTCCACCTCGGCGTGGAGTCCATGGGGCTGCTGTCGCCCGAGGGCTACGCCTGGGACGTGCACGGCGTCGTGCGCGGAAACTCCTCGGCGCTCTTCGCCCTCCTGGCGGGAACCTCCCTGGCCATGATGACCGGGCGCACCGACCCGGTCGGCGGCGACCGCCTGCGCGGGGCCGCGGTGCGCATCCTCACCCGCGCGGCGCTCATCGGCGTGCTGGGCCTGGTGCTGGACCTCATGGGGGTCCCGGTCGCCATCATCCTGACCTACTACGCGGGCTTCTTCGTGCTGGCCCTGCCCCTGGTCAAGCTGCGCTCGGGCGCGCTGTGGACGGTGGCGGGCGCACTGGCCGTGCTCGGCCCGCCGCTCTCGTTCCTGCTGCGCGACGACGTCTTCCCGCCCTCACCGCGCACGTCCTCGCTGTCCTCGCTCAGCGAGTTCCTCCTGACCGGCTACTACCCGGCGATCACCTTCATGGCCTTCGTGACCGCGGGAATGGCGCTGGGGCGGCTGGACCTGGCCGCCACCGCGGTGCGGCTGCGCCTGCTGGCCTCCGGCGCGGCCCTGCTCCTGCTCGGCCACCTCGGCTCCTGGGTCCTGCTCGAACCGATGGGCGGCATGGACCGTTTGGTGTGGGCCAGCGGCCCCGCACTGACCGGCCTTCCCTCCGGGGAGGTGACCGACGAGGCGACGGCGGCCCTGGTGCGCGCCGCGGTGGTCGAGGAGACGCAGTCGCTCTCGGGCCAGGTGCCCACCGACTCCTGGTGGTGGCTGGCGGTCGGCACGCCCCACACCGGCACCACCTTCGAGATCGCCGAGGCGGTCGGCCAGGGACTCGTGGTGCTGGTGGTGTGCATGTTCCTGTGCGACCGCTTCCGGGTCCTCATGTACCCGCTGACCTCGGTCGGCCGGATGCCGCTGACCGTCTACACCGGGCACATCCTGGCCCTGGCGATGGTCATCGCCGCCTCCGGCGGGATCGGCTGGCACCAGCCGTGGCTGCTGGAGGGCTTCGTCCTGGGGGCACTGGTCTTCGCCACCCTGTGGCGGCTGACGGCGGGCAGGGGACCGGCCGAACTGCTCCTCGGGGAGGCCGCCGACGGCATGGTCGCCCTGGTGGAGGAGCGGAGGTCCGCCTCCGACGGAGGCCCTCCCGGCCGTCCTAGCGACGGTCCCCCCGCGTGATTCTGGCCGAGGTGCGGTCCCGGTGGGCCAGGGAGTCGGTGGTGGTCCGCGCGTTCTGTCGCATGAGCCTGCGCGCGTCGTCGGCCGCCGACCGCGCGACGGCCGGACTGGCCACGGGGCGCTGCGCGACCTCGGCGTCCTCGGGCAGACCGATGTCCATGGGCAGGCCCGCCCGGCTGATCACCCGCAGTTGTGCGTCCTCCTGCGACTTGGAGGGCCGGATGTCGCCGTCGGGGGTGCGCCACGCCTTCAGGCGGGCGTGCAGCCAGTCGGTGCCCTGGTAGTCGGGGCCGCTCGGCCACGGCACGCCGTCGGGGCGGTGCCCCAGCGCGTGCAGCGCGTCGGCGACGGTCCACCCGGCGGAGAAGAAGCGCGCGGTCTCGTCGCGCAGCGCGCGAAAGTCCACGCGGCGCAGGGACGCCTCCTCACGGCGCAGCGTTTCGCAGGCGTCGTGCACGTCGCGGGGGGTGTGCCGGGTGCGGTGCAGGGGGTCGGCCTCGGGTCTGCGCAGCAGGGAGTCGTCCACCGTCACGATCACCTCCCCGCGGCGGTTGTCCCAGACGCTGACCTCCTCGCGCGCCCACCCCTGGGACTCGGCCAGGGCCACCGCCATCCTGCGCAGGTCGACCCGCTCGTCGTCGCTGCTGATCCGGAACTCCGCCATGCGCCCAGCCTAAGGGCGTCCGCCGGTGGGCACCGGACACGGCCCGGCCGAAAACGTCGCTGGTGTGACGCAAGAGCTCTGAGCTGCGATGATCTTGTACTTATAGCGAGGTTCGACGGTCGGGACTCGCTATAAGTACGAGATCCCGGGGACAGGGGCGCACCCGGAGCGGACACCTACGCCATACGCCCTAACCCGGCTCCAGCGGGCGGACCATCACCAGCTGCGGTCCCCCCGCCGCGTCCACGAAGCGGCGGCCGGTGAAGGCGAACCCGGCGCGGCCGTAGACGCGGGCCGCAGCGTGGTTGGCCTCGTCCACGCACAGCACCAGCTCGGCCGCGTCCGGCGCCACCTGCGCGGCCAACCGGTCCAGCAGCGGAGGGGAGCACACGGTCCGCCCCACGCCCCGGTTCTGCCAGGCGGTGGTGACGTAGAAGGCGCGCAGCAGCACCGCACGCGCCGGCTCGGGGACCAGGTCGCGCGCGTGCACGGCCCGGTCCAGCACGCCGAAGCCCGCGCAGGCCGCCCGCGCCCCGGCGGCGTCGGCGACGGCTCCCGGACCGACGACGGCGAAGGGCGTGCGCGCCGGGTCGGCGTCGGCGGCGGGCAGGGTGGTCACCGGGAGCAGCACGTGTCCGCGCTGTCCGGGCGGGAGGCGGTGGCGCAGCACGGCCAGCCGCAACAGGTCCGCCTCCGGTGTGACCCGGTCCAGCCGTACCAGGCGCACCGGCTCCGCCCCGCCCGCGCGTGGCTCGCTCCGCTCTCCGGCCGACATCACCGCTCCCGTCGCCTCGGGGTCCGCTCCTCCGGCTCCCGGGCCCGGGGTGCGGGCAGGGGGGAGGATTCGGACCAGTCTCGCATCTGGCCCAGCAGCGAAAAGGGAGTGGTCCGGTCTAGACCGCACGTGTCCGTCCCCGAGCCGACAGAGCGGTACCGACGCCCTTTTCTGGGGGTTCTCCGTGCCGGATTGGAGGAAAGGACGACGAAAACTCCTCGGCTGAGTTGGAGTCTCCTCCAACCTTGGGCGGCTCGATCCGGACGGGTGCTGACGGCGGCCCCACCCGGCGTTAGGGTGACTGCCTGACGGCCCGGCCTTGGGGGAAGACCTCCCCGCGCGCCGCGCCGCGAGCCCCGTTTCCGCTGGCCACAGCGGACGGGCAGGCCAGCAACCCGACGAGCTGTAGGTGCCCGTGCCCCACACCGCATTCGCGCCCGAGGCGGCGACCAACCGCGAACTCCGCGCGTTCCTGCACGGCCTCCCGGGCGTGGACGAGGTCGGCGCGCGAGCCCGCGCCCAGGACCTGTCCACCCGGTCGGTCAAGACCACCGCCAAGGCCCGGGCCATCGACCTGGCCATCTCCATGGTGGACCTGACCACCCTGGAGGGCGCCGACACCCCCGGCAAGGTCCGGGCCCTGTGCGCCAAGGCCGCCCACCCCGACCCCGCCGACACCACCGTGCCCCGCGTGGGCGCCGTGTGCGTCTACCCCGACATGGTCGCCACCGCCGTCGAGGCGCTGCGCGGCACCGGGGTCGGCGTGGCCTCGGTGGCCACCGCCTTCCCCTCCGGCCGGGCGCCCATGGAGGTCAAGCTCGCCGACACCCGCCGCGCGGTCGCCGACGGCGCCGGCGAGATCGACATGGTCATCGACCGAGGCGCCTTCCTGTCCGGCGACTACCTCAAGGTCTTCGAGGAGATCGCCGCCGTGAAGGAGGCCTGCGGCACCGCCCACCTCAAGGTCATCCTGGAGACCGGCGAACTGGCCACCTACGACAACGTGCGCCGCGCCTCCCACCTGGCCATCCGGGCCGGGGGCGACTTCGTCAAGACCTCCACCGGCAAGGTGTCCCCGGCCGCCACCCTGCCGGTCACCCTCGTCATGCTGGAGGCGGTCCGCGACCACCACGCCGCCACCGGCAGGCGCGTGGGCGTCAAGCCCGCGGGCGGCATCCGCACCACCAAGGACGCCGTCCGCAACCTGGTCCTGGTCAACGAGGTCGCCGGTCCCGACTGGCTGACCCCCGACCTGTTCCGGATCGGCGCCTCCAGCCTCCTCAACGACCTGCTCATGCAGCGCACCAGGCTGTCCACCGGCACCTACCCGGGCCCCGACTACTACACGCTGGACTGAGAGCCGTGATCTTCGAGTACGCGCCCGCACCGGAGTCCCGCTCCGTCGTTACCCTGCGCGAGAACTACGAGCTGTTCGTCGACGGCGCCTTCACCCCGGCCGAGGGCGGCGAGCACCTCACCACCCTCAACCCCGCCGACGAGACCGAGCTCTCCCGGGTCGCCGTCGCCGGACCCGCCGACGTGGACCGGGCCGTCGCCGCCGCCCGCCGCGCCTTCGACACCGTCTGGGGGCCGATGCCGGGCGCCGAGCGCGGCAAGTACCTGTTCCGCATCGCCCGCATCATCCAGGAGCGCTCGCGCGAACTGGCGGTGCTGGAGTCGATGGACAACGGCAAGCCCATCAAGGAGACGCGCGACGTCGACCTGCCCCTGGTCGCCGCGCACTTCTTCTACCACGCGGGGTGGGCCGACAAGCTCGCCCACGCCGGACTGGGCCCCGACCCGCGCCCGCTGGGCGTGGCCGCCCAGGTCATCCCGTGGAACTTCCCGCTGCTCATGCTCGCGTGGAAGGTCGCCCCGGCGCTGGCCACCGGCAACACCGTGGTGCTCAAGCCAGCCGAGACCACCCCGCTCACCGCGCTGGCCTTCGCCGAGATCTGCCAGGAGGCCGACCTGCCCCCGGGCGTGGTCAACATCCTCACCGGCGCGGGCGAGACCGGACGCGCCCTCGTGGAGCACCCGGGCACCGACAAGGTGGCCTTCACCGGCTCCACCGGGGTCGGCCGCCAGATCGCCCGCTCGGTCGCGGGCACCGGCAAGCGGCTCACCCTGGAACTGGGCGGCAAGGGCGCCAACATCGTCTACGACGACGCGGCCCTGGACCAGGCGGTCGAGGGCGTCGTCTCGGGGATCTTCTTCAACCAGGGCCACGTGTGCTGCGCCGGTTCGCGGCTGCTGGTCCAGGAGTCGATCGCCGAGGAACTGCTGCCCCGGCTCAAGGAGCGCGTCGCCAAGCTGCGCCTGGGCGACCCGCTGGACAAGAACACCGACATCGGCGCGATCAACTCCGCCGCGCAGCTGGAGCGCATCCGCGAACTCACCGGCACCGGTGAGGAGGAGGGCGCCGAGCGCTGGTCGCCCGCCTGCGAGCTGCCCGCGAGCGGCTACTGGTTCGCGCCCACCGTCCTGACCGGCGTCAGCCAGTCCCACCGCGTGGCCCGCGAGGAGATCTTCGGTCCCGTGCTCTCGGTGCTGACCTTCCGCACCCCCGAGGAGGCCGTGGCCAAGGCCAACAACACCCCCTACGGCCTCTCCGCCGGGGTGTGGACCGAGAAGGGCTCGCGCATGCTCTGGACCGCCGAGCGCCTGCGCGCCGGGGTGATCTGGTCCAACACGTTCAACAAGTTCGACCCGACCAGCCCCTTCGGCGGCTACAAGGAGTCGGGATACGGCCGCGAGGGCGGGCGGCACGGATTGGAGGCCTACCTTGGCTGAGCGGCGCGAGAACCGGAAGACCGCCAAGAGCGCGGCCAGGGCCGCCGGGACCGCGCGGGGCACGGCCGACGCCGCCGCGCCCGCCCGGCTGGCGGTCCGCAAGACCTACAAGCTCTACCTGGGCGGGGCCTTCCCCCGCTCCGAATCGGGCAGGAGCTACCCCGTGACCTCCGCCAGCGGCCAGCACCTGGCCAACGCCTCGCTCGCCTCCCGCAAGGACGCCCGAGACGCCGTGGCCGCCGCGCGCAAGGCCTTCGGCGGCTGGTCGGGCCGCACCGCCTACAACCGCGGCCAGATCCTGTACCGGGTCGCGGAGATGCTGGAGGGGCGCCGCGACCAGTTCACCGCCCAGGCCGTGGCCGCGCAGGGGCTCTCCCGCGCCGACGCCGAACGCGTGGTCGACGCCGCCGTGGACCGGTGGGTGTACTACGCGGGCTGGACCGACAAGGTCGCCCAGGTCCTGGGCGGCGCCAACCCCGTCTCGGGGCCCTACTACAACCAATCCGCGCCCGAGCCCACCGGCGTGGTCGCGGTGTTCGCCCCCCAGAACGCGCCGCTGCTCGGCCTGACCTCCGTGCTCGCCCCCGTGATCGCCACCGGCAACACCGCCGTCGTGGTCACCTCCGGGGACGCGCCGCTGGCCGCGATCGACCTGGCCGAGGTGCTGGCCACCTCCGACCTGCCGGGCGGCGTGGTCAACCTGCTCACCGGACGCGTGCCGGAACTGGGACCCCACCTGGCCTCGCACGCCGACGTCAACGCCCTGGACCTGACCGGCGCCGGGGACCTGGCCGCCGAGTTCGAGAGGGCCGCCGCCGACACCCTCACCCGGGTGCTGCGCCCCGGCCCCTGCTCCGACGGCGGCGAGGACGCCTGGCTCGACCCCGATCCCGGCACCGCGCGCCTGAAGCCCTTCCTGGAGACCAAGACGGTCTGGCACCCCGTGGGGATCTAGGGGGCACCGAGGCCGCCGCCGGTGCGACACAGGGGTTCCGCCGGTGAAGATCCCGCACCCGCGGCGCGTCCGGGCCGCCCGGACGCGCCGCGGGTAGCAGGATCACGCGTACGGCACCGCGTCCGCGCACCCTTGCCGGGCGCCAACGAACGGAGAGACCCGCTGTGACTCGCACACCCCAGGCAGCCGCCGAGGAGGCCGCCGCCGAACTGCGCTCGCGCACCGGCGTGGACGCCTACGACGTCGCCCTGGTCATGGGATCGGGGTGGGCCTCCGCGGCCGACCTGCTCGGCGACTCCGGCCAGGAGCTGCCCACCACCGACCTGCCCGGCTTCGTGCCCCCGGCGGTGGAGGGGCACAGCGGCACCGTGCGCAGCATCAGGGCGGGCGACCGCTCCCTGCTCGCCTTCCTGGGCCGCACCCACCTGTACGAGGGCCACGGAACAGACGCCGTCGTGCACGGCGTGCGCACCGCCGTGGCGGCCGGGGCCACCACGGTCGTGCTGACCAACGCCGCGGGCGGCATCAACCCCGCCTACGCGGTGGGGTCCCCGGTGCTCATCGCCGACCACCTCAACATGACCGCGCGGTCCCCGCTGACCGGCGCGACCTTCGTCGACCTCACCGAGACCTACACCCCCGCCCTGCGCGAGCTGGCCCGCTCGGTGGACCCCTCGCTGCCCGAGGGCGTGTACGCGGCCATGCCCGGCCCGCACTTCGAGACGCCCGCCGAGATCCGCATGCTCAGCGCCATGGGCGCCGACCTGGTCGGCATGTCCACCGTGCTGGAGGCGATCGCCGCCCGCGCCGCGGGCGCCCGCGTGCTGGGCCTGTCCCTGGTCACCAACGTCGCGGCCGGGCTCACGGGGGCCAACCTCGACCACGAGGACGTGCTGGCCACCGGCCGCGACGCCGCCGGAACGGTCGGCCGCCTGCTCGCCGACATCACCGCCAAGCTCTGAGGGGAACCCCATGACCGACCTCGCCCGGGCCAGGCAGTGGATCGCCCAGGACCCCGACCCCGACACGCGCGCGGAGCTGGCGGGACTGGTGGAGCGCGCCGGCCGGGGCGGGTCCGACGCGCTGGCCGACCTGGACTCGCGCTTCGGAGCCCGCCTGGAGTTCGGCACCGCCGGGCTGCGCGGCGCCCTCGGCGCGGGCCCCAACCGGATGAACCGGGTGGTGGTCATGCGGGCCGCCGCGGGGATCGCCGCCTGGCTCGGCGAGGGCCCCGGGCACGTGGTCGTCGGCTACGACGCCCGGCACCGCTCGGCGGACTTCGCGCGCGACAGCGCCGCCGTCCTCACCGGCGCCGGGCACCGCGTGTCCCTCATGCCCGGACCGCTGCCGACCCCCGTCCTGGCCTTCGCCGTCCGCGACCTGGGCGCCGACGCCGGGATCATGGTCACCGCCAGCCACAACCCGCCCCGGGACAACGGCTACAAGGTCTACGCGGGGGCGGCCAAGGCGGGCGGCGGCGCCGACGCGGGAACCCAGATCGTCTCCCCGGCCGACGCCGAGATCTCCGCCGCCATCGACGCGGTGGGCCCGGTCGACGGACTGCCCCTGGGCGAGGGGTGGACGGTGCTGGGGGAGGAGGCGGTGGAGCGCTACCTGGACGCGGTCACCGCGCTGGTACCGGGCGGGGAACGCGACCTGGCCACCACCTACACAGCCATGCACGGCGTGGGCGGCCGGGTGCTGCTGGCGGCGATGGAGCGGGCGGGGTTCCCCCGTCCGTCCGTGGTCGCCGCCCAGTTCGAGCCCGACCCCGACTTCCCGACCGTGGACTTCCCCAACCCGGAGGAGCCCGGCGCCATGGACATGGCGCTGGCCACCGGCGCCGCCGACCGTTCCGACCTGGTCATCGCCAACGACCCCGACGCCGACCGGCTCGCGCTCGCGGTCCCCGGGCACGGTCTGCTCACCGGCAACGAGGTGGGCGGGCTGCTGGCCGAGTACGTCCTCGACCACACCAGCGGGTCCGACCGGGTGGTGGCCGCCTCGATCGTCTCCTCCAGCCTGCTCGGCAAGATCGCCCGCGACCGGGGCGTGCACTACGAGGAGACCCTCACCGGCTTCAAGTGGCTGGCGCGCGCGGGCGGTCCCGGGCAGCGGCGGGTCTTCGCCTTCGAGGAGGCGCTTGGCTACTGCGTGGGCGCCGACGGCGGCCGTCCGGTCGCGGACAAGGACGGGATCAGCGCGGCCCTGGTGGCCGCGGCGCTCGCCGCCCGCGCCAAGCGGCAGGGGCAGACCCTGCTCGACCTGCTCGACGACCAGGCGCGCCGGTACGGCCTGCACCTGGGCGACCAGCTGTCGGTGCGGGTGGAGGACCTGTCGGTCATCTCCGCGGCGATGCGGCGGTTGCGCGCCGAACCGCCCGCCGCGTTCGGTCCCCTGCGGGTGGTGGGGGTGGACGACTTCGCCGCCGGACACGCGGGTCTGCCGCCGACGGACGCCCTGCGCTTCCGGTTGGAGGGCAGGGGACGTGTGACGCTCAGGCCCTCGGGGACCGAGCCCAAGCTGAAGGCCTACGTCGAGGTGGTGCTGGATGTGGACGGTGACGTGGCGGCCACCCGCGCACTGGGCTCGGACCTGCTCGCCGAGCTGATGGCCTCGGTCACCGTGGCTGTCGGGGGTTGAGGGCGCCGTTCAGTCGCCGTCGGCGGGTTCCACGACCGGCCGGTGCACGACCTCGTCGATGACGGTGAGCGTCTGGGTGGACGTCACACCGGGAAGCGACTGCAGCCGGGTGAGGATCAGGTCGCGCAGCTGGTTGGTGTTGGCCACGCGGACGAGGAGGACGATGTCCGCCGAGCCCACGACGTACCAGCAGTACTCGATCTCCGGGTAGGAGGACAGGATCTCCCGGTTGGCGCGCCAGTCCGGCTGGCTGCCCGAGATGAGGACGAGCGCTGTGACGCCGAGCCCCATCTTGGAGTGGTCGGTCACCACGGAGTAGCCGCGGATGACGCCCTCGTCGGTGAGCCGCTTGATGCGGTTGTAGGCCGTCGCGCGGGACACGTTGGCCA
Source organism: Nocardiopsis akebiae (assembly GCF_018316795.1). NCBI lineage: Bacteria > Bacillati > Actinomycetota > Actinomycetes > Streptosporangiales > Nocardiopsidaceae > Nocardiopsis > Nocardiopsis akebiae. The sequence continues at coordinate 2,173,746 of NZ_CP074132.1, forward strand.
GTGCGGCGATCTCGGTGATCCCGGTCCGCGCGTCCTTGGCGAGCGCGCTCAGGATCGTCTGGTCGGTCGTGTCCGGCCGCCGGCCGTTCCTCCGCTGGTCGCCCATGGCCATGTGCGTGCTCCTCGTGTGCTCTTGTTTCAGGACGAAGCCCCTCACTGTCGTCGTTGACCGGGGCTAACGAGTTACCAGGTAAACGTTGTTTCCGTCTATCGGAATCTCAGTCGGCGAGATGCGCGGCGTTCGGGCACCTCCTCCGGCCGCCGCGGGGCGGCGCCGGAGGAGGACGGGAGCGGGGACCCTGGCGCGGGGTCCGACGGGCGGGGGAGGCGCGTCGGGAGTCCGACTGTACTCGTGGTCGACGCGGTCGTTGGATGGGGTGGTTTCCCGGACCGGCGGCGCCTACACCGCGCGGCCCGGAACACGACAGAACTTCTTGTCGCGGGGTTGCGTGGGGTCCAAGTGTCGGGGAATCGGGGGGTTTCGTTGACCGGATGACCGGTGCCTCGAACGTATGCGCTCGGCGCCGGGAAGTGCGCCCGCCGCGGCCGATCGCGGCTGTTCCGTGACCGTGGACCCCCCTCGCCGCGACCCCGCGTGCGCTCCCGGTCGCGGCTCGCACCCCCTCGGGGTCCGACGGCGTTCGTGAGGTGTACAGGCCCGTGTGTCGTTTTCTCGAGTGGAACGGGGTTCGCGCTGGACGATAGGGGACTATATGTAGATTTTCGTCCTCATATGTATCAACTAGCGGCGGATATCTAGCGAAAGTGTCGAGTCTTGCGGAGAATCTGCGTACAGGACAGACACCGCCCGGAGCCCGGACCGCGCCACCGCGCGGGGCAGGGCCACGTTGGGAGCCGCTCGACATGCCCGCCAGCCGCCCGCCCTCGCCCCAGGACCCGCTTCGCGGAAGTCGCGGGGCCACCGCCCCCGACGCAGGCGCCGTGCGTCCGGACGCCTCACCCCACGAGCCGGCGGACCGGGGCGCCATCACCGTGGGCCACCTGCCGCCCGACCTCACCCGTGCCCTGTACCGCCACATGAGGACCGCCCGCGACCTGGACACCGAGGCCATCGCCCTCCAGCGCCAGGGCGTCTTCCCCGCCTACGTGTCCGTGCGCGGACAGGAGGCCGCCCAGGTCGCCAGCGCCTCGGCCCTGGACCCCGCGCGCGACTTCGTCTTCCCCACCTACCGGGAGATGGCCTCCGCCCTGGCCTACGGGGTGGAGATGGTCGGTTACATGGCCACCCACCGCGCCCTGTGGCACGGCGGCCTCTACGACGTCGCGGCCTCGCGGTTCGGCGCCGTCAACGCCGTGGTCGGCGGCCCCGTCCCGCACGCGGTCGGCTGGGCCGTGGGCGAGCGGCTGCGCGGCGACGACGGCGTGGCCCTGGCCTACTTCGGCGACGGCGCCAGCTCCGAGGGCGACGTCCACGAGGCCATGAACTTCGCCGGGGTCTTCGGCGCCCCCGTGGTCTTCTTCTGCCAGAACAACCAGTGGGCGCTGTCGGTGCCCAACCACCGACAGGTCGCGGGCGGCTCGGTCAGCGCCCGCGCCGAGGGCTACGGCATGCCCGGCGTGCTGGTGGACGGCAACGACGCGGGCGCGGTCCACGAGGCCACCGCCGAGGCCGTCGCCCGGGCCCGCCGCGGCGAGGGCCCCACCCTCATCGAGGCGCTCACCTACCGCGTGGAGCCCCACTCCACCTCCGACGACCCCGGCCGCTACCGCGACGACGCCGAGGCCCGGCGCTGGCGCGAGCGCGACCCCGTCACCCTGCTGCGCGAGGCCCTGCTCGCCGCCGGGCACGCCGACGAGGGGGAACTCGCCCGGGTCGACGCCGAGGCCCGCCAGGAGGCCGAGCGCATCCGCGACGGGGTGGCCAGCGCACCCGAACCGGACGGTTCGGAGCTGTTCACCCACGTCTTCCGGGAGACCACCGAGGAGCTGACCCGGCAGCGCCGCACCTGGCAGGAAGAGGTCGAGCTGTGACCGAGCTGATCGAACGCGCCGACACCGCGGCCGAGGCCCCCGAGGTCGAGCTGTCCATGCAGCAGGCCATCAACCGCGCCCTGCGGGACCTGCTCGCCGAGGACCCCGACGTGCTGGTCTTCGGCGAGGACGTGGGCGCCCTGGGAGGGGTCTTCCGCGTCACCGACGGGCTCCAGAAGGAGTTCGGGGACACGCGTGTCTTCGACACCCCGCTGGCCGAGTCCGCCATCATGGGCATGGCGGTCGGCCTGGCCATGAACGGCTGGCGGCCCGTCCCCGAGCTCCAGTTCGACGGTTTCGCCTATCCCGCGATCGACCAGATCGTCAACCAGGTGGCGCGCATGAACTACCGCACCCGCGGCGCGGCCCCCATGCCGATCACCCTGCGCCTGCCCTCCTTCGGCGGCATCCAGGCGCCCGAGCACCACGGCGAGAGCCTGGAGGCGCTCTTCGCGCACACCCCCGGCCTCAAGGTCGCCGCGCCCTCGGACCCCGCCGACGCCTACGGCCTCCTGCTCCAGGCGGTGCGCTCCGACGACCCGGTCGTCTACATGGAGCCCAAGGCCCGCTACTGGGACCGCAGGCCCGTGCGACTGCGCGAGCCCAGCGAGCCCATCGGCGCCAGCCGAGTCGTGCGTCCGGGCAGGCACGCCACCCTCATCGCCTGGGGGGCCATGGTGCACCGCTGCGTCCAGGTGGCCGAGCTGGCCGCCGAGGACGGCGTGGAACTGGAGGTGCTGGACCTGCGCTGGCTCAAGCCCCTGGACGCGGCCGGGATGGCCGCCTCGGTCGCGCGCACCAAGCGGGCCGTGGTCGTGCACGAGGCGCCGCTGACCGCCGGGCTCGGCGCGGAGGTGGCCGCCCTGGTCACCGAGCACTGCTTCCGCGACCTGTCCGCCCCCGTCCAGCGCGTCACCGGGTTCGACGTGCCCTACCCCGCGGGTCCCCTGGAGCCGCAGTACCTGCCGACCATCGACCGCGTCCTGCTCGCGGTGCAACGGACCCTGGAGTACTAGAGCGACCATGGCAGAAGACAACATCACCTTCTCCCTCCCCGACCTGGGCGAGGGACTGGTCGAGGCGACCGTCCTGGAGTGGCAGGTCGCCGTGGGCGAGGAGATCGAGCGCAACGCCCCGCTGGTGGAGGTGGAGACCACCAAGTCCGCGGTGGTCATCCCCTCGCCCCAGGCGGGCCGTGTCGTCGAGCTGCACGCCGAGGAGGACCAGGTGGTCCCGGTCGGCGCGCCCCTGGTGACCTTCGCGGTCCAGGCCTCCGGCGACGCGCCCCGGGCGGGCATCGTGGGTCGCGTCCCCGAGGAGCAGGCCCGGCCCGCCCGCCGGGTGCGGCTCAAGCCCCCGACGGACTGACGGCGGCCGACCGCGGGTCCCGTTCGGAGGAAGGCACGAACGGGGGCGCCCCCCGGCGCGCCTTATTTGGAGGAAAATCCGGCCGGGACCCGCGTTTTTCCCTTTTCTTTTCGAAAACATGGTGGGTGGTTTCATGTCCGCGGATCTCACCGGCGGCGTGACAATGCGTTATGCGGATTTGCGTCCGCAGGGCCGCGAGTGCGGGGTCCCCGTGCTTCTCCTGCACGGTTTCGGCACCGACTTCGGCATGAATTGGCGGGCCGCCGGGTGGACGCAGGCCCTGGAGGCGGCCGGGCTACGGGTGATCGGGCCGGATCTGCGCGGTCACGGAAACAGCGACAAACCGACCGACAGCGCTTTCTACCTGCCCGGACACTTCGTCGCCGACCTCGTCTCCATGCTCGACGAGTTGGCGGTGGACAAGGTCGACGTGGTCGGTTACTCCATGGGTTCGCGCCTGGCCTGGGAACTCGCGCTGACCGCTCCCGAACGCGTCAGGCGGGTCGTTCTCGGTGGTTTCGGGCCGAAAAACGCCTTCGCCGGAACGGACATGTCCGACCCCGGTTCCGGGGACGCGCCCTTCGACCGCGTCTACCGCACGGTGGCCGCCCTGCCCTCCAACGAGCCCGCCGCGCTGGCCGCCTGCGCGCGCGGCCAGGCCTCGCGCCCCTTCGACGCCGAGCCCCCGCTCAGCGGACTTCCGGTGCTGCTGGTCTCGGGCGCCGGGGACCAGCTCGCCGAGGGCGCCGCGGCCCTGGCCCAGCGCTGCGGCGGCACGCACGTGGAGGTCCCCGGGCGCGACCACGCCAACGCCGTCTCCTCCCGCCGCTTCCGGCAGGCCGTGCTGGACTTCCTGGCCGACTGACGCCGTGCGGAGCCCCGCCGCCCGACGCGGTTAGTCCGGTCTAGACCAGGCCCCTCCGACGTGCCGGTGTGACAACCGGTGAAGGAAGCGCAGCCATGCGTGGTAATGCCGTGTCGGGGCGGGGTACGCCTCCTCCGCAACACAATCCCGAAACACCGCCGACCGCTTCGGGCGCACGCTTGTCGACTTTCGGGTAAGGACCCGTGTCGCTACGCTCTCGCCTTCATAACAACTCCGCCCGTTGGTTAGATGTACTTTCGGCCACCGGATATCGTCCGGCTGCAGAACTCAGGTCGGTCGCGAGCGAATGCTGGCCGCTGAGAGGGCGTAAGAGGAGTGAGAAGTGAAGCGCAGCAACACAGTCAGGTTCGCCGCGGCCGCGGCGGCCGGTGTGCTCGCCCTCACCGCGTGTGACAGCGCGGCCGAAGAGGGCGGTGGCGGCGAGGGCGGCGGCGAGGAGTCCGCCTCCGAGCTCCAGGTCGGCCTGGCCTACGACGTCGGCGGTCGCGGCGACCGCTCCTTCAACGACTCGGCCTACCGGGGACTGGAGCGGGCGGCCGAGGAGCTCGGCGTCGAGACCAACGACTTCGAGCCCAGCGACGGCGAGGCCGAGTCCGCCAAGGAGGACCGCCTGGCCACCATGGCCGAGGAGGGCTACGACGTCGTCATCGCCGTCGGGTTCGCCTACGACGGCGCCGTGCGCGCGGTCGCGCCGGAGTACCCGGACGTCCACTTCGCCATCGTGGACTCCGAGATCGACGACGTCGACAACGTCACCAGCCTGGTCTTCGCCGAGGAGCAGGCCTCCTTCCTGGCCGGCGCCGCCGCTGCGCTGACCACCGAGGAGGACCACGTCGGCTTCATCGGCGGCGTCGAGACCCCGCTGATCCACAAGTTCGAGGCCGGTTACGCCGCGGGCGTGGAGCACGTCAACGAGGACATCACCGTCGAGGTCGACTACCTGAGCCAGCCGCCGGACTTCAGCGGCTTCAGCGACCCCGCCAAGGGCCGTGAGACCGCCCAGGCCCAGTACGACCGCGGCGCGGACGTCATCTACCACGCCGCCGGCGCGTCGGGCAACGGCGTCCTGGAGTCGGCCGTGGCCAACGACTTCACCTTCATCGGCGTGGACAGCGACCAGTACGAGAACGCCGCCGAGGACCAGAAGCCGCACGTGCTCACCTCCGCCATCAAGCAGGTGGACGTGGCCGTGTTCGAGCTGATCTCCGCCGCCACCGGGGGAGAGGTCGAGGGCGGCATCCAGCGCTTCGAGCTCGCCGACGGCGGCGTGGACTACACCACCTCCAACGAGGAGGCGATCAGCCCGATCCAGGAGCAGCTGGACGAGATCAAGCAGCAGATCATCGACGGCGAGATCGAGGTCCCGACCGCGCCGTAGACCGCGCCACGCGCGACCGTCGTCGCGGGGTCGCCCGCGGCGGCCAGCATCCACGGGCGGCAGCGACCGGGGTAGATCCCCGGTCGGTGCCGCCCCGGTTGCCGTTCGGCGGCGGGGCGTCCGGCAGCGGCCGCGACCCGGCCGGTTCCGCGGCGCCGCACCGCACATTCCACGAGGAGACAGATGAGCAGCACGCCATCGGGCGAGGGGGCCCTGGCGCCCCCCGCCGTTGAGCTGCGCGGGATCACCAAGCGTTTTCCCGGCGTCGTGGCCAACCACGACATCGACATCACCGTGGCTCCCGGTACCGTGCACGCCATCGTCGGCGAGAACGGTGCGGGCAAGTCCACGCTGATGAAGACCCTGTACGGCATGCACCGGCCGGACGAGGGACACATCTACGTCCAGGGCCGCGAGGTGCGCTTCGGCTCGCCCTCCGACGCCATCCGCAACGGCATCGGCATGGTGCACCAGCACTTCATGCTCGCCGACAACCTCAGCGTGCTGGAGAACGTGGTCCTGGGCGCCGAGCGCCGCCACGGCATCGGCAACCGCGCCCGCGCGCGCATCCGCGAGCTGTCCGCCCAGTACGGCCTGGGCGTCGACCCCGACCGCCTCATGGAGGAACTGGGCGTGGGCGACCGCCAGCGCGTGGAGATCCTCAAGGTCCTCTACCGCGGCGCGCGGACCATCATCCTCGACGAGCCCACCGCCGTCCTGGTCCCGCAGGAGGTCGACGAGCTCTTCGACAACCTGCGCGAGCTCAAGCGCGAGGGCCTGACCGTCATCTTCATCTCCCACAAACTGGACGAGGTGCTCTCCGTCGCCGACGAGATCACCGTGATCCGCCGCGGCACCACCGTGGCCACCGCGGACCCGGGCACCACCACCGCCCGGGACCTGGCCACGCTCATGGTCGGCGGCGAGCTGCCCGTGCCCGAGCTGCGCGAGTCCACCGTCACCGACCACGTCGTGCTGTCCCTGGACGGGGTCACCGTGCACTCCGCCGACGGCCGCGCCGTCGTGGACGGGGTGAGCGCCGACATCCGCCGGGGCGAGATCGTCGGCATCGCCGGTGTCGAGGGCAACGGCCAGTCCGAGCTCATCGAGGCCATCATGGGCATGCGCCCGCTGGCCGCCGGGAGCATCCGGCTGGAGGAACAGGACATCACCGGCTGGCCCACCCTCAGGATCCGCGAGGCGGGCGTGGGCTACATCCCCGAGGACCGCCACCGGCACGGCGTGCTGCTGGAGTCCCCCCTGTGGGAGAACCGCATCCTGGGCCACCAGACCAAGGAGCCCAGCGTCCGCGGCCCCTGGATCAACCGGACCGGCGCGCGCGCCGACTCCGAGCGCATCGTCGCCGAGTACGACGTGCGCACCCCGGGCATCGACGTCATCGCCGACGCCCTGTCCGGCGGCAACCAGCAGAAGTTCATCATCGGCCGCGAGATGAGCGGCTCCCCGCGCTTCCTGGTCGCCGCCCACCCCACCCGGGGTGTGGACGTGGGCGCCCAGGCCGCCATCTGGGAACAGCTGCGCGACGCCCGGGCCGCGGGCCTGGCCGTGCTGCTGGTCTCCGCCGACCTGGACGAGCTGATCGGCATGTCCGACACCCTCCACGTCATCCTGCGCGGCCGACTGGTCGCGCAGGCCGACCCGACCACCGTCACACCCGAACAGCTGGGCTCGGCCATGACCGGCGCCGGACTGCACCGGGCCGACCAGAGCACGGAAGGCGACAGCGGTGCCGACCGACACGGAAGCGAGGGCGGCGCATGAGTAGGATCCCCCGTCCCGCGATGACCCTGCCCGCACCCGCGGTCGCGGGCGTCGCGATCGCCCTGGGCGTGGCACTGACCTTCGCCCTGGACAGGGCGCTGCTGTGGTGGGCGGCGCTGATCATCGGCGTGGTCGCGGCCTTCGCCTTCGTGGCCTGGTCCGGGCCCATGGTGCCGCGCGAGCGCCGTGCGGGCGCGGACGGCGCCCGCGAGGAGGGCACCGCCCTGCACAACACGCTGGTGGTGCCCACCGCCCTCGTGCTGTCGGTGGCCACCGGTCTGCTGAGCGCGTGGTTCCTGGACCTGTCCCTGATCGAGCCGGTGGCCGCAGCGCTGGGCGCGCTGGTCGGCTCCGCCGCGGCCTTCCTGCTGTTCCACCGGCTGTCGGCCATGCTGGCGCTGTCCTTCGCCGCGGTCCTGGCCGCCGGGGTCATCGCGACCGCGGTCACCGCGGCCGTGCTCTTCTTCAGCGGCATCCCGCCGCTGGCCACGTTCGAGCGGATGCTGGAGTACGGCACCCGGCCCGACAGCCTGGTGCGCATCATCAACGACGGCACCACGTACTACCTGGCCGCCGTCGCGGTGGCGATCGGCTTCAAGATGAAGCTGTTCAACATCGGCGTGGACGGCCAGTACCGGCTCGCCGCGCTGCTGTCGGCCGCCGTGGGCGGCTACATCGTGCTGCCGCCGGTGCTCAGCCAGATCGTCATCGTCATCACGGCCGTGGCCGTGGGCGGCGTGTGGGCGGGCATCGCCGGGTACCTCAAGGTGACCCGCGGCGTGTCCGAGGTGATCTCCACGATCATGCTCAACTCCATCGCCACCGGCGTCACCGCCTACCTGCTCAGCACCGAGCGCCTCGCGGTGGAGATCAGCACCAACAACATCGGCACCCCGCCGATGCCCGAGTCCTCCTGGGTGCCCGGCGTCCCGGCGGGCTTCCTCGGCTCGGACGAGCGGATCTTCGGTTTCGTGTTCCTGGCCGTGGCCGTCGGCATCGGCTACTGGGTGATGCTCAACCGCACCCGCTTCGGCTTCGAACTGAGGGCCACCGGCCAGTCGCAGACGGCGGCCGAGGCCAGTGGCGTGAACGTCAAGAAGATGGTGTTCCTGTCCATGCTCTTCTCGGGCATGGTCGCCGGTCTGGTGGGCCTGCCCCAGCTGCTGGGCAGCTCGCACTACTACGCCCTGGACTTCCCGACCGGCATCGGCTTCATCGGCATCGCCATCGCCCTGCTGGGCCGCAACCACCCCGTGGGCATCGTCTTCGCCGCCCTGTTCTGGGCCTTCCTGAACCAGGCGTCGGGCATCCTGCCCTTCGACGGCATCCCGCAGGAGATCGCGGTCATCTCGCAGGCCACCATCGTCCTCACCGTGGTCGTGGTCTACGAGGTCGTGCACCGCTGGGGCCGCCGCTACCAGCAGCAGCAGATCGGCAGGCAGCTCGGCACCACCGCCGAGTCGCCCGCACCGGAGACGGTGAAGGTGTCGGCGGACGAGGCGTCCCCGGCCCCCGCGGAGGGGTCCACCGACGCGGGCACCGCCCCCGAACCCGAGGACAGGCGCGGAGGGGAGGCCAAGTGAGCCAGGAGATCAACGTGATGGAGCCGGTGGCCAAGCCCGCCGCCCGGCCCCGGGGATGGGCGCGCTGGCGCTTCCTCACCCTGTTCGGTGCGGTGCTGGTGTCCCTGGCGGGACTGCGGGTCATCACCGGGCACGACATGCTCACCGACGCGGGCACCATCAGCACCACCATCACCTTCGCGGTGCCCATCGGGCTGGCCGCGCTGGGCGGTCTGTGGGCCGAACGCGCGGGCATCATCAACATCGGCCTCGAAGGCATGATGATCCTGGGCACCTGGTTCGGCGCCTACTTCGCCTGGTCCACGGGCAACCCGTGGATCGGACTGCTGGCGGGCGTGCTCGCCGGTATGGCGGGCGGGCTCCTGCACGCCGTGGCCACGGTGACCTTCGCGGTGGACCACATCGTCTCCGGCGTGGCGATCAACATCCTCATGCTCGGCGCCATGCGCTACCTGTCGATCCTGGTCTACTCCGACGTGCAGGGCGCGGGCGCGGCCCAGTCGCCCCCGACGCCCTCGTTCCCGGTGTGGGACCTGCCCCTCGTGGCGCAGGTGCTCAGGCCGGTCGCCGACAGCGGGATCTTCCTGGTCAGCGACTTGGCCTCGCTGGTGCTCGGCGCGACCACGAACATGCCCGCGCTGACGGTCGTCGCGATCCTGATGATCCCGCTGACCTACCTGGTGCTGTGGCGGACCACGTTCGGACTGCGGCTGCGCTCGGTGGGCGAGAACCCCGACGCCGCCGAGTCCCTGGGCGTGCCGGTGTACAGCCTCAAGTACGTGGCGGTGATCGTCTCCGGCGGCCTGGCGGGCATGGGCGGCGTGTTCCTGTCCGTGGTCGCCTCGCAGATCTACCAGGAGGGCCAGACCGGCGGGCGCGGCTACATCGGCCTTGCCGCGATGATCTTCGGCAACTGGCGCCCGGGCGGCCTGGCCATGGGCGCGGGCCTCTTCGGCTACACCGACGCCCTCCAGGTGCGCGGCGGCGGCGCGGCGGTGCACGCCCTGCTGCTGCTCCTGGCCGTGGCGCTGGTGGGCGTGGCCGTGTGGCAGGTGCGCCGGGACCGCAAGGGCCTGGCCGCCTTCGGCGCGCTCACGGCGGTGCTGCTGTTCGCGTGGTACTTCTCCACCGACTCGCTGCCGCGCGAGCTGGCCACCTACAGCCCGCACATCGCCACCCTGCTGGTGCTCTCGCTGGCCTCGCAACGGCTCCGGCCACCGGCCGGGGTCGGCAAGCAGTGGAGGGCGAGCCGGTCATGACCGACGCACCACTGGACCCGGCGAGCGTGGACTGGGAGGCCCTGCGGGCCGCCGCCCGCGAGGCCATGGGCCGCGCCTACGCGCCCTACTCCCGCTACCCGGTGGGCGCGGCGGCGCTGGTCGACGACGGCCGCGTCGTCAGCGGCTGCAACGTGGAGAACGCCTCCTACGGGCTGGCCCTGTGCGCCGAGTGCGGCCTGGTCAGCGCCCTGCACGCCTCCGGCGGGGGCCGTCTGACGGCCTTCAGCTGCGTGGACGGGCGGGGCGAACCGCTCATGCCGTGCGGGCGCTGCCGCCAGCTCCTGTTCGAACACGGGGGGCCTCAGCTGCTCGTGGACACCCCCGAGGGGGTCTGGACCATGGACCGGGTGCTGCCGCAGGCCTTCGGCCCGCACAGCCTCGCGTGACCTTGCTTCTGCGTCAGTTCGGCCTCCCCGGACTCCGCCGCGCGGCGGAGTCCGGGGAGGCCCCTTTTTGTTCCGCCAGTCGAGAGGAGACGACATGGACGTCATCGAGATCATCCGAGCCAAGCGCGACGGGGGAGAGCTGACCCCCGGCCAGATCGACTGGGTGATCGACGCCTACACCCGCGGTGAGGTGGCCGAGGAACAGATGTCGGCGCTGGCCATGGCGATCTTCCTGCGCGGGATGAACCGGGCCGAGGTGAGCCGCTGGACCGAGGCGATGCTGGCCTCGGGTGAACGCCTGGACTTCTCCGACCTGGCGCGGCCCACCACCGACAAGCACTCCACGGGCGGGGTGGGCGACAAGATCACCCTGCCGCTCACCCCCACCGTCGCGGCCTGCGGCGCGGCCGTGCCGCAGTTGTCGGGGCGCGGGCTCGGACACACCGGCGGAACCCTGGACAAGCTGGAGTCGATTTCGGGGTGGCGGGCCTCGCTGTCCACCGGCGAGATGCGGGAGGTGCTGGACTCCACGGGCGGGGTGATCTGCGCGGCCGGGTCGGGGCTGGCTCCGGCCGACCGCAAGCTCTACGCGCTGCGCGACGTGACCGGCACGGTCGAGTCGATCCCGCTGATCGCCGCGTCCATCATGAGCAAGAAGCTCGCCGAGGGCACCGGCGCGCTGGTCCTGGACGTCAAGGTGGGGTCGGGGGCGTTCATGAAGGACGCCGACTCCGCGCGCGAGCTGGCCCGCACGATGGTCGACATCGGCAACGACCACGGGGTGCGCACGGTCGCGCTGCTCACCGACATGTCGGTTCCGCTGGGCAGGCAGGTGGGCAACGCCCTGGAGGTGGCCGAGTCCGTGGAGGTGCTGTCGGGCGGCGGGCCGGCGGACGTGGTGGAGCTGACCGTGGCGCTGGCCCGGGAGATGCTGGCCGCGGCCGGGCTCGTCCCCGGTGAGGGCGGGGTCAAGGACCCGGCCGAGGCGCTGCGGGACGGCAGCGCGCTGGAGTCGTGGAAGCGGCTCGTACGGGCGCAGGGCGGGGATCCGGACGCGCCGCTGCCGGTGGCCGCCGAGCGCCGGGTGGTGCTCGCTCCGGCCTCGGGGACGGTGACCCGGCTGGACGCCTACCAGGTGGGGCTGGCGGCGTGGCGGCTGGGCGCGGGCCGGGCGCGCAAGGAGGACGCGGTGTCCTTCGGCGCGGGGGTGACCCTGCACGCCAAGCCGGGGGAGAGCGTCGTGGCGGGGGAGCCGCTGTTCACCCTGCACACCGACGAGGCGGAGCGGTTCGGGCGGGCGGCCGAGGCGCTGGAGGGGGCCTTCGACATCGAGCCGCAGTGCGGGGCCGGGTACGGGGCCCGGCCGCTGGTGATCGACCGGATCGCCTGAACCCGGGGCCGGCTGCTTCACGGCCGTGGGGCGGCGACCGGGCCCCCGGTCGCCGCCCCACGGCTGGACGGGGCCCCTCAGCCCCGCGCGGGTCAGTTCGGCATCGGCATGGGCTGCGGCGCGCTGCCCGCCGGCATCATGACGTAGGCCACGACCGCCAGCAGCACCATCAGCAGGCTCACGATCAGCACGGCGGTGGCCAGCCACCGCGCCCAGGGCCGGGTCCTGAAACTCGCCAGGGCCAGCGCGAGCCCGGCCAGGATCGCCGTCAGAGCGGCCAGGCCGCCGCCGATGAGCAGTTGCACCGAGAACTGCGACACCTGGTCCACGGGCACCGGCTGGTCGCCGATGAGCACCACCGTGGTGAAGAGCTGGACCAGCTGGCTCGAAAGCACCGTCACGGCGAGCAGGAACAGCGCGGTCAGGGCGAAGGTCTCCGCGCCCAGAGGGCCGCTGGGCCGGTCGGTGCGCTCCAGGGCGGCCGCCCCGGAGTCCGGCTCCAGCAGGGGCTCCTCCACCATGGCGGGCTCATGCGCGGGGACCCCGGTCCCGGTGGCCGGATCGGCCCCGGGCTCCGGCTCGCGGCCGGGGCCCCGTGCGGGCCCCCGGGTGGGGTCGGTCGGGTCGTTGCCTTCCGCTGATGTACTCACGCGGTCAACCTACCCGCCGAAGTACCAAGGGAGTTTCTACAAAACCCCTGTTCAGGACCCGGACGGCAGGGTGGCGAAGGTCAGCACCGAGACCACGACCAGCAGCGTGCCCACGATCACGGCCGCGGCGGCGCCCCAGCGGCTCCACGCCCGCGTGGCCGCGCCTCCCCGCAGCAGCGACAGGGCCCCGGCGAGCACGGTCAGCGCGCTCAGCCCGCCCGCGACCATCACCTCGGCCGCGAGCGCGCTCGCCTCCCCGGCGCTGGTGTCGGTGGGGACCCGGCCCACGAAGAAGAAGCCGAAGAGCTCGAAGAGCCGGGTGTTCAGCGCAGTGAGGGCGAACAGCATCAGGGCGATGACGCTGAAGGTCTCGGCGGCGAACAGGCCGCTGGGGGTGCGGACCGGCGCGCCCGCGATGAAGGCGCCGCTGGCGTCGCTCTCCCGACGCGCCTCCCGCGCCCCGGCCTCCTGAGGCGGACCGGCGGCGTCGGCGACCCCGGTGCTCCCGTTCCTCCCGGCGGTTCCGGCCTCCGGGGCCTCCTCCGCCGACGCCCGCGCCGTCGGCGCCGCCTCCGTCGTCTCCGCCGCCTCCGCCGTCGCCTCGGGGGACGCGGCGTCGTCGGCGGGGTTGGTGTCTTCTCGCGAGGTGTTCACGGCGCCAAACTACCGCGCGCCTCCCCCCGCTCCGAGGGGGAGTAACGCACGCCCCGTGGCCGGTTCCGGCCATACCGCGCCCGCCCACCGTGTCCGCTCCGGCCCGACCGCCCGTCCGGAAAAACAAGCACACGTGCTTGTTTTTCCGTGTGGCCGGTGTCACCCTCGTGTCCATGACCGCTGCTGCCACCCCGGCGCCCCCGCTGCTGGTCGCGAACGCCTCCGGTTTCTACGGGGACCGCTTCGCCGCCGTCCACGAGATGCTCACCGAGGGGCGCGTGGACGTCCTCACCGGTGACTACCTGGCCGAGCTCACCATGGCCGTCCTCGGCCGCGACCAGCTCGGCGACCCCGGCCGCGGCTACGCCCGGACCTTCCTGGACCAGATGCGCGAGACCCTGGCGCTGGTCATGGAACGCGGCACCAGGGTGGTCACCAACGCGGGCGGCCTCAACCCGCGCGGCCTCGCCGACCGGCTCACCGAACTCGCCGACGGGCTCGGCCTCGAACCCCGCATCGCCTGCGTCACCGGCGACGACCTCATCGACCGCGCCGAGGAACTCGACCTCGGTTCCCCCCTGACCGCCAACGCCTACCTGGGCGCCTTCGGCATCGCCGCCTGCCTGGAGGCGGGCGCCGACATCGTCGTCACCGGCCGCGTCACCGACGCCTCCCTGGCCGTGGGCCCGGCCGCCGCCCACTTCGGCTGGACCCCCGGGGACCTGGACGCCCTGGCCGGGGCCACAGTCGCCGGGCACGTCATCGAGTGCGGCACCCAGGCCACCGGCGGCAACTACGCCCTGGCCGCGGGACTACTGCGCGAGGGCCGCGACCTGGACCGGCCCGGCTTCCCCCTCGCCGAGATCCACGCCGACGGCAGCGCCGTGATCACCAAGCACCCCGGCAGCGGCGGTGCCGTCACCACCGGGACCGTCACCGCCCAGCTCGTCTACGAGGTCGCCGGAGCCCGCTACCCCGGCCCCGACGTCACCGCCCGCCTGGACACCGTGCGCCTCACCGGGCAGGGGCCCGACCGCGTCCTGCTCAGCGGAACCCGCGGCGAGGAGCCGCCCCCCGACCTGAAGGTCGGCCTGACCAGTCTCACGGGCTTTCGCAACGAGGTCGAGTTCCTGGTCACCGGCCTGGACGCCGAGGCAAAGGCCGCCCAGGCCGAACGCCAGATGCGCGCCGCCCTCGCCGACCGCGCGCCCGACGACCTGCGCTTCACCCTCGTGCCCGCCCGGGACCCCCACGGCGACACCCAGGACGCGGCCACCGCCCGCCTGCGCGTGGTGGCCCGCGACCACGACCCCGCGGTCGTGGGCCGCTCCTTCGGCGCGGCCGCCGTGGAACTGGCCCTGGGCAGCTACGCCGGGTTCCACCTCACCGCGCCGCCGCGCGACGCCCGCCCCGACGGGGTCGCCGCCACGCACGCGCTCGTGCCCGCCGCCGAGGTCGCGCACACCGCGATCCTGCCCGACGGCGCGCGGGTGCCCGTCGCGCCCGCGCCCCGCACCCGTCCCCTGGCCGAGGTCGCCGAGCCACCGCTGCCCGAACCCCTGCCCCGGGGCCCCGCGCGCCCGGTCCCGCTCGGCCTCGTCCTGGGCGCGCGCAGCGGCGACAAGGGCGCCGACGCCAACCTGGGCGTGTGGGTGCGCGGCGAGAGCGCCTGGCGGTGGCTGGCCACCACCCTGACCGCCGACCTGCTGCGCGAACTCCTGCCGGAGACCGCCGGACTGCGCGTCACCCGGCACCTGCTGCCCAACCTGCGCGCCGCCAACTTCTGGATCGAGGGCCTGCTCGCCCCCGGCACCGCGCGCCGAGAGGGCGTGGACCCCCAGGCCAAGGGGCTGGGCGAGTGGCTGCGGGCCCGCCGTGTCCCCGTTCCCGAGGTCGTGTTGGCGGAGGTGGAACGGCCGTGAGCCCGCTGAGGACCGGGAATGCCCCCGCCCCCGATGCCGTGCCGACGGAGGTGCGACGACCGTGAGCGTGCTCAGGACCGGGGTCGACACCGCCTCGCCCGCCTTCGCCGAGGCCCGCGAGGCGATGCTGGCCGAGCTCGCCGAGATCGACGCCGAGCACGCCAAGGCCCTGGCCGGGGGAGGACGGCGCTACGTGGAGCGCCACCGCGCCCGGGGCGGCCTGCTGGCCCGCGAGAGGATCGAACTCCTGCTGGACGAGGGCAGCCCCTTCCTGGAGCTGTCGCCGCTCGCCGCCTGGGGCAGCGACTTCCACGTCGGCGCCAGTCTCGTCACCGGAGTGGGCGCGGTCTCCGGCGTGGAGTGCGTGCTGGTGGCCAACGACCCCACAGTGCGCGGCGGCTCCAGCAACCCGTGGACCCTGAGGAAGACCGCCCGGGCCGCCGAGATCGCCGAACGCAACCGGAT
The DNA here is from genome assembly GCF_018316795.1 of Nocardiopsis akebiae. NCBI lineage: Bacteria > Bacillati > Actinomycetota > Actinomycetes > Streptosporangiales > Nocardiopsidaceae > Nocardiopsis > Nocardiopsis akebiae. The sequence continues at coordinate 2,189,482 of NZ_CP074132.1, forward strand.
GCCGCTGATCAGCCTGGTGGAGTCCGGCGGCGCCGACCTGCCCACCCAGAAGGAGATCTTCATCCCGGGCGGCCGTGCCTTCCGCGACCTGACCCGCCTGTCCGCCGCCGGAGTCCCCACCGTCGCGCTGGTCTTCGGCAACTCCACCGCCGGGGGCGCCTACGTCCCCGGCATGAGCGACCACGTGGTCATGGTGCGCGAGCGCTCCAAGGTGTTCCTGGGCGGCCCGCCGCTGGTACGGGCGGCCACGGGCGAGGAGAGCGACGACGAGTCGCTGGGCGGGGCCCGAATGCACGCCGAGGTCTCCGGCCTGGCCGACCACCTGGCCGAGGACGAGCGCGACGCGATCCGTCTCGGACGGCGCGTCGTGGCACGCCTGGGCCACCGGAAGGCGGGGCCCGCCCCGCGCCCGTCGGCGCCCGAACCCCTGTACCCTGCCGAGGACCTGATCGGGATCATGCCGCCCGACCTGCGCGTGCCCGTCGACCCGCGCGAGATCATCGCCCGCCTCGTGGACGGCTCTGTGTTCGACGAGTTCAAGCCCTCCTACGGCGGCGGCCTGGTCACCGGCTGGGCCGACCTGCACGGCTACCCCGTGGGCGTGCTCGCCAACGACCACGGCGTGCTCTTCAGCGCCGAGGCCCAGAAGGCCGCCCAGTTCATCCAGCTCGCCAACCGCTCGCACACGCCGCTGGTGTTCCTGCACAACACCACCGGCTACATGGTCGGCCGCGAGTACGAGCAGGGCGGCATCATCAAGCACGGCTCGATGATGATCAACGCCGTCTCCAACAGCACCGTCCCCCACTTCTCGGTGCTCGTGGGAGCCTCCTACGGGGCGGGCCACTACGGGATGTGCGGGCGGGCCTACGACCCGCGCTTCCTGTTCGCCTGGCCCAGCGCCCGCTCCGCCGTCATGGGTCCCCGCCAGCTCGCCGAGGTGCTGTCCATCGTCGCCCGCCAGTCCGCGGCCGGGAAGGGGCAGCCCTACGACGAGGACCAGGACGCCGCCCTGCGGGAGATGGTGGAGCGCCAGATCGAGGCGGAGTCGCTGCCCCTGTTCCTGTCCGGGCGGGTCTACGACGACGGCGTCATCGACCCCCGCGACACCCGCACCGTCCTGGGCCTGTGCCTGTCCTACGCCCACAACGCCCCCGTCCGGGGCACCGACCGCTTCGGCGTCTTCCGGATGTGAGTGAGGAGCAGCCATGAACCCCGTCACCCGCATCCTGGTCGCCAACCGGGGCGAGATCGCCCGCCGGATCATGCGCACCTGCCGCTCCCTGGACATCTCCACCGTCGCCGTGCACGCCCCCGGCGAGGAGGGCGCCGCGCACGTGGCCGAGGCCGACACCGCCGTGCGCCTGCCCCCGCCCGAGGGGGGCGGCCCCGTGGACGCCTACCTCGACCCCGACGCCGTGGTGGCCGCCGCCCGCGCCTGCGGAGCCGACGCCGTCCACCCCGGCTACGGCTTCCTGTCCGAGAACCCCGCCCTGGCCCGCGCCGTCACCGCTGCCGGGCTGACCTGGATCGGCCCCCCGGCCGAGGCCGTCGAGAGCATGGGCGCCAAGACCCGCGCCAAACGCATCGCCCGGGACGCCGGGGTGCCCGTCGCCGACGCCCTCGACCCCGGGCAGGTGCGCCCCGAACACCTGCCCGTGCTGGTCAAGGCCGTCTCCGGCGGAGGCGGACGCGGCATGCGCGTGGTCCGCGACCTGGCCGACCTGCCCGCCGAAGCCGCCGCAGCCCGCGCCGAGGCGGCCTCGGCCTTCGGCGACCCGGAGGTGTTCTGCGAGCCCTACGTCCCCCACGGCCGCCACGTCGAGGTACAGGTCCTGGCCGACACCCACGGCACCGTGTGGGCCCTGGGCGAGCGCGACTGCTCCGTCCAGCGCCGCCACCAGAAGGTCATTGAGGAGACGCCCGCCCCCGGCCTGCCCGACGACCTGCGCGAACGCCTGCACGGGGCCGCACGCCGCCTGGCCCGCGCCATCGGCTACACCGGCGCCGGGACGGCCGAGTTCCTCGTCCCCGTGGGGGAGGAGGGCTTCGGCGAACCGGTCTTCCTGGAGATGAACACGCGGCTCCAGGTCGAACACCCCGTCACCGAGTGCGTCACCGGCCTGGACCTGGTCGAGTGGCAGATCCGCGTCGCCGAGGGCGAAGCCCTGCCCGGGGGAGGCCCGCCCGCGCCGCGCGGCCACGCCGTCGAGGCCCGCCTGTACGCCGAGGACCCCCGCGACGGCTGGCGGCCCCGCACCGGCGTCCTGCACGCCTTCGACGTCCCCGCCGACACCCGCTTCGCCGCGCCGCCCGCCTTCGGGGTGCGCCTGGACAGCGGGGTCGAACCCGGCGACACCGTCGGCGCAGACTTCGACCCCCTGCTCGCCAAGGTGGTCGCCCACGGGCGCGACCGCCGTGACGCGCTGCGCCGCCTGGCCGCGGCCCTGGCCGCCGCGCGCGTGCACGGGGTGGGCACCAACCGCGACCTGCTCGTGCGGGCGCTGCGCCACCCCGCGTTCGCCGGGGCCGAGGCCCGCCCCGAGGGGCTGCACACCGGCTACCTGGACGGCGACCGCCTCAGCGCCCTCGTCCAACCCCTGGCCGACCCCGCCGCCGAACGCCTCGCCGCGCTGGCCGCGTCCCTGTCCGCCGCCGAGGCCGCCCGCGCCGGCGCCGCCGCCCCCGCCGGAGTGCCCGCCAACTGGCGCGCCCTGCCCTCTCAGCCCTTCGTCCGCCAGCACGACGTCGACGGCGACGAGGCGAGGCGGACCACCACCGCCTACCGCACCCTGAGAGGGTCCTACCTGCCCGAACAGGCCGGGGTCCGCGTGCTCTCGGCCGCGCCCGACCTGGTGGTCCTGGAGGCGGACGGCCTGCGCCGCGCCTTCGACGTCCACCGCCCCGCCGCGGGCGGCGACGTCCACGTCGACTCACCCCTGGGGTCGGTCGCCCTCACCCCCGTCGATCCCCTGCCCGAACCCGAGGCCGCGGTCGACCCCGGCGCCCTGCCCGCGCCCATGCCCGGCACGGTCACCGCCGTGGAGGTCGCCGTGGGCGAGCGGGTCGAGCCCGGACAGACCCTGCTGCGAATGGAAGCCATGAAGACGGAGCACCGCGTCACCGCCCCCGCCGCCGGCGCCGTCCGGGAGATCCCGGTCGCGGCGGGGCAGAGGGTGCCCGCCGGGGCGCCCCTCGCCGTCCTCGACTACGAAGGGGCCACCCCGTGACCGGTGCCATGACCTTCAACGAACCCGCCGAACGCGTCGACCTGCGCGCCGCGGTGTCCGCGTTCGCCGCGGGGTACGGGTCCGAGTACTACCGGGCCCGCGCCAAGGAGGGCTCCTACCTCACCGAACTGTGGCGCGAGGCGGGCGGACTCGGCTACCTCGGGGTCAACATCCCCGAGGAGTACGGCGGCGGGGGCGGCGGCATCGGCGACCTGGCCGCCGTCCTGGAGGAACTCAGCGCGGCCGGGTGCCCCACCCTGATGATGGTGGTCTCCCCGGCCATCTGCGGCACCGTCCTGTCCCGCTTCGGCACCCCCGGGCAGCGCGGGCGCTGGCTGCCCGGCCTGGCCACGGGCGAGACCATCATGGCCTTCGCCATCACCGAGCCCGACGCCGGATCCAACTCCCACCGCATCACCACCACCGCCCGGCGCGACGGCGGGGGCTGGGTGCTCAACGGCCGCAAGACCTTCATCTCGGGCGTGGACGTGGCCGACGCCGTCATGGTCGTCGGACGCGTCCAGGACGAGGACACCGGGCGCCTGTCCGCCGCGCTGTTCGCGGTGCCCACCGACGCCCCGGGGTTCGAGGCCCGCCGGATCGAGATGGACCTGGTCAGCCCGGACCACCAGTACCAGCTGTTCCTGGACGACGTGCGCCTGCCCGCCGACGCCCTGGTCGGCGACCCCGGGGCCGGACTCCTCCAGCTCTTCGCCGGACTCAACCCCGAGCGGATCATGGCCGCGTCCCTGGCCTCGGGCAGCGCCCGCCACGCCCTGGACAAGGCGGTTGCCTACGCCAGGGAGCGCACCGTCTGGCGCGACACCCCCATCGGCGCCCACCAGGGGCTGGCCCACCCGCTGGCCCGGGTCAAGATCGAGCTGGAGCAGGCCCGCCTGATGACCCAGCACGCGGCGCTCCGCTACGATTCCGGCGACGACGCGGGGGCGGGGGAGGCGGCCAACATGGCCAAGTACGCCGCCGCGGAGGCGTGCGTGCGCGCGGTCGACCAGGCCGTGCAGACCCTGGGCGGCAACGGCCTGGCCAGCGAGTACGGGCTGGGATCGGCGATCGCCGCCGCCCGCCTGGCGCGCATCGCGCCGGTGAGCCGGGAGATGGTGCTCAACTACGTGGCACAGCAGTCCCTCGGACTGCCCAGGTCGTACTGAGCGGTCGGCGCGCGGACACGGGCCGCCTCAGGGACTCGGGGACGGGGGGAAGCAGCGACGTGGACACCGGGGCCGACCGCGAGCCGCGCCAGGAACGCAGCCGGGCCACCCGCGCCCGGCTGCTGGAGGCCGCCGTGGCCTGCCTGGCCGAGGAGGGCGCGGCCGGCGCCACCGTGGGCGCGGTCGCGCGGCGGGCCGGGGTGTCGCGCGGCGCCGCCCAGCACCACTTCCCCACCCGCGAGGACCTGTTCCTGGCCGTGCTGCGGCACATGCTCGACAGCCGCGGCGCGGAGCTGCGGCGCGGCGCGGCCGCCGTCCCCGAGGGCGGCGGCCGCACCGAGGCGGTCGTACAGATGGTCGTGGACGCCTTCACCGGAGCCGACTTCCGCGCCGCCCTCCAACTGTGGTCGGCCGCCGCCAGCGACCCCGTCCTGCGCGAGCGGATCATCCCGATGGAGGAGCGGATGGGCCGGGAGATCCACCGGGCGGCCGTGGAGCTGCTGGGCGTGGACGAGTCGGTCCCCGGGGTCCGCGAGACCGTCCAGGCCACCCTCGACCTGGCACGCGGCCTGGGACTGGCCAACCTGCTCACCGACGACGGGCCCCGGCGGCGCCGGATCGTGCGCCAGTGGGCGCGCACCCTGGACGGGCAACTGCGGACCCCGGCACCGTGAACCGGCTACCTCGGCGGCACGGAGCGTGCTTATCATCGAAACGGCGGGACCACGGGCCCGCGACGAACGTCATCCCCGGACCGGACAAGGCGGTGTGAAGGTGAGCGCGGATGCGGGCAGGGACCTTCCGGACCTGGCCAGGCGGGCGTTGGACGCCTTCGCCGAGAGCGCTTCGCGCCGCAGGGACCGCGACGCCCTGATGGACAACGCCTTCGCCGCCCTCTTCGCCCTGTACCGGGCGACCACGCCCGCGCAGCGCAGGTCCCCCGGCGGCCGGGAGTTCAGCGCCACCCTGGCCGAGCTGCTGGTGGGCGGCAGCAACCCGGACCGCCTCGGCCTGTACGTGGTCCGCACCCAGACCGCGGCCGAGAACGGCGAGCACGAGGCCTACCGCCCCGCCTGCTGGCGGCGGTCCATGCTGGAGCTGCTCGGCGAGGAGTTCGTGCCCTGGGAGGCCTTCCTGCGCCCGGGCGACCTGGAGGCCCTCCCGCGCATCGACGAGGCCCTCACCGCGGTGGCGGGCCGGGCGCGGCCGGTCAACGACGAGGAGGTCCCCTCCTGGGTGCCCGAGTCGCACTGGTGGTGGTGGGAGCCCGCCCGCCAGCGCGGCGAGGAGGCCCCCGAACGCCAAGACAGCGGCACCCTGGACGCCGTCGCGGACTGACCCCGGCCGCGCCCCGGATCCCGCGTGCGCCCGGCCCCGGTGCCGCCGTGCGCCGCGGCGGTCCCTCACGCACCGGCTGACGCGGTCCTGGCGGCGACGAGGTCCCGGTACCAGGCGAAGGAGTCCTTGGGAGTGCGCTCCTGGGTGGCGTGGTCCACGTGCACCAGCCCGAAGCGCTGGTGGTAGCCCTCGGCCCACTCGAAGTTGTCGGTGAGCGTCCACACGAAGTACCCGCGCACGTCCGCGCCCCGCTCCCGCGCGGCCTCCACGGCGGCCACGTGCCCCTCCAGGTAGGCGATCCGCTCGGGGTCGGCGATCCGCCCGCCGGGGGAGACCCGGTCCTCGTAGGAGCAGCCGTTCTCGGTGACGTACAGCGGCGGCAGCGCCCCGCCGTGGCGCTCGCGCAGCAGGTCGATCATCCGGCCCAGCCCCTCGGGCACCACCGGCCACCCGAACGCCGTCACCGGCGCCCCGGCGACCTCGCCGAACCCGAACGGCAGCCCCGACCCCTCGTCGGGCGCTGTGGCCACGGTGGGGTTGTAGTAGTTGACCCCGAGGCCGTCCGCGCTGCCCGCGACCGCCTTCAGATCGCCCTCGCGCACGCCGGGGACCTCCGCGACGCCGAAGGCCGACAGGTCGGGGTAGGCGCCGGTCAGCACGGGGTCGGTGAACAGCCGGTTGTGCAGGGTGTCGTAGGCGTGCGCGGCGGCGGCGTCGGCCTCGGAGCCGGTGGCGGGGCCGACGGGGGAGTAGTTGTTGGTGAGCAGGGCCTCCAGACCGCGCGAGCGCAGCTCCCCGGCGGCCAGCCCGTGCGCGAGCAGCATGTGGTGTGCCACCCGCATCACCTCGGGCACCGCCAGGGTCCGCCCCGGGGCGTGGACGCCGAGCGCGTGCCCGTAGGCGGTGTGCACCAGGGGCTCGTTCAGGGTGATCCACCGGTTCACCCGGTCGCCGATGCGGTCGGCCGCCGCCGCGGCGTACTCGGCGAACGCGTGCGCCGTGTCGCGTTCGCTCCAGCCGCCCGCCTCCTCCAGCGCCTGGGGCAGGTCCCAGTGGAACAGCGTCGGCACCGGGGTGATCCCCCGGGCCAGCAGGGCGTCCACCAGGCGGTCGTAGAAGTCCAGACCGGCCCCGTTCACCGCGCCGCGCCCGGTCGGCACGACCCGGGGCCAGGCGAGCGAGAACCGGTAGGCGTTCACCCCGAGCCGGTCGAGCAGGTCCACGTCCTCGGCCCACCGGTGGTAGTGGTCACAGGCCGGGGCGGGGCTGTGCCCGTCGCGGACCGCGCCCGGACGCTCGGCGAAGACGTCCCACACCGACGGGCCGCGCCCGTCCGCGTCGAGGGCGCCCTCGATCTGGAAGGCGGACGAGGCCACTCCCCACAGGAACGGTGACGACATGGACGGTACCTGCCTTTCGCTGCGGCTGACGGGGTGAACGGGGCGGATGCGCGTGGGACGGAAGGCGCGGGACCGGTTTCGGTGCCCTGGCGCGCTGCCCGGGCCCGGTGCGCGGACCCACCGTGCTTGGAAGGTTCCGGGGCGGGCGGGACGTGTGGAACCGGCGGGAACTCACGCCACACCCCGGATCCGCCACACCAGCACCCCGCCCAGCAGGCTGAGCAGCCCGCACATGGTGTACAGGACCGGGTAGCCGCCCAGGTGGACCACGATCGGACCGGCGAGGGCGGGGGCGATGACCTGTGGTCCGGCGCTGGCGATGTTGACGATCCCCAGGTCCTTGGCCCGCCCGTCGGCGCTCGGCAGGACCTCGGTGACCAGGGCGTTGTCCACGGACAGGTAGACGCCGAAGCCGACCCCCAGGACCACCGCGCACACCAGACTCATCGGCCACGTCGGAAACGCGGCGACCAGGAACGCGGGCACCGCCGAGACCGTTCCGGACAGGCACACCATCCCCCTGCGGCGGCCGACGCGGTCCGAGACCAGACCGGCCAGCACGGTCGTGGCCACGACCGCCGAGGTGTAGACGGCGATCAGCACCAGCAGCCCGTCCGCGGCCGGGGAGCCGGGGAACAGCTCCTCGTAGCCCACCGCGTCGGTGAGGAAGTAGAGCAGGTAGAGGGTGAACATGGCGTTGCCCGTCTGCATGAGGAAACGGGTCAGCCACGCCCAGCCGAAGTCGGGGTGGCGGCGAGGGGACACCCACAGCCCGCGCGCGAACCCGCCCCAGGAGGGGCGCGCCTCCCGGGGCAGCGGCGGGTCGGGGGCCAGCAGCGCGAACGGCAGGACGCAAAGGACGGTCAGCGCGCCGAGGAGGGCGTAGCCGGGGGCGATCCCCGTGACCACCACGGTCACCAGCAGCACCGCCAGCACCACGCCCGCCGACTGCGGTACGCCGATCCACCCCGAGACCACGCCGCGTTGGCGGACCGGCACGTGGTCGGGCACGGCCGCGAGCAGGGTCGCGTTCAGGCAGGACAGCGCGGCTTGGACGAAGGACCACCCCACCAGGACGCCGAGGACGCCGTCCTGTCGGCCGAGCACCACCAGGCCCAGGCCGCCCAGGAGCGCACCGGCCAGGATCCAGGGGCGCCGGCGCCCGAACCGGCCGGTGGTCCGGTCGGACAGGGCCCCGGCCAGCGGGGTGCCCAGGGTGGAGCAGGCCGCGCCCGCCCCGGTCACCCAGGCCAGGGCGGTCTCCTTGGCGCCGGGCGCGAGCAGGCCGACCTGCTCGGGCAGCAGGACCTGGAGCGGACCGAAGAAGGCCATCCACATGCCGAGGTTGGCCAGGCTGATCCCGGCCACCCACCGGCGGCGCACGGGCCGGGTGGGCTCGGCGAGCGCGGCGGGCGTTCGCGGGTCGGACGAGGGGGAGGGCGAGGAGGGCTGCGCGGGGGGTGGGCGCACGTGTGACCTACCTAATATGAATGTCTCTCATGTTAGGAGGACCGCCCCGCCGGGGAAAGGCCTGCGGCGGGGTCGGTTCGCGGCCCGTCGGCGAGCCCCCGGGGGCGCCCGCGCGGGAGTCGGTCCCGGCGCCCCAGGCTGTAATCAAGTTTGACCAGTGGACTTCGGCAGGACTACCCTCGCAAAGTAATCAAACTTGACTAATAGGAGGTGCGCGTGGCCGGAACGGACACCGCGCGGGGGGACGGCGGCACGGAAGGCGGCGCGTGGCGGGGCCGGTCGGAGGCGGCCGCCGTACGGGCCAACGAGACGACCGTTCCGCTGCTGCCGTGCGCCTCCGCCGAGGAGACCCTGGAGTTCTACCGGGCGCTCGGCTTCGAGGTCACCTACGAGCAGACCAGGCCCTACCTCTACCTGGCCTTCCGCTGGAGCGGGTTCGAACTGCACTACGGCCGCGCCTCGCAGGGCCTGGACCCCGCACTGGAGAACAGCGGCGGCTGCATGGTCATGGTCGACGCCGTCGCGCCCTACCACGCCGCCCTCACCCGGGCCATGCGCCGTTCCTACGGCAGGGTCCCGGCCAAGGGGCTGCCCCGCATCACGCGCCACCGGCCGGGCGCCAGCCGCTTCACCCTCGTGGACCCCTCGGGCAACTCGCTCATCTTCATCCAGCGCGGCGAGCCCGAGAGGCTGGAGTACGGCGGCTCCAAGGACCTCGACGGGCTCGCCCGCGTCCTGGACGGCGCCCGGATCCTGCGCGACCTCAAGACCGACGACCTCGCCGCCTTCCGGCGGATCCGCTCGGGGCTGAAACGGCACGGGGACCAGGCGCCTCCGGTGGAGCGGGCGCTGGCACTGGCCATGCTCGTCGAACTCGCGGTCGCCCTCGGCGAGGAGGAGGGCGTCCAGGAGTGGCGGGAGCGGCTGGGCGCGATCCCCCTCACCGGCGATGAGCTGAGCAGGGTCGAGGGGGAGCTGCGCAGCGCCTCCGCGCTGCGGCGCTGGCTCGGCGCGCGAACCCCGGAGGCGGACGGGGGCCGGGGGCCCCTCAGCCGGAGGGGGACGCCTCCGGCTCCCCGCCGGTGAGGACGCCCTCGTAGGGATCGCCCCCCTCACCGGCGAAGGAGTAGGCGCCGCCCTCGATGCGCCGGATCAGCGAGCGCGTCCACGCCGCGTCCGACTCCGCGGCGTGCACCCACATGTCCATGATCTCGCCGATGTGGCCCGTCTGCCCGGGGCCCTCCTCCGGGGCGTAGTGGGCGACCACGCCCCCGCGCCACTCCACCAGGCCCGCGACCCGCCGCCTGAGCAGATCAAGTGCCTCCCGCCGGGGCAGGTCCACGATGAAGCCCAGACCGGCCGAGAGCACGTCCGTGTGCGCGTCGTGCGAGGACACGGCCCGGCGCAGCAGGGCGAAGTACTCCCGGGTGCCCTCACCGGTGACCTCGTACTCGGTCCGGGGCGGCCCTCCGGCGGTGGAGGGCGCGGTCTCGTGGGCGTGCAGCAGGCCCTGCCGGGCCATCTGCTTGAGCGCGTGGTAGATCGACCCCGGCTTGGCGTTGGACCACTCGTGCGCGCCCCAGGACTCCAGGTCGGCCCGCACCTGGTAGCCGTGCGCCCGCCCGCGCAGGCGGACCGCCCCCAGGACCAGCAGCCGGATGGCCGACATCCACACCCCTCATCCCACCAGCCCGTCCGCACCCTTCGGCGGCCCGCGCCCTTCGAATCCGACCAGCCTATCCCCGTGCCCTGCGCTGCCCCCTCCCCGTGCCCCGACGGGCCTCGGCAGGGGGAGGGTCGGGGGCTCAGCCGCGCCCGGGGACCGGGTCGCCCTGGCGGGCGTGCTCGCCGCCCAGCGCGATCGGCGCGGCCAGCCACTCGTCGCGCAGGCCGAACGCGTTCACCAGCTGCACGGCGTAGGGGCGCAGGCCCCGGCACAGGTCGTTGACCGCCTGGGTGACCGCCTTGGCCCGAGAGGTGGAGAGCCGCTCGTGCTCCAGGAACCAGGCGCGGTCCTCCTCGACCACCGACATCACGTACAGGTCGCACAGCCGGTTGAGCAGCTTGGCGGTCGCGGTGTCCCCGCAGCGGTCGATCCCCGCCACGAACGCCTCCAGCACCACCCGGTCCATGTGCGCGCGGCCCGCGGCGAGCACGTGGTCCTGGGCGCGGTTGAACACGTCGAAGGCGTCCTCGCCGTTCCTGCCGGACCTGCGCAGCCGCGCGGCCAGGCCCTCGACGACGTGCTTCTCGCGGTCCTCCAGCAGCTCCAGCTGCCAACCCCGGTTGTACAGGCTGGCCTCCTCGCCGCGTCCCGGGGCGGCCGCGACGAGCCGCTCGATCAGCGGGATCGCGGCGGTGCGCTCGATGACCGTCTCGAAGACCTTGCCCGCCATGAACCGGGCCAGCCCCAGCTGGTCCAGGTCCCCGAAGGAGTCCTTGAAGTTGGTCAGCAGGCCCTTGGTGAGCTGCTGGAGCAGGACCGTGTTGTCGCCCTCGAACGTGGTGAAGATGTCGGAGTCGGCCTTGAGCTGCGGAATCCGGTTCTCGGACAGGTACCCGGCACCGCCGCACGCCTCGCGGCAGGTCTGGATGGTCTGGCTGGCGTGCCAGGTGGCCACCGCCTTGAGCCCGGCCGCCCGCGACTCCAGCTCGCGCTGGGCGTACTCGTCGCGCTCGGGGGAGCGGGACAGCTCGTGCAGCCGGGTGACCAGCTCCTCCTGCGCGAAGTGCAGCGCGTAGGTGCGGGCCAGGGCGGGCAGCAGCTTGCGCTGGTGCGCCAGGTAGTCCAGGAGGCGCACCTCCCGCTCGGGCCGCCCCTCGCCGTCGGGCCGGGTGAACTGGCGGCGGGTGTCGCCGTAGCGCACCGCGATGGTCAGCGCGGCCTTGGCCGCGCTCCCCGCGCCGCCCGCCACGCTGATCCGGCCCCGGACCAGCGTTCCGAGCATGGTGAAGAAGCGCCGGCCCTTGCTCTCGATGGGGCTGGAGTAGGTGCCGTCGGCGGCCACGTCCCCGTACCGGTTGAGCAGGTTGGTGCGCGGCACCCGGACGTGGTCGAACTCCAGCCGCCCGTTGTCCACGCCGTTGAGCCCGGCCTTGGGCCCGCAGTCGCCGATGCGCACGCCCGGCATCGGCCTGCCCCGCCCGTCCCGGATCGGGACCACCAGGGCGTGCACGCCGTGCTCCTCGCCGCCGGTGCTCAGCTGGGCGAACACCACCGCCAGGCGGCCGTCGCGGGCGGCGTTGCCGATGTAGTCCTTGCGCGCCGCCTCGTCGGGGGTGTGGACCACGAACTCCTCGGTGCCGGGGTCGTAGACGGCCGTGGTGCGCAGGCCCTGCACGTCCGAGCCGTGGCCGGTCTCGGTCATCGCGAAGCAGCCGGGCAGCTCCATCGACATCGCGCCGGGCAGGTACTCGGCGTGGTGGGCCTCGGTGCCCAGGGCGCTGATCGCCCCGCCGAACAGCCCCCACTGCACGCCCATCTTCACCATGAGCGACAGGTCGTTGACCAGCATCTCGAAGCCGACCACGGACGCGCCGACGTCGTCGCGGCCGCCCACCGAGGCGGGGAAGCCGTACGCGGGCAGGTCGGTCTTGGCCAGGCCCCTGATCTGGGTGAGCGTGCGGGCGCGGTGCTCCTCCATCGACAGCCCGTACACGGGGGCGTACAGGTCTCCCCGCAGGGCGTCGCGCATGTGTTCGCGCACGTGGGCCCAGCGGCCGTCGAGGAGGCCGCGCAGCTCGGCCTCGTCCACCCTCAGCGCCTGTTCGTTCATGTGCTCCCCCTGTGGTCCTGGCTGACGCGGCCCGGTCCGTGCCCGCCACCGGCCGAGCACGGAACCGTACCCGCGGGTACACGACCAACGTTAGGGGCCGGTGGGAAGTCAGACGGCCAGGGAGGCGGTCGCGGGGTCCCGGGCGGCGGTCGCGTCGGCGTCCACCCGGCGCAGGAGTTCGTCCAGGGACAGACCGAGCGCGGCGGCGATCGCCGCGACCGTGAAGAACGTGGGGGTGGGGATGCGCCCGCCCTCGATCTTGCGCAGGGTCTCGACCGAGATCTGGGCCTCGCGCGCGACGTCGACCATCGTGCGCTCCGCGCGGGCCCGGCGGAGCAGGGCGCCCAGGAGGCGCCCGCGCTCGATCTGGTCTGCGGTCAGCGGTTCACGCACCATACGACGAGTCTAACGCCACGGCGCCGGATCGGTATATCAATACCGGTGATGCCGTCCCGTGCGCGAACGGCCGCGGACGGCCCGGGGCCCGACGCCGAGGCGTCCCCTCGCCCACCACCGGCCGGGCCCGCCGGACGGACGGGTCGGAGGCCGCCGGGGCGGGACCGGAATGATCCGAGGAACACGGCTCAGGCCAGCCCCGGGACGGCCAGCTCCAGACGGCCCCCGTCCGCGTCGAGCAGGGCGGGCACCCCCAGCGGGACCGTCAGCTGGGCCGCGCAGTGCCCGAATCCCAGCCCCCACAGCACAGGCACCCCCAGCGGCTCCAACCGGTCGCGCATCAGCTCGGCGACCACCTCCGGCCCCGGCGGGCAGTCCGTCCACGAGCCCAGGGCCACCCCGGCCAGCCCGTCCGCCCACCCCGTGCGCAGCAGGTGCGTGAGCATCCGGTCGAGCCGGGCCACGTCCTCGCCGACGTCCTCCAGCAGCAGGATGCCGCCGGAGGCCGACAGACGGCTGTGCGGCGTGGCCAGACCGTCGTTGAGCAGGCTCAGGTTCCCGCCGAACGTCACCCCCTCGGCCCGCCCCGGCACCAGCGCGTGCGCGCCCGGCGAGGTCAGCACGGTCCGCCGCTCGGGCTCGAACAGGGTGGCGCGCAGCTCCTCCTGGGCCACCGGATCACCCACGAAGTACCCCGTGCCGACCACGGGCCCGTGCACCGTGGCCACGCCCAGCTCCACCGCGAACGCCTCGTGCAGCGCGGTGACGTCGCTGAACCCGACCAGCGCCTTGGGCTCGGCCCGGCGCATCGCGTCGAAGTCCAGCAGGTCCACCGTCCGGTGCGCCCCGTCGCCGCCGCGCACGCACAGCACCGCGTCCACGTCCGGGTCGCACCAGGCCTCCTGGAGGTCGGCGGCCCGCGTGGCGTCCGCCCCGGCCAGGTAGGGCAGCCGCGGATGGCGTTCGCGCACGTGCGGGGCCAGCCCCACCTCCAGCCCCCAGCCGCGCAGCGTCCCCACCGCGGCCTCCAGCCGCTCCGCGGGAACCGGGCTGCACGGGGCGACCAGGCGCACCCGGTCGCCCTCCCGCAGGCGCGGCGGACGGACCAGCGCGCGCACACCCCGCGCGTCCGCGACCCGCACCGCCGCGTCCGCCACCTCGGTCATCGCCTCTCCCACCTCGGGCCCTCTCCCTCGTTCGCGCGCCACCGGACGCGACGCCTCTCCCCACCACTGCTGCTCGGACACTCCGCGACCGGACCCTTCGAGGCCGCGGCTTGCGGAGTCCCGCCCTCCCCGGTCCCAGCCTCCCAGCCGACCAGGGGTTTCGCCGTTCAGGCGCGCAGGAACGTGTCCAGCGCGCGCACCCCGAAGCGCAGCCCCTCCAGCGGCACCCGCTCGTCCACGCCGTGCAGCAGACCCGAGTAGTCCAGGCCCTCGGGCTGGGCCAGGGGCGAGAAGCCGTAGCAGTCGATGCCCAGCCGGGAGAACACCTTGGCGTCGGTGCCCCCCGACAGGCACACCGGCACCACGTGGGCCCCGGGATCGTGCATCAGCAGGGCCTCGCGCAGCTCCGCGAACGCGGGGGAGTCCACGGGCGCGGACACCGGCGGCGAACCGTGCGCGTACTCCCAGGCCACGCGGTCGCCGGTGAGCTCCTCCATGACCGCGGCGAACTGCTCCTCCGCGCCGGGCAGCACCCGGCCGTCCACACCCGCCGTGGCCTCCCCGGGCACCACGTTCACCTTGTACCCGGCCGAGAACATCGTGGGCGTCGCGCTGTTGCGCGTGGTCGGGCCGATCAGCGGCGCGGCCGTCCCCAGACTGGCGACCAGGGCGTCCACCGCCTCCGCGGTCGCCGTGTCACCGGGGGAGCGCTCCACCTCCAGGGCGGCGGCGATCGCGTCGATCGCCGCCCGTGTGACGGGGGTCAGGTGCAGCGGCCACTCGTAGCCGTCGATCCGGGCCAGGGCCGCGGCCAGGGCGCCGATCGCGTTGTCGCGCGGCGGCCGGGAACCGTGCCCGGCCGTGCCCTGGGCGCGCAGGCTCAGCCAGGCGCTGCCGCGCTCGGCCGCGCCCACCGGATACAGGCGCACCGGCTCCCCGGAGGCGGTGCGGGCGTGGATGGTCTCCCCGCCGCCCTCACCGATCGCGGTGGTGCAGCCCTCGAACAGCTCGGCGTGCTCGCGGACCAGGTAGTCGGCGCCGTAGGCGGCGCTGTCCTCCTCGTCGGCGACGAAGGCCAGCACGACGTCGCGCCGGGGCCGCAGCCCGTGGCGAGCCCAGTGGCGCACCACGGCGGTGACCGTGGCGATGGTGTTCTTCATGTCCACCGCGCCGCGCCCCCACAACGCGGACACGCCGGTGACGGGGCAGTCGGCCACCTCACCGGCGAAGGGGGGCAGCGTCCAGTCGGCCGCGTCGGCGGGCACCACGTCCAGGTGGCCGTGCACCAGCAGTGCCGGGGCCGAGGGGTCGGTGCCGGGAACGCGCACGACCACGTTCGCCCGCCGGGGCGCCGACTCCAGCAGCAGCGGGTCCAGTCCGGCGTCGCCCAGGGCCTCGGCGACGTACTCGGCGGCCTCGCGCTCGTCGCCCTGACCGCCCCCGTGGTTGGTGGAGTCGCGGCGGACGAGTCCCCTGGCCAGGTGGACGGCGTCATCCCCGGCCGCCGCGAGGCCGTCGGCCCCTTCCGGGAAGCCTTCGGTTCTCTCTGGGAAGGAAGTGGCGATGTGGCCCACGAGCGCGCCTCGCTCTCGCTGAGGTGTCAGTAACGGGGGAGGACCTTAGTGACCAGTGGTGACGAAGTGGTGCTCCCCGGCACAGTTCTACCAGCCCCGTCCGCCCCGCTCCGGCATTCGCGGACGGCGGTCCCCGCGGCCCCCGCCCCGACCTCAGCCGTAGCGCTCCTCCATGGCGTTGGAGATCAGCGTGGTGACCGCCTTGAAGCAGCGGATCATCTCGTAGGCGTCCGGGGAGACGTACCGGACGCGCCGGACCCCCGTGCGCGTGACGCCGGGGACGACGGCGGCGGCCTGGGCCAGCTGCGCGGAGTCCACCTCCACCTCCACGGCCCGGGGCCCGGGCGCGACCGGGTCCAGGCGCCCGGCCAGCGTCATGGCGGCGCGCGCTCCGGCCCGGATGTCCCGCGCGGTCGCGGCCGGGGGACGGCAGCGGGCGGCGTACCGGCTGACGTGCTCCTTGACCGCGACCGTCCGCGCGAACGGGGCGTAGGTCGCGGCGTCCTCGCAGGCGCGGTCGTCCCCCGTGACCAGGATGACCGGGGTGCCGTACTCGGCGACCACGGCGGCGTTGAGACGGCCCTCGCTGGCCGGTTCGCCGTCCAGCCACACGCCGGTCACCGCGTTGGGCAGATAGGTGTGCGCGAGCACGCCCTCGTCACCGGCGCCGCAGTGGTAGCCGAGGAAAACCACGCCGTCGCAGTCGCCGGACTGCACGCCCTCCACCATGGACAGCTCCTTGTGCCGTCCGGTGATCATCGTGGCGTCGGTGTTGAGCTCCTCCAGCAGGAGGTTGCGCATGGTCGCGTGCGCCTCGTTGACCAGCACCTCGGTGGCGCCGCCCTCCAGCAGGCCCTCGACGGCGGCGTTGACGTCGCTGGTGAACATGGCGCGGCAGCGCTGCCACTGCTCGGTGCCGGGCTCGACGTCGGCGGGCCAGGTGACGCCCGTGGCGCCCTCCATGTCGGCGGAGATGAGGATCTTCACCCGCACGACCCTACGCCCCGGCCCCCTCCCGTGGCCACGTTCGGACGCCGCGCCCCGCCCGGAGCGCACGGGCGGGGACCGCGGCGGCGGTCACGGCAGGGTGAGGATCTCCGCCCCCGACTCGGTGATGACCAGGGTGTGCTCGAACTGGGCGGTCCACCTGCGGTCGGCCGTCACGGCGGTCCAGCCGTCGTCCCACATGTCGTACTCCACGCCGCCGAGCGTGATCATCGGCTCGATCGTGAAGGTCATCCCCGGCTCCATGACGGTGTCCGCGCGCGGGTCGTCGTAGTGCGGCACCACCAGGCCCGAGTGGAACTCCGGCCCCACGCCGTGCCCGGTGAAGTCGCGGACCACGCCGTAGCCGAAGCGCTTGGCGTAGGACTCGATGACCCGCCCGATCACGTTGATCTGGCGGCCCGGCCGACACGCCTTGATCCCGCGCATCATGGCCTCGCGGGTGCGCTCGACCAGCAGCCGGTGCTCCTCCGAGACGTTCCCGGCCAGGAAGGTGGCGTTGGTGTCGCCGTGCACGCCGTCCCGGTAGGCGGTGATGTCGATGTTGACGATGTCGCCGTCGGAGACCACGGTGTCGTCGGGGATGCCGTGGCAGATCACCTCGTTGAGCGAGGAGCACAGCGACTTGGGGTAACCCTTGTAGCCCAGCGGACTGGGGTAGGCCCCGTGGTCCATCAGGAACTCGTGGCCGATCCGGTCCAGCTCGTCGGTGGTCACCCCGGGCCGGACGTTGCGGCCGACCTCCTCCAGGGCCTGGGCCGCCAGCCGTCCCACCACGCGCATCCGCTCGATGGTCTCGGGGGTCTGCACGTCGCCCAGGACCCCCTCCACGGGATGCTTCCGTCCGACGTACTCCGGGCGGACGATGTGGGAGGGAACCGAACGTTGTGGCGAGATTCGCCCAGGAACCAGCGGAGTAGTCATGGACACTGATTGTAGTTCGTGGGTCGGCCACGCGGTCCTGGAAGAGGTCCCTCCACCCGCGGGTGTAGGGGAAGCCCGGGCCTGGGTAGGTGCCCACAGAAGCACGTTCCCGTCGGGGCGGCGTCCCGTAGAAAGCGAGTCACGGTGAGCGAGGACACTCAGCTGGACGACAAGTGGTGGTACTGCCTCAGGCACAACCGGGTGGAGCACGGCCCCGGATGCCCCAACAAGGAGCGCCTGGGCCCCTACCCGGACGAGGCCACCGCCGCCAGCGCGCTGGCCATCGCCGCCCGGCGCAACGAGGCCTGGGACGAGGCCGACGAGGAGGACCGGTGATCCGCGCCCGCACGCGCTCCGGACCACCGCGCCGCGCCGTGCCGGGGACGCCCCCGGGCGACGCCTCTGACAGGATCGGCGCATGACTGAACAGAGCACACCCGCGGGCGCGGACATCTCCGGGCTGTCCGTCGCCGTCCTGGGCGGGACCGGGGACCAGGGCCGGGGCCTCGCCCGCCGCCTCGCCCTGGCCGGGCACACCGTCCACCTCGGCTCGCGCAGCGCCGAGCGCGCCGAGAAGGCCGCCCGGGAACTGGTGGAGGCCGAGGCCGCCCCGATCGACGTGCGCGGCCTGGACAACGCCGCGGCCGCCGCCGCGGGCGACGTCGTCATCGTCGCGGTGCCCTGGGACGGCCACCGCGAGCTGCTGGAGCGGCTGGCCGCTCCGCTGGCGGGCAAGATCGTCGTGGACTGCGTCAACCCCCTCGGCTTCGACAAGAAGGGCCCCTTCGCCCTCGACGTCGCGGAGGGCAGCGCCGCCCAGCAGGCCGCCGAGGTACTTCCCGACAGCCGTGTCACGGCCGCCTTCCACCACGTGTCCGCCGTGGTGCTGCTGGACCCCGAGGTCGAGGAGGTGGACCTCGACGTGCTGGTGCTGGGCGAGGACCGCGAGGCCACCGACGTGGTGCGCGCCCTGGCCGAGCGGATCCCGGGGGTGCGCGGCGTCTTCGGCGGCCGCCTGCGCAACGCCCACCAGGTCGAGGCCCTGACCGCCAACCTCATCGCGGTGAACCGCCGCTACAAGACCCACGCGGGCATCCGGATCACCGGGCTGTAGCCCGGAGCCCCCCGCCCGCGCACGCGTACGGCGCCGGTCCCCGCCTCGGGGACCGGCGCCGCTGCGCCGGACGCGCTCAGCCGCAGTAGGCCGCGCGCTCCTCGTCCGTCATGGACCGCGTGGACTGGGTGACCGTGCTTCCCTGGTCCTCGGCCGGTCCTTCGGCGGTGAAGGGGGCGTACCAGACGTAGTGGCCCCACTCGCGGTCGGGGAAGTGCAGTTCGTAGGTGCCGTGGACGCGCTGCATCCGCGGCCCGTAGTACACGCGGGCCACCTCGCCCGGCTGGGCGACGACCTGTGTGCGCTGGCTCTGGGTGTGCGACGAGCTCCACTCGTGGCCGTAGGAGACGCTGAAGCTCTGCTTGAAGACCGCCCCGAACGTCGCCGTCATGGACAGGTTCACGCTGTTGGTCTCGCCCGTGGTCTTGGACCACTCCACCATGGACGTCTGCTCGTGGTCGGTGCAGTTGTAGACCGGTGAGCCGACCGGCTCGGAGGTGTTCTGGTAGTACTCCGGCTGGCCGGACGGGTGGAACTCGCACACGTCGGTGCCCTCACCGCACCGCTCCAGCAGCTCGCGGACCGTCGGGTTCTGCTCGTGGTCGGCCGCGGCAGGTGCGGGGGTGAGCGCCAGCACGGCCGCCAGGCCCGCCGCGGCGCCCGCTGCGAGGGTTCTCATCGCTTCCGCCTCTCGTGGGGGTGGGCTTTCGTGGGGGCCGGGGTCACGGGCACGCGGCCCGCTCGGCGTCGGTCATCGGACGCACGTTCTGCGTGACGACGTCGTCGGGGGAGCCGGGGACGGGCCCCTCCGCCGTGAAGGGGGCGTACCAGACGTAGTGGCCCCACTCGCGGTCGGGGAAGTGCAGTTCGTAGGTGCCGTGCACGCGCTGCATCCTCGGCTGCCGCTCGACCCAGCCCACCTCACCGGGGGCGGTGTTGACGTAGGTGGTCTGCGTCTCGGTGTGTGAGGTGGTCCAGGTGTGCTCGAACGACTGCTCGTAGGACACCGAGAAGACCTCGCCGAACCCGGCCTCGGTGGTCAGGGTCAGGCCGACGCTGTTGCTCTGGGACGTGGTGTCGGACCAGATCACCGCCATGTCCTGGCGGCCGGAGGTGCAGTTGAACACCTCCGAGCCCACCACGCGGCTCGGGGCGGCGAAGAGTTCGGGCTCGCCACTGGGGTGGAACTCGCAGACGTCGGTCCGCACGTCGCACAACTCCAGCAGTTCGCGCACGCTGGGAGCGCCCTCGTGGTCGGCGCGGGCGGCGGTCGGGGGCGCGGCGACCGCGCCCGCCACGGCGACGGCGGCCGCGCAGAGCACGGTGGACGTGCGTCGCATGTCGTTCTCCCTTCGAGCGGGGGCAAGGGGGGTGGGGTCGCCGGTCAGCCCAGGGTGGTGGAGACGGCGCGGTCGTTCATGTGGTCGCCCACGTAGTTCGTGTTCTCGCGGTAGGGGCCGTCGCGGTCGCCGGTTCCGTCCGGTCCCGAGTGCAGCCACAGGGCGCAGCTCGCCCAGGGCTGGGCCGAGGAGACCAGGTTCTGCCATTCGGCGGGGAAGGTGAACCAGAACTCGGTGTCGTCGCCTCCGGTGCACAGGCCGTCGCCGTACAGGGTGAACGTGGCCCCGCCGAAGTTCTCGTGCTCGAAGTAGGTGCCGATGATGACGCCGGAGCCGGCCGCCCTGAGGGAGGCGCCGCCTCCCTCCAGGGCGCGTTCCTGTTCCTCCAGGGTCCGGCCGGTCTCCTCCTCCGCGGCCGTGACCGCCTCCTCGAAGGAGGCGAAGCAGCGCTCCTGGCCGCTGCCGGTGTCGCTGATGCAGTGCCGCCCGCTCGCGGCGGCGGGTGACGCCGTGACCGACGCGGCCAGGGCTGCGGCTGCGGTCGCGGCGACGAGGGGGGCGGTGCGTGGCCGCCGGTGCGGTGAGGTCATGCCTTCTCCGTCGTGTCGGGGGGTGTCGCTTAACGCAGGTTAACAAAACCGTTCGGGGCGGACCGGTCACGCGGAGTACGTGAGCGGCTGTGTGGTGGTTCTTCGGGCGCTGAGGAAAATTTCCTTCGGCGGATACCGGACGGCCGCCGACTCTTATCGGATTTCCTCCGATGGTGGGTTGTTTGCCGCGCCCCGTGTCGGCTGCGCGGGCACCGTGCGCCCTGCCTGGGGTGAAGGCCGGGCTCCGGGGCGGCAGCGCCTGCGTGCGGAGCGAAACCCCGCGGGGGTGCGGGCCGGGACGGGGATTTCCTGTGTGGCGTGAATCACGGACTTGCGTTCGATGATTCGAGGGACGTCACTCCGGGTGTTCGCCCTCGGAGGCGCGGAGTGGGAAACGCACGCGGCGCGGAGGGGAGGAGCCCGTGACAGCGGACGGCGTACACGGGGTTCCGCGTTCTCCCCGTGCGCCCTTCCCGTCTCCGGCTCTCCCGGAGGCCATGTGGGAACGCGAGGCGGAGCATGTGTTCCCGTGGTTTTCCGTGACGCTCCGGAACCGGGGCGCTCGGGGCGAACGGCGGCGGCCCCGCACCCGCAAGGGAGTGCGGGGCCGCCGCCAAGCGCCCGGACGGGGTCAGGACACCCACTCCTTGACCTTGCCGACCAGGGCGGCCGGATCCTCGCCCACGGGGGTCACGTTGAGCTGGGTCACCCCTGCGGCGCGGAAGGCCTCCACGCGCTCGCGCACGTAGGACTCCGGGCCGACCATGTTGGTCAGCTCCACGAACTCCTCGGGCACGGCGGCCGCGGCCTCGTCCCTCCTCCCCGCCAGGTACAGGTCCTGGATCCTCTCGGCTGCCTCCTCGTAGCCGTAGCGGCGGGCCACCGTGTTGTAGAAGTTCTTCCCCTTGGCCCCCATGCCGCCGACGTACAGGGCGATCATCGGCCGCACGAGGTCCAGCAGCCTCTTGGTGTCCTCGCCCTCGCCGATGGCGAGCAGGCCGCCCGCGGAGACCTCCAGTTCACCCAGCGACGGGTCGCGCCCGGCCCTCCCCTCGGCCAGCGCCTCGCCCCACACCTTGTCCGCCTTCTCGGGGATGAACAGGTGCGGGAGCCAGCCGTCGGCGATCTCGGCGGTCAGCGCCACGTTCTTCACGCCCAGGGAGGCCACGTAGACGGGGATCCGGGGGCGCACGGGGTGGTTGATGATCTTGAGCGGCCTGCCGAGGCCGGTCCCCTTCTCCGGGGGCAGCGGCAGCTGGAAGACGGTGCCGTCGTGGGTGAGGCGGTCCTCGCGCGCCCAGACCTTGCGGCAGATCTCGATGGTCTCGCGGGTGCGGGCGAGCGGCTTGACGTAGGGGACGCCGTGGAAGCCCTCGACGACCTGCGGGCCGCTGGCGCCCAGGCCGAGGACGGCCCGACCGCCGGACAGGTCGTCCAGCCCGGCGGCGGTCATCGCGATGAGCGCGGGGGTGCGCGTGTACAGCGGCAGGATCGCCGAGCCGATCGCCACGGTCTCGGTGCGGGCGGCGATGTAGCCCATCAGGGTGGGGCTGTCGAACCCGTAGGCCTCGGCGACCCACACGGTGTCCAGACCGGCCTTCTCCAGTTCGACCACCTGGTCGACGGAGGCCTTGGGGTCGCCCGCGTACTGGAGCGGCATCGAGACGCGCATCTGTCCTCCCGGGAGGGCCGGACCCCCGGCCCGTCGGCGCTGGGTACGGTGCGACTCTACTCCCGAGTACGGTTCACTCCCGAGTCCGGTTCGGTCTGTCGCCCGGTTCGCGGACCGAGGGGCCGCACCGCCGGCCGGGGCGGACCCGACCGGCGGTGCTCACCGGCGCGCGGAGAGGAAAGGGCTCACCCCGCCCCTCAGCCGGCGTAGGAGTGGCGTTCCTCGGGGAACGCCCCGTTGACGACCTCGTCGGCGTAGGCCGAGGCCGCCTCGCGCAGCGTCTCGTGCAGGTTGGCGTAGGTCTTGACGAACTTGGCCACCTTTGGGCTCAGCCCGGCCATGTCCTGCCACACCAGCACCTGGGCGTCCGTGGACGGACCGGCGCCGATGCCCACGGTCGGGACGGACAGCTGCTCGGTCACCTGCGCGGCCAGCTCGGCGGGCACGCACTCCAGCACGACCGCGAACGCGCCCGCCCGCTCCAGCTCCTTGGCGTCCTTGAGCAGTCCGGCCGCGGCCTCCCCGCGACCCTGAACCCGGTAGCCGCCCAGGGTGTTCACCGACTGGGGGGTCAGGCCCACGTGCGCCATCACCGGCACACCCGCCGAGACCAGCAGCTCCACCTGGGGCGCCACCGCGTGGCCGCCCTCCAGCTTCACCGCTTGGGCCCCGCCCTCCTTCATGAACCGCGAGGCCGCCTCCAGCGCCTGCTGGGGAGAGGCCTGGTAGGAGCCGAACGGCAGGTCCGCCACGACGAGCGCCCGCCGGGTGGAGCGGGACACCGCCGCGGTCAGCGGGAGGAGCTCGTCCACCGTCACCGGGACGGTGGTGTCGTAGCCGTAGACGACGTTGGCCGCCGAGTCGCCGACCAGCAGGACCGGGATCCCGGCCTCGTCGAAGACCCGCGCGGTGAGCGCGTCGTAGGCGGTCAGCATCGGCCAGCGCTCGCCGCGCCCCTTGGCGGCGGCCAGGTCGCGGATGGTGACGCGTCGGCTGGTGACCCCGCCGTACAGGGTGTCTCCTGTCGGCGCCCCGGTCGGGGCGAGGGGCTTTCCTGTGGTGCTCATGTGCTATCCCTCCGTTGTCTCGAAGCACCTCGCGGGTGTCTCCGGACATGTGGACGAATGGTGTTGTCGCGCTCGTGCGCTGGGCGGCCGAGGGGGCCGCGGGCGGTCCGCGGGGGACCGGGCGGGTGCGGGAGGAGGCGGGAACCGGCGTACGCGGACGACCGGGCGCGGCCACCGCACGCAAGCATCATCGCATGCCCGCTCCGCGCCTCTCCGCACCGGATACAACCCGGTCCGATGGCAGGATGTTTCCCGACGGGAGTGCTGGTGCCCTCCGCCGGAGAGCGGCCCGCGCCCCCGCCGGAACCGCCCGGGACGCGGCCGACGCCTTCCCACCGGAACCGGCTCGAACACGTCCGACACACCGTTCGCGGCTCCCCGAAGCAGGTGGTCGGCGCGGTTCGCGGGTACGGTCCGATCGGCGTGAGTTTCGGTGGGACCCGGCGGTGGAGGTGGGTTGGTGGACGCGCAGACGGCGTACCGGCGCAGGTGGGGCGGGCTGGCGGTCCTGATCATCTGCCTGCTGGTGATCGTGGCCGACAACACGATCCTCAACGTGGCGCTGCGTGTGCTGTCCGACCCCGAGCGGGGCCTGGGCGCCAGCCAGTCGCAGCTGGCCTGGGCGATCAACTCCTACACCCTGGTCTTCGCGGGCCTGCTGTTCACCTTCGGCGTGCTCGGCGACCGGTGGGGGCGCCGCCGCATGATCGTGGTGGGGCTGACGGTGTTCGGCGCGGCCTCGGCGCTGTCGGCCTACTCCCAGACCCCCGAACAGCTCATCCTGGCCCGCGCGGTCATGGGGTTCGGCGCGTCCATGGTGACGCCGCAGACCCTGTCGATCATCGCGAACGTCTTCACGCCCGAACAGCGCGCACGCGCCATCGGGATCTGGGCGGGCGCGGTCGGACTGGCGATGGCCATCGGCCCCTCGGCGGGCGGGCTGCTGCTGGAGAACTTCTGGTGGGGGTCGATCTTCCTCGTCAACGTGCCCTTCGTGGCGCTGGGCCTGGCACTGGTGTTCTTCCTGATCCCCGAGTCGCGCGACGCCGACCCCGGAAGGCTGGACGTGCTCGGGGTGCTGCTGTCCGTCCCCGGCCTGGTGCTGCTCATCTACGGCATCATCACCGCGGGCGAGCGGGCCTCCCTGGCGGACTGGGACGTGTACGGCGCGCTCATCGGCGGGGTCGTGGTGCTGGTGCTCTTCCTGGTGCACGAGTCGCGCGCGCCCAACCCCTCCTTGGACGTGCGCTTCTTCCGCGACCCCCGGTTCAGCGTCTCCGTGGCCACCATCATGGTGCTGTTCTTCAGCATGTCCGGGATCATCTTCTTCCTGAGTTTCTACTGGCAGAGCGTCCGCGAGTTCTCCCCGTTCATCGCGGGCCTGCTGGTGCTGCCGGCCGCACTGGGCCAGATGATCATGGCGCCGCTCAGCCCTACGCTCGTGCGCTGGGCGGGGCCGCGCGTGGTCGCCGCGGTCGGTGTGCTGGGCGTGTGCTCCAGTTTCCTCTTCTTCACCCAGCTCGAATCGGACACGCCGCTGCCGCTGATCGTCGGCTTCTTCTTCCTCCAGGCCGGTGCCATGGCCGTGGTCCTGACCCCCGCCACCGACGCGATCATGTCGTCGGTGCCGCCGGGCAGGGCCGGAGCCGCCTCCGCCGTGCAGAACACGGTCCGGCAGGTGGCCACGGCGATGGGCGTCGCGATCCTGGGCGCGGTCATCTCCTTCCGGTACCGGGCGGGGATCACCCCCGCCCTGGAGGAGGTCGCCGACGGGGGCTCGTCGGGTGTGACGGACCAGCGGCTGCGGTCGGCGGGGGAGTCGATCGAGGGCACCCTGGCGCTGGCCCGGAGCCTGGGGGAGCAGGGGAGGGCCCTGGTGGACCCCGCCAAGGAGGCGTTCATGACGGGGCTGCACACGGCGGCGACGGTGTCGCTGTGCTTCGGGGTGGTCGGGCTGGTCGTGATCCTGATCTGGATGCCGCGCGAGACCGGGCGCCACCGGCCCCTGGAGGCCGGAGACGACGGCGGTTCCTCCGCGGGGACCGAGCCCGTCCCCGGCCGGGGGGAGCGGTGACCGGGGCCGGGCCCCTACGTTGAACACATGCGCCTGACCGCCTTCACCGACGTCTCCCTGCGCCTGGTCATGCGGCTCGCGGTCGCGGACGAGGGCGAACTCCTCACCACCAGGGCCGTCGCCTCGATGCTCTCCGTGCCCTACACGCACATGGCCAAGGCCGTTGCGCGGCTGTCCGACATGGGACTGGTGGAGGCGCGGCGCGGCCGCAACGGCGGGCTGCTCCTGACCGGGAGCGGGCGGCGGGCCTCGGTCGGGTCGATCGTGCGCGAACTGGAGGGGGCGGGGGAACTCACGGGGTGCGAGGACGCCCCGCCCTGCCCGCTGCGCGCCGCCTGCCGCCTGCGCGGCGCCCTGCGCGAGGCGCACGAGGCGTTCTACACCTCGCTCGACGGCGTCACCGTGGAATCGCTGGTGTCCCCGCCCACGCGCGACGTGCTGACCCTGCTGCGCCCGTAGGGCCCCAGGGACGCTTCGGCCGCGGTCCGCCCGTGGCCATCCCCACCTGGCCCCTCCGCGTGGGAACGACCCCGGAGGAGGGGGCCGTGAGGGCGGATTCAATATGCATTTCAAATACCATTCTTGCTCCCGGGGCACCCTCTCCGAAGCGAAGTCGCATGCCCTCCACCGAGTCAGCCGCCACCGTCCGGCCACGGCCCCTGCCGTGGCCGGAACCCTCATCGCCCCGGAGGCCCGCCTGCACACCGGGCGCGGCGTGTGGTGCCCCTGGCGGGTCGGGCGCGGGTCCCGGGCCGCCTGTCGGGCGCGGGCGTGCCGGACACGGACATGCCGGGGACCGGCACGACCCGGGGGTCATTCCCGGGGCGGTGGAACCGGAATCCTGTCGGGCGGATGGTGCCGTTTCCTCTGCTGGTGTGTGCGTAGTTCGCGTTGGTACTTGGCCCGGTTGTGCGGCCCGCACAACGGTTGCAGGTTCGCCACCACCGTGCGCCCGCCCCGGGAGAACGACCGCACGTGGTCGGCCTGGCACAACGCCACCGGCACCTCACACCCGCCCGGGTGGGCGCAGGTGGTGTGCCCGTGGAAGGCGGCGGTGCGCTGCCGGGCTGAGGCCAGGCGTCGGCCGGGCCCCACGTCCAGCACCTGGCCGGTGGGTGGGGCGGTGAGTATCCGCACCACCTCGGAGTCGGCGGCCAACTCGTGCACCAGCCCGACCGGGATCACCCGGCCGTGCTCGTCCAGCGCGGGCTTTTCCTGACCCTCAGTGTCCAGGTAGGTCTGTACGGGTACGACGATGCGGATCTGCGCCAGCGGGGCGGGAGTGTTGGTGCATCCGGTGTGGGTGGTGGCGAAACGCAGCGCGGCGATGAGGGCGTCGTGCTCACGCTGGGACCGGGACCGGGTGTCGTCCTGGCTGGGTGGGGTGGTGAAGGTGTCGATGGCCGCGCGCACGATCAACGCGTCCCCGGACCCGCCCCAGGCCTGCAACTGGTAGCTGCCCTGGAACGTGTCATGGACCGTCAGGCCGCGTGCGGCATGAGCCGCCTCGTGGTCGCGGTCCAAACGGTGCGGATCCAAACGGTAGGCGACCTGACGGGCCACCGACTGGAGCTGGTTGACCGACAACGCGGGCCGCTCCGCCTTCGCCGCCACCAGCGCCGACTCGAACCCCTGCCGGTACTGCGCCTGGTCGGGGAAATGGTCCTCGTCACGGGTCTGGACGGCTTTGTCGGTGGCCTTGGCGATCACCACCGCCTCACCCAACACCACCCGGCCCTCAGCCACGGCCTGGGCGGTGGCGGGCAGCGTCTCCTCGTGCACGTGCTGGGCCAGACGGGCCAAATCCTTGGCCTGGGCGGTGGGCAGCGCGGCGTGGTGCACCAACCACTTGTCCAACGTGGAGTAGCCGCTGTAGCGGGCCACCGCACCGCGTGCGTACAAACGCGCCATCCGCGCCAGAGCCTGGTAGCGGATCTGGTCCAGTTGGGCCCACAGCGCCGCGATCTCCTCAGCGGCCGCCTCGTCCGCCCCGGGCGGGACTTCGGTGTTCAACGCCCGGTCGATGATCTCGCGCGCACCGGCCAGCGCGGCCACGGCCGGGGAGCATCCCCCGGGGGCCGCCTCGGGCGCTGCGATCATCATCTCCATACTTCTTATTATAGGCCAGCACCCGCCCTTTCCTCCACTGTTCACAACGTCGAATTCGACGCCTTTATTTCCCGGAGCTACTCTCGATTGGCAGACCACATTTCAGGCGAACCGAAAGGCGCCCGAAAACGAGCACCTAGAATGGCGCCTTGGCATTGGTGGTGCCGTCGCCCGCCCCAACCGCAGGTGCCGGGGTCGTTGCCCGAGGCCGGAGGGTCCGCTTGCCGTTGGTGCCGACGCAGCAGAGCCCGACCACCCCTACACCCCGGGCGTTGGTCGCCCTCCGGTGGTCGCTCCTGCCTTTGATGCCGCTTTTCGTCGGTCGCCCACGCCCCTACCCGGCCCCGGCCGTTCCCCGCCGTCCGTGCCCTTTCGCGGTAGCTGGCGCGCTTTCGTTGCCGCCAAAACCCCCGCCAAGAAACGGGTAGGGGAGAAACCTGTGGACGGACTCTTCCTGCCCCTCGCTCATTTATCCCTGCTGGTCTGCGAACTGCGGGGCATGGGGCGCGGGGCACGGGACGCGGGATGTTTCAGGGCACGCCGAAACGCTCACCGGGTGGGATCCCCCCTGTTTCCAGGAAACCACTCCGCTCCCGCCCCGGACCGCCTCCAACCCCCGCCTGTGGAAAACGTGGAAGGGCGTGTGGGGAGCGGGCGGGGGCTCCCGCAGGCGGACGGGACACGTTGTCCACAAGGGGTCTGCGAGTGTCGCGGGAAAGTCGTAGGCTCAGGAGTCACCACCTGTCCACCGACCCTCCTGGGGGCACCCGAGCCATGGCCGACTCCTTCGCCCATCTGCACGTCCACACCGAGTACTCGATGCTCGACGGGGCCGCCAAACTCAAGCCCCTCTTCAAGGAGGCGGCGCGGCTGGGCATGCCCGCGGTCGCGATGACCGACCACGGCAACATGTTCGGGGCATACGAGTTCTACCAGCAGTCCAAGGGAACCGGCGTCACCCCGATCATCGGCATCGAGGCCTACGTCGCACCCGAGTCGCGCTTCCACAAGAAGCGGGTCTTCTGGGGGCGGTCCAGCGGCTCCGACGACGCCTCGGCAGAGGGTGGCAAGGACATCTCCGGCGGCGGCCGCTACCTGCACATGACCATGCTGGCGCAGAACGAGAAGGGCCTGCGCAACCTGTTCCGGATGTCCTCGCTGGCGTCCATGGAGGGCTACTACATGAAGCCCCGCATGGATCTGGAGCTGATGTCGGAGTACAGCGAGGGCATCATCGTCTCCACCGGCTGCCCGTCTGGCGGCGTGCAGACCCGGCTGCGGCTGGGCCAGGAGAAGGAGGCCGTCGCCTACGCGGCCGGGCTCCAGGACATCTTCGGCAAGGAGAACGTCTTCCTGGAGCTGATGGACCACGGCGTGCCCATCGAGAAGGAGGTCCGCGACGGCCTGCTCAGGGTCGGCCGCGAACTGGACATCCCGCCGCTGGTGACCAACGACTCCCACTACGTTTACGAGTCCCAGGCCTCGGCGCACGACGCCCTGCTGGCGGTGGGCGTGGGCAAGAACCTTGACGACCCCACCCGCTTCCGGTTCAACGGGTCGGGCTACTACCTCAAGACCGCGGAGGAGATGCGCGGCATCCTCAACTTCGAGGAGTGGGAGCAGGGGTGCAGGAACACCCTGCTGGTGGCCGAGCGAGTCGACCCGGGCGCCTACGACGCGGTTTTCGCCCACCGCGACCTGATGCCGGTCTTCCCCGTGCCGGAGGGGGAGACCCAGGCCTCCTGGCTGGCCAAGGAGGTCGAGCGGCTCCTGCCCACCCGCTACCCGGACGGGATCAACGGCGAGATCCGGCAACGGGTCGACTTCGAGCTCGGCATCATCAACGAGATGGGCTTCCCCGCCTACTTCCTCGTGGTCGCCGACATCTGCCAGTACGCGCGCAAGAACGGCATCGCGCTGGGCCCGGGGCGCGGTTCGGCTGCGGGGTCGATGATCGCCTACGTCCTGGGCATCACCGACCTGGACCCGCTGGAGCACGGGCTGCTGTTCGAGCGGTTCCTCAACCCCGAACGCGTCACCATGCCCGATGTCGACCTGGACTTCGACGAGCGTCGGCGCGGGGAGATGATCGAGTACGTCACCCGCCTGTACGGCGCCGAGCGCGTCGCGCAGATCCTGACCTTCGGCACCATCAAGGCCAAGGCCGCGGTCAAGGACTCCACGCGCATCCTGGGCATGCCCTACTCGGTGGGCGACCAGATCACCAAGGCCTTCCCCGCCGCGGTCGGCGGCAAGGAGATCCCGCTGGAGGCGGTGACCAACACCGAGCACGAGCGCTACGGCGAGACCACCGAGCTGCGCGGCCTCATCGACAACGACGCGCAGGTCGCCAAGGTGATGGAGACCGCGCGCGGTATCGAGGGCCTGACCCGCGGCACGGGCGTGCACGCCGCGGGGGTCATCCTCTCCAAGGAACCCCTGCTCGACGTCATCCCGCTGCACAAGCGCGACACCGACGGCGCCATCATCACGGGCTTTCCCTATCCTCAGTGCGAGGACATGGGCCTGCTCAAGATGGACTTCCTGGGCCTGCGCAACCTCACGATCATGGACGACGCGGTCAAGTCCATCAAGGAGGCCGAGGGGATCGACATCGACCTCGGCAAGCTCCCCCTGGACGACAGGAAGACCTACCAGCTCCTCTCGCGGGGAGACACCCTGGGCGTGTTCCAGCTGGACGGCGGCGCGATGCGCAACCTGCTCAAGCGCATGGAGCCCAAGAAGTTCGGCGACATCGCGGCCGTTCTGTCGCTGTACCGGCCCGGTCCGATGGCCGCGAACGCGCACAACGACTACGCCGACCGCTCGAACGGCCGCCAGGAGGTCACCCCGATCCACCCGGAGCTGAAGGACGCTCTGGAGCCGATCCTGGGCGAGACCTTCCACCTGCTCGTCTACCAGGAGCAGATCATGGCCATCGCGCAGCAGCTGGCCGGGTACACCCTGGGCGGCGCCGACCTGATGCGCCGCGCGATGGGCAAGAAGAAGAAGGAGGCCCTGGAGGAGGAGGAGGCCAAGTTCTTCCCCGGGGCCGAGGCCCGCGGCTTCTCCAAGGAGGCCACGCAGGCGCTGTGGGACGTCATGCTGCCCTTCGCCGGGTACGCGTTCAACAAGTCGCACGCCGCCGGGTACGCCCTGGTCTCCTACTGGACCGCCTACCTCAAGGCCAACCACCCCGCCGCCTACATGGCCGCGCTGCTGACCTCGGTCAGCGACGACAAGGACAAGATGGCGGTCTACCTGGCCGAGTGCCGGACCCAGGGCATCAAGGTGCTGCCCCCCGACGTCAACGAGTCGGGTCTGCGCTTCACCCCCGTGGGCAAGGACATCCGCTTCGGCATGGGCGCGGTCCGCAACGTCGGCGCCAACGTCGTCAACTCGATCATCAAGACCCGTACGGAGAAGGGCAAGTTCAGCTCCTTCACCGACTTCCTGTCCAAGATCGAGCTGGCGGCCTGCAACAAGCGCGTCATCGAGTCGCTGATCAAGGCGGGCGGCTTCGACTCGCTCGGCCAGCCCCGCCGCGAGCTGTACCGCCACCACGAGACGGCGGTGGACGGCATGATCAGCTCCAAGAAGCAGGAGGCGCACGGTCAGTTCGACCTGTTCGGCGGCGGCGACGACGGCGACTCCACCCCCATCGGCCTCAACATCAACTGGGGCGAGGAGGAGTGGGACCGCAAGACCAAGCTGGCCTTCGAGCGGGAGATGCTGGGCCTGTACGTCTCCAGCCACCCGCTGGCCGGTGCCGAGCGGGTGCTGGCCCGCTCGCGCGACACCTCCATCGCCCAGATCGTGGCCGGTGAGATGGCCCGCGAACGCGGTGAGGTGCGCATCTCCGGCCTGATCTCCAAGGTGGACAAGCGCACCAACAAGGCGGGCAACCAGTGGGCGATCGCCACGGTCGAGGACCTGGACGCCTCGATGGAGGTGCTGTTCTTCCCCAAGACCTATCCGCTGTACGTGCAGGCCCTGTTGGAGGACACCGCGGTCACCGTCAAGGGCAGGCTCAACGACCGCGACGGCACGTGGTCGATGTTCGCCTCGGAGATGTCGATCCTGGACATCTCGCACGTCACCGAGGGGGAGCCCCCGGTGCTGCTGACGGTCGCGGAGGAGCGCCTCACCCCCGAGCTGGTCGGCGACCTGCGCCAGGTGCTGGCCACGCACAAGGGGGACACCCCCGTGCGGATCCGGGTGGACAACCCGGTCCGGTCGCGGGTCTACGCCGTGGACCGCTACTCGGTGCGGATCTCCCCGGAGTTCAACGGTGAGGTCAAGAGCCTGCTGGGGGCCTTCGCGGTCGACTACTGACCACCGTCTCCGGACCCCAACGTCCCCGGACCCCACGGTCCCCGCGCGCCCTCGGGCGCGCGGGGACCTTTTTTCGTGCCCGCTCTTGCCAGGACGAAGTTAGCGATATATCTTTGAGCTATCGCAACAGGGCATGATAGTCGCTCTGTATCGTACGATCTCAAGGAGGACGACATCATGAGTGCCATGGCTATTCCCGGACCCTGGTCCTGGGAGGCGCGCGGACCGCGCCGTTCGCGCCTTCCCTGGGGCCGCCAGCCGGAGGAGGAGCGACACGGACACCCCGAACACCCCGGCCACGGCGGCCCGCGGCGCGGCGGCGGACGGTTCGCGTTCGGCCCGCCCGGCCCGCCTCCGCCCCCCGAGCACCCGGTGGGGCCGGGACGGCCGCCCTGGGGAGGAGGGCCCTTCGCCCCCGACCACCCGTTCGGCGGCTTCGGCCCCGGCGGTTTCGGGCCGGGCGGGGGGTTCGGCCCGGGAGCCGGCCCCGGCGGCCGGCGCCGGGGCGGACACCGCGCCAAGCGGGGTGACGTGCGCACCGGCATCCTGCTGCTGCTCGCGGAGGAGCCGCGCAGCGGCTACGAGATCATCCGCGAGGGCCGCGAGCGCAGCGGCGGCGTGTGGCGGCCCAGCCCGGGCTCGGTCTACCCCATGCTCCAGCAGTTGGAGGACGAGGGCCTGGTCGTCCAGCAGGAGGGCGAGGGGCGGCGGCGCCCCTACCGTCTCACCGAGGAGGGCATCGCCCACTTGGAGGAGCACGGCGCCGACCTCACCCCGCCCTGGGAGGCGGTCGCCGACGCCTACGCCGACAGCCGGTCCCGGTACGAGGAGGTCGCGGCCCTGGCCCACCAGCTCACCGCGGCCGCGGCGCAGGTCGCCCAGGCGGGCAGCGCCGACCAGTTGGAGCGGGCCAAACGGCTCCTGGCCGAGACCCGGCGGGGCCTCTACCTCATCCTCGCCGAGGAGGAGGCGGCCGACAGCGCCTCCGCTCCGGGGGACGACGAGGACTGAGGCACCGGGTGCCGACCGGTGACGGCGACGACGCGCGGGCCCGGGGACGTGAACACGTCCCCGGGCCCCCGCCGTGTCAGCGCCCCCTTGGGGGCGGTGCCCCCGTCGGTCGGCACCCCCTGTCGGCCAGTGCCGTCATCCGACCGGACGCGCGGCCCGTACACGTCGGTCGGACTACTCGCCCGTCGTCCCGTCGGCGAGCTCGCGCAGGACGTCCAGGTGGCCGTTGTGGCGGGCGGTCTCCTCTACCATGTGCACCAGCACCCACCGCAGCGTGGTGTGCCCCTCACCGCTGTGCGCGCGCCGCGAGCCCGAACCCAGTTCCAGCCGGGCGGTGATCTCCCGGGAGCGGGCGCACTGGGCCTCGTACTCCTCCAGCAGCCGGTCCAGGGGTATTTCCCCGCCCCGGCGCCACTCGGCGTCGGGGTCCTCCGGAGTGGCGTAGCCCTCGTCGGGCAGCCCCAGCAGGATCACCTCGAACCAGGCGTGCTCCACCCAGCGCAGGTGGGAGACGACGGCGCCCACGCTCATCAGCGGGGACGTCGGCAGGGGAGTGGCGGCGGCGTGTTCGGGGGACAGCCCGGCGCACTTGGCGTGGACCGTGGCGCGGTGCCAGTCCAGCCAACTGGTGAGCATGGTGCGCTCGTCGGCGGCCTTGGGCGGCTCGACACGCTGGAGACCGGGGACGGCGAGGGGGCTGTTCTTGTCACTCATGCCGGTATTCTCCGTTCCGGCTATGCCCCGTATCCACTGGTTTTCCGCAGGCCGGGACGGGGCGCGGGAGAGTGGGGGAGATGGCGGATCGCAACCCGGGGGAGACGTCGGCGCCGACACGCCGACTGGTCGTGGGGGCGTGCGTCCTGGGAGCCCTGCTCCTGCTGGGCGCGGTCCTGGGACCGTTGTGGTGGGGCCTCGCACCGCGCGCGGAGGGCACCGCGCTGGGCGGGGGCGAGGTCTTCACCGGAACCACCGAGGACGTGTTCGCGGGTGAGGGCTGGTTCGCCCTCATCACCGCCCTCACCGGACTGGTCACGGGCTACACCGCCTACATGGCCCAGTTCCCGCTGTCGCGCCGCCGCTTCCAGGACCTGCGCATGGTCTGCCTGGTCGCGGGCTTCCTCGGTTCGCTGGGCGGGGCGGTGCTCACCTGGCGCGTCGGTGCGGCCCTGGACGGTCCGGCGCACGCCGCCGTCGAGGCGGCCGAGCCCGGCGCCACCGTGCAGACCGGGCTCCAGCTCGACGCGACCGCCTTCCTGCTGATCTGGCCCCTGGTGTTCGTCCTCCAGTACGGGCTGCTCGACGCGATCAGCTTCTTGCGCCGTGACCTGCCCGGCGTGCCCCGGCACGCGCTCGTGCGGCGGGAGCCGGAAGCGGAAACGCGGGCCGAGTCCGCGGCGCCGACCGGTCCCGGCCCGGACGCGGGCCCGGCGGCCCACCCGCTCCCCGACGAGCCGATCCCGGCCGAGCACGACCAGGCGGGACCGGAGGACTCCCGCGGCTGACCCGCGCTCCATGCCTCCGGTCCCGTCCTCAGAGCCGGCGGACGGTCTCCTCGTACATGCCGTCGAGCAGGTCGCGGTACTTGTCCTCGACCGCGCGCCGCCGCATCTTCAGGCTGGGCGTCATCTCGCCCTCCTCGACCGTCAGGTCGCTCGGCAGGATCGCGAACCTCTTCACGGTCTCGTGCCGGGGCAGGCCCCGGTTGAGCTCGTCCACGGCCTCCTGCACCATCTCCCGGACCCTGGGCTCCCGCGTCAGGCCCGTGTAGTTGAGGTGGCCCAGTCCGTGCTCCTGCGCCCACGCGTCGATCGACTCGGGGTCCAGGGCCACCAGCGCCACGCAGTAGGGGCGCCGGTCGCCGTGCACGACCAGGTTGCTGACGTAGGGGCACAGCGCCTTGAAGCGGCTCTCGATGCTCTGGGGCGCCACGTACTTGCCGCCGGAGGTCTTGATCAGCTCCTTCTTGCGGTCGGTGATGCGCAGGCGGCCGTTCTCCAGGGCGCCGATGTCTCCGGTGGCGAACCAGCCCTCCGGAGTGAGCACCTCCTCCGTGGCGCCGGAGAGGTTGTGGTAGCCGCGCATCACGCCGCCGCCCCGGATGAGGACCTCGCCGTCCTCGGCGATGCGCACCTCGGTGCCGGGCATGGGCAGCCCGACCGTGCCGAACCGCACGTCGCCGGGCCGGTTGACGAACGTCCCGGCGCTGGTCTCGGTCAGTCCGTAGCCCTCCAGGATGACGATCCCGGCGCCGTAGAAGAACCGGCCGATCTCGGGGGACAGCGGAGCGCTGCCGGAGATGAAGAACTTCAGCCGCTCCCCGAAGCGCGCCCGCAGCCTGGCGAACACGAGCCTGTCGGCGACCCGGTACTGCGCGGCGAGCAGGCCGGTGGGCTCGCGGCCCTCCTCCCGCATCCGGGCGACCCGGTCGCCCACCCCCGCGGCCCACCGGAAGATCCGGTACCTGGCCGCGCCGCCCTCCTTGGCCTGCATGACCACGCGGTTGTACACCTTCTCGAAGATGCGCGGGGCGGCGGCCATGAAGGTGGGCCGCACGACGGCCAGGTTGTCCACGATCCGCTCGGGGCGGCCGTCCACGGCGGTCCGGAAGCCGATCCGCAGCTGGCTGACCTGCATGAGTTTGCCGAACACGTGCGACAGCGGCAGCCACAGGTACTGGACGTCGTCTGGGCCCATCAGGTCCCAGCCCTGCGCGCGCAGTTCGGTGTCCAGGTCCGCCATGGCCTGGGACTCGTAGAGCCAGTTCGCGTGGTCCAGGCGCACGCCCTTGGGTCTGCCCGTGGTGCCGGAGGTGTAGATCAGCGTGGCCAGGTGGTCGGGTGCGACCGCCGCGACCAGCGTCTCGAACAGGTCGGGGTCCTGGGCGTGGAGTCCGGCGCCCCGTGCGGCCAACTCCTCCAGGGACATCACCCAGTCGTCGTCGCCCCCGGCAGCGCCCTCGAAGGCGATCACCCGCGACAGCCCCGGCATCCGCGCGCGCTGGTCGACCAGCTTGGCGACCTGCTCGTCGTTCTCGGCGAAGGCCACCATGCTGCCCGAGTCGGAGACGATGTAGGCGCAGTCGGGCGGGGTGGAGGAGGGGTAGACGGTGGTGGATGCGCCGCCCGCGCACAGCACGGCCAGGTCGGCGAGGATCCACTCCACGCGCGTGCTGGAGGCGATCGCGCACCGGGCCTGGGGGGTCACGCCCAGGTCGTGCAGGCCCAGCGCGATGTCGCGCACCCGGTCGCGGGTCTGGGACCAGGTGAGGGTCTCCCACTTCTCCGGGGTGCCGGAGGCGCCGGGAAGGGGGTAGCTGAACGCCTCGGAGTCGGGCGACTCGGCGACGCGGGAGAGGAACATACCGGGAACGGAGGAAAAGGGGGATGAAATGTTACTCATGTCACGAAACTACCCCTGGGTAGGTGACCCGGCAACAGCCCGTGCACGTCCTCGGAAACGGTTCCCGTCGGGGGTCAGGAGGAGCCGATCGGCGCGGTGACCGCCTCGGTGAGCGTGATCAGGTCACGGGGCTTGAGCTCCATCTGCAGGCCCCGCCGCCCTGCCGAGACGTAGACCGTGGGCAGTTCGGTCACTGACGCGTCGATCACGGTGCGCAGGCGCTTGCGCTGGCCCAGAGGGCTGATCCCGCCGCGCACGTAGCCGGTGGCCTTCTCCGCCAGTGCGGCGTCGGCCATGGCTGCCCTCTTGCCGCCGACCGCGGCGGCCAGCGCCTTGAGGTCGAGCGTGGTGCTGACGGGCACCACCCCGACGGTGAGCTGTCCGTCCACCTCGGCGATCAGCGTCTTGAAGACGTGCTCGTGGGGGACGCCGAGCGCGTCGGCCGCGTCGGTGCCGTAGGAGTGCCCGTCCGAGGAGCCGTCCACCTCGTAGGGGTGCAGCGTGTACGTGGTCTTGGTCCGTCCGGCGGCCACGGTCGCGGGTGTGGCTTTTGCGCTCATTGAGTACCTGGTTCCTTCTCCGCGCGCGAACGCGCTGGTGCGTGCGTCGCAACAGCCCGGGTCGGGCCCCGGGCACGCCGCACCGGTTCGCACAGCAGGCTAGGCCAACACGGGGCGGGCCGCGCGCAGGCATGCGGGGAAACCCGGTGTTTCCTCCACTGGACACCGGTATCGGGACCTTCGACCCGGAAAGGGACCGGCGAACGCGCCGCGCGGTCCCCTAGTTGAACGACACGCCGTTGTTGAGGAAGGGGCCCGCGGGCAGGTTGGGCAGCGTGGGAGCGGCCACGATGCGGTTCTCCCGGCGCAGGAACCGGGCGGTCACGGCCAGCCGGGTCGCGGCGTCCTCGGCCTCCAGCAGCCGCTGCTTCTCCGCCTGGTCCAGGACCGCGGCCGCGGCAACCGCGTAGGACAGCGCGATGGGGTCCTTGGGCAGTTCGGGTGAGGCGTCCGGCGACATCCCGATCGAGGCCAGGCGCTGGGAGTAGGTCCCGAACAGGTCGCGCACCCGCTCGGAGTGCTCCTCCACGTCCGGGCCGGTCGGCTCGGGCAGGAAGGCCACCGACGCGGTCGAGTACTCCTCGGGGGAGGAGGCGTCCACCTGCGACAGGTCGGTTATGGAGAATCGCGCGCCGCCCTCGACGACCAGGTCGTAGCGGCCGTCCTCGTAGGTGCGCACGTCGCGCACCAGGGCGGTGCACCCTGTCGCGCTGATCCGGGGCAGCGCCGTGCCCGGCCCCCCGGTGGTGGGGGTCCCGGTGTCGGCGCCGCCGGCGCCCTGGCCGGACTCGGAGGCCACCTCCTGGCCCAGTTCGATCCACACCACGCCGAACCGGAGCGGGCCCCGGCCGCGTCCGATCTCGTCCCCCTGGGCGAAGGTGGGCCCGAGCAGCTCCGCGACCAGGCGTCGGTAGCGCCGCTCGAAGACGTGCAGGGGAACGGTCATACCGGGGAACAGCACGGTGTTCAACGGGAAGATCGGCAGGGCCAAGGGCATGCTTCCAGTATGCCCCTCATGCCGGGAACGCGGGCGCCGAAACCGGCGGCGCGTCCCCGGCCGGTCCCGGCCCCCGCGGTACGAGGGCGCCCGGGGCGCGGAGTCAGGAGACCGACGGGCCGGCGGTGCCGGGCGCGTCCTGGCTGCCGCCGTCCTCGCTGGGCATGTCCCGGGCGACGAAGTCCTCCACGTGGAACAGGTTGCCGTTGGCGCGGTCCACAACGTTGAGGAGGGTCGACATCTTGGCGACCTCCTCGGTCTGCTCCTGGATGAACCACTGGAGGAACTGCTCGCCGGTGTAGTCGTCCTCGTCCCGGGCGACCTTGGCCAGGCGCTGGAACTGGTCGGTCACCTCGCGCTCCTGGCGAAGGGCCAGGGCGACCAGGTCCCGGGGCGCGGCGAAATCGGTCTCGATCTCGTCCACGCCCGGAAGGGAGAACTGGACGTCGGTGTCCAGGAGGAACCGCACGATCATCATCGCGTGGTCGCGCTCCTCCAGGGACTGCTCGTAGAAGACCCGCGCCAGCTGGGGCAGGTCGTGGTCGTCGAACCAGGCGGCGATGGCCACGTACTGGTGCGAGGCCGTGAACTCGTGCCGAACCTGGTCGACGAGGAGCCGGTGGAACTTGGAAAGGCCGATATCGCTGCTCTTGTTCGAAGTCATGAGTACACGATAACGCATGGAAAATCATTTCGCGACGTTTATCGGTGTGACTCGAATTTCTTAGGCAAGCCTTTCTGAAGCTTAATAAGGTTAGGTGTCCCAAACTTAGGGCGCACTTATTCCGGCGTAACGCGTTCCATCCCGCCGACCCCCTCCCGCGCCGACGCGTACCCGCCGGTGGCGCGCGTGTGGCGTCCATCATCCGGACGGTGCCGCCCACCGAATGGGCGCTTCCCCCTAGACTGGGACCGTGATCAGTCGAATCGACCTCCGAGGCACCCAAGGCGACCCGCGTCAGGCCCTTCCGCGCGCGGAACTGGACGTGGCGGCCGCCGCCGAGCGCGTACGCCCCCTGTGCGAGGACGTGCGCCATCGCGGTGTCGAGGCCCTGGTCGAACTCACCGAGCGCTTCGACGGCGTCAGACTGACCGACATCCGCGTGCCCAAGGACGCGATCGAGGCCGCCCTGGACGGCCTCGACCCCGCCGTGCGCGCCGCGCTGGAGGAGTCCATCCGCCGCGCCCGCGCGGTCCACCGCGACCAGCGCCGCACCGACCACAGCACCCGTGTCGTGCCCGGGGGCACCGTCACCGAGAAGTGGATCCCGGTCGACCGCGTCGGCCTCTACGT
Organism: Nocardiopsis akebiae; assembly: GCF_018316795.1. NCBI lineage: Bacteria > Bacillati > Actinomycetota > Actinomycetes > Streptosporangiales > Nocardiopsidaceae > Nocardiopsis > Nocardiopsis akebiae. Next base: position 2,228,492 of record NZ_CP074132.1, read on the forward strand.
GCCGGGCGGCCGGGCCGTCTACCCCTCCAGCGTCGTCATGAACGTCGTCCCCGCCCAGGAGGCTGGGGTGCGCTCCCTGGCGGTCACCTCACCGCCCCAGAGCGCCTTCGGCGGACTGCCCCACCCGACCATCCTCGCCGCCTGCGCCCTGCTCGGAGTCGACGAGGTCTACGCCGTCGGCGGCGCCCAGGCCGTGGCCATGTTCGCCTACGGCGCGGGCCCCTGCGAGCGCGCCGACATGGTCACCGGCCCCGGCAACATCTGGGTGGCCGCGGCCAAGCGCCTGCTCAAGGGCGTCATCGGCATCGACGCCGAGGCCGGTCCCACCGAGATCGCGATCCTCGCCGACGCCACCGCCAACCCCGACTACGTCGCCGCCGACCTGGTCAGCCAGGCCGAGCACGACGTCGTCGCCGCCTCCGTCCTGGTCACCCCGGACGAGGCGCTCGCCGAGGCGGTCACCGACCGCCTCGCCGCACGCGTGGCCGCCACCAAGCACGGCGACCGCGTCCGCGAGGCCCTGTCCGGCCCGCAGTCCGGCATCGTCCTGGTCGACGACCTCGACCACGGCCTCGCCGTCGTCAACGCCTACGCCGCCGAGCACCTGGAGGTCATGACCGCCGACGCCGCCGCGTGGGCCGCGCGCGTGCGCAACGCGGGCGCGATCTTCGTCGGCGACTTCTCGCCGGTCTCCCTGGGCGACTACGCGGCCGGGTCCAACCACGTGCTGCCCACCGGCGGCTGCGCCTGCCACAGCGGCGGCCTGAGCGTGCAGACCTTCCTGCGCGGCGTGCACGTGGTCGAGTACGACCGCGAGGCGCTGACCGACGTCGCCCACCACGTCATCGCCCTGGCCAACGCCGAGGACCTGCCCGCGCACGGCGAGGCCGTCGCCGCGCGCACGGACCAGGCCTGAGCCCGAAGACCACCCGCCCGGCGGGAACCCGGGCGCGCGGGCCCCGCGGCCGCACCGGCCGCGACCCGCACGCCCCGCCCGCCTCCGACCGACCATGAGCGTGCAATCGTGAGCTTCACCCTGAACGACCTGCCCCTGCGCGACGACCTGCGCGGCCGCTCGCCCTACGGCGCGCCGCAGCTGGACGTGCCCGTGGTGCTCAACACCAACGAGAACCCGCACCCGCCCTCGGCGCGTCTGGCCAAGGCGCTGGCCGAGGCGGTCGCCGACACCGCCCTGGGCCTCAACCGCTACCCCGACCGGGACGCGGTCCGCCTGCGCGAGGGCCTGGCCGCCTACCTCGGCCACGGCCTGACCGCCGACCAGGTGTGGGCGGCCAACGGCTCCAACGAGGTCCTCCAGCAGATCCTCCAGGCCTTCGGCGGCCCCGGCCGGGCCGCCATGGGCTTCGAGCCGTCCTACTCCATGCACCCGATCATCTCCCGGGGCACCGGCACCGCCTGGGTGTCCGTGCCGCGCGGAGCCGACTTCCGCGTCGACGTGGACGCCGCCCTGGCCGCCATCGCCGAGCACCAGCCCAGCGTCGTCTTCCTCACCTCGCCCAACAACCCCACCGGCACCGCCCTGGACCTCGCCGACACTGAGCGCGTCCTCGCGGCGGCCCCCGGCGTCGTGGTCGTGGACGAGGCCTACGCCGAGTTCCGCCGCGAGGGCACGCCCAGCGCGCTGAGCCTGCTGCCCGACCACCCCAGGCTCCTCGTCTCGCGCACCATGTCCAAGGCCTTCGCCCTGGCGGGCGCGCGCGTGGGCTACCTGGCCGCCCACCCGGCCGTGGTCGACGCCCTCCAGCTGGTCCGCCTGCCCTACCACCTGTCCGCCGTGACCCAGACGGTCGCGCTCACCGCGCTCGACCACGCCGACGAACTCCTCGCCGCCGTCGCCGACCTGCGCGCCGAACGCGACTCCCTGGTCGCCTGGCTGCGCGGGCAGGGCTTCTCCGTCGCCGAGTCCGACGCCAACTTCGTCCTGTTCGGCGAGTTCGAGGACCGCACCCGCGTCTGGCAGGACATGCTCGACCAGCAGGTCCTCATCCGCGAGACCGGCCCGCCCGGGTGGCTGCGCGTCAGCGTCGGAACCCCGCAGGAGATGGCCGCCTTCCGCGGGGCCCTGCTCCGCGCCACCGGACGCTGAGCCGTGCCCGCCGACCCCGAGACCGCCGCCCGGCCCGACCCGGCCGGGCCCCGCACCCACCGCACCGAGCGAGGAAGTCCCACCACCATGAGCCGCACCGGACGCGTCGAGCGCACCACCAAGGAAACCAAGGTCCTGGTCGAGATCGACCTGGACGGCACCGGCGTAGCCGACGTCTCCACCGGCGTCGGCTTCTTCGACCACATGCTCGACCAGCTCGCCAAGCACGGCCTGTTCGACCTGACCGTGCGCACCGAGGGCGACCTGCACATCGACTCCCACCACACCATGGAGGACACCGCCCTGGCCCTGGGCGCGGCCTTCCGCGAGGCCCTGGGCGACAAGCGGGGCATCCGCCGCTTCGCCGACGCCAAGGTGCCCCTGGACGAGGCCCTGGCCGAGGTCACCGTCGACGTCTCCGGCCGCCCCTACCTGGTGCACAGCGAGCCCGAGGGCATGGCTCCGCTGATCGGCCGCGACTACGACACCACCATGACCCGCCACATCCTGGAGTCGTTCGTGGCCCAGGCCCGCGTCGCCCTGCACGTGCGCGTGCCCTACGGACGCAACGCCCACCACATCGTCGAGTGCCAGTTCAAGGCGCTGGCCCGCGCCCTGCGCGCGGCCACCGAGGACGACCCGCGCGTCAGCGGCATCCCGTCCACCAAGGGCGCCCTGTAGATGGACGGATACCTGTGGGGGATCGCCCTCATCGTGCTCGGGGGCTTCCTCGCCGGGGGCGCGTACGCCCTGTGGAGGGTCAACCGGCCCCTCGCCGTCGTCCTGGCCGGATGCACGGCGCTCGCGCTGGCCTCCGGCGTACTGCGCCTGGACTACTTCTGAAGGGGAAGGGCAGCACCATGCCGTCACGAGTGGTCGTCTTCGACTACGGCTCCGGCAACCTGCGCTCGGCGCAGCGCGCGATGGAGCGCACCGGAGCCGACGTCACCGTCACCTCCGACCCGCACGCCGCCCTCGACGCGGACGGCCTCGTGGTCCCGGGCGTGGGCGCGTTCAGCGCGTGCATGTCCAGCCTCCGGGCCGCGGGCGGCGACCGGATCATCGGCAGGCGCGTGGCCGGGGGGCGCCCGGTCCTGGGCATCTGCGTGGGCATGCAGGTCCTCTTCGACCGGGGTGTGGAGCGCGCCGGCTCCGACGCCGGAGCGGGGGAGGAGGTCACCGAGGGCTGCGGCGAGTGGCCCGGCACGGTGGACCGCCTGCGCGCGCCCGTCGTTCCGCACATGGGCTGGAACACCGTCCGCCCGCCCGAGGACACCCGGCTCTTCGCCGGGATCGGACCCGAGGACCGCTTCTACTTCGTGCACTCCTACGCCGTGCGCGAGTGGGAGTTCACGCCCACCAACGAGCGCATCCCCGCGCCCGGGGTGACCTGGGCCGAGCACGGCGAGCCGTTCGTGGCCGCCGTCGAGAACGGACCCCTGTGGGCCACCCAGTTCCACCCGGAGAAGTCCGGGGACGCGGGCGCCCGCATCCTGGCCAACTGGGTGGACACCCTCTGACCGGTGTCCGCCGGGGCCGCGCCCGGCCCGCCACCGCTGTCCAAGACCTTCCGACCGACGAGAACGAGATGAGTCCATGACCGGCGAGACCACCACCCCCGTACTCGAACTGCTGCCCGCCGTGGACGTGGCGGGCGGCCAGGCCGTCCAGCTCGTCCAGGGCAAGGCGGGCTCCGGCGGGCAGTACGGCGACCCCTTCGAGGCGGCCATGGCCTGGCAGTCCGCCGGCGCCGAGTGGATCCACCTGGTGGACCTGGACGCCGCGTTCGGCCGCGGCCACAACCGCGACCTGCTGCGCGACATCGTGGGCCGCCTCGACGTCAAGGTCGAGATGTCCGGCGGCATCCGCGACGACGAGTCGCTGGCGGCCGCCCTGTCCACCGGGTGCAGGCGGGTCAACATCGGTACCGCCGCCCTGGAGAACCCCGAGTGGTGCGCCAGGATCATCGCCGAGCACGGCGACCGGATCGCGATCGGCCTGGACGTGCGCGGCACCACCCTGGCCGCGCGCGGCTGGACCCGCGACGGCGGCGACCTCATGCAGACCCTGGAGCGCCTGGAGTCGGAGGGCTGCGCCCGTTACGTCGTCACCGACGTCCAGAAGGACGGCACCCTGAAGGGGCCCAACCTGGACCTGCTGCGCACCGTGTGCGAGCGCACCGACAAGCCGGTGGTGGCCAGCGGCGGAGTCTCCAGCCTGGAGGACCTGCGGGCGATCGCCACGCTGGTGCCGCTGGGCGTGGAGGGCGCCATCATGGGCACCGCGCTGTACGAGGGCGCCTTCACCCTGGAGGACGCCCTGACCACGGTGCGCGAGGCCGGGAGCGTGCGGCCGTGAGCGTGTCGGTGCGCGTCATCCCCTGTCTGGACGTGGACGCCGGGCGGGTGGTCAAGGGCGTCAACTTCGAGAACCTGCGCGACGCGGGCGACCCGGTCGAACTGGCCGGCACCTACGACGCGGGCGGCGCCGACGAGCTCACCTTCCTCGACGTCACCGCCTCCAGCGGCGACCGCGAGACCACCTACGACGTGGTGCGCCGCACCGCCGACCAGGTGTTCATCCCGCTGACCGTGGGCGGCGGGGTGCGCACCCCCGACGACGTGGACCGGCTGCTGCGCGCTGGCGCGGACAAGGTGGGCGTCAACACCGCCGCCATCGCCCGCCCCGAACTCATCGGGGAGATCGCCGAGCGCTTCGGCCGCCAGGTCCTGGTGCTCTCCGCCGACGTGCGCCGGGTGCGCGGGGACGGACGGCCGACGCCGAGCGGGTTCGAGGTCACCACGCACGGCGGACGCCGCGGCGCCGGGCTCGACGCCCTGGAGTGGTGCGAGCGCGCCGCCGAGCTGGGGGCGGGGGAGATCCTGCTCAACTCGATGGACGCCGACGGCACCCGGTCCGGCTTCGACCTGGAGCTGATCCGGGCGGTGCGCTCCCGGGTGGAGGTGCCGCTGATCGCCTCCGGCGGCGCGGGCGCGGTGGAGCACTTCGCCCCGGCCGTGGCGGCGGGCGCGGACGCCGTGCTGGCCGCGACGGTCTTCCACTTCGGGCAGTTCACCATCGCCGACGTCAAGAAGAGCCTGCGCGAGGCGGGCTACCCCGTCCGCTGAGCGGGGCGGGCTCCTCCCCGCCCCGCTCCGGGCACAGGGCCTCCGCGCACGAGCGCGCGGAGGCCCTCCGCGTGTCCGGTCCCTGCACGTCCGGCCCTGCCGGTCCGAGCCCCCGTGTCCCTCGGCTCCGCCTCCGGCCGGAACCCGACCGCGCCCCCGTGGCCCGGTACACGCGCACACCGTCGAATCGGTTGTCGCATGTGCTGAGAAAACGGGACAAGGACAGAGAACTGTGTCCTTTTAGTGGTATTGGCGTGCATTTTGTGAACGTGATGCGGGTCTCACACATCGAACAGTGTGTAACACCGAACCACCGCGCAGCACCGACCACAGGGACCACAGGGGAAAGGAACCTCTCCATGTCCACCACCACCGGGCGGGCCGCCTCCCTCCTAGCGGCCGCCGCCCTCGCCGCGACGACCGCCCTCGCCACCGCGCCCGCCGCCCTGGCCGACGACCTCGACCAGACCTCCCCCGAGGTCCTCGCCGCCATCGAGTCCCAGGTCTGGCCCGAGTACACCCTCGGCGACTCCAGCATCGACGTCTACGCCGCCAAGATGCTGCTCTCCTCCGGAGAGATCAACCCCGGCGAGCTGAACCTGGAGTTCGACCAGGACCTCCAGGACACCCTGGTCACCTACCAGGAGGCCTTCGGCCTGCACAACGACGGCGACCTCAACCCCGACACCTGGGAGCACTTCCAGGAGCTGGTCTTCGGCCAGCACCAGTTCCGCCGCGGCGACACCGGCCCGGTCGTCACCATGATCCAGCGCGAGCTCAACGCCAAGTTCAACGCCCACCTGGCCACCGACGGCGTCTACGGGCCCGCCACCGAGCGGGCCGTCCGCGCCGCCCAGGAGTACTTCGGCATCGGCGTCGACGGGATCTTCGGACCCGTCTCCTTCCACGCCGTGATCAGCTACCAGGACTACGCCCGCTGACCTGGCCCGCGCGGCCCCGGCGACCGTGACCGGGACGCGCCCCTCCCGGCGGTGCCCGGGCCCACCCCTCGGGGCCCGGGCGCCGCCGCGCGCGGCCGCCCCGCACCCCCGTTCCCGCCCGCGGCGGGAACCGTCCGAGCCACGCCCCGAACCGGACGGAATAGCCCCGTCGCGCCGCGCGCTGAAACAATCCGGTGGAACCTTGTCGGTGCCGCTGGATAGGTTGACACGACACGCGCACGTCCACGCCCTCCGGCATGCCCGGGGGCCGCCGCGCGCGTGTCGGGCTGCGCCGGGCCTGCCCGGCCACGGAGGAGAACGGGGGGCGTATGGCGCGGGGTACGAGCACCAGGGAACCGGAGAACGAGGAGGGATCGGCACCGCCCGGAGCCGCCGACGGACCGGGAACACGCCGGGGAACCGACGCCGCCGAGCACACCGGGGTCTTCACCCGCGGCATGCGGGTGCTGTGGGTGGCCGCCCGCACCGAACCGTGGGTCTTCCTCGCCGCCGTCATCGGCGCCATGCTGCACGCCGCCGTCAACGTCGGCTCCGCCTCGGTCCTGGGCCACCTCACCGACGCGACCATCCTGCCCGCCTTCCAACAGGGCAGCACCACGACCGCCGCCCTCGTCGGCGCCGCCGCGCTCCTCATGGGCGTGGGACTGGGCAAGGCCACCGGCATCGCCATGCGCCGCATGCTCGCCGCGCTCATGCAGTTCCGCATGCAGGCCCGCTACCGCCGCGCCGTCGCCCGCAAGTACCTCGAACTGCCCCTGTCCTGGCACCACCGCCACCCCACCGGACAGCTGCTCTCCAACGCCAACGCCGACGTCGAGGCCGCCTGGCAGCCGCTCGCCCCGCTACCCATGGCCGTCGGCAGCGTGTTCATGCTGGTCATCGCGGCCATCGCCATGATCACCACCGATCCGGTCCTGGCCCTGGTCGCCTTCGTCGTCTTCCCGGTCCTGGCCGCCGCCAACGTCGTCTTCCAACGGCGCGTCTCACCCATGGCCTCGCGCGCCCAGGCGCTGCGCGCCGAGGTCAGCGGCGTCGCGCACGAGTCCTTCGACGGCGCCCTCGTCGTCAAGACCCTGGGTCGCGAGGACACCGAGACCGAGCGCTTCACCTCCGCCGCCCACCGCCTGCGCGACGCGCTCATCCAGGTCGGCCGGATGCGCTCGATGTTCGACCCGGTCATGGAGGCCCTGCCCAACTTCGGCGTGCTCGCCGTCCTGCTCCTGGGCATGTGGCGGCTGTCCACCGGAGCCATCGACGCCGGCGACCTGGTCCAGATCGCCTTCCTGTTCACCCTCCTGGCCCTGCCCATCCGCTCCTTCGGGTGGATCCTGGGCGACCTGCCCCGCAGCGTCGTGGGCTGGGACCGCGTCCAGTCCGTGCTTAACTCCGGCGGCGCCATGGAGTACGGCGCCCGCACCCTGGAGGACACCCCCACCGGCATCGCCCTGAGCGCCCGCGGCGTCACCTTCTCCTACGCCGACTCCTACGACGCGCGGGGCGGCTCGCGCGACCTGATGGACGGCGGCGCCGACACCGCGCCGCGCACCACCGTCCTCAACGGCGTGGACCTGGACATCGCCCCCGGACGCACCGTCGCACTGGTCGGCCCCACCGGGTCGGGCAAGTCCACGCTCACCACCGTCCTCATGCGGCTGGTCGACGCCGACACGGGCACCGTCACCCTCGACGGCGTCGACGTGCGCGACCTCGCCCGGGACCAGATCCCGAGGCACGCGGCCCTGGTGCCCCAGGGCACCTTCGTGTTCGAGGACAGCGTCCGCGACAACATCACCCTGGGCGCCGACGCCGACGACGACCAGGTCTGGGCCGCCCTGCGCCTGGCCCGGGCCGACGGCTTCGTCCGCGATCTGGAGGGCGGACTCGACGCCCGGCTCGGGGAGAAGGGCACCACCCTCTCCGGAGGGCAGCGCCAGCGCCTGGCCCTGGCCCGCGCGATCGTGCGCCGCCCGAGGCTGCTCATCATGGACGACGCCACCTCCGCCGTGGACCCCCAGATCGAGGCGCAGATCCTGGCTGGCCTGCGCGAACGCGACGACGCCGCCACCGTGGTCGTGGTCGCCTACCGCCGCGCCACCATCGAACTCGCCGACGAGGTCGTCTACATGGAGCGCGGACGCGTGCTGGCCCGGGGCACCCACGAGGAACTGCTCACCACCTCGCCCGGCTACACCAGGCTCGTCACCGCCTACGAGCGCGCCTCCGCCGAGGGGCAGGCCGAAGGAGCCCCGCTGCCCGAGGAACCCGGACCCCTCGAACCCGCCCGCCCCACCCGTGACGACGCCGCCGAGGAGGCCACCCGATGAGCGCGCCCACCCGCGACGAGCAGCGAGAGCGGGAGGGGCGGGAGCGGCCCGGCCGCGCCCCCGACGACCCCGCCGTCTCCCTGCACCGCTCCTCCGAGGGGGCGATGGACACGCTCAAGCGCGGCCTGCGGCTCTCCCCGGAGTTCGCCCGCGGCCTGTGGCTCACCCTGGCCTTCGCCGTCGTGGCCACCGCTGGCAAGGTCATCGTGCCCATCGCCGTCCAGCAGATCATCGACAACGGGCTGACCGGGGCGGACGGGCCCGACCTGGGCTTCGTCACCCGCATGGTGGCCGTCTGCGCCGCCCTGCTCGTGGTCACCATGGTCTGCTCCTACCTGATGAACGTGCGCCTGTACCGGGCCACCGAGTCCGGCCTGGCCACACTGCGCCGCAAGGCCTTCCGGCACGTGCACGACCTGTCCGTGCTCACCCAGAACAGCGAGCGCAAGGGCGCCCTGGTCTCGCGCGTCACCAGCGACGTCGACCAGATCAGCACCTTCATGCAGTGGGGCGGCCTGCTCCTGCTGGTCAGCAGCGGCCAGCTCCTGGTCGCCACCGTCCTGATGGCGGTCTACTCCTGGCAGCTCACCCTCGTGGTGTGGATCTGCTTCCTGCCGCTGCTGTTCGGCGTGCGCTGGCTCCAGAAACTGCTCTCCAAGGCCTACCTCAAGGTCCGCGAGAACACCGGCGACATGCTCGGCGTCATCGGCGAGACCGTCATGGGCGCCTCCGTCATCCGCGCCCACGGCACCGAGGCGCGCACCGCCGAGCGCATCGACACCACCGTCCTGACCACGCGCCGCTCCCAGGTCCGCGCCCAGCGGCTGTCCATGGCGGTCTCGCCTTTCGCCGAGATCATCGCGGCCCTGGGCAACACCGCCGTCGTCCTCATCGGCGTCTGGCTCGGCCTGGACGGCGGCCTGACCGCCGGGCAGCTCATCGCCTTCCTGTTCCTGATGACCCTGTTCATCCAGCCGATGATGATGGCCACCGAGATCTTCAACGAGGCCCAGAACGCCATCGCGGGCTGGCGCCGGGTCCTGGGCGTGCTCGACACCGCCCCCGACATCGCCGACCCCGGCGAGGCGGGCCGGGTGCTGCCGCGCGGACCGGTCCGGGTCTCCTTCGACGGGGTGACCTACTCCTACCCCGAGGGCCCCGTCGTCCTCGACGACGTCGACGTCGAGATCACCCCCGGCACCCGCGTGGCCGTGGTGGGCGAGACCGGCTCGGGCAAGACCACCTTCGTCAAACTGCTCACCCGCCTCATGGACCCCGCCCAGGGCACCGTCCGGCTCGACGGCGTCGACCTGCGCGAGGTGGCCTTCTCCTCCCTGCGCAGCCGCGTGGTGATGGTCCCGCAGGAGGGCTTCCTCTTCGACAGCTCCCTGGGCGACAACATCCGCTTCGCCCGCCCCGAGAGCACCGACGCCGAACTGGAGGCCGCCGTCACCGAACTGGGGCTGGCCGAGTGGCTCGACAGCCTCGCCCACGGACTCGACACCCCCGTGGGCCAGCGCGGTGAGTCGCTCTCGGCGGGGGAGCGGCAGCTCGTCGCCCTGGTGCGCGCCTACGTCGCCGACCCCGACCTGCTGGTGCTGGACGAGGCCACCTCGGCGGTGGACCCCCACACCGAGGTGCGCATCCAGCGCGCCCTGGACCGGCTCACGCGCGGGCGCACCTCCGTGGCCATCGCGCACCGGCTCTCCACCGCCGAGGCCGCCGACCGGGTCCTGGTCTTCGACGACGGGCGCATCGCGCAGAGCGGTCCGCACACCGAACTGGTGGACAGGCCCGGCGTGTACGCCGACCTGTACGCCTCCTGGGTGCGCTCCTCGGCCTGACCGCGGCCGTCCACAGGCCGAGGGGAGGGGGTGCGCCCGCGCGGCCGCCGGGCTACCGTTGATCCGGGGGCGCCGCGTCCGTCCCGACAGTGGGGGGCGGCCCCCGGGTCCATTCTCCCCGGACCGCCCGAACCGGGGCAACGCCCCGACCGGGCCTGTGGACGCCTACCGGCCGCGCCACCAGTGCGCCGCCAGCAGCTCCGCCACCAGCGGCTCCACCAGCAGGCTCACGTCCTGGTCGGTGTCACCCGGGTAGCGCACGGTCAGCTCCGCCTCCGGCATCCGCTCCTGGCCGGGGGTGGGGCCCACCGCCACGAAGGCCCCCCTCAGCTGCCCCAGGTGCTGGGCGAAGCGCTCGTCGTAGGCCGAACCCGCGAACAGCAGCGCCCGGTAGTCCGTCACCGCCGCCAGATGGCGGTCGGTGTGCGACCACTCCCCGGTCTCACACGCGTGCGCCACCCGTACCGGCCCCTGGCGCAGCACCCGCACCCCCTGCCAGGCCGACGCCATACGCTCGGCCGGGGCCACCATGTGCACACCGTGCGGCGACTCCAGGACCCGGGCCACCTCGGGCATCCACCCCGGCGCGCTCTCCAGCAGCGACGCCGTCGCGTTCGCCGCGCGGCGCAGCAGCCCCGGCAGGGACCGGCTGCCGCCCGTCGCGGGCGCGCCCAGACGGTGCCCCAGCAACAGGAGCAGGGCCAGGGCGTGCTGGTAGGCGCGACAGCCCACACCGCTCGCCTCCTCGCCCGCGTGCAGCGGCACCACCAGATCCGCCTGCCGCCCCACCACCGAGTCCACCGACGGGGCCAGCACGATCACCGGCGACCGCGCCACGTAGCGGTCCAGCACCGTGTACAGCTCGCGCTGACCACCGCCCAGGCTCACCGCGACCACGAGCGTCTCGGGACCCGCGGGCGGCTCCTCCGCCGACGAGGAGAAGTCCGCGCTCGCCGCGATCCCCGCCCGGCGCAGCCGCGCCGCCGCCACCTCGCACGCGTGCCGCGCCGTCCCCAGGCCCAGGAACCGCACCGCGGCGGGCTCGTCGTCGAGCAGCGCGGGCAGCGCGGCGTAGGGATCCCACCGCGGGAAGCGCTCGGCGAGCCGGATCAGCGCCTCGGGCTTGCCCGCGAGGTCGCGGGACAGGGACTCGGCGGTCACGAAACCCCCAGGGTACGAAGGCAGGGCGAGGGACGACGCACGAACTCTAGGACATGCGCGGCCCCCGGCTCCCGCCGCCCACCGTCCCCCCGACCCCGCCCTCCCCGCCGTCCCGTCCCGAACAGCCCCCGCACCGTCCCGACACGCGTCCCCGGCGCCGGGGGGGGGCACCCGGTGCGGGACGCTCCGGCGGCGGCCATAACCTGGAGTGCATGAGCGTCACCAGCCTCGACCCGGGCATCGCCGCCCGACTCAAGCGCAACCCGGACGGCCTCGTCCCCGCCGTCGTGCAGCAGCACGACACCGGGGAGGTCCTCATGCTCGCCTGGATGGACGACGAGGCCCTGCACCGCACCCTCACCACCGGCTCCGCCACCTACTGGTCGCGCAGCCGGGGCGAGTACTGGGTCAAGGGCGCCACCTCCGGACACACCCAGCGTGTGGTGTCGGTCGCACTCGACTGCGACGGGGACACCCTCCTGGTCCGCGTCGACCAGGAGGGCGCCGCCTGCCACACCGGCGACCACACCTGCTTCGACGCCGGGAGACTCCTGTGAGTTCGGACTCCTCGCCCCGCGCGCGCCGGGAGTACGGCCTGGCCATGCTCGCCCTGGCCGCCGGAGCCGGACTCCTGCTCGCCGCCGCCGGACGCCAGTGGGCGACCGGCGAACTCACCGCGCCGGGGCCGGTCGCCCCCGTGTCCGTGGAACTAACCGGGACCGACCTCACCGGCGCCCTGGGCGGCTTCGGCTGGGCCGGACTGGCCGGGATCGCGGGCCTGTACGCCGCCAGGGGCTGGGGACGCCGGGCGGTCGGCCTCCTCGTCGCCCTGGGCGGAGCGGCCGCCCTCAACGCCGTCTGGGGCGCCACCCGACCCGGTGCGCTCCTGGACGCGATGGCCGACAGCACCACCGACACCGCCGGGGCCGCGCAGGTGGCCGCCGACCCCCGCCTGCTGGCCCTGGGGCCCGCCATGGCCGTGGCCGGAGCGCTCCTCCTGGTCGCGGCGGGGCTGGTCGCGGTACTGCGAGCCCCTGCCTGGCCTGGTATGGGCACCCGGTACGATCGGGACGCCGCACCGCGCGCGACCCGGTCCGAGACGCCCTCCGACCTGTGGAGGTCGCTGGACGCCGGTGACGACCCCACACTCGACGCCGAGTCCCCGGGCGCCGCGCCCGCGGACTCCGACGGCGCCGCACACGCACCGCGGGCAGCACGCCCAGCCGAACCTAAGGAGAACACCTGATGGCCGACGAGCACCACGACGACCACGGCAACACCCCGTCCGCCTGGTTCCTCACCGTGTCCTGGATCGTGGCGTGGTCCGTGGCGGCCTTCGTCATCGTCTTCCTCGGCGGCGACCTGCTGCTGTGGACCGCCGTCGCCCTCGTCGCCAGCGTCGTGCTCGCCGCGATCGCCGGTGTCATGAAGAAGGCGGGCTACGGCCGCAAGGAGCCCCGCCCCGTTCCGCCCACGCGCGAGGAGTGGGAAGCCGGCCGCAAGCCCGCCGTCGCCCAGCCCGAGCCCGCCGCCGCGCAGCCCGGTCCCGTCCTGGACCCCGACGCGACCAAGGCCTGACGGGCACGGAGCGCCGGGGAAACCGCAGCTCACAACGAGTGAATAACGGAAATATGGACGAAGGTCCCACGGGGCGGGTAGATTCGGCCCACCGGCCACGACTGCCGCGTCGGTTCGGTTCGGTGGGAGTCTCACCGATCTGGCATCATTCCTTTCTGCCCGCGGTGTATGCGATCCGGTGACCCAACCCTGCCCCGTGTTGGGCCGGAGTGTTCCCGCGTGCGCCGCGCAAATCCCTTGTCCTCTTCCGGAAAGTTGTACCGAGCATGAGTTACGGTCCCCCTCCCCCCGGCAACCCCGGCCCGCCCCCCGGCGGCGGCTACGGTCCCCCCGGGGGCGGCGGCTACGGTCCGCCCTCCGGCGGCTACGGCGCCCCCAGCGGTCCTCCGCCGGACAACGGCCTGGTCTGGGCCATCGTCGCCATCTTCTGCTGCTGGCCCTTCGCCATCCCGGCCATCGTCAACGCCACCAAGGTCAACGACCTGTGGAACCGCGGTGACCAGGCCGGCGCTCTGGAAGCCCAAAAGCAGTCCAAGAAGTGGACGAAGATCGCCTTCATCCTCGGCGGCATCTGGATCGCCCTGTGGGTCATCTACATGATCTTCGTGGTGGTCCTGGGCATCGGCGCCGCCACCGCCCCGACCTACACGACGTACTGACGGACGGGGTCCGGGCCCCTGCCCGCGCCCTCCCTCCGCCCCCGAGCGCTCCGGCGCTCGGGGGCGCGCTTTCTCGGCCCCCAAGCCCCGGCTCCCAACCCCTAAGCTGGTCACGTGTCCTACCCACAGTCCAGCGAGCCGCCGCAGAGCTCGCCCCCCGCGCCCCCGGCCGCACGCTCCCTGACGGACCGGGTCGGCAACCGGCTCCGGGCGCTGCACCCCGCCGTCTGGCCCGTGGGACTGGGCGTCCTCGGCCTGGCCGGGGCCACCCTCCTGCACTTCGTGGACCCCAACGAGCCCGGCATCTACCCCACCTGCCCCTGGCTGCTCCTCACCGGCACCTTCTGCCCCGGCTGCGGCACCATGCGGGCGATCGCCCTGCTCACACACGGTGAGATCCTGGCCTCCATCAGCATGAACCCCCTGCTGTGGCTGCTGGCCCCCTACATCGCCTGGACCTACGGGCTCTGGCTCTACCGCTCCGTGCGACCGCCCGAGAGCCCGCCCAAGCTCACGCCGGGCTGGTTCCTGTGGCTGTTCCTCATCGTCGTCACCGCGCACTGGGTCCTGCGCAACCTCCCCTGGTTCTCCTTCCTCGCCCCCGGGACACCGCTCTTCCCCGGCTGGTAGCAGAACCAGGACGGCTCCGCCGCAGTCCTACCCGGCGAATCCGGCCACGCGCCGCAGCACACGACCACGACGTCCCGAAAAGGTGCCATCACATGAGCTACGGTCCTCCGCACACCGGTGGTTACGGCCCCCCCGGCGGATACGGCGGCCCGCCCCCCGGCGGGCCGCCCAAGAACTACCTGATGTACAACATCCTCGGCATCCTCAGCTGCACCGTCATCGGCATCATCGGCCTGATCTTCTCCCTCCAGGTCAACAGCAAGTGGGAGATGGGCGACTACGCCGGAGCGCAATCCGCCTCCGACACCGCCAAGATCCTGGGCATCATCGGCCTGGTCAGCTTCATCGTCTGCGCCGTCATCCTCGTGCTGTACATCCTGTTCTTCGTGGTCATGTTCGGCGTGGTCGCAGCGAACGCCTAACGCGGCCCCGGCGCTCCGCCCCGGCGAGTCCGGGCGGAGCGTTCCCGGCCGCGCGGGCCCCTCCGCGGAGTGTCACGCCGGGGTCGGCGGCCCCGTGGCGCCCACGGGTGGATACCATGACCAGCAACACGGTGCGGCGGTGTCCGATCCCGCCGCGCGATGAGCCCGCACCCCGGGCCGACCGCCGTGCCGACCCACTTTCACGAGGGAGCAGTAACTGGTGAGCGTGCTCGACGAGATCCTCGACGGAGTACGCGCTGACCTGGCGCAGCGGCAGGAGGACCTGCCCCTTGACCGCCTCAAGGCCCAGGCCGGGTCGGCGCCCACTCCGAAGGACGCCGAAGCCGCCCTGCGCCGCCCGGGCGTGCACGTCATCGCCGAGGTCAAGCGGGCCAGCCCCTCCAAGGGCCCCCTCGCGGCCATCACCGACCCCGCGGCCCTGGCCCGCGACTACGAGGCCGGCGGTGCCGCCCTGATCAGCGTCCTCACCGAGCAGCGCCGCTTCAGCGGCAGCCTCGCCGACCTCCAGGCCGTCCACAAGGCGGTCGACACCCCGCTGCTGCGCAAGGACTTCGTGGTCAGCTCCTACCAGCTGTGGGAGGCCCGCGTCTTCGGCGCCTCCGCCGTGCTGCTCATCGTCGCGGCCCTGCCCCAGGAGGCCCTGGTCTCCCTGGTGGAGCGGGCCCGCTCGCTGGGCCTGATGCCGCTGGTGGAGGTCCACGACGAGGAGGAGGTCGCGCGCGCACTCGACGCCGGGGCCACCGTCGTCGGCGTCAACGCACGCAACCTCAAGACCCTGGAGGTGGACCGGGACACCTTCTCCCGGCTCGCCCCCCTCATCCCCTCCGACGTCGTCAAGATCGCCGAGTCCGGTGTCCGCGGCCCGCACGACCTGCTGGCCTACGCCGGAGCCGGAGCCGGAGCCGTCCTGGTCGGCGAGAGCCTCGTCCGCGGCCGCAACCCGCGCGAGGCCGTCGCCGACCTGGTCACCGCCGGGGCCCACCCCGCCCTGCGGGACCGGAACTAGGGGCACAGACCGTGAGAGGGTTGACGCAGGCACCGGCGGACGCGGCCACGACGCGCCCCGTCCGCGGATGGCGATGGCTCTAGGGAACCCGCGCCAGTGAGCCGCGGGTTCCCGCCGCCGCGTTGACCCACAGTCAGAACGCGCCGCCGGAGCCGGGCGGCGCACAGCCGGTCGGCGCGCGGACCCCGCGGCGCGAGGCCGGGGGAGCCCCGCGCTCGGCCCTTCCCAGGAGAGCGTGCAATGAGCCACGACCAACCCCTGCCCGACCAGCTCGGGCACTACGGCCGCTTCGGCGGCCGCTTCGCGCCCGAGTCCCTCGTCGCCGCCCTTGACGAGGTGGCCGCGGAATGGGAGAAGGCGAAGCAGGACCCCCAGTACCAGGCCGAACTCGCCGAACTGCTCAAGGACTACACCGGGCGCCCCAGCGCCCTGAGCGAGGCCCGCAACTTCTCCGAGCACTGCGGCGGCGCGCGGATCCTGCTCAAGCGCGAGGACCTCAACCACACCGGATCGCACAAGATCAACAACGTCCTCGGCCAGGCCCTGCTCACCAAACGCATGGGCAAGACCCGCGTCATCGCCGAGACCGGGGCCGGACAGCACGGCGTGGCCACCGCCACCGCCTGCGCCCTGCTCGGCCTGGAGTGCGTGATCTACATGGGCGAGGAGGACACCCGCCGCCAGGCGCTCAACGTCGCCCGCATGCGCATGCTCGGCGCCGAGGTCGTCCCCGTCACCATCGGCAGCCGCACCCTCAAGGACGCCATCAACGAGGCCTTCCGCGACTGGGTGGCCAACGTCGACCGCACCCACTACCTGTTCGGCACCGTCGCCGGACCGCACCCCTTCCCCAAGCTCGTGCGCGACCTGCACTTCGTCGTCGGCCAGGAGGCCCGCGAACAGGTTCTGGAGCGCGTCGGCAGGCTCCCCGACGCGGTCGCCGCGTGCGTGGGCGGCGGCTCCAACGCGATGGCCGTCTTCGCGGCCTTCATCCCCGACGAGGAGGTCGCCCTGTACGGCTTCGAGGCCGGGGGAGAGGGGGCGCAGACGTCCCGCACCGCCGCCTCGATCACCGCGGGCAGCCCCGGAGTCTTCCACGGGGCGCGCACCTTCGTGCTCCAGGACGAGTACGGCCAGACCCTGCCCAGCCACTCCATCTCCGCAGGACTCGACTACCCGGCGGTGGGCCCCGAGCACGCCTACCTCGCCGACACCGGCCGCGCCGCCTACGAGCCGGTCACCGACGCCGAGGCCATGGAGGCCTTCCGGCTGCTGTGCCGCACCGAGGGCATCATCCCCGCCATCGAGAGCGCGCACGCCCTGGCCGGCGCCCGCAAGCTCGGCGAGCGCCTCGGCCCGGACGCCGTCATCCTGGTGAACCTCTCCGGGCGCGGCGACAAGGACGTTGACACCGCGGCCGCCTACTTCGGCCTCGTCGACACGGAGGGACAGGCGTGAGCGCCACCGCACTGCAGACCAAGCTCGCCGAGGCCCGCGAGGCCGGACGCGCCGCCCTGATCGGCTACATGCCCGCCGGGTTCCCCGACGTGGAGTCCTCCGTCCGGGTCATCCAGGCCATGGTCGAGGGGGGCTGCGACGTCGTCGAGGTCGGCCTGCCCTACTCCGACCCCATGATGGACGGCCCCACCATCCAGCGGGCCGCCGACCGCGCCCTGGCCGCGGGCACCACCACCGACGACGTGTTCCGGGTGGTGGAGGCCACCGCCGCCACCGGCGCCGCCGCCGTGGTGATGTCCTACTGGAACCCCATCGAGCGCTACGGGGTCGAGCGCTTCGCCGCGAACCTGGCCAAGGCGGGCGGGGCCGGAGTGATCACCCCCGACCTCATCCCCGAGGAGTCCGAGGAGTGGGTGGCCGCCTCCGACTCCTGCGGCTTGGACCGGGTGTTCCTGGTCGCGCCCTCCTCCACCGACCGGCGCCTGGCCCTGACCACGCGCGAGTGCACCGGCTTCGTGTACGCCGCCTCGCTCATGGGCGTGACCGGCACCCGCACCCAGGTCGCCGACACCGCCGCCGCGCTGGTGCGGCGCACCCGCGAGGCGACCCGCGACTCCGGCCTGCCCGTCTGCGTGGGCCTGGGCATCTCCACCGGCGCCCAGGCCGCCGAGGTGGCCGCCTACGCCGACGGCGTGATCGTCGGCGCCGGGTTCTGCCAGCGCGTCCTGGACGCGCCGGACCTGGAGACCGGGCTCGTCGCGGTCCGCTCCTTCGCCCAGGAACTGGCGGAGGGCGTGCGCTCGGGCCGCACCTGACCCCGGGGGCCCGCGGCCGGCGGGACGAGTGAACACCGGCGGGGGCCGTCCACGGGACGGCCCCCGCCCTCGTCGTGCGCCGCGGGCCCCGCGCCGCCGCGCAGAGCAAGGCGATGGTCAAGCCGGTGAGAATCGGGTGAGAGAGCCCCCGGAGAGCCTCCCGCCACCCCTCTGACCAGGTACTCATGAAGGGGGAGGGGTGCCCTCCGCCCCGGGCGGGGGCGCTCACTGCGCCCGAAATCCCGGACACAGCGTCACGCGCTCAACACAAGCAGTAGGATCTGACCCGACGCGAAGGGCGACGGACCGCCCACGCAGCGTGGTCGCCGGGTCTCCCTCCTCCGACGTCCGCCCGACCGCCCCTTCGGGCCGTGTCCGCCCGGACGCGCACGGGAGGGGCGGCGGCGCGCGGTGGCGGTGACCACATCCCCGCATCCCGGGAACCCCGTACGGCCCGGCGACGACTCCATGGAAGGGCCCGCGTCCGCTCCGGCGGGCGCCACGGCCACGGCCGCACAGAACGGAAGGAGGCAGGGGCTCCCGCTCCCGCCCGCAGACGGGGGCGCCCGCCCCGCACATCCGATGACCCGCCCGCTCTCTCCACGGAGGCCGCAGTGATGGACACCACCGAACAGACCACCGCCAGCCGACCCGCGCCCGGATCGCGCTGGGAGGCCGCCCAGCCCTGGCTCAGCCTCGCCTGCCGCGTCGGACTGGCCGGTGTCCTGGTCTTCGCCGCCGTCTCCAAGTTCCCACCGGCCCTGTCCGTCCAGGCGGTCGAGGCCTACGACCTCTTCCCCGCCGAGGTCGCGCGGTTCATCGGCTACACCCTCCCCCTGTTCGAACTCGCCCTGGCCGCCCTGCTCCTGGTCGGGCTCGCCACCCGCTACGTCGGCGCCGTCAGCGCGCTGCTCATGGTCGTCTTCATCGCCGGGATCCTCTCCGCCATGGCCCGGGGCCTGAGCATCGACTGCGGCTGCTTCGGCGGCGGCGGCCAGGTCGACCCGGAGGAGACCACCTACGGGCTCTCCATCGCCCGCGACATCGCCTTCGCGGCGATGGGCGCCTTCGTCGCGGTCTGGCCGCGTTCGCCCTTCGCCGTCGACCGCGCCCTCGGCCTCTTCCGGTGACCCCGGACGGCCGACCGTATCCAGCATTGAGGAACAGGGGAAGACATGGGCAGTGAAGCGCGCAGGCGCTCCCGCGAGAAACTCAAGGAGCAGAGGGAGAGGGACAAGCGCAAAGCCAAGCGCAACAGGACCCTCGTCGTGGTGGGCGCCGCCGCCGCGGTGGTGCTGCTCATCGTCGGCATCGGCTACGCCGCCCTCAACGCCGACCGCCGCAGCGGCGAGTACGAGGGGGCCCTGGCGCCGAGCACCCTCCAGCAGGACGGCAGCGTCGTCATGGCCCAGGACGGCGCCTCGGCCCCCGTCGTCGAGGTCTACGCCGACTACCAGTGCCCCGCCTGCCGCCAGTTCGAACTCCTCAACGGCGGCGTCCTCAAGGAGAACGCCGCACAGGGCGAGGCCATCGTCCACTACCGGCCGGTCAGCATCTTCGCCCAGCAGCCGGTGCCCCTGAGCAGCAACTCGCTGCGCGCCGGGGCCGCCGCCCGCGCCGCCGCCGAACACGACCGGTTCGTGCGCTACAACGACATCCTCTTCGAGAACCAGCCCACCGAGCGCACCGAGGGCTTCACCGTCGACCAGCTCAAGGAGTGGTTCGCCGAGACCGACCCCACCCCGGAGCAGCAGGAGCGGTTCGACCAGCGGGTGGACGACGAGGCCGCCGTGGTCTCCCGGTTCACCGAGGAGTTCCTGCCCGCCCTGACCGAGGACGCCGTGGCGCAGATCGGCGAGGAGACCCTCGCCACCATGGTGCTGTCCGACCTGCTCGCCTGGGGCGCCGAGCACGGCCACGACCCCTCGTTCCTGGAGGGGACGTACACGGGCCAGATCATCGAAGCCACCGGGAACGCCTACACTCGCTACAGCGGAGACAACGCCTTCCGCGGAACGCCCTCCGTCTACATCAACGGTGAGTTGCTCGACAACGACACCGCCATGACCGCCCGGGGCCTCAACGAGGCGATCGCCTCAGCGGAGCCCGGCGAGGTCGACACCCAACCCACAGGCGACGGGGGTGGCGCGGAGTAGCCATCCCCGAAGACACCCCCGCACGCGGGGCGAACCCGAGAGCAGACCAGTGACATTGTCGTCGACAGCCACGGAGGGCGCGGTCGAGTTCGGCCGGGCCCTCGCGGCCTTCCCCAGCCCGCAGGTCAACTCCATCCCCATCGGGCCGCTGCAGATCCACTTCTACGCCCTGTGCATCCTCGCCGGAGTCATCGTCGCGGTGCTGTGGAGCGAGCGGCGCTGGGCCGCCATGGGCGGTGAGAAGGGCACCATCATGGACATGGCCGTGTGGGCCGTGATCCTGGGCCTGATCGGCGGACGCCTCTACCACGTCGTCAGCGACGCCCAGTTGTACTTCGCCGAGGGCCGCGAGCCCATCCGCGCCCTGTACATCTGGGAGGGCGGGCTCGGCATCTGGGGAGCCATCCCCATGGGCGCCCTGGGCGTGTGGCTGGTGGCCCGCAGGCGCGGCCTGTCCATGTCCAAGCTCTCCTTCGCCATCGCCCCCACCCTCCCCCTGGCCCAGGCGTTGGGCCGCTGGGGCAACTACTTCAACCAGGAGCTGTTCGGCAGGCCCACCGACCTGCCCTGGGCCGTGGAGATCACCCCCTACCCCAACGGCGCCCTGCGCCCGGGAATGGAACTGGGCGTCAGCACCTACCACCCCACCTTCCTCTACGAGTCCCTGTGGTGCCTGGGCCTGGCCGTCCTGCTGGCCTGGGCGGGACGGCGCTACGAGCGCTCCCTCCAGGGCGGGCGCCTGTTCGCCCTCTACGTCGCGGGCTACTGCGCTGGCCGGTTCTGGATCGAGTACCTGCGCGTGGACCCGGCCAACGACTTCCTGGGCCTGCGCCTGAACAACTGGACCTCCCTCCTGGTCCTCCTCACGGCCCTGGCCTACTTCGTGTGGGCGGGACGGCGCATCGACTCCTTCTCCAGCGCCGTCGTCCCCCACGGCCACGACGCCGGAACCCAGGTGTTCGGGCCCACAACCGACGGTGAGACGCGCGACGACAGCACCGTCTACAGCGCCCTGGACAGCGAGGAATCGCGTGTCGGTTCGCAAAGCTCCAGCTCACGGGAGGCGGGGACGGAATACCACCCGAGCCCTGAACGATCTAGTAGCGAGGGCTCGACCGACAGGGACGCCGGGGACACGGGAACCGAACCCGGGACGAAGCCCGAGTAGACACAGGGAAGCCACGTGGACCGGCCGTGTCCGGACACGCATCTGGGCCCCTGTACCTTTCGAGCAGACCACGGGTTGACGATTGAGAAAGACCGTGAGCAGAGCTGAGTCCGGGTACGGCCGCAGAGGCCGCCGCGCCCAAAGCGCCCGCACCGAGGACCGCGCCGACGACCAGATCCTGGACCGGGACGAGGAGGGGTACGACCCCGAGGAGGACTTCTCCGCGGAGTACGGCCACACCCGCCCCGCCGGCGACGGCTACGACGACGGACCCTACGACGACGCGTCCTACGACGAGGACGCCTACGACGAGGAAGAGGGCGCCGACGGCGCCGAAGCGGGCGGCGCCGAGGAGACCGGCGGCCGCGCCTCGCGCCGCAGGAAGGGGCGCGGGGCCCGCGGCTCCTCCCGCCGCGGGGCCCCGGGCAACCGGGCCGCCGGAGGCAGGCGGGCCGGAGCCACGGGGGTGAACAAGGTCTCCGCCTTCTCCGCCGCCGCGATCAAGAGGGTCTCGGTCCTGGGCGACCGCCCCAACCAGATCGTGTACACCCTCGCCGAGCAGAGCAAGCGCAAGCGCGGCACAGCCGTGCTCGGCCTCCTGCTCGGAGCGTTCAGCATCGCGCTGGTCGCCCTCCTCGGCCTGCTGTCCTACCAGCTCTTCGCCGGCAACGGCGGCGCCGTCGCGGGCGGGGACGACACGGTCGTGGCCCCGCCGGACGGGCACAGCACCCTCACCCCGGAGCTGTACCTTTCCGAGCCCAACCGCGAGGACGTCTTCGGCGCCATCAACGAGCGCCCCGAGGGCACCGAACCGATGACCGAGGAGAGCGTCTTCGACCCGGTCCGCGAGATCGGCCTGGACGACGTGAACCTGGAACTGCGCCAGGGCTCGATCACCGACTCCTGCACCTCCCTGGTGTGGGGTGAGGAGCTCGGCCAGAGCCTGATCGACGCCAACTGCGTCCAGGCCGCCTCCGGCGTGTACACCGACGGCGACGAGCAGTACGTGGCCCAGTTCACCCTGTTCGACCTGGCCAACGCCGAGGCCGCGGTCGAGGTCGAGCGCGAGCTGGACCCGACCAACGCCGAGAGCGGCGCCGGGTTCCTGCTCACGCAGACCGGCGACGAGGTCCCCGGCCTCCGGGACGGTTACAGCCAGGCCACGACCCAGGTCATGGGCCACTACCTGGCCGTGTTCTGGGTGGCCGACACCGACGGCTCCCCGCCCGGGGACAACACCGACATGGCGACGCTGAGCGTGGCCTCCATGAACGCGGCGCGCTACGTCTACGAGGAGGTCGTGGCCGTGAACCAGGCGGCGGAGCAGGCCGAGGAGTAGTCTGTCCCGGCTTGTCGGAGGCCCCGATAGGATCTGCGACAGACCGACCCGAGGTCACACGAGGCGCGGCGAGGATTCCCGGCCTCACACACCCCCGAACACACCGGTCCGGCCCGCGTACGCGCGGGCCGGACCGCATCCGAGGAAAGGTCCATTGGGTGTCCCCTTCTGAACCGTCGGCGTCCGGACCCGCGGGGCGCCGGAGGAAGACCAGCGAGCCCGACACCGAGCCCGAGGGGCGCTCCTCCCGGGAGGGCGGGCGCCGACGGGCCGGGGGGCGCAGGAAGAAGGAGTCCAGGCGCCTGGGCCCCCTCATCGCCATCGTGGCCGGAGTGCTGGTCGTGGCGCTGATCGCCCTCGGCGTGGTCCTGTACCTCAACGCGGGGGAGGGCGGCGAGGGGCAGGCAGCCCCCCAGACCCGTCCCGCCGTGTACCGGGTCGTCGACGCCGGCAGCATGAACGAGGTGCTCGCCACCCGCGAGGCCGACAGCCGCCCCCTCAACGAGAACGAGCTTTTCGGGGACCGCAACGCCGAGATCTCCAGCCAGAGCATCGACTTCACCCTGGGCGAATCGGCCCTGGCCGAGGACTGCGCCGCCGCGGTGTGGGGCGAGCCCGCCAAGGCCGCCCTGGCCGAGGCCGACTGCACCCAGGCCGGGCGCGCCACCTACGTGTCCGACACCTACTTCGGCGTCGTGGCCGTGTTCAACCTCGCCGACGTCGAGGGCAGCCGGGCGGTCGCCGCGGCCCTCGCCGAACCCGAGGGGGAGGGCGCGCAGGACCCCGGCTTCGTGCTCTCGCCGTCCGGCGCAGAGCCCTTCGACCGCCTGGGCAGCGGCTACAGCGCCAGCGACGCCGTCGTCAGCGGCCACTACCTGGTCCTGGTGTGGGTGCAGCCCACCGACTCGGAGTCGGTGGAGGACAGGGTCAGCCTGTCCGGGCCGCTCGTGGCGCTGGCCAACTTCCGCGACCCGCTCTACCGGCGCATGGTGCAGCAGGAGGGCACCACCGGCGGCGGGACCGAGGGAACGACGGAGGGCACCGAGGGCACCGGGACCGGGGGAACCGGCACGGAGGGCACGGGCACCGGCACCGAGGGCCTGGGCACCGACGGAACGGGCACCGACGGCACCGGCGTCGAAGGTGAGGGTGTGACCGGCAACGAGGGAACCGGCGCGGAGCTGCCCGGGACCACCGGCACCGGCTGAGCCTCCCCCGCACACACGAAGGGGCCCGCGGCACCGCCGCGGCCCCTTCGCCGTCTCCGGGACGAGCACGCGGCAGTCCGTTGGCTGGCCGGAACCGTTGCTGGTACGACGTGAGGGTTCCGACCCGCCATCGGCCCAGGGGCGGGCCGGTACAGCGTCAGGCCGGGGGGCGCCCCACCCGCTCCAGGAGGTCCGCCGCCACCCCGCGCAGCTCACCGAACCGGTGCTCGGGCAGGTCCAGCAGGGTGTGCCCGGACACCCACTCCGGCGCGGCGGCCACCGCGTGGCGCGCCGTGCGCTTGTTGACCGGCTTCTCCAGCCGGGCCGACACCTCCACCAGCCCCGCCCGCAGGGTCGCGGTGAGCGTGCCGTGCGCCCTCTCCTGCACGTACACCAGCAGCCGCTCCACCGCCGAGTCCGCGTCCGGGCGCCGGGTCAGCCGCACCGCAGTCAGTCCGTCCGCGCCGAACCCGCGCAGGAACCGCACCCCGAAGCGCGGCTCCACCAAGGCGCGCAGCCCACGCTGGCCCGCCTCGTCGCGCACGCACGCCGCCGAGGACGGCACCAGCGCGTACACGGTGTCCCCGGCGGCGGCCAGGGCCGCGCGCGCCGCCCAGCGGTCCCACCCGCCCGTGAGATTGACCACCGCGCGGCCGCCGCCCTGCCCGGGCGCGTCCAGCCACGTGGACAGGCGCACCCGCCCCGACCCGGCCACCTCGCCCGGCCACGCGCCCACCAGCGTCGGCGCGCGGTCAGCGCAGGCCTCCCCGGCTCCACCGGTACCCGCGGTCTCCTCGGCCACCCGGTCCAGCACGGCGCGGGCCCGGTCGGCGTCCAGACCGCCCCGGGCCTCCTTGGCGTTCACCCCCTGGCTGTACACGCGCGCCACCTCGCCCGAGGGAGCGGGCAGCGTGCGCGCCAGCGGCCGCAGCACGTACAGGTCGGAGGCCGCACCGATCGACTCGGCCCCG
Source organism: Nocardiopsis akebiae (assembly GCF_018316795.1). Classification (NCBI taxonomy): domain Bacteria; kingdom Bacillati; phylum Actinomycetota; class Actinomycetes; order Streptosporangiales; family Nocardiopsidaceae; genus Nocardiopsis; species Nocardiopsis akebiae. Next base: position 2,253,449 of record NZ_CP074132.1, read on the forward strand.
TGGTAGCGGTTGAAGTCCGGCCACACCGCCTCCAGCAGCAGGTCCATCCGCACCAGCCGCGCCTGCGTGGCCGCGGCCAGCCGCGGCGTGGTCTCACTGGCCCCGTAGGCCACCAGCACCCGGCCCCGGCGGGGATCGGCCATCCCCTCCACACCGCGCCGCACGAACAACTCCACCCCGTCGGGCGTGTAGGGGGGATCGGTGAACACCACGTCCGCGCCGCCGCGCACCGCGGGCGGCAGCCCCAGGCGCAGGTCCGCGGCGTGCGTGCGCACCGCCAGCCCCAGATCGGCCGCCAGGGCGTCGATGTGGGCCAGGACCCGCTCGTCGATGTCCACGACCTGCGCCCGGGCGTCCGGGCAGACCAGGGTCAGCGCCACCGAGGTCAGGTCGTGGTCGCCCACGCACAGGAGCGTGCGCTCGCGCAGGTCGAACCGGGTGGACAGCAGCAGCGCCCGGCGCAGCGCGGTCTCGGCCGTCGCGGCGACGTGGTCCAGGTCCAGGTCCGAGGCGGGTCCCTCCTCCACGGCCCGCGCCAGCTCCGCCAGCGCCCGGGAGTATCGGGGGAGCAGGTGGGCCACCGGGTCCGCGGGCTCCTCCCCGGCCGCGCCCGCGTAGCGCTCGGGCCGCACCAGGCGCACCCGGCCCCGCCCGTCCCCGGGCGCCAGCTCACCGGCCTCCGTCAGAGCCGCCACCAGGGAGGACACCAGCGCGTACGCGACGCCGCTGGCGCGCACGAGCGCGTTCGCCTCCCACTCGCGCCCGTCCGAGAGCAGCGCCAGCACGCGGCGCAGCCGGGGCGCGTCCACGCCGTGGCCGCGCAGCAGCTCCGCGGCGGGCTCGGGCAGGGGCGGCGGGCCGTCAAGGGGGCGGTCGGCGCGGGCGGAGTCGCCGTCCGCGACCGGTACCCGCCCGGAGGCAGCGGAAGGGGGGCCGTCCGGGCCCGGATGAGTCGCGTGCATGCACCGATCGTCCCACGCGCGCGGTGGCGGCGCGCGGCCCGCCGCCACCCAGGTCAGCGGCGCCCCCCGGTGAGGGGGATATCACTCGCGGACCCGCCCCTCACCCTCTTGGGGACGCGGTTAACACCGGGGTAATGTGGGCGTGCGGCGTGTTGCGCCCGCATGCCCGAAGTAACGTTCCCGACCCCAAAGGTTGGTGTTTCGGCCTCTTTGGGAGGTTTAGCGGGGTTCCCTCGTGGAAAAACCCGCTAGGCCAGCCCGCACCGGGAACCTCTCCCGGACCGCGCCCGAGCCCGCACACACACGGGCGAGGCCAGGGGCCACCGGCGCACCGCGGCGCCACATGGTCTAGACCTGCGATTAACGTCGCGGCTGGACCGGCATGTATAAGAGAACCCGCCCGTCACGGGCGGACCCCACCCGCCACCGGCGGCCACGAGGACGTGGCCGCACGACGGAGGCGGCCACGGCGCCCGACGACGGTCACCGCCGCACCACGCGGCGACACAACTCCATCCGCACGCAGCAGGGCCAACGTCGTCCCGGATGCGCTTTTCACGAAGCCGACGCAAGACGACAGGAGGGTAGATGCCTGCTGGCCAGGTGCGGCGTTCGTCCGTCCGAACGAACCCCGAGACCACTTCCCAGGGCCTGTACGACCCCGCTTTCGAGCACGACGCCTGCGGTGTGGGCTTCGTCGCCGACCTCACTGGACGTCGTAGCCACGACATCGTCGAGAAGGCGCTCACCGTACTCCGCAACCTCGACCACCGCGGAGCCTCCGGCGCCGACCCCGACGACGGAGACGGCGCGGGCATCCTCACCCAGATCCCGCACGAGTTCTACACCGAGGTCTGCGACTTCACCCTGCCCCAGGCGGGCGCCTACGCCACCGGCATCGGGTTCCTGCCCGCCGACGCGGCCGAGCGCGCCGCCGCCGTCGAACGCATCAACGCCATCGTCGCCGAAGAGGGCCTGACCCTGCTCGGCTGGCGCGAACTGCCCTTCGAGCCCCAGTACAGCGGCCCCGCCGCCCGCCAGGCCATGCCCTACTTCGGGCAGCTCTTCATCACGGGCACCCCCGGCACCGCCACCGAAGGCCTCACCGGCATCGAGCTGGAGCGCCACGCCTACTGCGTACGCAAGCGCGCAGAGCACGAGAGCGACGTCTACTTCCCGAGCCTGTCACCGCGCACCATCGCCTACAAGGGCATGCTCACCACCCCGCAGCTGGAGCCGTTCTTCCCCGACCTGTCCGACCGGCGCTACGCCTCCGGCCTGGCCCTGGTCCACTCCCGCTTCTCCACCAACACCTTCCCGTCCTGGCCGCTCGCCCACCCGTTCCGCTACGTCGCGCACAACGGCGAGATCAACACCGTCAAGGGCAACCGCAACATGATGCGGGCGCGCGAGGCCAAGCTCGCCAGCGACCTCATCCCCGGCGAACTCGACCGGATCTTCCCCATCGTCGACCCCGACGACTCCGACACCGCCTCCTTCGACGACGCCCTGGAGCTGCTCCACCTGGGCGGACGCTCCCTGCCGCACGCGGTGCTCATGATGATCCCCGAGCCCTGGGAGAACCACACCGAGATGGACCCGGCCGTCCGGGCCTTCTACGAGTACCACTCCACCCTCATGGAGCCCTGGGACGGTCCCGCCTCGGTGTCCTTCACCGACGGCACGGTCGTCGGCGCGGTCCTGGACCGCAACGGCCTGCGCCCCGGACGCTACTGGGTCACCGAGGACGGCCTCGTCGTCCTCGCCAGCGAGGCCGGCGTCCTGGACATCGACCCCGCCACCGTCGTGCGCAAGGGACGCCTCCAGCCCGGCCGCATCTTCGTCGTCGACACCGCCCAGGGGCGCATCGTCGAGGACGAGGAGATCAAGGCCGAACTCGCCGCCCAGCACCCCTACCAGGAGTGGATCGACACAGGCGTCCTGCGCCTGGCCGACCTGCCCGACGCCCAGCCCGTCCCGGTCACCGAACTCCAGCGCGCCCAGCAGGTCTTCGGCTACACCGAGGAGGAACTGCGCGTCATCCTCACACCCATGGCCCGCACCGGCGCCGAACCCATCGGCTCCATGGGCACCGACACCCCGGTGGCCGCGCTCTCCGAGCGCTCCCGCCAGCTCTTCGACTACTTCTCGCAGAACTTCGCCCAGGTCACCAACCCGCCCCTGGACGCCATCCGCGAGGAGATGGTCACCAGCCTGGCCACCCTCCTGGGCGCCGAGCACAACATCCTCGACGCCGCACCCGGCAGCACCCAGCGCCTCGTCCTGCCCACCCCGGTCGTCGGCCAGGCCGAACTGGCCGCCATCGTCGCCGCCGGACAGGACAACCCGGCCCTGAAGACCTTCACCGTCGACGGCACCTACCCCGTCGAAGGCGGCGGCGACGCGCTCTCCGCACGCCTGGAGCAGATCAACACCGAGGTCTCCGCCGCCATCGCCGACGGCGCCCACATCCTCGTGCTCAGCGACCGCGGCGCCGACGCCGACCGCGCGCCCATCCCGTCGCTGCTGCTCACCGGCTCGGTCCACCACCACCTCGTCCGCGAGAAGACCCGCACCGAGGTCGGCCTCCTCATCGAGGCCGCCGACGTGCGCGAATGCCACCACGTCGCCCTGCTCATCGGCTACGGCGCCTCCGCGGTCAGCCCCTACCTGGCGCTGGCCACCGTCCGCGACCTCGTCGAACGCGGACGCCTCGGCGGCGTCGACGCCGACCAGGCCGTCCGCAACACCGTCAAGGCGTTCGGCAAGGGCGTCCTGAAGATCATGTCCAAGATCGGCGTGTCCACGGTCAGCTCCTACACCGGAGCCCAGATCTTCGAGGCCCTGGGCCTGGGCGCCGAGGTCATCGACCGCTGCTTCACCGGCACCACCTCCCGCCTGGGCGGCGTCGGCTTCGACGTCCTCGCCGAGGAGGTCGCCATCCGCCACCGCAGCGCCCACACCCCCAACCCCAGCGCCCACCGGCGCCTGGAGGTCGGCGGCGAGTACCAGTGGCGCCGCGAGGGCGAACCGCACCTGTTCAGCCCCGAGACCGTCTTCAAGCTCCAGCACTCCACCCGCACCCGCCGGTACGAGATCTTCAAGGAGTACACCTCCCAGATCGACGACCAGTCCCAGAAGCTCATGACCCTGCGCGGTCTCCTGCGCTTCAAGGACGGCGTGCGCGAGCCCGTGCCCGTCGACGAGGTCGAACCCGTCGCCGAGATCGTCAAGCGCTTCTCCACCGGAGCCATGTCCTACGGCTCCATCTCCGCGGAAGCCCACCAGACCCTCGCCATCGCGATGAACCGCCTCGGCGGCAAGTCCAACACCGGCGAGGGCGGCGAGGACCCCGACCGCTTCACCCCCGACGCCAACGGGGACCTGCGGCGCAGCTCCATCAAGCAGGTCGCCTCCGGCCGCTTCGGCGTCACCTCGCACTACCTCACCAACGCCGACGACATCCAGATCAAGATGGCCCAGGGCGCCAAGCCCGGCGAGGGCGGCCAGCTGCCCGGCCACAAGGTCTACCCGTGGGTCGCCCAGACCCGCCACTCCACCCCCGGCGTCGGACTCATCTCCCCGCCGCCCCACCACGACATCTACTCCATCGAGGACCTCGCCCAGCTCATCCACGACCTCAAGAACGCCAACCCCTCCGCCCGGGTCCACGTCAAACTGGTCTCCGAGGCGGGCGTGGGCACCGTCGCCGCCGGCGTGTCCAAGGCACACGCCGACGTCGTCCTCATCTCCGGCCACGACGGAGGCACCGGCGCCTCGCCGCTGACCTCCCTCAAGCACGCGGGCACCCCCTGGGAACTCGGCCTCGCCGAAACCCAGCAGACCCTGCTGCTCAACGGCCTGCGCGACCGCATCGTCGTCCAAGCCGACGGCCAGATGAAGACCGGCCGCGACGTCGTCATCGCCGCCCTGCTCGGCGCTGAGGAGTACGGCTTCGCCACCGCGCCCCTCGTCGTCTCCGGCTGCGTCATGATGCGCGTTTGCCACCTGGACACCTGCCCCGTCGGCGTCGCCACCCAGAACCCGCTCCTGCGCGAGCGCTTCTCCGGCAAGGCCGAGTACGTCGTCAACTTCTTCGAGTTCATCGCCCAGGAGGTCCGCGAGTACCTCGCCCAGCTCGGCTTCCGCAGCCTGGACGAGGCCATCGGCTCCATCGACCTGCTCGACACCGCCGACGCCGTCACCCACTGGAAGGCCCAGGGGCTGGACCTGTCGCCCATCCTGCACGAGGTCGAACCCCGCGCCGGCGACCACCGCGTCCGACAGCGCCTCCAGGACCACGGTCTGGAGAAGGCCCTGGACAACACCCTCATCCAGCTCAGCGAGGGCGCCCTGGACTTCGGCCAGCCCGTGCGCCTCGAACTGCCCGTACGCAACGTCAACCGCACCGTCGGCACCATGCTCGGACACGAGGTCACCAAGCGCCACGGCGCCAACGGCCTCCCCGACGACACCATCGACGTCTCCTTCACCGGATCCGCGGGCCAGTCCTTCGGCGCCTTCGTGCCCAGGGGCGTCACCCTGCGCCTGTCCGGCGACGCCAACGACTACGTCGGCAAGGGCCTGTCCGGCGGACGCGTCATCGTCCGCCCCGACAACGCCTCCCAGCTCGTCGCCGAGGACCACATCATCGCCGGAAACGTCATCGGCTACGGCGCCACCTCCGGAGAGATCCTCCTGCGCGGCGTCGTCGGCGAACGCTTCTGCGTCCGCAACTCCGGAGCACTCGCCGTCGTCGAGGGCATCGGCGACCACGGCTGCGAATACATGACCGGCGGCCGAGCCGTCGTCCTGGGCCGCACCGGACGCAACTTCGCCGCCGGCATGTCCGGAGGCATCGCCTACGTCCTGGACCTGGACCGCGAACGCGTCAACACCGAGATGGTCGAGGTCGAGGCCCTCACCGACGAGGACCGCGCGTTCCTCACCGACGTCCTCACCCGCCACCGAGCCGAGACCGGATCGGCCGTCGCCGACCGCGTCCTCACCGACGGCGACGCCGGACTCGACCGCATCGCCAAGATCATGCCGCGCGACTACAAGCGCGTCCTGCTCGCCCGGGCCGAGGCCGAACGCGAGGGCCGCGACGTCAACGAGGCCGTCATGGCCTCCGCACAGTCCTGACACGAGAGGAGGAAGGCACATGGCCGACCCCAAGGGCTTCCTGAAGACCACCGAGCGAGAGCTCCCCAAGCACCGACCCGTCGACGTGCGCATCCAGGACTGGCGCGAGGTCTACGAGGACTTCGACCGGGGAACCGTCACCAAGCAGGCCTCGCGCTGCATGGACTGCGGCATCCCCTTCTGCCACAACGGCTGCCCCCTCGGCAACCTCATCCCCGAGTGGAACAACCTCGTCCACACCCACGACTGGGCCGAGGCGATCGAACGCCTGCACGCCACCAACAACTTCCCCGAGTTCACCGGCAGGCTCTGCCCCGCCCCGTGCGAATCCGCGTGCGTGCTCGGCATCAACCAACCCGCCGTCACCATCAAGAACGTCGAGGTCTCCATCATCGACCGCGCGTGGGAGGAAGGCTGGGTCAAGCCCCTGCCCCCCGCCACCCGCACCGGCAAGAAGGTCGCCGTCGTCGGCTCCGGCCCCGCCGGACTCGCCGCAGCCCAGCAGCTCACACGCGCCGGACACGACGTCACCGTCTACGAACGCGCCGACCGCATCGGCGGCCTCCTGCGCTACGGCATCCCCGAGTTCAAGATGGAGAAGCGGCACATCGACCGCCGCCTCGCCCAGATGAGCGCCGAGGGCACCACCTTCCGCGCCGGAGTCGACGTCGGCACCGACATCACCGCCGACCAGCTGCGCGCCGACCACGACGCCGTCGTCATCAGCGGCGGCGCCACCGCCTGGCGCGACCTGCCCGCCAAGGGCCGCGAACTCGACGGCATCCACCAGGCCATGGAGTACCTGCCCCTGGCCAACCGGGTCCAGGAGGGCGACTACGACACGCCCGCCATCAGCGCCAAGGGCAAGCACGTCGTCGTCATCGGCGGCGGCGACACCGGCGCCGACTGCGTCGGCACCGCCCACCGCCAGGGCGCCGCGTCGGTCACCCAGCTGGAGATCATGCCCAAGCCGCCCGCCACGCGGCCCGACAACCAGCCCTGGCCGACCATGCCCATGCTCTACAAGGTCACCAGCGCCCACGAGGAGGGCGGCAAGCGGATCTACTCCGTCAACACCGTCGAGTTCCTCGGCGACGACAACGGCCGCGTCCGCGCCCTCAAGCTCGTCGAGGTCAAGCGCACCGACAAGGGCTTCGAACCCGTCGAGGGCACCGAACGCGAGATCCCCGCCGAACTCGTCACCCTCGCCATGGGCTTCGTCGGACCCCAGAAGGAGGGCCTGCTCGACCAGCTCGGCGTCGAACTCGACGGACGCGGCAACGTCGTCCGCGACACCGACTACCGCACCACCGTCGACGGCGTCTACTGCGCCGGCGACATGGGCCGCGGCCAGTCGCTCATCGTCTGGGCCATCGCCGAGGGCCGCTCCGCCGCCGCAGGAGTGGACCGCTACCTCAACGACGACAGCACCCTGCCGGTCACCATCCCGCCGACCGCGCGACCGCTCGTCTAGCCGCAACCAGGCACACACGCGCGCCGGGCGCGGAGGACACCCTCCGCACCCGGCGCGTCGCCGTGTCCACCGCCGGGTGAAGAGCCATCCGGGTTTCCACCCGCATCGTCCACAGCCCCCGACACCCCCTGGCCCGCCCGGGAGACGGCGCGGATACTGGAAACCAGCAACACCCACCACGCGCCCAGGAGGCCAGACGATGACCTACCGGCTCATCGCCGACACCGCCATGGTCACGCACCTGGCCTTCCTCGCCTACCTGGCCCTCGGCGGGTTCCTCGCCTGGAAATGGCCCCGCACCCTGTGGACCCACCTCGGCTGCGCCCTCTACGGACTCGCCATCACCCTCATCGGATGGCCCTGCCCCCTCACCCACGTCGAGAACTGGGCCCGCCGACGCGCCGGACAACAAGGACTGCCCCCCGAAGGCTTCATCGACCACTACCTCACCGGCATCGTCTACCCCGCCGAACACCTGCTCACCGCACAGCTCGCCGTCGCCCTCACCGTCCTCGCCTCCTGGGCGGGACTCCTCATCCTCACCCGAAGACGCACACGCAACACCACCCCGAACCGCGCGTAAAGATCGCGAATGGATTGGCCCGCCAACCATTTCCCCGCCCCGCACACGGACGTACCGTCGAAGACATGACCGTTGTGACCTGGGACTCCCTTCGCGCCGCAGAACACTTCACCATGCGAAACGCCCGGCTCATCGACCGGCTCCGCTTCGCCCACCTCTTCCAGAACGGACCCACCGAACCCGTTCGCTCCGCGCTCTCCGCCTACCGCAACCTCGACGGCGGCTACGGCAACGGACTCGACCCCGACCTGCGCGGACACACCAGCCAACCCGCCGCCACCGAGATCGCCCTGCGCTACCTCGACGACCTCGGCCCCATTCCCACCACCCTCGGCACCGGCATCTGCCGCTACCTCACCACCGTCACCAACCCCGACGGCGGCCTGCCCTGCGTACGACCCAACGTCCGCCACACCGAATCCGCCCCCTGGTGGCAACAGCACCACGACTTCACCAGCGACCTCGGACTCACCGCACTCCTCGCCGGATACCTCCACAAACACAACATCAGCCACACCTGGCGCGACAACGCCACCGCCTACTGCTGGAAGCGCATCGACGCCCTGCACTGGACCGACCCCCACCAGGCCATCGGCATCTGCACCTTCCTCCAACACGCCCCCGACCGCGACCGCGCCCTACGCACCACCAGCCGCCTCCACCCCATGATCCGCGCCGTCATCGACACCCACCCCAAACCCAACCCGAACCGACACACCCACACCGCACTCGACATCGCCACCCACCCCGACCACATCGCCCGACCCCTGTTCACCGACGCCGAGATCCAACGCAACCTCGACTTCTTCGAACAGACCCAGAGAGCCGACGGCGGCTGGGACGCCACCTGGCAGCACTGGGACACCGCCGCCACCCTCGAACGCGAAGGCATGCGCACCGTCCAACGCCTGCGCATCCTCTGCGCCTACGGCCGCCTCCAGTGCTACATCCCACCCCGCCGCCGCGACGGCTGACACCCCCGACCCGGCCCCACCAGCCCCGGCCAAGACCAAGCCCCACGGGCGCCGGACCCCGCCGAGGCCGGGTCCCCCGCACCGACCCGCCAACCCCACCAGCGAAGACACCCCGACACGCAACGCCACCGAACGTCACCCAGGGTGTCCGCCGTTCGACTTCCCGCAGCCCCACATACGTCCATTCGCAACCTGGTTTAGACCACTCCATCCTCCAGACGCTCTAGAGTGTTAAGCGTGACACGTCGAGCAAAAATCGTCGCGACCCTCGGTCCCGCCACCTCGAGCCCGGAAGTCCTCCGCAAGCTCGTCGAAGCCGGACTGGACGTCGCCCGACTCAACCTCAGCCACGGAACCCACGACGACCACAGCGCCAACCTCGCCAACCTGCGAGGCGCCGCTGAGGCCGCACAACGAGCAGTCGGCGTCCTCGCCGACCTCCAAGGGCCCAAGATCCGCGTCGGCACCTTCGCCGACGGCCCCGTCGACCTCAACGTCGGCGACGAATTCACCATCACCACCGACGACGTCCCCGGAGACGCCCACCGCGTCTCCACCACCTACAAGGGACTCCCCGCCGACGTACGCCCCGGCGACCGCGTCCTCATCGACGACGGCCGCATCGCGCTGGAGTGCACCAAGACCACCAGCACCGACGTCCACACCCGCGTCGTCGTCGCCGGCACCGTCTCCAACCACAAGGGACTCAACCTCCCCGGCGTCGCCGTCAGCGTCCCCGCACTCACCGAAAAGGACGAGGCGGACCTGCGCTGGGCCCTGCGCCAGGGCGTCGACATGGTCGCCCTCTCCTTCGTCCGCAGCCCCGCCGACGCCGAGGAGTGCCACCGCATCATGGACGAGGAGGGCATCACCGTCCCCCTCATCGCCAAGGTCGAGAAACCCCAGGCCGTCGAACGGCTCCAGGACATCATCGAGGTCTTCGACGGAGTCATGGTCGCCCGCGGCGACCTCGGCGTCGAACTCCCCCTCGAAAACGTCCCCATGGTGCAAAAACGCGCCGTCGAACGCTGCCGCGACAAGGCCAAACCGGTCATCGTCGCCACCCAGATGCTCGAATCCATGATCGGATCACCCCGGCCCACCCGGGCCGAGGCCTCCGACGTCGCCAACGCCGTCCTCGACGGCGCCGACGCCGTCATGCTCTCCGGAGAGACCAGCGTCGGCAAGTACCCCGTCGAGACCGTCGAGACCATGGCCCGCATCGTCAGCGCCGCCGAACAGGAATCCCTGCGCGCCTCGCACATCCTCAACCGGGTGCCCGAGACCACCGGCGGAGCCATCGCCCGCGCCGCCGCCGAGATCGGCGCCACCGTCGGAGCCAAGGCACTGGTCGCCTTCACCATGTCCGGCGAGACCGCCCGGCGCCTGGCCCGCTACCGCTCACCCATCCCGCTGATGGCCTTCACCACCGAGCAGACCACCCGCGGAGTGCTCTCCCTCACCTGGGGAGTCGAGAGCAACATCGTCCCCTGGGTCGACAACACCGACGACATGGTCCGCCAAGTGGAGGCCGAACTCCTCCAGCTCGGCGACTACCACAAGGGCGACAAGATCGTCATCGTCGCCGGCAGCCCGCCCGGAACCACCGGTTCCACCAACTCCCTGCGCGTCCACCGCCTCGGAGACGCCGTCGCCCTCGCGGCACGGTAGAACCACCAGGGCGCCCCGCACCGGGCGCCCCCGACGTGCCGCATCAGGTCCGGCCCGGAGGACACGGCGTATGAGCCGCGCCGCCCACCGGGTCAGGACCAGGTGCGGCCCCGCCGCACCACCTCAGGCCGCCGACTCCCCGCGCACGTCCCCGCGCGACTCCGGCCCGGCAGCCGAGCCCCCCTCCGGCAGCACACGCTCCAACGGCATGTCCCACGGCAACAGGTTCCACGGACTGCGCTCGTCCTCCGTCAGCAGACCCAGCGCCGCCCACACCCGGTCCGTACCGCCGTGGTCGCCCTCCACGCCCTTCTCCGGCCACAACAGGTAACCCGCGTGGAAGGCCATCGACAACTGCTGCCACGACGCGTACCGCCGCTGAAGGTCCGAGGCCACCCGCCGCAACAGCGTCTGCGTCTCCACCGGACTCAACCAGTCCAACGACGCGCCCCCGCACACCAGCCGGATCACGTGCACCGACTTCCACCACTGGTAGGCGCCGATGAGCACCGTCTCGTCCGCCTCGGCCACCCCCGTGACCGCGCGCAACCGCGCCACCTGCTCCTCGCTCAGCCGCACGTGCGCGCCCGTCACCTGCCCGCCCCGCTCACGCGGCAGCCGCGACCTGGCCACCCCCGCACTCAGATCCACCACCAGATCCAGCTTCGGACCCGTACGCAGCTCCTCCAACAGGGCGTCCACCGCCTCCAGCAGCGACTCGCGGTCGGTCACCCCCCACTGGCGCTCCAGCATCCGCTGGTAGGGACGGCGCAGCGACGGCCGCGCCACCACGTCCCAGGGCTCGGCCAACGCCACCCGGAACGGCGCGGCCACGGCCGCCGCCCAGCGCTCCGTGCTCAACGGCGCGTCGGGGTCCTTGGTGCGCAGGGTGGGGGACTCGCGCGAGCCCACCACCAGCTCGGCGAAGGAACCGGCGACCAGCGCCACGACGGGCACGAACGCCCAGCCCGGCTGGCCGACGGCCACGAGAAGGACGATGAGCAGCGCGACGGGGGTCAGCAGCCACGGCTGGCGGCGCTGGGAACCCCACGCCACCACCACCCAGGCGCCGATAACCAGTGCGCCGACGATCCCGGCCACCGCGGTCAGCACCCGCTGCTCCTCTCCTGAGAAATCGCTTCTGGAACTCCAGGATCAAGGACGTGCGCCCGCGGAGGCGACCGAACTCACGGGTTGTACTCAGGTTGTGGCCGTGATGTGACCGGTTCCGCCGGGTTGCCCCGGCATAAAGTGACAAAGGGCCTATTTAGGGCGGTACCGGCTGGGTAGTTACGCAGGTTCTGGCCCGTCTGTCCGGTCCCTCAGTGCTTGGGCCCGATGAAGGCGTCCATGCGCGCCACGGCCTCCTTCCGCGACACCGAGACGGCGGTCTCGTCCTTGAACGGGGGCTGGCGCTGGATGTGGCTCGTCCAGGGATTGCCGAGCCGCTCCAGGGACGACGTGAAGAGGTCCACGATGTCCTGCGACGTGTTGGAGAAGTGGTAGCGCGGGTACTCGTGGTACTCGTCCCTCCTGCCCCTCTTGCGTATCCGGTTGAGGGCACGGCATCCGTCGGAGTGAACCAGGGCCCGGACGAACAGCTCGGGATGGTGGTCGACGACTTCCTGCTGCCAGGTTTCCAGGGCGATCCTCCCGGAGTGCTCGTGGCCCGGTCCGTGCTGGGGGAACAGGCGGAGCCAGTGTTCGGAGGCGGCTCTGACAGCCGTGCACCCTCGCCGCGGCTGGCACGGAAAGAGGTGATCGGGAACACCTTCTGCATGGCATCGCCACAGAGGTCCATCAGTCCCGGGTGCTTGTTGTCGCAAAAGATCCAGAGAACGTACACCCCGCGCCTTGAGGCGGTGATGTGACCGTCTCCGAGGTAGAGCCCCAGTAGGTAGGCGTAGGCGTTGTCATCAAGACGCGCGTTATGGCACTTGGGGCAGTAGGTCGTCCGGTCTCGGCGCCTTCCCTCTGTCGCGGGCGTACGCCTGTTGCCGTAGCGCCAGTGCCTGATCGCCTGCACGGAGACGCCGCACTGTGCCGCGATGGCTTTGTCGGTCAGGCCCAGGGCTTTGAGGCGGAAGGTTTCGTCTACTACGTCACGTGAGTACATGACATGAATAGTTGCTCACGCCTGTGACATTCCGTCGATAGTATGACTACCGTGGGTTGATGTGCTCCAAATGAAGAGAGCCGCCCGAATGGGGCGGCTCTGGGGTGTTGTGCCCTGAGTGGGACTCGAACCCACACTGTAATAGGTTTGAGCTATTTCCCTCTGCCGATTGGGGTATCAGGGCTTTTTTAGGTGAAACGGACATCCTGGCTGGTGTCCATCTACCTGTTCGGTTGGGGTTGCTCCGTCAACAGTGGTATCACGATTGACGCGCATGCCCGTCCCGACGTCCAGCATCCTAGCTGATCTCGGTAACCTCGTGTACGTGACGAGGACGCAGAGCCGTGTGGTGATCGCGGAAGACGAGGCCCTGATCCGCCTGGACCTCAAGGAGATGCTTGAGGAGGACGGCTACGCCGTCGTGGGCGAGGCCGGTGACGGTGAGACCGTGATCCGCCTTGCCCAGGAGCTCAAGCCCGACCTGGTGATCACCGACATCAAGATGCCCGTGCTCGACGGCCTCTCGGCCGCCGAGCGCATCGCCGCCGAGCGCATCGCCCCGGTGGTGATCCTGACCGCCTTCTCCCAGCGGGAGCTGGTCGAACGGGCGCGCGAGGCCGGGGCCATGGCCTACCTGGTCAAGCCGTTCAACAAGGCCGACCTCGTGCCCGCCATCGAGATGGCCACCTCGCGCTACGCGGAGCTGTCCGCGCTGGAGTCGGAGGTCTCCAGCCTCCAGGAGCGCCTGGAGACCCGCAAGCTGGTCGAACAGGCCAAGGGTCTGCTCCAGAGCCGCCACGGGATGAGCGAGCCCGAGGCGTTCCGCTGGATCCAGAAGAACTCCATGGACCGGCGGCTGACCATGCGCAGGGTCGCCGAGACGGTCGTGGAGACCCTCGGCGGCAAGCAGTGAGCCGACACCGGTAAGCGGCGCTTACGCGTCCGCGCCAGTCGGACTGGACAGGTTGAACGAAGGGGGCCGCACCCGAGCCGGGTGCGGCCCCCTTCGTCGTCTCCGCCCGTGCCTTCTCCTCGCGGCTCCCCGTGGTCACTCCGGTGCGCCGTATGTGGAGAAACTATGCAGTTCGGGCGCTTAACGCGGTGGAAACGAGACAGATGTCCAGGGTCAATGCGCCAGGTGTACCGGCTTGGTCTCGTTTGCGCACGATGGGGTGACGGTTGGGTCACGTGGCATTAGCGCATCTGAACAACTTGCCTAAATCGGGCTAAACTCACCGCACCGAACAGCAAAGGACAGCGGTGGCGCGTGCGCGCATTCGCCACCGCCACCCTCAGATGCGCAAGGAGCGCGCGTGCGCACACGTCTTGTGACCGTGTTGCTCGCCCTGATCACCGCCATCCTGGTGATCCCGGGGCCAGCGGCGACGGCAGACGAACAGGGCGGTGAAGCGCTGCACGGTCAGATCCTCCATCCGGAGAACCGGGACCAGGGTGTCGAAGGCATCATGATCACGGTCTACGACGGTGAGGACGAGGTCGGGGCGGCGGAGACCGACTCTGAAGGAATGTGGGAAGTGGGCCTGCCCGAACCGGGCACCTACCGCGTGGTGGTGGACCAGGAGTCCGTCCCCGGGGAGTTCGCGGTGATCGAGGCCCTCTTCGTCGACGGCGAGACCGAGGTGGAGGTCGAGGCGGACGACCGGCGGCCGCTGATCGTCGCCCTGGAGGCGGCGGGCGCGGCCGAGGAGGAATCGGCCTCGCCCTCGCAGGAGGAGACGGAGGGCTCCTCCGGCGGGGAGGCGGCCGACGAGGAGTCGTTGGCTCCCAACACCGACGCCGGTGGCTCGTTCGGGGACCGGGTGCTCCAGCTCACCGCGGCGGGTCTGCTGTTCGGCCTGGTGATCGCGGTGTCCGCGATCGGGCTCTCGTTGATCTTCGGCACGACGAAGCTGATCAACTTCGCCCACGGCGACCTGGTGACCTTCGGTGCGATGATCGCGCTGCTCTTCAGCACGGGTGCCGCGGGTATGGGCAACGCGCTGCTGGCGCTCTTCCTGGGGCTGGGCGCGGCGGTGCTGATCGGCGCCTTCCTGGAGACCAGGCTGTCGCGGACGGCGCTGGTCGTCGCGCAGTGGCTGTCGATCTTCGCGGGTATCGCGTTGGCGACGGTTCTCGGTGTGATGGGGGACGAGGTCGGTTGGAGCGTGCCGCTGTGGTTGGCGGCGGTGGTCGCGGTCCTGATGGGCGCTGTCCTGGGCGGGTCGATGGAGCGCTACATCTGGCGTCCGCTGCGGCACCGCAACGTGGCGATGATCCAGATGTTCATCGTCTCGATCGGTCTGGCGCTGGTGGTGCGGCACGTGATCCTGGTGCTCTTCGGGGCGGGCCGGGAGCGTTACGCGGGTTTCCAGCTGCAGGAGATGGTGCGTCTGGGGCCGGTGTCGATGCCGCCGCGCGACCTGGTGGTCATGGCGGTGGCGATCGTGGTGCTGGTGGGGGTGGCCTGTCTGTTGCAGTTCACCCGGATCGGCAAGGCGATGCGCGCGGTGTCGGACAACCGGGACCTGGCGGAGTCGTCGGGTATCGACGTGGACCGGGTCACGCTGTACGTGTGGGGGCTCGGTGGCGGTCTCGCCGCTCTGGGCGGTGTGCTCTACGGGCTCAACCAGGTGGTCGAGTACGAGATGGGCTTCCGTCTGCTGCTGATGATGTTCGCCGCGGTGATCCTGGGCGGTCTCGGTACGGCTTACGGTGCGATGGTCGGCGGCCTGGCGGTCGGCCTGGTGGCGATGTTGTCCACCCTGTGGTTCCCGTCCCAGCTCATGCAGGCATGGGCTCTGGCGCTGATGATCCTCATGCTGCTGGTCAGGCCCCAGGGCCTGCTCGGTCGGCGTGAGCGGGTCGGCTAGGAGAGAAGACGATGGATATCCTTTCGATCCTCGCTGAGTCCACCCGGTCGGCGCTCGGCCCGATCGCGGCGATCTACGCGCTCGCGGCGGTCGGCCTCAACTTCCACTTCGGTTACACCGGGCTGTTGAACTTCGGCCAGGTGGGTTTCATGCTGGTGGGCGCCTACGGGGTGGGCATCAGTGTGGCGGTGTTCGACCTGCCGTTGGTGGTGGGTTTCGGTGTCGGTCTGCTGTGCGCGTTCGTGATGGCCCTGTTGCTGGGCATTCCGACGCTGCGGTTGCGGGCGGACTACCTGTCGATCACCACGATCGCGGCGGCGGAGGTGATCCGTCTGGTGTACCGGGCGGGTTTCGCCGAGCCGTTGACCGGTGGTGTGTACGGGTTGCAGAACCTGGCGGCGGACTTCCGTGCGATCAACCCGTTCGAGGGGGGTGAGCGTTACGGTTTCGGGGCGTTGTCCTACAACGGCAACCACCTGTGGGTTCTGGTGGTGACGTGGGGCCTGGTGCTGTTGATGGTCGGGTTGACGTGGATGCTGATGCACAGTCCGTGGGGGCGTGTCATCAAGGGCATCCGGGAGGACGAGGACGCGGTCCGCAGCCTGGGCAAGAACGTGTTCGCGTACAAGATGCAGGCGCTGGTGCTGGGTGGTCTGGTGGGTGCCCTGGCGGGGTGCATGCTGGCCGTGTACCAGGCGTCGATCCAGCCGGACCAGTTCAAGCCGCAGGTGACGTTCTTCCTGTGGGTGATCCTGCTGTTGGGCGGTGCCGGTCGGGTGTTCGGTCCGGTGCTGGGCGCGATGGCGTTCTGGTTCCTGATGAACTTCACCGACGGTGTGCTCCAGGGCTTCGGCTCGATGGGGTGGCTGCCGTTCCTGGACGGTCCGGACTACGGTGCGATCCAGTTGGCCTTCGTGGGTCTGCTGCTGGTGTTGCTGATCGTCTTCCGGCCGCAGGGTCTCATCGGCGACCGCAAGGAGATGCTGATCAATGTCAAGTGACAAGGTGGGCGGCGGCGTCGGGTCCGGGGTCGGGGTCGACCGCGTGGCCGGTGCGGAGCCGGTGCCGGGTTCGGCGAAGCCGGACCCGATCCTGGTGGCGGACGGTGTGCGCCGTTCCTTCGGCGGTCTGACCGCGGTGGACGTGGGTCACCTGGAGGTGCAGCGGGGGACGATCACGGCGTTGATCGGTCCGAACGGTGCGGGTAAGTCGACGCTGTTCAACCTGTTGACCGGTTTCGACCGGGTGGACGGGGGGCGTTGGACCTTCCAGGGCAAGCCGATCAACGGCAGGCGCGGCCACCAGGTGGCGCGTGCGGGGATGGTGCGGACCTTCCAGTTGACCAAGGCGCTGACCCGGATGACGGTGTTGGACAACATGCTGCTGGGTGCGCCGGGTCAGTTCGGTGAGCGGATGGCGGGTGCGTTCCTGCGTCCGGTGTGGCAGGGGCAGGAGAAGGAGAACACGCGTCGCGCGCTGGACCTGTTGGAGCGCTTCAAGCTCATCGACAAGCGCGAGGACATGGCGGGTTCGCTCTCGGGCGGTCAGCGCAAGCTGTTGGAGATGGCGCGTTCGCTGATGACCGATCCGACCATGATCATGCTGGACGAGCCGATGGCGGGGGTGAACCCGGCGCTGGTGCAGTCGCTGCTGGGGCACATCACGTCGTTGCGCGACGAGGGCAAGACGGTGCTCTTCGTGGAGCACGACATGGACGTGATCATGGGGATCAGCGACTGGATCGTGGTGCTCGCGCAGGGGCAGGTGATCGCGGAGGGCCGTCCTTCGGACATCCGGTCCAACCAGCAGGTGATCGACGCCTACCTGGGTGCCCAGGAGGAGACGGCCGAGGCCCCGGGGAGTGGTGATGACTGAGAGCGCGAAGCCCAGTCCGGAGAAGGTGGCGAAGGTTTCGGACGAGGTTCCGGTGGAGGCCGAGGAGGCCGCCGCCGTGCAGGAGCACCGTGAGGAGGTGTTGGAGCAGGCCGGTGAGGCGGCGCCGGTGGGCGGCCCGGAGGACTACCTGCTGTTGGCCAGTGAGCTGGTGGCGGGGTACGTGCCGGGGGTGAACATCCTCAACGGGTGCACCCTGACGTTGTCCGAGGGCGAGGTCGTGGCGATCATCGGCCCGAACGGGGCGGGTAAGTCCACGCTGATCAAGACGGTGTTCGGGTTGATCCCGGTGCGGGAGGGCGCTCTGACGCTGCGGGGGGCCGACATCGCCGGTCTGCCGGCGCACGGTCTGGTGGAGCGGGGCGTGGGTTACGTTCCGCAGACGCAGAACGTGTTCCCGTCGCTGACCATCGAGGAGAACCTCCAGATGGGGGCGTTCCTGCGGCCGCGGTCGTTCACGAAGCGGTTCGCGGCGGTGGCGGAGCTGTTCCCGCTGCTGGCGGACCGGCGCAAGGCCAAGGCCGGGTCGCTGTCGGGCGGTGAGCGCCAGATGGTGGCCATGGGGCGTGCGCTGATGATGGAGCCGTCGGTGCTGCTTTTGGACGAGCCGACCGCGGGTCTGTCGCCGATCTACCAGGAGGAGGTCTTCCAGCGGGTCAAGGAGGTCAACCGGACTGGTGTGTCGGTGGTCATGGTGGAGCAGAACGCGCGCCGCTGTCTGCAGATCTGTGACCGCGGTTACGTTCTGGACCAGGGGCGCAACGCCTACACCGGTACGGGTGCGGACCTTTTGAACGATCCGAACGTGATCGAGCTGTACCTGGGCACGTTGGCCAAGGGCTGAGCCGCGGTGGGGGAGGGGCGGGGCCCGTGGCGGGCTCCGCCCCTTTCCGCTGCGCGGGGCGCGGCGGGGCGCCGGGTGGCTTCGTGCACAGGTCCGGGCGGGAGATGGCGTCCCGGGTCGGGACAAATTACCCTGGGAGGACGGGCACGTCCGTGCCCGTCCGCGGCCCCGTCCGCTGTGCGGGTCGGGGGCGGGGGAGAACACAGCGGCGCTGTGACGCCCGTGTCCGCCGGTGCGCGAGGAATGCGGTACCGGTGTCGGGCGTTGAGAACCGTTGAAGAGGACGGGACCCGCCGCGGCGGGCCGGTCCAGACGCGACCAAGGGGGTCGCCGGCCAGCCGCTACCCCTTTCCAGAGGAGCTTTCCAGCATGACGGTTCAGAGCGAGACCACCGAGGGCATCATCCTCACCGACGAGGCGTCCAGCAAGGTCAGGGCGCTCCTTGAGCAGGAGGGGCGGGACGACCTGCGTCTTCGCGTGGCCGTTCAGCCCGGTGGTTGCTCGGGGCTGCGTTACCAGCTCTACTTCGACGAGCGCGAGCTCGACGGCGACGTGGTCAGCGACTTCGGCGGTGTGGAGGTGGTCACCGACCGGATGAGCTCCCCCTACCTGATCGGCGCCACGATCGACTTCGTCGACACCATCGAGAAGCAGGGTTTCACCATCGACAACCCCAACGCCACCGGTTCCTGCGCCTGCGGTGACTCCTTCAACTAGGGGGCGCCGTCCCGCCGTGCGCTCCCGGGTCGGTGGGCCCGGGGTGCCGCGGTGGACGCGCCCCGGGGCGTGAGGCGTCCCGGGTGCGGTCGTCGGGCGGGCCGGGCCCCGGGGTCCGGGTCGGCCGGGGACGCGGTTCTTCGGGGGAGGGCGGCTTGTGCCGCCCTCCCCCTTCGTCGTGCGCGGGGTTTCCCGTGTGCGGGATGGGGCGGTTGGGGGCGGTTGTCCGTTGGGCCGCGGGCGCGCTGCACTAACCTGGGGCAGTCCGAACCGGGCACGTCCTCTGCCATGCCCGCAGCCCCGTCCGGTCAGCAGACCGACACCTCCCGACCAAGGAGTCTTCGTCCCGTGCGTATCGCGGTTGCCGGATCCATCGCCACCGACCATCTGATGTCCTTCGAGGGCCGCTTCGCGGAACAGATCATCCCCGACCAGATCCAGCAGTTGTCGCTGTCCTTCCTGATCGACGAGCTGGACGTGCGGCGCGGCGGTGTCGCGGCCAACATCTGCTTCGGGATGGGCGGGTTCGGCCTCAACCCGGTGCTGGTGGGTGCGGCCGGGGCCGACTTCGAGGACTACCGCGCCTGGCTGGACCGCCACGGTGTGGACACCTCCGCGGTCTACATCTCCGAGCTGCGCCACACCGCCCGGTTCATCTGCACCACGGACCGGGACCAGAACCAGATCGCGTCCTTCTACGCCGGGGCCATGGCCGAGGCGCGCAACATCGAGCTCCAGCCGATCGCGGACCGCCTGGGCGGGCTGGACCTGGTGCTGATCGGGGCGGACGACCCGGCCGCGATGGTGCGTCACAGCGAGGAGTGCCGTACCCGCGGCATCGCCTTCGCCGCCGACCCCTCCCAGCAGCTGGCGCGGATGGAGGGGCCCGAGGTGCGCGGCCTGATCGAGGGTGCGGCCTTCCTGTTCACGAACGAGTACGAGAAGGCGCTGGCCGAGCAGAAGACGGGCTGGTCCGACGCCGACGTCCTGGAGCGGGTGGGCACCCGGATCACCACGCTGGGCGCCAAGGGCGCGCGTATCGACCGCGTGGGGGAGCCGAGCGTGCACGTGCCGGCCGCGGCGGTGGGGGAGCTGGTCGACCCCACCGGCATGGGGGACGCGTTCCGTGCGGGCTTCCTGGCGGCGCACTCGTGGGGGCTGTCGCTGGAGCGGGCCGCTCAGGTGGGCAACGCGACCGCGGTGCACTGCCTGGAGGCCGACGGGCCGCAGGAGTACACCCTGACGGGGGCCTCGCTCCTGGCGCGTCTGGAGGAGTCCTACGGCGCCGAGGCCTCGGCCGAGGTCGCGCCCTTCGTGTAGTCGACGGGTCGGGGTGGTGTCCGCGAGCCCGTAGAGTGGGTAGTCGCGACCCGCACGACCCGTGTCCGCCTGCCGGACCGGGCCGCGCCCCGCACGGCCGCCGCTCCCTGGGAGCCGGTGTCCCGCACGGGGAGCCCCGTGCCCGCCGGTGCGCTGAAACGCGTGCCGGTTACCCAGCCCAAGCCGTCCGCGCCGGGTCGCCGCGACGGTTGGGGAACCTGTCCCGCTGTGCGTGCTCCGGCGCGCCCGCGCGGACTCGGGCGCGTTGAGCGCCTCCCAGATCTAGGCCAGCCTTACCTGGGATTCCCCGGATTCATCCGGAAAGGACATTGCATGCGCTACACCGGACCGAAGGTGCGGTTGTCCCGGCGCGCCGGCACCCCGCTGACCCGTAAGGCGGTCAGCTACTTCGAGAAGCGTCCCTACCCGCCCGGCGAGCACGGCCGCCGCGTCCGCCGCAACAGCAGCGACTACGCGGTCCGCCAGGCGGAGAAGCAGAAGGTGCGCTGGTACTACGACCTGACCGAGAAGCAGATGCTGCGCGTCTACGAGAGCGCGAAGAAGCGCACGGGGCGCACCGGTGAGGAGATGCTCGCCGAGCTGGAGCTGCGTCTGGCCACGGTCGTGCTGCGCGCCGGTCTGGCCGCCTCGATCTACGCCGCGCGTCAGTTCGTCAACCACGGTCACATCACCGTGGACGGCAAGAAGGTCGACATCCCGTCGTACCAGGTCAAGCCGGGTCAGATCATCAGTGTTCGGGAGAAGTCCCGCAGCATGGTGCCGTTCGTCGAGGCCGCCGAGGGCGTCCACGCCGACGACAAGATCGCCGGATTCCTCGCCGTGAGCCACAAGGACCTGCGCGTCGCGGTCGTCGACCGCCCCAAGCGCGAGCAGATCCCGGTGCCCTTCGACGAGCAGCTGGTCGTGGAGTTCTACGCCCGCTAGTCACCCGCCTCGGCGTGTGCGCGGCCGCCTCCTCCCCGGGGGCGGCCGACGCGGAGCAGGTCAGGCCGCGCGGACCCGGTCCGCGCGGCCTCGCCGTGTCCGGGGTGGTGTGGAACGCGCCACGCCCAGGATTCGGCGGGGTGCGAATCGTTATCGCACCGGAACCGGAAACCCCGAGCCGCGTGGCGCGGGGTTTCGGTCCTCCTCTTACCTGCCGGTCCAGCCGCGGTCCCCGCCCCACCCCCGGCTGCGGGACGACCGCCCGGGCCGGGTCAGTACATGCGCCGGATGTGGAAGGCGCTGCCTCGCGCCAGCGGCCGCTCCGCGACGAACTCGTGCATCTTCATCCGGCACCAGGCGGGGATGTCCGCGCTGGCGGCGGGGTCGTCCGCGGTGACCGCGATGACCGCGCCTATGGGCACCTCGTGCAGCCTGGCGGCGAGCATGATGATCGGGATCGGGCACTTGCGGCCCACCGCCTCCACGGTGACCAGGGGAGGCCGGGGCGGGTACTCGGGCACGGAAAACCCCCGTGTGTCGTCGTCTGGTGACGACCATCCTGACCTGGTCCCGTCCCTAAGGCGAACCCGGTTAAGGGCGTCGTAAATCCAGCGATACGCTCACCTTGTTCTCTCCTCGTGAAACGTCCACGCCGCCCCCGAGAGGCGGAAGGGGCGCGATCGGGAAGAGGGCCCGGGGGAACGCCGGGCCGCGCTCCGTAGCCAGCCGGGAGGGTATCCTCCGCGGGCGAACGGGCCCGGCTCCACGTACCGCCGCCAGCTCCGCCCAGGGGGGTCGGCAACACGCTGACCAGGCAAGCCCCTGAACTGGCCGCTGGGCGGTTCGCGATAATGTTTCCCCCTGAAAAGCTTTGGATACTTAGGCCGCC
This sequence comes from Nocardiopsis akebiae, assembly GCF_018316795.1. Lineage (NCBI taxonomy): Bacteria > Bacillati > Actinomycetota > Actinomycetes > Streptosporangiales > Nocardiopsidaceae > Nocardiopsis > Nocardiopsis akebiae. Next base: position 2,275,852 of record NZ_CP074132.1, read on the forward strand.
CGTGGAGGTTCCACGGGCTACACCGCTGGGAAGGCAATCCGTGAGTCCGACCCGCCAAGAGAATCGGCGCCGCAACCTGCGCCGATGGGCACCACGCGGCGCCGCGCTCGCCGTGCTGGGGCTGGCCGCGACCGGCTGCGCGTCGAACGATCTCACTCGTTTGGGCATGCCGGAGCCGATCACCAACCAGGCCGAGCGTGTTCTCTCGCTCTGGCAGGGCTCCTGGGTGGCGGCTTTCGCGGTCGGCATTCTCGTGTGGGGGCTGATCGTCTGGTCGGTCATCTTCCACCGCAAGCGCTCTGAGCAGTTGCCGCCGCAGGTGCGGTACAACATGCCCATCGAAGCGCTCTACACCGTGCTGCCGATCGTCATCATCTCGGTGCTGTTCTTCTTCACCGCCCGGGACCAGGCGATCCTGCTCGACACCGACGAGCCGGCGGACGTCAACATCGAGGTCGTGGCCTTCCAATGGGCCTGGCAGTTCAACTACCTCGACGACAAGAAGGAGAACGGCGGGGAGGTGCTCTTCGCCGAGACGGGTATCCCCAACCCGGACGGCACCGCCGACCCCTCCACCCAGACGACCCTGGTGCTGCCCGAGGGCGCGACCGTCCACTTCGACCTGCACTCGCCGGACGTCATCCACTCGTTCTGGATCCCCGAGTTCGGTTTCAAGATGGACGTCATCCCCGGTCGGGACAACGCCTTCCAGGCCGACATCAACGAGGGCACCGCGGGCGAGTACGTGGGCCGCTGCGCCGAGCTGTGCGGTGTGGACCACGCCCGCATGCTCTTCAACGTCCAGGTCCTGCCCCAGGACGAGTACGACGCCTGGGCGGCCGAGCAGCAGCAGGCCGCCGAGGAGGCCGAGCTCGAGGCCGCCGACACCGGCGACCAGCCGGCCTCCGGTGAGGGCTCCGGTGCCGAGGGCGCGGGCGCCGAGGGCGCCGGCACCGACGAGGAGGGCACCGGCAGCGGCGGCTCCGAGGCCGACGAGCAGGACACCGGTTCCGGCGCGTCCGACGCCGAGGAGAATGAGCAGTCATGAGCACCACCACGTCAAGCCCCACTCTCGCGGGCGGTCAGGCACCGTCGCGCAAGGGGTCGATGATCGTCAAATGGATGACGTCCACCGACCACAAGGTCATCGGGTACATGTACCTGATCACCTCCTTCGTGTTCTTCCTCTTCGGTGGTCTGCTCGCGGTGCTCATGCGCGTCGAGCTGTTCTTCCCGGGCATGCAGGCCATGTCCAACGAGCAGTTCAACCAGCTGTTCACCATGCACGGCACGATCATGCTGCTGATGTTCGCGACGCCGCTGTTCGTCGGGTTCTCGAACGTGATCATGCCGTTGCAGATCGGTTCGCCCGACGTGGCGTTCCCGAGGATGAACCTGTTCAGCTACTACCTGTTCCTGTTCGGCAGCCTCATCGCCATCAGCGGGTTCCTGACCCCGGGCGGCGCGGCCAGCTTCGGCTGGTTCGCCTACACGCCGCTGTCGGACGCGGTGCGCTCGCCGGGTCTGGGCGGTGACCTGTGGATCCTGGGCCTGGTGGTCTCGGGTCTGGGCACCATCCTGGGCGCGGTCAACTTCATCACCACCGGCCTGTGCATGCGCGCGCCCGGTATGACGATGTTCCGCATGCCGATCTTCACCTGGAACACCCTGCTCACCAGCGTGCTGGTGCTCATCGCGTTCCCGGTCCTGACCGCGGCCCTGATCGCGCTGGGCGCGGACCGCATGGTCGGCACCCAGGTGTTCAACGCCGAGCACGGCGGTGCCATCCTGTGGCAGCACCTGTTCTGGTTCTTCGGCCACCCCGAGGTGTACATCATCGCGCTGCCGTTCTTCGGCATCGTGACCGAGATCATCCCGGTGTTCAGCCGCAAGCCGATCTTCGGCTACAAGAGCCTGGTCGCGGCGACCATCGCCATCACCGGCCTGTCGGTGACGGTGTGGGCGCACCACATGTTCCCGACGGGTGCGGTGCTGCTGCCGTTCTTCTCGTTCATGAGCTTCCTCATCGCGGTCCCGACCGGTGTGAAGTTCTTCAACTGGATCGGCACGATGTGGCGGGGCCAGATCACCTTCGAGACGCCGATGCTCTTCGTCATCGGGTTCCTGGTGACCTTCCTGTTCGGCGGTCTGACCGGTGTGCTGCTGGCCTCCCCGCCGATCGACTTCCACGTCACCGACTCCTACTTCGTGGTGGCCCACTTCCACTACGTGGTCTTCGGCACGGTGGTGTTCGCGATGTTCGCGGGCTTCTACTTCTGGTGGCCCAAGTTCACCGGCAAGATGCTCAACGAGAAGCTGGGCAAGTTCCACTTCTGGCTGCTGTTCCTGGGCTTCCACGGCACGTTCCTGGTGCAGCACTGGCTGGGCGCCGCCGGCTTCCCGCGCCGCTACGCCGACTACCTGCCCAGTGACGGCTTCACCGAGCTGAACCAGATCTCCTCGGTGTCCTCGTTCGTGCTGGCGGCCTCGACGCTGATCTTCTTCTGGAACATGTACATCACCTCGAAGAAGGCGCCGCTGGTCACCGTGGACGACCCGTGGGGCTACGGCTGCTCGCTGGAGTGGGCCACGTCCTGCCCGCCGCCGCGGCACAACTTCACGTCGCTGCCGCGGATCCGCTCCGAGCGTCCCGCGTTCGACCTGAACCACCCGCACGCCGCGGCCCCGGGCGCCGTCCCGGTGGGCGCCACGAAGGAGTAGGGCGCAATGAAGACGCAGGCCTATCTGTTCATGGGCGTCTCGACCTTCTTCGGTCTGGCCGCCGCCCTGTACGTGTACTGGTCCTGGCAGGACACCGGCACGATCGAGTGGACGGGCACCACCGCCCTGGTGGTCTCCATCGGCTTCGGTTGGATGATCGGCTTCTGGCTCTGGCAGGCGGCCCGCCGCAGCGAGCACTTCCACGGGCTCCCCGCGGAGGAGCGGCTGGACGGGGAGATCTCCGAGAACTCCGGCGAGTACGGCTTCTTCAGCCCGCACAGCGCCTGGCCGCTGTGGGTGGCGCTGGCCGTGGCGTTCACCGCGGTGGGCGTGGCGATCGGCTGGTGGATGGTGTTCATCGGCGCCTTCGCCATCATCCTCACCGCCATCGGTTGGATCTTCGAGTACTACCGCAACGAGTTCCAGCACTAGGGGGTCTGGCCGCCGCACCGCGCGACGGCCCCCGCCGACGGCCGGACGCGTCCCCGGGACGCGTCCGGCCGTTTTTCCCGCCACGGCCCGGACCGCGTGTGGCGCGGCCGTCGGCACCCCCGGGTGTTCGCGTCATGACCTCGCGCACTCCCGTCCGGGCGCCCGGTGTCGTGACCCTTCAGCGGGGTAGGGTTTTCCTGCACTTGACCTGACAGGGCACCGCGGACACGGGTGCGCCCCGCGCGCCGAGGTCCCGTCGCAACGGACGCTGGAGGTCCTTGTCGTGAAGGGACGAGTTCGCGCACCCCGCGCTCTGGCGGCGGCCGCCGCCGCGGTCGCGCTCGCCGCGACGGCCTGCACCGGCCCCGCCCAGCAGGAGCCCGCCGCGGCTCCCAGCGAGGAGGCCGAGACCGGGCCGCGGATCAGCGTCACCCCCGAGGAGGGGGCCTCCTCCGTCGCCCCCGACACCCCGGTGCGGGTGTCGGTGGAGGAGGGCTCGCTCACCGACGTCCGCGTCGAGCAGTCCCCCGCCGTGGAGGAGGGCGAGGACGCCGGTGCGGCCGGGGACGCCGAGCAGTGGGAGTTCACCGGTGCCCTGAGCGAGGACGGCACCCGGTGGGTGAGCGACTGGAACCTGGCCCCGGGCTCCGCGGTCACCGTCCGCGCCACCGCCGAGGACGACTCCGGGGAGACCTCCGAGGCGGTTGTGGAGTTCTCCACAGAGGAGGCCGTGCCCGGGCGGCGTCTGGAACTGGCCTCCAACTTCCCCACCTCCGGCGACACCGTCGGCGTGGGCATGCCGGTCATCGTCAACTTCGACCTGCCGGTGACCAACAAGGCCCAGGTGGAGAACTCCATGGAGGTGACCTCCGAGCAGGGGGCGGAGGGCGCCTGGAACTGGGTCGGCGACAAGACCGCGGTGTTCCGCCCCCGCGAGTACTGGGAGCCCTACCAGCAGGTGAGCGTGGACCTGCGCCTGTCGGGGGTGGAGGCCTCCGAGGGCGTCTACGGGATCGGGAACCACCGCCTGGAGTTCGAGGTCGGCCGCGAGATGGTCTCGACCATGCACGTGCCCGACCAGGAGATGCTGGTGGAGATCGACGGCGAGCCCGCGCGCACCATCCCCGTGAGCAACGGCGAGGCCTCCAAGCGCTTCAACACCACCACCTCGGGGACGCACCTGACCATGGAGAAGTACGAGTCCCTGGTCATGGACGCGGCCACCCTGGGCATCCCCGAGGACTCGCCCGACTACTACAAGCTCGACGTGGACTGGGCGGTGCGCACCTCCAACAGCGGCGAGTTCGCCCACGCCGCCCCCTGGAACGACCGGATCGGGTCGGCCGACACCTCCAACGGCTGCACGAACATGTCGGTGGAGGACGCCCGCTGGTTCTACGAGAACTCCCTCATGGGCGACGTCCTGGAGACCACCGGGACCGACCGGGAGCTGGAGTGGGACAACGGCTGGGGCTTCTGGCAGCGGTCCTGGGACGAGTGGCTGGGCCAGAGCGCGACCGGTGAGCCGCAGGTGACCGACGGTTCGGGCACCCCCGGTTCCGTGCACGGCGAGGGGCTCTAGGCCGCGTTTGACGGGTCGTTCGCGCGAAGGCAGGACGTGGTCGTCCAGGTGCACGTAGAGTGCGGTCAGAAGGGCGTCAGGGTTGGTCGTGACACACCGGTCCTCGACGCCCTTCGCTATGTCCGCAGGAGATTCAGAAGACCACCATCGACGATCTAGGCGGACAGCTCCGGGGAGCCCTCCAGGAGGGCGTCCAGACGCCTGGCGGTGTGCTCCCAGGTCCAGGAGCGGCTCACCCACGCGCGGCCGCGTGCGCCCATCTGGGCGGCGCGCCCGGGGTCCTTCAGCAGGGCGATGAGGGCGCGCGCGGAGGGGCCGGGCAGGGAGCCGTCCACGACCAGGCCGGTCTCGCCGTCCCGGACCGTGGCGGGTGCGCCCCCGGAGTCCCCCGCGACCACCGGCAGGCCGCAGGCCGAGGCCTCCAGGTAGACGATGCCCAGTCCCTCCGCCTCCAGGCCGCCCTTGCGGCTGCGGCAGGGCATGGCGAACACGTCGGCGGCGTCGTAGTAGGGCGGCAGGTCGCGGTGGGGGACCGAGCCGGTGAAGACCACTGACGGCGTTCCGCGCGCGGCCGAGAGCAGGCTCCGGCGGTGGGGGCCGTCGCCGACGACGAGCAGGACCGCGTCGGGCACCTCGGCCAGGACGCGGGGCCAAGCGCGGATCAGGGTGTCCTGGCCCTTGCGGGGCACGAGCCGGGACACGCACAGCACCACGGGGCGGTCTCCCAGGCCCAGGCGGGCGCGGACCTCCTCGCCGCCGACGCCGGGCCGGAAGGCCTCGGTGTCCACGCCGGGCGTCAGTCGGCGCATGCGGGCGGCCGCGTCGGGGGACAGGGCCCGGGCCAGGTGGCGGCGGGTGTACTCGCCCAGGTAGGTGACGGTGTCGGTGGTGTCGCCGATGCGGCGCAGCGCCTCGCGGGATCCGGGCATCGTCGCCCACCAGGTCTCGTGGCCGTGGCTGATGGCCACCTGGCGTTTGACGGAGGTGCCCTCGCCCAGTCCGGCGGCGAGCAGTCCCAGCGGGGCGGCGGCGCCGTAGAGCACCGTGTCGCAGCCCTCCAAGTCGGCGATGGCGCGTGCCCGCCGCGCCACCCGCGGCGTGGGCAGCAGGACGCGGGCGGCGTCGCGCACTACGGGGAAGGGCTGGCGCAGGTCGAAGTGCGGGTCGGCGGCGGCGTCGGCCCGGGCGGGGGAGGAGCAGTAGACCACGACCGATCCGCGGGGGCGGCGCAGGGCCATCTCGTGGACGAAGGCCTCGATGCCGCCGGGCTTGGGCGGGAAGTCGTTGGTGATGATCAGAGTTCGCGGCACAGGGGCGAGTCTAGGCGCGGCTGGGTCGGCGGGCGGTGTTCCACGCGGGTCGGGCCGCGGCGCGGGGCGGGGCCGGAAGACGGCGGTGCCCCGCGACGCGCGCAGTCGCGGGGCACCGGGGCCGGGCGCCGGTCAGGGGCGGACGGCGGTGACGAAGTTGGCGCGGTAGTAGTCGTTCAGGGTGACCCTGCCGATGGGGCGGGCCGAGGTGGAGGCGTGCACCATGACGTTGTCGCCCGCGTACAGGCCCACGTGCTCCGGGCCGCTGCCGCCGGGGTAGAAGAACAGCAGGTCGCCGGGCTGCTTGTTCTCCCAGGAGACGCGCTGGCCCGCGTTGACCTGCTGGTAGGTGGTGCGGGGCAGGCTGATCCCGGCGGCGGCCCAGGCGGCCTGGGTCAGGCCGGAGCAGTCGTAGCCGCCGGGTCCGGTGCCGCCCCAGACGTAGGGCTTGCCGATCTGGTCGTATGCGAAGTCCAGGGCGGTCCTGGCGTTGCCCGAGGCGGGTCCGGTGTAGCTGCCGCCGCCTCCGCCTCCGCTGCTTCCACCGCTGCCCCCGCCGCCGGTCTGGCCGACGTTCTGGGTGGCGATCGCCTGTTCCTCCGCGGTCAGCTCCTCGAGCAGGCCCTCCTGCTCGTCGATGGCCTCCTCGGCCGCCTCGGTGGCCTCCTCGGCCTGCTTGAGCGCCTCGGCGGCCTCCTCCTCGGTGGCGCTGGCCTCGGCCTCCAGGATCTCCAGGTTCTCCAGTTCGGCGACGTACTGGGCGAGGTTGCCGTCGTTCTGGGCCGACAGGTAGTCCAGGTCGGCCTGGTGGGTCAGGGCGTCCTCGGGTCCGGTGGAGCTGAGCAGCTGGTGGAAGGAGGTGAAGTCGACGCCGGTGTAGGTGGAGCTGGCGAGTCGGCGGGCGCCCAGGCCGAGTTCGGCGACCTTCTCCTCGGCGGCCTCGATCTCCTCCAGGATGCCCTCCAGCTCCTCCTGGGCGGCCTCGTGCGTCTCCTTGGCCTCGTTGTAGGCCGCGTTGAGCTCGATGTACTCCTCTTCGAGGGCCTCGATCTCCTCGCGGACCTCCTCGGCCGTCGGATCGGCGTGGGCCACCGCGGTGGGCAGCAGAAGGGCTGCGGCGGTCAGGGAGGACAGGGCCGCGGTGCGGCGCCTGCGGACGCGACGGGATGCCAACACGTGGTAGACCTTTCTCCCCTTGTCCCATGCCGTGGGGAAGGGTCGAGGGATGCGCCGGGCGGGGGCTGGGGGCCTTCCGGGCGGGGCCGGGAGGATGCGGGGCCGTGACCCGCGGGGTGGGTCGGCCCGACCGGGGCGCGGCCGTCACCGCCAGGGGGCGGTGAATGAGGTGGCGACCGCGCTCGGCGATGAACACTAGTGCATCCGCCGGGTCGCTCTCAACCTTTTCGTGATGTTCCACCGGTTGGTGCTGCGTGTCCGAAAACCGGGTTGTTGTCCGTTAAACGGCGGCGGGCCGCCACCCTGCGGGTGACGGCCCTGCGTGCTCCGGTCGCCTCTACGGGCGGACGGCGAACTGGAACTCGCTTGCCCAGTACGCGGCCAGGCCGACGACCTCGATGTTGCGGCCGCTGCTGGGCGCGTGCACCATCTGGCCGTTTCCGGCGTAGAGCCCGTCGTGGCTCAGGCCGCCGAAGAAGAACATGATGTCGCCGGGCTGGAGGGCGTTCATGTCGTAGATGCGGTTGCCGACCTCGGCCTGGGCGTAGGTGGTGCGGGGCAGGTCGACGCCGCCCGCGCGCCAGGCCGCCTGGACCAGGCCGGAGCAGTCGTAGCCGTTGGGGCCGGTGCCGCCCCAGACGTAGGGCAGCCCGACCTTGGAGTAGGCGAAGTCCAGGGCCGCGCCCGCGCTGCCCGAGGCGGAGCCGGTGTAGGACTGGCCGCCGCTGCCGTCGGCGCCCTCGGCGGCCGGGTCGGAGTCGGGGAACTGGGCCAGGAGCGTCTCCTGCTCCTCCAGCTTCTCCTCGACGCCGGTCTTGGCCTCCTCGGCCTCCTCCAGCGCGGACTCGGCCTCCTCCAGGGCCTCCTCGGCCTCGTCCTTGAGGGCGAACAGCCGCTCGTGGGAGGCGCCGAACTCGTCGAGCTGGGCCTTCTGGGCCTCCGACAGGTAGTTGAGGTCGGCGTTCTGCTCCAGCAGGCTCTCGGGGCCGTCGGAGGAGAGGATGTTGGTCATGGAGTCCAGGTCGCCGGACTGGTAGGTGGCGCTGGCGAGCTCCTGCACCTTGCCGCGGAGCTCCTCGTAGCGCTCCTCCTCGTCGCCGACCTGCTCGTCGAGGTCCTCGTAGAGGGTCTCGGCGACGTCGTAGTCCTCCTTGGCCTGGTTGTACTCCTCGACCGCGGTGGAGACCTCCTCGCGCAGCTCCTCGATCTTGTCTTCGACCTCGTCCTGGGTCGGCTCCGCGTAGGCGGTGCCCGGGACGAGCATGGTGCCCGCGACGACCGCGCTGATTCCGGTCGTGGCGGCGAATCGGCGAGCCGTACGTCGTCCACCGGGGTTCTTCATGGCGGTCCACGCTCCTTGGGGTCGGGCAAGTCCGCATAGGGGTGCGGGGAGAACAGTGACGGGGCCCGCGCGGGGGCGCGGGCGCGGGTGAGTGTGCGGGTCCCGACCGGCGGGCTCAGTCACGGCCTTGCTGTCCGGTGGAGCACTCACGTTCCGGGAAGAACCTAGCGGACCGTTCTGCACAGCTCAACCACGGGACCCCGTACGTGCCGGTCTTCACAGCGCGTGCCGCGGTCCGCGGCACGCGCGTCGTTGCTGGGAGGGAGCCGCGGGCCGAGCACGGTAACGAAGAGGTAACGTCTGGGGTCGGTGTGTCCCCGCGGCGCCGGGGCGGGGGCGCGCCCGCACGTGCGGCGGGCGCCCGGCCCCCGTCAGCCGTGCGACTCCAGGCGGCGCAGGAAGATCGTCGAGGGCACGGCGCGCGCCCCGGCGCGGCGCACCGCCGTCACGATCTCGCGGTCGGAGGTGACCACCGCGATCGGCCGCCCGGGGGGTTCGGCGCGCACCAGCCGCACGATCAGCTCGTCCGCGGTCTCCCCGGGCGCGCTGAACAGCAGCCGCACCCGGCGCGCCGCCGCCATCACCGGCGGGGTGTCCACGTCCGCGCCGTCGAACACGCACGTGATCTCGGCCTTGGTCCGGCTGGCCAGTCCCTCCAGGGAGTTCATCAGCCGGGTGCGCTGGTCGGCCAGGGGGAGGGTCCCGTAGCCGGTCTTGGTGACGTTGTAGCCGTCCACCAGCAGGTGCACGCGGGGTGCGGTGAGCAGGTGCTCCAGCAGGCCGGGGTCGTCGTCGGGCAGACCGCCCAGCGACACCCGCCGCTGCTGCTCGGTCTCGGCAACCAGGTCGGCGGGGCTGTCCAGGACGGTGGGCAGCGCCAGTTCGCGGCGCAGGCCGTGGGAGGCCTCCACCAGCACGTCCAGCAGCACGCGCAGCCGCGCCTCGTCGGCGTTGCGTCCGGCGCGCACCGCCCGCCGGGCGTTGTCCAGCTGGGCCTCGGCGGCGGCCAGCCTCGATCTCAGCCGCCGGTTCTGCGACTCCAGCGCGCCGACCCGCGCGGCCGACTCCGACTCGCGTCCGGCCGTCTCGGTCAGCGCCCGCGAGGCCCGCTCGGTGGCCTCCTTGGCCCGCTGGCGCTCGGTGTGCACCTTGCGGCGCAGCTCGGCGATCTCGGTGCGCTGGGCCCTGATCTGGGACCGCAGCCGCTCCAGCTCCTCCTGGTGGCCGTGCCGGGTCTCGTCCAGTTGGCGGCGGGCGGCGTCCAGGGCCTCCGCGGCCTGGTCCGCCTCCTTGGCGCTGGTCTGGCGCTCCAACTCCCGGTGGACGTCCTCTACGATGCCGGGCCATCCCGGGGGCCGCAGCAGGTAGGCGGAGGCGGCCACGGCCACGGGGTCGGCCGCGGGGGGCACCACGCCCGAGCGCAGGCCCTCGGCCAGCTCGGGCCACACCTGGTCCACGCGGGCCGCGACCATGCCGCGGAAGGCCTCGTCGTTCTCCAGCTGGGCGGCGATCTGCGGTCCCGCGAGCCGGGCCCTGCGGCGCGGCTCGAACCTGGCGACCCTGCGCAGCAGCGGGGGCAGGTCGCTCGCGCGCATGCCGCCGAGCACGTCCGAGCCGTACTCGACGACCCGGGCGCGCACCTGCTCTGGCAGCGGCCGGGCCAGCCGTTCGCCGCCGTCACCGCCGTCACCGCCGTTGCCGTCACCACCGTCATCGCCGACGCCGCGGCCGCCGTCCTGCGCCGGGTGGTCGCCACCGTCGAGCGGGTCGCCGCCGTCGGAGTCGCCGCCCGCACCGGGGCGGGCGCTCATGCCCGACCCGTCGGGCTCTCCGCCGAGGAACCGGGGACCGACCGGTCGGCGTCGGGGCGGGCGATGATCTCGACGCTGTCGGTGGCTCCGCACCAGCGGCACCGCACCCGCTCGATGGTCTCGGAGAGCACGGTGCGCTCCTCGACCCCGCCCTCACCGGCCAGATCCAGGTGGACGTAGTCCTGGGAGCGCACGGTGCGGGTCACGTCGAACCGTGTGAGATTGCCGCATCCGGTGCACCGCCACCGCTCACTGTCACCCGGCATCGCGATCCCCACGGTTCCTCCCTCGTCTGGTGCTCTGGCGGGGCGGCGGCCCGGCCGCCGCCCCGATGATCCACATCTTTGCATGTCGGGCAGGTCAGGCCGTATTCCGACGGGTTGTCCCAGCCGCCGACTACCCTGACCGGGTGGTTCGACAGTCCTCGGCGCCCGCCGGCGTCCAAACCAGCATCAGCGACCTCGGTACGCCGTTGGCCGCGGCGTCCTTCGTGGTGCTGGACCTGGAGACCACCGGAACCAGCGCGAGCGGCTCCCGGATCACGGAGGTCGGCGCGGTCAGGGTGCGCGGCGGCGAGGTCGTCGGCGAGTTCGCCACCCTGGTGGATCCAGGTACCCCCATACCGGCCAACATCACCCTCCTGACGGGGATCACCCAGTCGATGGTTGCCTCGGCCCCGCCGATGGAGGAGGTCCTTCCCCGGCTGCTGGCCTTCCTGGACGCCGAACCCGACACCGTGCTGGTGGCACACAACGCGCCCTTCGACACCGGCTTCCTCAAGGCCGCGTGCGAGCGCCACGGCACGGACTGGCCCGGCTACCCGGTCGTGGACACGCTGCGCCTGGCCCGCGCCGTGCTCGCGCGCGGCGAGACGCGCAACCACCGGCTGGCCACGCTGGCGGCCTACTTCGGGGTTCCGGTCGCGCCCAACCACCGAGCCCTGGAGGACGCCCGCGCCACCGTCGGGGTCCTGCACGGGCTCGTGGAGCGCCTGCGCCCCATGGGCGTGTCCAGCGTGGAGGAGCTGCGCGCGGTCACCAAGCCGCCCACCAAGGCCCAGCGCAGCAGGCGCCACCTGGCCGAGGACCTGCCGGAGGAGCCGGGCGTGTACGTGTTCACCGACGCCCGCGGGGAGAGCCTCTACGTCGGCAAGAGCAAGAACCTGCGCCGCCGGGTGCGGACCTACTTCACCGCGGCCGAGAGCCGCCAGCGCATCCGTGAGATGGCGGGCCTGGTGGCTGGCGTGACCCCCATCGTGTGCTCCAGTGAGCTGGAGGCCTCCGTCCGCGAGCTGCGCATCATCGCCGAACGCAAACCGCCCTACAACCGTCGCTCGCGCAATCCCGAGCGGGCCTCCTGGGTCCGGCTCACCGCCGACGCCTTCCCGCGCCTGTCCGTGGTGCGCACGGTCGGCGGCGAGGGAGCGGCCCACATCGGGCCCTACGCCTCGCCCCGCGAGGCCGAGCGCGCCAGGGAGGCGCTGCTCCAGGTCTTCCCGCTGCGCCAGTGCACGCACACCTTCCGGCCCCTTGAGGCGGCCGTCGGGGGGAGCGGCGGCGGGGCCCGCGTCGCCCCGCAGGTGGTCACCTCGGGCGCGCGGTGGACGGGCCCGTGCGTGGTGGCCCAGCTGGGCCGCTGCGGCGCGCCCTGCGACGGCAGCGAGAGCGAGGCCGAGTACGCGGTGCACGCCGAGGCGGCGCGCCTGGCGATGACCGGGGACCCCGCCGCCGTGGTGGACGCGCACACCGCGCGCATCGGCGAACTCGCCGCCGACCTGCGCTACGAGGAGGCCGCGCACCTGCGCGACCGCCTCACCGCGTTCCTGCGCGGAGCCCGACGGGCCCAGCGCCTGTCGGCCATCGCCGCGGTCGCGCACCTGGTCGCCTCCCGCCGCACCGCCGCGGGCTGGGAGACCTGCGTGGTTCGCCACGGCCGCCTGGCCGCCAGCGCCGTGCTGCGCCCGGGCACCGACCCCGCCGCGTTCCTGGCGTCCCTCGTGGCCACCGCCGAGTACGTGCCCGCCGGGCGCGGGCCCAGCCCCGGCGCGCTCCCGGGGGAGACCGAGCTGGTCCTGGACTGGCTCGCCGACCCCGCCACGCGGCTGGTCGAGATCGACGGGGAGTGGACATGCCCGTTGCGCAGCGCCGAGGCGCACACCGGGATGACACACTGGGCCCATGGCCGCGCTTCCGCTCAATGACGACTACCCCGTCCGCCGCGTCCCCGTCGTCTCGTACACGCTGGTCGCGGTCAACGTCCTCGTCTACCTGGTCTCACCGCAGGCGCTGACCGCGGTGTGGTACCCGGCGGACATGTTCGAGCGCTTCTGCGCGATCCAGGACTACTTCATGTACTGGGGGGCGGTGCCCGCCGAGATCACGGGCCGGACCGACCTGGCGCCGCACGCGGTCCCCGAGTGCGGGCAGCTCGACGGCAAGCCGGTGTGGTTCTCGGTGTTCAGCTCGATGTTCCTGCACAGCGGGCCCGGGCACCTGATCGGCAACCTGGTGTACCTGTTCGTGTTCGGTCCCGTGGTGGAGGACCGGATCGGCAAGCTGCGCTTCACGGGGCTGTACCTGGCCACCGGGGTCGCCGCCGCCTACGGCTTCGCGCTGACCGACGTCGACGCCGCCACGCCCATGGTGGGCGCGTCCGGGGCCATCTCGGGCGTGCTGGGCGCCTACCTGGTCGTGCAGTTCCGCAGCCGGGTGACCACGCTGGTGTTCGGGGTGATCCCGATGCGCCTGCCCGGGTGGGCCGTGGTGGGCAGCTACTTCGCTCTTCAGTATCTTCTCTACGTCACCACATCGAGCGCCCCCGGTGCCGGAGGCGGCGTCGCCTACGCGGCGCACGTGTACGGGTTCGTCGCGGGGGTGGTCGTGGGACTGGTGGTCTACCGGCTGCGATGGCGCTCCGGGACGCGGCTGTCCGACGTCTACTAGGCATACGCCCTGGTGCGCCCCCGCCCCGTCGCCGCGCCCGTCCCGACATTTTCCGAGGAACCGCCCTGGAGGCACAGTGATCACCGCGATCGTCATGATCAAGGCCGACGTCCACCGCATCCCCGAGGTCGCCGGGGCGATCGCGGAGATCGACGGGGTGAGCGAGGTCTACTCGGTCACCGGCGGCGTCGACCTCATCGCCATGGTGCGGGTGCGCAAGCACGAGGACCTGGCCGAGGTGATCCCCGGCCGGGTGAACAAGGTGCCCGGCGTGCTCTCCTCCGACACCCACATCTCCTTCCAGGCCTACTCCAGGCACGACCTGGAGTCGGCCTTCGCCCTGGGCTGGTAGCCGGTCGTGGCCGGTACCTGGAAGGCGGAGGAGGCGGGGGTGCTCGCCCTGCCCTCGGTCAGGCTGGTGCGCGGCCGGGGTCTGAGGCGCCCGCCGCCGTCCGGGCCCGCGCCCGACCTCGGTCTGTACCTGCTGGGCCGCGAACCGGCGCCCGTGGCCCGGGAGGGGCGCTGGCTGCGGTGGCGCGACTTCGGGCTGCCCTCCGACCCCGGGGCCGTGGGCGGGGCCCTGCGCGAGGCGTGGGAGCGCGCCGGATCCGAACGCGTCGAGGTCGCCTGCGGCGGCGGCCGCGGGCGCACCGGTACGGCGCTGGCGTGCCTGGCGGTGCTGGACGGGGTCCCCGCGCACGAGGCGGTCGCCTACGTCCGCGCGCACTACTCGCCGCGTGCGGTGGAGACCCCCTGGCAGCGTCGTTTCGAGGCCTGAGCCCCGCCGCGGGCGGACCACCGGCCCCGGCGGGCGGGCGGAACGCCGCGGGCGCGGCACCGGGTCGCCCCGCCGCCGCGCCCCCGGCGCGTGTTCACAGCGACTTGGCGTACTGCTGGCTGGTCTCCACCCAGCGCTCCAGCGCGCGTTCGGCGGCGCCGCTGTCCACCGCCGCGGCGGCCCGCTCGTACCCGGCGCGCACCGACTCCAGCAGGGGGCCCCGGATGCCGTCCACGGCGGCCAGGGCGGCGCCCGCGTTGAGCAGCACGGCGTCGCGCACCGGGCCGGTGCGGCCCGCCAGGAGGTCCCGCACGGCCTGGGCGTTGAACCCGACGTCGCCGCCGCGCAGGTCCTCGGGCCGTGAACGGGCGATACCCAGGTCGGCGGGGTCGAGCCTCTCGCGCCGGGCCGCGCCGTCGCCCACCACCCACACGGTGGAGGTGGTCGTGGTGGTCAGCTCGTCCAGCCCGTCGTCGCCCCGGAACACCAGCGCCGAGGAGCCGCGGCGGGCGAACACCCCGGCGATCACCTCGCACATGCGCTCGTCGAACACCCCGATGGCCGAGGTGGTGGGCTGGGCCGGGTTGGTCAGCGGGCCCAGGAAGTTGAACACCGTCGGCACCGCCAGTTCGCGGCGGGGCTTGGCGGTGAAACGGAACGAGGGGTGGAAGACCGGGGCGAAGCAGAAGGCGATGCCCGCCTCCTCGGCCACCCGCACTGTCAGCTCCGGCGGCAGGTCCAGGACCACGCCCAAGCGCTCCAGCACGTCGGCTGTGCCGCAGGAGGAGGACGCCGCCCGGTTGCCGTGCTTGACCACGCGGGCGCCCGCGGCCGAGGCCACGATCGCCGCCATCGTGGACACGTTCACGGTGTGCGCGCGGTCGCCGCCAGTGCCGACGATGTCCAGGGTCGGTCCGGGAACGTGGATTCGCACGGCGTTGTCGAGCATGCCCCGGGCGAGGCCGGTCACCTCCGACACGCTCTCGCCCTTGGCGCGCAGCGCGATGGCGAACCCGGCGATCTGGGCGTCGGTCGCGGCCTCGGACATGATCTCGTTCATCGCCCACGCGGTGTCGTCGGCGCTCAGCGTCCGTCCGCCCAGCAGGGCGGTGATGAGGTTGGACCAGGTCCGCTCGGTCACGGCGGACGGCTCGTCGGAGTCCGCTGCTCCGGGTCCGGCGGGAGGGTTGGCTGCGGGGACGTTCATCTGGGTTGCTCCACGGTGAAGGAACGGGCACGGAAGGAGCCGGGGGTGCGGCGCACGGGCCGCCCTCAGGCGCGGGGAGGAAGGGGCGCGGCGTGAGCGCGCCATCGCCCGATGTCGGCGCCGTGGTGCAGGGCCGCGCCCACCGCGCGGCGGCGGCGCGGCTCCGCGTCGCCGCGGTGGCCCGTTCCGAGACCGTCTCGCACGCGTGTCACCCGTTCAGGGCCGCCGCGACCCGCTGGCGCATGAGCTCGGCCAGGGCCTCGGCGAGCGCGACGGGGTCGATCGGGTGGCTGACGACCTGCTCGGCCTGGGACCAGGTGGCCAGCCAGCCGTCGTCGCGCCGTCCCACCAGCAGCAGGACCGGCGGGCAGCGGTAGATCTCGTCCTTGACCTGGCGGCACAGGCCCATCCCGCCGACGGGGGAGGCCTCGCCGTCGAAGATCGCCACGTCCACGCGCGCGGCGGGGTCGGTGTCCTCCAGCCTGCGCAGGACCATGGGCGCGGTCGCGCACTCGACGAACTCCACGAGGGGAACGTCGGCCGAGGGGCGTCGGCCGACCGCCAGTCGCACCTGCTCGCGGGTGTCGGCGTCGTCGCTGTAGACCAGCACGCGCATCCTGGCACCCGTGTCCGTACCGCTGACCACCATCGCGCAACCGTCCCATCGCTTCTGTCCGCGGCCGTCGCCGCGGGGGTGCGGCCGGGGCGTTCGTTGGCTGTATGCCCTCTGACTGTATTGCCTCACGGCTCCGCTGCACAGGAGAGGGGCCGGAGGGCGTGCCGGGTACTGAGACCTGGGCCACCACATTCAGAGCACGGGCTAACCCCACCCCCAAGCCCTGTTATCAAAAGGTGATTTTCTTGATGCCTTGCCGTAACCTGTCGTAAGCCGGGGTGTCACCCGTGGGGCGCTGGATCGCCCTAGCCGCAGGGGATCCCGAATTTCGGTCACTCTGGGTATGTTACTGGTGTGACTGGAGGGGCAAAGCCGATACAGTAACGCCCGAGTCACGATCAACCGGTGCCAGCAGGCCGTGCGGGGTCCCAGAGCGCCCCGTACCGGGCCTGACCCGCCCTGTTACGGAGAGTCGGGTACGGCCCTCTCAGAGATGCCGTAATAATGCTGGCGTGGCGACAGCAACCGCGAACCCAAAATCAGCACCGACACCAGCACATGGTGCGGCAAAGCGTCCTGACCTGGTGAGCGTTGGCACCATCGTTTGGTTGGCCAACGAGCTCATGTTCTTCGCTGCGCTGTTCGCGATGTACTTCACGATCCGATCGGTGACCAACGGAAACCCCGACCTGGGGCAGTGGCCCGACACCCACCTGAACGTGCCGTGGGCGTCGGCGATCACCGTGGTCCTGGTGGCTTCGAGCTTCACCGCGCAGGCCGGCGTCTGGGCCGCCGAGCGCGGTGACGTCAAGAAGCTGCGTATGTGGTTCTTCATCACGTTCTTCATGGGCCTGTTCTTCGTCCTTGGGCAGGCCTATGAGTACTACGAGCTCATCTTCCACGGGGGCCTGACTCTTCAGTCGAGCGCTTACGGGTCGATGTTCTACCTGACCACGGGCTTCCACGGACTCCACGTCATCGGTGGGCTGATCGCGTTCCTCATCATGTTGGGACGTACGTACGCCGCGAAGCGCTTCACCCACCAGCAGGCGACCAGCGCGATCGTCGTGTCCTACTACTGGCACTTCGTCGATGTGGTCTGGATCGCTTTGTTCTTCACCATCTACTTCATCCAGTAACCCGAAACGGGGAAACCGTGAAATGGATTACCGCGCGGCGGCGGCATCCCCTGGCGGGGTATGTCGTCGTCATCCTCGCGCTAGCCCTGTTCGGGGTGGGGTACGCCGCTCTGGCGCCCACCGCGGACCAGGCCCAGGCGCAGACTCTGGCCGCTGACGCTGCTGCCTCGGCGGACGAGGTCGATGTGGCCAACGGCGAGGACATCTTCAACCAGACGTGCGCGACCTGTCACAACTACGACGGCAGTGGCACCTACGGTGAGGACGGGGAGTACACCCGGGGTCCTGACATCCGTGACTCGGGTGCGGCGGCCGTTGACTTCCAGGTCAGCACGGGGCGTATGCCGTCGATGAACCCCGACGCGCAGATGCCGCGCAAGCCGATGGCGATGTCGGAGGAGGATCTGCAGGACCTGATCGCGTACTACGACGCGCAGATCAGGACCGGTGGTCCCGATGTTCCTTATGACGTTCCGGGTGAGGCGCCCGAGCGCGAGGAGTTCGAGGACGAGGCTTCTTATGAGGCCGCGCTTGAGGAGTTCGAGGCCGAGTACGAGGCCTACGTCCAGGGCGCTGACGACACCGACATGGGTATGCGTCTGTACCTGACCAACTGTGCGCACTGCCACGGTTGGTCTGGTGGGGGTGGTGCGCTCACGGATGGTCGTTGGGCTCCGGAGATTCATGACGCGTCCGCGCGTCAGATCTATGAGGCGATGGTCAGTGGTCCGGGTGCGATGCCGATGTTCAGTGACACGGTGATCGAGCCGGAGGAGAAGCAGGAGTTGATCTCCTATATCAAGACTCTCCAGGCCGAACCCAACGCCGGTGGCATTTTCGATCTGGACCGTGTCGGCCAGGTCGCCGAGGGTTTGATCAGCTGGGTCGTCGGACTCGCTTTGATCATTGCCTGCGCGATCTGGATCACCGCGAAGCAGCGAGCTCATGACTGAGAACAACAGCAACGACAGCAGCGGGGGAGGGGCCACGCCAGAGCGCGTGGTCGGCACCCCCAAGGCCGGAGACCCCGTGGTCTCCGGCGCTTCCACGACTTCGGAGGGGGTCCACGAAGGACCGTACAAGGCCTCCGAGACGCACGCGCGGCCGGAGGAGATGCAGCGTCGGGGCGAGAAGCTCGCCTCGGTGTGGTTCGTGATCGCCTTCCTGGGCGGGATCGGCTTCCTGGTCGCCTACTTCCTCTTCGGTCCGAGCCGGATCGCCGACCCGCAGATCGCCCAGTACTCGAACATGCTTCTGGGCGCCATGCTGACGCTGGCGATGTTCGGCATCGGTGCGGGTATGACGGTGTGGGCGCGTCAGGTGATGCCGCACTACGAGGTGGCCTCTCCCTACGACGAGCTGCCCTCGGACGAGAAGGAGAAGGGCTCCTTCAGCGCCTTCTTCATGCGGGGCGCGGACGAGAGCGGTTTCACCAAGCGTCCGCTGATGCGCCGCACGCTCATCCTGGCGATGCTGCCCTTGGGGCTGGCGCCGATCGTGCTGCTGCGCGACACCGGCCCGCTGCCCGGCGACAAGCTCAAGACCACGCCGTGGGAGAACGGCCGTCGGATGTACGTCGAGGGCACCCACCGCGCCATTCGCGCGGAGGACTTCGAGAACGACCCCAACGGGATGATCTCGGCCCTGCCCGCGATCGACGACGACCACTACCCGCACGGGATCAGCCTCAACGACCAGGCCAAGTCCGTCATCCTCCTGATCAAGGTCCCCGAGGAGGACTGGCAGGAGCGGATGACCGAGGAGGTCGAGGGCGCCGACGGCCAGACGCGTCTGAACTGGACGCACAACGGCATCGTCGCCTACTCCAAGATCTGCACCCACGTGGGCTGCCCCGCGGCCCTGTACGAACGCACGACGCACCGCATCCTGTGCCCGTGCCACCAGTCGACGTTCGACGCGTCCAACGCCGCGGAGGTCGTGTTCGGTCCGGCGCACCGGCCGCTGCCGCAGCTGCCGATCGGTGTCGACGACGAGGGCTACCTCATCGCGACCGGCGACTTCGTCGCGCCGCCCGGTCCGACGTTCTGGGACTACGCGAAGGACTAGCCGATGAGTAAGACCACGCAAGCACCCAAGGCGCTTCGCGGCGTCGGCAACTTCATCGACGACCGCTTCCACCTGGCCAAGACCGGCGAGAAGAACCTGCGCAAGGTCTTCCCGAACCACTGGTCGTTCATGCTGGGCGAGATCGCGCTGTACTCGTTCATCATCCTGCTGCTCACAGGCGTCTTCCTCACGCTCTGGTTCAAGCCGAGCATGCTGGAGGTCATCTACGACGGCTCCTACGAACGCCTCCAGGGCGTTCCCATGTCGGAGGCCTACGCCTCCACGCTCCACATCACCTTCGAGGTGCGCGGCGGGCTCCTGGTCCGCCAGATCCACCACTGGGCCGCGCTGATCTTCGTGGCCTCGCTCGTCGTGCACATGCTCCGGGTGTTCTTCACCGGCGCGTTCCGCAAGCCGCGCGAGATCAACTGGCTGATCGGCGTCGCGATCTTCGTCCTGGCGATGCTGGAGGGCCTCTTCGGCTACTCGCTGCCCGACGACCTGCCCTCGGGCATGGGCGTGCGCATCCTCCAGGGCGTGATGATGGCGCTGCCGCTCATCGGCCCGTACGTGTCGATGTTCCTCTTCGGCGGGGAGTTCCCCGGCGAGGACATCATCACGAGGCTGTACATGCTGCACGTGCTGGCGATTCCGGCTCTGCTGCTGGGTCTGATCGTCGCGCACTTCATGATCCTGTGGCACCAGAAGCACACCCAGTACCCCGGTACCGGGCGCACGGACAAGACCGTGGTCGGAACACCCATGTTCCCGGCCTTCGCGGTCAAGGCGGGCGGGTTCTTCTTCTTCACCTTCGCCGTCATCGCCTTGCTGAGCGCGTTCGTGCAGATCAACCCGATCCACCTGTTCGGACCCTTCACCCCGACGTCCATCACCTCCGGGCTCCAGCCCGACTGGTACATGGGCTTCATGGAGGGGTCGCTGCGCATCTTCCCGAACTGGTTCGACATCGCGCCCTTCGGTTACGCGATCCCGACCGGTGTGCTGGTGCCGGGCCTGGTCATCCCGGGCCTGATCTTCGGCGGACTGGCCGCCTGGCCGTTCATCGAGCAGTGGATCACCGGCGACAAGCGCGCGCGCAACGTCGCCGACCGTCCGCGCAACGCGCCGGTGCGCACCGGCGTGGGCGTCATGGGCATCACCTTCTACGGTCTGCTCTGGCTGGCGGGGTCCAACGACATCATCTCGGAGACCTTCTCGATCAGCCTGTACATGACCACGTACATCTTCCGTGTGCTGGTCATCGTGGGTCCGATCGCGGCCTTCTTCATCACCAAGCGGATCTGCCTGGGGCTGCAGCGCCGTGACCGGGAGACCCTGGAGCACGGCTACGAGAGCGGCACCATCCAGCAGCTGCCCAGCGGTGAGTTCGTGGAGGTGCACAAGCACAGCTCCCCGGAGACGGTGCACGTCCTGGAGAGCAAGCCGGTCATCACCTCGACGGCGCTGAAGGACGGCGCCGACGCGGACGGCAGGGGTGTGGAGAACCCCGAGGCCCGCAAGGGCAGCGGCAGGCTCCGCAAGGCCCTGGCGCGTTGGTACACCAAGGACTACGTGTCCCTGGAGGGGGTGGAGGCGCTCAACGGCCACCACCCGCACCACTCCTCCACCGAGGCGGAGAAGGAGGCGGCCCACCACTAGGGCCTCCCACCCCCACCTCCTCGACGGACCCGGTCGCACCGCGACCGGGTCCGTCGTGTTGTCGCACGACATGTGAGCGACACCGGTTCCGTCTCGGTGCTCCTCGCGGCCCGTGTGACGTGAAGCCCTCCCGCCCGTGTGCCGGAGGTCCGCCGGGCCTGCTCCCCGATACCGGACGGGCCCGAGGCATAAGCGGGATGACCAGCCGCGACGTTCTTTTTCTCGTGTGCGGCGCCCCTTTGGCGCGCACGATTATGTGAATTTTGGGGCGCGCGTGACGCGTGTTTAGTGGGCGCGCTGTTCATGCCTAGAAGGTGTCGAATTTCCGTTTCCCTCTGTGGCTCACGGAGCCCGGAAGCCCGTGTGCGTAGGCGGTCCCGCTCCCCAGGCGCGTCTCGGAGGGGCGATAACAGGGGGGCGGATTCGGGTCTTGTCGGGATGCCGTAATAATGCTGGCGTGGCGACAGCAACCGCGAACCCAAAATCAGCACCGACACCAGCACATGGTGCGGCAAAGCGTCCTGACCTGGTGAGCGTTGGCACCATCGTTTGGTTGGCCAACGAGCTCATGTTCTTCGCTGCGCTGTTCGCGATGTACTTCACGATCCGATCGGTGACCAACGGAAACCCCGACCTGGGGCAGTGGCCCGACACCCACCTGAACGTGCCGTGGGCGTCGGCGATCACCGTGGTCCTGGTGGCTTCGAGCTTCACCGCGCAGGCCGGCGTCTGGGCCGCCGAGCGCGGTGACGTCAAGAAGCTGCGTATGTGGTTCTTCATCACGTTCTTCATGGGCCTGTTCTTCGTCCTTGGGCAGGCCTATGAGTACTACGAGCTCATCTTCCACGGGGGCCTGACTCTTCAGTCGAGCGCTTACGGGTCGATGTTCTACCTGACCACGGGCTTCCACGGACTCCACGTCATCGGTGGGCTGATCGCGTTCCTCATCATGTTGGGACGTACGTACGCCGCGAAGCGCTTCACCCACCAGCAGGCGACCAGCGCGATCGTCGTGTCCTACTACTGGCACTTCGTCGATGTGGTCTGGATCGCTTTGTTCTTCACCATCTACTTCATCCAGTAACCCGAAACGGGGAAACCGTGAAATGGATTACCGCGCGGCGGCGGCATCCCCTGGCGGGGTATGTCGTCGTCATCCTCGCGCTAGCCCTGTTCGGGGTGGGGTACGCCGCTCTGGCGCCCACCGCGGACCAGGCCCGGCGCAGACTCTGGCCGCTGACGCTGCTGCCTCGGCGGACGAGGTCGATGTGGCCAACGGCGAGGACATCTTCAACCAGACGTGCGCGACCTGTCACAACTACGACGGCAGTGGCACCTACGGTGAGGACGGGGAGTACACCCGGGGTCCTGACATCCGTGACTCGGGTGCGGCGGCCGTTGACTTCCAGGTCAGCACGGGGCGTATGCCGTCGATGAACCCCGACGCGCAGATGCCGCGCAAGCCGATGGCGATGTCGGAGGAGGATCTGCAGGACCTGATCGCGTACTACGACGCGCAGATCAGGACCGGTGGTCCCGATGTTCCTTATGACGTTCCGGGTGAGGCGCCCGAGCGCGAGGAGTTCGAGGACGAGGCTTCTTATGAGGCCGCGCTTGAGGAGTTCGAGGCCGAGTACGAGGCCTACGTCCAGGGCGCTGACGACACCGACATGGGTATGCGTCTGTACCTGACCAACTGTGCGCACTGCCACGGTTGGTCTGGTGGGGGTGGTGCGCTCACGGATGGTCGTTGGGCTCCGGAGATTCATGACGCGTCCGCGCGTCAGATCTATGAGGCGATGGTCAGTGGTCCGGGTGCGATGCCGATGTTCAGTGACACGGTGATCGAGCCGGAGGAGAAGCAGGAGTTGATCTCCTATATCAAGACTCTCCAGGCCGAACCCAACGCCGGTGGCATTTTCGATCTGGACCGTGTCGGCCAGGTCGCCGAGGGTTTGATCAGCTGGGTCGTCGGACTCGCTTTGATCATTGCCTGCGCGATCTGGATCACCGCGAAGCAGCGAGCTCATGACTGAGAACAACAGCAACGACAGCAGCGGGGGAGGGGCCACGCCAGAGCGCGTGGTCGGCACCCCGAAGACGAACGGCACACACTCCGAGCGCGTGAGCAAGACCCCCACGACCGGCGGGGCCGAGCCCGAGCGCGTCGTCGGTACCCCCAAGGCCGGGAATCCGCTGGTCTCCGACGCCTCCGGTGCCGACGCGGACGAGCACACGGGTCCGTACAAGGCCTCCGAGACGCACACGCGCTCGGAGGAGACGCAGCGCCGGGGCGAGAAGCTCGCCTCGGTGTGGTTCGTGATCGCCTTCCTGGGCGGGATCGGCTTCCTGGTCGCCTACTTCCTGTTCCGTTCCAGTGAGATCGCCGACCCGCAGGTCGCCCAGTACTCGAACATGCTTCTGGGCGGCACGCTGACGCTGGCGATGTTCGGCATCGGTGCGGGTATGACGGTGTGGGCGCGTCAGGTGATGCCGCACTACGAGGTGGCCTCTCCCTACGACGAGCTGCCCTCGGACGAGAAGGAGAAGGGCTCCTTCAGCGCCTTCTTCATGCGGGGCGCGGACGAGAGCGGTTTCACCAAGCGTCCGCTGATGCGCCGCACGCTCATCCTGGCGATGCTGCCCTTGGGGCTGGCGCCGATCGTGCTGCTGCGCGACACCGGCCCGGTTCCGGGTGACTTGATGAAGAAGACGATGTGGGAACACGGTCGCCGCATCGTCGTGGAGGGGACCGGCCGTCCCCTCCGCCCCGAGGACTTCGAGAACGACCCCAACGCGATGGTCTCGGCCCTGCCCGCCGCCGATGACGACCACCACCACCTCTCACTGACCGACCAGGCCAAGACCGTCATCATCCTGATCAAGATCCCCGAGGAGGACTGGCAGGAGCGGATGACCGAGGAGATCGAGGGAACCGACGGCCAGACGCGCCTGAACTGGACGCACAACGGCATCGTCGCCTACTCCAAGATCTGCACCCACGTGGGCTGCCCCGCGGCCCTGTACGAACGCACGACACACCGCATCCTGTGCCCGTGCCACCAGTCGACGTTCGACGCGTCCAACGCCGCGGAGGTCGTGTTCGGTCCGGCGCACCGGCCGCTGCCGCAGCTGCCGATCGGTGTCGACGACGAGGGCTACCTCATCGCGACCGGCGACTTCGACGAACCCACGGGCCCCACGTTCTGGGAATACGCGAAGGACTAGCCGATGAGTAAGACCACGCAAGCACCCAAGGCGCTTCGCGGCGTCGGCAACTTCATCGACGACCGCTTCCACCTGGCCAAGACCGGCGAGAAGAACCTGCGCAAGGTCTTCCCGAACCACTGGTCGTTCATGCTGGGCGAGATCGCGCTGTACTCGTTCATCATCCTGCTGCTCACAGGCGTCTTCCTCACGCTCTGGTTCAAGCCGAGCATGCTGGAGATCGTCTACGACGGCTCCTACGAACGCCTCCAGGGCGTTCCCATGTCGGAGGCCTACGCCTCCACGCTCCACATCACCTTCGAGGTGCGCGGCGGGCTCCTGGTCCGCCAGATCCACCACTGGGCCGCGCTGATCTTCGTCGCGGCGTTGACCGCGCACATGCTCCGGGTGTTCTTCACCGGCGCGTTCCGCAAGCCGCGCGAGATCAACTGGCTGATCGGCGTCGCGATCTTCGCCATCGCCGTCATCGAGGGCCTCTTCGGCTACTCGCTGCCCGACGACCTGCCCTCGGGCATGGGCGTGCGGGTCCTCCAGGGCGTGGTCCTGGCGATCCCCCTGGTGGGTTCCTACCTGTCGATGTTCCTCTTCGGCGGGGAGTTCCCCGGCGAGGACATCATCTCCCGGCTGTACATGCTGCACGTGCTGGCGCTGCCGGCGCTGCTGCTGGGTCTGATCGTCGCGCACTTCATGATCCTGTGGCACCAGAAGCACACCCAGTACCCCGGTACCGGGCGCACGGACAAGACCGTGGTCGGAACACCCATGTTCCCGGCCTTCGCGGTCAAGGCGGGCGGGTTCTTCTTCTTCACCTTCGCCGTGATCACGCTCCTGGGCGCGTTCGTGCAGATCAACCCGATCCACCTGTTCGGGCCCTTCAGCCCGACGTCCATCACCTCCGGGCTCCAGCCCGACTGGTACCTGGGCTTCATGGAGGGCGCGCTGCGTATCTTCCCGAACTGGTTCGACTTCTCCATCGGGGGCTACCCGTTCATCATCGGCGTGCTCGTCCCCGGCCTGGGGATCATGGGCCTGCTCTTCGGCGCCCTGGGCGCGTGGCCGTTCATCGAGCAGTGGATCACCGGCGACAAGCGCGCGCACAACGTCGCCGACCGTCCGCGCAACGCGCCGGTGCGCACCGGTATGGGCGTCGCCGGGATCATCTTCTACGGTGTGCTGTGGATGTCCGGGTCCAACGACATCATCTCGGAGACCTTCTCGATCAGCCTGTACATGACCACGTACATCTTCCGTGTGCTGGTCATCGTCGGCCCGGTGGTGGGGTTCTTCGTCGCCAAGCGGATCTGTCTGGGGCTGCAGCGCCGTGACCGGGAGACCCTGGAGCACGGCTACGAGAGCGGCACCATCCAGCAGCTGCCCAGCGGTGAGTTCGTGGAGGTGCACAAGCACAGCTCCCCGGAGACGGTGCACGTCCTGGAGAGCAAGCCGGTCATCACCTCGACGGCGCTGAAGGACGGCGCCGACGCGGACGGCAGGGGTGTGGAGAACCCCGAGGCCCGCAAGGGCAGCGGCAGGCTCCGCAAGGCCCTGGCGCGTTGGTACACCAAGGACGACGTCTCCCTGGAGGGGGTGGAGGCGCTCAACGGCCACCACCCGCACCACTCCTCCACCGAGGCGGAGAAGGAGGCGGCCCACCACTAGCGCACCCGCGTGCGGGTGACGGACCCGGCCGCGGCGCGGCCGGGTCCGTCGTGTTCGCGGAGCGGGGTCCCGGACACCGCCGGAGCCGACCGCCCCCACTCCGAGGGCGGTCGGCTCCCGTGCGTGCTGTGCGGGCCGCGGAGGGCTCAGCCGGCGTAGATGTCGTCGATCTCCTTGCTCCACTGCTTGCTGACCACGTGGCGCTTGACCTTCAGGGAGGCGGTCATCTGACCGCTCTCCTCGGTGAAGTCGCTGGGCAGGATCTTGAACTTCTTGATCCCCTCGGCCTTGGACACCGCGTTGTTGGCGTTGTCCACGGCCTCCTGGATGGCGGCGTTCAGGTCCGGGTCCCCGGTCAGGTCGGCGATCTCGCCGCTCTTGCCGTTGGCCTCGCGCCACTGGACGAACGACTCGGGGTCGATCGTGATCAGCGCGGCGATGAACTTGCGGTTGTCGCCGACCACCATGCACTGGCTGACCAGGGCGTGGGCGCGGATGCGGTCCTCCAGGACGGCCGGGGCGACGTTCTTGCCGCCCGCGGTCACGATGATCTCCTTCTTGCGTCCGGTGACGCTCAGGAAGCCGTCGTCGTCCAGCGCGCCGAGGTCGCCGGTGCGGTAGAAGCCGTCCTCGGTGAAGGCCTCCTTGGTGGCCTTCTCGTTCTTCCAGTAGCCGACCATGATGTGGTCGCCCTTGAGCAGGATCTCGCCGTCCTCGGCGATCCTGATGGTGGTGCCGGGCAGCGGCTGGCCCACGGTGCCGATCTTGTTGAACTCGGGGCTGTTCACCGAGGTGGGGGCGGTGGTCTCGGTGAGGCCGTAGCCCTCGATGATGGTGAAGCCGATGCCGCGGAAGAAGTGGCCCAGACGCGCGCCCAGCGCGGATCCGCCTGAGACGGCGTACTCGGCGTTGCCGCCCAGGGCCGCCAGGAGCTTGCCGTAGACCAGCTTGCTGAACAGCGTGTGCTTGAGCTTGAGGCTCAGGGGGATCCGGCCGGTGGCCAGGGCCTTGCTGTAGGCGACGGCGGTGTCGGCGGCGGCGTTGAAGATCTTGCCCTTGCCCTCGGCCGCGGCCTTCTGCTCGGCCTTGGTGTAGACCTTCTCGAACACGCGGGGGACCGCGAGCAGGAAGGTGGGTCTGAAGGCCGAGAACTGCTCGATCAGCTCGGGGCCGGTGGAGGGGAAGTGGCCCAGGGTGGCTTTGGCCTCGACCACCATGACCTGTACGAAGCGGGCGAAGACGTGGGCCAGCGGCAGGAACAGCAGCGTGGAGGGGTTCTCCTTGCTGCGCAGGACCTGGCGGGCCGGGCCCTCCAGCGCGTTGCGGGAGATGAAGAGGAAGTTGCGGTGGGTGAGCTCGCAGCCCTTGGGGCGGCCGGTGGTGCCCGAGGTGTAGATGAGGGTGGCGAGGTCGTCGGCCTTGACCGCGGTGCGGCGCTTCTCCAGCTCCTCGTCGCTCACCTCCGAGCCAGCGGAGCGCAGCTCGGCGTACCCGGGGTCGTCGAACCGCCAGACGGGGCCGAGCTCGGGGGTGCGGGCGCGGACCGACTCGACGCGCTCGGCGTGGGCGTCGTTCTCCACGAAGGCGGCCTTGGCGCCGGAGTCGGTGAGGATCCACTCGATCTGCTCGGCGGAGGAGGTCTCGTAGATCGGGACGGTCACGCCGCCGACGGACCAGATGGCGTAGTCGACGACCGTCCACTCGTAGCGGGTGCGCGACATCAGGGCGACGCGGTCGCCGTGCCCGATGCCCGCGTCGATCAGGGCCTTGGCGTACGCGGCGATGTCGGCGTGCAGCTCCGCCACGGTGACGTCGTGCCACTGGCCGGACTCCTGGCGACGGGCGGTGACGGCGTTGGGCTCGCTGGTCGCGCGCGCGTAGAGCGTGTCGGTCAGTCGCGCGTCGTCGGAGATCTCAGCCTTCGCGGGAGAGCTGTATTCGCGCACGTGGTGCTCCTGGACGTGTACGGGTTCGGGTAGTACGGGACGTGATGACCGTAACAACACCACCCTACTCATGAGTAGAACACGTTGTCGTTCGGTATCCAACGGTGACCCTGGGTCGTGCCCGGCACGGCGGACGCGGTGATGCGAGGGCGGGGAAGAATGCAGGTCTTTCCCTCGTACGCACGCGAGACTATACGCCCGGCGTAGCGTTTGCGCACGTTGTGAGAACTATGCACTGTATGTGAATCTTGCGGCCTTTGTGCTTTTTTGCGGTCATTGCGCTTTCCCCTGGCCTCACTCCCCGTAGTGGCGCCCGCGTCCCTGATTCGCCCCTGAACCTGCCCTGAGAAACCTCCCCGGCGCCCGGACGGCCGGTTACCTTGAAGCAGAACGCGGCGCGAAGGAGGAAGCTGACATGACGGAGAACACCGGTCGCAACGGCGGTCCGGGTGCGGGCAGGGGCGAGGACCCCGACCTCATCGACGACGCGCTGAAGCTGGTGACCACCCTCCAGCGCAGGCTGCTGACGGCCGGGGTCAAGCGCGGAGTGGGCGCCGTGACCTCGCCGCCCCCGAGCAAGGGAGACGTGTGGGAGGAGGCCATCCGCCTGGAGGCGGGCGACCGGCGCCCCCCGCTGGAGGAGCTCCTCGACATCGTGCGCACGTCCGGCCCCGAGGTCGTCGGACACCTCGGCCGCGCCGGGCTGGCCGCCGTCGGCGCCCTGGGCCGGACCTGGGACCTGGTCGAGCGCTCCCTGGAGCAGACCCGCGCCGACGACGCCGCGGGGCGCGGTCCGCAGGGCCGGACGCAGGGTGGCGAAGGCGCGACGGAAGGCGAGGAACGCCAGGTCACCGCGGGGTGAACGGGAGGAGATCACGGTTCGACTCCGGGGGTGTCGGGGGTCGCCTCATGACTGGTTTAATCAGATGGCATACATCATCTGAAAACACTTTGCCATGAACCTTGAGACTTATGTCAGAGTTCGGGCGTAAGTACGAAGGAGCTGCCCCCATGCTGACCATCGGCGTAGACATCGGCGGGACCAAGGTCGCCGCCGGGGTCGTCGACCCCGAAGGGCAGATCCTCGACAAGGTCAAGTACCCCACTCCCTCCAACGACCCGCAGGCCCTGGCCGACGTCGTGGCCGGGGCCGTCGGGGAGCTGTGCGGCCGCCGGGAGGCCGGCGCCGTCCGGGCCGTCGGGGTGGGTGTGGCGGGGTTCGTGGACGAGGACCGCGCCACCGTCCAGGTCGCCGTCAACCTCGGCCTGCGCGACGAGCCCCTCCGCGACCACGTCCAGGAGCGCGTCGGGATGCCCGTGGTCATCGAGAACGACGCCAACGCCGCCGCCTGGGCCGAGGCCAGGTTCGGCGCCGGGCGCGGCAGCGACCACATCGTGTGCATCACCCTGGGCACCGGCATCGGCGGCGGCCTGGTCATCGACGGCGCGCTGCACCGCGGCCGCTACGGCGTGGCCGCGGAGGTCGGGCACTACCGGATGGTCCCGCACGGCCGCCGCTGCGCCTGCGGCAACCACGGCTGCTGGGAGCAGTACGCCAGCGGCCGCGCCCTGGTCGCCGAGGCCCAGGACCTGGCGCTGACCGACCCCGTGGCCGCCGAGCGCATGCTCAAGCTCGCCGACGGCGTCATCGACCAGGTGGAGGGCCATGTCATCACCCAGGCGGCGCTGGAAGGGGACAGGGCCGCCCTGGAGTGCTTCGCCAAGGTCGGGGAGTGGGCCGGGCACGGCCTGGCAGACCTGGCCGCCATCCTCGACCCCGAGTGCTTCGTCCTGGGCGGCGGCGTCTCCGACGCCGGGTCCATCCTGCTCGACCCGGTCCGCGCCGCCTTCGCGCGCAACGTCCCGGGCCGCCCCGGGCGCCGCATGGCCGATGTGCGCCTGGCCGAACTCGGCGGAGAGGCGGGCATCGTCGGCGCCGGCGACCTCGCCCGGCACTGATCCGGCCACCGAAGAGCGGACGGCCCCCGAGGACCCCACCGTGGGGCCCCGGGGGCCGTCCGCGTCTGTCTGGGGCCGCCGCGCGGGCTACTCCTGGGCGGCGGTCGGGTCCGCGGACTCCGCGGCCCCGCCCTTCCCGTTCGCGCGTGCCGCCCGCTTCTCCTCGCGGCGCGTCCGCCGCTCCGCCTTGCGCCGCTCGCGCTCGGTCCGCCTGCGGTCCTTGTCGCTGGCGTGCTGCTCGCGCTTGGCTTCCTTGGCCTCCGCCTCCAGTTCGGCCTTGACCGACTGCGCGTAGCGGTCCACGTACTCCTGGCCGGACAGCTCCATCAGCGCGTACATGATCTCGTCGGTGACGGCCCGCAGCACGCGCGGGTCCTTCTCCATGCCGTGGTAGCGGGAGAAGTCCAGCGGCTTGCCGAACTTGACCTTGGGGCGCACGCCCAGCTTGGGCACCGTGCGGCCGGGGGGCATGATCTTCTCCAGGTTGATCATCGCCATCGGCACCACAGGGGCCTTGGCCTCCAGCGCCAGCCGCGCCACACCGGTCCGGCCGCGGTAGAGCTTGCCGTCCGGGGAGCGGGTGCCCTCGGGGTAGATGCCCAGGAGGTCGCCGCGCTTGAGCACCCTCAGGCCCGTGCGCAGCGCCGCCTCGCTGGCCTTGCCGCCCGAGCGGTCGATGGGGATCTGCCCCACGCCGGTGAAGAACGCCCGGCTCAGCAGCCCCTTGACGCCCGTGCCGGTGA
Source organism: Nocardiopsis akebiae (assembly GCF_018316795.1). NCBI lineage: Bacteria > Bacillati > Actinomycetota > Actinomycetes > Streptosporangiales > Nocardiopsidaceae > Nocardiopsis > Nocardiopsis akebiae. The sequence continues at coordinate 2,306,169 of NZ_CP074132.1, forward strand.
AGTACTCGGCCTTGGCCAGGAAGGTGATCTTGCGCGGCAGCGGCAGCGGACCGAAGAAGTGGTCGGAGAAGGACAGGTGGTTGCTGACCATGATCGCCGGACCGCGGCGCGGTACGTTCTCCACGCCCTCGGCGCGCGGCTGCCACAGTACGGCCAGGACCGGCCCCAGGATCGCCTTGACCACCCAGTAGAACATCGCTCAGATCACCCCTGCACACGCGGGGAGCACTGGGCAGGGTCTGCCACGATTCACCGTCCCGCTCTGCCGACATTGTCAGGAGGGCTCGCGCCCGGAGAGTGGGGGAGGAGCCGCCGCCTGACGTGCGCCATCCTCCCACCGTGTGAGCGCGAGTGCCAAAGCGCCCCCGAACGGGCCGTCGGCCCGACGCAGAAGAGGATACTCAGTCGGCCCGCGTGGCGGGTGCCTGCCTCCGCTCCCCGGGGGCGGGAACGTTAGTGTGCACTCATGGCGAACGGACCGCCGAACGGCTAGCCTCACGGCAGGAGCCAGGGTTTCCCGTGCCTCCGCTCCGGTCGCCGCAGACCCCCGTCCCCCGCGCACCGCACGATCCCTGGAGCCGCTCCGTGAGACCGACCGACGCCCCTCCCCTGATCCCGGGCGCTGAGCCGTTCAGTCACCGCGGGTCGGGCACGGGCGTCCTGCTCTGCCACGGTTTCACCGGCTCCCCGTACTCGATGCGTCCCTGGGCCGAGCACCTGGCCGCCGCCGGACTCAGCGTCGAGGCGCCCCTGCTGCCCGGGCACGGCACGGTCTGGCACGACATGAACCTCACCACCAGCGACGACTGGTTCGCCGAGGTCGAACGTGCCCTGCTGGACCTGGCCTCGCGCTGTGAGGAGGTGTTCGTCATGGGGCTGTCCATGGGCGGCGCCCTCAGCCTGCGCCTGGCCCAGAGGCACCCCAGCCTCGTGCGCGGGGTCGTGCTCGTCAACCCCTCCCTGGCGGTGGAGGACCGGCGCCTGCCCGTCATCGCCCCCGTCCGCCGCCTGGTCTCGCGGATCATGCCCTCCACGCCCGGTCTGGGCTGCGACGTCTCCAAGGACGACACCACCGAGGGCGGGTACGACCGCGTCCCCACCGCGGCCGCGGCGACACTCCCGAAGCTGTGGCGCGAGGTTCAGGAGGGCATGTCCGGTTTGCGAGCGCCGATCCTGGCCTACCGGAGCACCCAGGACCACGTCGTCGGACCGCGCAGTCTGCGTATCCTCGCTAGGAGAGCGGTCAACACCGGGCTGACGATCCACCTGCTCCACGACAGCTACCACGTGGCGACCCTCGACCATGACGCCGCCGTCGTCTTCGACGGGAGCCTCGCCTTCGTGCGAGAGCACAGTAGAAGCGGGGAAGGAGCCGACCGATGACGCAACGTCGGGGAAACGGCCTGCTCGCCGACGCCTACGTTCCGCTGATCCTGCTCGCGCCCCCGCACGCCGACCTCATGCTGGAGGCGCTCAGGCGCAGCGGCATCGCCGCCTACGCCGTGCCCCTGGACGAGGACGTCCTGGAGCCCGCGGGCAGCCAGGCCGACGACCCGCCCACCGACCACCTGTACGTGGACGCCGAGGAGCGGGCCGCGGCCGAGAGGGTCCTGGGCACCGAGCTGCCCGACCTGGACGGCCAGCACGGGACGCCCCCCGACCTGTTGGCGCCGCGCGGCGAGCCCCGTCCCGACGCCGACGCCGAGGAGGGCGGGGAGGCCGCCGCGCACGAGGCCCACGACGCCACGGTCGGCGGCGACCTGCTGGACGGCCCGCCCGACAACGTCGACCCCGACGCCGCGCCCGCCCGGCCCGCGGACGAGGACGATGTCTGGAACGACCTGGTCGCCCGCTTCTACGACGACGCCGACGCCCGGGGACAGCGCCGCCGCGCGGCCTGGCCCGACGCCGAGAACCTCAGCGCCCCGACAGGGGAGGCCTCCTCCGGCGGCGACATCCTGGCCGGCGGCACCGTCGGCGCCGGGGACGGGGAGGAGCGCGAGACGGCGGAGGAGGAGGCCCGGCGCCGGGCCGAGGCCGACCTGGAGGGCCACTACGAGCCCCCGCCACCGCCGCCCCTGCTCCAGGGCGACCGGGTGGGCATCGCGGCCTGGCTGTGCCTGCTGGGCGCGCCGGTGCTGGTGTTCGGGGCCGCGTTCGTCGGCGTCTCCCTGCCCAACTGGCTGATGTTCGCCGCGGTGCTGGCCTTCCTGGTCAGCTTCGTCGTGCTCATCCTGCGCATGACCGACTCCCGTCCGCCCGGAGACGGCGGGCCCGACAACGGGGCGGTGGTCTGACCCCTGGGCTTCGACTTCCCCCTCTGGCGCGCCTTCGCCGTCTTCCGCGCAGCGTCCCTGGTCTACGCCCTGTTCCTCCTCGTCCAGCACCACGAGCACCTGACCCGGCCCTGGCTGGCCTGGACGGTGCTGGCGGTCATGGTCGTGTGGACGGCGTTCACCACCCGCGCCTACGCCCGCCCGCACCTGCGCGACTGGCGCGTGCTCACCGCCGACCTCGCGGTGGCCTTCGCGTGCCTGTTCGCCACCGCCCTGGCGGCCACCCCGTTCTACCTCACCCAGGCCCCGCCGCTGAGCGGCTACTGGTTCGCGGGCACCGCCCTGGCGGCCAGTGTCATCTGGGGCGGGCGCGCCGCCGCGGCCGTCGCCGTGCTCTACGGCCTCGCCGACCTCACCCTGCGCACGGTCATGGACGCCGCCGTGACCGCCGCGACCGCCCGCGGCGTGGTCCTGCTGCTCCTGGCCGGACTGGCGGTCGGGTACATGTCCTGGATGTCGGAGCGGGCCGAACGGCGGTTCGCGCAGGCGGTCGCGCTGGAGGCGCGCACCCGCGAGCGCGAGCAGCTGGCCCGCTCGATCCACGACTCGGTGCTCCAGGTGCTGTCCCTGGTGAGCAGGCGTGGCGCCGAGGCCGGGGGAGAGGCCGCCGAACTGGGCCGGATGGCCGGTGAGCAGGAGGCGCGCCTGCGCGCGCTGGTCGCGATCGGATCGTCGCAGGACACCGCCGACGGGGCGGACGGAGCCGGCGCGGCGGCGCCGCCTCCCGCGGGGCGCGCGGCCGCGTCCGGGGCCGCGGTGGACCTGCGCGAGCCGCTGCGCCGCGCCGAGTCGGCCCGAGTGTCGGTGTCCGCGCCCGCCACACCCGTCATCCTGCCCGCGCACACCGCCGCCGAACTGACCGCCGCCGTGCTCGCCGCCCTGGACAACGTGGAGCGGCACTGCCCCGAGGGCGCGCGCGCCTGGGTGCTGGTGGAGGACGAGGACGACGCGGTGACCGTGTCCGTGCGCGACGAGGGCCCCGGCATCGAGCCCGGCCGCTTGGAGCGGGCCCGTTCCGAGGGCCGCATCGGCGTGGCCCAGTCGGTGCTGGGCCGTGTGCGAGACCTGGGCGGCACCGTCGAGTACGTATCGGTTCCCGGGCAGGGAACCGAGGTGGAGATGCGCGTCCCGCGCCGCTGAGGGCCCCGCACGGCTCACCGCCGCGGAGCCCGGCCCTGCTCCTGCTCCTGCTCCTGGTGGGAGAACCGCTGCTCCCGCCACGGGTCGCCCCGGTTGTGGTAGCCGCGCTCCTCCCAGAAACCGCGGCGGTCCGCGGTCATGTACTCCACCGCGCGCAGCCACTTCACGCTCTTCCACCCGTACAGGTGCGGCACCACCAGGCGCAGCGGTGCGCCGTGTTCGGGGGCCAGGGGCTCGCCGTCGCGGTGGGTCGCCAGCAGCACACCCTCCGCGAGGAAGTCGTCCATGCGCAGGTTCGCGCCGTATCCGTACTCGCCCCACGCCATCACGTGCGTGGCCTCCGGCGCGGGCGGGGCCGCGGCCACCAGGTCCGCGGCGCGCACCCCGCGCCAGGGCACGTCCGGGGCGCTGAACCGCATCACGCAGTGGAAGTCGCTCACCGAGTCCGTGCGCGGCAGCCGCGCGAACTCCTCCCACGTCCAGCGGTACGCCCCCAGGTCATCGGTCGCCCCCGTGACCCGCAGGTCCCACCGCTGCGGGCGGAAGACGGGCACCGGCCCGTAGTGCAGCGGCTTGTGCTCGTGGCGCACCGCCTGCCCGGGAGGCATCCGGGACCGGGCCCCGTCCGTGTCGTCCTCGTCCGTTCCCTCGGACACTTCCGTCCCCCTGCTCGTCTGTGGGCTCCCGCGGCGCGCCCGGCCGGTCGGCCGCGCGAACGCCTTCCCCGTGGGGAGAACGTGCGTGCGGCCATCCTGTCAGGCGCCGACGAGAGGCAGGTCACTCGCCCCGGGTGTGCGGACAGGCGGTGACCGTGCGCTATAGTTCCAGCCATGCAGCGGAACTTCTGGCGCTTTTATGGCTACCGGCCCGACACCCCGGTCGCCTGTAGAGCGCTGCGCTGACACAGACGACTTGAGCCCCGGGCCGGTAGAGCCCGGGGCTTTTCTCGTTCCGGGCGCCGGTCGGCTCGTTCACCCAACCGACAAGCAGCTAGGGACAACGCACATGGTCATCGTGATGGCGCCGGACGCCACCCCCGAGAACATCGACGATCTGGTCGAGCTGGTCTCCTCCGCGGGAGGCGAGGCCTACGTGACGCGCGGCGTGAGCCGCACGATCATCGGCCTCGTCGGCGACGTCGAGCGCTTCCAGGACCTGGGCCTGGCCGCCAAGCCGGGCGTCAGCGACGTCCTGCGCATCTCCGCCCCCTACAAGCTCGTCAGCCGCGAGAACCACGACAGCCGCACCGTCGTCAGCGTGCGCGGAGTGCCGATCGGCGGCGACAACGTCACCGTCATCGCCGGGCCCTGCGCCGTCGAGACCCCCGAGCAGACCCTGGCCGCGGCCCGGATGGCGCTGGAGGCGGGGGCGTCCCTGCTGCGCGGCGGCGCCTACAAGCCCCGCACCTCCCCCTACGCCTTCCAGGGCCTGGGCGAGGAGGGCCTGCGGATCCTCGCCGACGTGCGCGAGGAGACCGGCCTGCCCATCGTCACCGAGGTCGTGGACGCCGCCGACGTGGAGCTGGTCGCCTCCTACGCCGACATGCTCCAGGTCGGCACCCGCAACATGCAGAACTTCGCCCTCCTCCAGGCGGTGGGAGACGCGGGCAAGCCGGTCCTGCTCAAGCGCGGCATGAGCGCGACCATCGAGGAGTGGCTGATGGCCGCCGAGTACATCGCCCAGCGCGGCAACCTCGACATCGTCCTGTGCGAGCGCGGCATCCGCACCTTCGAGAAGGCCACCCGCAACACCCTGGACATCAGCGCCGTCCCGGTCGCCCAGAACCTGTCCCACCTGCCGGTGATCGTCGACCCGTCCCACTCGGGCGGCAAGCGCGAGCTGGTGCTGCCGCTCTCGCGCGCGGCCGTGGCGGTCGGCGCGGACGGCGTCATCGTCGACGTGCACCCCCACCCGGAGAACGCCCTGTGCGACGGCCCGCAGGCCCTCCTGCACGAGGACCTGGGCGAGCTGCGCGACCTGGCGGGGACCCTGGCCGCCCTGACGGGCCGCACCCTGACCCCGGCGCCGGGCCGCGAACTGGCCGGCCTGTGAGACCCGGGGCTGAACACGACGGCGCCCCGGCCCCGCCCCGCGTGCGGGGAGCGGCCGGGGCGCCGTCGTCGCGCGCTAGGCGGTGGCGGCCACCGAAGCGGACGCGGGCGCCACGCGCTTGGGCGCGGCGTCGCCCAGGAAACTGGGCTTGTGCACCTGTGCGGTGGCGACCAGGTGCTCGGCCAGCTCCTCGGCGTCCAGGCGCTTCTCGATCTGGCGCAGGTCCGGGATCTTGGCGGCGGTCTCCACCTGGCGCGGGGTCAGCATGGTGCAGCAGTCCTCGTCGGGCAGCTCCGAGATGGCCAGCGTCCCGATCCGGCGGGCCTGGTCCATGATCTCGGTCTTGTCCATGCCGATGAGCGGACGCAGGATCGGCAGGTCCACCGCGTCGTCCAGGGCGGTCAGGTTGGTCATGGTCTGGCTGGACACCTGGCCCAGCGCGTCCCCGGTGATCAGGCACTCCGCGTTCAGGTCGTCGGCCAGGGCCTCGGCGGTCTTGAGCATGAGGCGGCGCTGGGCGACGATCTGGAGGCGTTCGATCCCCGAGCTCTTCAGCTGCTGCTGGGCCTTGCCGAAGGGGATGACGAACAGCCGCGAACCCACCTGGTAGCGGTCCAGCTGGCGGACGAGGCTGTAGGCCTTGTAGATCGACTCCGGGCCGGTGAACGGCATGCCGGAGAAGTGCAGGAAGTCGACCTTGAGCCCGCGCCGGATCATCCGGTGCGCGGCGACGGGGGAGTCGATCCCGCCCGACATCAGCACCAGGCCGCGGCCGCTCATCCCGGCGGGCAGGCCGCCCTGGCCGGGCACGCCGTCGGTGAACACGAACGCCTCGTCCTTGTCCACCTCGACGAACAGGGTGTTGTCGGGGCGCTTGAGGTTGACCTGGTAGCCGTGTGCCTCGATGATCTTCGAGCCCAGGTACCCGGCCAGCTCCGACGAGGTCATCTCGAAGCGCTTGTCGCGGCGCCGGGCGCGCACGGCGAAGGTGCCCTGGCGGCCCTCCATGACGCGCACGCCGATGTCGGTGACGGCGTCCAGGTCCTTGGGCACGCGGCGGACCAGGTGCACCCGGACCACGCCCATGACGTTGGCCATGCGGTCGGCGATCTCGGCGACCTCCAGGTCGGAGGCCTCGGGCTTGCGCACGATGATCACGCCCGCTCCGCGCTGGGAGAGGCGGATCTCGCCCAGGTCGCGCACGGAGGCGCGGATGTTGTTGTGCAGTCGCCGCTCGAACAGCCTGCGGTTGGATCCCTTGAGAACGATCTCGCCGAGCTTCATGAGCACGCAGAGCTCGCCGAGCCCGGCGTCGGACCCGGCCAGGGCTGCGGGGAGCGGCGCGGACTCAAGCGACGCGGACATGGTGCTACCTCCGGTGGATGCCTTCGTGTCCCGGTGCGAGGTGGGAGCGGCGGGACGGGGCCGGGAGCGTCCATCGCCGTCCTCCAGTATCGAACATCCCGTCCACCGCTCCGTCCGTTTTCGGACGGGACGGGCGGGAGGCGGCGGGCACACGGCCGCCGCCCCGGACGCGGCGCGCCCCCTCCCTGGGAGCTGGGAGGGGGCGCGGATCGTTCCGGAGGGGGCCGGCGCGCGTGGCCGTCGGCCGGTCCCTCCGGGGGAGCCCCGGGACAATCCGGTTCCCGGGCTCCGGGCCGTGGGGTGTGCCTAGCCGAAGAAGACCTCGGCCTCCTCGTAGCGCGAGGAGGGCACGGTCTTGAGGGTGTCGGTCGCCTCGGCCAGGTTCACGCGGACGATGTCCGTGCCCTGGAGGCCGACCATCTTGCCGAAGGCCTTGTCGTGCACGGCCTCGATGGCGTTCACGCCCAGGCGGGTGGCCAGCACGCGGTCGAACGCGGTGGGCGTGCCGCCGCGCTGCACGTGGCCCAGGACCACCGATCGGGCCTCCTTGCCGGTGCGCTGCTCGATCTCGTCGGCCAGCCGCTGGCCGATGCCGCCCAGCCGCACGTGGCCGAAGGAGTCGGTCTCCCCGGTGGCCAGCTCCATCTGGCCCTCCTTGGGGTGCGCGCCCTCGGCGACCACGATGATCGGCGCGTACTGGGTCTCGAAGCGGCTCTCGACGTGCTTGACGACCTCGTCGATGTCGAAGGGCCGCTCGGGGATGAGGATGACGTTGGCGCCCGCGGCCATGCCCGAGTGCAGCGCGATCCACCCGGCGTGGCGGCCCATGACCTCCACCACCAGTGCGCGGTGGTGCGACTCGGCGGTGGTGTGCAGGCGGTCGATCGCCTCCATCGCGATGTTCACGGCCGTGTCGAAACCGAAGGTGTAGTCGGTCGCGTTGAGGTCGTTGTCGATGGTCTTGGGCACGCCGACGACGTTGACGCCGCGGTCGTGCAGCTGGCGGGCCACGCCGAGGGTGTCCTCGCCGCCGATGGCGACCAGGGCGTCGACGCCCAGTCCGGCCATGTTGTCCTTGACCCGCTCGACGCCGCCCTCGATCTTCATGAGGTTGGTGCGCGAGGAGCCCAGGATCGTGCCGCCCCGGGGCAGGATGCCGCGCACGGCCGTCACGTCCAGCGGCATGGTGTCGCCCTCAAGCGGACCGCGCCAACCGTCCCGGAAGCCGATGAACTCGTAGCCGTAGTCCTTGATGCCCTTGCGGACCACTGCGCGGATGACCGCGTTCAGACCAGGACAGTCCCCACCGCCGGTCAGCACCCCGACTCGCATACGAATTCTCCTCGACGTTGTGTGTTTTACGACGCATGGCGCCATATGGTCTAGACCATAGTGGGAGCGGTGATCCGGGGCCAACCCGGGGAGGAGAATACGCGGTGAACGCGCCCGGCGCGGAGGGCGCGCCCCGCGTCAATCGTCCAGGCCCCGGTCGATGGCGTAGCGCACCAGCTCCACCCTGTTGTGCAGGTGGAGCTTGGTGAGGGTGTTCTGCACGTGGTTCTGCACGGTGCGGTGGGAGATGCCCAGCCGCTGCGCGATCTGCTTGTAGGCCAGCCCCTTGGCGACCAGGCGCAGCACCTCGGTCTCACGGGGAGTCAGCTCCGGCGCCTCCGGCTCCCGGGAGTGGTCCGCCGACGAGAGCCTGCGGTACTCGCCCAGTACCAGTCCGGCCAGGCCCGGGGTGTATACTGCCTCGCCCGCGTGCACCCGGCGCACCGCGTCCAGCAGTTCCTCCCGCCCCGCCGACTTGACCAGGTAACCGGCGGCCCCGGCCTTCACCGCGGCCAGGACGTCGTCGCTGGCCCCGCTCGCCGACAGCACCAGTACCCGCGGCGGCCGGGACAGCGCCACCAGGCCCGCGGTCAGCTCGACTCCGCTCATGTCGGGCAGGTGCAGGTCCACGACGGCCAGGGTGGGGCGCGCGGCCGGAGCGATGCGCAGCGCCTTGGCGCCGTCGCCCGCGGTGCCCACGACCTCGATACCGGCCTCGCCGAGGTCGCGCGCGACCGCGTCGCGCCACATGGGGTGGTCGTCCACCACCAGTACCCGGATCGCCTCGCTCGCCATGCAGGCGACCCTATCCCGGGCGGGCGGCGCCCACGGCACGGGCCGACGACCGAGGCGGTGGAAGGGGGCAGGGGCCGCGCCGACCCCGCCGGGTGGCGGCGGCCGTGCCCCCGGCCGGGGCGGCCGCACACGGCGAGGGGGCGGGACCGACGGTCCCGCCCCCTCGCTTCCGGCTCAGCCCGCGCGCCCGGGCCGGTCAGTCGTCATCGTCGCCGCCGTTGCCGTTGCCGTTGCCGTTGCCGTTGCCCTCGCCGAAGTCGCCCAGGTCGATGCCGCCCGGAGTCGCGGTGATCGTGATCTCTGTTTCCTCGGGCGCCCTGCCCGTGTGCGACTGGTGCGCCACCTCGCGGCCGCCGAAGACGCGCTCGACCTTGACCTTGAAACCGGCCTCCTCCAGCGCCTCACTCGCCTCGTCGATCCGCATGCCGACCACGTCGGGGATGTCCACGCCGGGCGGACCGGTGGAGACGGTCAGGGTGACGGTACCGCCGGAGCCGATGCTGGAGCCGCTGTCGGGGCTCTGCTGGATGACCTTGCCCTCCTCGACGTCCGCGCTCTCCTCCTCGACCACCTCGACGGACAAACCCTCGCCCTCCAGCATCTGGCGGGCGGTGTCCAGCTCCTCGCCGACCACCGCGGGCACCGGGATGCCCTGGCTGACGGTGATGGTGACCTGCTCCTCCCGGTCGGCCTCCGCGCCCGCCTCGGGAGAGGTGGAGACCACCGCGCCGGGCTCGACCTCGGTGGAGCTCACGTCCTCCTGGACGATGTTGTCCGGGTCGAAGCCGAGGTCCTCCAGCTCCTTGAGGGCGTTTGCGGCGTCCATCTCGACCAGGTCGGGCATCTCCACCGTCTGCGGGCCCTTGGACAGGTACACGGTGACCACGTCGTCGGGGGACAGGCGGGCGCCCGCCTCCGGGTCGGTCTCGCCGACCGTGCCCGGCTCGGCCTCGCTGTAGACGGCCTCGGAGGACAGGTCGTAGCGCAGGCCCTCGTCGCGGATCATCTGGCTCGCGGCCTCGGGGTCGCTGCCCACCACGTCGGGGACGTTCTCGTACTGGCCGACCAGGAACCACCAGCCCGCGCCGAGCAGGACGATCGCCAGGACCGCCGCGCCGATCCCGACCAGCAGGTTGCGGCGGCGCCGGTCGTCGGGGCCGTCACGGTAGTCGTCGTACCCGTCGTCGCCGCCGTACCCGTCCTTGCCGCGGTCGTAGTCGTCGTAGCGGCCGTCGTCGAGCCCGGCCGAGGCCATGTCCACGACCATGGTCGCGTTCTCGGTGCCCGGACCGGCGCCCCCGGCGATGAGCTGGGGCGCGGTCACCGAAGCCGTGGTCGCCGCCGCCGGGGCGACGGGCGTCAGCGGGGCCTGGTCGGCGGCCGGGGCGGGGGGACCCGCGGGCAGGCCGTTGAGCACCGCCAGGACCTTGGCCAGGTACTGGCCCGCGTTGCTGGGACGGTACCTGGGGTCGCGCTCGGTGGCCTTGGTGACCAGCGCGTCGACCTCCGCGGGCAGGCCGGGCAGGAAGTGCGAGGGGCGCGGGACGTCCTCGTTGACGTGCTGGTAGGCGATCGCGATGGGCGTCTCGCCGGTGTGCGGCTGGCTGCCGGTGAGCAGCTCGTAGAGCATGATGCCCGCCGCGTACACGTCGCTGCGGGCGTCGGCGACGCCCCTCTCGATCTGCTCGGGGGCCAGGTAGGCCGCCGTGCCCATGAGGGTGCCCGTGCGGGTCAGCCCCTGGTTGGACTGCTCCACGGCGCGCGCCAGGCCGAAGTCGGCGACCTTGACCCGGCCGTCCTCGGTGATGAGGACGTTCTCGGGCTTGACGTCGCGGTGGACCATGCCCGCCTGGTGGGCGGCGCCGAGCGCGGCCAGCACCGGGGCCATGGCGTTCAGGGCGTCGTGGGCACCGAGCCTGCCCCGGGACTTGAGCAGGTCGCGCAGGGTGCGCCCGGGTACGTACTCCATGGCCAGGAACACGTGCCCCTGGTCCTCACCCTGGTCGAAGACCTGTACGACGTTGGGGTGGGAGAGCTTGGCGACGGAGTGCGCCTCGTTGATGAAGCGCTGCACGAAGGTCGGGTCCTGGGCCAGCGAAGGGTGCATCACCTTCAGGGCCAGCCGTCGGTCCAACCTCAGGTCGTGGGCGACGTAGACGGTCGCCATCCCGCCTCCGGCGATCCTGGACTCCACGAAGTAACGTCGGTCCAGGGTGGCGCCTACGAGCGGGTCGGAAGTCGTCATGTCCACGGCGGAGTAGTGTCCTTGCTGCGGGGAGCGCGGGCTGTCGCGGCCGGTGGCGCGTACCCGACACCGGGTGTCGAACCGACACGATAGCGGAAGCCCACGCCAGGTCTGCCCGGCGGTTCGCGGTCGCGCCGTCCCGTTCCGGTGTCGGTGGGGCCGGTGGGACCCCGGGGAGGCCTGTTCGGTCTCCCCGGAGGACGGGCCCCGGCCGGGGCCCTCCCGGTTCCGGCGGTGGGTGACCCACCGGTCGTCGGGTCGCCCCGTTCCCGGTGAGGCCCGCTCCGTCGGCGGTGGGGACGCTCGCGCCTGGGTTGTCGTGGTGTGCGGGATGCGCCCTTGCGGGGCCGCGCACTCGTTCCACGGTAGAGGACGCCGCCAAACTTCCCGGGCGGGACGCACCGGTCGGCGGGGCCGGAACGGGGAGCGGGGCCCGGTGGCCTAACTCACGGAGGGCGAGGAGGCCTGGGCGTAGCGCCGCACGGGGATGCGGCCGGCCAGGCGCGCGCCGCGGCCCGCGCGCACGGCGTCGCGCATCGCGGCGGCCATGCGCACCGGGTCCTGGGCGCGGGTCACGGCCGTGGCCAGCAGGACGGCGTCGCACCCCAGCTCCATGGCCAGGGCGGCGTCGCTGGCGGTGCCGATCCCCGCGTCCACGATGACCGGCACACCGGCCTGCTCCACGATCAGCTCCAGGTTGTGCGGGTTGCGGATGCCCAGCCCCGAGCCGATCGGGGCGGCCAGGGGCATCACCGCGGCGCAGCCCACCTGCTCCAGGCGCCGGGCCAGCACGGGGTCGTCGTTGGTGTAGGGCAGCACGGTGAAGCCCTCGTCCACCAGCTGTTCGGCGGCCTCCAGCAGCTCGACGGGGTCGGGCAGCAGCGTGTGCTCGTCCGCCACCACCTCCAGCTTGACCCAGTCGGTCTCCAGCGCCTCGCGGCCCAGGCGGGCGGTGCGCACCGCGTCGACGGCGGTGAAGCACCCGGCGGTGTTGGGCAGCGCCCGGATCTTGTTGCGGGTCAGGACGTCCCACACCGACCCCCGGGCGCCGGGGGACACCCGGCGCATCGCCACGGTGGTCAGCTCGGTGCCGGAGGTGATCAGGGCCTCCTCCAGGACCTCCAGGGAGGGGGCTCCGCCGGTTCCGGTGATGAGCCGGGACCCGAAGGAGGTTCCCGCGATAACGAGGTCGTCGTTCATCCTCAGCCTCCCTGCACCGCGGTGAGGACGTCCACGCGGTCGCCCTGGTTGAGCGGGCTCGCGGCCCACGCGGTCCGGCGGACCACCTCGTCGTTGACGGCCACGGCGACACCGCCGGGCGCCTCGGCGCCGGTCAGGTCGCGCACGACCGCTTCCACGGTCGTGTCGTCGGCGAACTCGCGGCGGTCGCCGTTGATGATCAGTTCCACTGCTACTACCTACTTGCGCGTCGTGCCGTGAAACGGCGGGCGTACTCGGGCAGGTCTCCGTCGGTCAGGGCCCCGGCCATGGCCTCACCGGTCACCGGGGTCAGCAGGACCCCGTGCCGGAAGTGCCCGGCGGCCAGGTGCAGTCCCGGGACCCGGGTGGGCCCCAGGAGGGGCTCGTTGTCGGGGGAGCCGGGGCGCAGCCCGACGCAGGTCTCGGTGACCTCCAGTTCGCTCACCCCGGGGACGAGTTCACGCGCGTCCCGCAGCACCTGCCAGAGTCCCCCGACGGTGAGCGAGGTGTCGTGGCCCAGCTCCTCCTGGGTGGCGCCGATGACTACCTCGCCGTCGGCGCGCGGCACCAGGTAGGTCGGGAATCCCCGGACCAGGCCGCGGACGGTCCGGCCCACGAGCGGCGGCTCCCCGTCGGGCACCCGGGCGCGCAGCAGCTGCCCCTTGACCGGGCGCAGCGGCGGGACCACGGGTTCGGGGACCGCGACGCCGTTGCCCCAGCAGCCCGCGGCCAGCACCACCTGGTGCGCGGGCAGGATCTGGCCCGCCGCGGCGTCCCCGGCCAGGCGCACGCCCAGCCGGGCGCCCCCGGGGCCGGGGGAGAGGACCTCCCCGACCAGCCCGCGGACCTCGGTGACGCCCGCGCGCCCGCCCGCCGCGGCCAGGGCGCGCAGCAGCCGCCGAGGGTCCACGGAGTGGTCGTCGGGGGCCAGGACGCCGCCGCGCACGGACGGGGCGAGCATGGGCTCCAGACGGCGGCACTCGCGGCCGGTCAGGCGCTCGGCGGCGATGCCCAGCCTCCGCTGGAGCGCGTGCAGTTCGGTCAGGACGGCCAGGTCGTCGCGGTCGAAGGCGACCAGCAGCGTGCCGGTGGCGCGGTGGCCCACGTCCAGGCCGCTGGCCTCCTCCAGTTCGGCGACGAAGTCCGCGTACATGCGGGCCGAGCGGATGCCCAGCTCCATGAGGGGCTCCTCGCCGAACGCCGCCTCGGTGGCGGGGGTCAGCATGCCCGCGGCCACGGTGGAGGCGGCGCGGGCGGGGTCGGACTCGACCAGGGTGACGCTCAGTCCGCGTTGGGCGGCCCGCCAGGCGGTGACCCGCCCGACCAGGCCGCCGCCGACCACGACGACGCGGTCGCGGTGGGAATCGTCGGAGGTGCGCACGGCTGTGGCTTCCACTCCCTTCGCCGGCATGATCCGGATCAGGTTCGTGCGGTCGGAGGCTCACAGCCTCCCTCTCAGCCGGGTCCCACCCGGCTCCCGCGGGATGTAGGGGTCCGTCCCCATTCTAGGACCCGTGGCCGGCGCACGCCGTGCCGGGGGGAAGGAGGTGCGCGGATGTGGCAGATTGGTGGTGTGACACAACGCGACATCGACACGCTGATCGGCGACTGGCTGACCCTCAAGGAGGCCGCCGCTCCGCTGGGCGTGAGCCCGAACCGGATCAAGACGCTGATCCGCGAGAACCGCATGATGGGTGTGGTCCGCGACGGTGAACTCTCCATCCCCGCGGCCTTCATCGACGGCGACGACCTGGTCAAGGGCCTGCCGGGGACGCTGCTGCTGCTCACCGACGCGGGCTTCTCCTCCGAGGAGGCCCTGCGCTGGCTGTTCACCCCCGACGACTCCCTGCCGGGCACGCCGATCCAGGCCATGCGCGAGAACCGGGGCACCGAGGTGCGCCGCCGGGCCCAGAGCCTGGCCTTCTAGTCCGCGGCCCCACGGGCCCGTTCGTGAACTGCTGGGGAGGGGCGCGCCGCCGCGTCCCTCCCCCTTGGGTCCCAACGCGCCAGGGCCTAGGGTGGACCGTGTGAGGACCAGCCACGGAACCAGCCTGCGCAAGCGCCTGGACGCATCGCTTCTGTACCTGTGCACCGACGCCCGGACCGGCCGGGGCGACCTGGCCGAGTTCGCCGACGCGGCCCTTGCCGGGGGAGTGGACATCATCCAGCTCCGGGACAAGGGCTTGGAGGCGCGCGAGGAGATCGCGGCCCTGGAGGTGATGAAGGAGGCGTGCGAGCGGTACGGCGCCCTGCTCGCGGTCAACGACCGCGCCGACATCGCCCGCGCCGTGCGCGCCGACGTCCTCCACCTGGGCCAGCGGGACCTGCCCGTGCCCATGGCCCGCGACATCATCGGCGCCGACCCCGTGATCGGCCGCTCCAACAACGACGTCGCCGCCGCGGCCGCCTCCGCCGAGGAGCCCGGCAGCGACTACTTCTGCGTCGGACCGACCTGGGCGACGCCCACCAAGCCGGGTCGCCCGGCCGCCGGGCTGGAGCTGGTGGAGGAGGCGGCCGCGCTGGGCACCGACCGCCCCTGGTTCGCCATCGGCGGGATCGACGCCGACAACATCGACCGCGTGCTGGACGCCGGGGCCCGCCGGGTCGTGGTCGTGCGCGCGATCACGGAGGCGGAGGACCCCCGGGCCGCGGCCGCCGCTCTGCGCCAGCGCCTGGCGGCCCGCGCCGGGGGCTGACCGGCGGCCGGGCGCCGAACGCCCGCCGGAGCCGCTCCGCCGGGGCCCGGCCGTTCGGTGCCGCCCGGTCCTAGGGAAGCAGCAGGACCTTGCCGAGCACCGTGCGCCCCTCCAGCGCGGCGTGCGCCTCGGCGGCCCGCTCCAACGGCAGTGTCAGGCCCACGTGCGGGGTGATCCTGCCCATGCGGGCCATCTCCAGCACCAGCCGCAGGTCGTCCCGTCGGTCGTCCTCGGCCTTCTTGAGGTCGAACAGCCCCAGGACCTCGATCCCGCGGCTCGCGGCCTCCCGCGCGTCCACATCCGTGAAGCTTCCGCCCGCCGAGCCGTAGCCGACGAACCGGCCGCCGTCGGCCAGGGTCGCGAAGGCCGCCGCGCCCAGCGCGCCCCCGGCGCCGTCCAGGACCACGTCGACCCCGGCGCCGCCGGTCAGCGCGCGCACCCGCTCCGGCCAGTCCGGCTCGGAGTAGTCCACGGTCTCCTGAGCGCCCAGTTCGCGGACCAGGGCCAGTTTGGCCCCGCCCCTGGCCGCGCCGATGACCCGTGCCCCGGCCCTGCGGGCCAACTGGACGGCCAGGCTGCCCGCCCCTCCGGCGGCCGCGGCGACCAGGACCGCGGTGCTGGGCCCGAAGCCCGCCGCCCGCTCCAGCGCCAGCGCGGTCGGCCCGTCGTGCAGCAGGGCCAGCGCCGCCCGGGGCGCCACCTCCTCGGGCACCCTGACCAGAGCCGACTCCGGGACCACGGCCCGCTCGGCGTAGCCGTCCACGGGCAGGGCGGGCCTTTCCGGCGTCCCGTCCGTGTGCCCGGTGCCGGCGACCACCGCGGCCCCCTCCCAGCCCGGGTCCACGCCCGGGCCTATCCGGACCACCCGCCCTGCCACGCCCGCGCCGGGGACGTAGGGGGGAGACACGGGGAAGTAGTCCAGCCCCCAGCCGCCGCGGACCAGGGTGTCCAGGTACATCACGTTCGCCGCGGCGACCTCCACCAGTGCCTGTCCCGGTCCCGCCTCGGGCTCGGGCACGTCCCTGACCACCAGGACCTCCGGACCGCCGAACTCCCGGACCTGTACCGCTCGCATGCCGTTCTCCCTCGGTGCGCACTGCCTGTCTCCGACACCGCTCAGCCTCTTACCTCAATGTTTGTTGAGGTCAAGGGTCGGGTGTCGGGGGAGATCCACGGCACAGGGGGCCCGCCCCGCACGGGCGCACGGCGCGGCGCGCGGGCGGGCCGCGGTCAGACCGCGACGTGCGACAGCGCGCTGGGGTGGCGCCGCAGGAAGCCCTCGATGGACTGGGCGGGATGGCCGGTCAGGTCGGGGACGGCGGGCGAGACCACGTCGAGCTCCCCGGCGGCGATCGCGGCGTAGGAGGTCACCCAGCCCTCGACCGCCCAGTCGGGGGCGTCGCCGCGGCGCGACTCCAGCGCCTCCTCCCGTGTCTGCGGCACGTAGCGCACCGAGCGACCGGTGAGCACGCTCAGCCTCTCCGCCGTCGCGCCCAGGGACAGCGCCTCCGGGCCGGTGACGTCGTGGCTGGTGTCGTGCGAGGCGCGCGCGGCCGCGGGATCGGTCAGCACGGCCGCGGCCACGTCCGCCACGTCGTCGCGCGAGACCCACGCGATCCGGCCGTCACCGGCCGGGCCCCGCACCGCGCCCCCGCCGTCCACCCAGTCGGGCAGCAGGTCCAGGTACAGGCTGGGCCTGAGGAAGGTGTAGCGCACCCCCGTGGACCGGATGTGCGCCTCGGTGAAGAAGTGCGTGCGCGCGAACGTGAAGGTGGACGCCGGGCCCGCGCGCAGGAAGGACAGGTAGACGATCCAGGACACCCCCGCCTTGACCGCGGCGTCCACCGCGCTCACGTGGACGTCGATCCGGTCCTCGGACTCGGTGGCCGAGACCAGGAACAGCGTGTCCACCCCCCGGCACGCCCGCTCGAAGCCCGTGGAGTCCTCGTAGGCCGCCATCGCAGCGCTGCTGCCGGGGTACTCGGGAGCGCGGTTGATGTCGCGTACGATGAGCCGCTGGGGCCTGCCCAGCCGCGCGATCCGCGCGGCGACCCGCCCGCCCAGCGCCCCCGTCGCCCCCGTCACCCCTATGGTGTGGTTTGTCGTGTGATCGTCGCCCATGACACCCCATCCTGCGTTACGAGGTCGTGCCGGACGCTGAGCGGCACGCGCCTTTTTGCGCCGCGGGGTCGGGCGCGGCGGGTTCGGCTCCCCCGGGGCCGCCGGGGTCAGGGCGCGGGACGCCCGCCGTCCGCCGGTCCCCGGGCCGGTCCGTGCCCGACCGTCCGACCCGACGCGCTCCCGGGCTCCTCCGCCTCCCGAGCGCCCCGCGCCACCGGGCGGCGGTAGGCCAGGCGGCGCAGCAGCGCCTCGGCCGGTCCGCGCCTGCCCGCGCGCTCCAGCGCGTAGGACGCCGCCACCGTCACCAGCCACACGCCCACCGCGAACAGGGCCATCGACCACGAGGCGAGTCCGCCGCCCAGCCCCAGGCCCCAGGCCGCCAGGAGCGGCGCGCACAGCACCGACTGGGCCAGGTAGGCCGACAGCGAGCGCTTGCCGGTCGCCGACAGCGCGCCGACCACCGCGCCCGGCGCGCGACCGCGCCGCTGGATCCGGTGCGCCGCCAGCGCGATCAGCGCCACGTAGCCCAGACCGCCGGCCAGTCCGGTCACCATGTGCGGCATGGTCAGCATGCCCGCCTGCGCGGGGGACAGGTCCCAGACCCCGATCTGGGCCAGGGCCATGGGCAGCCCGCCCAGCCATCCCACGCCGACGCCCAGGGCCGCGGTCCAGCGCAGCAGCCCCAGGTGCGCGCCCGGCTCCTCGAGGATCCGGCGGCGCGCGGCCCAGTAGCCGAGCAGGATCGCCGCGGGCACGACCATGCCCAGCAGTCCCTGGCCCAGCGTGATCAGCGGCCAGGCCGCGACGCGGCCCAGCGCGGCGCCCAGGATCGAGGCGTCGCCGATGTTGGCGGCCGTCCGGTCCATGCCGAACGCGGCGGAGGAGGGGGCGTCCGCGGGCATGAAGGCCAGCCCCAGCAGGCTGAACGCCGCGAGCAGGGCGGCCAGCCCGGTGAACACCCCCGCCCACACCAGCAGCGTGGCGTCCCTGCGCCGCAGGAACAGCCAGCCCAGGAGCAGCCCGGCCAGGCCGTAGGCGCCCAGGATGTCGCCCATCCACAGCAGCAGGGCGTGGACGAAGCCGAACGCGAGCAGCCACAGGTTGCGGCGGCGCAGCAGCGCGTTCACCTCCCGTGCGGACGAGCCCGCCGCCTCCTGGCGCCGGGCCAGCTGCACCATGCCGTACCCGAACAGGAAGGCGAACATCGGATAGCTGCGCATGTCCACCGCCATCACGATGGTGAACTGCGCGATCCGGTCCAGCGCGCCGCCGGGCTCCGGATGGACCCCGCCCCCGCTGGACGGGAGCGCCCACAGGTACCAGGCCGTGTTGGCGAGCGCGATGAACAGCAGCATGAACCCGCGCGCCAGGTCCGGTGCGAGGGCTCTCTCACCCGCGCCGACCGGACCGCGGGAAACGGTGTGCCCAGACATGGGAGACCCCCCGGTTTCGCGATATGTCGTGTCAGCGATTCAACCGGAGCGGGCGGACGGGCACAACAGGTCCCCGGCGGGCGCGGACCCGGGAAAGCCCCCTAGGGAAGGACCCTCAGGAGGAGCGCGAGGTGGCGGCCACGACCAGCTGGCGCAGCGGCTCGCGGGCGGATTCGTCCAGCTCGGGGCCGTCCAGGGCCGCGACGGCCCGGTCGGCGTACTCCGCGATCATCTCCTCGCACACGGCCAGCGCGCCCGAGCCCTCGATCAGGGAGCACATCCACTCCACCGAGGACACCGACAGGTCCGGCGCCCCCAGCAGCGAGCGGAACCGCTCTGCGTCGGCCGCCCCGGCGCGCGCCAGGGTCTCGGCCACCACCAGCGTCCGCTTGCCCTCGCGCAGGTCGTCCCCGGCGGGCTTGCCGGTGGTGGACGGGTCGCCGAACACCCCCAGCACGTCGTCGCGGAGCTGGAAGGCGATCCCCAGCGGGATGCCGTAGCCGGTGTAGACCCCGGCCAGCTCCTCGTGGCGGCCCGCCAGGGCCGCGCCCAGGTGCAGCGGACGCTCCACCGTGTACTTGGCGGACTTGTAGCGCATCACGCGCAGCGCCGCCTCGCGTGTGCCGGTGCCCCGCACCTGCTCCAGGGTGTCCAGGTACTGCCCGGCCATGACCTCGGTGCGCATCGCGTCGAAGGGGCGCCGCCCCCGGCCCAGCACCTCCGTCGGGAAGCCGCTGGCCTGGTACATCTCGTCCGACCAGGCCAGGCACAGGTCGCCGATGAGGATCGCCGCGCCCTGGCCGAAGCCCTCGCTGTCGCCGCTCCACCCCTGGTCGGCGTGCAGCTTGGCCAGCCGCTTGTGCGTGGCGGGCAGGCCGCGCCGGGTGTCGCTGTTGTCGATCACGTCGTCGTGGACGAGCGCGCACGCCTGGAGGAACTCCAGGGAGGCCGCCGCCCGTACCACGCGCTCGTCGTCGGCCGCGCCGCCCGCGCCCCGCCACCCCCAGTAGCAGAAGGTCGGCCGCAGGCGCTTGCCGCCGGAGACCATCGTCTCCAGCGCGTCCATGGCCGGAGCCAGCTCCTCCCCGATCTCCATCAGCTGGGCCCGGTGGTCGGCGCAGAAGGAGGTCAGTTCGCGGTCCACGCCGGAGCGGACCGCGAAGACGGCGGAGGCGGACGGGGAAGAGGAAGGCACCATGGACCGCAGGTTATCGGCTGTCGGACGCGGCCCGGTCCGGTTCCGCCCGTCCGGGCCGCGTCCGATTGGCCGCCACCACGAACGGCACCGTCACCAGCAGCGCCCACGAGCGAGGAAGAGCAGGAGAGCAAACCGACGCGGGCTGTCGTGGCGGCGACGGTATCGCCGCCACGACAGCCCACCCGACCCGGGTCCGACAACCGCTGGACGCGCGCGAACAAGGAAACTCACAGCCGCGTACGCGAACCCGCTTTGGTGTCCTCCGCAGAGAAGCCTCTGAGGACTACCGCCGACCTTTGCAGCTCGGCGGTGCCACGTGCCTCACAGCACCAGCTGGTTCCTGCCTCACCGGCCTGCGCCGGAAACAGGGTTCCCGGTCTTACCGTGCCTCCACAGGCGTTTAACGTCTCCGGCCGCCCCTCGGCGACGTTCACCCCCGGAGGTTTGGTCGTCACCACCGATCGTTGCTCAACGTGGCGGAGCCCAAGCAGAAAGTCGGAGTCGAAAACTGACCCATCCCGGCGTCAACGCCGGAGCTCTTTCGCTTTCGACCCCGCTGTAGAGCGGTACGCCCCACACCGCGGTCCAGACGGGCCCGGGGCGGGACCGCGAGCCCATCCGCACCCTGAACAGCTCGAGGGCCGGCCCCCACGTGCAAGCCGGCGGTCGCCGCGATCTCCCGGCCGCTCTCCAGGAGCAGGCCCCAGAATCAGGGCGGTGAGCGCCGCGGCGTAGACGAGCAGGGCGTCGTAGCTGGGCGGGGGCGGCGGCGCCACCGCCGAGAGCGCGAACCCGGCGAAGATGCACACCGCGAACGCGCAGGCCCGCGCCTGGAGCCGGCCGAGGCGCAGCAGCTGGGCGGCCCGGAACAGCGGAAGCGACCGGGGGACGGGGAGGGTGGGAGGGGGAGGGGCCATGCCGTGTCCCCGCACGTCGCGCCGCGCTGGAGTGGCGCGCGCCACGGGTCTCACAGGGTGGGACGACTCCTCCGCCGCGGGGATGTCTGACCTAAGCTGGTGCGCATGCTGGCTGCACCGACACTCCCTGTGGCGCCCCGAGGCCCGGCCCCCAGGCCGCGTCACATCCGCGAACTCCTCGACGCGGGCGAGCCGATGTTCTCCTTCGAGTTCTTCCCGCCCCGCACGCCCCAGGCGCAGGAGCGCCTGTGGCGCGCGATCAGGGAGATCGAGGCCCTCGGCCCCGCCTTCGTCTCGGTCACCTACGGCGCGGGCGGCAGCACGCGCGGGCTGACCGTGGAGACCACCGAGCGCATCGCGACCGACACCACGCTGCTGCCGGTCGCGCACATGACCCTGGTCGACCACTCCGTGGCCGAACTGCGCCACCTCGTCGGCCGCCTCGCCGACGCGGGCGTGTCCAACATGCTCGCCGTGCGGGGCGACCCGCCCGGCGATCCGGACGGGGAGTGGATCCGCCACCCCCAGGGGCTGACCTACGCCGAGGAGCTGGTGCGCCTGATCAAGGACAGCGGCGACTTCTGCGTGGGCGTGGCCGCCTTCCCCTACAAGCACCCGCGCTCGGCCGACGTCGAGACCGACACCGACCACTTCGTGCGCAAGTGCGAGGCGGGCGCCGACTACGCCATCACCCAGATGTTCTTCGACCCCGAGGACTACCTGCGCCTGCGCGACCGGGTGGCCGCGCGCGGCTGCGAGGTGCCGATCATCCCCGAGGTCTTCCCGGTGGTGCGCACCTCGTTCATCCCGCGCTCGGAGCAGCTCTCCGGCGCCCCCTTCCCGGCCGACCTGGCCGAGAGGTTCGCCTCCTTCGGCGACGACGCCGAGTCCGTGCGGGCCTTCGGCATCGAGCACGCCCAGCGCATGTGCGAGCGGCTGCTGGCCGAGGGCGCGCCGGGCATCCACTTCATCACCTCGAACCGGTCCACGGCCACCAGGCAGATCTACCGGGAGATCTCCGGTCACCGGAGCCCGTCAGAGGGAGCCGGGCGGCCATGATCGAGAAGGGCTGACCGGGACTGCCGGGGAAGCGGAAGTCCTCCAGCACCTCGGTGAACCCGCACGAGCGGTACAGGTGGCGCGCCGCCGAGGGTCCCGAACGCGTGGACAGCACCGCGGTGCGCTCCGGCCTGTCCCGGCACAGGGCGTGGAGCAGGGCGCGGCCCACGCCCCGGTTCTGCGCGTCCGGGAGGACGTGCACCTCGGCGACCTCCAGCGCGTCGGACAGGCAGCGGCGCGCCCGGCGGGCCCCGGCGCCCGCGCGCAGCCCCTCCGCCACCGTGTCGTGCCACCACTGGCCGCCGCGTCCGTGGAAGCCGTAGGCGAATCCGACCGGGAGGCCGCCGCGCACGGCCACCACCGCGCGAAAGCCCGGGTTGCTGGCGTGGCCCCTCATGACGGAGGCGCGCCCGGGCAACTGCTCCGGTGGCGGCCGCATGGCGGCCTCGTACACCTGGAGCAGCGCGGGGACGGCGTACGTGAAGGCAGGCGGGGCCAGCTCGCGCAACTCGGTATCGGCTACCACGGGCCAAGGGTAGTTCCCCGGTCCTTCCGCGGTCCTGCGGATTCGCGCGCGGGCGGGGTGCGCGCGGCGCCGGGCGGGGTCCTTGACGGGTCCGGCGGCCTGGGGTTAACTGGATCGTGTCGAACAGGAGTTCGACGCACTCCGTCGGACCCCCCTCCGGCGGGAGGGCGGCGCGGTCGGGTTGGGGAGGGGAAGCCCCACGTCCGGCCGCGCCGTTCCGGCCCCGTCCGCCGGCCAGTCCCCGGCCGGGCGGACACGACGAGAACCGGCGCCCCCTCGGGGCCGCCGGTTCTCGTCGAGCGGGTGCGGATCCGTTCGGTCGTCCCGGTGTCCGGGTACCGGTCAGAAGGCGTCGACCGCGCGGCGCGCCTCGGGGTCGAGGACGCCCCAGTTGATGAGCTCCTCGGTCAGGTCCCCGGGCGACTTGTCGTAGATGACCGCGAGTGAGCGCAGGTCCTCCTGGCGGATGGAGAGCACCCGCCCGTTGTAGTCACCCCGCTGGCTCTGGATTGTGGCGACGTAGCGGGACAGCGGTCCGGCCTTCTCCTGCGGCAGCTGCTGCATGCGCTCCAGGTCGATGACCAGCTTGGGCGTGGGGCCCAGCGGGGTGGGAGCGGCGCCGCCCGGCAGCAGCTCCGACATCGGCACGCCGTAGAAGTCCGCCAGCTCGGCGAGCTTCTGGACGGTGACGGCGCGGTCGCCGCGCTCGTAGGAGCCCACCACGACGGCCTTCCAGCGGCCGTGGGACTTCTCTTCCACCCCGTGCAGGGACAGGCCCTGCTGGGTGCGGATGGCACGCAGTCGCGCACCGAGGGACTTCGCGTATTCGGATGGCATCTTCTTGTCGCTCCCGGCCGTGACAGTGGCTGGCGTGGTGGGGGGACGTCCGCTCGAACTCGGCGGGCCGCCTGGGCGGTCCAGCGGATGGTCACGGGATGCAACCCCACCCGGCAGTGGTTACAGACAGTGACGGTAGGGGGGTCTGCCTTCCAGGTCAAGCCGTTGGTGTGAAACGCGACTAATCGGTGGCCAAACCGTGCGTAAGTGAGACACCTCTCATGTCAGGACCGAACAGGACGAGTCGTGCGTCACGATGGCACGAAAAGCCCGTTCCTCCTGGGTATTTCAGGTTTCGGCCCCTTCGTTGCCGTATCCACTGGGTGACGACATGACCACATTTATGGGGGTAAGCGTTCGCTTGTGGTGTGATCAGAGTCACATTAGTGACCTCGGGTCATCGACCGCCTCGCGGGGGTCGCGAGCGCCGCTGGTAGCGTGGCTCCGATCGACGTCCTTTAACGACCTGTTCAGTGAGGCAGGGAAGGGAGTCACTACTTTGCGTGCGCAAAAACCGACGGCCGGTGACACCGGTGGCGGTTCCCCCGCACCCGAGGTGCCCGAGGGCACCCGCGCCGTCCTCGACGGCAGCGAGATCGACCGGGCGCTGACCCGCATCGCCCACGAGGTGCTCGAACGCACCAAGGGCGGCCGGGGCGTCACCCTCCTGGGCATCCCCTCGCGCGGGGTCCCGCTCGCCCACCGCCTGGCACGGCGCATCGAACGGGTGGAGGACCTCACCGTCCCCGCGGGCTCGCTCGACATCACCATGTACCGCGACGACCTGCGCTCCGCCCCCGTCCGCGCCCTCGGCCGGACCGAGATCCCCCAGGGCGGACTCGACGACCGCGTCGTCGTCCTCGTCGACGACGTCCTCTTCTCCGGCCGAACCGTCCGCGCCGCCCTGGACGCCCTCGGCGACCTGGGGCGCCCCCGCGCCGTCCAGCTCGCCGTCCTGGTCGACCGGGGCCACCGCGAACTGCCCATCCGCGCCGACTACGTGGGCAAGAACCTGCCCACCTCGCTGCGCGAGAGCGTCACCGTGCGCCTGGAGGAGACCGACGGACACGACGCGGTGCTGCTCGGCCCGTCCCGCCCCCGCCCCGGCGCCACCGAGGGGAACGACTGATGCGCCACCTGCTCTCCACCGGCGACCTCTCCCGGGACGAGGCCACCCTCGTCCTGGACACCGCCGCCGAACTCGCCCAGGTAGGCGACCGCTCCGTCAAGAAGCTGCCCACCCTGCGTGGACGCACCGTGGTCAACCTCTTCTACGAGGACTCCACCCGCACCCGCACCTCCTTCGAGCTGGCCGCCAAGCGCCTGTCCGCGGACGTCATCAACTTCTCCGCCAAGGGCTCCAGCGTCTCCAAGGGCGAGAGCCTCAAGGACACCGCGCTGACCCTCCAGGCCATGGGCGCCGACGGCGTCGTCATCCGGCACAGCGCCTCCGGCGCCGCCCACCGCCTCGCCAACTGGGTGGACGGGTCCGTCCTCAACGCGGGCGACGGCACCCACGAACACCCCACCCAGGCCCTGCTGGACGCCTTCACCATGCGCTCGCGCCTGGGGCGCCTGGAGGGGCTGCGGGTGGCCGTCGTCGGCGACATCCTGCACAGCCGGGTCGCCCGTTCCAACGTGCTGCTGCTCACCACCCTGGGCGCGCACGTCACCCTGGTCGCGCCGCCCACCCTGCTGCCGGTCTCGGTGCACACCTGGCCGTGCGAGGTCTCCTACGACCTCGACGACGTCCTGCCCAAGTCCGACGTCGTCATGATGCTGCGCGTACAGGCAGAGCGCATGCACGAGTCGTTCTTCCCGTCCACGCGCGAGTACAGCCGCAACTACGGCCTGGACGGCGAGCGCCTGTCCCGCATGCCCGAGGACGCGATCGTCATGCACCCCGGCCCGATGGTCCGCGGCATGGAGATCTCCGCAGAGGTCGCCGACTCGCCCCGCTGCACCGTCACCGAGCAGGTCGCAAACGGCGTCAGCCTGCGCATGGCCGTGCTCTACCTGCTGCTCGGCGGCTCCTGACGGCCCTGCCGCGGGCCGCCGCGGCCCGCACCACCGCACCCGAGGGACGCGAGGCCCCGCCACGGGCCCGGGCGGCCGCGGCCCCGCGGCGCCCGGACCACCGGCGCGCCCCGGCACCCCGCGCCGCCCCTCCCCGACCCAGAACACGAGGAAGCCAACACCGCGATGCCCGACACCCACGGACCGCACCTGATCCGCGGCGCCCGCCCCCTCGGCGGCGACCCCGTCGACCTGCTCCTGGCCGACGGCCGGATCGCCGCGACCGGCCGGGACCTGGACGCCCCCGAGGACGTCCGGACCGTCGACGCCACCGGCCTGATCGCCCTGCCCGGCCTGGTGGACCTGCACACCCACCTGCGCGAGCCCGGCCGCGAGGACGCCGAGACCGTCGCCACCGGATCCCGCTCCGCCGCCATGGGCGGCTACACCGCCGTCCACGCCATGGCCAACACCGACCCCGTCGCCGACACCGCCGGCGTCGTCGAACAGGTCTGGCGCCTGGGCCGCGAGGCGGGGTACTGCGACGTGCGCCCCGTCGGCGCCGTCACCGTCGGCCTGGCCGGGGAGCGCCTCTCCGAGATCGGCGCCATGGCCGACTCCGCCGCCGGCGTGCGCGTCTTCTCCGACGACGGCATCTGCGTCTCCGACGCCCTGCTCATGCGCCGCGCCCTGGAGTACGTCAAGGCCTTCGACGGCGTCATCGCCCAGCACGCCCAGGAGCCGCGCCTGACCCAGGGCGCCCAGATGAACGAGGGCTGCGTCTCCGACCGCCTCGGCCTGCCCGGCTGGCCCGCGGTCGCCGAGGAGGCGATCATCGCCCGCGACTGCCTGCTCGCCCAGCACGTGGGCTCGCGCCTGCACGTGTGCCACGTCTCGACCAAGGGCTCGGTCGACATCATCCGCTGGGCCAAGGCCCGCGGCTGCGACGTCACCGCCGAGGTCACACCCCACCACCTCCTGCTGACAGAGGAGCTGGTGGAGGGCTACGATCCCGTCTACAAGGTCAACCCGCCCCTGCGCACCGCCGACGACGTCCAAGCGCTGCGCGAGGGCCTGGCCGACGGCACGATCGACATCGTCGCCACCGACCACGCCCCCCACCCCGCGGAGGCCAAGGAGACCGAGTGGTCCACCGCCGCCATGGGAATGGTCGGCCTGGAGACGGCGTTGGCGGTCGTGCAGCGCACGATGGTCGACACCGGTCTGCTGACCTGGTCCGACGTCGCCGACCGCATGTCCGCGGCACCGGCCCGCATCGGCCGCGTCCACGACCACGGGCGTGACCTGGCGGTCGGCCAGCCCGCCAACGTGGTCCTGTACGACCCGGCCGCCGCCGTCGACGTGGACGGCGCGGCCATGGTCAGCAAGAGCGGCAACACCCCCTTCCGGGGCATGACCCTGCCCGGCCAGGTGCGCGCCACGTTCCTGCGCGGCGCCCCGACCGTCCTGGAGGGGAAGATCCAGTGAGCACAGCACAGAACACCCGGGCCGCCGACGGCCCGGCGGAGGAGGGGGCGAACGTGTCCGAGAGCGGACCCGCGATTCTGGTACTCGAGGACGGCCGGGTCTTCCACGGCCGATCCTTCGGCGCCACCGGGGAGACCTTCGGCGAGGCGGTCTTCAACACCGGCATGACCGGCTACCAGGAGACCCTCACCGACCCCTCCTACCACCGCCAGATCGTGGTGATGACCGCCCCCCACATCGGCAACACCGGCGTCAACGACGACGATCCCGAGTCCGGCCGCGTCTGGGTCGCCGGGTACGTCGTGCGCGAGCCCGCCCGCATCACCTCCAACTGGCGGGCCGAGCGCACCCTGGACGAGGAGCTGCGCCGCCAGGGCGTGGTCGGCATCGCCCTCACCGGCACCCGCGCCCTCACCCGCCACCTGCGCGACAAGGGCGTCATGCGCGCCGCCATCAGCACCACCGAGACCGACCCGGGGGCCCTGCTGGAGCGCGTGCGCCAGCAGCCCGCCATGGCCGGGTCCGACCTGGCCGCCGAGGTCAGCACCGGCGAGCCCTACGAGGTCCTGCCGCCCGAGGGCGTCCCCGCCCGCTTCCACGTCGCCGCCGTGGACCTGGGCATCAAGGCCATGACCCCCCAGCGCCTGGCCGAGCGGGGCTGCCGGGTCACGGTGCTGCCCGCCACCGCGACCGCCGAGGACATCCTCGCCCTGGACCCGGACGGGGTGTTCTTCAGCAACGGCCCCGGCGACCCCGCCACCGCCGACGCACCCGTCACCGCCATGCGCGGCGTCCTGGACGCGGGCAGGCCGCTCTTCGGCATCTGCTTCGGCAACCAGATCCTGGGCCGCGCGCTGGACCTGGGCACCTACAAGCTGCCCTTCGGGCACCGGGGCGTCAACCAGCCGGTGATCGACACCCGCTCCGGCAGGGTCGCCATCACCAGCCAGAACCACGGCTTCGCCGTCGACGCCCCCCTCGACGAGCCCTTCGACACCCCCTACGGCCGGGCCGAGGTCAGCCACATCGGCCTCAACGACCGCGTCGTCGAGGGCCTGCGGCTGCTGGACCGCCCCGCGTTCAGCGTCCAGTTCCACCCGGAGGCCGCCGCCGGCCCCCACGACGCCGCCGAACTCTTCGACGCGTTCGTCGACCTGATGTCCGCCCAGCCCGCTCCGGCTGCCAAGTAGCAAGAGGAAGCAGAGCATGCCGCGCCGTAGTGACCTTTCATCCGTCCTCGTGATCGGCTCCGGCCCGATCGTGATCGGGCAGGCGGCCGAGTTCGACTACTCGGGCACCCAGGCCTGCCGGGTTCTGCGGGCCGAGGGCCTGCGGGTCATCCTGGTCAACTCCAACCCGGCCACGATCATGACCGACCCGGAGATCGCCGACGCCACCTACGTCGAGCCGATCACCACCGAGATGATCGAGAAGATCATCGCCAAGGAGCGCCCCGACGCGCTCCTGCCCACCCTGGGCGGGCAGACCGCCCTCAACGCCGCCGTCGCCCTGGACGAGGCGGGCGTCCTCGCCAAGTACGGCGTCGAGCTCATCGGCGCCAACATCGAGGCCATCCAGTCCGGCGAGGACCGCGAGAGCTTCAAGGGCATCGTCGAGCGCATCGGCGGCGAGTCCGCCCGCTCGCGCATCTGCCACACCCTGGAGGAGTGCCTGGCCGCGGCCGAGGAGCTCTCCTACCCCGTCGTCGTGCGCCCCTCCTTCACCATGGGCGGCGCGGGCTCGGGCTTCGCCCACGACGCGGCCGAGCTGCGCCGCATCGCCGGGCAGGGCCTGGCGCTCTCCCCGACCACCGAGGTGCTCCTGGAGGAGTCCATCCTCGGCTGGAAGGAGTACGAGCTGGAGCTGATGCGCGACACCAACGACAACGTCGTGGTCGTGTGCTCCATCGAGAACCTCGACCCCATGGGCGTGCACACCGGCGACTCCATCACCGTCGCCCCCGCCATGACCCTCACCGACCGCGAGTACCAGAAGCTGCGCGACATCGGCATCGCCGTCATCCGCGAGGTCGGCGTGGACACCGGCGGCTGCAACATCCAGTTCGCCGTCCACCCCACCACCGGCCGGGTCATCGTCATCGAGATGAACCCGCGCGTGTCGCGCTCCTCGGCGCTGGCCTCCAAGGCCACCGGCTTCCCGATCGCCAAGATCGCCGCCAAGCTCGCCGTCGGCTACACCCTGGACGAGATCCCCAACGACATCACCCGGGAGACCCCGGCCAGCTTCGAGCCCACGCTCGACTACGTGGTCGTCAAGGTGCCCCGCTTCGCCTTCGAGAAGTTCCCCGGCGCCGACCCCGGCCTGACCACCACAATGAAGTCGGTGGGCGAGGCCATGGCCATCGGCCGCTCCTTCCCCGAGGCCCTCCAGAAGGCCATGCGCTCCCTGGAGAAGAAGGGCGTCGGCCTGACCTGGGAGGGCGAGCCCGGCGACAAGGACGAGCTGCTGCGCCTGGCGGCCACCCCCACCGAACACCGCCTGCGCCAGGTCCAGCAGGCCCTGCGCGCCGGGGCCACCGTCGAGGAGGTCCACGAGGCCACCCGCATCGACCCCTGGTTCGTGGACCAGATGCTGCGCCTGGAGGAGGCGGCCCGCGTCCTGGCCGACGCCCCCAAGCTCGACGCCGACCTGCTGCGCCAGGTCAAGGGGCTGGGCTTCTCCGACCTCCAGATCGGCCAGATCACCGGCCGCAGCGAGGACGTGGTCCGCGAGCTGCGCCACGCCCTGGGAGTCCACCCCGTCTACCTGACCGTGGACACCTGCGCCGCCGAGTTCGAGGCCCGCACGCCCTATCTGTACTCCAGCTACGACGAGGAGACCGAGGTCCCCACGGGCGACCGGCCCAAGGTCGTCATCCTGGGCTCGGGTCCCAACCGGATCGGCCAGGGCGTGGAGTTCGACTACTCCTGCGTCCACGCCTCCTTCGCCCTCTCCGACGCCGGGTACGAGACCGTGATGGTCAACTGCAACCCCGAGACGGTCTCCACCGACTACGACACCAGCGACCGGCTCTACTTCGAGCCGCTCACGCTGGAGGACGTGCTGGAGGTCGTGCGCGCCGAGCAGGCCGCCGGACCGGTCGTCGGGGTCATCGTCCAGCTGGGCGGCCAGACCCCGCTCGGCCTGGCCCGCCGCCTCAAGGACGCCGGGGTGCCCATCATCGGCACCAGCCCCGAGGCCATCGACCTGGCCGAGGACCGCGGCGCGTTCGGCAAGGTCCTGGCCGACGCAGGGCTGCCCGCGCCCAAGTACGGCACCGCCCACTCCTTCGCCGAGGCCAAGGCCGCCGCTGACGAGATCGGCTACCCCGTCATGGTCCGCCCCTCCTACGTGCTGGGCGGACGAGGCATGGAGATCGTCTACAGCGAGACGATGCTCGCCGACTACATCGAGCGCAACGCCGAGGTCAGCCCCGAGCACCCGGTGCTCATCGACCGCTTCCTCGACGACGCCATCGAGATCGACGTCGACGCCCTCTACGACGGCCGCGACCTGTACCTGGGCGGGGTCATGGAGCACATCGAGGAGGCCGGTATCCACTCCGGCGACTCGGCGTGCACCCTGCCCTCCATCACCCTGGGCCGCGAGGACATCGAGCGCATCCGCTACTCGACCGAGGCCATCGCCCGCGGCACTGGCGTGCGCGGGCTGATCAACGTCCAGTACGCGCTCGCCTCCGGCGTGCTCAACGTCCTGGAGGCCAACCCGCGCGCCTCGCGCACCGTGCCGTTCGTGTCCAAGGCCACCGCGGTGCCGCTGGCCAAGGCCGCCGCCCGCGTCATGGCCGGGGCCACCATCGCCGAACTGCGCGAGGAGGGCATGCTGCCCGCACACGGCGACGGCGGCGACCTGCCCGCGGACGCCCCGGTGTCGGTGAAGGAGGCGGTGCTGCCCTTCAACCGCTTCATCGACAAGGAGGGCGAGGGGGTCGACACCATCCTCGGCCCCGAGATGCGCTCCACCGGCGAGGTCATGGGCCTGGACACCGACTTCGGCTCCGCCTACGCCAAGTCGCAGCTGGCCCTCAACGACTCCCTGCCCGAGCGGGGCCGGGTGTTCGTCTCGGTGGCCAACCGCGACAAGCGCTCGATGATCTTCCCGGTCAAGCGCCTGGCCGACCTCGGCTTCGAGATCCTGGCCACCGAGGGCACCGCCGTGGTCCTGCGCCGCAACGGCGTGCACGCCACCGTGGTGCGCAAGCACAGCGAGGGCAGCGGCCCGGCGGGCGAGCCCACCATCGTGCAGCTCATCCACTCGGGGGGCGTGGACCTCATCGTCAACACGCCCTTCGGCAGCGCGGGACAGGCCGGACCGCGCCTGGACGGCTACGAGATCCGCACCGCGGCCGTGGTGCGCGGCGTGCCCAGCGTGACCACCGTGCAGGGCCTGGCCGCCGCGGTCCAGGCCATCGAGGCGCGGGTGCGCGGAGACCTCGGGGTGCGCTCCCTCCAGGAGCACGCGAGCACCCTCACCGCCAGCCGGGCCTAGGCGGTGTTTTTCGGACCTCCGCTCCGCTTCGGTCCGTGTTCGGCGCCTCCAGGACCCCGTGGGCGCCCGAACCGACCCCCACAAGCCGAGACCGGTTCGAAAAACAGACCTTAGGCCGTTCGGCTTCGGGCCTCCGCTCCGCGTCGGTCCGGGGGCGGTGGCGGAGCTGCGGTCGGGGGCGCCGTGGACGGTGTGTCCACGGCGCCCCCGCCTATACGGTTGGCGCACAGGACGACGCAGGAATCCCAGAGGGGGGAGGGCGGCGCCGACGCCCCGGTGTCCGCGACACCGGGCTCGGGCGCCACGACCTGATGAGCGACAACGGACCGGTGCAGACCAGGTGCCCCGTGCTGAACGTACGCAGGGTGGACGCCTACTACGCCATCACCGTGGTCGCCCCGGGCATAGCCGAGCGGTTCCGCTCCGGGCAGTTCGTGTCGGTGGCCGTCGGCGGCGACCACTCCAGCACCCTGCTGCGCCGCCCCTTCGCGATCCACGACGTCAAACCCGACTACGGCGGCACCGTCGAGTTCCTGTTCTCGGTGCGCGGTACCGGCACCGCCTGGCTCTCCGAACGACGCTCGCGCGACCTGCTGGACGTGGTCGGCCCCCTGGGTCGCCCCTTCCCGCTGCCCCGTGAGCCGGTCAACTGCGTGCTGGTGGGCGGGGGCTCGGGCAGCGCCCCGCTGTTCCCGCTGGCCCAGTCGCTGCGCAGGCGCGGCTGCCGGGTGGACTTCGTGCTGGGCGCCGCCTCCGCCGACCGGGTGTTCAGCGCCATCACCGCCCGCCGCATCGCCGAGACGGCCGCCTTCACCACCGACGACGGCTCCTTCGGCACCCGCGGCCGCGTCACCGACGTCCTGGGCAGGGTGATCGAGGAGTGCCGGTCCGACGCCGTCTACGCCTGCGGCCCCATGCCTATGCTGCGCGCGGTCACCTCCGTGGCGGCCGGCCACGGCATCCCCGTCCAGGTGGCGGTGGAGGAGACCATGGCCTGCGGCACCGGGATCTGCATGACCTGCGTCATCCCGGTGGTGGGCGAGGACGGGATCACCCGCATGGTCCGCTCCTGCGTGGACGGCCCGGTCTTCCGGGGCGAGCAGGTGCGCTTCGACGACGTGGGCACGATCCCCTTCGACGCCCTGGGCGCCCCCGGTTGGAAGGGCTCCAGCGCCGCCCGCGCCGCGGAGACGGCCCGCGACATCGCCTGACGGGCCCGGCCCCGCCCCCGGGACCGACCACCACCAGACAGTGGGTGAGAGAGTTGAACGCAGACCTCAGGACCCGGCTGGGCGGCTGGGAGCTGCCCAACCCCGTGGTCACCGCCGCCGGGTGCGCAGGATCGGGCCGCGAGCTGGCCCAGTTCTTCGACATCGCCTCGATCGGCGCCGTCACCACCAAGTCGGTGATGCTGGAGCCCCACGCCGGGCGCCCGTCCCCGCGCATGGCCGAGACGCCCAGCGGGATGCTCAGCACGACGGGGATGCAGGGCCCGGGCGTGGACGTGTTCCTCCAACGGGACCTGCCCTGGCTGCTCTCCCGCGGCGGACGGGCGATCGTCTCCGTGGCCGGCACCGGCATGGCCGAGTTCGGCGAACTCGCCCGGCGCGTCTCCGCCGCCGACGGGGTGAGCGCGATCGAGGTCAACCTCTCCAGCCCGGACCCGTCCGACCCCGCCGGGCGCCGTTACGTGGACGACACCGCCCAGGCCGCGGCGGTGGTGCGCACGGTGCGCTCCCACACCCGTTCGGGGCTGCCTGTGCTGGCCAAGCTCGCCGCCGACGTCCCCGACGTGGTGGAGCTGGCCGCCGCGTGCGTGGAGGCGCGCGCGGACGGGCTGTCCATGGTCAACACCGTGCGCGGGATGGCCGTTGACACCCGCACGCTGCGCCCGGCGGTGGCCGGGGGGATGGGCGGACTGTCGGGGCCAGCGATCCGCCCGCTGGCGGTGGGGTGCGTCTACCGGGTGCACGAGGCGCTCCCGGACGTGCCCGTCATCGGGATGGGCGGGGTCCGCACGGGCGCCGACGTGATGGAGTTCATGGCGGCCGGGGCCTCCGCGGTGGCGGTCGGCACGGTCAACTTCTCCGACCCCTCGGCGTGCGCCCGGGTGCTCCGCGAGTTCACCGAGCTGCTGGAGGCCCGCGGGCTGAGGCGGGCCGCCGACCTGGTGGGCGCCGCGCACCGGACGGGTGTGGGGGCGTGACAGGTCGGGCACGCGACGCACAAGGGCCCTGACCGGCCTGAACGGCGTTCAGATGGCGCTGTGCGACCAAACACGCGCAATTGGTCTCTACCACTGTCCTGACCGCTACGTCCCGTCTGCGGCCGTCTGGGAGGCCGTTACGGGGAAGTGACACGGATGGGGCGCATGAAGCGGCCCATCCGGGGAATCGCACACTTGATGGTGTGCACATGACAGCGAACGTGCATTCTCAGGTGCCGCGGTAAGCACGTCCGCAAGTACGTCCGTGCCTTGCACGCGCCGACCCCGGTCGGCGGCACACGATGGGAGATACCGACATGACCGAGACCACCGCGCCCTCCGCGCCCATCGCCGTGGCGCTCGACGCCAGGGACCTGGAGACCGCGGCCACCTGGGCCTCCGCGGTCGCGCCGCACGTGAGCACGGTCAAGGTGGGCCTGGAGCTGTACCTGCGCTACGGGCCCGACGTGGTCAGCGCGGTGCGCGGAGCCAGCCGGGTGGGGGTCTTCCTCGACCTGAAGCTGCACGACATCCCGGCGACGGTCGCCGGCGCCGCGCGCAGCGTCGCCGGCCTGCGTCCCTCGATCCTGACGGTCCACGCCGGGGGAGGGGCGGACATGGTCCGGGCCGCAGTGGAGGCCGCGCCGGAGACCAGGATCGCCGCCGTGACGGTGCTCACCTCCATGGACGAGGGCGACCTGGAGCAGGTGGGGCTGCTCGGTCCGGCCCGCGACGCGGTGCGGCGCCTGGCCGTCCTGGCGGTGGGCGCCGGAGCCCGCGCGCTGGTCTGCTCGCCCCAGGAGGTGGCCCTGCTCCGCTCCGAGGTCGGGCCGGACGTCACCCTCATCACGCCGGGCGTGCGCCCGGCGGGGGCGGACAGGGGCGACCAGTCGCGCGTGGCGACCCCGGAGGAGGCCGTGGCGGCGGGCGCGGACCTGTTGGTCATCGGCCGCCCCATCACCCGCGCGCCGGACCCGGGGGCGGCGGCGGCCTCCCTCGCGGCGGCCGTGCGCAGGGCGGGCGTGCGCGTCTAGGGAGCGAAGGTCGGGGCGCCGCGCGGGCGCCCTTCGACGGTGTCCGGAGGTGTTGGGGCAGGGGATCGACGGATCGGGGAGACGAACCGGTGCACAGGGGTTCGATAGGGCCGATTATGTGTCGCTGTCGGTCACTAATTTGGCGTGTCCTAAACTCGCCGAGCACTGCCGAGAGTGACCCGCGTCACCCCTGTGTGACCTGCGCTGGTGGCACCCTTCGCACTGCCTTCAATCGGGACCAAAGTCCTGGTTTTCGTCTCGCAGTGCAGTCGAATAACAACTCTCAGTAGTTAGTTCGACGAAATAGCCGCTGAAAGGGCACTTTGCGTTGCCTAACAGGGGTCAGACCTACTAACTTGCGCAGGCGTCCGCCCTCTACAAACGAGTAGAAAACCGAGGTGACCCGGCGTGGCCCTTCCTCCCCTGACACCCGAACAGCGCACCGCGGCTCTGGCCAAGGCCGCCAAGGCCAGAAAAGAGCGCGCGGAGGTCAAGAACAAGCTGAAGAACGGCGGCATCTCGCTGTCCGAGGTCCTTTCCAACGGCCTCAAGGACGACGTCATCGGCAAGATGAAGGTTTCGGCTCTGCTCGAATCCCTTCCCGGCGTCGGCAAGGTCCGGGCCAAGCAGATCATGGAGCGGCTCAACATCGCCGAGTCGCGCCGTGTCCGCGGTCTGGGAACCAACCAGCGCGCCGCCCTCGAGGCCGAGTTCGGCGACCTCACCAAGTAGCACCAGGCAGTACCCGCAACACCCAGCAGTACCGAGCAGCACCTGAACGCAGTGCACCGGTCCGCCGCGTCCCCCACAGTCGCGGCGCACACCACGCCGCGACAGCGGCCGACCCCCGGTGAGCCAGGCCGGGCCGCGGCCGGCGGACGAATGGCCCCAGGTCACGACCGTCCGCCGCGCCGCGGCCCTGCGTTTACCCCGGGCGCGGTGGGTTTCGTGGTGGGTCGCGACCGTCGGCCGTGTCGCGGCCCTGGGCTTACCCCGGGCGCGGTGGGTTTCGTGGTGGGTCGCGACCGTCGGCCGTGTCGCGGCCCTGGGCTTACCCCGGGCGCGGTGGGTCACGACCGTCGGCCGTGCCGCTGCCCGGTGGTATAAAGGAAGCTTCCCGCGACCGTACGCGGACACCCCGCACACCAGACCGCCCGCACGGTGACGGCGCCCGGACCGGCTTCGGCCCGCCGGAGCGCGACGCGAGGGCCACGGCCCCGCCCGTGGCGGGCGGGCCCGAAGGGAAGCCTCGAACACACATGCCCGATCCCGGATCCCAGTCCCGCCCGGCGCAGAAGCGGCTGACCGTGCTGTCCGGACCCTCGGGTGTGGGCAAGAGCACGGTGGTGGCCCACCTGCGCCGTGAGAACCCCGACGTGTGGCTCTCGGTCTCGGTCACCACGCGCCGCCCCCGCCCGGGCGAACAGGACGGCGTCCAGTACCACTTCGTCACCGACGAGGAGTTCGACCGCCTCGTCGCCGAGGACCAGCTCCTGGAGTGGGCCCAGTTCGCGGGCAACCGCTACGGCACCCCGCGCCGTCCCGTCGAGGAGCGCCTGCGCGCCGGAGTGCCCGTCCTGCTGGAGATCGAGCTCCAGGGCGCCCGCCAGGTGCGCGAGTCCATGCCCGACGCCCTGCACGTCTTCCTCGCCCCTCCCTCCTGGGAGGAGCTGGTGCGCCGCCTCACCGGACGCGGCACCGAGTCCGACGAGGTGATCCAGCGCCGCCTTGACGTGGCCAGGGTCGAGCTGGCCGCCGAGAAGGAGTTCGACACCACCCTCGTCAACACGTCCGTGCAGGAAGTGGGCGACGAGCTGCTAGCGTTGATCACCGCGCCCAAGGTGTGATAGCGGCCGGGCCCGCAGGGTCCGCGCCGTCCGCGCCGCGCCGGGAACCGTCCCGACGGCGCCCCAACGTCCGTCCACCGCGGCTCCGCGACGAGCCGCGGACCATTCCTGGGGGTAATGAAGTGGCTGGTACCGAGCCCGTCGCCGAAGGCATCACCAACCCGCCGATCGACGATCTGCTGGAGCTGGTGGACAGCAAGTACAGCCTGGTCACCATGGCCTCCAAGCGGGCCCGCCAGATCAACGCCTACTACGCCCAGCTGGGCGAGGGCCTGCTGGAGTACGTCGGCCCGCTGGTGGAGACCCAGGTCCAGGAGAAGTCGCTGTCCATCGCGCTGCGCGAGGTCAGGTCCGGCCTGCTCACCGCGGAGCCCTACGAGGGTTCCTGACCCGCCTTCCCCGCGTGCCCGCGAGCCCGCACGGGGCTCGGGACCGCCCGCCGCGCCCCTGGCGCGCGCGGGGCGGCCGGGGGCTGGTAGAACTCCTTTCTGTGAGTGACACAAACGTTCCCCGCGTGGTCCTCGGCGTAGGCGGCGGCATCGCCGCCTACAAGGTCTGCGAACTGCTGCGCCGCCTGACCGAGTCCGGCCACCGGGTCCGGGTCGTGCCCACCGCCGAGGCCCTGCGCTTCGTCGGTGAGCCCACCTGGGCCGCCCTGTCCGGCCAGCCCGTCGCCACCGGCGTGTGGGACGGGGTCCACGAGGTCCCGCACGTGCGCATCGGCCAGGAGGCCGACCTGGTGTTCGTGGCCCCGGCCACCGCCAACATCCTGGCCCGGGCCGCCGCGGGCTTGGCCGACGACCTCCTCACCAACACCCTGCTCACCGCGCGCTGTCCGGTGGTGTTCGCCCCCGCGATGCACACCGAGATGTGGGAGCACCCCGCCACGCAGGCCAACGTGGCCACCCTGCGCTCGCGCGGCGCCGTCGTCCTCGACCCGGCCGTGGGCCGCCTGACCGGCGCCGACACCGGACGCGGGCGGCTGCCCGAGCCCTCCGAGCTGTTCGAGGCCGCCCGCCTCGTGCTGCGCCGCGGCACCGCCGCCCCCGACCTGGCCGGACGTCGCGTGGTGGTCTCCGCCGGAGGCACCCGCGAGGCCGTCGACCCGGTCCGCTTCCTGGGCAACCACTCCTCGGGTAAGCAGGGGTACGCCCTGGCGCGCACCGCCGCCGCCCGAGGCGCCGACGTGACCCTGGTCGCCGCCAACGTCTCCCTGCCCGACCCGGCCGGGGTGCGCGTCGTGCGGGCGGGCTCGGCCGTTGAGCTGGCCGAGGCCATGGAGGCCGAACGCGTCGGCGCGGACGCGATCGTGATGAGCGCCGCGGTGGCCGACTTCCGTCCGGTCGCCAGCGCCGCCTCCAAGATCAAGAAGAGGCCCGGCGCGGCCCCCGCGCCCATCGAGCTGGCCGAGAACCCCGACATCCTCGCCGGACTGGTCGCCTCCCGCGACGCCGAGGGGCTGGCGCAGACCGTCGTGGGCTTCGCCGCCGAGACCGACGACGTGATCGCCAACGGCCGCGCCAAACTGGCGCGCAAGGGCTGCGACCTGCTCGTGGTCAACCAGGTCGGCGGCGGGCGCGCGTTCGGTACCGAGGACAACCAGGCCGTCATCCTGGGGTCGGACGGCAGCGCGGTGGACGTGCCCACCGGGCCCAAGGAGGACCTCGCCGACCGCGTCTGGGACCTGGTCCTGCCGCGCCTGGGCTGAAGAGCCCGCCCGGCGGGGCCCGGCCGAACCGCGGGTTCCCAGGACTGGATTCCCACCGCGGAGTACGTCACACTTCAACGTGCACCCGTGACGACCGGGGAGGTCGTCCGCGGGGTGCCCGCCCCCAGTAGTCCCGTTACAGTGGACCGATAACCAACCCCGTCGGTCGGTATTGGCCGCCCCGGCAGGCAGCCGGGGGGCGCCCGTGCCGCACCGGCACATGTCAGCCAGCAGCCGCTGCAAGGAGTCACGCAACGTGTCCCGCCGCCTTTTCACCTCCGAGTCGGTCACCGAAGGCCATCCCGACAAGATGGCCGACCAGATCAGTGACGCGATCCTCGACGCGATGCTCACCCACGACCCGCGCAGCCGGGTCGCGGTCGAGACGCTGATCACCACCGGTCAGGTCCACATCGCGGGCGAGGTCACCACCCAGACCTACGTCGACATCCCCGCCATCGTGCGCGGAAAGATCCTCGAGATCGGCTACGACTCCTCCGCCAAGGGGTTCGACGGTGACTCCTGCGGGGTCAACGTCTCCATCGACGCGCAGTCCCCCGACATCGCCCAGGGCGTCGACACCGCCTACGAGGCGCGCGTCGGCAACGAGGACGACGCCCTCAACCGGCAGGGCGCGGGCGACCAGGGCCTGATGTTCGGCTACGCCAACCGCGAGACCCCCGAGCTCATGCCGCTGCCGATCAAGCTGGCGCACTCCCTCTCCGAGCGCCTGGCCGGGGTCCGCCGCAACGGCACGGTGCCCTACCTGCGCCCGGACGGCAAGACCCAGGTCACGGTCGAGTACGACGGCCAGACCCCGGTCCGCCTGGACACCGTCGTGGTCTCCAGCCAGCACTCGGCCGACATCAACCTCGACGAGATGCTCGCCCCCGACATCCGCGAGCACGTGATCGAGCCGGTCGTGGCCGCCTACGGCCTGGAGTCCGACGACTACCGGCTCCTGGTCAACCCGACCGGCCGGTTCGAGATCGGCGGCCCCATGGGCGACGCGGGCCTCACGGGCCGCAAGATCATCGTGGACACCTACGGCGGCTACGCCCGCCACGGCGGCGGCGCCTTCTCCGGCAAGGACCCGTCGAAGGTGGACCGCTCGGCCGCCTACGCCACCCGCTGGGTCGCCAAGAACATCGTCGCGGCCGAGCTCGCCGAGCGCGCCGAGGTCCAGGTGGCCTACGCCATCGGCAAGGCGCACCCGGTCGGCGTGTTCATCGAGACCTTCGGCACCGAGAAGGTCGCCCCGGAGCTGATCGAGAAGGCCGTCAAGGAGGTCTTCGACCTGCGTCCGGCAGCCATCGTGCGCGACCTGGACCTGCTGCGCCCGATCTACTCCCGCACCGCCGCCTACGGCCACTTCGGCCGTGAGCTGCCCGAGTTCACGTGGGAGAGCACCGAGCGCGCCGCCGCGCTGCGCTCCTTCGTGGGCGCCTGACCCGCACCCGCGGCACCGGTCCCGGCGCTGGGGGCGCGCACGGCCGTCACCGGCCGTGCGCGCCCTTTCGCGTGTTCCGGGTTCCTCCGCATGGCGCACGATCGAAGTGACTACTCCGTGTTATTCCGTATAGACGTAATGTCATTTCTGTGCTCGTACGCGGAGGAGACCATGGCCGTAGCAACGGCGGTGTCTGCGGTGGGGCTGGCGGCCCTGCTCGCCCTGCCCGGCGCCCACCACGCACCCGACGGGTCGGGAGGCGGCGGAGGGGAGGTCGTGCCCGGCGCGGACAGCCTGCACGTGGCCCTGGAGTCCCGCTCCGAAGCGCAGCGGCTGGGCCCGGGCGACCGGATCCACTACACGGTCGAGGTGCGCAACGACGGTGACGAGGCGGTGGCCGGGGCCGAGGTCGTGCAGTTCCTCCCCCCGACCGTGCGCTACGTCTCGGGGACGTCCGGAGCCGAGCCGGGGGAGGGGCGGGTGACCTGGTCGCGGTCCCTGGAGCCCGGGGAGCGCGCGAGCATGCGGTTCACCGGGGAGGTCACCGGGGTCCGCGGCGGGGGAGAGCACCCGGTCGCCACGGTCTGCGCGCGCCCGGAGCCGGGAGCGGTGCTGGTCTCCTGTGACGCGGCCGTGCACCGCGTCCACGGGGCGGTGCCGCCGGTGTGGGTGGTCACGGGACTCGCCTTCGCGGCCTCGGTGGCGCTGTGCGTCGGCGGCCTGGCGCGCCACCGCAGCACCCGGGACCCTCGGGAGGGGGAGCCCGAGGCGCGGACGGCACCCGTCCGCGCGAACGCCGGCGGATCGGAGAAGGCTACCGTGGGCGCGGCCCGGGAGCCCGCCGGGGCCGGACCCGCCGCGGCGGCGGAGGGGACCGCCGACCGGCCGCGGATCGTGCTGGAGACGCTGATCGTCCACAGGGCGGCGCCCGACCCCGTCCCCGAGACCGCGCGCGGTGCCCAGGCGCCCGGACCGGACGCGGGTGCGGGCGGCCAGGGAGGGGAGCACGGGGCCGCACGCGTGCCCGACACCGGGGCACGGCCCGAGGCCGGTCCCCGGTCCGGGTCGGAGCCCGTGCCCGCCGAGACCGCGCACGCGCCCGCGGAGGAGCCCGAACCGGTCGCCGGGCCGCGCGGCTGACCCGGGGCCGCGCGAACGGACGGGCCGCGCCCCGGGCGCGGCCCGTCCGGCGGGTTCAGCTCAGCTCGTCGAGGGCCTTCTCCGCCTCGGCCAGCCACGAGCGGCGGGCCTCCAGCGCGTCCTCGTACTCCCTGACCCGGCGCTCGTCGCCCCTGTCCCTGGCCTTGCCGAGCTTGGCCTCCAGGTCGGCGATCGCCGCCGCCAGCTGCGCGGCCGTGTCCCTGGCGCGGGCCCGCGCCTCGGGGTTGCTGCGCTCCCACTCGGCGTCCTCGGCCCGGCGCACGCCGTCCTCGATCTGGCGGAAGGCGCCCTCCAACTGGTCGCGCACGTCGCGCGGCAGCTCACCGGCCTCCTCCCAGGCGTCCTGGAAGTCGCGCAGCCGCGCACGCGCCCGGCGCGGGTCGGAGATCTTCGGGATCTCCGCCTGGGCCTCGGCCAGGATCCGCTCCTTGGCCTCGGCGTTGACCCGCAGTTCGGCGTCGCGCTCGGCGAAGGTCGCGTTGCGCGCGTCGAAGAAGGTGTCCTGCGCGGCCTTGAATCGCGTCCACAGCTTGTCCTCGCTCGCCCGGTCCGCCCGGCCGCTGCGCTTCCAGCGCTGCA
Organism: Nocardiopsis akebiae; assembly: GCF_018316795.1. Taxonomy (NCBI): domain Bacteria; kingdom Bacillati; phylum Actinomycetota; class Actinomycetes; order Streptosporangiales; family Nocardiopsidaceae; genus Nocardiopsis; species Nocardiopsis akebiae. The sequence continues at coordinate 2,347,419 of NZ_CP074132.1, forward strand.
TGAGGTCGCGGTAGGCGCGGGCAGTGGCACCCCAGTCGGTGGAGCCCGACAGGGCCTCGGCCTCCACCACGATGCGCTCCTTCTCCACGCGCACCGACTCGCGCTCCTGGTCCAGGTTGGCGAAGTAGGCCTTGCGCCGCTTGGAGAAGGAGTTGCGCGCCGCCGACATGCGCTTCCACAGCGCCTGCTCGGTGGGCCGGTCGGCCCGCGGGGCCTTCTTCCACTCCTCGATGAGCTGGAGCATCCGCTCGCCGCCGGACTTCCAGTGCGTCGTCTCCACCGCGACCCGCTCGGCCTCGGCGACGATGCGCTCCTTGACCTCCCGGGCCTGGCCGCGCGCCTGCTCCTGGGCCTGCTTCTGCTCGACCTTGCGCTCCTCGGCGCGGCCCGCCAGCGCGTCCAGGCGCCCCATCAGCGACTCAAGGTCGCCGACCGCGTTGGCCTCCCGGACCGCGTCGCGCAGCTTGTCGATGTTCGACATCGCGGCGGAGGCGGACAGGTCGGTGTTGCGGAGCCGGTTCTCCAGCAGCTCCACCTCGGTGACCAGGGAGTCGTACTTGCGCCGGAAGAAGGTCAGAGCCTCCTCCGGCGCCCCCGCCTGCCACGATCCGACGACCCGCTCGCCTTCGCTCGTGCGCACGTAGACCGTGCCTTCGTCGTCTACGCGGCCCCAAGGGTCCGTGGTCACCGTGTCCTCCTGCTGTCATGAACCCGGCCGTGGGGCGGGTTCGGGTCGTCGCGTCGCACTCCTCGCCGGTTCGCGATGGGAACCACCGTGCTGAGCACGATATCCCCGCGATCCGGTGGGAGGCGCCGCGCCGTGAATTCACGTCTGCGCAGATCACGCGGGTCCGCGCGCCCTCGGGTATGGGGCCGGGCCGCCCTCCCGCCCAGCGCTGGCGCAGGTCGGGGCCCCGGCGTGCACCAAGGACGGTGACCAATATGGCATTACCACGCGGTTTGGCAAAGAGGCCAGCCGCGCGCGGTGATCGAATGGTGATCAAACGAGTACCCGGGTACGACGACCAAGTCGCCGCCCCCGCCCCGCCTCGATAGGCTGCACCCGGGGGACGCTGCGTCCGGACCGGGACCCGCCGCCCCGCGACCGCGCACCCGACCGAGGACAGGACGACATCCGCCGTGCTCATCGCCGCACTTCCCACCGGGCCCCTCGCCGCGAACTGCTACGTGCTCGCACCGGCCCCGGGCGGCGACTGCGTCATCGTCGACCCCGGCCAGGAGGCCACCGAACAGGTGGACAAGGTCCTGGCCGAGCACGGGCTGTCCCCCGTCGCGGTGCTGCTCACCCACGGCCACTTCGACCACGTGTGGTCGGCCGCCGACCTGTGCGCGCGCCACGGCGTGCCCGTCCACCTGCACGCCGCGGACCGAGGTCTGCTCACCGAGCCCGCCGCGGGGGTGGACCCCGGCTTCGCCGCGCAGCTGTCCGCCCTGCTGGGCCCGGGCCCCCACACCGAGCCCGAGCACCTGGTCGAGGTCGGCGGCGGCGACACCCTCACCCTGGCCGGACTGGACTTCGTGGTCGAGCACACCCCCGGCCACACCCCCGGATCGGTCGTGTACACGGTGACCACCGAGGACGGCGTCCCCGTGATGTTCGCCGGGGACCTGGTCTTCGCCGGTTCCATCGGACGCACCGACTTCCCCGGCGGCGACCACGCCGCCATGCTGCGCAGCCTCGCCAGCGCCGTGCTGGGCCGTCCCGACACCACCCAGATCCTGCCCGGCCACGGCCCGGCCACCACCGTCGAGCGCGAGCGCGCCACCAACCCCTACCTGCGCGACGTCACCGGCTGACCCCGTGTCCAGGCCGCCCTCTCCGTCCCGCGGGAACGACGTATGACCACCCCACACCACCGAGGCGTCCGCCGCCCGAGCGCGCCCGCGCGGCCGCCCGGCGGACGAGATACCCGCACCGGCGCCGTCTGAGGGCGGTCGTCCGGTGGCTTCGCACGCCCTTCCCCCGGCCCTCCCCCCACCGGGTGCCCGGAGGCCGTGTGCGCAGGATCTGGCCCGCACCCGAGCGCAGGTCGGGCACACTTGACACGAACAGAGACGCTGAAGGAGTAGTCCGTTGATACGCACGCATGAGGCAGGTGCGTTGCGCGCCGAGCACGCAGGCGCGACCGTCGTCCTCGCCGGGTGGGTGGCACGCCGCCGCGACCACGGCGGGGTGGTCTTCCTCGACCTGCGCGAGGCCTCCGGGGTGGTCCAGGTCGTCGTCCGCGAGGACGACCTCGCCCACGACCTGCGCGCCGAGTACTGCATCAAGGTCACCGGCTCGGTCCGGGTCCGCCCCGAGGGCAACGAGAACCCCGAGATCCCCACCGGCGCCGTCGAGGTCGTCGCCGACGAGATCGAGGTGCTCAGCGAGGCCGCGCCGCTGCCCTTCCAGCTCGACAGCGCCGCCGACGTGGCCGAGGAGACCCGGCTGCGCTACCGCTACCTGGACATCCGCCGCCAGGAGATGGCCGACAACCTGCGCCTGCGCTCAAAGGCGACCTACGTCGCCCACGAGGTCATGCGCGACCTGGGGTTCACCTACGTGGAGACCCCCTACATGACCCGCTCCACGCCCGAGGGCGCCCGCGACTTCCTCGTGCCGGTCCGCCTCCAGCCGGGCCACTGGTACGCGCTGCCGCAGTCCCCGCAGCTGTTCAAGCAGCTGCTCATGGTCGGCGGCATGGAGCGCTACTACCAGCTCACCCGCTGCTTCCGCGACGAGGACCTGCGCGCGGACCGCCAGCCCGAGTTCACCCAGATCGACCTGGAGATGAGCTTCGTCGACGAGGAGGACCTCTTCGCCGTCGGCGAGAAGCTGTTCACCCGCCTGCTGCGCGAGGTGCGCGGGGTCGAGCTGCCCGCGAGCTTCCCGCGCATGCGCTACGCCGAGGCCATGGACCGCTTCGGCTCCGACAAGCCCGACCTGCGATTCGGCCAGGAGCTGGTCGAGGTCACCGCCTACTTCGCCGACACCCCCTTCCGGGTCTTCAAGGCCCCCTACGTGGGTGCCGTGGTCATGCCGGGCGGCGCCTCCCAGACCCGCAAGGAGCTGGACGCCTGGCAGGAGTGGGCGCGTTCGCGCGGCGCGAAGGGCCTGGCCTACGTGCTCGTCCAGGAGGACGGCTCCCTGGGCGGCCCGGTGGCCAAGAACCTCTCCGAGGCCGAGCGCGAGGGCCTGGCCGCCCAGGTCGGCGCCGCGCCGGGCGACGCGGTGTTCTTCGCCGCGGGCGCCCGGACCGCGAGCCAGGAGCTGCTGGGCGCGGCCCGTCTGGAGATCGGCAGGCGCTGCGACCTGATCGACACCTCCCGATGGGAGATCCTGTGGATCACCGACATGCCCCTGTTCGAGGAGGCCGACGAGGAGGGCTCCTGGAAGCCGGTGCACCACCCCTTCACCGCCCCGGCGGTGCAGGACGAGGCCGACTTCCAGGACCACCCGGGCAGCACCGACTCCCGCGCCTTCGACCTGGTGCTCAACGGCTACGAGCTGGTCTCGGGCTCCATCCGTATCCACCGGGCCGAGATGCAGCAGCGGATCTTCGACGTCATCGGTCTGAGCAAGGCCGAGGCCGAGTCGAAGTTCGGCTTCCTGCTGGAGGCGTTCAAGTTCGGCCCGCCGCCGCACGGCGGCCTGGCCGTGGGCTGGGACCGCATCGTCATGCTGCTGGCCGGTCAGCCGACCATCCGCGAGGTCATCGCCTTCCCCAAGACCGCATCGGGCGGCGACCCGCTGACGGGCGCGCCCACGCCGATCACCGCTGAGCAGCGGTCCGAGGCCGGGGTGGACGCCGACCCCGAGGCCGAGGAGCGGGAGAAGCGCAAGTAGGAGGGCCGCCGGTCCCGTCGGGGGCGGTGCGCGCACGGCGCGCGCCGCCCCCGACTCGTGTACCGGGGGAGGTGCCGCGGACCGCGGACCCGCCTTCCGGCCGCCCCGGGACCGAAGAATTTCGCGGCCCCCGCCGGATGCCCGAATTCATCACATTTTGAACCTGTCTCATTCGGTCACTCGGCGAAAACGGTCGGTTATCGGGCGTCATGGAGGGGTGCCCGCGTGGCCGGACGCGGACTCGGTACCCCGGTACGGATGCGCGGACAGCCGTCATCCCCTACCGTTGAGGGCGAATCACCCCTTCCGAGCCGCGATGAGAACGTGTTGTGGAGTGGACACGGACCTCACGGGGACACCCCCGATCACGGGCGGAAGTGGTGGCGGAGTGCATTCTGCGCTGTTGAGTCACACGGGCGTAACGATTTCCATCCTGTGGTCGCTCGGGTGCGACCCCGGGTGCGGAATCGGCGGCCCTCCCGTCGCGCCGATGGAGTACGCGGGTCCGCGTCCAGCCAGGTCACACGGACGCCGGACGACGCGTGCGTCGGCCCTGCCCCCGTTCCGGCACCAGATCCGGCCCAGCCCCGGACACTAGAATGAGCCGGTCGGAACGTTTCAAGGGTGACCGCGCCTGCGCGCGCGGGTGTGACGTCCGAGACGACATGAGGATGAGTCATACGTGAACGGAAAACGCGCTTCAGGCGATGGTTCCGAGAGCGCTCTCGCGGAGGCGTTCTCCCACGCCCCCGAGCCCATGGCGCTCGCCCTGGCCGACGGCGCGATCGTGCACGCCAACCTGGCCTTCACCGAACTCTTCGGCCGCGACGCCTCCGATCTCGCCGGAGGGGCCTGGTTCGACCTCCTCGACGGTGACGACGCCCAGCGCGGCGCCCGCGCCCACGACGAGGCCCTCGCCGGGCGCTGGGGCCGACGGTCCCGCCTGCGCCTGAACATCGCCGACAAGGCCGCCCACCTGGTGGAGGCCGAGCTGCGCCCCCTGCCCGGGGACGGGCCGGAGGGCGCCCGCGCGGTCGTCCTGCTGCACGTGCTCTCCACCGAGGAGGCCGACCTGCGCGTGATCGGCGAGCTGCGCACCGACAACTCCGACTCCGTGCTGTGGAGCCTGGACCCGGTCAGCGGACGCCTGCGCGAGATGTTCGGCCCCACCCCGCTCGGCGCGCTGCTGGCCGGGAACGACCGAGAACTCGAACGCATCCTGGAGCGCGTCCACCCCGACGACATCGCCCGCGTGCGCGACGCCATCTCCGCCTCCTTCGCCGGACGCGACTACGAGCAGCGCTTCCGCGTCTTCGACCGCCTCGGCGACGAGCGCTCCCTGCACGTGCGCGCCCGCTACGTGCCCGGCGACCCCGACCGCCTCGTGGGCATCGTCGACGACGTCACCGAGCACGTCCAGCTCGTGCGCCGCCTCGCCGACCGCCGCCGCACCGAGGCCGAGCACGGCCGCCTGGTCACCGAGCTGTCCTCCAAACTCGTCTCGGCCACCACCGTCGACAAGGTCATGGACCTGCTCAGCGAGGAGTTCCTGCCCATCTTCGGCGGAGTCCAGGCCGTCGCCCTCTACGTCGAGAACGGACTGCTGCGCAGCTCGCCCAGCGCCCACGCCAAGAGCGCCACCAGCAACATCGACCGCATAGACGGCCGCCGCGCCGACGACACCGACTTCCCCATGGGCGCGGTCATCCAGGACCGCCAGCCCCGGTTCTTCGAGAGCCGCGCCGAGATCATCAGCCGCTTCCCGGCCGCCGTCGAACTCATGCGCCAGGTGCGCGGCCAGGCCTGGGCCACCGTGCCCATCTTCGGCGACGGCAAGGTCGCCCTGGGCGTGTGGCAGATGGTCTGGGACCGCCCCCACCACGCCAGCCGCGACGAGCGGGCCCTCATGCTCACCTTCGCCGGACTCGCCGGGCAGGCCCTCCAGCGCATCAAGGCGCAACAGGCCGAACTGGAACTGGCCGACGCGGTCCAGCGCCGCATGCTGCCCCGCCAGGTGGCCAGCTTCCCCGACATGGACATCGCCACCAAGTACCTGCCCTCCCGCGCCGACTGGCGCATCTGCGGCGACTTCTACGACGTCATCGAACTCCCCGAGAACAAGGTCGGCCTCCTGGTCGGCGACGTCCAGGGGCACGGCGTCGAGGCGGCGGCCGCCATGGGCCAGATCCGCGTGGCCTTCCGCGCCTACGCCACCAACCAGTCCGACCCCGGCGTCGTCCTGGGCGAGACCAACCGCCTGCTCAGCGAGACCGGCGAGATCGTCTTCGCCACCTGCGGCTACCTCGTCGTGGACCGCGAGAGCGGCGTCATGCAGGCGGCCTGGGCCGGACAGCCGCCGGTGGTCCTGGCCACCCGCGACGGCTACGAGCTCTGGGAGCCCGAGACCGGCCCGCCGCTGGGCGTGCTCCCCGACCCCGAGTACACCGTCACCACGCGCATGCTCCCGCCCGGCACCGCCCTGCTGCTGTGCTCCGACGGACTCGTGGAGAGTTCCGAGGTGCCCATGGGGCAGGGGCTGGCCAGGGTCGGCGCGGCGCTCTCCGAGCACCACGAGAACCCCGAGGCCGCCGCACACGTCATCGCCGAGATGGCCCCGGCCGGGCGCGGCGACGACATCGCCCTGCTCATCACCCGCATGATCCCCTCCGCCGAGCCCGCGCGGGACCGCGCCGCCGTGGCGACGACGACCTGACCGGTGCCCTCGGCGGCCTACCCTGGACAGGTGTCCGACACGCTCTTCGACGACGCCGGCGCGGAGGCCGCCAGGGGCCAGGAACCGCTCGCCGTGCGCATGCGCCCCCGCACCCTCGACGAGGTCGTGGGCCAGCGCCACCTGCTCGGGGAGGGCAGCCCGCTGCGCCGCCTGGTCGAGGACGACGCGCCCATGTCCGTGTTCCTTTGGGGCCCGCCCGGCACCGGCAAGACCACCCTGGCCACCGTGGTCAGCCGCGTCACCAAGCGCCGCTTCGTGGAGCTGTCCGCCGTCAACGCGGGGGTCAAGGACGTGCGAGCCGTCATCGACGACGCCCGGCGCCGCATGGGCATGCACGGCACCCGCACCCTGCTCTTCGTGGACGAGGTCCACCGCTTCAACAAGACCCAGCAGGACGCGCTGCTGCCCGCCGTGGAGAACCGCTGGGTCAGCTTCATCGGCGCCACCACCGAGAACCCCTTCTTCTCCGTGGTCAGCCCCCTGCTGTCGCGTTCGCTCCTGCTGTCCCTGGAGTCGCTGGAGGACGCCGACGTGCGAGCCCTGGTGGACCGGGCGCTGGCCGACGAGCGCGGGCTCGACCGGCGCTACACGCTCTCCGACGAGGGCGCGGACCACCTCGTGCGCCTCGCGGGCGGCGACGGCCGCCGCTCCCTGACCTACCTGGAGGCCGCCGCGCTCGTCGCGGGCGCTCCCGGCGCGGAACCGGTCACCATCACGGCCGAACACGTCGAACGCGCCGTGGACCGGCACGCCGTGCGCTACGACCGCTCCGGCGACCAGCACTACGACGTCGTCAGCGCCTTCATCAAGAGCATGCGCGGCTCCGACCCCGACGCCGCCCTGCACTACCTCGCCCGCATGATCGAGGCGGGTGAGGACCCCCGCTTCATCGCCCGCCGCGTGGTCGTGCACGCCAGCGAGGACGTCGGCATGGCCGACCCCACCGCCCTGCAGACCGCCGTGGCCGCCGCCCAGGCCGTGGAGCTCATCGGCATGCCCGAGGCCCGCATCAACCTCGCCCAGGCCGTCATCCACATCAGCCTGGCCCCCAAGTCCAACGCGGTCGTCTCGGCCATCGACGCCGCCGCGGCCGACGTGCGCGCGGGCCTGGCCGGCCCCGTCCCAGCCCACCTGCGCGACGGCCACTACCGGGGCGCCGCCGAACTCGGCCACGGCAAGGGCTACCGCTACGCCCACGACTTCCCCGGCGGCGTCGCCCCCCAGCGGCACGCCCCCGACGAGCTCGCCGACCGCGAGTACTACCGGCCCACCCAGCACGGCGCCGAACGGCGCTTCGGCGAGGTCCTCCAGCGCATCAAGGAGGTCCTGCGGGGCGGCGGCCAGCGCGGCTGAACGCCGGGGAGCGGCCCGCGGTACCGGCGCGCGTGCCGCGGACGGCGCCCGGCCGCCGCACGCCCCCGGAAGGGGAACCAGGGGACGGGCGCCCGCTCCGCTGAGGTCAGTCGGTGAACAGCTCCGTCACCCGCACGATCTCGCGGGGCCCCTCGCCCCCCTCCCCGGCGGGTTCGGCGAAGGTCACCTCCACGATGACCACCGGGCCCCACGACAGGTAGTCGACGAAGTCGCTCCCGGTCAGCTCCCAGGTGCCGCGGCCCTCCTCGTCGATGAACAGGTGCTCGGGCGCGGCGCAGAACTTGGCGCAGAGCACCTCGGCGTCGGGGGCGACGACGGCCTCGCCAGGCTCCCCGGCCGCGTCCCACTGCTCGGCCCAGGCCGCGTGGCTGGGGACGCCCCGGCCGCGGACCGGCTCGTCCTCGCGGTCGACGGGGGTGTAGACCCACGGCCCCGTCTCGGGGGACTCCTGCTCGGCGGGGTCGAACCGCACCACCAGGGTCAGCGGGTCCTCCTCGGCGACGGGGCTCGGCGACGCGGACCCCTCACCGGCGGCGCCCGCGACCAGGGCGTCCCCCTGCTCGGGGGCGAGCAGCCGCGAGACGCCCCACACGCCGCCGCCGACCAGCGCCAGCGCGAGCACCGCGCTCGCGGCCAGGAACACGGCCCGTGCGGGGCGCCGGTTGGACATGCGCCCCTCCAGCCGGATCACCTCGGGCACCCGCGCGGGGGGCTCCACGGCGTGCCACTCGCGCTCCAGGATGCGCGCCAGCTCGTCGCGGTCCGGTGCGGCGGACGCGCCTCCGACGGGGGAGGCCCCGCCGCCCTCCGCGGCGTTCTGCGCCTGCCACACCGCGATGACCGCGCCGATCACCTCGCGCAGGCTGGGGCGGCCGTCCGGGTCGGGGTCCAGGGAGCGCCCGACCACCGGCTGCAGCCCCTTGGCCAGACCGGTCAGGTCGAAGGAGCCCCGCGCGGCGCGCTCGGCGATCTCCTCGGGCTCCCCGGGGCCGAAGGGCAGGCGCCCGGTCCCGGCGAAGGCGACCACGGCGCCCCAGGCGAACACGTCGGCGGCGGGCGTGGCCGCCCCGCCGCCGAAGCGCTCGGGGCTCAGCCAGGTCGCCCCCGCCCCGCGCATGCGCTCGGGGGAGGCCACGACCGCGCACTCCATGATGTGCGGGCCGTGCGACTCCAGCAGGATCTCGCTGGGGCGCAGCGATCCGTGCGCCACGCCGCGCGCGTGCAGCGCGGACAGCCCCTCGGCCAGGCCGGTGGCCAGCGCGATGAGCTTGCCGGTGCCCAGCCCGCCGCGCTTGGTGACGAAGTGGGACAGCCGTTCGCCCGCCATGTAGGGCATGGACAGCCACGGGGGGTTGGCGTCGCTGTCGAAGGCCGTCGGGACGACCACGCGCGCGGAGTCGACGTTGGACAGGGCCCGCAGCCGCCGCTCCAGCGCGGGGTAGGCGTCAGCGGACTCCAGTTCGGCGGATGTGAGGACCTTCACTGCCACCAGGCGGTCGCCCGCGCTAGCGGAGGCGGTGTCCACGGCCGCGTAGACGGTGCCGCTGCCCCCCTGTCCCAGCCGTCCGAGGACGAGGTAGGGACCGATCCGCGATGGGTCGTCCGGATAGAGGGGGGCCAGGTCCGGCGGTACCAGTACGGAGATCTCTCGGGGAGAACGAGGGCTCATGAGCGTCCTGTCGATGCTTCTGGGGCCGAGGGGCGGCTGAGTGTCCGCACATCGTAGTCAGCTTTTCGGAAGGACCGGGCTTGCGACCGATTGTCCCCCAGGACGGGCGCAGCGTCGATCCCCGTGGCCCGGAGCGGCCGTCCCGCGGAGGGTTCGGACGCGCCGTGGCGCCCTCGCCCGCCCGGAGGCGGGACGCGATAGGGTCGGCCGAAACCGGCCCGTCCCGCGCGGACCATAAGGGGAGTATCCGCCGAGCCGGGGAACGCCCGTCCGCGGTGCCCGGCCCGGCCCGGCGCGGTCGCCGGCGTCCCCCGGCCCCCGGTCCCGGCGCGTGCCCGAGGGGCCGCCGCACACCCTCGAAGTCACCCTCTATCTGTCCACGGAGCCCGCATGCTTACCGGAGGAGAGGTCGCCGCGCTCGTCGCCGCGGTGGTCTGGGCGGTGCTGGCCACGTTCATGTGCGTGGCGCTCGTCAAGCTCATCAAGCTCATCAACGAGGCGACCAAGGTCGTGTCGGAACTGGGGGACCGCACCCCGCCCCTGCTGGACGACGTCGCGTCCACGGTGGAGCGCACCAACACCTCGCTGGAACGGGTCGAGGAGATCACCGCCAACGTGCAGGCCAGTTCCGAGGACGTCTCCACGATGACCGCGCTGACCCGCTCGGTGCTCACCGGCCCGCTGGTGAAGGCGGCCTCGCTGTCCTACGGGGTGCGCCGCGTCCTCGGTCAGCGCAGGGCCCTGGCGGTCGTGCGCACCCGCAGGAGGAAGGCGAACCGGTGATCGGCAGACTGTTCTACCTCGCCGCGGGAGCCGCCATCGGCGGCTACGCGGTCCACCGCGTCCACCGCGCCCGGCGCTCCCTGACCCCGGGCGGTATCGCCGAGCGGGTGGAGGGCCAGGTCAGCGAGTACCGTGGCGCCCTGCGCGAACTCAACGAGGACCTCGCCGACGCCGTGCGCGAGCAGGAGGAGGAACTCCTGCGCCGGTACGCCCCGCGAAAGGGGGGCCGGTCCCTGCCAGGGGCCGACGAACGCGGGCTGCCCGGGTCCGGCTAGAGCCCGCCCCCGCGCGGCCGCCGCTGCGCCGCGAGCGCCTGTGGGCGACGGGGCCCGGCGGTGGTCGGCGGCGATAGCCTGGGAACAACCTGACCGCCGCCGTTGTCCTGATCGGGACGGCCCCGGCGGCCACCCGCAAACCACGCGCGCCGGTAGCGCGGTTCCCTCTACGATGGGCGCCTACCGACCACGCGTGACCACGGTCCCGGCAGGGACAGCCACGTCGCCCAGGGCGGCGGAGCCGAGCAGCAGGAGGGCATCAATGGAGACGGCAGAGATCGCGCGCCGCTTCCTCAGTTTCTTCGAGAAGAACGGACACACCGTCGTGCCCTCGGCAAGCCTCATCGCCGAGGACCCCACGCTGCTGCTGGTGCCCGCAGGCATGGTTCCCTTCAAGCCCTACTTCCTGGGTCAGCGCACGCCCCCCCACGACACCGCCACCAGCGTGCAGAAGTGCATCCGCACCAAGGACATCGAGGAGGTCGGCAAGACCTCCCGGCACGCCACGTTCTTCCAGATGCTGGGCAACTTCTCCTTCGGCGACTACTTCAAGGAGCGGGCGATCCCGCTGGCCTGGGAGCTGGTCACCACGCCCGTGGACGAGGGCGGCTTCGGCATCGACCCCGAGAAGCTGTGGGTCACCGTCTACCTCGACGACGACGAGGCCGAGGCGATCTGGCGCGACAAGGTGGGCGTGCGGCCCGAGCGCATCCAGCGCATGGGCAAGGAGGAGAACTACTGGGACATGGGCGTGCCCGGTCCCTGCGGCCCCTGCTCCGAGATCTTCTACGACCGCGGTCCCGAGTACGGCGTCGACGGCGGCCCCGAGGCCGACGAGGACCGCTACATCGAGATCTGGAACCTCGTCTTCATGCAGTACGAACGGGGTGAGGGCAGCGGCAAGGAGTACCCCATCCTCGGGGAGCTGCCCAAGAAGAACATCGACACCGGCCTGGGCCTGGAGCGCCTCGCGGCGGTCCTGCAGGGCGTCGACAACATCTACGAGACCGACATCATCGGCCGCGTCCTGCACCGCGCCGCCGAGCTCACCGGCACCCGCTACGGGGACGGCCAGGAGCAGGACGTCATGCTCCGCGTGGTCGCCGACCACGTGCGCAGCGCCGTCATGCTCGTCGGCGACGGCGTGCGGCCCGGCAACGAGAAGGCCGGGTACGTCCTGCGCCGCATCCTGCGCCGCTCCATCCGCAACCTGCGCCTGCTGTCGGGCACCGACACCGCCTTCCTGCACGAGCTGACCGAGGTCAGCATCGACGCGATGAAGGACATCTACCCCGACCTGCTGGACCGGGCCGACGTCATCCACGGTGTGATCGACACCGAGGAGCGCAACTTCGCCGAGACCCTGCGCGCGGGCACCGCGCTGTTCGGCCGCGCCGCCGAGCGCACGCGCGCCGGGGGCGGCACCGTCTTCTCCGGGTCGGACGCCTTCCAGCTCCACGACACCTACGGCTTCCCCATCGACCTCACCCTGGAGATGGCGGCCGAGCAGGGGCTGTCCGTGGACGAGTCCTCCTTCCGCGAGCTCATGCAGCGCCAGAAGGACACCGCCAAGGCCGACGCCAGGTCCAAGAAGCTCGGCAACGCCGACATCTCCCTGTACGCGCGGATGCTGGAGGGCGCGGGGGAGACCGACTTCCTCGGCTACACCGAGTCCGAGAGCGAGTCGCGCGTCAAGGGCATCGTCGTGGACGGCGTCTCGGCGCCCGCGGCCCGCGCGGGGGACAAGGTCGAGATCGTCCTGGACAGCACCCCGTTCTACGCCGAGAGCGGCGGCCAGCTCGCCGACACCGGCACGCTGACCGTGGACGGCCGCGGCGTGGTGGACGTGGAGGACGTGCAGAAGCCGCTGCCCGGCCTGTTCGTGCACCGCGGCACCGTCCGCTCCGGGGAGGTCGTCCTGGACGACACCGTGCACGCGGGCATCGACACCGGCCGCCGCCACGCCATCGAGCGCTCGCACTCGGCGACCCACCTCATCCACTCGGCGCTGCGCAACGCGCTGGGCCCGTCCGCCGGCCAGGCCGGTTCGGAGAACCGCCCCGGCCAGCTGCGCTTCGACTTCACCGCCGACAGCGCGCTGGGCGGCGAGCGCCTGGCCGAGGTCGAGGAGGAGGTCAACACCGTCCTGGCGGGCGACATCCCGGTCCAGACCGAGGAGAAGAGCCTGGACGAGGCGCTGAAGATGGGCGCCATGGCCATGTTCGGCGAGAAGTACGGCGACCGCGTACGCGTCGTGGAGATGAGCGACTACTCCGTCGAGCTGTGCGGCGGAACCCACGTGCCCTCCACCGCGCGGCTGGGCATCGTCAAGCTGCTCGGCGAGTCCTCCATCGGCTCGGGCGTGCGCCGCGTGGAGGCGGCGGTGGGCGTGGACGCCTTCCGGCGCCTGTCCAAGGAGTCGACGCTGGTCGGGCAGCTGTCCGAGCAGCTCAAGACCCCGCGCGAGGAACTGCCCGAGCGCATCGACTCCATGGTCTCCCGGCTGCGCGCCGCCGAGCGGGAGATCGAGAAGCTGCGCGCCGCCCAGGTGCTCCAGGCGGCCGGTTCGATCGCCGAGGGCGCCCGCCGCCACGGCGCCGCGCTGGTCGTGGCCGCCCCGGCGCCGGAGGGCGCCAGCGGTGACGACCTGCGCAAGCTGGTGCTGGACGTGCGCGACCGCCTCGGCGAGGACGAGCCCGCGGTCGTGGCGATGACCGCCGTGCCCAAGGACCGCCCGGTCGTGGTGATCGCGACCAACAAGGCCGCGCAGAAGGCCGGGATCAAGGCGGGCGAGCTGGTGGGCATCGCGGCCCGCGCGCTCGGCGGCGGTGGCGGCGGCAAGCCCGACATCGCCCAGGGCGGCGGAAGCGACGCCAGCAAGGTGGACGAGGCCCTGCGCGCCGTCGAGGAGCGCGTCGCCAGGGGGTAGACCGACGGTTCCGGAGGGCGTGCGCGGTACCTGTGCCGCGCACGCCCGCCGCGTGTGCGCGGGCGTGACGAGGACCACCGGAGTCGGCTGTTTCCCAGGCGCGCCAGCCGAACCCCGCATGGACACGAAATGAATATGTAGCATAACCAAGCGTGACTATGTGGAGGATTCCACGGCGCCCGGGCACGCTGGTCCCCACGGGGCCCGGACCCGCCGCCACCTGCGGGGGGACCGACCCGGGGCCGGTTTCCGGGCGCCGCCTCGGCGTTCGCCCGCGCAGCGGCGGCTCCCGGGTGTTTTACACTCTGACGGAGCGCGTCCGACCCGGACCCCGCCGGAACCGCCCCGTACGAGGCGGCCGACGCGGCCCGCGGCCCCGCACGGCGCCCAACACCGTTGAGGCTGCGCGCTGTCATCGAATCGGGCATACTGTGGCGCGTCACAGCCGATCACACGGCTGTCAGTGCGGAGATTCCCGCGATCCAGCTGACGAACAGGACCACCGTGTTGAGGATTTCCCAGCCGCGGTGCCGTGTCCGCAACGGCACGGCCCGCCCGAGCACCGCTTCCGGTTCCGGGAAGAGGTCCTCGTGAGGCACGGTGTGCGCCTGGCCGTCGACCCCGGCAACGCACGCATCGGAGTCGCCGCGAGCGACCCCAGCGGCATGCTCGCCAGCCCGGTCGAGACCGTCCGGAGGGGAAAGGGCGACACGCAGCGCATCGCCCTGCTGGTCCTGGAAAGGCAGGCACGGGAGGTCGTGGTGGGCTACCCCGCCTCGCTCTCGGGGGAGGAGGGCCCGGCGGCCCGCTCCGCGAGGGAGTTCGCGCGCACGCTCGCCGCTCTCCTGCACCCCGTCCCCGTCCGTCTGGTCGACGAACGCCTCACCACGGTGACCGCTCAGAGCCAGCTGCTCTCCGGCGCCTCCTTCGCCGCCAAGGGAGCCAGGGGCGGGCGGGCCCGCAGGTCGGTCATCGACCAGGCCGCCGCCACCGTGCTCCTCCAGAGCGCCTTGGACCAGGAACGGTCAACAGGCCATCCCCCGGGCGAGATCGTCCGCTCCAGCCAGGGAGAATGATGAACGACAGGGATGACTACCCCGACACTCCCTATCGTGGGCGAGCCGACCGTGAGCGCGGTTACGACCACGACCCGCTCAGCGGCCCCCCGCCCGCGCAGCCGCCCTCGCGCGGCCGCAGGGCGCGCCCCGAACCGGCGGACTGGAACGAGGAGTCCGGCACGGGTGGGTTCCGCCCGCCCCGGAACGCGTCCCGCGGCGGCGGGTACGACCCGCTGGGCCCCGAAGGACAGCCCTCCGGGCGCCGCCACCGCGCCGAGCCGCCCGCGGAAGGCCCTGCAGGCCCCTCGGGTCCCGCCCGGCGCGGCGGCGCGGCCGACGCCCTGCGCGGCGGACGAGCCGCCCGCTCCAGCGCCCCCCGCCGTCGGGCCCAGGAGGCGCCCCGGCCCCAGGAACCCGCGCCGCCCCGCTCCCAGGGTCCCGCGCGCTCACGTGAGACCGGTCCGGCGGGCGATCCGACCCAGGACGCCCTGGCCGCCCTGGCCAACCTGGGCGAGGCCGCCGCACCCGCCCGGCCCGCCCATGGCCCCGCGGCCGCGCCCTCCGGGGAGGACGAGCCGCCCCGCCGCGGTCGCCGCGCCCGCCCCGGACCCGAACCCGAACCCGAACCCGAGCCCGAACCCCAGCCCGAGGAGCCCCGCCGCGGCGGCGGGCGCCGCAGGCGCGGCGCCCCGGCCGACGAGGCCCCCGCCGCGGCTCCGCCCCCGAGGAGGAGCCCCGCGGCCGTCGCGTGCGCCGCAGGCGCGGCCGACGCGACGACGAGCCCACCGGCGGCTTCCTGGACGACGCCCCCGAGGACAGCGGCGCCTTCGACTCCGGGACCTTCCCCGGCGTCAGCGGCTCCGCCGACACCGGCGCGTTCGCCGCGGTCGACGAGGAGCCCCGCGGCCGTCGCAGCCGCCGCGCGCGCGCCGACCGCGACGCGTGGGACGAGCGCTCCGACGCCCCCGCCGACAGCGGCGCCTTCCCCGGCACCGACGCCTTCGCCGCGTCCCCGGAGCCCGACTCCGGCGCGTTCGAGGCCCAGGACTTCGACGAGGAGCCGCAGGAGGACCCCGGGCCGCGTTCGCGCCGCTCCCGCCGCAGGCAGGCGGAGGAGGACCGGGGGGGCCGCCGCCGCGGAGGACGCCGCAGGCGCGGCGCCCCCGTGGAGGAGGAGGCCCCGCAGGAGGACGAGGAGCCCGAGGAGGAGCCCGCCGAGTCCTTCGCCGAGGAGGCCCCCGAGGAGGAACCCGAACCCCGTCCCCGCCGCTCCCGCCGCGCGTCCGCGGCCGACGACGGCGGTCGGCGCGGAGGCCGCCGCAGGCGCGGCCGCCGAGAGGAGCCTGAGGAGGAGCCCGAGGAGGAGGACGAGTACGAGGAGCCCAACCTCGCCGACATCGCCGAGGCCTACGGGGGCGGTCGCAGCAGCCGCAAGAAGGCCAAAGAGCTCAAGAGGGCTCGCGCCAACGCGGGCAAGGGCGGCAGGAAGCGCCGCCGCAGGAGCCGGGCCCTGACGATCGTGCTCGCCCTGGTCCTGCTCCTGGTCGTGGCGGGCGGCGGCTACGCCGTCATCCGCACCTACGTCCTGCCCGCCGACTTCGACGGCCAGGGCAGCGGCGAGACCGTGTTCGTCATCGAGCAGGGCGACGCGGGCTCGGTCGTGGGCGAGAACCTCGCCGACGCCGGGGTCGTGGCCAGCTCCCGCGCGTTCCTCAACGCGCTGGACGCCGTCCCCGAGGAGGAGCTCGGCTCCGGGCTGGCCCCCGGCACCTACTCCCTGGCCCAGGGCATGAGCGGAGAGGCCGCCGTGGCCGCCCTGCTCGACCCGGCCAGCCGTGTCGGCGGGCGCGTCACCATCCCCGAGGGACTGCGCACCGACGGCATCTTCGAGAGGATCTCCGAGGCCACCGACCTGAGCGTGGAGGATCTGGACGCGGCCTACGCCCAGACGGACGAACTCGGCCTGCCCGACTACGCCACCGAGGGGCCCGAGGGCTACCTGTTCCCGTCCACCTACCGGTTCGACCCGGGCTCCGACGCGCTCTCGGTGCTCAAGACGATGGTCACCCAGCACAACCAGGTCGCCGAGGAGATCGACCTGGAGGGCAGGGCCGAGGCGCTGGGCTACGACGCCAACGAGGTCATGGCGATCGCGGCCATCGTCCAGGCCGAGACCGGCACCAAGGAGGACATGCCCCTCATCTCAGCGGTCGTGCACAACCGCCTGGAGGAGGGCATGCAGCTCCAGATGGACAGCACGTGCTTCTACGTGCTGGGCGAGGAGGGCACCTTCCTCGACAACGAGCAGCGCGCCTCCTGCGAGGCCGACCCGCGCGGCTACAGCACATACGGCATGACCGGACTGCCCGCCGGGCCGTTCGTGGCCCCCGGGTTGGACGCCATCGAGGCGGCCCTGGCACCGGCCGACGAGGACTACCTCTACTTCGCGCTCGTCGACCCCGAGAACGGCCATACCGGCTTCTCCACCACTCTGGAGGAGCACAACCAGATGGTGGCCGAGAACCAGGCCGAATGGTAGGGAGACGCTGACATGGGACCGGTGCGCGCCGCCGTCCTGGGCTCGCCGGTGGCCCACTCGCTCTCACCGGTGCTGCACACCGCCGCCTACGCGGCGATGGGCCTGGACGAGTGGTCCTACGGCCTGCACGAGTGCGGTGAGGAGGAGCTCGCGCCCTTCCTCGCCGGACTCGGCGGGGAGTGGGCCGGGCTGTCCCTGACCATGCCGCTCAAGCGCCGCGCCCTGGAACTGGCCGACACGGTCTCCGACCTGGCCCTCCAGGCGGGAGGCGCCAACACCCTGGTCCGCCGCGGGCGGGAGTGGCACGCCCACAACACCGACGTCGCCGGGATCACCGCGGCGCTGGCCGAGGCCGGGGCCGACGCCCCCCGCAGCGCGGTCGTCCTGGGCGCCGGGGCCACGGCGGCCTCCGCCCTCGTCGCGCTGCGCCTGCTCGGCCTGACCGCGCCGGTCACCGTGCTGGCCCGCGATCCGGCCAGGGCCGGTCAGGTGGTCGCCGCGGCCCGCCGCACGGGCCACCCGCTGGAGGTGGCCCCGCTCGCCGAGGTGGACGAGCACCTGGACGTGGACCTGGTCGTGTCCTCCCTGCCCTCGGGCGCGGCCGACCTCCACGCCGACCTGCTCGCCGCCTCGCGCGCCGACCTGTTCGACGTCGTCTACTCGCCCTGGCCCACCCGCGCCGCGGCGGCCGTAGCCGCGCGCGGCGGCCGCGTGGTCGGCGGCTTCCCCATGCTCCTGCACCAGGCCGTCGAGCAGGTCCGCCTGATGACCGGTGCGGGCGACGTGCCCGTGGAGGCCATGCGCGCGGCCGGTGAGGCCGAGCTGGCCCGCCGCTCCGTCTCCGCCTGAGCGCGGTCGGGGGGTCGTCCGCCAGGGTGGGACGAACCGGCCTCGGGCACTGGTACGATGAGGTATCGACTTGGTCCGGTGTGTCCCACACCGGAGCCGCAAGCGGAGATGATCCTCCCACCTGCCGGGTACCGCCCGAGCGGGTTCCGGCCCGGCGATCGATCGCGCCGCGTTCTGTCGACCGAGCACCCGTGTCCGGGGTGCCCGGCCGCGCGCGCGACCTCGCTGGGAATAACCGGTCGGATCACCCCGCTTGCAAACGCTGGCGGGGTTTTCGCTGTATGCGGACCCCGACGCGACCGGCGGCCCGACGGACGAGGGCGGCCCGGTCCACACGGCCGTCCACCACCAGGCGGGCGACCGGTCCCAGGTAATCCGACATAGCTAGGGAGGGGTCTCATCAGCGCCGAGCCCCGCATCAATGACCGCATCCGGGTTCCCGAGGTCCGTCTCGTCGGACCCAACGGCGAGCAGGTCGGCATCGTCTCCGTGCAGGACGCCCTGCGTCTGGCCCAGGAGGCCGACCTCGACCTCGTCGAGGTCGCACCGACCGCGCGTCCGCCGGTCGCCAAGCTGATGGACTACGGCAAGTTCAAGTACGAGTCCGCGGTCAAGGCCCGCGAGTCGCGCAAGAACCAGTCGAACACGATCATCAAGGAGATCAAGCTCCGCCCGAAGATCGACCCGCACGACTACGAGACCAAGAAGGGTCACGTGGTGCGGTTCCTCAAGAGCGGGGACAAGGTCAAGGTGACGATCATGTTCCGCGGCCGTGAGCAGTCCCGGCCCGAGCTGGGCCGCCGACTCCTGGCGCGCCTGGCCGAGGACGTCCAGGACCTTGGCACCGTGGAGTCGCAGCCCAAGCAGGACGGTCGCAACATGGTCATGGTGATCGGCCCGCACAAGCGGCGGTCCGAGCACAAGGCCGAGGCCCGTGCGGCGGCGGGGGACAAGTCCCGCCGCGAGCAGAGCACGGACGCCTAGCGACGGGAATTCCCCCACCGCCCGGTCGCCGACAGGGACCGGGTGGTGGGAAGGGTTGCGCGCGCACGGCCCGGGTGCGGTGCACCGGCGCGCGGTGTCCCCGACACAGCAGCGGAAGAACCGTGTCCTCCGCCCCCTGGGGGCGGGTGGCACTCCGACGGAGTAGGAGACGACGGCGACATGCCGAAGAACAAGACCCACAGTGGGGCCAAGGACCGCTTCAAGGTCACCGGCTCCGGCAAGATCATGCGCCGCCGTGCCAACAAGAACCACATCCTTGAGCACAAGACCTCCAAGCGCAAGCGCAAGCTGGGCAACGAGGCCGTGCTCTCCCCCGCGGACGCCAAGAACATGCGCAAGCTGCTCGGCAAGTAGTCCCGGGCCCCTCACCTCCGCGGAAGCGCCCGCCCGCCGACCACGGCCGGTGCGGTGACGGTCCCCGGGAGGGAACCACCGAAGCAACACGGCCGCCGGGTTCGACGCAGCCGGGCCGGTCGGCGCGCCGCGCGCGCCGGAAGAGACAACTAGGGAGTTCCAGTGGCACGCGTGAAGCGGGCTCTCAACGCCAAGAAGAAGCGCAAGGTCGTCCTCGACCGGGCCAGCGGCTACCGCGGGCAGCGCTCGCGCCTGTACCGCAAGGCCAAGGAGCAGATGCTCCACTCGATGACCTACTCCTACCGGGACCGCAAGGACCGCAAGGGGCAGTTCCGTCGCCTGTGGATCCAGCGCATCAACGCCGCCGCCCGCGCCCAGGGTCTGACCTACAACCGCTTCATGCAGGGTCTGAAGCTGGCCGGCATCGAGGTCGACCGCCGTATGCTCGCCGAGCTGGCGGTCAACGACGAGGCCGCCTTCGCCAGCCTGGTGGAGACGGCCAAGAAGGCCCTCCCCGCCGAGGCCGCGGCCTAGGCGAGCGGTGATGGCGAGCCACGAGTTCACGAGCATCCGCTCACCCAGGATCAAGGGGGTTCGGCGGCTCGCCAAGCGCACCTTCCGCCAACGCGAGCGGCGCTTCCTCGCCGAGGGCCCGCAGGCTGTGCGCGAGGCCCTGGCCGCCGCGGTCGACGGCGCCCAGGGGCGGTCCCCCCACGGAGGGGCCGCCCCCGGCGTGGTCGAGGTCTACGCCACCGCGGAGGCCATGCAGCGCCACATCGACCTGGTGGACGCCGCCCGCGCGGTGGACGTGCCCACCCACAGGGTCAGCCTGGACGTGATGTCGGAGCTGGCCCAGACGGTCACCCCGCAGGGGGTCATCGCCGTCTGCGAGTTCGTCGACGTCCCGCTGGAGCGGGTCGGCGACGTCCGCCTCGCGGCCGTGCTCTCCCACGTCCGCGACCCGGGCAACGCCGGCACGGTGCTGCGCACCGCCGACGCGGCCGGTGCCGACGTCGTCATCTTCACCGACGCCTCCGTCGACCCCTACAACGGCAAGTGCGTGCGGGCCTCCGCCGGAAGCCTGTTCCACCTGCCCGTGGTCGTGGGCGTCCCCGTGGCGCGCGCCGTCGACTTCCTGCGCGGCGTGGGCGCGCGGGTGTGGGCCGCGGACGGCAGCGGTCGGCGCGACCTGCACGCCGTCGCCGACAGCGGCGACCTGGACGGCCCGGTCGGCTGGGTGTTCGGCAACGAGGCCTGGGGACTGCCCGAGGAGACCGTCGCCCTTACCGACGGCGCGGTCAGCGTCCCGATCTACGGCGGGGCCGAAAGCCTGAATCTGGCCACGGCCGCCGCGGTCTGCCTCTACACCACCGCGCGGCAGCAGCGGCGTTCCTGAGCCGGAGCGGACGGGTTCGGATCCGCGCAGCTCACGGCACCAGTGGTCACCTTGCGTGATGGATCGGCTGCGTTCACGCCGCTCCCGCGCGCGGGTCCCGCCGTCGGCGCCCGTGCGGATTCCGGGTACCGCGTTCGTCCGAAGTGCACGTGCACCGGCACCGCGTGCCTATAGGGTCGGGGCCTGGGGATCGCGGAGGGTCCATGCGCGTCGCGCGTAGGACCCGGTCGGCCTACCCGTGTCGCGGGTGCGACGCCGTGTCCTTCCTGCCCCACCCGGCAGGCTTGACGACATGGTGTGAGCACGCGCCGCGCGCCGGGGCCCGTGATCCCCGTTCCCGGGAGGCGGGGCGTCCGAAGAGGGCTTGTACGCTCGTCTGTCGTCGGGCGCCCGTTCCCGGGCCGCGAGGCGTACCAGGTGGAAGTGCAGGGTAGACAACCTGCGGTGGTGTCCACGGGTGTTGCGGACACGACCGGTCAGCGGTCCTCGGCCCAGGAGCCTGTGGTCGTGGACCTTCAAGGGGAGCGGGGAGAGGCGTGGGCAGCGGCCGGCAGGTGGACCACCCGGCGGAGGACTCGGGCAGCGGGACCGCTCACTCCCCGGACGACCCCGGGCACGGAGCCGGACCGGTCGCGGAGGCCCCCGCCGAGAACGCTCCCGGACCCCGTACGGGCGACCGCGTACCCGTGACCCTGTGGGAGGTCGACGGCGGCTCGCCCGCCGGACCGGGCGGCACCCCGCTGCACGCCGACGACCTGCCCGACGGCGTCGTGGTGGCCGACTCCCGTGGACGCGTCGTGCTCTTCAACACCCAGGCCGCCCACGTCCTGGGCATCCCCGCCGAGTCCGCCCTGGGCCGCGACTACCGCTCCGTCCTGCCCTTCGTGGGCATCGACGGCAACGACTGGTGGCAGGCCAGCGACCCCTACGGCGGCGCGCGCGACCGCGTCCGCCAGGCCGAGCGCGCCCTCCTGCTGCCCGACGACCGCGAGGTGCTCGTCGCCGCGCGCTACGTGCGCGCCCGCCCCGGGGGAGAACTCGTCCGCCTGGTCGTCACCCTCCGGGACGCCTCCGCGCACGCCGAGCGCTCCCGCGCCGACCTGGTCTCCGAGGTCGCCCACGAGCTGCGCTCGCCCCTGACCAGTGTCAAGGGCTTCACCTCAACCCTGCTCGCCAAGTGGGAACGGCTCACCGACAAGCAGAAGCTGTTCATGCTGGAGACGGTCAACGCCGACGCCGACCGGGTCACCCGCCTCATCCACGACCTGCTCGACGTCTCCCGCATAGAGTCGGGCCGGTTGGAGGTGCGCCGCCAGGTGGTGGACCTGCCCGACGCCGTGCGCCGGGTCGTGGCCGGCCGCGTCGCCTCCGGTGAGCCGGAGGAGCGCTTCCGGGTCGAGACCCGCGGGGAGCTGCCGCGCATGTGGCTCGACGCCGACAAGATCGAGCAGATCCTGTCCAACCTCGTGGAAAACGGGGTGCGGCACGGCGCTGGTACTGTCAGTGTGGTGATCGAGCCCTGCGAGGGAGGAACAGCGGTGTCGGTGCGCGACGAGGGCCAGGGCATAGCGCCCGAGACCATTCCGCGCGTCTTCCGCCAGTTCTGGCGCAGCAAGCGCCGGGGCGGGACCGGCCTCGGACTGTTCATCGTCAAGGGCCTCGTCGAGGCCCACGGCGGCACGATCACCGTCGGACGCGCCCCCAGCGGCGGCGCGGAGTTCCGATTTACCATGCCCGCCGGGGCACCCGAGTTCGTCTGAGGCACTCAGACCCTCCAGCCTCCCCGGTGGGCGCAACGGCGTGCCCCGGGCTCCGCGACACACGTCCTCTGCCGGGTACGCCCGAAATCCGCCTGTGCTCTTCCTGTCGGCTTCGTCCGCCCCGCCGCGGACCGTGACTGCCGCCCGTCCGCCAAGCCGGGGACGTCGGCGGCGAGGCAACCAACCATGTCTGCACCGAACAATTCCTTCGACCCCGTCGAGGTGACCTCCCTGCACCCCGACGAGGTCGCCCGCATGCGCGAGGAGGCGCTGGCCGCCGTCGAGGCCGCCGCCGACCTCGCCGAACTCAAGGAGGTCCGGCTCGCGCACGCCTCGGACCGCTCCCCGCTGGCCCTGGCCAACCGGGAGATCGGCGCCCTTCCCCCCGCGGCCAAGGCCGACGCGGGCAAGCGCGTGGGCGGCGCCCGCCGCGACGTCGGCCAGGCCCTCAAGGCCCGCCAGGCCGTCCTGGAGGCCGAGCGCGACGAGCGCGTGCTCATCGAGGAGCGCGTCGACGTCACCCTGCCCTGGGACCGGGCGCCGCGCGGCTCCCGCCACCCGCTGACCACCGTCGCCGAGCGCGTGGCCGACATTTTCGTCGGCATGGGCTTCGAGATCGCCGAAGGCCCCGAGGTCGAGGCAGAGTGGTTCAACTTCGACGCCCTCAACTTCAAGCCCGACCACCCCGCCCGCACCATGCAGGACACCTTCTTCGTGCAGGGCCCCGACGGGGGCGAGTCCGGCCTGGTCATGCGCACCCACACCTCGCCGGTGCAGATCCGCGCCCTGCTCTCCCGGGAGCTGCCGGTGTACGTGGTCGCGCCCGGCAAGACCTTCCGCACCGACGAGCTCGACGCCACCCACAGCCCCGTCTTCCACCAGCTGGAGGGCCTGGTCGTGGACCGGGGCGTCACCCTGGCCCACCTGCGCGGGGCCATCGACGCCTACGTCGAGGGCGTGTTCGGCGAGGGACTGCGCACGCGCTTCCGCGCCTCCTACTTCCCCTTCACCGAGCCCTCCGCCGAGGTCGACATGGAGTGCTTCGTGTGCCGGGGCGCCTCGGTCGGCGACCCGGACGCGCCCTGCCGCACCTGCTCCAGCGAGGGCTGGATCGAGATCGGCGGCTGCGGCGTGGTCAACCCCCGCGTGCTCACCGCCGCGGGCGTGGACCCCGAGGTCTACACGGGCTGGGCCTTCGGCCTGGGAATCGAACGGACACTGATGTTCGCGCACGGGGTGCGCGACATGCACGACATGGTCGAGGGCGACATCCGCTTCACCTCGGCGTTCGGGAGTGAGAACTGATGCGCGTCCCCCTGAGCTGGCTGCGGGAGTACGTCGACCTCCCGGTCGGCACCACCGCCCGCGAACTCGCCGGCCGCCTCACGCTGGCGGGCCTGGAGGTCGAGACCGTCGACGAGCTCGGCGCCGACGTCACCGGCCCCATCGTGTACGGCCGCGTGCTGGAGATCGAGGAGCTGACCGGGTTCAAGAAGCCCATCCGCTACTGCCGGGTGGACGTGGGCGGGGCCAACGGCACCGGCGAGCCGCAGGAGATCGTCTGCGGCGCCCGCAACTTCTCCGAGGGCGACCTGGTCGTGGTCTGCCTGCCCGGCGCCGAACTGCCCGGCGGCTTCCGGATCGGTGCCCGCAAGACCTACGGCCGGATGTCGGCCGGCATGATCTGCTCTGCCAGCGAGCTGGGCCTGTGGGAGGACCACAGCGGCATCATCGTGCTGCCCGAGGGCTTCGGCGCGGTGGGCGAGGACGCCGTCGGGCCGCTCGGCCTTCGCGAGGACGTCCTGGACATCGCCGTCACGCCCGACCGGGGCTACGCGCTGTCCCTGCGCGGCGTGGCCCGCGACGCCGCCGCGCTGTACGGCGTCGACTTCCACGACCCGGCCGACATCGCCGTCGCCGGGTCCGGCGGCGAGGGCCACCCCGCCGAGATCGACCCGGCCCTGTGCGACCGCTACGTCCTGCGCGGCGCCACCGGGTTCGACCCCGACGCGCCCAGCCCGCTGTGGATGAAGCGCCGCCTGCACCAGTGCGGCGTGCGTCCCATCTCCCTGGCCGTCGACGTCACCAACTACGTGATGCTCGAACTCGGCCAGCCGCTGCACGCCTGGGACCGCGCCCAGCTGCGGGGCGCCCTGCGGGTGCGCGCCGCCGAGGCGGGGGAGAAGCTGGAGACCCTGGACCACGTCCAGCGCTCCCTGGACACCGACGACATCGTCATCGCCGACGACAGCGGCCCGGTCAACATCGCCGGGGTCATGGGCGGCCTGACCACGGAGATCTCCCTGACCAGCACCGAGGTGCTGGTCGAGGCCGCGCACTTCGACGCCATGCACATCGCCCGCGCCTCGCGGCGCCACCAGCTGTCCTCGGAGTCCTCCCGCCGCTTCGAGCGGGGCGTGGACTCGGCCGTGCAGCTGGCCGCCGCCACCCGCGCGGTCGAGCTGCTCGCGGAGCTGGGCGGGGCCGTCGTCGAGACCGCCTACACCCACCTGGACCGCACCGCCGCGCGCGAGCCGGTCACGGTGCGGGCCTCCCACGCGGGCGCCGTCGCCGGGGTGGACTACCCCGAGGGCACCACGCAGCGCTGGCTGCGCGCCGTCGGCTGCGAGGTGGAGGCCGACGGGGACCTCCTGAAGGTCGTTCCGCCCAGCTGGCGACCCGACATCACCGACCCCAATGACCTCGCCGAGGAGGTCATCCGCTTCGAGGGCTACGAGAACATCCCCTCGATCCGCCCGCGCGCCTCGGGCCGGGGTCTGACCGCGAGCCAGCGCCTGCGCCGCGCGGTCGGCCGCACCCTGGCCGGGACCGGCTTCCACGAGGTGTTGAACTACCCCTTCGTCGGCGAGCGCGACCTCGACGGCCTCCAGTTGGCGGCCGACGACGACCGCCGCGTCGCCCTGCGCCTGGCCAACCCGCTCAACGAGGGCGAGCCGCTGCTGCGCACCACGCTGCTGCCGGGCCTGTTCAAGGCGCTGGCCCGCAACACGGGCCGCGGGTTCACCGACGTGGCCCTGTACGAGACGGGCCTGGTCTACCGGCCCAGGCCCGGCGCCCCCCGCGCGCCCATGCTCTCCGTGGACCGCGGGCCCGACGCCGAGGAGCTGGCCCGGATCGAGGCCGCCCTGCCGGACCAGCCGCGCCGGGTGGGCGCGGTGATCTCCGGCCACGCCGAACGCGCCGGATGGTGGGGCCCGGGTCGGGAGGCCGGCTGGGCCGACGCGGTCCAGACCGCACGCGACGTCGCCCGCGTCGCCGGGGTCGAGCTGGAGGTCGAGGCCGATCAGCACGCCCCGTGGCACCCGGGCCGCTGCGCCGCGCTGTACGTGCGCGTGGACGGCGAGCGCCTGCTCGTGGGCCACGCCGGAGAGCTGCACCCGCGCACCGTCCAGGCGTTCGGGCTGCCCGAGCGCACGGCCGCGGTGGAGGTCGAACTCGACCGGATCGAGCGGGCCCGCACCCCGGTCACCGCGCCGGAGATCTCCACGTACCCGGTGGCCACGCAGGACGTGGCCCTGGTCGTGGACGCCTCGGTGCCGGTCGGGCGGGTCAGCGACGCGCTGGCCGAGGGCGCCGGTGAACTGCTGGAGAGCGTGCGCCTGTTCGACGTCTACACCGGCGACCAGGTCGGCGAGGGCAGCAAGTCGGTGGCCTTCGCCCTGCGCTTCCGGGCCGCCGACCGGACGCTGACGGCGGAGGAGGCCGGGGCGGCGCGCGACGCGGCCGTCGCCCTGGCGACCGAGCGCACGGGGGCCGTCCTGCGCGGCTGACGCGGAGAACCGTTCCGCGCGGCCGAGACGCGCGTGTTTGGGCCAGGGCGGGGCCGGTCACTTGCCGAGTACGGGAGTGGCCGGCCCCGCCCCCGTGTGTACGCGGGACCGCGCGCCGCGTGTGGCGCGCAGGTCGCACACCGTCACGCCACGCCAGAGGTGTCGGTGAAAGCTCCGTCGGCGAGCCCGGATTCCAGATTGTTTTTCGGCGAGTTCTTCCAGCCCAGCAGGGGTTTTGGTGCCGACCCCCGAGGGTAGCCGGCATGAAGTTTGTGTTTCGGGGCATGGATCTTCGTTTTGGCTCTTGCTGTGAGGCGGGTCGCACGCTTAGCCTGCAAGCACCTGCCACCAACGGGCGCCCGTGTGCAGGCTGGATCAACCTGAGTTTTCCACTGCGCTCTCGCGCATGACACGGCTCGGAGGTCGCCATATGACCGAAACGGTTGTCTCGTCCGCACTCGCTCCCACGCAACAGCGGGAGCCCAGTCGCCTCTGGCACACCTTCTGCGATATGAACACGGTGGTCAGGGGTCCGGAGTTCATGGTGGCCCGCGCCGAGGGCGTATGGCTCTGGGACAGCTCCGGCGACCGCTACCTGGACGGTACGGCCAGCCTCTGGTACTGCAACGTCGGCCACGGCCGTACCGAGATCGCGGACGCGGTCCACCGCCAGATCAGCACCCTGGACGCCTACACGGTCTACGGGGACTTCGCCAACGGGCCCGCGGTGGAACTGTGCGAGCGCCTGGCCTCGCACGCCCCGGTGGCCGACCCGCGGGTGATCCTGACCTGCGGGGGAGGGGAGTCCATCGACACGGCCGCCAAGCTGGCGCGGCGGTACTGGGCGGTGACCGGCCAGCCCGCGCGCACCCACCTGATCAGCCGGACCGGCGGCTACCACGGTCTGCACGGGTTCGGCACGAGCATCTCGGGCATGGACCGGTTCCGCAGCGGCTACGGCAGGCTGGTCGAGGACACCTCCGTGGTGCCCCACGACTCGGCCGAGGCCCTGGAGGCGGAGATCCTCAGGGTCGGCCCCGAGCGGGTCGCCGCCTTCTTCGCCGAGCCGGTGATCGGCGCGGGCGGGGTCTTCCTGCCGGAGGAGGACTACTTCGCCGAGGTGTCGCGGATCTGCCACAAGTACGGCGTGCTCTTCGTCGTGGACAGCGTCATCTGCGGTTTCGCCCGGATGGGGAACTGGTTCGGCATCGAGCGCTTCGGTGTCGACCCGGACATGATCGTCTTCGCCAAGGGCGTCTCCAGCGGGTACCTGCCGCTGGGCGGCGTCGTGGTCAGCGGACGCGTGGCCGACCCCTTCTACAACGGCGAGGGCAACCCGTTCCTGCACGGGACCACCTACGCCGGGCACCCGACGGCGTGCGCGGCGGCGATGGCCAACCTGGACATCCTGGAGCGCGAGGACCTGTTCACGGTGTCGCTGGAGATCGAGCGCCAGTTGGACGGCGCCCTGCGCGGTCTGGCCGACCACCCGATGGTGGCCGAGGTCCGCTCGGGCCTGGGCGTCATGGGAGCGGTGGAGCTCACCGAGGAGGCCCTGAGCGGCCGGGGGATCACCACCCAGGAGGTGTTCGCCGAGGCGCGGGCACGCGGCGTGATCGTACGGCCGATTCCCACGGCGCTGCTCGTCTCCCCGCCGCTCATCATCACCTGGGAGCAGATCGACCACATGGTGTCCACCCTGGCGGCCGCGCTGGACGCGGTCGCGGCCCGGCACTGACCACGGGGCCCCGCCGTGTCCCCGGCGGGGCCCCGTGGAGGAAACCTCCTTCCGCGACCGCCCTCCTCCGACCGCCTCCCGCAGCCGCCTTCCCGACCCGGTGCGTGATTCCGCGCGCCGGGTGTGACGTGTTCGGGACGAATCCACTGGGCGAAACGTCCCGCGTCGAGTAAAATTTACTGGGAAGATATTTCTTGTGGGTGGGATGCGCGTCGGCGTCCGCCCGGGGAGGGAGAGGGAGCGGACATGACCACAGAGCCGATCGAGGCCGCGGACAGAGCGGGCGGGGCGGGCGGCGCGACGAGCGACGACGACCTCATCACCGCGTGGGGGCTGGTCCACGAGGCCATGAACGTCGTCCAGCCCAAGCTCCTGGGCGGCATCACCCCGGACGGCAAGGACATGGCCGGGCCGTGGTTCGAGGTCCTCATACGTCTCCAGCGCACGCCCGGCCACCGGCTGCCCATGAGCCGCCTGGCCCGTGAGGTCAGCCTGAGCACGGGCGGTTTCACCAAGCTCGCGGACCGTCTGGAGCGCGAGGGCTATCTGGAACGGGAGAACTGCGCCTCGGACCGCCGGGTCGTCTACGCCGTCCTGACCGACAGGGGCCTGGACTTCATCGGCCAGGCGCGCACCAGACACGTCGAGCGGCTGCGCGAACACGTCCTGGGCCCGCTCGGCGAGGACGGGGTGCGCCAGCTCGCCGCCATCGCGCGTACGCTCCGTGACAGCTCCTGCTGCTGACGGCGCGTTCGGGTCGGAACTCTCGGTAGTCGAATCCGCGCTTCGCCGGTGCGCCACCGGACCCGGAGGCGGGGAGGACATCCCACCGGCCGCCGTTCCCGTGTAGGTTGGCGGAAGTTCGTGGGTCCCGCGGGGTGGACCGTGAGCGCACAGTTTTTCGGGGGGAATCATGGGACTGTTCACCACTGCCGCGCAGATGAGAGCGATTCCACGGTCCTCGCGCTTCGCCAACGGGGGCGTCTCCTTCTGGTTCCGCGAGACCGGGCTCCCCGAGCGCCGCGCGCCCCTGCCCGGCACCGCCGACTACGACGTCTGCGTGGTCGGGGCCGGGTACACGGGCCTGTGGACCGCCTACTACCTCAAGAAGGAGCAGCCGGACCTGCGCGTGGCGGTGGTCGAACGTGAGTTCGCCGGTTTCGGCGCCTCGGGCCGCAACGGAGGGTGGCTGTCCGCGGAGTTCGCGGGCTCCCGCGAGCGTTACGCGCAGTCACACGGCAAGGCCGCGATGGTCGCCCTGCAGCGGGCGATGATGGACACCGTCACCGAGGTGGTCTCGGTCGCCGAGGCCGAGGGCGTCGACGCCGACGTCGTCCGCGGGGGCATGCGCCTGGTGGCCACCAACGCCGCTCAGCGCCAGCGCCTGGCCGAGGACATCGAGTACCTCCAGGAGTGGGGCTACTGGCCCGACGACATCCACCTGCTCGACGGCGAGCGCGAGCCCCGGCTGTCGGTGTCGGGAGCCGTGGCCTGCGCCTACTCCCCGCACGCAGCCCGGGTGCAGCCCGCCAAGCTGGTCACGGGGCTGGCCCGGGTGGTGGAGGACCTGGGCGTGGCCGTCTTCGAGGGCACCGAGGTGGAGGAGATCCGCCCCCGCCGGGGCGCGGCCCGCCCGGCGGTCGTCACCGCGCACGGCACCGTCTACGCCGACCACGTCGTGCGCGCCACCGAGGGCTTCACCTCCACCCTGCGCGGCCAGCGCCGCGACTGGCAGCCGGTGAACTCCTCGATGATCGTCACCGAGCCCGTTCCCGCCGAACTGTGGGAGAAGATCGGCTGGGAGGGCCGGGAGCTGCTGGGTGACACCGCCCACTCCCACGTCTACGCCCAGCGCACGGCCGACGACCGCATCGCGATCGGCGGGCGCGGAGTCCCGCACCGCTTCGGCTCGGCCCAGGAGGAGGAGGGCGCCACCCAGCCGCAGGCCATCGCCGAACTGTGGCGGGCGCTCACCCGCATGTTCCCCGACGTGGCCGACGTGCCGGTCGAGCACGCCTGGTCCGGTGTGCTGGGGGTGCCGCGCGACTGGCGCCCCACCGTGCACCTGGACGCCGAGACCGGCCTGGGCTGGGCGGGCGGTTACGCGGGCAGCGGCGTGGCCGCCAGCAACCTGGCCGGGCGCACCCTGCGCGACCTGGTCCTGCGCCGCGAGACCGACCTGACCCGCCTGCCGTGGGTGGGCCACCGCGACCGCGGCTGGGAGCCCGAGCCCCTGCGCTGGGTGGGCACGCAGGTCATCCACGGGCTGTACCGGAGCGCCGACCGCCGCGAGTCGCGGACCGAGGACAAGGCGCACACCTCGCGCCTGGCCGGGATCGCCACCCGCATCTCCGGCCGCTGACCAGGCCTGCGGATTCTCCTGACAGTGTGTGGCGTTCAAAGTGCATTCAATGTCATGGCCATGATTCCTGAGGTGCCCTTCTCCGAGTTCGTCAACAGACCCAAGGCGACCACGGCCAAGCTCGCCGAGTCCCGTGCGCCTTCTGCGTGCCTTGATCTCGGGCGGTGAGGAGAAACGCCGCGTGGCGCTCGCAGTAGCCCCTGAGGTGTTCCCGTGGACGAGATTTCTGCCGGAGCAGGATGCCGAGACGTTTCTCGCCGAGCTCGCCGAACTGCTGCACGCCATCGAGGAGTTGGACACCAACGCCCCGGTGCTGACGCCGGTGACCCAGTGGAAGCACGCCGCTGAGGTCTACGCGCACCCCGAGGCGCTGGAAGCACTGACGCGTGAGCGTGATCCCGACGCCGACTTCGGGCCGGTTCCGCCTCCAGGGGGCGGGATGAGTCCTAAGCGCGGAGACCGGGTCGCACCCCCTCCAAAGAAGGGCGAATACGAGATCCGCTTCCAGAACGCGTAGGCGGCCAAGGGCCGGGACGAACTCTGCAACCAGGCGCCGGGTAACACGTATGACGCCTGGTCCATCATGCGCAGTCACCCTCAGGAGACCCGCGACCCGGACCGCCGCCATCAGATGAGGGGCACCCTCTCGACGGAACTCTTCAGAGGCGAACCGGTTGCGCGCTGGCAGGTCGAAGCAACGGCTGCTGGGCGTATCTGGTCCTTCGTCGATGAGGAGCGCCGGACGGTGTGGATCGAACGCGCCAGTCCGCGCCATCCCGAGCGCACCGAGTAGTCGGGCGGCCCCCTGACGAGACCCCGCCCACATCAGGCTGGGCCTCGGCGAATCTGGTTGCATACATTTGCATGTGAGTGCATGATAGTTCAGTCGAACTGATCAGGGGGCACCACCATGGGACACACAGCGGCCATCGCCGGAGCCAGCGGCTACGCGGGAGGCGAGCTGCTGCGCCTGCTCCTGGGACACCCCGAGATCTCCATCGGCGCGGTCACCGCCGGAGGCAACGCCGGGACCCCCCTCATCCAGCACCAGCCGCACCTGCTGCCGCTGGCCGACCGGACCCTGGCGCCCACCACCGTCGAGGAGCTGCGCGGACACGACGTCGTCTACCTGGCCCTCCCGCACGGCCAGTCCGCCGACATCGCCCAGCAGCTCGGCGACGACACCCTCGTGGTCGACTGCGGCGCCGACTTCCGCCTCAACGACGCCGCCGCCTGGGAACGCTTCTACGGCACCCCGCACGCCGGGACCTGGCCCTATGGTCTCCCCGAACTCCCCGGACAGCGCGAGCGACTCACCGGCGCCCGCCGCGTCGCCGTCCCCGGCTGCCACGTCACCGTCGCCACGCTGGCCCTCTTCCCGGGGCTGGCCGAGCAGCTCGTCGAACCCGACCTGACCGTCGTCGCCGTCACCGGCACCTCCGGCGCGGGCAAGGCCCCCAAGCCCAACCTCGTCGGCAGCGAGGTCATGGGCGCCCTCAGCCCCTACGGGGTCGGCGGCACCCACCGGCACAACCCCGAGATCGTCCAGAACCTCACCGCGGTCACCGGCGAACCGGTCAGGCTCTCCTTCACCCCGGTCCTGGCCCCGCTGCCCCGCGGCATCCTGGCCACCTGCACCGCCCCCCTGAAGGAGGGCGTCACCGCCGAGCGGATCCGCGCGGCCTACCAGACCGCCTACGCCGACGAGCCCTTCGTCCACCTGCTCCCCGAGGGCACCTGGCCCAGCACCGCCATGACGCTGGCCGCCAACACCACCCTCGTGCAGGTCACCGTCGACCCCGACGCGGGCCGCATGGTCGCCGTCGCCGCCCTGGACAACCTCACCAAGGGCACCGCGGGCGGCGCCGTCCAGAGCACCAACCTCGCCCTCGGCCTGCCCGAGGGCACCGGCCTCCCGCTCGCGGCGGTCGCCCCGTGAGCGTCACCGCGCCCCGGGGCTTCCGCGCGGCCGGGGTCGCCGCCGGGCTCGGGGACGGCGGCGCACGGGACGTCGCCGTGGTCGTCAACGACGGCCCCTCCCGCGCCGCCGGAGCCGTCTTCACCGCCGCCGAGGACAGGGCCGCCCCCGTCCTGTGGTCCCAGCAGGTCGTCTCCGGCGAACGCGTGCGCGCCGCCGTCATCGACTCCGGCGGGGGCGACACGGGCTTCCAGGACGTCCACGCCGCGGCCGAGCACACCGCGGACCTGCTCGACGACTCCGCCGCCGAGGTCGTGCTCTGCTCCGCCGGACCCGCGGGTAGGCGCACCGGCGCCGACGCTCTGCTCCGGGGCGTCACCGCCGCCCTGGCCCAGGCCTCGCGCGGCGGCGGACTGGACGCCGCCGACGCGATCCGCACCACCGACACCGTCGCCAAGATCGCCTTCCGGCGCGGCGACGGCTACACCGTCGGCGCCATGGCCAAGGGCCCGGACGCCTCCCTGTCCACCGCGCTGTGCGTGCTCACCACCGACGCCGACGTCACCGCCGACCAGTGCCGGCGCCTGCTCGCCGACGCCGTCGCCGCCTCCCTCGCCCCCCTGACCGCCGCCAACGACACCGTGCTGCTCATGGCCAGCGGAGCCAGCGGCACGTCCCCCCGCGAGGGCGACCTCGCCGCACTGCTCACCGAGGTGCTGGCCGAGCTGGCCACCCAGCTGCGCGCCGACACCCCCGCCACCGACCACGACCGGGCCCAGAACTCATGATCGCGCGCTCACCCCACACCACCGACGACCCGGCCAGGGCACACGCCCTGGACAAGGCGGCCCACCTCATCGAGGCGCTGCCCTGGCTCTCCCGCTTCCACGGCCGCACCGTCGTGGTCAAGTACGGCGGCAACGCCATGATCAGCGAGGAACTGCGGGCCCGCTTCGCCGAGTCCGTCGTCTTTTTGCGCTACGCGGGCCTGCGGCCCGTCGTCGTGCACGGCGGCGGCCCCCAGATCAGCGCCCAGCTCGAACGCGCCGGAGTGGAGTCCACCTTCACAGCCGGGCTGCGGGTGACCACCGACGAGGCCATGGACATCGTCCGCATGGTCCTCACCGGCCAGGTCAACCGCGAGATCGTCGGCCTGGTCAACCAGCACGGCCCCTTCGCCGTCGGCATGTCCGGCGAGGACGCCAACCTGCTGTCCGCCGTGCGCAAGACCGTCGAGGTGGACGGCGAGACCGTCGACATCGGCCGCGTCGGAGAGATCACCGGGGTCGACCCCGGAGCCGTCGCCGCGCTCCTGGACGACGGCCGCATCCCCGTGGTCTCAAGCGTCGCCCGCGCCGACGACGGCGGCGTCTACAACGTCAACGCCGACACCGCCGCCTCCGCCCTCGCGGTGGCCCTGGGCGCCAGCAAGCTCATCGTGCTCACCGACGTCGAGGGCCTGTTCGCCGACTACCCCAGCAACACCGAGCTCATCAGCCGTCTGAACGCCGACGAGCTGCGCGCGCTGCTGCCCTCCCTGTCCTCGGGGATGCTCCCCAAGATGGAGGCGTGCCTGCACGCCGTGGAGGGCGGCGTCCCCCAGGCCCACATCATCGACGGCCGCGTGCCCCACTCCCTGCTCCTGGAGGTCTTCACCGACCAGGGCGTGGGCACCATGGTCGCCGACGAGGAACTGGAGGCCGCCCTGCTCGCGGGCAACGGCCACACCCCGCGCCCCTGGCGCGGCGACCACACCACCGTCACCAACGCAGGAGGCGCACAGTGACCAGCGGTTCCCACCTGCGCGAGCGCTTCTCGGCCTCGCTCATGCCCAACTACGGCGTCCCGCCCGTCGCCCTCACCCTCGGGCGCGGCTGCGAGGTCTACGACGCCGACGGCCGCCAGTACCTCGACCTCATCGCCGGGATCGCCGTCTCCAGCCTCGGACACGGGCACCCCGCCCTGGTCAAGGCGGTCGCCCACCAGGCGGCCACGCTCGCCCACACCAGCAACCTGTTCGTCCACGAACGCGAGGTCCAACTCGCGGAGCGCCTGATCGCCCTGGTGGGCGGCGACGCCAAGGTCTTCTTCGCCAACTCCGGCACCGAGGCCAACGAGGCCGCGCTCAAACTGGTCAAGCGCGCCGCCGGGCCCGGACGCCACTACTTCGTCGCCGCGTCCCACGGCTTCCACGGCCGCACCTCCGGCGCCCTCGCCCTCACCGGCAAGGACGCCATCCGCGAGCCCTTCGGCCCCTTCGGCATGGACGTGCGCTTCGTCCCCCACGGAGACCTGGACGCCCTCGCCGAAGCCGTCGACGAGCACTGCGTCGCGGTGTTCACCGAACCCACCCAGGGCGAGGCCGGGGTCGTCCCCGCCCCCGAGGGCTACCTCGCCGGGGTCCGGAGGATCTGCGACGACACCGGCGCCGCCTTCGTCCTCGACGAGATCCAGAGCGGCATCGGCCGCACCGGCCGCTGGTTCGCCCACCAGGCCGAGGACGTGCGCCCCGACGTGCTCACCCTCGCCAAGGGCCTGGGAGGCGGCCTGCCCATCGGCGCCTGCGTCGGCTTCGGCCGCTACGCCGACGCCTTCGCCAAGGGCGACCACGGCTCCACCTTCGGCGGCAACCCGGTGGCCTGCGCGGCGGCCCTCGCCGTCCTCGACACCATCGAGAGCGAGAACCTGCTCGCCCACACCGCCGTCATGGGCGACCTGCTCGCCGAGCAGATCGACTCCATCGACCACCCCCTGCTGGCCGGACAGCGCGGCAGCGGACTGTGGCGGGCCCTGGAGCTCACCGCGCCGCACGCCGCCCACGTGCAGGAACAGGCGGCCGTCCGCGGCTTCCTCGTCAACGCCGTGGCGCCCGACGCGGTCCGGATCGCCCCGCCCCTGGTCATCACACCCGAACAGATCGGCCTGTTCATCGAGGCGCTGCCCACCATCCTGGACGCCGCCGAGGCCGCAGCCACGAAGGAGCAGCAGTAGCCGTGACCCGCCACTTCCTGCGCGACGACGACCTGACCCCGGACGAACAGGCCCGGGTCCTCGACCTCGCCGACGACATGAAGAAGGACCGCTTCGGCCACCGGCCGCTCGCCGGCCCGCGCACCGTCGCCCTGATCTTCGACAAGCCCTCCACCCGGACCCGGCTGTCCTTCGCCGTGGGTGTGGCCGACCTGGGCGGCAGCGCCCTGGTCCTGGACACCGCCAGCACCCAGATGGGCCGCGGCGAACCCCTGGAGGACACCGCCCGAGTCCTGGAACGCCAGGTCGCCGCCGTCGTGTGGCGCACCTTCGCCCAGAGCGACCTGGAGACCCTGGCCGCCCACATCTCCGTCCCGGTGGTCAACTCCCTCACCGACGAGTTCCACCCCTGCCAGATCCTGGCCGACCTCCAGACCGTCCGCGAGCACAAGGGCGACCTGGCCGGACTCACCCTCGCCTACCTGGGCGACGGCGCCAACAACATGGCCCACTCCTACCTGCTCGGCGGCGCCACCGCCGGACTCCACGTGCGCGTCGGCGCACCCGAGGGACACCAGCCCGACCCCGCGGTGGTCGCGCGCGCCGCCGAGATCGCCGCCACCACCGGCGGGTCGGTCACGGTCACCGCCGACGCCCGCGAGGCCGCCCGGGGAGCCGACGTCCTGGCCACCGACACCTGGGTGTCCATGGGCCAGGAGGACGAGGCAGCCGACCGCGAGGCGCCCTTCCGCCCCTACGCGATCGACGCCGACCTGCTCGCCACCGCCCACCCTGCGGCGATCGTCCTGCACTGCCTGCCCGCCTACCGCGGCAAGGAGGTCTCCGCCGAGGTCATCGACGGGCCGCAGAGCGTGGTCTGGGACGAGGCCGAGAACCGCCGCCACGCCCAGAAGGCCCTGCTCGCCTTCCTGCTGGAGGCCAGCGACAACCCCGGTCCCCTCCGCCCATGACGGCGGAGAACGGCGGCACGGCGCCGATGACCAAGGCGGCCAGACACGCCCGGATCACCGACGTCCTCACCCGGGAGGACGTCAGGTCCCAGGGCGAGCTGGCCAGGCGCCTGTCCGAGGCGGGCGTCCAGGTCACCCAGGCCACCCTCTCCCGGGACCTGGACGAACTGGGCGCCGTCAAGCTCCGCACCGCGGACGGCCACCTGGTCTACGTGCTGCCGGGTGAGGGGGGCGAACGCCTCCAGCGGACCCGCCCCGACAGCCTGGACCTGGAACAGGTCTCCGGCGCGCGCCTGACCCGGCTCGCCGAGGACCTGCTGGTCTCGGCCGAGGCCTCCGCCAACATGGTCATCGTCCGCACCCCGCCCGGCGCGGCCCAGTACCTGGCCTCGGCCATCGACCACACCGACTTCCACGCCATCCTGGGCACCATCGCGGGGGACGACACCATCCTGGTCATCTCCCGCGACCCCCGGGGCGGCGAGGACCTGGCCGCCGCCCTCCTGCGACTGGCCGACCGCAGACCGTAACCTCGTACGAGGACGTCCCGGGCCCCCGCCGGGACCGCCGGGCCCCGCCACCGGCGCCCGCGCACGTAGCACCCGAGCGGTGCGGGGCAGCGGCCCCGCACCGCCGCACCACACGTCAAGGAGAGACCACCATGGCCGACCAGCCCGAGGCGCTGCGCCTGTGGGGAGGCCGTTTCGAGGGCGGCCCCGACCAGGCCCTGGCGCGCCTGTCGCTGAGCACCCACTTCGACTGGCGCCTGGCCCGCCACGACATCGCCGGATCGCGCGCCCACGCCCGCGCCCTGCACCGGGCGGGCCTGCTCACCGCCGACGAGCTGGACCGCATGATCGAGGGCCTGGACCGGCTGGAGGCCGACGTGGCCTCCGGGGCGTTCACCCCCGTCCTGGAGGACGAGGACGTGCACACCGCCCTGGAGCGCGGCTTCATCGAGCGGGTCGGCACCGAACTGGGCGGGCGGCTGCGCGCCGGGCGCTCCCGCAACGACCAGATCGCCACCCTCGTGCGCATGTACCTGCGCGAGGAGGCCCGGCAGATCGCCGACCAGCTCCTGGACCTGGTGCGGGCCCTGGCCGACCAGGCCGCGGCCCACCCGGACGCCGCCATGCCCGGCCGCACCCACCTCCAGCACGCCCAGCCCGTGCTGCTCGCCCACCAGCTCATGGCGCACGCCTGGCCCCTGGTGCGCGACGTCGAGCGGCTGCGCGACTGGGACCGCCGCGCCGCGGTGTCCGCCTACGGCTCCGGCGCGCTGGCCGGGTCCTCCCTGGGGCTGGACCCCCGCGCGGTCGCCGCCGAACTGGGCTTCCCCGACTCGGTGGACAACTCCATCGACGGCACCGCCTCCCGCGACGTCGTCGCGGAGTTCGCCTTCGTCACCGCCATGATCGGCGTGGACCTGTCCCGGCTCTCGGAGGAGGTCATCCTGTGGGCGACGAAGGAGTTCTCCTTCGTCACGCTCGACGACGCCTTCTCCACCGGCTCCTCGATCATGCCCCAGAAGAAGAACCCCGACGTCGCCGAACTCGCCCGCGGCAAGGCCGGGCGCCTCGTCGGCGACCTCACCGGGCTGCTCACCACCCTCAAGGGGCTCCCGCTGGCCTACAACCGGGACCTGCAGGAGGACAAGGAGCCGGTCTTCGACGCGGTGGACACCCTCCACCTGCTGCTGCCCGCGATGACCGGCATGGTCGCCACCCTCACCTTCCACACCGACCGTATGGCCGAACTCGCCCCGCAGGGCTTCTCCCTGGCCACCGACATCGCCGAGTGGCTGGTGCGCGAGCGCGTGCCCTTCCGGGAGGCGCACGAGATCGCGGGCGCCTGCGTGCGCGTGTGCGAGGAGCGCGGCATCGACCTGCCCGACCTGGGCGACGACGAACTCGCCGCCGTGTCCGAGCACCTGACCCCCGCGGTGCGCGAGGTCCTCAGCGTGTCCGGATCGCTGGCATCGCGCTCCGACAAGGGCGGCACCGCCCCCGTGCGCGTGGCCGAGCAGTTGGAGAAGCTGCGCTCGGACATCGAGGAGCAACGCAAGGCCTTCACCGCCTGAGCTCCGCCGCAGCCGCGCACGGGCGCGCCGACCCCGCCGGGGGCGGCGCGCCCGTACGCGTTCGCGGGTCCCCCCACGGCGACCGCGTCCACGGTCCCCGCGCCCACGTCACACCCATTTTGGAATTCGCCCGGCACCCGCAGTGAGAGTGCGGTAGCGTCCTGGTTCTGCGGGCACCAGGCGTGGTCTGCCCTGTGCGAACCGTGACGCCCCCTCGGCGCACGGCACTTTCGGCGCATCCGCGCGTCGTGCGGTGCGACCCACGTCCGACAGGCGCCCGCGACCAGTCCGTGGGAGGAAGGCAATGGGGAACACGGGAGGCACCGGCCGCAGCGCCATCAGGGCTCAGATCAACAGGATCGTACTGATCCCCAGCATCACCTTCCTGGCGCTGTTCGTCGTCCTCAGCACGGCCACACTCGTCCAGGCCGTGTCGCTGCGCTCCTCGGTCGGCGACGGCCGCGCCGGGACCCGGCTCGCCGCGGCGCTCACCCTCCTCCAGGAGGAGCGCCGCCTGAGCGCCGCCTACCTCGCCGACCCCGCCGAGGACGGCCGCGACGCCCTGTCCGACGCGGCCTCGCGCACCGACGAGGCGCTCGCCCCCGTCCACGACCTGCGCGGCACCATCGGAGACCGGGACGACCCGGACACCGAACCCCTCGCCGAGGACTTCTTCACCTCCCTGACGGAGGTCGCGGAGCTGCGCGCCCAGAACCTCGCCGAACCCGGCTCAGCCGAGGACGCCCTCACCGTCTACACCACCGCGATCGGGCAGGGCATCCGCCTCTACGCCGACACCGCCCGCTCCCTCGACAACGGGCCCGCCCCCGCCGAGGCCGCCGCCGTCACCGACCTGATGTGGGCCCAGGAGAGCTTCAGCCACGCCGACGCACTCATCGCGGCCGTACTCGCGGAGGACTCCCTCGACCGCTTCCAGCAGGCACAGGTCGCCGCGCTCACCGCCGACGCCCGCCACCGCGTCGACATGGCCCCTCCCGGCCCCGCCGCCGACGACGGAGAACCCCCCGCCCTGACCGCCCTCGCCGGAAGCCGCTCCTGGCAGGACGCCCTCGCCGTCG
Organism: Nocardiopsis akebiae; assembly: GCF_018316795.1. Classification (NCBI taxonomy): domain Bacteria; kingdom Bacillati; phylum Actinomycetota; class Actinomycetes; order Streptosporangiales; family Nocardiopsidaceae; genus Nocardiopsis; species Nocardiopsis akebiae. Next base: position 2,386,903 of record NZ_CP074132.1, read on the forward strand.
CGGACACCCTCGCCACGTACGAGGCCCCGATCGTCGTGGACGCCCTCACCGGCGAGCAGACCCGCGATCCCGCGCCGCCCGAGGGGCTCGGGGGCTGGCGCGAGGCCGCCGACCAGGTCAACGCCGAGCTGGCCGACATCACCGCCACGCGCTCCGTCTCCGTCGTCACCGCCACCGAGCAGGCCAGCTCGTGGATGCTCACCCTCGCCCTGGGCGGCAGCATCACCTCCCTGTTCGCGGGCACCCTCGCCTACGGTGTGGCCGCCCGCTCCGCCGGGCGCCTCACCCACCGGCTCGCCCAGCTGCGCGCCGACACCCTGGGCAGCGCGCGCAGCGACCTGCCCCGCATCGTGCGCCGCCTGGAGTCGGGGGAGCAGGTCGACCTCGACACCGAGATGAAACAGCTCGACCACGGCGACGACGAGGTCGGACAGGTCGCCGACGCCTTCAACATCGCCCAGCGCACCGCCGTCGCCGCCGCCGTCAAACAGGCGGACATACGCGCGGGCGTCAACCGGGTCTTCCTCGGCATCGCCCACCGCCACCAGTCCCTCCTCCAGCGCCAGCTCCAGCTGCTGGACCGCGTCGAGCGCGAGGAGGAGGACCCCGACCTGCTGGAGAGCCTCTTCCAGCTCGACCACCTGGCCACCCGGGGCCGCCGCCACGCCGAGAACCTCATCATCCTGGGCGGCGCCCAGCCCGGCCGCCGCTGGCGCCACCCCGTCCCGCTCGTGGACATCCTGCGCGGCGCCATCTCCGAGACCGAGGAGTACACCAGGGTCCGCCTGACCTCCGTCCCCGACCTGTCGCTGTCCGGCGCCGCGGTGGCCGACGTCATCCACATGCTCGCCGAGCTGGTCGAGAACGCCACCGCCTACTCGCCGCCGCACACCCAGGTCACCATCGCCACCGAGTCCGTGCCCAAGGGAGTGGCCGTGGAGATCGAGGACCGGGGCCTGGGCATGACCGAGGAGGTCCTCACCAGCTCCAACCGCACCCTCAGCGAGGCGCCCGAGTTCGACGTCATGACCTCCGGCGGGGACTCGCGCCTGGGCCTGTTCGTCGTCGCCCGCCTCGCCGCCAAACACGACATCCGGGTGCAGCTGCGGCACTCGCCCTACGGAGGCACCCGCGCCGTGGTGCTCATCCCCGGCACCCTGGTCGCCTCCTCCTCCAACGCCCCGGAACCGCCCCGCGCGGCCATCCGCCAGGGCGCCCACTCGGTACTGAACGAGCCGTCGGGACAGCACGGCGACACGCTCACCGCGCAGGACGCCCCCCACCGGACCCGGCCCCTGCTGCGCCCGGTCCCCCGCGACGGCGACGGCGCGCGCCCGGCCCGGGGCACGCCCCTGCTGCGCCGGGTACCTGCGCCCGCCTCCGACTCCGGGACAGCGGACGCCGCCCCCGGGACCGAAACCGGGACCGGTCGGGTCGGGGCCGCACCCGGCCGCCCCGGACTGCCCCGGCGCAGGCGCCAGGCCAGCCTCGCACCCCAGCTCAGAGCCGCGGGCACGCCGGAGTGGGACGAAGCCGACCCTCCGGACTCCTCCCGGCGCACCCCCGAACAGGCGCGGCGGATGATGGACGCCTTCAGCGCCGGAACCCGGCGCGGTCGGGCGGCGGACATCGGGGCCGACGCCGACGAACGTGAACACAGCAGTGACGGTCAGGTCGGTGCGAGCGCCGACGATCACACGGGAGAAAGCGACTGACATGGTGGGCAAGAGCAAGGCCGCTGACAATCTGGACTGGCTCCTGGACGACCTGGTCGACCGCGTCGTCGGTGCCGAGAACGCGATCGTGCTGTCGGCCGACGGACTGCTGCTCGGAGGCTCGCGGGGACTGGCCTCCGAGGACGCCGAGCACCTGTCGGCCCTGGCGTCGGCGTTCCAGAGCCTGGCGCGCGGGACGGGCCGACACTTCGGCGGCGGCGACGTCCGCCAGACCGTGGTGGAGATGGAGCACTCCTACCTCTTCGTCACCGCCGCGGGCGCCGGAGCGTGCCTGGCGGTGCTGGCCAGCGAGGACGCCGACGTCGGCCTTGTCGCCTACGAGATGAACCTGCGGGTCAAGCGGGTGGGCCAGTTCCTCACCGCCGCGCCGCGTCGGCCGGACCACCTCACCGTCACCGGGAGCGCCGGTTCATGAGCACGCCCGGAGAGCGGCGCGGAGCGCCGCCGGCCGTGCCGCCGGCGCCGGACGAAGCGGTGCAGCCGCTGTCCGGCAGCCAGGCACTGGCCTGGTACAGGGGCAGGGGGCACCCGACGTCGGAGGGGCCCGCGGCGGGCGTCACGCTCGGCGACGCCCCCTCGGGTCAGCTCGTGCGCCCGTACACCATGACCGGGGGCCGCACCCGGCCCCGGACCGGTCCGCGCCTGGACCTGGTCACCATCGTCGTCGCCGCCGCCGACCGCGGGGACCGGGAGGGAGAGCCCGAACAGCAGGCCATCCTGGGCCTGTGCCGCAGACCCATATCGGTGGCCGAGATCTCCGCCCGGCTCGACATCCCCCTGACCGTCGTCAGGGTGCTCCTGGGAGACCTCCTCGCCGACGGCGACGTGCGCACCCGGGCGCCCATGACCCAGCTCCCCGAGAAGAAAGTACTTCAGGCGGTACTCGATGGCATCCGCAGACTCTGACACCAGGCCGCAGGAAGCGATCCCCCAGGCGGTCAAGATCATCGTCGCGGGGGGATTCGGCGCGGGCAAGACCACACTGGTCGGCTCCGTCAGCGAGATCACCCCGCTCAGCACGGAGGAGGTGATGACCGAGGCCAGCTACGGCGTGGACGACCTCGGTGGAGTGGAGGACAAGACCACCACCACGGTCGCCCTGGACTTCGGCCGCATCACCATCAACACCGACATCGTCCTGTACATGTTCGGCACCCCCGGACAGGACAGGTTCTGGTTCATGTGGAACGAGCTCTCCCAGGGGGCGCTGGGCGCGGTCGTGCTGGCCGACACCCGCCGCCTGGACACCTGTTTCCACGCCGTGGACTTCTTCGAACGCCGCGGACTGCCCTTCGTGGTCGCGGTGAACCGCTTCGAGGGCTCCACCTCCTACCGACGCGAGGAGGTCCGCGAGGCGCTGGACATCTCCGCCGAGGTGCCGGTCATCATGGCCGACGCCCGCGAGCGCGAGTCCTGCAAGGAGGTGCTGGTGGAGCTGGTCACCCACGTGATCCAGGGCCGGAGCCCCGTCATGAGCGGGTGACACGTCCGGGTCGCCGACCCGGACAATCCCCGCGGATTCGATCCGGTATACGTTCGGAGGACACGTCCGCGCAACAAGGTGCCGAACGCTACAATGTCGCGGCAGTGACCACCGACCCCACCGGGCGCCCCATCCGCCTCTCATCTGAATCCTGGTATGCGAAACTCTGACCGACTTCCCCCACGCGAACTGCCCAAGCGGCGCTCCGGCCGCCACCGCAACCCGCTGTCCTTCGACAACTGGTTCGGCACCCCCGCCCTGATCATGGCGGTCCCGGGCACGGCCGACCGGGCCAGGGGCGCCGACGGTGAGTCGATCGGTGCCCGGATGGCCGACCTCGTGCGCGCCTACCGCCCCGAGGTCACCATCCGCTACGGCCACACCGAGGGCGACGAACAGAGCCTCACCGAGGCCCTCACCGATCTCAAGGACGACCAGGGCAGCCCCTTGTCCGCCGTCGTCGTCCCGCTGGTCACCGCACCGCACGCGGACACGTCCGCGGCGATCGAGGCGGCCGTCGCCCGGACGGGCGCCGAAGCGCGCGTCACCGAGGGCCTGGGGCCGCACCCCATGCTCGCCGAGGTTCTGCACCTGCGGCTGGCCGAGTCCGGATACGTGCGCGCGGACCGCATGCGCCTGATCAGCGTCGTCGCCCGTGACACCACCATGGCGGACGGCATCATCGTCGGCGCCGTGGGCGGCGAGGCCGCGGCCGGGGCCGCGGGGGTGAGCGCCGTGCTGCTCGCCGCGCGCCTGGGCCTGACCGTGCTCCCCGCGGACCTGGAGAACGAGGCCGCCGTCGAGCAGGTCGTGGGCCAGCTCAGACAGGGCGGCTGCAAGCGCCCGGTGATCGCGCCCAGCGCCCTGGGGCCGGAACTGCCCCGCGAGGAGCTGGAGGCGCTCGCCGCGCGCTTCGGCGCCAGGCTCGGCGCGCCCCTGGGCGCGGACAGCCTGCTGGGCAAGATCGCCGCCCTGCGCTACGCCGAGGTCCTCAACTCCCTGGGCGTGGAGCAGCCGCCCACGGTCGAGGAACTGCCCGCCCCGGTGGGATCCCGGCACCGTCCGGAGTCCTGACGGCGCGGCCGCCACGGACGCGACCTTTCCGACAGCGCCCCGAGGGCGCGACACGCCGTACCCCGGCACACGGCGGTGTGCCTCCCGGGGGCCGTCCGCGCAACGGGCGGCCCCCGTCGCGTGCGCCCGGCCTCCGGACCTGCGGGTTCTCGCCGCGAGAGCGGCCGCTAACACATCCGCGGTCGGGAACCGCCCCAAGAAAAGGCAACTGATAGTGATCGTTTGACAGCATAAAGCAAGGATTCTTCGATAGCCTCGGCTTGACCGAAAGCCGCCGGGGCGCCCTCTCGCCGCCCGGCAACCGCACAGGCCGGAGGGGGCCATGCGCAGAATCCGCGACAACGCGCCCACGATCCGGAGACAGCTCACCCGCATCGTGCTGATCCCGAGCCTGTGCTTCCTCGCGCTCTGGCTCGTCGTGGCCGCCATCGGCACCATCCGCGCCGTCCAGTTCATGGGAGCCGTCGTCCAGGCCCGCGAGGGAACACAGGTCTTCTCCGCCGCGGCGGAGGAGGTGAAGGCCGAACGACGCCTCTCCCTGGTCAACCTGGGCCGCTTCGAGAGCACCGGTGCCCGCGACGACCAGGTCGGCGCAGCCCTCGACGAGCAGCGCGAGCACACCGACACCGCCATGGCCGAGGCCGTCGCGTTCGCCGAGCGGCTGCGCGGGACCCGCGACGACGAGGTCGAACGCAGTGCGACCGACCTGGTCGACAGCGCCGGGGCCCTCGACGAGGTCCGCGCGGACGTGGACGCGCACCGCGTCGGGCAGGAGGAGACCATCCTGCGCTACGGCGATGTTCTGGCGGGCACCACCGGCGCCACCACCGCGCTCGTGCACACCACCGACGGCGGGGAGAACCTCACCGACGCCGTCCTGACCAGCGAGCTCATGAGCGCCTCCTCCGCCTACTCCACCGCCGACGCACTGCTCGCGGGAGCCATCGCCCGGGGCGAGATGAGCTACGAGGAGACGGCGCACTTCACCTACCTCACCGCCTCCTACCGGGACACCCTGGAGCCGGCCAGCACCGCCATGCACTCGAGCGTGGCCGCCCGCTACGAGGAGATGGTCTCCCTGCCCGCCTGGTCCCGGGCGGAGGAGCTGAGCCGCCGGGTGGTCACCCGGCAGCCGATCGCCGAACCGAACGAACCGGCCGAACCGGCTGAACCGGGCGAATCGGTCCAGGGGGCCACGGGCTCGGGCTGGAACGCCGACGTCGGCATCAGGGCGCAGGCGTGGGACGGCTCCTCCGCCGAAGCGGCCCTGGCGCTACAGGACCTGGCGGGGGTCCAGGCCAGGCGTACCGTCGACCTTGCCTGGAGCGCCGCGCTGCTGCGCGTCTTCCTGGGCGTGGCGGCGGCCGCGCTCACCCTGGCGGGCGGCGCGGTGGCCATCGCCGTGGTCGGCCGTTCCTCGCGCCGCCTCACCGATCGCCTGACCCACCTGCGCGAACAGATCCTGGACCGCGACGGGGACCTGCCCGACATCGTCGACCGCGCCCAGCGCGGCGAGAAGGTCGACGTCCAGGAGGAGCTGCCTCCGCTGGACGAGTGGGGCGACGACGAGATCGGCCAGGTCGCTGAGGCCTTCGACGCCGCCCAGCTCACCGCCGTGGAGTCGGCCGTGCTCCAGGCCGAGATCCGCCGGGGGGCCAACCGCGCCTTCCTGGGCATCGCCTTCCGCAACCAGGCCCTGGTCCAGCGCCAGCTCCGACTGCTCGACGAGATCGAGTACCACGAACAGGACCCCGATGCGCTGCGTCGCCTCTTCCGCCTGGACCACCTGGCCACTCGCGCACGCCGCTACTCCGACAACCTCATCATCCTCGGCGGGGGGCAGTCGGCCCGCCGCTGGCGCCAGCCCCGCCCGCTCGTGGACGTGCTGCGCGCCGCCATCGCCGAGACCGAGGACTTCGAGCGCGTCCGCCTGACCTCGGCGCCCCGTGTGCTCATGCACGGGCAGGTGGTCGCCGACGTGGTGCACCTGCTCGCCGAACTCGTCGAGAACGCCACGCAGTTCTCCCCGGCGGGCACGCCCGTGGACGTCGGCTGCACCCCGGCCGCGGAGGGGCTGGTGGTGGAGATCGAGGACCGGGGCCTGGGCATGTCCGAGCGCGGCTACGCGGAGGCCGAGCGCACGCTCACCCAGCCCCCCGAGTTCGACGTCATGGCCCTGCCCGAGGACCCCCGGCTGGGCCTGTTCGTGGTGTCCCGCCTGGCCGGTCGGCACGGTGTCCGGGTCTGGCTGCGGCCCTCGCCCTACGGGGGCACCCGGGCCACCGTGCTCATCCCCGCCTCCCTGCTGGAACCGGTCGACAACCTCCTGACGGTCGCGGGCACGCCCACGGGCCGCCCTGCGGCGGACGGACGGGAGGCTCGCGTTCCGGCCGGGTGGGGAGCTCCCCCCGCGCGGGCGGCCCTCACCACGCGAGGCCACGGCGCGGACGGCGCCGTCCACGGGCGTACGGGCCCGCAGGCTCCCGTGCCGCCCTCGGCGCAGAGCGGCCCCCAGCCCCTGGCGTCGCAGTACCGAACCGGCCCGCAGGCTCCCGCCACGCCTCCGGGACAGACCGGCCCACAGCTCTTCGTGCCGCGGCCGGACCCGACCGGACCGCAGGTCCCCGTGCCGCCTCCCGGACAGAGCGGTCCGCAACCCTCGGTGCCGCGGCCGGACCCGACCGGACCGCAGGTCCCCGCACGCGGAGGACGGACAGGTCCGCAGCCTTCCGCCGCCCCCGCCGGACAGAGCGGTCCGCAGGTCCCCGTACCGCCTTCCGGGCGGACCGGCCCTCAGCCCTTCGCCCCGCAGCCGGACCGGACCGGCCCGCACGGCGTCGTCCTGGCGCACACCGGACCGCAGGGGTCCGTTCCCGCGTCCGGCGCCCTCGGCGGCACCGCTGCGCCGGGGGAGACGGGGGAGCACCCCCTCCCCGACCCGTACGGACACCCGCTCGGACAGGAAACCGTCCCCGAACCGTGGCCCGACGGCGCGGCGCGCGCACCCGCCCCCACGCAGCCGAGGGGGAACCGTGAGAGCTGACGGCAGCCCCGGCCGCAGAGCGGCCGCGCACGCTCCCAGGACCCACTCCGACCCGCCCCCGGACCTCCCCGACCCCGAGGAGGAACCCGGCCGGGAGCGCTTCCTGCGCCCCTTCGCCGTGGCCGCGGGAGATCCCGACGCCCACGCCTTCGGCGTCCCCCGCGGCGGCCCGGACGAGCCCGACCTGCTCAACCTGGTCGTCGCCGCCCGCGTCCCGGGCCGCCACGAACTGCTGCGGCCCGAACGCGAGGCCCTCCTCCGCCACGCCCTGCGCGCGCGTACCGTCGTCGAACTCGCCGCCGAGGTGCGCCTGCCGGTCGGCCAGGTCCGGGCCATCGTCTCCGACATGGTCGCCGACGGCTCGCTCCAGCGCTGCGGCCCCTCGCGCCCGCTGGGCCGGGAGGACCTGCTGCACGCCGTCCTCGTCGGCCTGCGCGCGCTGTGACCGGTCCGCCCTCCTCCCGACCGGACCCGGATTGCTAGCGTGCCGCTCATGCGCAGCACCGAACACATCGGCGTCATCGGAGCGGGCATCGTCGGCCTGGCCCTCGCCCGCCGCCTCACCCTCCACCGTCCCGGCACCCGCGTCACCGTCCTGGAGAAGGAGGACCGGGTCGCCGCGCACCAGACGGGCCACAACAGCGGTGTCGTCCACGCCGGGCTCTACTACAGGCCCGGATCCCTCAAGGCCACGCTGTGCCGACGCGGCGTCGGCCTGCTCAAGGACTACTGCGCCGAGCACGGGCTGCCCTACCACGAGGTCGGCAAGGTCCTCGTGGCCGCCGACGCCGGAGACGAGGCACGCCTGGACGACGTCGAACGCCGCGCGCGGGAGAACGGCGTCCCGGGCGTCACCCGGCTGGGCCCCGAGGGCCTGCGCGAGATCGAACCCCACGCTGCGGGCGTCGCCGCACTGCACTCACCGACCACAGCCGTCACCGACTTCGTCGCCGTCGCCGAGCAGTTCGCCGACGACGTGCGCCGGTCCGGCGGCCGGGTCCTGCTCAACACACCCGTGCTGGACCTGCGCCAGGAGCACGACGGCGTCCGCGTCCTCACCGGCGACCCCCGGGGCGAACGGCTCGTCCACCGCTTCGACCGCCTGGTGGTCTGCGGCGGCCTGCACGGCGACCGCCTCGCCCGCATGGCCGGCGCCGCGGAGGACCCCCGCGTGGTGCCCTTCCGCGGCCAGTACCACGAACTCGCCCCCGAGCGCCGCCACCTGGTGAACGGCCTGCTCTACCCCGTCCCCGACCCGCGGTACCCCTTCCTCGGGGTGCACCTGACCCGTCACGTCCACGGCGAGGTCATGGCCGGGCCCAACGCCATCCTCGCCACCGCGCTGGAGGGCTACCGGGCACGCGACGTGCGCACCCGGGAACTCGCTCGGACCCTGTCCTGGCCCGGGTTCTGGCGCCTGGCCCGCCGCCACTGGACCGTGGGCGCCCGGGAGACCCTCGTGTCCGCCTCGCGGGCCGCGTTCGCCGCCCAGGCCCGGCGGCTGCTGCCCGAACTGGCCGCCGCCGACCTGCGCCCGGCCCCGTCCGGGGTGCGCGCCCAGGCACTGGCCCGGAACGGCTCCCTGCTCGACGACTTCCACGTGGACACCCACGGACGGGTGGTGTGCGTGCGCAACGCGCCCTCGCCCGCGGCCACGTCGTCCCTGGCGATCGCGGAGTTCCTCACCGACACGTTCGTCCCCTGACCACCGGGGTAGGGGGCTCCGACGCGGCCCCCGCGCATGTCGACGGGGGTTGTCCACAGGTTCGAGGACACTCTGGTACGGGCCTCCGCGGCGTCCCACCATAAGAAGTGGCGGCGGCGCGGGAGGGTCCCGCTACCGCCGCCGGAGGTGACCATGCGTGTTCTCCGGTGGGTCGCGGCGGTCCTCGCCGCCGCGCTCGCACTCGTCGCGGCCCCGGCCGCAGCCAGCCCACGAGGGGGAGAGTTGGACGGATTCACCATCGGGTACCTGCCCGACCAGATCGACGACCAGACCTCGGTCTCCGACTTCGACTACGAGTGGGGCGGCGTGTCCTTCTCCAGCCGGGTGTGGGAGACGACCCTGGAGGGGGGAGGGGCCAGGGTGGTCCTCCAGGTCCTGGTCATGCGCGGCGACAGGCTCACCGACCTGTCCGCCGTCCGCGGCTTCCTGGCCGATTACCATGAGCGCTCACCCGACTGGGAGCTCACCGAGTTCGACAACAACGGCCACACCGCGCTGCACGGCGGGACCGAGGCGTTCTGGACGCCCTTCAGGGGGGTGGCGGTGGAGGTCCGCGACGCCTTCGGCCTCGTCGGCCAGAAGGAACTCCTGACCACCGCACGGGGCGTCAGAGTCGCCAACCCAGCCTGAACCGGCCTCAGCAGCCCGAGAGCACCTCGCGCAGCGCCGCCTCCTCGTCCGGGTCCACGGTCAGGTCCCACACGTGCTTGACCTCGATCCACGAGACCACGTAGTCGCAGTGCGAGGACTCCAACGGCGGCAGCCAGTCCGCCGGGTCGGCGTCGCCCTTGGACCGGTTGGTCGAAGCGCTCACCGCCCACAGTTGGGAGGAGTCCAGGTCGTTGGCGAAGCGCCCGCGCTCCTCGGTCGTCCACGCGTGGGCGCCCGAGCGCCAGCCCTCCTTCAGGGCCACCATGTGGTCGATGTCCAGGTCCTCCGCCTCGGTCAGGGTCTCCCCGTCATAGGGGCTGTACCAGGAACCCGACACCGGTTGGCAGTCGTCGTCGACCCGCACGTCCTCGCCGTCGCGCAGCAGGACCACCTGACGGGTGGTGCAGTTGTCCTGTACGCCGCTGTCCCAGTGGGGGAAGAGCGCCCTGTCGTACCCCGGCGGGTCGCTCTCCTCCTCCACCCGCAACTCCTCCATCCACTGCCGGGCCTGCTCCACTGAGGAGGAGGCGCCGCCGTCCCCGGGCGCGGACGAACCGTCGTCCCGGGGGTCGGCGGTGCGCTCGGGGTCCGGTTCGATCACTCCCAGCTGGTACAGCACGAACGCGGCGACGGCGAGGACGCCGACCACGGCGGTCACCAGACCACCGATCTTCGACGCGGCCTTCTTGGGCATCAGGGGCTCCACAACGGGTCGGGCACCGCGCGCGGACGGCGCGCGGTCGTCCCCACCAGCTTGGCCCATACCGGGCGGGGCCGTAACACCGCTCCTAGCCAGGTGTTGCTCACCAGGAACCGCCCCGAGAGGGGAGAGGGGTAACCGAAAGGGGAGAGGGAAACGTCGGGACGCGAGGAGGCCGAACACGAAGGAGCCCAGCGGCAGCAGTTTCCCACCCGCGCTGTGCGGCCGTGCCCGCAGGCGGTCCGGCTGGTCCCGGAGCGTTCGTCAGGCGTACGGGACCGCGCCCGCCGCCACCAGCGCGCCCTTCACCACGGCTGCCGCCAAAGGCGTCTCCCACGACCCCGGGCCCAGCACCGCCTACCCCTTCTCCGCGTCCCCGTGCTCCACAGCCGCGCCGAGCACCGTGTCCGGCCACTCCTGGAAGGCGCGGACGAACCCCTCCACCAGCAGCGCGTAGGACTGGTCCACGTCCTCGGGCAGGCCGAAGCCGCCGCGCGTCTCCAGGTCCACGAACCCGTGCAGCGAACTGCGCAGCGCCCGGATCGCGTGCACGGCCTGGTCCTCGGCGATGCCGAACCCGCGCAGGACGGCGGCCAGGATCCGTACCGGGTCGGTGGCCAGCTCGGCCCTGGCCCCGGCCAGTACCGGTAGCTGTTGCAGGGCCACGTAGCGCCCCGGGTGGGCGTGCGCGTAGCGGCGGTAGGCGTCGGCCGTCGCGCGCAGCGCCTCCGGACCGGACCGGCCCACGGCGGCGCACTGCACCTCCTCGCCGATCCCGTTCGCCCCCAGCAGCGCCACCTCCCGGCGCAGTCCCGCCAGCCCGTCCACGTGCTTGTACAGGCTGGGCGTGGCCACTCCGAGCCGCTTGGCGACCGAGGCCAGGGACAGGGAGTCGAACCCCTCCTCGTCGCTGAGCCGTGCCGCCTCCTCGGCCACCGCCGCCGGGGTCAGCCCCGCCCTAGGCACCGGTCACCACCTCCTGGAGCAGTGCCTCCACGGCGGGCACGACCACGTCGGGACGCTGCGCGTGGGCGTAGTGGCCGCACTCGGGCACCATCAGCACCGAACCCCCCACCACGGAGGCGACCCGCTCGGCCTGAGCACGCGGGTCCTTCCAGTCGGGGTCCAGTTCGCCCATGACCACCACGGCCCGGGCCCGCATCCCCCCGGCGTCGGAGACGGTGCCGGGCCGGTCCTTGGCCGCGATGGCGGCGGCGCCCGCGCCCAGCGAGTTGCCCACGATGACCACGTCTTCCCCGCCCAGCTCCTCGGCGAGGGCGAGGACGTCGGTGGCCGCCGCCCGGCTGGTGTGGTCGTCGAAGGTGGTGTCGCTGTCGCCGTGGCCGCGCAGGTCCATGACGGCGACCCGGTATCCGGCCTCGGCCAGGCCCGCGCCGACGAAGCGGAAGGAGTGGCGGTGGTCGAACATGCCGGGCACGCAGACCACGAGCGGTCCGGTGTTCCCGGCTCCGTAGAGGTCGTAGGTGATCCGCCCCTGAGGGCGTGTGAGGTGGTGCATCGTACTCTCCCCGCCGTTTGGCTCTCCTTGATAACCAGAAAGCTAATGCCATTAGCCAACCGGGTAGAGGGGGTCCGGCCGGATTCTTCGTGGGACGGGGCTGTCTCCGTGCCGGGGCGGGGCCGTGTCGGGACGGGGATGTCCCGGGGTGGGGCCGTGCGATCTGCGGCTCCACCGCAGCCGATAGCGTGGAGAGGCGGGAAAACCGGATGGCGTTCCGCCGCGTCCGGCCTACACTTCAAGGCAGATCGGGCCCCAGGGGTCCGCCTACACAACAGAGAGCAACACAGTGACCGACATCATCGACGAACTCCAGTGGCGCGGCCTGCTCGCGCAGACGACCGACCTTGACGCACTGCGCAAGGCGCTCGCCGATGGTCCGATCACCCTGTATTGCGGATTCGACCCGACGGCGGGCAGCCTGCACGTGGGCCACCTCACCCAGATCCTGACCCTGGCCCGTTTCCAGCAGGCGGGGCACCGCCCGATCGCGCTGGTCGGCGGCGGTACCGGTCTCATCGGCGACCCCAAGCCCAACGCCGAGCGCCAGCTCAACTCGCTGGAGACCGTGCGGGGCTGGGTCGACAACCTGGGCGGGCAGCTGTCCGCGTTCCTGCGCTTCACCCCCGAAGGCGAGCAGCCGGAGCCGACCGACGCCGTTCTGGCCGACAACGCCGACTGGCTCGGGGAGATCAACGCCATCGAACTGCTGCGCGACGTCGGCAAGCACTTCAGCGTCAACCAGATGCTCGCCAGGGAGACGGTGCGGAGCCGACTCGACGGCGAGGGCATGAGCTACACCGAGTTCAGCTACGTGCTCCTGCAGTCCTACGACTACGTCCAGCTCTACCGCCGCTTCGGCTGCACGCTGCAGACCGGCGGTTCCGACCAGTGGGGCAACATCACCGCGGGCCTGGACCTGGTCCGCAGGATGGACGGAAACGAGCCGCACGGCCAGGCGCACGGGCTGACCACGAACCTGCTCACCAAGGCGGACGGCACCAAGTTCGGCAAGACGGAGTCCGGCAGCGTCTGGCTCGACCCCGAGCTGACCTCGCCGTACGCCTTCTACCAGTTCTGGTTCAACGCCGACGACCGCGACGTGGTCCGCTACCTGAAGACCTTCAGCTTCCGCGACCGCGACGAGATCGAGGAACTGGAGCGCCAGACCGAGGAGCGCCCGCAGGCCCGCGCCGCCCAGCGCGTCCTGGCCGAGGACCTCACCGTCCTCGTGCACGGCGAGGAGGAGTGCCGCAAGGTCAAGGAGGCCAGCCTGGCGCTGTTCGGCCGCGCGGACCTGTCCGACTTGGACTCCCGCACGCTCGACGCCGCCCTGGCCGAGGTGCCCCGGGCCGAGGTCGATGGTCCGGTCGACGGGCTGCTCGTGACCGACGCGTTCGCGCGGAGCGGCCTGACGCCGAGCAAGTCCGCAGCCCGCCGCGCCATCCAGGAGGGCGGGGCCTACGTGAACAACGTCAAGGTCACCGACGTGGAGGCCGTGCTCCGTCCCGAGGACGTGCTCCAGGGACGCTTCGTCGTGCTGCGCAAGGGCAAGCGCAACATCGGCGGCCTGGTCCTCAACGGCTGACGTGCCGCTCCGCGGGCCGGTGCCTGGCACCGGCCCGCGGAGCGGCTGGAGCCCGACGGGACCGACGGGTTTCGAGCGGGAATCTTCCGGGCAGGATGCCCGTTGTCTGAACAAAAGCCGACGTGACAGCGCGGATCCGGTGTGAGTACCGCGCACGTCACAGGGGCCCGAACAAGCCGCCCGTCAGGGGCGACAGAGCCCCGGAGCGCGCGGTTGACGCGCGTACCGGGCTCCGGCTTGACGTCTGTCCCGACCCTCCCTATACTCGGACGAGTCGCTGCGGGACGGCGAGCGGCCCTCGGGTCGGCTCGGAACCGGACTGCGGCCGCGAACTCCCTTCCTCCCCTCAAGCGAACCGGTTCGAGCACCGCTCTGCATCGGCTAGGCTTCGGGGGGCGCTTCCAAGGAAACACGGAAGCGGAACAGGAAACGGGCTTTACCCCGATCAGAAACACCGCAAACCGCCGATTTGGCGGGGCGCGGAACACCTGATAAAGTAAAGACACAACAAAGCGGAAACGCACAACGCCTTCGGCGGAAAAGCTCACAGCAGCTTGTACACGAAGAGCGGTTGTTTCTTGAGAACTCAACAGCGCGTGTTTGATTTTCTTTAAGCCATGTTTGTTTTGGCCCCGTCACACAGAACCACACCGGTTCGTGTGCGGAGGTTCCTTTGATTAGCCGGGGTGACCCGGTTGGTCAGGATTACTTCTAGGTTTACCCGCCCGAACGGACCCTCCGGGGAACGCGGGCCGGGTTGAGTGACCTTTATGGAGAGTTTGATCCTGGCTCAGGACGAACGCTGGCGGCGTGCTTAACACATGCAAGTCGAGCGGTAAGGCCCTTCGGGGTACACGAGCGGCGAACGGGTGAGTAACACGTGAGCAACCTGCCCCTGACTCCGGGATAAGCGGTGGAAACGCCGTCTAATACCGGATACGACCCGCCACCTCATGGTGGAGGGTGGAAAGTTTTTCGGTCAGGGATGGGCTCGCGGCCTATCAGCTTGTTGGTGGGGTAACGGCCTACCAAGGCGATTACGGGTAGCCGGCCTGAGAGGGCGACCGGCCACACTGGGACTGAGACACGGCCCAGACTCCTGCGGGAGGCAGCAGTGGGGAATATTGCGCAATGGGCGAAAGCCTGACGCAGCGACGCCGCGTGGGGGATGACGGCCTTCGGGTTGTAAACCTCTTTTACCACCAACGCAGGCTCCCAGTTCTCTGGGGGTTGACGGTAGGTGGGGAATAAGGACCGGCTAACTACGTGCCAGCAGCCGCGGTAATACGTAGGGTCCGAGCGTTGTCCGGAATTATTGGGCGTAAAGAGCTCGTAGGCGGCGTGTCGCGTCTGCTGTGAAAGACCGGGGCTTAACTCCGGTTCTGCAGTGGATACGGGCATGCTAGAGGTAGGTAGGGGAGACTGGAATTCCTGGTGTAGCGGTGAAATGCGCAGATATCAGGAGGAACACCGGTGGCGAAGGCGGGTCTCTGGGCCTTACCTGACGCTGAGGAGCGAAAGCATGGGGAGCGAACAGGATTAGATACCCTGGTAGTCCATGCCGTAAACGTTGGGCGCTAGGTGTGGGGACTTTCCACGGTTTCCGCGCCGTAGCTAACGCATTAAGCGCCCCGCCTGGGGAGTACGGCCGCAAGGCTAAAACTCAAAGGAATTGACGGGGGCCCGCACAAGCGGCGGAGCATGTTGCTTAATTCGACGCAACGCGAAGAACCTTACCAAGGTTTGACATCACCCGTGGACTCGCAGAGATGTGAGGTCATTTAGTTGGCGGGTGACAGGTGGTGCATGGCTGTCGTCAGCTCGTGTCGTGAGATGTTGGGTTAAGTCCCGCAACGAGCGCAACCCTTGTTCCATGTTGCCAGCACGTAATGGTGGGGACTCATGGGAGACTGCCGGGGTCAACTCGGAGGAAGGTGGGGATGACGTCAAGTCATCATGCCCCTTATGTCTTGGGCTGCAAACATGCTACAATGGCCGGTACAATGGGCGTGCGATACCGTAAGGTGGAGCGAATCCCTAAAAGCCGGTCTCAGTTCGGATTGGGGTCTGCAACTCGACCCCATGAAGGTGGAGTCGCTAGTAATCGCGGATCAGCAACGCCGCGGTGAATACGTTCCCGGGCCTTGTACACACCGCCCGTCACGTCATGAAAGTCGGCAACACCCGAAACTTGCGGCCTAACCCCTTGTGGGAGGGAGTGAGTGAAGGTGGGGCTGGCGATTGGGACGAAGTCGTAACAAGGTAGCCGTACCGGAAGGTGCGGCTGGATCACCTCCTTTCTAAGGAGTCTTTACAGGCCAACGCCTTTCCTAATGTTGGCCGGACTCGAAAGTGGACCTGGTGCTGCGTGCAGCATCCAGGATGGCTCAAAGACGAATCGAACTTGACCTCGGGCGACTAGAAGCGTCCGGGGGCGCGCTGTTGGGTGTCTGAGGAAGCAACCTCTGGCTGGTGGCCTTGTGGTCCTGGTCGGGTGTTGGTTCCCGCGGACCGCCTCTGAGAACTCTCAGGTGTCGTCAGGACGAGGATCCTGGTGGTGTGAGTGGTGTCGGGGTATGCGGTTGGTGTTTTGATTTGTGAATAGTGTGCGCGAGCATCTTATTATCTGTAGTGGCCAAGTGATAGTGGCACACGGTGGATGCCTTGGCACCAGGCGCCGATGAAGGACGTGGGAGGCCGCGATAGGCCACGGGGAGCTGTCAACCGAGCTGTGATCCGTGGGTGTCCGAATGGGGAAACCTAGCCCGAGTTGTGTCGGGTTGCCGCCATCTGAATGTATAGGGTGGTTGGTGGTGACGCGGGGAAGTGAAACATCTCAGTACCCGTAGGAAGAGTAAACAACAGTGATTCTCCTAGTAGTGGTGAGCGAACGGGGAAGAGGCTAAACCGTAGGCGTGTGATAGACGGCAGTCGTTGCGTTTGCGGGGTTGTGGGACATGTCTGTTCAGGTCTGCCGGCCTGGAGCGTTGATGTCGGTGGTAGTTGAAACCGTTGGGAAGCGGTACCGGAGTGGGTGAGAGTCCCGTAGATGAAGGTACCGGCTAGACGTTGATGTGTTCCCGAGTAGCGCGGAGCCCGTGAAAGTCCGTGTGAATCTGGCAGGACCACCTGCTAAGCCAAAATACGTCCTGGTGACCGATAGTGCACTAGTACCGTGAGGGAAAGGTGAAAAGTGCCCCGGTGAGGGGTCGTGAAATAGTACCTGAAACCGTGTGCTGTCAAGCCGTCAGAGCTGGACCTTCGGGTGTGGTGATGGCGTGCCTTTTGAAGAATGAGCCTGCGAGTCATGGTGTGTGGCGAGGTTAACCCGGGTGGGGTAGCCGTAGGGAAACCGAGTCTGAATAGGGCGGTTGAGTCGCATGCTGTGGACCCGAAGCGGAGTGATCTACCCATGTCCAGGGTGAAGCGGGGGTAAGACCTCGTGGAGGCCCGAACCCACCAGGGTTGAAAACCTGGGGGATGAGGTGTGGGTAGGGGTGAAAGGCCAATCAAACTCCGTGATAGCTGGTTCTCCCCGAAATGCATTTAGGTGCAGCGTCGCGTGTTTCTTGCTGGAGGTAGAGCTACTGTTTGGCTGATGGGCCCGACAAGGTTACTGACGTCAGACAAACTCCGAATGCCGGTGAAGTGAAGCGTGGCAGTGAGACTGCGGGGGATAAGCTTCGTAGTCGAGAGGGAAACAGCCCAGATCATCAGCTAAGGCCCCTAAGCGTGTGCTAAGTGGGAAAGGTTGTGGAGTTGCTGAGACAACCAGGAGGTTGGCTTAGAAGCAGCCATCCTTTAAAGAGTGCGTAATAGCTCACTGGTCAAGTGGTTCTGCGCCGATAATGTAGCGGGGCTAAAGCACACCGCCGAAGCTGTGAAGCTCAAGACTTGTTCTTGGGTTGGTAGGGGAGCGTCGTGCGTCCGGTGAAGCTGCCGAGTGATCGTGTGGTGGAGGGCGTGCGAGTGAGAATGCAGGCATGAGTAGCGAAAGCAACGTGAGAAACGTTGCCGCCGATTGACTAAGGGTTCCTGGGGCAGGTTAATCCGCCCAGGGTGAGTCTGGACCTAAGGCGAGGCCGACAGGCGTAGTCGATGGATAACGGGTTGATATTCCCGTACCCGTGCACGAGCGTCCAGTACTGAATCAGGTGATGCTAACCACGCTGGTGGTCTTGGGTCCCTTCGGGGAGCTTTGGCTTACTGGTCTGGGAACCGAGCTTGTAGTAGGTAAGTGATGGGGTGACGCAGGAGGGTAGCTCTACCCGGCGGTGGTTGTCCGGGGGTAAGCGTGTAGGCTGAGGGGTTGGCAAATCCGCCTCTCGTGTGAGCTGAGACGTGATGCCGAGCCGTTTTTGGTGAAGTGAGTGATCCCATGCTGTCGAGAAAAGCCTCTAGCGAGTTCGTGTGTGGCCAGTACCCTAAACCGACGCAGGTGGTCAGGTAGAGAATACCGAGGCGTTCGGGTGAACCATGGTTAAGGAACTCGGCAAATTGTCCCCGTAACTTTGGGAGAAGGGGAGCCCTGTCTGGTGACGGATCTTGCATCCTGAGCTGGGTGGGGTCGCAGATAGCGGGGGGAAGCGACTGTTTATTAAAAACACAGGTCCGTGCGAAGTCGTAAGACGCTGTATACGGACTGACGCCTGCCCGGTGCTGGAACGTTAAGAGGACTGGTTAGTGGGGGTTCGCCCCTGCGAAGCTGGGAATCTAAGCGCCAGTAAACGGCGGTGGTAACTATAACCATCCTAAGGTAGCGAAATTCCTTGTCGGGTAAGTTCCGACCTGCACGAATGGCGTAACGACTTCCCCACTGTCTCAACCATGGGCCCGGTGAAATTGCACTACGAGTAAAGATGCTCGTTTCGCGCAGCAGGACGGAAAGACCCCGGGACCTTCACTATAGCTTGACATTGGTGTTTGGGATGGTTTGTGTAGGATAGGTGGGAGCCGGTGAAGCTGTCACGCTAGTGGCGGTGGAGGCGTTGGTGAAATACCACTCTGACTGTTTCGGGCATCTAACTTTGGACCGTGATCCGGTTCGGGGACAGTGTCTGGTGGGTAGTTTAACTGGGGCGGTTGCCTCCCAAAGAGTAACGGAGGCGCCCAAAGGTTCCCTCAGCCTGGTTGGTAATCAGGTGTTGAGTGTAAGTGCACAAGGGAGCTTGACTGTGAGACGGACGTGTCGAGCAGGAGCGAAAGCTGGGACTAGTGATCCGGCACCGGCGTGTGGAAGCGGTGTCGCTCAACGGCTAAAAGGTACCCCGGGGATAACAGGCTGATCTTCCCCAAGAGTCCATATCGACGGGATGGTTTGGCACCTCGATGTCGGCTCGTCGCATCCTGGGGCTGGAGTTGGTCCCAAGGGTTGGGCTGTTCGCCCATTAAAGCGGCACGCGAGCTGGGTTTAGAACGTCGTGAGACAGTTCGGTCCCTATCCGCTGTGCGCGTTGGAGACTTGAGAAGGGCTGTCCCTAGTACGAGAGGACCGGGACGGACGAACCTCTGGTGTGCCAGTTGTCCTGCCAAGGGCATGGCTGGTTGGCTACGTTCGGGAGGGATAACCGCTGAAAGCATCTAAGCGGGAAGCTTGCTTCGAGATGAGGTCTCCTGCCTCCTTGAGGGGGTAAGGCTCCCTATAGACGATGGGGTTGATAGGCCGGGTGTGGAAGCCCTGTGAGGGGTGGAGCTGACCGGTACTAATAGGCCGAGGGCTTGTCCGCTGCAGATAATTGGATGTTCGCGCACACTTTTCACGGATTTTCGCCGTGGGTGACTCCCCTGTGAGGGGTTGAGTTGTTCGTGGTGGTGTGGTTTCCGTGGTGGTTATTGCTGGAGGGTCACACCCGGTCTCTTTCCGAACCCGGTCGTTAAGTCTCTTTGCGCTGATGGTACTGCCCTGTGGTGGGGTGGGAGAGTAGGTCGCTGCCACGGTTTTTCTTGAAGGAGGGGTGGGGTTGCCTGTTAGGGCGGCTCCGCCCCTTTTTTTTTGTGTGGGGGTTTGTGCGTTTGTGAACGTTGGGGTGGGCGTGCGGGGGTGTGGGTGCCCGGGTGGGCCCCCCTGTTTCCAGTCAACCGGATGCGGGCGTGTCGGTGCCAGGGCCTGTTCCGCGCTGTGGACAACCCGGTCCGGTGTGCGCAGACGCTGCTGGGAAAGTAGGACCTTGGGCACCTGCGCTCTGGTGATGAGCGGCGACACCATGTCGTAAGCTGGAAGGCACGAGTACTATGACGCGCTGCTACTGCTCAAGGTGGCAGCGCTTTTGATTGTTGACGGACGGGTTGGATGACTGAGGACAGCCGATCGGGAGACCGCGAGGACTCCGGAGCCAACGAGCGCGGCGGTTATCGCTCCGGTGGACCTGGTGGTCGGGGACGCGGTGACGGACCCCGCGCCCGGTCCGGCTACAGCGGTTCCAGAGATGACAGGGGTCGTGACGACCGGCGCGGAGGATACCGCCGGGACGACCGTGACCGCGGGGGTTACCAGGGCCGCGACGAGCGTCGCGGCGGCGGTTTCCGGGGCCGTGACGAACGACGCGACGACCGCGGCGGCTTCCGCAGCGAAGGCGGCGGCGAGCGCCGCGACCGCCGTGATGACCGCCGGGATGACCGCGGTGGGTTCCGTGGTGGAGAGCGCCGGGACAACCGCGGCGGATTCCGTGCCGGGGACCGCCGCGACGACCGGCGGGACGATCGGGGCGGCTACCGCGGCCGGGACGACCGCCGCGACGACCGGCGGGACGATCGGGGCGGGTTCCGTGGCGGGGACCGCGACCGCGGTGGCTTCCGTGGCCGTGATGACCGCCGCGACGACCGCGGTGGGTTCCGTGGTGGAGAGCGCCGCGACGACCGTCGAGGCGGCGGCTTCCGGGACGGCGGGCGAAGGGACGACCGCCGTGGCGGCGGGTTCCGTGGTCGTGACGACAACAGGGGTGGCGGGTTCCGCGATCGGGACGACCGGCGCGACGACCGCCGTCCGCCTCGCGAGGACCGCGACCCTGCCGACATCGCGCCCCAGCTCCCGGAGGAGGTCAGCTACTCCCAGCTGGACCCCGAGACCAGGCGTGACCTGCACTCGCTGCCCAAGTCGCTGGCCGAACTCGTCGGCAAGCACATCGTCGCCGCCGGCATGCTCCTGGACGAGGACCCCGAGCGGGCCTACGCCCACGCGGCCTACGCGCGCCGCAAGGCGTCGCGAGTCCCCGGCGTCCGCGAGGCCTCCGGCGTGGCGGCCTACACCGTGGGCAAGTGGCAGGAGGCCCTGTCCGACCTGCGCGCCGCACGCCGGATGAGCGGACGCGACAACTTCCTCGCGATCATGGCCGACAGCGAGCGCGGTCTGGGCCGTCCCGAGCGGGCGCTGGAGATCACCAACGACCCGGCCGCCAAGAACCTGGACGCAGCCGACCGCATCGAGCTGCGCATCGTGGCCTCCGGGGCCCGCCGGGACATGGGCGACGCCAAGGCCGCCCTGGCAGAACTGCAGGTGCCCGAGCTCAAGGAGCGGCGCGCCCGTCCGTGGGTCGCCCGCCTCTTCTACGCCTACGCCGACGTCCTGCAGGAACTGGGCCGCGAGGACGACGCCCGCGAGTACTTCTCGCGCGCCTCGGCCGTGGACAGTGACGGCGTCACCGACGCCGACGAGCGGCTGGCCGCCCTGGAGGGTATGGAGCTGGTCGACTACGACGCCGAGGACGGCATCGTCTGGACCGACGCCGAGGAGCAGGAACTCCTGGAGGAGCCGGAGGAGGACGCGTCCCCGCGCGACCGCGAGCGCGGCGAACGGTACCGCGGCCGTGAGGACCGGGGCTGAGCCCCTTCCACGGAACCGGCGGTACCGCACCGCCGGGCGGGGACGCTCCGCTCGGCGGTGCGGTCGTGCGCCTGGGGGCCCTCCCCGAGGCCCACGACTCCGTGGTGTGCCTGACCTACACCGGTGACCGGCCCCTGCTGGTGCGCAACCGGCGCCGTGCCTGGGAGTTCCCCGGCGGGCACGCCGAACCGGGCGAGACCATCCAGGACACCGCGCGCCGTGAGGCCCTGGAGGAGGCCGGCGCCACCCTCGGCGACATCCGACCCGTCGGCCACTACGTGCTCTCCGGCGGTCACGTCACGGTGGTCACCCACGCGCGGGTGACCGCGCTGGCCCCGCTGACCGGGGAGTTCGAGACCGTGGAGGTGCGGGCCTTCGACGTCCTGCCCTCCGACGACGAACTCTCCTGGGCGGACGGGCTCTACGCCCACCTGCTCCGGGAGCTGGGGCTGCCAGGGGCGCCGGCGGGGCCGTCCGCTAACCCCTGAGCCGCCGGACGTAGACGGTCTCGGAACCGACCGGGGCGTAGCCGAGCCGCCGGTTCGCGGCCAGCATCGGCGCGTTGTCCTCGTGGTTGCCGGTGTAGGCGTAGCGCATGCCCCGTTCACGCGCCCGGTGCAGTGCCGCGGCCTTCGCGTACCCGGCCAGACCGCGTCCCCGGAACTCGCGCAGGGTGCCGGTCATGGACGACTCCATCCGGTTCCCCCCGTCGCTGACGTAACAGGTGATGGCGGCCGGTACGCCCTCGACCAGCGCCAACAGGGACAGGTCCGGTGCGCGGAGCGGGTGCTGCCACACGTCCTTGCGCCACCCCTCGTAGGAGGGGAACCAGGAGTCCGCGCCCGGCTCGTCCAGGCTGGCCAGCCTGTCGACCTCGTAGATCTCGCGCGGGTCGTCGGCGTAGTCGCTGAAGGGCCGCAGCTCGACGCCCTCGGGTGCTCTCGGCGGGTCGGTGAGGGCGGCCAGGTCCAGGCCCAGCACGAGGTTGGTGTCCTCCGGGGCGTAGCCCCGCTCCAGCACCGTCCGCCGGTAGGCCTCACCTCCGGCTTGGACGTCCTCCTCGGCGGCCTCGGTCCGCAGCACCTCGGCCCCGCCCTCTACGAGGTGGCGCTCCGAGGCGTCCAGCAGGCGCGCGCCCACGTCCGTGTCCCGGTGCGAGGCGGCGACCGCGGCTAGGAGGGACCGGCCGCTGCGGGGGCCCTCACCGTCGAGCCGTAGCGCGGAGCGCAGGAAACCCACCGGGGCCCCGTCCTCCACCGCGAGCAGAGTGGTCTCACGCATGCCGGGCAGGGGGTTCTCCGTCCGCCAGCGCATCGCGTCCTCGGTCAGCACGCGGCAGGGGTGGACGGCGCGCATGAGGGGGAGGACCCGGGGGATGTCGGCCCGCTCCATGGGGCGGATTCGAGTCGTCATGGGAGTGAGACTAGGTCCGGGGCCCGGCGGGCGCACCCGGTTTTCTCGCGGTCCGCGCGCCGCGTCCGGCGGCCGTGCGCCGCCACCACCGCTCCGCCGCCGGGGACCGCGAGGGCCGTCCGGGACGCTCAGGAACGTTCCTTCTCCTCCGCTGCCCGGGCCTCGGCCTGCTCCCGGGCGAGCCTGTCCAGCCAGTGCACGATGCCGGACACGTTGGCCTCCGCGCCGCTGAGGGTGTCCAGGATCGCGGCGGATTCCGCGGGCAGCTCCGGCGGCATCGGCGCGTAGCGGGAGACCACCTTGTCGCGCACCATGGCGATCGCGTGGTCCAGGTCGCCGGTGCTGCCGTGGGACTCGCGCACCGTCTCCACCCACAGCCGCAGCTCGGACTCGGCCCGGTCGAGGGTCTCGGGGACCGAGGTGACCGCGCCGAAGTGGGAGAACATCAGCCGCTGGGCGTCGATGTCCCCGAACAGCCGCAGGGTGCGCAGGCACGCCTCCATGTCGAAGTCCGGCGGCGGCGTGGCGGGGCTGACCTCTCCGGTGAGCGGCTTGTACACGCCCAGCGCGTCGCCGACGTACAGGTCACCGGTGAGGGTGTCGACCAGGCCCATGTGGTGCTTGGCGTGGCCGGGGGCGTAGTGGGTCACCAGTCGGCGTCCGCCGCCCAGGTCGATCTCCCCCGTCTCGGCCACCGAACGGATACGGGACGCCTCGGTGGGGTTCATCCGTCCGAACAGGCTGTCCAGACGGTCGCCCCACACCGTCTCGGCGCTGCGCATCAGCCTGCTCGGGTCGGCCAGGTGGCGGGCGCCGCGCTCGTGCACGACGATCTCGGCGTTGGGGAACAGGGCGGCCATGTCGCCGGTGCCGCCCGCGTGGTCCAGGTGGATGTGGGTGACCACGATGGTGGCCAGGTCCGCGGGGACCAGGCCGAGTCGGGTGACGGCCTCGTGCAGGACACGCGCGGAACCGGCGGTGCCGACCTCGACGACGCAGGGCCGTTGGGAGCGGATGAGGTAGCTCGACACGATCCCCGGGTATCCGGCGAGCATCGTGTCGATGGCGAAGATGTCGTCGCCCAGCGGGGTGGTCCCCTCGGGCAGACCGCTCACGTCCACGTCGTCGTGCACTGCAAGCACCCCTGTTCCTCGGTCGTCGTGGGGTTCGGCGGGGCCGAACCGGACAGGACCCGACTCTAGGACAAGGGTGTCACGGCTGGCGGGGGCGGGGCCAGCCCGGTCCTCGCCTGAGGGGGCGCGGAGCGCGGCCGGTGCCGGGACGGGTTGTCCACAGCCTCGTGACGGGCCTTTCGCCCTGGCCTTCGCCGGGGGATCCTGGTGGGAGAGCGCACGCCCCCACCGCACGCGGATGGCCGGACCGTCGGTTCCCGGCCCCGCGACCCCGTTTCGCGTCGCGCCCCTCTCCTCGCTCTCCACCCATGGGAGGACGTCCACATGCAGCAGGAGTCCGCGGCCGCCCCGAGCCGGACCGCCCCCGACACCCCGTCCCCGCGGCAGGACCCGTGTGAGTCCGAGCACCGCAACGAGATCCTGGTGGCCGGGCGGATCACCGCCCGGCCCCTCATCCGCGATCTGCCCAGCGGCGACCGGTTGGCCACGTGGCGGGTCTGTGTGGCCCGCACCCGCGACAGCCGCTACCGCGGGCGCCGGTCCGACTCGATCACCTGCACCAGTTTCGACCGCGACCTGCACGAGGGGATCCGCGCCTGGCGGCTCGGTGACGTGGTCCGGATGACCGGGGAGCTGCGCCGCCGCACCTGGCGGGGTCGGGAGGGCGTACGCAGCGTGTGCGAGGTGGAGGTCAGGGCCGCCACCCTGGTCAGGCCGGCCCAGGGCCCCGAGCCCGGGGTGGTGCGGCGGTGAGGGCCCGCCGCGCGGGCTCACCAGCCCAGGCGGGACAGCGCCTCGCGTGCGGCCGGGCCGGACGGGTCCGCCGCACGGTCCGCCCAGACCGCGACGCACAGCGCGCGCAGTCCGTCCAGCCGGTCTCCGGCCCCCTCGACGAGCGGTGCGCCGCCGGTAACGGTCACCGTCCACCCCGCGCAGCGGGTGCGGTCGCCCTCGCGGACGACGGCCGGGTGCGTGTGGTTCATGCCCGACAGGTCCCACGCCAGGTAGCTGGGGCGCTGGTGCTCGGGTGCGGCGAGGGCGTCCATCGGGGTGGCCACCCCCGTCAGCACCAGCATCCCGGCCGCGCCGTGCGCGGTCGCGCCCTCGATGTCGGTGTCCAGCCGGTCGCCCACGATGAGGGGGTTGCGCGCTCCGGTGCGCAGGATGCCCTCCTCGTGCAGCGGACGCATGGGCTTTCCGGCGACGACGGGTTCGACCCCGGTGGCGTTGGCGATGACCCGGACGAAGGACCCGTTGCCGGGGGTCAGGCCCCACTCGCTGGGCGCGGTGGCGTCGTTGTTGCTGGCCACGTAGAACGCGCCGCGCCGGACCGCGACCGTGCCCTGGTCGAGCAGGTCGCGGGTCATGTGCCGGGAGTAGCCCTGCACCACGGCCACCACCGAGGGGCTGTCCACCGACACCGGGCGCAGTCCCATCCTGCGCACCGCCTGGCGCAGCGCGGTGTCGCCCACCACCAGTACGTCCGAGCCCGCGGGGTGGTGTTCGCCCACCAGGCGGGCGGCGGCCTCCGCGGAGGTCACCACGTCCTCGGGGGCGGCGCCCACGCCCAGTTCGGTCAGGTGCTCGGCGATGCGGGCCGGGGTGCGTCCGGCGTTGTTGGTCACGAACGCCACCCGTGCTCCGGCGGCCCGCGCCTTGCCCACCGCCTCCGGTGCCGCCGGCACGGCCCGCGGGCCGATGTAGACCACCCCGTCCAGGTCCAGGAGCATCGCGTCGTGGATCTCGTTCAGGGGGCGGTCTGCGGCGAGCAGGGACATGGCGGAGAACCCGTTCCGTGTGACGGCGGTGGTCGTCTCCCAGGCTATGGCGAGGGTCCCCTCGGCCGGGACCGTCCGCCCCGGGCCGGGGTGTGCGCCGCGTCGCTGACCCGCCGGTACGGCTGCGGGCGCCGGACGATCCGGGGCGGGGGTCACCCGTCCCGGTTCACGGTCATCCAGCTGGACGCGAAGGCCACCGCCCCGGGGAGGGAGAACAGCCGTGCGGTGGCCTCGCCCACGGGGCCCGAGGCCACGGCCCCGGTGCTCTCGAAGTCGGCGCCCAGCCGTGCGAAGTCCTCCTCGTCCAGGAGCACGTCGGTGAAGGCCACCCACTCCCGGCCGCCGTCCGGGGCCAGGACCGCGCACCCGGACCGCTCCGAGCGGGGCCGCGGGACGCGGTACTCGGCCAGGTGGAAGGCGGTGCAGGAGTCGAACCCCGTGCCCAGCAGCAGGACCCTGGCCCGGACGCGTTCCAACGCGGCGAGCGGGGAGTCCTCGCCCAGGCGGCAGCCGACCGGGTGGTGCGCCATGAGGTCGCGGGCGCGGGGTCCCAGGGCGGCGAAGGAGGTCTGCGGGTTCGCGCTGCGGACCGCGCCCGGCCAGGTGCGCACCATCTCCGGGACCCGGCCCATGTACCTGCTCGGTGTAAGGCGCGGGTCGAACCCGGGCGCCTGCGCGCGGATGACCGGCCACCAGTCCTCGGGGACCGGGGGGTCGCGCCACCCGGCGGGGTCGGTGTTGTCCATGGTCTGGGTGGGCACGACGAGTGTTCCCCGGGAGCCGACGGCGTCCATGAGGGCCTGCACGAGGGCCTGTTCACCGCCGCACACCCAGCCCAGCGCGCTGAGGGAGGTGTGCACGAGGAGGGTGTCGGCGGGCGCGACCCCCAGCGCGGTCAGGTCGCGGGCCAGGTAGGCCCGGGTCTGCGGTCGGCCGGGGTTCTTCGCTCGGGTGGGCACGCTGTGGACTCCTCGGCTGGAAGGGAACGGAGCAGATCACCATGGGTACAGCAGGCGGCCGGTGCCGGGCCAGTGGATATCGGATGGTCGGGGCCGGGGGCGCGCCGGGGGCGGGGGGTGGGGAAAACCCCAGGGTGCCCGTACGGTCGGCACCGTGGTCGCGGACGGGTCGCGCCGAGCAGGATGGTCCCCATGTCCCTGACCAGAATCGCGGCGGCGGGCCTGGCCGCCGCCCTCCTGCTGCTCGCCGCCGCACCCGCCCGGGCCGAGGTCCCCGACACGGCCCCGGGCGCGCTGACCCCCGAGGCCGTGGACGCCTACGTGTCCGACTACCTGGACGCCTCACCCCTTCCGGGGGCCGCCGTCGCCGTGACCCGGGGCACCGAGGTGGTGCGCGCGGCGGGCTACGGCACCGACTCGGAGGGCCGGGCGATCACCGCCGACACCGCCATGGGTGTGGCCTCGGTCAGCAAGGCCTTCACCGCCCTGGCCGTCATGCAGCTCGTGGAGGAGGGCGCGCTCGCGCTCGACGACCCGGTGGCGCGGCACCTGCCGGGGTTCGTCCTCGACGACCCGCGTGCCGACCTCGTCACCGTCCGCCAGCTGCTCACCCACACCTCGGGGATGTCCGACACCGCCTTCCGGGAGAAGAGCGCCCCCGCCGCCGAGGACCTGGAGGGGCGCTCGCCAGGATGGCCGACGCCGGGCTGGCCGCAGATCCGGGCACCGAGTTCCACTACCACAACCCCAACTACCACGTCGCGGCCCGGCTGGTGGAGGTCCTCGGCGGCCGCGCCTTCGGCGAGTACATGGACGAGCGCGTGTTCACACCGCTGGGCATGGACGACACGGTCACCGTCGACACCGCGGAGGAGGTCTTCGCGGCGGGGGTGGCGCCCGGGCACGTCGCCGTCCTGGGCGGGGCCGTCGCGGCGCCCGAGCCGCAGAGCTACTTCAACGGCGCGGGCGGCATGGTCACCACCGCGCACGACATGGCCCGCTGGCTGGTCGCGCAGAACAACGGGGGACGGGGAGCCGACGGCGCCCGCGTCCTGTCGGAGGAGGGGATCACCGCCACTCACACTCCCGTCGGCGGCGCGGGCGGCGACACCGCGCTGGGCTGGAACGCCGGGGAGAGCCCGGCGGGCGACCCGATGGTCTCGCACGGGGGCATCCAGTTCACCTACACCGCACACCAGGCGCTGCTGCCCGGGAGCGGGTACGGCATCGCGGTGATGGCCAACACCGGGCTGGGCAGCGCCGACGCCTCCGCGCTGCTGTACGGGCTGGTGGCCCTGGCCGAGGGCGGGGAGCCCGCCGCGTCGGGCGCTCCGGTGCTGTTCGCGCTCGACCTGGTGTCGGCCGCCCTGGTCGGGCTGACCGGCTATCTCTCCCAGCGGGGTGTGCGGCGCGCCGGTGTCTGGGCGGAGGCCGTCCGTGTGCGCCCCCGGTGGCGCGGCGCGGTGCGCCTGCTGCCGGGGCTGGCCGTCATGGTCGCGGCCGTGTTCCCGAACCGGTTGGCGGCGCTGCTGGCCCAGGGCCGCGACATGACCTGGGGGCAGACCTTCTACCTGGCCCCCGCCCCCCTCGTCCTGCTGGTGGCCGCCGCGCTCGCCTTCGCCGTGGTGTACGCGGCCCGGGCGGCCCGCCTGGTCGGAGCGCGGCGGTCGGCCCGGAGCCGCTCCCTCAGTCCAGGAGGCGCATGACCAGACCCGTGCGCGGTTTGGGGCCGAACGAGGTGGACTTGCGGGGGGTCAGCTCCCCGCGGTCGGCCACCGCGTACACCTGTTCCACGCGCAGCGGGGGCACGATGACGGCCGTGCCCTTCTCGTCGCGGGCGGCGGCGACCGCCTCGGCCGGGTCGTCGTGCACCATCCGCACCCGCTCCTCCGGTACCTCCCACAGCGGAAGCAGCACCTGGTGCAGGGCGGCCGTGGACAGGTGCCGCCACTGCGGGGAGCGGTCGGGCATGACCCGCTCCAGCGCCCGCTCGTCGAAGCCGTGCACCATGCGGGCGTCGCCCTCGGCGGAGACCAGCAGCAGGGCGGGCGCCTCCACCCCGTCCAGAGCGTGTGCGCGGGGGTCCGCGACCCTTTCCACGGAGGCCACCGCGCGGGCGGCCTCGGCCGCGGCGTCGGTGTCCAGGCCGGGCAGCACCCGGTGGATGGCGCCCAGCCGGGGCGGGTGGGTGTCGCTGTCCACGAGCAGGGCCAGCCCGTAGCGCCAGCCCGGGTCGTCGTGGGCGGCGCGCAGGCGCCGGTAGGCGGCGTAGCGGTGGTGTCCGTCGGCGATCAGCGCGGACCGGCCCGCCAGGTCGGCGCTGACGCGTCGCAGCACGGCGGGGTCGGTGACCGCCCACAGCCGGTGCTCGGCTCCGTCGCGGGTGCGCGCGTGCGTCAGCGGCGTGCCCGCGACCGCCTCGGTGGCGGCCGACGCGTACCCGTCGCCGCCCCGGTAGACCAGGAAGATCGGTTCGAGGTTGGCCCGGGCCATGCCCATGAGGTGGAACCGGTCGCGCACCGGCGGGTCGGCCACGTCCTCGTGCGGGCGGACGGCGGGTTCTGCGCCCTCCTCTGGCAGGCGCAGGTTGCCCACCAGTCCGCGCTGGCGCCGCCCGTCGGCCGTGACCTGCTCGTACACGTACAGCGCCGGTCGCGGATCCAGCGCTAGCACCCCGTCGTCGATCCAGCTGCGCAGCAGGTCGGCGGCCGTGCGGTAGCGGCGCGGCACGGCCGTCCCCGTTCCGGCGGGGCTCTGGCGGCTCAGCTCGAAGGGCAGCGTGACCCGCGCCGCGTTGTGCGGGTCGGAGCGCTGGAGCGCCCGCGCCTCGTCGGCGTCGGGGATGTCGTAGGGAGGGGCCAGGAGTCGTGCTAGGTCGAACTCCCCGTCGACGAAGCGGTCCGCGTCGGGGTCGGTGTAGCGCAGACCGCGGAAGGGCGCCAGTTCGAGAGGTTGGCGTGGCATCCCAGCACGGTACCCGTCACCGTTCGCCGTTCGGGCGCCGCGCGGTCTGCTCAGAGGAGTTTTCGCACGCGCAGCATGTCGCCGACGCTGGCGTCGATCCTGACCCGGCGGCCGAGCACGGCCTTGGCCACGTCCAGGCGGTCCTCGGCCAGGGCCACGAGGTCCTCGCTGCTCACGGTGATCCGCACCTGTGCCCGGGGCGCGGGCCGGTCCGCGGTGCGGTGGGTGACGTCGACCAGGCCGTAGAGGGTGAGGCGCATGTCGAAGACGGCCTCCAGGTCGGGGACCTCCACGCTCAGGGAGCGTTCGCGGATGTACTTGCGGCGCTTCTCGTCGGGTTGGGCGAGGATGCGCTGGTTCACCTTCTCGATGCCGGCGAGACACGTGTCGATGCTGCTCATGGCCACATCATGCCCCAGGCGCCGGGCGTTCGCGTCCTTGTGGTGCCATCGGGACGAATGGGGCGGTCTTGGGAGTTCGCGTGTCAACGGCGGTTCGGTCCCGGTAGCGTTGGCCACGGCCCCCCGTCGCGCAGCGGCTCGCCCTGCCCGCGCCCCTTCCCCTTTCGCGGTCCCACCAAGGAGCACTTGTCATCATGGTCGTCGACGCGGTACGCACCTACCTCGATGCCGCCAGTGGCCTCACCGAACTCTCGCGCAAGCAGGCCGTCGCCGCGGCCAAGGCCCTGCTCAGGGCGAACGGTCCCGCCGCGCCGGCCGCGGCGGAGGGGGAGAGCCTGCCGCCGCGGGTGGGGCAGAGCATCCAGAACCTGGCCGGGGAGCTCATCGAGACCAGCCAGGCCAACCGCGCGGCCATCGCCGAGCTGGTCCGCTCCGAGGTCGGGCGCCAGCTGGAGCGGATGGACGTGGTGCCGCGCGCCGACCACGAGCGGCTGGTGCGCCGGGTCGCCGAACTCGAACGCCGCCTGGCCGCCCGCCACGCGGTCGAGCGCGTTCTGGCCCCCGTCGAGGCGGGCGCGTCCTCGTCGGTGCGCCCCGCGGCCGCCGCGGAGGCCGACGGTTCCGGGGCCGGGGTGTCCGCCGGTGCCGGTGCCGCGGACGGGTCCGGCGAGGGAGGTGCCGGGTCGGGTGCCGAGTCCGGCTCGGTCGCGACCGAAGGCGCCGCTAAGGCCGCCGGGGCCCGGGGCGCGCAGGAGGCCGACGACGACGGCGCGGACGCCTCCGCGGACGGGGCCGGTACCGCGGCCGACGACGGGGCCGACGCCCAGCACGCAGACAAACCCGCGGCCGGGAAGCCGCGTACCGCGGCCAAGACGGCCCGCGCGCGCACCGCCGCCAAGCGCAGCACCAAGAGCAGGGGCGCCACGAAGAAGTAGAGTCGGACCAGCGCGAACACCGGGAGAGGCATGGACCCCAACGAGCAGGCCCAGGCACTGGCCGAGCAGACCCTGCGCAGTACCAGGGAGCGGCTGGAGTCGCTGGAGTCCCTGCCCACCGCCGAGCACGTCGCGGTCTTCGACACCCTGCACCAGGAGCTGTCCGGGGTGCTCGGCGCTCTCGACCAGGGCGCCGGCGCCCCCGAGCCGCCCCGGTATCCTCGGTAACCATGGCAAAACGCACCCGGCTCGACGCGGAACTGGTCCGCCGCGGGCACGCACGATCCCGTGGACACGCCGCCGAGATCATCGAGGGCGGATTCGTCAAGGTCGCGGGGATCGTGGCCTCCAAGGCCGCGACCCAGGTCGGCCAGGACCAGCCCATCGTGGTCCGTCCGCCCTCCGACGAACCCCCCTACGTCTCCCGCGGCGCCCACAAGCTCATCGGGGCCCTCGACGCCTTCGAGTTCGACGTCACCGACCGCCGGGCCCTGGACGCGGGCGCCTCCACCGGCGGGTTCACCGACGTGCTGCTTCGCCGCAGGGCGGCCCACGTCACCGCCGTGGACGTGGGTTACGGCCAACTGGCCTGGTCGCTGCGCAGCAACGACCGCGTGCGCGTGATGGAGCGGGTCAACGTTCGCGAGCTCACCCCCGAGCAGATCGGTGAGCCCCGCCCCGACCTGGTCGTGGGCGATTTGTCGTTCATCTCGCTGCGCCTGGTGCTGGGGGCGCTGCGGGACTGCGTGGCCGCCGACGCCGACTTCGTGCTCATGGTCAAGCCCCAGTTCGAGGTGGGCAAGGACAAGGTCGGCGCCGGGGGAGTGGTCCGCGAGCCGGAGCTGCGCGCCGAGGCCGTCTCCGACGTGGCCGCGCACGCCCTCACCCTGGGGCTGGGCACCGTCGGCGTCACCGCCAGTCCCCTGCCGGGCCCCTCCGGCAACGTCGAGTACTTCCTGTGGATGCGCGCGGGGGCCGCGCCCCTGGACCCGGACGCGTTGGCCCGGGCCGTGGAGGAGGGGCCGCGTTAGCGACCGTGGTGAGCGTGTCTCAGGAGTCCGGTAACGTGACCCGGCCGGGTCGGCGAACGCCCCGGCCAGCACTTCAGACTCCCCGCGGGGGAGTGAACGTAAGGGGACGGCGATGACCAGCGGACGCAGTGTTCTCCTGCTGGCCCACACCGGTCGGCCCGCCGCGGTACGCAGCGCCCAACTGGTCCACGAGAGCCTGAGCAGGGCCGGGTTGACCGTGCGCATGCTCAAGAACGAGATCGAGGAACTGGCCGCGGAGGACTGCGTGCTCTCCCCGGTCGAGGTCGTGGAGCCGGGGGATGCGGCCCGGGGCGTCGAGCTGGTCATGGTGCTCGGCGGCGACGGCACCCTGCTGCGCGCCGCGGAGATCGCCCGCCCGGCCGGGGCGCCCCTGCTGGGGGTGAACCTGGGCCACGTGGGGTTCCTGGCCGAGGCCGAGCGCGAGGACCTGGGCGCGACCGTGCGCAGTGTCGTCAACCGCGACTACTACGTCGAGGAGCGCATGACCCTGGA
This sequence comes from Nocardiopsis akebiae, assembly GCF_018316795.1. Classification (NCBI taxonomy): domain Bacteria; kingdom Bacillati; phylum Actinomycetota; class Actinomycetes; order Streptosporangiales; family Nocardiopsidaceae; genus Nocardiopsis; species Nocardiopsis akebiae. Next base: position 2,419,369 of record NZ_CP074132.1, read on the forward strand.
CGTGGCGGTCTTCAACGGGGGCCGGGGCGACGGGAGCCCGCCCGTGCGCAACTGGGCGCTCAACGACGCGACCCTGGAGAAGGGCGAGGCGCGCCGCATTCTGGAGACCGTCCTGGAGATCGACGGCCGTCCGCTCTCGCGCTGGGCCTGCGACGGTGTGGTGTGCGCCACCCCCACGGGTTCCACCGCGCACGCCTTCTCCGCGGGCGGCCCGGTGGTGTGGCCGGACGTGGACGCCCTGATGGTCGTGCCGCTCAGCGCGCACGCCCTGTTCGCGCGGCCGCTGGTGGTGGGGCCCAACGCGACCGTGGCCCTGGAGGTGGTTCCGGCCACGGCGCCGGGCGTGCTCTGGTGCGATGGACGGCGTATGGTCGAATTGCCCGCGGGGGCACGAATCGAGATCACCCGCGCCGACACGCCGGTTCGGCTGGCCCGGCTGCACCGGGCGCCGTTCACCGACCGGTTGGTGGCCAAGTTCGGACTGTCGGTCGCCGGATGGCGGGGCCGTAGCGAGCACGGTCGCTGACCGGGCCGGGCGGCCCGGTGCTCGGCGCGCGTGTGTGGGCAGTGGCGTCAACTACAGGAGAGGGATCGGTGCTCGAAGAAGTCCGTATCCAGGGACTCGGGGTCATTGACGACGCCGTTTTGGAGTTGTCACCGGGGCTGACCGTCGTCACCGGCGAGACCGGCGCGGGAAAGACCATGGTCGTCACCGGGCTCGGGCTGCTCTTCGGCGGGCGGGCCGACCCCCAGCGCGTACGTCCGGGTGCGGACCGGGCCGTGGTGGAGGGGCGCCTGACCGTCCCCTCGGGCGGCCGGGTGGCCGCCCGGGTGCTGGAGGCGGGGGGCGACATCGACGACGACGTCCTCATCCTCACCCGCGCGGTGTCGGCCGAGGGCCGCTCCCGCGCCACCATGGGCGGCCGGTCCGCCCCGGTGAGCCTGCTCGCCTACCTCGCCGACGACCTGGTCGCCGTGCACGGCCAGTCCGACCAGCAGCGCCTGCTGCGCTCGGACCGGCAGCGCTCCTCCCTGGACCGCTTCGCGGGCGAGCCGCTTACCAAGGCGCTCAAGCAGTACACCGTGGCCTACCGGCGCCACCGGGAGGTGACGGCGGAGCTGGAGGAACTGGTGGAGCAGGCGCGCGAGCGCGCCCAGGAGGCCGACATGCTCCGCTTCGGCGCGGAGGAGATCGCCGCCGCCGAGCCCCAGCCCGGTGAGGACGCCGAGCTGCTCGCGGAGGAGACGCGGCTGGCGCACGCCGATAGCCTGCGCGTGGCGGCCACCACCGCCCACGAGGCGCTGGCCGGGGACCCGGCCTCCGACGTGGAGGTGGACGTGGCCGCGCTGCTCTCGGCGGCCCGGCAGGCCGTGACGGCGGTGCGTGAGCACGACGCCGAGCTGGCCGCGATCGGCGAGCGGTTGGACGAGGCCTCCTACATCCTCACCGACGCCGCCACCGAGCTGGCCTCCTACGCCGAGTCGGTGGACGCCGACCCCGCCCGTCTGGCCCTGGTACAGGAGCGCCGCGCGCTGCTCACCTCGCTCTCGCGCAAGTACGGCGCGACCACGGACGAGGTGCTGGCCTGGGCCGAGAACGCGGCCAAGCGCCTGGCCGACCTGGAGGGCGACGACGAGCGCATCGACGCGCTGCGCGCCGAGGCCGACGAGCTGCACGAGCGCATGGACCGGTTCGCAGCCGAGCTGACCCGTGTGCGCACCGAGGCCGCCGACCGGTTCGGGGAGGCCGTGACCGAGGAGCTGACCGCGCTGGCCATGCCGCACGCGCGCGTGAGCGTGCGCATCACCACGGGTGAGGAGTTCGGGCAGCACGGGCGCGACGAGGTCGAGGTCCTGCTGGCCCCGCACCCCAGTTCCCCGCCCCTGGCCCTGCACAAGGGCGCCTCGGGCGGTGAGCTCTCGCGCGTGATGCTGGCCATCGAGGTGGTCTTCGCCGGCGCCGACCCGGTGCCCACGTTCGTCTTCGACGAGGTGGACGCGGGTGTGGGCGGCAAGGCCGCGGTGGAGATCGGCCGCCGGCTGGCCCGGCTGGCCCGGCGCGCCCAGGTCATCGTGGTCACGCACCTGCCGCAGGTCGCGGCGTTCGCGGACGCCCACCTGGTGGTGGAGAAGTCCACCGAGGGCCTGGTCACCGAGAGTGGTGTGGTGCGGCTGGACCGCGGGGGCCGGGTCCGGGAGCTGTCGCGGATGCTGGCGGGGCTGGAGGACTCCGAGCTGGGCCGTGCTCACGCCGAGGAGCTGCTCACCAACGCCGATCCGGAGCGTGCCTATCCTGCGGCCTGATCTGGGCGTTGTGTACACGTTCGGAACGGATGTGTGACCTTCCGGCGTTTCGGGGTAGTGGGCGGGCAGGTCGCCGTGTTCGTCCCGGAACGGGGTGAGGTCGGCGGTCTCGACCGGAACACGCCGATCTCACAGCTGTGATGACTCTCCGTAGGTGAGTTCTGACAGTATGCCAGCGATGAAGGTATCGGATGCGCTCAGCGCCACAGTCATGCGGTTCCGCCGCACCCGGGCGGACGCTCCCACAGGGCTGATCGCGCCCGTCCGCTCGGACCGGCGCACCAAGAACCTGACCAAACGTCTGCGACCGGGCGACATCGCGGTCATCGACCACGTCGACCTGGACCGCGTCAGTGCCGAGGCCCTGGTGGGCTGCGGTGTGTCGGCGGTCCTCAACGTCGCCACGAGCATCAGCGGCCGCTACCCCAACCAGGGGCCGGAGATGATCGTGGAAGCGGGGATCCCCCTGGTCGACGACGTCGACCCCGAGGTGTTCACCCGCGTCCGCGACGGTGAGCGGCTCCGCCTGGAGGGCGCCACCCTGTACCGCGGCGACGAGGTCGTCGCGCGCGGCACCCTCCAGGACCAGGGGACCGTCAGCGCGGCGATGGAGGAGGCCCGCGCGGGGCTGGCCACACAGTTGGAGGCCTTCGCCGCCAACACCATGGCCTACCTCCAGCACGAGCGCGACCTGCTCTTGGACGGCATCGGCATCCCCACCATCGAGACCGACATCGAGGGCCGCCACGTCCTCATCGTGGTCCGCGGCTACCACTACCGGGAGGACATCGCGGCGCTGCGGCCCTACATCCGCGAGTTCCGGCCGGTCATCATCGCCGTGGACGGCGGGGCGGACGCGGTCATGGAGGCGGGGTACAAGCCCGACATCATCGTCGGCGACTTCGACTCGGTCTCGGACCGGGCGCTGGCCAGCGGGGCCGAGCTGGTGGTGCACGCCTACCGCGACGGCAGGGCCCCGGGCCTGCCCAGGCTCACCGACCTGGGGCACGGCGCGGTGGTCTTCCCCGCCACGGGCACCAGCGAGGACGTGGCGATGATGCTCGCCGACGGCGCGGGCGCCGCGCTCATCGTGGCCGTGGGCACCCACGCCACCCTGGAGGAGTTCCTCGACAAGGGCAGGGCGGGAATGGCCAGCACCTTCCTGACCCGGTTGCGGGTGGGCGGCAAGCTCGTCGACGCCAAGGGCGTCAGCCGCCTGTACCGCTCGCGCATATCCCCCTGGGCCCTGCTCGGGCTGGTCGCGGCCTGCCTGCTCACCATCGTGGTCGCCGCCTACAGCTCACCGGCGGGCCAGGTCTACCTCACCTTTCTCGCGGCGCGCTGGGACGCGTTCTCCTACTGGTTGACAGGGCTGTTGACGTGATCGATTTCCGCTACCACCTGGTGTCCATCGTCGCGGTGTTCCTCGCGCTCACCGTGGGGCTCGTCCTGGGAACCACCATGCTCCAGGACCCGCTGCTCAACACGCTCCAGTCCGAGACCGCCGACCTGCGCGGCCAGAGCGAGGAACTGCGCGCCGAGCGCGACGCCGCCGACCAGGTCAACGCCGGGGCCGACCGGATGGCCGAAGCCGTGTCCGACGACACGCTCGCCGATCTGCTCACCGACCTGGGCGTGGTGGTCGTGAGCGCTCCCGGAGCCGACACCGAGACGGCCGACGCCCTGGCCGGGCGCGTGGAGCAGGCGGGCGGCGAGGTCGTCGGCCGGGTCCAGATCAGCGACGCGTTCCTGGACGGCGGCAACGCCACGTTCGTCGACGAGTTGGCCCTGCAGATCACCCGGGACCCCCAGGACCTGTCCGGCAGCCCCCACGAGAAGGCGGGCGCCGAGATCGGCCGAGCCCTGGCCGCCGCGGAGGAGGAGCCCTCCGAGGAGGGGGAGCCCGGTGACGAGGAGGCGTCCCCGTCCGACGACCCGTCCGCCCGCGAGGGGGAGGGCGGTGATGGCGGCTACGACCCGTCGGCCGTCCTGGAGGCCTTCACCGAGGGCGGGCTGATCACGGTCGAGGGGGACCCCGCCGAGTCCTCCGACGCCGTGGTCGTCCTCGCGCCCTCGGGCGGGTCCTCGCCCGAGGGTCAGGACCCGCAGACCGCCAACGCCGTGCTGAACACCATCACCACGGCCCTGCACCAGGAGGTCGGCGCCACCGTCGTGGCCGGTGACGGGCCCTCCGCCCGGGGCGAGGGGATGCTCGCGCAGGCGCGCGCCGCGGAGGCGGCCTTCGCCACCGTGGACGTGGCCAGCCGTCCGATGGGCGAGGTCATCACGGTCCTGGCCCTGGCCGAGAACCTGGAGGAGGCCGGGGGAGCGTACGGCATCGGCGAGGGGGTGGCGGCCTTCCTCCCCGACCCGCTGCCCGAGCCGCGCGAGGTCTCCTCCGAGGCCTCCGCGGAGCCCACCGGGAGCGAGCGCGCCAGCGACGCGGGCGGCGGCACCGAAGAGGCCCGCCGCACCGTCCGGGACGGGGAGTGACACCGTTGACCGCCCCCGTCCCCCTCGCGGACCCCGGGTCCGCGCCCGCGCGGTTCCTGGCCCAGGGCCTGACCGGCGCCCTGCTCGGAGCCGCCGCGGCCTCCACGGCCTACTCCCTGCTCACCCGGGGCGGCCGCGCCCGGCCCGGAGCCGCCCGTGTGGTCGTCCCCGTCGCACCGGACGCAGACGCCACGCCACGCACGCCCGTCGCCCCGCCCGCGCCCGACGTGTCGAACGCGTTCGCCGCACCGGACACACCCAGCGCGTCCGCCGCTGCGGGCTCTTCCGGCACACCCGAAGCGCCGGACGTCTGGCTGCGCACCAACTTCCGCGGCCGCCGCGTCACCCTGCGCCAGGGGCCCGCGCTGGCCTGCGGCGTGTGCGCGGCCGTCCTGCTCGTGCCCGGCCCCGGCCCGCGCGTGCGCGCCGCCTCCGCGCTGGCCGCGGCGGGGGCCGCCGCCTTCGGGGTCTACGACGACCTGGCGGGCTCGTCCCGGGCCCGAGGCCTGCGCGGGCACCTGGGCGCCCTTGCGGGCGGCCGGGTCACCACCGGCATGGTCAAGATGGCTGGCATCGGGGCCACCGGGGTCGCCGCCGCAAGCCTGCTGCGCCGCTCGCCGCTGGACACCGTGCTGGACGGCGCGCTCATCGCCGCCAGCGCCAACCTGCTCAACCTGTTCGACCTGCGCCCCGGACGCGCGGCCAAGGTCGCTCTGTTCGCCGCCGCCCCCGCCCTGGCCTCCCCGGCCGCGCCGCTGCTGGGCCCCGTAGTGGGCGCCTCGGCCGCGCTGCTGCCCGACGAGCTCTCCGAGCGCTCCATGCTCGGCGACGCCGGGGCCAACGCCCTGGGCGCCGCCCTGGCGCGGCCGCCGCGGCCCGGGCGCCCCGCCCCGTGCGCGCGGCGCTGCTCGCGGGGGTCGCCGCCCTGACCCTGGCCAGCGAGCGCGTCAGCTTCTCCCGCGTCATCGACCGCGTCCCGGCCCTGCGCCGCCTCGACCGCTGGGGCAGGCACGAGTGAGACGGCCACGGTGTCCCGTACCATCCAGGGGGTGACGCGCGGAGTAGGCACGGCGGCGGCGCTGATCGCGGTGGTCACGGTGGGGGCCAGACTGGCGGGGTTCGGGCGCACCGCGGTCTTCTCCCAGACCGTCGGCGACACCTGTCTGGGCACCGCCTACGTCACCGCCAACCAGCTGCCCGCCGTCCTGTTCGAGATCGTCATCGGCGGGGCGCTCACCGCGGTGGTCGTTCCGGTGCTGGCCGCCGCCGCCGAGCGCGGCGACCGCGAGCGGGTGCGCCACACCGCCTCTGCGCTCATCACCTGGGTCCTGCTGCTGGCCGTGCCGCTGTCGGCGCTGCTCGCCCTGGTCTCGGTCCCGGCGATGTCGCTCATGCTGGGCGCGGGCGGGGGCTGCGACCGGGGCGCGCTGCTCGGACTGGCCGCCCGCATGCTCGCGGTCTTCGCCCCGCAGATCGTCCTCTACGGCCTGGCCTCGGTGCTCTACGGCGTCCTGCAGTCCCACCGCCGCTTCCTGGCCCCCGCCCTGGCCCCGCTGGTGTCCAGCCTGGTGGTCATCGCCGCCTACGTGGCCTTCGTGCCGCTGGGAGCCGACCACCGCCAGGACGTGGCTGGCCTGCCGCTGGCGGCCGAGCTGACCCTGTCCCTGGGCACCACCGCCGGGGCGGCGGCGCTCTTCCTCACGGTCGTGGGGCCCGCCCGGCGGCTGCGGGTGCGGCCCCGGCCGCGGCTGACCTTCCCGCCGGGGGTGGGCGGGCGCGTGCGCTCCCTGGCGCTGGCCTCCCTGCTGCCGCTGGCGGCCATGCAGCTGTGCCTGCTGCTGTTCGTGGCCCTGGCCAACCGGGGCGGCGGCGCGGGGGCGGCCGTGCTCCACACCTACGCCTGGGCCCTGTTCACCCTGCCCTACGGGGTGATCGCGGTGCCCATCGCCACCAGCGCGTTCACCGCCCTGGCGGTCGCGCACGCCGAACACGACCGGCGGGGGTACGCCTCCCTGGTGGCCGGCGGCGCCCGCGCCTGCGTGGTGGTCACCGCTGGGGTGGGCGCCTCCCTGGCCGCCGCCGCGGCCCCGGTGGCCCTGGTCTTCGCCCAGCACGACCCCGTGACCCTGGAGCGCGCCCTGCTCGCCTACGCTCCCGGTGTGGTGGGCTTCGGGCTGGTGGCCCTGCTCAGCCGGGCCCTGTACGCCTCGCACCACGGGCGCCTGGCGGCCACGGCTCAGGTGGTGGGGTGGCTGGTGGTGATGTTGTGTGCTGTGGTGTTGGTGTGGACGTTGCCGCAGGGCTGGTCCATCGCCGGGCTGGGCGCGGCCAGCACGGTCGGTCTGAGCCTGGCCGCGGCCCTGCTGTGCGCGGCGGTGGCGCGCACGCACGGTCGGGAGACCCTGACGGGCCTGGCGCGCTCGGCGCTGGCCGCGGTGCTGGGCGGTGTGGTCGGGTGGAGCGCGGGGCGCGCGGTGGCCGCGGCCCTGCCCGCGGACGGCGTGTGGCAGACGGTGGCGGCGGCCGCGGTGTCGGCGACGGCGGCGCTGGCCGCCTACGCGGCCGTCGCGGCGGTGGTGGACCGTCCGGCGGTGCGCGCCGTCGCCGACCGGGTCGGGACCGTACTCGAACGCAGGAGGGAGAGGCGTTGAACGCCAGGATCGCGCTGGTCATCGGTACCAGCAGTGGAGGGGTGGGCCGCCACGTGCGCTCGCTGGGCGCGGGCCTGGCCGCGCGCGGCCACCGGGTGGCGGTACTGGGCCCGGCCTCCGCCGAGCGCGAGTTCGGCTTCACCTCGGAGGGCATGCGCTTCTCCCCGGTCGGCATCGGAGCGGCGCCCTCCGCGGGCGATCCCGGCGCCGTGCTGCGCCTGCGCGCCCTGACCCGGGGCGCGGACGTGGTCCACGCGCACGGTCTGCGGGCCGGGGCCCTGTGCGCGCTGGCCGGCGCCTCTCCGCTGGTGGTGACCGCGCACAACGCACCGCCGCTGGTGCGGGGGGCGCTGTCGGCTGCCTACCCGGTGCTGGAGCGGATCGTGGCGCACCGCGCGGACGTGGTGCTGGGGGTGTCGGGCGACCTGGTGCGCAGGCTGCGCTCGGTCGGGGCGCGCGACGCGCGGCTGGCGGTGGTGGCCGCTCCCGAGACCGGCGCTCCGGTGAACGGGCGCGAGGCCACCCGGGCCGACCTGGCTGTGCTGCCGGAGCGGCCGCTGCTGCTGACCGTCGCCCGCCTGGCCGAGCAGAAGGGGTTGGACATGCTCCTGGCGGCGGCGCCGGCCATCGCCGACCGCCGCCCCGAACCGGTGGTGGCGATCGCCGGGGACGGGCCCCTGTGGGGGGAGTTGCACGACACGGCCGCGGAGATGCGCGCGGACGTGCGCATGCTGGGGCACCGCGCGGACGTGGCCGACCTGTTGGCGGCGGCGGACGTGTTCTGCCTGACCAGTCAGTGGGAGGGGCCCTCGCTGGTGATCATGGAGGCGCTGCGCGCGGGGCTGCCGGTGGTCTCCACCCGGGTCGGCGGCATCCCGGACCTGTACTCGGGGACGGTGCTGATGGTGCCGCCGGGGGATCCCGCGGCCTTCTCCGCCGCCGTGGGCCGGGTGCTGGACGACCCGGCGCTGGCCGAGGACCTGCGGGCCCGATCGCGCGAGGCGGCCAAGGCGCTGCCGAGCGAGGAGGACGCGGTGGAGGCCGCCGCGGGCGTGTACAAGGCGGTGCTGCGCGGGTGAGGCGGGACGTGCGGGCGCCCTGGGGCGGGATGGCCCCGGGGTCGGGTGGACCTGTCCCCGGGGTGCGGTCGATGCCACCTTCGCCGGGACTTCACCCCGCGGGGGTGTAGATGTCATCCTGGACTACGGTCCGGTGTGTGCCGCCCACGGTGCGGCACCGGTATCCTGGCCTGACACGTGAGGGGAGTATCCCTGTCGCGGCGGTGTCGTCATCACGGCGGACAATGTCGTCCTCCCGGTGCCGCCGGTTCGCAGCGCCTAGCTGTGAGCGGGAGAGACCTCCGGTGGTTCGACGTGCGTGCACACCGCTCGCGCGCACTGACCGGAGGAGAGACTTTCCGTGAACGTTCCCTTGTGGTTGTGGGCTGCCACGATCGGCGCCATGGTCGCCATCCTGGTGATCGACCTCATCATCGTCGACCACCCCTGGAGCAAGACGAAGGGCCCCCAGGAGTTCGGCATGAAGCAGGCCGCCTGGTGGGCGGCCTTCTACATCGGTATCGCCATCATCTTCGGTTTCGGCGTCTGGTACTTCGGCGGAGGCGCCGCGGGCGCCGAGTACTTCGCCGGGTTCGTCACCGAGAAGAGCCTGAGCATCGACAACCTCTTCGTGTTCTACCTTCTGATGGGCTCCTTCGCGGTGCCCAAGAAGTACCAGCACGAGGTCCTGCTCGTCGGCATCGTCATCGCGCTGGTCATGCGCGGTATCTTCATCGTCCTGGGCGCCCAGGTCATCAACGCCTGGAGCGAGGTCTTCTACCTCTTCGGCGCCTTCCTGATCTACACCGGTTACAAGATCGTCCGCGACCACGTGAAGGGCGACGAGGAGGAGAAGGACTTCACCCAGACCCCGGTGGTCCGCCTCCTCAAGCGCTTCTGGCCGGTGACCGACGACTACCACGGTGCCCACCTCACCGTGAAGCTCGACGGCCGCCGCCACATCACGCCGATGCTGCTGGTCATCGTCGCGATCGGCATGATCGACCTGGTCTTCGCGGTCGACTCCATCCCGGCGATCTTCGGTCTGACCCAGGACGCCTACATCGTCTTCACCGCCAACGCCTTCGCCCTGCTGGGCCTGCGCCAGCTGTACTTCCTGCTGGCCGGTCTGATGGACCGCCTGGCCTACATCAGCTGGGGCCTGTCGGCGATCATGGTCTTCATCGGCGTCAAGATGATCCTGCACGCCCTGCACGAGAACGGCGTGCACGTGCCCGAGGTCGGCATCGGCCTGTCCCTGACCGTCATCCTGGGCATCATGACCGTCACCATCGTCGGCAGCCTGATCAAGTCCCGCGCCGACGAGCGCAAGAACCCCGAGCTCAAGACCGAGCGCGACCCCTCGGTCGACTCCCCGGCGGACCGCTCCTGAGCGGACGGCGGACCCGCGGGCCCGCCGAGGACATTCCGGGAAACGGCCGGATTCGAACAGCCGTTCGTCTATAGTGGTGGCACCCTGAGCGCTCCGGCGCCGGGGTGCCGCCTTGTTTTGCGAGGTGGAAGAAACCGTCGTCGGCGGTCGTTAGGCTGGACGGGCGGGAGAGGCGAGCGTCCTCCCCCCTCTCCTCAGCGGCCCGTCTCCGGGGCCCGGGCGGTCTCCGGGAGATCCCGACCGCCGCACGCGAAGTTCCACACGGGTCAGCCGACGTCACGCGACGGGGTCCGCGTCCTGTGCGCCAGAGCCGAAGGATGTCTCACTCGATGGTCGAACAACTGGTAGTCCGGGGAGCCCGGGAGCACAACCTCAAGGACGTCTCGCTGGACCTGCCGCGCGACTCCATGATCGTGTTCACCGGCCTGTCCGGTTCGGGCAAGTCGTCGCTGGCCTTCGACACGATCTTCGCCGAGGGCCAGCGGCGCTACGTGGAGTCGCTGTCGGCCTACGCCCGCCAGTTCCTGGGGCAGATGGACAAGCCGGACGTGGACTTCATCGAGGGCCTGTCCCCGGCGGTGTCCATCGACCAGAAGTCCACCAGCCGCAACCCCCGCTCCACCGTCGGCACCATCACCGAGGTCTACGACTACCTGCGGCTGCTGTGGGCGCGCATCGGCGTCCCGCACTGTCCCGAGTGCCACCGCGAGATCGCCCGCCAGACCCCGCAGCAGATCGTGGACCGCGTCCTGGAGATGGAGGAGGGCACCCGCTTCCAGGTGCTCGCCCCCGTCGTGCGCGGACGCAAGGGCGAGTACGTCGAGCTGTTCAAGGACCTGCAGTCCAAGGGTTACACCCGCGCGGTGGTGGACGGGCGGGCCGTGCGCCTGGACGAGGCGCCCAAGCTGGGACGCTACGACAAGCACGACATCGCCGTGGTCGTGGACCGCCTCAGCGTCAAGCCCTCCTCCCGCGGGCGCCTGACCGACTCGGTGGAGACGGCGCTCAAGCTGGCCGGGGGGACCATCGTCCTGGACTTCGTGGACGTGGAGGCCGGGGACCCCGACCGCGAGAAGGTCTTCTCCGAGCACCTGTACTGCCCCTACGACGACCTGTCCTTCGAACAGCTCGAACCGCGCTCCTTCTCCTTCAACGCCCCCTACGGCGCCTGCGCCGAGTGCTCCGGCCTGGGCACCCGCATGGAGGTCGACCCCGAACTCCTGGTCCCCGACCCCGAGAAGACGCTGGCCGAGGGCGCCATCGGCCCCTGGTCGGGCGGGCCCAACAGCGGCTACTGGGAGCGCATCCTCAAGGCGGTGGGCGAGGCGATCGGCTTCGACCTGGACACCCCCTGGGAGCGGCTGCCGCGCCGCGCGCGCAAGGCCCTGCTGGAGGGGCACGACACCCAGGTCCACGTCAGCTACCGCAACAGGTACGGGCGCAACCGCTCCTACTACACCGAGTTCGAGGGCGTCATCCCCTGGGTCAAGCGCCGCCACTCCGAGACCGAGAGCGACTACGGCCGCGAACGGCTGGAGGGGTACATGCGCACCGTGCCCTGCCCGACCTGCGAGGGCACGCGCCTCAAGCCGGTCGTGCTCGCGGTGACCGTGGGCGGCAGGTCCATCGCCGAGGTCGCGCAGATGCCGCTCAGCGACAGCGCGGCCTTCCTGGCCGGGCTCACGCTCTCCGAGCGCGACGCGGTCATCGCCGCCCAGGTGCTCAAGGAGATCAACGCCCGGCTCGGCTTCCTGCTCGACGTCGGCCTGGACTACCTGAGCCTGGCGCGCTCCTCGGGCTCGCTCTCGGGCGGGGAGGCCCAGCGCATCCGCCTGGCCACCCAGATCGGCTCCGGCCTGGTGGGCGTGCTGTACGTGCTTGACGAGCCCTCCATCGGCCTGCACCAGCGCGACAACGCGCGCCTGCTGGAGACCCTCCAGCGCCTGCGCGACATCGGCAACACGCTCATCGTCGTCGAGCACGACGAGGACACCATCCGCGCCGCCGACTGGGTCGTGGACATCGGCCCCGGCGCGGGCGAGCACGGCGGCCACGTCGTGGTCTCGGGGATCGTGGACGAGCTGCTCACCTCACAGGACTCCCTCACCGGCGAGTACCTGTCCGGCAAGCGCGGCATCGAGGTGCCCGTGGAGCGCCGCCCCCTCACCCGGGGGCACGAGCTGGTGGTCCGGGGAGCGCGCGAGAACAACCTGCACGGCATCGACGTCGCCTTCCCTCTGGGCGTGTTCACCGCCGTCACCGGCGTGTCCGGTTCGGGCAAGTCCACCCTCGTCAACGAGATCCTCTACAAGGCCCTGGCCAAGGAGCTCAACGGGGCGCGCGACGTGCCCGGCCGCCACCTTCGGGTCAACGGCACGAACAAGGTCGACAAGGTCGTGCACGTGGACCAGAGCCCCATCGGGCGGACCCCGCGCTCCAACCCGGCCACCTACTCGGGGGTCTTCGACCACATCCGCAAGCTGTTCGCGCAGACCACCGACGCCAAGACGCGCGGCTACCAGCCGGGCCGGTTCTCCTTCAACGTCAAGGGCGGCCGCTGCGAGGCCTGCTCCGGCGACGGCACGCTCAAGATCGAGATGCAGTTCCTGCCCGACGTCTACGTGCCCTGCGAGGTGTGCCACGGCGCCCGGTACAACCGGGAGACCCTCCAGGTCCGCTACAAGGGCAAGAACATCTCCGAGGTCCTCAACATGCCGATCTCGGAGGCCCTGGAGTTCTTCGAGCCGATCAACGCCATCCGCCGCCACCTGCAGACCCTCGCCGACGTCGGCCTGGGCTACGTGCGGCTGGGCCAGCCCGCCACGACGCTGTCGGGCGGTGAGGCGCAGCGGGTCAAGCTCGCCGCCGAACTCCAGCGCCGCTCCACCGGGCGGACGGTGTACGTGCTCGACGAGCCCACGACCGGCCTGCACTTCGAGGACATCCGCAAGCTGCTGGGCGTGCTCAACCGGCTGGCCGACACCGGCAACACGGTGATCGTCATCGAGCACAACCTCGACGTCATCAAGACGGCCGACCACGTCATCGACATGGGCCCCGAGGGCGGCTCCGGTGGCGGCACCGTGGTCGCGCAGGGGACCCCGGAGGAGGTCGCCGCGGTGGCCGAGTCCTACACCGGGCGCTTCCTGGCGAAGATGCTCTGAGCCCGCGCTCCGCGCCTCCGCCGCGCCCCGTCCCGGTCCTTGCGGGGCGGGGCGCCGCCCGTTGCCACAGCGGGTCGGCGGTTCGCGACGCATGTCGCACCTCAGTAGAGTCGAACGTGTCCGCGCCCGGCCCCGCGCGACTCCGACGAACCGTCCTGGAGGTTGGCCCGCCCATGAACGTCCCTCCCCGACCGGACCGCGGCGGGCCGACGCCTCAGGGCGTCCAGCAGCCCCCATCCGACCCCGGGCACGGGGAGACCCCCGGCTTCCACGACGGCGACCGCTCCGGACCAGCGGACGCCGCCCCGGGCCCCGAACGGGTGGAGCGGCTCTACCCGCTGGCCGCCTGGCGGACGCGGGTGTACGCGCGCGGCATCGACCTGCTCCTGGTCGCCCTGCCCGCGCTGCTGCTGGCGCTCGTGCTCTCCCTGGCCTGGGTGGGCGTCCAGGCGGTCGGCTCCGGCGACACCACCGGTATCGGCGGCCGCTACCCGCTCTTCCTGTCGGTGACCTTCTTCCTGCTCCACGCGGGTTACGAGACCCTCGCCCTCTCCCGGTGGCAGCAGACGCTGGGCAAGCGCCGCGTCGGGCTCAGGGTCGCCCCCCAGGCCGGGAACGGCGGTCTGGGCACGCCTCCGCTGGCCGCCCTGGCGGTGCGCGCCGCGCTGCTGGCCCTGCCCTTCCTTCTGTTCTTCCTGTTCTTCAGCGCCGTCTGGTTCTGGTGGTTCGTGGTGGCCGTGACGGCGCTGCTCACCGGCGGGATGGCCGCCTGGAACCGGCCCAACCGGCAGGGGCTGCACGACCGGATCGCCGGCACCGTGGTGCTCGACGTGGCGGCGGCGGACCCGCCGCCCCCGGCGACGCCCCCGTATCCGCCGCGGGCCTGAGGGCTCTCGCGCACACCCCGGAACCCGGGCACCACGCCGTACCTACTACATTGTGTAGTGATATTTCGGCGCAGGTGAGGAGCGTTTCGTCGTGGCCGGTAAGAGGACGTGCGGGTGCGGTATGAGCAGGCGCCGACTGCTCGGGACGGCGGGGACGGCCGCGGCCGTCACGGCCGTGAGCGCCTGCGGCGGACAGGAGCCCAAGCCGCAGGAGGTCCGTTACGGCCAGGTGGTCGGCCAGACCACCGACGTCCCCGAAGGCGCGGGAGCGGTCTTCAGCAACAGCAAACTGGTCGTGACCCAGCCCGAGGCGGGCCGGTACCGGGCCTTCGGCGCCTCGTGCACGCACGCGGGCTGCACCGTCCAGGAGGTGGACGAGGTCATCCGGTGCCTGTGCCACGGCAGCGAGTTCGACATCTCCACCGGGGAGGCGCTGACGGGCCCGGCCCAGGATCCGCTGGAGCCGTTCGAGGTCACCGTCGAGGGCACCGACATCATCCTCCAGGGCCCCTCCTCCTGAAAGGCACCGACGGGGCGGGCCGGAGCGGGCCCGCCCGCCGGGACACCACGGCGCCCGGAGCGGAGATCCGCTCCGGGCGCCGTCGCGTGTGTGGGCCGGTCGGGCTCAGGCCTCGCCGGGGTCGCCCCCGGGCGGGCCGCTGACGCCGTTGGGCTCGTGGCGCCGGAACGCAGAGGTGGGGAACTGGGCGGCGTAGGCGGCCTCGTCCGCGTCCTCGGAGGCCATGAACTGGGCGCGGTGGCGCGGCAGGGACTCGGGGTAGTTCTCGACCAGCCAGCCGATGAGGTGCTCGCGGATCTCGCAGGCGATGTCCCACTGGTGCCCGGTGTCGGCGGCGGTGGCCACCACCCGCACCAGCACCTCGCCGCTCGGGGCGATGTCCACGACCTGGCAGGACCAGCTGCGCCCGTCCCAGTGGTCGCTGCGGGTGATCAGGCGCCCGGTCTCCTCGCGCATCTCCTCGATCGGCACCTCCCAGTCCAGCGGGAACACCACCTTGGCGGTGATCGCCGTGCCCTGCTTGGTCCAGTTCTCGAAGCTGGTCGTGGTGAAGTTGGCGACCGGGACCACCAGGCGGCGCTCGTCCCAGATCTTGATGGTGACGTTGACCAGGCTCAGCTCCTCGACCCGGCCCCACTCGCCCTCGACCACGACCACGTCGCCGATGCGCAGGGCGTCGCTGAAGGCCAGCTGGAGCCCGGCGAATAGGTTGGCCAGTGTGGACTGGGCAGCCACACCGGCCACGATGCCGATGATGCCCGCGGAGGCCAGCAGCCCGGCGCCGAGCGCGCGGACCTCGTCGAAGGTGAACAGGATGGCGGCGACCGCCAGCACCACGATGATCGAGGTGATCACCCGGCGCAGCAGCCGCACCTGGGTCTGGATGCGCCGCGCCTTGCGGTCGGCGTCGCCGTTGGCGACCGACAGCCGGGCGAGCACCATGTCCGTGACGGCGTAGGCCAGGCTGACGCCCAGGCCCGTCAGCGTCGCGATCATGAGGATGCTCATCGCGTGGTCGATGGCCTGGTACGTGCCCCAGTCCACATTGGCGGGGCTGGGCAGCGACAGGTTCGCGCCGACCACCGCGGCCGCGCCGTAACTGGTGTAGGTCGTGCGGTGGACCACGTGCTGGGACACCCGCCAGGCCTTGCCCAGCTTGTGCTTGAGTACCCAGCGCAGGGCGAGGACCAGCAGCACCGCGACCATGACGGTGACGCCGATCGTGATCCATTGGGGCAGGCTCACGACGAAGGGCCCCCTCTTGTCGTCGATGTCGGGAAGTTCCTCTGTACCCGCCCAACCTAGAGCATGCGGATACCCAATCGTGACGTTTCGCTTACCCGCGCCCGAGGGACGCGGGCGCGTGTGGGGCCCGCAGGACGGGCGCGGCGCGGGGGAGGGGCCCGCGGGGTGAGACGCGCCACGCGCGGAGGGGGCGGGGCTCGGTTGGCCGTATGTCCCCCCGACCTACCACAATGGGACCATGGCTGCGACTCCTCACCTGCGCCCCGCGCCCGGATCGATCCCCACCGACCCGGGCGTGTACCGGTTCCGGGACTCCTCCGGACGCGTGATCTACGTGGGCAAGGCCAAGAACCTGCGGTCCCGGCTCTCCTCCTACTTCCGCGACTTCGCCGGACTGCACCCGCGCACGCAGCAGATGGTCTCCACCGCCGCCGACGTCGACTGGACGATCGTGGGCACCGAGGTGGAGGCCCTCCAGCTGGAGTACTCCTGGATCAAGCAGTACGACCCCCGGTTCAACGTCAAGTACCGCGACGACAAGAGCTACCCCTACCTGGCGGTCACCCTCAACGAGGAGTTCCCCCGGGTGCAGGTCATGCGCGGCGCCAAACGCAGGGGGGTGCGCTACTTCGGCCCCTACTCCCACGCCTGGGCCATCCGCGAGACCGTGGACCTGCTGCTGCGGGTCTTCCCCGTGCGCACCTGCTCCCCGGGGGTGTTCCGCGGAGCCCGCAACAGCGGCCGCCCCTGCCTGCTCGGCTACATCGGCAAGTGCGTGGCCCCCTGCGTGGGCAAGGCCTCCCCCGAGGACCACCGGGCCCTGGCCGAGGACTTCTGCTCCTTCCTGGCGGGCGACACCGGCCGGTTCCTGCGCGAGCTGGAGGGGCGGATGCGCGAGGCCGCCGGGGAGATGGAGTACGAGCGGGCCGCCCGCATCCGCGACGACATCGAGGCCCTGCGCGCCGCCCTGGAGAAGCAGGCCGTCGTCCTGCCCGACTCCACCGACTGCGACGTCATCGCCGTGGCCGACGACCAGTTGGAGGCCGCCGTGCAGATCTTCCACGTGCGCGGCGGGCGCATCCGGGGCCAGCGCGGCTACGTGGTGGACAAGATGGCCGACGACGGCCCCGGCGAGCTGATCGCGACCTTCCTCGGCCAGATCTACGGCCCCGCCCGGGGCGAGGACGAGAGCGGGGGCACCGGCACCGCCGTCCCCCGTGAGGTCCTCGTCTCCCACGAGCCCGCCGATCCCGACGCCATGGCCGCCTGGCTGTCGGAGCACCGCGGCTCCTCGGTGGACCTGCGGGTGCCGCGGCGCGGCGACAAGAAGTCCCTCATGGAGACCGTCGCCAAGAACGCGGCCGAGTCGCTGGCCCGGCACAAGACCCACCGCGCCGGGGACCTGAGCACCCGAGGCCGCGCCCTTCAGGAGATCCAGGAGGCCCTGGAGCTGCCCGAGGCGCCGCTGCGCATCGAGTGCTTCGACATCTCCAACCTCCAGGGAGAGCACGTGGTGGCGTCCATGGTCGTCTTCGAGGACGGCCTGGCCCGCAAGTCCGAGTACCGCCGCTTCTCCGTCCGCGGCAGCGGCGAGGGCGGCCGGGAGCAGCACGACGTCGCGGCCATGTACGAGGTCGTCCACCGCCGCTTCCGCCGCTACCTGGAGGAGAGCGCCCGCAGCGGCGAGGTCGCCCGCATGGGGGAGACCGGCGACCACGGTGGTCACCAAGGCGACGACGAACCGTCACCCGGGAAGTTCGCCTATCCGCCTAACCTGGTGGTGGTGGACGGCGCCCGGCCCCAGGCCGAGGCGGCGCGCCGCGCCCTGGACGAACTCGGGATCGAGGACGTCGCGGTGTGCGGTCTGGCCAAGCGCCTGGAGGAGGTGTGGTTGCCCGGAGACGAGGACCCGGTGATCCTGCCCCGCGCGGGCGAGGGGCTCTACCTGCTCCAACGGGTGCGCGACGAGGCCCACCGCTTCGCCATCCAGTACCACAGGCACAAGCGCGCCAAGGCGCTGACCGGCAGCAGCCTGGACGAGCTGCCGGGTCTGGGGCCGTCCCGCAGGACGGCCCTGATCAAGGCGTTCGGCTCGGTGCGCAGGCTCGCCTCGGCCACGGCCGAGGAGATCGCGGCGGTGCCCGGGATCGGCCCCAAGCTGGCCGAGGCCGTGCACGCGCACCTTTCCGGCGGACCCGCCGCGACGGAGGGGCGGGGCGACGGGGCACCAGCACAGCACATCACTGACGGGGGAGGAGACGCATGACGGTCGAACTGGGTGGGGAACTGCCACCCGAGGTGGTCATCGTCACCGGCATGTCCGGTGCGGGCCGCAGCACGGCGGCCAGGGCCCTGGAGGACCTGGACTGGTTCGTGGTGGACAACCTGCCGCCCGGCCTGCTGCCGACGATGATCGAGCTGGCCGGACGCACGCACGGGGCGGTGCCGCGGGTCGCCGTGGTCGTGGACGTGCGCTCGCTGGCCTTCACCGAGGACCTGCTGTCCACGGTGGAGGAGCTGCGCAAGCGCGACATCACCGCGCGCGTGCTCTACCTGGAGGCCGGCGACGACGCCCTGGTCCGCCGGTTCGAGGGCGTGCGCAGGCCCCACCCCCTCCAGGGCGACGGGCGCCTGACCGACGGCATCGACCGCGAGCGCGAGACGCTGCGGGCGGTGCGCGGCGAGGCCGACCTGGTCATCGACACCTCCCAGCTCAACGTGCACCAGCTCAAGGCCCGGGTGATCGGTTTCTTCGGGGAGAGCGACGAGGCGCGCCCCCGCGCCAACGTGGTCTCCTTCGGGTTCAAGCACGGCCTGCCGGTGGACGCGGACCTGGTGCTGGACTGCCGTTTCCTGCCCAATCCCCACTGGGTGCCCGAGCTGCGGCCGATGAACGGCCGTGACGAGGCGGTGCGCGACTACGTCCTGGCCCAGGACGGGGCCAAGGAGATGCTGGAGGCCTACTCCGACGTCCTCAAGCTGACCATCGCCGGTTACCAGCGCGAGGGCAAGCACTACATGACGCTGGCGGTGGGCTGCACCGGGGGCAAGCACCGCAGCGTGGCCATGGCCGAGCAGTTCGCCGACCGGCTGCGCGGGCAGGGTGTGGACGTGCACGTGGTCCACCGGGACGTCGGACGGGAGTGACCCGCGGGCGCCCGACACGCGCCCTGCCCGCGGTGCACCGTTCTCGGTGGTACGGTCCGATTCGTCCGGTGGACATGGGACGAGGGGCAGACCACAGCCATGGCGAAGAGCACAGCACCCGACGGTGACGGGCGGCGTCCGCCCCGGGTGGTCGCGCTGGGGGGCGGGCACGGCCTGCACGCCTCCCTGTCGGCCCTGCGCAGGGTGACCACCGACGTGACGGCGGTCGTCACCGTCGCCGACGACGGCGGCTCCAGCGGCCGCCTGCGCCGGGAGCTGGGCGTCCTGCCCCCCGGCGACCTGCGCATGGCGCTGGCCGCGCTGTGCGGCGACGACGAGTGGGGCCACACCTGGAGCGAGGTGATCCAGCACCGCTTCCGCTCCGAGGGCGAACTGCACGGCCACGCGGTCGGCAATCTGCTGATCGTGGCCCTGTGGGAGCTGCTCGGCGACTCCGTGGCGGGCCTGGACTGGGTGGGCCAGCTGCTGGGCGCGCACGGCAGGGTGCTGCCGATGTCGTCGGTGCCGCTGGACATCGCCGCCGAGGTGTCGGGGATCGACCCGGCGCGGCCCGATGAGCTGACCACGGTGCGCGGCCAGGTGGCGTGCGCCAGCACCAGCGGCAAGGTGCGCTCCATCTCACTGATCCCCGAGGACCCGCCCGCCAGCCCGCAGGCGGTCAAGGCGGTGCGCGAGGCCGACTGGGTGGTGTTCGGCCCCGGGTCGTGGTTCACCAGCGTGCTGCCCCACCTGCTGGTCCCTGACCTGGCGCACGCCCTGGTCACCACCCGCGCCAAGCGCATGGTGGCGCTGAACCTGTCCCCGCAGCGGGGCGAGACCGACGGCTTCCGCCCCGAGACCTACCTGGAGGTGCTGCGCGAGCACGCGCCCAAGCTGGGGGTGGACGTGGTGCTCGCCGACCGGGGGACCGTGGAGGAGCCCGAACCCCTGGTTCGGGTGGTGGGCGAGCTGGGCGGACGCCTGGAGCTGGCGGAGCTGTCCCGCGACGACGGCACGCCGCGGCACGACCCCGACCGGCTCGCGGCGGCCTTCGAGAGGGTCCTGGAGGGCTGAGGGGCCGGTGGCGGTCCGCGGTTCCCGCAGGTCGGGGGCAATTGGCCGCACACCGGCACGAAGGCCCCCAGGGTGCGCGGCGCCGCTGGTCGGCGGATGGGCAACACGCCGTGCGGGGGTCGGCAGCCAGCGCCCGGTCACGTAGTCTGCCACGGAGTAAGCCGCTCGTGGCAGGGCCGCGGCGGCGCATCCCCGGTGCCGAGCGCGTGGCGCCGGGTCGGGTTGTGTGACGGGGAGGACCTCAGCGATGGCGATGACCGGCGTGGTGAAGGATGAGTTGAGCCGGCTGACCATTCTCAAGCCATGCTGCCGCAAGGCCGAGGTGTCCACCATCCTGCGGTTCACCGGGGGCCTGCACCTGGTGGGCGGGCGCATCGTGATCGAGGCCGAGCTCGACACGGGCGCGGCCGCGCGCCGCCTGCGCAAGGACATCTCCGAGGTATTCGGGCACGAGTCCGAGGTGGTCGTGCTGTCCCCGAGCGGCCTGCGCAAGGGCAACCGGTACGTGGTCCGGGTGATCAAGGACGGCGAGTCGCTGGCCCGGCAGACGGGGCTGGTGGACAACAACGGCCGCCCGGTGCGCGGCCTGCCCCGGCACGTGGTGGCCGGCGGAGCCTGCGACGCCGAGTCGGCCTGGCGGGGCGCGTTCATCGCGCACGGCTCCCTCACCGAGCCGGGCCGGTCGATGTCTCTGGAGGTGACCTGCCCCGGGCCGGAGGCCGCGCTGGCGCTGGTGGGCGCCGCGCGTCGGCTCAAGGTGCACGCCAAGGCGCGCGAGGTGCGCGGCGTGGACCGGGTGGTGGTCCGCGACGGCGACTCCATCGGCGCGCTGCTGACCCTGCTGGGCGCCCACCAGAGCGTGCTGGCGTGGGAGGAGCGGCGGATGCGCCGGGAGGTGCGCGCCACCGCCAACCGGCTGGCCAACTTCGACGACGCGAACCTGCGGCGCAGCGCGCGGGCGGCGGTGGCGGCGGGCGCGCGCGTGGAGCGGGCGCTGGAGATCCTGGGCGAGGACGCGCCCAAGCACCTGGTGGCCGCGGGCCAGCTGCGCCTGGCGCACAAGCAGGCCTCCCTGGAGGAGCTGGGGCAGCTGTCCGTCCCGCCGCTGACCAAGGACGCCATCGCGGGGCGTATCCGCAGGCTGCTGGCGATGGCCGACAAGCGCGCGAGCGACCTTGGCATCGAGGGCACCGAGGCCAACCTGACCCCGGACATGCTGGTGCCCTGACCCGGAGCCCGCCGCGACCCCAGGGCGCTCGCGCCGTAACACCGATGTTCGGCTTTGTTAACTGCGAAAACTCCCGGATAACTTCGGAAAATGGTATAGACCTCTCCGGCTCGCAGTGCCAGGATGGTCGCGAATCCACCGGGCCCGCAGGCTCGGCCGTGGCCCAGCAGCGGCTCTTCGCCGGTGCTCCGCTAGGCTCGTGGTGAACACCCTGTGTGCGTTGAACCTGCTCATGGCGGTCGACCGGTTGACCCCGGAATACGGCGCTCGGGGCGGGGACCAGTGCCCGGGTGGAAATGATGTGCGATATATGAGGAGATTGGTTCCGTGACCATCCGTGTAGGCGTCAACGGCTTCGGCAGGATCGGCCGCAATTTCTGGCGCGCGGTCGCCGCTGGTGGCAGCGACATCGAAATCGTCGCGGTCAACGACCTCACCGACACCAAGACGCTCGCGCACCTGCTCAAGTACGACACCGTGCTCGGCACCCTGGAGGGCGACGTCGAGGTCGGCGACGACTTCATCCGCGTGGGCGACAAGACCATCAAGGTCCTGGCCCAGCGCGACCCGGCCCAGCTGCCCTGGTCGGACCTGAACGTGGACGTGGTGGTCGAGTCCACCGGCATCTTCACCAAGGCCGAGGACGCCAAGAAGCACATCGAGGCCGGCGCCAAGAAGGTCATCATCTCCGCCCCGGCCAAGGGCGAGGACATCACCGTCGTCATGGGCGTCAACGACGACAAGTACGACGCGGCCAACCACCACGTCATCTCCAACGCCTCCTGCACCACCAACTGCGTCGCGCCGATGGCCAAGGTCCTCCTGGACAACTTCGGCGTCAAGCAGGGCCTGATGACCACGGTCCACGCCTACACCAACGACCAGGTCATCCTGGACTTCCCGCACAAGGACCTGCGTCGCGCCCGCGCGGCCGCGCAGAACATCATCCCGACCACCACCGGTGCCGCCAAGGCCACCGCGCTGGTCATCCCCGAGCTCCAGGGCAAGCTGGACGGCATGGCCATGCGCGTCCCCGTGCCCGACGGCTCCGTGACCGACCTGGTCGTCACCCTGGAGCGCGAGGTCACCAAGGACGAGGTCAACGCCGCGTTCAAGGCCGCCGCCGAGGGTCCGCTCAAGGACGTGCTCGTCTACACCGAGGACGAGATCGTCTCCTCCGACATCGTCGGCACCTCTCCCTCGTGCACCTTCGACTCCAAGCTGACCATGGCCTTCGGCAACCAGGTCAAGATCGTCGGCTGGTACGACAACGAGTGGGGCTACTCCAACCGCCTGGTCGACCTGGCCAAGCTGGTCGGCTCCGGCCTGTAGCGTCCACGGCCCCCATGGCCACCGGCGCGTGAGACGGCACCCCTTCGCCCGCAGTGCGCGCGGAGGGGTGCCGTCGTACGCGCCCCTCCCGGCCCCACCGCCCGGGACCGCCACATCCCACATTCCAAGAGGAGACCCAGCATGCGGACGATCGACGACCTCGACGTCTCCGGCAGGCGCGTGTTCGTCCGGGCCGACCTGAACGTGCCCCTGGACGGCGACCGCATCACCGACGACGGGCGCATCCGCGCGGCCGTGCCCACCATCTCCGCTCTGCGCGAGCGCGGCGCCCGCGTCATCGTCGCCGCCCACCTGGGCCGTCCCAAGGGCGCCCCGGACCCCCGCTACTCGCTGCGCCCGGTCGCCGCGCGCCTGGGCGAACTGCTCGGCACCGAGGTGGCCTTCGCCTCCGACACCGCCGGGGAGTCGGCCCGCGCCACCTCCGAGGCCCTCACGGACGGCCAGGTCGCCCTGCTGGAGAACGTGCGCTTCGAGCCGGGGGAGACCAGCAAGGACGACGCCGAGCGCGCGGAGCTCGCGGACCGCTTCGCCCAGCTCGCCGACCTGTACGTGGGCGACGCCTTCGGCGCCGTGCACCGCAGGCACGCCAGCGTCTACGACCTGCCCGGCAGGCTGCCGCACGCCGTCGGCGGCCTGGTGCTGAACGAGGTCGAGGTGCTGCGCAGGCTCACCGGCGACCCCCAGCGGCCCTACGCCGTGGTCCTGGGCGGCTCCAAGGTCTCCGACAAGCTCGGCGTCATCGACAACCTGCTGGGCACCGCCGACCGCCTGCTCATCGGCGGCGGCATGGTCTTCACCTTCCTCAAGGCCCAGGGCCACGAGGTCGGCTCCAGCCTTCTGGAGGCCGACCAGATCGACACCGTCAAGGGCTACCTGGAGCGCGCCGAGCGCGAGGGCGTGGAGATCGTCCTGCCGGTGGACGTGGTGGCCGCCGAGAAGTTCTCCGCCGACGCCGCGCACGACCCGGTCGCCGTCGAGTCGATCCCGGCCGACCGGATGGGCCTGGACATCGGCCCCCGCAGCCAGGAGCTCTTCGCGCGGAAGCTGGCCGACGCCCGGACCGTGTTCTGGAACGGCCCGATGGGCGTGTTCGAGATGGAGCCCTACGCCGGGGGCACCCGGGCGCTGGCCCAGGCCCTGGTCGACTCCGACGCCTTCACCGTGGTCGGCGGCGGCGACTCCGCCGCGGCCGTGCGCGCGCTGGGCTTCGACGAGGCGGCCTTCGGCCACATCTCCACCGGCGGCGGCGCCAGCCTGGAGTACCTGGAGGGCAAGGACCTGCCCGGTATCGACGCCCTGAAGTAGGCCCGCGCCCCTCGGGGCTCCGCTTCGCCCGCCCGTCGCCCTCAACCGACGCTACGCGTAGTTCTTTCCTTGTTCGGGCGTCCGGGAACCGGGAACCTTCGGTGCCTTCGGTGTGACGGCTCGTTCCTCGCAGTCCCGCCTACGCCACCTCCACAACCCCGGCGGCGCCCGAACACATCATCAGTCCACTGCGTAAGGAAGTGCCGACATGTCCCAGCGCCTGCCGCTCATCGCGGGCAACTGGAAGATGAACAACAACCACCTGGAGGCGATCGCGCTCGTCCAGAAGCTGGCGTTCGCGCTCAACGACAAGGACTACGACAACGCCGAGGTCGTCGTCCTGCCGCCGTTCACCGACCTGCGCAGCGTCCAGACCCTGGTCGACGGCGACAAGCTCAAGATCGTCTACGGCGCCCAGGACATCTCCGCGCACGAGAAGGGCGCCTACACCGGCGAGGTCTCCGGGTCCATGCTGGCCAAGCTGGACTGCTCCTACGTGCTGGTGGGCCACTCCGAGCGCCGCGAGTACCACCGCGAGGACGACGCCCTGGTCAACACCAAGGTCAAGGCGGCGTTCGCCAACGGCATCGTCCCGATCCTGTGCGTGGGCGAGGGCCTGGAGGTCCGCAAGGCGGGCCGACAGGTCGAGCACGTCCTGGCCCAGCTGGACGGCGCCCTCAAGGAGGTCCCGGCCGAGCAGGCCGAGAGGATCGTCGTCGCCTACGAGCCCGTGTGGGCCATCGGCACCGGCGAGGTCGCCACCCCCGAGGACGCCCAGGAGGTGTGCTCGGCCGTCCGCGCGCGCCTGGCAGAGCTGTACTCGCCCGAGGTCGCGGGCGCGGTGCGCGTCCTCTACGGCGGTTCGGTCAAGGGCGACAACGCCCCCGGCATCATGGCCAAGGACGACGTGGACGGGGCCCTGGTCGGCGGCGCCTGCCTCAAGGCCGACGAGTTCGTGAAGATCATCCGCTTCGGCGAGAACTAGCCGCTGCGCGAACCCCCGCCCGTCACGCTTCGATGCCCGATGGTGACGGGCGGGGTGCCCGACAGGTCGCCGGGTCGGGCTAGACTTCGCTATGGGGTTCTCCGTGCCTCGCGGTTTCCCCGCCCGTGCTGCCAAGGGCACGGTAAAATCCGAAATTGTCCCCGGTCCCCTGCTTCCCGGGTGTCCGCGCCGGTCCGGTGTCACCGCTGGTGCGCACGGGAAACGGGGTCGGTCCATAACCCCCCGCTTCGGGGTCGAGCTACGGGTGAGCGTGTGATCCTCGGTCTGTCCATCCTCGTGATGCTTCTCAGCGTGCTGCTGGTCCTCCTGGTGCTCATGCACAAGGGCAAGGGCGGCGGTCTCTCCGACATGTTCGGCGGTGGCGTCACGTCCTCGCTCGGCGGATCGTCGGTGGTCGAGCGCAACCTCGACCGGATGACCATCGCGATCGGGGTCGTGTGGATCATCGCCATCGTCATCCTCGGCCTGCTGATCAACCGGGGCATGTAGCCCGCGACCCGCGGGCACACCCCGTCCACCGTCAAGCTCGCCCGAGAACCGGTGAGCGAGTTCGCCGAAGGAGTTTTTCGTGGGTAGTGGCAGTGCCATTCGTGGCAGCCGTGTCGGAGCCGGTCCCATGGGCGAGGCCGAGCGGGGCGAGGCCGCCCCGCGCGTCCGGGTTCCGTTCTACTGCGCGAACCTGCACGAGGTCGTGCCCAGCTTCGCGAGCGAGGCGCTGGTCCCCGACGAGTGGGACTGCCCGCGCTGCGGCTTCCCCGCGGGCAAGGACAAGGCGAACCCCCCGTCGCCGCCGCGCACCGAGCCGTACAAGACCCACCTGGCGTACGTGAAGGAGCGCCGCAGCGAGGAGGAGGGCAAGCTCATCCTCGACGAGGCCCTGGCCAAGCTGCGCGCCGACCGCGCCGCCGTCGAGGCCCACATGAGGGCCAGGCAGAACTAGCCGCTCCTCCCCACAGGCTTTCGGTGGGGCCCGTCGCGACCGCGACGGGCCCCACGCGCGTCTCCGTGCCCGGTGACCGGGGACGATGTCCCGCCATACGTGAATACGAGGGCGAACTTCTCATTCACGGGACTGATGTGGTTCTTGGGAAATAGAGTGATCGGCACGCACCCCGACAGCCCCTGTGAGGAGATGGTGTCGATGTCTACGTGCCCCACCGGCGGGGACCACGACTGGATACTCGGCGACGACCGCAAGTTCCAGTGCGCCAAGTGCGGAGCTCAGAGCGCCCGGCGGTTCTGAGCCCCGGGACCGGGCTGGACCGTCCCGCGTCCGGCCAGCCGCCCGTTCTCCTCGGCGCGCCAGGTGACCGGTTCCCCCAGGGTCTCGGCCACCCCCTTGGCCCAGCGCTCCAGGCAGGCGAACCTGTCCGGCCCCTCCGGAAGCACGGTGCGCCCCTGGTAGGACACCCCCTCCAGGACGATCACCTCGCCGTTCAGCCTCAGCTCGGTGTCGTACTCGCTCGTGTTCGGCCTCATGGACCGGACTCTAGCGCTCCCCGGCCGCGTCCACCCGTGCTTTGGCCCATCATCCCCGCGGCCGCACGGTGTCCGGCGCACGGAGCACCCGCCGGAGTGGGGACAATGGTGGGTATGGCCTCCCCCGAACCCGCGGACGCCCCCGCCGCCCCCCGAGGTGTCCCCTCGGACCTGACCCGGACGCCCGAGAGCGTCTCCCACCTGCGCAGGTACGTCAGCCTGCGCGGTCCCAACACGCGCATGTGGATGGCCGTGGCCTACTTCTCCGCCACCCTCACCGCGGGGTTCGTGGTGGTGCTGGGGTCGATGCTCTGGCACGTGCTGCGGCAGGAGACCACTGTCGGCTCGGTGACGCTGTGGGCCTTCGCGGGCCTGGCCATGCTCTTCGTCGGCCCGGGGAGCAACGTGTTCGTGCTGCGGGGCCTGCCCCAGCGCATCACCCGGCAGGGCATCAGCGCCGACAGCGACGGCGTGACGGTTCTGCAGGAGCGCAAGTGGTGGTTCCCCGGCGAGGGCACGTTCATCGCCTGGACGGAGATCCGGCGCATCCGCGAGGTGCACACCGGCGGGCGCCGGCTCATCTACTTCATCGAGTTCGTGCTGGACACCCACCGCACCGACGCCGAGCTGCCCAGCTGGGCCGAGACCGCCGAGAGCCTGGACCTGGAGGCGGTGGACGCGCCCACGCAGTTCTACGTGCAGGTGCCCGTCGACCTCAAGGAGAAGATCCTGCGGATGGTGGAGCGCACGGCCCCGCTGCCCTCGCTCGTGGAGCGGACCCCGCCGCTACGGTGAGGCGCGGCCGTCCAGGCGCCGGGTCAGGTCGGCCGCCGCGTCGCGGACCCGCCCGGCCAGCGCCTGCGGGGTGACCGGCCGCGCGCTGGGCACCGTCAGGCTGATCGCCGCGGCGGGGCGGCCGTTGTGGTCGCAGGCGGCCGCGGCCACCGAGACGAAGCCTTCGGTGACCTGCCCCTCCTCGATGGACCAGCCCCGGCGCCGCTCCTCGGCCAGGACCCGGCGCAGCTCGCCGGGCGAGGCCGGGCCCCGGCCGGTGCGGGTGGTGAAGGCCGCCGCGTCCGGGTACAGGGCGCGCACCTGGGCGCGCGGCAGCCGGGCCAGCATGGCCCGACCCGACGCTGTCAGGTGCGCGGGCAGGCGCACCCCCACCCCGGTGATCAGCGACGGGGCGTGCGGCGGCTGCTCCTTGAGCAGGTAGAGGGTGTCGGCCCCGTGCAGCACGCCCAGGTGCGCGGTGGCGCCGGTGGCCTCGGTGAGCTGGTGCAGCAGCGGACGGGCCAGGCGTTCGACGCCGTCGTGGCGCAGGTAGGCCGAGCCGATCTCGAAGGCCGCCACGCCCAGGCCCCAGCGGTGCTCCTCGGGCAGGTGCGTCACGAAGCCCTCCCGCGCCATGGCCTCCAGCAGCTGGTACACGCTGGAACGGGGCATGCCCAGTTCGGCGGCGATCGCCGAGGCCGACACCGGCCCGGGGCGGGTCGCCAGGAAGCGCAGCAGCCGCAGCGCGCGGGTGGCCGCCGGAACGAGGCTCATGTCCTGATTGTCTCGCATGACGTGCTGGCCGGAAAACTCCAACGGGACGCCTGAATGGCGCCAAAGAGGCGATGTTTCTTCGCTCGCAGGGTTGGTTTTGGCGCTACTATGGCTCCATGGGAGCTATTCAGGTCAAGGATGTTCCGGATGAGGTCAGAGAGGTTCTGGCCGGTGAGGCCAAGCGGTCGGGCAAGTCGCTCCAGGCCTATCTGCTGACCCTGCTGGAGCGCGAGGCGCGTTTCGTCCGTAACCGGGAGATCGTCGAGCAGTCCCCTTTGCCAGGGGCCAACCTGAGCATGGACGAGATCGTCATGGCGGTACGAGCCGCTCGTGGAGACGAGGCGTTGGACGCTCATGGTGAGAGCGGTGCCGTGTGATCGTTGTCGACACGTCCGTCCTGATCGACCTCTACCTTGGAGCGCCGGGGCGTTCCACGGCCATGGCGCGACGTGTCCTGGGTGCTGACAGCGAGTGGTACGCCCCCAACCACCAACGGGTGGAGTTCCTCAACGCCCTGCGAGGACTCGTGCTCGGGAAGAAGGTGTCGGTCGGTGACGCCGAAGCAGCACGCAAGCTCTACGGCTTGCAGGCCATCGCGCACGTGGAGCCCGTCGGAGGCGTGGCGGACAGGATCTGGGAACTCCGTTCCAACCTCACCGCGTACGACGCGGCTTACGTCGCTGTGGCGGAGGCTTTGGACTGCGCCCTTGTGACAGGGGATGTCCGGCTGGTTTCCGCTCCGGGACTGCGGTGTGAAGTGCGGGTGATCCGTTAACCAGACGGAGGGTTCGGAGGACAGGGGCATGCTGTCTGAGATCCCAGACGGAACCCTCGTGTCAGCCCTTCGCCAGGGGCCACGCGGGGGGTCAAATGGGGAACATGTCCACAGCAGTTCCTTCCGTCGTCGTCGGCGATGCGCCGCTCACCCCGGCCCAGATCCTCGACGTGGCCCGCCACGGCGCCCGTGTCACCCTGTCCGAGCAGGCCCGCAAGGCCCTCCGCCACGGCCGCGAACGGGTCGAGTCGCTCGCCCGCGGCGAGGTGCCCGCCTACGGGGTCAGCACCGGCTTCGGCGCTCTCGCCACCCGCCACATCGCCCCCGACCTGCGGGCCGGCCTCCAGCGCTCCCTCATCCGCTCGCACGCCGCCGGGACCGGGCCCGAGGTGGAGGACGAGGTCGTGCGCGCCCTCATGCTGCTGCGCCTGCGCACCCTGGCCTCGGGCAACACCGGCGTGGAGGTCGCCACCGCCGAGACCCTCGCCGCGCTGCTCAACGCCCGTATCACCCCGGTCGTGCACGAGTACGGCAGCCTGGGCTGCTCGGGGGACCTGGCGCCCCTGTCGCACGTGGCGCTGGCCCTGATGGGCGAGGGCCGGGTCCGCGACGCCGCCGGGCGGGACGTGCCCGCCCACACCGCCCTGCACGGGGCCGGGATCCGACCGGTCGAACTGGGCGCCAAGGAGGGCCTGGCGCTGATCAACGGCACCGACGGCATGCTCGGCATGCTCGTGCTGGCCTGCATGGACCTGGAGCGCCTGCTCAAGGTCGCCGACATCACCGCCGCCATGAGCGTCGAGGCGCTGCTGGGCACCGACCGCGTCTTCGCCGAGGAGCTCCAGCGCCTGCGCCCCCACCCCGGCCAGGCCGCCTCCGCGGCCAATCTGCGCGCCCTGCTCGACTCCTCGCCCATCGTCGCCTCCCACCGCGGCCCCGACTGCAACCGGGTCCAGGACGCCTACTCGCTGCGCTGCGCGCCGCAGGTGGCCGGCGCCGCCCGCGACACCCTGGCCCACGCGCTGCTGGTGGCCGGGCGCGAACTCGACAGCGTCATCGACAACCCCGTGGTCCTGGACGACGGGCGGGTGGAGTCCAACGGCAACTTCCACGGCGCGCCCGTTGCCTACGTGCTCGACTTCCTGGCCATCGCCGTCGCCGACACCGCCTCCATCGCCGAGCGGCGCACCGACCGCATGCTCGACGTGTCCCGCTCCCACGGCCTGCCCGCCTTCCTGGCCGACGACCCCGGCGTGGACTCCGGGCACATGATCGCCCAGTACACGCAGGCGGCCGTCGTCTCCGAGCTCAAGCGCCTGGCCGTGCCCGCCAGCGTCGACTCCATCCCCAGCTCGGCCATGCAGGAGGACCACGTGTCCATGGGCTGGTCGGCCGCCCGCAAGCTGCGCCGCGCCGTGGACGGGCTGACCAGCGTGCTCGCGGTGGAGCTGCTCACCGCCGCCCGAGCCCTGGACCTGCGCTCGCCGCTGGAGCCCGGCCCCGCCACCGGCGCCGTGCTGCGCACCGTACGGGAGAGGGTCTCCGGCCCCGGCCCCGACCGCCACCTGGCCCCCGAGATCGCCGCCGTCGCCGACCTGATCACCGACGGCTCCGTGGTCGGGGCAGCCGAGACCGTCGTCCCCCTGGCCTGAGCGGTGTCTGCTTTGGGCCTCCGCTCCGCTTCGGCCCGCGTTCGGGCGCCCCAAAGGGCGGGAACCTCCTGATCCTCCGGTGTGACGGCTCGTGCCCGCGCCGTCGCCCGCCACCACCCCTAAAACGACGGCCTTCGGCCGCAGTACCTGCCGTCCCACCTACGAATCCTCCAGAACCCCGCCGACGCCCGAACAGGCCCCACGACTTCGAGGAGAACCGTGTGAGCAGTCCACGTACCGTCCGCGCCGCGCGCGGCACCACCCTGTCCGCGAAGGGGTGGCAGCAGGAGGCCGCCCTGCGCATGTTCCACAACAACCTCGACCCCGAGGTCGCCGAACGCCCCGAGGAGCTGGTGGTCTACGGCGGCACGGGCAGGGCGGCGCGCGACTGGCGCAGCTTCGACCGCATCACCGCCGCCCTGCGCGACCTGGAGGGCGACGAGACCCTGCTCGTGCAGTCCGGCCGCCCGGTCGGCGTCATGCGCACCCACGAGTGGGCGCCCCGCGTGCTCATCGCCAACGGCAACCTGGTGGGGGACTGGGCGAACTGGCCCGAGTTCCGCCGCCTGGAGGCGCGGGGCCTGACCATGTACGGGCAGATGACCGCCGGTTCGTGGATCTACATCGGCACCCAGGGCATCCTCCAGGGCACCTACGAGACCTTCGCCGCCGTGGCCGCCAAGCGGTTCGGCGGGACCCTGGCCGGAACCATCACCCTCACCGCCGGACTCGGCGGGATGGGCGGCGCCCAGCCGCTGGCCGTCACCATGAACGACGGCGTCGCGATCGTGGTCGAGTGCGACCCCGGACGCATCGAACGCCGCATCGATCACCGCTACCTGGACGTGCGCGCCGACAGCCTCGACCACGCCCTGGAACTGGCCGTGCGGGCGCGCGACGAGCGGCGCCCGCTGTCGGTCGGGGTGCTCGGCAACGCCGCCGAGGTCCTGCCCGAACTGCTCTCGCGCGGCGCCCCGATCGACGTGGTCACCGACCAGACCTCCGCCCACGACCCCCTCGCCTACCTGCCCGCCGGGGTGGCCTTCGAGGACTGGAGGGACCTGGCCGCCGCCGGGCCCGAGGAGTTCACCGACCGGGCACGCGAGTCCATGGCCGCGCACGTGGAGGCCATGGTGGGCTTCCAGGACGCGGGCGCCGAGGTCTTCGACTACGGCAACTCCATCCGCGACGAGGCCCGCAGCGGCGGCTTCGCCCGCGCCTTCGACTTCCCCGGGTTCGTCCCCGCCTACATCCGGCCCCTGTTCTGCGAGGGCAGGGGGCCGTTCCGGTGGGCGGCGCTGTCGGGCGACCCCGCCGACATCGCCCGCACCGACCGGGCCGTCCTGGACCTGTTCCCCGACAACGAGCACCTGGCCCGGTGGATCCGCATGGCGGGGGAGCGGGTCGCCTTCCAGGGGCTGCCCGCCCGCATCTGCTGGCTCGGCCAGGGCGAGCGGGCCGCCGCCGGGGCGCGCTTCAACGAACTGGTGGCCTCGGGCGAGGTCCGCGCGCCGCTGGCCATCGGCCGCGACCACCTGGACACCGGCTCGGTGGCCTCCCCCTACCGCGAGACCGAGGGGATGCTGGACGGCTCCGACGCCATCGCCGACTGGCCGCTGCTCAACGCCCTGGTCAACACCTCCTCCGGCGCCTCGTGGGTGTCCATCCACCACGGAGGGGGAGTGGGCATGGGCCGCTCGCTGCACGCCGGGCAGGTCAGCGTCGCAGACGGCACCGACCTGGCCGCCGCCAAGCTGGAGCGGGTGCTCACCAACGACCCCGCCACGGGCGTCATCCGCCACGTGGACGCCGGGTACGACGAGGCCGGGCGCGTCGCCCGTGAGCACGGCATCCGCGTCCCGATGCGCGAAGGGGACTGAACCGCGCCGGGGCGCCCGCCGAGGGCGCCCCGGCCGCGCGTACGACCATCCGTTCCGACGTGGGGAAACACCCTGTGAGCCACCATTCCACCGCCCCCGACTCCACCGCCCACGACCCCGGGGCCTTCGACCGCCTGTGGGCCGACCTGGTGCCCGTGGGCCGCGACCCGGGCAGCGGCGGCTACCGCCGCCACGCCTGGAACGGTGCCGACGCCGACGCCCGCGCCTGGTTCATCGAGGCCGCCGCCGCCCGGGACCTGGACGTGCGCACCGACCGCAACGGCAACCTGTGGGCCTGGTGGGGCGTGCCCGGCCCGGGCGCGGTGGCCACCGGGTCCCACCTGGACTCGGTCCCCGACGGCGGGGCCTTCGACGGGCCCCTCGGCGTGGTCAGCGCCCTGGCCGCCGTGGACGTGCTGCGCGGGCGCGGACTGACCCCGGCCCGCCCGCTGGCCGTCACGGTGTTCGCCGAGGAGGAGGGCGGCCGGTTCGGCGTCCCCTGCCTGGGCAGCCGCCTGACGGCCGGGGAGATCTCCCCCGAGCGGGCGCGCGGCCTCACCGACGCCTCCGGGACGACCTGGGCCCGGGCGATGGAGGCCGCCGGGCACGACCCCGACGCGATCGGCGCCGACCCCGGGGCCCTGGCGGACCTGGACGTGTTCGTGGAACTGCACGTGGAGCAGGGCCGCGCCCTGGAGGAGACCGTCCACCCGGTGGGCGTGGCCAGCGCGATCTGGCCGCACGGGCGCTGGCGGATGGACTTCACCGGCCGCGCCGACCACGCGGGCACCACCCGCCTGGACGACCGCAGCGACCCCATGCTTCCCTTCGCGCACACGATCCTGGCGGCCCGCGCGCTGGCCGAGGAGCACGACGCCCGCGCCACCGTGGCCAGGGCCCTGGTCAACCCCAACGGCACGAACGCGATCCCGTCCCGGGTCAGCGCCTGGCTGGACGCCCGCGCCGCCGACGAGGCCGCGCTCGGCGCGGTCGTGGCCGGGGTGCGCGAGGCCGCAGAGCGGGCCTCACGCGAGCACGGGGTGGACTGCGCGACCGCCAACGAGTCGCTGACCCCGCTGGTGTCGTTCGCGCACGGCCTGCGCGACCGCCTGGCCGCGGTGGTCGCCGACCGCGCCCCCGACCCCCGGGTGCCGGTGCTGCCGACCGGGGCCGGGCACGACGCCGGGGTGCTCGCCGCGCACGTGCCCACAGCGATGCTGTACGTGCGCAACCCGACCGGGGTGTCGCACTCACCCGAGGAGCGGGCCCGCCCCGAGGACTGCCACGCGGGGGTGCTCGCCCTGGCCGACGTGCTCCAGGACCTGCTCGCCCGCCCCGTCCGGGAGGGGGACCGGTGAGGCCGCCGCGCGACCACCGCCTGTGGTGCGAGTGGGCGTGGACCGGCGCCGGGGACGGCGCCCCCGAGCACGGCGTGCTCGTGGAGGTGGCCGACGGCCGGATCACCTCGGTGACGGCCGCGACGCCACGCCCCGGAGGCGCCGAGACCCTCACCGGCCTCACCCTGCCCGGGCTCGCCAACGCCCACTCGCACGCCTTCCACCGGGCGCTGCGGGGGCGCACCCACACCGGTGGCGGTTCCTTCTGGACCTGGCGCGAGACGATGTACCGCGTGGCGGAGCGACTGGACCCCGACACCTACCACCGCCTCGCCAGGGCGGTCTACGCCGAGATGGCCCTGGCCGGGATCACCTGCGTGGGCGAGTTCCACTACCTGCACCACGCGCCCGGCGGGGTCCGCTACGCCGACCCCAACGCCATGGGCCACGCCCTGGCTGCCGCCGCGGCCGACGCGGGGATCCGGATCACCCTGTTGGACGTGTGCTACCTGTCCGGCGGGCTGGACGGGAGCGGCGTCCACCGGCCGCTGGCCGGTACCCAGCTGCGCTTCGGCGACGGGGACGCGGACGGGTGGGCCGAACGCGCCGCCGCGTTCCGCCCCGGGGGCGCGCACGTGCGCACGGGAGCGGCCGCCCACTCGGTGCGCGCGGTCCCCGTCGCGCAGCTGTCCGAGGTCGCCGCGTTCGCCGCCGGGCGCGACGCCGTGCTGCACGCCCACGTCTCCGAGCAGCCCGCCGAGAACGCCGCCTGCCTGGCCGCGTACGGCCGCACCCCCACGGCCGTGCTCGCCGACGCGGGCGCGCTCACCGCGCGCACGAGCCTGGTGCACGCCACCCACCTGGACGACGCCGACGTGGCGGCCTTGCGCTCGTCCGGCGCCACCGTGTGCCTGTGCCCCACGACCGAGCGCGACCTGGCGGACGGCCTGCCGCGCACCGGAGACCTGCTGCCCGCCCCGCTCAGCCTGGGTACCGACCAGCACGCCCTGACCGACATGTTCGAGGAGGCCAGGGCGGTCGAACTCCACGAGCGCCTGCGCACCCACCGGCGCGGCACCCTGGGCGCCGGGGAGCTGCTGCGCGCCGCCACCGCGCACGGGCACGCCAGCCTGGGCTGGACCCGCGACCCGGGGACCGGCGTCCCGGGCACCGGTTTCCCCGGAGCGTCCGAGGGTCCCGTACTTCGCGGAGCAGGAGCGCAGGAACCCCCGCGCGGGGCGCCCGACGCCGGTGTCCTGGCCCCGGGAGCGCGGGCCGACCTGGTCAACGTCCCCCTGGACGGAACCCGCCTGGCCGGGGCCGACCCCGCCCGGGCCGCCGACGCCGTCGTCTTCGCCGCCACCGCCGCCGACGTGCGGCACGTGATGGCCGACGGGCGCTGGACCGTGCGCGACGGCGTCCACACCCTGGTCCCCGACACCGCGCGCGAACTCGACACCGCCATCAAGGAGGTCCTCACGTGAGCGACGTGCCCCGCAGCGTCGTCATCGACGACATCGCCACCCTGGTCACCAACGACCCCTCCCGTGGAAGAGGCGCCGTGGGGGAGGTCCCCGACGCCGCCCTGGTGGTCGAGGACGGCCGGGTGGCCTGGTCGGGCCCGCGCGCCCAGGCGCCCGCCGCCGACGCGCGGATCGACGCCGCCGGGCGCTGCGTCATCCCCGGGTTCGTCGACAGCCACTCCCACATCGTCTTCGCGGGCGACCGCAGCCGCGAGTTCGCCGCCCGGATGAGCGGCCGCCCCTACTCGGCGGGCGGCATCCGCACCACCGTGGCCGCCACCCGCCGGGCCTCCGACGCCGACCTGCTCGCGGGCGCCCGGCGCCTGCTCCGCGAGGCCCGTGACCAGGGCACCACCACCCTGGAGGTCAAGTCCGGGTACGGGCTCACCGTCGCCGACGAGGAGCGCTGCCTGGCCGCGGCCGCCCGCGTCACCGACGAGGTCACCTTCCTGGGCGCGCACGTGGTCGCCCCCGAGTACGCCGACGATCCCCGGGGCTACGTCGACCTGGTCACGGGGCCGATGCTGGAGGCCTGCGCGCCGCACGCCCGGTGGATCGACGTCTTCTGCGAGCGCGGCGCCTTCGACGAGGACGCCTCCCGCCGGGTCCTGACCGCCGGGATGGAGCGCGGGCTGCTGCCCCGCGTGCACGGCAACCAGCTCGGACCGGGGCCGGGCGTGCGCCTGGCGGTCGAACTGGGCGCCGCCTCGGTCGACCACTGCACCCACTTGGAGCCCGGGGACGTGG
Organism: Nocardiopsis akebiae; assembly: GCF_018316795.1. Classification (NCBI taxonomy): domain Bacteria; kingdom Bacillati; phylum Actinomycetota; class Actinomycetes; order Streptosporangiales; family Nocardiopsidaceae; genus Nocardiopsis; species Nocardiopsis akebiae. Next base: position 2,455,138 of record NZ_CP074132.1, read on the forward strand.
ACGCCCTGGTCCAGGCGGCCGCGCGCCCCGAGCCCACGGTCGCCACCCTGCTGCCCGGGGTGGACTTCTCCACCCGCCAGCCCTACCCGGACGCCCGCGCGCTCATCGACGCCGGGGCCCTGGTCGCCCTGGCCAGCGACTGCAACCCGGGTTCGTGCTTCACCTCCAGCCTGGCCTTCTGCGTCGCGGTCGCCGTCCGCGACATGGGCATGACCCCCGACGAGGCGGTGTGGGCGGCCACCGCGGGAGGGGCGCGGGCGCTGCGCCGCACCGACGTCGGCCACCTGGCCCCCGGCGCGCGCGCCGACCTGGTCCTGCTGGACGCGCCCAACCACCTCTACCTCGCCTACCGGCCGGGGGTCCCCCAGGTCGCGGCGGTCTGGAAGGACGGGGAGCTGGTCTCGGGCCGACCCTGAGCGTGAAGGGCACGGTGTGACGAGCGGGCCATCCAACGTCTTCGCGAACTCAACGAACGGCTAACCTCCCCGAAACCCGCGGCACCGAACCTGGATGCACGTCGGTGCGTGTCCGCCGCCGCGGTACAGCGTCGTTCCGCGGTGGTGGGGCACCGGCCCACGCTCCCTTCGAGGAAGTCCGCGGCGAACCCGGGGCGTGCCGGGGCGGCCCGCGGGCCGGGACCGGGCACGCGTCTCCCGCCCGGGGCCGCGCACAGAACGCGGGGGCCGACGATCACTGGGGGGTGTCGTCGGCCCCCGCTCGCGGTTGACGCGATGAGGCCGTTCCCGAGGGCGCGGATCCGCGCCCGGGGACGCTGGCTAGTTCGACTCGTCGTCCGCGGAGTCGTCGGAGCCCTCGGCGGGCGCGGAGGAGGAGGACGCGGCCTTCTTGGTGACGCGGCGCTTCTTCACCGGACGCGAGTAGTCGACGAGCGGCTCCAGACGGGCCTCGTGCTCCTTGAAGCAGTCGGCGCACGCGTCGACCTCGCGGACGACACCCTCCCAGGCGAACTGGATGACCTCAGTCGCCTCGACCTTCTCCTCGCTGACGGCGTGGGGATCGCAGTACTTGAGCGTGAAGACCTCGGTGACCACGGCGGGGATTTCCCTTCGGTATCGCGTGAACAGAGCGGACCCATTAATCATACACCTGTACGAAAGCGCAAACCGGCTGCACGCCGGATGTGCCGTCACGGGTTCGGGGTCGCCCCGAAGCCTAGCGAAGATTCGGGGGCGCGTGCGCCCGTGTCCGGCTGGCGTGCCCGGGGTGACCAGGGGGTCCGCGCGGGCGCGGCGCGCGCGGGTGCGGCGTCCGCGCGCGTGCCCCCGCCGTGCGCGCGGCGGGGCGGAGGCCGCGGCGGGGCGGCCGTTATGGCGCCGCGTGTTTGCCTTGCAGCTTTTTGTCCGTTTCTTGAAACGCTTTCGCACCATTGCTGAAAACCGATTTGGGCGTTTGGCGAACACGGAGCCGGGCGCATCGCTAGGGTATTGCCCCATCCGGGGGAAAGCGCCGTGTTCGGCCGTTCCCTCCGGACGGACCCGTGGTGGCGCCCGCGCCGCGCACAAGGGGAACGGCGGACGCCGTGGGGGAGCGGCGTCCGGAGAGAGGGAGCAGGGGGAGGGCCGTGGTCGAGTACATGGAGGGTGTCCACAGAGGGCGTGTCGGCGTCCGGGGGCAGGCGCCGCGACCGGGGGGAACCGCGTCCGCGGCGGAGCGCCGGCGCGCGCGGGCCGAACGCACGCGTGCCTGCGAGCGCGTGTCGGTCGATCCGCGTTTCGTGAAACTCCGAAGGCGGTTCGCGCTCCAGTCGGGACTCCTGGTATCGGCATTCCTGCTCGGTTACCTGTCCTATCTTCTGCTCTCCGCCTACGCACGCGATTTCATGAGCAGGCCGCTCACGGATTCGGTGAACGTGGCACTGGCCATGGGAATCGGACAGTTCCTGTGGGTGTTCGCCCTCGCCTGGGCGTTCGGCCGTTTCTCCGAGCGCTCCCTGGACCCCCTCGCGCGGGAGATCCGCGAGGAGGCCCGGGGCGGGGAGGCCGCCGACGGGACGGCGGCGGGCCGATGAGCGCCGCCGCAGCGGCCGCGGGCGGTGCCGTCACGGGGGACGGCGCCGCCGCGGTGGCCGCCGGAGTGGCAGCGGTCACCGAAACGCCCGCCGCCGCCGGGCCGTCCGCGGCCGCCGGCCCCCTGGACGCCCTGGGCGGCGCCCTGGGGGGCGAGTTCGGCGTCGCGCACGCCTGGACGGTGGGCCTGTGCGCCCTGTTCGTCCTGGTCACCCTCGCCGTCACCGTCCGCGCCGGGCGCACTACCCGGGGCGCGGTCGACTTCTACGCGGGCGGACGCGGCTTCTCCAGCACCCAGAACGGGCTCGCCCTGACCGGCGACTACCTGTCCGCGGCCTCCTTCCTCGGCATCGCCGGGATGATCTCCCTCCAGGGCTACGACGGCTTCCTGTACTCCATCGGCTTCCTTGTGGCCTGGCTGCTGGTGCTGCCGATGGCCCAACTGGTGCGCAACACCGGCCGCTTCACCATGGCCGACCTGCCGGCCTTCCGCATGCGCCGGATGCGGGTGCGCCTGGCCTGCACCGTCTCCACCGTCACCGTGTGCGTGTTCTACCTGGTCGCGCAGATGGTGGGCGCCGGAGCCCTGGTCGCGGTCCTGCTGGGCCTGCACGACGGCGGGACCTTCCTGGGCATGGGCGCCGAGCAGGCCCGCACGGGCGTGATCGTGCTCGTGGGCGTGCTCATGATCGTCTACGTCGTGTACGGCGGCATGAAGGCGGCCACCTGGCTCCAGATCATCAAGGCGGTCGCGCTGCTGGCCGCCACCGGACTGCTCACCGCCCTGGTGCTGGCCCTGTTCGCCTTCGACCCGCGCGCCCTCCTCGACGGGGCCGCCGAGGCCAGCGGGCACGGGCGGGCCTTCCTGGAACCGGGGCTGCGCTTCGGGGTGGAGGTCTCCGGCGACCCCGCCCGGACCCTGTTCAACAAGCTCGACCTCGTCAGTCTCGGGTTGGCCCTGGTGCTGGGCACGGTGGCGCTGCCGCACGTCCTCATCCGCTTCTACACCGTGCCCGACGGACGGGCGGCGCGCTCGTCGGTCAACCGCACGATCGTCATGGTCGGGGCCTTCTACCTCATGACGCTGGCCCTGGGCTTCGGCGCCGCGGCGCTGGTCGGCTCCGAGCGCATCGCGGCCGCGGACCCCTCGGGCAACACCGCGGTGCCGATGCTCGCCGAGGAGGTGGGGCGGCTGACCGCCGGTCCGGCGGGCGCGGCCGTGCTGCTCGCGCTGATCTCGGCGGTCGCGCTGGCCACCATCCTCGCCGTCATCGCCAGTCTCACCCTGGCCTCGTCCTCCTCGATCGCGCACGACCTGTTCGGCCACATCCTCATGTGGGGCAGGCCCCGGGAGTCGCAGGAGGTGGGTGTGGCGCGTCTCTCCGCCTGCCTGGTCGGCGCCGTGGCCATCGTGCTGGCCGTGCGCGCCCAGGAAATGAACGTGGCCTTCCTGGTGGGGCTGGCCTTCGCCGTCGCGGCCGCGGCCAACCTGCCGGTCATCCTGCTCACCATGTTCTGGCGCCGCTTCAACACCAGGGGCGTGGAGTGGGGCGTCTACGGCGGGCTGTCCGCCACCCTGCTGCTCATGCTGCTCTCGCCGGTGATGTCGGGCAGGACCGACCCCGTCACTGGGGAGAACCTGTCGGTGCTGCCCGCCTGGATCGACATCCAGCTCTTCCCGATGGAGAACCCGGCGCTGCTGGCGGTGCCCTTCGGCTTCGCGTGCGCGGTCGCGGGCAGTCTGCTCTCGCCGGAGCGCGACACCGCGCGCTTCACCGAGCTGCGGGTGCGCTCCCTGACCGGGTGGGGCGCCGAGCGGGACTGACCCGCGGGTCCGGGGCGGGGGTCGCCGGGGACGGGCGGGGGAGTCAGTCCCTGGCGGGCGCATCCGCCATGGCACGGGCCACCTCGTACAGCAGCTCCGGGATCCGGGGCGCGTTGCGGGCGACGCGGTCCCAGGCGCGGGCGGTCTGGTCCAGGCGCTCCCGCGTGGTCGGCTCGCCGCCTCCCCGACGGGCCGTGCGCCGGTCCTCCCTGCGGAAGGAGGCGGTGACCGCCCAGAAGGCCGCCGCCACCACCGGGCGGAACACGCCCCGGCCGCGCACGTCGAGCACGGCCTCCACCGACCAGCGGCCGTCGGCGGAGACCGAAGGGGACAGCCAGGCGCTGACCCGGGCCAGGGAGTGCGTGGCCCGAATCCGGGCGGGAGGGGTGTCCCGGCCCCGCGCGAGGGCCTCGTACCAGGCGCCCGTGTCCACCTCCAGGGCGCCCTCGGCCGACCGCAGCCAGGCGCCGCGCCCGGGCAGCCGCACCCGTGCGTTCCAGGTGAGCAGTCCGGCGGGGGCGTCGTGGGTGACGGTCCCCCACGTCACGGGGGCCTCCTGCGTGCCGACGGTGTCGGGCATCGCGAACTCGGCCGAGGTGGTGCCCGCCTCGTCCCAGGAGGTGAGGGTCACGCCCGTGCCGCTCCAGCCCTTCTCCCCGTCGTCGGCGGGGTCCACGGGGACGCCCTCGGGGGACAGTTCGGCGATGAGGTAGTGGCTGCGGGGGGCGAGGTGGCGCCCCCGCTGCAACTGGAGGGAGGGTTCGCTGGCGGCCACGGCCAGCTCGTCGGCCTCGGCCGGTGTGCCGGCGCCGCCTCCGCGCAGTTTTTCGGCGGCGCGGCGCTGCTCCTCGCGCAACCGCTCGGCCTCCTCGCCGTCGAGCAGCCCGAGTTCGTCGGCCCGCCGGTCCAGGCGGGCCCGGGTCGGCGCGTCCGGGGTCAGCAGCCAGCCCCGGCCGTCGAAACGGCAGCTGCGCGCGACCTCGTGCAGGGCGGCGACGATGCGCTCGACCACCTCCCTGTCCACTGCGGTGATGTCGAAGGTGTGGCTCAGGCGCGGCACGGCGTCTCCGGGGTCGTGGTGCGGTTCACGTCTGCGCGGCGGCCAGGGAGCCGCGCCTACGCGTGCCAGCGTACGCATCCGCGGCGCCCGCCGGGGCCCGCGGACCGGTCCGGAAGACCGCGGGGCCCCGCGCGTCGGCTCCCCGGCGCGGCGGCCGGTCGTCGGACGCGTCGCCGCGGGTCGTCCACAACGGTGATCGAACGCTTGTGCGCCCGTTCTCCTGCTCGGCACAATGGCGGGCATGACCAGGTACGTCGCGCTGCTGCGCGGAATCAATCTCGGCGCGCACCGCCGCGTCGCCATGGCCGACCTGCGCTCCCTGCTCGCCGGGATCGGCTACGGCGACGTGGCCACCCACCTCCGGAGCGGCAACGCGGTGTTCAGCGCCGAGGGGACGCGACCCGACGCCGTGGCCCGGCGGGTGCGGGAGGCCGTCGCCGCCGAACTCGGGCTCGACGTGCCGACCGTGGTGCGCACCGCCGGACAGGTGCGCGCCGCGGTGGAGGCCAACCCCCTCCCGGTCCCCGACCCCGCCAAGTTCCTCGTCCTGTTCTGCTCCGGCGCCGTGGACGCCGCCGGGCTGGCCGCGCTCGACCCGTCCGCCCACCCGCGCGAGCGCCTTGCCGTGGTGGGCGAGCAGGTCTACACCCACCACGAGCTGGGGCTCAGACACGCCAGACTCCCCGACCTCGTGGCCCGGCACGTCGACGGGACGGTGACGGGCCGCAACTGGCGCACGGTGCTGCGCCTGCTGGAGATGGCCGAGGGCTGAAGCCGCAGGTCCGGGGACCGCGGCACCGCCCGGGTCCCCGGCACTGTCCGAGAGGAGTCCTCGGCGGCGTGTGCCCGCCGCCGCGACCGAGTGAAGGGGTGGTGCCCGTGCCGATGCGGTGGACCGTGATCCTGCGAGATCTGGCGGACACGGCGCGGCCGATCCGGCCCGAGGACTGCCACGGACTGCTCAACCGCTGGTGGCCCCAGTCCACGGAGGAGCACGCGGCCGCCAAGCGGTGGGCCATGAACGGTTGGCCCTCGCCACTGGGCGACCGTCTGCACCACTGGACGCTCACCTGGCTGGACGACGACATCCCGCCCCCGCTCGCACCGGAGGAGCTGGTCGGCGACCCCCAGCGGATCGGCGACCACCTGCTGGTGCCCCTCTCGGTGACCCGCACCTTCGACCGCACCTACGGTCAGATGCTCACCGAGCCGCGCGGCCCGTCCGCGGTGCGTTCGGCCGAGGTGCGCAGCCGTACCCCCGTCGTCATGACCACGCGCGACGCCGCCGGTGAGCGCATTCCGCACATCTGGCCCACCCCGCGGCGCCTCTTCGGCGCGGTGCACCGTTCGGGCGGCGGGATCGTCGGCGGCAGCGGGGCCGTGGGCGCGGTGGCCCGCTTCGCGCCGCCCGCCCTGGCCGAGCCCTGGCTGGAGCTGGTGTTCGGCGGGCTGACCCGGGTGCGCCGCGAGCCCCTGCCCGGCGAGGAGGTGCGGCTGGCCGAGCACCAGCACGCCGACAACCGCACCGTGCTGGGCTGGCACGGAGGGCTGCGGCTGGACCTGGCCGGGGGAGAGCGCCGCCACACCGACGCCTTCGCCACCCTCCTGGAACTGCTGGAGCTGACCGGAGCGGGCAAGTACACCGCCCAGGGCTTCGGCTCCGTGCGGGTGGACACGGTGACCAGCGACCAGCCGTCCGCCCGGGTGCCCGCCCAGCGCCCCCGGCGGCCCCCGCACCGGGTGCCCGGACGCGCCCCGCAGCGCGTGGGTGAGACCCGGGCGCACGCCGTCGCCGAGGAGGAGTTCGGGGGCGCCCTGTTCGACTGACGTCCACAGGAGCATCGCCGCTGGTCGGGGCCGGTGGTCGCACCGGCGCCCTGCCCGGCCGTCGGCTCCCGCCCCGTGGACGGGGCGGGAGCCGACGGCGTGCGCTCACGGCGAGGGGGCGCGCCCCCGCCCGGCCCGGTCCGCGCCCCGGTCGCGCAGGGCGCGGGCCAGGCCGCGCAGGTGCGGCACGAGGTCCTGGGGGGTGAGCGGCGCGCCGCTCGCGGCGGCGGGGACTGACGCGTCGCGCCCTGGTGGCGCGATCGTCTCGGACGTGTGCGGGGCCATCGGGGAACCTTCCGTACCGGGGCTGTGTGCGTGCACCCAGGTCTCTCGGACAGCGCCGCCCGCCGGTGCGGAAGGACCCGCGGGAGGAGGCCTCCGGGCCCGGGCCGGACGGCGCGGCGTCCCGGGAGCGGGCGCGTCGTGCCGGGGCGGGGCGGGGCGCGGCCCCGCGGACCCGGACTGGTATCGCTTGGTATCCGGTGCGTCGTGCGGCACCGTCCGAGAGAGGTCAGCAGGCGCCGCGCGGCGGCGCCGCGTTCTCGCACGTCCCGCCGATGGAGGAGCCCGACACGGTGACCTTCGCCCCCGAGCAGCACCGGCCCCCCGGTGCCCCGACGCGCCCGGGTGGAACTCCGTCCAGCGGTGTGGTGGTCGGTGTCGACCTGCGCGGCATCCAGGCCTACGTCTACAGCGGTCGGCGCATCCTGGACGCGGTGGGGCGCGCCGCCCTCGTCGCGGAGCTGACCGACACCTCCGACGCCGAACACGGGATCGCCGACCTCGTGCCGCCGGACTGCGTGGTGCTGCGCGACGCCGGAGGGGCGCTCACCGCGGTCTTCCCCGACGCGGCCTCGGCGCGCGGGTTCACCGCCCGCTACACCCGCAGGCTGCGCGACCGCGCCGGGGACCTGACCCCCGTGGTGGCGCACGTGGCCTACGGTCCCGGGGCCGGGGGGCCGGGCGGCGCCGCGCCGGAGCGCACGGGCGCGACCGGGGCCCCGGGGGCCGACCCGGCGGCGGCCGCCGGGGTGGACGAGGCGCTGGCCCTGCTCCCGGCGCGGCTGCGGGAGGCGCGGCGGTACATGTCGGCCCTGCACACCCCCGCCCACGGGTACGGGATCACCGCCGTGTGCTCGGTCAGCGGCGGCCCCGCCGAGTCGGTGGACAGCAGCCGTGCCCAGGACGACCACCCCGACGTGCACGAGAGGGTGGCCGCCGACGTCGCCCGGGCCCGGGGGATCGGCCGCCGCTGGCACCGCGCCCACAGCCGCGACTGGCTGGCCGACGCCGTCACCGCCGTCGGAGCCCCCGCCCTGACGCTGCCGATGGAGGTGGACCGCCTGGGCCGCGACCACGGCGGCCTCAGCCGCGTCGCGGTCGTCCACATCGACGTCAACGGCCTGGGCGCGCTCCTGGGCGAGTACCGCGAACGCGCGGGCGACCCGGCAGTGCCGGGTTCGGGCGCCTTCGCCCAGCGCCGCCTGTCCAACCGCATCGCCGGACTCACCGAGGGGCTGGCCCGCGTCCTGGTGCGCGCGGTGGCGGCCACCGTCCACGCAGGACCCGGCCGGCGCCCCCTCGTCCCGGGGGTCGGCGCCGCCGCGCCGATCACCCTGCACCACGAGCCGCGCGGGCCCGTGTCCCTGCCGGTGCGCCCCGTCGTGGTCGCCGGAGACGACCTGACCGTGCTGTGCGACGCCCGGCTCGCCCTCAGCCTGGTCCGCTACGCCCTCGACTGGCTGGACGCCGACCCCGAGCGCGTCGGCGACGACCGCGACCCCCGGGTGGGGCTGCACCGCGCGCTCGCCGAGGCCCACGGCGACCGTCCCGGCGGCGGACGCACCGTGGTCGCGCCGGGCGGCGCGGCGCACACCACGTTCGTGCCCACGGTCGGGGTGGGCGTGGCGGTGCAGCCGGTGGGCGCCCCGCTTTCGCTGGGCTACGACCTGTGCGAGGCGATGTGCCGCCGCGCCAAACAGCACCGCCTCCAGGCCGCCGAGGCCGACCCCGGAGCGGGCGACGAGCACGCCGTGGCCTGGACGACGCGCCCCGACGGCGTCGGACGGGTGCTGCGCCGCATGGACCGGGCCCGCCGGGCGCCCGTGCCGCGTACCGCCCAGCCCCTGACCGGAACCGGGTTCGCCCGCTTCCTGGACCGGTACCTGTCCGCGACCGCCCCGGGCAGCCTGCTCGCCGACGGGGACACCCGCCAGCGGGGCTGGCTGGTCTCCTCGCTGGTCCCTTTGCTGGAGTCGGGCGCCGACCCGGGACCCGAACTCGTCCGCCGCGCCCACGCGACGGGCGGGCCCGTCGACCTGCCCCGCGGCTGGACGCCCGGCGGCCTGCTCGACGCGGTCGAGGTGATGGACCTGCACCTGGACCCCGGCCTGGCGGCGGCCCTCGATCCCCACCGCCCACAGCGGCGGGCCGGGAGCCAGGGCCCGCCTACCGGGGCGGCCCGTCCGCGGGGCGCGTTCCGGTGAGCCGCCCGGACCGCGTCACCGTGCACCTGGCCTCCCCCGCGCTGTTCGTCGGCGCCAGCGCGGACGGCACGGGCGCCGACACCGACGTGGTCACCGACGAACACGGCCTGCCCTACCTGCCCCGCCACCGCCTCGCCGCGCGGCTGCGCGCCGGAGCGGTCAGCGCCCTGGCGGTGGCGCCCGGCCTGGCCGGGGCCTGCGACGAGGTCTTCGGCCGCGGGGGTTCGCACGGCGCGGACCGGATGCTGCGGGTGGGACACGCCGTCCTGGGCGACGGGGTGCGCGCCGCGGTCGCCCGCGCGCTGGCCGGTCGGGCCGAACCGCTGCGCTCCACCCTGCGCCGCGCGGTCACGGACGCCTACACGACCCTGGAGTCGGGCATCGCGGTGGGTCCGGACGGCGCCCCCGAGCCGGGCCGCCTGCGCACGCACCGGGTGCTCCTGCCGGGCCTGACCCTCACCGCCGCGCTGACCTGGGCCTCCCCGCCGGGGGAGGAGCACTGGCGGCTGCTGGCCCGCGCCTGCCTGGCCACCACCCGTATCGGGTCCAGGGGCACGCGCGGCCGGGGCCGGGTGGACGTGCGCCTGGCCGGGGCCGGTGGCAGCGACCCGCACGAGGCGACCCTGAGCCTGGCCGCGCCCGTGAGCGGCGGCCGGGAACGGGAAGGTACACCCCCATGAGACTCCGTTCCCCCGACACGGCGACGCCCGGCCCCACCGCTTCTCCGGCTGGGAGAACCGTTGCGGGCGCGGATCCGGTGTCGGCGCGGACGCCACGGCGCGGCACCGGACCGCACCGGGACACGGAGGCGGGCACGTGAGCGGGCTCGCGGTGAGCGGCTACCTTCCGCTGCGCTACGTCCTGACCGACACCCTCGCCGTGCGCACCTCCTTCGACCCGCTGCGCGTGGACTCCGAGCACTCCGTCAGCGGCCGCGCCCAGCGCGGCATGCTCGCCGCCGCGCTGCGGCGCGCCGGTCTCGACCGCGAACTCCACGACTGGGTGGTCCGCGGCGAACAGGTGCGCTTCGCCCCCGCCCACCCCCTTCTGGAAACCGGGGCCGCCCACCCCGCCCCCGCCCATCTGTACACGCCGGGCAAGGACGGTGACACCACCGTCGACGCCTTCGGCCCGACCGACCCGGCCACGCCCTACCGCGCGGTCCGTGACCCCCTCACCCCGGACCGCTCCCTGCGCGCCGCCGTGCGCACCACCGCCGAGCAGTACCTCGGCCGCCCCCGCACCGGCGACGCGCCACGGGGCGTGCCCTTCCTCACCACCAGCATCGACCCCGGCCAGGTCTTCGAGGCCCGCTGGCAGCTGCGCGCCCCCGACCCCGCCGCCCTGCGCGAGCTGGCCGAACGCCTCGCCGCCTTCCTGGTCCGGGCCGACGGCACCCTCACCCTCGGCTCCGGGGGCACCCGGGCCCACGGCGGCGTCCGCGTGGCGCCCGCCGACCCCGACCGCCTCCTGTCACCCGACCGCGTCGAACCCTCCGGCCCCCGCTCCTGGGCCGCCGGGTCCCCCTTCGACCTGATCCTGCTCTCCCCGGCGCTGCTGGTGGGGGACGACGGCCAGTACCGTCCGGCGCACCTGGTGCCCGCCGTGCTCGACCTCCTGGCCCGGCGCCTGCCCGGCGCCCGGGCGCGCGTCCTCGCCGACCACGCCGAGGCCGGGCTCGTCGGCGCCTACCACCGCGGCTACCACGGCCCCATGGCCCAGCGCTGGGCCGCCCGACCCGGCGCTGTGGTCCGCCTGGTCCTGGACCGCGACCTGGACACCGAGCGGGTCCGCGACCTGGAGGCGCACCCCCTGGGCGAACGGGTCGTGGACGGCCACGGCCAGTTCACCCTGCTCCACCCGCCCCCTCCCGGCCCCGAACCCCTCGCCCCGCTGGCCGAACCCCTCGCGTACCGCCCGCCGGGCACCGTCGCCCTCCCCGACGGCCGCGCCGTCCCCGCCGCGGCGCCCCTCCCGGAGGAGGACGACCAGCTGCGCGCCCTGTACGACGCGCTCCTGTGGAACGCCGCCGCCCAGCCCGTCCGCGACCACGCACGCGCCCTGGTCCGCGACTCCGCCCGCCTGCTCGCCCCGCTCACCCCCGGCCTGTCGGGTCGCCTGCGCGAGGTCGCCGCCCACCCCCACTCCACCCCCGAGGACGCCCTGGCCGCCCTCGAACGCACCGTCCGCGGCCGCGCCCCCGGCCACACGGGCACGGCGGGCGCCCACAAGGTCCTGCACGACCGGGCCGCACGCGCCCTGGACCGGGCCCGTCTGGTCCGCCCGGGCCACGACCGCCCCGTCAGCGTCCGGTCCTGGCTGGCGGACCTGTCCGGCGGAGCCGAGGCCTGGTGGCGGGACAACCGGCCCCACCCCGTGCACAGCCCCGCCTACGCCCGGGCCGTCGCCGCCGTGGACCTCTCCCTGCCCGACGGCCTGCCCCCCGGCGGCCAAGGCCTGTCCGCCCGCGCCCGCGACTGGGAGCGCCGCGCCGCCGCACGCCTGTCCCTCGTCCTGGTCTCCTCCTGGCTGGCCGAGGCCGCCCGCCCGCCGCGCGCCGAGCAGGACGGGGGACGCCCCGGCGGGGGAGGCCCCGGGTGAGCGGCGAGCCAGTCCCGCCCGGGCTGCTCTGGGAGGTCACCCTGCGGCTGTGCCTGCTCTCCGACACCCACGTCGGAGCGGCCCGGGCCAGGCCCCGCCACGCCACCGGAAACGACGTGGACCTGCACGTGGACCGCGATCCGGTCACCGGCGCGCCCCGCCTGCGCGCCACCACCCTGGCCGGGCTGCTGCGCCACGAACTCGCGGCCCGCACGGGCGACCCCGACGACGTCCGCGCCCTCACGGGATCGGCGGAGTCCGGGGCCGAGCCGGGCACGCGGGGGGCCGCCGCGAGCGCGCTGGACGTGGACGACGCCCGCGCCGAACTCCCCGAGGACACCGCGGTCGCGGTCCGCACCGGCACCCGGGTGGACCCGGCCGCGGGCACCGTCCGGCCGGGCCGCGCGTGGCGGTGGGAGATCCTGCCCGCGGGCACCGTGTTCACCGCCCACCTGCGCCTGCACGTCCCCGCCCCGGCCGACGAGGCCCGCCTGCTCACCCTGCTGCTCCTGGCCTGCGACGGACTCTCCGGACCCGACGGGTCCGGGCCCGGCGTCCGCGTGGGCGCGCGCACCGGCCGCGGCTACGGCGCGGTCCGCGCCACCCACTGGTCGGCGCACCGCCACGACCTCACCGACGAGCGCGGCTGGTTCGCCTACCACGCGCGCTCCTGGGCCCGGCGCTGGCAGGAGGGCGCCGACGCGCTCGCCGACGCCCCCGCCGACCTGGCCACCGCCCTGGCCGAGGCCCTGCGCGCCTGCGGGCGCGGGGCCACCGCCGCGCACGCGCTCGCCCGCGCGCACCGGCCCGACCGCCGCCACCGCGCCGAACTCCACCTGACCCTGGCCGTCGCCGAGCAGCCCGACCCCACCGCCCCGCCGCCGCGCGAGCCCAGGCCCGGCCTGCTCATGGTCGGCGACGTCCCCGCCCCCGAACGCCTGGGCGAGGCGGACCGGGCGCACCGCCACCGCCCCGCCGTCACCGACCCGGACAAGGCCGCCGTCCAGCCCGCCCCGGTCCTGGGCGACACCGCACTGTTCGCCCTGTTCAAGAGGGTCGGCGGCCGACTGGTCCGGGACGCGGCCGAACACCTGGGCGCCGGGCCGGACCGGTGGCGCGACTGGCACGACCACTGGTGGGGCGCCGACACCGACCGGCGCGGCCTCCCGCGCCCCGCGCGGATCCGGCTGCGCACCGTCCCCGTGCTCACCGGAGGAGCGCCCCTGACCGCCACCCGGCTGACCGTGGACTCCCTCTTCGGCGACGCCGTGGACGGCCGCCTGTTCACCACCGACCTGCACTGCGGCGGCAGCGCCGAAGCGGTCCTGGACGTGCGCGAGCCCGACGACGCCGTGCGCGGCCTGCTCGCCCTCCTCGTGCGGGAGCTGGCCACGGTACCCTTCGACACCCTCGGCGCGGGCGCCGGGACCGGGAACGGGCGCCTGACCGCCACCCGCGCCCTTCTGACCACCCACCCCCCGGGCGGGGGGCCGCCGGACACGGTGGACCTGGTCACCGCCCTGTTCACACCCGACAGCGAAGACGCGGCCGCCGCCGGCGGCTGGCTGGCCGCCCTGCGCGCCGCGCTCGCCCCCGCGCCCACGACGGAGGAGCCCCGGTGAACCACGAGCCCCCGCGCCCGCACGGCCTGGCCGTGCGCCGCCTGACCGCCGCGCAGGTCGACGGAGTCCTCGACGACGTCTTCGTCCGCGGTCTCCGCTGCCGCCTGCTCGACACCGGCGTTCCGGGCGTGCCCGGCGCACCGGACCGGCCGCAGTGGCTGCTCGCCGAGCTCGGCGACGGCCGCGTCACCGGCGCCTGCCCGGGAGCGCGGTGGCACCGCTCGGACCAGCCGCCCACCGCCCACCTGTCGGCCGCGCCCCCGGGCCCCGCCGACAGCTGGCGCGTCCTGGAGGTCCTGGTGTTCGGTCCGCACGCGCAGATCCGGCTCGGGGAGGGCGCCGAGGCCGGGTGGATCAGCGCGGACGCCCCCGGCGACATCCCCGAGGAGCTGCGCCCGCGCGAGCGCTCCCTCCTCCTCCAGGGCTGGAACGGCCCCTCCTCCAGCCGCGTCCTGGCCGACGCGGGTCCCCTGTCGGTGACGCGGGAGCCCTCCGGCACACAGGCGGTGCTCCCGGTGGCGTGGACCGACTTCTCCGGCCGTCTCCGCCCCGTGCCCGGCGCCGGAACCGCCCTGGAGAGCACGGGCACCTGGCTGACGGTGCGCGAGTACTGGGCGCAGGACCCCGCGACCGGCGCGGTGGGCGTGGCCTTCCACCGGCTCACCGGGATGCGGTCGGGGGTCAAGCCGACCGGGCCCGAGTTCGACGTGGGCACCGGAGACGAGATCCGGCGGGAGGAACGGCCGTGGTGAGCCCCGGCGTGTGCGGCGGCGCACCGCGCCCGCGGGCGGGGCGGTTCCACGCCACCGCGCCCTACGGCCTGGTCAGGATCGCCGACACCCCCATGCCCGCCGCCGACCTGCACGGCGGCCTCCCCGCTGACGACCTGCTGCGCAGCCACGACCGCACCGTGGCGGGCACCCACTCGGGGTGGATCGACCTGACCCTGACCACGCTCACCCCCACCTTCGTGGGCCAGACCCTCGAACGCGGGCGCGTGAACGCCTCCACCCGCTTCCCGCACGGCGACCGCCACCTGCCCGCCGTCCCCGGCTCGACCCTGCGCGGTCTGGTCCGCAACACCGTGCGCATGCTCACCAGCGGGGAGACCGGCCCGGTCAACACCCCGATGCTGTTCTTCCGCGCGCCCGTGCGCATCGACCCCGACAGCGCAGACAGCGCTCTGTCCGCGCGCGCCCGCAGGGTCATGGCCCACCAGCACTCCCAGTACCGCAGGCGCCGGTCCGGACTGCGCACCAAGCAGGGGTTCCTGTTCCACTCGCCGCCCGACGGCCGCTGGTACGTGGTCGAGGTCCCCGCCACCGCCCTGTCGGGCGAGCCCGGCCAGGCGCTCAAGGTGCCCTTCACGGTCCTGCGCGAGAGCCTGCGCACCTGGGACTTCGGCGTCGACGACTTCCCCGACCCGCCTAAGAGCAACGCCTACGTCCCCACCACCCACGAACAGCACGGGCGCCTCCAGTACCGCTGGGTGCACGCCGTCCACCTGCCCGGGGAACGGCGCGTGGCCGCCGTCGCACCCACCGGGGAGGAGGCCCGCGCCTACCTGGACGCCCGAGCCGAGGGCGCCCGCGGTCTGGGCGGGGGAGGGGTGGTGCGGGCCCTGGTGGTCCTGACCGGGGTCGCCGCGGGCGAGCGCCGCAACGCCTACCTCTTCCCCCGGCCCGCCGACCTGTGCGCACGACTGCGCGTCCCGGAGGCCATGGTGGAGCTGTTCGAGTCGGCCGAGCAGGTCACCGGCTACCAGCGCGCCGCCTTCCCCGACACCCTGGGCACGGGCGCAGACGACCCCGTGCGCGAACCGGTCGCCGGGGCCGGCGGAGGGGGCCTGCCCCGGCGCGGGCTCGAACCGGTCTGGTTCGACCTCGACGCGTCCGGGGCGGTGGTCTCCTTCGGCCGCTCCGGCGGCTACCGCATCGCCGTCAGCGACGACAACCCGGTCCGCCGGGCCCTGCCCGCGCCCGTCCTGGGCCCCCAGCACGAAGACCCGGAAAGGGCCGCCCGGGCGGGACGCACGGTGGACGTGTGCCGGGCCCTGTTCGGCGACACCGACACCTTCGCGGGCGAGGCGGGGGCGTCCAAGGGCCGGGTGTCCTTCGGCAGCGCGCTGAGCACCGACCCCGACCCGGACTACCCCGACGGCGCGGCCCTGCGCGTGCAACTGCTCTCGCCCCAGCGCGGCTGCTTCGCCAACTACCTGCTCCAGGGGCCCGACGCCGCCTCGGGGGACCGGCCCGACATCATCACGTGGTCGCACGAGGGCCTGGTGCGGCTGGGCGGGTACAAGGTGTACCTGCACCGGCACCGCGCCGCCCCGGGCGGACCGGTGCGCTACGACGCCCGAACCCAGGAGGAGCTGGGGCTGACGGTGCTGGCGCCGGGGTCCCGGCCCGAACCTCCCCGCGACACCCAACGCGACGTCGTCCCCCTCCGGGACGGTCTCACCTTTCGCTCTCGCATCACCTTCACCAACCTCACCGACGGCGAACTCGGTGCGCTGCTGCGCGCCCTGCTGCTGGACAACCCCGTGGACGGGGGCGATCCCGCCGACCCCGAGCACGCGCACAAGATCGGCATGGGCAAGTCGCTGGGCATGGGCAGCGTCCACCTGCGCCCGGAGCTGTACCTGGTGGACCGGCGCGCCCGCGCGCTGTCCCTGGACCCGGGCGCCGGGGTCGTGCGCGCCGGGCGGGAGCGGGTCCGGGGGTTCCTGGACGCGTTCGGCGCCGCCCTGGCGGCCAGGCGCCTGCCGGGCGAACCAGCGCCGGAGCGCTGGCGGGAGGTGGACCAGGCGGTGGACGTGTGCCTGGCCAGCCGGTGGCGCGGCCGCCTGCCCTGGGAGGCGACCGCGGTGATGTCGCTGCGCGAGTTCGCCGAGTACCCGGTGCTGCCCCCGCTCACCCGGCGGTTCCGCGACGCCGGGAGGCCCGGAGGCGGGTGAGGCACCGCGCGGCGGCGTGCCGGTGGCCGCCCCGTCCGCCCTCTTCCCGGGGTCCGCCGGGTGAGCGCGTCCCCTCACGGGCGTCCGTCGACGGCTTCGGCCAGCGCCTCCAGAAGGTCCGCCCGCAGGTCGGGGTCCTCCTGTGCCCCCGTCCACAGCGCCGGGGCGGGCTCCTGCTCCAGCAGCGCGCACAGCAGGGCGTCGAGCGCGCCCGGGGGGTCGGCCTCGAACTCCTCCCGCGCCTCCTGGGCGCGCTCCGTCAGCTCCCGGGCGGTGCGCTCCAGCCAGGCGCGCTCCGACGCGTCCAGCACCTCGCGCCGCCGCGAGGCGTCCCCCTCGGGTTCGGGGGCGTCGGGGACGGGGGAGTAGGGCGCGCTGCGCGCCCGCCCCCGCGCCTGCTGCACCAGCCGGAAGTGGAGAGGCATGTCCACCGCCATCCTGCCCAGCACGCCGGTGAGCCTGCGGGCGACGTCCTCGCCGCTCATGCCGGGCAGCAGGCCGCGCAGCAGCAGGCGGCGCCGCTGGTCGGGGGTGCGGCCGGCGTCCGCGTCGCGCCCGGAGGCCAGTTCGGCCAGCTTGCGCAGCAGGTAGTCGCCGGTGGCGGTGGAGACCATGGGCGGTTCCCCGGACGCGGTCAGCGCGCGTCCGCGCAGATCGGCGACGGGCACGGCGCTGCCGTCCTCGGTGAAGGAGACCGTCTCGCCCGGGTGCACGTCCTCGGGCAGGTCGGCGGCGGGGTTGCCCCAGCCCGCGGTGAGCACCAGCATGGCCAACGCCTCCTGGTCGACCACGTCCGCGGCGACCCGGGCCACGTCGCGGCGCTGCGCCCAGCGGCGCGGGCGCTCGGAGAACGCGCAGCGCACCCGGCCGTCGGAGGAGGCCTGCGGGTAGACGCGGCGCAGGTTCTTGTAGGAGCGGTCCCGGCGCACGTCGTCCAGGGCGTCGCGCAGCCGGTGGGCGGCGGTGCGGTCGACGGCGTTGCCGTCGGGCGCGGCGCGGCGCATGCGCACGGCGACGACGCCCTCGGGGTCGCCTCCGTGCACCGGGCACGGGCAGTGCTCGGCGCACAGGTCGACATAGTCGCCGAACTGTTCGGAGTGACCCGAGCAGCCCTGCGCGGTTCCGTCCGCGGAGCACGGCCCGCACCCCAGGACGCGCGTGAAGGCGCGCAGGAAGGCGGCGGAGCCGAACAACTCCCAGGCGGAGCAGTGGTGCGTGCTCACGAACTCTTCTCCCCGGTGGTCCGGGGCCGGGACGCTTCCCCAGCCCTCCGGGAAAGCGCGTGAGAGAACGCGAGACCTCAGGTGACACCCCCGCGTCAACGGGAGGTCACCTATCAAATTAGGCCCGTCGAGAGGGAAATGTCAATTGCCGGACCCCTGTACCAAGCAGTGCGGATTCCTATAAACAAGTACAAAATGGATATCAGCAACATTGGGCTCATTATTCACGGGTTTTTCGGTCCGGAGCCTTCTCCGGAGGGCTCGCGCTGTGTCCGAGAGACTGCGGTGAGGGCGCGGCGCCGCCGGACCCGGCGGTCAGTCCGGTCGGCGGGGAAGCGAGAGGAACGGAGGTCGCCGGATGCGGGTGGTCAACCTGACGCCGCATGTGGTGACAGTCGTGGACGAGAGGTCGCGCGTCATCCGGCGCTGGCCCGGGTGCGCCCGACCGGCCCGGGTGGAGGCAGTCCGCGTACCCGTGGGCCTGGAGGTCGCCGGGGTCCCGCTGATGGCCGAGGAGCGCACCCGGGCCGACCTCCCCGAACCGCAGGAGGGCGTGTGGTTCATCGTCTCCTCCGTGGTCGTCTCCGCGCACCCCGAACGGCGCGACCTGCTCGTCCCCTCCGACCTCGTGCGCGACCGCAGCGGCGTGGTCACCGCCTGCCGGTCCTTCGTCGTCAGCGGCGCCCCGGTGCGGCTCGGCCCCCGTCCACGGGACGCGGGGGCGGTGCCCGAGGAGGCGGTGGGCGCCTAAGGTCTGTTCTTTGGACCGGTCTCGGCTTGCGGGGGTCGGTTCGGGCGCCCACGGGGTTCCGGAGGTGCCGGAGGCGGGTTCCCGTGGGGGGAACCGCGCCGTAGGCGTCGGTTGAGGGTGGTGGCGGGCGACGGGTGGGACGAAGGGGAGCGGAAGGTCCAAAAACACCGCCTAGGAGCGTCACCGGTGTGACGCGAGCGCTCCTGACCCGTGACCGGAGCGAAGCGGCGCCGCCGACTCCGGACACTGGAGAAACGGGGTCCCACCGCATAGCGTGGTCGTCCGACGCCCCCTCCCGGAAAACAGGACGCCGTGGACAGCCCCCGTGCCGCCGTCGTGCTCGTCGGACAGAACCCCACCCCCGCGCTGCTGTCCTCGCTCACCCTGCGCGCCGACCACCTGGCCCTGGTCGCCAGTGACGGAACCCGGCCGCTGGCCCGGCGCGTCGCCGCCGCCGTGGAGCGCCTGGCCCGCCCCGAGTCGGTGAGCGTGGTGAGCGTGGGGCCCGACCCGCACGACTTCGGCCCGGTCACCGACACCCTGGCCGCCCTGCACCGCGCCAACGGCGGCCAGCCCTGGTACCTGGACTACACCGGCGGCACCAAGGTGATGAGCGTGGCCGCGGCCCTGCTGCACGAGCGGCTCCTGCCGACGGACCGGCACCCCGGCTCCCGCCGCTGGCGCCACTACCTGGACGCGGTCAACGACCGGCTGCGCACCGCCGACGGCTCCCATCCGGGGCGCCCGCTGGTCAGCGACGGCGTCGACCTGCGCACCCTCGCCGCGATCCACGGCGCCCGCTGGCTGGAGGACCGCGACCCCGAACCCGTGCGCCTCTTCGTCCAAGGCGGACGCCAGGCCCTCCAGGCGCGCTTTCCCGACCTGTCCCCGGCCGTGCGGCGCGGCGTCGTCGCCGAGGGCCGGGTCCTGTCCCACCTGCTGCGCCACACGCGCCGCCGGTCCGACACCGAGGTCGTCGGGGCACGCCAGGTCGCCGACCCCCGCCACCCCGGGGGTTCGGTCGCCGACTTCGACGCCGTCCTGCGCCACCGCCACCGCGTGCTGTGCGTGGAGGCCAAGACCCGCCCCGAGGACGTCGTCGCACGGGCCGGGTGGACGGTGGCCAAGGCCCGCCGCGTCTTCGGCACCGCGGTCCAGGTGCTGTTCGTCCACTCCGGGCCCGCGGTCCCCGGGCTGCGCGAACGCGTCACCGCCTACAACCCGGCCCTGTCCGCCCGCAGTGTGCACGTGTGGAGCCTGGAGGACCTGCTGTCCCGGCTGACGTCGTTCGAGGACATCCGCGGGGCGTTCTTCCCGGGCCTGGCCTCGTCCGACACGGACGCGACCCCGAGGCCGGCCCGGGGGACCGGACCGGCACCGGGAGCCGGTCCGAACGGAGCCCCGGGCCCCGGACGCCGCCCTCCGCCGCCGGAGGCCCCCGGCCCCCCGCCGCCCGGCCGCCACCCCGGGCCGAAGGACGGGCCCGTCCTGGTCACCTCCCTGGGCGGCAGCCGCCTGGGCACCCTCACCGCGGTGCACGCCCACCGGCCCGCCCGCACCCTGGTCCTGCCCTCCAGACAGAGCGTGCGCGACCGGATGCGCGACTCCGCCTCCCGGACCCTGTACGCCGTCGAGCACCCCGGAGCCCCGCCCGCCGACGCCGCCCTGCTCAGGGAGGCCGGGTACCGCGACCGGGTCCGCTTCACCCCCGATCCCGTGGACGGCTCCGACGCCGACGCGGTCGCCGCCGCCGCCCAGGACTGGATCGTCCGCGAACAGCGGGCCGACCCGCCGCCCCCGGTCGTCGCCGACATCACGACCGGCACCAAGGCGATGAGTCTGGGACTGGCCCTGGCCGCCCGCCGCACGGGCGCCTGCGCCGCCTACCAGCTGGCGCGCAGGCGGACCGTGGTCTGCCTGACCCACGGCGAGCTGCCCCTGCGGGGCCGCGCCAGCGTCGACTGGCACCTGGTCCTGCCCGGGTACACGCCGCTGCCCGGCGCGGGGGACGGGGACGGCTCCCTGACCGGGAACGCCTGCCGGGCGGCCCGCACCCAGGTGGACACCGTCCTGCTCGACGCCGCCCGCGCCGCCCTCGTGCGCGCGGCCAGCGGTCCGGTCCTGGTGTGGATGGACGCCTCCCTCACCGACCCCGAGGAGTGCCTGACCGCCCAGGAGCGGCCCAGCCTGGTGCTCACCTTCGACGACCGCGCGGTGGGCCTGACCGCGCCCGGCTGGCTGCGGCGACGCGGTCCCGGCGGGGAGGCGCGCGAGGTGGGCCGGGGCGCGTGGGCGCAGAGCGTGTTCGCCGCCACCGCCCACCTCGGCACCCGCTGCGACGTGGCGGGAACGGTGGTCGCCCTGACCCGGCCGGGAGGCGACGTCAGCCGCGCGGTCGAACTCGTGGACTGGATCTCCCACGCCGACCCGTCACCGCGCGGCGGGCCCGGGCGGATCGCCTTCGGCGACCCCCTGCGCCCCCTCGTGGCCGTCGCCTCCCCCGACGCCCTGCCCGCGCTGCTCGACACCGACGTCAGCCTGCTCTGACCCGCCCCGGTCATTCGGCCTGACCGTCTTTTTGCACGTCGGCGGACCCGTTCCGTAGGTTGCGCGCACCCTCGCCGGGCAGGATGGGAGGGCAGGCGGACCGGGACGCGGGAACGGAGTCGGCGGTGCGGTGCGGCGTGGGTGCCCACGGGCTCGGTGGGCTCATGGCGGTGGTGCTGGCCGCAGCCTGCTCTCCTGTCGCCGACGACCCCTTCCTCGGCCAGGACGTCGCCTGGCGGCCCTGCCACGAGAGCGGGCGGACCACCGAACCGGTCGGCCGCGACACCCAACCGGAGTGGCTGGAGAGCCTGGAGTGCGGCACGGTCACGGTCCCCCTGGACCACGACGAGCCCGGCGGCGCGACCCTGGACATCGCCCTGGTCCGCGCGCCCGCCAGCGGCCCGCCGCAGGAGCGCCTGGGCTCCCTGGTCGTCAACCCGGGCGGCCCCGGGGCCTCCGGGGTTCGGGCCCTGGACTCGCCCCTGTTCGGCGACGACGTCCGCGCCGCCTTCGACCTCGTCTCCTTCGACCCGCGCGGAGTCGGGGACAGCGGCGGCTTCGCCTGCGGGGACCGGTACGCCCTGGTCGAGGCACGCCAGGACGTGGCCGGGACCGACCCCGGCGACCTGGGCGCCGCCGAACTCCAACCCCTGGAGGACGCCGCCCGCAGGTACGCCCAGGACTGCGCGCGGACCGTGGGGGAGGAGTTCCTGGCCCGCCTCGGCACCGTCCACGTAGCCCGCGACCTCGACATCGTCCGCGACGCCCTGGGCGAGGAACGGCTGAACTTCGTCGGCCGCTCCTACGGCGCCCACCTCGGCGCCCTCTACGCCCACCTGTACCCCGACCGCGTCCGGGCGGCGGTCCTGGACGGCGCCGCGGCGCCGGGCACCTCCAACGCGCGGGCCGCCGTCGAGCAGGTCGCCGCCCTCCAGAACACCTGGAACGCGTTCGTGGCGCACTGCGCCCGCGACGCGGCCTGCCCGTTCGCCGGAGCGGACCGCGCGCCCGGCTCCGGCGGCTCCGGAGCCCTCAGCGAGGCCGACGTCCGGGCGGCCGCGCTCCTGCGCGGCCTCGACCGCGTCCCAGCCGAGGCCGAGGGGATCCCGGTGGACGGGCGCACACTGACGGCCATGGTCGTCATGGAGCTGTACCGCGAGGACGGCTGGGACCTGCTCGCCGACGTGTTCACCGCCCTCGCCGGAGACGACGCCGAGGCGACCGGACTCCACCTCGGCCGGCTCTACGACCGCACCTTCGGCGCGTACGCGCGGGCGGGCTCCGGCGAGGCCGTACCGGGAACGGAGCACCGGGACCCCGGCGCGGTGTTCACCGCGGTGAACTGCGCCGACCGCGCCGACCCGGTGACCGTGGAGGCCTACCGCGACGCAGCCGACGAGGCGGCCGACCTCGCCCCGCTCTTCGGCCCCGACCCGGTGTGGGACCACCTGCCCTGCGCGTACTGGCCCGAGACGGGTGAGGCCCCCGCGGCGACCGCGCCGGACGCGCCCCCGATCGTGGTCGTGGGCACCGTCGGCGACCCCGCCACCCCCTACGCCTGGGCCGAGGACCTGTCCGAACGGATGGAGACCGCCACCCTGGTCACCTACGAGGGGGCCGGACACACCGTCTACGGCACCGGCCGCAGCCCGTGCGTGGACGGGGCGGTGGACGCCTACCTGCTCACCGGCCGGGTCCCCGGACCCGGGCTCACCTGCCCCGGCTCCCCGGACTGAGGCGCACGGAACCGCGCCCACGTCCACCCGAGCCCGTGTACGCGGCCCGGCGCGTACACTCCAGTCATGGCCGATACGCGCGCGGTGGAGCAGGGTCCGTTCCGGACCGCTCTCCTCCTGGGCTCGGCGACCGCGGCCTCCTCGACCGTCAGCCTGTCGACCTCCGCCCTCCCGGCGACGCCCCGCACCGGCCTCACGGCCCTGCACGGCCACGGTTAGCGACCTCTCCACGTAGTTCCGGCCGCCCCCGGAGGCGGTCGCGCCCCCGACTTCCCGTGTCCCGCGGTTCGTCACCCTCCGCGCGCACCGCGCCCCTCTCCGCCTCCGTCCGAGCCCCGTCGTGCCGGACCGGGGCGTTCTCTCCCGAGTCCCGCAGCACTCTCCACGCCAGCCGGCCCCGTCGGCTGCGCCCGCGGGTGCGGCCGTACCCACGGCGTCGGCCGCGCCCCTTTCGAAGGGACCTCCAGTGAAGCTGAGCGAACTGCTGTACGACCACGACCACCAGGTAATGCACGGGGACCAGGACACACCGATCACCTCGGGGCCGTGCCTGGACGCCGTCCGCGTGACTCCCGGTTCGCTCTACATCGCCCTGCCCGGACACCGCGAGGGCGGTCCCGAGGCGCTGGGGGAGGCGCTCGCCCGCGGGGCCGCCGCGGTGCTCGTCGAGGGCCCGGATCCGGCCGCGGAGCGGCCGTCGGACACCGGCGCGTGCGTGGTTCGGGTACCGGACGCGCGGATCGCGGCGGCACTGGTCTCCGTGCGCTACCACGGCGAACCGGGGCGCGCCATGGACGTGGTCGCCGTCACCGGCACCAACGGCAAGACGTCGGTGTCGTCCATGTACGAGTCGCTGCTGACGCTCTCCGCGGGTGCCCGGGTGGGGGTCGTCGGGACCTCCGGGGCCCGGGTCGGCGGCGAACCGATCCCCATGCCGAGGTCCGTGCTGAGCACGCCCGAGTCACCGGACCTCCAGTACCTGCTGGCGTGTATGCGCGACCGGGGCGGCGACAGCGTCGTGCTGGAGGCGACGTCGATGGGACTGCTGAACCACAGGGTGGACGGCGCCTTCGTCGACGTCGGGATCTTCACCAACCTGACCCAGGACCACCTGGACGACCACGGCACCATGGAGAACTACACCAGGGCGAAGATGCTCCTGTTCCAGGGCATGTGCCGACGCGCCGTGGTCAACGCCGACGACCCCGTGGGCGCCGCGATCCCGGCCCTGATGCCCGGCGCCGTGACCACCTACGCCGTCGACGCGGACGCGGACTACCGTGCGACCGATCTGGTCGTCGACGCCTCGGGAACGCGGTTCGTCCTGCACCACGACGGCCACAAGTACCCGGCGGCGATCCCCGTCCCGGGCCGGTTCTCGGTGTCCAACGCGCTGGCCGCTGTGGCGGCCTGCCACGTCCTGGGCCACGACCTGGGCGCACTGGTGGACGCCCTCGACCGGATGCCGCAGATCCCGGGCCGGTTCGAGCACTTCGGCACACCCGAGGGGGTCTCCGTCATCGTGGACTACGCCCACTCGCCCGACTCGCTGGACAAGGTCCTGTGCACGATCCGCGGATTCGCGCCGCGCCGGGTGCTCACCGTCTTCGGCTGCGGCGGCGACCGGGACACCACCAAACGCGCCCGGATGGGCGAGATCGCGGCCACCTACTCCGACCTGTGCGTCCTCACCTCGGACAATCCCCGTTACGAGGACCCGGAGGCGATCATGGACCAGGTCGCCCCGGGCATCGAGTCGGTCGGCGCACCATTCACACGGGTGGGCGACCGGCGCGGGGCCATCGCCCTCGCGCTGTCCTCGGCCGAGCCGGGCGACGTCGTCCTGGTCGCGGGCAAGGGCAGCGAGACCCACCAGAGCGTCGGCGGCGACCTCGTTCCCTTCGACGACATGACGGTCGTGCACGAGCTCGCCCGCGCCTGAGACCGCTTCCCCCCGCGCGGGCGTCCCGGAGGAGACACCGCCCGGCGGGCGAACGGCCGCCGCACGCACGACCGCCCCGGCCGGATCCGGCCGGGGCGGTCGTCGGTGTCGAGGCGGACTACAGCTTCGAGGCCGCCGCCTCGTCCACCCAGAACACGGTCCGCTCCGCGCCGCGCGCACCGGCCACGGGGGCCTCGTCCACGCCGCCCCCGGCCAAGCCCAGCCGCACGGCCTCGGCCTTGCCCTCGCCCGAGGCCAGCACCCACACCTCGCGGGCCGTGCGGATCGACGGCAGCGTCAGGGTGATCCGCCGCGGCGGGGGCTTGGGCGAGTCGTGCACCGCGGCCACCGACGCCTCGTCCTCGCGCACTTCCGGCAGACCGGGGAAGAGCGAGGCCACGTGCGCGTCCGGGCCCACGCCCAGCAGGCACACGTCGAACACGGGAACCGGCCCCTGGGCCCGCGCGGCCACCGCCAGCTCCCGGCCGTAGCGGGTGGCGGCGTGCTCGACGTGGTCGCCGTCCATCCCGTCGGAGGCGGGCATCGGGTGCACGTTGTGCGCGGGCACCGGAACCGCGTCGATCAGCGCCGCGCACGCCTGGGTCTCGTTGCGCTCGGGGTCCTTGTCCGGCAGGAAGCGCTCGTCACCCCACCACAGGTGCACGTGCGACCAGCTGATCCCGGCCTCCAGGGCGTGGTCGCGCACCGCCTCCAGGGCGCGGATGCCGATCCCTCCACCGGTCAGCACCAGGTGGAAGTCGCGCTTGTCCGCCTCGGCCTGGACGATCATGTTCACCAGCTTCAACGCGACGCTGTCGGCCAGCGCCCCAGCGTCGGAGTGGCGGACGATCTCCGGTTCGCTCATCCTCGTGCTCCGCTTCCGGAGAGCAGCGGCTCCAGGTGCCGGGCCGCGCTCTCGTAGATCTCGTCGGGGTCCAGACGGCGCAGCTCCTCGGCCAGGGCCCCGGAGGCGGCGCGCCGCGACAGGGCCACCGTCTGGTCGGGCTGGCCGAACCGCGACAGCGTGGCCACCCGGCCGTCCACCCGGGAGAGCGTGATGTCCCCCTGGTCGGTGGTCAGGCGGACCTCGGTCAGGCCGGGGCCGTGCGAGGTCTCGCGGGTCACCGGCACGTCCAGCCGGTCCGACAGCCACGCGGCCAGCAGTTCGGCGCTCGGGTAGTGCGACTCGGCCGTCACACTGGCCGAGGTCACCCACCCGCAGGGCTGGTCCATGGCGCTGGCCAGCAGCGAGCGCCACGGCGTCAGCCGGGTCCAGGTCAGGTCGGTGTCGCCCGGGCTGTAGTGGGACACCCGCTCCAGCAGGTCGCTCACCGGGTCCGGTGCGCGCAGCGCGTCGGTGATCCGGCGCTGGGCCAGGCGGCCGATGGGGTCGGCCGCCGGGTTGGCCGGTCCCACGCCCGGCCACCACACCACCACCGGCGCCTCGGGCACCAGCAGCGGGGTGACCACCGAGTCCGCGTGCTCGCCCAGCGGCCCGTACAGCCGCAGCAGCACCGCCTCGCCGGGGCCCGAGGTGCCAGGGCGGCGGATCTCGGCGTCGATGGCCGGTTCGGCGTCGGGGTCGCGCCGCACCAGCGCCACCACGCGCGAGGGGTGCTCGCGGCCCGCCTCGGTAGCGGCGCGCACCGCGTCGTAGTGGTCGGCCTCGTCGGTGACGATGACCAGGGTCAGGACCATGTTCATGGCACCGCCGCCCACGCTGAGCCGCTCGGCCATGAGCGCCTCGGCGATCTTCGAGGTCGTGGTGCGCGGCAGGTAGAGCGTCATCGGTTCCTCCCGGCGGGGTCGTGGCTGGTCACGGGCGCCGCCACTGGCGTCCGTCCCTGGAGAGCAGCTGCTCGGCCGACTCCGGGCCCCAGGTGCCCGAGCCGTACTGCTCGGGCTGGCCCGCCTTGGCCCAGTACTCCTCGACCGGGTCCAGGATCCGCCAGGACAGCTCGACCTCCTCCTGGCGCGGGAACAGCGGCGGGTCGCCGATGAGCACGTCCAGGATGAGCCGCTCGTAGGCCTCGGGGCTGGCCTCGGTGAAGGACTGCCCGTAGGCGAAGTCCATGCTCACGTCGCGGACCTCCATGCTGGCCCCGGGCACCTTGGAGCCGAAGCGCAGCGTCACGCCCTCGTCCGGCTGGATGCGCAGCACCAGGGCGTTCTGCCCCACCTCGCTGACGTCGGTGCGCGGGAACAGCTGCTGCGGAGCGGCCTGGAACACCAGCGCCACCTCCGTCACCCTGCGGCCCAGCCGCTTGCCGGTGCGCAGGTAGAAGGGCACGCCCGACCAGCGCCGGGTGTCCACCGACAGCTTCAGCGCCGCGTAGGTCTCGGTCACCGAGTCGGAGGGGATGCCCTCCTCCTCCAGGTAGCCGCGCACCGCCGCGCCGCCCTGCCAGCCCGCCGCGTACTGGCCGCGCGCGGTGCCCGTGGACAGGTCCTCGGGCAGCGACACCGACGCCAGCACCTTCTCCTTCTCCGCACGCAGCGCGTCCGCGCTGTAGGAGATTGGCTCCTCCATCGCGACCAGGGCCAGCAGCTGGAGGAGGTGGTTCTGGATGACGTCGCGGGCCGCGCCGATCCCGTCGTAGTAGCCCGCCCGGCCGCCCACGCCGATGTCCTCGGCCATGGTGATCTGCACGTGGTCCACGTAGCTGCGGTTCCACAGCGGCTCGAAGAGGGTGTTGGCGAAGCGCAGGGCCAGGATGTTCTGGACCGTCTCCTTGCCCAGGTAGTGGTCGATGCGGAACACCGACGAGGGCGGGAACACGTCGTCCACCACCGCGTTGAGGTCCCGGGCGCTCTCCAGGTCGTGGCCGAAGGGCTTCTCGATCACCACCCGCCGCCACGGGCGGATCCCGCCCTCGGAGACCTGGTCCTCCTCGGGTTCGGCCAGGCCGCTCCGCTTGAGCTGCTTGACCACGGTGGGGAACAGCTTGGGCGGCAGCGACAGGTAGAACGCGTAGTTGCCGCCGGTGCCGCGCTCGGCGTCCAGGGTGCGCACGCAGTCGGCCAGGCGGTCGAACGCGTCGTCGTCGTGCAGTTCGCCCTGGACGAACCGGACGCCCTCGCTGAGCTGGCGCCACACGTCCTCGCGGAACGGGGTGCGCGCGTGCTCGCGCACCGCCTGGTAGGCCTCGTCGGCGAAGTCCTGGTCCTCCCAGTCCCGGCGGGCGAACCCCACCAGGCCGAAGCCCGGCGGCAGCAGTCCCCGGTTGGCCAGGTCGTAGATGGCCGGCAGGAGCTTCTTGCGGGCCAGGTCGCCCGTGACGCCGAAGAGCACCAGCACGCTGGGTCCGGCGATACGGGGCAGTCTGCGGTCCAGGGCGTTGCGGAGCGGGTTGGGTACCGCTCCCGGCATCACCGGTTCTTTCAAGTTCCCGTCTTTCCTGTCGAGAGTGGCCGGTGGGAGGCTGGGCGCCGCCCCCGCCGGGGCAGGCGGGTGGGGACGGGCGGGAAAGGCGCGGCCGTCCCGTCGCCGGGACGGCCGCGCGGCTCAGGACAGCTTGTCGAGCTTGGCCGAGAGCGCGCTCAGCAGGCTCTCCCAGGACTTGACGAACTTGTCCACGCCCTCGTCCTCCAGCACGGCGAACACGTCGGTCAGGTTGACCCCGGCGTTCTCCAGCGCCGCGAAGTCGGCGCGGGCCTGCTCGTAGGTGCCCAGCACGGTGTTGCCGGTGATCTCGCCGTGGTCGGCGGTGGCCTCCAGCGTGGCCTCCGGCATCGTGTTGACGGTGTCGCGCGCCACCAGCTGCGTGACGTAGAGGGTGTCCTCGTAGGAGGGGTCCTTCACACCGGTGGAGGCCCACAGCGGCCGCTGCGGCGTGGCGCCGTGCTCCTCCAGGGCCTTCCACTCGGGGGAGGCGAAGACCTCCTGGTGGGCCTCGTAGGCCAGGCGGGCGTTGGCCAGGGCGGCGCGGCCCAGCAGGGACAGCGCCTCGTCGGTGCCGATCTCCTTCAGGCGCTTGTCCACCTCGGTGTCCACGCGGCTGACGAAGAACGAGGCCACCGACTGGATGCGGGACAGGTCGTGGCCGTTGGCGCGGGCCAGCTCCATGCCCTCCAGGAAGGCGTCCATCACCTGGCGGTAGCGCTCCAGGGAGAAGATCAGCGTGACGTTGACGCTGATGCCCTCGCCCAGCACCCGCGTGATCGCGGGCAGGCCCGCGGCCGTGGCCGGGATCTTGACCATCAGGTTGGGCCGGTCCACCATCCACCACAGCGCCTTGGCCTCGGCGGCCGTGCGCTCGGTGTCGCCGGCCAGGCGCGGGTCCACCTCCAGGGAGACGCGCCCGTCCACGCGGTCGGTGGAGTCGTAGACCGGGCGCAGGGTGTCCGCGGCCCAGCGGATGTCGTAGGTGGTGATCATGCGCACCGCCTCCTCCACCGACACGCCCCGCACGGCCAGCTCGTGGACCTGCTGGTCGTAGGCGTCGCCCTCGGCGAGCGCCTTGTCGAAGATGGTGGGGTTGGAGGTGACGCCGACCACGTGGCGGGTCGACATCAGCTCGGACAGGTTGCCCGAGCGCAGCCGCTCGCGGCTGATGTCGTCGATCCAGACGGCCACGCCCGCCTGGGACAGGTCGCGGAGTGCGTTGCTCATGGGTTCTTCCGCCTTCCTGGGGGCGGAGCGCCGCCCCCGGTCACACACGTCAGAGGAGGACGGGCCCCGCCGGGATCCTCCGGCGGGGCCCGCCGGGGTCAGCTGCCGGCCTTGGCGATGCTCTTGCGGGCCGCCTCGACGACCGCCTCGGTCGTGAAGCCGAACTTCTCGTACAGGACCTGGTACGGGGCGGAGGCGCCGTAGTGCTCCAGGCTCACCGACTCGCCGGCGTCGCCGACGTACTCGCGCCAGCCCAGGGCGATCCCGGCCTCCACCGACACGCGGGCGCGCACGGAGGAGGGCAGCACCTGCTCGCGGTACTCCTCGCTCTGGCGCTCGAACCACTCCACGCACGTCATGGACACCACGCGGGTGGGCGTGCCCGCCTCCTGGAGCGCCTTGCGGGCGTCCAGGGCGATCTGCACCTCGCTGCCGGTGGCCATGATGATCACCTCGGGGGCCTCCCCGTCGGCCTCGGCCAGCACGTAGCCGCCCTTGACCGCGCCCTCGGCCGAGGCGTACTCCTCGCGGTCCAGGACGGGCAGGTTCTGGCGGGTCAGCGCCAGCGCGGACGGGCGGTCGCCCCGCTCGACGACCTCGCGCCACACCACGGCGGTCTCGTTCGCGTCGGCCGGGCGGATCACGTCCAGCCCGTAGATGGCGCGCAGCGCCCACAGGTGCTCGACCGGCTGGTGGGTGGGGCCGTCCTCGCCCAGGCCGATGGAGTCGTGCGTCCACACGTAGGTGACCGGCAGCTGCATGATGGCGGCCAGCCGGACCGCGGGGCGCATGTAGTCGCTGAAGACGAGGAAGGTGCCGCCGTAGGGCCGGGTCGGGCCGTGCAGGGCCATGCCGTTGAGGATGGAGCCCATGCCGTGCTCGCGCACGCCGAAGTGCAGCACGCGCCCGTAGGGGCTGCCCGGGAACATCTCGCTGGCGCGGTCGAAGGGCAGGAAGGACGGCTCGCCCTTGGGCGTGGTGTTGTTGGACCCGGCCAGGTCGGCCGAGCCGCCCCACAGCTCGGGCAGCAGCGGCGCCAGGGCCGAGAGCACCTCGCCGCTGGCCTTGCGGGTGGCCATGCCCTTCTCGCTGGCCTCGAAGGTCGGCAGGGCCTTCTCCCAGCCCTCGGGCAGCCTCTTCTCGACCAGGCGGTCGAACAGTTCGGCGTGCTCCCCGGCGCTGTCGTGCCAGGCCCTGAACTCCACCTCCCAGGCGGCGCGGGCCTCGCGGCCCCGGTCCACGGCGCGGCGGGTGTGCTCGATCACCGCGTCCTCGACGCCGAAGGGCTCGTCGGGCAGGCCGAGGATCGCCTTGGTGGCGGAGATCTCGTCGGCGCCGATGGCCGCGCCGTGGATGGCGCCGGTGTTCTGCTTGTTGGGCGCGGGCCATCCGATGACGGTGCGCAGGCGGATGAAGGTCGGGCGCTCGGTCTCGGCCTTGCCGCGCAAGATCGCCTGGTACAGGGCCTCGACGTCTTCGACGTACTCGCCGGTGGCGCTCCAGTCGACCTCCTCCACGTGCCAGCCGTAGGCGCGGTAGCGCTCGGCGACGTCCTCGGAGTGCGCGATGCGGGTGTCGTCCTCGATGGAGATCCGGTTGTCGTCCCAGATCATGATGAGGTTGCCCAGCTGCTGGGTCCCGGCCAGGGCGCTGGCCTCGTGGCTCACGCCCTCCTGGACGTCTCCGTCGGAGCAGAAGGCGTAGATGTGGTGGTCGAAGGGGCTGGCGCCCGGACCGGCCTCGGGGTTGAACAGGCCGCGCTCACGGCGGGCGGCCATGGCCATGCCGACCGCGTTGCCCACGCCCTGGCCCAGCGGGCCGGTGGTGGTCTCCACCCCCGGCGTGTGGCTGAACTCGGGGTGGCCGGGCGTGCGGCTGCCCCACTGGCGCAGGCTCTTGAGGTCGTCCAGTTCGAGCCCGTATCCGGCGAGGTAAAGCTGGATGTACAGGGTGAGGCTGGAGTGGCCGATCGACAGCACGAAGCGGTCCCGGCCCGTCCACTCCGGGTCCGAGGGGTCGTGGCGCATGATCTTCTGGAAGAGCAGGTAGGCGGCTGGCGCCAGGCTCATCGCGGTGCCGGGGTGTCCGTTACCCGACTTCTCGACCGCGTCCATCGCCAGGGCCCGGACCGTGTTGACGGCGCGGAGGTCGAGGTCCGACCACTCCAGGGTTTGCGGGGTGTGGGCGTTCACGGACTTGCGTTCTCCTTCTCGGGCACCCCCCGCGCCCGGCGGCCGGAGCGCGGGGTGTGTCGGTTGCGTTCGTTCTCGAACCGCCGCCGGAACCGGGGCGGCCCGCCGTGCGGGCGGGGCCGAGTACGGCGGGAACGCGCACCCGCTGCTGTTCAGGGCACGGACGCGGCGTCCCCGGGCGACGGTCGCCGCGGGCTGGGTACCACGACGGATTCGGCCACGATCGAGCCTATCGTCCGCTACCCGGGATGTCGTTGCCCGACACCTCTGATTACCGGCCGGTAGGGGTGTGGGAACCGCCTCTCGGGCGAATCCGGGCGGCGCGGACACCGGCGGCCGAGCCGCGGGGCGGGGGCCGCGGGCGGTGCGTGGCGGGCTGGAAGCGCATCGGGGCCTGTGCGACCCTTCAGTACACCCGGCGGACCACCGCGCGCATCCGGGCCCGAGGACCAGCGGTTTTCCTTGTGAGGGGGCTGGTCTCAGGCGCGCGTGAGGAAGTACTACAGTATGTCGTTGACGGGGTTTCCGCCGATCCAGACGCTTTGTCGGTCCGCCGGCCCCCGCGTGGCGAGCAGTGTCGAAACCCCTAGAGTTGTCGAGGTATCCGCGTGTCTGAAACCGAGCCGGTGGCCCCCGGGGGGACGCGAGAGAACCGTCCGGCCGTGAGGACCGGGTACTGATGGCCCTCACCAACCGCGCCCCGCGGACGAACCCGCACGGCGACCAGCCCCAGACCCCCCGCGGGGCCTCGCTGGGCGCCCACGTCCGCGCCTACGTCGCCCTTTCCAAGCCCCGCGTCATCGAGCTGCTGCTCATCACCACCATCCCGGTGATGTTCGTCGCGGCCGGGGGAGTGCCGCCGCTGTGGACCGCGGTCGCCACCCTGGTGTTCGGCACCATGTCGGCGGCCAGCGCGAACGCGATGAACTGCTACATCGACCGCGACATCGACCGTGAGATGCGTCGCACCCGCCAGCGCCCCGGCGCGATGGACCTGGTCACCCCGCGCGGAGCCCTCGTCTACGGCCTGGTGCTGGCCGTCGGCTCCACCGTCGGGTTCGCCCTCCTGGTGAACGTGCTCTCGGCCGTGCTGTCGGTCTTCGCGATCCTGTTCTACATCTTCGTGTACACGCTGCTGCTCAAGCGGCGCACCGCGCAGAACGTGGTGTGGGGCGGCATCGCCGGGTGCATGCCGGTGCTCATCGGCTGGGCCGCGGTGACCAACAGCCTGGACTGGGCCCCGTTCGTGCTGTTCCTGGTGGTGTTCTTCTGGACGCCGCCGCACACCTGGACGCTGGCCATGCGCTACAAGGAGGACTACGCCCAGGCCAAGGTGCCGATGCTGCCCGTGGTCGCCACCGACCGCCGGGTGCTGCTGGAGTGCGTGCTCTACAGCTGGGCCACCGCGGTCGTGTCGGTGCTGTTCTGGCCGGTGGCGGGCACCACCTGGTTCTACGGCGCGGTCGCCGTCGCACTGGGCGCGCTGCTGATCGTCCAGGCGCACCGCCTGCTCAACCGCTCCCGCGCGGGCGTGACCGGCGCGCAGCTCAAGACGATGGGCTTCTTCCACCTGTCCAACGCCTACCTGGCGCTGCTGTTCGTGGCGGTCACCGTCGACCCCCTGATCGCGGGCGTCCTGGGCTGAGGCCGCCGGCCTTCCGCGGGCGGCGCTCCGGCGCGGGTGCCGCCCGCGGAAGGCCGGGCCGCCGCCGGTCGGGGCCCGTGCGCTCCTCCCCGCGGTCGGCCGGGGGCGAAAGCCGTGGTCGGCCCGGTTCCCGCTACGATCGGTGCCCATGCCCCGTCTCGACAGCAAGGCCATCCTCCAGGGCCGACGCTCGCGCTACTCGATGACCCTCATCCTGGGCACCACCGTCAGCGTGGTCTGCATGATCGGGATGCTGGTCTACCTGTGGCTGCTCGCCCTGGCCGGGGGAGCGGCCGCCGGGATCGACGGAGGACTCGGCTTCGCCGTCAGCCTCGTCGCCGCGGTCATCCCCGTGTGCATCCTCGTGCCGCTCATCCTCATGCTCGACCGGATCGAGCCCGAGCCCGGATGGGTGCTGTTCTTCGCCTTCGCCTGGGGCGCGGGCGTGGCCGTGGTGGTCTCCCTGCTGCTCAACAGCTGGGGCCTGGCCCACGTCACGGTGCCGTTGTTCGGCCGCGACCTGGGCGACTTCCTGGGCACGTCGGCGGTGGCGCCGCTGGTGGAGGAGAGCGCCAAGGGCGTGGTGCTGCTGATCCTGCTCTGGCGGCGCCGCCACGAGCTGGACACCTTCACCGACGGGGTGATCTACGCGGGGATGGTCGCCACCGGCTTCGCCTTCACCGAGAACATCCTGTACTTCCTCAGCGCGTTCTTCGACGGCACCCTGGTGGCCACCTTCGCCATCCGGGGGCTGATCGCCCCGTTCGGGCACCCGGTCTACACCGCGATGATCGGCATCGGCGTGGCCTACGCCGCCATGCGCTCCGGAGCCCTGCGCCTGCTGGCCCCCGCCGCCGGGTGGGCCGCGGCGGTGCTGCTGCACGGCATGTGGAACGGGTCCACCTACTTCGGCTGGTCCGGTCTGGCCGTCGCCTACATGGTGCTCTTCGGCGTACTCATGGCGATCCTGGCGCTGGCGACCCGCGACCGCCACCGGCAGATCGGCGCGATCGCCCGGTACCTGCCGCCCTACGTCTCCACAGGCCTGGTCAGCCCGGCTGACATCGCCATGCTCAGCTCACTTCAGGGGCGCCGCCGGGCCCGGGAGTGGGCGGCGCGCAACGCCGGCCGCAGGGGCCGCGAGGCGATGCGCGAGTACCAGCTCGCCGCCACCGAGCTCGCGCTCCTGCACCGCAGGCTGGACGCCGGGCTGCCCGCGCCCGCCTGGAAGGTCCACCGGGACTCGTTCCTGGCGCTGATGCACGTGGCCCGGGACACCTTCCTGGGGCGGATGCCCCAGCCGGTCGCCCCGGGCTGGGCGGAGAGCCCCACCGACTCCGGCTTCCTGCGCCGGGCCGACTTCGCGCACGTCATCGCCCAGGCGCGGGCACAACAGGACTACGTTCCCCGTCACGGTCCGCAGGGTCCTCGCTGAGCTCCTGGCCCGGCGGCACCAGGCGCGTGGTGGAGAAGTACAGGCGGCAGATCGCGACCCAGGTCAGGGCTGAGCCCAGAACGTGCAGGACCACCAGGGCCTCGGGGAGTTCCAGGGCGTACTGGGTGTAGCCCACGACGCCCTGGAGGACGACGGTCACAAGCAGGAACACGCTGCTCACGCGGACCGGACGCCGGGCGCCGCCGCGGAAGGCGATGACGGTGACCAGCACGGCCCCGGCCGTGGTGAGCCAGGCCAGCGCGGAGTGCAGGCGGGTGACCGCCGCCAGGTCGAACCCCCAGCGGGGGGCCGCGGCGTCGCCGCCGTGCGGGCCGGTGCCGGTGACGATGGTCCCGGCGACCAGCAGGACGAAGCCGACCACGACCAGGCCGATGCTCAGGGCGTGCAGCATGGGTCCCGCGGACACCTGCGGCTTTCCCTCGGGCTCCTGGCAGCGCACGTACAGGGCGACCGTGACGAAGACCATCACCATGGACAGCAGGAAGTGCGCGGCCACCGAGGCGGGGTGCAGGTCGGTCCACACGGTGATGCCGCCGACCACGCCCTGGCCCAGGACGCCGAACGGCACGATGACGGCCAGCCGGACCAGATCGGGGCGGCGCGGGCTCATCCGCATGACCGCGATGAAGGTGATGACGGCGACCGCCAGCACGACGAAGGTGAGCGTCCGGTTGCCGAACTCGATGGCGGCGTTGAGCGCGGCGTGCCCGGTGTCGATGGGCACGAAGCTCTCCGGCGTGCACCTGGGCCACTCCGAGCAGCCCAGGCCCGAGGAGGTGACGCGGACGGTGGCGCCGGTGACGGCGATCCCCGCGTTGACCACGATGTTGCCGAGCGCCCAGGCCCGCAGCGACCGCTGCGTGGGCGTCCAGATCGTGCGCGCGAGCAGCACCAGAGCGAGCACTCCGGCGGTCGCTACGGCGATCTGCCAGCCCCACAGGGGGAATCCGAGAAGGGAGATGTCCTCCGCCGCGAGCGGGGGGACCGAGTTCGCGGCCAGCACCGCGGAGGCCGGGGAAACAGACATACGACAGACTGTAGTACATCGTCGCGGGGGTCGGTGTCCGCCCCCCGCGACGTCTCCCACCTGCGTCGACGCCGTCGTCGGACACGGGGGAGGGGGCGCCCGCGTGTGGACGCCCCCTCCGCGACGGCGGGGTCCGAATCTCCCGATCGGCCCGATCCCGGGGCTCGTCGGTTCGGGAGGGCCCGCCGCCCCCGACCTGTCGGCGGGACCCTAGCCGGCGTGGTTGGAGATGCACTGGTTGAGCAGCTCCAGGTTCAGGTTGATCAGGCCGAGAACGCCCTGCTCCTTCACGCACGCCTGGTAGACGTCGGTGTCGGTCTCGCCCGCGGAGGCGGTCCCGAGCCCCATGCCGAGCAGGCCGGCGGTGAACAGAGCGGTCATCATCATCTTGGCGGTGGTGCGCATGGCTCCCCCTTCGAATGCGAGCGGTCCAGCCGGTTGGCCGACCCACCAGGACAGATAACCATTTGTGTCTATTCGGAAACACTGAGTGGCAAAACTCCTGCCACCGTCTTCCCGGACGGGCCGCCCCGGCGGGCGCGCCGCGCACACGACGACCGCGGACCGGGCCCGCCTAGCGCTCTCCGGGGTCCTTCCGGGACGGCCGGGCGGACGCGCCGTCGGCCTCGGGGCCGCGGTCCTCGCCGTCGCGGGCCGAGGTGCGCGTGGAACCCGCGCTGGCCACGATCACGCAGGCCACCGCGAACCACTGCCACACGCTCAGCAGCTCACCCAGCACCACCAGGCCCACCAGCGCCGCGGCGGCGGGCTGGAGGCTCATCAGCACCCCGAACACGCGCGGCGGCATCCGGCGCAGCGCGGTCAGCTCCAGCGTGTAGGGCACCACCGAGGACAGCACGCCGACCACCAGGCCGAACAGCAGCAGGCGCCAGTCGAGCAGGGCCGCGCCCCCCTCGTACACCCCGATCGGCGCCATGACGACTACGCCTACGACGCTGGCGATCGCCAGGCCGGACGCGCCGCTGAACCGCTGGCCCGTCGACGCGCTGAGCAGGATGTAGCCCGCCCAGGCCACCGCGGCCAGCACGGCGAACAGGATGCCCAGCGGGTCCATCGAGCCCGACTCCAGCCCCAGCGCGACCACGCCCAGCCCGGCCAGGCCCGCCCACACCAGGTCGACCCGGCGGCGCGATCCCAGGATCGCGATGGCCAGCGGCCCCAAGTACTCGATGGTGACCGCGATCCCCAGCGGGATGCGCGCGAAGGCCTGGTAGATGAGGAAGTTCATCATCGCCAGCGCGACGCCGTAGCCGACCACCACCCACCAGTCCCCGCGCGAGCGCGCCCTGAGCACCGGCCGCGCCACCAGGACCAGGAGCACCGCCGAGGTCAGCAGCCGCAGCCACACGACCGCGGCCGGGGGCAGCGCGTCGAAGAGGTTCTTGGCCACCCCGGCGCCGGTCTGCACCGAGACGATGCCGACCATCACCAGCCAGACCGGGGGCACCGCCTCCACCGCTCGGAGCGGGGAGAACGCTGCCTGGGGCCGGGACGGAGTGCTCATGGGAAGTCATCCTACGTTTTCGGGGGTCCTCTCCGTCTCCCCGCCGTCCCCGGTCCGCGCCCGTCCCCGGTCCGCCCGGTTCCGGCCCCTCGCGGGCCGGTCCGGCCCGCGGGGCCGTGCCACGACCGCGGCCAGCAGCAGTCCCCAGGCCGCCGTGGCCACCGCGGGCTGCGCCAGCGTCATGACCAGACCGTGCACCGTCTGGTCCGCCCGTCCGGTCAGGAGCTGCACCCCGATCCACAGGAA
Organism: Nocardiopsis akebiae; assembly: GCF_018316795.1. Classification (NCBI taxonomy): domain Bacteria; kingdom Bacillati; phylum Actinomycetota; class Actinomycetes; order Streptosporangiales; family Nocardiopsidaceae; genus Nocardiopsis; species Nocardiopsis akebiae. The sequence continues at coordinate 2,492,447 of NZ_CP074132.1, forward strand.
CGGCAGCGCCGCCGCGAGCAGGTTCACCAGCAGCGCGGCCCACACCAGTCCGGGCCGGGCGGGCCGCCGCCACAGCGTCAGCGCGCCGCCCGCGGCGAGCAGGAGCAACGGCGGGCCGAGGTAGCGGACCGCGATGAACCAGGGGACTCCGAGCGCTTCCATGCCCGGACCCTATCGAGCCCCCGCCACTGGCGGGCGAACGTGCACCAAACCGGCGAAGTGGTGTGAAATGGTCCGGGCCGTGGATCGACGCGGCCCCCGCCCGCACCCCGCTGGAGTGTCCTCAATGTCCCGACGCCGTGCCCGTTCCCCCCGCGACCACGACCGGTACGTCCCCCGCTGGCCGCTCCTGGCCGGAGCCCTGGCGCTGCTGCTGGTGGCCCTCGTCGGCGGTTACACGGGGGGCCTGCTCGTCTCCGGCGGGGACCGGCCCGAGGAGCCGGAGATGACCACGGCCTCGGGCATCCTTGTCCAGCCGCCCGGCGCCCCCGAGGCCGAGGAGCCCACCGAGGAGCCGTCTGAGGAGGAGGTGGTCCACCCGGCGGGGCTGGACCCCGCGCTCGTCTACGCGGTCCAGAGCGTCCACGGCGGCCGCGTCATGGACGTCGCGGGTACGTCCACCGCCAACGGCGCGCCCGTCCACCTGTGGGACCGCCACGACCAGACCAACCAGCAGTGGCGCTTCATCCCCGTGGACGGGGGCTTCTACGAGATCGAGGGCGTGGGCAGCGGCAAGCTCCTGGAGATCCCCGCCGACCCGGCCGCGCAGCCCGGCGCTGCCCTGCTCACCCGTACCGGCTCACCCAACCAGCACTGGTCGCTCGTCGAGGTGGGGCCGGGTGTGGTCCGCCTGGTCAACCGGGCCACCGGCCAGGCGCTGGAGGCGCAGGGCGGCGCCCCCGACAACGGCACCAGGGTCGCCCAGGCGCCCGACGGCGGCCACGCCCACCAGCAGTGGCGCCTGCTGCCGCTGAGCTGACTCCGGCCGGGGCCCGGGCTACTCCCAGCGGAAGAGGCGGCTGGCCAGCGCGCCGCAGACCAGCGCCCACACGGCCAGCACGGCGAACGCGCCCGGGCCGGGCAGGGAGCCGTCGGCCAGGACCGTCCGCAGCCCCGAGCTGAGCGCGGTGATCGGCAGCGCCGACGCCGCCTGCTCCAGGGGGCCGGGGAAGCTGCTGACGGGGAAGAGCACCCCGCCCAGGCCCAGCAGCAGCACGTACACCAGGTTGGCCCCGGCCAGGGTCGCCTCGGCCCGCAGCGTTCCCGCCATCAGCAGGGCCAGCGAGCTGAACGCGGCGGTGGCCAGCAGCACCAGCGCCACGGACGCCAGCACGCCCGCCGGGCTCACCGCGGGCGACCAGCCCAGCATCAGCGCCACCGCGCACAGCACCACCGTCTGGATCGCCTGCACGCCCAGCACGGCCAGGGTCTTGGCGGCCAGCAGGCCGAAGCGCGACAGCGGGGTCGCCCCCAGCCGCTTGAGCACCCCGTAGCGGCGTTCGAAGCCGGTGCCGATGGCCAGGCCCGTGAACGACGTGGACATCACCGCCAGCGCCAGCACGCCGGGCGTGAGCGCGTCCACCCGCGCCCCCTCGCCCACGTCCAGCACCGAGGTGAGGCTGAAGCCCACCAGCAGCAGCACGGGGATCACCATGGTGAGCAGGAACTGCTCGCCGTGGCGCAGCATGACCCGCAGCTCCATCTGGGCCTGCGCGGCGACCATCCGCCACATCGGCGCGGCCCCGGGCGCGGGGGTGAACAGCGAGGCGTCGTCGCCTCCGTGAGCGGGCGCGTCGGCGGCCGCCCGCGCGGAGGCGGTGGAGGTGTGCTCGTGCATCAGTCGCGCAGTTCCCTGCCGGTGAGTTCGAGGAAGACGTCTTCGAGGGTACGCCGCCGCACGCGCAGGTCCTCGGCCAGGACTCCGGCCGAGGCGCACCAGGCGGTGACCGTGGCCAGGAACTCCGGGCCGGGCGCTCCCGCTCCGCCGGGGACGACCGCGTACTCGCGGCGGCCGTCGGCGGGGCCGTGGGCCTCCACCCGGCTGCCCTCGGGCAGGGCGGCCTCCAGCAGGGCCGTGTCCACGGGGGCCTCGGCGGAGAAGCAGACCTCGCGGCGCTCTCCGGTCAGCTCGGCGGGGGTGCCCTCGGCGACCACGGCGCCGCGGTCGATGATGACCACGTGGTCGGCCAGCCGCTCGGCCTCCTCCATGTAGTGCGTGGTCAGGATCACCGCCACACCCGCCTCGCGCAGGGCCGCCACCAGGTCCCAGGTGGCCATGCGCGCCTGCGGGTCCAGGCCCGCGGTCGGCTCGTCCAGGAAGACCAGCTCGGGGCGGCCCACCACGGCGCAGGCCAGGGACAGGCGCTGCTGCTGGCCGCCGGACAGGCGGCGGAAGGGCGTGGCGGCAACCGAGGTCAGGCCCAGCCGCTCCAGCAGCAGGCGGGGCTCGATCGGCCGGGCGTGGAAGGAGGCCATCAGCCGCAGCCACTCGGCGGCGCGGGCGCCGGTGGGCACGCCCCCGGACTGGGGCATCACCCCGACGCGGGGTTTGAGGGCGCCGGAGTCGGCCACGGGGTCCAGGCCCAGCACCCGCACCCGCCCGCCGTCGGCGCGGCGGAAGCCCTCGCAGATCTCGATGGTGCTCGTCTTGCCCGCTCCGTTGGGACCGAGCAGCGCCGTCACCGCGCCCCGGCGCGCGCTGAAGGTGAGGCCGGTGACTGCGGTGGTGGCGCCGTAGCGCTTGACCAGGTCGACGACCTCGACCGCGGCTGTGTCCATGGGCCCTGAGTCTACGTGCGGCCCGGCGGAGGGCTTCACCGCCCCGGCCGGGCCGTTCGGGGTCCGGCGGCGCGCCGAACACTTCTGTCCGCATCCCGATACGGCGGTCTCGGCATATGGTCATCGGGAAGGATCCCGGGCCCGTTCCCGTTCGTGTCCACGGGGTTGCCGGTGCGTGAACCCCCTGTTAGGCAAGCCTGTCCTTGGTGATCAAGTCCATGGGGTCGGGTTTGCCTCGACGGACTTATTTAAGCCACACTGATGTTGTCAAAACCAGGAGCCGTGCCAGAGGGGGAGGGGAAGACCGTGTCCGAGACGTCCAGTGTGTCCCGTCCCCTCGCCGGAACGGAGCGCGGGGCCGAGACCGGCACCCGCGCACGGGTCGCGCGGCTCATCCTGGAGAAGGGCCCGATCACCGCCTCCGCACTGGGGGAGCGGCTCGGGCTCACACCGGCGGCCATCCGCCGCCACCTCGACAACCTGACCAGCGAGGGCATGGTCGAGGCCCGCGACGCCCGGCCCCACGGCGGGCGACGCCGCCGGGGCCGCCCGGCGCGCGTCTTCGCCATCACCGAGGCCGGACGCGACGCCTTTGTCCACGCCTACGACGACCTCGCCACCAGCGCGCTCCGCTTCCTGGCCGACACGGCCGGTCCCGGAGCCGTCGGCGAGTTCGCCCGCAGCCAGGTCGCCGACCTGGAGCGGCGCTACAAGCCCCTGCTGGACGCGGTTCCCGCCAAGCAACGCGTCCGGCTGCTGGCCGAGGCCCTCTCCAACGACGGCTACGCCGCCACCGCGGGTCAGGCGCCCGCACCCGGCGGCGGCGACCAGTTGTGCCAGCACCACTGCCCCGTCGCGCACGTGGCCGCCGAGTTCCCGCAACTCTGCGAGGCCGAGATCGAGGCCTTCGCGCGGCTGCTGGGCACCCCGGTGCGCAGGCTGGCCACCATCGCCCACGGCGACGGTGTGTGCACCACCCACGTCACCCCCCGGGGCGACGCGGAGAGCGGGGAGGACGGCACCCCCGCGTCCAAGGCCATCCGCCAGGCGGCGGAAGGCTCAGTTCACCACAAGGACGTCTGAGTCCAGGAGGAGTCCGCGCATGACGTCTATCGCGCATCCCGAGCTCGAGGGGATCGGAACATACGAGTACGGCTGGGCCGACTCCGACGCGGCCGGGGCCTCGGCCCGCCGCGGTCTGAACGAAGAGGTCGTCCGCGACATCTCCGCCAAGAAGGACGAGCCGGAGTGGATGACCAAGCTCCGCCTCAAGTCCCTGCGGCTCTTCGACAAGAAGCCCATGCCCAACTGGGGCGCGGACCTGTCCAAGATCGACTTCGACAACATCAAGTACTTCGTGCGGTCCACGGAGAAGCAGGCCACCTCCTGGGAGGACCTGCCCGAGGACATCAAGAACACCTACGACAGGCTGGGCATCCCGGAGGCGGAGAAGCAGCGCCTGGTCGCCGGTGTCGCCGCGCAGTACGAGTCCGAGGTCGTCTACCACCAGATCCGCGAGGACCTGGAGGAGCAGGGTGTCATCTTCCTGGACACCGACACCGCCCTCAAGGAGCACCCGGAGATCTTCGAGGAGTACTTCGGCTCCGTGATCCCGGCCGGCGACAACAAGTTCGCCGCGCTCAACACCGCCGTGTGGAGCGGCGGGTCGTTCATCTACGTGCCCAAGAACGTGCACGTGGAGATCCCGCTCCAGGCCTACTTCCGGATCAACACCGAGAACATGGGCCAGTTCGAGCGGACCCTGATCATCGTCGACGAGGGCGCCTACGTCCACTACGTCGAGGGCTGCACCGCGCCGATCTACAAGTCGGACTCGCTGCACTCCGCGGTCGTGGAGATCATCGTCAAGAAGAACGCCCGCTGCCGTTACACGACCATCCAGAACTGGTCCAACAACGTCTTCAACCTGGTCACCAAGCGCGCCGTGGCCGAAGAGGGCGCGACCATGGAGTGGATCGACGGCAACATCGGCTCCCAGGTCACCATGAAGTACCCGGCCGTCTACCTGATGGGCGAGCACGCCAAGGGCGAGACCCTGTCCATCGCCTTCGCGGGCGAGGGCCAGCACCAGGACACCGGGTCCAAGATGGTGCACTGCGCGCCCAACACCTCCTCCACCATCATCTCCAAGTCGGTGGCACGCGGCGGGGGCCGCGCCTCCTACCGGGGACTGGTGCAGGTGCAGGAGGGCGCCGACCACGCCAAGTCCTCGGTCAAGTGCGACGCGCTGCTGATCGACACCATCAGCCGTTCCGACACCTACCCCTACAACGACCTGCGCGAGGACGACGCCGAGCTCGCGCACGAGGCGACCGTCTCCAAGGTCAGCGAGGACCAGCTCTTCTACCTGATGAGCCGGGGCATGGACGAGGACGAGGCCATGGCCATGATCGTGCGCGGGTTCGTCGAGCCCATCGCACGCGAGCTGCCCATGGAGTACGCGCTGGAACTGAACCGGCTGATCGAGCTTCAGATGGAAGGAGCGGTTGGTTAAGTTGACCAGCCCGAGCACCGAACCCAAGGCCCACAGCCACGGCCTGGGGGAGATCCCGTTCTCCAAGTTGGCCACCCACGGGTCCTTCGACGTGAACGACTTCCCCGTCCCCGGCGGCCGCGAGGAGGAGTGGCGCTTCACTCCGATCCGCCGCCTCAAGGGCCTGCACGACGGCAGCGCGGTCGCCGACGGCACCGACAAGCTCGACGTGGACGCCCCCGAGGGCGCCACCGTCGAGACGGTCGGCCGCGGCGACGCGCGGCTCGGCACCGCCGGGTTCCCCGCCGACCGCGTCACCGCCCAGGCCTACACCTCCTTCGAGGAGGCCACGGTCATCACGGTCGCGCAGGGCGCGGCCCTGGAGCGGCCGATCACCGTCAACCGCCAGGCCCAGGGCGGCACGCGCTACGACCAGTTCGTCCTGGACGTCAAGCCGCTGGCCGAGGCGGTCGTGGTCCTCAACCAGACCGGCACGGGCGTGCGCGCGGGCAGCGTGGACATCCACGTCGGCGAGGGCGCGCGTCTGACGCTGATCAGCCTCCAGGACTGGGACGGCGACGCCGTCGACGTCTCGCAGCACAACGCCCAGGTGGCCAAGGACGCCACGTTCAAGTCGATCGTGATCACCCTGGGCGGCGACCTGGTCCGGCTCTCCCCGAAGGTGGCCTACAAGGGGCGCGGCGCCAACGCCGAGCTCCACGGGCTGTACTTCACCGGCGACGGCCAGCACCACGAGCACCGCTCGCTCATCGACCACAACATGTCCAACACCCGCTCGCGGGTGGAGTACAAGGGCGCGCTGAGCGGCAAGGACGCCCACGGTGTGTGGATCGGCGACGTGATCATCGGTGAGGGCACCACCGGCACCGACTCCTACGAGCACAACCGCAACCTCCAGCTCACCGACGACACCCGCGTGGACTCGGTGCCCAACCTGGAGATCTTCACCGGTGAGGTGGAGGGCGCCGGGCACGCCGCCGCCAGCGGCCGCCTCGACGACATCCACCTGTTCTACCTGCGCTCCCGGGGCATCCCGGAGGACGAGGCCCGGCGCCTGGTCATCCGTGGCTACTTCCTGGAGCTCATCAACCGGATCCCGGTCGAGGAGCTGCGCGAGGAGATCATGGCCAAGGTCGAGCGCAAGCTGGCCGCCCATGAGTGAGGCCGGACGCTGGGTGAAGGTCGCCGAGCTCTCCGAGATCCCCGAGGAGGGGGCCCTCGGGGTCGAGACCGACGACGAGACACCCATCGCCCTGGTCCGCAGCGAGGGCGAGGTGTACGCCGTGCGGGACGTGTGCTCGCACGCCGAGGTCCGCCTGTCAGAGGGCGAGGTCGAGGACGGCACCATCGAGTGCTGGCTGCACGGCTCCTGCTTCGACCTGCGCTCGGGGGCGCCGATCAACCCGCCCGCGACCCAGGCGGTCCCCACCTACGACGTGAAGATCGACGGCGAAGACGTGCTCGTCTCGCTGGATGAGAAGAATTCCTGAGGCCTGAAATGACCAAGTTCGAAATCCGCGGCCTGCGCGCCGACGTCCTCATCGGCGAGGACGAGCGGCAGGAGATCCTCAAGGGCGTTGACCTGACCGTCAACTCCGGTGAGACCCACGCCATCATGGGCCCCAACGGCTCGGGCAAGTCCACCCTCGCCTACGCGATCGCGGGCCACCCGCGCTACGAGATCACCGAGGGCGAGGTCCTCGTCGACGGCGAGAACATCCTGGAGATGAGCGTCGACGAGCGCGCCCGCGCCGGTGTGTTCCTGGCCATGCAGTACCCGGTCGAGGTCCCCGGCGTGTCCATGTCCAACTTCCTGCGCAGCTCCGTCACCGCGGTGCGCGGCGAGGCCCCCAAGCTCCGCCAGTTCTCCAAGGAGCTCCAGGGAGCGATGAAGGACCTGTCCATCGACCCGGCCTTCGCCGCCCGCGGCGTCAACGAGGGTTTCTCCGGCGGTGAGAAGAAGCGCCACGAGATCCTTCAGCTGGAGCTGCTCAAGCCCAAGGTCGCCATCCTGGACGAGACCGACTCCGGCCTGGACGTCGACGCGCTCAAGGTCGTCTCCGAGGGCGTCAACCGCGCCAAGGCGAGCGGTGAGATGGGCGTCATGCTCATCACGCACTACACCCGGATCCTCAACTACGTGAAGCCCGACTTCGTGCACGTCTTCGCGGGCGGCCGCGTCGCCGAGTCCGGCGGCCCGGAGCTGGCCGACGTGCTGGAGGCCGAGGGCTACGAGCGTTTCGTGAAGGCGGGCGCGTAACCCATGACCACAGTCCGCGAGTTCGGTCGGGCCGGGGCGGCCCCGCTCGACGTCGCGGCGATCCGGGAGGACTTCCCGATCCTCTCCCGGACCGTCCGCGACGGGCGGCCGCTGGTGTACCTGGACTCCGGGGCAACCTCGCAGAAGCCCCGTCAGGTGCTCGACGCCGAACGTGAGTTCTACGAACGCCACAACGCGGCGGTGCACCGTGGCGCGCACCAGCTCGCGGAGGAGGCGACCGACGCCTACGAGGCGGCCCGGGAGACCATCGCCCGGTTCATCGGGGCCGACGCCGGGGAGGTGGTGTTCACCAAGAACGCCACCGAGGGCGTCAACCTGGTGTCCTACGCGCTGAGCAACTCCGCGACCGCCGACGAGGAGCTGCGCCGCTTCCAGGTGGGGCCCGGCGACGAGGTCGTGGTGACCGAGATGGAGCACCACGCCAACCTGGTGCCCTGGCAGCAGCTCTGCCAGCGCACCGGGGCGACGCTGCGCTGGTTCCCGGTGACCGACGAGGGCCGCCTGGACCTGTCGGGGATCGCCGACCTGGTCAACGAGCGCACCAAGGTGGTGGCGTTCAGCCACCAGTCCAACGTGCTGGGCACCGTCAACCCGGTCGGGGAGATCGTCGCCCGGGCCCGCGAGGTCGGCGCGCTGACCGTGCTGGACGCCTGCCAGTCGGTCCCGCACATGCCGGTCGACGTGGCCGCGCTGGGCGTGGACTTCCTGGTCTTCTCCGGGCACAAGATGCTCGGCCCCAACGGAATCGGGGTGCTGTGGGGGCGCCGGGAGCTGCTGGAGGCCATCCCGCCGTTCATCACCGGCGGCTCCATGATCGGCGTGGTCCACATGGAGTACTCCACCTGGGCCGACCCGCCCCAGCGCTTCGAGGCCGGTGTGCCGATGGCCCCGCAGGCAGTCGGCCTGGCCGCGGCCTGCGACTACCTGTCCCGCGTGGGCATGGACAGGGTCGCCGAGCACGAGCACGCGCTCACCGAGTACGCGCTGGAGCGGATCGGCGCCCTGGAGGGCGTGCGGATCGTCGGCCCCACCGATGCGGTGGACCGCGGCGGCGCCGTGTCCTTCGCCGTGGACGACATCCACCCGCACGACGTGGGCCAGGTCCTGGACGACCTGGGTGTGGAGGTCCGGGTGGGCCACCACTGCGCCTGGCCGCTGCACCGCAGGCTCGGCGTCGTCGCGACCACGCGCGCGTCCTTCTACCTCTACAACACGCCGGAGGACGTGGACGCGCTCGTGGAGGCCATCAGGGCCGCGCAGAAGTTCTTCGGAACCCGGCCCTAGAACGAGGAACAGCCTGACCATGCAGTTGGACGCGATGTACCAGGAGATCATCCTGGACCACTACCGCAACCCGCACCACAAGGGTCTGCGCGATCCGCACAACGCGGAGGCGCACCACATCAACCCCACCTGTGGGGACGAGGTGACGCTCCGGGTCGCGCTGACCCCCGCCGAGGGCTCCGGCGGCCTCGACCGCGAGGCCGTGGTCAGCGACGTCTCCTACGAGGGGATGGGCTGCTCGATCAGCCAGGCCAGCACCTCGGTGCTGACCGACCTGCTCATCGGCCGCACCGTCGCCGAGGGCATGACCACCCTGGACGCCTTCACCGAGCTGATGCAGTCCAAGGGCAAGGGCGAGCCCGACGAGGACGTGCTGGAGGACGCCGTGGCGTTCGTCGGCGTGTCCAAGTACCCCGCGCGGATCAAGTGCGCCCTGCTGGGTTGGATGGCCTGGAAGGACGCCGTGTCGCAGTCCCTGGAGAAGGAAGCCGTCTGATGAGCGAGAACGAGACGACAACGACCGAGGCCGCCGAGGGCGCCCCCCTCTCCCCGGAGGCGGAGGCGCTGGTCGAGGAGATCAGCGAGGCGCTCAAGGACGTGATCGACCCCGAGCTGGGCGTGAACGTCGTCGACCTGGGCCTGCTGTACGGGGTGAACGCCGACGACAGCACCATCACGCTGGACATGACACTGACCAGCGCGGCGTGCCCCCTGACCGACGTGATCGAGGACCAGGCCACCAGCGCCCTGGACGAGTTCGAGCGCGAGGTCAAGATCAACTGGGTCTGGATGCCGCCGTGGGGTCCGGACAAGATCACCGACGACGGGCGCGACCAGCTGCGCATGCTGGGCTTCAACGTCTGACACGCGCCGCACGCGCGAAACGGGCCGATCCCCTCGGGGGCCGGCCCGTTTCGCGTGCCCGGGACCGCCACCGCGGGGCCCGGGGTCCCCTCCGGTGCCGTGGCGGGCGGTGGCGGTCCGTGTCGCGGGGTCGGAGCGGCCCCCGCGCGGTCGGCGCGGGTGCCGTGCCGCGTCAGGGCCTTCGGGCGCGGGCGCCCGGGTCCGTCAGTAGACGAGGGGGTTGAACTGGGGGGCGGCGAAGGTGCCGCCGGCGTGGAAGTCGACGCTGCGCCCGGCGGGGACCCGGTACTGGGTGGTGGTCTTGGACGGGGAGTTGGCCCAGGTGCCCCGGATCGTCACGGAGTAGGAGACGCCGGAGGAGCTGATGCCGGTGCTGGTGCACTGGCCGGGGCTGACCAGGAAGGTGCTGAAGCCGCCGAAGTCGGCGTAGGCCGTGTAGTCGGAGGACACGTTGCACAGGCGGAAGGTGCCCGCGGCCGCGGCGGGGGCGGCGGTGCCCACCGCCAGGCCCAGGGAGAGCAGGAGGCCCAGGGCCAGGGTGAGGGCGAGCGACTTGCCTCGTGAGAGCACGGCGGACATGGAACTCCTCGGTTTGGTCGTGGATCAGGGTGTGGGACCGCGCCCGGACGGGCGCGCTGAGTAGTCAACCACACGCGCAAGGCCACTTCTAGGGTTTGCGTGTTTTTATTCTTGTCTTTGCGTGTGTTCATGCGGACTTTGTGTGCCTTCAAGGGGTCGCAATGCCCTGTTCGCCTGGGCGGCCGGTCCTCCCGGCGGCCCGGGCACACGAAGAGCGCCCGCCGCCGGGGGCGACGGGCGCTCGTGGCGACGTGCTAGTGCGCGGCGAACATGCCCGCGCGCAGCTCCGCGGCGATGTCGTTGTCACCGCGCAGGGACAGCAGGTCCACCAGCGACTGGGGGTCGGCGAAGGCCTCGTCGTCGCTGTCGGTGATCCGGCGGGAGAGGATCTTCAGGGCGTCCTCGGTGGAGGCGGGCGCGGTGTAGCCGCTCAGGTGCAGCGCCCGGGCCGTGGGGGAGTAACCGCTCAGGTCGGTGGCGGGCAGCTTGCGCGCGTCCAGCCGGTCCCCGGCCACGGTGATGAACACGCGGTCGCCGGGCTGGGCGGCCTGGCGGCGCAGCAGGGGGCGCAGGGAGTCGAACGCCGGCTGGTCGCGCCAGACCAGAACCAGCAGGTCCGCGCCCGGGGCGGTCAGGCACAGCAGCCTCCCCGGCTGGAGGCCCAGGTGGGTGGCGTACCCGGTGGGCACGGCCACGGGGGCGCCGTTGAGGTGGTCGGCGGTGATGTCGATGCGGTGCCACCAGCGCCCGTCCGGGGCGCGGAAGCAGCGGGCCGCCATGGCGGGGTCGCTCGCACCCGGCCGCGAGGGCGGTGCGGGCGGCGCGACCGGGGACGCGGGCGGCAGACCGTGGGCCTGTCCGGGGGCCGGGCCCAGCGGCACGACGCGGTGCGGGTCCAGCGCGGCGGCGCCGAAGGCCGCGGGAACCCGCTCTGGGCCGGTTCCGTGCTGCTGGGAGGGGGCGGGCTCGGCCGGTGCCGCGGACGGCTGCGCGTCCACGCGCCGCCGTATGGGCAACCCGTTCTCGGTGGTGGCCCCCGAGTCCTCCGGGGCGGTGTGGCCCGGGTGGTTGGCGGGCATCTCCATGGGCACCGACGGGTCCGTGAACACGTGCCCGTCCCGCAGGCTCACACCGGGGGTGCTCAGCAGCCAGGCGCGCAGCTCCTGCTGGCGGATGCCGATCCGGCTGAGCCGGATCCCGGCCTCGGTCATGCTGGGGGCGTCGTCCAGCAGTTCGCGGGTCTGCCAGCGCAGCCGGTTGGGGTCGTCGGCGATCAGCCAGCCGTTGTGCATGCGCCGGTCGGTGAACAGGGTGATGATCACCCGCCACAGCGGCGTGTTGAGGGTGGGCACGTCCACCGGGTGGTCGGGGTGGGCGTTGATCAGGCGGTCGATGGTGGTCGCCGCGCCCAGCTGCTCGGACAGCTCGCGCAGGTGCTTGGTGATCGCGGCGCCCTCGGGTGCGTTGAGCCAGCGCAGCAGGCGCTCCTCCACCTTGCGCTGGGCGGAGCGGATCTCGGTGACGTCCACCGCGATCTGCTCCGAGAGCACGCGGATGCTGATGGGGTCGGTGGCGAACAGGCGCTCGGCGGCCACCGTGCGCTCCAGTTCCGGCCAGGAACGGAACATCTCCTCGACCAGGTCCACCAGGGGGTGCTGGCCCAGCGCGGGGGCCGGGGGGCGCTCCTGGGCGTGGTCGGGCCGCATGGCCTTGGGCGGACCGAAGCTGGGGCGGCGCAGGGTGCGCCCGGGGCCCAGCAGGGAGCTGCGGAACTGCGAGCGCAGGTCGCCCGCGCCCTCGCCGCGGGCGCCGTCGACGTCAACGGCCTCGGTGCGCAGGGCGGAACCGGGGATCATCGCGGCCGAGCTGACCATGGCCGTGGCCGCCTGCTCCGGGACCGCGGCGCCGGAGGACTCGGCCTCCTCGCCGCGCTGGGCGCGCAGGGCCCGCAGGGTGCGGATCGCGCGCGTCGCCGGGGTCTGCGGCGGGGCCGCGTGTCCGGGGCCCTCGGTCCCCGTGCCGGAACCCGTGGCGGCGGTGAGGTACTCCAGCGCGCTGTGCACGTGCTCGGGCGCGGAGTCGGGCAGCCAGTGGGCGATGGTGCGCACGGCCTCCATCATCAGGGCGGGGGAGGGGGTGGGGCCCCGGGGAGCTCGCAGCAGGGCTGTAGCGCCCGCCAGGCCACCGTGCTCAGGATGTCCATGGGGTCGCAGTCGGCGAGCGCCCACGCGCCGATCTCCTGCGGGCTCGCGGAGATGAGGCGTTCCCAGTCCCCGGCGGTGGCCGCGACCGCGCCGCGCACGGGCTCGGAGAGGTCGGAGCAGTCCACCAGCTGGGTGCGCAGGCTCGGCAGGAACTCGGCCAGCGGCAGGTGCGCCCACTGCTCCAGCGCCAGGCGGGCGATGCCGTGCGCGAGCCAGGGCGGCCCAGCGATGTCCAGGACGCGTGCGACGGGCAGCGAGTGCCACCAGCCGTCGATCAGACGGTCGTGGTGGAGCAGTGGAGCCACGTCCGGCGACCGCGACCACCGCAGTGCGGGCGCGAGGTCGACGAGGCAGATCGGAGAGACGGCGTTCATCCGCTGGGGACCTCGACCTCCTGGTGTCTGCACGTGAATTGGGGAGGAACCGCACGGGCCTTCGGTTCGATGCACCACAGTACGCGCCCCTCGCCCGCGGGGAGGCCGGACGGGAGGCCGGTCCGCGCGCCACGGGCGGGCACGGCGAGCCGGGGGACAGGGGTGCCGTGAGCACTCCCCCGAGATCGTACGTCCCCTGACGCCACATGGGTACCCCCGGGCGTGCCAGGTCCGCCGCGACCGGACCGTGACTGCGTTGTGTGGTGACCGTGACGAGGGCGTTCCGGCCCCCGGGCCCGCACGGGCGTGTGAGCTACCTCATAGACGGTCCCGGGTTCCCCCCGGGGCGGCCGGTCGTTGGTGTTAACGGCGTCTTCACGCGGGCGCTCCCCGCGCGCAACGGGCGCGCACGACCGGTCCGGGAAGCATGGAGCCCGGCGGGGTGTGCCGACACACTCCGTCCCAGGCACTCCGTCGTCGGCCGCGGGTATGCTGAAAGGGCACTGTCCTTCGCCCGGGCGACCTTTCCGGCCGGACGTCCGCGCCCGGTGGCCGCCAGGGGTCGACAGGGGTCGACGGTGTCCGGACACGGGTGGTGGCCGGACCGCGGCCCGACACCACGATTGCCGTACCCGCGCACCCTCGGCGCGCGCAGGCGTGGGACGGTCGAGCCGGATGATTGGTTGACGTGACAGACCTTGAGACGAATCCCCCAGCGGCCGCTCGCTCCCACAGACCGGTTCCCATCCGGTCCTACGTGGCGATCGGCGACAGCATCACCGAGGGGATGGAAGACGACAGCGGCCCCGACGGCGAGTACCGGGGCTTCGCCGACCGACTGGCGGAGCACCTGGCCACGGTGACCCCCGACTTCCGCTACGCCAACCTGGGCGTGCGCGGGCGTCGGATGCGCCACATCTTCGGTGAGCAGCTCGACCAGACGCTGGCCTGGAAGCCCGACCTGGTCACCGTCCTGGCCGGGGGCAACGACGTCCTGCGCCCGGGAGGGGACCTCGACCGGCTGGCCGAGCACTTCGAGTGGGGCATCCTCCAGCTGCGCGACGCCGGAATCCGCGTGGTGATCCTGTCCGGCCACGACACCGGGTGGATCCCGGTTCTGCGCTACTACCGCGGCCGCATCGCCGTGTTCAGCATGCACATGCGCGCCGTCGCCGAGCGCACCGGCACCGAGATCGTCGACCTGTGGGCGCTCAACGCCCTGACCGACTCCCGCGCCTGGAGCGAGGACCGCCTGCACCTCAACGGCGCTGGCCACCAGATCGTCGCCGCGCGCGTCGCCGACCTGCTCGGCTTCCCCATGGGCCCGCCCGAGTCCTGGACCGACCCGTGGACCACCCCGCCCCGCCAGCTGCCCCGCATCCTGCGCCGCCGGGAGAACCGCCGCTGGGCCCGCCAGTACCTGGTGCCGTGGCTGCGCCGCCGCGCCATGGGCCGCTCCTCCGGGGACGGCCGCCTGCCCAAGCGCCCCGAGCTGGACTACCTGCACGACGAGGACACCCGGTCCCGGATCGCCAGGAGCATCGAGGGGGGCAAGGCCTGGGAGGGCACCTACAACGGCTTCGACCCCGCCGAGAGCGCCCCCACCAGCAGCCCCTCGGGTACCAAGGGCCCCGACCCCGTGGACTGAGCGGTCCGCCCGCTCCGGCGATCAGCTGCGCGACAGGGACTGGATGAGATCGCTGATGTGCACCACGCCCAGGCACTGGCCGTAGGAGTTGGTGGCGATCAGGTCGTCGTAGACCCGCTCGTTGTCCTGGCCCGCCACCCGCAGGGCCGCCAGCGCCGACATCCACGCCGGAACCGTGCGCGGGGACTCGGCAAGCCGCAGCGCCGGACGCTTGGCGTGCAGGGCGTGCCCGTAGCGGCCCGTCACCGACAGCAGGAACCGCGTCCGGTCCACGACCCCTACCGGGCGGTCCCGGTGGTCGATCAGGATGACGCTGTTCAGCGCCGGGTCCCCGGTGAAGGACTCCAGCACCTGCTCCGCGGTGGCGTCGGAGTCCAGTCCCACGGGCGGCACCATGAACTCGGTGACCCGGGGACCGGAGTCCTCCTCCCCGCCCTGCCCGGCGCTCGGCTCGGGAACAGGGGTCACCCGCTCGCCGGGCCGCCACGCGCTGTCGGCGAAGAACGGCCCCGTGCCCACTCGTATCCCGCAGCGGCGCAGCCGCACCACGTCCTCGGCGCTGCCCACGCCCGAGGCCAGCGCGTACACGCCGCTGCCCCGGCCGATCCGCGCCAGGCCCTCCACCACGGTGGCGTGCCGCTGGTCCCCGGCCACACCGGAGACGATCGCCGGATCGATCCGCATCAGGAACGGGGCGGCCTCCACCACCAGGTCCGGGCGCACCATCGCCGTCCCGAACCCGCACCGGAAACCCGCCGCGCGCAGCCGTGAGACCCCCGACACCACGGTCCTGCGCGCCAGCTCGGCCATGTCCGGGCTGAGCATGAAGGTGATGTCGCGCGGTCGGCGGCCCGCGCGGCGCAACAGGCTCTCCACCAGGGGGGCGAACCCCTCCCCGGACAGGATCCGCGCGGGCAGCGGCAGGACCATCGGCAGCAGGCTCTCGGACACGGAGGTCTCGCGGACCAGGGCCAGGAGCCACTCGGCCACGGCCGCCTCCTCCTGGGGGGTCACCTCCGCGTAGGAGCCCCGCGCGGAGCGCGGCGGTGAGGCGGTGACCTCGACGGCCACCACGGTCCCCGAGTCCAGGTCGACGACGGGCTGGTAACCGGGAGCGCCCGGAGCGCGGCGGGCCACCGCACCCGGCCCGTCCGGATGCGCCGTGGGAGTGTGTTGGGGGTGCAGCGCAGTCACAGTTCTCATGGTGACCCCGAAACGGTCCCACCTGAAGACTTGTCCTCGGCTGTTCCCCTGCACTTCACCGGGGTGTAGGGAGGGCGGTTCGACGGCGTTCACGCCCGGAGGCAATCGCGTACCGACGGTGAGGGCCACCCTCCCGGACGTGTGCGGGCCCGCCCGAGGCGCGGCCCGGGCGCGCACGACACCGCCCGCCGGGTTCGTCCCGGCGGGCGGTGTCGTGCGCGCGGACGCGGAGGGGCCGCGTCCGGCGGGGTCAGGCGCGGCGGAAGACCACCGCGATGTTGTGGCCGCCGAACCCGAAGGACTCGTTGATCGCCGCCACGTCGCCCGCGGGCACGTCCCGGGGCTTGTCGCGGACGATGTCCACGGCCACGCCCGGGTCGAGCTCCTCGATGTTGATGGTCGGCGGGATGCGCCCGTCGTGCAGCGCCAGGATGGTCGCGATCGACTCCACGGCGCCCGCGCCGCCCAGCAGGTGGCCGGTCATGGACTTGGTGGAGGTCACCGCCACGCGGTCGGCGACGGAGTCGCCCAGCGCGGTGCGGATCGCGCGCGTCTCGCCCACGTCCCCGGCCGGGGTGGAGGTGGCGTGCGCGTTGACGTGCACGATGTCTTCGGGGGTGAGGTCGGCGTCGGCCAGGGCCTGGGTGATGGCACGGGCCTGGCCGGTGCCCTCCGGCTCGGGCTGGACGATGTCGTAGGCGTCGTTGGTGTAGCCCACGCCCGAGGCGTGCGCGTACACGCGGGCCCCACGGCGGGCGGCGTGCTCGGCCGACTCCAGGATGAGGATGCCCGCGCCCTCGCCCATGACGAAGCCGTCGCGGTCCTTGTCCCAGGGGCGGGAGGCGTGCTGCGGGTCGTCGTTGCGCGTGGACAGCGCGCGCATGGACGCGAACGAGGCGATGTTGAGCGGGTGGATCGCGGCCTCGGTGCCGCCCGCGATCACGACGTCGGCGCGCCCGGAGCGGATCATGTCCACACCGTTGGCGATGGCCTCGGCGCTGGAGGCGCAGGCGCTCACCGGCACGTGCGAACCGGCCCGGGCGGTGTACTCCAGGCTGATCGCGGCGGCGGGGCTGTTGGGCATGAGCATGGGCACGGTGAAGGGGGAGACCCGCTTCCAGCCCTTCTCGCGGAAGGTGTCGTACTGCTCCAGGATGGTGAGGATGCCGCCGATCCCGCTGGAGACCACCACGCCCAGGCGGATCGGGTCCACCTCGGGGGAGCCGGCGTCCTGCCAGGCCTCCTGCGCGGCGATCAGCGCGAACTGCTGGGTGCGGTCCAAGCGGCGCATGCGCGGCCTGGGGAGCTTCTCGGAGGGTTCCTGCGCGATCTGTCCGGCGAAGTGCACCGGGAGCTTCTCGTGCCACTCCTCCGGCAGCATGCTGATGCCGGAGCGGCCGTCGAGGAGCGCGGACCATGTGGTCGCGACGTCACCCCCGAGGGGGGTGGTGGCGCCGAGGCCGGTGACGACGACATCGGTCTTGGACATGATCCGATCGCCCTTCTCGTGGGTCGTTCCCGGCTGCGGGGCCGGGGGCGTTGGCGGATGTGGGGAAGCCTGGCGTGGCGGCGGGTCGGGCGGCGGGACGGGGTGGGCCCCGCCGCCCCGATCGGCCTACTTCTGGATGAAGTTGATGACGTCCTGGACCGTCTTGAGGTCCTTGAGCTGGTCGTCCGGGATCTCCACGCCGAACTTGTCCTGGGCGGCGACGGCGATCTCCACCATGGACAGCGAGTCGATGTCCAGGTCGTCGACGAAGCTCTTGTCCGGGGTGACCTCGGAGGGCTCGGTCCCGACGATCTCCTCGATGATCTCGCCGAGGCCCTTGAGGATCTCCTGCTCGCTCTGCTGGGACTGGCTCTGCTGGGACATGTCGTCTTTCTCCTTGCTCGGTGATTCGTGTCGGCTCGGGGACACCACGTGAGCCGCGGGCTCTCGGGCCCGGCCGACGTGGTGTGACCGCGGGTTCGGGCGGGTGCTCAGGGGATGCGGATCACCTGGGCGGCGTAGACCAGCCCCGCCCCGAAGCCCAGGGTGAGTACGGTGCTCCCCGACTGCAGCTCCCCGCGCCCGATCATTCGCGATAGAGCGAGAGGGATGGACGCGGAGGAGGTGTTGCCAGCGGTGACGATATCGCGGGCCACGAGTGCCTGGGGCGCGCCCAGCTTCTTGGCGATGGCCTCCACGATGCGCAGGTTGGCCTGGTGGGGGACGAAGGCGGTCAGCTCAGAGGGCTCCACACCCGCCCTCTCCATCGCCTCCAGGGCGACCTTGTACAGCTCGGTGGTGGTCCAGCGGAAGACCGCCTGGCCCTCCTGCCAGAGGTACTTGCCCTCGCGCAGGTGGATCTTGGCGGCCCGCTCTCCGGAGGAGCCCCACACCACCGGGCCGATGCCCTGCTCCTCGGAGGCGGAGACGACCGCGGCCCCGGCGCCGTCGGCGAAGATCACACAGGTGCCGCGGTCGTTCCAGTCCACCCAGTCGCTGAGCTTCTCCGAGCCGATCACCAGCACGTTGCGGGAGCTGCCGCCGCGGACCATGTCCGCGGCCACGCCCAGGGCGTAGCAGAAGCCCGCGCAGGCGGCGTTGAGGTCGAAGGCGCCCGGGGCGGTGATGCCCAGCTTGGCGGCGACGGTGGCGGCGGTGTTGGGGATCTGGTCCTGCACGGTGCAGGTGGCCACGATCACCAGGTCGATGTCCTCGGGGGACAGGCCGCTGGCGGCCAGGGCCTTGCCGCCCGCCGCCACGGCCATGCTGGTCACGGTGTCCTCGGGGCCCGCGACGCGACGCTCCCGGATGCCCACCCGGCTCTGGATCCACTCGTCGCTGGTGTCGACGCGCTCTTCGAGGTCGGCGTTGGTCACGACCCGGGAGGGCTGGTACTCGCCGAAGGCGGTGATCGCCGCGCCTCCGAGAGCTCTCGGGGAGCTGAACATGGTTAGCCTTCCTGGTCGGTGGCCGCGGGGTTCCCGGCGTGCTCCTTGACGAGGGCGCCGGCGCGGTCGAGGTCGTCGGGGGTCTTGACCGCGAGGAGTTCGACCCCGCGCAGGGCGCGCTTGGCCAGGCCGGTGAGCGTGCCCGCCGGTGTGAGCTCGATCATCGCGGTCACGCCCAGGTCGGCCAGGGTCTGAGTGCACGCGTCCCAGCGGACCGGAGAGGAGACCTGGGTGATGAGGCGCTCCAGGTACTCGGGTCCGCTCTCGACCACGGCGCCGTCGGCGTTGGAGAGCAGGCGCACCGTGGGGTCGGAGGGGGACAGGGGGGCCGCGGCCGCCCGCACCCGCTCCACGGCCGGGGCCATGTGCTCGGTGTGGAAGGCGCCCGCGACCGACAGGGAGCGCAGCCGCGCCCGCTCGGGCGGGTTCTCGGCGAAGGCCGCGAGCTGAGCGGTGGTACCGGCGGCCACGATCTGGCCGGAACCGTTGTCGTTGGCCGCGGTCAGCCCGGCGGCGGCGATCGCCGCCAGCACCTGCTCGCGGTCGCCGCCGAGCACGGCGGTCATGCCGGTCTCGGTCCGCGCCGCGGCGTCGGCCATGCCCCGGCCGCGCTCGGCCACCAGGGCCATCGCGTCCTTGGGGGACAGGACGCCGGCGATGGCGGCGGCCGTGAACTCACCGACGCTGTGGCCCGCGACGGCGTCCAGCAGGGCGCCCTCTGCGGGCAGCGCGGGCGAGGGGGCGGCCAGGGGGCCGAGCACGGCGGAGGCCGCGACGAGGCCGGCCCCGACCAGCAGGGGCTGGGCGACCGCCGTGTCGCGGATCTCGTCCGCGTCCGCGGTGGTGCCGTAGCGCACCAGGTCCAGCCCGGCGACCTCGGACCACGCCTCGACCTGCGCGGAGACACCGGGCAGTTCGAGCCACGGGGAGAGGAAGCCGGGAACCTGGGCGCCTTGGCCGGGAGCAACGATTACAAGCACGACATCAACCTTGCCCTGTAGGAGATCACCGGTCAGAGGGGGAGGAGCACGAACTTACTCGACACCGTTTGTTGGGACTCCACAAAACGGTGCCGAACGTGCTCCCGCTGACCCGGAACCGGTGGGAGAGGTCACCCTCCGACGGTACGCTGCGCGCGCGCCCGCTCACGCCAGCGGTTTCGGTCCACCCGGGACGCGGGGCGGCCCGTCGGCCGGGCGCCGCGGGATGCGAACCTGGAGGGGTGAACACCGAACCCCACCAGACCCCGGACGACCAGGGCGCCACGGCGGCCCCGCAGGGCGCGCACACCTCCGTTCCCACGGAGCGGGAACGCGTGCGCGCCGAGACCGTGCGCCGCCTGGAGCGCTCCATGGGCGCGCTCGGCACGGCCGCCGTGGCCCGCATGGAACAGCGCCTGGGCTGGTTCCGACGGATGTCGGCCGAGGACCGCTCGTGGATCGGCCTGGTCGCCCAGTCCGGGGTCGCCGCCTTCGTCGACTGGTTCCGCAACCCGGTGCGCGGCCGCCCGGCCATCACCGTCGAGGTCTTCGGCACCGCGCCGCGCGAGCTCACGCGCTCGGTCTCCCTCCAGCAGACCGTCGACATGATCCGCGTGGTCATCGACGTGGTCGAGGGCCAGGTCGAGGAGCTGGCCGCCCCCGGCGGAGCCCAGCAGCTGCGCGAGGCCGTGCTGCGCTACACGCGCGAGGTGGCCTTTAGCTCCGCGAAGGTCTACGCGCGCGCCGCCGAGGCGCGGGGCGCGTGGGACGCGCGCCTGGAGGCCCTGATCGTGGACGCCCTGCTGCACGGCGACCACGAGGACGGTCTCCAGACCTGGGGTTCTGCGCTGAGCTGGTCGCACACCCCTGTCGTCGCGGTGGCCGGGGAGGTCGGCGAAGACGACGGCGGCAAGGTCCTGGACGACCTGCGCTCGGCCGCGCGCCGCCTCGGCCACGACGTGCTGGCCGGGATGCAGGGCCGCCGCGTGGTCGTGGTCATCGGCGTGGGGGACCGCTACCCGGCGGAGGACCTGCCCGCGGCCGCCGCCGAGCCGCTGGCCGGGCTCTTCGGCTCGGGCCCGGTGGTGGTGGGGCCCGCCGTCCCCGACCTGCGGTCCGCGGGGGCCTCGCTGCGCGCGGCGGTCAACGGGCTGCGGGCCGCCGTGGCCTGGCCGGACGCGCCGCGCCCGGTGCTCGCCGACGATCTGCTGCCCGAGCGCGCGCTCCAGGGCGAGGCCGAGGCGCGCGGGCAACTGGTCGAGGAGGTGTACGTGCCCCTGCTGGGCGCGGGGTCGCCCCTGCTGGACACGCTGTCGGTGTACCTGGAGCACGCCTCGTCGCTGGAGGCCACCGCGCGGATGCTGTTCGTGCACCCCAACACGGTCCGCTACCGGCTCAGCCGCATCGCCGAGCTCACCGGGCGCACGCCCTCGGACGGGCGGGGCTCCTTCGTCCTGCGGGTGGCCGTCGCCCTCGGGCGGCTCGCGCGGACCGACGACGCCTGACCTCCGGCGCCTCCGGGGCCGGCCGGTTCCGGCCGCGTCCCCGCGGAGGGGAACCCGCCGCGTGACCTGATCGTTGCCTTCCATGTCCGTCCCCTTATGGAAGTTTCACCAGAGCCGGGTATGTCGGTAACTGGTTGTGTACGCCCGGGGACCACATGAAAAGGGATAGCTTTGTGGTGGGCGGGTTGCCGACGGGACCGTTGAGGCTGCGTCATCCTCGGGCGAAGGTCCCCGCACCGCCCCGTCACGACGTTCTTGGGGGGTCAACGCTGTGGTCGAGCGACCGAGGATAGGGTCCCGGCTCTTCCGTCCGATGATCGATTACGTTCTCGCGCCCACTCAGGAGGGCGAGCTGCGCAGACGGGCGCTGTTCTGGCTCCCCGCGCCGCTGCCCGTGCTGGGCGTGGTCTACCTGCTGGTCGGCGGCCAGTTGGCCGCCGCGGGGTGGACGATACTGCTGGCCGCCAGCGTGGGCGTCGGAACGATGCTGCTCGCGCTGGTCGTGCAGCCCACGCCCCTCCCCGAGGGGCTGGTGCCGCAGGTCTCCGCGCGCCGCTCAATGCACCGTTTCCGCCAGATCACCGGGCTGCGCATCACGCTGGCCCTGGTGCCGGTGGTGATCGGCGCGGCCGCGTCGGTGATCGGCGGAGGCCTGTACCCGCTGTTCGCCGCGCTGGCGCTGGCCTGGCCGCAGCTGCTGCTGGCCCTGCCCACCTTCTTCACGATCACCAGGGCGCGCCGGGCCATGGAGGCGTGGGGCACCACCGCCTACCTGTGGCACGCGCTGTCGCGCCCGGCGAAGGTGACCTGGCCGGTCATCACCCCCGCGGTGCGCGGCTGGCGCGCCTGGCAGGCCGAGAACGCCCGGCAGGACCGGCGCAAGTCGGAGGAGGAGAAGGCCTGGAAGGAGGCCGTGCGCGAGGAGAGCGAGCAGGTGGGCGACACCGCCGCCGAACCGGCCGCCACGGAGCGCACCCGGCCCATCCGGCCGGTGGACCAGGAGGCCACCGACGTGCTCCCGCACCTGGAGTCCGGCCGTCCTAAGGCGTCCCCGGCCGCCGACGAGGAGAAGCCGACCGAGGTGCTGCCGCACCTGGGCGCCGCGTCGGGGGACGGGGGGTCCGGCGGGGAGGTCCGGCCGACCCGGGCGATGCCCCACCTGGACGGGGACGCCGAGGCCGGGGACGACGCGGAGGACGGCGCCCGGGCGGAGGCCGCCCCCGCCCGCACGCCCCGCGGCACGGTGAACCGGGCCCGCCACATCCTGGAGCAGGGCAGCGGCGCCCTCGGGCTCTCGGTGCGCAAGCCGCGGCGCGGCGCCCAGTCCAGTCGGCGCCCCACGCCCAACAAGCCCTGACCTGACGAGCCCTGCCCCGTCCGGGGGCGCCGTCGGCCGGTCCCGGCCCGCGGTGCCCCCGGCGGCGTTTCGCGCCCGCTCCGCGGGCGGGGCCGCGCGCCGGTGCGGGGACCGTCAGAGGTCCGCGGTCATGCGCACGTCGGGCAGAGCGTCGCCCCCGCCCCGGGAGCAGTGGTACCAGGAGGCCCGGGCCCCGCGCCCGGCGAAGTCCACCTGGCCCAAGGTGTTGCCGAAGTAGGGGGCCGACCCCAGGTCCCAGCTCAGATCGGGCTCGGGTACCCCCGCCAGCCGCGTCAGCAGCCACCCGATCGCCCGCAGCGGGCGGCTCACCGACAGCCGGACCATGCGGCGCATGCTCGTCGGGGCCTGGTTGCACAGCGGGGAGGAGACCAGCTGGGTCACCCGGCTCGAGCCGCCCCGGCGGTGGCGGGCACGCGCCAGGTAGGAGAAGTGCACGTCCCCGCCCAGGAACAGCACGGTGGCCGGTGCCGGGCCGCGTTCGCCCCGCGCCAGCTCGCCCACGGCGTCGGACAGGCGGCGGAAGGAGTACTGGAAGGCCGCCCAGTGCTCCAGGTCGATGTCCTGGCGCAGCCGCTCGGCGGGCCCCGTCAGCCACCGCCCCCAGGCGCCCGCGCACACCGCCTCGTTCCAGGCCTCCAGCCGGTGCACGGCCGGGGGCAGCAGCACGGGGACGGTCGAGGCGACCACGACGTGGTCCGGCCCGCCGGTCAGGTGCCCGTCCAGCCAGTCGTGGCCCTGGGGCCCCAGGATCGACCTGGACCCGTCTGAGGGGTCGCCCTCGCCCAGGGCGCGGGAGCAGCGGGTGTCGGCCATCACGAGCCGGACCCCGCCGAAGTCGTGGTGGTGTCCCCACTGGTAGCTCGACGGCTCGCTGTGGGCCTGCCAGGCGAAGGCGTCGACCAGCTCCTCGGCGTCGCCGTCGGCGTCGAGCACCCGCTTCCACAGCCGGTCGCGGTCCCTCTCCTGCTCGGAGAGGTTGCCCAGGTGCTGGTACACCCAGTAGGAACCCAGGCCGCTGGTGATGCGCCTGCGCCACCAGGGCCGCCGGTCCATGGCGCGCCGCCAGGCGGCGGAGGTGTTCCAGTCGTCGCGGACGTCGTGGTCGTCGAAGACCATCAGGGTCGGCACGGTGGACAGCAGCCACCGCACCTGCGGGTCGCTCCAGGCCTGCCGGTACAGCTCGGCGTACTCGTCGTAGTACACGACCTCGTCGTCGGGGTCGTCGCTTGCGCCCCCGCGGGCGCGCCGCTCGCGCAGGAACGCGAGCATCGACTCCTGCGCCTCGTCGGCGTAGACCTGGTCGCCGATGAGCAGCAGCGCCAGGTTGCCCTCGACCGGTTCTCGGGCCAGCCGCCGGGCCGTGGCGCGCAGCATGTCGGGGCCGTAGCGGACCACGCCCTCGGGTGAGTCGTGGGTGGGCGTGTGGCAGGACCCGTACAGCAGCCGCGTGGGCGCCTCCGGATCCACGGTGCGCACCGTGCTGGGCGGGAAGGGGCTGTCCGGCTCCGGCCAGACCCGGTCCTCGTCCAGGAAGACCTCGTAGGGCAGGCGGGCGCCCGGGTCCAGCCCCGCCACCGTGCAGACGGCGTAGTGGTGGCCGTGCACGGTGAAGGTCCGCGCGGTCGCCTCGGCGGCGCCGTCGACCACGACGCGCACCGCGCAGGGGGCGTCCGTCTCCACCCACACCGTGGCGGTGGTCTCCCCCGGGTGCCTGAGCAGGGGCCCCAGAAGTAAAGAAGCAGTCACCGTTTCGCCTCCTTTCGACCAGGTTCGCACATGTGAGGGACGAGTATGGCCCCTCGCGGGGCCGAGCGCCATCCACAGCCGGGGCCCGGGTGGTTGCACGAGCGCCGCGCCTGCGCGAAGGTGGCGCTATGAGGACACAGATCCTGGAGCTGCACACCGGTGGATCGGAGAGCATCACCGACATCACCCGCCAGTGCGGCGACTTCGTCGCCGGGGCCGGAGGGGACGGACTGCTCAACGTCTTCGTCCCGCACGCCACGGCGGGTGTGGCGATCATCGAGCTCGGGGCGGGGTCCGACGACGACCTCCTCGCCTCCCTGGCCGACCTGCTGCCCGCCGACGACCGGTGGCGGCACAAGCACGGCTCGCGGGGTCACGGCAGGTCGCACGTGATGCCCGCCTTCGTCGCACCCCAGACCACCGTCCCCGTCGTCGGCGGCAGACTCGAACTGGGCACGTGGCAGTCCATCGCCGTCGTGGACCTCAACGTGGACAACCCCGACCGGCGGGTGCGCCTGTCCTACCTCTCGTCCTGACGGGCAAGGTTTGGCAGCGCGTTGACGGAACATGCCGCTAGCGTGTGAACTAGGCCATCAGCGATGGTCAGCGGACCCACGTGCCGGGCGCGCAAACAGCCCGGCGTCGTTGTGACAACTGCTTCGTGCAGGCAAGATTGAGAAAAACCATCTGTGGAGGAGAACTTTCGTGAGCGCGACCGCGGGCCAGGCACAGAGCGAACGCGGCTTGGCTGACCGACTCGGATTCAAGCCGGGTCAGGTGGTGCAGGAATTCGGCTTCGACGACGACGTCGACGAGAACCTGCGCGCATCCATCACCGAACTCACCGGTGAGGAGCTGGTCGACGAGGACTACGACGGCGACGTCGACGCGGCACTGCTGTGGTGGCGGTCCGACGAGGAGGAGGACCTCACCGACGCGCTGATGGACACCGTGACCACCATCGCCGACGGCGGAACCATCCTGGTGCTCACCCCCAAGGCGGGCCGTGACCTGCACGTGTCGCCCAACGAGGTCGCCGAGGCCGCGACGACGTCGGGCCTCTCCCAGACCAGCGCGGTCAGCATCGGCGCGGACTGGTCGGGTACGCGCCTGGTCGTTCCCAAGCGGTGACGGACATCACCCGCCAAGGGTGAGGCATCCGGTGCCGCGCGTCCCAGAGGCGGGCGCGCGGCGCTGAGGAGTGCCCGCCGACGAAAGGGATCCATGACCGCCCCCGTGGGCGCCCCCGCGCCCGACTTCACCCTCCAGGACCAGTACGGCCAGGACACCTCACCGGTGCCGGGCCGCCCCGTCCTGCTGGTCTTCTACCCGCTTGCCTTCTCGGGCGTGTGCTCGGGAGAGCTCGCCGAGCTGAGCGCGCGCCACCCCGAGTTCGCCGACCTCGGCGCCGAGGTCATGGCGGTGTCGGTGGACTCCGTCTTCGCCCTGCGCACCTGGTCCGATCGGGAGGGCTTCCCGTTCCCCCTGCTGTCGGACTTCTGGCCGCACGGCGGCGCGGCCCGGGCCTACGGGGTGTTCGACCCCGAGCGTGGCACCGCGCGTCGGGGGACGTTCCTGATCGACGCCGGGGGAGTCGTGCGCTGGTCCACCCTCACGGGGTTCTCCGAGCCGCGCGACGTGGACGAGTACCTGCGGCGGCTGCGCGAGCTGGTCTGAGACCCGGACGCGGTGATTCCGGCGAAGCGGTATGATCTCGTCCGACGCACGGGCGCGTAGCTCAGTTGGTTAGAGCAATTGCCTTACAAGCAATAGGTCAGGGGTTCGAGTCCCTTCGCGCCCACGGACCCAGGACGACCCTGCTAGGGGGCCTTCGGCCGCCTCGCCGGGTCGTCCTTCGTGTTTCCCGGGGGGAGACCCCCGAGCCTCCGAGGTACCCCCTGCGGTCGGGGTCGCGTCGATCGGTGGGGCGCGGCCGGAGTGATCCCTTGCAACGCGAGGCGGCGCCCCACGGGTCGTAGTTGGTTCGCCCAGGGTCCACTCCACTCCGGAACGACCCTGCGCGGGGGACTTCGTCCTCCTCGCCGGGTCGTTCCGTCGTTCCTTCCGGGGGAGGACCCCCGGCCCCCGAGGGGCTCAGGACGGCCCCGCCCGGGGGTTCAGCGCTGCAGCGTCAGCACTGCGGGCCGGTAGGGCAGGAGGCCGTAGTCGCCTCCGGAACCGGGGGAGCGCCCCTGGTAGAGGAATCGCATGTCGCAGGCGTCGACGGTCATCGTCTGGTCGGGGCCGGTGCGGATCAGCTCGCCGTGGCTGATGTCGTTGGTCCAGGTGGCGCCGCTGTTGGCCCGGCCCGCGAAGGGGTCGGCCTCGGTCGCGGCCTGCGGTGTCCACGTGCCGTCCAGACTGGTGGCCGTGAACGAGCGGAAGTAGCGGTGCCCCTGCGCGCCGATGGCCTCGACGATCATGAGGTACCGGTTCTCGCCCTCGACCCTGTAGACCTGAACCGCTTCGAACAGGTTGTTGGTGCTGTCGGACATGACGACCGTCGAGGTCGAGCCGAAGCTGCCAGGGAAGTCGCCGATGGGCATGTCCGCCCGGTAGACGCGGCCGTTGTCCCCGGCGAAGAACAGGTACATGTCCGTGCTGTCGCCGATGAGCGCCTGGTCGATGGGACCCGTGGAGGAGTCACCGATGCTTCCGGAGAAGAGCGTCTGCGGAGCCGACCAGCTGTTCACGTCGGCGGGGTTGGTCGATGTCCGATAGGAGAACGCGGGTCCGGCCCACTGGTAGGCGAGCACCCAGACGTTCTTGGGTGCGAAGTAGAAGAGTGTCGGCGCGACGGCCGAGAAGGGCATCGGGTTCTGGCTGGCCGAGCCCATCCGGGACCAGTCCGAGAAGAGGCCGAAGTTCATCGAGCCCCATGACGTCCCGGTGTCATGGGTCGTCGCGTAGACGAGGTGCTGGCCGTTGTAGGGGGCGTGGGTGAAGTCCTTGAGCGAGGCCCAGCCCGACCTCGGCTGCGCCAGCGGCCCGGTCGACGTCCAGGTGTAACTCGACGGAAGAGCGCACGTTTCGCCGGGTCCGGAACCGTCGACGCGGACGAGTCGCCACTGCTGGTTGCCGCCGCCCCAGTCGTCGTACTGCACGATGTCGGCACCGTCCGCGGCCGAGGCGCCCTGGACCTCCACGACCTTGGCGCTGTGCCGGTTGACCAGTCGGATGTGTCCGCCGGGTGAGTCCTCCAACCGGAACTGCTGGTTGGCCTGGTCGTGGTCGGTCCACTGGACGATGCCGCCGCCGTTGGCGGTCGACCAGTTGTGGACGTCCAGCACCTTGCCCGAATGCCGTGACCGCAACCGGTAGTAACCGCCGCCGGAGTCGACGAACCGCCACTGCTGCTGGTACTGGTCGTTACGGGTCCACTGGGTGATCCGCGCGCCGTCACCGGTGGCCTGGTTGTACACGTCCAACGCCTTGCCGCTGTCGCGGTTCACCAGTACGTACCACGCGTCGGTGTCGACCTCGGCCGCCGCGGCGGGCGCTGGCGCCGCCACGGTGTCGGCGCCGCCGACCGCCATGACCATCACGCCGGCGATGAGGACACGCAGTAACCATCCTCGCCGCCGTGAGGACGGTGGGGCCAAAGACCTGCTCAACATGGACATCGTGCTTCCTCCGGGGACCCGGGGCCGCACGATCCGCCCGGGGGCGCACCACGGGCCCCGGACCTTCGTCTAGGGATGTTAGCGCTAACATTTTTTCTGATGTCCCGGCACGTGCTTGAACCGAGCTGCGGTGCGCGGACTGTCCGAAGGCCGGGACGCCGTTGTTTCTGCCGTTGAATCTGAGCGACAACACTCCGGAAGTCAAGCCGTGTATTTCATTAATCTTCCGGAATTCGCGGGGTCCGCCAGTCGGCGCACGTCAAAGCTTCCGGTGGGTCCGCGCGAGCACTGGCGCGAAACGTCCGGATGGGAGCTCGCGGGGCCTGTGCGCTTTGCATGTACGTCTGCTCGTCTTGTGTTGAATTGATAGTTTGTGTCCGTTTTTCTGCCTCGCCGTTTCCGGAATCCCCGGAGCGGTTCGAGCGAGCGCGGGGCCCTCCTCCCCGTCTTGTGGGGTCGCCGACGGGTCACCCCAACCGGTTGCATACTTTGAGGGACTCGATCCCATTTTTTTCGTCGCTGCCAGTAAACCCGCAGTTCACAAGCTTGCAATGCTGTCGCAACACTTGTCCCCCTTGCAAACGCTTGCATTAACCCTCTTGACACGGAAAGCGCTTTCTCTAGTGTGAGTTGGGACACCCCAGTACCCATCCCTACTGGAAAGGCAAGCGGTGAGAAGAACAACCACGCGTCGGCTCCTGTCGACGTTGGCCGCCTCGGCGGTGGTGGCGGCCGGTCTGGCCATGCCGATGTCCTCGGCGGCAGCGCAGACCGGTAGCGCCACGGGTTACGCGACCCAGAACGGCGGGACCACCGGCGGCGCGGGCGGGCAGACGGTACAGGCCACGACCGGGACCCAGATCCACGAGGCCCTGTGCAACCGGTCCAGCGCCAGCACCCCGATCGTCATCGAGGTCCAGGGGACCATCAACCACGGCAACACCTCAAAGGTGTCGGGCGACAGCTGTGACACCGCCGACGACGTGATCGAGCTCAAGAACATCAGCAACGTCACTATCGTCGGCACCGGCAGCGGAGCCGTGTTCGACCAGTTGGGCATCCACGTCCGTGAGTCCAGCAACATCATCATCCAGAACGTGACCGTCCGGAACGTCAAGAAGTCCGGCTCGCCCACGTCCAACGGCGGCGACGCCATCGGCATGGAGAGCGGTGTCCGCAACGTCTGGGTCGACCACGTCACCCTGGAGGCGTCGGGCGGTGAGTCGGAGGGCTACGACGGCCTCTTCGACTTGAAGAACAACACCCAGTACGTCACCCTCTCCTACAGCGTCCTGCGCAACTCCGGCCGCGGCGGCCTGGTCGGGTCCAGCGAGAGCGACCGCTCGAACGGCTACGTCACGTACCACCACAACCGGTTCGAGAACCTGGACTCGCGCGCGCCCCTGCTGCGCGGCGGCATAGGCCACATGTACAACAACCACTACACGCAGCTGCACGAGTCCGGCATCAACTCCCGGGCCGGTGCCAGAGCGAAGGTGGAGAACAACTACTTCGAGGACTCCAAGGACGTCCTGGGCACCTTCTACACCGACGAGAGGGGCACCTGGGAGGTCCGCGGCAACATCTTCGACAACGTGACCTGGTCCAGCCAGGGCGACGAGAACTACCCCGCCGGGCCCGACCCCGAGTCCACCACTTCGGTGGGCATCCCCTACTCCTACGAGCTCGACGACGCCGGGTGCGTGCCGGGGATGCTGGGCCAGATCGCGGGCGCGAACAAGGGCAACCAGGTCTCGGACGGCAACTGCGAGGCGGAGAACCCGCCGGACCCCGATCCGACCGACCCGCCGGACCCGGACCCGACCGACCCGCCGGACCCCGACCCCACCGACCCGCCCGAGGGGACCAACCTCAGCAGCGGCGCCGGAGCCGACGGCTCCGGCAAGGCCAGCGGCACCAGCTACGGCAACGTCGTCGACGGAGACATGGGCACCTACTGGTCGCCGAGCGGCTCGACCGGCCGCATCTCGGTCAAGTGGGGCTCCGACGTCACGGTGTCCACGGTCAACATCCGCGAGGCGGCCGGGGCCGAGGGCAACATCGGCTCCTGGCGGGTCGTCGACCACGACAGCGGTGACGTCCTGGCCACCGGAAGCGGAGCCGGCGTCATCGACATCGACCCGACGACGCTGCGCAAGATCAACTTCGAGATCATCAGCTCGAACGGCACGCCGCGCGTCGCCGAGTTCGAGACCTACGCCGGCTAGCAGCCCACCCGTGACCGATCCGGCCCGGGGGCACCTGAGCCGACCGGACACCGGCCGGTCCGCCCGATTCGTTCGGGCGGACCGGCCGTCGCGTGCCGACGGGTGCGTCTTCGCCCGGCGGAGGCGGCGAACCCGCTGACGCGGGGCCCGCGCGTGTGCGACCGTGGCCGACGGGCCGGACTCCACGCGGCACGGGCGCACCGGCCCGTCCGGACGCCCGGATGGGAGCACACATGCGCGTGTACTACGACACCGAGTTCGTCGAACGGGGACCGGACCACCCCTTGGTCCTGGTCAGCATCGGCATGGTGGCCGAGGACGGCCGCGAGCTGTACGCGGTCAGCTCCGAGTTCGACCAGGACCTCGTGCGCTCGCACCCGTGGCTGTCCGAGCACGTCTGGCCGCAGCTGCCCCTGTGCGGCGGGCCGGAGGGCGCCGTCCTGGACACCGGCCACCGGCACGTGCGCACCCGCGGGGAGATCGCGCGCATGGTGCACGAGTTCCTGCGCGACACCCCCGAACCGCAGCTGTGGGCGTGGTACGGCTCGTACGACCACGTGCTGCTGTGCCAGCTGTGGGGAACGCCCCGGGAGATGCCGCGCGAGGTGCCCTTCCTCACCCACGACCTCAAGCAGGAGGCGGTCCGGCTGGGCGACCCGAGGCTTCCGCCCCAGAGGTCGGGGCTGCACCACGCCCTCGCCGACGCCCGGCACCTGATGCGGCGCGCGAGGTGGCTGCGGGAGCACTCCTGACCCGCGCTCCCGCCGTCGGGGCCCTCCCGGTTCCGGTCGGCGCGGCCCGGCCCCCGGTGGTCGTCCGAGCCCCCGGGTCGGCCCGCCCGTGTCCGGATACGCCGGGCATCGGAATTTCCGGGGCATCCGGGTACTCGGGGCATCCCACCCTAGGATGGGTGGACGCCGAAGCGAGGGGGAGCACGATGGTCCGGCTCACCAGGGCGCAGCGCCAGGCCCGCAACCGGGCGCGCGTGCTGTCCGCGGCCGGGGACGAGTTCGCCGAGCACGGTTTCCGCGACGCCAAGGTCGACCGTATCGCCGAACGGGTCGACCTCACCCGGGGCGCGGTCTACTCCAACTTCCCCGGCAAGCGCGCCCTGTACCTGTCGGTGCTGGCCGACGCCGCCGAGCGCTCCGCCGACGCCGCCCGCCCCGAACCGGGGCACACCGCCCGTGCGGCGCTGGGCGCGTTCGCCCGCGCCTGGGCCTCCCGGCTCCCCGGCACCGGCGAGCCCCCGCTGACCGGGGCCGCGCTTCCGCCCGAAGTCCTCTCCGACGAGCCGGTCCGGAGCGCCTTCGCCCAGCTCATGCGGTTGAACGCGCTTCTGCTCGGCCTGTCCCTGGAGGCGTTGGCGCCCCCGTCCGACCTCGGCGGGCGCCGGGTGCGCGTGGCCGGGACCGTGCTCACCACCCTGTACGGAACCGGCCAGCTGGTCGGGGTCGCGCCCGGCTCCGCGGACCCCTTCGCGGTGGTGCGCGCCTGCGAACGCCTGGCCGACCTGGACCTGGAGGACGCATGGCCGCCGCCCCACCTGGAGCACGTGCGCCGGGCGGTACCCGTCGACGAGGAGTGGTCGCCGCCGGAGGCCTTCGACGCGGTCCGCAGACGCGCCGTGTCCCTGGCCGGGGACGGGACCGTGGCGGTCCTGGGCACACGCCGCCTCGAAGCGGCGGAGGAGGCACTGCGCTCCGCGCCCGCGGGCTCCCCGGTGACCGCCGTGGTGGTCACCGGGGACCCCGACGAGCTGACCCCGCTCGCGCGGTTGGCCGTGGCCGACCTGTGCGGCTGCCTGCGCCGGTCCTTCCCCGAGCGGGCCTGGCCGCGCCTGCGCGTGGTGTTCGACCCCTCCGGTGAGATCGCCGCGGCCGCGGGCGTGCCCGTGGTCGGCGACGCCACCGAGAGCGCCGTCCGCGTCGTCGGCGGACGGATCACAGCCCGCTCCGACGCCCGCGGCGCGGGCCACGCCGTCTCCGCGTTCGTCGGCGAGCGGGCGGGCCGCGGGTAGACGTCCCTCGGGCGGGGGGCCGGTCGGCCCCCGAGAGGCGGTCCGCGAACCGGGAGGCCTGTCCGGCGGTCCCGACCTGTCCGGTGACGCCGGTCCCCCGGGCGCCGCGGCGGCCGACCGGTTCAGGAGGGCTCCGTCCCCGGCCCCTCCTCCGTACCCGGTTCCGCCGCCGGGGGCCGACCGCCCAGGGCGCGCAGCACCCGCGCCCCCTCCGGCCCCGTGCCCGAGGCCCGGGCCCGCGCCGCCTCGGCCGAGCCGAACCCCGCCACCGCCCAGGCCGCGACCTCCCCGCGGGGTACGCCCGCGTCCCACCACGCGCACATGAGGGCCAGCGCGTCGCGGCCCTCCCCCGCCAGCGCCGCGCCCTCCCGAGGGGAGAACCCGATCGCCCGGTACACCCGGGCCTGCGCGGGGTCCACCCCCGCGCGGGCCCACGGCACGGCTTCGGCGCCGTCCCAGCCCGTGTCCAGGTAGGCGCGCGCGGTCGCCGCGGGCACCCCCGCCGACAGCAGGGCGTCCAGGGTCTGGGCCTGCCCCTCGCTCAGGTCCAGCCCGGGGGCGCGCCGCACCGGCAACAGGGCCCGCAGCAGCCGACGGGGCCGGGGGCGCTCGCCCGCCAGGTGCCGTTCGGCCGCCTCGGCGTGGGAGTAGCCCAGTTCGTGCCAGCGCACGGTGTCCCCCGGGGTCATCCCCGCGCGGAGCATGGGCCGGACCGTGTACGGGGTCATCCCGGCCGCGCGCCACTCCAGGGCGGGGCCGGGCCGGTACACACCGCTGCCGCGCCAGCGTTCGGCGGAGTCCAGCACGAACCCGGCGTCGATCCAGCGGCGGGCGTCCGCCACGGTGAAACCGCGCGCGATCCACAGATGCAGGTCCTCGGGGCCGGGTTCGTGGTCGTCGAACGCGACGTTCATGCTCTCCTCCGTCCGTCGGGGCCCTCGGCGGGGCCCGGGTTCGCGGGTGGCGCCGTGCGGTGGGCACCGGCGTCCGTCCGTCCGTGTGGGGGGTCGGCGGGCAGGGGCACCACGTGCGCCCAGTCCGGCGGTGGCGGCGGCGCGGCGGGACAGCCGACCAGGCCGACCGCCACCGGTACCGCCGGAGGCCGGTCCGGCCAGGGCGTGTGCCCGTCGGTGAGCACCAGCAGCAGGTCCGGGCGGGGGCTAGTCGCCACCGCCGCCGCGATCCCCTCGCGCAGGTCGGTGCCCCCGCCTCCGACCAGACGGATCTCCCCGGCCCGGCGCACCGTCTGCGCGGGGTGGGCGCGCAGGTCGCAGCAGACCACCCGCAGCCGTCGGCCGGGCCCGCAGACCCGGGCGAGCACGGCGGCGGTCTCGGCCAGGAAGACCTCCAGCACCGGGTCCGGGACGCTGCCGGAGGTGTCCACCACCACGGCCACCTCCGGCGCCGGGGCGACCATGGACGGCAGTACCGCCGTGCCGCCGCGAACCCGGGGACCGGGACGGCGCGACGGGCGCCGGTAGGAGAAGTCCGTCCGGCCCGCGGCCCGGTGCGCGCCCCGCCGTACGACCGCGCCCAGCCTGGCCCGCCAGTCCACCGACGGGCGCAGCCGCTCCCGCGCCCACCGCAGCCACCCGCCCGGAACCCCGGTCCGCCCGGCGGCCCGCGCGGTGATCTCCCCTGCCAGCGCCAGCTCCAGCAGGTCCCGATCCAGCTGGTCCAGGCCGCCGGAGGCCCCCGCCGGCGCCGACGGCCCCCGCGTCCCGTGGACGGCGCCGCCGCAGTCCACCGGGTCGGCGACGCTCCGTCCGCCCCGGGAACGGGCCTCCTCCAGCACCTCGATCAGCGACACGTACTCCTCGGCCATCCGCCCCTCCGGCAGGCCCAGCGCGCGCGGCGAGAGCACCCCGTCCGGGACGGGCAGCCCCTCGGCCTCCAGGTCGTCGTTGACCTCGGCGTCCGCGGCCCGGTTCCACAGGCGCGCGTCCCGGTCGCGGTCCCCGCCCCCGCCTGAATCCGGACCGGACTCCCGCCCCGGCCCGGCCGTACCCGCGGCCCCCTCCGAATCCGGTGAGCGCTCGGCGTGGCGGCGGACCAGGTGTCCGATCCCGTGCAGCAGCCACCAGCCCAGCTCCTCCACCGGGGTCGCGGCCACCGTGCCGGGGTCCAGGTGCACGTTCCACCGGGTGTCGGCGGGCAGGGCACGAAAGTCCGGGTCCGCCACCGGCTCGCCGCCCGCCCCGTCCAGACGCGGCTCCAGGACCACCGGGGTGAGCGCGAAGAGCGCGTGCGCCAGGTACGGGGCGCGGGCCGCCGCCCACAGCCGCGCGGAAGCGAACCGGTCCAGGGTCGGGTCCCGCCGATCCCGCGCGCTCACGGCAGCATCCCCGCCGAACGCAGGGCCGGGGCCAGGTCGAGCAGGGCCCGGGGCGTGGCCGCCCCCTCCGGCCGCCCGGCCGCCAGGGTGCGCGCGGCGGTCGCCGCCACGTCCGGCACGGTCCGCGCCACCCGGGCCACGACCTCCCAGGACCGTTCCCAGACCTCGGTGCCCCCGTCGGCGACCACGTGCGCGGCCAGCGCGCCGAGCAGGGCGTACAGCCGGTCCGCGCGGTCGGGCAGCGCGGTGGAGGGGTCGGCGAGCAGTTCCTCGGGGGAGGGCAGGTCCAGGGTGCGCAGCCACGACAGCGCCTCGAAGCCCGCGGCCTCGCCCACGGCCCCGGCCACCAGGGCCGCCACGGCCTCCTGCGCGCCGGGGTTGGCCCGCCCGGCCGCGAGGGCCACCGCCGCCATCTCCCAGCTGCGCGGGCTCGGCCAGCCGCGCCCGGAGCGCTCGGGGGAGTCGGGGACCGACAGCACGAGTTCGGGTCGCACCCGCAGGAACGCGCCCACGGTCGCCCTGGCGGCGGCCACCCGCGCGGGGCCGGGCGGCTCTGGCCGGTGCGGCCCGGAGGCGAAGCCGTGGACGAACCCCTCGGCCACGTCGGCTGCGCCGACCTGCCAGTCCAGGTGGATGAGCCGGTTGGCCAGGGGCGCGGACAGCTCCCAGCCGTCGGCGGCCAGCCCGGGCGGGTTGGCCGCGGCGACCACGCGCACCCCTTGGGGCAGGACGAGGTCCCCCACGGCGCGTTCGAGCACCACGCGCAGCATGGCCGCCTGGACCGCCGGGGGCGCGGTGGTCAGCTCGTCGAGGAAGAGCAGGCCCGAGCCCCTTGCGGCCAGGCGCTCGGCCCAGCGCGGGGGAGCGAACCAGGTGCCGTCGTCGCGGACGACGGGCAGCCCGGAGAAGTCGCTGGGCTCGCGGATGGAGCCCACCACCACCTCCACGGGCAGCTCCAGCGCGCGGCCCAGCGCCGTCACCGCGGAGGTCTTGCCGGTCCCCGGCGCGCCCCACAGCAGGACGGGCAGGTCGGCGCGGACGGCGAGGGCGAGCGCCGTGCGGACGGCGGAGTGGGACGTCATCCGGTCCTCCAGGGGTGTGCGGGCGGGGCGCGGCGGCGTGTGGCGCGCGTCCCCGCTGGCGGCGAGGGTGTACTCCCTTCGTGGGTCAACTTAGGTTGACTCATGGAAAAAGTCAATACAAGTTGACGGGCGGGCGCGGGGCGGAGGGTCGCGGCCCGTCCCCGCGGTTGCGGGCGCTGGTGCTGGTACGGGCGCGGATGCGGGGCGAACCTGCTTTGCGGCCCGTCCCGGCAGGGGTTACCGTGAGAATCCGGATGTTGAGATCATCTGGCTTCGGGGGCGACCCCGCCGAACCGCCCGGGCGCTGCCCGCTTGAGGAGAACGTTTCTAGTGACACGCACCGGTGCCAGTGGGCCCCTGCTCAAGTGCTCGTTCTGCGGCAAGGACCAGGGCCAGGTCCGCCGCCTCATCGCCGGGCCCGGCCACATCTGTATCTGTGACGAGTGCGTCGGCCTGTGCAACGAGATCATGGAAGAGGAGGAGGGCGTCCTCCCCTCGGAGGCCGACTGGGACTCCCTGCCCAAGCCTCGGGAGATCTACGAGTTCCTGGACTCGTATGTGATCGGTCAGGAGCAGGCCAAGAAGGCGTTGTCGGTGGCGGTGTACAACCACTACAAGCGGGTGCGCTCGGAGGGGGACCGTCCGGGCGAGGAGGATGTGGAGATCGCCAAGTCCAACATCTTGCTGCTGGGGCCGACGGGGTCGGGGAAGACGTTGTTGGCGCAGACGTTGGCGCGGATTCTGAACGTGCCGTTCGCGATCGCGGACGCGACGGCGCTGACGGAGGCGGGGTATGTGGGTGAGGATGTGGAGAACATCCTGCTCAAGTTGATCCAGGCGGCTGACTACGACGTGAAGAAGGCCGAGACGGGGATCATCTACATCGACGAGGTCGACAAGGTCGCGCGTAAGAGTGAGAATCCCTCGATCACTCGGGATGTGTCGGGTGAGGGGGTGCAGCAGGCGTTGTTGAAGATCTTGGAGGGGACGACGGCGAGTGTGCCTCCGCAGGGTGGGCGCAAGCATCCGCATCAGGAGTTCATCCAGATCGATACGACGAACGTGTTGTTCATCTGTGGTGGTGCGTTCGCGGGGTTGGAGAAGTTGATCGAGTCGCGGACGGGTCAGCAGGGGATGGGGTTCAACGCGGTGTTGCGTCCCAAGGGTGAGCTGGGTGGTTCGGCGTTGTTCGGTGAGGTGATGCCGGAGGATCTGTTGAAGTTCGGGATGATTCCGGAGTTCGTGGGTCGGTTGCCGGTGATCACGAGTGTGCATGATCTGGATCGTGAGGCGTTGATCCGGATTCTGACGGAGCCGCGGAACGCGTTGGTGAAGCAGTATCAGCGGTTGTTCGAGTTGGATGGTGTGGAGTTGGAGTTCACGCCGGATGCTTTGAACGCGATTGCTGAGCAGGGGATTATTCGGGGTACGGGTGCGCGTGGGTTGCGGGCGATTATCGAGGAGGTGTTGTTGTCGGTGATGTATGAGGTGCCCAGTCGTGAGGACGTGGGTCAGGTGATCATTACGCGGGAGACCGTGATCGACAACGTCAACCCCACCATCGTCCCCCGCGTCCGCTCCGACCGGGACGGCGAACGCCGCGACCGCTCGGCCTGACCCCGGGTAAAGACCGGCCCCGCCCCGGGACACGCGGCCCGCCGCAACCCCCGCGTCCGAGCCCGCGGTGTGAGACTGCTGGGGGAGGTGGGCACATGGACGACACGACCGTCCCGGCCGCCGAGGCCGCGCAGCTGTTCGAGGAACTGGTCCGGTCCGTGCACGGGTGCGCCCCGATCGAGGTCCTCGAAGCGGCGGGCCGCTACGGCGAGCGGATCGGGCTCAGCGACGTCTCCGTGTACCTGGTCGACCTGCAACAGCGCCTCCTCGTCCCGCTGCTCGACGGTCAGACGCTCAAGATCGACTCCAGCGCGGCCGGGGAGGCCTACCGTTCCGAGACGCTGCGGCTGGTCGAGGGCGGCGACGGCGAGCTGAGCCTGTGGCTGCCCCTGCGCGACGGCGCCGACCGCATGGGGGCCGTGCACATCAGCGCTCCCGTGCTCGACGAGTCCACCCTGCGCCGCTGCCACGCGCTCGCCTCGCTGCTGGCCCTGGTCGTCACCTCCAAACGCGCCTACAGCGACACCTACGTCCGCCACACCCGCACCCAGTCGATGGACCTGCGCACCGAGATGCTGCGGGCCTTCCTGCCGCCCCGCACCCTGGGCACCTCGCGGGGCGTGTCCACCGCGGTCCTCGAACCCGCCTACCAGCTGGGCGGCGACGCCTTCGACCACTCGATCACCAAGGACACCCTGCACGCCGCCATCCTCGACGCGATGGGGCACGACTTGGCCTCCGGGCTGACCGCGTCCGTGGCCATGGCCGGGATCCGCAACGCCCGGCGCAACGGCGCCGACCTCGCCGAACTCACCGACAGCGTGGAGGGCGCGCTCACCTCCTGGCTCCCCGACCGCTTCTGCACCGCCGTCTTCACCTCCCTGAACCTGTCCACCGGGGAGTTCGCCTGGGTCAACTGCGCCCATCCCGCGCCCCTGCTCCTGCGGAGCGGAGTCCTGCTGGACGACGCCCTGGAGCAGTCCCCCGAGGTGCCGCTCGGGCTCGGCGCCGTGCTCGATGAGGCGGAGCCGCGCGCCGTGCACCGGGTCCAGCTCGAACCCGGGGACCGGATCCTGCTCTACACCGACGGGGTGACCGAAGCGCACGACAGCCAGGGGCGGATGTTCGGCCTCGAACGGTTCGCCGACTTCATCATCCGCGCCACCGCCGCCGACGAACCCGCCCCGGAGACGCTGCGGCGCCTGGTCCACGCCATCCACGACCACCAGCGCGGCAGCTTCACCGACGACGCCACCATCATGCTGCTGGAGTGGCACCCCGACGGCGGGGCGATGCCCCGGGTCGAGGGCTGCTGAACGGAGCCGCCTCACCACATGGCCAGAACCCGGCTGGGTCCTCCGGAGGCGTCCAGGCCGGGCATGACCCCCACGCTGATCAGCGCCCCGCTCGGCGGCAGCTGCTCCAGCCCGGTCAGCGACTCCAGCCCCCAGCGGTCGGCTCTGCCCACCACCTCGTGCGCGGGGAAGTCGGTGGACTCGCCCGGATCGGTGCTCAGCGTGTCCACGCCCACCCCGGCCACTTCGCGCCGCTCGATCAGGAACTCGCAGGCCTCGGGGCCGAACCCCGGGAAGTGCCAGGAGCCGTCCGCGGCCACCCCGCGCACCGCCTCGTCGCCCCGCGCCCACCGGGCGCTCCACCCCGAGTGCATCAGCACCGCCGCCCCCGCCGGGATCCGCCCGTGCGCGCGCTCGAAGGCCAGCACGTCGTCCACCGTCACCGTGGTGTCGGGGTCCTCGGCCGCCCGGGCGCGGATGTCGATCACCGCCGCCGGGGCGAGGAGTTCGTCCGGCCGGATGTCGGGGACCAGCCGCCCGCCGCCGATCACGTGCCCCGGCGCGTCCAGGTGCGTGCCCGAGTGCTCGGTCAGGGTCCACTGCTGCAGGTAGAAGCCGAACCCGCCCTCGGGCACCGGGTCGCCCAGGCTCTCGCGCCGGGGCTTGTCCTCCCCCCACGAGGGCATCGTCGGCGAGAGCACGTGGCTGAGGTCGGCCACCCTGCGAAAGCCCGTGGGCCACGGGCGCGGGCGGCCCGGCGAACCGGGTGGTCCGGCGGGTTCCGACCCGGCCTCGCAGCTCCGCGAGCGGACGGTCTCACCGGTTCCGTTCAGGCACATGGGCTCCCCCTCGTCGTGTGCGTCGCTTCCCGTATGCCCGGTCGGCGGAGTCCGCCAACCTGTCCCCGGCCTCCTGCGGACGACTCCGTGCCGCGGCCCTGGGAGGCCAGCGCCCAACTGGGAGGACCGGGCGGCCGAGCGGGGGAGTGCGAGGGGCGGGGGAGCGGTGGGCGGACCGCCCCACCGGTGCGGGTGCGCTCGCGGTTCCGGCCGGAGCCGTGCACGCGCCGCGCCCGGCCGGAACGGCTCCGACCGGGCGCGTGATCCGTCCGCCCGCGTCGCGCCCGGGCCCCGGACGCCGCGGCGCGGACCTACTTCTTCCTGGACTCCTCCAGCCGGAGCGCGACGCCGACCGCGAAGAAGGTGGGCGCCCACTCGCCGATGAAGATCCCCCACCGGTCGGCGCGGTCCAATCCGGTGTCCTCCTCCTTCTTCAGGGAGACCAGCCAGCTCACGAAGCTGAGGCCGATGGAGGCGAAACCGGCCCCGTAGGCCATCTCGGATGTGACGCCCATCTCGGACAGTTTGGCGATCATGGTGCTCCTCGCGTTGGTGGTTGCCTCTAGAGGCACTTCCCGAGGAGGTCTCGGACAAGCTCCATGGCAGGTCAAGGCTGCGTCAGGCGGGGGCAGGAAGAGGCGGCCGGGGTCCGCGTCCGGAGTTCAGAACTTTTGAAATCCGAATCGAGTGAGGTTAGACTAACCTTGGTTCGCCGGGATCCTCCCGTTCTGTCCTCCGTGTTTCCCCTCGGGACGCCCCATGCGCGGAAACGGCCCGCCCGAACACGGCGCGGCCACTCCCCATGACGAAGAAAGCAGTGTGAGCATGGCCTCCACCCTTCGCCGTGTCAGCGGCATCGCCTTCACCACCCTCCTCGCGGTCGGCCTCACCTCGTGCGGCAGCGCGGAGGAGAGCACCGGTGAGAGCGGCGGCGACACCGCCGGCGGCCAGTTCCCCGTCAGCATCGACAGCGCCCTGGGCACCGCCGAGATCCCCGAGCGGCCCGAGCGCGTGGTCACCCTCGGCCAGGGCTCCGCCGAGACCGCCATCGCCCTCGGCGTCGTGCCCGTCGGTGTCGAGAGCTACGAGTGGGGCAGCGACGACACCGGCTACCTGCCGTGGATCCACGAGGCGGTCACCGAGGCGGGCGAGGAGCTGCCCGTCCAGTTCACCGGCGCCGACGACATCGACTTCGAGGCGATCATCGAACTGGAGCCCGACGTCATCCTCGCCCCCTGGTCCGGCGTCACCCAGGAGCAGTACGACATCCTGAGCGACATCGCCCCCACGGTCGCCTATCCCGAACTGCCCTGGAGCACTGACTGGGACCAGCAGATCGGGATCGTCGGCGAGGCGCTCGGCCAGCCCGAGGAGGCCCGGGGCCTCATCCAGGACATCGAGGCGCAGTTCGACGAGGCCGCGGCGGCCAACGAGCAGTTCGCCGACCTGACCTTCTCCTACGTCTACACCGACGGACTCGGCACCCTCGGCGTGTTCCTGCCCGACGAGCAGCGCGTGGCCATGGTCCGCGGGATGGGCCTGACCGTCGACCCGGTCGTGGAGACCTTCCCCGAGACCGAGGGCACCGACTCGGCCCTCATCGGCCTGGAGAACGCCGACCAGCTCTCCGGGAGCGACCTGCTCTTCACGTTCTACAGCGACCCCGAGACCCGCGCCGAGATCGAGGCCCAGGAGCTGTACGCGGCCATCCCCGCCGTCGAGAGCGGCGCCGTGGTCGCCTCCGAGGACAACTCCTTCGTCACCGCCTCCTCGATCATCAACCCGCTGACCGTCCCCTGGGTCATCGACCGCTACGTGCCCATGATCGAAGAGGCCGCCCAGAACATCGGGAACTAGCCCCTCCATGGTCAGGGTGAAGACAACCGAGGCCGCGCCCCGCACGCGTCCCGCCCGCACCGCGCTCATGCTCGGTGCGGGCGTCGCCGCGCTGGCGGGGGCGGTCCTGCTCAGCCTCGTGATGGGCAGCAGGCCCACACCGGTCGCCGACGTGTGGGCGGCGATCACCGGCGGGGCGGACTCCTTCACCACCACGGTGGTGGAGAGCCGCTACCCGCGCACCGTCCTGGGGGTGGTGGCCGGGGCCGCCCTGGCCCTGGCGGGCACCCTCATGCAGGGCGTCACCCGCAACCCCCTCGCCGACCCCGGACTACTGGGCGTCAACGCCGGGGCCGCCGCCGCGGTGGTCACGGCCACCGCGCTGTTCGGCCCCACCTCGGTCACCGCGACGGTCTGGTGGGCGCTGCCCGGGGCCCTGGTCGCGGGGCTGGCCGCCTACACGGTGGGCAGCCGCGGCGGCGACGGCGGCATGGTCCGCCTGGTCCTGGCGGGCGCGGTGGTCTCCGCCGTGCTCACCGCCTACGTCCAGGCGGTGGCCCTGAGCCTGCCCGAGACCTTCGACAGTTACCGCTACTGGGTGGTCGGCTCCCTGGCCGGGCGCGGCTACGAGGTCATCGTGTCCGTGCTGCCGGTCATCGGCGCCGGCGTCCTGCTCGCCCTCGTGGTCTGCGGCGGCCTCAAC
Source organism: Nocardiopsis akebiae (assembly GCF_018316795.1). NCBI lineage: Bacteria > Bacillati > Actinomycetota > Actinomycetes > Streptosporangiales > Nocardiopsidaceae > Nocardiopsis > Nocardiopsis akebiae. Next base: position 2,534,301 of record NZ_CP074132.1, read on the forward strand.
GCCCTCGCCCTGGGGGAGGAGGCCGCGATCGCCACCGGCGCCAACACGGTGTGGACCCGCTCGGCCGGGCTCGTGGCGGGGATCCTGCTCGCCGCCGGGGCCACCGCGGCCGCCGGGCCCATCGCCTTCGTCGGCCTGGCCGTGCCGCACGTGGTGCGCGCCCTGGTCGGCGTCGACTTCCGCGCGCAGGTTCCCTTCGCGCTGCTGGTGGGCCCGACCCTGCTGCTGCTCGCCGACGTCGTCGGCCGTACCATCGTGCGTCCCACCGAACTCATGGTCGGCGTCGTCACCGCGTTCGTCGGTGCGCCCGTCCTGCTGTACGCGGTCCGCAGGATGCGGAGTACCCCATGACCCGAACCACCCGCACGTCCCCGGCCCCGGCGGTCCCGGCCCGGCCGGAGCACGGGCGCGCCCGACCCCTGAAGGCCTCCCCTCCCGTGCTGAGGCTGGGCCCGGTCGCGCTGCCCGTCCACCGGCGCTCGCTGCTGTGGGCGGTCGGACTCCTGCTCCTGATGGTCGCCGCCGCGGCCGCCACGCTCGCCCTCGGTCGGCTCGGCGTGCCCCTGACCCGCCTGCCCGCCGTCCTGACGGGCGGGGGCGAGGCCACCGAGACCTTCGTGCTCGAACGGCTGCGCGGTCCCCGCCTGGCGGTGGCCGCGGGCACGGGCGCGGCCCTGGGCCTGGCGGGCGCGCTCTTCCAGTCCGTCACCCGCAACCCCCTGGGCAGCCCCGACGTCATCGGCCTCGCCGCCGGAGCCGGGGCGGGCGCGGCCTTCGCCGCCCTGGTGCTGCCCGGCGTGCTCCCCGTGCCGCTGGGCGCCCTGGCCGGCGCCGCGCTGGCCATGGTCGTCGTGACCGCGGTGACCGGGACGGGGCTGCGCCACCCCGGCCGCCTGATCGTGGCGGGCATCGGGGTGGCCGCCATGGCGCAGGCCTTCACCCACTTCGTCGTGTCCGTGATGGCCCGCGACCAGGCCAGCGTCCTGTCCGCCTACGTCAACGGCAGTCTGGGCGCCCGCTCCTGGGAGCACGCCACCACCATCTGGGCGGTCCTGCTGCTGGCGCTGCCGTTCGTGGCGGCGCTGGCCGGACCGGTCTCCCTCAACGAGATGGGCGACGAGCTCGCCGACGCCCTCGGCGCGCGGGCCTCCACCACGCGCACCGCCGCAGTCTGCCTGTCGGCGGTGCTGTCCGCGGCCGCGGTGAGCGTGGCCGGTCCGATCGCGTTCGTGTCGCTGACCGCGCCGCAGATCGCGCGCCGCCTCTCCGCCGTGCCGGGCCCCAACATGGTGCTGTCGGCCCTTGTCGGGGCCTTGCTGCTGGTGGCGGCGGACCTGGCCGTCCAGCAGTCCCCGGTCGGAGACGGGCTGCCGGTCGGCGTCTTCACCATGGGGCTCGGCGGCGTCTACCTGGGCTACCTGCTGATTCGTGAATGGCGAAAGGGTGTGCTGTGAGTCTGGTGCTGTCCGCGGAGGGCCTGACCCTGGGGTACGGGGCCGAACCGGTCGTGCGCGACCTCGACCTGGGTGTGGCCGAGGGCGAGTTCACCGTCATCGTCGGCCCCAACGGCTGCGGCAAGTCCACGCTGCTCAAGGCCCTGGGCCGGGTGAACAAGCCGATGTCGGGGCGGGTGCTGCTGCACGGCCAAGACGTGCGCGGCCAGCGCGCCAAGGCGGTCGCGCGTCAGATGGCGCTGCTGCCGCAGAGCCCGACCGCCCCCGAGGGCATCACCGTGCGTGCCCTGGCCGCGCGAGGCCGCTTCCCGCACCACACGCTGGTGCGCCAGTGGAGCCCCCAGGACGAGACGGCGATCGGCCGCGCGCTGGAGCTGACCGGGCTGACCGGCCTGGCCGACACCCAGGTGGGCTCGCTCTCGGGCGGCCAGCGCCAGCGCGCCTGGGTGGCCATGGTCCTGGCGCAGGACACCGGCGTCCTGCTGTTGGACGAGCCCACCACCTACCTGGACATCGCCCACCAGTACGACCTGTTGGAGCTGTTCGCCGACCTGCACCGCCGGGGGCGCACGGTGGTCGCGGTCCTGCACGACCTGGCCCAGGCCGCCCGGTTCGCCACCCGCCTGGTGCTGATGGACGCGGGCAGGGTGGTCGCCGACGGCCCCCCGGAGGAGGTCGTGACCGCCCGCCTGGTGGAGGAGGTGTTCGGTCTGCCCTGCGACGTGGTGCCCGACCCGCGCACCCGAACGCCGCTGGTCATCCCGCACGAGAGGGTGTGACGCGCCGGGGGCGCCGGTCGAGGGTGTCCCGCCCTCCGCGAAGCGGCTCCCGGGCGGTGGCGGGCGACGGGCGGGTCTGAGCCGTCAGTCCCGCCGGGCCTTGTACTCCTCCCAGGAGGAGAGCAGGGTGTCGTGGTAGTCGTCCAGCCAGGTCATGTAGTCGTGCATGTTGCGCAGCCGGGTGCGCGCGGGCGGGCTCAGGCCGGGCAGGCGCTCCAGCGCCGACGCCGCGAGCTCCCTCTGCCGTCTCAGGTAGGAGCGCTCGTTGCGCAGGAACCCGCCCCAGACGTCCTCGTCCATGGCGACCAGCCGCGAGCGGCTCCCGGGGGAGGGGACCAGCTCCACGAAGCCCATCTCGCGCAGGCGCCGCACCGACTGCGACACCGTCCCGCGGCTGACCCGGGCGCCGTCGGCGATCTCCTCGGCGCTCACCGCCTCGCGGTCGGCCACGAGCAGGTAACCCACGATGCGGCCCTCCGCGCGGGGTCGGCCCTGCGACTGCCAGTACTGGGAGAAGCGCCCGACGAAGTCGTCGCGGAACTGCGTGTCCTCGTCCGTCTGCGTGCTCTCCGCCATGGGGGCCACGATAGCGCCTGACCCGGGGCGTTCCGGGCCCTGACCGAGGGCTCCGTCCGTCTTCGTCCGCCCCCGCCCGGCGCCGGACGGGGGCGGACTCGGCTCAGGTGCGGCGCAGGGACTCCAGCATGCGCGACAGCGCCTCCCACACCTGCTCCAGGTCTTCGGGGTCGTCGCTGTCGGCCAGCCACAGCGCGGCCTCGTTCATCGCCCCCGAGAGCAGGTGGGCCACGGGCGCGACCGGCCGCGGCTCCAGGACGCCCGCCCCGACCAGCGCGGAGAGCGCCTCGGCCAGGTGGCGGGCCGAGGCGGCCTCGTCCAGGGCCCGCCAGGTGCTCCAGCCCAGCACGGCCGGCCCGTCCACCAGCATGATCCGCCGCACGTCCGGCGCGGTGCTGGCGGTGAGGAAGGCCCGGCACCCGGCGGTCAGCCGGTCCCACGGGTCGGCGTGCGCGTCCGCCGCCCGCGCCACGGCGTCGCCGACCTCGGACTGCACCTCCTCCAGGACCGCGCGGAACAGGTCCGGCTTGCCCTCGAAGTGGTGGTACAGGGCGCCCTTGGTGACCGCGGAGTCGGCCACGATCCGGGCCAGCCCCACCCCGCCGTACCCGTGCGCGGCGAACAGCCTGCGGGCCTCGCCCAACAGGACGCGCCTGGTGCGTTCGCGCTGCCGCGCGCGGCTGCCCGGTTCCGCGGCCATGTCCCGACCTCCCCCTTGTTGACATACCGAAGGTATGCCAATAGCTTATCTTCACATACCGAAGGTACGTGAAAGGTGGAGTCCATGCGGCTCAGCAGCTTCTACCCGGTGCTCGGCACGCCCCGTCTGGCCGAGTGCCGCGACTTCTACGTCGGCCTGTTCGGCTTCGAGGAGACCTTCGCCGCCGACTGGTACGTGAGCCTGCGCAGGCCCGGCCCGCCCGAGTACGAGCTGGCCCTGCTCGACCCCGGGCACCCCACCGTCCCCGAGGGCTACCGCAGGCCCGTCCAGGGCCTGCTGCTCAACTTCGAGGTGGAGGACGTGGACGCCGAGTGGGAGCGCCTGGTGGTGCGCGGCGGCCTGCGTCCCGAACTGGAGGTCCGCACCGAGGCGTTCGGCCAGCGCCACTTCATCGTGGCCGACCCCGGCGGGGTGCTGGTCGACGTCATCACGCCCGTGGCGCCCTCGGAGGAGTACGGGGACAACTTCGTGGGGGACTGAGGCCGGCCCCGTCCCAGCGCGCCCGGTACGGTCGGCGTGACGGGAGAGGGGCGGCAGGACGGTGGCGATGACGCTGGAACAGGCCTCGCGCCTGGCGGAGGAGGCCCACGCCGGGCAGACCGACCGGGCCGGGCGGCCCTACGCCGAGCACGTGTTCGCGGTGCGCGACCTGCTCGCCGGGCACGGCGAGCGCGCCCAGACGGCCGGGGTGCTGCACGACGTGCTGGAGGACACCACGCTCACCGCCGACGGCCTGCGCGCGCGGGGATGCCCGGAGGAGGTCGTGCGCGCGGTGGAGTCGGTGACCCGGCGCCCGGGGGAGCCCTACGAGGAGGCGGTGCGCCGCGCCGCCGCCGACCCCCTGGGCAGGCTGGTCAAGCTCGCCGACAACGCCCACAACTCCGACGAGCGCCGCCTGGCCCTGCTGCCCGACGAACAGGCGCGGCGGCTGCGCGCCAAGTACGCCCGCGCCCGGCGGATCCTGGAGGAGGGCCCGGAGGCGGACGGGCTCCCCGGGGCGGCGCTTCCGCGCGCCACGCTCCTGGTCCTCTACACCGACCGGGTCGAGGAGTGCCGCGCCTTCTACACCGGGCTCGGCCTGCGCTTCGTCCGCGAGCGGCACGGTTCGGGGCCCGAGCACCACGCGGCCGAACTGGCCGACGGCATGGTCGTCGAGATCTACCCGGCCACCGCCGAACGCTCCACGGGCGCGGCGCGCCTGGGGTTCACCTTGCGCGGAGACCGCGCCGTCCCACCGCTGGAGCCGGGGCGCCGCGTGCTCACCGACCCCGACGGGCGCAAGGTCGACCTGCGGGTGGTGTGAGCGGCGGCACCCGTGTGCGTGGCGTCGGGTACCAGCCGGTCGGTATGCTGTCCCGGCCGGTATTTCCGGGACTGACGGGGCACGAGGTGGGGCAGCACATGGCGCGAGGACAGCGGACGGCCGAGGCCGACACACCGACCGGATCGGTGCCCGAGCGCCTCCTGGGGGCGGCGACCCGCCTGTTCGCCTCCAACGGCTACGAGGGCACCTCCGTACAGGAGGTCGTGGCCGCCGCGGGCGTCACCAAGGGCGCCATGTACCACTACTTCGGCTCCAAGGACGACCTGCTCTACGAGGTCTACGCGCGCGTGCTGCGCATGCAGACCGAGCACCTGGTGCGGATCGCCTCGCGGGAGGAACCGGTCGCCGACCGCGTGCACGCCGCCGCGGCCGACGTCATCGTCACCAGCGTCGCCAACCTCGACGACACGGTCATCTTCTTCCGCTCCATGCACCAGCTGAGCGAGGACAAGCAGCGCGCCGTGCGCGCCGAGCGCCGCCGCTACCACGAGATCTTCCGGGACATGGTCGCCCAGGGGCAGGACGAGGGGGTCTTTCGCACCGACGTCTCCGCCGACCTGGTGGTGAACTACTTCTTCGGCTCGGTGCACCACCTGAGCACCTGGTACCGCCCGGGCGGCGCGCTCGGCGGGGAGGACGTGGGGCGCCACTTCGCCGACCTGCTCGTGGCGGGGCTGCGCCCCGGGACCTGAGCGCCCCTAGCGGTACTTGCGCAGCTCCGCGCGGCCCAGCGAACGCAGGTGCACCTCGTCGGGCCCGTCGGCCAGCCGCAGCGACCGCACCCCCGCCAGCCATCCGGCCAGGGGCAGGTCCTGGCTGACCCCGGCCGCGCCGTGCGCCTGGATCGCCTTGTCCAGGATCCACTCCACCGTGCGCGGGGTGGCGATCTTGATCGCCTGGATCTCGGTGTGCGCTCCCCTGTTGCCCACCGTGTCCATCAGGTAGGCCGTCTTGAGCACCAGCAGCCGCAGCTGCTCGATGGCCACGCGCGCCTCGGCGATCCACTCGCGGACCACGCCCTGCTCGGCCAGCGGCCGCCCGAAGGCCACCCGGTCCAGCACCCGGCGGCAGGTGAGCTCCAGGGCCCGCTCGGCCATGCCGATACCGCGCATGCAGTGGTGGATGCGGCCCGGCCCCAACCGGGCCTGGGCGATGGCGAACCCCTCGCCCTCGCCGCCGACCAGGTTCGAGGCCGGCACCCGCACGTCCTCGAACACCACCTCGGCGTGGCCGCCGTGGTCGCTGTCGTCGTAGCCGTACACCGTCATGCCCCGCCTGACCGTCAGCCCGGGGGCGTCGCGCGGCACCAGCACCATGCTCTGCTGCCTGTGCCGCTCGGCGTCGGGGTCGGTCTTGCCCATCACGATGAACACGGCGCACTCGGGGTTGAGGGCCCCGGTGATGTACCACTTGCGCCCGTTGACCACGTACTCGTCGCCGTCACGGACGATGCTGGTGGTGATGTTGGTGGCGTCGGAGGAGGCCACCGCGGGCTCGGTCATCGCGAACGCCGACCGGATCCGGGCGTCGAGCAGGGGCTCCAACCAGCGCTCGCGCTGCTCGGGGGTGCCGAACATCGTCAGCACCTCCATGTTCCCGGTGTCGGGCGCGGCGCAGTTGAGCGCGATCGGTGCCAGGCGCGGACTGCGCCCGGTGATCTCCGCCAGCGGCGCGTACCGCAGGTTGGGCAGGCCGCCGTGTTCGGGGTGGCCCGCCAGGAACAGGTTCCACAGCCCGCGCTCGCGCGCCTCGGCCTGGAGTTCGCGCACCACCGGCGCGGTCGACCAGCGGTCCTCGCGCGCGGCCAGCTGCTCCTCCAGTACGGCCTCGGCCGGGTAGACGCGCTCGTCCATGAAGGCGAGCAGCCGTTCGCGCAGCTCCTCGGTCTCCTTGTCGTGGGCGAAGTCCATGTTCAGTCCTCCTCCAGCATGGTGTGGGCGCGCTCCACCAGAGGCGCGACCACCTCTCCGATCCCGTCGAAGCCCGCCCCGACGGTCAGCCCCTGACCGTGGCGGAAGTGGATGCCCTCGGCGATCACCGCGAGCTTGAAGCAGCCCAGGGCTACGTACCAGCCCAGCCGGGACACGTCTCGGCCGGTCGCGGCGGCGTACATGCCCACCAGCTCCTCGGGGGAGGGGTAGCCCTCGGCGGAGGTGGCGGGCGCGGCGCCCACGCCCACGGGCTGCGCCTGGTAGACGAGCATCAGACCCAGGTCCACGAGCGGGTCGCCGAGCGTGGCCATCTCCCAGTCCAGGACCGCGTTGACACGCCCCGCGGAGGTGACCAGCACGTTGTCCAGGCGGTAGTCGCCGTGCACGATCGCGGGCGCCGACTGCTCGGGCAGCGTCGCGGCGAGCCTGTCGCGCAGTTCGTCGATACCGGGGATGTCCCGGCTGCGGGAGGCCTCCAGCTGTTTGCCCCAGCGGCGCACCTGGCGCTCCAGGAACCCCCGCGGGCGGCCGAAGTCGCCCAGCCCGACCTCCTCGGGCTGCACCGCGTGCAGCTCGCCCAGGGTGGCGATCAGCGCCCCGGCCACGCCGCGGACGGCCTCGGCGCCCAGCGGGGCGATCTCGTCGCGGGTGCGGAAGGGGGTGCCCGCCACGTGTTCCATGACGTAGAACGGCGCGCCCAGCACCTCGGAGTCCTCGCACAGCACGTGGGTGCGGGGGACGGGCACGGCGGTGTCGCGCAGCGCGCTCATCACCCGGTACTCGCGGGGCATGTCGTGCGCGGTGGCCAGCACGTGGCCCAGCGGCGGACGGCGCACCACCCAGCTGCCGGCGCCGTCGGTGACCACGTAGGTCAGGTTGGACTTGCCGCCCGCGACCACCCGGCCCTCCAGGGGGCCCGAGACCAGGCCGGGCACGGCCGCGTCCAGGTAGGCGCGCAGGCCGGTCAGGTCCAGGCCCGGGAGCGCGTCCGCGCGTTCGCCGCTCACGCCTGCCCCTCGAAGACCCTGGCCTGGAGGCGGCGCATCCCCGCGAGCCAGCGGTCGGTGTCGTCGGCCCTGGCCGCGTAGTGGTCGGCGACCCGGGGGTGCGGAAGGATCAGGAAGCGCCCGTCGGCCAGGCCGACCATCACCGCGTCGGCGACCTCCTCGGGGGTGATCGCCTCCGGGGACAGGATCGCCCTGCCGGCGTCGCCGCTGCTCTCCAGCAGGTTGGTGCGCACGCCCATCGGGCACACGCACTGCACGGTGATCCCGCGGTCGCCGTAGGTGGCCGACATCCACTCACCGAAGGCCAGCGCGGCGTGCTTGGTCACCGAGTACGGCGCGCTCCCCAGCATCGTGAGCAGGCCCGCGGCCGACACCGTGGTCAGGAATCGGCCCTGTCCGCGCTCCAGCCAGCCGGGCACCAGCTCGCGGGCGGCGCGCACGTGGGCCATCACGTTGACCTGCCAGGCCAGGTCCCAGTCGGCCTCGGGGGCCTCGGGGCCGCCGCTCACGCCCACGCCCGCGTTGGCCGCGTACAGGTCGATGCCGCCCAGGTGCGCCCCGGCCTCGGCCACGAGCGCGGTGACGCCCGCCTCGCTCGCGGCGTCGCCGGGAACGGCCACACCGCCGATCTCGGCGGCCACGGCCTCGGCCGCGCCCGCGTCCAGGTCGTTGACCACCACGCGCGCCCCGGCTCCGGCGAGCCTGCGCGCGATCGCGGCGCCGATGCCGTTGCCCGCGCCGGTGACCACGGCCCCGGTGTCGGTCAGGTCCATGTCACACACCTCCGGTGAGGGTGAGGCCGCCGTCGAGCACGAGGGTGCGGCCGGTGATCCAGGAGGCCTCGTCGGAGAGCAGGAAGGCCACCGCGCCCGCCACGTCCCCGGGCTGGCCCAGGCGCCCCAGGGGGTACTGGGCGGCGACCTCCTCCTCTCGCCCCTCGTAGAGGGCGGCGGCGAACCGGGTCTTGACCACGGCCGGGGCGACGCCGTTCACGCGGACCCCCGGGCCCAGCTCGACGGCCAGCTCCTCGGTGACGTGGATGAGCGTCGCCTTGGTGGCGCCGTAGAAGCCGATGCCGGGGGCGGGCTTGGTCCCGGCCACGGAGGAGACGTTGACGACGGCGCCGCCGTGCTCGGCCATCCAGGCGTGGTACGCCTTCTGCGTCCACGAGATCGCGGACAGCACGTTGACCTCGAAGATCTTGCGGGCCGCGTCCAGGTTCAGGTCGATCATCCGCCCGTAGACCGGGTTGATGCCGGTGTTGTTGACGAACATGTCGATACTGCCGAAGGCCTCCAGGGTGGCGGCCACGGCGGCGTCCTGGTGCTCGGGGTCGTCGGCCCGGCCGGGGACCCCGATGGCGTGCTCGGGCCCGCCCAGGGCCTTGACGGCCTCCTCCAGGGGCTCGGGCCTGCGCGCCGTGACGCACACGCGCGCGCCCTCGTCGACGAGCCGCTGGGCGACGGCCAGGCCGATGCCCCGGCTCGCGCCGGTGACGATGGCGGTCCGCCCGCCGAACCGGGATGTCATTCCGCTCTCCTTAGACCGACTGGTCGGTATGCCATGGCGACTCTACGTCGGGGGAGGTGCGTGCCGCAAGGGGCGAAAGGTGCGCCGAAGCGGGACAATGGCGGCGCGGGCCGACGACGTTCCCCCGCAGACCTGAAAGTGAGGGCTTCCATGACGACCGACGTGGTCGACGTACGGGACCGGAAACGCTACGAGATCAGGATCGACGGGGAGGTGGCCGGGTTCGCCGAGTACATCCTCACCGACGACATGGTGACCTTCACCCACACCGAGATCGACCCCGCCCACGAGGGGCGGGGCCTGGGCGGAACCCTGGTCAGGGGGGCCCTGGACGACGTGCGCCCGCGGGGCCTGGCGGTGCTGCCCCTGTGCCCCTTCGTCAAGGGGTGGATCCAGCGCCACCCCGACTACGCCGACCTGGTCTACCGCACCGCCGCCGAGTAGGGCCGCCCGCCCGGAGGGCTCCCCCGGGCTCCTCTCGGCGGAGCGGCGCCCGTCCGGCGCGGCGTGCCGGCGCGGCGCTCACCGGGTTCGCGCCGGTACGCCTCCGGGCCGCCTGGATCCGGCACGTCGGACATATGGTGATCTACGTGGTAAAGGTGATGCTTCCTCAGGCGGTGGTGTCGAGGGTGAGTTTGCCGACGGTTTCCCGGGAACGCAGCGCCTCGTGCGCCCGCGCGGCCTCGCCCAGGGGGTAGGAGCCGCCCAGGACGGGCCTCAGGTGTCCCTCGGCCACCAGCGTGAACAGCTCGGCCATCGCCCGGCTCATCACTTCGCCCGGCAGCGTCGACACGTGCGGCAGCCACATGCCGCTCACACTGGTGGAGAAGCGCATCAGGTTGGCGGGCTGCACCGGGCTGGGCAGCTCGCGCGAGGCCATTCCGTAGAAGGCCAGGCGTCCGAACGGGGCCAGCGCCCGCACGCTCTGGTCGGTGACCCGGCCGCCCACCATGTCCAGGACGGCGTCCACGCGCCGGCCGCCGTTGGCCTCGATCAGCGCCTCGGTCATGTCGGGCGCGGCCGAGTCCACGACGGCGTCCGCGCCCAGCTCCGCGGCCAGCGCGCGCTTGTCCTCGCTGCTGGCCACGGCGACGACCCGCCCGGCGCCGAACCGCTTGGCCAACTGGACGGCGAGCGTGCCCACGCCGCCCGCCGCCGCGTGCACCACGACCGTCTCGCCCGGGTCCATCCGCACGGACCTGCGCAGCAGCACCCAGGCGGTGGCGCCCTGCACGACCAGGGCGAGCGCGTCCTCGTCCGAGACGCCGTCGGGGATGTCGAAGGCCGTGGCGGTGTCGGCGGTGGCCTTCTCGGCGTAGCCGCCGCTGGTGGTCAGGGCGACCACGCGGCGGCCGTCGGCGGTGCGTCCGGCGATCTCCATGCCCGGGACCAGCGGAAGCGCGGCGGGGGACAGGTAGCTGTTCTCGGCCTGGTGGGTGTCGGCGAAGTTGACCCCGGCGCGATTGACGTCGACGAGGAGCTCGTCGGGGCCCGCCTGGGGATCGGGCAGTTCGGTGAGGTGCAGGACCTCGGGTCCGCCGAACTCGGTGATCTGGATGGCGCGCATGGGCGACCCCTCCTTCGTCTGTTCATACCGACCAGGTGGTATGTTACCGGTCGGTCGGTTCGGGCGCCCGCCGCGTCCCGGCTGATCGGACGGGTATCGCTGCCGGGTGCGTCGCCGCGGGGTCGTTCCCGGGGTCTTGCGCCGGTCTGCCTAACGTTGTTAGGTGTGGGGTGTCGCGCACCGATGGGGAGGACGCACGTGGACGCCGAGCACACAGTGACGACAGCGGCCGGGCGGGTCCGGGGCACCGCCTCGCCGCGCTCCGAGAGCGGCGGGGTCGCGGTCTACCGGGGCGTGCCCTACGCAGCCGCCCCCTTCCGAGAAGATCGCTTCGCCGCCCCCGTGCCCCCCGCCCCCTGGGACGGCGTCCGCGACTGCACCTCCTTCGGCCCCCCGCCCCCGCAGGGGAACCAGCTCCTGGGCGCGGCGCCCTGGACCCCGCACACGTCCCTGGACTGCCTGTCCCTCAACGTGTGGACCGCCGCCCGCGAGGGCGACCGCGCCCCCGTGCTGGTGTGGATCCACGGGGGCGCCTACATCGTCGGAGCGGCCTCCGAGGTCACCTACGACGGCACCCGGCTCGCCGAGAGCGGCCTGGTCGTGGTCGGTATCAACTACCGGCTGGGCTTCGAGGGCTTCGGGCACGTGCCCGGCCGCCCCGACAACCGCGGCCTGCTCGACCAGGCCGCCGCCCTGCGGTGGGTGCGCGAGAACGTCTCCGCCTTCGGGGGAGATCCCGACAACGTGACGGTGGCGGGGGAGTCCGCCGGGGCCGGTTCGGTCGCGTGCCTGTTGGCCTCGCCGTCCGCCCGGGGGCTCTTCCGGCGAGCGATCGCGCACAGCGTTCCGGGGGACATGCTCACCCCGGACACGGCGCGGGCGGTCTCCGGGCGGATCGCCGCGGCCGCGGGCGTGCCGCTGGAGGCCGGGGCCCTGGCCGCGCTGGCACCGGAGAAGCTGCTGGAGGCCACCGACGCCGTGCTCGCCTCAGCCCCCGCCGGGGGCTCGGGAGGAGTGCGCACCAAGCCCTTCACCTGCTTCGCGCCCGTGGTCGGCGGCCCCGAACTGCCCGACGCCCCGCTGGAGGCGGTCGCGCGCGGGGCCGCCTCGGGGGTGGACCTGCTGATCGGCCACAACGCCCACGAGTACCGGCTGTTCACCGAGCTGGGGCAGAGCGTGGAGATCGACGGCGAGTCATCGCTGGCGGTGACCGCCTCCCGCCTGGGGCTGGGCGAGGGCGCGGTGGCCGCCTACCGCTCGGCGCACCCCGGGGCCACGCTGCGCGAGCTGTTCGCCGCGATCCAGGGCGACGCGCTGTTCTGCGAGTACACGGTTCGCTTCGCCGAGGCGCACGCCGCGGCCGGGGGCCGCGCCCACTTCTTCCGGCTGGCCGCGGAGAGCCCCGCCATGGAGGGGCGCCTGGGGGCCTGCCACGCCTTCGACCTGCCGTTCGCGTTCGGCAACCTGGACACCGACTTCGGGCGTTTCCTGCTCGACGGCGAGCCCGGCGAGGCCCACCGGGCGCTGTCGGGGCGGATGGTCGCGGCCTGGCGCGACTTCGCCGCCACGGGGGACCCGGGCTGGCCCGCGGTGACGGCCGAGGCCACCGCGGTCAAGGTGTGGGACGCCGAAGACCTGCTGCACGCCAGCGACGCCTCGCCGGTGCGCGAGCTGTGGGCCGGGGTGGCACTCGCTCCCCGGTAGGCGGTCCGCCCGCGCGGCGGCCGGGGCGCCGTCCCGCTTCGGCCCGCGGTCGGCAAAGGTTGGGAAAACGCCTGGCGGTCCGGTCGGGGCCGGTGGGGGAGAGGGGCATCCTCACAGGTAGGAGTGGGTGGCGCCGGTGGCCGGAGCGCATCGGGTCTTCGGTGCGGGGGCGTGGCCGCCGGCTGGCACCACCCGGCCGGAGGTGCCCGATGACCACGAACGTCTTCGTCCTGGGGCTCGACGACCAGAACCGGGAGGTTCTGCTCTCGCTGCCCGCCGAGCGCGGATACCGCTTCCTCCAACTGCTCGACCTCGCCGAGATCGGCCAGGGCCGGCCGGTGGACCTGCCCGCGGTCCTGGCCCTGGCGGCGGGGAGGCTCGACTCCTTCGGGGAGGGGGTCGACGCGGTCATCGGGTTCTGGGACTTCCCGGTCAGCTCGCTGGTGCCGCTGCTGTGCCGGGGCCGGGGGCTGTCGTGCGCGCCCCTGGAAGCCGTCGTCCGGTGCGAGCACAAGTACTGGAGCCGTCTGGAACAGCGCGCCGTCATCCCCGAGGCCGTTCCCCGGTTCGCCGAGGTCGGCCTCGACGCCACGGCCAAACCGGAGGGGCTGTCCTACCCGTTGTGGGTCAAGCCGGTGAAGTCGTGCTCCTCCGAACTGGCCTTCCGCGCCGCCGACGACGACCAGTTCCGCGCGGCGATGGGCCGGATCAGGGCGGGCGCCGGGCGCTTCGGCACGTCCTTCCAGTGGGTGATGGACCTGCTGCGGCTGCCCCCGGAGGTGGCCGGGTGCGGGGGCACGGCCGCGCTGGCCGAGGAGGAGGCCACGGGCGACCAGCTCACCGTCGAGGGCTACGTCCGCCGGGGCGTTCCCCGCGTCTACGGGATCGTCGACTCCCACCGCTATCCGGGCACGTCCAGTTTCCTGCGCTACGAGTACCCGTCCACGGTGTCCGCAGAGGTCGGCGCGCGCCTGACCGAGCTGTCCGAACGGGTGATCTCCCGGATCGGCCTGGACGACGTCACCTTCAACATCGAGTACTTCCACGACCCGCGCAGCGGCGACGTCCGGCTCCTGGAGATCAACCCGCGCCACTCCCAGTCGCACGCACGGCTGTTCGAGCTGGTGCGCGGGGTGTCCAACCACGAGATCTGCCTGAGGGTCGCGTTGGGGGAGGAACCCGAGTTGGAGCGCGACGGGCGGTACGCGGTGGCCGCCAAGTGGCTCCTGCGCCGCTTCCGGGACGGCTTCGTCGCGGCGGTGCCCACCGCCGAGGACGTCGCGCGTGCGGAGAAGACGGCGCCGGGTACGAAGGTGGAGATCGTCGCGCGCCGGGGCCAGCGGCTCTCCGACCTGCCCCTCCAGGACAGCTACAGCTTCGAGCTGGCCCACGTGTTCGTGGGCGGCGGGGACGGTGCGGAGTGCGAGCGCAGGTACCGGGCCTGCGTCGCGGAGCTGCCCTTCACGATCCATGACACCGGTGACGTCCGACAGGAGGGGGTCCGCGGATGAGGACCGTCAGTGACCTGCCCCACCAGGTCCGCGAGGACGAGTACGTCCTGATCCCGATCAGCGACGGGGTCCGGCTCGCCGCGCGGATCTGGCGTCCGGTGGGGAGCGAGGAGGCCCCGGTGCCGGCGGTGCTGGAGTTCATCCCGTACCGCAGGCGCGACCTGACCGCGCAGCGCGACTCGGTGCACCACCCCTACACGGCCGGGCACGGGTACGCTTGCGCCCGCGTGGACCTGCGCGGCAGCGGCGACTCCGAGGGGGTGCTCACCGACGAGTACCTGGAACGCGAGCTCCTGGACGCGGAGGAGGTGCTGGCCTGGCTGGCCGGGCAGCCCTGGTGCGACGGCCGCACCGGGATGATGGGCATCTCCTGGGGCGGGTTCAACGCCCTCCAGGTCGCCGCGCGGCGACCGGAGAGCCTGCGGGCGATCGTGACGGCCTGCTCCACCGACGACCGCTACTCCGACGACGTGCACTACATGGGCGGGTGCCTGCTGGGGGACAACCTGTCGTGGGCCTCCACGATGTTCGCCTACAACTCCTGCCCGCCCGATCCGGAGCTGGTCGGTGAGCGCTGGCGCGACATGTGGCACGAGCGGCTGGACCGCAGCGGCCTGTGGCTCGACACCTGGCTGCGCCACCAGCACCGGGACGCTTACTGGAGGCACGGTTCGGTGGCCGAGGACCTGGACGCGATCCAGGTGCCCGTCATGGCCGTCAGCGGGTGGGCCGACGGTTACTCCAACTCGGTCTTCCGGCTGCTGGAGGGGCTGAGCGTCCCCCGTCTGGGGCTGCTGGGCCCCTGGTCGCACAAGTACCCGCACCTGGGTCAGCCCGGCCCCGCCATCGGCTTCCTCCAGGAGGTGGTGCGCTGGTGGGACCGCTGGCTCAAGGGCGTGGACAACGACGTGATGGACGCGCCCGTCCTGCGGGCCTGGATGCAGGAGAGCGTGGCGCCCTCCACCGCCTACGAGGCCCGGCCGGGGCGCTGGGTCGGTGAGCGGGAGTGGCCCTCGCCTCACGTCGTGCTGGTACCGCGCGACCTCGGCGCGGGCCGGGTGCTCGCGGAGGGGGAGCCCTCGGGCCGGGAGGACGTGCTGACCCTGTCCTCCCCGCTGTCCACCGGACAGCACGCGGGCAAGTGGTGTTCGTACAACGCCCCTCCGGACCTGCCCTACGACCAGCGCGAGGACGACGGCGGGTCCATCGTCTTCGACAGCGTGCCGCTTCCGCGGCGGTTGGAGATCCTGGGCTCGGCTGTGGTCGAACTCGAACTGGCGGTGGACCGGCCCGACGCGATGGTCGCGGTGCGGTTGTGCGACGTCACGCCCAAGGGGCAGGCCACGCGGGTGACCTACGGGCTGCTCAACCTCACCCACGCCCACGGCCACGAGAGGCCGCGCAAGCTCGTGCCGGGGCGCCGGTACCGCGTTTCGGTCCCCCTCAACGGTGTGGCCCAGGCCTTCCCGGCCGGGCACCGGGTGCGGGTCTCGGTCTCCACCTCCTACTGGCCGCTCGTGTGGCCCTCGCCCGAGCCGGTGACCCTCTCGGTGTTCCAGGGGGAGCACACCCGTGTGCTGCTGCCGGTGCGTCCGGTCGGGGGCGGCGGGCCGGGCGTGGCCGCCTTCGGCGAGCCCGAGGGCACCGCACCGATCGCGACGAGCCGGATCGTTCCGGGTGAGGAGCGGTGGGACCTGACCCAGGACCTCGTGCGCTACGGGGCCGCGCTGGAGGTGGTCAAGGATCTGGGGACGGTGCGCTTCGACGACATCGGCCTGGAGGTGACCCGTCGCGCGGAGGAGCGCTACAGCAGGGTCGGCGACGACCACGACTCGGTCCGCGGCGAGGCGGTGTGGACGATGGGCTTCGCCCGCGGCGACTGGTCCGTGCGGACCAGGACCCACACGGTGCTCACGTCCACGGCGACCGACTTCCACCTGCACGCGACGCTGGACGCCTACGAGGGCACGCGGCGGGTGGCCACCAAGATCTACACCTCGGTGATCCCGCGGGACCACGTCTGACCCGGGCGGGGACCGGTCGGGGGCTGCCCGCTCCCGCCGCCGCGGGCCCGGGGAGGAGTCGAGGCCCGTGACGCCTGTGCCGCCGGGGTGCGTCGGCCCCCGGTCGCGGCGCGGGCGCGGGGAGGGCGCTCACCCCCTCCCCGCGCCCGGCGTCGACGGGGGCGCTACTTGCCCAGGCCGGCGCGGCGCAGCGCCTCGGCCATCGCGCCCTGCGGGGCGGCGCCCTCGCGGTTGTCGCGGCCGCGTCCGCCGCCGTTGTTGCGACGACCACCGCCGCCGTTGTTGCCCCGGCGGCGGTCGTTGCCGCCGCGCTCCTCGCGGCCGCCCCGGCCGCCGCGTGCGGGCGCCTCGTCGTCCAGGCGCATGGTCAGGGAGATGCGCTTGCGCGGGATGTCGACTTCCTGGACCTTGACCTTCACGATGTCGCCCGGCTTGACCACGTCGCGCGGGTCCTCCACGAACTTGTACGACAGCGCCGACACGTGCACCAGGCCGTCCTGGTGCACGCCCACGTCCACGAACGCGCCGAACGCGGCCACGTTGGTGACCACGCCCTCCAGGAGCATGCCCGGGGCCAGGTCCTGGAGCTTCTCCACGCCCTCCTTGAAGGTGGCGGTGGTGAAGGCCGGGCGCGGGTCCCGGCCGGGCTTGTCCAGCTCGGCCAGGATGTCGGTGACCGTGGGCAGGCCGAAGGTGTCGTCCACGAAGTCCTGGGGGCGCACCCGCGACAGCACGTCCTTGTTGCCGATGAGTGAGGGCAGGTCCGTCCCCACGCGGTCCAGGATGCGCCGCACCACCGGGTAGGCCTCGGGGTGCACCGCCGAGGCGTCCAGCGGGTCGTCGCCGCCGGGCACCCGCAGGAAGCCCGCGCACTGCTCGAAGGCCTTGGGGCCCAGGCGCGGCACCGAGCGCAGCGCCTCGCGGGTGCGGAAGGGACCGTTGGCGTCGCGGTGCGCGACGATGTTGCGCGCCAGGGTGGAGGTCACGCCCGACACCCGGGTCAGCAGCGGCACCGACGCGGTGTTGACGTCCACGCCCACGCCGTTCACGCAGTCCTCGACCACCGCGTCCAGGGAGCGCGACAGCTTGGTCTCGGCCAGGTCGTGCTGGTACTGGCCGACCCCGATCGACTTGGGGTCGATCTTGACCAGCTCGGCCAGCGGGTCCTGGAGGCGGCGTGCGATGGAGGCGGCGCCGCGCAGCGACACGTCCAGGTCCGGCAGTTCCTCGGAGGCGTAGGCCGAGGCCGAGTACACCGACGCGCCCGCCTCCGACACCATCACCTTGGTGAGCTTGAGCTCGGGGTGGCGCTTGATCAGGTCGGCGGCGAGCTTGTCGGTCTCGCGGGAGGCGGTGCCGTTGCCGATCGCGACCAGTTCCACGGCGTGGGCGGCGCACAGCCCGGCCAGGCTGTGGACGGCGCCGTCCCAGTCGCGGCGGGGGGCGTGCGGGAAGACGGTGTCGGTGGCCACGACCTTGCCGGTGGCGTCGGTGACCGCGACCTTGACTCCGGTGCGCAGGCCCGGGTCCAGGCCCAGGGTGGCGCGGCTTCCGGCGGGGGCCGCCAGCAGCAGGTCGCGCAGGTTGGCGGCGAACACGTTCACGCCGTCGTCCTCGGCCCGCTGCCACAGCCGCATGCGCACGTCGATGTCCAGCCGCACCAGGATGCGGGTGCGCCAGCCCCAGCGCACGGTGTCCTGGAGCCAGCGGTCGGCCGGCCGACCGCGGTCCACGATCCCGAAGTGGTGGGCGATGGCGTTCTCGTAGCTGCTGCGGGGCGTGGTGCCGTCGGCGTTCTCGGCCGGGGCGTCCTCCGGCTCCAGGGTGAGGGTGAGGATCTCCTCCTTCTCGCCCCGGTACATGGCCAGCACGCGGTGGGAGGGCAGTTCGGTGAGCGGTTCGGAGAACGCGAAGTAGTCGGCGAACTTGGCGCCCGCCTCCTCCTTGCCCTCGCGCACGGCCGAGCCGAGTCGGCCCCTCTCCCACAGCCGCTCGCGCAGGAGGCCGGTGAGGTCGGCGTCCTCGGCGAAGCGCTCCACCAGGATGGCGCGGGCCCCGTCCAGGGCGGCCTTGACGTCGGCCACCTCCTTGTCGGGGTCGACGTAGGCCGCGGCGGCCTCCTGGGGGTCCTGGCCGGGGTCGGCCAGCAGCCCCTCGGCCAGCGGTTCGAGCCCCGCCTCGCGGGCGATCTGGGCCTTGGTGCGCCGCTTGGGCTTGTAGGGGAGGTAGATGTCCTCCAGGCGGGCCTTGGAGTCGGCCGCGTGGATGCTGGCCTCCAGCGCCTCGTCCAGCTTGCCCTGGGAGCGGATGGACTCCAGGATCGCGGTCCGGCGCTCGGCCAGCTCGCGCAGGTAGCGCAGGCGCTCCTCCAGGGCGCGCAGCTGGGCGTCGTCCAGCGCTCCGGTGACCTCCTTGCGGTAGCGGGCGATGAAGGGCACGGTCGATCCGCTGTCGAGCAGGTCGACGGCGGCGGTGACCTGGTGCGCGCCCACTCCGAGTTCCTCGGCGATGCGCTGGTCGATCGTGGGTGTCACAGGCGTCGTCACTGGTTAAACGTCCACTCTCTGGCTGTTCGGTGCGGGGACATTCTGGTGGCGGGGGAGGACATTGTCATCCCGTCGGCCCCGTGTCCCAGGTTCGCGCACTGTGGCGGTGGTCTCGCACGGGTCCCCGCGCGGGGAGCGGCGGACGCGGCGCGGGGTCCTCGACGGGTCGGTTTCGCAAAGAACGGGGTGGAACGGTCCCCGTGCGGGGGGCCGGTCTCTGCGGTCGAAGGCGAGGGGCGGCGGTCGGAGGCGGTCGGGAGGGACGGAACCCGGGGGTGGCGGCGCCCGGGCTCCCTGCTTCCAGGAAAGCGGAAGGGGCCGGTCCGCGCCAGCCCCCGTCACCGCCTGTGGACGACCGCGCCGCGCCCCCGCCGACGGGCACGGGACGCTCCCGCGCCCGGTCAGCCGTCGGTCTCGTTGAGGTAGTCGGGGGCGTAGTACTCGTCGAGGGGGAGCGGGCCCCGGTAGCCCTGGCACATGCACTGGCGGTAGGTGGAGCTGGCCTGCCCGGTCCAGCGGCCGGGGATGACCACCTGGGTCTGGCACCTCTTGTTCTGCTGGTCGTGGAAGACCAGGTGGTGGCCGCAGCCGCAGAGGGGCTGGGGGTTCTGCGGTGTGCCCAGGACCCGGGCCTGCTCCTGCCTGCGCTGCTGGTCGAGCGCCGCCCGCGTCTGGCGTTTGGTCAGCAGGCGGCCGAACAGGAACCCGCCGAGAGCGATCGTGGCTCCGAAGACCATGGAGACCGGGTCCATCCGGCGACACCTCATTCCTTGAGCCGGAACCCGCCCCGGAGCCCGGGGCGTACGTCCTCCATTGTCGCCCATGAAGGGCTTCCGGTGGCGGGGAGGTTCCTCTCCCGCGCTCCTGTCGACGGGTGACGGCTGGGCGCCCGAAAGTAATGCAAAGAAAGCTATGCACGTATCTCTTTGCAAAGAAAACTTTGCCTTACGGTGGTGGCACCCCCGAACACAGGAGAACCCCGATGGCCACCGAACCCTCCGCCGCGCCGCCGCGCACCGAACGCCTCGGCGGGCTCTTCCACCGCTTCTGGGCGGCCGGAACCCTCACCAACCTCGGCGACGGCATGCTCGCCACCGCCCTGCCGCTGATCGCCGCCACCCTCACCCACGACCCGCTCGCCGTCTCCGGGCTGGTGGTGGCGCGCTTCCTGCCCTGGCTGCTCGTCGCGCCGTTCGCGGGCGTGCTGCTGGACCGGGTCGACCGCCTCCGCGCCATGACGGTCTCCAGCACGGTCGCCGCGATCGCGGTCACCGCACTGGCCGTGCTGATCGCCACCGGCGGCGCCACCCTGTGGGCCCTGTACGCCACGATCTTCGTGGTGATCTGCTGTGAGACGGTCACCGACCCCGTCACCCGGATCACCGTGTCGCGGATCGTGCCCGGACGCCTGCTGGACCGCGCCAACAGCAGGCTGGAGGGCGGCCGCCTGGTCGCCCAGGACTGTGTGGCCACCCCCGTCGCCGGTGTGCTCTTCGCGGTCGCCGCCGCCCTGCCCGTGGCAGGGACGGCCCTGTCCTACGCCCTGTGCGCCGTGCTCGTGGTGACCGTCGCCCTCACGTTGCGGCGCGTTCCCGTCCCGGCCGAGTCCACCGACGCCACGGAGGGGGACGAGGGCACGGAGTCCGGACAGGGCGTCCTGCGCTCCCTGCGGGAGGGCTTCGCCTACGTCTTCGGCCGACCGCTGACCCGGGGCCTGGCCTTCAACAACGCCGGGTCCATGATCGGTATCCAGATGGCCACCTCGGTGCTGGTCCTCTACGCCCAGAAGGCGTTGGGCGTTCCCGAGGCCCTGTACGGGCTCTTCATGGCGTCGATCGCGGTCGGCGGTGTCCTGGGCTCCGTGCTCGCCGCCCGGCTCGTCGCGGGCCTCGGCCGCAGGGCGGTCATGATGGGCGGCTACCTGGGGATGGGGGCGTGCTTGTTGGCGGTGGGCCTGGTGCCCAACGCCTGGTCCGCCGCCCTCGCCTGGGGGCTGATGGGACTGTTCCTGACGGTGACCAACGTGTCCGGTTCCCTCTTCTTCCAGGCCGTGGTCCCCTCCCGCGTGCGCGGCCGGGCGGCCGCCGCCTTCCGCATGGTGGGGTGGGGGCTGTCCCCGGTCGGCGCGCTGCTGGGCGGTCTGCTGGGCCGGATCGACCTCGCCCTGCCCTTCCTGGTCGGCGGGCTGGTCGTGGTGGTCACGCCCCTGGTCTTCCGCAGGTCCGTCGCCGAGTGCGCGCGGCTGTCCGACGAGGCCGCCGCGTCCGCCGCCGGCGACCGCTGACTCCGCCGCACCCAAGGAGGGCGACTCGTGGGCCAGCGGCGCCAAGAAGGCGTTGCGGCGAACTGTTCGCGGAAGCGCGCCCCCAGTACGGTGAGGGCCATGACCGACGACGCCGACGTCCCCGCCGACTCCCACCAGCAGATGCGGGTCAGCGCCCAGGCCCTGCGGGGCCTGGCCCACCCCCTGCGGGCCCGCCTGCTGGACGAGCTCAGGCTCAACGGCCCGGCCACCGCCACCATCCTGGGCCAGCGCTTGGGGGAGAGCAGCGGCGCCACCAGCTACCACCTGCGTCAACTCTCGCGCTACGGGTTCATCGACAACGAACCGGGACGCACGGGCGGACGCGAGCGCTGGTGGCGGATGCGGCCCGGCGGCTGGAGCATGTCCGGGCACGAGTTCCTGAGCAACCCCGAGACCCGGATCGCCGCCCAGGCCGTCCTCGGCCGTCTCTACCAGCAGAAGCAGAAACGGTTCCGGGACTGGACCGCACTGGTCTCCGACAGTCCCGACCTGCCCGCGGTGCGCAGGTGGAAGGACGCCGCCAACGACTCCACCAGCCACGCCCGGATGACCCCGGGTGAGGCGGCCGAGTTCGCCGACGCGCTCAACGACTTCCTCGGCTCGTGGGGGAGGCGCTTCCAGGGGCGGACCCCCGAGAGCCACCCCGACACCGACGTCGTCCAGGTGGACACCGCACTCTTCCCGGTCCTGCCCGAGGCCGAGGGCAGGTCGGAGGGGAGCGCCGCCGAACGGGACTGACCGCCCCGACGACCCTCCCTCAGGCCTCGCGCAGCTTCTTGAGCGCGGCCACGTCGGCGGCGTGCGGACCGGCCGGGCCCGGGGTCTCCAGGATCAGCGGCACACCGGCGCTCACCGGGTGGCGGAACAGTTCGCCGAACGGCTCCGCGCCGATGTGCCCGGCGCCGATGTTCTCGTGCCGGTCCTTGCAGCTGCCGCACGCGGCCTTGGAGTCGTTGCAGTGCACGACCCCCAGCCGGTCGGCGCCGACCGCCTCGCCGAACCGGTCCAGGGCCGCTCGCATGCCCTCCACCGTGGAGATGTCGTGCCCGGCGGCGAACATGTGCGCGGTGTCCAGGCACACGCCCACGCGCGGGTGCCACTCCAGCACCTCCAGGTAGGCGGCCAGGTCGTCGATGGTCGCGCACAGCACCTGGCCCTGACCGGCCATCGGCTCCAGCAGCACCGGCGGGACGTCCTCGCCCAGCCTCTCCAGCAGCGGCATCAGCCGTTCACGGGTGCGCGACAGGCCCGCCTCGCGCCCGCCGGAGACGGCCGAACCGGTGTGCACGACCACCCCCAGCGCGTCGATCTGGGCCGAGCGGCGCAGCGCGTGCTCCAGGGAGCGCACCGACTTCTCGGCGGTCTCCTCACTGGGGGTGCCCAGGTTGATCAGGTAGGGGGCGTGCACGAACACGGGCAGGTCGACGCGCTCGCGCATCCGCGCGTCCTGCGCGGGGTCTCCGCCGTTGGTCGCCCACCCGCGCGGGTTGGACACGAAGACCTGGACCGCCTCCGCGCCGATCTCCTCGGCGTAGGCCAGGCCCTTGTCCGCCATGCCTCCCGCGACCGGGACGTGTGCGCCGACCGGGGACGGGGGTCGCTGCTGCTCGCTCTTCTCCATAGCCCAACCAGCCTAGAGGCCGGTCGGAGCCGTCGGTCCGTGCCGGTGCTCACACCGGTCCGCCCGCCCGGGACGGCTGGGCGTCCCCGAGCTGTCCCTCCGCGCTTCGCGGGTCAGCGTGCGCGGCCGGGCCGCCGCTCCCGTGGAAGGTCGTCCGGCGGGGGCCGCGGTGCTGCGCGGCCGGTGCCGCCGCCGGGAGCGTTCACCGCTCCCGGCGGCGGGTTCGGCGCGGGTCGCGCCCCGGTCACCAGCCCCCGGGCGGGATCGGCCGGTTGGAGTGGAACACCGCGCGCGGGTCGTACCCGGCCTTGACCCGGGCTAGCCGCGCGCGGTCGTCCTCGTCGAAGACCTCGCGGACCTCGTCCTCCTCCATCGGCCCGAATCCCAGCGTGAACGAGCGGCCCACCGCGTGCGGCCCGAACAGCGCCGCGGCCCGCTCGCGCAGGTCGCGCATCCCCTCGGTGTCCCCGGTATCGGCGAAGGTCAGCACCGTCAGCGCGTAGGCGGCGTTCCGCCGCCCGACGGCGTTGGCGACCCGCGGCTTCCGGGCCAGCGCCCCGCCCAGGTGGCGCAGCCAGACCACGCAGAAGAACGGCGCCCCGCCCGTCATCCGGGTCAGTTCGGCCAGCGCCTCCGCGTCCAACCGGTCCACCAGCACGCTGCGGCCGCGGAACCCCGCCCGGTCACGGTGCTCGTCGAAGACCGCGCCCGACTCGCCGTAGGGCATCTCGCGCAGGGTGTCCGCCAGTACCGGGGCGGCCGAGCGCAGCGGCTCCACCACCTTCTCCCCCTCCTCCGGGGAACCCGACCAGGCCACCGACACCTGGGCCACCTGGCGGCCGCGCATCGCCTCGGGCACGCCCTCCATGTCCGGGTAGACCATCGCGGAGACCCCCGAGGTCATCTCCTCGGGCGCCGACTCGGCCCACCGCCGCCAGGCCTCCAGCGCCCCCGGTTCCGCTCCGGCGTCCAGGAGCAGGCTCCCGCCGTAGATCCGCGAGACCGGGAACAGGTCGATCTCCATGCCGGTGACCACGCCGAACGCGCCCGCGCCGCCGCCGCGCACCGCCCAGAACAGGTCCGGCTCGCCCTCCTCGGTGACCTGCCGCAGGCGGCCGTCGGCGGTGACCAGGTCCACGCGCCGCACGTGGTCGGCGGCGAACCCGTACCGGCGGGCCAGCAGCCCCACGCCGCCGCCGAGCGTGTAGGAGACCGCGCCCACGGCGGGGGAACTGCCCGACAGGGGAGCCAACCCGTGCTCGGCGGCCGCGTCGAGCACCGTCTGCCAGGTGGCCCCGGCCTCCACCCACGCCGTGCCGCGGTCGGGGTCCACCCGAACCCCGTCCATGCGGTGGGTGGCGAGCAGGACGCCGCCCGCCATGCCCGCGCCGAGCCCGTGCCCGGTCAGCTGGGCCGTCACCCGCAGGCCCCGTTCCGAGGCCCAGGCGACGGCGGCGCGCACGTCCCGGGCGTCGACCGGCTCCACCACGACGTCGGGCCGGTGCCGGTCCAGCAGCTGCGTTCCGGTGCGGGCCCCGTCGTAGGCGTCGGTTCCGGGCGCGTGCACCGGTCCGCCCACCCGCCGGGCCAGCTCCCGCATCGTGTCCGTGTCGCTCATCGTGCTCTTGGTGCCCGTGTTCTCGTTCATGCCGGCCACCGTAGGAACCCACGCGGTCACAACGTGGCCGCGATCTCTGGCAGTCTGCGTTCATGGGCGAGTCCGTACGCCGGGAGATGCCGCAGCGACTGCTGCGGCTGCTGTCCCTGCTCCAGGTCCGGCGCGAGTGGAGCGGCGCGGAGCTCACCGAGCGGCTCGGCGTCAGCGCCCGCACCCTGCGCCGCGACGTCGAACGGCTCCGCGGGCTCGACTACCAGGTGGAGGGCACGCCCGGCGTGGCGGGCGGCTACCGCCTGGCCTCCGGACGGGACCTGCCCCCGCTGCTGCTGGACGACGACGAGGCCGTGGCGATCGCCCTGGGCCTGGCCACCGCCACCGGGTTCCAGGACAGCGCGCTGCGCGCCCTGGCCAAGCTCGAACGCGTCCTGCCAGCCCGCCTGCGCCCCCGGCTGGCCGCCGTGGGCGGTGCCACCAGCGCGGTGCCCCACCCCGACGTCCCCGGTGTGGACCCCTCCGTCCTGGGGGTGCTGGCCTCCTCCTGCCGCGACCTCGCCGTCACCGACTTCGACTACCGCGACCGGGAGGGCAACGTCCGCGGGCGCCGGGTCGAGCCGCACCACCTGGTCTCCCACGGCGGGCACTGGTACCTGATCGCGCACGACACCGACCGCGACGACTGGCGCACCTTCCGGGTGGACCGGGTCGGCGGCCCGCGCCCCACGCACCGTCGCTTCGAGCCGAGGCCGCTGCCCGCGCCCGACCCGGCGGCCTTCCTCACCCGCCTGTTCGCCGCGGGCGTCTACAGCCACACCGCGCACCTGACCCTGGAGCTGTCCGCCGAGGCCTTCCTCAGCCGCTTCCACGGCCCCCTGCCCGGCCGGGTCGAGCCGCTGGACGACCAGCGCTGCCGGATCCGGATCAGCGCGGACTCCCTCGACCTGGTGTGCCAGTACACGGCGGCGGCCCTGGCCCTGGGCGTCCCCTTCACGCTGGACGCCCCGCCCGGGGTCGCCGAGCGCCTGCGGAACGTCGGCGCGCGCCTGTCCCGCCCGTGAACCGCAACCGCCCGTGGCCCGCGACCGGCCGCGGGAGCGCTAGGGTCGGGGCCGTGAACACCGATTCCGCGCACCTGACCCTGTCCGACGTGACCGCCGCCTTCGAGCGGGTCTACCCGCCCGCGTGGGCCGCCTCCTGGGACGCGGTCGGGCTGGTGGCGGGCGACCCCGCGCAACGGGTCGCGCGGGTGCTGTTCGCAGTCGACCCGGTCGACGCGGTCGTCGACGAGGCCCTGACCTGGGGCGCCGACCTGATCATCACCCACCACCCGCTGATGCTGCGCGGTGTCACCAGCGTGGCCGCCGACACCCCCAAGGGGCGGATCGTGCACCGGCTCATCCGGTCGGGAACCGCCCTGTACACCGCGCACACCAACGCCGACACCGCCTCGCCCGGCGTATCCGACGCCCTGGCCCGCGCGGTCGGCGTCACCGGGCCGCTGCGGCCCCTGGACCCCGACGCCACCGACCCCGAGGGGCGCCGCGGCATCGGCCGGATCGGCGCCCTGGACCGGCCGGTGCTCCTGCGCGAGTTCGCCGAGCTGGTGGTCCGCGGGCTGCCCGCCACCGCCGCCGGGATCCGCGTCGCGGGGGACCCGGACCGCCTCGTGAGCACCGTCGCGGTGTCCGGGGGAGCGGGGGACTCCCTGCTCGGCGCGGCCCGGGCCGCCGACGTGGACGTGTTCGTCACCTCCGACCTGCGCCACCACCCCGCCTCGGAGTTCGTGGAGAACCCGGGCGGTCCCGCCCTGGTCGACACCGCCCACTTCGCCAGCGAGTGGCCCTGGCTGGCCGACGGTGCGCGCCACCTGGTCGACGCACTCGGGCGCGCGGGCGGCCCGGATGGGGCTAACGTGGAGGTCCGCGTCTCGACGACGGTCACGGACGCCTGGTCACAGGCCGTCTCGCACGTCTGACAGAGACCACGGGCCCCGCGGGACCGCCGACCAAACTGCACAGAGTAGAGCGCGGGCGGCGTACTCGCCCTCCCCAGCCATCACAGGAGACGTCACACGTGAAAGCCGAACCCGCCGCACAGGCCAGACTCCTCACCCTCCAGGACCTGGACACCGACCTCCAGCGCCTGGACCACCGGGCGCGCACCCTGCCCGAGGTCGCCGAGGCGGCCCGGCTCAAGGAGCGGGTGGACCAGATCGACAGCGAGCTGATCACCGCGCAGACCGGGGTCTCCGACGTCGAACGCCAGCAGCGCAAGGCCGAGAGCGACGTCGACCAGGTGCGCACGCGCGCCGACCGGGACGCCAAGCGCCTGGAGTCCGGGCAGATCACCAACGCCAAGGAACTCCAGAACCTCCAGTCGGAGATCACCTCGCTGGGCCGCCGCCAGGCCGAGCTGGAGGAGATCGTCCTGGAGGTGATGGAGCGCGCCGAGGAGCTCAACGCCGCTGTGGCCCGCCTGACCGCCGAGCGCGAGCGCGTCGTGGCCGAGCACACCGAGGTCGTGGCCCGCCGCGACACCGCCGCCGCCGAGATCCAGTGGGACCGCACCCGGGCCACCCAGGACCGCGAGCGCGTGGCCGGGGAGATCCCCGCCGACCTGCTCGCCCTCTACGACAAGATGCGCGCCCAGTACGGCGGTGTGGGCGCCGCGCCGCTGCGCTACGGCCGCTGCGGGGGCTGCAAGCTCGCGCTGAGCACCGTCGAGCTCAACGAGATCCGCGCCCAGGCCGCCGACGAGGTCGTGCGCTGCGAGGACTGCCGCCGCATCCTGGTCCGCACCGAGGAGTCGGGGCTGGGCGGCCGGACCGAGCAGTGAGCACCGGCTGGGGGGCGCCGCCCGACACCGCACCGACCCGGCTCGTCCTGCTGCGGCACGGGCAGACGCCGCTGTCGGTGGAGCGCCGTTTCGCGGGCCGGGGCGACATCCCGCTGACCGGGGACGGGCACGCGCAGGCCAGGGCGGTCGCGCGCCGCCTGGCCCCGCGGCCCTTCGACGCGGTGGTGTCCTCCCCGCTGCGCCGCACCAGGGACACCGCGGCGTACGCGGCCGAGGCGCTCGGGCTGGCGGTGGAGATCGACGAGGGGTTCGTCGAGACCGACTTCGGCGACTGGGAGGGGATGACGTTCGCCGAGGCACGGGCGCAGGCCCCGGCCGCGGTGGACGGTTGGCTGGCCGACCCGGAGACGGCGCCGCCCGGCGGGGAGAGCTTCGCCGCGGCCTCGCGCAGGGTGGCCGCCGCCCGCCGGGACCTGGTCGAGCGGCACCGGGGGCGCACCGTCCTGTTGGTCACCCACGTGACCCCCATCAAGGCGCTGGTGCAGCAGGCCCTGCTCGCCCCGCTGGAGGCGCTGTACAGGATGCACCTGGACACCGCTTGCCTGACCGAGGTGGACGTGTTCGCCGACGGGCCCATGGTGGTGCGCTCCCTCAACGACACCGCCCACCTGGAGTGAGGTCCCGAGGGGGAGCGGGGCCGCCGCGGCGGGCGTAGAATGGGCGGCGAGGGGAGTCGGCCAGGCGGTCGCGGACCGCGCCTGGTGCGCGTGTTCGAGGAAAGTCCGGACTCCACAGGGCAGGGTGGTCGGCAACACCGACCCGGGGCGACCCGCGGGACAGTGCCACAGAAAGCAGACCGCCACCGCTCGCGGTGGTAAGGGTGAAACGGTGGTGTAAGAGACCACCAGCGGCCGGAGTGATCCGGTCGGCTCGGTAAACCCCACCCGGAGCAAGGTCAAAAAGGGAGCCTTCGGGTTCCCGCGCGGATGTTCGAGGGCGGCCCGCCCGAGTCCGCGGGTAGACCGCACCGAGGCCGTCGGCAACGGCGGTCCCAGATGGATGGCCGCCCGGTTCCTCGGAACCGACAGAATCCGGCTTACCGGCCGACTCCCCCTCACACACCCTCCTGACCAGCGGCGCAGCGCGGGGGAGACGGCCGTATTCGCTCCCCGTCTGCTCTGAGGGACCACCCGGACCGCAGGAGCGGAACGGTGGGGCCCACCCGTGGTGTTGCGGCGGCGCGGCCCCCGGGCGCGGTGCCGGAGGCCGCGGCCCCCGCGTGTCGGCGGGTCGGCCCGGAGCCCAGGGGCAGCTCCTGGGGCACGGGTACAGTCCTACAGCCCGCCGGTGATGGCCCCGTGCCCGTGGGCACCGATAGATTGGCCCCTGCGCTCCCTACCCCGGGCGAACTCCGGAGCGCGTACGCCCGTGGGCCGACGTCCGGGGTCGGACCCAGCGGGCATCCGCGTTCACGGGAATGGGTGACTCTTGTTCGACTCCACCGCCTTCTGGGTGGCTCTCTTCGGTCTGCCGGTCGTGGCCATCGTGGTGATCGTCCTGCTCGCCTCCTACCAGGCCTCAGGCGTTCAGCAGGACGGACGCGACGACGCGCCCGACGAGGACTCCTCCACCAGCTGATCCCCGTGGTCCGCATCCGTCCTAGGGTGGGGCACGGGGTCGTTCACGTCCTGGACGTCCTGCACGGGGACGAACTCCCCCGTTCCGGCGTCCAGGAGGTGCACCCTCGCCGTCTCCAGGTCGTAGTACATCCCCGTCAGGGTCAGTTCGTCGGCCTCCACCCGTTCGCGGACCGCCGGGTAGCTCATGAGGTTGCCGATCTGCTCCTCCACGTTGGCCTGGGACAGCCGGCGCAGCGCCTCCGCGACGGGCAGGCCCGTCAGGGCGCCGGACTCCCCGCCAGCCCGCGCCAGGCTCTCCGAGCCGTTGGACAGCCAGCCGCGCAGGTGCGAGGTCTGTACCTCACCGGGTTCGAGGTGAGCCTTGTCCATCAGCGCCTGCATCGCGCCGCAGTGCGAGTGGCCGCACACCACGATCGAGGGCACCCGCAGCACGTTCACCGCGTACTCGATCGCCGCGCCCACCGACTGGTCGTCGGTGGCCTCACGCGGAGGCACCAGGTTGCCGATGTTGCGGACGGTGAACAGGTCGCCGGGCCCGCTGGCGGTGATGAGGTTGGGCACCACGCGCGAGTCGGCGCAGGTGATGAACAGCGCGGTCGGGTTCTGGCCGTGCGAGAGGCGGCTCATCACCGACCGCATCCGGCCGGCCGTGCTGGAGTGGTACTCGCGGGCGCCGGCCGACAGCAGGCCCAGCGCGTTCACCTCGCGCTCGCCGTCACCGCGCATGTCCCAGGGCGCCCACCAGCGGGCCAGGCCGCCGGGCGCGGTCTTGGCGGCGGGCGCGGACCGGTTGGAGCTGTGCGTGTACCACTTCTCGTGCACCTCGTCGATGTCGACGCTGCCGCCGGTGCGCTCGTGGTCCACCCGCCAGGCGTGGATGGCCTCGAAGGCGGCGTGGTCCATGAAGTCCACGTGCAGGTCCAGGTCGACCCGTGAGCCCGCGGGGACGGTGCGCAGCACGTGCGCGAGCCGGGGCACGCCCAGGAAGGTGAGCGAGCCGTGCACGGTGATGTGCACCCGGCTGTCGCGTTCCTCGGTGGTCACGGTCAGCTTGGTGAGCCTGCGCAGGGAGACGATCATGGCCAGTCCGAAGCCGATGAACACGCCCTCCAGCAGCCCCAGGAACACCACGCCGAACAGGGTCACCAGGTAGACGCTGGCCTCGTGGTGGCGGCGCAGGTCGCGCAGGTGGGCGATCGAGACCATCTGCACGCCGATGAACACCAGCAGCGCCGCGAGCGCGGGCATCGGGATCAGCTCGACCACGTGCGCGAACAGGGCGACGAACAGCAGGATCCACACGCCGTGCAGGATGGTCGAGAGCGGGCTGCGCGCTCCGGCCCGCACGTTGGTGGTGCTGCGCACGATCACACCGGCCACCGGCAGCCCGCCCAGGGCGCCGCTGATGGTGTTGGCCGCGCCCTGGCCGCACAGTTCGCGGTTGAGCATCACCCGGCGGCCGCTGTGCATGCGGTCCACGGCGATCGCGGCGAGCAGGGACTCGACGCTGGCGACCATGGCCACGGCGGCCACGCTCAGGGCGATGCCGTCCCACTGTCCGGCCTCGGGCAGCATCGGGCCGTTCCAGGCGTCGGCGAAGGAGCCGGGCAGGACGACTGTCTGCACCTGCCAGCCGCTCGTGGTGGAGATGAGGGTCGCGGTGCCCACGGCGACCAGCGCGGCGGGCACCACGGCGGGCCGCAGCCGCCCGATGGAGGGCAGCTTGTTCCAGGTGAACATGATCGCGATGGTGATGACGCCGACCGCGACGGCCGGGGTGTGGTTGTTGGCGATCTGGTGGGGCAGGTCGGCGATGTTGGCCACCGCCGAGCTCTGCGGCTCCCCGCCCAGGACCACGTGCAGCTGGGCCAGGGCGATGGTGGCGCCGACCCCGGCGAGCATGCCGTGCACCACGGCGGGGGAGACGGCCAGGGCGGCCCGGGCGATGCGGAAGGCGCCGAGGGCGAGCTGGACCAGCCCGGCCAGCAGGGTGATCAGGCAGGTCACCCGCCAGCCGTAGGTCATGACCAGGTCGGCGACGATG
The DNA here is from genome assembly GCF_018316795.1 of Nocardiopsis akebiae. NCBI lineage: Bacteria > Bacillati > Actinomycetota > Actinomycetes > Streptosporangiales > Nocardiopsidaceae > Nocardiopsis > Nocardiopsis akebiae. The sequence continues at coordinate 2,564,996 of NZ_CP074132.1, forward strand.
ATGGTCAGACCGGCGGCGGGGCCGCTGACCTGGACCACGGATCCGCCGACGAGTCCGGCGACGATCCCGCCGACCACGGCGGCGATGATCCCGGCGATGAGGGGGGCGCCGGAGGCGACGGCGATCCCCAGGGACAGGGGGACGGCGACCAGGAAGACCACCAGTGAGGCGCCGACGTCGGCGGCGATCCCCCTGCGGCGGTCGGAACGTTGCCCGGGTGGGGCCGTGGGCGACCTCTCGGGCGTGACTCCCTGGGCGTCGTTGCGCATGGTTACTCCGTTCGGGTTGGACCAGGCAAGTGATGCGTGGGCGCACGGGGACTGCGGTGTTCGGATCGGGGGGCGTGCGTGGAGACGCGGGACGAGAGGACGTTCCTGAGGGTGTCCTTCGCGCTACCAACTGTAGCCAGTATCCGCCACGGAGTGTTACGGTCTGTGGTTCGCTTGGTAACCATTTTCCTGTCTTCACATGTCCTGAGGACAAACCCGGACAGAGAAAACCCCGAGGTGGTGGGTTCGTCCACCGCCTCGGGGTGTGAAGTGATGTACCTCTCGTGCGACCAGGGGGCCGGAAAAGGGGCGCTACCGCGTGTTGCGGACGTCCGGAAGATCAGATGAAGCGGCCGTCCTCGTACCCGCCCTCGTAACGGTTGCGGCCGTGGCCGTGCGGGTCGTGCGGGTCGGCCGGGTACGGGCCCGGCGCCTGCGGCCCGCCGGGGTGCCGCTCCTCCTCACCGGACCGCCAGTCCGGAGCGGGCGGGAAGCCGCCGTAGCCGGGCTGCTGCGGCTGCTGGGGCTGGCCGCCGGACGGGTAGCCGCCCGGGGCGCCGGGGTAGCCGCCGGGGTCCGCGGCCGGGTAGCCGAACGGGGCCTGTTCGCCGTAGCCCGCCGGGGCGTCCCCGCGCACCTGGTCCACCGGGTAGCCGCCCGTCGGGTAACCGCCCTGCGGGTACCCGGGGGCCTCACCGGGGAACGCGGACGGGTAGGCGGGCTGGCCGACCGCCCCCGGGTCGAACGGCACCGGAGTCTCCGGGACTCCGGTGCCCGCGGCCCCGCCCGGGAAACCCGCCGAGCCGGGACCCCCGTGGACGCCCGGGGCGCCGAAGGCGCCGCCGTCCTCCTGGGCGCCCCACAGCGGGGGGTTGGGGTCCGGCTGGGCCGGGCGGCTGTGGGCGCCGGTGTCGTAGGGGGAGCGGTGGTGGGTTCCGGTGTCGTAGTCGTTGCGGTTGAAGGAGTCGGTGTCGTAGGAGGGGCGGGTGTGGTCGCCGGTGTCGTACTCGGGTCGTCCGGTGCCGGGCACGCCGTAGTCGGCGTGGCTGTGGGCGCCCGTGTCGTAGGGGGAGCGCCGGTATGCCCCGGTGTCGTAGGAGGGCCCCTGGTGCGTCCCGCTGTCGTAGGGGGAGCGGTGGTGGGTTCCGGTGTCGTAGTCGTTGCGGTTGAAGGAGTCGGTGTCGTAGGAGGGGCGGGTGTGGTCGCCGGTGTCGTACTCGGGTCGTCCGGTGCCGGGCACGCCGTAGTCGGCGTGGCTGTGGGCGCCCGTGTCGTAGGAGGAGCGCTGGTGCGCTCCGGTGTCGTAGGAGGACCTCTGGTGGGCGCCGGTGTCGTAGGCCGAACGCTGGTGGGACCCCGTGTCGTAGGCCGGGCGCTGGTGCGCGCCGGTGGTGTGGGACGTCTCAGGCCGCGGCCGGTAACCGCCGCTCAGGGGGTCGGCGGGATCGCCCGCGCCGCCCGGAGGGGTCTGACCCGTGCCCGAGCCGCCCTGTCCGCCGCCGAAGCCGAGCTCGGAGCGCTGGTGCGCGCCGGTGTCCATGCTGGACCATATCGGCGAACTCGTGCCGGTGTCCGGGGCCGGGGGCTGGAACGCCGGGTCGAGCGGATCGGCGGGGGGCGCGCTCCGCGCACCGGCGGTCCCCGGGTAGTCCGAGCGGTTCATCGACCCGCTGTCGTAGGACGAGCGGCCCTGGAACGGGTCCCCCGTCGACGGAACGGAACCGGAACCGCCGAGAGGGTCGCGTCCCGGGGAGGACCCCAGCGGGTCGGGCGTGCCGGACGAAGCACCCAGCGGGTCGTGCGCGCCGGTGCTGGAGCCCAGCGGATCGGTGGAGGAGGGCGTGTAGGAGGAACGGGGCGACCACGAACCGGTGCCCAGGGGGTCGTCCGGGGCCGGTGCGGCCGGTGCGGCGGGTTGGGAGGGCTGGGGTACGCCCTGCGGGGGCGTGGCCTCCCGCGCGGGGGGAAGCGCGGAACGCTGCGGAGCCCCCGGCGGCAGGGCGCGCTCGTCCTCGCCGACCGGTTCGGCCCCGCGCCGCCTGCGGCCCCGGCCCCGCGACGGCTCCTCCGCGTCGTCCTCCGCCGGCCGGGGGCCGCTGCCCTGGCCCAGGCTGGCCAGCACGGCCAGGTCGGCGGAGGGGTCGCCGCTCCCGCGGCCTCCCGCGGCGGGCATCACCGTGGTGGCTCCAGGGGGCCCGGACGCCTCCTCGTCCTCGTAGTCCCCGTACCCGTCGTCATAGTCGTCGTCCTCGTACTCGTGGGCGGTCACGGTGACGGCGGAGTCCCGGTCCCCGCGCCCGTCCCGCGCACCGGAGGGCCGCTGCGCCGGTCCGTCCTCGCCCAGGCTGGACCAGAAGTCGTTGTCGGACAGGGAGTCGTCATCGTCGTCCCAGTCCGCGTCGAGCTTGCGCCTGCTCCGTGGCCGCCGCTCCGCCTTGGCGCCGCCGCCGGGACGGGACCTGCGGCCGCGTCCGCGCGGCTCCTGCTCCTCGTCGTCGTCCTCGTCGAGGTCGCGGCCCCGGCCCCCGCCGCGGGCCCGCTCCCGACCGCGCCCGCGACCGCGCGGCCGCTCCTCGTCGCGGTCGTCGCCCTCGGCGTCCTCGTGCTCGTACTCGTCGTCGTAGTCGTCCTCGCGGGAGCCGGAGCTCAGCGCGCGCATGCCCAGCAGCAGGAGCACGAGCACGGCGAGCACGACGATGACGGCGATGATGATGATGACGGTGACGGTCATGGTGTACGCACTACCTTGGGGAGGTCGGCCGCGCCCGGGTCGCACCGGTGGCCGGCCGGGAGGAGGCCGGTCGAGGGGAGGCGGTGACCTCCGGGGACCGCGGTGATCCGGTGGGTCCGGCCTGCGCTCGCGGGGGGACGCAGGCGGTCCGGTGCGGTTTAGGGTCAGGGCGCCGCGCGGCGAGTGGACGAGTATCGGTCATCTGAAATGGGGCGGGGGCACAGACCCACTGTATGCGTTGTCGTGCTCCGTGTGCAGAGGGCTACGGGAGCTTCCTCCAGGAATCACCGTGGCCCCGGATCCGTCGGTTCGTCCGGGGCCGTTCCGGAGGCAGCGCCCGCGGTGAGCTACGTCACTCGCTGCGCGTGACCAGCGAACCGCGTGCGACGGCCTGGTCCGCGATCGCCTCCAGCGAGGCGCTCAGCGCCGCGCCCTCGGGCAGGTCAAGCGGGCCCCGGAGGGCGTACACGGTGAACCGGTACTCGTAGGCCTCGTCGGGCTCCGGGCAGGGCGGGTCGTAGGCGGACTCGCCGATGCTGTTCTGGCCCTGCTTGGCGTCGGCCGGAACGGTGTCCTGGCGCAGCTCGACCAGTTCGGGGTCCAAGTCGTAGACCACCCAGAACACCTGCGCCACCTGCGGGTCGTCCATCACCAGGGCGATCGACCCGGCCTCGTCGGGAAGCCCCGACCAGCTCAGCGGCGGCGAGTACGCCTGCTGTGCCTCCTCGGGGTCCTCGGCGCCGCCCGTGCCGTCCCCGCCCTCCGCGCTGGTCTCGGCCTCGCCCTCGCAGGAGTAGGCCGCGGGAAGCGGCTCGCCCTCCTGCATCAGCGGGCTCGTGACGTTGATGTCGTCGGGCATGTCGCCGTTCTGCGCGGGCGAGAGGATCCCGCAGCCCGTGGTCAGTGCCACGACGGCCCCGGCCGCCACCGCGCCGGCGCGCGTACCGGGGGACGGGCGGGCCGCACGCGGCGCACCGGTGGTCCGGGGGAAGGGGAGGGCCGGGAACAATGGGACTCCTGCTTTTCGGGCCGTGGAGGCGAACATCTCGGTGACGCGGGTGCGGCGCTCGGAGGAGACCCGGCGCCGGACCGGCGGGGAACGGGCGGCTCCGCGGGCGGGCGCCGACGACACGTTCCCCAGCGAACCCTACTGCGGTCGGGCGGGCGTTCGGTCTCCCGTCCGCGCCACTGCGCTCCCGCGCGCGACGCCGCGGCCCGCGTCCGGGGCCCGCCGGTCGCGGTCCGGCGAGAACGGGCCGGGGACGGCCCCTCACGGAGAGCGTTCGTCCGTACGATCGGTGATCATGGGTCGGTGCGGTTCTCCATCCTCGGGCCCCTGGCGGTCCACGACGCGACCGGGCGGCCCGTCGCCATCGGCGGCGCTCGCCTGCGCACGCTGCTCACCCTCCTCCTGCTCCGGCCCGGCCAGCGGGTCGCCAACGACGAGCTCACCGACGCCGTCTGGGCGGGCAGCCCGCCCGCGTCGGCGGGCAACGCCCTCCAGGCCCTGGTCTCCCGCCTGCGCCGCGCGCTGGGCGAGGGCGCGCGCATCGACGGGGACGCCTCGGGGTACCGGTTGGCGGTCGAGCCCGGACAGGTGGACCTGCCCGAGTTCGAGTCCCTGGTCAGACGGGGGCGGGCCGGGCTCGCCGCGGGCAGGGCCGCCGACGCCGCCCGAGACCTGGGCGAGGCCCTCGCCCTGTGGCGCGGACCGGCCCTTTCGGACCTGACCGCCCGCGGCCTGGCCGAGGACACGGCGCTGCGCCTGGCCGAGACCCGCCGCGCGGCCCTGGAGGACCGGCTGAGCGCCTTGGCCGACCTGGGACTGCACGCCGAGGTCCTGCCCGAGGCGGAGGCCCTGTGCCGACGCGAACCGCACCGCGAGGGCCCCCTCGCGCTCCTCGTGCGCGCGCTGGCCGCCACCGGCCGCACCGCCGACGCCCTGGCCGCCTACGAGCGCTTCCGCTCCCACCTGGCCGACGAGCTGGGCCTCGACCCCTCGCCCCAACTGCGCGACCTGCACCTGAGGCTCCTGCGCGGCGAACTCGACGCGCCCCCCTCCGCCGAGCCCTCCCCGCCTCCGACCCCGGCCCCGCCCCTGCGCCTGCCCGCCTCCCTGACCAGCTTCGTCCCGCGCGACACCGAGGTGGACACCGCCGTCGACCTGCTCACCCGCGAGCGCCTGGTCACCCTGCTGGGCCCCGGCGGCGCGGGCAAGACCCGCCTGGCGGTCGAGAGCGCCTCCGCGCTGGCCGCGCGGTCGCCCTCCCTGCTCTCCCGCGGCGGCTGGTTCGTCGAACTCGCCTCCAGGACGGGCGCGGACGTCCCCCAGGCACTGGCCTCCGCGCTGGAACTGCGCGAGCACGCCGTGCTCCAGGCGCGCTCCGCGGCCCCCGCCTCGCCCGCCGCACTCGTCCCGCTCCTGGAACGGGTGGTCTCCTTCGTCGGCGACCGCCCCGTCCTCCTCGTCCTGGACAACTGCGAGCACATCGTCGAGGAGGTCGCCCCCGCCGTGGCGACGCTGCTGGCCCGCTGCCCCGGCCTGCGGATCCTGGCCACCTCCCGCGAACCCCTGGGCGTGCCCGGCGAACAGCTCCTGACCGTCCCCTCCCTGGACATGCCGCCCGAGGGGGCCCCGGCCGACCGGGCCGCGGCCTGCTCCTCGGTCGTCCTGTTCGCCGAACGCGCCGCCGCCGTGCGCCCCGGCTTTCGCGTCACCCCCGACAACGTCGCCCACGTCGTCCGCGTCGTCCGCGAGCTGGACGGCCTGCCGCTGGCCCTGGAGTTGGCCGCCGCGCGCCTGCGCTCCATGAGCACCGCCCAGCTCGCCGACCGGCTCCGCGACCGCTTCCGGCTCCTCACCGGGGGCGCCCGGTCGGCTCTGCCGCGCCACCGCACCCTGCGCGCCGTCGTCGACTGGAGCTGGGATCTGCTCGACGAACCCGAGCGCCGCCTGCTGCGCCGCCTGTCGATCTTCGCCGGGGGAGCCACCCTGGAGGCCGTCGAACGGGTCTGCGCCGACCCCGGCACCGAGGGGGAGATCGGCGGCCACGACGCGTGGACCGTCCTGTTCGCCCTGGTCGACAAGTCCCTCGTGATCGCCGACAACCCCGACCGTGACGACACCCCGCCCCGATACCGGCAACTGGAGACCGTGCGCGCCTACGCCGCCGAACGCCTGGCGCAGAGCGGGGAGGAGGAGCGCGTGCGCGACGCGCACGCCCGCCACGTCCGCGACCTGTGGCGCTGGGCCGACCCGCTGCTGCGCGGCCCGCGCCAGGGGGAGCTGCTCGCCCGCCTGGCCGCCGAGGCCGACAACTGCGGCGCCGCCGTGCGCTGGGCCGTCGAGCGCCGGGACCGCGCGCTGGCCCTGGACCTGGTCGAGTGCACCCAGTGGTACTGGACCCTGTGCGGCTCCTGGCGCCAGCTCCACCACTGGGCCGTGGCCGTCCTGGACATGGTCGGCGACCGGGTGCCCGAGGGGCGCGCCGTGGCCTACGCCAGCTGCCTGTTGCAGCGGGCCGACACGACCACCGACCACGAGACGGTGCTGGAGCGCATACGCGAGGTCGAGGCCGTCCTGGAACAGGCGGGTCAGCGGCTGGAGGAGCACCACATGCTCGTCTACGGCCTGGTCTACAGGGCGCTGCTGGAGGGGACGACCGGAGCCGCCCACGAACGCCTCGCCGTCGCGGCCGACCAGGCCGACCCGTGGATGCGGGCCCTCGTGGGGGTGCTGCTGTCGCTGTTCGACGCGGTCAACGGGCGCACCGGGCGGTCCATGGAGCGCGCGAACGCCGCCCTGGAGCGGTTCCGCGCGTGCGGCGACACCTGGGGCGAGTGCCAGGCGCTCGTCCATGTCGTGGACCTGTACCGGTTCGAGGACCTCGACCGCTGCCGCGACCTGCTCACCCTCGGCGTGCGCAGGGCCGAGGAGGCGGGGCTGGAGGCGCTGGGCTGGATGTTCCGCGTCCGCCGGGCCCAGGTCCTCACCGACATCGGCGACCTGGATGCCGCGCGCGCGGACCTGTGGGAGCTCCTCGGCTCTGAGCGGCCCGTGGAGAGGGAGCAGATGGTGCTGCTGCGCCTGGCCGAGGGCCAGTGGCTGCGGGACGCGGGGGAGCCGGACGCGGCCCGCGCGGTCCTGGAGCGGGTCGGCGAGGACCTCAAGGGCCTGGGCGGGTTCTCGCCCGTCTACGTGGAGGCGGGCTGGCGGACCCTGTACGCCACCGTCACCTGGAGGGCCGGTGACACCGGGGAGGCCTGGGAGCAGGCCCGGCTCGCGTGGCGGCTGGCCGACCACGGCTTGGGCCCGGTGTGCGCGGAGGTCCTGGACACCTTCGCCGTGCTGGCCGTCGGAGACGACCCGCGGCGCGGCGCCTGGCTGCTGGCCTGCGCCGAGGTGCTGCGCGGCATGCCCGACACCGCCACGCCCCTGGTGGTGCGGGCCCGCGAGAGCGCGCTCCGGGAGCTGGGCGAGCGGGAGTACGGCCTCGTCCTCGCCGGGGTCCGGGACGTGAGCGCCGACCGGGTCCACGGACTCGTGGACGCCTGGCTGGCCGGGGACGCGCCCGGTGGTGCGGAGCACCCCTGACCCCTCGGCCGCGGTGCCCGCGGCGTTGCGCTCCCGGCGGGGCGTTCGCGCTCCGGCGGGGCGCGGGTGCGCGGCCCGGAGGCCGTCCCCCGCACGGAGGGGGCGCCGCCGAACGGCGCGCGGCCGCCCCGGGGTGTCCGGGGCGGCCGCGCGAGGGGGTCTCATTGGGAGCGGCTCAGGTGCGGCGCCGGTAGGCCCACACGGCCAGCGGGAAGAAGACCGCGGTGATGATCGCGGCCCACACCACGGTCCACAGCACCGGGCCGGTGGCATCGCCCGAACCCAGCATCAGGGCGCGCATGGCGTCCACGACGTGGGTGACCGGGTTGTTGGCGGCCACCACCCGCAGCCAGCTGGGCATGTCGTCGGGGCTGACGAACGCCGAGCTGCTGAAGGTCAGCGGGAACATCAGGATCATCCCGAACGCCTGCACCGCCATGGGGGTGCGCACGATCATGCCGATGAAGGCCGACATCCAGCACAGGGCGAACGCGAACAGCAGCACCAGGGCGGCCGCCACGACCACGCCCGCCACGCCCCCCTCGGGGCGGAAGCCGATGGCCAGGCCCACCACCAGCACCATCACCACGGTGATCGAGTACCGGACCAGGTCGCCGAGGATGGCGCCCGTCAGCGGGGCCGAGCGGGCGATGGGCAGCGACCGGAACCGGTCGAAGATGCCCTTCTCCACGTCCTCGCTCAGGGAGAAGCCGGTGCCCAGCGTGGCGAAGATGACCGACTGGGCGATGATGCCGGGCATCAGGAAGTCGCGGTAGGTCTGCCAGTCACCCATCATCGCCTGTCCGAAGACGAAGACGAACAGGGTCACGAACATGACCGGCTGCAACATCAGCCCGAAGACCTCTTCGGGGTTGGCCCTGATCTTCAGCACGCTGCGCGTGGCCAGTTGCAGGCCGTTGCGCACGGTGATCAGCGGACTGATCCGCTTGGGGGTGGTCGGCGCGTCCTCCGGCCGCGTCGACGGCGTCCGGGTCGTCACGGCGCTCATGCCGGTGTCCCTTCGTCAACGGCCCCCCGGGGGGCCTCCTCCTCGGCGCCGTGCCCGGTCAGGGCGAGGAAGACCTCGTCCAGGCTGGGCTTGCGCAGTGACAGCTCGGCTACGGCCACGCCCTGTTCGTCCAGGCGGCGCACCACCTCGGGCAGGACCGCCGAGTCGGTGACCGGGACGCTTGCCAGCAGCCCGTCGGAGGACACCGGGGTGCTGGTGACCGCCTCGATGATCCTGGTGGTCAGGGACAGCTGCCCGGTCTCGACGGTGCGCACCTCCAGCACCTGGTTGCCCGCCCGGCTCTTGAGCTCCTCGGGCGTGCCCTCGCTGATCACCCGGCCGTGGTCGAGCACCATGAGGTCGTCGGCCAGCTGGTCGGCCTCCTCCAGGTACTGGGTGGTGAGCAGGACGGTCACACCGTCGTCTACCAGCCCGCGCACCACGTCCCACAGCCCGTTGCGGCTGTGCGGGTCCAGGCCGGTGGTCGGCTCGTCCAGGTACAGCAGCGACGGGCGGCCGACCAGGCTCGCGGCCAGGTCCAGCCGTCGGCGCATGCCGCCCGAGTAGGTCTTGGCGGGGCGGCCGGCGGCGTCGGAGAGCTCGAAGCGCTCCATCAGCTCCGCCGAGCGCGCCCGCGCCCCGGCCCGGTCGAAGCCCAGCAGCCGGGCGATGAGCACGAGGTTCTGGGTTCCGGTCAGGTCTGCGTCGACCGCCGCGTACTGGCCGGTCAGCCCGATCAGGCGGCGCACCTCGTGGGGCTGGCGCGCCACGTCGAAGCCGCCCACCTCGGCGTGCCCCCCGTCGGGGCGCAGCAGGGTCGCCAGGATGCGCACCGTCGTGGTCTTCCCGGAGCCGTTGGGTCCCAGGACGCCCAGCACGGCCCCCGTCCTGGCCCTCAGGTCCACGCCGTCCAGGGCCCGTTTGCCCTTGAACTGCTTGACCAGGCCCTCCGCGCGGATGGCGTCAGTCATCGCTCCTCCAGATGTCAACGTCTGCTGTCAAGTCTGACCAACCGGTCTGACAGAACGCTGACAGCGCACGACGGAGAAACCCTCAGGAAACGGGCGCCTGTGTCAGCGCGTGCCGGGCGGCGGATTCGTTCCGTCTGCGGCCCGCGCGGACGCCGCCGCCGTCGCCTCCGCGGCCCGCGGCGTAGCGGGGTGAGGCCCTAGACTCGTGCGCGTGATGGACACCCCCGCAACCCCCGGCCCCCAGGAGCCGCCGCGAACGCCCGGACCCGAGGCGCCCGTGCGGCTGCGCCCGCCGCTGCGCCGCGTGAGCGGCCGGGCGATCGGTGTGTGGACCCTGCGCCTGCTGTTCGCCAGCGTGTTCCTCCTGCTCCTGCTGTCGGCGGTCGCCTGGGCGGTCTCGTCGCTGGGCTGGACGTGGATCCCGCCGTGGGCGCGGGACAACGCCTGGCTGCTGCCGGGGGTCTACGCGCTCTACGCCCTGGTCGAGATCGCCGTCGTCCCCTCGTGGAGGTACCGGGTGCACCGTTGGGAGGTGGCGGGGGACGTCATCTACACCCGGGCGGGCTGGGTCAGCCGCTCCTGGCAGCTGGTCCCGGTCAACCGCCTGCAGACGGTCGACCACACGCAGGGGTGGCTGGAGCGCCTGTTCGGCGTGGCGACGCTGGAGGTGCAGACCGCCTCCTACGCCGGTTCGTCCACGATCGAGGGGCTGGACGCCGAGGAGGCGCGACTGCTGAGCGAGGAACTGGCCGTGCGCGCCGGCACGCTGCGGGACGACGCGACCTGATGGACGGACACGCCGGACACCACGGCCCGCCGGACCCGGCCGACCCCGACGACCGGGGCGGCTGGGTCGCCCCCGGAAGCGGTCCCGCGTCCTCGGGCCGGGGCACGGGGGAGACCGCCGACCGACCCCCGGCCGCCGACCCCCGGCCGCCCTGGAGCCCTGACGCCCACGCGCCGCGTGACCCCGGGCCCGGAGCGCCCCGGAACCCCGGTGTTCACACGCCCCCCGACTCCGGCGCGCACGCGTTCCAGGACCCCGGCGCCGAGGCGCCTCGGGAGCCGGGGCCGGAACCTTCGGACGGCCCCCGCGACTGGTGGGGCGGGCAGGACGGCGGGGGCGCGGAGGCCTTCGGCGCCGAGCGCGCCCGCCGCCTCAGCCCCCGCAGCGTGGTCGTGGGCCCCATCAACCAGCTCAGGGGCCTCCTGGTGCCGATCGCCGCCGGGCTGGTGCTAGGCGGGTTCAACGCCTGGGTGCTCGCCGCCACGGGAGCGACCGTCGTGGCACTGCTCGTCGGCGGGATCGTCACCTGGCGCACCACCCGCTACGAGGTCGCCGGGGACCGACTGGAGATCCGCCGGGGCCTGCTCCGCCGCTCCCAGCGCACGATTCCGCTGGAGCGGGTGCGCGGCGTGGACGTCACCAGCACCCTGCTGCACCGGCTGCTGGGCGTGGCCGTGGTCCGCGTCGAGGCCGCCGCGGGCTCCGCGGGCGCCACCGAGGACGGCAAGCTCGACGCCGTCTCGGCGGGCGAGGCCGACCGCCTGCGCCGGGTGCTGCTGCACCGCAGGGCGGTGCTCACCGGTCACGGGGCCGGGGCCGCCGCCTCACCCGCCGTGCCGGGCGGGCCCGGCACGCGGGAGGGCGTCCCGGAACCCGGGGAGGCGCCCGGGCCCTCCGTGGAGGACGACACCGTCACCCACTTCGCCATGCCCCGCTCGTGGTACCTGTACGGGACGCTGAGCCTGGGGTACCTGCTCACCCCGTTCGCGGTCCTGGCCACCCTGTTCGGGATGGTCCAGCAGACCGCCGGGGAACTGGCCACCGACTACGCCGTGGACTGGGTGACCACGTCCGACCACAGCCTGATCCTGCTGTCCGCGGCCCTCTTCGCCGGCGTGCTGGTGCTGCTGATGCCGGTGTTCGCCGTGGTCTCCTACGCGCTCACGCACTGGGGCTTCACCCTGAGGGAGCGCGACGGCTCCCTGGTCGCCGAGCGGGGGCTGCTCACCCGGCGCAGCGTGACGCTGGAGAAGCGCCGCATCCGCGGGTACGAGCTACTGGACAACCCCCTCGAACGCCTGCGCGGAGCGGTGCGCCTGCGCGCCATCGTCACCGGACTGGGCGACACCGCCAACCGCGCGGTGCTGCTGCCGATCGGGCCCCGCGCGGTGGTCGATGACGTCGTGGACCGCGCGCTGGCCCGGTACCGGGGCGGCCTCGACCGGCATCCGCGCGCCGCGCTCCATCGTCGTCTGACCCGCTCTTCGGGGCCGTTCGTGCTGATCCTGGCGGTCGCCCTGGCCGTGGACGCGGCGTGGCTGGCCTGGGCGGCCGCGGCATTGGCGGTGCTGGGCGTGCCCCTGGGCGTGGACCGGTACCGCTCCCTGGGCCACGGCCACGACGGCGAACGGGTGAGCGTGCGCTCGGGGTCGCTGCGCCGCTCCCAGGCGACGGTGGAGCACTCGGCGGTGATCGGCTGGTCCTGGACCCAGACCCTCTTCCAGCGCCCCTCCTCGCTGGCCGACCTCCAGGTCACGGTCGGCGCGGGCGCGGGCGGCTACACCGCGCAGGACGCCTCGTTCGACGAGTCGGTGGCCTTCGCCGCCCGGGTCACCCCCGAGATGGTGCGCCCCTTCCTGGTCGGCCCGCAGGGGGCCGGGCCGGAGGCCGGGTCCGCGCGGCGGGACCCGCGCGGACCGGAGCACACGTGAGGGAGGGGTCGGCCGCACCGTGCGTCCGACCCCTCCCCGCGGGTGCGGGTGCGCCCTACTCGTCCTTCTTGGACCCGAACATGATCTCGTCCCAGGACGGGACCGAGGCGCGTCGGCCGCGTCCCTTGCGCTTGGCCGCGGAAGGGCCGCTGTTGGCGGCGGCCGGGACCGCGGCGGCGGGCGGCTGCTCGGCGGCGCGGCGCGGGACGCCGTTGTCGTTGAGGTCGATGGTGGCGCGGCGGCGGCGCGGGGCCGGACGCTGCTGGGCGGGGCCCTCCGCGGCGGGCGGGGCGGCCTCGGGCTCGACCGGCCCGCCGGGCCGGGCCTCCAGCCAGTCCGCACGCCGTTCGGGGCGGCGCCGCTCCTCGAACCCGGGCTCGTCGTAGGCGGCCGGTTCGGTCCGACGTTCGGGGCGGTGGCGCTCCCGTGCGGGGGACTCGTCGCGGGCGGCGGTCTCGGGCCGGCGCCCGGACTCGGACCAGTGTTCGCTCCGCTGCCGCCGCTCGGGCTCGGAGCCGCGCTCGTAGGCGGGCCAGCGCTCGGGCTCGGTGCGCGCGGCGGGCTGTTCCCTGCGCGGACGCTCGTACCGCTCCGCCTGCGGCTCCGGGTACTGGTCCCACTCCAGTGGCCGGCGCCCGGCGGGCCGCTCGCGCTCGACGGGACGCTCCGGGGCGCGCTCGCGCTCGACGGGACGGCGCTCGGCGGGGTGGCGCTCGGCGGCGGCCGGACGCGCGGGCGGCGCCGGGCGCTGCTGCTCGTCCCGGTGCGCGGCGGAGGAAGGGCGCAGGGGCGCGGGGCGTTCGCGTTCGGATGACGGCTGGGACTCGGACCGGAGCAGGTCCGGGGAGGTCTCGGTGCGGCGCGGCGCGAAGGGCGTCACGGTCGCCCCGGGAGAGGTCGCGGGTTCGGGGTCGGGTGAGGAGAACCGGGCGGCCTCCTCGTCGGCGGGGGCCACGCTGTTGTGTCTGGGCTCGTACAGCCAGTGGGCGACGCGCTCCTCGCCGCCGTGCAGGAACACGAGCTTGAGCTGCCAGGACCGGTCCTCGCGCTTCCACGAGTCCCACGCCGCGTCACCGGTCTCCAACTGGTGCGCGCCGATCCGCTTGGTGACCAACTCCTCCAGGGAGGGGCCCGGGGCGGCGTCGCCGTGCGCGCGCACGCTGGCGCGCTGGGCCTGCTGGGCGATGTACTCGCGTTCCTGGAGGACGGGGCCCTCGAACCAGCGGACCCGCTCGATGGGGATACCGGAGATCTCGGAGATGGCCTCCGCGGTCTCGCCGGACCGGATACGGGCCTGGATTTCCTTGGGGCGCAACGGATTCTCCACTTCGATCTCGTACTGGCCGAGCCGGGAGAACTGGCCGCGTACTGCGGCGCGGAGGCGGTCGTCGACGGGCAGCGTGAAACGGGTTCCACGGCCGGCGCTGGCGAGCACCAGGTAGGTGCCGTCCTCGCTCACGGCCACGAGGCGAAGCTCGTGCATCGCCCTCCCTTTCGCGTCCCGTCGAGGGCAGGTCCCGCGACCCGCCCCCGCGTTCTCCAAGTCTGGTCGGCCGACAACTGTTCGGCCAGTACCGCGCCCGGCATGTCCGAACTGTGTGCCCGCCTCCCGATCCGCGGCTGCCGCCGCGGTTGGGAGCCGCCCCGGGGGTACCCGGGGCCCTCACGGTCGCTTCGGTGCCAATCTTGGCACGCTGACCCTTCCGCGACCGGGAGCGATCGCGGGGGAATGTCGCCGATCCCGCACGAGGGCTCAGCCGTGATGGTATCCCGCGTCCCCCGAATCCCCCCAGGTCTGGGAAAAACTCCGATCCCGGACCGTTCCACGGGTACGCGGACCCTCCGGGACGCAACTCGACACGCCGATGTGTGCCAGAGGGTGATGCTTCTTATTTCATGGCGTTATCGGAAACCTGTCGCCCTTAGCCTGAGTTATCAAGCTATGGGCGAAATGTGAAGTTCGGGGTCTGTGGGGTTGTATGCCCCACCACACGCCCATCCCGCGCTGACAGTCCCGTCGCGCCCGCGCGCGGCCGACGAAGACGAAGGGGGGACGACCGGATGGGTCGGACCGCACACCACGACGACCAGGAAGAAGGGGAGGAGGGCGCCAAGGGCAAGAAGTTCGACCTGAGCGTCTCCCAGGTCGCCGGTGCCGGAGCCGCGACACTGGCCGCGGCCACCGCGGCCTCCTACCTCAACGTGTACGGCACGGTCGTCGGCGCCGCCGGGATGGCCGCGCTCAGCACGCTCGTCAGCCCGCTGTTGCAGCACTGGTTCTCGCGCGGGGGCGAGCAGGCCAGGCAGCTGGCCGGGCGGGCCTCCGGTCCCCGGGGCGCCACGGCGGTGCCGGACGCCCCGGGGGCTCCGGTGGCGCCGCCGCCCGAGGGCATCTCCGAGACCGCCCTGCTGCGCCAGGTCTCCGGAACCGGGACCGCGCCCCCGTCCCGGGGCGGGGAGGACGCCGACGCCACCCGCACCACGGCCCTGCCCGCGTTGGACGGCCGGACCCCGGCCGACCCCGGCGCCACCGCGCGGATGCCCGCCGTCGGCCCGTGGCCCGCGGACGCGGACGACCCCGGTGACCACGTCGGCGCCTATGGCGGAACCGGCGACCGCGAGGGCGGTCGGCGGCGCGGCTGGCGCTCCCTGGTCGTCCCGGCCACCGCGGTCTTCGTCCTGGTCATGCTGGTCATCCTGGTGTTCGAGCTGTTCACCGGCCGCTCGCTGACCTCCTGGACCCAGGGCTCGCAGGAGCCCAGCGCGCCCACGCTGTTCGGCGGCACCGCCTCCGCGCCCCCGGCCCAGGAGGAGGAGCCCGAGGCACCCGAGACCGGAGGCGACGCCCCCGACCCCTCGCTCGGGGAGCAGGAGCAGGGCCCGGGCACCGGTCAGCCGACCGAGCCCGCCCCCGAGACAGGAGAGCCCGAGGACGACGGGACCGGCGACGGCGGCGGCACGGAACAGGAGGGCCCCGACGGCACCGGCGGGACCACCGAGCCCACCGAACCGCCGGAGGGCGACGGCGGGGCCCAGGACCCGGGCGGCCAGACGCCCGGACCCGGGACCGGCGGGCAGGGCGGTGAGGAGGCCGTCCCCGCGCCCCCGCCCGCCGTGCCGCAGACCGGCTGAGCGCGCACGGCGGCGGCCGGGCCCCCAGCCGTCGAGGACGGCCGGGTCCAGCCGCCGCAGGCGCTCGGGGCCGGCCAGCACGCCGATGGCGGCGATCCTGCCGCCCGTGACGGTGAACCCCATGACGGACACCGCCCGCCCCCGCACGACCACGAGCACCCCGGCCGCCCCGTTGACCAGCACGGACCGGACGAACGGTGACAGGTCCCCGCGTGTGACGGCCTGACCGGCCGCGGCCCGCGCGCCGGTGACCACCCGGGTGTGCCCGGTGCGCGCGGCGCCCCCGTCCGAGCGCGGCACGACGTCGGCGTCCGGCACGCTCGTCAGTCCCACGGTGTCGGCCAGCACCGCCCCCGCTCGGGGCCGCCGTCCTCCTCGGGGGCTGACGACGGGGTCGGGCACGCGCGCGTCGAGGGGGCCTCGCGCCTCCGCTCCCGCGGGCGCGGCGTGTTCAGGCACACCCGCGCCACCACGGTGGTCAGCCACCCGGCGAGGTCGTCGATCTCCTCGGAGCGGCGTCACGGGCGCGACCCCGCAGGCGCGGCCCGTGTGACCGCCTCCGGGCGGGGCGCGGGGCCCCGCCCGGAAGCCGGTGCCGCCACCGGCCGGCGCGGACGCGGGGCCCGGACCGGCCGTGCGACTACTCCAGCACCCGCTCCAGGTAGGCGTTGCCGAACCGGCGCCCGGGGTCCACGCGGTCCCGCACCTCCAGGGCCCGGCCCAGCATCGGGTAGACGCCCTCCAGGTAGGAGCGGCCGCGGGTGTGCACCTTGCCCCAGTGGGGGCGCCCGCCCACGGAGGTGAACAGCGCCTCCAGGTCGGCGAAGTAGGCGTCGTAGGGGGTGCCCTGGTACATGTGCACCGCCACGTAGGCGGTGTCGCGCCCGTAGGCGGTGGAGAGCCACACGTCGTCGGCCGGGGCGAAGCGCACCTCCACCGGGAAGCTCACCCGGTGGCCGCCCCGGTCCACGATCGACCCGGCCTCGCGCAGCACGTCGGCCAGGTGCTCCGCGGGGACCGCGTACTCCATCTCCACGAACCGCACGTCGCGCACCGAGGCGAACACCCGGTACGAGGCGTCGGTGTAGCTGCGCGCCGTCAGCGCGCGCGAGCTGACCCGGTTCACCGCGGGCACCGCGCGGGGGAAGCGGCGGCACACCCGGTTGACGCCCTCGAAGAGCGTGTTGGACAGGAAATCGTCGTCCAGCCAGGCGCGGAAGGGCGAGAGCGGCCGAGCCGGACCCGCGCTGATGTTGTTGCGCTTGGTGTTGGTGTTGCCGGTGTGCGGAAACCAGTAGAACTCGAAGTGGTCGTTGCCGGCGCGCAGCTCCGGCAGCCGCTCCAGCACTTCCTCCAACCGCATCGGCTCCTCGCGCGCGTGCAGCAGGAAGGCCGGGCGCACCGCCATGGTCAGCGCGGTGACCACGCCGAACGCGCCCAGGCCCACCCTGGCCGCCTGGAACAGCTCCGGCTCCCGCCCGGCAGAGCACTCCACCACCGAACCGTCGGCGAGCACCATCTCCATTCCGACCACCTGCGCGGCCAGCCCGCCCGCGTCCCGGCCGGTGCCGTGGGTGCCGGTCTGCACCGCGCCCGCCACGGTCTGCACGGCGATGTCGCCCATGTTGGCCAGGGCCGCCCCGTGCCCGGCCAGCACGTCGTTGAAGTCGCACAGGGGCAGGCCCGCCTCGACGGTGGCCGTGCCCGCGGCCGGGTCGACCGAGCGCACCCGGGTCAGGGAGGTGGGGGAGAGGAGGAGGCCGTCGGTGACGGCCACGTCGGTGAAGGAGTGACCCGTGCCGACCATGCGGACGCGCAGCTCCTCCGCGGCGGCCGAGGAGACCGCCGCGGCGACCTCCGCGGTGCTCCCCGGAGCCGCCGTGCGCCTGGGCCGGGCCCGGTGGGTACCCGCCCATGTGTTCCACGTCACATCTGTCATGCGGCGACATTACCGACCGGTCACCCGCCCGGCCAGAGCCGAACGCCCCCGGACGGCGTGCCCGGGGGAGGGGAAGCCAAGACCACAGGACACGCATCCGGGGGGTCGCGCGAGCCGGTCCGGCGAAGCTGGTTTCATAAGAGCTGTGAGCTACTACGACGCGTTTTTGCTGATCTCCTTCGGCGGCCCGGAGGGGGAGGACGAGGTCATCCCGTTCCTGGAGAACGTCACCCGGGGCCGCAACATCCCCCGTGAGCGCCTCGCCGAGGTCGGCGAGCACTACTTCCTCTTCGGCGGTGTCAGTCCGATCAACCAGCAGTGCCGCGACCTGCTCGCCGCGGTCACCGCCGACTTCGCCGCCAACGGGATCGACCTGCCCGTCTACTGGGGCAACCGGTTCTGGGCGCCGATGCTCACCGACACCCTCGCCCGGATGAAGGAGGACGGCGTGCGCCGCATCCTGGCGCTGCCCACCTCCGCGTACTGCAACTGGTCCAGCCGCACCGCCTACGAGGAGGACATCGCCCGAGCCCGCGCCGCGCTGGGCGATGACGCCCCCGAGGTGGACCTCATCCGGCCCTTCTACGACCACCCGGGGTTCGTCGAACCGCTGGTCGAGCACACCCGCGCCGCCCTGGACGCCCTGCCCGACGAGCAGCGCGAGGGCGCGCGCCTGCTCTTCTCCGCGCACTCCATCCCCACGACGATGGCCGAGACCAGCGGCGGCCCCGGACAGGCCTTCGGCCCCGAGGGGGCCTACGGCGCCCAGTTGGCCGAGGTGGCGCGCCTGGTGGTCGGGCGGCTCGACCGCGACTACCCGTACGAGGTCGTCTACCAGAGCCGCAGCGGCCCGCCCAGCCAGCCCTGGCTGGAGCCCGACGTCAACGACCGCATGGAGGAGCTGGCCGCCGAGGGCGTGCCCGCCGTGGTCGTGGTCCCGCACGGCTTCGTCTCCGACCACATGGAGGTCAAGTTCGACCTCGACGTGGAGGCCCGCGACACCGCCAAGAAGCTCGGCATCGGCTACGAGCGCGCGCTCAGCCCCGGCACGCACCCCGCGTTCGTGTCCATGGTGACCGACCTGGTCCGCGAGTACGCCGAACGGGCCGGGCCCCGGCGCCTGAGCTCGCTCGCGCGCTGCACCAACTGCACGTGCCCGGCCTGAGCCGCTGAACCGCGCGGCCGCCGGCGCGGGTCGGCGCGGGGCCGTCCACAGGTCCGCGAAAGGGCTTGGTGCGACGGCCCCGGGCGGGTCATCCTGGAGTGGCGTGCCTCCCGCGGTCCCCCCCCGCGGGATCCGCGACCCGACCCGACCCGCCGTCCCGGACGTGTGGGAAGGTGAGTAAACGCTGCTGACACCGCCCGCGGGAGGGCGGGGGACCACAGTCGCCCCACGGCCCGCTCGACGGTGTCCGCCCCGACCCCACGTCGACGTTCAGGGAGTATGTGTCTTGGTCCGTTCCTGGTATGAACTGCCGGAGTACGTCCGACTTCGCCGCGTCAACGGACTGCGCCTCTCACCGGACGGAACCCGTCTGGTCGCGTCCGTCAGCGGCCTCGCCCCCGACGCCAAGTCCTTCCGCAGCGCCCTGTGGGAGATCGACACCGCCCCCGAGTCCGAGGGCGGGCGCGCCCCCAGACGCCTCACCCGTTCGGCCAAGGGCGAGAGCGGCGTCGGCTTCCTCCCCGACGGCTCGGTCCTGTTCACCACCGGCCGCCCCGACCCCGAGGCCGAGGCCGACGCCAAGGCCCGCACCGCCCTGTGGCTCCTGCCCGCCGACGGCGGCGAGGCCCGCCAGGTCGCCTCCCGGCCCGGCGGCATCGGCTCCTTCGCGGTCGCCCGCGACTCCGGCCTGGTCGCCCTCACCTCCGACACCCTCCCCCGCAGCGAGGACGAGGAGTCCGACAGGGAGGCGCGCAAGGCCCGCGAGGAGGCCGGGGTCACCGCCATCCTGCACGAGGCGCTGCCCGTGCGCTCCTGGGACAGCGACATCGGTCCCGGACACCCCCGCTACCTGGTCGCCGAACCGCCCGCGGACGAGGACTCCCGGCTGGGCGACCCGCGCGACCTGACCCCCGACGCCGGGATGGCGCTCCTGGGGGCGATCGGCGACCTCACCCCCGACGGCACCACCCTGGTCACCGAGTGGCAGGTCCCCGTCGGCCGCGGCGCCCGGCGCCGCGACGTCGTCGCCATCGACACCGCCACGGGACAGCGCCGCACCCTCGCCACCGACCCCGACCACGACTTCGACAACCCGCTCGTCTCCCCCGACGGCCGCCACGTCCTGCTCGTGCGCAGCTCCCAGGGCGACTACGACGGCGAACCCCGGGACGAGACCGCCTGGCTGGTCGACCTGGCCACCGGACAGGGCCGCGATTTGCTCGCCGACCACGAGCTGTGGCCACGCGAACTCGCCTGGGCCGCCGACTCCGGCGCCGTCTTCCTCGTCGCAGACCACGGCGGCCGCCGACCCGTCTTCCGGATCGACCTGGCCAGCGGCGCGCTCACCCGCATCACCGGCGACCACGGCGCCTACAGCAACCTCAACCCGTCCCCCGACGGCCGCCACGTCTACGCCCTGCGCGACGCCTGGGACGCACCGCCCGCGCCCGTACGCCTGGCCGCCGACGCCGCCGACGGCCGGCCCGTGCGCCTGCGCACCCCCGGCTCCGAGCTGACCATGCCCGGCACCCTCACCGAGATCGAGGCCACCGCCGACGACGGCACGGTGATCCGCTCCTGGCTGGTGCTGCCCGAGGAGGCCTCGGCCGACTCGCCCGCCCCGCTCATGCTCTGGGTCCACGGCGGTCCCTACATGAGCTTCAACGGCTGGTCCTGGCGCTGGAACCCGTGGCTGCTCGCCGCGCGCGGCTACGCCGTCCTGCTGCCCGACCCCGCCCTGTCCACCGGCTACGGCCAGGACATGCTCCGCCGCGCCTGGGGACAGTGGGGGCCGCGCACCTTCGCCGACGTCATGGCCGTCACCGACGCCGCCGAGGCGCGCGAGGACATCGACGCCGAGCGCACCGCCATGATGGGCGGCTCCTTCGGCGGCTACATGGCCAACTGGATCGCCGGGCACACCGACCGGTTCAGGGCCATCGTCTCCCACGCCTCCCTGTGGGGCCTGGACGGCTTCAACGGCACCACCGACTACCCGCCGGTGTGGGAGCGCGAGTTCGGCACCCCGCTGGAGCGCCCCGAGCGCTACGCCCTCAACTCCCCGCACCTGCACGCGGACCGCATCCGCACTCCGATGCTCGTCATCCACGGCGACAAGGACTACCGGGTGCCCATCTCCGAGGGCCTGCGCCTGTGGCGCGACCTGCTGCTGCACGAGGTGGACGCCAAGTTCCTGTACTTCCCGGACGAGAACCACTGGATCCTCACCCCCGGGAACGCCCGGATCTGGTACGAGACGATCTTCGCCTTCCTCGACCACCACGTGCACGGCAAGGAGTGGAGCAGGCCCGAACTGCTCTGATCCGCCCAAGACCGGCCGGGGCCGCGACCGCGGCCCCGGCCGGACCCGCGTCCGGGACGCACCCCGGCGCGCGACACCACGCCACGGAGGACAGCCAGTGAGTACCACCCACGCCGCACCCGACCGCGAGAGCCTGCGCGACCTCGCCGTGAGCGTGGCCGCGGAGGCGGGAGAGCTCGCCGCCAAGGGGCAGGCGGGCATCACCGTGCTCGACACCAAGTCCAGCCCCACCGACGTCGTCACCGAGATGGACCGGGCCACCGAGGAGCTCGTCCGCACCCGTCTGCTCGCCGCGCGCCCCGACGACGCCTTCCTGGGGGAGGAGGGCGGCGGCGAGGGCGGAACCAGCGGTGTGCGCTGGGTCGTGGACCCCATCGACGGCACCGTCAACTACCTGTACGGCCGGTCCGACTGGGCCGTGTCCGTCGCCGCGGAGGTCGACGGCGTGGTGGTGGCCGCCGCCGTGAACGTCCCCCGGCTCGGTGAGTCCTACGAGGCGGTGCTCGGCGGCGGCGCGCGCCTGAACGGCCGTGTCCTGGAGGCCCCGCCCGCCGTGCCGCTGGAGCAGGCGCTGGTGGCCACCGGCTTCGGGTACTTCCCCGAGCGCCGCGTCCAGCAGGCCAGGGTCCTGTTGGAGGTGGTCCCGCGCATCCGCGACATCCGCCGCGGCGGGTCGGCCGCGGTGGACCTGACCGGGCTCGCCGTGGGCCGATGCAACGCCTACTACGAGCGCGGCCTCCACCCCTGGGACTGGTGCGCCCCGGGCCTGGTGGCGAGCGAGGCGGGCCTGCGACTGGGAGGAGCGCGCTCGGGGCCGCCCGGCAACGACCTGGTCATCGCCGCCCGCCCCGGGCTCTACGAGGCCCTGGAGGACCTCCTGGCCCCGCTGGGCGCCGACACCGACGGCTGACTGGGCCCGGTCCCCGTGGCGCCCGGCGGGGCCCCGGGTTCCCCGGAACACACGAGGGGCGCGGCGGGCCGTGTGCCCACCGCGCCCCTCAGTGCTTCTCGTGCTTCTCAGGCGCAGGTGTCGACGCCGTTGCGAGCCGCGATGCGGTACAGGTCCTCAAGCTCCGACGCATGCGTGTCGGCGAGGAATTCGTCTCCGGCGGCCTGAGCAGCCTGGAACGACCGGTAGGTCTCGTTGATACGGACCTTGATCTCCGCGAGGAACTCGCCCATTGCACCTCTTCCAGGGGTAAGCGCCGGGGCACGACCGTGCTCCGGCGCGGAATCCGTTGGCGCACGCCACGGCGTGCGCACGGTCGAAGTGTCACGTCCCTGTGACATGCGTGCGCGTCGCGGTCCGGCCGGGGCCGGTGTCCACGCGTGCGTCCTCCTCCTGTACCCCCGCCGCACCTTCGCCCAAACCACCGGAAACCGGTGTGATGCTTTCGTGATCCACCGCGGTCGCCCCCCGCCCACGGGAGGCCGGTGCCGCCGCGCCGGACCGGGGAGGCGCGCCGGGGGCCCGGAGCCGGACCCCTGGGCGCGCATTACACCATGTGTCGGACAAGGGTGTCCCATGACACATTTTCCCGGGAGGGCTGGTGCTTACTTGTTTCTTATTCTTGATGTGTCAGATTTGAGATGTGCGGGGTTAAGTCGCTGCCGGCGGTTGGGGGATTCGCCGG
This sequence comes from Nocardiopsis akebiae, assembly GCF_018316795.1. Lineage (NCBI taxonomy): Bacteria > Bacillati > Actinomycetota > Actinomycetes > Streptosporangiales > Nocardiopsidaceae > Nocardiopsis > Nocardiopsis akebiae. The sequence continues at coordinate 2,587,481 of NZ_CP074132.1, forward strand.
CGGCGGCTCCCCGCGCCCAGGGGAGCGTGAAGCTCCCGGCCCAGCGCCCGCGTTCACGCGGGGCGAGGAAAGCGGGCGGTTCGCGAAACCGCCCCGACGGGTTTACCGTCTCCTTACCCCGACTGTGAAAGAACGGATGACGCGGCCGGGACCAAGAACGCCGCTGCCGGTGTGTTGGGGGATGCGCCGGCAGCGGCCCCCTTTCTTTGCGGACCAACGCTCGAGAAGGACAACGTGCGCGTACTCGTGGTCGAAGACGAACGGGTCCTGGCCGACACAGTGGCGGTCGGACTGCGGCGCGAGGCGATGGCCGTGGACGTGGTCTACGACGGCGACGCCGCCCTGGAGTACACCGCGGTCAACGACTACGACGTCGTCGTGCTGGACCGAGACCTGCCGGGCACCCACGGCGACGACGTGGCCCGCGCCCTGGTCCAGGAGAGCTACAACGGCCGCATCCTGATGCTCACCGCCTCCGACGGCGTCCAGGACAAGGTCGAGGGCCTCACCATCGGCGCCGACGACTACCTGGCCAAGCCCTTTGCCTTCGCCGAGCTCATCGCCCGGGTCCACGCCCTCGGCCGCCGCTCGGCGCCCCCGCTGCCCCCGGTCCTGGAGCGCCACGGCATCACGCTCGACCCGGCCAACCACCGCGTCCACCGCGACGGCCGCGAGGTCACCCTCACCCCCAAGGAGTTCGCCGTCCTCCAGGTGCTCATGCGCGCCCAGGGGACCGTGGTCAGCGCCGAGGGGCTGCTGGAGAAGGCCTGGGACGAGAACGCCGACCCCTTCACCAACGTCGTCCGCGTCACCGTCATGACCCTGCGCAAGAAGCTCGGCGACCCGCCCGTCATCCAGACCGTCCCCGGCGCCGGGTACCGGCTGTGAGACCGGCGGAGCGGACCGAACCGGGACAGGTCGAGCCCACCCGCCCCGGCGACACCGGTACGTGGCGACGCCTCAACACCCTCACGCCCGAGGGCGGGGGGGCCGAGCGCTCCGCGGCCGCCGCCCGTGTGCACCACTTCACCGACAACCTCAGCCTGCGCGCGCGGCTCACCCTCATCTACGGGATGCTGTTCTTCGCCGCGGGCTCCGTGCTGGTCCTGGTCAACTACCTGATCGTCGCGGTCCTGCTCAACGCGCTCCTGGTCGAGCAGAGCTTCGCCGAGCTGCGGGCGCACAGGGACCTCATCGAGCAGGTGCTCACGCACGTCACCCGGTTCTCGCTGCTCGCGCTGTTCCTGGTCGGCCTGCTCGCGGTCGCCCTGGGCTACGCGGTGGCCGGAAGGGCGCTGTCCCCGCTCCAGAAGATCACCCGCATCGCCCGCCGCCTGTCGGAGCGCTCCCTGCACGAACGCATCGCCCTGTCCGGGCCCGACGACGAGATCCGCGAGCTGGCCGACACCTTCGACGGCATGCTGGAGCGCCTGGACCGCGCCTTCGACGGCCAGCGCCGCTTCGTCGCCAACGCCTCGCACGAGCTGCGCACGCCGCTGGCGATCAACCGCACCCTGCTGGAGGTGGCGCTCAGCGCCCCCGACGTCTCGGCCGACCTCAAGAGCGTCGGACAGACCCTGCTGGAGACCAACGCCCGCCACGAACGCCTCATCGAGGGGCTGCTCCTGCTCGCCAAGAGCGACCGCGAGCTGGAGGTCCGCGCCAAGGTCGACCTGGGCGAGGTGGCCGGGACGGTGCTCAGCCAGCTCAGCGCGACGGTGGCCGACTCCGGCCTGAGCCTGCGCCAGGACCTGCGCCCCGCGACGGTGGTGGGCGACCCCGTGCTGCTGGAGCGGCTCGTGGGCAACCTGGTGGAGAACGCCCTCAAGTACAACGTCGAGGAGGGCGAGATCACCGTGCGCAGCGGCATGTACGAGGGCACTCCCGCGGTCCAGGTGGAGAACTCCGGCAAGGTCATCCCCGCCTACGAGATCGAGGGCCTGTTCGAGCCGTTCCGCCGCGGCTCCGGCGACCGGGTCGGCTCGGGCCGCAGCGCGGGGCTGGGCCTGTCCATCGTCCGGTCCGTGGTGCGCGCTCACGAGGGCGCGGTGACCGCCTGGCCGCGCGCCGGGGGAGGACTGGTCGTCACCGTCCGCCTTCCCCCTCCTCCGGGAGAGGGCGCGGAGCGGCGCTGAAACCGCTCACCGGGCCAAGCTGCGTTTGGCCGGTCTTCGTGGTATCTATACGTGTCCGATGACACGCCGACCCGTGTCACGGGTGCCGACCCCGGGTGGGTATGCTTCCCCGGGCGTGGACACGGAGGGAATCCCTCCTGACGTGGGCATGTCCTGCTTTTCGTCCGCCCTTGGGGGAGTGTCCCGCGCTTTGTCCGGAGTGGGCGAAAACGGATTTTCCAGGTCTACGAGGCAGCCGACGTTGGGTAGTACACAGGGGTACGGCCCCGGCGCAGCCACACGTGGCCGCCTTCGGTCACGAGGCGGCGAAAGTGCTGCTGACCTGTGGACAGTGGCCCGGGAGGGGACACGGTCCGCCGACGTCGGGAAAACTCATCGGCCGAACCGGGCACAACCAAGGTCTCTCAAGCGTTACACCCGCGCGACGAGGCACTGAACGAGGGGGATGGGAGTTAGCAGAGATGGCCACCGACTACGACAGCCCGCGCAAGACTGACGAGGACATCAACGAGGACAGCCTCCAGGAGCTGCAGGCGCGGCGCGTGGACAAGGGCACCGGCACGATCGACGTCGACCCCGACGAGGTCGCCGAGGGCATGGAACTGCCCGGTGCCGACCTGTCGGGCGAGGAACTCGCGGTGCGCGTGCTCCCGCGCCAGGCCGACGAGTTCACCTGCTCGCGCTGCTTCCTGGTGCACCACCGCAGCCAGCTCGCCGAGCAGCGCGCCGGTCAGCTGGTCTGCAAGGAGTGCGCCTGAGCGGACGGGACGGCCCCTGAACCGTCCCGTCCCCGGCGGCTCCCGACCGCGCGGTCGGAGACCACCCCGCCGCCGTCCGGAGGAAGCGCGTGAGGGCTTCCGGGGAGCGCGGTGGAACACGACGGCGGACGGCCGACCACACTGCGGTGCGGTCGGCCGCCCGCCGTCGTCGCCTTCGCGGCGTCAGACCTCCAGCTCGCCGGGGCCGGCGCCGAACATCCTGGCGCGGGCGGCGCGCACGGCCAGCACCCGGGCCACCTCGGTGCCGACACCGGCCATCACGGCCCAGCTCAGCGCCGTGCCCAGGCTGATGTCGGGGGAGTCCACGTCCGTGGGCGGCTCCTCGCCGGTCACGCGGGTCCAGGCAAAGTTCAGGGCCTTGCGCATGACGTACTGCGCGGCGAACCCGGCCGCGAAGCCCACGAGGGCGGGGCCGAGGTCACCGCCGTCCTTCTTAGCCATCGAATCCTTCACCGTTTTCCGTTGGGTGTACGGAGGATGCGCGGCCTGCGCACACCCTCCCGTGCGTACGGGGCGATCCTTTCACGTCCTTTCCCGGGAGTCGGGGGCCAACCCCGCGCCAGCGTGCCCGAGGTGTGCCGACCCCCCGCTGTGACGGCCCGGAACCCGGAGCGACCACGGCCCCGAGCGCACTACCATTGCCCCATGACCAACGGCTCTCATTCCTTCCGCATGCCCGACAAGCCCTCGCTGGACGGTATCGAGGCGAAGTGGGTCGACGTATGGGATGAGTCCGGCGTCTACCACTTCGACCGCACGGCCGAGCGCGCGGACGTCTACTCCATCGACACCCCGCCGCCCACGGTGTCCGGCTCGCTGCACATCGGCCACGTGTTCTCCTACACGCACACCGACACCGTCGCGCGCTTCCAGCGCATGAACGGCAAGGCCGTCTTCTACCCCATGGGCTGGGACGACAACGGCCTGCCCACCGAGCGGCGCGTCCAGAACTACTACGGCGTGCGCTGCGACCCGTCGATCCCCTACGACCCGGACTTCCAGCCGCCCGCCAAGCCCGACCCCAAGCGGCAGGTCCCCGTCTCCCGGCGCAACTTCATCGAGCTGTGCGACCGGCTCACCGCCGAGGACGAGAAGGTCTTCGAGTCGATCTGGCGCCGCCTCGGGCTGAGCGTCGACTGGCGCCACACCTACGCCACCATCGACGACAACTCCCGCGCCGCCGCCCAGCGCGCCTTCCTGCGCAACCTGGCCCGCGGCGAGGCCTACATGTCCGAGGCGCCCACCCTGTGGGACGTCACGTTCCGCACCGCGGTCGCCCAGGCCGAGCTGGAGGACCGCGAGCGCCCCAGCGCCTACCACAAGATCGCCTTCCACAAGCCCGACGGCACCCCGGTCCACATCGAGACCACCCGCCCCGAGCTGCTGGCCGCCTGCGTCGCCCTGGTCGCCCACCCCGACGACGAGCGCTACCAGGACCTGTTCGGCACCACCGTGCGCACCCCCGTCTTCGGCGTGGAGGTCCCGGTGCGGGCCCACCGCCTCGCCGACCCCGAGAAGGGGTCCGGCATCGCCATGATCTGCACCTTCGGCGACACCACGGACGTCACCTGGTGGCGCGAGCTGCAGCTGGAGACCCGGCCCGTCATCGGCTGGGACGGCCGCATCATGGCCGACCCGCCCAAGGGCCTGGAGAGCGGCGCCGCCCGCGAGGCCTACGACACGCTCGTGGGCGCCACCGTCCACACCGCGCGCGAGCGCACCGTCGCCCTGCTGCGCGAGAGCGGGGACCTGGTCGGCGAGCCGGCGCCCATCACCCACCCGGTGAAGTTCTACGAGAAGGGCGACAAGCCCCTGGAGATCGTCACCACCCGCCAGTGGTACATCCGCAACGGCGGGCGGGACGAGGAACTGCGCCAGCAGCTCCTGCGGCGCGGGCGCGAGCTCACCTGGTACCCCGAGCACATGCGCGCCCGCTACGAGAACTGGGTCGAGGGCCTCAACGGCGACTGGCTGATCAGCCGCCAGCGCTTCTTCGGCGTGCCCTTCCCGGTCTGGTATCCGCTGGACGCCGACGGCAACCCGCGCTACGACGAGCCCATCGTCCCCGCCGAGGACCAGCTGCCCGTCGACCCCAGCTCGCAGGCGCCCGAGGGCTACACCGAGGACCAGCGCGGGCAGGCGGGCGGGTTCATGGGCGACCCCGACGTCATGGACACCTGGGCGACCTCCTCGCTGTCCCCGCAGATTGCCTCCGGCTGGGAGCGCGACCCGGACCTGTACCGGCGCGTCTTCCCCATGGACTACCGGCCCCAGGGCCAGGACATCATCCGCACCTGGCTCTTCTCCACCGTGGTCCGGGCCCACTTCGAGAACGACACCCTGCCCTGGAACACCACCGGCATCTCCGGCTGGATCCTGGACCCCGACCGCAAGAAGATGTCCAAGTCCAAGGGCAACGTCGTCACCCCGCTGGCGCTGCTGGAGAAGTACAGCTCCGACGCGGTCCGTTACTGGGCGGCCAGCGGCCGCCTGGGCACCGACACCGCCATGGACGAGGGCCAGATGAAGGTCGGCCGCAGGCTGTCCATCAAGATCCTCAACGCCAGCAAGTTCGTCATGTCCGTGGCCGGTGAGGGCGCCGCCGCCGACCCCGCGCAGGTGACGCAGCCCCTGGACCGGGCGATGCTGGCCGCGCTGGCCGACGTCGTGGAGGACGCCACCTCCGCCTTCCGGGCCTACGACCACACCCGGGCCCTGGAGCGCACCGAGCGCTTCTTCTGGGACTTCTGCGACGACTACCTCGAGCTGGTCAAGGCCCGCGCCTACGACACCGAGTCGGCCGAGGGCGCCTCCGCCCGCGCCGCGCTGCTGGTCGCCCTGGGCGCCCTGCACAGGCTCTTCGCCCCCTTCGTGCCCTTCGTGGCCGAGGAGGTCTGGAGCTGGTGGCAGGAGGGCTCGGTCCACGCCCAGCGCTGGCCCGTCACCGCCGAGTACCGCGCCGCGGCGGCCGACGGCGACCCCGCCGTCCTGGCCGCCACCGCCGAGGTGCTGCGCGCAGTGCGCAAGGCCAAGTCCGAGGCCAAGCTGTCCATGCGGGCCGAGGTCGAGCACGTCAGCGTCTCGGGCAAGCGGGTCGACGCCGCGCGCGCCGCCAGCGCCGACATCGCCGCCGCGGGGCGCGCCGCCGGGATCGACTTCCGCACCACCGACGACGCCGAGCTCACCGTCGAGGTGACCCTGCCCGAGGCCCCCGCCGAGTAGGGCCTGCGGGGTTGCTTCGGGCACCCGCGGGGTTCTGGAGCCGCCGGAGACGGGTTTTCGCGGAAGGGCTGCGCCGTAGGCGTCGTTCGAGGGTGGTGGCGGGCGACGGGCGGGAGAAGCGGAGCGGAGCCCCGAAGGGGTTCAGCCGGGGGCGGTCCGCCTGGGCCGCCCCCGTTCGCGTACCGGCGGTGCTGGACACCGGTTCATCGCCCGGAGAGCGATAGGCTCGGCCGATGTGAGTACCACATCCCTGGAAGGCGGACGGATCCCCGTCACGGTCCACCGCCTGGACCCCGGCCTCCCTCTGCCCGAGTACGCCCATCCCGGTGACGCGGGCGCGGACCTGTACACCGCCGTCGACGTCACCCTGGAGCCCGGGCAGCGGGCCACGGTCCCCACCGGCCTGGCCATCGCCCTGCCCGACGGGTACGCGGCCTTCGTGCACCCGCGTTCGGGCCTGGCGGCGCGCTGCGGAGTCACGCTCGTCAACGCGCCCGGCACGGTCGACGCCGGGTACCGCGGCGAGATCAGGGTGACCCTGATCAACACCGACGGGGACACCCCGGTGAAGCTGACCCGGGGGGACCGGATCGCGCAGCTGGTGGTCCAGCGCGTGGAACGGGCGGTGTTCGTCGAGGCCGACTCCCTCCCGGAGTCGGTGCGGGGAACGGGTGGTTTCGGTTCGACCGGGGGGCACGCCGCACAGCGGTGACGGCGCCCCGAATCCCCGGAGTCATCCGGGACCGACGGAAGCGAAGAGGTGAAGGCGTGTTCGGACGCCGCCGCAAGAAGCGGGACGAAGAGACCGAGAGAACGGGGACGCGGGCCGAGCCCGGGCGCGAGGGCGCCGCCGGAGCGGTCTCCTTCGGCAACGAGATCGAGCCGGAGCGCTCCCGGGAGCAGCAGCCCAAGGACGCGGACCGCCACCGCTCCTCCGGGCCGTGGGACTCCACCGAGGACGCTCCCGAGGCCGAGCGGATGGACCTGGGCAGCATGCGGCTGCCCATGGAGCAGGGCACCGAGATCCAGGTCAACGTCGCCCAGGACTCCCAGGGCAAGCAGAAGATCATCGGCGTCACCCTGGTGCGCGGCAAGAGCGCCCTCCAGGTGCAGCCCTTCGCCGCGCCCAAGTCCTCCGGGCTATGGGACGAGATGCGCGAGGAGCTGCGCGAGCAGGTCGTCAAGCAGGGCGGCAAGGCCGAGGAGCACGACGGCACCTTCGGCCCCGAGCTCAAGGCCCTGGTACCGGTCAAGGGCCGCACGACCGAGGACGGCAAGCAGCTCGCCCAGCGGGTGCGCTTCATCGGCGTGGACGGGCCGCGCTGGGTGCTGCGCGGCGTGATCCGCGGCGAGGGCGCCTCCAAGCCCGAGGTGATGGCCGAGGTCGAGCACCTCTTCGCCAACATCGTGGTGGTGCGCGGGGACCACCCGGTGCCGCCGAGCGAGCTGCTGCCCATCACCGTGCCCAAGCAGATCCAGGAGAAGATGGCCGAGGCCGCCAAGGCGCGCGCCGCCCAGCAGGCGGCCCAGCGCGGCAACGCGGGCCGCTCCCCCAACGGCGCCGCGCCCGGCGCGGGATCCGGGGGGACCGGCGGCCAGCCGGGCGGCGCCGCGGGCGGCTCGGGGGAGTAGGGGCCTTCCGGTGCGGAGCGGGATCCCGCGTCGCGGGGGAGGTGCCGGGCGGGGCGCGCCGTCTTCCGTAGTCTGTGGCACATGACGCAGACGACGGAGAACAGCGCGCCCCGGCCGCTCCCCGAGGACTGGAACCGGGCCCTGGCGGTGGTGGCCCACCCCGACGACCTGGAGTTCGGCTGCTCCTCCGCGATCGCCCGCTGGACCGCCCAGGGCAAGGACGTGGTGGAGCTGCTGGTCACCCGGGGCGAGGCTGGCATCGACACCATCGCCCCCGAGGAGTGCGCGCCGCTGCGCATGGCCGAGCAGCGCGCCTCGGCGGCGGCTGTCGGCGTGGCCGCCGTGGAGTTCCTCGACTTCCCCGACGGCACCCTGGAGTACGGGATCCCGCTGCGCGCCGCGCTGGCCGGGGCGATCCGGCGCCACCGCCCCGACGTGATCGTCTCCATCAACTTCCGCGACCACTTCGCGGGGTCGGGCGCCCTCAACCACGCCGACCACCGGGTGCTCGGTCCGGCCCTGCTGGACGCGGTCCGCGACGCGGCCAACCGGTGGGTGTTCCGCGAGCAGCTGGAGGAGGGCCTCCAGCCGTGGTCGGGCGTGCGCTTCGCGGCCTTCGGCGCCTCGCCCCTGGCCGCCCACTACGTCGAGCTGGGCGAGGCCGACCTGGCGGCGGGGGTGGCGTCGCTGGACGCCCACGCCCTCTACCTGGCCAACCTGGAGGGGTTCGACCAGAAGTCCTTCCTGCCCCAGGCCGCCGCCCGGGCGGGGGAGTGGGCCGGGGTCCCCCTCGCCACCGCCTTCGAGGTGTTCGAGGTCTGAGGCGCCGCCCGCGGGCGCGGGCGGCGGTGCGGCCCCGGCGGGGTCAGGAGGCGGGGCCGGGGTCCACGGGATCGGTGACGCGGCCCAGGAACAGCACCGCTCCGCCGCGGCGCAGCACGAACACGAACGGCCGGTCCACGGTGAACTGGACCGGCCTCGGCGCGACCGCTGCCGCCCGGAGCATCATCACGGCGGTCGCGGCGGCGCCCTCGGCGCCCTTCTCGTCCACCCGCAGCACCGACTGGTGCAGGATCTCGTCGGCGCGCAGCGGTTCCGGGCTGATCCCGTCGAAGCGGGCCTCGTCCGTGGCCAGGTCGCGCACGCCCAGGGCCGCCAGCGGTTCGAGCAGGGAGGTGTCGGTCTCCACCCTGAAGCGCGGCAGGGCCAGTTCCACCTGCTGGGAGGAGCGGTGGCCGTACAGGTCCGCGAGCGCGTCGGCCGTCACCGGGCCGGGGGAGGCGGAGCGCTCGTCGGGCAGCAGCACGTCCAGGGTCAGGCCGTGGTCGCCCTCCAGGCTCACCATGCTCCACCCCCGGGCCCGCGCGTGCGGCAGGCGGGCCGAACGGTGCATGGTGGGCACCTTCCGGCTGCCCGACGGGGTGTGGAAGGCCCTGTCCCGGGTCCGGGCGGGGTCGAAGGGGTCGGGCCAGGCCAGCTTGACCCAGAGCGCGTTGACCAGCAGCAGCCGCACACCCGGGTGGACGCTGCCCGCGGGGAGCAGCTCCTCGATCAGGCCGCGGGTCACCTCCGCCACCCGGGCGTTGACCCGTGAGCGCACGCCCTCGGAGTCGTGCTCGAAGTCGGCGTTCTCCACCTCGGCCCCGGCGCGCTCGCGCACCCGGGACGCGAAACCCGGCAGGACCTCCAGGTCGGCGGGCACGTACAGGCCGTTGAGGCTGGCCAGGTCGAGCCCGGGCTCGGCGGCCACGGCCGCGTCCAGCGCCTCCAGCTGGCCCCGCACGTCCGCGCCCAGCAGCGCCTCCAGTTCGGCCAGGGTGCGCTCCCGGGCGCCGGTGGCCAGCAGCGCCAGCACCGTGCCCACCGAGTGGGGGGACCACACGTGCGACTCCCCCGGCCGGGCCAGCACCCGGTCCAGCGCGGCGGCGAACTCCAGATGGTCCCGGCGCGGGGACGTGTTCGTCTGCATGGGCTCCTGCTCGCTCTCGGCTCCGGTGTCTGGTCGCCAGCGTACGGAACGGCCCTCCTCCGCCGCCAGGGTGCGCCGCCGGGTGAGAAGCCGCACGCGACAAGCCCGGACCCAAGGGGGCAAAGGCGGGCGGAGCGCATCCGCGCGACCACCGCGCGTACCCCGCGACCGGTCGCACGTCACATAGGCTTGGGCCCACACGGCGCGCGGAACCGCGCTGGACGCCGCGCGCGGCGACGACCGACCGCCCACGACCGAACCCGAGCAGGAGCAGGATGACTGAGCACCAGCGGGCCGCCGAGGAGGCCGCCCCGGCCGCCGGGGCGGACGACAGGGCCGAGGCGGCCGAGGCGGACGCCCCGGACCCGGCGGGGGGCGCCCCCGCCCGGGAGCGCGACTCCGACCGGGGCGCCACGGCGGCGGACCGCCCGGCGGTCACCGAGGACACGGTCGAGGCGCTCGTGCGCTCGCAGCTGGCCAAGGCGCTGGGCGGCAAGCGCGGCATGGTCGAGGCGGCGGTGCCCACCCTGACCTTCACCGTCTCCTACATCGTCAGCTCGGAACTGCGGCTGTCGATCGTCCTGGGCGTGGTCGCGGCCCTGGTCCTGGGCGCGGTCCGGCTCGTGCAGCGCTCCTCGGTGCAGTACGTGCTCACCAGCCTGTTCGGCATCGGCATCGCCGCGGTCTTCGCCATGCGCAGCGGCAACGCCGCCGACGCCTTCCTGCCGGGCATCATCTACAACGCCGTCTACGCCGTGGTGCTGAGCCTGTCGGTGCTGGTGCGCTGGCCCGCGATCGGACTGATGATCGGCCCGTTCATCGGCGACAAGGAGGACTTCACCTCCTGGCGCGCCAACCCGGCCGTGGTCACCCTGGCCTCACGCCTGACCTGGCTGCTGGTCCTGCCCTGCGTGATCCGCGTGCTCGTGCAGTACCCGCTGTGGCTGGCCGACCACTACGGCTGGGCCGACACCTTCGCCCTGCTGGGCTTGTCCAAGGTCGCCATGGGATGGCCGCTCCAGGTCGCGGCGTTCGCGGCCATGGTCTGGGTGCTGGCCCGGGGCCGCACCCCGCTGGAGGAGCGGGAGCACCCGGCCCGGGAGGAGACGGCGGACTGAGCGGGCGCCCCGGCGGACGCGGGGCCTAGAGGTCGGGGTCGTCCGCCGAGCCCAGCAGGGACTCCAGGGCGCCCAGCCCCTCGGGCTCGGCCAGGAACACCACGGTGTCGCCCACCGACAGGGTCCGATCGGGGTCCGGCGGGCGCACCCCGCCGGGGCCCACCACCGCCACCAGCGCCACCCCCTCCGGCAGCGACTCCGCCAGCGCGCCCTCCGGTCCGCCCGCGAACGGGCTCGCGGCGTGCAGCACCGACTCGGCGATCTCGGCCCCCGGCAGCGGCGGCAGGGAGTCCTCCCCGCCCGGCTCCTCCTCGGGGACCCCCTCCACCAGGTCGGCGATCAGCCGAGGCGGGGAGACCGCCAGGTCCACGCCCCAGGACTCGTTGAACAGCCACTCGTTGTCGGGGTCGTTGATGCGGGCGATCACCCGGTCCACCCCGAACTCGGTCTTGGACAGCAGGGACACCACCAGGTTGACCTTGTCGTCGCTGCTGGCCGCGACCACCACGTCGAAGTCCTCCAGGCGGGCGTCCTCCAGCGTGGCCAGCTCGCAGGCGTCGGCCAGCAGCCACTCCACCTGGGGGAGGTCGTCCACGCCGATGGCGCGGGTGTCCCGGTCGATCAGCAGCACGTCGTGGCCGCTGCCCGCCAACTCCGTGGCGATGGAGCGCCCCACGCTCCCGGCTCCCGCGATGGCGATCCGCATCTCACCCACGCCCCGTCTCGTCGTCGTCCAGCCGCAGCCCGTCCAGGTCGCGGCCGCGGGCGACCACGTGCAGGACGTCGCCCTCCTCCATGGGCTCGCCGGAACCGGCCAGGAGGATCCGGCCCGCACGGGTCAGGTAGACCACCCGCACCGGCGCCCGCTCCTCCAGGTCGGCGACGCGGCGGCCCGCCCACCCCGGCGGCAGGTTCATCTCGTTCATCGCCAGGGTCCCGGACGCGTCCTGCCACTCCGGCCCGGCGGTGAGCCGACCGTCGCCCGGCACCATCCGGCGCAGGACCGCGTCGGCGGTCCAGCGCACCGTCGCCACCGTGGGGATGCCCAGCCGCTGGTAGACCTCGGCCCGGCGTGGGTCGTAGATCCGCGCGACCACGTTGTCGACGCCGAAGGCCTCGCGGGCCACCCGCGCCGAGATGATGTTGGAGTTGTCCCCGTTGCTGACCGCGGCGAAGGCCCCCGCGCGGTCGATCCCGGCGGCGAGCAGGACCTCCCGGTCGTGGCCCGGCCCCCGTACCGCGTGTTTGGCCACGGAGCCGCGCAGGCGCCGGAACGCCTCGGGGTCCTGGTCGATCACCGCCACCGTGTGCCCCAGGTCAACCAGGGTGTGCGCGAGGGTGGACCCCACCCGGCCGCACCCCATGATCACGATGTGCACCTCGCCCGCACTCCCGTCGCGATAGCCGCCGCGCACGCCGTGGTTACGCGTGCGCACAGTGACACCTTGGCACAGACGCGGCCGACGCGCTCGGCCGCCCCGGCCGTCCACAGGCCCGTCCTGGAGGCGGATTCCGCCAGGTAGATTGGGAACGGTTGGTGGCTGTGCGCGCAGGGTCACCCGTCATGTGACCCGACCATCTCTGAGGACGACCGCCATGAACCGTGTGGGACAGGATTTCGAGCTGACCGTGGACGACGTCGCGCACGGGGGCTGGTGCGTGGGGCGCCACGAGGACCAGGTGGTCTTCGTCCGCCACGCCCTGCCCGGCGAGCGGGTCCGCGTCCGCGTCACCGAGCAGACCTCCCGCTTCCTGAGAGGTGACGCCGTCGAGGTCCTCCAGGCCTCCCCGGACCGCGTCCAGGCCCCCTGCCCCGCCGCCGGGCCCGGCAAGTGCGGGGGCTGCGACTGGCAGCACGCCGCCCCGGAGGCCCAGCGGGCCCTCAAGGGCAAGGTCGTCGCCGACCAGCTGCGGCGCATCGCCGGGATCGACCGCCGCGTCGAGGTGGAGGAGCTGCCCGGCACCCCCGACGGCCTGGGCTGGCGCACCCGCGTGCGCTTCGCCGTGGACTCCGACGGCCGTGCCGGACTGCGCCGCCACCGCTCCCACGACATCGAGCCCGTCGAGCGCTGCCTCATCGCCCACCCCGGCGTGACCGAGCTAGGCGTGACCGACGTCAGGTGGGAGGGCGTACGCGACGTGGAGGCGGTCGCCTCGGCCTCCTGCGCCGACCGCGCCGTCGTCGTCACACCGACCGGGGCCAAGCTGGACTCCCTGCCCGAGCTGGGCGCCTCCAGCGCGGTGCTGCGCCGCTTCAAGGGCGGCCGCGTCCAGCAGGTGCGCGGGCGCAGGGGCGTGCGCGAGAGGGCCGACGGCCGCGAGTACCGCGTCAGCGCGGGCGGCTTCTGGCAGGTGCACCCGGCCGCCGCCGAGGTGCTCACCGCCGCAGTCATGGACGCCCTGGAGCCCAAGCCCGGCGAGACCGCTCTGGACCTGTACTGCGGGGCGGGTCTGTTCACCGGCGCGCTGGCCGCCGCCGTGGGCCCCGAGGGCCGCGCCATGGGCGTGGAGAGCGGGGCCGAGGCCGTGCGCGACGCCCGGTACAACCTCAAGGACATGGAGCAGGTCCGCGTCGAGCTGGGTGACGTGGCCGCCCAGCTGCGTGAGTGGGCGGACGTGCGCGCCGACGTGGTCGTGCTGGACCCGCCCCGGGCCGGTGCGGGCGCCGAGGTGGTGCGCTCCCTGACCGGGACGCGCCCCCGCAGGGTGGCCTACGTCTCGTGCGACCCCGCCACGCTCGCCCGCGACCTGGCCGCGTTCGAGCGGGCCGACTACCGCCTGGCGGACCTTCGCGCGTTCGACGCCTTCCCGATGACCCACCACGTGGAGTGCCTGGCGGTGCTGGAGCCGGTCCACCCGGCCCGCCGCCACCGGGAGGGCTGACCGCGGCCCGGCGGGGCCGCGGTCAGCCCCGCCGGACCGGCTCCGGGCCCGAGCGGCGGCACGCGGGCCCGGAAGCGCACCCGTGGGGTCGGCGGGGGACCGCCGGGGCGGGAGGCGGGGGCCTCACGCCCCGGCCGGTCACAGGTGCGCGCACTGCCCCGCGGCCGAGCCCGTGACGTCGTTGGCGGCGCCGAAGTCGGCGATCGCCGTGCTGTTGCCGGTGCAGGACAGCGAGCCCCGGACGCTGTTGCCCGCCAGCACCGGGCCGTAGCCACCGGGGTCCCCGGTCCAGGTCGGGGACGGGACCTGGGTGTTGTCGTGCAGGCTCACCGAACCCGTCAGCTCCGATCCCAGGACCATGACCTCCGAGGTGGTCCCGCTGACGCGCACCGCGCCGCGGACCTCGGTGTCGGTGAGCCGGACGGTGTGGGCGCCGTCGGCGTTCAGCCCGCCCCGCAGCGCCCCGCCGTCCACGACGAGTGAGGCGCCCGCGGCCACGTCCACGCCGCCGCTCACCACGGCCCCGTCGAGGCAGACCACGCCCGAGTCCACGTCCAGGCCGCCCCGCACCGTTCCGGTGACGGTCTCGGTGCACTCGGGGTCGGCCGCAGGGACGACGGTCGCGCGGAAGGAGTCGGGGGAGCCTGTGTTGCCCGCCGCGTCGATGGCGCGGTGCTCCACCGTGTGCGTCCCCCAGCCCGGTTCGTGCCCGTCGACCTCGAACACCGCCGTGGACAGCCCGCCGCTGCCCAGGCTGCCGTAGACGAGGTCGTCGACGTTGGTGCCGTCCGGGGTGAACCTGAACGGCGCCCCGGGGTCGTCGGGCCAGCCGTAGTAGTGGTGCCAGCCGTCGCCGTCGACGCGGAACTCCCCGACGACGTGGCCCTCGCCGTCGTCGCTCGGCGAGAGCCGCATGGAGAACGCGTTGAGGTGGATGTGGTGGTCCTCCCCGGCTGTGGCGGCGGGCTCGGACAGCTCCCGCGGCGCGGTGGGTCCGGTGTTGTCCACCTCCCAGACCAGGGTCTGGGAGTCCCCGTCCGGGGCGGCCGGGTCGGTGACCGTGGCTGTCAGCGTGTGCGTGCCCGAGCCGGGGGCGACCTCTCCCAGGTCCAGGGTGCGCCCGTCGGCGGAGGTGGACACCTCGCGCCCGTCCAGGGTCCAGGACACGTCCAGCACCCGGTCGGTGGGGCGGGAGGTCTCGGCGTAGACCACCTCGTCGCCGCCGACGGCGCGCGCGGTGTCGCGGAAGCGGGTGAACTCCACGGCGCCCGCGTCCGCGGGCAGCGGTTCCCCGACGGTCCAGGAGCGCGTCTGCGTCAGGGCGGCGGACTCGCGGATGAGCGGATCGCGGACGAAGCCGGTGGGGTCCTGCACGCGCACGCTCACCCCCGCCCCCTCGTCGAGGTCGAGGCCGGACAGGTCCAGGGCGCGCGAGCCCGCCGCCTCGGGCAGTTCCTCGCCGTCGACCGACCAGGTGTACTCCAGTTCGTGGAAGACGGGGTGGGGGCCCTCCACCCACACGGCGTCCTCTGGCCCCACCTCGCCCTCGGGCGTGGAGGACAGCGGCATCTCGCCCCGGTCGCGCAGGCCGGAGATCCGCTGGACCATGACCTCCCGGGCGACCTGGTCGAAGTAGTAGCCCAGCGACTTGAGCATGGAGTGCTCACTGGGGCGCCACACGCCCTCGGAGTGGTACAGCCCGCCCTCGTGGCCGTCGGGGTCGGCGGCGCCGATGGTCCCGCCCGCCTCGCTCTCCTCGCCGAGCCAGCGCCACCACTTCTCCCGCCGTTCGAGCATCTCCCGCGACGACATCAGGGTGTGGTGGGCCGAGTCGGGTTCCCCTCCCGTGTAGCGGCCCAGGCTCGTGTCGCGGAAGTAGTAGGGGTACTCGTCCTGGAGCCCTCCCAGGGAGTGCCCGAGCTCGTGCGGGCTGATCAGCGCGGACAGGGCGTTGCCCGAGGAGGCGGTGGCGGTGGCGCCGCCGCGTCCCCCGTAGGTGCCGCTGTTGGCCAGGGCCAGGATCTGCCGGTTGTCCGCGCTCACCCCGGGCACCAGGTCGGCCGCGGCCCCGGCGGCCTCCTCGTCCACGGTCAGCAGCCGCTCCAGGGCTTCGGGGTCGCAGCCGTTGAAGAAGCCCATGCCCAGGGCGGTGTCGCGCTCCTGGTCCTCACGGGCCGGGTCGCAGTCCACGCCCGACTCGGCCGAGGGCGTCTGCACCGCGTACACGTTCAGGTAGTTGCGGTAGGTGCGGAAGGGCTCGATGCTCCACTGCACGTTGAGGTGCTGGTCGAGCTGCTCGCGGAAGAGCGGCATCTCCTCCGCGGTGTAGCCGTCGCCGAGGATGACCAGGTTGAAGCGTTCGGAGGGGTCGCCGGTGACCTGGATCGGCACCACCTCCGCCTCGGAGGGGGAGGTCCCGGCCGCCGCGGGTGCGGCGGGGGTCAGGACCGCGGTCAGGAGGGGGAGGGCGGCGAGTGCCGCCGGGATTCTGCGCACGGGGAGTGGCCTCGTTTCTGGTGCGGCGTGCCCGGAAGCCTAGGGAGGGGGGCGGGGCCGATCCAGAGCGCGGGGCATAGGTGATTCGATAACCCGGTCGCGGCTCAGCCGCACACGGGCCGGGCGTACCGCCCCGGGTCCTCCTCGTCGGTGTGGTACTGGTGATCGGGGTAGAGCCGCCGCCAGTCCCCGGGCCCGGCGGGTTCGGTGGAGGATTCCCGCAGCGGCGTGTCCAGCAGCCGCGCCAGCTCCAGGCTGGTCGTGCGCGGGTCGGTCAGCCTCTCCCAGTTCCGCTCCAGGACCCCGCTCACCCGCTCCTCGGGCAGGCCGGCCATGGCCAGTGAGAGCTCCAGGTCCACCGGGGAGGGCCGGTAGGCGTACAGGTTCGCGGCCAGAGTGTCCAGCGTGTCGTAGCGGGACAGGCCCTCCACACCGGCGGCCAGCCACGCCGCCAGCAGCACGCGCGCCTGCCCGGTACCCAGGCAGTCGGTCTCGTAGGGGTCGGACAGGCCCAGGACCACCCGGGCCGCATCGCCCACCACCGCGGTCTGCCAGTAGTGGTCCCAGTCGCCCGTGTACGCGTGGACCACCACGTCCCGGTCCCGGGGCACGTCCAGCTCCCGGTGGTAGGAGAAGCTCTCCTGCCACACCACGGGCATGCGCTCGGGCGGGACCTCGGGAAGCAGGTCCATGGCCGGGCCCAGGACGCCGTGCCAGTGCTCCACCCACGGTTCGAAGCCGGGCAGGGGGCAGTAGGTGACGCCCTCCCTGGTCTGGCAGGACGGCCCCTGCGCGCCGTGCACCCGGCTGTCGGGGATGGGGGAGTACAGCGGCTGGGCCAGGCGGCCGTGGACGACGGTGCCGACGGCGGCGGCCAGCAGTACGGCGGCCGCGCCCAGGCAGGCCGCCCGGTTGGTCCGGCGGCCCCGCGCGGCCATCGCCAGGACGGCCAGGAGGGCCACCACCAGCACCGAGTAGACCAGGTAGACGGTGGTCACGTCCGTGACGGAGGGGGCGCTCACGTTGAAGGGGTCGAGGGCCACGCGGGCCGCCCACTCCACCCGGAGCACGGCGCTCGACAGGTTGGCGTCCACCGCCGAGACGCCGTACAGCCAGTAGGCGGGCAGGGCCAGCAGGGTCACGACCAGCGGCAGGTAGGAGCGTGTCCACGCCACCAGGGCGATGGACAGCAGCGGGCCCGCCGCCGCCAACAGGAGGGGCGCCGGGTAGGCGGACGGGCTCAGCGTGCCCAGCAGGGGAGGGGACAGCCAGCGGTTCACCCCGGCCCACAGCACGACCAGCGCCGTGCCGACCAGCGAGGACGCCGCCATCAGCGCCAGCAGCCGTCCCGTCCGGCCCAGCGGGGAGACCAGGCGGGGGGAGTAGCGGGCCTCGCGCATGGCGGGGAAGGCGACCGCGGCGAAGAGCACCGCACCCACGGCCGACGCGGCGGAGTTGGCGTTGTCGTACCAGCCCTCCAGGGTGGCCGTCCCGCTCACCCGGTCCGGGGACATGAGCAGGTACACGGCGACCAGGGAGCCCGGGAGCACGAACGGGTTGCGGGCCAGGCGGAACGCGTTGAACCAGGTCAGGCGGGCGAACGTGGCCGTGCTCCGGGCGGCGTGCCTTCGTGCGGCGCGTCTTCGGGCCGCGCCGCGGTCCGGGGCCGCGGCCTCCTGCCCGGCGGGTGCCACCTCCGCCGGTGCTGTGCCGACCCCGTGCCGGACGGGGCTCACCGGTCGCCCTGTTCCACGCCGGTGAGCAGCAGGTAGGCGTCCTCCAGGCTGGGTTCGACCGGCTCCAGGCCGTCGGAGGGGCCGGGCGCGCCGCCGCCCGCGGGGGCGAGGACCCGGTAGCGCCCGTCGGCCAGCCGCCAGGCGGTGTACTCCCGGCCGGGGTGGCCGTCGCACTCCCACACGTGCCCGCGCGCCCGGTCCACCAGCGCGCGGGGGGTCCCGTCGAAGATCACCCGGCCCGCGTCCAGGCACACCACGCGCTGGCACAGGGCGGCCACGTCCTCGATCTGGTGGGTGGACAGCACCACGGTGCTGCGCACGGCCAACTCGGAGACCAGGCCGCGGAACCGGATGCGCTGCTCGGGGTCCAGGCCGATGGTCGGCTCGTCCAGCAGCAGCACCCGGGGGTCGCCGAGCAGGGCCGAGGCCAGGCCCAGCCGCTGGCGCATACCGCCGGACAGGCGGCGGACCCGGCTGTGGCGGCGCTCGTGCAGTCCGACCCGTTCCAGGACCCGGCGCACCTCGTCGTGGCGGGCGCGGCGCCCGCCCAGCTCCTTGAGCACCGCCATGTAGTCCAGCAGCCCGAACGCGGTGAAGTACGGGTAGAACTCGGGGTTCTGCGGCAGGTAGCCCAGGTGGCGGCGGATCTCGGTGCGCTCGGCGGCCCGCGCGGGGTCGTGGCCGAGTACGCGCAGTTCGCCGTCGTCGGCCTCCAGGTCGGTGGCCAGGCAGCGCAGCAGGGTGGTCTTGCCCGCGCCGTTGCGTCCCAGCAGCCCGGTCACGCCGGGGCCCAGCTCCAGGTCGATCCCGGCCAGGGCGGTGCGGGTGCCGTAGCGGTGCCCCAGCCCGCGGACGCTGACGGCGTCCCGTGCGGTCGCCGCGTTCAAGCCGTCCTCACCCGCAGCAGGAGCGCGCCGAGCAGGGCGGTGAGCGCGATCGCCCACCACATCTGTGCCTGGGGCGCGAGCAGGTGCAGGGGCGTGGCGTCCTCGGAGGTGGTCAGGACGCCCAGGGCGCCCAGCCACAGCAGCCCGACCGCGGCGCTGGCCGCGCCCAGGTGCATCCAGCGGCTGAGCACGAGGGAGCCGGCGACCAGGGTGAGCGCGGGCAGCAGCCAGAACACCGCCTTCCACGGGGTGTGCGCGTGGGGCAGCAGCAGCGCCGCGGACATGCACAGGGTCAGCGCGGGCACCAGCACCGCGCAGGTGCGCAGGAACAGCAGCCGCTGCCCCGCCAGCGGCGTGACCGAGGTCAGCGCGTGGGCCGGGTCCACCCCGCGCCCGTAGGCCAGGGCCACCCCGGCCAGGGGCACCACCGGGGCGGTGAAGGTGAACATCAGCGAGCCGTGCGGCAGGTGGTGGGCGGCCAGCAGGGCGGCCGTCAGCACCACGACCGTGGCCAGCAGCCAGGCCCGGTACAGGGAGGGGGTGGCGGCCAGCAGTTTGGCGGTGCCCTCGCCTAGCCCCAGCGAGGACAGCAGGGACTCGACCGGGCCGCGCCGGGGGCGGTCCACGACGTCGCGCAGGTCCTCCCAGCTCCGGGCCAGCCAGGGCTCGTCGACGGGCAGCAGGTCGCGGCAGGGCGCGCAGTGGGTGATGTGGGCCTCCACGGACATGGCCGTGACGTCGTCGGAGCGGTGGTGGGCGTACTCGTGTGCCTGGGCAGGGGTCAGGTGCCAGCTCATGTCAGTGCCTCCCGTAGTCGCGCCTTGGCGCGCATGACCCGTGTCTTGACGGTTCCCTCGGGGATCTGGAGGATCTGCGCGGCCTCCCGGACGGTGAGCCCGTCGAGCACGGTGGCCTGGATGGCCGAGCGCAGTTCCGGCGAGAGGGAGTGCAGGGCGGCGCCCAGCGGGCCGTGCTCGATGTTGAGCAGCACGGTGTCCTCGGCGGAGGCGTCGCCGATGGCCTCGTAGGGTTCGGTGTCGCTGTCGGCGATCCAGCGGTTGGCGCGTTTGCGCAGCTGGGAGATGAGCTGGCGGATCGCGATGGTCCACAGCCAGGCCCCGGCGTCGGTGTCGCCTGGGCGGGGGGTGAAGGAGCCCGCGTTCCTCCACACGGCCAGGAAGGTCTCCTGGAGGGCGGCGTCGAGCTGGTCGGGGTCGGAGCACCGGTAGCGCAGCCGGGCCCGCAGCCAGGTGGCGTGCCTGCGGTGCAGGAACTCCAGCGCGCGGGTCTCGCCCGCGGCGACGGCGGCCAGCAGCACCGGGTCGGTGCTGTCCGGGTCGTAGGAGGGCGCGCGGCGGCGCGCGCGGCGGAGCAGCTTCACAGGAGGGACTATCGCGGGAGGCGCGCGTTTCGGTTCGGCGGACGGGCGGGGCGCGGACGCGCCTTTTCCACGGTAACCGCGCGGCGGTTCCGGTCTGGTCTGCTGCGTGGGAGAAAATGGGGCTTATGCGTCTGAGGATCTTCCTTGAGCCCCAACAGGGGGCCACCTACGAGGACCAGCTCACCGTCGCCAGGGCCGTCGAGGACCTGGGTTTCGACGCCCTGTTCCGGTCCGATCACTACCTGCGCATGGGGGATCACGTCAGCGGCCTCCCCGGGCCCACCGACGCCTGGATCACCCTCGCCGGGCTCGCCCGGGACACCTCCCGCATCCGCCTGGGCACGCTGATGACCGCGGCGACCTTCCGCCACCCCGCGCCCCTGGCGATCTCCGTCGCCCAGGTCGACCGCATGAGCGACGGCCGGGTGGAGTTCGGCTTCGGCTCGGGCTGGTTCGAGGAGGAGCACGCGGTCTACGGGATCCCCTTCCCCGCCACCGCCCGCGAGCGCTTCGACCGCTACGAGGAGCAGCTGGACATCATCACCGGCCTGTGGTCGACCCCGGTGGGGGAGACCTTCCGCTACGAGGGCAAGCACTACCGCCTGGCGGAGGGGCCCGCGCTGCCCAAGCCGCAGCAGGGCCCGCGTCCGCCGGTGCTGATCGGCGGCACCGGCCCCAAGCGCACGCCGCGCCTGGCCGCCAAGTACGCCGACGAGTACAACGTGCCCTTCAGTTCGATCGAGGACACCTCGGCCGCCTTCGAGCGGACCCGGGCCGCCGTGCGGGCCTCGGGGCGCAGCGCGCCGATGGTCTACTCCGCCGCGCAGGTCCTGTGCGTGGGCAGGGACGAGGCCGAGGTGGCCCGGCGGGCCGAGCGGATCGGCCGCGAGGTCCCCGAGCTGCGGGAGAACGGCCTGGCGGGCACCCCCGACGAGCTGGTGGAAAGGATCGGCCGCTTCGCCGAGGCGGGCGCCGAGCGCATGTACCTCCAGATGCTGGACATGTCCGACCTGGACCACCTGGAACTGGTGGCCTCGCGGGTCGCGCCGCAGCTGGACTGACCCGCGGGCCCAGACGTGCGGGCGCCCGCGGGGTTCTGGAGGTGCCGGAGGCGGGTTCGCGAGGGACGAGTCGACCCGGTGTAGGCGCCGAAGGTTCCCGCTCTTCGGGCGTCCGGACACGGGGCGAAGCGGAGCGGAGCCCCAAAGAGGTTCAGTGACGTTCGGGCGCCCGCGGGGTTCTGGAGGTGCCGGAGGCGGGTTCGCGAGGGACGAGTCGACCCGGTGTAGGCGCCGAAGGTTCCCGCTCTTCGGGCGTCCGGACACGGGGCGAAGCGGAGCGGAGCCCCAAAGAGGTTCAGTGACGTTCGGGCGCCCGCGGGGTTCTGGAGGTGCCGGAGGCGGGTTCGCGAGGGACGAGTCGACCCGGTGTAGGCGCCGAAGGTTCCCGCTCTTCGGGCGTCCGGACACGGGGCGAAGCGGAGCGGAGCCCCAAAGAGGTTCAGTCGGGGGCGGTCGCGGACCGTTGGCGACCGCCCGATAACTTGATATCGAGATACAAGTTAGATACCTTGACATCAAGATAACAGCGGGGTTCCCCTCGGCCCGCTCCCGGTTCGGATGTGTGAAGTCGACCGCTTGAGCGCACCCGGGCCGGACAACGTGGGCGCCCGCTACCAGCGGGCCGCCCGGCCGGTGGCGAGTGGTGTCGCCGCGGGCCACGGCTGGCCTGACGGAGGCCGGGAGGCAGGCGGAGGTCACCCCCGCGGCCCTTCGCCCCCGGTAACCGGTCAAGGCGGCCTCAGTAGGTCCCGCGTCCGCCCCATGGGGGAGGATGCTGGGAACGTAAGTGGCGAGATCAGGAGGCAGACACCGTGTCCGCGAACAGCTTCGGCGCCCGTGACACGTTGCGCGTTGGCGACGAGTCGTACGAGATCTTCCGTCTGGAGACCGTTGAGGGTTCCAGGCGGCTTCCCTACAGCCTGAAGGTGCTGCTGGAGAACCTCCTGCGCACCGAGGACGGTGCGAACGTCACCGCCGACCACATCCGGGCCCTGGGCGGCTGGGACCCCAAGGCCCAGCCCAGCCAGGAGATCCAGTTCACCCCCGCGCGGGTGATCATGCAGGACTTCACCGGCGTCCCCTGCGTCGTCGACCTCGCCACCATGCGCGAGGCCGTGCGCGACATGGGCGGCGACCCGGACAAGATCAACCCGCTCGCCCCCGCCGAGCTGGTGATCGACCACTCCGTCGTCGTCGACCTCTTCGGCCGCCCCGACGCCTTCGAGCGCAACGTCGAGATCGAGTACGAGCGCAACTACGAGCGCTACAAGTTCCTGCGCTGGGGCCAGACCGCCTTCGACGAGTTCAAGGTCGTCCCGCCCGGCACCGGCATCGTGCACCAGGCCAACATCGAGCACCTGGCGCGCGTCACCATGAGCCGGGGCGGCCAGGCCTACCCCGACACCTGCGTCGGCACCGACTCGCACACCACCATGCAGAACGGCCTGGGCATCCTGGGCTGGGGCGTGGGCGGCATCGAGGCCGAGGCCGCCATGCTCGGCCAGCCGATCTCCATGCTCATCCCGCGCGTGGTCGGCTTCAAGCTGACCGGTGAGCTCCAGCCCGGCACCACCGCCACCGACCTGGTGCTCACCATCACCGAGATGCTGCGTCGGCACGGCGTGGTCGGCAAGTTCGTCGAGTTCTACGGCGAGGGCGTGGCCTCCGTGCCGCTGGCCAACCGCGCCACCATCGGCAACATGAGCCCGGAGTTCGGTTCCACCGCCGCGATCTTCCCGATCGACGACGAGACCATCCGGTACATGAAGCTGACCGGCCGCTCCGAGCAGCAGGTGGCCCTGACCGAGGCCTACGCCAAGGCCAACGGCTTCTGGCACGACCCGGCCAACGAGCCCGAGTTCTCCGAGTACCTGGAGCTCGACCTGGCCGAGGTGGTCCCCTCCATCGCCGGCCCCAAGCGCCCGCAGGACCGCATCGCGCTGTCGGCGGCCAAGAGCACCTGGCGCCACGACGTGCGCAACTACGTCGAGGACGAGGTCGACGAGGCGAGCGAGGAGTCCTTCCCCGCCTCCGACGCCCCGGCCCAGACCGCCAACGGCGCCCGTCCGCACAAGGCCGTCAAGGTCACCATGGCCGACGGCACCGAGACCGAGATCGACCACGGCGCCGTGGTGATCGCCGCGATCACCTCCTGCACCAACACCTCCAACCCCTCGGTCATGCTGGGCGCCGCCCTCCTGGCCAAGAAGGCGGTGGAGAAGGGCCTGACCCGCAAGCCGTGGGTCAAGACCTCCATGGCCCCGGGCTCCAAGGTCGTCACCGACTACTACGAGCGCTCCGGCCTGACCCCGTACCTGGACAAGCTGGGCTTCAACCTGGTCGGCTACGGCTGCACCACCTGCATCGGCAACTCCGGCCCGCTGCCGGAGGAGATCTCCCAGGCCGTCCAGGACAACGACCTGGCCGTCACCGCGGTCCTGTCCGGCAACCGCAACTTCGAGGGCCGGATCAACCCGGACGTGAAGATGAACTACCTGGCCTCGCCGCCGCTGGTGGTCGCCTACGCGCTGGCCGGGTCGCTGGACGTGGACATCACCACGGAGCCGCTGGGCGTCGACAAGGACGGCGAGCCCGTCTTCCTGGCCGACATCTGGCCCAGCGCCGAGGAGATCCAGCAGGTCATGGACTCCGCGATCGCCTCGGACATGTACGAGTCCGCGTACTCGGACGTGTTCGCCGGTGACGAGCGCTGGCGCTCGCTGCCCACCCCGACGGGCAACACCTTCGAGTGGGAGGGCGAGTCGACCTACGTCCGCAAGCCCCCCTACTTCGAGGGCATGGAGACCACCCCGGCCCCGGTCACCGACATCACGGGCGCCAGGGTGCTGGCCAAGCTGGGCGACTCGGTCACCACCGACCACATCTCCCCGGCCGGCGCCATCAAGCCGGGCACCCCCGCGGCCGAGTACCTCAAGGCCAACGGTGTGGAGCGCCGCGACTTCAACTCCTACGGTTCGCGCCGCGGCAACCACGAGGTGATGATCCGGGGCACGTTCGCCAACATCCGCCTGCGCAACCAGATCGCGCCGGGCACCGAGGGCGGCTACACCCGCGACTTCACCCAGCCCGAGGGTCCGGTGTCGTTCATCTACGACGCCGCGCGCAACTACGCCGAGCAGGGTACGCCGCTGGTCGTCCTGGGCGGCAAGGAGTACGGCTCCGGCTCCTCGCGCGACTGGGCGGCCAAGGGCACCAGCCTGCTGGGCGTGCGCGCGGTCATCACCGAGTCCTACGAGCGCATCCACCGCTCGAACCTGATCGGGATGGGCGTCCTGCCCCTCCAGTTCCCCGAGGGCCAGTCCGCCGACTCCCTCGGCCTGACCGGCGAGGAGACCTTCTCCATCACCGGCGTGACCGAGCTGAACGAGGGCGCCACCCCGGCCACGGTGAAGGTCAGCACCGACACCGGCGTGGAGTTCGACGCCGTGGTGCGCATCGACACCCCCGGTGAGGCCGACTACTACCGCAACGGCGGCATCCTGCAGTACGTGCTGCGCCAGCTGATCGCCAAGTAGGCGGGTCCGCGCGCGGATGGGCCCGTGCGCGGACGCCCCACGCGGCTTCGCGGGGCCGCCACCGTCCGAGCGACGGTGGCGGCCCCGTTCGCGTTTTCCCTTCCCTGGAAGGTAACGAAAAGGTATAGCCATCGCGGTTTGCCCGCGTCGGCTCGGGTAGCGGCACGGGTAGGGAACGAACGCAACCTACGGCGAAGGAACCGGATCAATGTCAGAGATCATCGAGACGGTGGAGGTCGACGTCCCCGTCACCGCCGCCTACGCCCAGTGGACGCGGTTCGAGGAGTTCCCCTCCTTCATGGAGGGGGTCGACAAGGTCGTCCGCACCGGTGACGGGCACATGCTCTGGACCATCGAGATCGGTGGCCAGAAGAGGGAGTTCGAGGCCGTGGTCACCGAACAGGTCCCCGGGGAGCGGATCGCCTGGAAGACCACGGACGGCACGACCCACGCGGGGGTGGTGACCTTCCACCGCCTGTCCGACACCAGCAGCAGGATCACCCTCCAGCTCAAGACCGTCCCGGAGGGCGTGGTCGAGCAGCTCGGGGACAAGCTCGGGCTGGTCAAGACCCGCGCCAAGGGCGACATGAAGCGCTTCAAGGCCTTCGTCGAGCCCGGCCGGGAGAACCCGACCGGCTGACGCCGGGCCCAGGTCCGGAGCTGGTCCCGGTCCCCCGCGGCCTCCTCGGCCGCGGGGGACCGTTCCGTGCGCGGGGCGGACCCTCCCGGACGCCGGGGCGGTCCGCCGCGCCCCGCACACGCGGACTCCCGGCGCCGCCGTGCGGCGCCGGGAGTCGTCCCTCGCGTCCGGTGTGTCAGTGGCTGCCGCTGCTGACGCTGGAGTGGTAGGCCCCGTGGGGACCGGCGTGCGACCAGGAGTGGTAGTACCAGCTGTGGCCGTGGTGGTGGCCGTGGCCGCTGCCGGACTTGACCACGTAGCTGTACGCCCCGTCGGAACCCGCCCCCGACCAGCTGGACGAGTAGTAGCTGTCCGCCGAGGCCAGGGCCGGAGCCCCGAGAGCCAGGACGGGTGCGGCGACGACGGTGAACGCGAAGCGGCGCAGCGTCTTCCTCTGCATGGTGGTGGGTTCCCTTCGAAGCTCGGTGCGGGGAGCGGCCGTGCGGGTGCCGTCGTCTCCAGCCGCACCGTCGGCGCGGCACCGGACGTCCGGCACCACCGGACTGCGTCCCTTTCGTCCCTTTTGTCTTCCTTGTTCATCCTGACGCCGGGGCAGCCCAAGAGGGAACACTGGGGATCTGCGCAAACACCAAAATCGGGATGTCGCGCCCCCGGCGGGTGCGCGGCGCCGACGGTGAGCCGGGTCGGCGGCGGCATCCGCCTGCTGGCGCGGGTTCTGCTCGGCGGGACGCGCCGGAGCGTCCCCGGGGGGCGTCCGCGAGGGGCCCCTCGGCGGCGGAGGAGGGTAAACCCCGGACATCTCACCCCCACCCGGGTCCCACGCGGCGCCACTCGGCCCCCGCGTCTTCGGGCCGGGCCTTCGGGCGCGTCTGGACCGGGCGCCACCGGCGCGCGACCCCGCGTGTGCGGAGGCGGGTCGTCCGGGGCGCCGCGGCGACCGCTGCGCCCCGGACGCGCGAACTCCCGGCGCCGCCGTGCGGCGCCGGGAGTCGTCCTCGGGAGTCAGCGACCCTAGCCTGCGCCGCTCTCCGTCTCGGAGGAGTAGGCGCCGCCCTCACCCGCGACGCTGAAGGACTCCTCGAACCAGGACTTGCCGTCACCGGCGAAGGCCTCGAGCTCGTAGTGGAACGCACCGTTGGAGTTGGCTCCGCTGGACTCCGCCTCGTAGTACGCGTCCGCCGAGGCCAGGGCCGGAGCTCCGAAGGCCAGGGCGGGTGCGGCGACGGCCGTGATCGCGATGCGGCGCAGGGTCTTCTTCTGCATGACAGTGGGTTTCCCTTCGTGGCTTGGTGCGGGGACTCCGACGCCGTGCGGGCGGTCGCAGGTCGACGCTGTCCGCGAGGCGCGGAAGCGTGTGGAACCGCCGGACGTTCTCCCCGCTTCCCAGACTGCGGCCGGGGCGGGCCAAGGGGGAACACCAGAAAGCTGACTAAAATCCAAAATCGGGACATTCAGCAAAAAAGCGTGTGCGGAGCGTGCCGAAGCCGCCGGGCGCGGCGCTCGGATCGCCCACGGGGCGGGTCCTCCCGGGCCTGCCGGCCCGTCCGCGCCACCCGCCGGAAACGGGCCCCACCACGGATGATGTCCGTAAACCTCCGCTATGCTCACCGCATGCCCGGCCCCACCAGCCCCCTCCTCCGGCTCGTTTCGGCGGTCGCCCTCCCGGCGCTGCTGAGCCTCCTCCCGGTCCTCGGCGCCGTCCCCGCGTCGGCGCAGCCCGAGACGGGGACCGGGACCCGCGAGGAGCGTGTGACCCCCGCGGAGCACTACGCCGCCCTGCTGGCCGAGCAGCCCGAGGGCGCGGCCGTGGTCGTGGACGACGCCCTGGCCGGCCGCTACGTCCCGGAGGAGTTGAAGGCCGACCTCCACGAATCCTTCGGCGCCCTGGACGTGCCCTACCACGTCGTCGCCAGCCCCTTCCCCGGCGCGGAGCCGCAGTGGGGAGGGGACGTGCTGCCCGCCCTGGCCGACCGGGTCGGCGCGGACGGCCTCTACGTCCTCCTCCAGCCCGACAGCGTTCCCCGGGCAGTGGCCGAGGGGGTGGACCTGCCGGTGGAGGCCGCCGCCGACGCGGTCTTCTACGCGCCCGGAACGGACTACTACGGCGCCCCGCTCGACGAGGTCGCCGACGCCTTCGCGGCGGCCCTGGCCGACCCGGACGCGCAGGCCACGGCCGACCGGCTCCGGCAGGAGTACTCCTCCGAGCAGGAGGCCTACCGGAGCCCCACGGTCTGGGAGGAGTTCCTGGAGGACCTGGACCCGACCACGTCGGTCGGGCCCGACAACCTCGGCTTCCTGGTCAGCACCGTGACCGGCGCGCTGCTCACCCTGTCCCTCTTCCACGTGTGGTGGACGCGCCGCAGGGGAGGCAGCACGGTCATCGCGGTGGCCGTCGCCTCGGTTTTCGGGCTGGCACTGCCCGCCGCCGGTGTGGCCGGGTCCCTGTACTACCTGGACAGCGTGCCCTTGGGCGCCAACGAACTCCCCGACCCCCTGGAACGGGTCCGGACGCAGCCGCCCTACGTGCCCTCCACCGTGCGCGTGGAACGGGTGGTGCAGGGGCTCGCGGACGGCTCCGTCTACGCGGACCCCCTGAGCCCGCTGTCCCGTGAAGGGCTCGCGGACGTCGCCGAGCGGGCGGAGCGCTCCTCCGTCCCGGTGTACGCGGTCCTCCTGCCGATGGCCGACACCGACGAGAGCGAGGGCGACCCTGAGCGGTTCGCGCACGCGATGCACCACGTCCTGGGCGAGGACGGCGTCTACGCGGTCATCACCCATGAGCCCTACCAGGAGACGCCCGAGACGACGGTGCTCGCCTTCGGCGCCGACCTGGACACCTACTACCTGGACCGGGCCCTGGACGAGGGCGAGGCCACGACCCCGGCGCAGGAGCTCGCCCTGCTGCTGGAAGCGGTCGAGGAGCTTCCGCGCGACCCGGAGGCGGCGGACCCGGTGCCCTATGACACCTCGACGGACCCGCTCGAACCGCGTACGGTCCGCTTCTGGGAGGACTTCTGGGCCGGGGTGCTGTTCCTGGGGCCCGTCGTCGGAGCGACCCTGCTGGGTGCGGTGCTGGGAACGGTGGCCCTGATACGGGTTGCGCTCGTGCGGGGCCGACACCAGCCCTCCCCGCGGGCCCTGCGCCGCACGGCCGAGCGCGAGCGCGCGCGGCTGGCCGCTCTGCTCTCCTCCGGCCGGGCCGGGCGCCTCCCGGCCTCGATGATGCCCCCCGTCGAGGCGGCGTTGATGGTCATGGACGCCGACCCCGACGACCTCGACCTGGTCGGTGTGGCGGTCGTCTCCCGCAGGGCGCACGCCGCCTTGGAGGACCCGGGCTCCGCCGAGACCTCCCCGTGCATGGTCAACCCCCTGCACGGCCCCGCCGAGGCGTTCAAACGCGCCGGTCCGCCGCGGCGGCGGGGCCTGTTCCCCGTGTGCCGGCCGTGCGCCGACCTGACCGACCGGCAGCGCACGGCCGCCCTGCTGCAGGTGCGCGACGGCGCGGGGACGCGGCGGGACCACCTGTCGATGAACGAGCGCGCGTGGGTCCAGTACCGTTTCGGGGCCAAGAACCCCGCGCGCATGGCCGAGAGGCTCCTGGAGGAGATCGATGCCCGCTGACTCCCCGCTGGCCCGGTACGCGGCGCGGACGCTGGCCGCGTCCTGCGCCGTGCTGCTCCTGTGCCCCGCGACCGCCGCCCTGGCCCAGGACCTGGACGCGCAGGACCGCACCCAGACCGTCGTCGACGCGCTGGAGGAGTCGCCGGTCTACGTCGACCCCGCCTACGAGTCCGCCTTCCCGGCTGAGGACCAGGAGCGCGTCGCCGGGATCATCGAGTCCTCCGACCTGGACCTGTACGTGATCGCGGTGCCCCTGACTGGCGGCGACGCCTGGGGCGGGGACGCGGCCACGCTCGTGTCGGTCGTGCACGACCGCAGGGGCGGCGGCGAGGGCCACTACCTGGCCTACGACGACGTGTCGGGGTACCAGGGGGAGGACTTCGGCCCCGGCGCCCAGGAGGCGGCACCCGCGCACTACGGGGCCCTGTCCGCCTCCTACGAGACGGACTTCGACGGATCCATGCTCCAGCAGGCCGACGCGGCCGTGGAGGCCGCGCTGTCCGACGATCCCCGCGCGGCCTACGAGGCGGCCCTCCAGTCCTATGAGGAGGCCAACCCCCACCTCATGGACCCGGGAGGGGAGACCGGCACGGGGTCGCGGGCGGCCTCGGACACGGGGTCCGGCCCGCTGCTCGCGGTCGGGGCCCTCGTCGCGGTCCTGCTCGCGATCATGTTGGCGCTGTTCGTGCGCGGCCGCCTCACCGCGCGCGTGGGCAGGCGCAGGGCGGCTTCGATCACCCAGCACGCGGCCTTCGACAACGCCGACCGCGCCCAGTTGGACTCCCTGGTCGAACAGGGCGAGCGCGACCTCATCGAGGTGGGCGAGCGCCTGAGCCGCATGGACGCGGACCCGGGGGCCGGCACCGGATCGGGTCAGGACCTCCAGCGCGCCCTGGACGCCCGCTCCGCCGCCGCCGCGGTCCACGACAGGATGGCCGCGGAGGGGGCCACCCTGCCCGACGCCGTGGGCGTGCTCGTGCTGCTCGACATAGCCGAGGACGCGCTGGAGAGCGCGGCCGAGGGCTCGCGCTCCGCCGTCCGGCGCCGCCACTGCTACGCCAACCCGCTGCACGGCACGAACACGAAGGTGACGCCCTGGCGGGAGTTCGGCGGCACGCGCACCATCCGCGTCCCGCTGTGCGCCGACTGCGCCAAGGCCGTCCGCAACCGGGCGCGTCCCGTGGTCCTGCCCGCCGAGCACGAGGGAACGCAGGTGGCCTACTACGAGGTGCCCGCCGAGGAGAGCGTGTGGGCGGCCACCGGCTACGGCACGCTCACCGACGACCTCGTCCAGCGCGTCCAGCGCGGCGACCACCGGCCCCGCTGACGATCCGGACGTGACGAGGGAAGGTATTCGGTCGGGGACGGGGAGAGAACGTTTCCCTCGGGCACCGCATCCGACCTCAGAGAACGGGAGTTCGGTGCCCGCCCATGTCCCCGGGTCCGGGCCGACCGAAACGTGGCTATAGTTCCCACGGGCCCGTCAAGGGTCCGCCGGGGGAAGCGATGACGACGGATACGGGGTGGCCTGGTGGAGGACCAGCACGTCCAGACGGGTAACGGCGGGGCGGGGCAGCCCTCCGGCCGTACTGCGGGGAACTACCGGCTGGTGCGGTCGCTGGGGCGCGGCGGCTTCGGCGAGGTCTTCCTCGGAGAGGACCCCGACGGCGGTCGCGCCGCGGTCAAGATCCTGCACGCCAGCTGGGCGGGGGATCCGGAGATGCGCCGCCGCTTCAGCACCGAGGTCGAGCAGGCCCGCCGGGTGAGCGGCTTCTGCATCGCCCCGATCCTGGACGCCGACCCCGGGGCCGCCGAGCCGTGGATCGCCACCGAGTTCATCGACGGCCCCACGCTCCAGCGGGCCGTGGCCGCCGAGGGCCCGCGCAGCGGCGTCGAGCTGCACCGCCTGGCCGTCTCCACGGCCACCGCGCTGGCCGCGATCCACGCGGCCGGGGTCGTGCACCGCGACCTCAAACCCGACAACATCATGCTGGCCGCGGACGGGCCGCGCGTGATCGACTTCGGCATCGCCCGCGCGGTCGAGACCACCTCTGTCACCGCCAGCGGTGTGGTGGGCACGATCGGGTACATGGCGCCCGAGCAGCTGGAGGGCATGCGGCTGACCTCGGCGGTGGACATCTTCTCCTGGGGGTCGGTGATGGTCTACGCCGCCACCGGCCACGAGGCCTTCCCCGGGCCGACCCAGGCCTCCCGCATCGCCCGCATCCTGGGCGGGGAGCCCGACCTCGGCCCCCTCACCGGACCGCTGGCCGGGATCGTCCGCTCCTGCCTGGACAAGGACCCCGAGCGCCGCCCCGACGCCACCACCCTGCTCAACCTGCTGATCTCCGCGCCCTCCGAGGCCACGGCCGCGCGTCCGGCGGCGGGCGACGGCGGCACCCGGGTCCCGCCCACGGCCGACGCGCGCACCCCGTGGGAGAGCGACCCCACCCGGGTCGCCCCCGGCGAGCACCCGGGGGCCCACGCCACACGCGTGGCCCCTCCGGTCCCGGTGGACCCGACCCGGGCCGCCCCCGCCGACGCCCCGAGGGCGGACGCGACCCGCGCCTACACGCAGATGGCGTCGGGCGCCGCCCCGGCCGGTCTGGCGCCGCCGACCGCGCCGCCGTACTCCACGACCCCGCCGTCCCACCCCCCGGCGTCCGGAGCGGGTGCGGTGAGCGGCCCCCACACCCCGCCGTCCTACTCCCGGGCGTTCGGGACGGGTGCGGTGAGCGGCCCCCACACCCCGCTCCACCGGACGGGCGTTCCCCCGTACCACTTCCACGGCATCCGCTTCACCGACCCGGGCGATCTGGCCGAGGCCATGCAGCAGAACTGGAGCGCGGCCGTCCAGGTCTTCAGCGACCCGGCCGAGCGGGCGGCCCTGGGCGCCTGGCTCGTCGACGACCTCGGCGACACCACGGTGGACCGGTCCCTGTTCCGGGGCCACGTCAACAACGACGCCAACCTGGCGCTGGCCTCGTTCGTCTCACAGTTGCGCCCCGACCTGCCGCCGATCTTCCGAGGCCGGGGCGCCACCGTGGCCGAGCTGGGCGAGATGTTCGACGACCCGCGCCCCCTGCTCACCGGCGCGCCCAAGGCCAACGAGATGGTCCTGATGGCCCGCCCCAGCGTGCTCAGGACCATGGGCGCCCACCACGGTGCCGACTCCGCCGACCTGATGCGGCTCGCCGACCAGCTCGACGAGGCCGAACGGGCCGCCAACGCCTTCCAGGAACAGCTCACCGGCGAGCTGGAGGGCTGGCGCGCGGCCCGTGTCAACGTGAGCGCCGCCCTCATCCTGGCCTTCCTGCTGCGCCCCGAGCGCCTGGTGCCACCCGGCGACGGCGGCGACACGGGCCTGGGGGAGTGGGTGGCGATCCTGTGGAGCCGCGTCGAGGGCGCGCCGGTGCCCGTCAGCGCCGGGTACGCGGCCGTGGTCTACGGCGCCCTGCCGACCATGCGGTCGCTGGCCGAGCAGCGCCGGAGCTGGGAGACCCGGCACAACAAGGTCAGCACCGACCACGCCGACCTGCGCCGCGGGGTCAGGCTCCAGGAGCGCCTCCTCCTGGGCCTGCGGATCTGCCGGTTCGCCGTCTTCGGCATCCCCGCCGCTCTGCTCGCCGGACTGGCGACGGGCAACGGGGTGGAGGGGCCCGCGGGCCTGCTCATGTCGGTGGGCCTGCTCGGCCTGGTCGGGGCGATCGCCCTGGAGGTGACCGTGCGGGTCGTCTCCGGCGGCGTGGCCCGGCGCAACCAGCGCTCCCAGGAGCTCAACGGCGCGGCGGCGCAGCTGCCGCAGCTGACGTCGGGTGTCGCCCGCATCCAGGGCGACCTGCGCAGGGCCAGGGAGATCTGCGGGCGGAGCTGACCCGCGCCGCGCCGACCGCGCCCGGGCCCGGCGCGGCCTCCGCCGCCCGGCGGAGCGGCCGTGCCAGAGTGGTGACCGTGCGCAGAGCAGGAGGCGGTCCGGGGCGTCCCGTGCGCCTGGGGGCGTTCCTGGGGTTCGTGGTCCTGCTCCAGTTCGGGTACCCGGTCACCCTCCACGGTCCCGTCTGGACGGGGCTCTACCTGGTCGCCTACGTGGGAGTGGTGCTCTCCGGCGTCGTGCTGGTGCGCGGGGCGCACGACCGGATCGCCCCCACCGCCGCCACGGGCGCGGCGCTGCTCTGCTGCGCGGCCTGGGTCGGCGCGACGGGCGGCGGGGGCGCGGCGCTGGTGTCGATGTTCGCGGCGGGAGCGGCCTTCCAGCTCGCGCTCATGTACTCCCTGCTGCGGTTCGTCTACCGCCGGAGCCGGACCCACGAGCTGGAGATCGTCCTGGCGGCGGTGTGCGTCTACCTGCTGCTCGGCGGTCTGTTCACCACGGTGTTCGGCGCCCTGGAGAGCCTGTGGCCCGGGAGCTTCGCCGACTCCGCGCACCCGGGGGGCCGGGTCACCTGGCAGCAGTTCGTCTACTTCTCCTACGTCACGCTGGCCACCACGGGCTACGGCGACGTCGTGCCGGTCTCGGCGTGGGCGCGCTCGCTGTCCGCGGCCGAGGGCGTCGTGGGCACGCTGTTCCTGACCACGGTCGTGGCCCGCCTCGTCGGCGCCTTCACCGGCCCGCGCCGGGAGGACGGCCGCGCGGTCACCGGTTGACCGGTCCTGACCACGGGCGCGGGGCGCCGGGGGCGGACAGGGAGTCCAGGCGGGCGGCGATGGCGGCGCGCGCGGCGGCGTAGGGCGTCTCCAGGTCGTCCTCCAGCAGTGAGAACGAGTTGGCGGTTTCCATGAGGGCGCGCAGCTCGAAGGCCAGCAGCGCGGGGTCGGTCCCCTCGGAGAGCTCGCCCAGCTGACGGGCGTCCCCAGCGGTGCGCACGAGCAGGTCCTGCCACTGGCGGCTGTTCTCCCGCAGGGCGTCGCGCACCCGCCCGGGCCGGGACTCGAACTCGGCGATGGCCGTGTAGAACAGGCAGCCGCCCCGGAACACGCGCCCGCGCGAGTAGCCGATCCAGGCCGTGCACAGCCGCCACAGCCGTCCCGCACCGGGGCGCACCTCCAGGGCGTCGCGCACCACGTGCCGGACGAAGACGGCGCGTCCGGCCTCCAGGGTGGCCAGCTGCAACTCCTCCTTGGAGCCGAAGTGGGCGAACACCCCGCTCTTGCTGACCCCGAGTTCCTTGGCGAGCCGCCCCAGGGAGAGGCCCTCCAGACCCTCCACCGACGCCGTGTGCACCGCGTGCTCCAACACGGCCCGGCGGGTCTGGTCGCCCCGCTGGAGCCGTCCGTCGGTCCGTGCGGTCATAGGCGTCCTTCCCGGGGTGGCGCCCGCAGGGGCGAAGAGTGAACGGTCGGTCGATCAGGCCATCAGGGTACAAGCCACTTGACGTAGGCGGCATGCCAAACAAATAATACGATCGTTCGTATAGTTTTCTGGCGCCAGTCACCCCACCGGAAGAGAGCCCCCCGTGAACACCACCCGTCTCGTCGGCGCGGTCCTCAACGCGGCCGCCGTGCCCGCCCCGCGCCTGACCGGTCGACTGCTGCGCGGGCTGTGGTCCCACGCGGGCCGCCCTCGCCCCGTCGCCGCCGCCGACCTGGACCTGCACGAGCGGGCCCGCGTCCACACCCTGCGGGTGCGCGGGTGGGACGTGGCCGCCTACTCCTGGGGCGACGGCGCGCTCCCCGTCCTGCTCGTCCACGGCTGGAGGTCGCGCGCCTCCCGCTTCGCGCCGCTCGTCCGGAGGCTGCTCGACCTCGGCTACAGCCCCGTCTCCTGGGACGCGCCCGGCCACGGAGCCACGCCCGGACCGGTGGGCACCGTTCTGGACGCGCGCGAGATCATGGGACTGCTCCAGTCCCGCCACGGGCGCTTCGCCGCCGTCGTCGCGCACTCCCTGGGCGCGCCCTTCGCCGTGCACGCCCTGCGCGAGGGGGTCGAGGCCGACCGGGCGGTCCTGGTGGCCGGGGTGTCGGACTTCGCCTTCACCGTCCACGCCTTCGCCGCGGCGCTCGGACTGGGCCCCCGCGCCGCCGCGGCCCTGCGCCGGGCGGTCGAGGGGCACCACTTCGAGGGCGACCCGACCGTGTGGAGCCGTTTCTCCGTGGGAGAGGGGGCCGCCCTCGCCCAGCCGCTCCTGCTGCTGCACGACGAGCACGACACCGTCGTCCCCACGGCGCAGTCGCACCTGACGCTTGCCGCCCACCACGGGCGCGCGCGCCTGGTCACCACCTCGGGCCTGGGACACAGCGCGCTGCTCCGCGATCCGGCCGTGCTCGACGCCGTCACCGGGTTCGTGCGCGGGTCCGGTCAACCGGCCCTCGGCGACGGGGAGGTGCCGGGAGCGGTCGGGGCCTGACCGCTCCCGGCACAGGTCACCGGGCCGGGTTGGCGACCACCACGTCAGCGTGCTCCCGGGGGCGGTCGCGCCGGTGGAAGGCCTCCTCCTGCTCCGCCCACGCCCGCCGGTGCGGCGCGTAGACGGACGCGTCCCACCGGCCGTCCAACCGCCGCGCGCGCTCGGCGTCGGACGCGTCCACCCACACCAGCAGGTCCAGCAGGCCGCGCACGGCGGCGGCCCCGGAGCCGCCGCCCTCCACCACGAGGACCCCGCCCGCCGCCACGTCGCCGGGCAGCGCCGTCCACTCCCGCGCGAACTCCCCCCGCTCCCAGTCGTAGCGCCGCCAGGCCGCCCGCTCCCCGCGCGCGAGCGGGGCCAGGACCCGTTCACGCAGCAGCTCGGAGCCCTCGACCAGGCCGCGCCAGCCCGGATAGAGGTCCTCCATGGTCAGCACGGCGGCGGCCTCGCCCCGCCGGGCCAGGGCCGCGCGCAGCGCGTCGGCCACCGTGCTCTTGCCCGCGCCCGAGCGGCCCTCGACCGCCACGGCGCGCGTCCGGCCCGGGGCCCGGGCGGGCGGCGGGACCGCCCCGGCCAGGAGGTCGGCCCACCCCGACTCGGCGGTGCTGATGCGTGCTCTGCTCACCTTCGGACCCTAACGCGGCGGATGTGAAGTTCCTGCTTGCGTTCATTGCTTGTAGCATTCCTCGCAACAGCGCCGAAAACGCGGCCACGAAAGCAGGGGGAGGGGCACCTGGTGACCGAGGCCGCCGCGACACCGGGATCACAGTCAGCCCTGCGCCGGGCCAACGAGCGGCGGGTCGTGGACGTACTGCGCAGCGAGGGCACCCGCACCCAGGCAGAGCTGGCCCGCGCCACCGGCCTGTCCGCGGCCAGCGTCTCCAACATCGTCCGCGGCCTGCGCGCCGCCGGGACGGTCCTGGTGCGCGACACCTCCTCCAACGGCCGCCGGGCCAAGGCCATCACCCTCGTTCGCCGGCCCGGCGCGGTCGTGGCCGTGGACTTCACCGCCGACAGCGTCCGCGTCGCGGTGGGCGACAGCGACGGCAACATGCTGGCCCGCGAGGAGATCGGCTACGACGTGGCCTCCGACGCCGAGCGCGGGGTGCGCCGCGCCGCCTGGCTGGCCGAGACCATCCTGCTGCGCAGCCGGGTCGACCGGGGCACCGTGTCCTCGGTGGTGGCCTCCATCCCGGGACCGATCGACCCCGGCACCGGCGAGGTCGGCGGCATCTCCTGCCTGACCCGCTGGGCGGGCTTTCGCCCCGCCAAGGCGCTGACCGAGCGGCTGGGCCTGGAGGTGCTGGCCGAGAACGACGCCAACCTCGCGGTCATGGCCGAACAGCACCGGGGCGCGGGCGTGGGCGCCGAGCACGTGGTCCACCTGGTCATCAACGACGGCGTGGGCGCGGGCATCATGATGTCGGGCCAGCTCTTCCGCGGCGCGGGAGGCACGGCCGGGGAGATCGGGCACATCGCGCTGGACCCGCGCGGGCAGGTGTGCCGCTGCGGCAACCGGGGCTGCCTGGAGACCTTCGTCGGCGCGGGCTACCTGCTGGACATGCTGCCGCAGAACACCGACGTGGCCCGCGGCCCCGACCCCGTCCGCATCCCGGACATGGTGGCCGCGGCGTTGGAGGGCGACCCCGGCAGCCGCCGCATCATCGCCGAGGCGGGCACCGCGCTGGGCCAGGGCACCGCGATCGTGGCCAACCTGTTCAACCCGGACCGGGTCATCGTGGGCGGGGACCTGGCCCAGGCCGGTGAACTGCTGCTGGACCCGATGCGCCGGTCGATGGAACTGGGCTCGCTGAGCAGCGCCCTGGAGCGGCTCGAACTGGTGCCGAGCGCGCTGGGCAGGGACGCCTCGCTGTACGGGGCGCTGCGCATGGCCGCCCAGCAGGCGAAGTCAGCTTCTTGGTCCTGAAGGGACCGAGTGTGCGGTTGCGCCACCCCGCTGGGTGCGGGGGAGTTCACCGCGTCCGACCCGACCGCGCCGTCTAAGGTCTGTTTTTCGCAGCTCGGCCCGTAGTTGCCGTTGTCCAGATTGGCGCGGCGAGTGCGGTGGGCGTCGCACGCCTTCTTGACCACGTGTTGGGCCGCCTGTGAGCCCACCTCGGCCGCGCGCAGCTGCCGGTAGGTGTGCTTGCGCGGCTCGTAGTCGCGCATCAGGCCCTGCTCGTGGGCCACCTTCGCCACCCAGGTGGCGTGGGTGTTGAGCGCGCGCAGGGTCGAGGCCGACACCGCCGCCCGCTCGGGCGGCGGCCTGAGCCTGAGCGGCACCACGATCTTCGACACGCCCACCATCGTGCACCCGGCCAGTGACAGACCGAGCCGAAGCAGCCCACTGTGCCCCCGTCACTGGCGGACCGATGGGGCGTGCGCGGTGATTCCCCCTGGGGCTAGAGCCCCGGGGTTCCTCGCCAAGGCGAAGCCGATTCCCGTACCACCGGTGACGCGGTGGAATCGCGCGGTGGCGCCGCGTTCCCACGGCGGGGGGCGCGGGCTCCCGGCGCGGCCCGCAGCAGGTCGGGCCGCGGGCGGGTGCTTCGCTGAACGGAGCCCGCACGTAGGCTGACGATGCCGCGAACACCGAGGTCAGTGCCGGAACGGGCCGTCGCTCGGTAAAAACCGAAACTCCTTCACGTGAGCTCACACGCCCAGAATCCCGCTCTGGCCTGGGTTTTCCATTATTTCACGCTCTGAACGCAAGGCCCGTGATGTTTCGGTTATGTGTTCAGGAGTTGACGGCAAGGTGGCGGCGGGGTTTGACTTCACTCCACCACTCGCGAGTTCCACCGCCCGTATCCCCCGTCATGAGAGGTACCTAGCGTTGAACGCACGACGCTTCACACCGCGGTACACGTCCGCCGGCTTCGCCGCCGCGGGAGCCGCTCTCGCCCTCCTCGTCTCCGGTTGTGGCTCGCTCACGACCACCGGCGGCGAGGCCGAGCAGGAGACCCACACCGTGGAGGAGGGCTTCCACGTCGGACTGCTCCTGCCCGACCTCCACACGGCCCGCTACGAGGCCTTCGACCGCCCCTTCTTCGAGGAGGCGATGGGCGAGCTGTGCCCCAACTGCGAGGTCTCCTACGCCAACGCGGACCAGTCCGTGAGCGAGCAGCAGACCCAGGCCCAGGCCATGCTGACCGACGGTGTGGACGTGCTCGTCCTCGACCCGGTGGACGCCGCCGCCGCGGCCGGGACGGTCAACGAGGCCAAGTCCCAGGGCGTGCCCGTGATCGCCTACGACCGCCTAGCCGAGGGCGGCGCGGACATGTACGTCTCCTTCGACAACAACCGCGTCGGCCAGGTCCAGGCCGAGTCGCTGCTGGAGGCCCTGGAGGAGGAGGACACCACCGGTGACGGCTCGATCGTCGTCATGCACGGCTCGCCCACCGATCCCAACGCGGCCAGCTTCAAGGCCGGGGCCATGGGGGTCCTCGAGGACCAGATCGACATCGGCCAGGAGTTCGACACCCCCGAGTGGTCGCCGGACGAGGCCAACGCCCAGATGGAGGGCGCCATCACCTCCCTGGGCCTGGACGAGATCACCGGCGTCTACGCCGCCAACGACGGCATCGCCTCCGGCATCATCTCCGCCCTGCGCAGCGCGGGCGTGAGCGTGGAGGACCTGCCCCCGGTGACCGGACAGGACGCCGAGCTCGCGGGCATCCAGCGCATCATCGCCGGTGAGCAGTACATGACCGTCTACAAGGCGATCCAGCCCGAGGCCCAGGTGGCCGCGGCCATGGCCGTCGGCCTGGCCACCGGTGAGGACCCCGAGCTGGGCGAGCACACGCTCACCGAGGTCGAGGACGGAGGGGGCGAGACCGTCTCCGCCGTCCTGCTGGAGCCGATCGCGGTCACCGCGGAGAACGTCGGCGACACGGTCGTCTCGGACGGGATCTACAGCATCGAGGAGATCTGCACCGACGACTACGCCGACACGGACTTCTGCCAGGAAGCCCTGTAGAGCCGGTGCGGACGTTCCGGGCCCGGAACGGCGGGGCGCCCCGCCGCCCCGCCGTCCCCGGCCAGGGCGAGAGAAGAGAAGCGAACGCATGAGCACACCAGTCCTGGAACTGTCCGGGATCTCCAAGACCTTCGGTGCCGTCCGGGCCCTGAGCGACGTCGACTTCCACGTCGGCGAGGGCGAGGTCGTCGCCCTCCTCGGTGACAACGGCGCCGGCAAGTCCACGCTGGTCAAGGTCATCTCCGGAGCGCACCCCGCCGACAGCGGCGGTGCCATCACCTGGGACGGCAAGCCGGTCAGCATCAACGCCCCCTCCGACGCCCAGCGCCTGGGGATCGCCACCATCTACCAGGACCTCGCCCTGTGCGACAACCTGGACATCGTCGGCAACCTCTTCCTGGGCAACGAGAAACTGCACTTCCCGGGCACCCTCGACGAGGTCGAGATGGAGAGCCGGGCCATGGAGCTGCTGGACTCGCTGTCCGTGCGCATCCCCAGCCTGCGCGTCCCGGTGGCCTCCCTCTCCGGCGGCCAGCGCCAGATCATCGCCATCGCCCGCTCCCTGCTGGGCAAGCCGCGCGTGGTGATGCTCGACGAGCCCACCGCCGCCCTGGGCGTCGCCCAGACCGCCCAGGTCCTCGACCTCATCGAGCGCCTGCGCGACCAGGGCCTGGGCGTGCTGCTGATCAGCCACAACATGGCCGACGTGCGCGCGGTGGCCGACCGCGCCGTGGTCCTGCGCCTGGGCCGCAACGCCGGGAACTTCCCTGTCGCCGAGACCAGCTACGAGGAGATCGTGGCCGCCATCACCGGTGCCGCCGACAACCCGGTCAGCCGCCGCTCCGAGCGCACCGGCGCCTCGGCCCTGGCCACGGAGGACAAGTGATGACCCAGCAGACCCCCGTCTCCAAGGCGCCCGCCACGGGTGCGGGCGGCTCCGCCGAGTCCAAGCGCGACCCGCGCCTGCTGACCACGGCGGCCTCGCCCAAGGGCTGGCTCGACGCCCTGCGCCGCAACCTGCGCGGCGGCGAACTGGGCCCGATCCCCGTGGTCATCGGCCTGATCCTCATCGCCGTCGTCTTCCAGTCGGCCAACGACCGGTTCCTGTCGCCGCAGAACCTGTCCAACCTGACCGTGCAGATCGCCGCCATCGGCCTGATGACCACCGGCGTCATCATGGTCCTGCTGCTCGGCGAGATCGACCTGTCCATCGGCTCGGTCGCCGGACTGGCCGCCGCGGTCCTGGGCGTGCTGGCCGTCAAACAGGGCGTCTCGGAGTGGATCGCGATCGGCGCGGCCCTCGCCGTCGGCCTCGTGGTGGGCCTGCTCCACGGCGTCGTCTTCGCCAAACTCGGGGTACCGGCCTTCGTGGTCACCCTCGCCGGACTGCTGGGCTGGCAGGGCCTGCACCTGTACCTGATGGGCGCCGACGGCACCATCAACACCAGCCCGAGCGGTCCGATCTCGCTGCTGACGCAGACCTTCTTCGTCCCGGTGGTGGGCTGGGCGCTCGCCGTCCTGGCCGTCGTCCTGTACGTGGTCTCCGTGGCGGTGGTGGAGCGGCGCAGGCGCCAGGCCAACCTGCCCTACAAGCCCTGGACCGAGATCCTCTTCCGGGCGGCCCTGCTGTTCGTGCCGATCCTGGTCGCGGTGTGGGTGCTCAACCAGTACAAGGGCGTGCCGCTGGCCTTCCTGATCTTCGTGGGCTTCGTGGTCGTGCTCGACCTGGTCCTGCGCAAGACCCGCTACGGCCGCATGGTCTACGCCGTCGGCGGCAACGCCGAGGCGGCGCGCCGCGCCGGCATCAACGTGGACATGATCCGCATCTCCGTGTTCGGGATCGCCTCCGCCCTGGCCGCCCTGGGCGGGATCATGCTGACCTCGCGCAACTTCGCGGCGAGCGTGGCCACCGGCGGCGGCGAGGAGCTGATGATGGCCATCGCCGCCGCGGTCATCGGCGGCACCAGCCTCTTCGGCGGGCGCGGCAACGCCTACTCCGCCCTGCTGGGCGGCCTGGTCCTGGGCGCGATCACCTCCGGTCTGCTGCTGCTCCAGATGGACACCTCGGTCCGGTTCATGATCACCGCCGCCGTCCTGCTGATCGCGGTCATCCTGGACTCCGTCTCCCGCCGGGGACGCAAGACCCACGCCAGGGGAGGCGCCTGACCCGGCACGGCTACGCGAGCCATCCCCGGGCGGCGGACGGCGCCCACTCCCCGCCGTCCCCGCCCCCTCCCGCCCGGTCCGGCGCCCCAGGCGCCGGACCGGGCCCTCGCGCCGCCCCCTCCTCCCGGGTTCCCGCGCGCTGGACGAGCACGCCCAGTCGGTCGACCAGCGGCTCAAGATGTCGGCCTGGCTCGCCCTGTCCGTCCGGCGCGGCGGCACCCTCCTGCGCGGGCGCGTCCTGGCCGAGGACCTGGAACGGCTCGCCGCCGACCACGAGCTCACCGTCGTCGCCTCCGGGCGCGGCGCGCTCTCCGAGGTCCTCCCCCGCGACACCCGGCGCTCGCGCTTCCGGTCCCCGCAGCGCTCCCTGGCGCTGGCCTACGTGACCGGCGCCGGGCCCCACCCCGACGGGCCGGTGCTCAGCCGCACCGCCGTCCCCGGCGCGGGTGAGGTCACCACGCTGCCCACCTACTCCCTGGCCGGGGTCTGCGAGGCCGTCATGGTCGAGGCGGTGCCCGGCGGTCCCCGGACCGGCAGCTGCCCCCCGGCGCCTCCGGCGAGGAGGTCCTCGCGGGCCTGCCGGACGCGCTGTACCGGGAGGCGCCCTGGGAGTACGAGCGCCTGGCCCACGCCCGCCCCGCCGACCCGGGGCGGCCCTGCGCGGCGGCTACGCGCCGGTGGTGCGCGAACCCGTCGCCCGCCTGGCGAACGGAACCCCGGTGCTGGGCGTGGCGGACTCCGTGGCCGCCAACGACCCGGTCACCGCGCAGGGGACCAACATGGCCTCCTTCGCCGCCGAGGTCTACCGCCGCGCCGCGGTCGACCACGGCCTACGGCCCTTCGACGGGGCCTTAACGCGCTCGGCGTTCGCCGCCTACTGGCGCCTGGCCAGCCAGGTGACCGCGTGGAGCGGGGGCCTGCTCACCGCCCCGCCGCACCTGGAGGAGCCGTACCGCCTCGCCGCGCGCCACCAGGAGACGGCCGACCGCTTCGCCAACTGCTTCAGCGACCCCGGCGACCTGACCGGGTGGTTCCCGCACCCCGAACGGGCCCCGGCCTACGTGGACGGCGTCCGGCGCGCCGAGCCCGCGCGGTCGTCCCATCTCCCTACCTCCTGAACCCGGTCGGGACGGTGGGGATGTAGCGTCGCACGCCGTGCCCGTAGAACTCTCCGCCGCATCCTTCCTGGCCCCCAGCGGTCACGGCCTGCTCGCCCCCACCGACGTGGCGGCGTTCGCCGCCGCCGTGGTGGTCGCCGTCTTCGCCGGGGCCGCGGTGCAGAGCACCGTCGGCCTCGGCCTCGGGCTGGTCGCCGCGCCCGTCCTGTCCTTCCTGGACCCCACCCTCGTGCCGGGGGCGCTCCTGGTCGCCGTGATCGCCCTGCCCGGGCTCACGCTCCTCCAGGAGTGGCGGCACGTGGACTGGCGGGGCCTCGCCTGGGGGCTGCCCGCTCGCCTGCCCGGAACCGCCCTGGGCGTGTGGGTGGTGGCCGCCCTGGAGCCCCGCGCGCTGGCGGGCGCGGTCGGGGCGATGGTGCTGGTGGCCGTCGCCCTCTCGCTCTGGTCCCTGCGGGTGCGCATCACCCCAGTCTCGCTCGTGGCGGCCGGGGCCCTGTCCGGACTCACCGGCACCGCCACCACGATCGGCGGCCCGCCCATGGCCCTGCTCTACCAGTACGAGGAGCCCGCCCGGGTCCGCGCCACCCTGGCCGCGTTCTTCCTCTTGGGCGGCGCGGTCTCGCTGGCGGCCCTGGCCCTGGGCGGCCAGATGGACGCCCGGAGCGCCGCGGTCGGCGCCTGCGCGGTCCCCCTCGTCGTAGCGGGCTTCTTCGCCGGGACCGCGCTGCGCCGCCGCGTCGACGCCGGGCGGCTGCGCGCGGCCTTGCTGGCGGTCGTGGCGGCCTCCGCGCTGGGACTGCTCGCCCGGGCCTTCCTGGGATGACGCGCGGCCACCGCGCCGGGGACCGAGTAATGTACGCGAAAACCCGGTAACCGGACGGCGTAGGGGTTCCATGGGCCGCTCCCGCGCGGGGTTGGGTAGGACCCGTGGACGTACGCCCATAAACTCGGGTATGCATACCTGCCGGTAGCCAGGCCCGGCCCACGTCAGGGGCACGGAACGGCAAACTCAACGGACACGCGGGACGAGGGGACTGACGAGACAGTGGCACTGTTCGAGTCGATACACAATCCGGAAGCGCTCAAGAGGCTTCCGGCCGACCAGCTCCCTGCGCTGGCACAGGAGATCCGGGACTTCCTGGTCGACTCCTGCTCCCAGACCGGCGGGCACCTGGGCCCCAGCCTCGGCGTCGTCGAGCTGACCATCGCGCTGCACCGGGTCTTCGACTCCCCGAAGGACCCCATCATCTTCGACACCGGGCACCAGGCCTACGCGCACAAGGTGCTCACCGGCCGCCACGACTTCACCAACCTCAAGTCCGAGGGCGGCCTGTCCGGATACCCCTCCCGCGCCGAGTCCGAGCACGACTTCGTCGAGAACTCCCACGCCTCCACCGCGCTGTCCTACGCCGACGGCATGGCCAAGGCCAACGAGGTGCGGGGCCGCAAGGACCGCACCGTGGTCGCCGTCATCGGCGACGGCGCCCTCACCGGCGGCATGGCCTGGGAGGCGCTCAACAACATCGCCGAGCGCCGGGACCGGCGCCTGGTCATCGTGGTCAACGACAACGGCCGCTCCTACTCGCCCACCATGGGCGGTCTGGCAGACCACCTCGCCTCCCTGCGCATGGCCCCCGGCTACGAGCAGGCCCTGGACCTGGCCAAGACCACCCTCAACCGCACGCCCGTGGTCGGCCAGCCCCTCTACGAGGCGCTGCACGGCATCAAGAAGGGCCTCAAGGACGCCATCCAGCCGCAGATGATGTTCGAGGACCTGGGTCTGAAGTACCTCGGTCCCATCGACGGCCACGACGAGCAGGCCCTGGAGAAGGCGCTGCGCCGCGCCCGGGACTTCGGCGGCCCGGCGATCGTCCACTGCATCACCCAGAAGGGCAAGGGCTACGCCCCGGCCGAGAACCACGACGAGGACCAGTTCCACGCCCCCGGCCCCTTCGACGTGGCCACCGGCCGGGCAAAGCCCGGCCCCAAGGCCGTCAAGTGGACCTCGGTCTTCGCCGAAACCATGGTCGAGATCGGCGCCGAGCGCCCCGACGTGGTGGCCATCACCGCCGCCATGCTCCACCCCACCGGCCTCAACAAGTTCGCCGAGGCCTACCCCGAGCGCACCTTCGACGTGGGCATCGCCGAACAGCACGCC
The DNA here is from genome assembly GCF_018316795.1 of Nocardiopsis akebiae. Classification (NCBI taxonomy): domain Bacteria; kingdom Bacillati; phylum Actinomycetota; class Actinomycetes; order Streptosporangiales; family Nocardiopsidaceae; genus Nocardiopsis; species Nocardiopsis akebiae. The sequence goes on from NZ_CP074132.1 coordinate 2,632,339, forward strand.
GCCACCGCGGCCACCGGCATGGCCATGAACGGCCTGCACCCGGTCGTGGCCGTCTACGCCACCTTCCTCAACCGCTGTTTCGACCAGGTGCTCATGGACGCCGCCCTGCACCGCCAGGGCGTCACCTTCTGTCTGGACCGCGCCGGGATCACCGGCAACGACGGCGCCAGCCACAACGGCATGTGGGACATGTCCATCCTCCAGGTGGTCCCGGGCCTGCGCCTGGCCGCGCCCCGCGACGCCGAGCGCCTGCGCGCCCTGGTGCGCGAGGCCGTCGCGGTCGAGGACGCGCCCACCGTCGTGCGCTACCCCAAGGGCGCGGTCGCCGAGCAGCTGGACGCCGTGGGCAGGATCGGCTCCATGGACCTGCTCCGCCGCGCCGCCGACGGCGGCAACTCCAAGGACCTGCTCATCGTGGGCGTGGGCACCATGGCCCAGGTCGCCTGCGAGGTCGCCGACCGGATGGCCGCCCAGGGGCTGGGCGTCACCGTCGTCGACCCCCTGTGGGTCAAGCCGCTGGACGGGGCCCTGGTCGCCGAGGCCGCCGAGCACAGCGTCGTCGCGGTCATCGAGGACAACGGCCGCACCGGCGCGGTCGGCGACGCCGTGGCCCGTCTGCTGCGCGACCACGACGTGGACGTGCCGGTGCGCACGTTCGGCATCGCGCAGGAGTTCCTGGACCACGCCAAGCGCGACGACATCCTGCGCGAGCAGGGCCTGACCCCCCAGGAGCTGTCCCGCAGCCTCACCGAGACGGTCTCCCGGCACACCGACGGCGCCAAGTCCGCCGGCGAACTGGCCGACGAGACCGCCTGAGCGCACGCGTCCCTGGCAGCCCGGGGGACGCCCCCGGGCTGCCAGAATGGGCACATGAGCTCCTCCGAACCTGAGCAGCACAGCACCGCCGCACCGCTCCGGGTGGCCGTGATCGGCTCCGGCCCGGCGGGCGTCTACGCCGCCGACGCCCTGACGCGGCAGCGGCGCGTGCCCGTGCGGGTCGACGTCGTGGACCGCCTGCCCACGCCCTACGGGCTGGTGCGCTACGGGGTGGCCCCCGACCACACCAAGATCAAGGGTGTGGCCCGGGCGCTGCGCCGGGTTCTGGAGCACCCCGACGTGCGCTTCGTCGGCGGGGTCGAGTTCGGCGCCGACCTCACCCGCGCCGACCTGGCCCGCACCCACCACGCCGTCGTCTACGCCACCGGCGCCAGCGTCGACCGCCGCATGGACGTGCCGGGGGAGGACCTTCCCGGCAGCGTCGCCGCCACCGACTTCGTCAACTGGTACTGCGGGCACCCCGACACCGCCCTGGAGCGGTTCGTGCTCGACGCGGAGGAGGTCGTCGTGGTCGGGGCGGGCAACGTCGCCCTGGACGTGGTGCGCATCCTCGCCAAGACCGCCGACGAGCTCCGCCACACCGACATCCCCCAGCCGGTCCTGGACGTGCTCGCCGCCAGCCGCGTGCGCACCGTCCACCTGCTGTCGCGGCGCGGCCCCCTCCAGGCCAAGTTCACCGCGCCCGAGCTGCGCGACCTGCTCGCGCTGCCCGGCGCCGACGTCGTCGTGCGCCCCGAACAGGTCGACATCGACCCCACCGCCGTGGGGACCGGCGCCCCCGAGCTGCGCGACGTCGCCCGGGCCGCCCGCACCAACCTGCGGCTCCTGGCCGAACACGCCTCCCGCGGGCCACGCGGGCGGGGGCGCACCGTGCGGCTGCACTTCTGGGCCCGGCCCGTGGAGGTCCTCGGCCGGGAGGAGGGGCGCGTGAGCGGCGTGCGGGTGGAGGAGACCCGCCTGGACGCCGACGGGCGTCTGACCGGGACCGGCCGGACCACCGACCTGCCCGCCGGGATGGTGCTGCGCTCGGTGGGGTACGCGGGCGTCGCTCTGCCCGGGGTGCCCTTCGACTCCGAGGGGCGCACCGTGCCCCAGGAGGGCGGGCGCGTCCTGGACGCCGACGGCGTCGCGGTCCCCGGCGACTACGTGGCCGGTTGGATCAAACGGGGCGCCACCGGGGTGATCGGCACCAACAAGTCCGACGCCGCCGCGACCGTGCGCGCCCTGCTGGAGGACGCCGGGGCGCTGCGCGAGGCGGCTCCGGAACTGGTCCCGCTGGAGACCGTGCTGGACGAGCGCGGGGTGGCACACAGCGACTACGAGGACTGGCTGCGCATCGACACCGCAGAGGCCGACCAGGCCGTGGAGCTGGACCGGGGCGAGCGGGTCAAGCTCCACGGCTGGGAGGCCTACCGAAGGGTCGTCGGCGGCTGACTCCCGCCCCGCCCTCCCCGCGGCCGCGGGGAGGGCTCAGGCGACCTGGTCGGTGTCGGCGCCATAGGTGTTGCAGCCCTCCACGGTCTCCTGCGACCAGCCCCTCTCCAGCCAGAGGGCCCGGTTGCCGGCGGTGCCGTGCGTGTCGAGGTCGCCGCCGCCGTTGAAGTGCTCGTTGGCCGTGCGCAGGGCCCCCTCGTCGGCGCCGGTGATCCCGCGCAGGCCCACCCCGGCCATGCACTCGGCCTGGAGTTCGGTGCGGCGCATCGCCTCCAGCTCGGCCTGCTCGTTCTCGGCCTTCCAGGTCATGCCGTGCGCGACGCCCAGGATGCCGGTGGCGTACTGCACGTGGTGGCCGTACTCGTGGCCCATCAGGGCGAGCCAGACCTCCTCGCGCTCGCTCGGGGGGAGCAGGGCGCCCAGGTGGCGCACGTTGGGCAGCACGACGGTGATGCGGCTCAGGTCGCTCTCGTAGTAGGCGAGCGTGTACCCGTCCTCCGGGCTGGCGTCCGGGGGGTCGGGCGAGGTCCGGGTGACGGCGAACTCGGGCAGCTCCACGGACAGGCCCAGGTCCTCGAACACCGGTGCCCACAGCGTGTTCAGGCAGTCCCCGGAGACGGCAGCGAACTCCTCCCAGGACTCGTCGGAGTCCATGTCCAGCTCGGGGACGTCGCACTCGACCGGCTCGGGGGTGGCGACGTCGTAGAGGGGGTGGTCGACGACGTCGACCTCCACCTGGTTGGGCCGCGCCCTGAGGCGGTCGTCGTAGTGGGCGGACAGGTCGACACCGGTGGGCTGGGGCTCCTCCTGGGGGGTGGTGGCGACGATGAGGATGCTCGCGCCCAGCGCCACGAGGGCGATCACGGCCGCGCCCGCCGAACCGAGCAGGACGCTCGCGCCGCCGCGGCGCGAGGGCCGCTCCGGCGGCTGCGGCCAGGACGGCGCGGTCGGCTGCCAGGCGGTCCCCGGATGGGCGGCGGGGTGGCCGCCGGGCGGCAGCGCGAAGGGGTGGGGGTGCGTGTGGGCGCCCGGTGCCCGCCAGGGGTGCGGCGCGGGGCCGGGGCCCGTCGCGGGCTGGCCGTACCCGGCACCCGGGTGGACGGGGTGGCCGTAGAGGGCGGCGGGGAGGACGTGGCGGTACGGCGCACCGGCCTGTGTCAGCCCGGGGGAGGTGGGAGCGGTGCGGTACGGCGGGGCGCCCGGTCCGGGGCGTGCGGGAGCGTGCGTGCGTGCGGTTCCGTCCCGCCCCTGCTCCGCTCCGCCGGGTTCCCGTCCGTCCGCTCCGCGTCCGGCGGCCTCCTCGGCGCCTCCGGTACCGGACCGCTCGGGTCGGGGGGTCTCGCCTCCGGGCCGCTCACCGCCGGATGGGTTCTCCACGGGGTCAGTCCTCGCTATCGTGCCGCAGCGTGCCGGGGTGTCGTCTCCGCCCGGGGGCGAATCCGGCAAGAGTCGCAGAACTCCAGTATGAGGCTTAACCGGACGTACCCACGGACGTCGGGGTGCCGCTCTCCGGCGGCCGGTAGCGAACCCCCAGGCCCGTCAGCATGTTCTGAAGCTCGGACTCGAAGAGCGGTTCCATGTCGCGCATCACGAAGTCGAGGTGTTCGAACACCTCCATGCACACCACCCCGTACAGGCGTACCCAGCAAGTGCTGAGCACCATGACCGCCTCCACCGGGATGTGCGGGGCCGAGAAGCCGCAGGTGTCGGCGAAGGCGCGCAGCTCGCGGGCCAGCTCCGGGGTGATGCGGTCCCCGTCGGGCAGCACGAACCGCTCCTCCGACAGGAGCCGGTCGAAGAGGGTGTAGAAGGTCGCCCCGAAGCGCCGCCCGGCCTCCACCGCCGGTGTGACGTCGGTCTCGGGGGCCAGTCGCACGCGCGGGCCGAACATCGTGGCGAACTCGGCCCGGTGCCCGACCGCCCAGGCCCGGAAGGCCCGCAGCGAGGTGAGGATGCGCAGGTCGGTGTCCTCGGCGGGCACGCTGGCGTCCGCCGCGGCCACCGCGTCGCCCAGTTCCTGGAACATGTCCGCGGTGATGAGCACCAGCAGCGCGTCGATCCCCGTCACGTAGCGGTACAGTCCCGGCGCGGTCATCCCCATCTCCCGCGCGATGGCGCGCAGGGACACCCCGCCGGACCCGTGCTCGACCAGGTGCCGACGGGCGATCCCCTTGATCTCCGCCAGTGTGGCCTCGCGCACACGCTCGCGTCGGCTCGGCCTCCCCGTCACCCGGTCCAGCTGCGGTTTCGCCATCTGCTGCGCTACACCCCTGTCTCGGGCACCCGGTCGGGGCGCCGTGGTCCTCGTCGACGACGTTGACATCGTAACGCCCGCACGCTTTAGTGAACACCGTTAGCAAACACCGTTAACGGACACGGGGTCTGTTTCCTGAAAGGGCGGCGTATGCCGACACAAACGGGGCTTTTCGGTCGGCTGGGGCGGGGAGTCCACCGCTGGCGCTGGGCGGTCCTCGCCGCCACCGCGGCCTTCGCGGTCTTCTCCGGGATCTGGGGCTCGGGGCTCTTCTCCGACGTCAGCGAGAGCGGGTTCGAGGACCCCGACTCCGAGTCCGCGCGGGCCACGCGCGTCCTGGAGGAGGAGCTGGGCCACGACGGCGTCGACGTCGTCGCGGTCTACCGCAGCGACGAGATCCAGGTGGACAACCCCACCTTCGCCGCGGCGGTCCAGCGTATCGCCGACGGCATGCCCGAGGACGCGGTCGCCGACTTCGACACCTACCTCGACGAGGACCTCGGCGAGACCGAGCGCGGCATGCTCGTGGCCGAGGACATGGACGCCACCTACATCCCCGTCACCCTCAGCGGGGAGACCCACGCCGACCGCCTCCACCAGTACGAGGAGGTGGCCGAGTACCTGTCCTCCAGCAACCTGGAGGTCCACCTGGGCGGCTCGGTGGCCATCGAGCACGAGCTGGCCGAGAGCGCCGAGAGCGACGTCGTCCGCGCCGAGCTCATCACCCTGCCGATCCTGCTGTTCCTGCTCGTCCTGATCTTCGGCGGCCTCGTCGCGGGCCTGGTCCCGCTCGCCGTCGGCGGTCTGGCCATCCTGGGCTCGCTGACCCTCCTGCGCGCGCTGACCCACGTCACCGAGGTGTCGGTGTTCGCGATCAACGTCGCCACCATCCTGGGCCTGGGGCTGGCCATCGACTACGGGCTGTTCATGGTCAGCCGCTTCCGGGAGGAGCTGCGCCGGGGCCGCGGCATCGCCGACGCGGTGAGCCGTACCGTCGACACCGCCGGACGCACCGTGGCCTTCTCCGGCATCACCGTCGGCATCGCCTTCGCGGGCCTGCTCTTCTTCCCCCAGCCCATCCTCAAGTCGATCGGCTGGGGCGGCATCGCCGTCGTGGTCTTCGACCTGCTGGCGGCGCTGGTCTTCCTGCCCGCGCTGATGGCCGCGGTCGGGCACCGGATCGACCGCCTGCGGCTGCCGCTGCCCCGCCGCACCGTCACCGGCGCCGTGCACGAGGGGGCCTGGTCGCGCCTGGCCCGCGTCGTCATGCGCGGCCCCGCCGTGTCCCTGGTCGCGGTCGGCGGCGTCCTGCTGGTCTTCAGCGCCGGCCTGGCCTCCACTGAACTCGGATCCACCGACCAGCGCTACCTGCCCGCCGACTCCGGGAGCCGGATCGCCACCGAGGCGCTCTCCGACGACTTCCCCGCGGGCGGCCTGGGCACGCTCGACGTCGCGGTGGTCGGCGGCGCCGACGACGGGGCCCTGGAGGAGTACACCGAGCGCCTGGCGGGCCTGGAGGAGGCCGTGTCGGCCACCGTGGAGCGCACCGGCGAGGACGTCGCCCACGTCGTGGTCGCCTACCGGGGCGCCTCCGACTCCCCGGAGGTCGCCGACCTGGTGCGCGACGTGCGCGCCGAACCGGTCCCGGAGGGCGCGGAGGAGAGCCTGGTCGGCGGCGTGGCCGCCATGCAGCAGGACAACGTGGCGGCGATCGTCGACGCGGCGCCCATGACCGTGGGCTTCGTCGCCACGGCCACCCTGCTCCTGCTCTTCCTCGCCTTCGGCTCGATCGTCCTGCCGATCAAGGCGGTGCTCATGGGGGCGCTGTCCCTGGGCGCCTCCCTGGGCGTTGTGGTCTGGGGCTTCCAGGAGGGCGCCTTCTCCGGGCTGCTCGGGTTCGAGGCGGTCGGCACCATCGACCCCACCTACCTGGTGCTGATCATCGTCGTGGCCTTCGGCCTGGCGATGGACTACGAGCTGTTCCTGCTCAGCCGGGTGCGCGAGGAGTACCTGCGCACCGGCGACAACACGCGCTCGGTGTCGGCGGGGCTCCAGCACACCGGCCAGATCATCACCAGCGCCGCGATCCTGCTGATGGTGGTGCTCCTGGCGATGGGCACCTCGGACCTGCTCTTCCTGAAGATCATCGGCATCGGCCTGGCCATCGCTGTCCTGGTGGACGCCACCCTGGTGCGCGCGGTCATGGTGCCCGCCACGATGCGCCTGCTGGGCGGGGCCAACTGGTGGCTGCCCCGGCCGCTGCGCTGGCTGCACGACCGGATCGGGATCTCCGAGGGCGGCGACGAGGACGGGCCCGAACCCGCCGTGGAGCGGGACGGGCGCAGGAGGGTGCACGCGGGGGTGTGACCGCCCGTTGCGCGACCCCGCCCGGGAGCTCCCGGGCGGGGTCGTTTCGCCGTCGGCGGTGCTGTGACGCAGCCGTCCGCGGCGGGAACGCGTCGGGTGCGTGCCGCCGGGCCGGTCACGGTTCCCAGGCCACTCGGCGAAGAGTTCGTCGATGTGGGTGGTGGCGAAGCCCCGGTCGATCCGGGCGTCGAGCCGATCGAGGTCGCGGCATGCGCTGATGCGCTCGTGTGCTTCCTCGGGGATATCGATTCCGCGTCGGGTGAGGAGTCGGAAGACGGCTCGAGCCTCTCCCCCGGCCTTGAGGCTCTCGGTCCAGGCGCTGCTGTACTCAGAGGTGTCCGCCATCATGAGTTCCTCCGGGGCGGCCTGGCCTTCGGTCCTCGCCAGCAGGTTCAACGTGAATCCAATGCACTCCGCAGCCTTTTCCCGGTCGATCGCGTCGAGGCCGGTGCGCAGGGCTTCGAGCACGTCCATGTCCCGACCGCCGTGCGCGGCGGCGGACAGCACGTCCAGGGACGGATGACGCTCCACCTCTCCGGGACCGGTGCTGGCCGGGATCCCGGACGGCCCCACCACCAGGGGGCGCAGGACGAAACCGGGGCGGCCGAGGTGGATCGGCTCGGCGTACCAGTCCGCGACGGACCGCTTCGGACAGACGGTCAGCAGGACGACCGGGCGCTCGTGCCGTGAGCGCAGCGAGGCCGCGTACTCGGGCCGGGTGAAGCGCTTGCGCTCCTTCTCGTCGCGCTGGACCTCCACGGCGATGCCCATCAGCCTGTCGAAGGGGTCCTTCGGGCCGGGGCCGCGCAGCATGATCGCGACGCCCGATCGGCGCTCGACGGGATCGACGTGGCCGAGGCCGCACGAGGTGACCTCGCTGCGGTCGTAGTCGGGTACGTCCACGCCGAGGCCGAGCGGGAAGCCGACGGCCGTGTCCGGCGCGTCGGCGAACAACGCGGAGCAGATCTGGTGTTCAGCGGATAGCGCCACGAGGCAGCCGTTGCACAGGGTTGCCAGCGAGTATGTATGAGTAGTCGTTATGTGGTGACTTTTCACGTTCGCCCACTTCGGGCAGGGGAAGACGCGGTACCGAGACGCCCCCGTGGGAAGGGCCGCACATGTCCGAAGAGCAGAGCAGACCCCTGGTCCTACACGTGGGGCACGACGAACTCGTCGTCCGGCGCCGCTACGAGGCCGCGAGCATCGTCAACGACATCCTCATCGCCCTGTGGTTCATCGCCGGAAGCGTCATGTTCTTCTCCGAGGCCTGGACCACGGCGGGCACCTGGTGCTTCCTCGTCGGCAGCGTCGAGCTGCTGATCCGCCCGGTGATCCGGCTGAGCAGGCAGCTGCACATCCGGCGCGTACGCTCCTCAAGCCCCGGCTCGACCGGTGAGGAGTCCTCCCAGGACTTCTGACCGGCCGGACGGGTGGGGCCTCCCGGACGCGGAACGGCGGGCCCGGCATCCGCTGCCGGGCCCGCCTCGGGGTTTCGAAGGCTAGAAAGCCTTCGGGTCGCCCTCGTGGAACCGCTTGCCGTTCACGGCCTCCGACACCCCGACCTTGTCCAGGTAGGGGGTGATGCCGCCGGTGTGGAACGGCCAGCCCGCGCCGGTGATCAGGCACAGGTCGATGTCGGCGGCCTCGGCCACGACGCCCTCGTCCAGCATGATCCGGATCTCCCGGGCCAGCGCGCGCAGCGCCCGGTCCAGGATCTCGCTCTCCTCGGACGGCTGGTCGCCGCCCACGAGCAGCGCGCGGACCTCGGGGTCGATGCTGAAGTCGGGGGCGTAGATCGCCGTCTTGCCCGCCTTGACGATCTCGGCCAGTTCGGCGGAGACCGCGAAGCGCTCGGGGAAGGCCCGGTGCAGGGTCTCGGACACGTGCAGCGCGACCGCCGGGCCCACCAGCTGGAGCAGCAGCAGCGGCGACATCGGCAGGCCCAGGGGCGCCACCGCGCGGTCGGCCGTCTCGGGCTCGGTGCCCTCGCCGACGGCGCCCAGGACCTCGCCCATGAACAGGGTGAGCAGGCGGTTGACCACGAACGCCGGGGCGTCCTTGCACAGCACCGCGGTCTTCTTCAGCTTCTTGGCGGTGGCGAATGCCGTGGCCAGGGACGCCTCGTCGGTCGCCTCGCCGCGGACGATCTCCAGCAGCGGCAGGACCGCGACCGGGTTGAAGAAGTGGAAGCCCACGACCCGTTCGGGGTGGCGGAGCTGGGAGGCCATCTCGGTGATCGACAGCGAGGAGGTGTTGGTGGCCAGGATCGCCTCGGGGGAGACCACGGCCTCCACCTCGGCGAACACCTGCTGCTTGACCTCCATCTTCTCGAACACGGCCTCGATGACGAAGTCGGCGTCGGAGAAGGCGTCCTTGCTCAGGGAACCGCTCACCAGGGCCTTGAGGTGGTTGGCCTTGTCGCTGTTGACCCGGCCCTTCCTCAGGAGCTTGTCCACCTCGCCGTGCACGTAGGCCACGCCCTTGTCCAGGCGCTCCTGGTCCAGGTCGGTCATGACGACCGGAACGTCCAGGCGGCGGGCGAACAGCAGCGCCAGCTGCCCGGCCATCAGACCGGCGCCGACGACGCCGACCTTGGTGACCTTGCGGGCCAGCGCCTTGTCGGGGGCTCCCGCGGGGCGCTTGGCGCGCTTCTGCACCAGGTCGAACGCGTACAGGCCCGCCCTGAGCTCGTCGCTCATGATCAGGTCGGCCAGCGCGTCGTCCTCGGCCGCGAAGCCCTCGTCGCGCGTGCGGGTCTTCGCCTGTGCGACCAGCTCGACCGCGCGGGCCGGGGCCGGGGCGGCGCCGTGCAGCTTGCCCTCGACGGTGAACCGGGCCATGTTGACCGCGTTGTCCCAGGCCTCGCCCCTGTCGACCTCGGGGCGCTCGACCACGACGTCGCCCTTGACGACCTGGGCGGCCCAGCGCAGCGACTCCTCGACGAAGTCGGCGGGCTCGAACATCGCGTCGGCGATGCCCATCTCGAAGGCCTGCGCGCCCTTGAGCACCTTGTTCTGGGCGAGCGGGTTGTCGATGATGACCTTGAGGGCCTTCTCGGCGCCGATCAGGTTCGGCAGCAGGTAGGTGCCGCCCCAGCCGGGCACCAGGCCCAGGAAGGTCTCGGGCAGCGACAGCGCCGGGACGCCCGAGGAGATGGTGCGGTAGGTGCAGTGCAGCGCCACCTCGACGCCGCCGCCCATGGCCGCGCCGTTGACCAGCGCGAAGGTGGGCACGTCCAGCTCGCCGAGCTTGCGGAACACGTCGTGGCCCAGCTTGCCGATGGCGTGCGCCTGCTCGCGGTTCTGGAGTGCGGGCACACCGGTCAGGTCCGCGCCCACGGCGAAGATGAACGGCTTGCCGGTGACGGCCACGGCGACGATGTCGGTGCGCGCCCGGGCGGCCTCGATCGCCGCGTCCAGGCTGAGCAGCCCGCCGGGGCCGAAGGTGTTGGGCTTGGTGTGGTCGTGCCCGTTGTCCAGGGTGATCAGGACCGCGGTGCCCGCGCCGTAGGGGAGTTCGATGTCGCGGGAGAGGGCGTTGGTGACGACCTCGTCGCTGAACAGCTCCCGTGCCTCGTCGATGACGGTGCTCACTTGCCCCCCTCGTAGTTGGTGTTCTCCCACAGGACGGTCCCGCCCATGCCCATGCCGACGCACATGGTGGTCAGGCCGTAGCGGACGTCGGGGCGCTCGGCGAACTGGCGCGCGAGCTGCATCATCAGGCGCACGCCCGAGGAGGCCAGCGGGTGGCCGAGGGCGATCGCGCCGCCCCAGGGGTTGACGCGGGCGTCGTCGTCGGCGAGGCCGAAGTGCTCCAGGAAGGCCAGCACCTGCACTGCGAAGGCCTCGTTGATCTCGATCAGGCCGACGTCGTCCATCGAGATGCCCTGGCGGGCGAACAGCTTCTCGGTGGCCGGGACCGGGCCCACGCCCATGACCTCGGGCTCCACACCGGCGAAGGAGAAGTCGACCAGGCGCATCCTGGTGCCCAGCCCCAGCTCCTCGGCCACGTCCTCGGCGGCCAGGATCGCGCCGGTGGCGCCGTCGTTGAGACCGGCGGCGTTGCCGGGCGTCACGTTGCCGTGCGCGCGGAACGGGGTCTTGAGGGAGGCCAGCGACTCCATCGTCGTGCCGGGCCGGGGCGGCTCGTCCTGGGTGGCCAGGCCGTAGCCCTTCTCCAGGGAGCGGACCAGGACCTCGACCAGGTCGGGCTGGATCCGGCCGTCGGCGTAGGCCTTGGCGACCTTCTCCTGGCTGCGCACCGCGTAGGCGTCGGCACGCTCCTTGGTGATGGAGGGGTAGCGGTCGTGCAGGTTCTCGGCGGTGTTGCCCATGACCAGCGCGGACGGGTCCACGAGCTTCTCGGAGAGGAAGCGCGGGTTGGGGTCCACGCCCTCGCCCATGGGGTGGCGGCCCATGTGCTCGACGCCGCCCGCGATGACCACGTCGTAGGCGCCGAAGGCGATGCCCGCGCCGGAGGTTGTGACGGCCGTGAGCGCACCGGCGCACATGCGGTCGACGGCGTAGCCGGGGACGCTGCGGGGCAGCCCGGCGAGGATCGCGGCGCTGCGCCCGATCGTCAGGCCCTGGTCGCCGATCTGGGTGGTGGCGGCGATGGCGACCTCGTCGACGCGCTCGGGGGGCAGGCCCGGGTTGCGGCGCATCAGTTCGCGGATCACGCGTACGACGAGGTCGTCGGCGCGCGTCTCGGCGTAGAGGCCCTTGCCTGACTTGCCGAACGGGGTGCGGACCCCGTCGACAAACACGACATCGCGGGCAGTTCGCGGCACGATGGCCCCCTCCTTCTCCAAGGGTGGATGGACTCGTCGACCACCATGCTACTCGTCAGTAACAACTTCTGCGAGCAGCGGCCCCCCGACTCCGGTCAGGGGCGTGAGTCGGGGGCGATCCCCGGCTTCCGGCGGTGGCACGGCCCGCCCGGCGCGCGGTTGGCTGACCGGACGCTCCATCACCGGACGCAGCGAACCGCAGCGGACGGCCCGAAGGCGCCGCGCGACGACGTCGGGGGCCCGCGTGTCAGATCCGGGCGTGCGCGACGCCGACCGCGCCGCGAACACCGAGACCGCGCCCAAGGCGTCCCCGCGCCGCCCGTGGGGGTGCGCCCGCCCCCGCTGGCGGGTGCTCGTCCTGGGCGGGGCGCTCACCCTCCCGGGCGGCCCCACCGGCCCGTCCCAGCCCCTCCTTGCGGATACACGTCATCGACGCCCTCGGCGCGGGGTAGCCCGTCCTCGGGCCGGTCCCGGCCCCGACCGCCGTCATCGGATTCGTCAGCGGAGTATCCCCGTCCTCCGGGGCGGAAGAGCCGTCCTCGGAACGACGAAGGCGCGCTACTCGCGTTGGCCCGGTGGCCAAGGACGACACGGATGGACTGGCCCCGCGGGGTGAACCGTGCCGGCCTGTGGAGACCTCTGGCAAGCCGTGTCGGTGAAGCGGGAACCGGCTCGCGCCGTGGGGCACGCGGCGCCGACCGGATCGTGGTCATGGACGCCGGACGGGTGCGCGCCGTGGGCACCCGCGAGGAACCGGTGGCCGCCGACGACCTCTACCGCGACCTCGCCGCCGGGCAGCCGCTCACCCCGAAGGCCCCCTGAACACGAAGGGGGCCGGGGTCGTGCGACCCCGGCCCCCCAAGGCCGCGCCCGGGCGGACGCGTCCGCTCACAGCAGCGCGTTGGCCTCGCGGTACCGGCCCGCGGCGTTGTAGGCGCCCGCCAGGTCGCGGCGCAGCCGCAGCGTCAGCCGCCGCACCTCCGGGTCGCCGGAGGAGTTCAGCGCCACCCGGTAGGCGTCGCGCAGCACGTCCACCGCCTCGTCGGAGCGTCCCGCCTGCGTGTAGGCGCGGCCCAGGCGGTGGTGCACCGTCAGGGTGTCCAGGTGCCCCTTGCCCAGGCGGCGCCGCCGCCCTGCCAGCACCATCCGCAGCTGCCCGATCGCGTCCTCGTAGCGCCCGGACATGCTCTGCGCCGCGCTCAGCCCCAGCCGCAGCTCCTCACGGCGCTCGGTCGAGGCCACGTCCTCGATGGCCCGCTCGTAGTGCACCACGGCCGCGTCCAGGCGGCCGCTGCGCCGGTAGCAGACCGCCAGGCGCATGCGCGCCTCCACGGTGTCCTCGTCGGCCGAGCCGAACTGGCGCTCGCGCTCGCGCAGCAGCATCTCCCACTGCCCCGCGGCGTCCGCCGGACGGCCGGCGTCCTCGTAGGCCCAGGCCAGGTTCTCTCGGATGATCTCGGTGCGCGGGTGCTCCTCGCCGAAGACCGCCACCGCCTCGGCCAGGGTCAGCTCGAACTGCTGCACCGCGGCCTGACGGCGCCCCATCTGCGCGTACTTGGTCGCCAGGTTGTTGCGCGCGGTGATCGTGTCCGGGTGCTCGGTGCCCAGCCGCTCCACCAGCGAACGCAGCGTCCGCTCCAGGGAGGCGGCCCGCATCCCGGCGGTGGGGGCGGGTGCCTGGACCACCCCGGAGGCCGTCCGCGCCGCCTCCTCGCGCGCCCCGGTCAGGGCCAGCGGCTCGGTGGGCGCACCGCTCGCCGACGCCGGGCTCGGCACGGAGACCCCCGTCGGGCGCTCGGCCGGCCGCTCCGTCGGCTCCTCCACGGGTTGCTCCGCACGCGCGGGCACGGTGGTATCGGCGGACCGGGTCCTGGTCGCGCCCTTGAGTCCGGTCTCGCGCAGCAACGCACGCCAGAACGACAGCACAATCACCACATTCCCCTGATCGCGCACCGAGGCCCCAGGCCTGCGGCGTAACACCCGTTGGACAACCCGTACCCCGAAATCGCCAGGGCACGTTTCTATAACTTAATCGGACACCGGGCTACGGAACAGGCACCAAACGCCCTGCGGGCACGGTGAGTTCGCTCACTCCTGTGTTGATCGTGTCAGAACGGGGTAAAACGCTACGCCTGATCGGCCGTCCGCAACGCTGTGGCCAGGGGTTCCGCGGTCAGGGCGACCTGCCACTCACGGGCTCCGCGCTCACGCAGGAACGCGCCCACCGCGTCGGGGTCCACCGCCCTCGGCGGCGCCCACGCCAGACGGCGCACCGTGTCCGGCAGCAGCAGGTTCTCGGTCGGCATGACGACGTCCTCGGCGATCCCCGTGACCGTGGCCCGGGCCGCCTCCAGCCGCCGCGCCGCCTCCGGCGCCCGGTCGCCCCACCGGTTCACCGGCGGCGGGCCGTCGCCAGGCGCGTTGGGCCGGGGCAGCTCCGCCTGCGGCATGTCGCGCGCCCGGTTGACCGCCTTGATCCACGTGGTCAGGTAGCGCCGTGCCAGCTTGATGCCGAACTGCCGGATCTTGGCCAGTTCGGTGGTGGTGCGCGGCATGGAGGTGGCCGCCTCCACGATCGCCGCGTCCGGCAGCACCCGGCCGGGCGAGATGTCCCGCTCCTGGGCGATGCGGTCGCGCTCGTACCAGAGCTCGCGCACGGCGGCCAGGGCGCGCTGGTTGCGCACCCGGTGGATGCCCGAGGTGCGCCGCCAGGGGTCGGCGCGCGGTTCCTTGGGCGGCGCGGACAGGACCGCGGCGAACTCCTCGCGCGCCCACTCCAGCTTGCCGGTCTCCTCCAGCTCGACCTCCAGGGAGTCCCGCAGGTCGATGAGGATCTCCACGTCCAGCGCCGCGTAGCGCAGCCAGTCCTCCGGCAGCGGGCGCTGGGACCAGTCCACGGCCGAGTGCTCCTTGGCCAGCCGCAGGTGGAGCAGCCGCTCCACCATGAACCCCAGGCCGACCCGCTGGTAGCCCAGCAGCCGCCCGGCCAGTTCGGTGTCGAACAGGCTCCGGGGGCGCAGGTTGATCTCGGCCAGGCAGGGCAGGTCCTGGTGCGCGGCGTGCAGCACCACCTCGGCCTCGCCCACGGCGTCGTTGAGCGTGCTCAGGTCGGGGCAGGCGACGGGGTCGATCAGCGCCGACCCCGCTCCCTCGCGGCGCAGCTGGACCAGGTAGGCGCGCTGCCCGTACCGGTAGCCGGAGGCGCGTTCGGCGTCCACCGCGACGGGGCCGCTCCCGGCGGAGAGCGCGGCGACCACACCGGCCAGCGCGTCGGCGTCGGAGGTGACCTCGGGCAGGCCCTCGCGAGGTTCCCGGAGAAGGGGGGCCCTCTCGGCGTCGTCGTCGTTGCCTGGTTCGCGGGGTTCTGTCTTGGAGTTCAACGCGTTCGCCACACCACTACGGTATGCGCTGTCGCCACCGGACGCGGATTCGGACCGGCCGCGGGCCCCGGGGGCACAGGGGCCCGCGGTCAGGGCCGTGAGCGCTTTCCGGTGATGTCGGTGACGTCCAGCGGCGGCAGCCCCGCGGCCGAGGCCAGCAGCG
The DNA here is from genome assembly GCF_018316795.1 of Nocardiopsis akebiae. Lineage (NCBI taxonomy): Bacteria > Bacillati > Actinomycetota > Actinomycetes > Streptosporangiales > Nocardiopsidaceae > Nocardiopsis > Nocardiopsis akebiae. The sequence continues at coordinate 2,647,563 of NZ_CP074132.1, forward strand.
CCGTCCACGCCTGGACGTGTCCGGACAGGTCGTCGGACTCCGGTGTCCAGGAGGCGCGCATCTCCACCTCGGTGGTGGCGCCCTGGTCGGCCTTGGTGCCGAAGCCCTCGGTGGTGGCACGGGTGACCGTGCCGCTCAGCGTGTGGTGCGTGGCGCCGCACGCGTCCAGGGCGTCGGTGAGCCAGCTCCAGGCGACCGGTCCGAGCAGGGGGTCGGTCGCGATCTCCGACTCCAGTTCGGAGTTGGCCTGGCAGACCACCCGGAAGGGCCCCGGCCAGTCGCGGGTGCCCTCGGGGTCGTACAGGACGATGAGTCTGCCCCAGGCGACCTCCTCTCCGTGGACGGTCACCTCGGCCGAGACCGCGGCGGAGTGGGGGGCCAGCCGCTGGGGGGCGGGGATCTCCCGGACGGTGATCTCGGGTCGCAGGAGGAGCGAGCGCAGGGCCTCGACCGCTCGCCGGAACGTCTCGTGTGCGTCCTCGGCGCTACCGACATCGGGCATGGTGGGAACGTCAGCCTTCATTCTGGGGTGATCACGTCTGGGCGGGGGCGTGTGGACGTGCTCCGCCTCCCCGCCGGAGGCGGAACGGTGGGCACGTCAAAGACCGTGGCATGAGTCACGGGCCGCGAGCCGGAGTTCGCCCGGCGTGTCGGCGTTTTGTGATGATCTTGGGACCGGCCGGTCGCCGACTGCGCCGGTTTCCCGCCCTCCCCGGCCCCCGCCGCCGGTGCGCGCACCGGCGCGTACGGGTTCGGCGATCCGAGTGGGAGCACCGGGCGGGGCATGGCACGATCGAGGGGTGACCCTGCAAGATTCTCCTTTCCTCCGCGCCTGCCGGCGCCTTCCCGTGTCCCACACCCCGGTGTGGTTCATGCGCCAGGCGGGGCGCTCCCTGCCCGAGTACCGACGGGTCCGCGCCGACGTGCCGATGCTTGAGGCCTGCGCGCGCCCCGACATGATCACCGAGATCACGATGCAGCCGGTGCGCCGCTACGACGTCGACGCCGCGATCTTCTTCAGCGACATCGTCGTGCCGCTCAAGGCCATCGGCATCGACCTCGACATCAAGCCCGGCGTCGGCCCCGTGGTCGCCGACCCGATCCGCGACGCGACCGGCGTCAAGCGGCTGCGCGAGCTAGAACCCGGCGACGTGCCCTACATCACCGAGGCCGTGGGCCAGCTGGTCGGCGAGCTGGGCGACAAACCCCTCATCGGTTTCGCGGGCGCGCCGTTCACCCTGGCCTCGTACCTCATCGAGGGCGGCCCCTCCAAGAACCACGAGCACACCAAGGCGCTCATGTACGGCGAGCCCGAGCTGTGGGACGAGCTGATGCGCCGCCTGGCCACGATCGCCCTGGGCTTCCTGCGCACCCAGATCGAGGCGGGCGCCAGCGCCGTCCAGCTCTTCGACTCCTGGGTGGGCGCCCTGAGCGCGGAGGACTACCGCGCCTCGGTGCTGCCCTACACCTCGTGGATCTTCGGCCAGCTCGCCCAGCACGAGGTGCCGCGCATCCACTTCGGCGTGGGCACCGGCGAACTGCTCAGCCTGCTCAGCGAGGCCGGGGCCGACGTCGTCGGCGTGGACTGGCGCGTGCCGCTGGACAAGGCGGTCCAGCGAGTCCAGCCCGGCACCGCCCTCCAGGGCAACCTCGACCCGGCCACCCTTTTCGCGCCCTGGGAGGTCGTCGCCGAGCGCACCCGCGACATCCTGGCCCGGGGCCGCGCCGCCGACGGCCACGTCTTCAACCTGGGCCACGGCGTGCTGCCCAGCACCGACCCGGACATGCTCCAGCGGCTCACCGCGTTCGTGCACGAGGAGACCGCCGTCTAGCCTTACCGGCCCACGGGGACCCGCCGCCTCCGCCGCGGCCCCGCTCCCAACGCGCCCCGCCCGGCCCCGCCGTGAGCGGGGCCACCGCGGACCAGGCCCCTGGCGGCGCGCCGGAAGCGCTTCCGGCCGGTCCGCCGGGTCCCCGCCCCCTCGACGCCGACGGCGCCCGTTCCCCCACGCGCGGGGCCGGGCGCCGTCGGCGCGGGTTCACTCCCCGTCCCCGGGCGGCCTCCCGCCGGTCCCGGAGGACGCGCCGGGGTCCTGGCCCTTCGCGCTGTCGTCGGCGGAGCCGCCGGAGGCCGGGCGGTCGCGCGCGGCGTCCACCGGGGCGGCACCCTTCGCGGAGCCGGTCCCGGTCCCGCCCGCGGAGGAGGCGCCCTTCGCGTCCTTGGCGGACGCGCGCCGACGCGAGCGGTACCACCACAGCGGCGCCGCGCCCAGCACGGCGCCCACCGCCAGGAACGGCAGCAGCCAGCCCGCGACCACGGCCACGCCCCGGCCGAAGGCCACCAGGGCGCGCCAGCCGCGCTCCAGGCCGCCGAGGAACCCGATGGAGTCCTGCGAGGGCTCCTCCAGGTAGGTCTCCGGGGGCAGCAGGGTCAGGTTCACCGTCGAGTACGCCGTCTGGTCGCGCAGCGTCTCCAGCCGCGCCTGGAAGGCCTCCAGCTCCGCCTGGCGGTTCTGGATCTCGCCCTCCACCCGCAGCAGCTCGTCGACGTTCTCGGCCTCCTCCAGGTAGCCGCGCAGCGTCTCCAGGGCGGTCTCGGAGGACTCGATGCGGCTCTCGACGTCGGCCACCTCCTCGGTGACGTCCCGCACCGACCGTTCCAGGTTGGAGCGGTCGCCCAACCGCGACAGCTCCTCCAGGGCGCCCTCGTAGTCCTCGCCCGGGATGCGCAGCGTCAGCGACCCCTCGGGGGAGCCGCCCTGGGGGGTGGACACCCGCTCCGAGGCGACGTAGCCGCCCGCGTCGAGGGTCAGCTCCTTGGCGAGCCCGACCGCCTCGGACACGTCCTCGACCCGTACCGCCAGGTCGGCGGTGTGGACCAGCTCCCGGTCGCCGATCTCCACCTCGGAGCCGACGGCCGAGCCGCCGCCCTCCTCGGCGGCCCCCTGCGGGCCCGCCTGCTCCTCGGGCAGGGCCCGGTCAGCGGACTCGGGGGCCACGGCCGCGGACTCGTTTACGGCCCCGGCGCCGCCGTCGGACACGGGGGAGGCGCAGGACGTGGCCAGCAGGGCCGCCAGGCCCGCGGAGAGCACGGTCCCGGCGACACGCCGGGCCGGGGGGAGGGCTGAGGTAACCATGCCCGCTTCGACGTACTCCGCCGCGCGCCCGTTGCGGCGCCGCGGTAACGACCGCGCAACGGCGGCGGGGCCGCCCCGGAGCCCGGAGCCGGGAGCCCGGATCGCCGCGCGCGGAACCGCCGCGGGCGCGACGCGAATCACGGGGTGTCGCGGGGGAAGGCGGATCACGGTGACCCAGGTCATCTGGGAAGCTGGGGGTATGCCTGAAGCACCGCACGTCGTCGTGGTCGGGGGCGGGGTCTCCGGACTCACCGCCGCGCACCGCCTCCGTGGTCTGGGCGCCGCCGTCACCGTGCTGGAGGCCTCCGACGCCCCCGGGGGCAAGCTGCGCGCCTCACCGGTGGCGGGGGTGTCCGTGGACGCGGGCGCCGAGGCCGTGCTCGCCCGCCGCCCCGAGGCGCTGGACCTGTTCTCCGAGCTGGGCCTGGACGACCGGGTGGTGCACCCCGGGCCCGGCGCCGCCGCCGTCTACAGCCGCGGACGGGTGCGCCCCCTGCCCAAGGGGCAGCTCATGGGCGTGCCCGGCGACCTGCGCGCGCTCGCCCGCAGCGGGGTGCTCTCCGGGGCCGGGACCCTGCGGGCCGGACTCGACCTCGTGCTCCCGCGCACACCGGTGCGCGGCGACGTGTCCGTCGCCGACTACGTCGGGGCCCGCATGGGCCCGGAGGTCGTCGACCGCCTCGTCGAGCCCCTCCTGGGCGGCGTGTACGCGGGCCGCGCCGACCGGCTCTCCCTGGAGTCCACGCTGCCGCAGATCGCGCCCATGGCCCGCCGCGACCGCTCCCTGATGCACGCCGTGCGCACCAGCCTGCGCGGCCGTGGGGCGGCGCCCACCAAGGCCGGGCCGGTGTTCGCCTCCCTGCGCGGCGGCGTGGCCGGCCTCGTCGGCGCGCTCGCCGAGCGCCACGCCGACAGCCTGCGCGTGGGCTCGCGGGTGCGCGCCCTGGAGCGCCTGCCCGAGGGCTGGCGGGTGCGCCTGGACAGCAACGAGCGTATCGCCTGCGACGGCGTCCTGCTCGCCTGCCCCGCCCCCGAGGCGGCCCGCCTGCTCGCCGAGCACGCCCCCGGCGCCTCCCGCGACCTCGGCGGCGTCGAGTACGCCAGCATGGCTCTGGTGACCATGGCCCTGCCCGCGTCCGCGTTCCCCGAGCCGCTCACCGGCACGGGCTTCCTCGTCCCGGCGGGGGAGGGGCTGACCGTCAAGGCCGCCACCTTCTCCAGCAACAAGTGGCCCTGGATCGCCGAGGAGCTGGCCGCGGCCAACCCCGGCGACGACCTGGTGGTGCTGCGCTGCTCCATCGGGCGCTTCGGCGAGGAGCGGGTCCTGGAGCGCTCCGACGAGGAGCTGACCGCGGCCGCCGTGCGCGACCTGGCCACGGTCACCGGCATGGCCGGGGCGCCGGCGCAGACCCGGGTCACCCGGTGGACCGACGGCCTGCCCCAGTACGCCGTCGGCCACGCCTCCCTCGTCGAGCGCGTGCGCGCCGACGTCGCCCGCAGCCCCGGCCTGGGGGTGTGCGGCGCGGTCTACGGCGGCGTGGGCGTCCCCGCCTGCGTCGCCGACGCCCGCCGGCAGGCGGACCTCCTGGCGGGCGCCCTCACGACCAACAGTCCCACCGGCGGCGACGAGGCCGCCGGAACGAACCAGCAAGGAGTCAACCCGTGACGGGCCAGCACAACGAAGCCGTCGAGCAGGACGGCAGCGACCTCAACTCCCTCATCCGCTACACCATGTGGTCGGTCTTCAAGGTCGAGGCCCTGGACGGGATCGACCGCGCCGCCGCGGCCGACGAACTGGCCGCGCTCCTGGACAAGGCCGCCGAGCAGGGTGTGACCACCCGCGGCAGCTACGACGTCCAGGGCTTCCGCGCCGACGCCGACATCATGTTCTGGTGGGTGGCCGACTCCCCCGAGCAGGTCCAGGACATCTACACGGCCTTCCGCCGCACGCGGATCGGCCGGGTGAGCACCCCGGTGTGGTCGGTCGTGGGCCTGCACCGCCCCGCCGAGTTCAACCGCGGCCACGTGCCCGCCTTCCTGGCGGGGGAGGAGCCGCGCGAGCACCTGTGCGTGTACCCGTTCGTGCGCTCCTACGAGTGGTACCTGCTGCCCGACGACGAGCGCCGCGCGATGCTCGCCGAGCACGGCCGCATGGCCGCCCCCTACCCGGACGTGCGCGCCAACACGGTGTCCTCGTTCGGGCTCAACGACTACGAGTGGCTGCTCGCCTTCGAGGCCGACGACCTGCACCGCATCGTGGACCTGATGCGCCACCTCCGCGGCGCCAAGGCCCGCCTGCACACCCGCGAGGAGGTGCCGTTCTACACCGGTCGCCGCAAGAGCGTCGCCGAGCTGGTCGAGTCCCTGCCGTAGTCCTTCGGACCTCCGCTCCGCTTCGTCCCGCCCGCCACCGCCCTCAACGGACGCCTGCGACGGGTTCGCCCGTTCCTCGCGAACCCGTCTCCGGCCCCTCCAGAGCCCCGTGGGCGCCCGGACCGACCCGCACAGGCCGAGGCCGCCCAGAACAGTCGCCGGGGCGGGGCACGGCCACGGCGCGAACGGGGGCGCCCCGGGGAAGGAACTCCTTCCCCGGGGCGCCCCGCGCCTCTGCGTCAGTCCTGCGCCGCGGCGGCCCGCCGCACGGCCAGGACGTAGAACGGGATGGTGACGATGAAGCCCAGCACGGCGGCGCTCATCAGGTAGATGAGCGTCTGTCCCGCGGGCAGGCCCATGCCCCACGCGGCCATGAGGGCGACCCCGACGGCCAGGATGCCCAGCACCGCGTAGGCCTTGCGCCCGCGCGGCTTGGGGTACTCCATCCGGCTCACCATCAGCCAGGAGATGAGCAGCACCGCCGTCACCCCCGCCATCAGCGGCGGGTCCAGCAGGACCACCGTCACCACGGCCATGGCGCCGAACGGGCACGGCAGCCCGGTGAAGTAGCTGGAGCCCGGGGCCTGACAGGAGAACCGGGCCAGGCGCACGATGACCGCGAGCAGCACTGCGCCGCCCGCCGCGACCGGCAGCAGGTCCGGGCCCCCGGTCCGCATGCCCCACACGACGAAGAAGAACGCGGGCGCGAACCCGAAGCTGATCACGTCGGCCAGGTTGTCCAGCTCCGCGCCCATGCCGCTGCCGCCCAGCTTGCGGGCGACCCGGCCGTCGAGCACGTCCAGGGCGGCCGCGACCAGCATCAGGCCCACGACCGTGGCCATGGCCGTGCGCGGCAGCGGCCCGGCGATCCCGGCCGCCTCCTGCGCGGACTGGGCCACCACCAGCGCCCACACCGCCAGGAAGCCGCACAGGGCGTTGCCGAGCGTCAGGTAGTCGGCCACGCCCAGGCGCAGCCTGGGAGCCTCCTGCGGAACGGTTGGGGCGGCCCCGTCGGCCGCCAGGGCGTTCTCAGTCGGCGTCAAGGCGGGTTTCTCCGGCACGGACCTTCTGGCCGACCTCCACCGCCGGGGCGATCCCGGCCGGAAGGTAGACGTCGACCCTGGACCCGAACCGGATGAGACCGATCCTCTCCCCTTGCTCGACCTTCTGCCCCGCAGCGAGATACGGGACGATACGCCTGACCATCGCGCCGGCGATTTGAACGACCGTGATCGCACCGATCTCGGTTTCAAGGGTCCAGATGACGCGCTCATTACGCTCGCTGTCCTTGTCGAATGCGGGGCGGAAGCCGCCGGGTCGGTGCTCGACGCCTATCACCACGCCGGCGAGGGGGGCACGGTTGACGTGCACGTTGAGGGGGTTCATGAACACCGCGACCCTGGTCCGCCCGTCGGGCTGGGGGTCGAGGCTCTGCACGACGCCGTCCGCCGCGGACAGCACCCGGCCGGTCGCGGGGCCGCGCTCTGGGTCGCGGAAGAACCAGGTCATCCCCGCCGCCAGCGCGACCACCGGGACGGCGAGCGCCGTGCGGGCCCGCGAGCCCCGTGCGGCCAGGACTGCGGCTCCGGCGGCTCCCAGCGCGGGCAGCAGCCACGGGGCCGAACCCTGTGCCATGCCCAGGCGCGGGCGCGCCGAGGGACGGTGGGAGACGGATGAGAATGGTGAGTCGTCGGTCATCGAGCGCTTTCGTCGCGGGTCTGTCGGTTCGCCCGCACATCGGTTGCCGCTGCGGGGGTCGGCCCGGGGCTCCCGGGCCGGCTGGCGGAGGGTTCGGATGTGACCGGCCCTGCGCGCCGCGCCCCGCGGGCCGGCGGGGGCCCGGCCGTTGGTGCGCTGGATGCGATTATTCCTGATTCCGCCGAGAACGGGTCGCGGGTGCGCGCCGCCGTTCTCGGGCGGTCCCGGTCCCGCCGTCCGGCACCAGGATCGTACGGCAACCTACTCGGTCGGCTCCAGGGTGAGGGCGACGGAGTTGATGCAGTACCGGTCGTCGGTGGGGGTGGCGTACCCCTCGCCGTGGAACACGTGGCCCAGGTGTGAGTCGCACGCGGCGCACCGCACCTCGGTGCGCACCATGCCCAGGGTGCGGTCCTCGTGCAGGACCACCGCGTCGGAGTCGGCCGGGTCGTAGAAGCTGGGCCATCCGCAGTGGGACTCGAACTTCTCACCGGAACGGAACAGTTCGGCGCCGCAGCCGCGGCAGCGGTAGACCCCGGCCGTCGTGGTGTCCACGTACTCCCCGGTCCACGGGCGCTCGGTGGCGGCCTGGCGCAGTACCGCGTACTCCTGGGAGTTGAGCCGTTCGCGCCATTCCTGGTCGGTCCGGGGGATGTCCTTGGGCCCGCTGCCGTTGTCCCGGGCCTGGTCCGCTGAGTCAGCCATGGGACGACGCTACCCCGAATCGGCTCCGGATGCCGCCTCAGCGCCCTTCGTGCCGCAAATACTCACATATGACATCTGAGACAGGAAAACCGTCCCAAACGGCCAGATCCTCCTAACTTCCGTCTATACGACGTTCGGTAGTCAAAGGTAAGGGTACGGCTGTAGCCAGGGTCAGTGGTCGAACGGTGCACTTGAGGCAGGTGACATGACCGTTACAACGCATCAGGCACTCGGATTGAACAGGCGACCGCTGCGCGTGGGCAGGATTCGATACGGACTGTGGTGGCTCGACCAGAACACCGCGGGAGCGCGGTCCCTGGTGAGGACCGTCACGGACGGAGCGGCCACCACCGGCCGTGAGCTTCGCTGGGCCGCCGAGCTCAGCGTCCGCTCCGCGGTCGTGCGGGCCGACCGCGCCCGACCCGAACCCTGGAGCGAACGCACGCTGCTGTTCGCCGCCGCGGCCGTCGCCGTGTGCGCGCTGGCGGTCGCGCTCGTCCTGGGGGTCGGCATGTCGCGGTGGGCCATGACCGCGTCGGACTCCCTGCCCTTCGCCGCCGCCGGTGCACTGGCGGTGGGACTCGTCCTCCTGCCGTTGGCGTACCTGGTGTTCGCCTCCAGACGAGGCGGTCGCTGAAGTCGGTCCGAGAGGGGGAGGGGCGCCGGAGCGGCGTCCCTCCCTCCGTTTTCGGGGACTGGGGGGCGCGGCGCGGCCCCGGGAGCGGATGGGCCGCGCTAGCGGGGACGAAGACCCGGCTCAGGCGTCGAAGTCGTACCGCAGCACGTAGGCGGAGCCGTCCATGGTGATCTCGTTGAACTCCACCGGCCGGTGGTCGGCGGTCAGCGCCGTGCGCGCCACCTCCAGCACCGGGGTCCCGGGTGCGAGTTCCAGCACCTCGTTCTCCTCGGGGGTGGGCATGCGCACCCGGATCTCCTCGGTGAAGTGCGCCGGGGCGTGCCCCAGTTCGGTCAGGCGCGCGTAGATGCCCCCCGGCCCGCTGTCGTAGTCGCGCACGCGCCGGGCCGAAGGATCCCCGCCGTCCCCCAGCACGGCCAGGGGCAGGTGCGAGACGGCCTGCTGCACCGGACGCCCGTCCACGAGGTAGCGGCGCGAGCGCCGCACCACCCCGGCCCCCTCGGCCAGACCCAGCGCGCGCGCCACGTGCGCGGCGGGCACCGACTCGTCCACGCGCAGGCTGTCCACCTCGTACTCGCGGTCCTCGCTGTCGACCCGCCAGATCGCGCGTCCGCTGCCCCACAGGTCCTGGGACAGCCGCCGGGCGCCGTGTCTGCGCAGCGGCCGGAACAGGCGGACGTAGATGCCCGAGCCGCGCACGGCCACGGCCAGACCCTCGTTGATCAGCACGGAGAGCGCCTGCCTCGCGGTGGCCCGTGCGACGCCGTGGCGTTCCATGAGGGTGTTCTCCCCGGGCAGGCGGTCGCCGTCGGCGTACCGTCCGGAGCGGATCTGTTCGCGTAGTTCCTCGGCTATTCCGCGATAGACCGGAGGGGGTCCGTTTTCGGACGTCGGCACCACGTTCATCCTCTCGGCCGGGGGGCCAAGCCGGTAAGCCCCGTCAATGCGGTGTGTGCTGGGTCCAGCAGCGGTGTTTCCAGTGGAGGGCACACCTCGGGTATGTCCGGTTGCGGGATGGTTCATGCGTGTTTGTGAGGAGGCCGAAACCGAGCGGTTACCCGTGTGTCCTCCGCGGACGCCCTATTCCCTGACGTAACGCGCGAACAGGCTCCCCTCCGCCTCCAGCAGGTGCGCCAGCCGCACGGGCGTGCTCCGCGCGCCGGTGGCGGGCTCCGGCGCTCCCGGTCCCCCCGCCACGATGCGCGGCGGCCCCGCCCCCAGCAGGTGCGGGCTCAGGGTCAGGCACAGCTCGTCCAGCAGCCCCGCCGCCACGAACTCCGCCAGCAGGTGCGGGCCGCCCTCGGTCAGCACGCGGTGCAGCCCGCGCTCGGCCAGCGCGTCCACGATGTGCGCGGGCGTCACCGAGTCACCCTCGACCACTACCAGGTCGGCGCGTGCGGCCACCTCGCGGCGCCGGTCCGCGGGTGCGCCGCCCGTGGTGAACACCAGGGTGCGCGCGTGCGCCGGCGCCTCGGTGAGCAGGTCGGCGGGCAGGTCGAGGGAGCGGGAGACCACCGCCACGGCCGGTGTCCGCGCCCGTCCCTCGCGCAGCACCTCCCACGTCCTGCGGACGCGGACCGGCCCGTACCCCTCCACGCGCGCCGTGGCCGCGCCCACCAGCACCACGTCGCACAGGGCGCGCAGCGCGCCCATGATCCTGCGGTCGGGCGCCGAGGACAGGTCCCTGCTGCGCCCCGAGGGGCCCACGGCGCCTCCGTCGGCGCTGGCCACCATGTTGGCGCGCACCCAGGGACGGTCCAGGTCGGCGGGGTAGGCGTAGGCGGCGGCCGGGTCCGCGTCCGCACCTCCGGGGACGGGGAGCAGTTGCCGGAAGGAGATGGGGGCGGCGGTGCCGTCCGCGCCGGTGTGTGTACTCGACATGGTCACCCAGAGTAGGCGGTGGCCCGGGGCGCCCCGAGGAGGGGGCGCGAGCCCCCCTGCCCAGCCTTTTTCATCCGGCATCTCCAACGCGCCGTGCCACCGCCAGAGCGGATCCTTTCCTGTGGACAACCGGGACGCCGCGTGCGCGGCTGCGGGCCCCGGCCGAACCGGCTTTTCCGTTGCCCCCGTTGGTGTCCTCGTGCGTCTTCGCATTCCACCGGCCGTCCACGGCGACGGGCCCCGGCAGCTCCCGCCAGGGAGCTTCCGGGGCCCGTGCGCCCGCACCCCTCAGGACCGGGAGGACGGCGTGTGCTTGTGCGACACCCGGCGCAGCAGCAGCAGCGCCCGGTCGATCACCCGCACCGGACCGGAGGCCGCCACGAACGGCCGTCCCTCCACGTCGGGCTCGGCGGTGTCCAGCACGGTCTCCCAGGCCATGCCGTACTCGGTGCCCGGAACGGTGAAGTCCACCGTCTCCGGGCCGCTGTTGAGCAGCAGCAGGAACGAACTGTCCCGGATCCGCCGACCGCGCGGGTCGGGCTCGGTGATGGCGTCCCCGTTGAGGAACACGCCCAGGGCCTGGCCCGTGGAGTTCCAGTCGTCGCCGGTCATCTTCTTTCCGTTCGGGCGCAGCCACACGATGTCGGGCAGCCCCCTCTTCCCGGCCTTGGCGCCGCCCACCGGGCTGCCCCGGAAGAACCGGCGGCGCCGGAACACCGGGTGGTCGCGGCGCAGCCGCGCCAGCCCGCGCACGTAGTCCAGCAGGTCGTTGTCGGGCTCCTCGTCCTCGCCGAGCCCGGCGCCCTTCCAGTCGATCCAGGCGATCTCGTTGTCCTGGCAGTAGGCGTTGTTGTTGCCGTTCTGGGTGCGTCCCACCTCGTCACCGTGGGAGAGCATCACCACCCCCTGCGACAGGTACAGGGTGGTGAGGAAGTTGCGCACCTGGCGGCGGCGCAGCGTGATGATCCCGGGGTCCTCGGTGGGCCCCTCCACACCGTGGTTCCAGGACCGGTTGTCATCGGTGCCGTCCCGGTTGTCCTCGCCGTTGGCCTCGTTGTGCTTGTGGTCGTAGGACACCAGGTCGGCCATGGTGAAGCCGTCGTGGCAGGTGATGAAGTTGATGGAGGCCACCGGACGGCGGCCGTCGTCCTGGTACAGGTCGCTGGACCCGGCCAGGCGCGAGGCCAGCTCGCCCACCACGGGCTCGCCCCGCCAGTAGTCGCGCACGGTGTCGCGGTACTTGCCGTTCCACTCGGTCCACAGCGGCGGGAAGTTGCCCACCTGGTAGCCGCCCGGGCCCACGTCCCACGGCTCGGCGATCAGCTTGACCTGCGAGATCACCGGGTCCTGCTGGACGATGTCGAAGAACGTGCTCAGCCGGTCCACGTCGTGGAACTCGCGGGCCAGGGCCGAGGCGAGGTCGAAGCGGAACCCGTCGACGTGCATCTCCAGGACCCAGTACCGCAGCGAGTCCATGATCAGCTGCAACGAGTGCGGATGGCGCACGTTCAGGCTGTTGCCGCAGCCGGTGTAGTCGAGGTAGTAGCGCTGGTCCTCGTCGCTGACCCGGTAGTAGCTGAGGTTGTCGATGCCGCGCAGCGACAGCGTGGGCCCCATGTGGTCGCCCTCGGCGGTGTGGTTGTACACCACGTCGAGCAGCACCTCGATGCCCGCCTCGTGCAGCGACTTGACCATCGCCTTGAACTCCTGGACCTGCTGCCCGCGCGAGCCGCGCGCCGCGTACCCGCTGTGCGGGGCCAGGAAGGCCAGGGTGTTGTACCCCCAGTAGTTGGTCAGCCCCCGGGCCACCATGGCGTGCTCGGGCACGAAGTGGTGCACGGGCATGAGCTCGACCGCCGTCACCCCCAGCGAGGTGAGGTAGTCGATCATCACCGGGTGGGCCAGCCCCGAGTAGGTGCCCCGCTGGTGTTCGGGGATGCCCGGGTGGCGCATGGTGAGCCCGCGTACGTGCGCCTCGTAGATCACCGTGCGGTGGTAGGGCGTACGGGGCCGGGACTCGTTGCCCCAGTCGAAGAACGGGCTGACCACCACGCACTTGGGCACGTAGGGCGCGCTGTCCTTGGTGTTCCTGCGCTCCGGCGCGGCGAAGTGGTAGCTGAACAGGGATTCGTGCCAGGTGAGGTTGCCGTTCAGCGCCTTCGCGTAGGGGTCGGTGAGCAGTTTGTTCGGATTGCACCGCAGCCCCTGCTCCGGGGCGTAGGGCCCGTGGACGCGGTACCCGTACTGCTGTCCCGGCCCGACGCCGGGAAGGTAACCGTGCCAGACGAAACCGTCGTACTCGGTCAGCGGTATACGCGTCTCCTCGCCGTCGTCGTCGAACAGGCACAGGTCCACCTGTTCGGCGGCCTCGGAGAACAGGGAGAAATTGGTGCCGGACCCGTCGTAGGTCGCACCGAGCGGATAGGAGCTACCTGGCCAGACTTCCACCATAGGCGTCGTCAGTCTCTTGGTATCAGGGCCTTCGGAAGGGGCGCTTCTGACCCGCGCGCCTCCGGCCTTGCCGGAGGGTCTGCGCAGGCCCGCCCCCCGTCCGAAAGCAGGCGGTCGTGGTCTGTGACGACTTCTTTGTTCCGCTCCGGACGCCGAAGTATGCCGAACTGGCCGATGATCATTCATCGGCCGTCCCTCTTGCGGGTTTTTGTGGGAATTATCAGGGTTAAGGGTGGTAATCGTGATTTATGGGATTAAGAAATGGTGTCCGTGTGCTCTCGGCGCGCCTCGGGTTCCCCTCGCCTCCAGCGCCTTCCGGGGCCGGTGCGAGCGGGGCCGTGCAGGGGGCGCACGGACCCGGCCCCCACCGGTGCCCGCCGCACCCGCGGCAGAGCGCCCCGGACCCCCGTACGGAGAAGGGCGGCGCGCCCCCGGCCCTCCCCGTGCGGCGGGGGCGCGCCCCCGGCCTCACCGGCTCGGGCGGGCCCGGTCCAGGATCAGCTCGGTGTCCACCCCTCTGGGCAGGGTGCCGAACACGCGCCCCCACTCGCCGCCCAGACGCGAGGCGGTGAACGCCTCGGCGACCGGGGTGGGCGCGTGGCGCAGCAGCACCGACGCCTGCAGGACCAGCGCCATCAGCTCCACCACCGTCCGCGCCCGGTACTGTGCCTCCTCCCGGTCGCCCAGGGCCTGCTCCAACCGCTTGACCGCCGCGTCGTAGTGGTCGTCCACGCCCGCGGCCGCGCGCAGCTCGGACAGGAAGGCCTCCAGCGACTCGGGGCTGCGGCCCATCGCGCGCAGCACGTCCAGCGCCGCCACGTTGCCCGAGCCCTCCCAGACCGAGTTGAGCGGGGAGTCCCGGAACAGCCGGGGCATCCCCGACTCCTCCACGTATCCGTTTCCGCCCAGGCACTCCAGCGCCTCGGCGGCGTGCGCGGGCTGGCGCTTGGTCACCCAGAACTTGCCCACGGCCACCCCCAGCCGGCGGAAGGCCGCCTCGGTCTCGTCCCCGCGCACCGCGCGGTCCACGGCACCGGCCAGACGGGTCATCAGCGCCGTCGCCGCCTCCGATTCCAGCGCCAGGTCGGCGAGCACGTTGCGCATGAGCGGCTGCTCGACCAGCACCCCGCCGAAGGCGCTGCGGTGCTCGGCGTGGTGCAGGGCGTGCACCACCGCGGCGCGCATGCCCGCGGCCGAGCCGATCACGCAGTCCAGCCGGGTGCTGTTGACCATCTCGATGATGGTGGGCACGCCCCTGCCCGGCTCGCCCACCAGATGGGCGACGGCGCCGTCGTACTCCAGCTCCGCCGACGCGTTGGAGCGGTTGCCCAGCTTGTCCTTGAGCCGCTGGATGTGCAGCGCGTTGCGGCCGCCGTCCTCCAGCACCCGGGGCACCAGGAAGCAGCTCAGCCCCTCGGGCGCCTGCGCCAGCGTGAGGAAGAAGTCGCTCATCGGCGCCGAGGTGAACCACTTGTGCCCGGTCAGCACGTGGTGCCCCTCGGCGGTGGGGACCGCGCGGGTGGTGTTGGCGCGCACGTCCGAGCCGCCCTGCTTCTCGGTCATCGACATGCCCGCGAGGAGTCCCCGCTTGGTGTGCGGAGGCCGCAGCCCGAAGTCGTAGACGGGCGCGGTGAGCAGCGGCTCGTACCGCCGCGCCAGCTCGGGGGAGTGGCGCAGGGCCGGGACCGCCGCGTAGGTCATCGACACCGGGCACCCGTGGCCCGCCTCGGGCTGGGACCACAGGAAGAACTTGGCGGCCCGGGCCACGTGCGCGCCCGGGCGCCCGTCCGCCCACGGCGCTGCGTGCATGCCGTGCTCCACCGCCTGGTCCATGAGCACGTGGTAGGCGGGCTGGTAGTCGACCTCGTCCACCCGGTGGCCGTAGCGGTCGTGGGTGCGCAGCACCGGCGGGTAGGCGTTGGCGGACTCGCCCCAGGCGCGGACCCGCTCCGAACCGGCCGCGTCGCCGACCTCGCGCACCTCGGCCTCGGCCCATCCGGCGCCCTCGCGCCGCAGGCCCTCCACGAGCGCCGGGTCCTCCGCCGCCGCGTAGTCGCCGAGCGGGGGCGCCTGGTTGAACACCTCGTGTGTGGGGGGCACGGCGGCCACCTCTTTTCGTTGCTGGTCGTGGGCGGTCGGAGTGCGGGAATCCTATCCCCGGACGGGACACCGAACAGAACCTGGTTCGGTCACGCTTGGGTCCCGGGTGGGCGGCCGCTCTCGGGGACGACGGATCCGACCGTGGCGCCTCCGCCCGGTCACGGCCAGAGCAGACCGCGTTCCCAGGCCGCGTCGACGCCCGGGCGGGTGTAGCGCAGGCGCGTGTGGCGGCGGTCCCGGTCGGCCTGCCAGAACTCCACCTCGGCCGGGCGGACCAGGTACAGGCCCCAGTCCTCGGGAACCAGCTCCGGGTCGCGCTCCAGCCGACCCCGGCTCTCCCGCGCCACGCGGTCGACGTCCGCCAGGTCGTCCAGGGGCTCGCTCTGTCTGCCGTGCAGACCGGCCACCCGCGACTCCAGCGGTCGCGCCAGGTAGTCGGCGGCGCACCGCTCCGGGGCGGCCAGCTCCGCCCGCCCGCGCACCCGCACCTGACGGCCCTGCCCGATCCAGTGGAACAGCAGCGCCACCGCCGGGTTGCGGGCCAGCTCCCGCCCCTTGCGCGAGCCGGTCGTGGTGGCGAACCACCAGCCCTCGGGCGTGAAGTCCTTCATGATGACCACTCGGGCCGACGGAGCCCCCGCCTCGTCCACGGTCGCGACCGTCATCGCGTGCGGCTCGGCCACACCGCTCTCGACCGCCTCGGAGAGCCACTCCAGGAACAGCTCCGCCGGGTCCCCGGGCGCCGCCGCGGGGTCGAACTCCGGCAGCGCCCCCGAGAACACCGGCAGTCCCCGCAACAGGTCCCGGACACCGCCGCGCACCACACTCCGTTCCTCCGACACGGACACCCCCACGATTCCTCGGCCGGTCGGCGCGCGTTCGCGGCGCCCACCTTCGATTCTTCTGGGCCGCGGCCGCGCGGACAAGCCGCTTTCCGAGGTTGTGGACAACTACGGGCGGCCCGTCCAGCGGACCGCCCGTCCGCTCCTTCGTTTCGCGCCCTGTTCCTCGCCACCCGCCCTAGCGGAAGCTGGTCGCCTGCCGCGACGCCACCGCGGCGTCGTAGCGGTCCAGCACCACCCCTGCCATCTCGGGCACGTCCCCCAGCGCCTCGGACACCGCGTACGCACCCGCCTCCAGCGATCGGGCGCGCACCCGGTCGGCGAAGAACCCCGGCGCCAGCAGGTAGGTGGCCACGGCCACCCGCGACGCCCCCCGCTCGCGCAGGGCGGCCACCGCCTCCCCCGGGCCGGGGGAGGCCGCGGACGCGTAGGCCGCCACGACCTCCCGCCAGGGGCCGCGCCCGGCCAGCTCGGCGGCCATCGCCGCCACGGTCGCGTTCGCGCCGGGGTCGCTGGAACCGGCCGAGGCCAGCACCAGGGCCGTGTCGGGGTCGGGGCGCACCCCCGCCTCGTCCAGGCGCCGCTCCACCGCCTCCGTCAGCAGCGGGTGCGGGCCCAGGGTGTCGGCGTAGCGCACCCGCAGCCACGGGCTGCGCCCGCGCGCGTCCGCCAGCACCTTCGGCAGGTCCACCTTGCTGTGGTAGGCCGCCGTCAGCAGCGTCGGCAGCACCACCGCCTCACCCGCCCCGCGCGCGGCCAGCTCCTCCAGAGCGTCCCGCGCGGAGGGCGCCACGTGGTCCAGGTAGGACACGCGCACGTCGAGCCCCGGCCGCAGCGCCCGCACCCGGTCGAACACCGCCGACACGGCCCGCGCCGACCTCGGGTCCGCGCTGCCGTGCGCCACCGCCAGCAGGGGCACGCCCCCGTCCCGGCCTCCGCCGCCGCGCGCCCCGGTTCCGCCCACCGTCATGGCCGTCCTCCTCGTCGCTTCCGAGTACCGCAGCCGCCCCCGGCCCCGCCCAACCCCGGCGGAGCCGCGGCCGGGCCGCGCGGCCCGGCCGCCGCGTGCGCGCTCAAACGTGGATTCCGCACTCGGTCTTGCCCGTGCCGGACCACCGGCCGCTGCGCGGGTCCTCGCCCGGCGCCACCCGCCGCGTGCACGGCTCGCAGCCGATCGAGGGGTAGCCGTCGTACTGGAGCGGGTTCACGATGACCCCGTTCTCGGCCATGTAGGCGTCCACCTGCTCCTGGGTCCACCGGGCGATCGGGTTGACCTTGGTCATCCTCCGGCGCCGGTCCCACTGCACGATCGGGGTGTCGCGGCGGGTCGCCGAGTCCTCCCGGCGCAGGCCGGTCAGCCACGCGGCGTAGGGTTCCAGGGCCCGCTGGAGCGGCTCCACCTTGCGCAGGTGGCAGCAGATGCCGGGGTCGCGCCCGTGCAGGCGCGGGCCCAGGGCCAGGTCCTGCTCGGCCACCGTACGGGTGGGCTCGACGTTGACGAGGTTGATGTCGTACACGGAGGCCACGGCGTCACGCGTGCCGATGGTCTCGGGGAAGTGGTAGCCGGTGTCCAGGAAGATGACGTCGATCCCCGGCACCGTCCTGGAGACCAGGTCGACCATGAGCGCGTCGGCCATGGACGAGGTCATGCACAGCTGGTCGCCGAAGGTCTCGGCGGCCCAGGAGATGATCTCCGGGGCGGAGGCCTCCTCCAGTTCACGTGCGGCCCGCTCGGCGAGCTCGGTACCGCCCACGGGGGTGATGGTGGTGGAGTTCATGAGTTGCCTTCCGTCGGTCTGGAGGGGGCGCCTCCCGCGGAGAAGGACGCGGAGCGCAACCCGACGTACTTGACCCGAAACACCCGGGCGCAGGACAGGCAGGCCCAGGGGTAGCCCTCTCCCTTGACGGCGGCGCCCTCCTCCGGCACGAGGTCCTCGTCGCCGCAGTAGGGGCAGTAGTGGGGTGCGGCCCTCTCGGACACGGCGCACCTCTTCCTCTCGCTCGGGTCTTCCAGGTCGTTTCGCGGCCGTGGGCCGGGCCGGTCCGCACGCGGACCGGACCCGGTGCCGCGGCCGGTGCCGCGGCGCTCCGGACCGCCCGGACGAACTACTTCAGGTCGGCGTCCTCGGCCCGGCCGACCCAGGAGGCGAACGACTCGCCGTCCTTCTTCTGGTCCTGGAACCGGCGCACGACCCGCTCGACGTAGTCGGGCAGTTCGTCGGCGGTGGCCTTGAGTCCGCGGATCTTCTTGCCGAAGGACTGGGTCAGCCCCATGCCGCCGCCCAGGTGGATCTGGTAGCCCTCGACCTGCTCGCCCTCGGAGTTCATGACGAGCTGGCCCTTGAGGCCGATGTCGGCGACCTGGATGCGCGCGCACGAGTTCGGGCAGCCGTTGACGTTGATGGTCAGCGGCTCCTCGAAGTCGGGCAGCCGCTTCTCCAGTTCGTCGATCAGGGTGGCCGCGCGGTCCTTGGTCTCCACGATCGCCAGCTTGCAGAACTCGATGCCGGTGCAGGCCATCGTCTGGCGGCGGAACACGCTCGGGTTGACCTGGAGGCCCTCCGCCTCCAGGGCGGAGGTGATCGAGGCGATCCGCTCCTCCTCCACGTCGAGGATGACCAGCTTCTGGTCGGCGGTGGTGCGCACGCGGTCCGAACCGTGCTCCTCGGCGATGTCGGCGACGCGCAGCAGCGCGGTGCCCGACACCCGGCCCACCTTGGGCGCGAAGCCCACGTAGAACCTGCCGTCCTTCTGGCGGTGCACGCCCACGTGGTCGCGGCGCAGGCCCGAGTCCAGTTCGACGGCGGGGCCGTCGGGCAGGGCGTAGCCCAGGTACTCCTTCTCCAGGACGTCGCGGAACTTCTGCGCGCCCCAGTCCTTGATGAGGAACTTGATCCGCGCGCGGGTGCGCAGGCGCCGGTAGCCGTAGTCGCGGAAGATCCCGCAGACCCCGGCCCACACCTCGCTCACCTGGTCCGGTCGCACGAACGTCCCCAGACGCTGGGCGAACATCGGGTTCGTGGACAGGCCGCCGCCGACGAACAGGTCGTAGCCCGCCTCGCCCGCCTCGTTGCGCACACCCGCGAACGCCACGTCGTTGATCTCGTGGTTGACGCAGTGCACCGTGCACCCCGACACCGAGGTCTTGAACTTGCGCGGCAGGTTGGAGTACAGCTCGCTGCCGATGTGGTCGTCGTAGATCTCGCGGATCGCGGGACCCGCGTCGATGACCTCCTCCTCGGCGACCCCCGCCAGCGGACAGCCCAGGATGACGCGCGGGGTGTCGCCGCAGGCCTCCATGGTGGACAGGCCCACCGACTCCAGCTTCTCCCAGATCGCCGGGACGTCCTCCACCCGGATCCAGTGGTACTGGACGTTCTGGCGGTCGGTGATGTCGGCGGTGTCGCGCCCGTAGTCGCGGGAGATCTCGGCGACCGCGCGCAGCTGGGCGACCGTCAACTGGCCCCCGTCGATGCGCACCCGCAGCATGAAGTAGCGGTCGTCGAGCTCCTCGGGCTCCAGGACGGCGGTCTTGCCGCCGTCGATGCCCGGCGCGCGCTGGGTGTACAGGCCGAACCAGCGGAACCGTCCGCGCAGGTCGGCGGGGTCGATCGAGTCGAACCCGCCCTTGGAGTAGATGTTGATGATCCGATCGCGGACGTTGAGCCCGTCGTCGTTCTTCTTGTTCTCCTCGTTCTTGTTCAGCGGCTCGTGGTAGCCGAGGGCCCACTGGCCCTCACCACGGCGGCGTCGCGGCTTGGCCGCGGTCGCTGTCCTGCCGGGCTGCGCGGAAGAGGGAGGCATCGCGGGTGTCTCCGATGAGGTGTCGCGGGGTGCTCACAGCCCCGGCGTCCACACCGCACGCCCGCGTCGCCGCACATCGTCGTGCTGGCGATCGGGAGGGATCCGCGTGTGGGATAAGGAGAAGAGGCAGGGCGCCGGTGCCGCGCGCACCCCTGGGGTGCGTCAAAGGGCGGTGGGATTAACCGACGCTGCAACAGATGGCGCTGCCGACCCGCAGGAAGTCCACGTGACGGCGCACGTAGAGCATGGGGTCCAGAGCAGCGATCATGTAATGAGAATGTCACGGGCGTCGAGGCTTTGTCCAGACGGGGTCTGACCGCCCCGGAGTGAGTCACGTCACTAGGTCCGTGCGCCCGTGGCGCGGGACGGTTCCCGAGGAGCGCTAACGTTTCCTCCGTGGCGGGTTTCTGGGAGCGGCTGTGGTACGCCGTGGACGGGTGGCTGAGACGTCGTGCCCGCCTGCGCAGCGGGATGCTCCTCGTCCTGCGCACGGCCCGGGCCTTCGCCCGCGACCGGGTCGTCGGGCTGGCCGCCGAGTCGGCCTTCTTCACCCTCATCTCGCTGCCCGCGCTCATGCTGGGCCTCCTGGGCGCCCTGGGCCCGCTGACCGTCGTGCTCGGTGAGGACTTCGTCGAGGAGATCCGGCTGTGGATCCTTGACCTGACCGCGCGGGTGCTGACCCCGGACACGGTGGACAGCGTGGTCGAGCCGCTCGTGGACGACTTCCTCGGGGGAGTTCCGGGCGGAGTCCTGTCGGTGACGTTCCTGGTCTCGCTGTGGTCGGGGTCGCGGGCGATGAACGTCTTCATCCGCTCGATCACGATCTCCTACGGCCTGGACGAACTGCGCGGCTGGGTGCGCCAGCGGGTCCTGGCCTTCGTCGCCTACCTGGGCGGGCTTTTGTTCGCCATCCTCCTGCTGCCGGTCCTGGTGGCCGGACCGGACCTGGTCAACCGGCTGCTGCCGATGACCGTGGGGCGGCTCAACCTGCTCTACTGGCCGACCGTCGCCCTGCTCGCCGTCGCCGCGGTCACCCTGCTGTACGCCCTGAGCGTGCCGGTGCGCACCCCGCTGTGGCGTCACCTGCCGGGGGCGCTGCTGGCCGCGCTGGTGCTGATCACGGGCTCGGTGGCGCTGCGGGTATACCTGGACGCCTCCTTCGGGCAGGTGACCATCTACGGCTCCCTGGCCGCGCCGATCGCCATCCTGGCCTGGCTGTTCGTGATGGCGATCGCCGTGCTGGTGGGGTCGTCCTTCAACGCCGAGATAGACGCCATGTGGCCCATGCCGCGCACGGCCGCCGCCCGGGCGGAGATCGCCAACCGGGACTTCGAGAGGGCCAACCGGCTCGTCCAGCGCCGGGAGCAGGCGTTCATCGACGCGATCGTGGAGAGTAACGGGCACTGACCGGTTCCGGTCGTCCGGTCGTCCTTCGGTGTCCGAAAAGCCCGGAAAGTCCTGTAGCGCCGGTAGTTTTGTCCTGCTGACGGGCGGGAGGCCGCGATCCCGCCGCACCCGAGCCCGGACGGCGCCGCCCGTGAGAGGCCGTCCCCCATGACCGTTCCCCCACCGGACGCCGTTCCCCCGCAGGACGAGGGCGATCAGGACTCCGTGCCCGTCACCGTCGAGACCGTCCTCGGCGGATCGAAGACCATGTTCTACGCCTCGTTCGGTCTGCCCGTCCTGATGTTCACGCACACCCTGCGCATGTACCTGAGGAGTGGCAGCGAGATCTACTTCGGGCTCTTCGTCATGGTGTTGTCGGTCCTGGTCCTGATGCCCCTCATGTACATGCGCTTCCTCCCGGGGATGATCGAACGGCGGCGGCAGCCGGTGAAGTCGCCGCTGATGGAGGGCATCCTGCTCGGCACGCTGTGGGCCGCTGGCGTGGTCTACCTCGTCGTCGCGGTCGGGGACCACCTCTACGAGGTCCTTCCGTGGCCCCTGCTGGCGCTGAACCTGGTCGCCCTCGTCCCACCGGCCCTCGGCACGGAGGCCTTCGTGCGCGAACGGCGGTGGCGGTCGTGAGGGCGTCTTTCCTGCTGCTCCAAAGTGCAGGGCTCGGCCTGGTGGCGTGCGCCCTGATCGCCGGATGGGTGGGGACCACCGGCAACCCCGTGCCGGTGGCCGCCGGGATCTTCCTCGCGTTCCTGCTGCTCTACCCGGTCGCGCTCTGGGCGGGTACCGATGCGGAACTGACCTCCGGCGAACTCCACCGGGTGCACAACACGCGGCATCCGTTCCGCACGACGCGTCTGTGGTGCTTCTTGATCGTCGGCAACGGGTTGCTCGCGCTGTTCCTGATCGTCTACAACGCCGTGTGGACACTGGTGCCGTTGTTACTGGTGGCCTGTACGGCGGGCGTGCTCTCCCTCTCCGCCGGCAGACGCGAACGCCGACGGCTGCGCGAGGCGCTCGCCCGGCCCGAACTCACCGGCCCCAAGGTCATCGGTATCCGGAGCCCGGATCAGGTGCCGCCGGGCTGGAGCCCGGTGCTGGTCCACCGCATCGACCGCGGGATGTTCGACATGCTCGTCGACTACCGGATCCTCGTGGACGGCGACCGGGTCGGCACGCTCGGCCCCGGCCAGACCCTCGTGCTCGGCCTCCCTCCGGGCCCGCACAGCGTCCAGGGCGGCCTCGGCAGACTCACCAACACCCCCGTCCCCTTCACGGCCGAACCCGACGCCGCGGTCCACTTCACGGTCGAACCGGCCAGTCCGGACCGCCGGGCCAACGCCGACCGGCGCTCGCGCCCCGGCGAGTACTTCCGCCTCGTCCGGGTCCCGCCCCGGTGAGGCCCTGAGCTGCCACGCGCGCGACCGGTGGGAACCAGGTGGCCAGATCCGGCCATTTTCGGTGTGAACTAAATATCTTCCCCAGGTGTCCACTCCATGGTGACGGCGATGTCCACGGCACCAGCCACATCCCATGTTCGGTTGATTCTCCAGGTCACGGAGGGGAGGGCGGGACAACTGCCCCAGGTACGCCGGTTCGTGCGCGCAGTCTCGGCGCATGGCCGGAATAGGCGTGACGAGCGACGATCAGTATGATCTCGTGCAGCACTGACTACGCGTGGTTCGGCACCGTCTCCAGGTAGTCCCCGGCCGCGAACCACCGTCATCGCTGACCTAGGTCCCCGTACCCCCGTACACGAACAGGTCCACGTTCCCCATGCCTTCGGAGGCACCATGAGCCGGGAGTCCCACCCGGGGCAGTCCCGGCCCACCGCCGTCATCGTCATCGCGCCCGACGAACGCAGCGCCGAGATCCTCGTCGAGGGGCGCCGCCAGGTCGTCACGGGCCAGGCGCCCAAGGAGACGCGGCGCGCCGCCCTGGACGTCGCCACCGGCTACGCCGCCAGGATCGGCCAGCCGGTCCTCATCGACGCCCGGGACGCCAACGGCTACTGGCGTCTGGTCGCCACGCCCACGGGCGTGGTGCAGGCCGCCGACCAGGTCGTGGCCGGCCACGAGCCGACGCCGCCGCCTCCTCCCGCCCCGGCCGACCCTCCCGCCAGCGGTGCCGAGACCGGCGCCCGGCCCGAGGCCGAGCCGAAGAAGAAGCGCGGCCGGACCCTCGTCATCGTGGGCGCCGCCGTGCTCTCCCTGGTGCTGCTCGCCGGTGCGGGCGCCGCGGCCTGGCGCTTCCTGCCCGGCCTCGGCGGGGGCGGGGGCGATGTCGTCGCGGATGTGACCACCCTCAACCACCCCGCGCCGCCGCACTTCTCCACGACCGTCGACTTCAGCGCTCAGGTCGCCCCGGGCAGCCGACCGGGGGTCGGCCGTGGGGGCGACCTGCTCGCCTACGTCGACCCCGAGCAGCGGCTCAACCTGCTCGACGCCGACGGTGAGCGCCTGTGGGCGGCCGACCTGCCCGTGGAGGCCACCGAGGCCCTCGGTGAACTCCGGATCCTGGAGTACGGCGGTGAGCAGGCTGTCGTCATGGAGACCGCCGGGACCCTGTGGTTCTGGCCCGTCGCCGGCGGCGATCCCACCGGTGTGGACCTACCCGAGAACGCCTCCGTCCAGTACGTGGGCCGATCCGTGCTCGTGCGCACCGAGGGCGGGGCCTTCGTGCCCGTCGGCGCGCAGCTCCAGCCGGTCCCGCTCCCCGAGGGCTCCGCGCCCATGCTGGCCGACGGGCACGACGTCCTCGCCGCCGTGGTCAACGGGCCCTGGACCTGGGTCAGCCCCGACGACAACCCCGTACAGGTCACCGCCCAGCGGCCGGACAACGCGGGCGAGATGGAGGCCGTGCTCACCGCGCTGCGCGAGTACGTCGTCATCCGCTGGGAGCCCCTGCGGGGCGAGGGCACGGTCCTGGCCTTCCACGACACCCAGGACGGGAGCGTGGTCGGCAGCGCCCAGATCGACCCGGCCGACCTGGAGGACGTGCGCCACCGCTCGGAGGCCGTCGGCACCCGACTGGTCGCCTACGGGCCCGCGGTGATGAACCCCGAGAACGGCCGGACCGCCGTGGTCCCCGGCCTCAAGCCCCAGATCGCGGTCGGCTCCCTCGTCTTCGGCCAGATCGACGGAGCCTCGGTGGCCGTCGACGCCGAGGGCAGGGTCGAGGAGGCCGCGGCCGATTCCGTCCCACCCATCGGCCTGCTCGGCGAGCGGGCCGTCGTGGTCCACGAGGACCACCTCTATGCCATCCCCTCTGAATAGATCAGTACACGAGAAGAAGAAAGGAGTGGGATGACCCCCAAGAAGCGTGTTTTCACCGTGACCGCGGCCGGCCTGTTCATGGCCGGTTTCTCCGCGGGTCCGGCGTTCGCCGACACCCTGGACGCGACCGCGACCGAGGCTGCCCCCCAGGCCGCCGAGACCACGGTCGTCAACCTCACTGCCGAGGATGTCGAGCCCCAGCTCGACCCGCCCATCTTCCCCGGCCCCGGTGACGGTGACGGTGGCGGTGACGACGGCGGCAACCCCGGTCCCGGCCCTGGCGACCCGGGTGACGGTGGCGGTGACGACGGCGGCGACCCCGGCCCCGGTGACCCGGGTGACGGCGGCGGTGACGACGGCGGCGACCCCGGCCCCGGTGACCCGGGTGACGGCGGCGGTGACGACGGCAACCCCCCCGGTGACGGTGGTGGCGACGACGGCGGTGGCGACCCCGGTGACGGTGGTGGCGACGACGGCGGTGGCGACCCCGGTGACGGTGGTGGCGACGACGGCGGTGGCGACCCCGGTGACGGTGGTGGCGACGACGGCGGCAACCCCCCGGGCGACGGTGGCGGTGACGACGGCGGCAACCCCCCCGGTGACGGTGGCGGTGACGACGGCGGCACGCCCCCTGGTGACGGCGACGGCGGCACCGCTCCCGGTGACGGCGACGAGATCCAGGCCCCCGGTACCACCAACCCCGGTGGTTCCGCCCCCGAGGCCGCCGCTCCGGTGAGCGAGGGCAACGGCGACAGCGACGACGACGGTGACGAGACCCTCGCCACCACCGGCGTCGACATGCAGGGCTTCGTGCTCGGCGGCGCCGTGGTGACGGGCATCGGCGCTCTGGCCCTGTGGGCCGGGGCCCGCCGTCCGGCTCCGATCGCCTAACGGCATCACCCCGCCGCACGGTCCCTGAGGCCGTACGGCGACGAGGGCCCCCGACCGCCGGGTCGGGGGCCCTCTCACGTGCCGGGGGAGGCGGCCGCGCCGACCCGGGGGGAGCGGCGCCGCGGCCCTTCGGCCCTCACGCGCGCGGACGCAGGGCGAAGGCGAGCAGGAAGGCGCCCACACCAGCCCCCGCGATCACCCACAGCGCGTTCCCCAGGCTGGAGGAGTCGGCGAGGAAGCCCACCAGCGGCGGGAAGGCCAGGAAGCCCGCGCGGCCCAGCCACCCGACGACGGTGATCCCGTCCCCGGTACGCACGCCCGGCACGTTCCCCGCCGCCGCCAGGGTCAGCGGGAAGAGCGTGGACACGCCCAGCCCCATCACCCCGAAGCCGACGACCGTGGCCACCGGGTGCGGCACCAGCAGGGCGAACGCGATCCCGCCGCCCGCCAGCAGCCCGCACGTGCGCCCCACGTTGGCCGCGCCGAACCTGTCGGTCACCCGGTCGCCGGCCAGGCGCCCCAGCGTCATCATCGCCTGGCAGGCCACGAACGGCATCGCCGCCAGGAACAGCGACGCCTCCAGTTCCGAGGTCATGTACACCGCGCCCCAGGAGGCGGCGGAGTCCTCGACGCCGCCGGCGAACATCAGCAGCACGCCGAGCACCAGCAGGAGCAGCACGGCCCGTCCGGGCACGCGCAGGCGCCGCCCGCTCCCGGCCTCGGTGCCGTCCTCGCGCTCGCTGCTCTCCGGGCCGGGCAGCAGCATCCGGCTCACCGCCAGGTTCACGCACACCAGCACCGCGGTCACGCCGCCCAGGTGCCACAGGATGGGCACGCCGGTACCGGCCATGGCCGCGCCCAGGAGGCCTCCGGCCACCGCTGCCAGGCTCCACAGCGCGTGGAAGGTGTTGATGATGCTGCGTCCGTAGCGCCGCTGGACGCGCAGCCCGTGCGAGTTCTGCGCCGAGTCGGTCCAGGCGTCCGCGCTGCCCAGAACGAACAGCGCCGCCGCCAGCATCCACCAGTTCTGCGCCAGCGCGATGAATGGGAGCGCTCCCAAAGAGATGAGGCTGGTCCCCACCGCGGTCCGGCCGCTGCCGAACCAGTGGATCAGCGGGCCCGCCAGCATGCCGGTCAGGATCGCGCCGGTCGGCATCGCCGCGATCGCCAGACCCAGTTCCGCGTTGCTCAGCCCCAGCTGGGCCTTGAGCACCGGCAGCCACGGAACGGCGTTGGTGTAGGTGAAGCCGTTGACGGAGAAGAGGGTGGAGACCGCGACTCTGGCCCTGCGGGCCTCCGGCGGAGGGGACTCGGTTCGGGTCTGGACGTTCACGGCGGCTCCCAGGACGGCTGTCGGTGCGTGCAGATGTTATCGAGTCCGGTCATCGGATGGCAGGCCTTTTCGGCCGCCCCGAACGGGTTCGTCTCCTGGGCGCCCCCGCCTCACCGCCCGTGCGGACGCCCCGCCTCGCGCAGCCCTCGTCCGCGGCGGCACCGCCCCGGCGGGTCCCGCCGGACCCTTCTTGCCTTCGGGTGGAAGAGGAAGTCAAATAGAGGTCCTGCTCCGTCACCGGACAGGCCCCCGGCCGCCCCCGACAGGTCCCGCCTCCACCCCGACCGACGTCCTCCGCCCCGGCCCCCGCCCGCCACCGCCTCCAGGTCCCCGAACCGAGCCCCCGCCCAGCGGCCCGCTCCCGCGCAGGGCGTCCAGCCCGCTGTCCGCCGCCTCCCCCACGCCGGGAACCGTGTCCGCACGGCCCGGACGGAACCGGAAGAGCCCATGATCAACACGAGCGCGCTGCGAGAGAAGCCCACACTCACCGGGAGGAGCGTACGCCTGGCACCCCTGTCGGCCGAGCACACCGACGCCTACTTCGCCGCCAGCCTCGACGAGGAGGTCCGCAGACTCACCGGCACCCACCGGCGCGTCACCTACGCGCAGGCCAAGGAGTGGTGCGAGACCCGCGCGGGCCGCACCGACCGCCTGGACCTGGCCATCACCGCGCCCAAGGACGGGCGCTACCTGGGTGAGCTGTCGCTCTACGCCGTCGAGCCCGACGACGAGAGCGCCGGGTACCGCATCGCCCTGTCCGCTATCGAGTTCACCGGCCGGGGGCTGGGCAGGGAGGCCACCCAGCTCGTGCTGGAGTACGCCTTCGAGCACATCGGCCTGCACCGCGTCTGGCTGTACGTCTACGCCTTCAACATGAGGGCGATCGCCGTCTACCGCTCCTGCGGTTTCGCCGTGGAGGGGCGGATGCGCGACTCCCTGCTGTGGGACGGACGCCGCTACGACGCGCTGCTGATGGCCGTCTTCCGGAACGGCTTCCGCCGCACCTGAGGGACGGTTTTGCCCGGGCGCGGGATTGGAACCGCCGTGTCGGGGGGTATCTCGGTACCACTTTCCAGCGGCTCATCCACACAGCCGAGAGGAGCGGTACCGGGGCCCGTACCCCGGCGCCGGTGAGGCCATGAACCCAGTACCCGTTTCACTGCCCTTCGCCGACCGGTCGGAGGCGGGACGCCGACTCGCGGAGCGGGTGCGCCCCTTCGCCGTCGACGAACCGCTCGTGCTGGCCCTGCCCCGCGGGGGAGTGCCGGTCGGCGCGGAACTCGCCCTGCGGCTGGGCGCCGACTTCGACGTGCTCATGGTCCGCAAGATCGGCCTGCCGGGGCACCCCGAGACGGGGGTCGGCGCCGTCGCCGAGGACGGGCGCGTCCTCTACGACGACCGAGCCCTGGCCCGGCTGCACGTGCCCCGCCAGGCCCTGTCCGACACCGTCGCCGCCGAACGCGACGAACTCGACCGCAGACGCCGCGTCTACCGCGGAGAGCGCCCGCCCCCGCGGATCGCCGGACGCGACTGCGTGGTGGTGGACGACGGCGTGGCCACCGGGGGCACCGCCCGCGCCGCGCTGCGCATGGTCCGCCAGGCCGGTCCGGCGCGGCTGGTCCTGGCGGTGCCGGTCGCCTCGCCGGAGGCGGTCGCGCTGCTGCGCGAGGAGGCCGACGCCCTGGTGGTGCTCAGCGCGCCGGACAACTTCCGCGCGGTGGGGGAGTGGTACCGCGACTTCGGCCAGCTCTCCGACGACCACGTCACCGCCATCCTCGCCGAGAACGCGCACACGCGGCCGCGTTCGGGCCGGACGCGGCACGTGCGGGTGCCCGTGGGAGCGGTCCACCTCGACGGCGACCTCACCGTGCCCGCCGAGACGCGCGGCGCGGTGGTGATGGCCGCGGGGGAGGGGCGAGCGGACGAACGGTGGCGGTCGGTCGCCTCGGTCCTGGGGCAGGCCGGGTACGCCACCCTCCTCATGGACCTGCGGACCGAACGGGAGCGCTCGTCCGGCTCCTCCGGCACCGCCCCCGACAACGCTCCCGACGCGGCCTCCGGCGTCGGCGCCGACGAACTCGGCGAGCGGTTGGGCGCCGCGGCGGCCTGGCTGCGCCGGACGGAGGGCACCGCCGACGAGCCCCTGGGCCTGCTGGCCTCGGGCGACGCCGCGGCCTCGGCCCTGGTCGCCGCGGCCAGGCACCCGCGGGACGTGGCCGCGGTGGTGGCGCACGGGGGTCGGATCGACGTGGCCGAGGCGAGCCTGCCGGACGTGCGGGCGTCGGTCCTGGTGCTGCTGGAGGGAGACGACTCCTTCCTGCGCGAGCTCGGCGAGTGGACGCGCGCCCGGATCGGCGGTTCCACGGACCTGCGGGTGGTGTCGGGGGCCGAGCGGCTGCTCCGCGACTCCCGCGAGTGGCGCCGGGTGGCGGCCGAGGCCCTGGACTGGTTCGACCGGTACCTGGACGCGGGCCGGGGGTGAGGCGCAGCAGGGCCGGACGCGGCCGTGCCCCCTCCGCGGAAACGGGGCCTTTCAGCGGACCCGGAGGACAACGCCGGGCATGAGAAAACCCGCGGCGCCCTCGACGTTGTCCGTCGGGGCGCCGCGGGTTGTTCGGGGGCCGGGGCCACCGGGGGAGATCCGCCTGCCGGGAGTTTCCGGACTACGCGGCGTTCGCGCGACGCATGCGGCGGCGGCGCTCGGAGGCGCGCTCGTCCTCGTTCAGCCCGCCCCAGGTGCCGTACTTCTCCGGACGCGAGATCGCATAGTCCAGGCAGTCGTTTCGAACCGGGCAGGCCGCACAGATCTCCTTGGCCTTGCGCTCACGGATCTCCCGCTCCGGCTGGCGTTCGCCGTCCGGACCGAAGAAGAGCACAAGGTCCTCGCCCCGGCACGCGGCGGCATCCTGCCACCCCCAGTGCGGGCGGGGGCGCAGCGCGGCCTGCCGACGTACCTGAGACATGCTTGAACCACCTCTACTGAAATCACTAGTAAGCTGTCGGAAAAAGCTTCAGTCACCAAAATTGGTCATGCGGCGCGAGTCACCCCGCACGACGCAAACGCCGAGCGGTGCGAGTGATGTTCCCCGGTGTGGCTGAGACCACGAGAAGCACAGGTACTGCGGCACCGATCCGCCGAGGGGCGGAGTGCTCTCACGCGAACGGCTGCGGAGGCGGTGACGGCCTCCGTCCGAGCCGGTACGTAATCATGCCATCCCTCATCCCGATCATGCACGGGGGGTAGGGAAATTACTCGCACAACCGTTACCGAAACCAGATGACAACTGACCGGTGTGCGGTCTTTTGTCTGAGTTTGTTGTGCATCGCAAGATCTGGGGCCTTGCGAAGGACACAGCACATCGTATGGTGCGATGTCCCTCCTGCCTAGGGGGTCCTCCTGATGTGCGGGTCACATTGCGGTCTGCGCGGAGCTCCCAGTTCGGACCTGACCGTATGTCCTCACCCTCTGTCGACGCCGTCGGGGAGGACCTACGGTCCCTCCCGCGCCCGCTTCCGGGTGCTCTCCGTCGCGTCCCGTGCCCCTACCCCGATGACGCGCGACCCCCACACGACACGCCGTCCCGCGACGCCCGCGTCGACGCCTCCCGCATGCCTGAAGGCCGCCCCTAGGGGAAGTACCAGGGTGGGGCGTCCGAACGGGTCGTGGTGCGCGGACGTCCCAGACGGTAGAAACAACGGACACGGCCGCTCCGCGGCCGCACGTCCCCTTAGCGGGACACCAACAAAAGGGAGGACGAGAACACCGTGGGCCTCTTGCGGTTCATCCTGAACGTCATCTGGATCTTCGTCGCGGGGTTCTGGCTGGCCGTCGGCTACGTCTTCGCGGGCATCATCTGCTGCGTCCTCATCGTCACGATCCCCTTCGGCGTCGCCTCCTTCCGCATGGCCAGGTACGCGATCTGGCCCTTCGGACGCGACCTCGTGCGCAGGCCCGGCGCGGGCGGGGGCAGCACCTTCCTCAACGTCATCTGGGTGATCGTCGCCGGTTGGTGGCTGGCCCTCGGCCACATCGCCACCGCGATCGGCCTCGCCGTCACTATCATCGGTATCCCCATGGCCTGGGCCTCGCTGAAGATGATCCCCGTCGCCCTCGCGCCCTTCGGCAACGAGATCGTCGAGAGCGGCCGCCCCCGGGAACCCTGGCAGTTCTGACAGCGTTGACCTCCCACCGGGCCCGTGGAAAACACGGGCCCCACCCGTTCGCCCCCCGCGAGACCACCCCCATGCGGCCGTCGGTCCGCCGACCTCCACCGCGCAACGTCCAGAGAATGGAGTCCATGTGCAAGCCCAGCGGCCGGGAGTGTGGGCGCTCCTGAACAAGTGGCTCTCCGCCCGCAGAGCCCGAGCCGAGCGCCTCGCCAGGCTGGAGGCGGAGAACCAGCGCGCCGCCGAACCCCAGGCCGCGGACGAGGGACCGATCGACCAGCACCAGGGGGACGACAACCTCCTGCGGTCCATCAGCGACGTGGCCTGGCGTGTGCTGCTCATCGGCGTGGTGGCGGGCCTGCTCGTCTACGTGCTCGTCTACCTGTCGGTCGTCACCCTGCCGGTGATCCTGGCGGTGTTCATCACCGCCCTGCTCATGCCGATCGCCAACGGGCTGCGCCGCAGGGGCCTGGGCCGGGGGCTGTCGACCACCATCGCCCTCCTGGTCGGACTCATCGTCTTCGGCGGCGTGATCTCGCTGATCGTCACGCCCGCCGTCCAGGGCTTCGGCCCGCTGGTGGACAGCGTCACCAGCGCGATCACCGAGCTCCAGGACATCCGGTTGCCCTTCGCCGACCCGGCCCTGTTCACCGACATGATCGACGACGCCTGGGCGCAGATCCAGGGCATGATCACCGAGAACCAGGACCAGCTGCTCAGCGGCGCCTGGACCGCCACCTCGGCGGTGATCTCGGTGCTGGTCGGCATCGTCCTGATCATCGCCCTGGTCGTGTACTTCGTGCACTCGGGCGACCAGCTCATGGACTGGCTGGTCACCCTGCTGCCGGTCCGCTCGCGCCCGGGCATGCGCCACGCGGGCGACGTGGCCTACGGGGTCATGGGCCGCTACGTGCGCGGCGTGGCCGCGGTCGGCTTCTTCGACGCCGTCGGCATCGGGATCTTCCTGGTCTTCCTGATCGACATCAACCTGGCCATCCCGCTGATCGTGCTGACCTTCGTCGGGGCCTTCCTGCCGATCATCGGCGCCTTCGTCACCGGCCTGCTCGCCGCCCTGGTCGCCTTCGTGACCGAGGGCTGGGTCATCGCCCTGGTCGTGGTCGGCGCCGTGCTCCTGGTGCAGCAGCTGGAGAGCAACGTCTTCGCTCCGCGCATCTACGGCGCCTCGCTCGACCTGCCCTCGCCGATCGTGCTCATCGGGATCTCCGTCGGCGCGGTCGTCGGCGGTATCCCCGGCATGTTCCTGTCCACCCCGGTGGTCGCGGTGCTGGCCGCGCTGCTGCGCAACCGTCCGCCCTCCAGCGGTGACGACTCCGGCGGAGGGGACGGGGACGCGGACGTGGCCGAGGTCAGGGCGGACACCGTCGTGGTCAGGGCCGTCCGGGAGCCCGGCGAGGAGGGCGCGGGCGGAGCCACCCCGGTCGATCCCCCCGAGCAGAAGTAGGCGCGGGGCGGCGCCGCCGCGTCCGCGCCGTCCCGGGAATGTCCGGCGCCCCCGCCCCGTTGACCGGGCGGGGGCGCCCGCGTTCCGCGCAAATCCCTCGCGCCGCCCCCCACCCGTGCCGTTAGTCTGGGTCGGTAGGCCCCGAGCCGCCCCTCCCGCAGCCGCGCGAGGGAGACCACGTCTCCCCGCGGCGCACACGCCTGCCCGGCCGCCCGGAGCGGTCGCGCGGAGCGGCCGCACACCAACGTCCCACCACCTCGTAGGAAGCCCCACCATGCTGATCGCCACCGACCTCGAACTGCGCGTCGGTCCTCGACTCCTGTTGGAGCCGACCACCTTCCGCGTCGCCGCCGGGGACCGGATCGGACTGGTCGGCCGCAACGGTGCGGGCAAGACCACCATGACCAAGGTGCTGGCGGGCGAGGGCCTGCCCACCGGCGGTACCGTCACCTCCTCCGGCAGCATCGGCTACCTGCCCCAGGACCCGCGCACCGGCGACCTGAACGTGATCGCCAGGGACCGCATCCTGTCGGCGCGCGGCATCGACGAGGCCCTGCGCGGGATGCGCGAGGCCGAGAAGAAGATGGCCAGCACCGACACCAAGACCCGCAACAAGGGCGTGCGCGCCTACTCGCGCTGGGAGGAGCGGCTGCACGTGCTGGGCGGCTACTCCGCCGAGTCCGAGGCCGCCGCCATCTCCTCCAGCCTGGGGCTGCCGGACAAGGTGCTCGGCCAGCCGCTGCACACGCTCTCGGGCGGTCAGCGCCGCCGGATCGAGCTGGCGCGCATCCTGTTCAGCGGGGCCGACACCCTGCTCCTGGACGAGCCCACCAACCACCTGGACGCCGACTCCATCGCCTGGCTGCGCGACTTCCTCAAGTCCCATCAGGGCGGGCTCATCGTGATCAGCCACGACGTGGAGCTGGTCGAGCACGTGGTGAACAAGGTGTTCTACCTCGACGCCAACCGCAGCGTCATCGACGTCTACAACATGGGCTGGAAGCTGTACCTGGAGCAGCGCGAGGCCGACGAGCGCCGCCGCAGGCGCGAGCTGGCCAACGCCGAGAAGCAGGCCGACACCCTGCGCAAGCAGGCCGACCGGTTCCGGGCCAAGGCCTCCAAGGCGCGCGCGGCGCAGCAGATGCTCAACCGGGCCGACAAGCTCCTGGACGGCGTGCAGGGCGTGCGCAAGTCCGACAAGGTGGCCAAGCTGCGCTTCCCCGACCCGGCGCCCAGCGGTCGCACGCCGCTCATGGCCGAGGGCCTGTCCAAGTCCTACGGGTCCCTGGAGATCTTCGCCGGGGTGGACCTGGCCATCGACCGGGGCAGCCGCGTGGTGATCCTGGGCCTCAACGGCGCGGGCAAGACCACCCTGCTGCGCCTGCTCGGCGACGTCGAGAAACCCGACACGGGCCGGGTCGTGCCCGGCCACGGGCTCAAGCTCGGCTACTACGCCCAGGAGCACGAGACCCTGGACGTGGACCGCTCCGTGCTGGAGAACATGATGAGCGCGGCCCCGGACCTGCCGGAGGTCGAGGCGCGGCGCACGCTGGGCTCGTTCCTGTTCACCGGCGACGACGTGGACAAGCCCGCGGGCGTGCTCTCCGGCGGTGAGAAGACCCGGCTGGCGCTGGCCACGCTGGTGGTCTCCAGCGCCAACGTGCTGCTGCTGGACGAGCCCACCAACAACCTCGACCCGGCCAGCCGGGAGGAGATCCTGGCGGCGCTGCGCAACTACAAGGGCGCGATCGTGCTCGTCACCCACGACGAGGGCGCGGTCGAGGCGCTCCAGCCCGAGCGGGTCATCCTCCTGCCCGACGGCGTGGAGGACGTGTGGAACGCCGAGTTCGAGGACCTCATCGCGCTGGCCTGAGGCCGCCCGAGGCGCAGGAGACGCCCGGGGGAGGTGGACGCCCGGCGGACCCGGGAGGTTCACCTCCCCCTCTTTTCGGTCAGTGTCCGCCCCGCGCCGAAAACGGCGTCTTCGGCGGGACGCCCGCGTGGTGTGGCGGTCCGCGGGCCCGATACCGGATCATGAGGGTGGCCCACGACGGGTGATCCGACGACTCTGAGGAGCGAGTGAGTGAACGACGCGCCGATCAAGCGCCCACGGCTGGCGGGGGAGGACCGTTCCGCGCTCGCCGCCCAGCTCAAGAGCCGCTACGACGCTGGGGAGAGCATCCGCATGCTGGCGGCGGCCACCGGGCGGTCCTACGGTTTCGTCCACCGGCTCCTGAGCGAGGCCGGGGTGGAGCTGCGCGGACGCGGGGGGCCCACGCGCAAGGCGTGAGGCGCCGGGGCCCGGCCCGCTCGCCGCCCTGTGTTACTGATGGGTAATATCCGGGGGTGACACCGAACACGACGGAGGAACCCATGGCACAGGCGACGAACGGGCCCGGACCGGCGCCCACCGAGGAGGAGCTCTCCCGGGCCCGGCTCAGGCTGGTGGTGCGGGGGCCGGTCGCCCATGTCACCATCAGCCGCCCCGACCGCCGCAACGCGATGACCGGTCGCACCTGGACCACGCTGGCCCGCGTCGGCCGGACCCTCCCCGAAGACGTCCGTATCGTCGTCGTCGACGGGGACGGCGACATCTTCTCCGCCGGTATCGACCTCGGCATGTTCAGCCCCGAGGGGGTCGACGGCGAGCGCTCCATGGTCGCGGGCCTGGCCGACGGCACCGCCTCCGACGCCGAGGTGCGCGACTACATCGCCGGTCTGCAGGAGGGCTTCCTCTGGCTGCGCCGCCCCGACCTGGTCACCGTAGCCGCCGTGCGCGGCCACGCCATCGGCGCGGGCTTCCAGCTCGCCCTGTCCTGCGACCTGCGCATCCTGGCCGACGACGCCCAGCTGTGCATGAAGGAGCCCGCCCTGGGGCTGGTCCCCGACCTCACCGGCACCAAGCCCCTGGTCGACATCGTCGGCGTCAACCGCGCGATCGAGATCTGCCTGACCGCCCGCCGCGTGGGCGCCCAGGAGGCGCGCGACCTGGGCCTGGCCGAGCTCGTGGTCCCCGCGGACGAGCTCTCCGCGGCTGTGGACGACGTCGTGGCCGCCCTGCTCGCCACCGACCGCGCGGCCGCCACCGCCACCAAGGCCCTGCTCCAGCAGGCCGCGGGCAACACCCTCCGGCAGCAGGCCGAGGCCGAGCGCGCGGCGCAGGCCGCCCGGCTCGCCGCCCTGGCCCGCGCCACGGCCGACGGAGCACGCTAGCCCCGCTCCGCCTCCCGTCCCCCTGCCTTCCGGGCCGGGGGCGGAGCCGCGTACCCAGCGGTTGCGCGAAGATGTGGACAGGAGGGGAGACCCTTGTCACCGGTCGAAAACCCCCACCCGGTCCCCGCCGCGAGACGATCTCTAGTAGTCTTCTACGAGCGGTCGTGACATGCCGCGCGCATCCGAGCGCGCCGAGGCCGCGCAAGACGCGGAGAGCGTGCCGACCCGGTCGGCGCCACTCTTGACCCGAAGAGTCGCTCGTCCCCCCACGCCAGTGAGGATCTCACGAGCTCAGGAGCCCCACGCACATGATGGGGCCCGCTTCCGCGTGTGATCAGGCGCGTTTGTGTGATTTCTTCGCTGGGTCGGTCATGGCCGTGTGAAGCCTTCCTCGAAACGCCGCCAAACGATGAGGAAGGTACACGTCACTTGACGACGGACACTGCCGTAACGCCTGCCTTCGACAGCCTGGGGCTGCCCCAGGACATCGTCGAGGAACTGGCCAAGAACGGTGTGACCACCCCGTTCCCGATCCAGGCCGCCACCATTCCCGACGCCATCGAGGGCCGCGACGTCCTCGGCTGCGGCCGCACCGGATCGGGCAAGACCCTGGCCTTCGGCCTGCCGGTCCTGATGCGCGCCGCCGAGCGCCGCGCCGCCGCCAACCGGCCCCGTGCCCTGATCCTGGTGCCCACCCGCGAGCTGGCCCACCAGGTCCGCGACGCCCTGCGCACCTACGCCCGCGTCGTGGGCGTTCGCGTGGGCGACGTCGTCGGCGGCAGCTCCTACACCCGCCAGATCAACGAGCTGCGCCGCGGCGTCGAGGTCCTGGTCGCCACCCCGGGCCGTCTGTCCGACCTGATCGACCAGGGCGCCTGCGACCTGGGCGACGTGGAGATCTCGGTGCTCGACGAGGCCGACCAGATGTGCGACATGGGCTTCATGCCGCAGGTCAGCGAGCTCCTGGACCAGGTCCGCCCCGACGGCCAGACCCTGCTGTTCTCGGCCACGCTCGACGGCGACGTCGACAAGCTGGTCCGCAAGTACATGAACGAGCCGCGCACCCACTCCGTGGACCCGCCGGTCTCGCAGGTCACCAAGATGGAGCACCACCTGCTCAAGGTGCTGCCCCGCGACAAGAACACGATCGTCACCCAGATCGCCGCGCGCGAGGGCCGCACGATCCTGTTCGTGCGCAGCAAGTACCGCGCCGACACCATCAGCGAGCAGCTGGCCCAGGCCGGCGTCCCCTGCGCCTCCCTGCACGGCGGCAAGACCCAGAGCGTGCGCACCCGCACCCTGGCCAAGTTCCGTGAGGGCCGCATCCAGGCCCTGGTCGCCACCGACGTCGCCGCCCGCGGCATCCACGTCGACGGCATCGACATGGTCGTCAACGTCGACCTGCCCACCGGCCACAAGGACTACCTGCACCGCGGCGGCCGTACCGCCCGCGCGGGTGCCTCCGGCCTGGTGGTCTCCCTGGTGGCGCCCAACCAGCGCCGCATGGCCCGCCGCCTGCTCAGCGACGCCGGTGTCGAGGCCAAGCAGCACCTGGTCAACCCGGGCGACGAGCTCCTCAGCGAGGTGACCGGAGCCAAGGAGCCCTCCTGGGAGCCGTGGATCGAGCCGCCGGAGCCCGTGCGCGAGCGCCGCGGCCGCGGCGGCCCCCGTCGGGGCGGCCCCCGCAGTGGCGGCTACCGGGGTGGCGGCGGCTACCGCGGCGGTGACCGCCGGGGTGGCGGTGGCGGCTACCGGGGCGACCGTCCCGGCGGTGAGCGGCGCGACTTCTCCCCGCGCGGCGAGGGCGGCTACCGCGGCGGCGAGCGCCGCGGGGACGAGGGCCGCGGCGGCTACCGGGGCGACCGTCCCGGTGGCGACCGGCGCGACTTCTCCCCGCGCGGCGAGGGCGGCTACCGCGGCGGCGACCGCCGTGGCGGCGGTGGCTACCGGGGTGGCGGCGACAACCGCGGCGGCTACCGCGGCGACCGTCGCGGACCGCGCCGCGAGGAGCGCTTCGACTCCGCTCCGCAGTACTGATCCCGTCGCCGCTCCCGTGCTCGGAGCGGCATCCGGTGCGATGACAGACCCGGGCCCGGCAGGTGGCACCTGCCGGGCCCGGGCCCTTTTACCGGGGTCACCCTCTTCTCTCGGACACTGCCGCCTCCGCAGTCCGCTGCCCCCCGGTTTCGCGGCTTGCCGTGCTCCACGAAGAGCCCACCGCTTCGCCCCGACCGCAGCACGGGGCGAACCCCTGGACCGCCCTCAGCAGCGGCAGCGGCGCGGCCGCGCCGACGGCCGCGCAAGCCGCCAGCGGGCCGATCGCGAACTTCGGTCGGCGATGCACGTGCCCGCGGCGGGTTGTTGACCCGTTACGGTCCTTTACCGCCCCTTCGCGTGTCCGCGCGGGCTCCCGTCTCCGGTGACGTGGACACTTGCCGAAGACCGGACCGCTTGAAGGGGAGCGCGTGAACAACGCAGTCGTCGCCGTCAACGACTTCTTCTGGAGCTACTTCCTCATCCCGCTCCTGATCGTCCTCGCCGTCTACTTCACGGTGCGCTCGGGGATCGTGCAGCTGCGCCTGCTGCCGGAGATGTTCCGCGTCCTGGGCAGCGCCCCGGGGGTGGCCCCCGACGGCCAACGGGAGATCTCCTCCTTCCAGGCCTTCTCCATCTCGGCCGCCTCACGGGTGGGGACGGGCAACATCGTCGGCGTGTCCACCGCGATCATCCTGGGCGGCCCGGGCGCGGTGTTCTGGATGTGGACGATGGCCGCGGTGCTGGGCGCCGCGGCGTTCGTGGAGTCCACCCTGGCCCAGCTGTACAAGGTGCGCACCAGCACCGGTTTCCGGGGCGGTCCGGCCTACTACATGGAGAAGGGGCTGGGCAGGCGGTGGATGGGCGTGCTGTTCGCGGTGATCATCACCGTGACCTTCAGCCTCGTGTTCAACACGGTGCAGGCCAACAGCATCGCCGCCGCCGTGTCCACCTCCGTGGGGACCCTCGGCGGGACGCCCGGCCTGCTGCTGTCGGCCGTGATCGGGCTGGTGCTCGTGGGCCTGACCGCGCTGGTGATCTTCGGCGGCGTCCGGCGCATCGCGCACGCCGCCCAGGCGCTGGTCCCGCTCATGGCCGTCCTGTACATCCTGATCGGCCTGTGGGTGGTCGCCCTCAACATAGGGGAGGTGCCCCGGGTCGTCGGCGACATCTTCGCGTCGGCGTTCGGCGCGCGCGAGTTCGTCGCCGGGGGCGTGGGCACGGCCATCGTCCAGGGCATGCGGCGCGGCATGTTCTCCAACGAGGCGGGCCTGGGATCGGCCCCCAACGCCGGTGCCACCGCCTCGGTCTCCCACCCGGTCAAGCAGGGGCTCGTGCAGACGCTGGGCGTGTACTTCGACACCTGGCTGGTGTGCTCGGTGACGGCCTTCATCGTGCTGGTCAGCGGACCCGGGTACGGCGGGGACCAGGGCATCCAGGTCACGCAGGGCGCGCTGGAGGCCAGCCTGGGCGAGTGGTCGGTCCACGCGCTCACGGTGATCCTCTTCCTGCTGGCCTTCACCTCCGTGCTGGGCAACTACTACTACGGGGAGACCAACCTCCAGTTCCTGGACAGCAGCCCCCAGCACATGACCTACTTCCGCTACGCGGTCCTGGCGGCGGTCTTCCTCGGCTCCGTGGCGCCCCTGACCCTGGTGTGGAGCCTGGCCGACATCTCCATGGGCGTCATGGCCACCGTGAACCTGCTGGCCCTGGCGCCGCTGTCGGGGATCGCGTTCCGGCTGCTGGCCGACTACAGCCGCCAGCTGCGCAACGGCCTGGACCCCCAGTTCACGCTCGCCAAGATGCCCGGCCTGCGCAACGTGGAGTGCTGGGGCCCGGCCTCCGGACCCCAGCCCGAGGACGTCCCCCGCGACGAGGGCGACGCGCCCCCGGACCCGGGCGCGGTCGCGGAGGAGCAGGGCCGCGACGGGGAGGAGCCCGGCCCGGCGGAGGCGGACTCGCACGGCGCGACGGCCGTGGACGGGGCCGGTGACGCCGAGCGGTCCGGCGGCGACGACGGACCCGAGGAGGGGGACCGGGGCTCCGGTACGGAGCGGTGACCCGCCACGGGTCTCCTCGCCGGGACGGGCTGCCTCGGCTGACCCCGGGGCCCGGTTGTCCACAGGCCGGAGTGGGACGCTGACGGGCGAAAACGATTTTCGGTACGATGCGTGGAGTTCCCACCCGACCACCGCGGAGTACCACCGTGTCCGACCGGACGACGCCCGCCGCCGCACCCGACCCCGCCGCGCCCGGCTCCGCCCCGCCCAAAGTCTCCGCCTCGCTCGGCGACACCCTCGCCGGAGGGTGGAACGACCGCGGCGACGAACTACCCCCCGAGGACTGGGGGCGCAGGGGCGGTCAGCGCAGGACCGGGACGGTCTGGCTGTTCGCCCTGTTCATCACCGCAATGGCGATGGGGCACGCCTGGGTCACCGACCGGCTGACCAGCGACGCCTTCCTGGCCTGGGCCACCATCTTCACCGCGATCAGCTTCCAGGCGCTGCCCTTCCTGGTCTTCGGCGTCGCGCTGTCGGCGGCGCTCACCGCGTTCGTCCCGACCTCGGTCTACCAGCGCCTCATCCCCTCCAACCCCGCGCGGGCGGTGCCGGTGGCCGGGGCCTCCGGCGCCCTGCTGCCCGGGTGCGAGTGCGCCTCGGTCCCCATCGCCGGAAGCCTGATCAAGGGCGGGGTCGCCCCCGCCGCCGCGCTGACCTTCCTGCTGGCCGCGCCCGCCATCAACCCGATCGTCATGATCGCCACCGCGGTGGCCTTCGCCGGGCAGCCCGAGATGGTGCTGGCCCGGTTCGTCGCATCGCTGCTGGCCGCCGTGGTCATCGGGTGGATCTGGGTGCGCTTCGGACGCACCGACTGGCTGCGCCTGCCCTCGCGCACCCACGTCCCCGGCGAGTCCCGGTGGACCGTCTTCCGCGAGTCCATGCTGCACGACATGATGCACGCGGGCGGCTACCTCGTGGTCGGCGGCCTGGCCGCGGCCTCCCTCAACGTCCTGGTCCCGCGCGAGTGGCTGGTCACGGTGGCCGGACTCCCGGTCGTCTCGGTGCTCGTGCTCGCCCTGCTCGCCATCCTGCTGTCCATCTGCTCCGAGGCCGACGCGTTCGTCGCGGTCAGCCTCACCGAGTTCTCGCCCACCGCCAAGCTCGCGTTCATGGTGATCGGCCCGATGGTCGACCTCAAGCTCATCGCCATGCAGGCGGGCGTGTTCGGCTGGCGCTTCGTCGTGCGCTTCGCACCGATGTGCCTGCTGGTCGGGCTGCTCAGCACCTTCCTGATCGGAGGCCTCGTCCTGTGAACCGCATCGCCCAGGGGCTCACCCTCGTCCTGCTCGGCGCCGCCGCGCTCACCAGCACGGTGCCCACCGACCTCTACCTCAACTGGGTCAAGGCGGGCTTCGGTCCCTTCCTCATCGCCGCGGGCGTGGTCATGGCCGTGCTCGGCGTGCTCATAATCGTGGCCGAACTGCGCGGGGAGAGGGCGGCCGAGACCGCCTCCGAGGAGCACTCCGACCACCCCGGCGACGGCCACGACCACGGACACGACCACTCCCGTGCGCCCAGAGTGGCCTGGCTGCTCCTGCTGCCGGTGGTCGCGGTCTTCGTCGTCGCACCGCCCGCGCTGGGCGCCTACACCGTGGAGTCCACCGCCGCCTCCTCCGCCCCGCCGCCCGAACAGGCGCGTCCCGGCCGCTTCGACGACGGCCTGGCCGAGGCCGGGCCGGGCGAGGTCGTCGCGATGGACATCCGCCAGTTCGTCATGCGCGCCTGGGTGGACGAGGAGCGCCAGTTGGCGGGGCGCGAGGTCGAGTTGACCGGCTTCGCGGTGTCCGACCCCGAGGGGGAGGGCTGGTTCCTGGCCCGCCTCCAGATGTCCTGCTGCGCCGCCGACGCCATCGTCAACAAGGTGCACGTGTCCAACGAGCCCGCGCCGGAGACCGACAGCTGGTGGACGGTGCGCGGCACCTGGGTCGAGCCCGAGGGCGACATCGCCGACGTCAGCCAGCACGAGTTCGAGGTCCTGGAGATGGAGGAGGTCAGCGACCCGCCCTCCCCCTACGAGCAGTAACGGACGGTCCGTTCGCCGACCGCCGCCACACCGCCGTCGCTTCGACGGATGTCCGGCCCCCTGGGTGACAATGGGTCGGTGCCAGGTTGGGATGACGGGCCCCTGAGGGTGTGGGAGCGGATGCGTCCCCGGTCGATTCGGGCCCGGGTCACGTTCGGCGCGGTCGCGGCGCTGGCCCTGGTCACCGGACTGGGCCTGGCCCTGACCATCTTCCTCGTCCGCGAGGCGATCGTCGAACAGGTCCGCGACCTGGCGGCGGAGGAGGCCCTCGACGTCGCGGACCACATCGCGGTCCAGCGCTACCCGGAGCTGATCCCCGACGGGGAGTCCGTCCTGCGCATCCAGGTCGTCGCGCGCGACTCCGGTGCGGTGCTCGCCTCCAGCGACGCCATGGAGGGCCAGCCGCAGCTGACCTCCGAGCGCCCCACCGCCTCCGACCCGCGGGTGGACACCACGGTCTGCGGGCCGGTCGCGGGCGTCGACCCCCGGACCTGCCTGCTGGTGTCGGGCTACGCCGTCGACGACACGGCCTACGGCGACGTCGTCGTCCTGGCGGCCGTGGGCACGCCCCAGATCGTGGCCACCCACGTGCTTGAGGACGCGCTGGTGGTGATGTCCTGCGTCCTGCTCGCCACCACCGGGTTGGTCATCTGGCACGGGGTCGGCCGGGCGCTGCGCCCGGTGGAGGAGATCAGGGCCCAGCTCGACACCCTCTCCGTCAGCGACCTGCACCTCAGGCTCCCGGTGCCCGACAGCGACGACGAGATCGCCCTCCTGGCCCGCACCGCCAACCACAGCCTGGAACGGATGGAGGAGGGGATGGCCCGGCAGCGGCGGTTCGTCTCCGACGCCTCCCACGAGCTGCGCAACCCCATCGCCGGGATGCGGACCAAGCTGGAGGTGGAGCTCTCCGACCCCGATCCCGACGCCCGCGCGCGCGAGCGGCTGCTCACCGGCCTGCTCTCGGACACCGAGCGTTTGGAGAACATCGTCGCCGACCTGCTCGAACTCGCCCGCCTGGACGCCGGTACCGCGCCCGTCCGGGAACGGTTGGACCTGTCCGCCCTGGTCGCGGAGGAGTTCGCGTTCGAGCGCCGTATCCCCGAACTGCGGCTGCACTCCTCCGGTCCGGTCCACGTCGAGGCCAACCGCCTGCGCCTCGTGCGGGTCCTGACGAACCTGATCGCCAACGCCGACCGGCACGCGACGTCCCGCATCGACGTCATCGTCCGGCGGGAGGGCGGCTTCGCCGTGGTGGAGGTACACGACGACGGGTCCGGGATTCCGCCCGGGGAGCGGGAGCGGATCTTCGAGCGCTTCGCGCGGCTGAGCGAGTCGCGGGAGCGCGATCCCGGCGGCAGCGGTCTGGGCCTGGCCATCTCCCGCGAGATCGCGCGGGCCCACGGCGGGAGCCTGCTGGCCGCGCACAGCGAACTGCTCGGCGGGGCGGCGTTCGTCCTCCGCCTCCCCGAGGCCTCCGGGGACCCCGGACGCCCCGACCGGCCGGAGTAGCGCGAACCGCCCCGTTCGCACCGGACGGCGCGTACGCGCGGTTCCGTGGGAGTCCGGCGCCGGGCGTACGCTGTGGCCATGGGTGAGGACACGCGCGGCTCGCGCGCCGCGGACGTGTCGCGGCTCGCCCTCCTGCTGCTCTGGGTGGCGCTGTTGGTGTCGGCGCTGCTGTGGGGTCCCGACCCGGACGCCCTCCGGACCTGGGTTGAGGAGGCCGGAGCGGCCGCTCCGCTGGCCTACCTGGGCGTGTACATGCTGGGGGTGTTCGCCCTCCTGCCCCGGCCCGCCCTCAACGCCGCCGCGGGGCTGCTCTTCGGAATGTCCCTGGGCCTGGTCCTGGCCGTGGCGGGCG
The DNA here is from genome assembly GCF_018316795.1 of Nocardiopsis akebiae. Classification (NCBI taxonomy): domain Bacteria; kingdom Bacillati; phylum Actinomycetota; class Actinomycetes; order Streptosporangiales; family Nocardiopsidaceae; genus Nocardiopsis; species Nocardiopsis akebiae. Next base: position 2,690,914 of record NZ_CP074132.1, read on the forward strand.
GGGTGTGCGCCGCCCTGGCCCAGTTCTGGGTCGCCCGCCACGTGGCGGGCGACGCGGTGGCCCGACGGCTGCCCGAGGGGGCCCGCACCCGGCTGGAGACCCTGGCGGGCGGGCGCGCCCTCATGGCGGTGCTCCAACTGCGCCTGATCCCGGTCATCCCCTACCAGGTGGTCAACTACGGCTTCGGGCTGACCCGGGTGCGGATGTGGCCCTTCGCGCTCGGCACGCTCCTGGGCGGGGTCCCGGGCACGGCGGCGCTGGTGCTGGTCGGCGTCGACGGCACGGACCTGGGCCTGCCGGCGGCCGTGGGCGGGGTGGCGCTCGCGGTGGTGATCGGCGCGGTCTGGTGGGTGCGCTCGCGCCGCGGGCGGGCCCGGTCCTGAGGACCGCGCCGAACACGCGCGTTCCCGAGGCGGTCGCGCGCCCTCCTACCCCCGGGCCGACCCGTCCGCCGTACCCGCCCCGGCGGCGGCACCGCTCCGGCGCCCCCGCCGGTACAGGGCCCGCTTCCTTGAATGTCCTCCTGCGCCGCCGGGCGCCCGGACGCAAGAAGGACTGCGCGCAGCGTCCGTTGGGGGTGGTGGCGGGCGACGGGTGGGACGAAGCGGAGCGGAGGTTCGGAGAAGCACGGCTCAGCCGCCGGACCCCCCGAAGAGGGCCACCTCGTCGGGCGCGGGCCGGTCCAGCTCGAAGGGCAGGACCGGCCCGCCGCCGCTGTCGGTGACCATGGGCTCCTGGAGGGCCTCGGGCTCCTCACCGGAGTGGTGCTGCACCACCATCACCCCGGCGTAGCCGCTGTGGTCGTCCTCGGTGGCGTTGAACGGCACCAGGCCGGGCCCCGCCCACTCGTGGGAGTCGAGGGTGGCGAGCAGGCTCTCCCGGGTCAGGTCGGGGCCGGTCTCCATCAGCACCTGGGCGAACAGGACCGCCTGCACCATGCCGTAGACGGTGGTGTCGGTGAAGGGTGTGCCCTCGTTGTACCTCTCGTGGACCTCCAGGAAGAACTCCGTCCACGGGTCCTCGCGCTGGGCGGCCATCGGCAGGAACGCGGTGATGATCAGGCCGTCCAGGAAGGCCTCGGGCGGCACGTCCTCGGCCGCCGTGCCCTGCGCGTACTCCTCGATCAGCCCGGTGGCCACCGCCACGTCGCCGCCGAAGCTGGGCGCCACCCACTGCGGGGTGTAGCCGATCGCGGTGGCCTCCAGGACGGCCAGGGCCAGGAAGGCGGGGATGCAGTGGCAGACGGCGATCTCGGCACCGGACCGCTTGAGTTCCCGGACCTGTCCGGCGAGCTCGGGGACGCCGGGGTCGTAGGACTCCCAGGCCACGATCTCCTCGGTGAGGTACTGCTCGATCCCCGCGTGCGAGGAGGGGCCCACGTCGTCGTTCTGGTAGAGCAGTCCGACCTCGTCGCCGGGGAAGTTCTCGGCGATGTACTGGCCCTGGATCTTGGCCTCCCGGGTGTAGTCCACCTGGAAGCCGTAGCTGTAGGGGTAGACCTCGGGCTGGTCCCAGGCCAGGGCGCCGGAGGAGACGAACAGGTCGGGGACGCCCGCCTCGTTGAGCTCCCCGATCACGGCCTCGTGGGTGGGGGTGCCCAGGCCGCCGAGCATGGCGAAGATCTCCTGGTCGTCGATGAGGCCGCGGGTGGCCTCCAGCGTCTGCGCGGGGTCGAACGCGTCGTCCTGGACCTGGTACTCGATCCGGCGGCCGTGGACGCCGCCGTTGTCGTTGATGTAGTCGAACACGGCGCGGGCGCCGGTGGAGACGTGCCGGAAACCCGGGGAGGCCGCTCCCGTGAGCGGTTGGTGCGTGCCGATGACGACGGCGTCGTCCGTCACCCCGCGCGTGTCGGCCCGGTCGGAGCCGTCCGTGCCGCTGGAGCAGGAGGTGAGGAGAACCGTGACGGCCAGTGTCGAGGAGAGGATGCTCAGTGGTCGCATGATGGTGTCCTGGACTCGGTCGTGCCTTCGCGGAACGGGCGGGGCCGGGCCCGTGGGGGAGAGGAGTACGTGTCTGTGGAGCGGACGGCGGGGGTATGTCTACTCGCGAGTACGTTACTTGCGAGTAAACACTCTACGCGTGCCGCCCCACCCCACGAACCGACCGGTCGTCATGTGGCATGTGTCCAGGTGGGAGGGGATGTGACGCGGCCGGTTCAGCCCTTGAGCGCCCCCGGCGCGCGCCCGTCGCACCGCTCGGCCGGAGCCCGGCCGAGAGCGGACGCGGCGGCGCCCGGGGACGGGGGTTCCGGCGTGCGGGACGGGCCGCCCAGGATCTCGCGGGCCAGCCGCGCGATCGTGTCGGAGGCCTGCTGGATCGGACTGTCGCGCCGCCAGACCAGCAGGTGGCGCAGCTGTATGGGCTCGCCCTCCAGGGGGCGTACCACCACGTCCGGTCCGGTGTCGAAGTCCGGCTGGCACGGCGCGACCGCCCGACGGTCGGCGACGAGGTCGCGGATCTCGGAGCGGTCGTAGAGCCGGTAGGGAACCTCGGGCGTGAACCCGGCCCGCTGGCAGGCCAGGTAGAAGCACTCGGGCCAGCCGGTGCCGTCCGGCGGGGTCAGCGCCCACGGCGACCCGGCGAGGTCGCCCAGCCTGACCAGCGACCGCTTCGCCTGGGGGTGGTCGGCCCACAGCGCCACGTGCAGCGGCTCCACCGAGAGCATCGCCCAGGACAGGGGGCCGTCGGTGGACAGGTCCCGGTCCACGTAGTCGATCGTGGTCCCCAGGTCCAGGCGGCCCGCGCGCACCAGGTCGGTGACCAGCTTGGGGGAGTACTCCGTGCGCACGTGGACGGGCACGTTCGGGAAGACCTCGGGCATGCGGGCCGACAGCTCCAGCGTCAGCGGCCCGACCCCGCCCACGCGCAGGGTGGTCGGGGAGGCCCCGCGCGCGGTGATGTCGTGCAGCAGGTCGTCCATGGACAGCAGGACCGAGCGGGCGCGCACCAGCACGAACTCGCCCAGCTCGGTGGGGCGGACCCCCGAACGCCCCCGGTGGAACAGGGGTCCGCCGACCTCGCGCTCGATCCGCTGGAGCTGGGTGGTCAGCGCGGGCTGGGAGGTGGAGAGCGCGGCGGCCGCCTTGGTCACGCTGCCGGTGTCGGCCAGGAGGCAGATGGTGCGCAGGTGGCGGAGTTCGAGGTCCATGCGTGGAATCTAGGACGAGGAGGGGGCTCGTGTACAGACGTGCTGTCGCCGCGGGCGCGGCGGGCCGCCCCGTCTAACGCGACAGCCGCCAGAGCGGTGCGCCGTCCAACGGTCCGGAGCACCCGGACCCGTCGGCTTGTGGAGCGGGGGTGCCGTGCGTCACCATATAGTTGGACGTCCTACTAGGTGTCCACATGACGGACAGGCGCGGGAGAGGTTCATGACGGTCGCACGTACTCTGCACACCCCCGAGGCGGAGCAACTCCTGGAACTGACCCGGGAGATCGTGGACAAGGAGCTGACCCCGCGAGCCGCCGGGGACGAGGAGGGCGGCCTGTTCCCGCGCGAGGTCTTCCGCGTGCTCGGCGGCGCCGGTCTGCTCGGCCTGCCCTACCCCGGCCGCCACGGCGGCGGGGACCAGCCCTACGAGGTCTACCTCCAGGTGGTGGAGGAGCTGGCCCGGGGCTGGCTCGCGGTCGGCCTGGGCGTCAGCGTCCACACCCTGTCCTGCTACCCCCTGGCCGCCTTCGGCTCCGACGCGCAGAAGGACGCCCACCTGCCCGGCATGCTCGGCGGCGACCTCCTGGGCGCCTACTGCCTGTCCGAGGCCGCCTCGGGCTCGGACGCCTCCGCCCTGGCCACCCGGGCCGAGGCCGACGGGGAGGGCTACCGCGTCAACGGGGCCAAGGCCTGGATCACCCACGGCGGCCGGGCCGACTACTACACGCTCTTCGCCCGCACCGGGGCCCCCGACTCCGGTGCCCGCGGCATCAGCTGCTTCCACGTCCCCGCGGGCACCCCCGGCCTGGGAGCGGCTGCCCCCGAGCGCAAGATGGGCATGAACTCCTCGACCACCGCCGGGATCGTCCTCGACGACGTCCGCCTCGGGGCCGACGCCCTGGTGGGCGAGCGGGACAAGGGCTTCGGCATCGCCCTGTCCGCCCTGGAATCCGGGCGCCTGGGCATCGCCGCCTGCGCGGTCGGCCTCGCCCAGGCCGCCCTCGACGCCGCCGTGGACTACTCCCGCGAACGCCGCCAGTTCGGCACCGCCATCGGCGACTTCCAAGGCGTGGGCTTCATGCTCGCCGACATGGCCACCCAGGTCGCCGCCTCCCGCGAGCTCTACCTGGCGGCCGCCCGCCTGCGCGACGCCGGGCTGCCCTTCGGCAAGCAGGCCGCGATGGCCAAGCTCCTGGCCACCGACACCGCCATGAGGGTCACCACCGACGCCGTGCAGGTCTTCGGCGGCTACGGCTACACCCGCGACTTCCCCGTCGAGCGCTACATGCGCGAGGCCAAGGTGCTCCAGATCGTGGAGGGCACCAACCAGGTGCAGCGCATGGTCATCAGCCGCCACCTGGCCCGCGAGGGCGCCTGAGGGGTCCGGGGGCGGCGCGCTCGCGGGGAGCACCCGCCGCCCCCCGGCTCTCAGCCGCCGCCCGGCCGGGAGCGCAGCAGCCGGACGGTCTCCTCGTGGGTGCGGGGCTCCAGCTCCAGCGGCCGGTCGGTCAGCGCCGCCAGCGCGGAGCTGTACTCCTCCCCGTCCCGGTCCGGGGCCGCACCGACCTCCAGGTCCGCCAGCGCGACCGCCTCCGGCGCCCCGCCGCCCTCCCAGGACAGCAGTTCCGGGGCGGCGTCCGCCGGGCTCACCAGCACCCGCCGCATCCCGCCGGACAGGCCCAGGCCGGTCGCCTTCAGCAGCGCCTCCTTGCGGGCCCAGTAGCGGAAGAAGGCGCCGACCCGGTCGGCGGGGGAGAGGCGCTCCCAGGCCTGCTGCTCGGGCCCGCCCAGCGTGTAGCCCGCCAGCCCCTCCAGGTCGCGGGCCGGGGACACGCGTTCCACGTCCACGCCCACGGGCACCTCGCGGGCCAGGGCCAGCACCACCCACTCGCCCGAGTGGCTGACGGAGACCTCCCACCCCTCGGCGGGGCCGGAGGGGTGCGGCTTGCCGTGCGGGCCCTGCCCGGAGTCCCCGCCCCGGCTGGCGCCCGTCCGCTCCTTCTCCTCACAGGAACGACAGCGCAAAGCGAAGGTCACCTTCTCGGGCGGGCAGTCGGCCCGTTCGGCCAGCAGCAGCCGGGACACCGCCCGGCCCAGCAGGTGCCGGTCGCGGTCGGCCTGGAGCCGGAAGCGGGCGTTGCGGGACCGTTCCTCCTCGTCCAACAGGCGCAGCAGGCGGTCGTCGGCGGCTGAGGTGCGTACCCACCACACCTCGGTGGACAGGGGTGCCGGATCGAGCTTCATGCCCCCCATTGTGTCCCGATCTCCCCCTCGTTCGGTGGTGTGAGGTCAACCCAAACCGGGAATTCGGTTATTGGCAGGTCAGCCCGTCCCCTGGGAGGCCCAGATGTCTGTCGTGGTACTGCTCGGCGCGGGAGCGCTCGTCGGTCTGGTGGCGCTCACGGCGATCGTCGTGGTCACCCTCCTGAGAGAGGGGGCCCAGACCACCGGGGAGGAGGCCGCCGCGGAGGCCGGGGAGCCCGGGACCGCCGCCGGGAGGGTTCCGGAGCAGTCGGCCCCCGAGGACGCCGACCGGAGCGGGCGCGTCGCCACCGCCGACGGGTCCGTAGTCTAGGGAGTCGCGCGGGACCGTGGCCCGTGCCCGAGCAGAGCACGGAAGTGGGTCCATGGCCGAGGAGAACCGTCCGGCGTTCGCCGCCGAGCGCCGGGAGCGCATTCTCGAACTCGTGCGCGCCAACGGCACCATGTCCCTGCGCGACATCGCCGTCAGGGTCCGCGCCTCGGAGGTCACCATCCGCCGCGACGTGCGCGCGCTGGAGGCCGAGGGGCTGGTCGACCGCCGCCGGGGCGGGGTCGCCCTGCCCGGCAGGATCGGCCACGAGCAGAGCTACTCCGGCAAGAGCGGCCAGTGCGCCGCCGAGAAGGCCGCCATCGCCAGCGCGGCCGCCCGCCTGGTGCGCCCCGGCGACGCCGTCACCATCGGTCCCGGCAGCACCGCCGAGGCCTTCGCCCGCGCGCTCCTCACCCGCACCGACCTGACCGTGGTCACCAACTCCCTGCGCGTCGCCGACGTCCTGGCCGGGGCCGCCGGAGTGGAGGTGGTCGTGACCGGGGGCACCCTGCACGGCCCCATCCGGGCCCTGGTCGGGGCCGCGGCGGAGGAGAGCCTGGCCGGGCTGCGGGTCAACCGCGCCTTCCTCTCCGGCAACGGGGTCAGCGCCGACCGCGGCCTGAGCACCCCCAACCCGGCCGTGGCCAGCGTGGACCGCGCCCTGGCCGCCTGCGCCGAGGAGACCATCGTCCTGGCCGACCACACCAAGATCGGCGCCGACACCATGGTGCCCACCGTCGCCCCCGAGGGGATCGCCCACCTGGTCACCGACAGCAGCGCAGACCCCGAGGTCCTGATGACCCTGGAGGAGACGGGCGCCCTCGTCCACGTCGCGGTGGTCGCCCAGGAACGGGGGCAGTGAGGGGAGGAGAAGCGGACTTGTCCTCTGCGAACGGAGGAAAGGACCGCGTACCCTACCGTTCACACGCGTATCCCGCGTACGCTCCGCCCGTCCCGCACCACCCGTCCGATCCGCAGGAGCCGCCGCGCATGTCCTCCCAGCCGCCTCCCCAGCAGCCGTCCTCCCCGCCCGCGCGCGTCACCCCCGAACCCGTGGCGCTCCCGGCGCCGTGGGCCGACTCCAGGGTGACGGTGGTCGTGCCCACCTACAACGAGGCCGACAACCTCCCCGTGCTGGTGGGCCAGCTCATGGCCCTGGACCTGCCGCGGCTTCGGGTGGTTGTCGTGGACGACGGCTCCCCCGACGGCACCGGTGAGATCGCCGACAAGCTCGCGGTCGAGTTCGCCGGACGCGTCGGCGTCGTCCACCGCACCGCCAAGGACGGCCTGGGCCGCGCCTACGTCGCGGGCATGACCCGCGCCCTGGAGGAGGACGCCGACTACATCGTGCAGATGGACGCCGACCTCAGCCACCCCGTGGGCTACGTGCCCCAGCTGCTCGGCACCCTGCACGCCACCAACGCGGGAGTGGTGATCGGCAGCCGCTACGTCCCCGGAGGCAGCCTGTCCGAGCGGTGGAACCCCAGCCGCCGCCTGTTGAGCGGCTGGGCCAACGCCTACGTCAAGACCGTGCTGTCCATCCCCATCCGCGACGTCACCGCGGGCTTCAAGATCTGGCGGGCCTCGGCTCTGCTCGTCCTGGACCTGCCCGGTATCGAGAGCACCGGCTACGCCTTCCAGGTGGAGATGCACTACCGGGCCTACCGGCGCGGGCAGAAGATGGTGGAGATTCCCATCCACTTCGAGGACCGCGTCGTGGGCCAGAGCAAGCTCGACGGCTCCGTCGCGCTGGAGGCCGCCCTGCGACCGCTGCTGCTGCGCCGGGCCGAGCGCGCCCGCCGCCGGTAGCGGGCCGTTCGGCGGGCCGCCCCCGGCCCGCCCGCCGTCCCGCGCTCCGGCCGGTGACATAGGTGCGCCGGTTTGGGGCACGGGACTAACGAGGGAAAGGGGGCGAACATGACTGAAGAGCCCTATGACGTGGACACCGACATGGGGGACGACCCCGAGCTGAGCAAGGCCGTCGCCCGGGAGCGTCGGATCGAGGCCGACTACGACATCCAGGAGTACGACTTCGAGGACCCCGACATGCCGGGGACCGACAGTTCGGCCGAGCCGCGGGGGATCGACGAGGCGGTGCGCTCCGAGCGCAGCGACCTCTACCCGCGCGAGAGCTGGGGAGGGGAGACCCGCAGCGCCGAGCAGGAGGCCATGCACGAGGAGAGCGACGACGTCACGCCCGACGTCGACGAGGGCGCGGCCGTGCGGAGCGAGCACCCCGACAGGCCCTACGAGCATCCGGCGGACACGCCCCACGGCGACCGGGACGACGAGCGCGACCGGACCACCGGCACGGCGGACTACGTTCCGGACGCCGAGGACCCCAGGGACACCGGCGCACCGGACGCCTGAGGACCGCGCCGTCTGAGGACCCGGCTGCCCGAGGCGAGCCGTGTGAGGCACGGCCTCCGACGGTGGACCCGGTTCGATCAGGGGAGAACGCCGAGCGCGAGGGCCCCCTTCCGCCCGGAGGCGGAAGGGGGCCCTCGCGTTTCCCGTCGTGGACACGGGGCCGTGACGGCCTACTCGCTGGCCAGCGCCCCCGTGATCGAGGTGGCCGCCGCCCGGCGGGCGGGCAGGACCGAGGCCAGCAGTCCGGCCAGGACGGCGACCACGATGAACACCGCGATCTGGCCGAAGGGCACGGAGAAGACCATCTCCGGCAGGACCGAGTCCCCGGCCGCCCAGCCGAACACCACACCCAGCACGATGCCGATACCGGCGCCGATCAGGCACAGCAGCACGGCCTCCACGCTCAGCATCCGGCGCAACTGCCCCCGGGCCAGCCCCAGCGCCCGCAGCAGCGCGGACTCGCGGGTGCGCTCCAGCACCGACAGCGCCATGGTGTTGGAGATGCCGAACACCGCGATGATGATCGCCAGGCCCAGCATGGCCGCGATGGTGTAGAAGGCGATGTCCAGGACCTCGGCGAACTGGTTCTTCATCTCGGCGGCCGACCCGACCTGCATGGTGGGGTAGTCCTCGACCGCGGTGTTGACCGCGTCGCGCACCTCGGCGGCGTCGGCTCCTTCGGCGGCGCTGACGAACAGCATGTCGTCCTCGTCCACGGAGGGGTAGGCCGCGGCGAAGTCCTGCGGGTGCAGGGTCACACCCGACAGGGTCTGCATGTCCTCCACGACCGCGACGATCTCCACGGACAGGTCCCGGCCGTCCTCGGCCGGAAGGGTGAGGGTGTCGCCCACCCCGGCGCCCTCGGTGTTGCCCTCCGTCACCGCGGCCCTGCCCGGGCCGACGTCGGCCAAGTCGCCCTCGACGGTGTCGCTGGTGAGGTCGGCGCCGATCTCGGCACCCGGATAGGTGTAGACGCTGACGCCGTAGTCCCCGTGCTCCTCTAGGTAGGTGCTGCGCTGGCCGAAGACCTTGCCCAGGGCGGGCTGGCCCTCCAGCGCCACACGGACCCCGTTCGGGACGGTGGGGTCCTGCTGCTCCAAGTCGGCTCCGGCCTCCGCCCCGGAGCCCTCACCGGCGCTCGCGTCCTCGGCCGGCTCCGCGGGTTCGTCGGGACCCTCAGCGCCGTCGGCGGCGCCGTCGACGGGCGCGCCCTCCTCGCCTCCGGGCTGTTCGGTCCCCTCCGCGTCCCCGGTCCCCTCCGGGGTCTCGGCCGCCTCGGTGCCGGTCCCCGGCTCCGGCATGGAGAACTGCGGGGTGATCTGGTAGTCCACCGGGAACTGCTCCTCCAACTGCCGAGTCAGGGTGGTCTCGACGGAGGAGCTGATCACCGAGTAGCCGGTGATGAGGGTGGCGCCCACGGTCAGGGCGATCATCGCGGTGGCCGCGCGGCGCGGGCTGCGGGTGGAGTTGTCCACCGCCAGCATGCTCGGCACACCCACCTTCCGCAGGGGGGCGCCGACCACGCGCACGATGCCGCGCACCAGCAGCGGTCCCAGCACGACCACGCCGACGAACGCGGTGAGTGCGGCGGCGGTGACGACGATCAGGCCCGCCGTCTGCAGGTCCGCCATCTGTGTCAGGCCCACCAGCGCGGCCGCGACCGCGAACGCCAGCAGACCGAAGACGACGCGGACCCGGCCGGTGCCCTTCTCCAGGCCGGCGGCGGTGGCGCTGGTGCGCAGGGCGGCCAGCGGCGCCACCCGGGTGGCGCGCGCGGCCGGGACCATGGCGGAGAACACGGTCACCACGGTGCCCACGGCCAGGCCGACCAGGACCGCCGTCGGAGTGATCACCACGGGCACCGCCTCCCCCGTGCCCAACAGCGGGCCGCCGTAGGTCGCACCGGCCATGCCGACGCCCACACCGGCCAGCACGCCCAGGGCGGAGGAGACCAGGCCCACCACAGCCGACTCGGTCAGCACCGACCGGAAGACCTGGCCCCGCTTGGCGCCCACGCACCGCAGCAGGGCCAGCTCGCGCTGGCGCTGTGCGATGAGGATGGCGAAGGTGTTGTAGATGACGATTCCGGCGACGAACATCGCGATGAAGGCGAACAGCAGCAGCGCGGTGCGAATGAGCTCCGTCTCGCCGCCCGATTCCTCGGCTATCAGCAGACCGACCTCCTCGCCGGTGCGCACGTCGGCCTCCGCCCCGAGCTCGGCGGCGACGGCGTCGGCCGCCTCCTGCGGGGTGTGGCTCCCGGCGGCGAGCACGTCGATCTCGGTGTAGTCCGTCACACCGGTCATCTCCCGGGCCGTGTCCGGGTCGAAGACGACGGCGCCCGCGGCGCTGTAGGACCGGTCCACACCGAACTCGACCAGTCCGGTGAGGGTGAAGTCGCGCTTGTCGCCCTCGGGGTCGAGCACGGTCACCGTGTCGCCCACCGTGAACCCGAGCTGCTCCGAGGTGGAGGTGGCCAGGGCGATCTCGTCCCCGTTCGCGGGCAGCGCTCCCTCGTCGGCGGAGAACCTGCTGACCCCGTTGAACCCGAGCGCCCTGGGCGGCAGGAAGCCGGTCGCCCGGCCGTCGGCGTCCAGGAGCACGGCCTCGCCCCGCAGGGTTCCGCCCGCCTCGGCGACCTCGGGCAGCGCCCGCACCGCGTCCAGTTGCTCGTCGGTGAACGGAACCGGCTCCTCGGGCGGTTCGGTGCTCGCGGGGTCGAACTCGGGCTGGGTGGGCACGGCGATGGCGTCGACGCTGGTGGCCGAGCCCATGACGGACTTCTCGTAGCTGGCGTTGAGGGTGTCGGCGAAGACCATGGTCCCCGACACGAACATGACCCCCAGCAGGATCGCCAGCACGGTGGTGACGTACCGGGACTTGTGCAGACGCAGCCCGGCGAGTGTGGTGCGCAGCATGTCCCTCAGGCCTCTTCCAGCTTCAGCAGTCGTGCGGAGACCAGCTCGGCGGTGGGGTCGACGACCTCGTCCACCAGGCGGCCGTCGCGCAGGAAGACCACGCGGTCGGCGTAGGAGGCGGCCACGGGGTCGTGGGTGACCATGACGATGGTCTGGTTCAGGTCGCGGGCCGAGTCGCGCAGGAACGCCAGTACCTCGGTGCCCGAGCGCGAGTCCAGGTTGCCGGTGGGTTCGTCGGCGTAGACGACCTCGGGCGCGTTGAGCAGGGCGCGGGCCACGGCCACGCGCTGCTGCTGGCCGCCGGAGAGCTTGGCGGGCAGGTGGTTGAGCCGGTCGCGCAGCCCCACCACGTCGATGATGTGGTCGAAGCGCTGCTTGTCGACCCCGCGCTTGGCGATCTGCGACGGCAGCAGGATGTTCTGTTCGGCGGTCAGCATCGGCAGCAGGTTGAACGACTGGAAGATGAATCCGATCCGGTCGCGGCGCAGCAGGGTCAGCTCGGCGTCGCGCAGGCCGGTGATCTGGGTGCGGCCCAGGTGCACGGTGCCCGAGGTGGGCACGTCCAGCCCGGCCAGGCAGTGCATCAGGGTGGACTTGCCCGAACCCGAGGGGCCCATGATCGCGGTGAACGCGCCCCGGTGGAACTCCACGTCCACCCCGGCCAGGGCGTGGACCTGGCTGTCGCCGGTGTCGTAGGTCTTGGTGAGGCCCCGGGCGACCACCACCGGCGGTGAGGTGACCGTCGGGTCGGGCTTCACGGTGAACTCGGTCACGGCAGACAGCTCCAGGAATCGGGGATGGTGTGCGGGCCGGACGGGCTCTCCGTCGCGGTTGTCCACAACGCTAGGTCCGCCCGCCCGGCCCGGGCGTCCCCCGCTGGGCCGATTCGCGACTCGGCCAAAGGAACGGTGGCGGGCGGGTTCGCGACTCCTTCGTCTGGCCGACGTACCGACTTTCGTCGGGGGTCGTCGGAACACCCTCCGTCACGGGTCCGCGACGCGCCCCTGCCCGCCTGGGCTTTCGGGGGCGGACCGACGATCGGACCGCGCGGGACCGGGCGCGGAGCGCGCACGGGCCGACCGGGTGCGCCGCCGTAGACTCCCCAGCATGAGGAGCTGGGTGAGCGACCGTGGCAGGGACGCCGGCGCCCTGTGGAACAAGAACCGGGAGTGGTGGTGGGCCCGCCGCCTGGCCATCGCCGACTGGCTCTACGCCGTGCTGCCGCTGCCGTTCAGCGGATTCCTGCAACTGGTGGGCAGCATGCAGCTGGGCCTGCTCGGCGGGCTCGCCCCCGGGCTCCTGGGGCTCATGGCCAACGTGAACTTCGCGTTCGCCCTGGCCGCCGGGGTGGTCCTCTACGTGGTCCCGGTCCTGTTCGCCGGGGCCACGGTGCTCCTGCGGCGGAGTTTCCCGCAGTGGATGCTCGTCACCGCGTTCGTGCTGCTGCTGTGCTCCGCCAACTTCGTCCCGGCCGTGATCGCCCTGTACTCGTACTCGGTGTACCAGGCCGACCGGCGCCTGCTGGTGGGCTGGTTCGCCCTGTTCAGCCTGGCCATGGTCGTCGCCTACCCGACCAGCGTCCTCATGCCGATCTCCCTGATCGTGATGGTGCTGGTCGTGCCGATGACCTTCGGCCTGTGGGTGGGCACCCGCCGCCAGCTCATGGACCGGCTCCACGAGCGCGCCGAGCGTCTCGAACGCGAACAGCACATGATGGCCGAGCAGGCCATCACCGCCGAGCGCACCCGCATCGCCCGGGAGATGCACGACGTGGTCGCCCACCGGGTCAGCCTCATGGTGCTGCACGCGGGCGGGCTGGAGGTCTCCGCCGAGGACCCTCGCACCGTCGAGGCCGCCGGACTCATCCGCACCACCGGCCGCGAGGCCCTGACCGAACTGCGCGGCATCCTCGGGGTGCTGCGCGAAGACACCGACGCGGCGCCCACCGCACCCCAACCGGTCCTGTCCGACCTGGACCGCCTGGTCGAGGAGTGGCGCGCCGCCGGGATGCCGATCGACCGCGAGGAGACCGGCCCGGCCCGCCCGCTGCCGACGGGCGTCCAGCGCACCGCCTACCGGATCGTCCAGGAGGGGCTGACCAACGCCGCCAAACACGCGCCCGGCGCCGCCGTCACCCTGCGCCTGCACTACGCCGACCGCCAGTTGGAGGTGGAGGTGGCCAACGCGCCCGGGCGGGACCCGGCCGCGCCCATGCCCCGCAGCGGTTTCGGCCTGACCGGGCTGCGCGAGCGCGTCGTGCTCTCCGGCGGAAGCCTCAGCGCGGGGGCGTGCCCCGACGGCGGATGGCGTCTGCGCGCTATCGTGCGAACCGACGATCCATCCGGTACGGAGGAAGAGGTTTCCGAAGGTGATCCGCACGCTCCTGGTCGATGACGAACTCCTGGTCAGATCCGGCCTGCGGATGATCCTGGACTCCGCCCCCGACATCGAGGTGGTGGGCGAGGGCGGCGACGGCGCCGAGGCCGTGCGCTTGGCCGAGGAACTCGTCCCCGACGTGGTGCTGCTCGACATCCGCATGCCGGGCACCGACGGGATCACCGCCGCCGCCCGCCTGACCGCTCTGCCCCGGCCGCCCCGCGTGGTCCTGCTGACCACCTTCGACCTCGACGAGTACGTGCACAGCGCCCTGCGGGCCGGTGCGGTGGGCTTCCTGCTCAAGGACACCCCGCCGCGCGACCTCATCGGCGCGGTGCGCACCGTCCACGAGGGCAACGCGATGCTCGCGCCCAGCGTCACCAAGCGCATGCTCGAACGCTTCGCCGCGCCCGCCCCCGCCGACTCCGCGGCGGGCCGCGCCGAGGCGGTGCGCCGCCTGTCGGTGCTCAGCGAGCGCGAGCGGTCGGTGCTCCTCGCGGTGGCCCGGGGCCGGTCCAACGCCGAGGCGGGCCGCGACCTGGGCATGCGCGAGGCCACGGTCAAGGCCCACGTCAGCCGCATCCTGGCCAAGCTGGACATGTCCAACCGGGTGCAGGCCGCCATCCTGGCCCACGACGCGGGCTGGGCCTGAGACCCGGACCGGTACGACCGGTTGGCCGGGCTCCGGGACGGGGCGGGACCGTGTCCCGTCCCGGATAGGGTCGCTGTCGACTTCGTTCCCCCAGACGAAGGAACCGGCCGTGTCACCGCTCCCCTCCTGGCACAGGAAGGTCCTGCCCCGCGTGCTCGGCGGGTGGGGCCTGCTCATGGCCGCCTTCACGGGCAGTTTCGTGGTCAGGCTCACCGAGTCGCCCACGCTCCTGGCGCTGTACGCGTCCGCGGTCCTGCTCCTGTTCGTCTGGTTGGACCGTCTGGGCCTCATCTTCGGGGAGGAGCCGTATCCGGGTTCGTCCGAGCGGCGACCGCCCCCGGGGCACGCACGGCCCCTGTCGGGCATGCGGGCTGGGCTGGGCCACATCGCACTGGTGATCCTGTCCTGGATGGTTTCCACGGGGTCCGCGCCCACCTGGCTGCTGAGCCCCGGCACGATGCTCATCCTGGCGGTCGTCGTCGGCATACCCCGACCACCGGAGGCCGAGGACGGAGAGGAGCAAGGGGACCCGCACCGGTGACACACCTCACCACCGGCCGCTGTGCTCGGGGCGTCCCCCCAGCGTGTCCGGAATCCCCGCACATGGGCGGATCGGCGCCCCTGTTCGCCTCGGTTGCGTCTACCGCCGGGTAGCTCGGTACGCTGCAATGCGATCCCACCCCCCGCAACACCACGTCGTGGCTGATCACAGCAGCCGCAGGAGAAGAGGAGCACCTATGTCGCGCTCGGTACTGGTCACCGGCGGCAGCCGCGGAATCGGCCTGGCCATCGCCCGTGAGCTGGCCGCGGGCGGAGACGACGTCGCGGTGACCTACCGCTCCGGCGAGCCCCCGGAGGGTCTGCTGGGCGTCCGCTGCGACATCACCGACTCCGCCCAGGTCGACGCCGCCTTCAAGGAGGTCGAGGAGGCGCAGGGCCCCGTCGAGGTGCTCGTGGCCAACGCCGGCATCACCAAGGACCAGCTGCTGGCCCTGATGAGCGAGGACGACTTCTCCTCCGTGCTGGACACCAACCTCACCGGCGCCTTCCGCGTGGCCAAGCGCGCCGTGCGCGGCATGATGCGCAAGCGCTCGGGCCGCATCGTCCTCATCTCCTCCGTCGTGGGCCTCCTCGGCTCCGGCGGCCAGGTCAACTACGCCGCCTCCAAGGCCGGGCTCGTCGGCTTCGGCCGCTCCCTGGCCCGCGAGCTGGGTTCGCGCAACATCACGGTCAACGTCGTCGCCCCCGGCTTCATCGAGACCGACATGACCGCGGCCCTGTCCGAGGAGCGCCAGGCCGAGATCAAGAAGAACGTCCCGCTGGGCCGCCTCGGCTCCACCGACGACATCGCCAGGACGGTGGGCTTCCTCGCCGGGCCCGGCGGCGCCTACATCTCCGGCGCCGTGATCCCCGTCGACGGCGGCCTGGGCATGGGCCACTGACCGGGTTCGCCCCTCTTTTTCCCCTCCAGCCACCGGAAGGGCTCCCCTTCCGCAACGGACCACAGACAGGACGGACGACCCGAACATGGGAATCCTCGAAGGCAAGCGCATCCTCGTCACCGGGGTGCTCACCGACTCCTCCATCGGCTTCCACGTGGCCCGCCTGGCCCAGGAGCAGGGCGCCACGGTCGTGCTCACCGGCTACGGCCGCCTGAGCCTGGTGGAGCGCATCGCCAAGCGCCTGCCCGAGACGCCCCCGATCCTGGAGCTGGACGTCACCGACGACGAGCAGCTCTCCACCCTGGCCGCCCGCGTCGGCGAGCACGTGGACGGCCTCGACGGTGTCGTGCACTCCATCGGCTTCACCCCGCAGGACGCCCTGGGCGGCAACTTCCTCAACACCGAGTGGTCGGACGTGGCCACGGCCATGCACACCTCGACCTTCTCCCTGAAGTCGCTGACCACCTCGCTGCTGCCGCTGATGAAGGACGGCGGCTCGGTCGTGGCCCTGGACTTCGACAACAGCGTCTCCTACCCCATCTACGACTGGATGGGCGTGGCCAAGTCCGCGCTGACCTCCACCGCCCGCTACCTGGCCCGCTACGTCGGCGACCAGAACATCCGGGTCAACCTCGTCTCCGCCGGGCCGCTGAGCACCATGGCCGCCCGCAGCATCCCCGGGTTCTCCGAGCTGGCCAAGCACTGGCCCGAGCGCGCCCCTCTGGGCTGGGACGTCACCAACCCCGAGCCCGCGGCCAAGGCGGTCGTGGCGCTGCTGTCGGACTGGTTCCCCGCCACCACCGGCGAGATCGTCCACGTCGACGGCGGCTTCCACTCCACCGGGGCCTGACCGCCCCGAACGCACCGGCTCCTCCGGAACCGGTGCCCCGGCACACGCGTGCGATAGGTTGACGCGGGCGGGCCACCCCCAGGGGCGGCCCGCCCGTCTGCCGTCGCGGGGCGGTCGCGGCGGCTGCCCGCCGTGTGCCCGAAGCGGCGCGTGCGCCCCCGGCAGGCGGCCGTGCGAGCCGAGAGCGAAGGGGACGGGGCAATGGATCTGGGACTGAAGGGGGCGCGGGTCGCCGTGACCGGCGCCAGCAGGGGGATCGGCCGGGCCATCGCCCAGCTGTTCGCCGCCGAGGGCGCCGACCTCGCGATCTGCGCGCGCACCCCCGAACCGCTGTCCGAGGCGGCCCGGGAGCTGGAGGAGACCGGCGCCCGCGTGTTCTCGCGCGCCCTTGACGTGACCGACCACGACGCGCTGCCCTCCTTCGTCGACGACGCCGCGGCCGAGCTCGGCGGCCTGGACGTGCTGGTGTCCAACGTCTCCGGCGGCAGCGCGCCCACCCCCGACCAGTGGGAGCGCGGCTTCGCGGCCGACCTGATGCCCTTCGTGCGCCTGACCGAGGCGGCCAAGCCCCACCTGCTGGCCTCCGGGCGCGGCGGATCGGTGGTGCTGATCTCCAGTACCTCGGCGCTGCACACCACCGTGCCCGCCGGACCGCGCTCCTACGGCGCGGTCAAGGCCGCGCTCAACCACCACGCGTCCTCGCTGGCCCGCGCCTGGGCGGGGGAGGGGGTGCGGGTCAACACCGTCTCGCCCGGACCGATCGAGTTCCCGGGCGGGGGCTGGGCGCGCCGCCGCGAAAGCGACCCGGGGTTCTACGAGTCCGTCCGCGAGCGCATCCCCTACGGCCGCCTCGGCCACCCCGAGGAGGTCGCCCGCGCGGTGGCCTTCCTGGCCAGCCCGGCCGCGGACTACGTCA
Source organism: Nocardiopsis akebiae (assembly GCF_018316795.1). Classification (NCBI taxonomy): domain Bacteria; kingdom Bacillati; phylum Actinomycetota; class Actinomycetes; order Streptosporangiales; family Nocardiopsidaceae; genus Nocardiopsis; species Nocardiopsis akebiae. Next base: position 2,708,161 of record NZ_CP074132.1, read on the forward strand.
CCGGACAGAACCTGATGGTGGACGGCGGTTTCCTCGACCGGATCTGAGCGCGCCCCCGCCGCGGCCGGGCCCACCGCACCGCGGCGGCGCACTCCGGTTCCCCGTTTTCTTTGCTTTTTGTCGGACCGGAATCTGTGCCCTTGGCGTGACCAGCCCCTGCGGACCACGACTTCATGTCGTGGTCCTTTTCGTATTGACGGTGGCCTTTTCCGGTGTGAATGATGACAAAGGCTTTAATCATGTGACTTACAACACCCAGGGCGGTGCGGTGGAGCACAAGGGCCGTCCGGAGAGGAAGCTCATGCGGTCACGCTGGCGGTCGATCCCGGCGGCTCTGGGACTGGTGCTGGTCGCCTCGGCCTGCGGCGGGGGTGGGGAGGACGGGGCCGCCCGGGTCGAGGTCTTCTCCTGGTGGACCGGCGGCGGAGAGGAGGCCGGGCTCAACGCGCTCATCGAGCGGTTCGAGCAGGACCACCCCGGTGTCGAGTTCGTCAACGCGGCGGTGGCCGGGGGATCGGGCACCAACGCCCAGGCCGTCCTGGAGGGCAGGCTCCAGAGCCAGGACCCGCCCGACTCCTTCCAGGGGCACGCCGGGGCCGAGCTACAGGACTACATCGAGGCGGGCTACCTCCAGCCGCTCGACGACTTCTTCGACGAACAGGGCCTGCACGAGGCCCTGCCCGAGCAGCTGGTCGAACAGATCTCCTACGACGGCGGCGTCTACTCCGTCCCGGTCAACATCCACCGCTCCAACGTCATGTGGTTCAACCCCTCGCTGCTGGAGGAGGCCGGGGTAGAGGAACCCCCGCAGACCCTGGACGAACTGCTGGACGCACTGGAGGCCGTGGAGAGCGAGACCGACGCCATCCCCATGGCGGTCGGCGCGCAGTGGACCGTGGACCACCTCCTGGAGTCGGTGCTGCTCGGCTCGCTGGGCACCGACTCCTACAACGCCCTGTGGGAGCCGGGCGCGGACTGGGACACCCCCGAGGTCGCCGAGGCACTGGCCGCCTTCGAGGAGATCATGGCCTACACCCAGGAGGAGTCGGCCGCCGAGGACTGGCAGGAGGCCACCCGCCGCGTCTCCGACGGCGAGGCCGCGTTCAACATCATGGGCGACTGGGCCGCGGGCTACTTCGACGAACTGGGAGCGGTCCCGGGCGAGGACTACGACTGGGCCGCCTCACCCGGCACGGACGGCACCTACATGTGGCTGTCGGACAGCTTCACCCTGCCCCAGGGCGCCCCGCACGAGGAGCAGGCCCGCGCCTGGCTGGAGCTGGTGGCCAGCCAGGAGGGCCAGGACCTCTTCAACCCGCTCAAGGGGTCCATCCCGGCCCGTGAGGACGCGGACCCGGCCAACTACGCCGACAGCCCCTACCTGGAGTCGGCGCTGGAGGAGTGGCAGTCCGGGCCCGAGCTGGCGGGGTCCTTCTGGCACGGGGTGACCGTGGGCAACCGGTGGAAGAACGAGATCGACACCGCGGTCGGCCTCTACCTCCAGAACGAGGACCTGGACGCCCTCAACGACGCCCTGCACGCGGCCGCGCAGAGCGAATGAGCACCCTTCTCCACGACCCGGGGCCGCGGCCGACCGCGGCCCCGGGCCCGCCCGCCCCGGCGGCGACCGCCGCCGCCCGAGCCGGGGGCGCCGCCTGCTGGCCCGGGCGCGGACCTGGCTGCCCGCCCTGCTGCTGGTCTCCCCCTCCATCCTGCTCATCGGCGTGTTCGTCTACGGGATGATCGGCTGGAACACCCGACTGGCGCTCAGCGACAAGCACAGGCCCATCGACGACGGCGAGTTCGTCGGTCTGGCCAACTTCGTCGCCCTGTGGCAGGAGGAGCGCTGGCCCGCCGCCGTGGCCAACGCGGTCGTGTTCACGCTGGTGTTCGTCGGCGGCGCCCTGCTGCTCGGCTGGCTCCTGGGCCTGCTGCTGGACAAGGGCATCCGCGGCGAGGCCGTCTTCCGCACCCTGTTCCTGGCGCCGATGGCGGTGTCCTTCATCGCCACCGGCGTGGTGTGGCGGTGGCTGATGAACCCGGCCCCGGCCGAACGCGCCACCGGCCTGAACGCCCTGTTCGTCCACCTCGGCCTGGACTTCCTGGTCAACGACTGGTGGACCGCCCCCGACCTCGGCATGGCGGCGATGGCACTGCCCGCGGTCTGGCAGCTCGCGGGCTACATCATGGCCCTGTTCCTGGCCGGGTTCCGCGGCGTGCCCGAGGAGCTGCGCGAGGCCGCCCGGGTGGACGGCTGCTCGGAGTGGGGGGTGTACTGGCGCGTGGTCATGCCCCAGTTGCGGCCGGTCGTGCTGAGCGCGGTCATCATCCTGGGCCACATGTCCCTCAAGGTGTTCGACCTGGTCATCGCGATCGCCGGACAGCAGATCGTCGCCGACGTGCCCGCCGTGTACATGTGGACGACCGTGTTCGAGGTGCGTGACCCGGCCAAGGGCGCCACCATCGCCGCCTACCTGCTCATCGCGGTGGCGGTGTTCGTCATCCCCTACCTGGTGTGGACCGTGCGCAAGGAACGGAGCGAAGGTCGATGACCGCGAGCGCCCCCGAACGTGTGACCGCCCCCGGAGGCGGGGCGGCCGGGACGACCCGGAGCGGTCAGGCGGTCAAGGCCGCCGTCCTGGTGGTGCTGGCCGCGTTCTTCCTGCTGCCGATGTACGTGCTGGTGGTCACCGGCTTCAAGCCCTTCGACGAGGCCTCCGCCGCGCAGGCCTGGCTGCTGCCGCGGAACTGGAGCCTGGAGGGGTGGACGACGGCTTGGACCGAGCTGGCCCCCGGGCTCTGGAACAGCGTGCGCATGGTGGTGCCCAGCGCGGTCATATCGGCGGTGCTGGGTTCGCTCAACGGCTACGTGCTGGCCCGGTGGCGCTTCCCCGGCGCGGACACCGTCTTCACCCTGTTCCTGTTCGGGATGTTCATCCCCTACCAGGCGGTGATGATCCCGTTGCAGCAGCTGCTGGTGAACGCCCAGCTCATGGGCGGGGTGTTCCCGCTGATCCTGGCGCACACCGTCTACGGCATCCCGATCTGCACGCTCATCTTCCGCAACTACTACGCGAGCATCCCGCCGACCCTGATCGAGGCCGCCCGCGTGGACGGGGCCGGGCTGCTGCGCACCTACGCCCTGGTGGTGCTGCCGGTGTCGGCCCCGGCCTTCGCCGTGACGCTGATCTGGCAGTTCACCTCCGCCTGGAACGACTTCCTGTTCGCCGTGTTCCTGACCGGCCCGGGGAGCTGGCCGGTGACGGTGCAGCTCAACAACGTGGCCGGGTCGATGGTGGTGCCCTACAACCAGCAGATGGCGGCGGCGGTGCTGGCCTCGCTGCCCACGCTCGTCATCTACCTGCTGCTGGGGCGCTACTTCATGCGCGGGTTGATGGCGGGTGCGCTCAAGGGCTGATCGCTGCGTCCCGGTGCCGGACCCGGCACCGGGGGCCGGGGCCGGACCGGACCCCGGCCCGTGGTCCCGGGGATCAGGCCCGTGCGCGGTCGCCGCGCCGGTGCGCCAGCAGGCGCAGGGCCACGACGGCCGCGCCGAGCGCACCCGCCGCCAGCGTCGCCGCCGTCACGTCGGGGAGCCACGTCAGTGCCGGGCGCGGGCCGTGGCTCGCCGCCACCCCCGCCGCGGCGCTCACCGCGACCAGTCCCAGGGCCGACCACAGCGCGGTCGCCCACCGGCGGGGCCGCCGCACCCGCACGGCCGCGACGGCGCCCGCGCCCAGCGCCGCCGCGGCGGCCGTGGGCGTCCACACCGACGCCAGGTACAGCGGGTCGGTGCCGGGGGAGGAGGGGGAGTCCCCGCCGGCGAGCATGTGTGCCAGCCCGAAGGCGACCGCCTGGATCTCGCCGTCGCGCAGCATGTCGTAGGTGTTCTGCAGGACCACCACCGCCCTCCCGCGCTCGGGCAGCACCACCACGATCGCCGCGTACCCCGGGGTCGAACCGCCGTGGAAGACGATCGGCTCACCGAGGTCGGACAGGGCGGTGTCGCGCCAGCCCAGGCCGTACTCCTGCGCCGAGCCGGGGACCGGGACCAGCCCCGTGCGGGCCCGCTCCAGCGCGGCGGCGTCCAGCACGGGCGGCTCCGCCGCCACCTGAGCCCGCGCGAACGCGGCCAGGTCGGTGACGTCCCCGCCCAGGTAGCCGTAGGCGGCTCCCGCGTCGTCCACGCCGTCGGCGTCGGCCACCGGCACACCCCACAGCGTGCGGTGCCCCGGGCTCAGCCGGGCCTCCCGCGCCTGGGCCGCGCCGGTGAAGACGCCGTCCATCCCCGTCGGCTCCAGGACGCTCTCGCGCAGGTACCCGCGGAAGTCGCCGGTCACCTCCTCCATGACGGCGCCCAGCACGAGGTAGTTCGCGCTGCTGTACTCGTGCGTGCCCGGGTCCCCCGGCTCCGAGGCGGCGGCGTACGCCACCCGCGCGTCCAGGTCCGGGGCCCGCCCGCCGTAGAGGTCGCTGGTGGCGGCGGCGGTGCGCCCGGTGAGCCCCGAGGTCTGGGTGAGCAGGTCGCGCACGGTGGGGTCGGCGCCGAACCCCGCGAAGACCGGCAGGTACTCCTCGACCGGGGCGTCCAGGTCCAGACGCTCCTCCCGGGCCAGGACCAGCGCGGCGGTGGCGGTCACGGGCTTGGCCACCGACCCCCACAGGAACGGGGTGTGCTCGTCCACCGGGGCGCCGTCGCCGTCCACGCCGAAGGTCCCCTGGTGCTCGACGCCCCCGGGCCCGACCACGGCGTAGGCCAGGCCGGGGGTGTCGGTGGCCGCCATGCGTTCTTGTACGTAGGCGTCCATCCCGACGGAGTCGGCGGGAGCCGCGTCGTCCGGTGGAGTCGTGACCACGGGGGACAGGGCGAGCAGCAGGGCGAGGGGGACGTGCGTGAGGGGGAGGGGCATGAGGGGGCCTTTCGATAACCGTATATCCATACGATTATGACCGTACCATGATACGGTTATCCGGTGCCGAGAACCGCAGACCACGCCCAGAGGCGCACGCAGATCACCGGCGCCGTGTGCGAGCTGATCGCCGAACGGGGGCTGGACGCCGTGACCGTGGCCCGCACGGCCGCGCGCGCGGGGATTTCCGTCGGGCTCGTGCAGCACTACTTCCCGTCCAAGGACGACATGCTGCTGCACGCGTTCGAGCGGGTCAGCACGGCCGTCGCCACCCGCGTCGCGGACGTGGTCAGCGAGGGCGCCCGGCACGAGAGGACGATCTCCGAGATCCTGCTGGCCGCGCTGGCCGAGCACCTGCCGCTGGACGAGCCCCGCCGTGCGGAGTTCCGGGTGATCCGCGTCTTCGCCGGACGGGCCCTGGAGAACCCGGCCCTGGCCGAGGTGGACGCGCGCACGGCGGACGCGCTGCACGCCGAGATCGCCCGGGCGGTGCGCAACGGCGTGGAGTGCGGTGAGGTGGAGGCGGACGTGGACGCCGCCGCGTCCGCCTCCCGCGTCGCCGCCGTGGCCGAGGGGCTGGCCACCCAGGTCTACCGGGGCGGACCCGGAGCCGCCGAGCGCGCCCGGGAGGCGTTGCGCGCGGAACTGGGTTCGGTGTTCACGGGAGAGTGCCGCCAGTACGCGCGCTGAACCGCTGACTTTCCCGGCTGCGGTGGCGGTGCCGCCTCCGGGAGGGTCGGAGCGGCCCGAGCGCCCCGGTCGTGTGGCGGGTTGCCTCCCAGCAGACGTGCTGTCGATGTCCTCGTGTGGGCTCTGGAGGTGTTCGCGCGGGTTCAGGGGGAGGTCGGGGGGTCCGGCTGGTTGAGGAGGGTGGCGATGTGTTCTTTGGGGTAGCGGCGTGCTCCGCCGGGGGTGCGGAAGGGTTTGAGGACGTTGTCCCATTGGCCTCGGTGGAGGCTGCGGGGGCGGATGTTGAACAGGGCGGCGACTTCGCTGGGTGTGAGGACGTCGGGGCGGCCGTCGAGGAGGTAGCTGTAGTCGGGCATGAGGAGCTTTCCGTGTCCGGTGTTGGGTGTTCTGCGCTGGGTGTTGTGCAGGTGGCTAGTGGGGTGGCCCCGCCTCCCCGGGGAAGGAGGAGGCGGGGCTTCGGGCCGGTGCCTTCCGCATCGGCCCGTCCGCACCGGCCCGGGGGACAGGTCGGGTGGTGCGGAGCCTGGAAGGGCTCGCCTGCCGGGAAGCGGGCTACCAGGGGAAGACGGCGCGGACGGTGATCGCGCCGCAGGAGTGCTGCTTCCAGTCCCAGTAGGAGCACAGGGCTTCGACCAGGCGCAGACCGTTGCCGCTGGGGCGCAGGGGTTCGAGGTCGGGCACGCTCGGGAACATGGGTTCCTCGCCGGGGCGGGGGCCGTTGTCGGTGACGCGGAGTTCGAGGTGGCGTGAGGTGCGTTCGATCTCGACGCGGATGCTGCCGCCGGGAAGTCCGGACGCCGAGTGACGCAGGGCGTTCGTGGTCATCTCGGAGACGGCGATGCCGACGGGTTCGGCCAGGCTCGGCCTGGAGCGGGTGGCCTGGGCGGCCCAGCGGCGGGCGATCCTGACGTGGCCGAGTTCGGGGCCGAGCAGAATGCCTGATTTGGTGGCGGTTCCGCACAGTCGGCGTGGAAGCGGGATGGGCGGAACGGTAGACTTTTGCATGTTTCACCTCGGGGGTTTCGGGGTGGAGCGCTCTGCCTCGGAGGCCGCCTTCGACTTCGGTCTCCGGGGCTTTTTGCTGCCATCACATAGTTGTGCGCCTTGGCTACCTCGCGGTTGCATCGGGCCTTCGAGCCCTAACCTTGGTGTTTCTTGCTCTCCTCACGCCACTACCTGAAGAACTTGCGAAAAGGCCGGACAGGCCTCGGAAGCTAGGCGTAATATTCCGAGCATGAGCGACCCTCCGTTTCGTGAACTCATTAAGACCTTCCGCGATTTGCAAGGCCTCACTCAGGAGCAGTTGGCTGCCCGCGTGGGCTGTTCTGCCGCTTCCGTATCCCGGTGGGTGAACGGACAATCCCTTCCCCACCTCCCTCTTGCGGAGAAAATGGACAAGGTGCTCCGCGCGGATGGGAAGCTGATCGCTGCGTGGCGTCAGGCTACGAGTGGACATGCCCTGCCCGAGTGGGCACGAGATTTGCAAGCCATAGAGCGTGCCGCAAGGCAGCTCAGCATTGTGGCACCTGCTCTTATTCCTGGGCTGTTGCAGTGTCCGGAGGTCGCCCGTGGTGTGTTTCGGACAGCACAGCCGCTTGCCACCGCGAAGGAGCTTGATCGCTTGGTGGCTCTGCGCACAGGCAGGTTGGAAGAGTTGCCTGACCTCGAAGTGACTGCTGTATTTCCTGTTGCGGCTGTATCTGGCCTCCCTGAGCCCCTTCGTCGGGCGCAGGTGCCGTACCTCATCGAGTGGGCTGAAACAGGGCGGGTCGCGGTGCACCTTGTGCCTGACGGAACGACGCTCCTCGGCCCTTCGGCTCCGTTGATGCTCTTCCGTCTGGAGTCAGGGGAACTCGCGGTCGTCAGTGATCATGCTGACGGTAACGTGATCCACGAGGACAGCACGCACGACAGACTGTCCGCTCAAGCCACCACCGCGCTGGCAGCATCCCTGCCACTTGCACTCTCGCTCGATGTACTGAGGAAGCTCACATGAACACCACCACCGAATGGCATAAGTCCAGCTACAGCGCCAACGGGGGCAACTGCGTTGAGATCCGTGAGCACAAGGCTGGTTCGGACGTGCGTGACACTCAGAATCGGAACCAGGGGCATCTGACGTTCGCTCGTCAGGAGTGGGCCGCCGTTCTCGCTGTCACGAAGGGATGAGCCGTGAAGTCTGGCTGGCACAAGTCCAGCTACAGCAGTGGTAGCGGAAGCTGCGTCGAGGTTAGCGAGGGCTCTGAGACACTGGTTCGGGACACCCAGAACCGGGAGCTGGGCCATCTGTCGGCCGAGGCCTCGGAGTGGACGGCACTACTGGCTGCGGTGCGCGTCCGGTAGCGAAGTACCTCGATCCGGCCCTGCCCGCGCCCGGGCAGGGCCGGTTTCTGTTTCCCACCCGTCACCCGCTACGCACCAGCCACGCATACACCGCCAAACCGGACCCGTAACCGGCCACACCTGGCTACGGTGTCCACCATGGCTACTCACGAGGAGCTGTCCTCCCGCTATCCCGACGTCCTCTTCACCAACCTGCCGCCCGGAGCACACGGCACGGGTGCGGTCTGGGAGGTCCGGTCCCGAGGCTCCGACACGATCATCATGTACGCGCACACCGACGAGCAGGCCGACCGGTACGCGAAGGTCGTCGCCCGAGCCGTCAAGTACCCCGGCCAGATGGGATGACGACGCCCCGCGCCGACGGACTGGGCTTGATCGGGACCCTCCCCCGCGTGCGCGGGACCGCAGGTTGTCCACAGGGCGAAGAGCGGTCTGGTGCGGTGCCGGACGGGCGGGCTACGCTCGATTCGGGGGAGTGCTCGCTCCGCGCAGGTGCGTAACGCGCCCCCGAATCCAGTCTGGCTGGCCTTCCCACCCGCCGCCAACCCCCGGCTTCCGCCTGTGGACGACCGCCTCCGCGTGCCCGGGGAGCGTTGGGAAACCGCCGCACTCCGACCCGGCTCGATCGGAACCATCCCCGCGTGCGCGGGGCGCGTGCTTCCCGAACCGCGGGCCTACCCCTCGCGCAGAATCCTCACCAGGCGGGTCGTCCGCTCCTTCGCCGCGTTCTCCCGCACACCGGTCTCCAGCCCGCCGCCGGTCGCGTCCACCAGCGACACGTGCCGCGTCGCGCGGGTCAGCGCCGTGTACACCTGCGGCCGCGACACCGGAACCTCCGGCGGGAACACCGCCACCACGGCGGGCCAGCGGCCCCCGTGCGCGGCTGCCACCGTCACCGCCCAGCCCGGGCGCAGCGCCGCCGGGTCGGTCACCTTCACCCGACCGCCGCCGACCAGCTCCACCACGGCACCGCCGTCCACCCCGCGCAGACGACCGGTGTCACCGGGCCCGTAACCGGGGCCCTCCGCCGTGAACAGCACCCGGTCGCCCACGTCGAATCCGCCGTGCGCACCCGGCCCCGGGTTCAGCCTCTCCTTGCACGCGGCGTTGACCGCCCGCGCACCGGCCGGGCCGTCCTCCCGCGCGGTCACCACCTGCACGTGCTCGGCCCCGATCCCCAACGCGCGCGGAATCGAGTCCGTCACCAGCTGCACCACCCGGTGCACCGCCTCCTCGGCCGACGCCGCCGGAACCCGCACCACCTCGCGTCCGGGCGCCTCCACCTCGGGAACCCCGCCCGAGGCCACGCCCGCCGCCAGCTCCGCGATCGGCCCCGGGGCGTCCTCGTCGGCCACCTCGGCCACGTGCGCGGTCCGCGACGCGGCGATGTCCACCACCACCTGGCCCGGCGTGGCCGAGGGCGCCTGGTTCGGGTCGGCCAGCAGCACCAGGTGGGCGTCGTCCGCGCACACCGACGCCAGTTCGGCGGCACGGGCCGCGCCCACCGACATCGCCTCGCACAGCACCACGAGACCGGCATTCAGCGGCGCCTGCGCCAGGAGCACGGGCAGCGACACCGCCCGCACGGGGGGCTGCACGTCCTCGCCGGGCCCCTGCTGTCCCTCCTGGCCCTGCTGTCCCTGTGGGCTCCGCTGTTCCGGCTGCTCCCGCGCTTCGTCAGCTTCTTCGGACCCCTGCTCGTCCGAAGCCCCCTGCTTAGCCGGTGTCTCCTGTGCCTCCGAAACCCCTTGTGCCTCCGGAGTCTCCTGCGCGTCCGAGGCCGCCTCAGCGCCCTCAGCCCCCCGCGCCGCTTCGTCCTCCCCGGCACCCCGGGTCTCCTCGGCGGCCCCGCTCCCGGCCCCGGCCTCCGGCGCCCCTCCGGCACCCCCGGAAGCCCGCGCCTCCTCCGAACCCCCTGCCGCGGCCCGCTCCCCGCGGACCCGCGCCAGGTCGGCGTTGACGGCCGCCGCGGCCTGCGCGGTCGGAGCCGCCACCGCGATCCCCACCTGGCTGTCGGTGGCGATCGCGTCCAGGCACACCAGCGCCCGCGCGATCTCCGCCGCGTCGCCGGGTCCGTGCCGCAGCACCGTCACCGGGCGCAGGGTCGCCGTCACCAGGGCCTCGCGCGTGCGATCCGAGATGGTGAACCCGCCCTGCTCCACGGCCGCGTCCACCGTCTCGCCCGCGGTCGCCGAGTCCATGATCGGCTCGTTGCCGCCGATCAGCCGCAGCAGCTGTTCGCCCAGCCGCTGTTCGGCGTGCCCCACCTCGGGCAGGGCGTAGAACAGTTCGGTGTCGGGCAGGTCCGGGACCCCGCCCCCGCTGAAGTCGAAGTCCTCGTCGTCGTCCTCGTCGGTGCTCTCGAGCACCACCGCGCTCCCGTCGGCCACGGCCGCCTCCAGCGCGGCGGCCGGATCGGCCACCCCGAACCCGCCCACGACCGAGGCCAGCTTCTTCTCCTCGACCACGGTGTGCCCGCGCGCGGCGGACATGCGCAGCACGTGCCCGGTGAGCGCCGCCAGCCGCCGGGGGTCGCCGGGCCGCGCGCCCTCGCCCAGGTGTCTGCGGGCGCAGAAGTCGGCCTGCTCCGGGGTCACCTGCGGCAGGTGCAGCAGCAGCCACGGGTTCGCGTCCAGCGCGGCTGCGGCCCCCGGCCCCAGCACGCCCAGCAGCCGCGGCGCCAGGGCGCCCGGCGCGCCCATCCGGTCAAGGACGGCACTGACCTGTTCTGCCTCGGACACCTCGGGCGGTTCCCCTCGTCATACGGTTCACGGACTCTGGGGGAGCCTATCGACTGGCGACGACGCTCGGTTCCCGCTTCCGGGGCGCCCCCGCCGCCACGCGCTCCGCCCGCCGTCGCCTGCCGCCGTCCGGGCCGGTCGCCGTCGTCCGCGCCGGTCGTCGTCCGCACCGGCCGCACGGACCCCGAGCGTCTCCCGGACGCGTTCCGGAACCTCCCCGACGCCGGACCATTCCGGCCCTGGGAGCGCCCCCGGCCCGCCCGCTACTCCCGCTTCGCCCGGTTGCCGCGCCCCCGCCGCCCCTCCCGCTTCACCGGCCTCCCTCCCGGATCGTCCGGACCGACGACCCGGCGCACGGCCGCGCACGGGTCGGTCGTGGGGGAGGACTCCTGAACGGAGACGGCCGCGAGCTGGGCGATCCGGCGGAACAGTTCTCGCGCGGGCGGGTCGAGTCCCGCCAGGACGTGCTCCTCCGCCTCACGCACGCGTTCGCTGAGCGAGGCCAGCACCTCGTGGCCGTGCGCGGTGGCGCACACCCGCCGCACCCGCCGGTCGCCGGGGTCCACCCGGCGCCGCACGAGGCCGGCCTCCTCCAGGTCGTCGAGGAGGTAGGTCATCACGCTGCGGTCGATGAGCAGCCGCTCGGCCAGGGCCGCCTGGGTGGGGGGCTCGTCGAGCGAGACCGCGGTGAGCACGTGGTAGCCGCGGCTGCCGTGCGGGACCCCGTCCAGGACCGCCTCCACCCGCTCGTGCCACCGGCGCAGGAGCACGGCCAGCGACCACCCCAGGTCGGTGTCCTGTCCCGGAGCCGGGTCCGCGCCCGCTTCCGGTGCCGTGCCCGTGTCGGCGGCCGTGCCCGTGTTCGGGCCCGCGTCCCCGGCCGGGGTCCGACCGGGCTTGGAAGTGGGGAGTGCCATGCTCCGAGGCTACCAGGAATAGGTGGAACACAAGATAAGTTGTTGCCAGCATCGTTGGTTCGACAAACTAGTTCCGGCTTCCTCCCGAGGAGAGAACCCAATGCCCGACTACGGACACCCCCTGAGGTTCGGCACCTTCATCACACCCGCGGCGCAGGACCCCGACCGCACCGTCGCGCTCGCCGAACTCACCGAGGCGGCCGGACTGGACCTGGCCACCTTCCAGGACCACCCCTACAACCCCGGCTTCCTCGACACCTGGACCCTGCTGAGCTGGGCGGCCGCGCGCACCACGCGCCTGAGCGTGTCGGCCAACGTCCTCAACCTGCCCCTGCGCCCGCCAGCGATGCTCGCCCGTTCCGCCGCCAGCCTCGACCTTCTCTCCCACGGCCGTTTCGAACTCGCCCTGGGCGCCGGAGCGTTCTGGGACGGGATCGAGGGCATGGGGGGCAAGCGCCTCACCCCGCGCCAAGCCGTCGACGCGCTCAGCGAGGGCATCGACGTCATCCGCGCCGTCTGGGACACCGACGCCCGCGGCGGCGTCCGCGTCGACGGGGAGCACCACCGCGTGCGCGGCATGAAGCGCGGCCCCGCCCCAGCCCACGAGATCGGCATCAGCCTGGGCGCCTACAAGCCCCGCATGCTGCGCCTGGTCGGCGCCAAGGCGGACGGCTGGCTGCCCAGCCTCGGCTACCTCAAGCTGGAGGACATGGCCGGGGCCCACCGGACCATCGACGAGGCCGCGCAGGCCGCCGGGCGCGACCCCCGCCAGGTCCGCCGCATGCTCAACCTCGCCCAGATCGCGTTCCTGCCCACCGGGAAGGACTTCCTCCAGGGCCCGCCCGAGCAGTGGGTGGACGACCTGCTGCCCCTGGTCCTCGAACACGGCTACTCCACGTTCATCGTGGGCACCGACGACCCGCGCACCATCCAGACCTTCGGCGCCGAGGTCGCCCCCGCCCTGCGCGAGGCCGTGGACCGCGAACGCGCCGACGCGGGCACCGACACCGGCCCGGCCCGCGCCGCCGCCTCCCTGGCCGCGCGCCGTTCGGGCATCGACTACGACGGCGTTCCCGAGAGCCTGCGCGAGCACGCCGTCGAACCCGGTGACCGCGCCTACGCCCGCGTCCGCCACGGCTACATGCAGAAGGGCTCACCGGGCCTGGTCCTGCGCCCCGGCAGCGCCGAGGAGGTCGCCGAGGCCCTCGCCCACGCCCGCGCCCAGGACGCCGACCTGCACGTGCGCAGCGGCGGCCACGGCATCAGCGGACGTTCCACCGGCGACGGCGTCGTCGTGGACCTGTCGCGGATGAACGGCGCCGAGGTGCTGGACGCGGACTCCGGCCTGGTCCGGATCGGCGCCGGGGCCCGCTGGGGCGATGTCGCCGACACCCTCGCCCTCCACGGCCTGGCGCTCAGCTCGGGCGACCACGGGGGAGTGGGCGTCGGGGGCCTGGCCACCACCGGCGGCGTGGGCTACATGTCCCGCGCCCACGGTCTGACCATCGACAACGTCACCGCCGTCGAGGTGGTCACCGCGGACGGAACGCCCGTGCGCGCCGACGCCGACCACCACCCCGACCTGTTCTGGGCCATGCGCGGCGCGGGCGCCAACTTCGGCGTGCTCACCGCCGTCGAGGCCACGGCCGCCCCGGTGCGCGACGTCGTCCTCGGCCAGTTCGTCTACGACGCGACCGACACCGCCGCCTTCCTCCGGGCCTGGGGCGAGGTCGCCGAGGCCGCGCCGCGCGAGGTCACCGCCTTCCTCACCACCGGCCCCGCGCGCGGCGGGCGCGGCCCGGCGGCCCAGGCCATGGTGGTCTACGCCGGGGAGGACACCGACCTGGCCGTGCGGGCGCTGGAGCCCTTCCTGTCCGTGGGCCCGGTCCTGGACCAGCGCGCCCAGCTCGCCCCCTACCCCGCGATCCTGGCCCGACCCGACGGGCCCCACCAGGGTCACGGGCTGCCCGAGGCGCGCTCGGGCCTGCTGCACCACGTCACCCCGGACGCGGCCGAGGGCCTGGCCGGGCTGCTCACCTCGGGCGACGTCATGTTCATGCAGCTCAGACAGGTGGGCGGCGCGGTCAACGACCTGGCGGCCGACGCCACCGCCTACGCCCACCGGTCGCAGAACTTCGTGTTGGCGGCCATGACGGCGACCCGGAGCGCCGTGCGCATGGACCAGCGGTGGGCGGACCTGGACAAGCACCTGGAGGGCATGTACCTGAGCTTCGACACCCGTACCGGGCCCGAGGTGCTCGCGCAGGCCTTCCCCGAGCCCACTCTGGACCGGCTGCGGGCCCTGAAGGCCGTGTACGACCCGCACAACGTGTTCGACAAGAACTTCCCGATCCCGCCCGCGACCCGGGGCTGACCGGGCACGGCCGGAAGCCGGACGGCCGGTGGGGCTTCTCCCGCGCGCGTGCGCCGGGGGCGTCGCCGCCGTTCGGTGCCGCTCCGCGCGTTCGCCGCGCGTGGTTTCCGGAGGAGGGTCCGGGGGCGCGCCGACGACGGGGAGGGGTGTCAGCGCTCGGGGCGAGCCGTGGCGTCGTCGAGCGCGTCGCGGATCTTGGGCGGCAGTTCCACGCCCTCCACGCCGAGGATCTCCTCCAGCTGCGCGAGGGTGCGCGGACCGACCACCGCCGCGGCCACGCCCTCCTGGTCGCGCGCCCAGCTCAGCGCCACCGCCAGCGGCGACACGCCCAGCCCTTCGGCCGCCGTGCACACCGACTCCACCACCCGGCGGCTGCGCTCGTCCAGGTAGGGCTCCACGTACGGCGCCATGTGGGGGAAGGCCGCCCGCGAGTCCGGCGGAGTCCCGTTGCGGTACTTGGCGGTGAGCACGCCGCGTCCCAGCGGCGACCACGAGATGAGGTGGGCCCCGGACACCGCCGCGGCGGGCCGCAGGCCGTGGTCGGCGCCCCGGTTGAGCAGCGAGTACTCGGTCCCCACGCTCACCAGGGGCACGCTCCCGGGCCGCGCGCGCTGCCAGGTGGCCAGGGTCGCGAACTGCCACGACTCCAGGTTCCCCGTGCCCACGTAGCGCGCCTTGCCCGCCGCAACCGCCGTCTCCATCGCGGCCAGCGACTCCTCGGGCGGCGTGGAGGGGTCGAACACGTGCAGCTGCCACAGGTCCACGTAGTCGGTCTGCAGGCGTCGCAGCGAGGCGTCCAGGGAGGCCAGCAGGTGCCGTCGGGAGGCGTCCACCGGCCGGTAGCCGTCGGGCGTGTGGCCGGTCTTGGTTGCCACCACCACGTCCTCGCGGCGCACCGAGGCGCGCAGCAGGCGCCCCAGGATCCGCTCGCTCTGGCCGCCGGTGTAGATGTCCGCGGTGTCCACGAGCGTGCCGCCCGCGTCGACGAACGCGGTGAGCTGCTGCCCGGCCTCCTCCTCGGAGGTGTCCTTGCCCCAGGTCATCGTGCCGAGAGCGGTACGAGAGACCCAGAGCCCTGATCTGCCCACCTGTCGCTGTTCCATGCGGCGGAGAGTACCGCGTCCGTCCGACGCGGCCCTTCGGGCACACCCCCGCCGCTCCCCTCGGACGCGGCCGTGACCGGGGCGTTCGCCGCGCCCGCGCCCGTGTTCCGGCTCCGCGAACGGGCTCCGCGAACCTGGTGGCCCGGATCCGCCGCGCCCGCCGCGGCACAGCGTTCCCGCGACCGCGGCCGGGGTCCTGCCCTCCCGTCCGCCGCGGGCCTACCCTGTGACCATGGCGACACCCGCAGCACCCCAGGACACTCCGCCCCCGCCGCCCGCACCCGAGGCGGTCACCCTCCTCCTCGTCCGGCACGGGATGACCGACGCCACCGGCCCCCGCCTGGCGGGGCGCGCCGAGGGCGTCCACCTCAACGACACCGGCCGCGTCCAGGCCGCGCACCTGGCCGGTCGGCTCACCGGGCTCCGACCGGCGGCCCTGGTCTCCAGCCCGCTCGAACGCTGCCAGGAGACCGCCGAGGCCGTCGCCGCGCAGCTCGGCGTCCCCGTCACCACCGACGAGCGCTTCGTGGAGTGCGACTACGGCTCCTGGACCGGTCGCGGCCTCGGCGAACTGTCCGACGAACCCCTCTGGCGCGTGGTGCAGGACCACCCCAGCGCCGCGCGCTTCCCCGGCGGGGAGGCCCTGGCCGAGTCCTCGGCCCGCGCGGTCGCGGCCGTGCGCGACTGGAACGCCCGCCTGCTCACTGCACCGCCCCGGGACCCGGCCCCGGGCGCCCCGTCCGCGCCCCAGGACCCGCCCGTGTACGTGGTGTGCAGCCACGGCGACATCATCAAGGCCGTCGTCGCCGACGCCCTCGGCATGCACCTGGACCTGTTCCAGCGGCTGCGGGTGGACCCCTGTTCGGTCACCTCCATCACCTACACGCGCACCCGTCCCTTCCTCAACAAGCTCAACGACACGGGGGAGAGCCTGACCGCGAGCCTGCCGACCCCCGCCGAGGCCAGCGGCGACGCGGCCGTGGGCGGCGGCGCGGGCTCCCAGGAGACCGCCGCCGACGCCCCCTGACGGTCCCGCCTCCGCGTCGGCGGGACGCCGGGACTCGCCCCCGCGCGCGTCCAGCCCGGCCCCGGCGGGCCGCCGGGGCCGGGCTGCGACCTCGACGGCCGAGGCCACGGCACCGCGGCGCGGCGCGCACCCGCCCGGTGCCCGGCCCTTCGGTCCCACCCGGGTCCACCAGCGCTTCCGGCAGGTTTGGCACCGGGAGGCCCGCATCCCGTAAGGTTCTTGGCATGCCCGTCTTTCAGTTCAATCCGCCGGAGCGGTTCGTCGCGGGGACCGTGGGCCAGCCGGGAGACCGCACCTTCTTCCTCCAAGCCGTGGGCGAGGGGCGCATCACCAGCGTGGTCCTGGAGAAGGCGCAGGTCGAGGCGCTCGCCACCCGTATCGAGGAACTACTGGAAGAGGTGCACCGGCGCTTCGGCTCCCCGCCGGAGGACACCGCTCCGCCCGAGGACGACGCTCCCCTGGAGCAGCCCATCGAGCAGGACTTCCGGGTCGGCACCCTGGCCCTGGCCTGGGACGCCGAGGCCGCCCGCGTCATCATCGAGGCCCAGGAGATCGACGAGACCGCCGGTGAGGACCTGCTGGAGGACGACGAGGAGGAGCTGGAGGTCTTCGCCGAGGAGGCCCCCGCCCACCGCGACGTCCTGCGCGTCTACCTCACCCCCGGCGCCGCGCGCTCCTTCGCCGGACGCGCGCTGAAGGTGGTCGCCGCCGGACGCCCGGACTGCCCGCTGTGCGGACGCCCGCTCGACCCCAGCGGCCACATCTGCGTACGCCAGAACGGCTACCGACCGGACAGCCTCGTCTGAGCACGCCGATGAGCACACCACCGGCGGGCCGCCGGCCGCGCAGACCCGGGGGCCCGCGATGAGGGACACAGCCGACGCCTTCGACGGCCTCAGTCCGGCCGTCGGGCTCGATCTGCTCCGCACCGGAGAGATCACCGTCGAGGGGCGGCTGACCGCCGCCTCCAACGCCACCTTGTACTGCACCGTCTCCGACGGCGTGCGCTCGGCCGCATGCGTGTACAAGCCGGTGGCGGGGGAGCGGCCGCTGTGGGACTTCCCCGACGGGACCCTGGCCGGGCGCGAGGTGAGCGCCCACGCCGTCTCCGAGGCCCTGGGCTGGGGGATCGTCCCGCCCACCGTGCACCGGGACGGCCCGTTCGGCGAGGGCATGGTGCAGCTGTGGGTGCACGGAGACTCCACCGTGGACCTGGTCGCCCTGGCACGGGAGACCGACAACACCGACCTGCGCCGCATGGCGGTGTTCGACGCGGTCATCAACAACTCCGACCGCAAGATCGGCCACCTGCTGCCCACCCCCGGCGGCCACCTGTACGGCTGCGACCACGGGGTCTCCCTCGCCGAGGACTACAAGCTGCGCACCGTGCTGTGGCAGTGGCAGGGCCAGCCGCTGCCCCAGGACGCCCTGGAGGCCCTGGGGTCGGTGCGCGACCAGCTCGCCGACGCGGACAGCGCCCTGTCCGAGGAGTTGGCGCGGCACCTGACCGGACCGGAGGCCTACGCGGTGCGCAGCCGGGTGGACCTGCTCATCCGGCACGGCATCCACCCCTACCCGGCGCCGGACTGGCCCGCGGTGCCCTGGCCGCCGATCTGAGTCCGGGGACGGCCTCCGCCCGCCCGACCGCGAACCCGAGCCGCTCCGGGGACGTCGTAGGGCCCGGCGGCACCGGTGGGAGGGAACCCCGTGGCGGAGATCGGGTGCGTGCGGGCCGGGGCCGGAGGACCGCTCCCCCCGCGCCCGGACGGGCGTTTCCTTGAGGAGGAGCCCGCCGCCGGGACCGGAGCGGTGTGAGGGTACTCGCCTACCAGGGGGTGGGAATGGCGTGCTCCTTGCCCCGGACGGCACAATGGGCACGTGAGCAACGAGTGGAACTACCTATTCGACATGGACGGCGTGCTCGTACGCGAGCAGCACCCCATCCCGGGCGCGGACGAGCTCATCGCGGAGCTGCGCGAGAACGGGATTCCGTTCATGGTGTTGACCAACAACTCCATCTACACCCCCCGCGATCTGCGCGCGCGTCTGCTCAGCTCGGGCCTGGACATCCCCGAGGAGTCGATCTGGACGTCGGCCCTGGCCACCGCCCAGTTCCTCCAGACCCAGCGCCCCAACGGGTCGGCCTACGTCGTCGGCGAGTCCGGCCTGACCACCGCCCTGCACAACGTCGGCTACGTGATGACCGAGCGCGACCCCGACTACGTGGTGCTCGGTGAGACCCGCACCTACAGCTTCGAGGCGATAACCCGCGCGATCCGGCTGGTGCGCGGCGGCGCGCGGTTCATCGCCACCAACCCCGACGAGACCGGTCCCAGCGCCGAGGGTCCGCTGCCCGCCACGGGCGCGGTCGCCGCGCTGATCGAGAAGGCCACCGGCCGCCGCCCCTACTTCGTGGGCAAGCCCAACCCGCTGATGATGCGGTCGGCGCTGCGCCGGATCGGCGCGCACTCGGAGAACACCCTGATGGTGGGCGACCGGATGGACACCGACGTGCTCAGCGGTCTGGAGGCGGGCCTCCAGACCGTGCTGGTGCTCTCGGGCATCTCCGAGCGCGAGACCGCCGAGCAGTTCCCCTACCGCCCCACCCGTGTGATCGGGTCGGTCAAAGACCTGGTGGGCATCACCCGCGACCCCTTCCAGCGGGACTAGGGTCCGCGCCGGGGCCGCCGCGGAGGGGCGCACGCCGTCTTCCCGCGGTGATCCCGCTCCCATCGCCGTGCGGGCGCCCGCACGGCGATGGGAACGGGATCGCTCCCCCGGCCCGGGTGCCGCCGGGGGCCGACACGACGACGGGGGCGGCGGACCGTGTCCGCCGCCCCCGTGTGTCGCGGGTGCTCAGGCGCTCTGCCGCTGCCTGGCGATCTCCTCCACCTTGGCCGCCTCCTCGCGGCGGCGGGCGCGGAGCAGGGCCAGGCGCTCGGCGAGGACCTCTTCCAGGTCCTCCATGCTCCGGCGCTCCAGCAGCATGTCCCAGTGGGTGCGCGTGGGCTTGGCGTTCTTGGGCTCCTCGCCGGAGCCGTCCCGCCGCAGGGCGCGGTCGCCGCAGAAACGGCACTCCCACTCGGCGGGAATCTCTGCCTCGGTCGCGAAGGTGACCGAGAAGCGGTGGCCCCGGGTGCAGTCGTAGGTGACTTCCTGCCGCGGAGCCAGGTCGGTGTTGCGGTCGTTCTCGTAGCTCGTCGCCCCGAGCCGGGTGCCGCGAAGTGCTCGCTCGGCCATCGTGTGGGTGCCTCCAGGCGCTTGTGCGGTCTCGCGGGGTGTAACGCGTCGGTCCACGTCAAGATTCCCCGCTGACCTGAGGTCGAACCACCTCCGGCGTCCGGGGGCCACCCCGATCCCAAAACATCGTCCGGTGCGCTGAGTGTGGCACATGTGACCTGGGACACTCCAGGCTGACTGTTTCGGGTGTGTCTCTATATACGCCCGCCAGGGGCGAAAAACATCCGCTAAGCCCCGCTTTCGCCCTCCCGGCGCACCCTCCTGCCTGGTGGGGGCGGGGACGCGGCCCCGGGGCCGAATCGGCAGCGGCGGGGTCCCGCCGATGGATGCGCGGCCGCGTGTCCGTCGTCGTCGAGCACGTTCCCTCCGCACGGCCCGCCGCCGTCGGTCGGCGGCCGGTCGTGTTCCTTCCGTCCGCCAGCCGGTCGCCGTCCTCTTCGTCCCCTCGACCGCCGCGCGGTTCCTCCGGTCGCCGTTCGCGACCCGCCGCGCCGTCCCGTCGGTCGGCGTCCGTCCCCGGCCGGACCCGTGGCCGACTCAGGCCAGTTCCGCGCCGACGTCCGCGGCCGCTCCCGGCCACCCGTGGCCGCGGGGCGGCCCCGCACCGACCCCGCCCGTCACACTGCGTCCACCCTCACCGCGCTTCCCTGCGCGCCCGCCGACGTACGGTTCCCGCAGTTCACGACTGGAAAAGCCGTGCGCCCGACAATGGATTCCAGAAAAGGTCGGACGTTCTCGCTCCGCTGATTATCACTCTCCGGAATCCGCGCTGTGGTAGGGAATCCAGCTCTCCGCCACCCGTGTGCGATAAGGATTCCATTGTGCCGCCATGGCCGCCCGAGGTGTCTGGTGGTATGTTGACTCGCCGTGCACCGAAAAGCGTAGGTAGGGGTAATTAATCCCTTCCTTTGGATGTGCACATCGTGCCGGAAATGTCCCCTTCGGTGCGTCCTCACGTGCCGGAACCAGGAGCGACGGCGCGGCCGGACGTGGAGCCCCATGACTGCTGAGACCCCCCTCCCCCGAGGAGCCGTGCCCGCGTCGCGCTGGTTCCTCCTCCCGCTCGCGGCGCTGCCCTTCTGGGCCGTGCCCCTTTGGGCCGCGCCCGAGGCCCGGACCCTGCCCGTCCTGGCCGCCTCCGCGGTCCCCCTCCTGCTCCTGCTGGTCCTCGCGGTGCTGCTCGACCGGCGCGCCCGGCGGATCAGCGGCCTGGGCGCCCGGCTCGACGCGCTGCGCGCCGACACCGCCTCCCTGGCCGACGAGCACCTGCCGCTCCTGGCCCGGCGCCTGCGCGCGGGCGACTCCGCCGACACCGCCCTGCGCGCCCTGCCCCTGCCCGCCGACCACGGGGGCCGCGCCGTCCTCAGGGCCGCCGCCACCGAGATCGCCGCCGCCGAACGCCGCCGCTCGGCCGCCATGGCCGCCTGCGCCACCGCCGCCGGGCGCGTCCAGGCACTGAGCACCACCATGCTCGCCGACCTGCGCCGGATGCAGGAGCGCCACGGCGACGGGGACACCAGCGCCGACGTCCTCGGCGACCTGATGCACCTGGACCACAGCACCGCCCAGGTCGGACGCGTCGCCGACAGCATCGCCGTCCTCACCGGGGCCCGCTCCGGCCGCCGCTGGGGCCGGGCCATCGGTATGGAGAGCGTCGTCCGCGGAGCCATGGCCCGCATCGGCGCCTACCAGCGCGTCCGCGTGCACAACGCCTCCACGCGGGCGGTCGCCGGGTTCGCCGCCGAGGGCGTCATCCACGCCCTGGCCGAGATCCTGGACAACGCCGCCAGGTTCTCCCCGCCCACCGCCGAGGTCCACGTCCACGTCGAGGAGGTCCAGGCCGGAATCGCGGTCATGGTCGAGGACGGCGGCCTGGTCATGGGGGAGGAGGCGCTGCGCCGCGCCCGCCGCGCCGTCGAGAACGGCCTGGACCTGGCCGCCATCTCCGGAACCCGCCTCGGTCTGTCGGTCGTCGGCCAGATCGCCCACCGCTACGGCCTGTCGGTGTCCTTCCGCTCCTCCTCGCGAGGCGGCACGGCGGTCGTCCTGCTGCTGCCCCGCAAGCTCGTCAAACCCCTCCCCGAGCCCGTGGTCCCCGACTCCCCGGCGTCCCTGCCCGGGCCCGCACGGGAACCCGGCACCGCCCCCACACCCGCCGCGATCCCCCCGGCCGCGGCGGAGACCGCCGCGCAGGAGGTCGACGGACTGCCCCGGCGCCGCCGCGGCCGGACCCTCGCGGCGGCCGAGAACACCAGGCCCGCACCCCGCAGGAGCAACCCCGCCGCCGTGGCGAGGGGCTTCGGCGAGTTCCGCTCCGCGGTGCGCGGCCCGAACGACAAGGACGCATGATGGACCTCGACACGCTGACCTGGCTCCTCGAAGGCCTCCTGGAACGCACGCCCGGCACCCGCCACGCCCTCGTGCTCTCCCGCGACGGGCTCAAGCTCTGCCACAGCTCCGGCCTGCGCGCCGACAGCGCCGACCACCTCGCCGCGATCGCCGCCGGGGTGCAGAGCCTGGCGCACAGCGCCTCGGTGGAGTTCGGCGACGGGGCGGGCGGCGTCCGCCAGGCCATGGCCGAGTTCTACGGCGGCCTGCTGTTCATCGTCGAGGCCGGACACGGCGCCCACCTGGCCGTCATCACCTCCGAGGAGGCCGAACCAGGTCTGGTCGGCCACAACATGAACGAGCTGGTCGAGCAGATGGGCGAGCACCTGACCACCCCGCCCCGCGCCGGAGCCGGACCGGTATGACGCGCCCGCACCAGCAGGAGGGTCCGGACCGCCTCTACGTCATCACCTCGGGCCGCAGCGGCGGGGCCGACGACTCCCTGGACGCGGTGACCCTCATCGTGGCCGAGAGCGCGCCCGCCCCCGGCATGCAGTCCGAGCACGCCCGGATCCTGCGGCTGTGCCGCGGCCCGACGGCGGTGGTGGAGATCTCCGCCCACCTGCGCCTGCCCGTGGCGATCGTGCGCATCCTGGTCACCGACCTGCTCGACACCGGCCTGGCCACCGCGCGCCACCCCCGCCCCGCGCCCTCACCGGCCCACCCCCTCGCCTCCCCGGAAGTGTTGGAGAAGGTGCTCGTTGCACTCCACAACCTCTGATCCCCCCTCGGCCCCGCCCCCCGACTCCCCGCCCGCCCCGGCGGACCGCGCCCGCGAGGCCGCCCGCGCCCCTCTGCCCGACACCGCCGAGTACGCCCTCAAGATCGCGGTCGTGGGCGGCTTCGGGGTCGGCAAGACCACCCTGGTCCGCTCGGTCAGCGAGATCCGCCCGCTCAGCACCGAGGAGACCATGACCCGGGCGGGGCACGGCGTCGACGACGTGGACGGGGTGGAGTCCAAGCGCGCCACCACCGTCGCCTTCGACTTCGGCCGTATCACCCTGGACGCCGCCTCGGTGCTCTACGTCTTCGGCGCCCCCGGCCAGGAGCGCTTCTGGTTCCTGTGGGACCGCCTCTTCTCCGGAGCCCTGGGCGCGGTGGTCCTGGTGGACACCCGGCGCCTGGAGGACTCCTTCTACGCCATCGACCGCCTGGAGGCCCAGGGCACCCCCTTCGTCGTGGCCCACAACGACTTCGGCGAGGCCGAGCACAGTCTGGAGAAGGTGCGCGCCGCCCTGGACCTGGACGCCTCGGTCCCCCTGCTGCGCTGCGACGCGCGCGCACGCGACTCGGCCAAACAGGTCCTCATCGCGCTGGTCGGCCACGTCCGCGCCCTGGTCGCGGCAGCCGCCCGGTGAGCGGCCCCCGGATCCGCCCGGTGAACAGTACCGGGACCTGCCCGGTCCGCCTCCACGGCCCCGACTTCCGGACCGGCCCCGGCGGCCTGTACCGGGCCATGCGCGCCGAACACGGTTCCGTGGTGCCCGTGCTCATGGAGGGCGACGTCCCCGCGTGGCTGGTCATCGGCTACCACGAGCTCCAACAAGTCCTCAACACCCCCGAGGTGTTCGCGCGCGCCTCGCACCGCTGGAACGCCTGGGACCGGGTGCCGCCGGACTGGCCGCTGCTGCCGCTGGTGATGCGGCTGCCCACCGTCCTGTACTCGGAAGGGGACGAGCACCGCAGGCGCGCCGGAGCGGTCGCCGACGCCCTGGCCGGGACCGACCCGCACGAGCTGCGCGCGGTCACCGCGCGCCTGGCCG
Source organism: Nocardiopsis akebiae (assembly GCF_018316795.1). Classification (NCBI taxonomy): domain Bacteria; kingdom Bacillati; phylum Actinomycetota; class Actinomycetes; order Streptosporangiales; family Nocardiopsidaceae; genus Nocardiopsis; species Nocardiopsis akebiae. The sequence goes on from NZ_CP074132.1 coordinate 2,731,657, forward strand.
ACCGCCTCGTCGACGGCTTCTGCGCCTCGGCCGGGACGGACCTGCGCCCCTCCTACACCGCCCGCCTGCCGGCCCTGGTGCTGAGCTGGCTCTACGGGCTGGACGACGAGCGCGGCGACCACGTCGCCTCCCTCATGACCACCATGATCGACGGCGGGGCCCGGGCACTGGAGGCCCAGCGCGCCCTCCTGGCCGCCATGACCGAACTCGTCGCCCGACGGCGCGCCGAGCCCGGGCCGGACGTGGTCTCGCGCCTGCTCGCCCACCCGGCGGGCTACACCGACGAGGAGGCGGTTCCCGAGCTGGTCGTCCTGCTCGGGGGCGGCAACCAGCCCACCGGCGAGTGGCTGGGCAACGCGCTGCGCCTGATGCTGACCGACGACCACTTCGCCTCCTCCCTCGCGGGCGCCCGCCGCAGCGCCAGGGAGGCCCTCAACGAGGTCCTGTGGGAGGACACCCCCACACAGGTCCACGCGGGCCGCTTCGCCGCCCACGACGTGGAGCTCGGCGGACAGGTCATCCGCCGGGGCGACATGGTGCTGCTCGGGCTGGCGGGGGCCAACACCGACCCGCGTGTGCGCTCCGCGGGCCCCGCTCCCGGCGACCGGGGCAACCACGCCCACCTGTCCTTCTCCCACGGCGAGCACTCCTGCCCCTACCCGGCCCAGGAGATCGCCGAGGTCGTCGCGGTGACCGGTATCGAGGTGCTCATGGACCGGCTGCCCGACCTCGAACTCACCGTCGACCCCTCCGAGCTGCGATGGCGCCCCTCACCCTGGGTGCGGGGCGTCGCCTCACTGCCCGTGGCCTTCACCCCCGTACCGCCCCTGGGAGCGAACTGATGCCCTGCCCCCTACAGCACGACCCCCACGGCACCGTGGTCCTGGACCCCCACGTCACCGACCTGCGCGCCGAGCGCGAGGCCCTGTACGCCGCCGGGCCCCTCACCCGGGTCGAACTGCCGGGCGGGGTGACCGCCTGGGCCGTCACCCATCACGAGGCCGCCCGCGCGCTGCTCACCGACCCCCGCCTGGTCAAGGACGTCGCCCACTGGGACGACTACCAGAGCGGCCGCGTCCCCGAGGCCTGGCCGCTGCTCAGCACCATCCCGCCGACCCCCACCAACCTCCTGGGCGCCGACGGGGCCGAGCACCGCAGGCTGCGCCTGCTCACCGCCCGGGCCTTCTCCGCGCGCAGCGTCGAGCGCCTGCGCCCGCGCGTCCACGAGCTCACCGCCGAACTGCTCGACGCCATGGAGCCCCGCGCGCACGAACCCCTGGACCTGAAGTCGGAGTTCGCCTTCCGGCTGCCGATGAACGTCATCGGCGAGCTGTACGGGGTGGACCGGAGCGAGTTCGACCACCTGCGTGAGCTGTACGTGGAGTTCTTCTCCTCGGTCACCGGCCCCGAGGAGTTCATGCGGGTCTACGCCACCCTGGAGAAGTACTACGACGACATGGTCGCCGACAGGCGCGCCCGGCCCGGGCAGGACCTGACCAGCGAGCTCCTCCGCGCGGACGAGAACGGCGACGCCCTCACCGACCTGGAGGTGCGCGGCACCCTCCAGGTCACCGTGGCCGCCGGGCACGAGACCACCGTCAACCTGCTGTGCAACGCCGTGCGCGCCCTGCTCGCCCATCCCGATCAGTTCGCCCTGGTCAAGGAGGGGAAGGTCGGCTGGGACGCGGTCGTGGAGGAGACGCTGCGCTACGACCCGCCCACCTCCAACATGATCTTCCGGTTCGCCACCGAGGACGTCGAGGCCGCCGGGAGCACGATCCGCAGGGGGGAGGCGCTCATGGTCTCCTACGGGGCGGTCAGCCGCGACCGGGCCGAGCACGGTGAGGACCCCCGCCCCGACGCCTTCGACCTCACCCGCTCCCAGGGCCGCCACATCTCCTTCGGGTACGGGCCGCACGTGTGCCCCGGGGCCACCCTGGCCCGCATGGAGGGACGGATCGCCCTGCCCATGCTCTTCGAGCGCTACCCCGACCTGGAGCTGGCGGTCCCCGACGGGGAGCTGCGCCGCCACCCCTCGATCATCGTCAACAGCCTCCGGGAACTGCCCGTCCTGCTGCGTCCCTAGCGCCTCGGCCCAAGACCCGGCCGACGCGCCCATCGGACCCGCCTCCGGTGTCCCCGGAACCCCGGAGGCGGCCCCGAACCCGTCCCCGGCGGCCGAGCCGAGCGGCCGCCCGTACCCTTCACCACAAAGGACCGAGAGTGGCCGACCCCGTCCGGCTGTACGACCCCAGCTTCAACGCCGACCCCCAGGGCTCCTACCGGGCCATGCGCGCCGAACACGGTTCCGTGGTGCCCGTGCTCATGGAGGGCGACGTGCCCGCGTGGCTGGTCATCGGCTACCACGAGCTCCACCACGTCCTCAACACCCCCGAGGTGTTCGCGCGCGACCCCCGCCGCTGGAACGCCTGGGACCGGGTGCCGCGGGACTGGCCGCTGCTGCCGGTGCTCGCGCCCCAGCCCAACCTGCTCTCCGCCGAGGGCGAGGAGCACCGGCGCCGCACCGCCGCGGTCAACGACGCCCTGAACGGGGCCGACCCGCACGAGCTGCGCGCGGTCACCGCGCGCCTGGCCGACCGCCTCGTCGACGGGTTCTGCGCCTCCAGCGGCACCGACCTGCGCACGCACTACGCGCAGCGGCTCCCGTCCCTGGTCCTGTGCTGGATGTACGGCCTCGACGACGACCGCGGCGAGGCGGTCACCACCCTGATGGGCACCATGTTCGACGCCGGTCCCGACGCGGTCGGGGCCCACGTCGAGATCGCGGCCGAGTTCACCCGGCTCGTCGCCTCCCGCCGCGCCGAGCCCGGGCCCGACGTGGTGTCCCGGATGATCGCCCATCCGGCGGGCTACGGCGACGCGGACCTGGTCGCCGAACTGGTCGCCGTCCTGGGCGGAGCCCACCAGACCACCTCCGAGTGGATCGGCAACGCGCTGCGCCTGATGCTCACCGACGACCGCTTCTCCGCCTCCATGGCGGGCGCCCGCAGCAGCGTCCGCGAGGCCCTGGCCGAGGTCCTCTGGGAGGACTCCCCGTCCCAGATGAACGCCGGGCGCTTCGCCGCCCGCGACGTCGAGCTGGACGGCCGGGTCATCCGCAGGGGCGACCTGCTCCTGCTGGGCTACGCCGCGGCCAACAAGGACCCGCGGCTGCACACCGGCGAGCGCTCCTCGGCCGTCCGGGGCAACCACGCCCACCTGTCCTTCTCCCACGGCGAGCACAGCTGCCCCCACGCCGCGCAGGGGATCGCCGAGGTCATGGCGGTCACGGCGGTGGAGGTGCTGCTGGACCGCCTGCCCGACGTCGAACTGGCCATCCCCGCCGAGGAGGTCCGCTGGCGGCCCTCGCCCTGGGTGCGGGGAGTCGTCTCGCTGCCGGTCGCCTTCACCCCCACACCCCCGCAAGGAGTCCTGTGATGCCCTGCCCCGTCCAGCACACCCCCGACGGAATCCCGCTGGTGCACGCCGTCCCCGACGACGTGCAGGCCGACCGCGAACGCCTCCACCAGGCCGGACCCGTCACCCGGGTCGAACTCCCCGGCGGGGTCCGCGCCTGGGCCACCACCCACCACGAGGTCAGCCGCGCCACCCTCAACGACCCCCGGTTCGTCAAGAGCGTCGACCACTGGGACGACTACCAGAGCGGCCGGGTCCCCGAGGGCTGGCCGCTGATGGGCACGATCCCCACCGACGGCTCCAACATGCTGGCCCAGGACGGCGCCGCCCACCGGCGCATGCGCAGGCTCACCGCCAGCCCGTTCTCGGCGCGCCGGGTGGAGCGCCTGCGCCCGCGCATCGAGGAGGTCACCGCCCGGGCGCTTGACGCCCTGGAGCCGCGCGCGCACGAACCCCTGGACCTGAAGTCGGAGTTCACCTTCCGGGTTCCCATGGGGGTGATCGGCGAACTGTACGGGGTGGCCGAGGCCGAGTACGCCCAGCTCGGCGAGATGTACGCCAAGCTCTTCTCCGGCACCACCGAGGAGGGCGAGCACCTGCGGATCTACGGCGCCCTGTTCCAGTTCTTCGCCGAGATGGTCGCCCGCAAGCGCGCCAGCCTGGACGAGCACGACGACTTCACCGCCGACCTGCTCAGGGCCCGGGAGGACGGCGACTCCCTCAGCGACACCGAGGTCACCATCACCCTGCTGACGGTGGTGGCGGCCGGGCACGAGACCACCGTCAACCTGCTCAACAACGTGGTGCGCGCCCTGCTCGCCCACCCCGACCAGTTCGCCCTGCTCAAGGCGGACAAGGTCACGTGGGAGCAGGTCGTGGAGGAGACGCTGCGCTACGACCCGCCCAACAACGTCATGATGTTCCGCTTCGCCACCGAGGACGTGGAGGTCGGCGGACAGACCATCCGCAAGGGCGAGGCGCTGATGACGCACTACGGCGCGGCCACCCGCGACCGCGCGGAGTTCGGCGAGGACCCGGACCCGTCCGTCTTCGACCCGCAGCGCACCAAGGGGCGCCACATCACCTTCGGGTACGGCCCGCACATCTGCCCCGGGGCGCCGCTGTCGCGCCTGGAGGCCGGGATCATCCTGCCGATGCTCTTCGAGCGCTTCCCCGAGCTGCGGCTGGCCGTCCCCGACGAGGAGCTGCGGGTGCAGTCCGCGCTCTCGGTCACCAGCCTGAGGAAGTTCCCGGTCCTGCTGCGCCCCTGACCGGTGGGCCGCACGGCGTGCGCACCGCCCCGCGCCCCGGGCAGCCACGGCCGGGGAGCGGGGTCCGCGCCGTGCGGCCCCGCCGCGCTCCGGCCGGGGCGGCGCGGCCGGGGTGGTCCGCGTCGCGGGGCGGGCGGTACCGGGCCCGGCCTCCCCGCCGTCCCGGGGCAGGCAGGTGTCCCGGGACGGCTCCCGCCCCGCGTCAAGAAGTCCTTACGCCGTGCGACCCCCGTGTTGACGCCTCCCGGCCGTAGGCTCGGCTGGCCGCCGGTCCGCACGGGGAAGGGAACGGACATGACGCCGACCAGGCTGGCCGCCGCCGCGGCCCTGGCCACGCTCGTCGCCTCCGGCTGCGGGGCGCCGCCGGACGCCGCCCCGGGGGAGGAGTGGTCGCTCCACCCCACCGCCCTGCCCGGACCCCGGCCCGGACAGCCGGACGCCGACGGCGCGCCGCACGGACCCGAGCGGTCCGCGGCCCCGAGCGCCGAGCCCCGGGGCGGGCCCTCCCCGCACGGACCCCTCGCCGGAACCGGTGCGGAGGGTGCGCGCGCGGTGGCTGCGCCGAGCCGGAGCGTCGCGGACTACATGGACTCCCTGGCCCGGACCGGGGACCCCGGGCGGATGCGGGAGGGGCTGCCCCGCACCGCCGAGGACTCCGCCGCCCGCGCCCACCTGCTCCACCAGACGGCCATCGCCCAGGCCCGGGCCGACGGGGGCCGCCCCGCCCCGGACGCCGAGGTCGGGCAGACCCCGGACGGCTACGAGCTCTGTTCCGGCGAAGATCCGGACACCGAGCCGGTCTGCGTCGCCTACGGCAGCTTCACCGCCGAGGACGGTCTGCTCGCCGACCTGCGCGTGGACGGCCGCGATCCGGGCCCCGGCCTGCTGGTCGCCGAGGACGTCACGGACGAGTCCGAGGGGGTGCGCGCCCGGCTGCTGACCGCCCACCGGGCCGCCTCCGGCGAACCCCTGGCGGTGACGGTGGAGTTCACCACCGCCGACAGGGTCAGCCTGGACCTGTTCCAGGCCTCCTACGCCGGCGGAGGAGGCGACGGCGGCCAGGGCGGGGGCGGCGGGCTCCGGGCGAGCGAGGCGGTGGGGCGCTACGCGCTCGACCGCGGAGAGGGCACCCACGCCGCGTTCCTCTTCCCCGGAGCCGAACCCGGCGGCACGCTCACCGTGGGCGGCTGCCTGGAGGAGTGCTCGGCCGTGATCGACATCGAACTGCCCGTCGGATAGCGGCGGGGCCGTGCCCCTGCCCGCGGTGCTCGCCGAGCATGATCCGCGCGGGCAGGTCCGAGACGAGGATGCCGTACCCGGTAGCTGCCCAGACCGGAGGTGCTCACCGCGTATGACCCGCGCGGGCACGCCCGTTCCGGCGCTCCCCAGCGGCGCTCACACACCGGTTCCGAGCCCCCTACCGCTCGCGGTGCACCCGCCCCTCGTCCCACACCGGCTCCGGAGCCTCGTAGACACCTCCGTCGGCGCCGAACACCACGAACCGGTCGAACCCGCGCGCGAACCAGCGGTCGTGCGTCACCGCCAGGATCGTGCCGTCGTAGGCCTCCAGCGCCGACTCCAGCGCCTCCGCCGACACCACGTCCAGGTTGTCCGTGGGCTCGTCCAGCAGCAGCATCGTCGCCCCCGACAGCTCCAGCAGCAGGATCTGGAACCGCGCCTGCTGACCGCCCGAGAGCGTGTCGAAGGTCTGCTCCGCGGCCGGTGCCAGCTCGTAGCGGTCCAGCGCCCGCCCCGCCTCGTCGCGGGGCACGCCCCGGCGGGTGCCCTGACCCCGGTGCAGGATGTCCAGCAGCGTGCGCCCCGCGAACTCGGGGTGCTCGTGGGTCTGCGCGAACCATCCCGGCAGCACCCGCGCGCCCAGCCTGGCCGTTCCGCTGTGCTCCACCGGCGGCACCTTCGTCCGCTCCTCCTCCGGCAGCACCGACGACTCCGGGTCGCTGCCGCCCCCGGCCGCCAGCCGCAGGAAGTGCGACTTGCCCGAGCCGTTGGAGCCCAGCACCGCCACCCGCTCGCCGTACCAGACCTCCAGGTCGAACGGGCGCATCAGCCCGGTCAGCTCCAACCCCTCGCACACCAGCGCCCGCCTGCCCGTCCGGCCCCCGCGCAACCGCATCCGCAGGTTCTGCTCGCGGGGCAGCTTCTGCGGCGGCCCCGCCTCCTCGAACCTGCGCAGCCGGGTCCGCGCCGACTGGTAGCGCGAGGCCATGTCGGAGTTGTAGGCGGCCTTCTGCTTGTAGGCGGCCACCAGCGCCCTGAGCTTGGCGTGCTCCTCGTCCCAGCGCCGCCGCAGCTCGTCCAGCCGCGCGAACCGCTCCCGGCGGGCGTCGTGGTAGGTGTCGAACGCGCCCCCGTGCACCCACGCCGTGTTGCCCGCGGCGCCCAGTTCGACCGTGACGATCCGGTCCGGGACCCGGCTCAGCAGCTCCCGGTCGTGCGAGACGAACAGGACCGTCTTGGGGGTCGCCAGCAGCGCCTCCTCCAGCCAGCGCTTGCCCGGCACGTCGAGGTAGTTGTCCGGCTCGTCCAACAGCAGCACCGGCGCCGGGCCCCGCAGCAGGGCCTCGACGACCAGCCGTTTCTGCTCCCCGCCCGACAGCGTGCGCACCTCGCGCCACCGGCAGCGCTCGTAGGGGGCGCCCAGCGCCGCCGTGCAGCACTGGTCCCACACGACCTCGGCGTCGTAGCCCCCGGCGTCGCCGTAGCGGGCGATGGCCGCGGCGTAGCGCATCTGCGTCCTCTCGCCGTCGTCGACCATCATGGCCGCCTCGGCAGCCTCCAAGTCCGCGTGCGCCTCGCGCACCGGTGCGGGGGAGACCGACACCAGCAGTTCGTGCACGGTGGTCTCGTCGCGCACGTGCCCGATGAACTGCGGCATCACGCCGAGTTCACCGTCCAGGGTGACCGCGCCGCTCCGGGGGCGCTGCTCGCCGCGCACGATCCGCAGCAGGGTGCTCTTGCCCGCGCCGTTGGCCCCGACCAGCGCCGTCTTGGACCCCTCGCCGACGCGGAAGGACACCGAGTCCAGCAGGACCCTGCCGTCGGACAGGGTGTGGCCGACCTGGTTGACGTCGATGTAGCCCAAGACCGCTCTCCACAGGGGTTCCGCCGTAGGCGCCCTGTCACCGCCGCGAGCGCCCCGGCAGGTTTCCACGGCGCGACGCGCGCCCGCAACCGGTTTTCCCGGGTACAGGCGGCGGCGCCGGGCAGCGCACGGCCCAGGTCAGAGGGGCACGCGTTGCCCTCGGGGGAGCAGTCGGACGCGCTCGCCCCGGCCCAGGCCCTCCATGCGGTCGAGGAAGCGGCTGAGCGGGGACTTGAAGCGCCGGTAGTCGTCGTAGTGGATGGGCGCGGCGACCGCCGGGTTCACCAGGCGGGACATCTCGGCGCCCTGCCTGTCGTCCATGGTCACCAGGATCCCGCCGGGCAGCGCCGTGCCGCCCAGGTGGAGCAGCGCCATGTCGATGTGCGGATACTGCTCGGGTATCCGCGCGATGTCCTCGTAGACCAGGGTGTCGCCGGTGACGTAGATGCGGAACGCGTCCTGTTCCCCGGTCCCGCCGAACTCCAGGATGCTGCCCATGACCGGCGGCAGCAGCCGGTGCACGAGCCGGGGCCCGTGGCGTCCGGGGACCGAGGTGACGCGGACCCGGACGCGGCCGCGGGTGATGGTCTCCTCCTCCCAGGTCCGCAGGCCCACCGCGGCGTCGAACCCCCACCGGTCCAGGCGGCGGGCGGCCTGGCCGGTGGTCAGGATCGGCGTCTGCCTGGCCAGGCCGCGCCGCGCGACCCGGTCGAAGTGGTCGCCGTGCATGTGCGAGAGCACGATCCCGTCCACCCGGCCGATGTCGCAGACGTCCAGGGCGGGGCCGATCCGGCGGCGGGTGGCCAGGCCGTACCCCAGGTAGGCCCACTGCCCCTCGTGCAGGAAGTTGGGGTCGGTCATCACCACGAGACCGTCCCAGCCGATGAGCACCGTGGCGTTTCCGACGAACTGGATCCAGCGGTCGTGCTCGCTACCGTCCATGCCCCCGCACTACCCGGCCCGGCTCCGGGCTACCAGCCGTACCGGGGTCCTTCGCTCGGCCGCGAGCGCGGGTCCCGGTCGAGAGGACCGGCGCTCCGTCGAAAGGCCGATCGGAGTACGTGACCGCGCACAGGAGCGAGCGGTCCGTGAGAGCATCCAAAAAACGTTCGTCCCGTCAACCTTTCGCCCTTCTTCGCGTCTTACGGAAGCGGTGTCGGCGCAATGTGCTTCTCTGATCGCTCCGTGTGCCGGCCCGTACGTATTTTGGGAGAGCTGAGTTCAGCCGCCGGTTCTTGTGGTAGTAATTGCTTTCCGCCCTTCCAGTGCTGTTCTCCTTTGCTCCGTGGAGGTTTCGGTGACCCCTGAACCGAACATGCGTCAGGATCCGGCCGGTCAGCACGCTCCGTATCCGTCTCCGCCCTCTCGGTTCCCGCCTCCCCCGGCCCCGCCGGTCCTCGCCGGTTCAGCTCCGACCGCTCCCCCTCTCCGCTCACAGGAGCCTCTGGAGCGCAGTCCCCGGTCCGCGGCGCTCCTGGTCTGCTGCGGCGTCGCTGCCGGACTTTTTCTCGGTATCGGCGGCACTCTCACGGTGGTGAGTGCGGACTTCTCCGGGAACCCTTTCGAGGGTGCGGTGGAAGTATGCGGCCTGTACAACCGGCCGACTGCCAGTATCGGTGACGAAGGCCGTTCTCTGGACCTCGACAACCGGGGGGCGACGGATTCGGCGGGAATCTCCGTCGCTGAACTCCACTGCGTTCTCGACGAACTGGAGGCGCCGGACAGCGTGGTTTCCCAAATGGAGCAGACACGTGCTCTGGACGGGCGGCAGTCAGCGGAGTGGAACGGTATTCAGGCATCCTGGGCCTATCATCCGGATACCGGTCTGGACGTGCTGCTGTCCGTCGGGTGACGTGGAGCCGCGAACGGGAGCCCGCTCCGGCCCGGATCCGGGGAGGGTGTGTGTCGCAACCCCTTCGTGACCTCGAGCGGTAGTTGTATGGGTGCCCTGGGTGAACGGTGAGTGGTGTCAGGGGCCCGCGTTGTGCCACCGGTCTTACCGAGGGCGGGCCCCGCCGGTGTGCGCGGACCGGGCTCGACACCACCGAACAGGGGAGACGCATGCAGATCGGGTACAAACTGGCGGCCGAGGCCTTCGGGCCGGAGGAGCTGGTCCGGCAGGCGGAGCTGGCCGAGCGCGCCGGGTTCGACTTCGTGGAGATCAGCGACCACTACCACCCCTGGCTGGACAACCAGGGCCACTCGCCCTTCGCCTGGACCGTGCTCGGCGCCATCGCCGCCAGGACCGAGCGGATCGGGCTGGCGACCGGGGTGACCTGCCCGACCGTGCGCTACCACCCGGCGATCATCGCCCAGGCCGCCGCCACCCTCGCCCTGATGTCGAAGGGACGCTTCGTCCTCGGTGTCGGCTCCGGGGAGCGGCTCAACGAACACGTCGTCGGCCAGGAGTTCCCCGACGCCGTCCAGGTGCGCCACCACATGCTGCGCGAGGCCCTGGAGATCATCCGTCTCCTGTGGGGCGGCGGCTACCAGTCCTACGAGGGCGAGTACCTGCGCCTGGAGGACGCCCGGGTGTTCGACCTGCCCGAGGAGGCGCCGCTGATCGCCGTCGCCGCCAGCGGAGGGCAGTCGGCCAAACTCGCCGCCGAACTCGGCGACGGGCTGTTCGCCACCGAACCCAAGTCCAAGATCGTGCGGGACTACCGCGACGCCGGGGGAGACGGCCCCGGCTACGCCGAGGTGCCCATGGCCTGGGCGGAGGACGAGCACACCGCCGCGCAGGCGGCCCTGGAGACCTCCCGCTGGGCGCTGACCGGCTGGAAGGTCATGAGCGAGCTGCCCAACCCGGTCAACTTCGCGGCCGCCACCACCACCGTCCGGGAGGAGGACGTCCTCGGGCACTTCGCCTGCGGTCCCGACCCCGAACGCTACGTCGAGGCCGTCCGCGCGTACGTCGACGCGGGCTTCGACCGCCTGGTGATGCAGAACGCCGGGCCCGACCCGGACGGGTTCGTCGACTTCTACCGGCGCGAGCTGGACGGACCCCTGCGCGCACTCGCCACCTGACCGGTCCGCCCGTGCCGACTGACCGGCCGGGGCGCGCACCGGTGACCGTCCGGTCCGGCGCGGACCGGACGGTGCCGCGCCGGTCGGAACCGGTGCGGCGCTGCGGCTCGGACGCGCCCGAGCCGCCGGAACTGTCACCGGGGACGCCTACGGTGGCGGCCATGGATTTCCAGAAGAGGCTGTCCGTCCCGCTCCCGCCCGGACGCACTGTGTCCTCCCAGGAGGGCGCCCCGCTGCTGTGGCTGAGCGATGACCCCGCGCCGTTCGGACTGTGGTCCCGGCTGCAGGCCGAACACCCCCGTTCCGGGCTGTGGCCGCTGCTCCTGGACGGACTGCGCGGCGAACCGGACCGGCCCTGGGAGTCCCAGGAGCTGTACCCCGAATGGACCTCCTCGCCCTCCGACCACGACCCGGAGGCACTGCTGGCCCGGTGGTGGAAGGAGCACGCCTGCGGCGAGGAGGCCGATCCCGGTGCCGACCGTTTGTCGGTGACCGCGCCCTACGGAGCGTCCTGGCCGGGACGGGCACCGGCCGCGCAGGTGGAGGAGGACCCGGGGGAGTCAGCCGCCGAGTGCGCGGAGATTCTGGTCGAGAACGGAGTGGGCTCGCGCCTGGGGCTCGTCCCGGCCTCCTCGGGCGCCGAGGCCGTGGCCGCGTCCGGTTGGGCGGGACCGCTCAACTACGACAACGACACCGCCGTGTTCGCGGCCGTCGTGTCCGACTGGGAACGCCGCTTCGGCGCGCGCGTGCTGGGCATGGGCTTCGGCACCCTCACCCTGAGCGTCGCGGCTCCGCCCGCCGACACCGGGGCCGCCCTGCGCGCGGCGGCCGAGCACTTCGCCTTCTGCCCGGACAACATCTGGCAGAACACCAGCCCCGGCAGGCTGGAGGTCTACGCGGAGCAGTTGGTCGGCTGCCCCGTCTGGCGCTTCTGGTGGGACTGAGCGAGCGGCACCGCGCCGGTCAAGCCGGAGGCGGTTCGGGAGCGCCCGAACCGCCCATCCACCGCGCCAGCCGCTCCCGGTCCACCAGGGTCATGTACCCCTCGCCCTCACGGGCGGCGGCCTCGGTGAAGCCGTTCGAGGCCACGAACACCCCCCGGTACCCCTCGTAACTGGTGGCGAGGACGCCGAGGAAGGCACGGACCTCGTTCGGGGGCACCGGGCTGTTCCACCGCTTGCACTGCACCACCACGGCCTGCCCGTCCGGTGCCCGGCCCAGCACGTCCACCCCTCCGTCGTCGGCCCCGCCGACCACCGTCACGGCGGTGTAGCCGTGCGTGCGCATCAGCCCCGCGACGTGCTCCTCGAACTCCACACCGGTCATCCGGTCGACCTCCGACAGGTCGACCCGCGCCACCCGCCACTTCTCCCGGGCCAGGCGCAGCCGCATGCGGCACCACCACAGCAGGGCCGCCACCCCCAGCGCCGCCACCGCCCACAGCAGCGGCCGCGCCGAACTCTGGGCCACCCACGCGCCGACCATCAGCGCCACGACCAGGGCCAGCACGAGGGCGTACCGGTGGCGCCACACGAACCGCCACTCCCGGGGCCCGGTCCGGCCCCCGCCGGGGTGTGTCCTGTCGGGGTACGTCCTGTCTTCGGCCGCTTCGTCCGGGGAGATGTCGGTCATGGACTGCCTCTTCCCCGTCCGGGCGGTTCGTCACCCGCCCCGGCGCCGGTGCCCTGTGGGGAACGCCACGGCGCGGAGCCGTTTCCGGTCCGGGACCCGCCCTGACCACCGCTCGCGCCGAACGCGGGGACTACCATGGCCGCGCGGCGGCCGACCCTCGCGGCGGCGACCGCCCGGGGAGCGGTGTCCCGCCGCCCCGGGGCACCCACGGGAAGTAGTCCTTCGATGTCAGTTCTCACGCGCGTCGCCGACCTCGTCGGCAGGTGGTTCGCCCTGCTGGTCCTCGCCGGAGGGATCGTGGGCCTGGCCGCCCCCGGGCAGGCCGCCCTCCTCGCCCCCTACATCTCCCTGCTGCTCGGGGTGATCATGTTCGGCATGGGGCTCACCATGCGCCCCGTGGACTTCGCGATCGTGGCCAGGCACCCCAAGGCCGTCGTCCTCGGCGTCCTGGTCCAGTACACGGTCATGCCGCTCCTGGGATGGGGAATCGCCCAGGCCCTCGGCCTGCCGCCGCTGCTCGTTGTGGGCATGGTCCTGGTCGGCTCCGCCCCCGGCGGCACCGCCTCCAACGTCATCGTCTACCTCGCCCGCGGCGACGTGGCCCTGTCGGTGGCGATGACCTCGATCTCCACCCTGCTCGCCCCGCTGCTGACCCCGCTCCTGGTCCTGGCCCTGGCCGGTTCCACCCTGCCCGTCGCCGCCGGCGACCTGTTCGTCTCCATCCTCCAGGTCGTCCTGGTCCCGGTCCTGGCCGGACTGCTGCTGCGCATGGCAGCGCGCCGGTTCGTGGAGAGGGTCCTGCCCCTCCTGCCGCTGGTGTCCGTCCTCGGTATCGTCGTCGTGGTCGCCGCGGTGGTGGGCGCCAACGCCGACGCCGTGCTCTCCTCCGGCCTCCTGGTCGCCCTGGCCGTGGTGCTGCACAACTCCCTGGGACTGGCGCTCGGCTACCTGGTCGGAGTGGTCACCAAGCTGCCCGAGGCCGCCCGCCGCGCGGTCAGCGTCGAGGTGGGGATGCAGAACTCCGGTCTGGCCGCGGCCCTGGCGACCGCCCACTTCGCACCGCTCGCCGCCCTGCCCGGCGCCCTGTTCTCGGTCTGGCACAACATCTCCGGCGCGCTCGTGGCCACCTACTGGGCCCGCCGCCCGCCCGCGGACGCCCCGGCCGAGTCCGCGCCCACCGGGAGCGGTGCGGAGGGCCCGCCCGGGGCCTGACCCGCGCCCCGCCCGCTTCCGCTCCGCCCGTTTGCGCCCCGGTCCGAGGACGCCGCCTCGCGCCGGGTCCGCTATCCCCGGTGGACGGATCGCCTCCCGCCCTCGGCCGAGGCCCTGCCTACCCGTACCCTCCTCCTCGCCACCCGCGCCCGCGCCCGCGCCCGCGCCGGGCGCGTGCATGCCGCGGGCGCGGCAACGCTGCGGGCGGCGCCGGGGTTCGTTCCCAGAACGCGTGTCTCCACCTCACCGGCCGAACCGGCTACCCGGGCGCAACACGGTTCACACGTGCGGTCCCTGGCCTGAACCGGACACCTCTCCTCGCGTGATCGACCCACCGCGCAAGGCGACGGCTGTCAGGCTGGTGCCCATGCCCGAGCGACACCGTCGGTTCCTGCGCCCCTGCTCCGGACTCCTCGCACTCGCCCTCACCGCCGCGCTGGGAGACCCCCACGTCCTCCTCGCGCCGTGCGCCCCTCCCGCGCACACCACGCCCGTCACCGCACCCGCCGCGGAGGCCGACCCGCGCCGCAAGGCCCTCCGCGACCGCGTGCGCGGCCGCTGCCCGCGCCCCCGCAGGACCGAACGCGGGATCGTCCCGCACCCCCGCTGCTCCTACGACTGACGCACGCGCCCTTTCGCAGGGGGCTCACGGTTCCGGGGGCGCGCTCCGGCGCAACCACGCCCTCCTCAGGAGTGCGGTACCCAGGCCCAACGCGGCCTGGGCGAACACCAGACCGAATCCGAGGCAGAAGAGGTTGAAGAGGACGAACCCGAGGATCGACGTGGTGACACCGTGTTTCGTGCCGGGTTTATTGGAGGCTCGGAACCAACGCTTCGTCCTCTGTTGACCCGGCCCGCTGCCCGTAGAAGCCGTCTTCGAACTCGGCCGGCGGGACCAAGCCGATCTCGCCGTGCAGGCGTCGGTGGTTGAACCAGTCCACGTACTCGGCCACCGCGATCTCCACTTCGTCCAGGTTCCTCCACGGGCCCCGGTTGCGGATCAGCTCGGCCTTGAACAACGAGTGGAACGCCTCGGCCAGAGCGTTGATCCTTGCGGGATCCGGTACGAAGAGAATGACAGTCATAGGAATCGCCGGTGGTGCCGACCGAGGCCACCGCACCCGCCTCGAACAGGCGCTGGGTGTAGCGCACCGCCAGATACTGCACCCCGCGGTCGGAGTGGTGAACCAAGCCGTCGATGCGTCGGCCGACATGGGACCGGTTCCAGACCGCCATCTCCAACGCGTCCAGGGCCAGATCGGTGCGCAACGACCGCGACACCTGCCAGCCCACCACCCGGCGGGAGAACACATCGATCACGAACGCGGCGTAGACCCACCCGGCGAAGGTGCGGACGTAGGTGATGTCGGCGACCCACAACCGGTTCGGAGCGTCCGCGGTGAACGCCCTCTCGACCAGGTCCGGCCTGGTGTCCGGTCCCGGAGCCGGGGTGGTGGTGCGCGGGCCTCTGGCGCGGGTGATCCCGCGTAGTCCGGCCTGGCGCATCAGCCGGTGCACGGTGCAGCGGGCCACCCGGTGGCCTTGGCGGTTCAGCTCGGCGTGGACCTTGCGCACCCCGTAGACGGCGTAGTTGTCGGTGTGCACCTGCCGGATCTTGGCGGTGGTGGTCTCATCGGTGCGCGAACGCAGCGACGGGGCTCGGCTCTTGGCCGCGTAGTAGGTGGACGGGGCGATCTGCAACACCTGACAGATCGGCTCGACCCCGAACTCCTGCCGGTACAGGTCGATGTAGGCGACTACCTGGTGTGTGGGCGGTCGAGCTCCGCCGCGAAGAAAGCCGACGCTGACTTCAGGATCGCGTTCGCCCGGCGCAGTTCCCGCACCTCGCGTTCGAGCTCGGCGATCTTGTGGGCCTGGTCGGTGGTGGTGCCGGGCCGGGTCCCCTGGTCGATCTCGGCCTGGGTGACCCAGTTGCGCAGCGTTTCGCGGTTGATGCCCAACTGGTCGGCCACTCGGGCGATGGCCCCGTCGCGGGTGGTCGGGTTGCGGCGGGCGTCCACGGCCATCCGGATCGCTCGTTCGCGCAGCTCAGGCGGGTACTTCCTCGGTGCTGGCATGACTCTCATCCTTCCCAGGTTTGAGAGCCTCCATCACACCCGGCACGAAACATGTCGTGGTCGGGCCAGCCCAGCCGGTTCCTGACCGAGGCGGGCATCGGCTGAGCCTTGGACCGCCGGTGGCGTAATGGTTGTGCGTTACCGAGTGGCCACCCCTCCATCCAGCCCGTCTCTCCGGTCTGACCGTGGTCGCTGAAGATCTTCTCGGTCAGGTCGCTCATGGCCGTGTCGTTGATCTGCCACAGGCTGGGCCCCTGCGCTGCCATGGTTGAGTCCTTTCCCAACCGGCCAGTTCTTGCGTGTACACGACCAGGCTGCCTACATGTCGAGGACGGGCTATCTGTCGTCTCGGCAGGTATGGTGCTCACGCTCACTCTGGCGGAGCCCTCGTTTCGTGTAGCTGGGTGTGTGACGGCGAACAGGGAGTTCGTTCTTAAGGTGGCCGGAATCGGTCATTCCCGCCAGAGAGTCCAACTGACCAGCCTTTCTGCCAATACGGAATTCGATGCCGGTGTGCTTACCCCTGGTTACGGCTGCTAATTTTACGAGCATTCCCACCCTTCACACCCCACACCTGGTCTAAGGAGTTCCCCAACATGGCAGGCGAGGCTGGCGCCAACCCGATCGAGGCCCTCCAGGGCGGCGAGCTCGCCGAAGCCCTCGCTGAGGCCATGGCAGGGCTGGCCGACATGTTCGATCTGATCATGGAGGACGCCGAGACCGTCGCCCAGCGTGACGAGGTCTCCTCGGCCCTGCGTGCCTACAAGGAGGAGTACGCCCCCACCCTCGTCGAGATGCAGGAACACGGTCTGCGGCTGGCCAACAACATCCAGGCGGGAGCCTCCGAAACAGCCTTGAACGACCTGGAGGCCGCCGAGCACTACGACACCCCCTGGGACCTCGACGTCAACTTCTGACCTCCTCGTTGCCCCTGACCTCCCCGAACTCAAAGTGAGCCATGGCCACCTTCGACCTTTCCTTCGAGCCCCGTTCCACGACCGCCAATCCGGAAGCGATTCGGACACGGGCGGAGGAGCTCACCATCCTCCAAGCACGTCTGCTGGGACGGTCCGACGACCTGACCGGGCAGTTCAACTCCACCGCCACGCAGTTCACCGACCTCCTGGCATGGAACGTCAAGGGACTGTCGGAAGAGGACTACCAGTACTGGCGGGACGCCGGGGTGGCGATCACCTACGCCGCCTCCAAGCTCGAGGAGTGGGCGCAGCACGTCGAGGAGTTCAAGGACGAGCGCGAGGCGCAGAACACCGAGTGGTTCGACTTCCGCACCAAGAAGGAAGGCGAGATCCCGGCCGACTTCCAGGGCCAGACCATCACCGCCGCCCATCCCGAGCGCGGGGGCGTGTTCGGCATCAGCGACGCCAGCAAGTGCCGCGACATCTACGACGAGGTCGCCGCGAAGCTGACCGAACTCCAGGAGCGCGAGCGCACCAACTACCGCAACTTCGAGGAGCACGCCGACGAGGTCGCCGCGGACCTGGGAGAGGGGCCGACCAAGGCCAACGTTCAGGCCCTCATCGACGCCGGGATCAACTCCTGGGCCTTCTACAATCTCGACCCCAACCGTTACACGATGCTCGTGGACGGCCAGGAGTTGACCGAGGAGAACGCCCAGGAGTGGGCCGACCAACTCTCGTCCTACTGGTCCGGTGACAAGCCCCTGGACGAGAACTACCACGAACTCATGCTCATGATGAGCATGGTCACCACCAACGCGATGCAGGCCCAGCAGGGAGGCACTGGTTACCGCTCCGAGGAGATGGACTTCCTCGATGTGTTCTATGACGAACTGGAACGCAGCCAGCCCGGCGGGGTCATCGACATACCCGCGTCGATGGAGGGGGACCACCTGACCGACGAGGAGCGCGAACACGCGCTCGGTGTGCTGGGTGACGGACTCCTCGCGCTCTCGGACCCCCATGTGGGCGGAGGTTATTACGACCTGCCCCCCAGTGTCCGGGAAGCTGCCGAAGGACCGCATCTGACGCCTTCCGGCAGTACGCCGCCCTCGTCGCACGCCTGGGCGGAGGACGCCCGATCCCTGGCCGCGATGCTGGGGAACGCTCACGAGTCGATGGAGCCCGGGTACACGCTCTCCATGACCCTGAGCCTGTCCATGGGCATGTACTCGGACGAGTACTCCGCGGTCATGGACCAGTTCATCCCTGAGGACGACGTTCTTTCGCTCATGGACGTGGCAAACCGCAACGAGGACGCGATGCACGACCTCTTCGCCGGTGCCGAGAACGAGGACGGCGAACGCGAACCCTACGTCCACCCCAACCTCATGGGGACCTACCACGGCGAGGAAGGGCAGTTCCAGCGGTTCAGCCCCCATACCGAACAGTGGGGTTCCCCTGAGGAAATGATCAACACCGCCGTCGAAGGCCTCTTCACCCACCCGTGGGAGGACAACGGGGAGACCGTGGGCGACATGATCGAGTGGATCGCCCAGGACGCACACAGCCAGGACCAGGAAGAGCGCGACCGGGCTGGCCGTGCCGCCGCGGGTTTCGTCGAGATGATCACGACCGCCGAGATGCACGAGGCGCTCACCAACACCGGTGTGGACATCGAGGGCACGGACTACAGCAACGCGTCCTTCACCGCGTTCAACACCGAACTGGCCGACAACCTGGCCGACATCTTCGACGCCTACATATTCGGCTTCGCCCACAGCGACCCCTCGGAAACCAGCGTAGCGCTGGACGAGGACGGGAACGAGATGTTCGACGAGAGCGGTGAGCCGGTGGAAGAGGAGATCGCCACCACCGGAGTGGGGAATTACGACTCTGAGCACAACTGGTTCGAAATAGGACTCGAAGAGCGACTGTCGTTCATGGAGTATCTGATGGGGAACGATGACACCGCAGTGCGGACGATCGGTTCCGCGTCCACCTACCAAGGGCTCCTCATGGAGACCTACCTGGAAACGGGTGACCAATACGCCGCAGGTAGAGGCTCGGCAACCCTCAGTTCCCTGATAGACAACGCATTGCTGGAGGAATCGGGTCGCAGACAGTTGGACCAGCAGGAGGCGCACGAGAGAAAGGAAATGCTGTACGGGCTTTCTTTGGAAACTTCGGCGGAGCTTGCCAGCGGCATACCCGTCATCGGAGAAAGTCTCAGCCAAGGGCTGGGGTTGGGGGCGGAGTGGCTTACTGGAATCCTGGCGGGCGATGAGCCCGTTGTTTCTCCTCGTCTGCCGATCGGTCAGAGTGATGAGTCCAACAGAAGCGAACAGAGAATCATGATCCTGGAGCACATCCTGAACTCCAGGGTTGGAAACTTCGAAAGCCCGCCGCCTCAGGAATACATTGATATCCTCATCGAATCCGGTGCAGCCGAGCGCAGGAGCGACGGGTCCATGGCTATCGATATTGACTCCGAGGTATGGCAGGATGAGGGTCACGATGCAGGTGAGTTCGACGACCTGGATGATGTCGTGGCTTCTGCTCTTGAAAACACGACATTTTCTACGTCCGATCGGGGGCTGAAGAACGGCCAAGATATGGCTGGTGCGTTCGGAGAGGCTTACGGCGATCGCCATAAGCTCATCGACGGTATCCTGAACCCTCAGGAAGAGGCTGAAAAGACCGAGGAGGAGGGTGAGGCCGGTGGAGGGTGAAAAGAGGGTGCGGATCATGGAAGGTGCAGTGAGAAGAAGAGTGTGGAGGAAGGGTGAGTAGCGAGGCAATCAGCAGGGTCCTGTCAGTTGCACTGCTGGCTGCCCTCCTCGTCCAGTCCGCTGGGTGTTCATCCCAGGGTGGCCAAGGCCCGTCGTCGATCACATCGGAGGTTCAGGAGAGCAACCCGCCCAGCGCGGAATTCATCAGGAGGAAGGTCAGTATAGAAACCCTCGGTCGCATGCTCGGTGAGGGGGATTCTGAGCAGATCATCGAAAGCGCCGGGCAGGACTTCAAAGAAAGCCTTGTCGGTTCTGGTGCCGTCTTCGTCTCCGAGGGCTCGTACGTCGCTGAGACAAGTATTTCTGAATGGGAGACATCTGAGCAGCCGGCTGAGGGCACCCACATGAACGCAGTCGACGCAGGGCTGTCCGAGGTCCTCCAAGCCAACGACGTCACGTGGTGCAGCTCGCCATCCCTCTCAGGTGGTGATTTCGTGCAGCAGTACATAGATCTGTACGCAGACTCCTACCGTTCCCCCGCAGAGTATTCGGAAAGCATCAGCGACTATGTCGACTGCGGCTCCGGCGAACTGTAAAAGACTGACGGGTGCGGCTCATGGGTGATACGGGGATACCCTCCCAGTTCGGATTGCCTCCTCAGAGCTCATCTCAAAAGCCATCAGCATGCTTGGCCAGGTGCTTGTAACAGATGAGGATGCAGGCGATGCCGAGCATGGCCAGGAAAGTGGAGGCCTTGCGTTCCCAGCGCACGTTCAACCTGCGGTAGGAGCCCAGCCAGGCGATCGAGCGCTTGATCTTGTACCGGTGCCGACCCAGGCGTCGGGAGGACTCGATGCCAGGGCGGGCCAGACGCACTCCGATGCCGCGCTCTCGCAGCCAGCGGCGCTGAGCCCTGGAGTGGTAGGCCTTGTCGCCGTGGAGCTTGGCCGGACGCCGCCGCCGGGGACCTCGCCGCGATCGCACCGCGGGGATACCTCGGACCAGGGGCTTGAGTGCTTCGATGTCGTTGACGTTGGCCGCGGAGACGGCGCAGGTCAGCGGGAGACCCTGGTTGTCGCACAGCAGGTGGAGCTTGGAGCCGGACTTGCCCCTATCAGTGGGGTTTGGCCCCGTGTTCTCCCCCTCTCTTTGCGCGGATCGACTGGGAGTCGACGGTGGCGCGGGACCAGTCCAACAGGGCGCGCCTGCCCAGCTCATCCAGGATGGTGCGGTGGATCGTGGGCCACAGGCCCGCCTCGGTCCAAGTCTGGAACCAGCGGTGGGCGGTGGCTCGGGTGACGCCGAACAGGCCGTCGGCCTTCTCCCAGGAGCAGCCGGAGGCCTGGACGAACAGCACCGTGGTCAACACGGCTCTTTGGTCGACTCGGGGGCGGCCGGTCTTCGGCGCGGGTGGCAGCAGAGGCTGGACGATCTCCCAGAGCCCATCGGGCAACACATCACTCACAGCACGTGATCATGCCAGGCGCAGGGCCACCTCGCAGGGCTTTTGAGATGAGCTCTAACTGGCAAGTAACCCCCGCTATCCCCTGAGGATCCCCATGACCAACACCCACGGGTCAGGTCCGGACAGGCGCAGCATCCTGCGCGCGGCCACCATCGCCTCAGCCACTGCCGCCCTCGGCGCGGTCGTCGCCACAAGCGCCTTCGCCCGGTCGGCCGACACGAGCGCCGCCGTCCAGGCGGCCCAGCCCTACCTGTACTGGCGGGGCGCCTGGGGCGCACGCCCGCCGAGCAGCCCCATCCAGGTCCTGGCCGCCGCGCCCCGCTACATCGTGGTCCACCACACCGCGACGCCCAACAGCACCGACTACTCGCTCGACCACGCCCTGAACCTGTCCAGGTCCATCCAGAACCACCACATGGACACCAACGGGTGGAGCGACACCGGACAGCAGCTGACCATCAGCCGCGGCGGCCACGTCATGGAGGGCCGCGACCGCACGCCGGAGGCCATCGCGGCGGGCGACCACGTCGTGGGCGCCCACGTGGCCAACAACAACAACACCTGCATCGGCATCGAGAACGAGGGCCTGTACACGAGCGTGGGCCCGACCGTCGCCCTGACCGACGCGCTGGTGCAGACCCTGGCGTGGCTGTGCGGCGCCTACCGGCTCAACCCCCACAGCGCCATCCTGGGCCACCGCGACTTCAACGCCACCGCCTGCCCCGGCGACGTGCTGTACTCCAGGCTTCCCGAGCTGCGCGACAGGGCCGCCCAGACGATGCGGACCCTGGGCATCGCCATCGCCGCCCGCCGGGAGCCGGGTGAGGACGGCCCCACCTACCCGCCCGTGCCCGACGACGAGCCGGACCGCGAGTTCTACCACGGGCCAGCCCGGGGGCCGCACGACTTCTCCCGCTAGGGAGTGTTCCGCGGAGGCTTTGGGATCAGCGAGCGGCCGTCCGGGCAATCTCTCACAAGACGGTTCACGCGGGTCGGCCTGGTCGGTTTTTCAAGCGAAACCGGCGCAGCGAGAGGCAGCCCGGTGGTCGCGAGCCCGAAGTGATCCGAGGAGCACGACCTAGGCGCACCCGGCCCGCCGGTCCCGTGGAACCGGCAGCCCCTCCTGTCCGGCGGACACCGAGCCCCCGTGTCCGCTCTTCCCCGTAAGAGCGGTGAGCCCCGGGCGATGAGCCCGGACACGCGCTCCCGGCCGCTGCCCGCGGCGCCCGGAGCACCACCGCCCGGAGCGCCGGGAATCCTGGCGAATCCCGGACGCCGGGAGTGGGGAACCGGCATCCTTGTGGATGGCGTCGGCCCCCCGGTCCCGGGGCTTCCGCACCAGCCCCCGGGTGCGAGCCGGCTCCAGGCGGCGATGCGGGCCTTCGATGTCATGAGGTTGTGAGATGAACGTTCAACTGTCGGTGCACGGTCCCACCAGTGACGCCGAGTTCAGGTCCCTGTACCGGTGGCTGAGGGGCGAGGGCGGCAACCTGCGCGCCGCGGGCATCACCATGGAGCACACGGGCGGAACCCCCGACGAACCCGACGTCATGGGCGGCGCCTTCGAGGTCGTGCAGTTCGTCTGCGACTTCGGAGCCCAGTACGGCGCGCTCGCCGTGGCCATCGCGTCCTGGCGGCGGGCGCACCCGGCCCGTTCCTCGTTCACCCTCGAACGCAACGGTGTCAAGATCACCCTCACCGAAGCCGAACTCGACGACCTGCCCGCGGTGCTGCGCGCCCTGGAGGAACTCCGGGACGCGGACGAGCCGGAGGACGGGGAGTGACGGAGCGGGCCGCGCCGAACCCGCCCGACGAGGAGCGGCCGGACGCCGCGGGCGGTGGGCGGGTACGGCTGGACCCCGCCCGGTCGGCGTGTGTCCTGATCGGGGTCGACTCCTACCAGCATCTGCCGAATCTGCCTTCGGTGCCGCAGAACCTGAAGGATTTGGACCGGGTGCTGGCGGACACCGACCTCTGGGGCGTTCCTGCGGACCGGCGATGGGTGGTGCGCAATCCCTCCCTGCCTGGCGAACTGAGCGGGCCGATCTACGACGCCGCGGACAAGGCCGAGGACACCCTGCTCGTCTACTACGCCGGGCACGGCCTCCTGGAGATCCGCGACGACCAGCTCTACCTGACGCTCTCCAGCTCCATGCGCGACCGCAGCGAGACCTCGCTCGCCTACGGCATGCTGCGGAACATCCTCAGGGAGTCCAAGCAGCGCGTGAAGCGCCAGATCGTGATCCTCGACTGCTGTTACAGCGGCAGGGCGCTCGACGGAGTCATGACCGGGAACGGGGCGAGGGTTCCGGAGAAACAGCAGATCGAGATCGAGGGCTCCTACGTCCTGACCTCCACCACCGGGAACGGTCAGGCCAAGGCCCCTCCGGAGGCCAGGCACACCGCCTTCACCGGTGCGCTCATCGATATCCTGACCAACGGCGATCCCGGGAACAAGCAGCAGGAACTGCTCACCCTCAACCAGATCTACCGACTGCTTAGGACGAGGCTCGCCGACGAGCGCCTCCCGGAACCGCAGCGGATGGACCGGAACGGCGTCGGCGACCTGCCCTTCGTGCGCAACCGGCAGGGTCCGCGTTCCCCCGCGCCGGTCCCCGCGGCGCTGCCGCGCCGCACGATGGCCTCCGTGGCCGCCGCGACCCTGATCCCCGGCCTCCTCCTCGGAGGGCTGGGCGGCTACCAGCTCCGCGAGTGGACGGACCCGCGCTTCGGCACCGCACCGTTCCCCGGGCCCTGCGACACGAACGGCCGGGCGCAGCTCCTCGACGTCTCCGACCAGCTCGACCAGCCGCCCGAGAACGAGCACCTGGGGAGTCCGGTCGAGGGCCTGTCCGCCCTCGCCCTCACCGGCGGCGGCTCCGAGGCCCTCGTGATCCGCGACAACGAGCCCGCGCAGTTCTTCACCCTCGGGCTCGGCGACCCCGAGTCCCTTGCCCCCACCGTCACGGGGATGCAGGTCCTCTACGGCCCGGACGGCGCGTCCTTCGACGCGTTCGACGGCGAGGGGCTGGTCGTGGAGAACGGCGGTGAGAGCATCCTGGTCGCGGCCGAGCACGAACCGTCCATCCGCCGTTTCGGGACCGCCGACGGCGGTCAGATCGGGGACCCCCTTCCACTGCCCGAGTCCTTCCTGCCGGCTCCTCTCGGCGAGGCGCAGCCCGGACGCAACCTGGAGTCCCTGACCGCCACCTCGGACGGCGCCCACCTCTTCGCGGGCATGGAGGGGCCGCTCTTCGGCGACGCGGACGTGCACGGCCGCCACCAGCTGCGCATCCAGCGCTACCGGGGCGAGCCCGGCGGCTCCTACGCGCTCGACCGCCAGTACGGGTACCAGACGGAGGTGGGCCTCTACCTCGCGGAGCTGGCGGCGATCGACGAGCACCACCTGCTCGCCCTCGAACGCGGTTACCTCAGCGGGCTCGGCAACGCCATCCGCGTGTACGAGGTCAACCTCGGCGCCGCCCAGGACGTGACCGGCAGGACGCTCAGCAGGAACGCGGGTGACCTCCTGGCCCACAAGGAACTCCTGTTCGACATGGCGGACTGCCCTGAGGGCGACGTCGTCTCCGACGAGACCCAGCAGAACCAGATCCTGGCCAACGTCGAGGGCATGGCCCTCGGCCCCGTGATGAGGCAGACCCCCTACGAGGGCCGCCGCGTCCTGTACCTGGTCTCAGACGACAACGGGCGCCACAGCCAGGCGTCCCGCCTCTACTCGCTCGCGGTCGACCTGGGCTGACCGGAGGCCGGACGCAGCGGCGCACACGCGCCGGGGCGCCGGTCCCGTGCGCTCCCGCGTCCGGACGGCCGGGGGCGCGCATGCCGGACGGCTTCCCGCGCCGACGCCGGTGCCGGATACTGGGCCCATGGCGATCATCTACAAGGCCACTCTCACACCGAGCAAACCCGAGCTGATCGGCGCCTGGCTGGACGGTCAGCCGTGGGCGGGCCAGGGACCCGGCGAGATCCTCGGCGCGTACCGGTTCGACGACCCTGAGGGCGAGGTCGGGGTGGAGGTGTTCCTGGTCCGGCGCGGGGACCGTCTGCTCCACCTGCCGCTGACCTACCGGGGCGCGCCCCTGCCCGGGCACGAGGACCACCTCGTCGGCACCTTGGAGCACTCGGTCCTGGGAACGCGCTGGGTCTACGACGGTACCGAGGACGAGGTGTCCCTCGCCTGCTTCCGGCGGGCGCTGGAGGGCGGGCAGGAGCAGGCGGAACTGGAGGTCTGGGAGGAGGGCCGCCGCCTGGAGAACAGGCCCCAGCAGGTCGTGGTCTCCAGGGAGCCCGGCACCGGCTCCTCCCGGGGCGGGCGGGTGCTGGTCCAGCGGGTCCTGGACGGTGAGCCCGAGGGGAGCGTGCGGCTTCTCGCCCGCTGGGGCGGCGAGCGGGCGGTGGTCGCCGCACTGGCCTGACCTGTGGTTCCTCCCGCCCGAGCGGGACTCACCGGCGCCGGGCCCGGTCGCGGCGCCGACGGATGGCCGCCCGCCGCGTGCCGACCTGTCGGGGGCGTGTGGTTGGCTCCTCCCATGGGTGTGGAGATCGAGCGGTTCGTGCGGTTGGTGAGCGCGCTGCCGGAGTGCGAGTCCAAGGACTCGGACCAGTACACGACGTTCCGCGTGCGCGGCAGGCCCTTCGGCTACCTGTGGCCGCGCACCGCCACCGTGGGGCTGAAGCAGACCCTTCTGGAACAGACCGCGCTGGTGGCCGAGCGGCCCGAGGTGTTCGAGGTGCAGTTCACCGCGGGCGGGTTCGGCTGGGTGGTCGTCCACCTCGACGGGATCGACCTGGACGAACTCAGCGAGCTCACCCTGGAGGCCTGGTACCTGACCGCCCCCGAGGAGCTGATCGCCGCCCCGCCGACCCCGGCTTCCCTGGTCCGGGCCTGACCCGGACCCCGGACAGGTCCCCGGTCCGGCCCGGCCGCGGGGCCGTGGTCAGCGGTCCAGGAGCTCCTCGGCGCTGGTGCCGGGAAGGGCGACCGTCACCTGTGTGTCCCACGGGTCGCGGAGCACCACCGATCTGCCGGTGTCGGCGTGGTCCAGCTCGTGCTCCCTCAGGCGCGCGACGAGCGCGTCGAGGTCCTGGCGTGCGGGCACGGTGATCGCCACGTCGCCCAGCCCCAGGCTCGCGGCGCGCGGACCCGCGCCCGCGCTCTGCCAGGTGTTCATCGCGACGTGGTGGTGGTAGCCGCCCGCCGAGGCGAACAGCGCGCCGGGGTAGGTGTCGACCGTGGTCTCGAACCCGATCGCGTCGACGTAGAAGGCCCTGGCGGTCTCGATGTCGCCGACCTGCAGGTGCACGTGTCCGACCTTGCCCGCCCGGTGCGGTCCCTCGGCGACGACCGCCTCGTCGAGGTGCGTGCGCAGGTAGTCGTTGGGGTCCAGGTACAGCGTGCCCATCCGCAGCCGCCCCTGGTCGTATCTCCAGGCCGACCGGTCCCGGTCGGTGTAGAGCTCGATGCCGTTGCCCTCGGGGTCGGTGAAGTAGAAGGCCTCGCTGACCAGGTGGTCGGAGGAGCCCGCGAACCGGCTGCGCGGCTCCTGTGCCGCGCGGTAGACGGTCGCGGCGAGCGTCGCCGGGGTCTCGAACAGGAACGCGGTGTGGAACAGCCCGGCCTGGCGCGGGTCGACGGCGGGCAGCCCCGGGGTGGAGACCAGCCGGACCATGGGGGTCCGGCCGCGGCCGAGCACGCGGTGCACCTCCCGGCCGTGCGCCCGTTCCTCGACGGGTTCCAGGGCGAGCGCGTTCGCGTAGTAGGAGGTCATCGACTCCAGGTCGCCCACGCGCAGGGTCACGGCGTCCATGCCCGTGTCGTCGCTCAGGTTGCGCTCGTCCGGGGACGACGTCCGCGGTGTCGACTCGGTCGCGTCGGACATGGTGCTCTCCCAGTCAGTAGGTCCGAGGGGTTTCCCATGCCTCGGAGGTCGGGGCTGCTTTGCCCCAACAACACCATCCTAGGGAAGTTTCTTCCTTGTCAAATAAATGTCGTGCGGCTCTCCCCGCCGGTCTCACACCGGTCCCCGGGGAACAGCGCCCGGTAAGGGGAGCGCCCGTTCACGGGCGCCGGTCCGTGAACGGGCGCATCGTCTGACGCGTCGGCCGACAGGCCCGGTTCAGAGCAGGGCGTGGCCGTGGGCGGCCACGAGCGGGGCCAGGTCGGGAACCCCGAAGCGCGTGCGCAGCTCCTTGAAGCGGGTCACCTTGTCCTCGCCGAAGCGGGCGACGGATGCGGCGTAGGAGTCGGCGGAGAAGAACACCGGCGGGTTGCGCTTGCTGTGGAACTTGTCGGCGTACATCACCAGCTCCTCCTCGGCGGACTCGGCCACGTAGTCCCCCTCCGGAACGGGAAGCCCCTGGTCGCGGATGTCCTGTCGGGTCAGCCCCACCCCGGTGTGGTGCGAGCAGAACCGGCACAGCGCCTCGGGCAGCCCCTCCCCGGCGAGGATCTCGTGGCCGAGCACCCCGTGGCTCACGTAGCGCGCGTGGTCGAGCCGCCCGGAGGAGTCGTAGAGCCGGTAGACCCCGATGTCGTGCAGCAGGCACCCCGCCCGGACCAGGGCGCGGTCCAGCGCCGGGCCGGAGCGGTCGAGCAGCTGCTCGGCGATCGCGCACACGATCTCGCAGTGGGTGTGAACGAGGTCGAACGCCTCACGCGTGGGCGCGTACCTCTCGTGCAGCGCGCGGATCTCTTCGTCGCTCGGGATCACCATGCCCCGACGGTAACCGGAACGGAAACCGTTTGAGGACGGGGCCTCGGTGCGACACGCTCAGCACATGGGCCACCGACTCTCACCTCACACCCTGCTCTGGAGCGAGGCCGATCCGCGCGTGCACGCCTTCGACCACGCGTCCGCACCGGCGGAGACCACCGCTCTGCCGCCCTCCGCCGATGTCCCGGTCGGACCCACGGAGGTGGACGCGCGCATCACCTGGAGCCGTGAGGTGGCGGGTCCCTGGACGCTGGAGATGACGCGGGCGCTGGCAGGGCGCTTCGGACGGTGGAGCGTCGGCTGGCAGTGGTCACGCGACGGGGCAGGCGGTCCCGTGTCCGGCTGGTGCTGCCCCCAGCACTCGATCACCACGCCCGAGGAGACCGTCCAACGGGTCGTGGACGCGCTGTGCGAGTGGCGCACGTGGCTGGAGGAACTGGCCGAACTCTTCGAGCGCTACCCGATTGGCGAGACCGACCGCGAGCACGCCTGGGAGCGCGCCGCCGTCCTTCTGACCACCCGTGTCCTGGACCGCACACACGCTTCGGAGGCCTGGTACGCGCACTGCGAGCTGGTTCTCACCTGGTACCTGACGAGGTGGGGCGTGGAGTGGCAGACGGTCCGGGAACAGGTGGAGGAAATCCTCGAAGAGCGGTTCGAGAGCTGGGTCGTACCGGAGGAGCCTGTGGTGCGGGAGGTGGTCGGGCTCCTGGCCGACGTGCTGTGGGACGGGGACAATGCGTGACGGACCGCCTGCGCGTCCGGCCCGCCATCCGTGACACCGTGCCCTGGGAAGGGGCTCGCGCCGTCGGCAGCGGCCCGGCCGCCCCCGTCCGGGCCGGGGCGGTCCACGACATCCGCGCCTTCGACGGCGCCTGCTCACCGGAGCGCGCGGCCGGGATGCTCGCCGCACTCGCACGGGCCAGGGCCGACGCGGCCTCCGGCGCACCGCTGACCTTCGACCTGCTCAGCTCCTGGCAGAGGGTGGTCCCGGGCATGTCCGACACCCCGTTCCGCAGCGCACCGGCCTTCGCCAAGCAGGGCCGGGAGCGCGGTGTACTGACCACGGCGCCTGCCGCGCCGCGTCGGCCACCCCGGGGGCGCGCTCACGTCGGCGGATCTGGTGGCCCTCCTCATCGACCACACCCGTCGGCGTGTACGGGAGCACTGTCCCCTGCCCGGGGAGAGGGGGTTGAGACAGGGCCGCGTCGTCCGGGGTCGGCATTCCGGAATCCGTCACACGTCCGGGCGCGAGGAGGGCCGGGTGGACCGTGCGACAAACTGATGCCTGTGGCGACCACTGTCGGCGGGCTCCTCCGGACAGACGCCACCGCAGGTCTACTGACGGTTGTCCGCATCCGGCCACATGAGCCGACGCCCCCGGCCGTACCGCCTGCGCACGGGACCGTCACCGCCGAGCCGGGCGGACGACCCGCACGAAGGCGCACCGGCCGCAGCCCCCAAGGCCGATACTGGAGGAGATGACTCCTCCCGCTGGATCCGGGCCGCTCTCGGAGGGGACCGCTCCCTCCCGCCCTCCCGAAGACCACACGCCCTACGCGGTCTTCGCCCACCTCACAGCTCCCAACAACGATCTCTACCGCGCGGTGATGGGGGTGTTCGTCCGGGCCAAGGAGCAGTTCCGCGTGCACCTTCGCCCCGAGGAGGTCCACACCGGCCTGCCGCAGGAGGTGCGGCCCGCCTCCGCCGAACCGGTCGCCAAGGCCCTGGAGAGCCTCTACACGTGGGGCAACCTGCGCCAGGACCCCGACACCGAGCGCGTCACGGCGGTGGAGGACTTCTACCGGCGCCGCCACATCTACCAGCTCACCCGGGAGGGCGAGGCGGCCGAACGGGCCCTCGCGGCCTACGACGAGGCGCTGGGACAGAAGGGCTCACTCCAGGCCGTCGCCCTGGCCGACATCGCCACCCAGCTGCGAGCCCTGCGGGAACTCGCCGCGCATGAGGCCTCCGACGAGGCGGTCGTCCACCTGACCCTGCTCGGTCTCGTGGAACGCTTCACCGACCTGGCCGACAACGCCCGCGCCTTCATGGGGTCCCTCCAGCGCACCATCGACCTCCACGACGCCGACGTCGAGGCCTTCCTGGCCTACAAGGACCGCCTCATCTCCTACCTGGAGCGCTTCATCGGCGACCTCATCACCCGGGGCGGCGAGATCGCCCTCCTGCTCGCCGAGCTCGACGGGACCGCCTCCCGTCCCGGGCCGGTCGGGAACCTGCTGCGGGTGGCCGCCGCACGCGAGGCCGCCGACGCCGCCCCGGACGGAAGACCCGCCGACCCGGGCACCGAGGCCACCGGAGGCGCGGACTTCGACCGGGCCCTGGAACACTGGCAGCGCCGCTGGGAGGGACTGCGCTCCTGGTTCCTGTCCGCCCCCGGCGCCCCGGCCCAGGCGCAGCGCCTGCGGGTCAGCGCCCGCGGTGCCATCCCCCAACTGCTGCGGGTGGTCGCGGTCATCAACGAGCGCCGCACCGGCCGCTCCGACCGGTCCGCGGACTTTCGGACCCTGGCCCGCTGGTTCGCCGAGGCCCCCGACGACGACGCCCGCCACCGGCTGTGGCGCACGGCCTTCGCCCTGCACTCCTCCCGCCACCTGACCGTCGACCCCGCCACTGCGGAGCAGCGCGAACGCGAACCCATCGCCCCCACCACGCCCTGGGCCGAGGCCGACCGCCTCACCATCAGCCCGCGCCTGCGCCGCACCGGCAGCTACGAGCGGCGCGGCCGCGCGCGCAAGGTCATCGACCGCGGCGACGAACGCCGCTACCTGGCCGAGCTCGCCCGCAAACAGGCCCAGGAGGCCGCGGCCGCCCGCGCCCGGCTCGCCACCCGCGGCCGGGTGCGCCTGTCGGACCTGGCCGAGCTCGACCCCGTCGCCTTCGGGCTGTTTCTCCAACTGCTCGGCGACGCCCTGTCCCGCTGGGGACCCGACACCGAACACACCGTCGCCACCAGCAACGACGGAACCATGGAGATCCACCTGAGCGCCCTGAACGACGGCCGCACCGCCACCGTGCGCACCCCCGGCGGCACCTTCCACGGCCCCGACCACCTGGTGCGCATCGTCGACCTGACCGGCGGGGGCGGATGAACACGCAGGAGGACCTGCACCGGGCCGCTCGCGCCCTGCTCCGCCAACCGCTGCTGCGCTCCTCAGCCCACCCCCGCGAGTTCCGGCAGGTACGCGACCACGCCCTCGGACTGCGCCAGTGGTTCGACCGCAACACCGGCTGGCGCCTGCACGTGGACGCCGAGACGGCACGGCTGCGCAAGGTCCCCGGAGACCCCGTAGACGCCACCCACCCGGCCTGTGAGGAGGGCAGGGGAAGACTCGCCTTCGACCGGCGCCGCTACGTCCTGCTCTGCCTATCCCTGGCCGTCCTGGAGCGGGCCGAGGCACAGACCGCCCTGGGCCGCCTGGCCGAACAGGTCGTACTGGAGGCCTCCGCGCCCGAGTTCGCCGATCTGGGCTTCACCCTGTCCACCCGGGACCAGCGCATGGACCTGGTGGCGGTGGTGCGGCTCCTGGTCAGCCTGGGGGTGCTGTCCCGGGTGGCCGGGGACGAGGGCGCCTTCGTCGGAGACCGGGGAGACGCCCTCTACGACGTGGACCGGCGCGTATTGACGGGGATGCTCGCCGGCGCGCGCGGCCCCTCCACCATCGCCGACACCGACCACGCCGCGCGGTTGTCCGCGCTGGCCGAGGACGGAGTGGCCCACCAGCTGGACAGCGACGACCTGCGCAACACCGCCATCCGCCACCGCCTCACCCGGCGCCTGCTCGACGACCCCGTCCTGTACTTCGACACCCTCACCGAGGAGGAGCACGCCTACCTCGTCAGCCAGCGCGCCGCCATCACCCGCAGGATCGGTGAGCTCACCGGCCTGGTCGCCGAGGTCCGCGCCGAGGGCATCGCCATGGTCGACCCCGACGACGCCCTCACCGACCTGCGCATGCCCGAACAGGGCACCCCCGGGCACGCCACCCTGCTCCTGGCCGAACACCTGGCCGCGGCCGGGCGTCCCCTCACCCTGGACGAACTCGGCGACAAGGTGCGCGAACTGGCCCGCGAGCACTCCTCCTACTGGTCCAAGTCGGCCCGCGCCCCCGGCAACGAACCCGCGCTGGTGGCCACCGCCGTGGAGCGCCTGCGCGGCCTGGGTCTGGTCGAGACGGTTCTCGTGGACGGCCGTCCCGCGGTCGCGCCGCGCCCGGCCCTGGCCCGCTACGCCGTCGCCGAACCCCACGTCAGCACACCCGAGGGAGAGACTCCGTGACCCTGCCCGAACCCGGACGGGAACGCTGGCAGCCCCTGCGCCTGGGCGTCGTCGACCTGTTCTACTACGAGGACGAGCAGTTCCACTTCCGCGACGGGCGGCTGCTGCTGCGCGGCAACAACGGCACCGGCAAGTCCAAGGTCCTCGCCCTGACCCTGCCGTTCCTGCTGGACGGGGAGTTGGCCGCCCACCGGGTCGAACCCGACGGCGACCCTAAGAAGCGCATGGAGTGGAACCTGCTGCTGGGCGGTGAACACCCGCACGACGAGCGGCTCGGCTACACCTGGATCGAATTCGGCCGCCGCGACGCCGACGGCACCACCGAGTACCGCACCCTGGGATGCGGTCTGAAGGCGGTCACCGGGCGCGGTATCGCCCGCCGCTGGTACTTCTCCACCACCCAGCGGATCGGCGCCGGACCCGACGGGCTCAGCCTGCTCGACGCCACCCGCACCGCCCTGTCCCGGGACCGGCTGATCGAGGCGGTGGAGGGCCGCGGCATGGTCTACGACCAGGCCGGGGACTACCGCAGGGCCGTGGACGAGGCCCTCTTCGGCTTGGGCGAGGAACGCTACGGCTCCCTGGTGGACCTGCTCATCCAGCTGCGCCAGCCCCAGCTGTCCAAGCGCCCCAGCGAGGCGGCCCTGTCCAAGGCGCTCACCGAGGCGCTGCCGCCGGTGGACCAGGCGGTCATCGCCGACGTCGCCGAGGCCTACCGCGAACTGGAGGACGACGAGGAGGAACTGGAGGCGATGGCCGACGCCGAACGCGCCTCCTCCGCCTTCCTGGACCACTACCGCCACTACGCGCGCGTGGCCGCCAGGCGCGCCGCCCGCCCGCCCCGCCAGGAGCACTCCCGGTACGAGAGGTTCACCTCCGAACGCACCGCCGCGCTGGCCGCCCGCGACACCGCCCAGGCCGACCTGGACCGGATCGACACCGAGGCCGACGAGTTGGCCTCGCGCACCGCGCGCCTGCGCGGGCAGGACCAGTCCCTGCGCCGCAGCCCCGAGATGGACAGCGCGCGCGACCTCGACCGGGCACGCGCGGAGGCCGACCAGGCCGCGCACCGTGCGGACCGGGGCGCCGCGGACGCCGCACGCGCCCGCGGCGACGCCGCCCGCGCCCGGCACCGGCTCGACCAGGCGGCCGGGGCCGCCGAACAGGCGGATCTGGACCTGGAACGCGTTCGGGCCCGGGCGGGCGCGGAGGCCCGGTTCGCGGGCCTGGGCGACCAGCACCGCGACACGGTCGACCGGGCCCTTCCCGATCACGCCGAACCCGCCCGCCGCGACGCCGAGGACCTGGTCCAGCGCCGCGCCCGCGCCCTGGACCACACCGCCGCACTGCTGCGCTCCGCGGACGAGGCCCAGGGCCACCACCTTCAGGCGCGTACCCGCCTGGAGGACACCGAGACCGAACTCGCGGACCTGGACCTGGCCCGCTCCCAGGCCGAACAGGACCTGGACGCGGCAGCCCGCGACCACGTCGCTTCCGTACGCGGCCACCTCGACTCCTGCGCGGAGCTGCGCCCCGACGACCTGCCGGGAATGCTCGACCAGGCCGCGGACTGGGCCACCACCCTGGAGGGACCCGACCCCGTCCGCCAGGGCACCCGGCGCCACGCCCAACGGGTGGAGACGGCACTGGCCGCGCATGAGGCCGAACTGGGCGTGGAGCGCGACACCCTGCGCCGCGACCGGCAGGCGCTGGAGGACGAACGCGAACAGCTCCGGGCCGGACGCCCCGCGCCCCCGCCGGTTCCGCACACCCGCACCGCCCC
This sequence comes from Nocardiopsis akebiae, assembly GCF_018316795.1. NCBI lineage: Bacteria > Bacillati > Actinomycetota > Actinomycetes > Streptosporangiales > Nocardiopsidaceae > Nocardiopsis > Nocardiopsis akebiae. The sequence continues at coordinate 2,765,328 of NZ_CP074132.1, forward strand.
GCGCGGTCGCCAGCGCCCCGGCGCGCCCCTGTGGAAGCTCGTCGACTTCGCCGAGCACCTCACCGCCCCCGAACGCGCCCGCCTCGAAGCGGCACTGGAGGCCTCCGGACTCCTGGACGCCTGGGTGGCACCCGACGGTTCCCTCACCACCGCCGAGGGACACGACACCCTGGTCGTCGCGGACGCCCCCGTACCCGGCCCCCACCTGGGCCTGCTCCTGCGCCCGGCCATCGACCCCGACGACCCCGGCGCACACGCGGTCGCCGCCTCGCGGGTGGAGGCCCTCCTGGCCGCGGTCGGCACCTCCGAACGCGAGGACGTCACCACCTGGGTCACCGTCGAGGGCCGTTTCCGCGCCGGTGCCCTGCGCGGCAGCTGGACCAAGGACGAGGCCCGCCACCTGGGAGAGGGCGCACGGGAACAGGCCCGCCGCGACCGGCTCGACCAGATCACCCGCGAACTCGACACCGTCGAACAGCGCCTGTCGGGCATCGACACCGCCCTGGCCGCCCTGGCCGAGCGCCGCCGCGTGCTGCGCTCCGAGCTCGACGCCCTGCCCGACGACGCCGCCCTGCGCGCCGCACACGCACGGGTCGCTGACGCCGTGCGCGCCACCGTCGCCCTCACCCGCCGCAGGCACGAGCGCGCCGCCGAACTCGACCGGCTCCGCGCCCGGCTGGACCGGGCACGGGCCGAACTCGCCGAGACCGCCGCCGAACTGGGCACACCCACCGAAGAAGCGGAACTGTCCGCCCAACGCGAGTCACTGTCCTCCTACCGGGTCGCCCTGGCCGAGCTGTGGCCCGCGGTCCGCACGCACCTGGACACGCACCGGGCGCGGGAGGGCGAGCAGGAGGAGACCGAGCGCGCCGCCCGGCTCGCCACCGACCTGGCGGAGCGGGCCGGGGAACTGCGCCTGGAGGCCGAGGAGGCGGCCGAGCGCCGTGACACGCTCGGCCGGACCGTGGGAACGGCGGTGGCCGAGCTCAACCGCATGCTCACCCGGGTCGCGCAACAGCTCCAGGAGTGCCAGGAGCGCTCAGCCCTCCTGGACCGGGAGCGCGCCGACGCCCTGGACCGAAGGGGGCGGGCCACCGGACGGGTGGAGGGGCTCGACGACGACATCGCCGAGAGCGCGCGTGCCCGGGCCGAGGCGGTCGACGCCCTGCGTGCCTTCGCGGCCACCGGCGTGCTCGCCATCGCCCTGCCCGACCTGGAGACACCCGACCCGGCCAGGGAGTGGGCGGCCGACCCGGCCGTACGCCTGGCGCGCGCCGTCGACCGCTCCCTGGAGGCGACCGAGGACTCCGACCAGACCTGGGACCGGCTCCAGAAGAACCTGTCCCAGCAGTTCAAGAACCTGCAGGACGCTCTGTCCCAGCACGGGCACAGCGCCGCGTCCTGGCCCGAGGCGGGGACCATCATCGTCCGGGTCACCTTCCAGGGGCGCGAACAGCCCGTCCCCGAACTCTCCTCCGCGCTGGCCCGGGAGGTGGCGGCACGGCGCGAACTGCTCTCGGCACGCGAACGCGAGGTGTTGGAGAACCACCTGCTCACCGAGGTCGCCGGCACGCTGCAGAACCTCATCGGCGCGGCCGAGCACCAGGTGGAGCGGATGAACACCGAACTGGAGGAACGCCCCACCAGCACCGGTATGCGGCTGCGGCTGCTGTGGCGGCTCAACCGGGACGCCCCCGAGGGCGTGGCGGCAGCCCGCAACCGGCTTCTGCGCCAGACCGCGGACGCGTGGTCGGCGGACGACCGCGCGGCCGTCGGAGACTTCCTCCAGCGCCTCATCGAACGCGAACGCGACCGGGACCCCGGCGCCCCGTGGTTCGACCGCCTGGCCAGGGCGCTGGACTACCGCTCCTGGCACCGGTTCACCGTGCAGCGCCACCAGCACGGCCAGTGGAACAGCGCCACCGGCCCCGCCTCGGGCGGCGAACGCGTGCTCTCGGCGTCGATCCCGCTGTTCTCCGCGGCCTCCTCCTACTACGCCACCACGACCAACCCGCACGCCCCGCGCCTGATCATGCTGGACGAGGCCTTCGCCGGGGTCGACGACGACTCCCGCGCCAAGTGCCTGGGGCTGCTGCACGCCTTCGACCTGGACGTGGTGATGACCAGCGAGCGCGAGTGGGGGTGCTACCCGCAGGTCCCCGGCCTGGCCATCGCCCAGCTGTCCAGAGTGGACGGGGTTCCCGCGGTCCTGGTCACCCGGTGGGAGTGGAACGGCCGCGAGCGCCTCCTCGCCGACGAACCGAACGGGTCCGGACGGCAGACCGCGCGGGGAGCGGCCGCCGGGGATCGCTCGGGGGCGGACGGCGGCCAGCCGGCCCAGGAGGGGCTGTGGGAGTGACCGGACCCGACCTGCCGCGCCTGCGCCGCCTGCTCGGCACCCCGGCCACGGCCTGGCTCCTGGAGCGTTCGCGCCGCCGCCTGTACGAGGGCAGACCCCTGACCGGGACCGTGACCCGCAGCGGTGCGACGGAGGAGGAGCGGGCCGCGCTCGCCGCTCTGGTGGGCCGCCGGATCGGACGCGGAAGCAACGTCAGTGTGCGTCTGGAACGGATCGACGACGTCCTCCGGCGCAGCGGCGCCTGCCCCGGCGGCCTGGCCGCGGCGGTGGAACTGCTCACCGGGCCCGTCAGCGTGCGCGAGGAGGAGCAAGAACGCGAGGAGCGCGCCTGGGACCGGGTCTTCGCCCCCCTGGAACGGGTGTGCGCCCGTGCTCCCGCCCTGGAGACGTGGTGCGCCGACGTGCGAGGGGACGGCCGTGTGCGCCGGATGACCACCGGGCCGGAGGAGGCCGCCCCCCTGGTGGAGGCGGTCGCCCGGACGGTGGACGCGCTTCCCGCCGGCGGTGTCGCCCTGTCCCAGTTGGCCGCCGGGGTCCTGGGAGACGCCCACGCCCTGGACGACGACCGTTCGGTGACCACCCTGGTCCTGGGCGCCGCCCGTCTGCTGGGCGGTGAGGCCGGGGGCGAGGGCGCGGCCTGGCGGCGGCGCGTGTGGGCCTCGGTGGGGGTACTCAAGGACGAACTCTCCTCCACCGTGCTGGTCCTCAACCTGCCCGGGGACCCGGCGACCGCCACGGGCCGGGCGCTGGCTGCCCTGGCCGAGGCGGGACAGCCGGCCGTGCTGACCCTGCGACAGCTGGTCTGCGACCCCCGGCACACCCCGTGGCCGGGCCGGACGGTCTCGGTGTGTGAGAACCCCGTCGTGGTCGCCGCGGCCGCCGATCACTGGGGCGCGGCGTGCGCGCCGCTGGTCTGCCTCCAGGGAGGGGCGAGCGCGGCAGCCCTGACCCTGCTGCGCCAGGCGGTGGACGGGGGAGCCCTCACCCGGCTGCACACCGACTTCGACTGGGGCGGGGTGCGTATCGCCAACGCACTGGCCCGACAGGTGCCGTGGCGGCCGTGGCGGCTCACCGCCGCCGACTACCGCTCCTCTCTGGGGAAGCGGGCGCGGCCGCTGTCGGGCACCGCCGCCCCGACCGGCTGGGATCCACTCCTGGCCGAGGAGATGGCCGCGCACGGCGTACGGGTCGAGGAGGAAACGGTCCTGGACGACCTGCTGGCCGACCTCGGTCCGGTGTGAGGCCCGCCCCGCCTCAGCCGGAGGCGGGGGCGTGCCGGGCGATCCAGGCCGCCGTGCGCCGGGGGTCGGCCAGGTCGTCCCAGAAGCGCTCGGGGTAGTTGAACCACTCGGTGAACTCGTCGGCCAGGGAGGGGCTGCGGCCCAGTTCCCCGAGGAACTCCACGAAGTCCGCGGGCAGGGCCTCCAGGTTCTCCATGAACAGGTTGGTGGTGCGAAACGCCGACAGGACGCGGTCCTGTCGGCGCATGTCCACGTGCTCGACGAAGCGGCGGTCCAGGACGTCCTGGCGGACGATCTCCTCGGCGAGCACCCACGCGGCGTGGGAGGCGATGTTGGCTCCCTGGCCGAGCAGGGGGTCCACGGTCACGTGCGCGTCGCCGAGGGCGAGCACGACGGTGCCGTCGTCCAGCACCGTGTGCGTGCGGCGCACCACGGGGGTCACCGCGCCCTGCAGGATGCCGCGCGGTCCGTCCAGCGGGCCGAACTCCACCGGGTCGATCCGTTCGAAGCAGTCCGGGTAGTGCTCGCGCAGCAGCTCCAGGGCGAGGTCGCGGAAAGCCCCGGGGTCCTCCTCGTAGGGGGTGGTCGCCAGGGCCTCCAGGGCGGAGCCGCGGTGGTTCTCGATGACCAGGGCCATGACCAGACCGCCGTCGGTCCAGGTGGGGAACTCGATCATCTCGCCCGCGCCCGGGGAGACGTGGAAGGTCACCTGGGGGACGGGCTGCTGGGCGACGCCAGTGAACAGGCCGGCGCACAGCGCCCTTCCGGGGCGGGTGGAGGCCGGGTGCGCGGGGTCGCGCCCGAACACCTCCGCGAACGGGCCGCGTCCGGTGCACACCACGACCAGGTCGAACCGGGAGGCCAGGGAGGGCAAGGTCGTCGGGGGAGAGGCGGCCGATCACGAGCTCCCCGCCGCGTTCGGCGAAGTCCTCGGTCAGCCGGGGCTGGTAGATCCGGTAGTCCACGGCCCGGCTGGGCGCGCTGAAGCGGCCCCGGAAGGCGGTGGGCTCCGGGCCGGGGCCCACCCGGTACTCGTGCCCGGGGTTGTTAGCTGTTGGGTCGGGAGGCGTCTCGAACGCACACAAGGGCACAGGAGTCATCCTGTGCTGCTGTCGGAAAGCGGTGTGTGGTGTGTGCCCTCACTCCGTTGGACGGCCCGCCGGTGAAATTCCGTCCGAGGAGTTCGCTGATTCTCCGGACAAGCGCCCCCGGTCCTGGCTACGGTCGTCTCGAACACAGCGACGAAACCGGCAGGATCGGGAGGTGGGAAGGGATGGCAGGTACCAGTATGCGGCGGTTGCGGACCCTCGCCGACCCGTTCCTGGCCCCCGCACCGACCGGTGTGAGTGTGCGTGATCGGCTCAAGGGCCTCACCCCACGGGACGAGGCGGTCCTGCGGGCCGTGGGCGCGCACCTGGGGTCCTTGGCCTCCACGGACCTGGCCGCCCGGTGTGCGCACGGCACCGACCACGGTAAGGACTCCTGGGCGGCCCGCAAACGGGAACTGACCCCTGAGTCCTCGTCGCGGTGGGCCGGAGCCCTGACCAAGGCCTCCCATGAGCAGTGGGCGCTGGCCCGCCGCAGCCAGCTCGCCCACCTGCACCGCCTCCAAACGGGGATCGACACCCTGCGCCACCGGCTCTCCCAACCCCTCGGGGTCAAGGGCACCAAGGGCGCCCCGGGTGGGTACTCCTGTCGGCGGGAGTGGCATGCCAAGTCACGACGCCTGGCCACTCTGGAGCATCGCCATGCGGTGGCGGCGGCGGACTGGGAGGAGGGCCGTGTACGGGTGGTGCGTGGCGGCAAACGGTTGCTGCACACCCGCCACCACCTGGAGCGGGCACAGCTGACCGAGGAAGAGTGGCGGGCCCGGTGGGAGGCCGCCCGCTTCTTCCTGTCCGCTGATGGCGAGTCCGGCAAACGCCACGGCAACGAAACGATCCGCATCACCCCTGAGGGGCAGGTCAGTATCCGGCTGCCCGCTCCGCTGGCGCATCTGGCCAACGCCGCGCACGGTCGGTATGTGCTCTCGGGTCGGGTGGCCTTCGCCCACCGGGGTACCGAGTGGGCTGATCGGGTCGAGGCCGACGGGGCGGTGGCCTACCGCCTCCACCTGGACACCGGGCGGGGTTCTGGTCGGGGCCGGTGGTATGTGAGCGCGTCCTGGACCCCCACCCCCGCCCCACAGGTGCCGTGGGAGGCGGCGCTGGCCCGCGGGGTGGTGGGGGTGGACGCCAACGCCGACCACCTGGCCGCCTGGCGACTCGACACCCACGGCAACCCGATCGGAAACCCACACCGGTTCGCCTTCGAGTTGTCCGGCAGCGCGTCCCACCGGGACGCGCAGGTCCGCCACGCCCTGTCCCGGCTGCTGCGCTGGGCCACCACACACGGTGTGCGAGCCATCGCGGTGGAGGACCTGGACTTCGCCCGCGAGAAGTCCCGGGAAAAGCATGGACGGCGTAAGAAGTTCCGGCGGCTGATCAGTGGTTTTCCCACCGCTCGTCTGCGGTCCCGGTTGGTGTCGATGGCCCACACCCTGGGGGTGGCGGTCATCGCCGTGGACCCGGCCTACACCTCCCGGTGGGGTGCCCAGCACTGGCAAAAGCCCCTGTCCACTAAACGTAGGAAGGTCTCCCGGCACGATGCGGCCAGCATCGCGGTCGGGCGGCGCGCTCAGGGCCACCCGGTTCGGCGTCGGACGGCACCGCCCCCACACCACCAGGGTGATGGTGTGGGGCATCGGACCGTCCAGGCCGCACCGGGGAGTTGTGGGCGTGAGGGAAACCGCCCTCCCGTCACGGAGCGTGCACGCGATGCGCGTGGCCGGACGGGGCAGGAACGCGGTGACCCAGCCCATCCAGCACCGTTCGGGGTGGGTGCGGTGCCGAAGTGACCCCCCGGGGGTCACTTCTGATCACTGTTCAGGAACGGTGACCTCCACACCGTGCCGCAGCAGGTGCAGGCCCGCCGTCCCGGCGCCGACGATACCGATCCTCTTGCTCACGTCTCTCCTGGTGGCAGGGGGTGGTTGCGGGCGAGGGGAGGCGCCCGGTGAGCGGGGGCCGGAGCAGGCGCGCTTTCCTTCACTGAGAGTAAGCGTACGTAACATGTGCCCGCTCGGCCAGAGGCGTGCGCGGTCGGTCGGCTGGTTCGCCGTCCGGGGCCGACCGCTTCCCGCGCGGACTCCCGCGCGGATTCCGTCGGCTCCGGCGGGGAGCCCGTGCCGCTGCGAGGCAAGCGGCGCGGCCGACTTCTGCTCAAGTGACGCGCGGAGCTTTTGTTTCGCAGGGTGATCATGTGATCCTCATGAGTAGCTGTGGGGGCAGTGGCTGTGTCCACGCGGGCGTGCGGAGCCCGCCGGACCCGGAGGCGTCGGGAGGGGCATGCGGTCTCTGAGCGGCCTCGTCCGCGCCGGAGCGCGGTCGGCGGCCCGCGCGGGGTCGGCGGCGCTGGACCGCCTGACCGCGGACGGGGGATCGGTTGTGCAGGCCACGTTCGCCGCGACCGCGGCGTGGATCATCGCGGGCGGCCTCGTCAGCGACCACTCCCCCTTCTTCGCGCCGATCGCCGCGGTCATCGCGCTCAACGCCGCGGGCGGGGAGCGGGGGACCAACGCCGTGCGGATGCTGCTCGGCGTGGTCATCGGCATCGTCGTCGGTGAACTGGCCCTGGCCGCCACCGGCGGGGGTTACGGGGCCCTGGCCGCCGCCACCGGCGTGGCGATGGCGATCGCCGTCGCCGTCGGCGCCGCCAGGCTCGTGATCGCCCAGGCGGCGGCCGGTGCGATCCTCACCGTGGCCTTCGCCGGGACCGGCAGGCTCACCGACGCCCTCATCGGAGCTGGTGTGGCGCTGGTGGTGAGCCAGCTCCTGTTCCCCGCCCGGGTGGTCTCGCGGCTGCGCCGGGCCGAGGCGGCCGCGCTGGCCGAGATGGTCCGCCTGCTCGGCGCGACCGGCCGCGCGCTGGAGGAGGACGAGGACCCCTCACTGTGGACGGTGGACCGCCTGGGCGCCCTGAGCAGGCCCATGGCCGACCTCAGCCGCGCACGCGAGAACAGCCACCGCGCGGTGCGCTGGTCCAGGGCGCGGTGGACCGATCCCGAGCCGCTGCGGTACGAGGACGAGCGGATCGACCGGCTCATCATCCTCGGGGAGAGCTGTCTGTCCCTCGCGCGGACCACCGCCGCCACGGAGACCGGCGAGCGCCGGCGCCTGGCGCCGGTGGTGTGCGAGATGGCCTCCGTGCTCGACGTGCTGGCCGAGGGCCTCGGAGACCGCGCGGCGCGCCAGCGCGCGGTCGACCGCGTGCTCGCCCTGGTCGGGCCCTTCGACGACGACGCCCTGGAGGACCCCGTGACCGGGGCGGCCCGCCTGTACGTGCGGATGGTCGCCACCGACATCATGCTGTTCGCCGGGCTCGAACCCGAGGGAGCCGAACGGGCGCTGGCCGGAGAGGACGAACAGACGCGGGTCGCCCATCCGCCGCGCGAACCGTGGCTGCCGTGGGCGCCCCGGGGGCGTGCCCGGTCAGGGCGCCGGGACCGGCGCCGCCGGCCGTTCCGGCGCTCCTGAACCGTCCGGGTCGGGCAGCGGCCGTCGCCGCCCCGGTCCTGCGGCGCTCCTGAAGGGGCCCGTTCGCGCCGGACGCGGACGGGCCTGACCCCGGCCCCTAGCCGTCCGAGGGCAGCTCGGAGTGCCCGAGGTGGTGTTCGGGGGCGATCCGGTCCCGGATGAGGCGCTTGAGTTCGGCGGCGTCGGTGAAGGCCGCGTCGGTCCGGCGCGACCACACGCTCTCCCCGTCCAGGCGCACCTCGAACACGCCGTTGGTGCCCGGGACGAGCGCGACCTCGCCGAGTTCGGCCTCGAACGTGGTCAGCAGCTCCTGTGCCATCCAGGTGGCCCGCGGGAGCCACCGGCACCGGGTGCAGTACTCGATCTCCAGCCGCGGTTCGTTGACCTCCATGACTCCCAGCATGGCACGGGCCCTGGCCCGTGAGGGAGGCCGGAGCGCGTTGTCGCGGCCCGCGCGGGAAGGCGTTGCCCGCGCCTGCCGGGCTTTCGGCGCGCCAGTGGGATGGCGGCTCCCCGCCCACCTTGATCCGGAAGCCTTCCGGAAGTAAAGGCGATCGGTCGCGGTCGCGTGGTACCCCCATGTCGCTGAACAGCGCAGACACCGAAAGCCAGGAGAGTCCCCCGTCCAGTTGTCCGGAATCTTCCGGAATTTATTGACAACGTAACGGAGCCGGGCGGACACTAACCCCGTGACGGGGATCACGGTCCCCGTCGGGTCGGATCACCCCCGATCCGGTCCTCCGCACGCCTCCTGACCCCCCATCCACGAGGAGGAAGCACTCATGAACCCTTCCCCCGCACCCCCGCGGAGCCGCCGGGACGGTCGCGCCAGAACGCTCGTCGGCCGGGTCTGCGCCGTCGCGGTCGCGCTGGTCACGACCCTGGCGCTGCTGCCCGGCACCGCCAGCGCGGCCATCACCACCAACCAGACCGGCACCCACAACGGCTACTTCTACTCCTTCTGGACCGACAGCCAGGGGACCGTCTCCATGGAGCTGGGCTCCGGCGGCAACTACACCACCTCATGGCGCAACACCGGCAACTTCGTCGCCGGCAAGGGCTGGCCCACCGGCGGGCGCAGGGCGGTGACCTACTCGGGCAGCTTCAACCCGTCCGGAAACTCCTACCTGACGCTCTACGGGTGGACGAGGAGCCCGCTCGTGGAGTACTACATCGTCGACAACTGGGGCACCTACCGGCCCACCGGAACGCACATGGGCACGGTCACCAGCGACGGCGGCACGTACGACATCTACCGGACGATGCGCTACGACGCCCCCTCCATCGACGGCATCCAGACCTTCCCCCAGTACTGGAGCGTGCGCCAGTCCAGGCGCACGGGCGGAACCATCACCTCCGGGAACCACTTCGACGCGTGGGCCCGCGCCGGAATGAACCTGGGCAACCACGACTACATGATCATGGCCACGGAGGGCTACCAGAGCAGCGGCAGCTCCAACATCACCGTGGGCTCCAGCGGCGGCGGCGATGACGGCGGTGGCGGCAACCCCGGTGGCGGCGGCTGCACCGCTACCCTGTCCGCGGGGCAGCAGTGGAGCGACCGGTACAACCTCAACGTCTCGGTCAGCGGTTCGAACGACTGGACCGTGACGATGAACGTGCCGTCCCCGGCCAGGATCAGCGCCACTTGGAACGTCGGCGCCGACTACCCCAGCTCCCAGGTGCTGACCGCCAGGCCCAACGGCAACGGCAACGACTGGGGCGTGACCATCGACCACAACGGCAACTGGACCTGGCCGACGGTCTCCTGCAACGCGAACTGACCCCGGACGCCGTCGGCGTCCACCCGTGGCGCGGCGGCCGCGGCCGCCGCGCCGCCCCGGGCGGCACGTGAGGGCCCCCGGCACCGCACCGCGCGGAGCCGGGGGCCCTCACGTGCCGTGGAAGGGGGTGAGGTCGACCGCGGGCGCGTCCGTGTACACCACGCCCGGCTCCGGCGGGACGGGCTCTCCCGACGCGGAGTCGGTGCAGTGGGCGTCGAACATCCGCGCCTCGTCCAGGGGCACCAGGGCCCGGTCGGCGACCGTCCAGCCGCGCACCAGGGTGACGGGGACGTCCACCCCGTCGGGAAGCGTGTGGGAGATCCGGTCGGTGGGGCTGTGCAGCACCACCGCCGCGGGGTCGCCGCCGGTGATGGCGTGGCACAGCCGCTCCACCACCGCCGGGTGCTCGACGTCGAAGCCCTCCTCCCGGCGTTCGACGGACGTGGCCAGCGCGTGCCGGGTGTGCAGGGTCAGGACGTGCTTGGCGCCGGGCAGGTCGTCGAGGAGGGCGGACAGCAGGGCGGAGGCGTGTGAGGAGAGCATGCTCTGAGTATGCGCGCGCGGACACCGCCGGACCGGGTTGTCCACAGGCCTGACCGGGGCGGATCCCGGTTTTTCGGGGAGGCCGGTCCGCGGACCGCGCCGCGTACCGCTCACCCGCCGAGGACCGCGGGGCCGCCCGCCCGACCCCGCTGCCGTCCGTCCGGCTCGCCCGTCCCCCGGTGAGCGCGGGACCGCCCGGCCCCGTTCCCCGATCGGGGTTTCTCCGGCCCGGCGCCCCCGCGCACGCGTCCGCGGTCAGGGCTTGCGCGCCACGCCGCCGTACTGGGCGACCTCCTTGGGCTCGCCCAGTTCGGTGGGCAGCGGGCGCCACAGGGACGCCGAGACCACGCCGGGCTCCAGCAGTTCCAGGCCGTCGAAGAAGCGCTCGATCTCCTCGGCGGTGCGCAGGTGGATGGGCTGGCTCGCGCCCTCGTTCCACGCCTTGGACGCCTCGATGATCTGCGGACTCGTGCTCGTGCTGTCGCACAGGGCCAGGAAACTGCCCGACGGCAGCGCGTCCACGTAGGCGCGGGCCAGGGCGTAGGTGCTCTCGTCCGCGGGGAAGTGGCCCAGGGTGCCCATGAACGTCAGCCCGATCGGCCGGGAGAAGTCCAGGTACCGGCGGGCCTGCTCCAGGAGGGGGCCGGGGTCGGTCAGGTCGGCGTCGACGTACTCGGTCGAGCCCTCGGGGCTGCTGGTGAGCAGGGCGCGGGCGTGGGTCAGCACCAGGGGGTCGTTGTCGACGTAGACCACCTTGCACTCGGGCGCGGCGGCCTGGGCGGCCTCGTGGGTGTTGTTGGCGGTGGGCAGGCCGGTGCCGATGTCCAGGAACTGGCGGACGCCCTCCTCCTCGACCAGGTGCGTGACCGAGCGGACGAGGAACTGCCGGTCGGCGCGGGCGACCTCCACGATCTCGGGGAAGGCCAGCGCGATCTGCCGGCCCAGCTCCCGGTCGACGGGGTAGTTGTCCTTGCCCTCCAGCCAGTAGTTCCACACGCGTGCGGAGTGGGGGACCGACGTGTCGATGGGGGGAGTGGCGGTCATGGCGTCCTCTCGGGGAAGTGGGTGTCGCGCTGCGATTCTCCTGGCACGGCGGGCACCACCGCAACCACGAAACCCTTGCGCCACAGGGGTTTGCGGGCAGGGATCCGCACCCTCGGCCACTCCCGTGCGCCCCCGGTTCCGCCCGCCCGGTCCCCGCCGCGCCCGCGTGTGCGCGTTCTGCCAGGTGGGGATGTCTAGCATGGAACCCATGAACGAACTCTCCGCAGAGCAGACGGGCCGGGTCATCGCCCTGGCCATGGACCTCGCCCGGGAGGGGCGCACGGAGGAGCTGCTGGAGTTCCTCGACCACGGCCTTCCCGTGGACACCCGCGACGAGCAGGGCAACACCTTGGTGATGCTCGCCGCCTACCACGGCCGGGAGGCCGTGGTCCGCGCCCTCGTGGACCGAGGCGCCGACGTGGACCTGCGCAACGACCGGGACCAGACTCCCGTGGCCGGTGCGCTGTTCAAGGGGGAGGAGGGCATCGTGGCGCTGCTCGTCGCGGCGGGCGCCGACCTCGACGCGGGCACGCCGAGCGCCCGCGCCGCGGCCGAGATGTTCGGCCGCTCCCACCTGCTGCCCTGATCCCCTGATCCCGATCCGGGGGCCGCGCCGCCGCGGCCCCCGGGCCCGACGGCGCCCTCCCAGGGCCCGGGCCCCGGAACGGGCCGAGCCGACGCGGTCGGGGCCGCGTCGGCTCGGTGGATCGGACCCGGATCCGGGGTCCTCACGCCCTCGCCCCGGTCGGGGCTTCGGGCGTTGCTCAGACGGCGTCCGAGTTGGGGTCGGTCGCGGAGGCCTTGCCCGCCTGGAGGGCCTCGACCGCCTTGCGCACGCCCTCGCCGTAGGCCGGGTCGGCCTTGGCGCAGTTGCCGATGTGGCGCTCGATGGTGGCCTGGGAGGCGCCGTCGATCGCGCGCGCGGTGTTCTCGAACAGGCGCTGCTGCTCGTCCGCGTTCATCAGGCGGAACAGGTTGCCCGGCTGCTCGAAGTAGTTGTCGTCGTCCTCGCGGTAGTCGAACCGGTCCGCGGTCGAGCCGATGGCCTGCGACGGCTCGGCGTAGGAGGGCTGCTCCTGCCAGCGGCCGTAGGAGTTGGGCTCGATGCCGGGCACGCCGCCCTGGTTGCCGTCCACGCGCATCGTGCCGTCGCGGTGGTAGGTGTTGACCAGCTTGGCGCCGCGCGGGTAGTTCACCGGGATCTGGTGGTGGTTGACGCCCAGGCGGTAGCGGGCGGCGTCACCGTAGGAGAACAGGCGGCCCTGGAGCATGCGGTCGGGCGAGAAGCTGATGCCCGGGACCAGGTTGGCCGGGGTGAAGGCGGCCTGCTCCACGTCCGCGAAGTAGTTCTCCGGGTTGCGGTTGAGCTCGAACTCGCCGACCTCGATGAGCGGGTAGTCCTTCTTGGACCAGACCTTGGTCAGGTCGAAGGGGTGGAAGCGGTAGTCCGCGGCCTCGGCCTCGGGCATGATCTGGACGTAGAAGGTCCACTTGGGGTTCTCGCCCCGCTCGATGGCCTCGAACAGGTCGCGCTGCGCGGACTCGCGGTCCCCGGCCACGACCTGGGCGGCCTCCTGGTCCGTGAGGTTCTTGATGCCCTGCTGGGTTCGGAAGTGGAACTTGGCCCAGAAGCGCTCGCCCGCCTCGTTGATGAACGAGAAGGTGTGCGAGCCGAAGCCGTGCATGTGGCGGTAGCCGTCGGGGATGCCGCGGTCCGACATCACGATGGTGACCTGGTGCAGGGCCTCGGGGAGGTTGGTCCAGAAGTCCCAGTTGTTCTCGGCCGAGCGCATGTTGGTGCGCGGGTCGCGCTTGACGGCGCGGTTGAGGTCGGGGAACTTCAGCGGGTCGCGGAAGAAGAAGACCGGGGTGTTGTTGCCGACGACGTCCCAGTTGCCCTCCTCGGTGTAGAAGCGCAGGGCGAAGCCGCGGATGTCGCGCTCGGCGTCGGCGGCGCCGCGCTCACCGGCGACGGTGGAGAAGCGGGCGAACATCTCGGTCTGCTTGCCGACCTCGGAGAAGATCGCGGCCTTGCTGTACCGGGTGATGTCCTGGGTGACCGTGAAGGTGCCGAAGGCCCCGGAGCCCTTGGCGTGCATCCGACGCTCGGGGATGACCTCGCGGTCGAAGTGCGCGAGCTTCTCCAGGAACCACAGGTCCTGAAGCAGCATCGGGCCGCGAGGTCCGGCGGTGAGGCTGTTCTGGTTGTCGGCTACCGGGGCGCCGTTGGCCGTGGTCAGCGGCTTCGTGTTGTCCTGAGACATGAATTCCTCGGTCCTAAGGTGGGATCTTTCGGTGCCGCGGTCAGGGCACCGGGCGTGTGTCAGGCCTTCTGGCAGTCGGGGCAGATTCCCCAGTAGGTGACCTCGACCTCGTCTATGGCGAAACCGTGGTCCTGTGAACCCGTCATGCAGGGCGCGGCGCCGGTGGCGCAGTCCACGTCCGCGATCGTGCCGCAGTCGCGGCAGACCACGTGGTGGTGGTTGTCGCCCACCCTGCGCTCGTAGCGCGCGGGCGACCCCTCCGGTTCGATCCGCCTGACGAGTCCGACGTCCGTCAGAGCCTTGAGCACGTCGTACACCGCTTGTGTGGACACCGCACCGAGCTGGCCGCGGACCGCCTGGAGAACGGTGCTGGCGTCGGCGTGCGGATGAGCCCCGACCGCCTCCAGGACCGCTACCCGGGGTCGGGTCACGCGTAGCGAAGCCCCCCGGAGGAGGGCCTCGGTCTCCGTCTGGTGCATGCGCCCATTGAACCACTTTTCTGGAATGATTCCAACAAAGGTGCGCCTAACCCGGCGCCGACCCCCGTCCGGCGGGTCCCGGCGGCCCCGGTGGAACCGCCCCGCCGCGCGCCTCGCCCGGTTCCCGCCGCCCCCGCTGGTGCGCGGCTGGTCGGTCCGCGGCGGTGGACCACCGCGTCCCGGTGCCTGTCGGAATGTCCCTTTTATGATCTACGCCGTAAAAGTGCCGCTTGGTCAAGCACTTCAGAGGGGGAGGGGCCTGTGGCCCCACAGCCCACGATCACACGCGGGTCGCCCCGCGCCCGTTCCAGCGGGGGCCCGCGACCGTCGGCGGGCTCGCGTTCCCCGGCCCCGTCCCGGCGGGCGGGCCGCCGCCCCGCCGGCGCTCAGGCGGGCGCGTCGCCCAGCAGCTTCTTCTGGATCTTGCCCATCGCGTTGCGCGGCAGCGTGTCCACCACGCGCACCTCGCGCGGGCGCTTGTGCACCGACAGGCGCTCGGCCACGAAGTCGATGACCGCCTCGGGGGAGATGCCCTCGCCCACCAGGTAGGCCACAATCCGCTGGCCGAGGTCGTCGTCGGCCTCGCCCACCACGGCGGCCTCCGCCACCCCGGGATGCCCGAGCAGCACCGACTCGACCTCGCCCGCGCCGACCCGGTAGCCGCCGGTCTTGATCATGTCCACCGACATCCGGCCCACGATCCGGTGCCAGCCGTCCCCGTCGCGGACCGCCGCGTCGCCGGTGCGGAACCAGCCGTCCCCGGTCCACGCCGCGGCCGTGGCCTCCGCCAGCCCGAGGTAGCCCCCGAACAGGGTGGCGCCGCGCACCTGGAGTTCACCGACGCTCTCACCGTCGCAGGCGACGGGCTCGCCGCGCTCGCCGCGCAGCCGCGTCTCCAGACCCGGCAGCGCCGTCCCGACCCAGCCGGTGCGCCGGGGCGCGTCGGCGCGCGCCGCCACGGTGATCAGCGTCTCGGTCATCCCGTACCGCTCCACGGGGCTGTGGCCGCACGCCCCCCGCAGGCCGTCGGCCACCGTGTGGGGCAGCGGGGCGCTGCCCGAGACCAGCAGCCGCGCCCCGGACAGGGCGCGTGCGCTGTCGGGGTCGCGGGCGATCCGCGACCACACGGTCGGCACGCCGAAGAACAGGGTCGCGCGCCGAGCCCCGCGGGCCGCCTCGGCGTAGGCGGCGGGGGTGGGGCGGACGGTGTGCAGCAGCGGGCTGCCCACGCGCAGTGCCCCCAGCACGCCCAGGACCAGGCCGTGCACGTGGAACAGCGGCAGACCGTGCACCAGCACGTCGTCGGGCGTCCAGTCCCAGGCGTCGGCGAGCGCGTCCAGGTCGGCTGCCACGGCCCGGCGCGGGATGAGGGCGCCCTTGGGCGGTCCGGTGGTCCCGGAGGTGTACATGACCAGCGCGGTGGAGTCGGGCGGCGGTTCGGGGAGCGTGAACGAGGAGCGCTCGGCCGGGTCCACGGGGACGACGGGCAGGTCGACGTCCTCCTGAGGGGCGCCCAGCCACAGCGCGGCGCCGGAGTCGCGCACGATGTGGCGGCGCTCGGCGGTCCCCGAGTCCGCGGGGACCGGGACCACGGGCACCCCGGCCAGCAGGCCGCCGACCACCGCGACGACCGTGGACAGCGAGGCCTCGCCGTGCACGGCGACGGCGTCCGCCCCCGCCACCCGTTCGGCCACGGCGGCCGCGGCCGACCACAGTCCCTCGCGGTCCAGCCCCGCCCCGCCGACGCTCACCGCGGTCCCCTCGCCCGCGCCCGAACCCAGCAGCACCTCGCGCCCCTTCCGGTCGTGTCCTGTCCAGTCGGCCAGTACACCACAGGAGCGGTGCGGGAGCGTCCTCGGCCCGTTCACGCCCCGGCCCGCCGGCGATCGGCTCGGCTCGCCCCCCGGCACGTTCGCGCCCGGGCACGTGCGCGTCCCGCCCCCGCTCCGCCCCGGCACGTTCGCGCCCCGCCTCGTGTGTCGGGAGCGGCGTCCGGGTAGCCGCTTGGCAGAATCCCCGGGAAGCGGTGCGGGCGCCGGAGGCCGTTCCCGACCCCGGATCGGCGTTCCGGGGGCGCCCCGGTACACGGGGCCGGGGTCGACACGTGCGTCAGGTGAGGGGGAGGGCCATGCGTGCTCTGACAGTGGTGCCGTCGCAGGCGGGTTCGGTGCGGGTCGGCGAGGTGGAGGCGCCCGTGCCGGAGGCGGGGGAATTGCTCGTCGACGGCGTCGCGCTGGGGATCTGCGGCACCGACCGCGAGATCGCGGCCGCCGAGTACGGCGAGGCGCCGCCCGGCGACGAGCGCCTGGTCCTGGGGCACGAGTCGCTGGGCCGGGTGCGCGAGGCCCCCGACGGCAGCGGCTTCTCCCCGGGCGATCTGGTGGTGGGGGTGGTGCGCAGGCCCGATCCCGTGCCGTGCGGGGCCTGTGCGCACGGCGAGTTCGACATGTGCCGCAACGGCCGGTTCACCGAGCGCGGCATCAAGCAGCTCCACGGCTACGGCTCCCAGCAGTGGACGGTGGAGGCCGACTACGCGGTCCGGCTCGACCCGTCGCTGGAGCGCGTGGGCGTGCTGATGGAGCCGACCACGGTCGTGGCCAAGGCGTGGGACCAGATCGACCGGATCGGCGGACGCGCCTGGTTCGAGCCGCGCCGCCTGCTCGTCACCGGAGCCGGGCCGATCGGTCTGCTCGCCGCCATGATCGGTGTCCAGCGCGGTCTGGACGTGCACGTGCTGGACCGGGTGGAGCAGGGGGTCAAGCCCGAGCTGGTGGCCGCCCTCGGGGCGACCTACCACACCGGGGGCGTCGCCGAGGTCGCGGCCACGGGCGAGCCGGACGTGGTCATCGAGGCCACCGGCGCCTCCGGTGTCATCCTCGACGCGATGACCCACAACGCGGCCTACGGGATCGTGTGCCTCACCGGCATCTCGTCGGGCGGGCGCACGATCGACGTCGACGCCGGGGAGATCAACCGCCGGCTGGTCCTGGAGAACGACGTGCTCTTCGGGTCGGTCAACGCCAACCTGCGCCACTACGAGATGGCCGCGCGGGCGCTGGCGCGGGCCGACCACTCCTGGCTGGAGCGGGTGATCACCCGGCGGCTGCCGCTGGAGCGCGCGCACGAGGCGTTCGAGCCCGGCGGTGACGACGTCAAGACCGTCATCGAGCTGTGAGCCGCCGCGCCGGGCGGACTCCGGTGCGCCCTACCGCCGCGAGTCGGGGACGACTCGGAGCACGGGCCTTTCAGCGGGGGCCGCGGTTCCCGACCCCGTGCCGGTGCGGGCGGTGATGGAGAGCCCGAACATCAGCGCGTGCAGTTCGGAGAGGGGGATGTGCAGCGCGGCGGCCACCGAGGCCGGGGTGCGGCCGCTGCTCCGCAGCAGGGAGAAGACCTTGGGCAGCACTTGTGAGGTCTCGCGGGCGATGCCGTCCGGTTCGGCCGAGCGGTAGCCCAGTTCGGCGAGCTGGCGGCAGGTGGAGCGGTACTGCCAGTCCGTGAGCAGCCCCACGTCGTGGAGCCGGTGGGCCAGGGCCATCGCCGACACCCGCCAGATCGACTTGGCCTTGAGGACCTGGTCGATCTGGGCGCCCGCGGGCATGCGGGCCACGACGTCGGCGCGGGGCATGAGGAAGGCGCTGGCGAACTGGTTGGCCTCGCGTTCGGCCCCGGGGCCGCTGGAGGGGCGTTCGTGGCCGTGCATGACCAGGTGGCCGAGTTCGTGCGCGGCGTCGAAGCGGCCCCGCTCGCCGCTCTTGCCCGTGTTGAGGAAGACGTAGGGCACCGCGTCGCGCCAGAAGCTGAAGGCGTCCACCTCCTGGTGCTCGGTGTCCAGGGAGAAGACCCGGATCCCGTGCGCCTCCAGCAGGTGCACCATGTTGGGGGCCGCGGTGTCGCCCAGCTCCCAGAGCGAGCGGACCATCTCCGCGGCGGCCTCTGGGGAGGGCCTGCCGTAGGTGGGGACCGAGGGCTCGGGCAGGGCGAGGTGCCGCCCGATCCAGTCGTTGAGCTCGATCGCCAGGGCGGCCTGGGAGCGCACGGCCTTCTGTTTGCGCATCGAGGTCTTGGTCCTGGCCCGGAAGGCCACGGCCTCGGAGGGGACCTCCTCGACCTCGTCGGCGGTGAAGAACGCCGTGGGGAACCCGAGGGCGCCCGCGATGGCGGCGAGCGTGTCGGCCGTGGGGACGGCGTGCGCGTTCTCGTAACCCGACAGGCTCTGCTGCGAGATCCCGCTCATCCGTGCCAACCGGGCGAGGGTGAGTCCCCTGCGCTCCCGGGCGAGCCGGATGCGTGACGGCGTGACCATGGTGTGCGGCTGCCTTGTCGTTGTCCACGGCCCGGCGGGCGCGGACCCGCCGGGCACGGTCGTCGTTAGCGGAAGTTGACGGGGACGTCGAGTCCCTCCGGCTCCTCGTCGCCCTCCGGGAGGGCCACGGCCCCGATCTCCAGGGCGGGGAGCGGGACGCGCTCGTGCCACCCGGTGATGTAGCCCCGTGCGTCGGGCGGGTGGGGCCGGGACAACTCACTATGCCAGAAGACGCGGCCGTCCCCGGAGTCGTCCACACGGTGGACCAGGAGCACCCACACCTCCAGTTCCTCGCAGCCGTCGAGGGACACCTCGTTGTGCCTGATCGGGGGTGTCTCGGGGAACAGGGCGAGCTGTTCGTGTCCGCCGCGCCCGGTGAGCAGGCGCTGGCCCTTGGGGCCGCGCGGGTGCCGGTTGCGGGGTACGGCTGCCGGGTTCGGGCTGCCGGTGTGGTGGTCGCCGCTCAGGGTCTGGATGGCGGTGGTGCGTTCGGCGTCGACCGTGAGTTCGATCTGCAGGAGGCGGGCGTTGTCCCAGCCGTGGTGGAGCTTCTGCTCGTCCCGCAGCGCGGCGAGCCGCCAGCGGTGGGCGTACTGGGAGGGGGCGTCCACCCCGTGGCTCGGGGTGGCGCTGCGCCAGCCCTCCTCGCCCCGGCGCAGGGCCTTCTCCAGGATCGTCCAGGACGTTGCGATCCGGGCCAGCCGGTCGTCTCGGTGGTGGGGGTCGATGAGCACAGAGCACCCTCCGGGAGTCTCAACGTGAAGAAACACTACCGCGATCGTGGTCGGAGATCTTCGGGTTCGGGGCGTGGTGCGGGGGCTTCCCCCAGTGTGCGGACGACCGCCGACAGTCCGCACGGGCCGCAGCGGCGCGGTCGGTCGGCGCCGTGCCGTTCCGGTCGCGGAAGAACCCGTCCTTGTTCCCGGCGGAGCCGGAGAGACCGTCGCCTTTTCGCGCGGAGCCGTTTTCCCTTTCCCGGGTCCGCTCCTTTCCTGGTCAGGTGCACGCGTCGTCACCGAGCGGAGAAAACGCAGGCCCTGCGGTCGTATCGGTGGAACCACGTGTCGTGCGCGGGGGTGTGTTGACACCCCCTGCGGGGCGTCCGATATTCGGTGTCCAGCGCGCTGGAAGACCGACCCCGCATTTCACGCACCCCCCAAGGAGAATGAGATGGGATCACCGCTGGCACGCCGAACGGCGTCCGTCCTGCTCGGCCTGGCGACGGCCGCGGCCCTCGCCCCCGGGACGGCCGCCGCCGACCCGGTGCGGGTCCTGGGCGGGACGGGGCCCTACGACGCCGAGTACGTCACCACCCTGCGCCTGCGCGACCACACCGTCTACCGGCCCGTGGACCTGCCCGAGGGCGAACGGCTGCCCATCGTGGCCTGGGGCAACGGCGCCTGCCGGGCCGACGGGACGTGGTTCGAGAACATCCTCACCGAGTTCGCCTCGCACGGCTTCCTGGTCATCGCCAGCGGCCGCCCCGGCGGCTTCGGCAGCACCGACCCCGAGATGCTCACCGAGGCGGTCGACTGGGCGATCGAGGAGAACGACCGCCTGTTCAGCGAGTACCGGGGCCACATCGACACCGACAGCGTCGCGATCATGGGCCAGTCCTGCGGCGGCCTGGAGACCTACGAGGTCGCCGACGACCCGCGCGTGGACACCACCGTGCTGTGGAACAGCGGCCTGCTGACCGACCGCGACAACGACCTGCTGGAGGACCTGCACGCCCCCGTCGCCTACTTCACCGGCGGCCCCGGCGACATCGCCTACGAGAACGCCCTGGACGACTACGACCGCCTGCCGCAGGGGCTGCCCGCCTTCATCGGCCACCTCGACGTCGGCCACTACGGCACCTTCGCCGAGCCCGACGGCGGGGAGTACGGCCGTGTCGGCGTCGCCTGGCTGGAGTGGCAGCTCAAGGGCGACCAGCGGGCCCGGCAGGAGTTCGTCGGCGACGACTGCGGTCTGTGCTCCACCGAGTGGGACACCGACAGCAAGAACCTCGGGTAGGCCACCGACCCCCCGCGCTCCCGGACGGGCGGCCGCCGTCCGGGAGCACGCGCCCGAGGGGAGCGCGGGGGTCTTGGGGCGCGCACACGGGCGAACGGCTGCACACGGTTCGTCCGGTGGCCGAGGGAGTGTCAGCGCGGTTCCGGGCCGTGTTCCGGGAGGCGGTGCTCAGTCCTGTTCGGTGACGCCGTCGGTGCCCTGGCTCTGGCGCTGTATCCCGATTCCCGAGCTGGACGCGGTCCAGCTGGCGAGGATGTCCATAGCCCGCCGTGACGGCGAGTCGGCCTCAGTGGTGTAGATGAACAGTGTGGTGTCGGTGTCGCCGGGCGGGTTGAGGGTCTCGTACTCGACGGTCAGGTCGCCGACGAGTGAGTGGCGAAGACGCTTCGAGCCGTGGGTGCGCTGGTGCACCCGATGCTGCTCCCACCACCGGTCGAACTCGCGGCTGTGTTCGCGCAACTCGGCGACGAGCGCGATGGTGGCGCGGTCGTCGGGATCCCGGCCGACCTCGAACCGCAGGCTCTCGACCGCTGCGCGGGCCTGGTCGTCCCAGTCCACGAACAGTGTGCGGGCCTCCTCGTCGAGGAATATCCAGCGCGCGTAGTTGCGGTGGGCGGGAGGCATGCCTTCGAAGTCGGCGAAAAGCGCTGCGCCCATCCTGTTGACCGCCAACACGTCGGTGCGACGTCCAAGGACGAGCGCGGGTTCGCCGTCGAGGGCGTCGAGGAGCTGGTGGAGCCCTGGACGCACGCGTTGGACGCCAGGGGCCCGTCGCCGGGTCGGTGCCGCCGTCACCCCGATGAGGTCTTCCAGGTGTGTCCGTCCTGCGGCGTCGAGTCCGAGCGCGTGACCGATCGCCTCGATCACGGCCGGGGAGGGCGTGATACGCCGGCCCTGCTCGAGACGAGCGTAGTAGTCGGTGGACACCCCGGCCAGCAGTGCGACCTCCTCGCGCCGCAGCCCGGGGACGCGGCGTATGCGCCCGTCGGGCGGCAGTCCCGCCCGTGACGGGTCGCCCTGGCTCCGAGCACGGCGTAGGAAATCGGCGAGTTCGCGATTCGTCTGTGCCACGACCCCATTATCCACGGGGGCGACAGAATCCACCTGGGCCGCTTGCGACTGGACCTCCGAGTCCTAGGTTCCGGCGTGCGAGGTCGCACAGGGCCCGAGATCAGTCCCCGCGGCCTTGTGCCGTGAACCAGTCTTGGAGTCACGCCGGCACGGGACACCACCCGTCGGCGTCTCCCCGAACTCCGAGATTGAGGATGACCATGGGTTTTCCGTCGAATCGTCCGTCGACCTGGTTCGTGACCGGTACCTCTCGCGGCCTGGGCCTTGAGCTGGTCACCCAGTTGCTCGAGCGCGGCGACAACGTCGCGGCGACCACCAGATCCACCGACCGGCTGCTGTCGGCGATCGGCGATAGCGTCGACACGTCACGGCTGCTCCCCCTGGCCGTCGATCTGCGAAACGATGCTGCTGTCAAGCAGGCCGTCGACCAGACCGTCGCCCGCTTCGGCACCCTCGACGCCGTTGTCAACAACGCTGGCTACGGCTACCTGGCCGCGGTCGAGGAAACCGACCCCGCCGACGTCCGCGACATGCTCGACGTCCAGGTCGTCGGCGTGTGGAACGTCCTGCGTGCCACCGTGCCGGTTCTGCGTCAGCAGAAGAGCGGTCACATCGTCAACGTCTCCTCGGTGCTCGGGCTGGTCTCCCTTCCGGGGTGGGCGCTCTACTGTGCCGGCAAGTTCGCGTTGGAAGGCCTCAGCGAGGCCCTCGCCGGTGAGGTCGCCGACTTCGGCGTCAAGGTCACGATCGTCGAGCCCGGCTATTTCCGCACCGACTTCCTCACCCGGGACTCCCTCGCGCTGCCCGCCCAGACCACCGAGGCCTACCCGGGCATCCGTGAAATGGTCGAAAACCACCTGGGCCTACAGGGCAGCCAGCTCGGCGACCCGGTCAAGGGCGCCACGGCGATCATCGAGCGGGTCGTGAGCGGCGCCGAGGGCCCGCTGCGCCAGGTGCTCGGCTCGGACTCGCACGCCTTTGTCACCGACAAGGTCGAGGCCCTGCGCGCGAACCTCGACGCCACCGCGCGGACCGCGCCCCTCACCGACCATCCCGCTGCCTGACTCTCCGACACCCGCACCATCTGAGGGGTGGATCTTGCCGGCGGTGCGTCATGACCGGTCTCCGCCGGATCCCGCACCTCGGTGAAGGCCCGGTCGGTCTCCTTGGTGCGTTCGGGTCCTGGTGCGGGTGGGGCGCGGGGTCCGGCCGGAGGCCGCGTGCTGCCACGGCGGGCTGCGCGGGGGTGCTGGCGGCGAGGGCGGGGACCGTACACGGACTCTTGCGGTTTCGTGCGGACGTGGGCTGCCCGTGGCAGACGCACTCCGTGTCCCAGGGGTCACTGTGCGAGTGGGCAGCTGTGAACGCGCGTGTACAAGATAGTGGTTGGCTATATTCACGACTTCTGTGTATGGTGAGAACACAGCGAAGCTCAATGGGTCTCGCGAAGGCCGGTGTGTATGCGCATTCCTGTCTCTGCCCTTGCCCGCCGAGCACATCCGCCCGGTGGGCGGCGCACATTCCGGCAGCGCCCCGTGCTGCCCCCTGCACACAGACCGGAGCACACCATGACCTCGCCCCAGCCGCCCTACGGCCCGCCGCCCCCGCCCGCCAACCGGGGCATGTCCACCGGGAAGAAGGTCGGACTCGGCTGCGGCGGATGCCTCGGCGTCCTCCTCTTCCTGTTCCTGCTCGTCGGGTGCGTGGCCGTGCTGGGCGGGGACGACCTCGACGGCGGGGCCCCGGAGCCCGCCGCCACCCGGGAGGAGGCGGGCGGTGGGGCGGATGGGGAGGCCCCCGCGGAGGGACCCGCTGGGGAGACAGCCGCGGAGGAGACCGCCGCCGAGGAGCAGGACGTCGTCCTGACGGCGGAGACCACCGAGTTCACACCGAGCATCCTCCACGACGGCGGTGACTTCACGAGTGTGTACGTCACCGTCGAGAACAACAGCGACGAGAACGTCGACGTCAACCCGCTCTACTTCGCGCTCGTCGCCGACGACGGCACCAAGCACGACACCTCGGGCGGTCTGGGCGAGGACGAGAACCAGATCGACACCCTGACCCTGAGCCCCGGTCAGCGGGCCGAGGGCGTGGTCACCGCCGAAGGGGCCTTCACCCCCGCCAGCGTGGAGTTCGGCGGGCCCCTCGGCCTGGGTGAGACCTACACCGTCGAGGTGGGGTAGAGCGGACGGCCCGGACGGGGGCCGTCTCCAGCGGACCTCCGGTCGGAGGGCGAGTGGGAACCGACCGGAGGTCCGCGCCTTTCCGTGCGCGGTGCGGCTCTCCTCGTGCCCCCTCCGCGCTACCGCTTCGCGGAGGCGCGGTACCCCGTGTCGCTCGCGCGTGGCGGAGCCCGGACACCGAGAATCGAAGGGCCGGTCGATCACCCTGTGTGCCCGTATGGGTGTGCAGGGTGTCCGCCGGCCCGTCCGCGGCCTGTTCCGCCGCTCCGACCCGCCGAACGAGGGAGGGCCCCTTCCATGTCCGCCGACCGCACACCCGCCGGGTACCGACGCCCGGCACGGTCCGCCGCCTTGGTCCTCGCCGCCGCGCTCACCGCCGGGTCGGCCGCTGCTCCGGCTGCCGCCGCTCCGGCCGCCGTGGTAACGGCCGCAGCGCAGGAGCCGATCTGCACCTCCGAGTCCCACCCCGACCTCGCGCGACGGCTCGACGAGGGGATCCGCGAGCGTGTGGACGAGCGGGAGGGGACCGTCGCCGTGGGGGTCTCCGCGCACGGCGGCGACCTCACCTGCGGACTCGACCCCGACGCGGAGTTCGACGCGGCCAGCGTCGGCAAGGTCGTCGTCCTCGGTGCGCTGCTGCGCACCGCCATGGACGAGAACCGGGAGCTCACCGCCGAGGAGAGGGACCTGGCGACCGCCATGATCACCGTCTCGGACAACGACGCCGCCACGGAGCTGCGCAACCGGGTCGGCGCCGAGCGCATCCAGCGGTTCCTCGACCTGGCGGGCATGGACGCCACGAAACCGGACCCCGAGGGCTACGTCGGGCTGATGGGGATCACCGTCTCCGACCAGCTCACCCTGCTCCGCCTGCTGCGCACCGACAACGACGTGCTCGGTCAGGAGGAGCGCGAGTTCGCGCGCGGCCTCATGGGCGACGTGATCGGGGAACAGCGCTGGGGCGTGCCCTCGGGAGCACCCGCCGACGCCCAGGTCCACCTCAAGAACGGCTGGCTGCCCCACACCGACACCGGTCTCTGGCGGGTGCACAGCATCGGCGGCTTCCGCGACACCCCGGTCGGCGACTACGACATCGTCGTCCTGACCGACGACAACGACGGGATGCGTTACGGGGTGGACACCGTCGAGTCCGTGGCGGCCGAGGTGCACTCCGGCCTGACCGGCCAGGACGTGCGGATCGGGACGCCGCCGACGGATCTGACGCGGCCCCTGTCCGACGGATCGGACGGCTCCGACGGTTCGGGCCGCGCCTGAACACGGGACCCGTCTCCCCGGGGGCCGACACCGGTCAGACCCGGGCCAGCACCCGGCCCGGCTCCGCGGCGCCCCCGCTCCGGACCTGTCACCGCCAGCGGGGGCGGGACGCCACAATGGAGGTCATGTCGCAGCGCAGAACCCGCCACCGCACGTCCCCGCCCCGCCCCGCGGCCGATCCCCAGGCGCCCTGCCCCTGCGGCGGCCCGTCGGTCTACCGGGACTGCTGCGGCCGCCTGCACAGCGGGCGGGCCGCGGCGTCCACCGCCGAACAGCTCATGCGTTCCCGCTACAGCGCCTTCGCCGTCGGCGACCGCGACCACCTCCTGCGGACCTGGCACCCGAGCACCAGGCCGCGGCGCCTGGACCCGGATCCCGGCACCGAGTGGGTGCGCCTGGAGATCCTGTCCACCACCGAGGGCACCCCGTTCCACAACGAGGGCACGGTCGCCTTCCGCGCCTCCTACCGCGAGGGCGCCCGCGACGAGGCGCTCGTCGAGAACAGCCGCTTCGTGCGCCACGAGGGCGCCTGGGTCTACCTCGACGCGCTCGCGGACTGAGGGCTCGCCGGACCGCGTGAACGGGCGGCGGTACGCGGCGCGCAGCGTCAGGTGCGGGCGAGGTCACGCTCCGTCCCCCCGGCACGATAGGAAGGGAGGGCGCAACCGACCGAACGCACCCACACGGACACGGAGCCCCGCATGACTCCCCAACCTCCCGGCCCCCTGGAGCAGGGCGATGTCCTCCAGGACCTCGCCGGGCGACTGGTCGCGGTCGTCCCGGAGGGCTGGCAGCAGCTCACCTACCTGGCCAGGGTGATCGGCGCGTACCGCGCCGACATGCTCGCCGTCCAGGAGGCGGACGGCCGGGTCCGGCAGCTGGAGGTGCCCGGCGGTGTCGGCGGCCTGGTCGACACGCTCAAGCGGTCCGGATTCCAGGAGGGCGCGGGCACCTGGCTCTCCATGGTCCTCTCGGTCCACCACTCGCACCGGTTCAACGTCGAGTACAACCACGACACCGAGCCCGACCTGCCGCCCGGGACCAGCCCGCTCGTCTACGACCAGGAGCTGGAGCGCTTTCCGCGCGCGCACGACCGGATCCCCGACTGGCTCGGCGCCCGGCTGGAGCAGGCGCGCGAACTGGAGCCCGAACGGACGCGCGAGGAGTTCGGCGCGGCCCTGGTGCGGGCGTGCGAGCGGGAGGGGCTGCGCGCCGTCTTCCTGCCGCCGACCCGCCTGCGCGTGTTCGACTTCGGGGGCGCGGTCCTCATGGAGGCCGACATGGGGGACACCTTCGACCAGGCCGTCATCGCCGCGGAGGAGCAGCGGACCGACCTGGCCGCCCGCTTCGCCGACTTCATGGCCGGCGCCGCGCGTGAGCGGGAGCAGGGGGCCGACGGGTCCTCCGCCGAGTCGCCCTCCACCGGTACGGGGGACGCGGAGCCGACCGGCGCCCCCTCCGCTCCGGACCCCGAAGACACGGTGGCCGTCTCCCTGGCGGCGGCCTTCGCCGCGGCCGGGGTCGGCGCCGCCTTCCAGGGAGCCGACACGCTCGTCGTCACGCTGACCGACGGCAACCACGCCAGCGCCGACATCAGCGGACTGCGCTCCGCGCTGAGCGGGGCCACCCCCGAGCAGATCGCGCACAACACCGCCCAGTTCGCGCGCACGTCCGTCGAACAGCTCAGCCAGGCCACCGGGCAGGGCGGCGGCGACACCGACGGACGGCTCCGGGTTCGCCTCTACCCCGCCTCCGCCTTCCCCGAGGGTGCGCTGGAATCCCTCCTGGCCCGCGAGGTCGCCCCCGGGCTGTGGCAGACCGTGGTCGTGGACGCCGCCGACTCGCTCAGGCCGTTGCCCCGCCAGGTGCACGAGCGCTCCGGCCGCCCCGACGGCGAGGTCTTCGCCGAGGCGGTGGCCGCCTCCGTGGCCGAGACCGTCGAGGTCAGCGAGCGCGAGCTCGACGGGGCGCACATCGTGCACATCGGCGGCCGGCACCCCTACGCGGCGGCGCACGCGCACGCCCTCGACCGCTACCTCGGCGACCTGCCGCACGGCGCGCTCGTGGCCTTCCCCGTCCCCGAGGTGCTCCTGGCCCACCCCCTGGGACAGGGCCACCCGATCGCGGCCCTGGACCACATGCAGCAGATCGCCGAGCGGTTCACCGCCGACGGCGACAAGCCCGTCAGCGCCCAGCTCTACTGGTGGCACCCCGGCTCGGGCTCGCGCGAACAGGGCACGCCGCCCGACCTGCGTCCCGTGGGGGCCAGGATCGACCACGAGAACAGGTCGGTGGAACTGCTGACCTCCGACGAGGAGTTCGGGCCCATGCTCGACTCCCTGGTCGGGTAGCCGGCCTGGTAGACCGGGGGAGCCGTCGCACGGGGGGCTCCCCGCCGCCCGCCGCCCCTTCGCGCCAGCGGCGCCGGTCCGCCGTCAGAAAGGACAGTCCTCCTCATGCCCGACGCTCCGTCCCGCGCTCCGCGGCCCCGCCCGGCGCCGTCCCGATCCCCGCGGGGCCGCTCGGCCGGGTCCGGCCCGCTCCGGTCCCGCTCCGCTCCCTTCCGCGCGTTCGCGGCCCTCGGCGGCGCGGTCCTCACGGTCGGGCTGTGCGCATGCGCCCCCGAGGCCCCGCCCGAGCGGCCCGTCGACCGCGTCCTGCTCTCACCCACGGCCGACCCCGGCACCTCCCAGACCGTGACCTGGCGCGCCTACGGTGCGCGGGAGGCCTTCCTGGAGATCGGCCCCGAGGACGAGTCGGCGGAACCCGTCCGGATCCAGGGGCGGGCCACCGGAGGGGAGGAGCCCGGTTCCACCTTCACGGCCACGGCCACCGGCCTGGAACCGGACACCGCCTACCGCTACCGGATCGGTGCGGACGGCGAAGGCGGTGAAGTAGCCGGAGGGGGCGGCGGGGGCGGTGACGCGGGCGGAGCGGTGAGCGACTGGCGCACCTTCACCACCGCCGCCGAGGGGGCCGAACCCTTCAGCTTCCTGTACTTCGGCGACATCCAGAACGACATCACCGACGAGGCCGCCCCCGTGGTCGGGGCCGGGCTGGAGGCCGCGCCCGACGCCGAGCTGGCCGTGCACTCCGGCGACCTGGTCGACTCCGCCGACAACGGCTCGGAGTGGGACGAGTGGTTCGACGCCTTCGGCCCGGCCGCAGGAAGCATGAACCACGTGGCCACGCCCGGCAACCACGAGTACGACGGCGGACTGAGCGAACACTGGGTTCCGCAGTTCCGCGGCGCGGGCAACGGCCCCGACCGGGGCGCGGACCTGGCCGGGACGGTCTACCACACCGACTACCAGGGCGTGCGGTTCGCGGTGCTCAACTCCAACTACCGCGAGGTGCCCCCGGAGGAGGCCGAGCGGTGGCTGGACACGCAGCGGCGGTGGCTGGAGCGGGTGCTGGCCGACAACCCCCAGGAGTGGACCGTGGTCACCTTCCACCACCCGGTCTTCTCCGCCGACCCCGACCGCGACAACGAGCCGCTGCGCGAGGCGTGGCTGCCGGTGCTGGAGGAGTACGACGTGGACCTGGTCCTCCAGGGACACGACCACTCCTACACCCGGGGCAACGTGGCCGAGCACCGGACCGGCGACCCCGGCACGCACACCGGCCCGGTCTACGTGGTCGCGGTGACCGGCCCCAAGACCTACGACGCGGCCGAGGGCAACTGGACCGACCACGGCGCCGAGGTGCGCGTACAGCGCACCGACACCCAGACCTTCCAGACGGTCTCGGTGGACGGCGACACCCTGGAGTACCGGTCCAGCACCGCCGACGGCCGGCTCGTGGACTCCTTCACCATCGTCCGGGACGGGGACGGCAAGCGCGTCACCGACGGCTCCTGAGGCGCCGTCCCCGTCGCACGCGCCCTCGGGACGGCCGGTGCCGCCCGACCACGCCCGGGCGCACGCCCGGGCGTGGTCGGGCCTTGAGCGGGTCTGCGCGGCCCGCGGGCCGCGACGCGCAGTCAGGAGACGCCGCGGAAGAAGGCGCGGATGTCGTCCGCGAGCAGCTCCGTCGCCTCCATCGCGGGGAAGTGACCGCCCTCGGTGAACTCGCTCCAGTGACCGATCGCCTTCCGCGGGTCCACCGCGCGGCGTATGAGCGGGTGGGCGTCGAACACTGCCCATCCGGACGGCACGCCGGAGGCCGTGACCAAGTCGGTTCCGGAGTGCGCGGACTCGTAGTAGAACTGCGCGCTCGACGCGCCGCTGCGGGTGAACCAGTACAGGCTGATGTTCGTGAGGAGCTGGTCGCGGTCGACCGTCTCGTCCGGCGTCCGGTAGGAGCCGTCGGCCCCGGTCTTGAACTTCTCGGCGATCCACGCGAGCTGGCCGACCGGCGAGTCGGTGAGCGCCGCGCCGATCGTGTCGGGGCGGTGCTCCTGCATCGCCAGGTACCCGCGCTCGGCCGCGTCCTCGGCTCGCACCGCCTCGATCTGGGCGGTCTCCTCATCGGACAGACCCTCGGGGTAGGGGAACTTGTCGCCGAGCAGCCCGAGCCACCGCGGGTCGCTGCCGATGTGCGTGCCGATGACGCGCTCCGGGTGGAGCGACGCGAGGCGGCCGGTGGTGCCCGCGCCGATGTCGGTGCCGTGGGCCGCGAACCTCTCGTAGCCCAGACGCGTCATGATCTCGGCGTAGGCCTCCGTCGTCCGTGCCAGCTCCCAGCCGGTCCCCGAAAGCGGGGTGGAGAACCCGAAGCCGGGCGGCGACGGGACGACCACGTGGAACTCATCGGTCAGCAGCGGGATGAGCCGCTGGTACTCGACGAACGAGCCCGGCCAGCCGTGGTTCAGGATCAGCGGGACGGCCTCCGGGTTCGTCGACCGCACGTGGACGACGTGGAACGTCTGGCCGTCGACGGCCGTCGTGAACTGTCCGTACCCGTTGAGCCCCTCCTCCTGCGCACGCCAGTCGAACCCGTCGCGCCAGTACTCGGCGAGCTCCTTCAGGTACACCAGCGGGACGCCGCGGCTGAAGTCGGTGCGGTCGTCCCGGCCCGGCACGGGGAGCGGCCAGCGCGTGTGCGCCAGCCGGTCGCGCAGGTCGTCGATGTCGGCCTGGGGGACGTCGATGCGGAACGGTGCGAGTGCGTTGTCCTCGTTCATGGGACCGACGTTTCCAGGCAATGCGGCAGGGGGGCTTCCGCGATCGCCGAGATGATGGGGAACATGTTGCAGACCTCCGCCCGCCTGCTCGAACTGCTGTCACTGCTCCAGCTCAAGCGCGGCTGGACGGGCTCGGAGCTCGCCGGTCGGCTCGGTGTGAGCACCAGGACCGTGCGCGCCGACATCGCCAGGCTGCGCTCGCTCGGCTACCCGGTGGACGCGCGTCCCGGTGTCGCGGGCGGGTACCGGCTGGCAGCCGGGACGGCGATGCCCCCGCTGCTGCTCGACGACGACGAGGCCGTCGCCGTCGCGGTCGGACTGGGTGTGGTCGCGACGCGGAGGCTCGGCGTCGAGGAGACATCGCTCACCGCGCTCGCGAAGCTGGAGCAGGTGCTGCCCTCGCGCCTGCGCCGACGCGTCGAGGCGGTACGCGAGGCGACGAGCGTCGTTCCGGGGACCGAACCGCCGCTCGACCTGTCCGTCCTCGGCGCTGTCGCCGCCGCGGTCCGCGGCGGCGAACGGCTCCGGTTCGGATACGCCAAGCCCGGGGGCGGCGAGGCGGCCCGCCACACCGAACCGCGACGGCTGGTGAGCTGGGGGCCGCTCTGGTACCTGCTCGCGTGGGATCTGGACCGTGACGACTGGCGGATCTTCCGTGTCGACCGCATGGTTGCGCACGCACCGACGGGTGCGCGGTTCCGGCCGCGCGCGATCCCGGGGGACGACGCCGTCGAGTACGTCGTCGGAAGCGTCGGCAAGGCGGCCTGGAAGTACCGCGCCCGGGTACTCGTGCACGCCCCCGCCGCCGGGGTCGCCGCGAAGATGCCCGTCCCGGTCGATATCGAGGTGGTCGACGAGACCACGTGCAGCGTCGAGCTGGGTTCGGACGACCCGGACCGGCTCGCGCTGTGGATGACGCAGCTGGACGCCGACGTCGAGGTGATCGACGGAGACGAGCTCGCGGCGGCGTTCGACCGCCTCGCGGCGAGGCTGCGCCGCGCGGCGGGCGGCGCGTCCGCCACGTGAATCCCGGCCGACGGCCCGGTGCGGGGCTCGGCCGTCCGCGCTCCGCCTGCCCGTGTCCGCACGTGTCGGACCGACGGAACCCGGGCGGTTGCCGGGGTCCGTCGCGACGCCCCTGCCCGAAGGAGCGGGCCGGTGCCGCCCGCGGATGCTAGGAAGAGGTCTCCCACCGCCCGGCGACCAGGTCGACGGCCTGGTCGGCCAGCTCCTCGCCCCACCCCCGCAGCTCCAGCAGCGCCTCCCGGAACCGCGCCACCCTCCGGAAGAGCTCCCCGTAGCGCCTCTGCTCCTCCACCGGCAGTACCGGGAGCCGCATCCGGGACGGGTCGATCCTCAGGTGGCCCCGCATGCTGCTGCTCATCCGGGTGATGTTCCGGCTCTCGCCGGAGCTGGTGACGAAACCCGCCAGGAACCACGGGTCCACCGCTCCCGGGTTCGTGCGCACCACGTACAGGCCGCCGCCGGGGTAGGCTCCCGCGTCGTCCCCGGTCGCCACCCGCGCGGCGGGCCTCGGCGCCACCGCCGGGATGAGGACGTCGCCCTCCTGGATCGGCGGGTTGCGCATCGGGTCGGCGTCCACCTCCTCCGTGCGCGAGGCCCCCAGCCCGCGGGCCACGTCCTCACCGGTGACCACCCTGGCGCTGGTGCGCGGGCCCGCCTCCTCCGCCGAACGCCGGGCAAGGGGCCGCCGGATCGTCACCGACCCGGCCCGGGCCAGCTCGCCGAGCGTGACCACCCCGACCGCCTCGCCGCCTGGCTCGACCCGCGGCGCCTCGGGCAGGAGCGTGCGCAGCGTACGCAGCGCGCCCTCCAGGCGCGTGCGCCGCTCGGCGAACAGGTCCAGGCCGCCCGCCGAGGCGCGCGGAACCGGAAGGCGCGCGCGGGGGGTCAGGTCGACGTCCTCGTCCAGCAGGTCGGCCACCTCCAGTGTCCGCGCCGTCCCCGGGTGCTCGTCGAACCCCTCCGGGTCGGCCAGGTACTCCCGCCACAGCCGGTCGATCCTGCCGAGCACCTCGCCCGGCGGGCAGGTCTGCCCGGGCTCGTGCGGGGCGGTGTCCACGAGCAGCACGGGAGCGGGGACCGCGTCCCGCTCCGGTCGGCGCAGCACCCACAGCTGGAGGGGAACGGCGTAGTGGGCCGCGAAGCCGGGCGGGAGCGAGACCACCGCACGGAAGGCACCCGCGCGCAGCAGCGACCGGCGGATGCGCCGCCCCGAGGGGCGCTGGGCGGCCCCCGGGGGCATCAGCACGACCGCCGAGCCGCCCGGCCGGACCAGGGACAGGCAGTGCTGGACCCAGGCCAGGTCGGACTCCAGGCGCGGAGGGACCCCGTACGTCCACCGGGGGTCCTCCGCTAGCTCCTCGACTCCCCAGTTGCGCTCGCCGAAGGGCGGGGCGCACACGACCGCGTCCGCGCCGTCCGCGCCGTCCGCGCCGTCCGGTGTGCTCGGGGCGAACGCGGGCAGGCGCAGCGCGTCGGCCACCCGCAGGTCCGCCTCCCCGGTCAGGGCGCCGGCGAAGGCCAGGCGCAGGGCGGCCAGCCACACCGAGGCCGCGTCCCGGTCCTGCCCCAGCAGGGCGCGCCGTCCACCGCGCGCGGCGGCGAGCAGCAGCCCGCCCCGCCCGCAGGCGGGGTCGGCCACGGTACCGGCGGGACCGTCCGCGTTCCCGGCGCCGTCCTCCTCCGGGGCCGCGGTCTCCTCGGGGCCGGTTCCGGGGTTCCCCGCCCCGGCGTGCTCGTCTCCGCTGTCCTCGGGGGCGGACCCTGCGTTCCCGGTTCCGGCCAGGAGCACCATGAGGTCGGCCAGCTCGGGCGGGACCGTGTGCGAGCCGGAGGGGGCGCGCTGGTCCAGGCGGCTGAGCAGGCGCTCGAAGGCGTCCCGCGGATCGCTCTCCCGCGCGGCGCGCACCGCCGCGTCGGCCAGCGGACCCAGCTGGGCGTCCGGCACGGGTTCGGGGCGGCGCTCGGACAGAGCGGCCAGACCCGCGCCTTCCAGGAGATCCTCGAAACTCCACCGCGCGTGCACCGCCAGCGCGGATCCGTCCCGTTCCCCGGCTTCCCCGGCGCCGCGCTCCCCGGCCTCGGGGTCGCGGCTCAGGTGCCACAGCAGCACCCCGGCCTGGACGAGCACCGCGTCGACGGGGACGGAGCCGCGCAGGGAGTCCAGCGCCTGCCACAGGCGCTGGTCGGGGTCGATGCTCGGGGTTCGGCGGTGGGTGGACAGCCACTCCTCCACCTGCCCCAGGTCGAACCGGGGGCTGCGGTCGGTGCCCCCCACCGGTTCGGGGAAGTCGTCGTGGCGGCGCCGCCAGTTGCTCACCGCCGTCGGCTTCACGCCCGCGATCCTGGCGATGTCGGCCGAGCTCACCTCCACCTCACCGGTGCCCATGGCTTCCCCACCCGTCCGGGACGACAGCAGACCGGTCACGACTATACACAGGCGTCGGGTGAAAACCCTGTTCGCGGGCTTCTGATCTGGGGGGCTGTGGTGGTTGGGCGGCTTCACAGGAGTGCGGGTGTACGCGGGGGAGGAGCGGGTAGCCGTGTCCAGTATCCGGTGAGGTGGGCGTGATGTCGCGTACGTGTCGGCGTTCCGGCACCGCGCGGGCCCCTCGGAGCGGACCGGACGGGCGACCTGTGGGGGAGTGGGCCGATGTTGGAATGGTGGGAGGCCGCACTCCGGCTCGGCTGCGCGTTCGGACTGGGCGCGCTGGTCGGCGTCGAACGCCAGTGGCGGGCGCGGATGGCGGGCCTTCGCACCAACGCGCTCGTCGCCGTGGGGTCGGCGCTGTTCGTCCTGCTGGCCGCCTACGCCGTGGACGAGGTCAGCCCCACGCGTGTCGCGGCCCAGGTGGTGTCGGGCATCGGCTTCCTCGGCGCGGGCGTCATCCTGCGCGACGGCATCAACATCCGCGGCATCAACACGGCCGCGACGATCTGGTGCGCCGCCGCCGTGGGAGTCCTGGCCGGAAGCGGCGTCTACCCGGTCGCGGCGATGGGCGCGGTGGCGGTGGTGGCCGCCAACGTCCTGCTGCGCCCGGTGGCCCGGCGGCTGCAGAAGAGTTCGCCCGCCAACTCCAAGGACGAGGAGACCGTTTACCGGATCCGGATCGTGTGCACGAACGTCCAGGACCCCCACGTACGGGCCCTGCTGCTCCAGGCGCTGGCCGAAACCGAGTTCACACTGCGCTCCTTGGACTGCCGCCACTTGGACGAGGACGAGGACCTGGTGTCCGTGTACGCCGACGTCTTCGCGGGCGCACGCCAGGACGAGGCCGTGGAACAGCTGGTCAGGAGGCTCAGCCTGGAGCCGGAGGTCTCGTCGGTGCGCTGGCGGGAGCTGGACGAGGACGCCGAGTGAGCGCCTCGGCCTCCCGGTTCCGGGAAACGGGTCGTCCGCCGTTCCGGCTGCTTCTAGCCTGGTGGCCATGAACGACCACGCCTCCTGCACCGCCACGGCCGGTGATGACACGCCCCTGACGGCCGCGCTCCGGGGACTGGACCTGCCCGGCCGCGTCCTGAAGGAGCTGGCCGCCCACCCCGACGACACCGGCGAGGTCCTCATGGACTCCGCCGTGGAACTGCGCCGTGCGGGACGCGACGACCAGGCCCGCCGCCTGCTGGAGACCGTGCGCGAGCACCCTCCCACCTCCGAGGACGGCCAGTACGCCTCCGTTGAACTGGCCGACCTGCTGCGGGAGAGTTCGGACCCGCGGGCCAGGGCGGAGGCGGAGCGGATCACCTCCGAACTGCTGCGCCCGGGCCACCTGGACGAGGGGCCCGCCGACCTGCTCGGCGAGGACCTGCGGGAGCTGGAGCGCTGGGACGAGGCGCTGCGCTGCTTCAACATCGCCGCCCGGCAGTTGCTCGCCGAGCCGCCGGAGGAGCTCGCGGACGAGGACGACCTCTCCCTGTCCCCGATCGTCAACCGCCTGCTGGCGCGCATGAAACTGGGCCTGCCGCACGACGGCCACGACGAGGTGGCCCTGGCCGTGGCCCAACGGCAGGCGCAGGGCGCTCTGCGCCCGCCCTACGGGGAGGAGGGCTGGCCGGAGGAGGACGGCCCGGACCGGGATGTGGAGGCGCTCTACTCCCGCGCGGCCTTCGACGGGGCCCGCGCCCGGGGACTGCTCGCGGGGCGGGCCGCCGAGCACGACGCCGACGCCTACTACCGCGCCGCCGAACGGAGCCTGCGCGAGCGCGACCGCGAACACCCCGGAACGCCGCGGAGCGTGGTACTGCACGGCGTGGAGGACGTCGTCGAGTTCGCCGAACGCTCCGGCCAGGACCCGGCGGACGACGACACCGTCCGGACCTGGGCGGACCGGGAGGTCACCGCGGACGACCCGAGGCTGCGGTCCTGGCCGCCCGGCCGCAACGAGCCCTGCTGGTGTGACTCGGGGCGCAAGTACAAGAAGTGCTGCGGCTCACCGTCCAACCGGTGACCCGCGCAGCCTCCGAGGCCAAGGACCCACGGGCGCTCTTGGGCTCCCTCTGAAACCGGACCTTGCCGGTGGTGGCCGGACCCGGCCACCACCGTGCCCGGGCGGACACGACCGGTGAGAATCGCCCTGCCGGTCGCAGCCCCGGGAAGAGGAGAGTCGCGAGCGTGGACAGGCACGGCTTCGGAGGACTGGTCACCGACGAACAGTGGGAGCGGTTGACCGCGTCGGCGGTGACACGCAGGTTCGCCCGGGGGGAGGCGCTCCTGCGACAGGGCGAGGTCGGCGGAGGGGTGCACCTCATGCTGAACGGCCGCGCCAAGGTGGTCTCCATCAGGGCCGACGGATCCTGCGTCCCCCTCGCCTTCCGCACCCGCGGGGAGATGCTGGGGGAGTCCGTCCTCGCCGGGGCCGAGCGCCCCAGGAACGCCACGGTCACGGCCCTGTGCCCGAGCACGACCGCCTTCCTCCCCGCGGACCGCTTCCGCAGGGTCGTCGACGAACTCGATCTGGGAAACGCGCTGTGGCACAGCGCCCTCATGCGTCAGGACGAGGGCGACCGCCTCAGGGTGCAGCAGTCCTCCCTCCCCGCCGACCGCAGGCTGCCCGCCGCCCTGCTCCACCTCGCCTCGGTGATGGGCGAACCCCTCCCCGCGCCCCTGTCCGAGGACGGCGCACCGGTCACGCGCGGATGCCTGTTGGGGGTCCCTCTGGCCCAGAGCGAGATCGCCGGATTCGCGGGCATGTCGCGCACCTCCCTCCACCACGCCTACACCTCCCTGCGGGAGCGGGGCGTCATCCGCACCGGACGGCAGTACGTGGCCATCCTCGACCTTGAGGCGCTGGAGGCCCTGGCGGCCGGAGGCGAACCGGTGTGACAGCCGACACTCCGCGCCTCCTGTGTTCAGAACTGAACACCACGGGACGCGTGCGCCGGGGAGTGTGGTCCCGTCCGGCCAGAGAGAAGGCCCCGCACCCCCGAGGAGTCCCCGGTGGAGATCGACCTGTCCCGCATCGGCAAGAGCGAGCCCCTCCCTCCCTACCGCGCCGTGCTGGCGGTGGACATGGAGAAGTTCAGCGCCAGCAGCGCCCGCCACCAGCAGTACATCGGCCGGTTGATACCGCAGGTGTTGGAGGAGGCGTTCACCCGCGCCGACATGCTCCCGGTGTGGAAGGACGCGCGCTTTCCCCGCCACAGCGGCGACGGCTACGTCATGGGAGCCGAGCCCGAGCACCTGCCCTACCTCATCAGCCCCTTCCTGGAGGAGTTGCAGAAGGAGCTGGAACGGACCCAGCCCTACCTCGCCGCCCTCGACCGCAACCTGCGCATGCGGCTGCGCGCCAGCATCGACGTCGGCCCCCTGCCCGACACCGGCGACGGCAGCGGCATCGACGCCATGGGCGAGGCGATGATCAGCACCCACCGGCTGCTGGACTCAGAGCCCGTGCGGCGCGAACTGGAGGCCTCCGACCCCGACACCACCCTGCTGGCCACCATCGTCTCCCGCCGCGTCTACGAGGACGTGGTGCTCGGCGGTTTCGCCCCCGTCCGCGCCAGCCGCTGGCGGCCCGTGCACGCCTCCGTCCCCTCCAAGGACTTCCAGGCCGAGGGCTACCTGTTCGTGCCCACCCCCTCCTGGGTTCCCGGCGCGCAGGCCGAAGCCGAGGCGGCCCCCGAGCCGGAGCGGAGTCGCCCGGCCGGGCCGGCCCCCGCCGCACCGGGTGGGACCGCCCCCACCACGGGCAACAGCGTCGGCCACAACGACCGCGGCCAGGTGGTCCAGGCCGGAACGGTCAACGGCGGCGTCTCCTTCGGGGGCATGACCGATGAGCGCTGACGGGGTCGAACAGAAGGAAAGTCCGCCGGAGGGCGGTGACGCCCCGCCCTCGGAGAACGAACCGTCTCCTGCGGGCGAGGAGGAGGGGAAGGCCCAGAGAAAGTCACCCTGGGGAAACAAAATCAGAAGGAACCAGGGACAGGCAGTCAACGCCGCGCGTATCGACGGAGGCGTCCACTACCACGAACACATCGGAGAGGGGGCCACACGCCGTCTTCGCCACGCAGCCAGGGTCTCCGAGGAACGACTGAAGGAGATTCGCGACACCTTCTGCCCCAGAGACGCCGGTAAGTACGCCCTCTTTCAGGAGGAACTACGGTCGCGCGGTACGGGGGTCATAACGGGAAAACCCGGAACCGGCCGTGCCTTCACCGCCGTGCACGCCATGATCACCTGCCGCCCCGCGAATCCTGTCGAAGAGTTGTCGGTCGACCCGACGGAGAGGGATGCCGGGGTCTCCCTCATCAATATCGACTCCGAGCACTCGCGGTTTCTCGACCTGACACCTTTGGGAGCGCCCACGCCCACCCAGAGGATCGCGCTGCGGTCACTTGCGGATGACGCTCACAGAGCCGGTGCGCTCCTCGTTCTCATCGCCTCTCCCGGACAGCGTGAGGAGTACCTGACGGAGTATCCGGTGTGTCTGCACATCGATGCCCCCGCACGTGCCGTCGACGTCTTCCAGAGAGCCATGGAGAAACGGTACGGCGCCGAGATCGTTGACCACTGGCTGCGTGACCCCGGTGTCCGGGACGCCCTTGAGGGGGCCGAGCCCGCCCGGGCCATCAGACTCGCGCAGGAGGCATTCCGGCTCCGTTCCTCGTATGAGGACGAGGCCGACTGGATCAAGAACGTCCTGGAGGACTACGACGACACGACCGAGGAACTCGCGCGCTGGTTCACCCGTCACGACCTTGAGAAGGAGTTCCGACGTGTCCTCCTGGCCACAGTGGCCCTACTCGAGGGTGGGGACCGCACAGTGGTCGTGAGTCAGGCGCGTCGCCTGGCCCAGGAGTGGTACATACCCTCGATGTGGCGGACACCCATCTCCGGAGAGGGGCTCACCGCTCACCTGTGGGAGATCGGGGCCCACGTCCGTGAGGACCGCGTTCACTTCAATCGTCGCATGTTCGGTGACGAGGTCCTCGACTACCTCTGGCGGGAACACCCGGAAACGCGTGTCTCGGTCCAGGAATGGGCCGCTGAGGCCGTCACCGAACTCGACGCCCCGCCACGAGCGGAGGCGGCGCGACGGTGGCTGCGGCTGGCGCGGCGTCATCGCGACACCACGCCCGTACGAACCCTTATCGACCGCTGGGGAAACTCCAGTTCCCTCATGTGGGCTGCGATACCGGTGATCGCCGAGGCCGCGGTCGCACCGGAGTTCGGACCGCAGGTGCGTGAACTCCTGTACCGCACCGCGCGGTCGTGGGGAGTCAGTCTGAGGGACCGTACCGTCCTGGAGGTGTGCAGGGTCTACGGCAGGGTCCAACCGGCCACCGCTCTGACCAGGGTGCGACTCATCGCGGAGAAAGTGCCCGCTTACTGGGATGAGACCGTGCTCCAAGCTTTGGAGGACATCTCCGGGGAACCGGAGAACACCGCCGTGGTGCTGGGGACGTTGGTCGACTGGACCCAAAGGAAGGAGCGGGGACGCCGGGCGAACGTTGCACGTCTGGCCCTCTGCCGATTGTTGGGTGCCACCGACGGTCCCGTGCCGAGGGTTCTGGCCGCACTCGACCGGGGTGAGGCGGCATCGGACGATCTCGTCCGCGCCTGGCACGCGGCCTCCTACGCCGGTAGTGAGGCGGGCCGTGCGCTGTGGGCATGGTTCGACGCCCTAGCGGACACTCTGGGTAGACCCGGCGGAGCTTTCGAAGTCCTTCGGGAGGCCGCACACGGGCATGACCGTGTACGCCTCGAACTTGTTCGTTGGGCCCGACGGTGGAAACACGCTCACACAAGAAGGGCCCCGGCCCTTGAGGAACTGCTGCGCACCCTGAGCGAAGGCGAGGAGACACGATGACGGAACGCCGAGGTGAGGGCCGTGGCCGGAAGGTGCCGGTATGGAGTGTCGCCTTCCGCCCCCCGGACGAGACACGGACCTTCCAAGCCCGTGTGCCCTCCAGTGCCGAGGGGATGTGGTTCGAAGGCGCCTTCGAGGTCACGGTCTCCTGGAACGGGTCGGGTGTCGCTGCGCGATCGCGAGCCCTGGCCAGAATCCAGCGTGAACTCATCAGAGTCGCCGCTGAGGTCAGTGCCGGTTTCGCCTTGGGAGACCGGGGAACCGCCGAAGCCGACATCGCCTGCGCTGTCGCGGAGATGAAGGGGGTCCACGAGGAGGCGGTACGCGAGGTGGCGGTGTCGGTGACCCTGACCGTCGACGACGAGGACATGGCACTGGACCGCGAACGTGAACGCGTGGGGCCCCACAACGAGGTCCGCAAGGCACTCCACCAGGCACGGATGGAGCGTGTCAGGGAGCTGCGCCGTGACGTTCTCAGCGACCCCCAGATCGCTCGGGTCTGGTGGTACGAGCAAAATCCCAATCTGCTGCACGACATCGAGGAAGCGGGAGCCGCCCTCGACGCCATGGCCACACCGGGTGGAGAAGCTGAGGAAACCGAAGGGGGCAGGGCGGACGATCCAGTTCTGGACGCCTTCCTGTCCGGGCTGGAGGAGTGGGAGGTCCCTCCGGTTCTGGAGAAGCTGGCCATCCTCCTGGAAGGTTTCGAGCGCCGCGACCTGGTTGAACGCCTTCGGAACAGGTGGCCGCAGGACTGACTCCAGACAGGTGGGCCATGGGCGCTGACATGGGCGTCCGTGGCCCGCCGTGTGCGGGCTGCCGTGGCTTCCTCAGGCCTGGTTGCTCCGTCCTGTCCCCTGTGCCGCTACCAGGAAGGTCGCGGTCGAGGCGAGGGCGGGGGGACGGGCGCCTCAGTGGTGTGGCCACACACGGTCACCAGAGTCGAAAAACTTCTTCGTCATCATGGTTGGCTATATTCACAGGAAGATCTATGCTGTCATGAACCTACGGTTTCTGTGAGTGCACACAGCCCCGGCAACCGGATCGAGTTCCGAACGCGAGCCCCCCGGCTCTGCATGCCGACTGTTCCGTGACCGGTCCGACCAGGGTGACGCCAACGCCCCCCGTGGCGCCGCCCACCGCACCTTTCTCCGTGAGGGAGGCGAAACGATGGGGAGCAACGCCCGCCAACGGATCATCGAGCAGGAACAGACCGCTGTGGACCGGGCCCACCGATGTCTGGAACGGCAGCGCGGACAGACCACACGGCTGGCCACCGCCGACGCCGCCGCCAGCGCCAAGGACAGCGTGGCCCAGCACGAGGAGTACGCACGCTGGGTCGCGCAGTACGAACTCGGCGGACAGCAGCTCGTCGTCCAACGCGTGGACCTTCAGGAGGAGAGCGGCGACGAGACCTTCTACGTGGGCCGCAGAAGTGTCCGGGACGAGGACGGGAACGTCTTCGTCATCAAGTGGTCCAGCCCGGCGGCGGTCCGCTGGCGCCGTGAGCGGGGAACCGAGAAGGGCGCGGTGACGCTTCGCCGACGCCTGCGCTGCCACGGCGAACGCGTGGTGGACTACCACGACGAACTCGTCCGCAAGGCCGACGACCCCTCCTCGGAGCAGGCTTCCCCGGCCCAGGTGGCGGCCGCGATCCGGGCCCGGAAGGAGCAGGAGGCGGGCACGGCACAGGACCCGTTCCTCCTCCGGGAACTGGACCGCTCCCGAGACGGTCTCATGCGCGACATCGTCGAGACGATACACCGCGACCAGCTCGACCTGGTCTGCCACGACCGGCCCGGGGCACTGGTGGTCCAGGGCGGTCCGGGAACCGGCAAGACCGCGATCGGCCTGCACCGTGTCACCTGGCTGCTGGACAACGACCACTTCACCCCGGGCCAGATCCTCGTCGTCGGCCCCAGCCAGTACTTCCTCGACTACGTCAGCGAGGTGCTGCCCTCACTGGGCACACGCGGCGTGACCTCGCTGCGCGTCGACGACCTGTGCCCGGGGCGAAGCGGAGGCCACGACACCGCCGAGCAGCACCGGATCAAGTCCGATGCCCGGATGGCCGGGGTCCTGCGCCAGGCGGTCCGCCAGACGGTACGCGCGGGAGCCTGGTCGAAGTTCCTCGACGGCGATCAGCTCAGAATCCGGGTCGATGAGAGCCCCCTGGCCGTGGCCGAGGCCGACATCGAGCGGATCTTCGGTGAGGTGCTGGAGTCGGACGCACCCCTCAACACCCGCCGCCAGCGCTTCACCGACCTGCTCGTGGACCGCATGCTCGACCAGGTCTCCTACCGGCACCGCCGCCAGGGACAGGCACTGCGCCGTCGCATCACGTCCTCCCTGGCCGGTCCAGTCAACGCCACCTGGCCCCGGGTCTCCGAGAACCGCCTCTACCGAAGGCTGCTCGGCGACGCCCAGGTCCTGGGACAGGCGTCCGAGGGCGTCCTCACCGCCGAGGAGCAGTCCGCCCTGTACCGGCCCGCGGCCAACCGGACCGGGCAGGAGTCCTGGAGCAGCGCCGACCTGCTCTGTCTGGAGGAACTGCGGATCCTCCTCAACGGAGACACCCCCGACCGCTACCGGCACATCGTGGTGGACGAGGCACAGAACCTCACCCCCATGCAGCTGCGTGCCCTGGCCCGCCGCTGCCCGAGCGGTTCCCTCACCATCCTGGGCGACCTCGCCCAGTCCACGGGCACGCACAGCCACACCGACTGGGCGGCCCTGACCGACCACCTGGAACTGCCCGACGGCTGGGAACTACAGGAACTCACCCTCGGATACCGCATTCCCAGCCAGGTGATGCACACGGCCGTCCCCGCCGCCGTGGCCGCCTCCGAACTGACCACCTTCCCCGAAACGCTCCGCGAGCCCCGGGACGGGGAGCTGACCATGGCCCGTCTCGCCCCTGAGGACCTGATCGATGGTGTCCGTGAGCGCGCGACCGAACTGCTGGCCAAGGGAGGCGAGCGCTCCGTGGCGGTCATCGCCGACGACGCCTCCCCGTACCTGCAGTCGATCGCGGACGCCTTGGCGACCGGCCCCGCACCCGTCGAGGGCACCGTCCGAGCCCTGGCGGCCTCCGACGTCAGCGGCCTGGAGTTCGACCACGTCATCCTGGTGGAGCCGCGCCAGATATCCGACTCCGGCCCCGGAGGCCACGGACGGCTCTACGTCGCGCTGACCCGGTGCACCCAGACCCTGACCGTCCTGCACACCGGACCTCTGCCCGACACCCTCGTCGACCCCTCCGCCCCCGTGACAGACCACGAGAGGACCTGCACCCGCCACCACGCCGACGGTCAGCGGTGCCGCAACCGCACGAGTTCCCCGGACGGCTGGTGCCGGCAGCCCGGATGCGACGGTTACCGCACCAGGCGGGTCCGGCGCCCGGAGGGCCAGCCGACCGTGCTGGGTTCGCCCGCCGGGCTGGACACCGGAGCCCGGTTGGAGCCCTCCGTACGGGCTGCCACGATCACCGTCAGCGCCGCGGCGCGCGCCCGCTTCGCGGTCCGCCACAGGGCCACGGCCAGGGAGGCCGAGGTGGAGATCCGCGCCATGCTCGGCGACTTCCTGACCGAGGGCCGACAGGCCCGGCGCACGGACGGGTGCTGGCACCTGGAGCGCGACGGCTACCGGCTGGTCCTGGACCGGTCCGCCGCGTCGGTGGTCGACTACCAGACCGTGCACGCCGAACGCAGCTGGGCCCAGCACAGGGCGGGGATCGGCTCCCGGATCTCCCAGCGCACAAGGCACAGCGACACCACCACAAGGCACCGTGACACCGCGACCGAGCGGATCGAGGAGCAGCCGATGAGCGCGCCCACACCACCGGTTCCGCCGCAGCCCGGGCCCCAGGACCCCACCGCGGCCGAGCACCTGCGCCTCTTCCTTGCCGGAATCGCACAGCGGGAGGAGGCCCGGGACCAGAGCGTGTACGGCTTCCTGCGCCACAGCCTCATCGCCGACCTGTACCGGGCGGGGAGCCGACCGGACGACCAGGAGAACGGCGACGTACTCTGCCATCTCTCCGGCCTGTCCGTGCTGTACCGCGTTCTGCCCGAGGAGGACACGGGTTACGAAAGGCTGCGCCGCGAGGCCCTGGAGTTGCTGGAGGCGCGCTGGGCCCGGGGAGCGGAAGCCGACCGGGTGTGCCTCGTCCTCCCCGCTCCTCCCGAGGAGGACTGGTCGGCCCCGGCGCTGCTCGGCGCCCTGGGGGTGTCGGTGATCTGGCGGGAGGCGGACACGTGGCGCGGCGAGAACGCGGCCCTGATCGCCGGGGAGCGCACGCACGCCGACCGGGCCTGAGCCCACACGCCGCACCCACACGACGGCCCCGTTCCCGTGCCGAGAACGGGGCCGTGCGGCCGGTCGAGGACGCGAGCATCACCGGGCAGACCCGCCGTGGGCTGGACGGGTAGGAGGACGGCGCCTTCCGGATAACGAACCGCCCGGGGTTCCCTCGAACCCTAGGCTGGTGGCTATGACCGACCACGATCCCGCCACCACCAGCGTTGACGCGCCCCTGACGGCCGCGCTTCGGAAACTGGACCTTCCCGGCCGACTCCTGGACGACCTGGCCGCCGAACCCGACCGCACGGGCGAGCTCGTCATGGAGTTCGCCGAGGACCTGAACCGCGCGGGACGCGGAGACCGGGCCCGTCGCCTGCTGGGGGCCGTGCGCGATCACCTCCCCACCTCCGAGGACCGCCAGTACGCCTCCGTCGAACTGGTCAAACTCCTGCGGGAGAGCCGGGACGCGGGGGACACCGCCGAGGCGGAGCGGATCACCTCCGATCTGCTCCGCCCCGGCCACCTGGGCGAGGGGCCCGCCCAACTGCTCGGCGAGGACCTCCAGGAGCTGGGACGGTGGGAGGA
Organism: Nocardiopsis akebiae; assembly: GCF_018316795.1. Taxonomy (NCBI): domain Bacteria; kingdom Bacillati; phylum Actinomycetota; class Actinomycetes; order Streptosporangiales; family Nocardiopsidaceae; genus Nocardiopsis; species Nocardiopsis akebiae. Next base: position 2,809,811 of record NZ_CP074132.1, read on the forward strand.
GGCGCTGCGCTGCCACAACGTCGCCGCCCGCCAGTTGCTCGCCGCGTCACCGGAGGACCTCCAGGACGAGGACGATCTCTCCCTGGCACCGCTCGTCAGCCGTTTGCTGGCACGGATGAATCTGGGTCTGACGCGCGACGCGCACGACGACGTGGCCCTGGCCGTGGCCCAGCGGCAGGTGGAGGGCCTGGCGGGCTTCCCCGGCGACGAGGGCGGGGTCCGGGAGGACGAGGGCCCGCAGGAGAAGGTGGAACCGGTCTACTCCCGCGAGGTCTTCGACGAGGCCTGCGCCCGGGGACTGCTCACGGGGGAGTACGTCGAGCACGGCGCCGACGTCTACTACCGCTCCATCGAACGAACCCTCCGGGAGCAGGACCGCGAACACCCGGAGGCGCGGCGGAGCGTGGCGCTGCACGGGGTGAAGGAGATCGTGGAGTTCGCCGAGCGCTCCGGCCAGGACCCGGTGAACATCGACACCGCCCTTGACTGGGTGTACCTGGAGCTCTCCGCGGACGACCCGAGGTTGCGGGCGTGGCCTCCCGGCCGTAACGAGCCCTGCTGGTGTGACTCGGGGCGCAAGTACAAGAAGTGCTGCGGTTCTCCCTCGAACCGCTGACCGCACACGGCTCCACACGCCGTATGCGCCCGCTCTCCTCGGAGCCTGAGGAGAGCGGGGCACCCCGGCCCCGGGTCCTTGCCCGCCGATGCCAGAGGCCGTGCGAGAACCCTTCCACCAACCTCCGGGCCCCTCCTCCCGCTTCACCGGGGAGAACACCGCATCCCCCATCTGGGGGGCACGGGAGGAAAGCCGGTGACTCGGGTGGACCAACAACGGTCCTGCTGTGGAAAGGCACCTTGCACCATGGTCTCTTTGGCAGACTCGGGACATGGACCTCCGACGACGCCTACGCTCCACTCTCGCCGCGAAGTGCGTGGGTTCGGTTCAGGGGCCGTCCGCGGTGGTCGATCTCAGTTCCCGGGGAGTGGAAACGACGGTCGTCTGCCGCCCGGTGGCCGCCCAGGAGGCGCTGCGACGAAGAGCAGGCCGAACCCTGGGAGACAGGCTCGGGGTGTTCGAGGTCCTGCAGGCGCTCCCCCTGGAGGAGCGGCTACCCCTCGATTCCCTCACCAGCAGGGAGAGAGCCATCCTCCCAGCGGTGCCCGGTTGGGCACTGAGGAGGAGCGACCGGAGCATCCTGAGGCTGGCCGACATACCTGTGCACGTGGATGTGGCCGCCGTGTGGGGCGAAGAGCCCTTCGAAGCCCTTGATCAGGCCTGCCGTCTCGGCCCGGGAGCGCCGCGCATGGCGGTGTGCGAGACTCCCGGGGACGATTTCGAACGGGCGGTGCTGGAGGCCGACTACCACGGCATCGGTCTTGCCGTGGCGCGGGGTGAAGAGGCCCGAGTCCTGGTGGAACCCCGGGTGAGGGCCTCCGAAGCGGAGGCCGCCCTGCGCTGGCGTTTCGCTGAGCGCGTCCACCGGGCCCTGGACGCGCGGAAAGGCCTCAGCCCCCCTCTCCAGCCCAGTACCTCAGCGCACCCGACGGGGTGAACGGACCGTTCGCGCGCAGAAATCGCCCGTTGTACTCGCCATAGCGGTGCAGAGCGCCCGCGCACAGGGCTCTCCACCGGGCCCCGGCCCGCTCGCGGGTGGTCTCACGGCTCAGGTCACTCCACCACCGCGACCAGACAGCCATGTTGTGTGCGTGGGCCTGCGCCGTGTCCGAGTGATCGTGCAGGGTGTTCAGCAGTCGGCCGACTGCGCCGCTGCCCCTCGCCTCTCCCGCCTCGACGCAGGGAACGCAGGTGCAGCGCAGGAGTTCGCCCACGGGCTGCTCGGCGAGCCGCATCCCCCGTACGTAGGCCATCAGGTTCGGGTCCAGGACGTTCGGGCTCCTGTTCCTGGTGAACACCCGTGGGTCCTCCCAGGGCGGCACGGTGTGCCGGGTGGAGGAGGTGTCGCCGATGGACGTGAACGGGGCACCGTGGAGCATCGCGTCCAACCCCGCCAGGTCGGTGCGCAGGAGAGCGGTTTCTCCCGCCTCGAAGACGGTCTCCCTCAACGCCTGTGCTCGGGACGTGGACTCGACGGGATTGCCGCGGGCACCCAGGATCAGCGCCTTGGGGGTGCGTATCCGCTGTAGGAGGGACGCCAGCTGTTCACGACGGCTCAGCCAGAGGGCATCCAGGGGAACAGCCAACACCACATCGGCGGTGTCGAGGGCGTCGACCCGCCTCGCCGCCCGTCGTAGGGCCTCTGCTCCGTTCTCGTCCGCCGTCAGGAAACCGGTCGGTGTCAGGACCAGGTCGGCGCCGCTCATGGTGAGCTGGTGCAGTGTCTCCCTGAGCTGGTCCTCCTCGAAGAGACTGGATTCCCGGAGGAGGAAGGGTGCTTCGGGGGTGGCCACGTGGGACTCGTACGCGGAGGGGTCCAGGACCACGGGGCAGGGGCGTTCGCGGGCTCTGACGAAGTCCCGCACGTGGGAGGCCGCTCTTCGTCCGGAGAAGACCACACCACCGGTGGACGAGGACACCTGCACCAGAGGGGCGTGCTCGGGGCTCTTCACATGGAGTAGGACACGGCCGCGTACGGCGGCCAGTGGATCGGTGGGAGCGTGGTCGAGGGCTGGGGAGGGGCTCGGTCCTGGGGAAGGGGGCACCGCTTCACCTCGGGGTCCGCGTGGGCGACTGCACGTAGCGTTCCCGTGCGCGTACTCCGGGGCACCCGGCTGTCCGCTTCCGGCCACGCATCCGCGCCCGGGCGCCGCGTGTCCGGACGGGCCTCAGCCGCCGTCCGCCCCGCCATCCGGACCAGGCTCCGGTACATCACCCGCCTGCGCCGAGGCCGTCGTGACCTCCCTGCGCAGGTGCGCGGCCCTGGGATCGGTGAACCCCTCCAGGGCCTGCAGCGCCTCACGCCAGTGCCCCCTGGCCGTCTCGGCCTCCCCGGAGGCGGCCAGCGCGGAGGCCAGCCGGTCCAGACAGACCGCCAGCCTCCACCGGTCCCGGTACCTGCGGTACGTGCTGACCGCCTGCCGGTAGAACTTCGCCGCTTCCTCGGGGCGCTCCAGCGCCCCGTAGGCCTCGCCCACTCCCTCGAAGGCCTCGGCCTCGCGCACGTGGTCGGCGATCGCGCGGTGCAGGACCGCCGCCTCGTGGAAGCAGGACAGAGCGTCCTCCGTCTGCCCGAGCAGGACGTGGGTCCTGCCGAGTTCGAGGAGCGCGTACCCCTCCCGGACGGTGTGTTCGAGTTCCTGGGCAAGCTCCAAGGCCTTCTGAATGAAGCCCAGTGATCGGTCGGCCCGGCCGAGTTCCCGCCAGGCCGCGCTCAACGAGGTCAGGCAGGCGAACTCGCTCATCCGGTTGCCGGTCCGCCGGTGGACGTCGATGGCCTGCTCGGCCAGGAGCGCCGCCTCCTCCGGCCTGCCCAGGTCGAGGAGGCAGCGGACCAGGTTTCCCTGGACGATCCCCTCCCAGAGCCCGTCCCCGAGGGCCCTGGCGGACTCAAGGGAACGCTCCAGATGGTCGCGGGCCTCACCGAGCCGGTGCTCGCGCAGGTGGACCAGGCCGATGGCGTTCAACGACATGGCCGCACCGAGGTCGTCGTCCAGCTCGCGCCGGAGCTCCAGAGCACGCCCGTGGTGGGTGATCGCGTCATCGGGCAGCTGGGACTGCAGGCACGCGATGCCCAGGCCCTCCTCCAGGTCGGCCTCGACCGAGGGGCGGTGTTCGCGTCGCACCGTCTCCAGACCGCGGCGGACAGCGGCGGTCCACTCCGCACCGAGGCTGTGGAAGGCGGGGAAGTGCCGCAGGACCAGGGGAAACCGCCAGACGAGGCCGTCCAGATCATAGGCAGCGGCCGTCGCCGCCGCGGCCATCAGGTTCTTCCCCTCCAGTTCGAACCACCGGACCGCGTCGCCGTTGCCGGTGAAGACGGGACTCTCGTGCGCCCCATCGCGCAGCAGCTCGTCCGGTCCGGGACGCCGCAGGTTGGAGTCGACCACCCCGAGCGCGGCGTACGCGGTGCGCAGGTACCAGGTCAGGAGCCGCTCCAGGGCTTCGTTCCGCGGCCCCGGCTCCTCCCCGTCGCGCACCTGGTCCATCGCGTAGGAGCGGATCAGGTCGTGGAACCGGTAGCGGTCCGGGCCGGTCTGCTCCAGAAGGTGGGCGCCCACCAGGGTGTCCAGGGTGCGCCGGGCCCGACGGGCGGGCAGGTCCGCCAGGGCCGCTGCGGCTCCGGTGCTGAAGTCCCGGCCGGGGTGCAGGCCGAGCAGCCGGAACAGGCGTGCGGCGCCCTCTGGCAGGGCCCGGTAGGACCAGGCGAAGACGGAACGGATCGTGCCGGCCTCCTCCTCGTCATCGGTGGCCAGGGCGTCCCACAGCGAGGACTCGTCGCGAAGGTCCTGGATGAGGTCGGCCAGCGGCATGTGGGGACGGCTCGCCGCGCGCTCGGCGGCGATGCGCAGGGCCAGCGGGAGCTGTCCGCACAGCCGGGCGAGTTCGGCCACCTCCTGCGGGTCGTCCTGCGGCCGGTGGCGGACCGTGACGTGCTCCAGGAGTTCCACCGCCTCGGCGGGGTCCAGGGTGCGCAGGGTGAGGCGCTGCGCGCCGTCCCTGACGACCAGGCCGGACAGCCGGTCCCTGCTCGTGACCACGACCGCGCATTCGGAGGAACCCGGCAGCAGCGGGCGGACCTGCGCCGCGGTCGAGGCGTTGTCCAGCAGGATCAGGACGCGTTTCTCGGCCAGAAGGGAGCGGTAGAGGGCGGAGCGGCTGTCGGTGTCGGGGGGAATCGAGCTGGTGGGGACCCCGAACGCACGCAGGAACCGGTCCAACACCTGATCGGGCGCCATGGGCAGCCCGGGGCCGTACCCCTGAAGGTCGACGTAGAGCTGTCCGTCGGGAAAGCGGTTCCGGACCCGGTGCGCCCAGCGCAGCGCGAGGGCCGTCTTGCCCACTCCGGCGGTCCCGGCGATGACGTGGACCGTGGTCTCGGAGGGGCCGTCCCCGCCTTGTTCCGCTCCCCGCACCGGCGTGCTGAGGATCTCGAGTTCGCCGGCACGGTTCACGAACCCGCGTACGTCGCCGGGGAGCTGCCGGGGCACCGGGGTGGGGGAGTGGCCCGACCCGTGTCCGTGGAAGTGGACCCCGCCGCGGACGTCGCGTGCCTGGACCGCGCGGCCGGAGACGTCCGCCATCCGCGACCGTGTGCTCTCGGACGGTTCCTTCTCCGGTTCCCCGCCCTGTCGGGGCGTGCCTTTATCGGACACCGGCGATGTCCGCCCCGCCCACCTCGCGGACGAAGTAGTCCTCCAGGGCCTCGGCGGCCGCGTGGAGGGCCGCTATCTCCGACCTGCACCGCGCGGTGACGTCGGGGTCGGCGAATCGGACCGCCCCTCGGAGCACGCCCTGCTCGTCGTAGAGGATCTTGTAGGTCACCTCGTCGCCGAGGGTGACGATCTCCGGAACGGGACGGTCCCGCTCGAAGGACGCGAGCCGTTCGGGAGAAACGACGCGGATGTCCTCGCCGCACTGGGCCCGGACCCGCAGGGAGTGCAGTTCCCAGAGCAGGTAGACGGGGAAGGGCTTCTCCACGACCCGGACCCGGCGGACACCGCACCCCGCCTGGGCGAGACGGGTGAATTCCTTCCGAAGAGCGGGGCGGTTGTCCTCCAACAGGCGCAGGGACTCGTCCCGGCGCCCGTCGATAAAGGCCAGCCAACTCCTGCTTTCCGGTTGATGGAACTCCTGTTGCCGTTCGAGCTTGTAGACGTCGGTGTTCCTGAGCGACCCGAAACGGTTCCTGAAGTCACTGGAGTAGTCGGTGAGCGCCAGGTGATCTCCGGTAAGGGAGTCGATGGTGTCAAGCATCGGGAATATCCGATTTCGCTGAGATCAGTGTGGAACGGGGGATGACGATGAGTCGCTCGTCCTCCGCGATAGCGGCCCCGTTCGGGAGCCGATGGGCATAGGTCCGCGTCAGGTCACGGCCGATCACCGCGATGTCGCCGTTGGAGAGTTCCCAGATGTCGGGGCAGCCGTCGACGTGGTCGGTGTTGCCCAGCTCCGCCGGTGATCTGCCCAGTCTCCGTGCCATGTCCGCAGCGGGATCCGCTTCCCAGGGGCGTGTCATCGTGAGCCCTTCCACGCACTGTTCGGGGGGTGTACGTGCGCCTGACGAAAATAACACGAAAGCACGTATTCCCTGGGTGATGATCGTGTCGCCCACGGACACTATCGTCTTTCCTCGCCAGGTGTGCCGTGTTCCTTCGAATCCATCCCGGATTGCCGTGTCGCCTGAAGGGCAGGTCAGGGGATGTGTGGTGCCGAGGGTGGTTTTTCGTCTTCTGATGTAGCGGTGAGACTGTTTCTCAGCTTTTGCTGAAGTGGAATGTGGATTGTCCGCATCCGGTCATGGGGCGGGAGGGAGACAAGGGTATTTGGTCCCTGAATTTCCCGTTCGCGGGTAACCTATGGCGGATTCGCATACGAGGTGCGCACGGTCCCGTCACGGCGCGGGGTCGACGTCGAGCACGTGGACTCCCTCGGCTGAGGAGACCACGATCGTGCCGTCGGAGGTGACCAGGAGGTCGTGTACCTGTGGCGGCACCGACCAGGGGATGACGGCCTTCTCCGGGGTGTCCGTGTCCAGGAACAGATGACACAACCGTCCTGGAGGCTCCTGTGAGTAGCCCCGGCCCTGGACGAGGACGGCGACCGGACGGCCGCCCCATTCGGTCACCCGCGACACCAGGACCCACGGGTCGTTCGGGAACACCGGTTCCAGGTCGGGCAGGGTGACGATGTTCCCGGACTCGGCGAGGTAGGTGCGCCCGGCCGCGTGAGCGATCTCGACGTCCCGGCCATCGGGAACCCCGCTGTGCAGACACACCTTTCCCACCCAGGAGCCGTCGTCCGCCCGCTGCACGTAGACGAAGCACTTGTCGACGACGCTGAAGTCCTCGGCCCCGAACTCGACGACCTCCTCTGTGGTGGCCCAAGCCAGGTAGCCGTGCCGAAGAGTGAGCCGCTCACTGATCTCCCGGTAGCGGTAGTGTTCGCAGGCCATGCCGAGGATCGGTTCGCTGGTGCCCAGGTCCACCGCCGTCACCGAACGGTGGTAGAGCCCCTCATCGTCCTCGTGTAGGAAGAGCAGGTCACGGCCTCCGCAGCGGCCCAGAGCCAGGGCACACACCTCATAGAAGCGTTCGTCCGTGTAGGTGCGAGGCAGAGCGAAGGTCTTCAGCACGGACCCGTCGCGTACGTCGGCGATCGTCAGGACCTTGGGAGCGACGAACGCCAGGACCGGTTCGGGTCCGAGCCTGGGAAGGTCGACCAGTTGGACGGGAGAGCGGAAGGAGTGTACGGGTCCCAGGGGGCGGCGGCTCGGCAGGTCGAAGGCGGCCGCGAGGAAGCTGTCGTGCGGGAGGCCGGGGTCGGAGTCGTCGTCCACAACGACCAGCAAGGTGTCCCGGACCAGTTGAAGGCGTGCCCCGTGCCAGTCCTCGCCCAGCAGAAGTGTCTCTCGCATCGGGTCTCCTCCGTCGGTTCCGGTTCCCCGGCATCGTAGAGCTCTCTGAGGGGCTCCGGTCAGTCGGCGGCCGCGGGCATCCGGAACCTGACTACCGGGACGGTGTCCGTGTCCGCTTCCTCGCCTTGTCCCGGTGACTGTCGTCCGGCGTCCCTGTCGGGGTTCACATGGGCCAGGAGTGCGCCGAAGCCAGCCCAGCCCCCGCCGTCGTGGTCACCGCCACCGGTGAGGTCGTACCAGACGGCCGGAGTCATCGGCGGACCGACCGGGACGGCGCGCACGGGTGCGTCCAGGGCGCGGTCGGCTCCCAGGGAAGCGACGGTCTCCACCCCCAGGGCCAGGCCCACCGGTGTCAGCCCGCCCGCCCGGTAGGGGCCCCGGGCCAGGTCCGCGCGGCCTCGGCGGCGGCGCACCTCCATCACGTGCAGTACGCCCCACTCGGTCAGCTCCCGCACGATCGGTACCAGGGCTGACAGGTCCGGCTCCTGCTCCGGCGGATGGTTCACCGTGAGCGTGACGGTCTCGCGGACGCCTTCCCGGGTCCGGCGTACCCGCAGAGTGCCGCAGAAGGCGCGTGCGCCCTCCGGGCGCACTGACGCGGGCGGGCCGGCGAACACCAGCCACGAGGGACGGGGAGACCGGTCCCGGCACAGACCTGTGAGGGAGCTGGTCTCCCATGCCAGGGTGGCGGGTTCGGTGGGGCCGAACAGGGAGGGCACGGCTCCGGCCAGGGTCTCGGTGAGAAGCTCGACCGTCTGGCCCAGGACCAGGTTCGGATCGGCCGGGTGGTCGGCTTTGAGGGTGACCTGGAGTTGGTGGTCGGTCTCCTCCGGGGCCGGTTCGGTCCGCAGCGGGGAGTCGGCCACCGGGGTGCCGGGCGGGTCGGCGATCAGACCGTAGCGCTCGTCCCAGTGCAGCGGGCGGCCGGAGAACCCGTCGCGGAACCCGTCGCCGACGGCCACCGCCCAGCGGGCCAGGGGCGCGGTCAGCAGGGTCGCCAGCGGTTCGGTGAGGCGCGAGTCCGGGGGCGTGACTAGCTGAAGGGCGCGGCCCTGGCGCGCTTGCGCGGCCAGGGCGTCGGCCAGCCAGACCGAGACCGGAACGACGGGCCGGTCCTCGACCACGACGGCGGCCTCCTCGGTGAGCGCGGCGACCACCGGATGCCCGGTGTCCCGGACGGGCAGCCCGTCGAGCTGCGGCAGGTGTTGCTCCGGCTGCCACACCAGCCCGCCGTACCACTCGACCAGGGTGTCGGCGAAGCGGCGCATCGCCTGCCGGGTGGTCGGGTCCGCCAGACCCGCCTCGGTGGTACGGGCCTCCACCCACCAGGGCTGCGCGGGCAGGGTGTCGGGAAGCGCGGTGTCCAGGAGTCGTTCGGCCTCGGCCGACACCGTGAGCCGCTGGGCGGCGTGCATCGCCGCGACCAGCTGCCCCGCCTCGTCGCGCAGCTGGACGAGCGCCCCGTCGGCAACCAGGCGCACACGTAGTGACGGCCCTGCCGCGGCAAGGGCGCGTGTCAGCCCGGGGATGCCCGGCGGGTGCTCCAGGAGGGCGACCAGAGTACGGCTCACGGAAAGGGACTCCTTGAAGAACGGGTGCAGGGGCGTGACTGGTCCTACCCGGTGGCTCTGCCTTCGGCTTCTTCGCGCAGTTTCTCGTGGAGCCAGCCGGGGATGTTTTCCTCGTCGCGAGGGAAGTACTTCAGGTCGTTGGTGAAGCCCCAGGCCGTCGGGAAGAGGATGTGGGGGTCCTCGTCGTAGTTGTAGCGGACCTTGAATTTACCTGGGCGGGTGATGACGTACTCAAGGGAGAACCAGGTTCCCTTGCCGTCCTTGTACATCCCGGAACGGAGGTCATCGAACAGGGTTTCCACTGTAACAGGAGGCCATTTTCGAACACTTTCTCCGCTCGCGAGTTCGATGACGGACAAGCTGCTTGAGTGGTCGATTACTGATGCCCTGGAGTAGATGATCATTTCCCACCCTTCGGGGGCTTCTTTGAGGATTTCTGTTCCAGCCTCCTTGAGGATATCCTGCTGTCGTTCGTGGTTCAGGTGTCCGCGCTTAAAAAATCTACTGACCAACTTGCTTGGTTCTGTTTAAATTTTGGAGAGGTGGGAGTTTAGGGCAGGGTGAATTTCTCTGTGGCAGCAGGCTGGGGGGTGTCAATGTGTCTGAGGGCACCCCTTCTAGAGTCAAAGGCGAATTATCGCGTCGAAATAGGCGCCCTCGTCCCTGATTCTCGGTTTTCCGGTGCTGTATCTCTCGGAAGTACCGAAGAACGTGGATCCGCCGGATTTGATCTCCGCGCCCATGATCTCCTCGGTTTCCTTAAGAGCGTAGGACAGGTGTGGGGAGTTCTTTGTATGGACCTCGGGGCGGGGGTATCCTGGAGAAGCACGCTGAGAAGAAGAGGTGTACTATTCTCACTGCTTTCCGGGTTTTTCTGTTCCTAGGTCAGAGTTGTCCGACTGCGTCGAACCCTTTACCGTTCTCGTTCGGTGGGTCTATCCTAATTCCGTATTGTTCAGGAGTTGCGAAGTATGTAGGCTCGTCCGGGATGGTTTCGGTTCCCAAACGTTCTTCAATCTCCTTCAGAACTGCTGAAAGCCGGGGTGCGTTCCTGCGGTAGATCTCCGGATGGGCGTTTCCAGAGAAGTCATACCAGGACCAGATGTCGTGTCGTACGCCGAGGCTCACATCAATGTCCTCGGGCGTCACGAACAAGGTGACTTCGATGAGCCCGTGGTCCCGATGCTCCTCTCCTTCTGTGTCAACCCAGTACCCTGGTCCAGAGAGCACCAATTTTTTGGGTTCGGCATCCGTGTACCTGATGGGTTGGCTTGCCAGGATCCGGTTGACAAGTTCTGCGGCGTCGGCCTTGTCCCCTTCGCTGTTGCTGATTACCGACCGGATTCCGATGAATCCGTGCCCCTTGCGAAGCCAATGGACATCGATTTGTTTCAGGTCCATCATCTTGTGTTCCTGAAGGACCTCAGAGATGAGGATCGCCGTTTCGGCAACTCGGCCGAGGTGGAGATCATCATCCATTCCGAGTTCCCACGACCATGAGGCTGATGTTCCCGGGATGCTGAGCAATATTGTCATTTTTCCTACTATGGATATATCTGGGCACCTGGTGGATACGTCACTACGCCATCCTCGAAGTATATTCGATAGGAGATTCCATGGTCCCGATGCCAGCTTTTCATTGATCTCAGGGTTTCGCTGGGGAGATATTCCACGGACCCTGGGGATTCAATGATGCCGATTTTGTTCGTACCCCGCGCCATGTCTCCCGTCAGCTGCTGACTGACGCGCTTGATGTTGTTCCTCACTGCATTTGGTCCACTTACCTGCTTGATCTGGTAAGAGTAGTAGTCATTCCTTTTATCGGCTGTGATCTGAACGTCAACGTCGTTGAATTTGCTTGTGTTTTCTTTCTCTGGAAAGAGGATCCTTTCGGATGGTATGTGGTCGCGGGTTATTAGGTCGTCCGCGAACCTGATCTCGGCTCCTGCTGTTCTCACGTTCTGGTGGTTGTTGTTGCCGAAAACAGACAGGAATTCCCTGTAGCCTTGAGCGTTGTTCAGTCGACCGGACGCGATGATGTCACCGACTTGACCACCCATCGAGTCCTCCTGGTCGGCGAGGCGCTCCATGATGCGGTCCGCGACATGGCTGTTCACGCGGACCTCGGAAAGCTGGTCTCTGACGTCCTGATCTCCTGGTTCCATGTTTCGGCCGGTCTCCTCACGTGTGGGGAAACCCGCCTCTCTCCCAGGTTCCATGACCGCATAGTCCTCAGGGACATCGGACTCTTCACCGTCGCCTCCGCCGGTACCTGTGCCGTCTCGGGGCGGTTCGTCGCTGCTTCCTGAGCCACCACCGTCGGGCGTCGGGGGCGCTTGCTCCTCACCAGTGCCGTTTTCCTGGGGACCTCGCTCATTCTGCCCATCTTCACTGTGGTTAGAACCGCCGTTGGCGCTGTCCGTCGCACCGGAGTCATCGACGGTGAAACCGTCCCCGCTGATGGGGCCGGAGACCGGAGCCGTGGGACTCTCCTGCCCCGAGGAGGAACCGTCGTCGACCGGGGAGGTAGCCCAGGGATCATGGGAGGTGTCGGCGCCGCTGTTCGCGGTGCCGTCATGCAGTTCCCGGGCGGTCGGATCGTTGGTCTCCCTTGGCACATCGGCTTCGCCCCCTACCGGAGAACCCTCGCTACTCGGGGCCGTTCCGTTCCCGCTCGGGGAAGAAACGTCTCCCACAGGAGCGGCGGGGGCCTCCGGTGCCGGGGACGGTGCCGGAGCGGGTGGACCTGACGGTGTCCCTTCAGGACTCGGAGCTCCGCCGGACTGGCTCTCCAGACCGGACAGGGACTCGTGCATCCCGCCGATAGCGCTGCCCGGGTCGGACTGGCCCCCGGTGGGAGCGCTGGTGGCCATGCCCACGGTGTCGGTGCCGCGGAGTCCGTTACCAGTGCCGTCCACACTGTGGGTGCCGCGGCCGCCGTCAGGGGAGTCGTTACCGTCGGGCCCCGATCCCGACCCGGACCCCGACCCCAGGTCGGGGCCGTCGAGGAACACCCTCCCCCAGCCCAGGGGAGAAGCCATGAGCGCGATGTTCCCGGCTCCGTTCACGATGGTGTACTCGGGCCGGTGGTCCCACTCACTCACCGGAACGATGGCGTCGCCGTACGCCTGCCACGCCTCCTTCGCGTTGTCGTACTGCGCGTCCAGGCTGTCCGGCGCGATCCACTCGCCCTGTCCGTCCGAGCCCGCCAGCGCCCAGAAACTGTTCTTAGCCTCCTCCCAATTGGTGAGGAGGTTCTGGCCGTGCTCGGTACCGAAGGGGTAGACGAACTGGCCGTCCCGGTACAGCCCGGTGGTGACCCCCAGTCCGACCGCCATACCGATGGCGATGTCGCCCACACTCCAGAACACGTTCTCCAATGCGCCGGGTGGCTCGTCCACCGCGGAACCCCACGGGTTGGCCTGGTCCACGGGGGCCGAGGCCGTCCCGTACACCTGCCAGGTGCGGTCACCACCGGTGGAGGTCTGGTCGTGCCCGGCCTTGTCGCTGTGGCCGGTGAAGAAGGTACCGCCGTAGTGCTGGCCGATTGCGTTGGCGCAGGCGCGTTCGGCCTCCTGGTACTCGTGGACGGCCGCGGCGACCCGGTTGTTCAGGTCGTTGTTGCGCTCGCGCTCGTCCTCGTCCTCCAGCCACTCCCTGTCCCAGCCCACGTCGGCCCGAAAGGCCTCGGCCTCCGCCTTGAGGCCGGTCAGGCGTGACTTGAGTTCGCGTGCGGTCTCGGCGAAGGTCTCCAGCGCGCTGGCGGCGTCCCTGACGCCGGTCGCGACGGCGGATCCGTCGGAGGAGACCGGGTCCAGGATGCTGAGCAGGGTGTCGGCCTCCGGCGCCACGTAGACGCCGGTGAGGGAGGCCCAGGTGGAGGTGATGCCCTCACCGGACTCCTCGATGGCCTCGCCGACGGCGCGCAGTCGGCCGACGGCCTCTTCGAGTGCGTCGGGGTCGACGTTGGGGATGGGGACCAGGCCGGGGACGATCCCGCCGTCGCCGGCGGGTGCGCACGACTCTGTGGAGAAGGAGGTGAATTCCATGGGGCCTTCGGGGATGGGGCAGGGCAGAGAGCCGGAGGGGGCATCAGGGGGGAGGAAAGGGGCACGTTGACCACGGCGCCTTGCCCGGCGCACCGGTGGGCCCGGGGAGCATCCGTACGCGAGGGTCAGTGCGGCTGGATCTCGGGAGGCTCGGGCACCGTTCCGGCGTTGGCCTGGGCGTTCTCGGCCATCTCCAGGTTGCCGTTCGCGTAGTGCATCGTGGCCTCGCCCGCGCCCCCGGTGGCGCTCGCGCTCAGGGTGATCATCTCCCCGACGACGCCGAGGAAGTGCGTGCCGAACTCCCCGAGCGCGATGCTGATGGGGATGCTCGAAGCCGCGGAGTTCACCTCCTCCAGGCGCGTGCCGAGGTCGGTGTACTCGCCGGACAGCCCGGTGGTGCCCTCCTCGTCACCGATGAGACCGGAGACGTTGCTCAGGACTCCGTTGACCTCGGACACCTGGATGTTCCACGCGGACATGTGGGGGCTCCTTCTCCGTCGGGGGCGGTGGAGGGCGATGGCGGACCGCATGTCTGGTGGCCGCGCACTCACCGAGAGTTCCACAGGGGTGGGACGTTTCCCCACCTTCTGCGTGGTTTCGGAAGGCCAGGTCGGTGTGGCGTGGATATGCGTGTATGTGCAGGTGAAGACGAAGAATGACCAGGGAAGCACGAGGAGGGGTGTGGGCCCCGGGTGGCGCACGTCACTTTCCAGGGTGCGTGGTGGAGGAGCTTCTCCCGGGAGTAAGCGCAGGTCACGCATGTGCGCATTGGCGATGGGGATATGGCCGGATGCGGTCATCGAGGTCCTGGGCTCCGGGGCCCGAGGGCGGCATCGGTGTCCCAGGCCGCCCCGTAGGGCTGAACACACTTGCCGGTGTCTGTTCCAGTCCGGGCCGGAGACCGACACCCCTGGTGCTCCAGGGAATCGCCGACGAACTTCCCGGGGACGTCGAGGAGGTGTTCGCCCGCCACGGGGTGCGGCTCTTCCCCGACTCCGTCGACGACCTCGACATCCACTGCACCTGGCCGGACCGGGGCATCCCTGCAAACACGGCGCCGCGGTCCTGTACACGTGGGCTTCGGCGCTCGACGACGCCCCGCTGCTGCTCTTCGCGTGGCTGGGAAGGGCCGAGGACGAGGTGATCGCCGCCCTGGACGCCTCGGGGAGCGGGAGCGGGCCGGGCGGAGAACTGGGAGTGGAGGTGGCGCCGTTGGCCGATCACGTCGCTGACTTCTGGACCGTGGGAGAGCCCGTGCGTCTGGCCCCGCCCCGTTCCTTCGACCCGCTCGCGCACTGGGAGGGTTCCACCCCGGGCGTCGCCTCCCGGCTGGCGCCCGTGTACGAGCGGATCGGCCGTACGACGGGTTGATCGTGTCGCTCCTGACGGGCGGCCGGGCGTGCCCTCGCGCGGGGCGGCGTTCGCCGTGGTCGATGAACGCGCACAACGGATGGAGGCCGTAGGTCTTCTTCCAGGTTGGGGCCGCCATCTCCTTGTCGGAGTGGGCGGTGACGAGGGTGGCGTCCCGGTCTCCCTCTCCGTCCTGCCCGGAGTCACGCCGTCCGGAAAGCCGGGCGGGGTCGACGTGGGCCAACGCGGGTTCGTAGGCCCTGGTGCGGCTCGGTGTGAAGGTGTGCTGCCCGTGGTCGAGGGTAGCCCGGGGAACGAGAGGCGATGGGGAGTGAAGTCAGGCAGTCCTTCTCCGGACGAGGGTGGCGACATGACTTCCCGGATAGAAGCAAGACGTGGGCGTGAACAGTACGCTCACAGGGTCGCCTGGCCACGGCCCCGGTAAGCCAGCGTCCAGTTCGAGGAGTCGATTACGTGCTGATCCGTCTACACGACGCCCTGCGGCTGCGTACCTCGCCGCCGGTATTCTTCGGCGCGGCCGCGGTGGTCATCGTGTTCGTGCTTGTCACCATCATCTTCACCGAGCCGCTGGATACAGCCGTCACCGTCGCCTCGGACTGGCTGTACGCCAACCTGGGCTGGTTCTACATTCTCGGCCTCACCTTGTTTCTGGTTTTTCTGGTTTATGTTGCCGCCAGCCGATTCGGGCGGGTGAAGCTGGGCCCCGACGACGAAGAGCCCGAGCACTCCGGTCCGGCTTGGTTCGCCATGCTCTTCGCCGCTGGCATCGGTAGCATCCTGATGTTCTGGGGCGTGGCCGAACCCATCAGTCATTTCGGTGATCCGCCGCGGGGACCATCACTGGGCGTGGATCCGGAGACAGCGGCTGCTGCCGCGGACGCGATGAACTTCACGCTCTATCATTTCACCCTGCACACCTGGGCGATCTTCACCCTGCCAGCGCTGTGCTTCGCCTACTTCATCCACAAGCGGAACCTTCCTCCGCGTGTCAGCTCAATCTTCCAGCCGATTCTCGGTGAGGGGATCCACGGGCCGATCGGTAAGTTCATCGACATCGTCGCCATCGTCGGCACGGTCTTTGGCGTCGCGGTCTCCCTCGGACTGGGTGCTCTGCAGATCAACAGCGGAGTCAACCGTGTGTTCGGCATCCCGGAGAACGCCGTGTGGCAACTGGTCATCATCGGCGTCGTCGGCGGGGCCGCGATGATCTCCGTCGCGTTGGGTCTGGACCGCGGCATCAAACGCCTGTCCAATATAAACATTTGGATGGCCGTGGGTCTGCTGGTGTTCATCCTGCTGACCGGTTCCACTCTCTTCGTGCTCCAGGGCACCATCGAAGCGCTGGGCCGTTACATAGTGAATCTGCCGGAACTGGCCTTGTGGAACGACACCTTCGCCGACACCGGTTGGCAGTCCAACTGGACGGTGTTCTATTGGGCCTGGACGATCAGCTGGTCACCGTTCGTGGGCATCTTCATCGCCCGGATCTCCAAAGGCCGAACCATCCGTCAGTTCATCACCGGAGTACTCCTCATTCCGTCCGGTTTCTCGGTGCTGTGGTTCGGCATCTTCGGGTTCTCCGCTTTCGACATCGAGCTCAACGGTGAGGGCGGCCTGGTCGAAAGTGTCGTGGAGCAGCAGGACATCCCCGGGGCGCTGTTCACGTTCTTGGAGCACTACCCCGCCACTCCCTTCACCTCGGTGCTCGTCATCATCCTGGTGGTGGTCTTCTTCATCACCTCGGTGGATTCCGCGGCTCTGGTGACCGACACGATGGCCAACGGCCATGAGGACTTCAACCCGTTGGGGCAGCGCATCTTCTGGGCCGTCGCCATCGCCGTGGTAACCGCCACTCTGCTGGTGTTCTCCGGAACCGGCGGTCTGGGAGCGCTCGAGAAGATCGTCGTCCTCGTCGGCCTGCCGTTCTTCGTGATGGGATACTTCCAGATGTACGCGGTGTATCGAGCTCTTCGGGAAGACGCCGGAGAACTGCCGGCGATGCGGACACGCAAGTGGAAGAAGGTCCTGCCCCCGGAAGAGTACGAACGCCGCCAGGACGAGGATGAACACGACGTCTCAGAAGTCGTCGTTCAGCCCGAAGCCATCGACGAACCGCCCGTGATGCGTGACCCCTACGTCGACCGGGGCCGGGCGACCGGAGCCCCCGGCACACTCTCGGCACGGACCGGTTCGACAAGGCGCCCCGGCCAGCAGCTGAACCGACCGGATCGGCCGCCGCAGGCCGGAGGCCAGGACCGGAAGGACTCTGATTGAGAGCGGTCGGCGGTAGGGGCGCTGCGGTGGCCGAGCACATGCGTACCGAGTTGGTGGACGACGAGTCGGCCCTGCGAGTAGCTTCGCTCCTGGACGAGGACGGCGACCGGACGGCCGTCCCACTCGGTCATCCGCGACATCCTCGTCCACGGGTCCTCCGGGAAGAGCCCGGCTCCAGGTCGGGCAGGGTGATGATGTCTCCGGCCTCGGCGAGGTAGGTGTGCCCGGCCGCGTGAGTGATCTCGACGTCCCGGTCCTCGGGGACCCCGCTGTGGAGGCGGGTCTTCCCCACCCAGGAGCCGTCATCCGCCTGTTGTACGTAGATGAAGGACTTGTCGACGACGGTGAGTTCGTCGGGATGGACTTCGACGACCTCCTCGGTGGTGGGCCATGCCAGGTAGCCGTGGCGTAGGGTGAGGCGCTCGCTGATCTCCCGGTATCGGTAGTGCTCGTAGGTCATCCCGGGGACCGGCTCGCCGGTGGCCAGGTCCGTCGCCGACACCCGGCGATCGTCGGTTTCGGCTCCCCAGCACAGTAGTGCTCTTCCCCCACCCGGCCCGGGTCGGGCGGGGCCGTAGGGCGAAGCCCGGGGCGGCCTCGGAGTGGGCGGGAACCAGCCCCACCCGAGCCGCCGGCCCGGCCGAGAACCGTCATCGGGCCGGGTGTACCGGCTGCGCCGCCACCGGACAGGCGACGGCGCGCACGGGGACGATCAGCTCCCGGTCCGCTTGGGCGGACGCCCACGGCGAGGGGGAGCCGGCCTCCAATCGGTGACATCGCCCTCGGTGAGCCCCAGCCGGTTCAGGTAGTCCGCGAACCTCCTCCCCAGCTCGGCACCGTCTCCGTGCGCACGGCGCGGGCCGATCCCCGCCCCCACACGGTCGACCCACGGCAGTACCTCGGCCAGGCCCGCGAGTAGCGGGACCACGGTCTCCGTGGGGGCTTGGGGCGGTGCCAGGTTCCGTTCGACGATGTCCACCAACGCCCAGGCACGGTCACGCGCGTCCCACCCGGCCCACCCGAGCATGCTGGTGGGGGCCCGCGCATCACGCAGGTCATCGGCTACCTGGGCTGGCCGGGGGTGATCCCCGAGCAGATCCAGGGCCGGGTCCGCTCTGCCGGGTTCTCCTGAGCGGGGTCCTACGGTGAGGTGAGCCGATCCATCCGGTCGGTGATGTCCAATCGGTGGCACATGCCCTCGAAATGGTCTCTGTCGACGTCGCGGATCAGGGTGAGCACGTCGGAGAGCGTGTCCCGGGCAGCCAGGTCGAGGATGGGCTTGCTCGCCATGTCCGCGTCGCGATGGGAGCTGCCGTGGACGAAGCTGGTCAGCCGCTTGGCCAGTACGGGATTGCTCTTGAGCACGTGCCTGATGGCTCCCGTGAGGTCGGTGGCCTGCTTGGGTGCCTTGAACTGGAGAAAGTGCTCCAGCACTTTGCGGGCGTCGTTGGCGGCCGACGTGAGCAGTCGGAGGTCGGCGCCCACGGACGTGTCGTCGAGGGCGTCCAAGAGGTTGTGCGCGACGTTGTGGAAGACCAGCAGGTACTCGGTCTCCAGAATGACGGATTCGCGGCTGTTCTTGGGATCCACCGGAATCAGGCTCGGTGAGCGTCCAGTCCCACTGGAGTCACCGACGGACCGCATCAGGTGGAAGGTGACCGAGTGGTTGTTGCTCTTGAGATCCTTGTTCCAGTGCCGCAGGAAGGAGGTGTTGTGGGTGAGGACGAAGAGCTGTCGGCACATCCCTCCCTCCGGGTCCAGGTTGCCGATCAGCATGGAGTAGATACCGAACATGAGCTGTTCGTCCAGGCTGGAGACGGGGTCATCCACCACGACGATGGAACGGCTCAGGTCCCCCTCCTTCTCCCTCAGGCTCTGGAGGAAGTAGATCAGCGCGATCGCGGTCTTCTCGCCCTCGCTGAGGTGGCGCGCGGGCTGATCGTGACGCAGAACCTGGTAGCGATCGTCGCGGTACTCGAAGGTCAGATCCGAACGTCGCAGCAGACTACGGATGTCCCCGTTCAGCTTGCTGAGGAAATACTCGGGATCACGTTCCTTCTGGGGTCCTTCGCGTAGAACGGCCTGATGTCCCTTCAGTTCCTCCGAGAGGTCGCTGATCTCCTTCGCCAGTGAGCCCTCCTCGTTCTGGTAGTCCCGGTACGGGCCCACGAGGTCGCGCAGCATGCGCTGGAACTCGCGCTCCGCGGCCTGTTCACGGTCGGCCTCCAGTGTCTGCGTGCGCTGGTTGTGCTCTTCGATGATCTGGTTCATCTCGGCGGTGTCGACGGCCACGCGTTCGATGGTGGAGGGCGGTGGATCAAGCGGGGTGAACATCGCTCCCTTCTTTCGCCGCAGTAGGTCGGCGAGACCTTCCAGACCGTTCTGAAACGTATCGATCGAGCTCGCGACCCTCTTGGCTGTCTGCTCGTAGTCCCCGCGCAGGTCCTCGAAGAACTCCGTCCGCCGAGGCAGGTCGTGGGAGAACCGTGAGGCCTGCTCCCGGAGCAGGCTTGTCTTCGCGAGAGCGCGATCGAGGTCCGCCAGAAGCCGTGTGTACCCTTCGTCGAAGTGGTGCGCCAGCCGCCTCCGGCGATCATCGTCGAGCTCGCCCTCGCAGAACAGGCAGGTGTCGAGTCCCTCATGCAGTTCCAGGCCCTCACGAACCCAGAATTCGTGCCGGGAACGGTCCCTGAGCGTTCCGATCACCTCGGAAGTCACGGTGCGTGTCACCAGGGCACCGACTTCGGAGCAGAGACCGTCGAGGGACAGTTCGGTGGAGCTGACCGGGCTGATCCGCTCCTGGGAGGCACCACCGAGCAGGGTCCGGTCCTGACCGAAGGTGTCCTCAAGGTCTCGCCAGGGGGTCAGCGGCTGCTCCAGGGCCTTCTTGACGTGGCTCTTGTTGAAGTGCCGCGGGAAGCGGCTGCTCACAGCGCTGAGCTGTTTGGCGACCCGGCCTCCCAGGTCGGTGCAGAGCTTCTCCCGCTTGCTCTCGACCGAACGCCGCTTCTTCCTCAGGGATTTCAGTTCGGGTGTCAGGCGCTCGATCTCGGCCTGGGCCGCGTCCCTGCGCTCCTTCTGCTCGACTTTGAGCTCACCCAGGTACAGCAGTGCGGGTGCGTCCGGGCCAGTTGTCTCGTCGTCATTGGCGTCGAAGCGCAGATTACGCCGAACGTACTCGGCGTTGAAGAGCCGCACGTTGTCCCAGATCCAGTGCCCGGGGCCGTCGATTGTGTCGGTCTCCTTCGGGTCGTCACCCGGCTGGATCACGGCCTTCATGCCGTGTGACCATTGCTTATCTTTGGGGACACCGCTGAGTAGTTCCGCGAAGGTGCTCTTTCCCGTGCCGTTGGGGGCGTAGATCAGGTTGAGCCTCGCGAAGACGTTGACGTTGTCGTGCGGCCTCCAGTTCTGGTAGCAGCGGAAGTCCTTGACATGGGTGATGCGCTTGATCAATGAGGTGTCCTAGCAAGGCGCGGTTGCCGGGGAGTCCCACCATGCCAGAGATTCCGTTGTGGTGCGTGCGTTTTTCGTAGTGAATGACATCAATGCGCGGACCCGTGAGAGCAAGGAGTGAGTGATGTTCATGTCGCTGAATGCTGTCGAACAGGCGATCGAATTTCTGCTCTGGGGTCAGTTTCTTATCGCTGGGTGCGCGTGCCCCGGCACCGAAGGGCGAGCCCGTGCTGCGGAGAGCCAGAGCGATCCCTGGATGGAGTACGTTTCGTTGCCATGATGTTCCCTACGGGGGCTTTTCCATTCTGGCTCCAGGGCGGTAAGGATAGTCACCTTGTTGCGATTCCTGCGGCTCGGGTGCTGACTTTCTGGGTGGCATCGGGAGCGGTGGGGTGGAGGAGGGGCAGGGGCGCGGTGCGGGCAGGCCAGAGCGACACACGCAAGGTGCAGACCGCTGTGGTGGGAGGGGCGCGCTCCCAGGAGGCCACGCAGATGCCGGAAGGACGGCAGGAGGCGCTGCGCTACCAGAGTAGGTACGTCGGAAACAGCTTCTGGTGCGGCTACTGGCTCGGTGGATGCGGCAAGCGGTTGACCACACGGGTCGGCCAGGAGCGCATCCCCCACTTCGCGCACATCCCCGACGCCGTCAAACCACACAGGTGCCATCGCCAGCACACCGACGGTGACAGCGCCGACCACCTCTACATCGTGCGTGACCTGAGGCGCTGGCTGTCCACGCAACAGGGTGTGGCCGCGCGCAAGGCCGTGCTGACCGGTGACTTCGAGGCGGGCGGAACCTGTCGGGAGGCGGTGATCGACACCGTTTCCGGAGAAGGCCGTATCACGGTCCACTTTCAGACTCCGGGCAAGTCGAAGCCCCACACACCGAACCACCTGACCTGGCACACCCGGTTGTACGGATCCAAGGTCTCAGGTGACCGGGTGGTGGTCCAGGACCGGGGATACGGTCTGGTCCTCAGACTCAGCGCCAGCGGGAGCGGTGGGAGCAGATACCGCACGGAGGTCGGCACCCTCCGAGGCAAGAGGACGACATGGGTCAACCTCGAGAAGTGTGTTCTCACCAAATGGGGGCTCACCACACCGGACATGCCCAAGGCCGGAGTGAGGAAGTCCGCGCCCGATCCGGAACTCAAACCCGAACCCGCACCCGAGGCACCGCCGCTCACCCGGTTGCCCCTGGACGTGGAACAGATCATCGTGCGTCCCCGATCCAGGGGCACCATCGTGGAGAAGACGACCGCTCCACCCGGCCATTCCTTTCTCCTTCCCGTCGACGTCGAGGTCCCTTTGGAGGGGGGCACCCGCGAAGCGGCCCTGTGGTTTCCCGACCGGGTGGGCACGCTGAAGAAGGGCGCCCCTCACCGGCTCGTACCTCCCGCGTGGATCGAGGTGGACAAGAAGACGGACGCCCGGTGGCACCTGTGTGGGCAAGGGCTCACCCGGCTGGAAGAGCCCGACCCACCGAAACGGGAACCCGCCAGACCTCCCAAAGCGAGCGTCAAGCAGCCCGACGCTGCCGAGTACCAAGATTCACAACCGCTGGAGAAACCGCAGAAAAAGCTTGATGATCAACCATCGCAGCCCGACCCGGAAACGCTTCGGAACCTGCTGGCGTCGCTCTCCGACCTCGTCGACCGGTTGACTCCGGAGAAGCGGACCGCGGAGAGCGAAGACTCTCCTCGGCAGTGGCCGCTCCTCGCCTTGGCCGAGGTGGGATCCGCGTCCGATTCCTCGGAGACGCACGATGGTCTGGTCTACGCCTTGGAGCTTCTTGAGAGCCTCGGGGAGCGATGGCTCGCCGTGTGCCTCGCGGACGTGTTCACGCGCCGTTACTTCCCCGCGAGCGAGAAAGCCGAGCGTAAGTGGAGCGCCGAGGCCCGTAAACGGGTGCTCGCCACGATGGTCGCCCGGCCGGAGGTACGGCAACAGCCCGCACGGAGCGATGACCGGGAGACCGCACGTCTGCTCCTGTGTGCTCTGGGGGTGCTCGCCCTGCGGGGGCAGGAGACAGAACTGCGTTCCCTGGTGGAGCGTGCCTGCGGTGAACTTCTCGACGCGCTGCGGTGGCAACAGATCGGGTGGAAGGATTTCGTCTCCGAACGGTTGGGGAAGGACCACCACACGATCAGTTGCGGCAAGTTCCGTGACAAGCCACTGGTGTTCCGGGCAGTGGTCAGGGACGACCGGGGTCGTGCGGCGGAGGGGCAGGCGCAGACGAAGAAGAGCGCGATCACCGTGGCCGCCCAGAACTTCGCCAAGGAACATCTGCTGCACAGCTATGACTGGTGGCCGCCGACCGGCGCCGCACACAGGCCGGAGGAAGCCGACGCGCCATCCCCAACTCCAGGTGAGGTTCCGGACCACCACCAGAGTCAGGCACTGGAGAGGCTCCGATCCCTGGGCCTGCCGGAACGCGGTGCGGAACGGGTCCTCCAGGGGATCGGCGACAAGCTGGACAGCCTGACACGGTCGGACGGGGTGTTCCAGACGGACACCTGCTTCCACTACGCGGTTGTGCTGGGGGAATTGCTGCGTACGCACACCCACGCCGTTGAGGTCTTCGGGCGGACCACAGCCCTCAGCCGGGAGGAGGACCGTGCGCCTGACCCCCTGGAGAAGAGGACGTGGCACGCCATGGTGCGTGAATGCTTTGGGAAAGGCCTGTCCGCTGGAAATCTCCGGCAGATAAAACCCCTGCTCACGGCGCGTCTGGTGGACTCCTGGGTGGAGACCGGTCGCCAGGGCAGGATGGAGGTCGTCAACGTCGTTGCGGAGAGCTCGAAGCCCGTGCCGTTGCGGCCGGACGAACCCTCCCGAGAGCGCCCGGGTACGAGGACGACGACCGAAACCGACTTCTCCCAGTTGTGCGCCATGCTCGGTCTCACGTACAGCGTCAAGGCCACGCGCATGAGTGGCACCCCCCAGAACTGGCAGACCTACTTGCTGCTTCGACACCCGGTGCTGGGTGAGGCGGAGGGGCCGCGAGTCCCTGGTGCGTCAAGTACTGATGTCGACAGCGCTATCACCGGTGTGACGGAGATCCTGGACCGGATCGGAGAGCCGGTGGAGTGGGACCTCACCCCTGACCAGATTCCACCCGCTCGGTTGCTGCTCGGTCTACAGTTCGGGGTCGTTCCCCTGACATCCGGTCAGGAGCGTGCTGACTGCCTGGAACAGGGATACCTGGGCGCGGGCCTGCTGCGCACTGGAAACACCGAAGGGTTCCGCGTCTGGGCGCGGCAGGCGGAACAGCTTTGCGGGGAGCCCGATGAGAGGCGGCTCGGGGCTCTGGCGGCCTACTACAGAGAGGCTGCGCGGAAGGAAGAGGCCGCAACACCCCGGGCTCTGAGCAGGGTGTGTGCTCGGTTGGCTCTCGGCTTGGACCAGGCCGCCATGACGCCGGAGTCCAAGGTTCTGCCGAACGACACGGGTGAGCTGGTCGAGGGTCTCGTTCAGATCGCCAGGATCCTCCGGAGCATCAAGGAGATGAAGGCGTACTCCGGGGTCCTGGATGTGGCGCAGCGGCTTCCAGGGGTGTCCGAGACGTGGGTGCGCTTCGGTCCGCCCGCTCGTCCGAGCGGGTACGGCAAGCCCGAGGTGACCGTCGCCCTGCGTGAAGCCCAGGGGCTCGCCTTCCTCGTGTGGGCCCTGGGCAGGTCGGAGGACGGCCGTCCCGCTGGGATCGACATCCGACAGGAGCCTGGCGGGACGAGGGTCACCATGACCAGGGTGCCCGACCGCTTCCGGGCTCCTTCACGGGCCATGATCGACATGGTGTTGGACTTGGTGCCCTCTCTCCGGCTGGACGTGAGCGCCAGCAAACGCATGGCGAAGGTCGCCCCCGGACTCCTTCGCGGCGGCTTGGCCCAGCTCGGGGTGGACGCCTGGCAGGTGTCCGGGTACCCGGTCGCGCAGATGGGGTGGTTGGCGAACAGGCTGGAGCGTCTGCTGGCCTGGAAGGCCGGGGCCTACCGCACTCGGGCGCCCTTCGACTCGGAGGGGTGGCGCGAGGTCCGCAACGTTCTCGCCGAGATCACGTAGGGGTTGTTGGCGGACAGCGGTCGGTGCCCTCAGGGAGGGGCGCCGACCGCTGTTGGACGGGCTCCGGTGCCAGCGGAGACAGGTACAAAGGGGCAGCTGAGGTCAAACAGAGGGCTGACGCTCTCGTGCGTGTGGTCCGCTGATTTCCGAGAGACGACCAGATTCCCGGCCACCGTCCGCTGCTACTGCACGAGGCACCCGACGCGGTACCGTAGGGAAGCGCCGCGCGCACCTGCTCGCCATCGCTGAGGAGGAGACGCCGGGTCAGTAGGCCCGGGTGACCTCGCGGACGTCGGTGGAGACCAGGTAGTCCTCGGGGTCCAGGCTCATCGCCTCGCGCTTGGGGGAGACCCAGTACTGGCGGTTGCGCTCATCGAAGGACTCCGGGCCGTCGTAGGAGATCTCCCAGATGAAGTGGTGGCGTTCCCGGTCGACCCAGGCGCCGCCGAGGGAGAAGCCGAACTCCAGGCGCAGGGGAACGATCTCCTCCTTCCAGCGCCGGACCCATTCGTCGAGCAGGCCTTCGCGGACGGTGTAGGTGCGTACCTGGGTGGTGACGGCCACGGTGCTGCCTTTCCTTGAGGTCTGTGTCTTCTCTAGTTTCCCCTGAGGGAAGGTTCAGCCCCTGAAAGCTGGGCCCTTCCTGTTTGAGCAGCGCGGCCATGGTATCGGCGCCGACGCTGCGTCACTGAGATGCTTGGCGAGTTCACGTACCTACCCGAGGCGGCTACCTCGCTCACCTCTGCTGTGCGAGTCACAGCACAGATGCCACCGTGGCCCAAGGAGCGCGCTTCAGCGACCAGATCGGCATGAAGTTTTGATCTGTTACTTCCTGAGCCTGCTGGTCGCTCGAGCGGCGACCTCCATAACGGGCCAGCATTCGCTTCGAGTCGACGCTTTGGGTATCCCATTGGTTTACGGGGGGTTCTGCGAAATCCTGGGTTCGGGATCGCTGAAAGTGGTCGTGTGATGATGAGGGTCGGGGTACCATCCTTGATGATGGCTCTTCGGCCGTTCCCCCCGTTCCCCACTCGCGCGGCTGCGCTACCTGCCTTACGTGTCTTCGTGTTTCCTGTCAAGAGGTGTGCATGCGAATCAAGTCAGTTCGCGTAGAAAACTTCCGGAGGCTGCGTTCGGTCAAGGTGGACCTTGACCCCAACTCGACGGTCTTCGTCGGGGCGAACAACAGTGGGAAAACATCAATGACCCACGTTTTTCGATTCTTCTTCGAGCGACGGAAGAGCGACTTCACGTTCTACGACTTCAACTCCGGTTGCTGGGATCAGTTTCAGGGCGTGACGGAACTGACCCAGGACGAAGCTGAGAAGTTGCCGAAGATACGCCTCGACCTTCTCTTGGAGGTCCGTAGGGAGGACTGGTACCGGGTCGTCGAGTTGATGTCCTTCCACGATCTTTCCGAAGATATCGGACGGGTGGCGCTGCGACTGGAGTTCGCGCCCAGGGAGGATCTTGCCGAGCGTTTCATGGCGGCTCGGAAGAAGGCGAGACAGGCCAAGGAACAGCAAACCGAAGAAGAGAGGAGGGTCTTCGCCCCCTGGCCGGAGGACCTGCGCGACTACCTGGATCGTGAGCTTAACTCTGCTTACGGGTTCCGCTATTACGTGCTCGGACCCGACACGTTCGACCGGGAAGGTGCGGGCTGCGAAGGGGCAGATGTCGCTGGGAGGATGGCTGACTCTCCGGCTGCCGCCAAGGAGTTCGTTGACAGTCTCATCCATGTGGACATGGTCGATGCTCAGCGATTTCTCTCTGATGATGAGACATCCAAGGGGCGGGATCTGTCCCGTCATGTCCGTAGGTTCCTCGACTACTCTGCTTCGGATGATATCGATCATGCCGCTCATCAGGCTGTGAAGGCTTCGGAAAAGCAGGCGCAGTCCTATCTGTCGGACAAGTTCGCCGAAACCTTTACCCGACTGAACAAAGTCGCCGGACCAGGAATCCGCAACCCGAGGCTGAGCGTCAGGAGTCGCCAGAACAGCGATTCCCTGATCGCTGAGAGCGCATGGGTGTACTACCAGTTCGCTCCGGGGGAGGAGGACGCGAAGAGGCAGCTTCCCGAACGTTACAACGGCCTCGGTTACAAGAACTTCCTCTTCATGCTCATCGAGATCCACGAGATGCACCGCCGGTGGGCCTCGGGTGTGGGAATACGGCCGCTCATCCACCTCGTGGTGATCGAGGAGCCCGAGGCCCACATGCATCCTCAACTCCAACAGGCATTCCTGAAGATCGTGCGCCAGTTCGTCGACGAGGACGAGTCCGAGGTCTTCCATACCCAACTCATGGTGACCACGCACTCTCCTCACATCATCTATGACACCTCTTTCGATCCGATCAGGTACTTCCGGCGCCGGACTGCCTCGGACGGTGCTCCGGTCTGTGAGGTCAGGGATCTGTCCAAGCTCCAGACAGTCGACTCCAAGTTTCTGCGTAGGTTTCTCAAGATCACCAACTGTCACCTCTTCTTCGCGGACGCGGTAATCATCGTTGAAGGAGATGCCGAGCGCATCCTGTTGCCGTTGATGATTGACAAGGAGCCGAGCAGGCTGTCCCAGCTGGCTAGCTCGCACATCTCACTTCTCGAGGTGGGTGGATCACATGCCCATCGATTCAGGCCTCTGGTGAGCTTCCTCGGGCTCCCCACACTGATCATCGCGGATATTGACAGTGTCGGTCCGGTTGAAGGAAAGAAGAAGGACGCCGCAGTTCCGGCCTCCACGCCGAATGCCCGAAGCGCTAATTCGACGCTCAAGACCTGGCTGCCGAGAAAAGTAGGGATCAAGGAGCTGCTGGACACTCCGGTGGGAGAGAAAATCGGAAATCACGAGGGCGGTGTCGATCCAGCAAAGGTGCGTGTTGCTTACCAGGGTCGACGTGTGATCGAGTGGAATGACCAACATCACGAAGCAGCTGGGCGCACATTCGAAGAAGCCATGATTCTCGACAATCTAGAATGGTTGCGTGACTGCGGAGAAAAGATCGGCTTTCAGTTGGGTGATGACATCTCTGCTGGGCAGGTCGAGCGGGAGGTTTTCGAGTTCGTTACCCGGCCGCCGGGTGGGAAGACCAACCTCGCGCTGACCCTTTTCGATCTGTATGATGAGAAACCCTGGAAGACCCCGTATTACATCCAGGAGGGGTTGGTCTGGCTTAACGGCGAGCTTGACCGGGAAGTGGAATTGTGAGCTCTGTGTCTGTGCGCCAGTCGACCGAGGCGGACAAGCAGATCCGCGAGGTCCTCGAAGCCACTGAGAAGCAGGGTTTTGTCGTGATCGCCGGGGCGGGATCAGGTAAGACGACATCGCTGGTGAAGGCTCTGCGACACATCGGTCGGACCGAGGGCCCGACCCTGCTGGGCCAGCGGCGCCAGGTCGCCTGCATCACATATACGAATGTCGCGGTGGAGGAGATCAAGGAGCGGCTCGCCGCCAACCCGCTTTTTCATATCTCCACGATCCACAGCTTCCTCTGGAGTGTGGTTCAACCCTTCCAGTACATGATCCGTGAATGGGTGCGCGCGGACATTCATCGTCTTATCGCGGCGCGTGACGAAACCAGGGGTGCGAAGTACGTCGAGGCGCTGGAGTGCCTGAACGACCCGGCTCTGCGCTTCAACTACCAGTCCGGTCGAAACTACCAACAAGGGTTCCTCGGTCATGACGATGTCCTGCGTATGGTACCCGAGTTGATAAAGAGGGAAAAGCGCCTTGCCGCTATCGTTGCCCAGCGTTTCCCCTACGTCATGGTCGACGAGAGCCAGGACACGGATCCGAAGGTGGTCGAAGCGCTACAGGCTGTCGAAGAACAGGAACGCGGAGAGTTCTGTTTGGGATTTTTCGGGGATCCGATGCAGCGGATCTTCCCGACCGGAGTCGGTCTCATCGAAGCGGACACCAGTTGGACAACCATCCGTAAGAAGGAGAACTGGCGTTGCCCTGAGCGGGTGCTCGATGTCATCAACAAAATCAGGAGGATGTCACCACACGACGGAGACCTGACTCAGGTCCGGGGCGAACGCGAGGGGGAGGAAGAACCGAACAGAGGTGACGCGGACCTCTTCGTGCTCTCGTCGGAAGACGACAGCGGCATCTGGTTGGACCGAGTACGCGACCACCTGTCGGTCCGGCAGAACGACCTGCTGTGGAGTCAGGGAGTGGAGGGGAAGAACCTCAAGATCCTGGTGCTGGAGCATCGATTGGCGGCCCGACGCCTGGGCTTCACGGACGTGGACAGCGCCTTCCACCAATCTGGGCGCCGATATGCCAGGCAGTTGAGGGAGGAGTACATCGCAGGGACGCACTGGAGTCTGCGGCCCCTTCTCGACCGGCTCATCCCACTCGTGGAGGCGATCGAGCAGAAGGACGGGATCACAGCCCTGGGGATGCTGAGCAGGCTCTCCCCACGGCTCGGTTCCTTCCGTGATGGTCAGGCCACCGCGGAACTACTTCCGCGGCTGAAGGACGATGGCGATCACCTGGCCAGGATCCTCGCCAGGGACAGCACGGATTCGGTCGCGGGCGTGCTGCGACACGCTCTCCACTCGAAACTCATCCGACTGGACCCTCGCCTGAAGGCACAGCTTCTCAAGCACGAGGGCTTCTCTTTCGTGGAGGGGCTGCCGGTGGAGCAAGGCGAGGCCGCGGAAGACACAGGAGAGCAGCCCGAGGAAACACGCCAGGAAGAGCAGAAGATTCTTCAGAAGGCCATGACCGCCTACCTGGCCTGCCCCGCGGCGCAGATGCGGATCTACCACGACTGCGTTTCGGGACGGTTGCCGTACCAGACCCAGCACGGGGTCAAGGGCGCCGAATTCGAGCGGGTGCTGGTGCTGCTGGAGGACGACCGCAGCAATTGGAACCAGTACTCCTACGAGAAGCTGCTCGGTATCAAGGACCTGAGTACTTCTGACATCAGCAACATCCGCGCTGAAAGGGACCATACGCCGGAACGCACACGCCGTCTCTTCTATGTCAGTTGCTCTCGCGCGACTCGTTCGCTCGCGGTGGTGCTCTTCACCAACGACCCGGACAGGGCATTGCAGGCACTCCGGGAAGATACCGACTGCCCCTTCCCCGCTGACAGGGTGCACGGCATCGAAGACCTGGAGGGCTATCCCGGGCATGCCTGACGAAGAGCGCATGATCGAGGTGAAGGACCTCGTCAACAGCCCCCTGCCTGAAGGGGTCCGTGTCGTGGTCCGCTGCCCCGAGGCCGGGGAACCGCCCATGAAGCATGGGGTCCTGGACGTTTCCACGGTGTTCCTGGTCTCCGAGAGCCCTCCGGATGAATTTCTCACCCCGGAAGGTCTTGAGCCCAAGGACCTGGCCTGGGTACTGGAGAAATCCTCGCGCAAGGTGAAGACTTTTCAGGATCGCTGGGGAGACCGGGCGAACCACGTACTCGATGAGCTGATTCGCTGCGGCGCGGTCATGGTGAAGGCCCGCGTCAACATGAGGGATCTGCGGATCAAACGGCTGGTCCAGATCATCCGGACCCCATTGTGGTCGGAACGGGCCGACGAACGACGATGGAACATCCTCGGCCGGGTCGATCCAGGTCTGGCGCGTACGGAACTCCTCGACCTGATGAGAGGTATCGGTGAACTCGAAACCGAGCACGGACTGCTGCTGAAGTCCGAACCCGGTGCGGTCCCCGCGGGCTCCGCGACCAGGGCGGGGCATTGGGACACCTACGATTTCGCGGTGCGTGTCGCGTGCCGGTGGTACCGACACAGGAACGAGCGGAACCCCACCCGGCGTGAGGTCTCCTCCCGCTCGCATGCGCACACCGCCGGCACGAAGACACGCTGGACCGAAGCCCGCATCCACGCGGTGGAGAACCTGCTGAAGAAGTACATCTCCGAAGCGTTCGACTTCCCCGACCACGAGATCCGGGTCAAGGGGCCCCTGCGTTGGTACAAGGACGACGACCTGGCAGTGGACGCCGTCACAGCCGCCCCCTGGGCCGGTCTGCCTTCCAACGGTGTGCGCGAGAGCGGTTCTCTGGAGCGGGTCGAGGGGATTCGCGGCGTTCTCGTCCTGGAGAACCAGGACACCTTCTACCGCTCCTGCCAGATTTCCGCCATTACCGAGGGTTGGGTCTGTGTCTGGGGAGCCGGGTATGCGAGCGACGGACTCGTCGGGTTCCTGAAGATGCTGGCTCCCCTGCCGATCGCGGTGTGGGGGGACCTCGACGCGCACGGCATCGCGATCATCGCCAACCTGCGCGACCGGGTAGGGCGGGACGTGTACCCGGTCGCGATGACCGAGGAGGCCTGGCTCCGGGGGCCGCACCGGCCGCAACCTCCGGAACGTCGTGGCCAGGACGCGAAGAAAGCGGCAGGGCTCCGCGCCCTGGCCCCTGACGTGCTGCGACCCGTGGCCGCACTCATCGCCGACCACCCGGAGTTGGCCGGGCTGGGGGTGGAACAGGAGGCCCAGCACGGAGAGGTGTTGCCGGCTCTGGCCGACCTGCTCGCCGGGGTGCTCGACTCACTCCGGGGCCCGTCCGGAGCGTAGCCAGAAGGCCAGCCGCTCGACGTGCCGACCGTTTTCGTCGGATCCCCACGACCGGGTGGGGCGGTTGTAGACCTCATTGTTGGACACGTGGTTGAACCACAGGACCTGACCGCAGTGCCGCACGGCGTCGTGGATGACACTGTCCTGACAGGTGCCGAGGATGGTCACCTGTTGTGAGATCGCGACCTTCTGCAGTTCCCGCAACACGTCCCGCCGGTTCTCGTGGCCCAGACTGTTGCCGAGTTCGTCCAGCACAAGGACTCGGCCGGGCACATCGCTGTCGGCTAGGAGCGAGGCCAACACCAGCTGGATCGCGAACACCTTGACCTGAGCCCCGTTCGCGATCTTCTGGTAGGAGACGTAGGTCCCTTGCGGAGAGCGTCGCCACCGGGGAATGACGTTGACCTTCCACTTGGAGCCGGTCGCGGAGGGGTCCAGTACCTCGTAGTCGAGGCGGGCGCCGTAACCGCCGTCCCTGTCCTTGTCCAGTTCGTCGAACTGGTCGCTGATCCTGGCCAGGATCAGTTTGATGGACCTGGCCACGGCCGCACGGATGATCTCCAACGACCCGATCTGCTGGTCCACCTCCTGCTGGGCGGCTGTGAGGTTGCGCCCGCGCTCCTCCTGTTCGTTGGCGATGAGCGTCTTGTTGAGTGAGTCCTGTACCTCGCATTCCTCCAGCAGCTCGGCGATCGGCTGTAGGGCGGTGTCGAACGCTTTCCTGGCCTGGCCGGGTTCGGGGACACTCTGCGCGGCGGTGTCGATGAGGTCGACCAGGGCGCTGGGAAAGGTGTCCCGGTCCTGGCGAATCACCGCCAGCGCCTCCAGGAAGGAGGCCGAGGCGTGGTTCCACCAGTCCTGGGCCGTGCGCTTGCGCTGGGTACGGTCCTCGATCTGGGCGATGTGCTTCTTCGCGGAGTCCGAGCCACGGCCCCAGGCCAGGCGCCACTTGTCGTGCTCGACCCTTTCCACCTTCTCGTGAGCGCTCTGAAGGTCCCGGCGCAGCCGACCGAGCTTGTCCTCCGCGCTCCGTAGCTCCCGCTGAGCGGATTCGACGAGAAGCTCGTGGTTGCTCAGCGTGATCTGCGCCTCCGTGTGCCGCTGGTCCGCTCGCGTCCAGAGCGTCCGGAGCTCGTCTGCCGCTGCGACTGCCTCGGCGTGCTCGGCTTCGGCGGTTCGCAGCTCCTCCCGGCAGGCTTCCAGCCGTTCAGCCGCTGTCGCGATCTCCAGGTGTTTCGTGCCTGGTTTATTGGAGGCTCGGAACCAACGCTTCGTCCTCTGTTGACCCGGCCCGCTGCCCGTAGAAGCCGTCTTCGAACTCGGCCGGCGGGACCAAGCCGATCTCGCCGTGCAGACGGCGGTGGTTGAACCAGTCCACGTACTCGGCCACCGCGATCTCCACTTCGTCCAGGTTCCTCCACGGGCCCCGGTTGCGGATCAGCTCGGCCTTGAACAACGAGTGGAACGCCTCGGCCAGAGCGTTGTCATAGGAGTCGCCGGTGGTGCCGACCGAGGCCACCGCTCCCGCCTCGGCCAGGCGCTGGGTGTAGCGCACCGCCAGATACTGCACTCCGCGGTCGGAGTGGTGAACCAAGCCGTCGATGCGTCGGCCGACATGGGACCGGTTCCACACCGCCATCTCCAACGCGTCCAGGGCCAGGTCGGTGCGCAAGGACTTCGACACCTGCCAGCCCACGACGCGGCGGGAGAACACATCGATCACGAACGCGGCGTAGACCCACCCGGCGAAGGTGCGGATGTAGGTGATGTCGGCGACCCACAACCGGTTCGGAGCGTCCGCGGTGAACGCCCTCTCGACCAGGTCCGGCCTGGTGTCCGGGCCCGGGGCCGGGGTGGTGGTGCGCGGGCTCTTGCCGCGGGTGATGCCCCGCAAACCGGCTTGGCGCATCAGCCGGTGAACGGTGCAGCGGGCCACCCGGTGGCCTTGGCGGTTGAGTTCGGCGTGGACCTTGCGCACCCCGTAGACGGCGTAGTTGTCGGTGTGCACCTGCCGGATCTTGGCGGTGGTGGTCTCATCGGTGCGCGAACGCAGCGACGGGGCTCGGCTCTTGGCCGCGTAGTAGGTGGACGGGGCGATCTGCAACACCTGACAGATCGGCTCGACCCCGAACTCCTGCCGGTACAGGTCGATGTAGGCGACTACCTGGTGTGTGGGCGGTCGAGCTCCGCCGCGAAGAAAGCCGACGCTGACTTCAGGATCGCGTTCGCCCGGCGCAGTTCCCGCACCTCGCGTTCGAGCTCGGCGATCTTGTGGGCCTGGTCGGTGGTGGTGCCGGGCCGGGTCCCCTGGTCGATCTCGGCCTGGGTGACCCAGTTGCGCAGCGTTTCGCGGTTGATGCCCAACTGGTCGGCCACTCGGGCGATGGCCCCGTCGCGGGTGGTCGGGTTGCGGCGGGCGTCCACGGCCATCCGGATCGCTCGTTCGCGCAGCTCAGGCGGGTACTTCCTCGGTGCTGGCATGACTCTCATCCTTCCCAGGTTTGAGAGCCTCCATCACACCCGGCACGAAACAGTCCTGGAGGTGCTCGGTCGTCTGCTCGGGCAGGAGGCTCATGGTGTGCCCTCTTCTGGTTCCGTGTGGCTGCCGCGGGTGGCGGCAAGGGGGCCCGCGTCTTCACTCGGAGCCAGTGGCCGAGGATCGGAGTTCACCGCGGCCAGGCCGAGCTGGTGTGACTGGCGGAGCTTGTCGGCAAGGCCTTCGTCGGTGGTGGTAACCAGGGCGATCTGCTCTCGCACACGTTGGGAGGCGGCTTCCGTGAGCCGGTTGAGCTGTGGTCCGGGTTTGGCCATGCCGCCCCCGTGACCGGTGAAACAGACCAGCCCCCGCGCCGCCAAGCGCCGCAGGGACTCACGCACGACCCCCCTCGGGACCATGGACTCCTCCAGCAGGTCTCGGCGCACGGGAACGGCGTCCAGCCATGTGTCCCCCTGAACTCTGCCCTCGGCCTGGGGGATCGCCACGCAGTGCAGCAGGACCAGGGCGAGCACCGCCCGTTCCTCGGCCGGCAGGACCCCGGAGCCCTCCGCCACCAGCGCGTCCGTGATGTGGTCGGCGTAGCCGGCGGTGTATCCGTGTCCGGCCTGGAGCAGGACCCGTCCCGACTTGCTGAGACATCTCTTGACGCAGTTGCGAAGACCAGGATCGAGGAGAGCCTGGAAGTGGGCGGCGAGGACCGGGGAACGGGAGGACTCAAGCGCCGCGATGGCGTCCAGTACCTCGGTCCGCTGCTCGGGGGTGAGGTCGTTCAGTTCGGGCCACCTCTCGCCCATCGCGGATTCGGTCATCGGGGCTCCTCCAGGGGCGGGCTCTCGGGGTGCCGGGGAAGGAGATCGAACACCTCACGCAGGTCTATGGTCTGGCTGCGGGACCAGGTCGCGACGCGCGGCCCCAGCCTGACCCCGGTGCCCGAGAGTTCGACCCACAGGGAACGGTCCAGCCGCGCGAGTGCTCTGCGGGAGCGCCCGAGAGCCCGCGAGCTGTCGTCCTCCTTCACCCAGGCCAGGGCGTCCAGCACTTCCTGCTGCTCACACGGAACCCCGGGCCAGGGCTCCGCATGGCGATCACGCCAACAGCAACCGAGGCATGCGGCGAAGACCTCCAAGTCGGTGCGGCTGTGTTGCGGGTGGTCCAGCCCGGTCTTCTCCTCGTGGGAGGGTTCATGGCCCTCCACCCACCCCAGGATCCGCGCGGGTTCGTCCCATCGGACGACATCCAGAACGGAGCGGCCCGCCCTGAGGGCTTCGTCGACGATGATCGCATCAGGGAGGTCGGCACGGATCGGCGCGGTGCCCAGGGCGTGCATGCGGGCCAGGGCAAGAGGCCCGGATTCGGTGACGGTCCTGGTCTCGGTCATGGAGTGTCGTTTCCCTCGTCCGGCTCGGGCGGCGGGTGGTACTCGAAGGTGTCGGGATCCCACTTGGGGTTGCGGTGCAGCCTCACCTGGGACAGGTAGGTCATCTCTTCCGCTGGGTGGACGAAGAACCCGTCCGTCATCTCGACCTCGTAGGGGGCGCCCAGCCCGGACACCCTGATCATGTCGACCAGGAGCCGCATACCTTCCGGCCAGCCGAGGGCCCGCACACGGTCGGTGAGGTCGATACCGTCGTGCCCGCCGAGGAGTAGTTCGGCCTGTTCCAGCATGTGGCGGTGGCGTCCCTGCTCCTTGCGGGCGATGTCGTGGAGCGGATTGTCCTGGGGAGCATCCCGGTCGGGTCGCGGCGGCGGGGCTCCTGGGGCCGGGCGCCTGGGGCTGAGCTCTTCGATCGTCTCGATGAGCGCGGTGGGAGAGATCCCGAGGTCGGGCGGGCCCACGACCACGTGGGAGAAGACGGCCGCCAGTTCTTTCAGGCTGCTCGTCTTCGCCGCGTCCTTGTACTGCTCAGGGTGGAAGAGGCTGAAGTTCCGGTTGAGGGCTCCGGCTTTGATGAGCCGATCGATGAGATCCGACGTGGCGGCGGCATAGGCCTGGGCACATTCCAGGGCCTCCCGTGCCGGGCGCTCCAGGTCCCGGAAGTGCGCGATCACCAGTTTCTGGAGCTCCTCGACCCGCTTCACGAGCCCCGGGTCGCGGTAGCGGTGTTGCTCGGCGATGAGCTCTTTCAGGGGGCGTGTCCGCAGCATCGAAAGCAGGTGATCGGTGAAGACGATCAACGTCTGCCGGGTGCGTAGAAGGGCATTGTGGACGTCTGCCCTGCTGGCCTGGTCGCGCTCGATGGCGGAGCGTGTGCTGTCCAGGAGAGCCAGGAGCTCGCCGATCCCGCCGTGGCGGTTGATGCGCTCCAGGAACAGCAACAGGGCCATGCTGATGGGTTCGAGTATGTACCGGTCCTCGCGGGGCCGCGGACTGGCAGGGAGCAGCATCCCCAGGGCGAGAAAGGTGTTGATGCGCTGCTCGAAGTCCTGAACCTCGGCCACCCCTGCGCAGGCGTCCCGAAGCTCGCCCCGTGTGAAGCCGCCGCTCCTCGGGGATCCGGTGGTGTAGACGCGGAAGACCGCCATGGCCACGTCCAGCAGTTTCGGGTCCTCGATGACCGAGTCGCTGTGCTTGGCGATCGGTGCGGCGAGTGCCTTCAACTGCGCGGGGAGCAGGCCCTGAGGGCGGCTGTCTTCAGGCGGGGATGATTCTGTTGATCGCATGGTTGGCGGACTGCCCTGTCCATGGGGGTGCGCCTCTGAGAGGGGCTCGGAGATGGGGGCAGTCAACCAGAGGTCACAAGATCATTTCAGGACAATCGAGAGATTCGCCATGAGGTGCTGCCGGGGGCGGGGGAGGTGCCTATCTGCACACGTGTCCCGGCACCGGTTCAGAGGAGTTGTTGTATCAGCACTGTTCACGTGAGGAGCGGAGGAAGACGTCCCACTCGGCGGCGGCGGCGACGGCGGGGAAGGGAAGGCAGCCTTTGGCGGGGTTCTCGGAGTCCCGGACGGCCGCGCCTGGTAGAGGTCGGTGCCCGTGCCCGTGCCTGTGTCCGTGCAGGGGCGCTGAGAAGAGGAGGAGCCGCTGGACATGTGGTGCGCCAGCGGCCCCGGAAAGTCCCCGGCGTATGGGCGCTGAGCGACCCTTCGGCCTTCGAGCGGTGCGGCGATGTCTCAGCGCAGGTCCTGGAGCAGGGCGCCGTCGCTTGCGCGTCGCCACTGCCGCCATCCGTTGATCTCGTGGCCGCACAGGGCGCGGGCGGCTCCGGAGGGGGTCTTGAACGGTGCGGCACCGCCCTCGTCGAGTCGTACCCGCCCGCCCGCCGTCACGGTGGCGGTATGTGTGACACCGAGCCGACCCCGTTCCCAGACGAGTCCCTCCCCGGCACGGAGGGTTCCTTTGCGGATCATGTCGGCCAGAGCCCCCTTGGCGACCTCGGTTGCGTCTTGCTCCGGGGCTCCGGGGTCGGGAACGGTGTTGGACGCGAGGGTGTCCAGGCCCAGAACGCGGCGAAGCACATCGTTCGGGGTGTCGACGAAGGGCTGGGCGCGTTCCTGAAGGGCGGCGTACACCTCGGCGTCGACACGGATGACGTTGGACATCGACGATCCTCTCTCGGAGCGGTCAACTCTTTCTGTAACACTATCTCAGTATCCCAGTGCTCCTGTGGGGCGGAAGGGTCGTGGCTCGGCATTACTGGCGGAGGAGGGAGCGCAGTTCCTGCAGCGTCCTGCCGTCAACGGCCAGACGCCACGCGAGGAGACCGTTCTGGTTGCTGCCGGAGAGGTAGGTGGCCGCTGCGGAAGCAGAAGGGAAGGGAGTGGGGTGCCCCTCCACGCGCAGAGCACCCTCCGAGGTGGGGTGTGCACGGTAGGTCCGTCCACTACGAGGGCGCCGCCAGACCAACTCCTGTCCAGGGGAGAGCAGCCCGTGCTCGAACAGGGCCAGGATGAGGTCACGCCCCTCAAGACTGCGTGCGCTGACGCTCCGGTGTCCAAGGGACGCGCCTGCCGAGGGCGGCGACCAGCTGATGTCGACACGCACGCGGCTGGTCCCGGGGTCGAGGATCACGATCATAGTGGACTCTCCTGTGTTGGTATGGGTTTCTGATGCTGAAAACTTGACCTTATATCTTTGTTACCAGTGAAGATAGCCCACTCCGCCGAAGGGCGCTACCCGCTTCAGGGGGTTCGTGGCGTTGCGCGAAAAAGGTCGGGATGGCGCGCAGTGCGGAAACGCCCCTCTGTGGGGTGCGATTCGGTGCAGGGATGGCCGCATGTGGACAGAGTCCTGAAAGGGACTTTGGTCCCGGGTCTGCACGCAGGTCAGCGGCGATAGCCTGTGTCCGCAGACCGCGCGTTCCCCCGCTCCACCGCGCGCGGCCCCCGGTGGCATTGGCAGGTCCGCAGTGAAACCCCTGACCCCCTCAGACCCCCGTGCCCTCGGCGGCATCGAACTCCTCGGCCGACTCGGGCAGGGCGGCATGGGCGTGGTCTACGTCGGCCGCACCGCCGAGGACGCCCCGGTCGCGGTCAAGACCCTGCACGCGGCGCACCTGGACCGCGACGACCTGCGCGAGCGCTTCGACCGCGAGTCCACCGCCCTGGGCATGGTCCAGGGACCCGGCGTCGCCGCGCTCGTGGCGGTCTCCGAGCGGGACGACGAGACGCCGTGGCTGGCCATGGAGTACGTCTCCGGCCTGGACCTGGCCACCTACCTGGAGCGCAACAATCCTCTGGACGAGGTCGACGGCGCGGCCCTGGGCCTGGTCCTGGCCTCGGCCCTGACCGAGATCCACACCGCCGGCCTGCTGCACCGCGACCTCAAGCCCGCCAACGTCATGCTCGGCTCCGACGGCCCCCGCGTCGTCGACTTCGGCCTGGTGGCCATCGGCGGGGCTGGCGGCGACCTGACGATGACCAACATGCGGCTGGGCACTCCCCGCTTCATGGCGCCCGAGCAGTTCACCGACCCCACCGGGGTGACCGCGGCGGCCGACCTCTACGCCTTGGGCGTGATCCTGGCCTACGCGACCTCCGGACGCTACCCCTACAACGGCGCCACCGCCGAGGCCCTGGGCATGGCGGCGGTCAGCCCCGACGTCCACCCCGACCTGGCGAAGGTCCCGGCCGGGCTGCTCCCGCTGGTCACCGAGCTGATGGCGGTCGACCCCGCGAGCCGACCGGCGCTGGCCGACGTGCGCGCCCGGCTGACCGAGTTCCTCGCGGCCGCGGGGCTCTCCCCGGGCGCCGCCCGGGCCCGGCTGGCCGAGCGCACCCACGTCGAGGGCACCGGGATCGCCGACGCGATCCCGGCCGTCACCCGCCCCGCGGCCGTCACCCGGCCCGCCACGGCTCCGCTGCCCATCGGAACCGGGACCGGGACCGGGAGCGGACCCCGGCTCGCGGCCCGCACGGCCGCCCGGCTGCGCAAGGCCTACGCGCGTCCCGCCGCCTGAGGGGCCCGCCGGACCGCCGCCGGGCCGGTCACCATCTGAGAACGACGCCAACCGCCGCCGGCGGCGGCGCGTGTAATCGAAAGCAACGAGAACACCGCAGTGGACAGTGAGGGTCTCCCCTTGACCGCAGAAGCAGACACCGCGCGCACCAGCCCCTTCGCCCCCGGGGCGCGTGTGGAGGTGCGCGACGCCGAGTGGATGGTGCGCACCTGCACCCCCGCGGCCTCCGACGGGTACATGGTCCGCGCGGTCGGGGTCTCGGAGTTCGTCCGGGGCGAGGACGCGGTGTTCTTCACCGGCATCGAGAGCGTCGACCCCCTGGACCCCGAACAGACACGCCTGGTCCACGACGACTCCTCCGGCTACGCGCAGAGCCGCCTGTACCTGGAGTCGGTGCTGCGCCGCACCCCGCTGCCCCAGTCCGAGCGCCGCCTGGCCATGCCCGGCAAGTTCCTGCTCAAGGACCTCGTCTACCAGCAGCGCCCCGCCGAACTCGCCCTGCGGGCCCTGCGCCCGCGCGTGCTCGTCGCCGACGTGGTGGGCCTGGGTAAGACCCTGGAGATCGGCCTGACCCTGGCCGAGCTCATCCGGCGCGGACGCGGCGAGCGCATCCTCGTGGTCACCCCGCAGCAGGTCCTCGAACAGTTCCAGCAGGAGCTGTGGACCCGCTTCGCCATCCCGTTGGTGCGCCTGGACTCCGTGGGCCTGGAGCGCATCCAGCGCGACATCCCCGCCGGACGCAACCCCTTCCTGTACTTCAAGCGCGCCATCATCTCCGTCGACACCCTCAAGAACCAGGGCAAGTACGGCCAGCACCTGCGCAACATGCACTGGGACGCGGTCGTCATCGACGAGTCGCACAACCTCATCAACGAGGGCAACCTGCGCAACCAGCTCGCCCGGCTGCTCGCCGCCCAGACCGACGCCCTGCTGCTGGCCTCGGCCACCCCGCACAACGGCAATTCCAAATCCTTCGCCCAACTCATCCGCCTGCTGGACCCGGCCGCCATCGCCGACCCCGAGAACTACGGCGCCGAGGAGATCGAACACCTCTACATCCGCCGCACCAAGATCCACCCCGAGGTGCGCGCGGAGATGGGCGACGACTGGCCCGAGCGCGGTCCCTCCCTGTCGGTGCGCTGCGCCGCCACCCCCGCCGAGGAGGCCGTCTTCGCCGAACTCGCCCGGGTGTGGATGGCCGGGGACGCCCGTGAGGGCGGACCGGTGGTGCGCGGGAAAGACCATCTGTTTCCCTACACCCTGCTCAAGGCCTTCCTGTCCTCGCACGTGGCCCTGTCCACCACGGTCGCCAACCGGCTCAAGACCATCACGCACAAGGACACCGGCCGCCTCAAGGACGGCGAGGACGAGCGCGAGCACGCTGCCCTGCGCACCCTGGGCGACCTGGCCGCCGAGATCGACGAATCCAGCTCGGCCAAGTTCACCACCCTCGTCCAACAGCTCAAGGAGATCGGGGTCGGTAAGGGAAGTGACACCCGCGCCGTGGTCTTCTCCGAGTCCGTGCCCACCCTGGAGTGGCTGGGCGAGAACCTGCCCAAGGCGCTGGGCCTGAAGGAGGACCAGGTGGCGCTGATGCACGGCGGCCTTTCCGACACCGAACAGCAGCGCCTCATCAGCGACTTCGCCCTGGAGGACAGCAGGGTCCGGGTCTTCGTCACCGGCGACGTCGCCTCCGAGGGCGTCAACCTGCACCGCCAGTGCCACCACCTGGTCCACTACGACCTGCCCTGGTCGCTCATCCGCATCGAACAGCGCAACGGCCGCATCGACCGCTTCGGCCAGAAGCACGAACCCCAGTTCCGCGCGCTCATCCTGGAGACGGCGACCGAGGGCGCGATGGACGACACCTCGGTGGCCGAGAAGCTGCTGCACAGGGAAGCCGAGGCCCACCGCGCCATGGGCACCGCCGAGACGGTCACCGGTCTGCACAACGCCGAGAAGGAGGAGGACCGCCTCGTCCAGGACCTGCTCCGTGGACGCACCGTGGACGAGTCCATCGACGCGACCTCCGCGGACGGCGACGACGGCGGCTGGATCGGCGACATCCTCTTCGGCGACGTGGGCGTGCCCGACGAGGCCGCCGCCCCCGAGCGCGCCCCCGAACCCCAGCTCTTCGACTCCACCGAGCAGTTCGTCCGCGCTGCCCTGGACACCGTCGCCGGTGACGTGGCCGTCGACGACGACGGGCGTATCCTCGCCTTCGAACCGCCCCGCGACCTGGCCGACCGCCTCAGCGCACTGCCCACCGACTACCTGCGCAAGCTCAAGGTGAAGGAGCGCCTGCGCGTCACCTTCGACCGCGACCACGCCCTGAAGCGGCTCGACGAGGCCCGCGCCACCAAGACCACCTGGCCCGACACCGGCTACGTCAGCGACCTACACCCGCTGGTGGAGTGGCTGGTGGACAAGGTGCAGGTGCGCACCCAGCGCAACCAGGCCTGGGTCATCCGGGCGCCCCGGGCCACCGAACCCGTCTTCCTCGTCCAGGGCACCTACTCCAACGAACTGGGACAGCCCACCGTCGTGGAGTGGATGGCCGTCACCGGTCTGCCCGGAGCCCCGCGCGTGGAGGACATGTTCGAGGCCCTCCAGCGCACGGGCGTCGGGTCGGGCATGGTCAACACCGGCCGTGCCGAGGACCTGTCCGCCCTCCAGGAACTGGTGCCCGACGCGGTCCGGGCCGCCCGCGTCCACCTGGCCGAGCGCAGTGCCGCATACGACGCCCGCATCGAACAGGACCTGGCCGCACCCGAGCAGCGGCTGAAGGAGTGGCGGCAGCTCAGCCTGGACGGCCTGGGCGAGGGCCGACAGAAGGAACGGGGACGGGTGCACGACACCGTCGCCGAACAGGAGCGGCTGATGCGCAGGATGCGCACGTCGGGCGAGCCGCTGTTGCGCGTGCTGGCCGTGGTGAAGGGGGAGAACTGAGCATGGGCTACGACTCGCTGGTCAACCGGGGAGAGTACTTCTCCGCCCACTACCTGGCCGAGGTGCTGCCCAAGCACCTCAAGGGCAAGGACGGCCCCTTCAAGGAGTGGGCCGAGCGCGAGAGCGCCGAGAACAAGCTGCCCAGGGAGGAGCGCTCGCCTTGGCCGGTGACCCCGCGCCAGGGACTGCGCCAGCTCAAGGGGCGCTACTTCGCCGACCGCCAGGCCCTCGCCGACTTCACCGAGCGGCTGCGCGAGGGCGACGGAACGCCGGGCCCCGCCGCGGTCGCCGCCCAGACCGAACGCCTGCACGCCCTGCACCGCGACGTGCTCACCGCCCTCGGCTTCACCCCCAAGGACGCGCCCGCCGAGAGCCTCTTCGAGCACGGCGACCAGCCCGTCCCCGTCCGCCTGGCCCTGCACGAGACCACCGTGGCCGCCGTCGAGTGCGGCTGGGCCCCCGACACCGACGCCGCCATGGACCCCGACGGCGCCGGATGGCTCCTGGACCCGGTCGACCTCGGCGGACGCGAGCGGATCACCCTGGGCACCAAGCTGGTGTCCTGGCTCTTCGCCCGCGACGAGAACCTGCGCTACGTCCTCGTCCTCGCGGGCGGCGTGGTCGTCCTCGCCGACCGCTCGGTGTGGGGCGAGGGCCGCTACCTGGCCGTCAGCCTGGACACTGCCCTGGGCCGGGGCGACAACGACGAACTCGGCACCATCGCCGCGCTCTTCGGCGCTCAGGCGCTCCTGCCCTCGGAGGACGGCGGAGCCGAGGCCATAGCCACCCTCGTCGACGCCTCCCGCCAGCACGCCGTGGGCGTGTCCAAGGAGCTGCGCGAGGGCTTGCAGCGCTCGGTCGAGATCATCGCCAACGAGGTCCTGGCCCGGTTGCGCGACCAGGGCGTGGACCCCGAGCGGATCGACACCCGTACCAACCGGACCTTCGCCGACGAGCTGGCCCGCCAGTCGCTGCGCTACCTCTACCGGATCCTGTTCCTGCTCTACGCCGAGGCCCGCCCCGAACTGGGCGTGGTACCCGCCAAGGACGAGGCGTACGTGCGCGGGTACAGCATGGCGCGCCTGGGCGATCTGGTCGTCAACGACCTGGTGGGGGAGGAGGCCCGGGGCAGCACGCACCTGTACCAGTCGCTGGACCTGCTGTTCCGCATGGTCAACGAGGGCCACAACCCGCGCGGGCACGTCCTGGAACAGGAGGAGGCCGAGGGGCTCTCGGAGGGCGACGGGCTGCGCTTCGAACCGCTGAGGGCCGACCTGTTCGACCCCGAGCGGACACGGCTGATCGGCACCCGCCTGCCGCACCCGGACGACGACCCCGACGAGCCGGTCATGGAGCCGCTGGACACCCGGCTGCGCAACGAGGCCCTGCACCAGGTGCTGCGTAGGCTGATGATCTCCCGCGGCACCAGGAGGGGGCGCGGCGGGTTCATCTCCTACGCCCAGCTCGGCATCAACCAGCTCGGCGCGGTGTACGAGGGGCTGATGTCCTACACCGGGTTCATCGCCCAGGAGGAGCTGTACGAGGCGGCCAAGAACGGCGACCCGTCCGGCGGGTCGTGGATGGTGCCGCACTCGAAGGTCGAGGACTACAGCGACGACGTGTGGGTGCGCGTCAAGGACGAGAACGGCAAGTCCACCAAGGAAAGCCCCATGGTGGTCTACAAGCCCGGGTCGTTCGTGTACCGCCTGGCCGGGCGCGACCGGGAGACCAGTGCTTCTTACTACACCCCCGAGTCGCTGACCCAGCTGACCGTGCAGCTCACGCTGCGGGAGAGGCTGGACCAGGACGG
Organism: Nocardiopsis akebiae; assembly: GCF_018316795.1. Lineage (NCBI taxonomy): Bacteria > Bacillati > Actinomycetota > Actinomycetes > Streptosporangiales > Nocardiopsidaceae > Nocardiopsis > Nocardiopsis akebiae. The sequence continues at coordinate 2,853,323 of NZ_CP074132.1, forward strand.
GACCACCACCCCGGCGAGGGAACTGCTGGAGTGGACCATCTGCGAGCCGGCGCTGGGTTCGGGTGCGTTCCTGAACGAGGCCATCAACCAGGTGGCGGCCGAGTACCTCAAGCGTGCGCAGGCCGAGCGCGGGGAGGAGCTGGACCCCGAGCGCTACGCGGTGGAACTCCAGAAGGTCAAGGCCTACATCGCCCTGCACCGGGCGTACGGGGTGGACCTCAACGGCACCGCCGTGGAGTTGGCGGAGGTGTCGCTGTGGCTGAACGTGATGTACCCGGGGTTGCAGGCGCCGTGGTTCGGCCTGCACCTGCGGCGCGGTAACTCGCTGATCGGTGCCGGGCGGAGGTTGTACGACCCGGAGACGGTGAAGAAGGGCGAGTGGCTCAAGAGCGCGCCGGTGGATCAGCCGTTCCGGGACGGGGAGATCTCGGAGGGGTACATCCACCACTTCCTGCTGCCCGCACAGGGGTGGGGGAGCGTCGCGGCGGAGAAGGAGGCCAAGGCTCTCGCTCCGGAGGACACCGCGAAGCTGGGTGCTTGGCGGCGCGCGATGCGCCGCAAGCCCAAGACGAGCGGTAAGAACTCGCAGTTCCGGCGTTTGCAGGCGCTGTCGCGAAGGGCTGAGTTCCTGTGGGGGCTGGTGATCCGGCGGCTGGAGCTGTCCGAGCGGGAGATCAGTCGGCGGGTTGATGTCTACGGTGCTGACTGGATCGACCAGCCCGAGCACGCCATCCCGAGGGAAGAGGTGCTCGCGAACCTCACCGAGAAGGGCACCCCGTACTGGCGGCTCAAGACGCTGATGGACGCCTGGTGCGCGCTGTGGTTCTGGCCGGTGCAGAAGGCCGGGCTGCTGGACGGCAGCGACGAGGTGTACCAGCGGCTCGGGAACACTCTGGAGTTGAGCAGCGCTGGCGGTAACGACTCGCTCTTCGGTTCAGCCCGGGAAAGCCTGGACCTGGCGGATCTGGAGAAGTGGCTCAAGTTCGCCGAGGCGCTGCTGGGTTCCCAGGACATCCCGGAAGGGACCCTGTTCAGCGAGATCGAGACTTTGGCTGATCTCGATGCTGCGGAGGACTCTCTCGCCCCTCTCATGGCGATGAAGGATGAATTCCGGCTGGGAGAAAGCTTCCCCTGGCTCCATGAGGTGGAGAACCTCGCTGAGCGCCATGGTTTCTTCCACTGGGAGCTTAAGTTTGCTCACCTCTTCAAGAACCAAGGTGGTTTCGATATCCAGGTGGGGAACCCACCGTGGGTTCGGCCAATCTGGGATGAGGATTCAGTTCTTGCTGAATTGGACCCATGGTTCAAATTGGTGAAGGTGTCTGCTGAGGTTAAGAAGGAACGTAAGAAAGCCTTGATTGATGCCTTCGGTCCTCGTGAGTTCATTCTATCAGAGAAGAACAGTACTGAAGCCCTAGGGCAATTCCTGTCGAGTGAGGCGACCTATCCGTTGATCTCGGGTACGCAGCCAGATCTGTACCGGGCGTTCATGGCGCGTGCATGGGCAGGCATGGCGCAGAACGGAATCGTCGGCCTTCTGCATCCGGACACGCACTTCTACGGTGACCGCGAGGGAAAAATCAGGAGAGAATCCTATCAGAGACTCCGGGTGCATGGAGACTTCGTTAATCCAGGGCACCGGTTCTTCCCTGATCCGGTCGGTGAGTCCACACATTTCGGTGTCCACATCTACGGACGTGAGGGTGATGTGGATTTCGCACATCTGTGTTGGCTTTTCTCTGTTAAGGCCTTGGTCGGTTCCTTTGAGCATGATGGTTCAGGTGACCCGCCCGGTGTTCGATACAGGGGCAAGCTCGATGAACGTCCCCACCGTATGCGGGTGATTCGTGTGACTAACAGTACCTTGGAGGGCTGGCGAGAGCTCTCGGGGGCGGGAGATGCGCCCGTCGGCGAGGTTAAGTTGCTGAATCCGGTTAGCACCGCAGAGGAAGAAGCGATTCGAGTATTGGCTGATTATAAGGTGCGTCTCGGATCTCTTGAGCCTCAGATATCTCCTGGGTATCATGAAAAGGGTGCAAAAAATTCTGGGCTGATCGACTACGATCTCTCCAGTCCGAGAGATTGGTCAGAGGTAGTTCTCAAGGGTATTCAGATTGGCTTGGCAACTTCGTTGTTCAAGTCGCCGACGGCTGGTAGCAACGATGTTCTCGGAATGAACCTTGTTGATCTTCCAGTGGATGCCGTTCCTCAGACTGAGTACAGACGTACTGCCAGCATTGATGCTTTTTTGGATGCTCAGGATCGATGGCTTGATCATGAGTTGCTTAATGAGCGACTTAGTGATTCAGGGCAAGTGGACGATGCTCGGGCTTGCATTGGCTACTTGCTTGATATTGAAGAGGATAGCGTCACGGATATTCAGATCCGGGAAAATTTGGCTGCGAAGTCGATGCGTAGATATGCGGAATTCTATCGTGTTGCCTGGCGGGAGATGGTTGCTCCAGACACTGAGCGCAGTCTCTATGCTTCGATCATTCCTCCGGGGTCGACTCATGTGCATGCTGTCCATAGTGCCATGATGGGAAATTCGCGAAAAACTTCTTTGGTGGCAGGGTTTTGGTCCTCGGTTCCGGTGGACTATTACCTTCGGGTAACTGGAGTTGGTCATTTTAGCGTTTCAAATTCCCGAATGGCACCCGTTGGAAATGTTGGTCACCCTTTGGAGGGCGCGCTCCTGTTGCGGACGCTGCGGCTCAACTGCCTGACTGATGCTTACGTCGAACTCTGGGAGAAGTTGTACGAACCGTCCTGGAGGCAGGAAGCCTGGGCTTGCGCTTGGCCAGGTTTGAGTCCTCTTGGGGAGGTCGGCCCAGGATGGGAGTATCAGACCCCTCTCCGGGACGAACGCTCTCGCCGCTCGGCGCTCGTGGAGATCGATGCGCTGGTCGCGGTCTGGCTTGGCATGGATGTTGACGCTCTGATTGCTGCTTATCGTGCGCGCTTTCCGGTTCTGAACCGTTACGAGGAATCCACATGGTTTGACGCGAATGGTTGGAAGTTGGCCGGTATCCACCGCACCCACGGTCAGATCCAGACCAAGCAGAGCTACAAGCAGTTCCTCGCATACCAGGATGAGGGTGGACCAGTCCCTGAGGGCTACTCCGCGCCCTTCTACAAGGCCGACCGGGAGCGCGAGTACCGCGAGGCACACGCCCACTTCACGGAAATCGTCGAGCGTGCCAAGCGCGACGGCACCTGGGACGGGGAGGTCTGACCATGCAGCCCACGCTCGCCGCCGCCGAGGTCAAGCGCAATATCACCCAGTACCTCTCCACGACCTTCGCGCTCGCTGACGAACCCGTCCGTGAAGGACTCGAAGCCTTCTTCAACGACCCCCGCCAGGGCATCTTCCGGGGCCCCTACCTCCGAGTCCGCACGCCCTTCCGCCACGCCGACGACTCCTGGCACGAGCACCTGGAATGGCGTCCGGCCGGGTTCAAGCCCTTCCTGCACCAGGCCAAGGCCTTCCAACGCCTGTCCACCCTCCACGGCCCCGCCGAACCCACCCTCATCACCACCGGCACCGGTTCCGGCAAGACCGAGTCCTTCCTCATCCCCCTCCTGGACCACTGCCGCCGCGAGCGCGCCGCCGGGAACACCGGCATCAAGGCCGTCCTGCTCTACCCGATGAACGCCCTGGCCACCGACCAAGCCCAGCGCCTCAACGAGTACCTCTCCGACCCGGCCCTGTCCCAGGTCACCGCTGGCCTCTACATCGGCGACACCCCCGAGACCGGCTACCCGCGCGTGACCACCGCCCGCGCGCAGATCCGCCGTCAGCGCCCCGACATCCTCATCACCAACTACAAGATGCTCGACCTGCTCCTCCAGCGCGAGCAGGACCTTCCCCTCTGGAAGGACTCCGCCCTCACCTACGTCGTCGTGGACGAGTTCCACACCTACGACGGCGCCCAGGGCACCGACGTGGCCATGCTGCTGCGCCGCCTGTCCGCCGCCACCGGCAACGCCCGACCGGGCCGCCCGCTGGGCGACATCTGCCCGGTCGCCACCAGCGCCACCCTCGGTCAGGACGGCAGGGACGGCGCCAGCGGCCCCGGAGCCCACACGCCTGGCACCCCCGGCAGCGACACCCCCACTCCGGCCGACCGCATCCGCGAGGTCGCCGCCACCGTCTTCGCCACCGAGTTCGGCCCGGACTCCGTGGTGGGCGAGGACCGCCTGTCCGTCGACGAGTTCATCCCCAAACTCGAATACAAACTGCCGGTCCCCGACCCGGTCGTGGTCGCCCAGATCCGGGACCCGCACAGCGACCCCAGCGCCATGGGCCGGATCATGACGGCCTTCACCGACCGCGACGACCTCACCCCGCGCGAACTCGGCGCGGTCCTGCGCACACACATCCTCACCAAGGCCGTCCTGCACATCCTCGACGGCACGGTTGCGCCGATGGACAGGGTCCTGGAGGAGATCCCGGACCGCGGCGCCTACGCCTGGGGCCGCGCGCTGAGCAGCGCCCCCGAGCACGCCGCCGAGGCCCTGGCCCGCTACGTCGCCCTGCTCTCCACCGCCCGCGATCCCGACGCCCCCGAGGACGGACCCGACCGCCCCCTGGTCACCGTCGAGACCCACCTGTGGGTCCGCTCGGTCTCCCGCCTGCTGCGCGCCGTCGCCGACAGGCCCTCCTTCGCCTGGCACGGAGAGACCCTGCCCGCCCTGGGCGCGGAGACCACCAACGCCGACCTCGGCCGAGCCAACCTGCCCGCCGTGTACTGCCGCCACTGCGGACGCTCGGGCTGGGCCGCCGTCTCGCCGGAGTCCTCGCCCTCCGACCTGGTCACCGACCCCGATAAGGTCTACCGGGGCGCCATCTCCAGCAAGAAGTACGTGCGCCCCCTCATCCGGGCCAGCCGCGCCGAGGCCAAGGAGCGCCCGGCCGGAACCCTGGTGCTCAACGCCGCGGGCACGCACCTGCGCCCCGTGGACGCCGCGGACATCACCAAGCACGAGACCGGACAGCTCGACGGGGTGTTCGTCCTCGCCGACCTCGGCCACACCAAGGAGTCCTTCCGGGCCGCCGAGAACGACCGCTGCCCCGCCTGCGACGCCGACCAGGGCACCCGCTTCCTCGGTTCGGGCCTGGCCGCGCTCGCCTCGGTGGCCGTCACCGAGCTGTTCACCGGTGGGCAGCTCGCCCACGACGGCGAGGTCCCCAAGACGCTGATGTTCAGCGACTCGGTGCAGGACGCCGCCCACCGGGCCGGGTTCGTCTCCAACCGGTCCTACACCTTCTCCGCGCGCGCCCTGCTGGCCTCGCGCCTGCCCGCCGACGGCTCGCCCATCGACCTCAACGACCTCATCGCCGACACCGTCGAGCACGCCGGGGACCCCGCCTACCTGGCGTGCGTGGTCCCGCCGGACATGCACGACCTGCCCGGCATCGACCGGCTGCTGGCGGGGGAGAGCGGCGGAGGCACCCGCGAGTGGGACCTGGTCGGTGAGCGCCTAGCCTTCACCGCCGTGCTGGAGTTCGGGCTACGCTCCCGCCAGGGCCGCACCCTGGAGCTGACCCGCACGGCCGCCGCCCAAGTCCGACTGGACGAGCCCGACCGCATCGCCGCGCTGGCCCGCGACATCCTCCAGCACAGCGGCGACCAGCTCGGCGAGCGCCTCGACCTGTCCGTCTTCCGGGGGTACGTGCGCGGCCTGCTGGAACGCGTGCGCACCCGGGGCGGCATCGGCCACCACTGGCTCGACCCCTGGGTCCACAACGCGGGCACCAAGCGCTTCGGCACCATCTGGGGCCAGCGCCCCGACGGCATGCCCGCCTTCCCCAAGCCCCGGGGCGGCTCCGGCCTGCCCGCGCCGCGCTTCGTCACTGACCAGCGCAAGGAACGCAGCGAGTTCGACTCCATCGCCGGAAGCGGCACCTGGTACCAGGACTGGACCGTGCGCTGCCTCCAGGTCAAGGCCGACACCGTGCCCCGCTACCTGGGACGGCTCCTGGACGTGCTGCACGACGAGGGCCTGCTCACCCGCACCACCGCCGCCGACGGCTCCACCCGGATCTACGGCCTCACCCCCGGGCACGTCCAGGTCCGGGCGCTGACCGAGGGGGACGCCGTCGTCACCGGCGGCCTGCGCTGCCACGTGTGCAACTGGCGCCAGACCGTCCACCCCGACCACAGCGCCGACTGGGAGGCCGCGGCCTGCCCCCGCTACCGGTGCACCGGCCGCCTCACCGTCGACGAGGACCGCCGCTTCAGCGACGACTACTACCGCCGCCTCTACCGGGAGGCCCAGCCCTTCCGGATCACCACCGCCGAGCACACCGGCCAGCTCACCCGCGCCCAGCGCGAACGCGTCGAGGACTCCTTCAAGCGCGGCACCCGCTACACCGACCCCAACGTCCTGTCGGCCACCCCCACCCTGGAACTGGGCATCGACATCGGCGCCCTGTCCGCCGTCCTGCTGGGCTCGCTGCCCACCGGACCGGCCAACTACGTGCAGCGCGCCGGCCGGGCCGGACGCCGATCGGGCAACGCCTTCCTGCTCACCCTGGTCGGCCGCCGCGCCCGCGAGCGGTACTACCTGGAGGAGCCCCTGGACATGATCGCCGGGCAGATCGCCCCGCCCGGCAGCTTCCCCTCGGCGGTGGAGATCCTGCGCCGCCAGTACGCCGCCCACCTGCTCGACCTGGCCGCGCGCGGCGAGCTGACCGGCGTGCCCGCGCTGCCCGGCCGCGCCGCCGACCTGTTCGGCGACCTGGGCTGGCTGCGCGGCTTCACCGAGAGCGCCCTGGCCTCCGGGGACCGGCTGGTCACGGGCTTCCTCGACCTGTTCGAAGGCGCCGGGGCCGAGGTGGACCCCGACGCCGCCGCCCAACTGCGCCACTACGCCACCGCGGGCCTGAAGGAGACCGTCGCCCGCACCGAGGAGGTCTGGGCCGCGCGCCTGAACGACCTGCGCGAACGCGTGGAGACCGTCACCCGCTCCATCGACGCCCTGCTCGACTCCGACAAGGAGCAGAAGCGCCGCAAGCGGGCCCTCCAGGCCGAGCGCACCGCCGTGCGCAAGCGCATCGGCGAGATCGGCCGCACCAGCGCCCACGGCGCCCTGGTCGACCTGGGCGTGCTGCCCAACTACTCGCTCGTGGACGGAGCGACCGAGCTGGAGGCCACCCTCACCTGGGAGGAGCGCAGCGCCGAGGGCGACCGCGACTTCCGCACCGAGGTGCGCGAGTACAAGCGCCCCGCCGCGCGCGCCCTCACCGAGTTCGCCCCCGGCAACCACTACTACGTGCGCGGTTACCGGCACACCGTGGACGGCCTGGACATCGGCTCCATGACCCGCCCCGCCTGGCGGGACTGGCGGGTCTGCCCCGGCTGCGGGTACGTGCGCACCGACAACGCCGCCGCGGACACCTCCCCCTGCCCCCGCTGCGACAACACCGTCATCGCCGACCGCAGCAGCCTGTACCGGGTCCTGGAGCCCACGCGGGTGTACGCCCGCGACCGCCGCGAGGACGCCCTGATCCGCGACGAGCACGACGAGCGCCAGCGGGTCTTCTACGAGACCGCCACGGCCGTGGACATCCCCGAGGACGCGATCGAGCCCGGGGCCTGGCGCCACTCCGGGCGGGTGTTCGGCGTGGAGTTCACCCGCGAGGCGGTCATCCGCCGCTTCAACCTCGGCGCGCTGCGCATGAACCGGCCCGCCACGGTCACCTTCGCCGGAAACGAGGTCACCCCGACCCCGTTCCAGGTCTGCCGCGCCTGCGGCGGCGCCACCGCCGACGAGGCCGTGAACGCCACCAGCAGCCTGCTCGGCAGCTCCTACGACGCCAGGCCCGGCTACCACCGCCCCTGGTGCCCGCAGCGGCGCGGCGACGAGGTCGAACACGAGCGGATCATCCTCGCGCACACGCTGCGCACCGAGGCGCTGCGCATCCTGCTGCCCGTGGCCACCGTGCACACCGCCGAGCGCATCATCAGCTTCAAGGCCGCGCTCATGGCCGGGTTCGCCCGCGTCTACGGCGGCGCCCTGGACCACCTGGCCGCGACCGTGGCCACCATGCCCGACGAGCAGACCGGCCACCGCCGCCGCTACCTGGTCATCCACGACACCCTTCCCGGCGGCAGCGGCTACCTCAACCCCCGCTCCGGGGACGAGGGCATCCGCGAGGTCCTCACCGCGGCCCACCACGTCGTCGCGGACTGCTCCTGCAAGGACCAGGAGGGCAGGGCCGCCTGCCACCGCTGCCTGCTCGCCCACGTCAGCGACCGCGAGTTCCCGCACGCCGACCGGCTGCTCGCCCAGGAGATGCTGGAGGACCTGCTGGAGGACTGGCAGACCGACAGCATCGCCCGCACCGACGACATCTCCCTGTGGGACCAGGTCGAGAGCGAGCTGGAGGCCCGCTTCCTCCAGGCGCTCCAGCGCTGGGCCAAGGCCCCCGACGCGGGGCGCTCCTTCGAGCTGGGCGGCAGGGTCAACGGCCGCCGCAGCGCGGTCCTGCGCCTGATCGGTCCCAACGGCGGCGTCATCGGCTGGGAGGTGCTGTTCCAGAACACGATCAAGGGCACCCGCCCCGACGTGGTCTTCCGCCGCCTGGACACCGGAGGCGACCAGGTCGCCCTCTACCTGGACGGCTACACCTACCACGCCTCGCCCGAGCACAACCGGATCGCCGACGACGCCGACAAGCGCGCCCGCCTGCGCGCCCACGGCATCACGGTCTTCCAGCTCAACTGGGACGACCTGGACCACCTGGACGGCAAGAAGGTCCCGCACCCGGCCTGGGAACCCTACGGGCCCAACGGGCGCAGGCAGGCCCAGGACGCCTACCGAGCACAGGGCGGCGACCCCAGGAACCTGGACGAGACGGTCTGGGACAGCCCCTCCCGGATGCTGTTCTCCTACCTCGGCGACCCCGACCCCAAGGCCTGGGTCCAGCGGGCCACGGCCGCCGTCACCGGGACCATGCGCACCACCGGGGTGGAGCACGCCGGGGGAGGGGCGGTCGAACTCACCCCGCACGTGGTCCCGGCCCTGCGCGGCGCCCCCCTGCCGAAGCGGATCCCGGGCCAGGGCTGCGTGCTCATCCGGGCCACCGACGACGCCGGATGCCGGATGGTCCTGGTCGCCAACAAGGCCGAGGAGACCATCAGCGCCTTCACGGTCCTCGACGACCGCGACGAGGCGCTGACCGCCGACCCCGACGCGCACCGGCGCCGCTGGAAGTCCTGGCTGTACTGGGGCAACCTCGTGCAGTTCCTCACCCGCGAGGGCGGCGACGCCGGCCAGTTCGCGATCAGCGCCCTGGACGCCCTCGACGCCACCGTGCTCTCGGCCGTGGGCGGCGACGGGCTCGACGACAGCCTCGCCCGCCAGCCCTTGGACCCGGCCGAAGCGGAGGAGCTGTTCGGCGACACCCTCGTCAGCACCCGGTTCCAGGAGAGCGGTCTGGAACTGGGACTGGCCACCCTGGCGGCCACCGCCGCCGAGCCGACCCCGGTCCCCTCCGCCACCGGGCCCGGGCCGGAGGTCCCCGCCGACGGCGCCCACACCGTGGAGATCACCGTCGACCCCGGCTGGGACCAGGTCAGGGACCTGATGGAGCCCGACGAACCCGGCCTGGTCACCCTGGCGGGAGAACTGGCCCGGCGGGGCGTCCCCGCTCCGGAGGCGGGTTACGAACTCGAAGGCCCGGGGCTGTGGCCCGCCGAACTGGCCTGGCCCGATCGGAAGGTGGCCGTGCTGCTGTCCGCCGAACTGATCGGCAACGCCGAGGACCGCGCCCGCGGCGAGGAGGCCTACGCCCGGGCGGGCTGGCACGTGCGGGAGGCGAACCAGTGGGATGTGTCGGAGCTGGCCCGGATACTGACCGGTGACGACGGTGACGCTGGCGCGGGCTCCGGCAGGGGCGACGACGACGCGACGACGGTGAAGGGATGAGCGTGCAGGACAAGGCCACGCTGAGGCTGCTGGACAAGGCCGACAAGGAGATCCGCAAACTCCCCCGGAACGTGAAGGGGGCGCTCTACGACTTCCAGTACAAGTTCCGGGAGAACCCCACGGCCCCGGGACTGCACTTCAAGGCGCTCAAGGGACACGACCGGCTCTTCTCCGCCAGGCTCATCCAGGACTACCGGGTGATCCTGTTCCACGTCGGCAACCAGGACTACATCCTCGTCGCCCTGCGCCCGCGCGGGGAGGTCTACGAGCACCTGGACCGGTTCCGCTTCGAGATCAACGCGGTGACCGGCGCCCTGGAGATCTTCGACGTGGTGGCCTCGGCCGAGGCGAGCGCCCCGGAGGAGGAACCGGCTCCCGCCCCCGCCCAGGAGGCCCCGGCGCCACCGGCCCCGGAACCGGCCGCCCCCGCCGAGCCGGTCGAACCGGTCGAGTCGATCGAGGCGGCGAAACCGGCCGACCCGGGCCCCCGCCCCCTCCTGGCCGACTACAGCGAGGAGCAGCTGCGCGAACTGGGCGTGGCCGACGGGCTGGTCTCCCTCGCGCTGACGATCACCTCCGAGAGCAGGCTCCTCGGCCTGGTCGAGTACGCCCCCCGCCACACCGAGGAGGTCCTGCTCGCCCTCGCCGACGGACGCGGCTTCGACGAGGTGATGGAGGAGGTCACCCGCCCGGTCGTCGCCCCCGAGCCCGTCGACACCACCGACTACGCCGCGGCCCTGGCGCGCCCCGCTACCCGGGTCACCACCTCCGACACCGAACTCCAACAGGTGCTGGAGGACGACTTCGCCGCGTGGAAGGTGTTCCTGCACCCCACCCAGCGCAAGCTCGTCGACCGCGTCTACAAGGGCCCGGCGCGCGTGAGCGGCGGCCCCGGCACCGGCAAGACCATCGTCGCCCTGCACCGGGTGAAGTACCTGGTCGAGCGGCTGCCCAAGGGCTTCACCAAGCCCGTGCTGCTGACCACCTTCAACAAGAACCTCGCCGCCGACCTGCGCCGCCGCATGCTGGACCTGGGCGGGCAGGAACTCCTGGACCGGGTCGACATCGTCAACATCGACCAGCTCGCCTCCAGGATCGTCAGCGAGAGCGGCCAGGGCAGGCAGCGCCGCCGCACCGTCAACGACCAGCAGGCCGCCCGCGAGTGGGAGGACATGCTCGTCGAGCTCGGCGAGCAGAACTGGGACGCCGACTTCCTCAACGCCGAGTGGAGCCAGGTGATCCTGGGCCAGAGCGTGCGCAGCCGCTCCGAGTACTTCCGGGCCCGCCGCGCCGGGCGCGGGCAGCGCGTCAGCCGCGCCCAGCGCGCCGAGATCTGGCAGCTCGTGGAGCGCTTCACCATGCGCCTGGAGGAGAGGGGCGTGTGGACCTTCCGCCAGGTGGCCGAGGCCGCCGCCCGGGTGGAGGTGGACCGCGCCGCCAAGATCCGGCACAACCGCGAGCAGGAGGCCAAGCACGGCGGTCCGATGCTGCACCGCCAGGACCAGTCCTTCGCCAGCCTGCGATTCCGCTACGAACACGTGGTCGTGGACGAGGCCCAGGACCTCAATCCCGCCCACTGGACGCTGCTGCGCGCGATGGTCGACCACAAGGACGACGACATCTTCCTGGTCGGCGACACCCACCAGCGCATCTACGGCAACCAGGTGTCCCTGGGCAGCCTGGGCATCAACATCGTGGGCCGCGCCTCCCGCCTGACCCTGAGCTACCGCACCACCCGGGAGATCCTGGGCTCGGCGCTGGGGCTGCTGGGGGAGGAGACCTGGGACGATCTGGACGAGGGTACCGACACCCTGCGGGGCTACCGGTCGGTGCTGCGCGGTCCCCGGCCGGCCTTCCGCGGAGCCGACACCTGGGAGGCCGAGATGCGGGCCCTCGTGGGCCGCATCCGGGCCATCCGGGAGCGCTCGGAGGCCGAGGAGAGGGTGTCCTCCATCGCGGTGGCCGTGCCCACCCGCGACATGGTCGGAGAGGTGGAGCGGGAACTGGTCCGGGCCGGGATCAGCGCCGCCTCCCTGGGGCCGGAGGGGCCGCCGCCCGGCAAGGAGCAGTCGGTGCACGTGGGCACCCTGCACCGGTACAAGGGGCTGGAGTACCAGCACGTGCTCATCGCCGGTATCACCGACGGGCTGGTGCCCGCCGCCCACCTGGAGCGGTACAGGGACAGCGACGGGCCGCGCTACCGCAAGGAGATGCAGCAGGCGCGGTCGCTGCTGTTCGTGGCGGCCACGCGGGCCCGGGACTCCCTGGTGGTGTCCTGGCACGGGGAGCCGAGCCGGTTCCTGCCCCCGAACGCGGCGGAGCTGGCCGCCGAGGCCGAGAAGGCGGAGACGGCGGAGAAGGTCGAGGGCGACGCTTTCGAGGACGGGGGCCTGTTCAAACCCCCGGGCGCGCTGCTGTAGGGGAATGGGATGTGAGTGGGCCCCGGCACCTGGTGAGACTCCAGGTGCCGGGGCCAACGTGTCCTTGCGGGGCCAGCCGTCAGTTGCGGGCGATGGAGAGGAAAGCGTCCCACTCGGCTGCGGGGAAGGGGAGGTGGCCCTTGGTGGGGTGCTTGGAGTCCCGGACGGCCGCGCCGCAGGGCAGGTCGGCGACCTCGACGCAGTTCTGATCGCGGCCGCTGTAGCTGCTCTTCCGGAAACCCGTGGGGATGTGGGCAACCTCTACACAGTTCTGGCTCTGCGCGCTGCTGTAGCTGCTCTTCTTGAAAATCAGCTCGTCGTTCATGGTTTGCTCTCTAGGGCTTCTAGAACTTCTGTAATGACCCTGGCGGACTGTGCCGCGCTCATCGCGGAGCCTTGGACGTCACCAAAGGTGACGCTGTGTGCCTCTACTTCGTCCGATTCTTCCAGAAAGAGGCCACCTGAGGCGGTGTCCACGAACACGATCGAGGCATCAAGTGGGTCCGGGAAGTCCAAGATGCTGAACGGGGCGACAAATGCGGCATGCGCACCTGAGTCGAAGGGCACTACCTGAAGATCGATGTTGGGAAGCTTGGCCATGTGAAGCAGGTGTTGCAGCTGTTCAGCCATGACCTCAGGGCTACCGACCACACGGCGTAGCGCCGCTTCATCCAGGACGACACGTAGGCTTGCAGGTTTGAATTGCGTCAGGATGTCGCGTCGTCCCATTCGGGCTCTGACCCGGCGTTCGCTCTCCTCCGTGCTGGTGTAGCGACCACCTTGGAACACGGCGCGGGCGTAGTCAGGTGTTTGGAGGAGGCCGGGGATCACCAGCCCCTCGAAAGTGCGGATGGCGGATGCCTCCGCTTCAAAGTCCGGGAGTGACTGAGGCCCGAACACCTCTCGGTACTTCGACCACCAGCCCCGAACCTTGGCGTCCCTGGCGAGAGCGTGAAGAGCCTCGCGCTTGTCGGGTTCGGTGACCTGGTATAGATCCAGCATCTTGTCGAGATCGTCAGCCTTGATCGTCTGTGTCTCGGCGGTCTCGATCTTGCTCAGCTTGCCAGCTGCCCACTTGAGCGTCTTCACCACCTGTGTAGTGGTCAGATTCGCTTCATTGCGAGCTCGCTTGAGCTCAGCTGACAGGCGTCGGCGGCGGAGGGTGGGGCTGTGAGGGCGCTGCATGGTGACAGTGTATCTCTTCCTGGTGAATCTTCCTTCAGTTGCTTGACGGTAGTGAGATTCACTACTAACTTGAAGGTGTATTCGGTGACCAAGGCTTCACGCAGAGTCTCTGGTGGTCAGGCTACGCCGTGCCCCTTCCCGCTGATCGGGAAACGCGAAGGTCTCACACCTGCGGGCACACCGAATCCCCGTTGTCACTCCACACGTGCAAGGAGTCTGTTCGTCATGCCCGCAACCGCACCCATGCCCGCGCTGCCCGAGGTGACCGTGCCCCTCGCTGAGCTGGTTCCGCCCCGGTGTCGCCACTACTTCACCGGCCGGTCCGACCGCGCCCACTACAAGACGCGCCGCTACGACTTCGGCGGCTCGGTCCAGTACATGCCGCTGGTGCGCGCGTTCCTGAGTACCTGCGCCGCCGAACGCGACCGCGACTACCGCTACCTGTTCACCCTGCTGGGCAGCGAACTCGCCAACAACGCCCTGCGCCACTCCCGCTCGGGCCAGCCCTTCGGCGTCTACACCCTGACCTGCCAGCGCACCCGCACCGGCCTGCGCCTCGCCTGCCGCGACCAGGGTTTGTTTCGTGCCGGGTGTGATGGAGGCTCTCAAACCTGGGAAGGATGAGAGTCATGCCAGCACCGAGGAAGTACCCGCCTGAGCTGCGCGAACGAGCGATCCGGATGGCCGTGGACGCCCGCCGCAACCCGACCACCCGCGACGGGGCCATCGCCCGAGTGGCCGACCAGTTGGGCATCAACCGCGAAACGCTGCGCAACTGGGTCACCCAGGCCGAGATCGACCAGGGGACCCGGCCCGGCACCACCACCGACCAGGCCCACAAGATCGCCGAGCTCGAACGCGAGGTGCGGGAACTGCGCCGGGCGAACGCGATCCTGAAGTCAGCGTCGGCTTTCTTCGCGGCGGAGCTCGACCGCCCACACACCAGGTAGTCGCCTACATCGACCTGTACCGGCAGGAGTTCGGGGTCGAGCCGATCTGTCAGGTGTTGCAGATCGCCCCGTCCACCTACTACGCGGCCAAGAGCCGAGCCCCGTCGCTGCGTTCGCGCACCGATGAGACCACCACCGCCAAGATCCGGCAGGTGCACACCGACAACTACGCCGTCTACGGGGTGCGCAAGGTCCACGCCGAACTCAACCGCCAAGGCCACCGGGTGGCCCGCTGCACCGTTCACCGGCTGATGCGCCAAGCCGGTTTGCGGGGCATCACCCGCGGCAAGAGCCCGCGCACCACCACCCCGGCCCCGGGCCCGGACACCAGGCCGGACCTGGTCGAGAGGGCGTTCACCGCGGACGCTCCGAACCGGTTGTGGGTCGCCGACATCACCTACATCCGCACCTTCGCCGGGTGGGTCTACGCCGCGTTCGTGATCGATGTGTTCTCCCGCCGCGTCGTGGGCTGGCAGGTGTCGAAGTCCTTGCGCACCGACCTGGCCCTGGACGCGTTGGAGATGGCGGTGTGGAACCGGTCCCATGTCGGCCGACGCATCGACGGCTTGGTTCACCACTCCGACCGCGGAGTGCAGTATCTGGCGGTGCGCTACACCCAGCGCCTGGCCGAGGCGGGAGCGGTGGCCTCGGTCGGCACCACCGGCGACTCCTATGACAACGCTCTGGCCGAGGCGTTCCACTCGTTGTTCAAGGCCGAGCTGATCCGCAACCGGGGCCCGTGGAGGAACCTGGACGAAGTGGAGATCGCGGTGGCCGAGTACGTGGACTGGTTCAACCACCGCCGTCTGCACGGCGAGATCGGCTTGGTCCCGCCGGCCGAGTTCGAAGACGGCTTCTACGGGCAGCGGGCCGGGTCAACAGAGGACGAAGCGTTGGTTCCGAGCCTCCAATAAACCAGGCACGAAACAGTGCTCTACGCCCTCGGAACTGTGGAACTGCGCGACGACGTCCTCGTCTTCCGGGAGGCCGCCGATGCTGCGTGAACTGGGCGCCGACGATCCTCGGTTCCGCCGTGTCATCTTCCGCCCCGGGCTCAACCTCCTGATCGCCGACCGGACGGTCGCGTCAACGGACGAGCAGAGCCGCAACGCCGTGGGCAAAACCAGCGCCGTGGAACTTCTCCAGTTCCTTCTGGGGGCCAAGGAGACCCGTCTGGTCACCCGATCCGAGAACAGGGGGACCACGTTCGAACTGACGATGGACTGGCCCGGCCTGGACAGTCAGCTGTCAGTACGGCGGACCGGAGCCAAACCGAGCGAAGTCCTGATCGATCCGAACCTCCTCAGCGGTGATGAGACCGCGCTCTTCTCGGTGGAGCGGCCGCCAACACTCACGGAATGGCGCGGCGTCATCGAGCGGGACCTCTTCGGGATCCGGGAGTCCGACAGGGAGAAGGGACTCAGCGGGAGAATGCTCCTGGGCTTCTCCATGCGCAGGACTGAGGCGGACGGCTTCGTCGATCCCCTGCGCCCGAACACGAGGGCGAACAAGCACCAAGCCACAGCCAACCTCTGTTATCTGCTGGGGCTCGACTGGGCCCTTGCCATGCGCTACGCCGACTTGTCGAAGCGGGAACAGACGCGTAAGAACCTCGGACAGGCTTCGAAGGATCCGGTGTGGAGCGAGATCGTCGGCAGGTCGGGGGACCTCCGCGGCCAACTGGCCGCGGTCGAACAGCGGATCACCGAACTCAACGCGCAGATCTCCGCCTTTCAGGTCGTACCGGAGTACGAGGAGATCCGCCGTGAGGCCGAACGGATCGACGCGAGGATCCGCAAACTGCGTGAGGCCGACATCGTCGACCGGCGCAACCTCGAGGACATCGAACGCTCCCTCGAAGAGGCCACCGAACCGGACCACAGCTATCTGGAACAGGCCTACGCGGAGCTGAACATCCTGCTCGGCGACCAGGTGCGTGCCCGCTTCCAACAGGTCGAGGAGTTCCACCAGGGGGTCGTGCGCAACCGCAGGCAGTACCTGGACGAGGAGGCCGTGCGGCTGCGGCAGGGGTTAAACGAGAACGAGAACGAGCGCGTGGCCCTGGGGGAGCGGCAGGCCGAACTCCTGAGAACGCTCAAGGAGGGCGGGGCGCTCGACACACTGACCGTTATGCAGGGGGCCCTGGCACGGGAGCAGGCTCACAGGGAGCTGCTTCGGAGAAGGCTCAGTGCGGCGCGGACCCTGGAACAGAGCCGCAACCAGATCCAACAGGAGAAGCTTGCCCTGGAACAGGAGGTCCAGGCCGACATCGACGAGCGCGGTGAGCTGTATGACCAGGCCAACAACCTGTTCAACCGCTTCGCCCGCCGCCTGTACGGCGACGCGCGCATTCCGCACCTCTCCTTCCAAGGACAGAAGAACCAGCTGGAGATCACGCTGACGCTGGACGCCGATGACAGCACCGGCATCTCCAACATGAAGATGTTCTGCTTCGACCTGACCTGGGCCGTCATAGCTCACCGGGCGGGACGCGGACCCGACTTCCTCGTCCACGACAGCAAGCTCTACGACGGGGTGGACGAACGCCAGGTGGCCAGGGCCTTCGAGCTGGCGGCCGAGGTGACCAGGGACGAGGGGATGCAGTACATCGCGACCATGAATTCCGACGACCTCGCCAAAGCGGAGCGAATGGGTTTCGATTCCGCTCCCTACGCGATCGAGCCCAGGCTCGACGACTCCGAGCACGGAGGGCTCTTCGGATTCCGGTTCTGAACGCCCGTGCGGTGGTGCGTTCAGCTCCGGCGGCCCCGCAGGAGGCGGTTCCAAACCCAACAGTCGCCTTTCGAAGTCGAAGGCGGCCTGGGCCCAAGTCCACTCGCCCGCGAAGCCGAGAAGAGCTGGCCACTGGCCCTCCTCATCGCTGGAGGTTCCCTTCTCGGGGCGCTCTCCGCGTTCGGTAGCCTCATCGCGGCCATCTGACGTACAGCATTGGGGCGGGTCTTCGGTCCCGCCCCAGCTCCGTGTCGGCATGGACCCGTCATAACGGACTTCACCGGGAGCGTCCCGTAGGGACGACCAGGGACGCAGGGCATCACTCTCCCGGCATTACACAGGGGCCAGGAAGGCCTGAGGGCGTCCCCGCTGTGATCTCAGGGATCACCTTGCCTTGAAGACTTTGCTCAGGTGCCACTCCAGAGCACCCGGGGACGGGCGGTTCGCCTTGTTCCGGGGGACGGTCACCGGTTTGCCCTCCAGGGCGGTGTACTCCCCGGCTTCGGGGAAGTCCTTGTGCAGGCGGGGGCTGAGCCGGACCTCCAAACGCGGTGACACCGACAGGTAGCCCTCATCGAAGAGCTTGTGAACGTCGGCGCGCAGCAGTATGCCGTTGTCGAGCCGGTGCAGGCCGCCTGCGGCCACCGGGTGGATGTGGGCGGCCTCCAGCACCGGGCGTACGCGCTGGCCGGTGATGGCGCACCGGCCCTCGTAGGCGTCCAAAAGCGCGAGCTTGAAAGCCTCCTGCCCCATGCGGCGACGGGTGGGCCGGGCCTCGCCGAACATCGGGCCGTGGTGTTCCCAGGTGGCCGCCACGGCGTGCTCGTCCTCGGCGAGGGCCACCGCGGGTTTCTGGCCGAGTACACGCTTGACGATGGGAGCGAAGTAGTCGGCGTGCCCGGGCTCGGTGACGTCCTCGTAACTTCTGCCCTGAACGAGGCTGTAGGCCCAGCTGGGGGGAGGGCTGAAGGTCTCCTCCTCGGGGAAGAACACCGGGTCGCGCAGCATGATGCAGCCGATGAGCGGATCCTCTTCGGGGTCGATGCGGGGGATCTTGTTCTTCGCGCGGTACCCGTTGATCGCCTCGCGTACTTCGGCGAGGTCCTTCCTTCCGTTGCCCTCCTTGAAGGCCGCCCAGGCCTCGGACAGAGGGACGAGCGCGAACCCGCTGAAGGCGGCGCCGCCCACGATCCGGTCATGCGGTTTCTTGGTCTTGAACAGGAACGGGTCTCCGGGTGCGAGCTTGTGGAAGCTCTTCCCGGAGGGGCGCCAGAAGTTGATCTCATTCAGGTGGGGGCGCTGAGCGAGGAAGTCGGCCCAGGCCTTGTCAGTAACGCCGACAAATGCCTTCATATCCGACATTGTGAAGGATGTATTTGCGTGTATTCGCCCGTGGCTAGGGAGTCCACAGGTGTCAGCGGGGCTGTTTCAGCGAAAAACCTGGTTGGGACGGGTGCGTTCACGTGTGTCCACATCCGGCCAAGGACGGCAGCCTCCGGGGGGCGTTTCGCGCTGATCAGGGACCGGTCCGGACGGCGAGCCCCATTCCAGTCTGGAGAGACCAAGCAGGCGCGGAGACCCCCGACGGTAGGGCTTGTCGTGTCCGGTCCGGGACGCCGCTCTGGCCCTGAGCTGTTCGTTCTTCTCCCGTTCGTCTTCCCCGTGGAGCAGGGACTTCTGCCCCCACGGACACAGGAGAGTGACCGCTCCTGGGGTACCGGGTTCCACCACTACAGAGGCATGGTGGGGAGCGGCCTGTCGAGCCCAGGGCTACCCTCTTGCTCTCTCCCGGAGGTTCCGTGAAGCACAGTGAACGCTGTGAGCAGGCGATGAAACCCAGGTGTGTCTGTACCGCCTGTGGAGGGAGCCAGCACGGATGGATCGGGCACCTCAGACGTGCGGAGGGCCCGCCGGAGGCAGTCGGGGCTCTCCGTGAATCGGCCGATCAGGTGTGGTGGGAACAGAGCAGGCGGCACAGGGAGAACGGTCGCCGGGCACCGACCCAGTACCTTCGGCAGGCCGGAGGCGGTGTCGCCGTCGCGGCGCTGGTTGCTTGGTTGGCGGACGAGGAGAGGACACGGGACCGGGTCCGTCGGCTCGGGAACGTACTCCACTCCGAGGTCTTCGACGGTGGTCTTCGTCAGTACGCCGCCGAGCGAGCTGAGGAGGATCCCGCCTTCGCGGACTACGGTAGCGCGATGGTGGGCCACTTCTGGTGCGATCTGCTCACCGAGATCGCGAACGTCCTGGACCGGGGCGCCGACCAGCTCGACAGGGTTCCCGCGGCCGCCGGAGAAGCGCTCTTCGCGGAGGGGGACCCTCCCGAGTGGGGGCGGGTACGGACAGAGCTGGCGAAGGCGGCTCTGGGGTTTCTCTGGAAGTGCTTCCAATGGTTCCTGAACGCCGACCCGAAGGCCCTCGCCCTCCAGTTGCGTGTCCTCGCTGTGCTCATCTGCCCCGACGCGGGCGCCCACCCCAGGGTCGCCCGGTGCTGCCTTCTTCCCTTGGTGAAGGGGACCCTGAGCGAGACGGTCGGAGCCAATCTGGAACCCGACTGGCTCTGGGGAGAAAACACCGCGAAGTGAGATGGCGAGGAAGCTCTGCTCACATTCTGCGGGGGGCTGCGGGATCCCCAGATGTGGGATGCCGCCGCACCCGCACCCGCTGGACAGCCTGTCCCTGGACAAGGCCTACATCTCCAGGGCCAACAGACAGATCCTGCACACCACACGCACCCAGTGCACCATCCATCATTCCTGGGTGCGAGGACCAAGAGGCCGACCCCTGAAACCTTCAAACGGCTGGCGGTAGACCACCCGACTTCGATCGGGAGGTCTACCGCCGAACACAGCGCTGTCAGATCTGGTTCGCGCCGCCGTCGACGTACAAGTTGGCGCCCAGGAGGAAGCTGCTGTCCGCGGAGGCGAGGAAGGCCACGGCGGCGGCGACCTCCTCGGGGCGGCCCATCCGACCGATCGGCACGTCGGCGACCAGGCCCTCCCGGAAGGCCGCGGCGTTCTGCTCGCCGGCGAGTTCGGTGATGCCGGAGGTGTCGATCGGCCCCGGTGAGATCGCGTTGACCCGGATCCCCCGGTCCTTCAGCTCGTTGGCCCAGGTCCGAGCGAAGGAGCGGATCGCGGCCTTGGAGGCCGCGTACGCGCCGAAGGCCGCTGTGCCGCGATCGACGGTGGTGGAGGCGTTCAGAACCACCGAGGAGCCGTCGTTGAGCAGCGGCAGCGCTTTCTGCACGGTGCGGAGCGTGCCCTTGACGTTGACGTTGAAGATGCGGTCGTACTCCTCCTCGGCGGTCTGTTCCAGCGTCGCGAACGAGGCGGCGGCCGCGTTGGCGAACAGCACGTCCAGACCCCGGCCGCGCTCGCGCACCATGGCGTAGAGCCGGTCCAGGTCGACCGGGTCGGTGATGTCGCCCGGTACCGCGGTGACCGCGGAGCCGATGACCTCGGCGGCTTCGTCCAGCTCGGTCTTGCGCCGCCCGGTGATGAACACGTGCGCGCCCTCGGCCGCCAGTCGCGCGGCCGTGGCCCGGCCGATACCCCGGGTTCCTCCACCGGTGACGACGGCGGTCTTGTCCTTCAGTCTCTGCATGTCTGGCCTCCACAGAATTATGTTCCGATCGGAACAGAATGAGGCTACATCACTTCCAGTCCGATCGGTACAGAAGTGGTAGGATGCCGGGTGTGGAGGGCATCAAGAGAGCGCCGGTGGGCCGGCCGAGGGGATTCGACGCCGAAGAGGCCCTGGAACGAGCCATGGTGATGTTCTGGGAGCACGGCTACGCCGGTGTCAGCCTGACCGACCTCACCCGCGCCATGGGCATCACCAAGACGAGCATGTACGCGGCTTTCGGCAACAAGGAGGAGTTGTTCCGCAAGGCCCTGGAGCGCTACGCCGAGGGTCCGGCCTCCTACGGCACCCGGGCGCTGGAGGAGCCGACGGCCCGGGAGGTGGCCACGGCCTACCTCAACGGCTCGATTGCGGTGTCCACCCGGCCGGACTGCCCCGCCGGATGTCTGGGTGTCCAGGGCTTCCTGGCCACCAGCCACCTCGGGCCGCCCGCCCGCGACACCCTGAGCGCCTGGCGCGTCGAGAACCTCTCATGCCTTCGCGACCGGTTCCGACGGGCCGTCGACGAAGGCGACCTCCCCCCGAACGCCGATCCGGAAGTGCTCGCCCGCTACCTCATGACCATGGCGAACGGCATCTCCGTCCAGGCCATCAGCGGCGCCGACCGGGACGAACTCCAGCGGATGGCCGACGCCGCCC
Source organism: Nocardiopsis akebiae (assembly GCF_018316795.1). Classification (NCBI taxonomy): domain Bacteria; kingdom Bacillati; phylum Actinomycetota; class Actinomycetes; order Streptosporangiales; family Nocardiopsidaceae; genus Nocardiopsis; species Nocardiopsis akebiae. Next base: position 2,874,831 of record NZ_CP074132.1, read on the forward strand.
TGCGCAACTGGCCGCCCCTCTGACCTCTTCTTTCCGACCGAGCCCATCGGCGGGGTGGTGGTGTCCCGCCGGATGGGCGGCGGCGATCACGGAAGGTTTCCCGCGTTGTGGAGGCTCGGTCCTGACGGGCCGATCGGTTCAGGCGGACGCGGAACCGGTGGAGGACGGCAGGGTCCTGGGCAGCGGAGGGATGGAGGAGCCGGGCCGGACGGGCCGTCCGGCCGGTCGGGGGGAACGGCCCTCGCGCACGCAGTCCAGGACCTCGCGGGCGGCCACGCGCCCCGCCTGCTCGAAGCTCCAGTGGTTGGAGTCGTTCTCGTGCCAGACCGCGTCCCGCAGGACGACGCGCACGGTGTAGGGAGGTACACCCCGTCCCCGTGATCGCCAACCCTGACGGAACCCGTTCGCGAACGCTTCGGTGAACTCCGCGGGCAGCGGCTCCCCCGGCCGGTGGCACACGGCGGGCAGGTCGTCCACGAACTCCACACCCTCGTCTGACAGCACGTCCTCCGCGGGTGGCAGCGCGTCCAGCCACACGACGGCGAAGCTGCCGGGGCACGCGGTATGGATGATCTGGCGGACGAACACACCGGTGACCGGACGGGGCAGGACTGGCGGACGCTGGTGACCGGCGGTCACGGGCACCTCTTTCCTCAGCTGTCGCAGCTCTGGCAGCGGCGTGTGGCGACCCGCTCGGTGTTGCCGTGCGTCGCCCGGGCGGGGGAGCCCTCGCTGAGGCGGCGCCACAGCTGCGGTTCGGGCTCGGGGATCCAACCCCAGAGCGGCGCCTTGATCTCGGAGTCGGACTGGTGCAGGCAGCCCGGGCGGTGGGCCACGCCGCGCGGCGAGATGAGGATGGTCTTCCCGGGGAAGTGCGCGTCGCCCAGGGAGGAACCACCGTTCTGGACGCGGGGGTTTCGGGCCTCGCGCACGAGCGAGCACGCGCAGCCGCCACCGATGGGGAGTTCACAGAAGTCACAGCGTTCCATGGCCCCGATCATGCACGGGCCCGGTGACGAACGGGCTCCGCGGCGCGTGTCGGGCCAGCACCGCACAGTTGTTGTGCCAGTTCGGGTGTGGTGTGGCCGTTTCCGGCCATGCTCTACCCGGCTTTCCGCCGGCGGTGGACGGACGCGATCGCCGCTCCTTCGTATGGGAGGGCCGTGGTCGGTGCTGCCGTGTGGCGGCCCTCCCCGATTGCTCGAAGCGGAGGAGCCGAAACCGTTCCCGAAGCCGGGGACCAAGACAGGGAAACAGGACGGAATCGGAAGCCTGAGCAGCGATTTCTCCTCCGCGCCGGTCCCTGTGACCTGCGCGGGGTAGCTCCGGCTCATGACCACGACACAGAGCCAGCAGGACACCGCCGCCGTCACCACACGCATCGTCGACCACTACGACAGTCGCAAACGGGCCTGGGTGAAGGAGGCGGTCCGGCTGCTGCACGCCGACGCCACGCGCTCGGCGGACACGCACGTCTTCCAGTTCCCGCTCCCCGTGGAGTGGGGCATCGACCTCTACGTCAAGGACGAGTCCGTCCACCCCTCCGGCAGCCTGAAGCATCGCATGGCCCGTGCGCTGTTCCTGCACGCGCTGTGTACCGGGTGGATCGAACCCGGCACGCACGTGTTCGAGGCCTCCAGCGGTTCCACAGCGGTCTCCGAGGCCTACTTCGCCAAGCTCCTGGGGCTGAAGTTCACGGCCGTGGTGCCCGAGAGCACCAGCCGGGAGAAGGTGGAGCTCATCAAGTCCTACGGGGGAGAGGTCAGGAACCCCGGGCCCGACGGCGACATCGAGAAGGAGGCCGCCCGCCTGGCCGCGGAGTCCCCCAAGGGCCACTTCATGGACCAGTTCACCTACGCCGAGCGAGCCTACGACTACCGCGACGACCACAACGTAGCGGCGACGATCTTCCGGCAGATCGCAGAGGAGCGCCATCCCGACCCCAAGTGGATCGTGGTGGGGGCGGGCACCGGGGGCACGAGCGCGACCATCGGCCGCCACATCCGCTTCAGCCGCCGCGACACCCGGGTGTGCGTGGTCGACCCGCAGAACTCGGCGTTCTTCCCCAACTGGACGACCAACGAGGGCCGTCCCAAGAGCCAGTGGCCCAAGGACCCATCGACCTGGATCAAGGGAAAGCCCTCCCGGATCGAGGGGATCGGGCGTCCGACGGTGGAGCCCTCGTTCCTGCCCGCGGTCGTCGACCGGATGATCTCGGTGCCCGACGCCGCATCGATCGCGGCCATGCGCCTGCTCCTCTCCCGGCTGCGCCACCGCGCGGGGCCCTCGACCGGGACCAACCTGTGGGGCGCGCTGCGGATCATCGCTGAAATGCTCTCCGACGGGGAGAAGGGCAGTGTCGCCATGCTCATGTGCGACCAGGGCGAGCGGTACATGCACAACTACTACGACGACAGGTGGGTCGAGGAGCAGCTCAAGCTCGACCTGAAGCCGTACACCAAGGTGCTGGAGGACTTCCTCTCGACCGGCCGCTGGAAGGAGCCCGCGGCCCCCGGCGTTCCCGAGGCGAGGAAGGCCTGAGGGCGGCCGCCGTGTCCGGTGCTGGCGCGAGCACTCGACCTCAGTCGAAGTCGAGGTTCTACGGTGCCGGCCGACGGTGACAAGCCGTTTGCGACGTCTGGGAGGCAGGCCGTGATCGTCACCATCGCAAGGGTCGCCGACCCCGATCGGTTCCTGGAGGTTTTCGCCACCACCGGCGCGGAGAAGCGGCGGGAGTACGGCTGTCGGGGCGCTCACGCCTATTTCGATCCCGACGATCCCCACCGGGTGTGGTCGGTCTTCGACTGGGACGCGAAGGACTACGACAGGTTCCTCGCGGATCCGGAGATCCCGGCTATCGCACGAGCGCTCGGAATCCAGTCACCGCCCGCGCACGTCATCGCCGCGGCCGACCTCGATGCCTGACCACCAGGGGGAAGGGTTCGGTGCGGTTGCCGCGATTTCGCGGCCCCGGGGATCGGCTCGGCGATCGGCCACGACGCCGTCCGCTTCGGAGGCCGGAGCTCTATTGCGCTCTTCCTCGACGAAGAAACCGGCGAGTCGATGAGCGACTACAGCAGGTCGCCTGCTTGACGAGAGAACGCCCGCTCCCCTCTTCCGCTGGGAGCGGGCATTGCGTAGTCCGACTACTCGTTGATGATGGCTTTGATACGGGCGATCTGGTCAGCGGCAGCGCCTCCAGCAGTGCGCAGCACCTCGTCCCCTCCGTGCGAGGGACGCAGAACCGCGTCGACCGTGTCGGCGATCTGCGTGCCGAGCCTGTAGACGCGTACTTCTTCGATGGAGGACTCGGGCAGCTTGCTGGGGATATGGCCGAGGCCGTGCTTCTGGAGTTCCTTGCTGATGGTGGCGCATACACCAGGGCCCAGCCGGGCGGCTCCGTTGATGAGTCTGAGGGTGGACATGGGGGTGGCGGCAATACCGCCGTTGTCCTCGACGACCTTGCTGAGTTCTTCGTAGCTGCTTGCCATAACGCCCTTCCTGGGAGGTCTGGCGTCATCATATATGCAAAGATAGCCACAAAATAAGATCTATATTTGTAGTCATCTGGCTACCTCTCCTTCGTTGCTGTGCACGGAGGTGCGCAGGCCGAGGTCAGAGGGAGGTGACTCGATGGCACCGGCGAGGGCATGAGTTATTGGTGTCAGCGCACGCCATTCGCCGTCCCCAGGAATTCGGTCATGGCCCGACAAAGCGGCTGCTGACAGCGTCTACCGACTCCACTGTCAGCACTCCCGCGAACACTGTCATCGCTGTTCAGAGCTCTTCTTGGAGCTATCGGCGGACAGCCGCCCAGAAGAGGTTGCCTACTCCGATCCTGCAACTGGGTGCCTTGTGTCAGCTTCCTGCCAGCGCTTCGCCCGCGTTCTGCTCGCCGTCCGTGAGCCTTTTGTGCGCCTGCTGTCAGCCGGACTTCCTTCGGCTTTCGGCGTCACCCAACCCCTGCCCACCTGGTGGGCGGAGTTCGGTGCTGACGGCAACGACGACGGGCGGGCGGACCCGCACAACGCTCCTCGTGCGGGTGCGACCATCCGCGTAGAGCCCGTTGAGGGGCCGTACTACTCGTCTCGTTTCATGTCTGCCGTTCGTCCCGGCTGAGGAGCTTGATCGAACGCTGGAGCAGTTCCTTGGCTCCTATTGTGTGAGGATGGACGCACGCGGGCCACGAGGGTGGCTTGTATCTCTCAGAGAAGATTGCGGGGAGATAACGGTCCGCGTTTTCGCAGGTCGTTAAGCGTGAGCCCCGCGCACGCGGGGATGGACCGGCGAGTTCTGGGCGCTCTCGGAGGGCTCTTTTGTGAGCCCCGCGCACGCGGGGATGGACCGCCCGGCTGCTTCTGGTGGACCCATCGTCACCTGTGAGCCCCGCGCACGCGGGGATGGACCTCCAGCGTGGTATTTGCCAGCCACCGAGGAACAGTGAGCCCCGCGCACGCGGGGATGGACCGACCAGACCGGGCCCCAGCAGTGGCGGCAGTACGTGAGCCCCGCGCACGCGGGGATGGACCGACGCGCGGCTTGTATGCGACGTCATCAGCAAAGTGAGCCCCGCGCACGCGGGGATGGACCGCCGCGAGCCAGGTAGTACTGCTGGAGCGCGACGTGAGCCCCGCGCACGCGGGGATGGACCGCCCGCCGCGGCGAACTCGCCAGCATCTACGGGGTGAGCCCCGCGCACGCGGGGATGGACCGGCCCTCCAGATCCGCTCTGGAGGGCCTTTCGGTGAGCCCCGCGCACGCGGGGATGGACCGTCGCCGGAGACGACTTCCGAGAGCGCTTCCGGTGAGCCCCGCGCACGCGGGGATGGACCGGAATGCACGGGCGTGCGGGTGCCTGACCTGGAGTGAGCCCCGCGCACGCGGGGATGGACCGCCGCCTAGGCCGACGTCTAGGAGCGGTGCGAGGTGAGCCCCGCGCACGCGGGGATGGACCGATTCGGCGGACCCCGGCGAACCGCTCGTAGGCGTGAGCCCCGCGCACGCGGGGATGGACCGGGGTTGGCGCCCCTCCTCGGGAACGTGTTCGGTGAGCCCCGCGCACGCGGGGATGGTTCCACCCGGTTGCCGCCCTCAGCGACGGCGGTGAGCGAAGGCGCCCCTCAACGCCGCGCCGCGCACTGTGCGTCGCGACGTTGAGGGGCGTGTGCTGGCCGCCGCCGTCAGCCTTCCTGGTCGCCGACGGGGACGAAGTTGGCGTACTCCTCGATGCGCCTGATCCGTCCGGCGTCGTCGAAACCGAAGTAGACCGCGGCGTGGACCTCGCCGCGCGTGCCGCTGGTGGTGGCAACGTGGATCACGTGCTGCTGGAGGACCTCACCCGGCTGGGAGAGCTGGCGCAGGACGTCGTAGCGCATCGACTCGATGGAGGCCATCAGTCCTTCCATTCCGGCGATGTTCTCCTCGATGGACTGCTCGCCCTTGCCGTCGTTGTGCCAGACGGTGGCTGTCTCGGCGCACAGGCCCCGGGCGCTCTTCCAGTCGCGGTTCTCCAGCGCGCGGAGGTATCTGATGGCCCTGTCCTTCAGGTCCTGGCTCATACGGGTCTTCCTTCGGTGTGAATGGGTTGACGGGTTCTGGCAGGGATGGGTCGTGTCAGTTCTGGCCGGTGGCGGCGTGAACCAGGGCGCGCTCGCCGGCCTCGACGCGCATCGGCAGGTGGTTGCCGGGCGGTGAGAGCGGACAGACGAACACGTCCGGATTCAGGTGGTGGTACGAGAGCGTCGCCTTGTTGAAGTCGACCGTCAGGGTGCTGCCGGGCTCCAGTAGCGGCAGCATCAGCCAGCGGCCGATCGTCGGCGTCGAATCGCCGTTGGTCTCGTCGGTGAAGATCATCAGCCGTTGATCGGGGAAGTCCTGGAGGACGGCCAGGACGTGTTCGGTGCCGTCGATGGTCACGACCAGGTCGACGGGGGCCAGGATGGCTTCGGTGCTGCGCGGGCTGGTCAGCCGCGGCACCTCGATCCGGCGTCCTTCGGGAGCTGCCCGGTACTGGCCCGTGAGAACCCAGGCGGGGTCGTAGGGAAAGGTGTCGATGCCGGTGAGTCCGGTGCGCTCGATGCGGCCTTGGTCCATGACGACCAGGCCGTAGGAGCCGTCCGATCCGCTGGCGAAGCCGACTCGGTCGTTAGGGAACCGCAGGGAGCTGCCGGAGGGGACGGGGACCGTTCCGTCGACCGGGCTGTCAGCCATCCGCACGCCGTCGGCGGCCTCGGCCGTCACGGTCAGGGCTCCTGCCGCGGTGGTGCGCCATTGGCCGGGGACCCCGGGGATCGTGTGGGGACCCGGGCCGGTGACCCTGGCGGTGACGACGACCTTGGCCTTGCCGTCGGCTCCGGCGATCTCCTCCCACCGGCTCCGGCGCCAGGCTTCGTGTTCTGCGGGCATCTTCGGTGTGGTCATGGCTTCACCGTAGACCCGCCATGCCCCTAGCGCACAGCTTCTTGCGTACTGCGCAATAAGGTGCCCCGGCCTGCTGCCCGCCGCGCAATACCGCCCGTCGCGACACGGGCCTGAACAGCGCGCTGTTGCTGGCCTGCTCACGCCCCTCGGTCGTCGTGACCGACAGCGGTATCCCCGCAACGCCCCGGCTGTCGCCATGCACAGCTTTGCCGCCCGAAATCATCGGGCGCGGACGCGGTCGGGCCACAAGGGGGCTCTGCGGTCGGCCGGGTCCCCCGCCGGCGCGGCTTCCGGAGCCGCCCATACCACCGCCAACGGCACGCCCTGCGCCGGTAATCGATCGCTGAGTGCCTGTTCTCCCGCGAATCCGCGCACGGAGGGCAAGGATGGCTGGGACTCGGCGGGCGACAGGCACCCGCCCGGGACGAAGGGACGTCTGTGAGCACCACCGAAGAGCAGGCCGCCGAAGCCCTGCGGTCCGCGCCCCCGATCATCCTGGCGCCCGCCCCGCGTGCCAGCGACCGTATCCCACCCCCGCCCAGCGACGTCTGGGACCTGCCCTACGGCACCGCCTGGGTCTACTACGGCGAGGGCAACGAACGGCTCACCCGTCCGGTCCTGATCGCGGACGGCTTCAGCGTCGGCCCCAGCGACCTCGACTTCACCTGGGACAATCTGGAGTACGGCCCGTACCCGCTACTGAGCGAGATGCGCCGCCAGGACCGCGACGTGGTCCTGATCGGCTACCACGAGCGCAGCGCCTCCATTCTCCAGAACGCCGAGGCGGTGATGGCCGCCGTCACCGAGGCGGTCGACCGCCGCGTGGGCGACCACCCGCTGGCCGTCGGCGGCTTCAGCATGGGCGGGCTGGTCGCCCGGTACGCCCTCGCCAAGATGGAGACGATGGGCATCGACCACCAGGCCCAGCTCTACTTCTCCTACGACAGCCCGCACACCGGCGCCTGGGTCCCCGTCTCCCTGCAGGCGTTCGCGCACTACATCAGGAGGCTCGACGACCGCTTCTCGGACCAGATCAACAGCCCGGCCTCCCAGGAACTCCTGTGTAAACACATCGCGAGCTGGCAGGACAAGCCCGCCACCAGCGAGCGGCGCCAGGAGTTCCTGCGCGCGCTGGAGGAGGTCGGAAACTGGCCCCGGGAGCCCCGGCTGATCGCCCTCTCCAACGGTCCCGTCAGCGGCGCGGGCAACGGCGTGGCCCCCGGTGTCGAGGCCGTGAAGGGCAAGGGGCTGGCCGTCACCGGCACCGAGCTGCGCACCCAGCCCGAGGGTGACGACCAGCTTGCCGCCAAGCTCCGGGTGGTCACCCTGCCCACCCGGGAGGTCCGCACCAGCGAACTGCCCGACATGGACGGCGCGCCCGGCGGCACCCTGCCCGGTTTCGGGATCCTCGCCACCGCGCTGAACGCTCTCCCGACCTGGCTGGGCTTCAAGGTCGACAACCCTGTCCGCGAGCACTGCTTCGTCCCGGCGGGCAGCGCCGTCTCCCTGCGGGAGCCCGCCACCCGCGAGGACCTGTACACGCCGATCAGCGACGAGGAGTTGGAGGAGACGCCCTTCCACGCCGTCAAGTTCGCCTCGCAGAGCGAGATGCACACCCTGGTCACCGAGGAGCTGTCCACCTGGTTCCTGGACCAGCTGCCCTGAGGACGGGGCCCGAGGCGCGTCGGCGGGGACGGCGGGGATCGTCCGTCGCCCCCGCTGACGTACTCGGTTCTCCCCGTACTCCATGACGGTCCACCCCGCGAAACCGGTCTCCTCCAACGCGCCGAGCAGCCGGGCCGACTCCTTCTGGGCCTGGCCCGGGGGCCCCGGCCCTGCCCCGCCGACCGGACCCCTCCGGGTAGCGGACCGGCCGTGCGCCTTCCACTCCGCCGACCCCGGCGGGGGGCGAGCAGGACGGCCGCGCGACCCGAGCGCCGCCCAGCGCGGGGCGAACGCCGCGCCGGGCCCCACCCCGTACACGGGTGTGCTACTCGGCGGCCCTGCGCGTGAGCAGCGCGGCCAGGCCCGCGAACTGGTCGAGGCTTCGCCGGGCCAGGTCGTTGTCACGGTGGGCGAGCCACGACCACGCGACGCCGTTGAGGGTGTCGAGCACGAGTTCGGCGAGCAGCCGCTCCTCCTGGAGGAAGACCAGCCCCGCCTCCTCGCCCAGGCGTTTGATGTACCCCGTCGTCTTCTCCAGGGCGGCCTCGTGCTCCCACCGCGGCAGTTCCTGGAGCTCGGGGTTCTGCAGGGCGAAGCTGCCGAGGTCGAACAGGACGAGTTGGGCCTCGGGGTCGCTCTCGATCTGCGACCAGAACGCGAGCAGGACCGCCCGGACGTTCTCCCTGGGGCTGGCCTGGGGTGAGATCTCCGGCCAGGCCGCGGCCAGGTCGATCTCGATGTCGCTGGCCAGGAGCGCGGCGTAGAAGTCCTTCTTGGTGTGGAAGCAGTAGTGGAACGCGCCGTGCGGCATCCCGGCCTCGGCGCAGATCGCCCGCGTCGTCGCGGCGGCGATCCCCTCGCGCTTCATGACCCGCAGCGCCGCGCTGAGGAGCTGTCGGCGGCGCTCCTCGACGCTGACCTTCTTCTGGGGCGCCCTCTTCGTCTCGTGCTCGCTCATGCGCCCATCCTACTTGGCCATATGACTTGGCCAACTGACTTGGTCGGTTGACTTGGCCAGATGGCCAAGTTAGCCTCGGGGCACATGGAACGGCTCGGGGAAGGTGTGTTGTGAGCACAGGTGGTACCGCGCGGCCCGCGCGGAGAGCGGGCGCGCGTCAGTGGTGGGCGCTGGTCGTCCTGACCGTCCCGGTGCTGCTGATGAGCATCGACCTGACGGTGCTGTCGATGGCCGTCCCGCACCTGAGCCGGGACCTGGCGCCCTCGGGGACGCAGCTGCTGTGGATCATCGACGTCTACGGGGTCTTCCTCGCGGGGCTGCTGATCCTGATGGGGTCGCTGGGCGACCGGATCGGCCGCCGCAGACTGCTGCTCATCGGCTCGGCGGCCTTCGGAGCCGCCTCGGTCCTGGCCGCGTTCGCGTGGAGCCCTGAAGTGCTGATCGCGGCCAGGGCACTGCTGGGCATCGGCGGGGCCACGCTCATGCCCTCGACGCTGTCGCTGATCCGGACGGTCTTCGAGGACCCGGCCCAGCGGCGCCGGGCGATCTCGGTGTGGATGGCCGCCTTCGCCGGCGGCGCGGGACTCGGCCCGGTGGTCGGCGGACTGCTGCTGGAGCACTTCTGGTGGGGATCGGTCTTCCTGATCAACGTGCCCATCATGGTCCTGCTGCTCATCGTCGGACCGATGCTGCTGCCCGAGTCCAGGAACCCCGACCCCGGCCCGTTCGACGTCCTGTCGGTCGTGATGCTGATCGCGGCGATCCTGGCCGTCATCCTCGGCTTCAAGGACGCGGGAAAGGAGGGCTGGGGACTCGTCCCCGTCGCGTGGATCCTGGCGGGCGTCGCGGTCGCCGCGCTCTTCACCCACCGACAGCGCACGCTCACCCACCCCCTGATCGACATCACGCTGTTCCGCTCCCTGCCGTTCACCGTCGCCGTGCTCGCCAACGTGGCGGGCGTGTTCGCTATGACCGGCGTGCTCTACTTCCTCCCGCAGTACGTGCAGATCGTCCTGGGGCGTTCACCCCTGGAGGCGGGGCTGTGGTCGCTGCCCCTGGCCGTCGGCGCGATCGCCGGAGCCCTCACGGCCCCGGCGATCGCGCGGCGGCTCCCCATGGGCTGGGTGATCGGACTCGGCCTGATCACCGCCGCCTCCGGCTACCTGGTGCTGAGCCTGCTCGGTGTCGACGAGGCGATGCTGCTCGCGTTCCTCGGAGGTGCGCTCCTGGGCGCAGGTGTGGGTGTGGCCGACACCCTCACCAACGACGTCATCATCGGCACCGCACCCGCGGACAAGGCCGGCGCGGCCGCCGGTATCAGTGAGACCGCCTACGAACTCGGTGGTGCACTGGGCACCGCGGTGCTGGGCAGCATCGGCGCGAGCATCTACAGCACCCACGTCATGGACAACCTCCCCGCCGGGACGCCCGAGGAGGTCTCCGGCCCCGCCTCCCAGACCCTGGGCGCCGCGGCCGAGGTCGCCGCCGCACTGCCGCCCGACCTGGCCGGGCCCTTCAACGCGATCGTCAACGACGCCTTCGTCGGAGCGATGACGCAGACCTTCCTCACCGCCGCCGTGATCGTGGCGATCGCCGCACTCGGCGCCCTGTACGCACTGCGCAAGCACCGGGCCGCAACCCCGGTCGACCACTGAACAGGAGCCACCGATGACCGACCACGGCCACACGGCCGCGTCCCGGCCGCGGATCCCCGGCCCGGCCTCCCTGCCCGTCGTGGGCAACCTGTTCGACGTGCTCGGCGCGTCCCAGGAGACCACGATCGAGTTCGCCGAGGACTACCACGCCCGCTACGGCCCGATCTTCGCGCTCGACGTGATGGGCAGACGCCAGATCTTCGCCTCCAACCACCGGCTCGTCGCACAGATGTGCTCAAGCCCCCTGTGGACCAAGGCGGTCCACGACGCGCTGGAGGAGATCCGCCGCTTCGGCGGCGACGGGCTCTTCACCGCCTACAACGAGGAGCCGAACTGGGGGAAGGCGCACCGGCTGCTCATGCCCGCGTTCGGGACGATGGCGATGAGGGACTACTTCCCGCAGATGCTCGACATCGCCGAGCAGATGATGGTCCGCTGGGAGCGGTTCGGCCCGGAGCACACCATCGACGTCGCCGAGGACATGACCCGCCTGACGCTCGACACCATCGCCCTGTGCGCGTTCGACGTCCGCTTCAACTCCTTCTACTCAGAGCAACCCCACCCCTTCGTCGAAGCGATGGTCCGCGCCCTGGTGGAAGCCGGAGAACGCACCGAACGCCTGCCGGGCGTGCAGCCGCTTCTGGCCCGCACCAACCGGCAGTACCAGGACGACATCACCACCATGCAGGACATCATCGAGCAGATCATCACCTCGCGTACCCGTCAGAGCCCCGGCGAACGGCCGGACGACCTGCTGGAGAGGATGCTGAGCGCGGCCGACCCGCTCACCGGCGAGAAGCTGTCCGAGGAGAACATCCGCTACCAGCTGGCGACGTTCCTCATCGCCGGACACGAGACCACTTCCGGTCTGCTGTCCTTCGCCACTCACGAACTCCTGGCCCACCCCGAGGTCCTCGCCAGGGCGCGCAGCGCGGTCGACGAGGTCCTGGGGGACAGGACGCCCCGGTTCGAGGACCTGACCCGGCTCGGTTACCTCGGCCAGATCCTGCGCGAGACCCTGCGCCTGCACCCCACCGCACCGGCGTTCGCCCTCTCGCCGAGCGAGCCCGCCGCACTCGGCGAGTTCGAGATCACCCCGGACGAGAACGTCATGATCATGCTGCCCGTCCTGCACAAAGACCCCGCCGTCTGGACCGACCCGGAACGCTTCGACCCCGACCGGTTCGCACCGGATCAGATGGCCAAGATCCCCGAGTACGCGTGGATGCCCTTCGGGCACGGGGCCCGGGCCTGCATCGGCCGTCCCTTCGCACTCCAGGAGGCCACCCTGGTGCTGGCCATGACGCTCCAGCGCTTCGACCTTGCCCTGGCCGACCCCGACTACGAGATGAAGATCAGCGAGTCGCTGACCATCAAACCCAAGGACCTCACCGTCCGCGCCAGGCCGCGGACGGGCGCCTCCCGGATCCGGACGCAGAGCAGCGGAACGGATCTGTCGGCGGCGCGGCCGGACGCTCCCGTGGCCACCGCGACCCGGCCGCCGCACGGCACACCCCTGCTGGTGCTCTTCGGCTCCAACGGAGGCAGCAGCGAGAGCCTGGCCCGCACCGTCGCCGCCGACGGCCGGGCACGGGGCTGGAACACCGGGGCCGCGCCGCTGGACGAGTACGCGGGCGCACTACCCACTGACCGCCCCGTCGTAATCGTGACCTCCTCCTACAACGGCAACCCGCCCGACAACGCGGGCAGGTTCGTGGACTGGCTCACCCACGCCGACCCGGACCTGTCCGGGGTCGACTACCTCGTGCTCGGCTGCGGCAGCCTCGACTGGGCCGCCACCTACCAGCGGATTCCCACCCTCGTCGACGACGCCATGAGCGCCGCCGGTGCCACCCGGATCCGCGCACGCGGCGTCATCGACGCCCGCACGGACTTCTTCGGCGACTGGGAGAGCTGGTACCGGCCGCTGTGGGCCGAACTGGCCGCCCGCTACGGGATCGAGGGCACCGAACCGACCGGTCCGCGCTACCGCGTCACGCCCGCGGACGGGACCGGCGGGGAACAGGACACGATGACGGCGATCGTGCTGGCCAACCGCGAACTCGTCCGAGGCACGACCGGATCCAAGCGGCACCTGGAACTGCGTCTGCCCGAGGCGGCTGCCTACCGGACGGGGGACTACCTCTCCGTACTGCCCCGGAACCACCCCGAACTCGTCACCCGTATGACCACCCGCCTCGGGATCGGCGCCGAAACCGGCGTGACCATCACCTCCGACGCGCCCAGCGGCCGCATTCCCATCGACACCCCGGTACGGGTCGACGACCTGCTCACGCGCTGCGTCGACCTCTCCGCTCCCGCCACACCGGGCGTGGTCGCCGCGCTCGCGCAGACCACCAAATGCCCGCCCGAACGCGCCGAACTGGACAACCTCGCCGGCCCCGACCACGCCGAGCGCGTCCTGGGGCGGCGCCTCTCCCTGCTGGACCTGCTGGAGATGTTCCCCTCCTGCCGGGTCGACCTGGCCTGGGCGCTGGAGAGGCTGCCCGAGCCCCGCGCACGCCAGTACTCGATCTCCTCCGCTGCCGAGGAGCAGACCGACGCCGCACTCACCGTCTCCGTGGTCGAGGGCCCGGCCCGTTCCGGAAGAGGCGTCTACCGGGGAGCCGCCTCCAGCCACCTCCAGCGGGCACAGCCCGGTGACCGGCTCACCGTCTCCCTGGCTTCGCCGCACGAGTCCTTCCGTCCGCCGGCCGACAACGCGACTCCGGTGATCATGATCGCCGCCGGGTCCGGGATCGCGCCGTTTCGGGCGTTCGTCCGGGCCCGGCACACGCGTGCGGAGCGGGGCGAGGGGCAGGGCGAGAACGTGCTGTTCTTCGGCTGCCGGCACCCCGAGGAGGACGACTTGTACGCCGAGGAGTTCGCCCCCCACGAAGCGGCCGGGACCCTGCGGGTCCACCGCGCGTACTCGCGGCGCCCCGACGCCGGCGTCCGCTACGTCCAGCACCGCCTGTGGGCCGAGCGCGCTGCCGTCCTCGACCTTGTGGAACGGGGGGCACACCTGTACGTGTGCGGCGACGCCGCGGGCATGGGGCCCGCCGTGGAGGAGACCCTGGCCCGCATCGGCCGGGACGGACACGGCCCGGACTGGGTCTCCCGTCTCGCGGCCGAGGGACGCTACGCGACCGACCTCTTCTGAGCGGGTGCGACGGGGGCTCCCGGACGCTTCGGCGCCGGTGGAGGGGCAGGAGCCCCGGCTCGCGCCGACCGAGCACACCGTGTCCGAACTGCCGTGGGGTGGAACGTGCCGGGCCCCATCCGGGCGGGCCGGGAACCGTGGGCTGTTGCCGCGAACGGGCCCGGCGCTGGCGCCTCTGCGCCAGGATGGATGAATGGTCAAACAAAGGTTCGACAACCACGGCGGCCCTGCCGCGCCGTCGTTGAGCGCGCACGTACTCCTCCTCGACGGCGGCAGGGTGCTGATGGTGCGTCGTGCCCCCGGCAACGCTTACGCCCCGGGGATGTGGCACGCCAGCGTGGCCGGGAAGGTCGAGGCGGGGGAGGATGTCGTCGCCGCGGCGGTGCGTGAGTGCGAGGAGGAGCTCGGCGTTCGGGTCCGCCCCTCGGACATGGAGTTCGCGCACGTGATCCACAGCCACGAGGACGACGGCTGGGTGCATTTCTTCTTCGTGTGCAGGAGCTGGGACGGCGCCGTCACCAACCGCGAACCCCGCAAGCACGCCGAACTCGCGTGGTTCCCCGCCCACCAGCTCCCCCGGGACACGGTCGGCTACTGCGCCCAGGCCGTCGCGCACTTCCTGCTCGGCGACCCCTTCTCCCAGCACCGGACTCCCACGCCCTTCCCCGCCCCGCAGCGGCCCGCAGCACAAGAGGCGGTGTTGGGCGATGCCGGGGCAGCCGGATCCCTGAACCGCCTCCTGGAGGAGATCGCCCGGGAACGGCGACGCCAGCAGAGCCTGTACGGCGTCCAGGACCTGCCCGCCGGGGTCGGGCCCGAGCACAGCGCCCAAGCCGCCCGGGCCAAGGCCGGGGTCGACCAGGCCGGAGACGATCTGACCTGGTGGGACCTGGCCTACGAGGAACTGTGCGAAGCCCGCGCCGCCACCACCGACGAGGAGCTGCGCGCCGAACTCGTGCAGACCTGCGCGGTGCTGGTGCAGTGGGCCCAGTCCACCCTCCGCCGACCCGGCGGCGCTGTCCGGCGCGACGGCTGAGGCCCCGGCGGCGCGCACGGGAGACGCCCCGTCGCCCCGTCGCCTCGGCTAGCCGATGGCCACGTCGGCCGGGGGCAAGTCGCACCGACGGCCATGCGGCACCCGGACCGGGCGGACCGGGCCGTCGGGCACACTGGCGTGGTGACCACCCCGGGGGAGGACGAGTGAACGAGGCCGCGATCCGCGTCTACGGGGCCGACTGGTGCCGGGACTGCCGGCGCACCAAGAAGCAGCTGACCGAGCTGGCGGTGCCCTTCGAGTACGTCGACGTCGAGCACGACCCGGCGGCCACGGAGCGGGCCCGGGAGATCTCGGGGCGCACGAACATCCCGGTGGTCGTCTACCCGGACGGGACCCATCACGTCGAACCGGACAACGCGCGGGTCGAGGCCAAGCTCCGCGAGCTCTCGCTGATCTGACGGCGGTGCCGCCCGCGCACATCGCGCGGGCGGCACCCCGGTCCGACTCGACCCTGTCCGCGCCCGGTGCGCGTTCCGGGTGCCCGGGACGACCGCCCCGAACGCGCCCGGCCTCAGGCGGTCTCCTCCAGACCGCACCACTGCGCGATGAACAGGGCGATGGACTTGGTGATCCGCCGCACGGACTCCACGTCCACGCGCTCGTCGTATCCGTGGATGGCTTCCGAGACCGGCCCGTAGACCAGCGCGGGAATCCCCTGGTACAGGGCGTACACGCGGCCGTCGAGGTAACCGGGGGTGGTGAAGGTCCGCAGCTCGTCCTTGAAGACGGTCCGGTGGGCCTCGCGCAGCACGTTCTCGGCCTCCGTGCCCTCGGGCAGGACGTAGCCCTCGGCGTAGAAGCCGGTCCGCTCGCCCACGGCCTCGATGGGGTTGCCCGCGTCGTCGGTGGTGGTGTCCCGCAGCACCTCCCGGATCTGCTCCCAGGCGGCGTCGGCGCTCACCCCCGGATAGATCGCCGCCCGGACCTGGAGCTCGCACCAGGCGGGGACGCTCGACGGCCAGTCGCCGCCGCTGATGCCGCCGAGGTTGAAGTTGATGGGGTGGTCCAGGTCCTCGAAGTGGGGGTGGCTGTCCCTCTCGTCGTTCCAGCGCTGTTCGAGGACGCGCAGCCGCCCCATCACGTGGTGCGCCGCGTCGATCGCGTTGAACCCCGACGCCATCTCCCTGGGGTGCGTGGGGTGGCCCGCGACCCGCACGGTGAACCAGATGACGCCGACGTTGGCGCGGACCAGCATGTCCTCCTCGGGCTCTGGGATCAGCACCGCGTCGGCGGTGTACCCGCGCTGGACCGTCGCCAGCGCGCCGTTGCCGGTGCACTCCTCCTCCGCTACGGACTGGAAGTGGATGCGCCCGGAGGGGGCGAACCCGGCCGCGCGCACGGCGTCGTAGGCGAACAGGTTGGCCGCCAGCCCGGCCTTCATGTCGCCGCTGCCCCGGCCGTGCAGCCAGCCGTCGATGACGGGGGCGTCCCAGGGGGAGCGGGACCACTCCCCGACGGGGCCCTCGGGGACCACGTCGATGTGGCCGTTGAGGATCAGCGAGCGGCCCCCGCCCTGAGTCGGGGTGTAGGTGCCCACCACGTTCTCCACGCCCTCGTAGGAGACCGTGATCTTCCCGGCGCCGGGGTGGGCGGAGATCTCCTCCGGGTCGAGTTCCCACCGGTCCACGGCCAGCCCCCGACGCTCCATGGCCTCGTGCATCAGGTCCTGGGCCGAGGACTCCCGGGTGCGCAGGGAGGGGTGGCGCACCAGTTCCCGGGTGAAGGCGAGCTGGGCGTCGAAGGCGTCGTCGACCGCCGCTTCGATGCGCGCGACGACGTCGGGTGCGAGGTTCATCCGGTTCTCCTCATGCGGGGCTGTGGTCGGTGCGGGCGGGCGGTTCACGCCGCGGCCCGGGCGTCGTCGGCGGCGGCGCGGGTGTCCGCGACCCTGATCCGCTCGCCGGCCAGGCCGCCGAGCGCGGTGACGGCGCAGATGCCGATGAGGACCAGCACCGCGGGCCAGGACGCGCCGTCGTCCACGGCCAGGAGCGCGGTGGCGATGAGCGGGAGGAACCCGCTGAGGGTTCCGGCGAGGTTGTAGCCCAGGGACACCCCGCTGTAGCGCAGCCGGGGCGGGAAGAGGTCGGCCAGCAGGGTGCCGGTGACGGCGTAGGCCAGGGTGATGAGGCAGATGCCGATGGTCACCGCGGCGGTGATCGCCCACGGGTCGGCGGTGTCGATGAGCCAGAACAGGGGGAACGCGGCCGCCGCGGTGGCCAGGGCGCCGATCACCGTCATCCGGCCGGGGCCGAAGCGTTCGGCCGCGCGCCCGGCGATCAGGGTCGTGGCGATCTGGAAGACGGCGGCGACGAGCGTGGCGTTCACGACCGCCTGGCGGTCGACCTCCAGCACCGTGGAGGCGTAGGAGACCACGAAGGTCGTCATCACGTAGAAGCCGCCGACCCCCAGCAGCGCCGCGGCCACCGCCACGAGCAGGCGGCCCCCGGCCTCGCGGAACAGCGCCAGTGCGGGCACCTTGGCGCGGTCCTCCATCTGCACCAGCTCCTGGAAGACGGGGGACTCCTCGACCTTGAAGCGGATGTAGAGGGCGATGCCCAGCAGCGGGAACGCGGCCAGGAACGGCAGGCGCCACCCCCAGGCGTCGAAGTCGGCCGCGGGCAGCGTCAGCACGGCGGCGAAGGCGGCCGAGGAGATGAGCGTGCCGACCGGCGAGCCGATCTGGACCAGGGCGGCGTAGCGGGCGCGCTGGCGTTCGGGGGCGTGCTCGATGGCGATGGTGATGGCGCCGCCCCATTCGCCGCCCACGGCCAGCCCCTGCAGGAGCCGCAGGACCGCGAGCAGGATCGGCGCGGCGATCCCGATGGCCATGTAGTCGGGGATCACGCCGATGAGCCCGGTCGCGCAGCCGATCATGACGATGGTCATCAGCAGTGCGGGGCGCCGCCCGTAGCGGTCCCCGATGGTGCCGAAGATCAGTGACCCGATGGGCCTGGCGGCGAAGCCCACGCCGAAGGTCGCCAGCGCCGCCATCAGGCCCGCGCCCGGGTCGAGTTCGGTGAAGAACAGGCGGTTGAAGACCAGCGCGGCGGCCGTGCCGAACAGGAAGTAGTCGTACCACTCCAGGGCTGTTCCGACGAAGGCCGCGAAGGCGATGCGCCTGGCGTCGGCCGCTTCGACCTTCGGCGCTCTCGCGCCGGCCGGGGCCGGGTCGGGCTGTGGCATGTGATCCTCCGGGAGATGTGCACCGGTCGGACGGGACGTCGGTGACCAGGTGTGATGCCGATCATCGTCTTGGAAAAAGCGCACTCCCACAAGCGCATAACCCAACGAGAACGCCGCCTAGAATGTGCACATGCACAAAACAGCGCCGTCGGACGTCATCCCCCGCGCCGCACAGGCGTGCCTGGAGGAGCTGGAGGCCGTCGCCTGGACCTACGTGCGCAGGGTCCGCGAGCTGACCGGGTACGCCGAGACCGTCATCGACGACGCCGAGCTGTACGGCACGGCCCGGGACACGCTCGAACTCCTCCTGGAACTCCTGCGGGGGAGGGACCGCCACGGCGAGCTGCGCGCCCACTCGATCGAGGTCGGACGTTCCCGCGCCCGCCGCGGCATCCCCCTGGAGTCGCTGCTGCGGGCCGTGCGCATGGACTTCCGCTTCCTCTGGGAGGCGATGCGCGCCCACGTCGCCGAGGCCGACTTCCGCGACTTCTCCGAGGAGGTCATCTCCATCTGGGAGGCGGTGGAGGTGCACACCACCCACGTGCAGACCGGCTACACCGACGAGATCGCCCGGATGCGCGCGGAACTGGAGCTGGAGCACGCCTTCCTCCTGAGGCACCTGCTGAGCGGCTCCGGCGGGGACGCGCGCCTGAACGAGCAGGCGGCGCGGGCGCTGGGCCTGCGCCCCGACGGCGTCCACCTCGTCCTGGTGGCCAACGGCAACCACGCCCGCGACTTCCGGGGCTGGGTCGGCGAGGTGCTTCCCGGGGCCGTCCTGCTCCGCCTGGACGGGGTGGAGTTCGCCATCGCCCCGGCCGGGGACGCCGCGGGCGCCGCCAGGGAGGCGCTGCTGGGCAAACCCGTCGGGGTCTCCCCGAGCGCCCGCGGCATCGGGGAGATCGCCCCGATGTGGCGGCTCGCCCGCGAGCTGGCGGAGTGGGCGCGGCCCGGCGCGGCGGCCACGGTCGAGAACCACTGGACCCGGCTGGCGGGCGCGCGCCTGGGCCCGGCCGCCGAGGCCTTCGCCCACGACGTGCGGGAGGCGCTCGGCGGGTTCACCGAACGCGAGGTCGACCTGCAGGTCGAGACGGTCCGGAGCTACTACCGGACCGGTTCGGTGACCGAGGTCGCGCAGGCCATGTTCTGCCACCGCAACACGGTGATCAACCGCCTGCGCCGCTTCGCCGAGGCCACCGGGCTCGACGTCACCAGGCCGGTCGACGCGTCCGCGGCCCATCTCGCCCTGACCGTCCTGCGCTAGGGCCCCGGCCGCTCACCCCTGCGGTCTTCCGGGGGAACTTGCCCGCGCGGTTCGAGGGCCTCGGGGCGTCCCGAGCCGGAACCGGCCCCGATGGCCGCCGGACTCGTCGACCGCGTCCAGCGAGTGGTCTACCTTGAGCCGTCCGCGAGCCGGTACTGCAGCGCGCCGGAGGGGCAGCGCCCGATCACCTCGGCCAGGCGGTCGGCGGCGGCGCCGTCCGGCTGGATCCACGGGCGCCGCCGGGTGTCGAACACCTGGGGCAGGCCGTTGACACACACGGCGGCGTGCTGGCAGCGCTCCGCCTCGAAGGTGACCGTGATCGACTCCCCCTCGTACGCCCTCTTTCCGTGTCCGCCGCTCACTCCGGTCTCCTCCACCCAGGCCTCACAGCCGCTCAATCTAGATGATGTATCAACTAGGTTGGGTATGCTATCCGCTCCGAGGGCATATGTCGAGAACGCGCAAACCCGTGACGGACGGGCCCCTGCGCGGCTCCTCGCGTCCTTCCCCGTCGCGGTGTCGACCGCAGAACCCCGGGCCCGCGCTACCGTCGTCGACGCGACGGGGCGGAACCGCCGTCCGGGGCCGCCGACCTCCCGCGCGAACCGGAGCCGAAGGAGCCCACCGATGCTCAGCAGCGAGCTCGCCGAACTGGCGGGCGTCACCGTACGCACGTTGCGCCACTACCACCAGATCGGGCTGCTGCCCGAGCCGCCCCGCTCGGCCGGGGGCTACCGGCGCTACGACGTGGGCGACCTCGTCCGGCTCCTGCGCATCACGAGGATGGCCGCGCTCGGCGTACCGCTGTCCGCGCTGCCCGCGGTGCTGGACGATCCGGCCGCCGCGGAGGAACTGCTCGACGAACTCGACCGCCGGGCCGCCGCCGAGGTCGAACGGCTCCTCGCCCGCCGCGCCAGCATCGCCGCGCTGCGCCGCAGCGGCGCCCCGCCCGACCTGCCGCCGGAGTTCTCGGCGCTGCGTTCCGACCCCGCCTCGGACATGCCCGAGGACATGGCCCGCTACGAGCACGAACAGCTCGTCCTGGTCGCACATCTGCTCGGCGGGGACGGCCCGGCGGGACTCGCCGCCCTGCTCGGAGAGGTGAACGACGGCGCGGCCGCGCTCGCACCGCTGACGGAACGCTTCTACGCCCTGGGACCCGACACCCCGGAGGAGGAGGTGGCGGCACTGACCGACGATCTGGTCGCGCGCCTCGAACCGGTGGTGGCGCGACTGGTCGGTCTGTTCCCCTCCGACGCGCGGGCATCGACCCTGATGGACGAACTGAGCGGACGGACCCTCCGACCCGTGCAGCACCGCGTCCTGCGCCGGGTCCAGCGGCGGCTGGCCCCGTCGGTCGGGGCCTGACCGGCCCCCGGAGCGCCTGGCCGACGAGCGGCTGTGGCTCGGGTCACTCCCTCCGGCCTTGAGTGTGACGCGACGTCGGGGAGTGGACTCGGGCGTGCACGAACCCGTCGACCACGAGGAACCACCATGACCGCTCCGTCGAAGCCGATCACCGTCGAGGAGTTCTTCGGCCCGCCCACCCGCAGCCGGGCCCTGCTGTCCCCGGACGGCGCGAAGGTCGCCTACCTCGCCCCGTGGCGCGGCCGCCTCAACGTGTTCATCCGCGACCTGGACTCGGACTGGACCGCCCCCGACGAGGTACACGGCACCGACGCCCCGGGCGTCCGGCGCGTCACCTCCGACACCCGGCGCAGCGTCGACGCCTTCTTCTGGACCGCGGACGGCCGCTACCTGCTGTTCCAGCAGGACACCGACGGCGACGAGAACTGGCACCTGCACCGCGCGGACCCGAACCGGCCCGACGAGCCCGCCGTCGACCTGACCCCCTTCGAGGGCGTGCGGCTGCTCGGCGCGCAACTCCCGCCGGACCGCCCGGGCACCGCCTTCGTGCAGCTCAACCTGCGCCGCCCCGACCTGGCCGACCTCTTCGAACTCGACCTGGAGACCGGACGCCTGACCACCGCCGCGGAGAACCCCGGCGACGTCCTCGCCTGGCTGCGCACCCCGGACAGGCTGCTGGCGTTCACCATGGAGGAGGGAGGCGACCACGTGCTGTCGGAGCACACCGCGGGCGCGCGGCGCACGATCGCCCGGTTCCCCGGCACCGACGCCCTCTTCGGCATCCTTCCGGCGGCGCCCACCCCGGACGGGAACGGACTGTGGATCGGTTCGTCGCGGGGCTCCGACCGCACCCGCCTGGTCCGGCTCGACCTGGACACCGGCGAACAGACCGGAGTGGACAGCCACCCCGTGTTCGACCTGGACACCCCGCGCCCCGAGGCCGACCCGCGTTTCCCGTCCTCGCTGATCCTGCACCCGGGAACCGGGGACCTGCTCGGTGCCCGCTACCTCGGCGCCCGTCAGGAGGTCCACGCGCTCGACCCGCACTTCGCGAAGGTCCTGCCGCGGCTGGCCGGGCTGTCCGACGGCGACCTGGCCCACGTCTCCTGCGACACCGAGGCACGGCGCTGGGTGGTGGACTTCACCCACGACCGCGACCCCGGCGTCACCTGGTTCTACGACCACGCCACGGGACGGGCGCGCCTCCTGTTCCGGCCCTTCCCCCACCTGGACCCGGCCGAGTTGGCCCCGGTCGCCCCGGTCGCCGTCAGCGCCCGCGACGGCCTGACCCTGCCCTGCCACCTCACCCTGCCGGTCGGGGTCGAACCGCGCGGCCTGCCGACCGTGCTGCTGGTGCACGGCGGACCGTGGTACCGCGACAGCTGGTGCTACGACCCGGAGGTGCAGCTCCTGGCCAACCGCGGCTACGCGGTGCTGCAGGTCGACTTCCGGGGCTCCACGGGCTACGGCAAGGCCCACACGCAGGCCGCGATCGGCCAGTTCGCCGGGCGCATGCACGACGACCTGATCGACGCCCTCGACTGGGCGGTCGGACAGGGCTACACCGACCCGGACAGGGTGGCGGTCTACGGCTGCTCCTACGGCGGCTACGCGGCGCTGGTCGGAGCGGCGTTCACCCCGGACAGGTTCGCCGCCGCGGTCAGCTACACCGGAATGTCCGACCTGGTCGACCTCGTCGAGTCGGTCGTCCCCTTCGCCCGCCGCACCGTCGAGAACAGCTACCTGCGCTACATCGGCGACCCGGACGACCCCCGCCAGAGGGCCGACATGCTCGCCCGCTCGCCCATCAGCCGGGTCGACGACATCACCGCACCGGTGCTGCTGATCCACGGCGCCAACGACGTGCGCGTCCACCGGCGCAACTCCGACCGCGTCTTCGACGCCCTCCGCTCCCGCGGCGCCGAGGTCGAGTACCTGCTGAACGAGACCGAGGGCCACTGGTTCACCAACCCGGACAGCAACATCGAGCTGTACGGGAGGCTGGAGCGCTTCCTGGCCCGCCACCTGGGCGGGCGGTCAGCGACCGGGTCCTGAGGCGCGGCGGCGCGGACGCGCGCAGGCGTTGCGGTGGACGCGGGGAGTCCCCTCCAGGGGAACAGGTGAACGCCGGTCCGCTCCCGGGGCCGGGCGAGAGGCGGGGGGCTGGGCCGGACGCCCACCTGTCCGGTCGGGGGCGTGTGGTGACCGCGCGCCCCGGGGCAGCAGGGTGTGATCTGTCCGCCGTGCCGCGGGCCCGCGCGGCCGTCTGCGACGCTATTTGAAAACGATAATCGTTTCTAGGGGAATGGAAGTGATATGGACCACTTTCGGTCTCCTCTGCTGCCAGGTTGGCGCCGATGCCCGGAGGGCGACTTCGGTCGGCCCGCCCGGGGCCTGCGCTTTTGCTGCTCCGGCAAAACTCTTTGCCCGGAATCACGGGTATCGGCGAGCATCGCCGCATGACACATGACGCTCAGAACCCCACCTCGCCCAGCGCCGAGTTCTGGGAACCGCTGCACCGGTCGGCCGAGCCCGCCACGGCACCCCCGCCCAACGTCCGGCTCACCGAACTGGTGCGCGACCTCGAACTGGCGCCGGGCCGCGCCTGCGACCTGGGCTCGGGGCGCGGCGGAGACGCCCGGTGGCTGGCCTCCCTGGGCTGGCACGTCACCGCGACCGAGGTCTCGGCCACGGCGGTCGAGCGCATCGCCGACATGGCCGCCGCGCAGGGCCTGGACCGCCTGCGCGCCGAGCGGCGCGACCTGTCCCGTTCGCTGCCCGCCGGACCGTTCGACCTGGTCTACGCCTGTTACTTCCACAGCCCGGTGGCGTTCGGCCGGGAGGAAGTCCTGCGCCGCGCCGCGCGGCAGGTGGCGGTCGGCGGACGCCTGATCCTCGTCGACCACGCGTCCACCGCGCCGTGGTCCTGGCGCTTCGGGGACGAGGAGCCCACGTTCCCCACGCCGGAGGAGACCCTCGTCACTCTGATGCTCGGGGACGGCTGGACCACCGAACGCTGTGAGAGCGCCGAGCGGGTGGCCAGCGGCCCCGACGGCACGACGGCCGGTGTCACGGACAACGTGATCGTGGTCCGCCGCCACTCCGCCTGACGGTCCCGCAATCCGGGGCGCCCGCGGGAAAACGGGCGTCCCGGATGGTTCGTCCCGCTTCTTCCGGAGTCGCGTTTTCGGGCTCCGTCCGGGCCCCGCGCCCTGGAGGGGGCGCCCGCGGGACGCCGTGGGCGCCCCCTCGGTCGTCACGCGGTGGAGTACGGGCTGGTGGTGGAGGCGCTGTAGCCTACCGGCATGAATCTGAAAATCATTATCAGAACCGTGGGGGTCGTGTCGGCTCTCACCCTGGCCGGGTGCGCGGCGGCGCCCGCCGCCGAGACCGGCTCCGCGGCGGCCGCGGGCGAGGGCACGACCTCCTACCCCCTCAGCATCCAGAACTGCGACACCGAGGTGACCGTCGAGCAGGCCCCCGAGCGCGCGGTCTCGCTGAACCAGTCGGCCACCGAGATCATGGTCCAGCTCGGCCTCGCCGACCGCATGGCGGGCACCTCGTACGAGACCGACCCCGTCCCCAGCGACATCGCCGACGCCTACGAGAGCATCCCCCTGCTCACGGACGGCCTGCTCAAGCACGAGACCCTGCTCGAAGCGCAGCCCGACTTCGTCTACTCGTCCTTCGCCTCGTTCCTCACCGCCGAGAACGCCGGTGAGCGCGCCGAACTGCACGAACTCGGCGTTCCGACCTACCTGAGCGAGTTCGACTGCACCTACCACGAGGCCGTCGAGGGCGGCGCGACCTTCGAGATGCTCTTCGACGAGATCGAGACGATCGCCCGGATCTTCGACGTGCCCGACGCCGGTGAAGAGCTCGTCGCCGAGCAGCGGGCCGTGGTCGAGGAGGGACTCCGGGCCGCCGAACAGATCGAGGGCACGCCCAGCCTGGTCTGGTTCTACTCCACCGCGTCGTCCTCCTCCACCCCGTCGGTCGCCGGACCCGGCGGGCTCCCGCAGACCGTGACCGAGATGCTCGGCGCCGAGAACGCCTTCAGCGACGCCTCCACCAAATGGCCGGAGGTCAGCTGGGACGAGGTCGCCGAGCGCGACCCCGACGTGCTCGTGCTCGCCGACCTGAGCCGCGGATACCCCGGCGACACGGCCGAGGAGAAGATCGAGTTCCTCAAGGACGACCCCCTGACCTCGACCATGGACGCCGTCGTCAACGACCGCTTCATCGTCGTGCCCGGGCAGCACATGGACCCGTCGGTCCACAGCGTGCAGGCCGTCCCGACCATCGCGCAGGGCCTCATCGACATGGAGATCGAGTGATGACGACCACGACCACGAACACCCTCGAAGGGAACGCCCTCGAAGGGCTCATCCGGGACTGGGACGCCCAGCAGGCGGCCTACATCACCCACCGCGAGCAGAGGTTCGAGATCATGCTCGACGTCATCGCGCGGACCTGCGCCTCCTCGGACGCGTTCTGGGCCGACGGGACCGGCATGACCGTTCTCGACCTGGCGTGCGGCCCCGGCAGCCTCTCCCAGCGCGTCCTCGACCGGTTCCCGGGCGCCCGGGTGATCGGGATCGACTACGACCCGGTACTGCTTGCGATCGCGGGCTCCTGGCTCGGCCAGCGCCACGGTTCACGCTTCACGCCGGTCGACGCCGACCTCGCCGCGCCCGGCTGGAGCGCCCGACTGCCCGAGGGGCCGGTGCACGTGGCCGTCTCCTCGACCGCGCTGCACTGGCTGGAGCCGGCCCAGCTCGTCGCCGTCTACGGCGCCCTGGGCGGCCTGCTCCCCGCCGACGGCGTCTTCATGAACGCCGACCACCTGCGCTACGACCCGCGCTCGCAGCCGTTCCTCACCGGGGCGGCGGCCGCCGACGACGAACGCACCCAGCGCGACGCGCACTCGCGGGGTGTGCGGACCTGGGACGAGTGGTGGTCGGACGCCGTCGCGCACGACGCGTTCGGACGGCACCACGCCGAGCGCGAGCGCCGCTTCGCCGACCGCCCGCCCACACCGCACGCACCGCTCGAACTGCACCTGCAGGCGCTCAGTACCGCCGGGTTCGCCGAGACCGGGGTCATCTGGCGGTACTACGACGACGTCGTGGTGTTCGCACGGAGATGACCAGACTCACCGATCCTTCGCGGACCGGTCCGCCCGACGCGGACGCGCTCCCCGACGCCGACCCGTCGGCGGCGGCGGGCGGCGCCGAGGTCCCTCCCGAACGCACACCGGGCGGGCTGCGCTCGTCCCTACTCGTCGCCGCCTTCGTCCTCGCGCTGTGCGTGACGATCCTCGTCGCGGCCTTCGTCGGCACGGCGAACATCGGGGCGCTCGACGTGCTCGGGATCATCCTGCGCAACATCGGGCTGGGCGCCCTCGCCCCCGTCCCGGCGGCACCGCCGCTCATCGACGCCCTCATCTGGGAGTCGCGTCTGCCGCGCGTGCTCCTGGCCGCCGCGGTCGGTCTCGGGCTCTCGGTCTCGGGCGCGGTGCTGCAGTCCATCACCCGCAACCCGCTCGCCGAACCGTACCTGCTCGGGGTCTCCTCGGGGGCGTCCACCGGGGCGGTCGCGATCATGGTGCTCGGGCTCGGCTCGGGCGCGGTGACCCTCTCCACGGGCGCCTTCGCCGGGGCGCTGGCCGCCTTCGCGATCGTGCTGGTCCTCATCGGGGGCGGACGCGTCTCCAACCCCGCCCGCGTGGTGCTCACCGGTGTGCTGGTGTCGCAGTTCTTCTCCGCGATCACCTCGCTCGTGCTGATGCTCGACGGCGACGCGGACGCCACCCGGGGCTTCACGTACTGGCTGCTCGGATCGCTCGGAGGCGCACGCTGGGAGCCGCTGCTCGTGGCGTCCGCCGTCATCGTGCTCGGAGCCGTCGGCTGCCTGTTCTTCGCCCCGGCCCTGGACGCGTTCACCTTCGGCTGGGACACCGCCTCCTCGCTCGGGATCAACGTGACCCCGGCACGGGTGGCGCTCATGGTCCTCACCGCGCTCGTCACGGCGGCGGCCGTCGCGGCCTCCGGGGCGATCGGGTTCATCGGGCTGCTCGTACCGCACGTCGTGCGCCTGCTGGCGGGGCCCGCGCACCGCCTGCTGCTCCCCTTGAGCGGGCTCGGGGGCGCGATCTTCCTGGTGTGGGTCGACACCTTCGCCCGCTCGGCGTTCTCGCCGCACGAGATCCCGGTGGGAGTGATCACGGCGCTGCTCGGCGCGCCGGTGTTCGCGGTCGTGCTGGGAAGGGCGGCCCGGCAATGACGGCACTTGAGGCGAACGGCGTCACGTGGTCGGTCGACAGGACACGCGTCCTCGACGGGGTCTCGATCCGGGCATGCTCCGACGAGGTGCTCGCAGTGCTCGGGCCCAACGGGGCGGGCAAGACCTCGCTGCTGCGCGTCCTGGCGGGGCTCCGGCGCCCGGACGCCGGAACTGTGCTCCTGGGCGGGGAACCGGTCCGCTCCCTGCCCCGGCGCGCGGTCGCCCGGCGGGTGGCCATCGTGGAGCAGTCACCCGAGGCGCACACCGACATCACCGTCGACGACGCCGTGGCGCTCGGCAGGACGCCCCACCGCGGCACCTTCGCCGGACTGGACGGTGCGGACCGCGCCGCGATCGAACGGGCGCTCGTCCTCACCGGGATGCGCGCCTACCGGTCGCGGTCGTGGCGGACGCTCTCCGGCGGTGAGCGACAGCGCGCCCAGATCGCCCGCGCGCTCGCGCAGCAGCCGGAGGTGATCGTGCTGGACGAGCCGACCAACCACCTCGACATCCGCTACCAGCTCGACGTCCTCACCCTGCTGCGCTCGCTCGACATGACGGTGGTGACCGCCCTGCACGACCTCAACCTGGCCGCACGCTACTGCGACCGGGTCGCGGTCCTGCACGCCGGACGGATCGCGGCGACGGGACCGCCCGCCGCCGTGCTGACACCCGATCTCGTCCGTTCCGTCTACGGGGTCGAAGCCGTCGTCGACACCTCCCCGCACACGGGAGCGCCGGTCGTGACCTACCTGGGCGGTGTGTCCGCAGGCTCCTCGCAGGTGCCCGACCCCGGGCCGCACCGCCGGAACCGGAGCGGGTGAGCCGTTCCGCGCGGCCGTGCGCGCGAGGCCTGCGTCCGGCCCGTCCAGGTCAGCGGACTCACCCGCGGGGCGTCTCCGCGCGGGGGTCGGCCACCAGGTCGCGCAGGTCGCGCAGGTTGTCCTCCAGGAACCGGGCCAGTGGTTCCGGGAGCAGACGGATGCTCCTGAGGGCTTCGGCGGTACCGGGGAGGACGACGGTCTCGTAGGTGCCCCGCGCGGGATCGGAGAACTCCGGCCCGGTACGGCTGGAGGGGTCCATCTCCGTCAGCCGGGCGACGAACACGTGCTGGACGAGGGTCCCCTCGGGGAGTTCGTCGGTGATGACCACCACCTCGCGCACCCGGTCGACGCGTCCGCCCAGCTCCTCGAAGACCTCGCGGTGCAGGGCGGCCTCCACGTCGGCGTCCTCCGGTTCGACACCGCCCCCGGCCGTGACCCAGTAGGGGGCGCGGCCGGGGCGGGTCCGCTTGATGAGCACCAGCCGCCGCTGGCGGTCGAACAGGATCGCTCGGGCCTTCTGCTTGATGATCTCGGGCATGTCCGTGATCCTGCCGTGTTCGCGACCGGTTGTCCCGGTGGACGGGGGAACTCCGTCCTGGAGGCGACACGGTCCGGGCCCCGGATCCCGGGGCCGGGAGCCCTCGCTGCGCCGGGGACCTTGACGTCGGTGGTCTGTGCGTCCTCCCCGACCCGGGCGCCGTCACGGCGACCGGGAATCGGCCGGGGACCGGAACGTCGGCGCGAACCCGTACCCTCCTCGCGGACGCGCGGGCGGCGACGCCCGCCTTCCCCCGACCGATCCCCACCCCCTCACCGCTGGGAACCCGATGACCGAACACACGACCCCTATCGCCTTCTCCACCGAGCGCCGACGCGTCGGCGCTCGGGAGTGGACGCGAACCCCCCGGCTCAACGTCCTCATCGAACCGGGGGAGCCGGTCGCACCGGCCCGGATCGGCTGGCGCGACCGCGAGGGCGGTGAGGCCGCGGCCGTGTTCGACCCCCGTATGGACGGGTTCACCGGTACCCGCGTCACCCCTGGAGGGATCCAGTACGAGTGGCGGGGGACCCGCCTGGACGAACCCTGCGAACGCTCCGGCCACCGGTTCCGGATCCAGGGCGGCGACCGGGAGCTGCGCCTGCTCGTCGAGGACGGAGGACCCCCGCTCGCGCGGGTCGACTGGGCCGACCGCGAGGGCTCGGGGGGAACGGTCCTGCTGCGCGCCGTCGAGCTGGAGCCGGTCGGGGGGCCGAGCGCCGAGGGCCTCACCCGCACGGTGCGCTCTGTGCGCGCGGGTGACGAGTACACCGAGGCGGGCGAGGTGGCCCTCAACCTGCTCGACCCCACCAGGGGCAAGTGGCTGTCACGGCGTCGCGCCGACCGGCTCGACTTCACCATGTCCGAGCCCGTCACCGTCCGGCGCTACGTGCTCGACTCCGCCGACGACCTCCCCGACCGCGACCCCGCGGACTGGTCCCTGCTGGGGTCCTCGGACGGGCGGGAGTGGACCCTCCTCGACGCCCGGTCCGACGAGTTCTTCCCCGCCCGCCACCTGGCGCGCGACTTCACCGTCACCGGCCCCGGCGCGCACACCCCCTGGCGGTACCTGCGTCTGGAGGTCACCCGCAACGCGGGCGCGGGGGAGACCCAGCTCAACCGGGTGCGGTTCTTCGCCGAGGACCGCGCCTACGAGGCCTTCCACGGGCTGCGCCACACGGCGCGGAGCGGGCCGGAACCGTTCCTGGGCCTGGCGGTCGCTCCGGAGGACGGGAACGAGGACGCGCCCGCGCTCCCGGCGACCGTCGAGGAGTGGCGGACCTACCTCACCGAGTACAGCGCCGACATGCTGCGTGTGGCCGAGGCGGAGGGGGAGGAGGTCGATGAGGAGGAGCGGGCCTCCTCCTGGCTCGGCGACGAGGGCGCCCCGGAGGAGCGGATCGCGGCACTGGAGGAGCGCCTGGGCCGTCGGCTGCCGCCGAGCTACCGCTCCTTCCTCGCCGCGTCCGACGGCTGGGGGAGGATGGGGACGTTCGTCCACTCGCTGAGCTCCACCGCCGAACTGGAGTGGGACAGTCTGGCGAACATGATCGGTCTGGACGACGAGGACATGGAGGACGAGGGGCTCGTCGGGCCGCTGATGTGGGTCTCCTCCGAAACCGACGCCCAGTATTGGATCCTGGACGCGGGCGACGTCTCCCCCGACGGGGAGTGGGCGGCCTACATCTGGGCGAGCTGGTACCCCGGTCTGGGCGACCGGCACCGCTCCTTCGCCTCGCTCGTCCACGCCGAGCGCCTCTCCTTCGAGGAGCTCAGCGGCGGCTCCGGAAACCCCGTGCGCGCCGACGACGCCGAGGAGCTGCTGGAGCTGGGGCGCCGTGAGGCGCTGGCCGGGAACGTGGACCTGGCTCTCACGGCCTTCGACCGGGCCGAGACCCGGGGGTCGGCCGCGGCCGCCTACCTCAAGGTGGTCCTGTCCGCCTTCCTGGAACAGCGGTGGGTCCACCACGACCTGCGCAACACCCTGTCGTCCCGGGTGGTGGAGGAGATCGGTGCGGAGCAGATCCGGGCCGAGGCGGTCCCGCTCGCGCTGCACGGCCTCTCCCTCGACACCACCGGGTATGTGAGACCCGCGTTGGGGGCTCTGCGCGGGGCGGTGCCGGGGCTGCCAGAGGAGGACGAGGTGGAGGGCCCCGCCTGGGAGGCGTGGCTGCACGCGCACCGCACGCCCGAGCCCCCGGAGTTCGAGGAGGCCCTGGAGACCGCCCGGGGGCTGGCGGCGCGGGGCGCCCGGGACGAGGCCTGGGCCGTGATCGAGGCGGCCCTGCCCGGGTGGTACCCCACCGCTCCGAACCGGATCGCCCCCGTGGTGCTGCTCACCGACCCCGCCCTGCGCGGCGTGGTCACCCGGGCCCGCGCCAGGGAGGCGGCGTTCATCGCCCGGGGCGTCCGCGCCGCTGGTTGAGGCGGGTGCGCCCCGGTCGGAGGCGGGCCCGGCGTGTACGGCGGATGGACCACCGGCACGAACGGGCCCGCGCTCCACCGTCCGGTCCCCCTCCGCGGCGGAGCCGGTAACGCCTCGCCGAAGCCGCCGGGGCCTCCCAGGGCCGCCGCCCGGCCGCTTGGGGCGTAGTTCCAGTTCAAGGCTGCGGGGACCCCTCCTCTACGCTACAGTTTTCGTACGACAGTTCGAATGCGGTGTCTTCCTCCCCGGCCGCACGGCCAGGGGAGGGGTGTCGGTGTTCGCGCACCTGCGGACGGCGTCCAACTACTCGTTCCGGCACGGCACCGCCGCCCCGGCAGCGCTCGTGGCGCGCGCCGCGGCCGACGACCAGCCGGTCGCGGCGCTCACCGACCGCGACAGCCTCTTCGGCGCCGCCGAGCACGTCCACGCCTGCCGTGAGGCCGGAATCCGACCCGTGCTCGGCGCCGACCTGGCACTGGCCGCCCCGGGCGGCGGTCGCGCCGTCCTCCTCGCCCGGGGTCCGGCCGGATGGGCGTCCCTGTGCCGCCTGGTCACCGCCGCCCACCACCGCTCCGGCCCGGTCGCCACCACTCCGGGCGAGGTCGCCGAGCACGCCCGGGGCCTGGTCGTGCTGCTGGGCCCGGACTCCGACGTGGGACGTGCCCTGGCCGGGCGAGAGGCGAGCCGCGCCCGCGCCCTGCTGCGGGTCTGGCGCTCCACCGGCGCCGAGGTCGCCCTGGCGCCGCACGACCACGGCGCCCCGGGCCAGCGCGAGACGGTCCGCGCCCTGGTGCGCCTGGCCGACGACCACCGGGTGCTCGCGGTGCTGACCAACGCCGTCCGCTACCCGACCCCGGCCGACGCCTCCCTGGCGCGGTCCCTGGACCGGATCCGCCAGTGGGCGCCCGGCGGCTACACCCCCGACCCGCCCACCGACCGGGCACACCTGGCCACCGGTGCCGAGATGCTCGCCGTGGCCACGGCGGCGTGCGCGGGCGACCGGTCCCGGGCGCGACGGCTGCTCGCGCACACCGCCGCGCTGGCGGCCTCCTGCGCCCTGGACCCGGCCGCGGACCTGGGCATGGGACGCCTGCACCTGCCCGCACGCCCCGGCGCCGCCGCCGAACTGCGGGCCCGGTGCGCCTCCGGCGCCGCCCGCCTGGGCATGGACCGGGACGGCCGCGCCCCGGACCGCCTGGAGGCCGAACTCGCCGTCATCGACCGCCTGGGCCTGTGGTCCTACTTCCTGACCGTGGCCGACGCCGCCGACGCCGTCCGCGCCAAGCACATCCGGGTCTCGGCGCGCGGATCGGCCGCAGGAAGCCTGGTCGTGCACCTGCTCGGCATCAGCGCCGTCGACCCGCTGGAGCACGGCCTGCTCATGGAACGCTTCCTCACGCCCTCCCGGCCCGGACAGCCGGACATCGACCTGGACGTGGAGTCCGCGCGGCGTCTGGAGGCCTACGACGCGGTCATCGCCGCCCACCCCGGCGCCGCAGCGGCGGTCGCGATGGTCGACACCTACCGGGCCCGCTCGGCCCTGCGCGACGCCGGGGCCGCCCTGTCCCTGCCCGCTGCGGAGGTCGAACGCATCGCCGCCGCCTTTCCCAGGGTGCGCGCCGCCCGCATCCGCCAGGCCGCCCGGGAACTACCGGAACTGTCCCGGATCGGCGGTGCTCCCCTGACCGGCGAGCACGTGGAGCGCCTGTTCACCCTGGCCGAACGGTTGGACGGGCTGCCCCGGCACCTGGCCATGCACCCCTGCGGGCTCGTGCTCACCGGCGCCGACCTGACCTCGCGCATTCCCACCCAGCCCTCCGGCGCGGGGTACCCGATGGTCCAGGCCGACAAGGACGGGGTGGAACCCTGGGGCCTGCTCAAACTCGACATCCTGGGCGTGCGGATGCAGTCCACCCTGGCCCACGCCCAGGCCGAGATCGCGCGCACCACCCGCACCGTCCCGGACCTGGAGGCCCTGCCCGACGCGGACGCGGCCACCGCCCACATGATCGCCACCGGCAACACCCTGTCCTGCTACCAGATCGAATCCCCCGGCCAGCGCTCCCTGGTCACCCGGCTGCGCCCCCGCCACCTGGCCGACCTGGTCGCCGACATCAGCCTGTTCCGCCCCGGCCCCATGGGTGTGGACATGGTCGCCGCCTACCTCGACGGCCGCGCGGGCACCCCGACCCCGGCCCCGCACCCGGACCTGGACCCCGTCCTGGCCGAGACCGGCGGCGCCCTGCTCTGGCACGAACAACTCCTCCAGGTCCTGGACACCTACACCGGGTGCGGCCTGGACCGCGCCGAAGCCATGCGCCGCGCCCTGGCCACCGACCGGGGGCGGGCCCAGGTCGAAGCCGAGGTGCGCACGCTGGCCGCCCAGCGCGGCCACCCCACCCGGGTCACCGACCAGGTCTGGGACATGGTGGCCGCGTTCGGCGCGTTCGGGTTCTGCCGCGCCCACGGCACCGCGTTCGCCGCGGTGACCTACCAGTCCGCCTACCTCAAGCGCCACCACCCGGCCGCGTTCACCGCGGGTGTCATGGAACACCACCCGGGTATGTACCCGCGCCGGGTCCTGCTCCAGGACGCCCGACGTACGGGCGTGCCGGTCCTGGGCCTGGACGTCAACGCCTCCCACTCCACCTGGCGCGTGGCACGCGTCGGGTCGGCGGGGCCGCCCCGGTGGGGGGTGCGCCCGCCGCTGGGCGACGTGTCCTCGCTTCCGGCCGCGGCGGTGGAGCAGATCCTGGCCCGGCGTCCCTTCACCGGCCTGGAGGACGTGCTGGAGCGCACCGACCTGTCCGGGCAGGGCCTGGACGACCTGATCCTGGCCGGAGGCCTGGACAGCCTCGTCGGCGGCCACACCCGCCGTCGTGACGCCCTGCTGCGCGCCCATGTCCTCCGGCGTTCCCACGCCGCAAGGCCCGCTCGGGGCCAACTCGCCCTCACCGACGCGTCGGCGCGGTCCCGACCGGTCGGGGCGGTGGAGACGACCCGCGCCGACGCCGTCGCCGAGGAGTTGCGGGTACTGGGCTATGAGCTGTCGGGACACCTGTTGGACGCCCACGCCGAGGACATCGCGCGCCTGGCGGCCCACCACCGTCTGACCCTGGCCCGGGACCTGCACCGGTGGGAGGACGGCGCGGCGGTCACCGTGGCGGGGCTGCGGGTGAGCGTGCAGACCCCTCCCACGCGTTCGGGCCGCCGAGTGGTGTTCGCGACCCTGGAGGACCGCACCGGCCTGATCGACCTGGCCCTGTCCGGCCGCGCGCAGCGGCACTCGGCCGCCCCGGTGTTCGGCGGCGGGGTGCTCGTGGCGCGTGGTCGGATACGCCGGGCCGCTCCCGGTGCTCTGGCCACCGTGGACGCCGTCGACGTGCGTCCGTTGGGGGAGGTGACCAGGACGCGTCGCGCGCGCCGGAGCGGCTCCCTCCCCGGTGAACGGGGATAGGGCCGATTCCGGTCGGCCTGGCCTCCTCACGGCTGCGTGCGTCGCTCGGCGGCGTCGAACGCGGGCGCCAGCGGGGCCAGGGCCGCGCGGATCTGCTCGGCCAGCGAGCCGGAGGGCACGACCAGCCCTCCGGCAACGGAGCCCCCGCCGTCCCCCGCGTTCCCGGCCGGCTGGAGCCAGCCTTCCAAGGAGACGCGAACCGCCGCGGCCACGCTCGCCGCGAGAACGCGGGCTGTGTGCGCTCCGACGTCGGACAGCCGTTCGGCGATCACCGCCGCGAGCGGGGGCTCGATACCGGCGGTGGCGCCGAGGAAGGCGTCGCGCAGCGCGGCCTGGGCGGTGATGAGCAGCAGCGCCCGGTGTTCGCGCTCACCGGTGTTCGTGTACTGCTCGACCACCGCTTCGGTGACGGCGTCGGCCAAACGCACTTCTGGCGGCCGGGCCGCGACCGCCGCCGCGATCCGCGCCTCCCGGTCCGCGGTGACAGCGGAGACGATCGCCTGCTCGCGGCTGGCGAAGTAGTTGTTGTAGGTGCGCGGTGAGACCCCGGCCGCCCCGGCGATGTCCTCGACCCGCACCCGGTCCGGCCCGCGCTCCACGGCCAGGCGCAGCGCCGCCTCGCGTAGCGCCTCGCGCGTGGCCTGCTTCTTGCGCTCCCGCAGTCCTGGTGGTCTCGTCACGGTGTCAGTATCCCACACGTGGCTGCGTGCGCGCAAAATTGCTTGCGCGCACTTTTTCTGTCAACCTCGGAACGACCGAGACCGACGGAGAGGACCTCGCCATGCGAGCAAGGGGAATGACCTACGACACCGGGTTCGTCACGCACGGCCGGACGTCCCGCGAGCACTTCGACCCCGCGGTGGTCAGGCGCGAGCTCGCCGTCATCCGCGACGACCTGCACTGCGACGCGGTCCAGGTCATCGGCGGCGACCCGGACCGGCTGGAGCTGGCCGCCGGCGCCGCCGCCGAACTCGGACTGGAGGTCTGGTTCTCGCCCTATCCGCTGGAACTGCGTCCGGAGCAGATCCTCGCCCTCTTCCGCGACTGCGCCGCGCGAGCGGAGCGGCTCCGGCGCCAGGGGGCCGCCGTCGTGTTCGTCGCGGGGGTCGAGCTGAGCGTGATGAACCACGGGTTCCTGCCGGGGGAGAGCCCCGAGGAGCGGGTCGAGCAGCTGATGAGCCGACCCGAGCGGCGGTCCGAAGCGATGCGCGAGCTCGGCGTGCGCGTCAACACGTTCCTCCGCGACGCCGTGGCCGCGGTACGCGAACACTTCCAGGGCAGGCTCACCTACGCGGCCATCCAGTTCGAGCAGGTCGACTGGACCCCCTTCGACATCGTGACGTACGAGCTGCTCCGCTCCGCCGAGGTCGCCGACCGGTTCCGTGACGCGGTGCGCACCCTCGCCCGGGGCCCGAAGCCGCTCGCCGTCACCGGGTTCGGCACCGCGGCCTACCGCGGCGCGGGGGACCGCGGCGGACGGGTGCTGGACGTGGTCGAGCAGGACCCGCGGACGGGGGTCCCCGTGCGACTGAACGGTGTCTACGAGCGCGACGAGGCCGGTCAGGCCGCATATCTGAGCGAACTGCTGGAGGTCTTCGAGGCCGAGGGCGTGGACAGCGCGTTCGTGTTCCTGTTCGCCTTGCCCGGCTACCCGCACCGCCCGGACGGCGACCCCAGGGACGACCTGGACCGGGCCGGGCTGGGCATCGTCAAGCTCCTCGAAGGGGTCCGCGGGCAGACATACCCGGACATGGAATGGGAGCCCAAGGCCGCCTTCGAGGCGGTGGCGCGGCGCTATCAGCGGTGACGGGCTCCGCGCACGGTGCCCGTGGTTCGGGATGCGCACCGCGGCGTGGTGCGCATCCCGACGAACACGGGGCGAGCTCGGTGGATACGGAGGTTGACCGACTCGCGGGGAGCCGACGGGTCTCT
Source organism: Nocardiopsis akebiae (assembly GCF_018316795.1). Lineage (NCBI taxonomy): Bacteria > Bacillati > Actinomycetota > Actinomycetes > Streptosporangiales > Nocardiopsidaceae > Nocardiopsis > Nocardiopsis akebiae. The sequence goes on from NZ_CP074132.1 coordinate 2,911,022, forward strand.
TCGCTGAGGGTGTTCGCCGGGGTGTTCGGCTAAGAGCGCGAACAGGGTGTATGGCGCTGATGGGCCGGGCCGGAGCGGGTTCGGGGTGTTCGTTCCGATGCCCCGACTCATAGCGTATTGTCACCCGTTCGCCGTGGGTGCGGGCGGTGCGGGCCGGCCGGGGTGGTTGTGCTCCCCGAGCACGCGGGGATGCCCCTCGTACCCATAGGGGCTCGGGTCGCTTCCCGCGCATCCGCGGCCCGGGAAGGCGGACGGGGTCCCGTTCTCCCGTGGGAAAGCGGTACTGCGGTCGCGGAACCCGGGCCGCGTCGCGGGCGTCTGATCCCGCGACGCGACTTCGCCCGTGACCACGCCCCGGCCCGGATCAACGAGGTCCCCGCCCGCCCGTAGGGCCGACGCCCCCGCGGCCGGGCGTGCGCGGAACGGTTTCGGGCGACCAGCACCGGACACGGCGCAGTCGCCCGCCCCTACCCGTGCAGGCGCTCCAAGGCTGACAGGACCCCGCCGCCGGTGCCCCGACGCGGACGGCTGCGCCGTGCCCGGGTCAGGCGGTGCCTGGGCGGATGGTGAAGACCCGGTTCAGACCGACCATGGTCATGATGCGCAGGGTGTTGGCGGGGACGGAGAGCAGGGCCATGTCGGCCCCGGCGGACAGGGCGTGCTGGCGTGCGGCCAGCAGGGCGCTGATACCGCTGGAGTCGCAGAAGTCCAGGCCGGACAGGTCGATGGACAGGCACTGGCCGGAGTCCAGCGCCAGGAGTCGGACTTCGTGGCGCAGGGTCGCGGCGTGGTCGTAGTCCAGCGAACCGGTCACGTCCAGGACGGGGCCCGTCGCGCTGTCTCGGCGGGTGACGTTCAGGCTGCTCATGGTGGACCGCTCATCGTGTGGTGTCCGGTTCCGGACGGGGCGGTGGAGGGCTGGGCGGGGACACCGAGCGCGAGGATGGCGGTGTCGTCCTCCAGGCCCTCGCCGAAACCCTCCAGCAGTTCGGTCAGCGCGCCGACGACGCCGTGGGCCGTGGAGGGGGCGTGCCGAGCGGCGAAGGAGAGCAGGGCCTCCTCGCCGTACATCGTGTCGGGCCCGGCCCCGGTGCGGGCCTCGGTCAGGCCGTCGGTGTAGAGCACGAAGGTGTCGCCGGGGGCGAGGGTGGTCTCCACGGTGGCGAAGTGGGCGTCGGGCAGCACGCCGACGAGCATCCCGCCGGAGGCGAACAGGAACTCGGCCCGGCCGTCCCCGCGCAGGGCCAGGGCCGGGGGGTGGCCGCCGAAGGCCAGGCGGGCGCGGACGCGCCCGGCGTCGCCGTCGGGTTCGAGGACGCCGAAGACGGCGGTGCAGTAGCGGGGGTCGCCGTTGTCGGCGTAGCGCTCCAGGAGGGCGGTGTTCAGCGTGCCCAGGGCGTCCGCGGGTTCGGAGGAGTGCAGGGCGGTGGTGCGCAGGACGTAACGGGCCTGGGAGGTCAGGGTCGCGGCCTCGGGCCCCTTGCCGCTCACGTCGCCGAGGAAGAACGCCCAGCGCCCGTCACCGAGCGGGAAGAGGTCGTAGAAGTCGCCGCCCAACCGGTAGGGGGAGGCGGTGTGGTAGTAGGCGGCGGCCTCCATGCCCGGAACGTCGGGCAGGGTGTCGGGCAGCAGGGCCCCCTGGAGGATGACGAGCGCCTCCCCCAGGCGCGCCCGGTCCGCCTCGGCCCGCCGGTGCGCCTCCTCGGCCTCCTCGCGGGCCCGTTCGGCCTCGGCGCGGGCCCGTTCCGCCTCCCTGCGGCGGCGCAGCAGCTCCTCCTCGTAGGAGCGGCGGTCGGTGGCGTCGAAGACGGTGGTGCGGACCAGTAGCGGCTGCCCCCCGCCGTCGCGCTTGACGGAGGAGGAGACCAGCACGGGAAGGCGGCCGCCGGCGGAGGTCCGCATCTCCAGGGCGATGCCGTTGACCTCGCCCCGCAGGTGCAGCAGGGGTGCGAAGTGCGTCTCGTGGTAGAGCCTGCCGCCCACGGTGAGCAGGTCGGTGAAGCGCATGCGGCCCACCACGGCGGCGCGCTCCAGCCCGAGCCACCTCAGCAGCGTCGCGTTGATCCTGGCGACCGTGCCGTCCATGAGTGTGGACAGGTAGCCGCACGGCGCGGACTCGTAGAGTTCCTCGGCGCTGTCCCCCAGCAGCGCGCTGAGGGCCGCGTCGGTGGCGGAGCCGTTGCCGGCCCCGGGAGGCCTGGTCTCCCCGCTCATCCGGCGTCCCGGAGGGACTCCAGGAACTCCAGCAGCGCAGCCGCCGTGGCCCGTGGCGCGCTCAGCTGCGGGCAGTGGCCGGTGGCGTCCAGGGTGACCAGCGTGGAGGAGGGGATCGCGGCGTGGACGAAGGCGCCCACCTCGGGCGGGGCGATGGCGTCCCGGGCGCACTCCAGGACCACGGTGGGGACCTCCACGCCCTTCAGGTCCTCGCGGCTGTCGGACAGGAAGGTGGTGCGGGCGAAGACCCGGGCGATGTCGGGGTCGGTGGCGCAGAAGCTGTTGGTCAGCTCCTGTCCCAGTTCGGGCCGCTCGGGGTTGCCCATGATCACCGGTGCCATCGCCGACGACCAGCCCAGGTAGTTCGACTCCAGCGAGGCCAGCAGTTCGTCGATGTCGGCCGCCGTGAAGCCGCCGCGGTAGCCCTCGTCGTCGATGTAGCGGGGGGAGGGGGCCACCATCGCCAGCGCCCGGATCCGCTCCGGCAGCGCCCGCGAGGCCAGGACGCCGACCATGGCGCTGACCGAGTGCCCCACGAACACCGCCCGCTCCAGGTCGAGGGCCTCGCAGACCTCCGCCACGTCCCGGGCGTAGCCCTCCAGGGAGGAGTACCTGTCCTCGCTCCAGGCGGAGGCGTCCGACCCTCCGGAGCCGACGTAGTCGAACAGCACCACCCGGTACCGCTCGGCCAGGGCCGGGACGACCAGGCGCCACATGTTCTGGTCGCAGCCGAACCCGTGGGCCAGCACGACCGTCGGGCCCTCGGCCGCCCCGGTGACGGTGACGTTGTTCCTGCGCAGGATGTCCATTTCGACCGCTCTTTCGCCATTTCGGCCCGTATGAGAACGGTACTCGATCCCATGGGGTGTTTTCGGTGCCGAAACGGACGTGTCCGTCGTCTCCTCGTGCGGCACGGACAGGGTCGGCCGGGTCGGAGTGGTCCCCGCCTCCACCGGGTTCGCGGGTCAGGTCCCGGTGTCGGCCCGGCCGACCGGGGAACGGGTGGTCACGGTCCCTCCCCGCCGTCCCGCTCCCGCGGGCCTGCGGGACGCGCGTCGCCCCCGTCGCCACCGGACGCCGGGACCGCCGGGGCCGCCGGGGCCGGGGACGGTTTCTCGTCCTTCCCGTCGCCCTTCCCGTCCTCCTCGGCGTCGGAGAGCAGATGGTGCTCGGTGACCTCGTAGCGCCGGATGTAGGTCCCCAGGAACGCCTGCATGCTCGCGCCCATCGGCAGCGCGAGCAGCGCGCCGGGCGCCCCCAGGATGGCCACGCCCGCCAGGACCGAGCCGAACGCCACCGCGGGGTGCATGTCCAGGGTCCTGGCGGTGATGCGCGGCTGGAGCAGGTAGTTCTCGAACTGCTGGTAGACGACGATGAACACCAGTACCCACACGGCGGGCCAGATGCCCTCCAGCAGCGCCACGAGCACCGGGACGACCCCGCCGATGTAGGTGCCCACCGTGGGGATGAACTGCGAGAGCACGCCCACCCACAGCGCCAGGGCGAACGCGAAGGGGATGTCCAGCGCCACCAGCACCACGTAGTGCGCGCCCGAGCAGACCAGGGCCAGCAGCGCACGGGAGTAGAGGTAGCCGCCCGTCTTGGTGATCGCGATCTCCCAGGCCCGCAGCACCTCGCGCTGGGTGCGCGGCGGCAGGACCGAGCAGATCACGCGGCGGAAGCGCGGGCCGTCGGCGCACAGGTAGAAGGTGAAGAGCGCGATCGTCAGCGCGTTGAACAGCAGCGCCAGCACGGTCGTCCCGGCGCCCCAGACGTTGTTGGCGATGCCGGAGGCGTACTGCTCGATCAGCCCGCTGGCGCTGGAGATCTCGTTGAGCAGGGTGGTGGGGGAGTAGGAGGTGTCGAACGTGGTGTTGACCCAGGCCAGCGCGGCGCGGATCATCGCGGGGATCTCGGAGACGAAGGCCAGGATCTGGCCGACCAGCATCGACCCGAGCAGGCTGAGGAACACCACGGTCAACGCCAGCACCAGCAGCATCACCAGCCCGGTGGCGGGCCCGCGCGGCCAGCGGTGCCGGTGGAGCCAGTTGACCGCCGGTTCCAGCGCCAGGGCCAGGAACAGCGAGATCAGCAGCAGCATGATGAGGCTCTGCAACCGGACGAACAGCCACAGGGCGAGGCCGAACGCGGTGACCAGCCACAGGGCCAGCAGCATGGCCCGGGGGAGCCAGCGCGGCATGCCGCCGCCTCGGTCGGGGCGCGCGGACCCGGGCGGTGTGGTGCTCGTGTGCAAGCCGGTTCTTCCTCACTGTGTGCTGCCGCGCGACGGAGCCCCCGCGGCGTGCCGGGACGGATGCGGCCCCACCGGACGATAGCGCCTCCCGGCCCTCCATCCGTCCCGTCGCCGCCGCACTGTCGGCGGGGCTTCCTACGATGCCGCCATGGACACGAGTACGGATGTGTGGGCGGGAGTCCGCGAACGGGTGCGGGGACTGGCTCGGGCGCCCGGCGCGGAGGAGGTCTTCGGAGCGGGTTCCCACCGCTTCGAGCTGCTGGAACCGCTGACGGCGGAGGAACTGGCCGAGGTGGAGGGGCAGGTGGGCGCGCGCCTGCCGACGGGGTACCGCGAGTTCCTGCTCATGGTGGGCGCCGGCGGAGCGGGGCCCGCCCACGGTGTCTTCCCCCTGGTCAGAGGGGCGGACGGCCGGTGGCGGTGGCACGGCGACGGCGCGGACCTGGTCGCCCCGGCGCGGCTGGCGGAGCCGTTCCCGACCACCGGCCCCGACCCGCGCTCCCTGGCCGCCCTGCGGGCCGAGGAGCCCGTCGAGGAGGACTTCGGGGACGGCGAGGAGTTCGACCGGGTCTACGAGGCCTGGGACGCGCGCATGGCCGACCTGCTGTGGGCCGAGGAGCGTACCGTTGGCGCGCTGTGCCTGTGCCACGTGGGCTGCGCGCTGCGGCAGTGGCTGGTCGTGACGGGTCCCGAGGCCGGGCGCATGTGGATCGACGGCCGTGTAGACGACGAGGACCTCACGCCGCTCACCGGCGGGGACGGCGCGCCCCTGACCTTCACGGACTGGTACCTGGGGTGGCTGGAGGAGGCCTCCCGGGCCGTGGCGGTCCGGTCGTGACCGAGGTCCGGTGCGCCGCCCGTCCTCACGGGCGGCGCCCTCCCCGGACGGGGCCGGGCGCCGCCGACCGCCTCAGGAGGACGGGGCCGTGCCGGAGGGCGGCGGCGTCCCGGGCGTCGGCGGGGACGGCCGGTCGCGCCGGGCGCTGTGTCCGACCGCCCGGGGTTCGCGGCCCTCGGCGGCGCAGCTCAGGACCTCCCTCGCGGCGAGCCGTCCCGCCACCTGGAAACTACGGACGTTGGAGTCGGTCCAGTGCCACACGGCGTCGCGCAGTACCATCCGCGCCGCGAAGGCGGGGAGGTCCTCCTCCCGTTCCCGCCACGCCTCGCGCGCGCCCTCCGCGAACGCCTCGGCGAACTCCCGCGGAAGCGGTTCCCCGGTGTACCGGCAGGTGGGGGGAAGGTCGTCGACGAACGCGAAGTCCCCGGAGGCCTCCTCCGGCAGGGGCTCGGCGTCGACCCAGACCATGGCGAAGGAGCCGGGGCACGCCGTCTGTTTGACGTGGCGGACGTAGACGCCGGTCACCGGTCGCGGCAGCGGGGGCGGGCGCTCGTGGTCGGTGGACACGTGCTTCTCCTGACGACGGGGATCACAGTGTCCCTCCGCGCGTCCGCTCCGCACCACCTGTTTTGCGGGCGTGGTCGAGGTGCCCGGCGCCTTCGCGGGAGGTACGGTCGACACGCCGGTGCGCCGAGGAGTGACCTGCGTGCCGCTCACACGAACGGGCGGCACGCTCACGGACCACCGAGAGCCGGTCGCGGACGCCGGCCTCAGGTCCGCGGTCCGACCACGCGCACCACCACCTTGCCCCGGATGCCTCCGGCCTCCAGCGCCCGGTGGGCCTCGGCGATCCCGGCCAGGGGAAGGACCCTGTCCACGACGGGGCGCACGGCCCCGGACTCGGTCAGGCGGGTCAGCTCCGCGAGCAGTTCGTGCCCGGGGTTGCCGCTGAACGCGCGGATCCGGCGCGGACCGAAGACGGCCGAGGCGGCGACGTAGGAGAGCGACGCGAGCGCGCGCTCGATGTCGAAGGTGATCGTGACCATGCGCCCGTTCCGGGTCAGCCGCCTGCGGAAGGCGCCCATCCCGGTCCCCACCGCGTTCAGGACGACGTCGAACGGCGGCAGGTCCTCCGGTTCGGTGCTCGCGTAGTCGAAGGCCTCGTCGGCGCCCAGCTCCCGCGCGAAGTCGAGGTTCTCGGCCCTGGCCAGCGCGGTGACGTGGGCACCGTAGGCCCGGCCGAGCTGGACGGCGACGCTGCCCACCCCGCCGCTCGCGCCCCGCACCAGCAGCCGCTCTCCCGGGGCGAGACGGGCCTTGTCCCGCAGCGCGGTCACGGCCGTCGTGCCGACGCCTGGCAGGGCCGCGGCCTCGACCAGGTCGATCCCGGCCGGTGCCGGGGCCAGCTGCCGGGGCGCGACGGCCACGAACTCGGCCGCGCTGCCGAACGCCCTGGGCAGGCCGCCCCACACCCGGTCCCCCGGCGCGAACTCCGAGACTGCGGACCCCGTCTCGACCACCTCACCCGCGAAGTCGATTCCGGTCCGCTTCGGAAAGCCCCTCTCGACCAGCCCGGTCACCGGGCGCACCCTGCCCGCACGGCCCAGCAGCTCGCCGCCGTTCACGCTGGCGGCGTGCACGCGCACCAGCACCTCTCCCGGGCCGGCGCCGGGCTTGGCGACCGTGCCCTCGTACAGCACCTCCGGGCCGCCGTACCGGTCGTACAGGGCCGCGCGCATCCGACTCACCGTTCTGGTCCCCTTCGTCAGCCGCCGCACTTCGGGTCCGTGCGGGTCCTCGTCGTGCACGCTACGGTGTAAACGGACGCCAGTCTCCACTTAGGGCCGATGTGAGAGACAGTGCCGCTCATTCGTCTCGGATCGCCCCGCCGGAGCGCCGCGGTCCCCGGCGACCGGAGTCCGGCCGCGCGTGCGGGACCGTGCCGCCGGAGCCGTGCCGAAGCCGCCAGAACGGCCGGAACCTCCCGCCCGGCGCGGGCATCGAACCCCGGTGTTCAGCACAGTCCGCCACCGCCGTGGCGTCGGAAGACGAGGTGTCAGCACGTGTTCGGAATCCTGCGTCCCTGTCGGCACACGTTGTCCGACGGGCTGGCCGAGGAGTGGATGTCGCACATGTGCGGGCTGTGCCTGGCCCTGCGCGACGACCACGGCCAGGCGTCCCGGATCGCCACCAACTACGACGGCCTGGTGGTGTCGGTCCTGGCCGCGGCGCAGTCCGAGGAGTGCGCGGGCACGCGCCGGGCGGGCCGCTGCCCCCTGCGCGGCATGCGCGGGGCCGAGGTCGCCGACGGCTCCGGCGCGCGCCTGGCGGCGGCGGTGTCGCTGATGCTGGCCTCGGCCAAGATCGCCGACCACATCGAGGACGGCGACGGCCCCTACGCCCGCAGAGGCGTGCGCGCGCTCGCCGGACGGTTGGCCGAGCGCTGGCGGCGCGACGCGCGCGAGGCGGGCGCCGGGCTCGGGTTCGACGGCGCGGGCCTGGTAGCGGTGGTCGACCGGCAGCGGGAGGCCGAGTCCTCGGCGGGACCGGGCACCGACGTCCTGGCGGTGACCCGGCCGACAGAGGAGGCCACCGGCGAGGCGTTCGCGCACACCGCCGTCCTGGCGGGGCGGCCCGCCAACGCCGAACCCCTGCGCGAGGCTGGCCGCCTGTTCGGCCGCGTCGCCCACCTGCTGGACGCGGTGGAGGACCGCGAGGAGGACGGGGAGAAGGGCGCCTGGAACCCGCTGACGGCCACCGGCACCGGGCCCGGCCGGGCCCGTGAGCTGTGCGACGACGCCGTCCTGGGCGTGCGGCTGGCGTTGGAGGAGGCCGAGTTCGTCGACGACCGCCTGGTCCGGGCGCTTCTGGTGGGGGAGCTGCACCGTGCCGTCGACCGCGTCTTCGCCCAAGCCGGATACCCGCACCCGGGCCAGCACCACAACCACCAGCACCACTACCACCAGCAGCCGCCCCACCAGTGGGGAGGGGACGGACACGGTGCCCACGGCGGCCACCACGGCGGCGGGCACGGGGGCGGCTCCGGCGGTGAGGGTTCCGGTTCGGGCGTGGTGCGGAAGAGGAGCGGCTGCTGTGACTCCTGTTCGTGCGACACCCCCGAACTCCGGCACCCGCCCAAGCAGCGGGGCGTCCTGGCGGGTTGCGCGGTGGCGCTGTTCATGTGCGGAACATGCCAGTTCTGCTGCCGCGACCCCCACCCCGGGCCGTGGTCGGGCAAACCGCGAAACTCCTGGTGTGAAGCCTGCGAGTGCTGCAGCTGCTGTAATTGCTGTGAGTGCTGCAACTGCTGCGACTGACGTTCAGGTCGTCCGGGACGGGGGAACCGGGGCTGGCTCCTCCGCTCAGGCGCGGCACCGGACGGGGACGGTAAGCCGGGGACGGTCTCCGCGGGGAGACGGGGCGCCGGGCGCGGGGACGGCCCTCCCCGGAGGCGTGCTCACCCGACGGGTGCGGCGACTCCGGGGGGTCTCCTCGGGACCGCGCCTCACCGGACGAGGGGGCGGGCCTACCGCCCCTTCAGTCCTCCCAGTCGTTCCACTCCTCCAGCTCCTCCCGCTGGGCCCGCTCCCACCGCTCCAGGGCCTCCCGTTCCCGGGTGAGGCGCTTCTGCACCGTGGCGATCTCGGGACCGAGGATCGTGTTCCTGAAACCCCAGTTGATCTCCTCGGCGGTCAGCAGCTCGACGCTGTCCGCCGCCCAGCGGCGGCCGGGGACCGCGCCGGGGTTGCAGCGCAGGGTCCAGCCGGGGTTTGTCCGCTGGAACTCCTGGAGCACGGCGTCGAAGGTGCGGGGTTCGGTGTGATCGGGCATGGCCTCACCTGGGGGCGATCCGGGAACCGTTGTGCGGAAGCGGGTCGTGCGGCTGGCACCCAGCACACTAGACCCGCGCCGCCTCCCCGTCAGGTGTTTCGCGCAATTCCTTCGCGGGCGCGGAGGCCCCTCGGAGGGCTCCGCCCGCGGCCGCGCCGGTCAGCGCAGGTACGAGGCGCCGTTGACGTCCAGGACGGCTCCGGAGGACCACACGGCCTCGGGCGAGGCGAGGTAGCGCACGGCCGCGGCGACCTCCTCGGGGGAGGCCACACGCCCGAACGGGCTGTCGGCGCGCACCCGGTCGGTGAGGCGCTCGGCCACGCGCTCGGTCTCCACGAACCCCGGAGCGACGGAGGCCACGGTGATGCCGTGCGGGGCCAGGGCCACGGCCAGCGACTGGCCCAGGGAGTGCAGGGCGGCCTTGCTCGCGCCGTAGGCCGGGTGGTCGGGCTCGCCCCGGTAGGCGCCCCGCGATCCGACGTTGACGATGCGGCCGCGCACCCCGTGGTCGATCATGTGCCGGGCGGCCAGGTAGCTGGTGTTGGCGGCGCCGAACACGTTCACGTCCATGGTGGTCCGCCAGGCCCGCTGCCACTGCTCGTAGGAGGTCGTGGCCGGGGGGTGGGCGGTGTTGACCGCGGCGTTGTTGACCAGGACGTCGAGTCCGCCCAGGCGGGAGCTCGCCCGGCCGACCAGGTCGGCGGCCGCGTCGGGGTCGGCGATGTCGGCCCGGAGGAGGACGTGCCCCCGGCCGGGGAGCCCGGACAGGGTGGCCTCGGCCTCGGCGCGGCGTGTCGCGTAGTGCACGGCGACCCGGTCGCCCAGCTCAGCGAACGCGGCGGCCACGGCCCGGCCGATGCCCCGGGCGGCGCCGGTGACCAGGACGGCGCGGCCCGTCCGGCTCTCGCGGGGGTCGTGGCGGCCGGGCTGGGAGAGGTCATCCGATGGCATGCGGGGCACTCTAGCCCCTCGCCCGGCCGTGCGCGGGTTCCGGTGCCGCGGAGCCCACGGCCCTTACCGGTCTCGACCCCCCGCGCGCCGGTCACGCGTCCTGTCGCCGCACTCCCCGCCTCCCGGACCCCGGCCAGCCGGGCGGGTGGTGGACCCGTTCCCGGGCCCTCGCCGCTACCGGCCGCCGATCGCCTGCGCCTCCCGTCCCGTGCCCACGTCGAAGGCGGCGTCGCACGCGTCCCGGACGGCGTCGTCGTGCGTGGCGATCACCACCGCGCAGCCCTCCCGGCTCATCTGGCGCAGCACCTCCACGACCATCGCGCCGTTGTCGTGGTCCAGCGCGCCGGTGGGTTCGTCGGCCAGCACCAGGGAGGGCTGCTTGACCAGCACGCGGGCCAGCGCCACGCGCTGCTGCTCACCGCCCGACAGCCGGTGCACCTTCTCCCGCTCCCGTCCCGCCAGTCCCACCCGTTCCAGAGCCGCGGCGTGGCGCGACCTGGTGTCGTGGCGCTTGACGACCGCGAGGTTGGCCCGCACGGACGCGCTCTCCATCAGGGCGTAGTCCTGGAACAGGTAGCCGAGCTCGTCGGCGCGGAAGCGCCGCTGCCCGCCCGGTCCCAGACGGGTGAGGTCGGCGCCCCCGAAGAGGATCCGGCCCGCAGTGGGCCTCTCCAGCAGCCCCATGCAGTTGAGCAGGGTGGTCTTGCCCGATCCGCTGGCGCCCACCAGGGCCAGCATCCGCCCCGCCTCCACGGTCAGGTCCAGGTCCTGCCACAGCACGCGGGAGCCGAAGGACTTGGTGAGCTTCTCGACGGTGATCATGCTGCCTCCCGGGTGTCTCAGGCCTGCGAGGAGCCCTCGCGGACGATACGGCGGTGGAAGAAGGCGAGCGCGCCCAGGGTCAGGGCGAGGCCGGCCGCCGCGATGGCCGCGGCGTAGAGGGGTTCGAGGCCGCTGGTCGGCACCGTCTCGGGCGGCAGCGTCCCGGCGGGGTCGCGCAGCGCCCGCAACGTGGTCAGCGAGTCCCACGCGGCCCAGCCCGTGAAGCCCAGCGCGATCCCCGCCTCGACGGCCAGGAACCGCCGGTGCGCGGCGAGGAAGCCCCACCCGCTGATGTGCCGGGCGAAGACGGTCTGGGCCCGGGCGCGCGTGTGGATGACGCACGAGGCGATGCCGGTCAGCAGTAGCAGCGCGGTACCGGCGGCCAGGTTGAACGCCTCGATCCGCAACAGGTTCAGGTCGGCGGCGTGGGCCGCGGCGGCCTTGTTCAGGACCGGCTGGACCGCGTTGACGTACTCGGCCATCCGGGGGTCGGCCTCCCGGGCCCGCTCCACCACGCCCGGGTCGGGGAACAGCACGGCCTCGTGGGTCATGTAGGTGACGTAGGCGCTGTCGGAGAGCACGGAGCCGTTGGGCAGGGCGATGACCACCGGGTCGCGCAGGAAGGACGGCTCCCGCTGGGCGAACGGGGCGCGCGACCCGTAGGTGAACACCGTCTGGCCGTCGGCCGCGGGCAGCACCTCGACGTCGGCCCCGGACTCCTCGCCGCCGTTCTGGAGGCCCAGCCAGTCCGGCATCGCCCGCTCGATGTCCTCGCGGTGGGAGGCGTGCGCGCGCGGGAGCAGGACCCGGACCCGGTCCCCGGAGGCGGCGGGGCCGTAGCGCTCGCCCGAGGGGGACACGATCTCCTGCTCCTCCAGGTAGGTGTCGTTGACCACGAGCACGTCGAAGCCGGGCCGCCCGGACCCGACCGGCACGACGGACTCGGGCGCGTGCTGGTCGGCGATGACGACCCGGCCCTCCCGGTCGGCCCGGCGCAGCCAGGGGCCCAGGAGGGAGTTGGCGCTCTCGGGGTCCTCCATGCCGACGCTGCCGTTGAGGGTGACGTGCGAGGTCTGGCCGGTCCGGGCGAAGACCTCCAGGGAGGACCGCTGCTCCCGGGTGGTCTGCGCCAGGTGGACGACCGACCCCAGGACGGCGAGCACCAGGAGCAGCACGGGCACGCGCACCAGGTAGGCGCCCGCCTGGGCGGTGCGCACGGGGACGCGGCCCTTGAGCGCGGGCAGGATCGCGGTGGTGTGCACCAGACCGAGCACCGCGGCGTGCACGGCCGCGGCCACGGCGGCGAAGACCCCCGCGAACACCAGGGCGATCAGGGCGAAGAAGCCGAGCTGGTTCCAGCCGTTGTAGAGGCCCAGACAGGCCAGGGTGACCAGGGCGACGCCGGGCAGGGCCGCGCCCCACAGCCGGGCGACCCGGCCCAGGTCGCGCAGCAGGATCCGCCCGTAGGAGCGCCCCAGCAGCCGCTGGACGGCGTAGTCCCGGGAACCGAGCAGCACCCCCGCGCCGACCGCGGTCACACCCGCCAGCAGCGCCAGGGCCAGGACGTTGAACAGCGGGCCGCCCAGGAAGGACTGCCACAGCCGCGCCTGGCTGCCGCCCTCGTCCGGGCGCAGGCCGTGCTCGGCGAGCGCGTCGGTGAGCGCCCGCGCGCTCTCGGGCGGGCCGAAGACCAGGTAGTAGCCGCGAGGGCTGCGTTCGGCGAGCCCGTCGACGGGATGGACGCGCAGCTCCGTGGCCGGGTTGAAGGACGGGTAGCCCCCGGTCAGCCAGTCCGCGTACCGGGAGTCGGGGTCGCCCACGGCCAGGTACAGGTGCGACAGCGACTCGGGGGTGCGCACGTCCGGGGCGGTGAAGCCGATCGCCACGCCCTGCTCGGCGGCGACGCGCTCGACGGTCTCCGCGACCCGGCCGCCGTCGGAGGTGCCCTCGTCCTCGACGATCCACACCACCGCCGAGTGCTGCGCGGTGGGGATCGTCAGCTCCCACGTGGCCAGCAGCAGCGCGGCGATGAGGGAGGCGAGCAGCAGGAACGCGGTGTGGGCGAAGGCGATGGTCCGGTTGGGCATGGTCTCCTGGCGCGGTCGCGGACACGGGGGCGACCCGCTGACGGGAGGACGTCAGCGGGTCCGTCGCGGTCGGTTACCCGCAGTGCCTCCAGTAGCTCTCGTTGTTGGACAGGGCACGCGGGGCCGACGCCCGGGAGGTGTACCCCGGCAGGTACGCCGCGGACGTGACCGTGTACCTGCCCACCGCCGTGGAGCCGTGGCAGCGCGATCCGTGGAAGTAGTCGGAGTACACGACCGAGGAGGTGAGCCCGTGGTACCACGTCCCGCCGCCGACGTAGCTGACGGCCGCCGCGGCTGCGCCCGCGGTCCCGGCGGTGAGCCCGGCGGCGATCGCCAGGGTCGCGGCCGCCCGCTTGAGGGTGTGGGGCATGGTGTTTCCTCTCCTGGCCTTCGCTGGGGTTCTCGGGGGAGGTCCTTCGCGGTCCGCTGTGAGGGGTCTTGTCTGCGGGGGGACACCTCCCCGCCCGCGCGCCGGGTCGCCGGAGGCGGCGGGGAGGGCCGTGGGCGCCGGGACGGGGGCACCCCGGCGCCCACGGCCCCTCCTCTCGCCGGAGCGCGGGAGATGGAGATACCCCGCCCCGATCCGGCCGAAATCCCGCTGACCGGTTGCGGACAGGCCCGCCGCCGCCACCTGCCGGTTCCGCGCCCCGGCCACCCGCATGACCGGAGGACGGCGTACACACGACGGACGGCCCTTGCGCGGCCCCGGCCGTTCGGGTAGGCGGGGGCTCAGTCCTCCCGGCGCAGGCGGGCCAGCTCGGCGCGCAGCTCCTCGGCCAGCTCCACGGCGCGCTCCAGGCCCGGCTCGCGGGCCGCGCCCGCCGGGGCCCCGGGGCGGGTGGCGGTCAGCGACGGGTCCGGGGCGATGCGCACCTGGTCGGCGGCGCCCTCGGCCTCGATGTCGAAGACCACCCTGTCGGAGCGGTGCCAGCTCTCGAACCACTCCAGGGGCGCGCCCCGCTGGTCGAAGGTCCCGCCCTCCAGCAGCAGCAGCGGCGCGTCCGCGGCCACGCCCAGCTCCCGGGCGATGCGCGGATCGGCGGGCACGGCGCGGATCTGCCTGCGCCCGCTCGTGGGCACCGCGGCGAAGCGCTCCTCCATCAACCGGTGCAGGGAGGCGTCGCGCAGCATCGCGGCGTCCAGCGCGGCGAAGCGCTCGGCGGGCAGCCAGGTGCGCACGTAGGACAGGGGGTCGCCGTCCAGGGAGCGCATCCGCTCCAGGCGCAGCAGTTCGCGCGTGCCCAGGTGGCGCGTCGCGGAGGGCACGCCCGACCGGGTGGCCTCCAGGGAGAGCACGGTGGTGGACAGGCGCAGGCCGTCGGCGGAGAACTGGTCGAACAGCCCGGTCACCCGCTGCACGAACCGGTGGTGCTCGGTGGGCACCGCCGCGACCGCCGCGCGCCCCCGGGTCCGGCGGACCGCGCCCTCGTCCTCCAGCGTGGCCAGCGCCTGGCGCACGACGCTGCGCGACACCCCGAACCGCTCGCGCAGGGCCGCCTCGCTGGGCAGGGTGTCGCCGGGGGCGATCGAGCGGTCGCGGATCTCCGCGCGCAGCGCTCCGGCGATCTGCGCGTGCAGCGGTCGGGGGTCGGTGCGGTCCACGGGCATGCGCAACATTGTAGGGTCGTCCCTTCTCGCGGGGCGGTCGCCCCGGAGCGGGGGCCTCGTGTGCCGGGCCCGCGCCCGGTCCCCGGACCGCGCGGCGGACGCGTCGACCGGGGCGGGGGACCCCCGTGGAACGGACCCGCCTGTGGCGGGCGCCCCGCAGGACGGACGGGGCGCCCACCACAGGCGGGGGGTGTGCGCACGGGCGCACACCCCCGGAGCGGCTACCCCTCGGAGCGGGTGGCCTGCCAGACGTGGCCCCAGCCCGGGGCCAGCTCGGCCGCGCGGCGGATCGCCAGCACGAGGCTGGCCTCGCGGGCGATGCCCCGGCCCGCGATGTCGAAGGCCGTGCCGTGGTCGACCGAGACCCGCACCACGGGCAGGCCCGCGGTGATGTTGACCCCGTCGTCCCCGTAGACCGCCTTGAAGGGCGCGTGCCCCTGGTCGTGGTAGCAGACCGCGACCAGCTTCCACTTGCCCTTGACAGCCGCCGGGATCAGGGCGTCGGCGGGGAGCGGGCCGTGGGCGTTGATGCCCTCCTCGCGGGCGCGGGCGATCGCGGGCGCCAGGACGTCGGCGTCCTCGTCGCCGAACAGGCGGTTCTCACCCGCGTGCGGGTTCAGGCCCGCCACCCCGATGGGCTCGTCCGGGCTGCCCTGGGCGCGGGCGAAGGCGCTCATCAGGCGCAGCACCTGGAGGGTCCGCTCCTGGGTGACGCCCTCGATGGCCCGGCGCAGCGACACGTGCGTCGTCAGGTGGAAGAAGGACAGCTCGTCAGCCGAGAGCACCAGGCTGTAGTCCTTCACCCCGAACTCGTGCGCGAGCAGCTCGGTGTGCCCGGGCCAGGCGTGGCCGCCCAGGTGCATCGCGGCCTTGTTCAGCGGCGGGGTGACGATGCCCTCCACCAGGCCGCGCTTGGCCAGGTCCACGGCGGCGATGACGAACCGGGCCGCCCCGTCGCCCGCCTCCGCGCTCAACTCGCCCGGGGGGACGTGGCCCAGCGAGGGGCCGGTCTGCACGACGTCGATCACGCCGGGCCGGTCGGCGGCCTCGGCCGGGGAGGAGACGGTGTTGACCGCCTCCGGGTCCCCGCCGACGGCGGCGACGGCGTTGCGCAGCGCGTCGGCGTCACCGACCACGACCGGTTTGGCGTACTCGCGGACCTCGGGGTGGTGCAGCAGCGCCTTGGCCGTGATCTCGGGGCCGATCCCCGCCACGTCGCCCAGGGTGACTGCCAGTGTGGGACGGCTCATGCGTTCCTGCCTTTCGGGTGGCGGACCGCCTCGGCGGCCTCCAGTAGTGCGGTCGGGGATCCGAACCCCCCGGCCTTGGTGACGATGGCGCGGCCGTGCCGGGGTCCGCCGGACAGCGTGCCGATCGGGATGCCGGGCGCGACCTCACCGGTCAGGGCGATGGCGCGGGCCTCCAGCGCCCGGGTCAGGGCGCGCGCCCCGTCGCCGCCGGTGACGACGAACCCGGACAGCTCGTGCCGTCCGGCCAGGGCGGCGGCGAACTCGCCCATGCGGCGGGCCACGGCGGCCGGATCGAGCTGCCCGTCGCGGTCCTCGGGCGCCACCAGCGCCGTGTGTGCCGTCGAGGGGTCGAACCGCTCCAGCGCCCCGCTGGTCCAGGAGCGCCAGGCCTCCTCGTCGGCGAGATCGCCCGGCGCGGGCTGCTCGATGCGGGTGCGCGGGTCGGCCACCAGCTCCTCCACCTGGCCGCGTGCGGTCTGGTGCAGCGAGGTGACCACCACCAGCGCGGGCGCCGGGGCCTCCTGCCCGGCCCAGGAGCGGGCCAGCCGGGAGGCGAGCCCGGCCGAGCCCACCGGCACGGCGTCCGGCCCCAGGGCGGTGACGGCCGCCGCGAGGCGGTCCAGGTCCTCCTCGGTCTCGGCGTCCGCGACCACGACCGGGCCGCCGGCGCGCAGCAGTCCGGCGTCGGCGCGGGCGTCGTCGCCGGTGAGCCGGACGTGCTCGGCGCCCAGCAGGACCGCGATCCGGCTCTCGGTCACCGGGGTCACCGGGTCGCGGCCGACCGCGGTGCGGTGCACCTCGACCCCGTCGACCAGGAGGACCCCGTCGCGGATCGTTCGCCCCGTGGCGGGGAAGGCCGGGCAGACCACGGCGACCGCGCCGGGCGACCAGGCCGAGAGCGTCGCGTCGATCTCCGCGCGGATGGGGCCGCGCAGGGTGGAGTCGACCTTCTTGTACAGGCGGGCCGCGCCCGCCCCGCGCAGGCGCCGGACGGCCTCGTCGGCGGCCCGGGCGGCCAGCTCCGCGGGCAGTGCCCGCGAGTCGGTGCTGACCGCCACCACCTCCGCGGTGGAGGGGGCCGGGGAGAGCTGGAGCTCGGTGCTCCACCCCGCGCGCAGGAACTGCACGGCGGTGTCGCCCGCGCCGGTCAGGTCGTCGGCGACCACGGCCACGCGGGGCTCTTCGGGTGTGCTCACGTGTTGTCCTCCTCGGCCTCGGCGGGCGCGGCCGAAGCGGCGGCGCGGGCCTGCTCCTGCTTCTCGGCCTCGGCGGGCGAGGCCCCGGCCCGGCGCAGGACCCACGTGGTCACCAGCGGGGCCAGCAGGGCGGTGACCAGGACGCTCGCGGCGACCTGGGAGGTCGCGGTGCCCACGTAGGCGGCGAACGACGGGTCGGCCGCGGCGACGATGGCCGGGGTGGCCACGGCGTTGCCGGAGGCGGTGCCGGCGGCGAAGCCGACGCCGGACTCCTTGCCGCGCCGCAGCAGGAACCTGTAACCGAGGTAGACGAAACCGCCGGTGACCAGGGTGATGACCACGCCCAGCAGGATGCCGGTCAGTCCGCCCTGGGCCACGTCGGCCAGGTTGATCCCCGTGCCGAGCGCGAAGGCGAAGAACGGGATGACGATGCCGGGCACCGGCTTGAGCACGTCGCGCCACTGCGCGTCCACGTTGCCCACGACGACGCCCAGCACGAACGGGATGATCGCGGCGAGCAGGGTCGTCAGCGGGATCTGGCCCAGGCCCGAGGCGCCGATGAACAGCAGGGTGAAGAAGGGGCCGTCGTTCACCGCTCCGGCGATGTAGGCGCCGCGGTCGCGGGCGCGTCCGTACTGGCCGGTGATGGCCAGCCACAGCCCGCCGTTGGCGTTGGTGGCGGCGGAGATCATCGCCAGGATCGACACGCCCAGGAGGCCCTCGGGGCCGGTGACCATGGCCAGGGCGATGATGAGCAGGCCGGGGATGACGCTCTTGCCCAGGAGCACGACACCGGTCGTGGCCAGGACTGGTCCGCTCGTGCGGAGGGTGACCTGGGTGCCGGTGGCGAAGATCAGCAGGGCGATCAGGGGCATCGCGCTGTCCTTGAACAGCGCGGTGGTGAAGCTGCCGATGTCCAGCGCCCCGGGGGCGAAGGTTCCGATGACCGATCCCAGGACCAGGGGGATCAGCATCGCCCCGCCGGGGATCTTGTTCATCCAGTGGTAGAGGGGCACCAGGGACCCGTGGTCGTCGCGCATAAGTATCCGTTCGCAGGGGTGGCCCGGCGGGCGGCCCGTGGAGGTCGGAGGCCGGAACACATGTTGTCCGTACAGAGTGTACGTACAAGTTGGGATGATGTCAGATCCTGGCACACGAATTCACACCGGGGCGTCGGCGGGCCGGGGCGCGGAGGGGCCGCGGGGGCGGTGTGCGGGTGTGCGCGGGGGTGCGGCCGGGGCGGCGTGATCCGGGCCACTGAACGCCCGGGTGTTCTCCCGCGGGTCGCGTCGGAGGTGCGGTGCGGGCGTGGCATCGGTTGGCCGTAATTCTCCTCTTCGGTGACCGGGAGGCGGTGCTCCCGATTCCTTCTCATTGGGAATTCACATCACGAAATGTCCTGAATTAGTGGTCTCTGTTCGTGGTTCTGTTCGTGCTCGCCCGGGAGGGGTGCGGGTGTTTTTGGGGTCGTATGCACTGTTCATGGGCTTGTGGTGTGGTCGAGAAGTGCCTTTCGGTGGGGTGTGTGATCCCGGGGCGGGTGGAGGTCGCGCGGATATGGGACAGGGGCTCCCGCGGTCCTGCTGAGAAAAATTCTCATTTACCTGCGAAGGCCGAACGGGCGCTCCTAGGGTGATCAGCGGTTTACGGAGAAAGCCGACCTGTGCGTCAACTGCCCAGGTCGCGCCATGTATCCGAATACGCGCAACCTTTCCCGGCGCGCCCCCGACCGCGGGGCCACCTCCCCCGGCCCCGCGGGACGGGCGCGCCACCACCATGAGGAGAGACACGGCGGATGTCGATCGACTCGGCTCCTGAGGTCCGGAGCAGCAAGCAGCAGAGCCTGGGTACCGCGGCCGCGCGGAACCTGGCGACCACCACCAAGTCCACGCCGCAGATGCAGGGCATCAGCTCCCGCTGGCTCACCCGGATGCTCCCGTGGGTGCACACCGACGGCGGCGCCTACCGGGTCAACCGGCGGCTGACCTACACCGTCGGCGACGGGCGGATCGAGTTCGAGCAGACCGGTGCCCAGGTCAGGGTCATCCCCCACGAACTCGGCGAGCTGGCCCTGCTGCGCGGCTTCGACGACGATGAGGTGCTGGCGGCCCTGGCCGACCGCTTCGTCCAGCGCGACTTCGAGACCGGCCAGGTCCTGGTGGAGGAGGGAACGGCGGTCGACAGCCTGTTCCTGCTGGCCCACGGGCGCGTGCACAAGACCGGTACCGGCCCCTACGGCGAGGCCGTCCGGCTGGGCGTGCTGGCCGACGGCGACAGGTTCGGCGACCAGCACCTGCTCGGCACCGAACCGGCGTGGGAGTACACCGTCAAGGCCGCGACGGCGGGCACGCTGCTGGAGCTGCCCCGCCGCGACTTCATCGCGATCCTGGACGACTCGCCCGCCCTCCAGTCCCACGTCCAGCAGTACCTGTCCCTGCCCGGCGAGCGGCAGAACAAGCACGGCGAGGCCGAGATCGCCCTGTCCTCGGGCCACGTCGGCGAGGCCGAGCTGCCCAGCACCTTCGTGGACTACGAGCTCAGGCCGCGCGAGTACGAGCTGAGCGTGGCCCAGACCGTGCTGCGGGTGCACAGCCGGGTCGCCGACCTCTACAACAAGCCGATGAACCAGACCGAGCAGCAACTGCGGCTGACCATCCAGGCCCTGCGCGAGCGCCAGGAGCACGAACTGGTCAACAACCGCGAGTTCGGCCTGCTCCACAACGCCGAGTTCAAGCAGCGCATCCAGACCCACTCGGGGCCGCCCACCCCCGACGACCTGGACGACCTGCTGAGCATGCGCCGCAACACCCAGTACATGTTCGCCCACCCCCGCGCCATCGCCGCCTTCGGCAAGGAGTGCAACAGCCGGGGCCTCAACATCGGCACCGTCGAGGTCAACGGCCACCACCTGCCCGCCTGGCGCGGCGTGCCGCTCCTGCCCTGCGGCAAGATCCCGGTCACCGAGCACCAGACCTCCTCGATCATCGCGGTCCGCACCGGCGAGGACAACGAGGGCGTCATCGGCCTCTACCAGACCGGCCTGCCCGACGAGGTCGAGCCCGGCCTCAACGCGCGCTTCATGGGCATCGACGACAAGGCGGTCATCTCCTACCTCGTCAGCACCTACTACTCCGCCGCGGTGCTCGTCCCCGACGCCATCGGGATCCTGGAGAACGCCGAGGTCCACCCGCGTGGCTGAGCACCCGACACCGTCAGGGAAGGAGGTCTAGACGGTGCCACCGCTGCCCAGGATGTCCGCCTCCGCCGCCTCTCCCGAGGTGGCGGCCCTGGTGGACCGCCTGCTCCGTGATTCGCGGCGCCCCGGGAGACCGGACCTGCTGGCGTCCGCGGACGCCCCGCGGACGCCTCCCGCGCCCCGGCTGCCCGTGGGCCCCCGCGAGGTCGGCACGTCGGCGCTGCGGCTCCGGCTGCCCGACTCCCACGCCGCCGACCAGAGCCCCGGCTCCCCCGCCGTGCGCACCGGACTCCGCCTCCCCGGCCACCCCGGCGGAGCGGGCGCCCCGGGACCCGCCGCCCCGGCGCCCGAGCGCCCGGGGACCGGCGCCCCGCCGGAGGGCCCGGCCGCCGCCTCCGAACCCGAGGGGCCCGAGGTCGACGGGGAGCGGATCCCGGCGCTGTACTGCCCGCCCGCCGTCCGCGACGACCCCGCCCTGGGGGACGAGGTCGACGACCGGCTGCTGGTGTGGGCCGAGGAGATGGGGGTCTACCCCGGCCAGCTCGACCGGGTCCGCTCGGCCGGGTTCGGACGCCTCATCATGCTCGCCCATCCCGAGACCGACGATCCCGACCGGCTGCTGGCGGCGGCCAAGTGCGCCCTGGCCGAGTGGTCCGTGGACGACCACTACGTCGACGGCGAGGCCGAGGAGGCGCGGCCGGAGCTGCTCGGCCAGCGCCTGGCCATCGCCCACTCGGTCATCGACCAGGCGCACCTGCCGCTGCGCTACGCACCCCAGCTGGAGGAGGTCGTGCGCGCGGACCCCGTGATGCGGGCCCTGCGCTCCAGCCTGGGCGGCCTGGGCCTCTACGCCACCGCCTCGCAGGTGCGCAGGCTCCGCCACGAGCTGGCGATCATGTTCGTGGCCTACAACCAGGAGGGCAACTGGCTGGCCACCGGCCACCGGCCGCCGGTCTGGGAGTTCCTCATGCACCGGCACGAGAACAGCTTCGTGCCGTGCATGGCGCTCATCGACGCGGTCGCCGGGTACGAGCTGCCGCACCAGGCGTTCTCCGAGCCCGGCGTGCGCCGCGTGTTCACCCTGGCGGGCAGCGCGAGCGTGATCGTCAACGACCTGTACTCCATGGGCAAGGAGGACGTCACCGACCTCAGCCTGCCCCGGCTGATCGCCACCGAGGACGGGTGCTCGCTGGGTGAGGCCGTGCGGCGCACCGTCGACATCCACGACGAGCTGATGCACGCCTTCGAGGCCGAGGCCGCGGCCCTGGCGCTCACCGGCTCGCCGGAGCTGCGCCGCTTCCTGTGGGGTCTGTGGGCCTGGCTCGGCGGCAGCCGCGAGTGGCACGCCCGCAGCCCCCGCTACCACGGGGCGGGCACCGACTGAACGGGCCGCGCGCCCGGCGCGGCCCCTCCCTCCGCAGCGGACCGGCCCGGCCCCGAGCCGGGGCCGATCCCGACCGACACACCACGACAAGGAGTTCCTCCGCGATGACCGAGACCCTCAGCCGATCGGCAAACGTCCTGCGCACCGCCTACCAGGAGTCCGTGGCGGCGTACTGGAACGCCGAGAAGGACCCCGTCAACATCCGCCTCGGCGAGGTCGACGGCCTCTACCACCACCACTACGGGATCGGCGACTACGACCCGTCCGTGCTGGAGGGGCCGGAGGAGACCCGCGACGAGCGCATCATCCAGGAGATGCACCGCCTGGAGACCGCGCAGGCCAACGTGCTGCTGGACCACCTGGGCCCGGTCGCGCCCGACGACCGGATCATGGACACCGGCTCCGGCCGCGGCGGCACCAGCTTCATGGCCAACCAGCGCTTCGGCTGCCACGTGGACGGCATCAGCATCTCCGAGCAGCAGGTCGCCTTCGCCAACGGCCAGGCCGAGGAGCGGGGCGTGTCCGACCGCGTGCGCTTCCACTTCCGCAACATGCTCGACACCGGCTTCGAGACGGGCTCCCTGCGAGCCAGCTGGAACAACGAGTCCACCATGTACGTGGACCTGTTCGAGCTCTTCCGCGAGCACGCCCGCCTGCTGGAGTACGGCGGCCGCTACGTCACCATCACCGGCTGCTACAACGACGTGACCGGCGGCCGTTCCAAGGCGGTCAGCCGCATCGACGAGCACTACACCTGCAACATCCACCCCCGGAGCGAGTACTTCCGGGCGATGGCCGACAACGGACTCGTCCCCATGGAGGTCGTGGACCTCACCGCCGCCACGATCCCCTACTGGGAGCTGCGCGCGAAGTCCTCCGTGGCCACCGGCATCGAGGAGCCCTTCCTCACCGCCTACAAGGAGAACAGCTTCCACTACCTGCTCATCGCGGCCGACCGCGTCTGAACCTCCCGAGGGGCGGCGCGGGCACCGGCCGCGCCGCCCCTCCGAGCGCCCGCACCCCGACGCCGAACACGAAGGACACCGATGACCGCCAGAACGGACACCGACCACCGCTCCGCCGCCGGCCAGGACGACCCCGCCGCGCGGCCGGTCATGCTCGAACTGGTCGACGAGGACGGGACGACGATCGGCACCGCGGAGAAGCTCTCCGCCCACCTGCCCCCCGGGCGGCTGCACCGGGCCTTCTCGGTCTTCCTGCTGGACGGGAGCGGCCGCCTGCTGCTCCAGCGCCGCGCCCTGGGCAAGTACCACTCTCCCGGCGTGTGGTCCAACACCTGCTGCGGCCACCCCTACCCCGGCGAGACGCCCTTCGCGGCCGCCGCCCGGCGCACCGGCGAGGAGCTGGGCGCGGCCCCCGTGTTGATGCGCGAGGCCGGAACCGTGCGCTACAACCACCCCGACCCGGTCTCCGGGCTGGTGGAGCAGGAGTACAACCACCTCTTCGTCGGCCTGGTGCGCGACGACCTGCGCCCCGACCCCGGGGAGATAGCCGGGACCGCGTTCGTGGACCCGGACGGACTCGCGCGGCTGCGCGGGGAGCACCCGGTATCGGCGTGGTTCGCGACCGTGTTCGACGCCGCGCTGCCAGCGGTGCGCGGGCTGGCGCCCGACGCGGGCTGGTAGTCCCGGCCGCCGCGGGCCGTGTTCCGGCCCGGTGCCGCAGGGGAGTCCGGGCGCGGGGTTCCGGCACCGGGGCCGCTGGTCGGGCGCCGACGGCCGACCGACGGAGCGCCCCGCCGTCGCGCCCCGCCGCCTACAGGATGCGGCGCGGACCCTCGGGCGGGTGCGGACGGGCGCCCCACTCACGGGGGTAGCCCAGCGAGACCTCCACGTGGGGCACGCCGTCGACCACGATCGTGCGCGGGATGTGCAGGTGCCCGTAGACCACGGCGCGCGCCCGGTAGCGCACGTGCCAGTCCGCGGTGGCCTCGGTCCCGCACCACTGGGCGAACTCGGGGTGGCGCAGGATCCGGGTGGGTTCGCGCACAAGCGGGAAGTGGTTGACCAGCACGGTCGGCAGGTCCGCGTCCAGCGCGTCCAGCCGCTCGCGCGTGTACTCCAGGCGGGCGCGGCACCAGGCGTCGCGCCCGGGATGGGGGTCGGGGTGCAGCAGGTACTCGTCGGTGCACACCACGCCCGTCTCGTGGGCGACCGCCAGCGCCTCCTCCTTGGTGCGCGTCCCCTCGGGCCGGAAGGTGTGGTCGTACAGGACGAACAGGGGGGCCACCGCGACCGGCCCCCCGGGTCCCGGCCACACCGGGTAGGGGTCCTCGGGGGTGTGCACGCCCAGTCCGCGCAGGCCCTCGACCAGGTGCCGGTAGCGCGCCTCCCCGCGCAGCTGGACGGGGTCCTTGGGCGTGGTCCACAGTTCGTGGTTGCCCGGAACCCAGACCACGGTGGCGAACCGGTCGGCCAGCAGCTCCATCGCCCAGAGCACGTCCTCGCCGGTCTCGGCGACGTCCCCGGCCACCAGGAGCCAGTCGTCGTCGGACTCCGGTCGCAGACCCTCGGTGAAGGCGCGGTTGTCACCGTGCCGTACGTGCAGGTCGCTGATGGCGAACAGGCCCATCCCACCGTCTCCCCGTGTCGGCACCGGTCCGCGGCCACCCTACACAGGAACGGGCGAGGACCCTGCCGTGCGGTGCCGCCGGGCGGCTCACGCGGCGGTCCCGGCGCGGGGCGCCCGCGCGGGGGCGCCCGGATCCCCGCTCCGCCGGGCACGCAGCTGGTGGACCAGCACGGCGAGCGTCGCGGCCAGGAACACCGCCTGCACGGCGGTGCGCACCGGCAGGCTCTCGGTCGTTCCGGCGACGGTCCCGGCGGTGATCGCGTACACGTTGGCCGGGAACACGGCCACCAGCAGGGCGCTGAGCCCGGCCGCGGCCCAGGGCGAGGTGCGTGCCCACAGGACCCCCGCCGCCCCGGCCAGTTCGAGGACGCCCGTGACGGTGACCAGCAGGGCGGGGGCGGGCAGCTCGGGCGGGACCATCGCGATCATGTCCTCGCGCATCCCCACGAAGTGCGACACCCCGGTCAGGGTGAACACGGCCGCGATCCCGCCCCGCAGGGCCAGCGGCCAGGAGCGCAGCGGACGCACGCCCGCCGCGCCGAGGACGAGCAGCAGCGCCGTGACGCCGACGAGGGCGATGAGCGGTTCCATGGTGCTTCCTCCCGGTCCGTTCTCCCGTCCAGTGATCTTTCCGCTGGAAATATTCCTCCTGCCGACGGAACTTGTCAATGGAAAGATGGAAGGGCGGTGACGGACGGGGCTCCCGGCCGTCCGCGGATCCCGCGTGACACTTCCCATCCCGGCGGCGGACCGCCGGACGGAGCGGCTCGGATAGGGCGGGCCGAGCCCCGACGGCGGAACTCCCGCCTCCCCGGTCGCCGCAGACCCGCCCGTGAACCGCGTTCGGGTCCTGCGGCGGGCGGGAGCGCCGGCGGCCCCGGTCGCCGCGGCCCGCGCGGTGCGGTCGGACCCGTGCATCGCCTCCGCTCCGGTCACGTTGAGTCCGTGTTCGACACCACTACGGCGTGTGTAGGATGCCGCGGGTGATCGTGACGAAACGGTCACCCGAGCCGTGGCGTCCTCCCCCCTACCTCCCCGCCACGGCGCCGAGCCGAGGAGTGCCGCCCCCGACCCGCTCGCGTCCGGGTGCGCACGCGCTCGCGGAACCGACACACGAGAGGTAGAGGATGAGCCCTGAGACCGTCGGCCTCGCACTCCTGCTGCTGGGAGTGCTGCTGCTGACAGCGAAGCTGGTACGGGTCGGGTGGAAGCTGACGCAGAGGCTCTACCTGCCCGCGTCGATCATCGGCGGCGGTGTCGCCCTCCTCCTGGGCCCCGACGTGTTCGGGCGGCTCATGGGCTGGCTGGCCGACCGGGGCGTCGGTGGAGGCTTCGCCGAGCGCGCGGCCGAGGGCGGACTCTTCGGCACCGACGTGATGGCCGTCTGGTCGGCCCTGCCCGGCCTGCTGATCTCGGTGGTCTTCGCCAGCCTCTTCCTCGGCAAGCCCCTGCCGCGCTTGCGCGAGGCCGCCTCCCTGGCGGGTCCCAACCTCGCCTTCGGCGTCACCATGGCCAGCGGCCAGTACGTGATCGGCCTGGTGCTCGCCCTGCTGGTGCTCGCACCCCTGTTCGGCGTGCCGGTCATCTCCGGGGCCCTGATCGAGATCGGCTTCCTCGGCGGGCACGGGACCGCGGCGGGGCTGGGCGACACCTTCGAGCAGGCGGGCTGGGCCGCGGGGCAGGACCTGGCCCTGGGCATGGCCACCGTCGGACTGCTGTCGGGGATCATCGTCGGCATCGTCCTCATCAACTGGGGCGTGCGCCGCGGCAAGTCCAACGTGATCAGCGACGACGCGCGCGGCAGCGACACCGAGCAGGCCGGGCTGGTCGAACCCGGCAAGCGCTCGGCGGGCTCGACCATGACCGTCCACCCCTCGTCCATGGACCCCATGACGCTCCACTTCGGGTTGGTCGCCCTCGCCGTGCTGATCGGCCAGCTCATCCTCATGGGTTTGCAGTGGCTGGAACGGATGCTCTGGGCCGAGACCATCGAGATCATGGCCTACGTGCCGCTGTTCCCGCTGGCCATGATCGGCGGCATCGTCCTCCAGGTGTTCATCGACCGCTTCGACCGCAACGACGTGGTGGACCACGGGACCGTCGAGCGGATCCAGGGCCTGTCGCTGGACGTGCTCATCATCGCCGCGATGGCCACCCTCTCGCTCCAGGCCATCGCCGACAACCTCGCCGCCTTCGCCGTCCTCGCCGTGGCGGGCGTCCTGTGGTCGCTGTGCGGCTTCCTGTTCCTGGCGCCGCGGATGATGCCCGGCCACTGGTTCGAACGTGGCATCGGCGAGTTCGGCCAGTCCCTCGGCGTCACCGCCACGGGCCTGGTGCTGATGCGCGTCGTCGACCCGGAGATGAAGTCGCCCGCCTACCCGGCGTTCGGCTACAAGCAGCTGATCTTCGAACCGTTCTTCGGGGGCGGCCTGGTCACCGCGGCCGCCATCCCGCTGATCATCAGCCCGCAGGTGGGAGCGGTGGGCTTCCTGGCGATCATGGCCGTGGTCCTGGCGGCCAGCCTCGCCACGGGCCTGTTCGTGCTCCGTCGCGGGTCGCGCGGGGCCGTCGCCACCGGACGGGGGGCCGAGGAGGCCGAGACGGTGTCCTGACCCGGCTCACGCGCCCGCCGGTCCGGCCACGGCGGGGCGGGACGCGGGACCCAGCGGTCAGGAGCGGTCCGGTGCTCCGGTGACGCGACGCGGTCCGGGCGCCGGACGCGGCTTTCGCCGGGGCGCCGGGCCTCCTCCCGGACCGGGCCTGTGGAAAACGGGTGTACCGTCCCTTCGGTCACCTAGCGTTAGTGATGGAGGCGCGACCGGCCCGAGGTCCGCCCCGGCAACGCGCACACCGAACGAAGGGGCGGCCCGTGGTCGAACGCAGAGCCCTCGACATGGACTCGCTCGCGGTCAGCGACCGGTTCCGTCTGTTCAACTTCACCCGTCGAGACGACCACGTCACCTACCTGTGGATCCTGCGGGCCATGGACCGCCTGCGCGAGGTCCACCAGGTCCAGGTGGCCCCCGACGACGTCGCCGAGGCCCTGCGCGAGCTCGCCCGTTCCCACGACGGGGTGCCCGTGCCCGACCGGAGCCTGCGCGACCGCCTGGACGAGCTGCACGCCGACCGCGTCGTGCACCGCTTCGACGACGCCTCGCGGGCGGGCAACCTGGCCCGCTACCGCAACCGCCAGTCGGTCTACCAGTTCAGTGAGCTCGGCTACCGCGCCTACCAGTCGGTCGAGAGCCTGCTCGGCGCCCGCATCGAGGACGTCAACCTGTCCCGGCTGGTCTTCTCCGAGGTCCTGGACGACCTGCGCGCCCTGGCCGAGGCCAACCGCACCGGCCGGGCCGAACAGGTCTACCGCAGGCTCGCGCGCCTGGACGCGGTCATGGAGGACATGGGGCGCCGCTCCGCCCAGTTCCACGTCACCCTCGGTGAGATCCTGCGCTCCACCGACACCTCCCCGGACATCTTCCTGCGCCACAAGAACGCCCTGCTGGTGCACATGAGCGACTTCATGGCCGAACTCGACCGCTACCTGCCCCGCCTGGACCGCGCCGTGCGCGAGGTGGAGGAGACCGGGCTGGCCACGCTGCTCTCCCGCGCCGCCGACTCCGACGAGCGCCTGTTCATGGAGCGCGACGAGCGCCTGGCCGACTGGCGGCGCCGCTGGCGGGCCCTGCGCGCCTGGTTCGCCTCCGACGACGCCATCCCCGCGCGGGCCGCCGAACTCCACGCGGCCACCCGGTCGGCCGTCTCGGGCGTCATCGCCCTGCTGCGCCAGATCACCGAGGCCCAGCGCGGCGGGGTCAACCGCTCCACCCAGCTGCGCCACCTCGCCGAGTGGGTGTTCCACACCCCCGACGACGGCGCCGCGCACGCCCTGATGGGCGCCGCCTTCAACGTCCGCTCCGCCCGCCACCTGGGCGCTGCCCACGACGACGAGGAACAGATCCCGCCCAACACGACCTGGTGGGACGCCCCCGGCGTTGAGGTGTCGGTCACCCTGTTCCGCAGCGGCAACGCCCCCAACGCGGGCGTGCCCAAGCCGGTGCGGCGCAACCCCGGCGCCCAGGCGCGCCTGCGTGGACAGCAGGCCGCCGGCCGGGCCGCCGAGCGCGAGGCCGCGGCCCGCCTGGTCGATCTGGGCGCCCACGGACGGGTCCTGGACGAGACCGACACCCGCGTCCTGCTGCGCCTGGTCACCCGCGCACTGGAGTCGCGCAGCGTCGTCGCCGGACGCCTGTCCTCGGCCAGCGGCGAGGGCGACGGCACCATGGTCCGCCTGGTCCCCGACCCGGCGGGCAGCACCGTCCACACCAGCCAGGGCCGCATCCACCTGCCGGGCCTGCGCCTGGAGGCCACCGGCCACCGGCCCCGAACGAAGAACACCTGATGCCCCGACTCTTCGCCCGCACGGTCGCACCCGCCGACCTGGGCTCCTACCAGCAGGCCATGCGCCGTGTCCTGACCTGCGACCTCATCACCGCCGCGCGCCCGCGTCCCGGAGTCCTGGACCAGGTGCTGCGCTGGGCCGACGAACTCGCCTCCGACCTGGAGCGGCTCTTCGGCTACACCCTGGTCGCCACCACCGACCACGTGCGCCTGGTCCGCGAACTCGACGCCCTGGACCCCACCCAGCGCCAGACCTTCTCGCGCCGGGGCAAACCCTTCGACCGGCGCAGACTCGCCTACCTGTGCCTGGTGCTGGCCGCCTTCCAGCGCTCCCAGATCGAGATCAGCCTCGCCGACCTGGTCGCCCGGTTCACCCCCGCGGCCAACGCCGTCGGCGGGCTGGGCTACGACCCCACCGACGGCGCCCACAAGGCCGCGCTGGTCGACGTCGCCCACTGGCTGGTGGACCGCGGTGCGCTCCACCTGTCCGACGGCTCCCTGGAGGCGTGGGCGGCGGGCGGCGAGCAGGGCGACGCCCTGTTCGACATCGACCACGAGGTGTGCGAGCTGCTGTTCCGTCCGGCGCGCCCGGTCCAGCACCTGGGCAGCGTCGCCGGGCTGCTCGCCGACCCGCTCACCGGGGCATCGCCGCGCGAGCAGGCGGCCCGGCGGGCGCGGCGGCTCCTGGTGGAGCGGCCGGTCGTGTACTACGCCGACGTCGAACCGGCCGTGGCCGCGGTACTGCGCGGCCGGGGCGTGGCCGAGGACCTGGCCCGCGCCACCGGGCTGAGCGTGGAGCGCCGCGCCGAGGGAGTCCTGCTGGCCGACCCGGCGGGCACCTTCACCGACCGGCCGTTCCCGGGCCGGGGCGGGGCGGTCAACCGCACCGCCGGGCTGCTGCTGGCCAAGGTGGCCGACCTGCTGGAGACCTCCCTGGCCGCGCTGGTCCGGCTCCAGGTGCCCCCGCACGCCGACGACCAGGCCGAACTCGTCCGGCTCGTGGACGCCGGTCTGCCCCGCGACGGCGTCGTGGCCGACCTGGCCTGGACGCTGGAGCCCGCCGGGGAGCGGGAGGAGGCCGCGGCGCTGCTGGAGGTCCCCCTGGTCGAACGCGGACGCTGGGAGACCATGATCCACGAGCTCTACGCGGAGTTCGGCGCCGCCTCCTTCGGCGGAGCCTGGCAGCAGGACCCCTACGGCCTGCTGGACGCCGCCCTGACCCTGCTCGCCGAGCTCTCCCTCATCCGGCCGGTCCCCGGCGGCGCCCTGGTGCTCCCCGCCGCCTCCCGCTACCGAAACATCCAGGGCGCGCTGCCCGAGCGCGCCGACGGGGGACAACTGCCCCTGGGACTGACCGAACCCCCGCCGGAGGAGCGGGGTCCCACCGGGGCAGCCGACACCGAGGGCACCGCGGACGCCTCCTCCGACACCCCGCCCGACCCCGCCCCCGCAGCCGCCTCCACCTTCGCGGAAGGAAAGTAATGCCCCCCAGGAGCGACCGATTCCGGCCCAGCCGCGCCGGCGTGATCAACGTCTGGGACTACGTCGACGAGGAGTTCGTGTTCGCCGACGGGCGCCTCGTCCTGCGCGGACACAACGGCTCGGGCAAGACCAAGGCGCTGGAGGTCCTCTTCCCGTTCATCCTGGACGGGTACACCGACGCCCGCCGCCTGGACCCCTTCAGCGGCCAGAACCGCACCATGAAGTCCAACCTGCTCTACCGCGGCCAGGACTCCGAGTACGGGTACGTGTGGATGGAGTTCGCCCGCACCGGCGCGGAGTGGGAGGGGACCGAGACGGTCACCCTGGTCATCGGCCTGCGCGCGCACCGCCACCGCGACGGCGTGACCCCCTCCTTCTTCGTCACCGACCAGCGCCTGGGCGTGGACTTCGGCCTGCTCGCCACCGACGGCCGTCCGCTCACCGAGCGCCAGCTCAAGGGGGTGCTCGGCGAGGACGCCTTCCGCTCCACCGCGGCCGACTACCGCCGCGCCGTGGACGCGCGCCTGTTCGGCCTGGGCGAGCGCTACGTCCAGCTCCTCGACCTGCTCCTGGCGCTGCGCCGCCCCCTGCTGGCCAAGGACCTGGACCCCGAGAAGGTCTCCGAGACCCTCACCAGCGGCCTGAGCCCCCTGGACGAGCAACTCGTCGACCAGGCCGCCCGCGACTTCACCAACCTGGCCGCCGTCCAGCGCCGCTTCGACCAGGCCACTACAGCGCACACCGCGACCACGGCCTTCGTCGGGGAGTACGCCGCCTACCTCACCGCCCACGCCCGCCACCGCCTGGCCCGCGTGCACACCGCCGCCGGCCAGACCGCCGAGCAGGCCCGCGCCATCGCCGAGGCCCGCGACACCCGCGAGCGGGCCACGCTCACGCACGCGGCCGCCACCGACCGGGCCGGGGAGCACGAAGCCCGAATCCGCCGGCTCGCCGCGCGCAGGACCGGACTGGAGGCGAACGAGGCCTTCCGCAGCCACGCCGCCCTGGAGATCGAACGCGCGCACAGCGCCGAGAACGCCCGAGCCCTGGCCGAACAGCGGGCCAGACTGGACGACCAGGCCGGGGAGGTCACCGCCCTGCACCGCGAGGCCGACCGGGTCGCCGCCGACCTCGAACACGGGCGGGCACACGCCGCCGAACTGGCCGCGGAACTGGCCGAGAACGCCGCCCAGGCCGGGCTCGACCACGACGGGGAGGGCCCCGCCGACACCGGCGACGACCTGTCCGCCACCGCGCGGGCGCGCGCGACCGCCCGCCGCGCCGACGTGGCCGCGGTCCGCGAGCGCCTCGCCGAACTCGCCCGCGCCGAGACCGCGCGCGGCGCGGCCGAACGGGCCGCCGCCCAGGCCGAGGACAGACTCGGACGCGGCGAGGCGGAGTGCGCCCGCGCCGCCGACGACCTGGCCGCGGCCCGCGCCACCGCCGCCGAGGCCCTCACCGCCTGGGCCGCGCACTGGGTCGGGGGCCCCGCACCGGTCACCGACGACGCCTGCGTCGCGGCCCTGACCGGGGCACTGGAGGGCGTCGGCCGCCCCGGCACCCCCACGGTGTCGGAGGTCTACGGCGAGCACACCGACCAGCAGCGCCTGGACGCCGCCGCGCACACGCGCACCCTGGAGACCGACCGGGACCGGCTCGGCGCCGAGATCGACCGCCTCACCCGCGAGCGCGCGGACATCGCCGCCGAACGCGACGACGCCCCGCCCGCCGACGCGCTGCGCACCGCCTCCCGCGAGGGGCGTCCCGGCGCTCCGCTGTGGCAGCTAGTCCGCTTCGCCGACGCGGTGGGCGAGGGCGAGGCCGCCGCCGTCGAGGGCGCCCTGTACGGCACGGGCCTGCTCACCGCCTGGGTGCACCCCGACGCCGACGCCACCCGCGCCGCGCTCGCCTCGGGCGGGGCCGACGCCTACCTGATGCCCGCCGAGGCTACGGCCGCGCCCGAGGGCGCCACCCTGGCCGACGTGCTGGTGCCCGAGCAGCAGGACCTGGTCCCCGAGCACGTCATCGCCCGCGTCCTGGCGTCGGTGCGCCTGGTCCACGACAGCGATGCCCCGACCGGCTTCGCGGACGCCGTCCAGTCCCCCGGGGCGGCCGGTGCCGGGGGCGCCGGGGGAGCGGCGGCGCACACCGTCAGCACCGGCGCGCGGTTCGCCCAGGGGGTGCTGGTGGGCGTCAGCCCCAAGGCCGCCCCCGAGTTCATCGGCGCCACCAACCGCGCCCACCGCCGCCGCGAACGCCTGGCCGAGTGCGACGCGCGCATCGCCGAACTCGACGAGCGGCGCGCGCGGGTCGCCGAACAGCTCGACCGGGCGGGCGAACTCCTCAAGGCCTTCACCCGGGCCCGCGCCGCCCTGCCCGAGACCGCCGCGATCGACCGGGCCGTGCGCCGGGTCGAGCAGCAGTCCACCCTCCTGGCCTCGGCGCGGGCCGAGAGCGAGGAGCGCCGCCGCGACCTGGACGCCGCGGTCGCCGAGGCCGACGCCCACCGCCACCAGGTGCGCGCGGTGGCCGCCGAACGCGCCATGCCCGCCCAGCCCGAGGCGGTGGACGCCGTCGCCCGCGCCGTGGACGACTTCCTGGAGACCGCGCGCCGACTGCACGCCGCCCGCGCCGGGGTAGACCGGTACACCACCGACCTGGAGGGCCGGAAGGAGACCCTGGACCGCCTGCGCGCACGGCTGGAGGAGGACCGCGAACGCCACGAGGAGCGCACCCGCGAGCACGAGCGCGCCGCGGCCGAGCTGGCCGCCAAGCAGGAGGGCATCGACGCCCCGGTCCGCGAGCTGATGGCCGAGCTCGAACAGGTCAAGGGGGAGCTGCACCGGGCGCGTGAGGAGCACCAGGCCGCCCAGAAGGAGGCCGCGGCCGCCAACGAGGCCATGATCCGCGCCGACGAGAAGCTGGAGGGCGGGCAGCGGGCCCTCACCGACTCCCTCGCCGCTCTGTTCGAACAGGCCGAGGCCTTCGCCGCCCTCACCCATCCCGACCTGCGCGCCACCCTGGGCGTGGACACCGCGCACGCCTGGCCGGACCGGCGCTCCTGGCCGGCTCCCGGGGAGGCCGCCGAACAGGTCCTGGCCGCGGCCTCGGACGACCCGCAGGCCGCCGTGCGCGCGGTCCTGCCCGGCCACGCCGGGCAGCTGCTCGACGCGTTCACCGCCGTCGTCGGCTCCGGGGCCCCGGTCACCGACGGCGACCTCAAGACCGTCTCCACGCGCATCTCCAACGCACTGCGCACCTTCCAGGACACCCTGGGCGGCGACGCCGAGGGCTACCGGGTCGACCACGAACTCGGGGTCAGCGGCGTCATCACCGTGTTCGTCAACGACGAGACCGGCCGCAACCCCGTCTCCGCCTTCGCCCGCGTCATCGCCGAACGCGTCGAGGAGCAGGGCGCGCTCCTGCGGGAGGAGGAGCGCGGGGTTCTGGAGGACGAACTGCTCACCGGCATCGCCCAGCAGATCCACGAGCGGGTGCGGGTGGCCCGCGACCTGGTCGTCAGAATGGACGGCGACACCCGTTCGCGGCCCATGTCCTCGGGCACCCGGATCGGCATCCGCTGGAGCCGCTCGGACCGCGTCACCGAGCACCAGGCCGCCGCCGCCCGCCTGGTCCGGCGCGACACCGACGAGCTGGGCGCCTCGGGGCTGACCCGGTTGCGCGAGGTCCTGCGGGAGATGATCCGCGAGCACCACGCCGCCCACCCGCGCGCCACCTACAAGCAGGTCCTGTCGGCGGTGCTGGACTACCGCACCTGGTACCGCTTCGAGCTGCGCCTGGCAGTGCCGGGCCAGGAGGAGGTCAAGCTCACCAGGAACAAGCACGAGCAGATGTCGGGCGGTGAGAAGTCCGCCGCGATCCACCTGCCGCTGTTCGCCGCCGCCAACGCCCTGTACACCTCGGCCGCGCCCACCTGTCCCCGGATGGTGGCCCTGGACGAGGCCTTCGCCGGGATCGACGACCGCTACAAGCCCGAGCTCATGGGGCTGACGGTCACCTTCGATTTGGACATGTTCATGACCGGGCACGACCTGTGGGTGCACTACGACAGCGTGCCCATGGCCGCCCACTACGACATGCACCACGACAAGGGGGCGCACACCGTCTCGGCGATGCTCATGCTCTGGGACGGCGCCCAGACCGTCGACGCCGACGCCGGGTTCTCCGGCAACGAGGAGCTGGCCGCTCGGCTGCTGGGCATCACACCCAGCCGGTTCGCCCCGCTGTCCTCGGCCGGAACCCTGCTGGAGGACGCCGACGCCTGAGCGGTCCCGGCACGGCCCCGGCGGCCTCCTGCCGAAGGCCCGCCGCGGCCGTGCCGGGAAACGACACATCCGTGCAACACCGCTCGTACTTCACTCGGGGGGACGAGGACCCCACACATCGCGCAGGCGATGCCCGGAAGGTGAAGGATGCGCGCAGTGACGAAGCGGGAGACGCCGGAGGCCCTCCCCGCCGGGGACGCGGACGGGCGTCCCCGCCGACCGCTCGGCCGCGGGCGGCGTCCCTGGTACCGGCTGGCCGCGGCCCTGGGAGCCGCGGCGGCCCTCGCGCTGGCGGCCTGGTCGGTGAACGCGCTGGCGCCGGAACGGGAGGAGAGGACCTTCACCGCTGAGGACGGCGCCCTTCCGGACGACCTGTCGGTCACCGCCTTCGACACGCACTACCCCTCGATCGCCCGCGTGGACCGCGCGCTGCTGGAGGCCGTGCAGGAGGCGTCCAGGGACGCCCTGGAGGACGGGATCGTCCTCCACGTCACGTCGGGCTGGCGCAGCGGGGAGTACCAGCGGCACCTGCTCGACCGGGCCGTCCTCGACCACGGGTCGCGAGAGGAGGCCAGGAGGCTGGTCAGCACCCCGGAGGAGTCCAGGCACGTGACCGGGGAGGCGATCGACATCGGCCCCACCGACGCCGCCGACTGGCTCATCCGCCGCGGTTCGGCCTACGGGCTGTGCCAGGTCTACGCCAACGAGATGTGGCACTTCGAACTGCTCACCGAACCCGGCGGGGACTGCCCCGCCATGCTGTCCGACGCCGCCGGTTAGGGGCCGGGCGGGGCGCCGCGCCCCGCCCGCGCGCCGGATCAGCCCTCCGCCGGGCCGCCCGGCCCCGAGCGCAGCCCGAAGGGCACGCCGAAACCGGTCAGCCAGCCCTCCTCGGCCAGCAGGCGGAACGCCTCTTGGGTGACGTCGTGGTCGGGCGCCTGGCGCGGCGGCCACCCGAACGCCCCGGCCACCGCCGACCAGCTGGGGCCGTGTCCGTGCTCCTCCCGGTAGCCGTCCACCCAGCGGGCCACCCGCTGCCCGCGGCCCGAGACCAGCTCACGGGCGCGGTCGGCCACGGGCACGTCCAGCGGCGTGGTCGCCGGTGCGGTGCCCGGCGGCGTCGGCTCGGGGAGGGGCACGTAGGCCAGCGGCAGGGTGACCTCGGTGAGGCCGGCCACCACGGCGCCGCCGTCCACGCCCAAGCCCTCGACCCAGGAGATCTCCGTCAGCCACGCCAGCAGTTCCGCCAGCTCGTCGGTGCCGGACAGGGCGCAGGAGGTCACGATGTCCGCGGCCGGGACGCGGATTCGGCCGTCGGGCTCGGCCCACAGGGCGAGGTAGGCCCCTACGAGGCGGAGCCGGTTGGGCTTCTTGCGCATCTTCTTGTGGGCGAGGGTGCGCGAGAGCCAGCCCGAGGCCCGCGACCGGACGCCGTTGCCCAGCTTCCAGGTGTTGCCGTCCAGGCTCGGCAGGTCGCACCGGGCCGGGTTCGCTGCGTCGGACCCCATCACCGTCTCCGGCGTCGTGCCCAGCCATCCCGAGGAGGTCAGGTCGCTCAGCGCGGCGTGGGCGTCCTCCAGGCGCAGGATGCGCAGGTCCTGGGCGGTGAAGTTCGCCCAGCCCTTCAGCGCGCCCCGCAGGGTGAAGGTGAGGGCGAGCAGGCGGCTGTCGGGGGAGGAGCCCGCGCCCTCGGATGCCACGCGCTCCCACAGCTCGCGGAAGAACTCCGCGTGGTGGGGGCCCATCCGCGGCACGCGCCTGCGGTCGGCCGGGATCTTCTCCTGGGGCCTGCGCCTGGCCTCCTCCAGCGCGCGCTTCCTCGCCTTCTTGGCCTTCTTGGCCTCGGAGTTGGTCAGCCGCTCGGGCGCGCCCCCCGGCGGCACGCTGATGCCCTGCTCCTTGCAGCGCGCGCACTCCATGGCCGCGGCCAGGTCCTCGTTGGGCCGGTGGAAACGGGGCTGGGGGATCTCGTCGGGAAGAGGGTCCCGCACGTCGCTGGTGGCGGTGTGCTGCGTCATGGTCAGGAGCGTAGCGACGAAAGCTCCCCCGTGTCCGGCGTCCGGCGGATTCACGCCCCGGGCTCACCAGGAGCGCAGTTCGAAGGCGGCCGACCCCGGCCCGGTGCAGCCGTGCGGGCGCCAGGAGGCGCCGCCGACGGTCGCCCAGCGGCAGGCCATGCCGCCGACGCCGACCGGCGCGGAGAAGAGCTCCTCGGTCCCGGGGGTGAGCCGGGGGCGCGCCGTCAGCAGCGTCGAGGCCACGGGCACGGCCCGCGAGCACGGCATGGTCCAGGACACGGTGACCACCCACCACCGGCCCCCCTCCTCGCCCACCCGGCCGCAGACGGGCGTGACCAGCTGTTCGGTGCGGCCGGGCCACCACGGGCCCGCGCCGTCCGCGCTTGGCCCGGAAACGGCGGTCCGGGGAACGGGCGGGTCGGCGGGGCGGTCCAGCAGGGTCGGCTCCAGCTCCAGGCGGGCCCCGGGCACGGTGAACTCCACGCGGGCGGGCAGGCCGTCCCCGGTCAGCTCCACGCGGCCGGTGCCCTCCCGGGGCAGGACGCGGCCCAGGTCCAGGTCCCAGGCGACCAGGTCGCCCTCCAGGACCGGACCGGCGTCCGCGTCCGTTCTGGGAGCGCTCCCGGACGAAACCCGCGCCAGGCCCGGGTCCGCGGCCAGCGATGTCAGCAGACCGGAGAGCAGCCCGGGTCCGTAGTCCTCGGCCGGGAACAGGGCGGCCCGCTCCCGGGGCCCGGCGTCGGCGAGGAGTTCCTCGACGGCCGCGGAGCCGCCCGGTTCGACGTGGAGGAAGGGGCCGTCACCGTTGACGATGAGGCCGTACCCCAGGTCCGCGTCCTCCGGCTCGATGCCCAGGGCGCCGCTGACCGCCGTGTAGCGCAGGGTGAAGCGGGTCGCGCCCTCGGGCCACACCTGGTGGACGGCGTCCGCGCCGGCCCCCTCGTCGCCGCTCCCGGCGGGGGTTCGGGCGACCCGCACGACCAGGCCGGGGCTCGCCTCGACCGCGGCCGCCGCCCGCAGCAGCGCCTCGGCCGGATCCTCGCGCGGGTGGGCGTCGTACACCAGGTAACCGCCCGCGACGGCGAGCGCCGTGCCCACGGCGGCGCTGACGGCGGCGATCGCCCTGGTGGGCTTCCTCATCCGGACATCGTGCTCGAAACGGGTGGGGCTGTCAAAGGTGGCCGTCCGCCGCGTTCCCCGTGCTCCGCCTGGTCGGGAGGCCGCGGGCGGACCTGCCCCGGCCGGGCGGAGGAGTTTCCCGCCCTCTCCCGGGGCAGGAAGAGGGCCATGGGCGACATGGTGCTGATCAGGCACGGACAGACCGAGTGGAGCCGTACGCGGCGCCACACCGGACTCACCGACATCCCCCTGACCGAGGAGGGGGAGCGGCAGGCGCGGGCGCTGCGCCCGCTGCTGGCCGCGCGCGAGGTCGGCCGGGTGGTGACCAGCCCGCTGCGGCGGGCCGCGCGTACCGCCGAACTGGCCGGGCTGCGCGTGAGCGAGACCGACCCCGACCTGACCGAGTGGGACTACGGCGGCTACGAGGGGATCACCACCGCCGACATCCAGGTCGGGCGTCCCGGCTGGTACCTGTGGCACGACGGGATCGTGCCGGGCGGCCCGGGGCACCCGGGGGAGAGCGTGGAACAGGTCGGGGAGCGCGTCGACCGGGTCCTGGGCCGGCTGACACCCCTGCTCGACGGCGGGGGAGGGGCCGACGTGGTGCTGGTGGCGCACAGCCACGTCCTGCGGGTGCTCACCGCGCGCTGGCTGGGCCTGCCGCCCGCCGAGGGGGCGCTGTTCCGGCTGGAGACGGCCACGGTGAGCACGCTGGGCCGCGAACACGGCCGTCCCGTGCTCACCTCGTGGAACGTACCGACCTGAGCGGAGGGCCCCAGACGCCGGGACCGGGAATCCTGCGGTCGGAGGACTTGACAGAAGTCACAAAGGCCTATTGGCTAGGCCACTGGGCTTATGGCCCAGATCACAGCCCCAACTGTCCCTCTGATCGGTATGTCATGACCCCTCAGCTTCTCACCATCCTCGTCCTCTTGGCGATGTTCGTCATCGCCACCGTCCTGCCGATCAACATCGGCGCGCTGGCCTTCGTCGCGGCCTTCATGGTCGGACTCCTGGTCCTCGGGATGGACGCCGACGCGGTCCTCGGCGGGTTCCCCGCCGACCTGTTCCTCACCCTGGTGGGCGTCACCTACCTCTTCGCCATCGCGAAGAACAACGGGACGATCGACCTGCTCGTACGCGGCGCCACCCGCATGGTCGGCGGCCGGGTCGCCGCGATCCCGTGGATCATGTTCGGCATCTCCGCCGTGCTGACGGGTGTGGGCGCGCTCGGACCGGCGGCCGTGGCGATCGTCGCGCCGATCGCGCTGAGCTTCGCCGCCCGGTACCGGATCAACCCGCTGCTGATGGGCATGATGGTGGTCC
This sequence comes from Nocardiopsis akebiae, assembly GCF_018316795.1. NCBI lineage: Bacteria > Bacillati > Actinomycetota > Actinomycetes > Streptosporangiales > Nocardiopsidaceae > Nocardiopsis > Nocardiopsis akebiae. Next base: position 2,949,874 of record NZ_CP074132.1, read on the forward strand.
ACGGCGCCCAGGGAGGCGGGTTCTCCCCGGTCAGCGTCTACGGCGTGACGGTGAACGGCATCGTCGCCGACAGCGGGCTCTCGGTCTCCCCCATCACGCTGTTCCTCGGCAGCCTGGTCTTCAACCTGGGCATCGCGTTGATCCTGTTCGTCTCGCTGGGCGGCAACCGCCTCTTCGGCGTCCGCGCGCACGAGGCCGAGGCCGTCACCGAGGCCGCCCGCACCTCCGGCGGCTCGGAGCCCGGATCGGTCGCGCTGGCCACCGGCGGCCCCGCCGGCGGCCCCGCCGCGAGCGGGACGGCCGACGGCGCGGCGGCCGGGAGCGGCGGTGCCGCTCAAGAGAGCGCCCCGGTCCGGTTCGAACAGATCGCCACCCTGGTGGGCATCGTCGCGCTGGGCGTCCTGGCCCTGGGCGTTGGTCTGGACGTCGGCTTCGTCGCCCTGACCGTCAGCGTGGTGCTGGCGCTGATCGCGCCGCAGTCGCAGAAGGACGTGCTCTCCCAGATCAGCTGGTCCACGGTCCTGCTGATCACCGGCATGCTGACCTTCGTCGGCATCATGGAGAGCGCGGGGACCATCGAGTACGTCGGCGACGGGGCGGCCAGCCTGGGCGCCCCGCTCCTGGTGGCGCTGCTGCTGTGCTACATCGGCGCCGTGGTGTCGGCCTTCGCCTCCTCGACCGCGATCCTGGGCGCGACCATTCCGCTGGCCATCCCGTTCCTGCTCATGGGCGACATCAGTGCGACCGGCGTGATCGTGGCCCTGGCGATCTCCTCCACCATCGTCGACGTCAGCCCCTTCTCCACCAACGGCGCACTGGTGCTGGCCAACGCGACCGGGGTGGACCCGTCCCGCTTCTACCGCCAGATGCTGGTCTACAGCGGCATCGTGGTCGTGGTGGGCCCGCTGGTCGCCTGGGGTGTGCTGGTGGTGCCGGGACTGCTGTGACGGCAGTGCCTTTGAAGGGCAGTCGGGGCCGCTCGGCGGCTCCGGGAACGCGGGGGTCCGGTTCGTTTTCCGGACCCCTCCGCGCCCGCCGACGCACGTCTCCGCCGCCCCGTGGCGGGGGCGGCTGGGCCCAACCGGTTCGAAGACCAGGCCTTTGGGCCACTGAGCCGGTTCAGGGGGTGACCGGGGCGTCCCCGTTGACGGCCGAGACCAGCAGGAGGTGGTCGCGCATCGCGTCGGCGGCCGCCTTGGGGTCGCCCGAGCGGATGGCCGAGGCGATGCGCTCGTGCCCGTCGAGCGAGGCCCGGGGCCGGTCCGGCTGCGACAGCGACTCCAGGCGGGTCTCCCGGATCATCGGGGCGATCTCGTTCATCATCCGCGCCAGCAGGCGCGAGCGCGCGGCCGTGGTGATCGCCGCGTGGAAGCGCTCGTCGCCGGTGACACCGCGGTCGCCGTTGGCCACCTCCTGACGCATCAGCTCCAGAGCGGCGTCGATCGCGACCAGGTCCTCGGGCGTGCGGCGCGCGGCGGCCAGCTCCGTCAGCTTGACCTCCAGCGCCTGACGGGCCTCGATGATCTCCGCGCGCCGGTTGGCCCGGTCGCGCAGGAGGGCGAGAACCCCCTGCTCGGAGACGGTCTGGCGGATGATCGCGCCGTCTCCGTGCCGCACCTCGATGACCCCCTGGACCTCCAGCGCCACCAGTGCCTGGCTCACCGAGGCCCGGCTCACCTCCAGCGCGACGGCCAGCTCGCGCTCGGGCGGCAGGCGGTCGCCCACGCCCAGACCGGCGTCCCGCATGTGTTCCACGAGGCGCTCCACGAGCTGCTCGTACAGGCGCGGGCGCGCCGGGGGCCGGGGTCGGGGCTTGGTAGGCACGCTCGCTGGCTCCTGATCCTCGGATCTGACTGTGGTGAGGGACTTCCAGGCTAGAGCATCCGGTCGGCGGGCCCCCGGGACCGGCGCATCGGACGTCCCGCGGTCGGGTGCGCCTGGGGCTTCACAAAACGTGTGGTTTCGTGCCACCCTGACGTGAGGCCTAGTGGCCTAGCCACTGAACCATTTGGAGGTTGCTGTGGAGACCCGCGACACCGCCCGGGAGCTTTTGGACCGCACGCTCGACGCGGGAACCCACGTCTCCTGGGACGAGGCGCCCCTGGACGTGGACCCCGACCCCGCCTACGCCGACGCGCTCACCAGGGCGCGGGCCGCCACCGGATGCGACGAGGCGGTCCTGACGGGGGAGGGGCGGCTGCACGGCCGCCGCGTCGCCGTCGTGGCCAGCGAGTTCGGCTTCCTCGCCGGGTCCGTGGGGCTCGCCGCCGCCGGGCGCGTCGTCGCCGCCGTCGAACGCGCCACAGCCGAGCGGCTCCCCCTGCTGGCCGCCCCGGCCTCGGGCGGCACCCGCATGCAGGAGGGCACCCCCGCCTTCGTGGCCATGGCGGCGATCACCGCCGCCGTCACCGCGCACAAGGCCGCCGGGCTGCCCTACCTCGTCTACCTGCGCCACCCCACCACCGGAGGCGTCCTGGCCTCGTGGGGATCGCTCGGCCACCTCACCGCCGCCGAACCCGGGGCGCTCGTCGGCTTCCTGGGCCCCCGCGTCTACGAGGCGCTGCACGGCGCGCCGTTCCCCGGGGGCGTCCAGCGGGCGGAGAACCTCCAGCGGCACGGCCTCGTCGACGCCGTCCTGCCCCCCGACCAGCTCAGGGACGCCGCCGGGCTCGCCCTCGCCGTCCTGCTCGACCGCCCGGCCGCCGCCGCGACTCCGCCGCCGCCCGCCGAACCCGACTCCACCGCCCCCGTCTGGGACTCGGTGACCCGCTCCCGCCGCAAGGAGCGCCCCGGCGTGCGCGAACTCCTGCGGCACGCGGCCAGCCACGTGGTGCGCCTGCGCGGCAGCGGAGAGGGAGAGGCCTCCCCCGCCCTGGTCACCGCGCTGGCCCGGTTCGGCGGCAGGCCCTGCGTCCTGGTCGGCCAGGACCGCTCCCGCCAGAGCGCCGAACAGCCCATGGGCCCGGACGCGCTGCGCGAGGCCCGCCGGGGCATGCGCCTGGCCGCCGAACTGCGGCTGCCCCTGGTCACCGTCATCGACACCCCCGGCGCCGCGCTCTCCGCCGAAGCCGAGGAGAGGGGGACGGCCGGTCAGATCGCCCGCTGCCTGGCCGAGATGACCTCCCTGGCCGCCCCCACCGTCTCGGTCCTGCTGGGGCAGGGCACCGGCGGGGGCGCGATCGCGCTCCTGCCCGCCGACCGCGTCCTGTGCGCCGAGCACGCCTGGCTCGCCCCGCTGCCGCCCGAGGGGGCCAGCGCGATCGTCCACCGCACCCCCGACCGCGCCGGGGAACTGGCCCGGGCCCAGGGCATCGGCTCCGCCGACCTGCGCGCGCGCGGACTCGTGGACCGGGTGGTCCCCGAGTTCGGTGACGCCGCCGACGAGGACGGCGCGTTCTGCGCGCGCATGGGGGAGGCGATCGCCCGCGAACTCGCCGCGGTGCAGCCGCACGGGGGCGCCGAACCACCCGCCGGACGCGCCGCGCGCTACCGCCGCCTGTGCGCCGCGGGCTGAGCGCGCCGCCAGGACACGAACACCGGATCAGTACCGATCACCAGGAGGTAGGGAACGTGGACCGCTCGCAAGGGCCGCTCAAGGGGATCGTGGTCATCGACCTGTCACGGGCGCTGGCCGGGCCGCACGCGGCCATGCTGCTGGGAGACCTCGGCGCGCGGGTGATCAAGGTCGAGCAGCCCGGCAGGGGGGACGAGACGCGCGGGTGGGGCCCGCCGTTCGTCGGGCCGGAGGAGGAGCGCGTCAGCACCTACTTCCTGTCCTGCAACCGCAACAAGGAGTCCATCGAACTGGACCTGAAGTCCGAGGACGGCGCGGAGCAGCTGACCCGGCTCGTGCGCGCCGCCGACGTCCTGGTGGAGAACTTCCGCCCCGGCGTCCTGGACCGGCTCGGGTTCCCCGCCAGCCGCCTGGAGGAGCTCAACCCCCGCCTGGTGGTCTGCTCCATCAGCGGGTTCGGGCACGACGGACCCGAGGGCGGACGTGCGGGCTACGACCAGATCGCCCAGGGCGAGGCCGGTCTGATGAGCCTGACCGGCCCCTCTCCCAAGGAACCGACCAAGACGGGCGTGGCCATCGGCGACCTGCTCGCGGGGATGAACGGCGCCCAGGGGGTGCTCGCCGCGCTCCTGGAGCGCGAGCGCACCGGGCGCGGCCGGGTGGTGCGCACCTCGCTGCTGTCCTCGATCGTGGGCGTGCACGCCTTCCAGGGAACCCGGTGGACGGTCGGGCGCGAGGTGCCCACCGCCCTGGGCAACCAGCACCCCTCCATCGCCCCCTACGGCGCCTTCGCCTGCATGGACGGCGTGCTACAGGTGGCGGTGGGCGGCGAGGCGCAGTGGGAGCGCTTCGCCGGACTGCTCGGCCTGGACCCCCGCGACCCCAGGTTCGCCGACAACGCCTCCCGGGTGGAGCACCGCGAGGAGCTGATCGCCGAGGTGGAGGCGGTGCTGGGCCAGGGCACGCGCGACGAGTGGCTGCGCCGGATCGGTGAGGTGGGGGTGCCCTGCGGCGCGGTGCGCACCATCGACCAGGTCTACGAGTGGGAGCAGACCCGCTCCCAGGGGTTGCTGCTGGAGGTGGAGCACCCGGTGCTCGGCCCGATCGAGCTGCCCGGGTCCGCGCTGCGCTTCGACCCCGCGGCCGACGAGACGCCGCAGCCCCCCGGGACGGGCCACCTGCCGCCGCCCGCCCTGGGCGAGCACAACGACGCGGTGCGGGCCTGGCTCGACGAGGTCGAGGCCCGACCGGCCGGATAGACCGCGCACCCACCACCGCGACAGCCATGCGGACGGCCGCGCCGGAGCCCTCGGGCATCGGCGCGGCCGTCCGGCGTCGGTGCGCATGGCCGACCACATCGTCGTGCTCGACCGGGCGGGGCTGTGGAACAGGGCGGCCGCACCGAGCTGTGGCCGCAGACGGCCTCTACCGGGAGCTGTGGCAGCCCCAGGCCAGCGCCTACCGCTTCGTTGAGGAGGGCGAACCGGCGGCCTGACCCCGGGGAGGGGCGCGCACGGGCCCGCCAGCGGCACCGCCCCGCCGGTCCCGGGCCCGTGCGCCCGGGCCGTGCAGGGTGTCGGGAACGCCGGTCGCCGGGCACCAGCGCCGGTAGGGGCAGTCCAGGCAGCCCTCGCCCGGAGTCGGCGGGTGGGAGGTGTCGCCGTGCCAGGGTCCGGCGAGTTCGCGCACCACCCGCCGGGCCGTGGCCCGCACCCGCGCCGACCCCGGGTCCAGCGACCGTACGGACGCGCCCCGGGGACCGAGGACCTCCAGTTCCACGGCCGAGTCCGGGCCCGCGGGCAGGGCGCCACAGGCGAAGAGCCCCACCGCCAGGGCCAGCCGGGGCTCCGCCGCCAGCAGCGCCTCCTCGCTCCCGAAGAGCGCGCCTCCAGCGGGGGCGGGGGCGGTGCCCCCGTCCCGGCAAGCAGCGTTCCCGTCCGGTGGAGGCGCGCTCTCTGCCCGAGGCGGCGCAACGACTTCCGGAGCGGGCCGGTTCCCGTCCCCCAGGAGGCCGTTCCCGCCCGGCAAGGGCCCGCCGCCGTTCGCTGGGCCCGCGCTCCCGGCTCCGAGCAAGGTGTTTCCGGCCGGGAAGAGCGCGCCGTCGTCCGAGGAGGGCGTACCTTCGCATGAAGCGGGTGTGTCGCCGCCCGGCGGGAGCGCGTCTCCCCTTCCGGGGGGTGCGTTCGCGCCCGGGGAGGGCCGGGCCTGCGCCGGAGCGCGTCCGTCCCCCGCCGGGGCTGGCGCGTCGTCGGTGGTGGTGACGGCGCGGTAGACCCAGGACCGGCCCCGGTGGTGGAGCACCTCGGCCCTGGCCAGAACCAGGACGTCGGCCCGCGTGTCGTCGGCGGCCAGCCTGTGGCCCACCCGCACGTGGCTGCCCGAGGCCAGCCCGCGCAGCGGGCAGACCCCGACGTGCGCGGCGATCATGGCGGCGCCCAGACGCGCCTGTCCACCCTCCAACCGCCACCTGCCCCCGGACCAGGACGAGTGGTCCCCGGGCAGGTCCCCGGCTGTGCAGGGCCTTCGGGGCAGGCGCCGGTGCAGCCTCTCCAGCCAGGCGCGCACGGCGCGGTCGCGCCGCAGCCGCGCCGGTTCGGCGCCGGGGTCCGCGGGCAGGCCCAGGGCGTGGAAGTGCGCCCGGGCAGGACAGCCCCGGTGCCGCAGCCCGAGGGAGACCGACCAGGAGCGCCGGGGCCGCGGCCCGCCGCTCGGGCCGAGAAGTCCCGGCGCGCGCGGCAGCCGACCGCAGCCGCGCCGCCCCGCACAGGACAGGCAGTCCCCGCCGGGGGAGCGGGCCCCGCCCACCAGGGCCGAGCGCAGCCCCTCGCGGCCCGCCGAGGCGAAGGCCTCCCCGGCCTCGGCGGCCGAACCGTCGAAGAGGACGGCGGTGGAGGAGTCCAGACAGGAGGCCTCCACCACGCGCACCCGGTCCGGCGGCCGGGCGTCGGCGCCGCGCTGTCCGCGCATCGGGTAGGGGGCGCCGCCCCGGTAGCGCCCGGGACGCGCCGCGCAGGCGTCGCGGTCCACCGGCGTGCCGGTGGCGAGCACGTACGCGGCCACCGCCACCTCCGCTCGCGACCGGGCCCGCGCACCGGCCGCGCCCGTGACCGGGACGCGCAGCTCCCGCACCCGTTCCGGCCCCTGCGCGTAGGCGTACCTGCGGCCCCGGGCGCACAGCTCGTAGGGCCGGGAGTTGGGCGATCCGGGCACGGGCAGGTACTGGCGGACCCAGAAGTCGAACACCGGGGCGCGGTGCGGGCCGCCGCGCCCGTGCTCCCCGGCCAGGGCCTGCAGGTAGCACCGCGCGGCGTGCCGGACCCAGAGCAGCAGCCCCGGATGCGGCGGCGCGGGACGCCCGCCGGGGAGGGCGCGACCCGGCCATCCCGGACTTCCCGGCACGGACAGGCGTGCGCAGGCCTCCTCCAGCGACGTGCCCGCGTGCTCGACCAAGTCCAGTACTGCGTCCAGGACCGCCCCGGGGACCCCGCGCGGCGGCGGGTCCACGCCGAGGGGCGGGTCGGCGCTGAACCGGCGGTGCGCCGGGCATCCCCCCGCGGCCAGCGCCGCGGCGCCGCTGAAGACGCGGACGGTCGGTGCCGGGACGGGTTCCCCGCTGGTGTGGTCGGACATGGGCGCCTCCCCTCACCAGAAGGGTGGCACGATCGCGGCCGCGCCGCCGCGGGCCTGTGGACAACTCCGTCCGGGGGTGCTCGGCGTGTCCGGGCCGGGGGATAAACCTCCGTAAAGAGTCACTCACGGTGACGTTTTCGACGCTCCGGGTGGTGCGGCGATCAACGGCGGGGAGCCCTCCCATCATGTTGAATGACGTCCATGATCGTGCGTCGAGTACTTCCCGATGAGATGAACGCCGTCAGTGAGCTGCGCGTGACGGCCTACACCGCCGACGGCCTCATGGACGTGAACCCGGCCTACGTCGAGACGCTCCGGCTCCTGGGCACGGACGGCCGCGGCGAGATCCTGGTCGCCGCCGACGAGGACCGGCTCCTGGGGACGGCCGTGTTCGAGCCCTGGTCTCCGGAGAGCGAGATCGCCCGCAACGCCGACGAGGCCGAGATCCGCGCCTTCGCCGTCGCCCCCGAGGCGCGGGGGCGCGGCGTGGGGCGCGACCTCGTCAACGCGCTCGTCGACCGCGCCCGTGCGGAGGGGGTCTCCCGGCTGCTGGTGGCCACCCTGCCCGAGATGGTCTCGACCCAGTACGTCTACCGCGCCCGCGGTTTCGAGCGGGTGCCCGAACGGGACTGGGCCGCGCTGCCCGGCGTCGAGACGCTCGTCCACGAACTGGTCGTCAAGGCCTGAGCCCGCGCACGCCCGTCCTCCCGCCCCGGACCGGGGCGGGGGAGGGGCCACCGCTCAGGGGATGAGCGGGGCGGGGCGCAGCTGCCGCGCGGCCTCGGCCAGGGGCGTGCCCAGCGCCCCCTCCGCCAGCAGGTCCAGCACCGCGTCCGAGGCCGGGTGACCCGTCAGCCACACCGTGCGGACGAACCGCTCAGCGCACCCGGCGTACCTGTCCCGGTCCCGGCCGGGCAGGAGCCCGCCGCCCTCCAGCAGGATCGCGTAGTCGTCCAGCACCGCCCAGACCTCCTGGTGCGACGTGGGCGTCCCCGCCGCCCCGCCGCGCAGCCGCCGGGCCCACCCGCCCAGGACGGGGTGGTGCACGTACAGATCCAGCACCGGGCCCAGGTCCTCCTCCAGCGAGGCGAGCACCCGGGCCACCCGCTCACGCAGGCGCCAGGAACCGGGGGCGTCGCAGGCCTCCAACAGGCCGCACACCGCGCCCTCGGTGTCTCGGGCGGCCACCCACCGCTCCAGCAGGCCCTCGATGTCCACCGGACGGCCCCGCTCCGCCAGGGCCAGCACCTCCTCGGCGTCCATCCCGGCCAGCGGCGGGGTCAGCGCGAGGTCGGCCCCCGTCTGGCGCAGCTGGCGCACCATGAAGTGGTCGCCCAGGCCCGTGACGCGGAACCGGTCGCCGCCGGTCCCACGGACCGCGCCCAGACCCTCCAGGGTCTCCAGCACCCGGCGCACGTGCTCCGCGGGATCCTCCCCGCGCAGGGCGATCCCGGGCCCGTACGCGGCCACCAGCTGCGCGGGCGTGCGCGCGTCCCCGCGCACGAACAGTTCGGTGAGCAGCAGGAACGCCGTCACCCCGCGCAGGTCGGTCATGGTCAGCAGGGCGTCGGCCCAGGCGTCGGCGGCCGCACCCGGCACACCGTCCCGCCAGGCCCGCGCGGCCCGTCCCGGCAGCACCCGGGTGTAGGTGGTGCGCAGCAGGCCCGCGTCCCTGGCCACGGCGAACAGAGCGGTCACCCTCGCTGGCGCGATCCCCAGATCTTCGGCTGCCCCGGCGGTGTCGGCGGCGGTGAGGGCGTCGTCCCCCTCGGCGCACAGGGGCCTTCCCCCGCCAGTCCACGCCGCCAGCCGCGCGGCCTCGGCCAGGGGGCGGCACCGGCGCGCCGCCGCGTCGAGGTCGGCCGGGTCCGCAGGGACGACCGTCGGCAGCGCCTCGGGAGCGCCGTCCGCGCCGACGCCGAGCCGGTCCAGGAGCGGCAGCGCCGCGTCGTCGGTCCGGTCCTCCGGCGGCGGCGGACCGCCGGGCGCCAGGTCGACCGTGGCGATGGCGGCGCGCAGGCGGCGCGGACTCTCCGCGGACAGCAGCCGACCCTGGTCGACCAGGAAGTCGCACCAGGTCAGCCAGGTGCCCCTGAGGTTGTCGGGCACGCTGTCCCAGTCGCGGACGGTACGGGCGATGTCGTGGACGTCGGTGGTGGACCAGTCCCCGGTGTCGGGTGCGCCGGCGTCCATGTGGGCGGACAGCAGGAAGAGCAGGCTGCCGGTGTCCAGGGCGGGCCGGGGCTCGATCGTTTCGACCCAGTCCAGGCACGCGTGCACGGCGGAGTAGATGCGCTCGGTCATTGACAAACCATCCGAAGTGCCGTGAGCCGCTGAAACGGCATCAGGCTAACCGCGGGGCGCGGGCCCGCGCGGGAGAACGCCGAAATCGCCCCTCGCCTCCGGCGGAGGACGCCCGAAGCGGGGGAGGAGGCCGCCTCCGCGCGCTGAAGCACCGGTGCGGGGGCGCTCGGATCCTCGGAACCGCCCCGCTCCCGGGCCCGGCGCGGGCGCCACGGCGCAGGCGGCCCGGAGCCGGGGGAACCCCGGCCTGTGCCCACCTCCGGGTCCGGCGCGGTCTCAGGCGCCGGTCCACCGGAGGAGCCGGTGCGCCTCGGTCGGGTCCGGACACTCCCAGCGCCGTACCAGGCGCTCCACTGCGGCGGCCGGTACCGGCGCCCGCCTGCGGTCCAGACGGGCCCGCAGCACCCGGGGCGGGGCCTCGACGGAGACGATCTCCACGCGCGCCCGGTACGCGGCCGCCAGGTCCACGCACTGGTCGCGCAGCGAACGCGAGACGTTGGTGGCGTTCCACACGAACGACCGCCCCGCGCGCAGGTGCTCGCGTGCGCGAGCGTACGCGGCCGCCGCCACCGGCCGCTGGTCGCCGGTCGGGCGCACGCCCAGCTCGGCGCGCAGCGCGTCCAGGCTCACCACCGGCACGTCCGGCCGCTCGCGCGCGATCCAGGTGTCCTTGCCCGAACCCGGCAGCCCCGACATGACGGTCACCGTCATCCGGGTGTCGTCGTGGGCGGCGTAGTCCGGGTCGCGGTCGGGCTTGCGGAAGAACCAGAACCGGGCGTGGTCGGAGGGGAACCCCCTCGGCCGGTCCAGGCACCGCTGCTCCCGGCAGTACTCGCCGTACAGCCCGATGTTCTCCAGGACCTCCGCGGTGTCGCCGCAGCGGCGGCCCAGGATGTCGGCTGTGGCCAGGAGCACCAGGTCGTCGTTGCGCGCCACCAGGCTCACCCGGAACGCGATGCGGCGCAGGTCCGGCCGCTCCAGCGCCCAGAACGGCACCTGGTGGTGGCGCACCAGGGCCGCCACGTGCTCGCGCCAGCGCACCGCCTCCAGCGCCGAGGCGGCCGCCCCGGGTTCGGCCGCGGCCTCCCACAGCAGTCGGCGCGCCAGGAGGTCCCCGCGCCGCGAGTGGCCGTGCGCGGTCACCCGGCCGTCCTCCTCACGGCGGGTGCACACGGGTTTGGCGACGTCGTGCAGCAGCACGGCGGCGAACAGCCGCTCCCGCTCCGCGGCGGGGCGGGACCGCCACGCGGGCAGCCCGGCCAGCGCCTCGCACGCCATGCGGGTGTGCGTCTCCACGTCCCCCTCGGCGTGGTGGACCGGATCCTGTTCCACCCCCGCCAGGTCGCGCACCCAGGGGAGGGCATCGCGCACCCGCGCCCAGTCCAGGTCCCAGCGCGGCGGCGCCGGGCACAGCTCAGCGAACACCCGCATAGAGCACCTCCGGATCGGCCAGCCGGTTCGCGATCAGCGGCCGGTCCAGCCAGTGCGTTCCCGAGTCCAGGACGGCGGAGGTGAACCCCGGGCGCACCCACTTGTACCGGTCCACCGTGCGGCCTCCCTCCTCGGCCTTGACGTAGAGCCCCTCCATGAGGTCGGATCCGTCGCTCTCGGCCAGGGCGCGGCCGGGGTCGGCGCCCGCCGCCCCCGCCGCCTCGGCCAGGGCTCCGCGCCAGTGGGGGGTACGGCAGGTGGAGGGGCCCACCAGGCGGGTCAGGTCCGCCAACCGTTCCAGCGGGCCCGTGTGGAGCACGGGCACCGACACCACCGGGGCGCCCTCCAGCAGCTCCCGGCGGCGCGGCGTGGACAGGAACGCGTCCTCGCGGGTGTCGAGGACGTCGAACTCGCAGAACAGGTGCGGCAGCGCGTCGTAGAACACGGTGTGCTTGGCGTACAGCCACTCCCCGTACAGCACGTACCGCTCGCCCAGGCGCTGCCGCAGCAGCGGGGCCACGGTCGCGGCCCAGGCCTTGAACGGGGCGAAGTGCCGCTCACGGGGGCCGCCGGTGAGGTAGTGGCCCCGGCTCTGGAGGCGCAGCTCGCCGCCGGGGCCGAAGCTGATCCCGGCGTTGGCGCCGTCCAGCTTCTCCTCCACCACCAGATGGCGTCCGGCCAGCGCGGAGAAGGGCACGGCCGCCAGGTCGTGGTCGCCCCTCTGGAGGCGGGAGCCCCGGATGTGCCGGGTCCGCGGGTACTTGCGCATGGTCACGGTTGTACCGGTTCGTCCGGTCGCGCGGCCACCGGTTTTCGCCGCGGCGGGCTCAGCGGTCGGCGACGCGGCGGTGCGCGCCCAGGGACGCGGCGTCGGCCGCCGCCAGGCCCTCGTACCAGCCGTCCTCGCTGACGGGCCCGCGCACCCGCGAGTAGGTCAGCTCGCCGAAGGCCTCGGCCACGGCCGCCTCCACCTCGCGCTCGCGCGCGGCGAACACCGGAACCAGGTCCGTCCCCGTCTCGGCCGCGGCGGCCTCCTCGGCGGCGCGCGCCGACTCCGCCAACCTCTCGCCCACCCGCACCGCGAACGCGGACATGAACGAGGCGCGAAAGGCCTTGCCCGCCGCCCTGCCGGACCGGTCGCGCACCGAACCGCTGGCCCGCATCGCCGTCTCTGCCTGCACCAGCAGCGACGTGAACATCAGGTCCACCGCCTCCACGTCCCCCGGGAAGCCCATCACGGTGCACAGTCCCAGCTCCCGGTCCCACACGGCCCGGCAGTGGTTGGCCTCGGCGACCTCGTGCAGCAGCACCGCCTTGTGCTCGTCGTAGGGCGCGTCCACCGGCAGCCGCCGCCCCGAGGCGGCCTCCGAAGCCTGCCCGTGTTCCTCGGCCAGCAGGGCGCGGTCGATGCTGTGCCGGGCCATCAGCTCCTGGGCGCGGGCGCTCAGCGCCTCCGCCTCGCTGGGGAACTCCGTGGACTCGGCCTTGGCCAGCAGCGCGCGCACGCGGGCCAGTTTGCCCTGGTCCACCGCCTCCGGGGACCGCGCGGCGCCCTCGGGCCGCGGGCGGAACCCACCCGGCGGCGGGCACAGCCGGTGCACCGGCGGCAGCACGCGCAGCTCGGCCAGCAGCCGCAGCGCCGTCTCCACCGCCTCGAAGCGCAGCAGTCCGTGCCCGGCGCCCACGTGCGCCAGGTAGTCCCCGGTACCGCCCCAGGGCGGGGCGGCCCCCAGCTCGCGCACCTGCGCGGTCCAGCGCGGGTCCACCGAGGCGGGGGAGTGGCGGTCGAGGTCGGCCGTCACCGCGTCGGCGCACACCGCAGCCGCCACCGGGTCCAGCACCCGGCCCGCCTGGCGGACCGTCTCAGCGGGCTGCCACCCGCGCGCCCAGGCCGAGGCCACCCCGGCCAGCAGGGCGTCGCGCACGGCGCGGTCCGCCGCCCCGGCCCGCGCCGGGTCCTCGGCGTCTGCCAGCCGGGCGGCGGCAAGGTCCACGCCGCCGCCCTCACGGCCGAGCACCAGCGCGTCGACCGCCTCCGAGACCACACGCTCGGGGGAGTCGCCGGGCGCGGGACCGGCCCAGGGCGGGGCGCCCTGCCCGGCCGCCCGGCGGTCCCCGCCGCGCTGTCGCCCGCGGCCCTTCTTGCCCACGTGGTCCTCCGTTCGGCGCTGGTGTGCGACCAGCAGGCCATCCTACCGACCGGCGGGTCCGCGGCGGGCGGGCGCGGACCCCGGGGAGAGGTGGCGTGGGGCACCCCCGGCACGGGGGCGCGGACAGCCTTCGCCCCCGCCGGAAGGGCGAAGGCCCGGGGTGCCCCCGGCCGGGGTGAGGAAGGGGCGCGAACGTCACCGGTGCGCCGAGACCTGCTCCTCTGGGCGTCCTGAGCGGTAACCCCGCCTTGGTCCTCCGTCGCACCGGGTGCCCCGTCCGGAAAGGCGGAGCTTTCCTGTCCGAAGCACGGCGGAAACACGGGGCGCGTACCGTCGCCTCGCATCCGCAGCCATTGAGGAGTCTCCATGCGCCAGGGAACCGGGACCGACGGCCGCGACGACCCCCCGGCAGCGGGGTCCGGCGGCGCCCGCTGCCCGGTCGCCCTCCCCCCGCACGGGAGCACCGGCGCCGACGCGCCCTGGGACGCGCTGCGCGACCGCCACGGCGGCCTCGTCCCGGTCGAGGTGGGCCCGGGCGTGCCCGGATGGCTCCTGCTCGGCTACCGGGAGAACCTCCAGGCCCTGCGCGACCACACCCTCTTCTCCGCCGACCCGCGCCCCTGGGGCGCGGGGCACGCCGCGCCCGCCCGCAGCGCCGCCCTGGCCCGCGACGGCGAGGAGCACCGGCGGCTGCGCGCGGCACTCGTCGACACCCTGGCCGGGGCGGACACGCCCCGTCTGGTCCCCGTCGTCGAACGCGCCGCCGTGCACCTGCTCGGCCGGGTCTCGGCCGACGGCGCCGCCGACCTCATCGGCGGATTCGCCGCCCCGCTGCCCGCCCTGGTCCTCAACGAGCTGTTCGGCCTGCCCGACGCCTACGGCCGCCTGCTGGCCGACCTGGCTCCGAGGCTGTGGAGCGGCGAGCCCGACCGGGCCGGTCCCGCCGCCGCCGCGGTCCGCTCCTACTTCGAGGGCCTGGTCGCGCGCAAGCGCGCCGACCCGGGCCAGGACATGGCCAGCTGGCTGCTCGCCCACCCCTCCGGGCTCACCGACGACGAGGCGGCGGGGGCGCTGACGCTGCTGTGGGAGTCCGGGCACGAGCCCACCACCCACCTGATCGGCAACGCCCTGCTCCGGCTGCTGGACGACCCGGCCGTGTGGACCGCCTACCTGGGCGGCACGCTCACGCCCGAGGACTTCATCGACTACGTGATGTGGACCGACTCCCCGATCCGCATGCTCGGCGGGCGCTACCCGGTCTCCGACCTGAGCTTCTCCGGGGTCCGCGTCCGCAGGGGCGAGCCGCTGCTGCTGGGGCTCGCCTCCGCGCACACCGACCCGTCGGTGGCCCGCGGCGAAGACGCGATGGCCAGGGCGGGCGACCGATCCCACCTGTCCTGGGGCGCGGGCGCGCACCGCTGCCCCGCCACCGGCCTCACCCGCGAGCTGGCGCGCACCGCCATCGACACCGCCGTGGACCGGCTGCGCGGCATGGTCCTGGCCGTCGATCCCGAGGACCTGCGCTGGCGGGCCTCCGTGGCCGTGCACGGACTGGAGGAGCTGCCGGTGCGGTTCACCCCCACCGGGGAGCGGTCCGGGCCCACGGAGCCGGTGCGCGAGCGCGCCCCGGTGCTGCGGCGCCTGCGCAGGAAGCGCGGTCCCGCCCCGCGCGGGGCGCGCTACCAGGCGCCCCTGGCGGGGAGGACGGCGAGCGGGCACGGGAGGAGCGGTCCGTGCCCGCCTCCGCTCCGCGGCCCCGCGGGGCCGCGCGCGGCGCCGGGGCCCGCTACCAGGCGCCGTTCGCGCCGGAACGCGCCGACCCCGACGCCCTGGAGCGGCTGCTGGCGGCCTGGCGGCCGAGGGACTGACCGGCCCGCGCGGGCGGCCGGGGCGTTCGGTTACGCGCGCCGCCGCGACCGGCCGCGGCGGCGTCGGCTGCCCGTCTCGCGTCGGCTATCCCTCGTCGGGGTCGACCACGACCAGTTCGGGGTGGAAGGCCCCGGGGTCCTCCAGCAGGGGCTGGTCCCCGCCGCGCAGGTGGTGGTCGAAGAACGCCAGGCTGTAGGTGCGCACCAGCTCCAGGCCGCGCTCGACCCCGACGTCGCCGAACACGGCCCGCCACTGCTCGGGGGCGAGGGCACCGGTCAGGCCGAGCTGCTCCATCAGCACGCCGCGGTCGATGCTGTTGGAGTGCCCCGAACCGTCGAGCCGGATCCACTGCCGCCAGCCCTCCAGGCGCGGCCACATCCGTTCGACGCCGTCCCACGTGTTGCCCTGGTCGTTCTCGATCAGCGCCAGCGGCTTGTCCAGCCCCTCCTCCACCACGGGCGGGTAGTAGGGGCCGTCCAGGTTGATCCCGGCGTCCACCCGTTCCTCGGCCCGGAGCGTCTCGGCGGTGGCCGTGCCGCCCCAGGAGTGCCCGGCCATCCCGATCCGGGAGGCGTCGATGACCCGCGAACACCGCCACGCGGGGTCGGGGCCGGTGAGGCGGTCCAGGAGGAAGGAGACGTCCTCGGCCCGATTGGTCGCGCCCAGGGCCCACTCGCCGCTCTGGCACCCGGTGCACTCGGTGACAAGCCCGTCGGGGAACTCCACGGGCGCGGCCTCGTGGGCGTGGTCCACCCCGGCCACCACGAAGCCGTGGCTGGCCAGATCCTCGGCCAGCGAGGACAGCTCGATCCGGTTGTGCCCCGCGCCGGGGGACAGCACCACCAGCGGGAACCCGTCGCGGGTGCGCGCGGGCGGCACGTCCAGGCGGGAGGAGGTGCGCACCCCGCCGTGCAGGAGGTCGGCGGGCAACTCCAATCCCAGCTCCGCGACCATGGCCGCGGACTCTGCCTCGGTCATGTACGGCGCGGGCCGGCCCGCGCCCGCCCGCGCCGGGTACCACAGGGTGACCATCAGCTGGCGGGGCCCGCCCACCCACACGTCCTCGCGCTCCCCGTCCACCAGGTGCAGGGTCGTCCTGCCCACCGGGTGCTCCCCGGTGGGCTCGGGCAGGGCGGCCCGGAGGGCGTCGGCGGGGGCGCTGGAGGGGTCGGTGTCGGCCGCGGCCGTTCCGGACGCGGCCAGGGAGAGCGGCAGCGCCAGCGCGGCGGCCGCGGCGAGCGCGGTACCGGACCGGAGCGCGCGCGAGGGGGGAGAGGGGGAGGGGTGCGGTGAAGGGGGCATGGTGTCCCGTCGTTCGGTGCCGTCGTGGTCACCGACCACGCTAGGAACGGCGGCCCGCCCGGCGCCATGGGGACCTCCACCCCCCTTCCCCGGGGGTGTCCCGGAGGAGGGGGGAGGGGAAAGCCCCACCCCTGGGGCCCGCCAGCGGGTTCGGGGGAGAGGCCGCGCCACCCCCTACGGCTCGGCCCCCGCCGGAGAGTCGAGGGCGGTTCCGCCGGGCTGCGTCCCGCCCTCCGGCAGGCCCTGGCCCAGCGGGTTCAGAGCGCCGGGTCCACCAGAAGCACCTCCAGCGTGCGCGGGCCGTGCACCCCCTCCACCCGGTTCAGCTCGATGTCGCTGGTCGCGGAGGGGCCGCTGATCCAGGTGAGCGGGCGCGACGGGTCCAGGAGCCGGACCGCCTGCGGAACCCCGTCCACCACCTGGTCGGCGCGCACCACGCACAGGTGGTAGTCCGGCACCAGGGTGACGGCCCGGCGCCCCTGGCCCGGCCCGCCGTCCAGGACGATCGTGCCGGTCTCGGCGACGGCCACCGCGCAGCCGGTGACCACCCCGTCCACGCCGGTGAGGTCGGCGACCGCCAGCGGTTCCTCACGCGAGTCGGGCAGCCGTTCGGCGGAGGTGTGCGCGAACCACTCCGGCGGCGCGTCCGCCGGGACGACCACCCGCCGCGCCCCCCGGCGCTCCAGCGCGTCGGCCACCTCGGCGGCCAGGCGGTCGGAGCCCACCCGGCGCACCAGCGCCCGGTAGTCCAGCAGCCGGTCCTCCAGCACCTCCAACGAGGGACCCGCGCCGTGGCTGTCGGCGTAGCCGCGGCCGGCCCCCCGCACCGGCGACTCGTCGGCGGGCACGTCGGCCAGCGCCCTCCTGACCCTGGCCAGGATCCGCTCGCGGCTGCTCATCGGTCCTCCCCCTCGCGCCTGTCCCACCACTGGCGGAAGGACTCGGCCGGGACGTCGGGCACGTCCCTGGTGTCGGTCCAGGCCCCCGCCGGGCCCGGCAGGTGGCGCGGGACCGCGCGGCGCCCCAGCCCCGCCGCCCTCTGGACCGCGCCCAGTGTCCGCGGGGAGGACAGCACCGCCTCGGCGCCCGCCATGAGCGCCCTCTCGCCCGCGTGCCCGGAGCGCTGCGCGACCTCCTCGCGCAGGTGCACCAGCACCTCGGGGATGTCGATGGCCACCGGGCACACCTCGTAGCAGGCCCCGCACAGCGAGGACGCGTAGGGCAGCGCCTCGTCCACCGGGGAGGACATCCCGCGCAGCTGCGGGGTGAGTATCGCGCCGATCGGGCCCGGATAGACCGAACCGTAGGAGTGCCCGCCGGTGCGCTCGTAGACCGGGCAGGTGTTCAGGCACGCCGAGCAGCGGATGCAGCGCAGCGCCTGGCGGCCCACGGTGTCGGCCAGCACGTCGGTGCGGCCGTTGTCCAGCAGCACCAGGTGGAACTCCTGGGGGCCGTCGCCCGGCGTCACCCCGGTCCAGGTGGAGGTGTAGGGGTTCATCCGCTCGCCGGTGGAGGAACGCGGCAGCAGTTGGAGGAACACCTCAAGGTCCGACCAGGTCGGCACGATCTTCTCGATGCCGACCACGGAGATCAGCGTCCGGGGCAGGGTCAGGCACATGCGCCCGTTGCCCTCCGACTCCAGCACCACGAGCGTGCCGCTGTCGGCCACCGCGAAGTTGGCCCCCGAGATCGCCGTGCGGGTGCGCAGGAAGCGTTCACGCAGGTGGACGCGGGCCGCCTCGGCCAGCGCCCGGGGGTCGTCGGTCAGGCCCCGGGGCGCGGGCACGCCCCACTCGGCCATCTGCTCCAGGAAGATCTCGCGGATCTGGGCGCGGCCCAGGTGGATGGCGGGCACCAGGATGTGGGAGGGCAGGTCCTCGCCCAGCTGCACGATCAGCTCGGCCAGGTCGGTCTCGTATGCGGTGATCCCGGCGGCGGCGAGGGCGTCGTTGAGCTCGATCTCCTGGGTGGCCATCGACTTGACCTTGACCACGTCGGTCTCGCCGGTGTCCCGGACCAGCCGGGTGACGATCTCGTTGGCCTCGGCCGCGTCCGAGGCCCAGTGCACCCGTCCGCCCGCCCGCTGGACGGACTCCTCCAGCTGTTCCAGGTAGCGGTCCAGGTGGCGCAGGGTGTGCTCCTTGACCGCCGCGCCCTCAGCCCGCAGGCGCTGCCAGTCCTCGTGCAGCTCGTCGACGACGGCGGCGCGCTTGTCGCGGATGGTGTGCGTGGCCCTGCGCAGGTTGTGCCGCAGGCGGGCGTCGTTGACCGCGCCCGCGGCGGCCTCGGGAAAGGGCGGGATGCCCAGGAACGTCGCGCTCATCGGTATGCGCCTTCCTTGTCTCTTTGGACCTCCGCTTCGCTTCGGCCCGTGTTCGGGCGCCCGGAGGACGGGAATCTTCGGTGTCTTCGGCGTATTCGCTCGTTCCTCACGAATCCGCCTCCGCCCCCTCCAGAACCCCGTGGGCGCCCTCCTTCTCGGTGCTGGCCAGGATCTCGGCCAGGTGCGCCACCCTCATCCCCGACCGCTGCCGGGACAGGGTGCCGCCGATGTGCATCAGGCAGGAGTTGTCCACCGCGCACAGCACCTCGGCGCCGGTCTCCACGGCGTGGCGCGCCTTGTCCGCGCCCATGGCCGAGGACACGTCGCCGTTCTTGACCGCGAAGGTGCCGCCGAAGCCGCAGCACTCGGTGGCCCCGGGCAGCTCCACCAGCTCCAGGCCGCGAACGGCGCGCAGCAGCCGGTAGGGGCGGTCGCCCAGGCCCAGCATGCGCAGCCCGTGGCAGGTGGGGTGGTAGGCCACCTTGTGCGGGTAGTAGGCGCCCACGTCCGTCACGCCGAGCACGTCCACCAGGAGCTCGGTGAGGTCGTACACGCGCGGGGCGAGGTCGGCCGCCTTGCGCGACAGGCGGCTCCCGCTCGCGCCCAGCCGCGGGTAGTTGTCGCGGACCATGGCCGCGCAGGAGGCGGAGGGGACCACGACGGCGTCGGCGCCCTCGAAGGTGCGCACGAAGCGCACCGCCAGACGGCTCGCCGAGCGCCGGTAGCCGGTGTTGTAGTGCATCTGCCCGCAGCAGGTCTGGCCTTCGGGGAAGACCACCTCGTGCCCCAGACGCTCCAGGAGGCGCACGACCGCCCGCCCGGTGTCGGGGAACAGTGTGTCGTTGACGCAGGTGATGAACAGCGCGATCCGCATGTGCCTCCTTCGTGCCCCGCCGACCGGCGCGCGCGTGCGGACCCCGCCGGGTCGGCCCACGCGGTGCGCTGCCATGGCGGAACTGCTCGCCACGAGCCTGGGGTGGTCGGACCACTTTCGCACGCTGGGAAGCATCTGGGCAAGGAGGAGGGTAAAAAGGGCGATGCGGGGCGAGGCGATGGAAAATTGGTATGATCTCTTGGCGGCGGTGGTGGTGCGGGTCACGTGCATACCCAGCCCCGATCCCGCTCCCGTCCCGGCCCCGTCGGGCCGACGGACGACCCGGGCCACCGCGCAGACTGGAGGGATTTCCGTGAGCGACTCCGACGCCGGGCGCACCACCGTCACCAGGCGCGCCGCCGACCGGATCAAGGCGATGATCGCCGACGGGCGGGTCGGGCCGGGGGAGCGCCTGCCCACCGAACGCGACCTGTCCGCGCAGCTCGGGGTGTCCCGCAGCTCCATGCGCGAGGCCATCCGCTCCCTGACCACGCTCGGCGTCCTGGAGTCCCGCCACGGCGCGGGCGTCTACGTCACCGCGCTGCGCCCCGCCGACCTGCTGGAGACCTTCTCCGTCCTGGCCGAGGTCTCCCAGGGGCACACCCTCCTGGAGGTCCTCCAGGTGCGGCGCATGCTCGAACCCGCCGCCACCGCCCTGGCCGCCGCGCGCGCCAGCGCCGAGGACCTCGACCGCATCGGCGCCCTGCTGGAGCGCATCGAGGGCGGGGACGACGCCTCCCGCGCCGACACCGTCGCAGCCGACCTGGGCTTCCACCAGGCCATCGTGGCCAGCACCGGCAACGCCACCCTGGCCGCGGTCAACGACGGCCTGTCCTCGCGCACCTTCCACGCCCGCGTGTGGGCGGGGCACCGGGAGGCCGGACTCACCGCCAAGCTGCGCGAGGACCACCTGCGCATCCACGAGGCCCTGGTGGCGCGCGACCCCGACGCCGCCCGGGCCGCAGCGACCGTGCACGTCCTGCGCGTGGAGCGCTGGCTCAGCGCGGACCTGGCCGACTGAGCGCCGCCGCGCCACCCCGTTCCGCCGCTCCCCCAGCTCAGCCGGGACGCCTGCCGCGGTCGCGAACCCTGTCGGCGAACTCCTCGGCCCGCAGCAGCCGCGCCAGGTCCTCGCGCCGACCGGTGGGCGGGCGCTCCCCTTCGGCCTCGGGCGCCTGCTCGGGGATCTCCTGGCCCAGCTCCGCGTCGATGCCCAGGACGTCGTGGTCCTCGATCTCCTCGATCCGGTGGCCCTCCGGGAAGTAGCGCAGGAAGTCGGCCACCGCGGAGTCCTGGTCGGCGGCCCCCACGTCCGTGTCGGCGTCCACGTCGTCGTCGTAGCCGGGGTCCCAGGACCCCGTGTCGAACTCGTCGAAGTCCTCGGTTGACTCTGTCACCGGCGTCCCCCTCACGCTCGGTCCCCCCACTTCGATCATGCCCGCTCCGGCCGGAGGACGCCAGGGGCGGCCACGGGGCGGGGAACGGCGGGTGCGAAACCGGGCAAGGTGACTCACGGTAGGCTTCTGCCGCGCTGTCCGATATGTGAACGGAGCCCCCTCTGTCGTGCGCGAGCGCGTTCGAGCCATCGTCGACGCCCCCTGGTTCCAGGCCTGCGTCATCACCCTCATCCTCGTCAACGCCGTCATTCTCG
Organism: Nocardiopsis akebiae; assembly: GCF_018316795.1. NCBI lineage: Bacteria > Bacillati > Actinomycetota > Actinomycetes > Streptosporangiales > Nocardiopsidaceae > Nocardiopsis > Nocardiopsis akebiae. The sequence continues at coordinate 2,970,922 of NZ_CP074132.1, forward strand.
GCGCGGAGACCTCACCCCGGGTGACGGACTCCTACGGCGGCCTCCTGCGCGCCGTCGACCTGACCATCCTCGCCCTGTTCGTCCTGGAACTGGGGATGCGGATGTACGCCCACCGGCGGGCGTTCTTCCTCGACCCCTGGAGCTGGTTCGACCTGGTGATCGTCGGCATCGCGCTGCTGCCCGCCTCAGGTCCCTTCTCGGTGCTGCGGGTCCTGCGCGTGCTGCGGGTGCTGCGCCTGCTGTCGGTGATCCCGACCCTGCGCCACGTCGTCACGGGCCTGTTCCGGGCCCTGCCCGGCATGATGTCCATCCTGTTCCTGGTGATGCTGCTGCTGTACGTGTCGGCGGTCATGGCCACCGAACTCTTCTCCGACGTCTCGCCGCAGTACTTCGCCGACCTGCCCTCGTCGCTGTTCACCCTGTTCCAGATCGCCACCGCGGACGGCTGGGGCACCATCGCCAAGGACGTGATGGAGCACAAGCCCATGGCGTGGGTGTTCTTCGTGGTCTTCGTGCTGGTGTCCACGCTGGTGGCGCTCAATCTGTTCATCGCCGTGGCCGTGGAGGCCCTGGAGAAGGACGACGAGGAGAACGGCGGCGGTGGCGGGGGCGGCGGCGCCTCGGGCTGGACGGGCGGGGGCCCCGACGGCGGGGGCCCCGACGGGGGACAGGCCGTGATCCTGGCCGAACTGCGTGCGCTGCGCGCGGAGGTGGCCGTGCTGCGGCGGGAGCGCGAGGAGGAGGCCAGCGGCCTGCGCTGACCGGCGTGCCCGGACCGGTGCCGCGCCGGGCGCGAAAGTCCGCGACCGGGCCTGTGGACAACCGCCGCGGGCACGGTTTTTCGTGGGAGGCTTGTGGTCGGAAGCACAGCCGCGCACCGCGGGCGGCGCGCGGACCGAGCACCCGCGCCGTGCCGCCGGAGCGCCGACCGACGAGGAGCCGCCGGATGTCTGCCAGTACACCTCTCCCGCGCGCTGAGGACACCGGAGAACGCGCCCGACTGGGCGTTCCCCTGGACCAGCGGGACGAGTGGACCGCGCTGCGCGAGCACCACGGGCGGTGGGGCTCCACCGACCTTCGCGAGCTGTTCGCCGACGACCCCGGCCGGGCCGAGCGGTACACGCTCGACGTCGGCGACCTGCACGTGGACTACTCCAAGAACCTCGTCACCGACGAGACCCTGCGCCTGCTCGCCGACCTGGCCGGGGCGGCCCGGGTCGCCGACCTGCGCGACGCCATGCTGGGCGGCGAGCACGTCAACCTCACCGAGGACCGCGCCGTCCTGCACACCGCCCTGCGCGCGCCGCGCGGGCAGGTGGTCAGCACCGACGGCCGCGACGTCGTCCCCGAGGTCCAGGAGGTCCTGGACCGGATGGCGGAGTTCGCCGACCGGATCCGCGCCCGGGAGTGGCTCGGCCACACCGGACGGCCGGTGCGCAGGATCGTCAACATCGGCATCGGCGGCTCCGACCTGGGGCCCGCCATGGCCTACGAGGCGCTGCGCCCCTACACCGACCGCGGGCTGGAGTTCCGGTTCGTCTCCAACGTGGACGGCACCGACCTGCACGAGGCGCTGGTGGACGCCGACCCGGCCACGACGCTGTTCGTGGTCGCCTCCAAGACCTTCACCACGATCGAGACCATCACCAACGCCACCGAGGCCCGCACCTGGCTGCTGGACGGGCTGGGTCTCAAGGGCGACGATGACGACGGCGCCATCGCCAGGCACTTCGCCGCCGTCTCCACCAACGACGAGGCGGTGGCCGGGTTCGGTATCGACACCCGCAACATGTTCGGCTTCTGGGACTGGGTGGGCGGCCGCTACTCCTACGACTCCGCCATCGGCCTGTCCCTGATGGTGGCGGTGGGCCCCGAGCGGTTCCGGGAGATGCTCGCCGGGTTCCACCTGATGGACACCCACTTCGCGACCGCTCCCGTCGAGCGCAACCTGCCCTTCCTGCTGGGCCTGCTCGGCGTGTGGTACGGCAACTTCCACGACGCCCAGACCCACGCCGTGCTGCCCTACAGCCACCACATGTCCAAGTTCACCGCCTACCTCCAGCAGCTCGACATGGAGTCCAACGGAAAGTCGGTGCAGCGCGACGGGCGCCCCGTCCACTGGCAGACCGGTCCGGTGGTGTGGGGCACCCCGGGCACCAACGGCCAGCACGCCTACTTCCAGCTGCTGCACCAGGGCACCCGGTTCGTGCCCGCCGACCTCCTCGGCTTCGCCAACCCGGCCCCAGACCTGCCCGAGCACCTGGTGCCCCAGCACGACCTGCTCATGGCCAACCTGTTCGCTCAGGGGCAGGCGCTGGCCTTCGGCCGCACCGCGGAGGAGGTCGCCGCCGAGGGCGTGTCCGCCGACCTGGTCCCGCACCGGACCTTCGAGGGCAACCGGCCCACGACGACCATCCTCGCCGACCGGCTCAGCCCGTCGGTGCTCGGGCAGTTGGTCGCCCTCTACGAACACAAGGTGTTCGTCCAGGGCGCGGTGTGGAACATCAACTCCTTCGACCAGTGGGGCGTGCAACTGGGCAAGGTGCTGGCCAAGCGGGTCGAGCCCGCCCTCACCGAGGGCGCCGACGTGTCCGGCCTGGACGCCTCCACCACTTCCCTGGTGCGGCGCTACCGCTCCATGCGCGGCAGGGACTGACCACGGCGGAGGGGGCGGTCCGACCGGCGGCCCCCGCCGGTCGCACCGCCCCCGGGGCCGGTCCGACCGCACGCTGAGGCGGCCGGTGAGCGGACGCCGGGGAGCGCCCGGCCCGGTTCCGCGACGGCCGACCCGCCCGGTGAGCAGGCACCGGGGGAAGGAGCGGGAGGCCCCTTCCGGGCGCACGGCGCCGCGCGCCCGAGCCGGTCCGCCGCGCGCGGCCGGACACCGCGTAATTCCGTTGCCCGTGCCGCCCCGGCGGGTTAGCCTGGGCGCAACATGCGCATGTGACATCGAGACCGACGACCGCCGAGCGCGCGGGGCTCGCCCACCGTGGCTGGAGCCGGATCCCCGCTCGGCGTGTACCGGCACCGTCCCCGGTGCGGTCTCGATGTCGACGACCTCCGTGTCGTCCCCGGACCGCGCCGCGCAGGCGCACCGGTCCCGCGCATCGAGGCCCACCCCGAAACGAAGGGTGGATCACCCCTTATGACCCTTGGCAACACGACCGGCGCCGCCTCCGCGACCCGCACCGCCCCGACCGGCCCGCCCCTGCTGCGCGCCCGCGACCTCGCCAGGGCCTACGGAGACCACGTGGTGTTCGACGGCGTGGACGTCGACGTCGCCCCCGGCCGACGGCTCGGCCTGGTGGGGGAGAACGGCTCGGGCAAGTCCACCCTCCTACGGCTGCTGGCCGGGGAGGAGGAACCCGACGCCGGGCGGGTGGAACGCCCCGCCGACACCGGATTCCTGTACCAGGAGCTGCCCCACGCCCCGGACACGACCCTGGCCCGGGTGATCGCCGAGGCCCTCGAACCGGCCCGGCGGGTGGAGCGGCGGCTGACCGCCAGCGCTGCGGCGCTGGACGGCTCGCCCGAGGACGACGAAGCCCTGCGGGAGTACTCCGAGGCCCTGGCCGAGGCCGAACTGCTGGAGGTGTGGGACGCCGAGCGCCGTGCCGAACTGGTGGTCGCGGGGCTGGGCTTGGACGGTATCGGCCCGGACCGGCCGGTGGGGCGGATGTCGGGCGGCCAGCGCGGACGCCTGGGCCTGGCGGCCCTGCTCGTCCGCCGCCCGCGCGCCCTGCTGCTGGACGAGCCCACCAACCACCTCGACGACCAGGCGCTGGAGTTCCTGGAGGGGTACCTGCGCGGCCTGCCGGGAGTGGTGGTGCTGGCCAGCCACGACCGGGTGTTCCTGGACGCGGTGTGCACCGGCCTGCTCGACCTGGACCCGGCCGTGGACGGTCCCGTCCACTACGGCGGTGCCTACTCCTTCTACCTCAGGGAGAAACAGCTGGAACGCGAACGCTGGGAGCAGCGCTACCGCGACGAGCAGGACGCCCTCAAGGGCCTGCGCGAGTCGGTGCGCACCACCTCCCGGCAGGTCTCGCACAATCGCGCCCCGAGGGACAACGACAAGATGGGCTACGACTTCCTGGGCGGGCGCGTGGACAAGCAGGTCTCGCGCCGGGTGCGCAACGCCCGGAACAGGTTGGAGGAACTGGAGCGCGACCAGGTGCGCAAACCGCCCAGGCCGCTGGAGTTCAGCGCCTCGCTGACCCGCGACCCGGGCACGGCCGACGGCCACGCGATCACCGTGCGCGACCTGGTCGTGCCGGGCCGGCTGCGCCTGGACCGCCTGGACGTGCCCTCGGACGGGCGCCTGCTGGTCACCGGGCCCAACGGCGCGGGCAAGTCCACGCTGCTGTACGCCCTGGGGCACCGGCTGCGCCCGGCGTCGGGTCGTGTGCTGTGGCGGCGCGGGGCGGCGGTCGCCCTGCTGGAACAGGACGTGGTCTTCCCCGACCCCGAGCGGACCCCGCGTTCGCTCTACGACGGGCTGAACGGAACCCTGCCCGGCGCTCCCCGCCTGACCGACCTGGGCCTGGTCGCACCGCGCGACCTGGACCGGCCGGTGGGCAGGCTCAGCGTGGGGCAGCGGCGACGCCTGGCACTGGCGATGCTGGTGGGACACGCCCCTGACGTGCTCCTGCTGGACGAGCCGACCAACCACCTGTCCCTGGCGCTGGCCGAGGAGCTGGAGGAGGCGCTGGGCACCGCGCCCGGCGCGGTGGTGGTGGCCTCGCACGACCGGTGGCTGCGCCGCAACTGGGCCTGGTCGGAACTGCGGCTGGCCGACGGCGCCGTGGCCGGGCAGAACACGGCCGGACCCGTGTAGCCCTTCCCCGGAGTGGCCGCCGAGGAGGGCGCCGCCGACCCCTGTCGGCCCCTCCTGCCGCTCCCGGGCCGCTCGCCCCGCGCGCGGCCCGGGAACGGCCGGACCGCTCCGGTCACGGCCGCGCCCGACACCGTGCGGGGACACCGGCGCGGAGGCTGGAAACCCCCGCGCCGCTCGTGCAAACTCTTCGTGTTTCCATAGCTACGAAAAGTCATTCCGACTGGCAGGGGTGCACATGTCCGTGCCGATGGACGCACCCGAGTCCTCCCAGCACGCCGACCCCGAGGCGGCGGCCGCCGGAGGACGCGGGTCGGCGAACAGGTCCCTGCGCCAGATCGCCTGGCGGCGCTTCCGCAGGGACCGCCTCGGCATGGCCGGGGGCGTCGTCGTCGTCCTGCTCATCCTGGTCGCGGTCTTCGCGCCCCTGCTCACCTCCTGGTTCGGCTACCCGCCCAACCAGTTCAACCAGGAGCTGATCGACCCGCTCACCGGCGGCGTCCTGCGCGACCCCGCCGACCCCTCCCTGGGGCTCGACCCCTGGGGCGGGATCGGCACCGACCACCTGCTCGGCGTGGAACCCGTCAACGGGCGCGACCTGTTCAGCCGCATCGTCCACGGCGCCCGCACCTCCCTGCTGGTCGCCACGGTCGCCACCCTGGTCTGCGTGGTCATCGGCACCGTCCTGGGCATGGTCGCCGGGTACTTCGGCGGCTGGGTCGACACCGTCATCAGCCGGGCCATGGACATCTTCCTGGCCTTCCCGCTGCTGCTCTTCGCCATCGCCCTGGTCGGCGTCATCCCCGACGGCTCCTTCGGCCTGAGCGGCAACGGCCTGCGCATCGGCGTGCTGGTCTTCATCATCGGGTTCTTCAACTGGCCCTACATCGGCCGCATCGTGCGCGGACAGACCCTGACCCTCCGGGAACGCGAGTTCGTGGAGGCCTCCCGCAGCCTCGGCGCGGGCAGCGCCCACATCGTCTTCCGCGAGATCCTGCCCAACCTCGTCACGCCGATCCTGGTCTACTCCACGCTGCTCATCCCCACCAACATCCTGTTCGAGGCGGCCCTGAGCTTCCTGGGCGTGGGCATCAACCCGCCCATGGCCACCTGGGGCGGCATGCTCGACAACGCCCTGCGCTTCTACACCATCGCGCCGCACTTCGTGCTGATCCCGGGGCTGGCCATCTTCGTCACCGTCCTGGCCTTCAACCTCTTCGGCGACGGGCTGCGCGACGCCTTCGACCCCCGCTCCTCCGACTGACGGGCCGCGCCCGTCGCGTGTCCCGGGCCGGGCACCGGCCCCCACCAGCCAAACCGACCAGGAGGCAAGCTTGAGCACCGACCACCACACGGGCGTGACGCCCTCCCCGCGCCGCGGACACCGGCGGGCCACCGCGACCCTGGCCGCGGGCACGGCCGCGGCGCTGCTGCTGGCCGCCTGCGGGGGCGCGGACGGCGGCGGGGGCGGAGGCGGTCCGGTCGACGCCGAGTTCAACCAGGGCGAGACCGAGGTGGTCAACCCCTCCGAGCAGACCGGCGGAACCCTGCGCTACGCCATCTCCTCGGACTTCGACTCACCCGACCCCGGCAACACCTACTACGCGTTCAGCTGGAACTTCAGCCGCTACTACGCGCGCACCCTGCTCACCTACGTCGGTGCGCCCGGCGAGGAGGGCACCGAACTCCAGCCCGACCTGGCCGCGGCGATGCCCGAGCCCAACGAGGACCTCACCGAGTGGACGGTGCCCATCCAGGAGGGGCTGCGCTACGAGGACGGTTCCGAGATCACCGCTCCCGACATCGAGTACGCCATCGCGCGCAGCAACTTCGGCGCCCAGGCCCTGCCCAACGGACCCAAGTACTTCCAGGACCTGCTGGCCGACAGCGACGACTACGAGGGCCCCTACGCCGACGAGGACGACCCGCTGGCCGGGTTCGACGGGATCGAGACCCCCGACGACCACACCCTGGTCTTCCACCTCAAGGACCCCTTCGCCGAGTTCCCGTACCTGCTCATCCAGCCGCAGACCGCGCCGGTCCCGCCCGAGGCCGACCGCGGCGAGCAGTACCAGAGCCGCGTCGTCTCCTCCGGGCCCTACAAGTTCGACGGCGAGTACCGGCCCGGCGTCTCCCTGAACCTGGTCCGCAACGACCAGTGGGACCCCGCCACCGACCCGACCCGCGAGGCGCTGCCGGACCGGGTCGAAGTGCAGTTGGGAGTGGAGCAGAACGAGATCGACCAGCGCCTGACCAGCGGCGACCTGGACGTGGACCTGGCCGGTGCCGGGGTGGGGCCCGCGATGCGGGGCACCCTGCTCACCGACGAGGCGCGCAAGAACAGCGTGGACAACCCGCAGAGCAACACCCTGCGCTACGTCAACATCAGCACCGTCCTGGAACCCATGGACGACCTGGCCTGCCGCGAGGCGGTCATGTACGCGGCCGACCGCGACGCCCTCCAGCGGGCCTGGGGCGGCGACACCGGCGGCGACATCGCCACACAGATCATGCCCGCGTCGCTGCCGGGGGCCGATCCCGGCATCGACCTGTACCCCTCCCAGGACAACCAGGGCGACCTGGACAAGGCCCGGCAGAAGCTGGAGGAGTGCGGCGAGCCCGACGGGTTCTCCACCTCCATCGGCGTCCGGGCCGACCGCCCCTCCGACGTGAGCACCGCCGAGGCGCTCCAGCAGGCCCTGGCCCGGGTGGGTATCGAGACGCGGATCAAGCAGTACCCCTCGGACACCTACACCAACACCCAGGCCGGGTCGCCGTCCTTCGTGGAGGACAACGACCTGGGCCTGACCGTGTACGGGTGGGCCCCGGACTGGTCGAGCGGCTACGGGTTCATGAGCAAGATCCTGGACGGCGACGCCATCCAGGACGCGGGCAACGCCAACATCTCGGAACTGGACGACGAGCGGATCAACGGCTGGTTCGACGAGGTCGTCACCATGGAGGACCCCGAGGAGCGCGCCTCGATCTACACCCGGATCGACCGGCGGGCGATGGAGCAGGCGGCGATCCTGCCCGCCGTGTTCGAGCGCACGGTGCTCTACCGGCCGCCGAACCTGACCAACGTGTACTACCACTCGGGCTACTCCATGTACGACTACATGGCACTCGGCACCACCCGGGAGTGACGAACAACAGGTGGAGCCCGTGAAGTGCGGGTCGGTGGGCTTCCTCCGCCCCCTGCGGGGCGGTTGCGGGGCGAAACCGCGGCCCACCGGCCCGGAGGTGTGACATGCGGCACCGGAAGGTTGCCAGGTGACAACTTTCGTCTTCCGATCCGTGTGTCCGCTGATCGTGGCGGGTAGCGTGGCATACCGGGCGTCGTCTCCCCGCTGTCGGTGGCCCTTCCCGTTCTCGGTGTGCTCCGCGCCAGCGGTGGTCCGACGCCCCGCGGCACCCGTCTGCGCCGCCCACGCCCGCGCGTGCAGCGCGCGTGCGCGATCGCGCACGGCGGAGCCGCCCGTACGGCCCGGCGCGGGCCGTGCGCCGCTACGCGTGGGGGAGTGGAACACCAGTGCTTGCTTCGGGGACCAGCGACCGCGCTCCGTTGGAGGACGACGGGGCCGGACCGGTCGGGGGGCGACGGGCCCGTGCGGTCCCGGCCTCCGCCGCGGTCGCCAGGCTCCGCCACGCCGCCCGCGAGCTGGGCAACATCCTGCATCCGGTCCGCCTCGTGGAGCAGACGGTGCGCTTCCCGGTACCGGAGGCGGCCCAGACGTGCGTGCTCTTCCTCGCCCAGCCCGACGGCTCGGTGCGCTGGACCGCGGCGTTCACCTCCGAGGGCGGCCGCCGCCGCGTCGGAACCGGTGAGGGCGTCTGGGACCGCGGCACGGTGGACGGCGCCGCCTGGCTGAAGGAGGTCGTGGACGGGGCGCGCACGGTGGCCGAGCCCACCCCCGGAGACCCCGTCGAGAAGCTCCTCCTGGAACTGGCCGGACACGGCGGCGCCCGGGGCGCGCTGTGCGCCGTGGCCGTCCCCGGCCTGTCCGGAGCCGCCGGAGCGCTGCTGTTCCACCGCACCCGGGGGTACTTCGACGCGGCGGACACCGAGGCGCTCACCGAGTACGCCGAACGCGTCGGCTCGGCCCTGAGCGCCGCCCACATGTACCAGTACCAGGCCCGCACCGCCTCCACCCTCAAGGCCGCGCTGGTCCCTGCGCCCCTGCCCGGCGTCGCGCACGCCGTGCTGGGCGCGGCCTTCCGCTCCGCCGTCGAGGCCGAGCGCATCGGCGGCGACTTCTACCAGGTCAACGAGCTGGAGGAGGGCTTCGACTTCTCCTTCGGGGACGTGTGCGGCAAGGGCAACGACGCCGCCCTCCTGACCGGGATGATCCGCCAGTCCCTGGAGGCGCTGCGGCTGGTCGAACAGGACCCCCGGCGGCTACTGGAGCTGCTCAACGTCCTGCTGTTGCGCACCGACCCCGAGAAGTTCAGCACCATGCTCCTCGGACTCGCCAGCCCCCTGCCCGACGGCGGGCTGCGCGTCCGCGCCGCCGGGGGAGGCCATCCGCCCCCGCTCGTCGTGGGTGTGGACGGCACTGTCCGGGAGGTGTCCATCGGGGGCCTGTTCGTGGGCGCGGTGGAGGAGGCCGTCTTCCGGGAGACGGAGTTCACCCTGGCCCCCGGCGAGACGATGGTCGTCTTCAGCGACGGGGTCACCGAGGCGCGCAACCCCCTGCTGGGCGGGGAGATGCTCGGCGAGGAACGCCTGGCCCGGCTGCTCTCCGAGTGCGGGGGCATGCCCGCCCCGGCCGTCTCGGACCGGATCGTACAGGTGGTCGGCGACTGGCTCGACGGAGGGGAGCACGACGACATCACGGTGCTCACCGTGCAGGCCCGCGCCACCCGGGGGGGTGTCCCCGGTGACCGCTGACCACGGCACCCTTCCGGACGCGGTCGCCCCCGTGTCGCCCGCCGTCGTCGCCGACGACTTCTTCGCGCGCGTGCGCGACATCGACGACGCGGGGGCCCTGGCCGTGGTGCGGGAGGCGCTGGCGGCCGGGGTCGACCACGAGTCACTGGTCCTGGACGTGATCGCGGTGTCCCAGATGCGCGTGGGCATGATGTGGCAGGCCAACGAACTCTCGGTGGCCCGGGAGCACGCCGCCACCCACATCGGTGAACTCGCCCTGGGCCTGGTCCTCGAACACGGCCTGGCTCGCGTCGCCGGGGCACGCCCCCTGGGCTCGGTGGTGGTGGCCTGCGTCGAGGGGGAGTGGCACGGCCTGCCCGCGCGGCTGCTCGGGGACGTGCTGCGCCTGCGCGGCTGGAGGGTCACCTTCCTCGGGGCGAGCGTGCCCGCCCACCACCTGACCCTGCACCTTCAGGAGACCGCGCCCGACGTGGTGGCGCTGAGCTGTTCTCTGCCCTCGCACCTGGTCAACGCCCACGCCATGATCACCGCCGCCGCGCGCACCGGGGTCCCCGTCATCGCCGGGGGGCGCGGCTTCGGGCCGGACTCCTCCCTCGCGCTCCGGCTGGGCGCGAGCCTGTGGGCGGCCGACGCCCGCTCCGCCGCCGACCTGCTGGAACGGCGCATGCCCTTGTCGTCCCCGCGGCCCAGGGAGGAGGCGCTGACCCCGGCCGCCGAGTACGCGAGCCTGGTGCAGCGCCGCCGCGACCTGGTGCGGACCGGCGTGGAGCACGCGCGCGCCCTCTACGAGGCCCGGGGCGCCAGCCTGGAGGGCGCGGACCTGGACCGGACGGTCGAGGACCTGGGGCACATCATCGACTTCCTGCTGACGTCGCTGTACGTGGGCGACGGTGCGGTCTTCACCCGCTTCCTGGCGTGGACCCGGGGTGTGCTGGAGGTGCGCGGGGTTCCGGCGGTGGGGGTGGCCCGCGTCCTGGAACTCCTCGAAGAGGAGCTGTTCGACTACCCCGAGACGTGCGCGGCGCTGCGCGCGGGGCGGGCCGTGCTCGGCTGAGGTGTCCGCCTGGGCGGACACCTCAGCCGCCGTACCAGCGTCACCAGCGTCGTACCAGATCAGGGGGAGGTCGGGGGGTCTGGTTGGTTGAGGAGGGTGGCGATGTGTTCTTTGGGGTAGCGGCGGGCTCCGCCGGGGGTGCGGAAGGGTTTGAGGACGTTGTCCCATTGGCCTCGGTGGAGGCTGCGGGGGCGGATGTTGAAGAGGGCGGCGACTTCGCTGGGTGTGAGGACGTCGGGTCGGCCGTCGAGGAGGTAGCTGTAGTCGGGCATGAGGGGCTTTCCGTGTCCGGTGTGGTGTGAGTGGTCGATCGGGTGGCCCCGCCTCCCGGGGAAGGGGAGGGCGGGGCTTCGGGCTGGTGTTGAGGTCACCGGCCCGTCCGCACCGGCCCGGGGGACAGATCGGGTGGCGCGGAGCACGGAGCGCTGAGCGCTCATAGGGATGCGTAGGTCACCAGGGGAAGACGGCGCGGACGGTGATCGCGCCGCAGGAGTGCTGTTTCCAGTCCCAGTAGGAGCACAGGGCTTCGACCAGGCGCAGACCGTTGCCGCTGGGGCGCAGGGGTTCGAGGTCGGGCACGCTCGGGAACATGGGTTCCTCGCCGGGGCGGGGGCCGTTGTCGGTGACGCGGAGTTCGAGGTGGCGTGAGGTGCGTTCGATCTCGACGCGGATGCTGCCGCCGGGAAGTCCGGACGCCGAGTGACGCAGGGCGTTCGTGGTCATCTCGGAGACGGCGATGCCGACGGGTTCGGCCAGGCTCGGCCTGGAGCGGGTGGCCTGGGCGGTCCAGCGGCGGGCGATCCTGACGTGGCCGAGTTCGGGGCCGAGCAGAATGCCTGATTTGGTGGCGGTTCCGCACAGTCGGCGTGGAAGCGTCGGGACCTGGACGATAGGCTTGTTCATGTCTCACCTCGGGCTATTCGGGGTGGGGCACTCTGCCTCGGCGGTCGCTCTCCACTTCGGCCGCCGAGGCTTTTTTGTGCCTGGATGTAGGGCCTTCCCGTCCGCATGTGAGTACGGGACGGCGTCTGGCTCCCACTCGGTAAAGAGTGGGGTGTTCAACCGAGTGACATGTTTGCGCCGCTCGGTAGTGACACCCTGCCTGAGCTGCTAACTCATGGTCCAGAGGCGTGTCATTTTTGGCGCAGGATTGCAGTAACCACAACATGCAGCTTTCCACTTGTGGTTTCCTGTGGTCATGGCGAAGAAAAAGCTAGTCAATGAAGCCGCTGCCGCCCTTTTTGCGCATGAAATTCACCTCAAGCGCTCTGAGTCCGGATTGTCGCAGAAGGACTTTGGGGCCTTGCTAGGGGTCTCCGGGCAGCAGGTCGGCGCCGTGGAACGCCAAGAACGCGACCCCACCGAGCAGTTCGCGAGGCTCCTGGATGAACGCCTGGGGATGAACGGTCATTTTAAGGATCTCTGGGCGACAACCAAGCTTCTCGGTCACCGCCGGTCACTCCCCAAGTACGTTGAAATGGAACGCCGGGCTTCCAGCATCCGCCAGTTTCACCCGCAGCTTGTGCCTGCCCTGCTCCAAACCGAGGACTACGCGCGTACTGTCCTCCAGGCAGGGTTTCCACCGAAACCACATGCTGAGGTCGAGGAGCTGTTGCAGGCCAGAATGAGGCGGCAGGAGATCCTTGATAGGCAGCAGCCACCTCTCGTGCAGTACGTGATTGACGAGGCGGTACTGTCGCGTCTCGTTGGCAGCGAGGCAGTCATGAGAGCGCAGTGGGCTCAGATCATCGAACGGTCCGACCAGCCGTTCACCACGATTCAGGTGATCCCCTACGATCAGGGGGCATACGCTGCGATGGAGGGAGCGTTCACCGTCCTCGGCTTGTCTCCAGTGGAGTCGGTGATGTACTTGGAAAACGCGGAAGGCGGCCAGGTGTACAGCGACCCTCAAACCGTGGCGAACGCTACGGGTCGGTTCAACTCGCTGATGGCTGTCGCGCTTTCCCCTACTGCCAGCAGGGATTACGTGGTGAAGGGAAGGAACTTGTCGTGAACACAGTAGACGGCTACCGCAAGTCCTCTTACAGCGGCCACTCAGGTGAGTGTGTGGAGGTCAAGGAGAGCCCGGAGGTGGTGCTCGTCCGTGACACCCAGAACCGCGAGTTGGGTCCTGTTGGGTTCACAGCCCATGCGTGGAGCGCCCTAATCGGCACTCTCGCCGCGCAGTAGATCACGAGGCATGTGAATCGGCCCCCGCCCAGTCCTAGTGGGCGGGGGCCGATCCTATTTGTTCACACCTGATGAGGCTACCCCGCAGCGGCGGCCGTGCCCATAGGCCGAAGGACCCCTGCCGGGGCGTCCGCCCACAGCCGCGTTCCCTCCTGGTCCACGGTCACGCCGAGCCGGTCGCGGCCCGGATTCCCATACCGCGTCCACTCCTCCCATGCGGCGCCGATCTCCGACCACAGGTCCCGGGGCCCAGCCCGCTTCGTGGTGTAGGAGCCACCGGCCGGAACGTATTCTCCGAGCGCCGACGGCCCGTCCGGGGCAGTGCATCAGTCAAGGGCGGAAGGTGACCGACTCGGTCGATCCGTGATCCCCAGCGCCACGGAAGGCGCGCATAGGGCGATTGAACGCGACCAGACGATCACAGTGAGTTACTGTCTGCTTGCGGGCGGGTACCGTTCGCGGACCCGTCCCGCCCCCGCCCCGGCCCCGACGACAGAGAGCACGCGCGTTGCTGACCTACATCCTGCGCCGCCTGGGCGCCGGACTCCTGCTCCTGGCCGTGGTCACCATGGTCACCTTCGCCATCTTCTACGTGGTGCCCCGGTGGGCGGGGCGCACCGTCGAGCAGCTGGCGACGATGTACGTGGGCCGCGCCCCCACCCCCGAGGCCATCCAGGCCACCATCGACCGCCTGGGCCTGGACCGGCCCGTCGCCGTGCAGTTCGGGGAGTTCGTCCGGGGCCTCTTCCTGGGCGCGGAGTACCGCTTCGGCAACGACACGATCGAGTGCGCGGCTCCGTGTCTGGGCTACTCCTTCCAGACCTACCAGGAGGTCTTCCCCGAGATCGTGGCGCGGCTGCCGGTGACGGCCTCACTGGCCCTCGGCGCGGGGGTGATCTGGCTGGTGGGCGGCATTCTGGTCGGCGTTGTCTCCGCGGTGTGGAAGGGCAGCCTGTTCGACCGGCTGGCGATGGCCGTCGCCCTGGCGGGGGTGTCGCTGCCGATCTTCTTCACCGGCCTGCTGTCCCTGGCCTTCCTCGTGCACGCCTGGGGGCTGTTCGGCACGCCGGGCTACGTCCCCTTCGGCGAGGACCCGTCCAGGTGGGCGCAGGGACTGCTGCTGCCGTGGCTGACGCTGGCCTTCCTGCACGCGGCCATGTACGCCCGCCAGACGCGCGCGGGCATGCTGGAGACCCTGGGCGAGGACTACATCCGCACCGCCCGGGCCAAAGGGCTGAGCGAGCGCCGCGTGGTGCTCAAGCACGCGCTGCGCCCCACGCTCACGCCCATCGTGACCATCTTCGGCCTGGACCTGGGGCTCGTGCTGGGCGGCGCGGTCCTGACCGAGCAGGTCTTCTCCCTGAACGGGATCGGCCGGTACGCCGTCACCGCCATCATGCAGAGCGACCTGCCGGTGATCCTGGGCGTGACGCTGTTCGGCGCTTTCTTCATCGTGCTCTGCAACCTGGTGGTGGACCTGCTCTACCCGCTGATCGACCCGCGCGTGCGCATCCACGGATAACCGTGCCGGGCGCACGTGCGCGCGGAACACGATCCGGGCCGCCCGTGCCCGGGGAACGGAAGGGAAGGGGTCGTGTGAGCGAGTCCGCGGCGTCGGGGCCGGTCGTGCGGGTGGAGGACCTGCGGGTGGTGTTCCCGACCATGGACGGCGACGTCCGGGCGGTGGACGGTCTGTCCTTCGCCGTGCCCGTTGGGGGAGCGCTGGGCATCGTGGGCGAGTCGGGCTCGGGCAAGAGCGTGACCTCGCTGGCCCTCATGGGCCTGCACCGGGGCAGCCGGGCGCGGATCACCGGGGAGGTCGAGGTGGCGGGCACCGACGTGGTCGGCGCCCCGGACAAGAGGCTGCGGCGGATGCGCGGCAACGACATCGCCATGGTCTTCCAGGACCCCATGCAGTCGCTGCACCCCCAGTTCACCGTCGGCAACCAGCTGGTGGAGGCGCTGCGCGTGCACCGGTCCGGGGTGTCGCGGTCCCGGGCCCGCGAGCGCGCGGTGGAGTCGCTGGAGCGGGTGGGCATCCCCGAGCCCGGCAGGCGGATCAACTCCTACCCGCACGAGTTCTCCGGCGGTATGCGCCAGCGCGTGCTGATCGCGATGGGTCTGATGTGCGAGCCCAAGGTGCTGCTGGCCGACGAGCCGACGACGGCGCTGGACGTGACGGTGCAGGCGCAGATCCTGGACCTGCTGGACGAGCTGCGCCGCGACCTGGGCATGGCGCTGATCCTGGTCTCGCACGACCTGGCGGTGGTGGCGGGTTCGGTGGACGAGGTCGTGGTCATGCGCCACGGCGTCGCGGTCGAGCGCGGCGACGTGCGCGAGGTCCTGTCCGAGCCCGAGCACCCCTACACCCAGGGGCTCCTGGACGCGGTGCCGCGCGTGGAGGTCTCCCGGGCCCATCGGCGGGCGCGCGACCGGGCCGAGCGCGGCCAGCGGCAGGACCAGGAGAAGCGCCGCAGGTCGGGATCGGCCGCGGCGGGCGAGGCGGGGCGCAAGGGGCCGGACGAGGTCTTCCGGCCCTTCATCCCCGAGCCGAAGGAGGAGCGGGGCGAGCCCCTGCTGCGGGTGGAGGATCTGGCGCAGCGGTTCAGGGTGCGCGGCGGTATGTGGGGCAAGGCCACGGATTTCTGGGCGGTCAAGGGGGTCTCCTTCGACCTGCACCGCGGTGAGACGCTGGGGGTCGTGGGGGAGTCGGGGTCGGGTAAGTCGACGTTGTCGCGGATGGTGATGCGTCTGCTGGAGCCCACGCGGGGCCGGGTGGAGTTCGAGGGCCGCGACATCACCCATATGCCCGAGCGGGCGCTGCGCCCGTTGCGCCGGGACGTGCAGATGGTCTTCCAGAACCCCTATTCCTCGCTCAACCCGCGGGTGACGGTGGGGGACGCGATCGGGACCGCGTTGCGGGTGCAGGGGGAGAGGGACGCCAAGAAGGTGCGCCGCCAGGTGCAGGAGCTGTTGGAGCGGGTGGGGTTGGAGCCCGATCACTACAACCGGTTCCCGCACGCGTTCTCGGGTGGGCAGCGTCAGCGGATCGCGATCGCGCGGGCGCTGATCCTCAAGCCGAAGCTGATCATCTGCGACGAGCCGGTGTCGGCGTTGGACGTGTCCACGCAGGACCAGGTGCTGCGGTTGCTGTCGGAGTTGCAGGACGACTTCGGGTTGACCTACATCTTCGTGGCCCATGATCTGGCGGTGGTGCGTCAGGTCAGTGACCGGGTCGCGGTGATGCGTGCGGGTGAGGTGGTGGAGATGGGGGACAGCGACGCGGTGTACGAGAATCCCGCCAGCGACTACACCCGCCAGCTGTTGACGGCCGCTCCGGTCCTGGACCCCGACGAGGCCCGCCGCCTGCGCGCGGAGCGCGCCCGCCAGCGGACCGGGTGAACCGCGGGCCGACGGCGCCGCGGGTCCCGGGGACGCCCGTCCCCGGGACCCCGCCGGGATCAGAACATGCTGCGCTTGCCCGCCAGCGAGTCGATCCACTGGTGCAGGTGGCCCGACCAGTCGCGCCCGGCGCCCTCGTTGTGGTCCACGCTGAAGCGGTGGAAGGTGTCGCGGCTCTCGGAGAAGAGCAGACCCGGCTTCTTGTCCAGCTCCAGCACCACGTCCATGCCGCGTTCGTCGGTGACCAGCGACAGCTCCAGCTCGTTCAGGCCCCGGTAGCGGCTGGGCGAGAAGAACTCGATCTCCTGGTAGAAGGGCAGCTGCTGGCGGGTGCGCAGGATGCGGCCCTGCTCCAGGTCGGCCTGCTTGAAGGAGAAGCCGAGGGAGGCCAGCGAGTCCAGCACGGCCAGCTGGGAGGGGAGCGGCTCCACGGCCACCGGGTCCAGGTCGCCGGGGTCGACCGCGCCCGCCACGTGCAGGCGCGTGTTCACACCGACGTTCATGCGGTGCAGGTGGCGGCCCCGGTGGACGGTGACGGGGGTCTCCCAGGGCACGAACAGCTCGAAGGGCACCTCGAAGCGCTGGCCGGGGGCCAGGGTCACGCCGCCGCCGATCTGGACGCGGTGGAACTCCAGGTCGCGGGTGCTCTCGTGGTCGCCGCTCTCGACCTCGACCCGGGCCTGGAGGCCGACGGTGAGCCGCTCGACCCGCTGCTCGACGTCGCCGCCCTCGATGACGACGGTGCCCCGCAGGGCCCCGCCCGGGGTGGTCACGGAGGAGTGCAGGGTGGTTTCCACCGAGGCCCCGCCGAACCCGATACCGGCGAGCAGACGCTTGAGAACCATGGATGACCTTTCTGTACCGCCCCGCGCCGGGAGGAGGGGCGGGGTCGGGGGCTGTCTTCTGGTAACGACGCCGGGAGAACGCACTCGGTTCCCGGACCGGGGCACCCGTTTCGCCCGGCGGGGCCCGGGAGCAGGGCACACCGGCGGGTCCCGCCCCTTGGGTCCGGGGCGGGGAGGCCGGGGCAACGGAGACCGATCACGCCGGGGCCCGCCCGGGCGCTGCTAGGAGGTGAGTCCGCGCAGCAGGGCGCGCAGCCCGTGCCGGAAGCGCGCCAGGGACTCGGCGGAGTCGGGTGCGTCCTCCTCGTCCTGGTGGCGGACCTGGTGCACGACCGCGCCCACGCAGTAGGAGTGCAGGGCGTCGGCGGCGCGCTCCAAGTCCTCGCCCTCCAGCCCCGCCTCGGCGAGGGCGTCGTGGACCAGTGCCCGGGTGGCGTCGCCGCTCGGCGTGCGCGGGGCGCGGTGGACCAGCAGGGAGAGCGCCCCGGAGAACTCCAGCAGCCGGTCCCGGTAGGCCTCGGCCCACTCGGTGAGGCGCACGTCCCAGGGCCGGGTGTCCTCCTCGGGCTCCTGCGCCCCCTCCGCGTCATCCGGCTCCGCTTCGTCGTCGAGGGGGACGGTGCCGGTGGCCGCGGGGGAGGTGACGTAGGCGGCGATGGCGTTGAACAGCTGCTCCTTGCCCAGGGGGAAGTGGTGGTAGATGGCCATGGCCTCCACCTCCAGCGCGTCGCCGAGGCGGCGCATGGACAGGCCGCCGAGCCCGCGGCCAGCGATGATGTGGAGCGCTTCGAGGATGATGCGCTCGCGGCTGAGTCCGGCGTAGTTCCTGCTCACGGTGGTCCTTTCGGGGGTGTGCGCCGTAAAGGTGGCAGATCGCGGGCCGCGCGGCCACCACCGACGCGCGGCCCGGCTCGCCAGATGATATTGGTCACCTCTAGAGTGGCCCCGTCCGACGTTACGCGTGGTCTGGAGCACACACATGGGACTTGCCAAGCAGAGCACGGCTCAGGCGCGGGAGAGCCTGGCCTCCGACCGGGAGCGCGCTGAGCGCCTGCCCGCACTCCTGCGCGCGGTGGCCGAGGCGCAGGAGGCGCTGGAGCGGGCCCGCACCCAGAACGCGCCCGTGGAGGAGCTGAACCAGCGGGGCGTGGACCTGGACGCGGCGCTGACCGAGGCGATGCGTGCGGCTTATGCCCGGGAACGCACCCTGGTGGGACCCAAGGGGTACGAGGACCGGATCTACCGGCGCAAGCGGCTGGCCCGCCCGCAGGTGCGCGAGGCCACCCGGATCGCCGAACGCCTGCTCACCGCCCGGGAGGCCCACCGCCTGCACGGAATCCAGCGGGTGCCGCGCCAGGCGGTCTGACACCGGCGGACCCGGCCCGCAACCTGGGGTCGGTACACGCACGGTAACTTGGTGTCCGGTCCGGTCCGAGGCCGGACACCGCAGCAGGCGACGGTGGGGAGCGCAGTGGCACATGGCGGATTTCATCCGTGTCGATCCGACGTCGAGGGTCCCGCCCTACGAGCAGATCAGGTCGATCGTGGCCATCGCGGTCGCCAACGGTGAACTCCCGGTGGGCTACCGGCTGCCCACGGTGCGCGCGCTGGCGGGTCAGCTGTCGGTGGCGGTGAACACCGTGGCCCGCGCCTACCGGGAACTGGAACAGGCCGGTGTGGTCGAGACGCGCGGCCGCTCGGGGACGTTCGTCGCGGCGGGCCGCGACGACCAGCGCGCCGAGGCGCTGGCCGCCGCCCGGGCCTACGCCGAGGTGATCTCCCGGGTCGGGCTGGACCACGACGAGGCGGTGGAGATACTGCGCGCGGCGCTGCGGGGCTGAGGCCGCCCCGCGCGCCGCCGCGCCGCCCGGCGGTTCAGGCCCCGGCGACGATCCCGTAGAGCTCGTAGACGCACAGCACCACGAACAGCGATCCGGCCAGTGCCAGGCCCGCGTTGCTGACCCAGCCGTTGCGCCACTCGCGGGGGGTGCGCGAGGAGTTGAGCAGCCACATCAGGGTGAAGGCCAGGAACGGCATGAAGAAGGCGCCCAGCACCCCGTAGGCGATGACCAGCTGGAAGGGCTTGCCGATCAGCAGGAGCAGCATCGGCGGGAAGGTCAGCCAGAGCACGTAGCCGCGGAAGGCCCAGCTCTTCTGGTTCTCCCCCGGGTCGGTGTTGGTCCTGCCCCGCAGGTGGTTCACGAAGTCGGCGAACAGCAGGCTCACGCCGTTCCACACGCCGATGATGGAGGAGTAGGCGGCGGCGAAGAAGCCGACGAGGAAGGCCGTCGCCACGAACCCGCCGAAGCGCTCGCGCAGGACGTCGCCCAGCTGGATCAGGCCTTGGTCGCCCTGGTCCAGCGCGATGCCGCTCGCGTAGAGCAGTTCGGCGCCGACGATGAGCATCGCGATGACGAAGACGCCGGTGGTGACGTAGGCGACGCGGTTGTCCAGCCGCATCATCCGCATCCAGGAGGAGTCCCGCCAGCCCTTGGAGTTGACCCAGTAGCCGTAGGCCGCCATGGTGATGGTGCCGCCGACGCCGCCGACCAGGCCCATGGTGTAGAACACCGAGCCCTCGGGGAGCATCGGGACCAGCCCCAGGAGCGTCTGGCCGATGTCGGGGACGACGTAGACGGCCAGGCCGACCACTGTGACGAACATGACGCCCACGAGCACCGTCATGATCTTCTCGAACACCGCGTAGCGGTTGAACCAGACGATGACCAGGCCGGAGACCCCGGCCAGGATCGCCCACACCTCCAGCGGCACGCCCGGCACCAGCGCGGCCAGGGGCAGGGCCGTGGCCGACATGGCGCTGGCGCCGTAGACGAAGCCCCAGATCACGATGTAGGGCGCGAAGTAGACGGTGGTCCACTTACCCAGGCTGCTCCAGCCGGCGAAGATGGTGGTCCCCGTGGCCAGGTGCCAGCGTCCGGTGGCCTCGGCCAGGGAGATCTTGACCAGGCAGCCGACGATGGTGGCCCACAGCAGGGCGTAGCCGAACTGGTTGCCCGCGATCAGCGTGGCGACCATGTCGCCCGCGCCCACGCCGGTGGCCGCGACGACGATGCCCGGACCGATCTGTTTCCACGTCGTCCTGCGTTGCTCGATGGCTGCCATCGTGTCCTTCCCCCTGGTGGGACCGGTCTGGTCCGTGGTGGGCACGACTGTAGGGGTTCGGACACAAGGTGCATACGGGCAGCTAAGCGACGGAGGTGATCCGTGGCGGAATCGATATGTTCCGGATCACGTCCGGTGCCCGGTCAACGGCGCAGGCCCACGACCGAGACGACGTAGAACAGGATCAGCCCGAGCCAGACCAGCGGCAGCGCCGCCGGGCTGCCCACCGCCGCGGTGATCGTGGAGACCGGGATGCTCACGCCCAGGCACACCAGGGAGAGCACGAAGCGCACGGTGTTGGAGGGAAGGCCCGTCTTGGCCGTCTCCGTGAGCGCCTGCGCGGCCAGGTGGTGGCGCACGCGGGCCTCGACGGTGCCGTCGATGCGTTCGACCAGGGAGGCGGCCACGGCCTCGTCGTACTCGGGGCCGAGTTCGCGGCTGGCGCGCAGCGCGGCGGAGATCTCGTCGCTGTGGCGCTGGGGGTGATCGCTCATGGTCACCATCGTCGCACCGCGGTGTCCGCGGCGTGCCGGAACGGACGCGATACCGGGGACGAACCAGGGTTCGCCCTGAGGGTTTCGGACACGGCGCGGGGCCGCCCCCCCGTGGGGGAGCGGCCCCGTGTCGCCCGTCGTGCCGGGCCCTAGGTCGTGTTCCTTGGAGCGTTTCGGGCCAGCGACCACCGGGCTGCCTCTCGCCGCGCCGGCTTCACTTGAAAAGCCAACCAGGCTGACCTGCGCGAAACGCCTTGCGAGAGATTGCCCGGACGGTCGCTCGCTGATCCGAAAGCCTCCGCGGAACACTCCCTAACTGGCGAAGTCCAGAAGCTGCTGGGCGCGGCTGGGGTGGCGCAGCTTGGACAGCGACTGCTTCTCCAGCTGGCGGATGCGCTCGCGGGTCAGCCCCAGGTGCTTGCCGATCTCGTCCAGGGTGCGCGGACGGCCGTCCATGAGGCCGAAGCGCAGGGACATGATGGTGGCCTCGCGCGGCTCCAGGTCCGACAGCGCGTTGCGCAGCTGGTCTGCCATGAGCTGGCGGTCCACCACCTCGGAGGCCTCCGAGGCGTCCACGTCCTCGATCAGGTCGCCGATGCGGGTCTCGCCGTCCTCGCCGATGGTGGAGTCCAGGCTGATGGGCTGGCGGGTGACCCGCAGCAGCTCCTCGATCTGGGCCGGGGTCTTGTCCAGCTCCAGGCCCAGCTCCTCCGGCGTGGGCTCGCGGCCCAGCGCCTGGTGCATGTCGCGCTCCAGGCGGCTGACCTTGCTCAGCAGCTCCAGGACGTGCACGGGCAGGCGGATGGTGCGCGCGGAGTCGGCGAAACCTCGCTGGATGGCCTGGCGGATCCACCACATGGCGTAGGTGGAGAACTTGAAGCCCTTGGTGTAGTCGAACTTCTCCACGGCGCGGATCAGGCCGAGGTTGCCCTCCTGGACCACGTCGAGCAGCGACATACCCCGGTCGCTGTACTTCTTGGCCACGGACACCACCAGGCGCAGGTTGGCCTCCAGCATGTGGGACTTGGCCTTGCGGCCGTCCTCGGCCACCCACTCCAGCTCTTCGACCTCGACCTCGGCCAGCGGGGCGGAGCCGTCCACCTCGCCGTGCAGGCCGAGCCGGTACTCGGCGTAGAGCCCGGCCTCGACCCGCTTGGCCAGGTCGACCTCCTGCTCCGCGGTGAGGAGCTGGCGTCGGCCGATGGCCTTGAGGTAGGTGTGGACCGAGTCGCCCATGGCGGGGGACTGGTCGTCGAGGTCGGCCTCGCCGGTTTCCGCTTCGGTGGTGGTGGTCTGGGCGGGCTCGGCCTTCTTGACGCGCCGTGTGGAGCGGGTCTTCCTCCTGGGGGAGGGGCCCTTGCGCGGCGCGGTCTTGCCTTCGGCCCTGGGTGCCTCGTCGGTGTCGGGCACCGTGGCGATGAGAGTGTCTTCCAGCACGTCGTCCTCGGCGTCGGGATCGGCCACCGGTGCGGAGTCGTCGCCCCCGTTGGCGAGCCTGACCCCGTTCTCGGTGAGTTCACGCAGGATGGAACGGCCGTCGCCGGTGGAGACGGCGGCCGCGGTGAAAGCGGCACGCAGTTCGGAGAGGGACAGGTACCCCTGGGCGCGTCCGCGGTCGAGCAGGTCGGTCAGGACCGCGTCGGCGGACGCGTCGTCGCTGCGAGCGGTGTCAGCGGGGGCTCCGGCGGTGGGTGCCGGAGCGGCTGGGGCAGTGCTCGTCATCGGGGCACCTCCCTCCCTTCCAAGACGTGTGGCACGCGGCGGACGGTTCCCGCCGGCTGGACGCGCCAATATGTCCAACGTGTTGGGGAGTCAAATGTTCCCTGTCTCGATTGGATATCAGCCGAAGTGGCGTAGATCACTGCGGCGGAAGTGGCCAAACGCTGTAGGGAGCGGGTAAAGGAGCGTGCCCGGAACCGTTGCGGGCGGGGAAGGGGGGCCGGTTGGGGGGAGAGCGCAGGGGCACGAACGTGTGGGCCGAGGGCTGTCACCAACTGCGGACCTCCTTGGGAGAGGGGCCGAGGGGCCGGATTACTCAGGTAGACGTCGGAGCGCCCGGGGAAGTTCCCCGCCTTTTGTCCGACACGTCCGTGACCGTCCGCTCCGCGCTGAGCGGACGGACCGTCCGGCCCCGGGCCGTCACTGCTGTTCGACGGACACCGGCGTGGTGGGGCTCGGCATCCGACGCGCCCCAGGGTCCCACGGGTCGAAGGCGCGCCGGTACACGCGCCCGGGGACGCTTCCGCCGCTCAGGCGCGCGGAGCGCGTGCGCCCTCCGGCGGGAACCCCGGGACCGGGCCCCGCCCCTCAGGCGCGCGGGCCGCGCAGGGCCACCAGGTCGGGTTTGCCCGAGGCCAGCATCGGCAGGGAGGCGCGCACCTCCAGCTCACGGGGCGCGGCGTAGGCGGGCAGGCGCTCGCGCACCCACGAGCGCAGCTGTTCCAGGGAGGGCGGCGCGTCGGGGTCGGCGGGCACCACGACCGCGCTCACCCGCTCGCCCCATTCGGGGTCGGACCGGCCCACCACCACCGAGTCGGCCACGGCGGGGTGCTCCAGCAGCCGCGCGTTGACCTGCCCCGGCACCACCTTGTGGCCGCCGGTGTTGACCACCTCGTCCACACGTCCGAGCACGCTCAGGCGCCCGTCCCCGTCCAGGCGGCCCAGGTCGTTGGTGCGCAGCCACCGCGTCCCGTCGGCGTCGGTGACCAGGGCACCCGGATCGGCACCGGTCCCGGGAGCCAGGCGGTAGCCGCTCAGCAGCACCGGCCCCGACAGCAGGATCCGCCCGGCCCCGTCGGCCGAGGGGGACTCCACGCGCACCCGCACCCCGTCCAGCGGAACGCCGTCGTAGACGCACCCGCCGCAGGTCTCGCTCATGCCGTACGTGGTGACCACCCGGCCCCCGGCCCCGCGCGCCTCCCGCAGCAGGGCGGGGTCGGCGGCGGCGCCGCCGAGCAGGATGGTCCCGAAGACCGACAGGTCGGTCCCGGCGGCCAGCAGTCGCCGCAGCTGGGTGGGCACCAGGGACACGTGCGGTCGCGATCCGCGCGCGAGTTCGGCCACCGCCCCCACCGAGAAGGCCGCGTGCTCGATCCGGCCGCCCGTGGCCAGGGCACGCATGATCACCTGGACGCCGGAGATGTGCCCGGCGGGCAGCACGCACAGCCACGCGTCGCCGGGGGCGGCGCCGATCCGCGCCACCGAGGCCCGCGCGGAGGAGCGCAGCGCGGCGGCGGACAGCTCCACGCCCTTGGGCGCGCCGGTGGAGCCCGAGGTGGTGATGACCAGGGCGGTGTCCCCGCCCGCCGGACGGGCGCCGTCCAGCGCGGCGACCCCGTCCGGGGTGCGCAGGGAGGCCGGGCGCATGGCGGCCAGGAGTTCGTCCACGCGCGCGTCGGGGGTCCCGTCCGGGATCGGCAGCAGGGCGGGGCCCCGCCCGTCCAGGGCCCGGGCCAACAGGTCGCCCAGGCGCTCCGGCGTCAGTCCGCGCACCGCCTGGAGGGGGCGCCCCTCCAGGTCACCGGGGTGCGTTCCGCCTGTCTCGACCTGCCTCTCGCGTGCCACGACGGCAAGGGTACGCCCGTGTCCGGGGCGCCCGTCCCGGGGGTCGGGTCCGGCACCGGGGTGCGGCCCCGGGCGCAAGGAGTACCGCCCCGCCCGCGAGTCCCCGCCCGCCTGGCACAATGCGTAGGGTTGTCGCGTGGACGTGGTGACACGTCCGCGCCGTCCACAGTGTCCCCGTTGAGGAGAAGCAGTAGCCGTGAGCAGCGTGATCGACTGGCAGCGGTCGGGCGAGTATTCCGACATCATCTACGAGACCGCGGAGGGCATCGCCAAGATCACGATCAACCGCCCCGAGCGGCACAACGCCTTCCGGCCCCAGACGCTGTTCGAGCTCCAGGACGCCTTCAACCTCGCCCGCGACGACTCCTCGGTCGGCGTGATCATCTTCACCGGCGCCGGTGACCAGGCGTTCTGCTCCGGCGGCGACCAGAAGATCCGCGGCGAGGACGGCTACATGGGCGACGACGCCGTGGCCAAGCAGGGCATCGGCCGCCTCAACGTGCTCGACCTCCAGGTGCAGATCCGCCGCCTGCCCAAGCCCGTCATCGCCATGGTCGCCGGCTGGTCCATCGGCGGCGGCAACGTGCTCCAGGTCTGCTGCGACCTGACCATCGCCGCGGACAACGCCAAGTTCGGCCAGACCGGCCCCAAGGTCGGCTCCTTCGACGGCGGCTACGGCTCCTGGCTGCTCGCCGAGACCGTCGGCCTGAAGAAGGCCCGCGAGATCTGGTACCTGTGCCGCCAGTACAGCGCGCAGGAGGCCCTGGACATGGGCATGATCAACACGGTCGTGCCGCTGGAGGACCTGGAGAAGGAGACCGTGGCCTGGGCCCGGGAGATGCTGGACAAGTCCCCGCTGGCGCTGCGCATGCTCAAGGGCGCCATCAACGCCGTCAGCGACGGCGCGGCCGGGATGCAGCAGTTCGCCGGTGACGCCACGATGCTCTACTACATGAGCGAGGAGGCCCAGGAGGGCCGCGACGCCTTCAAGGAGAAGCGCCGCCCGGGGTTCGACAAGTTCCCGCGCCGTCCGTGACCGCTGCCGAACCCGACCCGGCGGGCCCGCCCGCCGGAGGACGCGCCTTCGCGATCGGCCTGCGCAACCGCTTCCGCGGCATCACCGTCCGCGAGGGCATGCTCGTGCGCGGGCCCGCCGGATGGGGGGAGTTCTCCCCCTTCGCCGAGTACGGCCCGCGCGAGTGCGCCCGCTGGTGGGCGGCCTGTGAGGAGGCCGCCCACCACGGCTGGCCCGCGCCCGTCCGCGACCGGGTGCCGGTCAACGTGACCGTGCCCGCCGTGGACCCCGAGCGGGCCCACGCGATCGTCTCCGCGGGCGGCTGCGCCACCGCCAAGGTCAAGGTGGCCGAACGCGGGCAGGACCCCGCCGAGGACCTGGCCCGCGTCGAGGCGGTCCGCGACGCCCTGGGCCCCTCGGGGCTGGTGCGGGTGGACGCCAACGGCGCCTGGGACGTCGACACCGCCGTGCGGATGGTGCGCGCACTGGACCGCTTCGGCCTGGAGTACGTCGAGCAGCCGTGCGCCACCCTGGACGAGCTGGCCGCCGTGCGCCGCCGGGTGTCGGTCCCCGTGGCCGCCGACGAGTCCGTCCGCAGGGCCGAGGACCCGCTGCGGGTGCGCGCCGCCGACGCCGCCGACATCGTGGTCCTCAAGGTCCAGCCGCTGGGCGGAGTGCGCGCCGCGCTGCGCGTGGCCGAGGCGTGCGGACTGCCGGTGGTGGTCTCCAGCGCCGTGGAGACCTCGGTGGGCCTTGCGGCGGGGGTGGCCCTGGCCGCCGCCCTGCCGGAGCTGCCCCACGCGTGCGGCCTGGCCACCATGCAGATGCTGACCGCCGACGTCACCGCCGACCCCCTGCTGCCCGAGAACGGGTTCCTGCCCGTGCGCCCGGTGACGGTGGACGAGGCGAGCCTGCGCGCGGTGGAGGTCGACCCCGCCGCCTGGCGGTCCCGCGCCGAGGCCGCGCGGTCGGCCGCCGACGAGGTCCCCGGCGCCGGATAACCGCGCCTTGACCGGCGTTGGTGTTACGCCTGGGGCGCACGGTGACGGGGGTACCGGATGTCCGGTCGGCGTGTGTGAGGTGTAACAGCCGCGTTCGTCCTCCGCGGGTCCCGGGTGGGGGTTGACTGTAGGGGCTGGGTCCACATGGTGATACTGGGTACACCTTGAGACGATCGAGAGAGTTGATGAATCCGTCCACCGCCCTGGCGCGTGTCCTGGTCGACGAGCTGGCCCGCTGCGGCCTGGCCGAGGCCGTCGTCGCGCCGGGGTCGCGCTCGACGCCGCTCGCCCTGGCCCTGGTCGCCCACCCCGGAATCCGGGTGCACGTGCGCATCGACGAGCGCTCGGCCTCCTTCCTCGCCCTCGGCCTGGCCCGCGTCTCGCGCCGCCCGGTCGCGGTGGTGTGCACCTCCGGCACGGCCGCGGCCAACTTCCACCCTGCGGTGATGGAGGCCGACGAGAGCGGGGTGCCGCTGCTGGTGCTCACCGCCGACCGTCCCCCGGAGCTGCGCGGGACCGGCGCCAACCAGACGGTGGACCAGATCGGCCTGTACGGCGGCGCGGTCCGCCTGTTCGCCGAGGTCGGCACCCCCGACCCGGTGCCCGGCATGGTCGCCTACTGGCGGTCGCTGGCCTGCCGCGCGTGGGGCTCGGCGCTGGGCGGGCGCTCCGGCCCGGTCCACCTCAACGTGGCCTTCCGCGACCCGCTGACCCCCGACGCCGACACGGGCGCCTGGCCCGAGCCCCTGGAGGGGCGCGACGGCGGCCGGGCCTGGATCGGCCGCCCGGGGCCGCTGACCGAACCCGCGCCGTTCACGCTGCCCGACGTCGAACGCGGTGTGATCGTGTGCGGCGACGGGGACTACGACCCGGTGCCGTTCCTGGCGCTGGCCGAGGCGACCGGGTGGCCGCTGCTGGCCGAACCGACCTCCAACGCCCGCCGGGCGGACGCGCTGTCCACCTACCGGCAGCTGCTGGCCTCGCCGCGCGTGGCCGCGCGGCCGGCGCCGGAGCTGGTGGTGAGTGTGGGCCGCCCCAACCTGTCCCGGCAGATCCTGGCCTACCTGCGCCGGGCCGAGCGGCACGTGGTGGTCAGCGCGGGCGCGCTGGGCGACCCGTCGGCGAACGCGCTCAACGCCTTCTCCGACCCCGTGCGCACCGCCACCGACGTGGTGGCCGCGGTCGCGCCGCCCGCCGGTGCGGACCCGGGCGCCCCGCGGCGCACCGAGTGGTCCCGGGCCTGGTCGGAGGCCGAGTCGGTGGCCCGCGCCGCCCTGGACGCGGTGCTGGACGAGGAGGAGGTGCTCAGCGAGCCGAGGCTGGCCCGCGACCTGGTCGCGCACATGCCCGCCGGTTCGCTGCTGTTCGCCGGTTCGAGCATGCCCATCCGCGACCTGGACGCCACCATGCGGGCGCGCTGCGGCGTGCGCCTGGTGGGGAACCGGGGCGTGAGCGGGATCGACGGGTCGGTCTCCACGGCCATCGGCGCGGCGCTGGCCCACCAGGCCGGTGGCGGGGGGCACGCCTACGCCCTGCTGGGCGACCTGGCCATGCTGCACGACCAGAACGGGCTGCTGATCGGCCCGGGGGAGCCGCGCCCGGACCTGGCGATCGTGGTGGTCAACAACGACGGCGGCGGAATCTTCTCCGGTCTGGAGCAGGCCGGGCACCCCGACTTCGAGCGGGTGTTCGGCACCCCGCACGGGGCGTCGATGGAACGTGTGGCCGCGGTGGCCGACGTGCCCTACACCCGCCTGGAGTGGGCGACCGACCTGCCCAAGGCACTGCTGGGCGAGGGGCCGCGCCTGATCGAGGTGTGCACGCACCGCGGGGGCAGCGCCGCGCTGCGCCGCCGTATCCAGGCCGCGGTGGACGCCGCCGTGGAGGGGGCGCTCTGACCGCACGCCCTGGCCGGGGGCGTGCGGTCCTCCCCCCGTGTTCCAGCGGCGATCGGCCCGCCCGGCCCGCCCGCCGCGGCGCCGGGCACCGCGCCCGCCCCTTTTCGACCTCCCGTGCGCCCCGTTGTCGGCATGCCCGGAAACCCCTTCGACCGGCAACCGCCTTCGCGCCACCGCTCCGGTCCCGCCCCCGCGGCGCACCGCTTCGTCCGGAGCCGAATCACGGGAGGGGCGACAACTCCGGAGACGGTTACGGGCGTGTCACGTAGACCAGGCGGGTACGGTGCGCCATGATCACGACCGGAACCCGACGATGTGTGGCCCTCCGGATTCCCAGCGTGACCTACCAGGGCATGCGCCGGAGTTGTAGGCGCGTTCACCTTGGTTTCACCTGCGCGTTCGGAATTTCGGCCAAGGTCGAGAGCGTCCGGGGGAGCACCCCGCCGGACCAGGAGACAATCCGCGCGCCCCGGTCAGACCCCGCACCGACGGAGCGCGTGGGAGCAGCACGATCCCCAAGGAGAAGGTGTGCCCGAATCCGCGCCCCGCCGCCGCCAGCTGCCGTTGATCGGCCAGGTCGGTGGCGGTCGTTCCCGTGCGACATGCAGACTGCGCTGCGGCGACGCCTGTTTCCACCCGGCTCCCAACACCAGCGACAACCCCTACTTCGGGGACATCTTCGCCAAGGCTCTCTCCCGCCGCTCCATCATCCAGGCCGGTGCCGTGGGCGCCGGAGCGGGCGCGCTCGGACTCGCCGCGCTCAGCCCGGCCTCGGCCGACCGCCGCGGCCCCGACCGCCCCCACCCCTCGCCGCGGCCCACCTTCACCAGCGTCCAGCCCAACAACGACGACAAGATCACCATCCCCCGGGGCTACGACCAGCACGTGATCATCCGCTGGGGCGAGCCGGTCCTGCCCGGCGCGCCCGAGTTCGACGTGTACGACCAGACCGCCGAGGCGCAGGCCCAGCAGTTCGGCTACAACTGCGACTACGTCGGCTTCCACCAGCTCGACGACGACCACGCCCTGCTGTGGGTCAACCACGAGTACACCAACGAGGAACTCATGTTCCCGGGGTACGCCGGGGGCGACGCCGCCACCGAGGAGCAGGTCCGCATCGCCATGGCCGCCCACGGCGGTTCCATCGTCGAGCTCCAGCGCGAGGGCCGCACCGGCAAGTGGGTGCTCTCCACGGGCGAGCGCTCCTTCAACCGCCGCATCACCGCCGACACGCCCATGCGCGTCACCGGCCCCGCCGCCGGGCACGACCTGCTCAAGACGGCGGAGGACCCCACCGGCACCCTGGTCCGGGGCATGCTCAACAACTGCGCGGGCGGCATGACCCCGTGGGGCACCTTCCTCACCGCCGAGGAGAACTTCAACCAGTACTTCGCCAACGGCTCCGGGTCCGCCGAGACCAGGCGCTACGGCGTCGGCACCGGCGCCACGGGGCGCCGCTGGGAGCGTTTCGAGGAGCGCTTCGACCTCTCCAAGCACCCCAACGAGATCAACCGCTTCGGCTACATCGTCGAGGTCGACCCGCTCGACCCCGAGTCCGAGCCGGTCAAGCGCACCATGCTCGGCCGCTTCAAGCACGAGGGCGCCACCACCCGCCTGGCCGACGACGGCCGGGTCGTGGCCTACATGGGCGACGACGAGCGCTTCGACTACATGTACAAGTTCGTCAGCGCCAAGAAGTACGTCGAGGGCTCCCGGCGCCACAACCTCTCCCTGCTGGACACCGGCACGCTGTACGTGGCGCGCCTGTCCGGCAACAGCCCCGCCGAGGAGTTCGACGGCTCCGGCGCGCTGCCCGCGGACGGCGAGTTCGACGGTTCCGGCGAGTGGGTCGCGCTGTGCACCGACACCGAGAGCTTCGTCCCCGGTTTCAGCGTCGCCGAGGTGCTCATCCACACCCGTCTGGCCGCCGACGTCATGGGCCCCACCAAGATGGACCGCCCCGAGGACTTCGAGCCCAGCCCGGTAACCGGCAAGGTCTACTGCGCGCTGACCAACAACTCCGCCCGCGAGCCCGGCCAGGCCGACGAGCCCAACCCGCGCGGCCCCAACCGGCACGGCCACGTCCTGGAGATCGTCGAGTCCGGCAACGACGCGGCCGCCACCTCCTTCGCCTGGAACGTGCCGCTGGTGTGCGGCGACCCCGAGGACGACGACACCTACTACGCGGGCTTCGACAAGTCCAAGGTCATGCCGATCTCCGCGCCGGACAACCTGACCTTCGACAAGGACGGCAACCTGTGGATCTCCACGGACGGCCAGCCGGGCGCCCTGGGGATCAACGACGGCCTGCACGTCATGCCGGTCGAGGGCCGCTTCCGCGGTGAGCTGAAGACCTTCGCCACCGTCCCGGTCGGCGCGGAGGCCTGCGGCCCCTTCGTCACCGAGGACAGCAAGACGGTCTTCCTGGGCCCCCAGCACCCCGGTGACGGCGGCACCTTCGAGGCCCCCACCAGCACCTGGCCCGACGGCGAGTTCCCGCGCCCGTCCGTGGTGTGCATCTGGCACACCGCGGGCCGCGAGGTCGGCAGGTAGCCCTGCCCGCCTCCCGCCGGTAGGGACGACGACCACCGGCCCCGGCTTCCATCGTGGGGGCTGCCGGGGCCGGTTCCTCGTGTCCGGGCCCCGCCCGCGGCCCTCAGAGGGTCTTCTCGAAGCAGAGCGAGGAGGGCTCGTCGGCGTAGGCGCCGAAACCGGGGATGGGCGTGTACCCCGAACGGGTGTAGAACCGCACCGCGTCGGGCTGCCGGTCGCCCGTCTCCAGGCGCAGGCACTTCCAGCCCCGCTCGCGGGCCCACTCCTCCAGGGCCGCCAGGACCAGCGCCGCCGCGCCCGATCCGCGCCGGTCGGGCCGCACGTACATCCTCTTGACCTCGCCCGCCGCGTCGCCGAGGCCGCGCAGGCCGCCGCAGCCCACGGCCGCGCCCGAGGCGTCGCGGGCCACCACGAACACCGCGATGTCCCCGGCTGAGGGGGCCGCACCCGGCTCGGAGTCGGCGGTGCCGTACCGTTCGGCGATCTCCGCCCGCTGACCGGCCCGCAGGGCGGCGGCGTCGGGATCGTCCCAGGAAACCTCGTGGACACGCATGGGCGCCACGTTAGCGGCGCCGTGTTTCGCGGCCGTGAAATCCCGCCCGGACGGCGGCCGCCGCGCGCGGCGCCACCCCCTGCGGACCGCCGCCCGCGTGCGCGCCTCGGAGCCCGGACCCGAACGCGGGCCCCGGTCCCGCCCCGGCTCAGACGGGGTCGGTCAGGGCCTCGCGCATGACCCGGAACTTGGACTCGGTCTCGGCCAGCTCCGACTCCGGCTCGGAACCGGCGACGATGCCCCCTCCGGCGAACAGCCGGGCGCGCGCGCCCTCCACGCGGGCGCAGCGCAGGGCGATGCCCCACTCGGAGTTGCCCGCGCCGTCCAGCCACCCGACCGGACCGGCGTAGCCGCCCCGGTCCATGCCCTCGGACTTCGCGATCAGCCGCATGGCCGCCGCGGTGGGTGTGCCGCCCACGGCCGCCGTGGGGTGCAGGGCCGCGACCGCGTCCAGCGCCGAGACCCCGGGGGACAGGCGGGCGCGCACCGGTGTGGCCAGGTGCTGCACGTTGGCGAGCGCGAGCAGGCGGGGCCGCGCGGGCACGTCCAGTTCCTCGGTGAGCGGTTCCAGCGCGGTGCGCAGGGAGTCCACGGCCATGCGGTGCTCGTCCACGTCCTTGGCCGAGGCCAGCAGCTCCTCGGCCAGGAGCCGGTCGCCTTCGGGGTCCTCGCCCCGGGCGCGGGTCCCGGCCAGCACCAGCGAGGAGAGCTGGTCGCCCTCGCGGCGCAGCAGCAGCTCGGGGGTGGCTCCGACCATGCCGTCCACGGAGAAGGTGAAACAACCCGGGAAGCGCAGCCGCAGCCGCTCCAGCAGTGTGCGCACGTCGATGGGGGCGTCGGCCTCGGCCAGGGCGTCGCGCGCCAGCACGGCCTTGTCGAGCTCTCCCGCGCGGATGCGCTCGACGGTACCGGCCACGGCGCCCATCCACTGCTCGCCGGTCAGCGACCCCCGGCTCCAGGAGAGCGGACCCACGGGCCGCGGCGCCGACGTGGGGCCGAGCGGCTCGGCCGGGTGCTCCCCGGGCGCTTCGGTGACGGTGGTCAGCCAGGCGCGGCCGTCGCGCCGCCCGACCAGCACGCGCGGCACCACCAGGGCCGATCCCGCGGAGGAGGGGGAGAAGGCGAACGTGCCGAACGCGACCGGGCCGGTGCCGGGCACCCCCACCTCGTCGTGGACCTCGGCGCGCTCGGTGAGGGCGTTGATCCAGCGGGCCGCCTCGGTGAAGCGGGTGGTGTCGGTGGGCTCGGCCGATTCGGGCTCACCGGCCAGGTCCAGCCGCGCGGCCCGTCCCCAGCCCACGATGCCCTCGTCGCCGGTCAGCCAGGCCAGAGGGGAGTCCGCGGGCAGGCGGCCCACCAGGCTGGCGGTGTCGTCGCGCAGGGCGACGGTGCGGACGGACAGGCGGGGCGGGCTCAGGAGGGCGTTCACGGTCCCCGAGTCTAGGACCTCGTCTGGGGCGGTGTGTCCGGTATCGGCCGTGGTGGCCGGGGTGCGCACGTGCCCCCTCCCGGGCCGGGACCGCCGCCGCCCGGCGGGGATCGTACTCCGCCGCCGCCCGCGCGGGTGCTCCGTGGACCCGCCGCGGCGGCCCCCGGCACCGGGGATGCGAGGTTGTCCACAGATTGCCGCGATCGTGCCCGAAAATTGACTGTCTGGCCTACTCTGGTTCGCGGTGCGACGCCACGGTGGCGGCGGTGCGCGTCCCGATTCCCCCTCAGAGGAGACCTGTTCCATGGATTCAGTGGCCCGTGCCGTGGCCCCGTCGCGCGCCGCGCTGCGGTGGGCCGCGTCGGCCGCCGCGGCCACCGTCCTTCTGGCGGGATGCACCGGCGGTGGCTCCGGGGAGGAGCCGCCGGCCGACGGCGCGTCCGGGGCGGCCGCCTCCGTCCGGTGCGGGGACGGCGGGGCGCAGCGGCAGATGCGGGGGGCGTGGCTGACCACGGTCCGCAACATCGACTGGCCCTCCGAGCCGGGCCTGTCCGCCGGGGAGCAGAAGGCCGAGCTCGACGCCTACCTCGACGACGCCTCCGCCATGGGGCTCAACGCGGTCTTCCTGCACGTGCGGCCCACCGCCGACGCGGTCTACGAGTCGGACCTGGAGCCGTGGGCGCGCTACCTCACCGGCGAACAGGGCGGAGACCCCGGCTACGATCCGCTGGAGTACGCGGTGGCCGGGGCGCACGAGCGCGGCCTGGAACTGCACGCCTGGTTCAACCCCTACCGCGTGGGCTTCCAGGACCCCGACGTCGAGAACCTGGCCGGGGACCACCCGGCGAGGGAGAACCCCGAGTGGCTCGTCGACTACGGCGTCGAGGCCTACTTCGACCCCGGCAACCCCGAGGTCCGCGAGTGGGTGACCCGCGTGATCCTCGACGTGGTGGAGCGCTACGACGTCGACGGCGTGCACTTCGACGACTTCTTCTACCCCTACCCCAAGGAGGGCGAGGAGTTCGACGACGACGCCTCCTGGGAGGAGCACGGCGAGGGCTTCGACGACCGCGAGGACTGGCGCCGCGACAACGTCGACCGGCTCATCGCCGGCGTCCACGAGGGCATCGAGGCGACCAAGCCCTGGGTGAGCTTCGGGATCTCCCCGTTCGGCATCTGGCGCAACGACTCCACCGACCCCAGCGGCTCGGCCAGCTCGGGCCTGCAGTCCTACGACGCCCAGCACGCCGACACCCGCACCTGGATCCGGGAGGGCACGGTCGACTACGTCGCGCCGCAGCTGTACTGGCAGCGGGGCTTCGAGACCGCCGACTACGAGGTCCTGGCCGACTGGTGGGCCCGGGAGGTCGAGGGCACCGGCGTGGACCTGTACATCGGCCAGGCCGCCTACCGGGTGGGCGAGGACGGCTGGACCGGCGAGGACGCGCTCAGCACCCAGCTGGACTACTCCGGCGAGCTGCCCCAGGTGGACGGCGACGTCTACTTCTCCATCAAGGACCTGCGCGACCGGGCCGCCGACGCCTACGCCGCGCTGGCCGACGAGCACTACGGCGCCCCCGCCCTGCCGCCGCTCTCCGACACACCCGAGGGGCAGGAACCGCTGGTCGGCACGGTCGTCGGCGTCACGGCCCGGGTCGCCGACGAGGGGGTCGACGTGGCGTGGGACGCCGTGGACGGCGCCCGCTTCTACGCCGTCTACCGGCTGTCCGCCGACGCGGCCGCCGCCGGGACGGAGGAGGAGAGCTGCGCCGCGGTCACCGCGGACAACCTCGTGGGCCTCACCGGGCGCACCGCCCTGACCGACACCGAGCCGCTGGAGGACGGCGCCGGGTACGTGGTCACCGCGCTGGACGTCTACCGCGCCCAGGGGCCGCTCGGCGCGGCCGCCGACGTGCGCGGCTGACCGCGGGCGGGGAGCGTGCGGGCTCCGGCCGGGGGGAGGCGTCCCCGGGCCGGGGCCCCTTCCGTGTCCCGGGGCACTCGGTCGGGCGCCGCTCGGGTCCAGCTCGCCCGTCTGTCGCAGAATCCCAGAACAGGGGCGAAAAAGTGAGCATCTGCTAGCGGAAAGCCCCTTTTGCACCAGCAGATGCCAGGAGTAGGTTGGCCGAATGCCGACCTTCCACATCAGCGAGGCCGCCGACCTCCTCGGCGTCAGCGCCGACACCGTCCGGCGCTGGGTCGACTCCGGCCGCCTGTCCGCCACCCGCGACGCCTCCGGAAGGCGTCTGATCGAGGGCGCGGACCTGGCCGGGTTCATGAGCACGGGGGCCGACGAGGACCCGGCCCGGCACCTGTCCTCCGCCCGCAACCGCTTCCGCGGCCTGGTCACCGACGTCGTGCGCGACCGGGTGATGGCCAGCGTGGAGATCCAGGCCGGGCCCCACCGGGTGGTCTCGCTGATGAGCCGCGAGGCCGCCGACGAACTCGGCCTGGAGGTGGGCAGTATCGCCACCGCGGTGGTCAAGTCCACCAACGTGGTCGTGGAGACCACCGGGGAGCGCCATGCGTGAGCCCGCCCCCCGCGACACCCGGTCCGGCGCTTTCCGGCTGGCCCGCGCCCTGGCCGCGGCCGCGCTCGTCCTCTGCGCCTGCTCCCCGGAGGAGGGGTCCGGCGACCGGCTCAACGTCTTCGCCGCGGCCTCCCTGACCGACGTCTTCACCGACCTGGCCGAGGAGTTCGAGGCCGAGCACCCCGGCACCGAAGTGGTCCTCAACCTGGCGGGCAGCGGCGACCTGGCCCTCCAGATCAACTCCGGCGCCCCCGCCGACGTCTTCGCCTCCGCCGACACCGCCACCATGGAACGGGTCGTCGAGGGCGAGGGGCTGTATCCCGACTGGGCCGCGGAGCACGGCGCGCGGGGCGTGGTCTTCGCCGCCAACACCCTGCGCATCGCCGTGCCCCCGGACAACCCGGGCGGTGTGGAGGAGTTGGCCGACCTCGCGGACGAGGGCACCGCCGTCGCCTTCTGCGCCGAGGAGGTCCCCTGCGGCGCGGCCACCGCCGCGGTCCTGGACGAGGCCGGACTGGAGATCACCCCCGACACCTACGAGGAGGACGTGCGCGCGGTCCTGACCAAGGTCGAGCTCGGCGAGGTGGACGCCGGACTCGTCTACGCCACCGACGTCGTCTCCGCGGGCGACCGGGTCGAGGGCGTCGTGTTCGACGAGTCCGACGAGGTGGTCAACGACTATCCCATCGGGGTCGTCTCCACGACCTCCGACGCCGCGCTCGCCGCCGCCTGGGTGGACCTGGTGCGCTCGCCCGAGGGCGGGGAGGTCCTGCGGGCCGCCGGGTTCGAGGTGCCTTGATGCCCGATCGCGTCCCCGCCGAGCCCGCCGCGCCCGCCGCCGACACGGCGCCGCGCCGCCGCCCGCCTCGGGGCCGGCGCTTCGGACGGGCGCCCTGGATCCTGCTGCTGCCCGCGCTCGCGGGCGCGGCCTTCCTCGTACTGCCCATGGCGGGCCTGCTGGCCAGCGCGCCCTGGTCCACCATGGGCAGCCGCCTGGCCGAGCCCGAGGTCCTGGCGGCCCTGTGGCTGTCCCTGTCCACCGCCACCGCCGCCACGGCCGTGTCCCTGCTCCTCGGGGTGCCGCTGGCCTGGCTGCTGGCCCGCACCGACTTCCCCGGACGCCGCCTGGTGCGCGCCCTGGTCACCGTCCCGCTGGTGATGCCGCCCGTGGTCGGCGGCGTGGCGCTGCTGCTGGTCCTGGGACGCAACGGGATCGTGGGCCGGTACCTGGACGCCTGGTTCGGGATCACCCTGCCCTTCACCCCCGCCGCCGTGGTCCTGGCCCAGGTGTTCGTCGCCATGCCGTTCCTGGTGATCAGCGTGGAGGGCGCGCTGCGCGGCGCGGACCGCCGCTACGAGGAGGCCGCCGCCACCCTGGGCGCCGGGCGGGCGGCCGTCTTCGCCCACGTCACCCTGCCCATGGTGCTGCCGGGAATCGCGGCGGGGGCGGTCCTTTGCTGGTCGCGGGCCCTGGGCGAGTTCGGCGCCACCATCACCTTCGCCGGAAACTTCCCGGGCACCACGCAGACCATGCCGCTGGCCGTGTACGTGGCCATGCAGCGCGACCCCGAGGCCGCCATCGTGCTCAGCCTGATCCTGCTGGCGGTCTGCCTGGCCGTCCTGGCCACCCTGCGCGAGAGGTGGACGAACGCCTGATGGCCCCCGACCACGACCCCGCCGCCAACGCGCCCGCACCCGCGCTGGAGGCCGACCTGCGCCTGAGCCGGGGCGCCTTCACCCTGGAGGCCGCCCTGACCGTGCGCCCGGGGGAGACCCTCGCCCTGTTGGGGCCCAACGGCGCGGGCAAGTCCTCGGCGCTGCGCGCCCTGGCCGGACTGGTTCCCCTCACCGGAGGGCGCGTCCTCGTGGACGGGCGCGACCAGACCAGGACGCCCGTGGAGCACCGCCCCATCGGCATGGTCTTCCAGGACTACCTGCTCTTCCCGCACATGAGCGCCCTGGACAACGTGGCCTTCGGCCCCCGCCGCCAGGGCCTGTCGCGGGCGGCGGCCCGCGAGCGCGCCGCCGAACTGCTCGCCCACATGGGCCTGTCCGCTCACGCGCGCGTGCGGCCGCGCCGCCTCTCCGGCGGGCAGGCCCAGCGCGTGGCGCTGGCCCGCGCCCTGGCCGTGCGCCCGCGCCTGCTGCTGCTCGACGAGCCCATGGCCGCCCTGGACGCCAGCACCCGCATCGACGTGCGCGCCCGGCTGCGCCACCTGCTGGAGGAGTTCGACGGGGCCACGGTGCTGGTCACCCACGACCCGCTCGACGCCATGGTGCTCGCCGACCGGGTGGCGGTGATCGAGGAGGGCCGGGTCGTCCAGCAGGGCGGACCCGCCGAGGTGGCGCGCCGCCCCCGCACCGCCTACGTCGCGCGGCTGGTGGGGCTCAACCTCTTCCGGGGAGCGGCCGAGGGCACCACCGTGACCCTGGACGGCGACGGCCCCGGCGGTCCCGTCCGCGTCGAGGCGCACGAAGCGCACCGGGGGCCGGCCCTGGTGGCCTTCCCGCCGCGCGCCGTGGCCCTGTACCCGCACCGCCCGCACGGCAGCCCGCGCAACGTGTGGCGGCTGACGGTGGAGGGGATCGAGCGGTTCGGCGACCAGGTGCGGGTGCACCTGGCGGGGAGCCCCTCCCTGGCCGCCGACATCAGCCCGGCGGCCCTGGCCGAGCTGGGGCTGGTCCGGGGGGACGCGGTGTGGGCCGGGGTCAAGGCCGCCGAGGTCGAGTGCTACCCGGGTTGACCCCGGGCCGCTCCGGCCCGCGCGACCGCGTCGGCGCGGAGCGCGTTCGGGTCCGGGGCGGCGGCGTACCCTGTGGAGAGAACCGAGTTTTTCTACCCATAATCGGGCGTAGAAACCCACATCGGAAAAGCTGTGCACACCTGGATATCTCAGGTACACCCGGGGGAGACTGTAAGTCTGGCGACGATTGTCCTTCCCCCCGTGGCCGAGGAGGGTGCCATGTCCCTGAGAGAGCACGAGAGAAGAATCCTCGCGGAGATCGAGCGGCAGCTCAGCGAGGAGGAACCGGACCTGGCCGGACGACTGGAGTCCTTCGGTTCGGGGGACCCCGACGCTCCGGCCGACCCCGGCCTGGGCGGATGGAAACCGTGGGTGGCGTGCGGCCTGATCGCGGCGGTCACCGCGGGCCTGCTCGTGATGCTGTTCGTCCTCACCCCGAGCACTCCGCAGCCGTCCGCGCCCGCGGTGCCGACCGACACCTCGCAGACCACCGGGGGCCCGGCGCCCGAACCCGACCCGGAGCCCGCGCCGCAGGGGCCCGAGACCGTCGGGACCTCCTGACCGCGGCTCCGGCCCGCGCCGCCCGGGACGCGTGACGGGCGGTGTGCGTCCGCCGCACACCGCCCGTCACGCGTACCGCGTGCCGCCCGTCCGGCTCAGGCCCCCTGGCCCAGGACGACGGTCCAGTAGGGGCCGCCGTCGCCCTTCACCACGCCCACGCCGATGTGCTCGGACTCGCAGTCGGCGAGCACCTGGTTGTGGCCGCGGCGCGTCCAGGCCTCCACCGCCTCCTCGGCCGTCTCGAAGCCGCTGGCCACGATCTCGCCCGAAGGGTTCGCGTAGCCCAGGCCGCGGGCCCGGTCCCTGGCGGACGAGCTGCCGCCGAAGAAGCCGCCGCCGGGGAAACCGCTGTCGCCCGCCTGGTCCTGGCTGTGCTCCCGGGCGGCCCGGGTGAGCAGTTCGTGGGTGCTCAGCTTCTCGCAGCCGTACCCGGGCCTCTTGTCGTTGACCAGCCGCACGATCTCGGCCTCGGCCTCGGTCCAGGGGTCGGCGGGCTCCTCCTGGGACCACGGCGGGGGCCAGCCGCCCCCGGATCCCGTCCCCTGGACCGCGGACGGGGCCCCACCGCCGGCGAACACGTCGCCGGGGTCGGCCGCGCCGGTCACACCCGCGCAGCACACGGCCGCCGCGGCCACCCCCGCGAGGACACGGCCTCGAAGCAGGTTTCGCATGTCTTTCCACCTCCCGTGCGCGGGGGCGCGTGTACCGCGCCGCGCCCGCGCACACCAGGGGCGGACAGCCGTGAAGGCCGTCCGCCCGCAACCTCGCGGGAACTCAGTTCGCCTTGCTGGTGGTCCTGTCCACCGTGGCTCCGTACATGGAGGCGGTGTAGGTCACGTACTCGTAGTAGGCCTTGCCGTCGTCGCCGACGCGGCTGTGGACCACGGTCATCGTGGCGCCCTCGGCGCTGGCGCTGCCGAAGTCCTTCTCGAAGACCGCGTCGGCCATCGCGACCGAGGGCGCACCCAGCGCCAGGCCGAAGGCCACGCCGGTCAGGGACAGCGCTCGTCGTAGTCGGACCATCGTCCTTCCCCTCCTCGGGTTGGGTCGGGTCACGCCCGCCGGAAACGGGATGCCTAGTTCGCACCGCTCACGATGCTGTGGGAGGCGGCGCCGTCGTGGCCCGCCCAGGTGGCGCTCTTCTTGTAGAAGGAGCCGCCGTTGTCCCAGTGGTCGTGGCCCTTGTCGCCCTTGTGGCCGTGGCCGTGGCCGCCGCCGTTGCCGTCGAAGGCGACGGCGGTCACGCTGTGGCTCGCGGCGCCCTCGATACCGGCGGCGCTGGACTCACCCGAGAAGAAGCTGTCCGCCATAGCGGTGGCCGGGGCGCCGAAGGCCAGGGCCGGAACGGCGACGGAGGCGAAGGCGATCCGAGTGAGAGTCTTGCGGTTCATCCTGTGTCCTTTCGAGGCGGACCGACGATCTGTCGGTCCGGTGGCACCGATCCCCCCAGCTCGACCCTCGGGAGAACCGTTCTCCTGGCGCCATCCGTAGAACTGCCCCCAGGCTCCCGCTCTCTAACTCTTAGTAGTCACTAAATAGCTTAAAGTAATAATTGGTTGTTTTGGGTCGGATTTTTCCTGCTTGAGGTGGGCCCATGCCCGCGACCGGGGACACGGGGCCGACCGGTCCCCGAAGAGGCCGGGACGGGGCCGAGGCACACCGCGCGACCCGGGAGCATCGTAGACGCCGGGAACCGGCGCCGACACCGGCCACGCCGGTGCGGCCCCGACGCCGACGGCGCGCACCGGCGTGGCCGGTACGCGCCGTCGCGTCGGGGTCCGGCCTCAGAGGCCGTTGGTGAAGCTGGCGGCCAGGGGACCGGCCACGGACGAGCCGCCGCCACCGCCCTCGACCACCACGGCGAAGGCCACGTCGCCCTTGAAGCCGACCATCCAGGCGTGGCTGGGCAGCTCCCCGTCCTCGTCGGCGTCCTCCGCGGTGCCGAACTCGGCCGTACCCGACTTGGCGTACACCTCGCCCTGGAAGGGCACGTCCTCGGCTGTGCCCTCGGTGACGACCGCGCGCATCATCGTCCGCAGCGCCTCGGCCTGGGCGATCGCGCGGGGCTCGGGCAGGCCCTCCTGGGCGGGCTCGGTCACCAGCACCGGGTGGCGCCAGGAACCGTCGGCGACCGCGGCGGGCACCGTGGACATGTGCAGCGGCGAGGTGAGGATCTGGCCCTGGCCGATGCTCTGGGCGCCCAGCATGGTGGCGCTGTCCACCGGGGGGAAGGACGGTTCGAGCGTGGGAACGCCGATGTCCAGCGGCGCGTTCATGCCGAACTGCTCGGCGCTGGCCTGGAGCGTGTCCGAGCTGAGCCGGTCGCCGACCTGCTCCACCAGCGCCGTGTTGCAGGAGGTCGCGAAGGCCTCGGTCACCGTCTGGGCGCCGTACTCGGCGTCGCCCGCGTTGACGAACGGCCACCCGCCCAGGTCGTACTCCTTGGGGCAGTTCATCGTGGCGTCCATGCTCATCCCGTTGTCCAGCAGCGAGCTGTAGGAGATGATCTTGAACGACGAACCGGGCGGGTACTGGCCCTCGAAGGCCCGGTTGAACCCGCCGGGCACGTTCGCCGCCGCCAGGATCTCGCCGGTGGAGGGGCGCACCGCCACCAGGCCCGCCGGGTCGGCGGAGTCGATGACGGCGTTGGAGGCCGCGTTCTGGACGGCCATGTCGATGCTGGTGACGACGTCCTCGCCGTCGGCGCCGTCCAGGGTGGCCACCGTGTTCTCCTCGGTGGCCTCCAGGGAGTCGGGGTCCTCGGCGGCGGCCGCGTCGACCATGAGGACGGTCGTGGCGGCCTCACCGGCCAGCCGCTCCTCGTAGGTGCGCTGGAGGCCGCTGACGCCCACGGTGTCGCCGACGCTGTAGGCCGGGCCCAGCCTTTCGACGTCCTCCGCGGTGGCCTCGCCCAGGGAGCCCGCGATCATCTGCAGCGAACCGGAGACGGTGCCGTCCAGAACGGTGCCGTCGGCGGCCAGGACGCTGCCGCGCTCGCCCCACACGGCGGTGCGCGCCAGGACCTGGCCCTCGCCCAGGCCCGGGTAGGCGACCTCGGGGGAGAACTCCACCCACCACTCGCCGTCCTCGCGGACCAGCGGCAGCTCGCCCTCCCAGCCCCAGTCGTCGGCGTTGGTCAGCGACACGGTGACCTCGTAGGGCGCGCTGCCGGAACCGCCCTCGGCGGTCACGGTGCCGACCTCCACCGCGATGGAGTCCACGCCCAGCCCGGAGTCGATCCCGCCGAGCACCGCGGCGGCGTCGCCGCCCCGGGTGACCGCGGCCAGGCGCTCGTAGTCCTGCGCCTCCCAGGCGGCCTCGTACTCGGCGGCGGCCTCCTCGGGTTCGGGCATCGTCAGGACGTACCAGGACGCGCCGCCGCCCACGAGCAGCAGCACCACGACGGCGGAGAGCACGCCGATGAGCAGTCCGCGCCGCGACTTGCGCGGCGGGGGGCCGGGGTCGTCGTAGCCGTCGTCCCCGTGGCGGTCGGGGTCGTCCGGTCCGCCCGCGCCCGGGCCGCCGCCGCTGTAGAGGTACTCGAAGCCGTCCGGGGAACCCTGGCCGTGTCGGGAGGCCGGGGCCTCCTGCCAGGAGTCGTGCGCCCCGTCGCCTCGGGGCCCGTCCCAGTCGTCGGAGGGACCCTGCGTCGAGGGGTAGGGGGCGTTCCAGTCCTCGGCGCCGCCCCGGCCGGGGTCGTGCGGGGGTTCGTCCCACGATGCGGGCTCCTGCGGGCGCCCCGCGTGGCCGTGGGCGCCGGGGCCCTCGTGCCGGGAGGGCTCCCAGGCGTGCGCGGACGGGGCGCCCCATCCGTCGTCGGCGCCTCTTTCGCGCGGGGGCTCGTCCCACGAGGCGGGGGAGTCCCAGGACCCGGCCGTCCGCTGCGGGGGGTCGGGCTGCGGGGGAG
The DNA here is from genome assembly GCF_018316795.1 of Nocardiopsis akebiae. Lineage (NCBI taxonomy): Bacteria > Bacillati > Actinomycetota > Actinomycetes > Streptosporangiales > Nocardiopsidaceae > Nocardiopsis > Nocardiopsis akebiae. The sequence goes on from NZ_CP074132.1 coordinate 3,013,511, forward strand.
GAACGGGCGCGGACGGGGCCGGCGCTTCCTCGGGCGGGGGCCCCTGGGTGCGCTGGGGGATGCGGTAGGGGTTGGCGGGGCGCGGGGGGTGCGCCGGGGGCTCGTGCGATGCTTCGGGCGGCCCGGAGGAATCCGGTTGCCGGGGGGACCGTTCGTCCACGCCTGACCGTCCTTCACTGGGTTGGCTGGAGATACCACGATGCCCCGCTCCCACCTCGGTGGGAGCGGGGCACGAGAGTGAGGGTCGGCATGGCGGTCGCCTCTCGGCGCGGGGCACAACGGGGCTCCTGGCCGTACGGTCACCCACCCGGAGGCGGGGCCGGACGCGGTATTCCGCGAAGGCAATTGTTGAGGCCCGGGGGACACTTGCTACCACACCGACCAACAGTGACTCTAACCCATCGGGCCGGGCCGTTGTTCCGTCACCGCCGGATGCCGCGCATGCGCAATCTCACGGTACCCGCGGGCGGAGGGGGGAATGCGGTGGCCGGTCCCGCAGAGGGGCGCGGGACCGGCCGGGAAGCCCGCGAACCGGGGTCACCCCTGGCGCGCGATGCTGGTCTGCTCGTCCCGGGACAGGAGCTTGAGGCGCTTGCGTCCGCGCTCGGCGCCCAGCTCCTCCTCGCGGGCCTCGATCCGCTGCCAGCCCTCCCACGTGGTGTAGTCGACGCCGCGCGCCTCCAGCAGGGCCCGGAAGGCGACGGGGTCGGGCTCGGAGGCGGGGGTGAGGGCCTCGCGGTCGGCCACCAGGTTGGTGACCGTCTCCAGGGCGTCGCCCTTGGTGTGGCCGATGAGGCCCACGGGGCCCCGCTTGATCCAGCCGGTGGCGTAGACGCCGTCCATCGGCCTCTCGTCCAGGTCCAGGACCCGGCCCTCGGCGTTGGGGACGACGCCGCGCTCCTCGTCGAAGGGCAGGTCGGCCAGGGGCGAGCCCAGGTAGCCGATGGCGCGGTAGACGGCCTGGACCTCGTGGTCCACGTACTCGCCGGTCCCCCGGACGCCGCCGTCGCCGGTCAGCTCCATGCGCTCGGTCCGGAAGCCCGTGACTCGGTCCTCGCCGAGCACGGCCACCGGGCTGTGCAGGAAGTGCAGGTGCAGGCGGCGCTCGGCGCCGCGCGGGTCGCGGATCGCCCAGTTCTGCAGGACCTTGACGTTGGTCTTGACCTGGTTGGAGTCCTCGCAGGCCTGGAGGCTCCCCTCGTCCATGTCGAAGTCCTCGGGGTAGACGATGACCTCGACGCCGGGCTGCTTGTCCAGCTCGCGCAGCTCCATGGGGGTGGCCTTGCACTGGGCGATGCCGCGGCGGGCGAAGACGTGGACGTCGGTGACCTGCTTGGCGCGCAGCCCCTCGTACACGTTGTCGGTGATGTCGGTCTCCAGCAGGTCCTCGGCGCTCTTGGCGAGGATGCGGGCGACGTCGACGGCGACGTTGCCCGCGCCGATCACGGCGACGCTGGTGCCCTCCACGTGCCAGGACGGCGACACGTCGGGGTGGGAGTCGTACCAGAAGACGAAGTCGGCGGCGCCGTGGCTGCCGGGCAGGTCGATGCCCGGGATGTCCAGCGGCCGGTCGCGGTCGCTGCCCGTGGCGAAGACGACCGCGTCGTAGTGGTGGCGCAGGTCCTCCAGCTTGAGGTCCACGCCGTACTCGACGTTGCCGTAGAAGGTGATCTCCGGCTTGTCCAGGATCTTGTGCAGCGCCCCCTGGATCTGCTTGATCCGGGGGTGGTCCGGGGCGACGCCGTAGCGGACCAGGCCGTAGGGGGAGGGCAGCTTGTCGAGGATGTCGATGCTGACGGACGTGCCGCACGCGGACAGGGTCTCGTCCTTGGTGAGCAGGTCCGCGGCGTAAATCCCCGCGGGGCCCGCACCCACGATTCCCACTCGCAGTGGTCGCGTCATCGCACAGCTCCAAGTCTTCGCGCCAGAGTCGGACGCCATCAAAAGGTAAGGCTTGCCTAATCTATCCGGTGTCGGCACCGGGAAAACCTACTATAAAGGTAGAGAATTGCGCTCCCCGTCCCGGGCCCGCATGGCGGGCCCTGGAGGCCCCGCGGGGCCGTAGGCCCAGGCAGAACCCGGTAGGACCAGGTCGGGAGGCTGTCGCCGGTGCCCTGAGAGGTCCCTCAACAAGAGGTCAACGCCCTGTCACCGGTTCCCCAGTTCCGAACGGGCTGTGAAGAAAGTCACCGCCCGCCGGGGCGGTCCCGCGCCCGGGGGCCGCGTCGGGGGAGGGGAGACCGCTCCCCCGGAAACCGACCCTACTCGCCCGAGGGCCGACCCTGCTCCAGTTCGGCCTTGACCGAGGCGGCGAACCGGGGCACCTGCTCCTGCCCGGACAGCTTGGCGATGGCGGCCATGATGGCGTCGGTGGCCTCGCGGCGCGGGCGGGCCCTGTCCGCCCGGCCCTTCCACGGCGACAGGTCCACCGGCTCGCCGAAGCGCACGCCAACGCGGTTGAGGGAGGGCACCCTGCGGCCGGGGGGCAGGATCCGCTCGGTGCCCGCCAGGGCCACCGGCACCACCGGGGCGCCCGTGGTCAGCGCCAGCCAGGCCAGCCCGGTCTGCCCGCGGTAGAGGCGGCCGTCGGGGGAGCGCGTCCCCTCGGGGAAGATCCCGAAGACCTCGCCGCTCTCCAGTACCCCGAGGCTGTTGTCCATGGCCTCCTGGGCGCTCTGGCCCGGGCGCCGGTCCACCGAGAGCTGGCCGATGGCCCGCAGCGCGCGGGTGAACAGCCGCCGGGGCAGGGTCCCCTCGTCGAAGAGCTCCTGCTTGGCGATGAAACGCACCGGCCGGGGGCAGGCCACACCGATGAAGAGCGGGTCGATCAGCGCCAGATGGTTGACGGCCAGGATCACCGGACCGCGACGGGGGACGTGGTGCGCGCCCTCCACTCGCTGGGGCCACACGACACGGGTGGCGGGCGCGATGACGGTCTTGGCCGCTCCGTACAGGGTCACTCGGTCGCCTCTTCTCGGGGTGGGATGGGTCCGTGCGGGGGTGACGGACGTACGGAGGGCTCCCGTGTCCGTTTCCTGCGAGCCTATCGGGGTCGCGGGGCGGAGGACGTGGCCGGAGGGTGTGACGGGGGCCGGGCGCGGGTGCCGTGGCGGCGGTCACACGCGCTAGGCTATGGTCTAGACCTCTGGTGCAGGTCAGGGGTCCTTTCCCCGGACGCGCGAGCGAGGAAGAACAGCCATGCCGAAACTGGTCGACGTCAGCCACCAGATCACCGACGGGATGACCACCTCTCCGGGCCTGCCGGAACCCGCCGTCGAGGAGAGCACCGCCGTTCCGGGCTCCGTCCCCGGCCACGGCACCAGCAGCGGCCGCGTCACGATGGTCGGTGCCACCGGCACCTACGTGGAGACGCCCGCCCACCGCTACCGTGACGGCGCGGACCTGGCCGACCTGGACCTGGCCCGCGTGGCGGACCTGCCCGGCGCGGTCGTCGCCGTCGGCTCCGCCCGGATCGGCCCGGAGGCCTTCTCCGGCCTGGACGTGCGCGGACGCGCCGTGCTGGTGCGCACCGGCTGGGACCGGCACTGGCGCACCGAGTCCTACGGCCACCCCGAGCACCCCTACCTGACCGAGGAGGCGGCCAAGGCGCTCGTGGACGGCGGCGCCACCCTGGTGGGCATCGACGCGGTCGGCGTGGACGACCCCTCTCCCGCCGCCGAGGGCGCCCGCCCGGCGCTGGCCGTCCTGCTCGCAGCCGGTGTCCCCGTCGTCTCCCACCTGTGCCTGCTCGACCAGCTCCCCGAGGAGGGCTTCACCTTCTTCGCGGTGCCCGCCAAGATCCGCGGGATGGCCGCCTTCCCCGTGCGGGCCTTCGCCCTCGTGGAATGACCGGCCGCGCCCCCGGCGGCCGGGGGCGGGCGCGGAGCGGGATCACAGGTCGGCGTCCAGGTCCTTCTGGGCCCGGCGGTGCTCGCGCTGGGCCCGCCGCTCGGCCTCCTGGCGCGCCGCGCGCTCGTCCTGGGCGACCGCGCTGGTCATCGCATTGGACAGCGCACGCAGCTCCATGTTGATCCTGGGGTAGGCGGGCAGCCGGGGGATCGCGCCCATGCGGGGCGTGCGGCGCTCCCTCATCGAGGAGATGAGCTCGCCGAAGGCCAGGTCCACCCGTTGCAGGGTGATGACGCCCGCCGACTCGGGCCGGTCCCGGGCCAGCGCCGACAGCGCCAGGTAGCCGGTGCGCTGGGTGGCCACCACCACCGGCCACAGCGGCAGCGTGGACGCCGCGCGCGGCGCGTCCCCGATCGCGCTGTCGTAGACCCCGCGCAGGTTGACCAGGGCCGCGCGCATGTCCCTGCGCAGCCGGTAGCGCCGTTCGGGGCCGATCTCCACGTCCTGGTCCAGGACCGCCATGATGCACTCGCGCGAGGTCTCCAGCACGCTCGTGATGGCCTGGGGCAGACGCGTCGCCGACGCCCTGCGCCACAGCAGCAGCGAGCCCAGCAGGCCGAACACCGAGCCCACGACGGTGTCGATGATGCGCGACCCGGCCAGGTCGGTGATCGGATCGGGCGCGGCGGTCGCGGCCAGCAGCAGCGCCATCGGCGTCACCAGGACCGAGGCGTAGAAGAAGTTGCGGCCCACCACCAGCTGGGTGAGCCCCTGGAACAGCCCGGCGAGCACGATGACCACGACCAGCGGCGGGTGCGTCGCGATCAGCGCGGCGCCGATGAACACGCCCACGAGGGTGCCCAGCGACCGCTGCAGGGCCCGGTTCATGGTCAGGACCACGCTGCCCGCCTGGAGGACGGCGGTCGCGGTCAGGCCCACCCAGTAGTAGTGGTCCAGGCCCAGCAGGAGGCTGAACGCGCCCGCCGCGGTCACCGTGATCCACATGCGCAGCGCGGTGGGGCGCACCAGCGAGTCCGAGCCCAGGCTGGAGCGCAGCGCGTCCCACAGCGCCGGATAGCGCTGGTCGTGCAGGGTCGCGGCGTGCTCGTCGTCATCGTGGGTGGCGCGGCGCGCGGCCTGCGCGGCCCGGGCCAGCTGGCCGTAGAGCCGGGCCTCCAGGGAACGGGGACGCAGGCCCCGGCGCAGCTCGTCGAGCTCGTCGGGGTCGGGCCCCAGGGAGGGGTCGGCCACGGCCGGGGCCATGCGTTCGGCGAAGTCGGCGGCCTTCTCCGGCAGGGGCGTGGGGCGCGCCATGCACACCTGGGTGGTGGCCAGGTGCACGTCGGAGACCCACCGCAGCAGGGAGCGCAGCCGGGCGGCCTCGGGGCTGGTGCGGTAGCCGCGGGTCTGGGCCAGCAGGACGATCCGCCAGGCCTCGGCCACCGCCACCGACGCCTCGTGCTGGGCGTGGTCCAGGTCGGGCGTGCCCACGGCGCGCAGCAGGGAGGCGAGCTGGCGGTAGGCCCCGGCCACGGCGCGGTACTCGGGGTGGCGGGCGCGCACGGGCGCGCCCGACATCGACACCGACCAGCCGATGGCCGCGCCGAGGGCGGCCACGAGGGCGTGCAGGGGGACGTCGGCCAGTCCGCCGGGGGCGATGGTGGAGATCGCGCCGACCAGGACGAAGAAGAGGGGGCCCGGCCTGTCCACCCGCCAGGCCGCGCACAGCCAGGTGGCGATCCCGGCGGTCAGTCCGATGGAGAACACGGGCCCCCAGGAGGCCAGGGCCGAGGCCAGGGAGCCGAGGGCGACGCTGGCGACGAAGCCCAGCCCGACCAGGGCCAGGGCGGCCGACCGGTAGGCGTAGGGCGTCTTCTTCTCGTACAGGACGGTCATGGAGCCCAGGGCGGCCAGGGTGCCGACCTCCGAGCCGAACAGCCACGTGGCCAGGGCGAAGGAGAGCGACATGGACACGGCGGCCTTGACCGCGGTGGTCCACGCCCAGGCGCCGGACTGGAGTCCGAACAGCGCCCGCAGGTCGACCCTGGGGTGGGGTCGTTCGGCCACCTCGACGCGTTCGGCTCCGTGCCCTTCGCCGGGGGAACCACCCACGTTCATCGGTCCGGTGTCTCCAGTGGTTCCCAGATCTCGCACGTTTCCCATCCTAGACCGGGACGAACCGGCACTTAGGTGACTTACTGAACATCCGTGGGGCGGGCCGTGGGTCGGGCGCCGGGCCGTTCGGAGCGCGGACCGTTACGTGGTGGTCGGCTCCGCGTCCTGCCCGGCCGGGGGCGCCCCGGCCCGCTCCGCGCGCCGTTCGGCCAGCTCGGCCCGGGCCACCGCCCGCTCGCGCGCCTCCTCGGCCAGCGCCAGGCGCGCGGCGGCGGCCTCCCGCGACTCGGCCAGGGTGATCTCGGCGTTGCGGCGCTGGGTGTCCAGGTCGGCCGCCAGGCGCTCGCGGTCGGCGCGGAGCCGCTCCAGTTCGGCGGTGAGGCGTTCGCGCTCGGCGGCGGCCGCCGCGCGGTCCGACTCCAGGCGCTCGCGGGTCCGCTCCAGTTCGGCGTCGAAGCGCTCCCGGTCGGCGGCCAGGGTCCGGGCGGCCTCGCCCGCGCGCTCCTCGGCGGTCTCGGCGCGGGCCCGTGCGCTCTCGGCGGCCAGGACGGCCTCGTCGCGCCGGCGGGCGTGCTCGGCGGTCTCGGCGCGCAGACCCTCGGCCTCGGCCCGGGCGTGCTGGAGCCGCCGGGCTGCCTCGGCCCGCTCGTACTCCAACTCCTCTCGGGCGCGGGCGGACTGCTCGGCGATGCGGCGTTCGGCGGCGGCCAGCCCCGCGTTGGCCTCGGCGACGGCGGCGTCGCGTTCGGTCCGCGCCCGGTCGGCGAGGGCGCGCTGCCGGTCGCGCTCGGCCTCGGCGGCGTCCCGGGCGGCCAGGGCCTCCTCGGCGATGCGCTCGGCCTCCTGGGTGGCGGAGACGGCGGAGGCGGCGGCGTCCTCGGCCACGCGCCGGGCGCTCTCGGCCTCGCGGCGGCGGTTCTCCGCCTCCAGGCGGGCGGCGTCGGCCTCGGCGGCGTGCCGGGCCCCGGCGAGGCGGGCGGCCTCCACCTGGGCCTCGGCCGCGGCCGGGTCGGTCATCGTGGAGAAGGCCTCGGTGGCCGACCGGAGGGTGGCGGTGAGCTGCTCGCTCTGGACGGCGAAGCGGGTGAGCAGGTCGTCGGCGCGCAGGCGGGCGGAGGTGACCGGCTCGGTGCTGAAGGAGGGGGAGGACCCGGCGGCGTGGGGGGAGGGCGCGGCGGAGTCTGCGGCGGAGGGCTCCTGGGCGGCGCGGGCCAGCTCCTCCTGGCGTTCGGCCTCCTGGGTCTGGCGCTGGCGTTCCTTCCAGGCGCGCCAGCGGGTGTGCTCGGGGAGGTCGCAGTACTGCGGCGGGCGGCCGGGCGAGGACGCGCGGGGCACGAGCCGGTCGCAGCCGGGGAAGTTGCAGGTGTTGGAGTCGGAGGCCACGGGGTGAGCGTAGCGGTTCGCCCCCGCGCGGCGCGGAGGTGTGTCGGGCACGGCGCGAAACCCCCCTTCCCGGCCTCGGGGAGGCCGGGAAGGGGGGTGCGGTCCCCGCGGTGCTAGTCGTGGGCGCCGAAGGCGTCCACGCGGCAGACCATCGTGGTCACGAAGGGGCGGAAGCCCTCCTCCTCCAGGAAGCGGATGTCCTCGGCGGCGGTGGCCAGCGCGGAGAACTCGATGTCGCGCACGCCCATGCCCGCGAGCTGGCGGCGCACCTCCTCCAGCAGCTTGGAGCCCACGCCGCTTCCGGTGTACTCGGGGTCGACGGCGAAGGTCTGCACCACCGCGCCCCGCGCGCCGCGGTCCCAGCTGCCCTGGGCGTTCTCGCGGATGGTGACCATCGCGTACCCGGCCAGGTCGCCGTCGCTCTCGGCGAGGATCGCCAGGGTCTCGGGGTCGGCGAGCCAGGCCCTGTACTGGGCGCGGCGGCGCCTCCAGGACTCGTCCAGGCTCACGGGGCCGATGATGTCCGCCAGGTGCGGGGCCGTCAGGGTGTGCTGCTGGTGGAGGGCGCCCCACAGGTCCGCGAGTTCCTCCACCTCGTGAGCTCCCAGGTAGCGGAAGCTGAGCACACCGACGTCGGACTGTCGAGGTTTGGTCATCAGCGAATTTTGCATATTTTTCTCACCCGTTTCACCAGCATTGGGTGCTGATCCCCCCGGGGCTCGCCCCTGGTTGAGCTGTGGAACCGACTGTACGTGTCCGTATCGACCGGAACGTGCCCGACACGGAGAAAGAGGTGTCGGAGATTGCCGAAAAAGAAGAAGATCGGTTTTTTCTTTGGATGTGGAGCCCGCTGGCAATGTGCAGGGAATCACGCCCCTAACCTGCGCAACGTGTACGAAACCACCCTGAAATCTGTACGCGCTGCCATAAGTTGGAGATCATGATCGACGTTCGGCGGCTACAGCTCCTCCAGGCACTGGACCGCCACCACACGGTGGCGGCGACCGCGGAGGCGCTCAACGTCACCCCGTCGGCGGTCTCCCAGCAGCTCGCCGCCCTGGCCAAGGAGGCCGGGGTCCCCCTCGTCGAACGCAACGGCCGCCGCTTCCTGCTCACCGGCGCCGCCCGGGTCCTGCTCAAGCGCGCGCACGTCATCTTCGCGGAGATGGAGCGCGCCACCACCGACCTGGCCGAGTACGCCGAGGGCGACCGCGGCGTCGTCCGGATCGGCGCCTTCTCCACCGGGATCAGCGACCTCATCGCCCCGGCCCTGGCGCGCCTGCGCACGAGCCACCCGGACTGGTCCTTCCAGGTCGTCCAGGCCGAACCCGAGCACAGCGCCGAGATGGTGCGCTCGGGCCGCCTGGACATGGCACTGACCATGTCCACCGGCCACATGCCCGCCAGCGGCGATCCGGACTTTCGCGTCGACCCGGTCATGGTCGAGCTGTTCGACGCGATCCTGCCCTACCAGCACCCGCTGGCCGCCCGCACCGGCCTCCACCTGGCCGAGGACCTCGCCGACGAGGACTGGATCCTGTCCGCGCCCGGCACCGCCTGGCACGAGTGCGTGTCCGGCGCGGCCCACCAGGTGGGCTTCCAGCCCCGCGTGGCGCACACCGTGGACGACTTCAGCGCCGTGTTCTCCCTGGTGCAGGCGGGACTGGGTGTCGCCCTCATGCCGCGCCTGGCCTGGACCGGACTGAGCACGCCGCGGATCGTGGTGCGGGGGGTGCGCGAGAGCGCCCGACGGCACATCGTCGCCCTCTCCCGGGCGGGCGCCTCGCCCGAACCCCTGCTCACCGCCATGCGCGAGGCCGCCAGCAAGGTCCCCGTGCCGTCGGTGGGGCCCTTCGCCATCGCGGGCTGAGGCACCGCCCCGCCCGGCCGCCCGTCCGTGCTCCGTGCGGGCCTACCCCGCCAGCACACCCGCGGCCGACTCGCGCAGGTACTCCGCCACCAGGCGGATGGGCTTCCACGCCCATCCGCCGGTGCGTCCCGCCAGGTGGACGCGGCGTACTCCGCCCAGCTCGCCCAGGGGCGCGTGCGCCACCCCGCGCCGGGTCACCGCCGACAGCCGCGGCACCACCCCCACCCCCAGACCCTCCGCCGCCAGCTGCTCGAACAGCTCCAGGTTGTCGATCCGGTGGACGACGCGCGGCGTGAACCCGGCCTCGGCGCACATGCGCTGCACCAGCGCCTCCTCGTCGCGCCGGTAGGGACTGACGATCCACGCCGCGTCCGCCAGCTCCCGCAGCCGCCGCCGGGTCAGGGTGCGGCTGTCGGCGCCCTCCGAGGGCTGGGCGAGCAGCAGGTCCTCGCTGCCGACCGGGTGCACCGTCAGCGTCCCCGGAAAATCCCGGGGCAGCAGGCTGTACTGGTACACCACCCCCAGGTCCGCCCGCCCGTCCTGGAGCAGCTCCAGCGCGTGCTCGGACTCGTGCTCGGTCAGGTGGACGTCGATCCCGGGGTGGTCGCGCCGCAGACGGCGCAGCGCGGGCAGCACCAGGGGCGCGGCCGTGGTGTACATCACCAGGTCGACGCGGCCGACCGGCTCGCCCTCGCCGTCGAACTCCGCACGCGCGGCCTCCACCCGCGCCAGGATGCCCACCGCGTGCTCGGCCAGCCGCCGCCCGGCCGGAGTCAGGCGCACCCGCCGCCCGTCCGGCGCGATCAGCGGCACGCCCGCCTCGCGCTCCAGGACGGCGAAGTGCTTGGAGACCGCCGACGTGCTCATGCCCGTGACCTCGGACACGGCGGCCATCGTGCCGAGCCGTTCCAGTTCGACCAGCAGGCGCAACCGGGTGAAGTCCATCCGCAGAGGCTACCCGACCGTCCACCGGAACTACACGATCCATCAACCAATGGTCCGTGGACAGAAACGAACCGCGTCGGTGCAATGGTCGGGTGATCCGCTCTCTCGTTCCCTCGCTCCGCCGTGCCCGCTTCGGGGTCCCGGCGCCCCTCATGCTGCTCATCGGCATGTTCACCCTGCACACAGGCAGCGCGCTGGCCGTCACGGCCTTCGCCCAGGCCAGCCCCGCCACCGTCACCTGGCTCCGGCTGAGCTGGGCCGCGCTCCTGCTGTTGGCCCTGGGCGGCCGCTCCCTGTGGCGGGCGGTGCGCGCGGCGTCGCGGCGCGAACTGGGCGCCGTGGTGATCCTGGGCACAGCGAGCGCGGGGATGATGCTGTTCTACTCCGAGGCCACGGCGCGGATCGAGCTCGGCACCGCCACCTCCATCGAGTTCCTCGGCACCCTCGTGGTGGCCGTGGCCGCCATGCGCCGCCGCCGCGAACTCGTGTGGATCCTCGCCGCGGTCGCGGGCGTGCTCTGCCTGACCCGCCCCTGGCAGGGCGAGCTCGACCTGGTCGGGGTCGGCTTCGCCCTGGCCGGTGCGGTCTGCGTGGTGGGCTACATCGTGCTGACCCAGCGGGTGGGCGCCGGTTTCGGCGCCGTGCACGGCCTGGCCCTGACCATGACCGTGGGCGCGGTGGTCAGCGCGCCGCTGGGCGCCCCCGGCATGGTCGCCGACCTCGACCTCGACCTGGTGCTGTTCACCCTGCTCATCGCGCTGCTGTTCCCGATGGTGCCCTTCCTGCTGGAGATGGTGGCCCTCCAGCGGATGGGCCGCACCGCCTACAGCACCTTCTCCAGCCTGGAGCCGGCGGTCGCCCTGGTGATGGGCCTGGTGGTCATCGGTCAGGCGCCCGCCCTGATCCAGGTCCTCGGCATGGTGCTGGTGGTGGTCGCGGGAGCCGGCGCGGCCCGGGGCGACGGCTCCCGCCGCCCCGCCGTGCCCGATCGGGCGGCGGTCACCGCCGCCGACCCGCACCGGCCCGGCGCGGGAGCCCGGCCGGAGGAGGTCGGCGCGGTGTCGGGCCGGACGGTCTGAGGGGACCGCGGTCACTCGGCCTCGGGGACGCGGACGCGGGTCCCCGAGGCGATCTCGCGCAGTGCCCGGACGTGCTGGTCGAAGGCGGCCCGCCCCTCAGCGGTCAGGGAAAGGGAGGTGCGGGTGCGCCGCCCCACCGCGGCCTTGTGCACCTTCACGTAGCCCGCGTTCTCCAACACCGTGACCTGCTTGGACAGCACCGAGTCGGAGACCTCGACGGTGTCGCGCACGAAGCGGAACTCCGCGCGGTCCACGGCGGCCAGCGCCGCCACGACCGAGAAGCGGACGGGGGAGTGGACCACCTCGTCCAGCCTGCCGCGGGGGTGCTCCATCAGGCGCTCCCGCTGCGGCGCAGGGACACGTAGGCCGCCACCAGCGGCGGCGCCGCGCAGGCCATGGCCCCGGGCACCCACCAGGCGGGCTCCCCTGGGAAGGCGTACACGCCGACGAAGAGCGTGACCGCGTACAGCACGCCCCACACGCCCATCGTCCACAGGTGCAGGGACGCGTACCCCCGCGGGTGCACCGGCTGGCGCACGGCGAACACCGTCAGCACCGCCATGGCCGCCCCGAACCCGGCGGTGGAGGCGGCGACGGCCCAGGGGGAGGGGAACAGGCCCACCACCAGCACCAGGACCAGCGTCGCGACGCCGAACACCGCGCCGTAGACCGCGTACCACCCGCCCCGCGAGCGCGCCCGCGTCCCCACCGTCTCCGCCCGCTCCAGCGCGTCCAGCGCTTCGTTCCTGCGCATGCCGTTCTCCGTTCGCTCAACCTGTTGCCAGAATGGCACTCACTTTCCATGTTGGCAAGTGATTGCCTCATCGGAAGGCAAGGCTGGGAGGCACGCGCGAAGCCCCGCCCCACAAGCGACATCCGTCACCCGCGCCACTTCGCCGCACCGGTACGGAGCGTCTCCGGAATGCACTAGCTTGGTGCGAACCATGGCCGCGAAATCTGATCTCGAACTCCTCCGCGCCTACGAACCGGTGCTCATGTGCACCAAGGGGGAGCTCTTCTTCCCCACCGACGTGGACGCCTACGTACGCAACTGCAGCCTGTGGATCGAGGAGCCGGGCGGCGGCGAGCGCCGCCTCGTCCCGGCCGGGGAACTCACCCTCGACCGCCTCGGCCGGGCCGAGGCGGAGTGGCCCGGACGCCACAAGCACCTGCGCTTCGTCCAGGAGGAGACCCTGCGCGAGGAGGCCCGCCGCTACAAGGGCGTGGCCCGCACCGTCATCCCCAAGAGCGGCCGCCTGGCCGCCGTCGGAGTCCTGGGCCGGGTCCTGGACATCCTGATGAAGCTCTCCCTGCTCATCCGCGGGGCCGTACCCGGCGGCCTCACCTTCGCCGCGGTGACCCGCTACCGCGAGCGCGTCGACAACGGAGGCGTCACCTACTACGGCCGCGTCACCCGCGAGGGCGGCTACACCATCCTCCAGTACTGGTTCTTCTACGCGATGAACGACTGGCGGACCATCTACGGCGGCGTCAACGACCACGAGGCCGACTGGGAGCGCGTCACCGTCTACGTCGTGGACAACCCCGACGGCACCACCCGTCCGGTCTGGGTGGGCGCCTCCTCGCACGAGTACCACGGCGACGACCTGCGCCGCAGCTGGGAGGACCCCGACCTGCACCGGGACGGCGACCACCCCATCGTCTACGTCGGCGCGGGTTCGCACTCCCACCAGATGCTGCCCGGCGACTACCTCATCCAGGTCGACCCCTCCTTCCTGCGCGGCCCCATGCGCGCCTGGCGGTGGATCACCCACCGCATCTTCCGCGCCGACAGCGTCCTGAACCGGCACGGCATCGGCGTCCCCTTCGTCGACTACGCCCGCGGCGACGGCATGCGCCTGGGCCCCGGCGGCGACCGCGAGTGGTCGGCCGTCCTCATCGACGACGACACCCCCTGGCTGACGGGGTTCCGCGGCCTGTGGGGACGCGACACCGGCGACTTCTTCGACGGCGAGCGCGCCCCCAGCGGCCCGCGCTACGAACGCGACGGCACCATCCGCCGCTCCTGGGCCGACCCGCTGGCGTGGGTGGGCCTGCAGAAGGTCGCCCCCACCGAACCCGCCGCCCGCGCCGAGCTGCGCGCCCACGTGCGAGCCCTGGACGAGCGGCTGCGCACCCTGGACGCCGACGTCATCAGCCGCCGCGACCGCCTGCGCCAGCTCCACTCGGCCCGCATCGTCCTGGAGCGCGAGGCCCACTCGCGGCCCCGCGCCCGCGAGTACGCCGAACGCATCGCCGCCCTGGAGATGGAGCTGGGCGAGGTCTACGAGACCCGCGTGCTGACCGCCGACGAGCGCGACACCCACCTGCGCGCCCTGGCCGAGGACACCCCCCTGGTGCCCTCGCCCACCGGACACCTCAAGGCCCCGCACCTGCCCTACTCCTCGGGGACGCAGCGCTCCACCCGCTTCCTGCACCTGTGGGTGGCCCTGAGCACCCCGCTGCTGCTGATCTCGCTCGCGCTGCCCATGTTCGTCCTGAACGGGCAGTACACCTTCTACGCGATGATCGGCGTGGTCGTGGTCTTCGCCGCGGTCGACTCCGTGGCCCGCCGCAAGTTCGTCCAGTACCTCATCGGGCTGGCGGTCATCGCGGTGGTCGTCGGACTCGTCGTGGGGGTCGTGGCCGCGTTCGTGGTCAACTGGCGCATCGCCATCACCGTCCCCGTCGCGGTGATCGTGGTGCTGCTGCTCGTGGTCAACGTCCGCGAACTCCTGCGCCGCTGACCGCCCCGCCCCGTCCCGCGCTGGCGCCCACCGCCCGCGCGGGGCAGCATGGGACCCATGAGCGACGCGCTGTTCGACCGCCCGCCCGCGCAGGTGGCGCCCGGCGCCGTGCACGTGCCCGGCTGGCTGGACCCCGAGGAGCAGGCCGATCTGGTCCGGCGCTGCCGCGACTGGGCGCGCGGGCCCGCCGGAATGCGCCGCCACGCGATGCCGCGCGGCGGGGTGATGAGCGTGCGGACGGTCAGCCTGGGCTGGCACTGGTCGCCGGGGCCCAACCCCCACGCCGAGCGGCGGGGCTCCGGGCCCTCCCGGCACCGGCAGGCCTACTCCTACGGGCGGCTCCTGCCCGACGGCACACCCGTCCAGCCCTTCCCCGACCTGCTCGGCGACCTGGCCGCGCGGGCCGTGGAGACCGCCTACGGCGCCCCGCCCGGTCCGGACGCCGACCCCTACGACGTCGCCCTCGTCAACTTCTACGACGCCGACGCGCGCATGGGCATGCACCAGGACCGCGACGAACTCTCCGGCGAGCCCGTGGTCTCCCTCAGCCTCGGCGACACCTGCGTGTTCCGCTTCGGCAACACCGAGACCCGCAACCGCCCCCACACCGACGTCGAACTGCGCAGCGGGGACCTGTTCGTCTTCGGCGGCCCCTCCCGCATGGCCTACCACGGCGTCCCCCGCACCCGGCCCGGCACCGCGCCGCCCGGCCTGGGCCTGGACGGGCGGCTCAACATCACGGTCCGCGCCTCGGGGCTGCGCGGCTGAGGCCCCGTCCGTGGCCGCCGAAGCCGCGCCCCCGTGGAGGGCGGCCCTGACCGGACTGCCCCGCCCCGATCGGGGGCAGTCCCTCCTGAGAGCGCTCGCCCACCGGTCCGTCTACCGGCGGGACAGCGCGCCGTAACGCACAGGAGGGGAGACCACCTATGAGCGACTCCGCGCCGGAACGCATCATGGACCTGGGCCACAGGAGGGCCGCGCTGCCCGAGCGCGGCTCGCCCGGCCCGGTCCGCGCGGTCCTCTACCGCGACGGGCGCCGCGAGCGCGAGACCGACACCGTCGCCGAGGCGCGCGGCGTCGCCGAGCGCGACCCCGGCCTCATGGCCTGGATCAGCATGACCGCCCCCCACCGCGACCAGCTCACCGAGGTCGCCCGCCTCTTCGGCCTGCCCTCCCTGGCCCTGGAGGACGCCATCGTCGCCCACCAGCGCCCCAAGGCCGAGGTCTACCGGGGCGTGCTCTTCCTCGTGCTGCGCCCGGCCCGCTACGACACCGTGCGCGAGTCGGTCGAGGTGGACGAGATCCACCTCTTCGCCGGGCGGGACTTCGTGGTCACCATCGGCCACACCGAGCAGGTGGACTTCGAGAGCGTCCGCGACTTCCTGGAGGCCGAGCCCCGCGTCCTGGCGCACGGCACCCTGGCCGTGGTGCACGCCGTCCTGGACCTGGTCGTGGACGGCTACGCGCCCGTCGTCTCCGAACTCCAGGACGACATCGACGAGGTGGAGAACCAGGTCTTCGGCGGCGACTCCCGGGCCTCGCGGCGCACCTACCGCCTCGCCCGCGAGGTCATCCTGCTCTCCCGCGCCGTGGAACCCCTCGGAACCGTCCTGGACAGGCTCATGGGTCCGCTGGCCCACGACCCCGAACGCCCCGGCGCCCCGGACCCGCGGCCGTTCGCCGACGCCCTCGTCGAGCCGGAGGGCGTCCGACCCCCCACGCGCCGACAGGGCTTCGCCTCGGCCGACCCCTTCCGCATCCCCGCCGAACGGCGCGGCGAGCTGCACCACCGCCTGCGCGACGTAGCCGACCACGTCGCCGCCGTGCGCGAGCGCGTGGACGGCTTCCGCCAGCTGTTGCAGAACATCATGTCGGTCAACAGCGCCCTCATCGACCAGGCGCAGAACGAGGCCATGAAGAAGGTCTCCTCCTGGGGCGGCATCCTGGTCGTGCCCACCCTCATCTCCTCCGTCTACGGCATGAACATCTCCCCGGGCGGCGACTACCACTGGGCGTTCAGCTGGCCGCTGTCCCTGGCCCTCATGGCGCTGACGAGCCTGAGCCTCTACGTTGTCTTCCGTCGCAACGGTTGGCTCTGAGGGCCTGTTGACGGAGGTGGGGATGACGGGGGACGGATCCGCCGAGCGCGAGGTGCTGCGGCTCATGACCGGACCGTGGGTGGCCCGGGCGGTGGCCACCGCGGTCGAACTGGGCGTGCTCGACCGCCTCGCCGGGGACACCGCCGACGCCGCGGCCCTGGCCGCCGAACTGGACCTGCGCCCCGACCGCCTGGAACGCCTGCTGCGCCTGCTCGCGGCCGTGGGGGTCGTGGAGCACCGCGACGGGCGCTACCGGCCCACGCAGGTCGGGGCCGCCCTGCGCCGGGACCACCCCTCGGGCATGGCCGACCTGGCGCTGCTCTACGACAGCGACATGTTCACCGCCGCGTGGGCGCGCCTGGGCGAGAGCGTGCGCACCGGCGCCACCGCCTTCGAGGCCGCCCACGGCACCGACGTGTTCACCCACCTGGAGCGCCACCCCGCCGACGCGGCGCGCTACACGGCGGGGATGGCCGCGAGCGGCCGCTTCTCCACCGCCGTCCCCGACGTCCACGATTTCACCGGCGCCCGCACGGTGGTCGACCTCGGGGGCGGGGACGGCGAACTCCTGGCCACCGTCCTGGCCCGGGCGCCGCGCGCCCGGGGGGTGCTGGTGGAGCGCCCGCCCGCGCTGGCCGCCGCCCGCGCCCGCCTCGGCGCGTACGTCGAGGCGGGGCGGTGCGAGCTGGTGGAGGGCGACTTCCTGCGGGGCGTGCCCCGGGGCGCCGACGCCTACCTGCTCAGCCGGGTCCTGCACAACTGGTCCGACCAGGACGTCCGCACCGTGCTGCGCCACTGCCGCGAGGCGATGGCCCCCGACGGGCTGGTGCTCATCGCCGAGCGCGTCCTGCCCGACGAGGGCGCCGCCTGGCTCACGGCCGTCCTGGACGCGCACATGATGGTGATGACCACCGGGGCCGAGCGCACCGAGCGCGAGTACGAGGCGCTGCTGCGCTCGGCCGGGCTGACCACCCGGGGAATCCGCGACCTGCCGCTGGAGATGCGCCTGCTCGTGGCCGGACCGGTGCACGGCGAGGCCTGACCCGGACCGCCCCTCACATGCGCCAGGGCAGGTGCAGCCACGGGCTCCGCGGGTCCTCGGCCAGCACCGCGTGCGCCCGCGCCGAGTCGGTGTAGTACGGGCCGAACGACCCTTCGTCGAAGGCCATCGCCCGCCCCAGCACGAACCCGGCGGACATCTCCTGCCACGAACCGTGGTAGCGCATGGACTGCGCGCCCGCCCGCAGGATGTGCGCGTGCGCCGCGCGCTCGTCGGCGTACCCGGCGTTGACGCCCCACCGCGCGAGGTTGACCGCCCGCCCGAAGTCGTAGGCGCGCGCCGTGCGCACCGGCGTGCCCGGGGGCAGCACGCCGTCCCGCACCATGCGCTCCTCGTACTCCCAGACCTGCGCGGCCGCCGCCACGAGATCCTCGTACAGGCCCGGGGCGGCGCCCTGCTCCTGGCACCAGCGCACGATCAGGTCCGGCCAGATGCCCGCGTCGAAGGGCCATCCGGGGGCCTGCGCCATGGTCCGGGCGCGCAGGTCCAGCACGATCGACAGCGCCGTCGCGGGGCGCGCGTCGTCGGTCAGCAGTCGCAGCGTCCGGTCCCAGCCCGCGTAGTCGGTGACGCCCCAGGAGTCGCGGAGCTTGTCCCGCTCGTCCCCGGCGTCGCAGCACGAGCACGAGGAGTGCACCGCGTTCCACACCCCGCCGTTGGCCGTGGGCATGTGCGCGCCGGAGGCCAGCGCGTGCGCCATCGGGCCCTGGAAGAAGCCCTGCGGGTCGCTGCGGAGCTTGATCCGCGCGGAGAACAGTCCCATGTCCCTCGTGTCCTCACTCTTCTCCGGTGCTGAGCAGGCGGTCGATCCGTCCCGCCTCGTTCCCGGCCGTGACGGCGTGCTCCTCGGAGGCCAGCAGCGACTCGCGCCACCTCTCGGCGGCCTCGGCGACCTGGACGTCCAGCCGCCGCACGGTCGCCTCGGCGGTGTCGCGGGCCTCGGCGCGCCTGGAGTGGTCGACCACAAGCGCGACCCCGGCGCCCGCCGCGGCGGCCACGCACAGGAACCAGACCAGGCCGCTGCCCGACGTCAGCCCCAGCAGCGCCAGCAGACCCGCCATGGCGAGCAGGCCCCACGCGTAGGTCCGGGCTGAGCCGGTGTCGTGCCAGCGCCCGCGCAGCTGGGTGCGGGCGCGCTCCAGCTCCCGGGGGTCGGCGCCGTGGGAGGAGACCCTCACCCGCACGCCCTGCGCCTGGAGGGTCGTGGAGTCCTCCACCGGCGCGGCGGCCTCGCGCACCAGCTCCTCGGCGAGCTCGGCCACGGCCGGGCGCTGCAGGGCCAGGGCGAAGGTGCGCCGGTGGGGCGGCGCGTCCTGGCGGACCAGGTCGTCGCCGAGCAGCGCGGCGACGGTGCCCACGGGGTCGGTCCACCGCTGCGGCGGCCCGCCCTCGCCGCTGCTCTCGATGACCGCGCGCAGTTCGCGGGCGCGGGTCAGCAGCGGTGCCTCCTCGGAGCTGCCCTCCTCCACGAGCAGGCGCATGGTGTCGTTGAGGAACGCGGCGCTGACCTCGTCGGGGGCGAGCGCGGAGGGGGAGGCGGCCTCCCCGTCCAGCGCGACGACGCGGGCGACGCCCTCGCGCAGCGCGGTGATGCGCCGCGCGGCCCCGGCGCGCCCGGCCACACCGCCGGACGCCTTCCCGCCGGAGGCCTGGGAGGGGGAGGAGCCGGAGGCGTCCGCCGCCAGGGCCGACGGGCCCGCGGAGGCCGGGACGCCGACCCCGGCCTCGGACCAGGCGCGCAGCGTGGACAGCAGCAGGTGCTGCCGGGCTCCGTCGCCGAAGGAGCCGTCGGCGGTGAGCAGCCACAGGGCGCGCTGTCCCCGGGTCACCTCCTCGTCGGGGGAGGGCAGGCGCGGGAGCAGCCCGGCGATCGCGGCGGCGTCCATGGCGCGAGCGTGGTCCGCGCTGGTCAGGGCGGTGGCCAGCGCCGCGAAGTGGCCCGCGCGCTCCGCGTCGCGCCGGGCGGCCTCGTCGAAGCGGAGGCGGGCGGCGGCGGTGTCGCCCGCCAGCAGCGCGTGCAGGCCGAGGGCGGCCGGGACCAGCCAGTAGCCGGGGACGTCCTCCAGGTCCAGGCTGGGAAGGGGCGCGCCGTCCAGCATCTGGAGTGTGCGGCGACGGGCCAGGGCGGCTCCGTCGAACATCGCCAGGACGGCGCGCACGTCGCTGAGCTCGATGAAGGCGTCCAGGGAGGCCGAGACGCGGTCCAGCCTCTGTTCGAGGGTGCCCCGGACGCGGGACAGCTCCGAGCGCATCCTGCGGCGTTCGGCGGCCATCTGGTAGTGGGCCGAGCCCAGACTCTCCTCCAGTTCCCGGATCTTCCGGTTCTGGGAGTAGTCGATCCAGTCGCTCATGGGGTCCTTTCTCGCGCGGGGGGCGGGGGCCGAGGGGGAGGGGGACGCGCCGTGCAGTGCGACGATACGGCAGGGCGTCCGGTCCGCGTGACGCCGCTGTGCCGCCGGCCGGGCCGGGGCGGGCGGAGGCGGCGGGCGGAGGCCGCGCACCGGCGTTTCGCGTGCTCAGGGTGTTTGTTCGACTACTTAAGGATGATTGGTGTCGGAGGTCGCCTTCGGTACGATTGGGAGCGCTCCCGCGAAAGGAACACCATGGAAGACCCCAGACTGCCCGCCAGCCTCCTCTTCGGTACCGCCACCGCCGCCTACCAGATCGAGGGCGGCGTCCACGAGGGCGGACGGGGCCCCTCCATCTGGGACACCTACTGCCGGACGCCGGGGCGCGTCGCCCGCGGCGAGAGCGGCGACGTCGCCTGCGACCACTACCACCGCTACGGGGAGGACGTCGCCCTGCTCGCCGACCTGGGCGTCGACCTGTACCGCTTCTCCGTTGCCTGGCCGCGCGTCCAGCCCACGGGCAAGGGCCGCCCCAACCCGGAGGGGCTGGCCTTCTACGACCGCCTGGTGGACACCATCCTGGGCGCCGGGATCGAACCCGCCCTGACCCTCTACCACTGGGACCTGCCCCAGGCGCTGGAGGACGAGGGCGGCTGGCGGGTCCGCGACACCGCCTACCGCTTCGCCGAGTACTCCCGCATCGTCGCCGACCGCCTCGGCGACCGGGTCAACCGGTGGATCACCCTCAACGAACCCTTCTGCTCGGCCTTCGTCGGCCACGCCGTCGGCCGCCACGCGCCGGGGACCCGCGAGGGCACGCCCGCCCTGGCCGCCGCGCACCACCTGCTGCTCGCCCACGGCATGGCCACCGGCGAACTGCGCGCGGCCGCCGCAGGGGAGGTCGGCATCACCCTCAACCCGGACCACTTCCTGCCCGCCACCGACTCCGAGGCCGACCGCGCCGCCGTGGAGCGGGCCCGCACCCTGCACAACCGCGTGTGGTTCGACCCCATCTTCGCCGGGGCCTACCCCGACAACGAGGACGAGGTCTGGGACGGCATGGCCGACGGCTCCTACCGGGCCGACGGCGACCTGCGCATCATCGGCCAGCCGCTGGACTTCCTGGGCGTCAACTTCTACCGGCCCATCATGCTGCGCGACGCCCCCCACGACGAGGCCGACCCGGCCGCGCGCACCGCCGTGGACATCCGCACCGAGCAGGTGCGGATCGAGGGGGTGCGGCACACCACCATGGGCTGGCCGGTGGTCCCGGCCACCTTCGCCGACCTGCTCATCGACCTCAACCGGCGCTACCCGGACCTGCCGCCCATCTTCATCACCGAGAACGGTTCGGCCGAGGACGACCAGCCCGACGAGACCGGCCGGGTCCGCGACACCGGCCGCATCGAGTACCTGCGCGACCACCTGGACGCCCTGGCCACGGCCATCGACGCGGGGGTGGACGTGCGCGGCTACTTCGTGTGGTCCCTCCTGGACAACTTCGAGTGGGCCTACGGCTACGACCGCCGCTTCGGGCTGGTCCGCGTCGACTACGACCGCCTGGAGCGCCACCCCAAGGACAGCTACCACTGGTACCGCGACTTCCTGACCTCGCACCGCGCCCGCAGGGTCCAGGAGCTCGCCACCCGGTGGGAGGGATAGGCAGCGTTTTCGGACCTCCGCTCCGCTTCGTCCCACCCGTCGCCCGCCACCACCCCCAACGGACGCTGCGCGCGGTCCTTCTCGTGTCCGGGCGCCCGTAGAACGGGAGCCTTCGGCGCCCACGACGGGTTCGCTGGTTCCTCGCCAACCCGTCTGCGGCCCCTCCGGAACCCCGTGGGCGCCCGAACCGACCCCCGCGCAAGCTGAGACCGGTTCGAACAGCAGTCCCCAGCCGCCCTCCGGCGCCCCCGCCCGACCCGCCCGTGCGGGGGGCACCGCAAGGGACCACGTGTCCGACATCCCCAACGCCGTGTTGGAGAACGCCCGCCCGGTGCGGCAAGCTGGAGGAGGTTCGGTCGACGAGGGCTGCGGGGGCGGATGGCGGAGCAGGGGTCGGGCACGGCGGCGCCGGAGGAGGCGGGGCGCAGCACGAGCGGCAGCCCGCGCGCCGCGCGGCGCATGCTCCAGTTGCAGAGCAGCCTGGTCGAGCTGCTGCGCGCCAAGCCCTTCAGCCAGATCACCTACAAGGAGATCACCGAGGGAGTGGACATCGACCGCTCCACGGTCTACCGGTACTACAACCACAAGAACCAGGTGCTCCAGGCAGCCGTGGACGTGCGGCTGACCGCGTTCGCCTCCCGGCTCGACCTCACCTTCGGCCGCATGGAGACCATCGACGGCTATATGGGCCGCGTCGTGGACGCCTGGATTGGGCTGTGGCTGGAGTCGGGCGGGCTGCTCGCCGCCGCTACGGGCCTGGGCTCCGAGCCCGGGCCGCAGCGCGACTGGTGGCGCCGGCGCACCGAACTGTGGGTGGAGGCCGTGCGCGAGGCGCTGGAGATCGCCCGCTTCGTGGAGGAGCTGCCCGAGGACGGCCGCCCCGCCCGCCCGCTCGCCGAGATGGTGGTGGGCCTGTGCCTGTCCACGTTCAACAACGAGCTGACCACGGCGCACACCGACGAGCACCGCGCGATGGTCCGGGACCTGCTCCTGGACGCGGTGCTGCGCACCATGGGCCGCACACGGGCCGACCGGTAGCGGGTTCCGGCCGGGCCGGGACCCGGCCTCAGGCGTGCCGGCGGGCGATGGCGCCGAACGCCCCCACGACCGCGCCGAGCGCGAACATCGACGCCTCGTCCTCGTCCATGTGGACCAGGCCCGCTGGCACGAGCACGCGGTAGGGCTTGGCCTCGCCCGGCAGGATCTCCAGGCCGTCGATGATCCCCTGCCCCTCCAGCATCAGAAGGGCTTCCTCGACCCTTCCGGTACGGTCACCACGGGACCAGATCGACATAGGTCACACCTCACTACGGCCGGGGCCGGGCAGTCCACTGTTCCCAGGGCCGGGAAACCCGGCCCTGTCGCGCTTCGGTAGTCGGCTCCGGTCTGCGCGGGGGAGTCCAGACCAGTGATACCACCGGGCGGCCCGGGGTATTCCGGCGCCCGCTCACACGCGTGCTGGCCGGAACCGGCCACCGCCGTGCGGCGTCCGGTCCCCGGGGCCCGGGCCCCGGGGACCGGACGGTTCAGCGGGCGAGCACGGTCATCTCCTCCCCGTGCGCGTCCACGGCGACGAGTCCGACCTCCTCGGCGGGCGGCTCCCCGGCCTCGGGCCCCTCCACGGCGAGGGCCTCGCCGCCCTCCGCGCTGCCGCTGGCGGCGCCCCGCACACTGATCCGGTCCGCCTCCCGGGAGGCCGCCGCCAGGTAGTGCCACCGCTCGTCCCCGTCCTGCCACCAGGTGCCCGCCGCCACCTGCCGGTCGAGGTTGCTGCACTCCCAGCCGCCCTCGCGCTCGCCCGCGACCACGGTGTCGGTGCCCGCTTCGGTGTCGGCCACCAGCAGGGTGCGGGCCAGGCCGCCGCCGTCGTTGGCCCCGTAGCGCACGCACACCCACCGGCCGGTGCCCCCGCCGGGCAGCTCCTGGCGGGCGAACTCCCAGGCCGTGGCCGTGCGGACCGGTTCGGCGGGCGGTTCCCCGGCGCAGGCCGCCAGCCCCCACAGTCCGAACCCGCTGTCGGCGTCCAGCACCTCGTGCGGGCCCAGACGGCGGATCTCCCCGGGAGGGGGCGGCATGTACCCCAGGTGGGCTGTGTCCAGCCCGCCCAGGTCGATCGCGGTGTAGGGCTGCCCGTGCGCCACCTCCGGCGCGCGCAGGCGCAGCGCCGGTCCCACGCCGCACCGCTCCCCGGTCGGCACGGGTGCGGTCACGCCGTCCCCGTGCACCAGGTCCGTCCAGTCCGGCTCCTGCCCGCCCAGCGGAGCGTAGGCCGCCTCGGTCACCCACGGCGGCAGCAGGTAGCGGGTGCCCTCAGCGGTGTCGGCCAGGCGCAGGGCGGGCCAGTTGGCCACCCCGTTGCCGGGTTCGTCGAACACCTCCACCCGCTCCTGCGAGCCGTCGTCGGTGTAGCGCGCCACCCACGGGGCGTCGTGCAGGAGCACCACCTCCCGCCCGTCCACGTCGCCAGCGAACACCAGACGGGGCGCGCGCGGCTCCGGGACCGCGGAGTCGCCCGCGGCCCGCGCCGCGACCCCGCCGTCCGGCCCCGCACCGGGCCCGCGTCGGCGCCGCCCTCGGCGCTGTGCGCCGACCACGCGCGCAGGGCCCGCTGGACGAGCTGTTCGTCGCCGACGGCGTCGCCCCGCGGGTGCCAGGCGGTCAGGTCCAGCCGGAAGCGCTCGCGCCAGACCTGCTCGTCGGGGGCGTCGGCCAGGGCCACCGGGGCCGGGCCCTGGGACAGCACGGGCGCGACCGTCCTGGCGGTGCCCATGGACAGCGCGACCAGGGCCAGCCCGGTCAGGACCGCGACGGCGGCCAGCGCGCGCCGCTCCAGGAGCGGGCCCCGGCCGCTGACGCGGACCACCGTTGGGTCGGGGAGCCGGTGTTCGCCCCCTACCTCCAGGGCCCGCGCCACGGCGCCGGACGCGTCGCGCACGCCGACCGAGGAGAGCAGGGCGGCGGCCTCCTCGGCGGACAGCCCCTCCACCCGCAGCAGCCCGTAGGCCGCCCGTTCCCGCGCGTCCAGGCCCTCCAGCCCCTCCAGGAGCCGGGCCTCGCCGCCCGAGCCGTCCACCGGGGACAGGCGCAGCCCCGCCGCACCGCCCCTGAGGTGCCATCGGAGCGGGCGCAGGGAGCGGCGCAGCACCCTGCGGCGCACCCGCGGGTAGGCCTGTGGGCGCGGGCGGCGCCGCCCACGCGGCAGGGCTCCGGTGACCAGCCGGTGCGCGTGTTCGAGCAGGCCGTGCGGGGGACGGCTGCCGGACAGGGTCAGGAAGGAGAGAAGGACGAGGTTGCGGTACGGGTGGCGGGGCGGGTCGGACTCGGGCAGGGCGGGCATCGGGACTCCTCGGAACGGTTCCGAGCGAGCCTAGGGACGCCGGGACCGACGCACCCGGGAAACGCCGAAACCCGCCACCTATGCCCCAAAAGTCCCGTGTAACAGGCGTTGCGCCCTGTCATCGGCGGGTCGTGCCCGTACGGCTGAGGGCACGCGGCTCTGACGGATCAGCACTGTGGACTCACCACGGGAGGTTCGCTCCCTCCCACTTCGTGAAGGTGCCGGAGGGTCCTTCAGGCCCGAGTCGGGCGACACGCACGATCTCACGAGCGGCGTCCTCGACCGGCTCCATGCCCTGGAAGTCGACCAGCGGGGGTGATCTTGACACCGGAGACCCGCAGCCCGGTCACCATCGCCACCGTCACGGCGTCGAGCGCACCCTTCGACGCCGTGTAGACCGGGCAGCGGGAGCACGGCCCGGTACACCGCCACGGACCCGAAGACGTTCACCTCCCAGACAGCCCGCACCTCCTCCAGCGGGACCGCGCTCGCCGCCGCCAGGGAACGCAGTCCGGCCATGCCGACACCCGGCCGAGTGGTGGAGATGGCGTCGTCGACGAGGAGGCCGAGTCGACCGGTCCTCCTCGCGGAGCCGCTGGGCCTTCCCCGACACGGACGATCACCTGTACCTCGACCGGCAGGAGACGGTCGCGATGTCCCGCGGGCGCGTGGGAACGGATCTGCGCGATCCGCGATTCGCGCAGCCGGTGGAGGAGCCGTCCCCGGCGAGTGAGGCCTTCCGGCGGGCCTGGGCACGTCACGATGTCCGTCCATCCCGCGGCGGCCTCGTCCGCGTCGGCCATCCCCAGGTCGGCGCCATGGACCCGAACGCGTCCAAACCCGCCATCGACGGCACCGACGAGCAACTGCCCGTCGTCTACCACCCCCACCGCGCGCATGCGGACGGGCTCCCCCCCAACCGCGCTCCGATAATGGAACGGCGATCATCTTCGGGGCCGACACCGGCTGCACCTGGGCCCGATGCCCACCGTTTTCCATCCTTTGTGCCGGGAATATCGGCTCGGTTCCCTTCGTGGTCCCGCGTCCTTTCCGTCACCGGGGTATTGCGGGGGGACCGCCGCGAACGGGCGAGCGGGGGAGGCGCAGTCCTTTCGGCCCCGCCCTCAAACGGGTGGTGCCGACCGGCCCTGAACCTTCCTGGGATCGTGGTCAGCGCGGGGGGAGGATGCCTACGCCTGTGCACCGGGGTGCCGTTGGGGTTGTCTGCCGGGGGCATGCCGTTGGATGCTGGCGGCACCCACCGGACCGGCGCGGCTGGTCGGGGGGAGCGTGTCGGAGACGGAGCCGGCATTCGCGCTCCAGGGGACCCCGTGGCGGCCTCAGGGCCGTACCCGGGCGCCCCGGGTCCATGCCAGCCGCGCCAACGAGCCCCGACCTTCCCCTGCGAACCCGAACGGACCACGGCCGACCGGGCCGCGTGCACACCTGCCAGGCGGCCCGGGTCGGCCCCGAGTCCGCGGTGCGCCCGCACGGCGGAGCGCCGCGCCCGGGGGCCCGCCCGAGTTCAGGCAGCTACGAATCTACATAATAAAGGTAGGGCTTCCTCGTATTACTACTAAGGGAGAACAAGCGGTGACAAAGCGAATGAAAACGGTCTTCGGTCTCAGGGTGCGGGAACCGGAAGAAGGCGGCGGGAATCGGGTGCCCTCCGTCTCGCGCGCCTCCCGTGCGGCCTCGCTTCGGAGAACCGAACACCGCACGAATTTCCCGGGCCGCTGGTTCCCCTTCCCCCCGAGTCCGTAAAATGGATCCGTGCGGGTTCGCCCGTACCGCCGGTGCGGGGCAGCGTGGACGGATGCCCCGCACCGGTCATCCCGTGCCGTCGGCGGGCCGGACCCCTCAGGAGCGGCCCGCGCCGTGCAGGGCCCGCGGGGCGATCCGGAGCATCCAGTGCCTCCCGCTCCAGCCCGGGAAGCGGCGCCTTCCCGTAGGGGCCTCGGTCTCCTCCAAGGCCTCTCCCTCCACCGCCCGGCGCAGCCCGGCCAGCACCGGCTCCAGGCGTTCGCGCGTGGGGTGGGGCTGGTCGGCGGCCAGCCCCACCGTCCACGCCGTCGCCTCGCGCTGTTCGGCCCCGGTCCACAGCGACAGGAATAACACCGTCTGCCGCCAGGCGAAGGCCGCGTTCTCGACGTGGGCCAGGGGAGCGGACACCCGGGGCGGGCTCTCCACGGTCCGCACGGTCACCGCGTGGGCGCGCCCGGCCAGGTCCGCCCACCCGCACGCGGGCCGCGCCCCGGCCCCGACGAGGACGGCACGGTAGCGGTTCGGTGGCGGGGGCTGAAAGTGCTTTTCGGGGCTGGGGGCTGGGGGCTGGGGGGGCTGTGGGGTTCGCGGGGGGACGGTCTGACGGGTGCGGCCCTGGGGACGCACCCGTCACCGAGCCGGGTCGTGCTGCCCTAGCGGGTCTTGATCACGGCCGCGATGAGCCCGGTGGCGAGCATCATCGTCAGGCCCACGATCATGAGGACGAAGGCGATGGTTCCGACCATGGTGTTTCCTTAGTGTTCGTCGTTCCCGGGCGCGGTGCGCGGCGTCCGCCGTGCGGGGAGCGCCCGGAGGAGCCGGGAGCGGCGCCTACCTCTTCGGGGGTTCACCCTATCCCGGTCCCGCGCCGGCCCTGCGTCGGGTGGCCGCTGTGACCAGCGCGGTCGCGGCCACGGTCGCGGGGGCGGGGCGTGGAGGAGGGGGCGCGGGGCGGGTCAGCGCCGGGCCCAGGCCCGTTGGTAGGTGCTGACCAGCCAGCGGTCGGCCCAGGCGTGGTCGGGTTCGGCGGGCAGGTCGCAGGTCCGGCACAGGCGGGCCAGGAGCTGTTCGAGTTCGCGTGCCCGGTCCAGGGCGTCGGCACGGCTGCGCTCGCCGCGGCGCAGCGCGAGCAGCCAGGTGCGCTCGGGTTCGGGCATGGGCAGGGTGATGCGGCCGGTCTCCATCAGTTCCACGCCCTGGATGCCCAGGCGGACCATGTGGTAGGCGAACTTGGTGTCGAAGCCGTGCCGTTCGACGAGTTCGGGGCGGTTGGTGTGTTTGCCGCCGCGGGTTCCCTCCATGCGGTCGCGTTGGGCGCGCAGGTAGCCCAGGAAGCGTTCGCCCGCCCGGCGGGAGAGGAAGCGTGCGGTGTTGGCGCGCAGGTCGTGTCCGGTGGGGGTGATGGCGACGATCTCGTTCGGGGGGACGAAGAGGGGGAGCAGGACGGTGGGGTTGCCGTCCAGGGCCAGGCGGGTCCACTTGCGCAGGGAGTAGACGGTCAGGTCCAGGTCGCCGGGGCCGGAGCGGGTGTGTTCGGGGCGGGTGTGGTGGATGTACTGCTCGAAGGGGCGCAGGCCGATGACGTGTTCGGGGGGTTCGACGCAGATGCCCATCTCGTCGCGGTCGGCCTGGCCGGGCAGGGCGAGGCCGTGGGCCTCGGAGCCCACCTGGCACCGCAGGACGGTTCCCTCGTGCACGATCCGCGCGAACTCGGGGCTGGAGTGCTTCACCCGCGGCTCCCTTCTGTCGGGTGTGGGGTCCTGGGTGCGCTGGTCGGGGCGCTGCCGGGCACGCTATCGGCCTCGGGGTCGGGGGGACGAGTGCTTTTCGGTGGTGTGCGGGGTAGGCGGGCCGGTGTTCCGGTGGTCGGGGGACACGCCCCGGGGAGCTTGCCGGTGGGCTCCTAGAGCCCTTTACTTGTCCGGGTACGCCCTTTTTCTCCCCAGAACGAGCGTAGAAGGCAGGCCCGTGCCCCCTGAGAACCCTGAGGTTTCCGCCCCCCGGATCGACACCTCCGTCCCCCACAACGCCCGAATCTGGAACTACTGGCTGGGCGGCAAGGACAACTACCCCGTGGACCGGGAGATGGGCGAGCAGATCCGCTCCTTCTTCCCCGAGATCGTGGACAACGCGGTCGCCGACCGGGGCTTCCTCGTGCGCGCCGTGACCCACCTCGCGCGGGAGGAGGGCGTCCGGCAGTTCCTGGACGTGGGCACCGGTCTGCCCACCCACAACAACACCCACGAGGTGGCGCAGGCGGTGGCGCCCGAGTCCAGGGTGGTCTACGTCGACAACGACCCCCTGGTGCTCACCCACGCCCGCGCCCTGCTCACCGGCAGCGGCCAGGGGGCCACCGACTACGTCGACGCCGACCTGCGCGACCCCGGGGCCATCCTGCGGGAGGCCTCCCGCACCCTGGACCTGGAGCGGCCGGTGGCGCTGATGCTGCTGGGCGTGGTCAACTTCGTCGCCGACGACGGCGAGGTCCGCGCGATCATGGACCGGCTCCTGGAGGCGCTGGCCCCGGGCAGCTTCCTGGTCCTGTCCCACCCCACCGACGACATCGACCGCGAACGCGCCCACCAGGTGGCCGCGGCCTGGAACGAGCGCGGCACCCCCAAGCTGACCATCCGCACGGCCGAGCGGATCAGCGCGCTCTTCGACGGGCTGGAACTGCTGGAGCCGGGCGTGGTCTCCTGCTCCCTGTGGCGTCCGGCCCCCGCCGAGGTCGGCGGGGCGCGTCCGGTGGCCGAGTACTGCGGTGTGGCCCGCAAGGCCTGATCCCCGCAGGGGCGGGCCGCGGCCGAGCGTCTCTGACCGGGGACGGGGCCCGGACGACTGCGGGCCCGGCGAGTGACGAGCAGTGGAAGCGGAGACCGATGAGCGTTGAGCGACCGGTGGTCGACACGACGGTGCCGCACTCGGCACGGGTGTGGAACTACTGGCTGGGCGGCAAGGACAACTACCCCGTCGACCGTGAGGCGGGGGACCAGTTCCTGGAGGCCTTCCCCGGTATCGCGCGGATGGCGCGGGCCTCGCGCGCCTTCCAGGAGCGGGCCGTGCGCCACCTGGCGGGCGAGGTGGGCGTCCGCCAGTTCCTGGACGTGGGCACCGGTCTGCCCACGGCCAACAACACCCACGAGGTGGCGCAGGCGGTGGCGCCCGAGTGCAGGGTGGTCTACGTCGACAACGACCCGCTGGTGCTCACCCACGCGCGGGCGCTGCTGACCAGCGCCCCCGAGGGGCGTACGCAGTACCTCCACGCCGACCTGTACGAGCCCGAGGCGATCCTGGAGCAGGCCTCGGAGCTGCTGGACCTGGACCAGCCGGTGTCGTTGATGCTGCTGGGGGTCCTGGGGCACGTGCAGGAGTACGAGGAGGCCGTCTCCATCGTGCGGCGCCTGCTGGCGGGCCTGCCCCCGGGCAGCTACCTGACGGTGAGCGAGGGCAGCAACGTCCACAGCCAGGAGAACGCGGCGGCCCAGGACGAGTACAACGAGAGCGGCGCGGTGCCCTACAACCCGCGCAGTCCCGAGCAGATCGGCGGCTACCTGGAGGGCCTGGAGCTGGTCGAGCCGGGCCTGGTCTCGGTCACGCGCTGGCGTCCTCCGGTACGGGGCCGGGGCGCGGGCCTTCCGGCCGAGGTCGACCAGTACGGCGGTGTCGGCCGCAAGCTCTGACCCCTCAGGGAGGGGCCCCGGCGCCCGCCGGTGGGCGCCGCGCCGGGGCGCGGACCCCGCGGTGCCTCAGTCGGCGCGGGCGATGGCGATGGTCGCCCCGAGCCGGTGCCCGGCCTCGTAGAACATGTACTGCACGCCCCCGTCGGAGCCGAAGGAGGGTGCCGCGCTGCGGCCCGAGTCCGGCGGTCCGGCCATGGGGGTGTGCACCGTGCCCAGGTGGCGGCGCAGGCCGAAGTCGCGCCCCACCTCGGTCAGGCGGATGTCGCCCCGGTCGGTGTGGTAGGCGACGTAGGTGCCGTCGCCGCGTTCGACCAGGTGCGGGCCCGACAGGTCCGACACCCCCACGTCGGCGTGGTCCACGAGCGGGTCGGGGTCGAAGTCGAAGGTGATCCCGTCCGCCGACCACCCCCATCCGATGGAGCGGTGGTTGCTGGTGTCGTTGCGCATGAAGACCATGACGTAGCTCGCGCCCCGGTCGGGCAGGCGGTACTCGAAGACGCGTGCGTAGGAGGCCTCGGTGGTGCCCGGCACCATGGCCGTGGTCAGCACCTCTCCCTCGTAGGCGAAGTCGATGCCGTCGCGTGAGCGGGCCAGCCGCGTGGTGGTGTTCTCCCCGTGGAAGTACAGCCACATCTCGCGGTGTTCGGAGTTCCACATCACGTGCGGCGAGGAGACGTGGCTGACGTCGTAGTGGGGGGCCCACACGTTGGCCACGACGGGGTTGTGCGGGTACTCGGTGAAGGGCCCGTCGGGGCTGTCGGCGTAGGCCAGGCAGATGCCGCCGGGCCTCTCGTGCGGGGCGTAGTAGAGCAGGAAGCGGCCGGGCGCGTCGGCCAGGCGGCCCGCGGTCCCGCGCAGACACGGGAAGATCAGCTCCCCGGTCGGGTTGTAGCTGAGTTCGGCGGTGTCGAGCGCCTCGCGCAGGAACCGGTAGGCGGGCAGGACGTCCGCCGCCGCGGCGCCGACGGCCGTGGGCGCCGCGGTCGCTGCGGTCGCGGCCGCGGGGGTCAGCAGTCCCGGGGACAGGAGGGCGCCCGCCGCGGCGGCTCCGGCGCCCCGCAGGACCGTGCGGCGGTCGGGGGCGGCGGGGGAGCGGCGGGGGTGCGCGTCGTCGGACATGACGATTCCCTTCCGGAGCGGATCGGGGGGAGGCTCCGAGGCCCAGAGTCTTCACCAGCGGTGATGCGCCGGTCAAGGTTCTAATACGTATTAACGAAAGATCTCGTCTCCGGGTGGAAATCCGCCCGTCATCCCCTTGACATATGCCGTGGCGCGGCTCACAGTCGTCAACTAATGCGCATTAGCACGGCACGCAAGAGGAGAAACAGGTGACGCACGTCAGGAGGGCGGGGCCGCGGCGCCCCCGCCAGTCCGACATCGCGCGGGCGGCGGGGGTCTCCCAGGCCACGGTCTCGCTGGTGCTGCGGGGCACCCCCACCGGGATGTCCCTGGCCCGCGAGACCCGCCAGCGGGTGCTCGACGCAGCCGAGGAGCTGGGCTACGTTCCCGACCCGGTCGCCACCCGGCTGGCCTCGGCCAGCAACGCGATGCTGGGGCTGTACACCTTCAGCGCCACCTTCCCCACCGACGTGGCGCACTCCTACTACCCGGTCCTGGTCGGGGTGGAGGAGGAGGCCGCGGCCCAGGGGCAGGACCTGATCCTGTTCACCGGGTCCGCGCGGGCCGCCGCCAGCGCCGACGACCCGGCCGCGGTGCGGCGGGTGCGCGTGGCCGACGGCTGCCTGTTCTTCGGCCGCCACGTGCCCGACGAGCCCATCCGGCGCCTGGCCGAGGACGGCTTCCCGTTCGTCTACATCGGCCGCCGCGACGAGCCCGGCGTGCCCTACGTGGGCGCCGACTACGTCTCGGCCTCGGCGCAGGTGGTGGCGCGCCTGACCGGTCTGGGCCATCGCGAGCTGCGCTACCTGCGCGAACACGACCAGGCTCCGGCCTCGACCGACCGCGAGCGGGGCGTGCTGCGCGGCGCCCGCGCGGCCGGGATCGACACCGAGCGCTTGGTGGTGCGCACCGACGGCTCGGACCTGGACGAGCTGCTGCGGCGCTGGTCGGAGGAGGGCGTGACCGCCGTCGTGGTCGAGCAGACCGACACCGGCGCCGCACTGGACGGCCTGGCCGCCGCCGTGGAGCGGGCCGGTCTGCGCTGCCCCGGCGACCTCTCACTGGCCCTGCTGGGCGCGCCGACCGGGAACCGGGGCCGCGCCCCGGGCGGCGGCGCGGCCTACGGCGGCTTCGACGCCCCCCTGCGCGCGATGGGCCGCGACGCGGTCCGCCTGCTGCTGGAACTGATCGCGGGCGCCCACGGGGAGACCCCCCGGCGCCTGCTGCCCTGCGAGCCGGTGGAGGGCGGCACCATCGCCGCGCCCCGGACACGACACACCTGAGAAAGGCTCCAGATGACCGAGACCAGCACGGAGATCCTCGTCGTCGGCGGGGGACTGGGCGGTGTGGCCGCGGCCCTGGCCGCCGCCGACTCCGGCCGCCGCGTGGTGCTGACCGAGGAGACCGACTGGATCGGCGGGCAGCTCACCGCGCAGGCGGTGCCGCCCGACGAGAACCCGTGGATCGAGCGCTTCGGCTCCACCGCCTCCTACCGGCGCCTGCGCGAGGGCATCCGCGACCACTACCGGCGCGCCTACCCGCTGAGGGCCGAGGCCGCCTCCTCGCTCACCCTCAACCCCGGCGCGGGCCGGGTCAGCAAGCTGTGCCACGAGCCCCGTGTGGCCCTGGCGGTGCTGGAGGAGATGGTGGGCCCGCACCGCGCGGCCGGTCGCCTGACCGTCCTGCTGCGCCACCGGCCGGTGGCCGCCCGCACCGACGGCGACCGGGTGAGCGCGGTGGAGCTGGAGGACGATCGGGGACGCCGCCGCACGGTGAGCGCCGCCTACGTCCTGGACGCCACCGAGAACGGCGACCTGCTGCCGATGGCGGGCCTGGACCACGTCACCGGCGCCGAGGCGCGCTCCGAGCACGGCGAGCCGCACGCGCCCGAGACGGCCGACCCGACCAACCTCCAGGGCATCACCTACTGCTTCGCCATGTCGCACCACGACGGCGAGGACCACACCATCGAGCGCCCGGCGATGTACGACTTCTGGCGCTCCTACACGCCCGAGTTCTGGCCGGGGCCGCTGCTGGGCTTCTCGGCCCCCGACCCGCGCACGCTGGAGCCGGTGGCGCGTACGTTCGTGCCCAACCCCGACACCGACCCGCTGGCGGTGGCCGCCGACCAGAGCGCGGACGCGGGCGACAAGGAGCTGTGGGGCTTCCGGCGCATCCTTGCCCGGCGCATGCACCTGCCCGGCGCCTTCGACTCCGACATCACCCTGGCCAACTGGCCGCTCAACGACTACTGGCTCAAGCCCGCCCTGGAGATAGAGGGGCTGGTGGACGCCCGGACCGTCCGCGAGGCCCACGAGGAGGCCCGCCAGCTGTCGCTGTCGGTGCTCTACTGGCTCCAGACCGAGGCGCCCCGGGCCGACGGCGGCACCGGTTTCCCCGGGCTCAGGCCTCGGCCCGACGTGACCGGCACGGAGACGGGCCTGGCCAAGGCCGCCTACGTGCGCGAGTCCCGGCGCATCCGGGCGGTCACCACCGTCACCGAGCACGACGTGTCCCTGGACCTGCTGGGCCCGCACGGCATCGTGCGCCGCCACGACTCGGTGGGCGTGGGCAGCTACCGCATCGACCTGCACCCCTCCACGGGCGGCGACAACTACGTGGACGTGGCCAGCGTCCCGTTCGAGATCCCGCTGGGGGCCCTGCTGCCCGAGCGGGAGACCAACCTGCTGCCCGCCGCCAAGAACGTCGGCACCACCCACATCACCAACGGCTGCTTCCGGCTGCACCCGGTGGAGTGGAACATCGGCGAGGCCGCCGGGCGGCTGGCCGCCTTCGCCCTGGAGCACGGCACCACGCCGCACGCCGTGCGCGCCAAGGACGAGTTGCTGGAGGCCTTCACCGCCGTGCTGGACCGCACCGGAGTCGAGCGCCACTGGCCCGACGTGCGCGGCTACTGACCCCCCGCCCCCACCCGCACCCTCGCAGTCCCACTCCCCACCGCCCGACTCCCCACAGAAGGGGTGACCATGAGCGACGCGACCCCAACCCCGTCCCCGGGCCCCGGTTCCCATCCCGGCCCCGTGCGCATCGGCATCGACGTCGGCGGGACCTTCACCGACGCCGTGGCCGTCAGCGCCACCACCTACGCCCTGCTGGGCCAGGTCAAGGTGCCCACCAGCCACGACCACGCCGACGGGGTGGCCCACGGCATCATGACCGCGCTGGAACGCCTGCTCGGCGACATCGGCGTGCGCGCCCAGGACGTGGGCTTCCTCGCCCACGGCACCACCCAGGCCACCAACGCCCTGCTGGAGGGCGACGTGGCCACCATCGGCATCGTCGGGGTCGGCAGCGGCTACGACGCCTTCGCCACCCGCAGGCTGCGCTCCCTGGGCAAGCTGAGACTGGACTCGGGCCACCCGCTGCCCGTGCGCTACGCCGCGCTGCGCGAGCCCGACCGGGAGGGCGCGGCCCTGGCCAGCGTGGACCGGGTGGTCGCCGAGGGCGCCGAGGTCGTCGTCGCCGTCGAACCCTTCAGCGTCGACGACCCGCGCGGAGAGCTGGCCGTGCTGGAGGCCGCCCGCGTCCGGGGTGTCCCCGTCACCGCCACCCACGAGATCACCCAGCTCTACGGCCTCGGCAAACGCGCACGCACCGCCGCGCTCAACGCCGGGGTCATGCCGCGCATGCTCCAGACCGCCGACCTGGTCGAGCGCAGCATCCACGAGGCCGGTGTCACCGCCCCGCTCATGGTCATGCGCTGCGACGGCGGCGTGATGTCGCTGCCCGAGATGCGCCACCGGCCGCTGCTCACCGTGCTCTCCGGACCCGCGGCGGGCGTGGCGGGCGCCCTGATGGGCGAGAAGGTCGGCGAGGGCGTGTTCCTGGAGACCGGCGGCACCTCCACCGACATCAGCGTCATCCGGCGCGGGCGGGTGCAGATCCGCCACGCCCGCCTGGGCGGCAGGGAGACCTACCTGTCGGCGCTGGACGTGCGCACCGTGGGCATCGGCGGCGGCTCCCTCGTCCGGGTCGGCGGGGGCGAGGGCCCCGGCCGGGCGAGCCTGACCGACGTGGGACCGCGCAGCGCCCACATCGCCGGGCTGCCCTACGCCTGCTTCGCCGACCCGGCCGAGTTGGAGGGCGCCCGCCTGGTGCGGATCAGCCCCATGGCCTCCGACCCGGGCGACCACGCCGTCCTGGAGAGCGGCGGGCGGCGCTTCGCCCTGACCGTGACCTGTGCCGCCAACGCCGCCGGGCTCGTCCCCGAGGGCGACTACGCCCGCGCCGACGCCCGCGCGGCCCGCGCCGCCCTCGCCCCGCTGGCCGAGGCCCTGGGCGTGGAGGTGGAGGAGGCCGCCCGCGCGGTGCTGCACAAGGCCACCGAGCGCGTGGCCGCGGTCGTGGACGAGATGGTGGGCGACTACGGCCTGGACCGGCAGGTGTGCGCCCTGGTCGGCGGGGGCGGCGGCGCGGCCACCGTGACCCCCTACCTGGGTCGGCGCACCGGGCTGGACGCGCGCATCGCCGCGCACAGCGAGGTCATCAGCCCCCTGGGCGTGGCGCTGGCGCTGGTGCGCGAGTCGGTGGAGCGCATCATCCCCGGCGCGACCCACGCCGACGTGCTCGCGGTGCGCGCCGAGGCCGAGCAGGCGGTGCTGCGCCAGGGCGCGGACCCGGCGGGGATCGAGGTGGACGTCACCGTGGACCCCCAGCGCAATCTGGTGGCGGCCGTGGCCACGGGCGCCACCGAACTGCGCACCAAGGACCGCGCCGCCGCCGACGACGACGCCGGGGCCGGGGCGCGGGCCGCCGCGGCGGCCAGTCTGGGGGCCCGGCCGGCCGAACTGAGCGAGTACGCGGCCAACGGCCAGTACCGGGTGTTCGGGTTGGTGCGCAGGCCCGGTGGGCCGCTGGGACGCTTCGCCCGCGAACGCACCCACGTGCGGGTGGTGGACGCCGAAGGGGTGGTGCGCCTGCACAGCGCCGACGCCCTGGTGGACACGCTGGTGGCCGCCGAGGCCGAGGGGCGGCTCAAGGACCTGGTGGCCGAGCGCACCGCCTACGGCGACGGCGGGGCGCTGCCCCCGGCGGTGTGGCTGCTGCTGGGCCCCAAGTTCGCCGACCTGTCGGGGGTGCTGGACCCGGGGCACCTGGTCGCGCTGGCCTCGGCGGAGATCGCCCGCCGCGCCCCCGACGAGACGGTCGTCGCGGTCATGGAGAAGCGGCGGTGAGCGCGCACACGCCGCCGCGCGCGGCCCACGAACCGCCTTCCTTCGCGTCCGGGCCACCGGAACGCCCCGGCCGCGCCGAGCGCGCGTCCCGGCGCGCGGGCCGCCCGAAGCCCCCGTGGCACACGGAGCGTCCGGACCGGCGGGAGGCGGGGGAGCGGGCGCAGGCGCCCGGCGGGCACGGTAGCGGTGTCGCCCCCGAGTTGGCCGAGGAGTACGCGCGCATCGGCGCCGCCTCCGAGGAGGAGCTGGCCGCCGACCTGCTCGCGCTGACCGCCACCCACGAGGGCCGCGACCGCGACCTGCTGCTGTCCTGGGCCGCCACGGCTCTGCGCTTCGGTGAGCGCATGGCCGAGGAGGACGAGAACGCCGTAGCAGCCGCAGCGGACGGGGACTCCGGGGTCCCCGGGCCCGCTGGGGTCGCCAGGACTGCGGGGAGCACGGCGGCCAAGGGGGGCTCTGAGCGCCCTCAAGGGTCCTCATGCGACTCAGACACCTCTGAGGTGCCCAACGGCCCTGGTGCTCCAGGTGCCACGGGTTCCCCGGGCGGGGTGAGCGCTCCAGGCCGCGCTGGTCGTTCGGATCCGCACGTGGAGGAGCGGGCCGTCGGCGGGCTGCGTCCGGGCGAGGTCCTGCTCGCCGAGTACCTGCACCGGGCCCGCGGCGACCGGGTGGTCGTCTACGCCGACGCCCTCGACCACGCCCACCGCGTGGCCCGCGACGCCGGGTGGGGGCGCGACCTCACCCGCGCGGTCCTGCGCGAGACCGCGCTGGCCCACGAGCGCGCCCACCGGATGCTGCACGAGGGGCGGGGACGCGCGCTGCGGCGCGCACTCGACCACGTCCTGGTGCGCCTGGGGCCGCTGCGCCTGCGCGGACACGTGGTCGGCGCCGACGAGATCGCCGCGCACGCCTACGCCCGCCGCCGCGCGGGGTCGGGCCGCAGTCCGATCGCGCTCACCGCGGCCATCGCCGCCACCCTTGCCCACCGGGACGCGGGCCACGACCGGCCCGCCCCGCGAACCTCCCCCGGAGAACGCCCGTGACCGCCTTCGCAATCCTCCTCGCCATGGCGGTGGGCGTCGGCCTGATGCTGACGCGCCGCCTGCCCACCGCCTTCGCCCTGGTCCTGCTCTCCGTCGCGATCGCGCTCATCGCGGGCGCGCCCCTGACGGGGGAGGAGGGCAGCGTCACCGGGACGGTCGTCCAGGAGGGCGCGCCGCGCCTGGCCGCGACCATGATCGCCATCCTTCTGGGCAGCTGGCTGGGCACGCTGATGTCCGAGGCCGGGATCGCCTCCACCCTCGTGCGCAAGATCGTGGAGTTCGGCGGTGAACGCCCCTCGCTGGTCGCGGTCGGCGTCTTCGTCGTCGCGATCCTGTGCGGCAGCATCACCGGTTCGGCGCCCGCGGCCATGCTCGCCGGTGTGGTGGGCATCCCCGCGATGATCGCGGTCGGGGTCGCCCCCACCGTCGCGGCCGGGACCGTGCTGGTGGGCATCGCCGCCGGA
The DNA here is from genome assembly GCF_018316795.1 of Nocardiopsis akebiae. NCBI lineage: Bacteria > Bacillati > Actinomycetota > Actinomycetes > Streptosporangiales > Nocardiopsidaceae > Nocardiopsis > Nocardiopsis akebiae. The sequence continues at coordinate 3,051,270 of NZ_CP074132.1, forward strand.
CTGCCCCTGGAGCTGATCAACTGGCAGTTCCTGTCCGACGCCATCGGGGTGCCGGTCTCCACCGTCCAGCACTTCCAGCTTCGCCTGTTCCCGATCGCGCTGGCGGGCGGGCTGGCCTACATCCTCATCGAGATGCGCCGCAAGGGAGCCCGGCACACCTGGGCGGTGCGGGTTCCGGCCGGGGCCGGGGGGAGCGGTTCGGACGGCGCCGGGACGAGGCCGCCGAGCCGCCGTCAGCGGGCCGCCGAGCGGCGCAGGCGGCGCGGGGACGCGCCCTGGTACGCGCTGGTCACGCCGCTGGTGCCGATCGTGCTGGCGCTGGGGCTGCACGTGCCCATCGTGCCCTCGCTGCTGGCCGGGGTGGTCTTCGCGCTGTTGACGGCCGTGCCCTGGCGGGAGATGTCCTCCACCGCGCTGCGCACGCTCTACCGGGCCTTCGACGTGGCCGCGCCGCCCATCGTGCTGTTCATCGCGATCGGCATGCTGCTGGCGGCGGTGAACCTGCCCGGGGCCGTCTCGGCGCTCACCCCGGTGGTGACCGCGATCAGCCCCGGCAGCCCGTGGCTGTTCGTGCTGGTCTTCGCCCTGCTGGTGCCGCTGGCCCTGTACCGGGGGCCGATGAACATCTTCGGTCTGGGCGCGGGTGTGGCCGGTGTGCTCATCTCCGGCGGCATCTACCCGGCTCCGGCGGTGCTGGGGCTGATGGCCTCCTACGGCCAGGTGCTGGGGGTGTCGGACCCCACCAGCACGCAGACGGTGTGGAGCGCGCAGTACGCGGGGGTGCGCCCGGAGCGGTCGATGCTCTCGACGCTGCCCTACACGTGGGTGATCGCCGTCGCCGGTCTGGTGCTGACGGTGTTCCTGTACCTGGTGTGAGGCCGGTGGGGCCGGGCGCGAGCCGGGTCCGAGTGGGCGGCGGGGAGTCCTTCGGGGCTCCCCGCCGCGGTGTGCGCGGGAGCGGGTACGGGCCCCGCGACACCGTGCCTTCACACGGCGGAAATATTGGCCTTACCAATCCATTGACGCCCGCGACCTGCGACTTGTACGCTTCCTCACATTGGTCAGGCCAATCAGGAGGTGCGGTGGACACGAACTTCGACGCCCTGGTCGAGGCGCTGGCGCCGGAGGCCAAGGCCGCCGGCACCGAGTCGCGCCTGATGACGGAGCGCGAGCTGGCCGAGCGGCTGGGCACGAGCCGGGCCACCGTCCGGGAGAACCTGGGCAGCCTGGAGATGCTCGGCATGGTGCGCCGCACCCAGGGGGCGGGCACGTTCTTCACCAAGCCCGACGCCTCCTTCGTGCAGTTCCTGTTCGGCCTCATGTCCAAGTTCGGCCACATCGACGACGACAGCGTCGAACGCGCCCGGGAGATGATGGAGGTCGCAGTGGTCCAGGAGGCCGCCGACCGCGCCGACGAGGAGGACGTGCGCGTGCTGCGCGGCCACGTCGAGGACATGGTCCGGGCCACCGCCGCGGGCGACGCCGAGGCCGGGCACGAGGCCGACTACGCCTTCCACAAGAAGCTGTTCCAGATCGCCGACAACCCGGTGATCGAGTTCTTCGTCGACGGCATGAGCCTGGCGCTCAAGGACGTCCTCGCCCACAAGCGGGCCCTGGCCCTGGACATCGAGGCCCGCGCCGCCGGAGGCGGCGACGAGGAGCCCCGCAGGACGGACACCGTCCACACGCCCATCGTCGACGCCGTCGAGGCGCACGACCGCAGCGCCGCCGCGGCCGCGATGGTGGAGCACTTCACCCTGTGGCGCCGCATCACCGAGGGCGCCGCGCCCGCCGACGGGCGCTAGCCGGACACCGCCCGGCCCGAAACACCCCCCGCGGGGGAGAAGGAAGACACATGGACACCACACCAGCTCCACAGCCGTGCCCGAAAACGGCCGTGATGTTCGTCGGCGTCGGCGCCATCGGCCTGCCCATGGCCCTCCAGGTCGCCGCGGCCGGGCACACCGTGGTCGGCGTGGACCCCTCGCCGCACCGCCGCGAGCAGGCCCGCGGCCAGGGCCTGCGCACCCAGCCCGACACCGCCGGAATCGGCGAGGCCGACGTCGTCATCGTCATGGTCGCCACCCCCGACCAGCTGCGCGCCGCGGTCACCGCCCCGGGCGGCGCCCTGGAGGCCATGCGCGCCGACGCGGTGCTCGTGGTCATGAGCACCGTCGGCCCCGGCCCCGTGCGCGAGGTCGCCGACCGCGCGCGCGAGCGCGGGGTGCGGCTGCTGGACGTGCCGGTCACCGGAGGGGTGGCCGGGGCCCGGCGCGCGGCCCTGACCCTGTTCGCCTCCGGCGACCCCGAGGCCCTCCGGAGGTGCGGGCCGGTGCTGGAGGCCATGGGCACGGTGCGCGACTGCGGCGACCAGCCCGGACGCGGACAGTCCTACAAGGTCGTCAACCAGCTCCTGTGCTCGGTGCACATCGCCGCAGCGGCCGAGTCGCTGGCCCTGGCCGAACGCCTCGGGCTCGACCCCGCCGACGTGCTGGAGGCCGTCTCCGGCGGCGCCGGGGGCTCCTGGATGCTCGGCGACCGCGGCCCGCGCATGCTGCCGGACGGCCCCGACGAGATCACCAGCACCATCGGGATCTTCGTCAAGGACTCCGGGCTCGTCGCCGACACCGCCGAGGAGGCAGGGTTCTCCGCCCCGCTGCTCCTGGCCGCCCGCGACGCCTACACCAGGGCCGCCGAGGCCGGTCTGATCGACCACGACGACTCCCAGGTCATCCGGGTCTACCGGGACTGACCCCGCCGGGCCCCGCCCGGCCCCACCGCCCCCCGTCACCGCGCGGCGCCGACGGTCCCCCCAGCATGCCCGGAGAACGCCTTCGGAGCGGTGCGCGGGACCCGCGCCGCCACGACAGAGAGAACCCGAGCCCATGGACGCCCTCGTACTCGCACTGATCGCCCTGGGGGCGATCGGCGCGCTGCTCGTCCTCATCATCCGCTTCAACGTCCCCGCCTTCGTCGCCCTCCTACTGGTCAGCGTCGGCACCGCCCTGGCCACTGGCATGCCCTTCGAGGACGTGGTGCCCACCATCGTGGAAGGACTGGGCGGCACCCTGGGCAACGTGGCCCTCCTGGTGGGGCTGGGCGCGATGCTCGGCGCCATCGTCGAGCACTCCGGCGGCGCGGACGCGCTCTCCGAGCGCTTCAGCGCGCTGCTCGGCCCGGCCAGGGTGGGCGTGGCGCTGCTGATCGCCTCGTCGGTGATCGCGGTCCCGATCTTCTTCGACGTCGCCTTCATCGTCCTGGTCCCGATCATCTACGCCTTCTCGCGGGCGGCCCGCCTGCCCTCGCCCATGCGCATCGGCCTGCCCATCGCCGGGCTGATGCTCTTCATCCACGTGGTGCTGCCGCCCCACCCCGGCATCGTCGGCAGCTCCGTGCTCACCGGCGCCGACATGGGGCTGGTCACCCTCCTGGGCGCCGCGCTCATCCTTCCGGTGGGCGTGGTCGCCCACTACACGGCGAAGCTGCTCAACCGGCGCGCGTACGCCATGCTGCCCTCCACCGCCGAACTGTACGAGCAGAACACCGGCGAACCCGGACCCGGCGGTACGGGCGGTGGCACCGGAACCCCGGCCGACACGGGCGGGACGGACGGCGCTGGCGCCTCCGGCGCGGCCAAGGTCTCCACCCGCCCCAGGGTGGAACCGCAGCGCCCGCCCAGCGCCGCCGCGGTGATCACGGTCATCGCCGTGCCCATCCTCATGATCGGACTCCAGACCGTCGCCGGACTCTTCCTGGAGGAGGGCTCCACGCCCCTGCGCTTCCTGACCATGGTCGGGGCCCCGCCCTTCGCGCTGCTCACCGGCTGCCTGCTGGCCCTGTACCTGCTGGGCGTGCGCCGCGGCTGGTCGATGCGTTCGGTCGGCTCGGTCATGGACGCCGCGCTCGCCCCGGCGGCTGTGGTCGTGTTCGTGACCGGCGCGGGCGGCGCGTTCGCCGGGGTGCTCACCGCCAGCGGCATCGGCGAGGTGCTCTCGGAGAGCATGCTCGGCCTGGGACTGCCGCTGCTGCTCCTGGCCTTCTGCCTGGCCGCGCTGCTGCGGGCGGCCCAGGGCTCGGCCACCGTCTCGGCCCTGACCACCTCCGGGCTCCTGGCCGAGGCCATCGCCTCGGGCGGTTACAGCGGTCTGGAGATCGCCCTGGTCAACCTCGCCATCGGCTGCGGCGCCATCTGCCTGTCCCACGTCAACGACTCCGGCTTCTGGATCGTCTCGCGCTACCTGGGCCTGTCGGTGCGCGACGCCCTGCGCACCTGGAGCGTGCTCGTCACGGTCCTGGGCACGAGCGGATTCGCCCTCGTCGGCCTCACCTGGGCGCTGGTCTGAACCCCGCGTCCCGGACGGGACGCGCCGCCCCCCGCACCCACACCCTTCGCACACCGAGGAAGGTCACCATGAACCAGACCGCCATCAGACCCGGAGGCGGCGTCGACACCGCCAGGCTGGAGCGGTTGCGCGCCGCCGCCTACCGCATCCGGCTCAACGCCCTCACCCAGGCCCAGGTCCAGGGACAGGGCTACATCGGCCAGGCCCTCGGCTTCGCCGACGTGCTCGCCGCCCTGTACGCCGACCACCTGCGGCTGCGCCCCGAGGAACCGGAGTGGGAGGGGCGCGACCGCTGCCTGCTCAGCATCGGCCACTACGCCATCGCCCTGTACGCCGCCCTGGCCGAGGCGGGGATCATCCCCGAGGAGGAGCTGACCACCTACGCCACCGACGACTCGCGCCTGCCGATGTCGGGCATGGCCACCTACACGCCGGGGATGGAGATCTCCGGCGGCTCCCTGGGCCACGGGCTGGGGATCGCGGTGGGCGTCGGCCTGGGGCTGCGCCGCAAGGGCAACCCCGCCCGCGTGTACGACCTGCTCTCCGACGGCGAGCTCAGCGAGGGCTCCACGTGGGAGGCGGTCCAGGCCGCGGCCCACCACCGCCTGGACAACGTCACCGCCATCGTGGACATGAACCGCCAGGTGGCCGACGGTCCCGCCCAGGAGGTCATGGGCACCGAACCCGCCGACGAGAAGCTGCGCGTCAGCGGATGGCACACCCTGCGGGTGGACGGCAACGACGTGGCCGCCGTCGCGGCGGCCCTGGACGAGCTGCGCGAGCACCGAGGATCGCCCACGGCGCTGGTGTGCGACACCAGGATCGGCGCGGGGGTGCCGATGCTGGAGAGCAGGGAGAAGCTGCACTTCATGCGGGTGGCCGAGGACGAGTGGCAGACCGCGCGCGAGCAGCTGCGCCAGGGATACGAGGGGTACACGGCATGAGCACCACCACCAGCAACACCACTAGCACCGGCGGCACCGGCGGCGTCGGTGGCAGGAAGCTGACGTCGGACGCCATGATCGCCTCGATCGCGGAGGAGGGCGCCCGCACCGTCCAGGCGCCCCTGGGGCACGCCCTGGTGCGCGCCGCGCGCGAGGACGACCGCGTCGTGGGGTTGTCGGCGGACCTGGCCAAGTACACCGACATGCACGTCTTCCGCGACGCCATGCCCGACCGCTTCCACCAGATGGGCATGGCCGAACAGGTGATGATGGGCGCCGCGGCCGGGCTGGCGATGGAGGGGTTCGTGCCCTTCGCCTCCACCTATTCGGTCTTCGCCACCCGCCGCGCCTACGACTTCCTGTGCCTGGACATCGCCGAGCCGCGCCTGAACGTCAACGTCGTCGCGGCGCTGCCCGGCCTGACCACCGGCTACGGGCCCAGCCACCAGGCCACCGAGGACATCGCCCTGCTGCGGGGCATCCCCGGGATGGTGATCGTGGACCCGTGCGACTCGGTGGACATCGAGCAGGCGGTCCCGCAGTTGATCGCGCACGAGGGGCCCACCTACACCCGCATCCTGCGCGGCGCGGTGCCCACGGTGCTGGACGAGTACGACTACGAGTTCCGGCTGGGCGAGGCCGCGCTCCTGCGCGGCGGCGACGACGTCCTGTTCGTCTCCTCGGGGATGATGACCGAGCGCGCGCTGCGCGCCGCCGCGGAACTGGAGGCCGACCGGATCGGTGTGGCGGTCCTGCACGTGCCCACCATCAAGCCGCTGGACGTGGAGACGGTCCTGGAACAGGTGGGCCGGGACCGCAGGGTGTTCGTGCTGGAGAACCATTCGGTCGTGGGCGGACTGTTCGAATCGGTGGCCTCCGCGCTGGTCCAGCGAGGGGTGGCCCGGCGGATGGAGCACATCGGGCTGCCGGACGAGTTCCTGGACGCGGGGGCGCTGCCGACCCTCTACGACCGCTACGGCGTGTCCGTTCCCAGGATCGTGGAGAGGGTGCGCGCCTCGCTGTGACGGGTCGGGTCGTTCTGGCCCGGGCGGAATGAGGTGCGAGGTGACGTGATGGGGCGGGCCCCGGCCGGGAGAGGAGAGCCGAGCCCGTGAAGGTGCGGTGGGGAGTTCTTCGGGATTCCCCGCCGCACCTGTTCGAGGAGGCGGGGTATGCGAGGCAGGTGGTCAACGCCTGCTGTACGCGCGTGGCTGCTCGCTCCTGCGGTGCCTGCTGCCGCGTAGTGGTGCGGGAGGGCGACCAACGCCCGGGGTTGGGTGATGGTCGGGCTCTGCTGCGGTGGCAGCGAAGGCGGCGGGGCTGGCGGGCCTCGGGCAACGCTACCGGCCCCCGGGGCGGGGGCGGGCGACGCTGGCAGCGACGAGGGTGGGCGTGGGGCCCGGGCCGCCTGTTTTACGCGGGCGTGCCGGACACGGGCATGCCGGGGACCGGCACGACCCGGGGGTCATTCCCGGCGTGGGGGAACGGGAATCCTGTCGGGCGGATGGTGCCGTTTCCTCTGCTGGTGTGTGCGTAGTTCGCGTTGGTACTTGGCCCGGTTGTGCGGCCCGCACAACGGTTGCAGGTTCGCCACCACCGTGCGCCCTCCCCGGGAGAACGACCGCACGTGGTCGGCCTGGCACAACGCCACCGGCACCTCACACCCTTGCGGGTGGGCGCAGGTGGTGTGCCCGTGGAAGGCTGCCGCCCGCTGCCGCGCTGAGGCCAACCGTCGGCCGGGCCCCACGTCCAGCACCTGCCCGGTGGGCGGTGCGGTGAGCATCCGCACCACCTCGGAGTCGGCGGCCAACTCGTGCACCAGCCCGACCGGGATCACCCGGCCGTGCTCGTCCAGCGCCGGAACTTCCTGACCCTGGTCGTCCAGGTAGGTCTGTACGGGCACGACGATGCGGATCTGCGCCAACGGGCCGGGAGCGTTGTCACATCCGGTGTGGGTGGTGGCGAAACGCAGCGCCGCGATGAGCGCGTCGTGCTCACGCTGGGACCGGGACCGGGTGTCGTCCTGGCTGGGCGGGGCGGTGAAGGTGTCGATGGCCGCGCGCACGACCAACGCATCCCCACTACCGCCCCAGGCCTGCAACTGGTAGCTGCCCTGGAAGGTCTCGTGCAGGCTCAGGCCACGGGCCGCGTGGGCGGCGGCGTGGTCGCGGTCCAGGCGGTGGGGGTCCAAACGGTAGGCGACCTGGCGGGCCACCGACTGGAGCTGGTTGACCGACAACGCGGGCCGCTCCGCCTTGGCCGCCACCAGAGCCGACTCGAACCCCTGCCGGTACTCCCCCTGATCGGGGAAATGGTCCTCGTCACGGGCCTGGACGGCTTTGTCGGTGGCCTTGGCGATCACCACCGCCTCACCCAACACCACCCGCCCCTTCTCCACCGCTTCCACCGTGGCGGGCAGGGTTTCCTCGTGCACGTGCTGGGCCAGACGGGCCAAATCCTTGGCCTGAGCGGTGGGCAGCGCGGCGTGGTGCACCAGCCACTTGTCCAACGTGGAGTAACCGCTGTAGCGGGCCACCGCACCACGCGCGTACAAACGCGCCATCCGCGCCAGAGCCCGGTAGCGGATCTGGTCCAGTTGGGCCCACAGCGCCGCGATCTCCTCAGCGGCCGCCTCGTCCGCCCCGGGCGGGACCTCGGTGTTCAACGCCCGGTCGATGATCTCGCGCGCACCGGCCAGCGCGGCCACGGCCGGGGAACATCCCCCGGGAGCCGCCTCGGGCGCTGCGATCATCATCTCCATACTTCTTATTATAGGCCAGCACCCGCCCTTTCCTCCACTGTTCACAACCTCGATTTCCTCCTTTCTTTCTGGAGGCCTATTTTGCTTCATGGGTTGCAATTGGGTCGAACTAAAAGCTGCCCGAAAAGGCGCAGCCAAAATGGCGCCTTGGTCTTGGTGGTGCCGTCGCCCGCCCCGGCCGCAGGGGCCGGGGTCGTTGCCCGAGGCCGGAGGGTCCGCTTGCCGTTGGTGCCGACGCAGCAGAGCCCGACCATCCCTACACCTGGGCGTTGGTCGCCCTCCGGTGGTCGCTCCCGCCTTTGGTGCCGCTTTTCGCCGGTCGCCCACACCCCCCACCCGGCCCCGGACGTTCCCCGCCGTCCGTGCCCTTTCGCGGCAGCTGGCGCGCTTTCGCTGCTGCCAAAAAACCCCTGCCAAGAAACGCGTAGAGGAGAAACCTATGGGCGGCCTCTCCCTGCCCCTCGCTGGCGCGGGATGTTTCAGGGCACGCCGAAACGCTCACCGGGTGGGATCCCCCCTATTTCCAGGAAACCATCACCGCATCACCCACGACCAGCCCCAATTCCCACCTGTGGAAGACACGGGAGCGGCCCCGGGCGATCGCCCGGGGCCGGAACGTGGACCTGGCCCGTATGGAGGAGGCCGTGCGCGGGGAACTCGGAGACTTCCCGCTCGTGGTCGACGCCAACCAGCAGTGGAACCGGGGCTCGGCCGCGCGCATGGGCCGCCTCCTGGGCCGGTTCGACCTGCTCCGGATCGAGGAGCCGCTGGACGCCTACGACGTCCGGGGTCGCGCGGACCTGGCGCGCGAGCTGGCCACGCCCGTCGCCACCGGCCAGATGCTCACCAGCCCCGCCGAGTACGAGGCGCTGATCCGGGCCGGTGCCGTGGGCTTCATGCAGCCGGACGCGCCGCGGGTCGGGGGGCATCACCCCCGTTCCTGGACGTCATGGCCCAGGGGCGCAGGGCCGGAGCGCGGATGGCGTCGCACTTCGCCATGGAGATCCACCTGCACCCGGCCGCTGCCTACGAACTCGACCCCGGGAGCACTTCGACTGGCTCCAGCCCCTGTTCGAGGAGCGGTTGGAGACCGCGGGCGGGCGCATGCTCGTTCCGGCCCGGCCCGGCCCGGCCGGGCCTGGGCTGCACGATCAGCGAGCAGGTCCGCGCCTGGACCGCCCCGAGGACCCGGGTGGACGCCGACGGCCGCACGGACATGAAGGGCGGACCGGCCGCGCCGCGGGGCCACCGGACCCGGCCGCGCGGGTTCAGGACAGCGCGCGAAACCCCCGCGCGTCCGCTCCGCCCAGCAGCGCCACGCTCAGCCACATCCCCGGCAGCTCCTCGGCGGGCACGTCGGTGTCGGTCACGATCCGCTCCACCGGGACGTCCAGCGGCGCGGTCGCCGGGTGCAGCGGTGTCATCAGTTCGGCCCTGCTGCCCATGGTGAGCAGCACCTGCACGGCGGTCCGCCCCCGGTGCCCCTCGGGCAGGGAGTAGGGCACGGTCACCCTCCAGCGCATGTTCGTGGGCAGGCTGTCCGGAGCGCGAAATCCCCAGTACCAGGCCTCCTGGTCGGACATCTCCACCACCAGCGACGACACGGGGACCTCGGTCTCCTCGTCCGCCGGAGCGATCGTCCAGTCCCGGCCCATCACGGCGTCCTGGGGCCTTCGCGCCTCGCGCTGCCACCACCTGTGGCGGCGCAGGGCCAGGTAGTCCTCGACCATTCCTCCCGACCCCGCCCTGCCGTCTGTCTCGTCCACCCGGTGTACTCCTTCAGGGGGCGTGGCGCGCCGCGCCGCGCGCCGCACGGCGCGGTCCCCCGGTCCGCGGACGGCGTCACCGGCCCGTCCATGGGACGGAGCACACCGTTCAAGGGGACTGTCTTTACCCTCTGCCCGGTGCGGGGGCGCGCATGCCGGACGCGACCAGGGTTTTCGCGCACCCCGGCGACCTGGGCCTTCGCGGCGGCCACCGGCCTCCCGGTCGGTCGCGGAGGAGGGACCGGCAGAGCGGTCGCGCGGGGGCGGTCCTCACCCTCGGTAAGCTCCTGGACGACTCTCGTACCACTCTGCCCAGGAGCACACGCATGCGTGAGATCGAGGCCAAGTACCGCGTCGCCGACCCCGCCGCGCTCCTGGCCGCCCTCGAAGCCGCCGGGGTGGCCCTCTCCGCGCCCGCCGAACAGGACGACCAGGCCTACGCCCCGCCCGGGTGGGAGTTCGGCATGCCCAAGGCGGGGCGCGCCTTCGCCCGGCTGCGCACCCAGGACGGCGAGCACGTCCTCACCGCCAAGACCCCTGCCGCCAACCCCCTGGAGTACGTGGAGCACGAGACCGCGGTCGCCGACCGGGAGCAGATGCACCGGGTCCTCCTCCAGTTCGGCTACGTCCCGGCCCTGCGCATCGTCAAGACCCGCCGGGTCGGCCGGGCGGGCGAGATCACCGTGTGCGTGGATGAGCTGCGCGGCGTGGGCGTGTTCCTGGAGGTCGAGCTGACCGTGGACGACGACCGCGACGGCCCGGGGGTCCAGGACCGGCTCGACGCGTGGGTGCGCTCGCTGGGCGCGGACCTGGAGCGCACCACCGACGGCTACGACGTCCTCGCGCACGCCGCCGCGGCGCGCTGACGGTCCGCGGTGCGCCTTGTCGGTGTTCGCCCGTAGAGTGCGGGCATGGGAAGCCGTATTCGCGCGATTGCCATCGACGCGCTCGACGCCGAGGCCGTGGCCGCGTTCTGGAGCCGTGTGCTGGACTGGCCGGTCGTGGAGGAGGCCGAGGACGGGTTCGGTCTCGCTCCGTACGAGGGGTCGGACCTCGGGGTCGACGTGTTCGCCGTGCCCGAGCGCAAGAGCGTCAAGAACCGCCTGCACCTGGACCTGTGCGTCACGGACGGACTGACGGTGGCCCAGGAACTGGAGAGGCTGCTGGGACTGGGCGCGGTGAAGGTGGACGTGGGGCAGCCCGAGGACGCACGGTGGACGGTGCTGGCCGACCCCGAGGGCAACGAGTTCTGCCTGCTGCACGGGAGCGCCGACGCCTCCTGAGGCACCGTTCCGGCCCCGGGGCTCAGGCCCCGCCCCCGGCGGCGACCCCCGGGCTCGTCCAGCCACACCGTCTGGCCTCTCGGGGTGACGCTGAGCCCCGAAACGCCCGCGCGCGGGCCGTCCGGGAACCCCGCGAAGCACGTTGGCGGAACGGTTCACAGGTTCACAGGAAGGCCGGGGCCTCCTCGCGGGTCCACAGCCAGTCGGTCGGCGACAGCTGTCTCTTGAGGCGTGTGCGCTGTCGGGTGTGGTCGGCCAGGGCCGCCGCGACCGCGTCCCCGAGCCGGTCCGGGTCGTCGGGCACCTCCACCCGCGTGAGGAGGTTGTGCTCGGGGCGGATGAGAACCAGGTCGCCCTCCGGTCCGCAGCCGATGAGCTTGAGGTGCCTGAGCGGACGGTAGGCCTTCTCGGTGGTGGGCAGCACGGTCAGGAGCGTGCCGTTGGCGGACCACACGTACAGGCCGGACTGGTTGACGTGGAAGATCCGCCCGCGGGCGGGGTCGGCGGCTACGGCGTGGTGGTCGCCGGGAACGGGTGACCGGTCGCCCGTTCCCGGGCCGTCGAGCCGTCCCACCGGGGTTCCGCTGTCGTCGACGAGGGCGTAGGCGTACTCGCTCCACCGGTTCTGCCGGAAACCGTCGAAGACCGGGACGACGAAGAGGTCGTCGGCGACCACCGTGTAGGCCTCCAGGTGCGGTCGAAACCGCCAGGAGAGCCACGGCCCCATGGCCCAGCGCGTGTGGACGGCGTCCACGAGGGACGGAGCGGGCCGGTTGAGGCCGTCGACGGGCGAGCCGCCGTAGTCGGTGTAGGGGAGGGGTTGTTTCGTGTTCCTCCCCTCCTCGTTCGGCTCGGGCGTCTGCAGGCAGGCGAACACCTCGATCGTGGGCCGGTGCTCGGCTGTGAGAGCCTCCTCGGCGATGCCGAGGAGATTGGCATCGCCTCTGCTCTGTCCGCTCAGCCCGAACTCCGACACCACGCACAGCAGGCGTCCGGAGGGGGTGGCGCGGATCGCGGCGGCGAAGGAGCCCTCCACGTGCTCCGCGGTGTCCAGGCGCTCCCGGTGGCGGCCGGTCCTGGGCGCGCCCTCCCAGGAGCCGAGGAGCGTGGTCAGGTCCGCGTCCACGAGGAAGGTCCGGTTCTCACCGGAGGACAGGGCGAGGGTGCCGTCCGGCAGCACGCACAGGTCCGTCACGTATGAGCTGAGCCCCGAACGGGCCTCCGGTTCCTCGTCCCTGTCGTGGAGGATCACCAGTTGGGCCGCGGGGGTGCCGTCAGGACGGTAGCGGGAGAGCGTCCACACCCTGGTGCCCCGCGTCTTGCACGCGGAGTACTGCCGCAGAGCGGAGAGGACGTAGCAGTCCCCGGAGGGGGAGAAGTCCGCGGCGACGTGGGAGGGGCGGGAGTAGGCGCCGTCCTCGTGCGCTCCGGGCAGCACGAGTGGGCGGGGGAAGGTCAACGGGTGCGTCACGGGCATGGGCGACACTCTGCCAGCGCGGTGCGACATCCCGCCCTGCGGAGCCCATCGTCCGGCTCCGTCCGCCGGGCGGCCCGACCCGGTGCCTCCCCGCACACGACACGGCCGCCGCGGGGTCCTCCCATCCGCCCCGCGGCGGCCGTGCGTCACCCGCGTCCCGTCACTCCTTGGGACGCTGGTCGATGATGCGGCGGAACTTGCCCACCGAGCGCTCGATCTGCTCGGGGTCGACCACGTCCACGGTCACGCTCACGCCGACCTTGTCCTTGACCGTCGCCACGATCTGCTCGCTCAGGACCACGCGCCGCTCGGCGGTGCAGTCCGGGGCCGCCTCGATGCGCACCGCCATGCGGTCCAGGCGGCCCTCCTTGGTCAGCACCAGCTGGAAGTGCGGGGCCAGCCCGTCCAGGCCCAGCACGATCTCCTCGATCTGGGTCGGGAAGACGTTCACGCCGCGCAGGATGATCATGTCGTCGCTGCGGCCGGTCACCTTGTCCATGCGCCGCATGGGCCGGGCCGTGCCCGGGCGCAGCGTGGTCAGGTCGCGGGTGCGGTAGCGGATCACCGGCATGGCCTGCTTGGTCAGCGAGGTGAAGACCAGTTCGCCGTTGGACCCGTCGGGCAGCACGTCCTGGGTGACGGGGTCGAGCACCTCGGGGTAGAAGTGGTCCTCCCACACGTGCAGGCCGTCCTTGGTCTCCACGCACTCGTTGGCCACGCCCGGGCCCATCACCTCGGACAGGCCGTAGATGTCCACGGCGTGGATGTCGAAGCGCTCCTCGATCTCGGTGCGCATCTTCTCGGTCCAGGGTTCGGCGCCGAAGATCCCCACCTTGAGCGAGGTCGTACGCGGGTCGATTCCCTGATGCTCGAACTCGTCCATCAGTGTCAGCATGTAGCTGGGGGTGACCATGATGATGTCGGGCTCGAAGTCCTGGATGAGCTGCACCTGCTTGGCCGTCTGCCCGCCCGAGGCGGGGATGACCGTGCAGCCGAGCCTCTCGGCGCCGTAGTGGGCGCCCAGCCCGCCGGTGAAGAGCCCGTAGCCGTAGGAGACGTGCACCTTGTGCCCGGGGCGTCCGCCCGCGGCGCGGATGGAGCGGGCCACCACCTCGGCCCAGGTGTCGATGTCCTCGCGGGTGTAGCCCACGACGGTGGGGCGGCCGGTGGTCCCGCTGGAGGCGTGGATGCGGCTGACCCGCTCCTGGGGGACGGCGAACATCCCGAAGGGGTAGTTGTCGCGCAGGTCGGCCTTGGTGGTGTGCGGGAAGTGGCGCAGGTCCGCCAGTTCGCGCAGGTCCTCTGGGCGCACCCCGGCCTCGTCGAACTTGCGGCGGTACAGGGGCACGTTGGCGTAGGCGTGCTCCAGGGTCCACCGGAGGCGCTTGAGCTGCAGGGCGCGCAGCTCGTCGACACTCATGCGCTCGGCCGGGTCCAGGATCTCGGGCTCGGGCGCCCGTCCCAGGCGGGCGGTGGCTCCGGCCGACAGCGTGGTGGTGTCGTCGATTGCCATGGGCCTCTCCGTGTACTGTGCGCGGGACCCGCCAGGGCGCGGGCGCCCGGGTGGGGTGGGCGGGCGGGTGCGCTGATCTCGTGGCGGTGCGGTCCGTCGCGGATCGGACCGACTTGCTTACTGACCGAACGTTCGGTTACTAATGCATTAACGCAGTCTCCGGGCAGCCGTGTCAAGGAGAAGTGTCGATGATTTCACAGGCGACGGTGGCCCCGACCACCGTCTTTACCACGGGAGGCCGCACGTGAGCGAGGTCTACTTGGTCGACGGGGTGCGAACCCCGCAGGGCCGCTACGGCGGCGCCCTGGCAGCGGTGCGCCCAGACGACCTGGCCGCCACGGCGGTGGCCGAGGCGGTCCGCCGCGCGGGCGTGCCAGGCGAGGCCGTGGACGAGGTCGTCCTGGGCGCCGCCAACCAGGCGGGCGAGGACAACCGCAACGTCGCGCGCATGGCCGCGCTGCTGGCCGGACTCGACCCGAGCGTGCCCGGCTACACCGTCAACCGGCTGTGCGCCAGCGGCCTGACCGCCGTCGCCTCCGCCGCGCAGGCCATCCGCGCGGGCGAGGCCGACGTGGTGGTCGCGGGCGGCGTGGAGTCGATGACCCGCGCCCCCTGGGTGATGGCCAAGCCCGGAACCCCCTGGGCCAAGCCGGGCGAGGTCGCCGACACCTCCCTGGGCTGGCGCTTCACCAACCCGCGCTTCGCCGCGGCCGACGCCGAGGCGCCCGCCGACGCGGGTCCCGACGAGCTGCGCTACACCCTGTCCATGGGTGAGACCGCCGAGGAGGTCGCGCTCCTGGAGGGACTCACCCGCGAGGAGTGCGACGCCTTCGCGCTGCGCAGCCACGAGCGCGCGGTCGCCGCCGCCGAGGCGGGCCGCTTCGAGGCCGAGACCGTCCCCGTCACCGTGCGCGGACGCAAGGGCCGGACCAGCGAGGTCACCGCCGACGAGGGTCCGCGCCCCGGCTCCAGCATGGAGAGCCTGGCCGGGCTGCGCCCGGTCTTCCGTGAGGGCGGCATCGTCACGGCGGGCAACTCCTCCTCCCTCTCCGACGGCGCCTCCGCGCTGGTGCTGGCCGGTGCCGAGGCCGTGCGCCGCTACGGCCTGACCCCCCGCGCCCGCGTGGTCGCCTCCGCTTCGGCCGGGGTGGACCCGCAGGTCATGGGCCTGGGGCCGGTTCCGGCCACCCGCAAGGTGCTCGGCCGCGCCGGGTGGGACCTGGACGGGATCGGTGCCGTGGAGCTCAACGAGGCCTTCGCCGCCCAGTCCCTGGCCGTGATGCGCCAGCTCAAGCTGGAGGAGGAGCGCGTCAACGCCGACGGCGGCGCCATCGCCCTGGGCCACCCGCTGGGTAGCTCCGGCGCCCGCATCCTGGTCACCCTGCTCAACCGCATGGAGCGCGAGGACGCCGCCCGCGGCCTGGCCACCCTCTGCGTGGGCGTGGGCCAGGGCGTCGCCCTGCTGGTGGAGCGCCCGTGAGCGCCAACGGGCCCGCCGCGTACCGGGACGCCGGGGACTTCACCACCCTGGACGTGGAGTGGCGCGAGGACCGCGTGGTGGTCCAGCTCCACCGCCCCGAGGCCCGCAACGCCATCAACGCGACGATGATCGCCGAGCTGCACCGGGTGTGCGAGCGGATCGAGGCCGAGCCCAGGCCCCTGCTCCTGACCGGGCACGGCACCGTCTTCGCGGGCGGCGCCGACATCTCCGAGCTGCGCGAACGCGGCCGGGAGGAGGCGCTGGCCGGGATCAACAGCCGCCTGTTCGAACGCCTGCACCGCCTCCGAGCGCCCACCGTGGCGGCCGTGGACGGCTACGCCCTGGGCGGCGGCGCCGAGCTGTCCTACGCCTGCGACATCCGCATCGCCACCCCCGCCGCCGTGTTCGCCCAGCCCGAGCCGGGACTGGGCATCATCGCCGGGGCGGGCGCGTGCTGGCGGCTGCGGGAGCTGGTCGGCGCCTCGGTGGCCAAGCAGGTGCTGCTGGGCGGCTACCGCCTGGACGCCGAGGCCGCGCTGCGCCACGGCCTGGTCGCCGAGGTCGTCCCCTCCGGGGAGCTGCGCGAACGCGCCCACGCCCTGATCGACCGCATGGCCGCCTCCTCCGCGCTGGCCCTGCGCATGACCAAGATGGTCCTGGACGCCGACGGGCCCCACCCGCTCGCCGACGACCTGACGCAGGCCGTGCTGTTCGAGAGCGCCGACAAGCACGAGCGCATGACTCGTTTCCTGGAGAGGAAGAAGCGTTGAGCACCACCGAGCAGGCAGGCGGCGCCGCGTTGGGCGTCCCCGCCACCGTCGCCGTCGTCGGCGGCGGCACCATGGGCGCCGGGATCGTCCAGCAGTTCCTCGCCCACGGCGCCGACGTGGTGCTGGTCGAGGCCACCGCCGAGGCCGCCGAGGCCGGTCGCGCCCGCGTGGCGGCCGGGCTGGGCAGGGCCCGAGAGCGCGGGAGGATCGACGCCGAACCGGACGCCTACCTGGCCCGGCTGCACACGGTCACCACCCCCGCCGACATCCCGGCCGACGCCGGTCTGGTCGTGGAGGCCGTGCCGGAGAGGCCCGAGCTGAAGGTCGCCGTGCTCACCGCCGCAGAGGCCGCCGTGGGCGAGGACACCGTCCTGGCCTCCAACACCAGTTCTCTGTCGGTCACCGAGCTGGCCGCCGCCCTCGAGCGCCCCGCGCGCTTCCTTGGCACCCACTTCTTCAACCCCGTCCCCGCCTCCAAGCTCGTGGAGCTGGTCGTGGCCCCCGAGACCGACGAGGCCGTCCTGGCCTCGGCGCGCGCCTGGGTCGCGGCCCTGGGCAAGACCGAGGTCGTGGTCCGCGACGCGCCCGGGTTCGCCACCAGCCGCCTGGGCGTCATGCTGGGACTGGAGGCCATCCGGATGGTCGAGGAGGGCGTGGCCTCGCCCGCCGACATCGACACCGCCATGGAACTGGGCTACCGCCACCCGGTGGGGCCGCTGCGCCTGACCGACCTGGTGGGGCTGGACGTGCGCCTGGCCATCGCCGAGTACCTGTCCGCCGAACTGGGGGACCGGTTCGCGCCTCCGGAGCTGCTGCGCCGTATGGTCGCCGAGGGAAGGCTGGGCCGCAAGAGCGGACAGGGCTTCCACAGCTGGGACGAGGGGGAGTAGAGCGTTGAGCGAGGACACGGCGGTTAGACAGGCGCCCGCGGACGCGGAGTTCACCGAGGCCGACGGGCTGGCCACGGTGCGGCTGAACACGCCCGCCCTGACCCGGCGGGTCAAGGAGCAACTGCTGGAGGCGCTGCGCCGAGCGGCGGAGTCCACCACCGCCCGCGCGGTGCTGCTGCTGGGCTCGGACAGGGCCTTCTGCCTTGGCCAGAACCTGGTCGAGCACGCGCGGATCCTGGAGGAGCGCCCCCAGGAGGCGCTGGAGACCGTGCGCGAGCACTACAACCCCATCGTGCTGGCCCTGGAGGACGTCCGGGTGCCGGTCGTGGTCGGCGTCGGCGGCGCCTGCGTGGGCGCGGGACTGGGCTTCGCCCTGGCCGGGGACGTGCGGATCGCGGCCCGCCGGGCCAGGTTCGGCACCGCCTTCACCGGCATCGGCCTGGCCTCGGACTCCGGGCTGGCCTCGCGCCTGGTGGCGTCGCTGGGCCAGGCCCGGGCCATGGAGCTGATGCTGCTGGGCACGGTCGTGGGCGCCGAGCGAGCCCTGGAGCTGGGCCTGGTCACCGAGGTCGTGGACGACGACGCCTGGGAGGCGCGCGCCCACGCCGTGGCCGCGGGCCTGGCCGCCGGGCCCACCAGCGCCTTCGTGGCGGCCAAGCGCGAGGTGCGCTCGGCCGCCGTGGGCGGGCGCGAGCTGCCCGAACTGCTGGAGGAGGAGGCCGACCTCCAGAACCAGCTGGGACGGACCGCCGACCACGTCGGAGCGGTCCGCGCGTTCCTGGTCAAGGAGAAGCCGACCTTCTCCGGGAGCTGAGCTGGCGGTTTCCCCGCCCGGCGGACTTGCCCGGGCGGGGGAATCCGGGGATACTAATTACTGACCGAACGTTCGGTTATGAATGAGGTGAGAAACCAGTGAGCACCCAGACGGTTCGGGAGGCGTCCCCCGACGCCGACCTCCTCCAGGCCGAGTTCGACGCCAGGATCGCCGCCGAACAGCGCATCGAGCCGCGCGACTGGATGCCCGAGGGCTACCGCAGGACGCTCGTGCGCCAGGTCTCCCAGCACGCGCACTCGGAGATCATCGGCATGCAGCCCGAGGGCGACTGGATCGCCTCCGCGCCCAGCCTGCGGCGCAAGGCCATCCTGCTGGCCAAGGTCCAGGACGAGGCCGGGCACGGACTGTACCTGTACGCCGCCGCCGAGACCCTGGGCGTGGACCGCGCCGACCTGACCGAGCGCCTCATCGAGGGCCGCCAGAAGTACTCCTCGATCTTCAACTACCCGTCGCTGACCTTCGCCGACGTGGGCGTCATCGGCTGGCTCGTGGACGGCGCCGCGATCTGCAACCAGGTCCCGCTGTGCCGCAGCTCCTTCGGCCCCTACGCCCGCGCCATGGTGCGCATCTGCAAGGAGGAGTCCTTCCACCAGCGCCAGGGCTACGAACTGCTCATGCGCATGATGGAGGGCACCCCCGAACAGAGGGCCATGGTCCAGGACGCAGTCGACCGCTGGTGGTGGCCGTCGCTGATGATGTTCGGCCCGCCCGACGCCGACTCGCCCAACACACAGCAGTCCATGGCCTGGGGCATCAAGCGCGACACCAACGACGACCTGCGCCAGAAGTTCGTGGACATGACCGTCCCCCAGGCCGAGAAGCTCGGCGTCACCCTGCCCGACCCCGAGCTGGTCTGGAACGCCGAGCGCGGCCACCACGACTTCGGCGAGCCCGACTGGGTGGAGTTCAAACAGGTCGTCTCCGGCGCCGGACCCAAGAACGCCGAGCGCGTCCAGCGCCGCCGGGCCGCCCACGAGAAGGGCGCGTGGGTGCGCGAGGCCGCCACCGCCTACGCCCGCAAGCACACCAGCGCCGAGGAGGCAGCGGTATGAGCGACGACAGCACGGCCGGCTCCGGGGCGGCCCGCCCCGAGTGGCCGCTCTACGAGGTCTTCGTGCGCGGCAAGCGCGGTCTCAACCACGTCCACGTGGGCTCGCTGCACGCCCCCGACGACCACATGGCCCTGCACAACGCCCGCAACCTCTACACCCGCCGCAACGAGGGCGTGAGCATCTGGGTGGTGCGCGCCGAGCACATCGCCGCCTCCAGCCCCGACGAGAAGGACCCCTACTTCGCGCCCAGCGGGGACAAGGTCTACCGCCACCCGACGTTCTACCCCATCCCCGAGGACGTCCCGCACATCTAGGGCGTGTTTTTTGGGACCTCCGCTTCGCTTCGGTCCGTGTTCGGGCACCCAAAGAGCGGGAACCTTCGGCACCTACGGCGGGTTGGCTCGTTCCTCGCGAACCCGCCTCCGGCACCTCCAGAACCCCGCGGGCGCCCGAACCAACCCCCGCAGACCGAGACCGGTTCGAAAGCAGACCCTGGAGCGACGGCACGACCGGCGCACACGAGGCCAAAGGAAACGACATTGAGCGGCGACCACATCTACTCGGCCCTGAGCGAGGAGCACGGCGGCGACACCCGCTGGGCCTTCGGCACCGGCTTCACCGACGCCCTCGCCGGGGTGGACACCACCCTGCCCGAGGGGGTCGACGGAGCCGACCTGGCGCTCTACTGCCAGATGCTCGGCGACGACGCGCTCGTCCAGGCCCAGCGGCTCGTCCACTGGGTGACCGACGCCCCCGAGCTGGAGGAGGAGGTGGCGCTGGCCAACATCGCCCTGGACCTGCTCGGCCAGGCCCGCCTGCTGCTGGCCCGCGCCGGCCAGGCCGACGGCACCGGACGCGACGAGGACGCCTTCGCCTACCGGCGCGGCCCCACCGAGTTCCGCAACGTCCACCTGGCCGAGGCGCCCCGCGGCGACTTCGCCCGCGCGGTCGTCACCCTGCTGACGCTCTCCAGCGCCCGCCTGGCCGTGTTCGCCCGCCTGGCCGACAGCCGCGACCCCGTGCTGGCCGCCGTCGCGGCCAAGGCGGTCAACGAGCTGGCCTACCACCGCGAGTACGCGGTCTCCTGGGCCCTGCGCCTGGGCGACGGCACGCCCTACTCCCGCGAGCGCATGACCGCCGCCGTCGCCGAGGTGTGGCCGCTCACCGGCGAGCTGTTCGCCACCCACCCCGTCGAGGCCCGCATGGCCCGGCAGGGCGTGGGCGTGGACCCGGCCACCGTGCGCGAGGAGGTGCACGACGTCCTGGCCCGGGTGCTCACCACCGCGCGCCTGGACGCCCCCGAGCCCTTCCCCGCGCCGGTTCTGGCCGGACGCCGGGGGCAGCACACCGCCGAACTGGCCCCCCTGCTGGACGAACTCCAGAAGGTGGCCCGCGAGCACCCGGAGGCGACATGGTGACCACCACACGGGAGCGCGACCGCGAGCGCGCCGAGCGCGCCGCCGCCGCGGTCACCGACCCCGAGCTGCCCATGCTCACCCTGGCCGACCTCGGCATCCTGCGCCGCGTGGAGGTCGAGGGCGACGGGACGGCCGCGGTGTGGATCACCCCCACCTACTCGGGCTGCCCGGCCCTGGCCGAGATGCGCGCGGACGTGGACCGCGCCGTGCGCGCCGCCGGGTTCGACCGGGTGGAGGTGCGCACCGAGCTCTCCCCGCCCTGGACCACCGACTGGATCACCGCCGAGGGCAGGCGCAAGCTCGCCGAGAACGGCATCTCCCCGCCGGGCGGCGCGCCCGCGCGGGCCGCCGGACCTGTGCCGCTGACCCTGCTGACCACCCGCACCGCCCCGCGCTGCCCGCTGTGCGGGTCCGGACGGACCGAGGAGCTGTCCCGCTTCGGGGCGACCTCCTGCAAGTCCCTGCACCGATGCCGGTCCTGCCTCGAACCGTTCGAGCACGTCAAGGAGATCTGACCGTGACCACACCCGTCACCGAGACCGCGCCCGCGGCCGCGCGCCGCCGGGGCGCGTTCCACCGGCTGCGCGTGGCCGCCGTCGAGCGCCTGTGCGACGACGCCGTCGCCGTCACCTTCGACGTCCCCGACCACCTGGCCGAGGAGTACGCGTTCGCCCCCGGGCAGTCGCTGACCCTGCGCCGCGAGGTTGACGGAGTGGAGGAGCGCCGCAGCTACTCCGTGTGCGCGCCCGTCGGCCAGGCTCCCCGCGTGGGCGTGCGCCTGGTCTCGGGCGGCCTGTTCTCCAACTGGCTGGTCAACGAGGTGCGCCCCGGCGACGAGGTGGAGGTGGGCGCACCCACCGGCCGCTTCGTCCCCGACCTGGACACCGCGGCCCGCCACGTGATGGTCGCCGCCGGTTCGGGCATCACCCCGGTGCTGTCCATGGCCTCCTCGCTACTGCGCCGCACCGACTCGCGCGTCACCCTGCTCTACGGCAACCGCCGCAGCGACACGGTGATGTTCGCCGACGAGATCGCCGACCTCAAGGACGCGTTCGGAACGCGCTTCGAGCTGGTGCACGTGCTCTCCCGCGAGCCCCGCGAGGCCGAGCTGTTCACCGGGCGCTTGGACGGCGCCAAGCTGGAGGCGCTGCTGGACACGGTCGTGGCCGCGGACGCCGTCGACCACTGGTGGCTGTGCGGACCGTACGGCATGGTCACCGACGCCCGGGAGGTGCTCACGGGCAGGGGCGTGCCGGGGGAGCGGATCCACCAGGAGCTGTTCTTCGTGGAGGGCGCGGAGCCGCCGCCCCAGGCCCGCCACGAGGAGCCCGGCGTGGAGGGGCCCGCCAGCGAGGTGACCCTCGTGCTGGACGGGCGCACCACCACCCTGACGCTGCCGCGCGGGGTGCCCGTTCTGGACGCCGCGCAGCGCTACCGGCCCGACCTGCCCTTCGCCTGCAAGGGCGGGGTGTGCGGCACCTGCCGGGTGAAGGTGTGCGGTGGCGAGGTGCGGATGCTGCGCAACTACGCGCTCACCGAGGCCGAGGTGGAGGCGGGGTACGCGCTGTCCTGCCAGGCGCTGCCCGAGACCGACACCGTGACCGTGGACTACGACGCGTGAGCGCGCGCAACGGGACCGCCTGGCGGATGTTCGAGGCGGACATGGCGTCCAAGAACCTGGGGATGCGCCTGGTCGAGGCCAGCGACGGACTGGCGGTCGTGGAGATGACCGTGGGGCCGCTGATGCTCAACGGGCACGGGATCGCCCACGGCGGGTTCGTGTTCACCCTGGCCGACACCGCGTTCGCGTGCGCGTGCAACGTGGACGGGGGAGGGGTGACCGTGGCCTCCGGGGCGGACGTGACCTTCGTGGCCCCGGCGAAGGAGGGCGACGTGCTGGTGGCCACCGCGAGGGAGCGGGCGGTGTTCGGCCGCAGCGGCCTGTACGACGTCACGGTGCGCCGGGGCGAGGAGGTCGTCGCCGAGTTCCGGGGCCGCAGCCGTACTCTGCCCCCGCGCGGCTAGCCGCCGGGACGGGGCGTGAACGGGGCCGGGACCGCGAGTGCTGTTCCGGCCCCTTCCCCGTCCGCTCCTTCCGCCGGGCGGGGGCGCGAACACTCGGGGGCGATCGCGCGCCGCACGGGCGTAGGGAGGGCGCCGTCCTCCGCCGCGTGAGAAGGACCCCATGACCGCCGCACCCGCCCCCGTCCCGCCGCCGCCCCGTTCCCGGGCTCAGCGCAGGGCGGTGGGCTCCGGGGCCGCCACCGCCCGGTCCCCGCGGTCGCGCCGCCGCCCCGGGCGGTCCAGCGCGCCCGCGAACACCGCGATACCCAGGCCCACCACGGCCAGCACCGCGCCGATCGCGGCCGGGGAGGTGTACCCCAGACCCGCGCTGATCCCGATCCCGCCCAGCCAGGCCCCGGCGGCGTTGGCCAGGTTGAACGCCGAGTGGTTGGAGGCCGCCGCCATCGTCGGCGCCTCGGCGGCCTTGTTCATCACCAGCACCTGGAGCGGGGTGGCCACGCCGAACCCCACCGCGCCCAGGACCACCACCGTCACCGCGGCCGTCCAGGGGTTGTGCACGGTCACCGTGAACACCACCAGCACCACCGCCAGCGCGGTCAGCGACCCGTAGACCGTCGGGCGCAGCGCCCGGTCGGCCAGGGGACCCACGATCAGCGAACCCAGGGTCATGCCGGTGCCGAACAGCGCCAGGACGATCGGGACTCCGGACGCGGACATACCCGCCAGTTCCGTCATCATCGGCGAGACGTAGCTGTAGACGGCGAACACCCCGGCGAACCCGAAGACCGCCGTGACCAGGCCCAGGACGACCTGGGAGCGGCCCAGTTCGCGCATCTCGTGGCGCAGGCCCGTACCGGCGGCCGCGGGCTGGTGCGGCACGAACGCCGCGACGCCGAGCACGGCGAGCAGGGCGATCCCGGCCACGACCAGGAACGCCGCGTGCCAGCCCATCGCCTGGCCCAGGAAGGTGCCCGCGGGCACGCCGACGATGTTGGCCACGGTCAGGCCGAGGAACATCCGCGAGACGCCGGTGGCCCGCCGCCCCGGACCGGCCAGGTGCGCCGCGACCAGCGAGCCCACCCCCAGGTAGGCGCCGTGGGGCAGCCCGGCCAGGACCCGTGAGGCGAACACGGCGCCGAAGGACGGGGCCAGGACGGTGGCGAGGTTGCCCGCCAGGAAGAGCCCCATGAAGACCAGCAGGGCCGTCTTGCGGGGCAGCCGCGTGCTCAGCGCGGTGAGCAGCGGGGCGCCGACCACCACGCCCAGGGCGTAGGCGGAGATGAGGTATCCGGCGGTCGGAACCGACACGTCGAGGTCGGCGGCGACCTCGGGCAGCAGTCCCATGATCACGAACTCGGTGGTGCCGATGGCGAACGCGCCGACGGCGAGGGCGAGCAGGGCCAGAGGCATGGGCGGGTCCCCTTCGAAGGGTCGGTCGGGGTGCACGGGCACCGGGCGCGGCGGGTCGCGGGG
The DNA here is from genome assembly GCF_018316795.1 of Nocardiopsis akebiae. Taxonomy (NCBI): domain Bacteria; kingdom Bacillati; phylum Actinomycetota; class Actinomycetes; order Streptosporangiales; family Nocardiopsidaceae; genus Nocardiopsis; species Nocardiopsis akebiae. The sequence goes on from NZ_CP074132.1 coordinate 3,075,300, forward strand.
TTTCGGGCTTCCCCGGGGGCCGGCGGGGCCGGATGACAGCGGAGGGTGATTTGGCACGTGCCAAATCCAGTGTCGGACTTTTCCGGACCTGTGCCAACCGTCCGCGCGTGTGATGTGCCTCTTAACGGTGCGCCCGTCCTCGGGAACGCCGCGGACCACCGGCCACGGGCGTCCCGGGCCGGAGGCACCTCAGCGCGGGGGAGCGGTGCTGCCGCGCACCGTCAGGGCGGGCTCCAGCAGCAGGTGCCTGCTCTCGGTGCGGCCGCCGTCCAGGCGCTCGGACGCGGACCCCACCGCGAGCCGTGCCATGCGCGCCGCGTCCTGGCGCACCGACGTGAGCTGGAGGAAGGACAGCCGAGCGGTCCGGCTGTCGTCGTAGCCCACCACCGAGACGTCCCCGGGCACGCCCACCCCGGCGCGGACCAGGGTCGCCAGCAGCCCGAACGCGCACAGGTCGTTGGCCGCGACCACGGCCGTGGGCAGGGCCTCCCGTGCCAGGAGCACCCGCGCCGCACGCGCGCCCCCCTCCTCGGAGTAGTCGCCGGGCAGGACCTCGACGCGCCCGCCCAGACCGTACCCGCGCATCGCCTCGGCGTAGCCCCGAGCGCGCTCACCGGCCCCCGGAAGCCCGCCGCCGTCGACGTGCACGATGTCCCGGTGGCCCAGCTCCACCAGGTGCCCGACGGCCTGGCCCACGCCCACGGCGTCGTCCGTGCCCACGCTGTCGGTCCCCTCCGCGCCGGTGCGCTGGCCGATCTCCACCACGGGGACCCGTTCGGCGACCCGCGCCAGATCCGCGGGTGCCTCCGCGGACAGGCCGATCAGGATCAGCGCCTCGCAGCGCAGCCCCACCAGTTCGTCGATCGCCTCGCGTTCGCTGCGCGTGCTGGCCATAGCGCTCAGCACCACGCCGTACCCGAGCTCGGCGGCGGCAGGGTAGAGCTCCTCGACCAGGTGGGCGTCCATCGGGTACTCCAGGCCGAAGAGCACGCCCACCTGGCGGCTGCGCGCCCGGCGCAGCAGCCGTGCGGCGGTGTCGGCCCGGTACCCCAGCTCCTCGGCGGCGCGCAGGACCCGCTCCCGGGTCCGCGCGCTCGGGCCCGGGCGGTCGCCCAGCACCAGCGAGACCAGCTGCCGCGAGACCCCCAGGTGCGCGGCCACGTCGGCCATCGTCGGGTGCCGATGGGCGCCCGCCCCGTTCTCCGGCATCTGCCTCCTCCGGTTCGCGCCGCGGCCCGGCGCCCTCCCGGGGGGACGCCGCGCCTCATGGCCCGGCCGCCGACGCCTCTGGACCGGCCGGGAACCACATTCTGGCACCGGCCGGTCTCCGCGCGGGCGGAGCGCTCACCGGCCTCGGGTGCCGGAGTCGCGGTAGTCGGTGTAGGTGTAGGGATTGTCCAGCACCTTGGACTCGGGGATGTCGGGGTTCATCCCCTCGGACCAGGCCTCCTCCCCGACCGAGGCGCGCAGGTGCTCGACGGTGGACTCCACGCCGCGGCGCACGGCCGCCAGGTCCACGCCCACCAGCCGGTGCTCGTGCTTGACCACCCGGCCGTCCACCAGGACCGTGTGCACGTCGGCGCGCTGGGCCTGGAGGGCGATGTGGCCGTAGGGGTTGAGCAGGGGGAAGGACACGGGCGAGTCGTCGTTGCGGATCAGCACGAGGTCGGCCTTGGCGCCGGGCGCGACCCGGCCCAGGTCGTCGCGGCCCAGGGCGGCGGCCCCGCCCCGGGTGGCCCACTCCACCACCTGGTCGGCGCGCAGGGCGCTGTGGGTGACGGTGTCGCTGCGCCCGTGCGCCTCCTGGTGCTCGCGGGCCCGGTCGGCGCCCAGGGTGGCGCGCATGGCGCTGAACAGGTCCCCGCTCTGCCACACGCTGCTGTCCACCGACAGCGACACCGGGATGCCGTGCGCGCGCATCGCCCAGGTGGGCGGGTACCCCTGACCGGCGCTCTGTTCGCTCTCGGTGGAGACCGAGACCGAACCGCCGGTGGCGGCGATGCGCTGGTAGGAGTCCGCGGACAGGGAGGCGCCGTGCACGTACACCGTCTCGGGCCCCATGAAGCCGTGCTCGTGCATGAGCCGGACGCCGTCGTCGCCCGTGGCGCCCCACACCCCGGCGTGGGTGGTGACGGCCAGCCCCAGATCGCGGGCGGCCTCGAAGGCGGGCCTCTCGGGGAACTCCGGGTCACCGGTGACGTCGAAGGCGATCTGGAGGCCCAGCATGTCGTTGCCCCGGTGGCGTTCGACGAAGGCGCGCAGTTCGGGGCTGGTGGCCCACTCGGCGGGCGCCCGCTGGATGTTGCCGTAGGCCAGGACGTGGCGGCCGGGGACCGAGAGCAGGGCGTCGGCGGCCGCGTCGGCGTGTTCGGGGGTCTGGAGGCCGTGCGACCAGTCCACGACGGTGGTCACCCCGGCCTCCAGGGCCTCCACGGCGGCGAGAGTGTTCCCCGCGTGCACGTCGACGGGGCGGAACCGCGTGCCGTGTTCGAGGTAGTACCAGACGAAGTACTGGGCGAGGGTCCAGTCGGCCCCGTAGCCGCGCATGGCGGTCTGCCACATGTGGCGGTGGGTGTCGATCATGCCGGGCATGACCAGGCCGCCGGAGGCGTCGATCTCCGCGGTGCCGTCGGGCACCGGCAGGCGCGGCCCCACGGCGGCCACGCGGTCGTCGACGACCAGGACGTCGGTGTCGGTCAGGACCGTGCGCGCGTCGTCCATGGGCAGCACCGTGCCGCCGCGCAGCACCACCGGTCGGCCCTGGAAGGACTCGTTCGGTCTGTTCAAGGAGGGCTCCTTCGCCGTGTGCCCCTCGCGGACCGGTCCGGGCCTTTGCCGCCGCGGCGGAGGCCCGCCGAGCGGTCGTGCGGCGGGCACGCCCTCGGCGGCCGCCGGTGGCGGGAGGAAGTGGGACGGACCGGTGCGGCCCGGCCTGTGGGGACGGCCGGGCGCCCGGAGGGGCGGGATGCGTGTGTTCTCCCACTGTGTCACTTCTGGTGATCGCGGGGTGCCGGAGTCCGTTCGGGCGCGGACGGACCGCGGGCCCGCCGGGGAGAGAGGGAGAAAGTCCCCGGACATGGCTGTGGCCCGCGTCCCCCAACGCGGGCCACAGCGGGCGCGGCCAGGATGCACTGAGTGCGGTCTGGCCGCTGGGAAGGCGGATGTAGCGACTGAGTACGTGCCGGAAACCCCCATTGCCGACACGAGCGCTGACATCCGCGCATGGATTGTGGTGTGCGCCTCACAGGACCTGCGGGTTGGGTGCGGGTGGCGGGGATCGGGGTCGGTCTGGGGCGCTTCACCTGTAAGAACGCTTCGTCTGTATGGGGTGTTCCCGCTGGACGGACCGATTTTCGAATCGTCCGGTAAAAAGCGGGTGCGGAATGTCCCCGCTCTTCCTAAGCTCCTGACCACGCACTACCCAAGGAGGCGGTTCCCATGCCCGCGACCCTCACCCTGTGGCGGCCCACCGGGCCCGCGGAACTCGCCCTGGTCGGGGATTCGGGTTGGCGGGAGTGGCCGCCGCGCCTTCCTGAGCAGCCGATCTTCTACCCCGTGCTCAACGAGGACTACGCGGTGCGCATCGCCCGCGAGTGGAACCTGCCACGCGACGGCGAGGGGCACGTCACACGCTTTCGCGTGGACGCGGACTTCGCCTCCCGCTATCCGGTGCGGCAGGCCGGCGGGCGCACGATCCTGGAGCTGTGGGTGCCCGCAGGGGAGCTGGCCGCGTTCAACGCCCACATCGTCGGTCCGATCGAGCTGGTGCGCTCCTTCCTGCCCGAGCACCCCGAGGGCGTGGTCCCCGCCTGAGCGGGCCGTCGCCGGACCGAAGCGGCGCACGGCTGACCGCCGGGGCGGTCCCGCCGGAGGGGACCGCCCCGGCGCGGAGGCCCTTCGCGGCCGTGCGCCCGGAGCTTCGTGCGCCCGGAGCTTCAGGCCCGGGGGTCGGTGACGACGAGCAGGTCGGGGTCGACGTCGGTGAGGGCGGTCATGACGTCGCCGAGCGCGTCGGCGAGCACCACGGGGTCGCGGTCTGTCCGGTCTCGGTCCTGGTGGGGAAGGCGGCGTCGGGGATCGAGGGTGGTGGCCATGGGGCTGCGGGCGCGCGGGCCGGGGGTGTGCGCCCTCCTCCTTCGCGTGTTCAGCCGTTCCGGTCGCCGTGACGCCCGGTGACCGTGCCGTTGTCGGCTTTTCCAGGGATACCAGGGGAGAGTGACATTCGGTGGATACGGAGCGTGCCTGTGGATGAACGCGGGCCCACCGGGCGTCGCGCGCGGGGAATGCGGGGCGGCGTCGGGGCGTTCCGCATGATAGTTTAATCGGAAACTACTTCTTTGGAAGATACCTAGGGGAGCGGGCCATGCAGTTCGGAATCTTCTCGGTGAGCGACGTGACCACCGACCCCACCACCGGCCGTACGCCGACCGAGGCCGAGCGCGTCAAGGCGATGGTGACCATCGCGCTCAAGGCCGAGGAGGTCGGCCTGGACGTCTTCGCCACCGGCGAGCACCACAACCCGCCGTTCGTGGCCTCCTCACCCACCACGATGCTCGGCTACATCGCGGCCCGGACGGACAGGCTCGTCCTGTCCACCTCCACCACGCTGATCACCACCAACGACCCGGTCAAGATCGCCGAGGACTTCGCCATGCTCCAGCACCTGGCCGAGGGCCGGGTGGACCTGATGATGGGCCGCGGCAACACCGGCCCCGTCTACCCCTGGTTCGGCCAGGACATCCGCCAGGGCATCCCGCTGGCACTGGAGAACTACAACCTGCTCCACCGGCTCTGGCGCGAGGACGTGGTGGACTGGGAGGGCGAGTTCCGCACCCCGCTGCAGGGCTTCACCTCCACCCCCCGACCCCTGGACGGCGTGCCCCCGTTCGTCTGGCACGGCTCCATCCGCAGTCCCGAGATCGCCGAGCAGGCCGCCTACTACGGGGACGGCTTCTTCCACAACAACATCTTCTGGCCCGCCACGCACACCAAGAAGCTCATCTCGCTCTACCGCCGCCGCTTCGAGCACTACGGGCACGGCAGAGCCGAGCAGGCCATCGTCGGCCTGGGCGGACAGGTGTTCATGCGCAAGAACTCCCAGGACGCGGTGAAGGAGTTCCGCCCCTACTTCGACAACGCGCCGGTCTACGGCGGCGGCCCCTCCCTGGAGGAGTTCACCCGCGAGACCCCGCTGACCGTCGGCAGCCCGCAGGAGGTCATCGACCGCACGCTGACCTTCCGCGACAGCTTCGGCCACTACCAGCGCCAGCTCTTCCTCATGGACCACGCGGGCCTGCCGCTCAAGACGGTCCTGGAGCAGCTGGACCTGCTCGGCGAGGAGGTCGTTCCGGTGCTGCGCAAGGAGTTCGCGGCCGGGCGGCCCGCGCACGTGCCCGACGCGCCCACCCACGCCTCGCTGCTCGCCGCCAAGGGGGAGGCGGCCACCGCTCCCGGCGGGGACGGCCAGAGGTAGGACGACCACTCCGGCCCGGGCCGCGGACGCGAGTACGTCCGCGGCCCGGGCCCCGCCGTGTCAGGGACCCGGGCGCGGCTGGACGCTGACGGCAGGCCCTAGCCGACCGGCTCCTCGGTCCGCGGGGTACGGACCCCGTCCTCGTCCGGGGACGGGCGCGCAACGACGATCCCCTGCTCGACCGCCATGTCGCGCAGCAGCGGGTGCGTGGTCCACAGCGTCGGCAGCATGATCAGGCCGACGGGCACCGCGGTCACAACGATGAAGGACTGCAGCGCCTGGATCCCGCCGTCCCCGACCAGCAGCAGCGCGACGGCGGCCAGGCCCATCCCCACGCACCAGAACGCGCGGACCAGGCCCGAGGGCTCGCCCTCGTGCATGCTGGAGACCGAGATGGCGTAGGACATCGAGTCGAGCGTGGACGCCAGGAAGATCAGCGCGACGATCACCGTCAGCACGCCCAGCACCGCCGTCAGCGGCAGCGCCTCCAAGATGGCCAGCGCAGCGGCGGGCAGTCCGTCTCGGGCGTAGGGGCCCGTGATGACCCCCGGGTCCTGCTTCTCCAGCCAGATGCCGGTGCCGCCCAGCGCGGTGAACCAGATCGTGGTCACCACCGTGGGCAGCACCGTCGCCCCGACGTAGATGTCGCGCACGGTGCGGCCCCGGGAGATGCGGGCGAAGAAGATCGCCATCATCGGACCGAAGCCCAGGAACCAGCCGAAGAAGAATAGGGTCCAGTACCCGAGCCACTGCTCGTCGCCCGTGTACAGGGCCATGGGCAGGAATTCCTGCGTGTGCACTACGCTCGCCTGGATGTAGAGGTCCGCGACGAAGGGCAGCGACCCCATGCCGAGGACGGCCAGGATGAGGACCAGCGCCACCCAGACGTTGGCCCGGCTCAGCAGCTGGATGCCCTTGTGGATCCCGCTCAGCACAGACACCGCGGACACCACGGTCAGGCCCAGGATGATCAGCGCCTGGACGGCGTAGGTGTCGGGCAGCCCGAAGAGCCGACTGCAGATGTAGGAGATCTGGAGGCCCAGGAAGCCGATGGGCCCCACGGTTCCGGCCACCACGGCGAGCACGCAGCTGATGTCGACGACAGTGCCGATCCAGTGCGTACGAACACGCTCGCCCATGAGCGGCCACAGCAGGGTGCGCGGGCGCAGCGGCATGCCCTTCTCGACCCCGCGCATCATGACCAGGGTGGCCAGTGCACCGCCGATCGCCCAGCCGATGAAGCCCCAGTGCACGAAGCTCTGCGCCATCGCGACGGCGGCGGCGGAGCCCTCGTCCACCTGGTCGGCGTACTGCGGTGGAGGGGAGGAGTAGTGGGCGATGGGCTCGGCCGCCGCCCAGAACACCCCTCCGGCGGCGAGCAGGGTGGTGGTGATCATCGCGACCCAGGTGAACCGGTTGAACTCGGGCTTGCCGGAGCCCCCCATGCGCACCCGGCCGTAGCGGGAGAAGGCCAGGACGGTGATGACGACGAAGGTGGCCAGCATCAGCAGTTGCCAGTAGGCGCCGAACCAGCGCGCGGACCAGGTGAAAGCCGTGTCCACGACGGTCCCGACCGCACCGGGCGAGACGAGGGCGGCCGTGACGAAGACGGTCATGAAGACGCCGGACACGCCCATGACCCAGAAGTCGGTACGTCTGCCTCGCGCGGACGCGCGTGAGCGCAGAGTGGAGAACATGGAGTAGAGGAAGCCCCTCGAATGGAAGCACCGGCCGGGACGCGCCGCAGCCGGTATCTGAAGCTCCATGCGCTGTGCGCGCGTGGCGGCCGCCGGGAACGACCGCCCGGTCTCACGGCCAGCGCGGCAGGCGCGGCATGGAGTGGGGCGGAGCGTCGAACGCAGCCCTGCCCGGTCGCCGACGGGCACTGACGGCGGGGAACGAGGGGGAAGAGCTGTCCCCGGGTCCCACCGCGGGCGGCGCGACGACGACGTTCCACCCTATCGCAGGCCACGGCGTGTGCCCGTGTGAGGGTAAACACTGCTGACGGGTCGCCGGGAGCGGTCCTGGCCTCTCGGGGCTCGGGAACCGTCCGCGCCGGGTCGGCGTGCGGCCGTCCGGACGCCGACCCGGCACTGACTGCGACAATAAGGACATGTCGCCCATTTCTCCGCTCCCGGAGCGTACCGGCAGCGCATCGACCGGGACGGCCGCGCCCTCCGGGGAGGGCGCGGGCCTGGGGGCCTGGCGGCGCGAGCCGAGCACCCTGGTGCGGAGGGCCGCCCCGCTTCCGGAGGGGGCCGCGGCGCCCTTCGTGATCATCGCTGAGTCCCACGCGCCGGGCGCCCCCGCGGAGTGGGAGCCGCACGCGCATCCCGCGCACGAACTGGTGTGGGTGCGCTGCGGGGCGCTGACCTCCCGCGTCGGCGACCGCGTCTTCACCGTCTCCGAGGGGTGCGGGCTGTGGGTGCCCGCGGGGGAGGTGCACGCCGGTCGGCTGACGGCCGGGGCCGAACTCCACACCGCCTTCTTCGCCCCGGACCGCACGCCGGTCGCCTTCGAGGGACCCACGGCCATCGCGATGACCCCGGTCCTGGAGTCGCTGCTGATGCGCCTGGCCCGCACCGACCTGGACGCCGGGGCGCGCTCGCGAGCGGAGGCGGTCGTGTTCGACGTGCTGGAGCCGTCGCTGCCCCAGCTCGCGCTGCGCCTGCCCGGCGAGGCCCGGGCCGACGTGATCGCCGAAGCCCTGTTGCGCGACCCCGCCGACGACCGCTCCCTGGAGGATTGGGCACGCGACCTGGGAGTCAGCCCCCGCACGGTCAGCCGGGCCTTCCGCGCCGCCACCGGGCTCTCGTTCGCGCAGTGGCGGCAGTCGCTGCGCATCCACCGGGCGCTCATGCTGCTCGGCGAGGGGCGCGAGGTGCAGGACGCCGCCGAACTCCTCGGATACGCCCAGACCAGCACCTTCATCGACGCCTTCCGGCGCGTGATGGGCGCCACCCCCGGGACGTACTTCGGCTCTTCCCGGGCGGCCGTTGACCGGAACTCCGTATCGGGTGTCCGAAAGTCCTGATTGCAGCCACGGAGCGGCCGAATCTATTCTGAGTGAGTGAAGGCTAACCTAATCTCCCGATCGGGTGCCCGTGCTCGTGTCCGGCCGTATCCGCTGGTCGGACAGTGTCCGCACGCGCTCCGCGCAGTGCCGCGTCCGTCCTCCGCCACGGCCGCCGCTGTCCCGGCACGCCCGGCGTGCCCAGCGCCGTGACTCGCGCGCACGCCCTGCGCGGGGACCGGCTGGTCCTGAGCTACGGCGGCTCCACGGTCGTCCACGGGGCCTCGCTGGTCCTGGAGGCCGGGCGCGTGACCGCGCTGGTGGGACCCAACGGCAGCGGCAAGTCCACGCTCCTGCGCTCGCTCGCCCGACTGCACCGCATCGACGGCGGACACGTCACGCTCGGCGGCGGGGGCGGGCGGCCCGAACGCCCGGCGTCCCTGCTCAGCGCACGCCGGTTCGCCCGGGAGGTCACCCTGTTCGCCCAGGCCCGGCCCACGCCGGAGGGCCTGGCGGTCAGGGACGTCGTCGCGTTCGGACGCCACCCCTACCGGCGCGGCCTCGCGGGGCTCTCCGAGCAGGACCGGCGCGCCGTCGAGAACGCGATGGACGCCACCGGCGTGCGGGACATGGCCGACCGGGCGGCCGGACAGCTCTCCGGCGGAGAGATGCAGCGCGTCTGGCTCGCCACCTGCCTGGCCCAGGACACCGGCGTCGTGCTGCTGGACGAGCCCACCAACCACCTGGACCTGCGCTACCAGGTCGAGACCCTCGACCTGATCCGCGACCTCGCCGAGGACCACGGGGCCGCCGTCGGCGTCGTGCTGCACGACCTCGACCACGCCGCGCGCGTCGCGGACACGCTGCTGCTGCTGAGCGCCGGACGCGTCCACTCCGCGGGCGACCCGGCCGAGGTCCTCACCAGTCGAAACCTCAGCGAGGTCTACGGCATCCGGGTCGAGGTCGCCCACGACCCCCGGACCGGCCGCCTGCGCATCGACCCGGTGGGCCGCCACACGGCCCGTCCCCGGTCCGCGGACGCGGACCACCCGAACACCGCAGAACAGAACAGAGAGAACCACCGATGACCCGTCTCCCCCGCCTCGCGACCGCGGCCTGCGCCGCCCTCGCCCTCGCCGTCACAGGATGCGGCACCACCAGCGTCGAGGAGGCCGAGACCGGCGGCGTCGCCGCACCCGCCTCCGAGAGCTGCGCCGAGGACACCACGACCACGTCCACGGACCCGGTGTCGCTGACCGACGGTGTCGGCCGACAGGTCGAGCTCGACCAGCCCGCCGAGCGCATCGCCGTCCTGGAGTGGCAGCAGGTCGAGGACGCGCTCACCCTGTGCGTCACCCCCGTGGCGGTCTCCGACACCGAGGGCTACAGCACCTGGGTGAGCGCGGAGGAGCTGCCCGAGGGCGTGACCGACATCGGCAACCGCGAGGAGCCCGACCTCGACACCCTGTACGCGCAGAACCCCGACCTGGTCATCGTCGAGGCCTTCAGCGCCGACGACGAGATCATCGCGCAACTGGAGGAGCGAGGGGTGCCCGTCCTCGTCACGCTGGGCGCCGACCCGGCCGACCCCGTCGGGAACATGCGGCGCGTCTTCCAGATGATCGGCGAGGCGACGGGGCGCACCGAGCGCGCCGACCAGGTGATCGGGGAGTTCGACGCCCACCTCGCCGAGGCCAAGGATCGGGTGGCTTCCGCCGACCTGCCGACGAAGGACTTCCTGTACTTCGACGGGTGGCTCCAGGGCGGCAACCTCACCATCCGCCCCTACGGCGAGGGCGCGTTGTTCACCGCCCTCGGCGAGGAGCTCGGGATGACCCCGGTCTGGACCGACGAGATCAACGAGGCCTACGGGGACGGCGGCGTCAACCCCTCCTACGGCCTGGCGCAGACCGACGTCGAGGGACTCACCGCCGTGGGCGGGGCCAACCTCTTCTACGCCAACGACGAGGGCGTCGGCGGCTACGTGGAGGCGCTGGAGGAGAACCCGATCTGGAACTCCCTCCCGGCCGTGGAGGAGAACCGGGCCCACGCCTTCCCCCCGCGGATCTGGGGCGCGGGCGGCCCGCGCTCGACCGCCCAGGCGGTCGACGCCTTCGCCGACGCGATCACGCAGTAATGAGCGGTTCGCTCCAAGCCCCGCCCCGGAGGTCCCCGCTGCCGCGCGTCGGCGCGCGCGGCGGCGCCGCCGGGGCGGCGGCCCTCGCGGGACTGGTCGCCGCGATCCTCGCGGTGGCCGTGTGGCACCTCACCCAGGGAACCTCCGGCGTGGGGTGGTGGGACCTGGTGCGCTACGCGGCCGGGGAGCGGGAGGCCGTCGACGGGGTTCCGGTCGGCGACGTGCTGGCCGGATCGCGGCTTCCGCGCCTGTTCGCCGGTGTGGCCGTGGGCTTCGCCCTCGGCGTCGCCGGGGCGCTGCTGCAGTCGGTCACGCGCAACGCGCTCGCCTCTCCCGACACGCTCGCGGTCACGGCGGGGTCCTACCTGGCCCTGACCCTGGTCGCCGCGTTCGGGTTCGCCGTCCCGCTGTGGGCCTCCGGCCTGGTGTCCTTCACCGGAGGGCTGCTGGCCGCCGCGCTCGTGCTGGCACTGGCGGGCAACGCCGCCGGAACGGCCACGACGCGGCTGATCCTGGCCGGTTCGGCGACCGCGATGGCCCTGGACGCGGCGACCGCGATGCTGCTGATCCTGTTCAAGGAGAACACCACCGGCCTCTTCGCCTGGGGGAGCGGCTCCCTGGCCCAGCTCAACATCGACGCGTCCCTGCGCGCGATGCCGCTCATCGCGGCCGTGCTGGGCGCTGCGCTGCTGCTGAGCCGAAGGCTGGACGTGCTGGGCCTGGGCGACGACACCGCGGCCTCGCTCGGCGTGCCCCTGCGCTCGACCCGGACCGCCGCGGTGCTCTGCGCCGTGCTCCTCACCGGAGCGGCGGTGACGCTGGCCGGTCCGATCGCCTTCGTCGGTCTGGGCGCGCCCGTGCTGGCGCGCCTGCTCGCCGGGCGGATCCGGCCGCTGCGCAGGCACCTGCTGCTCGTCACCGCCTCCGGTCTCCTGGGCGCCCTCCTGATCCTGCTCGCGGACGCCGGGCTGCGCGCGCTGCTCGGCGCCGAGGGCGCCGCCTCGATCCCCACGGGAGTGCCCACATCCGTGCTCGGCGGCCTGCTCATCGTGGTCTTGGCCCTGCGCCTGCGCGACGCGGGCCCGGTGCGCCGACCGCCGGGCGCGCGGGCCGGACCGCGCACGCGGCGGCGCTTCCTCGGCGTCCTGCTGGTCGCGGCGGCCCTGCTCGTCTCGGCGGCGCTCGTGGGCCTGCTCGCGGGCAGCCTGTGGCTGCGCACGGGCGACATCGCCCTGTGGCTCCAGGGGGTCGCGCCGGACCTGATCGGCCGGTCCCTGGACGAACGGTTCCCACGGGTAGCCGCCGCCGTGCTCGCCGGAGCGGCGCTGGCCCTGGCCGGAAGCGCCGTCCAGAGCACCGTGCGCAACCCGCTCGCGGAGCCCGGACTGCTGGGCATCACCGCCGGAGCCGGGCTGGGGGCGGTGATCGTGGTGACCGCCAGCCCCGGCAGCGGCCTGCCGTCGCTGGTCACCATGTCGGTCCTCACGGGCCTGGCCACGTTCGCGCTGATCGCCGCACTGGCCTGGAGGGGCGCGCTGCGTCCGGACCGGTTCGTGCTGATCGGCATCGGGTGCGGGTACAGCCTGAGCGCGGTCACGACGTTCCTGCTCCTGCGCGCCGACCCCTGGCAGACCCCGCGCATCTTCACGTGGCTGTCCGGCACGACCTACGGGCGCACCCTGCCGGAGGTCGTGCCGGTCGCGGTGGCGCTCGTGCTGGCGGCGCCGCTGATGCTCGGCATGGCCCGCCACCTCGACCTGATCGCCGTGGACGAGGACACGCCGCGCATCCTCGGGATGCGGGTGGAGCGGATGCGGCTGGTGCTGCTCACCGCCGCCGCGGTCCTGGCCGCCGTCAGCGTGGTCGCGGTCGGGGTCGTCGGCTTCGTCGGGCTCGTGGCGCCCCACCTGGCCCGCGCGCTGGTCGGCGCCCGGCACGGACGCAGCGTTCCGGTCGCGATGCTGCTGGGCGCGCTGCTGGTCTGCGTGGCGGACACCCTGGGCCGCACGCTGCTGGCCCCGGCCCAGCTGCCGGCCGGTCTCATGATCGCCCTTGTCGGCGCCCCCTACCTCGTCTGGCTGCTGCGCCGCTCCCGCGCGTGAACCGCCGATCCCCTCTGATCCGCACCAGGAGTACCCGATGCCGTCCCACAGCACCGACGCGCCCGTCCCGGTAGTCGTCCCCTTCGACCCGGCCGCCGTGCCCGCGCCGCTGGCCCGGATCGCCCCCGGCCCGGTGCTCGAACGCTGGGTAGCCGTCGACCGCTCGGCCCACGCGCCCGAGATCGTGGCCGTCCCCGACGGGGCGGGGGAGGGCTGGGCCGCCGCCGCGCTGGTGACGGCGCGCCCGCGCACGGCCTACGCCAAGATCGTCGACACCGTCGGCGACGTGCCCGCCGCCGCGGCGGCGGTCCTGGCCCACGCGCGGGGCCGGGGGCTCGTGCAGGTCAAGTGGGAGGGGTGGACGGTCGGCGCGGAGGAGGCCTCCGCAGCCGGTTTCGCGCCGCTGGAGGCCCCGCGCGGGGAGGACGGGGACGGGAACCGTCCGCCCGCCGGTCACGTGCGGTGGCTGGGGGAGGGTCCGGCTGAGGCGGAGCCGCCGTACCACCGCCAGTCCACGAACTTCACGTGCGGTGCCGTCACCGCCCTGGTCGCGCAGGTGCTGGCCGGGGCGGTGCCCCGCGGGTCCCTGGACCGCCCGGCGGAGCTGACGCTGTGGCGCGACGCGACGAACTTCCCCGCCTGCGAGCCCGTCGGGCTGGGCGTGGCCGTGCGCCGGGCGTGGCCGTCGTCGCCCGTCACGGTGTTCCTCGACGTGGACCGGCCGGTCATGCTCGACTCCTACGCCGGGGACGAGAGGGAGTGGCGCGCCGTCCTCCAGCGCGCGTCGCGGGAGGACGCGGCGCGGGCCGGGGTCCCGGTGGATCCGCGCCGCCTGTCCACGGCCGACATCCGCGACGCGATCGGCCGGGGGGAGCGCGTCCTGCTGCTGGTCTCCCTGGCCGCGATGCAGGGCTTCGACGTGCCGCACTGGGTGCTCTGCCACGGGGCCGTGCCGGGCGCGCTCGTGGTCGAGGACCCCTGGACCAACGGCGCCACGGGCGACACCTGGGTCGACGCCCACCTGCTGCCCGTGTCCGACGCCGCGCTCGACGCGATGTCCTCGCTGGAGCGGGACGGTTACCGCGGCGCCGTGGGCATCGCGGAGCCGGAGGGCGGGGAGCCGCCGCGCCGTCCCTGAGAGCGTCCCGGGCCCGTGGGCCGGTTCGCACCGGTCAGGCCGGTGGCCGTCCAGGTCCGTCCGGTGGCCGCCGAGGCCGCCGACTCTGGGAAAGTGGGGACGGGGCACGGCACACCGTGTCCCGCAGTACCAAAAAGGAGGAGGGGCGATGATCCTCATCGTCGTCAAGTTCCGGGTCAAGCCCGAGGTCGGAGACGGGTTCCTGGACGCGGTCGCAGACTTCACCGCGGCCACCCGCGCCGAGCCGGGCAACCTGTGGTTCGAGTGGTCCCGCAGCGTCGAGCGCGAGAACGAGTTCGTGCTTATCGAGGCGTTCAAGGACGGCGCCGCCGAGGCGCACGTCAACAGCGATCACTTCCGCGACGGGCTGGCCGCCATGAAGCCGCTGCTCACCGAGACCCCGCTCATCGTCAGCCGGGTCGTGGAGGGCGAGGGATGGGACCGGATGGGCGAGCTCACCATCGACGCCTGACCGGTTTCCGGTCTCCTCTATGTAGTGTTCCGGCCCCGGGCGATCGCTCGGGGCCCTTCTCGTGTCTCCACGTTTTCCACAGGTGGGAATTGGGGCTGGTCGTGGGTGGTGCGGTGATGGTTTCCTGGAAACAGGGGGGATCCCACCCAGTGAGCGTTTCGGCGTGCCCTGAAACATCCCGCGTCCCGTGCCCCGCGCCCCATGCCCCGCAGTTCACAGGCCAGCAGGAATAAATAAGCGAGGGGCAGGGAGAGGCCGTCCACAGGTTTCTCCCCTACGCGTTTCTTGGCGGGGGTTTTGGCGGCAACGAAAGCGCGCCAGCTACCGCGAAAGGGCACGGACGGCGGGGAACGGCCGGGGCCGGGTGGGGGGTGTGGGCGACCGGCGAAAACCGGCACCAAAGGCAGGAGCGACCACCGGAGGGCGACCAACGCCCAGGTGTAGGGATGGTCGGGCTCTGCTGCGTCGGCACCAACGGCAAGCGGACCCTCCGGCCTCGGGCAACGATCCCGGCACCTGCGGCCGGGCAGCTAACGGCATCCAAGGCCAAGGTGCCATTTTGGCTGCGCCTTTTCGGGCAGCTTTTAGTTCGACCCAATTGCAACCCATGAAGCAAAATAGGCCTCCAGAAAGAAAGGAGGAAATCGAGGTTGTGAACAGTGGAGGAAAGGGCGGGTGCTGGCCTATAATAAGAAGTATGGAGATGATGATCGCAGCGCCCGAGGCGGCTCCCGGGGGATGTTCCCCGGCCGTGGCCGCGCTGGCCGGTGCGCGCGAGATCATCGACCGGGCGTTGAACACCGAGGTCCCGCCCGGGGCGGACGAGGCGGCCGCTGAGGAGATCGCGGCGCTGTGGGCCCAACTGGACCAGATCCGGTATCGGGCTCTGGCGCGGATGGCGCGTTTGTACGCGCGTGGTGCGGTGGCCCGCTACAGCGGTTACTCCACGTTGGACAAGTGGCTGGTGCACCACGCCGCGCTGCCCACCGCTCAGGCCAAGGATTTGGCGCGTCTGGCCCAGCACGTGCACGAGGAAACCCTGCCCGCCACGGTGGAAGCGGTGGAGAAGGGCCGGGTGGTGTTGGGTGAGGCGGTGGTGATCGCCAAGGCCACCGACAAAGCCGTCCAGGCCCGTGACGAGGACCATTTCCCCGACGAGGGGGAGTACCGGCAGGGGTTCGAGTCGGCGCTGGTGGCGGCCAAGGCGGAGCGGCCCGCGTTGTCGGTCAACCAGCTCCAGTCGGTGGCCCGCCAGGTCGCCTACCGTTTGGACCCCCACCGCCTGGACCGCGACCACGAGGCGGCTCATGCCGCACGCGGCCTGACGGTCCATGACACGTTCCAGGGCAGCTACCAGTTGCAGGCCTGGGGCGGATCCGGGGACGCGTTGATCGTGCGCGCGGCCATCGACACCTTCACCACCCCACCTTCGGAGGAGGACACGCGCAGTCGTTCGCAGCGTGAGCACGACGCGCTCATCGCGGCGCTGCGTTTCGCCACCACCCACACCGGATGTGACAACACTCCCGCCCCGCTGGCGCAGATCCGCATCGTCGTACCCGTACAGACCTACCTGGACGACCAGGGTCAGGAAGTTCCGGCGCTGGACGAGCACGGCCGGGTGATCCCGGTCGGGCTGGTGCACGAGTTGGCCGCCGATTCTGAGGTGGTGCGGATGCTCACCGCCCCACCCACCGGCCAGGTGCTGGACGTGGGGCCCGGTCGACGCCTGGCCTCAGCCCGGCAACGGGCGGCCGCCTTCCACGGGCACACCACCTGCGCCCACCCGCAAGGGTGTGAGGTGCCGGTGGCGTTGTGCCAGGCCGACCACGTGCGGTCGTTCTCCCGGGGCGGGCGCACGGTGGTGGCCAATCTGCAACCGTTGTGCGGGCCGCACAACCGGGCCAAGTACCAACGCGAACTACGCACACACCAGCAGAGGAAACGGCACCATCCGCCCGACAGGATTCCGGTTCCACCGCCCCGGGAATGACCCCCGGGTCGTGCCGGTCCCCGGCATGCCCGCGCCCGACAGGCGGCCCGGGCCCCGCGCCCACCCTCGAACCCCCACCGTTGGACGCCCTCCCACGCCACTTCGCGGCAGCGGACGCCACCATAAGCAGGCCTCCACCGTTCATGGACTCGGCCTTGCGAGTGGCTGGCACCGTGGAGTTGGCGCTGTGGGATTAGTGCTGTAGGCCTGGCGCGGTCCGGCCCAGACCCGGAGCCGGACAGGGTCGGGCGCCCGACCCGCTCCGGGTCTGCCTGGGTGGGGCGTGTCACACTCGTGGGGTGACCGAGCCCGAAGTTCCCCCCGGAGGCGGCGTCCTGCCGACCCGCCCGATCCTCGGCGGTTTCCACCCCGACCCCACGGTGTGCCGCGTCGGCGACGTGTTCTACCTGGCGTGTTCGAGCTTCGAGTACGCACCGGGGGTCCCCCTGTTCCGGTCGCGGGACCTTCTTTCCTGGGAGCGGGTCGGCGCGGTGATGGACCGGCCCTCCCAGCTGGTGCTGTCCGGCGCGGCGCCGTCCTCGGGCGTCTACGCCCCGACCCTGCGCCACCACGACGGCACCTTCTTCCTGGTGACCACCAACGTCTCCGACGGACCCGGGCACCTGCTGATGACGGCGACCGACCCCGCCGGTCCGTGGTCCGACCCGGTGCGGATCCGCGGCGCGGGCGGCATCGACCCGGACCTGGCCTGGGACGGGGACGGCAGGTGCCTGCTCACCTGGTCCGACGGCGGCATCCGCCAGGCCGTCCTGGACCCGGCCACCGGCCAACTGCTGTCCGAACCGCGTCCGCTGTGGAGCGGCACCGGGGGCAGGGACCCCGAGGGCCCGCACCTGTACCGTGTCGGGCGGTGGTGGTACCTGCTGGTCGCCGAGGGCGGCACCGGCCCCGGGCACGCGGTGGCGGTCGCCCGGGGGCCCTCGCCGGAGGGCCCGTTCGAGGCCTGTCCGCACAACCCCCTGCTGACCGCCAGGGGGACGCCGGGCCCGGTGCAGAGCACCGGCCACGCCGACCTGGTCCAGCGGCCCGACGGGTCGTGGGCGGCGGTGTTCCTGGGGGTGCGACCCTCGGGCTCCTTCCCCGGCTGGCACGTGCTGGGCAGGGAGACCTTCGCCGCCGACGTCGCCTGGCGCGAGGGCTGGCCCACGGTGATCGGACCGGTCGAGCCCGCGGCGCCGCCGCGAGTGCGCGCCTCACTGGGGGAGGGGACGCTCGGCCCCGACTGGGTCGGTGCCGGGGTCTTCCCCGACCGGGCGCTGCGGTGGTCGGGGGACCGGTGGCGGATGTCGCCTCCCGGGGAGGAGAGGGTGTTCGTCGGCCGCCGCCAGGAGCACACGAACATGACCGTCCGGGCCGGGATCGACGTGGACGGGGACGCGGGCGCCTTGGAGGTCCGCGTCGATCCCGCCCACCGGTTCGCCCTGGAGGTCGGGGGCGGTCGGGTGCGCGCCGTCGCTCGGATCGGACCGCTCACCACCGTGCTGGGGGAGGCGCCCGCGTCCGCCGACACGGTGCTCGAACTGCGGGTTGAGCCCTCGACGGCGCCCGAGTACAGCCGTGAACGGGGACCGGACGTGGTCGTCGCCGCGGTCCGCGCCCCCGAAGGCGTCACCGAGCTGGCCCGGATCGACGGACGCTACCTGTCGACCGAGGTCGCGGGCGGGTTCACCGGCCGTATGGTCGGGGTGAGCTGCGGCCCGGGCGGGACCGGGGTGCGTTTCGTGGAGTACCTCGGCGGCGCCTGAACGCGCCGGGTACCCTCGGCGCGCGTCCGCCCGGGGGCGTGGGGCCGTGGCCCCACGCCCCCGGCCGATCGGGGTTCAGACTCCGACGACCCCCTGCGCGGCCCGGTAGAACAGGGCGACGGTCACCGCGCCGGGGTCCGGGCTGCCCAGGGCGGCCTCGCCCACGTAGCTGGTGCGCCCCCGGCGGCCGAGCAGTTCGCTGGTGCCGTCCGCGCCCTCCCGCGCGGCCTCCGCGGCCGCCCGCAGCCCGGCGTGCAGCCCCGCGCCGCTGTCCACCGCCCCGGCCAGCGCCTCCGAGGCCGGGGCGACGGCGTCGACCATGGTGCGGTCCCCGACCTCGGCCGATCCCAGCCGGTGCAGGGTCGCCCACCCGTTCGCGGTGGCCTCGGCGACCATCGCCAGGGTGAACGCCTCCGCGCCCGCGCCCGCCTTGCCGAACTCGCGGAACCACATGCCGAACAGCGGACCGCTGGTGCCGCCGCTGTGGCCCAGGAAGGTCTCCGCCATCACCTCGAAGGGCTGTCCGGCCGACCCCGTGGCGGCGGTGTCGGCCAAGGCCTCGCGCGTGCGGCGCAGCGCGGTGGTCATGTTGACGCCGAAGTCGCCGTCGCCGCTGCGGCGGTCCAGGTCGGTGAGGCGCGCGCCCTCCTCCTCGACCGCGCCGATGAAGGCCTGCACCCACCGCTCGACGTCGGAGGGACTGAGCTGCTCTGCCATGCCGGTGCTCCCGTTCGGACTGTGCTGGGACGGACGTTCTACCAGGTGAGCGCGGGTGTGGCGGCCGGAGCGTCCCACAGCTCCAGCACCTCGTCGTCGGCCGCCGTCAGGGTGACCGAGCAGCCCGCCATGTCCAGGGAGGTCACGTAGGACCCCACGAGGGAGCGGGCGACCTCTATCCCGGCGTCGTCCAGGACGCGCCGCGCCTCGCGGAACACCCCGTACAGCTCCAGGTCGTGTGTGGCGCCCAGGCCGTTGACGATGGCGATGACCCGGTCCCCGCGCCCCAGGCCCAGCGCCTCCACCAGCGGCGAGACCATCGGGGGCACCAGCTCGCGGGAGGGGCCGAAGGCCCGCCGCTGTCGGGCCCGCTCGCCGTGGATGCCCACGCCGAACTCCACCTCGTCCGCGGGCAGTTCGAACGAGGGCCGCGACTCGCCCGGGTGGGCGCCCGCGGCCAGCGCCACGGACAGGGTGCGGCTGCGCTCGGCCACCCGGCGCCCGACCGCGGCCAGCTCCGCCAGGTCGGCGCCGCGCTCGGCCGCGGCGCCGCAGACCTTCTCCACCGCCACGACCGCCGCCGTGCCGCGGCGTCCCGGGCCACCGCCGTCGCCGGTGTCGGTGGCCAAGTCGTCGTCGACCAGGACGATCTCGCTGCGCACGCCCGCGTCGGCCAGCAGCTCACCGGCGATGCGGAAGTTGAGCACGTCACCGGTGTAGTTCTTGACCACGTGCAGGACACCCCGGCCGGTGTCGGCCGCCTGCGAGGCCGCCCGGATCTGCACGGCGGTGGGGGAGGCGAAGACGGCCCCCGGCACGGCGGCGTCGAGCATACCGGTGCCCACGAAGCCCACGTGCAGGGGTTCGTGGCCCGAGCCGCCGCCGGAGACCACCGCGACCTTGTCCGCGGCCGGGCGGGCGCGCACGACGTAGGCGGGGTCGGCGTTGAGGCGCACGTGCCGCGGCCAGGCCGCGGCGAACCCCTCCAGCGCCTCGGACACCACGTCGCCCGGCTCGTTGATGAACTGTCTTCGCATCGGCACGCTCCGTAGTCATCGCTGCGGCCCCCTGCGGCGCCGTATGCGACATAGCCGTGCGCCGCCCCGCCCAAACGTCCCCGGCCGCGCTGTTCTCGGTCCGGTGTCCGCATCAGCGCTTCCCGGACGTTGTATGCGTGTTATGGGCACGTTGGTGCTGAACTCTTGCTTTTCCTTGCGTAAAGCGCGCAGTATGTCCCTGTTCACATGCGCGAAACGAGCAGGAGTGGTCATGCGTCACCAGGGGCTGCTGGACGCCGTCACCGACGGCGTGCAGAGGGTCGAGGACCTGGCGCGGGAACTCGGCATCAGCCCCTCCACCGTGCGGCGCGGGCTGGGCGAACTGGAGAGGGCCGGAAAGGTGGTCCGCACCCATGGCGGCGCGGTCCCCGCGCCCGCGGGCGCCGAACTGTCCTGGACCCAGAAGAGCCTGCGCAACGCCCCCGCCAAGCGGCGCATCGCCGACCACGCCGCCGCGCTGGTCGAGGACGACCACGTCGTCCTGCTGGACGCCGGGAGCACCACCACCTTCGTGGCCGAGCGCCTGGCCCGGCGCTCGGGACCCACCGTGGTCACCTCCGGCCTCGGCCCCATGGCGGCGCTGCACGACGCCGAGGGCGTCGAACTCGTCGTCGTCGGCGGGCGCGTGCGGCGCAGGCGCGGCTCCATCGTCGGCGACTACGCGCACGGCGTGCTGGACCGCATCACCCCGCACATCGCCTTCATCGGCGCCGACGGGCTCCTGCCCGGCCGGGGGCTCAACTGCCCCAGCCCCGAGATCGCCGCCGCCAAGGAACTCCAGATGCGCAGCGCCCGGCGGATCTTCGTGGTCGCCGACTCCACCAAGGTCGGCTCCGGCCCCCACCCGTACTGGGCGGTCGTCCCGGGACCCTACGGCCTGATCACCGACGACGGGATCGGAGCCCGCGAGCGCGAGGCCCTCGACGCCGATCCCGCCTGCACCCCCCACGTCGTCGCGGTCGACGCGGGCACGCGACCGCTATGACCCCCTGAAAGGCACCTGGTATGGAAGTACAGCTCCTCGCGGCACTGCTCCTGGGCGTGGCCACCGTCATCGCCCTCATCCTGTGGTCCCGGCTGGACGCGTTCGTCGGACTGCTCGCCGGGGCCCTGGTCACCGGCGTGGTCGCGGGGGTCCCCGCCGCCGAACTGGTGGAGCACCTGACCACCGGCTTCGGCAACACCCTCGCCGGGATCGGCGTCGTCATCGCCCTGGGCGTGATGATCGGCACCGTCCTGGAACGCAGCGGCGGCGCCGACGCCCTGGCCAAGGCCTTCGTCCGCATGGCCGGGAAGGGCCGCGAGGACGTGGCGATGACCGCCACCGGCGCGGTCGTGTCCGTCCCGGTGTTCTGCGACTCCGGTTTCGTCATCCTGCACCCGCTCGCCCGCTCCCTGGCCAGGCGCTACGGCAGGCCGCTGGTCGTGATGAGCCTGGCCCTGGCGGGCGGGCTGTCCATCACCCACCACCTGGTCCCGCCCACGCCCGGCCCGCTCGCCGCCGTCGGTCTCCTCGGCGCCGACCTGGGCACCACCGTCCTGCTCGGCGGGGCCATGTCGATCCTGCTCATCCCCGTCGTGGTGGCCTACGCGCGCTTCACGGGACCCCGCCTGGAGGCGAGCGTGGAGTCGGGTCTGGTCCCCGAGAACGCCGCCGCGGGCGGGCCGGGCGCGGCCACCCGCAGGGGCGACGGGACCGGCGCCGCCGCCCCGGCAGCCGGACGCGACATCAGCCAGGAGCCCCCGGACCCGGGCGTGAGCGCGTTGACCGCCTCCGTCCCGCTGCTGCTGCCCCTGCTGCTCATCGTGGGCAACACCCTCACCGGCGCGCTCGCCGAGGGCAGCGCGGTCGCCGGCGTCTTCGCCTTCCTCGGCAACCCCGCCATCGCCCTGATCATCGGGCTGGTCATCGCCGTCTACACGCTGCCGCCCCGGGGGACCGGGCGCCGGGAGGTCGTCTCCTGGCTCACCGCGGCCGCCGCCTCGGCCGGGATGATCGTGTTCATCACCGGCGCCGGAGGGGCCTTCGGCGAGGTCCTGCGCGCCTCCGGCGTGGGCGACGCGCTGGCCGAAGCCGTCTCCGGCTGGCCCGTGCCGATGTTCCTGCTGCCGTTCGTGATCGCCACCTTCGTCCGGCTGGCCCAGGGCTCGGGCACCGTCGCCATCATCACCTCCGCCACCCTCAGCGCCCCGATCGTGGCGGCGACGGGGATCAACCCGGCGCTCGCCGTGGCCTCCGCGTGCGCCGGCTCCTTCGTCTTCTCATACGTCAGCGACTCCTACTTCTGGGTCGTGACCCGGTTCACCGGCCTGTCCGGCGGTGCCGCCATGAAGATGTGGAGCGGGATGACCACCGTGCTGTGGCTGGCCAGCCTGCCGCTGCTGTGCGTCGCCGCCCTGGTCCTGGGATAGGGGCAGGCCCGTGGCGCAGATCCTCGTCCTGTCCGACGACCTCACCGGAGCCAACGCCACCGGCGCGCGCTTCGCCCAGACCGGCATGCGCGTGGCCTCGGTGGACGCCGGGCACGCCCACCACGCGGCCCCGGCCTACGACGCGGTCGTGGCCAACCTGGACAGCCGCCACCTGCCCGCCCCCGAGGCCGCCGGGCTCGTCACCGCCACCGTGGACCGGCTCTGGCCGGTGGACCTGGTGGTCAAGCGCACCGACACCACCCTGCGCGGCAACGTCGGCGCCGAGCTGGAGGCCGCCTGGCGGGCGGTGCGCGAGCGCACGCCGACCGGAGCCCGCGTCCGCGTGCTCTTCGCGCCCGCCCACCCCGCCTCCGGGCGGATCACCGTCGACGGCGTCCAACTGCTCGACGGGGTCCCCCTGGAACGCACCCAGCTGGCCCTGGACCCGCTGAACCCGGTCCGCACCAGCGTGGTGGCCGACCTCGTCGCCGAGCAGAGCGCCCTGGCCGTGCGGCACCTGTCCCTTGGCCGGGTCACCCGCGCCGACCTCGTCGGGGAGCTGCTCGCGGGCGACGAACCCGTCGTGCTGTGCGACGCCGTGACCGAGGACCACCTGGCCGACATCGCCCGGGCGGCGGCCGCGGCCTCCCTCCGGGACGGCACCGTCTGGGTGGCCGCCGACCCCGGCCCGTTCGGGGCGCTGCTCGCCCGCGAGCTGGGGCTGCGCGGCACCGCGCCCGACCCCGGGCCGGTCCTGGCGGTGGTGGGCAGCGCGACCGAGCTGACCCGGCGCCAGCTCGACACCGTCGCCGAGGACCCCTCGACGGAGTTCGTCGACGTCGACGCCCGGCGCTTCACGTCCGACCCCGGGCACCGCGACGAGGTCGCGCGACTCCTGGCCGGGGCCCTGGCCAGGACCTCCTTCCCCGCCGCCGTGGTCGTGCGCACCCGCGCCTCGGCCGAGGACGTCGTGCGCCTTCCGGCCGAGGCGCGCCGCGCCATGCCCGGCATGCTGGCCGCGCTGGTCGCCGGGGCCGTCGCCCGTGCCCGGCCCAGCGCGCTGTTCTCCAGCGGCGGCGACGTCACCTCCGCACTGCTCGCCGCCCTGGACGTGCGCGCCCTGGACGTGGGCGGCGAACTCGTCCCGCTGGCCGTGCACGGCCGTTTGGACGGCGGGCCGCTGGAGGGCACCCCGATCATCACCAAGGGCGGGCTGGTCGGGGACCAGGACACCATCGCGCGCTGCCTGGCGCGGCTGCGCGACACGGTCAACGACAGGCTGCGCGGGGTGTCCGCGCGGATCCCGAGCGGAGGAGGACAAGAAGATGACTGAACGCCCGACCCTGGCCGTCACCGTCGGAGACCCCGTCGGCATCGGCCCCGAGATCACCGTGCGCACCCTGGCCGAGGTGGGCGCCACGGCCCCCGCGCGCGGGGTGGTCGTCGCCGACCCCGCCGTGCTGAGCCGCGCGGCCGCCGTCCTGGACCTGGACGTGCGGGTGCGGGCCCTGTCCTCCTGGGACCTGCCGCCGGAGCAGGACGGGGTGATCGACTGCCTCGACATCGACGCGCTCGGCGGCACCGAACTGGAGTGGGGCGTGGTCGACGCGCGCGCCGGCGCCGCCGCGGTCCGCGCGATCGAGGTGGCCACGCGGGGGGCGATGGAGCGGCGGGTCGACGGGATCGTCACCGGGCCCGTCAACAAGGAGGCCATCTGGGCCTCGGGCAGCCGCCATCTCGGCCACACCGAGATGCTGGGCGAGCTGACCGGGGTCACCCGCCAGAACACCATGTTCGTGGTGCGCGGCAAGAAGGTCTTCTTCGCCACCCGGCACGTCTCGTTGCGCGGCGCGCTGGACATGATCAACGAGGAGCAGCAGGTGGGGGCGATCACCGAGGCGCTCACCGCGCTGCGCGTGTTCGGCCACGACGAACCCACCCTGGCGGTGGCGGCGATCAACCCGCACGGCGGGGAGAACGGCGCCTTCGGAGACGAGGAGATCCGGCACCTGTCCCCGGCGGTGGAGCGCACGCGCGCCTCGGGCGCGAACGTGGTCGGGCCGGTCCCGGCGGACTCGGTCTTCCACCGCCTGCTGACCGGCCACTACGACGGGGTGCTCTCGCAGTACCACGACCAGGGCCACATCGCGGCCAAGACCTTCGACTTCGACGGGACGGTCTCGGTGACGGTGGGCCTGCCGATCCTGCGCACGTCGGTGGACCACGGCACCGCCTTCGACATCGCGGGCCGGGGGAAGGCCGACCACGGCACCATGCGCTCGGCCTTCCTGCACGGGGCCGACTTCGCGCGCTTCGCCGACCGCATCCGCGCCGAGTACGGGAACTGACCGCGGGCGGGGGCGCCGCGGGCCGCGTCCGGAGCGGCCCCGGTCCCGCTCAGGTCCACCCGTCGTCCGTCCGCGTGTGGGGCACGGACGGACGGCGCGGCGGCTTCTTCGACGACGAGGGCGCCGTCCCCCGGTGACCCCCGGCCGGACGGCGGGCCGGTCAGGCGCCCAGGCCCGACATCAGGTCGGCGAAGGGGACCGGCTCCTCGTAGGGGTCCGCGGCGGCGGGGGAGCGGTCCGAGGCCAGCGCCGCGAGCTGGCGTCCGGCGCGCTCGACGCGCCGGGTGAGCTCGCGGCCGCCGCCCTCGCCCGAGCCCCAGTCCTCCGAGGCCGCGTACACGCCGGTGGGCGCGACCACCGAGCGGGTGTGGGCGAACATCGGCCGCAGTGCGTGCTCCAGCACCAGTGAGTGGCGCGGGCTGCCGCCGGTCGCGCCGATCAGCACCGGCATGCCGTCCAGGTCCTCGGGGTCGACCACGTCGAAGAAGGACTTGAACAGGCCGCTGTAGGAGGCGTTGAACACCGGGGTCACCGCGATGATCCCGTCCGCTCCGGCGACGTCGTCCAGCACACCGCGCAGCTCGCCGGTGGGCACCCGGGTGGTCATCGCGTTCACGATGTCGTGCGCCACCTCGCGCAGCTCCACGGTGCGGGTGCGGACCTCGTCGCCGCGCTCGCGCAGGGACGCCTCGGCGGCGGCGGTCAGCCGGTCGGCGAGCAGACGGGTCGAGGACGGCGTGCTCATCCCCGCCGAGACGGTCACCAGTGTACGGGTCGCCATCTGTCCCCCTAGTAAAAAGCTTCTTGAGAAGTAGTTTCGCGATGAAACTACCAGAGGAACGGTGCGTCCGGCCCGGCTATTCCCGGAGGGCCGCCGCGGGGCGAAGGGTGGGCGTGCGCGGTCCGGCCGGGGGTTGGCCGAGGTGGCGCCGCACTGTCGAACGCTGTTCTTTACGGGGTGTTTACATGTGAAGCCGTGGTGGTTATTCTCATGGGAGCGCTCCCGAATGACCTGGATCACATGCGATCCGGGTTGCGCAAGGGGGAGCGTGAGTGTCCGCATCCCCGACCCATCCCATCCCGCCCTCCGCGCTCCTGTTTTGGGAGCGCTCCCAAGCATGGGGTCACCCCCCGCGTCGCCACACCCTCCCCGGAGGACGACGTGCCCCGCGCACCACCCGCACCACCCTCCAAACCATTCGGATTCCACGCATCAGTCGGCGGCCCCGCGCCCCGACACTCTCGTCCCTCTGGCACCACCCCCCAACCATGAGGAAAAGCAAGAGATGAGCAGAATCCTGCGCGCTCCGGACAGACGTCCGGGCGCACGGCGCGGCCTCGCCGCGACATCGGCCCTGATCGTCGGCGCCGCGCTGGCCACGGCCGTGCCCGCCCCCGCCAGTGCCGCGGCCGGTTGCGAGGTCGACTACCAACTCAACGACTGGGGCTCCGGCTTCACCGCGAGCGTGGAGATCACCAACCTCGGCGACGCGCTCAACGGCTGGACCCTGGAATGGGACTTCGCCGGAAACCAGCAGGTCACCAACTCCTGGAACGGCACCGTCACCCAGAGCGGACAGAGCGTCTCGGCCACCGACGCCGGGTACAACGGCGCGATCGCCACGGACGGCACGGCCACCTTCGGCTTCCAGGCCACCTACTCGGGCGCCAACGCCGTCCCCGCCGAGTTCTCCCTGAACGGTGTGGCCTGTGAGGGCCTGGTCGACCCCGGACCCGACCCGGACCCCGATCCGGACCCCGATCCCGATCCGGACCCGGACCCCGGTACGGGTGAGCGGGTGGACAACCCGTACGTGGGCGCTGACGTCTACGTCAACCCGATCTGGTCGGCCAACGCCGCCGCCGAGCCCGGCGGGGACGCCGTGGCCGACGAGCCCACCGGGGTGTGGCTGGACCGCATCAGCGCCATCGAGGGCAATGACAGCCCCACCACCGGCAGCATGGGCCTGCGCGACCACCTGGACGAGGCCCTGGCTCAGGCCGACGGTGAGCCCCTGGTCTTCCAGGTGGTCATCTACAACCTGCCCGGCCGCGACTGCTCCGCGCTGGCCTCCAACGGCGAGCTGGGCCCCGACGAGATCGACCGGTACAAGAACGACTACATCGACCCCATCGCCGAGATCCTGGCCGACTACCAGGACACCGAGCTGCGGATCGTGACCACGGTCGAGATCGACTCGCTGCCCAACCTGGTCACCAACGTCTCCCCGCGCGAGACCGCGACCGAGAACTGCGACGAGATGCTGGCCAACGGCAACTACGTGGAGGGGGTGGGCTACGCGCTGGCGCAGTTGGGCGCGATCGCCAACGTCTACAACTACGTGGACGCCGGCCACCACGGGTGGATCGGCTGGCAGGACAACTTCACCGCGTCGGCGGCGCTGTTCTACGAGGCGGCCAACGCCGCCGGGGCCAGCCCCGGCGACGTGCACGGGTTCATCGCCAACACCGCGAACTACTCGGCGCTGGTGGAGGAGAACTTCTCCATCGACCAGACGGTGGCGGGCACGCCGGTGCGCCAGTCGGACTGGGTGGACTGGAACCAGTTCACCGATGAGTTGTCCTACGCCCAGGCGCTGCGTGAGGAGCTGGTGGGCCAGGGCTTCGATTCCGGGATCGGGATGCTCATCGACACCTCCCGCAACGGGTGGGGCGGACCGGACCGGCCGGACGGGCCGGGGCCGAGCACGGACGTGAACGCCTACGTGGACGGGGGCCGCTACGACCGCCGCATCCAGTCCGGGAACTGGTGCAACCAGTCCGGGGCCGGG
This sequence comes from Nocardiopsis akebiae, assembly GCF_018316795.1. Lineage (NCBI taxonomy): Bacteria > Bacillati > Actinomycetota > Actinomycetes > Streptosporangiales > Nocardiopsidaceae > Nocardiopsis > Nocardiopsis akebiae. Next base: position 3,102,721 of record NZ_CP074132.1, read on the forward strand.
TTGGGCGAGCGCCCCAGACCGCTCCGGAGGCGGGGATCGACGCCTACGTGTGGATGAAGCCCCCGGGTGAGTCCGACGGGTCGAGTGAGTTGATCGACAACGACGAGGGCAAGGGTTTCGACCGGATGTGCGACCCGACCTATGAGGGCAACCCGCGCAACGGCTACAACATGAGCGGCGCGCTGCCCGACGCGCCGGTCTCGGGTCACTGGTTCTCCGCGCAGTTCCAGGAGCTGTTGGCCAACGCCTACCCGCCCGTCCAGTAGGACCGGCGGCCGCCCGCCGGCGCGGTGAGTACGAGGGGTGCCCGTCCTCCACGGGCGGGCACCTCCGCTCCGCGCTGCGTCCCGAGGCTCCCCGGGGCGGTCCGGCCCGCCCCGGGGCCCCGGGAACTTAACGAGCAGTCACCACGGTTGCACCCGTTGTCTCCGTGTGTCGTGGGTGTTAACTTCGCCCCACGATGCCTGGGAGCGCTCCCGCAAGGTGTGCGCAAAACAGGCGTCCGAATTCCGGAAAACCACCGGACGCGCACCGGCCCGACCCGGGCAACGAGCCGCAGATCACAGCGACGTACCCGGCTCCCTCCCCCCCGCACCCGCACTCCGACCCCGCCGCCTCCCCCCTCGGAGAGTTCCGCCCCGGCGCCGCCCTCCGGCGCTGGGGACCGCGGAGGGGAACGGAGAACCTGTCCGAGGAGGACACGTGACCACCCCCCGTCCCGGCCCGCGCCGCCCGGCGCGCTGGCGCAGACCCGCGCCCGCGCTCCTCGGCGCGGTGCTCTTAGCCGCCCTCCTACCGGCCGCCCCCGCACAGGCCGCACCGATTTGCTCCGTCGACTACCAGCTCAACGACTGGGGCTCGGGTTTCACGGCCGAGGTCTCGGTCACCAACGAGGCCGACTCCGTCTCCGACTGGACGCTGGGCTGGGAGTTCTCCGGCAACCAGCGCATCAGCAACAGCTGGAGCGCGCAGGTCTCCCAGAGCGGCAGCTCCGTGACCGCCAGCGGCCCCTCCTGGGCGCCCGGCCTCGCCTCCGGCCAGACCGCCACGTTCGGCTTCCAGGCCACCTACAGCGGTACCAACGAGGTACCCGCCGACTTCACCCTCAACGGCCTGGACTGCGCGGGCGAGGACGAGGAACCCGAGCCCGAGGACCCGACCCTGGTCGTGGACCCCGACTCGGTCACCCTGGAGCCCGGCGGTGAGGCCGCCTTCGACGTGGCCCTGTCCGAGGCGCCCGCCGAGGACGTGGCAGTCAGCGTGGAGCGCACCTCCGGCAGCTCGACCCTGTCGGTGGCCTCGGGGGCCTCGCTGGCCTTCGGCGAAGCCGACTGGGACACCCCGCAGGAGGTGACGGTCGCCTCCTCCGGCGACGGCTCGGGCGACCCCGCCCGGGCCGAGTTCACCGTCTCCGCCGAGGGCTACGACCCCGTGGTCGTCACCGCGCGCGAACTCTCCGGCGCCTCCAACGCCTACGAGGAGGAGTTCCTCGCCCAGTACGACAAGATCAAGGACCCCGACAGCGGCTACTTCCGCGAGTTCGACGGCCTCCTCGTGCCGTACCACTCGGTGGAGACCCTGATCGTGGAGGCGCCCGACCACGGCCACGCCACCACCTCCGAGGCCTACAGCTACTACCTGTGGCTGGAGGCGACCTACGGCAGGATCACCGGCGACTGGGGGCCCTTCAACTCCGCGTGGGAGTCCATGGAGGCCTTCATCATCCCGGGCACGGCCGACCAGCCCACGAACGGCTCCTACGACCCGTCGGCCCCGGCCACCTACATCCCCGAGTCGCTCGACCCGAGCGACTACCCGATGCCGCTGGACGACTCGGTCGAGTCGGGGCAGGACCCGCTCGCCCAGGAGCTGAGCAGCACCTACGGCACCGACGAGGTCTACGGCATGCACTGGCTGCTGGACGTGGACAACACCTACGGCTACGGGTTCTGCGGCGACGGCACCGACGAGGCGCCCGCCTACGTCAACACCTTCCAGCGCGGCTCCAACGAGTCGGTCTGGGAGACCGTGCCGCACCCGTCCTGCGAGACCTTCCAGCACGGCGGCGAGAACGGGTTCCTCGACCTGTTCACCGACGACGACGACTACTCCGAACAGTGGCGCTACACCAACGCCCCCGACGCCGACGCGCGCGCCGTGCAGGTGGCCTACCTGGCGCACGAGTGGGCCTCGGAACAGGGCAACGAGGGCGCGATCGCCGAGAACGTCTCCAACGCGGCGATGATGGGCGACTACCTGCGCTACGCCATGTTCGACAAGTACTTCAAGGAGATCGGCGACTGCGTCGACCCCCAGTCCTGCCCGCCCGGATCGGGCAAGGACTCCGCGCACTACCTCATGGCCTGGTACTACTCCTGGGGCGGCGCGCTGGAGAGCGCCCAGTACCCCTGGGCCTGGCGCATCGGCGGATCCTCCGCCCACCAGGGCTACCAGAACGTGATGGCGGCCTACGCGCTCTCGGAGGTGTCCGCGCTCCAGCCTGAGTCGGCCACCGGCACCGAGGACTGGGGCACCAGCCTCGACCGGCAGTTGGAGTTCCTGGAGTGGCTCCAGTCCTCCGACGGCGCCATCGCGGGCGGGGCGACCAACAGCTGGGAGGGCGCCTACACCCAGCCTCCCTCGGGCACGCCCACCTTCTACGGCATGTTCTACGACGAGAAGCCCGTCTGGCACGACCCGCCGTCCAACCGGTGGTTCGGTTTCCAGGTCTGGGACATGGAGCGGGTGGCCGAGTACCACCGCATCACCGGCGACGAGCGCGCGGGGGACATCCTGGACGACTGGGTGCCCTGGGCGATCGCCAACACCACCGTCGGTGAGAACGGCGAGTTCGCCATCCCCGCCGACATGGAGTGGAGCGGCCGGCCCGACACCTGGACGGGCGAGTCCACGGGCAATCCCGACCTGAGCGTGGAGGTCGTCTCGCACGGGCAGGACGTCGGCATCGCCGCGGGCCTGGCCAAGACCCTCATGCACTACGCCGCCGCCACCGGTGACGCCGACTCCCGGGCGACGGCCGAGGGCCTGCTCGACGCCCTCCTGGCCAACCAGGACGACCTGGGCGTCGCCGTTCCCGAGACGCGGGCCGACTACGCCCGCTTCGACGACGAGTTCGGTGCCCCCGACGGCGGCCTCTACATCCCCGAGGGATGGACCGGCCAGATGCCCAACGGGGACCCGGTCGACTCCGACTCCACGTTCCTGTCCATCCGGTCCTTCTACGAGGACGACCCGAACTGGCCCCAGGTCGAGGAGTACCTCAACGGGGGGCCGGTGCCCGAGTTCACCTACCACCGCTTCTGGGCGCAGGTGGACGTGGCCACAGCCCTCGCCACCCACGGCGAGTTGTTCGGCGACGGCGCCTGACCGGCCGTAGCCGCACGGGGCGGGCGCCGTCGGCGCCCGCCCCCGACCCCCACAGAAGAAAGGAACACCATGTCGCTCACGAAGGGGCGAAGACGGCTCCGGGGAGGGGTCGCCGCCGCGGTCGCCCTGGCCCTCAGCCTGGTCACGGGCGGACTGACCGCCGCCGCCCACGCCGAGGACACCGCGCTCACGGCGCAGGAGGCGGCCCGGGCCCAGCAGGCCACCCTGCGCGAACTCGCCGACCAGCGCGGGCTGCGCATGGGCACCGCGGTCGCGCCGCAGCACCTGAACCAGGCGGCCTACGCGCAGACCGCCGCGACCGAGTTCAACTCCGTCACCCACGAGAACGACCTCAAGTGGGAGACCGTCCAGCCCCAGCCCGGGCAGTTCAACTGGACCAACGCCGACCGCATCGTGGACTTCGCCCAGCAGAACGACCAGCTGGTCCACGGCCACACGCTGGTGTGGCACAGCCAGCTGCCCTCCTGGGTGAGGGACGGCAGCTTCAGCCGGGACCAGCTGCTGGACGTCATGGACACCCACATCAGCACCACAGTGGGACGCTACCGCGACGACATCGCCACTTGGGACGTGGTCAACGAGCCGATCGGGGACAACGCCCAGTTCCGCGACTCGGTCTTCTACCGGACGTTGGGGGAGGACTTCATCGCGGAGGCCTTCCGGATGGCCGACCGGGCCGACCCCGACGCGCGCCTGTTCATCAACGACTACAACATCGACGGGATCAACGCCAAGAGCGACGCCTACTACGACCTGGTCCGGGACCTGCTGGCACAGGGCGTGCCGATCGACGGCATCGGCTTCCAGGGCCACCTCATCGCTGGACAGATCCCCTCCAGCATCCAGCAGAACATCCAGCGCTTCGCGGACCTGGGCCTGGAGGTGATGATCACCGAGCTGGACATCCGCATACAGCTGCCGGTCACCCAGCAGAAGCTGGAGCAGCAGGGCAGGGACTACGAGCAGGTGGTCAACGCCTGCTACGCGGTCGACGAGTGCTCCGGCGTGATCGTCTGGGGCGTCACCGACGCCCACTCCTGGGTCCCCGGCACCTTCCCGGGCGAGGGCGCGGCGCTGCCCATCGACGACAACTACGATCCCAAGCCCGCCTACTGGTCGATCCACGAGGCGCTCGGCGGCGACCAGGGCCCCGGTCCCGACCCGGACCCGGACCCGACCGACCCTCCGTCGGGTGAGTGTGAGGCGGTGTACTCGGTGACGAACCAGTGGCAGGGGGGTTTCCAGGCGCAGGTGACGGTGACGGCGGGCGCGGCTCTGTCGGGGTGGACCGTGGAGTGGACCTTCGGTAGCGGTGAGAGCGTCTCGCACGCCTGGAACGCTTCGGTGTCGGGCAGTGGCGGGAGCGTGACCGCGACGAACGCGGGTTACAACGGCGCGCTCGCGGCGGGGCAGTCGACCTCGTTCGGGTTCGTCGGCAACTCCAGCGGAGGTGTCTCCACGCCCGAACTCACGTGCAGAGGCTCCTGACCGGCGACCGACCCCGTCCGCGGGGCAGTACCGGAACCGAACGACGCTGACGCGACCGCCCCGGAACAGGCCGCGCCTGTGTCAGGACCGGGCGCCGGGGGACCGCAGCCGCCGTCCCCCGGCGCCCACCCGGTCCCCGCCCGCCAGGGCGGGACCCCGCAACACGACAACGTTGTCCGCCCCTCTGCCTGGAGCCCCCCATGGTCAAACGCCTGCTGATCGCCCTCGGGTCGGTCATCACCCTGGTGGCCGCACTGCTCGTGCACTCGCTGCCCGCGCACGCCGACACCGGCTTCCGCGTCAGCGACGGCCGCCTGGTCGACGCCGCCGGAAACGACTTCGTCATCCGCGGCGTCAGCCACGCCCACACCTGGTACGCCCAGGAGACCCAGTCGTTCGCCGACATCAAGTCCCTGGGCGCCAACACCGTCCGCGTCGTCCTCAGCAGCGGCCAGCGCTGGACGGAGAACACCGCCGCCGACGTGGCCAACGTCGTCGACGAGTGCAAGACCAACCGGCTGATCTGCGTTCTGGAGGTGCACGACACCACCGGTTACGGCGAGCAGGCCGGGGCCGCCACGCTCGACCAGGCCGTCGACTACTGGCTGCGCATCCAGGAGGCCGTCGAGGGCGAGGAGGACCACATCCTCGTCAACATCGGCAACGAGCCCTACGGCAACGACGCCGCGATCAACCAGAACTGGGCCGCCGACACCAGCGACGCCGTCAACCGCCTGCGCGACGCGGGCTTCGACCACACCCTGGTCGTGGACGCGCCGAACTGGGGCCAGGACTGGGCGGGCGTCATGCGCGAGGACGCCCAGTCGGTGTTCGACTCCGACCCGCACGCCAACACGGTCTTCTCCGTGCACATGTACGGCGTCTACCAGCAGGAGTCGACGGTCGTCTCCTACCTGGAGCACTTCGTCGACGCGGGCCTGCCGCTGATCGTCGGCGAGTTCGGCCACGACCACTCCGACGGCAACCCCGACGAGGACGCCATCATGTCCCACGCCGAGCGCCTGGGCCTGGGCTACATCGGCTGGTCCTGGAGCGGAAACGGCAGTCCCGTGGAGTACCTGGACATGGTGGAGGGCTTCGACGCCGACAGCCTGACCCCCTGGGGCGAGCGCATCTTCAACGGACCGAACGGCATCGCCGCCACCTCCGAGGAGGCCCCGGTCTACGGCGGCGGCCCCGACCCGACCGACCCGCCCACCGAGGAGCCCACCGACCCGCCCACCGAGGAGCCCACGGACCCTCCGTCGGGTGAGTGTGAGGCGGTGTACTCGGTGACGAACCAGTGGCAGGGGGGTTTCCAGGCGCAGGTGACGGTGACGGCGGGCGCGGCTCTGTCGGGGTGGACCGTGGAGTGGACCTTCGGTAGCGGTGAGAGCGTCTCGCACGCCTGGAACGCTTCGGTGTCGGGCAGTGGCGGGAGCGTGACCGCGACGAACGCGGGTTACAACGGCGCGCTCGCGGCGGGGCAGTCGACCTCGTTCGGGTTCGTCGGCAACTCCGGCGGCAGCGTTTCGACCCCCGAGCTGACGTGCAGCGGCTCCTGACCCGTCCGACCCGTCCGCCCCTTGTGAACCAGTGACCCGACACAACCGCTGATCCCGCTGAGGGAACAGACCACCCGCCCCGGCCGCACCGCCCCGGTGCGGCCGGGCACCCCCCACAGAGATTGGAGTGGCCCATGCGGTCACGCAGCACCCTCGCCATGGCCGTGGCGCTCGGCGGTCTCGCCGTCGGCACCACCGTCGTCGCGCTGCCCGACACGGCCCAGGCCCACGGCGCGTTCACCTACCCGGCCAGCCGCACCTACGCCTGCTTCCAGGACGCCACCGGCGGCAGCAGCGGCGGCGCGCTCCAGCCGACCAACGACGCCTGCGCCGACGCGCTGGCCGAGGGCGGCGACTACCCGTTCTGGAACTGGTTCGGCAACCTCATCGGCAACTCCGACGGGCGCCACCAGGAGTTCGTGGCCGACGGCGAGCTGTGCGGGCCCACCGACAGCTTCTCGGCCTTCAACGCGGCCCGCGCCGACTGGCCGACCACCGACCTGCCCGCCAACACGACGGTGGAGTTCCACCACAACGCCTGGGCCGCGCACCCGGGCACCTTCTACACCTACGTCACCGAGGACGGGTTCGACCCCGCCACCGACGCGCTGACCTGGGACTCCCTGGAACTCATCGACGAGGTCACCGACCCGCCGCTGCGCAGCGGCGGCGTCGCCGGGGCGGAGTACTACTGGGACGTGGACCTGCCCGACAAGGAGGGCCAGCACGTCATCTACGTCGTGTGGGAGCGCTCCGACAGCCCCGAGGCCTTCTACAACTGCTCCGACGTGGTCTTCGAAGGGGGAACGGGCGGCAACCCGGACCCCGAACCGGAGCCCGAGCCCGAGCCCGAGCCCGAACCGGAGCCGGAACCGGAGCCGGAGCCCACGGACCCGCCGACGGGCGAGTACTGCACGGCCGAGTACACGGTCCTCAACGAGTGGCAGGGCGGCTTCCAGGCCGAGGTCGAGGTCACCGCGGGGGAGAACGGGACCGACGGCTGGATGGTGGACTGGGTGTTCGCCAACGGCCAGGCGGTCAGCAGCGCCTGGAACGCCTCGCTCGTCAACCACGGCGCCCACTTCGAGGCCACGAACGCCGCGCACAACGGCTCGCTCGCGGCCGGAGAGAGCGCCAGTTTCGGGTTCACCGCCACCTCGGGGAACGTGAACATCGAGCCGAGGGTGTCCTGCCAGGAGCCGTGACCTGACCATCCCGGAGGGACCGTACCCCCCACATGAGGGCCGCACCGGCCCGCGCGGTCCCGGCGCCACGGTACCGAACACTGTTCGGTACCGTGGCGCCATGGACACCGCGAAGATCTACACCTCCTGCCAGGAGCGCATGCTCGCTCTCGCCGACGGTCTGAGCGCCGAGCAGCTCGCCGCGCCCGTCCCCGCCCTGCCCGCGTGGACCGTCCGGCAGACCTACGCCCACCTGGCCGGGCTCTGCGCCGACGTCCCCGCGGAGCGGGTCACACCCCCGGCCGACGACGCCGTCACCGCCCGCCAGGTGGCCGAGCGCGAGCACCTGGACATCGCCGAGCTCTGCGCGGCCTGGCGCGCGGACACCCCGGCGCTGCTGGAGGTCTTCGCCACCAGGACCCGGGCCCGCTACTCCCTGCCCGCGATCGACGTGTGGCACCACGAGAACGACGTCCGGGGCGCGCTGGGGATGCCCGCCCAGACCGGGCACGCCGACGAACTGGCCGCCTTCGTCCTGGGCGCGACGGCCCGCGCGTGGTCCTCCGAACTGCCCGGGGTGCGCGTGGCGGCCGCGGACACCGGCCAGGAGTGGGCCTTCGGCGAGCGGACCGACCTGGAGTGGTCGGCCACGGCCTTCGAACTGGTGCGCGCCGTGACCGGCCGCCGCAGCGCCGCCCAGATGCGCGCCATGGACTGGAGCGGGGACCCCTCCGGCGTCCTGTACCGCCTGTCGGCCTTCCCCCTCCCCGAGGCCGACCTGCGGGTCTGACCTCGGGCGGGCGAGGACGGCCGCGGTCGAGGGCCGGGACCGCCGGTCAGGGCCGGTACGGGATCCGGTCGAGCGCCCGCACCTCGCCCAGCGTGGACCACTCGTTGCGGCCCAGCCGCGCCAGCGGGCGCAGCAGGGTCGCCTCGGGGTGCCCGTCCACCAGTACCGACTCGTCCACGGCCGCCCGCACCACCCGGCCGAACACCACCGTCGAGTCGCCCAGGCCCACCGTCGAGTGCAGCACGCACTCCAGCGCCACCGGGGAGTCGGCCACCCGGGGCGGGCGCACCGACGCGCTGGGCTCGCGCCCGATCCCCAGTGCCTCGAACTCGCTCACCTCCGGCGGGTAGGAGGTGCCGCTGGCGTTGACCTGTTCCTGCATCGGCTCCGGGGCCAGGTTGACCACGAACTCGCCCGTCTCCTCCACGTTGCGCAGCGAGTCCTTGCGCCGCACCGAGGTGAACTGCACGATCGGCGGCTGGGTGCACGCGACGGTGAAGAAGGAGTGCGGCGCCAGGTTGTCCACGCCCGCCGCCGACGTGGTCGAGACCCACGCGATCGGGCGCGGCAGGATCACGGCCGTCATCAGCTGGTAGAACGCTCGTCCGGGCAGGTCTTGCGGTGTCCATTCGGTACGCATCGGCATCGATTATCCCGCCCGCGCGCGGGCGCGGCCACCGCCGCCCCGCGCCCGCGCGTCCGGCTTCAGGCGGTGCGGTCGAACTCCGCCTGCCGCGGCGCCCCGGCCCGGCGCCACTCCATGCGCGCCCAGGGCAGGCGCAGCTCGGAGGTGCCGGTGACGTCCAGCGGCTTGAGGTCCTCCACCGCCTCGGCCTCCCGGTGGCGGGCGAACACCGAATCGGTGTAGCGGTGGCCGGTGTCGGCGGCGACGAACACCACCGTCCGGCCGGGGGAGAGCCCGAGTTCCCATCGGGCGGCCAGGTAGGCGGCGCCGCTGGAGAGCCCCGCGAACACGGCGTGCCGCCGCAGCAGGTCGACCGTCCCGGCCAGGGCCGCGGTGAAACCGGTCCAGTGCACGGTGTCGTAGAGGGTGTGGTCGACGTTGCCGAAGGGGATGGCGCTGCCGATCCCCGCGATGATGATGTCCCGGTCGGGCACGCCGTCGCTGGCGAAGGTGACGCTGCCGAACGGCTGCACCCCCACAAGGCGGGTCCCCGGGTCGGCCTCGCGCAGGTAGGTGCCCAGCGCGCCGGTGGACACGCCCGTCCCCACACCGCCCACGAGCGTGAGGTCCGCGCCCGCCGTCTCCCTGCGGACCGTCTCGGCGACCTCGCGGTAGCCCAGGTAGTGCAGGGGGTCGTGGTACTGGCGCATCCAGTGGTGGTCCGGGTGGGCGGCCAGGACCTCCCGGACCCGGCGCACCCGGCGGCTCTGGTCCAGGCGCAGGTCGTCGCTGGGCTCCATCTGCTCCAGGCGCACGCCCAGGACCTCCAGCTGTACGCGCAGGGTGCGGTCCACGGTGGTGGAGCCGATGATGTGACATCGCAGCCCGTACCGGTGGCAGGCCAGCGCCAGCGCGTGCGCGTAGACGCCGCTGGAGCTGTCCACCACGGTGTCGCCGGGACGGACGGCGCCGGTCTCGACGAGGTGGCGGACGGCGGCCAGGGCCGAGAGGGCCTTGAGGGTCTCGAATCGCAGGCACAGCAGTCCCCCGCCCAGGTCGATGAGGTCGGGGCGGCCGATCGCTTCCGAGGCGTGCTCGTCCACGGTCGTTCTCCTTACTGGTGGCTGGGGCGGGCGCGCGCGTGCGCCGGAACGCGACGGTGCACGCGCGCGCCCGGGGAGGAGGGCGTGGTGTTCAGGCCGCCGGGGTCGCCCGGTAGCGGTAGAGCCGCGTTGGGTCGGCGCTGAACTGGGAGAAGGGGAAGGGCTCGGCGGAGACTCCGTCGACTCCGCGGCCGAGGAAGGCGCGCGCCACCGCGCTCGCGCTCTGGGCGTAGACGTACAGGGGGACGCCGCGTCCGCGGCACCGCTCCAGGAGCGGGTCGAAGGTGCCGTTGCCCAGGGTCATGCCGGTGGCCACGACGGCGTCGGCGGCGTCGACCACCTCCTCCATGGACTCCGATACGGGGTCGCCCCAGCGGGTGGTGCGCAGGTTGAGGTCGCAGGGCAGGCACTCGCCGCCGCGTTCGCGGATGGCGGCCACGAGGGGGTTGACGACGCCGATCAGCGCGATCCGCGCGCCCTCGGTGATGGGGACGAGGCCGGCGACGGCGGCGTCCCTGGCCTCCGCGCGCTGCTCGGGCGTCCCGGCGGGCAGGGTGACCGGCTCGGCCCGGGGGTCCTCGCGGTGCGGCGCGGTGTGGGCGAGGTAGGCGTCCAGGGCGGCCACCCGCAGGGGGAGGGGCCCCTGTGCGATCAGTTCGGCCAGCGGGGCGCCCGAGGCCTCGCGGCACAGCTCCGGCGCGATCTGCCCGTCCTCGAATGCGCAGGCCCCGAAGGCCCCGCCGACGCGCACGGCGACGTAGTGGTTGAGGTAGGTGGTGTCGCCCCCGGCCAGGCGGGTGCCGTGGTGGAGCCAGAAGACGCTGGTGGCCACGGTGCCGCCGACCCGGTCGGCGGTGTCGCCCAGGAGGTCGTCAAGGTTCATCTGCCGGCCTCCTGGAAGCGGAACAGGTAGGTCAGGACCCCGTCGCCCCAGTCGTGCCGGTGGTGCACCCCGGCCCGGAAGCCGGCGGCCTCCGCGTGCCCGACGACGCGGCGCAGGTCGGCGGTGTTGGAGGCGATGAGGAAGACCTCCGCGCCGGGGGCCAGGAGCGGGCGCTCGGCCAACTGCGTGAAGAACTTCTCCGTGATCGGCGCGCCCACGCACACGTTGCGCACGACGTCGGGGTCGGTGCTGACCGCCCGGCTGACCGCGGGCGGGTTGAAGGTGACCACGTCGAGCGCGGTCCCGTCCGGGAAGCCCTCGAACATGTCGCCGGTCACGGGGACCAGTTCGGTGTCGGTGCGGTCCCCGAGCAGGCGCGCGAAGTTGTCGGCGGCGGCCTCCACGCTGGGGGCGTGGACGTCGGCGGCGTGGACCCGGCGGGCGCCGCGGGCCCCCGCGGCGACGGCCTCCACGCCCAGGCCCACGCCCATGGCGGCGTAGCGCCGTCCGCGCACGTCGATGTCGTCGTCCAGGATGCGCTGGTGGATCATCCTGCTGGTCCCGCCGGGGAGGAAGACGCCGGGCGGCACCTCGAACCCCCAGCCGTTCCAGGTGTAGGAGCGGGTGGTGTGCAGGTCCCCTCGCGGCGGGTTGACGGCGAGGATCTGTTCGGCGGGAAGCGGCGGGGGCAGTTGGTCCACGAGGGAGCGGTCCACGGTCGTCCTTCCAAAGGGGATCGGGAGTAACACGGGACACCAACGGGGAGCGCCGGAATGTTCTGAGTACCGGAGTCCGCGCGCTATTGTAGATAAAACGATAACCATTGTCATTAGTGGGGTCGTAGTTCGCGTCCCCGGGGTGCGTCCGGCCCGTACCGCGCCCGCCGCCCGGCGGGGCGGGCGGTACGGCGGACGCGCCCGGGCGAGGGCGGCGTCAGCCGCGCCCCGCCGGTGACCACCCGCGGAGAGGACGTGGAAAGACGTGGCCCACACCCAGCAGACCGGCGCCGTGCCCACGGCCCCACCGCGCGCGCACGTGCTCCTCGACCCCGCCTTCCTGCGCCTGTGGTCGGGGAGCACCGCCTCGGGACTGGCCACGTGGGCCATGCCGTTCATCCTCGGCCTGGCCGTACTGGACGGAACGCTCACCGCCATGGGGCTCGGCCTGCTCCTGGCCACCCGTACCGGCGGCTTCCTCCTGGCCCTGCCGCTCGGCGGCCTGCTGGCCGACCGCCTCTCCCGCCGCGCGGTGGTGCTGTGGGCCGGGGCCCTCGCGGCGGCGGCCACGCCGCTGGTCGCCGCGGGCGCGGCGACCGGAGCCCTGGCGCTCGCGGCCGTGGCCGCGGCGGCCGTGGGCGCGGGACAGGGAGCCTGTAGACCCGCCTTCCAGGCGCTGACCGCCGAGGTCGTGGACGAGCCGCGCCGCCAGCGCGCCAACGCGGCGCTCACCATCTCCGTGCGGGTCACCACCCTGGTCGCCCCGGGTGCCACGGCGCTGCTCTCCACGGTCCTGGGCGTGCACGCCCTCCTCCTGGTCACCGCCGCGCTCTGGGCGGTCGCCGCCCTGGCCCCGCCCGGGGGCCGGGGCGCCCCCGCCCCGGGGACGGCGCCCGAGCGCGGCCCCTCCCTGGCCGCCGACTTCCGCGACGGGCTGCGCGAGGCCCGGCGCCACACGTGGTTCCTCGCGGGGCTGGGCGCCCTGACGGCGGTGATCGCCACCGGCTACTCCGCCACGGGCGTGCTGCTCCCCGTGGTCAGCCGCGACACCTACGGCACCGAGGCGGTGCTGGCGGGCGCGCTGACCGCCTACACCGGCGGCGCGCTGGCCGGGGCGCTGCTGATCGGGCGCTGGCACCCCTCCTCCCAGGGGTGGGTGGCGCTGGCGGGACTGGCCCTTTACGGCCTCGCGCCGCTGAGCCTGCTCCTGCCCGTGGGCCCGTGGACGGTGTTCGCCGCCTACGCCCTGGCGGGGGTCGGGATCGAGCTGTTCAACGTCCCGTGGTTCACCGCCGCCCAGCGCGAGGTCGCGCCCGACAAGCTCGCCCGCGTCTCCTCGCTGGACTTCCTGTTCTCCTACGGCCTGGCCCCGGTCGGGCTCGCGCTCATCGCCCCGGCGACCCAGGCCTTCGGCACGGAGGCGGTCCTGGTCGTGTGCGCCGCCCTGTGCTTCCTGGCCCCGGGGGCCGCGGCGCTCGCCCCCGGCTCGCGCCACTTCGCGATGGGGGGCCGCGGGGCCCCGGCCCCGCGAGCCGCCTGACCGGCAGAGCGCCCCCGGCGGCCCGCCGGGGCGGCGCCCCGGGCGCTCACCGGCCCCGTCCCGCCCCTTCGCCGCGCGCCAGCAGGTACAGCAGGAAGGGGGCGCCCAGCACCCCGGTGACCACTCCGACCGGCAGTTCGCTCCCGCCGAAGGCGGTGCGCGCGACCAGGTCCGCACCGGCCGCCAGGAGCGCTCCGCAGGCGGCGCAGGGCAGCAGCCCCAGAGCGCGTCCGCCCAGCAGCCGCCGCACGATCTGCGGGGCCACCAGGGCGACGAACGCGACGGGACCGGCGACGGCGGTTGCCGCGGCCGCGAGCGCGGCGGAGGTGAACAGCAGGGCGCCCCGGGCGAGCCGCACCCGGCCGCCCAGGGCGGTCGCCGCGTCCTCGCCGAGCTGGAGCAGGGACAGCTGACGTGCCAGCACGAACGCGGTCGGCGCCAGGACGGCCAGCGCCACCGCCACCGTCACCACGTGCGGCCAGCCCCGGTTCGCCAGGCTGCCGGTGAGCCAGAGCACGGCGCGCTGCGCCGTGGTGAGTTCAGTGCGGGTCAGCAGGTACGACGTCACCGCACCCAGCATCGCGGTGACCGCGATCCCCACCAGGACCAGCCGCTGCCCGCTGACACCGCGCCGGTGGGCGAGCAGGTACAGCAGGAACGCGGTGGCCACGGAGCCCGCCAGCGCGCTGGCCGCGATAGCCGCCGCCGTGCCGCCGAAGACCACGATGGCGAGCACCGCCCCGGTCGTCGCGCCCGCGCTGACCCCGATGACGTCCGGGCTGGCCAGCGGGTTGCGCGCCAGCCGTTGCAGCAGCGCCCCCGAGAGCGCCAGCGCCGCGCCCACGCCCAGCGCGGTGAGCACACGCGGCAGCCGCATCTGCACCACCACGTGGGTGACCATCACACCGGCACGGCCGGTGAGCGCGTCCACCACCTCGCCCACGGCCAGCTCGAAGTCCCCCAGGGTCAGCGAGACCAGGGCCACCGCCGCGGCCAGGGCGGTGAGGAGGGCGCCGAGCAGCACCGAGGGCCAGTACACCCGCACCGACAGCCCGCCCAGCCGGGCCACCCCAGTCCGGGGGCCCAGGAGCCCGGAACGCGCCGTCACGGCCCCGCCACCCTTCGCCCGCGCACCAGGAGGACGAAGAACGGCGCACCTATGAGAGCGGTCAGGACGCCGACCTGCAACTCCTCGGGACGCGCCACCACGCGGCCCGCGACGTCGGCCGCCAACAGCAGGACGGGCGCCAGCACCGCCGACCAGGGCAGCACCCAGCGGTGGTCGGGGCCGACCAGGACCCGCGCGACGTGCGGCACGGCGACTCCGACGAAGCCGATCGGACCCGCCACGGCCGTCGCCGTCCCGGCCAGGAGCACCACCGCCAGAGCGCTCGCCCCGCGCACCAGCCACAGCCGTGTCCCCAGGGAACGTGCCAGCTCGTCGCCGAGCGCCACCGCGTTCAGGGACCGGGCCGCCGCCACCGCCGCCACCAGTCCCGCGGCCAGGAACGGCAGCGCCTGGAGCAGCACCGCGCCGTCGGCGCCCGCCAGCGATCCCACCACCCAGAACCGGTACTCCTCCAGGCTCGCGCGGTCGCGCAGGACGATCGCCGAGGTCAGCGAGCCCAGCAGCGCCGAGACCGCGGCTCCGGCGAGCGTGAGCCTGACCGGACCGCCGCCCTCCCGGCCCAGCGACCCGGCGGCGTACACCGCGCAGACGGCCGCCGCGGCGCCCGCGAAGGCGAAGCCGACGTAGCCCAGCAGCGAGGACGCACCGAACACGCTGATCGCCAGGACCGCGGCCAGGGAGGCACCCGCGTTGACGCCGAGCACGCCGGGGTCGCCGAGGGGATTGCGGGTCACCCCCTGCGCCAGGACCCCGGATACGCCCAGGGCGGCGCCGACCGCCAGCCCGGCCAGGGTGCGCGGCACACGCAGGTGCCGCACGACCAGGTCGGTGTCCGAACCGGTGAAAGCGGCGTAGGCGAGGTACACGTCGGACACCGACAGCCGCTCGTAGCCGACCAGGACCGACACCAGCAGGGTCGCGGCCAGGACCAGCAGCGCCACCGCCAACCCGGCCGCGCGGGCGCGGGCGCCGACGAGCACCCCGGAGCCGTCGGCGGCGGCCCGCAGTCGGCGCCGGACCCCCGAGGGCACGGTCGTCACGGGCCCCTCGGCCACATGGGGTGCCATCGGCCCGCCTACCCGAACAGGCCGGGGTGCAGGATCCGGGCGACCGTCTCCACCGCGGCCGCGCTGCGCACACCCGCGGAGCGGTCGGCGAAGGTGAACTCCTCCACCTGCCCCTCGGCGACCGCGGTCAGGTTGGCCAGCACGGGGTCGGCCGTGATCCGCTCCACGTCCGGGGCGGCGTCGGCGGCGGTCATCCGCGCGTCGCAGCACACGTCGACCAGGATGAAGTCGGGGTCGCGCGCGATCACGTCCTCGAAGGCCACGTCGTGGTTGCGCCCGCCGTCCAGGTCGGCGAAGGCGTTGACGCCGCCGGCCAGCCGGATGATCTCGGTGGAGAAGTCCTGCCCGCCCGCCACCCGGAACCCCTGGTCGCTGGGGCGGCCGACCATCACCGTGGGCCGGCCCTCCTCGGACACGCGGCCCTCCAGGGCCCGGGCCACCCCGCCTACCGTGACCTCCATGTCCGCGACGACCTCCTCGGCGCGCTCGCGCGCGTCGAACAGCGTTCCCAGGTCCCGCAGGTCGGCGTAGACGCTCTCCATCGTCACCGAGGCCGGGTCGATGGTCGCGTCGGTGCGGCCGTCCCCGCTCGGGCACAGCGGCGCCGGGATCCAGCTGCCGACGCCCAGCTCGCGCAGGGAGGCTCGCGTACCCAGGTTCTCGTCGGTGAACACGTCGTTGAACCCGGCGAGCACGAAGTCGGGCCTGTGGTCGAGCAGCTCCTCGCGGCTGGGCAGGTTGGGGTAGTACTCCTGTCCGGCCTGGGCCTCGGCGTACTCCTCCAAGACGGCGGCGTCCAGGAACGCCGTCCCGACCAGCCGGTCGCTGAGGCCCAGCGCGTGGGCGGTCTCGACGGCGGGCTGGTAGGCGGCGAACACCCGTTCGGGCGGGCTGTCCGCGGCCACGTCGACGCCGCAGTTGCGGATCGCCCCCGCGGCGGCCTCGGGGGAGGGGGCGGCGGTGCCGCCGCAGGCGGTCGCGGCCAGGAGCAGGGCTAGGGCGGCGCAGACGGGCAGGCGGTACCGGACCGCGCGTGCCCCGGTGGGCTTCAACGAACAAACCATCCTTCGTGGTCTGATGACGCGGACGGTCGCAGCCGGTCTCCTGGCTCCCGGAGTCGGGCTCTGGCCCCGCGCCCCCGCCCTTCCCGGGCCGTGTCCGGCCCAGTGGCGTGCGGGAGGCGCCCTCCGGTCACAGTGGCGAGGACCGCGCCGGACTTCCACCGGCTTCCCGTGCACTGCGACGTCGACGATATGGACTTGTGCTGACAGTCAACCGGCCACGGTAGTGCACGCGGGTCCCTTCCGCGAGACCCGATCACCTCCCGGCAGAGGGCCGCGGTCCCGGGAACCACCGGACCGCACGCGTGGTCGGCCCGGGACCGGGAACAGGGAACGCATGGAACTCATCACGGTGGAGGACGTCCGCGCAGCCCGGGAGCGCCTGCGCGGGGAGGTGGTGCGCACCCCGCTCACGGCGGGCCCCGCCGGAGGGCCGCCGTTCCTGCTCAAACCCGAGAGCCTCCAGCCCACCGGGGCCTTCAAACTGCGCGGCGCCGCCAACGCCGTCGCCCTGCTCGACCCCGCCCGGCGCCGCAGCGGTGTGGTGACCCACTCCTCGGGCAACCACGGCCAGGCGCTCGCTTACGCCGCCGCCCGGCAGGGGGCTCCCTGCACCGTCGTCGTCCCCGAGGGCGCGCCCGGGGTGAAGGTCGACCGCATGCGCGCCCTCGGCGCCCGCATCGTCGTGGTCGCCCCCCGCGAGCGGGAGGCCACCGCGCGGCGGCTCCGGGACGAGGAGGGGCTCGCCCTCGTCCCGCCCTTCGACGACCCGCGCGTCATCGCGGGCCAGGGCACGGTCGGCCTGGAGATCCTGGAGCAGTCGCCCGGGGTCGCGACCGTCGTCGTGCCCGTGGGCGGGGGCGGGCTGGCCTCGGGCGTGGCCACCGCCGCGCTGGCCGCCGCGGGCCCGCGGCGCGTCCGCGTCGTGGGGGTGGAGCCCGAACTGGCCGCCGACGCCGCCGAGAGCCTGCGCACCGGGAGCCTGGTCGCCTGGCCGCCCGAGCGCACCCACCGCACCATGGCCGACGGGGTGCGCGTGTGCCTGTCCGAGCTGACCTTCGCCCACCTGCGCGCCCGCCTGGACGAGGTCGTCACCGTGACCGAGGAGGAGATCGCCCGCGCCGTCGCCGCACTCGCCCACGGGGCGCGTCTGGTCGCCGAGCCCAGCGGGGCCCTTGCCGCGGCCGCGGTCCTGGCGGGCCGGGTGCCCACCGCGCCCGGACGCCCGCAGGAGACGGTCGCGGTCGTCTCGGGGGGCAACGCCGACCCGGAGCTGTTCGCCCGCCTGGTGGCGTGAGCCGCGCGACCGGACGCGGCGGAGACCGCCCGCCGGGGCCCGACCGGGCGGTGCCGTCCTCAGGGGCGGGAGCCCCCGCCGCCGGCGGGCCCGCTCCCGTTCACCCGCTCCCGCTCGTCCGCGCCCGCCGCCACGGGGTTCGCGCGTCGGGCGGCGCGTGCGGCGCGGTCCTCGCGGCGGCGCATGGCCATGTCCGACAGGGCGGCCAGACCGAAGGCGATGACGACGGCGGCGACGATCAGCACGGTCCACAGCGCGGTACCGAAGGAATCGGGGTCGATCATGGGTGCTCCGATGGGCTCGGGGGTTGGACGTGCCGACAGCACAACCGTAATAGGCGTTAACTTTCAGACCGACTGTTAGCGGAAGTGAACTGGGTCATATACACGCGTCCGCGCTTCCGCGCGCCGCACACGGCGAGGGCCCGGGACGGCGCCACGTGCCGTCCCGGGCCCTCGCCGGGCGAGCCCGAGCCCCTACAGGATCGACCCCGGGGAGTAGGCGGCCGCCTCCGGGCGCGCGGCCACGATCGCGTCGATCCGCTCCACCACGGCGGCCACCTGGTCGGCGGCGGCACCGGTGAAGGTGATCCGGTCGGCCAGCAGCGCGTCCAGCTCCCCGCGGCCCAGCGGGAAGCGCCCGTCCTCGGCCAGGCGGTCCAGCAGCCGGTTGCCCGCGCCCTCCTGGCGCATGGCCAGGGCCGAGCCCACCGCGTGCTCCTTGATCAGCTCGTGGGCGGTCTCGCGGCCCACCCCGGCGCGCACCGCGGCCATGAGCATCTTGGTCGTGGCCAGGAACGGCAGGTAGCGGTCGAGCTCGGCGGAGACCACCGCGGGGAAGGCGCCGAACTCGTCCAGCACCGTCAGCATCGTCTCCACCAGCCCGTCG
Organism: Nocardiopsis akebiae; assembly: GCF_018316795.1. NCBI lineage: Bacteria > Bacillati > Actinomycetota > Actinomycetes > Streptosporangiales > Nocardiopsidaceae > Nocardiopsis > Nocardiopsis akebiae. Next base: position 3,121,465 of record NZ_CP074132.1, read on the forward strand.
AAGGCGAAGAACGCGTCCGGCAGGGCCACCCGGCGCACCACCGAGCAGGACACGTCGCCCTCGTTCCACTGGTCCCCGGCCAGCTCACCGGCCATGGACGCGTACCCGCGCAGGATCACGGTCAGCCCGTTGACCCGCTCGCACGAGCGCGTGTTCATCTTGTGCGGCATGGCCGAGGAGCCCACCTGGCCCTCGGCGAACCCCTCGGTGACCAGCTCGTGCCCGGCCATCAGACGGATCGTCTTGGCCAGCGACGAGGGACCGGCGGCCAGCTGCACCAGCGCGGTCAGCACCTCGAAGTCCAGCGAGCGCGGGTACACCTGGCCCACGCTGGTGAAGCGCCGCTCGAACCCGAGGTGGGAGGCCACCTCGTCCTCCAGCGCGCTCAGCGCGGCGCGGTCCCCGCCCAGCAGGTCCAGCATGTCCTGCGCGGTGCCCACCGGGCCCTTGACGCCGCGCAGCGGGTAACGGGAGATGAGCTCCTCCAGCCGCCCGTGGGCCACCAGCACCTCGTCCGCGATCGACGCGAACCGCTTGCCGAGCGTCGTGGCCTGCGCCGCCACGTTGTGGGAGCGGCCCGCCATCACCGTCTCGCCGTACTCGGCCGACAGCCTCCCCAGCCGGGCCAGCAGGGCCACCACCCGGTCGCGCGCCAGCAGCAGGCTGTCGCGCACCTGGAGCTGCTCGACGTTCTCGGTCAGGTCGCGCGAGGTCATGCCCTTGTGCACGTGCTCGTGCCCGGCGAGGGCGTTGAACTCCTCGATGCGGGCCTTGACGTCGTGGCGGGTGACCCGTTCGCGCTCGGCGATGGACGCCAGGTCCACCTGCTCCAGGACCTTCTCGTAGTCCTCGACCACACCGGCCGGGACGTCCACGCCCAGACGCGCCTGGGCGCGCAGCACGGCCAGCCACAGCCGCCGCTCGGCGACCACCTTGTACTCGGGGGACCACAGCCGGGTCAGCTCCGCGGACGCGTAGCGGGCAGCCAGGACATCAGGGATCAGCGGTTTCGCACTCACGTCGTCCGACCCTATCGTCCTGAGCTGCGACGGGCGCGCGGCCACTCCCCCCGAAGACCCCGGGCTCCGACCGGCGGCGACGCGGGGAGCCCGGCGAGAGTCCGGACCGGGGCCCGGAAGGTAGGGCCAGCCCCACCCCCCACCCGGTGGCGCAGCCGATTCCGGTGTGCGCCGGACCTGCCTAACTTTGGGGCATGACCACTCCCGCGGAGTCCCCGAACGCGCCGCGCGCCCTGTCCCGGGCGCTCGGCACCAGGCGTTTCCTGCTCACCTCCTGGCCCTGGCGCGGCCTCGCCTACAGCGGCGGCACCGTCCTGGTGGCCTGCGTCCTGTTCTTCGCCGCCTCTCCCGTCCTGGCCCCCTGGGCGGCCCTGTTCATGGTGTGGACCGGGGATGTCGGGGCCTTCGACGACTACGGCGGGATAGTGCTGGTGCTGGCCCTGTGCCTGACGTCCACGTTCCTGTTCGGCCCGCTGGTCGCCATCCCCCTGGGCGCGCTGGAGCGCTGGCGCCTGGGGCTGGTCGGGGGCGGTCCCCGAGAGAGCGGGCACCGCGAACCGGTCCCCGGGCTGTGGGGGTGGGTGCGCACCCGCTACACCGAGGCCGCCACCTGGCGGGAGGTGGCCTACGCGGGGCTGATGCTCCCCCTGGCGGGGGTCACCGCCACGATCACCGGTTTCCTGATGGTGTTCGCGATCGTCCTGGCCTCCGGTCCGCTCCTGCTGGACGACAGCCCCGGCTCCGTCATCGACCTCGGCCCCGTGAGGCTCACCTCCGGCGCCGAGGCGGCTCCCTACACCCTCCTGGCCCCGCCGTTGCTGGTCGTCCTGCTCTACGCGTCGGCGGCCATGGCGTGCCTGCACTCACTGCTGGCCCGCACTCTGCTGGTCGGCCCGCCCAAGGGCGTCCTGCACGCCGAGCTCAACCAGGTCACCGAGTCGCGGGCCCGCCTGGTCAACGCCTTCGAGTACGAGCGCAGGCGCATCGAACGCGACCTGCACGACGGCGCCCAGCAGCGCCTGGTCGCCCTGTCCATGGATCTGGGCGTGGCCCGACTGGACCTGGAGGAGGGCAGCGAGGCCGACCAGCGCGTGGTCGCCGCGCAGGCCAAGGCCGACGAGCTCATCACCGAGCTGCGCGAACTGGTGCGCGGCGTCCACCCCCGCGTCCTCACCGACCGGGGACTGCCCGCCGCCCTGGAGGAGCTGGCCGACCGCTGCCCCGTCCCCGTCACGGTGCACACGCGGATCGGCGGACGCCTGCCCGCGCACGTGGAGGGCACCGCCTACTTCGTGGTCGCCGAGGCCCTCACCAACGTCTGCAAGCACACCGCGGCCGACGCCGCCGCCGTGCACGCCAGCGCGGCCCCCGGCGGGCCGGGCCGACCCGACACCCTGCTGGTGGAGGTCACCGACCACGGCGCGGGCGGCGCCGACCCCGCACGCGGGTCCGGTCTCACCGGGCTCGGGGACCGCGTCGCCGTCATGGGCGGCACAATGGAGCTGTCCAGTCCCGAGGGCGGACCTACCCGAATCCGAGTGGAGCTTCCGTGCGGACCCGTTCCCCCGACACCGCTGACGTGACCCCCGACGCGCCGCCGGTGCCCACCGTCCTGGCCGAGGACGGCGTGCTGCTCAGAGAGGGGCTGTCGGGAATCCTGGAGCGCTTCGGCTTCCCCGTCATGGCCTCCGTCGGCGACGCCGAGGCGCTGGTGACGGCCGTCGCCGAGCACGAGCCCGGCCTCGTGGTCACCGACATCCGCATGCCGCCCGGCTTCACCGACGAGGGGCTGCGGGCCGCCGTCCGGATGCGCCGCGAGCGCCCGGGCCTGGCGGTGGTCGCGCTGAGCCAGTACGTGGAGCTGAGCTACGCCACCGACCTGCTCGACTCCGGCAGCGGCCAGGGCGTGGGCTACCTGCTCAAGCAGAGGGTGGGCGACGTCCGCGAGTTCGCCTCCGTGCTGCGCCGGGTGGTGGACGGCGAGACCTTCGTGGACCCCGAGGTGGTCCGCCAGCTGCTGCGCCGCCGAGCCGACCCGCTGGAGCGCCTCACACCGCGCGAGCGCGAGGTCCTCGCCCTGATGGCCGAGGGCCGCTCCAACGGGGCGATCGCCCGCCGGCTGGTGGTCAGCGACGCCGCCGTCGGCAAGCACGTGGGCAACATCCTGGCCAAGCTCGACCTGCCCCAGGACGAGGGCGTGCACCGCCGCGTCCAAGCGGTCCTGGCCTACCTGCGCGGCCGCCCCGCCTGAGCGCGCGGGAACGAGGCCGTCTCCGCCGCCTGCCGTGCTCCGCGCCCGCGCTCTCCCGGGCGTGCGGGGCGAGCGGGTCCGCCCGGCCGCGTCGCGGACCCGCCGCGAGGCGGGGGAGCACCGGACCTATCGTGGAGGTGCAGAGCCGTCACGGTGCGAACTCCCCCCCCCGCAGCCCGTAGGAGACCGGATGCAGCCGACCGTCGCCGCCCCCGACAGCGTCACCTGGAAGATCCACCTGGACCGGTCGATGTGGGTGGCGGGCGTGCGCGCCCTCATGCTCCAGGCCCTGCACCCCGTGGCCATGCGGGGGGTGTGGCAGCGCTCGGACTTTCGCTCCGACCCCACCGGCCGCCTGATGCGCACCGCCCACTTCGTGGCCGTCACCACCTACGGCAGCCCCGCCGAGGCCGACGCGCTCGGCGAGCGCGTCCGCCGGGTGCACCGCGCCCTGACCTTCACCGACCCGGACACCGGCCGCACGCACCGGGTGGACCAGCCCGACCTGCTGGTGTGGGTGCACTGCGCGGAGGTCTCCTCCTACCTGGAGAACGCCGTGCGCGCGGGCGTGGAGCTGACCGCCCGCGACGCGGACCGCTACCTCGACGAGCAGTCGCGCACCGCCGCCTACGTGGGGCTGTCGCGCGAGGACGTGCCGCGTTCGGTCGCCGACCTGCGCCGCTACCTGGCCTCGGTCCGGCCCGCCCTGCGCGCCACCCCCGAGGCGCGCCAGGCGGTGCGCTTCCTGCTGTGGCCCAAGGTGCCCGAGCGCCTGTCCTGGCTGGCCCCGCTCAAGCCCCTGTGGCTCCCGGTCGGCGCGCTGTCCTACGCCACCCTGCCCGCGTGGGCGCGCCGCGCCTACGGGATCCTGCCCGAGGCCCCCGGCGGGGACGCGGCGGCCACCGCGTCGCTGCGGGCCCTGAGGGCGGTGCTCAACCGGGTGCCCGAGCGCTACTACAACCTCCTCTTCGACGAGGCCACCGTGCGCAGCGCCGAAGAGGCCAGACAGCGGCTGCTGGAGGCCGGGTACGGGGTCGAGAACGGGTTCCGGGCGATGCGCGCCCGCACCCTCTTCCGGGCGCCGTCGGCCCCCGCGGAGGCCTGAGACGGGTCTGCGGCCCGGGCCGGGGAAGCGTCCCGGGTAGCGTGGAGGGGTTCCCGTGGACCGAGGGGGCCGCGATGAAGCGCCGCGTACGCCAGTACAGCCTCGTCATGGGAGCGTGCCTGCTCCTGTTCGCCGGTGCGCTGCCCGTCTACTACCTCTTCGGCTCGGGATGGGCGGTGGCCATGTGCGCGGTGGCGGCCGTCCTGCCGCCGGTGGCCGCTGCCCTGGGCAGCATCGCCGACCCCGACGACCCGGAGGACCGCGACAACAGGTACGGGCCCAACGCCGACTGACCGCCCCCGCCGGATCGGCGTGGGCGCCCGGCCCCCGTCACGGGCCCGATGACCCGACGCGTATCATTCCGGCGGAATCGGGCACCGCACGCCGCCACCGCTGCGGGGTGCCCCGCCGTCCAGGGGGAGGAAAGCGTGACCCGCACCGGTACCGATGACGTCACGGCGCACCCGCGGTCCAGCGCGGTCCGCATGCTGCGCGTGCGCCACGACGACCCGCGCGTGCGGGGGCTGCTCGACGGGCTGCTGGAGGAGTACACCGAGCGCTACGGCGCCGAGGGCGCGGCCGACGAGCTGGCGCGCTACCCGGTGACCGAGTTCGCCGCTCCCCACGGCCGCCTCGTGCTGGCCGAACTGGACGGGGAGATCGTCGCCGGAGGGGCCGTGCGACCGTACAAGAAGGACCGGGCGGCCATGGCCGACACCGCCGAGTTCAAGCGCGTCTGGACCTCGGGGCGCCACCGCCGCCTCGGACTGGCCAGCCGGGTGATGACCGCGCTGGAGGAGGCCGCCCGCGACCTCGGCTACGCCCGGGTCCTGCTGTTCACCGGCCCCGCCCAGCCCGAGGCGGTCGCCTTCTACACGCGGATCGGCTACCGGCCGGTCGACCCGGCCGACATCGACGAGCTGCCCCACCGCACCGCCATCCCCTTCGCCCACGACCTCGTGTGAGGAGGCGGGCGACAGGCCACCGGAGGGGCTTCCCCGAGGACGGCGCCCGCGGCCGGTGCCCGGCCGCCGGAGGGGTTCGCGCCGGGGGGCGTCCACGGCCTCCGACGGGGCCGGCCGCGTTATGGCTTCCGGTATGTCCGCGTGACGGCCGCGCCCCGGGGCCTCCCCGTACGATGGGTGGCCAGGGCCGCCACAAGCGGCCACGACGCCGGACCCGCGAGGAGACGCACGACGTGAGCGAGCAGCAGCGCCCCCAGGACGAGACGAACGCCCCCGTGTTCAGTCCCCGCAAGAACGGGCAGGCGCAGTCGGTCTCCGACGAGCTCGCCGCGTGGATGACCACCGGATGGGCCGACACCGAGCGGCGCGACCTGGAGCCCGTCGAGCAGGCCGGGCACACCGCCCGCCGCCGCGCCGCGCTCAGCGCGGCCTTCCCCGGCGACCGCCTGGTCGTCCCGGCCGGGCAGCTGCTCACCCGCTCCAACGACACCGAGTACCCGTTCCGGGCGGCCACCGACTACGCCTACCTCACCGGCGACACCTCCGACGGCGGCTGCCTGGTGTTCACGCCCCGCGCCGAGGGCGGGCACGACGTGGTCCTCTACCTCAAGCCCCGCTCCAACCGCGACAACGGCGAGTTCTGGCTGGGCGGCTACGGCGAGCTGTGGACCGGCCGCCGCAACAGCCTCTCCGAGGCCGCCGACCTGCTGGGCGTGGCCACCGCCGACGTGACCACGCTGTCCGGCGCGCTGCGCGCGGGCGGCGCGACCACCCGCATCGTGCGCGGTCACGACGCCGAGCTCGACGCGGTCGTCGACGGGCTGCGCGCCGACGCCGACGAGGAGGCCCGGGCCAAGTACGCCCAGCTCGACGAGGACCTCTCCGTCACGCTGGCCGACCACCGCCTGGTCAAGGACGAGTGGGAGATCTCCCAGCTCCAGCTGGCCGTGGACGCCACCGTGCGCGGTTTCGGCGACGTCGTCAAGGCGCTGCCGCAGGCCAAGGACACCTCCGAGCGCTTCATCGAGGGCACGTTCTTCCTCCGCGCCCGGGTGGAGGGCAACGACGTCGGCTACGGCACCATCGCGGCCTCCGGCGCCAACGCCACCACCCTGCACTGGACCCGCAACGACGGCCCGGTGCGCGAGGGCGACCTGCTGCTGCTGGACGCTGGCGTGGAGACCACCACGCTGTACACCGCCGACGTCACCCGCACCATGCCGGTGTCGGGCACCTTCACCGACGTGCAGCGCCGCGTCTACGACCTGGTGTACGCCGCCCAGGAGGCCGGTATCGCCGCCGTCGCCCCGGGCAGGCCGTTCGTGGCCTTCCACGAGGCGTCCCAGCGGGTGCTGGCCGAGGGCCTCGTCGAGTGGGGCCTGCTGGAGGGGCCGGTCGAGCGCGTCCTGGAGCTGGGCCTGCAGCGCCGGTACACCCTGCACGGCACCGGCCACATGCTGGGCATGGACGTGCACGACTGCGCGGTCTCGCGTCAGGAGGTCCACCTGTACGGCGACCTGGAGCCGGGCATGGTGCTCACCGTCGAGCCGGGCCTGTACTTCCAGCCCGACGACCTGACCGTCCCCGAGGAGCTGCGCGGCATCGGCGTGCGCATCGAGGACGACGTGCTGGTCACCGAGGAGGGCCGCACGGTCATGTCGGCCGGTCTGCCGCGCTCCTCCGCCGACGTGGAGGCCTGGCTGGCCGAGCGCCTGCCGCGCTAGGCGGACCTGCGCTCCGCTTCGGCCCACCCGTCGCCCGCCGCCGCCCTCAACCGGCGCCTGCGGCGCGGTTCCTCCGCGGGAACCCGCCTCCGCCGCCTCCGCAACCCCGTGGGCGCCCGGACCGACCCCCGCAGGCTGAGGTCGTCCGAAACGGGCCCTGGTTTCCGGACACATCACGGGACCGCCCCCTCGGGGGCGGTCCCGCCGTCGTGTGCGGCGGGTGGGAGGAACGCGTACGCGCCCCTTCCCGCGCCCAAGAGTGGCCCATGCCTCGCCACAGCACGTTTGGGCAGGTGGGCGCGCGGCCAGCGGGAGGGGGAGGGAAATCCACCGAGGAGGAGGTTCCACCCCATGGCAGAGCACACTCACGGAACCCGGCCGCGCGTCTTCGCCTCGCCGGGACGCTACGTCCAGGGACGGGGCGCCCTGGCCCGGCTGGGCCCGCTCGTCTCCGACCACGGCTCCCGCCCGCTCGTCCTGGTCGATGACGTCGTCCGCGGGCTGACCGAGGACGTCATCACCGCCTCCTTCCGAGAGGCGGACCTGCCCCCTGTCTTCGAGCGCTTCGGCGGCGTTCCCACCGGGGCCGAGGCCGAACGCGTCTCCGGGACGATCCGCGACGGCGGCCACGACGTGGTCATCGGCCTGGGCGGCGGGGCCGCGATCGACACCGCCAAGGCCGCGGGGGACAACACGGGGGTCCCCTGGGTCAGCGCGGCCACGGTGGCCTCGACCGACGCGCCCACGTCGGCGCTGTCGGTGGTCTACACCGAGTCGGGGGCGTTCGAGTCCTACCGCTTCTACGACCGCAATCCGGCGCTGGTGGTGGTCGACACGCAGTTCGTGGCCGAGGCGCCCACCCGGTTCCTGGCCGCCGGGGTCGGCGACGCCCTCGCCACCTGGATCGAGGCGCGCGCGGTGGAGCGGGCGCACAGCACCAACATGGTGGAGGGCCTGCCGACCCGGGCGGGCACGACCCTGGCGCGCCTGTCCTGGGACATCCTGTGGGAGTCGTCCCTGCCCGCGCTGGAGGCGGTGGACCGCGGCCTGGTGACCCCGGACGTGGAGGCCGTCGTGGAGGCCACCACGCTGCTGTCCGGCCTGGGTTTCGAGTCCGGCGGCCTGGCCGCCGCGCACGCGGTGCACGACGGGCTGACGGCGGTGGACGAGACGCACCACCTCGCCCACGGGGAGAAGGTCAACATCGGCTCGCTCACCCAGCTCCTGCTGGAGGGCGCCCCGGCCTCGGAGGTGGACGACTTCGCGCGGTTCACGGCGCGCGTGGGCCTGCCGACCACCCTGACGGAGGCTGGGCTGGGCGACGCGGACGACGAGGTGCTCGACCGCGTCGTGGCCGCGGCGACCGCGCCGGAGGAGACCATCCACAACCTCGCGTTCACGCCCTCGGCCCGGGACGTGCGCGACGCCCTGCGCGCGGTGGAGGCGGTGGGCCGCCGCGCCCGCCGCGAGGCCGGGCTCGGGGAGCCGCAGGCGCCCGGAGCCCGCTGACCGCACCCCGGCGCCGCTCTGCCCGGCGGGGCCGGTCCGCCGGGTTCAGTCCAGCGGCTCGGCCAGCCGGGCCAGATCGGCCTCCAGGAGCCCGGTCAGGAACGCCCTGGTCCGGGCCGCCTCGTCCGGCGCGTGCCCGCGCGGGGCGGGTTCGGTGAACATGATCAGGTACAGGTAGAGCCGGTAGAGCGCGAGCCTGCGCAGCAGCCCGGGGGAGAAGTCGACGCGGCCCCCGGCCTCGCGGTAGCCCGCCAGGAGCGCGGTGTCGTCGCGGACGTCGCCGAAGAGCGCCAGGGACACCAGTTCGGCCGCCGGGTCGCCCCAGAAGGCGCGCTCGGCGTCCACGATCCCGCTGAGGCGGGGCGCGCCCCCGCCGTCGCCGGTTCCGGTGAGCAGGACGTTGCCGTCCCACAGGTCGAAGTGGGTGAGCACCGGCGTGCGCACCGGGGCCAGGTGCACGAGGTCGGCCGAGACCAGCCGCAGGATCCGCGCGCCGCCGCCGGGCAGCGCGACCGAGAACCGGTCGGCGTCGGCCACCACCGCCTCCGCCATCGCGCCGAAGGCCTCCGGCCAGGTGGGCGCGCTCAGCGCGTTCCGCCCCGGGTAGCCGAACCCGTCACCGGTGACGGTGTGCAGCGCCGCCACGGCCCTCCCCAGTTCCCGGCGGACCCCGGCGGTCCGCTCCGGCCCCAGGTCGGCGCGGACCGCGTCCAGGGGGACCCCGGGCAGGTGGCTGAGGAACAGGTACGCGCGGCCCGGATCCCCGGGAACCGCGCCCAGGTGCAGCACCTCGGGCACGAGCGGGCCGCACACGGGCCGTGCCCGCTCGTGGACCAGGGCCTCGGTGGCGGTGACGCCGTGCTCGTAGGTGAGCCGGGGCCGGTCGGAAGGAGGAGCGAGCTTGAGCACCGACCGGCGGCCGTCGGCCGGGACCACGCGGTGCACGGAGTTGTAGGTGCCGCCGGTGAGCACCGCGCGTTCGCGCACGCGGGCACCGTCGCCGAAGGCCGCGCGCACGAGCGCGTCCATGAGGGTGTCGTCGGGGTCGGCGGCGGGGGCGGGGGCGGGGAGCGGCATGCCCGCACCCTAGTCCTGCCGGGCCCCACCCCGCGGGACGGTCCGGTTGGCTCGCGGCCGCCTCCGCGCCGAAACCACCGCTGGGGACCGGAAGGCCACCGGAGCGAAACCCCTCACGTCACATCGGCAACATTTCTGGTCGACGCTCCCTAACGGCCCTTCGGAGGAGACGTGCACCTTCGCGCGGACGTCGTCCGAGGTCGCCCCCGGGGGCCCGGACGGTCCGGCGGTTCCGGCGGCCGCGAGCGACCGCGTCCCCCGTCCCCCGAGGTTTCGCCGGGGCCGAACGGGATAGCCGGGATAGCACCCGGCCGCGTGCGGCGGCCGAAGAACGAGGGGACACCGACCATGGGCGCATCATCGGGCGCGGGCCGCGCACTGCTGCTGGGGCTGGCCGCGGGGTCGCGGAGCACGCTCGGGGGTGCGCCGCTGTGGCACTCGGCGGGGAGGGGCAAACGCGCGCTCATGGCGCTGGCCGCGCTCGGGGAGTTCTCCGGGGACAAGCTCCCCGGCATCCCCAGCCGCACAGCCGCGCCGAGCCTGACGGCCAGGGTGGTGAGCGCGGGCACCGGCGGCGCCCTGCTGGCCCGGGGAGCGGGCACGTCGACCGTCTTGGCGACCGTCCTCGCCGCCGCGGCCGCGCCGGTCGGCACCCTGGCGGGGGTGGGGTGGCGACGGTACTGGGGCGGTACGGGCCGTCCGGCCTGGATCGGCGGCGTCGTGGAGGACGCCTGCGCGCTCGCCCTGGCGCGCACCGCCTGCAGGGGGCTGCCCGCGGACGGCTCCGCCCGCCGCTGAGGGACCGAGACCGGGAACCCGCGGCTGAGGGGCGCGCGCCCCGGCCGCGGCCCGCGTGACGCCCGGCCGTTCCCGGCGCGCACTCCGGTCCCCTTCCGCCCGGCGTCGGACCGGACCCGGCTCCCGATCCGGCCGCACTCCGTTTGCGGTCGGGTCGAATCCGACATCAAGACCGGTCACACCCCACACGTCACGAACCCGGAACCGGCACCGGGCCGCCGCGGCGGGTTTGCTGCGCCGACGGCACGGTTATGGTCCAGAACACACCGCTGTTCCGGGAACGGGCGGATGGTCTGGAGCGTTGGGGTACCTCTGGGGAGGTTCCGCGAACCCTCCGGACGAACCCTTTCGAACACCACAATCTGAGGACATCTGTGACCGGGCAGCCCACTCCATCCAAGGCCGAGACCGCTTCGGCCCCACCGCAGGACGACGAGAGCGCGCGGGCGGGGCGCTTCGTCATCCCCCTGCTCCTGGTCTCGGCGTTCGTGGTGATCCTGAACGAGACGATCATGGGCGTGGCGCTGCCCGCGCTCAACCGGGACCTCGGCATCTCCGTCTCCACCGGACAGTGGCTGACCTCGGCCTTCATGCTCGTGATGGCCGTGGTGATCCCCGCTACCGGCTTCCTGCTCCAGCGCTTCCACGTGCGCCAGGTGTTCATCACCGCGATGAGCCTGTTCAGCGTCGGCACGCTGCTGTGCTTCCTGGCCCCCGGCTTCGGCTTCCTGCTCGTGGGCCGCGTGGTCCAGGCGGCGGGAACGGCGATCATGATGCCGCTGCTCATGACCACCGTGCTGAACACGGTCCCCTCTGATCGACGCGGCCGCACCATGGGCAACATCTCCATCGTCATGTCGGTCGCGCCCGCCGTCGGCCCGACCCTGGCGGGCCTCATCCTCAGCGTGCTCGACTGGCGGTGGATGTTCGGCCTCGTCCTGCCCATCGCGATCATGGGCCTGGTCCTGGGCGCCCTCTTCATCCGCAACGTCACCGAGCCGCGCACCGCCAGCATCGACGTCCTCTCGCTCCTGGTGTCGGCGGTGGCCTTCGGCGGGCTCGTCTACGGTTTCTCAGGCCTGGGCGAGGGCGCGGCCACAGCCGTGGTCCCGCCCTTCGCCTCGATCGGGGCGGGCGCCGTCGCGCTGGTGCTGTTCGTGTGGCGCCAGCTGCGCCTCCAGCGCCGCGACCGCGCCCTGCTGGACCTGCGGGTGTTCGGCTCCAGGCAGTTCTGCGTCTCGATCGGCCTGGTCGTGATCAGCTTCATGGCCCTGTTCGGCACCCTCATCCTGCTGCCGGTCTACATGCAGAACGTCCTGGGCCACGACACGCTCGTCACCGGCCTGGCCCTGCTGCCCGGCGGTCTGGTCATGGGCCTGCTCGCCCCGGTGGTCGGCCGCCTCTACGACCGCGTCGGCCCGCGCCCCCTGGTCATCCCGGGCTCGGCGCTGGTGTCCCTGGTGCTGTGGGGCATGACCCTGCTCGACGCCCAGACGCCGGTCGGCTTCGTCATCGCCGCCCACATGGCGCTCAGCGTCGGCCTCGGCTTCATGTTCACCCCGCTGCTCACCGGCGCGCTGGGTTCGCTGCGGCCCGAGCTGTACTCGCACGGCAGCGCCGTGGTCGGCACCGTCCAGCAGGTCGCGGGCGCGGCCGGCACGGCGATCTTCGTCGCGATCATGTCCGGCACGTCGGCGGGCCTGCTCACCGACGGGCTCACCGAGGTCGACGCCCAGGCGGGCGGCGTCCACGCGGCCTTCCTGGTCGGCGCGGTGGTCTCAGTCGTGGCCTTCGCACTGACCTTCCTCGTGCGGCGCTCGCAGGCCGCCGCCCCGGAGGGCGGCGCTCCCACCCCGGCCCACTAGGCAGTGTTCTTTGGACCTCCGCTCCGCTCCGGTACGTGTTCGGGCGCCCTTCGATGCGGGAACCTTCGGCGCCTGCGACGGGTTCGCCCGTTCCCCGCGGACCCGTCTCCGGCGCCTCCAGAACCCCGTGGGCGCCCGAACCGACCCCCACGAGCCGAGACCGGTTCAAAAGACGGATCTTGGGGGCCGCGGGGCCCGTGAGGGCCGTGGACACAAGACAGGAGGGGCGTCGGGGGACCGGTCCTAGCGGACCGGCTCCTCGGCGCCCCTCGCCGGTTTCATGCCCTGCGCGCGGACGGCCGCCCCCTCCCGGCCACGGCGTCCGGGGCCGCGCCGCCGCTCAGTCGGCGGCCAGGACGCGCTCGAAGGAGCGTTCACCGGCCTGCGAGGAGGCCACGGGGTGGTACGCCGCCGTGTTGACGTGGGTCTCGGTGACCTCGACACCGGTCACCCGCGCGCCCGCCGCCCGGTCCCCGCCGTCCAGCAGGTCCTGGGCGACCCTGCCCAGCATCACGGCGACGGCCTCCACCGTCGGGTAGGGCAGGTCGCGGGCGTAGCGCTCGGTGTCGCCGGGCGAGGCCGCCCCGAACCGGTAGACCTTGCTGCCGTGCTCCGCCAGGACCGCGGCCAGCGGGTCCCCGGCACCGAGCATGGCCCCGTGGTCGAGATGGGTGTCGACGAAGGCGCGCAGCGCCTTCTTGAAGGCGCCGAACTCCACGACGGTGCCGTCCTCGCCCAGGGCGGGGGCGCTCACGCTGACCTCGGCCCACCAGGAGTGGCCGTGCAGGTTCATGCACTTCCCGCTCAGGTGGGGGAGCCGGTGGGCCGTCTCGAAGTTGTGCCGGACTCGGATGCGGTGCGTCATCGGGACTCTCCTTCGCGTACGCGGTCGGGTCGGGTGCCCCGGCGTCCGAGAGGGCGTGGCGCCGGGCCGGGCGGGTGAGGCGCCGAGCGCACCGCACGCGGCCGTCCGGGCGGCGGGTCCGGCTCCGGCCGGGCGGCTCGGGTACGGCGGAGCGGGGTCGGCACCGACGGTGGTCCGAAAGCCGGCGGGCCGGCCATTTCCATGACACGTGCGCTCGTGCCGCCCCGGTTTCGTCCTTCGCACCGACGACTGACACGATGACATCTCCTCGCTGCTCCCGGGAAAACCATAGTTGATTATCCGGCGCAGCAGGAGGGGTGTTCGGGATCGTTTTTCCGTTGGGTTCCGTCCCGCCCTCTTCGAATATCACAATGTCGGGAAAAATCGTACGAACGGAAATTCGGGGTGAAAGGTCCGAGTTAGCCTGACGGGGCCCGCGCGGCTCCGCGGACGTGTAGCGCGAGGTCAGGAACGTCCCCTGCAGTGTGTCGGCGCCGGCCTCCGAAGGCGCCCGGGGCGCTGTCCACCCGCGGTACGGTGGCTCCGCAGGGCGCACGTCCTTCGCGGAGAAGGGGACCGGGGCTCCTGGTTCCCGGATTTTCGCAAGGGGCGGAACCCCCTTTTCCGGTCGCGCAGGAACGCCGGACAGGCCTGGGCCGGGGCCGTGTCGCGGGGACCGGCCGCTCCCGTGGGGGCGGCTGAGCGCGTCGGCGGGAGAGCCGGTCGCGTCGGTGCGTGTGTCGCAAGGTCATGCTGGATGACGTTGAATGACACACAAAAGGCTGTTTTATGACCTGTTCTCATGACGGTCAGAGGCTTTCGTGCCGGTCCTCCCCGGGCGCCTTTTATTTTTCCTGGAGGGGTGGAGATCGTTTCCACGGGAATGTACTCTGGTGGCGTCTTAGCGGTTTCGCTGTAATGCTCCTGGGGTCATCTTTTCGAGGGTGAATTCCAGGAGGCGGTAGATCCTGTTGTCCATGAGAGCGGCTTCGTACACCCGGCCACAGCCGACACGGTCCGGATAGGCGTACGGCGAACACGGGCTCCGGCGGACGGGAACGCCGACGCCCACCGATCTCCGCGCCTGCCCTCCTCGACCCCGGGACGGCGCGGCCCAGCACGCCCGCACCGACCGCGGCGGCCGACACACCGGGCCGGGACGGCCGCCGCCCCGCCCGCCGTCGGGCGGGAGCCCGTCCCGGGGCACCGACCCCTGACGGCGCGCACGGGGCTGCCCGGCGACGGCGCACCCCGCACGCCCCCTCCCCACGACCACGGAAGGTGATTCGGACATGGCACGAGCACGAACTCGAACGCCGGTACCCGGCAACGCGCGCGAGGGGGCCGGCGACCCTTCACGGCTGTCCCTGGACCGACTCCTGGAGCACGACGCCCTGGGGCCCGCGGACCCCATGCCCACGCGGTACCGGGGGCCGCGGACCGTGACCGGCGACGGGTGGGTGGAGTTCGCGACCCGGCTGGAGCGCGGTGAGGAGCTCGCCCTCATCCGGAGCCTCACGGCAGCCAACCGCCGCGTGCTCGACGTCGGCGGCGGAATCGGGGAGATGGCGCGCACCGTCGCGGCGAGGACGGGCTCCTGCACGGCCATCGAGCCCCACCCCCAGTTGGTGGAGGCGATCCGCGACGAGGCCACCCGCGGTGTGGTGGACGTCCGCGCCGGAACCGCGGAGGACATCCCCTTCCCCGACGACTCGTTCGACGCCGTCTACAGCGCCTGGGTCCTCCAGTACGTCGAGGACGTCGAACGGGCCGTCGCGGAGATGGTCCGGGTCTGCGACCCGGACGACCCGGAGTCCAAGATCGTGCTGTTCGCCGCGGGGTCGGGCAACGAGCTCATGAGACTGGTCAACGAGGTCTGCGTGCCGATCGCCGAGGAGCCCTACGACCATCACGGTTACCTGCTGACGCAGGCCGCCCGTGCGCTCGCCGCCCGGGGCTTCGGCGACTTCTCCCTGCACCGCGCCGAGTCCTCGATCCGGTTCGACGGGGAGGAACCGGCCGAGCGGGCCGCGACCGCGGCGGCCGTCCTGACCGGGTTCTGGTACGAGCGGCACCCCAGGGCCGAGGAGATCAGGAGCGCGCTGGAGTCCGCCCTGACCCGCCACTTCGCGCTCAGGCCCCACGCGATCGGCGACCAGGCAGCGGTCCTGGTCGCCCGACCGGGGGCCTGACCCCGGTGACCGGGCCGTCGCGGCACGTCCGCCGACGTGCACCGGTCCGGGGCGGCCGGACCGTCTCCGAGGCCAGTTCCCCCCGAAGACGAGGATGAGGATGCCCGAGCCCCGGACACGGCGCAGCGGGATCGTGGGCAGGTCCGAACCGCTCGCGAGGCTGCTCTCGGCCCGTCGGCACAGCCGCCGTACGGGGCTCACCTGTCACGTGGTGACGGGAGAGCCCGGTGTGGGGCGGACCACCCTGCTCTCCCTGGTGTGCCGCCCCGCGCCGTCCCGCATCGGACCCGCGGTGCACATCGCGTGCTCCCGGCACGCGAACCGCCTGGTCACCGCCCTCACCGACGCCCTCGGCCTGGCCGCCGACCGACACCCCGCCGAGGAGGGGGAGGAAGGGGGTACCACCGCTCCGCCCCGAGCCAGGGGAGCGGGAGGCGGGCCGACCGGCCTCCGGGAGCTGGTGGAGGCGCTGACCCGGGACGCCCCCCTGGTGATCGCGCTGGACGACGTCGACCAGGCGGGGCCCGAGTCACTGGTGCGGTTGCGGGGCGTCCTGCGCGACGTCGCCCACCTCCCCGTGACGCTCGTCGCCTCGGCCCGGAGCGGAGAACCGGCCGCGGCGCCGACCGAACTCGCCGATCTGCTCTCCGGCGCCCGCACCATCACCCTGCGCGGGCTGTCGGAGCAGGAGACCGGCGCGCTGATGCGCGACCGGCTGGGCCGCCGGTTCGACGCGGACCTCGTCACGGCCTCCCACGAGATCACCGTCGGCAACCCGTTCCTGACCCGAGCCCTGTGCGACTGGATCCGGGCCCGCGAGTCCCCGGTGCGCTCACCGTCCGAGCTGCGAAGCGCCGCGCTCCCCTTTGTGGCCGACGCGATGATCGGCCGGGCGAACCGCTTCCACCCCCGGACCCGGGCGGTGGCCGAGGCGGTCGTGGTCGCGACGGCCTCCGGCCAGGCAGACCCCGCTCTGGTCGCGCACCTGAGCGGAACCGGACTCGCGGAGACGCTGGCCGCGCTCGACCTCCTGGCGCGGATGCGCCTGGTCACCGACGACCACGCGGTGACGCTGCGCCACCCGCTGCTCCACACCGCGCTGCTCGGCTCCATGACCGTGATGAGCCGCAACGCGGCGCACCTGGCCGCCGCGGACTTCCTGCGCCGCAGGCCCGGCGCGGAGCGGCGGGTGGCCCGCCACCTCACGGAGTCGACGGTGCCCCTGGACGCCCCGTGGTCGTCCGCCGCCCTGATCACGGCCGCGCGGCTCCCCGACACGACCGCGCGGGACCGCGTGCGCTACCTGGAGCACGCCGTCCAGTCCGGGGGAACGGGCGCGTGGCCCGGTGTCGCCCCTGAACTCGCGGCCGCCCGGATCGCGCTCGACCGGCGGGGCGGCCTGCGCGCCACGGTGGAGGCGCTCGGTCGCACCACCGACGCCGCGGTCCGTCGCCGCCTGCTCGGCCTGATCGGCGCGACGCTCTGCGAGGGCGAACGCGGCGACGACGCGTCCGCCGTCCTGCGGACGGTCGGGGAGGCCGTCGCCGGAACGGAGCGGGAGGCCTGGCCGAGGACCTTCCTCGCCCACGGTCGCTCCCTGCCGCCGGAGCCGACGGCCGCCCAGTCGGCCGAAGGGGCTCCCGGCTCCGCCGACGTGCCGCGCTCTCCCGCCGCCACGGCCGTCAGCGCCTTCTCCTCCTACCTCGTGGGCGGGCCGCCGTCGGCCGCGCTCGCAGACGCGAGGCGGGCCCTGGACCACGGCCTCGACGAGCTCCTGCTCCAACCGCCCGCCCTGCCCGCCGCCCTGTCCGTGCTGGTCGGCTGTGGTCACCAGGCGGAGGCGTCCACGCGTCGGCGCTCGCTCGTCGCCGATCCGGACCGGCTGCCCCGCTGGGTGCGCACGGCGGTCCGGCTCACCGAGGCGACGGGGTCCTACGCCGCGGGCGACCTGTCCGCGGCCCGGCACGCGCTCACGAAACAGCTCTCGGAACTGCCCGCCCACGGTGGTCAGGGCTACAGCGGGTTCCGGACCCGCCTCGTCGGCCTCCTGGCCAACGTCCACCTCGACCTGGGCGACCCGGAGGCGGCGGAGGCGCTGCTGCGCCGACACCACCACGACGGCCACCCGCCGACGGCGTGGCACGACGCCGACCTGCCACTCGCCCGAGCGCGGCTGAGGATCAGGGCGGGCGCCCTGTCCCAGGGGCTCGAGGACCTGTTGGAGGTCGTCCGACGCCGGGACGCGGCGGGGGTCCGGGGGCCGGGCACGCTCTGCTGGCGGAGCGAGGGCGCCCTCCTCTTGGCCAAGGCGGGCGCCCGTGACGAGGCGGTGCGCGACGCCCGCCGCCAGGTGGAGTTCGCGGAGGCGACCGGTTCGCCGCAGGAGCGGGCCCGCGCGCTGCGGGTGTGGGGCGCGCTCGCCCGGGAGCCCGCTTCGGCGGAGGCGCTGAGCTCGGCGGTGGACCTGCTCGAGGGCACCGGACACGACCTCGAAACCGCGCGGACCACGGCGGAGCTGGGCACGGTGCTGGCGCGGATGGGCCGCCACGGGGAGGCCGTGGCGGCCCTTAGCCGTTCGGCCGGTCTGGCCGCCGCACAGGGCGCGCGCGACCTCGCCGACCGGGTACGGCTCCAGTTGGTGGCCTTGGAGGCGTGCACCTCACACGACGTCTCCGTGCGGGGCATCCTCGCCCTGACCCCTCGCGAACGACAGATCCTCATCGACGCGCTGCTCGGCCAGGCCAACAAGACGATCGCCGGCCGTCGGCACATCACCCGTCGCACGGTGGAGCTGCACCTGTCGAGCGCCTACCGCAAGCTGGGCATCTCCGGCAGGGGGGAGTTCGGCAAGATCCTCGGCAGCCCCGGAAGGTGGGAGATCCTGGTCGGCGGGGGTTGAACGGGGCCCGGGACTGCGGTGGGGCGCGCGAACACTTCGGTCGCCGTCCGTGATGCCACGCCGACGTGCGCGCACGAGAGTGGACCACAGGACGGGCGTCCCGACCGGGGCGCTGACTGCCGGATCGCCCCCATGCGTGAACGGAGACGCCGATGCGAGGACAGGACACACCGCGAGACGAGACCGAGGGCGACCCCTTCACCGTGGTCGTGGTGTTCTCAGGCGGGATGGACTCCACGACGCTGCTCGCCCACTTCGCCGCGTTGCGGTTCCGGCTGGTCGCCGTGACGGTGGAGTACGGGCAGCGGCACGGGAAGGAGGTCGACGCGGCCCGGGCCGTCGCCCGCCACTACGGCGCGGAGCACCACGTTCTGGGAGTCACGGGTTTCGGGCCCCTGCTCAGGGGCTCGGCCCTCACCGACGCCCGGGTGGACGTGCCAGACGGGCACTACGCGGAGGAGTCCATGCGCGACACCGTCGTCCCGAACCGGAACGCCGTGCTGGCCAACCTCGCGGCTTCGGTGGCGGTGGCCGGACGGGCGGGCACCGTGGCCCTGGGCATGCACTCCGGCGACCACTTCGTGTATCCGGACTGCCGTCCCGCCTTCGTCGACGCGCTGCGCCACCTGGTGGGTGTGGCCAACGAGGGGTTCGCCGCGCCGCGCGTGGAGGCCCCCTTCATGACATGGTCCAAGGCCGACATCGCACGGCACGGGATGCGCCTCGGCGCGCCCCTGGAACGCAGCTGGTCCTGCTACAAGGGGGGCGACATCCACTGCGGCACGTGCGGGACCTGCTACGAGCGCCGCGAGGCCTTCCAGGAGGCCGGTCTCCCCGACCCCACCGAGTACCTCGACGGCGTCACGCACTTCTCGGCACCCTGATCCCGGATATCTCGGTGACCACCGTGATGCGCTCCGTGCCCGCCGCGGCGAACCTGGGAACAAGGGGGTCGACCCGTCGGCCCCGGGCATCCCCGAACGGTCCGCCCCCTCGGCGGGTCACCGCACCGGCCGTCCCGGCCCCGCCCGTCGGCCCCACCGCTCGCACGGCCACGGGTGCGTCGCGCAACCGGCGCGCTCCCGCGACTGGCGGGCTTCGGGCGGGGCGGGGCGTGGGCCGCGAGCGCGGTTACGGGATGCGAAGCGAAAGGAGGTGAGGCCGTGGGAACGCCGAGTCTTGTAGTGAACGAGATATTCGGCCCTACTTGAACCATCCAGGGAGAAGGGCCTTCACTCGGGCGCCGTTGCGCCTTCGTGCGGCTGGGCGGGTGCAACCTTTCCTGTCGTTGGTGCGACACGCCCTACACCTGGGACTGGACCGGTCTGGGCGACACCAAGGTCGCCTACGACCCCAAGGAAGAGCTGAGAGCGGTCCCCTACCAGCAGGTCCGTGACCGCCTGGTCGCCTACGAGGTTCCCCTGGTAGTCGTGTCCGGCGGTGAACCGCTGAACCAGCAGGCCAGGCTCCGTCCGCTGGTGCGGGACCTGCGGGACTCGGGTCACGACATCGAGGTCGAGACCAACGGGACGATCATCCCCGAACCCCGTCTGGCGGAGCTGGTCAGGTTCAACGTGTCACCGAAACTGGCCCACTCGGGGGACCCTGAGGACAGACGCATCGTCGGACCGGCCCTGGCGGCCCTCGCCGCGGTGCCGGGAACCGCCTTCAAGTTCGTCTGCCGTACCGAGGCCGACCTCGACGAGGTCGGGACGCTCGTCGAACGGTACGGCATCGGACCGGTCTGGGTGATGCCGGAAGGGCGGACCCGGGCGGCACTGGACACGTCCCTCGTCCGGCTGCGGGATCCCGTCATGGCCCGCGGCTGGAATCTGACCACCAGACTGCACATCATGCTGTGGGGCGATCGGAGAGGTGTATGACGCTGGCAGACCTACCCCATGACTCCGCCGTGCGCGATCCGTTGGAGGACGTGGCGCGGCAGCTCCTCATCGAGATCGGTGAGGACCCGGACCGCAGTGGGCTGCGGGACACCCCGCAGCGCTTCGCCCGATGGTGGAGGGAGTTCAGCGACTACCAGGCCGGCCGGGTCGAGACCAGTTTCCCGCTGCACACCGACGGACAGATCGTCATGGTTTCCGACGTCACCGTGTGGTCGCTGTGCGAACACCATCTCCTGCCCTTCTCGTGCGTGCTCACCATCGCGTACCGGCCGGACGAACGCGTGCTGGGGTTGTCCAAGTTCGCCCGGATCGCCCATCGCCACGCGCACCGCCTCCAGGTCCAGGAACGCCTGGTACGCGACATCGCCGAGGAGGTATCCAAGGTGGCCCACACGAACGACGTGGCCGTCATCGGTCGCGGCGAGCACCTGTGCATGTCCATGCGGGGCATCCGGACCCCGGCCCTCATGACCTGCTCGGCCTTCGACGGGATCTTCCGCGACTACGGTCCGCCCCGCGACGAGCTGGTCAGGATCGCCCTGTCCGGGAACTGACCGCCGCGTCCATCCGCCGTTCGGCCGGAGCGGTGCCGGGGCAGTCCCCGGGCGCTCGGCCGCCGCACCTGGGGACCCTACGACGTTCCACCCGCCGCCCCGACGGCTGCCCGGGCCCGTGCCCGGTCCGGGCGGCGGGGCGTGTCGGACTCGGGTGGGGCGGCATCGAGACTCCTCGGGGTGGTTCCGAGCGCCCCTGGGAGACACCTGGACCGACATACCAGGGAAATACTGAAACCCGACGTCTGCGCGCCAAGAGTTCCGTGTGACAGGCGTTTCCCGGATGGAGCCCGTCCGGTTGGGTGCTGCGCAACGTCCTTCGGGGGCCTCTCCGGGGCATCCCCGGAGGACGTCTCGCCCGGCGACCGCGCACACGGCTCAGGGCGGCGCCAGACGCCCTCCAGAGCGGTTCCGGGACGCTGTGGCGGGTCCCCGTCCTCGTCCTGGCAGGGGGCGGGGCGAGACGCAGCCCGGAGAACTGTCTACGCCAGGTGCGTCAGTCGACGCCAGGAACGCAACAGGAACCGTACGCGGGCGGGTTCGGTGGATTTCTCGGCTACGTGCGGGGCGCGCAGTTCCTCCAGACCCGCCGCACGGGACTCGGGGCGTCGGCGTCCGCCCCCGTCCCCCGGGGTCGTCGACCCTTCCGGCACAGGACCGGAGCGCCTCCAGCCGCAGGGTGTCGGCCATCCCGTCCTCCCGGCCGCACGTCTACCCGGGTTCGGGGAGGCGTCCGTTCTCCTCGGCCGGTCCCCGGTCCGTCATCTCCATCAGGAACACGGCGGTCTCGTCGTCCGTGTTCGGTACGGGCGCCGACCGGTCCGGAACCGGCCGCGGACGGTCCCGTCTCGGGACCGGAGGACTCCTCATCGGTCACCGGTCGGCTCCGGAGGGGCGGGGCTGCGTGTTCAGGGCGCTGTGGAACGCTTCCAGGAGCGAGTCCGCCGCGGGCCGCGCTCCCGGTCGCGTCGTCGTGCCCCCTCCGTCGGGCGCGGTCGGGGTCTCCCGGGGCGTGAGGCCGAACACCGGGCTGAGCTGGCTCCCCAGCGGTGCGCTGGAGTCGGGGCGGGGCGCCGCCGGCGGGGAGCCGGGCGGGGTGATACCTGCCAGGTGGGCGGCGGTGGCGTTGGTCGCGGTGGTCCAGGCGGTGACGGCGTCGTTGTAGGCGCCCAGGGCAGTGCGGTAGGCGGTGACCTGGTTTTCGTAGGCGGTGCGGGCGCCGTCGAGGGCCGCGCGGTTCGCGGGGGCGGGGTCGGCGGCGTGGGCCCTGTGCGCGTCGAGGTAGGCCTTGACCAGCGCGGGGAGTCCGGCGCGCTGCTCGGTGTAGGCGGCCTCGGCGTCGGCCATGGCCTTGGCGGCGTCGTACTCGGCGGTGATGGGCGCGTCGGCGGCGTCGGCCTGCTCGGTGGTCAGGACGCCCAGGGCGACGGCGTCGCTCCTGGAGATCCAGGCACTGGTCCTGTTGGTGTGGTGGGAGGTGAACTGCCGGGGGGCGGTGCCGCCGAAGGACGTCTTCTCGTCGGTGCGCGCGCCGGTCGTCCAGGTGGTGTCGAACTCCACCAGGTAGGCCGTACCGAGCCGCTGGCGCTCCATGTCGGAGGGCTCCGCGCTGGCCAGGCCGTCGCCCGTGGGCGAGTCGCCGGTGATGGTGCGGGCCGTGATCCCTCCGGAGCCCGTCAGCTGGGCGGTGCGGTCGCTGTCGTCGGGGTCCACGGTGTGGTGGCCGGTGGGCCGGAAAGCCGCGGTGGCGGTGGCGCCGCCGCCCTGGGAGCGGCTGTGGGAGACGCTCCGCCCCTCGGCCTCCTTGTGGACGAGCCGGGCGTCGGGGCGCGCGGTGACGATACGGGCGCCGCTGAAGTCGGGGGTGGCGGCGACACGCCACTGGGTGCGCCCGATCCGCAGGATGTCGGTGCCGGAGGGGCGGCCCAGGCTGTGCGAGAGGAGGCCCTTGAGGGCCACGGGGTTGAGCGAGTTGTCGATCGGTGTGTAGCGGGGGTCGAGTGCGAGGTGGTCGGCGATGTGGCGGCGGGCGTCGTCGGTCGTCCTGGCGTGGTGGGCGCGGAGGCGGTCGAGCTGCTCGGCGGTCGGGCTCGCCCCGAAGTCGGGTGCGGCCGGGGGCGTCCAGCCCAGCGACGCGGCGACGGTCCGCAGCGCTGTGTCGCGCAGGTCGGGGCCGTGGACGGCGGTGGGCATGATGACGGCGTCGCGCAGCGCGTCCGGCGGCGGGGTGAGCTCCCCGGTGGCGGTGGTGACGGCGCTCGCGAGGGTGTCGCCCGCGCGGGGGCCGACGGTGGGAGGCGCGGGCACCGTGTCCAGCGGTGCGGCGGGCGGCGCGGGCGGGCTGAAGTCCAGCGACGAACCCAGGTGGAAGGTGCGTACCCGTCCTCCGTCCGCCGTCGCCGTCTCCACGACCGGCGGCTTGTGCTCCAGGTACGGCGCCCTCTCTCCCCGTCTGACCCCCGCGGTGGGCACGAGCCCGTCGCCGTCGACCTCGATGGTCAGGGTCAGGGACGCGTCCTCCGTCATCTTCACGTAGGGGCCGGAGGACTCCATCACGATGGTGTGGGTGGTCTCCGAGGACGAGGACGACCCCGCCGACGCGTTCCGGGTGCCGCTGGCCCCCGCGGCGGGCGAGGCGAAGAGGAGGCTGCTGTCCGACGGCCGGTCACTGCCGCCGTTCATGCCGCTGGGCTGCCAGGGGACGAAGTCCAGGCCCGTGGTGTGCGAGGTCGGCCGGAAATCCTGGTGCGAGTGCTCGGCCTGCCAGGAGTGGGTCTCCACGGTGGCGGCGGCCGAGGTGACGTAGTCGACCCGGGGGTTGGTCCTGTCCAACTCCACCAGGACCCGTGCGGGCTTGGAGAAGTGGGCGTTGCGGTCCGTCGACACGACGTTGACGGGGATCGGCGGGAGCGCGTCGGTCGCGGTCCCCAACTGCTCGGAGAGGGTCACGAGCAGGCGCTCCTTGCCCCCGCGGCTGAGGGTGAGCCCGTGGGTGCGCAGCCTCGTCTCCAACGCGTCCACGGCGCGTGCCGGGTCGACGGGGAGGGTCTGCCTGCCCGCGCTGTCGAATCCGGCGCGGACGCGGGCGTGGGGCGGTGGTGCGGGGTTGGTCTGGGTCGAGGGTTCGGGTGCGCCGTCGTCCCCGTGGGTCACGGCGTCGGTGATGATGCCGGCCTGCTCGGCGTCGCGGGCGGTGATGTAGCCCGAGACGAGGTCGGCGACCCGGGCCTTCCACCCGGCGTACCTGTGGGTCCACCAGTTGGGGAGGTTGAGGCCGCGGTGCTTCTTGAACTCCCACGCCTGCGCGATCGCGCCCTCGGCGGTGAAGGCGTAGACGGCCGCCGCCTTGGGCAGCAGGAGGAGCCCCGAGGCGGAGGAGACCCCCGAGTCCGTGGTCTCGCCTCGGCGGAGGAAACTCCTGTTGTGGGAGGGACCGGCCATGGGGACGATGCCGTCGGCGGTGGACCGGTCCGCGCCGGATTCGGCCCCGCCCTCCTCGATGGAGTTGGTGGTCCCGCCGGCGAAGCCCGTGAACCGGCCGAAGAAGCCGCTGATCCTGGTGACGGCGGCGGACGCCGTCGACGACGTCTCGGCCTGGACGGTGACCTGTGCCTTGGTCAGCCTCAGGTCGGTGATCTCGCCGACCGTGACCTTGGTGACCCCGGTGGCCCGCATGTCGTTGGGGGACAACCAGGTGCCCCGCATCTCGATCCGCCTGCGGCGGCCCGATTCCGAGAAGGACGCGGGATCGGAGGCCACGGCGGTGGGGGACATGAGGTTGGAGAGGAGGGCCGATCCGCCGACGCCGTCCAGGAAGGAGGAGAGCTTCATCCGCCCCCCGTCCGACCAGAACCGGCGCGGACGGGAGAACACGTCGAGGGTGCGGCGCAGGAGGTTGCGGCCCGGTCCCGTGTCGCCCGCCTCCCGGAGCAGGGGGTTGACGTGCTCGATGATCGCGCCGTGGTCCAGAAGGACACGCGTGTTGTCGGTCGGCGGGCCTGCGGGGGCCTCCCCCTCCGCCCCGGAGGTCCGCGGGGCCTCTCCGGCCGGTGCGGTCCCGGTCCCGTCCCCGGTCCCCGGGGCGTCATCCCCGGGGGAACCGCGGTGCCCCGGGCGGGGGTCGAGCATCTCCCGCGCTTCTTCGGGGGTCAGCTCCGGCCGCTCCCGGTCGGCCCGGTCCGGTTCCGGCCGCGCGGAGACCAGGTTGTCGCCGACGGTGGTGGGCGTGACCACGGAGTAGGCGGCCTTGATGGGCCGGTCCAGCAGGTCCGTCCCCCGGCTGGTGCCGTCGGCCTGCTCCTCGGCGTCGTGGTCGTGCAGGCGGGCGCTGAGGACCACCTCGCCGCTCCACCGGTCAGAGCCCTCGGGGAAGAACAGGCGGGCGTCGGACTTGTGCTCCAGGCCGTACGCCGCGTCGAAGTGGTCGACCCTGTTCCAGCCCGCAGAGGCCATGAAACCGCCGAGCAGCCGGGCGAACCCGCGGGCGTCGCCCTCGGCCGATCGCACCATGCCCGCGCCCGCGGACGCGGCGAGTGTGAACGCGCTCCCGATCGCGGACTCGGTGGCGGCCGAAGCGGTGCCGCGCACCCGGAGACCCGTCTCGGCGGTGCTCCTCCCGTCGTGGGACAGCCGTCCGAACTCCGCGTGCAGCCGGACGGTGACCGTGTTCGGGCGGAGGAACTCCCGCAGCCTCGCCATCAGGGTCGGGTCCACCGTCGCCGACTCCCGGAGCCGGACGGGCAGGCCCTCCCCGGGGCGGGCGAGCCTTTCGAGGTCGTCCTTGCCCAGGGTGCTCTGGAGGGTGTCCCGCACCAGCATCGTGTTCTTGTAGGCGGTGTCGTAGGAGCGGCGGAACCCCCAGCGCTCACGGAACGAACGCTCGAAGTAGGAGGCGCCCTCCCGTCCGGGCCTGCGGGCGTAGGTGTCCCGGTCGCGGACCAGCTCCGGGATGACCAGGCCCGGGTGCTCCCGCGCGATACCGGCCAGCACGTCGTCCAGGTACCGCTCCAGGACGCCGCGCCGGTCGTCCGACGTGACCGGGGGTGTCGGATCACCGGTCCCCCCGGTGGCGTCGGAGCCCCCGTCGTCCCCGGCCCCGACGCCGCCCCGGCCGACCGACCGCTCACCGCCGCTCCCGTCGCGCGGGGCGGGACCGCTCCACTCCAGGCCGAGGAAGTGGGACCCGCGGAAGTGGACGGGGTTGTCGGCGTCCAGGTGCGGGAAGGGCGGGCGCCGCTCGTCCCCGCCCCCGTCGTCGGCGGGCTCCTCGCCCCGTGCCGCCCGGTCCAGCCGGCCCGCGGTCTCGCCGGGGAGCAGCTCCACACCGGTGACGGTGAAGTGGTGGGGTTCCGCTTCGCCCTGGACGTGAACGGACAGGTCGTGGGAAGCCTGGTAGGCGGCGAACTTCTCCGTGGAGGAGACGTAGCGGCTGAGGGACCGGTGCTCGCCCGAGCCGGAGGCGTTGTGGCTCTCGGAGTGGAGCGACTGCCACCAGGTGGCCTCCACATGGGGGGCGTTGACACGCAGGGTCCCTCCGGAGGGGAGCTCGGCCACCAGGCCGAAACCGGTTCCCCCCGTCAGGGTGAAGCTCGTGTTGCGGCTCTGGGTGAGGCTGGTGCCGTCCTTGATGCTCTCCTTGAAGGTCGCGTCGTCGATCAGCGGGCTGTGGTCCTTGATCCGGTAGTCGCGCGGCCTCGCGGAGAACTCCATCATCACCTCGCCCAGACGCGGGTGTGAGGCGCTCACGGTGACCGGCCCCCGGTCCAGGTGGGGGAGGTACTCCTGGAAGGAGTCGTTGTCGAGGACGTGCCGGATCTCGTGCTGCCACCGCGCGATGTCCTGGCCGGTGCCCGGCCCGGTGAGGTCCTTCATCCACTGGACCGCGGTGTTCGCGCTGGTCGCCTCCCTGTTCAGCCGGTAGGCGTCGGAAACCAGGTAGTCGGCGATCCAGGAGCCCAGGTCGGTGTGCGCCGGGTTTCGTTCGGCCGGGGCGTTCGGCGTGATGCTGTGGACGGCGATGGGCAGGCCGCCCGTCGGGCCGAGGTTGCGGTGCCGGCGCCCGGGGCCGTCCCCTTCACCGGCGCCCCGGGTGAGGTCGATGTGCTCCGGCATCCCGTCGGGCCGCCCCTGGGTCTCGCCGGCCAGGGTGAACACCATGCCGTCACGGATCACCGAGGAGCCGACGGGGAGGTCCACGGCGGGCGGAGGGGCCCCGCCGGTGTCCCTGCCTCTGGTGTCGCCCGCGGCGGGCGCCCTCCCGGCCCCTTCGGGCTGTGCGGTCACCTCGGCCCACACCCGCAGGTCGTTGGCGTAGAACTCGGGCTTGGCGAAGGTCGTGTACTCGATCTTGGAGGCGGCGGTGGTCGTCCCGCCGTGGGACGCCGCGCGCTGCCCGCGGGAGAAGCTGCCGCCGGCCGTCACCCACGGTCCCGCCGCGGACCCGGTGACGTCGCCGAGCAGCAGCGGGCTTCCCGTGAAACGCGCCGCGAGGATACGGCGCGGGTCGTAGGAGGACGAGCCCCCGGTGGTGGCGGAGCGGCTGCGCTCCTCCTCCCGGGACTCCAGGGGTGATCCCGACTTCCGGTGCTCCACGTCCAGGTGCCGGTACCCGGCGGGGTCCTCGGAGGCCAGCGAGACCCGCACGGTCCAGGACCTGGGGTCGGCGCCGTCGGTCCCGGGGTCGGTGACGGTGATCTCCCGGCCCCCGGGCGCGAAGAAGGCGGACATCCCGTGTTCGTGCGCCACCCGGTTCAGGGCCGTGTCGACCAGCTGGGGCAGGCCGGGCGGCGGGTCGGTGATCCGCTGTCCGACGATGCCCGCGACCGCTTGGTGGACCGCCCTGGTGAACAGGCGGTCGGGGCCGCTCAGCCGCGAGGTGACGAGGTAGTCCAGGTCGTACCGGGCGTCCGTCTTCGCGCGCAGGCGGGACGCCGACGGGAGGTCTCGGGGGAGCAGCGCCTCGGCCCGGTCGGCAGAGAGCACGGTGTCCTGAGCGTGGCGCCGGGCGTCGGCGAGGTCCTGCGCGGTGCGTCCGAGCAGGTCGCGGGCGCCTACCACCAGTGCGTCCGTCCGCCGCAGGTCCGTCTCGACCCGCACGGCCGCCGGGTGGGCGCTGTCCGGGGCCGAGAGCAGCGCGGCGGACACCCGGCCCAGGGAGTCCAGTGCGGCGGTGGTGTCGGCCACGCGCGCGGGCCCGGCGAAGGCCTCCGCGCCGGTACGCGCCCGCAGCGCGGCGTCCGCGGCCTCCCGCGCCTCACCGACGGCGTCGGCGAGGCGCCGGGCCGCGTCCCCGGCCTCCTGCGACCGGCGGGGGCGCGCGGTGTCGGCCAGGGCCGCGGCCCGGACGGCCTCCTCCGCCCGCGCGAGCCGGTTCCGCGCGATTCCGGAGCGCCGGTAGGCGTCGTCGGCCGCCATCCGGGTACCGGCGGAGTCGGACGCCGCCCGGTGCGCGGCGGCGGTGAGGGCTTCGACGGCCGCGGTGGTCGAGTCGTGGCGTGCGGTGGCGGCCTCCTCCGCGCGCGCCCGGGCCTCGGTCCGCTGCCGGTCCGCCCGGTCGCGGCCGGACCGGACGGCCGCCTCGTCGTCGGCGGCGGTGCGGTGGGCGTCCGTGCCGGGGACGGCCGCCCGGGTGAGCCGCTCGGCCAGCGCGACCGACGCGGCGGTCCGACCGGCGAACCCCTCCGCCTGGTCCGCGGCCAGCCGCACCGATCCGGCTCCGTCGGCGGCGGTGTCCCGTTCCCGGGCGGCCTGCTCCGCCTCGGTGACGGCGGACGCCGTGTCGTCCGCGTCGGCCGCGTCCCGCGCCGCCCGCGCCCCCCGCTCGGCTGCCTCGCGCGTGACGCGCAGGGCGTTGGCGGCTCCGGTGGCGGCACGCTCCGCCGCGGCCGCGGTCCGCTCGGCTTCCCCGGCGACACGACGGGAGACCGCGGTCAGGGCACCGTCCGAGGCCGATTCGGCGTCGCGGAGCGCGGCGTCGGCGTCCCGCGCGTGGCGCTCCGCTCCGTCCCGAAGCCGCACCGTCTCCTCGTGGCGGCTCCGGACGGCGGCCTCGGCGCCGACGGCGGCGCGGTGGGCCTCCGTGCCCGGAACCGTCCCCCCGACCGCCTGTTCGGCGCGCTCGAGGGCGGCGGACGTCCCGCGTGCGGCCTCGACGGCCAGGCGCGCCGCGTCCCGTGCCGCTCCGGCCGCGCGGGCGGTCTCCTCGCGCGCCCGGGCGGCCTGTTCGGCGGCGGTCACGGCGTCCGCGGTCCCGGTGGCGGCGTCGGCCGCCGTCCGGGCCGCCGCGGACACCCGGTCCGCCGCCGCGCGTGCCAACCCCAGTGCGTTCTCGGCCGTTCCCCTGGACCGCTCCGCCACGGTCTCGGCCTCGGAGGGGGAGAGCGGGGTCGGCGGGTCCTCGGTGTCCCCCTCCCCCGCGCGCGTTCCCGGGTTCCCGGTCCGGTCCGGCGTGGACGTCTCCCCGGTTCGTCCTTCCGAGGCGGGTGGGTCTGCGTCCCCCTCCAGCAGCGCCGTGTTGACGGTCGTCACCGGGGTCGGTCCGCCGTAGGGGAAGGGACCCCTGTCCGCGGGGTCTCGCATCGCGTGGCGGACGTAGTCCGTCGTGAGCCGTCCGCCCGGGAGCCAGAGCCGGGCGCGCACCGGGTCGTGGCGGTCCCGGAGGTTGCGTTCGACGCCCCGCAGGAGTGTGGCGGCGTCCTCGGCCTTGTCCGCCGGGAAGGCGTCCGGATCGGCGGGTGCCCGCAGGTTCGCCGGGTCGGACAGGGTGAAGACCAGCCCGAGCGCCAGGCTGCGGGCCCTGCGTACGGAGGGGTTCTGCGGGGCGCCGTCGTCGGGGCGAGGGGAGAGCAGGTTCTGGATGTCCGCGCTCACCGCCCGGGCACGCGCGACGTCCCCGTCACCCAGGTGCCGTCGGGCCTGTGCGACCAGGTCAGCGGCGCGTTCGGCGCGTGCGTCCGCGGGGCCGGCGGCGGGGGCCGACTCGCCGCCGTCCGTCTCCGGGGGCGCGGTCCCGGGCGCGGCCTCCTCGGACGGTGCGGGCCCGGTGCCGGAACGGGCCGGGGGAGCACCGCCGCCGCCCTGCCCGAGTCCGGTTCCGGATTCCCCGCCCGTGCCGGTGTCCCCGTTCCTCCCGGTGGCGTCGCGGCGGTCCGCCGAGGGCTCGGCCGCCCCGGGCGTGGGCGCTTGCGGTTCGGTGCGCACGACCGCCGGGGCGGGTCCCTCCGAGGGGGCGGAAACGTTGGGAGCGGGCCCCGCCGGACCGCCCTCGGTCACGGGGAAGGCCAGGAGGCCGGGCCCGGAGGCCTGGCCCGGGATGTCGGGCAGGCCCTCCGGGGCCTTCGCGTCCTTCACCACCGGGTGAGGGGCGTCGGCCCCGGGCGGTGCGTCCTCGGCGTCCGGCCAAGCGGTGTCCAGGCTCGACGTGTCGGACGCGGCGTCGTCGAACAGCGACGACGTGTCGGAGTCCCCGCCGAGGGAGGAGTTGTCGTCGGCGTCGTCCCGGAGGCCCGGGGCGCCGCCGGCGGGGTTCAGCGAGGCGTCGAACGAGTACGGGGGCGCGCTCCCGTCCCGGTCCGTGGTGGAGGGGGTGTCCGACCGCGGCGCGGGGGGCGCGTTCGTCCCCGACCGTTCGGCTTCGGAGGGGGCCGGTCGGGGGCGGACGGATGCGCTCTCCGCCGGCGGGGCCGCGGTCTCCCGGATGTTGGCCGGGGCGGAGGGCTCCGCGGTGACGGGGGCGGGGGAGTCGTTCCGCTCGGGGCCGCTCTTTCCGGCGGGGGCCGGTTCCGGACCGGACCGCGCCGTCTCCTGCGCTCCCGGGCGGGAGGGCTGGCCCGCCTCGCCGGACGGACGGCCGGGGGGAGCCGCGCCCTGCGGCGGTGCGGCGCGGTCGGCGCCGGTCGGGGGCGTCACGGCGGCCGGGTGCGGCGGAGGGAGCTCGGTTCCCTCCTCGTGCGGGGGTGCCGGGGTCCGGTCACGGGAAGTCCCGGCGCCTGTGGCGTCATGGCCACCGGTGGACGGGCCGGAGGCGCCCGCGCGACGGTGCGCGTCGGTGTGGCCCGCCGCCCCGTCCGGGTCGGTGTTCCGCGGAGCCCGGGCGGTCGGGGCCTCCGGTGTTCCGGCGACCCCCTCGGAAGGGTTCCCGGCCCCGTGCGCGTCCGCGTCGTCGGCCCCGTCCGGGGCGTGGTCCCGCTGCCTTCGGGCCGCAGGGGCGTCCTGGTCTCCGGCTGCCGGGGAACCGCCGGGGCGGTGCGCGTCCGCGCCGCTCTCCGGCGCCCGCACCATCACCCTGCGCGAGTGGTCTCCGCCATCCTGCGCGGGGGCGGGTCCATCGACGGTGAGGGGCGGTACGACGGTGGTATCGGGGCCGCCGACGGGCGTCGGCCTCCCGCCCCCGCCGCCGTCGCCGGTGGCGGGCCGCACCGGGGGAGCCCCGCCCCGGGCCGGGTCCTCCCGGGCAAGCCGCTCCGGCTCCGGGGGCGGGGGAAGGACGGGGGGTTGGAGGACGCCGTCGGGGCCGCTGAGCGCGTCGATGCCCGCCAGCGCCGAGTCGGTGGTCAGCTGGTGGGTCGTGTTCATGGTCGCGCCGGACGTGGCGGACCAGGGGGTGAAGACGAACCCCTGGCCGCTGGCGAGATTGCCCAGGCCCTCGCTGAGGGAGCCCTCCGCGGCCCCGGTTCCAGCGCCCAGTCCCAGGCTCCGGAGGTAGGGCAGGAAACCCCGCGCGCTCTGGTGCAGTGCCCCGGCGAGGTCTCGCGGGACGTCGGACAGGTGCTCGCGCAGGGGCGCGGGCAGTCTGTCGCCGATCGTCCGGGAGAGCTGGGAGCCCAGGTCGGCGCCGCCCCACGAGCGGATCAGGGTCTCGGCGTAGTCGTCGCCCAGCCGCCGTGCCTGGTCGACTCCTATGCGTTCGGCGAAGGAGCGCTGGAACACGTCCGCCGTCTCCGCGCGGAACGCGTTCTGTTCGACCGCGTTGTCCCAGGAGCGTGCCCCGGTGGGGGAGTTGGGGTGGAAGGGGACCAGCATCTCGTCCCGGTGGCGGGTGAAGAGGTCGGCGAGGTCGTCGTTGAGCGTGCCCGGCGGGAGCGCGGGGTCCGGCACGCCGTTCCTCACCGGCGGCGGGGGTACGGGGGTCGGCAGGCCGCGCAGGTCGTCGATGCCGCGGGCGAAGGCTTTCGCGAAACCGCTGTTGACGAACGCCCCGACGCCCCCGGAGATGCCGGCGGAGACGAGACCCTCGATCACGGCCCCCACGTGCGCGTCGTGCGCCAGGCGCTTGTTGAACCCGTCCCGGTCGCCGTTGGCGATCTGGACGCGCTGGATCAGCGCGCCGAAGCTCGCGAAGACCTGGCTGACGACCTGGTGGCTGGGAACGGTGACGAGGAACCAGGCGATGAGCCGCTGGATGGCCAGGCTCCGGATCGCCTTGAAGACGGGGATCCACTTCAGGGAGGCGCCGAAGGTGAACTTGGCCGCCGCGATGGCCCAGGTGATCTCGGCGATGAGCTGGGCCACCTGGACCCAGACCATCGCGACCATGTAGTCGACGTTCGCCGCCGCCTTGCGCAGCTCGGCCGAGAGCATGCGGCTCGTGCTCGCCGCGTTGCCGATGTAGTCCCTGTCGCCGCTGGTGAAGGCGGACAGGGAGCGGTTGTAGTAGTCGGAGGCCGCTCCGCCGAAGTGCCTCCGAACGTTGGTGCGCGTCGTGTCCATGACGTCGGAGAGCTCGTGCAGTCGCTTGTCGAGGAGCTCGTAGACCTCCGAGGCGGCGCGCATGGCCGGTGCGCTGGCCCTGGGGAGGTCGATCCCCAGCAACACCTTGACGGAGTCGTGTGCTGCGTCACCCATTTTCTGGGGGTCAAACAGCATGAACGCCCCCTTTCCTCACCACACGTATCCGAAGCGACGGCAAAGGTAACAACAGCGCGCCGAGCCGTGGAATCCTCCCCCTTGTTTCGAGGTGTTGCGCAGTTATGGTCGCGGTATTTTGTTGCGCCTGTGTTTCTGATTTTTTCCGATCGGGTTCCGGACGTGGAAGGGGGTGTCTCCTGTGTATAGTCACGACTCTGCGGGTTGCATTCTCCTCGGTCGGTGCGGTACCTGTTGTGTCGAGCGGATGGGGATGATTCGCCGGGGCGGCCCGGTCCCGCGCGGCGCTTCCCCTTCCTTCGTCCCCTTTTCCGTTTCTCTTGATTGCTTTCCTGTTTCTTTTTCCGGGGTGCGTAGCCGGAGGAGCCCTCTTGTCGGGAGCCGGACTGATCGCAGGTATCGGGGTCACGGTCCGGGGCCGTCGGGGCGCGCACCCGTCCTCAGGGGTCGGAGGCGGCAGCGCGCACCCGGTGAGCCGGGTGGGTTCCGACCGCGAACGGAGTTCTTCGTGCCATTCGGAGGGCATGCCGGTGCGGTGTCCTTTGCCGCACGGAGTCGTGTGACCGGGACCGCATTTTCGGAGTGTCGGTTTCCGTGACCCCCGGGCGGTCGTGCCCCGCGGTGCTCGGCGGTCGTCCGGGGTACAGCCGGGGAACAGCGGGAATCGGGCGGCTCGGGTCGCCGCCCGAAGTTCAGTCGGCAGGGCGCTTTCGCGGGCTGTTCCTGTCGTTAACGAACTGAGTAAAACCTTGAAGGAGATCCTGACGGCATGAGTTCACCGACACGGGAGCAGATGGAGGCCGAACTGCGGCGGCTCGAGACGACGCTGAGGGAGCTCATGGAGGCGGGCGGGGGACTGGAGTCGGAGACCGAGGAGGCCACGTCCGGGAACCGCCTGGTAACCGCGAAGGTCGACGCGACCGGTGACCTCGCCGGGCTCGTGTTCCACACCGACGGGTACCAGGGCATGGCCGCCGCCGAGCTGTCGACGACGGTCGTCGAGGTGATCGCCCGCGCCCAGCGGCGGATGGCGCAGCGGGCCGTGCAGGCACACGACTTCGCCTCCCCCGAAGGCCTCGACGCGTCCGCCGTGCTGCGCGGCGGGACGGACGTCGACGAGGCCCCGCGCGACCTGGAGTGACGGTCCGGTCGCAGCCATCGGACAGCGAACAGGAGGAGGGGCATGTCCGCATCACACGACCGGCTCTCCGTCGACGTAGACGGAATCGGACGGCACAACAAGCTCGTCTACGAGGCCGCCGACTTCACGGACGAGGTGGTGTCCGACGCGCGCGATGTGATCACCTCCTTCGAGGAGGCGCCCTGGGGGGTCGAGGGGGAGTACTCGAAGCGGATGCAGGAGACCCTGGGCGAGGCGGAGCAGATCCTCTGGCAGCTCCTCGACTACGTTGCCGTGGCGCAGAGACAGGCCGCCGACGGGGTGGTCCGCACCGCCCGCGGCTTCTCCGCCGCCGAGGACCTCAACGTCGACGTCTCCGGCTCGTTCGACCCGCGCACGCACGGCGGACGCCGCTGACGGCCGCACGCACGCGGTCCGGTCCCCGCCTCCGGACTCGCGTACACGATCGTGCGCAACGGCTGGTACGACGAGGACTTCGCGCGGCGGCTGGACCGGGCCCGCGCCACCGGCGCCTTCGTCGGCGGCGCGGGCCGGGGCCGCCTCCGTCGTGCCGCGCGACCCGGCGGCGCACGCGGGCGCCGTGTACGAGCTCTCCGGCGACGCCTCGTGCACCTACGACGACCTCGACGCGCCCTCGGGCGAACCGCTCGGCCGCGAGGTCGTCTACCGCGACTGACCACCGAGGAGCACGTGGCGGCCCTGACCGGGGCCGGGCTGGACGAGGACACCGCGCGCTTCGTGGCCGCGCTGGACACCGACACGCGCGACGGCGAACTGTCCGCCACCACCGGTGAGCCGTCCCGTATCGTCGGTCGGCCGACCACCCCGGTCGGCGAGCCCCTGCGCGCCCTGCCCTGACCCGCGCCCCGTCATCCCCCGGCCGGGGATGACGGTCCAGCGAGCGGCCGGAGCCGCCGCCCCTCAGCCGGAGTCCGGGTCGGAGGGGGTCAGGGTCAGCGGCGGCCCGGCGGACGGACCCGGAACGGGGTCGGCCACGACGTCTGGCCAGGGCAGGTCCACCGCGGAGGTCCCGGCGGCGAGAGCTGCCGCGGCCAGCCTCAGCGTCAGCGGCAGTCGTCCGCAGCGCTCGGCGATCCGGGTGACCAGCGCCAGTTCCGCGGCCCGGGCCCACATTCCGGCCACGGAAAGGAACAACTCGACCGAGGACTCCTCCGACAGCACGTCGAGCGGTAGGGGGCGGGCGCCGAACAGCGCGACGAGCCCCGTCAACGGGTGCCGACTGGTGATGAGCACGACGCTGCCCCGGCCGGTGGGGAGCAGGGGAGCGAGCTGCTCGACCGAGGCGGCGTCGTCGAACAGGAACAGCAGACGCTGGTCGGCCGTCACCGACCGGAAGAGCTTGGCGAGCTCGT
Source organism: Nocardiopsis akebiae (assembly GCF_018316795.1). NCBI lineage: Bacteria > Bacillati > Actinomycetota > Actinomycetes > Streptosporangiales > Nocardiopsidaceae > Nocardiopsis > Nocardiopsis akebiae. The sequence goes on from NZ_CP074132.1 coordinate 3,156,568, forward strand.
CGACGCCGGTCGGCAGGCCCCCGGGGTCCGCGCCCAGTCCGCGCAGCAGCTGGCGCAGCGCGTCCTCGGGCCGGGTGGGTTCCTCCCCTGAGTCGCGCCCGCGCAGGTCCACGTAGAGCTGGCCGTCGTGGAAGCGCTCCCGGACGGTGTGGCTCCAGTGCAGGGCCAGTGCGGTCTTGCCGACGCCGGAGACCCCGGTGAGCAGGAACACCGCGGGCCAGCGGTCGGCCCCCCGGTCGTCGTCCAGTGCCTGGTCGAGCACGGACAGCTCCGCCGAGCGGCCGACGAACTCACCGACGCCGTAGGGCAGTTCGGCGGGGCGGACCCGGTGGACGACGGACGCGCCGCCGCGCGTGCTCCCGCCGTCCGGCTCGGCCGTGAGCAGGTCCAGGTGCAGCCGCCGGAGCCGGGCGCCGGGGCCGGTGCCCAGCTCGTCGACCAGCCTCTCGCGCAGCGTCGCGTAGACCTCCAGCGCCTCCCCCGTGCGTCCGCAGGCGTGCAGGGCCGACATCAGCAGGCCCGCGAAGCGTTCGTGGGTCGGGTGCTCCGCGCACAGCGAGAGCAGTTCGGGGACGGCGGCGGCTCCGCGGCCGAGATCGATCTCTGCGCCGTACAGCTCCACCAGGGCGTGCAGCCGCCTCTCCTCCAGAGCCGGGCGCGCGTGGGCGGCCAGCGCCGGTGTGACGCCGCCCAGCGCCGGGCCCGTCCACAGCGAGAGCGCGGTGCGCAGGGTCCGGACCGCCTCGGCGGGGCGGTGGGCGGCGCGCTCGGAGTGCGCGCGCACCAGCAGCCGCTCGAACACGCCGCTGTCCGTGGCGTCGGCCGCCACGGACATCCGGTAGCCGCAGGCGCTCCGGACGATCGTGTCCGCGCCCAGGACCTTGCGGAGCCCGTGCACGTGCGCCTGGAGCTGGGACCGTGCGCTGCGCGGGGGGCGTTCGCTCCAGACCAGGTCGATGAGCCGGTTGTCGGAGACCACGGTGCCGGGTCGCAGGAGGAGCGCGGCCAGGACCGTACGCCTTTTGGGCCCTCCCGTGCTGACCGGACGTCCTTCGGAGTGAACCTCGACAGAACCGAGCATGCGATACCGAATCCCTGACAGATCGGTCTCCACTCATGAACTCCCTGACGCACGATGAACACTCCGCTGCGCAACGTCGCGGAGCATACGGCACTCGTCGGCGCACCGTCCACCTGTGCGGGGGAGGAGTGCGGAGAGTGTCCGGATCGGCTCTGGGGTGACCTGGGGGTTTGGGTTTCGGCCCATGCCGGGCTCGTTGTGTTAACCGACACAAATGCTGCTGAGGCGGGCATGGGTCGGGCGGCCCCGGTGCAAACACCGGCCGGAGCCGCCCGTGAACGGTCCGGTCAGCCGCAGTTGGTGCCGCGCTTGCCGCCCTCGGTGCCGGTGATGCGCCCCATCCAGTCCACGCACCTGTTGGCCGCGTTCAGGTAGATCGGACCGGCGTAGGTGGTGTAGTAGCCGCCGTCGAAGACGTCCCAGTGGTTTCCGGCGGGGCTGATCGACAGGCCCGCCTCGATGAGCACGGCCGAGCCGGGGTTGTTGCGCTTGGCCACGACGCAGTTGTAGCCGTTGGAGCTGTTGTAGGTCAGGAAGACCGTGCCCTTGGAGCCGATGCTGTCCTGGTTGACGACGCTGTATCCGGAGCCGCACTCGCCGCCGTAGGTGGCCGCGGCGGCGGGTGAGGCGCTGACGAGCAGACCGCCCAGGCCGATACCGGCGGCCGCGACGACGGCCGCGGCCCTCTGCGCGAGCTTCTTCATGTCATGTCCGATCATGGTTCGGGGGTGTGCGGAGGCAGGGGAGCGGGGCGGGGGCTCACCCGCAGTTGGTGCGGTAGACGGTCTCGGTGATCGTGCCGATGGTGCCGCCCCAGTCGACGCATTGGCCCGCCGCCGACAGGTATACGGGACCGGCGTAGGTCGTGTAGTTGCCGCTGTCCCTCTTCCAGGACGAGGTGCCGTTGACCCTGACGAACGCCTCCATCGGCGCGGCCGCGCCCGGGTTCGTGCGCACGGTGACCACGCAGTTGTAGCCGTTGGAGTTGTTGTAGGTCAGGAAGGTGGTGCCGCGGTTGTCGGGGAACTCGACCTTGTTGACGACCCCGTAGCCGGACCCGCACGCCCCGTTGTAGGAGGCGGCGGATGCGGGGGCGGCGGTGGCCATCAGGCCCGCCGCGGCGATCCCGCCTGCCGCGGCGAGGGTGGCGGCCTTCTTCAGGAGGTTGCGCATGGTGCTCCCAGTCGTGCGTCGGCGCGCCGCCCGTCGCGGCGCGCGGGGGGTCAGCCGCAGTTGGTCCCGTTGCGGTTCTCGTTGGTGCCGCTGATGTTGCCGAACCAGTCCACGCACGAACCGGCCGCGCTGCGGTAGACCGGACCGGCGTAGGTCGTGTACTGGCCGCTGTCCACCTCGGCCGCGCTGGCGGGGTCGCTGGTGCGCTTGAGGCCGACCGTCATCTCCACCGCCGAGCCCGGGTTGGCCCGGACGGTCACCGCGCAGTTGTAGCCGTTGGAGTTGTTGTAGGTGAGGAAGACCGTGCCCTTGGAACCGATGTTGGCGTAGTTGACCACGCCGTAACCGCTGCCGCAGACACCGTTGTAGTCCGCCACGGGAGCCGCCGCCGACGCGGGTGAGGCCAGTGCCAGCGAGCCTGTGGCCAGCGCCGCCGTGAGCAGTGCGGCGGTACGGAACTTCTTGAACATGGGGGAGCTTTCCGTCCTGGTTGCCGGCGTCCGCTCCGTGCGGACGCCGGGAAGGACTGTGGCACGGGCCGCTTCGATCCGGCTTCGGTTCCGCTTCGCGCCGGCTTCGTGCGCCGCTTCCGGGCCCGGAGCACCCCCTGGAACGCGGCGCTGTCGAAGGAGGCCTCGTCCTCTCCCCCGTCACCGGTGATCCACCAGCGCACGGGCGTGTCCCGGGTGCCTTCGGGGCCGTGGGCCAGGGCGGGTTCGTCGGCGCCGTCCGCGTCGTAGTCGGCGCGGGAGAAGAGACCGGCCACCCGCCCGGCCGCGTCTCCGGCGGAGAGCCCGCCGCCCCCGGCGTCCACCGTCCGTTGCGCGCCGGAGCGCCGTCGCCGTCGACGTCGTCGGGCACGGCACTGCACTCCCCTCGGGCACGGGCGCCGTCTCGTACTCCCGGGCCTCATCGGGGGCGGCCGTTTCCGTCTCCGCCCCCGTACCCGGATCCGGGGCGCCTCCGCACGCGGACAGCAGGAGGGCGCGGGGGAGCAGGACGAGACGGCGGGGCCATGGGACTTGCGGTCGTGACGGGGGCCGGGCCGGGCCGCGCCGGGGCGGGGCCAGCGCCACCGGGGCGGTCGGCGGACGGGAGCAGCCTACCCGCGGCCCGCCCCGTAGACGCTCAGGTGCGTGTAAGCCAGCGAGAACAGCGGCGTGGGCACGCCGAGCTCCCGGCCCCGCGAGACCAGGTCGCCGACGATGTGGTCGGCCTCCACCGGGTTGCCGCGGGTCAGGTCCCAGTACATGGAGGTCGTGGTCGAGGACGTGGTGTCGGCGATGACCGCGTCGGCCCTCTCGCGGGCTGCCCCGCCCGGCGGGTGGCCGGAGGCGGTGGCCACGGCGATGGCCTCGGCGAAGACGGCGGCGGTGAACTCCCGGCCGCCGGGCGCGCTGTTGACCCGGCCGATGGGGCCGCGCATCAGGCACGTGCACGCGCCCAGGGTCGCCAGGAACACCCACTTGTCCCACAGTTCCTGGCGGATGTCGGCGGCGGAGGTGGCGGTGTGGTCCCCGGTGTCCAGAGCGGCGTGCACGTCCTCCGGCGCGACGACGGGGTGTTCGCCCAGCGGTCCGTAGACCAGCTGGCCCATGGTGCCGACCTGGACGATCTCCCCCTGTTCGCCCAGACGCGTCATCACCATGGCCACGCCGCCGTAGACCCGGTCGGCGCCGAAGCGGTCGACCAGGGCGTCGACGTGGCGCATGCCGTTGAGGAAGGGCAGCACCGCGGTCCGCGGGCCCACGGCGGGGGACAGGTCCTTGAGGGCGTCGTCGAACCCGTACGACTTGACGGCCACGATCACCAGGTCGTAGTCGGGGCCCACCCGGTCGGCGGTGACCGCGCGGACCGGCACCGCCTCCACGCGTCCTCGCACGTCGCGCACGCGCAGACCGTGTTCGCGAAGGAGCGCGGCTCGGGCGGGGCGGACGAGGAAGTCCACGTCACGGCCGGCCCGGACCAGGTGCGCCCCGAAGTAACCACCGACCGCTCCGGCTCCCACGACAAGAATCCTCATGCTGCTCCCGCCCGGTGATTGCACGACAACGGACAACCTAGGACCGTGGGATCTCGCCTGGCAAGGGCGCGGCGGGGGAGGGCCGGGTCCCCGGTGCCGCCGCACTCTCGCAAAGCCTGTCCCATGCTTGGGGAACCCCGGTTTTCGCAGGTCGGAGCGGAGGGCAACCTGGTCGTGGCCCGTGTGCCCCGTTCGGGGGGCGAGCACGGCGCGACCCGGGGTGACGCCCCGTCCGCACGAGGAGGAGGAAACGGTTCCCATGGCTTACGTGACCACCCGCGACGGCGTCGAGATCTTCTACAAGGACTGGGGGAGCGGCCGACCGGTCGTGTTCGTCCACGGCTGGCCGCTCAACGCCGACGCGTGGGAGGACCAGATGAAGTGGGTGGCCGACAACGGCTTCCGCGGCCTCGCCCACGACCGCCGCGGCCACGGCCGCTCCGGCCAGCCCTGGAGCGGCTACGACTTCGACACCTTCGCAGACGATCTCAACGACCTCATGAACCACCTGGACCTCCAGGACGTCACGCTGGTGGCCCACTCCATGGGCGGCGGCGAGCTCGCCCGCTACATCGGGCGCCACGGCACCCGGCGCGTGCGCCAGGCCGTCCTGCTGTCCGCGGTCCCGCCGGTCATGGTCAGGTCCGACACCAACCCCGAGGGGGTGCCCGAGGAGGTCCTCACCGGGATCAAGGAAGGCATCCTCCGGGAGCGCTCGCAGTTCTGGAGGGAGACCGCGGAGGGCTTCTTCGGCGCCAACCGCCCCGGCAACAAGGTCACCCAGGGCAACAAGGACGCCTTCTGGTTCATGGCCATGCACCAGGCCATCGAGGCAGGTGTGCGCTGCGTGGACGCCTTCGGCTACACCGACTTCACCGAGGACCTGCGCCGCTTCGACGTCCCGACCCTGGTGGTGCACGGAGACGACGACCAGGTCGTGCCGATCGACGCCACCGGCCGCAAGTCGGCGCGGATCATCCCGGACGCCACCCTGAAGGTCTACGAGGGCGGCTCCCACGGCATCGCCCTCGTGCCGGGCGACAAGGAGAGGTTCAACCAGGACCTGCTGGAGTTCCTCAAGAGCTGACCTGCTCCGGTGGGCGGGGCCGCGCGGGGTATGGCGACAGGACCCGCCCGCCGCGGCGGGCGCCGTACGCGGCCGTGAGGAGCGGGCGCGCTGCCGGACCGCGAGGGCGCGGGCGCCCTCCGGGGCCCCGATCTCCCGCCGGGTGTTGCCAGTGCGGCCCGTGCGCCACAGGATGGGTGCTGCCGACGGCTCCAGGGGCCGTACCGACGCGCGGGAGGCAGGACGTGACCGGTTCGACGACATCCAGCACCGTGGACGACGTCCTCCGGCGCAGCGCGGCACGCGCCCCGGGGCGTACCGCACTGGTCTTCGGCGGGCGCGTCTGGACCTACGCCGACCTGGACGCCGCGGTCACCCGCGCCGCAGCACGCCTGCTCGGCCTCGGCGCCGTCCGCGGCGACCGGGTCGCGGCCTACGGCAGGAACTCCGACGCCTACCTCATCGGGTTCCTGGCCTGCGCCCGGGCGGGGCTGGTCCACGTGCCGATCAACTTCGCCCTCCGGGGGGAGGAGCTGGCCTACCTGCTGGAGCAGTCGGGCAGCACCGTCGTCCTGACCGATCCCGTCCTGCGCCCGGCCGTGGACGCGCTGCGCGACGGGACCGGTGTGGAACAGGTGCTGGAGCTGCGCGAGGGCCCCGGTTCGCTGCTCGCGGACAGCCTGGAGGGGCCGGTGCCCGAACTGGACGCCGGGGTCCGCGACACCGACCTGGTGCAGCTGCTGTACACCTCCGGTACCACCTCCCGCCCCAAGGGCGCGATGATGACCCACCGGGCGCTCGTCCACGAGTACCTGTCCTGCGTGGTGGGCCTGGACCTGTCCGCCGACGACGAGCCCCTGCACGCCATGCCGCTCTACCACAGCGCGCAGATGCACGTCTTCCTCATGCCGTGGCTGGCGGTCGGGGCGCGCAACACCCTGGTGGAGGCGCCCGACCCCGCCGACCTGCTGGAGCGGATCGAGACGGCCGGGCACCGGGCCTTCTTCGCCGCGCCCACGCTTTGGGTGGCGATGGCGGGCCACCCCGACTTCGCCCGGCGCGACCTGTCGAGCCTGCGCAAGGCCTACTACGGTGCCTCCGTCATGCCCGGCCCGGTGCTGGAGAGGCTGCGCTCCGCCCTGCCCGGACTGGGCTTCTACAACTGTTTCGGGCAGAGTGAGATCGGCCCGCTGGCGACCGTGCTGCGCCCCGGGGAGCACGACGCGCGCCCCGCCTCCGCGGGCCGCTCCGCCCTGTTCGTGGAACTCAGGGTGGTGGACGACGACGGCCGCGACGTCGCACCCGGGGAGCTGGGCGAGGCGGTGTACCGGTCTCCACAGCTGTGCCAGGGCTACTGGGACAAACCCGAGGAGACCCAGGAGGCCTTCCGGGACGGCTGGTTCCACTCCGGCGACCTCGTGCGCGCCGACGCCGAGGGCTACATCGAGGTGGTGGACCGGATCAAGGACGTCATCAACACCGGCGGCGTGCTGGTGGCCTCCCGTGAGGTGGAGGACGCCCTGTACACCCACCCCGGGGTGGCCGAGGCCGCGGTGGTCGGCGCGCCCGACGAGAAGTGGATCGAGGCGGTGACCGCCTTCGTGGTGCCCACCGGGGAGGCCGACCCCGAGACCCTGCCCGACGACCTGGTGGAGCACGTGCGCGCCCGCCTGGCGGCGTTCAAGGTTCCCAAGGAGGTGCGGGTGGTGGCCGGGCTGCCGCGCAACGCCTCCGGCAAGATCCTCAAGCGCGAGCTGCGCGACCGCACGACCTGACCGGCACCGCGCCCCGACCGCGGCGAACCCGCTCCAGGGGGCGTCCGCCCTTTCCGGGAGCGGCCCGGACCCGAACCGGAACCCGGGCCTGGGCCTGGAGTCGAGGCCCCGGTCGGACGGCCGCGGCTCAGTCCACGCGGTCGGGCGCCTCCTCGGCGTAGCGGGCGGCCAGGGTGCGGAAGGCCAGCTTGGGCTCCCAGTGGCCGTCGTCGGGGGACAGCCCCGACTCCAGCGGCGGCGGGCGCACGATCCCGAAACTGGCCATGTCCTGGTCGCGGGTGGGATCGGGGGAGTAACGGCAGTCGCCCTCGATGAACATGCACACGAACGCCCCGTGCACCTCCTCGGTCTCGAACACGTCCAGCAGGTCGCCGATGAGGTCGGCCTGCACGCGCTCGTCGCGCACGTGGCCACCCCTGACCCTTCGGTCCCCCAGGTCGCTCCAGTCCAGGATGTCCGAGCCCGAGCCGCCCCTGTCCCGTGCGCCCTCGTACGAACAGCAGCCGAACTCGGTGACGACCACCGGTTTGCCGTGGGCGCGCAGCCGCCGCAGCCCCTGCCGGTAGGTACGGCGGGTGAGTTCGTCCAGGTAGTAGTCCACGCCGACCACGTCGAACGGTGTCCAGTCCACGGTCTCCCAGGCGCCGGAGCCGTAGGTGAGCGGCCCGTGGAACCTCGCGCGCGCGGTGCTCGCCATCTCGCGCAGCAGCCGGTTGAGTCTGCGGTCGAACCACGGCAGCAGGGGGAAGAGCAATCCCAGCGCGCGCGTGCGCCGGTCGAGGTCGCGGCCGGGCAGCACCCCGGTGGCGAACAGGCTGATCTCGCAGCCCACGTTGAGGCCCACCCGTTCGGGGTGGTCGCGGCGCAGCCGTTCGGCGGCCTCGGCGGCCCGGCCCAGGTTGGCCGTCAGCTCGCCCGGCGCGGCGTCGACCAGGCGGGGCTGGACCCACACGTACAGTCCCCGGCCCAGCGCCAGGCGGGCCGCCTCCTCCAGCCGCCCGACGTCCTCGCCGAAGACGGTGACCGCCGTGCAGTGCAGGTCCTCGCGGATCACCCGCATCTCCCGGTCCACCACATCCGTGCGCCACCGCGGCCGGGAGTTCTGGCCGGGCAGGTAGCTGGAGCCGACGTCGTACAGGATCCCCTTCTGCGCCAGGGGGCGGCGCGGCCCGCCCGCGTCGGGGAACGGGTCGCCCACCCGGCCGCGGGCGCGCAAAGCGTACACGACCCAGAAGGCGGCCAGGCCAGGGCCGAGGGAGAGCACCGCCTGCCAGGGTTCCGGGGCGGAGGACGGACGCGGGCCGAGTTCCTCGTAGAGCACGCCGACGGCGGTCAGGGCCGTTCGCGCGGCCAGCGGTGTCCACACCTCTCCTGTGGTCGTCCTCAGGGCCCCGAGGAACAGTCCCAGGAGGAACACCCCGCCGGAGAGCGCCGCCGAGCCGGTGACCGCGGCGGCGAAGAGCGTGTACAGGGCGGCCTGGCCCGCGACGGCCGCCCACGGGGAGAACCGCAGACCCAGGTGGTGCTGCGCGTAGCCGCGGAAGACCAGTTCCTCGGGCAGGATCTGGGCCGCCAGGAGCAGGGGCAGGGCCACGGCCAGGGCCGAGGCGGCGCCCCCGGCCGCGCCGGTGTCCGGGGCGGCCGCGCCCAGGGCCCACGCCGCACCCGTGAGCACCGCCGAGGCGAGCAGGACGGTGAGGGCGGCGGCCAGAGGGGCGGGCCATCCCCGGGGCACGAGGCCGAACGCGGGGGTCGGCGCCCGGTCCAGGAAGCGGCGGGCGGCCCACAGCAGCGGCGGCACCAGCGCCGTGCACAGCGCGGCCCGCACGGCCAGGGCGGGGAGGGAGCCGGGGTCCCCTGCCGGGCCCGGAACCGACGTCGAGGCGGTCACGGCGAGCACACCGACCAGGGTTGCGGCGGCGGAGACCAGGACGGCCGAGGCCACGGGGCTCGCCCGGAGACGCGCGGCCCTCGGGGCGCGGGGTGCGGTGTCGGATGGGGGCGTGGATCGGGGTTCGTCCGGCATGGCCGCCTTCCCGGGATAAACTCCGTACCGCGTTCGACGTTTCCGAACAGTGTACGGATTTTTCCCGAGGAGGCGAGAGTGGCCTACGTCCACGACCCCACGGCCACGCTCGAACTGCTGTGGGACGGACCCCGGCGGCCCCGGCGGGGCCCCCGGCACAACCTCACGGTGGAGCGCGTCGTCGAGGCCGCCATGCTGGTGGTGGAGGAGGAGGGCGTCGGCGCGCTGTCCATGCGCGGGGTCGCCTCCCGGCTCGGCGTGGGCGCCGCCACGCTCTACACCTACGTCCCCGACAAGTCGGCCCTGATCGCCCTGATGGTGGACACGATGGTCGGCCAGGCGGTCCTGCCGCACACCCGCGCCGGCACCTGGCGGGAGAAGGTCCGGGCATGGGCCCACGAGGACCTGCGCTCCTACCGCGAGCACCCCTGGCTCGTCGAACTCACGGGCGCCGGGCAGCCGGTCGGCCCGCACACCTTCGCCTGGGTCGACTCCGCCGTGCGGATCTTCGACGGCACCGGGCTGAGCGACCACGAGGTGTTCACCGTCGTGGAGGCCGTGGACGGCTACATCCGCGGGCACGTCGCCCTGGTCGTCCAAGCCGACCGGGCCGAGGCCTGGACCACTCCCGACGGTCGCACGTGGGACACGGTCCAGGACGCCTTCCTGGCCGCCCGCGCTGGTACGACGGGGCGTTACCCGGCAGTCGGACGCGTGACCACCGCGGGCCCGACCCCGGAGGAGGCCTTCTCGCGCGGGCTGGACTGGCTCCTGGACGGGATAGAGCTTCGCGTGCGCTCCCGCGAGGCCGAACACTCCTAGCGCTCCGCCCGGTCCCCGCGGCCCGACACGGCCGAGGGGGTGCTTGCGCGGGCACCGGGCTCCCCCGAACCTGGGACGGTCCGGGGCGCGGACCCGACCGCCTCGGGCGACCCCGGCCGGTGCGGCCGCGCCGACCGCCCGCCCCGTGTCCCCGGGCCGCGCGGTCAACGGCTGACGAGGAGGCGACGCGGTGAGTGGCGAGGACAGCACGAAGGCCGTGGTCATGGCGTTGGCGGCCAATCTCGGGATCGCCGCGACCAAGTTCGTCGCCTACCTCCTGACCGCCTCGTCGGCCATGCTCGCCGAGGCGGTGCACTCGGTGGCCGACTCCGGCAACCAGCTCCTGCTGCTGGTCGGCGGGCGGCGGGCCAGACGCACGGCCACCCGCGAACACCCTTTCGGCTTCGGCCACGAGCGCTACGTCTACGCCTTCCTGGTGGCGATCGTGCTGTTCACCCTCGGCGGGCTGTTCGCCCTGTACGAGGCATGGGAGAAGATCCGCGACCCGCATCCGATCACCTCCTGGCAGTGGGTCCCCGTCGTGGTGCTGCTGGTGGCCGCCGCCCTGGAGTCGACGGCGCTGCGCACCGCGATGCGCCAGACCAGGACGGCGCGCGCCCGGGTGGGCTGGTTCGGCTTCATCCGCCGCACCAAGGCCCCGGAGCTGCCGGTGATCCTGCTGGAGGACACCGGAGCCCTCATCGGCCTGGCCTTCGCCCTGGCCGGTGTCAGCCTCACCCTGATCACCGGCAACGGCGTCTGGGACGGGCTCGGATCGGGGGCCATCGGACTGCTGCTGATGGTGTTCGCGGTGGTCCTGGCGGTGGAGATGAAGAGCCTGCTCATCGGTGAGTCGGCCAGTGAGGAGCACATCCGCCTCATCCGCGAGGCCATCCTGGGCTGCGCGGACATCGACGCCGTCATCCACATGCGCACGATGCACTTGGGCCCCGAGGAGCTCCTGGTCGCGGCCAAGGTGGCCGTGGACGCCGAGGACGACGCCCGCCGCGTCACCGCCGCCATCGACGAGGCGGAGCGGCGGATCCGCGAGGCGGTGCCCATCGCCACGATCATCTACATCGAACCCGACCTGCTGCGCACGCGGTCCGCGGACTGAGGCGCCCCGCGACCGCGAGGGCCGTGCCCGGAGGACCGGGGAATCCCCTCCGGGGGAGCCCAGCCCTGTGCGCTGGCTTTTTAGACAGCTCTTATTTCCGCTGGAAAAATGAAGCGAACCCGTGTTCGAGTAAAATTAACATTGCCCGGAAGCGCGTGGTCCCCTCGCGGGGTGTGCAGTCGAATCCGATGCCGGTGTCGCCCCTGAACAGGGGAAACATGTCGCCGCCTCCGGTGGGGGTTCGTGCGTCCTGCGGGGTGCGTGTACTTTTCCCGTGCTTTTCCGGCCGCCGCGTGTGTACGGCGGTCCGATTTATGGAGCGTGGTCGAAAATTTCCTCCCGGCGGCTTTTGGGGCCATTTCTTAGGGAACGTACTCCTCACATCGCGATCATCCCCCGCCGAATCCCGGCCGCCCACCTCGATCGGCAGTGCGGGCCCGCCGTCCGCCAACTGCCGTCCAGGCAGACATCAGGCATCCGACAGGACACGAAACCGGGGGCTTCCTCTTGTCCATCAACGTTCCCCACGCGACGCACGAGACCTTCGACCGCACACCAGCCGTCCCCGGACCGCGCAGACCGGTCTGGGACGAGGACCCCACCGCCGAGGACATGCTCGCCGAACTCCACGCCCTGGGCAGTGACGACCCGCGGGCCGACGACCTGTGCGAACGGGTCGTGGTCCTCTACCAGCCGCTGGTCAACAAGCTCGCCCGCCGCTACAACGGCCGGGGCGAACCGCTGGACGACCTGCAGCAGACCGCCATGCTCGGGCTGGTCAAGGCCATCCACGGCTTCAACCCCGACCGCGGCAAGCCGTTCATCTCCTACCTGATGCCCACGGTCACCGGTGAGATCAAGCGGCACTTCCGCGACCACACCTGGGCCGTGCGCGTGTCCCGGCGCCACCAGGAGAACCGGATCAAGCTGCGCCAGGCGCTCAACGACTTCCAGCAGGCCCACGCGCGCACGCCCACGATCCACGAACTCTCCGAGGAGATGGGGCTGCCCGAGGCCGAGGTCAGCGAGCTCATCCAGGTCTCGGAGTCCTACCGCTCCCTGTCCCTGGACGCGCCGGACGCCTCCGACTCCGAGGGCCAGGAGGGCACCCGGCTGGAGGACCACCTGGGCAGCGAGGACGAGGGCTTGGAACTCGTGGTCCAGCGCGAGTCGCTCAAGCCCGCCCTGGCCCGCCTGCCCGAGCGCGAGCGCGAGATCCTCATGCTGCGCTTCTTCGGCGACCACACCCAGTCCGAGATCGCCGACTGCCTCGGCTACTCGCAGATGCACGTGTCCCGGCTTCTCAACGGCGTCCTGGCGCAACTGCGCGAGGAGATGGAGCAGGACGGGCGCGCTCGGGGGTGAGGCGGACCGCGCCGCCGGGGGCCGTCCTCCCGGCGGCGTTCACGCCGAATGTCACCGGGAACGTCTACCGTGCCGCCATGGCGACCGCACCGCTGACCGCCCGAGCCTTCCTGGCGCGCCTCGACGGGCACCGCAGCGACGGGGAACTCCGCAAGTACCAGCGCTACTTCCGCTTCGAGGCCGGACGCCGGCCCGAGGACGACTGCTTCGTCGGCGTGCGCATGGGCACGGTGTTCGCCCTGGCCAAGGAGTTCGTGGACATGCTCCTCGACCAGGTCGAGGAGCTGATGGACAGCCCCGTGCACGAGGCCCGGGCCGGGGCGATGAGCATCATGGAGAAGAAGGCCCGCCACCGGCGCAGCACGCCCGAACGGGTAGCCGCGCTCGCCGATCTGTACCTGCGCCGCCACGACCGCGTCAACAACTGGGACCTGGTGGACCTGGCCGCGCACCACGTCCTCGGCCGCCACCTGCGAAAGCGCCGCCGCGGGGTCCTGTACACCCTGGCGCGCTCGGACGACCCCTGGCGGCGGCGCACCGCCATCGTGGCGACGGCGCGCTTCATCGCCCACGACGACCTCGACGACGCCTTCGCCCTGTCCGAGATCCTCCTGGAGGACGACCACGAACTGGTGCAGAAGGCGGTGGGGTGGATGCTGCGCACCGCCGGGGACAAGGACCGCGACCGGCTGCTGGTCTTCCTCGACGACCACGCCGCCCGCGCCCCGCGCCCCCTGCTGCGCGCCGCGATCGAGAAGCTCGACCCCTCCCGGCGCGCCCACTACCGTTCCCTGTGAACGCGCCGGCGAACGAGTGAGGAACGATGCCATGCCCCCCGACACCGAGCGCGACCGGCTCCGCGAGCGCCTGCTGGCGCGTGCCGGGACCGACGACTCCGTGGTGGGAGCCGCGCTCACCGGCTCCAGCGCCGACGGGACGGCCGACCGGTGGTCCGACATCGACCTCGTCCTCGCCGTGCGCGAGGGCCGCGACGGGGTGCCCGCCGACTGGACGGAGTGGCTCCACCGGGAGTTCGGCGCGCTGCACCACTGGGACCTGCCCGTGCCCGGCCCCCGCCTCGTCCGCGTGTTCCTCCTGCCCGGGTGCCTGGAGGTAGACCTCGCCTTCCTCCCCGAAGGTGAGTTCGGCCCCCGCGGCCCCCAGTGGCGGACGGTCTTCGGGAAGGCGCGCGAGCTCCAGCCCTTCCCGGAACCGGACCCGGACACGCTGATCGGCCACTCCTGGCACCACGCCCTGCACGCCCGTGTCTGCGTCGAGCGCGGACGCCTGTGGCAGGCCGAGCACTGGATCGGCCGCCTGCGCGAACAGACGGTGGCGTTGGCGTGTCTGCGGCTGGGCAGCCCAACGGCGTTCAACAAGGGCGCGCACCTGCTGCCCGCCGAGGTCACCGACCCCCTGGGGGCCACGCTGGTCCGCGCGCTCACAGGGGAGGAACTGCTCCGGGCTCTGGAGGCCTTGACGGCGCTGCTCATCACCGAGGTCGCGTGGGTCCGGCCGGAACTGGCGGACGCGCTGGGGCCCGAACTCGGGCGCGCCTCCTCGGACGGCGGGCGCTGAGCGGCGCCGCGCCCCCGCGGGGACACGGCGCCGGATCCGCTACTCGGAGGGTTCGGGCAGGGGCGGGCACTCGATGGTCGGGTTGACCCCCATGTAGTTCAACGGCCCGACGAAGATGGTTCCGACGGTGTGGCCCAGCGTCGAGCACGAGGTCTCGTCGTCGCTGAACAGACCGCGCTGGAACGCGGCGATCAGCCCGATGAGCAGCCACAGGACGACGAGGGTCGAAAGAACGATGCGTACTCGCACGCTCTGCCTCCAGGGGATGGGGGTGGTGGATCGGTTGTCTTCGCGGCAGACCTATACCCGCGAGACGCGACGTTTCACCCGGTGCCGCCTCCCGCTTCTCCCGAGCCCCCCGCTTCACGGAACGCCCGTCCTCCCCGGCTCAGGGCCACACGTCGAACCGCCACCTGGTGGGCCCGTGCGGCAGTTCGGAGACCGGGAAGGCGAACACCGTTGACGGGGGGATCGTGAACACCCGGTAGGGCGGCGGGCCCGCGGTCGGCGCCCCCTCCGGGCCGGTCAGCCCTCCCTCCCCGACGAGGGGGGCCCACCCGTGGCGTTCGGCGTAGCCCGCGGCCACCCGGTCCAGCAGGTCCGGGTCCAGCACCCGCTCGGCGGCGCCCTCCACCACCACGTCCATGACGCCGGTGGTGAAGGCCAGGCTGACCTGTGGGGACGCGGCCAGCAGCCGGGACTTGGCGGTGCCCCCGCCCGACGCGAAGAAGGGCTGTCCGTCCACCCACACCGCCAGCAGCGGCCGGGTGTGCGGCTGACCGTCCGCGCGCGTCGCGGTCAGCCAGCACGTCGCTGCCGACTCCGTCAGGTGGGGGAGCACCTCCTCCCACACGCCGGGTGCCTCACTGGTCAGGGACTGCGCCTGGGGGCTGGGGAACACGTCGCGCTCCTCGGGTCTGGCCTGAACGAGCGAATCACACTAGCCGTGCGCACCGACACTCAGGCAGCGGCCGGCGCGGTGTGTCGCGTGCGCACCGTGAAAGCGGTGAACACCACCGCGGCGGCCACGGCCGTGGCGAGCATGACCGCGGTCATGCTGGACAGGGTCACCGGGCCGGTCAACCCGGCGGTCGAGGCCAGGCCGGAGCCGATGCCGAACTGGAGGGTGCCCAGAAGGGCCGAGCCGCTTCCGGCGATCCTCGGCGGCTGCCCGTCCAGGGCCAGCGCGGTGGCGTTCGGCGAGACCAGCCCGGTGAACACCATCATCACGAACAGCGCGATGGTCACCGTCACCAGGCTCGCCCCGCCCGCGGACCCCAGCAGCGCCAGCGAGGCCACCGAGGCGATCGACCCGGCCAGGCCCATGAACAGGCGGCGGTGGATCTCGACCCGGCGGATGAGGTAGGCGTTCAGCTGGTTGCCGATGATCATGCCGAGCGTGGTCACCGCGAACACCAGGCTGAACTCCTGGGCGCTGGCCCCGAAGCGAGAGTGGGCCACGAACGAGAAAGTCGAGATGTAGGTGAAGCTCATCCCGAAGCTCAGCGCGAGCGTGAGCGTGGGAGCGGTGAAGCGGATGTCGCGCAGCAGGCGGCCGAACACGCGCAGCTGCGCACGCGGGCTGACTCGCTCGCGCTGCTCGGGCGGCAGGCTCTCGGGCAGGCCGAACAGCACCAGGGCGAAGGTCGCCAGTCCGGTGGCGCCGAGCACGGCGAAGAGCAGCTGCCAGGGCCCGAAGAAGAGCAGCTGACCGCCCAGGATCGGGCCGAGCATCGGGGCTAGGCCGGAGAGCAGCACCAGCCGGGAGAAGAAGGTGGCGGCGGCGTCGCCGTCGAACACGTCCCGCACGATCGCACGGGAGATGACCAGTCCGGCCGCGGCCGACAGCCCCTGGCCGAAGCGCAGCAGGCTGAACATCTCCACGCTGTCGACCGCCGCGATGGCGAGGGTGGTGGCGGTGAACACGCCGATGCCGACCAGCAGCGGCGCGCGACGGCCCCATCGGTCGCTGAGCGGGCCGATGACGAGCTGGCCCAGGGCCAGACCGGCCATCACCGAGGTCAGGGTGAGCTTGACGCTCGCCTCGCTGGTGCCCAGGTCGGAGGCGATCTGGGGCAGCGCGGGCAGGTACAGGTCGGTGGCGAGCGGGCCGATCGCGGACAGCACGCCGAGGACCAGGACCAGCAGCAGCGTGCGGCGGCGCGTACGCGCCGTGGCGGCCGTGGCCTCCCGGCGGGACGGTCCGGCCTGCTGCGGCACGTCCTGGTGGTTCAGGGGATTGTCGGCGGTAGGGATGTTCCGGGTGTCCGGGACGACCTGGACGTCCGGGGTGATCTGGGCACGGCGATTCGGGCGTGCGGAAGCAAGGGTCACCGGGGCTCCAACGCAGGGAGAAGTAACAACGAGCGGTGCGCGGTACGCGGGGGCGCCGTGAACCGCCTTCGGGCGGGGCGCCGACAGAAGTCCCGTGGCGGGACCAGAGGGTCCCGGGATCACTTCCGCCTCCAACACAAGGCTAGGAGCAGGCAATCCCCGCTTTACCCAACACGTCGAGTGATCCGAATTACGGTCCTGGAAACCCCTGCTGGTAAAGGGATTCGGCCCGCTGTGACGACGCCCATGCGGGGACGGGAGCCCTCTGGCCGTCGTGTTCCGCTCATTCCCCGGCCGTATGCCGTTCGATTCCCCTGGTTACCCGGTGGTAGTTCCGCTGGGCGAAACACGCCTTTCAGTAGCGTGTTCTGTGAAGAAAAGAGCGGACCTGGGAGGCGCGCCCCAGGAGCTCACAGGCCCCCGGGGCCGGGGTTCCGCCCTCCGGCGGCCGCGCGCCGCGACCCGGGGAACGGAAATTGCCCCAAGGCGTATGATAATCTGGCCGGGTAAGAGTTTATGGGGAAAGAAAAAAAGTTTCCCCCGGTCTTGTGTTCGACCTTTTTCCAGTTATTCTCGGCATATGCCGAGCCCCCTTTCTCCCGTCGTGCTGTCCGCGTCCGTCATGACCCACCCCCGCCGGATCTCCGCCGCGCGCCGCGTCCTGGACTCCCTCGGGATCGCGGACGCCTGCCTGGCCGTGGACCCCGAGCCCGACGGGCCGCCCAGCTCCCTGCGCGCCTCCCGGGTCGCCTTCTCCAGCGCCGAATGCTTCGACTCCACCCACCACCTCGTCCTCCAGGACGACGTCCGCGTCTGCGCGGATTTCACCGGTTCCGTGCGCGACGCGGTGAAAAGACGTCCGGAGGCCGCGCTCTCCCTTTTCGTGGAATGGGGTTCGCGCACCGCCTACCTGGCCCGGTGGGCGGTGTTCACCGGAGCCGGAGCGGTACCGGTGACCAACCCGTACATGCCGACCCCGGCCCTGCTCCTGCCCCGCGAGCTGGCCCTGGACATGGGCCGCTACCTGCACGGCGCCGGGGGCAGCTCCGACGACCGCGCCGCCCTGCGGTTCCTGCGGGAGCGTGGCACCCCCGCCCTGGTCGCGGCGCCCAACCTGGTCGAGCACGAGGACCTGCCCAGCATCAAGGGCAACGACGGCCACGGCCTCCGGCACTCGGCCTGCTTCGCGGCGGAGGGCGCACGCTTCGACGGGCCGGTCCTGGACCTGCCCCCGCTGCTGCCGTTCCTGCGCTGGAACACCGGGGAGGCCGTGGTCATCGACACCGGCGACGACGTGCCCGAGGCCCACCGGCCCACACCGCGGGTGCTGGAGGAGTGGGGCGCGTCGCCGGGGGAGCTGAGCCGGGACTGCGCCGAGCACCTGGGCACCGGTTCCGGGCCGCTGTTCGCGCTCTGGACCACCGCCGCCGCCTTCGGCGCGGTCCAGGAGCGGCACTGGCCCGGCACGGTGGCGGGCCTGCGCGCCCGCCGGGACGATCCCCTGGTCGGGCGCGCGCTGGCCACCTTCGCGCCGGGCGCGCTACGCGTCGTCCTCGACCCGGACCGGCTCGCGCGGCTCTCCGGGCGGTTCGTACCGGCGGTGCTCGCCGCCATGGAGTACGGGGCCCGCCTCACCTCCGCCCGCCCCTCCTGAGCGGGCGGCCGCGCCGGTGCGTCCCCGGCCGCGGCCCGCGGCGCCGACGGCGCGGCCCGGCTCGCGGGCCGCGCACCGCGGCCCTCAGTGCCCCCGGTCGATCCACTCCTGGAGGTGGGGCGCCTCGGCGCCGATCGTCGTGGACGGGCCGTGCCCGGTGTTGACCACCGTCTCCTCCGGCAGGCTGAACAGCCGGTCGCGGATGGACTCCACGATCGTCGGGAAGTCCGAATAGGACCGTCCCGTCGCCCCCGGGCCGCCCTGGAACAGGGTGTCGCCGCTGAACAGCACGCCCAGGTCGGGCGCGTACAGGCACACGGCCCCCGGGGCGTGGCCCGGGGTGTGCAGGACGGTCAGCCCGGTCCCGGCGATGGTGACGACCTGTCCCTGGGACAGCTCCGCGTCGGGCGCGCGGTCCGGGTGGGTCATGTCCCACAGCACCCGGTCGGCCGGGTGCAGCAGGATGGGCGCACCCGTGGCCTCGGCCAGCGCCGGGGCCGCGTTGACGTGGTCGTTGTGCGCGTGCGTGCACACCACCGCCACGAGTTCGCGGTCGCCCACCGCGCCCAGGATCGCGCCCGCGTCGTGCGCGGCGTCGATGACCAGTGCCTGGTCGCGGTCGCCCACGATCCAGACGTTGTTCTCGACCTCCCACTCCCCGCCGTCCAGGGCGAATACCCCGGAGGTGGTCAGGTGTTCCACCCGCGCGCCGCTCACAGGATCACCACCGAGCGCAGGACGTCGCCGCGTTCCATCCTGGCGAAGGCCTCCTCGACCTCGCCGAGGCCGATCTCCTCGGTGACGAAGCCGTCCAGGTCCAGGCGCCCCTGGAGGTAGAGGTCGATGAGCACCGGGAAGTCGCGCGAGGGCAGGCAGTCGCCGTACCAGGAGGACTTCAGCGCCCCGCCGCGGCCGAACACGTCCAGCAGCGGCAGGTCCAGGCGCATCTCCGGCGTGGGCACGCCCACCAGCACGACCGTGCCCGCCAGGTCGCGCGCGTAGAAGGCCTGCTCGTAGGTCCTGGGCGTGCCCACGGCGTCGATCACCACGTCGGCGCCGAAACCGCCGGTCAGGTCGCGGATGGTCTCGACCGGGTCGGTGAAGGAGGCGTTGACGGTGTGGGTGGCGCCGAACCCGCGAGCCCATTCGAGCTTGCGGTCCTCCAGGTCCACGGCGATGATCCGTCCCGCCCCGGCCAGCCGCGCGCCCGCGACGGCCGCGCTGCCCACGCCGCCGCAGCCGATGACGGCGACCGAGTCCCCGATGCCCACGCCGCCGGTGTTGAGGGCGGCTCCGATCCCGGCCATGATCCCGCAGCCCAGCAGACCGGCCGCGGCGGGCGAGGCCTGCGGGTCCACCTTGGTGCACTGCCCCGCGGCGACCAGGGTCTTCTCCGCGAACGCGCCGATGCCCAGGGCGGGCGAGAGCTCGGTGCCGTCCTCCAACGTCATCCGCTGCTCGGCGTTGTGCGTGTCGAAGCAGT
This sequence comes from Nocardiopsis akebiae, assembly GCF_018316795.1. Taxonomy (NCBI): domain Bacteria; kingdom Bacillati; phylum Actinomycetota; class Actinomycetes; order Streptosporangiales; family Nocardiopsidaceae; genus Nocardiopsis; species Nocardiopsis akebiae. The sequence goes on from NZ_CP074132.1 coordinate 3,176,065, forward strand.
ACTGGTGCCGCCCCCGGCGGCAGGCGCGGCAGTTCCCGCACACCGCGCGCCAGTTCAGGATCACGTGGTCACCCGGCGCGACGGTGGTCACGCCCTCGCCCACGGACTCCACCATGCCCGCGGCCTCGTGCCCGAGCAGGAAGGGGAACTCGTCGTTGACGCCGCCCTCGCGGTAGTGCAGGTCGGTGTGGCACACCCCGCACGCCTGCACCCTGACCACGGCCTCGCCGGGCCCCGGATCGGGCACGACGACCGTGGTGATCTCCACCGGAGCCCCCTTGGACCGGGAGACCACCCCTTGTACCCGCTGAGACATCTTCGCTTACCCCCACACGTGGCCGGAGGCGGCGCGGGTGTGCGCCGCTTCCGGCACCATTCCCCACCCGCGTCACACCTATCCCGGTCCCGGGGCCTCCTCCTGCGCCGGACGCCCTCCCACCGGTTCCCCGGGGTGCGGCCGGGGAGCGCCGGTCACGCCCCCGAGCCAGGGCGGAGGGGCGCGAGCGCGGCTCCCCCACCGCGCGGGGCGGATCCGCCCCGCGCGGGAGCCTCCGGGCCAGGGCCCCGTACGGCTGCACGCCGGTGCTCGGGCCGAGGCCCAGCCCGCCGTCCACGGGGATCTCCGCGCCCGAGGTGAAGGCGGCCCCGAACCCCAGGAAGAGCACGGCGCGGCCCACCTCGTCGACGGCGCCGTGGCGGCCCATCGGCGTGGCCGCGTCGCCCACCCGCATGAACTCCTCGCGCTCGGCGGCCCCGACGCCCACGATCCCCATCGTGGAGGTGCCGGTGAAGCCCGGCGCGACCGTGTTCACCCGGATGCCGCGCGGCGGCAGTTCCGAGGCGAGCACCCGGCTGAAGCCCAGAACGGCCGCCTTGGCGCCCGCGTACACGCTCATCCCCGGCGTACCGGTCGTGTTCGTCACCGAGGTCGTGGACACGACCGGCCCGCCGCCCGCCAGGTCCGCCACGTCGGCGCGCACCACGTGCGCCTCCGCACCCAGGCGGCCGCGCGCCTCCTCCGGGTTCTCCTCGCTGCGCCCGGCCAGCAGCACCCGTGCGCCTCCGGCGAGCAGCGCCTCTGCCACGCCCGTCCCCATGCCGTGCGTCCCGCCGATCACCACGGCCCGCTTGCCCGCGTGGTCCCCCGTCACCGGTCACCCCGCTTCGGTCCGGGGGCGTCACCTCACCGCCCCGCACGGGACCACGGTGGCGGCGGCCGACACGGTTGTCCGCATGCGCTTGGGGGTGCCGGGTCCGCTGGCGGTGCGCACCGACGACGGTCGACCCGTCCGGATCCGCGACACCGGGGTGCGCGCCCCGCTGACCTCCCCGCCCCGGGCCCGGGGGCGCCCGGTGCCCGCCGACCGCCTCGTGCGGGACCTGTGGGGCGACACTCCTGGCCCGTCCCGCCGCCGTCCTCCAGGCCCGGGTCTCCCAACCGCGCGGGGCCTTGGAACGCGCCGAGCCCGGAGCCCGTTCCCTGGTCCGCCACCGCTCGCTCGTCGCGGCCGCCGACCGCTCCGGAGAGGCCCGCCACCTGCTGAGGGATTCGGTGGCCGCCTACGCCCTCGAAAGGCTGGAGGAGGCCGGGGACGCGCCGCACCCGCGCCGGGCGCGCCGTTCACTCCACCAGGCCGAGCGCAGCGGCGACCCGCGTGCGGTCGCCCCGGCGCTGGGGGGCTGGCCGGAGCGCACGCGCTGGCGGGCGGGCACGATCGGGCGACGCGGCTGCTGGAGCGGGCCGCGGCCCTGCGCGAGGAGGCGGGCGCGCCGCTGGCGGCGGTCGAGCGCTGGGACGTGGGCCGGATTACCGGACGGAGCGGTGCGGGCGGTGCCCGCCGCGAGGCGACGGGCACCGCGGTCGGCGACGCGCCCTGAGCGGTGCCGGGCCCGAAGCGCCGCGGGCGGCGCGGGACCCGGACCGCTCCGGCGGGCGGGTCAGCGGGTGAAGTCGTCGGGGCCCCGGGCGGGACCGTGGTAGAACAGCCGGTCCGGCTCGTCCGCGGGCACGGTCGGGTAGGTCGGGCCGTTCCCGGCGGGCGCGCGGCGGGCTGCCAGTCCCAGTACCGGCGCCAGCATGGCGTCGGCGACCGCGTCGCGCAGCTCCGGGAGCAGCGCGTACAGCACGTCGCCGGGACAGGCGGTGGCGTTGAAGTCGCGGTGGCCCAGGATCGCGCTGTACGGATCGAGCCGGTAGGCCCCGCACAGCCACGCCAGGGTGGCCACCAACGCCTCGGTCAGGGCCCCGGTCGGGCTCACGCTCGTGTAGAGGCCCTCGCTCTCGATGCCGATGCAGGTGCTGTTGTTGTTGGCCACGTGCGCGCCCACGACGTGGCTGCCCTCGCGGATGGCGGCGAAGCTGCGGTCGCGGCCCTCCATGACGTGTCCGCCGCGGCTGATGGTGAGCTGCTGGCCGGTGTCGAGCCAGCCGTTGGAGTCCATGTGGTAGTTCTGGATCGCCCTGGACAGGGAGTAGGCGTGGCTGAGCGAGTAGTCGGTGCTGTTGGCCGTCGCGGTGTGGTGGACCACGATGTAGCTGGGTGCGGTGGTCAGGATCTGGACCCGGCCCGCGGGTGAGCGCGCTCCCCAGTCGGCCCGGGTGTGCAGGGGCGGTTCGGCCACCCCCGCGGAGGCGCTCGCGCCACCCGCGGTGAGCGCCCCGCCGAGGACGGCGGCGCCGGATGCCAACGCGGCCCCGCGCAGGACGGTGCGTCTGTCCGGACCTGACCGGTGGGTTCTGGTCATGGGTGATCCTTCGGCTCGTGTCATGACTTGCCAGTCCATAAGAGAACACGGACCACCCACGGTGCACAAAGTGTGACGCGGTGAATTTTAACGGCCGTGACCGGCCAGAACGCCACTCTTTGACCCCATGGGTAGAAGTAGGTCGTTGGTGTACAAGACGGCGGAGAAACGATAGAGCGGGAATGCGCGTTTTCCGCTGTTCCATCCCCGCCTCTTTGCGCGTCTTTTCCGTCGTCCTCGACAGGTCTTTTCCGAACCGCGGTGCCCGAGCCCGGCGCCGGTCCCCGTCGGGGCCGGGCGGTGTCTCCCGGAGCGCCGCCTACGCCCTTGCCTGCGCCGCTGCCCGGCCCCGGGAGTTTGCTGTACAGTTCCTGACTACTCAGGCGTCCCGTGCCCCCGGGCTCCTTCTCCCCCCACCCGGAGAACCAGCGGAAGAAGAGGACCCATGACGAGTACGACCGCCGAGAGGACCGGGCGCCCCGGGACGGTGGAGGCGGCCTTCCTGCTCCTGCTCGCACTGATCGCCGTCGACCTCGTGCTGTGGGTGCTGAACGTGTTCGTCGTCGCCCCCACCGGGCTGGACAGTATGCGCGCGGCCGCGGGCGAGGAGGGAGGCCTGCGCCAGGCCGCCGTGTCCGGCGCCGCCGCGCTGCTGTTCGCGGCGGCGGGCGTCCTCCTCGCCGTCCTGGTGCGCCGGGGCCGCAACTGGGCGCGCCTCCTGATCGCCGCCGCCGCTGCCCTCGTCGTGCTCATGGACCTGGCCACCGCGAACATGGACGCCATCGTGCGGCCGCCGGCCGGGATGTCGGCCTACGACGTCCTCGGCTACACCGTTCCGGGGCTGCTGGGGCTGTCCGCCCTCGTGCTGCTGTTCCTGCCCGCGTCCAACGCCTACTTCTCGCGCGGGGCGCGAGCCGAGTAGGCGCTGCGGCGGACGGCCCCGGCGTCAGCCGGTGCCCTGACCGTGCGGGACGACCATGGACAGCACCCCGGGCAGGCCCGCCCAGTCGCTGGTCACCGTGGTGGCCCCGGCCCGCGCGAGTTCGCGCACGCGGGCGGCGGCCTCCTCCGGGGAGGGGGTGCGCGCGTCGATCGCGGGGGACACCGCGTGGGCGTCGGTCATCACCAGGAGGTAGCCGTTCTCGCCGTACCAGGAGGTGTCGATGCCCCCGGTGTAGGCCGGGGCGCTGCCGTCGAAGACCACGAACCACGGCCGCAGGTCCTCGGCGTAGCGCTCGCGCGGGTCGCCGCCCCCGGCGCCCAGCACGGCCGGGAAGGTGGCCGCCTCGTCCAGGCGGCCCTCGGCGGCCAGGTCGCGCAGGCGCGACGCCTGCTCCTCGTCGGTCCACAGGTCGTCGAAGGGGTTGCCCTGCTCGAAGGTGCCCGGGGTCAGGTAGACGACGACCCTCCCGGCCAGGGTCTCCCGGGAGGCAAGCGCTGTGCCGGAGGCGTCCGTCGAGGGTGTCCCACCCTCCCCGAAGCGGCTTCCGGGCGGTGGTGGGAGACGGGTGGGCCAGCCGTCGGCGCGCACCGCCTCGTCCAGGGTGGCGTGCGCGCCAGCCAGCAGGTCGTCCGGGCGGAACAGGGCGTCGCCCAGGACCTGGTCGGCGAGCGCGTCGAACTCGGCGGGGCCCAGGCCCGCCTCGGCGTGGTAGCCCTTCTTCATCTCGACCTTGAGCAGCAGTGGCGGGTGGCCTGGGTTGGCCTCGTGCCAGGTGCGCACGTCGCGCAGGCAGTCGGCGAGGTCGCCGTCGCCGCCCCGGCGCAGTTGTTGTGCTGGCCGACCAGTTCGTGGTTGACCCGCCAGTTGCCGAACCACTCGTCGGTCCACACGTCCAGTTCCAGGAGTCCGGCACCGGAGTCGAGGGCGTCGGCGAAGTGGGGGAAGGTCGCCGTCTCGTAGGCGTTGTGCACGCCCACGGAGGTGGTCCGGGAGAGGGCCTGCTCGGCAGCTGAGGCGGGGGAGGGGGCGCTGGTCAGGGCGAGGGCGAGTGCGGCGCAGGTCAGCGCGGCGGTGCGGGCGGAGGGCATGGGGGTCCTTCGGCGCTGGGGGTCACTGACTGGTGGTCAATCAACCACAGGTCACCGCTCGTGCGCAAAGGGTCATGCTCCGGAAGGTGGCGCGGGGCCCAACGGAGGATGAAGTCCCGTCGGGCCCGTGGAGCCCGGGGGTTCAGGCCACGGGCTCGGGCGCGCGGTCCCGCTCCTCGGCGCGGGGGGCCAGACGCCCCGTGCGGTGCAGCCACCAGTCCGCGACCAGGGTGCCCAGGGGAGGCACGGAGGCGGCCAGGGCCACCAGGGCCGCCCACAGGTTCCAGCGCAGGTGCAGAGCGGCGGCCAGTGTGACCGCCACGTAGAGCACGAAGGCGCCCCCGTGCAGGGGGCCGAAGAGGTGCACGCCAGCCTCGCTGCCGCTGCCCAGGTACTTGACGTACATGCCGCCCAGGAGGCCGATCCAGGTCAGGGCCTCGATGACCGCCACCACGCGGAAGACGGTCGCTGTGACACGGGGACTGATGCTCACGCTGTTCCTCGGACTCGCTCGGTTCTGGACAGGAGGGGAGTTGTCCGGCGCCCGCCGGGCCCGGGCCGCTCCCAGGCTAGGACACGTTTTCGAGTGGCCGAATCCGGGGCGGAAGATGCGAGAAAGCACGTTCGGACGTCCCGCGCGCACCGGTGACCGTCCTCTCCGGTCCGGACCGTCGCGGTCGGGGCACGGGCCGGAGGAGACGGAGGACCCGGGGGCACGCGCCCCCGGGTCCCCGGCCCGGACCCTTCGTCCGGGCTCCTTCGACCGAGCCCTTCCGGCCGGGCCGTTGCGACCGCGTCGCCCCAGCCGGCGCCGTCAGCCCAGGGCCTCCACCACGACCTCGGCGGCCCCGGCGATCAGCGCGTTGTCGTACTCGGCGTCCTCCTCGTCGCGGCTGGACATGACCGCCACCACGATGGGATCGCCCTCCGGGGGCCACAGGACGGCGATGTCGTTGCGCGTGCCGTAGTTCCCGCTCCCCGTCTTGTCGCCGACCTCCCAGCCCTCGGGCACGCCGGCGCGGATCAGCTCGTCCCCGGTCAGGTTGTCGAGGAGCATCCGCGTGAGCACCTCGCGCCGGTCCTCGGGCAGGGCGTCGCCGAGGGTGAACTCGCGCAGGCTCCCGGCCATGGCGCGCGGCGTGCTCGTGTCCCGGGTGTCCCCGGGCGCCCACCGGCTCAGGCCGGGTTCGACGCGGTCGGCCTCGATCACGTCGTCTCCCATCTCCTCCATCGCCTCCTCGAACCCGTCGGGTCCGCCGAGTTCGTCGAAGAGCAGGTTGGCGGCGGTGTTGTCGCTGTAGCGGACGGCGGCGTCGGCCACCTCCGCCAGGGGCAACCCGGTGTCGACGTGCTGTTCGGTGACCGGTGAGTGGCCGAACACGTCGTCGGCGCCGTAGGTGACGACCTCCTCCATCTCCTCGGGCGTGTGCCGCTGGAGCACCAGCGCCGCGCTGAAGGCCTTGTGGGTGGAGCAGTAGGCGAACCGCTCGTCGGGGCGGTGCGCGACCTCCTCGCCGCTGCCGGTGTCCACCGCGTAGACGCCCAGCCGCGCGTCGAACTCCTCCTCCAGGTCCGCGAACTCGTCGGCGAACCCGGCGGAGGGGTCGGCCGGGGCCGACCGCCCGGCCGAGCCCTCGGCGGAGGGCTCCGTCCCCGGAGCCGGTCCGGAACCGTCCGCCCCGCATGCGGCGGTGGGAACGAGGGTGACCGCGGCCAGGGCCGCGAGTCCGGTACGCCGTAGGGGTGAAAGCAACATCTTCCCTGCTCCTTCTGTCCTGGGGACGTCCGGTCTCCGTGCCCGGTCGGAACGGAGCGGCGTCAGGCCAGTTCCTCCGCGACGACCTCGGCGGCCCGGGCGATCAGCGCGTCGTCGTACTCGGCGTCCTCCTCGTCGCGGCTTGACATGACGGCGAGGACGATGGGGTCGCCCTCCGGGGGCCAGATGACGGCGATGTCGTTGCGCGTGCCGTGGCTTCCGGCGCCGGTCTTGTCGCCGACCCTCCAGTCCTCGGGCACGCCGGCGCGGATCAGCTCGTCGCCGGTGGTGTTGTTGACGAGCATGTCGTTGAGTACCTCGCGCCGGTCCTCGGGCAGGGCGTCGCCGAGGGTGAACTCGCGCAGGCTCCCGGCCATGGCGCGCGGCGTGCTCGTGTCGCTGGTGTCCCCGGGCGTCCAGTCGTTCAGCTCGGTCTCGATCCGCTCCGGGTCGGTGACGTCGTCGCCGATCCCCTCCAGCTCGTCCTCGAACGCGTCCGGTCCGCCCAGTTCCTCGAACAGCAGGTTGGCGGCGGTGTTGTCGCTGTGGCGGACGGCGGCGTCGGCCACCTCCATCAGCGTCATGCCCGTGTCCACGTGCTGCTCGGTGACCGGCGAGTAGTCGACCAGGTCCTCCTCGGTGTAGGTGACGACCTCCTCCATCTCCTCGGGCGTGTTCTGCTGGAGCACCAGTGCCGCGGTCAGGGCCTTGTGCGTCGAGGCGTAGGCGAACCGCTCGTCGGGGCGGTGCGCGACCTCCTCGCCGCTGCCGGTGTCCACCGCGTAGACGCCCAGCCGTGCGTCGAACTCCTCCTCCAGCCGCTCGAACTCCCGGGCGGGCCCCCCGGAGGCGGCCGGAGAGGCCGACTGCTCCGCCTCGGGGTTCGCGGCGCCGTCGGCCGCCGCGCAGCCGGTGGCGGGGACGAGGAGGACCGCGGCCAGGGCCGCGAGTCCGGTGCGCCGGTGGGATGAGAACACCATGTGTGCCTGCTCTTCCTGTCCTGGGTGTGCGCGGGCCCTCGGCCGGGCCCGAAGGCGGCCCGGACACGGAAGGACCCCCGGTCAGCCGTGCGGGAACCCGCACGCGCCGCCCTGCCGGGCGGCCTCGACCAGCAGTCTGACCGTTGGCACTGATGCTGTCCAAGACAGAAACGACCAGTTACATGCCAAAACGGCATACCATGAGGGTCATGGACCTCGTCGGCGCCTGCAAGGCGTTCGTGAACGTGAGCGAGAGGGGCAGCTTCACCCTCGGAGCCGCCGCCGCCCGCATTCCCCAGCCGGTCGCCAGCAGGCGCATCGCCGCCCTGGAGCGGCACCTGGGCGCCCGCCTGTTCGACCGCTCCACCCGCCGGGCCACCCTCACCCAGTTCGGCCGCGACATGCTGCCCTCGGCCAGGCGCCTGGTCCGGCTGGCCGAGGAGATGGAGCACGACGCGGAGAGGGCGGCGCTGCGCCCGCTGCGTCTGGCCGTGCCCGACACCTGTGCCACGCGCGACCTCGCCCTCCTGGGCGCCGAGGCCCGCGAGGAGGGCATCCACCTGGACTTCCGCTCCGCCGCGCCCGCGGCGCGGACCGAACTGCTGGGCGCCCGCGAGGTGCGCGCCGCCCTGGCGGGGGTGCCTCCCGGCGAGGCCGCGTGGACGGTCCCGCTGGGGCTGGCGGGCACCGGGGAGCCGCGCGCCGGGGCGGTCTACCTGGAGACCCTGCGCCTGCCCCGCGACCGCTCGTCCTCGCGCGGCCGCCGCGTCTGGCTCCAGCCCGAGGACGACGTGCCCCACGTGCGCGACCCCCTCAACCGCCTGCGCGACGCCGTGGGCCTGCGGCCCGGCCAGGTGGTCCTCGCCGCCTCCCTGGCCTCCGCCGCCGCCGAGGTCCTGGGTTCGCGGGACCTCCTGCTGTGCTCTCCACGCCAGGCCGAGGACCTGGGGCTGTACTGGCGCCCCACGGGCGAGGTCCGCCTCGCCCGCGGCTACGAGGTGGCCGCCGAGACCGGTGACGAGGCCGAGCGGCTGCGCGCCCTCCTGGGGCGGGCGATCGCCCGGTGCCTGGGTGCCCCGGAGGCGGAGGGGAGACCCCGCACGGACGGGCCGCCCGGACGTCCCGGCGTCGGACGGGGGACCGCGTGAGCGCCACCGCCCTGGTCCGCGACCTGGGCCGCGAACTCGACGAGGGCGGACTGCGGGGCTCCTTCCTGGTACGGGACCTGCGCACGGGCGAGGAACTGGGCATCGAACCCGACCTGGAGTTCTCGACGGCCTCGCTCGTCAAGGTTCCGCTCGCCGTCGCCACGCTCGAACGGATCCGCGCGGGGGAGATCGACGGCGCCGAACAGGTCCTCGTGCAGCCGGGCCGGGTCACCACCCCGGGGCCCACCGGGATGAGCCGGTTCCGCCACCCGGCCCGCGTCAGCGTCGAGGACCTGCTCTACCTCAGCATGTGCCTGAGCGACAACACCGCCACCGACGCCCTGTTCGAGATCACCCCTCCCGAGCGGGTCGCCGCATCGCTGCGCGCGGCCGGGCTGCGCGGCGTCACCGTCCGGCACACTATGCGCGGCCTCAGCGACACCCCCGCCGACCGGCTCGGCCCCGAGGGCGCGCACCTGGCGCACTCGCTGGCCATCGGCGAGGGCACCGCCGGGCGGGGGCACCGAATCGAGCAGCTCGACGTCACCCGGGCCAGCTCCGGGTCGGCCCGGGCCTTCGCCGACCTGCTGGAGGCGCTGTGGCGGCCCCGGGTGATCGACCCGGACGTGGCCGCCCGGGTGCGGGAGCTGATGGGCGACAACCTGCTGCGCCACCGGCTGGCCCCCGACTTCACCTCCGACCTCTCCCGGTGGTCGTCCAAGACCGGAACCCTGCTCAACCTGCGCCACGAGGTCGGTGTGGTCGAGCACGCCGACGGCCAGGCCTTCGCCGTCGCGGTGCTGACCGAGTCGCGCGTGCCCGCCTACCACCAGCCCGGGGCCGAGGCGCTCATGGCGCGCGTGGCGCGGGAGCTGCGCGACCACCTGCGCTCGGGAGTCCGCTGACCGGCAGGGCCGGGCCCATGCGCCGCGACCTCGCTCCCGGCTTCACTGTGAACGCCGCGAACGACGCTGGGAGCGAGACCGCCGCGCAACCCCGCGCGTCTCGGGCGGAGGCGCTTCGGGGGAGGACTCAGCTCCGGGCGGTGAGCCCCAGAGCCGGGGCGAGCCGGGCCAGCACCGGCAGGATGTCGTCGTCCTCGGCCAGCGGCTGCACCGCGACGTGGTCCGCGCCCGCCTCCAGGTGCGCGCGCAGCTCCGCCGCCGCCGTTTCCGGTGCGCCCTGCGCGACCATGGCGTCCACCAGCGCGTCACTGCCGCCGTCGGCGAAGTCCTCGTCGGAGAAGCCCAGGCGCCGGAAGTTGGCGAGGTAGTTGGTCAGCCGGTTGTCGACGTAGACGCTGAGCCCCCTCCTGGCGGTGCGCCGGGTCTCCTCGCGGTCCCCGCCCAGGGCCACCTTGTGCTCGGGCGCCAGCAGCGGGCCCTCGCCGAGCGCCCCGCGGGCGCCGCTGGTGAACTCGGGGTTGACCAGGTACGGGTGGGTTCCGGCGGCCCGCTCGGCGGACAGGCGGAGCATCCGCGGCCCCAGGGCGGCGACCACCCGCCGGTGCGCGGGCACGCCCCCGCGGTCGAGGGCGTCCAGGTAGTCCACCACCGCGCCGAAGGGCTTGACCGCCTCGGGGCCGTCGGCCTCGCGGTGGCCCGCGCCGATGCCGAGCAGGAACCGGCCGGGGTGCTCGGACTCGATCCGGCGGAAGGAGTCGGCCACCGCCTCCGCGTCCGCGGTCCAGATGTTGACGATGCCCGTCGCGACCGCGAGCCGCGACGTCGCGGCCAGCGCCGTGGACACCTCCCCCAGATCGGCTCCGGGGGAGCCGCCGACCCAGACGGCGCCGTAACCCAGCCGTTCGATCTCGGCGGCCGCGTCGGCGGTCAGGTCGGTCCTCTTCACCCACACTCCGTAGGTCCCCAGGTCGACGGTTGTGGCGTTCAGGCTCATGACGTGCCTTCCTTGACGGTGGTGTCGGCGTGTCGCCCCCGGCGACCCGCCGATCGGGCACGGGGGGACCTACCCACCTCGCGCCCCGACCGAGCGCCCCCGGTCGGGGCGCAGCGGGTGCAGGTGCTCGGCCGCGCCCGCGCGCACGGCCTCCGAGACCCGGTCCAGGACCGGAGAGCGCAGGTTCCACCGCTGCCAGTACAGGCGCACGTCCACGGGGCGGTCCGGGGCCAGGGCCACGAGCCGCCCCGAAGCGATGTGCTCCGAGCACTGCGGTTCGGGCACCACCCCCCACCCGAACCCGAGCAGGACGGCCCGGGCGAAGTCCTCCGACGCGGGGACGTAGTGCCGGGGGCCTGAGGGCTCGCCGCCGACGGACTCGCGCAGGAACCGGTCCTGGAGGTCGTCGCGGCGGTCGAAGTCGACCACCGGCGCCCGGGCGAGCAGCTCCGGGTCCGCCCGGCCGCCGAGGTGCTCCCGGTCGAAGTCCGGACTGCACACCGCGTGGTAGCGCATCGCGCCCAGCCCCGCCACCGTGCACCCCTGGACCGCCTCGGGGGTGGAGGTCACGGCGGCCATCACCGCCCCCGAACGCAGCAGGGACGTGGTGTGCTCCTCGTCCTCGCGGTGGATCTCGAACACCGCGCCCGGGCCGGCGGGCAGGTCCGCCAGCGCCTCCAGGAACCAGGTGGCCAGACTGTCGGCGTTGACGGCCAGCGGCACCGACACCCGGCCCCGCTCGCGCTCGCTCAGCCGCAGCTCCGCGTCGGCGTCCTCGTCCAGCAGCAGCACCTGGCGGGCGTAGCGCAGCACCACGTCCCCTGCGGCGGTGGTCCGCACGGGGTTCGTGCGCTGGACCAGGACCCGGCCCGCGGTCTGCTCCATCGCCCGGACCCGCTGGGACACCGCCGAGGCCGTCACGTGCAGCCGCCGCGCGGCGGCCTCGAACGTGCCCTCGTCCACCAGGGTCGTCAGGGTGCGCAGATGGTCGAACTGGAACGGCATGTTAAGACTCCCTCAGGGATACTAAGAAAGTTTAGCTTTACTGCACACAGGTCTCCGGCCTAGCTTTTCGGGGTGAACGAGACACTCCTTCCCGCCCTGCTCGGCCTCGGTACCGGGCTCGCGCTCATCGTGGCCATCGGCGCCCAGAACGCCCACGTCCTGCGAGTCGGCATCGAGGGCCGCACCGGAACCGTCCTGCCGGTGGTGCTGGTCTGCGCCCTGTCCGACGCCGTGCTCATCACGGCCGGGGTCCTCGGTGTCGGCGCCGTCGTCGAGGCCGCGCCCCTCGCCGTCACCGCGGTCCGCCTGCTCGGCGCGGGCTTCCTGGTCGTCTACGGCCTGTCGGCCGCGCGCCGCGTCCTGCGTCCAGGCTCCCTGGTGGTCGGCGGCGGGCTCTCCGGCGGACGCGGGGCGGCGGTGACCACGGCGCTGGTACTCACCTGGCTCAACCCGCACGTGTACCTGGACACGGTGGTGTTCCTGGGTTCGCTGGCCAACCAGCAGGGCGGTGACGCGCGCTGGTGGTGGACGGCGGGTGCGGTCACGGGCAGCCTCGTGTGGTTCTTCGGTCTGGGCTTCGGAGCCCGCCTGCTGCGCCCGGTCTTCGCCCGCCCGGGCGCCTGGCGGGTCCTGGACGCGCTCATCGCCGCCGTCATGCTCACCCTGGGCGTGCGGATGGCCCTCGGAGCCTGAGCCGCGGCGCCTTCGCCGGGCCGGGCGGGTGCCCGACCCGGCGGGCTCCGGGCGCCGGAGCCGTTCTCTCCGGGCCGCTCCCGCCGCCGTCGCCCCGGCATGACGCGGGTCTACTTCCCGGGGTTGTGCGTCCTCTGTCCATAAAACGTTTCAATCAAGGAAGGACCGCATGGTCAGGCGTAAGGATAAGTGAACCTTGACACATTAGAAGAGCTGGCGGTAGTTTCGGCGCAACCTGAGTGAAACGATTCAATGGGTCTTCTCGCCGGTCGGACCGGCGGGCGCGCCCTCCCCGAACGGAGCCCCACCGTGGCAGCACTCCCCGAACGCGGCGCGGACGCCCTGGCCGTCCTGCGGCGCCAGCACATCGAACTCCCCTCCTGGGCCTTCGGGAACTCCGGTACCCGGTTCAAGGTGTTCGCGCAGCCCGGCGTCCCCCGCGACCCCTGGGAGAAGGTCGCCGACTCCGCCGAGGTCCACCGCCTCACCGGGGTCGCCCCCACGGTCGCCCTGCACATCCCCTGGGACCGGGTCGACGACTACGCCGCGCTCGCCGCCCACGCACGCGACCTGGGCATCGGCGTCGGCACCGTCAACGCCAACGTCTTCCAGGACGACGACTACCGGCTCGGCAGCGTCACCAACCCGGACCCGGGCGTGCGCCGCAAGGCGATCGACCACCTGCTGGAGTGCGTGGACGTCATGGACGCCACCGGCTCGCGCGATCTCAAGCTGTGGTTCGCCGACGGCACCAACTACCCCGGCCAGGACGACCTGCGCGCCCGCCAGGACCGTCTCACCGAGGCCCTGTCCGAGGTCTACGACCGGCTCGGCCCCGACCAGCGCCTGCTGCTGGAGTACAAGCTCTTCGAGCCCGCCTTCTACGCCACCGACGTCCCCGACTGGGGCACCGCCTACGCCCACTGCCTGGAGCTGGGGGAGAAGGCCGTGGTCTGCGTGGACACCGGCCACCACGCCGCGCACACCAACATCGAGTTCATCGTCGCGTTCCTGCTGCGCGCCGGGAAGCTCGGCGCCTTCGACTTCAACTCGCGCTTCTACGCCGACGACGACCTCATGGTCGGCGCCGCCGACCCCTTCCAGCTCTTCCGCGTCATGTACGAGGTCGTGCGCGGCGGCGGCCTGGCCGCCGACAGCGGGGTCGCGTTCATGCTCGACCAGTGCCACAACGTCGAACCCAAGATCGCCGGTCAGATCCGCTCGGTCATGAACGTGCAGGAGGCCACCGCCAAGGCCCTGCTGGTGGACGCCGACGCGCTCGCCGCCGCCCAGCGCGAGGGCGACGTCCTGGCCGCCAACGCAGCCCTGATGGACGCCTACGACACCGACGTGCGGCCCATGCTCGCCGACCTGCGCCGGGAGCAGGGACTGGACCCCGACCCCATGGCCGCGCACGCCCGCTCCGGCTACGTCGAGCGCGTCGCCGAGGAGCGCAAGGGCGGCGCCCAGGCCGGGTGGGGCGCGTGAACCGGCCGCCGACCCAGCACAGCAGCACCGAACAGGGAGAAACCGTGTCCGACGTGGTCGAACAGCTCCTCGCCCGCAGCAACACCCTCGGCGCCGACCCGCGCAACACCAACTTCGCCGGGGGCAACACCTCCGCCTCGGGCACCCGCACCGACCCCGTCACCGGACAGGACGTCGACCTGCTCTGGGTCAAGGGCTCCGGCGGCGACCTGGGCACCCTCACCGAGGACGGCCTGGCCGTACTGCGCCTGGACCGCCTGCGCGCCCTCGTGGACGTCTACCCCGGCGAGGACCGCGAGGACGATATGGTCGCCGCCTTCGACCACTGCCTCTTCGGCAGGGGCGGCGCCGCGCCCTCCATCGACACCGCCATGCACGGCCTGCTGCGCGCCGCGCACGTGGACCACCTGCACCCCGACTCCGGTATCGCCCTGGCCACCGCCGCGGACGGAGAGCGCCTGACCCGCGAGTGCTTCGGCGACCGCGTGGTGTGGGTGCCCTGGCGCCGCCCCGGGTTCCAGCTCGGCCTGGACATCGCCCGCGTGGCGGAGGAGAACCCCGACGCCATCGGCGCGATCCTGGGCGGCCACGGCATCACCGCCTGGGGCCAGACCAGCGAGCAGTGCCAGGCCAACTCCCTGGAGATCATCCGCACCGCCGAGAGGTTCCTGGAGGAGAACGGCCGCCCCGAGCCCTTCGGCCCCGCCCTGGACGGCTACGGCGCCCTGCCCGAGGCCGAGCGCCGCGAGCGCGCCGCCGCCCTGGCCCCGGTGATCCGCGGCCTGGCCTCCACCGACCACCCCCAGGTGGGCCGCTTCACCGACAGCGACGTGGTCCTGGACTTCCTGGCCGGGGCCGAGCACCCCCGCCTGGCCGCGCTGGGCACCTCCTGCCCCGACCACTTCCTGCGCACCAAGGTCCGCCCCCTGGTGCTCGACCTGCCCGCCGACGCCCCGCTGGAGCGGGCCGTGGAGCGCCTGCGAGAACTGCACCGGGAGTACCGGGCCGAGTACCGCGCCTACTACGAGCGCCACGCCGACGCCGACAGCCCCGCCATGCGCGGCGCCGACCCGGCGATCGTGCTGGTCCCCGGCGTGGGCATGTTCTCCTTCGGCAAGGACGCCAAGACCGCGCGCGTGGCGGGCGAGTTCTACGTCAACGCCGTCAACGTGATGCGCGGCGCCGAGTCCGTCTCCACCTACCGCCCCATCGAGGAGTCGGAGAAGTTCCGCATCGAGTACTGGGCGCTGGAGGAGGCCAAGCTCGCCCGCCTGCCCGGGCCCAAGCCGCTCGCCGCCCGGGTCGCCCTGGTCACGGGCGCGGCCAGTGGTATCGGCAAGGCCATCGCCGC
Source organism: Nocardiopsis akebiae (assembly GCF_018316795.1). Lineage (NCBI taxonomy): Bacteria > Bacillati > Actinomycetota > Actinomycetes > Streptosporangiales > Nocardiopsidaceae > Nocardiopsis > Nocardiopsis akebiae. The sequence goes on from NZ_CP074132.1 coordinate 3,191,161, forward strand.
ACGCCTGGCGGGTGAGGGCGCCTGCGTGGTCGTGGCCGACCTGGACGGGGGCAAGGCGGCCGCCGCCGCGGCCGAGCTGGGCGGCGCCGACACGGCGGTGGGCCTGGCCTGCGACGTCAGCGACTCGGGCGCGGTGGCCCGCGCCTTCGCCGAGGCTGCCCTGGCCTTCGGCGGCGTGGACCTGGTGGTCAACAACGCCGGGCTGTCCATCTCCAAGCCGCTGCTGGAGACCACCGAGCGCGACTGGGACCTGCAGCACGACGTCATGGCCAAGGGGTCCTTCCTGGTCTCGCGCGAGGCGGCCCGGACGATGACCGCCCAGGGCATGGGCGGCGACATCGTCTACATCGCCTCCAAGAACGCCGTGTTCGCCGGTCCCAACAACGTCGCCTACTCCGCGGTCAAGGCCGACCAGGCCCACCAGGTGCGGCTGCTGGCCGCCGAACTGGGCGGCGAGGGCATCCGGGTCAACGGCGTCAACCCCGACGGGGTGGTACGCGGCTCGGGGATCTTCGCCGGGGGCTGGGGCGCCCAGCGTGCCAAGGTGTACGGGGTCAGGGAGGAGGACCTGGGCGCGTTCTACGCCCAGCGCACCATCCTGGGCCGCGAGGTGCTGCCCGAGCACGTGGCCAACGCGGTGTTCGCGCTGACCGCGGGGGAGCTGTCGCACACCACCGGCCTGCACATCCCCGTGGACAGCGGCGTCGCCGCGGCGTTCCTGCGATGAGCTCCGCCGGAGGGGGCGCCGTCCACGCCGCCGTCGACCTGGGCGCCTCCAGCGGCCGGGTCATCGCCGGGCGGTTCGAGGACGGGCGGCTGCGCACCGAGGAGGTGGCCCGTTTCCCCAACGGGCCGGTCGCCGTGCCCGCGGACGGTCGCACCAGCCTGCACTGGGACGTGCTGTCCCTGTACGCGGGCGTGGTCGGGGGACTGCGGCGGGCCGCCGGACCCCACGCCCTGGCCTCGGTCGGCGTGGATTCCTGGGCGGTCGACTACGGGCTGCTCGACGCCGACGGCGCCCTGCTCGGCAACCCCGTGCACTACCGCGACGGGCGCACCGACGGGGTGCCCGAGCGGGTGTTCGCGCACCTGCCCGCCGAGCGGATGTACGCGGTCAACGGGTTGCAGGTGCAGCCGTTCAACACGGTGTTCCAGCTCGCCGCCGCCTCCGGCGGCGCCCAGTTGGCAGCGGCCCGCGATCTGCTGCTCGTGCCCGACCTGCTCGGGTACTGGCTGACGGGCGAGCGGGTCGCGGAGCTGACCAACGCCTCCACCACCGGCCTGGTCGACGTGCGCGAACGCCGCTGGGCCGACGCCTGCCTGGACCTGCTGGAGACCGGCTTCGGCGTCGCGGCGCGGGACCTGCTGCCCGGCCTGGTCGAACCCGGAACCGTCGTCGGCGCCCTCCGGGGCGGCCCGGAACCCGGCGCGGGCCTCGGCGCCGCGGCGGGCGCTCCGCTGGTGGCGGTGGGCTCGCACGACACCGCCTCCGCCGTGGTGGCCGTGCCCGCGGCCACGCGCAGCTTCGCCTACGTCTCCTCGGGGACGTGGTCGCTGGTGGGAGTGGAGCTGGACGCTCCGGTGCGCACCGAGGCGAGCCGGGCGGCCAACTTCACCAACGAGCTGGGCGTGGACGGCACGGTGCGCTACCTGCGCAACGTCGCGGGACTGTGGCTGCTCCAGGAGTCGCTGCGCACCTGGCGGGAGCGGGGCCGGGAGGTGGACCTGGCCGACCTGCTGGCGCGGACCGCCCGCGTGCCCGCGCTGTCGTGCGTGGTGGACGTGGACGACCCCCGGTTCCTCCCGCCGGGGGACATGCCCGCGCGGATCGCCGCGTTCGCCGCCGAGACCGGGCAGCGCCCGCCGGAGGGCGACGCCGAGGTGGCGCGGTGCGTGGTGGACTCCCTGGCGCTGGCCTACCGCCGGGCGGTGCGCCGGGCCGCCGAGCTGAGCGGGACGGACGTGGAGGTGGTCCACGTGGTCGGCGGGGGCTCGCGCAACGCGCTGCTGTGTCAGCTCACCGCGGACGCGATCGGGCTGGAGGTGGTCGCCGGACCCGCCGAGGGGGCGGCGATCGGCAACCTGCTGGTGCAGGCCCGCGCTGTCGGAGCGGTGGAGGGCGGCCTGGCCGACCTGCGCCGGATCGTGGCCGACTCCACCGGGGTCGGACGGTACCGCCCGAGCGGGCCGCGGGCCCCGTGGGAGGCCGCCGAGCGTCTGCTCCACGGCTGAGACCGGACCACACACGACGGCGGGGCCGGTGCTCGCAGGCGAGCACCGGCCCCGTTCGTTCGGCTGTCAGGCGGCTGTCAGGAGAGGGAGGCCTTCGCGGCGGCGCGGCGCGGTCGGCCGGTCCGTGCGGGCCCCGGGGTCCGGGTACGGCGAGTTCGGGACGGCGCGACGGTGATGCCCAGTCCGGCCGGTTCGGTTTCGCGCCTCGGCTCCGGCGCCCGGTTGACGGAGGGCTCCTGCACCTCCACGGCTGGCGCGGGCACCCGCGGGGCCTGGAGACCGCGCCGCAGTGCCGTGAGCGCCCTGCGCGCCGCACCCCTGCGGACTCCCAGCCCGCTTCTGGACCCCATCGGGGCCAGGGTGTCCACGACCACCGCCACCGTGACCGCAACCGCTACGAAAATCGCCAGCGTCATGTTCCCCCGCTCCCCTTTTCCCCGGACGGCCGCGGCCGTTGATCGCTCACCCCGGCCGCTGCGCCCTCCGCACCGACGACCCGATGTCTCTGCAAGGTGCCCGTGTGATCACCTCTGAAACCCCAGGGAGAACAGTGTGTCGTCCGCCGTGCGGTCGAGGACGACTCTAGGCCCGGCCTACGACGCTTCCGGGTCCGCCGTCCGGACCGCGCTCACCGGCCCGGAAGCCGTCGGGGCCCGTTTCCTGCGGCCTCCCCGCGATCCGGGAACCGCGCGGGAACCGGTACCGCACTCCCCGGCATCCACCGGCTCCCTGACCGGTTACGGACAGTACGGTGTGCGAACAGGTGCCGTGACAAAGCGATGGCGCCGCAGCCCGCGAACGTGTTCGATCAAGGGCGAACCGGGCCCGTGGTCGGACACCACTCAGATGGGTCGGACAGCGGCGGAAGGAGGCACATGGACGCGGTGGACGCGTACGCGCGGAACCACGCCGAGGCGTGGAGACACCTTCTGGCGGGCCGGACCGAGGAGGCCGGCGCCCACGACGGGTTCAGCGTCCTGCGCACGGCGGACCCCCGGGAGACGAGGGTGCACCTCACGCGTGCCGCGGCACGCGTCCCGGACCGGGTGTCGTCCGCCCTGTCCGCACCGGGCCGCGTCAGCCTGGACGATCCCTTCGGAAAGCTCAGGCTCCCGGAGGGGTTCGCGCGGACCCCGCGGCCCGTCATGGTGCGCGGGGGGACCGCGGCGCCCGTGCCCGCGCCCCGTACCCGCCCGGAGGTCGGGATCGCCGCCGTGGGCGGGGAGGAGGCCCTGCTCGCGGTGGAGCGGCTCGTGGTGGACGGCTTTCCGCTGCCGTCGCGCCAGCCGCACACGCCTCAGTGCTTCCTTCCCGTCGGTCTTCTGGACGCGGGAGGCTGGCGGGCCTGGCTCGCCACGTACCGGGACTCGCCCGCCTCGGCCTGCCTGACCTTCGACCACGGCGGCGTGGTCGCCCTCTACTGGCTGGTGACCGCGCCCGAGCACCGGTCGCGCGGAATCGCGCGTGCGGTGCTGTCGCGGGTACTGCTCCACCACCGGGGGCGTGACGTGGTCCTCGTCCCGACCGAGGACGGCCGCCCCCTCTACGACTCGCTCGGCTTCGTCGAGGCGGGCAGGGGCGTCTTCCACACGAGGACGAACGCCGAGGCCTCCGGCCGGTAGGCGGCGCGTCGGATCAGGCCGTGGTCACGGCCACCTTGGTCCAGCCCGGCTCGCGGTGGTCGAAGGCGCGGTAGGAGTCCAGCACCTCGTCGAACGGCACCTCCTGGGTGAGGACCGAGGTGATGTCCACGCTGCCGCTGGCCACCATCTCCAGAAGCTCGGGGATGTAGGTGCGGTGGTTGCAGTTACCCATCTTCAGGGTGAGGTTCTTGTTCATCGCCGCACCGATGGGGAAGTGCGTCATCGTCGGCGGGTAGACGCCGATGATGGACAGGGTCCCCGCCTTCGCGATCGCGTCCACCGCCCACCGCGCGGCCTGGGACGGCGCGTCGCCGGGAACCCAGGTGCCCCCCTGGGACCGGGGCTCGGGCACGAGCTCGGAGACCTCCGTCGCGAACTGCTCCTTCATCTCCTCCCGGGCGGCCGGTCCCTGCTTGGGCCGCTCCGCGTCGACCCCGACGGCGTCGATCACGCGGTCCGGGCCGATGCCCCCGGTGAGTTCCACCAGGGCGGCCACCGGGTCCTCCTCGGTGTAGTCGATCACCTCGGCGTGCAGCAGGCGCGCCTGCTCCAACCGGCTTCCGACCCCGTCGACCGCCAGTACGCGCCCCGCTCCCTGGAGGAAGGCGCTCAGGACGGCGAAAAGCCCCACGGGCCCGCACCCCATCACCGCGACGGTGTCGCCAGGGGTGATCTCGGCGAGCTTGGCCCCGAACCACGCCGTGGGGAAGATGTCGGAGACCAGGACGGCCTCCTCGTCGCTCACACGCTCGGGGATGCTGACGAGTCCCACGTTGGCGTAGGGGACGCGCACTCGTTCGGCCTGGAGTCCGGGGAAGGAACCGGTCGCCTCCGGTCCTCCGAAGAACGCCGTGCCCGCGCGTCGGCCCCCGGGGTTGGCGTTGTCGCACTGGGCGAAGTAGCCCGACCGGCAGTAGCTGCACGCCCCGCACCCGATGGTGGAGGGGATGACCACCCGGTCGCCCGGCTGGAAGTTGCGGACCTGGGAACCGACCTCGGTCACCACGCCGACACCCTCGTGGCCCAGGACGGTGCCCGGCACCATTCCCGGCATGGTGCCCCGGATCATGTGCAGGTCGGTGCCGCAGATCGCGCTCGTGGTGATCTGCACGATGGCGTCCTGGGAGTGCTCGATGCGCGGTTCCGGCACGTCATCCAGGCGGATGTCACCGATGCCGTGCCATACGACGGCCTTCATGGTCTTCCTCCCAACAGCGGCGGGACGCGTCGACGCGTCCCGCAACGGTGGTTCTCCGTCGGGTGCGGCGGCTACCCGGGCCGCGAGGCCGTAAACGGGGGCCGCGGGCCGGGGACCGGCCCGGACGCCCCCTCGCGGACGGGGCGGGTCCAGCTCGGGCCGCGTACGCGCGGGGTCCGCCTCAGTTCTTGCGGGCCAGGCCGCAGTACTCGGGGATGTCGCGCGCCCTTCCGACCTCGACCGGCTCGGGCCGCCACCGGGTGACGCAGACGACCCCGGGATCGACCAGCGCCAACCCGTCGAAGAAGCGGGTGAAGTCCTCCACCGTGCGCATGTGGTACGGCTGCGCGACGCTCTCCCGCCAGCGCCGGAGCGCCTCCAGCGCGCGCTCGTCGGTGACGGCCTCCACGTGGGCGAGGACGCCGTCGCACACGGCCAGGAAACTGCCCGGCGCCAGCGCGTCCGTGTAGGCGCGTACGATGCCCAGGGCCTCCTCCAGGTCGCCGAAGTGGCCCATCGTCCCCAGTAGGGACAGCGCGACCGGGCGGTCCAGGTCCAGGGTCGCGCCGGCGCCCTCCAGCACCCGGTCGGTGTCGCGCAGGTCCGCCCCCAAGAACCGGGTCCGTCTCTCAACGGCGCCCACCAGCAGGGCGCGCGCGTGCGCCAGGACCATGGGGTCGTTGTCCACGTAGACCACGCGCGCGTCCGGGGCGTGCGCCCGCGCCACCTCGTGGGTGTTGTCGGCGGCGGGCAGTCCGGCGCCGAGGTCGAGGAACTGGCGGACGCCCTCCTCACGGGCCAGGTGGCCGACCGCGCGGCGCAGGAAGAGCCGGTCCCCCCGGACGGCCTCGACGATCTGGGGCGCCAGCCCTCCGACGGCGTCGCCCATCTCGCGGTCCACCGGGTAGTTGTCCCTGCCGCCGAGCCAGTAGTCCCGCACCCGCGCGGTGTGGGCGACGCGGGTGTCGATGGGGATGTCCGTCATGGTGGCCTCTCGGGTGGGGGCGGACCGTAACAAGCGGTACGCGCAGTCTCATGCGTCCCACGACCCGCCCGCAACCCGAAAAAACGCCGTCATGAAGGGCGTCCCGCTCCACCCGGTCCTTCCGCGGCCCCGCCCCGGTCGGTGACGTCGGTGTCGATCTCGGCACCGGCCACGGCGCGGCGCAGGCGGTTGAGGCGCTGGTGGGCCGCGACCGATCCGGTGCGGTCGCGGGCGGCCAGCTCCATGGTGAGGGCGTGGGCCACCAGCCAGCTCGCGAGGTTCTCGCTCGCGGCCCCCGAGGTGGAGGGCGGGGTGGTCAGGACCGCCTCGACCCGGTCGCGCACGGCCTCGCCCACGGCCTCGGTGACCACGACGACGGGCGCCCCGACCTCGGCCGCGTGGTCCAGGAGGGCGTCGATCTCCCGGAAGAGCCGCAGCGGGGCGAAGACCACCACGGCGTCGTCGCCGCCGATGCCCAGCAGGTCGTCCGCGAGCCGGAACCCGGTCGCCTCCAGGACGGTGCACCGGCGGCCCATCCGGCCCAGTTCGACCGCGAAGTAGCGGGCGGTCGCCGAGGCCGGTCCGATGCCGTAGGCGACGGTGCGACCGGCCCCCTCGACCAGGCGGACCGCCGTGTCGAAGGCCCCGGCGTCGAGGACCTCGGGCAGCCCCCGCAGCAGGTCGACGCTGTCGGAGAGGACCTGGTCGAACACGCGCGTGCCGCTGAGGCGCTCCAGCCGCTGGTCCAGGACCAGGGCGGGGTCGCGCCTGGTGGTGAGCATGTCCATCACCGCGCGCTTGAGTTCGCGCAGGCCGCCGTAGCCCAGCGACCGGGCCGTGCGCACGACGGTGGCGTCGCTGGTGCCGGTGCGGGCGGCCAGTTCGGCGGCCGACGCGGTCACGGCCTCCGAGGGGCGGTCGAGCAGGAAGTCGGTGACCGCACGCTCGCGGGGGGAGAGCGAGTCGAGCCGGGCGCCCACCCGCTCACGGAACCCGCCACCCTCCTCTGGTGAAGTTTTCATTTCGTCATTGACCTAATCATGTAGTTAAAACTACGCTTCTGTGAGACCGACCACACAGTGAGGGAGTGGCCGATGACCTACCAGTTTGTGATTATCGGGGGCGGAGTGCACGGCTGCGCCACCGCGTGGCAGCTCGCCGAGGCCGGGGCGGACGTCCTGCTCCTGGAGGCCCGCGAGGTGGCCTCGGGGGCCTCGGGCGGCTTCGGCCGCCGCGGTGTGCGAGCCAACCGGCGCGACCTGCGCGAACTTCCGCTGATGCGGGCCGCCTACCGTATCTGGCCCACCCTCGACCAGCGCTTGGGCGCGGCCACGGGCTACCAGCGCACGGGCGGGATGTTCCTCATCGAGCAGGAGACCACCGGTACCAGGGGCGGGCTGGTCGCCGCGCACACCCACGCGGCGGTGCAGCGGCGCCTGGGTGTACCCACCGAGGTCCTCGACCGCGAGGGCGTCCTGGCGCGGGAACCCGGAGTCTCGGAGTCCGTGCGGGCGGCGCTGTACTGCCCGTACGACGGCACCGCCGACCACACCGCCACGACCAGGGCGTTCGCCGACGCGGCGCGCGAACGCGGCGCCGTGATCACCGAGCACAGCCCGGTCACCGCCGTGGAGCGCTCCGGGGACCGCGTCACCGCGGTGCGCACCGCGAGCGGGGAGCGCCACGAGGTGGGTGAGGCGCTGCTGGTGCTCAACAACGCCGGGGCCGCCGACCTGCTGCGCACGGAGTTCGACGTGGAGCTGCCGGTGTGGCGGATCCTGCCGCAGGCGCTGCGGCTGACCCCCCGTTCCACTCCACCCATGACCCACCTCGTCGGCCACGACCACCGCTCGTTGTCGCTGAAGCCGCTGCCCGACGGCGGCGTCATGGTGAGCGGCGGGTGGCGTGGCCGCTGGGACGCCGACCACGGCCGGGGCCGGACCGTGGAGGAGAACGTGCGCGGCAACATGCGGGCCGCCGCGGAGGTCTACGCCGACCTCGCCGAGGCCGAACTCGACCACGCCGACGCCTCCCGGCCAGAGTCGTGCAGCGCCGACGAGATACCCGTCATCGACCGGATCCCGGGAACCGCCAACGCGCTGGTCGGCACCGGCTGGACCGGGCACGGCTTCGCCATCGCACCGGCCGTGGCCGAGTCGCTCGCGTTCTGGGCGCGCACCGGATCGCGCCCCGACAACCTCGCCCCCTTCTCGTTCGCCAGGTTCTAACCGCGGCGCGGGACCGGGGTCCGCGCGGGACCGCCGGTCCGGGCCGCCCAGGCGGCCGACGACCCCACTCCCCGATCCGCGCGTACGAAGGAGCGGCATGTTCCCCACAGACGAAGTCGGCGGCGACGCCGTCACCACCCTGCTGTTCGCCGTCACCGTCCTCGGCCTGCTCGTGCTCGCCGGAGTCGTGCTGCGGCTGCTGATCGCCCCGCTGCGCCGCCTGTTCGTCCCGGCCGCACTCATCGGCGGCGTCCTGGGGGCCGCGCTGGGGCCCTACGGCGCGGGGCTGTTCCCCGAGGGCATGATCGGCACCTGGGCCGCGCTGCCCGGGGTGCTGATCACCGTGGTCTTCGCCCCGATGCTCATCGGCGTGCGCATCCCCGACCCGCGCAGGAGCTACCACCTCGTCGCGCCGCAGCTCCTCTTCGGCTACATGGGCGACTTCCTGATGATCGGCGTCCCCGTGCTGGTGTGCGCCGCGCTGCTCATGCCCTTCTGGGACGTGAACGCCATGTTCGGCACCGTCATCGAGGTCGGCTGGCCGGGCGGGCACGGCACCGCCGCCGGGATGGGGCCGGTCTACGCCGAACTGGGCTGGGCCGACGGCGGCGCGCTCGCGCTGGCGGCGGCCACCGCCGGGCTGGTGTTCGGGATCGTGATGGGCATGGTGCTGATCAACATCGGCGCCCGCCGCGGTCACCTGCGCCACGTCGGCGCGGGCCGGGGCGAGGAGGCACCCGAGGTCCTGCCCGAGGAGGCGCGGTCCTCGATGGGGCGCGTGACCCTCAACAAGGACCTCGTCGACGGACTGGCCTTCCACGGGGCGCTGATCGCCGCGGCGGTGCTGATCGGCTGGGTGCTCCAGTACTTCCTCGGACTCGTGATCCCCGGCATGCCCCTGTTCCCGCTGGCGATGATCGGCGGCGGCGTCGTACAGGCGGTCATCGCGCGCACCCGGCTGGGCGAGGCGGTGGACCCCGGCAGCCTGCGCGCCGTCCAGGGGGTCGCGCTCGACCTGCTGGTGGTCTCGGCCGTCGCGTCCATCGCGGTGCCCGTCGTGCTCGGCAACATCGTGCCGCTGCTGGTGCTGGTCGGGGTCGCCGCGCTGGTGTGCGTGGGCTTCTTCTACTGGGCGGGCCCGCGGATGTTCCGCGACTCCTGGTTCGAGCACTCCATCGTCAACTTCGGCACGCTGACGGCGGTGGCCTCGGTCGGCCTGATGCTGCTGCGCACGGCCGACCCGGAGCTCAGGACCGACGCCGCGCGGGCCTACGCGCTGCGCGCGCCCTTCTTCAGCCCGATCGCCGGGGGAGGCATGTTGACCGCGCTGCTGCCGCTGATCGCGGTGAACCACGGCCCCTGGGCGCTGGGCATCGGAGCGCTCGTCGCCGCGGCGGCGGTGTACGTGCTCGCGCGGGTGCTGGGGATCTGGCGGCGGCCCGGAGCGGGCGTCGGCGCCGACGCCGGGGTCTGAGCCGCCGGTTCCGGGCGCGAACGCGAGAGGCCCTTCCCGGGGGCGATTCCGGGAAGGGCCTCTCCTGTGCGGGGTCGGTCAGTCGGCGGACGGCTCCCGGCCGGTCCGCGCCGTGCCCGCGGTGCCGACCGTGCTCGTCGGCTCCGTCGGGGCCCCGGCCTCCGGGGCCTGTGCGAGCTCCTCGGCCCTCCCGGCCCTCCCGGCCCCCTCGGCCTCCGCGGCCGGATCGGGCAGGTCCAGGCTGTCCCGCAGCTTGACCCGGGGCAGGAACACCGCCAGCACCAGGCCGACGAGGGCGATGCCCGTGGCGAGCAGGAACAGGTCGCCGGTGGACGTGCCGTAGGCGCCCTCGACGATCTCGCGCAGGAACGGCGGCATGGCGTCCAGGTTCAGGGTGCCGGCGTCCCCGCCTCCGGCGGTGGCGCTCACCCCGGACTCGGACAGTCCGTCGGAGATGTTCGTGGAGACGCGGTTGGCCAGGAAGGCGCCCAGCACGGACACGCCCATGGTGCCGCCCAGGGTGCGGAAGAAGGCGACCGTGCCGCTGGCCGCGCCGATCTCGCGCAGCGGGACGGAGTTCTGCACCACCAGGACCAGGTTCTGCATGGACATGCCGACCCCCAGCCCCATCAGCACCATGCCCCCGCACACGATGAGCAGCGGCGTGGTCGCGTCGATGGTGGCCAGCACCAGGAAGCCCAGGGTCAGCGTGACCATGCCGGTGACCACGTAGGACTTGACCCGCCCCGAACGCGAGACCATGCGCCCGGACACGGTCGAGGAGATCATCGTCCCCAGCATGAGCGGGGCGGTCAGCAGACCGGCCTCGGTGGGGGAGTAGCCGCGCGCCAGCTGGAAGTACTGGCCCAGGAAGACCGCGCCGCCGAACATCGCCATGCCGACCGCGGAGCTGGCCAGGATGGCGATGGCCGTCTCGCGCCGCATGACCAGGTGCAGGGGCACGACCGGCTCCGACACGCGCGCCTCCACCCACACGGCCAGGCCGAGCAGCAGCAGGCTTCCGGCGACCATGGCCCCGGACTGCCAGGAGATCCACGCGAAGTCGTTGCCCACGAAGGTGACCCACAGCAGCAGGAGGCTGACGCCCGCCGCGATCAGCGCGGCGCCCGCGTAGTCCACCTTCGTGTCGGGGCGGCGCACGTCCACCAGCTTGAGCGTGCGGCTCAGCGCCACCAGGGCCACCAGCATGAACGGCACGCCGATGAGGAAGCACCAGCGCCAGCCCAGGCCCGGCAGGTCGGCCAGCAGACCGCCGATCAGCGGTCCGCCCACGGTGGCCACGGCCATCACCGCGCCGATGTAGCCGTTGAGGGTGCCGCGCTGCTTGGGGCTGACCATCGCGGCGATGATCACCTGTACCAGGACCTGCGAGGCGCCCATGCCCAGACCCTGCACGGCCCGGAACGCGATGAGCTGGCCGGTGGTCTGCGCGAAACCGCACAGCAGCGACGAGACGATGAACAGCCCGATCGAGAGCTGGAGCAGCTTCTTCTTGTCGAAGAGGTCGGCCAGCTTGCCCCAGACCGGAGTGGAGGCGGTGGAGGCCAGCAGGGTCGCGGTCACCACCCACGTGTACTGCGACTGACTGCCGTCCAGCGCCCCGACGATCTGAGGGAGGGCGACCGACACGATCGTGCTGCTGAGCATCGTCACGCCCAGCACTATGAGCAGGCCGCTCAGGGAGCGCAGGATCGAGGGTTGCCCGGTGTCGGGTAAGGGACGGGAAGTGCGCACGGATGGACCTCTGAGGGGAGAAGACGGGGCGGCGCCGGGGCCGCTGGACTACTGGGTTGCCGTGGGTGGCCAAAAATGTGCAGAAGAGGAATTTTTGCACCCACTGTAGAATATCACCGGGTCCGCGATCCGAGGGCTGGCCAAACGTGGGAAAGGCGACATCCGTCCCCGGGAATGTCCGCGCCGTGCGCCGGGGCGCTCGGTTCCGTCCCGCCCCCTCGCCCCTTGGCGCGCCCACTGCCGACCTGCGGCCTGCGCCACCCCTGGTCGGAGCGCCGTCGCGCCCGCGTGCCGCGTCCTTCGGGCCGGTTCCAGCTGGATGCCTGTCCCGAGGAGGGGCCCTCGGCGGCGGGGGAGGGGTCGAAGGCGGGGCCGATCCGCGCGCATGGCGCTTCCCCGATGGGGCAGACTGCCGAGGTAACCCTCGAAAAACTGTCTTCTCGAAAAGCGAGATAGAAGGACGCGCATGACATCCCTCCTCTTCGCCGCCTTCGCGCTGGCCCACCTGTGCCTGACCGTCTGGCTGGTCCGGCTGGCGCTCTCCCGACGTTCCCCGCACATCTGGTCGGCGGCGGCCGTGGCCGCCGGACTCGTCTACGACAACGGGATCGTGGCGCTGGGCTCCACCATCGGCGCCGGGGACCTCCTGCTCGCGCTGAACCTGCCGCGCTTCGTGGTGCACGCCCTGGTCACGCCGCTGCTGATCGTCTTCGCCGCCGGGGCGGCCCGCGACGCCGGGCTCGCCTGGGCCCGCCCGCGCGCGGTGCGCGCCGGGTTCTGGCTGCTGACGGCCGCGCTCATCGTCTACGGCGTCGTGACCGAACTCGTCGGGCTCGCCCTGGTGCCCGGCCGCGAGGGCGACGCGCTGCGCTACTCGGCCGCCGAGTCGGCCCCGCCGGTCCCGGCCGTGGCGACCGTCCTCGTGCTGCTCGTGGTCGGTGCGGCGCTGCTGGTGCGTGCGCGCAGCGGGTGGATGCTGCTGGGCGCCGCCGTCATGTTCGCGGTCTCTGCCGTGCCCACGGCACCGCTGGCGGTGGGCAACACGGGGGAGGTGGCGCTCATCGCCGGGCTCGCCCTCACCGCGCGAAGGGCTGGTCACGCCTCTTCCCATGCCCTGGCGTGACCTGCACGAACCCGTGCCCGAGCGGTGCGTGACGATCCGTTGAGAGAGCTTCGCAGCCGTTGAGAGCCGTTGAGAGCCGTTGGGAGGGGCTCCCGTCTCCCAAGAATCTCCCACTTCCGGATGGGAGACGGGAGCCTTGCACTACGTCGGGCCGAGGGCCCCGCCCCCTCGGTCTGGCTCCTCCAGCACCGGGATGAGCGGGTCGGAAGACCGTCTCCTTCTTGACCACGCAAAGTGACGAAGAAGGCTGCGCCGCTCTGCGGATACAGCACAACGGCGCCCTGCCCGTGTGGGCGTGGTCGTGCGTCGCGCTGTGATCGGCTCGGGTTGTGGCAGCTGACCGGTTGCCGTGGTGCCAGTGAGCCCTCATAAGCTGCCTAGAGTCCTCCGGCTTGGGTGTTCCGCGGGAGGGGTGTTGCGCTGAAGACTGAATCTGGATCAAAGACCGACTTGACCGCAAGAAGCCGTTCCGTGTTGGTGCCGTAGGCCTCGGTGACCTGCTCCTGGTGCTCAGGCCCGAGGAAGTTGACGTATCCGCCCGGGAATGAGTGCTGAGCCAGCGACTCGTGCACGGCCTCGGCCCATCGAAGATGTTCTTCGTCGCCGCGGCCATCACCCTCCCACAGTGCGATGAGTTCGACCATCCGGTGAGGTCGGCGCAAACCGAACGCTGTCGATGCGAGGTCAGGCAGTGTCGCAGCTCCGTGGAAGTCGTGTGCGAGGACCGCAGAGAAGGGTGAGGTGAATCTGCCAGCAGCGTCTTCAAGGCGGGCGACGATGTCTTCGGAGATGTCCTGCACTGTCCTTGTCCGGATGGCTCCCCTTCGACCGACGGGGAACATCGCGTCCGTCGCCGCCAGGGTCGCCGAGCGAGCGACCGGCCCGATTTCTGCACTCAGTGGTGTCCCGAGCCGGGCCAGCGTGCGGACCGGGCCGTCGTCGGCGTCTCCCGCCGCGATGTCACCGGACCAGGTGGGTGCCACGTAGACCACGGGACACCCACTCGGGCCGGGCAGGAAACCGACGTCCACCGACAGCTCATCCGCGCTCTCCTGCCGGACCTCGCTGAGGTCAGCCAGTAGTCGGCGACTGTGCGTACCGGAATACAAGATGGTGCCGGAGACCACTGTCGGCACCGGATGCAATTGGATCCTCGCTGAGGTGACCACACCGAAGTTGCCTCCCCCACCACGCAAGGCCCAGAACAGGTCCGGATGGTGCTCAGCGTCGGCGTGTACCAGCGATCCGTCGGCGAGTACGACGTCGGCACCGAGCAGGTTATCCGCCGCGAGTCCGAAGCGCCCGATGAGCGGACCGTACCCGCCCCCGAGGGTCAGCCCGACTATGCCCACCGCCCCCGCTGTGCCCGTAACAGCCGTGAGCCCGACTCCTTCAGCAGCGGACACGACATCCGAGGACAATGTTCCGCCCCCTATTACAGCGTGCCGCTTCTCAGCGTCGATACGGATACCACGCATGCCGGTCAGGTCCAGAACGATGCCACCAGGCCGGACCGCACGTCCCCAGAAGTCATGACCTCCGCCGCGTACCGATAACGGAACCTGATGGTCGCGGGCGGCTCGCACAACGGCCTGCACATCGGCCGTGCTCGTACACCGGACAACGACGCGCGGAATGGACTCCGCAGCGGCGTTGAACAGCGTGATCGCCCGATTGAATTCAGGGCCCGCTGTGTGGACCGAGCCGGTGCCAACGGTGGCGTGCAACTGAGCAGCAAGTTTCGGTTCGGCCAATGCCCGGCCGAAAGGATCGGGGTGATGTGAATGCACGGGTTCTCCAGGACGAGTGATGAACGATCGTGAGGTGCGATCGCCGCGAGTCGGTGTGTCGTCCGCCCTCTCCTCCTCAGGCAAAGCTCTGCTCCTCAACCGAGGCAACCTGCTCACGACGATTTTCCGGGTCCACTCGTTTGGACATGGGCCCATCGAATCTTTATCTAGCATGGCTATGCTAACATGCCTGGCGTGCGGATCACCGAGGGGTCTGATGACCGTGCTGCACGCAGCCAGCACCACCCCCGGCCCGAAGGAACCGACCGACTCCAGTAGCTGGGCCTATGGGGATGGAAAGAGCGCTCGCCTCCCTCATCGCCGGCTCCACGACAGCGCATCCACCAGCTCGCACGGTGAACGCCGTGTGGGTCGAGGAGAAACACATGCCACGAGATCACCACTCCAGCCCATCCAGGCCTTCGACGATCGGGAGCGCCGGCAACGGCAATCGCGATGGCACGGCGGTCCTGCCACCGGGGCCGACCGAATACCACCAGTTCCTGCGTGCTCCTGGGTACCGCTGGTGGAAAGCCGTGCTGGCGATCGTGCTGATCCCCGTCGCCTATGTCGTGAGCACCTTGACGCTTACCTGGGGATTGACCTTCGTCTCCGAGTCGTTCGACCTCAGCCTGGTGCCGCCGGAGACGCCGGGCGACGGAGTGGTGACGATGAGCCCGGCTCGGCTGCTCGCCAGTAATCTCGCGATCGGATTGCTGATCCCAGTCTCCCTCGGCCTGCAGCGGCTCCTGTTCGGGCAATCCGGGCGATGGATGCACTCAGTGCACGGCCGCTTCCGGTGGAAGCTGGCGCTGACCTTGGCAGGCGCGCTGGTACCGGTGTGGACCGTATACGGCATCGTCTGGACGATGCTGAATCCCGAGGCGGCCGGTGTCAGCGGGCCATCGGCCACGCTGGTGAGCACCTTCACTCTGTTCGTGATCGTGCTATTCACCAGTCCCTTGCAGGCCGCCGGCGAAGAGTACGCCGCGCGCGGTCTGCTGGCACGCAGCTTCGGCTCCTTCACCACGCAGCCCGCACCCGCCCTACTGCTGGCCCTGCTTGCGCCGAACCTGATGTTCACCGTGATCCACGGTCTGGCAGACCCCTGGCTGTTCGTCTACACCTTCACATCCGGGCTAGCGTGCGCGGTGATCACTTGGCGCACCGGTGGAGTCGAAGGGGCCGTCGTGCTTCACGCAGTGAACAACACCATCCTGCTCCTGGTCGCCTCCTTCTTCTCCAGCGAGGTCACCATCGACCGCAGCTCCGGACACGGCGAGGCGATGGTGCCCGGCATCCTTCTGATGGTGCTGGCCGCCGCGGGGGTCTGGCTCTGGGCGCGGCGCCGCGGTATCGCCCGCTCCGCTGATCCGTTCGGTGACCACCCGACAGGCGAGTGAATTCCTGGGGTGCATTCATCGGCTCGGACCCACATACCGCAAGGAGCTACTACATAGCGTCCAGCTTGGCAGCCAGCGCATCGCCAATACAGCTCATCGGTCTCCGGGCCCTGGATAACCGCTAGTGCTGTGACCGGGAAGGTTCACCGGGTTGGTGGCACCTGCCAGGGTTAGACCCGACACTGCGCCTCCGCCCCCAGAAGGCACCCGGTGGCCGAGCCCGTCCGAGCCCGCAGACTCACCCCATCCGAAGGACGAGAACTCCAGCGCATCGTCCGCCGGGTCAGCACCGACACCGTGCGCTACCGGCGGGCGATGATGGTCCTGGCCTCATCCAGCGGCGACACCGTCCCCGCGATCGCCCGCCTGGTCCAAGCCCACGAGGACACCGTGCGCGAGGTGATCCACCGCTTCAAACGGATCGGCATGGACTGCCTGTACCCGAACTGGGCGGGAGGCCGTCCCCGCCTACTCACCCGCGAGGACGAAAAACTCGTCGTCCAGACGGCCACCACCGGCCCCACCAAGCTCGGCCAACCCTTTACCCGCTGGTCGCTGCGCAAGCTCGCCACCTACCTGAACACGAGACGCGCACACCCCGTCCGCATCGGCCGCGAGCCCCTGCGCACCCTGCGCCACCGGCACCTGGAAGGTGACGCCCTTCCCCGAGTTGGACGCCAAACCCGACCGGATCTAGCGCGTCACCACCCACTTCCCCGACCGGATCTTCGCCTTTGACGAGTTCGGCCCGCTCGGCATCCGCCCCGACCACGGCGCCGACTGGGCTCCGCGAAAACCCCCGGACCGGATCCCGGCCGCCTACCACCGCACCCACGGGGTGACCTGCTTCCACGGCTGCTACTGCGTGGGCACCGAAACCCTGTGGGGCACCAACCAACGGCGCAACGGCGCGAACAGCACAATCACCGCGCTCAAGTCGATCCGCGCCGCCCGCCCCGACGGTGCTCCCGTCTACGTCCTCTTGGACAACCTGTCCGCGCACAAGGAGGACCCCAAGATCCGCGCCCGGGCGGCCAGGAACAAGGTCGAGTTGTGCTTCACCCCGACCTAGGCCTCCTGGGCCAACCCGATCGAGGCGCATTTCGGGCCGCTGCGCCAGTTCACCATTGCCAACTCCCCCCGACCCAACCGCACGTTGCAGACCCGGGTCCTGCACGCCTACCTGCGGTGGCGCAACGCCAACGCCCGCCATCCGGACGTGCTCGCGGCCCAGCGCCACGAGCGCGCCCGGGTACGCAGTGAGGAAGGCGTCCGCTGGGAAGGAGGGCCGGTCGACCTCGCGGCCCGATCCTCAACCCGCTGAACCTTCCCGGTCACAGCACTAGGCAGCGGGAGGACACCCATAGTTTCCACCTTCCGGACCGCATGGTGCTGATATAGGAAAGTGCTTATTTCGCGACCTGTGGTACGGCGTTCGAACCGCCGCCTGACCCGTTCTCGCCCCACTGCCAGCCACGGGTGCGCGATCCCGTCGGGGCAGGCGGTGGCGAACGCTTGGTCAACGGCCAGGGTGTCCTCGTGCAGGTCCATCCGTAAGATCTGGCCGTCTTCAACCAAAGGTGCATGGCCGACGGGGTGGTGAACGTTCTGCCGGACGACGCTATCGTGTGCGTGAAGGTCCCCGGAAGGATCACGTCACCCTCGTCGACCAGGAATTACTCCAGAATCAATCAGCTCTTGCCTGGCAAGTAATGGGGCCGCATCGCGGCGAAGAAGGAGGCAACCTCCTGCTGACGGTAACGGCGGCCGGTCCAAGGCAATGTGTCGCTACCCGGGACTTACCAGTCGATCTGGTCCCCGAACGGCTATTGGAGCCCATTCGCGTCCTGTCCTCCCAAACGACCCACGAACTACTCAACCACAGGGCGTGGCTTCGGTTTGTCTGTTGCCAGCGCCCTGTCCTCTCCTGCTGTTCTTGTGTGTCTTGTTCGTCGCCAGCCAAGGAGATACGGATGCCTCGCCGCGGGGTGGGTCACCGTTGATGGAGCCGGACCGTCAAGGGTTCGAGGCGGTTCCGTTGACATGCGGATAGGCGTCGCGGAGACGCTGTACGGTGGATGTCACCACGGCGCGCACATCGGACTCTTGCAAAGGCGCTGAGCGCAGTGAGGCGCTAAGCGAGAAACCTTCGACGAGGGTGACCAGGAGGGATGCTTCCCGTTGGAGTGCTTCCTCGTCGATGGCGCGGTCGGCCAGGACCTCACGCAGGATGGAACGGATCGCCGTGCCTGCCGCGACAGATGTCGCAGCGATCTCAGCTCCGATCTCCGGGTCGGTGCGCCCCAGTACTCGGTACTCGACAAGGGCGGTGTTCTCCTTGAGTTCCTGCTCGGTCGTCGGCGCGGTGAATGTGATCAAGTCGACGATCCGGATCGCCGGGTCGCTGGACAACTGGGGGGCGCGATTCTGCGCGCGTTGGATCAGGACGCTCAGTGTGAACCGCATCACCTCGCTCAAGGCGTCCCCGAAGTAGTGCCGAATGCTCCCGATCGCGAAGCCGCTCCGGGCAGCGATCCGCGCGAGGGTGACGGACCGGAGGCCGTGCGCGGCGATCTCCTCGATCACCGCGTCGGCGACTTCTTCCCTGCGTACGTCAGGATCCACTCGTTTGGGCACGCCCCCAGTTTAGCCGAAACTAACATGAGCATGCCGGGCTTGTAGCATGAAAATGCTGAAAAGAGTACGCCTTCCGTTGGCGACCTGTGGGTGTGCATCGTGAACGGCCGTGCCATCCCGCAGATGACCAGTCACCGCGGGGCCTGTGGGGGCTCGCGCCAGTCGATGGGAGCTCGGAGGAGGAGTGGCGGGTCTACCCCGGCTCCAGGGGCGGAGTTCCCTCCGTTTCGTACATCCCCTCATTGCAGCGCACGCGGTTCACGGCCAATCTTGGTGACGAATCGATCGTGAAGGTCGACATCGGTCACGCGTCAGGCCGCTTCGCGTGAGGTCATTCGGTTCGTGTGACCGATCGCGCGGCCCATCGTGTTCCGAATCATGAGGCCTGCGCGGGTACTGGGCACCATGATTCTGGAGACACGGCCGACGCGTCGCTGCCGCGGTCGCACTTCGCGGCGGAGCCGCGACTCGTAGGCGGCGAAGCCACGGGCGTGGTCTCCACGGTGGGAGGCGAGTTCTTCCGCGAGGGCATACGCTCCCGCCATCGCCATACTGGAGCCGTCGCCGAGCAGGCCTGTGGCGGCCGCCGCATCTCCGAGCAGTACAACTCGTCCGCGGGACCACGAGGGCATCCGGACGGTCGTCAGGGAGTCGAAGAACGGGGCTGGGTGGTCGAGGTAGGCCGCTACGAATTCCGGCGCCCGCCATCGCACGTCGGCGTACGTCTCGGCCACGGTCTGCTTGTGAAGGGCGATGTTCTTGCGGTCGTGGATCCCCTGTCCTGTGGCCCGGAAGGTGAATATCGCTAGTGGGGTATCGCGGGAAGGGTGGATGACCAGCATCCGGTTTGGCACGGTCAGCATTGTCAGCTCGCTCGGGTCGTCCACGGCGTCCGGTTCCAGAGGGACCGTCGCGCCGTAGAGACCCAGATCGCTCACGAACTGCCGTTCGGGTCCGAACACGAGACGCCGCATGGTGGAATGCGTCCCATCGGCACCGACCACCAAGTCGAAACGCCGTGGCGCGGACCGCCTAAAGACGACGTCGACTCCGCCTTCGTCCTGTTCGAGTGCGGTCACGGTGTCGTCGAACACGAACTCCGCATCGCCCTGCGCCGCTCGGTGGAGCACCTGGGACAGGTCGGCCCGGGTCACCTCGACTGTCGGCGACCCCCCGGAATAGGGGAGCCTGAGGACTCGTTCGCCGGCTGGGTCGAGCAGGGTCAACGACCGGTTGCGGGTGGCGAGCTGGCGGAGCTGCGGAAGAATCCCCATACGCTCGGCGACCGGTGACGCGGGCCCCTTCACGACGATCGCACTGCCGCCGGAGCGCAGTTGTCGGGCGTACTCGACGACGGTCGGCCTGTATCCATTCCGCGCGAGCCAGAAGGCTAGCGCCGGCCCTGCGATTCCGGCACCGAGTATCAACACCTCGGGCTTCTTCATGACCACACCTTCCTCTGATCGTTGACGGCTATCGTTCAGCCGCCCAAGGTACGGTTGTTTTCGTACCTTGGTCGAGTAGAGCACGTCCCGAGGTTCGATGCAAGTCGTACCTGAAGGAGCCGTTCGTGGCCAGTAAGAACAGCGTCGGCCTGGGGGTCGATGCGCTTGATCTGGGCGTGGTGCTTCACCCTTCGGCGGACGGGCATCGCCGTGCCCTGATGACGGAGTCGGCCGTTGACCACACCCCGCCGACGGCTCCCACCGTGCTCGTGACGGCAGTGGGCCCCACCTTCTCGTCGGTGGAGACGACATCCGAGGGCCACGCCCCACCTCCGATGGGGGCGTGTCGCCTGTCGGCGTCTACCCGAGCCCACCGCATGCCGGTCAGATCCAAGACGGTGCCGTCGGCGCGGTGGGCGATGGTCGCTTTGATCCCACGCCGACGCAGGTGGGCCCGGTTGGCGCGGCTGGAGTAGGCCTTGTCGCCCAGGACCCGGTCCGGGCGGGTCCTGGGCCTGCCCACGCTGCGGGCCAACCGCAACGCGGCCATCAACGGCTCGAACATCGGGCCGTCCCCGCGCTGGCCCGGCGTGGTGGCCAGCACCAGGGGCCGCGGGCAGGAGTCGGCGAGCAGGTGGACCTTGGTGGTCAGCCCGCCCCGGGGGCGGCCCAGGGCCTGGGCCCCGTCCGGTTCGTCCCGCGCTATCTCCCCTTTTTCGCCGCTCCGGCGGCGTGCTGGTGGGCCCGCCCCGCGGTGGAGTCGATGCCGACGATGAGTTCCTCGCCGCTGTCGGCGTCGATACGCAGCAGGTCGGCGATTCTCTGCCAAGTGCCGTCGATGGACCAGCGGCGGTGGCGGCCCGCGACGGTCTCCCAGGGGCCGTAGCGTTCGGGCAGGTCCCGCCAGGGGATGCCGGTGCGGGCGCGGAACAGGATGGCGTTGATGACCTTGCGGTGGTCGGCCCACTTCTTGCCCTTGTGAGGGTCGGCGGGCATGAGCGGGGCGGGCAGGGCCCACTCGGCATCGGAGAGTTCATGACGACCGGCCATGACACGACCCTGTCAGAGCAGGCCCCACCACACACCCACTTCTGCAAAACAGTGCCTAGGCCGCGGTCGAGGTCGCCCAGTCCCAGCGCACCACCGTCAAGGGCGAGAAGACCGCCGCCGCGGTGGTCTCCAAGCTCACGGAGGAGGTGATCGCCCTTGAGACCGAGTTCGCCCAGACCGGTACGGCCATCGAGGGCCGGTTCTGCGAGCACGAACAAGCTGCGATGATCACCAGCCATGCCGGGGATCGGCAACCTGCGTCGGCCGCGGCGTTACAGCCGGCGCCTGCTGCGAGTCTTCTACACGTTCGCCCAGGTAAGCACCCGCTGTTGCCCGGCCTCGAAGGCGTTCTACGAGCGCAAGCGGGCTGAGTGCCAACGGCATGTCCGGGCAGTGCTCGCGTTGGCCGGGCGTCGGGTCAACGTGCTCTGGGCGATGCTCCGCGATGGTCGTCCCTACGTGGCCTCGCCTGTCACACGGCTGTCCGCGGCGGCCTGAACCACTCGCGGTCGGTTACCGTTCGGGGTTGACAACTTCATCGGCAGTCCTCTCGGTGATCTCTTGACGTCGTGCGGTTGCTGCGCCGGGAAGGAACGTTCGTCGACCGCGGTCCGGGGCCGGACGACGAACAGCGTCGGGCCCCGACCCGCTTCTTCGCCCTCGCGAGTGCGCGACCGCCCGGAGCTCAGACGGCGGCGAACGCCTGTTCGATTACGAGGGTGTCCTCGTACAGGTGCATCCGGACGATTCGGCCGTCCTCGACCACCAGGTGCAGGGCCGACGGCGTGGTGAACTTCCTGCCGGATGATGCGATCACGTGCGTGAAGGTCCCCAACAGGATCACGTCTGTCTCGTCGACGACGAATCGCTCGAGGGTCACCTCACTCTCACCCGGCGCGTAGTGGGGCCACATGGTGGTGAAGAAGGAGGCGACGTCGGCCCGCCGGGTACGACGGCCCGTCCACGGCAGGGTGTCGCTGCCCGGGACGTACCAGTCGATCTGGTCCGCGAACAGCTTCTGGATGCCCTCCGGATCCTGCCGGACCAGGCGCTCCACGAACTGCTCGACCACGGCACGGGGGCTCTTGGTGTCTGCTGCCATCGTCTTTTCCTCTTTCGCTCTCGTGCGTCATGTAGTCGCCACCGCAGGAAGCGCGGCCGCCGTCTCGTCGTGTTGGTGCTGCAGGAGGACGTGCTTGCCGCTCAGGGTCCCCGGAGCTGCACGAGTGCGCCGCCCTCACCCAAGCCGCCGAGAGCGACGGGCGCGAAGCCGAATCCTGTCGGCATCTGCCCGATGGCGATCCTGGCCGTCTCGTCGTCCCGGGCGCAGAGGACCGCCTGGTGGCCTTCGGTGTGGCGAGGGTCAG
Source organism: Nocardiopsis akebiae (assembly GCF_018316795.1). Lineage (NCBI taxonomy): Bacteria > Bacillati > Actinomycetota > Actinomycetes > Streptosporangiales > Nocardiopsidaceae > Nocardiopsis > Nocardiopsis akebiae. Next base: position 3,213,491 of record NZ_CP074132.1, read on the forward strand.
GCGTCGTGAAGCCGGCGAACATCGCGTTGAACGCCTTGGTCAATGTGACCCCGGCCATCTGATGCTCGCCCCACTGGCTTCCGATCGGCGGCGCGCCGTCGGCGAAGCCACGGTAGGGCTTGGACTCGGCGGGCTGGTTGGTCATGTCAACCATGATGCGACCGGTCCGGCCCCAAGACGCCGTCCGACCACGGGGGCGTGGCCGAAGGGGACGGCGAACAACATCACGCCGACCTCCACCGCCCCCTCGAACGCGGCCATCGATGCTTCAGGCCGCCGTCGTCGGCGACGGCACGCACCGACCTGGGATCGCGGCCGTCGCTGAGCAGTACTCGGTGCCCGGCGCGCAGGGCGTGAGCGGCGATCGTTCTCAACTCCATGGGCCCTGTTCCTCTCGGTCAGTCCGGTCAGCACCTTCAAGCGACTGGAAGTAACTATTTATGTTACATCTGTGGGCAGGGGTTCGAAGCAGCAACGGCAGGCTGGGTCGGTGTGAGAACCTCGCGCAGGACGTCCTCGAGCGTGACTTTCGACAGCTCGTCGTTCAGGGCGGACTCGATCCTGTCGTACACCCTTGTCATCGCCGGCCTGATACCGCGACCGATGACACACTCGGGATCGGGCGTCGAGCGGTGCAGGCCGAAGACGTGCCCAGGCTCGATGGCGCGATACACGTCGAGCAGCGTGATCGAGGCCAGGTCCCGAGAGAGCACCCATCCCGCACCCGCGCCTCTTCGTGAGTCAGCCAATCCTGCCCTGCGCAACTGGGCCAGCAGACGGCGAATCACCACGGAGTTCGTGTTGACGCTCGTCGCAATCTGTTCAGAGGTGGCCACCTGGTGACCACGGCGTTGGTACAGCCCGATCCAGGTCAGGGCGTGGGCTGCCACCGTCAGCCTGCTGTTCGCGCTCATCTCTTCTCCTCCGGGGCCGCCTGCGATCCGTCGGTGTAACCGTAAAGGTAACAACCAACCGTCCGGTGCTGACTCTCAGGTGATGCGGACCGTCGGAGAGCTCGGCGTCGCCCGGGCCGCGTAGTGAGAAGGTCCGATCCAAGGCATGCAGTGGTCGACGTGCGTCCACATTGCTCATCCGGCGCTCTGCGGGGCCGTGCGCTGTAAGGATTCGAGTCCGTGAGGGTCTCCGAACTTTGCCGGCTGCTCGGCGTCCAGGAGTCCGACGTCAGATGTGCCATCGCCGCTCGGAGTATCCCGACGAAGCCCGCAGGGGGTCGCCTCGCACTCTCGATCGGTCCGGTGAGGACGACCATGGCAACACGAGGCGCTCAGCCGGGCGGGTGCGCGTCCCTGAGACGGTGCAGGGAGGACGTGATCGCGTGGAGAAGACTCAGCTCGTCCATGCTGACGGGACTCAGCGTCAGATCGGCCCCGCACCGGGGGCACGGGAGCACCCACGGGCGCAGCTGTTCTGGCGGCACCCCGGCATCGGGAGGTCCCCGCGGTGCTCGGAACGACCGAGCGAGCGCTCGCATTCCAGCACCGCGAAAACCTGCACATCGAGATGGACGGGCTTGATGCGTAACGTTGTCGCCCCGTGTGGTCACAGCTCTCGAGCCGACGGGTCCCGAGCCCCATTCCCGGAGCACACTTGAGCGCTTCGCCCCGGATCATGGCTCGCGCAGAGGAGCAACACATGCGTTCGCATCCCCCACGGCCGTGCCCAGGAGAGCCAGGGCACGGGTGCGCCGCTTGCCTTCGTAGGCGTGGGAAAGGATCGAGGTGCCTCCGGTCGCGATGGAAGCAGCGCCTATGTCGGTGACGGTCCGTGCGATGCGAGGCTCCCGGCAAGCGCGCTCCAGCCCCCTCCGAGCAGGACCGTGGCGAGACCGACCGCGACGGTCCGTCGCAGCCCGACCCGATCGCCGGTCCATCGCCAGAAGAGCGTCGAGATCGTCAGGGCGAGGTTGAAGCCGTTGACGACTCCTCGCAGTTTGGCCGGGTCACTGCCGAGTTCCCGCGAGACGTCGGGAAGCGCAATCGCAGTCCCGGGGAAGCCATCGGGGATCACGAAGACGCTCCACGGCACAACCGGCAGCAGCAGCCGCGACGGCGATCAGTGGTCGGCCGTGGCGTGCGGGGCCGACGTCAGAGCTCCTCCTTGGTGCTAAGGCTGCCGTGCCTACGCGAAAGCACATCGCTAAGGTACGATGCTAGCCAGACTTGAAAGGTGTGGCAGCAAATGGCGAAGGAACCGATTTCGGGCCCGACGGCCGCGCAGATGGAGCTCGGCGTGGTGCTCCGGGCGCTCTCGGACGAGCACCGTCGAGCGGTGATGATCGAACTCGCCACGGACGGGGAGGATCGCGAGCGCACCTGTAATTCTTTCGACCTTCCGATCTCGAAGCAAACCCAGACGCATCACTTCCGGGCACTTCGGGAAGCCGGGCTGATCTGCGAGATCGACTACGGCAATCGGAAGGGTATTCGGCTACGCCGCGCAGACATCGACCGACGTTTTCCTGGCCTGCTCACCCTTCTCGCGGCGGAAGCTCGTACTTCGGACTATGCGAACGGCTAAGGGTTGTCCCGAAGTCGTGTCCGACCTGTCAGAGCTGATCCGACGGGCAGCGGGGGCTGGCTGGGTGGCCGGAAAGGACGAGACGACGCTGTTTGCCGTACCTGCTCCGGAACGGGTTGTGTGGTCACTGTGGCGCCCTGGGTGGGGACTGCGTGCGAGGCGTGAGGCACGAGGCTCACGGACTGACCGCCCGGACACCGTGTCTTCGCTGCCAACACGCCACGTGATCCAGCGGACAGCTCTTGGACGGCCCGTTCACAGGTACGGAAAAAGCACCTGCGAGCACCCCGGACGCCATGCTGGGATGGATCATCACGAACCGCATGCACATCCCGTCCGTCAATGAATCCGACCTTCCGATCGCGATGGAGCTGAATCTCGCCGAGCACGCCTGCCACCTGCACCGAACCCTCAAGGGTGCGTCCGTTACCGATACCGACGACCTGCTGATCGCCGACAGCGGTCTCGACGACGACACCTTCAACATCGTCGCGGGGGCCCGCTTCACCCCGGGCACCGCCCCGGCCCGCGCCGCGGAGACGGCCCGGACACCGGCCGCCACCGGTCGCCCCTTCTCCTGGTGGGTGGGCCCCGCCTCCAGGCCGGGCAACCTCGCCGAGCATCTTCAGTCCGCCGGTCTGGATGCGTCGGAAACGGAGGCGGGCATGTGGAAGGACCTGTGCGACCCCCTCCCCGACGCGCACGTCGACGGTCGGCCCGTCTGCTCGGCGGAGGTCTTCCTGCACGCGGGCGTCGCCGGGATCTACAACATCGCCACCCTCGCCACCGACCGCCGCCGCGGCTATGGCTGCGCCGTCACCGCGGCCACCCTGCGCACCGCCCGCGACGCGGGCTACGAGACCGCGGTGCTGCAGGCATCCACCGACGGGGAACCCGTCTACCGCCGCCTCGGGTTCACTGTCAGCGGCCACTTCACCGAGTACGCCCTCACCTCCTGACCCGTCACGGCAACTGCTCCGCCGCTCACAAACGCCTGGTAGTCCGTCGGCAACGCTTCACGCCCGGGGCATCGGCCTGAAGGGCCTCCAGCTTCGACCTCATGTCTGACCAGCGAGAACCACACATGGAGGTCGGAGAAAGAACGCCCTCTAAGCCCACAAGGGCCAGGTTGCGCAGGTGCGCGATGCCGGGCATCGCGTGGTGCACGCCGTCGCCCCTGAGACGGCAGTCGTGCAGGATCCTCCACCCCTTCATGCGGGCGAAGGCGTGCTCGACACGGGCCCTGACCTGTTTGCGGGAGCGGTCGTGCTCTTGCTTCCAGCCCGGCAGTTCGGCTTGGCCGTTCGCGCGGCGGTGGGGAATCACTGTCTCGTACCGGGACGGTCCTATAGATGCCAAGCGAGGCCGAGGTCGGTCTTGAGATCGTAGCGGCGGTGTAGGCGGCGGCATCCGGCCAGCCAGGCCATCGTGCGCTCGACCTGCCACCGGTGCCGCCCCGACCGCTGCGAGGACTCCACTCCCTTGCGGGCCGGGCGGTGAACGATCCCCCGTTGGCGCAGCCATCGGCGCAGGTGGTCATAGTCGTAGCCCTTGTCTCCGTGCAGCTTGGCCGGGCGACGACGTCGTGGTCCACGGCGGGACCGGACCGGGGGTATTCCTCGCACCAGGGGTTGCAGGGCCTGGCTGTCGTGGGTGTTGGCCCCGGAGATCGCCGCGCACAGGGGCAGACCGGCCCGGTCGGTGATCAAGTGGATCTTCGACCCCTTCTTGCCCCGATCGACAGGATTCGGACCCGTCAGGTCCCCCCTTTGAGGGCTCGCATGTTCACCGAGTCGATCGCGCACCGCGACCAGTCCAGCTCACCGCGGGAACCGAGTTCGTCCAGCACGAGTCGGTGGAGCTTGGCCCAGACCCGGGCGCGGGTCCACTCGGTGAAGCGCCGGTGTGCAGTAGGCCCGGACGGGCCGAACACCGACGGGAGTTGCGCCCAGGTGCAGCCGCTGGTGGCGACGAAGATGATCGAGGCCAGCACCTCGCGATCGCCGTGTCTGCGCCTGCCGCCGCCCTGGGGACGTGTGGGCGGTTCGGGCACCACTCGCTGGAATAGTTCCCACAGCTCATCAGGCACAGGACGTTCAACCATCGACACGCGGTCAGGCTACCGAGAATCCAAATGAGATGAGCTCACCGTAAAGGGGGGATCGGCGGTCCGTGGTTACCGCCGCGCCCGCAAGGTAGACACGGAGCAGCACCACTGTGAAGAGGGAGTGCCGTGATCGATCGCACCGGGCTGGCCGAGTTCCTCCGCACCCGCCGGGAGGCGCTGCAACCGGAGGACGTCGGCCTGCCGCGCGGGCAGCGCCGCAGGACCAGCGGCCTGCGGCGGGAGGAGGTCGCCGCGCTGTGCCACATGTCCACCGACTACTACTCCCGGCTGGAACGGGAGCGCGGACCGCGGCCGTCGGGCCAGATGCTCTCCTCCATCGCCCAGGGGCTGCACCTGTCACTGGACGAGCGGGACCACCTGTTCCGCCTCGCCGGACACAACCCGCCTCCGCGCGGCACGGTCAGCGACCACGTCAGTCCCGGACTGCAGCGGGTCCTCGACCGCCTGGACGACACGCCCGCGGAGATCGTCACCGAACTCGGCGAGACCCTGCGCCAGTCCCCGATGGGCGTCGCGCTCACCGGCGACACGACCGTCTACACCGGGCCCGAACGCAGCGCGGGGTACCGGTGGTTCACCGACCCCGACTCCCGGCGGCTCTACGCGCCCGAGGAGCACGCGTTCCTCACCCGCATGTACGCCTCGGGTCTGCGCGAGCTCGTCACCCTGCGCGGCCCCGACTCGCGGGCCGCCCACCTCGCCGACCTCCTCCTGGGGCGGAGCGAGGAGTTCCGGCGGGTGTGGGAGGACCACGAGATCGGTGTGCGCCCCCACCACGTCAAGCGCTTCGTGCACCCCGAGGTCGGACCCCTGGAGCTGAACTGCCAGAGGCTGGTCGATCCGGGCCAGGCCCACTCGCTGCTCGTCTACACCGCCGTCCCCGGCAGCGAGAGCCACGACAGGCTGCACCTGCTGTCGGTCATCGGGACCCGGGCGCTGGGCTGAGCGACCAGCCGCCACGCGCCCCCGCCCGTCACGGGCCGGAGGCGGCGATCTCCTGGCCCCTGTCCAGGACGGCGCGCGGGTCCCCGTCCGGGGCCACGGCCGTGCCCAGCTCCCCGGCCATCGTGCCGCGCAGCTGGGCCCAGACCGGTTCGTAGGTGGGGTCCAGCCGCGCCTCGGGGATCTGCTCGACGTACCGTCCCACGTCGGGGTCGTCGCGGAACTCCTCGACTCCGGACTCGGTGGTCGGCAGCAGCCCCTCGACCTCCAGGTAGGCGGTGTAGTTCTCCGGTTCGTAGAAGTAGTCCAGGAACTCGGTGACCAGCTCCTGGTTGCCGGGGTTGTCGAAGGCCACCAGGTAGTCCTGGATGCCGTGGGTGGAGGGCTCGGCGCCGCCGTTGGTCGGGTGGGTCGTCGTGCCGTAGTCGACGCCCGCCTCGTGCACCGGGTCCAGGAACGCGCTGCCGCCCAGCGGCGCGTACACCATGGCGGCCCTGCCCTGGGCGAAGAGCGGCCACGTGCCGTCGGGGCGGTTGGTCTGCCCGGGGTTGGGCTGGGTGGCTTGGTGCTCCACCACCAGGTCCCGGAGGAACTCCAGCGTGGCGACGTTGCGGTCGCTGTTGACCGTCCACTCGCCGTCCTGCTTCCAGCCGCCGCCGTTGGAGCGCGCCCAGGTGCCGAACTCGTAGTCGCCGCCGTCGAAGCCCAGCGCCAGCGCGTAGGGGACGTGGTCGCCGGGGAGCGCCCTGATGCGCTCCGCCGCCTCCAGGAACCCGTCCCAGGTCCGCGGGGGCTCGCTGATCCCGGCTTCGGCGAAGATGCTCCGGTTGTAGTACATCGCGTTCACCGTCGCGACGAACGGCAGGGCGTACTGCTCACCCTCCAGCGAGGCGTTCTCGGCCAGGACCGGGACGAAGTCGGTGAACTTGTCCTCGGGCAGGACGTCGCGCGCGGGGTGCAGCAGGCCCGCCTCGGCGTAGTCGGCGAAGAGGTTCGTGTTGAGGACGTCGGGGAACTGCCGGGTCTGCACCATCGTGTTGACCTGGTTCTGGAGGTTGCCCCAGCCGATCACCCGCAGCCGCACGCTCGTGCCGGGGTGGTCGGCCTCGAAGGACTCGATCAGGCCGCTCCAGTAGGGCTGCGTCCCCTCGGTGTACTGCGCCACGACCAGCTCGATGGTGCGCGGGTCCCCGCCCCCGTCCCCACCGCACCCCGCGGCGAGCAGCGCGGCCGCCGACAGCGCGGCGGCGCAGGCGGTGGCCCGCGGCCTCGGTTTCCTCATCCGCTGCCCTTCCCTTCCGCTTGCCGGCGGTGACCCGTCATCGAACACCGCCTGTGGTCAGGCCGCTGACCAGGTACTTCTCGATCAGGGCGAAGAGGACCACCGTGGGGACGACGGCCATCAGCCCGGCGGCGAAGAGGTACTGGTAGTTCGTCTCGTACAGGCCGATGAACTGCTGGACCCCCACGGTCAGCGGGACCGTGCCCCGCGAGGGGTCGTTGAACAGGGTCAGCGCGACGATGAACTCGTTCCACACCTGGATGAAGGTGAAGACGGCCACCGTGATGATCCCCGGCGCCGACAGCGGGACGATGATCCTGAGCAGGGTCCGGAAGCGGCCGAGGCCGTCCATCATGGCCGCCTCCTCGGTCTCCCTCGGGACCGCCCGGAAGTGCGTGTTGAGGATCCACACCGCGAAGGCGATGTTGAAGGCGGAGTTGACGGCGATGATGAACCAGTAGGAGTTCACCGCGCCGAGGAAGAGCGCCTCCCGGTACAGCCCGATGATGAGCGCCACCGCCGGGAACATCTGGGTGATGAGGATCAGGCCGAGGAAGGCGCCCCTGCCGCGGAAGTCGGATCGGGCGACGGCGTAGGCGGCGGGCGCGGCCGCGGCGAGCACGACCAGGGTCGAGGTCCCGGCGACGGTGAGGCTGACCCGGAAGTACTCCGCCAGCGGGATCCGGCTCCACACCTCGACGTAGTTCGACCACGCCCAGTCCCGGGGCAGGTAGGTCGCGGGGACGGCGAACAGCTCCGCGTCCGTCTTGAGCGAGCCGAGGAACATCGCGGCGTAGGGGGCCAGGAAGAACAGGGCGACCAGCGCCCCGATCAGCGGGAGGACGGCGCTCCTGACGCGGCGCCACACACGGCCGCCGGCGACGGCCGCCGGGTGCAGGAGCGGAGCCCACGCGCCCGCCGCGCGCCCGCGCAGGGACGACCACGAGCGCGCGGCCCGGCCGGTGAGCGAGCGGACGCCGCCGGGCACCGCCGAGGCGAGGGCGCGGCCCGCCCGGTCGCGGCGGCCCGGCCGCAGCAGCCAGGCCAGGAACGCGATCAGCCCGACGAGGAACGCCACGTTGAGCACCGCGAGCGCGGCGGCCTCGCCCGGGTCCAGCTGCTCCTTGAAGGCGATCTTGTACATCCACGTGACCGTGGTGTCGGCGTGGTTCCCGGCGATCGAGCCGGTGATCACCCAGATGAGCGTGAACGCGTTGAACACGTGCAGCATGTTCAGCACGAACGCGACCAGCAGAGAGGGGCGCAGCAGCGGCAGGGTGACGTGCAGCCACCGCCTCCAGGCCCCGGCGCCGTCGATCCTGGCCGCCTCGTGCACCTCTGCGGGGATCGTCTGGAGGCCGGCCAGGAGGACGTAGGTCGTGAAGGGGACCGACGTGACGACGCCGACGACCATGATCGAGGCGAAGGCCGTGGCGGGGTCCTTGTACCACTCGTGCGGGGCGTCGAGGAGCGACAGGTCCATCAGCAGGCGGTTGAGCAGGCCGTTGCCGCCCTCCAGCAGGAATCGCCAGACCGTCGCGGTCATCACCAGCGAGGCCGCCCAGGGCACGACGACGGAGAGCCGTACGAGTCGGCGTCCGCGGAACTCCTTGGTGAGGAACTGGGCCAGGGCCAGCGACACCAGGATCGTGGCCGCGAGGACGACCACCAGCCACACCAGCGTGTTGGCCACGACCCCGGCCAGCGCGGGCTCCGCCAGCAGCCTCCGGTAGTTGTCCAGCCCCGTGAACCCCCGGATCTGCCCGATCCGGTCCACGGCCAGGAAGGACAGCCAGACCATGTAGAGCGCGGGGAAGACGATGACCAGGCCGATGAGGGCGGTGGCGGGCAGCAGCCAGCGCGTCGCCGACGCGCGCCGCCACAGGCCGCGGTCGGGCCGGACCGGGGAGTCCCCGGAGCGGCCGTCGGGGCGGCCGGGACCGCCCGGGCGGTCCGGCGAAGTGGCCGGGGCGCGTTCGTGCTCCGCACCGACCCGGCCGGTGGGCCGCGCGGTGTCAGCCATGTCCGTTCGGGGCGTACGCGAGAACCATGGTGGGCGCTTCCTCCGGTAGTCGATGAGTGACTATCGTCACGTTCTGCCTGATTGGTGTCAAGCTTTATGTCCTCCTTCTGTTCACTAGTAATCATCATGCGCTCATGTAATGATCGTTGAGTGCGACCGGCCCGAGCCCGGACCCGACCGGGCGCCGCGCCCGTCCGCCGGAGCAGGCGAGCAGCCGCCGCGACGGCCTCGGCCGCGGGGCGGTGGGAAGGGGGGAGCGAGCATGCCCGACGACGCCGACCGACCCGCGATCATCCCGGTGCCGACGCGGACGCAGCCGCGCCCGGGCGCCCTCCGGCTGGACCGCGGACTCTCCCTGCGCGTCGAACCGGAGGCCGGGGGCGGACCGGGCGGTGATCCGGCCCCCGTCACCGTGCGCGTGGACCCCCGACGGGCCCGTGAACACGGCTACGCGCTCACCGTGGACACCGACCGCGTCGAGATCGTCGGCGCGGACCCGGTCGGGGCCTTCCACGGCGCGCGGACCCTGCGCCAGCTCCTGCCCGCGCGGCTGTGGAGGACGGGCGGAGCCGCCCGGGGCGCGGGCATCCCCTGCGCGCGGGTGGAGGACCACCCCCGGCTGCGCTGGCGCGGCCTCATGCTGGACGTGGCCCGGCGCTTCCTGCCCGAGGACTTCGTCCTGCGCCTGATCGACCTGCTCGCCCTGCACAAGCTCGACGTCCTGCACCTGCACCTGACCGACGACCAGGGCTGGCGGATCGAGGTGCCCGGCTATCCCCGGCTGACGCAGGTCGGCGCGTGGCGGGCGCGCACCGTGGTCGGCAACGACCTCGGCACGAGCCCGGACCCTGTCTGCGACCAGACCCCGCACGGCGTCTGCTGCACCGAGGCCGATCTGCGCGAGATCGTGGCGCACGCCCGCGACCGGTGCGTCGAGGTGGTCCCGGAGATCGACATGCCCGGCCACATGCAGGAGGCCATCACCGCCTACCCCGAACTGGGCAACACCGGCGCGCCGACGATCGTGCGCGAGCGCTGGGGGGCGGGCACCCGCCTGCTCAACGTGGACGAGACCGCGCCGCGTTTCTGCCGCGACGTCCTGGCGCACGTGATGGACGTCTTCCCCGGCAGGTACGTCCACTGCGGCGGGGACGAGGTCCTGGACGGGGGAGCGCTCCCCGCCGACGTGACGGTGGTGGCCTGGCGCGAGCGGGAGAGGGGCGAGGCCGCGGCCCGGCTCGGCCACGAGACGGTCATGGCGCCCACCAGCCACGTGTACCTCGACTACTACCAGGACGAGGACGCCGCGGCCGAACCCCTCGCCTTCGGCGGCGGCTTCGTGCCGCTGTCCGCCGCTCTGGACGGGGAGGCCGCCCGGCGCGTCGTCGGCGCCGAGGCCCAGATGTGGACCGGGTACGCGGCCACCGAGGAGCACACCGAGTACATGCCCTTCCCCCGCCTGTGCGCCTTCGCCGAGGCCGTCTGGCGCCAGCCGGAGGAGCGCGGCCACGACCGCGCCGACTTCCTCGCCCGGCTGCGCGTGCACCTGGAGCGCCTGGAGGCCCTCGGGGTCGGCTACCGGCCGCTGGACGGGAGGAACGATCCGTGAGGGCCCCGGACCCGGGCCGCGGTTCAGGCCTGGACGACCTCGACCCCGGCCCTGGTGAAGCCGTCCACGACGTCGGGGTCCGCGTCCTTGTCGGTCACCAGGACGTCGATCCCGGCGACCGGCAGGATCCGCGCGAAGGCCCGCTGGCCGATCTTGTGGCTGTCCGCGGCCACGATGACCCGCTCGGCGCGCCGGGCGAGCAGCGTGTTGGCGGCGGCCTCGTCCTCGTCGAAGGCCATGGCGCCGACGTCGGCGCCCACGGCGTCGGCCCCGATCACGGCCACGTTCAGGGAGAGCGCCTCCAGGACCCGTTCGGCGAGCGGCCCCACCAGCTCGTAGGAGCGGGGCCGCACGACCCCGCCCACCACGACCACCTTGATGTGGGGGCGCACCAGCAGTTCGGTGGCGATGTTGAGCGCACTGGTCACCACGGTCAGGCCGCGCCCGGGACCGTCGCCGCGGAAGCTCTCGTGCAGGGCCAGGGCGCGCGCGACCTGGGTGGTCGTGGTGCCGCCGTTGAGGCCGACGACCGAGCCCGGGGGGACCAGGTCCGTGATCGCCTGGGCGATGCGCTCCTTCTCCTCGGCGTGCCGGGCGGCCTTGTAGCTCAGCGGCAGGTCGTAGGAGACCGAGGAGGCCAGGGCCCCGCCGCGCGTGCGGGTCAGGAGCTGCTGCTGCTCCAGGTGGTCCAGGTCGCGCCGGACGGTGGCCGGGGAGACCCCCAGCTCCTCCACCGCCTCGTCGACGGAGAGGGACCCGCGCTCGGAGAGCAGTTCGAGCACAGCCGTCAAACGCTGGTGGCGGTCCATGACGTCCCCCAAGGACAAACTATTGATCCGATCTGACTGGTAACCGACTATATCGATCAAAATCAATCAGACTAACGATGCTTCGTGCGCGTCGTCGCGCACCGCACGCGGAGGAGGGGCCGTCGCGGCACTCCTACCCGACCCGGCAGCGGGGCGCACGGCGGGACACGCCGCGAACGGGGCCGCGGGCGGGGGCGGGGATCCGGAGTCCGGACGAGGGCGCCGGGCCGCTCCCCGCGGCGGGCGCGAGGGCCCCGCAGCCAGCAAGGGAGATCCTAGATGAACACCCATGTCACCGCGGAGATCGCCAGCCAGCCGCAGTGCTGGCGGCGCGTCGCGGACGCGCTGGCGTCCGCGGAACCCGCACTGCCGCGTCCGGGGGAGCGCACGGCCGTCGTCGGCTGCGGCACGTCCTGGTTCGTCGCGATGTCCTACGCCGCCCTGCGCGAGCGGGCAGGGCAGGGCGGGACCGACGCGTTCCCGGGTTCGGAGGTGCCGCCCGGCCGCTCCTACGACCGCGTCGTGGCCATCAGCCGCTCCGGCACGACGACCGAGGTCACGGACCTGCTCAGGGCGGCCCGGGACGTGCCCACCACCGTGATCACCGCCGTGCCCGGCTCGCCGGTCACCGAACTCGCCGACCTGAGCGTGCTGCTGGACTTCGCCGACGAGAGGTCGGTGGTGCAGACCCGCTACGCCACGACGGCGCTCGCCCTGCTGCGCGCCCACCTGGGCCACGACGTCGAGCGCTTCGCCCGCGACGGCGAGCGGGCCCTGGAGGTCCCGCTGGACCACCTGGTCCGCGCCGAACAGATCACCTTCCTCGGCCGGGGGTGGACGGTGGGCCTGGCGCACGAGGCGGCCCTGAAGTCGCGCGAGGCGGCGCGCATGTGGACGGAGTCCTACCCCGCGATGGAGTACCGCCACGGCCCCCTCACCATCGCCGAGCCGGGACGGCTCGTGTGGTCCTTCGGCGAGCCGCCCGCGGGCCTGGCCGCCGAGGTCGTGGCCACCGGCGCCGCCTTCCGCGCCAGCGACCTGGACCCGCTGGCCGACCTCGTCGTGGCCCAGCGCCTGGCCGTCGCCCTCGCCGGGCGGCGGCGGCTCGACGCGGACCGGCCCCGCAACCTCACCCGTTCGGTCGTCCTCGCGGACGAGCGGGCGTGAGCGCCGTCGTCGCCGTCGACGTCGGCGGAACCCTGACCAAGGCGGCCCTCGTGGACGCCGACCACGGGGTGCTGCTCACCCGCAGGACGCCCACGCCCACGGGTCCCCGCGTAGCAGAGGCCGTGGTCGGCACCGCCGCCGCCCTCGTCGGGGAGCTGCGCTCCGCGTCCCGGGACGCCCCGGTCGCGGCGGTCGGGGTGGTCGTCCCCGGCATCGTCGACGTCGGGCGCGGGGTGGCGGTGTGGTCGGAGAACCTCCTCTGGCGCGACGTGCCGGTACGCGACCTGCTCGCCGAGCGCTGCGGGCTGCCCGTCGCCCTCGGGCACGACGTGGCCGCCGGAGGGCTGGCCGAACAGCGGCTCGGCGCCGCGCGCGGCCACGAGGACGCCGTCTTCGTCCCCATCGGCACCGGCCTGTCGGCGGCCCTGCTCCTGGGCGGGCGGGCGCACACCGCGGGCGGCTTCGCCGGCGAGATGGGACACGTGGACGTGGGCCACGGGGGGCCGTGCGCCTGCGGCGCCACCGGGTGCCTGGAGGCGATCGCCTCGGCCGCGGCCATCGCCCGCCGCTACTCCGAGCGCACGGGCCGACCCACCAGGGAGGCCCGCGACGTGGCCGACCTCCTCGTGCGGGGCGACCCCGACGCCGGGCGGGTGTGGGACGAGGCCGTCGACGCCCTGGCGCTCGGCCTCTCCTGGATCAGCGCCGTACTCGCCCCGCAGGTCATCGTGGTCGGCGGCGGCCTGGCCCGGTCCGGCGAACTGCTGCTCGCCCCGCTGCGCGAACGGCTCGAAGCCCGCCTGACCTTCCACCGGCGCCCGGACGTGGTCCCCGCCGCGCTGGGCGACGGGGCCGGGTGCCTGGGCGCGGCGCTGCTGGCCCGGGAACTGCTGGAGTACACGTGAACGGGACCTGCGACCGCGACCGCGCCCTGACCGCGCTCCGGGCCGCCCCCGGCCGCGGACCCCGGGGCCCGGGGGGGAGCACGTGATCGTCACCGTCACCGCCAACCCCGCCGTCGACGTGACCTACGAGGTCGACGCCCTCGTGCCGGGCCGCTCCCTGCGGGTCTCGCGCGTGTGGGAGCGTCCGGGCGGCAAGGGCCTCAACGTGTCCCGGGTGCTGCGCGGGCTCGGCGAGCCCACGCTCGCGGTCGCCCCCCTCGGCGGACCGACCGGCCGGTGGATCGCCCGCTCCCTGGCCGGGGACGGGCACCGGCTGCGGGCGGTGCCCGTCGACGGCACGACCCGGCGCACCCTGACCGTCGTGGGCACCGACACCACGGTCCTCAACGAACCGGGCCCGCGGCTGAGCACCGAGGAGCTGGCCGCGCTGACGGAGGCGGTGCGCGACGCGCTGACCGGGGCCCGCGCGCTCGTGCTCTCCGGCAGCCTGCCCCCGGGAGCGCCGGACGACCTGTACGCGGAGCTGGTGCGCGTCGCCGGGCGGGCGCGCGTGCCCGCCGTCGTCGACGCCGCGGGTCCGGCGCTGCTGGCAGCGGCGGCGGCCGGTGCCGCGGTGGTCAAACCGAACGCGGCCGAGTTGCGCGCCGCCACCGGCGGGTGCGGCGCCGACGCCGCCCGCCGACTGCTGCGGGCCGGTGCCCGCAGCGTGGTCGTCTCACTCGGGAGCCGGGGCCTGCTGGCCTTCCACGGCGACCGGGGGTGGCGGGCGGACGCGGTCCCGGGCGTGACCGGCAACCCGACCGGAGCCGGGGACGCCGCGGCCGCCGCGATCGCCCTGGGCACGGCCGCCGCCGACCCCTGGCCCCGGACGCTGGCACGCGCCGCCGCACTCGGCGCCGCAGCCGTGCTCGCCCCCACCGCGGGGGAGGCCGACCCGCGGGCCTACAGGGCGTTCCTGCCCACCGTGCACGTCGAGGAGTACGCATGACACTCGTTGGGATCACCACGCTGCTGGAGCGGGCCGCCGCCCGGCGCGGGGGCGTCGGCGCCTTCAACGTCGTCCTGCTGGAGCACGTCGAGGCGCTGATCGCCGGAGCCGAGCGCGCCGCGGCCCCCGTCGTCCTGCAGATCAGCCAGAACTGCGTGCGCTACCACGGGGCGCTGGAGCCCCTCGCCCTGGCCACGCTCGCCGCCGCCCGCGGGGCGGCCGTGCCGACCGCCGTCCACCTGGACCACGCCACCGAGGTCCCGCTCGTGCGCGAGGCGGTCGAGTTGGGCGTCACCAGCGTCATGTTCGACGCCTCCGCGCTGGACTACGAGGACAACGTCGCGGCCACCCGCGCGGTGGTCGGGTACTGCCACGCCCGCGGCGTAGCGGTGGAGGCCGAACTCGGCGAGGTCGGCGGCAAGGACGGCGTCCACGCCCCGGGCGCGCGCACCCGTCCCGAGGAGGCGGCGGAGTTCGTCCGCGCGACCGGAGTGGACTCGCTGGCCGTCGCGGTCGGCACCTCGCACGCGATGCGCACCCGCGACGCCCGTGTGGACCACGACCTCATCGGCCGCCTGAGCCGGGCGGTCCCGGTGCCCCTGGTACTGCACGGGTCGTCGGGTGTCGCCGACGCCGACCTGGTCAGGGCCGTCGACAGCGGTATGACCAAGGTCAACATCGCCACCCGGCTCAACGACGCCTTCTCCGGGGCGCTGCGCGAGCGGCTGGAGGAACGGCCCGACCTGACCGACCCGCGGGCGTACCTGGCACCCGGCCGGGACGCGCTGGCGGCCGAGGCGCACGCCCTGCTCCGCCTCCTGCGCGCGGGGTGAGGGCCTTTCCGCCGCGTCGCCGCGCGGTTTTGCTTTCCTGCCAAGAGGTTGCTGCCCTGAACATTCTCGCGGGCGTTTTCCCGTGCCGTGTTCTCCGGGGCCGACGCGCCGGGACGCCCCCCCCGTTCCAGGTTTTCCCGCGCCCCGTGGAACACCCGGCGCCCCGGAGCTCCCCGGGCGTCCCGGCGTTCTCGCGTTCCCCTGATTCCCGGTTGCGGGAGTTCCCGTCCGGCCCGTTCGTGCCCGCCTTGACCTCGGCAAGGTTTTGTCGCGGTCTTTCTCGGTAGTGGGTCAAGCCAAGGGCATGGCAAGAGAAATCGGATAATGGCCGACGGCCAGGAGATCCATGAGTCAGGACAGCAAGGACGACGGTTCCCCTCCGCACGGGGAACGACGCAAGACGATGATGCAGCGTCTGCGCGAGGCCCGGGAGCAGTTCGAGGAAGTGACCGGGCTGGAGGTCGAGGGCGTCTCCGGGTTCCAACGATCCGGAGACGGCTGGGACCTGACCCTCGAAGTACTCGAACTGCGCCGGGTTCCGGACACGGTGAGCCTGCTGGCCACGTATTCCGTGGAACTCGACGCCGACGGGGAGATCGAGGGATACAAGCGCACCAAGCGCTACACCCGCGGCCGCTCCGACGGCTGAGCCCTGCCGACCCCTGACGGACGGGGCGCCTGCCCTCCGCAACCTCACCGACGAAAGGAGCATGATTCCGATGACGGTGATGCAGCAGCAGTCATCCGGAGGCGGCCGCAGTTCCGGCAACCTCTACGAGGTCCTCGACCTCATCCTCGACAAGGGCCTGGTGATCGACGTGTTCGCCAGGGTCTCCCTCGTGGGCATCGAACTCCTCACCGTCGACGTGCGCATCGTGGTCGCCAGCGTCGACACCTACCTGCGCTTCGCCGAGGCCTGCAACCGCCTCGACCTGACCAGCAGCGGCGGGGCCGGACTCCCCGACCTGCTCGACAGCGGCATGGAGAAGGGCGCGCGCAGCAAGTCCAAGGGCGCGCTCTCCGGGGCGGCCGAGGCCATCTCCGAGTCCTTCTCCAAGGGGCAGTCCGACGAGCAGGAGAAGCAGCCCGCGCGCGCCCGCCGCCGCTCCTCCGCCAAGAAGGAGGGCGAGGAGTGAGCACCTACGTCTACGGGATCGTCCGCGACGACGAGTCCCTCGACGCCATGAAGCTGTCCGGTGTGGGCGAGGACGCGGCGCCGGTGCGCTTCGTGCGCGCCTACGGTGTGGCCGCCGCGGTCAGCGACGCCCCCGAGGGCCTGCGCGCCAAGCGGCGCGACCTGACCGCGCACCAGAACGTCCTCCAGGACCTGGCCCTGGGCCACGGCGTCCTGCCCCTGCGCTTCGGCGCGGTGAGCGAGGACGACGACGCGGTCGCCGCCGAGCTCGCCCGCTTCGCCGACCACTACTCCGTCCTCCTTGACCAGCTCCAGGACCGGGTGGAGTTCAACGTCAAGGCCGGCCACAACGAGGAGGCGGCCCTGCGCGCCGTGCTGCGCGCCGACGAGGGGCTGCGGGCCCGCAACGAGGAGCTCAAGGCGGCCGGAGGCGGCACCCCCTCCGAGCGGATGGCCTTCGGCGAGCAGGTCTCCCACGCGGTGGAGGAGCTCAGGCGCCGCGACGCCGAGACCGTCCTGAAGCCCCTGGAAGGCCTGGCCGAGCGCGTGTCCGCCCGGCCAGCCGCGGACGGCGGCCTGGCCAACGCCTCCTTCCTCGTGCACCGGGACCGCACCGAGGGGTTCCTGCGCGAGGCGGCCCGGATCCAACAGGAGCTGGCCTCCTACATGGAGGTCCGCGTCAACGGACCCCTGCCGCCCTACAGCTTCGTGGCGTCCCCCCAACAGTGACCCCGCCGGTCGGGGACACCGAACAGGAGTCAGGGGCATGGGCCTCCTCAGCATGATCCTCACCGCTCCCGCCGCGCCGGTCCGGTTCGTCGACTGGACGGCGCGCCAGGTCCTGGACGCGGCGGAGCGGGAGATGTACGACCCCTCACGCATCCGACAGCAGCTGGCGGAACTGTCCGAGCGCTTCGACGCCGGAGAGCTGTCCGAGAGCGAGTTCGACCGGGCGGAGGACGAGCTGCTGGACCAGCTGGAGGAAGCCGAGCGGTACCGACAAGGTCTTCGATAGACGATATTGAGGTGAGATCCCGTGGGGGACACCGCGAAAATCGTGGCCGCCGCAGTGGGCGGCTACGTCCTGGGCCGGAGGAAGAAGTTCAAACTGGCCCTGGGGCTGGGCCTCTACCTGGGAGCCAAGAAGCTCGACATCAAACCCGGACAGCTCGCCCAAGGGCTGCTCAAGGAGGTCTCCGCGCTTCCGGTGGCGGGTGAGCTCAAGGGCCGGTCCCGCGAGCAGCTTCTCAACGTCGGCAGGACCGCGGCGGGCAACATCGCCGGCAAGTGGGCGGGCGGCCTGGCCGACTCCCTCGACAGCCGCACCGAACGCCTGCGCGAGGGCGCGGCCGGGGCCACCTCCGGCTCCGACGGGGACGGGGCCGACGAGGACGCGGACGGACCCCGGGGCGACGGCGACGCCGAGGGCCGCCAGGAGCCGGAGCCGAGTGAGGCCCCCGCCTCCGGACGCCGGTCCGGGACCAAGGCCGCGAGGGCGTCCCGGAGCGCCGCCTCGGGCGGTACCACCCGGGCCAAGGCGAACGCCGCGCGGACCAAGGGCACCGCCAAGCGCACCCGGAGCAAGCGCGCCTCGGACACCGGCGGAAAGGGGGGTGACGATGGCCGCGACGACTGAGTCCCAGGGGCCGCTGGCCCGGCTGCGGTCCGCCGCGGACAGGAACGAGGGCACCTCCAAGCTCGCCGACGCCCTCCAGGACTACCTCAGCGCCAAGGCCACCAGCGTGGTCGACGGCGCGGCCCGCAGGCTCGGGGCCACGGTGGAGCGCCTCACCGGCGATGGCGCCTCCGCCGCCCCCGTCGCGGCCGGTGTCGGCGGCAAGCTCGCCCAGGGCAAGAACCCGGTCGACGCCGTGGTCACCGGCGGGGCCAAGGGCCTGAAGGACAAGGCCAGGAAGGGCCTCAAGGACAAGGTCGGCCAGGGCCTGGGCACGGGTTCCTCCGGAGGGGGCGGCAAGCCCGGCAAGATGGTCAACATCGTCGAGGACGTCGACGTGGGCGTCCCGGTCCGCGTGGCCTACAACCAGTGGACCCGCTTCCCCGACTTCGGCTCCTTCGCCAAGGGCGTGCAGAGCGCGGAGCGCACCGGGGACACCTCCTCCCACTGGAGGGGCAAGGTCTTCTGGTCCAGCCGCAGCTGGAGCGCCGAGGTCACCGAGCAGGTCCAGGACCAGCGGATCGCCTGGTCGACCGAGGCCGCCAAGGGCACCATGAAGGGCGTCGTGACCTTCCATCCCCTGGGGGAGAACCTCACCCGCGTCCTGCTGGTGGTGGAGTACTACCCCAAGGGCCTCTTCGAGCGCACGGGCAACATCTGGCGGGCCCAGGGCAGACGCCTGCGCCTGGACCTCAAGCACTACCGGCGCCAGGTCATGATGCTGCCCCGGGACGAGGCGGCCGAACTCCGCGGCTGGCGCGGCGAGGTCCGCGAGGGGGAGGTCGTCCTCTCCCACGACGACGCCGTCGCCCTGGAGGAGGCGGACCTCACCGGGGAGCAGTGGGCCGGGCTGGAGGAGCTGGACCCCGACGAACGGGCCGGACTCGCCGACCTGGACCCCGAGGAGCGGGCGGAGCTCGCCGACCTCGACGACGGGAGCGCGGAGGCCGCGGACGACGAGCCCGAGGACCGGATCTCCGACGACGAGCCCGGGGACGGGTTCGAGGAGGAGCCCGAGGACGACCCCGAGGCCGCGGACGACGAGGAGCTTGAGGAAGAGCCCGAGGACGACGAGGGCGAAGAGGAAGAAGAGGAGTTCCCCGGTGACGAGGTTGAGGGCCAGGACGCTGATGAGGCGGACGAGCAGGACCTGGAAGCAGAGGAGGACGAGTACCCCGACGAGGAGGAGCGGGCCGCGGCCGAGCGCTCCTGAGCCGGGGGCCGCCACCGCGACGGCGGTGCGCGCGTGATCCGTGGCCGTGACGGCTCCGCGGGACCGGGAGGGAACTGGTACGCATGAGTGAACCCACGCCCTGGCGGGGCGAGCCGAGGCCGATCCGCTCCTCGGGCGGATCCTCCTCCGCCAACCTCGCCGACGTGCTCGAACGCGTTCTCGACAAGGGCGTCGTGATCGCGGGCGACATCAAGATCAACCTGCTGGACATCGAACTCCTCACGGTCAAGCTCCGGCTCCTCGTCGCCTCGGTGGACAAGGCCAAGGAGATGGGCATCGACTGGTGGGAGCACGACCCGGCCCTGTCCTCCCGCGCCTCCCGGCGCGAGGACGACGAGCTGGCCGAGGAGAACCGGCGCCTGCGCGAGCGCATCGAGGCCCTGGAGGAGCACCGCGCCGCGCAGGTCACCGCGGCCGAGGAGCACCCCCTCGCCGAGGAGGGCTCCGGTGCCCGGCGCACGTCCGAGCGGACCCGGGAGGAGGGCGACCATGGAACCGCCTGAACAGGCGAGCTACGTCTACGCCGTGTGCCGCCCCTTCGGCCTGGCGTCCACCGACGGCCTGAGGGGCGTGGGCGACCATCCCGTCCACCTCGTCGTCGAGGACGATCTGGCCGCCGCGGTCAGCACCGTCCCCCTGGACGAGTTCGACGAGCAGGCGCTCCACGCCAAGCTGGAGGACATGCGCTGGCTGGAGGAGGTGGCCCGCGCCCACCACGGCGTCGTGGACGCGGTGGCGCTGCGGTCCGTGGCCCTGCCGCTGCGGCTGGCCACCGTCTACCGCGGGGACGAACGGGTCCGCCAAGTCCTGCGCGAGAACGCGCAGGTCTTCGCGGCGACGCTGGACGAACTCGTGGACCGGGTCGAGGTCGGCGTGAAGGTCTACGCCGAGGCGGGCGTACGCACCGCCGCGCAGCCCGAGCCGCAGGCCCCCGCCGACGAGACCCCGGGCAAGGCCTACCTGCGCAGGCGCAGGGAGCAGCGCGACCGCCGCGACGACACCTGGCAGCGGGCCTCCGCGCTGTGCGAGCGGGCCGACGAAATCCTGGTCGCGATGGCCCGGGCGCGCGCCCGGCACCAGACGCAGAGCGCCGCGCTGTCCGAGGCCCCCGGCGAGAACGTCATGAACAACGCCTACCTCGTGGACGGGGACCGGGTGGCGGAGTTCCTCACGGCGGTGGACGAGCTGAACTCCCGCGCGCCCGAGGGCACCAGGATCGAGGTCTCCGGGCCGTGGGCCCCCTACTCCTTCTCCTCCCCCCGAGCTGTGGAGGCGGGCGCATGAGCGCGGTGAACGGAACCGGCCCCGCCGGGGGCGGTCCGCCCGGTACCGGCGGCTTCCCCGGCCAGGCCCACTCCCTGACCACGATGCTGGACGAGGACCACCCCCTGGCCAACCGGGAGATCTCCCTGGTCGACCTGCTCGACCGGGTCCTGGCCAAGGGGGTGGTGGTCTCGGGGGACCTGACCGTCTCCATCGCCGACGTGGACCTGGTCCGGGTCTCCCTGCACGCCCTGGTGTCGTCGATCAACGAGAACGTGCCCTCGCCCTGGGAGCACGGTCACCCCCTGAGCGGATGGATCCGGCAGGAGTGAGGACCGGTCCCGGAGGGAGGGGGAAGGAGGAGGTATGCCGGAGGTGAACGGGAACCCGCTCCGCGCGGCGCGGGGTCCCGAGGGGCCCGCGCCCGTGCGCGTGGCCGACGCCGACACGGTTCCGGGAGGCGGGAACGACATCCTGGGACGGCTTCAGGACGCCCTGGACGGGACGGCGGACCCGGACCGGTCCCGCCAGGGGGCTCCTGACTCCGAGACGCAGGGATTGCGCCACCGGATCGAGACCGAGCCCGACACGGTCGAGCGCGACCTGATCAAGCTGGTGCTCACCGTGGTGGAGCTGGTGCGCCAGCTCATGGAGCGCCAGGCCCTGCGGCGCGTGGACCGGGGCGACCTCACCGAGGACCAGGAGGAGCGCATCGGTATGACGCTGATGCTGTTGGAGGAGCGCATGACCGAGCTGCGCGAGCGCTACGGGCTCTCCGCCGCCGACCTCAACCTGGACCTGGGCCCGCTGGGGTCCCTGCTGCCCCGGAACGGGGAGTAGGCGGACGTGCGCCCGGTGCCCGTCTCGGGGGTAGGGCCCTGGCAGAGGACGGGCACCGGGGGAGGGGTCGGCGGGGCCTCGGCCGCCGGCGGGAGTGGAGCGGTCCGGGGCTACTTTCCACCGACCCCCATCATGCCGCGCACCAGGGAGCGGCGCGCGAAGAGGTAGACGAGGAAGAGCGGCAGGGTCGCCAGCACGACCGCGGCCAGCATGCCGGGCACGTCCACGCGGTACTCGCCCTGGAACTCGAACAGGCCCATGGTGATCAGCCGGTTGTCCGAGGACTGGGTGAGGATCAGCGGGAACAGGAACCCGTTCCAGGCCTGGAGCGCGGCGTACACGCCGATGGTGCTCAGCCCCGACCGCGACAGCGGCACCACCAGCTGGAGGAAGGTGCGCACCGGGCCCGCGCCGTCCAGGGCCATGGCCTCGTACAGCTCCTCGGAGATGTCGCGCATCGACCCCACCAGGATCAGCACGCACACCGGCAGCGCGAAAGCCGCCGTGGGCAGCACGATCGCGGTCAGGGTGTCGTACAGCCCCAGTTCGATGATGATCAGGTACACCGGGATGATCACCGCCTGGGACGGGATCGCCAGCCCCAGCAGGAACATCCGGAACACCCCCGTGGTCCAGCGGGTGCGCGAGCGCACCACGGCGAACCCGGTCATGGAGGCGAGCACCAGCACGATCGCCACCACCGCGACGGTGACGATCGCGGTGTTGAGCACGAAGCCCAGCACCCCGTTCTCGACCGCCTTGACGTAGTTGTCCAGGGTCGGGTCCGTGGGCGGGGTGAGCGGCCCGGCGGAGGTGTAGTTCTCTGAGCGCTGCACCGTGGCCACGAGCAGCGCGTACAGCGGCACCCCCACGACGGCCAGCCACACCAGGGCGCCCAGCCCGGCCAGGACGTTGGGTCGGCGGCGGCCCGGCCGCCGCCGGGGGAGGGCGGGGCGGCCGCCGCTCGGGAGCCGCCGTGCGGCGGGCCTCTCGGCCGTACTGGCGGTCAAATTCCCTCCCGGGTGCTGCGCATGTCGCCGAAACCGGTGAAGCGGACCAGGAGCAGGGCGATCAGCGTCGCCGTCACCACCAGGGTGAAAGCGACGGCGCTGGCGTAGCCCAGTTCCCAGCTCTGGAAACCGGCCTGGTACATCAGGTACGGGACGATCGTGGTGTTGGTGCCGGGCCCGCCCCCGGTCATGATGAGCACGGTGTCGAAGTAGGTCAGCGCGCCCACCACCATCAGCACCGACGACGTGGTGACGGTGTGCCTGAGCTGGGGCAGCGTGATGTGCCAGAACGCCCGCAGCCTTCCCGCCCCGTCGATCTCGGCCGCCTGGTACAGCGTCGCCGGGATCTGCCGGGCGCCGCCCTGGTAGAGCAGCATGTGCAGCGGGATGAACTGCCAGGCGCTGACGAACACGATCACCAGGAACGCGCTGTCGGAACCGCCCAGCACGTCCACCGACGACAGTCCCAGGCGGGGCCCCAGCCAGGCCAGCGGGCCGAAGTTGGGGTCCAGCAGGGCCCGCCAGACGAGGGCGATCGCCGCCGAGGACAGCAGCAGCGGCAGGAAGAAGACGGCGGAGAGCACCGCGCGGTTGCGCTGTTGACCGGCGGCCCAGACTCCCAGCAGCAGGCTGATGGGGGTCTGGACGATCCAGGAGAGCGCGGTCAGCAGCACGCTCAGCCACACGGCGTTGTGCATCAGCGGGTCGCCGGCCAGGCGCGACCAGTTCTCCAGGCCGATGAAGCGGGGCGAGCCCAGCCCGCCCCAGGAGGTCAGGGACAGGTAGGCCACCAGCACCATCGGCAGGGCGGCGAAGAGCCCGAAGTACAGCAGGCCGGGCACCGCCCACAGCGGGCCGGGCCGCCCCGTGCGGGGGCGGCGCCCCGCGCGGCGGCTCCGCCGCGCGTGAGGCCGGGCCGGGGGCCGCGGGGGCGGGGCCGCCCGCCGCGGCGCCCCCGGCCGCCGGGTCGCCGGTCATGGTGGCACCGGTCGCCTGGCTGTCGGTGCGGCCGGTCACAGGGCCGCCAGCGCGTCGACGAACTGCTCGGGCGTGCGCTCACCGTTGAACAGCGACTCGATCTCTGTGACCATCGGCGTGGCCACCTCCGGGGGCAGCGCCTGGTCCCACGAGAGCTGGAAGTGCGGCGCGTCGCGCACCATCTCGTACTGGAAGGTGGCGAAGTCCGGGCTGGGGCTGTCGGCGACGACCTCCTCGGCGTTGGTGGTGGTGGGCACCTCGCCGTTCTCCACCATGTCGGCGACGTACTCCTCCTGGGACATGTACGTCAGGAACTCCATCGCCTGGTCCGTGTACTCGGTCTCGGCGGAGACGGAGAAGTAGTTGGTCGGGTTGCCGACCACGTTGGCGGGGTCGCCCTCGCCGCCCTCGATCGGTGGGAAGGCCACGTACCCGAGGTCGTTCGTCGCGAACTCCTCGTTCTGGTCCAGGATGGTGGAGTACTCCCACGAGCCCATCAGGTGCATGGCGGCCCGGCCCTCGGACAGCAGCGCGGAGGCCGCTCCCTCGGTGTAGCTGACCGAGGCGTAGGAGTTGCCGAACGCGCCCTGGTCCACCAGTTCCCGGACCATCCGGGCGGCCTCCAGCACGGCGGGATCGCGCCAGCCCTCGGAGTCGCCCTCCACGATGCGCGCGAACACCTCCGGCCCGCCGATGCGGTCCACGAGGTACTGGAGCCACATCTGCTCGGTCCAGGGGTCGGCCCCGGCCAGGGCGAAGGGGGTGACGCCCTCCTCGGTGAAGGTGTCGACCAGCTCCAGGATGTCCTGCCAGGTCTCGGGGGGCTCCGCTCCGGCCTCCTCGAACACCGCCTCGTTGTAGAAGAGGATGACCGGCTGGGTGCCGCGCAGGGGGATGCCGTACTGCACGCCGTCGACCTTGCCCGCCTCCAGGATGGAGGGGATGAAGGAGTCGGCGAACTCGGGGTTCTCGGCGAGCATGTCGTCCAGGGGTATGAGCATGTCCTGCTCGACGTAGGGCTCGATGCTGCCGCCGCCCCAGTTGAAGAACACGTCGGGCTTCTCGCTGGAGCCCATCGCCGTGCGCAGGCGCTCCTCGTAGCTGTCCCCGGGGACCTCGTCGATGACCGCCTCGGTCTCGGAGGCCCCGTTGAACCTCTCGACGGCGCCCTCCTGCACCACGACCAGGGTGTCCTGGTACATCCACACGTGCATGCGGTCGTCTCCGCCGCCGCCACCGGAACAGGCGGTGACGGCGAGCAGGCAGAGCGCCGTCGCTCCGGCGGCGGAGCCCAGGCGGGGGGTTCTCATGGCCACTCCTCGTTCGAAACTATCGGTAAGTATTTCGAAATATTTGCGCCCGAATGTACGCGGCGTCACCCCGAGCGTCAATAGGAGGATGAGAGCTGGGTCACCCGTGGCCGCGCGGAGTTGCCATGACCGCGTAGGATCAGGCGTCGTGAGTGCAGACCCGACCCCCGACCCCGCCCGGAGCACCCTTTCGGAGCCGGTCACCATCTCGAAAATTGCGGAAGCCGCAGGCGTATCGGTGCCGACGGTCTCGAAGGTGCTGAACGGACGCGCCGACGTGGCCAGCGAGACCCGCGCGCGCGTGGAGGAGCTGATCCGCCGCCACGGCTACCGGCGACGCCGGGGCCCGGGCGGAGGCCGTTCCTCCATGGTCGACCTGGTCTTCCACGAACTCGACAGCGCCTGGGCGGTCGAGGTCATCCGGGGCGTGGAGAGCGTGGCGCGCTCGGAGGGACTCAGCGTCGTGCTGACCGAGTCCGGGGGTGCCCAGACCCCCCGCGACGACTGGGTCGACGCCGTGCTCGCCCGCCAGTCCACCGCCGTCATCCTGGTCTTCTCCGACCTGGCGCCCGAACAGCGCACCCGCCTGACCGCGCGCGGCATCCCCTTCGTCGTGGTGGACCCGGCGGGAGACCCGGGGCCGGACATGCCCTCGGTGGGCTCGGCCAACTGGAACGGCGGCCTGGTCGCCACCCGCCACCTCATCGAGCTCGGCCACCGGCGCATCGGCGTCATAGGCGGTCCCCGGCACGTGCTGTGCAGCAAGGCCCGCATCGACGGCTACGCCTCCGCGCTGGACTCGGCCGGGCTGGCGGCCGACCCCGCGCTCGTGCGCTACGGCGACTTCCACGTCGAGAGCGGGCGCGACCGCGGCCGGGAGCTGCTCCGGCTGGACGACCCGCCCACGGCCGTCTTCGCGGGCAACGACCTCCAGGCGATGGGCCTGTACGAGGCCGCCCGCGAGCTGGGCGTGCGCATCCCCGAGGACCTGAGCGTGGTCGGCTACGACGACCTGCCGGTGGCCCGCTGGATGGGGCCGCCGCTGACCACCGTGCGCCAGCCGCTCACCGAGATGGCCGAGGAGGCGACCCGGATGGCGCTCACCCTGGCGCGCGGCGGCACCCCCGCCAACCTGCGCCTGGACCTGGCCACCGACCTGGTGGTCAGACGCAGCAGCGCCCCGCCGGCCCCCTCCTGAGCGCGGCGGTCGGTTCTACGCGAGGAGTTTGTACAGTCCGGCCCCGGCGGGGCCGTGGGGCAGGACCCGTAGGCGGTGGGGCTCCGCCTCGGCGCGCAGCGCGTCCTCGGTGAGCGTCCACCAGTCGTAGCGGACCTCGTCGCGGGCCAGGACCCGGCCCCGCTCGTGGACCTCGTAGGTCATGTGCCACTCGACCCGTTCGGGTCCGCTGGGCTCGGCGGCGGCCCAGCCGACGTAGGAGCGGTCGCCGACGCCGACCTCGCTCATCCGTGCCCGCTCCACCCGCTCGGGCTCCAGCGGGGCGGCGAGGTTGAGCAGGACGAAGGCCCCCGGGGCCAGCCGCGGGGCCAGGTCCTCCCACAGGCGGTCGCGCTCGTGGGGGCTGAAGTGACCGATCAGGTTGGCCATCACCATGCCGCCGATCCGGTCGGGCAGGTGGGCCGAGAGCAGGTCGTCGCCGTCCACGGTCACCCTCCCGCGCAGGCCGGGGTCGTCGGCGATCCGGGAGAGCAGCACCGTCCGCAGCAGGAGGGAGGGCTCCACGGCCAGAACGCGGGCCGTGGGCAGGGCCGCGGCGACGAGCCGGGTTCCGTGGCCGCCGCCGGCACCCGCGTCCACGACGGGGCCGGAGTCCCCGGGCAGGGAGGCCAGTGCCTCGGTCAGGACCGCCCGGTGGTGCTCCCACCACCCGGCGATCATCAGGTCCAGGTACTGCCCGGAGCGGGCGTAGGGGTCGTCGTACTCAGGCATGGCGGGCCTCCTCGCCGTGGCGGATGGAGAGAATGATAATCATTGCCATACCGTAGCAGTCCTCGCCGCTGCGGCGGAAATGAAAAGCACAATCATTTCTCCGGGGTCCGGTGCGAAATCCCGGTGGGAGGCGGATAAATTCTCCGCGCGCCGCCCCGTCGGCGCTTGATGCGCAATCGCCGATCGAATAGTCCTGGATGTGTTCCCGTTTTTTCTGCTGGTCGTTTTCGAGGGGGAGAGATGGCCGCACAGCATTCCGTCCACGAGGGGCACGCGCACGAGCACGGTCACGGCTGCGGGCACGTCGCGGTGCCGCACCAGGGCCACGTGGACTACGTCCACGACGGTCACCTGCACCATGGGCACGACGGCCACTGGGACGAGTGCTCCGCGGGGGATCACGCCGTCCACGAGGGGCACGCGCACGAGCACGGTCACGGCTGCGGGCACGTCGCGGTGCCGCACGAGGACCACGTGGACTACGTCCACGACGGTCACCTGCACCGCGAGCACGACGGCCACTGGGACGAGCACGCTCCCGACCGCTCCTGACCGCGACGGCCCGTCCGGGGGGTCCCCGGACGGGTTCGGCGGGTCCTCAGGACCTGTGCGTCGGAGTGTTGGACGGGTAGGGCAGCAGGGCCATCTCGCGCGCGTTCTTGACCGCCGCCGCGATCAGCCGCTGCTGGCGTGCGGTCACCCGCGTGACCCTGCGGCTGCGTATCTTCCCCTTCTCGGAGATGAACTTGCGCAGAAGCGTGGTGTCCTTGTAATCGATGTAGTCCATGTCTCCCAGCGGGTTGGCGAAACTCCGCGTGGGCTCGCGCTTGCCCGGACGGTGTGCTGAATAGGGCATGTCCACCTTTCTGGTATTCGCGTTCCCGGGGGCGCACGGCCCGTGCGCCCCCTCTCCGCCGGGCCGCGGGTGCGCGTCCTCCTCCCCTCCGCCGCCGCCCGTGGTGACTGAAAACGATTATCGTTCCCAAAATCCTACACGCTCCACGGGCGGAGCGCGCGGGCTCCCGGGTCTCGGAGCCCCGCCCCCGAGGCCGTGTGCGAGGATGGCCCCGGATTTCGGGAGGGGCGATGACGCTGATCACCACGGACGACGGGCTTGGCATCGAGTACACCGAACAGGGTGACTCCCGGGGGCGCCCGGTCGTGCTCCTGGCCGGGTTCAAGGCCCCCGCCACCTCCTGGCGCCACCAGGTCCCCGCGCTCACGGACGCCGGGTACCGGGTGTTCGCCGTGGACCTGCCCGGCCACGGCGCCGCGGGGCCCCTGCCGCCGGGCATGACCATGGACCGGCGCGGCGACTGCGTCCACGCCCTCCTGGAGCGGCTGGGCCTGGAGGGCGTCGTGCTCGTCGGCGGCTCCATGGGCGCCAACACCGTCTGGGCGTACACCTCCGGGCACGGCACCGGCCGCCTGGCGGGCGCGGTGTCGGTGGACCAGACGCCGAAGATGCTCAACACCGCGGACTGGCCGTACGGCTTCTACGGCTACGACGAGGGCAACGCCGACACCTACTTCGCCGCCGGCATCCCCGCCACCGGGCACGGCACGCCCCTGTGGCGGCGCGGCGTGCGCCTGGTCAGGACGCTGCGCGCGATGCGCGGCACAGACCGCGGGCTCACCCCGGCCGAACTGGAGCTGCTGGGCGACCACGCCCTGCGCGACTGGCGCGGCGCGGTCGCCGGGCTGGACGTGTCCGCCCTGTTCGTGGCCGGGGCCGAGAGCGAGCTGTGGCCCGCCGAGCACGCCGCGGCCGCAGCCAAGCCCAACCCGCGTGCCGGTGCGGCCGTGGTGCGCGAGGCCGGGCACGCCGTGAACATGGAGCGGCCGGGCGCCTTCAACGCGGGGCTGCTGCGCTTCCTCGCCCGCGTCGAGGGCCTCTGACCG
Source organism: Nocardiopsis akebiae (assembly GCF_018316795.1). Taxonomy (NCBI): domain Bacteria; kingdom Bacillati; phylum Actinomycetota; class Actinomycetes; order Streptosporangiales; family Nocardiopsidaceae; genus Nocardiopsis; species Nocardiopsis akebiae. The sequence goes on from NZ_CP074132.1 coordinate 3,242,010, forward strand.
TGGTCGTATCCGCCTCCTCCTGCGCGGGGCGTCGCCGCGTCGGCGGGGTCAGGGGTGTCGGGTCTCCTCCCGTGCGCGGCTCCGAACCGCGGGGGGAACCCTCCCAGCGGTCCCTAGCCCCACCGCGGGGGCCGGAGGCGACAGCGGATTCCGGCGTGGTGGGATGTCGGTATGGCTCCGCGGTCGAAGCCCCCCGAGAACGCGCGTCCGCTGTCGTACACCATTCGTAGCGCGCCGAGGCCCCCGGATCCGGGGGCCCTACGCGTGGAGACCGCTGCCGAAGCGGTCTCCAGGATCGCCTCCGGCGGCGGGATCCACGCCTTCCTGATCCTCCTGATGCCCTTCTCGATCTCGGACCACCTCACCTTCGGGTTCGCCCTCACCGTGCTCACGTCGGCCTACGCCGTCCTCCTCGCGGTCACCACGCTTCCCGGACTGATCGCCTTCCTCCTGGAGCGCAGGCGCGCGTCCGCGCGCGGGACCCCCACGCTCCGCGCCACGAAGGCCGCCCCCTCCGCTGTCGCGGCCCTGCTCTACGCCCTCTTACCCGCGTCCCTGATCCTCACCGAGGGCCTCGACGCCTTCGTCGTCGCCACCTCCCTGTTCATCGGCCTGTTCGGCTACCTCGTCCACCGGGCCTGCCTGGCGGTCACCTTCTCCTCCGCCGCGGGAGCCGTCGTCCGCGTCGTGGCGCTGGTCGCGCCCCTGCTGCTGATCCTGGGCCTGGCTTCCGCCCTCCGGTGAACGGAGTGGACCCCGACCGGCACCCGGGCACGGACGAGCCGCGCCGCCGATGCCGACACACTGGTAGGCGTCCACGAGGGAGAGAACCGCACCGGTCCCGCCGCGCGTCAGCGGCGGCCGACCGTGCGGTCCGGGTCTAAGGAGGGCGTGGTGAACGGTGGCGCGGGTGGTGCGGACGGCACGAATGGCGCGGATGGGGTGGGCGGTGCGGGTGCTTCCGGCCGGACGTACCGGAAGGCCGAGAAGCGGCGGTCGCAGATCCTGTCGCGCGCGATCGAGGTGTTCGCCGAGCACGGGGTGGGCGCGTCGCTGAGAGCGATCGGCGAGGCCATCGGAGTGTCCCACGCGGCGCTGCGCTACTACTTCGCCTCCCGCGACGAACTCCTGGTGGAGGTCTACCGCGAACACGAGGCGACGGGGCGCGAGCCCTCGGACCAGGACACCGTCTCCGCGGTCGCGGTCATGGAGCGCAGCGCGGAGCGCAACCGCTCCATCCCCGGCCTGGTCGAGCTGTACGCGACTCTGACCACGGACGCGCTGCAGGAGCAGCGGCACCCCGCGACGCGGGAGTTCGTCCGGGCCCGGTTCCGGGCGCTGCGCGCCGACCTCGCCGAGCGCGTCCGCGCCGGTCAGCGCTCCGGTGAGATCGCGGCCGACATCGACCCCGAGGACGCGGCGGCCCTGGTGATCGCCGCGTCCGACGGGTTGCAGCTGCAGTGGCTGCTCGACCCGCAGGAGGTGGACGTCTACCGCTCGCTCCAGGTCCTGGAACGGCTGCTGCCCGGCGGGGGAGAGGGCGCCGGGAGCGAGAGCGGCGGGACCGGTGGCGGCGCGTCGGCCCAGGCCACGTGAACGCGCCCGGGGGCCGTCACCGCACGCGAGCGGTGACGGCCCCCGGGGCTCTCCGTGTCGGGCCCGTGCCGACTAGAGGGTCGGGCTGGCCGGGTCCCACCCCTGCGGGAGCGGAGCCACCGGCGCCACGGCGGAGGTGATCTCCACCGGCGTTCCGCCGGCCGCCGCGTCGCGGATGCCCAGCAGCACGTCGAGCACGTGCGAGGCCACGGCCCCCGACGCGCGTTCGGTCCCGCCCGCGCGTAGGGCGCGGACCAGGTCGACGACCCCGGCCCCGCGCCCGTACGCGGGCCCCTCGGCGGGCATGGTGACCGGCTCCTCCCGGTCGTACCGCCACAGGGTGGTGTCCCCGCCGAACGTGTTGGGGTCGGGCAGGACGATCGTGCCCTCGGTGCCGTTGACCTCCACCATTCCCGCCCGGGGCAGCGCGTGCTGGAACGAGAACGTGGACTGGGCGGAGCGGCCCGGGCCGAACTCCACCAGCGCGGCGTGGTGCGTCGGCACCTGCACCTCGAACACCTGGCCCGCCCGGGGACCGCTCGCGATCGTGCGGGTCGCACGGCCGGTGGAGGCCACCGCCTGCACCCGGGTCGCGGCGCCGAAGACGTGCACGAGCGCGGTGACGTAGTACGGGCCCATGTCGAACAGGGGCCCCGCCCCGTGGGCGAAGAGGAAGTCCGGGTCCGGGTGCCAGGACTCGGGCCCGGGCACGTGGAACATCGTGGTCGCGGTCAGCGGCTCCCCGATGTCGCCGCGGGCGATCGCGCGCAGCGCGGTCTGCGTCCCCGCCCCCAGAACCGTGTCCGGCGCGCAGGCGACCCGCAGCCCCGCCTCCCCGGCCCTGGCCAGCAGCGCGGCGGCCGCGTCGTGGTCCAGGGCGATGGGCTTCTCGCTCCACACGTGCTTGCCCGCGTCGAGGATCCGGTGCCCGACCTCGGTGTGCGCGGCCGGGACGGTCAGGTTGACCACCACCTCGACGTCCTCGCGCGCCAGCAGCTCCGCCGCGGTCCCGGAGGCCGGGACGCCGTACGCGTCGGCCTGCGCGGCGGCGCGCGCCAGGTCCAGGTCCGCGACGAAGCGGACCTCGACGTCGGGGAACCGGGTCAGGTTCTCCAGGTACTGGGTCGAGATGTTGCCCGCGCCGATGACGCCGACCCCGGCGGCCCCGGTGCGCGTCATCGGTCGTTCTCCCCGAGCCAGGCCAGCGACCGCGCGATGCCGTCGAACACGTCGCCCGCGTAGGCGTCGAACTCGACCACGCGGATCGCCCCCGGCGCGGCCTCCAGGACCGCGCGGACGTCGACCTCGCCCTCACCCGCGGGCCGCTGCCGTGTCACGTCGCCGTCCAGGGTGCCGTCCTTGACGTGGATCAGCCGCACCCGGTCGCCGAAGGCCCGCAGCAGCGCGGCGGCGTCGGCGCCGCCGACCCCCGCCCAGTAGGTGTCCACCTCCAGCACGACCCGCGGCTCCAGGTGCTCCACGAACACCTCCAGCGCGTGCCTGTCGCCGATGCGGGTGCTCAGCTCCCAGGCGTGGTTGTGGTAGCCGAACTCCAGGCCCCGCTCGGCGGCCAGCTCCGCCAGCCGGTTCACGCGCTCGGCCAGTCCGGCCACCTGGTCCGCGGTCTGCCACCGCTCGGCCGGGACCAGCGGGTCGATGACCGTCGCGATGCCCAGTTCGGCGGCCGCGTCGAAGACCGCCTCGGGGGCCCGGGAGTCGATGACGGGGGCGTGGCCGGAGGGCGCGGTGACGCCCGTCGCGGCGAACACGCGCCGGTACTCCTCGGTGTCCAGGTGGAACGCGTACGGCTCCACGTGGGCGAACCCGATCTCGGCCAGGCGTGCCACGGCGCTCTCCAAGCCGTCGGCGAGTTCGTCACGGACCGAGTACAGCTGCACGGATGTTGTCGGCACGGGGGGCTCCTTCGTTCGCTCGGGCATCGCCCTGTCGCTCACATCGCGGCACGCCCCCGGGGGTGCGGGGCGGGGCCGCTCACCCAGATTCTTACATTGGAAGATTTTTGTCCAGGGTTTTTCCGGGCGCACGGTCCGGGCGCCCGAACGGAGCGGGACACGGGCGGGCGCGACCCCGTGAGGAGGAGGGCCGGAGGGCACGCCGAGGGGCCGGGCGGCGCCCCGGCGGAGCGGGTGCCGTCCCGGCCGCGCGCACGTGCGCGCCTGGTTCGCGGGGGATCCCCGGCGGAGCGGGGGTCAGGCGGTGGGGGCCTCCGCCTCCTCGTCGGCATCCCGCTGGGGCGTGACCACCTCCAGGCCCACGCCCAGCTCCCGGATCGCGCGCACGGAGGACTCGGAGAGGCGGTCGTCGGTGATCACCGAGGCGAAGTTCGTGAGCGCGGCGACCTTGAACGTGCCGAAGGCCCCGTACTTGTCGGCCCCGGCGACCAGCACCGACGTCGAGGCCGCCGCCATGGCCGCGCGCTTGACCGCGACCTTCGCGCGCGAGGGCGTGGTGGTGCCCCGGCTCAGGTCCCACGAACTCGTCGAGACGAAGGCGACGTCGATGTTGAACTCCTCGATGGTGGCGGCCGCGATGTCGCCGACCGAGGAGCGGTTCTCGCGGTCGATCTGCCCGCCGATGAGGAAGAGGGTCACGTCGGGGTGGTCGGTGAGGGAGGCGGCGGTGGTGATGTCGTTGGTGATGACGGTGAGGCCGGTGACGCTCCACAGCGACGGCACCAGGTGCCCCAGCGTCGTGCCCGCGTCCAGGTAGACGGTCTGCCCCTCGCCGACCAGGGCCGCCGCCGCACGGGCCATCGCCCGCTTCTCTGCCACGTCCACCCGCGACTTGTCGCGGTAGGAGGGCTCCGAGCGCACCTGCGAGACCAGTTCGACGCCGCCGGGCACCGAGCGGACCCGCCCCTCCTCCTCCAGCGTCATGATGTCGCGGCGCACCGTCATGTGCGAGACGTCGAGGATCTCGCACAGCTCCTTCACGCTCAGCACGCCCGTACCGCGCAACTCCCGCACGAGCAGCTCACGCCGTTGCGCCGGAATCATCGCTCTCCCTCGGTTCCGCTCATGGGCATCATGGTAACGAGTGTTCTCAGATGGTACCAGTCGTGATAATTGTTGACTCTAATGTTCCGCTGGTGTTAAACATGGCGCGTTGCCGTAGCGGCCTGGCACACACGTGCCCCCCGCGGGGCCGGAAGAAGGAGAACCCATGCAAGCCACCGACGCCACCACGGCGCCGCCACCGCCCGTGCGCTACGCGCTCACCGGAGCCCGCGGCGGTTTCGCGCGCACCCTGCTCGCCCAGACCCCGCGGATGGAGCGGCTGCGGCCCTCGGTCCTGTGCGATCTGGACACAGAGGGGACGATCGCGCTGTGCGCCGAGCTCGGCTACCCCGCCGACGAGCTGACGGTGTGCTCCAGCGCGGACGATGTGACCGCGCTGGCCGACGGGCGGATCGCGGTGATCGCCGACGCCGCCCTCCTCGAACACGCCGACTACGACGTGCTCGTCGAGGCCACCGGCAGCCCCGAGGCGGGCACCCGGGCCGCGCGGACCGCCATCGCGGCCGGACGCCACGTGGTCATGGTCTCCAAGGAGGTCGACTCCGTCTCCGGGATCGCGCTGGCCGACCTCGCCCGGGAACGGGGCGTGGTCTACACCCCCGGGATCGGCGACCAGCCCGCCAACCTCATCGAGTGGTACGAGCGGACCCGCCTGCTGGGCCTGGACGTCGTCGCGATCGGCAAGTCGGGCGAGTACGACCTGGTCTTCGACCCGGACACTGGCCGCGTGCGCCAGCTCGACCAGGAGGTCGACGCCCCCGGCCTGGCCGGTCTGCTCACCCTGGGCGAGGACGTGCCCGCCACGCTCGCCGCCCGCGCCCGCGCGGTGGCGGGCCTGTCGCGCTCGGCCGCCGCCGACTACTGCGAGATGGGGGTCGTCGCCAACCACACGGGCCTGGTGCCCGACACCGAGGCGCTGCACTACCCCGTCGCGCGCGTCGCCGAACTCGCCGACGTCTACTCCCTCGCAGAGGACGGCGGAATCCTCTCCCGGTCCGGCGCCGTGGACGTCTTCAGCGTGCTCCGCCTGCCCGAGGAGGCCTCCTTCGCCGGAGGGGTCTTCGTGGTCGTCCGCACCGGCGACCCCGTCTCCTGGGCACTGCTCGCGCAGAAGGGCCACGTGGTCTCGCGCTCGGGGCGCTACGCCTGCCTGTACCTGCCCTACCACCTCATGGGCGTGGAGACCCCGCTGAGCCTGCTGGACGCCGTGGACCGCCGCCGCGCGGTGACCCACCGGCACCCGGCCCCGCACGCGGTCCTGGCCGGGCGCGCCCGGCGCGACCTCCCCGCCGGGACCAGGCTGGACATGGGCGGACACCACCACGACGTCCAGGGGGTGGCCCCCGTCCTGCTGGACGCCGCCGACGCCCCCGACGACGTCGCGCCGCTCTACCTGGCGGCCCACGCCGCCCTGGGCCGCGACGTCGCGGCGGGCGCACTGGTGCGCCTGGACGACCTGGCCGACGCCAGCGCCCCCCTCCTGGACGCCTGGCGCCACGCCCGCACGCACCTGTGAACGATCGGACCCACTGACATGTCGGACATCTACACCCTGTTGGCGTTCCTCACCGCCATCGCGGTACTCGTACTGCTCATCGCGCGCTTCAAGGTCCACCCCGTGGCCACGCTGTTCATGGTGGTCGTGGCGCTCGGCCTGGTCCTGGGCATGGGCGGCACCGAGACCATCGAACTCGTCACCGAGGGCTTCGGCGGCACCCTCGCCAGCGTCGGCCTTCTGGTCATCTTCGGCTGCGTGCTCGGCAGGATGCTCGAACTGAGCGGCGCGGCCACCAAGATCACCGAGACCGCCCTGAACATGTTCGCGGAGAAGAGGGTGCCCTGGGCGATCGCCCTGGCCTCGACCGTGCTGGGCATCCCCCTCATCGCCGACACCGCGGTCGTCATGCTCATCCCGATCGTCTCCGCCCTGGCCTACCGCACGGGCATGTCGATGATGAAGCTCGGCCCGATCCTCTACCTCGGCGCCTACATCATGACCTCGGTCGTCCCGCCCGGCCCCGGCCCGCTCGCGTCGGCCTCCCTGCTCGGCGTCAGCATGGGCGAGGCCATCCTCTACGGCCTGATGGTGGGCGTCCCCGGCGTCATCGCCGCGACGGTCTACCTGTCCTTCATCAAGACCTACGTGCCGCCCAAGCCGGAGTTCGTCGAACACCTGGCGGGCGCGGGCGGCCCGGGCAGCCCCTCCGGCGGCGCCCCGGGGACCTCCGACGGCACCGGCCCCAAGACCGCCTCCGACGGAGCCGCGGCCCCCGCCAGCGTCGGCCTGTTCGGCTCCCTGGTGCCGATCCTGGCCCCCATCGTCCTCATCATCGTCGCCTCCCTGGCCGGTCCGGTGCTCCCGGAGGGGGCCTGGTTCACCGAGGCCGTCCTGTTCGTCGGCGAGCCGACGGTGGCGCTCTTCCTCGCCTGCCTGCTGGCACTGCCGCTGTTCCGCGGGCGGTGGAAGGACAAGGCCACCCTCAACGACCTGTTCGAGGCGGGCCTGCGCATCGCCGCGATGCCCCTGGCCCTGACCGGCGTCGGCGGAGCGCTGGCCACCATCATCCGGGAGACCGGCGTGGCCGAGAACGTCGCCGCGGGCATCGAGGGCACCGGTATGTCACCGGTCGTCATCCCCTTCCTCGTCGGCGCGGCGGTCTGCACGATCACCGGCTCCAACATCCTGGGCGTGATGACCTCGGCGGCCATCATGCAGCCCCTGATGGACGACCTCGGCCTGGCGCCGATCGTGGTGTACCTGGCCTGCGCGACCGGCGCGCAGGTCATGAAGCACGCCAACTCGTCCGGGTTCTGGGTCACCACCACGCTGTCCAACATGACGGTGGGCCAGGGGATCCGGTCGATCGGCGTCGCCTCGTTCCTCTCGGGCGTCACCGGGTTCCTCGTGCTCAACGTCATGATCGCGACCGGCCTCGTCTGAGCAGTGTTCCTTCGGGCCCCGCTTCGTTTCTGCCTGAACCGGCCCTCGCGGGCTGAGGACGGTCTGAGGAGCAGTCGCCCAGCCCCGTCCGCGTTTTTCGCGGGGGAGTTCCGGCGCACCCGGCCACCGGGCCGCACGGTGCGCCGGGACCCCTCCGTCCGACCGACCCGCCCCGACCACAGGGAGTACCTCACATGGCGACCCTCGGCGTGATCGCCGACGACCTCACCGGAGCGACCGACGTCGCGATCGCCCTCACCGCGTCCGGCCACCGGACCACGGTGGTCCTGGACTCGCGGGACCCCGGCGGCGCCGACCCCGTCGCCGCCGCGGCGGAGGGGGCCGACGCCGTCGTCGTGGCCCTGAAGTCGCGCACCACGCCCGCCGACGCGGCGGTCGCGGCCTCGCTGGACGCCCTCGCCCGGCTGCGGAGCGCGGGGTGCGAGCGGTTCTACCTCAAGTACTGCTCCACCTTCGACTCCACCCCGGACGGCAACATCGGCCCGGTCGCGGAGGCGGTGCTCGACGCCCTCGGAGAGGAGGTCACGGTCGTCGCACCCGCCTTCCCCGCCAACGGGCGCACCGTCTACCGCGGCCACCTCTTCGTGGGGGACGACCCCCTCGACGAGTCCCCGATGCGCCACCACCCGCTCACGCCCATGACCGACTCCAGCCTCCCGCGCCTGCTCGCCCCCCAGGTCAGCGGCGGCGCGGACGACGTCGCGCTGGTGCCCTGGCCGGTGGTCGCCCGAGGGGCCGACGCGGTGCGCGGCGCCATCGCGTCCGCCAGCGAGGAGGGGGCCCGGTTCGTGGTCGTGGACGCCCTGACCGACGCCGACCTGCGCACGCTCGCCGACGCGACGCGGGACCTGCGCCTGCTGACCGGCGGCAGCGCCCTGGCCCAGGGGCTCACCGGCCCCCACGGGACAGGCCACCTGCCGCTCACCCCGCCCCCGGGGCCGCGCGTCGTGCTCTCGGGCAGCGCCTCGCGGGCGACCCAGGGCCAGGTGCGCTACGCCCTCGCCCACGGAGGGGGACACCACCTGCTCCCGTCCGACCTGCGCCGGGACTTCGGGGCGACGGTTTCGCTGGCCGTGGAGCGCGCCCTGGAGGGCGGTGAGTCCCCGTTCGCGGTGTACGCGACCGCCGCACCCGAACACGTCGTGGACACCGCCGACGCGCCGCTCATCGAGGAGGCGCTGGCCGAGATCGCCGCACTCCTGGTCGGCGCGGGAGTGCGCGCGCTCCTGGTCGCGGGCGGCGAGACGAGCGGAGCCGTCGTGCGGCGCCTGGGCGTGGCCTCGCTCGCGCTGGGGCCCGAGGTCGACCCGGGCGTCGCGTGGACGCTCGGAAACAGCGACGGCGAGGACGTCCAGCTCATGCTCAAGTCCGGCAACTTCGGCCGCGAGGACCTGTTCGTCCGCGCCTGGGAGGGGGACAAGTGAACCGCGAAGCGCGCGAGGCGGCCCGGGAGCTGTGCGCGGTCGGACGCCGCGCCGTCGAACTGGGGCTCAGTCCGGGCGCCTCGGGCAACGTGTCCGCGCGGGCCGGGGGACTGACCCTGATGAGCCCCACGGGGGTCTCCCTGCGCGACCTCGACCCCGAGGGACTGTCCGTGCTGGACGGGGAGGGTGAGCACGTCGCCGGTCCGCCCCCCTCCAAGGAGTTCCCGCTCCACCAGGCGATGTACCGGCGGGTCGCGGACGCGGGCGCCGTCGTCCACCTGCACTCGCCGCACGCCTGCGCGGCCTCGTGCCTGCCCGCCTGGTCGGAGGCCTCCGCGCTGCCGCCCGTCACGCCCTACCTGGTCATGCGGGTCGGCCAGGCGCCCCTGGTGCCCTACGCGGCGCCGGGCAGCGACAGGCTCGCCGACAACCTCTCCCGCCTGTCCGGGCGTTTCCGCGCGGCCCTGCTGGCCAACCACGGTTCGATCGTCGCCGCGGCCGGTCCGGCGGCCGCACTGGACGGCGCCGTCGAGCTGGAGGAGGCCTCGCGCATCGTCGTGTCGCTGCGGGGGAGCGAGTTCTCCGTGCTCTCGCCCGAGGACGTGCGCGAGCTGACCGGGCGCTACGGCACCGACTGGGATCTGTGACCGCGGGGGCGGGCGCCGCGCGGCGCCCGCCCGTGCCGCCGCCCGCGCCGGTGGCGGGGACGCCCCCGCCACCGCGCCGGCGGCGTCCGCGGCCCGCTCAGCCGCAGGAGGTGGACGGCCCCGCCGGTGCCGGCACACCGGCGAGACCGAGTATGAGGTCGCGTACCTCGGTGGCCGCGACGCGTTCCCGGGCGGAGCCGGGGTCGGAGCACAGCACCAGGGGACCGTCTTCGGGGTCGGCGTGCGCGCGCCCGTGGGTGCCGCGCACACAGCCCGGGTCGAGCGGTACCACGTTCATGGCGTAGCGCAGGCCGACCTTCTTGCGGGCGAGGTTGGCCGCCGCGCGCGCTCTGACCAGCCGGTCGGCGGGGTCCAGGAAGAGTTCGGCGGGGTCGTAGCCGGGCTTGCGGTGGATGTCCACGCCCCGCGCGAAGTCCGGCGCCGCCGCGTCGCGCAGCCAGTAGTAGTAGGTGAACCAGGCGCCCGGGTCGGCCACGAGGACCAGCTCGCCGGAGCGCTCGTGGTCCAGCCCGTGCCCGGCCTGCCCGTCGCGGTCCAGGACCAGGTCCACCCCCTCCACACCGGCCAGGAGGCGGGCGACCGCGGTCACGTCGCCGGGGTCGCGGACGTAGACGTGGGCGCACTGGTGGTCGGCCACCGCGAAGGCGCGCGACTCCCACGGGTCCAGGTACTCCATCCCGTGCTGGGCGTACACCTCCAGCAGTCCGGCCTCGCGCAGCACCCGGTTGACGTGCACGGGCCTGTCGGCGGGCGTGATGCCGTACTCGCTCAGGACCATCACGGCCGTGCCCGAGCGCTCGGCGTCCTCCAGCAGGGGCGCCAGGGCCGCGTCCATGTCGGCCACCGCCCGGCGTGCCTGCTCGGAGTCGGGCCCGTACCTTTGCAGGTCGTAGTCCAGGTGGGGGACGTAGCACAGGGTCAGGTCGGCCCGCGGCATCAGCCTGCGGGTCGCGGCCACGATCCACTCGGTGGAGCGGATCGACGCGGTCGGCCCCCAGTACTGGAAGAGCGGGAACGGCCCCAGTTCCGCGGTCAGCTCGTCGTGGAGGGCGGGCGGCCGGGTGTAGCAGTCGGGGGACTTGCGCCCGTCGGCGTGGTAGACCGGCCTGGGCGTGACGGTCCAGTCGGTGGTGGCGCCCATGGCGTACCACCAGCACACGTTCGCGGTGCGAAAGCCCGGCCGGTGGCGCCGGGCGGTCTCCCACACCTTCTCGCCCTGGACCAGGCGGTTGTGCTGGCGCCACAGGTACACCTCGCCCAGGTCACGGAAGTACCAGCCGTTGCCGACGGCGCCGTGCCCGGCGGGGGTCCGGCCGGTCAGGAACGTGGACTGGACGGTGCAGGTCACGGCGGGCAGGACGGTCTCCAGCGGGGCCTGCCAGCCCTTCTCGGCCACGGCGCGCAGCCGGGGCGCGTGCCGCAGCAGCCGGGGCGTGAGCCCGACCGCGTCGACCACGAGCAGGCGCGGTTCCTCCGTCGGCATGGGGGTGTCCCTTCGGTTCGCGGGGTGTCAGAGCAGGGTCAGGCCCAAGTCGGTCAGCCGGTCGCGGGCCCAGGCCACCTCGGCGGCGATGCCCTCGGTGAGCCCCTTCCCGTCGGCGGGGCGCCGCTCCTCCGGCAGCACCGACCAGGTGTAGGTCTCCACCTCCACGTGGTCGGTGCGCGCGCCGCCGGGCCCCAGGAGGAATTCGAGGGTGCGGGCGAGGTGCTCGTTGGTCCCGCGCAGCGGAGCGGTGGCGGGCGCGTGCAGGGGCACGTGGAAGTGGGTGCGCCAGGGCGCGCCGTCGGGCAGGGGGTCGGCGCCGCCCAGGGCCTCGTCCAGGTCGTCGCGGCCCTGCCGCGCCCCGTCCCGGCCGTGCGCGCGCGTCTGGTGCAGGAAGCGGTCCTCGGTGAAGGCGGCGAGGGCCCCGCGTGCGGCCGGGTCGGCGGGGTCGGGGACCTCCACGGCCGCCGACGCCTGCGTCTTGACCACGGGCAGGCCCGCGCCGGAGAGCCGGTCCAGGGCCGCCCCCGGCTCCTCGAAGGCCGTCGCCAGGTGGCAGGTGTCCAGGCACACGCCCAGGTGCGGCGGCGGGTCCCCGAGCAGGCGGGCCGCGTCCCGGGTGGTCTCGACGACGCACCCGGGTTCGGGCTCCAGCCCCACCCGCACCGGGCGCCCCCGCCGTGCCAGGTCCTCCAGGGCGTCGGAGAGTTCGGCCAGGTGCGCGCGGGCGGCGGACAGGCGGCCGGGGTCCCACGGTTCGCGCCAGGCCAGGGGGAGGGTGGAGACGCTGCCCCGCGCGGCGTCGTCGGGCAGCAGCCGCGCCAGCACCCGGGCGCAGTCCACCGTGTAGTCCAGCCGGGCCCGGTCGGTCCAGTCGGGGCGGTACACGGCCCGCTTGACCACGGGCGCGTGGAACCCGGTGTAGGGGAAGGCGTTGAGGGTCACCGTCTCCAGCCCGGCGGCCTCCAGCTCCGCGCGCAGCCGGTCGGTCAGGCGCGGGTCCGCCGCCAGCTCCCGGGCCAGCGGGGCGGGCAGCCACAGGCCCAGGCCGAGCCGGTCCGCGCCCAGGGCCTGGCGCACGCCGCCGCCGTGGACGCGGATCTGGCGCAGGACGCCGTCCAGGTCCTCGGCGGGGTGCACGTTGGTGCAGTAGGCGAGGTGGACGACCGTTCCGTCGGGGTGGCGCAGCCTCACGCGGCGCCTCCGCCCGCGCGCTCGCCGCGCAGCACCGAGTTCCCCGAGTAGGTCGCGGTGCGGTCGGCCCCGTGCACGTCGTCCAGCAGCAGGCGTCCGCTGCGGCCGTAGAACTCCACGGGGTTGTCCCACAGCACGCGTTCGACGTCGCGTTCGGTGAACCCCGCGGCGAGCATGGCCTCGCCGGTGCGCAGGGTGGCGAGCGGATCGCTGCGGCCCCAGTCGGCCGCCGAGTTGACCACCATCCGCTCCGGTCCCCACTCCGACAGGACGCGCACCATGCGCTCCGGGCTCATCTTGGTGTCGGGGTAGATGGAGAAGCCCAGCGTGCACCCGGACTCGTGCACCATGGCCACGGTGGCCTCGTTGAGGTGGTCCACGAGCACCCGCTCGGGCGCGATCCCCGACTCGGCGACCAGCCGGAGGGTGCGGCGGGTCCCGGCCGCCTTGTCGCGGTGCGGGGTGTGCACCAGGACGGGCAGCCCGAACTCCCCTGCCAGCTCCAGCTGGCGGCGGAAGGCCCTCTCCTCCTCGGCGGTGCCGGAGTCGAAGCCCACCTCGCCGACCGCCACGACGCCGTCCTTGGCCAGGTAGCGGGGGATCAGGTCCAGCACCCCCGACAGACGGGGGTCGTTGGCCTCCTTGGGGTTGAGCGCGATCGTGCAGTGGTGGCGGATCCCGAACCGCTCGGCCCGGAACCGCTCCCAGCCCACGAGGCCGTCGAAGTAGTCGCGGAACGAGTCCACGCCGGTCCGGGGCTGGCCCAGCCAGAACGACGGCTCGACCACCGCACGCACCCCGGCGGCGTACATCGCCTCGTAGTCGTCGGTGGTGCGCGAGGTCATGTGGATGTGCGGGTCGAAGATACGCATCACGCCTCCGTTCGGTGGGTGTCCAGGCGGGCGGCCTGCCCGGGGAAGTGCCGCAGCACGAGGTGGACGTCGCCGGGGACCGGCCGCCCCGCCAGGACCCGTTCCTCGGCGTGGTCGGCGCACATGCGCGCCAGCTCCTCATCGGCGCGGTCGGGCAGCCCGGCCGCCGACCCCAGCGGCACCCCGGTGAACAGGCACTTGAGGATTCCCTGGCGCCAGGAGTCGGCGTCGAGCAGGGCCGTCGCCGCGCTGGCGGCCGCCGCCGCGACCAGCCGGGTGTCGTTGGCGCGCATCGCGTCGGCCAGCAGCTCGCGCGCCGCGCCGGCCACCGCCTCCCGGCCGCCGCCGAGAGCGTCGAGCGCGTCCAGGCCGCGCAGGACGGCGCGCCGCTCTCCCGCGTCACCGTGGTGGTACAGGTCGCGGACCTCGCGGGCCAGCTCCGGCGGGGCCAGGGCCCCGGCCAGCGCGGACAGCAGCTCCACGCGCGCCATGTCCTCCAGGGTCGGCCCGGCCACCCCGTCGGGGTCGCCCGACGGACCGGCCCCGCGCGCCACGCTCCTGGCCGCCGCGGGGAAGAGCACGGCTATCCGCGCGGGCCGCTCGCGCACCTGCGCGACCTGGGCGGCCAGCGCCCCGCGCGCCGCGTCCGTGTCCAGGAAGGCGTACTCCCCGCTCACACCTCCGCCCTCCGCGCACGCGAGTCGGCCAGCGCCCGCCTGAGCGCGCGGATCGACCGCTCGGCCACCAGGGGGGCGGCGTGCCCGTGGCGGGGCAGCTCCACCGACGCCAGCCCCCGGTATCCGACCTCCTCCAGGGCGCCCAGGACCCCGGGCAGGTCGATCTCGCCCTCACCGAACTCCAGGTGCTCGTGCACGCCCGGCCGCATGTCGTCCAGTTGGACGTTGGCGATCAGGGACCCGGCCCGCCGGACCGCGCCTCCGGGGCCGTCCGGCTCGTTGCACACGCCGTGCCCGACGTCGACCGTCACCCGCAGGCGCGGCGGACCGCCGAGCCGCTCGCGCAGCTCCAGCGCGTCGGCCACCCGTTCGGCGAACATGCCGGGCTCGGGCTCGAACGCGCAGTCCACGCCCAGGTCGTCGGCGGTGGCCAGGACCCGTTCCACGCCCGAGGTCAGCCGCGACCAGCCCTGCTCCCGGCTCACCCCCGCCGGGAGGATGCCCGACCAGAAGGAGACGGCCTCGGCCCCCAGGTCGTCGGCGACGCGCACCGCGCGGCGCAGCAGGTCCACCCGCAGTTCGGCGCCCTCGTCGGATACCAGGGTGGGCTCGTGCTTGCGGCGCGGGTCCATCAGGTAGCGGGCGCCGGTCTCCACGACCACCGCCAGACCCAGTTCGGACAGCCGCCGACCGATGCGGGCGGTGCGCGCGAAGGCGTCCGGCGCGAAGGGATCCAGGTGCGGGTGGTCCAGCGTCAGCCCCACCCCCTCGTAGCCGAGGTCGGCGATGACGGCGAGCGCGTCGTCCAGCCGGTGGTCCCAGAAGCCGTTGGTGCCGTATCCGAACCTCAAGTGAACGACACCGCCTTGGACGCCCGCGCCGCCACGGGCGCGCCGACGGCGAGCGCGCACGCCGCGTCCGGCGCGCCGTACCCGGCCAGCAGGGCCGCCTGGAGTGGGATCATCCCCCGGATGCCCGCGCCCGTCGCCGCGCGCGCGTGGTGCGCCGCGGGTTCGACCAGCGCCCTGGCCTGCGCGGACCCCACCCCCAGCGCGAAGACCCCCGCGAGCGCCCCCGACAGGGCCTTGGCCGAGGCGTCGCCCGCCGCCCGCCCGGGCAGGGGCCGGGCGGGCGCGGCGGCGAGCGCGGCACTGGCCAGGGTGCACAGCAGCGCCCCCGCCGCCACGCGGGGCCGCGTCCCGTGCACCTCGCCCCGGCTCAGGGCGGTCACCCCGAGCGTGTGGACGGCCAGCGCAAGGGCGGGCCTGGCCGCGTCGGCGGGGCGCGCGCCCGCGCCCAGCAGCACGTCCAGCCCCCGGGCCGCCGCCATGCCCAGCGGGGCCAGGGGCGTCCTCTTGAGGAGGAGGTCGTAGCCCCACACGGTGGCGGCCAGGGCCGTGCCCACCCCCGCCGCCCGGCGTCCGCCCGCCGCCGCGGCCAGGCCCACGCCCGTCGCGGTCAGCCCCGCGGCGACCGCCAGGGCCTCGCCGGGGCGCACCGCACCCGAGGGGATGGGGCGTTCGGGCCGCTCGACCGCGTCCACCTCCCGGTCGGCGTAGTCGTTGAGGGCCATGCCCGCCCAGTACAGGCAGACCGAGGCGGCGGGCAGCGCCCAGGCCCCGGGGCCGCGCAGGCCCCCCGCCGCCGCGGCACCGGCCAGGGCGTCGCCGGGAACGCTCAGCGCGGCGGGCAGGCGCACCAGCCTCGTCAGGTCGCGCGCTCTCACTCGGCCTCCTCCTCCGGTGCCGCGCACCAGGACGTCAGGGCCCGCCACTGTTCGGCCAGGCCGTGTTCGCGGGTGCCCACGGGGTCCTTGAAGAAGAACGCCAGCTCCGGCAGGGGCCCCACCCTGCCCCGCCGGTGGGCGTGGGCGGTCAGCCGCGCCAGGTCCAGCACCAGGGGCGCGGCCAGCGCGGAGTCGTAGCCCGACCAGGTGAACTGCAGGGTCATCCGCGCCCCCAGGAACCCCTCGAACGAGACGTGGTCCCAGGCGACCTTGGCGTCGCCCAGGTCGGGGACGTAGTCGATGTGCAGGGGCCCGTCCGGACCGTGGCCCAGCATGTGCTCCAGACCCCGCGACTTGGACGCGAGCTTGCTCTCCGCGTTGGCCGGGTCGGCCAGGGTGGCGCCGTCGCCGCCGCCGAGCAGGTTGAGCGAGGACCACGAGCGCACGTGCAGCGCCCGGGCGGCGAACATCGGCGCGAGCGCGCTCTTGACCAGGGTCTCCCCGGTCTTGCCGTCGCACCCGGCCCACGGCACGCCCGAGCGCTCGGCCAGCCGCGCCAGGGCGGGCAGCCGGGGCCCGGTGTTCGGCGTGAACTCCACGAACGCGCATCCCGCCCGCAGGGCCGCGTAGGCGTACGCGGAGCTGGCCGGGATCCGCGCGGTCCCGGCGTCCAGGGCCGCCTCCAGGGCGTCGGCGTCGGTGTGCTCGGCGCGCGGTTCGGGCCGGGGCTCGGTGCTGGACAGGTCCACCACCACGACGCGTTCGAGCGCCTCCCGTTCGGCGAACTCGCGCAGGTCCGCCTCCAGGCGGTCCACGTCGCGGCGCCCCACCCCGGCGGTGGCGGTGTGCAGGCCCCGGCGCAGACGGTGCTCGGTCCGGTCCAGTTCGTCGGCGAAGGCCGGCGGCAGGTGCGCGGGCAGCACCCCCGCCCGGGCCAGCCGCTCGGCGTTCTTGCACAGGCGGATCTCGGAGACGTCGTGGCCGCCGAAGACCAGGTCGCCGATCCCGGGCAGGCCCGCCCGGGTGAACTCGGGGCGCTCGGTCACGCAACCCGTACGCCCCGACGCCCCGGACCGCACCGCCAGGGCCCCCAGGACGGCGGTGGTCGCCACCGACCCCCGCGCCCCGATCAGCCATACTCCGACTCGCGTCAACGCATGCTCCCCTCTGCGTGCCTCCGGGTGTTCCGGAACCGTGTGGTCACTGGTCACTGGTCACTGGTCGCCGCTGTCGGCGCCGCCCTCCGCGGGTGCGCCGCCCTCGCCGGGCGCGGCCCCGTCGGGTCCCAGGGCGCCGCTGCCGGGCGCCGAGGGCAGGTACAGGTGGACGTGGCCGTGGCCGGACTCGACGCTGACCATGTCCAGTTGGGTGGCCGCCACCGACCAGCCGCGCACCGCCTGGGTACGCAGGTCTCCGGCGAGTTCGAGCAGCTCCGCCCGCTGTCCGTCCTGGGCGCGCTCGGCGTTGGAGTAGGCGACGACCGCCGACCCCAGCAGGTCCACGGCGTTGGACAGCCCCGCGTGCGCGACGTTGTGGCCGCTGCTGCCGGAGGGGGCGTCCTCGAAGTGGGCCGCCGCCTCCTGGACGGTCTCCAGCCAGGAGTCGACCTCCCCCGCGTCGGGGGTCTCCCCGGCGGGGGTGGAGCCGTCGGGCGGCACGGCCGCGTCCAGGCCCTCCACCACGGGCACCAACTGCTCGTGCGCGGCGGTGGTGCGCTCGACGAGCTGGTCGACCTGCGCGCGGTCGCGCTGCTGCGCGGAGGCCTGGAGTTCGGCGACGCGCGCCGGGTCGGGGGCGGTGTGGTCGTCACCTGTGAAGGTGAGGACGAGGACGCCGACGAGGGCGGCGACCACCAGGAGGGATCCGGCGGTCAGCCACCAGGTGAGCCTGGGCGGGGGAGCCTGCGTCCCGCGGGACGGGTCGGGGGAGGAGGGGGCCTTCTTGGCGGACACCGTGACACCTTCTTCTCGTCGTACCTGGGGGCCGGACGCCGCGACGTCGCGCTCCTCTCCGGCGGGGCGCCACCGCGGGGGGCGGCGGGGCCGGCCGCGACCGGCCCCGCCGTGGTCACGGGACCCCCGGCGGACGCCGTCCCCACCGGGGGGCGGGCGCGCGCCGGAGGCGTCCCGTCACTCGTCGTCGATGAGCGGACGCAGCCTGTCGGCCAGCTCCAGCAGCTCCTCCCTGGCGGCCTCGTCGGCCACCGCCTCGGCCACCCCGACGAACCGGTCCAGGGCGAGCGTGGCCTGCCCGTTCCGCCCGACGTTCAGGTGGTGTTCGGCCAGCTCCAGCTGCGGGGTCAGCCGGCGCGCCTCGGACACGGTCAGCGCGCCGTCGGCCTCCAGGGCGTCGACGCGCTCCTGGACCTCGGCGAACGTGACCGGTTCGACCGCGTCCAGCTCCTGGACCCGGACGTCGCGGAAGAGCACCCGGTCGGCGTCGCCGTGGTTCTGCAACCCGATGTGGCCCGAGGACAGGTCACGCGCCGGGTCGGTGCTCTCGAACTCGTTCACCAGCTCCCCGTTGATCCACACGCGGATCATCGGGTCGGCCACATCGATCTCCATCTCGTTCCACTCGCCGACCCGCGCGGGGTGGGAGTCGGCCGCCTGGAAGTCGTAGACGGCGCCGGTCTGGTGGATCGGGTCGCCGTCGGGCGCCCCGTAGCCGTCGATCTGGATCTCGTAGCCCTCGTCGACGGCCACCCAGGGGTCGTTCCCGGGATCGGGGAAGCCGACGAAGACACCGGAGTTGTCCGTCTCCTCGGAGGCGAGGAAGTCCAGCTTCAGCCGGTAGGACTCCAGCTCCGTCTCGTGCCAGAGCAGCCCCATGCCGCCCTGGGTCTCCAAGGCGCAGCCCTCGCCGTCGTCGACGACGCCGAACCCGCCCGGGCCCGCCATGGCCCATCCGTCGAGCGTTCGGCCGTCCCACAGGGGGGTGTAGCCGTCCTCGGCCCCGGCCGGGGCGCACTCGGGCGGCTCGGTGCCGCCCGCCTCGACCGTGATGGTGGCGGTTTCGGAGGCTCCGGTGCTGCCGTCGCCGTCCGTGGCCACGGCGCTGACCTCGTACTCGCCCGCGGCGGCCCCCTGCCAGGCGGCCGTGTAGGGGCCCTCGGTCACCGTGGCGACGACCTCCCCGCCCACGAGGAAGTCCACCTTCTCCACACCGGCCTCGGAGTGGTCGGTGACCTCGGCGGAGAGGGGGACGTCCTCGCCCTCCTCGAAGACCGCGCCGTCCTGCGGGCTGGTCAGCTCGGTCTGGGGACCGTGCTCGCCGTGGCCGTCCAGGACCGCCTCGAAGTAGTTGACGTTGAACAGGCCGTCCTCGACGGCGGGGCCCTCACCGTCGTAGACCAGGTACAGCGTGAAGGTCTCCCCGGGGTCGGTGACGTCCATGGTCACGTCGGTCCACTCCTGCCAACCGCCGGTGGAGGGTACGTCGACGCTGCCGATCAGTTCGCCGTCGGGGGCGTTGACGCGCGCCTCGATGGTTCCGCCCGTCCCCGCGGAGGCGACCCGGAACTCCATCTGCTCGACGCCGAACAGGTTGGTCGTGTCGTAGGCCGTCCAGTCGCCGTGGCCGATGTGGCTGACGTTGACCAGGCCGCCCTCGGCGTCCGTGGTGGGTTCGGTCCGGACCCCCTCGCTGGCGGTGAAGTGCTGGGCCTGCGTGCGGGCGGGCTTGAGGGTGACGCCGTCGCTTCCGGTGAGGCCGGGCGCCCCGTCCCCGCCGGAGTCGGTGTACTCGGCCTCCAGCACCCAGAAGATGTTCATGTCGTGCCCGTGGCCGCCGTCGACCTCGGTGACGCTGACGTCCTCGCAGCTGTCGTACTGGGTCCACGGGTGGGCGTGCCGGTCGTGGCCGAGCGAGGCCGTGACCGCGACGTCGCCGCACTCGATGCCCTCGCCCACGGAGCCGTCCTCGGCGTCGGCCACGTCCACGCTGAAGGGGATCTGGTCGCCCCAGTGGAAGAACTGGCCGTCCCGCGGGGTCTGGAAGGAGACCTCGGGCGCGGTGTTGCCCGCGGTGACCGTCGTGGTGGCGGTGCCCGTGCGGCCCTCGGAGTCGGTGACGGTCAGCACGACGGTGTACTGGCCCGCCTCCTCGAAGGTGTGGGCGGGCGAGACCTCGGTCGAGGTCTGGCCGTCGCCGAAGGACCACGCGTACTCCATGGGCAGGCCGCCGGGATGGCTGGAGCCCTCCGCGGAGAACTCCACCTCCAGCGGGGCCGGCCCCGAGGTCGTGGAGGCGCTGATGTCGGCGACCGGGGTGCTCCCGCCGCCGGTGTAGTCGATGCGCGACAGCGCCGAGTCGTCGGCCCCGCCGAAGTAGCCGGACCCGTACTCCAGCACGTACAGGGAGCCGTCCGGGCCGAACTCCATGTCCATGGGGTTGGCCAGGGCGATGTTCGGCACGGTCTCGGTGATGTCCAGGACCCGGCCGTCGTCGCCCAGGTGCACCTGCTTGATCCAGTCGCGGTCCCACTCGTAGAACAGCGGGATGCCGTCGTAGTACTCGGGCCACTTGGTGTCCGACTCCAGTTCGGGGTCGAACCGGTAGGCCGGGCCGCCCATCGGGGCGCCGCCGCCCGTGCCCAGCTGCGGGAACTCCTCCGACTCCTCGTAGCTGTACCAGATCGAGGCGGGGGTGACGGGGGGCAGTTCCGCCAGGCCGGTGTTGCGCGGGGAGTCGTTCACCGGCGCGGAGCAGTCGAACTCCTCGCCGGAGGTTCCCGTCGTGAAGTCGTAGTCGACGAACGCGCTGTTGTCGCCGATGCAGTAGGGCCAGCCGATGTTGGCGGGCTCGGTGATGGCGTGCCAGGAGACCGTGTTCTGCGGTCCCCGTTCGGGGTCGGGTTCGTTGGAGTCGGGCCCGTAGTCGCCCAGGTAGACGGTCCCGTCCTCCTCGTCCACCGTGAACCGGAACGGGTTGCGCAGGCCCATGGCGTAGATCTCGGGCCGGGTCTGCTCGCCGCTGTACTCCTCCGGCGGGAAGAGGTTGCCCTCGGGGATCTCGTAGCCGCCGTCGTCGGTGGGCGTGATCCGCAGCAGCTTGCCGCGCAGGTCGTTGGTGTTGGCCGAGCTGCGCTGGGCGTCGAAGGCGGGGTTGCGCGACTCGCGCTCGTCGATGGGCGTGAAGCCGTCCGACCCGAACGCGCTGGTGTCGTCGCCAGTGGCCAGGTACAGGTTGCCCTCGGAGTCGAAGTCGATGTGGCCGCCGACGTGGCAGCACATGCCCCGGTCGGTCCCGACCTCCAGCAGGACCTGCTCGCTGTCCAGGTCCAGGGCGGGGGTCTCCCCGTCGGTGAACTGGAAGCGGGAGAGGTTGTTGTGGCCCTCGTAGGGCTCGAAGTCCTCCGGTGCGCCGTCCGCGGGAGCCTCACCGGCGGGGACGCCCTCGATCACGGGCGCGTAGTACAGGTACACCCACCCGTTCTCCTCGAAGTCCGGGTCCAGGGCGACGCCCTGCAGCCCGTCCTCGTCGTGGTTGTACACCGGGACCCGGGCGATCAGCTCGGTGGTGTGGGTCTCGGGGGACCACAGCCGCACGTCGCCGCCGCGGGTGATGTGCATCACGCGGCCGTCGGGCAGGACCGCCAGGCCCATGGGCTCGCCCACGGAGTCCTCGCCCTGCGCGAGGGTGACCTTCTCGAAGTTGTCCCACTGCGTGGCGCCGCAGTCGCCCTCGGCGGTCCCGGCCGCCCACCGCAGCCCGCCGAGCAGGTGCTGGGTGAACTCCGGTTCGGAGTAGGACTCGACGGTGTGGCCGCCGCCGGTGTACCAGGACCGGCCGCCGTCGTAGGCCTGACACCAGGCGATCGGGTGGTCCCACCCCATCTGGCCCCCGGGTTCGACCTGGTCGGCGTAGGAGTCCTCGTCGAGTCCGGCCAGGACGTGCACGTCTCCGCGCGGGGACAGGTCGAAGTCGTACCACTCGTCGTGGCGCTCCCAGCTGGCCGGGAGGTGCTCGGTGGAGGGGTGGACCCTGTCGTTGACCACCACCTGGGCGTCCTGCGTGCCAGGCGGGTGGCTGGCGAAGTAGCCGCCGACGAGGTCGCCGTACCACTCCCAGTCGTAGTGGGTGTCGGAGGCGGAGTGGACGCCGACGAAGCCGCCGCCGCCCTGGACGTAGCGCTCGAAGGCGCCCTGCTCCTCCTCGTTGAGCACGTCGCCGGTGGTGGAGAGCCAGATCACCGCGTCGTAGGCGGCCAGCTCCTCG
Source organism: Nocardiopsis akebiae (assembly GCF_018316795.1). Lineage (NCBI taxonomy): Bacteria > Bacillati > Actinomycetota > Actinomycetes > Streptosporangiales > Nocardiopsidaceae > Nocardiopsis > Nocardiopsis akebiae. Next base: position 3,263,869 of record NZ_CP074132.1, read on the forward strand.
TCGTTGAACACCGAGGAGTCCTCGGTGTGCGCGGTCTGGAAGCCGTGTTCCTCGCCGAGCGCCTCGATGAGCGCGACGCCGTGGGGGATCGAGTCGTGCCGGAAGCCGGTGGTCTTGGAGAAGATCAGCGTGTTGAACGCGTCCTCGCCGGTCTCGTCGGCGTACGCGACCGGTGCGGTCAGCGTGAGCGCCATGGCGACGCCCGACGCGAGCGCGCCGAGTGTCACCAGAGGTCTCTTCTTCATACGGAACCTCACCTGGGGGGTGGGAGTGAATCGATGAGTCCGTGCGGCGTGCCGGCGCCGACGGCAGGGGCGGCCCGGTGGTCGTGCGGCCCGGCGGGGGCCGAGCGGCTGCGACCGGTGGGCTGACGGGGAGTTCCTGCTATCAGGTGCGGGAAGCGGGGGTGCCGCCTCATCGGTCTCAGCCCATACCGGCTCCTTTCCTCGCTGGCGCTGCCGGAGGCGGACGACGCGGTGGTCGGGGATCGGGGCCGCCCGGCCCGTCAGCGCTCCGTCCACGTCTCGGAGGGGGAGGCCCGGCGGGTCGCCGCCGCCGGACTTCACTTGGTGCGGGCGGGGCAGCTCTTCGTAACCGGGAGAGGCCATGCCGACGGTCCGAAGACGCCACATCGCCCAACCCTTGTGACCTGCCTCACCTGCTGCCTCGAACCGTACGCCGGGCTTATGTCGATCGTCAAGCAGAAGTTGTCGGTGCAGGTGGCAATAGCTGGAGTCCGGTCATCCAATAGGCCCGGGTCCGCAGGCGGCCCGGGCGGGTGCTTTTCCCGAGGTCGTGGGCACGATCGGCAGCACGCCTTGGACGCCCGGTGTTCACCCGGTGTACGGGGGGTTCCGAGGGGGACACCGGTGGAGGCCGGTGCCGGCCGGTACATCCTCGCGTCAGCGCCGCGCGGTCGGCGTCCGGGAGGGGCCCGGGCCGGGACGGACAAGATTCGGGTGCACACACAGCCGCGCCCCCGCCCGGAGGGGCGGGGGCGCGGGGGATCCGCGTGTGGACCGCGAGGCACGCGAGCCGCGTGGGCACTGTGAGGTGCGCGGCGCCTCCGCGACCGGGCACGCGACACCGGCCTCAGGGCGGCGGAGGTATCACTCCGCCAGCTGCTCCTCCCCGCGTTCGGCCCGGGCGCTGTGGTAGCGGCCCAGGGGCAGCATGAGGGGCCTGCCCGACGTGGGGTCGGTGATCACCTCGCTGCGCAGGCCGAACACGGCGTGCACCGTCTCGGGGGTGAGCACCTCCTCGGGCGCGCCCGCCGCGTGCAACCGACCGGAGGCGAGCGCGATGAGGTGGTCGGCGTAGCGCGCGGCCAGGTTGAGGTCGTGCAGGACCAGCACGATCGTCGTCCCCAGCGAGCGGTTGAGGTCGGTCAGCAGGTCCAGCACCTCGACCTGGTGGCTGACGTCCAGGAACGTGGTCGGCTCGTCCAGCAGCAGCAGGTCCGTGCGCTGGGCCAGGGCCATCGCGATCCACACGCGCTGGCGCTGCCCGCCGGAGAGCTCGTCCACGGGCCGGTCGGCCAGGTCCACCGTCCGCGTCGCCTCCAGCGCCTCGGCCACGGCCTCGTCGTCCTCCCGGCTCCACCGCGAGAGCATCCTCTGGTGGGGGTGGCGGCCCCGCCCGACGAGGTCGCTCACGGTGATGCCCTCCGGGGCGATCGGCGACTGCGGCAGCAGCCCGAGCGTGCGCGCCAGTTCCTTGGACGGCAGGCGGTGCACCTCCTTGCCGTCCAGCAGCACGTGCCCGACCCGGGGCGCGAGCAGCCGCGACATCGAGCGCAGCAGTGTGGACTTGCCGCACGCGTTGGCGCCCACGATCGCGGTGATCCTGCCGGGCGGGACGGTCAGGTCCAGCGACTCGATGACGACGCGGTCCTTGTAGCCGAGCGTCAGGTCCTCGACGAGCAGCGAATGGGCCGTGGTCAAAGCGAGCCTCCCACGCGGTTGGTGCGGACGATCAGGTAGACGAGGTAGGGGGCGCCGAGCACGCCGGTGACGACCCCGACCGGGTAGCGGGTCCCGAAGGCGTACTGCGCGCACAGGTCGGCGACCAGGATCAGCAGCGCCCCGACCAGCGCCGAGGGCACCAGCAGCGAGCCGTTCGGCCCCACCAGGCGCGCCGCGATCGGCCCCGACAGGAAGGACACGAAGGCCACCGGCCCCGCCGCCGCGGTCGCGAAGGCGATGAGCCCCACCGCCCCGACGATCGCGACGAGCCGGGTCAGGTCCACGCGCACGCCCAGGGCCGAGGCGGTGTCGTCGCCCAGCTGGAGCGCGGACAGGTTGCCCGACTGGGACAGGAGCACGGGGGCGAGGACGACCAGCGCGACCAGCACGGGGACGGCCTGATCCCAGCTGGCGCCGTTGAGGCTGCCGGTCAGCCACCGCATCGCCTCCTGCAGGTCCCACTGGGCGGCCTGGTCCAGGATGTAGTCGGTGACGCTGGTCAGCATGGCCGCGATGCCGATGCCGACCAGGATCAGGCGCGTCCCGGCGACCCCGTCCTTGAAGGACAGCGCGTACACGGCCAGGGACACGAGCAGGCCCGCCGCGATCGCGAAGGCCGACACCCCGGCCTCGCCGAGCGAGAGCACCACGATCGCGAACACGGCCGCCGCGCTGGCCCCCGCGCTGATGCCGATGATGTCCGGGCTGGCTAGGGGGTTGCGCAGCATGGTCTGGAACGTCACGCCCGCCAGCCCGAAGCACAGCCCCGCCGCCACCGCGAGCACGGCCCGCGGCAGCCGGAGCCGCCCCACGGTGAACGAGGCGCCCGGCACGTCCTGGCCCAGGACCACCCGCACGACGTCGCCGGGCGGGTAGAAGGTCTGCCCGACCATCAGGGACAGGGCGAACACGAGGACGATCGCCACGGCCAGGGCGGCGATCACGACGCGCCGCCGGTAGGCGCGGCGCGTCCGGCCGCGCGCGACGGTCTCGACGGTGGAGGCGCTCACAGTGCACGCACCTTCTGACGGCGGACGATGTAGATGAAGAACGGTGCGCCGATCAGCGCGGTCACGATCCCCACGTCGATCTCCGCGGGGCGCGCCACGATGCGGCCGACCACGTCCGCCGCGGTCAGCAGGGCGGCGCCGGTGAGCGCCGAGAACGGGATCAGCCACCGGTGGTCCACGCCCACGAGCAGGCGGCACACGTGGGGGACGACGAGGCCGACGAAGCTGATCGGGCCCGTCACGGCGGTGCTCGCGCCGCACAGCACGACCGCGCCGGCGAAGGCCGCGCCCCGCGCGAGGGCGACGCGCTCGCCCAGGCCCGCGGCCAGCTCGTCGCCCAGGGCCAGGAGGTTGAGCGCGCGCGCCGACAGCAGGCACACGACGAATCCGGCCAGGAGGAAGGGCAGCACCTGCGAGACGCTGTCGAGGGTCCCGCCGCCCACGCCGCCGATCTGCCAGGACCGGGCCCCCTCGGCGATGTCGGCGCGCGGGAGCATGACGGCCCTGATGAAGGAGGCCAGGGCCGCGGTGGTCGCCGCCCCGGCCAGGGCGAGTTTGAGCGGTGTGGCCCCGCCCCGGCCCAAGGAGCCGATGGTGTAGACGAACACCGTGGTCAGCCCCGCGCCGACGATCGCCACCCACACGAAGCTGGTCGCGGAGGCCAGGCCGAAGTAGGCGATGCCCGCGACGACGGCGAGCGAGGCGCCCATGGTCACGCCCAGGATGCCCGGGTCGGCCAGCGGGTTGCGGGTCACGCCCTGCATGACCGCCCCCGCCACGCCCAGGGCGGCTCCGGCGAGCACGGCCAGCAGCGTGCGGGGGATGCGCTTGGCCACAGCGGCCTGGTCGAAGTTCTCGGTCGCGCCGCCGAAGGCCGCCACGACGGCCGTCCAGGGCACGTCGCGCGAGCCGACCACGACCGAGGCGAACATGAGCGCGAACAGTGCGCCCAGCACCACCAGCAGCCACAGGGCCTTGCCGCGTCTCGGGCGCCGCACGACGGCGGCGCCCGAGACGGCGGTCGAGGTGTCCGTCGCCACTACTGGGCCTCGTCAGCGGCCTCGGCGAGGAGCGACAGGTAGTCGTCCAGGACCCACGAGATCGACAGCGGGGTCGGGTTCGCGGCCGTGCCCAGCGGGTCGTCACCGGGGAGGTTGACGACGGAGCCGTTCTCCACGGCGGGCATCTGCGACAGCAGCGGGTCGCCCTCCAGGGTCCGCACCAGCTCCTCGCCGCCGTAGGTGACGATGATGTCCACGTCGTTGAACGCGTCCGCCTGCTCGGCGCTCCGGCTCAGGGAGAACTGGTCGGTCTCGGCGGAGGCGGTCGCGATGCTCTCCGGGGTCTGCAGACCCAGGTCCTCGAAGAACAGGGCGCGCGTGTCGTGCGTGGTGTAGAAGCTGACCTCGCTCAGGTCCGTGGTGTCCACGTGGGTCAGGAACATCGCGGACCGGCCCTCGAACTGCGGGTACTCCGCGACCGAGTCCTCGATCTCCTGCTCCAGGCCGGCGATCAGCTCCTCGCCCTCGGCCGCCATGCCCAGGGCCTGGCTGTTGAGCTCGATCATCTCCCGCCACGGCGTTCCCCAGGCGGTCTCGGGGTAGGCGACGACGGGGGCGATCTCGCTGAGCGTGTCGTAGTCCTCCTGGGTGAGACCGGAGTAGGCGGCCAGGATCACGTCCGGCGCGGTGTCGGCGACGGCCTCGAAGTCGATGCCGTCCGTCTCGTCGAACAGGACCGGGGTCTCCGCGCCCAGCTCGGTGAGCTTCTCCTCGACCCAGGGCAGCACGCCGTCGCCGTTGTCGTCGCCGAAGTCGGCGGAGGCCATGCCGACCGGCACGACCCCCAGGGCCAGCGGGACCTCGTGGTTGGCCCAGTTCACCGTCGCGACCCGCTCGGGCTCGGACTCGATCGTCGTCGTGCCGAGCGCGTGCTCGATGGTGACGGGGGTCCAGTCCCCGGAACCGCCGTCCTCCCCGCCGGAGGAGTCGGAGGAGCTGTCGGAGGAGCAGGCGGCGAGCGCGACGGTGAGCAGCGCGGCGCCGGAGAGCGCGGCCAGCCTTGAAACGCGGGGCATGGTTTCCTTCCCATCGTGGCCGTGGGGCCTCTGGCGGCCCTCGGGCCTCAGCCATGGCGGTGCCATGGTCCGGCTCCCGCACCGCCCCGGCGCGCACACGGGGGTGTGCGTCCGGGAGGGGACCGGTCGGGGGCGGGTCGCGTGGGGACAGGGGTCCAGGGGTGCGCGACGCCGACCCGACCGCGGCGATGCCGAGAGATTAGGTTTGCCTAACCGAATTTAGGGTGTCCTTGGTGGGTTCGCAATCGCGTAGATGCGACATCTTTTATAGCGATTCGGACAAGCGGGGTGTGGCGGGGGAGACTGGAGAGCTGGATGGGGCCTGTGTTGCCGGTCCTGTCGCGAAAGCTGAAACGCTGTCCCCGCAGGGCTCACAGGGAGCGGAAGCGTCCCGGGCTCACTCCGGTGATCCGGCGGAAGGCCGCGCCGAACGCGCTCGCCGAGTGGTAGCCCACACACACCGCCACCTCGTCGATCTCGTCCCCCCGCGCGAGCATCGTCACCGCGTGCTGCACGCGCGCGGTGGTCAGCCACTGGCTGAACCCCAGACCCGTCTCGGCGCGGAACGCACGGGTGACGGTGCGGGTGCTCACGCCCAGCCGCGCCGCCCACACGGCCAGGGTGGTGGTGTCGGCGGGGTCCTCGCGCACGGCGGCGACGATGGGGGCCAGCAGCGGCGACTCGGGGATGTGCAGGATCAGCTCGCGGCGGGCCGGGGCGAGGACGTCCAGCACCATCGCCTCGGTCCGCGAGCGCTCGTCCGCGGTGAGCCCTTGGGCGTCCAGCCGGTCGAGCAGGAGCCGCAGGAGGGGGGTGACCTCCATGGCCACGGGTTCGTCGGAGATCGAGGGCACGGCGTGGACACCGAACTGCGCGGCGCGGTGCCAGGTCCCCGCTGGGGTCCACCCGGAGTGGCGCGTCCCGGCCGGGAGCCACAGGCCGACCGTGGGGGTGATCGTCCAGACCCGCGCGCCGACGGTGGCGGAGGAGGCGCCCCGCTGGTTCCAGAGCAGTTCGTGCGTGGGGTGCGAGTGCTCCTCCCAGAGCGTGTCCCGGGGGATGATCTCGGCGCTGCCCATGACGACGAAGGGCACCTCGATCTCACCGGCGGCGTAGGACGGGAGTCTGCGGCTGTCGATCGCCTCGCGCCGCGGGGGCCCGGCGGGACGCGGTCGGGTGTCTGGTCTGACCACGTCATTCAGGTTAGGCGCAGGTGGGAGCTGCGACGGCGTCGGCCACCACCCTGCGAGGGTGCGGCCGCTTCCTGTCGCGGGCGTGTGCTTCGATGCCCGTATGAACGCACCCGAGACCGCCCTCCGCCTGCCCGAACCCGCCGCCCTGCGCGTCCTGTCCCGCAGGACGGCGCTGCTGGAGTTCCTCATCGCCCCCGACAACCGCTACCGCAAGCACGAATTCACACCCGACTGGCGGCCGGGGTGGGACCTGGCCACGATGAGCAACGGGGGAGGGGGCCTGCGGCACAATGGCCATGTCGGCGTCCTTTTTCTCTGAGGGTTTTTTAAGTGCTGGCCGTGCTCTGGGGGCGCTGATTCCGCTCGCCAGAGCTTTCGCGTGCCCGGCCGGAGGCATGTGACGGGTGGGGCGAGAGGCGCGGATAACCGAGGTGTCAGTTCTCGGATGGAACATGGAGAATGAAGGTTCCTCCAGATCTGGTGGCGATATCGCAGTTTTTGTCTTCCGGTACTCACTGCGTTCCGCGAACCTGACGGTAGGCGGAACGGTTCGGCAGCGGAGGCTGGAACCCGGCCCTGTCCTCGACCACGGATTCCACGAGGAGGTCGAGCCTGTCGCGCTGCACGTACTTCCAGGTGCCGTACCGGTCCTGGTAGCTCCAGGAGAAGTCGTCCTTGAGGCCGATGTCGACGTTGCCCAGGTAGGAGGGGCCGACGAGGGAGCGTTCGACGTCGGGGCCGTGGGTCCAGGGGAAGCGTCGCCACTCGACGGTGAAGGTCAGGCCCCGCTGGCTCTGGAAGGCGGTGATCGCGGCGGCGAACATGTCGCCGGAGGATTTCCGTGTTTCGTTCATGCCCTCAGCATCCGACTGGGGATATCTGTTCCTCCAGTGAGTGAGTTGTATCTACAAAGGGATGGCCCCAAGAGGAACGCCGAGGATAGCTTTGGGTCATGGTGCAACACGATTTCGGTGCATATCTGTCCGAAGAGCGCAATAACTCTGGCTACACCCTCCGCAAGCTTGCGGCGCTGGTGAACCTGAGCCCGTCGACCATCTCCCGATGGGAGAACAACCACGTAGTTCCGCTTCGGAGCGAAGTGGATAAAGTGGACAAAGCACTGGAGTTGCAGGGGCGGCTTGTCAGCGTGTGGGAGTTCGCGAAGGCGGAAGGGCTCCCGCAGTGGATGCACAGCGTCTCGCGACTGGAGGAGGCAGCCGAGGCGATAGACCTCATATCTCCCTTGCTGGTGCCCGGGTTGTTGCAGTCTCCGAGTTACGCGCGACTGGTGTTCGAGGAGTCGCTGATGGGACGCGAGCCGGGTGACCTTGAACGCTTGGTGGAACTGAGGTGTGGCAGGTACGAGCAGTTGCGAAAGCTCAATAACCCTCGGACCATCGCGGTCTTCCCTGTGACGGCGGTGACCTGCGTCCCTGACCGGGTTCGGAAAGAGCAGGCTTCACACCTTTTGTCCATTGCTGAAATGGGCAGGATGCGCTTCCATCTGGTCCCGGAGGACTCCATCCTGCTCGGGGTGACGTCCATGCTGCTGCTGTTCCATCTTCGTGATGGTGGGAAAGCGGCTGTGAGCGACCATGTGGACGGCGCTACCTTGTATGAGGACACGAAGGTGTACGACCGCTTGCATGGTCTGGTGAAACAAGCACTGGGTAGCGCTCTCCCCGCCACCCAGTCACGAAAGCTTCTGGAGGAGCTACGGTGAACGAGCGACGCGACTTCCACAAGTCCAGCTACAGCACGTCGGGCGGGAACTGTGTGGAGGTCAGCGAAGGCCGCGACACCCTCGTGCGGGACACCCAGAACCGGGAGCTGGGCCACCTCAGCTTCGACCGCCGCGAGTGGACCTCCCTCCTCTCCCTGCTGGCTTCGTCCCCCCGCTAGCGACAGCGTTCCCGGCGTTCCCGGCGCTCTCCCCCCGAGACGGCAAGACCCCCGTTCCGCCTCCTGGAACGGGGCCTCGCACCTACAGTCCACTCAGCGCGGCGCGTCAGCCCTTGAGCGGATCGTGCCCCCAGTTCATCAGCGAGTACCGCCACGGGGTCTCGCTCGGGTCCCCGGACGGCTTCTGCGCCAGGTGCCGGTGCACGTAACCGGTGACCTTGCGCATGTGCTCGTAGTCCTCCTCCTTCAGATCACCCTGCCAAGCGTGCAGGATGTCCACGATCCGCCGCCCCGAACGGTGGCCCTTGGACTCCCCGTCGCCCTCGCCCACGGACTTCGACTCGTCGGTCTCCAGCCACCGCTCCAGCTCCTTGGGCGTCATGTTGACCGCCTCGCCGAACTCCTGCCTCACCTGCCGCCGCTGCTTCTCGTCCATGTCCCCGCCCCGTCTCCCCGTTGTCCGTTCCCCGGCCAGCCCCCGGTGCGGCTGTGCCTCCGCCTGGGCCTGTGCCCGCGCCTGCGCGGTCAGCCCTCGGCGCGCCTGTCGAGCACGCGCAACACGGTCTTGCGGGCCTTGTGCCCGCGCTCGTGCTCGGCGGCGCTGCGGGCCTGCTTCGAGGACATCCCCCGCGCCTTCTTGGCGGCCTCGGCGGCGGGCAGCCGGTCCAGTTCGACGGACCTGCGGGCCGACTTCGCGGCCGGAGGGTTCGGCGAACGCCCCTTGCCCCGCCCGTCGTCACGGCGCTTGGTGCGCTGCGCCTGCCGCCGCTCCCGGGGACTGAGCTGCTCCCAGGCGTGGCGCGGAAGGTAGCGGTCGGTGCCCCCGGGTTCCTCGGAACCGCTGTCGCGCGCCCGCGCGTCGCCGGAGGCGGTCTGCCACTCCTCCTCGGTCCACTTCCGAAGGTCGCGCTGTTCGCCGCTCCTGCGGTCCGGGTGCCGGTAGCCGCCGCCCTGGCGTTCGTACTCCTGGGTGAGCAGCTGGCTCTTGCGCGCCGACCACTTCCCGGCGGCCCCGCCCTTGTCCGAGGCCTTGATCCGCTCCTTGAGCCTCTCCCGTAACTCCGGATCGGTGTAGTCCCTGCGGTAGTCGTCCGCGTCCTTGCCCTTGTCCTTGCCCATGTGGGCCGACTACCCCTCCCGCCGGACCGCTACAACCCTGAGCAGGGCTTTTGCCCGGGCTTTCCCACGGCCGCGAACACGGTGCCCGGGACCGAGGGAATACGGATCAGGGGCGGTACACCGCCGTCGAACCCCGCACCACCAGCTCCGGGGTGAACAGCACCCGCTCGTGGACGTGCTCGCCGTGGTTCAGCTCCGACTCCAGCAGGCGCATCGCCGCCCGGCCCAGTTCGTACTTGGGCTGGGCCACCGTGGTCAGCCCCGGGTGCACCAGGTCGGCGAAGTCCACGTTGTCGTAGCCCACCACCGACATGTCCTCGGGCACCCGCAGGCCCCGCTGGCCCAGGCCCTTCATCACACCGAGCGCGAGCTGGTCGTTGGCGCAGAACACCGCCCGCGGCCGCTGCTTCGGTCCCCCCGCCAGCACCGCGTCCACCGCCCGCTCGCCCTGCTCGGGGTTGAGCAGCGGCTGCTCGACCACCCGCACGCAGGAGTCCGGATCCAGCCCGGCCTCGGTGAAGGCGTCGCGCAGCCCCTCGTGCCTGCGCCTGACCTGCTCGATGGCGAACGGCCCGGTCAGGAAGGTCACCGTCTCGTGCCCCAGCCCGATGAGGTGCCTCCCGGCCGCCATCCCGCCCGCGTGGTTGTCCACGCTGACGCTGCACCCCACGTCCTCGGCGACGTCACCCCGGTCCAGGGCCACCCAGAAGGTCCCCTGTCGGCTCAGCCACAGAAGGTCCGACAGGTCGTCGTCCACGGGCATCACCACGGCCCCGGCCGCGCGCTGCTCGGCCAGCAGGCGAACGTTGCGCTGCTGGCGCTCGCGCTTCTCGGCGGAGTTGAGCAGGACCACGGCGAGTCCGGACCCGGCCGCCTCGTCCTCCACACCCCGTGCGACCTCGGTGAAGAACGGGTTGGTCACGTCCAGCACGAGCAGCCCCACGGACTCGCTGCGGCCCGAGCGCAGGCTGCTGCCGGAGGAGTTGCGCACGTAGTCGAGCTCGGTGATGGCCGCCTCGACCCGCAGGCGTGTGGCCTCGGCGACGCGCTCGGGGCGGTTGAGCACGTTGGACACGGTTCCGGGCGAGACCCCGGCGCGCCGGGCGACCTCGGTGATACCCACGCCGCGGCGTGCGTTGGGGGACCTGGTGGACAAGGGGCTTCTCCCGTGCGTGTGCGGAGGGCGATGCGAAGCATCGTACTCACACCCCGATTGAAACGTGTAAATCCGTTGCTCGTGGCGGAGTGCCCCCGGACTCGCGCCTGCTGGAAAGGGCTTGCCGCCAGGGAGGTCGTTATCGGGGTGAGACCTGCGAATTCTCGGTTGATCCCCTTGACGGTGTGATGTGGGGCACTTAACATCCACTTCATATTAAAACGTTTTTGCCAGTCACGGCAAACAGGCACGGCAAAGAGAAGGAGGGCGCACGTGGACCCAGCAGAGGTCCCCCCACCCCTCGCCCTGGTCGACGTCACCAAGTCCTTCGGAACCGTCCGGGCCCTGCGGGGGCTGTCCCTGGAACTGCGCTCCGGAGAGATCCACGCACTGGTGGGCGAGAACGGGGCGGGCAAGTCCACCCTGGTCAAGACCATCGCGGGGGTGCACCGACCGGACGGCGGGCGGGTGCTCGTGGACGGCAGCCCCGCGGAGTTCGCCGCGCCCGTGGACGCCCAGCGCGCCGGGGTCGCGGTCATCTACCAGGAACCCACGCTGTTCCCCGACCTGTCGGTGGCCGAGAACATCTTCGTCGGCCGCCAGCCCCGCACCCGCCTGCGCACCATCGACCGCGGCCGCATGCGCCGCGACACCCGGGAGGTCTTCGCGCGCCTGGGCGTGGACATGGACCCCGACCGCCCCGCCCGGGGGCTGTCCATCGCCGACCAGCAGCTCGTGGAGATCGCCAAGGCCCTCACCCGCCGGGCGCGGGTCCTGGTCATGGACGAGCCCACCGCCGCCCTGTCCGGGGTGGAGGCCGAGCGCCTGTTCACCGTCGCCCGCACCCTGCGCGACTCCGGCGCGGCCCTGCTGTTCATATCCCACCGCTTCGACGAGGTCTTCGCCCTGTGCGACCGCGTCACCGTGGTCCGCGACGGCGCGTTCGTCTCCTGCGATCCCACCGGCGAACTGGACGTGGACACCGTCGTGCGCCGCATGGTCGGCCGCGAGGTCAGCAGCCTCTACCCCAAGGAGGAGGCCGAACGCGGCGAGGTACTGCTGGAGGTCGGCGGCCTGACCCGCCACGGCGTGTTCGCCGACGTGTCCTTCTCGGTGCGCGCCGGGGAGATCGTCGCCCTGGCCGGGCTGGTCGGCGCCGGACGCAGCGAGGTCGTCCGCGCCGTGTTCGGAGTGGACCGCTACGACACGGGCACCGTGCGGGTGGCGGGCAGTCCGCTGGCTCCGGGGCGGCCCCGGGCCGCCATGGCCGCCGGACTGGCACTGGTCCCCGAGGACCGCCGCCAGCAGGGCCTGGTCATGGAGTCCTCCATCGAGCGCAACGCCACCGCCACCCGCCGCCGACCGCTCAGCCGCCTGGGCCTGCTGCGCCCCCGAGTCGAACGCGACTCCGCCCGCGAGTGGGGCGAGCGCCTGAACCTGAGGTTCGGCCGCCTCACCGACCCCGTCTCCACCCTCTCCGGCGGCAATCAGCAAAAAGTCGTCCTGGCCAAGTGGCTGTCCACCGAACCCCGCGTGCTCTTCGTGGACGAGCCCACACGCGGCATCGACGTGGGCACCAAGGCCGAGGTCCACCGCCTGCTGTCCGCCCTCGCGGGCCGGGGACTGGCCATCGTCATGGTCTCCAGCGAACTCCCCGAGGTGCTGGGCATGGCCGACCGGGTCCTGGTCATGCACGAGGGCCGGGTCACCGCCCACCTGGACCGCGGGGAGGCCGACGAGGAGTCGGTCATGTACGCGGCCACCGGACAGCGACCGAGCGAGGCCGCGTGACGAACACGGCCAGTACCGCCCCCGCACCCGCCTCCGTCCCCGCCGCGCGCCGCAGGCTCCAGTTCCGCGAACTCGGCGTGCTCCTGGCCGTGGTGGTCCTCGTGGCCGCCACCTGGCTGTACAACCCCGGCTTCCTGTCCAGCCAGGGCGTGCGCGACCTGTTCCTGGGCGCCACCGTCCTGTCCGTCCTCGCCGTCGGCCAGGCCCTGGTGCTCATCACCAGGAACGTCGACCTCTCGGTCGGCTCGGTCATGGGCCTGTCGGCCTTCGGCACCGGCCTGCTGTTCGTGACCTTCCCCGACCTGCCCGTGCCCGTCGCGATGCTCGCCGGGGTCGGCGTCGGCCTGGCCGCGGGACTGCTCAACGGGCTGCTGGTCACCACCGTGCGGGTGCCCGCCCTGGTCGTCACCCTGGGCACCCTGTACGCCTACCGCGGCCTCAACCACTGGTGGGCCGGGGGCGAGCAGGTCAACGCCCACGACATGCCCGACTCCTTCCTGCTCCTGGGCCGCTTCAGCGTCCTGGGGGTGCCCCTGCCCGCCGCGGTCGCCATCGTCGTGGTCGCCGTCGTGGGCTTCTACCTCGCCAGCTACCGCTCGGGCCGCGAGCTGTACGCCATCGGCTCCGACGCCGACGCCGCCCGGCTCTCCGGCATCCCCGCCGCGCGCCGCGTCACCTGGGCCTTCGCCGCCAACGGGGCCCTGGCCGGGCTGGCCGGGGTGCTCTTCGCCGCCCGCTACGGCACCGTCGACTCCACCGTGGGCACCGGCATGGAACTCCAGGTCGTCGCCGCGGCCGTGGTCGGCGGCGTGGCCATCGCGGGCGGTGTGGGCACCGTCTACGGCGCCGCGCTCGGCGCCGTCCTGCTCACCACCATCACCGCCGCCCTGCCCATCTGGCGGGTCGACCAGTTCTGGCACCAGGCGGTGGTGGGCGCGCTCATCCTGGCCGCCATCGGCTTGGACCGGCTGCTCGCGGTGCGTACCGCGCGCAGGCTTCGAGGAGGAGGTGCCCGTGGCGCCTGAACGCACCGTCACCGCCCCCGCCCCCGACCGTGTGCCCGAGGGCGCCCCGGCGCGGGGGCCCGGCGGCCCCGGCCGGATCCGGTCGCTGCTCTCGGCCCGCGAGGCGCCCGTGGTGGGCGCGCTCGTGGTCACCCTGCTGGCCGCCGGGCTGTTCGTGGACATGTTCGCCACCGCGCGCAACATCGACTTCCTGGTGCTGAGCGTGGCCGCCATCGCCCTGATGGCCCTGCCGATGACGCTCATCGTCATCACCGGCGAGATCGACCTGTCGGTGGCCAGCACCCTGGCGCTGACCAGCGCCACCCTGGGCGTGCTGTGGGAGGCCGGGGTCGCCATCGAGACGGCCCTGTGGATCTGCCTGGCCGCGGGCGCGCTGCTGGGCGCCCTCAACGGGTTCCTGGTCACGGTTTGCGGACTGCCGTCCCTGGCCGTGACCATCGGCACCATGGCCCTGTACCGGGGGCTGGCCTACGTGCTGCTCGGCGACCGCGCCGTGGCCAGCTACCCCCCGAGCTGGGTCAGCGGAGCCAGGGCGCCCTTCCTGGGCGTGGAGGGCCTGCCGTGGATCGCCGTGGCGGTCCTGGTCCTGGCCGTGCTGTTCGGGGTGCTGCTGCACGCCACCGCCGTCGGCCGCTCGCTGTTCGACATCGGCAACAACGACGAGGCCGCCCGCTTCACCGGGGTGCCGGTGCGCTGGACCAGGTTCTGGCTGTTCACGCTCAGCGGTGTGGTGGCCTCCGGAGCCGGGGTCTTCTGGACCCTGCAGTACGGCACCTCCCGCGCCGACACCGCCCTCGGCCTCGAACTCCAGGTCGTGGCCGCGGTCCTGCTCGGCGGGGTGTCCATCTTCGGCGGGGTCGGTTCGATCCCGGGCGTGCTGAGCGGCGTCGTGCTGCTGGGCGCCATCCGCAACGCCCTCCAGCTGTTCGGCATCAGCAGCGAGGTCCTGCAGATCGTCACCGGCCTCATCCTCATCGCCTCCGTCGTCACCCCCAACCTCGTGGCCCGGCTGCGCGCCAGACGCGCGTCCGGACCCAGCCCCTCCTCACCCCCGGCCGCGGCACCGTCCGCCGCGCCCGCCCCCACCAAGGGAGAACACTCATGACCCAGGGCCGCCCACGCCACCTGCTCCTGGCCGCGTCCGCGTTCGCGGTGCTGACGACCGCCGCCTGCGGCGGGGGCACCACCATCGGGGACGCCCAGGAGGAGAACCGGGCCGGGCCGACCGGCAACGCCGACCCCGACGCGCCTATCCCCGAGGGCCTCAAGATCGACTTCCTGCCCAAGCAGCTCAACAACCCCTTCTTCGAGATCGTCAACCAGGGCGGCACCGAGGCCGTCGAGGAGGTCGGCGGCACGGCCACCGAGCGCGGGGGCACCGAGGCCACGGCCGACTCCCAGGTGGAGTACGTCAACGCGGCCAGCCAGGCGGGCAGCGACGTCATCGTGATCGCCGCCAACGACCCCGACGCGGTCTGCCCCGCGCTCAACGAGGCCCGTGACAACGGCGCGGCCATCGTCGGCTACGACTCGAACGCCAACTGCACCGACGTGTTCGTCAACCAGTCCTCCACCGAGCTCATCGGCCGCACCCTGGTCGAGATGATCGCCGAGGACCTGGGCGGCGAGGGCACCTTCGCGGTGCTCTCGGCCACTCCCAACGCCACCAACCAGAACGCCTGGATAGCGGCGATGGAGGAGGTGCTGGCCGAGGAGGAGTACGCCGACCTGGAGCTGGTCGAGACCGTCTACGGCAACGACGACGACCTGGAGTCCTTCCAGGAGATGCAGGGCCTCATGCAGTCCCACCCCGACCTGGACGGCGTGGTCTCGCCGACCACCGTGGGCATCGCCGCGGCGGCCCGCTACGTCAGCGACTCCGAGTACCGGGGCGAGGTGGCCGTGACCGGCCTGGGCACGCCCAACCAGATGCGCGAGTTCGTGGACGACGGCACCGTGGGCCAGTTCGCCCTGTGGAACCCGCTCGACCTGGGCTACCTGGCCGGGTACACCGGCGCTGCGCTCAGGGCCGGGCAGATCACCGGTGCCGAGGGCGAGACCTTCACGGCCGGACGCCTGGGCGAGTTCACGTTCGAGACCGAGGGGGAGATCGTGCTCGGCCCGCCGCAGGTCTTCGACGCCGGGAACGTGGACGACTTCGACTTCTGAGCCCGTGCCCGGGTGCCGCCCCCGGGGGCGGCACCCGGGCACGGGGAGCCCTCCGCGGTCGGGCACACTCCCCGGTTCCGGAGCCGTTCCCGCGGGGGCCGAGCCTCTTCGGGGGCGTCCCGCACACGGAAACCGGGCCGGGGCGACTCCGCCCGGCCCGACGTGCCGCAATCCGTACAACTTCGTGCAGAACCGTCATGGTCTGTTGCGTCTCATCCGTATCCGTCCCACAGGAAGGACTTCCGTGCAGCGCGTCTGCTTCATCCTCAAGGTCCGCCGGGAACGCCTCGCCGAGTACCGCGAACGGCACGCCGAGGTGTGGCCGGAGATGCGCGAGGCCCTCAGCGCCACCGGCTGGCACAACTACTCGCTGTTCTGCACCGAGGAGGGCGTGGTCGTCGGCTACCTGGAGACCGAGGACTTCGAGGCCGCCCGCGCCGCTATGGCCCGGACCGAGGTCAACGCCCGCTGGCAGGCCGAGATGGCACCGTTCTTCGAGGACCTGCCCGGCAGTCCCGACGAGGGCATGGTGCCGCTGACCGAGGTCTTCCACCTCGCCTGACGGGGCCCGCCGTCCGTCCGTGGTCACTCGGCGGGCAGGTCCACGCGGATCTCCCCGCCGAGCGACGCGCCGCCCTCCAGTTCCAGGTCGTCGCCGCTCCAGAACCGCCCCGGGTCGTAGTACCCGGGCAGGCGCCCCGGGGGCAGCAGCCCCATGGCCTCGTAGGTCAGGGCGATCACCTCGGCGCAGTAGGCCGTCTCCAGCGCGCGCTCGCGCGCGCCCCGCCCGAAGGGAAGCTTGCGCAGGGGCAGGCGTCCGCGCGCCCAGCGGGCGGCCATCTGGGTGGTGGAGGGGAAGGGGGTGCCGTTGAGCCGGGCGACCGTGCGCAGGGCTGCGTCCTCCATCGCGCCGTCCGCCAGGGGGTCGAGCTGGCGCAGCCAGCCGCGCTGACCGTACTTGCGGCCCCAAACCAGGACGGCGTCGCGCAGGTCGTGCAGCTGTACGCCGCGCTGGTGCCTGCCGGTCCACACGTCGGGCAGGGACCTGCCGAGTTCGGCGTGCCACATCAGCGGCGGCAGGTCCTCGACCACGATGGACATGCCGACGTGGTTGACCGGGCTGTTGGTGGTGATCTGGATGGCGCGGTCGGCCGCGCTCGTGCCGCGGAAGACCCAGACGTCACCGGTCCGGGTGAGCTCCAGCGCCTCGTTCAGGGACATGCTCGTGTCTGCCACACCGCTAGCCTAGGGAACATGCGTTGGTGGAAGGCCCTTGGAGTGGCCGCTTTCGTGGGCGTCGCGGCGACCGGCGCGGTGATCGCGCGGGACCAGCGGCAGCGCCGTGCCTACACCCCCGAACAGGTCAGGGACCGGTTGCGCGAGCGCGTCGCCCGGGCCGAGGTCGCCGGGACGGACGGTGCGGCGGGGACGACCGGAACCGCCGTGGAATCGGGGCACGACCTCGGCGTGCCCGTGTGGCGCCGTCGGCTGACCGGGCTGGCCGCGGGGGTGCGGCGTTCCGCGGCGGCGGCCCTGGGGCTGCTGCGGGGCCGCGTCGACCGCTCGGTCTGAGGCGGCCCGGCGGGGGAGGACCGGCGTAAAGCCTCCTCCCGCGGCGGACTGGGAAAGCGTGTGGCCGGTGTGTCCCGTGTGCCGTCAGAGCGCGGCGGCCGATGGGTCCGGGCCGGCCAGGCGGGAGACGCCGGGAACGGCCAGCGGTACGAGCGTGGTCACCACAGCCCGGCCACGGCCGCGCCGACCAGCACGGGGCGCGGCCCCACGGTTGGGGCCAGGGCCCCGGCCAGCGCGTACCCGACCGGTTCCAGCGCGAAGCTGCCCACCTCGTCGACGCTGATCACGACGTTGAGCAGGTCCTGGGGGATCGCCCGTTGCGGGGCGGTGTACCAGTACACGCCCAGGAGCATGAAGCCCGTGCCGGTGGCCCCCGTGTCCCGGCGAGTGGTTTTCCGGCGGACGCGGGACGGTGACGGTGTTCTTCGCGGCCTCTCCGGCGGCGGAGGAGCCGGGTGTTCCCGCGTGTTGCGCGGGTAGGGGGCCGTGTTCCAGGGCGGGGGGAGCGTGCCCGGGACGGGGCGCGTTGTTACCCACTGGTACTACCGACTGGTAGCTTTGCCCTGTTGCGGTGGCCGTACGGCCGCACCCGGACACGGACAGCGAGGAAACAGGCAGTGCACGAGGGCGTCCTCATCCGGCCCCGACCCGTTCCCCGGGCGGGCTTCCGGATCTTCCTGCTGCACCACGCGGGCGGATCCTCCCTGGGCTACCGGCCCTGGGTGCGCCACTTCCCGGCCGACTGGGAGGTGTGCCTGGTGGAGGCGCCCGGACGCGGCCGGACGGCGGAGGAGGAACCCTTCCGCGACGCCGGAGAACTCGCCCGCCACCTGCGCGCGCACCTGGCCCCCGAACTGGACCGCCCCTTCGGGTTCTTCGGCCACAGCATGGGCGCGCTCCTGGCGCACGAACTGACCGCCCTGCTGGCCGCCGACGGCCCCGCCGACCCCGCCTGGCTCGGGGTGTCGGCGTGGAGCCCGGCTCCGGGCCCCGAACACGAAGATCCCCGGCACCTGCTGTCCTCCGAGCGGCTGCGTCGGAGCATCGCCCGCATGGGCGGGACCGCCGTCGGTTCCCTGGACGACCCCGAGCAGTGGAAGCTCGTGGAGCCGCTGATCCGCGCCGACCTCGAACTCGTCGACACCTGGCGCCCGGATCCGGACGCCCCGCCGCTGCGGACGCCGCTGTCGGTCTTCGGCGGCCGGGACGACCCCGGCGTCACGCCCGAGCGCCTCGCCGCCTGGGAGGGCCGCGCCTCGGGGCCGGTGGAGCGCCACATCCTGCCCGGCGAGCACTTCTACTTCGTCGGCCGGACCGGCGACGCGGTCGCCCGGATCGTCAAGGACGTCCAGGCCGCCCTGTCCCAGGAGGTCTAGACACGCTGTCCCGCGGCGTGCGTCGCCGGTTCAGCCCCGGAACTCCTCGGTGTTCCACGTCCGCCAGACGCTGCGCGTGTTGGGTACCCCGGGGCGGTCGAGGAGCCAGAGGACGTAGGCGGCGTGGCGGCGCGCCCACGGACGGTCCGACCCGGCGGCCGCCGTCAGCCTGGCGCGCAGGTCCTCACCGTCCAGGACGCGGGCCACCCGCACGTACTCGCGGTCCTTGCAGCGGTAACGCCGCCGGACGACGGTCTCGACCAGGTCGCTGAGCCTGGCCCCGACCGCCTCGTCGTGCCCGGCCACCGCCACGTCGCGCACGAGGCGCTCCTTCGTGCCCCACTTCTTGGCGTGCCGGGTCCACTCCCGCGGGTACTTCGCCTCCCACTCCAGGTAGAGCAGCGCGTACGGGAGGCCGGGCCATGCCCGGACGTCCCCGCGGGGACGGTTCCACAACGCATCGGGCAGCAAGCACCCCTGGGACTCCTGGACCGGCGCGTAGGCCTTGAGGTACTCCGCCCTCCGGTACCCCTCCCGGCCCCCGGGGAGCGGGGTCCGCAACCACTCGTTGAACCGGGTGAAGGCCGCCCTGACGTTCTCCCGGGCCTCACCTAGGCGGAGCAGGGCCGCGGCGCGTTCGGCGGGATCGTCCGCCGTCAGTCCGTACGCCCAGCCCAACCGCGCGTCCCACGCACGGCCGTCGTCGCCGCCCGTTCCCGAGCCAGGTCGCCCCGCCACCCGTTCCACCCCTCTCCCCAGCTCCTGCCGGGGCGGCGCGGAACCCGTCACGCCGCCCCGGTCCGGTGCGTCAGCCCCCGGCCGCGATGACGTAGCCGGGCCCGTCCGCCGCCAGCTCCACCCGCTCCGCGTCCTCCAGGGCCGCCCGCGCCCCGCCGCCCCGGGCGAGCACCTCCAGGCCCGAGACGTCCAGGTCGGCCAGGGCCGCCGACAACCCCGCGTGCGGGCCGTCGGCCAGGTGCACCAGCACCGTCCGGCCGCCGAGTGAGCGCAGGAACGTCATGTGGTGCGGTCCCGCGTCCAACCAGCGCAGGCCGCCGGTCTGGAGCGCGGGCAGCCCCCGGCGCAGGGCCAGCAGCCGGGCGTGCGCCTCCATCGTCCCCGTGTCCCACGCCTCGGGCCGGTGCCAGGGCATGGGCCTGCGCGCGTTCTCCCCGTCCAGGCCCTCCATCCCGATCTCGTCGCCCGCGAACACGAACGGCACGCCGGGCAGCGTCACCTGCGCCGCCACCCCGACCTCGTGCCGGTCGGCGTCGCCGCCCACCACGGTCCGAAAGCGCGTCGAGTCGTGCGTGCTCAGCGCGTTCACGCTGTGCGTCAGCACCCGCCACGGCAGCCCGGCGTTGGTCGCCCGCATCGCCCGCACCGCCTGTTCGGCGCCGCCGCGCGGCAGCGGCGAGTCCGTGCGCAGGTAGCGCACGTGCTCGGGCCCGGTGTTCAGCCACGTCCACACCGGCCGGGTGAACCCGGCGTAGTTCATCACCCCGTGCCACCCGTCGTGGTGGGTGTCGGGGCCCGCGTCGTGGAAGTGCTCGGCCAGCAGCCACGAACCGTCGCCGCCCCGCCGGTCGTCCACCTCGCGCATCCGTGCCGCGATCTCCCCGGAGACCTCGCGGTTGAGGTCCTGCGCGCCGTTGCGCCCGGTCATGTTGGCCACGTCGACGCGCCATCCGTCCAGCGCGTCCGGCCCGGTCAGCCAGCCAACGAGCACCGAGTCGTCGGCGCCGTAGACCCTGCGCCGCAGCTCGGCCGAGGAGTAGTCCAGCTTGGGCAGGCTTGGCACCCCCAGCCAGCCCACGTAGCCGTCCGGGTGGTCGGTGAAGTGGTAGAACCCCGCCTCGGCGGAGTCCGCGTCGGCCCGCGCCGCCAGGAACCACTCGTGGGCGTCCCCGGTGTGGTTGGTGGTCAGGTCGCCCATCACCCGCATGCCGCGTTCGTGCGCGGCCCGCACCAGCTCCCGCAGGGCCCGGTCGCCGCCCAGCAGCGGATCCACCTCGGAGAAGGCGGCGGCGTCGTAGCGGTGCGTGGAGCGCGCCGGGAAGACGGGCGTCAGGTAGACCACCTCCACGCCCAGCGAGGCCAGGTGGTCCAGGCGCCGGCGTACCCCGTCGAGCGTGCCGCCGAAGTACTCGCGGGTAGCGGTCAGCCCGAAGGCGGAGGGCTCGTCGTCCCAGGAGCGGGGCAGCGCCCAGTCGGGGTGCTCGGCCGGGGGTTCGACGGAGTCGTCGTCGCGGGCGAAGCGGTCCGGGAAGACCTGGTAGACGCTCGTGCCCGTGACCCACCCGGGCGGCGGGGGCCCGTCGATCAGCCGGAAGTCCGCCGCGTCGGTCACCTCGTGCCCGTGGACGCCCTCCTGGTTGAGCCAGGTGTACTCGGTGCCGCGCACGATCGCGAACCGGTAGTTGGTCACCACCGGGCGCAGCGGCACATCCGCCTCGAACCAGACGGCGCCGTCCGACGCGTGCGTCCGCTCGGCACGGAGAGTGACGGCCTCGCCGTCCTCCACCACGCGGGCGTAGACCGCGTCCGCGTCCCCGGGCACGCGCACGCGCAGCCTCGCCCGGCCCTCCGCGACGGTGACGTGGTCGGGGGATCCGTCGTGGTGGGGGTCGCGGACGAACTTCATGGGGGCGGCTCCTGGGCTGCGGGGTGCTGACACGTGAGCGGACCCCGCCGCGCTGGCGGCGGGGTCCGGTCCGGACTGGTCAGTATCGCAACGGGAGTCGGGCGTCGCGAATCCTTTTGCACCAGCCCGGGTCCTTCGTCGCGAGCTGTTCCCCGGCGGTGTGCCGCGCGTTCGGTCCGAGGGGGCGGGCACGGCTCCGTGGGCGGGGCCGGCGAGCTCTCTGGGAGTCCATATGTCTGGGAGCGCTCCCAGACATGCTGGACACCCTAACGGCCGTGATACGCGCTGTAAAGGGGTCGTGACGGACCGGTTCGCGGCCTGTTCGCGGGGACCGGTGCCCGGGGCGGCGGCCGGGCGACGGCCCGGGCACGCCCCTCCTGCCGGACGCCGAGTCTGTTGCCCTTCCCCCCTGTCGTGGTGGTTTGTCGCGGGTTACGGTGGTGCCATGAGCCTTGAGTTGCCGACCGACCGACTACTCATCCGGGAGTGGCAGCTGGACGACGCCGAGGAGGCCCTGCGCATCTACGGGGCCGATGAGGTCGCGCACTGGCTGACGCCGGAATGGCATCCGGTGCACGACACCGGCGCGATGCGCCTGGTGCTGCACGCCTGGGTCGAGGCGGGGCCCAACCTGATTCCGCCCGCGGGACGCTGGGCCATCGTCCGCAAGGAGGACGGCCAGCTCGTGGGAGGGCTCTCGCTCAAGCTCCTGCCGCCCTTCGAGGAGGACTTCGAACTGTCCTGGGTGCTGCGCCCCGACGTGTGGGGCCAGGGTTACGCCACCGAGGCCAGCCAGGCCATCATCTCGTGGGCGTTCAGACAGGGCATCGAGGAGGTCTTCGCGGTCGCGCGCCCCAACAACGAGCGGGCGATCGCCGTGGCGCGCAGACTCGGCATGGAGTGGGTCGGTGAGACCGAGAAGTACTACGGCATGCGACTCCAGGTGTTCCGCATGCGTCCGAGCTGAACGGTGCGAACGTCCCGCCGTCGGCCCCCATGCGGCAGCGGACGCCCCGGACGCGCGCGGCCCCGCCGAGAACGGCGGGGCCGCGCGCGTTTATGGGCTCAGCCGTCCAGGAACTTGGCGATGCGCTCGGTCTCGGAATCCGACAACCTGATCGAGGCGGCGGCCGTGTTCTCCTCCAGGTGCGCCACCCGCGACGTGCCCGGGATCGGCAGCATCACCGGCGAGTGGTGCAGCAGCCACGCCAGCGACAGCTGCGCCGGGGTGACCCCGTGCTCGGCGGCCAGCGGGGCCAGCGGCGAGTCCGGCCCCGCCAGCTCGCCGCGCCCCAGCGGCGCCCAGGGCAGGAAGGCCGTCCCGTCCCTCTCGCACTGTTCCAGCACGTCCTCGCACTTGCGCGCGATCGGGCCGTACCAGTTCTGCACCGACGCCACCGGCGTGATCGCACGGGCCGCCGAGAGCTGCTCCAGGGTCACCCCGGCCAGCCCGATGTGGCGGACCTTGCCCTGTTCGCGCAGCTCCACCAGGGCGCCGAGCTGGTCGGCCAGCGGCACTTGGGCGTCGATCCGGTGCAGCTGGAGCAGGTCGATCCGCTCCACGCCGAGGTTGCGCAGGCTCAGTTCCGCCTGCTGCTTGAGGTACTCGGGTCGGCCGAGGGGGTGCCACTGCCCCGGCCCGGTGAGCGCGAAGCCCACCTTGGTGGTGATGACCAGGTCGTCGGTGTAGGGGTGCAGCGCCTCGCGGATCAGCTGCTCGCTGATCTGGGGTCCGTAGCAGTCGGCGGTGTCGATGAAGTTCACGCCCAGCTCGACCGCGCGCCGCAGCACGGCCAGGGCCTCGTCGCGGTCGCGGGGCGGGCCCCACGCCCCCCGGCCGACGAGCTGCATCGAGCCGTAGCCCAGGCGGTGCACCGGCAGGTCGCCGCCGATCACGAGGGTTCCCGATTCCCGGGCGTTGAGCGGTGTGGTGTGTACGTCGGTCACGAGGGTTCCTTCCGGACGGCGCTGGGCCGAACATGCGGAGCCGGGGCGCAACCCGGGCGGCGACGCGCGAGACCTGGCCTCCGGCGGTGTCCCGGGAAGAATCTCAGCAGGTGGGACCCGTCGCAAGCAACCACGGGGCGCGTCGGGGCCCGATCCTGACTCCGTGCGGCACCCGTGGGGGAGGAAGTCCGCCAACGGTGCTTTTGCCCGGCGCCCGGTGCACGCGGACCCCGTGGCGCCCGCGCACCCGGGGTCCGCGACACGGTCCCGGCGCAGCCCGGATCAGGTGCCCAGGTACTGGCTGATGCGCTCGGTCTCGGCCTCGGTCAGCCGCACCGCGGCGGCGGCCGTGTTCTCCTCCAGGTGCGCCACCCGCGACGTGCCCGGGATCGGCAGCATGACCGGCGATCGGTGCAGGAGCCAGGCCAGGGACAGCTGCACCGGGGTCACCCCGTGTTCCGCCGCCATCGCGGTCAGCGGGGAACCCGGCCCCGCCAGCTCGCCGCGCCCGACCGGCGCCCAGGGCAGGAAGGCCGTTCCGTCCTTCTCGCACTGTTCCAGCACGTCCTCGGACTGGCGGAACGACGGCGCGTACTGGTTCTGCACCGACGCCACCGGCGTGATCGCGCGGGCGGCGGACAGCTCGTCCACCGTCACCTCGCTCAGCCCGATGTGGCGGACCTTGCCCTGTTCGCGCAGCTCCACCAGGGCGCCGAGCTGGTCGGCCAGCGGCACCTCGGGGTCGATCCGGTGCAGCTGGAGCAGGTCGATCCGCTCCAGCCCCAGGTTGCGCAGGCTCAGCTCCACCTGCTGCTTGAGGTACTCGGGTCGGCCCAGTCTGTGCCACTGCGCCGGGCCGGTGCGCGCGAAACCCGCCTTGGTGCCGATGACCAGGTCGTCGGTGTAGGGGTAGAGCGCCTCGCGGATCAGCTGCTCGCTGATCTGGGGTCCGTAGGAGTCCGCGGTGTCGATGAAGTTCACGCCCAGCTCGACCGCGCGCCGCAGCACCGACAGCGCCTCGTCGCGGTCGCGCGGCGGACCCCACACCCCCTCGCCGACGATGCGCATCGCCCCGAAGCCCAGGCGGTGCACCGGCAGATCACCGCCGATGGCGAAGGTCCCCGACTCCCGGGCGATGTGTGGTGTGGCGTGTAGGTCGGTCACGGTGTCCCTTCCGGACGGCTCTGGGGCCGTGTGCTCAGGATTCCAGGCCGGGGGAGGGCCGCCGCACGGTCCCCGTGTGCGCGGATTGGCGTCCCCGGCGGTGTTGCGGGCAGGATCTCAGGAGGGGGCGCGCGCCCGCAAGGCGCCACGGGTGCGCGGGGGAGGGGGAAGCGGGTGGCGGGGAGCTGGAGCGGCTGCTGTCGGGAACGCGGGTCCGAACGCGGCCGGGCGGTTACGTCCTCACCACCGTGCCGGACCGCGCGTCCCTGCCCGAGGGGGTGCGTCCGGTGGTCACGGTGGCCGAGGACGAGGCCCTGACCGTGGTGTGCCCGCGCGAGGAGGCCGACGCCGCCGGGCTGCCCTACGACGGCGCGGCCGCCTGGATCACGCTGGAGGCCCCCGCCGGGGCGCGGGCGGCGGCGCTGGTGGCGGCGGTGGCCGCCGCGCTGGCCGGAGCCGGTCTGCCGTGCGACGTGGTGTCCGGTTTCCACCACGACCACGTGTTCGTCCCCGAGGAGGCGGAGGAGCGGGCGGTGGCGGTGCTGCGGGCCCTCCTCGGCTCAGAGGGGGGCTGAGCCCCCGCCACCGCGCCGACTCATGCCCGCCCGGGGCCGACCGAGGCCAGGTCGTCCTGGAGCAGCCCGAAGGCCCGGGTCAGGATCACCCTGCGCCCCCCGCACGCGCAGCGCTGGTAGGCGACGACGCCCTCGCTGGTGGTGTGGTCCGACTCGGTGGTCCAGTGGTGTTCGTGCCGTGTGTGCATCGGGCCAGTCTGATGTAATGGCATTATGCATCTCAACCCTTACGGCCGGGATCCGGTGACCCTGGCAGTGGACCTGGTCAACCGGCCGCTGCGCGGTGCGGCGGACCTGGAGCGCCGCTGCGCGGAGGTGGGCTTCCTCCTCGAACGCCCGGTGGGCGAGGACGACGTGGCCGCCGTCGGCGAGTTCCTGGAGCGCTGGACGCGGGTGGTCGACGCCGCCGACGCGCCCGCCCGCGCGGAACGGCTCAACCCGCTGCTCATCGAGTTCTCCGCCGCCCCGCGCCTGACCGACCACGCGGGCACCGGGTGGCACCTGCACTACCGGCCCGACCTGCTGCCCGCCCACCGTCAGGTGGCCGCGCTGGTCTCCGTCGGCACCGCCCTGCACCTGACGGGCCGGGGCATGGACCGGCTCGGCCGGTGCGCGGCGCACGGCTGCGACCGCGTGTACGCCGACTTCTCGCGCGGCGGACGCCAGCGCTACTGCTCGCCCGCCTGCGGCAACCGCGACGCCGTCCGGCGTCACCGCGCCCGGGCGGCCCGGCCCTGAAGCGCGGCCCGGGGCGGGTGAGGTGGACCGGCCCGCCGCCCCTGCCCCGGCGAGGCCGGAACCCGCGTCGCGGCGTACGCGACCGGGCGGGTCCTCGCCGGGAGGGCGCCCGCGTCGCCGGGCGGCCGGGAACCGGAAGGAGGGGACAGGCTCAGGAGCCCGCGTCGCGGCGCGCCACAGAGACCAGGTCGGCCTCGATGCGCGCGGTGGTCTCCAGCAGCGCGGGCAGCAGGTCGCGGCGCACGTCCTCGATCGAGGCCCGGTTGGCGTGGGCGGACACGTTGGCGGCCGCGATCACCCGGCCCGACCCGTCGCGGATGGGCGCGGCCAGCGAGCGCAGGCCCTCCTCCAGTTCCTGGTCGACGATGGCGTACCCCTGCTCGCGCACCCGCTCCAGCTCGGCGCGCAGTTGGGCCGGGTCGGTGATGGTGAACCGGGTCAGCGGGGCCAGTTCCACCCGCGCGAGGTAGGCGTCCAGGCTCCGGTCGTCGTGCCCGGCCAGCAGCACCCGGCCCATCGAGGTGGCCGAGGCCGGGAAGCGGGTGCCCACCCGGACGGCCACCGCCATGATTCGCGAGGTCGCCACACGCGCCACGTAGAGCACGTCGTCTCCCTCCAGCACCGACACCGAGGCGGACTCGTGTACCCGGGCGGACAGGTCCTCCAGGTGGGGTTGGGCCACGTCGGGCAGCCCGGCGGAGGCCACGTAGGCGTAACCCAGCTCCAGCACGCGGGGTGTGAGCGAGAACAGCCTGCCGTCGGTGCGCACGTAGCCCAGGTCCACCAGCGTGAGCAGGAAACGGCGCGCGGCGGCGCGGGTCAGGTCGGTCTCGCGCGCGACCTCGCTGAGAGTCATGGAGCGCCGCTCGGCGGAGAAGGCGCGGATGACCGTCAGGCCGCGCTCCAGGGACTGCACGAAGTGGGCGCCGCGGGCCTCTTCTTCTTCGGTCGGCATCTGCTCTTCCCGGTTCGGTTGCGGGGGCGGCCGGCCGCGGCCCCCGCAAAGGTTCTCACACCCGTCGGACGGAGCGGCGGGGCCCGTTCACGGGTGCATCGCCGGACCGCCGCCGTCCGGATACCGGAAGACGCCCCCCATGCCCAGTGTGTGCGTGCTAGAACGGAGAGTGATCAGAGGTGGGCCTGCTCTGGGCGCCGAACCCTGGGACGACAGAGGGGGACGAAGGTGGACGTGATCGGAGCGGGCTTCCCGCGCACCGGAACGACGTCGGTGAAGGCGGCGCTGGAACGGCTCGGTTTCGGCCCCTGCCACCACATGTCCGAGGTGATGGCCTCCGCCGAACTCGCGGGCCGCTGGGCCGCGATCACGGACACGCCGGCCGGAGAGGTGGACTGGACCCGCCTGTTGGAGGGCTGGCGCTCGGGCGTGGACTGGCCGCTGTCCTTCTTCTGGGGCGAGCTCGTCGAGGTCTTTCCGAACGCGAGGGTCCTGCTCACCGTCCGCGACCCGCACCGGTGGTACGAGAGCATGCGCGCGACCATCTTCGAGATGGTGCGCGAGATCGGGACCGACCCCGGTGTGGCGGGGGTACCGCCCCAGATGGACACGATCGAGCTCCTACTCCAACGCATGTGGCTCGCGCACTTCGGTGTGCCGCCCGGCGAGATCCCCGACGAGGCGACCGCGGTGGAAACCTTCGAGCGGCACACGGCCCGCGTGGTCGCGGAGGTCCCGGCCGACCGGTTGCTGGTGTACCGGGTTGGGGAGGGTGGGAGCGCCTGTGCGCCTTCCTGGGCGCCGACGTCCCCGACGAGCCCTTCCCCCGCCTCAACGACACCGAGGAGATGCGCGCGAAGCACGAGAGCTGGCGACGCGGCGAACCGGTGAACTGACCGGACTCCCCTCTGGCCGGGCTCCGTTGCCGCTCCGCCCAGTCCTGGCCCTGGCCCTGGCCCCGGCGGCCGCGAGCGCCCGGGCCTGCACGGCGCCGGTCCGGTGCGGGTGACCGCCGACCCCGCCGTGCTCCAACCCGCCCCGTCACCGGCGAATCCGACCGAGCGGAGGCCCACCGCCTGGTCGCCGACGCCTGCCGGGAGGCCGTGGACTCCGGCCGGGGCCCTCACCCGACGCCTCGACGGGGTCCGCGGCGGTGAGCGGGTCCGCGCGCTGCCCGACCCGGCCGGGTAGCCGGGCTCGGCTCCGGTGTTCACCGACCGGGTCACCGGTGCCGGATCGGGTAGGACCGGCGAAGGCGGCCCACACCAGACCCGAGGAGGGCACCGGGTCGCGGGGACCGAGCGCGCGGCGGGTAACGTCCGCGGGGAGGCGACGGTCCCACGGCGGACACCGGCCGCACGCGGACCACCGGCGAAGACGAAGGAGCACGAGGATCCGATGAGCGTTGACCTGCACCACACCGAGAGCGGTCCGGCCGACGCGCCGCCCCTGCTGCTCGGCGGCTCCCTGGGCAGCACCACGCGGATGTGGGACCCGCAGGTCGAGGCACTCTCGACCGTCTTCCGGGTGATCCGCTTCGACCACCGCGGACACGGCGACTCACCCGTCCCCCGGGGGCCCTACAGCATGGCCGACCTGGGCGGCGACGTCATCGCGCTGATGGACCGGCTGGGCCTCGAACGCGTTCACTACGCGGGACTGTCCATCGGCGGCATGGTCGGCCAGTGGCTGGCCGTCCACCACCCCGAACGCGTCGACCGCCTGGCCCTGCTGGCGACCTCCCCCCACATGGGCCCGGCCCGCAACTGGCGGGACCGCGCCGCGCTGGTGCGCGCCGAGGGCACCGGGGCCGTGGCGGACTCGGTGGTGGAGCGCTGGTTCACCCCGGCCTTCGCCGAGGAACGCCCGGCCGAGGTCGCCGTGCTGCGGGACCAGGTCGCCGCCACCGCGCCGGAGGGGTACGCGGGCTGCTGCGAGGCCATCGGGACCCACGACGTGCGCGAGGACCTGCACCGGATCAGCGCGCCCACGCTGGTCGTCGCCGGGGCCGACGACGCCTCCACGCCGCCCGCCGGGAACGCCGAGCTGATCGCCGAGCGCGTGCCCGACGCCCGCCTGGTGGTCCTGGAGGAGGCCGCGCACCTGCTGTCCTGGCAGCGCGGCGCCGAGGTCAACACCCTGCTCATCCAGCACTTCGCGTCCGAGGACCGCCACGGATCGTGAAGCCGGGCGCGCCGCCCTGCGCAAGGGGCTGGGAGCCCGACGAGATCGGCGGGGTGATCCTCCAGACCGCCGTCTACTGCGGGCTGCCCGCCGCGAACCGGCCCTTCGGCACCGCCCAGGAGGTCTTCGCCCGACAGGACGGGTAGTGGTGAGGAGCGCTGGTCAGGGTCGTGCGCTGACCAGCGCCCCCGCGCACCCGGCCCGGGGTCTGCGGCCCGACGCCGACCGGGGTCCTCCACCCGGGCGCACCCGGTCGGGTACGGGCCCCGGCGCGCCTGGCCGCCGGATCAGCGCTTGAAGGCCACGCCCGCCAGTTCCCACAGCTTGATCTTGGGATCGGCGGGGCGGTAGACGGGGTCGGTCTCCGGGTGGCGCCAGGTGGCGCAGTCCACCGCGCGGGGGCCCCCGTCGCGCCCGTCGATCCAGGGGCTGGCCAGCTCCAGGCCGTCGAAGACCGCCGAGGCCTCCTCGGGGCTGCGCACCCGGCCCCAGGGGGTGCCGAAGGACAGGATCTTGTCGGTCATCCACGCGGCGGAGGCCGGGTCGTCGGAGACGATGTGGGACGAGATCAGGCACGACCCCGGGGCCAGGCGGTCCATGAGGGCGCGCACCATGCCGAAGGGGTCGCTGTCGTCGGGGATGCAGTGCAGCAGCGAGACCAGCATCACGCACACGGGCAGGTCGGTGTCGATGAGCCTGGTGGTCTCCGGGGAGTTCAGGATCTCGTCGGTCTCGCGGATGTCGGCCAGCAGGAACGAGGTCTGCCCGCTGTCGCTGATCAGCGCCCGGCCGTGCGCGAGCACGATGGGGTCGTGGTCGACGTAGACCACCCGGGCCCGCGGGTTGGCCTGCTGGGCCGCGTGGTGCGTGTTGTTGGCGGTGGGCAGCCCTGCCCCCAGGTCGAGGAACTGCTCCACCCCCTGGGCCGCCACGTGCTCCACCGCGCGCGAGAGGTAGGCGCGGTTGTCGTTGGCGAAGGCGACCAGTTCGGGGACGCCGTCCGCGATCGCTTCACAGGCCTTGCGGTCGGCCTCGAAGTTGTCCTTTCCCCCCAGGAGGTAGTCGTACATGCGTGCGATGCTGGGGGTTTCCATGTCGATGTTGGGGGGGAAGTGATCGGCCATGAAGGATACCCATCCGAAGAAGTGACGAGGCGAGTTCTCTGGCCGAATGGTAACCGTGATCCCACGGCCTTGTGGAGTTTTCCACAACAAAGTTCGAAGTACGTATTCGGTGTCCTATACGCTCACGTTCCGGTCCCTGTTCGCGGTTGTCCGAAACCGGGCAGATCATCGGCCACGATCCCGGGAGCCGCGGCCATGACGCGCTCGCCGGAGCCCTCCGGAGGACTCGGCCGGGCGGGAAGCGGCGGCGCGGACCAGAACGCGGCGGCCGAGCCGGGATCCGCCCCGCCCGCCGTGGGAGTCGGTTCGGCGGCGGTATCCACTGCCGCTTCTCCGTCATTTTCCCCGATTGTCGGCTCTTCGCCCGAAAATCCTTTTGCGGTGGCCGTGGAAAACGCTTTGACCTGGGCCACGAGCGCGCGCCGCTCCCGGCCCAGCCACCGGATCAGCACGAACGGGTCGCGGTCGGCCTCGGCACCCAGCTCCGCCACCGCCGCCACCAGGTGCGCGCACCTGGCGTCCCATCGGTCACAGGAGCAGGTCGCCACCAGCGCGTCCCACCCGCTCGGCACCAGGTCCCACCCCAGCAACGA
Source organism: Nocardiopsis akebiae (assembly GCF_018316795.1). NCBI lineage: Bacteria > Bacillati > Actinomycetota > Actinomycetes > Streptosporangiales > Nocardiopsidaceae > Nocardiopsis > Nocardiopsis akebiae. The sequence continues at coordinate 3,294,147 of NZ_CP074132.1, forward strand.
GAACACCCGGGCCGCCGCCACCGGCAGCTCACCGGCCAGGACCCGGGCGCGGAACACCGGCTGGGAGGCCAGCGCGGCGCACAGGCGCTCCCACTCTGCCTCCGGCGGCACCGTGCGGATCAGGCTCACCTCGTGCGCGCCCGGGCCGCGCACCCGCCCCGTGACCTCGCCCGGACGCACCGACAACCGCTCCACCCGCGCGCTCCCGGCGGCCCGGCCCGGCTCCCCCAGGGCCCGCGCGAACAGCGGCGACCACGCGCTCACTCGGCCACCGCCTCCGGTGAAAGCCGCACGACCTCGCGCAGGTCCCGCACCGACAACCCGGTCAGCCACGCCTCGCCTGTGGCCACGGCGCCGTCGGCCAGCGCGCTCTTGCGCTCGATCATCTCGTCCACCCGCTCCTCGACCGTGCCCACGCACACCATCTTGCGCACCTGCACGTCCCGCCGCTGGCCGATCCGGAACGCCCGGTCGGTGGCCTGGTTCTCCACCGCCGGGTTCCACCAGCGGTCCACGTGCACCACGTGGTTGGCCGCGGTGAGGTTCAGCCCCGTCCCGGCGGCCTTGAGCGAGAGCAGGAACACCGCGGGACCCTCCATCTCCTGGAAGCGCTGCGTCATCTCCTCCCGCTCCGCCCGCGGCGTGCCCCCGTGCAGCCACAGCACCGGCACCCCCAGACGCGAACGCAGGTAGGGGGCCAAGCGCTCCCCGAAGCGCGCGTACTGGGTGAAGCACAGGGCCTTGTCGCCGTCTGCCGCGGCCGAGGCCAGGATCGCCTCCACCCGTTCCAGCTTGCCCGAGCGCCCCGACAGCGCCGAACCGTCCCCCAGGAACTGCGCCGGGTGGTTGCAGATCTGCTTGAGCCTCGACATCGTCGCCAGCACCAGCCCCTTGCGCTCCTTCTCGGTCGCCTCGGCCAGCCGCTCGCCCATCTCGTCCACCACCGCCTTGTACAGCGAGGCCTGCTCCGGGGTGAGCGTGCACCAGGTGCGCATCTCCAGCTTCTCGGGCAGGTCGGAGATGATCGACCGGTCGGTCTTGAGGCGGCGCAGCACGAACGGCCCGGTCATGCGGCGCACCAGCGCGGTGTCGGGCCCCTCCTCGCCCTCGACCGCCCGCTCGAAGGCCGCCGCCGTGCCCAGCAGCCCCGGGTTGGCGAACTCCATCACCGACCACAGCTCGCCCAGGTTGTTCTCCACCGGGGTCCCGGTGAGCGCGATCCGCGTGGACGCGGGCAGCGACCGCACCGCACGCGCCTGCCGGGTGCCGTGGTTCTTGAGCGCCTGCGCCTCGTCGCACACCACCCGGTGCCAGGGCATGCCCGCCAGCTCCTCGCTGTCACGGGTGACCACACCGTAGGTGGTGACGACCAGGTCGCACGAGCCCACCAGACGGGCCAGAGCGTTGCCCGAGGGCCGGTCCGGGCCGTGCTGGACGTGCACCCGCAGCGAGGGCGCGAACCGCTCGGCCTCGCGGCGCCAGTTGCCCACGAGCGAGACCGGGCACACCAGCAGGGTCGGCCCCGGCGCGGGTTCGCGCAGCCGCTCGTCGGTGAGCAGGGCCAGCAGCTGCACGGTCTTGCCCAGCCCCATGTCGTCGGCCAGGACCGCGCCCAGGCCCAGCTCGCCCAGGAAGCGCAGCCACGACGCGCCCCGGTCCTGGTAGGGGCGCAGCGAACCCTGGAAGCCGGACGGCGTGCCCATCGGGCGCGGCTCGGCCTTGGCGCCCCCGTCCAGCAGCGCGCCCAACGGACCGGAGGCGACCGCGTCGGTCACCGGCAGGGGGGCGGTGCCCTCCACCCCGATGGCCGTGCGCAGCGCCTCGTCGGTGCGCATCCAGTGGCCGCCGCGCCGTTTGACCAGGTCCAGGGTGGCGCTGATCCGCTCGGGGTCCACCTCCAGCCACCGGCCGCGCACGCGCACCAGCGAACGCTTGAGGCGGGCCAGCTCGGCGAGTTCGGCCAGCTCGTCCTCGCCGAGCGGTACGGACTCCTCGCCGTCGCGCCCCCGGAGCAGTGCCTCGAAGGACACGTTGACCAGTTGGGAGGGGCCCACCCCGCCGCCCCCGCGTCTGCGGGGCGCCTCCTCGACCGCCACCCGCAGGCCCAGCGCGGGCCTGCCGCGCCACTCGGGCAGGACCACCCCGAACCCGGCACCGCTCAGCCGGGCGGCCCCCTCGGCGACGAACCGCTCGGCGTCCTCGGTGCCCATCATCAGCCGGGCCGGGGCCAGGTCGCGCAGCGCGCGGCGCAGCGGCGGGTGGTGGCGCGCGGCCCGGCGCAGGTCGGCCAGGGCGGTGGCGCCCACGTCGGCCGGCAGCCAGGCGGCGCCCTCGCCCTGCCACACCTGTTCCAGGGGCAGGCGAAGGCCGGGGTCGCTGACCGAGCGCACCCAGAACTCCAGCGTCCACGGCCCCGCGCGGTCCGGTTCGCGCAGCAGGAACAGCAGCACCGCCCGCCCCGCACCGCGCACCCGCGAACGCCACTCGCGCAGGGGCCCGCGCAGCCGGGCGGCGGTCTCGGTGTCGATCCCGCGCGGGTCGCCGGTGAGCGCGGCGGCCAGCCGCTGACCGGGGGCCTCCCCGTCGTCGGCGGTCCGTGCCGGGCCGGTCCGGGCTCGGTGAGCGCGGCGGGAACGCGCCAGGCGGCGTGCCGCCGCGTCAGTGAGCAGTTCCAGGGGTGCGAGCACGCAGGCCCGGGCGACAGCGTCGGGCGGCTCCCCGGGAAGGTGGGCGCGGGCGGAGGGCGGCAGGGCGCCGGTGAGCGCCGACAGGTGCTCCTCCGCCCAGTCCAGCGGTGCGGGCCGCCAGCGGGCCCGGCCGGGGTCGCCCACCAGGTCGGGCAGTACGCACCCGGAGGCGACCAGGAGTTCGGCGAAGTCGCGGATCGCGCGCAGGTGGGCCATTGAGGGTCCGGAAGCGGTGTCGGGGATGTCGCCTGCGGGTGTGGCCAGGAGGGCCTCGGCGGATGCGGCGTCCAGCCGCAGGGCGGGCACCCGCCAGGGGTGGAAGGCGGCCGGGGCGGCGCCGGGTGCGCGTGTGGAGGAGAAGGGGGCGGAGGTGTCCCCGGGCAGGGACAGGTCCAGGGTTCCGTGCGTGACCGCGCCGGTTTCGGTTCCCGTGTCCACCCTGAGCCCCGCGTCCGACAGGAGCGCGCGCAGCGCGTGGGCCTCCAGGGCGAACGGGTGCGGGCGCGCCCGGCCGTGGGCGCGCTCTGCCGGGGGTGGTGCGCAGACGGCGGTCTCGTCCGGGGGCGGGGTGGAGGGAACGGACTCGGCCCACACCGCCAGCGCGTCCCCGGCCCACACGCCGTGCAGAACCCGCACCGCACCTCCCGCGTCCTCGCCGATCATCGGCCCCAGTATGGCCGGGGAGGACGACAGACCGTGACGCGAGCTGGGGAGGAACACATCTCGCCCAGTGTCAGGTTCTTGTCTGGGAGCCCGTCGAGCGGCCATGGGTGCGGCCATGGCGCTGTCATGGGCGCTGCTGCGGGTTCTGCTGGGGGTTCTGCTGCGGGATGGCGTCCAACGGTGGGGGTTCGGGGGTGGTGGGGCTCTGCTGCGTTGGCAGCGAAGGCGGTGGGGCTGGCGGGCCTCGGGCAGCGCTACCGGCCCCTGGGGTGGGGTGGGCGACGGTGGCAGCGACGAGGGTGGGCGCGGGGCCCGGGCCGCCTGTCGGGCGCGGGCGTGCCGGACACGGACATGCCGGGGACCGGCACGACCCGGGGGTCATTCCCGGGGCGGTGGAACCGGAATCCTGTCGGGCGGATGGTGCCGTTTCCTCTGCTGGTGTGTGCGTAGTTCGCGTTGGTACTTGGCCCGGTTGTGCGGCCCGCACAACGGTTGCAGGTTCGCCACCACGGTGCGCCCGCCCCGGGAGAACGACCGCACGTGATCGGCCTGGCACAACGCCACCGGTACCTCACACCCGCCCGGGTGGGCGCAGGTGGTGTGCCCGTGGAAGGCGGCCGCCCGTTGCCGCGCTGAGGCCAACCGTCGACCGGGCCCCACGTCCAGCACCTGCCCGGTGGGTGGGGCGGTGAGCATCCGCACCACCTCAGAATCGGCGGCCAACTCGTGCACCAGCCCGACCGGGATCACTCGGCCGTGCTCGTCCAGCGCCGGAACTTCCTGACCTTGAGCGTCCAGGTAGGTCTGTACGGGTACGACGATGCGGATCTGCGCCAGCGGGGCGGGAGTGTTGCCGCATCCGGTGTGGGTGGTGGCAAAACGCAGCGCCGCGATCAGCGCGTCGTGCTCACGCTGCGAACGACTGCGCGTGTCCTCCTCCGAAGGTGGGGCGGTGAAGGTGTCGATGGCCGCGCGCACGACCAACGCATCCCCGGATCCGCCCCAGGCCTGCAACTGGTAGCTGCCCTGGAACGTGTCATGGACCGTCAGGCCGCGTGCGGCATGAGCCGCCTCGTGGTCGCGGTCCAAACGGTGGGGGTCCAAACGATGCGCGACCTGACGGGCCACCGACTGGAGCTGGTTGACCGACAACGCGGGCCGCTCCGCCTTCGCCGCCACCAGAGCCGACTCGAACCCCTGCCGGTACTCCCCCTGATCGGGGAAATGGTCCTCGTCACGGGCCTGGACGGCTTTGTCGGTGGCCTTGGCGATCACCACCGCCTCACCCAACACCACCCGCCCCTTCTCCACCGCTTCCACCGTGGCGGGCAGGGTTTCCTCGTGCACGTGCTGGGCCAGACGCGCCAAATCCTTGGCCTGGGCGGTAGGGACCTTGCACCGATGGGTGATCCACTTGTCCAACGTGGCGTAACCGCTGTAGCGGGCCACCGCACCACGCGCGTACAAACGCGCCATCCGCGCCAGAGCCCGGTAGCGGATCTGGTCCAGTTGGGCCCACAGCGCCGCGATCTCCTCAGCGGCCGCCTCGTCCGCCCCGGGCGGGACCTCGGTGTTCAACGCCCGGTCGATGATCTCGCGCGCACCGGCCAGCGCGGCCACGGCCGGGGAACATCCCCCGGGAGCCGACTCGGGCGCTGCGATCATCATCTCCATACTTCTTATTATAGGCCAGCACCCGCCCTTTCCTCCACCATTCACAGAGCGAATATGAAGTCTTTCTTTCTGGGGCCCGATCCTCATTGGGGCTCCATATTTAAGGCGCACTCAAAAGGTGTCCGAAAATGCGCACCTGGAATGACGGCTGGCATTGGTGTTGCCGTCGCCCGCCCCAACCGCAGGGGCCGGGATCGTTGCCCGAGGCCGGAGGGTCCGCTTGCTGTTGGTGCCGACGCAGCAGAGCCCGACCATCCCTACACCTGGGCGTTGGTCGACCTCCGGTGGTCGCTCCTGCCTTTGGTGCCGGTTTTCGTCGGTCGCCCACACCCTCCATCCGGCCCCGGCCGTTCCCCGCCGTCCGTGCCCTTTCGCAGAAGCTGGCGCGCTTTCGTTGCCGCCAAAACCCCCGCCAAGAAACGGGTAGGGGAGAAACCTGTGGACGTCCCCTTCCTGCCCATTAATTCATTATCCTTATTGATTGCTGGGTGCTTGAGGGCATGCCGAAAAGCTTACTGGGTGGGATCCCCCCTATTTCCAGGAAACCATCACCGCACCACCCACGAACAGCCCCAATTCCCACCTGTGGAAAACGTAGCCGCCCCTAGGAGACGACACTCCATGCCTCCTCAACACCTATGACCACCGACTCAGAACGCGTCCGCACGTCAGCGCCACTACGGCCCCGCAGTCCGTAGTCGGCAGTCGGCAGTCGGCAGTCCCACGGCCCCGCACTCCAGCGGCCCAACGATCTACAGGTTGCGCGGCACCTCGTTGCCCACCGCCAGGATCCCCTCGCGCATGCGCGTGCGCCACAGCAGCAGACCGCCGATGACGAAGAACACGATCAGCGACAGGATCGCCATCCGGTAGCCGCCGGTGAGCGAGACGGCCACGGTCACGGTCAGCGATCCCAGGAAGCTCGATCCCTTGTCCGAGATCTGGTACAGGCTGAAGTACTCCGCCTCGCGCCCACGGGGGATGAGCTGGGAGTACAGAGACCGGGCCAGCGACTGGGTGCCGCCCAGCACCAGGCCGATGCCCACGCCCATGGCCACGAACAGCGGCACGTTCCCGACCGGGAGGAAGTAGGCCGCCGCCACGAGCGAGCTCCACACCGCGAGCGTGGCCAGCACGGTGTTCTTGGTGCCCAGGACCCGTGCGACCCGACCGGTGAGGAAGGCGCCCCCGAAGGCCACGAACTGGATGATGAGGATGGTGACGATGAGGATGTTCTCGTCCAACCCCAGATCCTGGGTGGCGAAGGGGGCCGCGTAGCGGATGGCCGCCTGCACACCGTCGTTGAACAGGATGAACGCCAGGAGAAAGAGAATCGTGTTCGGGTACTTGCGCATGTCCTTGAGCGTGTGTCCGAACTGGCGCAGCGACCGTCCCACCTTCGGGCGGCCCTGGGCGCGCGCCGCCAGGGCGCCGTAGCGGTCGCGCAGCGGCCGCAGCGCCAGGACGGTGAACCCCGCCCACCACAGGCCGCAGGAGGCGAAGGCGATGCGCGCGGCGTCGTCCGTGCCCAGGCCCAGTGACGGAGCGCCGACCACCAGGCCCAGGTGGACGGCCAGCAGCAGCGCCCCGCCCAGGTAGCCGATGCCCCAGCCGGTGACCGACACCCGGTCGCGTTCCTCAGCCGTGGCCACCTCGGGCAGGAACGCGTTGTAGACCACGCCCGCCAGCCCGTACAGCAGGTTGGCCAGCACGAACAGCACCGAGGCCACCAGGTAGCCGCCGGTGGCGAAGTAGAGCCCCAGCGTGCACGCCGACCCGCTGACGGCGAGCCAGAGCAGCCACCGCTTCTTGTGCCGTGAGTGGTCGACCATCGATCCCACGATCGGCAGGCACAGGATCTGGAGCAGGATCGCCACCGTGGTCAGCGCCGGGTAGAGCGCGTTGGGGTGCAGTGAGAGGAAGTCCAGGCCCAGCGGGCTGACCGACAGCGCGGGGTCCAGACAGGACGCGGCGTCCGGGGCTCCGGCCGAGACGCACGCCAGGTTGCTCAGGTACGGGCCGATGAGCACGGTCACCACCGAGGTGGTGAACACCGAGTTGGCCCAGTCGTAGAGGTACCAGCCGCGCTGTTCGCGCCTGCGCTGCGCGGGGTCGGCCGAGGGGGCGCCGGTGGCGTCCGTCTCCGGTGGTGTGCTGGCCATGGGGCTATCCGTTCCGCTGGGGGGAGTCGGTGGGAGAGTTGCCGGAGGTGGCGGTTGGGGAGTCGCCGGAGTCGCCGGAGGTACTGGTGGAGGCGGAGGGGGTTTCGCCGGGCCACTGGCCCCGCCGCAAGAGGATTTCGCGGAGGGCGCTCGTGTTGTCGGTGACGATGCCGTCCACCCCCGCGTCGAGCAGGCGCTCCATCGTCCCGGGCTCGTTGATGGTCCACACGTGCACCTGCATGCCCAGGCGGTGCGCGGTGGCGATCAGGTCCCGGCTGAGCAGGGGGAGGGCGCCGTGGCGCAGGGGGATCTGCGCGCAGACGGGGACCCGGCTGGCCAGGGAGCGCAGCAGCGGGGACAGGGAGGCCGCCCGCAGCCGGGCCACGTCCAGGGGGCCGCAGGAGGTGGCCACGGGACGGTCGAACAGCCGCCGGGCCCGGTCCAGGCGGCGCTGGTCGAAGGAGCCCACGCACACCCGGTCCCAGGCGTTGGTGCGGCGCAGCGCCTCACGCATCGGTACGACGGCGGCGTCGGCCTTGACGTCGATGTTGAACCGCGCCTCCGGCCACGTCCCCAGCAGGTCCTCCAGCACCGGGACCGGCTCGCGTCCGGCCACCCGGGCGCGGGCCACCTCGCGGTACGGCAGGTCCCCGATCGCACCGCTCATGTCGGTGGCGCGGTCCAGGGTGGGGTCGTGGAAGGCCATGAGGACGCCGTCGCTTGTGGCGTGCACGTCCGTCTCCAGGTACGTGTAGCCGAGGTCGACGGCGTACTGGAAGGCCGCGGCCGTGTTCTCCAGTTCGGTGCGGCGCACGCCCTGGTCGTCGAGGAGCCACCCGCCGCGGTGGGCGAGGGCCACGGGTGCGGGGGAGGAGAGGTAGGCGGAAGTCACGCATGCAGTATGCCGGTTTCGGGCGACTGTGCGCCCTGCGCCCGGGGGCGGCGGAACATTCCCGAAACCTGGAATGCCAGCTGGCACGGGGACGGCGGCGCCGCCTCTGTGCAGGGTGAAGGCGGAACGTCATCCTCCCGGAAGGGACCTGTTCATGTCGTACACCCCTCACCGCCACCCCTGCCCCCGCCCCCTGTGCGCCCACGGCGCCCCCGAGTACCACCGGCCGGTCCGCACCCCCGCGCGCACGCCCCTGCCGCCGCGCCACACTCCCGTGCGCCGGTGCGGGACCCCGCTCCTGGCGGGCCACCGCACCCCCGGCCCCGTCCACATGCTGGCCCAGCGGGTGGCCGAGGTCCTGGTCGGCCGCCGCACCCCCGAGGCGCTGCGCGACCAGGTGACCGTCCCGGTCCGCGAGGAGCTGCGCCGCCTGCGGGGCACGGTCTCCTGCGAGCTGGCGCCGCGGCTGACACAGGTCTACCACCAGCCCGTGGACGCCGACGGTGTGGAGGCCAACGCCGTGATCCGCTGCGACCGCCGATCCCGGGTGTTCGCCTTCCGCGCCCAGCGCCGAGGGGACGGCCGGTGGGTGTGCACCCGGCTGGAGACCGACGGCGCCGTGCGCGGCCGGGGCGGGATGCCCGTCGAGCCGACCGGGTGAGACCGCCGCGCCGGGCCGCGGGACGAACACCGGGCCGCGGCCCACGCGGCCCGGCCGGCGTCCATCATACTCCCGCTGGTGCCCACGCCCGCGTCCCGGCGGAGACCGCCGCGCCGGCCCCGGGAGGGCCTCCTCCGCTCGCCCGGGCCCGGCGCGGACGCGGGTTCCGCTGCACGGAGAGCACCTGGATTTCCGGTGAGGAGCCTGGATAAGGTCCCCGTGGGGTGTTCTCCGGACCGGAGCGCTGACCCCGTCTTCGAACGGCGGCGTCCGTGACGCGGCCCGACCGTTCCCGGCACGCGGTGGTCCCGAACGACGGGTCCACCGCCAAGCGAAAAGGAGGGGGCGGTCACGGCGCTCCCCGCGCCGGGACGGCCATCCGTTGTATGAAACCTGCTGACATCGTCCATCTGCACAGCATCGGCGCGCCCACCCTGTCCCCCGACGGCCGCCGCGCGGTCTTCGCCGTGACCCGCCCGGACCTGGAGGAGGACGCCTACCTGGGCTCCCTGTGGTCCGTGCCCACCGACGGCTCCGCGCCGCCCGCCCGGCTCACCCGGGGCACCAGGGACAACGGCCCGGTGTTCTCCCCCGACGGTCGGTGGATCGCCTTCCTGCGCCCCGACGAGGACAAGCGCCCGCAGATCCACGTCCTGCCCGCCGACGGCGGCGAGCCCTGGAAGATCACCTCCCACCCGCTGGGCGCGGGCGCCCCCCGCTGGAGCCCGGACTCCACCCGGATCGCCTACACCGCGCGCGTCCCCGAGGCCGACCGCTACGTGGGCCGCGAGCCGGGCAAGGAGCCGCCCCGGCGCATCACGCAGCTCAAGTACCGGCTGGACGACCTCGGCTTCGCCAACGACCGGCGCACGCACGTGTTCGTCTCCGCGCCCCTGGACCCCTCGGGTGAGGCGGGGGAGCCGGTCCGGGTGACCCGGGGCGACTTCGAGCACCGGTCCGTGACCTGGAGACCCGACGGCGCCGAACTGGTCTTCGCCGCCGCGCGCCACGCCACCCGCGACACCGACCTGGTGGAGGACCTGTGGGCGTGCGCTCCGGAGGAGGGCGCCGAGCCGCGCCGGGTCACGGCCGGGAACCTGGACGCCGCGGGGAGCGACTTCTCCGGGGACGGCGCCACCGTCTACTTCCTCGGTGACGAGCTCGGCCCCGACCTCGACGACTTCGTGGGTCAGACCAGCGCCCTGTGGTCGGTGCCCGCCGACGCATCGGCGGCGCCCGTCCGGCTGACCCCCGCCCAGAACCCGCGGATGGCCGGGGCCCCCAAGGCCACCGAGCGCGGCCTGCTCGGCCTGGCGGAGAACCGGGGCGCGGTGGACTTGGTCCTGGTGCCCTTCGGGGGCGGCGAGCCCGAGACGGTCGTCGGCGGCCCGGTGCAGGTCCAGTCCTTCGACAGCGCGGGCGGCGTCACCGTCGCTGTGGTAGCCGACGGCCGCAGCAGCGGGGAACTGGTCGTGGTCGGCGACGGGGGCACACGGGCGCTCACGGAGTTCGCCGGCGCCCTGGACCCCCTGCCGATGAGGGAGCTGACGGCCCACACCGCCGACGGCTACCCCGTGCACGGGTGGGTCACCGTGCCCGAGGGTGAGGGTCCGCACCCGGTGGTGCTGATGATCCACGGCGGTCCCTTCGCCCAGTACGGCCACCAGCTCTTCGACGAGACGCAGGTCTACGCCGCGGCCGGGTACGCCGTGGTGATGTGCAATCCGCGCGGCTCCTCGGGCTACGGGCACGAGCACGGCCGGGCCGTCATCGGCTCGGTGGGCGCGACCACCGCCATCGACGTGCTGGCCTTCCTGGACGCGGCGCTGGAGGACGAGCGGCTGGACTCCTCGCGGGTGGGCGTCATGGGCGGGTCCCACGGCGGGTTCATGACCACCTGGATCGCCGCCCACCACGGGGAGCGGTTCCGGGCTGCGATCAGCGAGCGCGCGGTCAACGCCATCGAGAGCTTCCACGGCTCCTCCGACATCGGCTCGTTCTTCCCCGGACCGCTGTACGGGCCGCCGCAGACCTGGGCCAAGGAGAGTCCGCTCACCTACGCCGACCGCATCCACGTCCCGTTCCTGATCATCCACTCCGAGGAGGACTGGCGCTGCCCGGTGGAGCAGGCGCAGCGCCTGTTCGTGGCGTTGAAGCTGCGCGGCCGGGAGGTGGAGATGCTGCTCTTCCCCGCTGAGGGGCACGAGCTGTCGCGCTCGGGCCTGCCCAGCCACCGCGTCGCCCGCTTCGAGGCGGTCCTGGACTGGTGGCAGCGACACCTGTGACGCGTGCCGGGGCGGGGTCCGTCCCCGCCCCCTTCCGGTGGTTCGCGTGATACACACCACTTTTTTGGCGGGCTTTGCCCAGTTTTGGGTTGTCCTCAAAGGGGACAAATAGTGCCCGTCACGCCCGCTCGGGCGGGCTTTTCGGCCCTCTTGTTATGGAACCGCTGGTCAGAGGGTTGCCCAAGGGGAGGTAACGAAAGGGTCGCGACCGGTTCCGGTGGTGGATTAGTGTTCCCTCAGGCCGGAACGCCCCCGTTAGTCACCACAAGGGTGACGGCGTCCGGTTTCCGTCGCACTCTCGCTCACGAGCAGTCCTTTCCCATGAGCAGAGGCCAACGCAGAACTCCGGCACACCTCCCTCGGCCCCCTCGAGCGCCGCCCGCCGGGATCCCCCTCACCGCGTTCCCACGCGCCCTCACCCGGGCGCGTCCTCGGGATGCCCTGCGCTGGTAGGCGGGTGTGGGAGAAAGGCAGTCGGTCCCTTGACTCGCAACCCCGAGCCCGGAAGGCGCAGCAGGCGCCGTGTCGCGACGGTCGGCTGCGCCACCCTGGGCGCCGTCGTCCTGTCCTCGGGCGTGGCCTTCGCCGAGCCCACCGCAGAGGAGGCCCGCGAACGCTACGAGCAGCTCCAGGAGGAGCTCTCGACCCTGAACGAGGCCTACAACCAGGCCGAGGAGGACCACGCGGCCGCCGAGGCCGAGCTGGAGGAGGTCGAGGAGCAGCTCGCCAGGGCCCAGGAGGAACTGGAGACCATGTCCGACACGGTCGCCGGGATCGCCCAGACCGCCTACACCGGGTCCACGCACAGCCTCTTCACGGTCCTGTTCCGGGGCGACCCGGACGCGTCGCTGCAGAACATCGCCGACCTGAACTTCCTGTCCATGGGTCAGGACGCCGTCCTGGACGACTACGTCGCCCAGGTGGAGCGCGCCGAGGGCCTGCGGGACCAGGCCGCCGAGTCGGAGGCCGACGCCTCCACCGCGCTCTCCGAGGCCGAGACGGCCAAGGAGGAGGGCGAGGCCGCCCTGGACGAGCAGTCCGAGGTCCTGGAGAGCCTGGACGGGCAGGACCCGACCGCCTCCGAGGCCTCCACGGGCGGCGGCGAGGCCGTCGCGGCCTCCGGCGACGTCCAGGCCGTCTTGGACTTCGCCCGCGCCCAGATCGGCAAGCCCTACGTCTGGGGCGGTACCGGCCCCGACGGCTACGACTGCTCGGGCCTGGTCCAGGCCGCGTGGGCCCAGGCGGGGGTCAACCTGCCCCGCACGACCTACGACCAGGTCAACGCCGGCACCCGGATCTCGCGCGACGAGGTCCAGCCCGGGGACCTGCTGTTCTTCTACAGCGAGTCCTCACCCAGCCACGTGGGGATCTACTCCGGCAACGGCAACATGATCCACGGCTCCAACCCGTCCAAGCCGCTGGAGGAGGTCTCCCTGGCCGCCTACTGGGACAGCGTCTTCACCGTCGCCGTCCGCGTCGGCTAGCGGACCGGCCTGAACCGTCGCCCGTGTGACGCGAGGGCTGCGGCCCGCGACGGCCTGGTGCTCACGGCCGGTGCCGACGCATCGGACGCGCCGTGGGTGCAAGGCCGCGCCGGAGGGGGCCGAACAGCGCGCCCTTCCCGGAAGCGGGGCGGGGCCGCGGGTTCCGGCCGGCGGTGCGCTCCGCGTATTCTTCCGCCCATGGGACGTCTCGTGTTCAGGGTCGCGGCCGCGGTCGCGGTCGTCATCGCCTTCTTCTGGCTCCTGTCCGTGGTGGTCGGCCTCCTGATCTGGCTTCTGATGGCCGCCCTGCTCGTGGGCGTGGTCTGCCTCGGCGTCCGGATGCTCAGGGCGCAGGGCGGCCGGGACCGCTGACCGCGCACCCGCTGTCGGGGGCGCGCCGCCGGAACCCGTGCGGCGCGCTCCCGTCCGTGTGCCCGGTCCGTTCGCCGCGGACCCGTTTCCTGACACATGGGCGAAGGCCTCCGCGGTGGAGCCGAGCGAGGGTATGGTTACTATGTGTCACTGAATAAGCACGTAGGGTCTCATGTTGACGGAGTGTCTCACCGTGGCCGGGTGGAACGCGTCCTCACCCGCGTCTTCCGCAACGACTGGAGTGCGCTGACACCGCCCGACATCGGACGCTGGACCCCCGACCTGCGGGTCAGCGTCGTCATCCCGGCGCGCGGCGGGCAGCGCCGCCTCGACCTCGCCCTGGCCTCACTGGCCGCGCAGACCTACCCCGAGGACCTGATGGAGGTCGTGGTCGTGGACGACCACTCCTCTCCTGCGCTGCGCCTGCCCGAACTGCGCCCCGCCCACTGCCGCGTCCTGACCGTCCCCGACGGCGGCTGGGGCGCCGGGTACGCCCGCGCCTACGGCGCCCACTCCAGCACCGGTGACGTCCTGCTGTGGATGGACTCCGACATGGTGGTGTGCCGCGAGTTCGTCGAGGCCCAGGCGCGCTGGCACCACGTCCACGCCGAGGCCGTCACGCTCGGCCGGGTCCGCTTCGCCGACACCGGGCCCCAGAGCCCCACCGACGTCCTGGCCCTGGCACGCACCGACGCCCTGCACACCGCCCTGGACACCGGCCGCCACCACGCGTGGGTCGAGCGCGTCCTCACCGGGAGCGACGGCCTGCGCGACGCCGACCACCTGGGCTTCCACGCCTACGTCGGCGCTGCGGCGGCCGTGCGCCGCAGCCTGTACGAGGCCGCCGGGGGAGTGGACCCCGACCTCGACCTGGGCCAGGACACCGAGTTCGGCTACCGCCTCTGGCAGGCGGGCGCCGTCCTGCTGCCCGAACCCGCCGCCACCGGCTGGCACGTGGGCCGCGCGGGCACCGCGCGCACCCGGCTGCCCTCCGAACGCTTCCGCACCGAGGTCCTCGCCGAGTTCATGCCGCACCCGCACGCCTACCGCGAGCGGGTGCCGGCCCATCGGCGCCGCATCCCGCTCGTGCACGCCGTGGTCGAGGTCTCCGGTGCGCCCTACGACCTGGTCCGCGGCTGCGTGGACCGGCTTCTGGACAGCGCCGAGACCGACCTGGCCCTGACCCTGGTCGCCGACTGGGACGGTGCCGAGGAGGGCGGCACCGCCGTGCACGGGGCGCGGCGGCTGCGGGCGGTGGACGGCCGGGCCCGGCGCGACATCGGCGGACCCCATCTTGACCTGCGGCTGATCCAGGCCAACTACCTGCGCGAACCCCGGATCTCCTTCGCCACGTCCGCGCCCCGCACCGGGTTCCCCTCACCGTTCCTGCTCCAGGTCCCGGTCTCCTGGGGACTGGGACAGGTGGCCCTGTCGCGCCTGCTGGCCAGCGCCGAGCGCGCCCGCGCGGGGCTCACCGAACTCTTCCCGGCCGCCTCGCCCACCCGCGACGCCGGGGTGCGGCTGTGGCGCACCCGCGCGCTGGCCCGGGCCCTGCGGGTCCGCGAGGAGGACGAGGACCTGGGCGACGTGGTCGCCGCCCTGCACGGCCGCTACCGGATCCACGCCGGGGAGGAGACGCTGACCGACCTGTCGCTGTACCGTTCGGTGCCGCCGCCCCCGCGCACCGAACCCGAACCGGCGGAGGTGGCCGCCCCCTCCCCGAGGCCCGGGACGGAGGAGCGCCCGGCGGGGGAGGGCGGCACACGGGAGCACGAGACGGGGCGGGAGCCCACCGGCGCCGCGCGGTCCGGCGGCTGGCTGCGCTCGGGATGGGCGCGGGCCCGCCGGAGGCTGCGCCGCGAGCGCGGCTGACCGCCTCCCGGGGTCCGACCGCGACCGGGCAGATGGGGGAAGACATCGACCCGGAGAGCGGGCGGACCCCGCCGAGCGCCCCCGCATCCCGGGGATGACCGAGGGCGATGCGGCCGGTACTCAAGGTACCCGACGCCGTGCGTGCGACGGGCACGCCGCCGAGGCGGCGTGCCCGTGACGTCCGTTCCCGCGGTTCGGGCGGCCCGGGACCGGCCGGACCGCGGGGTCGCCGCCGCGCGGGCGGAACCGCTCAGCTGACGGCGGCGATCGACTCCAGGAGCTTCTCGCGCAGGGCGTCGCTGACCGGGGCCGACCCGGTCTCCTCGGAGGCGGCCGACTGCCCCTCCGGGCTCACCACGTAGCGCAGGAAGGACTTGGCCCGCTCGGCCTGGCCGTCGTCGGGGTAGTCCAGGCACACGACCTCGTAGCTGACCAGGACCAGCGGGTAGCTGCCCGCCTCGGTCGTGCCGTAGTTCAGGTCCAGAGCCAGGTCGTACTCGCTGGGGTTGTCCTCGCGCTGCGGGGACTCGGCGACCACCTGGGCGGCGGCCTCGGGGGAGATCTCCACGAACTCGCCGCCGACGCCGATGTCCACCGTGGACATGCCGTGCACGTGCGACATCTCCACGTAGCCGATGGACCCCTCGGCCCGCTCGACCGTGTCGGCGATACCGCTGTTGCCCTGCGCCGACTCGCGCGGGGTGAGCGGCCACTGCCCGCTCGGCTCGTGTGGCCAGGCGTCGGGCGCCGCAGCGCTGAGGTAGTTGGCGAAGTTCTCCGTGGTGCCCGAGTCGTCGGAGCGGTTGACCGGGGTGATCGCCATGTCCGGCAGGTCCGCGTCCGGGTTGTCCTCGGCGATCTCGGGGTCGTTCCACCGGGTGATCTCCTGGTCGAAGATCTTGGCCAGCGTCTGCGGGCGCAGGTTCAGCGAGTCCACGCCCTCCAGGTTGAACACCACCGCGATCGGGATCACGTAGGCGGGCAGGTTGATCACGTCCGAGCCGCCGCACCGCTCCCCGGCGTCGGCGTTCTCGTCCGGGTCCATCGCCGCGTCGGTACCTGCGAAGGCCACCGCGCCGTCGATGAACTGGCTGCGCCCGCCGCCCGAGCCGATCGAGTTGTAGTAGACGCGCGCGTCGTCGCAGGCGGACTGGTAACCGGCGATCCAGGTCGTCATCGCGTTCTCCTGGGCGCTGGAACCGGCCCCCGAGAGGCTGCCGGAGAAGCACTCCAGGCCCTCGGGAACCTCCGGCGCGGCGCTGTCCGGAACGGCCTGGTCGCTGCCGCAGGCGGTCACTGCCAGCAGCAGGCCGGCCAGCGCGGCCGACGCTGAGACTCCCCTGGAGGCTCCGCCGTGGCGGAGGACGCCGGTCTTGGTGCGCTTGTTGGACGGGAGCACGACTGCTTCTATCCCCTTCGTCGGTGTCGGTGGTCCTGGTCTGCGTTCACCGCCGCGCGTCCCCGAACGGGAGCGTCGTCGCTGGTGATGGAGCACCGCCGAAGAATTTAACCATCGGCGGACCACCACCCCCAAGGCGGCCCCGTGTGGCATGGCGCTCACGCGGACCGGCGTGCATGACACGCGGACGGTACGGGCACGGGTAGATGCGTGATGAGCACGCACGACACGTCCACCGCTCCGACGTCAACCTACCGCCTCCAGCTGCGCCCCGGCTTCACCCTGGAGGACGCCGCGGACCTGCTCGACTACCTGGACCGGCTGGGAACCGGGGCGGTCTACCTGTCCCCGGTACTCGCCGCCGCGCCGGGCTCCCAGCACGGCTACGACGTGGTCGACCCCACCCGGGTCTCGCCCGAACTGGGCGGGGACGCCGCCCGCGAGGCACTGGCCGCCAAGGCGCACGAGCTGGGCATGGGCGTGGTCGCCGACATCGTCCCCAACCACATGTCCGTGGTGCGCGCCGACGCCAACCGCTGGTGGTGGGACGTCCTCGCCCACGGCCGGGACTCGGTGTACGCGCGCTGCTTCGACATCGACTTCGACGCCGGACCCGTGCTCATCCCCGTGCTGGGCGACGACGGCGACGGCGGACGGGCCGCCCTGTCCGACCTCGTCCTCGCCGACGGCTGCCTGGCCTACCACGACAAGCGCTACCCGCTCGCCCCCGGCACCCACGAGCCCGGCGACTCCGTCGAGGCGGTGCACGAACGCCAGCACTACCGGCTGGTGTCCTGGCGGCGCGGCGACGGCGAACTCACCTACCGCCGCTTCTTCGACGTGAGCGAGCTGGCCGCCGTGCGGGTGGAGGAACCCGGTGTCTTCGACGCCACCCACGCCGAGATCCTGCGCTGGGCCGAGCTCGGCCAGCTCGACGGTCTGCGGGTGGACCACGTGGACGGGCTCACCGACCCCGGCGGCTACCTGCGCCGCCTCGCCGAGCGCTTCGGCGGCTGGGTCGTGGTGGAGAAGATCCTCGCCCCCGGCGAGAGCCTGCCGCAGTCCTGGCCGGTCGCCGGAACCACCGGGTACGACGCCCTGCGCGAGCTCTGCGGCGTGTTCGTCGACCCCTCCGGGGAGGCCGATCTCACCACCCTCGCCCTCGACCAGGGGGTGGAGGTGGACGTCGCCGAGGCCGACCTGCGGGCCCGCCGACAAGCCGCCGCCGAGCTGCTGCGCACCGAGGTGCGGCGGATCGCGGCCCTGCTGCCGCCCCGGCCCGAACGCGGACGGGAGGCGCCCTCGCCCGACGCGGTGCGCCGCCGCGAGGAGGCCGTGGCCGAGCTGCTGTGCGCCTTCGACGTGTACCGCTCCTACCTGCCCGAGGGCGAGCGCGACTGGGCCCGGGCGGTGGAGACCGCCGTGGAGCACCGCCCCGACCTGGCCCACGACCTGGAGGCCATCGACCTGCGGGTGCGCCGCGACCCCCGGGGCGAGGCCGCTCGGCGCATCCAGCAGACCAGCGGGATGGTCGTGGCCATGGGCACCGAGAACACGGCCTTCTACCGCACCACCAGGTTCGTCGCCCTCAACGAGGTGGGCGGGGACCCCGCCGACTTCGCCGTCGCACCGCTCGAGTTCCACGACGGCGCGGCCCGCCGCGAGGCCGCCCGGCCGCACACCATGACCGCCCTGTCCACGCACGACACCAAGCGCTCCGAGGACGTGCGCGCCCGTCTGGCCGCCCTGTCGGAGGTGGCCGAACCCTTCGCCGAGGCCGTGCGCCGCTGGACCGGGCGGTGCGCCCTGCCCGAACCCGCGCTCAACCTCCTGGGGTGGCAGACCCTGGTCGGCGCCTGGCCCATCGGGGAGGACCGCCTGGCCGACTACCTGCTCAAGGCCGCCCGTGAGGCGCGGCTGGGCACCTCCTGGACCGAACCGGACCCCGACTTCGAGGACCGCGTCCGCTCCTGGCCCGCGCGGGTGCTGGGCGACATGACCCTGCGCGGGGAGGTGGCCTCCGTGGTGGAGTCGGTGCGCGAGGCCGGATGGAGCAACTCCCTGGGCCAGAAGGCCGTGCAGCTGCTCGGCCCGGGAGTCCCGGACCTGTACCAGGGCACCGAGCTGTGGGACCTGTCCCTGGTCGACCCCGACAACCGCAGGCCCGTGGACCACCAGGCCCGCGCGGACCTGTTGACCCGGATCGAGGACGGCTGGCGCCCGCCGGTGGACGCCACCGGCGCGGCCAAGCTCCACCTGGTCCGCGCGTGCCTGCGCGCGCGCCGCGACCTGCGCCCCACGGGTTACCTGCCGCTCACCGCCTCCGGTCCGGCCCGGGACCACGCCCTGGCCTTCGCGCGGACCTCGGCCGGAGCCGACCGGCCCGACCTGGCGGTGGTCGCCACCCGGCTGCCGATCGGGCTGTCCGACGCGGGGGGCTGGGCGGACACGGTCTTGGCGCTGCCCTCGGGGCCGGGGACCTGGACCGACCGGCTCACGGGCCGGGCCGTGGCGCCCGACAGCGCCGACGGGCTCACCCTGGCGCACCTGGCCCAGGTCCTCGACCGGTACCCGGTGGCTGTCCTGACCCGGGAGTGAGGGGAGCCCCGGTCGCGGCCGGCGGTGCGCGGCGGCGGGTAGGCTTGCCGCGATCATGGCGCGTACCGACATCCCACACACCACCGGCCCCAGGTTGCGCATGCCCGCGGCCGTCGCGGCGGCCCTGGCCTGCCCCACCTGCGGCAACGGGCTCGACCCGGTCGAGCGCGGGCTCTCCTGCGGCGCCGGGCACAGCTTCAACGTGGCCAGGGAGGGGTACGCGAGCCTGCTCACCGGAGCCACGCCGCCCGGGACCGGGGACAGCCGGGAGATGGTCGCCGACCGCCTCCGGTTCCAGGAGGCGGGGCACCACGACCCGATCTCCGACGCCCTGGCCACCTCCCTGGCCCGCGAGCTCACCGCGCCCGCGCCCCTGGTCGCCGACATCGGCGGCGGTACCGGGCGCCACCTGACCCGGGTGCTGGAGTCCCTGCCCAACGCCGTGGGGCTGACCGCCGACGCCTCCAAGTTCGCCGCCCGCAAGGCGGCCAGGGCGCACGAGCGCGGCGGCGCCGTGACCGCCGACGCCTGGCGGGGCCTGCCGCTGCGCGACGGCTCCGCCAACGCCCTGCTCAACGTGTTCGCGCCGCGCAACGCCGCCGAGTTCCACCGCGTCCTGCGCGCCGACGGGGTGCTGCTGGTCCTCGTGCCCGCCGCCGACCACCTCGCCGAACTGCGCGGACCGCTGGGCCTGCTGGAGGTGGACCCGCGCAAGGACGAGCGCCTCGCCGACTCGCTGCACGGGCACTTCGCCCCCGCCGAGGCCGAGGACCTGCGCTTCACCATGGACCTGGACCGCGCCGACGCCGCGACCGTCGTCGGCATGGGACCCAGCGCCCGCCACATCGACGCCGGGGACCTGCGCGCCCGCATCGCCGCCCTGCCCGAACCCGTGGCCGTCACGGCCTCGGTGCGCCTGCACGTCTACCGCCCGCTCCGCTGAGCGAAACGGGCAGGTCCGGGCAACACCGGCAGCCGCGGATGGCGGGCGGGCGAGCCGGGTAGACCACCCTGCGTGAACCGAGCCCAGACCACCCCGACCACGTCCGACGCCCTCGCCGCCCCCGCCGTCCCGGGTGTCGGCGTCCGCGGCGACTTCGCCGTGTGGGCGCCCCACCGCGAACGCGTCCGCCTGCGCCTGTACGGCACGGCACAGCGCGAAGGCGCCGCGGATCGCGACGTCCCCATGCGGCGCGACGACGACGGCTGGTGGCGCGTCCGCGTCGAGGACGCCGGGCCCGGCACCGAGTACGCCTACCTCCTGGACCACGACCCACAGCCCCTGCCCGACCCCCGCTCGCTCCACCAGCCCCACGGCGTCCACGGCCCCAGCCGCGTTTACGACCACGCCGCCTTCGCCTGGACCGACGCCGACTGGACCGGGCGTCCCCTCGCGGGCGCCGTCGTCTACGAACTCCACGTGGGCACCTTCACCCCCCAGGGCACCCTCGCCGCCGTCGCCGACCGCCTCGACCACCTGGTCGACCTCGGCGTCACCCACGTCGAACTCATGCCGGTCAACGCCTTCGACGGCACCCACGGCTGGGGCTACGACGGCGTCCTGTGGGCGGCCGTCCACGACCCCTACGGCGGCCCCGACGCCCTCAAGGCCCTCGTCGACGCCTGCCACCGCCGCGGCCTGGCCGTCCTGCTCGACGTGGTCTACAACCACCTCGGCCCCTCGGGCGCCTACATGCCCCGCTTCGGCCCCTACTTCCGCGGCGAGAACGTCTGGGGACCCTCCCTCAACCTGGACGGCCCCGACTCCGATCCCGTCCGCCGCGCGGTCCTGGACAACGCCCTGGACTGGCTGCGCCACTACCACCTGGACGGACTGCGCCTGGACGCCGTGCACGCCCTGCGCGACGACCGCGCCACCCCGCTGCTGGCCGGACTCGCCGAGGAGGTGGAGGCCCTCGCCGCCGCCCTGAACCGGCCGCTGTCCCTGGTCGCCGAGTCCGACCGCAACGACCCCCGCACCGTCCTGCCCCGCGAGGCGGGCGGCCTGGGCATGACCGCCCAGTGGTCCGACGACCTCCACCACGCCCTGCACGTCGCCCTCACCGGGGAGACGCACGGCTACTACGCCGACTTCGCCGACCCCGGGGCGCTGCCCGCCGCGCTCACCCGCGCGTTCTGGCACGCGGGCACCCGCTCCAGCTTCCGCGGCCGCACCCACGGCGCGCCCGTGGACACCGCGCGCGTCCCCGGCAGCCGCTTCCTGGCCTACCTGAGCACCCACGACCAGATCGGCAACCGGGCCAGGGGCGACCGCATGGGCGAACACCTCTCCCCGGGCCTGCTCGCCTGCGGCGCCGCGCTGGTGCTGTGCTCCCCCTACACCCCCATGATCTTCATGGGGGAGGAGTGGGGGGCCGCCACGCCCTGGCCGTTCTTCGCCTCCTTCACCGATCCAGACCTGGTCAGGGGCGTGCGCGAGGGCCGCCGCCGCGAGTTCGCCGCGCTGGGGTGGGCCGAGGAGGAGATACCCGACCCCATGGACCCGGCCACCCGCGACGGCGCCGTTCTGGACTGGTCCGAGCCCGGACGCGAACCGCACGGGCTGGTCCTGGACACCTACCGGGCGCTCATCGCCCTGCGGCGCGTGGAACCGGAACTGTCCGACCCGCGCCTGGACCGCTCCGCAGTCGAGGCGGGCGGCGGCGGACGCCAGCTCGTCCTGGTCCGGGGGGACCTGCGCGTGGTGTGCAATCTGGACGCCCACGGCGCCGAGGTTGAGCTGGACGCGGCCCCGCGCGAACTCCTGCTCGCCAACGGCGAGCCCAGGACCGCGGGGAGCACCGTCACCGTGCCGGGGGAGTGCTTCGCCGTCCTGAGGGTGTGAGCAGCGCGGGGCGGGGCCCGCCCCGCGCGCGGACCCGCTCCGGAGCACCGGAACGTCACCGCGACCCCCTAGCCTCGGTACGGCCCGCGACCCCTTGACGGAAAGGCACCACATGAGCGGCGACGCCTGGACCCTCGACCGGAGCTTCGAGGCGCCCAACGGAACCGTGCGCTGGACCCGGTCCGGGGACGGGGATCCGGTCGTGCTGCTGCACGGCACGCCCTTCTCCTCCCACGTCTGGCGCCACGTCGCCCGCGCCCTGAGCGCCCGGTACACCGTCCACGTGTGGGACATGCCCGGCTACGGGGCCTCGGCCAAGCACGAGGGGCAGGACGTGTCGCTGGCCGCCCAGCAGGCCGCGTTCACCGCCCTGCTCGACCACTGGGGGCTGGAGCGCCCGGCCGTGGTGGCGCACGACTTCGGCGGCGCGGTGGCCCTGCGCTCGGCCGTCCTGGACGGGGCGGCCTACGACCGCCTCGCCCTGGTCGACGCGGTCAGCGTCCGACCCTGGGGCAGCGACTTCTTCCGCCTGGTCAACGCCAACGCCGACGTGTTCGCCGCGCTGCCCCCGCACCTGCACGAGGCGCTGGTGCGCGCCTACGTCTCCTCGGCCGCGCACCGCGAGCCCCGCCCCGGCGTCCTGGACGCGCTCGTGCGCCCCTGGCTGGGCGAGGACGGGCAGCCCGCGTTCTACCGGCAGATCGCCCAGGCCGACGAGCGCTACACCGCCGAGGTCGAGGACGCCTACGCCGACCTGGACCTGCCGGTGCTGGTGGTGTGGGGCGGGGAGGACACCTGGCTGCCCCTCGACCGCGGCCGACGGCTCGCCGCCGCGATCCCCGGGGCGCGGCTGCGCGTCCTGCCCGGGGCCGGGCACCTCGTCCAGGAGGACGCACCGGCCGAGCTGACCGCCGCCCTCCTGGACTTCCTGGGCTGAGGGCGCCCGGGCCGTTCAGTCCTCCAGCGCCCGGAAGACCTCCAGCCACTGCCCCGGGGCCACGTGGCCGACGGGGACGCGGGCCGAGATCCCGGCCCGGGCCAGCGCCCGGTCCACCCGCCGGGCGGGGTGGGCGCGGCGCAGCGACGCGCCCAGCGATCCGCCCGCGCCCCCGAAGCCCAGCTCGACCAGGCGCCGGTAGCCGCTCATCCGCCCCGGGTCCACCAGGGGCGTCCGGCGCCTGCGCAGCACCAGGATGCCCGAATCCACCCGGGGCGCCGGCCGGAACCGCTGCCGGTCGATCCGCCCGGCCAGCGACCACGACCACTCCGGCCAGGTCAGTACCGTCAACCGGCTCCACCGCCCGAACCCGCCGGTGCGCTTGCGCGCGTACTCCAGCTGGGTGACGAGGGTGGCCGAGGCCAGGCCCCGCGCGTCCAGACACCAGCGCACGATGTCCGCGGTGCGCGCGTAGGGGATGTTGCCCACCAGGTGGAACTCGCCCCGCGGCGGGCGCACCCGGGTGAAGTCGGCCCGCACCACCCGCACCCCGCTCGCGGGGTCGCGGTAGCGCGCGGAGAGCCGTTCGGCCAGGCGCGGGTCGATCTCGTAGGCCAGGACCCGGCGGGCGGCCGGGGCCAGGAAGCGGGTGAGGGCGCCCTCACCCGGTCCCACCTCCACCACCAGATCGGCGGGGCCGATCCCGGACACCGCCACCACGCGGCGTGCGGCGCCCGGGTCGGCGAGGAAGTTCTGGGAGAAGCGGCGCCGGTTGTCACCGGCACCCGTGCGACGGGAGCGTTCGGTACGTGCCACGGAAGGTCCGTTCCAGCCACCCTGCGGTGGCCGACGGGGACGGGCGGCACGGACGGGCGCGCCACACGGCGCGCGACAGCGCGAAAGGGGGTCCGGGCAGCCCGTCCGAGGGAAGAAGGGACGCGACTGTGCCTGGACCGGAGGGTCACACGGGAAGGAGGAGGCGTCGTCCGCGGTCGTCGCCGCACGGCGGCGTGCGGCGCACCCCTCCCGAGCCGTCCGAGCACGCGGTGGGGGGCACGCGAGCGGAGCGGAGGGGGTGCGTGGCTCCCGGCGGGTCGGACGGACCCCGCTTGCGGGGTCCGCGGCGGCCGGGACGGCGGACTACCGGCCCAGGCGCGGGGACCGGGGCCGGACGACGCGGGTGTGGCAGCTCACCGGCCAGGCGTGGGCCCGGCGGACGATCGCCTGGAAGCAGCACATGGCGAACAACCTAGAAGCCCTCGCACGTCGGCGGCAACCGGTTTTCCCGGCTGCGGACCCGCCCGAAAAAGGGTTCGCCCTCCCCGGGCCGACCACGCCATACTCGCCCCCATGCCCGACTTCGCGGACTTCGACGCCCGCCACTACCGCACCGTCGACGTGACCACCGGCTACGACGGCTGGTCGAGCACCTACGAGGACTCCGTCCTGGACGCCATGGACCTCGCACTCCTGGACGGCCTGGCCGTCCCCGACTGGTCGGCCGTCGCCCGCGCCGCCGACCTGGGATGCGGTACCGGTCGCACCGGTGCGTGGCTGCGCGGCCGCGGGGTCGGGCGCGTGGACGGCGTCGACCTCAGCTCCGGCATGCTGGCGCTGGCCGACAGGCGCGGCGCCCATGACAGCCTCACCCGGGGCGACGTGCGCGACACCGGCCTGCCCGGCGCCGCCTACGACCTGGTCATCGCCTCCCTGATCGACGAGCACCTGCCGGACCTGGCGCCCTTCTACGCCGAGGCCCGGCGGCTGGTCCGGCCCGGGGGGACGTGCGTGCTGGTCGCCTACCACCCGCAGTTCTCGATGGTCTCGGGGATGCCGACCCACTACACCGACGCCTCCGGCGAGGACATCGCCATCGCCACCCACGTCCACCTCATCAGCGACCACGTGCGCGCCGCCTCGGCCGCGGGGTGGCGGCTGGCCGAGATGGCGGAGGGCACCGTGGACGACACCTGGGTGGCGGCCAAGCCAAAGTGGGAGAGGTTCCGGGGCCACCCGATCTCGGCGGCCTTCGTGTGGACCGCTCCCTAGGGCCCGGCTCCGGCGGGCCCGGGGCGCCCGTGCGCCCGCCGTGTCCCGGAGTGCGCAGGGGGCGCGCTCGCGTCCATGAGGCGCGAGGCGGCACGCGGGGCCGCCGTCAGCCCAGCAGCGCCTCCCGCCACAGCTGGCGGTTGCGCCCCACGTACTCCGACGCCGGTCCCCAGTGGTCGGCGTGCCCCTCGGTGTACAGGCGCGCCCACGGCTGCTCGCCCGTCCTCGCGCCCTCCGTCAGCAGGTCGTACATGCCGCGCACGCGTTGCAGGACCGCGTCGGGCAGCTCGCGGCGCTGGGCCGCGTCGCACCCGTACCCGTCGGCCAGGGCGCGCAGCCGCCGCGCGTCGCGCCGGGGGTCCCCGCCCTCGTGCAGCGGCACGAAACCGTGCGCGGCGTATCCGAGGTCGCCCATGCGCGTACCCGGTCCGGCGCCGTCCCAGTCCACGAAGGTCCAGGCGTCGCCGTCGCGCACCAGGTTCCACGGCGCCAGGTCGTTGTGGCAGACGAGTTCCTCGCGCTCGTGCGGGATGGGCACCTCCCACACCGGTTCCTCGTGGGGCCGGTACCCGGCGGTCAGGTCGTGGAGGCGGCGGATCATCCCGCCCAGCCGACGCAGCTCCCCCGGCGTCATCGGCGCCATCCGGTCCGCCATCGTCCCCGGCACGTACCCGAGCACCTGGCGGCCCCGTTCGTCCCTGCCGACCGCGGGAGGGGACGCCTCGTAGCCGTGCGCGTGCAGGTACGTGAGCAGGAGCAGCACGGAAGGGGAGGAGCGCCGCCACGGTTTGCGCACGGTCCGGCCCACGCGCACCACCCGGTCGGCGACGTTGCCGCCCTCCAGGACCTCTTCCTCGGGTGGGGTCATGGTCCCCCATGCTTCACCGCGCGGCCGGGGGAGTACACCGGTTTTCACCGGTCCCCGAGGGCCTCCCGGCCCTCGTCGGCCCGCTGCTCCGCGGCGGCCAGGGACGCGTCGTCCAACCTGGCCAGTCCGGCGAGCAGGCCCAGGCAAAGCAGCCCCATGGAGGCGAACACCCAGGTCAGTCCGAGGAACTCCGCGAGGAGGCCGCCCGCGGCCGCGCCCAGCGGCATGGTGCCCCAGGCCAGCAGCCGGTAGGCGCTGTTCACCCGGCCGAGCAGGGGATCGGGGGTGATCCGCTGGCGCAGCGACACCGTGACCACGTTCCACACCGCGATCCCCAGCCCGCCCGCGAAGAAGCCCGCCGCGACCGGGACGGGGTCGGCGGTCAGCGCGGGCAGGCCCACGAGCACGGCGAAGGTGAGCACGCAGGCCCGCAGCGCCCGGGTGCGTCCCAGCAGTCGCTCGATCCGCCCGGCGCCCAGGGCGCCGATCACGCTGCCCGCGGCGACGGCGGTCATGAGCAGGCCGTAGGCGGGCTCGGACAGGCCCATGGGCGAGTCGGGGCCCACCGCGAAGAGCACGAAGACGGTGAAGGCCGCGTTGCTGGCGAAGTTGCTGGCTCCCACCATCGCCGCGAACGAGCGCAGGATCCGGTCGCGCCACAGGAAGCGCAGCCCCTCGGCGATGTCGGCGCGCAGGGTCGCGGGCGCGGCCCGCCCGGTCCGGAACCGCCCGCGCACCAGCAGCAGCGCGCCCACCGCGACCAGCCACAGCGACGCCGGGGCGGTGAAGGCCGCCGCCGCGCCCACCGCCACCAACAGGCCGCCGAGCGGAGGCCCGAGGAACTGGTTCGCGGTCAGCTCGGCGGCGTGCAGCCGACCGTTGGCCCGGGGGAGCCGGTCGCGGCCGACCAGCTGGGGCAGGATCGACTGGGCCGAGGTGTCGTAGAGGGTCTCGGTGACCCCGACGCACAGCGCCACCGCGTACAGCAGCCAGACCGAGCCCAGGTCCAGGGCCAGGGACAGCGCCAGGACGCCGAGCAGCAGCGCCCGGGCGAGGTTGGCGCCGAGCATCGTCCGGCGCCGGTCGAGCCGGTCGGCCAGGGCGCCCGCCGGGAGCGCGAAGAACAGCCACGGTAGGGTCAGCGCGAACGTCACCCCGGCTATGAGGGCGGGGGAGTCGGTGAAGCGCAGCGCCACCAGCGGCAGTGCCGTCTTCAGCACGCCGTCGGCGAGGTTGGACAGGGCGGAGGAGGTCCACAGGTTCCAGAAGGCGGCGCCCATCGGCGCGGCGCGCGGGCGAGGCGGCGGAGGGGGAGGGGTGTGCGGGGGGCCGGTGTCCGTCATGCGGTCGAGAATGACAGATCGATTGATGAAACTCAATCGATTGTCGGAAACCGACCGTTGTTACCCTCAGGACATGGGAGAACCGGAACAGAGCGGGACCGCCCGCAGCCCGCGCACGCGACGACCGGCCACGGTCCAGGAGGCCAAGGCCCTGGCCCACCCGCTGCGGGTGCGCATCCTGCGGCTCTGCCTGACCCGGGAGCTCACCAACAAGGAGCTGGCCGACCGTCTGGAGGTCACCCCGGGCACGGTCCTCTACCACGTCCGCCAGCTCGTGGACGCGGGCCTGCTGCTGCCCGCGCCGGTGCGCACCGGAACCAGCGGCGCGCTGGAGAAGCCCTACCGCGCCACCGGGGAGACCTGGTGGCTGGACGGCCCCCTTCTGGACACCGACGCCGGTTCCGCCGTCGCGCCGGTGGAGGCCTTCCAGCAGGAGCTGCGCGAGGCCGGACCGGAGTCGGTGCGCACCTACTCCCGCTTCGTGCTGCACCTGTCCGACGAGGACGTGTCGGAGCTGGACCGCCGCATCGTCGCCGTCCTGGACGAGTACGTGGCCACCGAGGACCAGCGCGCGGACCGGCCCCTCTACTCCGGCGCGTTCCTGCTGCACCGACCCGCCGACTGACCGCCGCGCGGGCCGCGCGGCGGCGGGTTCCTGGCCCGGCCGCCGGGTCAGCGCCGGTGGATCTGCCGTCCGCTCAGCCTGCCGGGCGTGATCCTCAGGACCTGGTCGCGCGCCCCCTCGGCCCAGGGCCGGGGCAGGCCGCCCTGCGGCAGCCGCGCCAGCTCGGCCGCGTCGCGGATCCACGCGCACGGCCCGCTGGCCAGCACGCTCCACCCCTCGCGGCGCTCCTCGTCGAGGCTGTCCACCTGGAAGGCGGCGTATCCGCGCGCGTGGCGCATGATGGTCCCGGCCAGCGTGGAGCGGAACACGATGCCGCCGTCGACCATCGCGTAGTTCACCGGCAGCACCGTGGGCGCCGCGTCCCCCTCGATAGTGAAGGCCACGCGTCCGATGTCGCGCGTGGCCAGCAGGTTGAAGCAGGTCTGGCGCTCCAGGACGGTGAAGTTGGCCCCGTCGTCGCCCTCGATGATGTCTGCGCCCTCCAGCAGCTCCTGCCCGTCGGCGAGGCGGTCGGTCCCCGCGTACTCGTCGGACGGTCCCCGCTGCTCCGGCGGCGCGACCGGTCCCGTGACCGACACCGGCGGCGGTCTCATCCGGTCGGCGCCCTCTGATCCAGCCATCGCCAGCTCCCCCGAGAAGAGTGCCCCCGTGTCCTTCCTCCGCCCCGGCGCGGTTCGCGGGCCCGGGGACGCGGCCCGCGCGCCGTCGGCGAAGGTCCCCGCTCCCCGACTACCCCACGGAGCGACCAGCGCAAACAGCTGGTCGGCCCCTCGGGCTCCGGAGGCGGTGGCCGGGTGCGTTCCCGGGCGGGGCGGGATGTTTGATTCCCCTGGGTAGCGGTCAACTTACTTAGGGTGAAACCCCGGCGCCTGTCAGGAGGCATGACTTGCCCGCTCGACACACCGACGCCGAACCCCGGCGACCCAGGATCCTGGACGTCACCCTGCGCGACGGGGGCTACCTCAACGACTGGCGCTTCACCGACGCCACCGTGCGCGAGCACACCAAGGTCCTCGGCGAGGTGGGCGTGCCCTACGTGGAGGTCGGCTACATCAGCGACGACCCCGGGCGCCGACCCACGCTCCGGTGCACGCCCGACCTGCTGCGCCAGGTCGGCGAGGACGCCGGACCGGCCCGCGTCGTCGCCATGCTCGGTGTGAACGGCAGGAGGCCGGACGAGGTCGCCGCCCTGCTGCGGCCCCGCGCCGAGGTGCTCGACGTGGTCCGCCTGACCTGCCTCCTGGAGAGACTGGACCACGTGCTCGCCGCGGCGGAGGCGGTGCGCGCCACCGGCGTCACCTGCTCCATCAACCTCATCAGCGTCACCGCCTACGAACCCGGGGAACTGGCCGAGGCGGCCGAGCGCGTCGCACGGGCGGGCGCCGCCGACTGGCTCTACCTGGCCGACTCCCGCGGCGCGCTGCTGCCCGAGCACGCCGCCGAGCTCTTCGCCGGGGTGCGGGCCGCCTGGCCCGGACCGGCGGGCTTCCACGGCCACGACAACCTCGGCCACGCCGTCGCCAACTCCCGGATCGCGCTGGAGGCGGGCTTCGACCTCGTGGACGGCTCCCTCCACGGGTACGGCCTGGGCGGCGGCAACACCGACCTGGCCGAGGCCCTGGCCCTGGTCGGGGAGGTGGACCGCCCGCGCCTGGCCTCCCTGGCCGAGCGCGTGGCGGTGGAGATGCCCCCGCCGCCGCCCTTCCAGCACCTGTATCCCCTGACCGGCTGGCGCAACCTGGAACAGGAGTGGGCTCCCGACGTCTGGGAGGCCCACGGCGAGGGGGCCGGCGAGTTCCTGCGCGGCCTGGCCTGGAAACGCTACAAGGAGGTCGGGGAGGTCCTGGGCGATGCGTCGGCTCCCCGGCCCTGAACACCCCGTCGGCTGCGCCCCGGTCCGGGTCGCGGCCGCGCATCCCACCACCCCCTGGAGGAACGGTTTGACCCGGCCCGTCCGCTGTCTCGTGCTCAACGACCGGCACCCCCTCCCCACCGACACCCTGGACCACCTGTCCGACGCGCTGGAGGCGCACTGGGTCCAGACCTCCGACGGCGGCCTGGACCCGGCCGAGGAGTTCCGGCGCCGCCCGGACACGCGGGTCCTGGTCACCACCTACGCGGACCTGGGCGCGCGGAACCTGCGCCTGCTGCCCGACCTGGAACTGGTGGTGGCCACCACCACGGCCGTGGAGTACGTGGACCTGGAGTACTGCCGCGAGCGCGGCGTGGCCGTGTGCAACACCGCCGGGTACACCGGCCCCGCGGTGGCCGAGCACGCCGTCGCGCTGATGATGGCAGCGGCCAAGAGGATCGTGCCCGTCCACGCCCGCGTCCGGTCGGGCGACCTGCTCTGCGCGGGGGAACAGGGCATGGAACTCGCGGGCGGCACCGCGGGGATCGTGGGCATGGGCGGCATCGGCGCGCGGGTGGCGCGCATGGTGCGCGGCCTGGGCATGGAGGCCGTCCACGCCAACCGCAGTCCGCGCCGGACCGAGGGCTCGGTCCAGGTGGAGCTGGACGAGCTCCTGGCGGTGTCCGACGCGGTCTTCCTCACCCTGCCGCTGGACACCGCGACCCGCGGCCTGCTGGGCGCGGCCGAACTCGCCCTGATGAGGCCCTCTGCGGTCCTGGTGAGCATCTCGCCCAACGAGGTCATCGACTCCGGGGCGCTGACGGATGCGCTGCGCGAGGGGCGCCTGCGCGGCGCGGGGCTGGACCTGGTCGGTGAGCGCAACCCCTACCCGCCGCTGGACAACCTGGTGCTCAGCTCCCGGTTCGCCGCCAACACGCGCGAGTGCCAGGAACGGCGCCGAGGGGTGTGGGCGGCCGCGGTGGCGGCCTTCGTCGAGGGCCGGGAGCTGCCGAACCGGATCGTGTGAGGACGCGGACGGGCCGGGCGGCACGCGCTCGCCCGGCCCGTCCCACAGGGGACGGACCCCCTAGCGGCCGGTCACCCGCACCGGGGTGTCGTCCAGGGAGTCGTCGCGCGTCTCACGGCTGATCAGCAGCGCCACCAGGGTGATCACGCCGACCAGGACCAGGTAGCCGCCGACCCAGTTCAGTCCCAGGGTGCCCGCCAGCCACGTCGCGATGTAGGGGGCGAACGAGGCGCCCAGCAGGCCCGCCAGGTTGTAGGCCACCGAGGCGCCGGTGTAGCGCACCTTGGTCGGGAACAGCTCCGGCAGCACGGAGGCCATCGGGCCGAAGGTCAGGCCCATCAGGCTCAGCCCCACGATGAGGAACGCCAGTACGCCGACCGTGCCGCCGCCGCCCATCAGCGGGCCCATGGCGAAGCCGAAGACGATGATCGCGACGGTGACCCAGACCAGGACCGGCTTGCGGCCGAACCGGTCGGCGAGCAGGCCCGCGACGGGGGTGAACACCCCGAAGAAAACCACGCCCACCAGCAGGAACACCAGGAACTGCGACCGGTCGTAGCCCAGGCCCGCCACCGGGTCGGTGCCGAAGCCCAGCGAGAACACGGTCATCAGGTAGAACAGCACGTAGGTGGCGAGCATGATCAGCGTGCCCAGTACCACGGCGGGCCAGTTGGTGCGGAACACCTCCGCCATCGGCGACTTGACCCGCTCGCCCGAGGCGACGATCTTGGCGAAGGCCGGCGTCTCGTGCAGGGTCAGGCGGACCCACAGGCCGATCACGATCAGCAGGGTCGAGAGCAGGAACGGCACGCGCCAGCCCCAGGCCAGGAAGGTCTCGTCGCTCATGAACTGGCTCAGGGCCAGGAACACGCCGTTGGCGAGGAAGAACCCGATCGGCGCGCCCAGCTGCGGGAACGAGCCGTAGAAGCCGCGCTTCCCGGGAGGGGCGTTCTCGGTGGCCAGCAGGGCGGCGCCGCCCCACTCCCCGCCCAGTCCCAGGCCCTGGCCGAAGCGGCACACCGCCAGCAGCAGCGGGGCCAGGACGCCCACCTGCGCGTAGGTGGGCAGCACGCCGATGCCGACGGTGGCGATGCCCATGGTCAGCAGGGACGCCACCAGGGTGGCCTTGCGCCCGACGCGGTCGCCGAAGTGGCCGAACACCCAGGAGCCGATGGGGCGTGCGACGAAGGCGATGGCGAAGGTGGCCAGCGACTGCAGCCGCGCCGCCAGCATGTCGCCCTCGGGGAAGAACAGCGCGGGGAAGACCAGGACCGCGGCCGTCGCGTAGATGTAGAAGTCGTAGAACTCGATGGACGTCCCCACGAGGCTGGCCGTGAGGACCCTCCTCTTGGGATTGGCCGGTGGCTCGGCCTCTTCTGGTGCGCGTGGGGCGACGTCCGTCATGGGACTTCTTTCCAGGTCAGTGGGTGCGGATGGCTGGATGCTAGCTCCGCTCGCCACTGTATGAAACATTTGTCTCACTATGTGGACATATGTGACCTCTGTGTCCTTCTGGGGTTTTCCCCGGGTCGGGGAGCCCGGAACCCGCGCGCGGGCCCCCGCCTCCCCGGGCCCCGCGCACCCGGGGCCCGGCCGCGGGCGGTGGCGGGGGCGGCGGCACGGGGGACGTGCCCGGGACGGCGCGCGGGCGGGTCTCAGCCCTCGGGAAGGGGACCCGGGCGCACCACCCGCGTGCAGTTGTCCCGGAAGCGCTTGACCAGCTCCCCGTTGGGGCGGTCGCTGCGTTCCACCCACTCCCGGGCCGCCTCCGCGGTCGCCCCGCCCGCGAGCTGGCGCCGGTGCAGCCTGCGCTCGCGCAGGTCGTCTTCGGCCTCCACGTACCACAGCTGCGCGAACACCCCGCGCAGCCCGGCCCAGGGCTCCTCGTCGCCCGCCAGGTAGTTGCCCTCGGTCACGACCAGCCGTGTGTGCGGCTCGATGACGTGCCGCGCGGCGACGGGTTCGTGCAGCACGCGGTCGTAGTCGGGCACGTAGACGGGGTGGTCGGTCTCGGCGAGCAGGCGGCGCACCAGGGCCGCGTACCCGTGCGCGTCGAAGGTGTCCGGCGCGCCCTTGCGGTCGCGCCGCCCCAGCCGGTCGAGCTGGGCGTTGGACAGGTGGAAGCCGTCCATGGGCAGGTACCCGGCCGTGCCCGGGCCCAGCACGGCGTCGATCCCGGCCACCAGGTGGCGGGCGAGCGTGGACTTCCCGGCGGCGGGGGCGCCCACCAGGCCGAGCACGCGGCGGCGGTGCGGGCCGGTGGCTGCGGCCAGGGCGAGGGCGTCGGCGACGAGCGGTTCGGACATGGCACGAGCCTACGCACCCGGGGGCGCCCCGTGCCGAGGCGGTGCCCGGGTCCGCCCCGCCGGGCCCGCCGGGGCGGACCCGGCGGGCCCGGGGCCCCGGTCAGGGGACGTGGCCCACGTGGGCCAGCGCCTGGCGCACCAGCACGTCCTGGCCGCCCGTCATCTCCTCGCGCAGGTGCGCGCCGACCGCCTCCTCCGGCGTGAACCACACCAGGTCCAGGGCGTCCTGGCGGGGCTGGCAGTCGCCCGAGACCGGGACGATGTAGGCCATCGCCACCGCGTGCTGGCGGGCGTCGTGGAACGGGGTGATCCCCGGCGTGGGGAAGTACTCGGCCACCGTGAACGGCTGCGGCGAGACGGGGACGCGCGGCAGGGCCACCGGGCCCAGGTCCTTCTCCAGGTGGCGCAGGAGGGCGTCGCGGATCCGCTCGTGGTAGAGCACGCGGCCCGAGACCACCGAGCGGTGGAAGCTGCCGTCGGGCGCGGCCCGCATGAGCAGGCCGACATGGGTCACCTGGCCCACCTCGTCCACCCGTACGGGAACCGCCTGGACGTAGAGGACGGGCATGCGGCCGCGGATGCTCTCCAGCTCCTCGGGGGAGAACCAGCCGGGCTGGGTGTCGGCGGTTTCGGTCATCGGGTGCGCGGCGGAGCGCCGCGGCCGTCGGCCGGGGCCCGCCGCTCCCTCCCTTCTCGTGGGCTGTCCCTGGGGTCGGCCCCGGGCCCGGCCCGTGGGCGCGGGCACGCGGGGATGCCACCTGTACCGCTTCTACCGCACTCGGGCGCGGAAGGCCACGCGCGGGGGCGGGCCCGGAGTGTCCGAGAGGAGAAGTGAGGGGTCCGGACCGCGGTCGCGCGCGGTGCGTCCCGCCACCCGCCGGACGGGGTGACACGGGACTGTCCCCACAGCCACATCGGCGAGATTTCGCGGGTTTTTCTCACGAAAAGCCCCCACCGTCTCTCTGGAGAGGTTACGATCTCGTACGCGGTTGCGTAGTGGAAAGGTTACGTCCGGTGAGAGGTGGCCCGCGTGGCGAGGAATGCCCGGTTCTCTGCCCAGGAGCGTTTCCCCTGTACGGGTGTGACGGTGGTGCCCGTCCACGGCGAGGTCGACCTCGCCACCGCCGACCGCCTGCGTGATCGGCTGCTCCAGGCCGCGCACGCCTCGCACTGCGACTGCCTGGTGGTGGACATGTCCGGGCTCGACTTCTTCGACGCGAGCGGCGTGAGCGCCCTGGTCGCGGTCTACAAGAGCCTCACCCGCGAGGGGCGGCACGTCGTCCTGGCCGAGCCCGCGCCCATCGCCGCCCGGGTGCTGGAGGCGCTGGGCATGGGGCGCGTGTTCGAGATCTACCCGCTCCTGGAGATGGCGCTCACGCACACCAGCGGCCTGCGGGTGGACGGCGACCCCATCCGCAACACGGTGCCCGAACTCCCGTGACCGGTCCCCGGCCCCCGCCCCGTGAGGGGGAGGGGCCGGGACCGCGGTCCGCGGGAGGCCCCGCCTCAGGGGCGGAACGCCCCGCCGTCGGCGTCCCGTCCGGCCTCTTCCTCCTGTTCCTCCCGCCCGTCGCGCACAAGGAAGGGCGCCAGCAGCTCGGGGACGGCCTCGTCCGCCCAGGCCAGGCCCTGGCCCAGCCCCACGTCCCTGGCCGCGTACATCCCCTGCCCCGCCGCCGTCGTGGCGGCCACGTCGGCCAGGCCCAGCCTGCGCTGGAACGGCGAGCGGTTGATGCGCCAGCCGATCACCGCCGACCGCTCCAGGGTCACCGTGTCGCGTACCGCCATCCCCTTGCGCACCACCAGGTAGCGCGGATGCAACCCGTGGCCCAGGCCCCGGTAGGAGCCCACGGCGTACCAGAACGCCGCCGCCGCGATCGCCACCGCCAGCACCGCCCACGCCCAGCTCGGCGTGACCTCCACCGTGCTCGTGGCCAGCGGCACCAGGATGATCTCGCGCTCCACCTCGTGCACCACGTCCCACCAGGCCTCGGCGATCAGCGTGTGCAGCCAGGCCAGTGCCCCGGAGAGCACCGCGCCCAGCACGGTGACCACGGCGGCCCGCGTGAAGCGGCGGCGCAGCGCGGTCCGGGGGTGCACGGCCAGCGCCACGTCCAGGGGCGAGTCCGGCGTGCCCATCAGGTCGGCGGCCAGCCTCCTGGCCCGCTCCCGCGGCATGCCCGGGGACAGGCGGCTCTTGGCGCTGGTCTTCTGGTCGTCGGCCGCGGCCAGCCCGGTGGCCACCGCGCGCACGTCCGCTCCACCAGACAGCCGCAGCACGTAAGGCTCGTGCAGCGTGACCCCGTTGAGGCGGCGCCCCTCCACCGACAGCGACACGCTGGTCAGCAGGCCCCGGCGCAGCCGCACGGTCCCGTCGGACTCCCGGGTGAGGCGGTAGTCCCACCAGGTCTCCACGGCCACGGCGGTCAGGACCACCACACCGGACACCAGCAGACCCAGCAGCGTCAGGGGGGCCACGATCAGGAGCTGCCCCATCACGAACGAGGACACCTCCTCCACGCTGGGCAGGCCGGCCTGGCCGGAGAGCCAGTCCCACCCCACGCCTCCGGTCTGCGCGTTCAGGCCCAGCAGACCGGCGATGGCGCCCAGGCCCACGCCCAGGGTCGCGGTGGTCGCGGGTGCGTAGGCGAACCAGCGGCGGTCGAGGCGGGCCAGTTCGGTCTCGTCCTCCTCGCCCGCGCCGTCCTCGGCGGTCTCCCCGGCACCGGACACGGCGCCGGCGGCGGGCGCGCCCCGGCGCAGCAGGTCGCGGCGCAGCCACTCGCCCTGCCCGGCGGTGACGTAGAGCAGCTGGAGCTGGTCGGCCCCGGCCCCGACCTTCTCGCCGGTGCCGACCGTGACCGAGCACAGTCCGAAGATCCGCACGTAGATCGGCGCCGCCACGTCGACGCTGCGCACGCGTTCGCGCGGGATGGACCGGTAGGACTTGGCGACGACGCCCGAGCGCATCTCCATGCGCTCGTCGGTGACCCGGTAGCGGGTCGCGCGCAGGCGCAGCAGGTCGACGTAGGTCATGAGCGCCACGAACGCCAGCGCGGCGGGGACGGGGAGCAGCGCCCACAGGTGCTGTCCGGCCACCACCAGCACGACGCTGGCCACGATCGCGCTCGGGACGAGGAACAGCCCGACGACGACGGCGCTCGCCCACACGCTGAGCGGGTGCAACCGCTGCCAGTCGGTGACGGGGGCCTCCCCGGCGGGGGCGGTCCCCTGCGCGGGAGCCGCCTGGGCTCCGGCGCCCGCCGGGACGGGGCCCGGGGCGGTGTCGGCCGGGACGCCCTCGGCCCGCGGGGCGGGCCGTCCGCCCTGTCCGGGCGCCGGAGGGAACTCCTCGGGGCCGGGTCGGTGTCCGTCGCTCATGTCGCGTCCCCCGGGGTCGCCTGGGTGGTGTCGGTGAGCTGGTCGGCCACGCGCGTGGCCAGTTCGTGGTCCAGACCGGTGATCTCGATCGGGCCCGCGGCGGAGGCGGTGGTCACGGTGACGCTGGAGAGCCCGAACGCCCGCTGGAGGGGGCCGCGCGCGGTGTCCACGGTCTGGATGCGCGACATCGGGGCCACACGCCACTCCTGCCAGAGCCAGCCGCTGGAGGTGTAGACGGCCGTGTCGGTGACCTCCCAGCGGTGGACGCGGTAGCGCCACCGCGGCATGACCACGGTGATCAGCAGCCCTATCCCGCCGATCACCGCGGCGGCGGCCAGGAACCAGGCGCGCGGCGGCTCCCAGATGATCGCGGGCACCACGGGGACGGCTGTGAGGAGGACCGTCACGGTCAGGGACCGGGTCGTCCACCAGCGGACGGCACGTCCGTCCACCCGGTGGCGGGGCGGGCGCAGGCGGGGGGTGTCGGCGCTCATCGCGTCCACGCCTCCTTCGGTTCGGGGCCCTGGCGGGCCGGGTGTCTTTTAAAAGTGATATCACAATGCTATTCTCACGTCATCACCCAACGGAGAACGGAAACCTCAGATGACCGCTACCGGCCAGCCCCCCGCCCCTGCTCCCCAGTACCGAGAACACCCCGCCGCCAGCATCAACGGCATGGTGATGGCGGTGGTCAGCGTCCTGCTCTTCCTCCTCGGCGTCGCCGTCGCGCTGTCGCCCATCGTCGGACTGCCCGTGCCCCTGGTGGCCGTCGGCGTCGTCCTCGCCGTGGTCGGCTTCCTGTTCTTCATCGGGCTGGAGATGGTCGCGCCCAACGAGGCCAAGGTCGTCCAGCTCTTCGGCCGCTACGTCGGCAGCGTCCGCACCGACGGCCTGCGCTGGGTCAACCCCTTCACCGTTCGCAAGGGCGTCTCCACCCGCATCCGCAACCACGAGACCTCCGTGATGAAGGTCAACGACGCCTCCGGCAGCCCCATCGAGATCGCCGCCGTCATCGTCTGGCAGGTGGAGGACACCGCCCGCGCCTCCTTCGAGGTGGACGACTTCGTGGAGTTCGTCTCCATCCAGACCGAGGCCGCGGTGCGCCACATCGCGGGCAACTATCCCTACGACTCCTACGACACCGACACCAGCCGCTCCCTGCGCGGCAGCGCCGACCTCATCACCGAGCAGCTGTCCCGGGAGGTCGGCGAGCGGGTCGAGGCGGCGGGCGTGCGGATCGTGGAGACGCGCTTCACCCACCTGGCCTACGCCTCCGAGGTCGCCCAGGCCATGCTCCAGCGCCAGCAGGCCAGCGCGCTGATCGCCGCCCGCCAGGAGATCGTCGAGGGCGCCGTGGGCATGGTCGACCGCGCGCTCGCCCGCCTGTCGGAGGAGGGCGTGGTGGAACTGGACGAGGAGCGCAAGGCCGCCATGGTCAGCAACCTGCTCGTGGTGCTGTGCTCCGACCGCCCCGCCAGCCCCGTCGTCAACGCCGGAACCCTGTACCAGTGACCGCGTGAGGTGGCAGTGCCCGAGCGCAAGAAGGTGCTGCTGCGCCTCGACCCCGCCGTCCACGACGCGCTCGCGCGGTGGGCCGGGCAGGAGCTGCGCAGCACCAACGCCCAGATCGAGTTCCTGCTGCGCCGCGCGCTGGACGACGCGGGGCGGATGCCCAAGGAGGCGGGGGCCATCCCCCGCCGCGGCCGACCGCGCAGACCCGAGCCGGAGCAGCCGGAGGCCGAACAGGAGGACGAGGGCCCGGGGAGGTGACGGCGCCGCCGGAGACACCGAGGGTTCCCGTCCTCCGGGTGCCCGAACACGAGAAGGGCTGCGCGCAGCGTCCGCTGGGGGCGGTGGCGGGCGACGGGTGGGACGAAGCGGAGCGGAGGTCCAAAGACACTGCCTAGCCCAGCGCCGCCGCGGCGGCCCGACCGGCCGTGCGGCCCGAGAACAGGCAGCCGCCCAGGAAGGTGCCCTCCAGCGCCCGGTAGCCGTGCACCCCGCCGCCGCCGAACCCCGCGACCTCGCCCGCGGCGTACACCCCCGGCAGCGGCGTACCGTCCGCGCGCAGCACGCGGGCGTCCAGGTCGGTGTGCAGGCCGCCCAGGGACTTGCGGGTGAGCACGTGCAGGCGCACCGCGATCAGCGGGCCCGCCTTGGGGTCCAGGATCTGGTGCGGGGACGCCACCCTGGCCAAGCGGTCGCCCCGGTAGTTGCGCGCCCCGTGGATCGCCGTCACCTGGAGGTCCTTGGTGAAGGTGTTGACCATCTCCCGGTCGCGGGCCACCACCTCGCGGGTGACGGTGTCGGCGTCGAGCTCGCCGTCGCCCGCGATCTCCTTCATCCGCCGGATCAGCTCGGGCAGCCGGTCGGCCACGGCGAAGTCCGCGCCGTTGCGCTTGAAGGCCTCCACCGGCCCCGGCGCGCCCGGCAGCACCCGCTTGAGGACGAGCCCGAGGTCCTTCCCGGTCAGGTCGGGGTTCTGCTCCGACCCCGACAGGGCGAACTCCTTCTCGATGATCCTCTGCGAGAGCACGAACCACGTGTACTCGTGGCCGCCGCGCATGATGTGCTCCAGGGTTCCCAGGGTGTCGAACCCGGGGAAGTAGGGCGCGGGCAGCCGTTTGCCGGTCGCGTCCAACCACAGCGAGGAGGGCCCGGGCAGGATGCGGATGCCGTGCCGGGCCCAGACGGGGTCCCAGTTCTGGATGCCCTCGGTGTAGTGCCACATGCGGTCGGGGTTGACGATCCGCCCGCCCGCCCGCTCCGTGATGGCCAGCATGCGCCCGTCCACGTGCTCGGGCACCCCCGAGAGCATGTGCCGCGGCGGGGTGCCCAGGCGCTCGGGCCAGTTGCGGCGCACCAGGTCGTGGTCGCCGCCGATCCCGCCGGAGGTGACGATCACCGCCTGGGCGGAGAACTCGAAGTCGCCCACCGCCCCGCGTCCGCTGGCCTCGCCCCGCCTGACGCCGCTGGGGGCCAGGACCGCGCCGCGTACGCCGGTGACCGTCCCTCCCGTGACCACCAGCTCGTCCACCCGGTGGCGGAAGCGCAGTGAGACCAGGCCGCGCTCGGCCGCCGCGCGCACCCGCCGCTCGAAAGGCGCGACCACGCCCGGGCCGGTGCCCCAGGTGATGTGGAACCGGGGCACGGAGTTGCCGTGGCCGTCGGCCAGGTAGCCGCCGCGCTCGGCCCAGCCCACGAGGGGGAAGAACCGTATCCCCTGCCGGTGGAGCCAGGAGCGCTTCTCCCCGGCGGCGAAGTCCACGTAGGCCTCGGCCCACCGGCGGGGCCAGGCGTCCTCGGGGCGGTCGAACCCCGCGGTGCCCGTCCAGTCCTGCATGGCCAGCTCGGCGGAGTCCCTGACGCCCATGCGCCGCTGCTCGGGGGAGTCCACGAGGAACAGCCCGCCGAAGGACCAGAACGCCTGCCCGCCCAGGGACTGCTCGGGCTCCTGGTCCAGCAGGAGCACGCGCCTGCCCGCGTCGGCGAGTTCGGCCGCCGCGGTCAGGCCCGCCAGCCCGGCGCCGACGACGATGACGTCGGCGCTGTCGTCTCCGCTGCCACCCATGCTGTTCCCCTCCGGTCGGCCGTGCCCGGGGCACGGCGTGCGTGTTGGTGACGACTGTGCCGCCGCCGCGGCGGCACGGCAAGGGCGAAGTGTGCCGTGCGCCACAGGATTTGTCAGGAGGTGACAAACCATTCCGGCTCGGCCACAATCGTGCGACCCACGCGCGCCGGTCCCCTTCCGGCCCCGTTCGCGCTGGTCACACCGTGTTCAAGACGAAGGACTCCGCGTGTACTTCCATCCCCCGACCCTCGACCCCGGCTGGCTCGCCACCCTCATCGGGCTCGCGACCCTGCTCTTCCTCCTCGCCCAGCCCCTGATCCTGTGGCCACTGATCCGCCGCCTGGGAGAACCCGCCGAACCCGGCCGCCCCTCGCCCCTGACGCGCCTCCAACGCGTCACGGTGTGGGCGTCCACGGCCGAGGTCCTCCTGGCCGCGGCGTTCGTCGGATCCGCGCGGGTCCTCACCCCGGCCGACATCGGACTCGTCCCGCCCCGATTGCACGGGTACGACCCCGAGGCGCCCCCGATCCTGGCGGACGACCCCGTCGCCTGGGCCGGGACGGCCGCGGTCCTGGTGTGGACCGCACTGTTCGTGGCGGCCCTGTTGGTACAGAAGCACCGGGACGGTGTCCGCGGGCAGAACCCTCCCGGGCAGAGGGTCCGCCTGCCCGACCTCACCGACGCCGAGTGGCAATGGATGCCCTGGTCCTTCGCCCTGGGCGGTCTGGCCACCACGGTCGCGCTCTTCGTGGTCGTCTACCCGCTGGTCACGGTCTTCGTCGGCCCCCTGGCGGCGGTCGCCGCAGTCGCGCTGCTGCTGGGAGGACAGCAGTGGGGGAACGGGTACCAGCAGACGCTGGTCCTGACCGCGTACGGGGCGCTGACGGCGCTGTGCCACGCCTTCCTGTCCGCCGGGTCCCTGTTCGTGCCCGTGGTCTTCTGGTGCGCCCTCGCCTACGCCTACGGCCGCTCGCTGCGCCGACAGCGCCTCCAGATGTTCCAGGCGGCGCCCATGGAGGTCACCATGCTCGACTCCGACGGCAACCCCGTCCGGCGGCCCGGGCGCTGAACCGCACTGACCGCACACCACGGGCTCCGGCGGCACCGCGTCAGCGCGGCGCCGCCGGAGCCCGCCGGGTTCAGGCCCCGAAGCGCACCAGCGACCGGCCGCCCCGACCTCCGGCCATGCGCTCGAAGGCCTCGGGCACGCCTTCGAGCGGGATCTCGTCGGTGACCATGGCCGCCAGCTTCAGCTCCCCCGACCGCACCCGCTCGGCGATGAGCGGGACGTCGCGCGCCGGGTCGCTGGAGCCGTACACGCACCCGCGCAGCGTGCGCGCCTGGTGGAACAGCTCCAGCGCGTTGAAGGACACCTCGTCGTCCACCCTGCCCACGCCCACCACCGTGACCGTGCCGCCGCGCCGGGTCACGTCCCAGGCCGAGCGCACCGCCTTCGCCGACCCCACCACCTCGAAGGCGTGGTCGGCGCCGCGCCTGCCCGTCAGCGCGCGCACGGCCCTGACCAGGGTTTCGTCAGCGAGCAGGAACTCGGTGGCGCCCAGTGAGCGGGCCAGCTCCTCCTTGGCGGGGGAGACGTCCACCGCGACCACCGGGTCGGCTCCGGCCAGGCGCGCGGCCTGGAGCACCGACAGGCCCACCCCGCCCAGACCCAGCACCACGGCTGACTGGCCCTCGCGAACGCCCGCGGAGTTGTTGACCGCGCCCCAGCCGGTGAGCACCGCGCAGCCCAGCACGGCGGCCACCGCCGGGTCGATCCCGTCGGGCAGCGGCACGACGGCGGAGGCGGGCACCACGGTGGCCTCGGCGAACGCGCCGCACCCCAGGCCGGGGTAGACGGGCGTGCCGTCGGAGAGCCCGGCGTAGGGCTGCGCGGTGCGGTCCAGCGCGTGCTCGCACAGGTGCGGCTCGCCCTGGCGGCAGAACCAGCACTCGCGGCAGGAGGGGGCCCAGTTCAGGATCACCTGCTGGCCGGGGACCACCTCCGTGACGCCCTCGCCGACGGCGTCGACGGTTCCGGCTCCCTCGTGGCCCAGCACGGCGGGCCACTTCTGGGCCAGGGTGCCGTTGGACAGGGACAGGTCGGAGTGGCACACCCCGGCCGCGGCCAGGCGCACCCGCACCTGGCCGGGGGCTGGGTCGGGCAGGACCAGGTCGCGGATGCGGGGAGGGGCGCCGCGCTCGGTGAAGACGGCGGCCCTGACGGTCGTACTCATGGGAGGCTCCAATCACGTACTGCCGCGACAGTAGCAATACCGACCGGTCGGTCAAGGACCCGGGGCGCACGGACCCGTGTTCTCCCGGACGTGCCCGCTCCTTCCCGCCTTGGGGGTCCTTTGCCGTTGTCGACCGACATTTTGCCTGGTAACGGTAATGATGGGGGCAGAAGGAGGGGTCATGGTCAATCCGGTCTGGGTGGGAACCCTCATGTTCGGCAGGGTGCCCGTCGGCGTGCGCCTCTACAGCGCGCGCGAACGCAGGGGTCCCGTGCTGCACCAGTTCGAGCGGGGCACGGCCGATCGCATCCGCTACGTCCGCGTCAACGAGCGCACCGGTGAGGAGGTCGCCGGCGAGGACGTCGTGCGCGGGGCGCGCACCGGGGTCGAGGACGAGTACGTGGTCCTGGAGCCGGAGGAGTTGGAGGAGATCCTCCCGCACGGCTCGCGCACCATGGAGCTGACCGGCTTCCTGTCCCAGGGCGCCGTCGACGCGCTGTGGTACGCCTCCACCTACTACGTCGCGCCCCGGGCCGCGGTCGACGCCAAGGCCTACCAACTGCTGTACACGGCCCTGGAGCAGACCCGCCGCACGGGCGTGGCCACCATCGTCCTGCGCGACCGCGAGTACCCCGTCCTGATCGAACCGAACCGCGGCGTGCTGTCGGCCTCCACCCTGTGGTGGCCCGACGAGGTCCGCGAACCCGACGACGTGATGCCGCCCGTGCCCCGCGCCGCGCTGGCCAAGAGCGAACTCGAACTGGCACGCGAGCTGGTCAGGTCCCTGTCGATCGAGTGGGACCCCGAGGACTACTCCGACAGCTACGGCCAGCGCCTGACCGAACTGGTGCGCGCCAAGGCCGGTGGCAGGACGTTCACCCACCGGCCCGAGCAGGCCGCGCCC
The DNA here is from genome assembly GCF_018316795.1 of Nocardiopsis akebiae. Classification (NCBI taxonomy): domain Bacteria; kingdom Bacillati; phylum Actinomycetota; class Actinomycetes; order Streptosporangiales; family Nocardiopsidaceae; genus Nocardiopsis; species Nocardiopsis akebiae. The sequence continues at coordinate 3,336,838 of NZ_CP074132.1, forward strand.
ACCGAGGACGCGGACGGCCTCGGCGAGGCACTGCGCCAGAGCCTGCCCGCCCAGCGCACCCGGGGTACGCGGTCACGCGGCCCGCGCGCGTCCACCGGCGCGGAGGGGGCCCGGCGGGCCCGCGAGCCCCGGGGGACCGCAGCACGCGGTACCCGGGTCGAGCGGCGGAGCGAGGGCAGGGTCACCAAGCGCGAACTGCTCCAGCGGGCCTCGGAACTGGACGTGCCGGGCCGGTCCAAGATGAGCCGGGACCAACTGGAGGAGGCCGTGGGGCTGAACGGCTCCGAAGTCCGCCGCTGAGGACCGCGCCGGACGGCCCCCGCCGCCGCGTCGGAGGGCTTACCGGGGTTGACGGACGGCCCGTGCGGCCGGACAGTATTGGGAGCGCTCCCAACACAGGCGGAGACCCCGCCCGGGCGCTCCGCGACCCCGCCGTCGGCCGACCCCGCCGTCGGCCGACCCCGCCGTCGGCCGAGCCCGCCGGTCGGGCGACCGCCCGCCGCCGACCGGGCCGCCACCGCGGCCGAAGCGACGCACGCGGAGCCGGGCCCGCCGGGAACGGCCACGCGAGGCGACCGGCGTGCGCGCGGGCACCGCAGTCCCCCACCCCCCGCCGTCGGGAAGGCCCGCACGTGACCCAGATCCCCGCGAACCCCCTCAGCAGGGCGGTCGGCGCGCTCGCCGCCGCCGTCCTGCCCATGCTGGCCGCGCTCCTGTTCGCCGCGCCCCCGGCCTCGGCCGCCGCCCTGACCGAGGTCGAGGACTTCGGCCCCAACCCCAGCGGTCTGCGCATGTACCTCTACGTGCCGGACAGCGTCACCGAGAACCCCCCGGTCCTGGTCGCCCAGCACTGGTGCACCGGAACCGGACCCGTCTTCCACGCCAACACCGAGTTCGCCTCGCTGGCCGACCGGTACGGCTTCATCGTCGTCTACCCCTCCGTCACGCGCGCCAGCCAGTGCTTCGACGTGTCCTCGCCCGAGGCGCTGACCCGGGGCGGCGGCAGCGACCCGGTCGGCATCCGCTCGATGGTCGCCCACGTCGTCGACGCCCACGACGCCGACGCCGAGCGCGTGTTCGTCACCGGTGTCTCCTCCGGAGCCATGATGACCAACGTCATGTTGGCCAACTACCCGGACGTGTTCGCGGCGGGAGCGGCCTTCAGCGGGGTGCCCTTCGGCTGCTTCGCCACCACCGACGGCTCCGGCTGGAACAACGCCTGCTCCACCGGCGCCATCGACCGCACCCCGCAGGAGTGGGGCGACCTGGTCCGCGCCTCCCACCCCGGCTACACCGGACCGCGGCCGCGTATGCAGCTGTGGCACGGGACTGAGGACGACGTCCTGCGCTACGCCAACTTCACCGAGGAGATCGAACAGTGGACCGACGTCCACGGCCTCGGCCGGAGCCCGGCAGCCACCGACCAGCCCCAGCCCGGCTGGACCCGCACCCGCTACGGCGCCACCGGCGACCGGGCCCCGGTGGAGGCCGTCAGCATGCAGGGCGTCGGCCACAACCTCATGGCCAACGGCATGGCGGCCCACGCCATCACCTTCTTCGGACTCGACCAGGACACCGACCCCGGACCCGGTCCGGATCCCGAGCCCGGTGACGGGGACTGCGCCGTCACCGTCACCACCAACGCCTGGAACACCGGCCTGACCGCCTCACTGACCATCACCAACACCGGCACCGAGCCCGTCGACGGCTGGTCCCTGGACTTCACCCTGCCCGCGGGCCAGAGCATCACCTCGGGCTGGAACGCCTCCTACGGTCCGCGCCAGGGCGCGGTCACCGCCGCCAACGCCTCCTACAACGCCGTCATCGCCCCCGGCGCCAGTGTGGGCATCGGCTACCAGGCCGCGCACGCCGGCGACTCCGGCGGACCGACCGGCTTCGCCCTCAACGGCGCGGCCTGCTCCCCGGCCTGATCCGGCGCGGCGCGGCCCCTCCGGAAGGGCCGCGCCGCGTTGCACTCGTGCCGTAGAGGGGTATGTCCCCTTTCGTCCGTGCGGACCCGCGGCGCAGTGAACCCACGCGCCACCGGGGCCGCCCAGTGTCCCGCGCGGTGTACGGGAGGTCCCATGGCTCGACCGGTCGGTCCGGCGGCGGTTCCGCGGCACTACCTCATGTGCCGCCCCACCTACTTCGCGGTCGAGTACGCGATCAACCCCTGGATGGACCCGGCGGCGGGTGTCGACCGCGCACGCGCCATCCGCCAGTGGGAGGGGCTGCGCGACCTGTACCTCTCCCTGGGGCACCGCGTCAGCGAGATCGCCCCCGTCGACGGCCTGCCCGACATGGTCTTCGCCGCCAACGGGGCCCTGGTCGTGGACGGCAGGGTCTACGGGGCGCGCTTCGCCAGCGCCGAACGCACCCCCGAGGGCCCGGCCTACCTCGACTGGTTCCGCCAGGCGGGCTACACCGAGACCCGCGAGCCCAAGCACGTCAACGAGGGCGAGGGCGACTTCCTCACCCTGGACGAGGTGGTCCTGGCCGCCACGGGGTTTCGGACCGAGGCCGCCGCGCACCAGGAGGCCGAGCGCTTCCTGGGCCGCCCCGTCGTCACCCTCCAGCTGACCGACCCGCGCTTCTACCACCTGGACACCGCGCTGTTCACCCTCTCCGGTGACCAGATCGCCTACTACCCCGGTGCCTTCTCGGCCGGAAGCCGACGGGTGCTGCGCTCGCTCTTCCCGGACGCGCTCCTGGCCACCGAGGAGGACGCCGCGGTGCTCGGCCTCAACGCCGTGTGCGACGGCCGCAACGTCGTCATCGCCGCTGAGGCCACCGCCCTGGCCGACCGCCTGCGGGCCCTGGGCTACGCCGTCCACCCCGTGGAGCTGGACGAGCTGCGCCGGGCCGGGGGCGGCGCCAAGTGCTGCACCCTGGTGCTGCGCGACGCCCCCGTGTGAGGGAGGCCCGGACCCGCCGACGAGTGGACCCGCCGCCGCCCGGTCCGCCCCGGTGCCGGGACGGTGTGGGAAATACCACCGCGAAACGGGGTCGACGGGCCAACGCCACAGGTCAGGCACGCGCGCCCGCCGCGGACCGTGCCCGGGCGCGCGCACGGGGGACCACCGCCCCTGGCCGGGCGCCCCCGCCGCAATAAAGTCTGAGTACTTGACTTCCTCCCCCTCCTCGAAGGAGAGGGAGCTTCCGACCGAGTCCAAAAGCCTGGTGCCGCTCGCGCGGCGACCCTCACGGGTCCGGTTTCCTGCTTCGCAGCCGACAGCGGAAGGGAGGCCCCCTGCCGACCCACACCAGCTCCACAGGCGTCACCCGGAACTGCTTCTCGGGCTGCGACTCGACCAGCCGCAAGAACGTTCCCGGTCGCGTTGAGGTCCCGATCATGCCGGGTGCGACAGGAAGGGCACGTCCACGACCGGGTGCCCGACGAAAGCCGAGCCGGCAGGTGCCCGCACGCGGAGCAGGTCTTCGAGGAGGGGCGCCGCCGGTCGACCACCACGGGGGCTCGACCGTAGCGTTCGGCCTCATACTCCATATTGGCGGCGGAACCCACCCGGAGCGGCATCGGGCACCGACCGGTTCGGGCCGCGCTTTTGCGCGACGTTCCTTCCCTGTTGGACGACGGTGCCGCGTGCGGAGGAGGTCATGCCCCGCACGTTCAGGTCCTCGATCGCTATCGGGTCGTGCTCGCGCACCAAACGCGTGGTGGTCTTGCGCAGGAAGTCGGCGCGGGTGTGGCGGACCTTGCGGTAGGCGGTGCGGCGGTCAGCGAGGGTCTCGTTCCAGACCAGGCGCCCGCGTCCGAACGTGCGGCCCAGTCGGGCCGCTTGTTCGGGGCCCGGGCAGGTCCGGCGCTTGTACGCCGTCCGCGTACGGCAAAGATCACACCAAGGGGGATCATGGGTAAGGCAGAACGGAAATGTGGTGGTCGTGTGCCCTGGATTCCTCCCAGCCCTGGAGGACGGGGCAGCTTCCGGGGGACACGGTGAAGAGCACACAGCGCAGACTCCCGCGTCAGCTCAGGGAAGAGCAGATGATCGACGCCGCCGTCACCGCGTTCTCGCGCGGCGGCTACCACACCGTGAGCGTCGAGGAGATCGCCGAGGCGGCCGGGACCTCCAAGCCCACCGTGTACCAGTACCTGGGCTCCAAGGAACGGATCTTCACCGCCTGCGTGCGCCGTGAGACCGACCGGCTCATCGAGGCCGTGCGCGCCGCGGCGCACGATCCGCACGCCCCCGCGGGGGAGGACCCCCTGCACCGGGGCATGCGCGCCTTCTTCGTCTTCGTCACCGGCAACCGGGCGAGCTGGACCGTGCTGTACCGGCACGCGGACCTGCGGGGCGAGCCCTTCGCCGGGGAGGCCGTGCGGCTCAGGGACCGCGTGACGGCCGAGGTGGCCGACCTCGTGACCGAGTGCACGCGCCGGGGCTACGGCGACCTCGCCCCCAAGGACGCCCAGCTGTTGGCGCGCATCGCGGTCAGCACCGCCGACGCCTTCGCCGACTGGTTCCTGGAGCACCCCGAGGAGAGCCCCGAGACCATGGCCCGGCACGTCACCGACCTGACCTGGGCCCACCTGCGCGCGCGCCGCGAGGGCGCCGAGGTCTGACCCCCGGCGCTCCGCGCGGCGCGGCGGTGCCGCCCGCGGGGCGGGTCGGTGCCGACGGACGTGCGTCCGCCTCCGTCGAGGCGCGCGGGATCAGCGCCCGTGGTTCAGCGCCAGGACGCTGACCAGGTCGTAGGCCACGTGCGAGGCGGCGGTCGCGGTGATCTGCGCGTGGTCGTAGGCCGGGGCGACCTCCACCACGTCGGCGCCCACCAGGTTGCAGGAGGCCAGTCCGCGCAGGATCTCCAGCAGTTCGCGGCTGGTCAGGCCGCCCGCCTCCGGGGTGCCGGTGCCGGGCGCGTGCGCCGGGTCGAGCACGTCGATGTCCACCGACACGTACAGCGGGCGGCGGCCGATGCGCTGGCGCAGCGCGTCGGCGACCTCGTCCACGCCCCTGCGCATGACGTCGGCGGAGGTGACGATGCCGAAGCCGAAGCGGCGGTCCTCGTCAAGGTCCTTCTTGCCGTAGAGCGGGCCGCGGGTGCCCACGTGGCACAGGGCCTCGGTGTCCAGGATCCCCTCCTCCACGGCGCGGCGGAACGGGGTGCCGTGGGTGTAGGGCTCGCCGAAGTAGGTGTCCCAGGTGTCCAGGTGGGCGTCGAAGTGCAGCAGGGCGATCGGCCCGTGCCGGCGGTGGAGCGAGCGCAGCAGCGGCAGCGCGATGGTGTGGTCGCCGCCCAGGGTGACCAGGCGGGTGCCCGCCCGCGCGAACTCGGAGGCGCCCTGGTCCAGGGTCTCCACCGCGTCGCCGATCGAGAAGGGGTTGACCGCGATGTCGCCGCCGTCGACCACCTGCGCGGAGGCGAACGGGGACACGTCCAGGCCCGGGTTGTAGGGGCGCAGCAGACGGCTGGCCTCACGGATGGCAGAGGGGCCGAAGCGCGCGCCGGGGCGGTAGGACACGCCGGTGTCGAAGGGGACGCCGACCACGGCGATGTCGGCGTGCCCGACCTGGTCGATGCGGGGCAGCCGGGCGAAGGTGGCCGGTCCGGCGAAGCGCGGTACGAGGCTGGAGTCGGTGGGGCCGATCGGTGCGTTCACGGGTGTCCTTCTCGTCGTCGGTGCGGATCACACGAACCCCGGTCAGGTTAGGCAGCCGACGCGGTCTCCTCCAGTGGACGAACCATCCACGAAGGTGCGTTGTACTGGGTGAGGTATCCAGAACACGCGGTCAGCGCGTCCGCACGGGGCCCGCGTCCTCTCCGCTCCGCCGGGCGAGGACGCGGGCCGGTTCGCGAAGGGGGTCCGCGGGGTGGCGGGACAGAGCCGGGCACAGGGACACACGGTCCCGTTGAGCGCCGTCGTGGGCCGCCGCGACCTGGGGCTGACCACCCTCGTGGCCGCCGGGGACCCGGGGATCGGCTGGGCGGTGGCCAGCGAGCTCGCCGACCCGGCCGCCTACCTGCGCGGCGGCGAGCTGCTGCTCACCGCGGGCGTGAACCTGCCCGCCGCCCCCGCCGGTCTGCGCGGATACGTGGACTCCCTGGTAGGCGCGGGGGTCAGCGCCCTCGGTTTCGGCGTCACCCCGGTGCACGACACCGTCCCCGCCGGGCTGGTCGAGCAGTGCCGCGCACGGGGGCTGCCCCTGGTGCAGGTGCCCCGCCCCACGCCCTTCGCCGCCGTCAGCCAGGCCGTGGGCGCCGAACTCCAGGAGCTGCACCTGCGCGACCTGCGCCGCCTGGGTGAGGCGCACCAGGCCCTGGCCCTGGCCGTCACCGCCGACGCCCCCGTCGACCGGGTCCTGCGCGTCCTGGCCGAGGCCCTGGGCGGCTGGGCGGTCCTGACCCGACCGTCGCCCGCCCCGCCGGGCGGCGCCCACCGCACCGCGGGCGCCCCGGCGGAGCTGGACCCCGAACTGCACGGGCTCGCGGACAGGCTCACCCGGCCGCGCGGGCCGCGCAGCGCCAAGGCCCGGGTGCGGGGGGACGAGGTCTTCCTGCACACCGTCGGCGCCCCGCCGGGGGAGCACGGCGTGGTCCTGGTCGGCCGCCCCGAGCCGCTGGGCGTCACCGACCGGGCCGTCCTGCGCACCGCCACCGCCCTGCTGGAACTGCTCGTCCGCGCCTCCCGGGGCGCCCCGCCCGCACCGGGCCGCCTGATCACGGGCCTGCTCCTGGACGGCGGGCTCACCGACGCGGCCGTGCCGCTGCTGGCCGAACTCACCGCCCCGACGGACGCTCCCGCCGGGGCGGCCCTCCCCGGCGCCTACCGGGTCCTGCGCGCCCGGCCCGCCGGGCGGGGCCGCCACACCGCCCCCGCCGCGCTGGCCCTGGGCACCCGGCTGCTGGACGCGGGTCCCGGTGAGGACCTGCGCGCCGTCCTCGCCGACCGGGGCGAGGACGCGCACCGGGCCCACCTGGACCGGCTGCTCGACCACGGCTGGATCGCTGCGCTGAGCGGGCCGGCGGACCCGGCGGAGCTGGCCGCCGCGGACCGCCGGGCCGCCGCCCTGCTCGCCCGCGCCCGCGCGGTCGGCGGTCCGCTGCTGGAGGAGCCCGCCGACCCCTTCGACGCCCTCCTGGCGCCGGGGGGAGGCGAGGACCTGGCCCGGAGCGTCCTGGGACCGCTGGCCGAGGACACCGACTCCGCGCGCCTGCTGCGCCGCACCCTGCGGGTCTGGCTCACCCGGCACGGCAACTGGGACCGGGCCGCCGCAGACCTGGGCGCCCACCGCAACAGCGTCCGCTACCGGATCGGACGAGTCGAGCGCGACCTGGGCGTGGACCTGGCCGACGCCGAGCAGCGCATGCGGCTGTGGTTCGCGCTCACCCGCTGGCGGCGCTGACCCGGGCTCCGCCCCTCCCGTCCCCGCCGGGCCCGGGCGCGGCCCCGAGCGGCCCGCGCGGGGCGCGGACATGTGTCCTGGAAAGTGTCGTTGCGGCATTACCGGCCGTTTTCGGCAATTCCGCTGTTCCGTTCGAACCCGGTCCCCTTTTCGAAGACGTGTCCACGGCCTTTCGGCGGTCGCCGAGCCGGGCGCCGCGTCGGATACGCGCGGGCGCCACGGGGCTTGCGGCTTCCCCGCGCCCACGGGATCCCCGTCCGCTTCTGGGCGCGCGATGGGGCATAATCCGGTGATGAAACGGAAGCGGAAGCGAGAGCGGCCTCCGAAACATGGGTGTATTTCCGTTCCCTCAACCCTGTCGAAGCCGAACCGAGAAAATTAATGAACGCCGTTGCGAACGCGAGCTCAGGGGACCGCATGTCTTTTCCGCCGCTGGACACGGCCCTGTCGGCCGGGGCCGACGCCCGTGAGCACGCCCGCCTGCTGCGGCGCGTGCACGAGGCCTCGCTCTCCGGCCGCCCGGCGCCGGCCGCCCTGCGACCGGTCATCGAGGACTCCTGGTCCCGCAGCCGACGCTTCGGGATCGACCCCGACAGCGCCCCGCCGCCCCGCACGGCTCGCCTCGACGAGCTCCAACGGCACCGGGACGCCTCCCCGATCGCCGAGGTCATGCCGCTGATCCGCCGCTCCCTCGTCTCGGTCGCAGACGAGGCCGACCACATCATGCTGGTCACCGACGCCTCCGGCCAGATCCTGTGGCGCGACGGCTCCCACCGCATCCGCTCCCTCGGCGACCGCGTCGGGCTCGTCGAGGGCGCCTTCTGGAACGAGGGCAGCACCGGAACCAACGCCATCGGCACCGCCCTGGTCGTGGGACGGCCCGTGCAGGTCTACTCCGCCGAGCACTTCGTGCGCAACCTGCACGCCCTCACCTGCGCCTGCGCCCCCATCCACGACCCCCGGGACGGCCGCCTGCTCGGCGCCGTCGACGTCACCGGCCCGGTCTCCACCATCCACCCCTCCACCCTGGCCCTGGTCAGCGCGGTGGCCCAGTTGGCGGAGGCCCACCTGCAGAGCATCCACCACACCCACCTGGAGCGGCTGCGCTCGGTGGCCGCGCCCCTGCTGGCCGGTATGAGCGAGCGCGCGCTGGTGGTGGACGAGGCCGGGTGGACCGCCGCCGCCGTCCACATGGAGCCGGTCCGCAGGGTGCTGCTGCCCAAACAGCGCGAAAGCGGCACCGCCTGGCTGCCCGCCCTGGGGGAGTGCGCCCTGGAGCCCCTTCCCGGCGGATGGCTGCTGCGCCCGCGTCCGGCGTCGGAGAGCGCGCCCTCCACGCTCACGCTGGACCTGACCCGGCCCTCGCCCAGGATGGTGGTCGCCGGGCCCAGCGGGGAGTGGGCGCACCGGCTCACCCCGCGCCACGCGGAGCTGCTGCTGCTGTTGGCCGTGCACCGGGGCGGGCGCACCGGCGCGCAATTGTCCCAGGACGTGTTCGGCACGGGCGGGCACGTGGTGACGGTGCGCGCCGAGCTCTCGCGCGTGCGCCGCCACCTGGGCGGCATCATCCAGAGCCGTCCCTACCGGTTCAGCGGGGAGGTGCGGGTGCGGGTGGTGCGGCCCTCCTCGCCCGTGGACCTGCTGCCCGGATCGGTGGCCCCCGGGGTGCGCGCGGTGCGGGACGCGCTCCGCGACGGCGACTGCCCCATGGCTCTGCGCGACGGCACCGCAACCTAGTGCAACCGTTGCCGTGTCGTGCGGCGTGCGATGGACTGTGCGTGCGCGGCCCAGAGTCGGTGGCCGCCGCGGGGCAAGAGAGGGCCCGGCGGCGGACCGCGGACGCAACGCGTGGCGCGTCCACGGCCTTGGGACCTTGAGGGGGGTTCCGGGGGAGAGTAACGCAGAGGCGCCACCGGGCTCGGATGGCCGACCACGGGGATTCGGGGGAACCCCCTGGGGCCATCGCGCCGACGGTACGCCCCCGCGGGAGTCCGGCTCCCCGGGACGTGCCGATGCGTGGGGGACGGGTTCAGGGGGACCCGCCCCCACGCCGTGTTCCCCGAGGTGAGCCGCCGTCCCGGCGGGCGGACAGGGCTCCGCCGGGACGGTTCTACGGGAGTCCGCCCCCACCGGCCCGCGCGCGATCCGCGCCGCCCCGCGACCCCGCCCCGCGGGCGCCGACCGACGACAGGGGAAAGAGCGGACCATGTTCTGTCCTCCCTCCCCGTGAACCCCGCCGCGGACGGGTAGTCCACCGGAAGGGACGGGACGAGGGGAGCGGGTGTGACCGGTGTGGCGAACAGCACGCGGAGGCCCGTTCCGTGCCCGCCCTCCGACGCTGGGCTAGACTCGGTGCATTTACCGGGTCGTGTTCACCCGCGACCCAGCCCACCCGACCATCCCGTCCACGACCCCGGGCAGCGCGCCCGCTCCCGTGGACGGGGTGTGAACCGCGGGGACGGCGAGGGCGTCGAACCCGGGAACGCCGAGAGTTCCCGGACGGCCCCCCGCCCTGCCCCACAGAACGACCTTCCTTCGGAGGTGGACCGTGTCCGCTGACCACCGAGAGCAGCAGCCCAGCCAACAGGGTTCGCGTATCGACCCGCACTTCGGCCGCTACGCACGCCGAGCACAGGGCATGGTCGCATCGGAGGTCCGCGCACTGTTCGCCGTCGCCTCGCGCCCCGAGGTGGTCTCCCTCGCCGGGGGCATGCCCAACGTCGCGGCGCTGCCCCTGGAGCAGATCGGCGAACTGGTCAAGGACGTCGTCTCCGAGGAGGGCGCGGCGGCCCTCCAGTACGGTTCCGCCCAGGGCGACCCCGTACTGCGCGAGCAGATCTGCGACTACATGACGCTGGAGGGCATCACCGCCAGCCCCGACGACGTCATCGTCACGGTCGGCTCCCAGCAGGCCCTGGACCTGATCACCCGCGTCTTCGTCGACCCGGGCGACATCGTGCTGACCGAGGCCCCCACCTACGTCACCGCGATCAACACCTTCGCCGCCTTCCAGGCCGACATCCGCCACGTCGGCATGGACGAGCAGGGCGTGATCCCCGAGGAGCTGGAGGAGGCGCTCGTCCGCGCCGAGCTGGACGGGCGGCCGGTGAAGTTCTTCTACACCGTCCCCAACTTCCAGAACCCCGCCGGGATCACCATGACGGCGGAGCGGCGCGCGCGGGTCACCGAGGCCTGCGAACGCCACGACGTGCTCATCGTCGAGGACAACCCCTACGGCCTGCTGCGCTACGACGGCGACCCCGAGCCCACCCTCTACTCCCAGAGCGAGGGCAACGTCATCTACCTGGGATCGCTGTCCAAGACCCTCTCCCCGGGCCTGCGCATCGGCTGGGCTCTCGCACCCGCCGCGGTGCGCGCCAAGCTCGTCCTGGCCGCCGAGTCGGCGATGCTCAGCCACTCCACCTTCAACCAGCTGGTGGTGCGCCGCTACCTCAACACCTTCCCCTGGCGCGAGCAGATCAAGTCGTTCAACACCATGTACGGCGAACGCCGCGACGCGATGCTCAACGCGCTGACCGCGATGATGCCCGCGGGCTGCACCTGGACCCGCCCCCAGGGCGGATTCTTCGTCTGGGCCACCCTGCCCGAGGGCATCGACTCCAAGGCCATGCTCCCCCGGGCCGTCACCGAACGGGTCGCCTACGTGCCCGGCACCGGCTTCTACGCCGACGGACGCGGCCGGGCCGACATGCGCCTGAGCTTCTGCTACCCCACACCCGAGCAGATCCGTGAGGGCGTGCGCCGCCTCGTCGGAGCCATCGAGGGTGAGATCGACCTGCGTGATACGTTCGGCACCACCCTGGCCCCGAGCACCGACGGCCCACAGGCCCCCGCTCCGGACCTGCCCTGACACCCCATGAGGGCACCCCATCATGACAGCAGCACAGAAGGAGGTCCGCGCCGTGGCAGACCTTGACCGGGTCCTCGTCCTGGCCGGGGGCCTGTCCCCCGAACACGAGGTGAGCGTCCACTCCGGGCGCGGCGTCGCCGAGGCGCTGCGCAGGCTCGGCGTGGAGGTCCAGGTCGCCGACGTGGACTCCACCCTGCTGGACCGCCTCGTCCAGGACCCGCCGCAGGTGGTCTTCCCCGTCCTGCACGGGGCCGCGGGCGAGGACGGCGCCATCCGGGAGGTCCTGGAACTGGTCGGGGTGCCCTACGTGGGCGCCCGGCCGGGGGGCTGCCGCCTGGCCTACTCCAAGCCCGCCGCCAAGGCGCTGCTGGCCGCCGAGGGCGTGCGGGTGCCGCGCGGTGCCGCCCTGCCCAAGTCGGCCTTCCACGACCTGGGCGCTCCGGCGCTGATGGAGCGGCTCGCCGACCGGCTGGGCCTGCCGCTGTTCGTCAAGCCAGACCGGGGCGGCTCCGCGTTCGGCGCGGCGCCGGTCGGCTCGGTGCAGGAGCTGTCGGCGGCCCTGGTGTCCTGCTTCGCCTACAGCGACTCTGCCCTGGTCGAGGAGCAGGTGCAGGGCACCGAGCTGGCCGTGGGCGTCCTCGACACCGGCGACGGGCCGGTGGCGCTTCCGCCGGTGGAGATCGTGCCCGACGGCGGGGTGTACGACTACGCCGCCCGCTACACCGCCGGGCGCACCGAGTTCTTCTGCCCGGCGCGACTGGACCCCGCCACGGTCGCCGAGGCCACCGAGGTGGCGCTGACCGCGCACCGCGTCCTGGGACTGCGGGACCTGTCCCGCACCGACGTCATCGTGGGGGCCGACGGCCGCGTCACCTTCCTGGAGACCAACGTGGCCCCGGGCCTGACCGAGACCTCCACCTTCCCGATGGGGGCCGCCGCCGCGGGGCTGGACTTCGCGGTCGCGTGCCGGGAGCTGGCCCACCAGGCGCTGCTGCGCGGCTGACCCCGCCGACGCGTCCGGGCCGGGCCGCCGTTCCCCGGCGGCCCGGCCCGGCCCCGTTCCCGGGGTGTCCACCACCGGCCTCAGCCGGCCGGGGCGTCCAGGGCACGCTCCAGGGCGTCGCGCACGGTGGCGCCCAGCAGCTCCACCTTGTACCCGGTCGCGGGCAGCGGCGAGCACAGGTCGGCCAGGCCCTCCAGGGCCGCGGCCACGCCCCCGTCCAGCTCCAGGCCCGCACGCGCGCCCACCAGGGCGGCCTCCACCTCCGGCAGCCGCAGCGGGGTGCGGGCCACCCCGCCCACGGCCACCGCCGCCGAGGTCACCGCGCCCCCGTCCGCCATGGCCAGGCGTACCACCGCCTCCACCAGCGGCCACTCCGCGCGCGAGCGCCCGGTGGCACGGCGGTAGGCGTACCGCTCACCCGGAGCCGGGACGGGCAGCCCGACCGACACCAGCACCCGGCCCGGTTCCAGCACGTGGTCGCGGGTCGGGTCGGCGGCGTCGTAGAGGTCGGCCACCGCCATCTCGGTCCGCTCCCCGCCCGCCACGAGCACCGACGCGTCGTGGGCCAGCAGCGCCACCGCCAGCGAGGACGGGTGCGGGGCCGCGCACGGGCCCCGGTCCACGACCACCCCGTACAGGTGGTCGCCGCCGCGCGCCGGGCAGGAGTCCCCGCCCGTCTGGAAGCAGTCGAAGGCCGGGTTGCGCAGGTACCAGCACCGGTTGCGCTGGAGCAGGTTGCCGCCCAGCGTCGCGGCGTTGCGCACCTGCGGCGTGGCCAGCGCCCGCGCCGTGGCCGCCAGCGCCGGATAGGCCGCGGCCAGCGCGGGGTCCGCGGACAACTCGGCGACGCCGGTCAGCGCGCCGACCCGGGCCGACCCGTCGGGGCGCCACTCCACCCCGCGCAGCTCGCGCACCCCGGTCAGGTCGACCACGGGCGCGGGCTCCAGGACCCCCGAGGCCAGGCACGCCGTCAGGTCGGTGCCCCCGGCGCGCGGGCGGGCGCCCGTACCCTCCAACCGGGTCAGGGCCTCCTCCAGCCCCGCGGGGCGTGTGGTCGCGGTCAACGCAGTCCCTCCAGCAGTCGGTCCGGGCGGATGGGCAGGTCCAGGGGGCGCCAGCCGGTGGCGTCGTGCACGGCGTTGGCCACGGACGCGGCCACGCCCACCAGTGAGATCTCGCCCAGGCCGACCCCCGCGCCCGCGGCGTGCTCGAAGCCCTCCTGGTGGAAGTGCACCTCGGTCTCGGGGACGTCGCCCATGCCCGGGAGCCGGTAGTCCTCCAGGTTGTCGGTGAGCACCACCCCGGTGGCCGGGTCGTGGCGGCGCTCCTCGAAGAGCGCGTACCCCACACCCTGCACCACGGCGCCCTCGGCCTGGTTGCGGGCCAGCCGCTCGGCGTAGACGCGGCCCACGGCCAGCCCCGCCCAGCAGCGGGTGGGTCGCACCCGGCCCAGCAGGGTGTCCACCTCCACCTCCATCACGTGCACGGCGCCGGTCATGCCCCGGCCCACGGCCAGGTCGTCCATGTTCGGGGTGAGAGCGCCCCGGCGGTCCCGGCCGCGCTCACCGACCACCCGCACTCCCTCGGCGGCGGCCAGGGCGTCCTTGAGGACGTGCTCGGGGATCGGCCCCGAGGCGGGAACCCCCGGTTCGCGTTCGCGCAGCTCGGCGCGGAGCCGGTCGGCGGCGTCTGCCGCGGCGGGGCCCATCGAGGTGGTGGTGCGGCTGCCGAAGGAACCGGTGCCGTGCACAGAGGAACTGTCGCCGATCTCCACGCGCACGTCGGCGGCGGACATCCCCAGCCGCTCGGCGACCACCTCGCCCAGGACCGTGCGGATACCGGTGCCGATGTCCTGGGTGGCCGAGCGCACCACCACCGCGCCGTCGCGGACCGACAGCTCGACCCTCGCGCCCGGGCCCATGAGGTAGAGCCAGTTGGAGGCGGCGACGCCGACCCCGCGCCGGAACCGGCCGGTGCGCGGCCCGCGCGGGCGCTCGCGCCACAGGTCCAGGGCGGCGGCCCGGTCGTACAGCGCCCGGCGTTTGGGGTTGCCGTCCCAGCGGCGGCGCAGGGCCAGGGGGTCCTCGCCCAGCCGGTGGGCCATCGTGTCCACGGCCTGCTCCACGGCCCAGGACATCGGGGCGCCGCCGGGGGCGCGCATGGGCAGGCCCGGCGGGCGGTGGGTGACCACGTCGAAGTCGCGGGCCCGGCGCGGCGAGCGCCCGTACATCAACAGCCCGAAGACGGCCGTGGTGGAGCCCACCGAGACGCCGCCGTCGCCGTGGGAGTCCACGGTCAGCGCCGCCAGGTCCCCGGAGCCGTCGGCCAGCAGCGCCACCCGGGTGCGGGTTCCGGGGCGGTGCCCGGCGTCGGTGAGCTCCTCGGCGCGGTCGAAGGACACGCGCACCGGAGCGTGGGCCAGCCTGGCCAGTTCGGTCGCGGCGACCATGTCGACCGACAGCTTGGCCTTGGCGCCGAAGCCGCCGCCGACGTACTCGCTGAGCACGTGCACCCTCTCCGGCGCCAGCTCCCAGCGCTCGGCGGCCTTCCGGGCGACCTTGGACACCGCCTGGGTGGACGCGCGCAGGGTCAGCGAGCCGTCGCGGTCCCACGAGGCCACGCACACGTGGGGTTCCAGCGGGCTGTGCACCTGCGCGGCGGTCGTGTACTCCTGGGCCACCAGGCGCGGATCCCGGCGTTCGGCGGCCGTGCGCAGGCGCCGCACCGCGGTGGCGCCCCGCCAGCCGACGGTGGTGGGACCGCGTGTGTTGCCGTCCCAGCGGCCCGGGAGACCGGGACCCTCGGCGCTGGAGGGGGCGGTCAGGCGCTCGGCGCGCGTGGGATAGACCCGCGGGGCGTCCTCCGCCCGCGCCTCCTCGACACCGAGTACGGCGGGCAGGGGCTCGTAGTCCACCCGCACGGTGCGGGCGGCGGCGCGCGCCAGGGCCGCGGTCGGCGCGGCCACCGCGGCGACGGGCTGTCCCACGTAGCGCACCGTGCGCTCCTGACCCAGCAGGTCGACGAAGACCGGGTGCGGGTCCACGGGCTGTCCGGGCCCGGGACGGCGGGCGGCCGCGCTCCGCGCCCCGCCGGGGTCGACCGCGCGCACCCGCGCGTGGGCGTGGGCCGAGCGCACGATCACCCCCTCCCAGGTGCCCTCGGGGGCCAGGTCTGCACTGAAGCGGGCCCGGCCGGTGACCTTGGCCAGGGCGTCCGCGCGCGGCGGCGCCTGCTCGGGCTCGGTGTCGAACTCGCCCGCGCAGGCGGCGTCCACGGCGGCGAAGATCCCCTCGTAGGCGCCGCAGCGGCACAGGTGCCCGGCCAGGGCGTCGGCCACGCGGTCGCGGCCGGGGCGGACGTCACCGTGCTCGGCGCGCCAGGAGTCGACGAAGGCGGAGGCCTCCACCACGAACCCGGGCGTGCAGTAGCCGCACTGCATACCGTCGTGGGCGGCGAAGGCGCGCTGGACGGGGTGGTCGCCGCCCAGGCCCTCCACGGTGGTGACCTCGCGGTCCTCCAGCCGGTCGGCGGGCAGCAGGCACGAGGCGGTGGGCGCGCCCTCCACCAGGACGGTGCAGGCGCCGCAGACCCCGGTGCCGCAGGCGATCTTGGTACCGGTCAGGCCGAGGCGGTCGCGGATGTGCTCGGCAGCCGTGGTGTCGGGGGAGTCGGGGGCGGGGGAGGAGACGCCGTTGACTCGAACGTTCATGGGGTGGCTTCCCTCGATACGAAGTTGACATTGTCAACTTAGGCGCGCCGCCGACCGCTGTCAACGAGGTACCGCGCCCCCCGCGCCCGCCCCTTCCGCCCGGGACGGCTCCGTGGCTGCTCCGGGCACGCGCGGCCCCGCCCGGTCCGCGGTGAAAAAAAGGGGGGAGGCCGGGCCGCCCCTCGGCGGCCCGGCCTCCCCCTGAGGCGGATCCGGCTCACAATCCCAGCGCGTGCATGGAGAAGTGGAACGCGAACACTGCCGACAGCGCCCACATCAGCCAGCCCACGTCGCGCACGCGCCCCTGGGCCGACCTGACCAGCGTGTAGGAGATGATCCCGATGCCGATCCCGCTGGCGATGTCGAAGGTGAACGGCATCATCGCGATGGTCAGGAAGGCCGGGATCGCCACGGCGATGTCCGACCAGTCGATCTCCCTGATGTGCATCATCATCATGGCGCCCACCAGCACCATCGCCACCGCCGCCGCCTGCGCCGGGACCACACCGAACACCGGGGCCAGGAAGATCGCCGCGAGGAAGAACAGCCCCGTCACCACGCTCGCCAGACCGGTCCGGGCCCCCTCGCTCACCCCCGCCGTGGACTCCACGAACACCAGCGTCGCCGAGGAACTGGTCAGACCCCCGGCCACGGCCCCCGCGCCGTCGGTCACCAGGATCTGGTTGACCCGGGGCATGTGCCCGCCGGCTTCGGCGATGTCGGCCTTGGTGCCGATGGCCAGGATGGTGCCCAGGGCGTCGAAGAACCCGGCCAGCACCAGGGTGAACAGGATGACGCCCGCCGTGGTCGCGCCCGCCGAGGTCCACGCGCCGAACACGTCCACCTGGAACAGCAGGCCGAAGTCGGGCACCGCGAACGGGTTGCCGGGCAGTTCGGGGCTGGCTCCGCCCCAGTCCCCGGCCTCCAGGCCCGCCGCGTAGTGCACGACGATCGCCAGGACCGTCGCGCCGACGATGCCGTAGAAGATCGCACCGGGCACCCCGCGCACCAGCAGGACGCTGGCCAGCACCAGGCCGCACACGAAGACCAGGATCGGCCAACCGTCGAGGTGGCCCCCGGCCCCGGCCGCGCCGATCTGGAGCAGGCCGCCGCCCTCCCCGGCGCTGACGAAGCCCGCGTTGTCCAGCCCGATGAGGGCCACGAACAGGCCGATGCCCACGCCGATGGCCATCTTGAGGTTGTGCGGCAGCGCGTTCATCACCGCGGTCCGCACACCGGTCACCACCATGAGGATGATGGCGACGCCCTGCCACACGACCAGGCCCATCACCTCGGGCCAGGCCATCACGGGCGCGGCCTGGTAGGCCACGACCGCCATCACCCCCAGGGCCGCGGCGCAGGCGATCGGCGCCCGGCCGACCACGCCCATCATGATCGTGACCAGCCCCGCGGACAGGGCGGTCATGGTGGTCAGCTGGTCCGCGGACAGGACGTCGCCGTTCACGTCGGAGACGCCGCTGAGGATGATCGGGTTCAGGACGATGATGTAGGCCATCGCCATGAAGGTGGTCAGTCCGCCGCGGACCTCGCGCCCGAAGGTGGATCCGCGCTCGCTGACGAAGAAGAAGCGGTCGAGCCAGGATCGAGCCGTGGGCTTCCGGGCCCCCGAGTGCGGGCCGGAGTCCTTGAGTTGGGTCATGTCCCCTCCTGGAGGGAGATGAGCATGGCGTTCATCGCCATGTGTAGGGGGGTCGTAACTCTGGGTGTTGGGTCGAGGGTGTGCGCAGGACGGCGCTGTCCTGCCGTTGGGCACCCGCCCCGGTGTCGGGGCGCCGACGAGGCCGGGGCGGGCGGTTCATGGGGGCGGCGCGGCGGGTGACCGCGCCGCCGGTCGCGGCTACAGGTCGATGCCCACGATGTCCTCCGGACGCACCGGAGCGTGGGTCAGGGCCCTGCCGGTGGCCGCGCGCACCGCGGCCACAACGGCCGGGGTCGAGGACAGCGTCGGCGGCTCACCGGCACCGCGCAGCCCGTAGGGCGCGTGCGGATCGGGGCGCTCCAGCACGTCGATGCGCATCGGCGGCGTGTCCAGGATGGTGGGGATGAGGTAGTCGGTGAACGAGGGGTTGAGGATCTTCCCGTCCCTGACCTGCACCTCCTCCATCAGCGCCAGGCCCAGACCCTGCGTGGAGCCGCCCTGGATCTGCCCGGCCAGCTGCTGGGGGTGCAGCACCCGGCCCACGTCCTGCACCGCGTCGAGCGCGACCACCTTCACCAGGCCCAGCTCCACGTCCACGTCCACCACGGCCCGGTGCACGCACATCCCGAACTGGTTGTGCGAGGAGCCCTGGCCCAGCTTGGGGTCGAGCATCTCGGTGGGTCGGTGGTGGTACTCGCGGGTGTGCTCGACCACCGTGCCGCCGCGCGCCGACTCCCCCAGCAGGTCCGCCAGGGACACCAGCGCGCCTACCGTGGCCGACACCAGCTTGCCCCCGTCCAGGGACAGGTCGGTGTCGGGCAGCGCCTCGGGCACGATCCCGCGCTCGCGGGCCAGCGCGAGCACCTCGGCGCGCACCGACGCGCACGCGGTCATCACCGCGCCGCCGGTCATGTACGACTGCCGCGAGGCCGAGGAGGAGCCCGCCGAGCCGACCCGTGTGTCGGCGGGGGCGATGACCACCTTCTCCACGCCCAGCTCGGTCCGGGCGATCTGCCCCTTGACCGTCACCAGGCCCTGGCCGACCTCGGCCGCCGCCGTGTGCACCAGCACCACCGGCTCACCGCCCACGACCTCCAACCGCACCCGCGCGGTGGAGTAGTCGTCGAACCCCTCCGAGAAGCACAGGTTCTTCAACCCCAGGCCGTAGCCCACACCGCGCACCACGCCCTCGCCGCGCGTGGTGCCCGCCACCCCGCCCGGCAGGGTGCGCTGGTCGGCGGGGTCGGCCAGCGCGTCGCGCTCGGGCGGCATCGGCAGGGCGCGGCAGCGCTCCAGCATCTCCGCCATCGGCAGCGGCATGTCGATCTCCTGGCCCGTGATGATCCGCGAGCCCTGCGACATGGCGTTCCTGATCCGCAGGTCCACCGGGTGCATGCCCAGTTCCTCGGCGAGCCTGTCCATCTGCGACTCGTAGGCGAAGCAGGCCTGCACCGCGCCGAACCCGCGCATCGCGCCGCACGGCGGGTTGTTGGTGTACACCCCGTAGGCGTCCACCAGCACGTTCTCCACCTCGTAGGGGCCGATGCCCAGGGAGGAGGCCACGCCCACCACCGCGGGGGTCGCCGAAGCGTACGCGCCGCCGTCCACGATGATCTCCGCCGTGGCGTAGAGCAGCGTGCCGTCCGCGCGCGCCCCGTGCTCGTAGCGCATCCTGGCCGGGTGCCGGTGCACGTGCCCGTAGAAGGACTCCTCGCGGTTGTACACGAACTTGACCGGCCTGCCCGTGCGCAGCGCCAGCAGGGCCGCGTGGATCTGCATCGACAGGTCCTCGCGGGCGCCGAAGGCCCCGCCCACCCCTGCCAGGGTCAGCCGGACCTTGTCCTCGGGCAGCCCCAGCGCCGGGGCGATCTGGCGCTGGTCCACGTGCAGCCACTGCGTGGCCACGTACAGGTCCACCCCGCCGTCCTCGGCCGGGACGGCCATGCCCGACTCCGGGCCCAGGAAGGCCTGGTCCTGCATGCCGACCTCGTACTCGGAGGACACCACCGCGTGGGCCTCGGCGCGCAGCCGCTCCAAAACCTCGCCCTCGCGCTCGGCCGAGCCCGCCACCGCGGCGAACGCGCCCGTGCGCACCGGCTGGTAGCGCAGCCGGTTGCCGCGCGGGTTGTACTCGGGGTGGTCGGGGACCGCGCCCGGCTCGTGCACCGGCGGGCAGTCGGGGTCCAGCGCGGCCCGCCTGGAGTCGCTGACCGGCTCCAGCACCGCGTAGTCCACGCGGACGCGCTCCATCGCCCGCCGGGCGGTCTCGGGGTGGTCGGCGGCCACGATCGCCACCGCCTCGCCCTTGTAGCGCACCTTGCCGAAGGCCAGCACCGGCTGGTCCTGGTACTCCAGCCCGTAGCGCTTGTTCCCGGGCACGTCCTCGTGGGTGAGCACCGCGTGCACCCCGGGCACCTTCAGCGCCTCGGTGACGTCGATGCCGCGGATCTCGGCGTGCGGGTGGGGGCTGCGCAGGGTCGCCCCCCACAGCATGTCCTCCATCCACATGTCCGAGGAGTAGGCGAACTCGCCGGTGACCTTCAGGGTTCCGTCGGGGCGGCGCGGGCTGGAGCCCACCCCGTCCCTGGTCGTGCTGCTCAGGTCCGTCACGGTACGGGTCGTCGCCGCCATCAGCGGCTCACCTCCTGTGTCAGGGCGCGATGCGCCGCACGGCCGCGCGCGGCGGCGGTCTCGGCGGACAGAGTGCGCAGCTCACCGCGGTCGACGACGGTGTTCCCGCCGACCCAGAGCCGCTCCAGGGGCGGGGTGGGGCCGAAGACGGCCGCCACCACCGGGTCCCCGATCACGTCGTAGCCGAACCCGTCCACCCGCCACAGGGCGATGTCGGCCAGCTTGCCCACCGCCAGGGAGCCCAGCTCGGCGTCGCGGCCCAGCACCCGGGCGCCGCCCAGGGTGGCCATCTCCAGCGCCTGGCGGGCGCTGAGCGCCGTGGGGCCCCTGCGGGCGCGGGCCATCAGCAGTGCCTGGTGCATCTCACCGGCCAGCGGCGTCAGTTCGCTGGAGGCCGGGCCGTCCACGCCCAGGCCCACCGGCACGCCCGCCTCCAGCAGCTCGGGGACCCGGCAGATCCCCGCGCCCAGGCGCGCGTTGGAGGTGGGGCAGTGCGCCACCCCGGTACCCGTGGACGCGATCCGCTCGATCGCCGCGTCCGACAGGTGCACGGCGTGCGCGAACCAGACGTCCGGACCCAGCCAGCCGAGCTTCTCGGCGTACTCCACGGGGGTGCACCCGAACTCCTCCAGGCACTGCTGCTCCTCGTCGAGCGTCTCGGCCAGGTGGGTGTGCAGCCGCACCCCCCGGTCCCGGGCCAGCTCCGCGCTCTCCACCATCAGCGCGCGCGAGACCGAGAACGGCGAGCACGGGGCCACCGCCACCCGCGTCATCGCGTCGGGCGCGGTGTCGTGGTAGACGTCGACGGCCTCGGCGGTGCCCGCCAGCGCCTGCTCCAGCGACTCCACCACGGCGTCCGGCGGCAGCCCGCCCTGGCTCTGCCCCCGGTCCATCGACCCGCGGGCCAGGTCCAGGCGCACGCCCACCTCGCGGGCGGCCTCCACCTCGGCGGCCACGATGTCGCCGCGGCCCGAGGGGTGGACGTAGTGGTGGTCGGAGGCGGTCGTGCACCCCGACAGCGCCAGGTGGGCCAGACCGGCGGAGGTCGTCCCCGACACCACGTCGGCGTCCAGGCGGCCCCAGATCTCGTAGGAGCCCACCAGCCACTCGAAGAGCGTGCCGTCGGCGAACAACCCCTGCGTCGCCCACTGGTAGAGGTGGTTGTGCGTGTTGACCAGGCCCGGCGTGACCAGGCACCCGCGCCCGTCCACGCGCTGAAGCCCCTCGGCCCCGGGGGCCGGTCCCGCGCCCACCGCCCAGATGCGGCCCGCGCGCACCACCACGTGGCCGTCGGCGTACTCCGCCCCGTCCACGGTGACCACGTGGGCGCCCTCGATGACGAAGCCCTCCACCGCGTTCACGAACCGCTCCCGACCCGCCGCGAGGCTGCCAGGCGCACCGCGTCGAGGATCTTCTCGTACCCGGTGCACCGGCACAGGTTGCCCGCCAGCGCCTCACGGATCTCGGCGTCCTCCGGCGCGGGCAGCCCCGCGCCCACCGTGCGCTCCAGCAGGTCGTCGGTCTGCACCAGCAGGCCCGGCGTGCAGAACCCGCACTGCACCGCGCCCGCCTCCACGAAGGCGTCCTGCACCGAGCCCAGTTCGCGCTCGGCCCCCTCGCCCTCGGACAGGCCCTCCACGGTGCGCACCTCGCGCCCCTGAGCCTGCCCGGCGGCGATCATGCACGAACACGCCGTCACGCCGTCGAAGTAGACCGTGCACGAGCCGCACTCGCCCTGCTCGCAGGCGTTCTTGCTGCCCGGCAGCCCCAGCCGCTCGCGCAGCACGTACAGCAGGCTCTCGCCCGCCCACACGTCGTGGGCGGTGACGTCCTCGCCGTTGACCCTGAAACTCACGCGCATCGCGTGGCTCCCTTCCGGTAGTCGGTGACCGACCAGCTCAGTGCGCGGCGCGCCATCACCGACAGCGCGTGCCTGCGGTACTCGGCGCTGCCCCGCTGGTCGTCGATGGGGCGGGCGGCCGCGGCCACCAGTGCGCCGAACTCGCGCACGACCGGCTCCGCGAGCGGGCGGCCGTCCTCCCAGTCGAACTCCGCCGCCAGGAACCTCTCGGCGGCCTCCGCGCGCAGCGGTGTGGGTCCGGCCGAGCCCACGCCCGTCCCCACGGCCCTGCGCCCGGTGTCCAGGGCCAGGGAGAAGGAGGTCACCGCGATGACCATCGCGTTGCGCGTGCCGATCTTGGCGAACTGCTGGGGGCCGGTCGGCTCGGGCAGCAGCACCGCCGTGATCAGTTCGTCGGCCTGCCGCGCGGTCGTGCGCAGCGACAGGTAGAACTCGCGGGCGGGCACCCGGCGCCTGCCCCGCACCGACGCCAGCTCGATGACCGCGTCGGTGGCCAGCAGGGGCGGGTGGGACTCCCCGGCCGGCGAGGCGCCGCCCAGGTTGCCGCCCACGGTGCCGCGGTTGCGGATCTGCGGGGAGGCCACCGAGCGCGAGGCCCTGGCCAGGGCCGGGGCCCGCTCCGACAGGTGCTCGATCACCTTGGTGTAGGGCACGCCCGCGCCCAGGCGGGTGTGCCCCCCGTCCGGCCCGAACTCGGCCAGTTCCGGGATCCGGGTCAGGTCGATCAGGGCGGGCGGCCGCCTCTTGTCGAAGTTGAGCTCCACCATCACGTCGGTGCCGCCCATGATGGGCACCGCCTCGGGCAGGGCGCTCTTCGCCTCAAGGGCCTCCTCCAGTGTGGAGGGGCTCAGGAACTCCATGCTCGGTCCTCTTGTCGCCATGGTCGTGCCGCCGCTCGCTCGCGGCCCGGCGCGGTCTGTCGGTCGCGTCTTCCCTGGTGGTTCTCGCCGATGCTGTGAAGTACACCACTGGGAGCGCGGCCGCTACCAGCAAGTGATGACATGAAGTGTCCGCGGAACGAACGGTTATCGTTGGGCGTTTCCTACAAGTGGCGTCACCGGAGTAACATCCACCGCCTCACCACCCGGGGCGCCCGCCGCCCACACGAGCGACAGAGGGACGTTCATGCGGATCAGCGAGCTGCTCGCGGTCACACGGCTGCACCTGAGATTCCTGTCGGGGTCCGAGCACGCGCACCGCACCCTGCGGTGGGCCTACACCACCGACCTGCTCGAACCCGCCCGCTACCTGCGCGGCGGCGAGTTCGTCCTCACCGGGATGATGTGGCGCACCCGCCCCGAGGACTCGCGCACCTTCGTGGCCTCCGTCGCGGGTGCCGGGGCGGTCGCCGTCGGCGCCGGGACCGCCTTGGGCGAGGTCCCCGCCGACCTGGTCCAGGCCTGCCGCGAGCACGACCTGCCGCTGGTGGAGGTGCCCCCGGAGACCTCCTTCGGCGCGGTGACCGAGGAGGTGCTGCGCTCCCTGACCCAGCGCCGCTTCACCACCATCGCCGAGACCCGCGACCGCCACCGCCGCATCATGGCCGACGTCGCCGCCGGGGCCGACTTTCCCCGGGCCTTCGCCGAGGCCGCCGCGCAGACCGGGCGGGCCGCCTGGGTCCTGTCCTGCACCGGCCGCCACATCGCCGCCTCCGGCGGACCCCTGGCCGAGGACGAGCGCGAGTGGATCGCCGCCCGCGCCCTGACCGGCCCCACACTGCCGCACACCGTCCGCACCCCCCAGCGGGAGGACCGCGCCCTCACGCTCCTGCCCGTCCAGGCCCGCGGGTCCCACCCCCTGGCCGCCTGGCTTGTGGTCTGCGAGGGCGACCACGCCTCCTGGACCGAGGAGGAGCACGAGTCGGTGGCCGAACTCGTCTCCATCGCCGGGCTCGCCCGCAGCCGCGCCGAGGAGCGAGCCCTGACCGACGCCCGCCACTTGGACGGGCTGCCCCGGCTGCTGGCCGCCCAGCGCTTCGACGAGGTCACCGAACTCCTGCGCGGCACCGACCCGACCGGCGGCCAGGGCAGCCACGTCGTGGTCAGCGCCGTCATGCTGCCCGAGCCCCGCGTGCCCGACCTGGCCCGGCGCGTGCTCTCCGAACTGGTCGCCGACCGCCCCGGCGCCGTCGTCACCGGTGACGAGGACGCCCTGGCCGTCGTCCCGGTGGCCGGGACCGACGTCCGCGCCCGCGCCGAGGAGGTCCGCGCCGCGCTGCTGCACCGCGCCCGCGTCCTGGAGGGCGGCCTGCTCGACCACCGGCTGGCCATCGGCCTCAGTTCGGCCGTGCGGGGCGTGCCCGACCTGCGCGGCGCCGCCGTGGAGGCCCGCCACGCCCGCCGTCTGGCCGAGTTGCGCGGCGGCCGCTCCCGGGTGATCGCCGGGGCCGAGATCGACTCCCACGAACTGCTGCTGGCCTCGGTCCCGGAGGAGGTGCAGTCCTCCTACCGCGAGCGGTTGCTGGGCCCGCTGCTGGCCTACGACCGCGACCACCGCTCGGAGCTGGTGCGGACCCTGGAGCAGTTCCTGGCCCACTCGGGGTCCTGGCAGCGCTGCGCCGCCACGATGCACGTGCACGTCAACACGCTGCGGTACCGGATCGGCCGAGTGGAGGAGCTGACCGGGCGGGACCTGAGCAGCCTGGAGCACCGGGTGGACCTGTTCCTGGCGCTCAAGCTCCGGGACTGATCCGGCCGGGGCAGGGGCCGCGGGGCGGGGGAGCGGTCGCGCCGGGCGGTTCGCGTCGTGGGACGGGCGCGCCGGAGCACACCACACGTGTCGTCGGTCACCGCTAGGGTGCTGGCGATGAGTAACGACCTCCTTCTCCCCGAGACCGTCGACGCCGACCTGAACGGCGCCGACCTGCGCGACCAGCTGTCCCGGCCCCTGGACGCGCCGCGCGTGTTCACCCGCTGCGACCTGACCGAGGCGGACCTGCGCGACGCCGACCTGGTCGACGCCGTCTTCCGCGACTGCCGCCTGGACGGTGCCCGCCTGGAGCGGGCCGTCCTGGAGGGCGCGGTGGTCACCGGCGGCAGCGCCTCGGGGGCGGTGTTCTCGCACGCCGAGTGCACCGAGACCAGGTTCGAGCGGGTGGACCTGGCCAACACCCGCTGGCAGGGCGCCCTGCTCACCGACACCGCCTTCACCGGCTGCCGGATGACCGGGGCCGCGCTGAACTCGCTGCGGGGGATCGGCTACACCTTCGCGCACTGCAACCTCATGCTGGCCCGCTGCAAGGGCCTGGTGCTGCGCGGGCAGACCCTGGAGGGGCTGCGCATGGACGAGGCCGACCTGGCCAGCGCGGACCTGCGCGAGACGGTGTGGACGGACTCGCGGCTGCGGGGCGCCAACCTGGTCAACGTGAAGCTGGCGGGGGCCGACCTGCGCGGGGCCGATCTGGGGGAGCCCACCCTGGAGCAGGCCGGGTACCTGCGGGGGGCCAGCATCAGCCCGGTGCAGGCGGGCGCCATCCTGGCCGCCCTGGGCATCACCGTCATGGAGTAGACGCCGTCTGCGTGGAACCACTTCTTTGAATCTACGTCGTAAAGGTGCCTGTTCTTAACAGTTTTCTCCCGAGGGGGAGAAAAACAAGAACGACAATCAGAGATTGCAGTACAACCTGCGCAGGGCCAGCGCCACCTGGAGGCGCAGCCGGCCCGACACCTCGTGCACGGGCCAGCCCAGCAGGCGTTCGGCCCGCCCCACGCTCTCCTGGAGGGTGGAGTGGTGCTGACCCTGCGCCCGGGCCGCCGCCCGCAGGCTGGAGGAGGAGGCCACCGCGTCCAGGGCCGCCAGCAGCGGCGGCGCCTCGCGTGCCACCCGTTCCAGTGCCGCGACGTCCGGCACCGGTTCGCCGCCGGGCCGCACGGTGTCGGCCAGGAGAAGCAGCCCGCCCAGCTCCTCGGCGAACACCACGCGCGGGCCCGGGTCGGCGCCGGTGCCCCGGGCGGTGAAGCGCAGCGCCCGGCGGGCGTCGTGCCAGGAGGAGGGCAGGGCCAGCGCCTCCACTACCGGTCCCACTCCCGCCTGTCGCGCGCCCGGGGGATCGTCGGGAGCCAGGACGCGCACACCGCCGCCGTGGTCGGCCACCGCGCGGGCCCGGGCCTGCGGGGCGAGCCCGCATCGGCGGGCGGCCAGGACGCGCTGCTCCTCGGACAGGTCGGCGTCGACCAGGGCCCGGGCCAGCGCGGTGCGACCGCTGGCCGCGTCCGGGGCGGGTTCGATCCGGGTGCGCAGGGCGGCGGCCGCGCGTTCGAGGACCATCGCCTCCACCGGGCCGGGGGTGGCAGTGGCGCGTTCCAGCCACAGCACGCCGTCACCGACCCGGGTCGAGCACCAGGAGGGGTCGGGGTCGGCGGCGGTGCGCCTGACCTGTCCGGCGGGGTCGGCCCTCAGTGCGGGGCCGCGTCCGGGGCGGGTGAACCCGGCGGGGATGCCGGTGAGGACGGCGGCGCCGCGGATGACGGGTTCGATTCCGGCTCCGGTGAGTTCGTCGAAGTAGGCGATCACCTTGACGGCGGCGCCCGCTTCGGGGTCCAGTGCGGAGATCCTGCCCAGGAGCTCTCTCATGCCTTCATGGTGCCTCGGGTTCAGGCTCCGGTGATCCGGCGCAGCCAGGGCAGGCGTTGGGCGTGGGCGCTGCGGCTGAGGGCGGCGTGGGGGGCGACGCCGTCGAAACCGTGGAAGCCGCCGGGCCACACGTGCAGTTCGGCTGATCCGCCCGCCTGCCAGATGCGGGAGGCGTAGTCGACGACCTCGTCGCGGAAGGTCTCGGCGGAGCCCACGTCCAGGAAGGCGGGGGGCAGGCCGGACAGGTCCTCTGCGCGGGCGGGTGCGGCGTAGGGGGAGACGTCGGGGCCGCCCGCGTGGGGGCCGATCAGGGCGGTCCAGCCGGTGGCGTTGGAGGTGCGGTCCCATACGCCGGTTCCGGCCATCTGGTGGGAGGAGGCGGTGTCGTTGCGGTCGTCGAGCATGGGGCACAGGAGCAGTTGTCCCTGGAGGGCGGGGCCGCCGCGGTTGCGGGCGAGGAGGGTGGTGGCGGCGGCGAGTCCGCCGCCCGCGCTGCCTCCGCCGATGACGATGCGGGTGGGGTCCAGTCCGAGGTCGGTGGCGTTGTCGGTGATCCAGGTCAGGCCCGTGTAGCAGTCCTCGACGGGGGTGGGGTGGGGGTGTTCGGGGGCGAGGCGGTAGTCGACCGAGATGAGGGCGAGGTCGAGTTCGTGTGCGGTTTCGAGGAGGCGGGGGATCTCGGGGCCGCGGTGGGTGCCCATGATCATGCCGCCTCCGTGGATCCAGTAGAGGGCGCCGACGGGGGTGGTGGTGTGGGTGGGGTGCCAGTGCAGGAGGGGGATGGGGGTGTGGTCGTGGCTGGGGGCGTGGTGTGGGGTTTCGGTGTAGGCGGGGTGGAGGGTGGTGTCGGCGGGTAGGAGGCGGGCTCGTCGTCGGCGTAGGGCGGGGATCATGTCGGGGGTGATGGAGGGGGTGATCTCGTCGCCGAGGAGGGTGAGGGCGGCGGCGAGTTCGGGGTCGAGTGCGGGCCGGGGTGGTGTGGTCACGGGTGCCTCCGTCGGTGGTGTGCGGTGCGTCACCATTGTCGGGGGCGGATGCGGGTGCGGGGCAGTGCCGTGTGGCGGGTGTGTGCCGCCGCACGGCGGGGTGTGCTCTGGTGGCCGTCCTCGGTCCGCCCCCGGCGGTCCCCGGGGGCGGGGTGGGCCGGGGGCGGTGGTGGTTATGCGCCCAGGGCTTCGGCGATGGTCACCGGTACGCGGGGCAGGGCGGGTTCGCCGTCCTCGACGGCCCAGACGCATTCCTGGAGGACGCGGACGAGGGTCCAGGCGCGTGCGCGGTCGCGGGGGACGTGGGCGGCCTCGGAGACCAGGTGCAGGCGGCGGCGGGTCTCCTTTCGTGGGTCGCCGGTGGCGAGTGCTTCGTCCCAGCGGTTGTGCAGGGTGGGGAAGAGGTCGAAGCCGGGGTCTCCGGCGAGGGGTTTGGGGTCGATGGCGAGCCAGGGGTCGCGGTCGGTGCCGGGCAGGGGGGCGAGCACGTTCTGGAAGTGCAGGTCCCAGTGCAGGAGGCGGTCTCCGGCTTGGGGTGCCATTTCGCGGGCGCGGGCGGCGAGTGCGTTCATGCGGTCGCGTTCGTGTGCGGCGCGCAGGCGTGGTGCCAGGTGTTGGGCTCGGGCGGCCATGGTGTGTGCGGCCTCCTGCAGGGTGCGCATGCCCTGTGGTGCCGGGTGTGCGGTGAGGCGGGCCAGGAGGGTGCCGATGGTGGTGAGGGCCTGGTCGATGGGGACGGTGTCGAGTGTGCGTGCGGGGTCGAGGGGTTCGAGGAGCATGGCGCCGGTGTCGGGGTCGTGTCGGAGGAGGCGTACGGCGCCGTCGCCGTTCCAGGTGCGCAGGGCGTCGGGTTCGCCCCGGCTCTCCTCGTCCACGGGTTGGATCTTGAGCACGGCGGAGTCGCCGTGGGGGAGTCGTACGGGGACGACGAGGGCGACCATGCCGTGCATGGGCGTGCCCGTGGGGCGCAGGTTCCATCGTTTGAGCTGGCGCCGGGTGAGTTCGGGCAGTCCTTGGGTCCACTGGGGTCCGAAGAAGCGGTCGAGCAAGGGTGCCAGGGCGTCGGGGACGCGGATGGGGGGAGTGTCGTCGTGCATGTGGTGTGTCCTTCGTCGTTGTGGTTTGGGTGGTGACGAAGGAGCGTTGGGGGACCGCGGGTCTAACGCATACCGAACACCTCGTTCGTTGTCGGTGTTGGGGTTCGACGGTAGCGGGTGGGGTGGGTGTGGCGCATGTGGTGTGGGGTGTGTCGTCTGGCGGTCGTGTGCGGCGGCGCCCCGACCGGTGTGGTCGGGGCGCCGCGGCGGGGTCGAGGGGTGGTTTGTCAGGTGTGGGGGGTGTTCTTGATGAGGCGTTTGGTGGAGCGGCGGAAGGCCCAGACGACGGCTACGGCGGCCGCGGCGGTCAGGGGGAAGCCGGTGACGGTGTCGGCGATGGCGAGTCCGGTGGTGGAGTCGGCGAGGTAGAGCCACTGGCGCACGGTGAAGCGGGCGGCGAAGACGGCGGTGATGGCGAGGGTGGCCAGGTCGTGGGCGAAGCGGGTGGGGGCGTCGTCGCGCCAGGGGTGGGTGTTGCCGTGCAGGGCGTTCCAGATGAGTCCGGTGATCGGGCGGCGCGTGAGCAGTGTGAGGAGGGTGAGGATCGCGCCGGCCAGGGAGGCCCAGATGCCGATGAGGAAGAAGTCGTTGGCTGATCCGGTCCAGGCGGAGACGCCTCCGGCGACGGCGACGCCGAAGACGCCGCCCATGGCGCTCATGAAGGCTTCGCCGCGCCACATGCGGAAGGCGCCCAGTGCCAGGGCGGCGGCGATGGCGACTCCGATGGCCGTGGGCAGGGAGACGAAGGGTACGGCGGCGGCGAAGCCGACCACGGGCAGGGTGGAGTAGAGCATGCCCCAGGGGCCGCCGACGCCGTCGACGAGGGCCTGTTTGAGGTCGACGGGCTGTTCGGGGTGGGTGTTGTCGGGGGTGCCGGTGTGCTCGTTGCCGGGCGTGGTGTTGTGCTGGGGGGTGGGGGGGAGGTCGGTGCGGGTGCGCTCGGCGGTGGTCATCTCGGCCTCCGATGCGATGGGTGGCGTTGTGGTGTCGCGGGTCGGCGACTTCGTGGCCTCGGTGCCGTCTGCCGGGTTGTGGGTGCCGGTCGCGGTCGTCGAGGTCGTGTTCTGATTCCACCAGGGCGCTGCGCTGTGTGGCAGTGCTGTCACGTCATCTTTCGGCTGTGACGTGGTGTCACTGGTGCGGTCCGTGCCGGGCGCGCGTTGCTGTGTGGGCGCGGGTGCCTATCGCGTCGGGGTGTGCGGGGGTCTGCGGGAGAGGGTCTGGACCATGGCGTTGAGTGCCGGTTTGGGTGTGTAGGAGTCGTCGAAGGGCAGTGCGGCGGTGTAGCCGGGGAACCATTCGGGGATCCAGGAGTGCTGGTCGCTGACTCCCCACACGGACACGCGTACGCAGCGGGGTACGTCCAGGCAGGCCTGGACGACCTGTGCGTATTCGCGTGCCTGGTCCTGGAGGGCGCCGTTGGGGACGGGTTCGGGGATGCGTACGTCCAGTTCGCTGATGCTGACCTCCAGTCCCAGGTCGGTGAAGCGGCGTAGTTGTCGGCTGAGGTCGTCGGGGACGTGGCCGTGGATGAAGTGGCTCTGGAAGCCGATGCCGTGCAGGGGGACGCCGCGGTCGAGCAGGGTGGTGACGAGTTCGTAGAGGGCGTCGGTCTTGGGGCCGCCGCCCTCGATGCCGAATTCGTTGATGTAGAGGCGGGCCCGGGGGTCGATCTCGTGGGCCGTGGTGAGGGCCTCGGCGATGTAGTCCTCGCCCAGGATCTGGTGCCAGAGGTTGTCGCGTAGGCGGGGGCCGCTGTCCTCGAAGGGTTCGTTGATGATGTCCCAGGAGGTGACGCGTCCTTGGTAGCGGCCCATGAGCGCCTGCATGTGTTCGCGGATGATCTGGCGTAGTTCGTCGGGGGTCCAGGTGCCTTGTGCGAGCCAGGCGGGTTGTTGGTTGTGCCAGAGCAGGGTGTGGCCGTGGACGGTGAGGTTGTTGCGTTCGGCGAAGTCGACGACGGTGTCGGGGCCGCTCCAGTCGAAGGTGTGGCGTTGGGGTTGGACGTACTCCCATTTCATGGTGTTCTCGGCGGTCAGTGAGGTGTAGTGCTCGGTGACCACGGAGCGGTACTCGCGGTCGTGGACGAGGGGGTTGACGGCCACGGCGACGCCGAGGTCGATGTCGCTCTGGTGGGCGAGTCGGGGTAGTCGGTCGGGGCCGGAGGGTTCTGGTTGGGTGGGCAGGGTGAGGGTCAGGACCGCGGTGACCAGGAAGATGACCGCGCACAGGGCGGCGGCGGTCAGCAGGGCTCCGCGTCCGCGGGTGAGCGAGCGCCATGGGGAGGAGGCCGTGCTGCGCATCTGGTCGGTTCTCGCCTTCTACCGGGTGCCCGTGGTGACGGGGAAGGCGGACAGGGAGCGTACGACGGTGGTGTGTCGGCGGGTGGGTGGGGCGGTGGGGCGTAGGTGGGGGAGGCGTTCGGCGAGGGCGCGTAGGGCGATGCGGCCTTCGAGGCGGGCCAGGGGTGCGCCCAGGCAGTAGTGGACGCCGCTGGAGAAGGAGAGGTGGTCGGCGGCGTCGGGGCGGGTGATGTCGAAGCGGTCGGGGTCGGTGAAGCGTGCGGGGTCGCGGTTGGCGGAGCCGATGAGGCACATGGCGTAGCCGCCGCGGCGCAGGGGTTGGTGTTGGACGGTGGTGTCGGTGTGGACCCAGCGGCTGGTCATCTGGACGGGTGAGTCGAAGCGCAGGATCTCCTCGACGGCGCCCGGGGCCAGGTCGGGGTCGGCGATGAGGCGTTCCCACTGGTGGCGGTGGCGCAGCAGGGCCATCACCCCGTTCCCGATCAGGTTCACGGTGGTCTCGAATCCGGCGACGAGCAGCAGGCGGCACATGGTGCTGAGTTCGGTCGCGGTGAGGTGGCCGTCGTCGGCCTGGGTGACCAGGGTGGAGACCACGTCATCGCGGGGGTCGGCGCGGCGCTGTCGCATGAGCCGGGTGAACAGCTGGTCCAATTGTGCCGTGGCCTGGTGGATGCGGCGCAGGTGACTCGCCGAGCGGGCGCCGTCCAGGGCGCTGCCCAGGGCGTGGCCGATGCGGACGAATTCGGCGTCCTGGTCGGCGGGGACGCCGAGCAGGCGGCTGATGACGGCGATGGGCAGGGGTTGGGCGAAGTCGCGCATGAGGTCGAAGCGGCCTTTGGCGGCGGCCCTGTCCAGGAGTTCGTGGGTGGTCTTGGTGATCTGGGTTTCGTATTCGCCCATGCGGCGTGGGCTGAAGGCGGGGCGGGCGAGTTGGCGCAGGCGGGTGTGTTCGGGCGGGTCCTTCATGAGGAAGGACAGGTCCATGATGTCGAACTGTTGGGGTGGGGCGGTGCCGTCGGGGGGTTGGACGCCGAATTCGCGTCCGCGTAGGAGTGCGCTGACGGCTTGGTAGGTGTTGGCGGTGCGGAAGCCGAGTTTGCTGGTGGTGAAGTGGCCTTGGTCGCGCAGGCGTTGGTAGGTGGGGTAGGGGTTGCCGCGCCAGGGGTGGTGCAGGAGTCTGCTGGGGTGGTCTGCGGTCTGTGCGGCGGTCCAGGAGGCGGCGTTGGCCAGGCGCAGGCGGGCGTCGATGCGCAGGGTGTCGGGGATGTGCATGGTGTGTCCTCCTGGTCGCGTGCTTTTTCGACCCTAGGCGGGTGGGGGGTGCCTGGTCATGCGGGTTGGTGACTTGGCCGTGTGCGGTCAGGGGGGAACTTTGCGGGGTGGTTCGTCGTTGGGGTGCGGCGTTGGCGGGCGGGGTGTGGTGGTGGGGTTGTCGCAGGTGGTTGGGGTTGTGGTGGGTTGTGTGGGTGTGGGTGGTCGGTGTGGTGGTTCGGGGTGGGGCGGGCCCGGGGGCGTCGCGGGTGCGGGTGGGTGCCTGGTGGGGGCCGTGTCGGGGGGGTGTGGGGGCCCGCGGCGGTGCACGCGCCGGGGTTCGCGGGGGAGTCTGGGGGTGCGTCCGCCGATAGGTTGGGGGCAGGCGTCTTTCCGGCGGGTGCTCGGGCACCGGGGGAGGCGGTGGTCATCCTCTGGCACCCGGGGGTGGCGGAACGTCGTGTGTGGAGGCTGTAGTGTCCCTTAGGCTCGATCCCAGTGACCCGGAACGTATCGGCCGGTACCGGCTGATCGGCCGCTTGGGCTCTGGCGGCATGGGCCAGGTGTTCTTCGGCCGTTCGGCCGGGGGGCGTGCGGTGGCGGTCAAGCGCGTCCATCCGCACATGGCCGCCGACGCCTCCTTCCGGGAGCGTTTCGCCCGTGAGGTCAACGCGGCCCGTCAGGTGAGCGGTGCGTTCACCGCGCCGGTGATCGACGCGGGTCCCGATGACGAGGTGCCCTGGCTGGTGACCTCGTACGTGCCCTCGTTGCCGTTGGACACGGCGGTGCACGATCACGGGCCGCTGCCGGAGGCGAGTGTGCGGGTGCTCGCGGCGGGTCTGGCCGAGGCGTTGGCCGACATCCACCGGGTGGGGTTGATCCACCGTGACCTCAAGCCCGGCAACGTGCTGTTGGCTGAGGACGGGCCGCGGGTGATCGATTTCGGTATCGCCCGTGCCACCGACGGTACGGCGGCCACGCAGTCGGTGATCGGCACGCCGGGGTTCATGAGTCCGGAGCAGGTGCAGGGGGAGACGCTGACCCCGGCCAGTGACCTGTTCGCCTACGGTGCGGTGCTGGCCTACGCGGCGGCGGGGACGGGGCCTTTCGGTGAGGGCAGTATGCCCACCATGGTCATGCGCATCATCAGTCGTGAGCCGGATCTGTCGGGTGTGCCCGAGTCGTTGCGTCATCTGGTGGCGGCGTGTTTGTCCAAGGACCCGCAGGGGCGTCCGGGGCCGGGGGAGATCCTGGACTACCTGGGTGATGTGGCCACGGGGCCGACCTGGTTGCCCGCGGCGGTGATGCGCGGGGTTCAGGAGCAGGTGGCCAAGGTCAACGGGGCGTTGGCGGCCGCTGCCGGGGACGGGCGTGCCACCGGTCAGCACCAGCGCACGGAGGTGTTGGGGCAGGGTGGTGCCGCTGCTGTGGGGGGTGCGGCGGGAGCTGCGGCCGGGGCGGCTGGTGCGGGTGTGTTCGGTGATGAGGCGGCTACCCGGGTCACGCCGTCGGTGCCGGGGCACGAGGGCGGTGCGACCTCGGTGCTGGGCGAGCAGCAGGGGTATGGGGCCACGGCCCGTTTCCCGTCGGGGCAGCAGGTTCCGCCGACCGCGCAGTACGGTCAGGGCGCTGCCTCCTACGGGCGTGAGGGGGCTTCGGGGTATCGGCAGCCGGAGCGGCCCAGTCAGGAGGACGCCTACGCCGACCTGTACGGCGAGCGGCGTGATCCGGCCGTGGACGAGCGCCGCCAGCAGCAGGAGCAGTTGCGTCAGCAGGAGGAGCAGCGCCAGCGCCGGATGCAGGAGCAGGAGGAGCAGCGCAGGCGGGTGGAGGAGCAGCAGCGCCACCAGCAGGAGCAGCGGTTGGAGCACCGGCGCCGTCAGGAGGCCGAGCGGGCCCACCGTGAGCGGGTGCGGGCCGAGCAGGAGGCCGCGCGTCGTGCCCAGAGCCAGGCGCGCCATGCCGACCAGCCGGGTTTGTGGGGTTTCGTCAAGCTGTTGCCGCTGCTGGTCATTCCGCTGATCCAGGTGCCGTTGGGGTACGGGGCGGCGTTGGCGTGGGCGTGGTTCACGACCGAGACCGAGGTGTGGACGGGGGCGCCGTACGCGTTCGAGCCTTTCCGGTGGGAGTCCTTCTGGCACGCGATGATGCTGGGGTACTTCATCTTGAACAACCTGGTGTCGTTGGAGTACCTGGTCAGGTCGTTGCGGACGTCGTTCGTCACGGGTGCGGTGTTGGGGTTGGGTGCGATCGCGGCGACCAACGGCCTGTTGTACAGCTTCGGTTTTTGGGGCTGATCCCCGGCTGGGGTGTGGTCTCGGGTGGGTGTGGGTGGTGGCGGGGTTCGCGGGCGTGTCGGCCGCGGTTCGGCTTTGTTGACAGGCGGGGGAGGCCTGTCCCAGGATGAGGCGCCGAGTGCGGGGCCCGTGGTCCGGGGCTTGGCGGTGCCCGTCTTGGGCGGAGCGGGTGCGGGGTCCGGCGGCTCTGCGGTCACGGCGCTAGTCGTCGAACTCGAAGTCCGACCCCTCCGCACGGGCGAGGGGCTCGCGAACTGCGCTGGGGCTTGAGACCACGGGTTCGAGGGCGGCTTTCAGCCGTGCGAGGTCGTCTGGGCTTCCGAGCGCGCAGAACATCGCACCCTCGCTGTCGAAGGCGAGGCGCTCGGCGGCATCCGGCCAGGCGAAGCGCACCAGACCTTGCCAGAAGTGCCCGTTCGGCTCGTGTCCGGTGGCGACTACTGCGGCATCGGCGTCCAGGCCGCCGGCGGTGAGCGTCAACGAGTGCTCGCCGTCGAAGTCGTGCGAGGTGAGGGTGATCGGGCGATCCTTCCACGACCGGGGTGCTGGTGGCCCGACCCCTGACACCGCTTGTCCGCTCATCGGTCCCGGTGGATCTTCGACGTGGCCCGGGCCGCCCGCGCCCAACGCGGCTGGGCGGCGGCCTCCTTCGAGGAACGCGTCGCCGTCCTGCGCCGCGCGGGAGACCGGGCGAAGGTCCACGCCCCGGCCTGGGCCCGGGAGGCGTTCACCGAGACCGAGTGGGTGACGATGCGCGCCGGTCCGGCCCGCTCCCCCTTCTGGACGCCCGTGCCCGCGCGTGGCGGGGGCGGGTCAGGCGGAGATGCCGCCGTCGCTGGTCAGGAGTTGGCCGTTGATCCACCGTCCCCGGGGTGAGCACAGGAACTCCACCAGGTCCGCGGTGTCCTGGGGGGTGCCCAGGCGCCCCAGCGGGGTGTGCCGGACGCAGTCGGCCTTGGTCCGCTGTGACATCCAGCCGGTGTCGACGGGGCCGGGGTTGACGACGTTGGCGCTCACTCCCAGGTGGGCCAGCTCGCGGGCGCAGGAGAGCACGATGCGGTCCAGGGCGCCCTTGCTCGCGCCGTAGGGCAGGTTGCCCACGGTGTCGTCGCTGGTCAGGGCCACGATTCGTCCTGTGCCGTGTTCTGCGGTGAACCGCAGGCCGAACTCGCGCGCCAGCTGCCATGTGGCGCGCGCGTTGACCGCGAAGTGCCGGTCGAAGCTGTCCGCGGTGGTTTCCAGCAGTCCGGAGTCGACCGACTCGCAGTGGCACATGACGAGTGCGGTGACCGGGCCCAACCGTTCCTGGACGGTGTCGAAGACGTGTGCGGCGGTGGCGGTGTCGGCCAGGTCGGCCTCGACCGCCATGGCGCGGGCGCCGTGCCCGGTCAGGGCGTCCAGGACGGTGCGGGTCGCGCCCGGTTCGGCGCCCCAGCTCATGCGGGCGTCGTAGGCGCTCCAGTGGGTGAAGGCCACGTCCCAGCCCGAGGCGGCCAGGCGGAGGGCGACGGCGGAGCCGATACCGGTGGTGCGGCCGACCCCGGTGACCAGGGCCAGGGGGCGGGAGGGCGGTGTGTGGGTCATGGGGTGATGGTCGCCCAGGCCCGGCAGGGCTGGCCAGTGGTTTTCGGCGGGGGCGGGTGCGTTCTCATCCGGTCAGGTCGGGGATCACGCGCGGTCCCACCCGCCGCACGTGGTCGCGGAACAGTGCCACGGCGGGGGGTTCGTAGCCGCCGCCCGACCCCTGTTGGGGCCAGACCACCCCGATGGGGCGGCGGGCGTCCACGCCCTCGATGCCCAGCTCCACCGTTCCGCTCAGCGCTCCCTTGGGGCGCGCGGGGAGCACCGAGACCCCCAGTCCGGCCGCGACCAGGCCGCGCGCGGTGGCGATGTCGTCGGCCTCGAAGGCCACCCGGGGGGTGAATCCCGCTTGTTGCACGATGCGGTCGGTCAGGTGGCGCACGCCCCGTCCCGGTTTGAGCAGGATGAACTCCTCGTGTGCTGCGGCGGTCACCGCCACCGCCGTGCCCGCGGTGTGGTCCTGCGCCCCGGTGTCCGGGCTCTGGTGTCCCCGTGCCAGCGCGTGTTGCTCGGGTACCACCAGGCGCAGTACCTGGGTGTGCAGCGTGGCCGCCGCCAGCCCCCGGCCCGAGGGCAGCGGTGAGGTCAGTGCCAGGTCGGCGCCGCCCGCGGTGAGCCTGTGCAGTGACTCCGACCAGGGTTCCTGGGTCAGGGAGAAGCGCACCCCCGGGTGCTGGGCGCGAAAGCCGCGCAGCAGCGCCGGGACCACCTCCACCCCCAGTGTGGGCAGGAAGGTCAGTGCCACGCGGCCCTCCTCGGCGCCGGTCAGTTCCGCCAGGCCTTGGCGCAGGTCCGCCAGGGCCCGTTCCACGTGCGGCAGCAGCAGTCTTCCGGCGCGGGTCAGCCGGACCCCGCGTCCGGTGCGTTCGATCAGGGCCATCCCCAGTTCCTGCTGTGTGCGGGCCAGGGCCCGGCTCAGGGTCGGTTGGGGGGTTCCCAGTGCCTCGGCGGCCTGGGTGATGTGTTCGGTGGCGGCCACCGCGGCCACCATCCGCAGCCGCGGCGCCAGTACCTGGGCCAGGGTGTCGGCGTCGAGGTCCGCGCCGTGCTCACGGTGTTCCATGCGTTCCAGTATGAATGAGCGCCAACGCATGCATTGGACGTATGAAAGCGGTATTCCTAGCGTGGGCGGTATGACCCTGACCAGCGCCTCACCGTCCGATCACGACACGCGTCCCCGTGCGGGCACCGGCGCCTACCGGCGCACGGTCATCGCGTTGGTGGCCGCCGCGGTGGCGACCTTCGCCCAGTTGTGGTCGGTCCAGCCGATCCTGCCCGCGATCGCCGAGGGTTTCGGTGCCTCGGCCTCCCAGGCCGCGCTCGCGGTCTCGTTGGCCACCGGCGGCTTGGCCGGGTTCACGCTGGTCTGGAGCGGGGCGGCCGACCGTTTCGGTCGTGCGCGCGTCATCGGCGTCTCCCTGCTGGCCGCGACCCTGCTGGGTTGTGCTATTCCCTTCGCCGCCGATCTGTGGCCGCTGCTGGTGCTGCGCGCGCTGCAGGGCGCGGCCCTGGGCGGGGTGCCCGCGGCGGCCGTGGCCTACCTGTCGGAGGAGGTCCACCCGGCCGACGCTCCGCGCGCCACGGGCCTGTACATCGCGGGTAACCCGTTGGGCGGGATGGGCGGGCGTCTGCTGGCCGGGTTGGCCGCGGACCTGGGCGGCTGGCAGTGGGGGATCGCCGCCAACACGCTGCTGGCCCTGGTCGCGCTGGTCGTGTTCGCGCTGGTCCTGCCCCGGCGGGCGGGCGTCTCGCGCGCCGCCGCGGCGCGGGAGGAGGCGTCACCGTCGCCAGGGGCGGGTGGGGCCGGGATGGGCGGGCGTGTGCGCGCGGCGGTGACCACGCCCGGGCTCATCGCCTTGTACACCCAGGCGCTGTTGCTCATGGGCGCCTTCATGACGGTCTACAACCTGTTGGGTTTTCGTCTGATGGCCGAGCCGTTCGGGTTGTCCCAGGCCGCGGCCTCGCTGCTTTTCCTGTCCTACACCGCCGGGATGGTGGGTTCGGCGGTGGCGGGGGGCGCCGTCGCGCGCTGGGGCGGGTACGCGGTGCTCACCACGGCGACCGTGTTGATGGCGGTCGGGTTGGGCGGGATGTTCGCCACGGCGCTGCCGGGTCTGTTGGCGGCCCTGTTGGTGATGACCTTCGGTTTCTTCTGCGCGCACGCCACCGCTTCGGCGTGGGTGGGTACCCGGGCGGTGCGGGGTCGGGCCCAGGCCATGGCGGTGTACACCTTGGCCTACTACCTGGGGTCGAGTCTGTTCGGCTGGGTGGGCGGTCTGGTCTACGACGGTGTGGGCTGGGGCGGGTCGGTGGTGTTCGCGTTGGGGTTGTGCGCGGCGGCCGCCGCGGCGGGTCTGCGTCTGCGGCGTCTGCGGTAGGGGTTGTGGCCGACCGGGGGTTTCGTGCCGGCGCCGCGCGGGCGGTGTGCTTGTTCGCGGGGTCGCGTTGGGGGGAGTGTGAAAAGGGAGCGCGCCGCCGTGGTAGTTTAAATTTAAACTATATTGGCAGGCGCCCCGGCGAACTCGACGAAGGGTGAGGGACATGGACGTGCGCCCCGCGGGAATCCACCACGTGACCGCGATCGCCAGCGATCCGCAGGCCAACGCCGACTTCTACCTGCGCGCCCTGGGCATGCGCATGGTCAAGCGCACGGTCAACTTCGACTCGCCCCAGACCTACCACCTCTACTACGGCGACCGCGCGGGCAACCCCGGCACCATCATGACCTTCTTCCCCTGGCCCGGTGCGCCCCGCGGGCGGGTGGGCGCGGGTCAGGCCACCACCACGACCTTCTCCGTTCCCGAGGGCTCCCTGGGCTGGTGGGCCCGGCACCTGGCGGCCCTGGACGTGGAGGTCACCCGTCCCACCGAGCGCGGTGAGGAGGACGTGCTGAGCCTGCGCGACCCCGACGGCCTGGTCATCGAACTGGCCGCCAGCGCCGACTACCACGACACCGATCCCTGGGACGGGGGAGCGGTACCGCCCGAACACGCCATCCGCGGCATCCGCGCGGTGACCCTGACCGAGCAGGACGTGGAGGGCACCGTGCAGATGCTGGGCGATCAGCTCGGCTTCCACCTGGCGGGTGAGAGCGGGGAGCGCACGCGCTTTCACACCAACGCCTCCGGCCAGGGCGTGGGCACCATCGTCGACGTGGTGGCCGACCCCCGCGCGTCGCGCGGACTGGTCGCCGCCGGAACCGTCCACCACGTGGCCTACCGCGCCCCCGACGGCCCCGTCCAGGAGTCCTGGCGTCAGCGCCTGGAGGCCGACGGCGTGGGCGTGACCGAGGTCCGCGACCGCCGCTACTTCACTTCCATCTACTTCCGTGAGCCCGGCGGGGTGCTGCTGGAGATCGCCACCGACGGCCCCGGGTTCGACTACGACGAGCCGCTGCTGGAACTGGGCCGCTCGCTCAGGCTCCCGCCGTGGTTGGAGCCCGACCGCGAGCAGATCGCCGCGCACCTGCCCGCCCTGGAGACCGGCCGGTGAGCGGCGCCGACGACCTCGTCCACGTCTTCACCCCGGCCACCGCCGCGGACGCGCCCACGCTGCTGCTGCTCCACGGCACCGGCGCCGACGAGCACGACCTCCTGCCGCTGGGGCGGGCCCTGGCTCCGGGCGCGGCCCTGCTCTCGCCGCGCGGCACGGTGGACGAGAACGGGATGAACCGGTGGTTCCGCCGTCTGCGCGAGGGCGTCTTCGACGTCGAGGACCTCATCGAGCGCACCGCCGAGCTGGCCGCCTTCGTCACCGAGGCCGTGCGCGCCTACGACCTGGACCCGGAGCGGGTCGTGGTCAGCGGGTTCTCCAACGGCGCCAACACCGGGGCCGCCCTGCTGCTGCTCCACCCGCACCTGCTGCGGGGCGCCGCCCTGTTCGCGGCCGGGGCGCCCCTGCAGGGGCGCCGGCCCGATCCGGTGGACCTGTCAGGGGTGCGGGTGTTCCTGGGCTTCGGCGCCGCCGACCCGATCACCACCGTGGACCAGGCGCGCCTGCTCGCCGACCAGCTGCGTGAACGCGGGGCCCGGGTGCGGGCCCAGGAGCACCCCGGAGGGCACCAGGTGGCGCCCCAGGTGCTGGAGCAGGCCCGCGACTGGTTCGCCCGTTCCCGGTTCTGACCCGGGTTTTTCTTCAGGCTGCGGCGGCGCCCCCTGACCCCGGGCGTCGCCGCT
Source organism: Nocardiopsis akebiae (assembly GCF_018316795.1). Taxonomy (NCBI): domain Bacteria; kingdom Bacillati; phylum Actinomycetota; class Actinomycetes; order Streptosporangiales; family Nocardiopsidaceae; genus Nocardiopsis; species Nocardiopsis akebiae. The sequence continues at coordinate 3,377,199 of NZ_CP074132.1, forward strand.
TGGCGCGCCGTGGGCCGTGCGAGCGCTGTTCATCGTGAAAAAGCCAGCGGGACACTCACCAACATGGATACCATCAGCAGCGAAATGCACACCCAAAGTGACATGGAGTGGTTTTCATGTGCTTGATGCACCGTTTCCTGGCTGGTACCGCCGCTGGTGTCGTCCTGGCCACCGTCCTGCTGGTCGGCGCCTCCCCGGCCTCGGCGGACTCCGTGGCCACCGGCTTCTCCCGTTCCCTGCACTTCTTCAGTGACGAGGGCTTCCTCGACGACATCATCGACAACATCACCATCACCGTCTGAGCGCTGACCCCGCGGGTCTGACCGCCGCCTTGACCGCAGGCCCACGGCGCCGTCCCTGCCTTGGGCGCACGTGCCAGGAGCGGGGTCCAGCGGGCACGGCCACGCACGGCGGGTTCACCCCTTCCCTCGTGAACCCGCCCCCGGCCCCCCGATCACGCCCGGCGGCGCGGAGCCGCCGCTCGCGCGCGGGCCGGGGACACCCTGGGGCCGAACCTCCAGCGGGGTGAAGAGTAGGCTTCGTGCGTCAGCCATCCCCGCCACGAAAAGAACCCATGATCACCTCTTCCCTCGGGCGCGCGCGGTAGATGGACCCCGAGATCCTCGGCCTGCTCCTGCTGGTCGGCGTCGCAGCGGGCTGGGTCGACGCCGTCGTCGGCGGAGGCGGCCTGCTCCTGCTGCCGGCCCTGCTGGTCGCCGCGCCCACCGCACCCCTGGCCACCCTGCTGGGCACCAACAAGCTCGGCGCCGTCTTCGGCACCACCTCCGCCGCCCTGGCCTACGCCCGCAAGGTCGGGATCGACCGCCGCGTGGTCGTGCCCACCGCCGGCCTGGCCCTGCTGGGCTCGGGGCTGGGCGCGGCCATGGCCGTCGCGCTCACCGCCGACGTCCTCAAACCCGTCATCATGGTGGTCCTGGCCGGTGTCGCCCTCATGGTCTACTTCCGCCCCGCCATGGGTGTGGCCTCCGACCGGGCTCTGCGTACCCGCAACCGGGCGCTGGCGGTGGTGGCCCTGGCGGGCCTGGGCGTGAGCTTCTACGACGGCCTCATCGGCCCGGGCACCGGCGTCTTCCTCATCATCGCCTTCACCGCCGTGGTCGGCATGGACTTCGTCGAGGCCTCGGCCTCGGCCAAGATCGTCAACGTGTGCACCAACCTGGGGGCGCTGGTCGTCTTCGGTCTGGGCGGCCACATCGACTGGCTGCTGGGCCTGGGGCTGGCGGTGTGCACCATCATCGGCGCCCAGATCGGCGCCCGGATGGCCCTGCGGCGGGGTTCGGGGTTCGTGCGCGCGGTGCTGCTGGTGGTGGTCATCGCCCTGCTGGTGCGCATGGGCTGGGACATCCTCACCTGAACCCGCCCCACGCGCGATTGAGCGCGCGGCGCGTTCAGCCGCGCAGCCGGTAGAAGTGGACGGGCGAGTTGGGTGTGAAGCCGATACGCGGGTAGACGGGGGCTCCGGCCTCGGTGGCCTGAAGCACGGCGCGCCTGAGGCCGCTGGCCCGCGCGCCCTCGCGCAGGGCCTTGCGGGTGACGGCCTCGGCGTAGCCCCTGCGCTGCCACCGCGGCGCGGTGGCCACGAGCACGACGAACAGGCAGTCCCGGGCGGGCACCGTAGCGGCGCACGTGACCGCCTCGCCCCGGCGCATGCCCAGGTAGGCGTGGACGCCGTCCTTCCACAGGGTGGATCCCGCCAGTCCGTCGCGGCCCTCCTCCAGTGCGAAGCCGTAGGCGCGTGAGTTCAGGTCGGCGTAGGAGGCGAGGTGTGCCTCGGTGCTCACGCGCACGAACGTCAGGTCGGGGTGGGAGGGCTCGGACAGGTGCGCCAGGTCCGCGGCCATGCCGACACCGCCGAAGGCGCGCTCCAGGCCCGCCCGGTGGGCGGCCTCGCGCAGGTGCTCGCGCGCCCCCTGGTCGAGCAGGTCCTGAAAGAGCCACAGGAGACCGGGGTGCCTCTTGGCGCGCATCACCCGCGCTGCCCGGCGCAGGTCGCGTTCCAGGGCCGCCGCGTCCACGTCCGGGCCGGTCAGGGTCAGGCAGTTCCAGAAGGCGAAGCGGCAGTCGGCCCAGCGCACGGCCAGGCCCGGCAGGTCGCTTACGTCGGCGCTGGGGTCGCGGTCCAGCACCAGGGAGCGCCAGACCCGGGTGAGCTGTTGCATCGACTCGATCGACGCGGCGCGGTCCCTCATCAGGCCCCTTCGGTGTGTGGGGCCCGGTGGGGCCCGGTGGGCGCCGTGCCCCGGGCCGCGGCGGGCCGGGGCACGGCGCCTGGCGTGCACTCCCACGATGGCGGGCCCGCCCCGGGTTACCGGCGGGTTCGCCTGTTTCGTGACCCGGGTTCTCACACCGCGGGTGCGGTCCGTCCGGTCAGGGCCAGGGTCACGTCCTGGACGATGCGGTGGGCGGCGTGGTGGTTGGCCGCGCCCCACACGTCGTGGTCCATGCGGTAGACCCGTGCGTGGCGCACCGCGCGCAGGTTGGACCACACCCCTTCGGAGAAGGTGCGGGGCGCGTCGGGGTAGCCCGAGCCGGTCAGGACGAAGACCGCGTCGCCGTCGGCGCGCTCCAGGTGCTCATATCCCAGGGAGACGAAGTCGGTGGCGCCCTGGGGCTGGTGCTGGCCCCGGGGGCGGGCCAGGCCCAGGTCCTGGACGATCTGTCCGGGGAAGGAGGCGGGCGTCTCCAGGCGTATCTCGCTCCGGCTCTGCAGCCGCAGGAGCGAGACCTCGGTGGCGGCCGGTTCCACCCCGGCCTCGGTGATCTGCTCGCGCGCCTGCTCCAGGGCCGTCTCGTACTCGGCCACGGCCCGCTCGGCCCGTTCGGGGGAGTCCAGGACCTCGGCGACCTGGTGCAGGTGCTCGCGCCAGGAGCCGGTTCCCTCCCACTCCAGCAGCACCGTGGGCGCTATGGCCTCCAGGTTCGCCAGCATCTGCGCCTGGGCGCCGGACTGGGTGCGGACGCCGATGATCAGGTCCGGGGCGGTGTCGGCCAGCGCCTCGATGCGGATGTCGTCCTCGGCGGGGGAGTTGGTCACCAGGGTCAGGGCGTCGCCGTCGGCGCCCGGGGGCAGGAAGGGGGCCAGGCCCTGTTCGGGTGCGCCGGGGGTGCCCATGGTGGCGGCCACGTCGTGTCCCAGCAGGGTCGCGGCGGCCAGGGTCGGGCGCCACAGGACGGCGACGCGCTGGGGTGTGGCGGGGATCTCCACCGCTCCGTTGGCGGCCTGTACGGTGCGGGTGGGCCCGTCTTGGTCGGCTCGGGGGGAGGGTGGTGCGGCGCAGCCGGACAGGGTCAGCGCCGCCAGGGCGGTTAGTGTGGCCAGGGCACACACAGGACGCGACAACTCGGGCATAACGGGCACCCTTCCGTGCGAACGGGATGAAGGTAAGGCTAACCTGTCCGAGGCGGCGCGCGGTGCACCGGTGCCGCCTCCGGGCTGCACCCCACCAGGGCAGCCGCGTCCACCACCCACGCCACAACGAACGGGGAAGCCGTGGCCCTGCGCGCCCCCACACTCACGCGCCCCACCCTCACCAGGCGCATCGTCCGCCCCATCGGGCTGGTCGCCGCCCTGGTCCTGCTCACCCTGTGCGCCCTGCTCAGCGTCACCATCGGCACCAAACCCATCCCCGCCGCCGACGTGTGGGCCGCACTGACCGCCTACGACGGCTCCTACGACCACGACGTCATCCGCAGCCTGCGCGCACCCCGCACCGTCATCGGCGTCTTCGTCGGCGCCGCCCTGGGCCTGGCCGGAGCCCTCATGCAGGCCCTGACCCGCAACCCCCTGGCCGAACCCGGCATCCTCGGCGTCAACTCCGGCGCCGCCGCGGCCGTGGTCATCGCCGTCACCGCCTTCGGCGCCACCGGCACCGGCTACGTGTGGCCGGCCTTCCTCGGCGCCGCCCTGGCCGCCGTCGCCGTCTACGCCCTGGGCTCACGCGGACGCTCCAGCGCCACCCCCGTACGCCTGGCCCTGGCCGGAACCGCCGTCGCCGTCGTCCTGCAGGGCCTCGTCCACGGCGTGTTCGTCCTCAACGAGTTCGTCTTCGACCGCATCCGCTTCTGGCAGGTCGGCTCCCTGGTCGGACGCGACCTGGACGTCTTCTGGCAGGTGGCGCCCCTCCTGATCGCGGGCATCGTCCTCACCCTGTGCCTGGGACCCTCCCTCAACGCCGTCGCCCTGGGCGACGACCTGGCCGCCACCCTGGGCGCCAACATCCCCCTCATCCGCGCCGCCACCGCCGTGGGCGTCATCCTGCTGTGCGGCGCGGCCACCGCCGCCGCGGGCCCCATCTGGTTCGTCGGCCTCATCATCCCCCACGCCGCACGCCTGGTCACCGGACCCGACCAGCGCTGGCTGCTGCCCTACTCGGCGGTCCTGGGCGCCGTCCTGCTCACCGCCGCCGACACCCTGGGCCGCGTCATCGTGCCGGGCGCCGAACTGGAGGTCGGCATCATCACCGCCTTCGTCGGCGCCCCCCTGTTCATCGCCCTGGTCCGCAGCACGAGAATGGCCCAACCGTGAGCCGCACCCTGACACCGCACCGCCCGCGCGAGCGCGCCCGCACCACACCCCGCGGCTCCTTCGCCCTGCGCCTGTTCGGCGAACGCCTGTCCCTGCTGGTGCGCCCGCGCACCCTCGTCGTCGCCGCGGTCCTGACCGCCCTCAGCACCGGCGCCCTCATCGTCTCGGTGGCCGTGGGCGACTACGAGATCCCGCTGGGCGCCGTGCCCGCCGCGATCGTGGGCTACGGCGAACGCCTGGACGTGTTCTTCGTCCAAGGGGTGCGCCTGCCCCGCGCCCTGACCGCCATCGGCGTGGGCGCCGCCTTAGGGCTGGCCGGAGCCGTCTTCCAGAGCCTGTCGCGCAACCCCCTGGGCAGCCCCGACATCATCGGCTTCACCGGCGGCGCCGCCACCGGAGCCGTCGCCGTCATCCTGCTCTTCGGCGCCGGACGCCTGGGCGTGTCCCTGGGAGCCATCGCCGGGGGCATGCTCACCGCCGCCGCCGTCTACCTGCTCTCCACCAAGAACGGCGTCCAGGGCTACCGGCTGGTCCTGGTCGGCATCGGCATGGCCGCCATGCTCGGCGCCGTCCGCGACTACCTGCTCACCCGCGCCGAACTCACCGACGCCCTCAGCGCCCAGATCTGGATGATCGGCAGCCTCAACGGCCGCGGCTGGGCCGAGGTCGCGGCCGTGTGGATCTGCCTGGCCCTGCTGGCACCCATCCTGCTCTGCCTGGGCCAGCGCCTGCGCTTCATGGAACTGGGGGAGGACACCGCCCGCGGCCTGGGCGTGCCCACCCGCTCCACCCAGCTGATCGCCCTGGCCGCCGCCAGCGCCCTGACCGGTGCCGCCATCGCCGTCTCGGGCCCCATCGGCTTCGTCGCCCTGGCCGCGCCCCAGCTGGCCCGGCGCCTGACCCGCACCGGCGGCACCACCCTGGCCGGATCCGCGCTCATGGGCGCCGCCCTGCTGGCGGTGGCCGACCTGGTCGCGCTGCGCGCCCTGGCCCCCACCCAGCTGCCCGTGGGCGTGGTCACCGCCGTCATCGGCGGCAGCTACCTGATCTGGTTGCTCTACACCGAATGGCGCGGCGGACGTGCCTGACCGAAACCGAGGAAGAACGATGACCATCGCCGACCACTCCGCCTCCCGCCTCAACGGACGCGACCTCACCCTGGCCTACGAGCAGCGCGTCATCTCCCAGAACCTGGCCGTCACCATCCCCGACAACTCCTTCACGGTGATCGTGGGACCCAACGCCTGCGGCAAGTCCACCCTGCTGCGGGCCCTGTCGCGCACCCTCAAGCCCGCGCACGGCCACGTGCACCTGGACGGCAAGGCCATCAGCTCCTACCCCGCCAAGGAGGTCGCCCGCCGCCTGGGGCTGCTGCCGCAGACCTCCATCGCCCCCGACGGCATCGGCGTGGCCGACCTGGTGGCCCGCGGCCGCTTCCCCCACCAGGGGTTCCTGCGCCAGTGGTCCAAGCAGGACGAGGCGGTCGTGGCCGAGGCCATGGCCTCCACCGGTGTGGCCGAACTGGCCGAGCGGTCGGTGGACGAGCTCTCCGGCGGGCAGCGCCAGCGCGTGTGGCTGGCCATGGTCCTGGCCCAGCAGACCCCCCTGCTGCTGCTGGACGAGCCCACCACCTACCTCGACATCGCCCACCAGATGGACATGCTCGACCTGTGCGCCCAGCTGCACGCCGAACGCGACTACACCCTGGTCGCGGTCCTGCACGACCTCAACCACGCCTGCCGCTACGCCACCCACCTGATCGTGATGAAGGAGGGCGCCATCGTCGCCGAGGGCGACCCCTCCACCGTGGTGACCGCGACCCTGGTCGAGGAGGTCTTCGGCCTGCCCGTGCGCATCATCCCCGACCCCGAGACCGACACCCCGATGATCGTGCCCCTCGACCGCCGCGGCGCCACCCGCTGACCCCACGACCGCCGCCGACCTGCTCGGCCGCCGCAGGCCCAGGCGGGGGAGGGGCACGCGGTCCCCAGGCTGGCGGGCAATACGGTGGGGCCCGGGGCGCACCACGCGACCCGGGCCCCACCGCGCCCCTCCCTCGGGGCGTCCCCTCTCAGGCGCCCGACAGCTCCAGGCGCAACACCAGAGCCACCAGCTCCACCAACACCTCCTTGACCGACTCCCGGTCCCGGGCGTCGCACAACAGCAAAGGCACCCGCTCCTCCAGGTCCAGCGCCACCCGCACGTCGTCCGCCCGGTGCGTGCGCTGCCCGTCGAAGCAGTTCACCGCCACCACGAACGGCACCCCGCGCGACTCGAAGAAGTCGATCGCGTCGAAGGAGTCCGCCAACCGCCGGGTGTCGGCCAACACCACCGCCCCCAGCGCGCCCTCAGTCAACTCCTCCCACATGAACGAGAACCGCCGCTGACCCGGCGTACCGAACAGGTACACCACCGTCGACCCGTCCAGCGTGATCCGGCCGAAGTCCAGGGCCACCGTCGTGGTCGCCTTGGCCTCCACCCCGTCCAGATCGTCCACGCCCACACTCTCGGAGGTCATGACCTCCTCGGTGTGCAGCGACTCCACCTCGCTCACCGCCGAGACCAGGGTGGTCTTACCCGCCCCGAAGCCCCCCGCGACCACGATCTTGAGGGTGTCGGGAACCGGTCCCGCACCCTCGGCGTCCATCACGACCAACGACACATCCACTCCACCTCGACACCACCTTGCCCCTCACAGCTGACGGATGCGCTCCAGCACCGAGCGCAGAGTCCCGGCGTCGGGCCGGTGCCGCTCCCAGTCGGAGGTGCGCACCACCACACGGCCCTGGTCCAACAGGTCCGCCAGCAGGATCCGCGTCACTCCCAGCGGAAACCCCGACCGCGAGGCCACCTCGGCCACCGACACCGGCTGCGCGCACAGCGACAGGATCAGCTCCAGCTCCGGGTCCAACCGCGCCCCGGCGGCCGAGGCGACCGCGACCACCTGCGAGGTCATCGAAAAGTCCGTACGCGAAGGGCGTGTGCGCCCACCCGTCAACGAGTACGGCCGGATCAGACTCGACTCGAACGACCACTCCCGTCCCGACTCCCCACTGGACGGCTCAGCGTCCACGCCCTCACCTCCTCACGCTCCCGCGCCGCGGCAGCGCCGACAGGTGCGGGCCCACCTGGCGCACCAGACGGTTCACCTCGAACGCCGCCTGGCCCATGTCGCACGTGGACTCGGCCACCAGCGCCAGCGACGCGCCCTGACCGGCGGCCAGCACGAAGAAGAACACGTTGTCCATCTCCACCACCGTCTGACGCACCTCCGCGGCGCCCAGTTGCCCCCGCGCGCCACGGGCCAGGCTCGCGAAACCGGACGCGATCGCGGCCAGCCGCTCACCCTGCTCACGCCCCAGGTCGTCCGAGCACGACAGCAGCAGCCCGTCCGCCGACAGCAACAGCGCGTGCCGCGCCCCCGCCACCCGCCGCACCAGGTCGCCCAGCAGCCAGTCCAGCGTCCTGGCCGGGGACTGCTCCTCCGCCGCTTCGGCCGTCCGGCCTCCCGCCGCAGCGTCCGCCGTCATCGACATCACCCTTCCGAGCTCTCACCGGGGCGCGCACCGCGCACGCCGTCTCCATCCCCGTCCGGGGGCTGTGCGCGCCCGCGCAGGCTCCCGGACTGGAAAGCACTCATCATCGACCGGATCTCGGTCAGCGACCTCTCGGCCGCCGCCTCCCGGCCCCCGGACTCCCCGGGCGCGGCCGGTGCGGGCGCGGGGGAGGGCCGCACGCCCTTGCGCCGACGCCGGGGCAGACCCTTGTAGGTGTCGCCCGTGTCCTGGTCCGCCGCACCTCGCGGGGTTTGGGTGCCGCTCTCGCGCGCGGCCCGTTCCCCGGCGCCGCCCGGTGCGGCCGGGGAGCCGCCCGCCAGGACCAGCCGCTGCGGGCGCGCGCTCTCCCGCGCGGGCGCGGCCTTCGGGTCACCGGTCGGCTCGGGCCCCTCGGCGCCCGTGTCCCGGTCCGCCAGCGCGTCGGCGGGGACGGTCACCACCGCGCACGTGCCGTGCTCGGGCCCGGCGCTCAGCGTCACCTCCAGGCCGTGGCGCGCGGCGATGGTGGCCACCACGAACAACCCCAGCTGGGAGTCCTCGCGCATCCGGGCCAGGTCGAAGCGCGGCGGGTCGCGCAGCAGCGCGTTGGCCGCCTCCACCTGCTCCCGCGTCATCCCCAGGCCCCGGTCGCGCACCTCCAGCACGCATCCGCCGGCCTCGCCGTTTCGGCCGTGCACCGTCACCTCCGTGCCCGGGGGCGAGAAGGACGTGGCGTTCTCCAACAGCTCCGCCAGCAGCCGCACGGTGTCCGCGCCCACCTCGCCGCGCAGCGCCACTCCCGGCACCGCCAGCACCCGCACCCGTACGTAGTCCTCGATCTCGCTGGCCGCGGCCCGCACCGCCTCGTGCAGACGCACCGGAGCCAGCCCCCGCCGTACCGGTGCGTCCCCGCTGAGCAGCATCAGGTTCTCGGCGTTGCGCCGCATCTGGGTGCTGAAGTGGTCGATGCGAAAGAGCGACTCCAGCACCTTGGGGTCGGTCTCGGCGCGCTCCAGCGCGTCCAACAGCCCCAGTTGCCGGTGCACCAGCGCCTGCGTGCGCCGGGCGATATTGCGGAACATGTTGCGCACGCCCGCGCGCACCTGCGCCTCCTCCACCGCCGCCGCCACGGCCGCGCGCTGGGCGTCGTTGAAGGCCTCGGCCACCTGTCCGACCTCGTCGTTGCTCTCCACCCGCAGCCGGGGAACCTCGGCGTCCACGTCCACGCTGCCGCCCGCGCGCAGCCGGGCGGTCACCTCGGGCAGGCGTACCCGGGCGTGCTCCAGGGTGGCGGTGCGCAGGTCCTGCAGGCGCCTGCCCAGGCGCTGGGTGGCGCCCACCGCGACCGCGGAGGAGACCAGGGCGGCCACCAGGGCGGGCACGCTCACCAGCAGGACGCTGGTGCGCAGTTCGGCCGACTGCGAGCGGCTGAAGGCGATGACGAGGTCGATCTGTCCCTGCTCGACGTCGCGCATGCGCGCGTCCACGGCCTCGGCGGCGCCCTGCCAGGCGGTGGCGTTGACCGGCACGGTGGCCCCGCCCCGTACGGGCATGGAGATGATGCTCTCCTGTAGCTGGTAGATGCGCTGCAGCTCGGTGTAGGACTCCAGTTCGATGTAGTCCTGGCTGTCCTCCTCGCTCATCTCGACCACGACCCGTTCCCAGGTGTAGTGCTGGGCCCCGGCCGCGGCGGCGAACTGGGCGTGGGCTTGGACGGGGAAGGAGTTGGTGGCCACGGCGTGGGCCAGGACGGTGTCCTGCTGGTTGAGGAGTTCGCGGGTGCGCATCAGCGAGGTCAGGGAGCGCAGGTGCGGGGCCTGGGCGGGGTCGGCGCGCTCGACCTGGCCGTCCCACACGCGCAGGCCCTGTTCGATGACCTCGTCGTAGACGGCGGAGGTCTCCTCCAAGTCGATCTCGGTGGGGGAGGAGGCGTCCACCCGGGCGCGCAGGGTGTCGACGCGGTTGACGGCGGCGCGGAATGCCAGGGCCTGTTCGGGCAGGTCCTGGACGTCGAAGGCGTCCAGGCTCCGGCTCAGGGCGTCCACGGCCTCGTCGGTCTGCTGGCGCGAGTAGGTCAGGTACAGGGCGGTGCGCTCGGTGCCCCAGGCCGCGTCCATGGTGGCGCGGCGTTCGCGCTGGAGCGCGCCGATGGTCTCCTCGACGGGGACGCCGACCTGTTCGGTGAAGGTGGCGGTGGTGCGCAGCTCTCCGATGTCGCCGACGAGCAGGGCGGTGAAGGCGGCCCACAGGGCCAGTAGCACGGTGCTGGGGAACAGGACCAGCGTGATCATGCGGGCGCGAAGCGAACGGCGCTTGTTGTGTTGCATGGGCTCGCTCTTGGGGGAGGGCGGTGGACGCTACCTGCGGGGGCGTCCACCGGTGTGGGGGAGGGCCGGAGTTCCCCAGAGTGAACCGCTCAACGGGGGATTGCGCAAGCCTGAGGGGGACATCGTGGCCCATACGGGCAGGATCGGTGCAGGTGGGAGGTCTGGCCTCAGCTTGGTAACGCGAACTGCGAAGCTACTAAGTACATTAAAATCTACGTCGTACAGCCGGGCCTTCAGTTTTCTACGAAACAAGAGAACAGAGAGAGAAGGCGCGGCTCCGCCGCACCGACCACCACAGGCTCACACGTCGGGGGACACGCACGCCGCATGTGACCCCCGCCCCGCACACGGGTACGTAGCCCCCAGCGACCACCCGCACGCGCACCGGCGCGCGCGACCGCCACCGGGGGAGAGGACCCGCCATGAGACTCACCGAGGAACAGATCCGCGACGGCCTGACCCGCCTCACCGACTGGGAACTGGACCCCGCCGCACCCGCCATCCGCCGCACCGTGCGCCTGCCCGACTTCCCGGCCGCCATCGCCCTGGTCAACGAGATCGCCCAGGCCGCCGAACAGGTCGACCACCACCCCGACATCGACATCCGCTACGACACCCTGCACCTGGCGCTGAGCACCCACTCCGAGGGAGCCGTCACCGACAAGGACATGTCCCTGGCCGCACGCGTGGACGAACTCGTCCCCTGACACCGCGGCCCCGGCGCCCGGTCCCGGAGGGGGAGCGCCCCACCGACCCGGACCACAGGACGCAGCCCACCGTCAGCGCAGCCGCGCCCGGCGCATCTTGCCCGAGGCCGTGCGCGGCAGCTCCTCCACGAAGTCCACCACCCGCGGAGCGGCGTGCGCCGCGAACCGCTCGCGCACCCACCCCTTCAGCTCCTCGGCCAGTTCCGGATCGGCCTCACGGTCGGCGCCCAGAACCACCCGCGCACCGATCACCTGTCCCGCCAACTCGTCGGGGATCGAGTACACCCCGCACTCCTGTACCGCGGGGTGGGCGTTGAGCACCGACTCCACCTCGCTCGGACCGATCCGGTACCCGTAGGTCAAGATGGCGCCGTCGTCACGGGTGGAGAAGAACAACGACCCCTGACGGTCCTGGATACCGGTGTCCCCGGTCAGGTAGTAGGCGCGGTCGGGGGTGAACCGGACCTGCGAGGCCCCCTCCTGGCCGACGTAGCCCTCGAACCAGGCCAGCGGACTGTGCGCCAGGTCCACCGCCACACGCCCGTAGGCGCCCAGGGGAGCGGGGTCGTCGGAGATCGCCTCCAGGATCTGCACCCGCCAGCCCGGCAGGGCGGGACCGATCGCCCCCGGCGGCGGATCGGCCGGCTCCTGACCGGTCTCGCCGTTGGGCACGCCCACACACCAGCCCAACTCGGTCTGCCCGTAGTGGTCGCGCACCGGGACGCCGAACACGTCGGTGACCCAGTCGATGACGTCGGGGGCCAACGGCTCGCCCGCACTGGCCAGACTCTGCACCATCACCTCGGGCGGCAGGGTCTTGGTGGCCGCGCGCAGCGTCCGGTAGGTGGTCGGATCGGCGGCCAGATTGGTCACGCCGTGCACGCCCAGCACGTCCAGGGTCAGCTCCGGATCGAAGAACCCGGCCCGCAGCGCCAGGGAGTTGTGCCCGGCCAGCAGCGGCGAGACGAGCCCGTGGTAGAGGCCGTAGGCCGAACCCGGGTCGGCGGTGTTCCAGTAGACGTCGTCCTCGCGCACGCCCAGACCGTAGTGGTGGTAGGCGTGCATGGCGGCCAGGGCGCGCACGGGCACGCGCACGCCCCGGGGCGGACCGATGACCCCCGAGACGTAGACGAAGGCCAGCAGACCCTCCCCGCCCACGGCGGCGTCGGGCACCGGCGGCGCCGCGGCGGCGCGGGCGGCCAGCCCGGTGAGGGTGTGGTCGCCCTCGTGTGCGGGCTCGGCGGCGGTGGTGACGATGTGCCAGGGGCGGTCGGCGCCGGGGACGAGCTTGGCGCGGTACTCGGCGTCGCACACCACCAGGCGGGCGCCGGAGTCGGTGAGGCGTTCGTTGATGGCCGAGGGGGCGAAGGAGGAGAGCAGGGGGACCAGCACGGCTCCCAGACGCCACACGGCCAGGGCGGTGACGGTCAGGTCGACGCCCTTGGGGATGAGGGTGGCGACGCGGTCCCCGCGGGTGACGCCCAGGTCGGCGAGGCCGGTGGCCAGGTCGCGGGAGCGCTGGGTGAGTTCGCCGAAGGTGAGGGTGGTGGCCTCCAGGGTGGGGCCGATCTCGGTGGTGGCGGTGGCGTGGGGGTCGTGGCGGTCGCAGAGGAGGTGTGCCACCGATGTGGTGGGTGTGTCGTAGGTGGCGAGCCAGTCGCGGACGTGGTGCTCCGGGTCGGGCACGGGCATCGGTGACGGTCCTCTTTTTCGGTTGGTGTGGGGCTTTCGCGGGTTACGTCAACACTATGCCCACCTGTGAGCCTGGCCTCACTCGCGCGTCGCGTGGGCGCTGGGACATGATGTGGGGATGGATAGCGTCGCGGTGGTGGAATGGTTCGGTCTGGGGGCGGATGCGCGCCTGTGGCTGGAGGAGGCGGAGCGGCTGCCGGAGCCGGTGAGGGCTCTGGAGGTTCCCGTGGGTGCTGAGGCGGAGCGGGTGTTGGACCTGTTCGCGCTGGAGGCGGTGGACCGGGCCGAGGTGGCGGCGCTCTGGCCGGGTTCGGGCTCTGAGCTGGGGGAGTGGCCGCCGCAGCTGTGGTACCTGGTGGAGTGCATGTACCGGCGCCTGTGCGCGGACGCGGACCTGGCGCTGGGGGAGTGGCGGGACTGGCCGTCGCTGGTGGAGGCCGAGGACGCGCGGGTGCGCGCGGCGTCGCTGTGGGCGTTCGCGGCGCGGGTGCCCGCGCAGTTCGAGGCGCACGCGAAGTTGGGCGTGGACCCGGCGGTGACGGCGGCGACGCTGGCCGACGTGGGCGTGCAGGTGGCGCGGTCGCGGCGGATGTTCGGCCGGTTGAGCGTGGAGACGGCCTCGTGGGTGGCGGCGCAGTTCCGGGGGCGCCTGTACTGGGTGGGCGGGTTGCAGCTGGAGCCGGGGGTGCTGACCGACCAGGGCGGTGTGGAGTGGTACGCCGAGCGGGAGGCGGCGCGGCTGGGTCCGGGTATGGGGCGCGGGGACCTGGCGCTGCGGTTGCACATCCCTTCGGGAGGCCTGGACCCGGCGTCGGTGGATGACGCGCTGGGGCGGGCGCGGGGGTTCGCGCGGGCGCACCTGGGGTTCGATCCGGTGGTGGCCACGTGTACGTCGTGGTTGCTGGACCCGCAGTGGGAGGAGGTGTTGGGGCAGGACTCCAACATCGTGGGGTTCCAGCGGAGGTTCACGCTGGTGGGGCGCGGGCAGCCGGGGGAGTCGGACGTGTTCCGGTTCGTGTTCGGGATGCCGGTGGTCGACGTGGCGGCGGCCGGGCGGCGTACGCGGTTGGAGCGTGCGGTGGTGGAGCGGCTGGAGTCGGGGGGTGCGTGGCAGGTGCGCACGGGGTGGTTGCGGCTGCCCGAGTAGGGCTCGTGCGCGGGTTTCCCGGGGCTCGGCGGCGCGGGCCCCGGGGAAGGCGGGCCTGCGGGTGCCGGAGCGGAGGGAGAGGGCCCGTAGGGTTCTGCCGGGGCGGGCCGAAGGGCCTTGCGGCTGAGAGGCGCCGTTCGGCCCTGGTGGCACGAGAGGGCGGGCGGAGGAGGGGCTGATCACCTCTACTTTACATAATGTGCATTATCGGCGATATGGGAGAGCCTGCGGGGAAGGGGTTCTCGGGTCTGCGGGACGTGCGCGGCCGGGATGTGCGTCGGTGCGTCCGGCGGCTGGCCGCGCCGGCGCGGTCGGGCGGCCGGGCCGCCGGGTGGCGGTGCGCGCCGGTCCGGGTTCGGCGCTGAGAACGCCGTCGCGCGGTCGGCGTGGCCAGCCGCCGGACGCCTGGAGCGTCTGCGTGCTGGTCTGCCGCAAGGCCCCATTCCTTCGGGCGCGCTGACGGGTTCGCCCCGTCCGGGTCGGCCTCGGCGTCGGGGCCGCTGTGCGGGCGCCCCGAGGGCCTCACCTGCGGTCACGCGTGACCTGGGTGCCTTTGCGCCGTGGCTGGCCATCCGGGCGGGGCGTGACGCCCCGGTGCGGCAGGTCGGGTCCGGGGAGAAGGCGCCGGTGGGTGGCGGGGTGTCCCCCTGCGAAGGCACTCCTCTCCCGACTCCTCCATGTTTCATGCATAAACAGTGTTATGCATGATTTTGTAGGGTTTTGTACTTCTATGCGAAGTTTCGTGGCGGTTGGTTGGCCGTCGAGCCGTTCACCGGCGACCTCCGCCCCCTCCCGTGCTCGACGCGCTTCCCGTGCCCCGCCGCGCTCCTTGGCCCGTGTGCGCTCGTCCCACCCCGCCCGCTCCCCCTCCCCCGTCCCGACCTCCGGGTCCGGCGTCGCCCGCGAGGCGGCGCCCCGCGTTTTGCCTCCCCCTCCCCGGGCAGGAGGGCGGCGTGGCGAACAACGGTTCCCCGCCCGGGCCGGACGGCCCCGCGGCACGCCTGCCGTGATCGGGAGAGCACACAGGGTCAGCGTGGTCGGGTCGGGTGCGCACTCCCCCGGTCCACCGGCCCGCCGCTCCCCCTCAGCGCACGAAGGCACCCTCCTGGGAGGACGAGGCATGGCCCTGCAAGAGGACGAACTGCGAGGCGTGGACGCCTACTGGCGGGCCGCGAACTACCTGTCGGTCGGGCAGATCTACCTGCTGGACAATCCGTTGCTGCGTGAGGAACTGCGGCCCGAGCACATCAAGCCGCGCCTGCTGGGGCACTGGGGTACCACCCCGGGGCTGAACTTCTGCTACGCGCACCTGAACCGGGCGATCCGTGGTCGGGACCTGGAGATGATGTACGTGATGGGGCCGGGGCACGGCGGTCCCGCGGCGGTGGCCAACGCCTGGCTGGAGGGCACCTACAGCGAGGTGTACCGGCACGTGAGCCAGGACGTGGAGGGGATGCGGCGGCTGTTCCGGCAGTTCTCCTTCCCCGGCGGGGTGCCCAGCCACGTGGCGCCCGAGACGCCGGGGTCGATCCACGAGGGCGGGGAGCTGGGGTACTCGCTGGCGCACGCCCAGGGGGCGGTCTTCGACAACCCCGACCTGGTGGTGGCGTGCGTGGTGGGCGACGGTGAGGCCGAGACGGGCCCGCTGGCGGGCAGCTGGCACGGCAGCGCGTTCCTGGACCCGGTGCACGACGGCGCGGTGCTGCCGATCCTGCACCTGAACGGGTACAAGATCGCCAATCCCACGGTGCTGGCGCGTATCCCCGAGCGGGAACTCCTGTCCTACTTCGAGGGGCTGGGGTACTGCCCGCTGCTGGTCAGCGGTGAGGATCCGGAGTACATGCACCGGCGGATGGCCGAGGCGGTGGACGAGGCGCTGGAGGAGATCGCGCGGATCCAGCACCGGGCGCGGGTGTCGGGTGTGCGCGAGCGAGCGGTGTGGCCGGTGGTGATCCTGCGTTCGCCCAAGGGGTGGACGGGGCCGGCGGAGGTGGACGGCGAGCCCGTGGAGGGGACGTGGCGTTCCCACCAGGTGCGTTCGGACGAGGGGCACCGGAGGCAGTTGGAGGAGTGGATGCGCTCCTACCGGCCAGAGGAGCTGTTCGAGGAGTCGGGCGCTCCGGTGGCCGAGGTGCGCGCACAGGCGCCGGAGGGCGAACGGCGGATGAGCGCGAGTCCGCACGCCAACGGCGGGGTGCTGCGGCGGGAACTGGTGTTGCCGGACTTTCGCGGGTACGCGGTGGACGTGGGCCGGAACGGGACCCAGACCGGTGAGGCGACGCGGGTGCTGGGAGGTTTCCTGCGGGACGTGATCCGGGCCAATCCGCGGACGTTCCGGTTGGTGGGGCCGGACGAGACGGCCTCCAACCGGTTGGACGCGGTGTTCGAGGCCTCGGACAAGGAGTGGCAGGCCGAGCGGCTGGCGACCGATGAGCACCTGGGGCCCGGCGGCCGGGTGATGGAGGTGCTCAGCGAGCACCTGTGCCAGGGGTGGTTGGAAGGTTACCTGTTGACCGGGCGGCACGGGCTGTTCGGCTGTTACGAGGCGTTCGTGCACATCGTGGATTCGATGTTCAACCAGCACGCGAAGTGGTTGAAGGTGTCCCGGGATCTGCCGTGGCGGCGTCCGATCTCGTCGTTGAACTACCTGTTGACCTCGCACGTGTGGCGTCAGGACCACAACGGGTTCACCCACCAGGATCCGGGGTTCCTGGACGTGGTGCTCAACAAGCCCGCGGAGGTGGTGCGGGTGTACCTGCCGCCGGACGCCAACACGCTGTTGTCGGTGGCCGACCACTGCCTGCGCTCCAGTGACTACGTGAACGTGGTGGTGGCGGGCAAGCAGCCGGGGCTGGGGTACCTGTCGATGGACGAGGCGGTGGCGCACTGTGCGCGCGGGATCGGGATCTGGGAGTGGGCCAGTACCGACGGTGGGGCGGAACCGGACGTGGTGCTGGCGTGTGCGGGGGACGTGCCCACGTTGGAGGCGTTGGCGGCGGCGGACCTGGTGCGCCGGTGGCTGCCGCAGGTGCGTGTGCGGGTGGTCAACGTGGTGGACCTGATGCGGTTGCTGCCCGACAGCGACCACCCGCACGGGTTGCCCGACGCCGAGTACGACGCCCTGTTCACCACGGACAAGCCGGTGGTTTTCGCCTTCCACGGGTATCCGTGGCTGGTGCACCGGTTGGCCTACCGCAGGTCGGGCCACGCGAACCTGCACGTGCGCGGATACCGGGAGCGGGGCACGACGACCACACCGTTCGACATGGTGATGCTCAACGACCTGGACCGGTTCCATCTGGTGATGGACGTGATCGACCGGGTTCCGGGGTTGGGTCAGCGAGCGGCGCAGGTGCGTCAGCGGATGGCGGACGAGCGGTTGCGGCACCGGGCCCACACCCGGGAGTTCGGTGAGGATCCGGCGGAGATCCGTGAGTGGGTGTGGCCGTACTGATGCGTGTTCTGGTGGTCAACGCGGGGTCCTCCAGCCTGAAGCTGGGGGTGGTGGACGGTGACGGTGCTGTGCTGGCCTCGGAGTCGCTCGCGGCGCGCGGGGGGCACTGGGACCCGCGGGAGCTGAGCCGGGCGCTGGAGGGTGTGCCCGAGGTGGACGCGGTGGGTCACCGTGTGGTGCACGGCGGCGGTGAGTTCGTCGATCCGGTGCGGTTGGACGCCTCGGTGGTGGAGCGGTTGCGGGCGTGGGGTTCGTTGGCGCCGCTGCACCAGCCCAAGGCGTTGGAGGCGATCGAGGCGGTGGGGCGGGCGTTGCCGGGGTGTGCGGCGGTGGCGTGTTTCGACACCGCCTTCCACGCCGACCTGCCGGAGGTGGCGTCGGCGTACGCGGTGCCCGAGCGGTGGCGGCGGGAGTGGGGGGTGCGCCGGTACGGGTTCCACGGGCTCTCGCACGCCTATGTGTCGCGGCGGGCGGCGGAGTTGACCGGTGGTGAGCGTGTGGTGAGCGCGCATCTGGGGTCGGGTGCGTCGTTGGCGGCGGTGTCGGGCGGGCGGTGTGTGGACACCACGATGGGGTTCACCCCGTTGGAGGGGGTGGTGATGGCCACGCGTTCGGGGAGTGTGGATCCGGGGTTGGTGCTGTGGTTGGTGCGCCATGGCGGGTTGTCGGTGGAGGAGGTCCAGCGGGGGTTGGAGCGCGAGTCGGGGTTGTTGGGGCTCGCGGGGACCGAGGACATGCGTGAGGTGTTGGAGCGCGAGGACGCGCGGGCGCGGTTGGCGCTGGGGGTGTACGTGCACCGGTTGTGTGCGGGTGTGGCGTCGATGGCGGCGGCGCTGGGCGGGGTGGACACGTTGGTGTTCACCGGTGGTGTGGGCGAGGCGGCGGCTCCGGTGCGTGAGCGCGTGGCGCTGGGGCTGGGTTTCCTGGGGGTGGGTGTGGACGGTGCGGTGAATGCGGCTGTGGAGGGTGAGGCGGAGGTGACGGGTGCGGGTGCGCGGGTGCGCACGTTGGTGGTGCCCTCGCGTGAGGACGTGGAGATCGCGGCGGGGGTGCGGCGGGTGCTGGGCGGGGGGTGAGTACCCCTCCCCCGGTTCCTGCGCCTTGTCTGTGTTCTTCGTGCGGTTTCGCTTCAGGGGTTCTTGGTGGGTGCGGGGTGTCGGGGTGCCGTCGCCGTCGGGTTCCTCCTCCTCTTCCCCGCCGCCGCGCGGTTGCCGGGTGCGTCGTGGCGTCCTCTCCCCCGCTGTCCGGTGTCGAACGCGTTCGGACGCGGTGGAGGGAGGCGGTGGCAGCGCCCGCGGAATCGGGGATGCTGGGGGTATGAGTGCTCAGACGGGGCCTGTGGCCGAGGCTGTGGAGCAGTACCTGGTGGCGCGTCGGGCGGCCAAGCCCTCCCCGCACACGGTGGCCGCCTACCGGCGTGATCTGTGCGGGGTGCTGGGGTGTGTGGCGCAGGTGGTGGGTGTGGAACCCGAGCGGGTGGGGTGGCAGGACTTGGAGGCGGGGGTGCTGCGGGCGGCGTTCGCGGAGTTCGCCGGGGAGCGGGCGGCCTCCAGTGTGGTGCGGGCGTGGTCGACGTGGAACGGGTTCTTCGGGTTCTGGGTGGCGGAGGGGGTGGTGGCGGGCAACCCCATGTCGGCGGTGCCGCGGCCGCGGGTGCGTCCTTCGGGGCCCAAGCCGTTGATGGGTGAGGACACGCCGGAGCGGTTGTTGGAGGCGTTGGCGCGGGGTGCGCGCAAGGCGCGTGATCCGTGGCCGGAGCGGGATCTGGCGGTGCTGGCGTTGGCGCTGCTGACGGGGATGCGGTCGGCGGAGATGTTGTCGCTGCGGGTGGAGTCGGTGGGCGGGCGTTCGGGTGAGCGCCGTATCCGGGTGGTGGGCAAGGGCGGGGGTGAGCGGGTCCTGCCGATCGAGGTGCCGTTGGAGGCGCTGTTGGAGGCCTATCTGGTCTCGCGGCGTGAGCGGTTCGGGGTGGTGCGCGGGTCGGATCCGTTGTTGGTGGACAACCGGGGTGAGGGGTTGCGCCGGGGCGGTCTGCAGTACCTGGTGCAGCAGTGCTACAGGCACGCGGGTGTGCACGACCGGGTGGCGCGGGGGACGCTGGTGCACGCGTTGCGGCACACCTTCGCGACGCGGTTGGCGGAGGACGGGGCGTCGGTGTCGGAGATCATGCACCTGCTGGGGCACGCGTCGGTGGCGTCGTCGCAGGCCTACATCGAGGTGACGGCGCGGGCGCAGCGGGAGGCGGCGTCGTCGAACCGTACGTACGGGGTGCTGCGGCGTCTGGTGGCCGAGGGCGGGGGCGGCTGAGCCGGGGTGTGGCTAGGCTTTGCCTGTGGATACGACTTACTTGACTGTGTCATCGGTGAACGTGAACGGGTTGCGGGCCGCGGCGAAGAAGGATCCGGGGTTCGTGGGGTGGTTGGCGGACACCGACGCCGACGTGGTGTGCCTTCAGGAGACGCGGGCCGAGGCCGAGCAGTTGCCGGCGGGTGTGGTGGCGCCTGAGGGGTGGCACGTGGTGTTGGCTCCGGCGGCGGCGCGGGGGCGTGCGGGGGTCGCGGTGTACTCGCGGCGTGAGCCCGACGAGGTGCGGGTGGGGTTCGGGCATGCCGAGTTCGAGGACGCGGGCCGGTATGTGGAGGTGGACCTGGGTGAGGTGACGGTGGCGAGCCTGTACCTGCCCTCGGGTGAGGTGGGCACCGAGCGCCAGGAGGAGAAGGAGCGCTTCATGGAGGCGTTCCTGCCGTATCTGGTCAAGCGGCGGGCCGAGGTGGAGGAGCGCGGTCGTGAGCTGGTGGTGTGCGGTGACTGGAACATCGCCCATGCCGAGGTGGATCTGAAGAACTGGCGGGCCAACCGCAAGAACGCGGGGTTCCTGCCCGAGGAGCGGGAGTGGTTGTCGCGGGTCCTGGGCGAGGCGGGGTTCGTGGACGTGGTGCGGTCGTTGCGTCCGGATCAGGAGGGGCCCTACACGTGGTGGTCCTACCGTGGTCGTGCCTTCGACAACGACGCGGGGTGGCGGATCGATCTCCAGGTGGCCACGCCGGGGTTGGCGGGGCGTGCGGTGGAGGCGCGGGTGGAGCGTGCTGCTGAGCACGCTGGGCGTTGGTCGGATCATGCTCCGGTGACGGTGCGCTACCGGGTGCGGTAGGAGGAGGCGGTCATGGGTGTGCCGATCGTTCTGGTGCACGGGTTGCGGGTGTCGGGGAGTATGTGGCGTCCGCAGGTGGAGTTGTTGGAGAGCGAGGGGCGCACGGTGGTGGTCCCCGACCTTCCGGGGCACGGGTCGCGTCGGGGGGAGGAGTTCTCGCTGGGGCGTGCGGTGGACGCGGTGTTGGCAGCGGTCGACGGCGTGGGCGGTCGGGCGCTGGTGGTGGGGCTGAGCCTGGGCGGGTTCGTCTCGATCGCGACGGCGGCCGCGGCTCCGGGGAGGGTGGCGGGGTTGGTGGCGGCCGGGTGTACGGCCAAGCCGGCGCAGTTGTTGGCGCAGGTGTACCGGATTCCGGCGGTGTTGATGGACCGGTTGCCGGACAAGGGCGCGGCGGTCAACGAGCGGTTCCACCGGTTGACGTTGCGTGATGGTGCGGCGGAGGCGGTGTTGGGGGGTGGTTTGGCGGTGGAGGCGGCCACGGCGGTGATCGACGCGGTCTCGGAGATGGACGTGTTGGCGGCGTTGTCGGCGTACGAGGGGCCGGTGTGGTTGATCAACGGGGCGCGGGACCACTTCCGGATCCATGAGAAGCGTTTCTTCGACGCGTGTGCGGACGGCCGGTTGGTGAACGTGCCGAGGGCGGGGCACATGGTGAGTTTGGACCAGCCGGTGAATTTCTCGCGGATCGTCGCGGACGCGGCTGATGTGGTGTCGGGGCGTGAGCGTGCGCGGCGTGCGCTGGAGGCCGGGGAGGGCTGAGGCCGCGGCGGTCACGGGGGCGGGGGTTGGTGTGCCTTCGCCCCCTTCGCCGTGTCAAGGGGTGGGTGCTGGCAGGCGGAAGTAGATGGCGGGGTTGTGGTGGCCGGGGCGCAGGGGTGCGGTCAGGCCGAGTTCTTCCTTGAGTTCGCGTAGGGCGCGGTGGGTGTGGGGTGCGCGGGCGGAGGAGGCGGTGAAGAAGCCGGTGGTGTGGGCGGTGAGCCAGGCCATGACGTGGGCGCCTTCGGTGAAGGGCGGGGTGGAGTGGCGGCGGAAGACGTCGTGGACGGTGACGGTGGTGTGCGGGGGCAGGGCGGGCAGCAGGTGGTGCAGGTACCAGCGGGCGAACCAGCCCTGGTGGGTGGCGTTGATGTGCAGGTGGTCGGTGCGCGGGGGCAGGTGGGCGGTGCTGGTGCGGATGTCGCCGTGGGTGAAGGTCCAGCGGTCGTGGGACAGGTCGGTGGGGACGTGGCGGGGTGCGTGGTCGCGGGTGTCGAAGGAGTGCAGGTGGCCGGTGCCGTTGTCGCGCAGGGCGGACAGGATCCAGGTGGTGGACCAGCCGTGGTCGGTGCCGATCTGGACGGTGTGGGCGGGGGTGTTCTCGCGTAGGAGGAGGTAGGTGATCTCGGCTTCGATGTCGTCGGTGCAGGGGCGCAGGCGGGGGTCGGCGGTGTGGTGGTGGCGCATCTGGTCGCGGACGCGGGCCAGGTCGTCGCGGTGGGTGCGGTAGAGGTGGCGGATGTGGTCGAGGTCGATGGTGGTGGGCATGTGGTTTCCCCGGGTGTGGCGCTGACACGGTGTGGTTGCTGAAAGTAGCAGTGTTGTCGCCTTGTGTTCACCTGGGGGTGGGTGTGTCGTCGTGTGCGGGGCCGGGCCGCGGTGCGCGTTGGGCGGGCGGTGGGTGGGGCCGGTGCGGGGGTGATGGCCGGTCGGTGTTTGTTACATATTGCACATGATCGGGTCATCCGCTGTTTTCGGTGGGTTCTGGACTGTCCAAGGAGTGGGATGCTCCCTAAGGTTGGCCAGGTGACAAGCAGTGCGACGCCGCCTCCGAGCGCGGCCAACCAAACGCAGACCTCCGGTGCCGGACTGGCCCACTCGCTCCGGCGCCGCCACATGGCGCTGATCGCGATCGGCGGTTCGGTGGGCGCCGGGCTCTTCATCGGTTCCGGGTCGGTCATCCAGATGGCGGGCCCGGCGGCGGTGTTCTCCTACGTCCTGGCGGGCGCGCTGGTGTTCTTCACCCTGCGCGCCCTGGGCGAGATGGTGGTGGCGGTTCCGGCCGGGGGCTCCTTCTCCGACTACGCCCGGCTGGCCTTCGGTCCCCGCGCCGGTTTCACCATCGGGTGGGTGTACTGGTGGATGTACGCGGTGCTGGTGGCGGCGGAGTCGGTGGCCGGTGCGGCGATCCTGGGTCAGTGGGTGCCGGGTGTGCCCGGGTGGGCGCTGGCGCTGCTGGTGCTGTCGTCGATGACGGTGGCCAACCTGGTCTCGGTGCGCGTGTTCGCCGAGACCGAGTCGTTCTTCTCGTTGGTCAAGGTGGCCACGATCGTGGCGTTCCTGTTGATCGGCGGCTTGTGGGCGCTGGGGCTGTGGAGCGGTTCGGGCGGCTCCAGTGTGGCCAACCTGTGGGAGCACGGCGGGGTGGCGCCCAACGGTTGGGTGGCGGTGCTGGCGGCCACGGTGGTGGTGCTGTTCGCCTTCGGCGGGGTGGAGATCATCACCGTGGCCGCGGGTGAGAGCTCCGAGCCCGAGCGCGGTGTGGCCTCGGCGGTGACCAACGTGCTCTGGCGGATCGGTCTGTTCTACGTGGCCTCGATCCTGGTCGTGGTGATGGTGCTGCCGTGGAGCAGCGTGGATCCGGGGCGCAGCCCGTTCGTGGCGGTGATGGAGCACGTGGGTGTGCCCGGGGCGGCGCTGATCATGGAGATCGTGGTCTTCGTCGCGGTGCTGAGCGTGTTGAACGCGGCGATGTACACCTCCTCGCGGATGCTGTTCACGCTGACCCGGCAGGGGGACGCTCCGCGGGTGCTGCGCGGGGCCAACCGGCGGGGTGTGCCGGTGCGGGCGATCCTGCTCGGCACCGTGGTGGGGTACGGGGCGGCGGTGGCCGACTACCTGTGGCCCGACCGGGTGTTCCCGTTCCTGGTGGCCTCGATCGGCGCGATCCTGTTGGTGCTGTTCCTGACCATCTGCGCCTCGCAGTTGGTGGTGGGGGCGCGGGTGCGTCGGCGTGAGCCGCAGCGGTTGACCCTGCGGATGTGGGCGTTTCCGTACCTGACGTGGGTGGTGTTGGGGGGTCTGGTGACGATCTTCGTGGCGATGGTGGTCATCCCCGACCAGCGTCAGGCGCTGTTGGCTTCGGTGGGGTCGGTGCTGGTGGCGCTGGTGGCCTATGAGTTCCGGCGCCGGTGGGGGCGTACGCCGCCCACGGACCGGGTGCTGGCGGTGCCGGACCGGCCCGACGCGGAGGCGCTGCGCCGTCACCAGGGCGTCGACTAGCGCGGTGGTGTTCCGGTAGCGCTTGTCGGGGTGACGCGGTGTGCTTGTGGGGGTTTTTCACCCGTTGGGGGCGTTCGTCGTGGATACGGTCCCCTCCCTCCGGCGGGGGCAAAGCCAGGGCTGGTGGCCGACGACGGGTTTCGCCAGTGCCACGCCCACTCCCCCATGGGCGCTCTGTCGGTCTGGGCCGACATGGCCGTGCTGGGTACCGATCCCGACCCGTACCGCAGATGCTCGAAAGCTCGTGGCCGAAGGCCCCGGCCAGGACGTGGCCCCGCCCGCCGGTGACCGCCGGGCGTGCCCCGGCGGTCTGGCTGGTCTCACTTGCTGGCGAGGCTCCACGTACCGTCACTGCCTTGGGCTGTGTCGTGGAGGGTGTTCCACCCGGTGTCGTCGAGGTCCAGGGCCGCGCGCAGGTAGGCGGAGATCGCGTCGGCTGTGAGGGCGGCGCGGGCGGGGTCCTCGTCGGTGGTCTCGGCGACCTTCTCGCCGGCGATTCCGCCCATGGTGTGCTCGGCCTCGGTGATGGTGAGCAGGCTCTTGGGCGCCGGGCTGAGGTGGTAGGCGTCGGTGAACCACTCCGGCCCGCGGGTGGAGAGCTGTGAGTCGTCCTTGCCGCCCGCGACGACCAGGGTCGGGGTGGTCATGGTGGAGAAGTCGGGTTTCATGAAGGGAAGGTTCTCGGCGGCGAACGGGGTGAGGGTGTCGCCGGTTCCCGTCGCCCCGATCAGCGCGCCGGCGGAAACGGCGGGGTGGGAGAAGTCCTCTCCCGCGGTGCCCTCGGCGTCCAGCACGCGCGCGCCGAGGAGTGCGCCCGCGGTCTGCGCGCCCCAGGAGTGGCCGACCACTGCGGTGCGCCCGCGGTCGGCGCGGGTCTCCAGGCCGGCCTGGGCCAGGACGTGCGCGAGGTGGTCGAGGATCGCGTGCAGGTCGTTGATCCGCACGCGCCAGATGGTGGCGAAGCGCGGGTCGTCCCAGGTGATGGCGTTGCGGCGGGAGTCCAGGTGGGTGGGCTGTACCACGACGAATCCGGCGGCGGCCCACCGGTCGACGAGCGGCCCGTACCCGTCCAGTGACCACGCGTTCCCGTGGGAGAAAACGATCACGGGCAGGTTGTGGCCGGATCGGGGCGCAGTGACCTTCACCTGAAGGTCGATGCCGCGCCCTGGCGAGGGGACGACGATGGGCTTGACCGAGACGATCTGCTGGCTGAGGGAGTGGGACGAGGACATGGGGGTCCTGCGCTTTCTGTGGGTTCCGGGATGCCATAATTTGGCGGAGCGTCGTTCCGCCAAAATAACGGAACATTGTTCCGCTAGCAAGGGGAGGCATCCGTGCCCGAGTCGGTCGGGG
This sequence comes from Nocardiopsis akebiae, assembly GCF_018316795.1. NCBI lineage: Bacteria > Bacillati > Actinomycetota > Actinomycetes > Streptosporangiales > Nocardiopsidaceae > Nocardiopsis > Nocardiopsis akebiae. The sequence continues at coordinate 3,402,370 of NZ_CP074132.1, forward strand.
TACGCCAGGCACAGGCTCAGCGCACCCGCGGTGGTGTGCTGGAGGCCGCTGCGGCGGTCTTCGTGGAGCGGGGCGTCCAGGCGCCCGTCCGCGATATCGCAGAACGCGCCGGCGTGGGTGTCGGCACGGTCTACCGGAACTTCCCGACCCGCGCGGATCTCGTCACTGCCGTCTACCGGCACCAGATCGACGCCTGCACCGCTCTCGCGCCCCGGCTTCTCGAGGAATCCGCCTCGCCGTTCACCGCCCTGGCCCTGTGGACGGACGCGTTCGTGGACTTCCTCGTGACCAAGCACGGCCTCGGCGCGGCGCTGGGGTCCGGTGACCCGGGGCTGGAGAACCTCCACGCCCTCATGCTCGACACCCTGGTCCCGGCCTGCGCGTCATTGCTGGACGCCTGCGCCGCCACCGGGGAACTTCGCCCCGGTGTCACCGCCTACACGCTCCTGCGCGCCATCGGAAACCTCTGTATCACCGGGCCCGACTACGGCCAGGCTGATGCCAAGGGCATGGTCGCGCTCCTCCTGGCCGGATGCCGCAGCGGGGTGTGACGAGGGAGGCCACCGCTGCTCGACGATGAGGTCCGCTCCTGCCCGGGGAAGGGGTGCGCGGCGGCGAACCTCGTCCGCGAGCGGGTCCCGACCGGGCAGGATGGGTGAACCTCATCAGGGGGCCCGCCCCGGTGCGACGGCATCCGGTGCGAGCAAGCCCCCGCGCGACGCGGCGTCGTGCGGGGGCTGTTGTGGCCGGTGCGCGGCCTCGGGCGGATTCCGGCGCCGGGTCCCGGAGCGATCCTCCTCACCCGGCACCCGTGTAGACACGGGCGGTACCCGACGGGCGCCGGCTCGGTCCTCGGGCCCGTGTCCGCCGGGCCCTGCCGCTCCACGGGTGCCCTGCTCCGCAACCCAGCGGCGATGCCCGGTCGCCGGGGCCGCCAGGCTTACCCCTGCTCCCCCATCATGACCGCCGGCCCGTCCGGCAAGCCCTGGTTGATCCAGTCCAAGATGTCATTGTTGGCGACGAAGAGGTTGGCGGCCATGCTCCGCACCTTGTACGAGGGCAGGCGGAAGGACCACCCGACCTCGTCCGCCAGGGGCACCACCAGGACGGTGGGCTCGGAGCCGGCCATGGAGGTTTGGTCGGCGATCGCCACCACTTCCTCGCCCGTCTCCTCTTCTTCGCCGTCCTCGTCATCGTTGGGGCGGACGACTGCCATCACCTGCTCCGGTGTGGCCCCCGCAAAGGCCGGATCGTCCACGATCTGCACGTAGGGCTGGTAGTCCTCGGGGGTGTCGATCCGTGGGTCGAGGCGGTCCGCGTCCGCCGTGAGCGCGGCCCAGGCGCGGTCGTCGCTGAAGTCGGTGCGCACGAGCAACCCCCAGTTGTTCTGGGTGATCACGGGCAGGGGGGCGGCGGGCGGCTGGTAACGGGGCGGGTTGGCCGTTGTCTCCAGGACCTCGCCCACCACGTCAGGGGAGCCGTCCAACCAGTCCTCGTAGGACTCTCCGGGTTCGAGTTCGACCTCGGCGGCACCGTGCTCCTTGTGGTGCTCCAGGGTGTCCTCGATGCTGGGGCGGTGCGCGACCAGGTAGGTCATGGCCGCCTGGCGGGGCGTGACGCGGAACCGGTAGAGGTCGTCGTCGCCGGGGAGGAAGGCCGTGAGCGGGCGCAGGTGGGGGTCGCGGCTGGTGCCGCCGTCGGCGATCAGGACCAGGTCCGGAACCCAGGCGTCCTCGTCGCTCAGCGCCCGGGACACCTCCACCGGGGTGGCGCCCCGCCATGCGGGGTCCCCGGCCACGAGCAGGCGCCGGAGGATGGGCCCCTGGGCCGGGGGCAGGGGCTGTCCGGGGGTGTGGGCGACCATGCCGGGCAGTTCGCCCATGCGGGAGAGCACGTCGTTCCAGGCGGTGTCGTCGCAGTCGCCGCGGATCAGTAGCGCGCCGGGCACGTGCTCGGTCTCGCCCTCGGGGGGCGGGGGCAGGGTTGGGTACATCAGGGCGCCTCTTCGGGGTCGCGGTGTACGGTCACACCGGTTCTACCGGGCGGGAGCGACAAACCGGGGTCCTCGGGGGTTCGCGGGCGGACAGGGGCCCGCACGGCAGGACCGATGATCTGGGGGGCAAGCGCGGTCGGTCCCGCCGACACCGGGTCACACACCCGCGGCGGCGCGCCCTGGGGCTCTGGAACGTGGGCACCCGCCAGCGGAAGCGGGGCAGCGGGACGTCGCCCCGGGTGCGCGCCTGGGGCCGGTACACGCCGTGGAAACACGCCGCGGTGGCGGATACGGAGGATACGGGGGAGGTCGTCGCCCCCTTTCGGGCGCATCTTGTCCGCTCCCTGGAACGAGTGCCAGTCTTGAGGTGATGTGATGCCGTTTCTGGTTTTTGTCGCTAGGGTGCTGCGCAACCTCTGAGAGGAGCACCCCCGTGCGTCACTTCGTCGGCTTGCTGTCCGGTCTGATACTGGGTCCGTTGCTGATCCTGCTGGTGGGGTGGGCGTTCACCCACCTGCGCGGCCTGCACGCGGTCGGTCTGGGCGTCCTGCAGGGCTCGGGTCCCCTGGCGGTGGCCGGGTTGGTGGGTGCGGGGCTGTTGGTGGCGATGGTGGCGGTGCCGCCGCGGCTGACGCCCATGCTGCCCCTGGGCGCGGCGCTGGCCGTGGGTTCGCTGAGCGCTCTGTCGGTGTGGCGGATGTACCTGCTGGAGCGGTTGCCGCAGCTGCCCGGGACCGAGGGCGCGCTGGTGCTGCTGCCGCTGGGGGTGTTCGTGCCCTTGGTGGTGGTGCTGGTGGCCCCGGTGTTCGTGGGGCAGCGCTGGCGCCGTGAGGACGATGAGGGTCCCGGCGAGGAGGAGTACTTCGAGGGCCTGTACGAGGAGGAGCGCGACCCCCGGCGCACGCGGAGCGCGACCGAGTCGGTGCCCCACACCCCCCGGCACCGGGCCTGAGGCAAGGCGGCCCGGGCCCCTCGCGGGGTCCCGGGACGCCGGTGTGGGGTCGGGTGAGGTGCGGCGCGGGCCGTCAGCGCCAGGCGGGTCCCCAGCCCGAGCTGTTGGACACCCCGGGCGGCAGGGGCGGCAGGATGCCGTTGCCGCCGCCGGGCTCGGCGGGGGGCCCGGGCGCGCGGGGCGGTTCGGGCCGCTGCGGGCGGGTGGAGGGCTGCGCGGGTTCGGGGCGGGGTGCGCTGTGCGTCTCCGGTGGGGCCGCCGGTTCGGGGGCGGGGGCTTCCTCGGGCAGGAAGCCGCGCACGCGCAGGGGTTCGGCCTCCTCGTTGCCGAGTACGACCGGTTCGGGCAGTGGCGGGTGCTGGTCCTCGTCGGCGCTGGGGATGGCCGGTTCCGCCGGTGCGACGCGCTTCCACCACAGCGCCGCCTCCTCGGGGGGCAGTTCGGCCTCCACCTCCAGCCAGCCGCGTACCTGGGGGTGGCGCCTGGCGGCGTTCCAGGAGCGGGGGTAGGGCTGCTCGTCCAGGACCAGCAGGTGTTCGCCCTCCAGGGTGGGGATATCGGCGGGCAGGCCCTCGTTCCACACCCAGGTGCCGTCGTGGGCTACCAGGTTCCACCAGCCGCGCACGGTCTGGGCGGCGGGGTCGGGGGCGCTGTCGCGGAAGGCGGCGACCCAGCGCGGGTCGGGCGGGTCGCCGGGCAGGCCCTGGCGGTGGGGGCCGATGAGGGCGTCGGCGAGCAGGGTGTGCAGCTGGGCGTTGTCGCCCACGCCTTCGAAGCGGACGCGGAAGGCGCGCTGGGAGGCGCGGTCCAGGACCAGGGTGTCGGTGGCCTCGGCCATGCGCAGCAGGTCGTGGACCTGGCCGAACTCGGTGAGCAGCTCGGAGAGCTGGTTGGCGATGGCCAGGAGCTCGGCGTGCAGGGCGGGGTCGCGGCGCATGTGGGCGCGGACCGGGGCCTCGCTGAGCATGGTTCTGGCGGCCAGGCCGTGGCGGCGGATGGTCCACCAGCACATGGTGGCGCCGGGGGCGTCGTTGCCCAGGTCGGCGGTCACGCGGGCCTCGGCGTCGGCGGTGACGGCGTCGGGGTCGGGTGGGGCGTCGGTGCCGGTGCGTTCCCAGGCGCGGACGAAGACGATGGCGCCCCGGCCCATGGTGCGCAGGCGGCGCAGGACCTCGATGCCGGTGGGGCCGGGTTCGGTGCCCATCTCGACCAGGGCTCCGGCGACCAGGGACAGGTCGGCGATGATGCCTGGGGCCGCGTGGTCTCCCGAGAGCAGGGGGGCCAGGGCCTCCAGGGCGAGTTCTCGTTCGGAGGCGGGGATCTGGGAGGCCAGCACGTAGACCTTGTGGACGGCTGGGGGGAAGTGTTGGGGGTCGGTGGCGACGGAGGCGTCGATCAGTTCTTGGAACGCCGCGCGAAACTCGTCGACCATGGGCCCGTCCCCTTTCTTACGGAACCAACCTAATGTCTCATCAGGGAAGGATCGCACTTTAACTGGTGATTTCGAGTACTGCTGGTGTGTTTGTTGGCAAGCTGAGATGCCCAAGGGGCCACAGGGTGCGGGGTCACAGGCCCAGCCGGGTGACGGCGTTGTCCTCCAAGGGGTTGGCGGTGCGGATGTAGTCGTGGACCGTGCGCGGGTTGGTCCAGCGGCCCTGGCGCATGATCTCGCGGTCGCTGGCCCCTCCCAGCGCGGCCTGGGTGGCGAACCCCGCCCGCAGGGAGTGCCCGCCGAAGTCGTCGGGGTCCAGTCCGGCGCGGCGGGCGTAGCGTTTGACCAGCTCCCCCACGGCCCGGCCCGACATCGGGCGCGACCCGAGGTGGCCGTGGCGGTCCACGGTGGGCAGCAGGGGGCGCTCGGAGCCGTCGGCCAGGTCCGTGCCCGGCCAGTCCTGGCACAGGTGGGCCAGGTCCCTCTCGGGCCGGGGGCGCTCCAGCAGGGCGGCCGCCGCCTCCTCACCGCCCGCGCGGTGGGCCCGGACCAGGGCGGCCCAGTCGGCGTAGGCGCACACCGGGCAGGTCTGGCGGTTCCTGCCCCGGGGCAGGGCGACCCTGTGGCCGTGGCGGCCCTCCTGGTCGGTCTTGGTCGCGCCCAGCGCCACCACCAGGGCGGGGGCGCCGGTGGCGGGGTCGGTGTGCAGGGTCAGGTCGTCGAAGGTCAGCGCGGCCAGTTCGCTGCGGCGCAGGGCCCCGCCGAACCCGGTCAGCAGCAGCATGGTGTCGCGTCTGCGGGCCACCCCGTGGGGGTGTTCGGGGCCCGGGCGCACCGACAGCAGCGCCTCCAGGACGGGCAGGACGACCGGTTCCTTGCGGCGCGGGCGGGCCCGGCGGGTGCGGCGGATGCCGCGCAGGGTCATGCGCACGACCTCGGCGCGTGTGGGCGACTCCAGACCGTGGGCGCCGTGCACGGCGGCGATGGCGGCGGCGCGCCGTTCGATGCTGGAGGGCGCCAGGGCCCAGCCGTTGTCGTCGGGGGTGCGCTCCTGGGCGCAGGCGGCCAGGTACACGGCCACGTCCACCGGGTCGGCGGGCAGGGACTGGCGTTCCTGGGCCAGGCACCAGGCGGTGAAGGAGGTCCAGTCGGCGCGGTAGGCGCGCAGGGTGTTGGGCGACTGGGCGCTGGCCAGGTAGCGGCCCAGGGTCTGGGCCTGTTCGGTGTCGAAGCGCTCGCGCACCCGGGCCAGGGCGCGGGTGTCGACCAGGACGCTGGGAGTGGCCTGCTCCAGTCGGGCGCGCACGGCCCCGGGCAGGGCGATCTCGTGGGCGGGTTCGGGGTCGGGGGTGGGCTGGGGTGTGTTCACGGTCATCCATGATGGCCCAGGGGCCCGCGCGAAGGCGTGAGGCGGCGCGGGCGCCCGGGGGCGGCGGAGCGGGCGGGGCGGGGTGTCAGCCGAACAGGTGGGTGGTCAGGGCGTCCCACAGTTGGGCCGGGGGCATCACCCACAGCAGGGGCAGGGCCGAGACGACCAGGGCCGCGGTGAAGCCGATCGCGGCGATCCTGCGCCGCAGCACCAGGGCGGCCACGGCCGAGGCCGCCGGGACGGCCAGGGCCAGGACCAGGACCCAGACCAGGGCGTTGCCCACCGGGTCCAGGCTCTCGGGGGGTACCGGGGCGTCGGGGGCGGCGTAGACGACCGATTCCTGCAGGTCCATGAACACGAACAGCAGGTTGGCCAGGGCCAGCGGGGTGCCCAGCAGCCACACCAGGGCCAGTACCACCCACAGGGCGGTGATCCTGCGGTCGGGCGGGTCGGCGACGACCACCGGGGTGCGGCTGACGCTCGCCGAGGGCGGGGGCGGGCCGGTCTCCGCGGCGCCCTCCTGCTGGTGCGGGGCGGTGTCGGGGCGCTGGGCCTTGCGGCGCTTGCGTTTCTTGGGTGACACGTGGGTAGCCTACCGCCGGTTCGGGCGGGGGCCGGGTCCCGCCGGACGGGCGGGGTTCACAGCGCCTGGGCCAGGTGGATGGCGACGACGAAGACCACCGGCCAGACCAGCAGGGCCAGTGACCACAGGGCGGCCCTGCGGTCCCCGGCGACGGTGGCCACGGCGGCGGCCAGCAGGGGGATGCCCACGGCGGCGCCGAAGGCCAGGGTGAACCACTCGGCCGCGGAGCCGGCGTGGGCCTGGACGCTGAGCCCTCGGAGGTAGCCGGCCGGCCCCAGCACCAGGCACATCAGTGCCAACAGGGCGATGACGACGCGGATGCCGGTGGGGTGGCGGGTGTTGCGGCCGTTGCCGGGGGCGGAGGGACGGTCAGACACGGGGGCCGTGGTGCCTTTCGAGAACGGGTGGCGGTCCAGGGCGGGCGGGGGCACGCCCGCACCGGGGTGCGGGTGGTGGTTCTTGCCGTCAGAAGACGCAGGGCACCGCCCCTGGCCGGTGAGGTCCGGGGCGCGTGCGGTGCTGTGTAAAACGTACTCCACTCGCGAGGCGTCCGAAACCGCGCGGTGGGGGCCGGTGCGGCGTCGTCCCGGCCGCCGTACCGGGCCTGAACTGGGGGTGGGGGTGCGTGTGGGCTGGGGCGGCGGTCGGGGGTGAGCGCGGTCGCGGCGCCTGGCGGGTCAGCGCGCGGCGGGCCAGGGGCGGGCGCCCTCGGTCAGGCGGGTGAAGGAGGAGAGCAGGCGCAGTTCGTCGATGCTGCGGGGGGCGGTGGTGAGCAGGTCGGGTGAGAAGACCACCGCCGCGACCAGCTGGGCCCGCGACAGGGCCACGTTGAGCCGGTTGCGGTCCAGGACGAAGGCGGTGCCGCGGCTGGCCTCGGCGGCGTTGGAGGTGGTCATCGAGCAGATGACGGCGGTGGCCTCCTGGCCCTGGAACTTGTCGACGGTGCCCACGCGCACGCCCTCCAGGGCGGGGCGGGTACGGGCGGCCTGGGCCAGGGCGCGGCGCAGGGCGCGCACCTGGAGGTTGTAGGGGGCCACCACGAGGATGTCGTGGCCGGTCAGGGGGCGCGGGTGCGCCTCGGCGGAGTCGGTGACCTTGTCGGTGACCAGGTGGGTGGCCACCTCCACCACCGCCTGGACCTCCTCGGGGCTGTGGGTGGTGCGGCCCTGGTGGGGGGTGGGCAGGGTGTACACGCCCGGCGCCAGGGCGGCCAGGGCCCGGTCGGCGGTGCTGGGGTGGGCGTGGAGGCGGCCCTGGTAGGACAGGGCGGAGACGGTGGCGCACACGTCCGGGTGCATGCGGCGGGTCTGGTCGAGGAAGTAGCCGCGTGAGGGGTCGATGATCTGGCGTCCGGCCATGAGGTGCTGCAGGGCGGAGGCGTCGGCGCCTTCGCCGTGGGTGCCCTGGACGACCTGGGGCAGCTGTTGGGGGTCGCCCAGCAGGACGAGGTTGCGGGCGGCGGCGGAGACGGCGAGGGTGTCGGCCAGGGCGAACTGTCCGGCCTCGTCGATGATGAGCACGTCCAGGGGGTCGGCGAGCATGGCGGCGTTGGACATGGCCCAGGCGGTGCCGCCGATGAGGACGGGGTGGCCCTGGGCGGTGTGCTTGTCGCGCCAGCTGGCCAGGGCCTGGGGGCTGGAGGGCTGTTCCCAGGGCAGGTCCCGGTCGGTGTCCTTGCCGCGTCCCTTGGCGCGTTTGGCGGCGGCCACCTCCACCCCGGCGGCCTCGGCGGCGCGCAGGGCGGCGGTCATGACGTTCTCCACGGCCTTGTGGCCGGTGGAGCACACGCCCACGCTCTTGCCCTGGCGGGCCAGGTGGGTGATGAGCTGGGCGGCCAGGTAGGTCTTGCCCGCGCCGGGAGGGCCCTGCACGGCGAGGTAGGAGCCCTCCAGGCGGTCCACGGCGGCGATGGTGGCGTTGATGAGGTCGCCGTCGTGGTCGGCGGGGTCGGGCAGCGGGCCGGGCGTGTTCAGGCGCGGCGGGATGCGGCGCAGCACGTCCAGGCCGGGGTGGTGGGGCCACTGGGGCAGGGTGTCCAGGGCGGTGCGGGCCACCGTTTCCAGGGCGCCGTCCTTGGGGGCGGGGTTGACCGGGGAGCCGGGCAGGACGGCGACGGGGGGCCGGGAGTAGGTGGAGTCGGGGTCGCAGGTCTCGGTGACGGCCAGGGTGTCGGCGTCGGCCTCGGCGACCTTGGCCTGGGTGGTGGTGGCGGGCTGGCCGGGGGCGCCGGGGTAGAGCAGGTGCACGTCCTGGCCGGAGGTGAAGGGGTGGGGGTGGGCGGTGTCCAGGCGCAGGGAGAGTTCGCGGCGGGACTTGCGCTGGCGGCCGGCGGGTTCGATCCACTCCCCCGCGCGCACCTGCCAGGGCACGGCGCAGTCGGTGTCGGACTCCAGGTCGGTCAGGGGGGCGCTGGTGCGGCGGTAGTGCTCGCGCCAGGGGGGCAGGTTCTCGCGCTGGTAGTAGCCGACCAGGGCGGCCAGTTGGGCGCGGGTGTGGTGGTCGGGTTCGCGGTCCTGGGCCTGGTCGGGAACCTGGTCGAGCAGGGGTTCGGTGAGGGCGGCGTGGCGGGCGGCCTTCTCCTGGCGTTTGCGGGCGCGTTCGGCCTCGGCCTCGGTGAGTTCGAGCTGGACCAGGGGGCGGTCGGTGATGCCCTGGTGGGTGCGGTGGTCCTCCAGCCAGTCGCGCAGGCGCGCGGTGGAGTGGCAGTCGTCGCGGTTGTAGGCGGCGATGTCGGCCAGGATCCGTGCTGCCCGGTCGTGGTCGTCGGCCTCGGCGGCGGCCAGGTAGGCGGCGTAGGCGTCGATGCTGGAGGTGGCGGTGGTGACGCCGCCGGAGCGGGCGGCGGGCAGGTAGAGGGGTTCGAGGTACTTGATGGAGTAGGAGCGCTGGGACACGCGCAGGCTCTTGCGCACGACGGTGTACAGGTCCACCAGGCGGTTCTCTCGTAGGAGCCTGTTGACCTCCTCCTCGCGGGTGGCGAACTCCGAGCTCAGGTGTTTGAGGCGGTCCACCTCGTAGGAGGCGTAGTGGTAGACGTGGGCGCCGGGGTCGGAGTCCACGCGGGCGGTGGCGAAGTCGACGAAGTCCTCCAGGGCCTTCTTCTCCTGGGCGCGGTCGTGGGCCCAGAAGGCGTGGAAGGTCTCGGCGCCGTGGGCGTCCTCGGTGGTGGCGCCGAAGAGGTACTCCAGGCCGCGTTCGCCCTCGCGGGAGTGGTAGGGGTAGCCCTCCATGTCGAAGAAGACGTCGCCGGGGCTGGGGGCGGGCAGGCTGGCCAGGCCGTCGGGGGCGAAGACCTCGGCGGTGACGGTGCCCTGGGGGTTGTCGGGGGTGCGTGTGCGGTCCTGGCGGACCTGGAGGGCGGCCTGGGCGCGCAGTTGGTCGAAGGAGCGGCGGGGCAGGGTGGCGGGGCGCTGGTCGTCGTCGGCCCGGGCGAGGGCGTCGATGGTGTCCAGGCCGGAGTCGGTGAGTTTGGCGGCCTGGTCGGTGCGCAGTCCGGCGACCAGGGACAGGTGGCGGGCGGCGGTGCGCCCTTGGGAGCACCAGGCCTGGTAGCCGCAGCCCTCGCAGGCGGGGCGGGGCTGGCCCCAGGTGGGGGCGGGCAGGGCGGGTTCGCTGGCAAGGAGGGTGAGCAGCCGGGTGGTGACGGTGCTCAGGATGGGGGTGAAGTCGGCGGTGGGCAGGGTGTGGGTGTGGTTGTCGCCGGTGAGCAGGTGCATGTGCTGGGGGGTGCGACCGGTGGCGACGCTGACGGCGTGGGCGTAGGCGGCGAGCTGGACGACGGCGCCGGGGCCGGGGCGGCGGGCGAGTTTGGTGTCCCAGGGTTCGTAGGTCCAGTCTTCGGGGGCGGGGGTGCGGGTGCGGCCGGTGGCGGGGTCCAGGTCGGAGCGGATGAGGAAGTCGGCGCGGCCGTGGAAGGACACCGTGCGCCCGTCGGGGTCGGGTTCGGTGAGGCGGTGGTGGAAGCTGCCCTGGTAGATGACGGGGACTCCGGCGGCCATGGCGTCGGCGGTGGCCTGGGCGGCCGCGGCCAGGGAGGCGTCATCGGGGTGGGGGTCGGGCATGCGGGCGACCTCGACCAGGGCGCTGAGGCGTTCGAGTTCGGCCTGTTCGTGGGCCAGGCCGTGCTGGGCCACGAGCGGGTCGATGTCGGCGGGTGCGGGTGCGCCTTCGACGCGGGCGGCCAGGGCGGTCTTCAGGGCGCTGCGGTGGTCGCACTCCAGGGTGTCGACGAGGTCGGTGGGTGAGACGACCCAGCCGGTGGTGGTGCGGAACACGCCCCTGCTCCCCTGTGTGGTGTTGGTGTGGGTGCTGGGGATTGTGCCATGAAGCGGTGACGTGTGGGGGCTCACACGCGCGGCGGGGGCGTTAGCCCACGACCTGCCACTCGACCTGGCCCACACCGGCTCCGGTGCCGATGATCTGGTCGAAGGCCGCGGTGGACAGGTCCAGGCAGCGTCCGTCGACGTAGGGGCCGCGGTCGTTGATGCGCACGGTCACGGACGCGCCGCTGTTCGGGTTGGTGACCTGGACCTGGGTGCCGAAGGGCAGGGTCTTGTGCGCGGCGGTCATGGCGTTGGGGTCGAACGTCTCGCCGTTGGCGGTGGTGCGTCCGGCGAAGTCGGCCCCGTAGTAGGAGGCCTGGCAGGAGCCGCCCTGGCCGGTGGACTCGGTTTCGGAGCCGGTGTCGGCGGCGGGCTCCTCGGCCTCCTCGGTCTCCTCCTCCTCGGGCTCTTCGAGGATGTCGGAGGCGTCGGTGCTGGAGCGCTGGGTGGCGGAGCCGACGGCCTCCTCGGCGAGCTGCCGCTGCTCCTGCCCGGCGTTGGGCGTGGCGTCGTCGGCGACCAGCGGGTCCGGGTCGGCCTGGGGGGCGCCCGCGGCGTTGGTGGCGCTGCCCGGGTCGGCGCCGGTGGCGATGACGGCCGCGGCGGCGGTGCCGCCCACCAGCAGTGCGGCCCCGGTGGCCGAGGCCAGGATCAGGGTGCGCTTGCGGCGGGAGCGCTTGGCGGCCACGCGGGGACCCACGGGCGCGTCGGCGCGGGTGGCCTCTTCTTCGGCCGGCGGGTTCTGGGGCTGGTGTGTGCCCACGACGGATAGTCCTTCGAACGGGAACAGGGCGTGGCGGCGCGGGTGCTCCGGGGCGGGGCGCGCGGTTGCCGTGGCGGGGTGCGCGGGTGGCGCGGCGCCCCGGGTCACGGGAGGGCGCGGCGCCTGGAGCGGGCCGCCGGGTGGTGCGCGGGGTTCTGGGCGCAGATCCTAGGGGTAACGCGAGGGTAACGGTACCGGAAAGGGAGGGTTTGTGGAACTTGTCACCTCAGGGGCCGGTGGTGTTCGTCACCCGGTGATGTGGGGTTCGGGCAGTTCGGGGCGCCGGGGCGGCACGCCCTCGGGGAAGAGGGTGGCGGCCGGGTCGGGCAGGTCCACGCCGCTGAGCCGGGCGACGGCGGTGGACAGGCTGGGGTTGTCCAAGTGCCCGCCCACGGTGCGGATCATGGCGGCCAGGGTGGGCAGGACGGGGGCGCCCAGGGCGGCGACGGCGTAGCGGGTGGCCACGGCCGGGGTGCGCGAGGCGCCCGCCCAGCAGTGCAGCAGGACGCGTTTGCCCTCCGCGCGCAGGGCCGCGACCGCGGCGGCGGCCTCGTCCAGGGTGAAGTGCGGGTGGGAGTTGGCGCCCCTGCGGTCGTGCAGCCACACCCGTACCCAGTCGGCTGGGGGCAGGTGGGGCGCGTCGCTGGGATGGGTGCGGCACAGCGAGACCGCGGCGTCCACGGTGTCGGGGCGGGCGCGCAGGTGGTCGAGGTTGCCCAGCAGGACGCCCGGGTCCAAGGGGTGGGGGACGGCGAAGGGCGGCAGGCGGCGGGGTTCGGCGACCAGGACGGGGTGCTCGGGCCACAGGGTGGGGTGGGGGCCGCGGGCGGTGGTCAGGGCGGTGGTGGTCAGGGTGTGGGGGTCTGTGGTCTCGGACAGGCGGCGCAGGGCGTGCAGGGGCAGGGCGGAGGCGCCCCACAGGGCGGTGGCCAGGGTGCCGGTGTACAGGGCGGCCCGGTCCCCGGCGGCGGCGTAGGCCGACCAGACGGAGTCGACCAGGTGGGTGCAGGCGAAGGAGCCGCGGGCGGGGTCCTCGGCGGGGCGGGGGGTGCGTGTGAGGGCCCGCCAGGAGGCGCCCAGGGGGTCCTCGGCTGCGGTGTGCTCCAGGGCGGTGGCGGAGCGGGGCAGGGCGGCGGTGCGGGCGGCGGTGCGCAGCGCCGCGGCCCAGGCGCGCTCGACGGGGTTCTCGGGGGGTCGGGGCGGCTGTTCGGATCCGCCGAGGTCGGTGAGCGCGGCGCGGACCAGGCGTGCGTGGGCGGTGCCGGGTCCGGTGGTGTGCGCGGTCAGGGAGGGTGAGGCGCCGACCAGGGCGGCGGCGGCCGGGGCGCCGAACAGGGCGCCGACGGCCCGGTCGCTGGCGGGGTGGTGGAAGTCGAGCAGGGGGGCGGGTACTGCGGGCATGGCCGTCCTCGGGGCGGTGCGGACCGGGATGGGTGGGGAACCCACGGATGGTCTTCCCCGCCCGGTGACCCGGCGCACCCGGAGGCCGGTTGTGGCCATGCCCGGGCAGCGCGCGGGCGGGCCGGTGCCCGGCGCGGGGGCGCCGCTCCCCCGCGCCGGTGTCGCACCCCCCCGGGTCAGACGGGCTGGGCGATGGCGGCCCGGTCGTAGCGCGCGGCCACGGCGTCGGCCAGGGCCGCATCCGGGCACAGCGGGCGGGCAACCACGTCCGCGCCCGCCCCGGCCAGACGGTCGTGGAAGAGTCCCGGCGCCAGCAGCCAGCTGGCCACGGCCACCCTGCGGTGCCCCCGCTCGCGCAGGCGGGCCACCCGTTGGGCCACGGTGGGTTCGCCGGTGGCGATGAACCCCAGCTCCACGGGGGCGCCCAGGCGTTGGGACATGCGCTGGGCCGCCTGTTCCAGTTCGGCGCCCGCGAAGGGGTCGGAGGTCCCGGCGCAGGCCAGCACCACGGCGTCCCCGGGCCGGTACCCGGCCCCGACCAGGCGGCGCACGGCGGTGTCCAGGACGGCGGGGTGCCCGCCCAGGGCGGGGGTGATGACGGCGTCGGCGCGTCCGGCGCGGGCGAGCTGGTGGGGGATGTCGGTGCGCACGTGGTAGCCCGAGGCCAGGAACGCGGGCACGACCACCAGCGGACCCGGGGTGCTGGCGGCGACCTCGCCGACGCTGGGCGCGAGCACGTCGGCGAAGGCCAGGCGGGTGGGTCGGCCCGTCACCTCGGCCACGCGCAGGGCAAGGGAGTGGGCCACGGCGGCGCCGTGGGGGTCGCGGGTGCCGTGGACGGCCAGCAGCAGGGTGGGGTGTCGGTGCATCGCTTGGCGCGGACGGCCGGGGCCGGTGGTCCGCTTCTTCCTCTCCCTCGGTCGGATGGGCCGGTGCGCTCGTCAGAGGGCGCGTTCGGGCGGGTCCAGGGCCAGCCGGTAGCCGCGTTTGACCACGGTCTGGATGATCCTGGGGGCGCCCAGCGCGGTGCGCAGCCGGGCCACGGCCGTCTCCACGGCGTGGGCGTCGGCGTCCTCGCCCAGGCAGGTGAGCAGGCGGGTGCGGTCCAAGACCTGGCCGGGCCTGCGCGCCAGCTCGCGCAGCACCCGCATCAGGGTGGGCGAGAGGGTGCGCACGGTGCCGTCGACCAGGACGGCGTGGCCGCGCAGGCGCAGGCGGTGTCCGGCCACGGACAGGGTGGGAAAGCGTGCGGGCAGTTCCTCGGCGAGCGCGCGGACCTGGGCGCCGACGCGGGCGCGCTGGGGCCACACGGTGGGGATGTCGTGGGCCATCAGGGGGCGTGCGGTGACCGCCCCCACGCACATGGCCAGGACGTCTCCGCGCAGGGCCCGGACCAGGGCGGCGTGGTGGCCGGTGGTGTGGGCGCGGGACAGCAGCCCCGCCGCGGCCGGGGCGCTGGTGAAGGTGACCGCGTCCACTCCCCCGCTGGTGACGGCCTCGATGAGGCGGTCCAGGGGTGCGGTGTCCTTGGGCAGGGTCCAGCGGTAGACGGGGACTTCGACGACGTCGGCTCCGGCCAGGCGCAGCGCGGCGGTGAAGTCGGGCAGGGGTTCGCCGTGCAGTTGGATGGCCACGCGCAGCCCCCGCACGCCCCGTGCGAGCAGGTAGTCCAGGACCTCGGCGGAGGACTCCGAGGGCGGTGACCACTCCTCGGTGAGCCCGGCGGCGCGGATGGCGCCCTTGGCCTTGGGGCCGCGGGCCAGCAGGCGCGAGGTGCGCAGGCTCGCCAGGAGCGGGTCGACGGTGCCCCAGGTCTCGCAGGCCTCCACCCAGCCGCGGAAGCCGATGCCGGTGGTGGCCACGACGACGTCGGCGGGGCGGCGGGCGAGCTGTTCGGAGACCGCGGCCAGGCGCTGGTCGTCGCTGAGGGGCACGATGCGCAGGGCCGGTGCGGCCAGGACCTGGGCGCCCTTGCGGCGCAGCAGGGCGCTGATCTCCTCGGCGCGGCGGGCGGCGGTGACGGCGACGGTGAACCCGGCCAGGGGCGCGGTGGTGGCGGGTTCGGCCGGGCGCCGGGCGGGCGGGGCCGTGGTGTCGTCGTCCAGGGAGGTGTTCACGGTGTGCCCTCCTGGGCGGGCGCGCCGATCTGCACGGCGGTGTCGGTCTGGCGCACGGGCCAGGTGGTCAGGCGCACGTGCTCGTCGTCCAGGCTCTGGCCGGTGCGCAGGGAGAAGACGTTCTTGAGCATGGGTGAGGCGACGGTGGGCTCGCCCGCGCGGTCGCCGACGATACCGCGGGAGATGACGGCGGCGCCGGTGTAGGGGTCGATGTTGTCGACGGCGTACAGGTGCTGGTCGCGGGTGCGGAACACGGCGACCTGGCGGCCGTCGGGGAGCAGCACTGCCACCCCGTCCTCCACGCGCAGGCCAGCCGGGGCGCAGGCGTCGATCCAGGTGGTGGGCTGGGCTGGGGTGGTGACGGTCATCGGGTGGCCTCCTGGGGTCGGCGGGCGGGCATGCCCAGGCTGACGGGAGCGGTGGGGACCGGCTGGTCGCGGGTGGTGGTGAAGGCGATGGTGGGGTCGGGGGTGTCGGGGGCGTTGGCGAAGGAGACGAAGCGCGCGAGCTTG
Source organism: Nocardiopsis akebiae (assembly GCF_018316795.1). NCBI lineage: Bacteria > Bacillati > Actinomycetota > Actinomycetes > Streptosporangiales > Nocardiopsidaceae > Nocardiopsis > Nocardiopsis akebiae. The sequence continues at coordinate 3,417,814 of NZ_CP074132.1, forward strand.
TCGGGGTCGGCCAGGACCGCGGCCCACTCGTCGCCGTAGGCGTCGACGTGGCGGGCCATGGCCTCCTCCAGTTCGGCGGCGATGCCCAGGGAGTCCTGTACGACGACGTCGCGCAGGTGGTCCAGTCCGCCGTCCAGCGACTCGATCCAGGGGGCGGTGCGCTGGAGGCGGTCGGCGGTGCGCACGTAGAACATCAGGAACCGGTCGACGTAGCGGATGAGGGTGTCCTCGTCCAGGTCCGAGGCCAGGAGTTCGGCGTGGCGGGGGGTGAAGCCGCCGTTGCCGCCCACGTACAGGTTCCAGCCCTTGTCGGTGGCGATGACGCCGAAGTCCTTGCCCCGGGCCTCGGCGCACTCGCGGGCGCACCCGGAGACGGCGGCTTTGAGCTTGTGGGGTGAGCGCAGGCCCCGGTAGCGCTCCTCCAGGCGGATGGCCAGGCCCACCGAGTCCTGGACGCCGAAGCGGCACCAGGTGGTGCCCACGCACGACTTGACGGTGCGCAGGGACTTGCCGTAGGCGTGTCCGGACTCGAAACCGGCGTCGACCAGCCGCTTCCAGATGACGGGCAGCTGTTCGAGGCGGGCGCCGAACAGGTCGATGCGCTGGCCGCCGGTGATCTTGGTGTAGAGGTTGAAGTCGCGTGCGACCTCGCCGATGACGATGAGCTTGTCGGGGGTGATCTCGCCGCCGGGGATGCGCGGCACGACCGAGTAGGTGCCGTTGCGCTGCATGTTGGCCAGGTAGCGGTCGTTGGTGTCCTGCAGGGTGGCCTGTTCGCCCTCCAGGATGTGCCCGTTGCCCAGGGAGGCCAGGATGGAGGCCACCGCGGGCTTGCACACGTCGCAGCCGTGCCCGGTGCCGTGGGCGGCGATGAGCCCGGAGAAGGTGGTGGTACCGGTGGCGCGCACGATCTCGACCAGTTCGGCGCGCGACTGGGGGAAGTGCTCGCACAGGGCCTTGGACTGCTCGATGCCCGCCTGGGCGAGGATCTGCTTGAGCATGGGAACGCACGAGCCGCAGCTGGTGCCCGCCTTGGTGCAGGCCTTGAGCGCGGGCACGTCGTGGTTGCCGCAGGAGATGGCCTCGGTCAACTCGCCCTTGGTGACGGCGTTGCACGAGCAGATCTGGGCGGTGTCGGGCAGGGCGTCGGCGCCCAGGGCGGCGCCCTCGGGGGTGATGAGCGACAAGGGGTCGCCGGGCAGGGGTGAGCCGACCAGGGGGCGCAGGGTGGCGTAGGCCGAGGCGTCGCCGACCAGGACGCCGCCGAGCAGCGTGGCGGCGTCGTCGGAGACCACGAGCTTGGCGTAGCGGCCGCTGGCGGCGTCGTTGACGACCACGTCCAGGGCGCCGGGGGTGCGGCCGTGGGCGTCGCCGAAGCTGGCCACGTCCACGCCCATGAGCTTGAGCTTGGTGGAGGTGTCGGCGCCGGTGAAGGTGGCCCGGCCGCCCACGAGCCGGTCGGCGACGACCTCGGCCATGGCGTTGCCGGGGGCGATGAGGCCGTAGACGGTGCCGCGGTGGTTGGCGGCCTCGCCCACGGCGTGGATGTGGGCGTCGCTGGTGGTGCAGGTGTCGTCGACGACGATGCCGCCGCGCTCGCCCACCTCCAGTCCGATCGCGCGGGCCAGGTCGTCGCGGGGGCGGATGCCCACGGAGAACACGACCAGGTCGGCGTCCAGGGAGCCCTCGCCCAGTCTCAGGCGGGCCACGCGGCCGTCGGGGCCCGCCTCCACGGCGGTGGAGGCCGAACCGGTGTGGACCCCCACGCCCAGGTCGGTGATCAGGGTGCGCAGCAGGCCTCCGGCGCCCTCGTCGATCTGCGCGGGCATCAGGTGGGGGGCGAGTTCGACCACGTGCGCCCGCAGGCCCAGCAGGCGCAGGGCGTTGGCGGCCTCCAGACCCAGCAGGCCGCCGCCCACGACCACGCCGGTGCTGGCGCCGCGCGCGGAGGCGGTGATGGCGTCCAGGTCCTCGATGGTGCGGTAGACGTGGCAGCCGGGCAGGTCGTGGCCGGGCACGGGCGGCACGAAGGGTGTGGAGCCGGTGGCCAGGACGAGCCGGTCGTAGGGAAGGACGCGTCCGCTCGCCGTGGTGACGGTGCGGTTGGCGCGGTCCACGTCCACGGCGCGTTCGTTGACGTGCACGTCCACGTGGGGGCCGCTCAGGTCGCCCAGGGACAGGTCCTGGGCGCTGGCGCCGTCGAAGTAGGAGGACAGGGCCACCCGGTCGTAGGCGGTGCGGGGCTCCTCGCCCACGACGGTGATGCGCCAGTGCCCGGCGGTGTCGCGGTCGCGCAGGGCCTCGACGAGGCGGTGGCCGACCATGCCGTTGCCGATGACGACGAGTTCTTCCATGGGCTCCTCCTGCTGCGGGGTCGGACGGGTTTCAGGCAACCTCCCGGGTGTTTCCCGACGGTCAGCCGTATGTGTCGCGCTTGTTTCGATGTGCTGCCACCCCAGGTGGCGGGTGCGTGATGCGGGGTGAAGCGCCAGGGTGGGTGCCGGGCGGGCCGCTTCTGGGTGGTTGGTCACACCGGGGGCGCGGCGCGGGTCCGAGACGGCGGTGCCGGCGCACGCGGAGGCGGTGCACGCGGAGGCGGTGCGCGGCGAAGGGGTGGACTCCGACCGGCTGGCGCTCTCCTTAGCCCGCGACCGCGACGCCGACCGCGGTTACGGCGCCGCCACCGGGCGGCCGCTGGGCCGGGCGCGGCTGCCGGTACCGGGTCCCGGCTAGGGTGGCTCGGAGCCGGAGCGGCGAATGCGTCTGGGGAACGTGTGGGTGAGTGGGGGGTTGGCCTGTGCAGGTCGAGGTGTGGTCCGACGTCGTCTGTCCGTGGTGCTACATCGGCAAGCGGCGCCTGGAGAGGGCGCTGGAGCTGTTCGAGCACGCCGACCGGGTCCGGGTGCGCTGGCGCAGCTTCCAGCTGGACCCCTCCTTCCCGCCGGGTGTGAGCGAGCCGGTCTACGATTCGCTCTCGCGCAAGATGGGGGCGCCCCGCGAGCAGGTGCGGTCGATGACCGAGCAGGTCACGCGGGTGGCCGCCCAGGAGGGCCTGGACTACGACTTCGCGGGCGGGGTCATGGTCAACACCTTCGACGTCCACCGCCTGATCCACTTGGCCCGGACCCGCGGCCTGGAGGCCCGGGCGCAGGAGCGGTTCATGCGCGCCCAGCTGGTGGAGGCCCGCGACCTCAGCGACACCGCCGCCCTGGTGGAGGTGGCGGCCGAGGCCGGTCTGGAGGCCCGGGAGGTGCGGCGGGTGCTGGAGGGCGCGGAGCACGCCGAGGACGTGCGCGAGGACATCGCCCTGGCCCGCCGGCTGGGTGCGACCGGGGTGCCCTTCTTCGTCGTGGACCGCGCCGTCGGCATCTCTGGGGCCCAGTCGGTTGAGGTGGTGCTGTCCGCCTTGGACAAGGCCCACCAGGCCGGCCGGGGGTAGACGGCGCGTCGCGGTCCCGACCAGGGCCCGTGTCCGGGTTCACGCCGGGCGCGGGCCCTCTTCGCGCGTCCGGTCCGGTCGACTCCTCCCCCGTGGAGTGGCCCACGCCACAGGACCGGGGCCTTGAGTGTGCCGCTACGGCACGGCCTTTGCTGGGACGCGGTTCACCCCGCGTCCCCGGCACGGGCCGGGGGGAACGCCACCACCCGACCCGAACACCGATGGGAGGCCAGACGGTCATGCGCCGCAGCGCCACGGTCTACTTCGCCTCGTACGGGCTGTCCCTGTTGGGCAAGGGCATCGCCGGCGTCGTGATGCCGCTGCTCGTCCTGGACCGCACCGGCGACGTCCTGGCGGCGGGCGTACTCGCGACCGCGTCCACGGCGGCCTCCGCCCTGGCCGGGCTCGTCTGCGGTCTGATCGTGGACCGGATCGACCGCCGCCGGGTCTCGGTGGTCTCCGACCTGCTCGCCGCCCTGTCGGTGGCGGCGCTGCCGGTCGTCGACGCCCTGTGGGGCCTGAACATGGGCTGGTTCCTGGCCCTGGCCGTCGTGGGGGCGCTGATCCGCGTACCCGGGATGACGGCCCAGGAGACGCTGCTGCCCGCCCTGGCCCGGCTCGGAGCCGACCGGCCGGGCGGGCGAGGCGGTCGGCGCGGGCGGTCGGGGGCCGCCGGGCCGGGGAGGCTGGACCGGATGATCGCCACCCGCGAGACCATGGGCAACGTCCTGCTGCTGGCCGGTCCCGGCCTGGGCGGGCTGCTCGTGGGAGTGCTCGGGCTGTCCTCGGCGCTGCTGCTCGTGACCGCCGCCACGAGCCTGCTCGCCGCGGCCATGACCCTGCTGCTCGATCCGCGGGCCGGCCGGGTCGTCCGGGGGCACCCGGACCCGGCCGGGGCCTCCGGTGCGGCCGCCGTCGGCGGCCCGGTGCGCCGGGCGGTGACCGACCTGCTGGACGGGTGGCGGTTCCTGGGCCGCACCCGGCTCCTGCTCGGCACCACGCTGATCAGCGCGGTGCTCGTCGCCGTCCTGAGCTCGCTGCAGACCACCCTCATGCCCGCCTACTTCACCGGTCAGGGGCTTCCCGGGCTCACCGGGCTGACGCTGAGCGCGCTCGCTGCGGGCAGCATCGCCGGATCCGCGCTCTACGCCGCCACCGCCGGGCGGGTCCGCCGCCGCAGCTGGTTCGTCCTCGGTATGAGCGGCACCCTGGTCGGGTTCGGCGCGGTCGGCACGATGGCCTCCCCGTGGCTGGTGCTGGGCGCCGCCGCCCTGGTCGGGCTGACCTTCGCGCCGGCCTCGGCGGTGCTCGGCGTCCTGACCGTCGAGGCCACCCCGGACCACATGCGCGGCCGGGTCCTGGGGGCGCAGAACACGGTCATGCTCGCCGCGCCCGCCCTCACCAGCGCCCCGCTCGCGGCGGTGGCCACCGCGGCCGGGCTGCCCGTGGCCGGAGCCGTCCTGGCCGTGCTGGCGGGCGTCACGGCGGTCGCCGCCCTGGTCGCCCCGGTGTTCCGCTCACTCGACGGCCCGCGGGCGCGGGAGGCGGTCGGCCCCGCCGAAGGGCGTCCGCGGCCCCCGGAGCGCACGTCCCCCGGACTCGCCCTCGCGGACACCGTCCCCCACGCGCCGGACGCCCGCGCGGTGGAGGAACGCCCGGTGGAGGAACGCGCGGAACGCACCGCCGGCCGGTGAGCGGGCGCGGGGTCAGTGCCCTTCCCGGTCGCAGAAGCGGTTTCGGACCGTGCGCCGCGAGGGAGGTTTCGGTGGGGGCCGTGGCCTGTTCGGTCGGGCTCTCACGTGCGAAGATGTATTTTCTGGTCGAAAGATGGCACGGCGGGTAGGGATTCGTGAGACGAACGGCTGTCGTGCCGGATTCCGGGGTGCTGCCATGTCGGTGCAACACGCGTCCAACGAGCTGATGGTCTCCCTCGTGCGGGCCGGACACCTGGCCACCTTCGAGGAGCTACCCGCCCTCGTGGCCAAGAAGGCCGACGGCGCCGGGCTCTCCCAGGCGCGCATCTATCTGGCCGACCACCAGCAGCAGGTCCTGCGCGAGGTCACGGGAGAGGGCACCGACGCCCACCGGGGCGGTGAGGACCTGCTGGTGGACGACTCCCCGGCCGGTCAGGCCTACGTCACGGGCGTGGCCGTGCGGATGGAGGACGAACAGCGCTACTGGGTGCCGGTCCTGGACGGCGCCGAGCGCCTGGGCGTGCTGCACGTGAGCTATCCGGGCGACCCCGACCGCTCGGCGATGCGCGACCTGGCCTCCATGGTGGCGCTGCTGGTCATCGCCAAGCGCTCCAACAGCGACGCCTACGCCCGGCTGATCCGCACCAAGCCCATGTCGGTCTCGGCGGAGATGCAGTGGACGCTCATGCCGCCGGGCACCTTCGCCGACTCGCGGGTGACGATCTCGGCCGCCACCGAACCGGCCTACGACAACGCCGGGGACTCCTTCGACTACGCCCTGGACGGGGAGACCGCCCACCTGGCGATGTTCGACGCCATGGGCCACGACACCGCCGCCGGGCTCATCGCGAACCTGGCCGTGGGGGCCTTTCGCAACGAGCGCCGCAAGGGCACCCCGCTGGCCGACATCTGCCGGGGGGTGGAGAACACCCTGATCCAGGAGTTCGTGCGCACCCGCTTCGCCACCGCGATCCTGGCCGAGCTGAACATGGCCACCGGGGAGCTGTACTGGGTCAACTGCGGGCACCTGCCGCCGGTGCTCATCCGCGGCGAGGAGGTCCGCGACCTGGAGTGCGAGCCCTCGCACCCTCTGGGGATGGACCTGGGGCTGCCGGTGACGGTGTGCCGCGAGCAGCTCGAACCCGGGGACCGGCTGCTGCTGTACACCGACGGCATCATCGAGGCCCGCGACTCCGAGGGCCGCGAGTTCGGCGTGGAGCGGTTCGTGGACTTCGTCATCCGCCACCAGGCCGACAACATGCCGGTTCCCGAGACCCTGCGGCGCCTGGTGCACGCGGTGCTGGAGTACCACCACGGCAGGTTCGGCGACGACGCCACGGTGCTCTTCTGCGAGTGGCACGGCTGAGCCGGGGAAGCGGACGGGGTAGGGGCGAAACGGTAAGGACGGCGCAACCGAGACGAATCCCAGGTACCCGTATGTCAGCACAGACGGAAATCGACGGCGTGGTGTCGGCTCTGGCGGTCGCCAGCCATCTGAGCTCCTTCGCGGAGCTGCCGGCGCTCCTGTCCCAGGAAACCGCCAGGGTGGGGCTGACGGACGTGAGCGTCTACCTGTCCGACCGCCAGGAGCGGGTCCTGCGCGAGGTGACCGGTGAGGGGCCGGACGCGCACCGGGGCGGTCGGGAGATGCGCGTGGACGGCACGGTGGCGGGCCTGGCCTACACCAAGAGCGAGCCCGTGCGGATCGGCGACGAGCCGCGCTACTGGATGCCCGTCCTGGACGGCACCGAACGCCTGGGCGTGCTGCACGTGGGATCGGTCGAGGACGTTCTGGCGGTGAGGACCCTGGCCTCCATGGTGGGCCTTCTGGTGGTCGACAAGCGCTCCAACAGCGACGCCTACGCCCGGCTGATCCGCACCGAGCCCATGTCGGTCGCTGCCGAGATGCAGTGGACGCTGATGGCGCCGGGCACCTTCGCCAACCAGAGGGTCACCGTCTCGGCCGCCACCGAACCGGCCTACGACAACGCCGGGGACTCCTTCGACTACGCCTTGGACGGCGACGTCATCCACCTGGCGATGTTCGACGCCATGGGCCACGACACCGCCGCCGGACTCGTCGCGAACCTGACCGTGGGGGCCTTCCGCAACCAGCGCCGCAGCGGCACCGAACTGCACGAGATCCCCGGGGCGGTGGAGGCCATCCTGACCGAGGAGTTCGTGCGCAGCCGCTTCGCCACCGCGATCCTGGCCGAGCTGAACATGGCCACCGGGGAGCTGTACTGGGTCAACTGCGGGCACCTGCCGCCGGTGCTCATCCGGGGAGGCGGCACGCACGAACTGGAGTGCGAGCCCTCCCACCCTCTGGGGATGGACCTGGGGCTGCCGGTGACGGTGTGCCGCAAGCAGCTCGAACCCGGCGACCGGCTGCTGCTGTACACCGACGGCATCATCGAGGCCCGCGACTCCGAGGGCCGCGAGTTCGGTCTGGAACGGTTCGTGGACTTCGTCATCCGCCACCAGGCCGACCACCTGCCTGTCCCCGAGACGCTGCGGCGCCTGATCCAGGCTGTGATGGCCTACCACCACGGCAGGCTCGAGGACGACGCCACGGTGCTCTTCTGCGAGTGGCGCGGCTGACCTGGAGTTCCCGTCGTGAGCGCGGCCCCATTTCGGCCGGTGCGTTGGCCGCGTGGGTCCCCGCTTTGCGCGGGGACAGGCGCGGCAGGTCGGCGGTCTCCCGGCTGGTGTGCCCCTCGCGGCCAGCGCGGTGGTCTCCGGCTCGCGCGGCTACGGGTGTCCGCAGCGGCGGCCGGGCGCGGTCGCCGGGCCGTGGACGCTCCGCACGACACGTAGAATCCGCCCATAACACGCGGGCAGGACAACAGAATCCGGGGTGTGGCGTGGCGGAGATGGTGCACGTGGTCGTTCCTGTGCTCGCCGTGGTGGCGACCGGTCTGTTCGCCGGTTTGTTCTTCGCGTTCTCGATCGCGGTGATGCCGGGTCTGCGCAGATCCGGGGACCGGGTGATGATCGAGGCGATGCAGGGGATCAACGTCGCCATCCTCAACCCGTTCTTCGCCGTGGTCTTCATCGGCGCCCCGGTGGCGGTGCTGGCCTGCGCCGTGCTCTACGCCAGCGTCGGCGCGACCGCCTCCGCCGTGTGGTCGGGGGCGGCGCTGCTCTGCCTGGTGGCGGCCCTGGTGTCCACCTTAACGTCCTGGACCGGCAGGGCCCGGCCGAGCGGATCGCTGACCCGGCCGCCGTACGCGCCGCCTTCGAGCCGGTGTGGGTGCGCTGGAACAACGTGCGCACCCTGACCTCCCTGACCGCGCTCCTGTGCACGGTCCTGGCCCTGCGCTGACCAGGCCGGACACTTACGGCTCCCGGCCCGGGCGCCGCGACAACCCGGCCCTCCCCTCCCGCCCCCTCGGGGCCGGACGCTCCGCCCGGGCGCGGCCGGGGCCTGCGCGTCCGGCTCCCCCGGGCCGGACGGACCAGCCGTCCGGTCCGGCCCAGGCGAAGTTCCGGGCCGCGTCCCCCCCCGGGGGGTCAGACCCCCGCAGTGGCCTGGCCCTGCATCCCCGACAGCAGCGCCCGCACGTCCCGCACGCACCCCCCGCAGCCCGTCGTGGCCCGGGTCCGGTCGGCGATGGCCTCGCGGGTGCGCGCCCCGTCCAGCCAGGCCTGTTCGATCTCGGTGCGGCTGACGGCGTTGCACCGGCACACCAGCGCCTCGGCGGCCGCACCGTCGGCCTCCTCCGCGGTTGCGGTCGGCAGCCCCTGGAGCAGCGCCAGGCGGTCGGCGGGCACCGGGGCGCCCGTGTCGTAGAGCTGGGCCAGGGTCGCGGCGGCCTCGGGGAAGCCGAGCAGTACCGCGCCCACCACCTTCTCCTCGCACACCGACAGCTTGGCGTAGCGGCCGCCGTAGGGGTCGCTGATGGTCACCGTCTCCAAGTCGTCGGCGTCCTCCTCGTGCACACGCCCGAACGCGGTCAGCTCGATCCCCTCCGCCTTGAGCCGGGTCAGCGGCCTGGCTCCGGAGTAGAGGGCGTGCGGCGCGGCGCCGGTCAGGCGCCGGGCCAGCACGGCGGCCTGCTCCCAGCCGGGCTGGATGAGTCCGGCGCCGCCGCCGGGGTGCTGGGAGCAGTCGCCGATGGCGTGCACGCGGGCGTCGGAGGTCGCCAGGCGGTCGTCCACGATGACGCCGTGCTCGACCTCGATACCGGCGTCCTTGGCCAGTTCGATGTTGCCGCGCACCCCGGCGGTGACCACCAGGGCGTCGCCGGGCAGCACGCGGCCGTCGTCCAGCTCCAAGCCGGTGCCCGGAACCCAGCGGGCGGCCACCCGCCAGGAGTGCACGGTCACGCCCAGGGCGGCGTAGCGTTCGGCCAGGATGCGGGCGGCGGGCTGGTCGATCTGGCGGCGCATGATCCAGGGCGAGGACTCCACCACCGACACGCGCATGCCGCGTCCGGCCAGGCCGCGGGCGGCCTCCAGGCCCAAGACGCCCCCGCCCAGGACCACCACGGGGGCGCCCGGACGGGCCAGGGCGAGCAGCCTCCGGCAGTCGTCCAGGTCGCGCAGGGCCGTCACCCCGTCGCCGGGCGCGCCGTCGGGTCCGGCGACCCCGGTGACCGGTGGGAAGGAGGCGCGCGCCCCGGTGGCCAGGACGAGTTCGTCGTAGCCCAGCGCGCTGCCGTCGTCCAGGGTGAGGGTGCGCCGCTCGGTGTCCAGGGCGGTGGCGGTGGTGCCGGTGCGCACGGTGACGCCCGGGGTGTCGGGGACGGGCAGGCGGATCTGCTCGGGGGTGTAGTCCCCGGCGACCACGCCCGAGAGCAGTACCCGGTTGTAGGCGGGGTGGTGCTCGGCGCCGACCACGCTCACGTGGACCCGTTCTCCGGTCGGGTCCAGGCGTGCGGTCTCCTCGGCGAAGCGGGCGCCGACCATCCCGTTGCCCACGACCACGATCCGACGCGGGGACGCTCCCTGCACGGTGCTCAACTACTGCCTCCTGGTGTGTGCGTGTCCTCGGGTTCCAGCCGCACCGCGCTCACCTTGAACTCGGGCATGCGGCTGGTGGGGTCCAACGCCGGGTTCGTCAGGTTGTTGGCGGACTGGGCACCCGCGTAGTGGAAGGGCAGGAACACGGTGTCCAGGCGGGCGGTGGGCGCCAGGCGCACCCGGGCGCGCGTGTGGCCGCGCCGGGAGGTGACGCGGGCCCAGTCGCCCGCGGCGAGTCCGGCGCGCGCGGCGGTGTCGGGGTGCACCTCCACGTACGCCTCCGGTTCGGCCCGGGCCAGTTCGCCGACGCGGCGGGTCTGGGCGCCGGACTGGTAGTGGCCCATCAGCCGTCCGGTGGTCGCCACCAGGGGGTAGTCGGCGTCGGTGTCCTCGGCGGGCGGGCGGTGGGCGACCGGGACGAGGCGGGCGCGCCCGTCGGGCTGGGCGAAGGCGTCCAGGAACAGCCGGGGCGTGGGCGGCTCCTGCGCGCGCACGGGCCAGTGCAGGGCCTCGCCCGAGGCCAGCCGTTCGGGGGTGACGCCGGAGTAGTCGGCGGCGCCCCCGGCCGAGGCGCGGCCCAGTTCGGCCAGGACGGCGTCGGGGTCGGCGGGGAAGCGGTCGGCGGGCTGTCCCAGGCGCACCGCCAGCGCGGAGAGCACCTCCAGGTCGGTGCGCACCCCCTCGGGCGGGTCGGCGGCCCGGGTCCGGCGCAGGACGCGCCCCTCCAGGTTGGTCATGGTGCCGCTCTCCTCGGCCCACTGGGCCACGGGCAGCACGACGTCGGCCATGGCGGCGGTCTCGGAGAGCACGAAGTCGGCGGCCACCAGCAGGTCCAGGGAGGCCAGGCGGGCGCGCACGCGCGCGGTGTCGGGGGCCGAGACGACGGGGTTGGAGCCCAGCAGCAGCATGGCGCGCGGTCCGCCGCCGCTGCCCAGGGCGTCGAGGAGTTCGAAGGCCGAGCGGCCCGGGCCGGGCAGGGCGTCGGGGTCCACGCCCCACACCCCGGCCACGTGGGCGCGGGCGGCGGGGTCGTCGATCCTGCGGTAGCCGGGGAGCTGGTCGGCCTTCTGGCCGTGTTCGCGCCCGCCCTGGCCGTTGCCCTGGCCGGTGATGCACCCGTACCCCGAGCCCCGGCGGCCGGGCAGGCCCAGCGCCAGGGCCAGGTTGATCCAGGCCGAGACGGTGTCGGTGCCCTTGGAGTGCTGTTCGGCGCCGCGTCCGGTCAGGACGTAGGCGGAGCGGTTGCGGGCGGCCCGGCCCAGCAGGTCGGCGGCGGCGCGGATGCGGGCGGCCGGGACGCCGGTGACCTGTTCGGTGCGCTCGGGCCACCAGGCGGCGGCGTGCTCCCAGGCGGCCTCGAACCCGGTGGTGCGCTCGGCGAGGTACTCCTCGTCGCACCAGCCCTGGACGCGGGCGGCGTGCAGCAGTCCCAGGGCCAGGGCCAGGTCGGTGCCGGGGCGGGGGGCCAGGTGCGTGCCGCCGCCTGAGAGCGCGACCTGGGCGGTGGCCGAGCGGCGGGGGTCGATGACGATGAGTGTGGGCGCGGACAGGTGGCCCATCATCGGCGGCATGGTCTCGGCCGGGTTGGCCCCGGCCAGCAGGACCACCTCTGCCTCGCCGACGTCGGTCAGCGGGAAGGGCATCCCCCGGTCCAGGCCGAAGGCCCGCGTGCCCCCGGCGGCGGCCGAGGACATGCAGAACCGGCCGTTGTAGTCGATCTGGGAGGTGCCCAGGGCCAGGCGGGCGAACTTGCCCAGGGTGTAGGACTTCTCGTTGGTCAGGCCGCCGCTGCCGAAGACCGCGACGGTGTCGGGTCCGGACTCGGCGCGCAGGGCCAGCAGGCGTTCGGCGACGTGGTCCAGGGCGGTGTCCCAGTCGGTCTCGACCAGGTCGGCGCCGCGGTCCTTGCGCACCAGGGGGCGGGTGAGCCGGTCGGGGACGGTGAGGACCTCGGCGGAGGTCCAGCCCTTGCGGCACAGTCCGCCGCGGTTGGTGGGGAAGGGCGCGGGGCGGGCGGCCAGACGCCCGTCGGGGCCGGCCTCCAGGTGCATGGCGCACTGGAGCGCGCAGTAGGGGCAGTGCGTGGTGGTCATCGGTCGGCGCTCTCCACGCTGGCGGCGCCGACCGGGGAGGGGGCGGGGCGGCGCAGGTAGACGGCCCAGGTGACGGCGGCGCACGCCAGGTAGAAGGCGCCGAAGGCGACGAAGGCCGGGGCCGTGGAGCCGGTGGCGGCGAAGGACTCGCGGAAGGCGATGTTGACGCCCACCCCGCCCAGGGCGCCGACCGCGCCGATGAGGCCGAGCACGGAGGAGGCCACCCGCTTGGTGCGGGCCAGGGCCTGTTCCCGGGGTTCCCCGGCGGCGACGGCGTCCTCGGCGCGGGCGGCGTACAGCGAGGGGATCATCTTGTAGGTGGAGCCGTTGCCCAGGCCGGTGAGGACGAACATGACCGCGAACGCGCCGATGAACAGGGCCAGCTGGGCGGCCTGGACGGAGAGCACCAGGACGGCGGCGCAGGCGGCCATGGCCAGGAAGACCCACAGGGTGACGCGGGCCCCGCCCAGGGAGTCGGCCATCCTGCCGCCCACGGGGCGGATCAGGGAGCCGATGACCGGGCCGAGCACGGCGATGGCGGCGGACTGCACGGGCGCCAGCCCGAACTGGGACTGCAGCAGCAGGCCGAAGGCGAAACCGGTGCCGATGAAGGAACCGAAGGTGCCCACGTACAGCAGCGACATGATCCAGAAGTGGCGGTCGCGGACGGCCGACAGCTGCGCGGAGAGGTCGTTGCGCACGTGGACAAGGTTGTTCATGGACCGGTGCGCCCACCAGGCGGCCAGCAGGATCAGCGGCGCGTAGAACAGCGGGACCAGGTACCCGGCGGAGGTGGTGAACAGGGCGATGACGGCCAGGCCCACGAGTTGGACGGTGGCCACGCCGATGTTGCCGCCGCCCGCGTTCAGGCCCAGCGCCCACCCCTTCTCCCGTTCGGGGAAGTAGGAGTTGATGTTGGCCATGGAGGAGGAGAAGTTGCCGCCGCCCACGCCCGCGGTGGCGGCCAGGACCAGCAGCAGCCAGAAGGGGGTGTCGGGGTCGCGGACCAGGAAGAAGGCGGCGACGGTGGGCACGGCCAGGGTCAGGGTGGAGATGACCGTCCAGTTGCGTCCGCCGAGGGCGGGCACGGCCAGGGTGTAGGGCACGCGCAGGATCGCGCCGACCAGGGTGACCACCGACAGGAGCAGGAACTTCTGCTCGGGGGTGGTGGAGAAGCCGTGCTCGGGGATCATGAAGAGCACGAGTACCGACCAGATGCTCCACACCGAGAAGCCGATGTGCTCGGAGGCGATGGAGGCCCACAGGTTGCGGCGGGCCACGCGTCGCCCGCCGCCGTCCCAGAACCCTTCGTCCTCGGGGTCCCAGGCGGAGATCCAGCTCTTACCGGTGCGCGGTGCGCGCGGGCCAGTCTCAGAGGCCACGGCCGTGCCTTCCTGCTCGACGGCTGCTGACGAAACCGAAGGTAGGGAGCCCGCGTTGCCTGGAGGTGTCCAGCCGTAACACGCGGGAAACAGTCGGCTCACCCGGAGTGCGCGGCCGCGGTGAGAAGCCCTGTCCTTCCTGGTGGGAGGGGGTAGGGGCGTTCACGGCGCGGCGGACCTCCTGGTGGGCGTTATGGCGCGGATCACCGCCGGTGGCGGAGGCCGCCCGCTGGCGTTCCCGCCCCGGGGCTCCCGGGTGCGGCGGACCGCCGTGAGCGGGCGCCGCCCCCGGAAGATACCGGACATCCGTGCCGCCGGGTGAACGGGAAGCGTGGGTTGTGGCCGGAAACCGACCGCTTTCCTTCATAGCGTGGGAGCACCTTCCGTCGAGCACGAGGAGTTTGCGATCGGTTTCCCCTCAGCACAATTTCGCAGGGCGTGGCTACGGTGTGTGTGCTGGTTCGAGGGGGAGGTGCGCACACTGTGTTGACAGGGTTTCGGCACCGGCTCGCACTCACCGATGAGCAGGCCGAGTCGTGCCAGGTCTATGGCGATATCTGTCGGGCGGTGTGGAACACCGGCCTTGAACAGCTTCGCGAGGCCAAGGTGCGTTGGCGTGCCAAGGGGCGTTCGCCGCGCAGACCGCGCACACGCTGTGTGCCAAGAACGCGGTCGTGGTGCTGGAAAAGCTCCGGACCAAGAACATGACCGCCTCCGCGAAAGGCACTGTCGAGGCGCCGGGTGTCAACGTTCGTCAGACGGCGGGGTTGAACCGGGCGATCCTGGCCAAGGGACGGCACGGGTTCACGCTCGCCTGTCAGAACGCGGCCCGGCGCACCGGTACCCGGATCGTGGAGGTCGATCCCGCGTACACGTCCCAGACCTGTCATCCGTGCGGATACGTCGCGGCGGAGAGCAGAGAGAGCCAATCGGTCTTTTGCTGCGGCAGGTGCGGGCACACAGCTCATGCGGACGTCAACGCGGCCCAGAACATCCTCACGCGCGGATGGACTGACCCTTCGGGGTGAACCGTGCCAGCCCGCCGAGACCTCTGGAGTGCCATGTCGGTGAATCAGGAACCAGCTGCGGCCGCGAGGCGCGCAGCACCGACCGTGCCGCAAGGCCTGGTCGGAATCTCCCGCGTTCACGAGGAAGAGGAAGTCAAGCGTATCGCCGTGACCACGCCCACCGGCAACGTCGGCCGCCACGTGGTGGCCGGTCTGGTCCGCGCGGGCGTGCGCCCGCTCGTGCTGCTGCGCGATCCGGCCCGGTTGGACCCGGCGCTGGCCGACTGGGTCGACCCGGTGGCTGTGGACCAGCGCGACCCGGACGCGGTCCTGGCCGCGACCGCGGGCGTGGACGCGCTGTACTGGGTGAGCCCGCCGGTCCCGGCCGAGGACCCGGTCGCCGCGCACGCCCGGATGGGCGCGCACGCCGCCCGCGCCGTCACCGCCAACGGGATCTCCCGCGTCGTCTTCCAGAGCAGCGTCGGCGCGGAGAAGCGCGGCGGGGCCGGGGAGATCGACGGGCTGGCCCGCACCGAGCAGCTGCTGGAGGAGACCGGCGCGACCGTGGCGCACCTGCGGTGCGGCTTCTTCTTCACCAACCTGCTGATGGAGCTGGACGCCATCCGCTCCGGCACCGTCTCGGTGGTGCTGCCCGTGGACCGTCCGATGCCCTGGGTGGCGCCGCGCGACATCGCCGACACGGCCGTGGGCCTGCTGCTCAACCCCGACCTGGCGGGCCGGACCGTGCGGGCCGTGCACGGACCCGCCGACCTGAGCTGGGAGCGGGCCGCGGCGGTGGTCACCGAGGTGACGGGGCGCCGCGTGCGGGCCCAACGCGTTCCCGACGAGCGCATGCGCGAGGTGCTCGCGGACGCGGGCCTGGGGCCGGGCTCCGTCGAGGCGGTCATGGGCATGTCCACCGGGCTGCGTGAGGACTTCACACCCGAGCAGCCCCGCACCGCGGCGACCACGACGCCGACCACCCTGGCCGCCTGGTGCCAGGACGAGCTGCGGCCCCTGCTCTGACCCCGTGGGTGCCGCGCTCCCGCGTGTCTGTCGGGCGCGCCCCGGCTCCCAGGCCGCGAACGCCGCACGGGCCTTTTCCTGCCAGACCGGCTACGGCACGTCCAATGCGGCGCTGGAGGCGGTCACCAGGTCCACCGCGCTGGACCCGGCGGCGCGGGGCTCCCGCGCGCCGTCCTGGGCCGGGCGCGGCGATCGCGGCCTTCCTTGACACGTGGGGACACCGCCCCGGGCGCCGTGCCCGGGGCGGTGCGGTGCTCAGGAGTCGGCGTCCGGGGCGCGCATGGCGTCGGCGATCCAGGAGTAGGGCAGCGTCTCCTCCTCGGGCGGGGTCCCGTTGACCGCCGCCACCAGGGACAGGTACCGGCCGTGGGTGTCGTCGTAGACGGGGTCCTCGGAGGCGGCGTCCTCCTCGGCGATCTGGCGCTCGATATCGGGGATCCGCCGGAACGCCTCGGCCATCCGGTCGCGGACCTCGCGGGTGAGCGAGGTGTCGGACACCCCCGCGGCCTCCTCCATGAAGCGCGTGATGGCCTCCTGGGCCCGAGGGGAGCGGGGGGACTCGCCGTCGCGGTGCGCGGCCAGGACCTCCTTCATGAGCTCGGTCCCGCTCCCGTACATGAAGTCCTGGAACCGCGGGCTGGCGATGCTCCTGCCCACGTCCGCGGAGTAGGTGTCGCGCAGGTAGGTGCGGACCGCCTCGCGGAACTCCGGGTCCCGCACCAGGTCGGCCAGTTCGATCCACGCCTCCAGTTGGGCGGCCGTGGGGTCCGCGGGCAGGACCGGGCGCATCTCGCGCAGTCGGTCGACGAAGCCCTCGGGGACGTCGAGGCCCTCGCCGACGTCGTTCCAGAAGTCGTCGATGACCTGCTCGCGCTCCTCGTCGGTCATCGAGACGAGCTTGTGCATCAGGTCGGCCCGCGCGGTG
The DNA here is from genome assembly GCF_018316795.1 of Nocardiopsis akebiae. NCBI lineage: Bacteria > Bacillati > Actinomycetota > Actinomycetes > Streptosporangiales > Nocardiopsidaceae > Nocardiopsis > Nocardiopsis akebiae. Next base: position 3,434,345 of record NZ_CP074132.1, read on the forward strand.
GTGGCACCCTGCTTGATCAGGGTCCGCAGCACCGCCCTCCTGGCCCGCATGGTGCGCTCCTGGCGCTCGACCACCTCCAGGTGGGTGGTGAGCAGGTCGTGCAGTGTCGTGCCGCCTTCGATCAGTCGGCGGATCTCCTCCAGGTCGGTGTCCAACTCGCGCAGGGTGCGGACGAGTTCCAGACGGGCGATGGTGTCGATGTCGTAGAGGCGGTGGCCCGCGTCGGTCAGGCGCGCGGGCTCGACGACTCCGGCGTCGGCGTAGAAGCGGACGGCGCTGACGCTCAGGCCGCTGCGGCGCGCGGCGTCTCCGATGGGGTACAGCTCGTGGTCGTGCATGGGAGCCACTGTGGTACCTCAAGCGGCTTGAGATGCAAGTCCGTGGACGCACGGGTTCGTACCGGACGCGGAACCGGCACGGTCGCGCTCTCCCACCGCATGACATCCGTCATGCCCGGACCGTGCGATCCGCACGGGCAACACATGATCCGTGGCACTCAGTCACGGGCTTGCTCCGGTCTAGGTTCGAAGCAGGGAACGGCGGTCCACGAGGCGACAGGGAGCCCGAGATGTTCGAGGAACGGCGTCGGCGTCGGGCCGTGCGGCGGGTCGGGCCGGGGAACGGGCGCGCGCTTAAGCCCTTCCGCTGGTGGCAGCTGACCTCCCGTGCCCTGTTCTACCTCGCGCTGGGCGACGCCGACGGTCGGCGGACGGTCTACGCCGTCCACGTCGACCACACGCAGCGGTTCTTCTCGGAGGACGGCAAGGGCAGGGCCGACCTGTACCTCGACGGCAGGCACCACGCCGAGTCCCGGCTCCCCGCCGTCTTCCCCGTGCGGGGCGGGGTGATCGAGGTGGCGGCGACGGCCTTCGGTCTCAGGCGCTGCCACTACGTCACCGACGAGGGGACCGAGCACCGGCTCGTTCCGGACCCGCGCTCCGGCGAGGGGCGCCGCGCGCGCCTGGAGCGGGAGCACCCCGCGCTGAGCCGCTGGATCGGAGTCCTCTCACTGCTCCTGCTCGTCGTGCCCGCGGTGCTGCTCGTCCCCCAGCTCGTCGAGGTGGCCTTCGAGCTGCCGCCCGTGGCCGAGCGCTTCGGGACGTTCACCTCACCCGTTGACCTGCCCGTGTGGCTCAACACCGCGCTCTCGCTCGGCGCCGCGGCGGCCAGCACGGAGCGCGCCCTGCGCCTGCGCTACAACTGGCTGCTGGACTCCGCGGCCCAGGGGTGAGGGGGCGGACCCGACCGGTCAGGAGGTCCGGGCGGGGGCCACCGTCGCCGTGGGGTGCCGCGGCCCCTCCCGGGGGCGAAGGCCGGGTGCACGGCCTCCGGCGACGGCTATTCGCCCTTGTCGGTGGTCTTCTTGCCGGCGGCCGCGCCGAAGGCGACGCCCATACACAGGCCCAGTGCCACACCGAGCGCCAGGTTGTTCATGAGCAGGCCGAAGGAGGTGCCGAAGCAGACGCCGAGCGCCAGCCCCAGTGCGAGGTGGTTGTCCTTGTCCTTGTCCTTGTTCATGCGTCCCCTTCGCGGCCGTGTGTCGGTTCTTGGACGCGGGGTTGCCGTCCACGGTTCCCCGCGACGGGGCTCCGGCTCACTGCGGCGGCTCCAGGGGTGCGGCGACGTGCTTGCGGGCGCTGTCGTAGATGATCTGGCTGCGGAAGCTGGCCACCTCGCGGCGCTGGGTGAGCCGGTCGATGAGGAAGCTGTGCAGCGCGTCCAGGGAGGGCACGGACACGTGCACCAGGAAGTCCTGCTCCCCCGCCACGACGTAGACCGCCAGCACCTCGGGCAGGGCGAACATCGCGCCCTTGAAGCCCTCGATGACCTGGCGGCTGGGCGGGCGCAGCTGCACCGAAACGAAGGCCTCCACCTCCCGGTTGAGCGCGGCCGGGTCGATGTCGGCGTGGTAGCCCCGGATGACCCCGCGCCGGTGCAGCAGGCGCACCCGTTCCAGACAGGTGGAGGGCGCCACGCCGAGCTTGTGCGCGAGGGCGCGGTTGGTCTGCCGCGCGTCCTGCTGGAGTTCGCGCACGATCGCCGAATCAAGTTCGTCCATGGCCCCCACGGTAGCCCCTCGGTCGAATAGTGTTCGGCCCCACAACCATGAGTGCGACCGTATGGCTAGGTTCTGCACCGTTCACAAGCCATATGAACGGGGTAACCATGGGAATGTCCACCAAGATCGTCGTCGTCCTGCGCGAGGGCCTGGAGCCCCCTCTCGCCGCCAACGCGGGGGTGGTGCTGGGCTTGGCGCTGGGCGGGCGGATGGAGAACTCGCTGGCCGCCGACGGCAAGGACGCGGGCGGCGGCGTGCACGCCGGGCTCAACCCGCACCCGGTGCCGACCCTGGTGGCCTCGGCGGAGCAACTGCGTCAGCTCAAGGCCGGGGCCGACGAGCGCGACCTGACGGTGGTGGGCTTCAACGAGGTGGCACGCCGCTCCCGCGACTACGTGGAGTACCTGGACTCCCTCGCGGCCACCGAACCGCAGGACGTCGAGTACGTGGGGGTGGCCGTCTTCGGGGCGCGCAACGCCGTCAACAAGCTCACCGGGAAGCTGGCGCTGATGCGCTGATGCGCTGACGTCGGTGGTCGTGGTGTGACGGGGCGCGGATCGGGGGATCGGCGCCCCGCCGCCCCGGGAGGAGCACGCGCCGTTCGCGGCCGGTGAATCGGCGGGGTCGGACGGGCGGGGACTCCAGGGCCGGTCACACGCCCCCGGTGAGATCCTCCAGCTCCCGGTAGGAGGACACGGTGCGTACCTGCCGCTCGGTGAGGCGGTCGATCCGGGCCCTGGCCGCCCGCCCCTGCGCCCCGGTCGGCAGGAGGCCCCGGTGGATCTCGGGCAGGGCCAGCTCCCAGCCGCACACCGCCCTTGCCGGGTAGCGGTACCACTGGCGCACGACCACCGAGCCGACCCGGAGCGCGTGCTCGTTGCCCGGGGGAACATTCGGGCGGTCGGGCTCCCGGGCCAGGTAGCGGTGCCCGTCGGCCAGGTCGCAGGGCCCGCAACCCGGGTCACCCGAGCCCAGGGCCCGGCCGCACTCGGGGCACACCAGGCGGTCCATGGCCGCGTCCACCACCCGCCAGGCGAACTGGCCTGGGTCGGAGAGCACGAGTTCGGCCAGTTCGCGTTCGGAGTCGCCGCCCGGCTCGGCGTTCCACTCCGCGCACGCCTCGGCCCAGGCGCGGTCGGTCTCCGCGCGGACGAGCCGCATCGTCTCGGCCAGTTCCGGGGTGCGCCAGCCGTCGCGGATGGGTGTCATGCGCTGCACGCTAACCCGGTCGTACCGTCGCGTGCCATGAGTTTTCCCCGCCCTCCTCCACTTACCACCGGGTCCTCCCCCGTCACCGAACCGGCCCGGCTCAGACCGGGTGGCGGACGGTCGCACCATCGAGGAGGTCGCCGACTACCTCCAACGGGCCATGGGCACCGTCAGCCGGTTCGAGACGGGGGTCTATCCGACTCGCCGCACGGAGGACCCGGCGCGACCCGCCGGGCCCCGTCACGTCGACCGTCCGGATCAGCCGCCGCCGGGCGCGGCCGACCGGCCGACCAGATCGGACGCGGACGCCCGCGGTGCCAGCGTCAGCCGGTCCCACGAGGCGACGTCGCGCTGGAACTGCCGGTCGTGGGTGGCGAGCACCACCGCCGCCCCGGTGGCGCCCAGGCCCTCGGTGAGCTCGTCGACCAGGGCGATCGAGAGGTGGTTCGTCGGCTCGTCCAGCAGCAGCACGTGCGGCCGGGACGCCAGCGCGAGGGCCAGGTCGAGCCTGCGCTGCTGCCCCATGGACAGCTCACGCAACGGCTTGTTCACGTCCGCCGACGAGAGCAGCCCCAGAGAACTCAACGACACCGTCTCGCCCTCCCCGAGCACGCCCTCGCTGACGAGGCGTCCCAGGTGGGCGTTGAAAACCTCCCGAGCACGACGCGTTCCGGCCTGGGGCGACTCCTGCGTCAGCAGTCGCACCCGTGCGGTGCGCGCGGTGCGCACACCGCCGCCGGTCGGCCCGATCCGCCCGGCGAGCACCGACAGCAGCGTCGACTTGCCCGCCCCGTTGGCTCCGGTGACCACCAGCCGCGAACCGGAGTCGAGGGACAGGGTGACCGGCTGCTCCAGCCGCCCCGCGACGGTGACCTCCTCGGCCCTGACCAGGGTCACGCCGGGCAGTGCCGCCAGTTCCGGCATCCGGAACCGCAGCGGGGGCGGCGGCATGGTGACCGCGTGCGCCTCCAGGTCGTCGCGCCGACGGTGGACGGAGCGCACGAGCCCGGGCGCGCGGGTCGCCCGCTGGTGCTTGCCGGTGCCCTTGTCCGGCCGCCAGCCGCTGACGAGCCGGTGCTGCGCCTCGGACAGGTCCTGGGTGAGGCGGGCGTGCTCGGCCTGCTGCTGCTCGTACTCGGCGGCCCAGCGTTCGCGTTCGGCGCGCCGCCCCTCCTGGTACCCGGCGAACCCGCCGCCGTAGACGCGGGGTGCGCCGTCGCGGCTCGGGTCGAGGTCGAGCACCGTCGTGACCACGTCCGAGAGCAGGGCGCGGTCGTGGCTGACGAGCACCACGCCGTTGCCGTGCCCGCGCAGTCGGGCGGTCAGGAAGTCGAGCCCGGCGGCGTCGAGGTGGTTAGTGGGCTCGTCCAGCAGCAGGAAGTCGTGCGAGGCGCCCAGCAGGCAGGCCAGCCGGACGCGGTAGCGCTGGCCCACCGACAGCTCCGCCAGCGGCCGGGAGCGGTCGGTGACGGCGCCCAGGTTCTCCAGGGCGAGGTCGACGCGCCGGTCGGCGTCCCAGGCGTCCAGGACCTCGGCGGCGTTCAGGGCCGCGGCGTACCTCTCGGCGGCCAGGGGATCGCCCCCGGCCAGCCGCGCGGCGCTGGCGTCGAGCGCGGCCAGTGCCGCGCGGGCGTCGGCGAGTTCGACGTCGATCAGGTCCCCGACGGTACGGCCGCCGGTCGCCCGCATCTCCTGTTCGGCGACGCCGAGGGTGCCGATGCGCCGCACGGTCCCGGAGTCGGGTTCGAGCGCGCCGGCGAGGATGTGCAGCAGCGTGGACTTGCCGCGGCCGTTCTCGCCCACGACTCCCCAGCGGGATCGCGGTGTGACGGTCATGTCGACGCCGGAGAGGACCGTGCGGCCGCCGCGGTCGATGTGGACGCCGTTCGCGGTCAGTTGCGCCCGCTCACCGGCGGGCAGCACGAGTCTGGGGTTGAGGGTGTTCACTGTTCCTCCGAACAGAGCTCCGCCCGGCGCGGTGGCGGCGGGGTGCGCGGAGCTCCTCGAGCTGACGGAAAGACCCGCGAAGCGGGTCGGTGCTCACGTCGGGCACCCGCGGCAACGTGAAGGCGGGGCGGGTGCTCGGGCTCGGATCAGAGGTACAGAGGCAGATGCATACGGCAACCGTAACAAACGGGTCCGCGCGGACGGAAAGGATTTACGGGAGGTGCCCGTCCTCTTCGCCTCGCGCGTTGTGCTTCCTGGAACGCCAAAGGTGGGCAAAGCGTCTAAAGACAAACACAAAGGAGGGTTCATCTGTGAACGGCAGACATCGCGCATCGGGCACGGGGGTCGCGATCGGTCTCGCCTTGGGCATCGTCCTGGGTACGGTCTTCGACAACCTGGCGCTGGGGATCGTGTTCGGAGCGCTGCTGGGAGCCGCGATTGGAGCGACGGGCGGGACGCTCGGCTCGAAGCGTTCGAGCGGCTGAACCCGGAGGCCTCCCTCGCCGGACCCGGCCCGAGGCCGCTTCTCGGCTCCGCGCTACTTCGGGAGAATCGGACGCCGGTGGCGCCCCGGTGACGGCACAGCGCTGACGAGTACGGGAGCGAAACGACGAGGGGCCGCGGCCACGGACCGCGATCCCCCGCGGTTCCGCGAAGGCCGTGCCCGGCGCGGCGCACGGGGGCGCCGCCGGTGCGCCCCTCAGTCCCGGCCGGTGGCGTACAGGTACAGCAGCGCGTTCACGGAGGTGCCGCTCACCAGCTGGCGCCGCCTGACCAGTTCGGGGACCCGGTCCAGCGCCACCCACTCCACGCGCTCGGCCTCCCAGGCGTCCTGGGGTTCGCCGACCCTCTCCGCCGTGTCGGCGACGAAGACGTGGTGTTCGCTGTCGGTCAGTCCGCTGGAGGGCTGGACGTAGACCAGCGGGCGCAGCGGCCCCGTCCGCCACCCGGTCTCCTCCAGCACCTCGCGCGCGGCGGCCCGCTCGGGGCTCTCCCCCGGGTGCACGCCGCCCATGGGGATCTCGTAACCCCAGGTGTCGGTGATGAACCGGTGCCGCCACAGCAGCAGCGCCCGGCCCCGACCGTCGAGCACCACGGCACCCGCCCCGGGCGGTCGGCGGACGACCCGGTGGTCGAACCGGTGCCCGTCGGGCAGTTCGACGTCCGCGGCCCGCACGTCGATCCACGGATCGGTGTACAGGGGCTTCTCGGAGTGAACGGTCCAGCGCACGGGCGACCCTTTCCGTTGGCGAAGAGCGGAACCGCCAGAATCCCACGTTCGCGCGCGTGCGCGTGGCCGTCGGGGCGGCCGTGGGCGGGCCCGCCGGGGTCAGGTGCGCGCGTGTGGGAGTCGGGCCACGCGGCCCGGCCGGGTGCTGGCGTGCTGTTTACCGCCCGTTACCCGGCCGCCCCGCCCCCGCGAGCGCGGCGCAGCGCGGCTACGCGGGCTTCATGCCGTGGTCCGGATGTGCCCGGGCTCGTGCCCCACTGTTGGCACGGTCACGTTCGCGCTGTTCAGGCCCGTGGTGGGGTGCCGACGAGGCACGGAAACGGGCCCACGCCGCCTGACCGGGGGGTTGCCCGGACTTGGTGTTGCGTTTCCCACTCACCCCAAGTGGTTTCAAACACTTTCCAAAGCCCTGACCAGCGCATACGTTGCACGGGTGAACTTTATGCGATCGATACCCAAGCTGACGTTTACCGCGACCTCCAGCCTGCTCATCACCGGCGGGCTGCTTCTGGCCGGGCCGGGCGCCGCAGCCGCGGACACGGCCTCCGCCAAGGAGATCGCCGACACCCTCAACGACAAGCTGAACGACGACATGGCCGGTCACATGACCGAGGAGCACGTCGAGAACGCCCGCGCGATGGTCGACGCGGCCAAGGACCGCGACCTGGACGAGGACGCCGCCGCCATGGCGGTGGCCACCTCCATCGTCGAGACCCACCTGGACAACCTCGACTGGGGCGACCGCGACAGCGTCGGCCTGTTCCAGCAGCGCGACCACTACGGCTCGCAGGAGGACCGTCTCGACCCCACCTGGGCCACCAACGCCTTCTTCGACGAGCTTGAGCGCGTCTACCCCGAGGGCAGCTGGGACGACACCCCGCTGGGCGAGGTCGCCCAGGACGTGCAGCGCTCGGCCTACCCCGACCGGTACCAGCACCAGGTAGACGACGCCGAGACCATCGTGGACCACCTCTGGTGACAGACCGCTCCTAGACAGACAGCGGAGCCTGCGAACCCCGCTCTCGCATGCTCATCCGGCGGAGGCCGGTGACCGGGCGTCCGGTCACCGGCCTCCGCCGTTTCCCGGACTCCGCGCCGGGCGCTCTCGGGCCCCGCGTGCGCGGGGCCGTCTCACGCCTCCTGGCGGGCGGCGTTGGCGGCGAAGGCGTCGCGCAGGTACACGCTCAGCCCCTCGGCGTGGGCGTCGACGGTGGCGGTGAAGCGCTCGTCGTCCGCGTACAGCCGCCCCAGTCCCCGGTGGACGCAGGTGGTGCAGTCGTAGAACCAGCGGGTGATGTGGGCGCGGTGCCGCTCGGCCAGGTCCATCACGGCGGGGCTGTCGGGCGCCTGCCCGTCGTTCATGGCCGCGGCCAGGGCCAGGTGGATCTCCTCGCCCTCGGCGTTGAGCCGCTCCCAGTCGGCCTTGGTGTAGGAGCCGACCCTGCGCTGGGACCGGGCGTAGGCCTCGGTGCCGCCCCAGCGCCGGCGGGCCTCCTCGGAGTGGGCGTCCACGTCGAAGTCGCCGAAGAGTTCGAGGCGTTCGGCGGGGGTCAGGTCGAGTTGCATGGTTTCGGCCTCCATCAGGCGTTCGATGCCGCGCGCCATCGTGCGCAGGCGTTCGATGCGTTCGGTCACCAGCCGGTGCTGTCGGGCCAGGTGGGCGCGGGCGTCGGCGTCGGGGTCGTCGAGCAGGGCGGCGATCCGGTCCAGGCCGAAGCCCAGTGCCCGGTAGGTCAGGATCTGCCGGAGCCGTTCGAGGTCCTCGTAGCTGTAGCTGCGGTAGCCCGCCGGGGTGCGTCCGGCGGGAACGAGCAGTCCGATCCGGTCGTAGTAGTGCAGGGTTCGGACGGTCTGCCCGCTCATCCGGGCGGCCTCGCCGACGGTGTGTCCCATCTGTCCCGCTGCTTCCTCGCTGGTGGTGACGTGTGCCCGAAGCTAGGGCCTGACGCCGCGTCAGGGTCAACCGATTTCCCCGGCCGGGGTGTCCCGTGTCCACCACCGGGCCTTACTCGCCGGTAACATCTGGGGGTATGAGCCCTGACCCCACCATCGAGGACTTCCGGTTCGACCGGGACACCCGTGTCGAGAAGCTGGCCGACGGCGAGTTCGCCGCCACCCTCACCGACGCCTGGACCACCTTCACCTCCCACCCCAACGGGGGTTACGTCCTGGGCGCCGCCCTCAACGCGCTGCGCCAGAGCCTGAGCCAGCCCGACCCCTTGGCCGTCTCGGCGTTCTTCCTGCGCCCCGCTGCCCCCGGCGCGGCCACCGCGCGCACCGAGGTGGTGCGCGAGGGGCGCCGCACCGCCACCGGCCAGGTCCGCTTGGAGCAGGGCGGCAAGGAGATCGTGCGCGCCACCGCCACCTACGGCGACCTGTCCCCCGACCCCTCGGCCCGCGTCCTGACCCTGGACGAGCCGCCGCGCCTGCCCGCCCCCGAGGACTGCCCCGTTCCGCCCGAGTTCGACAACCCCGAGGGCCTGGGCATCGCGCGCAGCGTCGAGTACCGCTATCCCGGGCGGCCGGGCTGGCTGGACGGCCGCAAGGACGGCCGCCCGTACGCCGAGTTCTGGATGCGCTTCGCCGACGGGCGCGAGGCCGACACCCACGCGCTGGTCTCGATGGTGGACTTCGCTCCCCCGGCCGTGCTGGAGATCGGCGAGTTCGCCACGATCACCGTCGAGCTGAGCGTGCACGTGCGCGCCAGGCCCGCCCCGGGGTGGCTGGCCTGCCGGGTGTTCACCAAGCACGTCTCCGGCGGCCTGCACGAGGAGGACATGGAGATCTGGGACGGCACGGGCACGCTGGTCGCCCAGTGCCGCCAGCTGGCCATGCTCCTGTGACGCCCTACCCCGTCCGGGGTCGCCGGTTCGCGCCGGTCGATTCCTTGATCGGGGCCCGACAAGATACGCCGGAGAACGGGGAAGACGAGGCCGCGGCGTGATCTCCCGCGCGACGGAAGTGTCGCGCGGGAGCCGTTTTCGCCGTCTGTTCCCCGTCGGCGCGATTCCCGGTGCCGACGAAGCGGCCAGAACCGGCGGGACCGGTGGTCGCGACGCCGGTTCCGCCGTCCCCGCGCCCGGGTCAGACCACCGCGCGGAAGTGCGTGGTCAGGCGCCGGTCCTCGTCCAGGATGTGGAAGGCCACCCCCGGGGGCTGGTCGCGGTCGGCCGCGGGCTCTGCCTCCCAGGGCATGCTCAGCGTCCACGTAACGCCGGGTGCCAGCAGCAGGGGCCGACCGGCGAAGGTGGTCGCCCCGCCGGTGTGGGCGTGCCCGACCAGGATCCCCGCCACCCGCGGGTGGGCCCGCAGCAGCCCGGACAGGTCGTCGGCGTTGTCCAGCCGCATGGAGTCGGGCAGCGGGTGGTGGACCCGCACGGGCGGGTGGTGCAGGGCCAGCAGGGCGGGCCGGTCGTCGGGCAGGGCGCTCAGCGTGTCGTTGATCCACACCAGGGTGGCCGTGTCCAGGTGGCCGCCGTCCTCGCCCGGAACCGTCGAGTCGCAGGTCAGCACCGCCGCGCCGCCCACCTCGTGCACCTGGTTGAACGGCTCCTCGGACGGCTCCCGGCCCAGCAGCGACGCGCGCATCCGCCCGCGGTCGTCGTGGTTGCCGGGGCAGACCAGCACCGGGAAGGGCAGGTCCAGCAGCCGGGCAGCCTCACGGTACTCCTCCGCGGTGGCGTGGTCGGCTATGTCACCGGTGACCAGGAGAGCGTCCGGCTCCTGGGCCAGGCCGCGCAGGTACTCAGCGGTCCGGGCGGCGCGCCCGGTGGTGCGGTCGGTCCCGTCCAGGTGCAGGTCGCTGATGTGGGCGAGCAGGAGCGTCATGGCCGTCCTTCGTCGGTCGCGGGTGCGTTGCGCCCTCCGGGACCGCGCGGACCTGCCGGTTCCGCCGCTGGGAGGGCGCACTGAACCCGTGCGGCCGGTGACCCCCGGCTTCCGCACCGTGCCCGCCCAGGCCGTTGACCGGCCGTTTCCCGTCGGGTGGAACGAGGCTATTGCGCGCGCCGCGAGCGGGACAGGGTGGTTGCCCGCACGCGTTCGGCGGCCGCGGCCCCGGGCGGAACCCGGGGCGACCACAACAATCTCTGTGTTCAAAACGACCAGAAGATTTACCGGTCGGCAAACCGTGGGTCATGCTCTCGAAACCGGTGCGGATGCGACCGGCGCCACGGAGCGGTGTAACGGCCGCCACGTTCCCGCCTCGGGCGGTCCGTCGGCCCGCGAGCGCCCGCCCGCACCGCGGACCTGCAGCAACGGAGAGAGCCACCCCATGAGCATCCAGCGCATTCTGCGCGTCGGCGGCGCGGTCGCCGCGGCCGTCGTCATCGGCGCCGCGGCGGTCAACGCCTCGTCGACCGGCGGCGACGGCGCCGAGGCCGTACGCAGCCGACTGACCACGATCGTGCCCGCCGCGCCCGGCGGCGGCTGGGACCTGGTGGGACGCGAGGCGCAGAACGCCTTCCGCGAGGGGGAGATCGTCGCCAACAACCAGGTGGTCAACGTGCCCGGCGCGGGCGGCACCATCGGCCTTGCCCAGGCGGTCCGCCAGGAGGGCCGGGCCAACATGCTGATGGTGACCGGCACGGTCATGATCGGCAGCATCATCGTCAACAACTCCTCGCACGACCTGCAGGACGTCACCCCCATCGCCCGACTCGCCGACGACTACGAGGTGGTCGTGGTCCCCGACGACTCCCCGTACCAGGACATGGGCGACCTGGCCGAGGCCTGGCGCGAGGACCCGGGCGGAATGGCGATCGGCGGCGGCTCCCTGGGCGGCACCGACCACCTGCTGGCCGGACTCATCGCCTCCGACGTCGACGTCGACCCCCAGGACGTCAACTACATCGCCTTCTCCGGCGGCGGCGAGGCGCTGACCTCGCTGCTGTCGGGCAGCGTCGACGTGGGCATCAGCGGCTACAACGAGTTCAGCGACCAGATCGAGGCGGGCAACGTGCGCGCCCTGGGCGTCTCCGCGCACGAGCGCGTCGAGGGCATCGACGTTCCCACCCTTGCCGAGCAGGACATCGACGCGGTCCTGCCCAACTGGCGGGGGTTCGTGGCCCCGGCCGGTATCACCGAGGAGGAGCGCGCCGAGCTGACCGCGATCGTCACCGAGATGCACGACACACCCGAGTGGGCGCAGACGCTGGAGCGCAACCGCTGGGACGACACCTTCCAGACCGGCGAGGAGTTCGAGGAGTTCCTCGCCCTGGAGACCGAGCGCATCACCACCATCACCGAGGAACTGGGCCTGTCTTGAGTACCGACGCCACCACCCCCACCCGGGCGACGGAGCCCGCCGCCCCGCCGCCCCGCCCCTCCTGGTGGCGGGGCAGGTCAGAACTGCTGGTCGCCGCCCTGGTGCTGGGCATCGCCGGGTTCATCGCCGTGCAGACCGCCGCCATGCCGGTGCCGCCGGGCACCGAACCGCCCGGCCCGCGCTTCTTCCCCACCCTGGTCGCGATCTTCATGGGCGCCACGGGCGTGGCCCTGGCCGCGCAGGTCCTGCTGCGCCCGGCCCGCACCGCCGACGCGCCGACCACCGGGGAGAACGCCGAGGCCGCCACCGCCGACACCGACGGGGGCGCCCCGGCCGGTGAGGCGGGGCCCGTGCGCATCGACTGGCGCTGCCTGGGGATCGTCGTCGCCTCGCTGACGGTGTTCATCCTGCTGCTCCAGCCGGTGGGCTGGCTGCTGTCCGCGGCGCTGCTGTTCTTCGGCGTCGCCCACGCCCTGGGCAGCCGCCGGTACCTGTTCGACGCCGTGCTGTCGCTGGTGTTCTCCTCCGTCATCCAGCTCGCCTTCGTCGCCGGTCTGGGCCTGAACCTGCCGGCCGGAATCCTCGGGGGCATCCTCTAAATGGACGTTCTCACCAACCTCATGGCGGGGTTCGCCAACGCGCTGAGCCCCGAGTACCTGTTCCTGGCGCTGCTGGGCGTCATGCTCGGCACGGCCGTGGGCGTGGTGCCCGGCCTGGGCTCCTCCATGGCCGTCGCGCTCCTGCTGCCGGTCACCTTCCACCTCGACCCCACCGGCGCGTTCATCATGTTCGCCGGTGTGTACTACGGCGGGCTGTTCGGTGACTCCACCGCCGCCATCCTGATGAACACGCCGGGGCAGGCCTCGGCCATCGCCACCGCCATCGAGGGCCACAAGATGGCCAAGCGCGGGCGGGCGCCGCAAGCACTGGCCACGGCGGCCATCGGCGCGTTCATCGGCGCGATCGTGTCCACGGCGCTGGTGGCGTTCTTCTCGCCGGTCATCGTGCAGCTGGCGCTGCAGTTCGGCCCCGCCGAGTACTTCGCGCTCACCGTCTTCGCGTTCGTGGCCACCTCCGCGGTGGTCTCGGACTCGGCCGTGCGCGGCCTGATCGCCCTGGGCATCGGCCTGGCCATCTCGATGGTGGGCATCGACGGACTCAGCGGCGCCGAGCGCTTCACCCTGGGCGTGCCCCAGCTCTTCGAGGGCTTCAGCATCATCACGGTGACCGTGGCGCTGCTGGCGATCGGCGAGGTGCTGCACGTGGCCGCCACCGCCCACGCGGGCGACGCGGCGCGCGGCGGCCTACGGCGCAGCGGCACCCCTTGGCTGAGCCGACGCGACCTGCGGCGCACGCTTCCGGCCTGGATGCGCGGAACCCTGTTCGGCCTGCCGTTCGGGTCCATCCCGGCGGGCGGCTCGGAGATCCCGACCTTCCTGGCCTACGGCACCGAGCGCAAGCTCGCCGCGCGGCGAGCCCGACGCGGCAAGGGCGAGGACGAGTTCGGTGAGGGCGCCATCGAGGGCGTGGCCGCGCCGGAGGCCGCCGCCAGCGCCACCGCCGGAACCGCGATGGGCACCCTGCTGGGTCTGGGCCTGCCGACCTCGGCGACCGCCGCGATCATGCTGGCCGCCTTCCAGCAGTACGGGATGCAGCCCGGTCCGCTGCTGTTCGAGCGCGACGGCGACCTGGTGTGGGCGCTGCTGGCCAGCCTGTTCATCGGCAGCGTCATGCTGCTCATCCTCAACCTGCCCTTCGCGCCGCTGTGGGCCAAGCTGCTGCTGGTCCCCAAGCCGTACATGTACGCCGGGATCGCGGTGTTCTCTTCCCTGGGCGTGTACGCGGCCGCGTCGTCCATGGTGGACCTGTGGCTGATGCTGCTCCTGGGTCTGGTGGCTCTGATGATGCGCCGCTTCAACATTCCGCTGGCCCCGGTGCTGATCGCGGTCGTCCTGGGCCCGGTGGCCGAGACGGAGCTGCGCCGCGCCCTGGCCGTGGGGCAGGGCGACGTGTCGGTGCTCGTGGACAGCGGGATCACCCTGGGCATCTACGGGCTGCTGCTGACGATCGGCCTGGTCGTGGCCGTCGGCCGACTGCGAGCCCGACGGGCCGCGCGTAAGGACCACACCCCGGTGGAGGCGGGCCGCGGCTGACTCCGGCCCGGCCCCTCCCGGGCGCGGCGGCACGGACCACTCCCCGTGCCGCCGCGCCGTCTCTGTTCGTGCCCGCGCCCGGCCGTCGGCCGACCGGTGTCCTTCGGGCCCGCGCCCCCGGCGAGGGAAGGCCCCTCCGAATCGGCGGCCCGCCCCCGCGTCATGGCGGGACCGCGTCCGGCCCCGGTCTCAGGAATCCCCGCCGGTGGTGGCCGCGGGCGCCTGCGGGCGCACGCCCGCGAACGCGATGTCCAGCAGACGGCCGGCCTGCCCGCCGTCGGGGTGGTCCTCCGTGGCGAGCGAGATGGCGCTGACGAGTGTGACCAGGTCCTCGGCGCGCACACCGGGGCGCACCTCCCGCGCCCGACGGGCGCGCTCCAGGAGCTCACCGGCCGCGGCGGTGATCAGCGCCGCGCAGCCGTCGTCGCGCTCCAGCAGGTCGGCGTCGCGGCCGTCCCGCAGCAGCGAGGCGGCCAGACCGCGGCTGGCCTCGGCGTAGGCCTTGAGGTCCCGCAGCCAGGCGAAGAGGGCGGGGCCCGGCCCGCTGGCGCGGGAGTGCTCCCGCGCCCTGGCGCAGAGCGCTTCGACGCGGTCGTGGAAGACCACCTCCAGCAGACGGCGCCGGGAGGGGAAGTGCCGGTGCAGGGTCGCCGAGCCCACCCCGGCCCGGCGGGCGATCTCCTCCAGCGATGCGTCCACGCCGTGGGCCGCGAACGCCTCCTCGGCCACGGCGACGATGCGTTCGTAGTTGCGCCTGGCATCCGCGCGCAGGGGCTTTCGCGCCGCGCTCTCGACCACCGTGACCTCCTGCGCTTGCTAAGTGGGGTGCCTCTCCGGTTATCTTAGCGAAACGAAGTGGGGGGCCACCCCACTTTCTTCGCGAGACTGGGGAGAACGACCATGCGCGCTGTGCGGTACGACCGATTCGGCCCGCCCGAGGTGTTGCGCGTCGACGAGGTGCCCACGCCGGATCCGGGAGAGGGCGAGGTGCTCGTCGAGGTGCACGCCGCGAGCGTGGACGCGGGGGAGGTCGCCTTCCGCTCGGGCAGGATGAGCGGGATCACCCGTGCCCGGTTCCCCCGGGGAGTGGGCGTCGACTTCACGGGCCGCGTCGCGGCGGCGGGCGCGGGAGCGCGCGCCTGGCGGGCCGGGGACGCGGTGTGGGGGGTCATGCCGCACTTCGCCTTCGGGGCCATCGCCGACTACGTCGTCGTCCCAGAGCAGCGGCTCGCCGGCGCACCCGGGAACCTCGGCCTCCTGGAGGCCGCGGCCATTCCGGGCGCGGGTACCACCGCCCTGACCGCGCTGACGGACAAGGCCCGCCTCGCGCCCGGTGAACGGCTCCTGGTCCGCGGCGCCACCGGAGGTGTGGGCAGCGTCGCGGTGCAGCTGGGCAAGGCGCTCGGCGCCGAGGTCACCGCCCTCGCCGGTGCCCGCAACCTCGACTGGATCCGGGGACTCGGCGCCGACGAGGCCCTGGACTACCGCACGACCCGGCCGCAGGACCTCGGCCGCTTCGACGTCATCCTCGACCTGGTCGGCACCGACCTCGGCGCCTACCAGGCGCGGCTGGACCGGCGCGGGCGCATGGTCGCGCTCGCCTTCGACCCGGACCGCGTCCTCAGGTCCCTGCTCGGCACCGGACTCCGGGCCGTCGTGCGGCCCGGCCGGACCAAGCTCTTCAGCAACAACCCGTCGGCGCAGCGCATCGCCGAGCTCACCCGCGCCGCCGAGGAGGGGAAGATCCGTCCTATGGTCGACACGGTCTTCCCCATGGCCGACGTCGCGGAGGCCTACCGCAGGCTGGAGGCGGGCGGCGTCCGCGGGAAGTACGTCATCGACGTGCGGCGCCCGTAGCGGCGACGCGGCGGGCCGCGCCCGTCGGCGGCGGTGGTGAGACCCTACGCATCACCGCAGGTCAACGCTGCTCTCTTGACGCAAGGACCCCACATATCAGGTGTATTGACCACTGAGGTCGGTGACACCCACCCCACCTGACACACACAGAGAGGGCCTCCGGTAACGGTGTGGATTGCGACATCTACCACCGGACCGGCAGGCCCTCGATGTCCCGCACTGCCCACGCCAACGCCGCACTCACACCCGTCGCCCGCCACCACCCCCATTCGCCCGTGCCCACCCGTCGCCCGCCACCACCCCCAACTCACGCCTACGGCGCGGTTCCCCCACGGGAACCCGTCTCCGGCACCTCCGGAACCCCGGGGGCGCCCGAACCAACCCTCCGCAAGCCGAGACCGGTGCAAGAAAACAGACCTTAGGACGGTTCCTTCGCGGGGCGGGCCCGCCCACGGCCGACCGCCCGGGCTCCGGCCCCTCGTGCGGCGCGCCGCCGCAGCAGCACGCCTTGGCGGGGCGAGAACAGGTAGGCCAGGGTGAAGGCCGACGACTGGGCCAGCACGATCGCCCCGCCGGTGGACACGTTCAGGTGGAAGCTGAGGAAGACCCCCGCCGCGGCCGCCGCCACGGCCACCGCCGCGGAGGCGACCAGCATCCGCTCGAAGCGGTCGGTGAGCAGGTAGGCCGTCGCCCCGGGGACGATGACCATGGCCACGACCAGGATGATCCCCACCGCCTGGAGGGCCACCACCACCGTGACCGACAGCAGTCCCAGCAACAGCGTCTCCAGCAGACGGGGGTTGATGCCCACCGCGTGCGCGTGGACCGGGTCGAAGGCGTACAAGGTCAGGTCGCGGTGCTTGTACCAGACCACCGCCAGCACCACCCCGGCCAGGACGAGCACCTGCCAGATGTCGGTGTCCGACACCCCCAGCACGTTGCCGAACAGGATGTGCCCCAGGTCGGTCTGGCTGGGCACGCGCGAGACCAGGACCAGGCCCAAGGCGAACATGGCCGTGAAGACCACGCCGATGACGGCGTCCTCCTTGACCCGGGAGGTGCGGTTGACCACCCCGATCAGAGCGACCGACCCGGCGCCGAAGACCAGCGCGCCCACCGCGAAGGGCAGCCCGAACAGGTACGACAGCACCACCCCGGGCAGGACGGCGTGGGAGACGGCGTCGCCCATCAGCGACCAGCCCACCAGCGTCATCCAGCACGACAGGACGGCGCACGCCACCCCGGCGACCACGCTGACCAGCAGGGCGCGCCGGACGAAGTCGAAGCCCAGGGGCACCGTGAACCACTCCGCGACCGCGGTCAGCGCGTCCATGCCGCTCCCTCCTCGTCGGTGTGGACCCCGAAGGCCTCCATGAGGGTCTCCGGGCGCAGGACCTCCTCGGGTGCGCCGTGCGCCACGACGCGGCGCTGGAGCAGCACCGCCTCGTCGCACAGGGCGGGCACCTGGGCCAGGTCGTGGGTGGACACCAGCAGCGTGTGGCCCTCGCCGCGCAGTTGCAGCAGCAGTTCGGTGATGCGCCCCTCCGAGCGCTTGTCGACCCCGGCGAAGGGCTCGTCGAGCAGGAGCACGTCGGCTCCCTGGGCGATGGCGCGGGCCACGAAGGCGCGTTTGCGCTGGCCGCCGGAGAGCGCGCCGATCTGGCGGTCGGCCAGGTCGCCCAGGTGGGTGCGGTCCAGGGCGTGCTCGACCGCCTCCCGGTCGGCGGGGCGGGGGCGGCGGCGCTGTCCCATGCGCCCGTAGCGGCCCATCATCACCACGTCGCGCACACGGACCGGGAAGGCCCAGTCGACCTGTTCGGACTGGGGCACGTAGCCCACCAGCCCGCGGCGGCGGGCGGCGGCCCCGGTGCGCCCGAGGATCCGCACACGCCCCCCGTCGGTGGGGACTAGGCCCAGCACGGTCTTGAACAGGGTGGACTTGCCCGACCCGTTGGTGCCCAGCAGACCGCAGACGCGGCCGGGTGCGACGGACAGGCTCACGCCGTCCAGCGCCAGGACGTCGCCGTAGCGGACGGTGGCGTCGGTGACCTCGATGGCGGCGTTCACCGCTCCTCCCCCCGCAGCCCGGCCACGATGGCCTCGGCGTCGTGGCGCAGCAGGTCCAAGTAGGTGGGGACGGGTCCGCCCTCCTCGGACAGGGAGTCGACGTAGAGGGTCCGGCCCATGGCGGCGCCGGTCTCGCGCGCCACCGAGCGCTGGGAGCCGTCGTTGACGGTGCTCTCGCAGAAGACGGCGGGCACCTGGTTGTCGCGGACGAACTCGGTGACGGCGGCGGTCTGCCGGGGGGTGCCCTGGGTCTCGGCGTTGACCGGCCACAGGTACATCTCGGTCAGCCCCGCGTCGCGCGCCAGGTAGGAGAAGGCCCCCTCGCAGGTGACCAGGGCGCGGGAGCTGTCGGGGACCCCGGCGAGCTCCTCCTCCAGGTAGTCGCCGACCTCGCTGATCTCGTCCTTGTAGGCCTCGGCCGCCTCGGCGTAGACCTGCTCGCCCTCGGGGTCGAGTTCGGTGAGGGCGTCGCGGATGTTGTCGACGTAGACGGGGGCGTTGTCGGGCGACATCCAGGCGTGGGGGTTGGGCTGGCCCTCGTACTCCCCCGTGGAAACGGGGATGGTCTCGACGCCGTCGCTGAGCACGGCGGTGGGGGCCTGAACGCGTTCGGTGAACTGGCTGAACCAGGCCTCCAGCCCGAGCCCGTTCTCCAGGATCAGGTCGGCGTCCTGGCCGCGGACGAGGTCGTCGGGGGTGGGTTCGTAGCCGTGGATCTCGGCTCCGGGCCGGGTGAGCGAGGCGACCTCCACGCGCCCGTCGGCGACGTTGCGTGCCATGTCCGCCAGAACGGTGAACGTGGTCAGGACCAGGAGCCGTCCGTCGTCGCGCTCCTGTCCGGCGGAGGAGGAGCAGGCGGTCAGGCCCAGGACAAGGGCGAGGGAGGCGGCGGGGAGCTTCGCCGACCAGGAGTGTGAAGAAGCCTCATCTTGAAAGTTCGGCACGCCTAACTTTTTACCACAAGAGGGCCAAACTACACATCGCGGTGGCGTGTCGCGGTCGTCGCCCGGGTCTCGTGTCCCGGGCACCGCTGGCCCGCCCCTACGGCGCGTGCGGCTCAGTCCGGTTCGGCCAGGGCGGCCCGGGCCGCGGCGGTCCAGTGCGGCGACTCCGCCCGGGCGGCCACGCGCAGGGCCAGCCGGTAGTGCTCCGCGGCCCGCTCGCGGCGTCCGAGCGCGCGGTCGAGGTCGCCGAGCTGGTGCGCGACCGGCCCCAGGGTCAGCAGACCGCTGCCCGCGCCCGCCAGCTCCCCGGCGGCGGGTGAGAGCAGGCGGTGGGCGCGCTCCATCGCTGGGCGGTCGCCGACGGCGGTGGCGGCCCGGGCGGCCAGGCAGGTCAGGGCCTCCCCGAGCAGGCCTGGCGGAGCGTCGGGCGGAAGGGGCGCTGATCCGGGCCGGGCCAGGGCGTCGGCCCAGAGCGCGTAGGGGCCCCAGTCCTGACGCGGATCCACCTCTGCGGGACGGCCTTCCCGCAGGCGCAGGCACAGCAGCGCCAGGGGCAGGATGCCCTGCTCCACCCCGGGCATGCCGGTGTCGGCGAGCCGCACGCTCGCGGCACGGTAGGCGGCCTCGGCCTCCTCGACGGATCCCCGCGCGGCCGTGCGCAGCGCCTCGTACCAGCGGGTGAACACCCCCACCAGGGCGATCCCGTAACGCGAGCCCAGCCGGTCGGCGCCGGCCGCGTGGGCGTCGGCGGCGCCGAAGTCGGCGAGCGCGGAGTACGCCTGGACCAGTACGAGGCGGCCCAGCACCTCGAAGGTCACCAGGCCGTGTCGGGAGGCCAGGTCGACCAGTTCGGCGCCGATCTCCACGCGCTGCGGGGCCCGCCCGGCGCCCTGGAAGGACTGCATGAACCGGGCGTTGAGCGCCAGGCACAGCAGGGCGGGGTCGCCGAGCCCGCGGGCGGTCTCCTCGGCCAGGCGGGCCGCGTCCGGGCCGCGGCCGGTGGCGGCGCCGCGCAGTTCCAGGGCCAGGGCGCACAGCAGGCGGGTGCGCTGCTCCGGGCGGTCCTTGGGCAGTGCGGCCAGGGTGCGTTCGGCGGCCCCGGCGACCCGGCGGGCCAGCGCCTCGTCGTCGTTGCGCGGCCACAGGGCGGGCACGTCGAAGGCGGTGATGACCTGAGCCGTCAGCTCCGCGTCTCCCAGCCCCTCGGCCGCGGCCACCGCCCGGGCGCGGTGGTGGCGGGCCTCCTCCAGACGGCCGGTGACGGCCAGCGCCCGGACCATGCCCATGACCGCCTCCAGGCGTTCGCGGGGCCGGTCCTCGCCGGAGCGGTCGTGGGCGGCGACGGACTCCCGCCACAGCCGGGCCGCCTCGTGCGGGGCGAAGCGCTCCTCTGCCCGCAGGGCGGCGGTGCGCGAGTGGTGCGCGGCCCGGGCCGCGGTGGCGCGGGTGCCCGCCCGCCCGAAGTGGTGGGCGAGCACGTCGGCCCGGTCGGGACGCAGTGCCTCGACGGCCTCGGCCACCGCCGTGTGCAAGTGCGCCCGGCGGGGCCGGGAGAGGTCCTGGTAGAGGGTGTCGCGCACCAGCACGTGCGCGAAGCGCAGGCCGGGTGCGCCCTCGGGCTCGTCCGGTTCGGCGCGGTCGGTGAGGAAACCCGCCTCCAGCGCCTCGTCCAGGGCGTCGAGTAGGGCGTCCCCGTCCGGGGACAGGGCCGACAGGACGTCGGGGTCGACGTCGCGGCCGATCACGGCGGCCCGGCGCAGCAGGTCCCGGGCCCCGGATGTCAGGGAGTCCAGGCGGTGGCGGATGACGTCGCGCACCCCGGCGGGGACCGCGTCGAGCGCGGCGCCGTCCCCGCCGGACAGCAGCCGGGCCAGCTCACGGACGAAGAAGGGGTTGCCGCCGCTGCGCCGGTGGACGGCGCGCAGCGCCCGCCCGCCGACGTCGCGGCCGACCAGGGCCCGTACGAGCGCCTCGGTCGCGTCCTCGGCCAGTCCGCCCAGGTAGACGCGGGCCGGTTCGCGGGGGGCGAGCCGGGCAAGGGTCGCGGTCAGGGCGGGGTGGACCTCGCCGGTCCGGTGGGTCCCCACGAGCAGCACGGGCCCCGGGAGCGGTTCGGCGGCCAGGAAGGTGAACAGTTCCAGGGTCTCCTCCGCCGCTCGGTGCAGGTCGTCGAAGACCAGCAGGACGGGACCGCGCCGCGCGGCCGAGGCGAGCAGGCGGGCGGCTCGGCGCAGGACGCCGAACCGGGCCGCCGCGGGGTCGGAGGCAGCACCCCCCGGCGCTGCGGTGTCGTTGTCGCGGGCGGGGGCGGCGATGCTCCTGGGCTCCGTGGTGGCCGCACCCCGGCCTGTGCCCGGGGAGGGACCGTCCGTCCCGGTGGGGCTCGTGTTGGATGCCGGGGCTGTGGTGTCGTCGTCCGTGGTGAGGCCGATGGGGTCCCCGTGGCCCGTGGCGTCCCGGCCGGTGTCCACGGATTCCGCCAGCACCGCGGCGATCTGCGTCCAGGGCCAGGCCGCGGGCGCCCCCTCGTGCTCGGGGCCGCGCCCCCAGGCCGTGGTCCACCCGCGCCCGGCCAGCCGCCGCGCCAGTTCCTCGGCCAGGGCCGTCTTGCCCGCCCCGGCGTCGCCGGAGACCAGCGCGACCCGGGCCGGAGCGTGCGGCGCGGCGGAGGCCGCGGCCCCCTCCAGCAGTTCCAGCTCCCGGGTACGGCCCACGAACGGGCGCCGGACGGGGTCGGGCGCGCCCACCGCCCGTGCCGGGAGGACGGTGGCGGCGGCACGCGGGGTGAGGTGGGGCGCCTGGGCCAGGACGTCGGCCTCCAGCCGCCGCAGTTCGGGGCCGGGGTCCACCCCCAGCTCCTCCGCCAGGGTCCGGCGGGCGCGGCGCAGCGCGGCCAGAGCGTCACCCTGACGGCCCGAGCGGTACAGGGCCAGCGCCCACTGCCGCCAGGCGTTCTCGCGCAGGGGATGGGCCAGGGCGTGCGCCTCCAGGGCGGGCACCGCGTCACCCGCACGCCCCAGCGCCAGGAGGGCCTCGGCGTGCCGCTCCACCGCCAGCAGCCGCAGCCCCTCCAGCCGGTCGGCCTCGGCGCGCGCCCAGGGGTAGGCGGCGAACTCGGCGTAGGCCGGGCCCCGCCACCACCCGAGGGCCTCCTCCAGGCCGTCCAGCGCCGCACCGGGCCGGTCCTCGGCGAGCAGCGCGCCGCCACGGGCCACGGACCCGGCGAAGCGCCGGGCGTCGACCGCCTCGGGGTCGGCCCTCAGCGCGTAGCCCGGCGGCGCGGTCACCAGCAGCCGGGCGGGCCGCCGGGCGGGCCGGTCCGGTTCCAGGGACCGGCGCAGCGCCGAGACGAAGGTGCGCACCGCAGCCACGGAGCCCTCGGCGGGCACCTCCCACAGGTCGTCCACGAGACGGTCCACGGGCACGGCACGGCCCTCGGCGACCAGGAGCCGGGCCAGCACCGCGCGGTGTCGCGGCCCCTTGAGGGCGAGCGGTCCGTGCGCGCCGACGGCCTCCAGGGGACCCAGCACGCGGAAGGACACCGCCGCCCGTGTCACCTCCCCCTCCATGGCAGCAAATCTATCCGGCCGTCCGCACCGCCTGGGGACGCCGACGCCCCCGCTCAACCGTTGCTCATCAGCTGCTCATCGGGCCCCGGCAGGCTCGTGGACGACCGAGATCCCCGGCGACCGCCGGGGACGCGGCTCCGACCCACCGAGGAGACCACCGTGGAACCCAGGATCAAGGGATTCGACTACCAGCGCGTGCCCGTCGCCGAGGGCGTGGCGCTCAACGCCGCCGTCGGCGGCTCGGGCAGCCCCCTCGTGCTGCTGCACGGCTTCCCCCAGACCCACCTGATGTGGCGGCACGTCGCGGCCGACCTGGCCGCCGACCACACCGTCATCTGCCCGGACCTGCGCGGCTACGGCGACAGCGACAAGCCCGCCGGCACCGACGGCGACGCCTACGCCAAGCGCACCATGGCCGCCGACGTCGTCGCCCTGGCCCGCGCCCTGGGCCACGAACGCTTCGCCCTGGCGGGCCACGACCGCGGCGCCCTGGTCGCGATCCGCGCCGGTCTGGACCACCCCGACGCCGTCACCCACCTGGCCTCGCTCGACGTGCTGCCGACCCTGGACATGTGGGAGGTCATGCGCGGGGCGTCGGCCGCGGTGGGCTTCCACCTGTACCTCATGGCCCAGCCTCCGGGCCTGCCCGAGCAGCTCATCGGCGCCAGCCCGGACGCCTTCTTCGGACACTTCCTGGACATCTGGACGCGCGACCCCGAGGCAATCCCCGCCGAGGTGCGCGCCGCCTACCTGCGGGCCTCCCGCGAGGCCGTGCCCTCGATCGTGGCCGACTACCGGGCCTCCGCCGGGATCGACGTCGAGCACGACGAGGCCGACCGCGCGGCCGGGCGGCGTCTGTCCATGCCGGTGACGGTGCTCCAGCAGGACTGGGGCGCGGCGCTGGGCTACGACGCCGCCGCTGTGTGGCGGGCCTGGGCCCCCGACCTGCACCACAGCACGGTGACCTGCGGCCACTTCATGGCCGAGGAGGCCCCGGCCGAGGTGGTCGGGGCGCTGCGCGACCTGTTGGCCCGGTAGGCGGGTCGCGGGACCGGGTCGCGGGCGGGCTCTGTCAGAATTCCTCGGAAAGAGACCGGTGGACGTGTCGATCCGCGGCACCCCCCGTTCGACCTAGGGGTGAAGGGGCCCGGAAGGGGCCCGCGACACCCGGGGAGACAGAGCCATGAAGTACATGCTGATCATGCGCGCCACCGACGAGGCCTTCGCGAAGATGGGCGAGGTCGACTTCGACGAGATGCTCGCGACCATGGGCCGGTACAACGACGAGCTGATCCGCGCCGGGGTGCTGGTCGCCGCGGAGGGCCTCGACGACGCCGCCGAGGGCGTGGTCGTCGACTACTCCTCCGAGCCGCCCGTGGTCACCGACGGCCCCTACGGCGAGACCAAGGAGCTGTTCGGCGGGTTCTACATCCTCAACGTGGCCTCGAAGGAGGAGGCCGTGGAGTGGGCCAAGCGGGCGCCGATGGGAGGTCCCGGGTTCAAGACCGAGATCCGCCGGGTCACCACCATCGACGAGTTCCCGCAGGACAACGAGTGGATCCAGAGGGAGCGGGCCTGGCGTGAGGCCACCGGCCAGCTCTGAGCGGACCGACCGGAGATGGCCGACCCCGCAGGCCGCGAGGCCGTAGCCGCCGTCTGGCGGATCGACTCGGCGCGGATCGTCGGCGCGCTCGCGCGCTACACCGGCGACTTCGCGCTGGCCGAGGACCTGGGCCAGGAGGCGCTGGCCGAGGCACTGGTGACCTGGCCGCGCGAGGGCGTGCCACGCAACCCGACGGGGTGGCTGCTCACCGTCGGCCGCCGCCGCGCGATCGACGCGTTCCGCCGCCGCTCCGTTCTGGACGACAGGTACGCCGTCCTCGCCCGCGACCTGGGCGAGGGCGGCGCCGCCTCGGGCAGCGCGCCCGGCGACCCCGCGGGGGAGGCCGACGACGTGCTGTGGGATCCGGACCGGATCGACGACGACGTGCTCGCGCTGATGTTCACCGCCTGCCACCCCGCGCTGTCGCGTGAGGCCAGGGTGGCGCTCACCCTGCGGGTGGTCGGCGGTCTGACCAGCGACGAGATCGCCAGGGCGTTCCTGGTCCCGACCGCGACCGTGCAGGCCAGGATCACCCGGGCCAAGAAGACCCTCGGGGCGGCCCGGGTGCACTTCGAGGTGCCCCCGGCCCGGGAGCGGGCCCAGCGGCTCGGCTCGGTGCTCAACGTGGTCTACCTGATCTTCACCGAGGGCTCCTCGGCCAGCTCAGGAGGCGACCTGATCCGGCCCGATCTCGCGGCCGAGGCCCAGCGCCTGGCCCGGGTTCTGGCCCGGCTGGTCCCCGACCAGCCCGAGGTCCACGGCCTGCTGGCGCTGCTGGAGCTGACCGCGGCGCGCTTTCCCGCCCGCACCGGGGCGGACGGGCGGCCGGTGCTGCTGGAGCACCAGGACCGCCGCCGCTGGGACCGCGCCGCGATCCGCCGGGGGCGGGCCGCCCTGGCCCGTGCCGGGAGCGCCGGCCGGGGGCTGGGCGCCTACGGCCTCCAGGCCGCGATCGCCGAGTGCCACGCGCTCGCCCCCTCGGTGCGGGAGACGGACTGGGAGCGGATCGTGCTGCTCTACGAGGCGCTCGGCCGTCTGGCGCCCTCCCCGGTGGTGGACCTCAACCGGGCGGTGGCGGTCTCCATGGCCCGGGGACCGGCCGCGGCGCTGCGGGTCGTGGACGAGCTGGCGGCGGCCGGGGCGCTGGCGGACTCGCACCTGCTGCCGAGCGTGCGCGGGGAGCTGCTCGTGCGCCTGGGCCGCACCGCTGAGGCGCGCACCGAACTGGAGCTGGCCGTGCGCCGGTGCGGCAACGAGCGCGAGCGGGAGGTGCTGGAAGGCAAACTCGCCGGCCTGGGCTGACCGGTCCACGCCCCCGGAGAGCGTCGCGGTCCGCCCCGGGCTCCGGTGCGGCGGGCTGACCGGGGACGGCTCTTCCACAGGGTCGAAGCACCGTCGTACCTCAGTACCATGGTCGCTCGGCGCGCATGGGAAACCGCTGTCCCTGCGGGCTTGTCGACGTCCACGGGGTCACGAGGGCCCGCACCGCAAGGGAGTCCGATTGGGGCCGAGCCGCACCGCGCACTGCGTGGCCGCTACCAGTTGCTGGCCGAGATCGGCCGGGGCGGGATGGGCCGGGTCTGGCGGGCCCACGACACCGAGCTCAACCGCACCGTCGCGGTCAAGGAGATCCTCCCGGGCCCGGGCCTGGACGACGACGAACGCGACCGGATGGCGGCCAGGGCCCGGCGCGAGGCGCAGGCCACCGCGATGGGCGGACACCCCAACATCGTCACCGTGCACGACATCGTCCAGGACGACGGGCGCCCGTGGATCGTCATGGAGTTCCTCAGCGGGCGCTCCCTGCGCGCGCTGGTCCGCCGGGAGGGCCCGCGCGGCGCCCGCGCGACCGCCCAGTGGGGGCTCGCCCTGCTCAGCGCGCTGAGCACCGCGCACGGGCAGGGGATCACGCACCGCGACGTCAAACCCGAGAACGTCATGGTCACCGACACCGGAAGGGTGGTGCTCACCGACTTCGGTATCGCCACCATCGCCGACACCTCCTCCGTCACCCAGACGGCCGGGGTGATGGGCTCCCCCGCCTACCTGGCCCCCGAACGGCTGGCGATGAGCCCGGCGACCCCTGCGAGCGACCTGTGGTCGCTGGGCGCGACCCTGTACTTCGCGGCAACCGGCGACTCCCCGTTCCGCCGTGAGGGCATCCCCGCGACGCTGCACGCCGTCACCTCCGAGGAGCCGCCCGACGTCCTGGGGCGGGGTCCGCTGGCCCAGGCGGTGCGGGGCCTGCTGGTGAAGGACCCGGCCGGGCGGATCGACGCCGACCGCTGCCGCGCGCTGCTGACCGCGCAGGTGCGGGGAGGCACCGACGCCGAGGTCTTCACGGCCCCCTCGGCCACGACCGTGTCCGTGCCGACGCGGCAGGTGGGCGGCCCCACGCACGCGGTCACCCCGGGACCGGTGCGGCCCGAAGCCCCGGGGCCGGTTCCGGGTCCCCCCGCGGCGCTCCCGCCCCAGACGACGGTCACGACGGCGCCGGTACCGCAGCGGGGCGGGCGGCTGTCCTGGCCGATGGTGGTGCTCACCCTGGGCCTGGCCTCGCTGGTGGCGGTGGCGGCGCTGGTGGTGGTGCTCGATCCGTGGGGCTCCGACACCAGTGTCGCGGCCTCCGGTGCGGGGACCGGGGAATCGGGCTCCGAGGAACCCTCCGGCCCCGGCGCCGACGAGCAGGAGGCCGGGACCGGGGACGGGGGAGACGTCACCGAACCCGAGGAGACCGGGGCGCCCCCGGAGGACGGCGCCGACGGCGCCCCCGTGCCCGGGACGTCCTGGACCGAGGACCCCGAGGGTTTCGGCCTGCGCGTCCCCGAGGGCTGGATCCGCCGGGTGGACGGCAGCAGCGTCTTCTACGAGTCCCCCGCCGACGCCGGCTACCTCCAGGTCGACATGGCCGAGCACCCCACCGACGACGAGTACCAGCACGTCCTTGACCAGGAGCAGGGCGTGTACGGCTCGGGACGGCTGCCGGGCTACGAGCGGGTGCGGATCGGGGACGTCACCGGCGACACCGGCTTCCACTCGGCCGCCGAGTGGGAGTTCACCTGGCGGGACGAGGCCGGCGAGACGCGCCGCGTACTGACCCGCAACATCGCGGTGGCGCCCGGGGAGTACTACACGCTGGCCTGGGCCTCCACCGACGCCTCGTGGGCCGGTCAGGACGCCCAGCGCACAGCCGTCATGGAGTCCTTCGACCCGGCCTGAGCCGGTGCCGGCCCCGGGATCGGGCCGTGCGAGGGGCCGGTGTTCGAAGGACAGCGCCACCGCGCCCGTTCGCGAAGGACGCGGCGTCCGCTGTGCCTACCGGCCGCCCACCCGTTCGGCCGGCCCGTCGTCGGCGGCGGTCCCCTCCCCGGACGGCGGGGCCGACGGGTGCCTCGCGGAGGAGAACTGTCCCGTGGCGATCAGGACCGCGACGAGCACTAACGGTACGATCCACCCGCTCCAGCCCAGGATCGTGGCCTGCGTGGTGTCGACGTGCTCGCCCGCCTTCGCGAAGAGGAGGAAGGTCCCACCCGCCCCGTTGAACGCGGCGTGCGCCAGAGCCGCGGGCCACACCGACCCCGACCGCAGCCGCAGCCAGCCGAAGACCGCGCCGACCACAACGCACATGCAGACCATCGCGGTCAGGCCGAGCCAGCCCGGCGCGTCGGGGTAGTTGTACCCGAGGAGGATGAGCGGGGCGTGCCAGAGGCCCCAGATCACGCCCGAGACCAGCAGTGCCGGGAACGTGCCGAGCGGCATCAGTCTCGGGAGCAGCCACCCCCGCCACCCGAGTTCCTCTCCCAGCGCCGGGATGAGGTTGACCAACGCCGCCACCGGCAGCGCGGCGAGCTGGACGGCGATCAGCGCGCCGACCGGTATCGGGATCTCGGCCGCTCCCGCGTCGCCCGCCTGCTCGGCGAGGACCCGCTGGAACGCGGAGAAGTTCGCGAAGTCGGCCGGATAGACCCCCAGCAGCGCGCCGACGGGGAGCGCCGCCAGGACGAGCGCGATGGGCACGGCGACCCCCAGCGCCGCGTAGCCGAGCAGCCTCCGGACCGGTCGCAGCGGCCACAGCCCGAGCGTCCACGCCTTCCGCTCCGGCCGTTCCACGAGGAACACGACGACGAGGGCGGCGATCGCGGGGGTCATCATCACGGCGGTGGCCACGAACGGGAACCACGGGCTGGTGAGTCCGTCGCCGAGCCAGAGCGGGAGCGCGACGAGCCAGGCGAGTGCAAACGCCAGGGCGGTGAACACGCCGATGGAGCGCAGGTCGCGGCCGCTCATACGGGATCCGCCCCGGGTCGTGGCCGTCATCGACACGTTCGTGGATTCGCCGGTCACGACGGCTTCCCTTCGAGGATGTGCAGACCTGCCACGGTGCGGTCGTCGCGGAACGCGATCCGTGCCGTGTAGTCGCCAGCCTCGAACGAGAGCGGCGTGTTCGTGACCGTCACGTCGCCGGCCCGGGCGGCCTCCGGCTCCCCATGCCCCTCGAAGGCTCCCACCAGACCGATGATCTGCGCCCACGCGGCCGCGAGCGCGTCCTGCGACAGGCCGTCGCTCATGGCCGGATCGAACCGCTCGGTGACGTGCGACCATCGCCCGGACGCGAGGTCCTCGATCACCGAGACGGCCAGTTCGGCGGCTCCGGGGAGCGGTGTGGTGTTCATGGGCTCTCCTGTTCTGGGATCGATCGGTTTTCCGTAGCGCTGGAACGCCGCCTGCCTGCTCACGCCGAGCGCGTCACCGATGACCTGCCACGTGACGCCGTCCTGGCGCGCCTGCCCCACGACGGCGCGCACGACGTCGTCGGCGGCCGCGCGCATGCTCACGGCACGCCCCAGCGAGTCGGTCCAGTCGTCGTCCCTCGTCAGGACGCGCGAGGCGAGGAACGCTTCCGTTCGCGTCTTCAGGACACGCAGCGCCTCTGTCAATCTTTCTTGCACATGTAAACCTTAGCTTGACAATTAGGCCGTGGGCAAGCGGGTGAGCGCGACCGGCCGCGGAGAACGGCGCCCCTCACCGGCGCCCGAGGGACTTCGCGGTACGGGTGCCCCTTTGCGGCCCGTGCCGCCCGGACCCCGCCGAGGCCGGGCTCAGCTGCCCAGGTAGCGCAGCACCGCCAGAACCCGGCGGCTGTAGCCGGAGGCGTGCCCGAGCCCCAGCTTGTCGAAGATCGCGTTGACGTGCTTCTCCACCGCGCTCAGCGACACGTACAGCCGCTCGGCGATCGAGGCGTTGCTCAGCCCCTGCGCCATGCGCTCCAGGACGTCGCGCTCGCGCCGGGTGAGCCGGGCCAGCGGGTCGGTGCGGGTGGTGCGCGCCAGCAGCTGGCGCACCACCTCGGGGTCGAAGGCAGCCCCGCCCGCGCGCACCCGCTCCAGGGCCTCCAGGAACTCCCCCACCTCCGACACCCGGTCCTTGAGCAGGTAGCCGACCCTGCCCGAGGCCCCGGCCAGCAGTTCGGCGGCGTAGCGCTGCTCCACGTACTGCGACAGCACCAGCACCGCCACCTTCTCGTGGTCGGCGCGGATGCGCAGCGCCGCCCGCAGCCCCTCGTCGGTGTGGGTGGGCGGCATCCGCACGTCCACCACCGCGGCGTCGGGCGCGTGCTCGGCGACCGCGGACAGCAGCGCTTCGGCGTCGCCCACCGCCGCCGCCACCTCGTGCCCCTCCTCCTCCAACAACCGCACCAGGCCCTCCCTGAGCAGGACCGAGTCGTCAGCGTTGACTTCCTCTTCCTCGTGAACGAGGGAGATTCCGACCACCCCTCGACGGGGCGGTGGCGCTGCGCGCCTCGCGGCTGCAGCTGGTTCCTGCTTCGTCGACATGGCATCCCAGAGGTCTCGGCAGGCTGGCACGGTTCACCCCGAAGGGTTAGTCCATCCGCGCGTGAGAATGTTCTGGGCCGCGTTCACGTCCGCATGAGCTGTGTGCCCGCATCTGCCGCAGCAAAAGACCGATTGGCTCTCTCGGTTCTCCGCCGCGACGTATGCGCACGAGTGACAGGTCTGGGACGTGTACGCGGGATCGACCTCCACGATCCGACTCCCGGTTCGCCGGGCCGCGTTCTGACAGGCGAGTGCGAACCCGTGCCACCCTTTGGCCAGGATCGCCCGGTTCAACCCCGCCTTCTGACGCACGTTGACACCAGGTGCCTCAACAGTGCCTTTCGCGGAGGCGGTCATGTTCTTGGTCTTGAGCTTTTCCAGCACCACGACCGCGTTCTCGGCGCACAACACGTGCGCGGTCTGCGCGGCGAAATCGGCGCGCCGAGCCCGCACCCGCCCGGTCAACTTGCCCAGAGCGGCCCTGGTCCTGGCCCGGTTGTTCGACCCCCGGCGTTGGCGGGACAGGCGTCGGCGCAGACGGCGTTCGCGCTCGGCCTCTTTGGGGGTTTGGAAGGTGCGGTCGAGCAGGTCGCCATCGCTGGTGGCCACCGCTACCGCCACACCCCGGTCGATGCCCACCGCGCTGTCGGGGCGCTCATGCGCCTCGGGGGTGGTTTGGCCGTCCTCGCACAACAACGCCACATACCAGTGGGCCCCATCCCGGGAGACAGTGGCCGAGCGCACCGTGCCCCGGGGCGCGCGTGACCAGCGAAAGCGCACCCATCCCAGCTTGGGCAGCTTGATGCGTCCCCACCTGCGGCCCAGGCGTTCGATGCTCATCCGCCCACCGTCGGGGAAGCGGAAGGAGGGCCTCCACCGGTCCTTGGCGCGCCACCGCACCTTGAACGTGCCGTGGTCCTGACAGGCTCGGTCCAGGTCGCGCAGGGTCTGCTGGAGGATGTGGGAGGGGGCGGCCTGAAGCCAGGTCTCCTCGGCCTTGGCCTCGGCCAGTTCACGGGCTTGGAGGTGGTAACCGCAGTAGGGCAGGCGCTGACCCCGCCGCCAGCGGGACACAGCCTCGCGGCGCTGGTCAAGGCCGGTGTTCCACACCGCCCGACAGATATCGCCATAGACCTGGCACGACTCGGTCTGCTCGTCGGTGAGCGCGAGCCGGTACCGAAACCCCGTCAACACAGTGTGCACACCTCCCTTCGAACCAGCACACACCGTAGTCGGGCCCTACGACATTGTGGTGGGGGCGGCTCACCCCGCCCTGAAGGACGGAGTCTGCACCGCAACGAAACCGATCACGTGCGGTCCTCGTCTCGTCGTTCGTGCGGCGGTGACCACGCTAGGAAAGGGGACCCCGGCCGGGCCATGGGGCGTACCGCCAGGTCGGGTGCGGTGCGCGCCAGAGCGGGGGTGGGGTTTTCCTCAGGGCGCGGGCGGGGCAGCGCCTTCGGCGCCGGACCGGTGGGGCCGTTTCGTCCCCGAAGGCGTCCGGGCCCGGATAGCCTCGGTCCGTTCCCCGTTTGCAGGAGGTGCGCGGTGTCCCGGACCTGGACCGCGATCGACTTCGAGACCGCCAACCACGACCGCGGCAGCGCGTGCGCGGTCGGCCTGGTGCGGGTGCGCGACGGCGCGGTCGTGGACCGGTACACCACGCTGATCCGGCCGCCGAGGCAGGTGGACTTCTTCTCCCGCCACAACATCGCCGTGCACGGCATCACCGCGGCCGACGTCGCCGACGCCCCCTCCTGGGAACAGGCGCACGCGCGCATCGTGGAGTTCGCCGACGGCAGCCCCCTGGTGGCGCACAACGCCGCCTTCGACATGGGGGTGCTGCGCCAGGCCTGCGGGCACACCGGGCTGCCCCACCCGGCGTGGGAGTACGCGTGCACGCTGGCGCTGGCCCGGCGCACCTGGGGCGGGCTGCCCGACCACAAGCTGCCGACCGTGTGCGCCCACATCGGGCACCGGGTGACGCACCACCACCGCGCCGACGCCGACGCCGAGGCCGCCGCGCGCATCGTGATCGCCGCCATGGAGCGCTACGGCACCCCGTCGCTGGCCGATCTGGCCCGTGCCGCGCGCACGGACCTGCGCCGGGTGGAGGCCTCGGCCGGGAGCGCGGTACCCGCTCCGGTCCCGGCCGCCGCCGCGCCCGCCCAGCCCGCGCTGTTCGCCGCGTCCGCCGCAGCTGCCGCGCCCGAGGACCGGTTCGGACGGTGGCAGCGCGACGCCCAGACGCCGCTGCCCGAGCCCTCCCCGGACGCCGATCCCACCGGGCCGCTGTACGGGCGCACCGTGTGCGTCTCCGGGGACCTGGCGTCCATGGACAAGCCCGAGGTGTGGCGGCGCGTGGCCGAGGCGGGCGGGCGGCCCGCCAAGAATGTCACCAAGAAAACCGACGTACTCGTCCTCGGGGGCCACGGCGGCCCCGGCAAGACCGCCAAGCACCTGCGGGCCGAGACCTACCGCGAGCGGGGCCAGCGCATCGACCTGGTCACCGAGGCCGAGCTGCTGGCCCTGCTGGGGATGACCACCCGCCCCTGACCGGGACGCGCCCCGCGTCCGCGGGCCTGAGGACGGCGGCGGTCACCGACGTGCGTTTTCCGGCCGGGGCCGCCTGACGCCGGGTGCCGCACCGCGCCGGTCCGTGCGCCCGCGGCCGGTACCGCGCACGGGGCCGCCCGCGCCCGGAGACGGACGCGGGCGGCTCGCTGGGGTCGGTCAGACCCTCTCGTTCGGCGACGTGGGAAAGCGCAGGATCGCGCCGTTCTCGGCGCTGGTGTGGCCGTGGTCGAGGACCTCGCCGAAACCGGCGTCGGCGGCCATCGCCGAACGCAGCATCAGCGCGCTGGCCGGTGCCCGGAACGCCGCGTCGGGGTCGTCCAGGTCCGCCGGATCCTTCGACACCAGCACCGGCTCGCCCGGTGAGCCCCACAGATCGGGTTCGCCGTCGCGGTCTGCGCCCAGCAGCAGGGTGCGCACCCGCGCCTCCGACAGCATCGGCAGGGTGGGCTCGGTGCCGCGCACCGCCTGGTCGTTGGCGAGTTTCTGGTGGTAGTCGGCGATGATGTCGTCGTGGCCGTCGATGACGAAGTCGCGCAGCGCCTCCGCAGCGGCCTCGTGCAGGCGCTCCTCGGCGTCGGGGCCGCCCCGACCCCCGGCCACCAGCCTGACCGGGATGCTCAGCTTGCGCTCGCCCAGGTTGTCGCGCAGGTAGGCGATGGCCTCCTCGTCACCGCCAACGAAGATGATCCGGGCGTCCACCTCGGCGACGGCCTCGCGCACCTGCTGGGCGATCCGGGCGGTGTTCTCCCGCCAGGTCTCCATCGGGTAGTGCTTGCCGTCGAAGCGGCCGTTGTACCCGCTCAGGACGCCGGGCCCGCCCCGGCCCATCGGGTCGATGTTGCGCAGGTCGGCGCCGGAGAAGTCCTTCTCGGAGGCCGGTCCGCTGGTGGGCCGGCCGGTGTAGGAGAACACCTTGGCGTTGACCCGGTCCAGCGCCACCAGGACGTGGGGCAGGTAGCGCCCCCGGTCCACGACCACGGGGAGGGGGTCGGGGACCGGCATGCGCAGGGCGCGGCTCTGCGCGGGCGGTTCGGAGAGCGTGTACGCGCCGAGCAGGCGCCCCTCGGAGGCGAACAGGGAGTGGCCGTGGCTGCCGAAGGCCCGGGAGGAGCCGTCCCTGACCGCCTGTTCCAGCACGTCCAGGGTCGCCTTGTCGGTGCCCAGCGAGGAGAGTTCGTCCCGCAGGTGGCGCCAGCGCAGTTCGAGTTCCTTGCCGGCGTCGGTCCTGTCGCGGCTGGTGTCCAGGTGCACCGAGGCCACAGGGGCGTCGCTCTCGTACAGAGGTCGCAGAAAACCCAGGTCCATGTGTCCGCGGGGCGTGTGTCCCCGCCCCGCCCACCTCCTTCTCGGGGTCGGTCTGCGGGCCATCCTCGGGCCCATGATGCTTGCTTCGGGGCACGCCACGTCGGCACAGACGCGCTTCTTGCCCAAGGATTTCCCGTCCTTGGACGGGCCCCCTACCCCGTCGGCCGCAGGACATGGGTGGAGAGGACCGACGAACACACGGAAGGGGGCCGCCGACTGTCGGGCGCGGAGGGGCCCGGGCCGCTAGCGTCGGTGACCCGGAGAAGGAGGACACCATGCTGGACCGGCTCAACCGGGCCCTGGAGAAGGTCGAGGAGGACACCGGACGGCCGGTGGACGTGGCGGAGATGGCGCGGATCGCGCTCACCTCCGAGCACCACCTGCGCCGTCTGTTCTCGGCGCTGGCGGGGATGCCCCTGTCGGAGTACGTGCGGCGGCGCAGACTCACCCTCGCCGGTGCCGAGGTGCTCGGGAGCGGCGACAGCCTGCTCGACATCGCTGTGCGCCACGGCTACGGGTCGGCCGAGGCCTTCGCCCGGGCCTTTCGCGCCATGCACGGTGTGGGGCCGGGCGAGGCCCGCCGGACCGGCGCGGTGCTCGCCGCACAACCGAGGATGTCCTTCCGCCTGACCGTCGAAGGGAATACCACCATGCGTTACCGGATCGTGGACAAGGGGCCCTTCCGCCTCGTGGGCCCCAAGGCGCGGGTGCCGATCGTCCACGAGGGCCGCAACCACGCCATGGAGGAGTTCGTCAGGGGCCTGGACCAGGAGGTCCGGGCGCGCGTCGCGGAGCTCTCCGACCAGGAACCGCGCGGTGTCCTGGGCGTCACCGCCGCCCTGTCCCCCGACCGCGGGGAGGGGAGCCTGATCGACTACTACGAGGCCGCGGCGACCTGCGCCAGGGGCGCGGAGGGTATGGAGACGCTGGAGGTGCCGAGCGGTACCTGGGTGGTCTTCCCGAAGCCGGTGCCCGTGGCGCGGTGCCCCGAGGGGCTGCAGCACATGTGGGCGGACGCCTTCGGCCGGTGGTTCCCCTCCAACACGGCCTACCGGGCCACCGAGGGTCCGGAGATCCTGCGGGTCTCCTACACCGGGGACGGCGCCACCGCCGAGGCCGAGCTGTGGCTGCCCGTCGAGCGCGTCTGACGAGCCCCGCGGCACCCGAGGCGCCGCGGAGTCGCCACCCGCCGGGTACCGCGCGCGGCCGCCGACGGGACCGGACGCAGCGGTCGTCTCCTAGACGCGGGTGCGGCAGCGGTCCAGGAAGCGGCGCAGCACCTCGTTGAACCGCTCGGGCCGCTCCAGGTTGGGCAGGTGCCCGGCGCCCTCGACGATCTCCACGACCGAGTCCGGCACCAGCACGTGCATGGACTCGGCGAGGTCGGGCGGGGTGAACACGTCGTGCTGGCCCCCCACCAACAGGGTCGGCGCGGACACCCGGCGCAGCAGGGGCGCGTAGTCCTGACGTCTGGCGCGGCCCAGCAGGGCGGCCGCCGCCCCCTCGGGCGGGGCGGCGTACATCATCGCGCGCACGTGGTCGGCCACGGCGGGCAGTTCGCGCACGTTGGCGGCGGTCATCATGCCCACGAGCACCTCGTCGCCGTAGCCGCGCATGCCCTCGGCGCGCAGCCGTTCGGCCAGCGCCACGCGGGCGGCCCGCCCCCGCTCGGTCTCGGCGCTGGGGTTGGTGGCGGCCAGGGTCAGCGAGTCCACGCGGTCGGGGAAGAGCCGGTACAGCTCCAGGGCGATCTGGCCGCCCATCGACAGCCCCACCACGCTCACCACGTCCAGACCCAGGTGGTCCAGGAGCGCGTCCAGGTCGCGGGCGAAGGTGTCCAGGGTCGTGGTCCCGGGGACGACGGTGCTGTTCCCGTACCCGCGCAGGTCGGGGGCGATCACCCGGTAACCGCGTCCCGCCAGGGCCCTGACCTGGGGTTCCCACATGGTGCGGTCGAAGGGGTGACCGTGGATCAGGAGGGCGGGGTACCCGGCCCCGCGGTCGGTGTAGGTGACGTTGATCCCGCGCACGGAGGCGATGCGCGGGCCTTCGCTGCTCGCCGTGTTCGTCGTCTGGTGTGCCACAGGAACCGATGCTATTCAGGCGTGCAAGGGCCCTGGCCACCGAGGGGCCCCCAGAGCCGGGTCGCGGCCGGGCCGTAGGCGGTCCCTCGACACCTACGGCCCGCGGGTACCGCGTCCCGCCGTCCTCGGGCGCGGTACGGCGTGGCGGGCGCGCCCGCCACGCCGTACCGGGCGCGGGGCGCCCGGCTACAGGGAAGACGCGCCCGGACGCCGTCGGGTTCGGAGGCGGTTCACCGCCGCGCCGCCCCCTTCCGGTCAGGGGAGCGGCGGGCCGGACGGGCCCCGCGGGTGACGCGGCCCAGGACGAGTGCCGCCACCAGGTAGGGCAGTGCGAACAGGGCGAACGCCAGGGCGTGCCCGGTCACCGCGAACACCCCCGCGTACAGCAGGTAGGAGGCCGTGGTGAGGGCGTCGGTGCCCAGGCCGGCCAGGGAGGTGACGGTGGCCCGGGTCGGTCCGGTGATGCGGTCCTGGAGGCGGGCGTCGGCGACCACGCCCGCGGTCTGGCACAGGCCGAAGCCCGCGCCGATCAGCACCCATCCCACCGGGCCGTCCAGCAGGGCCCCGGCGGCGATGGCGGGCGCGGTCAGGCCCACCAGGACGGCCAGGGCCCGCACGGGCAGCCGGGAGGCGGGTCCGGCCAGCAGCCCGCCCAGGAGCACGAAGGCCCACACCACCAGCACCGCCACGGGAACGGTGGCGGCGGGGACGCCGGACTCGGCGACGAGCAGGGGGACGTACTCGTCCAGAGCCTCCCAGAACGCGGTCACCGCGACCACGAGCAGGATCGCGCCGCGTACCCGGCGGCTGGAGCGCGCCTCGGCCAGACCGCCGCGCAGGGCGTCCAGGTAGCCGGAGGGTGCCTCCTCCGCTTCTGCGGCCCCCGCGGAGCCGCCCGCGGCGGCGCGGTGCTCGGGCAGGGCCAGGGCCGCCAGGGCGCACAGCACGCAGGCGGCGACGCTGGCCGCGCCGACCGCCGCGTAGCCGCCGTGGGCCATGACGGGGATGGCCAGCAGGGTGGCGGCGCCGACGGCGGCCACGTCCAGGGCGCGGGTCACGCCCATGACACGGGCGTAGCGGTCGGACGCGCCGCGACGGGCGAGCTCGGTGTAGACGAGGGCTTCGAGGGAGCCCGAGGACAGCGCGCCGCCCGCGCCCCACAGGACGAAGCCGAGCGCGAAGGTCCAGTAACCGGGCCACAGCAGCCACAGCACGAAAG
Source organism: Nocardiopsis akebiae (assembly GCF_018316795.1). NCBI lineage: Bacteria > Bacillati > Actinomycetota > Actinomycetes > Streptosporangiales > Nocardiopsidaceae > Nocardiopsis > Nocardiopsis akebiae. Next base: position 3,471,269 of record NZ_CP074132.1, read on the forward strand.
CGCAAGCGGCCAGGAGAGGGGCGGCGGCCAGCAGGTAGCGCCGCGGCACCACGTCGGCCCAGGCCCCGGCGGGGACGGACGCGAGGACCGAGGACAGCGACCAGATCACGAACAGGGAGCTGATCTGGGCGACGGTCAGGCCGGTCTCGTCGAACAGCAGCGCGTACAGCGGATAGAGGAGGACGAACTCCCCCAGGGCCGCGTAGGCGTACAGGGGTCGGGTCAGACGGGACGGACGCGTGCCGGGTGCACGCGAGGACAGGGTGGTCATGGAGGTCTTTCGGTCGAGCGGAAACGGGCACCGGGGCGGGGACCGCCCGGGGTGGACCGCGTGCTCGGACCGAGGACCGGCTGGGGACTTAATGTCGCTGGAACATGCCTCCAGGATAGGCGTGCGCCGGCCGCCGCGACAGGGGCTGTGGACGACCCGGCCGCGGAGGTCGTGCACGGGTGCGCCGGATCGCCGCACGGGTCGGGCAGGGCCGCGGACGCGGCCCCGTCGGCCCCGCGCGCGTGGCGGTCAGTCCGCTCGGCCGGGGCCGGGGACGATGCGCTCGACCACGTCGGTCACCAGGTCGTGGAACCGGTCCTGGGAGAAGAGGTCGGGCAGGGTGAGCCGCTCCAGGATGAGCCAGTTGAGCGCCAGGTAGAGCAGGACGACGGTGGTCGCGTCGCCGGGCATGCCGGACCCGGTGTGGAAGGCGATGTTGGCGTCCAGGTCGGCGCGGACGCGCTCGGTGAGCAACTGGCGCAGCTCCGGTCGCCGGGTGGCCTCCAGGCGCAGTTCCAGCAGGGCCAAATAGCCGGAGGGGAACTCGGTGAGGCGTCCCACCATCTCGTGCATCAGTTCGGTGACCCTGTCGCGGTCGCGCGGCCCCGCCTGGGCCGCGGCCATCACGTCGCTGTCGGGGTCCAGGCGCTCGTAGAAGCGGTGGCCGACCTGGGTGAGCAGGTCGTCGCGGTTGCTGAAGTAGTTGGACGCCGTGCCGTTGGGGACGGCCGCCTCGGTGTCCACGGCCCGGAATGTCAGTCCCCGCGCGCCCTCGCGGGCGAGCACCTCGATGGCCGCGTCGAGCAGTGCCGCCCGTCGTGCCGGATTCTGCCTCATGCCAGATCTCTCCTCAGAACCGAGTTGACATAACTTCAATCGTAGTACTACGTTCTTACCACTCCAAGCAGAGTACTACGCAGTAAGTAAATCTGAGAGGCAACCCATGCGTGCCGATTCCATCCGTCTGGACCTGACCGCCGCGCCGTCCGCCGAGGTCCGCCCCAAGATCACTTCGCCCTTCACCCCGCCCCAGCCCCGGCGCGGGCACCGCGGCCAGACGCCTAGGACCCGTTCGGTGCGGCGCGCCAGGCCGCTGCCCAAGCCGGGCGGTGTCCGCTGACCAACGCCCTGACCGCCCCGCGGGAACCGAGAGGAGGACCGCGCTTGCGCGAGCTCGTGTACGAACCGACGTGAGCGCCGGGAGACCCCGCCGCGGCGGACGCTTCCAAAGGGGCGCGGATCAGATCCCGTGCAGCTCGCGGGCCCAGGCCTCCAGCCCGGCGGCGAACCCCTCCCGCTGCTCCGGTGAGAGCCGGTCGAAGGTCCGCAGCAGGGTCCGGGCCCGGCTGGCCACGAACGCGCGCATGAGGTCGCGGTGCTCGTCGGCCAGTGACACCAGGGCGCGCCGCCGGTTGGCGGGGTCCTCACGGCGCACCACCAGTCCCACCCGGTTCAGGTCGCCGACCAGTTCGCTGACGGTGGAGGGGCCCACCCCCAGGCGGGAGGAGAGTTCTCCCATGCCGAGTTCCTGGCCGTGGACGAGCTGGGCCAGCACCGCGCCGTGCCGGGCGGTGAGGTGGTGGTCGGTGAACAGCCGCCGCAGTTCGGCGGGCATCTCGGCGTGGGCGCGGCGGTAGTAGGTCTCGATGAGGGGCACGAAGCGCAGCGCCCCCTCCAGCACCGCGCGGTCCGGCACACGCGTGTCCTCGGCCTCTTCCCGGCCCGCCCCGTGGTCCATGCGCCGATGCTACCGGGGTGTGACGTGGTCGTTCGGGGCTCGGTCGGCGACGCCGACGGCCCGGCGCACGGTGGCCGGGCCGTCCGGGAGCCGCGGCAGCGCGTGCGCCAGGCCCACGCGCGAGATCCGGTAACCGGAGGGCGCGTTGCGGTCCAGGACCAGGCGGTACTCCCCCTGGCCGGGGCGTCGGTCGGCTGGGGCCGGCGCACGACGGACCAGGCGGCGCCGCTGGCCTCCGGGGCGGCCTCCATCCGCCCCGGGTCGAGGTAGGCGCCGCGGAAGAGCCCGCCGATCAACGGCCGCGGCCCCGCGGTCCGCGCGACGAGTTTTCCGACCCTCCGGCGTGTTGCGGGCCTGACCTGCGCCGCAACGGGCTGTCACCTGTTAGTCACCCTAAGGGGTCCAACGTTCACCGCCCGGTGGTTGGGGAGTTCCGCCCGCCGTGGCCGGATAGAGCACGGTCCCCCGCCCGGCCCGACACGGGGCCGGGCTCCCCCGCGACCCGATCAGGAGACCGCCCATGCCGGGAACCCCCCGCACCCCCGCTCCCCTCCCCGCCGAGACCGTCAGCAGCACCACGCGGCGCCAGGCCCTGGTCGGCGGTGCGGCCACCCTGGGCGCCGTCGCGCTGGGCACCGCCTGGAACCCCGGCGTGCGGGCCGACGCCTCCGTCCGCACCGACGCCCCCGTCCGTTCGGGCGGTTTCGCCGAGCCCTTCACCCTGGGCGTCGCCTCCGGCGACCCCTTCCACAGCAGCGTCGTGCTCTGGACCCGTCTGGCCCCCAACCCCTTCGCGGAGGACGGACTGGGCGGCATGCCCGACCGGCGGGTGGAGGTCGAGTGGCAGGTCTCGCGGGAGGAGGGCTTCGGCCTGCTCTCCGCCTCCGGAACCGTGGAGACGGGTCCCGACGCCGCCCACTCGGTGCACGTGGAGGCGCAGGGGCTGCGGCCCGGCACCGAGTACTTCTACCGGTTCCGCGCGGGCAACGAGGTCAGCCAGGTCGGCCGCACCAAGACCGCCCCTCCCCCCGGGATCCGCACGGACCGGTTCGCCTTCGCGTTCACCAGCTGCCAGAGCTACACCGCCGGGCACTACAACGCCCACGCGCACCTGGCCGAGGAGGACCTGGACCTGGTCGCGTTCCTGGGCGACTACATCTACGAGACGGGCGGGCAGGGGAGCCTGGGCCGGGGCCACCTCCCCGACCGGGAGGTCCGCACCCTGGCCGAGTACCGCGTGCGGCACGCCCAGTACAAGAGCGACGCTGACCTCCAGGCCGCGCACGCCGCCTTCCCGTGGGCGGTGGTCTTCGACGACCACGAGCTGGAGAACAACTGGGCCGACGACCGCTCCAACGGCGAGGACGTCCCGCCCGAGGAGTTCCTGCGCCGGCGCGCCCAGGCGCTCAAGGCCTACTACGAGCACATGCCGCTGCGCTTCGCCCAGACGCCGGTCGGCCCCGACATGCAGCTCTACCGCAGACTGGCCTTCGGCGACCTGGTGGACATGCACCTGCTCGACACCCGCCAGTACCGCGACCCGCAGGTGTCGGACGCCGAACGCGGCGACCCCTCGCGCACCCTGCTCGGCACCCGGCAGAAGCAGTGGCTGAGGGAGGGGCTGTCCTCGTCGCGTGCCCGCTGGAACGTACTCGCCCAGCAGGTGTTCTTCTCCCAGCGCGACTTCGCCGGGGGCGAAGCGACCGACTTCAGCAACGACGCCTGGGACAACTACCTCGTGGACCGCGACGAGGTCCGCGACCAGTTGGCGCGCACGCGCAACGGGGTGGTGATCACCGGTGACGTGCACGCCAACTACGTGTGCGACGTCAAGGCCGACTTCGACGCCCCCGAGTCGCCGACGGTGGCCACCGAGCTGGTGGGCACCTCCGTCACCAGCGGCGGCGACGGCACCGAACAGGCCCCCGGAGACGAGGTGCAGCTGCGGGAGAACCCGCACATCAGGTTCGTCAACCGCAAGCGGGGCTACGTGCGCAACGTCGTCACGCCCACCGAGTGGACGGCCGACTACCGCGTCGTGGACCGCGTGAGCGAGCCGGGCTCGCCCATCCGCGACCGGGCGCGGTTCGTGATCGCGGACGGTGTGGCGGGCGTGCGCGCCGAGGGATGAACCCTGACACGGGTCCGGGCGGCGGGTGCGCGCCAACCGCCGCCCGGACCAACGGGGCGACCGGCTCAGCGGCGCTGGATCTCAGTCAGGTCGATGTCGACGGGGAAGGGCCGGGAGGTCTTGAGGCGCTGTCGGTGGACGGTCGGCCTGGTGTAGCCGCCGGTGGGCGCGAGTTCGTGCACGTAGACCACGACTTCGCCCCGGTCCTGCTCGATCAGCCAGAAGTTGGGGATACCGGCCTCGGCGTACAGTTGCGGTTTGCGCTCACGGTCGCGCAGCTCCGACTCGGGAGAGACCACCTCGACCACCAGTTCCACCGCCTCGGGTGCGAACCAGGTCTGTTCCGTCCCCCGGTCGCCTGGGCCTGTACCAGGACGAGGTCGGGTTCGGGCCTTTGCCGCGGACCGAGTTTGAGGGTCATCTCCCTGCGCACGCGCAGGCGGTCGGGGGCCTGCTCGAACAGGCGAGTGTCCAGGACCGAGAGCACGACCGTGTGGAAGTTGCGTTGAGGGGTCACCAGTACCAGGCTTCCGTCGATGAGTTCGGTGTGCGGCGGAAGATCCGGGATGCTGTCCAGGTCGTCGGCGGTGAATCCCTCCGGAGGCGGGGTCAGCGGCTCGTACCGGGATTCGGTGGAGGGCTGGCGTTCGGCCACAGGGGAAACGGGCATGTCGCTGCCTCCGGTGGTCGGATCGTTCTCGTCACCCACGGTAGCCACGTCCTTCGGGTAGCGACGGTGTTTCCGGGAAGGTCCTACCCCTGGTCGTCGGGGCTGATCCACAGTGCCTCGGCGGCCACCAGACCCAGGGCCTGGGAGCGCTGGGGAGCGCCCGCGTCGGCGCCCACGGTGATCTGCATCGACCCGGCGTAGGGGCGGCGCTCGGCCACCTCCACGCGCATCCCGATGCCGATCTCGATGTCGGCCAGGTAGCGCAGCAGGTCGGGATCGGTGTCGTTGACGCGCACGATCACGCCGCTGACGCCCTTCTCCGCCTCCGAAAGCAGAAGGCTCTCGCGCTCGACGATGTGGCCGTCGCGGGTGGGAATGGGGTCGCCGTGCGGGTCGACCACGGGATCGCCCAGGTGGTGGGCGATGCGGTCGACGAACTTGTCCGAGACCACGTGTTCGAGGATCTCGGCCTCGTCGTGCACCTCGTCCCAGGAGTAGCCCAGCTCGGCGACCAGGTAGGTCTCCAGCAGGCGGTGGCGGCGCAGCACCGACAGGGCCGCCTTGGTGCCCGGCTCGGTGAGGTTGACCGCGCCGTAGCGCCGGTGCTCCACCAGGCCCAGTTCGCTGAGTTTGCGCAGCATTCCCGACACCGAGGAGTTGGACACCGACAGGCGCTCGGCCATACCGGAGATGGTCACCGGCCCGGTGCCGCGTTCCTGGAGGTCGTAGATGACCTTCACGTAGTCCTCAACCGACGTGGACGGTCGTGTCGGTGCGTTGTCCATGGCCCCAACCGTATCGCGGACGGCTCACCGGCCACCATGTGCGCATCGGCCCTGTGGACAACACGGGCGGGCGGAAGGGCACCCGGGTACGACCTGGGAGAAAGGGGTTTGGTCGAATCGAGGGGTGGAACAGCACAGCACATCCCCTTCCCCAGCCGCGGACCGCCTGAAACGCTGGCGGTCCGCGACCGAACTGCCGCTGGTCCTCGCGGCCCTGATGTTCATCGGTGCCTATACCTGGCCCGCCGTCGACCCCGAGCTGTCCCCGCGCTGGCGGGATCTGTGCGGGGTGCTCATCGCGGTCGTGTGGGCGGTCTTCGCCATCGACTACGTCGTACGCCTGTACCTGTCACCGGACCGGTGGACCTTCGTACGGCAGAACCTTCTGGACCTGCTGATCGTGGTACTGCCGGTGCTGCGCCCCCTGCACCTGGTCCGGCTCCTGACCGTCGTGTCCCTGCTGCACCGGCATATGTCGGTGTCCCTGCGCGGGCACGTACTGCTCTACACCGCGGGCATCACCGTCGTCATGCTCGTCATGGCCTCGGTGAGCGTCCTGCGCGCGGAGCAGAGCGCCCCCGGCGCCAACATCACCACGCTCACCGACGCGTTCTGGTGGTCGCTGGTGACGGTGTCCACCGTCGGCTACGGAGACCTGTACCCGGTCACCGACACGGGCCGCCTGATCGCCGCCTTCCTCTTCGTCATGGGTATCGGCCTGCTCGGCGTCATCACCGGAACGCTGTCCACGTGGCTGGTCCAGCGCGTGGAGGACGACAACGGGACGCGCGAGCGGGCCGCCGACGAGAACACCGCGCGGCAGCTGCGCGAGCTGACCGAGCAGGTCCGCGAGCTGAGGGCCGAGCTGGGACGCGTCGGCGCGACGGCCGAACCGGCGCCGCCGCGGAGCGGGCGGGCCGACCCGTGAGCGGCCGGCACGCCGGGAAGCCCCGACCGGTCGCCCCGTGCCGCTGGCCCCCTGCCACGCCCTGGCGGGGACGGCTCGCGTGGGGGGTCACTCCGGGCGGCGTGCGACCACCGAGAAGTTCAGCGGGATCCTGGGGGCGCCCTCGGGCAGCCGCCACCCCTGCGGGCACTCCACCAGGCCGGAGAAGGCGGGCCAGTCCATGAACGGGTGCTCCCCCAGCGCCTCGACGACCAGTCCCGCCTCCAACAGCGCGCCCGTCACCTCCGCCAGGTCGTGGCGCCACTCATAGTTGACGGTCTGGGTGATCGAGTCCGTGGGCCCGTCGGTGTAGGTCGCCGCGTCGTCGTAGACGTTGGCGCCCCCGCCGCTGAGGTAGTCACCGCTCACCTGCCACGGCTCGAAGTCCATGGCGCCCAGGATCGGGTGGTCGTCGCGGATCGCGAACACCCCGCCCGGCTCCAACAGGTCGTGGACCGACCGGGCCCACGAGCGCAGCTCGGGCAGCCACACGATCGTCCCGGCACTGGTCACGACCACCTCGAACGCGCGGTCGATGACCTGGGAGGCCGTACGCGCGTCGCCCTCGACCCAGGTGACGTCCGCGCCGACGGCGTCGGCGATGCGCCGGGCGTGGGCCAGCGAGTTCGGCGACAGGTCCAGCCCGTGGACGTCCACGGCGCCCAGCCGGGCCCAGCAGACGGTGTCGGTGCCGATGTGGCACTGCAGGTGCAGCAGCGACCTCCCCGCCACCGTGCCGCCCTCCAGGTGGGGCGCGAGCACCGCGAGGTCGTTGAGCACGACCGGGGAGGGGCGGGAGGGGTCCGCGATCAGCCCGTCGACGTCGTACATCGCGGACCGGGCGTGGACGTCGGCGCGCTGGTCCCAGTTCGCCCGGTTCCGGGCGATCGCCCTGGCGTGCTCGCTCACGTCTGGCCGCCTCTCTCCGTGTACGCGGGAAGTGGTGCGCGTGGGCGGGCGGCGCCCGCCCGCACCCGCGCCCTGCCCGCCGAGGGACGGTGCCGGACGCCGGACGCGCCGCCCGATGGTGCAGCTCCGCGCGCCCGCCCCGCCGGGATTTTCCGGGCCCCACCGGCCCCGGGGAACCGGCCCTTCGGCGCCGTGCTCAGGGCGCGGGCGTGCCCTGGTGGTAGTACAGCCGCCACGCGCCGTCCGCGTTGCGGCGCCACAGGGAACTGCGCAGGGCCCGCGCCCCGTCGGCCTCGGTCGCGTAGGTCAGGTGTACCAGGTCCGGGGCGAGCAGCCGCCCCACCATGTCGGTGACCCGCACCCGGCGCCGTTGCGGCCCCGTCGTGTCCGGGCCGTCCATGGCGGGGAGTTCGGCCAGCATCGTCTCCCGGTCCCAGCGTCTGCCCGACCTGCCCACCTCGGTGAACTCGGGGTCCAGCAGCTCCCCGGCGAGCCTGCGCGAGGCGCGCACGTGGGGCTCCAGCAGCCGCAGCTCACCCTCGATCACCCACCGGACCGCCTCGCCCGCCCCGCCTCCGGCTCCGTACACACCCTGCCCCTCACCTGGACCGTCCGACTAGGGCGGCACCGACCAGAGCGGTGCGTCGTCACACCGCGGCGTCGTGTTCGCGGGCGGGGCGCAGGTGGTCCAGCTCCCCCGGCGCGACCGGGTAGGGGCGCTCGGCGGGCAGCAGCCGGGTCGCCGCGGCGGTGTCCCCCTCCTGGACCAGGGCGTGCACCCGGCGCGCGAGCGGGGTGACGTCGGTGATCGAGACGATCCACTCGTCCGCGTAGCGCCGCGCGGCCCCACCCGCCAGCCCCAGTTGCAGGGAGCGGTGTCTCAGCGGGGCGAGGTACAGGTCGCGCTCGGGGTCCCACTGCACGCGGGTCGGCGCCTCGCGCAGCCGCGCGCGCCAGGTCTCCCGGTCGGGGTGGACGGCGGGCGTGTGGTGCGACAGGCACGCGTTGCGCAGCGCCCACGCGAAGCCCTCGCGGGTGATCTCCACGGCCAGCACGGTCTCCTGGTCCTTCTTCAGCCCCCACCCGCACCGGTACATCATCCACAGGAACGAAGGCTTGATCCAGGTCATGCGTTCGCGCTTCCAAGCGGAGGGGAAGCGTCCCCCGCGCGCGGCGGCCAGCCCGAGGTAGGGGGCGTAGGCCTGGTAGACGGTGACCGTGGTGTCGGTGTGCAGCGCGCGGATCTGGTGCTTGGGGACGTCCATGGAGCCCAGGGTGGTACTGGGAACCCGGGCGCGGCAAGCGGTTTTCCGACCCGGCCGGGGACCGGTCAGCGCGCGCGGGCGGGCACGTCGGCCTTGAGCAGCATCTCCTCGTACTCCTCCTCGGGGTCGGAGTCCAGCACGACCGCTCCGCCAGCACCGATGGTCAGCTCGCCGCCGCTGAGCACGGCGGTGCGGATGACGATGCTGAGGTCGGCCGCGCCGGAGGAGGACACGTAGCCCAGCGCGCCGGAGTAGATCCCGCGCGCGGAGGTCTCCAGGCGGTCGAGGACGCGCATGGTGCGCTCCTTGGGCGCGCCCGTCATCGACCCCCCGGGGAAGCAGGCGCGGACCGCGTCCACGGCCGACACCCGCGGGCGCAGCACGCCCCGTACGGTGGAGACCAGCTGGTGCACGGTGGCGTAGGACTCGGTGTACATGAACGCGGGCACCTCGACGCTGCCGACCCCGCACACACGACCCAGGTCGTTGCGGAGCAGGTCGACGATCATGAGGTTCTCGGCGCGGGTCTTGGCGCCCGTGCGCAGCTCCCGGGCCGCGCGCGCGTCGGCGGCCGGGTCGGTGTGGCGCGGCGCGGTGCCCTTGATGGGGCGGCTCTCGGCCGTGCGTTCGCCGTCCACGCGCAGGAAGCGCTCGGGCGAGGCGCTGAGCACGCTCGTGGACCCCAGGCGCAGCAGGGCGGCGTAGGGCGCGGGGCTGGCGGCGCGCAGGCGGCGGTAGGAGTCCAGGTCCTTCCCGCCGTGGGGGACCCGGACCCGGTTGGTCAGGCAGATCTCGTAGCTCTCCCCGGCGGTGAGCTCGGCCAGGCACTCCTTGACGTCGGCGACGTAGTCCTCGCGCGGGCGCTCCAGCAGGCTGGCCAGGTCGGCGGGCGGGGCGGCCGGGGCGGGCGCGGGCGGCGGCGGCAGGTCGGTGAGGGCGGACAGGGTCGCGTCGAGCCAGGCGTCGCCGTCTGGGAGGTCGTCGGCGCACACCGCGTAGGTGCGGTTCCGGTGGTGGTCGACGGCCACGAACCGGTCACAGCGCAGCCACACCGCGTCGGGTTCGGGGGAGGTGTGGGCGCTGTCGCCGCCGCAGTCGGCCTTGAGCTCGTAGCCGAGGTAGCCGACGTAGCCGCCGGCGAAGTCGAAGGGCAGGCCGGAGGGCGAGGGCGGGGGGGTGCGTCGGTCGAGGGCGTCGAAGACGCTGCCGGGCTCGCGGTGCTCGGTGCCGTCGGCGGCGCGCACGGTGACGGGTCCGCCGACGCGGTAGGTGAGCACCTCGCCGGTGGCGGCGCCGAGGAAGGAGAAGCGCGCGTGCCCCTCCGGACGGGAGCTGTCCAGCCAGAACGCGTACTCGGCGTCGCCGTACAGGTGGGCGAAGGCGGCCTCGGTGTCCACGGACAGGGGGAGTTCGCGCAGGCGGACGGTCGGGGCGGCCGCGGCCGCTGGGGCGTCGGGACGCTCTCCGGGCAGCGTCGACGGGGCCTTCTCCCCCGGGACCTTCCCGACCCGGGCGGCCGCGTCCCGCTCCGGGGACGGGTCCGGGGGCACGGCCGCGAGGGAGGTGTGCGGGCGGGCCAGGCCCAGGAAGTTCGCGACCAGCTCCGCGCCGTGCTCGCTGGCCACCGACTCGGGGTGGAACTGCACGCCCCAACGGGGCAGCGCGCGGTGTTCCAGGCCCATGACCACGCCGTCCTCGGCCCAGGCGGTGGCCGTCAGCGCCTCGGGCAGCGGCTCGGGGACGGCCAGGGAGTGGTAGCGCACGGCGGTGAGGCCCTGGGGCAGGCCCGCGAACAGGCCCGCGGCGGTGTGCCGGATCCGGGACAGGTGGCCGTGGCGGGGCTGGGGGGCCGAGACCACGTCCGCCCCGGCCAGGTGGGCGATGGCCTGGTGGCCCAGGCACACTCCCAGGACGGGCAGCCGGGTGCGGGCCAGGAGTTCGGGGACGCGGCCCAGGTCGCGGGGGTTCTGGGGACGGCCCGGTCCCGGTGAGACGACCACGGCGTCCACGTCCGCCGGTTCGAGCCGGTCCCAACGGGGGTCGTCGTGGGTGAGCACCGCCGGGGTCCGGCCGAGGACGCGCGCCAGGAGCTGGAAGAGGTTGTAGGTGTACGAGTCGTGGTTGTCCACGAGGAGGACGCGCATGACCACCCTTTTCGTCCGGATCGCGACAATCCAGATTACGGGGATCCGGGCGGAGCAGTTGTCCACAGACGTGAGGGGCCCTGGAGAAACGCCCCGGGCAGGAGTACACAGGAAGGAGAGGAGCGGTTCTTCCAGGAGTGGGGAGCAGACGATGACCTACATCATGGCCGCGGTCGTCATCATGGTGATGGTGGCGCTGGGCGTCTTCTTCGTCGTCACGGTGGCGTCCGTGGCGGGCGCGGCCCGCGCCGACCTCGGCCGACCGGGGCGTCGCCGGGCCCCCGCCGCGCCCGCGCCGCAGGCCGTGGACGCGGCGGAGGAGGAACTGCGGCTCAGATACGCGCGCGGCCAGATCGACCGGGAGGAGTTCCTCCAGCGCAAGATCGACCTGGAGCGCTGAGCCCTCAGCCCCGCATCTCCTCCAGGGTCTTGCCCCGGGTCTCCTTCACGAACCTCAGCACGAAGAAGAACGACACCAGCGCGAAGAACGCGTACATCAGGTACGTGCCGCTCAGACTCCAGTCGCGCAGGCTCGGGAAGCTCACGGTGATGAGCCAGTTGGTGAGCCACTGGGTCGCGGTGGCCACGCCCATCGCCGCCGCGCGGATGCGCAGCGGGAACATCTCCCCCAGCAGCACCCACACGACCACGCCCCACGACAGGGCGAAGAAGAGCACGAACAGGCTGGCCGCGGTCAGCGCCACCGCGCCCCAGCCGAACGACAGCGTCACCTCCTCGCCCCGCACCACCGCGTGGTTGAAGGCGTAGGCGGCCAGTGCCAGCGCCACGGTCATCCCGGCCGAACCCACCAGAAGCAGCGGCTTGCGGCCGACCCGGTCCACCAGCAGGATCGCCACGAACGTGCCCACGATGTTCACTACGGAGGTGAACAGGCTCAGCAGCAGCGAGGCCGACTCCTCCACCCCCACCGACTGCCACAGCGAACTGGAGTAGTAGAAGATGACGTTGATCCCGACCAACTGCTGGAACGCCGAGACGGCCATGCCGATCCACACGATGGGCAGCAGACCGTAGCGGCCGGTCAAATCGCTCAGCCTGGTCCGGACCTCCGAGCCCAGAGCCTGGCGGATCTCCCCGATGCGCTTGTCCACCCGCTCGGTTCCGCCGCCCTCCACGTCGGCCAGGATGCGGCGGGCGCGTTCGGTCTGGCCCACGCGCACCAGGTAGCGGGGCGACTCCGGGATGAGCACGCTCAGCCCCAGGTAGACCAGCGCGGGCAGGACCTCGACGCCCAGCATCCACTGCCAGGCCTGCACCGGTCCCAGCATGCCGCTCGCGGTGCCGTCGGCGATCTGGGCGATGCCGTAGTTGACCAGCTGCGAGGCGGCGATGCCCAGCACGATGGCCAACTGCTGCAACGACGCCAGGCGGCCGCGGTAGGCCGCGGGCGACACCTCGGCGATGTAGGTCGGGGCGATCACCGAGGCCAGGCCGATGGCGACACCGCCCAGGATCCGCCAGGCGGTCAGGTCCCACACGTTGAACGGCAGCGCCGAACCGATGGCGCTGACCGCGAACAGCACACCGGCGATCTGCATGGTGCGGATGCGGCCGAGGCGGTCGGCCAGGGCCCCCGCGACCGCGGCGCCCACCACGCAGCCCAAGAGCGCGGCGGCCACCGTGAAGCCGAGCGTGGCCGGTCCCACTCCGAAGTACTCCTGGATGGCGGGTACCGCTCCGTTGATGACGGCGCTGTCGTAGCCGAACAGGAAACCCCCCATCGCCGCGGCCGCGGCGATCATCGTCACGTGGACGATGTTGCCCTCCCCCGCCGGAACCGACTCGTCCCCGGCCTGTGTGGCTCCGCTCACGTCTGGTGCCCCTTCCACGTCGCACAGTGCTCGTCCGTTCCCAGAGTGGACACGCCGGGAAGCCGGGGGTCACGGACAAAACGCCCAAGGGCCAAAAGATGTCCATCGTTTGGCCCGCGACGTGTATCGGTCGCACCCCGCCCGACCGCGTACGATCTGGTCGGGTTCCCGACGGTGCCGTGAGGAAGGTGTGTCCTGTTGACCGTGCTCTTCGACCTGTTCGGCGTCCTGGCCCGCCACCAGTCCGAGGAGGGCAAGGACCGGCTGGTCCGGGTCGCGGGCGCGCCCGCCCCCGCCTTCTGGAAGGCGTACTGGGCGCGGCGCCAGCCCTACGACCGCGCTGACGTGAGCGCCGCCGAGTACTGGCGCGGCGTGGGCGAGGACCTGGGCACACGCTTCGACGGGGAGCGGGTCACCGCGCTCGTCGAGGCCGACGTCGCCAGCTGGAGCGCCGTGGACGAGACCATGGTCTCCCTGGTCGGGGAGCTCGCGGCCTCCGGTCGGCGGATCGGGCTGCTGTCCAACATCCCCGAGGAGCTGGCCGCCCACTACGAGGCGCACCACCCCTGGCTCGAGCGCTTCCACGTGCGCGCCTTCTCCTGCCGCATCCGCCGCGCCAAGCCCGAACCGGACGCCTACCGGTGGTGCCAGGAGGCCCTGGGCGTGGAGCCCGGGCGGATCCTCTTCGTCGACGACCGCGAGGAGAACGTCCGGGCCGCCGAGGCACTGGGCATGGGCGGCCACGTGTTCACCACCGCCGACGGGTTCCGCGAGGACCTCGCGCGCCGGGGCTCCGCCCCCACGGGCTGAGCCCCGTCCGCCGCGCGGTCCGGGCGGTGCCGCCTCAGGCGGCGTCCTCACCGGTGAGGGCGGATCGGAAGCGGATGACCGGTTGGCCCACGCCCTCGCTGAAGTCGGCCTCGACCTCGTCGGTGAAGCAGGAACGGAACAGCTCCCGGTCACGGGAGCCGGTTCCGGTGACGTCGAGGGTCCGGACCTCGCTGATCTCGGCCCGCTCCAGAAGGCGCCGGAGCTCGGTGTCGTGCGGCCGCGTCTCGTGTGGCTGTGTCGTCGGACGTTCCTTTCCTGGGCCCGACGATGGCAACGGCGGCGGAATCCGTGAACCTCATGGCGCCGCGGGGGATGTCAGGCGGCGCGGGGCGTCCTCAACGGAAAGGCCACTCCGGTGAGTTCCTCGGAGACCTCCCACAGTCGGCGCGCGGCGTCGGTGTCACGCGCCTTCGCCGCGCGCCGGACCAGCTTCGGGGCGCCTCGGAGCCCCATGAGGCGACGGGGACCGGCGTAGCTGTCGCCGGCAACGTCCGCCGTGGCGGCGTAGAGCGTCGGCAGGGCGCCGAGTTCCGCGCTCTGCGTGACCAGGCCGATCAGCGCCTGGCTCGCCCGCAGCCATGGGCCGCGCCCTTCGGTCCTCATCAGGTTCGTGGCCGAGATCCCGGGATGGGCGGCCGTCGACCTCACCGGGGAACCGGCCTCGTCGAGGCGCCGTTGGAGTTCCGAGGCGAACAGGAGGTTGGCGAGTTTGGACTGCCCGTAGGCGGGATAGGCCCGGTAGGGCTTTCGTTCCCAGTTGGGGTCGGCGAAGTCGATCGAGCCGATCAGGTGCGCGAGCGATGCCACCGTGACGACCCTCCCCCGGATTCGCGGCAGGAGCAGGTTCGTGAGCGCGAAGTGGCCGAGGTGGTTGGTCCCGAACTGCGACTCGAAACCGTCGACGGTGCGGGACAGCGGCGGGAGCGACAGACCGGCGTTGTTGACGAGCAGGTCGACGGGCTCGGTGAGCGAGCGCGCGAACGAGCGGACCGAGGACAGGTCGGCGAGGTCGAGCTCGCCGACCTCGACGTCGCCGGTCATGGTCGCGGCGGCGGCGCGGCCCTTGTCGGGGTCGCGGACGGCGAGCAGGACCCGGGCGCCCCGTTCGGCGAGGACGCGCGCGGTGACGCGTCCGATCCCGCTGTTCGCGCCGGTGACGACGACGGTGTGACCGGTCATGGAAGGGACGTCTTGGACGCAGAACGCTGACATGAACCCCGAATGTAGTCATTGCAAACAATGATGTCAATGCAAACATCGCATGTTAGGATGGCGGACGTGACCCAACCCGCCGGGCAGCGCCCCTACCACCACGGCAACCTCCGCAGCGCGATCCTCGACGCGGCCGCGCGCCAACTGCGCGAGCACGGCGCGGACCAGCTCTCACTCCGGGACCTGGCCAGGGAGGTCGGCGTGAGCCACGCCGCGCCGCGGCGGCACTTCGCCGACCGTCAGGCACTCCTCGACGCCCTGGCCGAGGCGGGGTTCGTCCGCCTCGGCGACGCGCTGCGCACCGCGCTGGCGGAGGCCGGGGAGGCGTTCGACGTTCGTGTGCACGGAGCAGTGCTGGCCTTCGCACGCTTCGCCACCGAGAACGCCGCGCTGCTCGAACTGATGAACTCCGGCAAGCACCGGCCGGGAGCAACACGGCTCGTCGAGGCGGCCGAAGCCGCCTTCGGGCAGGTGAGCGGGCTGATCGAGGAGGGTCAGGAGCGCGGCGCGCTCGAACACGGCGACCCCGAGCGCATCGGGATCATCCTGTACGCGACCGTGCAGGGCATCGCGACGATGGTCAACGGCGGCATGATCGACGCGGACCGGCTCGACGGCCTGGTCGAGACCGCGGTCGAGCAGTTCCTGCGGGGCGCCCGGCCCCACGGCCGGTAGCGGCACCCGGCCCCGGCCGGGACGCGGCGACAAACAGCCGCCCCGCACAAGACTTCCGCCGCGTTTTTGGCTGGTTCGGTGACTGTGCCGCCCGCGTCCGGGGAACCAGGATCGTCCCCGTGACCACATTCCTTCCCCTGGCCGAGAAGGCCCTTCGCCGCGAGACGCCCAGCCGCGCCGAACTCCTCGGGGTTCTGAGCAGCTCCGACGACGACCTGATGGACCTGGTCGCCGCGGCCTTCCGCGTCCGACAGCGCTACTTCGAGCGCCGCGTCAAGCTCAACTACCTCGTGAACGTCAAGAGCGGGCTGTGCCCGGAGGACTGCTCCTACTGCTCCCAGCGCCTGGGCTCCGAAGCCGGGATCGTCAGGTACACCTGGCTCAAGCCCGACCAGACCCGCGAGGCCGTCTCCCACGGGGTCAGGGCGGGCGCCACCCGGGTCTGCCTGGTGGCCAGCGGGCGCGGACCCACCGACCGCGACGTGGAGCGGCTCGCCCCCGCCATCGAGGGCATCAAGAGCGAGCACCCCGGCGTGGAGGTCTGCGCCTGCCTGGGCCTGCTCTCCGAGGGCCAGGCCGACCGGCTGCGCCTGGCCGGGGCCGACGCCTACAACCACAACCTCAACACCTCGGAGGAGCGCTACGCCGACATCTGCACCACCCACGAGTTCGCGGACCGGGTGGAGACCGTGACCAGGGCCAAGCACGCGGGGCTGTCCCCCTGCTCCGGGCTGATCGCGGGGATGCGGGAGAGCGACGACGACCTGGTCGACGCCCTGTTCGCGCTGCGCGAGCTGGAACCGGACTCGGTGCCGGTCAACTTCCTCATGCCCTTCGAGGGCACCCCGCTGGAGGGCACCTGGGAGCTGACCCCGCAGCGGTGCCTGCGCGTCCTGGCCGCCGCCCGGTTCGTCTTCCCCGACGTGGAGGTGCGCCTGGCGGGCGGCCGCGAGATCCACCTGCGCTCGCTCCAGCCGCTGGCGCTGCACATCGCCAACTCGGTGTTCCTGGGGGACTACCTCACCAGCGAGGGGCAGGCGGGCCGGGCCGACCTGGAGATGATCGAGGACGCCGGTTTCACCGTGCAGGGCGCGGGCGAGCCCACTCCGCCCGGGGAACGCCACGACCTGCTCAGGCCGCGCCGGAGGGGCGCCGGAACCGCTCTTCCGCCCAACGCCTGACACCGGCGCGGCCCGGGGCGCGCCGCGCTCCGTCCCCGCGCACCGCGCCGACCCGTCCCGCTCAGGAGCGCGGGACGGGCTGCTCTCCGTTCCAGATGGGGATCTGCTGGTAGTTCTGGGCCGCCTCGGCGGCCAGCGCGTCCTCCTGCCGGTCGCGCACGCACTTGGCCAGGGTGAACGTGGACGTGATCACGTAGAGCAGACCCAGGCCGAGGAAGGCCCGGATCCACAGGTCGACGGGGAGGTAGATGATCCCCGCGCCGACTCCGACCGACGCCGCGCCGAAGGACAGGGCGGACTGGAGGAAGAACTGCGGGGTGGACCGGGGCTGGGGGGTGTAGGGGTTCATGCGTCCATGCTGTCGGCTCCCCCGCTCGCACGCCTGAGTACCGCTACTCAACTCCTCGCCGTACCCGCCCCAGGGCCCGACCGGTCCGTTCCGCTGCCTGCGCGGACGGGGTCAGGCGGGCGTCATGGGCCGGTCGGGCCGGAAGGGGGACAGGTCCACCCCGGGGTCCTCCCCCATGGCCAGCCGGGCCGCGACCAGCCCCTGGAAGGGTCCGAAGGTCAGCCCCTCACCGCCCAGCCCGGTCGCCACCACCACACCGGGCACCCGCTCCACGGGCCCCAGCAGCTGCCGTCCGTCGTGCGTGCACGGTCGCAGCCCCACCCGCGTCTCCACCACCGTGGCGTGCGCCAGTGCGGGCAGCGCCTCGACCGCGGTGGAGAGGTTGTGCAGCAGACCCGACGCCGTCACCCGCCGGTCGAACCCGGCCTCCGGCTCCCACGTGCCGCCGGTGACCACCCTGTCGGGGCCGAAGGCCGACACGAAGTACCCGCGCTCGCCGAACCGCACCACCGGCCAGGCGCGGGTGTCGCGCCCCGGCAGCGCGAAGTGCGTCACCTGCCCGCGCACCGGGTGCACGGGCAGGTCCACACCGGTGGACGCCAGCAGCCCCGCCGACCACGCGCCCGCGGCCACCACGACCACGGGCGCCTCCAGGGCCTCACCGCCCACACGCACACCGCTCACCCGGCGGCCGTCCCACAGCAGGCGGCACTCCCCCTTGAAGTAGCGCAGTCCCCGTTCCTCGGCGGCGTTGAACAGGGCGGATCGCGCCGCCGCTCCGTTCAGCCGGGCCATCCCCTCCACGAACACCCCGCCGTAGGGTTCGGGCAGAAGCGGGAACCGCTCGCGCGGCCCGCCCGGGGCCAGGTGCTCCACCGCGCCCATCGTCGCGAACTCCGGGCGCTCGGACAGGTTGCGCAGCAGGTCGAACCCGGCGTCCTCGCCCTCCCGGTCCACGGACAGGCCCCCGACCACCTCGTAACCGGTGGCCTGGCCGTCCTCGGCCAGCTCGGCCATCAGCCGCGGGTAGTGCTCGGCCGCTCGGGCCTTGAAGTCCCACACCGGCGCCTCGTCCCACGGCAGAGGCCAGGGGAAGACCACCCCCAGCCCGGCGTCCGTTGCCCGCCCGGGGTGCGGGGCGTCCACCAGCGCGGTGGACACGCCCTTCCTGGCCAGGTGGAACGCCGCGCTCGTCCCCACGATCCCGCCGCCGACAATGATCACGTCCATGGCCACCAGCCTGCCCCCGCCCGTACCGGCGAACAAGCCGAAAGACCCGCGTGCCGCGTCCGGGAAACGGGTACGGGTGCGCGATAGGTTGTGCTCTTCCCAGATCCCGGTGCCGCACCCCTGGAGGACGTGTACGTGGACGGATACACCTACTACGGGGTCGCCCTGATGCGCCGCCCCGGCCCCGACCTGGCACGGGGCATCGTCACCCACGTTCCCCGCGCGGAGGTGGACCCGGTCCTGGCCGCGCGCCAGTACACGATCTACCAGGAGGCCCTCGCTTCGGCCGGGTGGCGGGTGTGCGAGGTCGAACCGGCGCCCGAGCACCCCGACGCGGTGTTCGTGGAGGACACCGTGGTGGTGTGCGAGGACCTGGCGGTCCTGACCCGCCCCGGCGCGCAGGAGCGCCGCGGCGAGGTGGAGGGAGTCGAGGTGGTGGCGCGCACGCTCGGCCTGCGGGTGGCGCGGATCGAGGCGCCTGGAACCCTGGACGGCGGTGACGTGCTCCAGGTGGGGTCGACCGTCTACGTGGGGGTGGGCGGGCGCACCGACGCCGAGGGCGCCGCCCAGCTCGAACAGCTGCTCAAGCCGCTGGGCCGGGAGGTCGTGCGCGTGGGCCTGGGCGCGGCGCTGCACCTGAAGTCGGCGGTGACCGCGCTGCCCGACGGCACGCTCGTGGGCCTGCCCGAGCTGGTGGAGGCCGACGCGCTGCCTCCGGTGCGCCGGGCGACCGAGGAACAGGGCGCGCACGTGCTGCCCCTGGGCGGGCGCGACGTGCTGGTCAGCGCCGCCGCGCACGAGACGATCCACCGGCTGAGCGCGGACCGGTGGCGGGTGCTGCCGGTGGACATCTCCGAGTTCGAGAAGCTGGAGGCGTGCGTGACCTGTCTGAGCGTCCTGGTCCCGGACCGGGCCTGAAAGGTCGGCGGCCCGCCCCCTCCTGCTGGGAGGGCGGGTCCTCTGCCGTGGGCAGAACCGGAACCCGCGGCCCCCGAGCGGTCGTTGGCGGGGTGCCGGAGACCGACGAAGCCCACGGGAGAACGATGAGCGCCGTCCGACTGATCCGCAGCCAGAACCTGACCGAGGCCGTGGACTACGCCTACGCCGCCACGGTCCAGGAGCCCGCGCGCGTGGTGTGGACCGCGGGCGCCTGCCCGCTCGACGAGGACGGCCGCACCGTCGCGGTCGGCGACTACGCGGGCCAGGCCGAGCAGGTCATGCGCAACCTGCGCACCGCGCTGAACGACGCCGGAGCCGACCTGGCCGACGTCGTCAAGACCACGGTCTACGTCGCCTCCGCCCGCCAGGAGGACCTGGTGGCGGCCTGGAAGGTGGTGCGCGCGCACATGGGCGGGCACGACGCGCCCAGCACCCTGCTCGGGGTGGCCGTGCTCGGCTACGACGACCAGCTGGTCGAGGTGGAGGCGGTCGCGGTGACCGGCTGAGGCCCCCTCCCCCGGACTGGGCATCCTGACCGACCGGCCGGCGTCAGGAGTGCGGGGCCGGAAGCGTCCTCCACTCCTGACACACTGCGGGGATGAGAGCGACCTCCGCGCGCCTGCTGCGCCTGCTGTCCCTGCTCCAGACCCGCAAGGACTGGCCGGGCGGCGAACTCGCCGACCGGCTGGAGGTGAGTCCGCGCACCGTACGCCGCGACGTGGACCGCCTCCGCGAGCTGGGCTACCCCGTCCGGGCCACCATGGGCACCGGTGGCGGCTACCAGCTCGGCGCGGGCGCCGCCCTGCCGCCGCTGCTGCTGGACGACGACGAGGCCGTGGCGGTCGCGGTGGGGCTGCGCACCGCGGCCCAGGGCGGGGTGTCGGGGATCGAGGAGACCTCGGTGCGCGCCCTGTCCAAGCTGTTGCAGGTGCTGCCCTCGCGGCTGCGGCGCCGGGTGGACGCTCTGGGCGCCTTCACCGTTCCCATGCCCTCCGACGGGCCCACGGTGGACGCCGACGTGCTGGCGCTGGTGGCCGCCGCCTGCCGGGACAGCGAGCGGCTGCGCTTCGAATACGAGCGCCACGACGGCAGCGCCTCGCGCCGGGTGGTGGAGCCCCACCGGCTGGTCGCGCGCGGGCGGCGCTGGTACCTGGTGGCCTGGGACACCGAGCGCGACGACTGGCGCACCTTCCGGGTGGACCGGATGCGCCCGCTCACGCCGACCGGGCCGCGGGTACCCCCGCGCGACCCGCCCGAGCAGGGGGTCGCGGCCTACCTGCGGGAGCGCATGGACGTGCACATGTGGCCCGTGCGGGCGCGGATCAGGCTGTTCGTCCCGGCGGAGGAGGCCGAGCGCACGGCGGCGGGCTTCGGGCGGATCGAGCCGTTGGACGAGCGCACGTGCGTTCTGGTGTGCTCCGGGGACTCGCTGCTCCACATGGCCTGTTACCTGGGCATGCTCGACGTGGAGATGGAGGTGGAGGAGCCCGCCGAGCTGCGCGGGCACATGTCCCGCCTCTCGGAGAGGTTCGGCCGCGCGGCGGCCTCGGGCTGAGGGCCTCAGATGCGCCGCTGTAGCTCGCTGAGATCGATGTCGATGGGGTAGGGCTGTTCGACCTTCAAGCGCCCGTGGTGGATTCCCATCGGGACGTAGCATGTCTTCACTTGATCCAGCTCATAGACGTAGACAACAGGATTGCCGTCATTGTCCTCAATGCGCCAGAAGTGAGGAATACCCGCTTCTGCATACAGAAGGGGCTTTCGCTTTTCGGTCACGTACCGCTGATTCGGGCGAAACCACCTCGACAACGAGCAACACAGACTCTGGTGTGTAACCCGTCTGGTCCTTGCCAGTGGAACTCTCGGCTTCGACAACCATGAGATCCGGCTCCGGTCTTTGCCTGGGTGCCAGGGTCGGGGAGATCTCGCGGCGCACGCGGTACCTGGACGGAGTCGAGGAGTACAGTCCGGCCACGAGCACATCCAGCAATGCGCTGTGGAACACCTTCTGGGGGCTAACGAGAACGAGGCTTCCGTCGATCAGTTCTGTATGGGGCAGATCAGGTATAGAGTCCAGGTCCTCGGCTCCGAAGCCTCTGTCCGGGGGAAGAGCCAGTCCGGTACCGGTTGTCCGCACATACCCGCCTACCCCTCGTGGGAGGACACCTGTGTGGCAATCGTAGCCCGACCCCCTCCCGTTCGAGCGGAGTTCGCCCGAACGCGCGCCAAAACCACTACTTTAGGGAGTCGTTTCTTTCCGGAGAGTAGTGAAAGTAGTGGTGCAGGTGACCGTCCACGACCACGGCCCCGAACTGCGCGACCTGAGCGCGCCGCCCACCGTCCGGGACCTGTGCCCCGGCTACCGCCTCGCCCGCTGGGACTCCCCGGCGACCCTGTCCCCGCGCTGCCGCGAACGCCTGCACCGCGTCCTGCGCGACCTGGCCGCGCGGGCCTTCGGAGCCGACCACTCGTCCTACTGGCGCGCCCGGATCGACGCGGGCTTCTTCGACCAGGTCTCCTCCCTGGCGCTGATCCTGGGGCCGGACGGCTCCCCCGTCGGCTGGGGCGGCTACCACCGCCGCCGCTTCGCCTCCCGGCGCGCCGTGTACCTGGACGCGGCGGGCGTGGTCCCCGCCCACCGCCGCTCGGGCCTGTCCGCGGCCCTGATGATCCACTTCCTGACCCGTGAGGTCCTCGCCCACCCGCTGCGGACCACCTACGTCGTCCTGCGCACCCGCCACCCGGCCGTCTACGCCGCGTGGCGGCAGAGCCTGGGCGACGCGCGCGTCTTCCCCAATGAGCTCCGGTCCCTCCCCGCTCGGGTCCGGCGCGTCGCTGGCGAGGCCGCCGAGTGGCTGGGCGACAAGCCGAACCTGGACCCCGACACGCTGCTCATCCACGACGCCTATCGCGTGTTCGACGGCCGGATCTACGGCACCCGGCCCCGCAGCGGCCATCTCGCGCTCGACGACTACTTCGCCCACGAGGTCGGCCCCCGCGACGCCCTGCTGATGGTGGTCCGCATGAGCGTGCCCGCCCTGGCGCGGGCCAGCGCGGCACGTCTTCTGCACGCCCGGCGGCGCCCGCAGCAGGCCGGGGACCTTCCCGCGGGAGCCGCCGAACTCGAGCGTGGGACCGCTCCCAGGAAGGAGAGGCAGGGAGCGGCCGGGATCATGCCAGGGGCACGGCCTTGACCGTGGCCGGGCTGTAGACCAGGCCGCCCACGTCGCGGATCTGGTCCATGATCCGGGCCAGGCGCAGGCTCTCGGCCCAGGGCATGTCGGGGCTCTCGAGCTCACCGGCGGCCACGCACCGCGCGACCTCCTCGGCCTCGTACTCGTAGCCGTTGGCGCGGAAGGGGCGGGAGAAGGACTCCGGCTCGTGGCCGTCCCGGTGCAGCACCACGTCGGTGGCCATCCAGAAGTTCGGGATCTCCAGCCGGCCCTTCGTCCCGGCCAGCACCCCCCGGTTGGGCAGCGTGGTCCGCGAGGCGCACGACAGCGAGCCGGTGCCCCCGTTCTCGCCGCGCACGAGAACGGTGGTGGCGGTGTCCACCATCCGGTCGGGCGACAGGTGGCGGGTGGCGCCCACCACGGTCAGCTCGCCCAGGTGCTGGGAGGCGAAGGCCAGCGGGTACACGCCCAGGTCGAGCAGGGCGCCGCCGCCCAGGTCGGCGTTGAAGAGGCGGTGGTCGGGGTCGTAGGGGGCGTTGAAGCCGAACTCGGCCGAGAGCCAGCGCACCTCGCCGATCGCGCCGTCCTCCACCAGGTCGCGCACCAGGCGGGAGGCCGGCAGGTAGCGCGTCCACATCGCCTCCATCAGGAAGAGGCCGCCCTCTCGGGCCGCCTCGGCCATCTGCGAGGCCTGGAGGGCGTTCATCGCCATGGGCTTCTCGACCAGGACGTGTTTGCCCGCCCTGAGGCAGGTCAGGGTGTTGGGGTGGTGCCAGGGGTGGGGGGTGGCCACGTACACGGCGTCCACGTTCGGGCTCTGGGCCAGGTCCTCGTAGCTGCCGTGGCGTTCGGGGACGTCCCAGGCCCGGCCGAACTCCTCGGCGCGCTCGGGGGTGCGCGAGCCGACCGCGGTGAGCCGGGCGGTGGGGGTGGACCCGAGCGCCTCGGCGAAGGAATGGGCGATGCCGCCGGTCCCGAGCACGCCCCAGCGCAGTACGCCGTTTTCATCTGTCATGGGGGCATCCTAAAAAACAGGGTCCCGTCGGGGTGCGGGCGGGGAAGGTGCTCGGTTTCCGCGGCCGCGGACCGTACGGTGGCCAGGAGACGGGCGAGGGCGCCCGCAGGCCACGAACGGAGGGGGATATGTCGGACAACCCAGGCACTCTCGCCCAGCGGCTCGGGGTGCGCCCCGGCGACCGGCTGCTCGTCCTCAACGCCCCCGAGCGCTACCTGCGGCTGCTGGAACCGCCCCCCGACATCCACATCGACCTGGGCCCCATCGAGGGCGCCGACTACGACGACGTGCACCTGTTCGCCCTGGACCGGGGCACCGTGGGCCGCGAGGCTCCCCGCGTCCTGGATGCGGTGGGACCGGACACCCGCCTGTGGGCGTGCTACCCCCGGCGCGGCGGCACCATCATCACCGACCTGGCCGCGGACCGGGGCTGGGGCCCGCTCCTGGACTCGGGGTGGCGCGGTACCGCCCAGGTGCCGATCGACTCGGACTGGGCGGCACTGCGCTTCGAGCGCGCCGGAGCGGGCCGGTCTAACCCGACGTGACGCTGAGTGCGCCGCTGACGGTGTCGGCCTGGATGCGGGCCTCCGCCTCCGGGGAGGTGTCCACGTCCACGCGGCGCTCCCCGGACGCGGACTCTCCGGTGACCTCGTAGACGCCCTCGGGCACCCGCACGTCGACCCCGCCGCTGACGCTCTCCAGGCTCAGCAGGTCGAAGGCCTCGTCGGTGGCGACCCCGATGCCCCCCGAGACCGTGGAGACCTGGGCCTCGGTGAAGCCGCCGCCCACCCGGACGTCGCCGCTGGTGGACTCGGCCACGACCGTGCGCGCGTCGAACCCGGACGCGTCCACGTCACCGGAGGTGCTCGCGGCCTGCAGGTGCTCCCCCGCCCCCTCGGCGATGATCCGGCCGCTGGTGGTCTCCGCGACCACGGAACCCTCCACCCCGGTCACGTCGATCGTGCCGCTGAGGGACTCGGCGCTGACGTCGCCGCTGTTGCCGTCCACCCGCACCTCGCCGCTGGTGCTGCCCAGTTCCAGCTCGCCGTCGACGTTCTCCACGCTGATCCGGCCGCTGATGGTCTCCACGGTCACCGCGGTCCCCACCGGGACCGCGACCTCGTAGTCGATCCGGCAGCCGTCGAAGAACGGCACTCCCAGGCACTCGGCCTCCACCTGGAGGGCGCCGTCGTCCTCCTCGATGTCCTCCTCCGGTTCGGTGAGGGGGGTCCCGCGCAGGGTGCGGTCCACCTGCACCCGCTCGGCCCCGCCGGTGAGGACGACGTCGCCGCCGGTGCCGTTCTCGATCTCCAGGGCCTGGGGCGCGTCGTAGGCGTCGCTGCGGGTACCGCGGTCCACTCCCACGTTGCCCAGGACCGAGAAGGCGGTCGCCACCACCACGCCCAGCACCAGCACCGCGCCCAGGAGCAGCCACGGACCCACGCGGAACCCGCGCGGCTCCTTGCTCGACGAGGCGTACAGGCCCCGTGCCTTGAATGTCACTGTTCTTCCTTCCTCGTTGGGCTCGCGCCCCCTCTGGTGTCCGCGGTCAGTCCCGGTCCGCGCCGCGCAGGTAGCGCAGCACGGCCTGCACCCTGCGGTGGTCGTGGTCGTCGTGGCCCAGGTCCAGCTTGGTGAAGATCGAGCGGATGTGCTTCTCCACGGCGCGTTCGGTGACGGTCAGCCGCGAGGCCACGCCCGCGTTGTTCAGCCCCTGCGCCATGAGCTCCAGCACCTCCGTCTCGCGCGGGGTGAGCCGGGCCAGGGCGTTGTCCCGTCGGCGGCTGAGCAGCTGCGAGACCACCTCCGGGTCGATGGCGGCGCCTCCCCCGGCGACGCGGCGCAGCACCGTGAGGAACTCGTCGATGTCGGCGACCCGGTCCTTGAGCAGGTAGCCGACCCGGCTGGCCCCGCTGCCGAGCAGGTCGGCGGCGTAGCGGCTGACCACGTGCTGGGACAGCAGCAGCACCGCGACCTCCGGATAACTCCGGCGGATGGCGATACCCGCCTGGATGCCCTCCTCGGAGTAGGTGGGCGGCATCCGGATGTCTACCAGGCACAGGTCCACGTCGGGGTGCTCCTCCACCGCCCGCATCAGCGCGTCGGCGTCGCCGACCTGTGCGACGATCTCCACCCCCGCGTCCTCCAGCAGGCGTGCCATCCCGCTGCGCAGCAGCACCGAGTCCTCGGCGATGACCACCCTGGGCCCCCTCTCCGCGGGCTGGACGGGGTTCGCACCGGTGTACACGGTCATGCCTCCCAAGGGATGTCGGCGGTCAGGACGGTGCCCTCGCCGGCCGGGCTGTGGATGGTCAGGACGCCGTCGACCGCGTCCACGCGGTCCCACAGGCCGTTCAGGCCCGTGCCCGCCCGTGGAGCAGCCCCTCCGGAGCCGTCGTCGGTGACGGTGAGCCGCAGCAGGTCGCCGCCGCCGCGCGCGGGGCGCGGCACCCGCTCCGCGGCCACGGTGACCCCGGTGGCCCCGGAGTGCTTGGCGACGTTGTTCAGCGCCTCGCAGGCCACGTAGTAGGCCACTCCCTCGGCGCGCGGGGAGGGGCGTTCCCCCAGCTCGACGTCCACCCGCACGGGGACCGGGGCGCGTCCGGCGGCCACGGGCAGGGCCGCGCCCAGTCCGTGGTCGGTCAGGACCCGGGGGTGGAGTCCGCGCGCCACCTGGCGCAGTTCGTCCATGACCTCCCGGGACTCGCGCTGGGCCTCGGTGATCAGCTCCAGGGCCGTGTCGGGGTCGGTGGCCACGCGCGAGCGCGCCCTGGTCAGGGTCATGGTCAGGGCGAGCAGGCGCTGCTGGGCGCCGTCGTGCAGGTCGCGTTCGATGCGGCGGCGCTCCGCCTCGGCGGCGTCGACCATGCGCAGGCGGCTGTCCTGGACGTGGAGCAGTCGGCGGCGGATGCGTACCTCGGGCGCCTCGAACAGCAGTCTGCGGTGCAGCAGGACCTCGGTGGCGACCATGTAGGGGGCCAGGCGCAGGCCCACGAGGGCGCACAACGGCCCGAACACGACCAGGACGAGGGGGCCGACCAGGTCGCCGGGAGAGCCCATCACCAGCACGAACACGATCCCCATCAGGGCGCCCGCGACCGAGGCCCCGCCGCACACCACCAGCACCACCACCACGCCCCCGGCCAGCAGGCCGTGGAGTCCGGCGACGGTGCTGTAGACGACCGCCGACCACGCGTCGCGGCCGAACACGAACCGCCAGGTGCGCACGAGCGGCTTGTCGTGGGCCAGGGGGTCGGGCGGGCTGGTCTCCACGATCCCGAACACGTTGTCCAGCCGGTTGCGCTGGACCCGGCAGGACAGGCGGGCCAGCAGGGTCGCCAGGGCCGGGAGACCGACCAGGAAGGCGAGCGAGTCCGAGAGCATCCGGTCGGGGACGAGCCGGGACACCTCGGGCAGCCAGGGGCCGGAGACCGCGAAGCCGATCCAGGTGGCCGAGACCACCAGCATGAACGCGGGCACCAGGTAGCACAGGGCCAGGGCCAGCGAGGTCATCAGGTGCAGGACCTCGACCGCGCGCACGCGCCAGCCGGACCCGTAGGCTTCGGCCACGCGGGGCAGGGCGGCGAGGGCGGTGAGGAACCCCCCTCCCCCGCCGTTCCTGGCGCTGGCGCGCGTGCTCTGACCGGTCACGCGACCAATCTAGGTTCGGCGGCCCCGGAGCACGAACCCAACAGCACGTGGAGTGCCGGTGGTGCTGGCACCACTCGCGTGTTTCCGGTCGAGGGGAAGGACGGGTGCGGGGTGGACGGAGCGGGGACGACTGCGGTGCGGCCGGTTCTGGCGGAGGTCGGCCGGGTCAACACGCTGTTCGCCGTGGAGGCGGCCCCTCCCGGCCCGGGGTGGCTGCCGCTGGGAGGCGGCGGGGCTCTGGAGCCCCGCGTCCTCGCGGCCGAGGTGGAGCGGACGCGGAACCGCCTGGCGGAGCTGGCGGGGCGGCCGGAGGCGGTGGTGGAGTGGCGGGTGGCGGCGTCGGTGTTCCAGCAGGGGCTGGCGACGCGGTTGCTCTCGCCGGTGCTGGCGGCCGGGCTGTGCCACGGGGCGCTGGTGGACGCGGCGCGGTTCCACTGGAACCCGCACAGGGAGGGGCCGGTGGTGCTGCGCACCTCGCAGGAGGAGGCCGCGGCGGTGACCGGGGGGACGGCGGAACTCGCCGACTGGGTCGAGCGCACCGTGGTCCTCGGCGTCCTGGCCCGTGCGGCTCGCGGACTGGCCGGCGCGGGCGGGGTGGCGCCGGGGCTGCTGCGGGGCAACACCGCCGCCGCCCTGGCCGGGGCCGTGCGCGCCCTGGGCGCGGACCGGCCCGCGGTGCGCGCGCGGGCCGGGGATGTGGCCGCGGACCTGCTGGGGCGCGCGTCCCTGGCCGGGACGGGGGGCTACACCGGAGTGGACGCCTCCGGGCTGGGAGTGTTCCGGCGCACCACGTGCTGCCTGTACTACCGGGTTCCGGACGGGGGGTACTGCGGGGACTGCGCCCTGCGCCGCTGAGTGACCCACGCCCGTCTCCCCGACCGCGCTTCGCGGCCCCCGGCCCGGGGTAGCTGGGGCCGTGGAAGAAGGTCGGCGAAGGAACCGGTAGGAGGAACCAGTGGCGGGTCGGGACAGGACGGGCGCGGACGGGGCCGTGGCCCGCGCACGCGCGTGGGTGAGCCGTGCGGTGGGCTCGGACGGGCACGAACGGCACACGGCGCTGTCCATCGGCAAGAGCGCCCTTGCCGCCTCGTTGGCGTGGTTCGTCGCACAGCACCTGATCCAGGCCAGCTCCCCGGCCTTCGCGCCCTTCACCGCGGTCCTGATGATGCAGGTCACCGTCTACCAGTCGGTGGTCCAGTCGCTGCGCTACGTCGGCGCGGTGGCGCTGGGGATCACGGTGCAGGCCGTCCTGGGCTTCGCCGCGGGCCCGGACATGCTGACCTTCGTCGTGGTCACGCTCATCGCCCTGATCATCGGCCGGTGGAGGCCCCTGGGCAGCCAGGGCTCCCAGGTGGTCACGGCCGCGTTCTTCGCCTTCTCCACCTTCCTGACCTCCCAGGGCTACACCGGGCGCCTGGTGGACCTCTCCCAGATCCTGTTGCTGGTGCTCATCGGCTGCGCCATCGGCACCGCGGTCAACGTCCTCGTTCTGCCACCCATGCGTTTCCGCAGCGCGGAGTACGCCATCCGCTCCCTCGCGCACTCCGAGTGCGACCTGATCGGGGACATCCGGCGCGGAATGGAACGGGGGAACCTGACCGAGGACGAGGCCGAGGACTGGCGGCGGCGGGCCAACCGGCTCGCGTCCACCGTCCAGCAGACGCGTTCGGCGGTGGACACCGCCTGGGAGAGCGTCTACCTCAACCCGGCCAGGCTCCTGCGCAGGCACCGCCACCACGTCGCCTTCGAGGGCTACCAGCAGCTCGTCGATGCCTTGGAGCGCACCACCCACCAGCTGGGCTCCCTGGCCCGCAGCATCCACCTGTGGAGCCGTGACGAGGAGCGCTCCGTCTACCAGGACTTCCTCCGCCTCTACGGGAACTTCCTCGCCTCGGTCGCCGAGATCACCCGCGAGCTCAGCGGGTTGGACCAGGACCGCCTCGGCTCCCAGGCCCGGAGGCTGTGTCAGCTCGCGGAGGAGGCCCAAGAGCACCACGACGACCTCGTGCGGATCAAGGAGGCCGAGGACTCCCCGCCCTTCGACGACCTCCGGCTGCCCTACGGCGTGCTCCTGATCGAGGCGCAGCGGCTCATGGACGAGTTCCAGTACAGCTGCGACGTGGTCATGAACTACGTGGACCGCCCCGGCTCCGCGGACGGGTCCAGCGGCGCCCGCCACATCTGACCGCGGTCGGATCCCCTCCGGGGCCGCCCGTCACGCGGCGGCCCCGGAGGGGCGGCGGCACTGGTCAGGCGCGGCCGGACCGCCAGGCGGCCAGGGCCACACCGGCGGCGGCCAGCCGGAAGGCCATGTGGTCCGCTCCGGCGTGGAAGGTACGGGCGAACAGGCCGGACATCGCCAGCAGCCCGCCCCACAGTCCCCATCCCGGACCGCGTGCGCCGACACGGGCGGCGAGCACGGCCACGGCGGGCCACAGCAGCAGGCTGCCGACCGCGAAGAGGGCGTACGCGGCGAGCTGCCCCGGAAAGAAGAAGTCGAAGCGGACGCGCAACAGGGCCCCGGCCAGCATCAGCAGGGGCCCAGAACCATGGCGACGCCGCCCACCCGGCGGCCGGGGAAGGCGTCCGCGCGTTCCACGGGGAGTACGCGGCCCGGGCCGCTCGCGGCGTGCGGGGTGCCGTGGGTGGTGCGTGGTGGAGGAGTCATGCCCCGACGATGCCCCGCCGGGCCTGTCCTCGGCGTCGGAGCGGGGGCTGGATCCAGGCGTCAGACCCGGGTATGACGGGCGGGCCCGGCGCGCCTACAGGGTCCTCGCGGGGCGCCGGAAACCGATGGACGGGCAGCGGCTCCCCCGCCAGGGTGTTCGGACGGCCACACCGCCCGTGCCTCCCCTGTACCGCGACGTCGGCTTCAACGGCCCGCTCTCCGACGCCCGGGGAGCGGGAGGCCATGACCGACATCCCCCGCGCCCAGTACCGGTCGCTGCCCGACCTGGTGGACCCCGCCCTCTCCCACGGCTTCCGGCTGCGGGCGCGGTCGCAGGCCACCCTTGAGGAATGGGACGACTTCGAGTCCCGGCACGCCCGGGGACGGGAGGAGCGGCTGGAGCGCAACCCCGACTCCCCCGATGCCGGCGAGGTCCGGGCCAGGCCCGACCGGCACCGGCACTTCTGGCTGCGCGGCGCCCGGGAGACGCTCGGCTTCGCCTACCTGTCCCTCGCCCGGGTCTGAGACCGGACGCGGCCGTCCGCGCCGCCGTCTCCCGGCGCGGACGGCCGCCGTGGGTCAGGCCGCGTCCGCGGCCCGCCGGATCTCGGGCAGGTCGATCCGGCCCATCTCGAGCATGGCCCGCATGGCGCGTCCGGCCCGGCCGGGATCGGGGTCGGCCAGCAGGTCGTCCAACTCGGCCGGGAAGACCTGCCAGGAGAAGCCGAAGCGGTCCTTGAGCCAGCCGCACTGGCCCTCCTCGCCGCCCTCGCCGAGCTTTGCCCAGTAGTGGTCGGACTCCTCCTGGCTGTCGCAGACCACCTGGAGGGAGACCGCCTCCGAGAAGGTGAACTCCGGGCCCCCGTTGAGCGCGGTGATCTGCTGGCCGTCGATCTCGAAGTCCACGGTCAGCACCATGTCGGCGGGCCGGGGCCCGTCGGGGCCGAAGTGCCGCACCCGCAGGATGCGCGAGTTGTCGAACAGGCCCACGTAGAAGCGGGCCGCCTCCTCGGCGCGGGTGTCGAACCACAGGCAGGGGGTGATCTTGTTGAGCCGTGTCATGGTCTGGTCCTCTCGGTGCGCGGCGCGGCCCTGCGCGCGTCCGCCCTATCCGTGATGACGCGTCCGGGCGGCGGAACTCATCGGCCCGGGCGGGGTTTTTCCCAGGAGTTTCACCCCTCTCGCCGGTTCCGTGGCCGGTCGCCTCCGCGGCCCCGGGAGGGACACTCCGAACAGGCCACCCCACCCCTTGTCTCATATTGCGAGAATGGAATCTCACTCAAAGAGATATCGGTGTAGGGTCCCAGGTGTTCGCTCCCGCCTGCGACCCACGAGAGGGCGTTCCGATGACGCGCTACACCCACGGCCAGCACCCCACGGTCACCGACTCCTACCGCTGGCGCAACGCGGAGAACTCCGCCGCCTACGCCCTGGACCGGATGGTCCCCGGCCGCTCGCTGCTGGACGTGGGCTGCGGCCCGGGCAGCATCACCGCCGACCTCGCCCGCAGGGTCGCCCCCGGGCGGGTCACCGCCGTGGACGCCTCGGCCGAGGCCGTCGAACTGGCCCGCGCCAGCGCGCGGGAGGCCGGAGCGGACAACATCGAGTTCCGGGTCGGCGACGTCCACGACCTGGACCTGCCCGACGACGCCTTCGACGTCGTCCACGCCCACCAGGTCCTCCAGCACGTGGCCGACCCGGTCCGGGCCCTGGCCGAGATGCGCCGCGTGGCCAGGCCGGGCGGGGTCGTGGCCGCCTGCGACAGCGACTACTCCGGCATGTACTGGTACCCGCGCCTGCCCGAGCTGGACGCGTGGATGGACCTGTACCAGCGCGTCGCGCGCGCCAACGGCGGCGAGCCCGACGCGGGGCGGCGCATGGCCTCCTGGGCCCGCGAGGCCGGGTTCGAGGACGTCACCTACGTGGCCGAGGTGTGGAACCACTCCTCCCCCGAGCGCCGCGCCTGGTGGGGCGGCATGTGGTCCCGGCGCATCCTGGAGTCGGACATGGGCCGCCAGGCGGTCGCGGAGGGCCACGCCACCCGGGAGGAGCTGGAGCGCGTCTCGGCGGGCTGGACGGCCTGGAGCCAGGACCCCGACGGGGTGTTCGTGGTCCCGCGCGGCGCGATCCTGTGCCGGGCCTGACCCGCCACGAGGGATCCGCGGCCCGGGCCCCCGCGCCGACACCGCCGCCGGTCGTTGGCGGTGCGCGGTGCGGCGATCTATCTTCGACGTGTCTCGGAGAGTGGACGCCCGCGCAGTCCCCGCTGGAAGGAGCACCATGTCCGACCTGCCGATCGGCTACTGGCTCAAGCACCTGGACCGGCTCATCGAGAACGACCTGGACCGAACCCTGGCCGCGGAGTCGCTGGGGCGCCGCCACTGGCAGGTGCTCAACTCCCTGCACACCGAACCGGGCACGATCGCCGACCTGGACCGCAGGCTCGCCGCGTTCCTGGACGAGGACGAGTACAGCGTCACCCCGGTGGTGGAGGAGCTGCGCCGGCGCGGCTGGGTGGAGGGCCTGGTCTCCCTGAACCTCAGCGCGGCGGGAGAGGACGCGCACGAGGCCCTCTTCGCCAGGGTCGACGAGGCCCGCCGCCGTATCTCGCGGGGGATCAGCGACGAGGAGTACCGGACCGCGGTCGACGTGCTGGAGCGGATGTCGGCCAACCTCGAACAGGGTTGACGCGGCCGGCCCCCGCCCGACCGCGCTCCGGTCAGGGGGCGGGCAGTTCCCGGGTGAGCTCGACGAAGGCCAGGTCCGCGCGCTTGGGCAGACCGAAAGTCGCGTCACCGTAGGGGAAGGGCTCGGTCTTGCCGGTGTTGGTGTAGCCGCGGCGCTCGTACCAGGCGATCAGCTCCGGGCGCTGCTTGAGCACCTTCATCCGCATCAGGCGGCAGCCCCACTCGCGCACCGCCGTGTCCTCGGCCTCGGCCAGGACCCGCTTGCCCAGGCCCCCGCCCTGGATGCCGGGTCGCACCGAGAACATGCCGAAGTAGGCGCCGTTGACGCCGCGCTGGAGCTCGCAGCAGGCCACGATCCGACCCTCGGCCTCGGCGACCAGCACGATCGTGTTGGTGCGCGCCAGCAGCTCGGCCATGCCCCCGGCGTCCACGCGCTGGCCGTCGAGCAGGTCGGCCTCGGTGGTCCAGCCCTGCTTGGAGGAGTCGCCGCGGTAGCAGGAGTTGACCAGCTCGACGAGCGCGGGAACGTCATCGGTGACGGCGGTCCTGTAGGCCAGGTCGGTCCAGGGCCCGGAAGCCGTCTCACTGCTGGTGGTCACACGCATCTCCCCCGTTGGTCCCGGCCGCTGGCACCCCCAGTATCGACCACCGGACATAGCGAAGAACACGGACCCCTGGGGCAAGAGGGACTCAAGGGACGTCCGGAAGCCGGCGCCGCGTGGGTACGGGGCCCGCGGTCCGTGGTGGTTTCCGTGGTCAGCACGGAGGCGCCGCCCAGCCCCGCCGGGAGAGGCTGTGGACACGGAGGCCGGGGCGCGGTGGGCCACTACGTCCCCCGGACGCCGACCGCTCAGGAGGCCTGGTGGTGCCGCCAGGCCTCCTCGGTGCGGGCCAGGAAGGCGCGCAGCTCCCGCCGCGCCCCCTCGGGGCCCTTCATGCCCGGGGTGACCATCAGCTGGAGGGCGAGCCCGTCCACCTGGGTGTGCAGGTAGCCGGACCACTCCTCGACCCACGGGTCGGGGTGGGGCTGGAAGGGGTCCTCCACCGGCTGCTGGGCGAGGGCGGCGGTCAGGAGCCGGTAGAGCCTGCGCTGGCTGTTCCAGCGCCGCTCCCGGTCGCGGTCGTACTCCCCCAGCAGCCCGGCGGCCTCCCAGGCCCGGTACTCCGCGCGGCGGGTCGCGTCCAGGGGCAGGAGCTGTTCGGCGTACTCGGCCAGGCGGTCCAGGAACGGGGTGTCGGGGTCCTGGGCGCCGTTCAGGGCCGTCACGCGCGCGGTGACGCGCTCCTCGGACAGGTTCATGGCGAAGACGAGCAGGTCCTCGCGGGTCTGGAAGTAATGGCGCAGGGCTCCGGGGGACCAGCCCGCCTCGGCGGCCACGGAGCGGATGGACACGGCGGCCGGGCCGGACTCGGCGATGACCCGCCACAGGGCCTCGGCCAGCTCCCGGCGGCGCTGTTCGTGGTCGACGATCTTGGGCACCCCACCTTTCTAACACATCTGTGTTATTTTATTTGGCACAGGCGTATGAAAAAGATAGCGGAGGAGATCCCGATGCCGTCCCCGGAAGTGCTGCTGCCGGTCGCCGGACTGGCGCTGCTGGACACCCTGAGCCCCGCCACCATCGGGGTCTCGCTGTACGTGTTACTCAGCGGGGCGCGGTCGGTGGCCCGTCCCCTGTTCGTCTACCTGGCCACCGTCGCCGCCTTCTACTTCGCCCTGGGCTGCGCGCTCATGCTCGGCCTCGGCTTCGCGTTCGAGGCCCTGGACGACCTCGCCGACAGCCCCGTACTGGGCTGGGTGATGGTGGTGCTGGGCGGGGGCACGCTCGCCTACGCCCTGTTCATGCCGAGCGGGCCGCGCCGGCAGCGCAGACCCGCCTCGCTGCGCACCGGCGCGATGGTCGCGCTGGGCCTGGCCACCGGCCTGCTGGAGGGCGGCACCGCGCTGCCCTACTTCGGCGCCGTCGGCATCATGACCACCGCCGGTCTCTCCGCCACGGCCTGGGTGCCGCTGCTCGCCGCCTACAACGTCGTCATGGTGCTCCCGCCGATCCTGCTCTACCTGGCCTATCGCGCCTCCGGTGAGCGGCTGCGGCCCCGGATGGAGCGCTGGCGGGCCAAGGTCGAGTCCGGCTCCCGGGAGGCCCTGGGCTGGATCATCGGCATCGTCGGCTTCCTGGTCCTGCGGCACGGGCTGTGGCTCACGGGGATCCTCGACGGGGCCGTCGCCTTCCTGGACGCCCTGTGACAGAAGGCCCCGGACGGGGCGGCGCCACCCCCGGCCCGCACCCGTACCGCCCTGACTCCGGCCCCGGCCGGGCGTGACTTCGGGGCCATGGACACGACCCGCGACCCCGTCGCCCGGCTCCTCGCCGACACCCGCCACATCCTCCTGGGCCTGCCGTTGGCCCCCATCGCCTTCGCGGTCGTCCTGACGGCCCTGGCCGCCGACCGGTGCCGCGCCGCCCCTACCGCTCCCCCGATCCAGGAGCCGGTCCCCGCGTCGGCCCCTGACTCCGCTGGCCTGCCCGCAGAGCTGGCTGGACGCCTGGTGCTGCCGCCCGTGTCCGTGGTCGGCTCCTGCCTCACCGCCACCTGGTGGGCGGGCGCCCAGGCCGCACCGGGGAGTTCCGGACGTGGGGAAACCGCCCACCCGTCACGGATGGCGCGTGCCCGCTCGGTGCTCGGTCCTTCGGGGGAGGGCATCAGGCGCATGATCTCCGGCGGCACCGCGCTGGTGCCGCCACCGGTGTCGGCGGTGGTGTCGCGGGTCGGTTCGGGTCGCGGTGCCAGTGACGTGAGCAGGGCGCCGCTCTGTTCGGCGCGGGCGGGCTCGGCCAGGTCGACTCCGCCCATGGCCATCGCCGCGACGTGGGCGCCGGCCGACGTGCCGACGGTGACCGAGCAGGCCGAGGGGGTGAACCCCGCGTGCTCGCCCAGGGCGGCGAGTACGCCGGTCGCCCAGGCGATGCCGCCCCAGCCGCCTCCGCCGAGGATCAGTCCGGTGTTCAAGTCCGTCTCCTTGCGTGGGTGGGGTGCCGGCCGAGGGTGTGTGCTCTCCGGGTGCCGACTGGCGGGGGCTAGGAAGCTGTTCCGGTCCCGGTGTCGAAGGGGACGCCGGTGAGCCGTTCGCTCACCGTCCACAGCCGCCCGGCCTCATCGGCGTCGTCCGCTCCCGTGGGAAGTCTGGCGGGTTTGGGGGCGCCGGAGGTCTGGTCGCGGCCGGCCGGGCCGATGAACTGCCCGGAGCTGACGTGCGTACTGGTCGCCGCGTACAGGAGGGGCCAGGCGGCACCGTCCGCCGATCCCATGAGCAGGCGCGCGGCGACCGGGGTGACGATGCGGCTCAGTGTCCCGGTGCCGTGCTGCTGGAGTCCGGTCATCGCTGATCCCGGGTGGACGACGAGTGCCGCGAGGGGGCTGTGCGCGGTCCGGCGGGCGAGTTCGAGGGTGTAGACGATGTTGGCGCGCTTGGACTTCGCGTAGGCGCCCATGGCGCGGTATCCCTTCTCGCTCATCAGGTCGTCGAGTCCGCCCATACGCCACCGTGCGGCGATGGCGCTGACCGTGACCACGCGCGGCGCGGGGGAACGCAGTACGGCGGGCCAGACCCGGGCGTCGAAGGCGAAGTGACCGAGGTGGTTGGTGCCGACCGTCATCTCGAAACCGTCGCGTGTCAGCCGCCGCTCGGGCAGGTTCATCACGCCGGCGTTGTTGAACAGCAGGTCGATCGTCTCGGTCTCGGCGATTCGCGTGGCGGCGTCACGGACGGACGAGAGGTCGGCGAGGTCGAGTACCAGTGTGTCGGTCCGGGCCCCGGGCGCGGCGGCGCGCACGGTCTCGGCGGCCTGGTCCAGTCTGTTCCGGCTGCGTCCCGCCAGGATGACACGGGCGCCGTGCCGGGCCAGGACGCGAGCGGTCTCCAGTCCGATACCGCCGCTCCCGCCGGTGACGTCAGCCTCAACGAGCTGAGCCGCCGGGTCGGGCTGGCCAAGTCCAACGTGCTGCGCTACTTCGAATCCCGCGAAGCGATCCTGCTGGAGCTGCTGGACCGCGCCTGGCGGCAGTGGATCGCCGACCTGCCCGCCCTCCTCGACGCCGGCATCGACCGGGCGGCGCCCGTGGAGCGGCGCACGGAGCAGTTCGCCGCCGCCGTCGCCCGCTCCCTCGCCGGGCGCCGGGTCCTGTGCGACCTGCTGAGCTCCCAGGCGGGCGTGCTGGAGCACAACGTCTCCGCCGAGGCGGCCGCCCGCTACAAGCGCGCGGCCGTGGCCAACGTCGCCGCCGTCGCCACGCTGACCGGCCGCCACCTGCCCGAACTGGGCGAGGACGCCCCGCGCCTGACCGCGGCCATGATCATGGCGATCGGCGCCGTGTGGACGCACGCCCACCCCTCCGAGGCGATGCTCGCCGCCTACCGGGCCGACCCGTCACTCACCGCGTTCAAGCTGGACTTCGTCGCCGCCCTGCAGGACATGCTGGCCACACTCACCGCGGGCACCATCGCCCGCACCTCCTCCTGACGCCTTCTCCTCGCAGCGGCCTCCGGGTGGTGGCGGGCGGGAGTTTGACCTCAATATTTGTTGAGGTTCTACGGTTCATGGCATCAACTCCGACAGATCCGGTGGACGACCATGAGTATGGAAATGGCCGCGTGGAACTCCATGTACCACGCCATGCACGCCCGCGAGGACCAGCGCCCCTTCTCACTGCCCGTCCTGCGCCGGATCGCCGCCTTCGCCCGGCCCCACGCGCGCCAGATCGCCTGGTTCGTGGCCCTGAGCGTGGTCACCGCCGTCCTGACAGTGGCCTCCCCGCTCCTGGCCGGACGGGTCGTCACCGCCATCACCGAGGGCGGCCCGCTGGAACCCGTGCTGTTCCTGGCCGGGCTCATCGCCGCCGTCGCGGTCCTCGAAGCCGCCCTGGGGCTGGGGGTGCGCTGGCTCTCCTCCCGCGTCGGCGAGGGGCTCATCCTGGACCTGCGCACCACCGTCTACGACCACGTCCAGCGCATGCCGGTCGCCTTCTTCACCCGCACCCGCACCGGCGCCCTGGTCAGCCGCCTCAACAACGACGTCATCGGCGCCCAGCGCGCCTTCAGCGACGTGCTCTCCGGGGTGCTCAGCAACCTGGTCACCCTGCTCCTGGCCCTGGCCGTCATGCTCGCCCTGTCCTGGCAGATCACGCTGCTCGCGCTCGTGCTGCTGCCGCTGTTCGTGGTGCCCGCCCGCCGCATGGGCGCGCGCCTGGCCAGGATCGAGCGCGAGCGCACCGTCCACAACGCGGCCATGGGCACCCAGATGACCGAGCGCTTCTCGGCTCCGGGCGCCACTTTGGTCAAGCTCTTCGGCCGCCCCGAGGAGGAATCGGCCGAGTTCGCCCGCCGCGCCGGACGGGTCCGCGACATCGGCGTGCGCACCGCGATGGTCCAGGAGGTCTTCTTCACCGCCCTGACCCTGGTCTCCGCACTCGCCCTGGCCCTGGTCTACGGCCTGGGCGGCTTCTACGCCCTGACTGGACGCCTGGAAGCGGGAACCGTGGTGTCCATGGGCATGCTCCTCACCCGCCTGTACGCCCCGCTCACCTCCCTGGCCAGCGCCCGGGTGGAGGTGATGAGCGCGCTGGTCAGCTTCAGCCGGGTCTTCGAGATCCTGGACCTGCGGCCCCTGGTGGAGGAGGGGGAGGATGCCCGAGAGGTCCCCGCCGGGCCGGTGTCGGTGGAGTTCGACGACGTCTCCTTCGCCTACCCCTCCGCGGACAGGGTGTCGCTGGCCTCCCTGGAGGATGTCGCCGTCCTGGACACCGCCGAGCCGCGCGAGGTCCTGCACGGGGTGTCCTTCCGGATCGAACCCGGGCAGACGGTCGCCCTGGTGGGCTCCTCCGGCGCGGGCAAGTCCACCATCGCCCAGCTGGCCCCGCGCCTGTACGACGTGGACTCGGGCTCCGTGCGCCTGGCGGGGGTGGACGTGCGCGACCTGTCCTTCGCCTCCGTGCGCGCCACCCTGGGCATGGTCACCCAGGACGGGCACCTGTTCCACGAGACCGTGCGCGCCAACCTGTCGCTGGCCCGGCCCGGGGCGACGGAGGAGGAGCTGTGGGACGCGCTGCGCCGCGCCCGCCTGGACCATCTCGTCGCCGCCCTGCCCGACGGGCTGGACACGGTGGTCGGCGAGCGCGGATACCGCTTCTCCGGCGGTGAGCGCCAGCGCCTGACCATCGCCCGCCTGCTGGTGGCCGGACCCGAGGTGGTCATCCTGGACGAGGCCACCTCGGCCCTGGACTCCACCTCCGAGGCCGCGGTGCAGGCCGCCCTGGCCGAGGCGCTGGAGGGTCGGACCGCGCTCGTCATCGCCCACCGGCTCTCCACCGTCCGCGCCGCCGACGCCATCCTGGTCGTGGAGGCCGGACGGATCGTGGAACGCGGCACCCACGCCGAACTGCTGGCCCGCGGCGGCCGCTACGCCGAGCTGTACCGGACCCAGTTCGCGGCCGACGACTCCGCGGCGGTTCCGGCCGGACGCGCGGCGTCCTAGAGGAGTCGCGGGGGAAGGCCCGGACGGAGCCTTCCCCCCGTCTTCGGGCGGGCGTCCCCGAAGAGGGCCGTTTCCGCCGCCACAGACCCCGTCCCCCGGTGGCGCCACACCGGGGGACGGTTCTCCGTGCACGCCAGGACACTGGTGCAGGCTTCCCGAGCAGCTCGCGCAGCGCCGCGACGACCCTTGACGACGCTCCGGAACCCTTCACGAGGCCGGGACGGGTCAGATGACGGGGGGATCCTCATCGGAGGCCTCAGCGCCGCCCTTGCCGAGGCCGGAGAGGGGTCAGATCCGGCGCACCACGCGGGCCGGGTTGCCGACGGCCACCACGTTGGCGGGCAGGTCGCGCACGACCACCGCCCCGGCGCCCACCACGGTGTTCTCCCCGATCGTCACACCCGGGCAGACGATGACCCCGCCGCCCAGCCACACGTTGTCACCTATGGTGATCGGCACGGCCGCCTCCCACTTGTCGCGCCGCTGCTCGGGGTCCACGGGGTGGGTGGGGGTGAGCAGCTGGACGTTGGGGCCGATCTGCACGTCCGCGCCGATGCTGATCGGGGCCACGTCCAGCATCACCGCGCCGCAGTTGACGAACGTGCGCGCGCCGATGGTGATCATGGAGCCGTAGTCCACCCGCAGCGGGGGCCGGACCCAGGCGTCCTCGCCCAGCTCGCCCACCAGGTCGGCCAGGAGATTTCGGCGGTCCGGGTCGTCCACGGAGGCGTTGTTGAACGCCTCCGCGCGCCTCTCCGCCCGGACGAGGTCGGCCTGGAGGTCGGGATCGTCCGCCTGGTAGAGCTCACCGGCGAGCATGCGTTCCTTCTGGCTGGTCACCACGGTCCCTTCGTGTCGGTCGCGCTCCGACCCTAGCCCGGCGCGCACGCGGGCCGGGGCCCGTCTCCGCGAAATCCGGAGACGGGCCCCGGCCGGTCCCTCACAGGATCCGCCGGGCTCCGGGAACCGCTCGCACGGCGGTGGCCAGCGCCCAGCAGGCCGGAACCGCGAGCGCTCCCATGCCGAGGAACTTCACGAGCGCGCTGGCCTCCCAACCGCTCAGGGTCACACCCAGCCCCACCAGTACCAGCGGGTGCAGGACGTACACGGCGAAGGCGTTGTCGGACAGCCAGCGCGTGAGGCGGTTGCTCCCGCTGGCGAAGCGCCGGAAGCCAACCAGCAGTGTGAGCACCGCGCCCGTGGCCAGGACGGACTCGGACGTGATCTGCGCCAGCGCCTGCCAGGTGCCCGGGGTGATCTCGCCCAGCAGGATCGTGACCGCCGCCCCCGCCGCCAGGCCCGTCAGGGCCAGGGCCGCGCCCCACCACCCGGCGGCGCCGGGCAGCCGGGTCAGCCAGTTGCCCCGGTAGGCCAGCACGCCCAGGACGAACAGGGTGGCGTACTGCGGCAGGTAGCCGGGGCTGGGCAGCCCCACGATCGGCCAGTACGGGGCCGGTGCCAGGTAGCGCCAGGCGAAGGTGACCAGGGCCAGCCCCAGGGTGAGGGCCGCGACGGGCGCCGCCCAGCGCAGCGGAGCGGTGTCGGCGGGACGCGCGGGGGGCTCGACCTCCGTGCCCGCCTGCGGGGCGCGGCGCTCGCGCAGGCTCCGCACGGCCACGTAGGCCAGGGTCATGACCAGCAGGACCTCCACGAACCACATGGGCCCGGGGTCGTAGGTCACGATCAGGAACAGCCAGAACGGCAGCTCACCGCCCCCGGCCGCGAACATCTCGACGGCCGGCGCGTAGTTGGGGATCACCAGGAACGGGCGGACCAGCAGCACGAACAGCAGGAACGGCGCACCCAGGCGCACCAGGCGCTCGCGGACCAGCCCGCGCCCGCCCCGGCGGTCGGCCGCTCCCGGCACGAAGTAGCCCGCGAGCAGGAAGAACAGTCCCATGAAGTAGGTCTGGTTGAGGAAGACGAGCAGGTCCAGCAGACCGCCGGAGGGGTCCTGGGCCGGTTCGAGGTAGAACCACACCGGGATGTTGCCGTAGGTGAGCGCGACGTGGTGCAGGACGACCAGCACGGTCAACGCGCCCCGCAGGTTGTCGACGTGGTGCAGGCGCCCGCGCGCGGTCGGCGCGGGGTCCGGGAGTAGGGGTGGGCCGGCGTGCTGCGTCATGGTGTCCTCGTCAGTCGTCCTGGGGTGGGGAGCGGTCGGCGCGGGTGGCGCGCACGAGCAGTTCGCCCAGCTCGCGGGCGTGCGCCATGAGGTCGTGGCCGGGATGGGCGCTCCAGTAGGCGAACATCGCGTCGATCGCCGTCTGCTGGGTCACCGCCATCACCCGCACGTCGAAGTCGCGGAACTCGCCGCTCTCCTGTCCGGACCGGTACAGGCCCTCCAGGGACTCGTAGAGCACGTCGGACTCCGCCGCCCCGTACCGCGGGGTGCCGTCCGCCTTGCGCGCGTGGGTGAAGATCTGCCCCAGGGCGGCCATGCGCTCGGGGTGGGACAGCGCGTACTCGGCCACGCCGCGCACGTGGGCGCGCAGCATGTCGGCGGCGTCGGCCTGATCCAGCATCCCGGGGAAGACGGACTCGGCGATCTCGGTGTAGACGTCGGTCACCACCTGGTCCATGAGCTCGTCCTTTCCGGCGAAGTGGTAGGAGATCACGCCCTTGCTGATCCCGGCCGTGCGCGCGATCCGCGCCAGGGAGGCGTTGGGGTAGCCCGCCTCGGCGATGGTCTCGACCGCCGCCGCGGTGATCTGCGCCCTGCGGGCCTCCTCGATGAAGGACCGCTTCTGTCCGCCTGGTTCGTTTTTTGACCGCATGGCCAGAATCTAGCACGCACGGTCAGGAAGCTATCGGGGATGTCCCTGACGCGACCCCGGACCGCCACCCACCCGCCCCGGGGCCCGACCCTGCCTTCAGCCGCGCACGACGTCGAACTCGTCGCGCTCGGGAACGGCCGGTGCCGTCCGCTCGGGGTGCCGGGCCAGGGCCCCGGAGCCGCGGCTCCACCCCGGCCGCGTGCCCGACGGGGCATCGGACAAGGCTCGTCCCACGCCACGAACGCACGGCTGCGTTCCGCGCGACCGGTGTGGAACGGGTTGGTCGGCGGGCGTCGCGTCGGAAGTGCGGGGCGCCGAAGAGGCCGACACGTGCCCGACACCTCGGACGGATCCCGCTGGTGAGGGCGTGCTCATGCCGACCGGGGCGTCAGGACCGCCGTTACCGCCGACTCCGCGAAGTCCCTACCAGACCGCTCGAGTACCCTTTACCCCACCGAGCTGTTCGAGTGTCGCCGCGCCGCCGGGGAGGGGAACGACCGTTTCGAGGGGCCCGCTCCGGACGGTGACGGCTTCGGATCCGGCGCACCGGTGCAGCCTGTACGGACCTCGCCGCGCCCGGTCCGGGGACCCCTGTCGCCGTATCAGACCCGTCCGAAGGAGGGCCGTGCCGGCCTATCGCATCCCCCTCGAAGTCGCAGTTCCGGTCGCCCGGGGCGGTGAACTCGCGTCCCGTGTCCACTACACCTCCGAAGCCATCGAGACGTTCGAACTGATCACGGACCAAGACCAGATCATCGGTCTGGACGTGACCACGGTCGGCGACGCGGACCAGGCTGAGCTGTCCCGCAAGATCAACCT
Source organism: Nocardiopsis akebiae (assembly GCF_018316795.1). NCBI lineage: Bacteria > Bacillati > Actinomycetota > Actinomycetes > Streptosporangiales > Nocardiopsidaceae > Nocardiopsis > Nocardiopsis akebiae. The sequence continues at coordinate 3,513,700 of NZ_CP074132.1, forward strand.
GATCACCAGGCGCGAGGTGGCACCGCAGCGGCTGAGCGCGGGCGAGGTCGTGTGGACCTCTCCGCATCCCGACCGCACGACGCCGGACACCTACGAACGGCTCGAAGCGGCGGGCACCGTACAGGACATGGGTCCCGGACTGGTGGCCCTGGGCGAGACCATGACCGGGGTGCTGCAGGCCGTGGACCGACGGGTGAGGGCCGTCGCCATGGGGTTCGGCGCTGTCGAGTACCGCTACCCCACCCTGATATCCACCCGGTCACTGCACACGGGCGGCTATCTCGGGGCGTTCCCGCAGTACCTGTTCACGGCCGGTCGGCTGCACGCGGACACCGACACCTACGACGCGTTCCTCGCGGATCTGCCCGACCACGCCGCCACCCCGGACGGGCTCGCCGCGCACCTGCAGGAGCACTCGGCGCACTCCGGGTACTGCCTGCCGCCGACCATGTGCTTCCACACCTACCACCAGTTGCGCGGGGCGCCGTTGCCGGAAGACCACGCGGTGGTCACCTCCCGGGGCAAGTCCTTCCGCTTCGAGTCGTCCTATGCCCGCTCGATGGAACGGCTGTGGGACTTCACCATCCGTGAGATCGTCTTCCTCGGTGACGCCGCGACGGTGGCCCGGCGGCGTCAGGCGTTCCTGGAGGCCGTCTGCGACCTGACCGCCGAACTGGCGCTCGCCGCGCACGTCGAGGTCGCCAACGACCCCTTCTTCGGCAGCGACACCAGCCCGCAGCAGGTTCTGGCCCAGCGCCTGACCAAGACGAAATACGAGCTGAGAGTCCCCGTCGAACCCGGCAGGACCATCGCGGCGGGCTCGTTCAACCTGCACGGGACCACCTTCGGCGGCCCCTTCCGGATCAGCCTGCCCGACGGCTCGCCGGCGCACTCGGCGTGTGTGGGCATCGGCCTGGAACGGATCGGCTACGCGCTGTTCTGCCAGCACGGGACCGACCCCGGGAGTTGGCCCGCGAAGGTGCGGGAGGCCCTGGGATGAGCGCCCGGTGCCGACTGCGACCGCTGTTCGCGGCGGTCCCGGCACCCCGGGGCCGTTCCTCCCCCGCCGGTGAACTCGTCCCCGCCCCGCCTGGCTTCCGCGTGCGCGGGGACGAGGACCGTCGGCAGCGGGGTCGGTCACGGCCGTCGTCGGGGAGGGCCCTCGGCGAGCGGCGCGGACCCTCCCCGGTGCCTTCTCAGACTCCGCTCGTCGCCGTCTGCGTGTAGCGTTCCGGGAAACGGGTGCCGAGCAGCGAGAGCAGAGGTGCGGCCTTGACCGCGGTCTCCTCGAACTCCTCAGCTGGGTCGGACATCGCCACGATCGCGCCACCGACCCCGTAACCGACCCGACCGGCCTGCGCCACGAGGGTGCGGATCGCGATGTTCAGGTCAACGCTTCCGGACAGCGAGAAGTACCCGATGGCACCCGAGTAGACTCCGCGGGGCCGGCCTTCCAACTGGTCGATGATCTCCATGGTGCGCAGCTTCGGCGCTCCGGTCATCGAGCCGCCGGGGAAGGCGGCACGGACGCAGTCGACCGGACTGCGGTCAGGGCGCAGCCGGGCCGTCACGGTGCTGATCAACTGGTGGACGGTCGCGTAGGTCTCAACGACGAACAGCTCCGGAACCGCCACGGAACCGGTCGTCGCGACCTTGGCCAGGTCGTTGCGGAGCAGGTCGACGATCATGAGGTTCTCGGACTGGTCCTTCTCGCAGGAGGCCAACTCCTCCCGGAGCCTTCGGTCCTCCTCGGCCGAGCGGCCCCGTGGGCGGGTGCCCTTGATCGGCCGGGCCTCCACGCGCCGGTCGGCGTCGACGCGCAGGAAGCGCTCCGGGGAGGTGCTCAGGACGGACAGGTCCCCCAGGCGCAGCAGCGCCGCGAACGGAGCGGGGTTGTCCCGGCGCAGCGAGGTGTAGGCGGACCACACGTCCAGCGCGCACTCCACGTCGAGCATGTTGGTCAGACACACCTCGTAGCTCTCACCAGCGGTGATGGCGCGCTGGCAGGACTCGATGAGTTCCAGGTAGGCGCTGCGGCCGTGCCGCGGCGACACAGGCGCCGCGGCACCCTCCCGCTTCGCCACCGAGGTGCGGGAAGCACCGGCAAGGGCCCGGATACGGGCCCGGGTGGCCGAGAGCCAGCTCCGGGCCGACGCCCCGTCCCCTTCGTGCACGGCGAGCAGGTAGGTCCTGGAGGTGCTGTGGTCGAGGACGACACACCGGTCCGCGAACAGCAGCGACGCGTCCGGCGTATCGGAACGGTGGCCCATGCGGGCGCCGCACTGGGCCTTCAGTTCGTAACCCAGGTAGCCGACCCAGCCACCCCGGAAGTCGAACGGCAGCCCATCGCCGCCGACGACCTCGGTGGCGCGCAGACGGTCGTCCAGCCAGTCCAAGAGCGGCCGGACCTCCGTCCGGGCGTGCCGCCCCGAGCGTACGGTGACCGTGCCGTCGGCGACGTCGGCCGTGACCACCTCCGACAGGGGGCCGTCGGCCGCCCCCATCATCGAAAAGCGCCCCAGCCGGGGATCGGGACGACTGCTGTCCAACCAGAACGCGAACGACTGGTCGAGGAACAGCGCCTCGTAGATCTGTTCCGCGTCGCACGGCGTGGGGAACTCCTCGACCATCAGGTGGTACCGCACCCGTCCTCGGCCCTCCGGGGCGCTCGGGAGGGCCGTCGACGGCGGCCGAGCGCGCACGCGCCTGCCGTGTCGGAGGTTCCATTCCGCGCTCAGTTCCGTGAAGTTGGCCAGCAGGCGGTGCCCGTACTCCGTCGCGATGGACTCTGGATGGAACTGCACCCCCCACTGGGGGCGGCTGAGGTGGCGCAGCGCCATCAGCACCCCGTCGGGTGTCCAGGCGAGCGCTTCGAGATCGTCCGAGAGGCGGTCGACCGCCCACGAGTGGTAGCGCACGACCTCCTGCGGGGACGGGATCCCGGCGAACAACCCCGCGCCGTCGTGGAGGACCGGAGACCTTCGGCCGTGCCGGGGTTCCGGGGCCAGTGCCAACGACCCGCCGCCGAGCATCGCGATGCCCTGGTGCCCGAGACAGACACCGAGCAGGGGGACGCTGCCCGCCGCGATGACGTCCCGGCAGATGCCGAAGTCGGCCGGGACGCCGGGTGTCCCCGGACCCGGGGAGATGACGACGTTGTCGAAACCGTCGAGGTATTGCACCCGCCACCCGGGCTCGTCGTTGCGGATGACCGTGGGTTCGGTTCCGGTCACCTCGCCCAGGTAGTGGGCCAGGTTGTAGGAGAAGGAGTCGTAGTTGTCGATGAGGAGAGTCGTCATGCGCGTGCCCCGGAACGAGCTCGCGCGTCACCGCTGACGACGGCGGTGACGCCCCCGAGCTCAGTCATCGGCGGTCTCCTTCACCGGCTGGTCGGTGCTCGCGGCGCCGTCGGTCAGGGCTCGGCGCCGGGTGAGCACGGACACCCGCGCGGGGCGTCCCGCGTCCTGGACGAGGGGCATCCAGTCCTCGGCGACACGGAAGAAGACCGAGTTCAGCACCTGGGCGCTGGAGACAGCGGAGGGCGCCAGCACCCCCCACCGGACCAGGCTGTTGACCAGGTGGGGGTCGAAGGCGGTCCACACCCCGTCGAGTCGGATCTCGGGCCAGTAGTGCGGCAGTGAGTAGGGGCTGGACAGCAGCAGTCCGAAGCTGCGCCGGGCCTCCCAACCCTCTTCGGCCGCCCGCCGGGCCAGGTACCGGGTGGCCAGTTCGCAGTCGGCGAGCGAGGTCTCCGCGACGAAGGCGAGGTCGCCGTACAGGGCTTCGGGCAGGATGTGGAACCGGAACCCGGACACCTCGGAGAAGATCCGTTGCAGTTCCCGAGGAGCCTCGCCGGGGCGGCCGGTGGCCCCGACCTCGCGGCTCAGCGTGAGCCTGCGGACAGCGGGGTCCGTCTCCGTCCCCAGGGCCAGCACTTCCGCGGGCAGGCGGAAGTCGCACACATGGACGGGTGCTTCGGGATCGCATTCCGCGACGACTTCGAGGTCGTAGCGGACCGGGCGGCGCTCCACCACGGCACGGAGCACCTCGGGCCACCGTCGCATCGCGAGGTAGCGGGGCGAGGGCAGCCCCAGGGAGAGCGAGACGTTCTCCAGGTCCAGCTTGTCGAAGTACCGCTCACCCCCCGACGAACGGTGCGGGAGCCCGAGATCGAGCAGGTCGGACAGGACCGGCGCGCCGATCCCGAAAACCTTCAGGACCGTCGGTGTGCCCTGGTTGAAGACCCGGTGCCGGTCAGGAACCAGCCGTACTCTTTCCGCGACGTCCCGGAGCAGCTCAGCGTTCACCTGGCTTCCTCCAGGAGACCGGAGACAACCGTCCACAGGGCACCGGGCGAGGCGAAGATCTCGAACGCGAGGTCCTCGTCGGGAATCGTCACCCCGAAGACGTCCTCGATCGTCACCAGGAGTCGGACGACGGTGAGCGAGTCCATACCGAAAGCCGTCAGGTCGCTGTCTTCCCGCAACGGCGCTTCCGGGTCGATCCGTTCGTCCAGGCACCGGCGCAGCACGGTCTCGAACTCGGAATTCAGTGCGGTGGCCGCAGGCTGCTCACTCACCGGTGTTCCTCCCCGCTGCCGTGGAGCCCGCTGTCCCTCGCGAACGGTTCTCGCGTGCGACGAAAAGCCGCCGAGAATTCTGTTGTGGCATGGAATGCGGGTGCGTCATCTGAGCGCACATGATTCTCCCTTCGCATCATGGAACGTCCTTGCGCGCGTTGTCGGGGTGGCGGATTCTTCCCACGATTCTTCTCAGTCCGCCGAGGCGAAGCGGTCCGGGCTGATCCCGGCGAGGTACCGGTGCACGGAACGCGCCGAGTCCAGTGTCTCCAGGACGTCCTGTCCGGGCTGCTCCAGGTCGAATCCGAAGCGCTGTTCAAGCAGATGCTGGAGCCAGACGAAACTGAAGGAGTCGATGGATATCTTCGTGTCGTACCCGATGGGCCCCTCGATTGCCTGAAGGGCCGTGCATTCGACGATGATCGCGGTCATTTCGTCGTTCGTCATCATTATCTATTCGCATCCCCGTCTTCACGGTGAAACGCCGCCGGACAACGGCAACCGGCCATGGCGGACCCGGGGACCGCCGTGCTCCGGCCGTCGCGTGTTCGCGCGGCCCCGCCCACCTCCCGGCCAAGGGACGGGCGGCCGGGCCGCGCTTCCGGTCTCAGTCGGCGTCGGCCGGTTCCAGGCCGGTGAACAACATGCTCGGACGGCGGAGTTCCAGCGCCGCCACGAAACCGCCGAGGTCGAACATGAGGTCGACCGACGCGCACACGAAGCGTTCGACGGAGCCGCTGACGGACCTGTCGTCATCGCGCAGCCGACGGGCGCGCAGGCCCACCACGGCCAGGAGACTCGCGGGCCCCGCCAGCAGGCTTCGCCCGCCGGTGCGGGGTGCCAGCGCCATACCGACCGCGGTGGCCGCCGCTCCGACGGTGAAGGCGTTCACCACGAGCCGACGGCGGCGGGGGTGGACACTGCACACCCACTGCTCGGAGCGACCGTAGCCGTAGAGCCGGCGGCCCGCGGTGGCGAGGGAGTCCGTGATGGCGTGGTCGTGGACGACGACCGCCTCGGGGTCGCACACGATCGCGTATCCGGCATCGGACATCTTGAGGCCGAGGTCGCAGTCCTCACCGCCCACGTGGTCGAGGCTCTCGGAGGGGAAACCGCCGACCTCCTCGAACACCTCCCGGCGCACGGCGAGGTTCGTGGCCGTCGCCCAGGTGACCCTCGCGCATCGACGCGGGCGTTCCAGGTCGTCGTTGATCAACTTCGACCAGCGCATGACGCGGTTCGCCGGCGCCCGGCCCTGTTCCACGAAGGTGGGGCCCGTGACGCCCCCGACGGAGTCGTCAGCGCTGCGCAGGGTCTTGACATGACGTTCGAAGACGTCCGGCGGCACCCGGCAGTCGGAGTCCGTGAACAGGATCAGGTCGTACGCGGCCTGTTCGACGCCCAGATTGCGTTTCGCGCCGACGTGGCGGGGGCCGGTCACGTAGCGGGCGCCGAACTCACGGCAGTTCGCTCGGTGACTGGCGGCGTCGGCCGGTTCCGAGTCGTCGACAACGATGACCTCCGCGGGTTCGGGACTGCGGTCCATGGCGGAGCGGAGCGAGGCCAGTTGGGCCCGCAACAGCTGTACCCGGCCCTTGACCGGAATGACGACGGACATCCCGCGTTGTCGTGCTGCCGTGCGCACACACCCTCCTTGTAGGGCCAGTGAGATTTGGACGGCCGGCATGGCCGATGGGGATTCGCCACCAATACCCGGACCGGTCACACGAACATGGCGGGCGAGGTCACCAATATTGCGGCCGCGTGGAAAACCCGAGGTCGCGTAAGCGGCCCAGCCCTTTCCGGGTCTCTTTCCCGATATCGTCCATCTCGAATAACACCAGTTCAATTCCCTGTTCGCCGGACACGCACGGCCCCGCGTGGCTGCCCCTCATCAGGGCCTCCGGAGCTGACAGCCCATCGGCGTACGAGATCTCCGGCCCTGACGGTACACGCGTTCGCATGATCGCAAAAGAGCGCCTCCCGGCCCGGGGCCCCGTTCGCCACCCGGCGGTCCGGCTCGGTCGCGTCACGCCCCGCCGGCGGTGAACCGCCAGTTCAGCGGTGCTTCTGGAACGCAAAAGGCAGAGCTTTCGGGAGCACGGACTTCCTCGGAGTCCTGCCCCGTTTCCGGGGTCCGCGGCCACTTTAGGCCAATAAAACAGGTTGTCGCGGAGAGATTCGATCGGGTAGTTTCCGATCCTGCGCCCCTCCGCCGAGGTCTACCGAAGAGGGCTTCACCGACGAAGCATTGCTGGATTTCGACTGGGCTCTTCAGCGACCAATCGAACCAGCTGTCCGGGCGGAGGACGGGTTGGTGTCGGCGTCGACCACCACTTCATCAGCGGATTGTCGATCTCTCAGGGGGATTCACGATGCACGGGGATACGGAACCGGAACCCGTGCTGTCCGCGCGGGAGCTGAGCGACCGCTTGTGCGGGGTGGGCTCGGACGATCCGCTGTGGACCGACGAAACGGGGACCATCGACCGGCGGGCACTGCACCGTGAGGTCGACCGGTGCCTGGACCTGCTGGTGGCGAGCGGTGTCCGGCCGGGCGACTGCGTCGCGGTGCAGCTCTCCCCCAACGCCACCTTGTTCGCGCTGCTCCTGGCGATCTGGAAGCTGGACGCCCGCGCGATGCTCCTGGACCACCGGCTGACCGAGGCCGAGTCCGCCTCCCTGACACGGCTGTGCCCGCCGGCGTTCCACGTGCGCGCCGCGACCGGGACGACCCACTTCACCGGCCGGTCCCAGCCGGAGGTGGTGCCGCTGACCGGGGCGGCCGCCCTTCCGGGGAAGGTGTGCCTCGTACAGTTCACCTCCGGGTCGACCGGGCAGTCCAAGGTGGTGGGGCGGTCGGCCGCGTCGCTGAACGAAGAGATCGACCGGTACGCCGCCATCGACGACATGCCGGGCGGGGACGACCGGCTCCTCCTGCTGTGCTCGCCGGTCCACACCTGGGGTCTGATCGGCGGAATCCTGTACGGGCTGGCCACGGGCATGCCGGTCCTCCTTCCCTCCGCGCAGCACGGTCGGGGGATCGCCCGGGCCGCGGTGGCGCTCGAACCCACGGCGATCTTCGGAGTGACCACGCACTTCGAACTGCTCGGAAGCACGGCGGAGCTTCCCCGGCTGCCGCGACTGCGCGTCGCCGCCAGCGCGGGGATGACGACCGGTCCGGCCGTGGCCGAGCGGTTCCGGCTGGCCAGCGGATGCCGACTGGGCCAGGTGTACGGCATGACGGAGGTCGGCGTCATCACCGCCGACCTCACCGGCCGGTTCCCCGCTCCCCACGTCGGTCGGCCCGCTCCCGGCATCACCGTCCGGGAGACGGACGGAGAGCTGTACGTCCGTCTCGACGAGACGCCCTACCTCGTCGACGACGGCGTGGCGCGGTTCGCCGCCGGCTGGCTGCGGACCTTCGACCGCGCGACGGTCGACGAGGCGAGCGGCTCGGTCAGCGTCCTAGGCCGCGCCGATTCCGTGATCGCGATCGGCGGCATCAAGATCGACCTGCTGGAGATCGAGCAGGTGCTGCAACAGCACCCCGACGTCGCCCACGCGGTCGTGACGTTCAAGGACGTGATCGAGGCTCACGTGGCGGCCCGTAACGGGCTCACGGACCGCCAGCTCGCGGGTTGGAGCCGGGAACGGCTGAGCTCCCTGAAGGCCCCCAAGCGGTACTACCTGCAAGAGAAACTTCCCGCGACACCAACCGGAAAGGTTGTCCGTGACCGAGCACAGCTCCTCTCCGCGATCCACCACCAGAGAACAACAGCCCCGGGCGAAGGCGGTCAGCAGGGACGAGATCCGCGACATCCTGGCGGACTGTGAGGGCGTCGACCTGCCGGAGGCGGTCGACGACGACACCCTGCTCGTCATCGACTCCTACACCGCGATCTGGATCCAGCACCTGTTGGAGGAGCGGCACGGCGTCGTGGCCAAGATCAGTGGAGAGACGACCGGAGTCGACTCCATCGGCGCCCTGCTGTCCCTCGTCAACCGTGATCTGGGGGACGGGCACGCATGACCGCTGAGGTCTATGTCAGCGGCTTCGGCGTGTTCAGCGCCTTCGGCTTCGGCCAGGAGGCCCTCGTCGACGGGGTCTTCTCCGGTACGCCGGCGTTTGGCCCGGTCACCCGCTTCGACGTCTCCCGGTGCCGCACCGACCAGGCGGCGACCTACCAGGAGAAGGACGGCACCGGATCCGCCCCGGGGACGGTCGACGTGGCGATCGCCTGCGCGAGCCAGGCGATCGACATGGCCGGCTGGCCCAGCCCGGCGACGCTTCCCATCGTCCTGGCGACCAAACTGCGAGCGCCCTCTGTCGAGCCGGAGTCCCCCGCCGAACTCACCGAACTGGTGGCCGACCGGCTCGGTCTGGGAAGACCGAGGCGCACGTTCGTCAACGCGTGCTGTGCCGCGGCGAACGCGATCATCCACGGTGCGCAGCTGATCAGGAGCGGTGTCAGTTCGGCGGTGCTCGCGGGTGGAGCGTTCCTGGTCGACCGGCAGGCGTTCAGCCTCTTCGACTCCGCGCGGGCGCTGGCCGCCGACGGACGGCTTCGCCCGTTCGACCAGGAACGGCAGGGGGTGCTGCTCGGCGACGGAGGTGCGATGCTACTGCTGGAGTCCGGTGAGAGCCTTCGGGCACGCGGAGCCCCGCCCCTGGCCCGTATGGCGGGCTGGGCCATGACCGACGACGCCCACCACGTGGCGCAGCCCCATCCGGCAGGGACCGGAGTCGCCGCCGCGGTCACCCAGGCGCTCCACCGCTCCGGCATCGGCGCCGACGAACTCACCTACGTCAACGCCCACGGCACGGGCACCCCCCTCAACGACACCGCCGAGGCCGCTGGCCTGCACACCGCGCTCGGCCCGCACACGAAGAAGACGTTCGTCAGCGGGACGAAGAGCACGACGGGCCACGCTCTGGAGGCCAGCGGTGCCCTGGAGGCGGTCATCACGCTGCTGGCGATGCGCTCCTCGGTGCTGCCGCCGACCGCGGCCCTGCACCGGCCGGACACACGCCACCCGCTCCGGCACGTCAGCGTGCCGGAGGAGGTGGAGGTGACCTCCGCGTTGAGCCTCAACTCCTCGGTGGGCGGCGTCAACTCCGCGATTCTCCTGGTGGGAGCATGACGACGTCATCGCCCGGCTTCGAGCTCGTCGCCAGCACGCAAGCCCACGCGGGCCCGCGACTGCCGCCACTGGCCGGATTCTTCGCGTCGGACTTCGCTCCCCTGGTGTACGCCGCCGTCCGGGAATGCCTCGGCGACCCGCGGTCCGGACACCTCCTCGAAGGCTCCGACGGCCGGGTCGGGATCGTCCTCGGCTCGCAGAGGTTCGACACGGCCAGCCTGGAGCTGTCCGTCGAACACATCGACCAGGACCGGGTGAGCCCGATCCTCTTCTACCAGGTGGTGCCTACCGCCGTCCTCGGCCACATCGCCCGCGACTACCGTCTCACCGGCCCGGTGAGCTGTGTGGCCGTGACCGGTGACGCCCGCGCGGAGGTCCTGGAGCTGTCCCGTCTGCTCCTGGCCGAGGGGAGCGCCGAGTGGGTCCTCGGCCTCACGGTCGAGATGGATCCCGTCCCGGTGAAGTCCTTCGCCCGAGCGGACCTGGTGCGATCGGAACCCGGGCCGACGGACGGGAGGACACCGTGACGGCCTCGGGCGGGCCCGGGCCCTCGAAGGCTGCCGTGGTGCGGGGGTCCTGGCTGGTGAACAGCACCCTTGCCGGAGTGACCGAGCCGACCACCTTCCGGCTTCACGGCCGGGACTGGGACCTGCTGCCGGGAGTCTTCGCCCCGACCCACTGCGTCTCGACCGGGTTCTTCACCGAGTCGATCCCGTTCCCGGTCGGTGGATCGTTCCTGGAGGTGGGCTGCGGGGCGGGCGTGACCGCGGTGACGGCCGCGGCGAAGGGCTGCAGGAGTGTCGTCGCCACCGACATCAACGACGCGGCCGTCACGAACACCGCCTACAACGCCGCGCGGCACGGGCTGTCCGACCGGATCGAGTTGCACCGCGGTGACGTGTTCGACGGGATCGGGACGGAGAAGCGGTTCGACCTGATCTTCTGGAACTCCCCCTTCATCGACGCCAGCGCCGACACCGGGTCGGCCACACGACCGGACCGCGACGAACAGCGCGGACAGCTGCGGCGGGCCGTCTTCGACCCCGGCTACCGGGCGCACGAGCGCTACCTCTCCGGAGCGCGCTCGCGGCTGACCGCCGCCGGCCGGCTGCTGCTCGGCTTCAGTGATCTCGGCGACCACGACTCGCTGCGCCGTCTGGCCGCTCGGGCAGGCCGCCGGATCACGGTTCTGCGCACCTCCCAGGACCTCGTCCCGGGCGTCGACTACCAACTTCTCGAGCTAGTACCCGATGACAAATAGTGAGGACGTCACCGTGGGGGCCACCTTTGTCCCGTCCGGCGTACGCCACGACATCGCCGCCGACCCGGCGGTGGGCGGGGGCAACGCCCTGGAGACCGCGTTGCGGGTCAGCCCGGACGTCCATGCTCCGTACCTCCACGCGGAGCTGCCCGTCCGCGACGCCCACGGGACCCTGCGCGACCAGCTGAGCCTGGCTGAGCTGGCAGACCTCGTCGGCGCGTGGAGCGCCTGGTACGCCGGACGCGGAGTCGGTCCCCGGGACCGGGTCGGGGTCTACTTCCGGGACGGCGCCGACGACCTGGTCCACTACCTGGCGCTCAGCCGCCTGGGGGCCATCGCCGTGCTGGTCAACGGTGAGATGGACCCCGACCTCGCTCTGGCCCACCTCCGGGCGACCGCACCCGTCGGCCTCCAGACGGACGACGTCAGGCTGGCGCGGATCACCGGTGCCTTGGAGCCCGAGGCCGACCGCTTCTGGGTTTCGTCGATCGGTGCGACCGTTCCACCCGGTGACGCACGGGTGCCGCCGCCGTTCCGGCACTCCCCCGAAGACCCCGTCCTGATCTGTCACACCTCGGGCACCACCGGCACATCGAAGCCGGTGATCTGGGCCCACGCACAGATGATGGCGGGTATCCGTGCGCACCTGACCCGGTTCCGGGACCACCCGAGGTCGCTGATCCTGTCCGCCCTTCCCCAGTCGCACGGGTCGGCGATCGGTTATGCGCTGCTCGCCATGCTCTCCGGGGTGCCCTTGGTGCTCATGTCCGACCGCAGCGGCCGGGCGGTGGCCGCCGCGGCGGGCCGTCACGGCGCGACCATCGTGGTCGGTTTCCCGGTGACGCTCTCCGAGCTGGCGCTGCGGGAGGCCGACACGACCGGTCTCGACCTGGTCGAGCGTTGGGTCAGCGTCGGTGACGCCTCACACCGAGCACACGTCGCCCGGCTGGTCGAGCGGGGCCGGCACTGGGTCGGTGCCGATCCGGTGCCCGGCTCGGTGTTCGTCGACGGCTTCGGTTCCTCGGAGCTCGGCTGGGGCGGCGTGCTGAGCATGACCACCATCCCCGGGGTCGCGGCGCCGCATCGCTGTATCGGAGTCCCGCAGCCGTTCGCCGAGGTCGCCGTCCTGCGACAGGACGGCACGCAGGCCGAGGCGGGCGAGGTCGGGCTGCTCGGTGTGAGGGGACCGACGGTGACACCGGGCTACTGGAACGACTCGGACAGGACCTACCGCAGCCTGCTGAGCGGCTACTGGCTCTCCGGAGACCTGGTCTTCCGTGATGACGCGGACCGGTACTACCACGTCGACCGGGCGGTCGACGCCATCCGTACCGCCGACGGGACGGTCTATTCGGTCCTCACGGAGGAGATCCTGCTGGCCCGTCTTCCCGAGATCGACGACTGCGTGGTGGTGGCGGCCGAACGTGCGGGCGAGGTGTGCGCCATCGCGCTGGTCCATCTCCGCGACGGCCACGACACCGACGGAATGCTGGCCCGGGCCAACGAGGCCCTCGACGGTCTGGGCCGTCCACCGCTGACCGACCTCCGGGCGACGGACGCCGGATCGGTCCCGGTCGGTGTCACCGGCAAGGTGCTCAAACGCAGGCTCCGCCAGGAGTACGCGGCCGCTACCGCTCAGCCGGACGGACAGGGGTGGTCCGCTCCAGCGTATTAGCCCACGACACCGCGTCACGGTGAGACGAACACCAGTAGCACCACCCGGGTACACGCCGCCTCGCCGGTCCGGGATACCGGAACCGGCCGCGAAGGAAGCACCCCCAGCCGTCCAGGAGGAAAGCATGCCGAGCAGCAAGACACGGGGCACGACCGCCCGCAACCTCGACGACCGGGGGCGGGAGTGACCGCGGACACCGACCGCCTCCAGCCCCCGGCCGCGCGGTGGGTGCTTCCCGACCTGGTCCGGTACTCCTTCTCCGTGGCACCGGGCACGGCCGCCCTGACCACGGCGCTGGCCGTCCTCGCCGGTGCGGCCCCGGTCGGCATCACCATCGGGGTCGGCGCACTGGTGGACGGGCTCACCTCGGCCGCCGGCCAGGGTCTGGACAGCCCGGCGGCGCGGGAGTGCTACCGCTGGGTCGCCCTCATCGCCGTGCTCTTCCTCCTCACCCACGTCGCCGAGTCGGCGCGCACGGCCCTGGGACGGGCCCTGGGCCGCCGGGTCACCGGCCGGCTGAGCGAGCGCGTGATGGCGGCCGCCTCGCGACCGGCGACCGTCGGCCACCTGGAGGACCCGTCCTACCAGGGCAGGCTCGGGCGGGCGCGGGGCGAGGGAACCATCGACATGCCGCCGGGGGAAGCGGTCTTCGGCCTGTCGACCAAGGCCTCGCTGTGGGTGACCGCCGTCGGCTCCGCGGCGCTGCTCACCCAGGTCACCTGGGGACTGGGGCTCATCGTCTTCGCGGTCTTCGTGGTGCTCCACCTCCGGCTGGTCCGCAACTACCGGACCGCTGTCATCGAGACCGTGAACCAGACTCAGAAGCTGCGCCGCACGTCCTACCTGCGCGACGTGCCGACCACGGCGGACGCGGCCCGGGAGGTGCGCCTCTTCGGGCTCACGGCCTTCTTCCGCGACGCCTACCACTCCGAGTGGCGCGTGAACATGACCGAGGTCTGGCGGCGACGGCGTGAGCACCGCGTGTTCGTCGTCGTGGTCGTCGTGGTCACCGGCGTCACGGTCGCCTCGGTCTTCTACTACCTGGCGCAGCGGGCCGCCACCGGAGGCACGACGGTGGGCGACCTGGCGCTGGGCGGCCTGGCCCTGCGTGCCCTGCTCCAGGTGCTCCGGGCGGACGAGGACGACCTGCGCACCAGCTTCGGCTCCAAGGCGGCCGCCGAGGCGTTCGCCCTTCCGGCCGAGGACCCGCCGGACGCACCCGACACCGCTTCCTGGACCGAGCCGGTCGCGACCGTCTCCTGTGAGGGACTGCGCTTCCGCTACGGCGGAGCCGCCGACGAGGTGCTGCACGGCATCGACCTCGACGTACCCGAGGGGCAGTCGCTCGCCATCGTGGGCCTCAACGGGGCCGGAAAGACGACGCTGGCCCGGCTCCTCGCCGGCCTGGACGCTCCCAGCGGGGGCCGCGTGCGCGTCGGAGCGACCGCGATCGAGGACGCCAACCGCCGGAGCTGGCAGCGCCAGGTGGTCGCGGTCTTCCAGGACTTCGGCCGCTACGAGCTGAGCGTGCGGGACAACATCGCCTTCGGCTCCCTGGCCCACGCCGACGACGAGGAGGGCCTGCGGGAAGTGGCGCGTCAGGCCGGACTGCTGGAGTTCGTCGAGGGACTCCCCAAGGGCTGGGACACGGTGATGTCCAGCGGCTACGAGGGCGGGGTCGACGCGTCGGGCGGCGAGTGGCAGCGCATCGCCATCGCCCGGGCCCTGTTCGGCCTGCGGCACGGCGCCCGGCTGCTGATCATGGACGAGCCGGCCGCGAGCCTGGACGCCCGCGCCGAGGCACGGCTCTACGACACGTTCCACGAACTCACCGCGGGGGCCACGACCATCGCGATCTCCCACCGGTTCGCGACCGTGCGCAAGGCGGAGCGGGTGGTCGTGCTCGACCGGGGCCGCATCGTCGAGGACGGCACACACGAGGACCTGATCAGCGCCGACGGCCGGTACGCCGAGTTGTTCCGCCTGCAGGCGAAGCGTTTCGAGGAGGCACCGTCATGATCAGCGCCCTGCGCTTCGTCCTCACGACAGGACCCCGCGTCGACGGGTTCCGCTCCCTGATCGTGGTGGCGATCGCGATCCTCGAACAGGCCACCGGAATCGGCCTCGCCGTGGCGATCGGACTGTTCAGCGAGGCGGCGAGCGGAGGCTCGGCCAGCGGCCTGGTGGTGATCGCGCTGTGCGTGGCGGTCTTCATCATGCTCACCCAGGGCACCTTCATCGCCGGTTACTTCACCCGCCTCCGGCTCCAGGAGCAGATCCAGAGCCACGTCGACCGCCGGTTCGTCGACGCGGTCGGCACGACGCCGACGCTGGAGGTCCACGAGCGTTCGAGCCGCTCCGACAGGGCGGCGGTGGTACGCGGGGCGCGGGGCGAGATCGGCCCGGGCTTCGACCGGCTGATGTGGCTGGCCGGAGCAGCGCTGGCCCTGGTCGCCTCGGCCGCCCTGATGGCGTCGGTCGTCCCCGTCCTGGCACTGCTGCCGCTCTTCGCCCTCCCCGCCGTGCTGGCCACCCGGGCGGCGGACAGGAGGCGCGGCCGGGCCGAGGAGCGCGCCACGCCCAGGACCCGGCTGGCCGGTCACCTGTTCACGCTCGCCACGGCGGCCGCGCCCGGTCGCGAGACCCGTCTCTTCGGGCTGGCGGGCGAGCTGCGGCGCAGGCACCGCCGGGAGTGGGACTCCGCGGGCCGCGACATCGCCCGGACCGACGGACTGTCCCGGGTCCCGGTCGCACTGGCCTGGCTGCTCTTCGTGCTGGCGTACGCGACCGCGGTCGCCCTGATGGTGCGGGCCGGACTGGTCGGCGACGCCCCGCTCGGCCTCATCGTCGCGGCCGTCGCCGTCAGCAGCCAGATCACCGGTCAGGTGCAGAGCCTGCTGAACCTGTCCTTCTGGACGCTGGAGTCGCTCCGCGCGACCCGGGCGTTCCTCGACGTGGTGCGGGACGGCGACGCGGAGCGCGCGGCCCTCGTGCCGACCGCTCCGGCGGCGGTGCCCGCCCGCCTGGAGAGCGGCATCAGGGTGGAGGGCCTGGGTTTCCAGTACTGGAACCGCGATCAGCCCGCGTTGAGCGACATCGACCTCGAACTCCCGGCCGGCTCGGTGGTGGCGCTGGTCGGTGAGAACGGCGCGGGCAAGTCGACGCTGGTCAAGATGCTCAGCGGCCTCTACCGGCCGGGTCAGGGGCGCGTCCTGGTGGACGGGACCGATCTCGCGCGCCTGGCCCCGGACCAGTGGCGCGCCCGGATCACGGCGGCCTTCCAGGACCCGGTGCGTATCGAGATGTCCCTGCGGGACGCGGTCGGGCTGGGGTGGCTGGAGGACCGCGACGATGCGGAGCGGATCCTCCAGGCGCTGCGGACGGCCGGTGGGGACAGGCTCCTCGCCTCGCTGCCCGAGGGCCTGGACACCCGGCTCGGGCGCGGGTCGTGGGACGGGGAGGGGCTGTCCGGCGGCCAGTGGCAGACGGTCGCCAACGCCCGGGCGTCGATGCGGCGGGCGCCGCTGCTGCGGATCATGGACGAGCCCACCGCGAGCTTGGACGCCCGTGCCGAGGAGTGGCTGTTCCAGCAGTACGCCGACCTGAGCCGTCAGGAGGGCGGTGTGACCGTGCTCGTCACGCACCGCTTCACGACCGCCCGGGCGGCTGACCTCATCGTGGTGATGGACGGTGGCCGGGTCGTGGAGACCGGTACCCACGACACGCTGAGCCGGGCCGACGGGCTCTACGCCGAGCTGTTCCGCCTCCAGGCCCGGTACTTCGTCTGAGAGGTACGGCGGGTCTGGGGCCTCGGAGGAGGTAGCTGTCCATGTTGCGACCGGGGGGAGCCCGAGTGGGAGAAGAGCTGGTGAGGTTTTCCGAGGGAGTGCGGCGCACGGGCCCGTTGCAGTCGGGGCTCTGCCAACTGGAGTGGTTGGCGTACCAGACCGGCGACCCCGGTTTGTTCCCGATCTTCTCCTGGGTCGTCGCCGTGCCGGACGGTTTGTCGGACGACGCGGTGAGCGGTGCGGTGAGCGCCTTACTGCTCCGGCACGAGGTTCTGCGCACCAGGTTCGACGCGGACGGCGAAGGGCGGCCACGGCAGAGCGTGCACGAGAGCGTCCATGTGGCGTTTCCCCGCGTCGAGGGCGAGGACGCCCTGCGCCGCTTCACCGAGACCCCTTTCGACGTCGCGTCCGAACCCCCGATCCGGTTCGGCCGTACCGCGCGGGGAGACCTGGTATTCGTCGTGCCCCACATCGTGGCCGACCGGGGAGGGGCCTGGATCCTCGTCACCGATCTCACCGAGCTGCTGGCCGCGCAGGCACAGCACCGAGCCGCCCGCCTGAGCTCGAACGCGCCGCAGCCCGTCGACCAGGCCCGGCACGAGCGGGAGAGCGGCCGGCCCCGTGTCGAGTCCTCCCTGCGGCACTGGGGAAACGCGCTCCAGGACTTTCCGGTGACGGTCTTCCCCGTGAGCCGCGGCCGGACCGGAGCCGACGTGGTGCGCGCGGACCTCGAATCGCCCGCCGCGGGCCTGGCGCTGGCGACCCTGCGGAGGACACTCGCCACGGCCCCGGCGTCGATCTTCACCGCGGCCGCGTACACCGCGCTGGCGATCCAGTTCCACCGGGACCGACTGGGGCTGAACCTGACCTGGTCGTTCCGGGAACATCCCACCACCCGTGGCATGGTCGCTTCGCTCTTCCGGGACATGCCGCTGATCGTCGACCTCCGAGGAAGGCCGTCGTTCTCCGAGGTACTGCGGCGGTTGCAGAAGGCGGTCCTCGTCGCCGGTCGGCACATGAGCTTCGACGTCCTGGAGTTCCATGAGCGCGCGGGACGCGTCGAGGCCGAGCGGGGCGCCTTCCTGCCCGGCCCCGAGTCGATCAGCTGCACGCTCGAAGGCATCGAATCGATACCGGCGGAGCCGGGTGGTGATCCGCGTGCCCTGCTGGCGGACTCGCGGGTGTCCACCAGCCGGTCGAACGATTCCTGGGACGCCTGCAATCTGTACCTTCGCGCCTATCTCGTCGAGGGGCGGCTGCACATCGACTCGGCCATCGACGCGTCCGTCGTGGGCGACCGGGACAGCGCCGGACTCGTCGAGTTGACGGAGGCGATCCTGGTCCATGCCGCGGCGTCCGGCGACCTCGCTTTCGGGGAGGCCGAGGCGTTGGCGACCGACCCCTGGCGGCCGGGCGCACGCTGGGTGAGGGTCGACGGTGTCTGGGTGGATCTGGATTTCCTCACCGAACGCCTCCAGGAGCATCCCGCGGTCCACCACGCGGACGTCCGCGAGGAACACGGCCGGCTCACCGCCTACGTCAGCGCGGATCTCCAGCCATGGGAGCTTCGCGACTTCCTGCTCTCGACGGACAACGGCCGAAACGCCGTCCTGAGTCCGCACCGCTTCGTCATTCGCCGGACGGACGCGGCCACGGTCGCCGGTTCGGGTGTGGACCGGCCGATGCTGGCGCCGGAAGGCGCGGCCGAGCAGGCGCTCAAGGACGCGGTCGCCGGGGCCAACGAGCTGACCGACCCGACGATGGCCGGTACCTATCTGACGGTCGGCGGGCGCCTCCACCTGGTCCCCCGCGTGCTGTCCCTTCTGCGGGACAGCGGGTTCGAGGGCATCGGGGTCGCGGACCTACGCAGCCCGACGAGCCTCGTCGCCCTCGCGGGTCGGTTGCGGCAACGGTGCGTTCGGACCGGTGGACGTGCCTCCCACGCCCCGCACCGGGACCGCGGCGCGCCCGTGACCGGGCGCCGTGCGACCGCTGGCGACGAGGCCGTGCGACAACCGATCGAGGGAGAGGGGAAAGATGTCTGACCGCGTGATGTGGTTCAACGGGGCATGCGTGCCCTGGGAGGACGCGAGAGTTCACGTCTGGGACGAGTCGGCGCTGCGCGGCGCCAACGTCTTCGAGGGCATCACGGCGTTCTGGAACGCCCGTGAGCAGCGGCACGAGATGCTGGCCGGCGACGCGCACCTCGACCGGCTCTTCCAATCCGCGCGGGTGGCCGACATCCCGGTGCCGATGACGAGGGCGGAGGTGTTCGGCGCGCTCGCCGAGGTAGCTGCCCAGCTGGGCGGCTCGGACGTCTACCTGCGTCCGACCTTCTACGCCAAGCAGGGTCGTTCCGCGCTGGCGCCGAACAGCGAGGGCGGAACCTACATCGGCGGGTTTCCGTTCCGCCCCACCGCTCCGCCGAAGGTCCGGGCGGCGGTGAGCGGACACCGGCGCTTCGGCGGGCCGATCGGGCCGCACGCCAAGACGGGCGGCTCCTACCTCGACTTCCGCGTCTTCGAGCGTGAGCGTGTCGAGCAGGGCGTGGAGCACGTCTTCTTCCTCAACGAGCGCGGTCACGTCGCCGAGGCCGACGGCGCCGCGATCCTGCTGGTGCGGGACGGGCGGGTGACCACGCCGTCGGTGGACTCCGGAATCCTCGACTCGATCACCAAGCGCATCGTGCTGGACCTCGCCCGCGGACTCGGCCACCAGGTCGAGGAGCGGCCGGTCGAGCAGGACGAGCTGTACACGGCGCGGGTGGTGCTCGCCGGGACGCTGCTGGGGCTGCGCACGGTGGACACCGTGGACGGACGCGCGGCCGACGACACCGGCGCGGCGGACACCGTCGCCGCGCTGAACGACGGGTACAGCCGGTTGTGCCGGGGCGAGGGCCCGCTCGCGGCGGCCTACCTGTCCCCGCTTCGATGAGCCCGGCCGCCATGCGCCAGGTCAGTGTGAGCACGGCGCACCGGAACCCGTGGTTCGCGGTCGAGCACCGGCAGTACGAGACGGCGGACGGTGCGCTGCATCCGTACTTCGTGGTCCGCAGGCCCGATTCGGTACTGGTCGCCCCGCGTCAGGAGGGCCGGTACGTCCTCGTCGAGTTGGAGCGGCCCACGATGGGCGGCGCGCGGAGCCTGGAGTTCCCGCAGGGCGCTCTGGCCGGGGACGAGTCACCCGAGGCGGCCGCCCGGCGCGAGGTGCGCGAGGAGACCGGTCTGGAACTGACCGGCCTGCGGCACCTCGTCACGTTCGCGGAGAGCAGCGGCTTCGCGACGTCTTCCTGCCACGCCTTCACGGCCGACGTCTCGGATGTCGGTGAGCCCGACCGGGACGCGTTCGAGGCCGGTATGGAGGTCCGCAGGTTGTCCTGGTCGCAGCTGCGGGAACTGGCCGCGGCGGGGGCCATCCAGGATTCGGCGACACTGGCCGCGCTGGCCGTGATGGGAGCGTCCGGAGATGACTGTTGACGGCGTGGAGGTCGTCGTCGGCCTCGCCACCGAGATACGGGTCAGTCTGCTCAGCGGTGATCTGATGGCCAAGGCCAGCAACAGCCGGGACCGGTTGCTGCTGGCCGGGCTCGGTCCGCTGCGCTTCGCGATCCGCTTCGACGAGGAGACGGTGCTGCTGGAGACCGTGCCGGGCGAGCGCTGGCTGGTGCGGATGTCGCCGGTCTCCGGACTGGTCGCCGCGGTCGAACCGGCCATCGGCGTCCGCTCCGAGCCGCACGGGGGTGACCGGTGCGCGACGGTGACGTGATGGTGGCCGGGGCGGGCGTGACCGGTCTGCTGTCAGCCCTGGGCCTGGCCCGCCGCGGCGCCCGCGTGGTGCTCGTCGAGCCGTTGGCGGACGGAGCGGGCCAGTCCGGGCAGTCACACGGTTATCTGCACCGTGGCTACGCGTACGGCCCGGACGAAC
The DNA here is from genome assembly GCF_018316795.1 of Nocardiopsis akebiae. Taxonomy (NCBI): domain Bacteria; kingdom Bacillati; phylum Actinomycetota; class Actinomycetes; order Streptosporangiales; family Nocardiopsidaceae; genus Nocardiopsis; species Nocardiopsis akebiae. The sequence goes on from NZ_CP074132.1 coordinate 3,534,071, forward strand.
CGCGCCTGCCGGCCCTGCTGGGCAGCGCGCGCGAGCACTGGCGGGAACTGCTCACGCGGATACCGCCGGTGACAGCCGGTTCCACCATCGCCTTCTCCGACCCGGACGCGGTGCTCCGAGCCGAACGGTACTGGCGGGCATCGGGGCTCGCTGTGCGTCCGCGGTCCACCCCGGGGTGGCTGTCCGGGACGCCAGTCGCCTGCTTCGGCAGCGCCGAACCCACGTACAACGTCGGTGACATCCTGCGTGGACTGGGGGCGCAGGCGGCCGCGGCCGGGATCGAGAGGTGGCCGGGCGCGGTCGAGCGCGTCGAACGGTCCGGCGACGGCGTCAGCGCCAGGATCACCGAGCCGGACGGCGGCACAGCGGTCGTCCGTGCCCGAAGCGCGGTCCTCGCGGCGGGCGCGGGCACGCCCGGGTTGCTGGCCCGCTCAGGGCTGCCCGACACGGTCCAGCTCCGCAGGGCGTACATGCTGGTGCTGCGCGGCCGTCTGCCCGCGGTCAGCGTACTGTTCCCGGAACGTGAGGAGCACGGGTTGTTCCTCGCGAGCCGGGCCGACGACGACGGGCGGGCCACCTGGTTGGTCTCCGACTTCCAGTCGTTCGACAGCGGTGGCCGGGACCCCGGCCAGCTCGCGGGTTGGTGGGCCCGCCGGGTGCTGCTGACCCTGAGCAGGGTCGTCGACGCGGCGATCCTGGCCCGTGTCGAAGCCGTCTCGGGTTACCCGGCCGTCAAGTCCGGGCTGCTGCCGAGCAGCGGCACCGTGGCCCACGAGTTCGGGGCCGAGTTGCTCGACGGCAGGGCCGTCGTCGCCAGCCCGTCCAAGCTCACCCTGGCGCCGCTGGCCGCCCGGCAGGCGGTACGTACCGTCGCGGCCCGGCTGGGTCTGCGTTCCGACGACGGTGGTTGGGCCCCGATCACCCCGGTGCCGCCGGACCGCTCACCGGCCAGGGAGGTCTGGGAGACCCCCATGGCCTCGCTGGACCGCCCCGACCTGTCCGGCGAGCTTCCCGACATCGGCACGCTCAGCAAGCTCTACCAGCGGTGACGGCCGTGCCACCGGGCCCGTCACGCGACACACCGCCGGACCTGCCCTACAAGCTCATCGCCACCGACCTGGACGGCACCCTGTTGCGCTCCGACGGCACGGTCGGTGCCCGCACCCGGGCGGCGCTGGAGGCGGCGGCCGCGCGCGGCGGTCGGCACATCGTCGTCACCGGTCGCTCGGTCGCCTGGACCAGGCCGGTGCTGGTCGAGTTGGGCTACACCGGTCTGGCCGTCTGCGGTCAGGGCGGCCAGGTGTACGACGCTGACGCGAACCGCGAGCTCACGTCATACGTCCTGGACCGCGATGTGGCCCGGTCGGCCCTCGCCGGGATCGAGGCGGTGACCGGACCGCTGTCACTGGCCGCCGACCGGGCCGGTCTGGAGGGCGCCGTCCTGGCCGGTCCCGGCTACCGTCCCGACCCGCTCGACGGTCTGCCGACTGTCCCCGTGGACACCGACCACCTGTGGGCGGCACCGGTGCGCAAGTTCTACGTTCAGCACCCCGAACTGGACGGGGACCGGCTGCACGAGATCGCGTCGCGGCTCGCCGGGCACTTGGTGACCACGACGAAGGCCGGACCGGGCGAGATCGAGATCCTGCCGCTCGGACTGTCGAAGGCGACCGGGCTGGCCCACGCCGCCGGTCTGCTCGGGCTGTCCGGCGCGGACACCATCGCCTTCGGTGACATGCCGAACGACGCTCCGATGCTGACCTGGGCCGGGTACGCGGTGGCCATGGGCAACGCGCACCCCGAGCTCAAGACGGTGAGCGACGAGGTGGCGCCCGGCCACGACGACGAGGGCGTCGCGGTGGTCCTCGACCGGCTCCTGGGCGCCCGCCGACAGCGACCGGAGCCGTCGCCGCCGGGTACGGGATGAGGTCGGGGCCCAAGGGCACGTGTCCCCCGGAGGACGCCTCCGCCGGGATCGGCACGCCGGGGCCCGAAGCCCGCGGCTGCTCCGGGTCCGCCACACGGCGTGCGGACAGCACCGCGGGGACGCACAAGGGTGCCCGCGTCCCCGGGGGACACGGGCACCACGACCACGCCGGAGGGCCTCAGTCCAGGCAGAACTCGTTGCCCTCGGGGTCGGCCATCACGATGAAGCCGGTCTCCATGGGCGGCTCGGGCTCGTGGCGGCGCACCCGCGTCGCCCCCAGCGCCAGGAGCCGCGCGCACTCGGCCTCCAGCGCCGCCATCCGCTCCTCCCCCAGCAGCCCGGGCGCCACGCGGACGTCGAGGTGGAGGCGGTTCTTGACCACCTTGTCCTCCGGCACCCTCTGGAAGAACAGCCGCGGGCCGCGCCCCTCGGGGTCCTCGATGGCCGACCTCGTGTTGCGCTGGTCCTCGGGCACGCCCACCTGCTCCAGGAAGGCGTCCCACGCGGCCAGCGGGTCGGCGCCCTCGGGCAGGACGGCCCCGGGCGGCCCGGGGTGGACGTAGCCCAGCACGTCGCGCCAGAAGGACGACAGCGCCCGGGGATCGTGCGTGTCGAAGGTGATCTGGACGTCGAGGCTCATCGGTTCGCTCCGTTCGCGGCTGCCGCCGTGTGCAGGTAGAGGTCGCGCAGCAGGCAGACCTCGGACAGATGATGGATCAGCTCGCGGTGGATGTGCAGCACCAGGTCCGCCATGGGCGCCTCGGGGTAGGGCTCCTTGTCGCCGACCGGGGTCCGCAGCGCGGCCGCGTCCAGGCCCCGCACCCCGGCGAGCCACACGTCGACCTGGGTCTGGAGCTGGTCGAGCGCGTCGGCCGCGTTTCCGGCGTACTCCCACGTCTCGTACGAGGCCGCCGGTGCGCCGAAGTGCGCCGCGTTGCGCATGGCGAGCACGCCGACGATGACGTGGCCGAGCCGCCAGGCGATCGTGGTGAAGGGCGCGGGGTCCGGCTCCGGAAAGGCGAAGTCGATCGTGAAGTCCCCCGAACCCGCCTGCGTGGGCGCCGCCGAGCCACCGCGCGGCCACACGCTCCAGCAGTCCGGCACCGGCGACCAGAAGTACTCGTCGTCGGTGAGGCCCTCGAAGCGGGGCCGGATGTGGTGGTTCCAGTGGAACTCCCACTGCTCGCGCAGGGTCTGGTTCCAGTCGGGTTCTGTCGTGTCCATGCAGCCACCCTGGCACCACTGGCGGACAGGATCGGTCCGCTATCTCTGGCAGGGTGGAGCGCATGGACACGGCAGGCGGCGACGAACGCGGTACGACGGAACGGGTGCTCACCCTGCTCGGGCTGCTGCAGCGGCGCCGGGTGTGGACGGGTCCCGAACTCGCCGACCGGCTCGGGGTCACGCCGCGCACGGTGCGGCGCGACGTCGACCGCCTGCGCGCGCTCGGCTATCCGGTGCACGCCAGCCAGGGCGTCGGCGGCGGCTACCAACTCGGCCCGGGCAAGGACCTGCCGCCGCTGCTGCTGGACGACGAGGAGGCGATCGCCACCGTGGTCTCGCTGCTCGCCGGAGCGGGCGGTGCGGAAGGGGGCGCGGGCGACGCCGCGCTGCGGGCGCTGACCAAGCTCGACCGGGTGCTGCCCACCCGGTTGCGCGACGAGGTACGCGCGCTCTCCGGTTCGGTGGAGTCCTTCGGCTCGGGCCGCACGCCGGTCGATCCCGAGGTGCTCATGACGCTGGCCCGGGCCTGCCGCGACGAGGTCGAGGCCGGTTTCGACTACCCGTCCGGGGGCGGGGTGCGACGGCGGCGGGTCGAGCCCCACCGCCTGGTCGCCTCCGAACGGCGCTGGTACCTGCTCGCCTACGACCTCGACCGCGACGACTGGCGCAGCTTCCGCGTGGACCGCATGACCGCTGTGGTCGCGCGGACCTGGCGCTTCCACCCCCGCGCGGCCCCCGACGCGGCGGCGTACGTGCAGGAGGGCGTGGCCAGCCGGGTCTACCCGCGTCGGGCGCGCTTCCTCGTGCGCGCGTCGGCCCAGACGGTACGCGCGCAGATCCCCGCCTCGGCGGCGGTCGTGCGGGGCCGGGACGACGGGCGCTGCGAGGTGGTCAGCGGCGGCCACGACCTCGACTTCGTGCTCATGCACGTGCTCCTGTTGGGCCACGACTTCGAGGTGCTCGACCCCCCGGAGCTGGCGGGACGCTGCCGTGTGATGGCGCGAAGACTGCTGTCGGCCGGCGCGGCGGTCCCGGCCGGGCAGGACGGCGATGAATCCGGACCCTGAGCGGTCGCCCGCGAGGGGGACGGCCCTTGCCCCGGCTCCTGCGACGCGACCACGTTGTTCCGCGCGCGCCCCGACCCCGCCTCCCTCCCCGCGTGCGGGGGCCGCGCCTCGGCAGGACCCGACCGTCTTCTTCGGTGCGCGCCCCTACCCGCGCCTCGGGGCGGCGCAGTAGGCCGCCAGCACCGCCGCGCCCCACAGCGCCTGCGCCGCGAGCAGCGGCCAGGTCACCCCGGCGGCGAACGCCGAAAGCGCGGGCAGGCATCCGAGCACGGCGATGTCGGCACCGGTCAGCGCCCACACCACCGGCCCCAGCGGCACCGGGCCCAGGGGCGTGTCCACGACGGGCATCGTGTGCTCGACGGGTCGGCGCCGGGCCAGCCTCAGTGCTCCCGCCGCCAGCGCCGGGGCGCACAGCAACCCCAGCGGCCACAGGAGCCCCCCGGAGCCCGCGAGGTCCAGCCCGGCCAGCGCGAGGGTCAGCCACAGGCCGCCGAGCAGGGCGGGCAGCACCGCCCGCGCCGCCAGGAGCGCGCGCGGACCGGCGCCCAGCAATCGCGCCAGCGCCGCGTCCCCGGCGTCCCGGCGCGCCCCCGCGGTGCCCGTGGCGGCGACCGCCAGCGAGCCCACGGCGAGGACGACCAGCGCGCCCGCCTCCCCGGCGCCCGCACGGGCGGCCAGCACGGGCAGGACGGTCGCCGCCGCCACCAGCGCCAGGATCCCCGGCCGTCGCACCAGCCGCCGCCAGTCCAGCCAGGCCACCGCCGCCGCACCGCGCAGCCGCGACGGCCACGCCCGCGAGCGCAGCACGCGTGAGCGCCAGTGCGCGTCCTCGGCGATCCAGGACAGCGAACCAGGGTCCATGACCAGGAGCGCACCCGCCGCGAGTTCCGCCCTGGACGAGGCCTCCAGGACAGCGCGGGCCGGGATGCGCGCCAGGGCCCGCCAGGCCCGCCGCACCAGGGCGGCGGCCACCCCGGCCGAAGCGCACACCGCCGCGCCCCACGCCGACACGGGAGCCGACGCGATGCCCACGAGCGCTCCACGACCCGGGCCCGCGCCCATCACCGTCGCGGCGGCCGCCGCGACGACGAGGGCGACGATCAGCGCGCTCAGCCGGTCGTCCCAGGGCTGCGACGCCTGTGCCAGCACGGCCGTCGCCGTCCCGCCCATCGTCCACGACACGGCCAGGACCACGGACGCCAGCAGCCGGAGCGCCAGGGCGTCGGGGGCGCCGAGCGCGCTCAGCAGCGCCAGGCCGAACACCGCGCCGACCACGGCGCACACCACGGCCAGGACCAGCAGGGCGGGGGCCAGCACTCCGCGGCGCGGCAGCGGCGAGAGCACCAGCCACGCCGCGTCCGCCGCCGACACCGCCACCGGACCGACCGCGCGCGCCAGACTCAGGGAGGCCGCCAGCAGCAGCGCGACCAGCGCCAAGCCCGCGCCCGCACGCGCCGGATCGACCGCGTCGGGCACGGCCGCCACAGCGCGGCCGACCACCGGGGACACCGTCACGACCAGCAGCCCCAGGGCCAGCAGGATGACGTAGCGGTCGGACCAGCTGCGGTGCCGGAGGTTGCGGGCCCGCACGAACGCCCGGACCCGGGACGCCCCCGTGCGCGCCGCTCCCGCCCGTGTCGTCCCGTTCACGCGGCGGCCTCCAGGAAGACGTGGCGGGCGTCCTCGGCGAACCGCGGGTCGTGCGTCACCATGACCACCGTGCCGCCGTCCGCGGCGTATTCGGCTATCAGTTCCGCGAGCCGTCCCCGGAAGGCGGTGTCGAGCCCGCGTTCGGGTTCGTCCAGCAGCAGCAACCGGCTCGGCCGCAACAGCGCCATGGCAAGGGACAGCCGCTGACGCTGCCCGGTCGAGAGCGACGACGGGGCCCGGTCCGCGCAGCCGGACAGTTCGAACAGCTCCACGGCCGCCGCCACCTCCAGCCGTCCGGGGCCGTGCACGGCCCGCATCAGCTCCAGGTGCTCGCGCACGGTCAGCCCCGGGTACCAGGTGGGCTCGTCGCCGACCAGGGCGACCTCGCGCCAGAACCCGGGTTCGTCCACGGGCGGTCGGCCCAGTACGCTGACCTCGCCCGCGGTCCGCTGGAGCCCCGCGAGGCAGCGCAGCAGGGTGGTCTTGCCGACGCCGTTGGCGCCGAGCACCGCGACCACCTCCCCGGGCGCGACCGTGAGGTCGACTCCGCGCAGGACCGGGACGCCGCCCAGTTCCACGTCCACGTCACGGGCCACGATGATCGGTTCGCTCACCGGACCAGCCTAGGACCCGGGTGTCGAGCCGGGGGCCCACCGAGACCGGCCCCCGGACGGGCAGCACGGCCCGTCCGCCCCGGCACTGGCGGCGCCGGGGCGGCCACGGGGACAGCGCGGCTGTCCCCGCCGCACGTGGGGGCTCCGGCGCGCGTGCCCGCCGCTCAGGCCCTCCCGGCGAACGCCGGTCAGCGCTCCAGGTAGGCCCGCAGGTGGCGGGCGGTGAGGGTGTCGCCCTCCGCCACCAGCCGGGCGGGACTGCCCTCGAACACGATCCGGCCGCCGTCGTGCCCGGCTCCCGGCCCCAGGTCGATGACGTGGTCGGCGTGCGCCATCACCGCCTGGTGGTGCTCGATCACCACCACCGTGTTCCCGTCGTCCACCAGCCGGTCCAGCAGCGCCAGCAGCCGGTCCACGTCGGCCAGGTGCAGGCCCGTGGTCGGCTCGTCCATCACGTACACCGCCCCGTCGCGGGCCATGTTGATGGCCAGCTTCAGGCGCTGGCGCTCACCGCCCGACAGGGTGGTCAGCGGCTGGCCCAGGCCCAGGTATCCAAGGCCCACGTCGTGCAGCCGGTCCAGGACGGTGCGGGCGTTGCCGCCGGAGAAGAACTCCCGCGCCTCCACCACCGACATCGCCAGCACCTCGCTGATGTCCTTGCCGCGCAGCTTGTGCGTGAGCACCTCGGCCCGGAACCGCTTGCCCCCGCAGTGTTCGCAGGGCGAGGAGACCCCGGCCATCATCGCCAGGTCGGTGTAGACGACCCCGGTGCCCTTGCACTCGGGGCAGGCGCCCTCGGAGTTGGCGCTGAACAGCGACGCCTTGACGTTGTTGGCGCGGGCGAAGGCGGTGCGGATCGGATCCAGCAGCCCGGTGTAGGTGGCCGGGTTGGAGCGCCGCGACCCCTTGATCGCCGACTGGTCGACCACCACCACGTCCTCGCGCCCGGGCAGGGCGCCGTGGATGAGCGAGCTCTTGCCCGAGCCCGCCACGCCGGTGACCACCGTGAGCACCCCGGTCGGGATGTCCACGCTGACGTCCTTGAGGTTGTGCGAGTTCGCGCCGGTGATGGAGATGTGTCCCCGGGGCGTGCGCACCCGCTCGCGCAGGGCGGCCCGGTGGTCCAGGTGGTCGCCGGTGAGCGTGCCCGAGGCGCGCAGTCCGGCCACGTCACCGGTGTAGGTGACGCGTCCGCCCGAGGGCCCGGCGCCGGGGCCCAGGTCCACCACGTGGTCGGCGATGGCGATCGTCTCGGGCTTGTGCTCGACCACCAGCACCGTGTTGCCCTTGTCGCGCAGGCTCAGCAGCAGGTTGTTCATCCGCTCGATGTCGTGCGGGTGCAGGCCGGTGGTCGGCTCGTCGAAGACGTAGGTGACGTCGCTGAGGCTGGAGCCCAGGTGGCGCACCATCTTGACCCGCTGCGCCTCGCCGCCCGAGAGCGTGCCCGACTCCCGGTCCAGGCTCAGGTAGCCCAGCCCCACCTGCACCAGGGACTCCAGGGTGTGCCCGAGGTTGTCCAGCAGGGGCTTGACCGAGGGCTCGTCCAGGGAGCGCACGAAGCCGGCCAGCTCGTCGACCTGCATGGCCGAGCACTCGGTGATGGTGCGTCCGGCGACCTCGACGGCCCGGGCCCGGGCGTTGAGGCGGGCGCCCTCGCACTCGGGGCAGGTGGAGAAGGTCACCGCGCGGTCGACGAAGGCCCGCATCTGGGGCTGCATCGCCTCGCGGTCCTTGGCCAGGTATGTCCGCTTGACCTTGACCACCAACCCCTCGTAGGAGAAGGAGTGGCTGTCCGTCTTGACGCGTGTGGAGGGCTGGTGGAGGAGGACCCGCCACTCCTCGGGGCTGTAGTCGCTCAGCCTGCGGTCGGGGTCCAGCAGGCCGGAGTTGACCATGACCTGCCAGTACCAGTTGCCCACCGCGAACCCGGGGACGGTGATCGCGCCCTCGTTCAGGGACAGGTCGCGGTCGACGAGCTCGTCCACGTCGATCTGGTTGGTGCGACCCAGACCCTCGCACTCACCGCACATGCCCTCGGAGTTGTTGAAGCTGAAGGCGCTGGAGGGTTCCAGACGCGGGGTGCCGACCCGGCTGAAGACGATCCGCAGCATGGCGGCGGCGTCGGTGGCGGTGCCGACGGTGGAGCGGGAGTTGGCGCCCATCCGCTCCTGGTCGACGATGATCGCCGCGCTGAGGTTGCGCAGGCTGTCCACGTCGGGCCGCCCCAGACTGGGCATGAACGACTGGACGAAGGTCGTGTAGGTCTCGTTGATCAGGCGCTGGGACTCGGCGGCGATCGTTCCGAAGACCAGGGAGGACTTGCCCGAGCCGGACAGGCCGGTGAAGACGCTCAGCCTCCGTTTGGGGATGTCCACCGAGACGTCGGCGAGGTTGTTCTCCCGGGCTCCCCGGACCTGGATGGTGTCGTGGGTGTCCGCTGTGGTGGGGTGGGAAGACACACTGCTCCTCAGGAGTCCTTATGGCGTAAGCTGATGGCTGGAGAACGTTAGTTTATGGCGTAAGGAGATGCAAGTGGTGGTCTACGCCGGGCAGGGTGACGCCCGTCGCGCCATGGAGCTGCTGTGGCGTTCGCGCGGCGGGGACGGCGGCCGGACGGCTCCCGGGCCCAAGCCCGAACTCAGCGTGGACCTGGTGGTGGAGACCGCCATCGCCCTCGCCGACGCGGAGGGGATGCAGGCGCTGTCCATGCGCGCGGTGGGCCAGCGCCTGGGGCGCACCGCCATGTCGCTCTACACCTACGTGGCCAGCAAGAACGAACTCGTGGAGCTGATGTACGACCACGTCTTCGCGGAACTGGCCGACGCAGCCGAGGCCGACGCCGAACCGGACTGGCGCACGGCTACGACGTCCTGGGCCACCCGGCTGTGGGACTTCTACCTGGACCACCCCTGGACCCTGGAGGTCTCCCAGGCCCGGCCGGTGCTGGGCCCCAACGAGTACCGGCTCTTCGAGTCGCTGGCCGTGGTCCTGCACCGCGCCGGGCTGGGCCCCACGCAGATCCGCAGCGCCTACGGCAACCTGTTCACCCTCGTGCGCGGACCCGTGCAGATCGCCTCGGAGTCGCGCCGCGCTCCGGAGGTCACGGGCATGGCCGAGGACGCGTGGTGGTACGAGCGCTCCGCGCAGCTGGACCGGGTCGCCCCCGACTTCGGCCAGCGCTTCCCCGTGCTGACCCTGCTGTCGGAGCAGGGGGCGTTCAGCAACGAGAACCAGGACGAGCCCTACCTGGAACAGGAGGCGTGGGAGACCTTCCTGTTCGGGCTCAACGCCCTGTTGGACGGGCTCCAGGCCAGCCTCGGCCCGCGCGGGTGAGCCCGCCGGGCGCCCCTCGGCCGTCCGGGGACGGGCGGCCGGCGCGGCCGGGGTCGGAGAACCACCGGGGAGGCGGCCACCACCCGCCACAGCCACCGGACGAGCGGTGCTGTGGCGCGTTGGGCGCCTCACAGACCCAGCGCCGCCCTGAGCCCGTTCGCCACGCAGGTCATGGTCGCGAAGCTGAGGGCTCCCTGGTCCTCGATGAGATCCTCGCCGCCCAGCAGAGCGATGTCGTCGCACATGATCCGCCCGACGAAGGGGCGATCAGCGGGTCCCAACGCCACGTTCGTGGTGGTGGGAGTGCGCGGTGTCGTGGTCAGCCGTACCGCCAGGCAGTCTCCCAACGCCCGGTTGCGGTGGTCGTTGGACACCACCACCCAGGGTTTGCGCCCGGAGTCGATGCCGACGGCGCAGACCCGGCCGCGCACCGGGACCAGCGGCGCCATCAGTCGGCCCGCTGGCGGCGGCTGACACGACCGCGCACGGCCGCTCTGGCCTCCCCGTCCTCTCTGGTGTCCTCCTGGGCCACGGCCGCGTACTCCTGGGCCAGGACCTTCTGGCGACAGCGGTCCGACCCGCCTCCAGCAGAGCTGCCGGGGCCGCGCTCTCGGACAGCCCGCCTTCGGGCAGCCCGCCCACGAGACCGGAGGCGGGACGGCGCTCCGGCGTATCGGGGTGTTGGATCCGCTCGGCCGGGAAGGCGGCGTTCGCCCGCACCGGCACGGACTTCCCCTTCTCGGTTTCCATGCCTCATATTGATGCATCCAAAAGTGATGCACGTACCGGGAATCAGCACGGCCGAGCGAAGGTGATGATCTCCGTGCTCGCGTCGGTGAGCGGACCGCGGTCCCAATAGCCGTACTGCGCGCTGACGTCGAATCCGGCCTCGGCCAGGAAGCCGTTCAGGGGCTCGGCGTCCAGGAAGCGCAGCGTGCTGCGGCTGCTCTTGGGCCGGTCCCACCCCTCGACGCCGTAGTCGGAGGTGAAGGTGACCAGGTCGCCCTCCACGCTCTCCAGCCGGTGGACACAGGTGGCCTCACGCCCTCCGGGGCCGTCCACGGTGCGCACCCGTTCGGGGGTCCACGCCTCCCAGCCCCGCGCGGCCGGGTTGCGGGTCTCGAACACGAACCTTCCGTCGGAGGTCAGGGCGCGCCGCACCGCCGCCAGGAACTCCCGCAACTCGTCGTCGGTGAGGAACACCTGGAAGGCGTGGCCGGTCATGACGACCAGGTCGAACTCACCCTCGAAGGGACGTGTGAGCAGGTCACCCAGGATCCACTCGACGTCGTCGCGGTCGCGCCGCCCGACCTCCAGCATCGCGTCGGCCGGGTCCAGGCCGACCAGGCGCCCGGTGTGGCCGCGCTCGCGCGCCACCCGCTGGAGCTTGCCCGTCCCGCAGCCCACGTCCAGGACGCAGCGGGCGTCCATGACCAGGTCGAGGTAGAAGTCGTCCTGGGGTGAGGACCGCCAGAAGTTGAAGTAGTCGTAGAGCTCGGCCAGGTCCGGCTGGGAGAAGTGTCGGTCGACCATCGGGCCATTGTGGCCGACCGCTCCCCCGCCGTCACCGGATTTTCGCGCGCCCGCGAACACGGAGCGCCACCGGTGGAGATCCTCGCCGCCTGCTGGTCGATCGGTGCTACAGGGGCTTCGAGAACCGCGCTCCCGAGGCGGTGTAGCCGCGCCGGGTGTAGAAGGCGTGCGCCTCGGTCCGCCCCGTCGCGGAGTTCAGCATGGCCCGGGCCGCACCCCGCTCCACCGCCCAGGCCTCGAACGCGGCGCACAGCGCCGTGCCCACGCCCCTCCCCCGTGCGTCCCCGGCGGTGACCAGCGCGATGAGCTGAGCGGCCGGGCTGTCGTCCTCCACCGGGAACAGCAGGTGCCCGGCGGCGAAGCCCAGCAGCTCTCCCGAGGCGGCCTCACCGACCCAGAAGCCGTAGGTGGGGTCGCCTGCCAGCCGTTCGAGACGACTGCGCACCCGAGCGGCCGTGGCGGGGTGCGACAGCGCCGCGTAGAGCGGTACGAGCCCGTCCGCGTCGGCGGTCCGGACCGTGCGGATGGTCACGTGGGGAGTCATTTCCCGCACGCTACCCAAGGGTGTGCGGGCCGGTCGCCACACCCACCGGTTTCCGGCACTGCGGCCCGGGCGGGGAGCACCGCGACCCCCTCGGACCCGGGCTGTCGTCCGGGCCCGGCCGATACCGCCAACTCCGCCCGCCAACCGGCTCCACCTGCGAGCATGGCCCCCATGACCACCACCGCACTGCACTACCGGGACGGCGCGTGGGCGCCGGGGCCCGACCCCGTCGAAGAAGCGTGCGCCACCCAGACCGTCGAGGAGGACTGGACGGACTGCGTGGCCCGTGCCGGGTTCGACAACCATCCGTTCGCCGAGTACGGCGGGCCCTGCGCGTTCTCCTACGCCCATCTGTTCGTCGGCGACGACGGCAGGACCTTCTTCATGCACATCGCCAACGACCGCTTCGAACAGCACCTGTACTTCCACTCCGTGGTGGACGCCCTGGACCACATGGCCCGTTGGGCACCGGCGTTCGCACTCCAGCGCGATGACCCCGAACTGGCCGCGCCCGACGTCAGGGCCGCCTCGACCATCCCGAGCTTCGCCGGGGACTTCGACGAGGAGGAGCTGACCAAGCTGCGGCAGGCCCCTCACCCCTGAACCGGGCGGGCTCCGGGCGCGGAGCCGGGTCCGGCGGGGCGCTCACGGTTGCGGCGGTCCGGACAGACCGTGCGAACGGGCGGCACCACCGTGCGCGGCGGTGCCGCCGGCTCACAGGGGCGCCGGGTCTCAAGAGAGGCGTTAGCTCACCCGCCTCATGGCCTCCCGAGCCCCCAGGGCCTCAGGGTGCTCCCGCGCCCTCCCGCTGGCGGGCCGCAGCTCCGTCCGGCCCGCCGCCGCGCACCCCGCGACGGGTTGTCCACAGCCCGAAAATGCGCCTTCTCCCGCCGTCCCGGGCTGCCTAGCCTGAAGGTGTGAGCGATACCCCCAGCACCTTCAGTCAGCACGAGTACCCCTTCGACGTCGACGCCTTCCTGGCCCGGCCCCTGGTCGCCAGGGTGGCCGCCTCCGACTCCTCCGGTGCGCCCACGGTGCGTCCGGTGTGGTTCCTGTGGGAGGAGGGCGCGGTCTGGTGGATCACCGGCGCCTACTCGCGGATGTCGCGGTTCCTGGCCAAGGACCCCCGGGTCGCGTTGGTCGTGGACACCTGTGACCTGGAGAGACTGGAGTTCCTCCAGGTGATCATGCGGGGCAAGGCCGAGGTCGTGCCCTACGACGAGGAACGCTCCAGACGCAAGCTCCGCCGCTACCTCGGCGACGACGAGACCACCTGGCCCACAGACTTCAAGGACTTCGACGACGACACACGGCTCGTCCGCTTCGTCCCCGAACGGACCATCGTCCAGGACCTGTCCAAGACCCGCCCCTGACCCCGCAAACGGCCGCCAAGCTTCGCGGACCGGCCCGGAGCCCGGTCCCGGCACGGTGTGCTCCGGCCTGGAGGGGCGCAGTGCGCCATGCCACGCCGACCTGGACGGCACGGCCTGGCGGATGATCCGGTTCTTCGCCGTCGACGCCGCCGCGAGCGCCCGGATCGGGTTCGAGGCCCAGTCGCCCACCGGCGACGGCTGCGCCGTCACCTTCGACCGCATCCGCTTCACCGGCGAGCGCCTGGCCGAACTGCGGGACGGCTCCTGAGGCGCGGAGCGACCACGGCACGGGACCCTTCGAGGCGGGTCCGCGCTCCGCTCCGAAAGGGGGCCCGCGCCGGGTCAGCGCAGGAGGCAGGAGGACGGGGCAGACGCGATGAGGCGTTCCGAGTGCGGGCCTGTGCGAACGGCCCTCCGCGTCAGCCCGCGTCCAGGGCGTGTCCGGTGGTGGCGTCCACGTGGTCGGGCACCTCCTCGTGCCGGTCGCCCACCGTCAGGGTTCCCGTCGGCTCGAACAGCAGGATGGCGGCCCCGGCGTCGGACTCGGGCCGGTGCTCGGTCCCGCGCGGCACGACGAAGACCGCCCCCCTCTCGAGGGTGACCACCCGTTCAGCTCCCCCGGCGTGCTCGCGCAGCCGGATGCGCAGTTCCCCGTCCAGCAGCAGGAAGAACTCGTCGGTGTCGTCGTGGGCGTGCCACACGTACTCCCCACGGACCTTGGCCACGCGCACGTCGTAGTCGTTGACCCGGGTGACGATGCGCGGGCTCCACAGCTGCTCGAAGGAGTCCAGCGCGTCGTTCAGGTTGATCGGCTGTTCGCTCATGAGGGCCATCCTGGCGATGGCGCGCCGCCCGGGGAAGTGCTAGGAATCGCACATGCCGCAAGAATCCTCGCACCGCGTGGCCCTCGTCGTGGACGAGGGCTCCAACCCGTTCGAGATGAGCGTGGCCACCGAGCTGTTCGGACTGCGCCGCCCCGAGATCGACCGACCCTGGTACGACCTGACGGTGTGCGCGGCCGTGCCCGAGGTGCGCGTGCACCTGGGCATGTTCACCCTCGGAAGCCTGGCCGGGCTGGAGGCGGTGGCCGAAGCCGACACCGTCATCGTGCCCAACCGGCCCGACCCCGAGGTGCCGCCCTCCCGGAGGGTGGTGGAGGCCGTGCGCGCGGCGGACCGGCGCGGCGCCCGTCTGGTGAGCTTCTGCAGCGGCGCGTTCACCCTTGCGGCGGCCGGGGTCCTGGACGGCCGCCGCGCCGCCACACACTGGCGGTTCGAGGAGTTGTTCGCCAGGACCTACCCCCGCGTCCGGCTGGAGCGGGACGTGCTGTTCGTGGACGAGGGCCGGGTACTCACCGCGGCGGGCAGCGCCGCCGCCCTGGACCTGGGACTGCACCTGATCCGCCGCGACCACGGGGAGGGGGTCGCCAACACCGTCAGCAGAAGACTGGTGTTCACCGCCCACCGCGAGGGCGGGCAGCGCCAGTTCGTGCCCAGACCCGTCCCCGAGGCGGCCGACACCTCACTGTCCCCGCTCCTGGACTGGGCGCGCGAGCGCCTGGACTCCCCGCTCACCGTCGCCGACCTGGCCGCCCGGGCGTCGGTCAGCGCCGCGACCCTGCACCGCCGCTTCCGCGCCGAGCTGGGCACGACTCCGCTGGCCTGGCTGCGCGCCGAGCGGGTGCTGCTGGCCTGCCGCCTGATCGAGGCGGGCGGAATGGGGCTGGAGACCGTCGCCCGCGCCAGCGGCCTGGGCAGCACCGCCAACCTTCGCGCGAGCATGCGCGCCCACACCGGAGTCAGCCCCTCCACCTACCGGGAGCGCTTCGGGCCGAGGCAGCCGGCCGGGACTTCAGGCCCTGCGGTCCTTCCCTCAGCCGAGGCCGACCGCGTAGCCTCCGGGCATGTCCGACCTGCCCGTGCGTTTGTCCGTCGTCACGCTGGCAGCCCGGGACCTGCCCCGGCTCCGCCGCTTCTACAGGGCCCTGGGCTGGGAGGAGGTCCCTGCCAGCGGTGACGGCTGGTCGGCCTTCCTCCTGGACGGCGTCCTGTTGGCCCTGTACCCCGTGGAGGAGTTGGCCGCCGAGGCGGCGGACGGAGCTCCAGGCCCCGGCGGCTGGTCGGGGATCACGCTCGCCTGCAACGTGGACGGCCCCGAGCAAGTGGACAGCGCCCTCGCGGCCGCGGTGCGGGCCGGTGCCACGGTCGTGGCCGAACCGGTGGAGCGCTCATGGGGAGGGCGGTCCGCGTACGTCGCGGCCCCCGAGGGCAACCGCTGGGGGATCGCCTGGGCGTCGGTGGTCAGGTTCGACGGCCGGGGCGCGCTGACCGGCTTCGACGGCTGAGGGCCGCTCCGAGGACGTTCCGGATACCCGCCGTACCGGCCTCGTTCCCCGCCACGGCTGGCCCCCGCCGCCCGGCCGCACCGGCGCTGGGGGCCTTCGTCACGCCTGGCGCCTCACCCCTCCGCCGGATCGCTCCGGCGCGCCAGCCGCTCGACCTGGTCCGCGCGGGCCGACAGCGCGCGCATGCGGCCCCACACCCACACCGTCGCCACAGCGACCACCACAGCCCCCAGCACCGCCGGAGCCCGCAGGTCCACCCGGCCCAGAACACCGCCCAGCAGCGTGCCCACCGGGAGCAGAGAGAAGGACAGCATCTTCTTCACGCTCAGTACCCGCCCCATCAGGTGCTCTGGCACGACCAACTGCACCACCCCCGCCGCCAGCACGCCCGCCAACGTGCTCGCCCCGGCCAAGACCGACCACACCGCGGCCGCTACCCACGCGTTCGGAGCGAAGGCGAAGGCCAGGCTCAGGGCCGCCTGGCACAGGAACCCGGCCGCCAGGACGGGGAAGCGACCGAACCGCGCACCGGCCCGCGCCGCCAGCGCGGCCCCCGCGATCGCCCCCACCGCCGCCACCGACAGGAACACCCCGAACAAGTGCTCGGGCACTCCGAAGTGGTCCTGGACAACCAGCACGAACACCCCGGCCAGCGCCCCGGCGCCCAGATTGGCCAGCGCGACGAACAGCACCAGCGACCGCAGCGGCACGTCGCCCCACACGAAGCGCAGCCCTTCGAACAGGTCGGAGAGCACCGACCGCACCGCCGCCGCGCGACCACCGCGCACGTGCGGCTCCGGGGAGGGCGCCGCTCCCGGTACCCGGGCCGCCCGGGGAAGGCCGAGCAGCACCAGGGCTCCCAGGACCCAGGCTCCGGCGTTGACCGCCAGCGGCAGGAACGCGGCCACCACGAACAGGAACCCGCCCAGCGGCGCCCCCACGAACTCCTGGGCGACCTCGCGCCCGCCCACCAGACGCCCGTTGGCCCGGTCCAGCGCACCCCGCGCCAGGGACGGCAGCACCGCGCGCGCCGCCACGTCGTAGAAGATCTCGCAGGTCATCACCGCGAACATGACCGCGTACAGCAGCACGACGGTGGCCTGCCCCGTGGCGATGAGGACGGCCAGGACGAGGATCACCGCGGCCCGGGCCAGGTTGGCGGCGACCATCATCCGCACCCGGTCGGCACGGTCGGCAAGGACCCCGGCGATCAGGCCGAACAGCAGCCAGGGCAGGTAGCGGGCCGTCGTCAGCCCCGCGACGGCCAGGGGGTCGTTGGTCAGCGCCGCCGCGAGCATGGGCAGGGCGGTGAGCATGACGCCGTCGGCCAGGTTGCTGGACACGCTGCCCGCCCAGAAACGGTGGAAGGCCGCGCTGAGGCCGGGCGAGGAGGAGACGGAGGCGGACGGCAACGGGGTTCCTTCGGGGGCCGGGGTGGCGGGCCCTCACCCTAACGCCCGGCCGCACCGGCGCTGGGGGCCTTCGTCACGCCTGGCGCCCCGGCGAGGGGCCGGGGCGCCACGGCGGGGCTCAGAGCGTGTCGGTCACGCGCTTGCCGTCGTTCTTGTCGATGGTGAAGGAGTCCACGACCGCGCCGTCGGCGGTGCGGGCGGTGTAGCGCAGTCGGGCGCCGTCCACCTCCACGGCCTGGAAGGTGGAGGTGCCGGTCAGCTGCACACGCACCTCGGCGCCGTTGTCGGTCCAGTTGGAGGCGGAGGCGTCGTACATCTTGGTGCCGGTCACCGCGACGGTGTAGACCGGGCCGGTCTGCACGTCGGGGTCGTCGGTGCGGTTCGCGGTCAGGTTCCCCCGACCGTAGGAGTGGTCGTGGCCCTGGAGGACCAGGTCCACGTCGTGCTCCTCCAGGGTGTCGAGCCAGGAGTCGCGCAGGGGTCCGTTGTCGCGGCTGGGGCTGTTGGAGAAGACGGTGTGGTGGAAGGTGACCACCGTCCAGGGGTGGGGGTTGGCGGCCAGGGCCTCCTCCAGCCAGCGCTGCTGGGTGTCCAGCCAGGAGTCCGTGCTCAGCGGCGCCGCGTTGCGGTAGTTGGAGTTGAGGACGACGAAGCGCACGCCCTGGTAGTCGGTGCGGTAGACGGTCTGGGGCAGGTGGCGTCCGCTGGTGGGCCCGTTGCCCGCGCCCGGGAACTGCGGGTTCCAGTACCGGCTCAAGGAGAGCAGCGAGTACTCGTGGTTGCCGGGGGCGGCGAGGTGGTTGACGGTGCCGGTGGCCTCGGCTCCGAAGGCGTCGAACCACTCGGTCCACTGCGACTCACTGTTGGGCGAGTCGACCAGGTCGCCGGAGTGCACGACCAGCTCGGCGTCGGGTTCGGCGGCCAGGGCTGCCCGCGCCACCGTGGCGCCGCCGGTGGAGATGCCGTTCTGGACGTCGCCGAAGTGCAGGAAGGTGAAGGCCTCGGCGCCGGAGGCCGCGGTGGTGAAGGTGCGCCAGGGGCTGAAGGCGGTTCCGTCGCCCACGCGGTAGCGGTAGGCGGTGTCGGGGGTCAGGCCGGTGGCGGTGGCGGCGTGGAAGGTGCCGTTGGCCGAGCCGGTGTCGGAGCCCCCGACGGTGGTGACCCGGCCGGGGTCGGTGGCGGGGGCGATCCGCATGACCGGCGAGCCCGATCCGTCCGAGCGCCAGGCGATGGTCTGGGAGGTGGCGGGGTCGGCCGTGGGCGAGAGGATCACCCGTTCGGGCGCGGTGGCCGCGGACGCGGCGGGTGCGTTGGCGACGACGGGGGTCAGGGCCAGCAGGGCCGTGCCGAGCAGGGCGGGAGCGGGGCGAGCGGCGAAGCGGGACACGGGGGGGCGCCTTTCTGCCGGGGGAACGCTGATGCAGCGAAGGTAGCCGCCCGCGCGCAACGCGGTGTGAACGCCCGGGGACGTTCCGTCGCGGCATGGTGAACGCCTGGCGTGACCGCTGTCACAGGCGCAGGGTACCGGGCCGCCGCCGTCACCGGCGGCTCCCGTGCCGGTGGCCCCGCGGCGCTGTCCTCACCGGGCACTCCGGATCGGTGGCTTCCGAAGCCGAGAGTCCCCGAACCCGGCGGTTCCGTGCCGTGGCCTCTGGACTGGTCGTCCCCGAACCCGACGGCCTCTGGCCCAGGTGCTCCCGAAGCCCTGGGGGTGCGGAACGCGATCAGGGGGAGTCCGCGCAGATGGGAACGCTCCCAAGGGCCTAGGATCGCACCCATGGAAACACGCGTACTCGGCCGCACCGGCAACAACGTGGGCGTCATCGGTTTCGGCGCCTGGCAGATCGGAGCCTCCTGGGGCGAGGTCAGCGAGACCGACGCCCTGGCCGCCCTGCACGCGGCCGCCGACGCCGGTGTCACCTTCTTCGACACCGCCGACGTCTACGGCGACGGCCGCAGCGAGCGGCTCGTCGGCCAGCTGCTCAAGGAGCGCCCCGGCATCACCGTGGCCACCAAGATGGGCCGCCGCGCCGACCAGACCCCCGACAACTACAACCCCGACAACTTCCGCGCCTGGAACGACCGCTCCCGCCAGAACCTGGGCGTGGACACGATCGACCTCGTCCAGCTGCACTGCCCGCCACCGCGGGTCATCGCCACCGACGCCGTCTTCGACGACCTGGACGCCATGGTCGCCGAGGGCCGCATGCGCGCCTACGGGGTGTCGGTGGAGACCGTGGACGAGGCGCTGACGGCGATCGCCCGGCCCAACGTGGCCACGGTGCAGATCATCCTCAACGCCTTCCGCCACAAGCCGCTGGAGAAGGTGCTGCCCGCCGCCCGCGAGGCCGGGGTCGGCATCATCGCCCGCGTGCCCCTGGCCAGCGGTCTGCTGTCGGGCAGGTTCACCGCCGACACCGCCTTCGGCGAGGACGACCACCGCAACTTCAACCGCGAGGGCCAGGCCTTCGACAAGGGCGAGACCTTCTCCGGCATCGACTACGCCACCGGGCTGGAGGCGGTGGAGCGCCTGCGCCCGCTGGTGCCCGAGGGCGTGACCATGGCCCAGTTCGCGCTGCGCTGGATCCTGGACCAGGAGGGGGTCAGCGTGGTCATCCCCGGCGCCCGCAACGCCGACCAGGCGCGCGGCAACGCCTCCGCCGCCGAGCTGGCCCCGCTCGACCCCGGGGTCCGCGCCCGGGTGGCCGAGGTCTACGACGAACTCGTCCGGCCCCGGGTCCACCACCTGTGGTGACGCACGGGTGACCGCCCCAGGTCCGCGAGGGCCGGGGCCCAGACGCGCGCCCCGGTCCCGCGCTTCCCCGTCCGCCGGTGCACCGGCGGACGGGGAAGCGGGTCAGACCCGGTCGGAACCGTCGGAGACCGCCTCGGGGATCTCGGTCGGCCGCACCAGGGTCCTCGCGCTCTCGCCGGTCAGCACCGAGTGCACACCGGCGGCCACGGCCTCGATGCTGTCCACCCCGTACTGCATGCCGTCGTTGCCGTCGGTGAGGACGACGACCTCGTAGTCGCCGATCGGCGTGTCCTTGAACCCGCCCATGCTGTTGATCCGCCAGGTGTCGGTGTCGTCGTAGGGCAGCCAGCCGTTCTTGAGGTAGACCTGTGCCCCCGCGGGCGCACCCGTGGGGACACCCCAGCGCTGCGACTCGACCACGTCGCCCATGAGGCCGCGCGCGTACGCGCGCTCCTCGGCTCCGAGCACGTCGTTGTCGGAGCCGATCACGTCGAGCAGGGTGAGCTGGTCCCGAACGTTGATCTTCATCAGCCCGACGTACCCCTCGGGATGCAGCGTCGTGTTGTCCATCCCCGTCAGGTCGAGGAAGTGCTGGAGGCGCTCCAGGCCGAGCTGGTTGCGCAGCTCCACCGCGGAGTCGTTCCCCGACACCGTGATCATGTCGGTCGCGAGCTCCTCCTCGCGGGGGGTGAGTTCGCGCCCCTCCTCCATGGCGGTGCGCAGCAGCGCGCCCAGGACCACCACCTTGCCGACGCTGGCGGCGTCGAACCCGGTGTCCGCGCCGAGCGCGCAGGTGAGGTCGCCCCCGTAGGCGGAGACTCCCACGGCGACGGTCCCGGCGCGCTGGCCGACCTCCTGGCGGATCCGCTCGTCGAGGCGCCGAGCGACCTCGGGGTGGGTCTGCGAGACGCAGACGGGCTCCGGCCGGATGTCGGCGGCGGCCGCCGAGGGCAGGGCGACGGCGGACCCTGCGGCGATCAGCGCGGTGAGCGCCGCGGCCGTGCACCTGCGGCGGGGGGCGGTGTTGGCGCGGTCAGCGGACATACGCGTCTCCTCATGGTGATGGGACGACCTGTGGTCGGATGACGGGGCGGGGAGGTCGGGGGCGGTCCGGATTCCAAGGAGCGGGGACCTGCCAGCCGATGCGTCACGGGCGCGTCGTGTGCGGCGGCGCCGAAACCACCGAGGCGCCGGTCATCCTCCGTTTCCTTCGACGGCCCGGGTGAAGTGCGTCAACAAGTGTTCGCGGCGGGGCTGATCACCGGAATCCGATGCCCGTCGTGCGGTTCTTCCGGTTTGGCTGGCTTTTGAGTTTTCGGCACGGGACGAGTGGCGTGCGGCACGCGTGCTCGCCGAGCGCGGCCGTTTTCTCCGGAAATGCTTTCTCACCTCGGGGAACGGCGGACGATACGGCGGGAAAACTTCACGGTGAGCCCTGTCCGGCATTCCGTGCCTCCTCGGGCGGAGAACGGGTGGCGGCCCGCCCCGCGCCCGTGTCGGCGGGACCGCCGCGCCCTTCCACGGCCTTGCCCCGAAGACACGCTCCTGCCCGGATAGCGAGGGGACAACGGCGAGGTCATGTGTGGCAGAAGGGAAACGGCGACGTCTCTCGGCACGCGCGAACTCCAGATGTCGGAACGAAGTGCGTTCACATCCTTCACCCTCAGCGCTCGGAGAGTCAATATCCTCCGAAACCCCACACAGGTTCTTCACAAGTCGTCCGGAACAAAGGCGGAGCACGTCGCTGCCCCGGCCGGATCACGGCCTTTTCTTCGGAGTAAAGGAAAAACCTCCGCTACGGTTCCTCGTAACGGAGGCTTCTCCTGGAATTACTTGACCGGTCCGTGTCAGATGAGGCCTTGGGCCAGCATCGCGCCGGCCACCCGCTCGAACCCGGCCACGTTGGCGCCCAGCACGTAGTCGCCCGGGGCCCCGTAGCGCTCGGCCGCCTCCTCGCAGCGGTCGTGGATGCCCGCCATCGTCTCGGCGAGCTCGGCCTCGGCGTGCTCGAAGGACCACGACGTGCGCCGCGCGTTCTGGCGCATCTCCAGCACGCTGGTGGCCACACCGCCGGCGTTGGCCGCCTTGCCCGGCGCGAACAGCACACCGGCCTCGCGCAGCACCTTGACCGCCTCGGGCGTGGTGGGCATGTTCGCGCCCTCCGCCACCGCCGCGACGCCGTTGCGCACCAGTGTGCGCGCCGCGTCGGCGTCCAGCTCGTTCTGGGTGGCCGAGGGCAGCGCCACGTCGCACGGCACGTCCCAGATGCTGCCGCCCTCGACGTAGTGGGCGCCTCCGCCGCGACGCTCGGCGTAGACGCTGATCCGGGCGCGCTCGACCTCCTTGACCTGCTTGAGCAGGTCCAGGTCCAAGCCCTTGTCGTCCACCACGTAGCCGCCGGAGTCGGAGACGGCCACCACGTTCGCGCCCAGCTGCTGGGCCTTCTCCACCGAGTAGATCGCCACGTTGCCCGACCCGGAGACCACCACCCGCTGACCGTCCAGGGCGCGGCCCGACCGCTCCAGCATCCGCTGGGTGAAGAGCACGCTGCCGTAGCCGGTGGCCTCGGTGCGCACCCGCGAGCCGCCCCATTCCAGGCCCTTGCCGGTGATCACACCGGCCTCCCAGCGGTTGGCCAGGCGCCGGTACTGGCCGAACAGGTAGCCGATCTCGCGGCCGCCCACGCCGATGTCCCCGGCCGGGACGTCGGTGTGCTCACCCAGGTGGCGGTGCAGCTCGGTCATGAACGACTGGCAGAACCGCTCGATCTCCGTCTCGGAGCGGCCCTTGGGGTCGAAGTCGCTGCCGCCCTTGCCGCCGCCGATGTTCATGCCGGTCAGGGCGTTCTTGAAGATCTGCTCGAAGCCCAGGAACTTGATCACGCCGAGGTTGACGCTGGGGTGGAAGCGCAGCCCGCCCTTGTAGGGGCCCAGCGCGCTGTTGAACTCCACCCGGAAGCCCCGGTTGACGTGCACCCGGCCCTGGTCGTCACGCCAGGGCACCCGGAAGATCACCTGGCGCTCGGGCTCGCACAGGCGTTCCAGGATGCGCTGCTCGGCGTACTCGGGGTGCCGGGTCAGGGCCGGGGAGAGGTCGTCCAGGACCTCCAGCACCGCCTGCTGGAACTCCGGCTCGTCGGGGTTGCGGCGCACGACGTGCTCGTAGGCGGATCGGACTCCGGGGTGGTGGTCACGGCCTGCCTCGTCGGCGAAGGGCATGGGTGAACGTTCCTTTCAGCACAGGTGGAACGGGCACCCCACACGCCGTTGTGTCGGGAACCTCGAACACGCGCACGCTGGCGCAACACATGGTGGTGATCCCAGGCCCTGAGGTCCTCGCGCCTGCGGATCGTGGCTGTATGAGGAGTGTATTACCTCGATGTAAACATATTCCTTCGTAGCCCCGGGCCGCCCTCCGCCTCCGGAGAACTGGTATCTCCGCAGTTCAGAGCACGTATGAACGGGGAGTGCGCCCGGAGAAGCGCGGGGCAGTTTCCCACCGCCGGTGTTTCCATTGTGTTGCCTGTGGGAGACGCTGCGCGGAACTGGTTTTCGCATGCCGGAATCCGAGTGGTGCCCACGACCCGGGTCCCGGCGCGTCCGCTCCCGTACTCGCGGGGACCCGCGGGGGACGGACACTCCCCTCACCCGGGCCGCGTAATTCCTTTGCCCGGCAGCCGTGCGGAGGATGATGATGCCCCCATGCGCATGGGAGTGGTGGGACTGGGGATGGGCCTGCACCTGGCGGCGTGGGCCGCCAGACTCGGCATGGACGTGGTGGCGGTCTGCGACCGCGACCCCGCCTCGCACGCCGCGGCCCGCGAGCGGCTGCCCGGCGCGGTCCTCACCGGACGCTGGCGGGACCTGCTCGACCAGGACCTGGACGGGGTGGTCCTGGCCAACGACTTCGACGCCCACGTGCCCCTTGCCCTGGCCTTCCTGGACCGCGGCGTCCACGTGCTCTCCGAGACCGCCGCGTGCGCCGACGAGGCCGAGGCGAGGGCGCTGGTCGCGGCGGCCGACCGCTCCTCAGCGAGCTACTCCCTGGCCGAGAACTACACCCTCCACCCGCACGTGCTGCTCGTCCGCGAGGCCGTCCGGGCTGGCGAACTGGGCCGGATCAACCTCATCGAGGCCGACTACCTGCACGGCATGTCCCCCGAGGGCGTCACCGGGCTGACCGGCGACCCCGCCCACTGGCGCGGGCGCATCGCCCCCACCGCCTACTGCACCCACTCCCTGTCGCCGATCCTGGCGATCACCGGGGCACAACCTGTGGAGGTCAGCGCGTTCACCGTGGACGAGGCCGCGCCGCGCCAGGCCAGCACCATGGTGGTGCGCCTGTCCACGGGCGCCCTGGCCGTCACCCGCAACGGCTTCCTCCAGGGCGAACCCGAGAGCCACTGGAGCTGGGTGTCGGTACGCGGCACCCTCGGTCTGGCCGAGTCGGTGCGGGCGCGGGGAGAGCGCGCCTGGTCGGTGCGCGTGCGCCACGAGGGGTGGACCCGCCCCGACGGCGACGTCCGTGAGGAGGAACGCGTCCCGCCCGCGCTGTTGCTGGACGGCGAGCCCGTGGAGCGCGGGGCCGAGGGCACGGTGCGACTGCTGCGGGGCTTTCGCGACACCGTCGAGCACGGAGCCGAGCCGCTGGTGCCGGTACGCGCGGCCGTGGCGGCCTCACTGGTCGGGGTGGTCGGGGCCGAGTCGCTGGCCCGGGGGTCGCGTCCGGTCCCGGTTCCGCTGCTGTGATCGGGTTTTCTCCTCTTCCGGAACGACCTCGAACGCGGCGCGGCCTCCCCTTGGACGGTCGCTGGCACTAGTTTCGAGGTGGACCCGCCGCCGCAGGTCCTCGACGCGAGGAGAGCGATGACCCACCCGAGCGACACCGACAGCGGGACCGACAACAGGGGGAAGCGGCTGGCAGGCGGCATGATGACCACGGTGTTCCGGTACGGCGGCCACGTCGTGCGCACCGCGACACCCGCCGCACCCGCGATCCACGCCCACCTGCGCGCCCTGGCCGAGAGCGGGTTCAGGGGCGCTCCGGTGCCGCTCCGGCTGCGCGACGACGGCCGCGAGGAGCTGACCTTCGTGGAGGGGGACGTCGCCCTTCCGCCGTTCCCCGACTGGGCGTTCACCGAGCACACCCTGCGCTCGGCCGCGGAACTGCTGCGCCGCTACCACGACGCCGCCGCACGCGTGCCCGTGGACACCTCGGCCGCCTGGAACACCGGCTCCACCGGGATGGCCGACCCCGAGGGCGGTCCCATCCTGTGCCACAACGACCCCTGCTTGGAGAACATCGTCTTCCGCCGGAGCCGGGCCGCGGCCCTGATCGACTTCGACCTGGCCGCGCCGGGCCGCCCGGTCTGGGACGTGGCTGCGCTGGTCTACTACCTGGCCCCCGCGCTCGACCCGGTCTCCGCCGCCGGGACCCCGCACGAGGAGAACGACGTCGCGCACCGGATGCGCCTCCTCGCCGACGCCTACGGGCTCTCCCCCGACGACCGCCGCGCCCTGCCGGGGGTGGTCGAGGAGTACACGGCCGTCGCCCGCGTCTTCGTGGCCGAGCGGGTCGAGAACGGTGACGGGCTGTTCGCCCGCGACCTGGAACGGATGGGCGGGTGGGAGCGCTGGGACCGCCGCCAGGCCTGGCTGGCCGACCAGCGCGCGGGGTTCGTCCGGGCGCTGGCGCCCTGAGTCGGGCGGCGGTTCCCGGTCCCGTCCGCCGCCTCAGGCTCCGCGCCGGGAGATGACCACCAGGTACCGGCAGTCCGCACCGGTCGGGTTGTGGAACTCGCACGGCTCGGGCGGGCCCAGGTGCAGGCAGTCGCCCCGCTCCAGCACGTGCTCCACACCGCCCTCGCGGAAGGCCAGTGTGCCCTCCAGAACCCAGATCTGGTGGTGGGTGAAGGCGTAGGCCTGCGCGGGGAAGCCCACCCGCGCACCCGGCGGCAGCTCCACCTCCACCAGTTCGATCGGGCCGCCGGACGCGGGCGAGACCGCGCGCCGCCGGTAGCCCGTCCCGGGGTCGGTCCACACGGGCTGCTCGTGCGCGCGGACCAGACGACGGTCTCCCTGTTCGGCGCGGGCGATCAGCTCCGACAGGGTGATGCCCAGCGCGGCGGCGATCCGCCCCAGCAGGGAGGCGGTGGGCTGGGCCTCGCCGTTCTCGATCCGGCTGATCATGCCCCGGGAGACACCGGACAGCTCGGCCAGCGCCCCTCCGCTCAGCCCGCGGGCCCGGCGCAGCTCTCGCAGGGTCGAAGCCAGGGCCGTGCCCAGTGTGTCGCTCATGACGTTCACTATAGGGAGCAGACCTGAATACCATGTTCGACATGACTTCGATGCCGACCCTCACCGTCCGCGACGCGACCCCCGCGGACGCCCCGGCGTGCGCGGCGATCTACTCCCCCTACGTCACCGACACCGCGATCACCTTCGAGTACGAGCCGCCCACCGCCGAACAGATGGCCGAGCGGATCGCCGCGGCCCAGCGGCGGCACGCCTGGATCGTGCTGGAGGACGCCGACGGGGTCGTCGGCTACGCCTACGGCGGGCCCTTCCGCGCCCGCGACGCCTACCGGTGGTCGTGCGAGGTCAGCGTCTACCTGGCCATGGGCCGCAGGCGCACCGGCGCGGGCCGGGCCCTGTACCGGGAACTGCTGCCCCGCCTGGCCGAACGCGGCATGCGCACCGCCGTCGCGTGCATGACGCTGCCCAACGATGCCAGCCTGGGCCTGCACCGCTCCCTGGGCTTCGAGGACGTGGGCGTCATGCGCCGGGTCGGCCGCAAGTTCGACGCCTGGCACGACGTCGCCTGGGCCCAGATCGACCTCACCCCCGCGCAGGGCTGAGGCGGGCTCCACCTGCGGGGAGCGCGGTCCCCGCTCGGTCCGCTCCCGGGCACAGGACGCAGAGGAGGCGGCCGGTGGGGCGTGGTCCCCGCGCGGTTCGCGGTCGCGGCTGTGGACGCGTTCACGCGCGCCCCTCCCGCGCCGGTGACAGCCAGAGGAGTCCGAGCCGAAGGGCCTGCCGTCTCCGCGACCGGTCGCGAGCCGCCCCTCCTGCGCGCCGCCCGCCGGGGAGGACGCGTGAACGCGGACGCTGCGCCGCGCACAGCATCCGGTGCCGGAGGGCGCACGCCGCCCGAAGACTTCCCCGGACCCCGGCCGTATGCTCGTCAACGGTCCCATGTCCCCACCATCCCCCGGGAGCACCGCCGTGTCCGTCCCACCCGCGCGCCACCGGAGCTCGGGGCTGGCCTTCGCGCTCGCCTCGGCACTCGCCTTCGGCGGATCGGGCGTCTTCGCCCGCCCCCTGCTGGACGCGGGGATGGATTCCCTCCACGTCACCTGGCTGCGCGTGGCCGGTGCGGCGCTGCTGCTGTCGCCGGTGGCCCTGGCCCACTGGCGCACCGCCCGCCGCCGCCCGCTGCTGGTCCTGGCCTACGGCGTCTTCCCGATGGCCGGGGTCCAGGCCCTGTACTTCGCCTCCATCGCGCGCATCCCCGTGGGCATCGCCCTGCTCATCGAGTTCCTCGGCCCGGTCCTGGTCCTGCTGTGGCTGCGCGTGGTGCGCCGTACCCGGGTCTCCCCCGCCGCCGTGGTCGGCGTGGTCCTGGCCGTGGCCGGGCTCGGCCTGCTGCTGGAGGTGTGGGCGGGCGTGCGCCTGGACGCGGTCGGCGTGGGGCTGGCTCTGGGCGCCGCCGCGGCGCAGGCCGTCTTCTTCCTGCTGTCGGACAGCATGGACGAGGACACCGACCCGCTGGCCGTGGTGGCCTTCGGCTCCCTGGTCGCCGCGGTGCTGCTGGGCGTCCTGGCCCGGCCCTGGACGCTGCCCTGGCACATGCTCGCCGACCCGGTCGCGCTGGGCGGGTTCTCCTTCCCCGGCTGGGCGACGGCCCTGTGGCTGGGCCTGGTGTGCACCGCGCTCGCCTACTTCCTCGGCATCTCGGCGGTCCGGCGCCTGTCCCCGCAGGTCGCCGGGGCGGTCGCCTACCTGGAGGTGGTCACCGCGATCGTGCTGGCCTGGGTGCTGCTGGACGAGGCGCTCACACCCGTGCAGGCCGTCGGCGCCGCCGTCATCGTCGCGGGCGCCCTCGTCGCCCAGACCGCCGTGCCCCCGGCCCCCGCGCCGCCCGAGGCCGACCCCGAGGAGCCGCCGGTCACCGCCTCGCCCTGAGGAACCGGGAACCGTGCTCGGACGCCACCGGAACGCCTCACCGGGCTGGCCGCACACGCGCGGGCGGGCCCGGCGGGAGGAGGTCCTCCCGCCGGGCCCGCCCGCGCGCTGGTGCCGGGTAGGTCCGGATCAGGCCTCGCCGGTGGCCGCCTCGACCTCCGCCATGAACTGCTCCGCGGCCTCGGCCGGGGTCAGCTCACCGAAGGTCAGGTCCTCGGTGACGCGCTTGGTGATGTCCACGACCTGCCCGGCACCGATCGGCGGCGGCGGGTTGCCGTCCACGATCGTGCCCTCGATCTCGGACAGGAACACCGCGCTGCGGGCGTCGGCCTCGGGCAGCGAGTCGATGATGTGGGACCGCACGTCCACGTTGGCGGGCAGGCCGCGGTCGGCCAGGATCAGCTCGGCGGCCTCCTCACTGTTGAGCAGGAAGTCCACGAACAGCGCGGCCTCCTCCGGGTGCTCGGTGCCCGCCGAGATGGAGTAGAACATGGCCGGCTTGAAGAACATGCCGGTGCGGTCCTCTGTGCTCTCACCCGGGTAGCGCAGCAGTTCGATGTCGCGGCCGGAGGAGGCCGAGATGCCGCCCAGCTGGTTGGTCCAGAAGTGGGCCATCGCGCCCTGGTTGGTGGAGAGCACCGACTGGTCGGGGCCGCCCGCTTCGATCTCCACGCTCTCGGCCGCGCCGGGCTGGCCGCCGTTCTCCGTCAGCTGCTCGGTGACGGAGAACCACTCCTCCAGCGTCTCCTGGGAGAAGCCGAGGGACCCGTCCTCGGCGTAGAGGTTCTCCCCGCGCTGGCGGGCGAAGATCTGGAAGCCCGACTCGTTGTAGGACATGCTCTGCGTGCCCACGACCTCGCCGTCGGTGGCCTCGCTGATCTGGGCCGAGATCTCGATGTAGTCGTCCCAGGTCCACGTCTCGTCGTCGGGCATCTCCACGCCAGCGTCCTCGAAGGCCTGGGGGTCGGCCAGGATCGCGTAGGCGTTCACGCCGGTGGCCACGCCGAAGGTCTGCCCGTCCAGGTCCCCGCTCTCGGCCACCAGCGGGTCGATCCCCGACAGGTCCAGGTCGACCTCGTTGAGGTCGAGCAGGGCGCCGCGGTCGCCGTACTCGCGCAGGTAGCGCTCCTCCTGCGTGATGATGTCGGGGGCGTCGTTGGCGGCGGTGCTGGTGGCCAGACGGTCCCAGTAACCGCCCCAGTCCGTGTACTCGGGGACGACGGTGATGCCCGGGTTCTCGGCCTCGAACAGGTCGATGACCTGCTGGGTGGTGGAGTGGCGGTCGTCCGCGCCCCACCAGGAGAAGCGCAGCTCGACCGTGCCGTCGTCGGCCTCGGAGCCGCCACAGGCGGTGGCCGCCATCACGATGGCGCCCACTCCCGCGGCCACGGACAGGAAAGGGCTGCGGCGACGGGCCTGGGGGCGCCCGTAGCCAGGGTGTGCGTGCATGTGTTCGGTTCCCTTCGACTACTTGATTCCGGTGGTGGCGATGCCCTTGACGAGGTATCGCTGACCCGCGAGGAAGAAACCGAAGACGGGGCCCAGAGCGACGATCGACATGGCGAACAGCGGACCCCAGGAGGTCTGCGAGGTCGAGTCGACGAAGGTGCGCAGGGCGACGGGGACGGTGTACATCGACGGGTCGGTGAGGAAGATCAGCTGGCTGAAGAAGTCGTTCCAGGTCCAGATGAAGGTGAAGATCGCGCTGGTGGCCAGGGCCGGCAGGGACAGCGGCATGATGATCTGGAAGAAGATGCGCACGTGGCCGCAGCCGTCGATGCGCGCCGCCTCGTCCAGGTCGCGGGGCAGTCCGCGGATGAACTGCACCATGAGGAAGATGAAGAACCCGTCCGTGGCCAGCAGCTTGGGCACGATCAGCGGCAGGAAGGTGTTGATCCAGTCCAGCTCGGCGAAGAGGATGTACTGCGGCACGATCACGACGTGGATCGGCAGCATGATCGTGGCCATCATGACGGCGAAGAACAGCCGCTTGCCGCGGAACTCCAGCCGGGCGAAGGCGTAGGCCGCCATCGAGCAGCCGATGAGGTTGCCCACGATCGCCCCGGCCACCACGATCGCCGAGTTGAGCAGGTAGTGGTGGAACGGGAACTGGAGGGCGTTCCACCCCTCGGTGTAGTTGCCCGGGGTGAAGGTCTCGGGGATCAGGCCCGGGGCGCGGAAGATCTCCTCGGTGGGCTTGAACGAGCTGGAGAGCATCCACAGCAGCGGGTAGAGCATGACCAGCCCGAAGGCGATGAGCCCGATGTGCGTGATCAGCCGTCGTGTGCGTTCGGCCCGCGTGCGCTTCCGCGAGGCCACGGGGGGCATTGTCTTAGTCGCCATAGAAGACCCAGTACTTGGAGGCGATGAAGTTCACCGCGGTGAACCCGCCGATGATCAGCAGCAGCAGCCAGGCCATCGCCGAGGCGTAGCCCATGTCGAAGGAGCCGAAGCCGCGCAGGTAGAGGTAGAGCGTGTAGAAGAGCGTGGAGTCCGAGGGGCCGCCGGTGCCGCCGCTGACCACGAACGCCTGGGTGAAGGTCTGGAAGGCGTTGATGAACTGCAGCACCATGTTGAAGAAGATGATCGGGGTGAGCATCGGCACGGTGATGTTCCAGAAGCGGCGCAGGGGGCCCGCCCCGTCCACCGCGGCGGCCTCGTAGTACATGGCGGGGATCTGGCGCAGTCCCGCCAGGAAGATCACCATGGGCGCGCCGAAGGTCCACACGTTGAGCACGATCAGCGTGCCCAGCGCGTAGTCGGGGTGGGAGACCCAGCCCTCGCCCTGGATGCCGAAGAAGGCGAGCACCTGGTTGATCAGGCCCTCAGCGCCGAAGACCTGGCGCCACAGGATGGCGATGGCCACGCTGCCGCCGAGCAGGGAGGGCAGGTAGTACACCGACCGGTACAGGGGCAGGCCACGCACGCCGCGGTCCAGGATCATCGCCAGGGCCAGGGCCAGGGTGAGCTGGAGCGGCACCGACACGAAGACGTAGACGAACGTGACCCTGAGCGCGCTGTGCAGGCGCTCGTCGTCGAACATCCGCTGGTAGTTCTCCAGGCCGACCCACTCGTAGTCGCCGATGAGGTTGTAGTCGGTGAAGGAGAAGTACAGGGAGGCCAGGAGGGGGCCCGCGGTGATGAGCACCAGGCCGACGAACCACGGGGCCAGGAAGCCGTAGGCGGCGAGGTTCTCGTTCCGCCGCTTGCCAGGGGCCGGGCTCTTGCCGACCCCGCGGCGCGGCTTGGCGCCGACCGGGGCGTCGGGGGCCTTGGCGGGCCGCCGTTGCAGGAGGGCGCTCACGGGGATCCACCCTCCTGTGGGGCCACCGCCGGAGCGCTGGCGGGCGCGTGCGGTCCTGGATTCATGGAAACTGCCAATCTCGTTCGGAGACGCGTACGCTGTGGGCGAGAACACGTGCTGAACTGCCTAAACATGTTCTGGTAAGCGCTATCCACGTACTAAGATGTTCAGTTTCTAGCACCGGGTTACATGGGTGTCAACGGCAGGTTTCCCGAAAACTGTGATCCAAGCCCCATATCGTTACGCTTCCGGCGGCCCGGGAGGCGCGGATTTTGCCGCGCGCTTTCCCCTCCCGCGCTCGTTCGCGCGAGAAATACGACTCCTCGAAGTCTTTTCGACACTCTCCGTCATGCGTCACGGGAGTGCGGACGCTCGGACACGTCTTGGTCGACGCCCTTGTCGACCGGATGGGAAAGCGTTTACCATGCCCTGTGTGAACCACACCACCCCACGCAGGTACGCGATCGTCGGCACCGGATCCCGCGCCCGGATGTACACCCGGGCACTGACCGGCACCCACCGGGACCGGGGACGTCTGGTCGCCCTCTGCGACACCAACAGCACCCGCATGGCCGTGCACAACCGCATCGTCACCGACGCCGGGCTCGACGCCGTGCCGACCTACTCCCCCGACGACTTCGTCCGCATGCTCAAGGAGGAGAGCGTCGACGAGGTCATCGTCTGCACCGTCGACCGCACCCACGCCGACTACGTCGTGGCGGCCCTGGACGCCGGGCTCGACGCCATCACCGAGAAGCCCATGACCGCCGACCTGGAGGGGCTGCGGCGCATCAACGAGGCCCAGGCGCGCACCGGGGGGCGGGTGACCGTCGGCTTCAACTACCGCTACAACCCCGTCCACCGCCAGCTGCGCGACCTCATCTCCTCCGGGGTGATCGGCGAGGTCGGGTCGGTGCACTTCGAGTGGCTGCTGGACCTGCGCCACGGCGCCGACTACTTCCGCCGCTGGCACCGCGACAAGAACCAGTCCGGCGGCCTGCTCGTGCACAAGGCCAGCCACCACTTCGACCTGGTCAACTGGTGGATCGGCGCCCGCCCCACCGACGTGTTCGCGTCGGGGAGGCTGTTCTTCTACGGCGACGACAACGGCCGCCGCCACGGCCTGGCCGCCGACTACGAGCGCGGCCACGGCGAGGACGCCGCCCAGAGCGACCCCTTCGCCCTGCACATGGACGACAGCGCCGACCTGCGGGCCCTGTACCTGGACGCCGAGCACGAGGACGGGTACCGCCGCGACCTCAACGTCTTCGGCCCCGGCATCACCATCGAGGACGACATGTCCGTGCTGGTCGGCTACGACACCGGCGCGCGCCTGACCTACCACCTGGTCGCCTACGCGCCCTGGGAGGGCTACCGGATCGCGATCACCGGCAGCCGGGGCCGCCTGGAGCTGGACATGACCGAGTTCGAGTACACCTCGCCCGATCAGGACGAGACCACGCCCGTGCGCGGCATGCCAGCCCCCAAGGAGCACACCAGCGCGCGGCTGTGGCTGCGCCGCCACTGGCAGCCCCCCGAGGAGATCCCCGTGGCGGTGGGCGAGGGCACCCACGGCGGCGGCGACCAGCTCATGCTCGACTCGCTGTTCGGCGGCGAGGACGACGGCATCCGCCCCGACCACTCCGACGGCGGCAACGCCCTGCTCACCGGGCTGGCGGCCAACGCCTCCATCGCCTCGGGGGGACCGGTCCGCGTCGCCGACCTTCTCGGGGGCAGCTGATGGGCGAACCCGTGCCCGTGCTGCTGGCCGGGGTCCACGGCCACGGCCGCGCCCACCTGCGCTCCCTGCGCGAACTGGCGCAGAGCGGCCTGGTCCGGCTCGTGGGCGTGTGCGACCAGCGCCCCGTCGCCGGGGACGACGACCTGGAGGGGCACGGCGCGCTGCCATGCCACGCCGACCTGGGCGAGGCGATCGAGAGCACCGGCGCGCGGATCACCGTCCTGGCCACGCCCATCCACACCCACCTGCCCCTGGCCCGCACCGCGCTGGAACACGGCTCCCACCTGCTGCTGGAGAAGCCCACCACCGCGACCCTGGCCGAGTTCGAGGAGCTCACCGCGGCCGTGGACGCCTCCGGGTTGGCCTGCCAGGTGGGCTTCCAGAGCCTGGGGTCGGCCGCCGTGGAGGCCGTGCGCACCCTGGTGCGCGAGGGCGCGGTGGGGCGCGTGCGCGGCATCGGCGGTACGGGCACGTGGGTACGCACCTCGGCCTACTACGACCGCGCCCCCTGGGCGGGGCGCCGCCGCCTCCAGGGGCGCGACGTGGTGGACGGGGCGCTGACCAACCCCTTCGCCCACGCCCTGGCCACCGCGCTGGCCGTGGCCGGAGCCGCGACCGAGGCGCCACGGGGCGTGGAGCTGGAGATGTTCCACGCCCACCCCATCGAGGCCGACGACACATCGTGCGTGCGCGTGCGCACCGCGGACGGGTTGCCCATCACCCTGGCGGTGACCCTGTGCGCGCCCGAGCACCTGCCGCCGCGTCTGGTGGTCCACGGCGACCTGGGGCGCATCGAGTTCGAGTACACGCTGGACCGCGTCACCGTGCACCGACCGGGCCGACCCCCGGCCACCACCACGCACCCGCGCACCCACCTGATGTCCAACCTGGTCGAACACGTGCGCGGGGACGAGCCGTTGCTGGTGCCGCCCCGGGCCACCCGGGCGTTCATGCACGTGCTCGAAGCGGTGCGCGCCGCGCCCGACCCGGTGGCCCTGCCCGCGGGCATGCAGCACGTGTACCGCACCGAGGAGGGGGTGCGCCGGATCGTCCCCGGCATCGACGCCCTCATCCACCGCAGCGCCGAGCACCTGGCGCTGTTCTCCGAACTCGACCCCGCCTGGTCCCCCGCGGCCCGGGCGGGAGCGACCGACGCGAAGGCCACGCCGTGAACACGCTGACCCTGGACGGTTGCGTCCTGGCCGTCCTCAGGGACGGGACCGACATCGAGCCGGCCCTGTCGCCGCGCCCCTACCTGCACCCGGTGCGCACCCTCGCCGGGGTGTCGGTCACCGAGGAGCGGCCCGCCGACCACCTGCACCACCTGGGGGTGGGCGTGGCCGTGCCCGACGTGTCGGGGGTGAGCTTCTGGGGCGGGCGCACCTTCACCCGCGACCGTGGGTCGGTGCTGCTGGACAACCACGGCCGCCAGCGGCACGTGTCCTGGCTGGAGCTGGCCGCGGACCGCCGTGTGGAGGCGCTGTCGTGGACCGGCCCGGACGGGGCCGAGATGCTGAGCGAGGAGCGCACCGTGCGGGCCGCGGGCCTGGACGGGCGCACCTGGGTGCTGGACGTGCGCACGCAGCTGCGCAACACCTCCGGGCGCGACCTGAGCATCGGCAGCCCCGCCACCAACGGCAGGCCCGGAGCCGGGTACGGGGGCCTGTTCTGGCGCGCGCCCGTGGCCGCGACCCCGCCCGCCGTCGTGGGCTCGGGCGGACTGGAGGGCGAGAAGGCCCTGCACGGTTCGCGGGCGGAGTGGCTGGCCCTGGTCGGAGGTGGCGGTGAGGGCGTCGGGGCCGCTGGTGCCGCTGCGGCAGAGGGTGCCGGAGGCCGTGGTGCCCGGGGCGGCGGCGCGGCCTCGGGCGGAGCCGAAGACGGCGCGGCGGACGCTGACGAGGCCGTGGACGGGGGATGGACCCTGGTCTTCCTCCAGCCCGGGGAGCACACCGACCCGTGGTTCCTGCGGGCCGAGGACTATCCGGGGGTGGGGCCCGCGCTGGCGTGGGACACGCGACTGCCCCTGCCCGAGGGCGGGCGGCTGGAGCGGCGGCTGCGCGTGGCGGTGCGCGACGGGCGCGCCGACGGGGCCGGGGAGCTGGCGGCCCTGGCCGAGGCCGCCCGGGACCTGTTCTAGCCCGGGGCCCGACCTGGTCGGAACCACTCAGCCGGGAACCGCCCCGGCGACGTCTGCGGCCGGTCCGCCAGCGCCCTGGTCGCCGGTCAGGTCCGTCGGTGCCCCGGTCCCCGGCGGACCGGCGGCGTGTGACACGGGACCGCCGACGGTCGGCAGGAGGAGGGGAAGGGCGGCCCGGGCACCAGGGGCGCGGCACGAAGCGGGCGGGCCCGGGGACCCCCCGATATCAACGTCAGGACCGCCGCGCGGGGCGGCGCCAGTGCCCCGCACGGCCTGTGGACAACCCCCCGGACCCGGGGACTAGGGAAGGAAGACAACACCCATGCGCGTTCTCGTCACCGGCGGCTCCGGACGGCTCGGCCGCAGCGTCGTGGCCACCCTGGCCGCACGCGGACACCAGGTGACCTCCGTGGACACCGCCGCGGCCGACCTGCCCGAGGGCGTCGACGCGGTCACCGCCGACCTGCTGGACCCGGACGCCCTGGAGGCGGCCTTCACCCGGGCCCGCCCCGAGGCCCTCGTCCACCTGGCCGGGATCGCCGTGCCCTTCGCCCGCCCCGACGTGGAGACCCTCCAGGTCAACACCGGCCTGGCCTGGGCGGTGCTCTCCGCGGCCGTCGCCCACGGCGCCCACTCGGCGGTGGCCGCCTCCAGCCCCACCGTCTACGGGTACAACACCCCCTCCTGGGCGCCCGGCTACCTGCCGCTGGACGAGGCCCACCCGGTCGCGCCCTGGCACGCCTACGGGCTGAGCAAGGCGATCATCGAGGACACCGTGCGCGCCCTGGCCCGCACCTCCGCCACCTGCGTCCTGTCGTGCGTGCGCCCGGGCTACGTCGTGGCCCCCGAGGAGTGGGAGGGCGCGCCCACCCAGCTCGGGCACACCATGGCCGAGCGGCTGGCGGACCCGGCCCTGGCCGCCACCTCCCTGTTCAACTACGTCGACGCCCGCGACGCCGCCGAGCTGTTCGCGCTGGTCATCGAGAACCCGGCCAAGGTCAGCGGCGGCCAGGTGTTCAACGCCATGGCCCCCGACCCGCTGTCCGAGGTGCCCGTCGACACCCTGCTGCCCCTGCACCACCCCGGCGCCGCCCCGGCGGCCGCCGCCCTGGCCGACGGCCGCGCGGTCTTCTCCTCCCAGGCGGCCCGCGCCGCGCTGGGCTGGGCCCCCTCCCGGACCTGGCGCACGCAGCTGCGCACCGGGCAGAGCCGTGCGGCCGCCTCCGAGGACGGTTCCGTGGCCGACGGGGCGCGTGGGGCATCAGAGCGTCCGTGAGCTGGTCGAGGGCTCCGCTAGGGTAGGAAAGAGTTTTCCCATGGGCCGAGGCAGGAGAGGGAGCGGCGTGGAGTCCGGTTACGTGACACTGGAACAGGTCGCCGAGCACGCCGGGGTGTCCCTGGCCACGGCGTCCAGGGTGATCAACGGCAGTACACGCCAGGTCAGCCAGCGCCTGCGCGACAAGGTGACCGCCAGCGCGCGCGAACTCGGCTACCTGGCCAACGCCTCGGCCCAGACCCTGGCCCGCAACAGCAGCGCTCTGGTCGGCCTACTCGTCCACGACATCTCCGACCCCTACTTCTCCTCGATCGCCGCCGGGGTCACCCGCCACACCGAGGAACAGGGGCTGGTCCTGGTACTGGGCACCACCAGCCGCTCCGCGCAGAAGGAGGGCCGCATCCTGGCCACACTGCGCGCGCACCGGGCCCGCGCGGTGGTGCTGGTCGGCTCGCGCTCCACCGACGAGGAGAGCAACCGGCGCCTGTCCGAGGAGATCCGCATGTTCCGCCGCCAGGGCGGGCGGGTGGCGTGCGTGTCCCAGGAGGGCCTGCCCGCGGACACGGTCACCCCCGACAACCACACCGGGGCCTCCGACCTGGCCCGCCGCCTCATCGCCCAGGGGCACCGCGAGTTCGCCATCCTGGCCGGGCCCACCGACCTGCAGACCGCACGCGAACGCCTGGACGGGTTCCACTCCGCGCTCTCGGGCGCGGGGCTGGAGCTGGCCCACCACAACGTGGTGCACGGCGCCTTCACCCGCGACGGCGGCTACGAGTCCACCCGCCGCCTGATGGCGGTGGGCACCGACGCCACCTGCCTGTTCGCCGTCAACGACGTCATGGCCACGGGGGCGATGGCCGCGCTGCGCGACCTGGGACTGCGGGTGCCCACCGACCTTTCGGTGGCCGGGTTCGACGACATCCCCACCCTGCGCGACCTCACCCCCGCCCTGACCACGGTGCGCCTGCCGCTGGAGGAGATGGGCGAACGCGCGGCGGTGCTCGCCCTGGACGGCGAGCCCAGCGACCAGCCCCGCGTGGTCACCGTTCGCGGCGAGGTCGTCGAGCGCGAGAGCACCGCGCCGCCCACCCGCTGAGCCGCCCCGGTCAGAGGCCCGGCGGCTCGTGGCGGTCCGACCGGTGCCGAACGGGTGGGCGGGGCTCAGGCGCGGGAGGCGTCCTCGGGGATCGGCAGCTCGACGCCCGCCAGCTCCTCCAGTTGGCGCCACACAGAATCCATGGCCTTCACCGGAGGCGAGACCGTCAGGGAGGGCGGGTCGACCCGGACGGCCCGTCCCCTGACACCGTTCTCCGGCGCGTACAGTTCCCCTCCCTCCGCTTCCGGATCGGTGAGGGCGCGAAGCGCCGACCAGGCGGCGGTGTCCTTGCCCTGCGCCCAGGGCGTATAGGGGTGGCGCCGCACCGGCACCGTCTCGTCACGGACTCCCGGCCGACGGGGCGTCTTGGCGTCCACACCGATACCCGGACGCGAGACCAGCGACGCCACCGGCAGTCCAGCGGCACGCAGACGGCGGTCGAGTTCGAAAGCGAACATCTCCGTCACAGCCTTCGCCCTGCTGTACGCGACGACACCGATCCGAGAACCTCGCCGTACGTCCTCGACGCTCCCGCGCAACCGGTCCACGAACCCCGTCGAGGTGTGCACGATCCTCGTCGGTCCGCCGTGCAGCTCCCCCGTGCGGATCATTCCCGGCAGAGAACCGGCTACCAGCCCCACGTTGGCCACCACATGGGTCGCAAGCAGCGTCGGCAGACCGTCGAAGGTCCTGTCCGACGCCCGCAGAGACATCGAACCGCCGTTGAGGAGCAACCCGTCGACGCGCTCCAGTTCGGCCAGACGGGCGGCGGCCTCGGCCACGGAGTCCCCTGAGGCCAGGTCCGGGACCAGCCGGCTCGAAGACGCCGAGGGAACTTGTCCGCGGATGGCGTTCTCGGCGGCCTCCAGCCGTCGGGCCGACCGTCCGGCGAGCACCACGTGCGCCCCGGCTCCGGCGAGCCGCTGGGCGGCGAAGTAACCGATGCCCGAGGTCGCCCCGGTCACCACCACGGTGCGTCCGCCCTGGTCCGGCAGTGCTTCGGGATCCCACATCATGCGCCCTCCTTGAAACGGATAACTCATCCGCTTACGTTAGCACCAATCGGATGGCTAATCCGCTTTCGGGTAGGGTGTGCCCATGAACGCACTCCGCGCCGACGCGGCCCGCAGCCGGGAGCGGATACTCGAGGCCGCTCGAAGGAGCGATCCCAAGGACCTCCGTCTCAACGACGTCGCCCGCGAGGCCGGGGTGGGGGTCGGCACCGTCTACCGCCACTTCGCCACGGCCCACGCCCTCGTGGAGGAACTCACCGTCGAGGCCCTGGAACGGCTGGACGCGGTCGCCCGCCAGGCCTCCGCCGATCCCAGCCCCAGGCAGGGCTTCGAGACGGCCCTGCGCGCCGTCGTGGACCTGCACCTTGAGGCGGGCGGCCTCCAAGCGGTCCTGCTCGCCGCCGAGGACGCCAGCGCGGAGGTCGCGGCCCTCAAGGCCACGGTCCTCGCAAGGCTCGACGACGTGCTCGCGAGGGCCCAGGCGTCCGGTGACGTGCGTCCGGACCTCTCGACGGCCCAGGTCGAGCGCTTGGTCTGCGGGATCGAGCACGCCGTCCGCCTCGGCCCGCCGGGGGACCGCGACGTCTTCGTGGACACCCTCGTCGCCGGCCTGCGGACGCGCTGACCGGCACCCCCGCCGAAAGCCCGGCCCACCGCATCCGACGGGGGTCCCCCTCAGACGCGGGCCGAGCGGCCCAGGCCCAGGATCAGCACCGCCCCGACCAGGACGTGCATCCCCTCCAGCACCAGCACCACCACCGGTGCGGCGCCGCTGGTGAGGGGTCCGGCCAGGGAGAGCGCGAGCACCGCGCAGGCGGTGACCGTCCACGCCAGCCGGGGCCGCCGCGCCGTGCGCTCCAGCACGGCGAGCAGCGCCCAGGCCGCAGCGGCGCTGAGCATCCCCGCGAAGGCCACGGCCCCCGGCCCCACCGGGCGGGCCTGCCCGCCCGGGACGGCGGTCAGGTCCACGCCCATCAGCGGTACGGCCAGGCCCCACAGAGCCAGCGGGGCGAGCACCGCGGCGACCGCGGTGAGCATCCGCCGGGGGACGGTGGAGGCGGTTCGGGTAGCGGTTTCCTTGGTGGCCATGGTCTTTCCCAACGTCGTCGTCGTGTGGTGCGGCGCGGTCCTGGCCCCGCCTCGGACCACTGGACGAAGGTCCGTCCGCGTCCCCTCGGAGGCGTACTCCCAGCAGGTCCGAGAGCTGGACGCCGGGACCGCGCCGCCGGGGCAACGGGGCCGCACCGGTGCGGTGTCGGCCCTCGAAAGCCCCGGTCCCCACACTCCCCGGCACGGCACCGCCGCCGCATCGGTCCCGGGGCGTGAACGGGGTCGACCGCGGACGGGGCCGTATCCGACTTTGGTCGGTGTCGGGGCGGGGACGCCCGGAGCTACGCTGACCTGGTGCCGAGCCCGATCGACGACGAAACCCGGCCCGCGCGCCGCGGCTCGCCGCGGGCCCTGACCGCCGTGGTCGTCCTGGTCTGCCTCCAGGTCGCGGCAGCGGTCTGGGCCCGCTGGGAGGGCCACACCGAACCCTGGACACGGGGACTGGACCTGGCCGTCGGCCTCGTGGTCTGCGTGCTCTCCCCCGTCCTGCTGCGGTGGCCGGTCACCGGTGCGCTGGGCGCGTCCGTCCTGGCCGTCCTCTCCCCCGCCGCCACCCCGGCGGCGGCGCTGGGCGTGCTCCAGGCCGCCCACCGGCGCCCCCTGCCGCTGGCCCTCGCGGTCGCCGCGGCCGCCGTCGCCGCGCACGCGGTCCAGGGGCTGTTCCAGCCCAGCACCCAGATCTCCTACGCCTGGTGGCTGGCCCTGATCACCATCGCCACCGGTGCTCTGGTGGGCTGGGGCGCCCTGGCCCGGGCCCGCCGCGCGCTGGTGATGTCGCTGCGCGAGCGCGCCCGCCGGGCGGAGGCCGAACAGGGCCGCCGGGTGGCCGAGGCGCGGATGCTGGAGCGCACCCGCATCGCCCGCGAGATGCACGACGTGCTCGCCCACCGGCTGTCCCTGCTGGCCACCTACGCCGGGGCGCTGGAGTACCGGCCCGACGCCCCGCCCGAGCAGCTCGCCCGCGCCGCCGGGGTGGTGCGCACCGGGGTCCACCAGGCCCTGGAGGAGCTGCGCGAGGTGATCGGCGTGCTGCGCGAGGAGGAGCCCGAGGCGGGCGGGCGCCCGCAGCCGTTCCTGTCCGACGTCCCCCGCCTGGTGGAGGAGGCGCGCGGGGCCGGGGAGCGCGTGGAGCTGCGCGACGCGGTGGCCGACCCCGACCGCCTGCCCGCCTCCACCGGCCGCACCGCCTACCGCCTGGTCCAGGAGGGCCTGACCAACGCCCGCAAGCACGCCTCCGGCCAGCCGGTGCGGGTGCGCGTGGAGGGCGCTCCCGGCGAGGGCCTGGTGATCGACCTGCGCAACCCCGTGACCGGGCCCGCCGGGGCCGCAGCGGCCGGGGAGGGGTCCCCTCCGGTGCCGGGCAGCGGAACCGGGCTGGTCGGCCTGACCGAGCGGGTGCGCCTGGCCGGGGGGCGGCTGGACCACGAGCGCACACCCGAGGGCTTCCACCTGCACGCCTGGCTACCATGGCCGGCATGAACCGTGCGCCGCGTGTCCTGATCGTCGACGACGACGCCCTCGTCCGCGGCGGGCTGACCATGATGCTCGACGGGGTCCACGGCATCGTCGTGGTCGGCGAGGCCCGCGACGGGGACGAGGTGCTGACCGCGGCCGACGCCCACCGGCCCGACGTGGTCCTGATGGACCTGCGCATGCCCCGGGTGGGCGGCATCACCGCCACCCGCAGGCTGCGGGCGCGCACGCCCCCGCCCGAGGTCGTGGTGCTGACCACCTTCGACACCGACGAGAACATCCTCTACGCGCTGCGCGCCGGGGCCAGCGGCTTCCTGCTCAAGGACACCCCGCCCGCGCGGATCGTGGACGCGGTCCTGCGGGTGGCCGAGGGCGAGCCCATCCTGTCCGCGAGCGTCACCCGCCGTCTGATGGACCGCACCGCCGTCCAGGCCGGGTCCCACGAGCGGGCCCGCACTGCGCTGGCCCGGCTCAGCCCGCGTGAGCACGAGGTGGCCCTGGCCGTGGCCCGGGGCCGCACCAACGCGGAGATCGCCGCGCAGCTGTACATGAGCGTGGCCACGGTCAAGGCCCACGTCTCCAGCGTCCTGGCCAAGCTCGACATGGACAACCGCACCCAGATCGCGCTGCTGGCCCACGACGCCGGACTCGCCTGACCCCGGCCGCCGCTCCGGCGGCGGGCCCCGCAGTGGACTCCGCCCCCGTGTCCGCGGTGTCCCCTGCCAGCGGCGCCGGGAGGCGCGGACGGGTCCGGCCGTGTTCGGGTCGTTCAGGGCCTGCGGCCGCGGAAGGTCCGGCGCAGGTCGTCCACCCAGGCGTCGGGGTTCTCCCAGGGGATGAAGTGGCCGCCGCGCTCGTGGGCGGTCACGTTGACGTGGTTGAACCAGGCGCCCTGCGGGCCCTCCCTGAACGCCCGGACGCGCTCGTCGGCGGTGTGGACGCCGGGCGGGTTCTCATACGTGACCAGGGTGAGGCCGACCGGGGCCTGCACGACCGGGGTGCGGTCGTGGGCGGGGACCCAGGGGTAGCGGTTGGCGTTGGCGTAGTAGCGCATCGACGTGGCGATGGAGTTGTTCGCCCAGTAGATCGTGGCGTGGGTGAGCAGGTCGTCCTTGGTGAAGACCGACTCGACGTCGCCGCCGTTGTCGCTCCAGGACCTCCAGCGCTCCAGCAGCCAGGCGAGCAGCCCGGCGGGCGAGTCGCTCAGCCCGTGGGCCAGGGTGGCCCCGTCGAGCATGTGGACGGCCAGGTGGGAGGCCGAGCGGTGGTCCGTCTCCACGATCCGGGCGCGCACGTCGGCGGGCTGGTCGTCGGTGAGGGGCCTGTTCCGGGCGAAGTCCCAGGCCCGGGGGCCGTTGAAGAAGTCGAGCGGCAGCCCGGAGCCGATGTGGACGCCGTACAGCCGGTCGGCGTACTTGTGGCCTAGCTGGCTGGAGACGATCCCGCCGATGTCGCAGCCCCCGGCGGCGTACTTCTCGTATCCCAGGGTCCGGGTCATCAGGGTGTGCCAGAGGTCGGAGACCTTCCAGAAGTTGACGTCGGGAAAGCCGGTGAGCGGGCCGGGGAAACCGAAGCCCGGCAGGGACGGCACGATGACGTCGAAGGCGTCGGCGGGGTCGCCGCCGAACGCGGCCGGGTCGGCGAGCGGGCCGATCACCTTCGACCAGTGCCAGAACGTCCACGGCCAGCCGTGGGTGAGGATCAGCGGGATCGGCCGGGGTCCGCGGCCGGGCTCGCGCATGAAGTGCACCGGGACACCGGCGACGCTCACCAGGTAGTGCTCGTGGGCGTTGATGGCGGCCTCGGCCCGGCGCCAGTCGTAGCCGTCCCGCCAGTGGGCGACCAGCTCACGCAGGTAGCTGTCGGGGACGCCGTAGGACCAGTCCTCGTTTCCCTCGTCCAGCGGCGCACGGGTCGACGCGAGGCGGGCGCGCAGGTCGTCCAGGACCTCGTCGGGCACGTGGATCGGAGCGGGCTCCAGGGGGAAGGCGTGCGGGGTGCTCAATGCGTGGCTCCTTGCCGGGTGTGCCGTCGGCCGGTCGGACGGTGAACCGTGGCGGCCTTCCGAGCGGGT
The DNA here is from genome assembly GCF_018316795.1 of Nocardiopsis akebiae. NCBI lineage: Bacteria > Bacillati > Actinomycetota > Actinomycetes > Streptosporangiales > Nocardiopsidaceae > Nocardiopsis > Nocardiopsis akebiae. Next base: position 3,577,257 of record NZ_CP074132.1, read on the forward strand.
TCTTCCGATCGCCCGATCCGTCCGCGAACGATCGGGGGCGACGGGCCCGGCGAGCGCTCGACGCACCAGAACCTACCGTGGGGGCTGCGGGCGAGCCGACCGGACCCGCTCCGGGAACCACCACCGTGCCCCGCCCCGGGCCGTTCGGACCGCCGCCGCACGTCCGGTGCCGACGCGGGCTCCGACCGCTCACACCCCGGCCTGTAGCGCCGCACGGCGGCGCAGGACCAGCCACCCCGCGGCCGCCCAGGTGAGCGCCGCGATTCCCGCCATGACCAGGCGTGAGGTGAGCAGGTGCTCGGGCGGATAGAGGTTCCCGGTCAGGTAGAAGTCGATGAAGCCGTCCTCCATCACCGCCCTTCCGGTGCGCGCCCGCGACCAGTTCTCGATCTCGGTCAGGAAGCACGGCCAGTCGACGATGACGATGCCCAGGGCGTAGGCCGCCACCGCCAGGTGCACCCAGAACATCCGGGGCCAGCGCCAGGCCAGCGCGCCGCCGAAGACGACGAAGGCGAGGAAACCGAAGTGCAGGGCCGCCGCGGCGTGGCCCACGAGGAGGGAGGTCATGCCCCGAACCTAGGACCGGGCCGCCCCGCCTGCATCGGTACGCGCACCCGGTCCCCCTGAGTACTCCTGCTCATGACAGGTCCGGGGCGCCACCGCCATGGGGCGTTCCGGACCGCGACCGGCTCCTCGGCCCGGTCGTTCGGCTGGTGCCGGAACGGGGACCCGCGCTCACGGCCAGGTCCTGTTCCGGTGCCTCCGGGCGTGAGATCGGCGGGTCATCCTCCCGGCGGGAAGTCGGCTCCCCTGGAGAGGGCCTCGTCGGCGCGGAGCGCGGCCAGGGATTCCTCCCAGCGCGCGGCCACCGCCTCGTAGCCCGCCGCGCCCAGGACCAGGCGGTGCGGCGGTTCGCTCCTCTCCATGGCGGCGAGGACGGCCCGCACCCCGCGCGCCGGGTCGCCCGGCTGGACGCCGTCCCGGGAGACCATGGCGGCCCGTACCTCCTCCAGCATGGGCAGGTGGGCGGTCAGCGCTTCCCGGACGGGCTCGTCGGTGAACCCGGCGTAGGCCCGGGTGCGGAAGGCCCCGGGTTCGACGGCCATCACCCGGATACCGAAGGGCTCCGTCTCGCGGCGGAGGACCTCCGTCATCCCCTCCAGGGCGAACTTGGCCGCCGTGTAGAAGCCGAATCCGGGAGTTCCGACCAGCCCCGCGACCGAGGACATGTTGACTACCCACCCGCCGCCCCTGGAGCGCATGCCCGGCAGGACGGCACGGGTGACGTGCAGGACGGAGAAGAAGTTGACCTCGAAGGTGCGCCGCACGGCGGCCTCGTCCATGCCCTCGACTGATCCGTACCAGCCGCGCCCCGCGTTGTTGACCAGGACGTCGATGCCGCCGAAGTGTTCCTCCGCGGCGGCTACGGCGGCGCGCACAGCGTCCGGTTCGGTGACGTCGAGCGGTAGGACGAGCGCGTCGCCGTCGTGCTCCTCAGCCCAGGCGCCGAGCTCTTCGGGACGGCGCACGGTCAGGGCGACCCGGCCTCCCCGTGCGAGCACGGCCTCGGCATAGGCCATACCGAACCCTCCCGGGGTGCCTCCCGTGACGAACCAGGTGTCGCCGCTCACGGCTCGATCACCAGCTCCGCGATGCGCCCCTCCCTGAGGGTGAAGTGGTGGCACAGGTCGATCTGCCCTCCGGGGAAGTCCCCCTCCAGGTGCTGGACGACGGTGTACCGGTCCGCGCCGACGGTCTCGGCGCGGACCGGCGCGGCCGTGTAGGTGAACGCGTTCCCGGTTTCCTCCGCCCAGCGGATGATGGCTTCGGTGCCCTCGTGGGTGCGCCCGTCGTCGACGACTGTGGCGTCGGTGGTGAAGAAGGACGCCGCAGTCGTCGTGTCGTGCGCGTTGTGCGCGGCCAGGTAGGCCGTGACGGTCTCGGGGAGACGATCGAGGTCGACGGCGCGGGTGTCGGTCATGAGATCCTCCGAATCGCGGGAATGAGCGGCTCGGTGGCCGCGTCGTCCCGGGTGTGGTCGTGGGAGTGTCCACCCCAAAGAAACTTCTAAAAAAGAAGTTACTAGCTTCGATATTAGCAGTAACTCTGAAGGAGAGTGCCGTGACCGGTCGGATACGCCAGGAGGACCGCGAGTGCCCACTGTCTACGGCGATCGAGTACGTCGGCGACTGGTGGACGCTCCTGCTGCTGCACGACGCCTTCGACGGCTACACGCGCTTCGACGAGTTCCAGCGGAACCTCGGCATCTCGTCCAGCATGCTCACCGGACGGCTCAGGAGGCTGGTCGCGGACGGCTTCCTGGAGCGGCGGCCATACCAGAACAGACCCGTCCGCCACGAGTACGTGCTCACCGACCTGGGCCGCTCGCTGCGTCCGGTCGTCGTCACCCTGGCCGCCTGGGGGAACTCCCGGCTGCCCCCCGAGGAGCGCCGCATGATCCTCGTGGACGCGGAGAGCCGCGAGGAGGTCGAACCGATCGTGGTCGACGCGGCGACCGGGCGGCGCCTGGACGACGCGGACGCCTACGTCTTCACCGCGGGACCCGCCGCCGGGCCGCAGATGAGGGAACGCTACGCATCTGACGCATGAGCGGCCCCGTACACCGGGAGGCGGCGAGCCCCCTCCGTCCCGGCTCCGAGGCCATGGCCGGGCCCCGCACCCCATGAACGGCCCCGCCAACGCGCGACGGTGGCCGGGACGCCACCGCCGCGGGGCGTCCCGGCCCCCTTCCGGTCGCGACCCGGTGCTAGGGGGAAGCGTCCGCGACCGGTGTGAGCGTGTCGGCGAACACCAGGCCGTGGCCGCGGCCGGTGTCGGCGCGCACCCGGCCCCGGTCGAACTCCACCCCGCTGGGGCGGGCCAACGCTCCCAGCGCGGCGAAGGAGGCCCGGTCGATGTCCTCGACCATGGCCACCCGGGGCAGGCACAGCGCCAGCTGCCCCGACAGCTCGGGCAACAGGTGCGGAGCCACCGGCACGCCGCGGCGAGCCATCGACTCCGCGATCCGCAGGAACGGGGTGATGCCGCCCACCCGCACCACGTTGGGCTGGGCGACGTCGCACACCCCAAGCTCCACGGCCCGCTCGAACTCGGCGGCCGTGCGCAGGTTCTCACCCACGGCGAAGGGCACCCGCGTGCGCTCTCGCAGGCGGGCGTGCGCCTCCAGGTCCTCGGCCGGGAGGGGCTCCTCCACGAAGTGCGGGCCGAACTCCTCCAGCGCGTCCAGCGCCCGGACCGCCCCGGGCACGTCCCAGCGCTGGTTGGCGTCCACCATCAGCAGCCGGTCCGGGCCCAGCACCCCGCGCACCGCGCCCACCCGCTCGGCGTCCCGGGCCGGGTCGGGCGAGCCGACCTTGATCTTGGCTGCGACGTGCCCGGCCTCCACCCAGCCGCGCACCTGTTCCACCAGGTCGGGCAGGGAGTAGTCCAGGTTGACCCCGCTGCCGTAGGCCGGTGCCGACTCGCGGCGCCGACCCACCAGGTCCACCAGGCTCGACTCCGCCGCGCGGGCGCGCAGGTCCCACAGGGCGATGTCCACCCCCGCCAGCGCCATCAGGGTGAGCCCGCTGGTGCCCGCCTCGCGCAGGTGCCAGCGCAGCTCGTCCCACCGCGCCGGATGGGCCTCGGCGCCCACCAGCGCGGGCCGCAGGTCGTCGTTGACCAGCGCGGCCACCGCCCGGGCCCCGATCAGCGGGGTCCACGCGAACCCCGTGCCGACCAGCCCGGAGTCGGTGGCCACCCGCACCACCACGACGTCGTTGCGGTCCACGCCCCCGTCCCAGGACCGGTGCAGCGGCAGCCGGAAGGCCCGGGCGCCGACCTCGGTGACGCGCACGTTCAGCCCTCCTCGACCAGGGACAGGCCGGTCTCGATCAGCTCGGCCAGCTCGGCCTCCTCCTCGGCGGTGGGGTCGCTGAACGGCGCGCGCACCCCGCCCATGTCCACCCCGCGCAGTCGCGCGCCCGCCTTGACCAGCGACACCGCGTACCCCGGCGTCCGGTCGCGCAGCCGCACCAGCGGCTCGAAGAACTCGCGCATCAGGGTGTCGGCCAGCGCGTCACCGGAGTGGAAGGCGCGGTAGAAGGCGTCGGCCACCTCGGGCACGAACGCGAACGCCGCCGAGGAGTACAGCGGCACGCCCACCGACCGGTAGGCCGCCACGGTCAGCTCCGCCGTGGGCAGGCCGTTGAAGAAGGTGAACTCCTCGCCGCGCAGGTCGCGCACCGCCATCACGATCTGGTGCATCCGGCCCAGGTCGCCCACCCCGTCCTTGATCCCCACCACCTGCGGGATCGCGGCCAGCTCCGCCGCGCTCTGGGGGGTGAACACCATCGACCCGCGCTGGTAGACCACCACCGGGATGTCGGAGGCCGCGACCACGGTGCGCACGTAGTCCACCAGCCCCGACTGCGGCGCGCCCACCAGGTAGGGCGGCAGCAGCAGGATCGCGTCCGCGCCCAGTTCGCGGGCCGCGCGGGCCTGCTCGATGGCGGTGCCCACGCTGCCGCCCGCCCCGGCCACCACCGGCACGCGGCCCGCGGTGACCTCCACCGACCGCCGCACCACCGCGGCGTGCTCGGCGGCCGACAGGGCGTGCACCTCACCGGTGCCGCAGGCCGCGAACACCCCGCCCGCGCCGTGCTCCACGCCCGAGGCGACGTGCTCGGCCAGCACGTCCTCGTTCACGCCTCCTTCGGAATCGAAGGGGGTCAGGGGGAAGAAGAGGATTCCGTCGAAGTTCAAACTCGCTCCTTGAGCTCGGGGCCCCGGGGGCGCACGCGCGCCCCCGGGGCCTCACAGGACGTGCTGGACGTGGCGTCGGGCCAGGGTGGCGATGACGTCGTCGCCGTCGGCCGACCAGATCCGCTCGTTGAAGATCTCCACCTCGATGTCGCCGTCGTAACCTGCCGCGTCCACCGCGCGGCGCAGGGCGCGCACGTCGGCGTGGCCGTCGCCGACCATGCCGCGCCCCAGCAGGGCGTCGGCGGGGATGGGCAGCTCCCAGTCACAGGCCTGGAAGGAGGCGATGCGCCCTCCCGCCCCGGCGCGGGCGATCTGCTCCCACACCTGGGGGTCCCACCACACGTGGTAGGCGTCCACCACCACGCCGACGGCGGCCGCGTCGAAGCGCTCGGCCAGGTCCAGGGCCTGGCCCAGTGTGGAGAGCACGGCGCGGTCGGCGCAGAACATCGGGTGCAGGGGCTCCAGCGCGAGCCGTACCCCCCGCTCCAGCGCGTAGGGCGCCAGCTCGGCGATACCGTCCGCCACCCGCTCGCGGATCCCGACCAGGTCGCGCTCGCCGTCGGGCATCCCGCCCACGACCATGACCAGACAGGGCGAACCGAGTTCGGCGGCCTCGTCCACGGCGCGCCGGTTGTCCTCCAGCGCCGCGGCCCGGTCCGGGCCGGTGAGGAACCCGCCGCGGCAGTGCGAGGACACGCGCAGCCCGGAACGGCGCAGCAGGGCGGCCGCCTTGGCCAGGCCCGTCTCGGCGACCGGCTCGCGCCAGGTCCCGATGGCGGGCAGTCCGGCGCGCAGGCAGCCGTCCACGGCCTGGGTCAGGTTCCAGTACTTGACGGTGGCCTGGTTGAGCGAGAGCCGTGCCAGGCGCGGGTCGCCCGGTTCGGGGGTGGGGACCGCGGCGGGCTGACCGGAGGGCACGTCCACCGCGCCGGGCACGACCCCCGCGCGGACGGCCGCGCCCGCGGCCACCGTCGCGGCCGTCCGCGCGGGGGGCGCCGCGGCGCCCTCGGGCATCGTGCTCACTGGTCGACTCCTGACACCTGGAGGAGCGCCCGCATGCGTGCCGCGGCCAGGTCCGGGTCGGTCAGGACCCCGGCCGCGTCGGCCAGTCGCACCGCCTGGGCCAGGTGGGGCAGGTCGCGGGCGCTGTGCAGCCCGCCCACCATGTGGAAGCCCTTCTGGTGGCCGTTGAGCCAGGCCAGGAAGGCCACGCCGGTCTTGTAGTAGAAGGTGGGCTCGGCGAACAGGTGGCGGGCCAGCGGGACCGTGGGGTCCATCAGTGCCCTGTACCGCTCGGTGTCGCCCTCGTCCAGGGCGGCCAGCGCGCGGGCGGCGGCCGGGGCGATGGCGGCGAAGACGCCCAGCAGGGCGTCGGAGTGGCCCTGCTCGTCGCCCAGGACGAGGTCGGGGTAGTTGAAGTCGTCGCCGGTGTAGAGGCGCACGCCCTCGGGGAGCAGCCGCCGCAGCCGCACCTCCAGCGAGGCGTCGAGCAGGGAGACCTTGATGCCCTCCACCTTCGCCGCGTGCTCGCCGATCAGGGCCGCCACCGGCTCGATCGCCTCGGCCGGGTCGGCGAAGCCCCAGTACCCGGCCAGGGCCGGGTCGAAGGCGGTGCCCAGCCAGTGCAGGATGACGGGCTGGTCGGCCCGGCCCAGCAGGTCGGCGTAGACCTTGGCGTAGTCGTCGGGGCCCGAGGCGACCGCGGCCAGGGCGCGCGAGGCCATGAGGATGGGGGTGGCTCCGGCGCCCTGGACGACGTCGAGCTGCTCACCGTACGCGGTGATAACGCTTTCCAGATCGGCCCGCGAAAGGTCGAGCTGGTCGGTGCCCGCCCCGCAGGCCAGGGCGGCGCCGCGCGCGGCGGCCTCCGCACCCGACCTGCGGATCAGCTCGGCGGTGGCCGCCCAGTCCAGGCCCATGCCGCGCTGGGCGGTGTCCATGGCGTCGGCCACGCCCAGGCCCTGGTCCCACAGGTGGTGGCGGAAGGCCAGGGTGGCCTCCCAGTCCAGGCGGGCCGGGGCTCCGGGGGCGTTGGCCGCCAGGGGGTCGGCGACCACGTGGGCCGCCGCGTAGGCCGTGCGCGAGCGGGCGGGGGGAAGCGGGGAGGCGTCGACGGGGGTGCCGCTCAGGGTGTAGGGGGCGGCGGTGCCGTCGGCGGCGGGTAGCAGGAGTGTGCTCATGCGAGGGTGACCTCGTCCAGTTCGATCGTGCGTCCGGTGCGCGCCGACTGGAGTCCCGCCTCGGCCATCTGGAGACCGCGCGCGCCCGAGAGCAGGTCGTGCGGGAAGGGGGTGTCCAGGACCACGTGTCGCAGGAAGTCCTCCCACTGGGCGCGGAACCCGTTGGGGAACTCTGTGTTGTCGGGCACGGGCTCCCACTGCTCCCGGTAGCGTCCCAGGTCCTCCAGGTCGGGGTTCCACACCGCCTTGGGCGTGGCCGAGCGGTGCTGGGCCCGGCAGGAGCGCAGCCCCGCCACGGCGCTGCCGTGGGTGCCGTCGACCTGGAACTCCACGAGTTCGTCGCGGGCCACGCGCACGTTCCAGGAGGAGTTGATCTGGGCGATGACGCCGCCGTCCAGTTCGAAGATGCCGTAGGCGGAGTCGTCGGCCGTGGCCTCGTAGGGCCGCCCCTCCTCGTCCCAGCGGCGCGGGATGTGGGTGGCCACCTTGGCGGTCACCGCGCGCACCTGGCCGAACAGGTGCTCCAGGATGTAGTGCCAGTGCGGGAACATGTCCAGCACCATGCCGCCGCCCTCCTCGGCGCGGTAGTTCCAGCTGGGGCGCTGCGCGGGCTGCCAGTCGCCCTCGAAGACCCAGTAGCCGAACTCGCCGCGCACCGACAGGATGCGGCCGAAGAAGCCGCTCTCGACCAGCCTGCGCAGTTTCAGCAGGCCGGGCAGGAAGAGCTTGTCCTGGACCACGCCGTTGCGCACACCCGCGTCGCGGGCCAGTTTGGCCAGCTCCAGGGCGGCGCTGAGCGTGCTGGCGGTGGGCTTCTCGACGTAGACGTGCTTGCCCGCGGCGATGGCGGCGCGCACGGCCGCCTCACGGGCGTGTGTGATCTGCGAGTCGAAGTAGACCGTGATGTCGTCGTCGGAGAGCACACCGTCCAGGTCGGTGGACCAGCGCTCGATTCCGTGGCGTTCGGCGATCTCGCGCAGCTTGTGCTCGGAGCGTCCGACCAGGACGGGCTCGGGAATGATCCGGGAGCCGTCGGGCAGGCGTATGCCGCCAGCCTCCCGGATGGCCAGGACAGACCGGGTCAGGTGCTGCCTGTACCCCATGCGTCCGGTGACGCCGTTCATGGCGACACCCAGCACGTGATCACCCATGGGTTGTTACCACCTTTCCGTATGAAAGCGCTTTCCAGCCTACGGCAAAAACACCCCCGTGCACCAGAGGGGCCCCGGACCTGCCACGACGCGAAGCGCTTCGACACCCGTCACCGCCAGAGCGCCGGAAGGCCCGAGCGCACGCGGCCCCCGCCGTCGCGGGCCGCCGGTCGTCCTAGGCGGGGACGCGCGCGCTGAGCAGGAGTTTGAGCGGCTCCCCCGCGCCCGGGGGGACGCCCTCGACGGTCTCACAGCGCACCTGGACGAACCCCGCGCCGCGCAGCGAGTCCTCCATGGCCTCGCGGCTCCAGTAGCGGGCCGGGCAGGACCGTGGGCGGGGCCGTGGGGATGGTGACCGGGCAGGGGGATCCGTCGACGGGGGTTAGGTTCTCCCCCGCCCGCAGCACCATGCGGTCGAGCATGCGCCGGTCGCGCGCGTAGTGCAGGACGGCGACCGCCACCACAGTGCCGAAGACGCCCAGGGCGGGCGTGTCGGCCATGTCGTGGACCTCCTACCTCAGGCCCGGCGGCCGTCGTTCCTCGATCCGCCGCGCGGCCTCGACCATGCCGGGGAAGATGTCCACGCCCACGACGGGATGCGCGCCCCGGCGTCTCAGGAGCCGGGTGTGGGAGCCTGTCCCGCGCCCGAAGTCCAGGACGGAGGTCCCCTGGACGGGGCCGAACGCCCTGCTGTTCCTACCCCGACGCGGCATCCGCCAACACCGGGGCCGCGCCGTCGCGGCCTCCGACGTCCCGGATATGCCAGAGCCGGCCCGTCTCGGCTACCTTCGGCAGGGTGAGCAATCTGGACACCCACCCCGCCGAAGAACGCGTCTGCGGCGGAGAGGTCGACCCCGTCGGCGCCGCCGAGTCCGGCGACACCGAACTCCTCGAACCGCGCGAGGTCCCGCTCGGCGGTCCGCGCGCCATACTGGTCCGCCGCGCCCTGCCCGGGAAGAACCGCCGCATGGTCGGCGCGTGGTGCTTCGCCGACGTCTACGGACCCACCGGCGTCGCAGACGGCCCCGGCATGCAGGTGCCGCCGCACCCCCACATCGGCCTGCAGACCGTGAGCTGGCTGGTCCAGGGCTCGGTCCACCACCTGGACGGCCTGGGTTCGGACCAGCTGGTCCGCCCCGGCCAGCTCAACCTCATGACCGCCGGACACGGCATCGCCCACTCCGAGCGCTCCCCCGCCGGCGCCCCGCCGCTGCTGCACGGCGCCCAGCTGTGGATCGCCCTTCCCGAGGACGACCGCGAGGGACCGGCCCGCTTCGAACACCACGCCGCCCTTCCCGCCTTCGACCTGCCCGGCACGGACGCACCGGGAGCCAGGGTCACGGTGATCGCCGGAGAGGTGGACGGCCGCCGCTCCCCCGCCCGCGTGCACACCCCGCTCATGGGCGCCGAGGTCGTGCTGGAGCCCGGGGCCCGGGTGCGCCTGCCCCTGGACGCGTCCTTCGAACACGGCGTCCTGCCCCTGGACGCGCCCGTGCGGGTCCTCGGCCACGACGTGGAGGCCGGTGCGCTGCTCTACGCGGGCGAGGGGCGCACGGAGGTGGAACTGCGCGCCGACGAGACCGCGCACGTGCTGGTGATCGGCGGCGAACCCTTCACCGAGGACCTGGTCATGTGGTGGAACTTCGTCGGCCGCGACCACGACGAGATCGTGCGGGCCCGCCTCGCCTGGGAGAACGACCGGGACGGCGCCGTCGACGCGGACGGGCGGCGCTTCGCCGCGGTCGCGGCCGACGACGACGCGGCCCTCCCGGCTCCGGAGCTGCCCAACGCGCGCCTGCGCGCACGCCCGCGCCACCGCGGCGCGTAGCCGCCCGCGACGGTCGGCCGGGGTCTGCCGGGGCGCGTCCGCGTGCCACGGTCCGGAAGGCCCCGGCCGCGCCCTTGTGGTCCCCGCGCCCGCATTCACCGGGAACCGGCCGGTTCCGTAAGAGACGCTCCCGTCCCCCGGCGGTCGCCGCCACGCGCGCGTGCAAGGACGGCTGAAGGTTTCCGGTAAGCACCCCTTGTCGTTTCCGTTCCTCGTGCGAGTCTGGACAAAAGGAAACGAGGGGAGCATCGTGGGGCGACACCCTGTCCAGGCTTCCCGTCCCGCGATGCTGACCAGGCCAACTCCTGCTACGGTGCGGATCGCGAACTACGGGATGATTTAGGAGACCTGAACATGGTCCAACAGACTCGCGAGCAGTGGGGATCGCGCGCGGGCTTCCTGATGGCGGCGATCGGCTCCGCCATCGGTCTGGGCAACATCTGGCGATTCCCCTACATCGCCTACGAGAACGGCGGCGGCGCCTTCATGCTGCCCTACCTCATCGCCCTGCTCACCGCCGGTATCCCGCTGCTGATCCTGGAGTACAGCATCGGGCACCGCTACCGCTCCTCCGCGCCGCTGTCCTATCGGCGCATCACGCGACCCGCCGAGGCCATCGGCTGGTGGCAGGTGGCCGTCTGCTTCGTCATCGCGGTCTACTACGCCGTGATCGTGGCCTGGGCCGCCCGGTTCGCCTGGTTCTCCATCGGGCAGCAGTGGGGCGACGACCCCAACGCGTTCTTCTTCGAGGACTTCCTCCAGATGAGCGAGGGGCCCGGCATGGTCTCGGGCTACGTGGCGGGTGTGGCCTGGCCGCTCGTGGGCGTGTGGGTCGTGGTGCTGCTCATCCTGGCGCTGGGCGTGCGCAACGGCATCGAGAAGGCCAACAAGGTCTTCATCCCACTGCTGTTGGTGCTGTTCCTGGTCCTGGTCGTGCAGGCGCTCACCCTGGAGGGGGCCGCGACCGGTCTGAACGCCCTGTTCACGCCCGACTGGGGCGCCATGCTCGACGGCAGCGTCTGGATCGCCGCCTACGGGCAGATCTTCTTCTCCCTGTCCGTGGGCTTCGCCATCATGGTCACCTACGCCTCCTACCTGCGCCGCAAGGCCGACCTGACCGGCTCGGCGATGGTGGCGGGCTTCGCCAACAGCTCCTTCGAGCTGCTCGCGGGCATCGGCGTGTTCGCCGCCCTGGGATTCATGGCCACCGCCGCGGGCACCGGGGTCGAGGACGTCGCCGCCAACGGCATCGGCCTGGCCTTCGTCGCCTTCCCGCAGATCATCTCGACCCTGCCCATCGGCGGCGCGCTGTTCGGGGTGCTCTTCTTCGGCTCCCTGGTGATCGCGGGTCTGACCTCGCTGATCAGCATCGTCCAGGTGATCATCTCCGCGGTGCAGGACCGCACCGGCCTGGGCCGCGTCCAGACCGTGCTGCTGGTGGGCGGCGCCACCGCGCTGGCCTCGATCCTGCTCTTCCCCACGCCAGAGGGGCTGCACTTCCTCGACGTGTTCGACCACTTCATCAACCAGTACGGCATCGCACTGGCGGGTCTGGTCATGATCGTGGTCTTCGGCTGGATCGCGCGCAGGCTGCCGGTGTTCCAGGAGCACGCCAACGCGATCTCCTCCATCCGGCTCGGCCTGTGGTGGAAGGTCGTCCTGGGCGTGGTCACCCCGATCCTGCTCGGCTTCATGATGTGGGACAGCCTGCGTACGGAGCTGACCGAGAACTACGCGGGCTACTCGACCGGGTTCCTGCTGGCCGCCGGATGGGGCCTGGCCATCGGGGCGATCGTCTTCGGGATCGTCGTCTCGCTCTTCCCCTGGAAGCGCGCCGACGCCCTGGCCCGCCAGGACGCCGACACCGAGGACGCCACGACCAAGGAAGGGGAACGCTGATGACCACCAGCGCGATCGTCATGATGGCAGTCGCCATGATCCTGCTGTGGGGCGGGCTCATCGCGGCCATCGTCCACCTGCGCCGCCACCCCGAGAAGCCCGAAGAGGGGTAGCCGCGCCCGAACGACGACGGGGCGGTGGGAACCGATCGGTTCCCACCGCCCCGTCGTCGTTCGGGCGCCCCGCCGGAGGCCGCCTACTTCGCGGCGAACTCGCGGACGATGCGCTCGCAGAAGGCGGGCAGGTCGTCGGGGTTGCGACTGGTGGTGATCCCCTGGTCGGTGACCACCTCCTCCTCCACCACGGTCCCGCCCGCGTTGCGGATGTCGGTGCGCAGGCTGGGGTAGGAGGTCACGGTGCGCCCCCGCACCACGTCGGCCTCCACCAGGATCCACGGCCCGTGGCAGATGGCGGCCACGGGCTTGCCCGCGGCCACGAAGTCGCGCACGAACCCCACCGCGTTCTCGTCCGAGCGCAGGTTGTCCGGGTTGACGGTCCCGCCGGGGACCACCAGGGCGTCGTAGTCGTCCACCCCGACCTCGGACACCACGCGGTCCACGTCGAAGGTGTCCGCCGGTTCGATGTCGCCGTTCATCGCCTGGATCCGCCCGGACCTGAGCGAGACCAGGTCGATGGTGGCGCCCTCCTCGTTCAGCGCCTTGCGCGGTGTGACGAGTTCGACCTGCTCCACCCCGTCCGCGGCCAGAATCGCGACCCGACGGCCGTTGAGCGTGTCGGCCATAGCTGCCCCCTCAGAGCTGGACTCTTTCCGGCACCCTCCGTGCCGCGTTGGCGCCCCTACCCGCACAGGCCGTCCTCTCACACCACCCGCCGAAAAGGCGCGCGCCACGCTCGAGGGCTCAGCCGCGCGACCTCTGGGTGACGGCGACGCACACGAGGACGACGACGGCCGCCGCGGGCGCGGCCGGGGTCAGCGACTCCCCCACCAGCAGCACCGCCCACACCAGGGTCAACAGCGGCTGGGCGAGCTGGAGTTGGCTGGCCCGGGCGACGCCCATCGCGCCCATCCCCCGGTACCAGACCACGAACGCGCCGAACTGCGACACCGCGGCGAGGTAGGCCATGCCCGCGAGTGCGCGCGGCGCGGCGGCCACCGGCTCGGCGGCCAGAGCCCACAGCGCGGCGGGCACGGTCAGCGGCGCGGCGGCGACCAGCGCCCAGGCGATGACCTGCCAGCCCGGCATGTGCGCGGCCAGTCGGCCGCCCTCGGCGTAGCCCGCGGCGCACAGCACCAGGGCCGCCAGCAGGTACAGGTCGGCCGGGCCGGGTGTTCCGCCGCTGCGCACCAGCGCGAACGCGACGACGGCCACGGCGCCGCACACCGCAGCGGTCCAGAACCGGCGCGAGGGACGCACCGGGCTGCGGCGCAGGGCGAATACGGCGGTGGTGAGCGGCAGCAGCCCGACCACGACCGCGGCGTGGGAGGTCGAGGAGGCCTGGAGCGCGAGCGTGCTGAACAGCGGGAACGCCACCACGCAGCCCAGCGCGACCACGGCGATGCCCCGCCGGTGGACGCGGTCGGGCAGCGGGGCGCGGACCGCCGCGAGGCAGCAGCCCGCCAGCGCGGCGGCCAGCGCGCACCGCACCACCGCCACGCTCCAGGGCCCGAAGCCCTCCAGGGCCCACGCGGTGGCCGGGAGGGTGAACGAGAACCCGAGGACGCCGAGCGCCGCGCACAGGGTGGCGCCGAGCACCGCTACTCCGCGCGCCACGATAGCGCTATCTTGTGTCTTCATGAAACAGCGTAGCAGTGTGCGGGAACTGACGGACTTTCTACGCAGGGAGGTGGACCGCTACTCCCCCGGCGAGAAGCTGCCGTCGAGCCGGGCACTGGTGGACCGCTACGGCGTGAGCCCGGTGACCGTGTCGCGGGCCGTCGCGGCGCTGGTCGCCGAGGGCGTGGTGGTCACCCGTCCCGGTGCCGGGGCGTTCCGTGCGGGCACAGGCGCTTCCGGGAGCCCGGTCGGCGACACCTCATGGCAGGAGGTCGCGCTGAGCGCCGAATCGGCGGCGGCCTCCGGCGAGCCGGTCCCGCGCACCGTGGACGCCTCCGGGGTGCTGGCCACCCTCACCCCGCCCGCTCTGGGAGTCATCGTGTTCAACGGCGGCTACCTGCACCCCGCTCTCCAGCCCGAACAGGCCATGGGCGCCGCACTGGCCCGCGCGGGACGGCGGCCGGGAGCCTGGGCACGCCCGCCCGCGGAAGGGGTGGAGGAGCTGCGCGGCTGGTTCGCCCGTCAGATCGGCGGCTCCGTCGGCGCGGCCGACGTACTGGTCACCGCGGGCGGGCAGAGCGCGCTGACCACCGCGCTGCGCGCCCTGGCCCATCCGGGAGCGCCCGTGCTGGTGGAGTCGCCCACCTATACCGGTCTGCTGGCCATCGTGCGGGCCGCGGGCCTGCGGCCCGTCCCCGTCCCGGTGGACGCCGAGGGGATCCGCACCGACCTGTTGGAAGAGGCGTTCGCCGCCAGCGGCGCCCGCGTGGTGGTGTGCCAGCCCCTCTTCCACAACCCCACCGGAACGGTCCTGGCTCCGGCACGGCGGGGCGAGGTGGTGCGGATCGCGCGCGCCGCGGGCGCGTTCGTCGTGGAGGACGACTTCGCCCGCCACCTGGCGCACGCCGACGCCGCCGCCCCACCGCCCCCGCTGGCGGCCGAGGACCCCGACGGCACCGTGGTGCATGTGCGGTCGCTGACCAAGGCGACCTCACCCAGTCTGCGCGTGGGGGCGATCGCCGCGCGGGGACCGGTGACGCGGCGCCTGCGCGCGATCCAGCTGGTGGACAGCTTCTTCGTGGCGCGCCCCCTCCAGGAGGCCGTGCTGGAGCTGGTCGGTTCCCCCGTCTGGGGCCGACACCTGCGCGCGGTCGCGGCGGGTCTGTGCGAGCGCCGCACGGCCATGGCCGCGGCCCTGGCGCGTGAGCTGCCCGAACTGGCGGCGCCGCACCTGCCCTCGGGCGGGTACCACCTGTGGCTGCGGCTTGCCGGTGAGACCGACGAGGCCGCGCTCGTGTCGGCGGCGCTGCGCGCCGGGGTGGCGGTGGCCGCCGGCCAGGCCTACTTCCCTGCGGAGCCGACCGCCCCGCACCTGCGGCTCAGTTACGGTGGCGCGGCCGGGACCGCCGAGATCACCGAGGGGGTGCGCCGCCTGCGCGCCGCGTTCGCCGGTACCGTGTCCGGAGAGTGAGGGGCGCCGCCCCTGACGCCGTCCACTGCGCCCGGCTCCAAAAGAGGTCTCACCCCAGGGTGTCCTGCGCGCCCTCCCAGACACCGGACGGAATCCGCTCCAGCATGCCGATCGCCGCGTCGGCGCGCTCCCGGACGCGACCGGTCTCCAACGGTCCGCGCTCCCAGGCCACCAGGTACCGGCCGCCGAGGCGGAACGGGCACACGCCCTCGCGCGAGAGCAGCCACTCCCGCACCGGTTCCCCCAGGACGGTCGCCGCGAAGGCCCCGTCGCCGGTCACCACGGCGAACCGCTCGTCGAAGGCGGCCTCGCCCGCGGTCCAGGCGCGGGCGCCGTCGGTCCGGGGCCGGGGCGCACCGGCGCCGACCTCCTCCACCTGGAGCAGCGGTACGCCCGCCGGCAGGGCCACCGCCACCACGGTGTACACGTGCGCGACGGTGCGGTGCCGCTGCTGGGGGTGGGGCGCGGCGTATCCGTACTCGTAGGCCAGGACCCGACGTCCGCGCAGTTCGGCGCACAGCACGTGCCTGGCCCTGGCGTTGGACCGCCGCTCCAGGAAGGGGACGCCCTCGAAGCGGTCGACCAGCTCGGGCCGCTCTCGGTCGTAGCGCCACCCCTCCCGCGAGGCCCACAGGGTCAGGACGCGGGAGCGGCGGCGTTCGGCCGCCGAGCCCGTGACCGCCGCCCCGATGACGCCGACGACCACCAGGGCCGCGATCACCAGAACCAGGACGGTGGGGGTCTCCATGGGGGTCTCCTCGTGCGCGGTGCGGTTCCTGCCCTCTGAGACGCCGCCCACTCCCCGACCGGTTCCACACTTCTCACGGCCCCGCGCCCCAGCGCCCGCCCCACCTCCCGGGCCGACCCCCGTGGGCTAGGACGCGGCGAAGACCTTGCCCGGGTTGAAGATGCCCCTGGGGTCCAGGGCGTCCTTGACGGCCCGGTGCATCGCGAGCACGTGCGGACCCATCTCCCGGGCGGCGCCGCGCATCTTGAGCAGGCCCACGCCGTGCTCGCCGGTGACCGTGCCGCCCAGGGCGATCGCCTCGTCCACGATCACCTCGAAGGCCTCCTGCGCGCGCTTCTTGGCGTCCTCGTCACCGGCCGGGACGATGAACAGCGGGTGCAGGTTGCCGTCACCGGCGTGCGCGATGTTGCCGATGCGGGTGTCGAAGCGCCTGCCGATCGCCTCGATGCGCTCCAGCATCAGGGGCACCTTCGCCTTGGGCAGGCACATGTCCTCGGTCAGCAGCGGACCGAGCCGCTCCAGCGCCGGATAGGCCAGACGGCGGGCCTCGAACAGGGCCTCGGCCTCCTCCTCGTCGGTGGAACGCACCGCGTAGACAGCGCCCTCGGCCTCGAAGCACGCCAGGATGCGGTCGGCCTCCTCCTCGCCCGCCGCCCCGGGCTGGTCGCTGCGCGCCAGCAGCAGCACCTCGCCCTCGGCGGACAACCCCATGTTCTTCCAGTCGTCCACCGCCTGGAGGCAGAACCGGTCGATCAACTCCATCGCCGAGGGCACCACCCCGGCCGCCGAGACCGCCGCGACGGCCCGTCCGGCCTCCGCCAAGGAGTCGAAGTAGCCCACCACGGTGTGCTCGGTACCGGTGCGCAGCGGCCGCATCCGCAGCGTCACCTCGGTGACCAGGCCCAGCGTCCCCTCCGAGCCCACCATGAGCCCGCACAGGTCGTAGCCGGTCACGCCCTTGGCGGTGGTCCGGCCCAGCCGCACCACCTCGCCCGAGCCCACGACCGCCTCCATGCCCAGCACGTAGTCGCGGGTGACCCCGTACTTGACGCAGCACAGGCCGCCCGCGTTGGTGGCCACGTTGCCGCCGATGGTCGACCAGTGCGCGGAGGCCGGGTCCGGCGGGTACCACAGGCCGTCCCGGGCCACCCGTTCGCGCAGGTCGCTGTTGACCACGCCCGGCTGCACGGTGGCGGTCTGCTGTACGGGGTCGACCTCCAGGACCCGGTTCATCCGCTCGAAGGAGACCACGACCCAGCCGTCCACGGCGTTGGCCGCACCCGACAGCCCCGTCCCGGCTCCGCGCCCGACCACCGGGACGCCCAGTTCCGCGCACACGGCCACCGCGTCCGCCACGTCCTGGGTGTGGCGGGGGCGCACGAGCGCGGCCGGGACGCCGTGGGGAGCCCACTCGGCCTCGTCGTGGGAGTAGCCCTCCAGGACGGCGGGGTCGGTGACCACCTGCTCCGCGCCGACCGCTGCCGTCAGTCTCCCGGCGATCCCGGACATGGGCACACTCCCTCACCGCTCGCTCGGCCGCTCCGCTGCGCCGACGCCGCCAGCACTCTAACCGGACACCTGGCGCCGAAGACACCACCGCCCCGTGGTCAGGGCGCTCGCGGGCGGCGTCATCGAGTCGGCCACCCACCCGATCCGCGCGGTCCGCGAGGCGGGGGTGGCGCACCTGGTCTACGTCTCCGTCGTCGGCGTGGACCGGGTTCCGCTGGGCTACAGGTCTTGTCCGAGAGTGCCCGGAGTTCCCGCCGGAGGTGAATCGGATCCGGACTCCCCGCGTGTCCTTGGATGGTCACGTGCTGCCGTAGCCGGTCTCTACTGTCCGGGGTATGCAGTTGCGGTATTCCTTTCGCGTGTACCCGGACGCCGACCGACGGGGTGCGTTGGCCGGGGCGTTCGGGTGCTCCCGTGTGGTCCGCAACGATGCCCTCCGGGCCCGTGAGACCGCGCACGCGAACGCAGAGGCTCTTCCGACCGCCGGTGAGCTGTCCACACGGTTGACCACCCAGGCGAAGAAGACCGAGGAGCGGTCCTGGTCGGGTGAGGTGTCGTCGGTGGTGCTCCAACAGTCGTTGCGAGACCTGGACGCCGCCTACCGCGCCGGGGGCCGCTTGGCCCCGGACCGGACGGTGGGCAAGGCGACCTTCGCGGACTTCCTTGACATCCGGAACCCGAAGTGAACAATCTGTTGAAAACGATGCGTTGACAACTGGAAGTTTGCGCCTCCATCCTGGAGGCATGAGCGATGCACAGCGCGAGAGCGCCTTCACCCGAGCCGACCCGCGAAGCGCCCGCCGCATGCGCACCCACGAGGCGCTGCTGCGCATCACCGAACGCCACGCCACCGGAGAGCACCGCACGCGCTGGGACGAGGCGCGCACGCCCATGGCGCCCCTGGACGCCCTGCGGCGCGTCGCCGACCTGGCCGCGGGCGGCGCGCATCCCGAGCCCGGCGCCCCGGCCGTGGACCAGGACGACCTCACCGCCGCCCTGACCCTGGTGCCCTGGGCGCGCGCCGAGTTCGACCAACTGGAGGCCGGACTGCTCCAGATGTCCAAGGGACGCGGCATGACCTGGCAGGAGATCGCCTTCGGCCTCGGGCTGGGCTCGGCCCAGGCCGCCCGCCAGCGCCACGAACGCCTCCTGCAGCGCGGCGAGAACTGAGGCGCCGGGCCCGCGTCAGGCCAGCACCGGGTAGTTGGACCGCAGCACGTTCTGCGGGTCGCGCTCGGCCTTGATCCGCCGCAACCGCTCCAGCGCCCGTGTGGAGAGCACGTCGGCGACCGACTTCCCCGGCACCAGCGAGTAACGGTTTGCGGCCGCTGACCTGCGGTCCCAGCGACGCCACCGGCCCCTCCATACGCGCCCGGGTCTGCGGAGCCGTCCGCGGGCGGAACCGCTCCTCAGACCCGTTCGAGAGGTGTGCGGGCACCCTGGGGTGTCCACACACGCACAGCCATACCGGGTTCGACCGTGCCGCTGGTCAGGACCACGCCCATGATCCCAGCCCTGCGCACCACGGTTCCGTCCTCCTCGCGGTGCAGAACCTGTTTGAGCAGCCCCCGGGAGAAGCCGTCGATCTGCGCACAGGGGTTGCGCAGGCCGGTGACCCGAACACTGGCCCCGTCACCGAAGGACAGGACGGTGCCCGCAGACAGGGACAGCAGGTCCAAGCCGCGGGTGGTGATGTTCTCGCCCAGTCGTCCGGGGGCGACCGCGAACCCGGCCTCGCCGACCTCCTCCAGGAGCTCCGCGTGCACCAGGTGGACCTGGCGCAGGTTGGGCTGGTCGGGGTCTGCGGCGATCCGGGACAGGTGCTGGACGGTGGCGCCCAGGTGGGCGTCACCCTCCACGCCCAACCCCGCCAGAAGACGGATCCGGGGCAGGGCGGCCTTGCTGAACGTGTGGCCGGGACTGCTGCTGACCGACTCCACTACCGGGCCCATGGCCGCCAACCCCTCGCTCGCTCAGGTGTTCCGCGCCACAGCCTAGCCAGTCCGGCGCACCTGCCGGGGAGGGGAGCAGCCCGATCGGCCCGGCACCGCTCGCGCCGTGGGCCGCACCCGCCGCTCGGGCGGCTGCCCCGCCCGGGCACGGCGCACCGGCCCCCGAGGGTCCAGGCGAACCCCTCCCAGGTGGCGATCGCCTGGACCCTGGCGCACTCGCGCGCGGTTGTACCTGCCGCCACGCGGAAGGCCCGAGGTCACGGCCGCACCGGTCCTGGTGACGCGCACCACACGGGAAGGCGTATGGACACCACGGAGCCGGGGCACAACCGTCGGCGACGAGGCCACCGCCGCGCGGCCTCCCCTCACCCCCGGACGTGCGCGGCCCGACCCATGGACGGGGCACCATGACCACCACCCTCAACCGGATCCGCGTCCTGGCCGCCGCCGGAGCCGTGACCGCCCTGCTCGGCGGCTGCGCCGGAACGCAGGAGCAGGACGCGGCGAACCCCGACCCCTCGGCCGCCGACGCCTCCCCTCCCGGCGACACGGACACCGCCTCCCCCTCCGCCGCCGCACCGGCCCCGCCCGAGGCCGCCGACGGCACCGACCTGGAGGCCTGCGCCGACGCCGACTGCGAGGTGCTGGTGCAGAGCGGCGACGAGTTCGCCATGGACGGCTCCCACGGCGTGGACCGGTTCGTGGTCGACGCCGTGGGCGAGGACGGGCTGGACGTCAGCGGCTACGGACCCGGCACCACCCTGTCGGGCCACCTCCCGCCTCCGATGGGAGGGGAGCCGGGGGGCGTGTTCGTCATGAACGGCTTCGAGATCACCCTGGTCGCCGTGACGGACTCCGGCGGCGTGGTGCGCCTCGCGCCCTGAGAGACCAGGACCGCGGCCTCCACCCGTGGGTGGAGGCCGCGGTCCGCATCGCAGGTGACGGGGAGGGCGAGAACCGTTGTCCCCGGCCGCCCCCGCCCGGTAGAACGGCACCATGACCGAACTCGGAGCCGTCTTCCGCCCCCAACTGCCCCCCGAGCGCCTGCGCTCCGTGGCCCGCGCGGCCGACGAAGCCGGACTCGACCAGCTCTGGCTGTGGGAGGACTGCTTCCTGGAGAGCGGCGTGGCCGCCGCTTCGGCCGCCCTGGCCTGGACCGAGAACCTCACCGTGGGCGTGGGCCTGCTCCCCGTCCCCCTGCGCAACGTCGCCCTGACCGCCATGGAGACAGCCACCCTGCACCGGCTCTTCCCCGGTCGTGTACGCATCGGCGTGGGCCACGGCGTGCAGGACTGGATGGCCCAGGTCGGCGCGCGCCCCGACTCCCCTCTCGCCCTCCTGCGCGAGCACCTGGACGCACTGCGCGCCCTGCTGGCCGGTGAACGGGTCACCTCCCGGGGCCGCTACGTCACCCTGGACGACGTCGCCCTGGACTACCCGCCCACCGCCCCCGTCCCCGTACTGGCCGGTGCCCGCGGACCGCGGACCCTGCACCTGAGCGGGCAGGCCGCCGACGGCACCATCCTGGACGCCGCCGCGGGCGTGGACGGCGTGCGGAGGGCACGGCAACTGGTCGACCAGGGACGCCAGGCCGCAGGGCGCCCCGGCCACCACCCGGTCACCGTCTACCTGCTCGCCGCAACCGGCCCCGACGCCGACCGGCGCATGGCCGCCGAACTGCGTGCCGAGGGCCTGACGCCGCAGACGGGCGTGGCGGGTGACGCCGACCGCGTCGCCGAGGCGGTGCGGCACATGGCCGAGGCCGGAGCCGACACCGTGGTGTTGCAGCCCACGGCCGACGAGCCCGACCCCGAGGGCTTCGTGCGCTTCACCGCCGAAAGGGTCCGCCCGCTCCTGCCCTGAACCGCTCACCGGCCGCGGCGGGTACCTGCCGCACCGCGTCCGCCGCCACCGGTCGGCCCTATGGTCCGGGGGCGGGAAGGGCGCGCTGGAAGGAAGAGAACCGATGCTGGACCTGAGTTTCGCGCCCGAACTGCGGTTCTTCCTGCCCTCACGGCACCGGAGCGGAACCGTGCGCGTGCAGGGCGACTCCACATCCACCCTCGGACACCTCGTCCAGTCGTTGGGCGTACCCCTGACCGAGGTCGGCGCGCTGCGCGTCGACGGCCGTGCTACCCCCGCCTCCCACATCCCCGCCCCGGGCGGGGCCGTGACGGTCCTGCCCGTGCAGTATCCGCAGCGCCTACCCTTCGCCGAGCCGCGGTTCCTGCTCGACGTGCACCTGGGCACCCTGGCCCGGCGCCTGCGCCTGCTGGGTCTGGACACCGCCTACGACAACGACCGCGACGACCCCTCCCTGTTCCGCCAGGCCAACGCCGAGGACAGGGTCCTGCTCACCCGCGACCGCGGGCTGCTGAGCCGCAGAGGTTCCGGCGGCTGATCATCGGTTTTCCCACCGCCCGGCTGCGGTCCCGGCTGACCTCGATGGCCCGCACCCTGGGGGTGGCGGTCATCGCCCAGGGTGATGGTGCGGGGCATCGGACCGTCCAGGCCGCACCGGGGAGTTGTGGGCGTGGGGCAAACCGCCCACCCGTCACGGCGCGTGCACGCGATGCGCGTGGCCGGGCGGGGCGGGAACGCGGTGACCCGGCCCATCCAGCACCGTTCGGGATGGGTGCAGTGCCAAAGTGACCCTGAGGGTCACTTCTGATCACTGTTCAGGAACGGTGCCTGCTCGGCCGATCAGTGGGACGACGATGGCAGCGCGGCAGGGGCGGGCCGGTCGGGCTCTCAGGTTCTGTGGTCGTGGAACGGGCCGCCCGCGCCGAAGACGCGCTCGGCGAAGCGTTCGCCTATGCGCCGGTGCGTGGCGGCGTCCGGATGCAGTTCGTCGGGCAGCGGCAGCTCGGCGTTGTCCGCCTCACCGTAGAGTTCGCGCCCGTCGAGGTAGTGCAGGTTCGGGTCCTGTGCCGCGCGCTGGCGCACGATGCGCTCCAGTTCCTCGCGGATGACGGTGAGCGTCAGCTTTCCGGCGGCGCGCTCGCCTGGGTCGCCGGTGGCCCGGAACCGCAGTTCCCCGGTGCGCAGGGAGTCCGAGTCGAAGGCGCAGGGGCCGGGCGTGTCCTCGTGGATGGGGCACAGGATCGGTGAGACGACCAGCAGCGGCGCACCGGGATGGCCCTCCCGCAGGGTGTCGAGGAAGCCGTGCACCGCGGGACCGAAGGCGCGCAGGCGCATCAGGTCGGCGTTGACCAGGTTGATGCCGATCTTGAGGCTGATCAGGTCGGCGGGGGTGTCGCGCATGGCCCGGGCGGTGAACGGGTCGAGCAGGGCGCTGCCGCCCAGACCGAGGTTGACCAGTTCCACACCGCCGAGGGAGGCGGCCAGCGCGGGCCAGACGCCGGTGGGGCTGGCGGCGTTGGAGCCGTGGCTGATGGAACTGCCGTGGTGCAGCCAGACCCTGCGCCCTTGGTCGGGTGCGGGTTCGACGGCCGCGTCGGTGCGCAGGGCGACGAGTTCGGTGGTCTCGTTGTGCGGCAGCCAGATCTCGACGTCCTTGACGTGGTCGGGCAGGCCGGCGAAGCGCACGGTGGCCACGGGTCCGGGCCGGTGCTCGGCGGAGCCGGTGACCATGTCGATGGTCAGGGTGTTGCCTCCGGTCGCGCTGGCCTGGTCGACGAGCTGACCGTCCACGATCAGGTCGTACACGCCGTCCGGGCGGGGCGGGGCGCCCGTGTAGGCGCGCTTGGTGGGCAGCGTGTCGAGTTCGACGGCGCTGGCCCGGGTCCGGAAGGCCAGTCGCACCCCGGAGGGTTGGGACTCGGCCATGAGCAGTTGCGGGTCCTCGCACTGGGCGCGGGCCCGAGCGGGCAGACGATGCGGCAGCACGCCGCGCTCGGTGCGCTCCAGGTCCAGGGCCCCGCGCAGGAGGTCCGCGGTCAGTGGTGTGGTGGTCCAGTGGTGCTGGGTGTTCAAGGTGTCAACCTGGTGGTCGGGGCGGTCATGGAGTCTGGTGGGTCGGCGGGCCCGCGGCTCGGCTCCGACGGGAGGGGGCGCGGGCCGCGGTCAGGGCTCGGGCCAGTTGCGCAGCAGGGCGTCGAGGGCGTCCAGGGTCCGTGTCCAGGTCTCCTGGGTGTCGGGGGCGCTGTGGCTGAACCCTCCGCCCAGTTCCAGGGTCACGTAGCCGTGGAAGACGCTGCCCAGCAGGCGAACCGCGTGCGTCTGGTCCGGCTCGGACAGGTCGTAGCCGCGCAGGATCGCCCGTGTCATCTGTGCGTGCCGCACACCGGCGCTGGCGGCGGCCGTCTGCGGGTCGAGTCTGAGCTGGGCGGCGGCGTAGCGGCCCGGATGCTCGCGGGCGTAGTCGCGGTAGACGTTGGCCAGGGCGGCCAGGGCGTCCTTGCCCGCCCGTCCGGCCAGGGCGTCGGAGGCCCGGTCGGCGAGCTCCTCCAGGGCGAGCAGGGCGATCTGGGTTCTCAGGTCCTGGGAGTTGCGCAGGTGTGAGTACAGGCTGGCGACCTTGACGTCGAAGCGCCGGGCCAGTTCGGAGACGGTCACCCGTTCGAAGCCGACCTCGTCGGCGAGTTCGGCTCCCGCCTCGGTGAGGCGTTGGGTGGTCAGTCCCGCGCGTGCCATAACCTCTCTCCCCTCTGCCGGGAACCACTGTAATTCTCCCTAAGGGTTTTAGGCAAGAGGTTGTGCGTATCAGGCATGAGCCCGTGTGGCGAAGGGAGGGGAGGCGCGCCCGTGCACCGTGCCCCGGGCCGGGGAGAAAGCCGTGCCCTCCCGGTCCGGGGCGCCTACAGCCGGCGGTTCTCGCGCAGCCGGTGGTGGACCAGGCCGGAGGCACCGACCATCACGCCCATGACGAGGGGGTATCCGAACAGCCAGTGCAGTTCGGGCATGTGGTCGAAGTTCATGCCGTAGAACCCGGCGATCATGGTGGGGACCGCGATGACGGCCGCCCATTCTGCACGCACCTTCCCGCGCGCCGGACAACCTCCCGGCCCGGGCTTCGCGACCCCGCGGGCCCACCGTTCCGCGACCGGGACCGCCCGGACCCGGGGCTACGGCGATCCGCCCTCCGGGGCGGTCAGCGCTCGGGGGCGCGGGCCTGACGGCCGCCGCCCGCGTAACGGCGGGCCAGCCGCGCGAAGGCGTCCTCCAGCTCTGGCGGTCCGACGACATCGAAGTCGGCGTCGAAGCGGCCGACGGCCGAGGCCAGGCCGACCCACGACCAGGAGCCGAGAACCAGTCGGCAGCGCTCGGGGCCCACCTCCTCGACCAGCCCGTCGCGCGCGAAGGGGGCGACAGCGGCGGCGGGCAGGTCGAGGACCACCTCACCGCGGCAGGGCCAGTCGACCGCGCCGTCCGAACCCCGGAACCGGCCGATGAGGAAGGAAGCCACATCACCCCCGGGCACCTCCCTCGGGGTGAACCGGGGACCGTTGGGACTGCGCAGCGCGATGCGGTCCACCCGCAGGGTCCTCCAGTCCTCGCGCTCCACGTCCCAGCCCAGGAGGTACCAGCGCCCCGCCCAGGTGACCAGGTGGTGGGGCTGGACCCGGCGCGGGCCCACGGCGGCCCCCTCCCGGGAGGAGGCGGACTGGAAGGCGGGGGCGTAGTCCAGGCGCAGTTCCTCGCGGGCGTGCACGGCGGCGCTGACCTCCGTGAGCACCCCGCCGTCGGCCCGCGCCTGCGGGGCGGCGGGCGGCGCGACCACGGCGACCCGGACCGCGTCGATCCGTTGGCGCAGGCGGGCGGGCATGACCTGGCGAACGGTGTCGAGGGCGCGCGCCGCGGCCTCCCCGATACCGGCGCCGGTGGCCGTGGACGCCCGGAGCGCCACGGCCAGCGCGACGGCCTGGTCGTCGTCGAACAGCAGCGGTGGCATCCGCGACCCGGCGTCGAGCCGGTACCCGCCGTCGGGCCCCTTGAAGGTCGTGATCGGGTAGCCGAGTTCGCGCAGACGGTCCACGTCGCGGCGGACCGTGCGCGCGCTGACGCCCAGCCGGGCGGCCAGGTCCCGGCCCGACCAGTCCCGGCGGGTCTGGAGCACGGAGAGCAGCGCCAGCAGACGAGCGGAAGCCTTCATCACCATGGAACCCATCCTGCTGGAAGTAGAGGACACACCCTGGCCCCTACCCCTGCCAATCTGAGACCGCAGACGCCGACGGGGGCCGACACCAGCACGGTCATCGCAGGTCACGACCCCGTGGGCGGTGGGCACCTGGTGTCCGCCGCCCGCAGGAGAGGCGGCGTCCGCCCGGCCACGGGACCGGGCGGACGCCGTGGCCGCGCGGGACCGGCCCGCCCGTGACACGGACCCGCTCGGCGCCCGTCCACACCCGACACGACCAGGGAGCCAGCATGTCCGTCACGACCACGACCCACCTGAACCTGCGCGGCGACGCCCGCGCGGCGCTCGACTTCTACCACTCCGTCTTCGGCGGGGACGTCGTCGCCGTCACCTACAAGGACGCGGGCAACGTCACCAACCCGGACGAGGCGGACTGGGTGGTCTGGGGCCAGGTGGTCGCGGACAACGGGTTCCGCGTCATGGCCTACGACGTGCCCCCGGCGATGCCGTGGGACCAGGGCGAGAACTCCGTCTTCGTCTCCGTGCGCGGTGACAGCGCCGACGAGATCACCGCCTTCTGGGAGAAGCTGTCCGCCGGCTCGACCATCGTGCAGCCGCTGGAGCCCTCCCAGTGGGCGCCGCTCTACGGGATGCTCAAGGACCGCTTCGGCGTCGTCTGGGTCCTGGACGTGGCGGCCCCCTACAACGGCTGATCCCGAACGGGGGTGTGCGCCGGGCCGGGCACCCGACCGGCGCACACCCCTACCCGCCGTTCCCGTCCGGACAGGGCGCCCCCACCCGGCGCCCGAGGAGCCGACCGGCGCCTCCTCCGCCACGCCTGGGCCCAGGCGGCGATGACGCGCGGCGCCCCGCGGTGGTGCGCTTTCGCCGGGCCCGGCGCAGGTTCGCGGGGGGCGGGGGTCGGCCGGTAGGCGCGGTAGAAGCGCCTGACGGCGCCGTCCCCGGTCAGGAAGGCGGCCAGGTCCTCGGCCGCTCCTTCGGCGTTCGTGGCGGGGGCCGGGTCGGCGGGTGTGCCCGGTAACCAGGTGGTGACGGTCCAGGGCCGTTCGAACCGGGGGCTGGGCACGCCCAGCAGCGGGACCGGAACCGGCAGGGTAAGGCGCGGGGCGAGTACGGGCAGCCAGGGGAGCCCTGCGCGCATCAGCGCGCCGGTCCGGTGACTTCCTGGGTACCGAGAACGGCGAGCAGGTCAAGGAGGTCGGCGCTGTCGGTGCCGACCGCGGGGGTGAACCAGAGCAGCCGCTGTCGGCCGTCCTCGCTGAACAGGTGGAGGCAGTTGACCTCGATCAGGCCGAGCGTGGGGTGGTTGAGGCGTTTGCGGTCGTCGCGCCGGAACGCCACGTCGTGTTCGGCCCACAAAGCGGCGAATTCGGGGGAGGCGTCGGTCAGCGAGCTGATCATCGAGCGGGCTTCGGTGTCCTTGGCGTCTCGTCTGGCGGCGGCTGCCCGCAGGTCGGCGACGAAGGCCCGGGACTGGCCCTCGTGGTCGGCTTCGGGATACATCCGCCTGGCGCCGGGGTCGGTGAACCACCGGTGGACGAAGCTGGCCCGAGCGCCGCGGAGGCCGGAGTGGTCCCCGAGCAGCGCTATCGCCAGCGGGTTCTGCACGAGGGTGACGTGCAGGTCGGTGATGACCTGTGCGGGAGTCGACGTCAGACGGATGAGCAGGTCGAGCATGCCGGGGTGGACGTGCGAGGCCGGTCCGCCGTGCGCGGGCACCGGGCGGTCGGCCAGGTGGTAGAGGTAGTCGCGCTCGTCAGCGGTCAGGCGCAGGGCCCTCGCCAGCGCGGCGACCATCTGCTCGGAGGGCTGGGATCCGGCACCGCGTTCGAGTTCGTTGTAGTAGTCCACCGATGCGCCTGCGAGCTGGGCGACCTCCTCGCGGCGCAGCCCGGGCACCCGGCGGCGGAGCCCGTGGGGAAGTCCCACATCGGCTGGACGGATGCGCTCACGCCGCGCGCGTAGGAAAGCTCCCAGCTCGGTGTATCTCACAGAACCCATGCCACCCATTCTGCGTCCGGCCGGGCCGCCGACACAGGGGATGAGATCCCCTGGTTACGCCGGTCGGCGGCGTGCACCGTGGAGGACATGACTACGGACCACACCACAAGCACCCCTTCGCCGGACATGCGCGTCGCCGTCGTTACCGGCGGATCACGCGGCATCGGCCGAGCGGTCTCCCTCAGGCTCGCCCAGGACGGCCTTGCCGTCGTGGTGGACTACGCCAGCGACGCGGCTGCCGCCGAGGAGGTGGTGGCGGCGATCACCGCCGCCGGAGGGCGGGCGGTCTCGGCGCGGGCGGACGTGGCGGACGAGCACGCGGCCGCCGAGTTGTTCGACCGGGCTGAGCAGGTGTTCGGCGGGGTGGACGTCGTGGTGAACTGCGCCGGCCGACTCGCTCTGTCGCCCATCGCCGACCTCGACCTGGCGGTGCTCGACGCCCTACACCGCACCAACATCCGTGGCGCTTTCGTCGTCGCCCAGCAGGCCGCCCGACGACTGCGCGCGGGCGGCGCGTTCGTGGGCTTCTCGACCTCCGTGGTCGGCACCAGCTTCCCTGCCTACGGTGCGTATGCGGCGAGCAAGGCG
Organism: Nocardiopsis akebiae; assembly: GCF_018316795.1. Classification (NCBI taxonomy): domain Bacteria; kingdom Bacillati; phylum Actinomycetota; class Actinomycetes; order Streptosporangiales; family Nocardiopsidaceae; genus Nocardiopsis; species Nocardiopsis akebiae. The sequence continues at coordinate 3,605,145 of NZ_CP074132.1, forward strand.
GCCGTCGAGTCGATCACGCTGATCCTGGCCCGCGAGCTGCGCGGGCAGGACATCACCGTGAACACCGTCGCGCCTGGCCCCACGGCCACGGACATGTTCCTCGAAGGCAAGGCGCCCGAGCAGATCGACCAGCTCGCCAAGGCGGCGCCCCTGGAGCGGCTGGGCACCCCGCAGGACATCGCCCAGGTGGTCGCCTTCCTCGCCAGCCCGGCAGGGCACTGGGTGAACGGCCAGGTCCTTCGGGCCAACGGGGGCATGGTGTGACGCCATGGTCGAACGCCGCACCCCGTCGTCCCCTGCGCCCGGCCGGGCAGCACCGACCGCTTCTCCCGTGCCGACGCGACCGTTGACGCACGCATCGGCCCCAGCCGCGACGGCGGCGAGGCGGAGCCGCTCATGTGCGCCCGGGTCCGGGCGCGGTCCCGCCAACGGCTCGCCACCTACGAACCGCTGACCCACGCGTCGGCATCTGCCAACGCCTACACCGACCGAGAACGGCACCGTGGCCACACGTTCTCGAACACATGCTTCCGCATCACGGGAGAACCCGTCCAAGGAGGAACACCCATGCCTTTCGCCAACTTCAAGGTCCCTGCGGGCACCATCACCACCGCTGACAAGAAGAAGCTCGTCGAGCGCACCACCGAGCTGTACGTGGAGATCTACGGTGAGCGGGCCCGGCCCACCACCGTCGTGCTGGTCGACGAGGTCGCCGACGGCGGCTGGGGCGTCGCCGGCGGCGTCCTGACCGCCGCCATGCTCAACGGAGACGCCTGACCTCCCTCCCGTGCGGGGCTCGGCGCCGCACGGGAGGGACCACGGCAAGCGCGTCAACGCCCTGCCCCAGTACGTGACCTCTCGGACGCCGACCGAGATCCAGCGCAACGTCGCGGCCACAGGGCCGACGTCGCCGTGCCCCAGGCGGCACCGAGCCGGTCGGCGACGCGGTTCCGACGCAGGGAGCAGCTGGTGGGCGCGCGGTGTCGGCGTTGACGATCCCGGCGAGGAACGTCTGGGCCGCCCCGCCGAGGGCGGGCACGGCGGCCCTGGTGTCGGGCCGGTGGTCGTTCCCACGGCAACCCCGGGCGCTATCGCGGATGACCACGGCGGGCCGCCTCCGGTGTGCGGGGGCGGCCCGCCTGGGGCGGCACCGGCACCACCGCGGACGATCGCAGTTCATCTGCGGTCGATCCTGCTCCGATGTTCCTCACGCCCCGGTCCGCCAGCGGCGTCACAGCGCTGGTCCCGGAGCCCCAACAGGGCCGTTCCCCGGATCGTGGCCGCCGCCGACGGCCGCCGGGTGCACCTGACCGCGGAGCCCTGGCAGGTCTGCTCCCCAGCCGGCTTAATAACGTTTCGTTTGTTACGTTACTTGTTAACGTAAATACAGTCTGCATACGTAACAAGGGTTCAAACACCCCCACTTCCTCACCTCCGATAAGTGAACCTTATAAGGTGCTACTACATGTGTTGCTACAAAGAGGGCGGGGGAGTCCGGAGTTTCGTTGGCGGCGCCCTCAGGGTCTGCTGGTCGGGGCCCGAAAACGCGTCGGGTACAGCCAGAGCTGTACTCTCGCCGCGCGACTCCGACGCCTCACCCGGCGGCGACGAAGGCCTCCCCCAGTAAGCGGGGCCCTCCCTCGGCCCGCCGGTCGGCGGTGAGCGCGTGCGGCACGCGGGCCCTGTCGGGCGCCGAAGGGCCGGGGTGACGTCCTGGCCCCTCTCCCGGGCGACGGGGAGCAGGATCGGCACCCGCTCGCGGGTACGCGCGGACCCGCACGTTTCCTGGCAGGGGCCCCGACCCGCGCTGTGGCAGGATCCCTCCCATGTCCGTACGCGAACTCGTGGTCCTGGGCACCTCCAGCGCGGTGCCCACCCGCCGCCGCAACCACAACGGCTACTTCCTGCGGTGGGACACCCACGGCGTCCTGTTCGACCCCGGCGAGGGAACCCAGCGCCAGATGCGCCTGGCGGGCCTGGCCGCCACCGACATCACCCGCGTCTGCGTCACCCACTTCCACGGCGACCACTGCCTGGGCCTGCCCGGCACCATCCAGCGCATCGCCCGTGACCGGGTGCCCCACACCGTGCGCGTGGCCTATCCCGCCGACGGCGAGCGCTACTGGCGGCGGCTGCGCCACGCCACCGCCTTCCACGACACCGACGTCGTACTCCCCCAACCGGTCGGCGGCACCGGTTCCTGCCCGCTGGGCGAGCGGGACCTGCGCGTCACCGCGCTGCCGCTGCGCCACTCGACCACCGCCTACGGCTACCGGCTGGCCGAACCGGACGGCTGGCGGATGCTGCCAGAGCGGCTGGCCGCCCACGGCGTGCGCGGCCCCATGGTCGGTGAACTCCAGCGCCGGGGCTCGGTCACCACCGCCGGGGGGCGCCGCGTGGAGCTGGCCGACTGCGCGCGGCCGCGCCGGGGCCAGGTCATGGCGTTCGTGATGGACACCGCCGAGTGCGAGGAGGCGGTCGAACTCGCACGCGGAGCCGACATGCTGGTGATCGAGTCGACCTACCTGGACACCGAGGAGCACCTGGCCCGCTCCTACGGCCACCTGACCGCCCGCCAGGCCGGGCGCGTGGCCGCGCGCGCCGGGGCGCGCACCCTGGTGCTCACCCACATCTCCGAACGCTACGAGGACCGCGACGACGCCCGCTTCCTCGCCGAGGCCGCCGCCGAGTTCGACGGGCCCGTCACGCTGGCCCAGGACCTGCAACGCCTGCCGGTGCCGCCCCGCGACTCCTGAGCAGGGCGCGTTGGGGTAGAGTTCCGGGGCACTGCACCGTACAACCGAGGGGGTGAGGACGATCTCCGCTGTCGCAGGAGGGGCGTTCCCACCGCGAGGTCACGCACCCGCGTCGTAGCCGGAGCGCCCGACAGTTCGTCGAAAGGCTCTCGTGGCATCCCCACCTTCCCCGGTCTCCCCTGCCCTCGTCGCCCGTCTGCGCGAAGCGGGCTGCGTCTTCGCCGAGCAGGAGGCGAGCCTGATCGCCTCCGCCGCGCGCACCCCCGGCGAACGGGACCTGATGGTCCGGCGCCGCTGCGCCGGTCTGCCCCTCGAACACGTCCTGGGCTGGGCCCTGTTCTGCGGACTGCGCGTGCGCGTGGACGAGGGCGTGTTCGTGCCCCGTCCCCGCACCGAGTTCCTGGCCCGCCGGGCCTGCGCCCTGCTCACCCCCGGCGCCGTGGCCGTGGACCTGTGCTGCGGTTCGGGGGCCCTGGGCGCGGTCCTGGCGCGCGCCCGCGCCGACATCACCCTGCACGCAGCCGACATCGACGCCGCCAGCGTGGCCTGCGCCCGGCGCAACCTGCCCGGGCACCGGGTGCACCAGGGCGACCTGTACGACGCCCTGCCCCCGGACCTGCGCGGCCGCGTCCAGGTGCTGGTCGCCAACGTGCCCTACGTCCCCACCGACCGGATCGCGCTGCTGCCCGCGGAGGCGCGCGTGCACGAGGACCGGCGGGCCCTGGACGGGGGACAGGACGGGCTGGACCTGCTGCGCCGTGTGGCGGCCGACGCCGGCCGGTGGCTGGCGCCGGGCGGCCGGGTGCTGGTGGAGGTGGGCCAAGAACAGGTTGTGGCGGCGCGCGAGGCCTTCGTCCGGGGCGGTCTGGCCTGTGAGGTGGTCTCCTGCCCGGAGTGGGAGGCCACCGTGGTGACCGGCGCCCGCTGACCCTCTGGGCCCGTGTGCGTCGGGCCCCGGGTGGGGAGCGGACAAGATAAGCCTGAAAGGGGCGATGGCCCGGTCAGCAGGGAGCCGGTTTACCACGGAGGGGCCTGGAGGGATTCACGGTGCGCACCGGCCTCTCCGCGGACGGGAGCCGCTCAGTCGTCGTCGCCGACGGCACCGGCGGCGGGCTGGTGGACCGCGCCCTGTGCGCCGGTACCCAGGACATCGCCGGCTCCAGGCCGTCGGCCGTCTCCCACAACAGCCGGTAGCGTTCTGGGGGCTTCAGGTGCCGGACGTCGACCTACTGCCCGCCCGCCCTGCCGCCGGCGCGGTCGACGTTGCGGTGGTCGGTCAGGTCCCTCACCACCGAGCCGGGAACGTTGACCCAGCGGGCCGACCTGCCCTTCGCAATCGCCTCCGGCAGCCAGAACCTGGGAAATCCAGCAGCAGTCCCTGGCCCCGCTGGCAACTCCACGCCAGTCACCGCTGACTGCTCAAAGATCCGCATGCCGGTGCGGACCATCAAGTCGGAGTAGGCCGCGTTCCGCGAAATCCAGCGGCTTCGGCAACCCGGTGACGTCATATCCGCGGACCTCGACGTCCCGCCTGCGTCGGTAGGATGCCGCCGACAGCCACTCGACCCTCTGGTCGGCCTCGCCGTGAGCGCAGGTCGCTGGAACCGCCGCGATCCCGGCTGCACTCGACCGGCTCGACGCGAACGACGACCCGGACGGCGGCGTCGGCCGGTCTCGCTGAGGGAGAGGGGCTTCAGCCACCAACTGCCCGCCCACCGGCCACTGGTAGAAGGCCAGCACTAGGATCTTGGCATGGCGAAGGGCAAGGTGCAGCGGCGGGCTCGGAAGATCCTGGGCGAGAAACCCGTGGCCTTGGTCTGGTGTGAGATCCACAAGCCCATCCCCGCACCGCCCAAGGACGTTCACCGTGCTGCAGGCAAAGGACGCCTGAAATCGCGCCACCACTGGTTGTGGTACGCCGGAGCTGTGGTGTTCTTCTTCGTGGTCGTACCGATGATCTTGCTGGACAGTCTCGGCCGTAGACTCGACCAACGGCTGTCGGGACGGAGCCGTGACGGTCAGACCGGACAGCCGTGTCCACCCGACACACAGCGTTCCGGCCGTGACCGCTCTCGTGAGGGGGATCGCGGGCAGGACGCGACCAGCGGGGTCTTCGACGGGGACTGGAACCTGACCGCGGGCCAGCTGCTGCTGCGTTGGTACGGGTACTCGCCCAACCCTAAGCGCCTGGTCATGCTGACCCGCGACCGCATCTGCGTGGCAGCGTCCCCTCGCCGTCGGCTGTCGCCGACCAAGGCCGACGATTTCCGGACCGTCACGGAGTTCAACCTCGACCGAGCCCGGATCGACGGTGAGGCGGGCCAGCCGCGCGGGTACGCCACCTTCCGGCTCGCGTTCGCCGACGGTTCCTGGCTGGAGTTGGGCCGACTCGGCGAGCCGGAAGACGCCGATCACTTTCTGCGCACGGTCAGCGGCTGATCAACCCTTCCGGCTGCCCCGGCCGCTCAGTCCTCTTCGCCCTCGAAACCCCCGCCCCCGTCGACGACCGGCGGGACCCCGCTCAAGCCGCAATCACGCTGAATGCCCTCCACGAACCTCTTCGGGGCAACACCATGTAGCTCGCCGCACGACCGTGGCAGGCGGGGGGCACCTCACCGGCCGCCGGGCCACCGCCCCAGCTCGGTCATCAGGGCGACGCCGTCTTCGATCTGCCCGGTCAGCCGCGCCTGGTGCTGCGCGGCGACATCGAGAACGCCCTGTTCGGGGCCCTGCCCCAGGACGTGCGGATCCGCTACGCCACTGTGCCCGCGCACATCCGCCAGGACGCCGGGGCCGCGCACGTGACCCTGCGCGAGACCGCCTCCGGCACCGAGACCACCGAGGCCTTCGACCTGGTCGTGGGCGCGGACGGGATGCGCTCGACCGTGCGCCGCCTGGTCTTCGGCCCCGACGCCAACCACCTGCACGCCCTGAACTACATGATCGCTGCCACGCTCATGCGCGAACCGTTGGAGGGCTTCCGCTCCCAGGACGCCGTGGTGATGGCCGAACCGGCGGATGCGGGCGCTCAGGTAGGGCGAAGGCCCGGCCAGGTCCTCGGCGGTGACGGTCCGCCCCTCGGCGGTCAGGGCGCGGACGATGTCGGCGATGTCCAGGGCGTTGTGGAAGATGGCCGGGTCGGCCAGCAGGGTGTTGAGCTTGATGAGCTTCTCCTGCTCGACGGGGTCGTTGTAGGCCGGCACCCCGCCGTTGCCGAACCGCAGCCACGCCGAGAAGGCGTTGTAGGACTCGACCTTGTTGGTGGTCGCGGTGATCCGTGAGCGCAGCGCCGGGTCGTTCAAAAAGCGCAGCAGCGCCCCCGCGGAGTTCGCGACCTTGGTCGGCGCCACACCCTCCAGCCAGGCGTCGGTGTCGCCGATCTCGTCCACCTGGGCCTTGAACCGCGACCACGATGCCCGCTGCGCCGGTTTCTTGAGCCGGTGGAACATCGAGAACGCGTCCAGCTCAGCCACGCTCAGCAGCGCCTGGAGACGGGCCCGGCCCTGCTCGCCCATCCGCTCGGCGATGCGGGTGAAGACCGCGGTGTCGACCTCGGCGCGGATGCGGGTGGCCACCCCGTCCAGGGTGGAGAACCCCGGTAGTTCGGGGGAGGCCTCCACCAAACGGTCCAGGGCGACGTTGTTCGCCCTCCCGGGTGGACCGCCGCCGCGGCCCGCCCGGGCACGGCTGTCAGGTGTCCTGGTCGGCGGACCTCTCGGACATCCGGTCGCGTACCTGGGTCAGGGTCTCGATCAGCTTGTCCAGGTAGGGGCGGTCCCCGCTGTCGTCATGCAGGTGCAGGGTCACTCCGGGCGCCACGTCGACCAGGGCCAGGGCCAGGAGTTCGGGGTGGTCCCGGCGCCAGAACACCTTGACGTCCTCGGCGTTGGGCTGGCTTATGGAGAGCTTGACGGTGGTGGTGATCGAGGTGGTGCTCACGGGGTTCCTCCTGGAGGCGACGAGGTTGCTGCGTTCGGGTACGGCGGTGCGCGGCTGCTTGTGAGGCTTCGTCGCGGGGCCGGGTTGGATGTGTCACTCCTGTGGGCCCGGTGTCCATGGGCGTGACCTCTTCCCCCTACCTACCCGCGGGCGGGAGCACTGCCCCTCTTCCGGCCTACCGGTTCCTCCGGACCGGCCGCGCGCCACGATCCGGTCGCCGCCGCACCGTGCACGGCGCGTCCTGGGGTACAAGAAGCGGCGCTTCTCTCCAAGACCGGGTTTCGGTACCGCTCGCAGGGCAACGGCTACTCCTCCATACGGGTGACCACCGATGCTCACCGCACCACGAGGATCCAGCGAGTCCAGTAGCGGGGCTCGAACAGCGACCGAACGGCCAGTGGCGTTGGCGAGCCGGGGTTTGAGGAACATCGGAACAGGAATCCGTGCCGAGGCTCACCGGTCGGTGGTGAGCGCCTCCAACGCGCGGGTCTGATCGGCCTCGCTGGGCAACGTGTAGCGGCGGGTGGTGTTGGGGTCGGCGTGGCCCATCAGCCCGGCCACCAGCACCGCGTCCACCGGTTCAGGGGGACGAACCGGGTACGCCGGAAAGGGGCGATGGCCTAGTGTTCCCGCAGTTCAGGAGGTAGACCGGTCCGGAGCTTTCGAGTGGTCTAGCACTCCGGCGTGGTTCGTGCCGGTATCGCACGGTTCTGGGCTCCGGTAACTGCTCTCATCGGGGGCGCGTCAATCCCATTCGACGGATGCGGGCGCGGGAGTGTCCCCGCGCGACGCATCGTGGCGCGGGGACACTCCTGAGCCCGCCGTGATCCAGGACGGGGGTCGACAGCTCAGCGCCTGGGCCTCACTTGGACTCGATCCGGCCCAACCGGTCGGTGCCCTGCGCGAGGGAGCGCTGCACCGAGCCCCACGAGGCGTCCTCGACGCCGAGCGCGTGGCGGAGGTAGGCCCAGGTGGTCCGCCGGACCAGGGACAGGCGGTCCGGGTTCTCGTCGGTGGTCTCCTTGGCCTCGTAGCCGGCGATCCCGCCGAGGGAGTGCTCCCCGCCGAACACGGTGAGCAGGCTCTTGCGGCCCGGGCTGAGGGTGTAAGGCTCGGTGATCCACTCCGGCCCCCTGGTGGTCACCGGGAGCTCGTCCTCGTCACCGGCGACCACCAGGGCTGGCGGGGTGAGGTGGGAGAAGTCCACCCCCCGCAGCCAGGGGAGGTTCTCGGCAGCGTAGGGGGTGAGGTGGTCGCCGCCCTCCCCCGCCGTCGCCATTAGGACGCCCGCCCTCACCCGCGGGTCGGACAGGTCTTCGGCGGTCCCGGTCTCGGGGTCGGTGACACGCAGCCCCAGCAGGATTGCGGCGGTCTGGCCGCCGAAGGAGTGGCCGACCGCAGCGATGCGGCCGCGGTCGAGGCGCCCGGACAGGCCGGGAACGGCGGCTTCCAGCAGGTCGAGATGGTCGAGGATGCGCTTCATGTCGTCCACGCGCAGGCGCCAGAGCCGCGGTGAGCGGGGATCGCCCTGGGCCAGGCCGACCGTCCGCGAGTCGAGGTGGGTCGGCTGGATCACCGCGAAGCCGTGCGCGGCCCAGAAGTCGGTCAGCGGCCCGTAGGCCTCCAGCGACGACCCGAAGCCGTGTGAGAAGACGATGATCGGCAAGGCGCTCCCGGACGCAGGCGCCGACACCCGCACGCGCAGGTCCGCACCACGCTCCGGCGCTTTCAGCGTCACCGGCTTCACCGAGACGACCGGGGCGGGTGTGCTGAGGGCCGCGTCCGGCGCGGCAGTGGTTGATGCGGTCATGGAGAGTTCTTCCTCGCAACTGTTGGCGGCAGGTCCCCGAAAGGACCGGGAAGGGCACCCGGCTTGGGGCCGTCGCACCGGTCTGGCATGATAGATAAGCGGGACGTTGTCCCGGATTGAATATACGGGACAACGTCCCGCTTGACAACGGCGGCGATACAGGGGTGGTGCGGTTGTGAACGGCAGCGAGCGGGCGCGGAGTGCACAGCGGCCCAAGCGGGCGGACGCCCGGCGCAATGAGGAGGCACTACTGGAGGCGGCCGCCGCGGTCTTCGCCGCCTCGGGGGTCGAAGCGCCCATCCGCGACATCGCGGCGAAGGCGGGCGTGGGCACGGCGACGATCTACCGGCACTTCCCGACGCGGGCGGACCTCATCGTCGTCGTCTACCGGCACCAAGTGGAGTTCCTCGCGGACGCCGGTCCGGCCCTGCTGGAGTCCAGCGCGACCCCCTACACCGCTCTCGGCCTCTGGATCGACCACTTCGTCGACTTCGTGGTCACCAAGCAGGGACTCGCCGCCGTCCTGCAATCCGACGACCCCTGCTACGACCCCCTGCACTCCTACTTCCTGGAGCGGCTCGTACCTGTGTGCACCCGGCTTCTCGACGCCGCGGCCGACGCGGGCGAGATCCGCTCGGACCTGGACGCCTACGAGCTGATGCTCGGTGTGGGCGGCCTGTGCGCCGGGGCAGGCGCCAACGCGCGCTACGATGCGCGCCGCCTGGTCGGGCTCCTCATCGCCGGCCTGGGGCGCCCGAATCCGGGGCGGGCCGCCGACCGGCAGGGGGCCTCGTAGCTGTCGCGGAGAATCCGACGCCTCGGTGGGGGCTTCGTGCTGTCCGGGGTTCAGGACGCGAGGCAGTGGTGTCGAGGAGGATTGCTACAGGATTCAGCGGTAGACCTCCGACCGCGCACCGGGTGCGGGATGCGCTGGGCCACGACCTGGTGCAGGCGGGCGTTCTCCGCCTTGCGCACCCCGCTCACCAGGCGGGAGAGCACGGTCGGGACGGGCAGCAGGACCTGGTGTTCGAGCAGGTGGAGCACGGACCGGTCGAACAGGGCGCGGGGGCCTTCTTCACCGGCTCAGAACCGGGCCGCGGGGTAGGCGCGCAGGTCCTCCTCCCCTGCGGAGGACTCGCGGTAGCCGAAGGGGTCGCGGATCTGCCGGACGTGCTCGTAGGCGCTCTGGGCCCGGGTGCGGTACTCCTCCAGGCTGCCCGGGTCGACGTCTGCTGGGCACGTTGCTGCCCGACACCCCGCTGAAGGTTCCGGTCCCCGTCTCAGCCCGTGGCTGCGCCGACCGCCCCGCCCGGGAGGGCGGACCCGTCCAGCAGGGCGCGGGCGCGGCGTTCCACGTCCCGGACCTCCTGCGCGCACGCCCGCGCCGACCACGGCTCCCCCGCGGCCAGGGCGTGGGAGGCGCGCAGCGCCACCAGGCTGCGCGCCAGGCGTCGGCGCGCGGCCGCGTCGGTGCCCGCGCACTCCCGCACCCGGGCGAGTTCGCGTTCGCACGCGGCCAGGGCCCGGCTCAGGTGCTCCCCGGCGCGGCGGTTGGCGACCGCCGCGCACACCAGGAGTCCGACCGCGGCGCCCAGCGCGGTGGCCCACAGCCGCTCGGCCGCCAGCCCGCCCGCGCCCGGGTCGGCGTGGGCCAGGCCCGACAGGGCCAGGGTGAGCGGGGTGACGAACACGATGGCGTAGGAGTAGTTGGTGGTCACCACCAGTTCGGCCGCCATCTGGCACGCCACCACCAGCGCGATCACGCCCAGCGGGGAGTAGTCCAGGCTGAAGAGCGCGGCGGCCAGCGCCACGCCCACGACCGTGCCCGCACCGCGTTGCAGGGCGCGGTGCCAGGTGGTGGTGACGTTGACGGCCTGCAGGACCGATCCGGCCGAGACTGCCGCCCAGTAGCCGTGTCCCATGCCCAGCGCCCAGGCCAGGGCTCCGGCCAGCAGGCAGGCCAGGACGATGCGCAGCACCGACACCGGGGTGGGCGAGGGCGCGAGCAGTGCGGCGCGCAGGCGCCGGCCCGGACCGGGCGCGGGTGTGTGGTGGCGGCGCAGGTGTGCGGCGGTTTGGGACAGGGCGGCGTGCTCGTCGGCGCCGACCAGGGGTTCGACGGCGCGTTCGGTGCGCAGGCGGCGTGCCAGTTCGCTCATCTCGGCGGCGGCGCGGGCGTCGGTGAGGCGGTCTCCGGTTCCGGTGAGCAGGGTTTCGGCGCGGGCGGTGAGGACCTCCAGTCCCTGGCGGGCCGGGGTGCGGCCGGGGCGGGAGAGCAGGACCTGCCAGGCGTGGTGGAGGGCGGTCTCGGCCGCGGTGCGGGCGGCGGGTGCGGGGTGGCGCAGGTGGCGGGCGAGCGCGTGCAGGGCGCGGGCGACCGCCAGGCGTTCGGGGGCGGTGGGGTGGGCCAGGGCGCCGACCAGGGCCAGTGTCCAGCACAGGGCGGCCGCGGCCGCGGTGGTGGTCACGACCACCGGCAGCGCGCTCAGGGTCTGGGGGTTGTAGGCGGCCACCCCGGCGGCGAAGACGAACATCAGCCCGGCCGGGGCGCCGAACTCCAGGGCGTCGGAGAGGTACTTGGCCCCGCCGGCGACCAGGGCCACGACCGTGATGGCGGCCAGGGGGTGGGGGAGCGCGGCCGAGGTCAGCGCACCCAGGCCCACGGCCAGGGTCAGGGCCGCGCCGACCACGGCCAGGAGCCGGGCGCGGCGGGCGTAGGTGTCGTCGCGCGCGTACAGGGCGGTGAAGCAGCCCATGGCGGCGTAGGGCGCCAGGTCGGTGCGCCCCGCGGCGTAGAGCGCCAGCAGGGGCAGGGCCACGCACGCTCCGGCGCGCAGCGCGGTGACGGCGACGTTGCCGCGTACGGGCCTGGGCGCGAAGGCCCCGCGGATGGTGAGGGTGCGGCCCAGCGCACCCCACAGACTATAAAAGTAATTCACAAGTAAATTATCTTAGGATGTTCCGTGGGCCGTACGCACCCCCACGGGGGGAGAGACCGCCCACTCCGCCCGGCGCCCCGCCCACGGGCACGCCCGCCCGCACCCGGCGACCGGCCCCGCCGCACACGCGAAGGACACCATGAGCGACGCCGTCTCCCGCTTCCTCGACAGCTGGTCGCGCCTGCGCCCCGACCTGGACCTGACCAGCATGGCCGCCATGGGCCGCGTCCTTCGCCTGGCCGCCCTGATGAACAACGCCACCGAGGACGGACTCGCCGACGCCGAGGTCACCCGCCCCGAGTTCGAGGTCCTGGCCGCCCTGCGCCGCTCCCCCCACGGACTGCGCCCCCGCCAGCTCACCCGCGAGACCATCTCCTCGGGCGCCGCCACCACCAAACGCCTCACCCGCCTGGAGGCCGCCGGGCTCATCACCCGCACCCCCCTCGAACGCGACCGCCGCGAGGTCCAGGTCCGCCTGACCGAACGCGGACAGGCCCTGGCCGACACCCTCTTCGCCGCGCAGCTCGACCGCGAGGCCGACCTCCTGCGCCCCCTGACCGGTGACGAACGCGCCCAGCTGGCCGACCTGCTCTCCCGCGTCCTGGCCCCCATCGACCGCGCCTGAGCCCCGCGCCGACGAGCGCCAGCGGCGCGCGGTCCCACCCGCCGCTGGCCGAGACGGCCGCGTCGACTGAGCCGGGCTCGCAGCGCCGACCCGCCGCGACCGGTCGGCGCCAAAACCACGGGCGCACCCCGCCGGTGCCGTGCGAGGATGGCCGCCCACCCCACCACACCCCTCAGGAGTGCCATGAGCGGGCCCGCCGCCCACCTCGCCCGCGCCGTCCCCGAACTGCTCGAACGCCCCGGCCCCGCCCGCGCCGTCCAACGCCTGCGCGGCGGTTCCAAGAAGGGCGTCTACCGCCTGGCCCTGGACCAGACCACCGTCATCGCCTACCTGTGGCACGACAGCGAGGACTACTGGCCCGCCACCGCGCACGGCGCCGACCCGGCCGACCCCTTCTCCCACGCCTCGGGCGCAGACCTGTTCACCGCCGCCCACCGCGCCCTGACCGACCTGGGCGTGCGCGTCCCCCGCCTGTACGCCCTGGACACCAGCGGCGCCCACCACCCCGGCTGCCTGGCCGTGCTCGAGGACGTCCCCGGCCCCACCCTCGAAGAACTCCTGCACCGCGACCCCCGCGCCGCACGCCCGGTCCTGGACCGCCTGGGCCGCGACCTGCGCACCATGCACGCGAGCACCGACACCGCCTTCGGCAAGGTCGCCCACCTGGGCGCCAGCGCCGCCGGCACCCACTCCTGCCACCAGCTGGTCCTGGAGCGGGCCCTGACCGACCTGGACGAGGCCGCCCACCGCGACCCGCGCGTGCGCCGGGGCCGCGAACGCCTCACCGCCACCCTGCACACCCTGGCCGCGCGCGTGGAACCCCGCCGCGAACACGCGCTCATCCACGGCGAACTCGGCCCCGACCACGTCCTGGTCGACTCCCAGGGCGCCCCCGTCCTGATCGACATCGAGGGACTGATGTTCTTCGACGTGGAGTGGGAACACGCCTTCCTGCGCCTGCGCTTCGGCGCCCACCACCCGCGCCTGGCCACCCGCACCCTGGACCCGGCCCGCACCGCCCTGTACGACCTGGCCCTGCACCTGTCCCTGGTCGCCGGTCCCCTGCGCCTGCTCGACGGCGGCTACCCCGACCGCGCCCTCATGCTCGGCATCGTCGAGCACAGCCTCCACATCGCGCTGGCCACCACCGCCTGACACACTCGGTGCCCATGGACGACACCATCACCGGTCTGTGGAGCACCGACACCGTCTGGCTCAACACCGCCCAGTACGGCATCCCGCCCCGGCCCGCCCACCAGGCCCTGGCCGACGCCGTACGCTCCTGGCACACCGCCACCGGGGACCCCGGCGCCTGGGGGCGCGAGCTCGAACAGGCCCGCGTCAACCTGGCCGCCCTGGTGGGCGCGCCCGCCGACAACCTCACCCTGGGAGCCAGCACCGCCCAGATCGCCGGAACCATCGCCGCCAGCCAGCCCGACGGCGCCCGCGTGCTGGTCCCCGAGGGGGACTTCGCCTCGATCGTCTTCCCCTGGCAGGCCCAGGCCGACCGCGGCGTCACCGTGGAGGCCGTCCCCCTCGACCGCCTGGCCCATGCCGTGGACGCGCGCACGCACCTGGTCGCCTTCAGCACGGTGCACTCGGCGAACGGACGCCTGGCCCCCACCGGCGACATCGTCGCGGCCGCCCGCGCCCACGGCGCCCTGGTCGTGGCCGACGCCACCCAGGCCGCCGGGTGGACGCCCCTGGACGCCACCGTCTTCGACGCCCTGATCGCCTCGGCCTACAAGTGGCTCATGGCACCGCGCGGTCTGGCCCTGGCCTACCTGTCCCCCGACCTGCGTGCGCGGCTGCGCCCCAACAACGCCGGTCCGGCCGCCGCACGCGACACCGCCTCGGCCATGTACGCCGCCCGGATGGACCCGGCGCCGACCGCGCGCGCCTTCGACACCTCGCCCAACTGGTTCGCGGCCGTGGCGGCCGCCGCCTCCAGCCGGGTCCTGCTGGAGGCGGGCCTGGAGAGGGTGCGCGCCCACAACACCGCCCTGACCGACCACTTCCGCGCGGCGCTGGGGCAGGAGCCCGCCCACTCGGCCATCACCAGCGTCGACCTGCCCGGTGCCTCCGAGCGCCTGGCCCGGGCCGGGGTGGTGACCACCGAACGCGGGGGCCGCACCCGCCTGTCCTTCCACCTGTACAACACCCTCGACGACGCCGAGCGCGCCGCCAAGGCCCTGCTCCAGCCCTAGCGCGCGGCTTCCAGTACGGACCCCGGCGCCCCCACCGGCGCGGGGGCCCGCCACCGTCGCGGTCCGCCGCTTTCCCCGACGGGGCAGGGCGCGCCGCACACGCGGACGGGTGCGTGCACGCGCGTGCCCACGGTGGGCGCCCCGGCCTTCCGGGACCGCGTCCCGCGCCGGTCGGGCCGACTGAAAACCCGGTGGTCGCCCCCCGGCACCGCTGCCACACTGACGCGATGACCCACAACCCGTACGACTCCCCCGACGTCGCCGCCCTCTACGACGTCCTCAGCCCATGGGGCCCGGCGACAACTTCTACCTGGGCCTGGTCATGGCCGCCCCGCGCGTGCTGGACGCGGGGTGCGGCACCGGCCGTCTGCTCCACCGCGCCCGCACCCGCGGCCACACCGGACACCTGGTGGGTCTGGACCCGGCGCGGGCCATGCTGGAGGTGGCCCGCGGGCGCACCGACGCCGTCTCCTGGGTGCGTGATGACCTGGCCGCCCACACCTGGAACGAGGAGTTCGACCTGGTCACCATGACCGGCCACGCCTTCCAGGAACTGCGCACCGACGAGGAGATCGGCGCCGCGCTGCGGGCGATGCGCCGGGCCCTGGCCCCGGGGGGCCTGGTGGCCTTCGAAACCCGCAACCCGGCCGCGCGCGCCTGGCAGAGGTGGTCCCCCGCCCAGCCGCACCAGGTCACCACCGCCGGCGGAGTGCGCGTGAGCGACGTCCACGACGCCGCCGCGCCTACGCCCGAAGGACTGGTGACCTTCACCAGCACCACCACCCGATCCGACTCCTCCCTCCCCTTGCGCACCGTGAGCACCCTGCACTTCGTGGAGGCCGACCACCTGGACCTGCTGCTGGAGCGGTCCGGGCTGCGGGCCGTCGAGCGGTTCGGGGACTGGGACCGCTCGCCCCTGACCGCGTCCAGCCCCGAGATCATCACCCTGGCCCGAACCCGCTGACCACGCGTTCCACGCCCCAGACCCCGACGCACACGGGGCCTGGGGCGTCGTCGTGTGGGGTGCCCCACACCGCCTTGACGCGCCCAAAGTCGTCAATAAAATTGAGTCCATCAGCATCAAGCCGAGGTTTTTCGGGGGTTCTTCCATGCTTCTCACCCGCACCATCCCCTTCGACGTCACCGCCTCCACCGCTCCCGCCGCGCGCAACGCCGCCATGGACGCGGTGCGCACCCAGGACGCCCTCGTGGTCCGGATCGACCTGCCCGGCGTGCCCGCCGACGGCATCGACCTGGAGGTGGAGGGCTCGGTGCTCACCGTCCGCGCCCAGCGTCCCGAGCGGACCGAGGAGGGCCGCGTCCTGGTCGGCGAGCGGCCCACCGGCGCCGTCACCCGCCGCCTGCGCCTGGGCCAGGACCTGGACACCGAGCACATCGAGGCCGACCACACCGACGGCGTCCTGACCCTGCGCGTCCCGGTCGCCGCCAAGGCCCAGCCGCGCAAGATCCTCCTGGGCCAGGGCGGCGCCACCGCCTGACCCGGCAGAACCAACAGGGGGTGTGAGGACCACGGGGGACCTCACACCCCCTTCTTCGTGCGCCCGACCCGGGCCTTGCCCCGGGGCGGGCGCTGTGCCATCCTCGGAATTGGGCGATTGACCAATACGTTCGCCCAAGGCGATCGACCAAGAAGCGGGACGCACATGGCACCACGCGGCGAGGACGTCAAAGGCCGCCTGCTCCGGGCAGCGGCCGAACTCATCAGCGAACGCGGCTGGTCAGCGGTCAGCACCCGCACGCTCGCCGACCGCGCGGGGGTGGGCCCCGGCCTGGTCCACTACCACTTCCCCTCCCTCCAGGCCCTGCTCACCCAGGCCGCCACCCAGGCCATCACCGCCATCGTCGAGGAGGCCGTCCACCTGCTGGGCCCCACCACCACACCCCACCAGGGACTCGCGCTGATCCTGCGCGAGCTGGACCGCTACCCCGGCGACGACCCCGCCTCCCACCTGGTCACCGAGACCTACCTGGCCGCCACCCGCGACCCCCGCCTGCGCCAGGCCGTCACCGGCGTCCTGGACCTGATGCGCCGCCACCTCACCGACTGGCTCGCCCACGCCGGCGTCCCCCAACCCCGACAGACCGCCACCGTCCTGGCCGCGACCCTGGACGGCGTCCTGCTGCACCGCGCCCTGACCCCGGACCTGACCTCCACCGAGATCGAACCCGTCCTGCGCCGCCTGCTCACCCACCACACCCCAGGAGCACACCCATGAGAGCGATCGTCTGCGGAGCCGGAATCGCCGGACTGGCCGCGGCCCACCGCCTGCACACCCACGGCTGGCAGGTCACCGTCCTCGAACAGGCCCCCCACCCACGCACCCAGGGCTACATGATCGACTTCTTCGGCCCCGGCTACCGGGCCGCCGAACTCATGGGCCTCCTGCCCCGCCTGCGCGAACTCGGCTACGGCATCGACCACGCCACCTTCGTCGACCGCGACGGCGCCCCCCGCGCCAGGCTGGGCATCCAACAGTTCTCCCACCTGGGCGTGGTCTCCCTCATGCGCCCCGACCTCGAACGCGCCCTGCGCGAAACCCTGCCCCCCGACGTGCCGGTGCGCTACGAAGCGGCCCTGGAGCGCGTCCAGGACCACGGCGACACCGTCCAGGTCACCCTCACGGGAGGCCGCACCCTGACCGGCGACCTGCTCGTGGGCGCCGACGGCATCCACTCCACCGTGCGCGCCCAGGTCTTCGGCTCCGAAACCGACCACCTGCGCTACCTGGGCTTCCACACCGCCGCCTTCGTCTTCGCCGACCCCGACATCCACGCCCGCGTCGACGGCGGTTTCCACCTCACCGACACCACCGGCGCCCAGATGGGCCTGTACGGGCTGCGCGACGGCCGCGTGGCCGCCTTCACCGTGCACCGCAGCCCCACCCCCGACCGGCCCGCCGACCCGCGCGCCGAACTGCGCCGCACCCACGCCGACCTGGGCTGGCTGGTGCCCCGCGCCCTCCAGCACTGCCCCGACCCCGAACACGTCTACTACGACCAGGTCTCCCAGAGCGTGGTGCCCCGCTGGAGCCGGGGACGCACCGTCCTGCTCGGCGACGCCTGCGGCGCGGTCTCCCTGCTCGCGGGCCAGGGCGCCTCCCTGGCGGTGGGCGGCGCGTTCGTCCTGGCCGAACACCTGGCCTCGGCCCCCACCCTCGAGGAGGGACTGAGCCGCTACGAGCACCAGTGGCGCCCCGAGGTCGAACAGCGCCAGCGCGCCGCCCGCCGCACCGCCCGCTGGTTCCTGCCCCCCACCCGCGCCCAACTGCTCCTGCGCCGCCTGGCCCTGCGCCTGACCGGCCTGCCCGGGGCGAGCCGCCTGCTGGCGGGGGCGCTCACCGGCAAGCCCACCCCCGCCGTACGCGAACACACCCCCTTGACCGTCCGCGACTGACCCCCCGTGGCACGCGTTCGACCGTGTCCACCGCGGCCCCTGACGCGGCGACGGGCCCACCCCCGGCCGGGGAGAACCGCGGCCTGCCCGGAGCGACCGGCAGAACCCGCCGCACCGACGACGGGGGCCGCGCTCACACGAACCGCCGGGGCCGCCCCGGCACCCTCCTGTCCGAGAGGAACGTGAAGCCGCGCCGTGCGCCCGCACCGGTCGGCCACGCCCCCACCACCAGGCCCGGGGGCCGACGCCAGGGACGCCCGGCACGGACCGGACTCCGACGAGAGGGACCACGACCGTGAAGCCGAACGACCCCCGCTGCTCCCTGTGCGGGCGCCAGTACGACGCCGAGTTCATGACGGGGCTACCCTGCCGCGTGTTCAGCCGTGAGGACGTCGTGACCCCGGGCTGCCCGGCCCAACAGCACATGATCGCGGACATGGAGGCCACCGCACCCCGAGCCACCACCCCCGCCGCCGGAGGATGCCTCATGCTCCTCCTGGCACTGCCGACCCTGCTGATCCTCCTGCCGGTGTGAACCGCGCCGCCCCCGCCCCGGCGGCCCGCACCCGCTCACCCGGGCTCGACCACCCGCCGCTCCAGGTCCACCCACCCCACGAACCCCGACGGCGACGCGCACAGCACCCGCCCTCCCGGGTCCAACCGCCCCCACGGGCGTACCGGCACGCCAACTCCCGCTCGGCGGCCCCGTCCCCGCCGTCCGCGGCCACCAGCAAGCGCGCCACCTCGTCGAACACCCCGTCGTCCTCAGCCTGCATGGCCTCCCAGGTGTCCCACAACAACACCTCCTCGCCCTGACGGTGCGCCAACTCCAACAACACGTAGGCGCGCACGAACCCCGCACCCCGCCACGGCAGGTCCGGGTGCACCCCGTAGCGGTCGGTGTTCACCTCCCCCGCCCGGTGGGCCAGCCACACCTGCGCCGCGCTGGCGAAGACCGCGCCCCGCGCGGCGGGCGCACGCGAAAGGTCCAGGACATCCACCGGCCACGAACCCGCCGGGTCCAGCTGGGTGTCCGCCCACACCCACCGACCGCCGTCCCAGTACTCGCTCACCACGTGGTCGGTCCCAAACCCCTCGTGCAGGTAGGAGGCGAACCCCACCCGGGTACGCGCCGCCACCGTCACCAGCGCGAAGTCACGACAGCACCCCACCAGAGGCCGCTGCCCGGGGCCGCGGCCACGGCCCCGGGCAGCGGGCCTGGTCGGCGGCCAGCATCGCCTCCACCCACCGGTGGTCGACCTCGGCCAACCGCGCCCCGGTGAACACCTGCCCGCCGCCCCGGTAGTGGGTCACCACCCCGCGCAGCACCCGACCCAGCCCCGCCA
The DNA here is from genome assembly GCF_018316795.1 of Nocardiopsis akebiae. Classification (NCBI taxonomy): domain Bacteria; kingdom Bacillati; phylum Actinomycetota; class Actinomycetes; order Streptosporangiales; family Nocardiopsidaceae; genus Nocardiopsis; species Nocardiopsis akebiae. Next base: position 3,624,182 of record NZ_CP074132.1, read on the forward strand.
GCACGCCTCGGCCCGCTCCAGGGCCTGCCCGCCCTCCTGGGCCATCACCTCCCGGCCACCACCGCCAGGGGCATGCCCATCTGACGCAGCAGGCGGATGCTCCGGGCCCGCTCCACCTGGGCGACGAGGTAGACGCGGTGCCCGCCGCCCCCACCAGGTGGGGCACCAGCAGACGCGAGCGCTCATACAACCGCAACGCCTTGGGGTAGAGCCCGCTCGCACGGGCGAACTCCCCCGGGAAAGCGCCTCGCGGGGCGGTGGGGTACTCATGGATGCGAGTGTGGCCCCTGCCCCAAGGGCGCCGTCAACACCCGCTCGCGTCCCGAACGCCCGGCGCCCACGACCGGACCACCCGCCACCCGGCCCGCCACACCGACCCGCGCGCGGCGAAGACCGCGGCCCCGGCGCGCCTACAACCCCTTGACCGCGTCCGCCAACGCCTCCACCTCGGCCTCGGTGTTGAAGTAGTGCACCGAGGCACGCACCGCCTCGTCCACCCCCACACCGGGCTCCCACACCTGGTTCCACAACCGCGACACGCTCACCCGCACCCCGGCCTCCCCCAGCGCCGCACGCACCCCCTCGGCCGCCACACCCTCCACCGCGAACGTCACGATCCCCGACCGCACCCTCCCCCGGTCCAGCACCCGCACCCCCGCCAGACGCCCCAACCGGTCCCGGGCCTGCTCGGCCAACGCGCCCACCCGCTCCCGGATGGGCTCCATCCCCACCGCCAACGCGTAGTCCACGGCCACACCCAACCCGATCTGACCGGCCACGTTGCGCTCAAAACTCTCAAAACGACGCGCGTCCTCACGCACCCGGTACCCGCGCCCCTCCCAGTGCGCCGACGTCACGTCCACCACCGGCGGCTCCCCCAGGTCCGCCCCCGACCGCGCGTACACGAACCCCGTCCCCCGCGGCCCGCGCAGGAACTTGCGCCCCGTCACCGCCAACACGTCACACCCCAGCCGCTCCACGTCCAGATCCCACTGGCCCGCCGACTGGCACGCGTCCAACACGAACAACACCCCGAACCTGCGGCACAGCGCCCCGATGCGCTCAGCCGGGTTGACCAGCCCGTTGTGCGTGGGCATGTGGTTGAGCGCCACCACCCGCACCCCGCCCCGCGCCAACTCCCGCTCCAGCGCCCCCACGTCCATCACCCCGTCGGCGTCATCGGGCACCACCTGCACCCGCACACCCCGCTCACGGGCCGCCTTGACCATCCCGAGCGCGTTACTGGGGTACTCACTGGCCGTGGTCAGCACCCGCTCCCCCTCGGCGAAGACCACCGACCCGAACGCCAACTCCCACGCCCGCGTCGCACTCTCGGCGAACGCGATCTCCTCGGGGCGCGCACCCACCAACCGCGCCACGGCGGTGTAGAACCCCTCCACCCCCGCCTGCGCCCGCTCGGCCGCCGCGTAACCCCCCACCCGCGCCTCCAGACGCAGGTGATCCACCACCGCCTCCACCACCACGTCCGGCGGCAGCGACGACCCCGCGTTGTCCAGGTGCGCCGCCTGCCCAACCCCACAGGTGTCCGCCCGCACCGCAGCCACATCCACGCCCATCCGGCCAACCCCTTCGACGCACCCGACACGGTCGCCGCCGAACCTACCCGGCCTCCCCTTCAGCGCACCAGCCCGGCCCGGAAGGCGAACACCACCAGCTGCGCCCGGTCCCGCGCCCCGAGCTTGACCATCGCCCGGCTCACGTGCGTGCGCGCCGTCGCCGGGGAGACCACCAAGCGGGCCGCGATCTCCTCGTTGTTCAACCCCTCACCCACCAGCCCCACCACCTCGCGCTCACGCTCGGTCAGCACCTCCAGCCGCGACACCCGACCCCCGCCCGGCTCACGCGAGACGAACGCCGCCACCACCCGCCGCGTCACCGACGGCGACAGCAACGCCTCACCCCGCGCCGCCGCCCGCACCGCGGCCAACATCTCCTGCGGGTCGCTGTCCTTGATCAAGAACCCCGACGCCCCCGCGCGCAACGCCTCGAACACGTACTCGTCCAGTTCGAACGTCGTCAACACCACCACCCGGGTGTGCGCCAGCGCCTCCTCCCCCGCGATGCGCCGCAACGCCTCCAACCCGTCCACCACCGGCATCCGCACGTCCATCAACACCACATCCGGACGCAGCCGACGCACCAGCTCCACCGCCTGCCCGCCATCACCGGCCTCGCCCACCAACTCCAGGTCCGCCTCACCCTCCAGCAGCACCCGCAACCCCATCCGCACCAGCGCCTGGTCATCGGCCACCACCACCCGCACGCTCACCGCTCACCACCCAACGGCAACGACGCCCCCACCACGAAACCGCCGCCCTCACCAGGCCCCACCGTCACCGACCCGCCCACCGCCCGGGCGCGCTCACGCATCCCCGCGATCCCCGACCCCTCACGCACCGGCCCCACCACACCCACTCCCTCATCCACCACCCACACCCGCACCTCCTGGGCCCCGTACACCACCCGCACCCGCGCCGAGGCCCCCTCACCGCCATGGCGCACCACGTTCGTCAACGCCTCCTGCACGATCCGAAACGCCGCGTGGTCCACCGCCGCGGGCACCCGCACCGCCTCCCCCTCCCACACCACCTCCACCCGACGTCCCGCCCCACGCAACTCCCCCACCAACGCCTCCACACGCCCCAGCCCCGGCAACGGACCCCGACCCGCCACCTCCGCCCCGCCCCGAAACACCGCCAGGGTGCCCCGCAACTCCTCCAGGGCCGACCGGCTGCTGTCCCGGATCGCGGCCAACGCCACCGATGCCTGCTCGGGCCGACGATCCACCACGTGCAGGGCCACCGACGCCTGCATGCTGATCACCGACAGGCTGTGCCCCACCAGATCGTGCACCTCACGGGCGATACGCAACCGCTCCTCGTAGCGGTGCCGCTCCACCTCCTCCTGGCGCTGGCGCCGGCGCGCCTCACGCCGCGCACGCACGAACACCCCACCGCCCGCGGGAAAGGCCATCACCCCCACCGCGAACACCACCCCCACCAGCGCGCCCCCGTCAACCAACCCCCACCAGGGCTCATCCACCCGCGAGAGCAACCCCACCGCCACCACCAACGGCGCCGTCCACGCCAAGAACACCCCCGCGCCCAACCGGATCGCGGCCGAGAAGACCACCAGCGCGGGCAACACCAGCACCGGCCCCACCGGGTGACCCGCCCCCACGAACACCGCCGCGCCCGCCGCGGCCACCACCAACGCCGCCACCGGCCACACACGGCGCACCGCCACCGCGCACACCAACACCCCCACACCCACCCACACCGACCAGGGCACCACCACCGCACCCCAGTCCACGTCCCACCCCGCAGGCGGCCCGCCCCGCCACGGGCCGTGCCCGCCCACGCCGCGCCGCTGCCACACCACCTGGCCGCGCACGAACCCCACCGCCACCGCGCCCAGCACCACACTCAGCGCCAGATCCCCGACCACCCGGCGCATCCGCCTGTCACCACTCACACCACGACCCTAGGCCGCCCGCCCCCGCCCTGTCGTGGCACCACAGGCGTAGGCGCCCTACGCACCCGGGCGCAGCACAGGTGCCGCCCGCGGGGGGACGACCGCGACCCCCCGCCCCGGACACAGTGAACCCATGAACACCCTCACCGCGGCAACCGCCCTGGCAGCCCACCCCCACTGGGGGCAGGGACCGCCCGCCTTCGTCCTTCCCGGAGCCCTGATGTTCCTTCTGCTCACCCTCGTCCTGCTCGGCGCCCTGGCCTTCGCCCTGGCCCGACGCGGCCACCGCCCGCCCTGGGCGCCGCGCCCCGCCTCACCCGAGGAGGAGGCCCGCCGCACCCTCGCCGACCGCTTCGCCCGCGGCGACCTGACCGTGGAGGAGTTCATGGAACGCGCCAGTGCCCTGAACTGGACTCCCGGCCGCGAGGACCGCCCCGGCCGAAAATAACCCCGCACACCCACCCGGCCCGACCGCGCACCCCGCGCGGCCGGGCCCCACGTGTGCTCCACACCCCACACCCATCCGGCCGGGGCACCCCCGCCCATCAGCCACAATGGCCAACACACCACCCGACCACGAAGGCGCGAGCACCACCATGCCCATCCCCAAGGCCGAACTCCACGTCCACATCGAAGGCACCCTGGAACCCGAACTGGCCTTCGCCCTGGCCCGACGCAACGGCCTGACCCCGCCCCACCCCGACGTCGACTCCCTGCGCCGCGCCTACTCCTTCACCGACCTGCAGTCCTTCCTGGACCTGTACTACGCCCTCATGGACGTCCTGCGCACCGAAGCCGACTTCACCGACCTGGCCAGCGCCTACCTCGACCGCGCCGCCGCCCAGGGCGTACGCCACGCCGAGATCTTCTTCGACCCCCAGGCCCACACCGGCCGCGGCATCGCCCTGGACACGGTCGTCAACGGCATCACGGCCGCCCTCAAGAACAGCGAACACACCCACAACATCAGCACCACACTCATCCTGTGCTTCCTTCGCGACCGCCCCGCCGCCGAAGCCCTGGACACCCTCCACCAGGCCCGACCCCACCTGGAACACATCAGCGCCGTCGGCCTGGACTCGGCCGAGGTCGGCCACCCGCCCGAGAAGTTCACCGAGGTCTTCGCCGCAGCCCGCGACCTGGGCCTGCGCCGCGTCGCCCACGCCGGGGAGGAGGGCCCCGCCTCCTACGTCTGGCAGGCCCTCACCCTCCTGGGCGCCGAACGCATCGACCACGGCATCCGCTGCCTGGAGGACCCCGGCCTGGTCTCCCACCTGGCCGCCACCCAGACCCCGCTGACCGTGTGCCCGCTGTCCAACGTGCGCCTGCGCGCCGTACCCGCCCTGGACCAGCACCCGCTGCCCGCCCTGATGGAGGCCGGACTGCTGGTGACCGTCAACTCCGACGACCCCTCCTACTTCGGCGGCTACGTCCACGACAACTACCAGGCCCTGCACACCCACCTGGGCCTGAACGCCGACCAACTGCGCCAACTGGCCCGCAACTCCTTCACCGCCTCCTTCCTGCCCCCCGAACGCAAGGCCCAGCTCATCGCCGAGGTCGACGCCCACCCCCACCCCTGGTAAGCACGTGGCCCCACCCCCGGCGCCCGGGGATGGGGCCACACACCGGCCACCTCAAACCGCCCAGGTCAACCGCTGCCCGTGCTCACCGGCGAAGGCCACCACCCGCCCGTCCAACGCCAACGCGAAGTCGGTCCCCACCCCCGGGCGCGGACCCTCCAGCGCGGGCAGCACCCGCGCACCCTCGTTCGACACCCAGTGCCCGTCCAACCCCCGCACCGCCTCCACGAACGCGTCCCGCGAAGCCTCGTCCAGGTAGGCCAGCACCGCGCTGTGCATCACCACCAACCGCGCCCCCGCCGGCACCCGCCCCGCCACCGCCTCCAACTCCCGCACCAGGTCACCGGCCACCAGCGCGGGCGGCTCGGCCGCCGCCACCCGCGCCGCCGCCCGCAACCGCTCCCGCCGCTCGGCCTCATACGGCCCCGGCCAGATCAGCGCCTCCAACCACCGCACGTCCTCCTCGCGGCGCACGTCCAACGGGTTCAGATCGATCCCCGCCCGCCACACCACCCGCGGCACCCGCTCGGGCACCGGAACCGCACCCGAGGTCGCACACTCAAGCAGCACCGGGCTGCGCTCCGGACCGATGGGCGCCCCGCCGTCGAAGGAGTAGCGGTACCGGTCCGGATACAGGCACAACCCCGCCGACGCCCCCACCTCCACCAGCGCCAACGGCCCCTCCAACAAGGACAGGACGGGCAGCAGGGTCGCGCACCGGCGCACCTCGTTGGTCTGGGTGTAGCGCTCCAGCACCACCGCCCGCACCGCCTCCCAGTGCTCCAGGAGCCAGGCGCGAAACTCCGCCCACCCACCCACCGGCCCGCCCAGGAACCGCACCGCGCCCAGCAACAGGTTGGGCTGGCGCTTGTTGCCCGCGGGAAGGGAGGCCACCAACTCCAGCACCCGCTCGTCCCCGGCCAGGGCCCGGGCGATACGCGCGTACCCCGGAGCCGCGTCCTGGGCGTAGCCGTCCGCGAAACCCCGGTACTGCCTCACGATGCTGCGCACGCTCGCGTCCACGGCGGCGACATGCTCCACGACCACACGCTCCTTCACCTCGGGGGAACAGGTGCGGTGTTCCTACCCCGCCCCCGCACCCGCCGCCCCGTGAGCGCGCTCACCCCGGCGCCGAAGACGCGCCCGCCCCACACGGCAGCGCGTGTCCACCCGACCCCCACCCTTCCTGCCGCCACCGGGAACCAACCAGCCCCACCAGCCGTTCCACCCAGCGAGACCAAGGACACGAACAGATCACGAGAACTCTCACCCGCGCAGGACAATCCCAGGCTGGTGACGACCACACCACACGAACGGACACCCGTGAGGATCTCCACCCGAGGCAAGCTCCGCGGCACCACCCACCCCAGCACCACCCCCCTGCCACCCCTGGTGGAGTTCCACGACGTGTCCCTCGCCCCCCACCTGGACCACCTCGACCTGACCCTGCACCCCGGCGAACACGTGGCCCTGGTCGGCCTGACCGACGAGGCCACCACCGCACTGACCCGCCTGCTCACCGGCCAGACCACCCCCACCCACGGACGCCTGGCCGCCCACACCCGCCCCCACCTCCTCACCCCCCGCCCCACCCTGGCCCACACCATCACCGGCCAGAACTCACCCCAAGCCGACGACCCCCACCTGGCCCACGCCCTGACCCGCACCCGCCTGGAACCACACCGCCTGCCCACACCCCTGGACGCCCTGCCCCCCGCCCTGCTCCCCCGCGTCCACCAGGCCCGCGCCCTCTACGCCCAACGCACCAACACCCGCCTGCTCGTGCTCACCGCCCCACCCGCCCACGACCAGGCCCACCCGCCCACCAGCCCCGACACCGGCCTGCTCACCCTCACCCGCCAACCCGCCCTCGCCCGCACCGCCGACCGCATCCTGCTCCTGTACAAGGGACGCGTCACCGAAACCGGAACCCACCACCAACTCCTGGTCCGCGGCGGCGCCTACGCACGCCTGTACGCCCTCACCGGCACCCACCGCACCACCGGCCACGCCCTAGGATGAACACGTGGCACCCATCGTCAAGGAACTCACCGTCGGCCAAGTGGCCGAACGCGCCGGAGTCGCCGTCTCAGCCCTGCACTTCTACGAACGCCAGGGCCTGATCCACAGCCGCCGCACCGCCGGCAACCAGCGCCGCTACCGCCGCGACACCCTGCGCCGGGTCTCCTTCATCCGCATCTCCCAACGCGTGGGCATGCCCCTGGCACGCATCCGCCAGGCCCTGGACACCCTGCCCGACAACCGCACCCCCACCCGTGACGACTGGGCCCGCCTGTCCCAGCAGTGGCGCACCGAACTCGACGCCCGCATAAGCCAACTCATCCGCCTGCGCGACGACCTGACCAACTGCATCGGCTGCGGCTGCCTGTCCCTGGACACCTGCACCCTGTCCAACCCCGACGACGCCCTGGCCTCCGCCGGCCCCGGCCCGCGCCGCCTGATGGTCAACGCCCTGGCCCGCGAGAGCGGCTGAACACACGGGCGGGGCGGCGAACACCCGCGTTCGCCGCCCCGCCCGCACCGCCCCCCTACACCCCGGCGGCCTCGTCGCGTCCGCGCCGCGCCAACGCGTCGGCGCGCTCGTTGCCCTCGTCCCCGCTGTGCCCGCGCACCCAGCGCCACTCCACCTCATAGCGCGAGGCGACCTCGTCCAGGCGCTGCCACAGGTCCACGTTCTTGACCGGCTTCTTGTCGGCCGTGCGCCAGCCCCGCCGCTTCCACCCGTGCAGCCACGAGGTGATCCCGTTGCGCACGTAGGAGGAGTCGGTGTGCACCAGCACCGGCAGCGGCTGGCGCAGGCTCTCCAGCGCCCGGATCGCCGCCATCAGCTCCATCCGGTTGTTGGTGGTCTGCGCCTCACCCCCGTACAGCTCCTTCTCGTGGCCGCCGTAGCGCAGCCACACCCCCCACCCGCCCGGACCGGGGTTGCCGCTGCACGCCCCGTCGGTGTAGATGACCACCCGCTGCGTCGGCTCCTGGCCGACCTCGTCCCCGTTACGCATGCCGGGCAATCTACCGCCCCCCACGGTCACGAAAAGGCCACAACCACCAAGGTCGGGGCCACAAAAGGAGCCAATCACCCCCAATGGAGCCCCCACACCCGCCACTTCGGCCCGCCGACCCGACCAAAGGACCCTCCACACCCGCCCCAACCAACCACCCCGCACCACAAAAAAAAGGGGGCGTTCCGCACCCGGAACACCCCCGCACACAGCCCAGATCAGCCGGCCAGCTCCCTCGCCAACTCCTCGGCCCGCTCCTCACGACGCGCGAACACGTCGTTGGCCATCTCGTTCATCTTCTTCAGCACCCGCTTGCGCTCACGCGCACTCAACCGGTCCACGTACAACCGGCCCAGCGTGTGATCGGTCTCGTGCTGCAGACACCGGGCGAAGTACCCGCTGCCGCTGACGACCACGGGCTCGCCGTCGCGATCCACCCCCCGCACCGTGGCGTGCTCGACCCGCCCCAGATCCGCGTGCGGCCCCGGAACCGACAAACACCCCTCGGACTCCACCACCACCGCGTCATCGGGATCGCGCTCGTCCAACACCGGGTTGACCACGTGCCCCACATGACGCACACCGTCATCATCAGGGCAGTCATAGACGAACACCCGCAGGTCCACACCCACCTGACTGCCCGCCAACCCCACACCCTCGGCCGCGTACATCGTCACGAACATGTCGTCGATGAGCGCGGCCAACTCCGCCGAGCCCAACATCTGCGGCGCCACATCCACACCACGCCGGTGCAGCACCTCCTCACCCGTCACGGTGATCCGCCGCACCCGGCCGCGCGCCGCCTCCGGAGCCCACTCGGGAAAATCCGCGACCTCCCGACCCTGAACGACGACGCCAACCCCGCCATGCTCCGACATGGTCCTACTCTCACCACACTTCAACGAAACCAGGAGTTGCCCTGGATCAGACACCGCGCCAGGTAGTCGCGCAACGACACCACCACCAGGCGTCGCCGGTCACTCTCATGGTCCCACACCACGATCCCCGGACCGTAGTCGGTGTGCACGTAGGCGAACTGCGGCCCCATATCGGAGTCACCGAAGAAGATCATCTCGTCGAAGGGCGCGTACAGCTCCAGATAGTCCGGCTCCCGGCGCATCGCCAGGTTGTCCTCCACCAGACGCCGCGCACTCCACACCACCGCGTCCCCGTACTCGTTGGTCACCCCGTCGGTCTCGCGCAGCAACGAGGCCAGCTCGAAGGGCAGGGGCAGCATCAGGTGCTTCTCCACCTCGGCCAGGGTCACCTCATCGGCCGGATCGCTCAGATCGGCCTCGGGATACATCTCCAGGATCAGTTCACGCCACACACTCCTGATCATCACAGGTCGTGGCAACCCACGGGAAATCGTCGGCGGCGAGTTGCGCCAAAAACCCGAACCCGCGGGCGCCGCACCACCCCAAACCCCGAACACGCCACCCATATCACGATGCGTGCACAACCGGTCACTATCACACACAATGACCCCATGGCTTCCACCGCACGCATGCTCGCCACCACCGCGCTCGCCGCCGCCCTGACCGCCCTGGGCACGCCGGCCCAGGCCACGACCACCACCGCCTACCCCGGCCACACCACCAGCCGCTACGTCCCCCTCACCAACGCCACCTCCACCCAGGCCCACGAAGCCGGATGCACCGAAGGACGCACCGGCGCCACCGGCCCGCGCATCCTCTTCTTCGGCACCCAGGAAAAGGGCGACACCCTACGCGAACCCGGCACCTCGGGAAACTCCACCACACCCCGCTCCGCCTACAGCAAGGCCGCCGCCTACACCCACCACTGGGCCCAGGGCTTCACCGAGTGCCGCACCGGCCAGGCCACCGCCCACCTGGCCCTGGGCGTCAACAACAAGGACGACGGCGGCGTCACCGGCGCCCACGCCGGACAGCGCTGGGCCGACCTGGTCACCACCGCCCAAGACGCCTCCACCACCGAGGCCGTCACCATCACCGCCGCCCTGGACGCCGAACCCTCCTGGTCCACCCCCGCCTGGGCCCGCGACTGGCTCGCCGCCTACACCCAGGCCACCACCACACCGCTCTACGCCGCCAACTCCGCCGACTCCTGCCCCACCACCGGCTCGGGCGGCTGCGCCAACGGCTGGCGCCTGGCCGACGTCCACCACATGGCCGGCGGAGGCAACCCCCGCGTCCACGTCATCCCCCAGATCTACCGCACCGACGGCATCCAGGCCGACCAGTGGGCCAACATCAGCCGCTGGGGCCACACCAACGCCGACGACCCCCTGCGCTTCGCCGGAGCCATGTCCCAGCACACCGCCTGCCAACAGCGCACCTGCAACAACACCGACAACACCCCCCAACAGTCCTGGGACCAGCTCAAGAAGGCACTGGACGCCCACAGCAGCACCCGCGTCAGCGACCTGGGCCCCGCCACCGACATGCGCTGGCCCTGAAAGCCCCGAACACACCGCCCAGGAGGGCTCCCGCACCGACCGGGAGCCCTCCTGACCGCTGCCCCCAACCCCCGCGACAGGGGAGCCCGCACCACCGCGCCCACACCCGCGAACAGGACACAATAGACACCAGCACCCACGAGCGCAGGAACGGAAGAACCACCCATGGCCACCGCACCCCACCACCGCGCAGGCCGCCTCACCACCCTGGCCTACCTCTTCCTCCTGCTCTCCCAGAACATCGCCGCCCTCCTCCTGCTCCCCCTCGTCGTCCTCGCGGCCGTACTCACCCTGACCTGGATCGGCCTGCCCTTCGTCATCCTCACCGCCCTCCTCCTACGCACCCTCGCCGACAGCCAACGCCGCACCCTCAGCCACCTGCTCATCAAAAACAGCAAAACCCCCCGAGAACGCACCGCCACCCCCGGCCTACCCACCCCCACCAGCCGCCCCCTACACCGCCCCATCGCCTCCGCCTACCGCCCCATCCCCCCCACCGGCATCACCCGCCGCGGCACCGCCATCATCACCGACCCCGCCACCTGGAGAGACCTGCTCTGGCTCATCTCCGCACCCGCCAGCTTCCTCCTCGTCGCCATCCCCCTCACCCTCATCGCCCACGGCATCGAACAACTCCTCTTCGCCCTCAACCTCACCGGCCCCACCCTCTACGACACCTACACCCCCACCACCACCCTCAACCAACTCATCATCCTCATCCCCGCCCTAGCCCTCATCACCCTGGGCTGGATCCTCATCCCCCTAGCCGCCGACACCTACCTGCGCTTCAACCGCCTCCTGCTCTCCCCCTCCGAAAAAGCCCGACTCACCGCCCGCGTCGCCCACCTGGCCACCAGCCGCGCCCACACCATCGACACCCAGGCCTCAGAGATCCGCCGCATCGAACGCGACCTCCACGACGGCGCCCAAGCCCGCCTCGTCGCCCTGGGCATGAACCTCGGCATGGCCGAACAAATCGTCGAAAAAGACCCCGAAACCGCCCGCGCCATGCTCACCGAAGCCCGCGAAACCACCCGCCACGCCCTCACCGAACTCCGCGACCTCGTCCGCGGCATCCACCCACCCGTCCTCGTCGAACGCGGCCTCGACGGCGCCGTCCACGCCCTCGCCCTCACCCACCACCTGCCCATCACCGTCACCATCGACCTCCACGGCCGCCCCGCCGACCCCGTGGAATCCGCCGCCTACTTCGCCATCGCCGAACTCCTCACCAACACCGCCAAACACGCCCACGCCACCCACGCCTGGATCCACATCAACCACGGCCGCAACCGCCTCGTCATCACCACCACCGACAACGGCACCGGCGGCGCCACCCCCGCCCCCGGCAGCGGCCTGGCCGGCATCCGCCGACGCCTGGACGCCTTTGATGGCACGATGAACATCACCAGCCCACCGGGCGGCCCCACCATCGTGACCCTGGAGATCCCGTGCGTGTTGTCCTCGCCGAAGACCTTGCCCTCCTCAGAGACGGACTGATCCGCCTCCTCCAGGCACACGACTTCACCGTCGTCGCCGCCGTCGACAACGGCCCCGACCTGCACACCGCCCTCACCGAACACAAACCCGACGTCGCCGTCGTCGACGTACGCCTACCCCCCACCTTCACCGACGAAGGCCTCCAAGCCGCCATCGCCGCCCGCACCCAGATCCCCGGCCTGCCCATCCTCGTGCTCTCCCAGCACGTCGAACAGCTCTACGCCCGCGAACTGCTCTCCGACGACACCGGCGGCGTCGGCTACCTCCTCAAGGACCGCGTCTTCGACATCGGCCAGTTCATCGAAGCCGTCCGCCGCGTCGCCGACGGCGGCACCGCCATGGACCCCGCCGTCATCTCTCAACTCCTCGCCCGCCAGGACCAGAGCGGCCCCCTGGCCCAACTCACCCCCCGCGAACGCGAAGTCCTGTCCGAAATGGCCGAAGGACGCTCCAACTCCGCCATCGCCGCACGCCTCTACATCACCGAAAAAGCCGTCAGCAAGCACATCAACAACATCTTCACCAAACTCGACCTGCCGCCCTCCTCCGACGACAGCCGCCGCGTCCTAGCCGTCCTGGCCTTCCTCAACGGCCAGTAACCACCCGCCGATCACACCCCCGGCACCCAGAACCAGCCCGACCGGACCACGCGTGCACACCCACCCCGGCAACGCCGTCAACACCAGGTACCGCGCCAACAGCACGGCGGTCACCGCGCCCGCCCCCTGAACCCGGACACTCCACGGACACACCGGCGTGACCGCACCAACCGCGATACACACCAAAGGCCGCGGCCCAGACCACCCGATCCGAACCGCGGCCCCGACACCGCCGCCCACTACCCCCTACTGCTGCTCACGACGCACCCGGTACAACCCGTCGATCTCCTCCGCGAACGCCCGCAGCACCGCCTCACGCCGCAACTCCCCCGACGCGTGCACCAACCCCGACTGCACCGTGAACTCCTCCGCCAACACATGAAACGACCGCACCGCCAGATGACGCGGCACACTCCGATTGGCCTCGTACACCAACCCCTGCACCTCACGCAGCAGATCACGATCCCCCGCGATCTCCTCCGGCGCCATCGCCAACGGCCGACCGTTCACCAACCGCCAGTACTCCAACTGGTCACGCACCAACGTCACCAACGCACTCGCGAACGGCCGCCCCTCCACGATCACCAACACCTGACTGATCAACGGATGAGCACGCAACCGCGCCTCGAACTCCGCCACCAGCTCCGCGTCCCCCCGCTCCACACGCTGCTCCCGCGCCTCCCCCGCCGCGGGCTCACCGCCCCCGGCCGGATCCACCGCGGCGAAGGCGGCCGTCACCGCCAACATCTCCCCCGAACCCTCACCCGAGGCCGCACCGGACTCCTGCTCCGCCGCGGCCTCCAACGCGGGCGCCTCCCGCCGACGCACACCCTCCTCAGGGGCACGCCGCTCCCGCACCGGCCGCCCCTCCAGCGCACGCTCCTCAGGCCCCTCCAGCACACGGCCCTCCAACGCGGGCGCCTCATCCACACCGCGCGCCACGAACCGCCCAGCCAACTCCTCCGTCGCCGCCTGCACCCGCAACCGGCCCGCCACACTCACGACCCCGTCCGCGTCCACCTCACCCGCGTACCCGGTCGCCAACCACCCCTCACGGAACGCACTCCGCGAGGCCTTGCCCTCACCCCAGTACCCCGAGAACACCGCACCGCCGCGCACATGGATCTCGCCCTCACGCGACACCCACACCTCACGACCCTCCAGGGCACGCCCCACCGTCCCCGGAACCCGGTCCCCCACAGCACCGGCCGTGAACACACCCGCCGCCTCGGGCGTACCGAACGCCTGCACCACCGGAATCCCCACACCGCCGAAGAAGGAGTCCAACCGGTCCGACAACCCGCCACCCCAGCACACCGCCAGATGCACCCGGCCACCGAACAACTCCCGCACCCGCGAGAACTGCCAGTCATACATCGACCGCGACAACCGCTGCCACGCACTCCTGCGCGGCGACCGGTCGAACTGCACCGCCGACTCCACCGCCGCGTTGAACGTGCCCAAGGAGTCCCACCCCGTCGAACGCGCACTCCCCCGCTCGACGTCGAAGACACCCTCCAACACCCGGGCCGAACACACCAGCACGGTCGGCTTGAACGCCTCCACCTGCCGCATCAACCCCGTCGGGCCCGCCAACCCCACACGCACACGCCCCACCATGCACGCCACCAACGCGGCCAACCCCGAGATCTGCGACAACGGCAGATCCAACAACGTGCTCGCCCGACCCTCAGGCAACTCCGACAACCGCGGCCACATCCGGTCCACCACATCCGCCGCCGCCGACAACAACGCCCCGTGCGACAACACCACACCCCGCGTCAACCGCGACACCGTACTCACCGGATACAGCACCACCGCCACGTCCTCGGCCACAGCCCCGTCCCGACGAAACCGCACCGACGACGCGTCCATGTACGCACCCAGCGACACCACACCCGGCAGACCAGCGTCCATCCGCCACACCCTGCCCAGGTCCGGCAACTCACGCTGCAAGCCCGACACCGTACGCAACGACCGCTCGCCCTGCACCACCGCGGCCGCCGGACGCGTCTGCCGCACCACGTGCGTCAAACGCTCCGCCGACACCGACTCCGGCAACGGCACCAGCACCGCACGCACCGACCACACGGCGAACGCCAACCGCACCCAGTCCTGGTGCGACCCCGACACCACCACGACCCGGTCGCCCTCACCCACACCGGCCGCCACCAGACCCTTGGCGACCGCCGTCACCTCCGTGGCGAACCCGCCGGCCTTCACCCGCTCCCACCGGCCGCGCTCACCGCGCACGGAGAACACCTCCGCATGGGCCTCCTCCGTGGCCACCCCGTACATCAGGTCGCTCAACCCGGAAAGACCCCGAGCCCACATACCGGGAGTGACACTCGGACCGCCCATACCCACTCATCCTCTTGCCGCATCGGAAGACAGGCCGGACAGGCCCACCTCAATCAGGGGATTGCGACCTACTGTGCCCATTTCCCCACCACACGGCAACCCCGAACGCAGACCCGCAACGCCCCAGCCCACACCGCGACCACAACCCACCCGCCCCGGCACCGCACCCCCAGGGCCCGACACACCCCCACCCACGGCACCCGGGCCCACACCAACGAAAAACGCTCACCGCACCTTCGTACGCACCGACCACACATACGCCAGCAACGACAGCACCGCCACCGACACCATCACCACCGCCATACTCACCAACGACGGCTCACCCGTCTCCGTCAACCCCGCCAACGACGCCACACCACCGCCCAGCGCGAACTGCAACGCACCCATCAACGCCGAAGCAGTACCCGCCACAGCCGCAGGCTGCCCGTCCAGAGCCGTCACCGTCGCGTTCGGCATGATGAACCCGACGCTGAGCATCATCAACGCGAGCAGCGCCACGACCATCCACAACTGGGCCACACCCAGCACCGCCAACACCGCCAGCACACCCACCGAGGACAGAGCCAGCACCAGCCCCATCCCCAGGCGCCGCAGCGTCTCCACACGACCCACCAGGAAACCGTTCAGCTGCGTACCCGCCATCATCCCCAGCGCGTTCACCGCGAACAGCCCCGCGTACAACTGCGGCGAGACACCGAACTCCGTCTGCGACACGAACGAGAACGCCGACACGTACGTGAACAACATCCCGAAACTGAGCCCCATCGTCAGCACGGGACCCACGAAACGCGGCTGACGCAGCAGACCACCCACCGTCGTCACCAACTGACGAGGACCCTGCCGACGACGGTCCTCAACAGGCAGGCTCTCCGGCAACCACACCAACACCAGCACAAAGCTCAGCGCCGACATCACCGCCAGGACCCAAAAACTCAACTGCCACGGACCCACCAGCAACAACTGAGCACCCGCCAACGGAGCCAACAGCGGAGCCAGCATCATCACCAGCGCCAGACGCGAGAAGAACCGCACCGCGTCATCACCCGCGAACAGGTCACGCACCACCGCACGACCGATCACCGCACCCGCCGCACCGGCCACACCCTGCACGAACCGCAGCGCGATGAACAACGTCACGTCCGGCACGAACACGCACAGCACCGACGTCACCGTGAACAGGGCCACGCCCACCAACAGCGGACCACGACGGCCCACCGCGTCACTCAACGGCCCGATCACCAGCTGGCCCACGGCCAGGCCCAGCATCATCGCCGTCAGCGTCAGCTGGATCTGCGCCTCGCTCGTCCCCAGATCCCGCGTGATCTGAGGGAACGCCGGGAGGTACATGTCGGTGGCCAACGGCCCGGTCGCCGTCAGCACACCCAGGACCAGCACCAGCAGCGCCACCGACTTGCGCGAGGGCGTCCAGCGCGCACCCGCCTCCGGCACGGGGGCGGGGGAAGAAACCGGGACAGGGGAAGAGGACCTCTCGACCGCCT
Source organism: Nocardiopsis akebiae (assembly GCF_018316795.1). Classification (NCBI taxonomy): domain Bacteria; kingdom Bacillati; phylum Actinomycetota; class Actinomycetes; order Streptosporangiales; family Nocardiopsidaceae; genus Nocardiopsis; species Nocardiopsis akebiae. The sequence continues at coordinate 3,640,682 of NZ_CP074132.1, forward strand.
CCCGGTCAGGGACCGCGGAGGGGGAGTTCGGGGACTGCACAGGCACTCCAGTTCAGGAACGGGAAAAGCGCCGGAAGGAGGAGCCCCGCCGACGACGGACACTCCCATACCAACATCCCGACCCCGCGGATCGCCTCCTCTTTATCCCCCAGAACGCCTGTGATGTCCGTTACGACCCGGACGGTTACCTTACGAGCCGGTCCAGCAACCGCACGACCTCGCCCTCCGGATCCTCCGTCAGACCACCGTGGATCGGCCCCGGCTGCACAATCGTGCTCCGCGGAGCAGTCAACCACCGGAACCGCTGACCGGGGCGCTCACGACCGGCCGCACCCGCCCCCGCGCCACCACGGCACATCACCTCCACCGCCTCCAGCGCACGCCGCACACCCGCCACGTCCGCCTCAGCGTCCACCGCCAGCAACCGCCGCTCGTCCAACGCCGAACGAGCCCCCAGGAACCCCCGCTCCTGGCAGTACACGATCACCCCGGCGTTCACGCACTCACCGCGCTCCAACCGCGGCACCACCCGCAACAGCGCGTACTCGAACACCGCACGCTCACGCCGCTCACCCACACGACCGGTCGTCACCGCGTCGCTGTAACGCCTCGGGGCGCTCATACCGTCACCTCCGGCAGCCAGGAGCGCTCGGCCACCCGGGCCAGCAGGTACCGCACATACGCCTCACGCACATCCCCGGGACCGTCGAACCCGGGCTCGTCCACCAGCCACTCGTCCGGCACCAGCTCCACCACACGGCGCAGCAGACCCTCGTCCACCAAGGGCGCCAGGTCCGCGTCCGCGGCGGCCAGGTCCGGCGACGCACCCGACAGCACGTGGTCGGAGGCGTCGTAGGGACGGTGCACGAACCGCTCGGCGTTGGCCCAGTTGTGGTGGAAGATCAGCGTCGCACCGTGGTCGATCAGGTAGGGGCGCCCGTGCCACAGCAGCATGTTCGGGTTGCGCCAGGACCGGTCCACGTTGCCGGTCAGGGCGTCGAACCACAGCACCCGCCCGGCGAACCCGCGGTCCACCTCGAAGGTCAGCGGATCGAAACCCAGCGAACCCGGGAGGAAGTCCATCCCCAGGTTGAGCCCGCCGCTGGCCTTGAGCAGCTCCTGCACCTCGGGGTCGGGCTCGCTGCGGCCGATCACCGCGTCGAACTCCGTCGTGACCAGCTCCGGAACGGGCAGGCCCAGGGCGCGGCCCAGTTCCCCCGCGACGACCTCGGCCACGAGCGTCTTGCGCCCCTGCCCCGCCCCGAGGAACTTGACCACGTACATGCCCAGGTCGTCGGCCTCGACCAACCCCGGGAGCGAACCTCCTTCGCGCAGCGGCAGCACGTACCGCGTCGCGACCACCTTTCTCAGCACGCGGACCAGCATAGGCAGCCCGCGGAGCGCTCGCGCACCGACGCCGCGACGGACCCGCCGCTGAGCCGGACGCAGGGGGCCGCGGCCCCCGCCCCCTCGCCGCGCCGGAACCGCCTCCCGCCAGCGCCACTAAAGGACCCTGAACACGTTCTAGGCGACGTCCCAGGACCGCCGCGACACGCCGAACCGCTTCCGGGAGGGAGATCGTTAGGAGGGTGCGGCGTAGCCGCGCGATCTCGTTTTCATTCGTTTTTACGAAAAAGAACCGCCACCTGTACGACGTAGATTTATATCGGACGCAAAGAAGGGGTCCGGCGCCGGAACCGGACCCTTCGTGCGCTTTTCCCGAGCCGCCTGCTCCCTGCTAGAGGTTGTCCTCGGGGTTGTCGCCCCACTCGCCGTCACCCTCCCCCGGTGTGGGCACGGCCGGAGTCGGCTCCGCTCCCCCGCCCTCCCCCTCCTCCTCGCCTGGGAGCGTCCCCGGCCCCTGCGGGCTCTCCGGGCTCTCCTGCGCCTCGGGGGGCTGCGCCGGACTGGGCATCTCCGGCGGCGGGAACTGGAGCATCCACCAGTACAGCAGCGACACCAGCAGCAGGATGAGCACCAGCACCAGGCCCAGCCCGCCGATCAGCCACCAGTTGCTCTCCCCCGCCGCCACGGCGCTGTCCCTGCGCCCGGCCCAGGGCGCCCACCGCACCGAGGCGGGACCGCGCGAGCCCGCCCAGTGCGGCATCACCACCGGGCCGCGCACGGCCGCCCGTCCCGAGCGCGCCGCCACCTTCAGGAAGTCCTCCGCGGCCGCGCCCGACCCGTCGTGGGCCAGGGCCACCCACAACGCCGAGCGCCCGTGCGTGCGGGCCGCGACCACGTCGGGGCTGCGGCGCACCGCCTCGGCGAACCGCTCGCGCGCGCCGCCGTCACCCGCGGCGCCGGAGTCGAGCACGGCGACGCTCACCTGGTTCCCGGACCCGTCCCTGCCCAGGTAGACCACCCCGAGGGAGGAGTCGCGCACCCGCCCCAGCAGGCGGTAACCGCCCAGTTGACGTGGATCACCCTCGTTCAGCCCCATAGTGGGAACCGCCATGTCATCCCCCTTGCCCTCCACTCCGGCCGTCCGCTTCGCCGCGTTGTGTACCGGACTGGTGCCCGCGAAACGGGTAGTGTCACCACAGGTGAGTGATCCACAACCTATCCGGTGCCCCCGCGTCGGGGCTCCCTGCTAGGAAGGCGGCACATGGCAGAGAGCGGAAACGGCTCAACGCCCTCCGCGGGCCCGGACAGCACTCCGGGCGAACCGACCCGGCTGCTGCGCGCCGCGCTGCACGAGGTGTCCAGGGTGATCGTGGGCCAGGAGCGCATGGTGGAGCGCTCCCTCATCGCCCTGGTCGCGGGAGGACACTGCCTGATCGAGGGCGTGCCCGGCATCGCCAAGACCCTGGCGGTGTCCACCCTGGCCAAGGTCACCGGGGGTTCGTTCGCCCGGGTGCAGTTCACACCGGACCTGGTGCCCTCCGACATCGTCGGCACGCGCATCTACCATCCCTCCACCGAGCAGTTCGACGTGGAGCTGGGGCCGGTCTTCGCCAACTTCGTGCTCGCCGACGAGATCAACCGGGCCCCGGCCAAGGTGCAGTCGGCCCTGCTGGAGGTCATGGCCGAGCGGCAGGTGTCCCTCGGCGGGACCACCCATCCGCTCCCCTCCCCGTTCATCGTCATCGCCACACAGAACCCGGTCGAGTCCGAGGGCGTGTACCCGCTGCCCGAGGCCCAGCGCGACCGGTTCCTGATGAAGGTCAACGTCCGCCATCCGCGCGCGCACGAGGAGATGGAGATCCTGCGCCGGATGTCGACCACCCCGCCCACCGCGCACCAGGTGCTCGACCCCGTCACCCTGAGCGAGCTGCAGTCCGACGCCCAGCGTGTCCACGTCCACCAGCTCATCGCCGACTACGTGGTGCGGCTGGTCATGGCCACGCGCGAGCCGGAGAACCACCAGATGCCGGACCTGCGCCAGGTGCTGGAGATGGGGGCCAGCCCCCGCGCCACCCTGGGCTTGGTCTCGGCCGCGCGGGCCCTGGCCCTGCTGCGCGGGCGCGACTACGTGCTCCCCGACGACGTGCGGGTGCTCGCCCACGACGTCATCGCCCACCGCCTGGTGCTGACCTTCGACGCCCTGGCCGACGGGATAACCGCCGAACAGGTGGTGGACCGCATCCTGTCGACCGTGCTGGCGCCGCGGGTGATCTGGGACGAGCCGCCCAGCGGGGAGACCGCCTCCTTCGCCTCCGCGAGGTGAGCCGGTGAACGCACCCGCCATCGGCACCGACCCCCGACTGCGCGCCGCGCTGCGCCGTCTGGACCTGCGCATCGTGCACCGCCTGGAGGGGCTGCTGCACGGTGAACACCTCGGCCTGCGCCTGGGGCCGGGCTCGGAGGCGGCCGAGGCGCGCCTGTACCAGCCGGGCGAGGACGACGTGCGGCTCATGGACTGGTCGGTGACCGCGCGCACCGACACCCCGCACGTGCGCGACCTGGTCGCCGACCGCGAGCTGGAGAGCTGGACCCTGCTGGACCTGTCGCCGAGCATGGACTTCGGCACGGGCCTGCGCTCCAAGCACGAGGTGGCGGTCGGGGCGATGGTCGCGGCCAACCTCCTCACCCAGAAGGTGGGCGACCGCTTCGGCGCCCACTTCCTGCACCGGGGCGCGATCCGGCGCTGGCCCGCGCGTTCGGGCAAGGAGGCCCTGCTGGCCCTGCTGGCCACGGTGGCCGCGGCGCCGAAGGGGGACGAGCGCGAGCCCTCGCCGCACCGGGCCACCCTGGCCGACGCCATCGGCGACCTGGTGCGGGTGCGCCGCAGGCGCGGCCTGCGGGTGGTGGTCTCCGATTTCCTGGACACCCCCGCCTTCGGCGGCGGGGTGACCTGGGAGCGGCCCCTGCGCCAGATGGCCGCGCGCCACCAGGTGCTGGTGGTGGAGGTGGTCGACCCGCGCGAGCTGGACGTGCCCGAGGTGGGCGACGTGACGCTGCGCGATCCGCGTACGGGCATGGTGCGCGACGTGCGGCTGACGCGGGCGGTGCGCGAGCGCTACCGCCAGGCGGCCGAGGGGCAGCGCCGCGCGGTGCGCGATGCGCTGCGCCGGTGCGGGGTGCACCACCTGACGCTGCGGACGGACCGGGACTGGGTACTGGATACGGCACGCTTCGTCATCCACCAGAGGCGTACCGCGCACCACCTGGCCCGCCACACCCCGGGAACGCCCCGGTGAGCGCGGCGGGCCGCACCGAGGAAGCGAACGAGGGCGCGGGCGCGGACCCGCGGGACAGAGCCGAGGCACGGGGGATTGAGTCATGACCTTCCTGGAGCCCCAGAGGTTGTGGTGGCTGCTCCTCGTCGTCGTACTGGTCGCCGCGTACGTGTTCGCGCAGACCCGGCGGCGCGAGTACACGATGCGCTTCACCAACCTGGCGCTGCTGGACCAGGTGGCGCCGCACCGGCCGGACGTGCGCAGGCACGTGCCCGCGGTGCTGTTCACGGTGACGATCGGGGTGCTGATCGCCTCGATGGCGCTGCCGGCGATGCCGGTGCAGCAGCCGCGTGAGCGGGCGACGATCATGGTGGCGGTGGACGTGTCGCTGTCGATGGCGGCCAACGACATCGACCCCAACCGGCTGGAGGCGGCCAAGAAGTCGGCCCAGGGGTTCGTGGAGACGCTGCCGGACCGGTTCAACGTGGGTCTGGTGGCCTTCTCCTCTACGGCGACGGTGGTCTCCTCGCCCACCCATGACCACCAGGCGGTGATCGGATCGATCGAGAACCTCCAGCTGGGTCCGGGCACGGCGATCGGCGAGGGGGTGTTCGCCTCGCTGGAGTCGATCAGCAGTTTCGACGAGGACGCGGACGTGGACCCGCCGCCGTCGGCGATCGTGCTGCTCTCGGACGGGGAGAACACCAGTGGCCGCGACATATCGCAGGCCGTGGCGATGGCGGCGGAGCAGGAGGTGCCGGTCTCCACGATCGCGTTCGGCACGGGCGCGGCGATGATCGAGATCGACGGCTACCAGGTGCCCGCCGACATCGACAAGGAGGCGCTGCGCGGTCTGGCCTCGGACACCGGGGGGCACTTCTACGAGGCGGAGAGCGAGACGGAGCTGGACGAGGTCTACGAGGACATCGGTTCGTCCCTGGGCACCGAGCTGGTGCACGAGGAAATCGTCACACGTTTCGTGCTGGTGGCGATCCTCCTGGCGATGGCCACCGCGGTGACGTCACTCCTGTGGTTCCAGCGGCTCCCGTGAACGGGAGTGGGCCTGCGGGCCCCCTCCCGCGCAGGCGTCGGGTGACGTGGGACACATCCCTTTAGGTGGGGTTTACACCGTTCCTGTTATGTCCACGGGTTAGCGTTGGCATGTTTTGTCCTGCCCATCACATGAGGAACGATGCCGAACACACCCGCAGTGCCGACGGCGATCTGCTTTGACCTGGACGACACCCTGATCGACGATCTCGCCGCGTCGTCCACGGGGCTCCGCGCGGTCATGGATCGGCTCGGCCACCCGGACTTCGGGGCAGCCCGCAGTCTGTGGGACGTGCAGACCGAGATCTCCTTCGGTTCCTACCTGCGCGGACGCCTGAGCCTGGAGCAGCAGCGCCGCGAGCGCATCCGGGCCCTGGCCGTCCAGGCCGGCCACGCAGACCTCGCCGACCAGCACTGCGACGAGCTGTACCGGATCTACCTGGAGGCCCACCGCTCGGCGTGGCAGGTCTTCCCCGACGCGATCCCGTCGCTGAACGCGCTGGCCTCGGCCGGATACCGCCTGGCCGTGGTGACCAACGGCATCGAGTCCCTCCAGCACGCCAAGCTCCAGTCCATGGAGCTGGCCCCCTACTTCCACGCCGTGGTGTGCACCGACACGGTCGGAACGGGCAAGCCGGACCCGCGCATCTTCCACACCGCCGCCCAGCGTCTGGGCGTGGACCCCACCGCGTGCTGGCACGTGGGGGACCAGATCCAGGCCGACGGCGTGGGCGCCGCCGCCGCGAGCATGCGGCCGGTCATGATCGACCGCCGGGGCCACCAGCGCTTCGAGTCGGTGACCACCATCGCCAACCTGGACGAACTGCTGCGTCTGGTGGGCCTGCCCAGCGCGACCCCCGCCGCCGGCTCGCTGTGACCGCCGCCTCCCCGGGCGTTCCGGGTCGGCGCGTCACCGCGCACCTGGTCGCCGCCGACGCGCCCGCGGTGCTCGGGGCGCGCGTTCTGTTCGGCCAGGACCCCGCGGACGTGGTCCGCGGCCTGGGCGGCCTGGCCCCGGACGCTCCCCTGCGCGCGCTGGACGTGCTCACCGAACTGGCGTCCGCGCCCGGCGGCGCCCCGCTGCACATCGACCGGGTGGTGTTCGCCGAGGCCGGGTCGGACGTCTCCTGGCCCTCGGCCGCGGACGCGGGTCTGCGGCCCTCCCCCGCTGAACTGGCCTGGGAGGAGCCCGCGCCCGGCAACGGGCTGACGCCGCTGCGCCGGTTCGCCTCCTACGGGATCGTCACCGACCCCCGCGGGAACGTGCTGCTGAGCCTGATCGCCGAGGGGTTCCCCGGCGCCGGGACCTGGCACCTGCCGGGCGGCGGCGTGGACGCGGGCGAGGACGTGCGGGCCGCGCTGCGCCGCGAGGTGGTCGAGGAGACCGGCCAGGACGGCCTGGTCGGGGAGCTGGTCACCGTGTCCAGCCACCGCCGTGGGGGCTCGGGCGGCTACGACATCTACGCGGTGTGGGCGTTCTTCCGCGTCCTGGTCTGCGACCCGGGCCCCGCCCGGGTGCTGGAGGAGAACGGCTCGACCGCCGACGCGCGCTGGTTCGCCCCCGGTGAGGTCGCCGGGCTGCGGCTGTCCACCACGGCCCGGCGCGGCCTGGCCTACCTGGGCCTTTCCGGCACGTCCTGAGCCCGCGGCCCGGCACCGGCTCCGGTGCGTCACACCGGTGACGCCCGGGACGGGCCGTCAGCTCCGCGGCAGGTCCCTGACGAACACGATCCCGTCGCTGTCGGCCAGGCGGGAGGGGTCGAGCGGGGCGTAGCCGAACCAGGCGGACACGCGGGGCGCGGGACGCGCGCCGCCCAGGTCCGCGGCCAGCCGGGGCGCGTCGACCACGCAGCGCTCCTCCCCGAGGCCGTACAGGAGGCCCTCGACGGTGTCCGGGGGCGGGGTGCCCACGCCCCGGTGCCGGACGGTGCCCAGGGCCGTGGCCAGGAAGGCGTACTCGGGCCCCAGGCGGGCGCCCACGATCGCCCCGGCGCCCCACCAGCGCAGCGGCGGCCCGCCCATCCGCATCGTGCTCTCGCCGCGCTGGAGGTGGGCGTTGTGGGCGTGGACCAGTACCGGGCCCCGCTCGGCGAGGGCGAAGAGGTTGTCGGCCATCATCTGGTCGCGCAGGCCCAGCAGCCGCGTCATCCGGCTCGGCGAGGTGTCGACCGTCATCCCCGCGTCCTCCAGCCGCGTCATGCGCCGCGAGGAGGTGTCGGCCATCCAGAAGTGGTAGCGCAGCAGGCCGGTGGCGGTGCGCGCGTACAGGCGCGCCCGGTCCCATTCCTCGCGCGAGGTCGCCGAGACCAGGCGCGGCGTGTGCGCGTCGAGCAGCGCCGCCAGGTCGTCGGCGAGCATGCGCAGCTCCCGGACCTCGTCCGAGCGCCCCACGGACTCGGCCGGGTCCAGCATCGCGTCGGGGTTGGTCCACCGCGCGTCCTCGCCCGTCAGGCGGTCCAGCGTCCGCGCGTCGCACGGGAGCTGGTCCGCCTCCACCCAGCGCGCGAGGTAGCCGTGGAGGGCGGTCAGGGCCCGCCGGGGGCTCTGGGCGCCGGTCATCTCCAGCGGGCCGTCGAAACCGGCGAAGCGCACCTGTTCCGCGGCGGGCCTGCCGTCGTTGCGGGCGCGCATCCAGCGCACGAGTTCGCGGTTGGCCGCCGACGCGCCGAACCCGTGGCTGAACCCGTGCTCCACGGCCTGGTCGAGGGTGCCCGTCCCCGAGGTGACGTACTCGTCCACGGCCAGGCCCGCCAGGCAGTCGCTCTCGACGGCGATCGTCCGGTAGCCCTCCCGTTCGACGAGATGGCGGAAGAGCTCGTTGCGCAGGTCCAGCAGAGCGTCCTCTCCGTGGGTGGGCTCGCCCAGGGCGAGCAGTCGCGGCCGGGCCGGGAGCAGCCCCATGACGGCGGCTGCCCCGAAGGTGTGTGCGGTGTCCCTGGTGACAGTGTCCATACCCTCAACGGTATCGTTGAAGTAACGGTTGAGACTTTTTCGGTACAGCGGCGGGGATATGGCTAAGAACCTTCAAAGCGGTGATCGGCTCAGGCCGATCGACCTGGCGCGCGGGCACGGTCTGTCCACGCAGGCGGTCAGGAACTACGAGGAGGACGGGATCCTCCCGGAGGCCGACCGCACGCGCCACGGCTACCGCACCTACACCCCGCTGCACGCCCGGGCGCTGAGCGCGTTCGTGGCGCTGGTATCCGGCCACGGCCACCAGGGGGCGGCCTCGGTCATGCGGGCGGTGAACGGGGGCCGGACCGAGGAGGCGCTGCGCCTGATCGACGAGGGCCACGCGCAGCTCCTGGAGGACCGGCTGACCCTGCGGGCCGTGGAGGAGGCCCTGCGCGGTCTGGAGGGCGGCGCGCGGGCACGGTCCGCCGGCCCGGCCGCGTCCGGTGGACGGACCGGCTCCGGCGGGCGGGCCGGGGCGACGGCGCCCCCACGAGCGGACGAGGAGCCCGGGGCGGCCGGGGCGGCGGAGCCGGGCGCCACGTTCATCGGGCCGCTGGCGGACAGGCTCGGCGTGCGGCCCGCGACGCTGCGCGCCTGGGAGCGCGCCGGGCTGGTGCGCCCGCGCCGCGACCCTCGTACGGGGTACCGCGTCTACGGCGGGGCCGACGTGCGCGACGCCCTGCTGGTCCACCAGCTCAGGCGGGGCGGTTACCTGCTGGAGCAGATCGGCCCGCTGATCGCCCAGGTGCGCTCGGCCGGCGGGCTGGAGCCGTTGGAGGGCGCGCTCCGCGACTGGCGGGCCCGGCTGTCCGCGCGCGGGCGGGCGATGCTGGCCGGGGCCGCCGAGCTGGAGGCGTACCTGCGCGAACGCGGATGAGACCCCGGCAACCAGTCGGAGTGGGCTCGGAGGGCAACGGCGCCGTCGAGCGCGGGGGCCGCCCGCATGGTCGTCGCCTCACCCGTGGTTCGGGCATTCCACCGCTTCGGGTGTCTCGTGGCAGGCCACGACTCTGACAGGCCGCGGCCCTATCGACATGGCCCAGTACTGTTCGGGGTTCTCGGGGGGAGCCTCCACACGGAAGGGCTCGTCCCCGTCGCGCAGGACGACCTCGCCGGAGTTCTCCCGGGCGTCGACGTGGTGCGCCCGGATCTCCCACTCACAGGTCTGTCCCGCGGTGAGAGCCTCCACGCGGAGCCCGCCCGGTTCGAGCCCTCCTCCGACGTCGATACGTCGGCGGCTGAAGTAGGGCTGGCCCTGTTCGAGTCCTTCGTCGGAGATCAACAGCAGCGGATCGTCGTGGGTGAGGTCGACGACCACGCCGGGGTAGGTGGCCTCACCGGCCGTCGGGAAGTCCACGACGGTCGTGGCCGCCGGTTCCGCGCAGGAGATGTTGGCGGGTTCCATGTCCACGATGCTCACCTGGGAGCTGCGCGCCGACATGAGGGTCATGGTGAACACGGCCGCGCCGACCCGGGGGGACGTCCCCGGTTCTTCCCAGGACCACCCGCCCGGCGGAGTGAGGTGCACCGTGGTGAAGGTGCCCGGGATCAGGCGTCCTCCCAACGCCTCCAGGAGGTCCCAGGCCTCGACGCGGTCGAGGGTTCCCAGCTCCTCGGCCTGCTCCGTGGTCAAGGGACGGTCCAGGACCACCCGGAAGCTTTCCGGGAGCGAGGTGTCGTAGGCGACCGCGTTGGTGAACGGGGGGCTTCCCTGGTCGATCGTGGTCTGGGCGGTCCGCTCCCCGCGTAGACGAGCCTCCGCGGACCACAGGTCGTAGGCGTAGGTGCCCGCGAAGCCTCCCGCGGTGACCAGCAGAGCGATCACGGCGGAGATCGCCCAGGCCCGGACTCGGACCCTGGGCGACGCCCCTCGGCCCTCGGGGAAGAACCGCGCCTGCAGGACATCGAGGGTGGTCGGTTCGTCAGCCTCTTGTCGAACCTCGCTCCGCGGCCGCTTCCGGTCCGGGCGCGTCGCGCGTCGGGGGCCGCGCAGCCAGCGCAGGAGCGGCCCCCACGGGCGGTGCCCGGACCGGGAACGATCGCTCGGGCCCACCTCGTGGCCACGGGAGGAGGCCGCGGGGCCGGGCCCGCTCCTCTTCTTCGGTGGACGCTTCTTCCTTCGACTTGCCATAGCGGCGCCTCGGTCTCCCCTGAGAGGTGTGCGAGAACGACAGTAGTGAGCCGCGGCTCTCCGCTACAGGAGATGGCCGTAAGCGGACAGGGCCTGACCGGATCCGCGGAAGGAGAATCCGCGTCGAAGGATCCGCACCCCCGAACCCGCCTCCTCGTTCCGGCTTTCGGGGGACGGAGGAGACGACCGTGCGCCCGGACGGGCGGGCCGGACCCGGCGGCGGTCGCCCGATCGGTGACCTCTGGCGCGGGGCGCTGGCGAGGCCGGGAGCGATCCCGTGGGCCGGTTCCTGTCCGACGCGTTCCCGGTGCCCTCGAAGGCGTTTCCCGTGTGACCGAGAGAGGTTCTCATGAGCGACGACGTGCAACACCAGGCGGCGGACCGAGACGACGAAGAGGGGCCGAACGCCCAGGCATCGTCTCCGTACCCGGGGCCGCATCCGTTCACCGAGGAGGACGCGGCTCGTTTCCACGGCAGGGAAGCCGCGGTGGACTGTGTGCTGGCGGCGTTACGCGGCCAGCGGCTGGTGCTGCTGCTCGGCCCGTCGGGCAGCGGCAAGTCGTCCCTGGTCCGGGCCGGGGTACTACCGGCCCTCGCGGACGGCTCCCTACCGGGCGGCGAGCGCTGGCTGCCCGTCCTGGTCCGGCCGGGCCGGGACCTGGCGGCGGAGCTGGAACGGGGCGGCCTTCCCGGAACCGCGAGCGAGGGCATCGGCCGCGCGGCCGAACAGCGCCTCGCGGACGCACCCGACCACGACCACCTGCTGCTGGTCATCGACCAGTTCGAGGAGTTCCCCTCCCACCCCACGGCTGAGGGCATCGCCGCCGAACTGGCGGCGCTGACGAGCGCTCATCCGGCGACGCGTCTTCTCCTGGTCATGCGCGACGACGCGTATCCGCGCCTGGCGGCCCGCTGCCCGGAGCTGTTGGGCGCCGCGATCCCCGGGCTCGTCAACATGCCCGCCACCCTCACCGACACCGAGCTGAGGGACGTCATCACCCGGCCCGCGCAGACCGCGGGCGCCCGGGTCGAGGAGGGGTTGGCGGAGGAGGTCGTCGAGGACCTGCACCGGGCCTCCGCTGCGGACGGGCAGGTGTCCGCGACTCTTCTGCCGCCGTTGGCGCTGGTGTTGAACCGGCTTTGGGAACGTCGCGTGGACGGCCGTCTCACCCGGGACGCCTACACGCGGATCGGCGGTGCCGCCGTGTTCCTCGCCGCCGGGAAGAGGCGGGAGCGGCAGTCCGTGCACCGCCCCGGGCGTTTCAACGCCGTCCTGGCCGGGCTGGTCGCCCTCACCCTCATCGCGACCGGGCTGGCCGTGTGGCAGCGCCAGTCCGTGCTCACCGCACGGTCAGACCAGCGGGCCGCGCAGTCCCGCCAACTGGCCGCCCAGTCCAGGGCGGTGTTCGACTCCGACCTCGAACTCGCCTCGCTGCTGGCCGTCCAGGCGTACCGCACCAGCCCCACCCGGGAGGCCACCGCCAGCCTCTACAACGCCGCGGACACAGGCCTCGAAGGCAGCTTCGACAACGACTCCGACGGAGTGGCTTCGGTGGCCTTCAGCCCCGACGGCACCACCCTGGCCACCAGTACCGCCGGCGGCATCAGCGGCGACGTCCACCTGTGGGACGCGGCCACCGGCGAAATGATCAACACGTTCTACGGCTACGACACGGTCATCGACGCCTCGTTCAGCCCTGACGGCGCCACGCTCGCGACGGGCGACGAGGAAGGCGTCGTACACCTGTGGGACACCACCGGCGACCTGCTCCATGACCTCACCGGACATGGGAGCTGGGTGAACGCCGTGGCGTTCAGCCCGGACGGCGCCACCCTCGCCACGGGGAGCGCGGACGGCACGGCACGGCTGTGGGACACCGCCACCGGCGAACAGCTCCAGGTCCTCTCCGACGGCCTCGGGGAGGTGTTCGACGTCGAGTTCAGCCCGGACGGCGCCACCCTCGCCACGGGCAGCGAAGACGGCACGGCACGGCTGTGGGACACCGCCGACCACGAGGAGCGGCGCGCCATCGATCCCGGCGGCGACCTCCCGGTGTACGACGTGCTCTTCGGCTCCGACGGCGACGTCCTGGTGACCAACACGACCACAGCCGTGTCGTTGTGGGACACGCGCAACGGCTCGCAGGTCCAGACCCTGACCACCACCGGCCGCCCCCTGGTCGACACGGTGACGGTCAGTCCCGACGGCGCCACCCTCGCCTACGGCCTGACCGACGGCAGGGTACGGCTGTGGGACACCGGCGGCACCGCGTCGCCCCGAACCCTCGTCAACGGCCGCGACCCGGTGTTCGACCTGGCCTTCAGCCCCGACGGGACCAGTCTCGCGACGGGCGGTCTCGATGACGGTACCGTCCACCTGTGGGACGCGGCCTTCGACGCGCGACGCCACGTCCTCGACGCCGGGGAGACCGGTTGGGACGATGTCGCCTTCGGTCCAGACGGCACCTACCTCACCACGACCGCGATCCGGGACGCCAGCTGGGACGGCACCTGGGACGAGACCGGCACCCGGGAGTCCCGCTGGATGAGCACCGTGCGTTTCTGGGACGCGTCGACCGGCGAGGAGCACCGCACCCTCACGGGCTACGAACTCGACGGGATCTTCTTCACCGGTGTCGACGGCTCGACCCTCGTCACCACCGAGAACGTCGGCGAGCTCACCGTCCATCTGTGGGACGCGGCCACCGGCGAGAGGCGCCACACCTTCTCCGCCCGCGGCAACGAGGTGTTCGACCCGGCCTTCAGCTCCGACGACGACGTCCTTCACCAGGCTTTCAGCCCTGACGGCTCCGCCCTCGCCCTCATCCACGAGTACGGTGCCGTCTGGCTGTGGGACACGGCCACCGGCGAACAAATCCACACCTTCGTCCTCGGCGAGGAGCCGGTGGCGCACACGGCGCTCAGCGCGGACGGGGAGACACTCGCGACGGTTCAACGCAGGGACCACGGACAGAGCGTGGTCCGGCTGTGGAACGCGGCCACCGGCGAGAGGCTCCACACCCTGACCGGCTACGACGAGGACGTGTCGGTACTGGAGTTCAGCCCCGACGGCTCCCTCCTCGCCACCGAAACCGGTTCCGAGTTCGTGTACCTGTGGGACGCGGCCACCGGCGAGAGGCTCCACACCCTGTCCCTCGATGAGGGCTCGGTGTCGTCCATGGAGTTCAGCCCCGACGGCACGCTCCTCGCCACCGGCACCGGCAGCGCGGGCGCCACACACCTGTGGGACACGGCCACCGGAGCGCTGCGCCGGACCTTCCCCGACTCCTCCGATGGATTCGTGGAGCTCCTGGCGTTCAGTCCCGACGGAACCCGTCTGGCCACCTCCACGGGCACGGACGACGGAGTACGGGTCTGGGACGTGGACCTCCCGGACGCGGAGGAGGCCGCGGCGCGGATCTGCGGTGCCTTCGGCCGCGACTTCACCGTGGAGGAACGCGCGCTCCACCTGCCCGGGCTGTCCGACGGTCCCGCGTGCGCGGGCGCCGTCGGCGAAGGCGGCACCAGCCGCGACGGCGCCTGAACCCCGTGCACCGGCACGCCCGCGGGTTGGTCGGCCTGGTGGCGTGCCCCCTACCGCCCCTAGAAGCGCAGGCCGAAGCGCTCGCGCAGCCACCACAGCCCGGCTCCCGCCGCCAGGACCGCCATGCCGGTGATGACCGTGGGCAGCGGCAGGCTGCACGCCAGCACGACGCAGCCGCCCAGCCCGGTCAGCGGCACCAGCAGCGGCGGGCGGGGCTCGTCGGGGCCCAGGCGCAGCGCCGAGGCGTTGGTGATGGCGTAGTACACCAGCACGCCGAAGGCGGAGAAGGCGATCGCGCCGCGCAGGTCGGTGACCAGGACCAGGGCGATGACGACCGCGCCGACCAGCAGCTCGGCGCGGTGGGGCACCCCGTGGCGCTCGTGGACCGAGGCCAGGGAGCGGGGCAGGTGCCCGTCGGCGGCCATCGCGGCGGTGGTGCGCGAGACCCCGAGGATGAGGGAGAGCAGGGCGCCCAGGCTGGCCACGGCCGCGCCCGCGACCACCACGGGGGCCAGCCAGTCGAACCCGGCCACCCGGACTGCGTCGACCACCGGGGTGTCGGTGGTGGACAGGCGCTCGCGGCCCAACACGATCAGCAGCCCGGTGCCGATGACCAGGTAGAGCACCAGTACGCCGGCCAGGGCGATGTTGACGGCGCGGGGGATCGTGGTCCGGGGGTCGCGCACCTCGCCGCCCAGGGTGGCAACCCTGGCGTAGCCGGCGAAGGCGAAGAAGATCATCCCGGCGGCGCCGAGCACGCCGAAGGACCCGGGCCATGGCCCCAGTCCCTCCACCTGGGCGACGGCGGCCAGGCGCCCGCTGAGGAGCATGGCCGCGCACACGGCGGCCAGGACGGCCAGAACCGCGGCCAGCAGGATCTTGATCACCATCGTGGAGCGCTGGATGCCGCGGTAGTTGAGCGCGGTGAGCGCTACCACGGTGGCCGCCGCCAAGGCCTTCTCCCAGCCGGGAAGGAGATAGGCGCCGAAGGTCAGCGCCATGGCCGCGCAGGAGGCGGTCTTGCCGACCACGAAGGACCAGCCCGCCAGGTAGCCCCACAGCTCGCCCAGGCGCTCGCGGCCGTAGACGTAGGCGCCGCCGGACTCGGGGTGGCGGGCGGCGAGCCTGGCCGAGGAGACGGCGTTGCAGTAGGCGACGATCCCCGCGATGAGGATGGCCACGGGCAGCCAGGCGCCCGCGCCGAGCGCGGCCGGGGCGAAGACGGTGAACACCCCGGCGCCGAGCATCGCGCCCGCGCCGATCGCGACGGCGTCGACCGTGCCCAGGACGCGGGCGGGTCTGGCCTGGGGGCCGGAGGAGGAGGTGGTCAACGGGGTCTCCCTTGCGTGAGTACTCCCGGCTCGCGCCGGGCGGCAACGCTCCCTTCCCCGGACGCCTCCGGTAAAGCACAGCGGTACCTCGGGACGTGACGGCGGACCTCGTGTGCCCGGCTGGCGCACCCTCCCCCGTCGCGGCCTGACCGGACACGACGCGAGGTTCCGGCGCTTCGGGGCCGGGGCTCGGCCGCGCCGCCGGGGCGGCGGTCGTGTCCGACTTCCGAGTGTGCCCGATTCCGGTGACCACCGGGAGCAGTCCCGCCATGCCGGAGGTGGCCGGTACCGGTCCGTACGGTGTCCGCGCGGTGGCGCGGGCCGCCCCGGCGCAGCGCGGCGGGCCCGGACCGGCCCTCGCCGGTCCGGGCCCGCGCCCGCTCCCGTCCCCCGCGTTCGGCCGCGGGGCCGCCACCGGTTCAGGTGGGGCGCCAGGGCGTTCCGGTGTTGTCGGTGATGTCCTCCGCCGCGACCTGGCGGAGCTGGCGTGAGAGGTCGGACAGGGCGCGCGATACCGCGAGCTCCTCACCGATCTCGGGAACGTCCAGGTCCGTGGGGTGCTTGCGGGCCATCCCGTGTCCCCGCAGCGCCGTCCCGTCGTCGGCGACCAGGCCGACCTCGGCCCAGGTGCGCGCGCTGTCGCCCTCGTTCTCCTCGGCGACGACGACGTCGACGTTCCAGCGCTTGGTCGTCTGCATGGCATCGGCCCCCTCTGCGTTGGCGCCCGTGCAGCCGGGCGGGTGTTCGATGTGCGCGTCCGGACCCGGGTAGACCAGGTCGTCGTGGCCCTGTTCGGCACCGGCCCAGTGGACCCGGTAGGGGGGCTCCCCGTCGGACCCCCCGACGCCGGTGACGACGCCCGTCCTGCGGTGGGCGTCGGCGCGCGGGCTCTCGACCACCAGCTGGTCTCCTACGTGTGCTCGCATGGGTTCCCCCGCAAACGTCGGATACCTCCATCTTCGGCACCCCGGAGCCGCTCGGCGCCGGGGTTGGGCCTTTGTTGGCGCGGGGCTGGGAGGTTTTTGCCGTGTGCCGCGGTCAGGGCCGCCCCTGGTAGCGTCACGGCGTGGCTCAGCACTACTTCGACTCCGATCCGGGCGCGGCCAGCCGCCCCTCCACCGCCGACCTGGTCCTGCCGGACCTGCACCTGCGGCTGCGCACCGACCGTGGCGTGTTCTCCCCGGACAAGGTCGACCTCGGCACGCGCGTGCTGCTGGAGTCGGTCCCGGCGCCGCCCGAGGGCGGGCGCCTGCTCGACCTGGGCTGCGGCTACGGGCCCATCGCCCTGACGATGGCCTCGCGCGCGCCGGGGGCGCGGGTGCTGGGCGTGGACGTCAACGCGCGTGCGGTGGGGCTGGCGCGGCGCAACGCCGCCGAGCACGGGCTGGACAACGCGCGGTTCGCGGTGGTGGGTCCCGAAGGGGGGCTGTCGGTGGAGCGGGGCGCGTCCGGGGAGGACGCGCCGGCGCGGGAGGAGGCGGCCTCCCGGGACCTGCTGGGCCCCTTCGACGCGGTGTGGTCCAACCCGCCCATCCGGGTCGGCAAGGGCGTGCTGCACTCCATGCTGCGCACGTGGCTGGGGCGGCTCACCCCCGAGGGCGTCGCCCACCTCGTGGTCCAGCGCCACTTGGGCTCGGACTCGTTGCAGAAGTGGCTGGACGAGCAGGGCCTGCCCGCCGAACGGGTGTCCTCCCGGGCGGGTTTCCGGGTGCTCGCGGTGCGCCGTTCCGTGGCTTGACGCGGCTTTTGCCGCGGTGTGTCACAGGTCATGCGTGCGCCCACGCACGGTGACCTGTACTCTGTGGCGAACAGATGGCCTCCGGGACCAGCCCGGGAACACCCGCCGAGGAAAACACCGCAGTTGAGCACGCAGTTGCGTCCCACGGACGTCAAACGCCTGAACCGCCAGTGGCGCAGGCGCACCGAGGGGCGACTCGCCCTTCTCGTCGAATCGGTCACCCAGCCCTACAACCTGGGCTCGATCCTGCGCACGGCTGCGACCTTCGGCGTCGACCAGCTCTGGTTGACCGGCAACAGCGCCGACCCCGACGATCCCAAGGTCGGCAAGACCGCCCTGGGCACCGCCGCCAAGGTTGAGCACACCCGGATGGCCTCCACCGCGGACGCCCTGGCCGCCGCGCGCGCGGACGGGTACCGGGTGGTCGCGGTCGAGCTGGCCTCCGGCGCGCTGCCGCTGCACGCGGCTCCCCTGGAGCCGGACGTGTGCCTGGCCGTGGGGGCCGAGGACCACGGCTGCTCCCCCGCCCTGCTGGCGGGCGCGGACGCCGTCACCTACGTTCCCCAGGTCGGACGGGTGGGATCGCTCAACGTGGCCGTGGCCACCGCGATCGCGCTCGCCGAGGCCCGCCGCCGGGAGTGGGCCGGGCTGGGCGGGGAGGCCGACGCCCCCGCCGGGAGCTGACCGCCCGGGAGACACCGACCGCCGGGGAACAATCGCCCCAGGCCGATCGTCTTTATCCCTGCTAGTCACATATCACCACAAAGCGCAACAGGCGCAGAGAGAGGAACAGTGGACCCGTCCCGAAGTACCGGCAGCGTCCTGAGTGGACGCTGCGACACAGACGACGAGCCCCCTTCTACGAAGGGTGCGCACCCTCGTAGGAGTCCGAACCCGAAGCGGAACCAGGCGGTGCGTGCCCGATGATGAGCACCATCCTCAGTATCGCCTTCGGGATCGTGGTGGTCTTCCTGATCACCGTGGCGACGGGTTACTTCGTCGCCCAGGAGTTCGGTTACATGGCCGTGGACCGCTCGCGACTGCGAGCGAAGGCGGCGGCCGGCGACGCCGGGGCCCAGAGGGCCCTGGGCATCACCAACCGGACGTCCTTCATGCTCTCCGGTGCCCAGCTGGGCATCACCGTGACCGCCCTGCTGGTGGGTTACGTGGCCGAGCCCATGATCGGCGAGGGCGTCGGTGAGCTTCTCGGCCTCGCCGGAATCCCCACGGGGACGGGCGTGGCCGTCGGCACCGTCCTGGCCCTGCTGTTCTCCACCGTCGTGCAGATGGTCTTCGGAGAGCTCTTCCCCAAGAACCTGGCCATCGCCCGGCCCGAGCCGGTGGCGCGCTGGCTGGCGCTGTCCACGGGGATCTACCTGAAGATCTTCGGACCCGTCATCTGGCTGTTCGACCAGGCGGCGATCCTGCTGCTCAAGGCGGTGCGGATCGAACCGGTCGAGGACGTCCAGCACGCGGCGACCGCGCGCGACCTGGAGAGCATCATCGCCGAGTCCAAGGCCAGCGGCGACCTGCCGCCGGAGCTGTCCACCCTGCTGGACCGCACCCTGGACTTCCACGAGCGCACCGCCGGGCACGCGATGATCCCGCGACCGGAGGTGGCCACCGTGGAGGAGGGCGACCCGGTCAGCCGGGTCGTGGAGCTGATGGCCTCCGACCACTCGCGCTTCCCGGTGCTGGGCGACGGCGTGGACGACATCGTCGGCGTCATCTGCCTGCGCGACGTGCTCGCGCTGGGCGACCGGGACCTGGCCAACACCAAGGTCAGCGAGGTGGCACGGCGCACCGTGATGCTTCCCGCGTCGCTGCCGCTGCCCTCCGCGCTGGGCCAGCTGCGTGAGGCGGGCGAGGAGTTCGCCTGCGTGGTGGACGAGTACGGCGGCCTGGCCGGGGTCATCACGACCGAGGACCTGGCCGAGGAGCTGGTCGGCGAGATCGCCGACGAGCACAGCCCCGCTGAGGAGTCTCCCTCCTACCTGGAGGGCGAGGGCTCCTACCTGGTCCCGGGCGCGCTGCACATCGACGAGGTCGAGCGGCTGCTCGGCCACGACCTGCCCGAGGGGGACTACGAGACCCTGGGCGGTCTGGTGGTGCACGAGCTGCACCGGCTCCCCGAGGCCGGTGACAGTGTCTCCATCGCCCTGCCCAGGCCGCCCAGCGCGCACGACGAGGACCCCGACATGGGGCTGACCATGGTCGTCAGCGCGGTGCAGAGGCACGTTCCGCACACCGTGGAGCTGCGCCTGCACGAGGTCCAGGGCAACGAGTCGCAGGAGGCGTCGGCATGAGTGACATGAACGTGTGGGTGGCGCTCGCGCTGACCGCGGTGATCATCGCGCTGAGCGCCTTCTTCGTGGCGATCGAGTTCGCCCTGGTGGCGGCGCGCCGCTACCGTCTGGAGGAGGCCGCCGAGTCCAGTTTCTCGGCACGGGCCGCGGTCAGGAGCGCCCGAGACCTGTCGCTGCTGCTGGCCGGTTCGCAGCTGGGGATCACCCTGTGCGCCCTGGCGCTGGGCGCGATCTCCAAGCCCGCCGTCCACCACATGCTGGAGCCGCTGTTCGGCGGTCTGCCGACGGCGGTGGGCTACGTGGTCTCGTTCGTGCTGTCACTGGTCGTCGTGACCTTCCTGCACCTAGTGGTGGGTGAGATGGCGCCCAAGTCCTGGGCGATCTCGCACCCGGAGAAGTCGGCGATCATGCTGGCCGTGCCGATGCGGGCGTTCATGTGGTTCACCCGTCCGCTGCTGCTGATGCTCAACGGCATGGCCAACTGGTGCCTGCACCGGCTGGGTGTGGAGGCGGTGGACGAGATGTCGGCCGGGCACGGTCCCGACGACGTGCGCGAGCTGGTGGAGCACTCGGCCAAGGCCGGTGCGCTCGACCCCGAGCGCCGCGCCCAGCTGGCCACGGCGCTGGAGGTCAACTCCCGCCCGCTGAGCGAGATCGTGACGCCGCGCGAGGAGATCGCGTCGGTGTCCCCGAACTCGACGGTGGACGACATCAAGCAGGTGTCGCGGGATTCCACGCACCTGCGCCTGGTGGTGATGGACGGCGCCGAGCCCGTGGGCGTGCTGCACGTGCGCGAGGCGCTGACGAGTCCGGAAGGGACCACCGCGGCCGACCTGATGCGGCCGGTGCTCACCCTGGCCTCGGAGACGCCGATGTACGCGGCGATGGGCATCATGCGGGAGAGCCGCAGCCACCTGTCCCTGGTGGAGTCGGACGGCGAGGTGATCGGCCTGGTCACCCTCCAGGACATCCTGGACCGCCTGCTGCTGCTGGACACGGCCGCCTGAGCGGGGCCGTGAGGCCGGGAGGGGCCGGGAGGGGATCTGCCCCTCCCGGCCCCTCGTGTGTGCGGGGCCGGCTCCCAGAGGCCGGGACGCGCGGGCGCGCGGAGGGGGGAGGGCGCGGTGCGCGCCCTCCCCCCGGTTCCGGCGCCTCCGGGCCCGGACGAGGCGGAGCCCCCGGGTGGGGGTTCCCGGGGGCTCCGCGCAGGTGTCGCTAGGCGGTCTTGGCCGTCAGGGTCACCTCGATGTTGCCGCGGGTGGCGCGGGAGTAGGGGCACATCTGGTGCGCGCCCTCGACCAGCTCCTCGGCCTTGGCCTGGTCCACGCCCGGGATGGTGACGGTGAGCGCCACGGCCAGGGTCATGCCGTCGTCGGCCTTGCCCAGGCTGACCTGGGCATCGACGGTGGAGCCGTCGACGTCGACCTTCTCCTTGCGGGCGACGGCCTTGAGGGCGCCGTGGAAGCAGGCGCCGTAGCCGACCGCGAAGAGCTGCTCGGGGTTGGTGCCGGGGCCGTCGTCGCCGCCCATGCCCTTGGGCACGGACAGGTCGACCTCCAGGCGGCCGTCGTCGGTGCGGCCGTTGCCCTTGCGCCCCTCTCCGGTGACGGTGGCGTTGGCGGTGTACATCACGTCGTAGGCCATGGTTGCCTCTTTCCTTCGTGGTCGGTGATCGGTGTGGCGGCACGGATGGGGCCCGCGGCCCCGTTCAGCACGGGCTGTGCCTGCGGGAGGCGGTCTCCACCGAACGCGTGAGCAGCCCGAGCGCCTCCTGCAAATCCCGTGCCCGTTCCCGGGGCAGTCCGGCCGAGCACATGACCCGTTCGGGGACCTCCTCGGCGCGTGCGCGCAGCGCGTCGCCCTTCGGGGTGGCCGAGACCTCGACGACGCGCTCGTCGGTGGAACTGCGTTCGCGGTTCAGGAGCCCGGCGGACTCCAGGCGGCGCAGCAGCGGCGAGAGCGTGCCCGAGTCCAGGTGCAGGGCCCGGCTGAGCTCCTTGACGGTGAGCGTTCCGCGCTCCCAGAGCACGAGCATGACCAGGTACTGGGGATAGGTCAGTTCCAGGTCGCCCAGCAGTTCCCGGTAGAGACCGGTCATGGCCCGGGAGGCCGCGTAGAGGGAGAAGCACAGCTGGTTGTCCAGGGCGAGGGGGTTCTCCCCTTGCTCGTCGGCCACGGTTTTCCCTCCTGCGCGTGCGGAACCGTTCGGTGGGCACCACGGTAACAGAATTCAATTGCGCGCAACATGATCGCGCGCAACTTTTTTGGTGCGTCGCGGGTGCCCGCGTCCGGCCGGACGCGGGCACCGGGGACCTCAGAGGAAGCTCACGCCCTGGGCCAGCGGCAGCTCACCGCCGTAGTTGACCGTGTTGGTCGCCCGGCGCATGTAGGCCTTCCAGGAGTCCGAACCCGACTCCCGGCCGCCGCCGGTGTCCTTCTCCCCGCCGAAGGCGCCGCCGATCTCCGCACCGGAGGTGCCGATGTTGACGTTGACGATGCCGCAGTCGGAACCGGCCGCGGACAGGAACCGCTCGGCCTCGGACTGGTCCTGGGTGAAGATCGACGACGACAGCCCCTGGGGCACGCCGTTGTGCAGCTCCACCGCCTCCTCCAGCGTGCGGTAGGGCATCACGTACAGGATCGGCGCGAAGGTCTCCTCGCGCACGACGGCGGTCTGGCCGGGCATGCGCACCACCGCGGGCTCGACGTAGTAGGCGTCGGCGGCATCCTCCTCCAGGACGCGGCCTCCGCCGACCAGCACCTGGCCGCCCTCGGCCGCGGCGCGCTCCAGCGCCGAGCGCATCGCGGCGTACCCGCGCTCACCCACAAGCGGACCCACCAGCGTCGACTCCGCGAAGGGGTCGCCGACGCGGTCGCGCAGCTGCTTGTAGGCGTCCACGATCCGCCGGGTGACCTCCTCGGCCACGTCCTCGTGCACGATGAGGCGGCGCAGCGTCGTGCAGCGCTGGCCCGCGGTACCCGCGGCGGAGAAGACGCTGCCTCGCACCACCAGGTCGAGGTCGGCGGAGGGTGCCACCACGGCCGCGTTGTTGCCGCCGAGTTCCAGCAGGTAGCGGCCCATGCGGGCGGCCACCCGGGGCGCCACCTCGCGGCCCATTGCGGTCGAGCCGGTGGCCGAGAGCAGGGCCACCCGGGGGTCGTCGGCCAGGGCCCGGCCGATCTCGCGGCCGCCCAGCACGACCCGGTGCAGGCCCTCGGCGGGCGCGCCGACCTCCCGGGCCGCGCGCATGAGCAGACCGTGGCAGGCCAGCGCGGTGAGCGGGGTCAGCTCCGAGGGCTTCCAGACCACGGTGTTGCCGCACACCAGGGCCACGCACGTGTTCCACGACCACACCGCCACCGGGAAGTTGAAGGCGGTGATCACGCCGACCACCCCCAGCGGGTGCCAGGTCTCCATGAGCCGGTGTCCGGGCCGCTCGGAGGGCATGGTGCGCCCGTACAGCTGCCGGGACATTCCCACGGCCAGGTCGCAGATGTCGATCATCTCCTGGACCTCGCCCAGCGCCTCGGAGCGGATCTTGCCCGCCTCGACGGTCACCAGCTCGGCCAGGTCGGCCTTGTGCTCGCGCAGCAGCTCACCGAGCCTGTGGACGAGCTGACCGCGCACCGGTGCGGGGGTGTCGCGCCAGGCGGCGAAGGCCTCCCGGGCCGTGGTGACCGCCCGCTCGACGTCGGCGGCGGAATCGTGGCCCAGGGCGAAGAGGTCCTGGCCGGTGATGGGCGACCTGGCCGCGCCGCCGGATCCGGCCGGTTCCCGGGGCGCGGCGACGCGGCACCGGTCCAGGGCGGCCCGCGCGCGGTCGGCGAGGGAGGCGGTGGTGGGGAGGGCGGAAGTCGGCATGTGCTGCTCTCTCCGTTGAGAGGAACGGGCGGTCACCTCACACCCTGCCAAGTCCGACCCCGCCGGTCCAGCCCCCGTGTCTGGTCGGCCGGACGCGCCGCACGCCCCGTCCCCGGGGCGGTCCCGGGCGGCGTTAGACTCGGCTGGCCCCTCCCCCGGCGGCCCTCCCGACGCCCCTGAGACGGACAGCGACCCCCGTGCACCACCACACCACTCCCGAAGAGGACCGCGCCGCTCTCGCCGAGCCCCGCCTGGTCCTGACCCGCTCCGGCTTCGGCGCGGCCGAGCCCCTGTTCAGCGCCGACCTGCGGGCGAGCGCCGACCTCGCCCAGGCCCGGGAGGCGGTCGCCGCGAACGCCTCCCGGCTGTGGACGGAGGCCGCCCGCGACGGCGCCGACGACCGGCCCCTGTACTGGGCACGGCTGGTGCTCTCGGCCCGGCTGCGCTCATGGCGG
Source organism: Nocardiopsis akebiae (assembly GCF_018316795.1). Classification (NCBI taxonomy): domain Bacteria; kingdom Bacillati; phylum Actinomycetota; class Actinomycetes; order Streptosporangiales; family Nocardiopsidaceae; genus Nocardiopsis; species Nocardiopsis akebiae. Next base: position 3,664,676 of record NZ_CP074132.1, read on the forward strand.
CCGGGCTTCGCAGTGTCCGACGCCGAACGCGCCGACCTGCTGCACCTGCTGGAGACGGGTTCGCGCGGCATCGCCGACCTCGACTTCCCGCCGGGCGACCGGTGGGTGCGGGTGGTCGTGACCGGCTTCGACCCCTTCCGCCTGGACGAGGACCCGGCGTGCTCCAACCCCTCCGGCGCGGCGGCGCTGGACCTGAACGGGTGGACCTTCCCCGTGGGCGGGCGCACGGCAGTGGTGCGCACCGCGGTGTTCCCGGTGCGCTGGGCGGACTTCGACGCCGGGCTGGTGGAGGAGGCGCTGGCCGATCAGCACCGGCGGGCGGACGCGGTGGTCACTCTCAGCCGCGGGCGCGCGGGCCGCTTCGACCTGGAGGTGTGGAACGGCGTCTGGCGCGGCGGGGGCGAGGACAACCTGCGGGTGTCGCGCACCGGCCGGGCGCCGGTGCCCGGCCCCGGCGCCCCGGAGTGGACGCTCTCCTCACTGCCCCACGAGCGGATCCTGGCGGCGGTGCGGGAGGACCGCTACCCCGTGGTGGTCAACACCGAGGTGGCCGAGGCAGCGCCGGACGGGCGCGGGGTGGTGGTGCGCCCGGACGGTCCCACGGAGGGGTCGGCGGCGCGCCGCGGGGGCGGCGGGGACTACCTGTCCAACGAGATCGCCTACCGCAACACGCTGCTGCGGGACCGGGCGGGGCGGCGGATCGCCGCCGGGCACGTGCACCTGCCCAAGGTGGACTCCCCGCGGGAGAACGCCGCGGTCCTGGCGCAGGTCCGGCGGATCGTGGCGGCCGTGGCCGCCGACGCGGCCGGGCCCCGACGGGAGCCGGGGGAGGGCTGACCCCCTCCCCCCGCCCTGTCGGGGCGCTCCCGCCCGTCTCAGTAGGACGGATCGGCCGCGAAGACGCTCATGAGCCCCGCAGCCCCGTAGACGAAGAACAGGACGGCGTACAGCGCGGTCCCGACTCCGAAGAGCACCCAGGAGATGATGGTGCAGGTCCTGGCCGACTGGGGGTTGGTGGCGGTCATGGTCAGCGCGACGATGGCCAGGATGAGGCCCACGATCGACAGCGTCCAGCACAGGCACAGGCCGAAGACGTTGGCGATGAGCGCGCCGATGGCCGAGCCCTGGCTCGCGGGCGGGGGCGGCGGCTGGAAGCCGGGGCCGCCGTACCAGCCTCCGGGGGGCGGGGGGAGGCCGCCGCCGGGAGGCGGATAGCCTCCGCCTCCTCCGGGAGGGGGCTGGTGGCCACCGCTTCCCCCGCTCGGGGGGAAGTAGCCGCCGGTTCCGGGACCGTAACTCATGGGCGCCTTTCAGTGGTGGACGGAGCGGGAGCTCCGACGGGGGAGGGCGTGTCACCGGCATCCGGATTCGCGGGGGAACACCGTGTACGCCCCTTCGTGATCAGTATGGCCGGAACGCGGGCCCGCCGGGGACCGTCGCACCCGCGCCCGCACCGGGTTTCGGACAGTGCGGGCAGGTGGCCGCAAAGCCCCGGACCAGGGGCCCGGAGCCGGACCCCGGGTCCACCGGGGACACGGCTGCGCGACCCTTCCCACGGGCCTTCCCGGAGGCGGCATGCGGTCCGCCTGAGGCGGGTCGGGTGAACGGAGCGTGACCGCACGCCGGACACGCTGAGTACGCGCACGTCTGCGAGGCGATTCACGCTGAGGTGAGCGGCTCGGATATGGTCCCCCTCGTGGCTGTCACCTCACTACGACGCAAACTCTCCGTCAGCGCGGCCGTGGGTCTGCTCCTGGTCCCCGGCTGCCACGCCGTGGAACAGGAGCCGCCCTACGCCGAGCCGGTCCGCTCCTCGCCCGACGACCTGGCGGGGATGGAGGCGAGCACCGTGTCGGTGACCACCGACGACAGCGCGGTGAGCTACCGCTACCCGCGGCTGGGCGGCGGCCACCCGCTGACGGTCGAGGCGCGCACCGCCATGGCCGCGCGCCAGACCGCCTTCCTGGAGGACCTGCCGGAGGGCGGCTCCCCCGAGCTGCACCAGGACACGGCCATCCTCGCCGCCTCGCCGGAGGTGGTGGGCGCGCGGCTGACCGCGACCGCCTCCGCGGGCGGGGACGAGACCTTCGAGGCCGACACCCTGTGGTACGACGCCGACAGCGGGGAGGTGTTGCCCTGGACCTCGCTGTTCCGGGACGAGGAGGCGATCGAGCGGGCCCACCTGGCCCTGGCCGAGGTCCTGGAGGAGGGGTACAACCTGCCCGAGCGCCAGCTGCCCGGGCTGGTCGGCGAGGTCGCCTCGGGCGAGCGGTCGGCGCCGGAGGGCGGAGCGTCCGCCGGAGGGCGGAGCGGGACGACCAACGGTGGGGCGGCCGGGGAACCCGGCGGCGGGGAGGCGGACGGGGGCTTGGAGCCGCTCGACCTGTCCGAGCCCGACCAGGCGCGGGAGGCCGCCGAGCGCTGGGCGGGCTCGCCGCTGGGCGACCTGGCCTTCAGCACGGCGGGCGGCCTGGCCGTGCGCATGGACCCCGACGCGGTGTCCAGCGCGGGCCGGGTCGGCGAGGTGCTGGTCCCGGTGGAGGCCGCCGACGTCGAGGGGCTGTTGTCCGAACTGGGCTATCTGGCCCGGGAGGCGGCCCTGGACGGGGACGGCCTGGGCGATGACCTCTCGCGGGACGAGGGGGGCCTGAGCGCCCAGGGGCACACCCTGGACTGCGCCCGCCTCAAGTGCGTGGCCCTGACCTTCGACGACGGGCCGGGCGAGCACACCGACCAGTTGCTGGACAGCCTGGCCGAGTACGACGCCCGCGCCACGTTCTACGTGCTGGGTTCGCTCGTGGACGAGTTCCCGGCACCGGTGGAGCGCATGGCCGAGGAGGGTCACGAACTGGGCAACCACACCTGGAAGCACGACGACCTGGCCCAGATGTCGGCCGACGAGATCCGCAAGGACATCGAACGCACCAACGCGGCCGTGCGCGAGGTGACCGGGGCGGAGCCGCCGACCATCCGGCCGCCCTACGGGTCGCTGAACGGGACGGTGCGCAAGACGGTGGAACAGCCCCTGGTCCTTTGGGACGTGGACACGCTGGACTGGAAGAGCCGCGACACCGAGGAGGTCAGCGCGGCGGCGCTGGACAACACCGTGCAGGGGAGCGTGGTGCTCTTCCACGACATCCACGAGACCTCCGTGGAGGCGATCCCGGACGTGCTGGCGGGACTGCACCGGCGGGGCTACCACTTCGTGACGGTCACCGACATCTTCGGCTACCAGGGCATGGAGTCGGGCGACGTGTACACCGACGCGCGGCTGTCGTAGGCCCCGCGCCCGCGCGGCGGCGGGTCCCCGGCCGGAAGGAGGTCCCGGCCGGGGACCGCGAGGCGGCGGTCCGCGCGGGGAGAGTGCGCCCGCGGGGCAGTGAAGGGGCGCCCGCCGCGCCCGGGGCGGCGCCCGGAGGACCGCGGCCGGCAGCCGGGAGGGCGCTGGCGGGGGGACGTCCCCGCGGCCCCTTTCGCCAGCAAGGAGGACATTCTCCGTCCGTTCGGGAAAACGCTGGTGGCGATCACCGGTTCCGGTGGACCCGATGGGCTAGGTTGCGTTTCCGAGGCCCGGGACATTCCCTTCCCGAATCACTCCCAAAAAGGAAAAGCCTCGTTTTTCCCATTCGCCCGCACCCATCTTCCGCACGGAGGCACGAGCAGTGGCACCAGCCAAGACCGAGGCAGAGGAGTCCTCCGTGAAGACCCGCAAGGGGTCGATCATCGTGAGCTGGCTGACCTCGACCGACCACAAGGTCATCGGGTACATGTACATCATCACCGCCTTCGCCTTCTTCGTATTCGGCGGAATCCTGGCGGTGCTCATCCGCGCCGAACTGTTCCTTCCGGGCATGCAGGTCATGTCCAACGACGAGTACAACCAGCTGTTCACCATGCACGGCACGATCATGCTGCTGCTCTTCGCGACCCCGCTGTTCGTGGGTTTCGGCAACGTGATCATGCCGTTGCAGATCGGCGCGCCCGACGTGGCGTTCCCGAGGATGAACCTGTTCGGCTACTACCTGTTCCTGTTCGGCGGGCTGATCGTCTCGGCCGGGTTCCTGACCCCGGGCGGCGCGGCCAGCTTCGGCTGGTTCGCCTACACACCCCTGTCCTCGGCGGTCCACTCACCGGGGGTGGGGGGCGACCTGTGGATCATGGGGCTGGTGGTCTCGGGTCTGGGCACCATCCTGGGCGCGGTCAACTTCATCACGACCGCCCTGTGCATGCGCGCGCCCGGTATGACGATGTTCCGCATGCCGATCTTCACCTGGAACATCATCCTGACCAGTGTGCTGGTGCTCATCGCGTTCCCCGTGCTGACGGCGGCCCTGATCGCGCTGGGCGCGGACCGCATGGTCGGCACCCAGGTGTTCAACGCCGAGCACGGCGGTGCCATCCTGTGGCAGCACCTGTTCTGGTTCTTCGGCCACCCCGAGGTGTACATCATCGCGCTGCCGTTCTTCGGCATCGTGACCGAGATCCTGCCGGTGTTCAGCCGCAAGCCGATCTTCGGCTACAAGGGGCTGGTCGCGGCGACCATCGCCATCACCGGCCTGTCGGTGACGGTGTGGGCGCACCACATGTTCCCGACGGGTGCGGTGCTGCTGCCGTTCTTCTCGTTCATGAGCTTCCTCATCGCGGTGCCGACCGGTGTGAAGTTCTTCAACTGGATCGGCACGATGTGGCGGGGCCAGATCAGCTTCGAGACGCCGATGCTGTTCTCGATCGGGTTCCTGGTGACCTTCCTGTTCGGCGGTCTGACCGGTGTGCTGCTGGCCTCCCCGCCGATCGACTTCCACGTCACCGACTCCTACTTCGTGGTGGCCCACTTCCACTACGTGGTCTTCGGCACGGTGGTGTTCGCGATGTTCGCGGGCTTCTACTTCTGGTGGCCCAAGTTCACCGGGACGATGCTCCACGAGGGTCTGGGCAAGTTCCACTTCTGGCTGCTGTTCCTGGGCTTCCACGGCACGTTCCTGGTGCAGCACTGGCTGGGCGCCGCCGGCTTCCCGCGCCGCTACGCCGACTACCTGCCCGGTGACGGCTTCACCGAGCTGAACCAGATCTCCTCGGTGTCCTCGTTCGTGCTGGCGGCCTCGACGCTGATCTTCTTCTGGAACGTCTTCGTGACCGCGCGCAACGCCCCACAGGTGGGGGTGGACGACCCGTGGGGCTACGGCTGCTCGCTGGAGTGGGCCACGTCCTGCCCGCCGCCGCGGCACAACTTCACGTCGCTGCCGCGGATCCGCTCCGAGCGTCCCGCGTTCGACCTGAACCACCCGCACGTGGCGGCGCGCGCCCTGGACGAGGCCGGGCGCGGGGAGGCCGCCCCGAGGCGCTGACCCGCGCGGGCGGGGCGGGGGCGGCCCGCCCCCGCTCCCCCGCTCAGAGGAACCGGCGCAGCAGCTTCTGCTTGAGGTCGGTGACGGGCGCGTAGGCGATGCGCATCGTGTCCATGAACAGCGACTTGTCCAGCACCGACTTGGTGTGCGAGAAGGTGTCCAGGGATGCCGCGGAGTGGTAGGCGCCCATGCCGCTGTCACCCACCCCGCCGAAGGGCAGGCCGGGGACGGCCAGGTGGGCGACCGGCAGGCCGAAGGCCAGCCCGCCCGAGGAGGTCTCGGTGGTCAGGCGGCGCTTGGTCTCCTCGGAGTCGGTGAAGCCGTACAGGGCCAGCGGCTTGTCGCGCTCGTTGACGAAGGCGATCGCCGCGTCCAGGTCGGGGACCCGCAGGACCGGCAGGACGGGGCCGAAGACCTCCTCCGCCATCACCGGGGAGTCGGGGGCCACGTCGCCCAGGACGGTGGGGGCGACGTAGAGGCGGTCGATGTCGTGCTGTCCGCCGGTGACCACGGTGCCGCTGCCCAGCAGGGCGGTGACCCGGGCGAAGTGGCGCTCGTCGACGATGCGCCCGTAGTCGGCGCTGCGCGAGGGGTCCTCGCCGAACATCTCGGTGATGGCGGCGGCCAGCTCCCGCTGGAGCGGCTCGGCGGTGTCGCCGACGGCGAGCACGTAGTCGGGGGCCACGCAGGTCTGACCGGTGTTGGTGAACTTGCCCCAGGCCAGGCGGCGGGCGGTGGTGGCCAGGTCCACGCCGGGTTCGACGATGGCGGGGCTCTTGCCGCCCAGCTCCAGGGTGACGGGGGTCAGGTGCTTGGCGGCGGCGGCCATGACGATGCGGGCCACGGCGCCGTTGCCGGTGTAGAAGATGTGGTCGAAGCGCTCGTCCAGCAGGGCGGTGCTCTCGGGGATGCCGCCCTCCACGACCGCGACCGCCTCGGTGTCCAGGTAGCGGGGCAGCAGCTCGGCCAGGGCGGCGGAGGTGGCCGGGGCCAGTTCGCTGGGCTTGACCAGGGCGGCGTTGCCCGCGGCGAGGGCGCCGACCAGGGGCGCCAGGGACAGGTTCACCGGGTAGTTCCACGGGGCGATGATCAGCACGGTGCCCAGCGGCTCGCGCACGCGGCGGGCCCTGGCCGGGGCCAGGGCGACGGGCACCGGCACCCGCTGCGGACGCAGCCAGGAGGCCAGGTGTCTGAGGGTGTGGTCGATCTCGTTGACCACGAAGCCGATCTCGGTGGTGTGGGACTCGATGGGGCTCTTGCCGAGGTCGGCCCCGAGCGCGCGTTCGAACGCCGTACGCTCCTCGGTGAGCATGCGGCGCAGCGCGCGCAGCTGGGCGCGGCGCCAGGCGACCGGCTTGGTGCGGCCGGAGGCGAAGGCGGCGCGCAGGCGGGCGACCACCGGCGGGATCTCGGTGGTCAGGGTGAGCGGCTCGGCGGGGGGCCGGGGGGCGGCCTCGGCGGCGGGAGCGCCTTGGGTCTCGGTCATGGAGCGATACTAAACGAAACGCTTTCGTTTCCCTAGGCCTCACTCGCATAGGATTCAGGGCATGACCACCGACCATCTGCCCGACGCCTCGCGCGCCCCCCAACGGGGCCGACCGCGCGACGCCTCCCGGGACCGCGCGCTGATGGACGCCACCCTCGCCGAACTCGAACTGCGCGGGTACGGCGGTCTGACCACGGCCGCCGTCGCCCGGCGGGCCGGTGTCTCCACCGCCACCCTCTACCGCCGCTGGCGCTCCAAGGAGGACCTGGTGCTGGGAGCCGCCCGGGACTGGGCGGAGAACCTGGGGCCCGACCTGGACACGGGCGCGCTGCGCTCGGACCTGTACCGGCTCCTGCACGACAAGGCCGCGGCCCTGGAGGGGTCCTCCGGAAGGCTGCTGCGCGCGGTGCTGGGCGAGGCGGCGCACAACCAGGCGCTCGCCGACGCGCTCTTCGGCGACTTCGTGGTGCCGCTCCAGGAGCGGGTGCTGGCGGTGGTGGAGCGCGCCGTCGCGCGCGGGGAGATCCCGCCGGTGCAGGACCCGCTGGTGGTGGCGGAGATGGTGATCGGCCCGATGGTCAGCCACACGTTCCTGGTACCGCCCGCGCCCGGCGCCTCCCCGGGCCACGACATGGCCGACCGGCTCCTGCCCTACCTGCTGCGCGCCCTGGGGCACCGGGAGGCGCAAGCCCCCGGAGGGTCCCGGCCCGCCGACCCGGCCGGGAGGGCCCCGGGCGGCCGCACCGGCTGAGGTCGCGGGACCGCGCGGTTTCCAGACGGCACTCCCCGGGCGGCGGCGGGAAGCCGCAGCCCGGACCTCATGGCACCCGGAGCGGTGGCGGCGGGGAGGGGAACACCTCTGGCCTTCTCGCGTGGACGCTGTTACCGTCGGGGCAACGACCTACCTGGCCCCCAGGGGAGTCCGCGCCGTTCGGCGTGCCCGATCCCCGGAGGCAGGCATGTTCTCGATCAAAGCCCCAGCTCAGTCCACGGCACTGTGGGACATGGTCGACGGGCCGATGCCGCGCGGGCTGCTGGGCGCCGGCGACCCCGATGTACACGTGATCGACGGCGTCCCGACGATGTACCTGGGCGGCTTCTCCACGACGTTCCGCAACCGTCTCTACCGTGCGCGTCTGGCACCCGGTCAGGCGCTGGACAGCGGACGGTGGGTGTTCGACACCGACGCGCGCGGCCGGGTGAGGCCGCTGGTCGTTGACCCTCCCCGTGACGGATGGGACCGCGCGGGGATGCACACGCCCTCGTTCGTGCCCGGCGTCGACGGCCACCCGCCGCGCCTCTACTACACCGGGCGCGCCTCGCTCCGGCACTACGGGAGCCGCAGCAGCTACGCGATCGGGGTCCTGGAGTACCGCGGGGGACGGTGGGAGCGCCGCGCGGAGCCCGTCCTGCGCGGCAGCGCGCCCCGCATGAGTGTGCTGGAACCTCTCGTGGTCCACGACCGGGGCCGCTACCTGATGTGGTTCCAGGCGAACCCGCACGAGATCGGACCGGGCGAGCTGCCCGACTACGAACTCCGGGTCACCGAGAGCACCGACGGCCTGTCGTGGTCGGCGCCGAAGGTCTTCGCGGGGCCCGAGGAGGGATTCTTCGACAACGCCGTCCACCGCGTGGACGACCGGTGGGTCATGGTGCTGGCCCGGGGATCGAACCTGCACGGCACACCGCACTTTCCCGACCAGGGCCTGTGGATCACCACGGCCGCCGAACTCGTCCCGGAACGGTCGGGGTGGACGGCCCCGGTGCGGGTGCTGGACACCGATCACGCGGATACGCCGGAGTGGATGGCGCGTGGTGTGTACGGGCCCGCACTGCACGCGCTGGAGAGAGCAGGTGAGGCGGTACTGATGTACACCGCGACCAGGGACGCCCCGAAGTGGGCCGAGTTCAACGTGCGCCGCCTGCTACGTGGCAGGCGCCCGGTCGTGCCCTCCCCCTTCTATCTCGCGGTGGGGCAGTCGCGCCTGACAGTTCCGCCCCGCGGCGCGGGCGGGGACGAAGGCTGAGCGCGGTCGGTAGGACGACGCGGCTCGCGGGTCGGGCGAAGCGCGGCGCAAGGCGGGCCGCGCGACGGCCGCCGTCCCGATCCCCGCCTGTGGGGGAAAGCCTCACCCGCGCAGCCGCGCCCCTGCCCGGGGCGCGGCTCCGCTGCCCGGCGTCAGCCCACCGTCGCCGGTTCCCAGGCGCGCTCGACCACGCGCACCAGGCCCCGGTCGGTGATCTTCACGCTCGGGGACACCGCCAGGGTCAGGGTGGACAGGCTCATGAAGGCGTTGCGGTTGTCCCAGCCCCACGCCGCCAGCTCCGCGCGCAGCTCCCGGGTGGCTCGGGCCACCTCGTCGGCGGGCCGCTCGGACATGACCCCGCCGACGGGCAGGGCGATCCCGGCGCCCTCGCCGCCCTCGCGGACCAGGCTCATGCCGCCGCCCCAGGACACCACCCGCGCGGCGGCCGCGCGCAGCGCCTCCTCGCTCGTGGCCACGACGGTGAGGTTGTGGCTGTCGTGGGCGTAGGTGGTGGCGAAGGCCCCCGCGCCCAGTTCCTGCCCGGTGACCGGCGCGAACGCCACCCCGCCCGCCCCGGTGTGGCGCTCGAAGACCGCCACCACCGCGGTCCGGCCCTGCCAGTGCACCACTCCCCCGCGCACGGGCAGCACGACCTCGTCCGGCTCGGTGTAGGTGTCCACCGGGTTCACCCGCAGCGCACGGAAGGCGTGGTCGCCGTCGGGCAGGTCCACCCGCCAGCGGGCCGCCTGCGCGTCGGGCGCGCCGATCCGCACCGTGCCGCCGAACGGGTGGTCCGGAGCGGGACCGGGGCCGGTGAGCGGGGCGCCGTCGCGGCCCACGACCGCGCCGCCCGCGATCGCGACCACGGGGGTCAGCTCGGTGAGCGAGCGCAGCAGGACCAGGTCGGCGCGCTTGCCCGGGGTGACGGTCCCCCGGTCGTCGAGGCCGAGCCTGCGCGCGGGCTGGAGTGTGAGCGCCCGCAGCACCGCCAGCGGCGGCAGTCCGCGTTCGAGGGCCACCGCCCCCACCCGGTCCAGGTGGCCGGTGCTCACGATCGCGTCCACGACGATGTCGTCGGTGACCAGGCAGAAGTCGGGCAGGTGCGGCAGCTCCAGCAGCGCCCGCACGACCTCGGGGGTCAGGCACTTCTCCTGGAGCATCAGCAGCATGCCCAGGCGGGCCTTCTCCACCGCCACCTCGGCGGTGTTCTTGCAGTGGTCGGAGTCGATCCCGGCCCACAGGTACTCGCCCAGCTCGGCACCGGACAGGTTGGGGCAGTGCCCGTCCAGGCGCACGCCCCGGCTGCGGGCGGCGGCGATGATGGCGCCCATCCTGGGGTCGCCGGAGACCACCGCGCGGTAGTCCATCACCTCGCCGAGGGTGGTGACCCCCTCCCAGTCCAGCATCTCGGCGACGTCGTCGGCGTCCAGGCGGGCCCCGGCCGTCTCGAACCCGTCGAGCGCGGGCACGCACGAGGGAACCGCCCAGCGCATGGTCTGCCCGGTGGCCTCGCCCTGCGCGATCATCCACGCCTGCCCCTCGCGCCCGGCGACGTTGACGATCTCGTGGGCGTCGGCGAGCACGGTCGTGGTGCCGCGCGCGAGCGTGACCCGGGCGAACTCGGCCGGGGCCAGCAGGGAGCTCTCGATGTGCATGTGCGCGTCCACGTACCCGGGCGCGACCACGAGCCCGTCGGCGTCGACGGTCCGGCGGGCCTCGACCGGGGTTCCCGGCGGCAGCACCGCGCGGATCGCGTCGCCGACCACGGCGACGTCGGCCCGCCACACCTGGCCGGTGTGGACGGAGACGACGTCTCCGCCGCGGATGAGCAGGTCTGCGGTGAGCATCGGAGTCGGTTCCCCTTCCGGTGCGCGGTCGCGGTTCACGGCGTCCGCGCGCTGTCGTTCGGTTCTGCGGCGTAGGCGGCGATGCCCTCGGTGAGGCGGGCGGCGAACCCGTCGGCGTCCACGGTGCGGGCCACGCGCACGTGGCGTGCGCGGCCGGGGGTGCGCAGGTCGGCCACGAGGGCGCCGCGGGTGAGTTCCCCGGCGCACTCCACCGAGGCGGTGCCCTCCTCCCAGCCCAGCAGCTCGGGGTGGGCGACGGCGGCCACCGCCAGGGCGTCGTGCACCGGCACGGCGGCGACGCCGAAGCGGTCCAGGTAGCGCAGGGCGTAGTCGCGCAGCAGTGCTCCGGCGATCCCGGCGGTGCCGGGCAGCGCGGCCAGCTGCTCGGCCCGGCTCAACGGGTACAGGGCGGCGCGGGTGACGTCCAGGCCCACGATCCGCACGGGCAGCCCCGACTCCAGGACGTAGCGGGCGGCCTCGGGGTCGGCGTGGAAGTTGAACTCCGCCGCCGGGGTGATGTTGCCCTGGGCGAAGGCGGCGCCGCCCATGACGACGATCTCGCGCAGCGCCGCTCCGGCCCGCGGGTGGCGGGCGAGCAGGGCGGCCACGTTGGACAGCGGGCCGATCGCCACCAGGGTCAGCTCCCCCGGTGATCCCAGGGCCTGCTCCGCCAGCCAGTCGACCGCGTGGCCGGGGCCGAACGCCCGGGGCGGCGAGGCGGGGACGAGCCCGCCCAGGCCGCCGGCCCCGTGCATGGGTTCGTCGCGCAGGCGCGCGGTCCGGGAGATCGGCCCGGCCAGCCCCGACACCAGCGGCAGGTCGGCCGGGGCTCCGGCCAGGTCCAGCACGTGCGCGGCGTTGCGGTCCACGTCGGCGAGGGAGGCGTTCCCGGCCACCGTGGTCACCCCCCGCACCTCCAGCTCCGGTGAGGCCAGCGCGAGCAGCAGGGCGAGGGCGTCGTCGACGCCGGGGTCGCAGTCGATCACGATGGGCACGCTCACCGCGCCACCTCCTCGGTGAAGCGGTCCAGCCAGGTGGAGCGCTCCTGCGCGATGAGGGCCAGGTCGCCCTGGTGGTAGCCGCTGTCGGACGGGGAGGAGGCGGCCTGCCCCGACACCCGCTCCATGAGCGGGGTGGGGTCGGCCTCCAGCGCCACGGGCTTGTCGTAGAGGGCCTCGGCCATCCCCTCCTGGACCTCGGGGCGCAGCAGGAAGTCGACGAAGGCCAGGGCCCCGGCCTCGTTGGGCGCCCCGTCGACGACCTGGACGGTGTTGGCGGTCATCACCCGGCCCTGTTCGGGCGCGGCGAAGCCGATCGGCTGCCCGGCCTCCACCGAGCCCATGGCGAAGTTGTCCAGCCCGGGCGCCATGGCGATCTCACCGCGTTCGAGCAGGCTGGTGAGCTCGGTGGAGCCGGTGTAGAACTGGAGCGCGTCGGAGCCGATGCGGCCCATCGCCTCGAACCCGGCGTCGGGGTCGGATGGGCCAGAGCCGAAGTGCTCGCCCGCGGCCAGGACGAACATCGGACCGGCCGAGACCGAGATGTCGGGCAGCACGTACCCCGCCTCGGGCTCGGCCCACAGGTCGTCCCAGGAGTCGGGGGCCTCCTCGACCAGGTCGGTGCGGTAGAGCAGACCCAGGAGCTGGAAGGTGTAGGCGGGGCCGTACCCGTCCGGGTCCACCGCCCAGGGCTGGATGGCGTCGAGGTTGGGCACGTCGGCGGGGTCGACGGGGGCGAACAGCCCCATGTCCTTGCCGATCTGGGCGTAGTAGTCGGAGATGAGCACGACGTCGGTGTCGGGCGTCTCGGCGTTGATCCTGAGCTTGGTGAGCCGCCCTGCGTTGTTGCCGGTGTCCAGGACCACCCGGATCCCGGTCTCGGCCTCGAAGGGGTCGGCCACCACCTCGGTGAACTCCTCGGTGGCGAACGCGAAGGTGCTCACCACCAGCGTGTGGGGGTCGTCCTCGCGCACCGGTGCGCAGGAGGTGCTCACCAGGGCCAGCGCCGCCGTCCCGGCGAGCGCGGCGAGCACGCGGCGCGTGCGTGCGGGGCGGCTCATCCGGTCTCCTCGGCGAGTTCCACCAGGTGGCGGTGGGGCAGGGCGATACGCACGGGGTCGCCGGGGCGCAGGTCGTCGGCCGGGTGCAGGGAGCGCAGGACCGCCCCGGGCCCCTCCACTCCGTCGATGCGGGCCTCGACCAGGCAGTTGCTGCCCTGGAAGGTGACCTCGCCGACGGTGCCCTCCAAGCCGGTCTCGCCCTCGCCCTCGCGGGTTCCGGCGGGCAGCAGGCGCACGTGCTCGGGCCGGATGGTGACGGCTCCGTGCCCGGGCACGCGCGGGAAGTTGTCATAGCCCAGGAACTCCGCGACGAAGCGGTTGGCGGGCGCGGGGAAGACCTCCCGGGGCGCGCCCTGCTGCTCCAGGCGTCCCTCGTTGAGGATGACCATGGTGTCGGACAGCTCCAGTGCCTCGTCCTGGTCGTGGGTGACCAGGACGGCGGTCAGCCCGGTCTCGCGCTGGACCCGCAGCAGCTCGCGGCGCATCTGCACGCGCAGCTGGGCGTCGAGGTTGGAGAGCGGCTCGTCCAGCAGCAGCACCGAGGGGCGGATGGCCACGGCGCGGGCCAGGGCCACGCGCTGCTGCTGGCCGCCGGACAGCTCGGCGGGCTTGCGATCGGCCAGGTGGGCCAGGCCCACCAGGTCCAGCGCCTCACCGGCGCGCCTGGTCACCTCCTGGGCGGCGATCCCGCGGGTGCGCAGCCCGTAGCCGACGTTGTCGCGCAGGGTCATGTGCGGGAAGAGCGCGTAGGACTGGAAGACCATGCCGATGTTGCGCTTCTCCGGCGGGGTGCGGGTGGCGTCCTCGCCCTCCAGCAGGATCCTGCCGGAGGTGGGCTGGAGGAACCCGGCGATCATGCGCAGGGTGGTGGTCTTACCGCAGCCGCTGGGGCCAAGCAGGGTGGTGAACCTGCCGCGCTGCACGGCCAGGTCCAAATCGGCGACGGCGGCGGGGCCGTCCTTGCCCTTGCGTCCGCCGAAGCGGTGGGTGACGCGGTCGAGTTCGACGACGGGTGTCATCTGTTTGTTGGGCGTGGATACCCCGTCCTTCAGGGCGGGGAGGAAACGCCCTCTCCCTTCTCGTGACTTTCTGTTGGATTCGCCTCACGCGATCGCAGTGCGGTCGCTACGGTGTGTGCCATGGCCAGGAAGAGCGTGAAGCGGGCGTTTCGGTACCGCTTCTATCCCACTGATGCGCAGGCGGCTGAGCTGTCGCGCACGTTCGGGTGCGTGCGCCTGGTCTACAACCGCGCCCTGGCCGAACGCACCACCGCCTGGCACCAGCGCCGCGAACGGGTGGGCTACCCCCACACCTCGGCGATGCTCACCGCCTGGAAGAGCACTGAGGAGCTGTCCTTCCTCACCGAGGTCTCCTGCGTCCCGCTGCAACAGACGCTGCGCCACCTGCACACCGCCTTCGGCAACTTCTTCGACCGCCGCGCGCAGTACCCGCGGTTCAAGTCCAAGAAGACGTCCCGGGCCTCGGCGGAGTACACCCGGTCGGCCTTTCGCTACCGCGACGGCCGTCTGACATTGGCCAAGATGGCCGAACCCCTGGCCATCGTGTGGTCGCGTCCCCTGCCCGAAGGAGCACGCCCCTCCACGGTCACGGTCTCGCGGGACGCGGCCGGGCGCTGGTTCGTCTCGCTCCTGTGCGAGGACACCATCACGTCGGCCCCGGCCGTCAACAACGCGGTCGGTGTCGATGCCGGAATCACCTCCGTGGTGACCTTGTCCACGGGGGAGAAGGTGGCCAACCCCCGCCACGAGCAACGCGACCGGGCGAAGCTGGCCCGGGCTCAGCGGGCGCTGTCGCGTAAGGCCAGGGGCAGCACGAACCGGGACAAGGCGCGTCGCAGGGTGGCGCGGGTGTGCGCCCGTATCACCGACCGGCGTCGGGACTTTTTGCACAAGCTCTCCACTCGACTCGTCCGCGAGAACCAAGTGGTCGTGATCGAGGACCTGTCGGTGCGCAACATGGTCAAGAACCGTCGGCTTTCCCGGGCGATCTCCGATGTGGCCTGGCGTGAGCTGCGCAGCATGTTGGAGTACAAGTGCGCTTGGTATGGGCGGGACCTGGTCGTGGTGGACCGGTTCTTTCCCTCCTCCAAGTTGTGCTCGACGCCCGGGTGCGGGTACCTCAATGCGTCGTTGTCGCTGCGTGTACGGGAGTGGACGTGTCCCGGTTGTGGGGTGGCTCATGACCGGGATGTGAACGCGGCGCTCAATCTCGAAGCCGCCGGGCTGGCGGTTGTTGCCTGTGGAGCTGGTGTGAGACCTCAACGGGAGTCCTCCCGGACGGGGCGACCGGCGGTGAAGCAGGAAGGCCACGGGGCGACCCGTGACGAGGCGTTGGCCTCGAACCGCCGTTAGGTGGTTCCGGATTCTTCTGCCTTCAGGCAGGAGAGGAAGTCAAGTGGTGTGTCCTTCTTCCCGGTTAGCGGCCGAAGACCTTCGTGAAACCGACCATGCGTTCGGTGGCGAAGGCGACCGCGACGCTGAGCACCAGGAGCAGCACGCTGACCGCCGCGACCACCGGGTCGAACGAGGACTGGACGTAGTTGAGCATCTCCACCGGCAGCGTCGCCACGCCCGGGCCGGTGAGCAGCAGGGACAGGGGAACGTTGTTCAGGGAGGTGATGAAGGCCAGGATGGTGGCGGACAGGATGCCCGGCGCCATGACCGGCAGGGTCACGGTGAAGAAGGCCCGCACCGGCCCGGCGCCCAGCCCCCGTGCGGCCTCCTCCAGGCGCGCGTCGGCCAGCGACAGCGAGGCGCCCACGACGCGGACGGTGTAGGGCAGCAGCAGGACGGTGTGGCCGACGATCAGCGCGCCCAGCGCGGTGACGCGCATGCCCACCATGAGCTGCTGGAACAGGGCCAGGCTCAGGACCAGTTCGGGGACCACGATCGGGGCGAAGAAGAGGTTCTCCATCAGCCTGCGCCCGCGCGGGTTGCCCCGGTGCAGCGCCAGGGTGGCCGGAACGCCCAGGAGCAGGGCGATGGCGGTGGAGGCAAGCGCCACGGCGACGCTGGTGCCGAAGGAGTCGATGAAGGGCCCGTAGTCCAGGGCGGCGGCGAACCAGCGCAGGGACAGGCCCTCGGGCGGGAAGGCCAGGGTGCTCCCGGCGGTGAAGGCGACACCGACCAGGATCACCACGGGGCCGAGCATGAGGACGAAGGCCGCCGCCGCGAGCAGCGACAGGAAGGGGCGTCTCAGGATCATGAGGTGGTGCTCCCGATCTTGCCGAGCCGACCGGACAGCGCGCTGACCGCGAGCACCAGCACCGTCATCACCAGGGCGACGGCGCTGGCGGAGGGCCAGTCGAGGCTGACGTTGACCCGGCTGTAGAGCAGGGTGGACAGAAGGCGTTCGCGCGGCCCGCCGAGCAGCTGTGGCGTGGTGAAGGCGGTGACCGCGCCCGCGAAGACGAGCGTGCAGCCCACGAGCACGCCGGGCAGGGCGAGCGGGAAGACCACGGTGCGGAAGGCCCGGCCGGGCGAGGCGCCCAGGCCGCGGGCGGCGTCCTCCAGACGGTGGTCCTGCTGGGCGAGGCTGGAGTAGGAGGACAGGATCATCAGCGGCAGGAACAGCTGGACCAGGCCGAGCACGATGGCGGTCTCGGTGTAGAGCAGTTGGACCCGGCCCATGCCCAGGGCCTCGCTGATCCCGCTGATGAGGCCGTTGCCGCCCAGGACCATGATCCAGCCGTAGGTGCGCACGACGGTGTTGAGCAGCAGCGGGAAGATGGCCAGGGCCAGGAGGCGGCCGGGCCATCGGCCGGGCGCCCGGGAGATGAGGTAGGCCACCGGGAAGCCCATGAGCAGGCACAGCGCGGTGGTCACCACGGCGACGCGGACCGTGCGGGCGACCACGGGCAGCAGGTAGGGGTCGGTGAGCAGGCCGCCCGTCTCACGCGCGACCGTGGCGGGGTCGCCGTCGGGCGGCCAGGCCAGGGTGGCCACGACCGGGTAGCAGAAGGCGAACAGGACCACGGCCAGCCCCGGGACCAGCAGGACCGTGACGGGTGGTCGTGGGAGGCGGCCGCGGCGCGGAGCGGCCGCGTCGGCGCCGACGGTGGGTGACGGGCGGGGCAATTCCACTCCCGGTCGCTGTCGAGGGGACGGTCTGGGTTCGGCACGGCGCCTGAGCTGCGCGGTGCCGTGTCTGCGCGAGGATTCGTCTGCACGATGCTTGATTCGAACAGCGGCTCATCTGCGGAAACATCTGCAAGCGCTTGCACAAGCGCTTGCACACCGTAGCCTGTGTCGGGGACATGAGCCAACCCCCGGGTCGCGAGTGTGACAGGGGGCACCACGGGGTGTGAGGAGCTGCAATGGCGAGTCTGGACGACGTGGCCAGGGAGGCCGGCGTGTCGGCGTCCACCGTTTCGCGGGCCCTGTCGCGGCCGTCCATGGTCTCCGAGCCCACCCTGCTCAGGGTGCGCGCCGCCGCGGAAAGGCTGGGGTTTCGGGCCAACCCGGCCGCGCGGGCGCTGACCACGGGCCGCAGCGGTTTCTTCGCCCTGCTCGTCCCCGACCTGGACAACCCCTTCTACTCCACCACCGCCACCGCCGCGCAGGAGCTGGCGGGCAGGAGCGGGCGCCGGGTGATCATCGCCGTCACCGGGGGCGACGCGGCCCGCGAGGCCGAGGTGCTCGGCGAGCTGGAGAGCCAGGTGGACGGGTTCGCGCTCCAGTCACCGGTGGGTTCGGCCGCCGACCTGAAGGAGGCGCACCGGCGCAAGCCTCTGGTGGTCATCAACCGCCGCGTACCCGGACTGACCTCGTTCACGGTGGACACCCCCGGCGGCCTGGGCACCGTCTACGACCGCCTGGTGGAGCTGGGTCACCGCGACGTCGCCTACCTGGCGGGGCCGCCCAGTTCGTGGATGGACCGGCGCAGGCGCGAGGAACTGGTGGAGCACGCCGCCCGGTCCCGGCTGCGGGTGCGGGTCTTCGGGCCCGTGCGACCGGCCTTCGCCGAGGGGGCCGCGGCGGCGCGGGAGATCGTGGACTCGGGCTGCACGGCGATGCTGGTCTACAACAGCCTGTTGCTGCTGGGAGCGATGTTCGAGTTCGGCCGCATGGGGGTGCGGGTGCCCGAGGACATCAGTGTGGCCGCGGCCGACGACATCGCCCTGGCCGACCTGCCGGGACCGCCGATCTCGGCGGTGCTGGCACCGGCGGACGAGCTGGGCCGTGCGGCGGTGTCGGCCCTGGTCGAGCTGGTCGACGGGCCCGCGGGGGCCCGCCCGCGGGGGCGCAGGCTGCCCACAGAGGTGCGCATCACCGACTCCCTCGCGCCGCCGCGAGCGGCACGCGGCTGACGCGGGGTCCGGCTGCCCGGCGTTCACCGGCCGGGTCCACCAGCCCTAACGGCGGGGCGCCTCCGCAAGCGCCAGGCCCCCGCCGAAGGAGATCAGCGCACAGCCCTCGTCCGATCACCGGAAAACCGGGTGAGAGCGCGCCCCCGTACGGAATCCTGGACGGGACGGAGCAGCGTTCGACCGAAGGGCGGGAGCCGACCGTGGACAGATCAGTTCTGGTGACCGGCGGGACCCGGGGCATCGGGCTCGGTATCGCCCGAGGATTCGCCGAGGCCGGGGACCGGGTGGTGATCGTCGGCCGCGACGAGGCCCGGACGCGCGAGGCCGCCCGGGGCGTCCCGGGGGCGGAGTGGGTGGTCGGCGACGTGGCCAGGGCCGACGACTGCGAACGCGTCGTGGAGCAGGCCGTACGGCGCACCGGCGGCCTGGACGTGGTCTGCGCCAACGCCGGGATCTTCCCCTCGTCCCCGCTGGTGTCGATGGAGCCCGGCGAACTCGACCGGGTCGTGGACACCAACCTCAAGGGCACCGTGCTGACGGTGCGCGCCGCGGTGGAGGCCCTGACCGCCTCCGGAAGGGGGCGGGTGGTGATCACCTCCTCCATCACCGGACCGCTGACCGGATACGCGGGCTGGTCCCACTACGGCGCCACAAAGGCCGCCCAGCTGGGATTCATGCGCAGCGCCGCCCTGGAGCTCGCGCCCCGGGGCATCACCGTCAACGCGGTGCTGCCCGGCAACGTGCGCACCGAGGGCCTGGAGGAGTTGGGGCCGGACTACCTGGAGCGCATGCGCGCGGTGATCCCCCTCGGCCGCATCGGCGAGGTCGAGGACATCGCCGCGGCCTGCCTGTTCCTGGCCGGGCCCGGCGCCTCCTTCATCACCGGGCAGAGCATCGTGGTCGACGGGGGCCAGGTGCTGCCCGAGGACGGGCAGGCCTTCGGCGTTCTGGGCTGAGAAACGCCGGGTTCGGATGGAGCTGGGTGTCGAGGACCATGGCCTTTACGCCGTAGATTCATATGATCGCCCGGGCGCGCCCGGCGTCCCGGAACACGTGGTCGGGCTGACGTTCATGATGTCGCGGGCCGCCCGCGACGGGTACTACGCGGGACACCACCCGCTGCTGACCGAACTGCTCGGCCGCGAGCCCCGCAGCGCCGCCGAGCAGCTCGCTGACCGCATCGCGGTCTCGGGGGCCTCCTCGCCGACCGCCTGACCACCGCCCGGCAAGGGACCAAGGGACTTTTCTTCCTCCGTCAGGTGAAGTACCCCTTCGTCCATGAGCGACAGCAGAAGGATCACCTGGGAAGGCTTCTTCAACACCCGCGACCTCGGCGGCCTCACGAACCGGCACGGCCGGAGCGTCCGCCGGGGCGCCCTCATCCGCTCCGCCGACCCGCGCTTCGTCACCGACAGGGGCTGGCGTACCGCCTACGACGCGGGTGTGCGCACCGTCGTGGACCTGCGCAACCCGGACGAGATCCGTCCGGCTCCGGGTGAGGGCCCCACGAGCCGGGGCGGGTCCGCCGCCTTCCCCGCGGAGGAGGACCCGGCTCCCCTGCCCGCGGGGATGACGCGCCTGGAGGTGGCCCTGGACCACGTCGAGGACGTCGGGTTCTGGCAGGAGGTCAACCGCCGACGGCTGAACGGGAGCCCGCTCTACTACCGCCCCTTCCTGGACCGCAAGGCCGAACGCTGCGCCGCGGTGGTCACCGCCCTGGCCCAGGCCGGGCCGGGCGGCGTCCTGTTCCACTGCGGAGCCGGACGCGACCGCACCGGCCTGGTCGCCCTGCTGCTGCTCGCCCTGGCCGACGTCGGAGCCGACGCGATCGCCGACGACTACGAGCTGTCCACGACCGAGCTCGTCCCGCTCTTCGCCGCGATGGGGCGACCGGACCAGGGCCCCGTGATCGAGGCCGTGCTGTCCGAGCGCGGCCTGACCCTGCGCGAGACCGTCCTGGACGCCCTGCGCGGGCTGGACGCACACGCCTACCTGTTGTCGGCGGGGGTCGCGGAGGAGGACCTGACCGCCCTCCGGAAACGGCTGCTGGACTGACCACCGCCTTCGCACGGTAGTCCGGCCGACCGATCGGCGGGTTGGGCGGGCCTCCCCGCCCGGTCGGTACACGCCCCAGCATGCCCCGGTCCGCGCTCAACCGCGCAGCCGCGCGTTGAGCCGTGCGGCCTGCCGCGTGAG
Organism: Nocardiopsis akebiae; assembly: GCF_018316795.1. Taxonomy (NCBI): domain Bacteria; kingdom Bacillati; phylum Actinomycetota; class Actinomycetes; order Streptosporangiales; family Nocardiopsidaceae; genus Nocardiopsis; species Nocardiopsis akebiae. Next base: position 3,684,965 of record NZ_CP074132.1, read on the forward strand.
GTGGTCGCGTTCGGGCAGGTTGGGCGCCGACCGGGCGGCCTCGGCGTAGAGCCGCGCCGCACCGGCCTGGTCGCCGTCGCGCTCGTGCAGGTACGCGGCGGCGGCGCTGTGCCGGGGCACGGAGGGGTCCACCTCCGCCAGGGCGGCCAGACCCGCCCGCGGACCGTCCGCCTCACCGACCGCGACGGCCCGGTTGAGGCGGGCCACGGGGCTGTCGGTGAGGCGCACCAGCTCGTCGTACCACTCGACGATCTGCGCCCAGTCGGTCTCCTCGGCCGTCCGGGCGTCGGCGTGCAGGGCGGCGATCGCGGCCTGGGCCTGGTACTCGCCCAAGCGGTCGCGGGCCAGGGCCGCCTGGAGCACGCCGACGCCCTCGGCGATCATGCGGGTGTCCCACAGGCCGCGGTCCTGCTCGGCGAGGGGCACCAGCCCGCCGTCGGGTCCGGTCCGCGCCGGGCGCCGGGCGTGGTGCGAAAGCATGAGCGCGAGCAGTCCCGCGACCTCCTCGTGGTCGGTTCCGGCCGCCAGCTGGCGGGTGAGCCGGATCGCCTCACCGGCGAGGTCGACGTCTCCGGAGTAGCCCTCGTTGAAGACCAGGTAGAGCACCCGCAGCACGGTGGCGACGTCGCCGGGCCGGTCGAACCGGACGCCCGAGACGGTCCGCTTGGCCCTGCTGATGCGCTGGGCCATGGTCGCCTCCGGCACGAGGTAGGCCCGCGCGATCTGACGCGTGGTCAGGCCGCCGACCGCGCGCAGCGTGAGCGCCACGGCCGAGGCCGGTGTCAGGGACGGGTGCGCGCACAGGAAGTACAGCCGGAGCGTATCGTCCACCGCCTCGCCCGGACCGGGCGCGGGTTCGGCCTCGACGCGTACCTCGCGGTGCCGTCGGGAGGTGTCGGCGCGGGCGGCGTCGAGGAACTTGCGCCAGGCCACCGTGACCAGCCAGCCCCGGGGATCGTGCGGCGGGTGGTCCGGCCACACGCGCACGGCCTCGACCAGGGCTTCCTGCACGGCGTCCTCGGCCGCGGCGAAGTCCGCTCCGCGGCGGCCGAGGACGGCGATCACGGTGGGGGTGAGGGTCCGCAGAAGGGCCTCATCCATGGTGTGTCACTCCGTGATGGTCGGGGGCGCGGTCAGGAACGGGCGCACCTCCAGCCACTCGTGGATCGGCTTCCCGCCCGCCCCGGGCGCCGCCGACAGCTCCCCGGCCAGTTCGACCGCCCGCTCGTAGTTCTCGACGTCGATCACCATCCAGCCGGCGATCAGGTCCTTGGTCTCGGCGAACGGGCCGTCGGTGACCGGCGGCCGCCCCTCGCCGTCGTAGCGGACGAACGCGCCCTCCGGGGAGAGCGCCTGGCCGTCGACGAACTCGCCGGTGCCCTCCAGCCGGTCGGCGAAGTCCCGCATGTAGCGCACGTGGGCCGAGACCTCCTCCGGCGTCCACTGGTCCATGGGCACGTCGTTGACCGGTGCGGGTGCGCCCCGGTAGTGCTTGAGCAGCAGGTACTTGGCCATGATGTCCTCCGTGGATCGCTCTCGTGGCCCGTGCGGGCCGGGTGCGGTGCGGCCCGTCGCGGGCCGTGTTCACTCCGGGGACGGAGCCGCGCGCGGGTTCTCGACATCCCGCGGCGACTTTTTCCGACGGATTTCACGGTGTCCGCTTCCTCCACTGTGCCGCAGGACCGCGGAGGGGTGCGGGAAGCCGCTTCGCGTCGCGTGCGTCCGACGACGTGGGCCTCACCTTCGGAGGGACCGGTCTCGTCCACCGGAGGGAACGCCTCGGGCCGTGATCCCCACCCCCTCACCCGCACGGACAGCGGACGGAGAAACGCTCTGCGTCGGGGAGTCAGAACGAACACCCGAAACCGTCCCTGACCTGCCCTGTCAGCGCCGCCCACCCTGTTCGCACGCTTAGCCGAACACCCTGGCGAACACCCGCCGAACACCCTGAACACGGCGAACAGCGGCCCTCCCCCCGGCTGGCAGGGTCCTTCCCCGACAGCGCGCCACGGCTGTCGGCACCGCGTCGGCCACGCTGTCAGCCGCGGCCGGGAGAGCTTCGGGAGTTCGGCCGCCTCGGGAGCGATCGTTCGGCCGGGCAGGCCTCGGACGCCGTCACCGCCCGGGGAACGACGGTCGGCGACGTCGGGAGGGCACGGACGGCGGGGGGGACGGGAAGCCGTCGGAAGGGCGCGGGCGGCGGCCTCACGCCAGGACCGCGACCGACCCCCGCTCCACCAGACGCACGGGCAGCCGCACGGCGGTGCCGGGCCCCTCCACGAGCAGGCCCATGATCCGCTCCCCCAGTACCTCGCGCTCCACGGCGATCGTGGTCAGGCCGGGGTCCAGCAGGGCCGAGGTGGGCAGGTCGTCGTGGCCGACCACGCTGACGTCGCGCCCCACGCGCAGGCCCAGGGAGCGGGCGGCGTCGTAGACGGCGGCGCTCAGGTGGTCGGAGTTGACGATCAGGGCGCGGTGCCCGGGGCGCGCCATCATCTCCGCGGACCTGCGGGCCACCGCCTCGTAGTCCAGGGGGCCGCGCGCCACCGACGCGGTCATCCCGTGCTGAGCGCAGTGGCGGTGGAAGGCCTCCTCGCGCCCCCAGTCGGCGGCCAGGTGCTCGGGGGCCATCAGGAGCACGGCCTCGCGGTGGCCCCGCTCCGCCAGGTGCGCCACGGCCCGGGCGACGGCCTCCTCGTCGTCGGGGCCGACCGTGGACAGGCGGCCGGCGGTGCCCTCCCGGTCGGGTTCGGGTGTGCAGTTGAAGGCCACCACCGGGACGTGGGAGTGGCGGTCCATCCACTCCAGGAGGCGGTCTCGCCGCCCGATGGGCGCGATGGCGATCCCGGCGACCGCCTCGGCGGCGAGCCTGCGCAGCGCGGCGCTCTCCCGCTCCCGGTCGTAGTCCGAGCTCATGATCAGCAGGAGCGCCCCCTCGCGGTGCGCGACGGTCTCCATGCCGCGCAGCACGTCCAGGAAGAAGGGGTTGCGCATGTTGCGGATCACCACGCCGTAGGCGGAACGGCGGCCGGTGCGCAGCGCCCGGGCCCGGCCGTCGGCCTGGTAGTCGAGTTCCGCGGCGATCCGGCGGACCCGCTCTGCGGTCGCGGCGGCCACGCGGCCGGTGCCGTTGAGGGCGAAGCTGGCCTGGGCGACCGAGACGCCCGCACCGGCCGCGACGTCCCGCAGGGTCGCGCGCTTGGTCGGTTCCGGCATGGCTCTCCTCGGGGGACTGTGGCCGTGGACTCGAAAGTACCGTGCGCCCGTTCGGGGCGGGCACCGGCGGGTCGATGGCGCGGGACGCTGTTCCACCGGTGTTCGGTCTCCGGTCACCGTTTGCGAAACAACAGGTCACCGCACTGATTAATCGTTTAATCACGCACTTCCGCACAGCGGTGTCCGGCGGGCACCGCAGACCCGACCCCGGAGTCCCCATGACCCTCACCCGCGGACGCGGCGTCCTCAGCGCCGCCGCGATCGCCTCCGTCCTCGCCCTGACCGCCTGCGGCAACGCCGACCTGCCCCAGACCGCGGCCACCGGCGACGGCGGCACCGTCATCACCTACAACTCCCCCGCCGAGTGGGGCAACTACGGCGAGGTCCTGGCCGCCTTCACCGAGCGGACCGGGATCCAGGCCCCCAACGACCCGAAGAACTCCGGCCAGGCCCTGGCCGCGCTCCAGGCCGAGAAGGGCGCGCCCGTCGCCGACGTCGCCTACACCGGCATCGCCTTCGCCGGACAGCTCGTGGAGGCCGGGGTCCTGCAGTCCTACGTACCCGAGGGCGCGGAGGAGGTCCCCGAGGACCTGCGCGACCCCGACGGGAACTGGACCGCCGTCCACACCGGCACCATCGCCTTCATCGTCAACGAGGACCACCTGGACGGCGCGCCCGTGCCCAGCAGCTGGGAGGACCTCCTCGACCCCGCCTACGAGGGCAAGGTCGGCTACCTCGACCCCACCCAGGCGGCCGTGGGCTACTCCGCCGCGACGGCGGTCAACCACGCGCTCGGCGGCGACCTGTCCGACTGGCAGCCCGGCCTGGACTACCTGGACGAACTGAAGGAGAACGGCGCCTCCACCTCGGCGCAGACCGCCACCGCCAAGGTCGCACAAGGTGAGATCCCCATCCTCATCGACACCGACTTCAACGGCTACAAGCTCCGCGACGAGGGAGCCGACGTCAGCGTGGTCATCCCCGAGGAGGGCTCGCTGCAGATCCCCTACATCGTCGGCCTGGTCGAGGGCGCCCCCAACGCCGAGAACGGCAGGGAACTGCTGGACTTCTACTTCTCCGAGCGGGGCCAGGGCCTCTTCGCGGACGGCTACATGCGCCCGGTGGTCGGCCAAATGCCCGAGGAGCTCGCCGACCAGGTCCTGCCCGAGTCCGACTACGAGCGCGCGATCACCATCGACTACCTAGAACAGGGCGAGCGGCAGCAGGAGTTCATCGACCTGTACCAGAGCGAGGTCGGCTTCTAGTGTCCCCCGGTACCGCGCGCGTGCGCCGCACCGCGCCGCCTCCGTGGTCCGCGGCGCTCCCGGCGCTCGCCCTCGTCTGCCTGTTCAGCGCCTACCCGGTCGCGGTGCTGGCGGCCAACTCCCTGGGCCTGGGCCGGTCACCGGCCGACGGGGGCCCCACCCTGGAGCACTACGCCGACGCCCTGTCCTCGGCGGCCGTGCGCGAGTCGCTGGCCGCGTCGGCGCTGGTCGCCGGGGTGGCGGTCCTGGCCACGCTCGTGATCGCCGTCCCCGTCGTCCTGCACCAGGCTCGGCAGGAGCGCGCCGGGGGCGGCGGGGCCGCCACCGACGCCCTGCTCACCCTGCCGATCGCCCTGCCCGGCATCATCATCGGGTTCTTCGCGATCGTGCTCAACGGCAGGACCGGGCTGCTCGCGCCGCTGTGGGAGGGCTTCGCGGGACTGGCCTACACCCTGCCCGGCCTGCTCGTGGCCTACGTCTACTTCTCGCTGCCCCGGGTCCTGGGGCCGCTGCGCGCCGCCGCGGCCGGACTGGCGCCCTCGATCACCGAGAGCGCCCGCACCCTGGGCGCCTCCAGGGTGCGGGTGCTGTTCACGGTCACCCTGCCCCTGCTGCTGCCCGCGCTCATCGAGACCGGGGGCACTGCGGCGGCGATCGCCCTGGGCGGGTACGGCACGGTCGCCACGCTCTCGGAGGGGATCCGCCTGCTCCCGCTCAACGTCGCCAACGAACTGACCACCGGCTACCGCCTGGCCGCCTCCTCCACCCTGGCGGTGCTGCTGGCGGCCATGGCCGTCGCCGCGCTGGTGCTCGGCCGCGGTCTGGGCCGCCTGGTCGGACGGGCGGTGGCCTCGTGAACCGCCTCGTCACCTGGGCGGTCTGCGCCTTCGTCCTCGTCCCGATCCTGGCGACCCTGGTGGTGGCCACCAGCGTCGACTTCTCCCAGGGCCCCTGGGGCGGCGGTTTCACGCTGGACTGGTTCGCCTACGCCTGGCCCCCGCTGGCCCCCGTCATCGGCCGCAGCCTGGCCGTGGCGGCGCTGGTGGTGGTGCTCAACCTCGCCCTGGGCGGTCCGCTGGCCTGGTGGGTGGCCCGTCACCCCTCGCCGCTGACCCGGCTGACGGGGTACCTGGTCAACGTGCCCCTGGCCGTGCCGGGCATCGCGTTGAGCGTCGCCCTGGTGAGCGCCTACTCGGCGCTGCGCCCCAGCGGGATCCTGCTGGTCATGGGCCACGTCGTGTTCACCCTGCCCTTCACCCTGGCCGCCCTGGTGCCCGCGCTGGCCGACGACGACCTGCGCCTCAACGAGCAGGTCGCCCGCAGCCTGGGGGCCGGACCGGCCAGGGTGCTGGCCACGGTGACCGTCCCCGGCTGCCTCATCGCCCTCACCCAGGCGATGACGATGGTCTTCGCCCTGTCCTTCGGCGAGTTCAACATCTCCTTCTTCGTCAACCCGCCCGCCACACCCACCGTGCCGTTCGCCCTGTTCGACTCCTACTCCACCCAGAGGCTCGAACCCGCGTCCGCGCAGTCGATCGTCTTCATCGCCTTCGTCGCCCCGGTGCTGACGGCCATCGTGCTGGCCCGGCGGCACGCCCTGAGGAGCACTCCGTGACCGATCTCCGTGAACCCGGGACCCGCGCGTCCGACCCCGCCGCTCCCGCGCCCGACGCCGCCACACGCGCGTCCGGCCTCACCGTGTCCGACCTGACCATCCGCTACGGCGACACTGAGGCCGTCCGCGGGGTGTCCATGGAGGTGCTGCCCGACGAGACCGTAGCCGTCGTGGGCCCCTCCGGCTGCGGCAAGAGCAGCACCCTGCGCGCGGTCGCCGGACTCACCCCGGTCGCCGCAGGAGGCATCGGCCTGGGCGGACGCGACATCACGCACCTGGACCCGGCCCGCCGGGGCGTGGGCCTGGTCCCGCAGAACTACGCGGTGTTCCCGCACCTGAGCGTGGCGGGCAACATCGCCTACGGCCTGCGCGCCCGGCGGCTCCCGGCCAACCGCAGGCGCCGCCGGGTGGCCGAGATGCTGGAGCTGACCCAGCTCACCGAACTCGCGGAGCGGCGGCCCGACCAGCTCTCCGGCGGCCAGCGCCAGCGCGTGGCCCTGGCCCGGGCACTGGCCGTCGAGCCGGACGTCCTGCTCCTGGACGAGCCCCTGGCGGCCCTGGACCCGCAGCTGCGGGGCGGCCTGCGCCGGGAGCTGTCCGCCATGCTCTCCTCCTCGGGGTGCGCCACGCTGATCGTCACGCACGACCAGCGCGAGGCCCTGTCCCTGGGGTCGCGGATCGCCCTGATGCGCGAGGGGTCCCTGGTGCAGTTCGGGACGCCTCGAGAACTCTGGGAGGACCCCGCCGACGCCTTCGTCGCTGACTTCCTGGCCACCGCGGTCCTGCTGGACGCCGAACCCTCCCAGGGCGAGGCCGCGGTGCTCGGCGGCCGGTGGAGGATCCCCGCGTCGGACCTGCGGACCGGGCCGACCCGGCACGGCCGCACCCGCCTGCTCCTGCGAGACGACAGCCTCACCGTCACCGACCGCGACGACGCCCACGCGGTGACCGCCCAGGTCACGCACGCCGAGTTCGTCGGCGACGCCGTCCGCCTCACGGTCGACGCGCACGGCCGCGTGTTTGGCGTTCGGGTCCCGCCCGACGCCCGGATCGGCCGTTCCGTGTCGTTGGCGGTCGTCCCCGGCCGCGCCACCCTGCTCGTCCCCTCGACCTGAGACCAGGCGTTCCGGCCCCGCCCGCTGAGGGCACCGCTTCGGCCCCGCCCCGAGGCAACCACCCGGCCCTCCTGGGCCGCCTAACAACTTACGGAGGAACCCATGCTCGAACTCGAAATCCTCGGCTCCAACGCCACGGCGCCCACCGCGGAGGGCCCCGCCTCCTGCTACCTGCTGCACACCGATGAAGGCGTCCTGCTGGTCGACGCCGGGCCGGGGTCCCTGCTGGCCTACCGCTCGCGCTACGGACTCGACCGGCTGCGCGGGATCGTGGTGACGCACCTGCACGCCGACCACAGCCTGGACCTCATGGCCTGGGCCTACCGGTGGACCTTCCCCGAGGTCCTGCCGCGCATCCCCCTGTACTACCCGGAGGGGGAGGCCGAGCGCCTGTCCGCCTTCGACGCGGTCTTCGGCATCCCGACGCTGCCCACGATGAACAGCCCCATCGCCCAGTCCTTCGAGCCCAGGGAGATGGCCATGGACGGGACCACCCGCTACCAGGCGGCGGGAACCTCCTTCCGCTCCTTCCGGGCCCACCACAGCGTCCCCTCGGCGGCGCTGCGGTTCGAGGACCCCGACGGCGGCAGGGTGGTCTCCTTCTCCTCCGACACGGGGTACTGCAATGCCGTCGTGCGCGCGGCCGAGGGGGCCGACCTGTTCGTGTGCGAGTCGACCTACCTGGAGGCCGACGACCAGGCCCTGACCGGCCACGGACACCTCACCGCCGCGATGGCTGGTGACCTGGCCGCCGAGGCGGGGGTCGACCACCTGATCCTTACCCACTTCGCCGACCCCGGCATGTGGGAGGAGGGCGCCCTGCACGCGGCCCGCGGGTTCTCCGGCTCCGTGAGCGTAGCCAGGCCCGGCAGCCGCTTCTGAAGAGGCGGTCCAGGGCTGAGGTTGTCCGGGGGGGCGCCGCCGCACCGTCTGCCGCGTTCCCTCGGTCCCGTCCTCAGCTTTGGCCCCAGGCCAGGCCATGGACTGCTCATCCTGCCCTGTCCCTCACAAGGACGCCCCGGCGCAGGGCTCGCGGGTACGCCACCAGGGGCGGCAACAGCACTGCGCGGGATGCGCCCCGGACGAAGACGTCGCGTGCCTCTAGCTTCTAATCCGATGGTCGCAGGTTCGAATCCTGCCGGGTGCGCCACAAAAACCCAGGTCAGACGGGGTTCGTCACCTCATCTTTGAGGAGCCGCCGCACTGATGGGACCAGGGTGGGACCGAGATGGGACCAGCTCCCTGCTCATGCCCCCTCCCCCGCTCGTGCCGCCGGGTCCTCCCGACGTCCTGCAGCACCAGCCAGGCCGTCCGCACCGCCTACCGTGCCACCTTCGATGACACAATGCCGGCCGAACCCAACATCACTTTCGACAGCCGCCTTGTTGCGCGGGAGTGCCGGGAGGCGATCCCAGCACACACCAGGCTCTTCATTACGCCCGACACGAATCAACCTTCGAGGTTAGGGTTGACTAGTGTCTGAACCCAGCATCGAGGCAACCAAGGCCCCAAAGGCCCAGTGGATTGTCCAGCCCGAGCTCGCCTCAACCTTGGAAGCCCAAGGCCCCAATGGGCAGCGGGCATCAAGTCTGCTGCTGGACGCCGCGCAGATACTGAACCGTCCCACTGACTTCCACACTCCCTATGAGGTGGCGCAGTCGTGTCTGCGAGGCGCATTGGACAGTGTCCTCAGCATCGCAGGGGAGAATTTTCCCGGGCTGCAGAGCGCTCGGCGCACGGTCACTGAGGCGGCCGGTGCCGTGGCTGATGCCTGGCGGCAACAAGCAGAAGTGACGGATGCGGACCGCGAGGCTCTGGTGAGTGCGGTCGAGAATCTGCGCGCTGAACAAGAGAATCGGGGCGGGTTCCGCACCCGCCAGATCGGGCATTTGGTGCTCGAACAGACCCGGCACGAGATGGGGCTCGCCGAGACGGAGGCCGCTCGTAACTGGACCACCTTCTACAACACCGCTTCCCGTGTGTTGCATGGCTCCAGCAGCAGTGCCGACGATACACACCGCCAGTTCAACTATGTAGTCGCCGCCATGGAACAACTCTTCCTCGGACTGCCAGAGCGGGCAGACCGACTACGTGAGCTGGCCCAACTAGAGGCCCCAACGCAGCAGGATGCAAGCGAGATCGCACTGATAACCGATCCCCGAGCGGGGGAATACTTCTTCCGCGCAGCTGTGAGCGAACAGTGGCTAGAGCTGCTGCCGCTGCATCGGCTACTGCCCGAGGAGCGGCGGTGGTCGGCTGCACCGTATCTGCGGCGTCTGCTGGTCGAGCAGCCAGAGCGGATATGCAGCTGGTCCGAGACGCACCTGGACGCCATTTGTCAGCAGGGGCCCGACGCGACGTCACAGGTGGTCACTGTGATAAGCGAAGCAGGCATGGCGGCGAGCACACTCCTGACAGAGGTCATGCGGCGACAGCCGGACAGGTATGTCCTGCTGCGCGTTGGGGATTGGGCGCGAGACATCCCACTCGCTGAGCGGACCGGGAAGTGGGTCCAAGTCGTTGAACGCATCCTGCGGATACGGGAGTTCACAGCGCAGGAGGAGTGGGAAACCAGTCAACTGGTCCAAATACTCATCGAAACTGCCCATCCCGGCGGTCGGCTGCGCACCGACGGGGACCGGCTGGGCGTGATCACCCGCTCCGCTCTGGCAGGAACCCTTAGCGACTATCTCGATGGTGAGGAAACGCACTGGGACATCGAAGTCACCAATGACTTAGGGGGGATTTCATTGGGCGACCCCCCACATGGCACCAAGCTGACGCTGATGCGGGCCGTGCTCGATCTCGCTCTGGCCGAAGCCCGGCTCGCCGTCCCGATCGACCAGCGACTGCGCGCGGTATACAACAAACTGTCAGATTCCTCGTACCGGGCCCGGCTGGTCGCGGTGCACCTGACCGAATCGTTCCCCTGTGACAGTCAGCAACCCGTATCCACGGACGCATGGTGGGACGCGGCGATCGCTGCCGCACAGCAGGTGGGCGGCGGAAAACGGCCAAATAAGGATCTCGCCGACTTCCTTGCCCTCCTGAACGCCCACTGTCCTGAAGAGCGACGAGACAGGCTCAAGGCGGCCCTTACAGCAACTCTGGGCACACCGCCCACCACGGACGAGATCAGCGCATGGCTCGAGGGCTTCCCCGAAGCGGTGCCCAGTCCCTGGCGCAGCGTTCGAGACCTGGCCCCAGTATTGCCCGACACCGTGTGTGCCCCTTGGCAGCAGGTGTTGGGGGTGCTGGAAGAAAAGTACGGGCCGCCTGCAGATCGCCCTGAGCCCGTGGTCAAGACAACGAATTGGCTGGACGCCCACGGTGAGTTGTCGCTCTCTGCCTTCGCCGCACGCGCCGAGGCCGACGGGCCGACCGCCGCTGTTGAGGAACTAGTTCGCACCCCCGTGTCCTGGGCCGACGAGGATGCTGATGATGCGCGCGTTGACCTGCTACGCGAACTGGTCTTCCAGGAGCCGGATAACTGGGCTTCCTTCCCTGGCGCAGTGGCGACGGCCGCTGCCCGTCCGATGCTGCAGGCCGCGTACTTCAATGCGCTTCACCTCGCAGCGAACAACGGCTCGCTCAACTCCGAACTGCTGCCGTCCGTGGTCAAGGCCGCATTCGCCGTACGGCCACCACTGCAGGACCAGACGCCCGGAGCGTTGTACCTGGAACGTGTCATCAGCAACATCCTCCACCGAGCATGGGATACCGGCGGGTCGTTGGGAACGGTTGATACGGATGCCGTGGATTGGCTCCGCGCTCTTATCCATCATTGGACCACTCCTCGCTTGTCCTCCACCTCACCTGTGATCGACGCTGTGGAGACACCCGGCGGCAGCGCTCTGCTCTCGCTCATGGCATGGGGCTTTCAGCAGTCAGCACGTAGCGGATCGGTTCTTCCCGAGCCGGTCACGACCACACTGGAGACTCTGCTCAACAGCGAGCCAGACGATCAGGCGCTGAGCGTGATCGGTTTCCGTCTCAGCCAGATGAACCAGGCAGACCCACACTGGGTGACTGACTATGCAGCGGCCCTCCTGTCCCTGGATTCTGAGTGGCGGCCGGCGCGCAGCTGGCTCACCCGAGGCCGGAGGGACAACGCCCTACTCGCTCAGCTGGACCGCATCGGATTGTGGAACGCGATGTGTGTGCCACAGGCCGGGGGTGCCATTGACAAAGCCTTCTGCGCCCTCCTAGATGAGGCCAAGCCTCTCGGCCCCACGGACGAGTTCCTCATCGGCCTCGCCGACCAGCAGCGTGGACCGCGAGCCATCTCCACACTGCTCTCCAGGCTTGCCACGAGCATCATCCGCGTCTCCGAGCCAGGCGAGTGGCCAGCGCGAGCCGCCGCTGTATGGCGCGCCGCTCTCGACGCCCACCTCCCCGTTGAATCACTGCGCGGTGCTGGCCGTTTTGCCTACGCCAGCACCCTCGACGAGGAAACTTGGTTGGAATTGACTGACCGGACCATGACGCAGCTAACGAGTCTTGAGGCGCCACACCGGGTAGCCGAACGTGCCGCCCGCTCCCCGTCTTCCCCTGCGGCTCGACGCATCGCCGCTGCCGCCCTTAGTGCTGCACCTATCAACGGCTTCCGCCGAGCTGAGATCATCCGCCACGCTGCCGACCTGTTCGCCCACATCCCGGCTGGCCAGACCGCTGAACGCGAGACCCTGCGACGTGCTCTGATCAATGCTGGGGCCATCGAGCAATCCTACGGAGACTGAGCTTCAACTCAACATAACGAGACATTGATGGCCTTGCCCAAATAAGTGTCGAATTGAGCGTTTTATCACCATCACTGTGATAGCGATCGGTGACGTTACCAGAGGAGGATGTCGTGCAGAGCAGGGGAACCGGACCCCAGAATAGGGTCACACCGAGTGTTCCCCGTTGTTGGAGAGCAAGGAACAACGGACATGCTCCAGCGGCAGAAGGTGGAGTGAATCACCCATCCGTTCCCAGGGTCGACTGACCAAGGTTTCCCGGCGATTCAGCCGGAAGTGCTGTGCTAGCGGCGACCCACCTTCAACCACGAACGGCGCTCTCTCCCATTGCGAGAACTGGTCAGCCGTCGCGTCCAGGGATAAGAGAATTCTGCCATTCTCGTGCAATTCTAGCCAAACATGAGTCAGTGGCCAACCTTGATCAGGTTCCGTCTGATCGCATGTTCCCGAGATCAGGGTCCAATCACCAAACCCGAGTTCTCGGAGAATTGAACCCACAACGAAGGATGCCACGGAGCACGAGCCATGAGGAAAGTCACGCAACCAGTAATTATCCTCGACTGGAAACGTGCGTATCTTTGAGATCACTGAAGTCATCACGTCGAAGGCCTGTTCGCGGATGTCACGGTACGTGTCACGTCGGAGATCCATGGCTTCAGTCTGGCCGAAACCAGCGCCAGACACCACCAATCGAACGCGCCGCGAGGAAAGTGAGCGTCGCGGCCGTGACGCTCACTCCGAGCACCGGAGCCGTCACGGCGGCGCACCGCGGACCGCCCCGGACGGAGGACTGTAGGCCACTGCGCGCATCGACGAGCGCAGCCGACAGTTGTTGGAGGAGTTGCGCCTCGTCCACCGCCCCCAGAGACCTCCGCCGGGTCCGGGTGAGCCCCAGCTCCTCCGGCCGGGGGCGGGCACACGCTGCCTGCCCCCGATCAGCGCCCGTCCGGCTCCCGGCCACGGTGCACGTCCCTATGTATGTGACCGGCCTGCATCAACGTCCCCCACACGGGGCGCGGTAGTGGTTGTTGACCACCTGGACCGCCGCGCCCGCACCGCCAGGCGCTCAGCCGTCGTTGAGGTCCTCCCCAGCCCGGACTCCGCTCGCGTTCAGCCCTCCCACGAACACGATCCCGACATCGGGAGGGCTAATGGTGCCAACCAGCAGGCCCAGCCCGTTCAGATTCTGCGTTCCCGGTGCGATGTCCCTGCCCCAGGTCAGCAGCCGCAAAGCGCCCCGGACGTCGTCCCTCTCACGGTTCATCGTTCACCGCACCATGATCTGCTCGGCCTCCCGGAACCGAGGAGTAGCCAAGGTGGCAGTCCGGCCACGAGTGCGGCCAGGCGCTCAAGGCGCTCAAGGCGCTCAAGGCGCCCATCAGCATCGTTGACAGACATCCATAACGAGCAGGAAAATCTACAAATGGTCAAGAACCACAGGGCGCGGCTTACTTCCGGAGGGTCAACGTGGGACACCCGACCTCGACACAAGCCTGGCGGAAACAAGAACAACCAGCCCCAGCCTCCAATGAAGAAGGGAAAGGTCGACACACACATTAAACGCAACTCGAAATGGATCCATGAAGCGCTAGACGAAGAACGACATGACCGCGTGGTAGAGCTCCTCAAGGAATCCCGCTATCTGGCACTCAAGTATCCCCGAGACTTTCGAAACGAACTACGCATGTTCGAAGCGATAGCCAAACAGATGGGTTTTCCTCTAGGGCGACCCAACTCTGCAAGGCGACGGAACGGGTTGATGTAAATCGAGGTGTCACGGCAAGTGGATTGCTTAGGGTTACGTTGCGGGCTGAGCGGGCGCTGAATTATTCCGGTCACTCAGTCGCCCGGCCGGATCCGATTCTGACTGAGCCGGTCGATCACCTGGCTCGGCAAGCAGCCGTTCTCTGTCATGACCGAGCGGACGCGCTGCCTCTGGGCCTGCTCGGAAGCGGTCCCGGCAGCGGTCGCGAGCAGGTCTCCCCAGACCACGGCGACGTCGCTGGCAATCTCATGCACGACTCCTGTTGAGGTCAGGTAGACGCTCGAGGTCGCCACTGGCGCATGCTGCGGATCCACCGACAGCTTGTCCGACACGATGATCGCCGGGCTACCTGCTGGCGGATGGTCCATCCCCCTGTCTGCTGCCAGCTGGTCGAGCTGGGTATTGGCCTGGCGGACGTCCTTGAGCGGAAGTAGGCCGTCGTCGTGCTCCTCCGATTTGGCTTCGATGGTCATCCACATGGCGGTACCCCACACCCAGGCCGAGTCGCAGCGGCCCTGACCCTTAGGTTTGGAAGCCTCGGCACCAAGGAACGTCCCCAACGTCGTCAGGCCGCGCTCATACCTGGTCGCCTCGCCCTGGGCGAGCGCCTCCTGCATCCCCTTGAGGTCCTCCTTCAGGCGATTCGGCTTCAGCTGACCGCGCAAGCGGGCCACGATAGCGTTCACTGCGACGACGTCCACTGGGACGAGCGGGACTTCTTCGGCTCCAGGCAGTTCTCGCATCTCCTTGAGCCAGGTACCACGGTTGGCTGCGAGAGCCGCGTCCCGGACGAGTTGCCGGGCGCGGGACCGCTGGGTCTCGTCCTGAGCCCCAAGGTGGAGCCACACTCCAGAGATGTAGAGCAGCAGTCCCCGATAGCCGCGCGTCGCCTCCGGGCCGACGTGAGGAACCGCGTTCTGGAGCTTTTCGCTCGCACCGGTCCAGTCGCCGCTGAAGGCCAGCTGCCACGCCTCGACCTCCAGTGCAGCGGCTTTGCCGAGGGCGTCTACACCCGGAGGTTCGGCCTTGACCGCTTCCTGGCGGAACTCAGCCACCATTGGCTCACCCTGCTCACGCCAATCGGCGTCGTGCGCAAGGAACATCTTGACGTTCTCGATGATCTCGTCGGGGTCAACACCCTTGCTGTTTTGCCAACCGAACTCCACCTCAGCCTGGAGTTCAGGTTCGAGCGCTTTGAGGTTCTCAGGCCGAGAGAAGTACTTCACAATGTCTGATCCGAGCACGACTACCACGGCGTAGTCGTTCGGGCCACGGGTGCAGCGACCGGCCCCCTGCACGATGCGGGTCCGAAGGCGCTCAGCGAGGGCAGCGCTGGCCTCCGCCCGCTCGCTGAGAAACCGCTCCTGCAGCCCGACCGCGTCCGGCTTCCCACCAAGAACGACGATGCGACAGGCGTTGCCGGGCAGGTCAAGTCCGTCGTAGCGGTTGGCCAGACCGAGGACACCGGTCGGAGCCTTGGCGAAAGCATCCAGACCCTGTTGCTCCAAGTGGTCGCGCCCCATGACCGGGACATCATCGCCAGCCAGTGCCTTGGCCGCCGCCTCGGTGTTGGCAATCGTCTCTTGGCTGAGGACAAGTGCCTTGTCCGTGAGGCCGATGATCCGCTTAGTCAGCCCAGCTGCGTCTCCACCCCTGACCAAGTTCGGGAAGACAAACAGCCGTCGGCCGGAGCGCGGAGGTGTCTTGGTCGGGAGCGGCATTCGCACGATCTCACGCCGGCCGAAGGCTCGCTCCAGCTCGCCGCCCGAGCCGAGGGTCGCCGACAGGTAGATGCGCTGCCTGGCGCGGGCGAACACGTGGTTCTCGTAGGTCGGCGGGATCATTGGACGGATCTGGATCCCGCCGTACGACAGGTAGACACAGCAGCCCGCCAGTCCCGAGCGGATCATGGCGAGCTTGTACGAGTAGGGAATGGGCAAGTCAGCCAGAGCCGCGTCGAACTTGGTGAGTGCTGCCGGGTCAACGGCGGGTAGGATCAGGCGGACCTGGTGGTGAGCGCCAGGGTCGGGCTCGCCTTCGAGTCGCTGGATGAGGAGTTCCGAAAGGAACGGCTTCAGCACCTCGAGAACGCTGAGGTAGGCCTCCTCATCCTTGTAGCGCCGGATGTTGATGCCGTACTCATTGCCAACGAACTGCTCACCAGCATGGGCGTCATCGAAGATCAGGAGACGAGGCTCGGGGAGCTTGGGGCTGCTGTTGAAAATCGCGCTGTAGGTCGTGATTCCGATCGCCTCGGCGCCCTCGACTGACGCCTCGTCCGCGGCATCCCAGTACTTGGCGCTGCCAATAAGAAGAGCAACCGGAACTCCTTCACGCTCGGCAGTCGCCGCCACCTGGCGTGCGAGCTGCTTGGTCGGCGTGGCGTAGAGGACCGGGCCTTCTGCCTTACGCCGCACCCACTCCCCGATGAGCAAACCAGGCAACGTCTTGCCTGTGCCCGTCGGCAATTCGAGTGCCAGGTCGGGAGTGTTCTGGTGGTTCTCAGCGTAAGCACGGACGACGTCGCCCTGGTGCAACCACAGCGAGTCAACGGCGGCCGTGGTGCGCGGCAGCGTCCCGCTGAGGTACAGCTCCTCCGGTGACGAAAACTGCTGAACCGCTCGCTTGGTCTTGCCCTGAAACGCCATGTCAGCCTTCCATCTCTTGTCGCCCCTGACCGACGTTCTCCGTCACATGCTGTCTCTGCTTGTCGAACTCACGCCAGTTCGGCACCAGAGCGGTCATCATGGCCTTGAACTGTTTACCGTGGTTGCGGTACCGCAAGTGTAAAAGCTTGTGGACGATGACGTAGTCCTAGAACCCCTCGGCCTCGGCGGTGAGGTCGCCCGCGGGCGTGACGAGGCCGTCCGGCGCGTATGAACCCCACTTGCCAGGCAGACGCTTGATGCGGACCTGCCCGGGGTTGACCTTGAGTTTGAAGGCCCAACCCATGGCTCACCGGCGGAGTTGCTGCTCGGGATGAAGCAACGACGAGGGCACTCACGCCGCCTCGGAGCAGCCAGCCAGAGAAAGCCGATGGACGACCGAGGTCCTCGCGAGGTGCCATCGGACGCCACCAGGGGCCGATGTGTGCTCCGATTATGCTCCGCGGTTCCGCACTGACACGGCACCGGGCGGCACCTCTTGACACGAAACGATGGCGGTGATCGGATGGATAGGGATGAAATGGCACCGTGTGGCACGTAGAGGCACGAAAAAATCGGACTTCTAATCCGATGGTCGCAGGTTCGAATCCTGCCGGGTGCGCCACAAAACCCCAGTTCAGACGCGGTGCGTGAGTCGAACAGGCGAGGCGTCGGGTCTGGTTCGGGGCCTGAAATGCTCCCCGTGTGCTCCCCAGTGCAGGGTCCAGTTCAGGTGGGCGCCCACCTCGCGGAGCACTTTGCCGTCCCGTGACCTTGGTCCCCCTGTCAAGGGCGTGTTCGCGTACCTCCGACCCACCACGACTAGCGCGGTGGGCCGGGCCCTGTTCGGGACCACGGCCCACCGCACACCGACGATGGACACCTACCGGGACAGACCCCGACCGAACTCAGCCTCGGTCCCGTCCAGGCCCAGGGTGGCGCCGCCGAAGGTCAGCGAGCCCTGTCCGGTCAGGCCGTCGGCGTTGGCGTAGAGCAGGGTGATGGCGCCGTTGCCGTCATTCTCCCCCGGCGCCCCCGCCACCAGGTCCCGGTACCCGTCACCGTTGACGTCGATCAGGGTCACCTGCGCGCCCATCTCATCCCCGGCCTCGGAGACCCCCGCCACGTCCGGGGAGTCCTGGGTCAGGGACCACTCGCGCCCGTCCAACCAGTTGGGGCCGCCGTAGAGCACACCTACTCCGCCCGCGTCAGCGCCGCCGTCAGAGGCCTGCACGGTGGCATCGCCCAGCACGATGTCGGCGTAGCCGTCGTTGTCGATATCACCCACCGCGACCGAGTCCGACCCCAGTTCCTCGTCCAGTTCGGCGCCCCGTTCGGTCAGGCCAGCGACCGAGCCCGCCAGGACCTGGGTGGTATGACCGCTACCGGGGACGGCCACCACGTCGGCGTAGCCGTCACCGTTGACGTCTCCGGACGCGATCACTGCGGTGGAGTCCTCCAGGGTGAGGGGCTCGTTGAGCGGTCGGGGGGTCAGGCCGTCGGCCGAACCGGAGAACACCGACACGTCCCCGGCCCCGTCCTCGCTCTGGCGGGAGCTGGAGACCACCAGGTCCAGATGTCCGTCGCCGTCGATGTCGGCGACTTCCAGCGCCTGGACGGTGTCGCCGGGGCTGGGAGTGGCCGAGAACGCGCTCACCGACGGGTCGTCGGCCTCGCTCAGGTCGGCGCGGCCCGACAGGACCACGATGTGGTCCCGGGCGCTGATGGCCGCGTCGGCGTAGCCGTCGCCGTCGAGGTCACCGACCGCCAGAGCGTGGCCGAAGCCGGTGTCGCCCCGCTCCTGGCGGGGCGAGTGCAAACCGATCGCGGTCTCGGACAGCCCGTCCGCGGAGCCGAAGACGACCTGGACCAGGCCGGCGTCGGTGTGCTCCTCCACGTCCTCGTCCGGGGCGGCCACGATCAGGTCGGCGTAACCGTCCCCGTCCACGTCGGCGGAGCGCACCACCTCACCGAACCGGTCCCCCGCTTCCGGGGTGCCGGGGACACCGGTCGAGTCCTGGTCGACTTGGGAGCCCGCACCGGTGTCCACACCGCCCGACCCACCGGGGACCACCGCGACGTAGCCACCGCGTACACCGTTGCCGCCCACTCCTTCCGGGGCACCGACGAGCAGGTCCGCGTAACCATCCCCGTCCACGTCATTGGGAAGAGCGGTGCTGGCCTGAGCAGCACCGACCGACAGAGGAACCACGAGTGCAGCGCAGGAGAGCATCACAGCAGCTCTGCGATTACATAGGGGGATTTGACGCATCACGTTCCTTTTTTCTTGATGCGGACCAGGAGAATTATTTTGGGGGCCACGAAAACCAGAAAGAATATAACACCAGCGACAGCGGCCCCTACCGCACTGCCCATATCACCCGAGCAAGCCCTCCATGTCGCAATGGCCAAAAATCCCAAAAAGGGAATCGAAAGCCCTCCAATAAACGCCCACCAGTCGGATCGCGTGGGGTTTTCGGGAAAACTTTTATACCCTATCGGAAGAAGTGCGCCACTTTTGGCAACTCGAGAGATGAAATCTTCTTTCGACTCACGCGACATACAATAAACCACCTTGCGCTCAAATTTTCCAAGCAGTGGATTCTTGGAAACCCCATTTCTTGCTTCATGCTTCCCGAAGCAGTGATCATCAAACCTTCCGGGAAGCACAAAAGCAAGGTCACGCAACCCAAGGGAAGACTCAGAAAACCATCATGACCGATCCGGCCACAAGCCCCTGCCCAGGAGCCAAGGGGCCAGTGAGAGCACCACCAGCCATTCCCGAGAGTGTGGAATTACGAATTTGGCTTGGCGAACCTCCCGCCGCTAGCGCGCCCACTCCCCCTCCGACAGCACCAAAGACAGCGCCTGACACCACACCTCCAACAACACATGCCACACCTGCTGACGCTGCACATGCTGCTGCGAACACTGATGCTCCAGCGAAGCCCACCGCAAGTGACCCGAGTTCCCCGGCTGCCGCCGCCGACATCAGTCCGAGTGGGTCGGTGTTGTTGATCGGGTCGCCCATGCCGTAGGCGTAGTTGTTCATCTCCTGCCGGGACGGATCCGGCTGGGTGAAGTTGAGCGTGTTCGTGTCATAGAACCGGTATCCCAGATGCACCGTCCCGTCCTGGAACTGGTAGGCGCCCGTGAACCCGAACGGGTTCAACGACGCCGCCCCGCTCTGACCGGAAGCTTCCACGGACCGCTCACCGAAGGGTGTGTAGTCATAGACCACGTCCGGGCTCTCGGCTTCGGAACCCTCGGCGGTGATGGCGAGCACCGTGTTCTGGTGGTCGGTGGTGAAGTGGAACCGCTCCTGTCCGTCCCAGGCCACCATCGAGATCAGCTCACCGTTGGCGTCGCGCACGAAGCTGGTGCGCTCACCCTCGGAGGCGACGTTGGTGACCCCGAGCGCGGTGTTGGACAACTGACGGTCGACCCGCTCGCCCTCGTGCACGTCGGTGATGCCGCGCATCTGGGTCTGGTTGGTGGTGTCGTAGCTGATGCTGGTGGCCAGGTCCGCGTCATCGTCCGCGGTCAGGAACTGGTTGGTGAGGCTGTACTCCAGCACCCGGCCGCCCCGGGAGGTCATGTTCCCGGCCTCGTCGTGGCCCAC
This sequence comes from Nocardiopsis akebiae, assembly GCF_018316795.1. NCBI lineage: Bacteria > Bacillati > Actinomycetota > Actinomycetes > Streptosporangiales > Nocardiopsidaceae > Nocardiopsis > Nocardiopsis akebiae. The sequence continues at coordinate 3,704,947 of NZ_CP074132.1, forward strand.
CTCTTCGCCGCGGGCGTCGGTGACCTGGTCGGCGTCGTTGTAGGCCAGGTCCTCCCCGTCCGCGCTGGTCAGGTTCCCGGCGTCGTCGTAGGCGTAGTCGGTCTGGCCGTTGCTGGTCAGGCGGTCCAGGCCGTCGTAGGTGAAGGTCTCGGTCTCACCGTCGATGGTGCGGGACTGCAACTGGTCGCTGTCGGAGCCCTCGCTGGTCGTCCAGGAGTAGGAGGCCTCCAACAGGGTCTGCTCGGCCGCGCCGGTGGTGGTGATCGCGGTCAGGCGCCCGGAGTCGTCGTAGGCGCGGTCCTCGCTGGCCCCGTCGGGATGGGTGGTGTTGGTGCGCTGGTTGTTCTCGTCGTGGTCGAAGGTGGTCTCGGCACCGGTGTGGTCGGTCAGTGAGGTCAGCCGGAACGCGGCGTCGTAGGTGTAGGTCGTGGTCTTGCCGTGTTCGGTGAACGCGGTCAGGTTGCCGACCGTGTCGTAGGCGTAGGCGGTGGTCTCGCTTCCGCTGGAGTCGGTGCGCACGCTCTGGAGCAGGTCGCCGCGGCCGTCGTAGGCGAACTCCACACTGACCTGGTCGGTGTGGGTCGCCACCTGGCGGCCATTGCCGTCGTATTCGATGGCCTGCAACACATCGCCGTCGTGGGAGATGGACACGACCCGGTCCAGGCGGTCGTAGCCGTACTCCAACCTCACACCGTTGCCGTCGGTGACCGAGGTGAGGCGCGACAGCGAGTCGTAGGTGTAGGACGTCTCACCCACGGGACCCGGCTCGGACATGCCGGTCATGTTGCCCACGTCGTCGTAGGAGTAGGTGGTGCGGTTGCCGCGTGCGTCGGTGGCCGAGGAGACGGTGCCGTTGTGGTGGTAGTTCATCGCGGCGACCGTGATGTCCTCGGCCTCGGAGCGGGCCCGCACCATGTTCCCGGCCTCGTCGTAGGTGAGGGAGAGCTCGTTGCCGTCCGGGCCGGTGAAGGAGGTGGGTTTGGCCGGGTTGATGGCGTCGCCGTAGCCGACCGACGTTGAAGCTCCGGTGGGCAGTTCGGTGCCGATGAGGTTGTTGGCGTCGTCGTAGTCGTAGGTGACTGAGGCTTCCAACGCGTCGGTGGTGGTGGCGATGTCGGAGTTGGCCGTCCAGGTTTGGGAGCGGGTGTTGTCGACCTGGTCGGTCGCCGAGGTTTGGCGGCCGGAGTCGTCGAATTCCAGGGTGGACTCGCCGCCGCCCGGGTCGGTGACGGTGGTCTGGCCGTCTTCGTGGTCGTAGGACCAGGTCGCGCCGTTCTCGCCGTGGGGTTCGGTGAAGGAGGTCACCCGGCCCTGGGCGTCGTAGGACAGCTTCCAGGTGGCGCCTTCGGCGTCGGTGATGGAGGTGAGGTAGCCGCCGGTGTAGCCGAAGGCGATCTCGTTGCCGGCCCGGTCGGTCAGGCCGCTGGGGTGGCGGGTGGAGTCGTCGGCGTAGGTGTAGGCCACCGCGGTCTCGCCGGTGGGGTCGGTGACCTGGGTGGGTCGGTGCTCGTCCCAGGACAGGGAGGTGGTGCGGCCCTGGGAGTCGTTCACCGCGGCCAGGTCACCATTGGTGGTGTAGCGGAAGTCGTTGGTGTTGCCGTTGCGGTCGGCGTGGGTGATGGCCCACCCGTTAGCGTCGAAGTGCCAGACCTCGTCGGCGAATTCACCACGGGTGTAGGTCAGCGCGTAGTGGCCGTTGGACAGCTCGGTCAAGGTGGCGTTGAGTCCGGCGGGGGTGTCGAACTCACCGTCCCCGTTCTCCATGAACTCATCGCACGATCCGGTGGGGCCGTGGAAGGCGACCCGGTCGGACTCGAACTTGAGCCCGATGTCGCGCCCGTAGGAGAGCTTCCACTGGGTGTTGAGGTCGCGGGAGTTGTAGACGCTGTTGAGACCCATGTGCACACCGGTGCCGCGGATGGTCATGTCGCGGTGGCGGATGACAGCGTTGCCGCTGTCCAGGTTGATGTCCACGTCCAGGCGATCGCTGATCTGGTGGCGCTCCATCGGATACCACGAGGCCAGACCCAGGTTCTCCCCGCCCGAGGAGCAGGACCAGTCCGGGCTGCGCCGGTTCTCGGCCCCACCGTCGTCGGTTCCGGGCGGTGTCCAGGGCTCGGCGGGCGGGTCCTGGCCCACTGCCTCGGTGGAGGCCTCACCGGGTTCCCAGGTATCGGGGATGGCGACGGTGCGATCACGAGGCGAGTGGGGGTCGGTATCGGCCAGGGCCGGGGGCGCGGACAGCAGCCCCAAAAGGAGGGTAGAGGCGGCCGTACAGGCCGCCAAAGACCAGGGGATGTGTCTTCTCACGAGGGGAATCGCTCCCAGGGTAGGGACGTGCACGGGTGCTACCCGAACATGACGGCCCTGGGGTGCGGGGACCGTCTCCGGGGGCTCAGGCACCCGGTACGTTACGAAACCCCACCCCGCGAGCACCATGAGCCCAGGGTGAAGAGCGTGACCCTGGGTGAGAGGGACCTTCGGCAAGTTTGACCACGGGTGCAACGGAAAGTGACCGCGTTCACGCACGTGAACACGCACGCCCGCGGAAACGGAGCGCTGCCTTCGCCAGATGCCGTCCCTGAGTCCCACTGGGCTCGGTGGCCGAAACCGGCCCCGACGACAACAGTTGCCAGGCGACAAAATGGCGGGAAAGGCGTGATGCTCACCGGAGTGGGCACTTCCCTGAAGCAACCTCCAGGGAACCTTTGATCCGATCGGCTATCGGCCCCGAGCGCGAGGAAACCCCAGGCCAGTCGGGGTGAACCCGTGCACTGGCCTGGGGTCGGTGACGCCGTATGGCTCGGGGTGTGCTCGCCGGTTCGGCTACCCGGCCCTCACCGGAGCCGAGCCGCGCAGCAGCGCGGCGGTGGCCTCGGCCGCCGCCTTCGCTACATCCGGGAACACCGACTGGTAAGTGTCCTGGGTGAAGTGCGTGGTCGCGTGCCCCGACTCGCTGGACACGACTTTCACGTCCGTCCCGGCCGCCAACGCCAGCGAGGCTGCGCCGTGGCGGAGCCCGTGCAACGTGATCGGCGGCAGCCCCGCTGCCCTGGCGATGCGCAGGAACCAGTCACTGACCTGACCCGGATGCCAGCCTGCGCCATTCTCCTTGGTGAAGGCCAGGCTACTGTCCACCCACGCCGCTCCGGCCTTGAGACGGGCCTCGTTCTGGAACCGCTTCCAGGCCCGCAGCACCTTGATGGTGTCGGTGTCCAGAGTGATGGTGCGCTGCCCGGCCGCGCTCTTGGGGGTGGAGGTGATCGTCTCCCAGGCCAACTGGACTACCTGGACGCGGATGTCGATCTGCCCGTCCGTCAGCCGTATGTTAGCCTAGGGCAAGCCGACTGCTTCTCCTCGGCGTAGGCCTTTGACCGCGATCAGGTGGAACATCGGATACAGCCACGGATACCTCCTCGCGTGCACCAGGAAGGCGCGGGTCTGCTCCGGGGTCCACACCATGACCTCCCCCGGCACGGTCCCGTCTTTGGCCCAGTGGCGCACCCGGTCGGGTGTCCACACCAGCGGACGCTTCCTGGGATAGGAGGGCAGGCGTACGTGCGAGGCGATGTTCACCGACACCGGCAGGTCCGGACGCCTGACGGCTTCGGACAACGCACTGCGCAAGGTGGCGCGGATGCGGTGCTTGGTGGACAGCGAGATCACCCGGCGCCCCCTGACCGAGGCCCGCACCTTCACATCGTCGGACTCGCGGCACTCCAGGATGTGAGCGTTGGTCTCCTCGATAGCCGCGAACATGGTCTCGACGTGGCGGGCCTGGAGCTTGTCCAGCCTGAGTTGGCCCAGGTGGGGGGCGAGGTAGGTGCGGATGTGCCCGGCGTAGGAGGCTCGGGTTCCCGCGGCCAGATCGGGCTTGCCCTTCAACCACTCCCCCAACCACGCGGCGAGGGTGGGTGGTTCGGTGCGCACGTCCACCGCCATCGCCACCCGCTTGCGTACCTCTTCCAGGTCGGGGAGTGGGCGGCGTTGCTTCAACGCCGCCTGGACCAGGTCAGCGATCTGTATCTCGACCGCGGGGTCCTTCTCCGCCAGGGCGATGAGCGCCTTAACGTGTTCCAGTCCTTTCCGGGCCTGCTCCTGAGAGGTCAATCCGACGCGGCGGGCTTGGCGGCGCCCACCCTGACTGGTCGGGGGAAGTTCGTACTGGAACGCCCACGCCCCATGGGCCGGGTTCCAGCTCCCGGTCCGGCGTTTGAGCTGCGGACACCTGACCCCCAACGCCCTACCGGTGCTCTCGTCGCGGCATCCGCACCGCTTGAACGTGGACCCCTCACGCGCGGCCATACACGGCCTCACCTTCGTCTCGCTCACCACGCACACCACACCCGCCAACCACCGACAGCAAACCGACCTCGGCCGCCATGACCGGAGTACTCACGCCCACACGACCCACTTCGCTACCACCTCTGAGCTGTGCGGATACGGCGTACGGCCCCGCGTGTGGCGGGGCACCACGCATCCACGCTCGACCTCGTAGAGGTGGTCAAGCGGATTCAGCAGGAACGTCGTCCGATGGGCACACGCCCCCGCCCGCCCATCCGATACGCCCGGCAGCGCCCCGTTCCGGCCACCGCCCTGATCAGGGCCGTTCCAGGGGTCAACGACGCGGGGCCCACCGAGCCCGCCACACGACCCGTCCGCGCCGACCGCCCCGCCCCAGGACGCCTGGGACCCTGCCCCGCGGTGGGGCCGACGTGGGGGCGCTGACAGCCCCACACCGCCCGCCCGCGTCCCGGGGCCACCCCATGGGCCTGGAACCCGCCGCGAACCACCCCGTTCCCGAGCGACGCTTCTCCTCGCCATCGCGCCTCCGCCTCTCTCCTCGTTGCCGTGGGCCTTTTCGCCCTGATGAACCCCTATGAAGACGCGTCAACTGAAGATGCGACACCCAACCTCAGAACCTCACGCGGCTGGGCCTCCGCCACCGCGTACCGCTGGCAGACGAGGCCGCGCGAAACACGACGTGAGACAACAAAAAAGCACGTGGCAGGGATCAACAGGGAACGATGCGATGCAGCGCCCGGGGCTGGTCGATTTTGGGCTCTGCGCAGGAGTAAGGGATCAGCTTTATCTCTCACGATGAAGGCGAAAGACTTTCGCTGAGAAAGAGGCGAAGAAAGAAGGGATACTGCGCGAGCAGAGCGCTCGTGGAGGCGGGCGGGGCGGGCGCGCTCGCCCGTGAGCGAGGGCGCCCCGCCCGCCTACGTGAGGAGAACTACCCACTTGGGTATAAGTCTGGACGGCCGTTGGCCTACCCACAGTGGCGTTGACCTGCGCAGCAGCACGAGTAGGGGTGGGCCAGTTAAGAGTGGCCCACCCGTTGGCCCAGTCGGTGGCCCATGCGCTGGCCAGGGGTTCACTTCGGGTTCAGTGGAGGTTCGCACCCCACCTTCACGCTTCCAAGGAAGTCGGAGGAAAAGCGCGCATGCACTTCTCGCAGGAGCAGCAACCCGCACTTTACAACTCGGCAGGCGAGAGCACTCCGCCCACCTCGACTACATTAGATCAACTCTCCATGGAAAGAGAACGCGAATGTCACCCGAGAGGAGAAGATCCTTTTTCCATGGCTTCTCAACCAGGAGAAGTCCGCGCGTGGCAGGTGAGCGGACTTGCACGCCCCTGGTCTGGCTCTAGAGGAAGAGAGGGTAGACGAGGCGATCAGGGAAGGGACACAGCGGAGGGGTGGGGGCAGGCACAGGTGGGCGAGGGCCACGGTAGACGTAGGCGGGCGGTTCCGCCCCCGCTTGTCGGGGCGGGGCCGCCCGCCTACGTGAAGGGGACTACCCACTGGGTATAAGTCTGGCTTCCCAACGGCCCACCCGCAGCGGCTCCCACCTGCACTGATAACGCGCGCGAGGCGGGCCGATCACAGCGGCCCACCCACGGGCGGAGGCACAGGCGGAGTCACAGGCCCCCGGAAAGGCCCCGTCACCGGCGGAGTCACAGGCCCTCCAACGGCCCCCGCCCGGCATGACGCGGGGATGGAACACTCTCTCCCGCACTAACGGACAGGCTGCGCGAGTGAGGCCACCTTGACCGCACTCTCCACGAGAAGAGGGCGCCCTGCGCTTCCAGGACGCCCCACCACAGCCTCTTGCCAGCCGCGAAACTAAGCCCTCATATCCAGCCAGATACGCACCGCAGAGGCCAGCTCGGCGAACTCTCCGCTCTCATCAGCGCCGGATGGCAGCGGTCCTGCTCCAGGGCCACACGTGTTGCCCTGCGCCTGCGGGACCTTGAACACATACGGGCGAACCCCACGCACCCCGTCATCATCCACACACCACCCCCGCTCCTCAGGACGGGGTTCGCGCGGGCGGGGCACAGCGATCGTGCCACCGCCGGAACGGCTCTGGCGAGGCCGGAGAACCTCAGGGCCACCTGAGGCCCGACGAGAAGGCTCCGGAATGCCTGCCGGGCCCGCACCGACACCTTTGGGCGGCAGTGGTTTCGTCATGGTGGGGGACGCCGGGTCCGCGCCCCGGCCGAGTGGGCTGCAGAACACGAGCGCCAGCAGCGCTCCGAGCATCCAGCACAGGCGCTCCGCCCAGCCCTGGCGGCGCTTGCGGTGCCGCCCGCTATGCTTCTCCACGATCTCCTCCTGCTGTCATCAGGTGGGAATCACGCCCCGGACCGGTGTTCTCAGCACCGGCTCGGGGCACCCTTTTCTCTTGCCAGCGACCTCATGGCCGCGGTCTTTTCCCTCCGCGTGCGGTTGCGGCATGGGTGTCAATGGCCCCGGAGGCGTACGCCTCTGAAACTGCGCTTCCCAATTGAACCGCGCGAAAATACGCAGAGATCCGCCCCTGGAAAAGCGCATCGCTTCCCAGGGGTGGTTGATGTTCGCTTGGACTCGCGAGGTTTTTCAACCCGTTGCGCCAGAAAAACCACCCCGCCGTTCCATCCAAGGCCGATAGTTCGGATAAATAGGACATTCGGTCCCGGATATTCGCAGAAGCCGGAGCCCGACTCACATGCTCCTGACGGCATATGGCCGAAACGGGACAGACTCCGGCCTGCCGAGTACCTCGAGCACGTGGTCGAGGTGTTCCCGGGGGAAGAAGAGGTGCGTGTCCCTGGTGCGTGCCGGTCCGCCGTAGACGTCCGGCACGACGGGGCGTACGCAGAGCCAGGACTCCGCTCTTCCCCACTCGTTCATGGCGATGCAGATGTCCCGATCCGCTCCGAGGAGGGTGATCAGGTGTTCGGCGGGGGCGGGTCGCAGTTTGAGCCACACCCGGTCGGTGTAGAAGGCGCTCCACCGCGGGTCTCCCGGAGGCATCCCCGGCCCCGAGCCCTTCAGGGATTCGCCGAAGTTCTGGCAACTGGCCCTGGTGTTCATGCCGAGGGACCACAGGCGGAGGACGAGCGGGACGAGTTCACGGTCGATCGGGACACGCACTCCACTGGGTGCCTCGAGCAGCTGGATCTCGTGGGTCTTCAAGGGGACGCTCATGGTGGTTCCCAGCGGTGTCGTGGGCCTGCGTGAGGGAGGCTGCCCAGAGCCGGATGGCCGCTATATGGTGGCGGCCCAGCCCCGCATACGGGTCCGGCTGGATCAGCAGAGTGGGTGCGCCCCGCCGGGTTCGCTCCGCGGCCCAGTCGTAGTCCGGTGGCGCGAAGTCGTCGTCGATCCAGGCGACAGGCGCGTTCCCGAGCCGGTCGGCTACCGGGTCGCGTTTCCAGAGGTAGCCGCGCGGGTGCCGGGTCGAGATGTCGGGCGTGCCCAGATCGACGTGCGGGAAGTGGGGCATGCCCACGCGTGGCGCGATCAGAAGGTTCGCCTCGTCTCCCCAGCTCGTCGCCCAGCACGGTTGGACGAGGCCGGTGGAACACAGTGCGTTGACCGTCGCACCGTGGTTCGGGTTGAGCCAGATCGGCACGCCTCGGTGCCCCCTGAAGTCGACACGGTGGGGAAGGTACTCCGGTGGCACGGAACCGCCCGGGCCGGGGAACGGGTTGAGGACTCCGTCGACGTCGATCAGCAGGTACGGGGGGACGGCTGCCATGGGTTCACCCTCCAGGGCTCAGACATCGAGGAGACGGGCCGCGTCGTGGGTGTGGCGCCGCACCACGTTCGTGTAGGCGGGATCGGCGGCGGTGTCACCGATCCAGACCAGGGACTGGGCGAGGAACCACTCCAGGGCCCACACCCGGTGCCAGCCGAGCGCCCAGTCCTGTGGCGGCAGGCCTGCGCGTCGGGTGAGCACTCCGGCGCTGCCTCCGGCTTCCACGTAGGACTCCAGGAACGCCCGGGTCCGGTCGGGGTCGGGGGGCTCCACTGTCCCGTGCCAGGAGGCGAGGTCGAGCAGGCCCGGACCGTGGAAGGCTCGGGCCAGGTCGTAGAGACGGACGCGTCCGTCGCGGATGTGCAGGCTCTCGGGGTGGAACTCCGAGTGGACCCATCCGTAGGGCGCGGTCGTGGTGCCCTCGGCTCGTGCGCAGGCGGCTCGATCGATATCGCGCAGTGTCTGCATGATGTCGTCGGCGTCGGACCAGCGTCCCTGGGCGTTCAGCAGGTCCAGGGTGCGCATCGCCCTGCGCGGGAGCGAGGCCAGCCATGTGCTGTCGGCCAGTGGAAGGTGGGGCGGGGCCGCCGCGCTGTGGAGTTGGACCGCCGCCGCGACGCCGTCGCGGTTCGTGGCCTCTCGGTCGGGTTCGCCCAGGTCCTCCATCAGCATCGCCAGGGTGGTGCCCGAGCGCAGGGATGCGATGAGGTGGGGAACGCTGACGCCCGCCTGCCGGGCGCTGGTGAGTGCTTCGTGTTCGTGTGTGAAGGGTTCGGTGGCGCACTTGAAGACGACGGTGGACCCGTCCGTCAGGGTCAGGCGCTCCACGTGTGAGAGTTCCCAGCTGTGCAGTGGCTTGGCTTCGGCGAGTTTGTCGACCATGTCGGCGGCGGCGAGTACCTCGTCGCGCATCCGGTCGATGTCGGGTTGGTACACGTGTGGCTCCTCGTGTCGAGGAGGGGCTCTCCGCGAACGAACGGAGAGCCCCTGGAGGTCAGAGATGGTCAGGAGCGGTCGCTGTAGGAGCGGACCGTGGTGAGCCAGGTGTCCCGGAAGGCGTCCAACTCGTCGCGGAAGCGCTTCATGTCAGTGCCGTAGGGGGCCACGACTCCGCCCCTGCGGTCGGGGGCGGACTGGCAACCGTGCACCAGGCGCCCACCCAGGGCGGCGTGGGCCTTGACTCCCTCGATGCGCCGGTACTCGTTGAACCAGGCGCCGTGGAAGACCTCGTCCAAGAGCTCGGTGGTGGGCTCGTCCAGGTCGTAGACGACCTGTGCGGTGTCGGCGAAGAACCAGGTGGGGCCGACGACACTGATGTGGCCGTCGTCCTCGACCTTGTTCAGGGCGGTGAAGGTGGAGACCTCCGCGAGCATCCGCAGGTGGTCCGCGGCGACCCCGTCGATACCCAGCGAGGTCAGGTGTTCCTCGCGGAAGAGGTGGCTGTAGACCTGCCAGGCGATGTGCAGGACCTCGGCCGGATCGTGGGTGGTGCGGGAGTTGCGGGCGATGTAGTCCAGGGCGATCTGTTCGATGGCCGACTCCGAGGTCTCCTCGACGGGAAGGAGTTCGGCGGCGACCTTGTCCCAGTCGATGACGGTCCAGGTGTCGGACTCCAGGCGGAAGAAGTACGCCTCGGGGTCGATGGTGACCGTGTCGTCCTCGACCGACATTCCTGCGACGCGGTTCCAGCGGGGGTCGAAGTTGTGGCCGGGGATGCTCAGGCTCGTCGGGGCCAGCTTGACGGACATGGAGTGGTTCCTCTCTCAGGGTTCTTTGTGGAAGGGGTGTTGGACTGGGCCGCGGCCGTACCAGGGCCGCCGTCCAGAGCTGTGGGGCAGGGGGTGTCTTGTTGTCACCGGCAGGTGTTCGGCCCACCGCTTGTCGCTCTCACCGCAGCGCCGATCGCGAGATGGCGGCCCACACCGTGAGGGGTGACCCCTGGACGCCCAGGAATCCCCAACGGCGGCTGAGCCGCTCCACCAAGGCGAGGCCACGCCCGTTCTCCAGGCCGGGATCCATCGGACTCACGCGGGGAACGGAAGGGACCGCACCATGCCGGGGGCCGGCGTCCTCGACGGCGAGGCGGATCACATCACTGTCGAGGTAGGCGATCGTGACCGTGAAGTGGCCGTTCTGGCCCGATGCCGTGTGCCTCAGAGCGTTGGTCACCAGTTCGGAGAGCACCAGTTCGATGACGTCGGCTTCCTCCTGCGAGAGACCGGTGACCGTCCTCGCCCAGCGGCGGGCCTCACGGACCTGCGGCGGTGTGTGCCCGAATCTGGCGGCGTGACGGCGGTGGATTTCGCCCAATCGGGGCATCGTGGAGTACCCGGGCACCCGGTGGGGCAGCGCCGGTGTCACCTCGGCATCCGCGCAGCCGTCCTGTATGGGTGCGTTCATGGTGTTCATCCGTGTTGCGGTCGTCATCCGCGCCTCGATCTTCTGACCCGTACCGCACGAGTCCTGGGGTGCTCCCTGCCTGCACCTCCCATCGAACACTGAGAGCAACCACAGGTCACGGGGTGTACGGACATGGTTTCTATGCCACCCGCGACGCCCCTGAACTGGCGTTTTCCCGATGAGAAGCGCGTTTCCATGTCAGACCGGTGAGTGCGCGCGACGAAGTGCCGGTTGCAGGCTTAGCGGTTTCGGGCAATCTGGATACCGACGCCTGAGGAGAGCTGCATGAAGTGGACGAAAGCCCAGCTCCGGAAACTGCGCGAGCAAATGCGCGAGCAGGATCGCACGAACGATGAGATCGCCGACGAAATCCGTATCCGCTGCGGGTGCTCGCCGTTGGCCGCTTATCGCCACATGCGCGGGTGGAGCCAGGCCGAGGCGACCGAGCGGTATCGCGGTTCCGCTGGCGGGTTGCCGCTGGACCAGGCGGGACTCAGCCGCTTGGAGCTCTGGCCCGAGGTGGGCGGGCGAGCACCACAGGCGACACAGGTCATCGCTCTGGCGACGCTCTACGGCACCTCCCCACGGAGACTGCTGTCCCCCGAGGGGTTCGACAAACTGAGCGAGCACGAGCGCAATGTCCTCAAAAGGATCGGAAACCAGCTCACTCCCACTGAAACAACCCAGACAAGCACGGAACAGGCATATTTCCCCGTCAGCGAAGAAACCAGAACGCTACCGCCAGAAAGGCAGATCGAGATGGCCGCGAAACGCGCGATGAGGTTCGGAGCGATGGCGGAGGGGACGAACGTGGGAGTGGAGACCATCCAGGAGCTCTTCGCGGAGGTGTCCAGGCTGGCGAAGGCCTATCCCCGTGCTCCCCTCCACGAGGTTCTGGGAGACCTGGTCGAGGCCCAAGACGTGGCGTTCATGTTGTTGGAGGGGCGGCAGCGTCCCAACCAGACCAGGGACCTGTATCTCCTGAGCGGCCTGTTGAGCATCATGCTCGCCAAGGCCAGTCATGACCTCGGTGATCCGCACGCCGCGATGAAGCAGGCCCGGACCGCGTTCATCTGCGCCGACAACGCCGACCACGACGGGCTGCGCGTCCGGGTGCGCGCCCAGCAGAGCCTGATGGCCTACTGGGCGGGGTGGCCTACCGAAGCCGCCCGGTACGCGGAACTGGCTCGTGATCTGGCCACCGAGCGCACCGGCACGGCCGCCATCTGGCTAATGTCCCAAAGCGCCCGCACGTGGGCCTCACTGGGCAGCGCGGAGCGCGCGCTCGACGACCTCCAGGCGGCCACGGCCCTGCGCGAAGGACTGCGCGGCGACGACCTGGACGAGCTCGGCGGTCTGATGCGCTTCGCGCACTGCCGCCAGCTCTACTACGGAGCCGAGACGCAGATCTGGATTCCTGGACGTGAGGAACAGGCCCAGCAGGTCGCGCAGGAGGCCGTAGGTCTCTACGAGACCGCCGCCGCGGAAGGATCGGACGACTGGGCCTACCAGGACGAGGCCGGGGCACGCGCCGACCTCAGCTACGCCCGGGTCTCCCTGGGAGAGATCGAAGGTGCCGCGCAGGCCCTTGAACCGGTCCTGGGCCTGCCCGCCACGAAGCGGGTGTCCGGCGTGGTGAACAGCGTCATGCGCGTGCACGGGGCCCTACGCGGCCCGGACTACACCGGAAGCAAGGCCGTAGCCCGGCTCCGCCAGGAGATCGAGTCCTACAGCCGCACTCCCGCCTCGGCGCTGACCTCGGGGCGCTAGCCTGCCGGACATGCACCCAGTCGAACTCTCCAGCGCCAGGCTCAGCCTTCGGGAACTGCGCCCCACCGACGTCGCCGACCTGCTCCGGGTCTACGGAGACGCGGAGGCGGTGCGGCACTTGTCCTTCACACCGCGCACCAGGCAGCAGTGCGCGGCGATCGTGGAGGCCGCGATCGCCGACGCCGAGCAGGAGGGCAGGGGCGTCTACATGCTCGCTGTCGCGCGGCAGGAGGAGCTTGTCGGCGCCGCGCGCCTGGCCGTGGACGAGCGCCCGCACAGCGCGCAGATCGGGTTCGCCCTGCGTCCGGACCTGTGGGGGCAGGGGTTCGGTAGTGAACTCGTCCAGCTCCTGCTCCGGTTCGGCTTCGACGAGCTGGGGCTCAAGCGGATATGGGGTGCCCGCTCTCCGGAGAACCGGGCCTCCGAGCACGTCATGCTCCGGGCCGGGATGGTAGAGGAGGGACGGATCCGGCGGCACCTGTGGACCCGGGACGCCTGGCGCGACTCCATCGTCCACTCGATCCTGGACGACGAGTGGACACCGAACCCTGTGACGCACAAGCCGTAGGTCCCACCCCAAGCGCAGGTCACGAGCCGGGTGACGGGAGGCGATCCCGACACACACCGAGGAGTCCAAAAACTCGACTCTGAAAGACACAGCGCACACCACCTGGTCGAGTCCAGGGGTTAACGTCGCGGACGTGACGCGCGGCCTTGGGCATCAGCACCGAGACCGTCTACGCCTGGCGGCGTCAGAACCGTACCGATCACGGACGGGCCCGGATTGAAACTGTGCCGAGAAGGCGAAACCGACCTCGGTCGTTCCAGGGTCAGATAGAGATCGTCCAGTCGCCATCGATGCACAGCGGAGGATCGTGGACGAACCTGCGCCCGTCCTGGGACTCCACAATGAGGTACAAGTCATCGCGGCACGGAGTCTCCGCCCACCGGGTGAACGGCCACACGTTCCACGGAAAACCGGGTTCCTCCAGGCCCAGCCCCACCTTCTCCCACTCACCAGGGCCGATGCCCACGTCTTCGAACTCCTCGGGCCTGAAGCCCGTCTGTGCATCCGAGTTCTCACCGAGGACCGTCAGGATGGGCACATCGAGCTCGTTCCTGACCACGAACTCCTGTGTGTCCCGCGTACACCCGCCCAGGGTGAGCATGAGCAGGGCCGCCAGTATGAGACGGGCGACGCCCCTCATCCTCATCCGTCGACCTCCCGTCATTCGTCGGCGCCGCTGATCGGGCCCGTTGGCAAGGCGCCCTCGATGATCGGCGCCGTTCCCTCTGGATACCCCTCCCAGAGCTCCTCCGTAGCAGTCAGCGCCTCGTCCCTGGCCTCCCACGCGAGCTCGGAGCGCTCCTCGCCGGTGGCAGTGACGCCGGGGACGACGACCTGGTTCAAGGTCCCGCTCGGAATCCCAGCACCATAGCCGTTGACCGATGACACTCCCACGTCGTAGCGCATACCCGGTTCCAGACCCGTGATGCGGTAGGAGTTACCGTCGTCGTTGTCGACATAGGCGTTGCGCATGACGGGGTAGTTGCCCAGCGCCTCGATCCAGTAGATCCGGTAGCCCTGCGCGCCGGTGCGCGAGTCCCACCGCACGACCACCTCGGTGCCATCGACCTGGGCGGTGACGTTCGGCGGCCCCGGCAGGGTACGGGGGGAGGCCACGGCCGAGGCGGTGTCACTCACCGGACCGACGTGGTCGTCGCCCCTGGCCGGAGCGACCCGGAACTCGTAGGTGTCGCCATCGCGAACCCAGGTCGAGTAGAAGTAGTCACCTGGCACGGGCAGCGGCAGCAGGAGCCAGTCCTGGTTCTCCGTCACGTTCCGGGTCCACACGTGGTAACCGGCAGCGCCGAACACCCGTGCCCACCCGACCCGGAAGCCCTGGTCGGTGGTCTCCACCTTGATCCAGGCGGGCTTGTCCAAGCTCACGTCCGGCGGGTCGCTTGGCACGGGCCCGTAGGGCGCACCGACGCCGAATTCCCCATGCAGCGCGTCGGCGAAATGCGAGCCGATGAAGTAGTCGCCGCGCGCATTGGGATGCAGACCGTCCCAGGCGTGGCTCACCGGGTCGTAGCCGCTGGAGATGTCCACCAGGTGCACGGGCGATCGGTCGGTGGACAGGGATGCGACCTCGGACTCCAGCAGCCCCGCGTACTCCCGGATCTCCGGGTTGAGCCACTCGAATTCCGGTAGGAGGGTCCTGGTCACCACGTTGGAGATGAGGATCCTGATGTCCGGGTTGGCCGCGCGTGCCTCATCGATCATCGTCCGCGCCGAGGCGACGGTGCCGGGAGCGTCGCTGTAGCCCCAGGTGATGTCGTTGAAGCCGAGCGCTATAAGGAGGTAGTCGGGATCGTGTTCGTTCACGTCCCGCTCGATGGTGTTGTTGGCGTCGGCGAAGGTCCAGCCCCACATGGCGTTGTGGTCGCGGTCGAAGCCGTTGTCGTAGTAGCGCGCGGTGCTGGGGCCGGGGTAGTACTCCTGGGGCGGCGGCTCCAGTCCGTCGAGGATCGCGCGGTTGCGGATGTCGGTGTGGATGTCGTAGGCGCCGGTACGCGGCCCCACGAAATCGGCGGCGACACCGTTGTCGTTCAGGTGCTGGTCGAGGACGTAGCGCCAACTGTGGGAGCCCTCGTTCCCGTGGGTGATGGAGTCGCCGACCACCATGATCTTGGGGCCATCGCCCGACGCGCGCAGGGACGCGTTCCACTGGATCGGGTCGGCGTGAGGGTTCGTGCTGACGTCCGTGCGGGCGATCACGAGCGTAGCCACCTCTCCCGGACGCAGGGAGGCGGTGAGTTCGGTGACGCGTGCGGAGCGGTTGGAGCCCCGTGCCATGTCGATGGGCTCCATGTCCGGGCGGACCACTCCGTCGGACCAGGTCAGCAGCGCGTACTGGTAGTCGCCCACCAGTGCGTCCAACTCGATGTCCAAACGGCCGCCGGACCCGCTGGGCCGCAGCTCCACGTAGGTGGCGCCACCCTGGGTGACCTCGGGCAGGCCCGACCTGGACGTGGACGGACTGATGTTGTGCTCGGCCCGGGGAGGACGCCGACCCGCGAGGCTGCTCTGCCACGTGGTCCGGGCGTGGGGCTCGTCGTAGCCGTCCCGGGCACCGAGGAAGAACGTGGCGTCGGAAGGCACGTCCAAGCGGTGGTTGGCGACCGCGAAGCCGAGCAGGAGGTCGCCCATATCCCGCCCATAGAAATCGACCACCTGCTGAACGGCCTCGATCGGCGTGACGGACTCCTGCTTCAGCGTCCGCCAGGTGTCCAGGACGAAGTTGCCGGAGACCGCCTCTGAGAAGTAGGCGGCGACGACGAAGGCCCCGTACTGCCGGCCACCGCCCAATGATTCGTAGTCGTTGATCGCCAGTTCCGGGTGGTCGAGGAAATCCTCCACGGCGTGCGCGTAGTCGGTGGCGCCGTCTCCCGAGGGAAGGCTCTCTCGCGTCGACCACGGTGTCGATCGCGTCCGGTCGACCATTGCCATCGGAATCCTCGTCCGGGACGCCTTCGCCCCATCCGATGTTGTACCAAACCGTGAAGTTATCACTCACAGTCGCGCAAGCGAAGAAGTTCCCGCCGACCTCCTCGTTTTCACCGCAGTCGCTCTCGGCGCTGCGCGAGGTCAGCCCGTCCTCCTAGGCATCGTCGGACACGGCAGGGTCCAACTCGGTGTGCAGCCACGCCCGTGTCTCCTCGGACGCCTCGTCGACATGGCTCAGCACGAACGGCACGTACGACCCGACGTCCAGTTCCCCGTCTTCCTCGGGCGCGTACTCCGGTGGCAGCTCATCGGGGTCGAAGACGGTGAGGTATCCGTATCTCACCAGCTCGTCAACGCTGATGTCTCCGTTTTTCCAGGCTGGAACCACTTTGTCGGCATCACCGAAGTCGGGCGTGACCGCATCGGGAGAGGGTGGGTTCTCCGCGAAGAATTCCTCAGCATGATCACCCAGACCGGGAGACTCGGATTCAGTGCCTTGCTCGGCCAGCACCGGAACCGGAACCGATAGAAGCGCGAAGATCATCGACAAAGCCGTGATCGGAGCGATCTGCGCGCGAAATGGACGGGGATTAGTTCGAGCACGGCCGTGTCGCATGGACGCCCTTGGATGTGGGGGATACGGGCACGGACACAGTAAGTCGGGAAAAGGCATCGTGTAAAGCAGCACAGCTCAGACGGCTCTCGTGCGAAAATGATCCTCGTTGAGCCAGGTAGCGTGCGGGATGTCTCGCGTGCACCTCGGCCACGTAAGGGTGACGGTAGCCCCGAGAGCTGATACCGCGCTGTTGGCAACGCGAGAGGACCTCGCGAGGTGCCACCGGATGCCACCTGTCCCCGGTTCGTGCTCCGTTCGTGCTCCGCAGTTATGGACTGACACCTTCTAATCCGATGGTCGCAGGTTCGAATCCTGCCGGGTGCGCCACAAAACCCCAGGTCAGACGGGGTACGTCACCTCATCTCCGAGGAGCCGCCGCACTGATGGGACCAGAGTGGGACCGAGATGGGACCAGCCTCGCGTTCCCCCTTCGCGCCCATCCTCGCTGGTGCGTCTTACCGGAGTCACGTAGCACCAGCCACGCGGTCCGCTCGGCCGCCTCCCGCGCGACCTGCGGCAACACGCTGGAATAGGTATCCGCGGTGAGCACGATGCTGGCATGGCCCAGCATCGCCTGCACCACTTTCAGCTCCACTCCCGCCGCCAGCGCCAACGTTGCCGCCCCGTGGCGCAGATCGTGCAACCGCACCGGCGGCAACCCACTCTCCGTGTTCAGTTTCCGGAACAGCCGGGACAACCGTTGAGGAGCCAGCGGACCGCCCCGCACGGCGGTGAACACGAACCCGCGCGTATCCCACACCCGGCCATGAGATTCAGCTTCCTTCTGCTGGTACCACTGATGGCGGCGCAACACCCCGGTGGTGGTGTGGTCCAGCACGAGCATGCGGCGGCTCGCCGCGCTCTTGGGCGCCAACTCCACCAACCCACCCCGGTGGGCCTGGAGCTGGCGGGTGACGCGCACGGTGCCCTGGACCAGGTCGAGGTCGGGCCACCGCAGGGCCACCACCTCACCACGGCGCAGCCCCGTCATCACCAGCAGGTGGAACAGGGCGTACAGCCGGTGGTCGGAGACGAAGTCCAGGAAGTGGCGGGTCTGCTCCACCGTCCACACCGCCACCGCCGGCCGCACACCGCTGTGGGCCCATTCGGCCACCGCCTGGTCGGTCCACACCACCGGCCGCGCACTCCGGCCGCTCTCCAACCGCAGCCCCTGGGCCGGGTTGGCGGGCAGCAACCGCTCACTCACAGCGGTGTTCAGGGCCGCTCGCAGGGTGGCGCGGATCCGCTGCACCGTCGCCACAGACAACGGCGCCCCAGTGGACGCCGTGTGCTGAGAGGTGTGCTCGAAGACCTCCCGTACCCGGGCGGGGGTCAACTCCTCCAACGGCACATCGCCCAGGTAGGGGATGAGGTAGCGGTGGATGTGCTCGGCGTAGCTGATCCGGGTCAAGGGACGCAGCCGGGTCCGGGTGGCCAGCCAGCGCTCCAACCACACCGTCACCGTCGACGGATCCACCCCGGCTCCGTCCAGCTCCCGAGCCTGACGCAACCCTTCACGAGCGGCGCCCCGGGAGGCGAACCCACCCCGACGCACCCGGTGCCTCCCGCCCGGAGCGTGCTCCATCTCCACAGAGAAATACCAGCTCCCATGCCCCCGCCGCCGCAGCCCAGGACACCGACCTTCTTCGGCCTTCGCCCCCTTGGTGCCGCGGCACCCGCACCGCTTGTACACCGAACCCGATCCAGGCATGACCAACACCCCTGAAACCAGTCTTCCCCGAGAGGAGCTCAGGAGCAGCCAGCGCGGAACAGAGCTGGTCGAACCACTCCCTCAGCAGTCCTGAGGATTACCGGATACATGGAAGAGGCCCCCGGCACTCCCCAGCCTCCCTCACACACGACATGAGCCAACTCTCGTTCTAGAGACGATCAGTCACGTCGAGTCCTCCATCGGCCACCCCGCCACGAGGCGCCGCCACGCCGTAGTTGATGGCCGTACCGAAGTAGGTGGGCTCGCCCGCCTCGGCCTCACCCCCCAGCACCGCCGCAAGTCCTCTCAGAGCCTGGCTCAGGCGAGGGGCGTTGCCGTCATGAACCTCCGAATGAGGGCGGCCGAAGAAGTCGTTCTCCGCCCAGATGTCGTGGTAGACGCTCACCTCGACCATCGTGTCCTCGGCGGCGATATCAACGGAAACACCGACGAGCTCGGGCTCGCCTCTCTTTCGTCCGCCGGGCGCGATCCAGTTTCCGGGGCCGATGAGAAACAGCGTCTCCGGGTAGGCTTCTGGTCGGCCTGCTGGCCGCGAGTCGCGAACCCGGTTCGCCAGGGCAGCGGTTGTGAGGCCACGGCAGTGCAAAACCCGGGATCGGAAGCCGGTGTGGCCGGATGCGTACTGGAACCAGTCCACATCGACGCTGTCGAGGTACAGCAGATCGTGCTCCTGCAGGGCCTTTGCCACCGTCATCGCCGTCGTACAGCCCGACTCCAGACCGTTCAAGCCTTCGTCGTGCTCAACCACCCACGTCCATGTGGCGGTGGCCTTCGGCGACCTCATCAACAGGGACATGCTCCCTTTCATCGTCGTTGATCACCAAGGTCGTGATCAGCCCCTGAAGGTTGCGCTTCGCAAGTCAGCGTTTTCGAGGGGGATCACAACCTGTCAGTGGAGTCCATGGCTAGGCCGTCCACAAGGTCCTCAGCATCCGGGCGCTTAATCCAGAAACCCTCCGAGACACCGAAATACGTACCCTCCCCGTTCTCAGTCTCGACTTGGAGCACTTTCTCCACATTTTCAAGGGCCGCAGCCAGGCGTGGTGCGTTCTGGTCGTAAATCTCGGGGTGAGGATGGCCTGCGAAGTCATACCAAGACCAGATATCATGGTGAACACTGATTTCTACCTGGATCTCGCCAGGCTCCGGAGAGACTACCAGGCTGACAAGTTGGCGCTCCCGATGCCTCCTGCCGTCCGCGTCGATCCATATCCCGGTACTCACTGTTTCGATATGAGCGGCATACGCGTCAGGAAAACCAGAGGGTCGACTCTGCTGCACGAAGTCCGCATACCGGGAATCAGCGAAGGCGACCCCCGGGGAGATCCTCGTCCAGATCCCAATTTTTCCTTTTCCGTATTGACTCCAGCAGACTTCCATAATATCCGACTTGAGAAGTTCGTGCTTTCCCAGAACGCCTGCCAACTTCGCGACGACCGTGAGACTGTCGCTGATGTCGGGCTTCTCTGGTGCTTCGATATACCACAGCCATGATCCGACTTCGCTGGGTGCACGCAGGAGTTTTGACATCAGTTCTCCCTATTTTGTCGGGTAGAGGGGAGCGCCAGGCGGGAAATCGAGAGTTCCGTCCTGGAAATGGACATGGAAGGATATGTTCTCAGCCTTGGCTGCTTCATGAAGGCTCCTCAGGTCCCTGTCTAGGAGTTCATTCATCTCGAAGTTAGCCTCAATGATTCCGCCCCGGTGGGACGCCTCGGTCGTCGCCGGGAATTGCTTCCTGATCTTCCGGAGCGCACTCCTGATTCCCTCCGGATTTTCGACTACCTTCGCCTGGTAACCATACTCAACCCTACCGTCATCTCCTCTCACAGCCACGTCAAGGTCTTCTCCAGTAATCGGGTTTTTTCCGGGGAACGCGACCCTGTCCGGCGGGAAGCCAGAATCCAGCAGGTCCGTAGCAATTCTCATTTCCTGATTCCTCGCGGGGAGGTCGCCCCTACTTTTGAGGGAGACGATCATGTCATTGAATCCCTCAACGTTGGCTAGACGTCCTTGCAGGATCATATCCGCAGTCTGAGCGCCGACAGTGGACCTCTTGTTCTCCAGGGAGTTGAAGAGGCTCGCGTAGTCCTTGTCGTTGAAGCCTGACTGCCTAAATCCGGGCACCTGCTGGATTATGTCCCTGAGTTCGGACCGAAGCTCGGGAGGCATTGGGCCATTATGGTCTGGTTTCTGGTTGTTTGGGTTAGTAGGTTCAGGGCGCTCCGGGAGGGAGTCGTCTCCGTCACCACCGCCGGTGCCGGTGCGGTCGTTGGGGGGCTCGTCGCCACCCCCGCCACCGCCACCGCCACCGGCGGCGGGCTCGGGACGCTCCGCCTCCGGCTCCTCGCGCCGACCGCCCGCGCCCTCCCGCTCGTCGCTCCGACCGCTCTCGTCGTCCTCGTCACGACGTGGGGGACCCTGTCCGGGGTCGTCCTCGGCGCGGGGCGCGTCGGTGTCGCCGCTCCGGGACTCGCTGTCCGGCCGCGGAGTCATAGCGGGGGCCCCGGGTCTGTCACCGGGCGCTCTCGACGCATCCTGCGCGTCCTCGTCGGAACGCCGCGGAGTGTCCTCACCAGACCGATGGGACGGTGTGCCGCTGTCCTGGGGCTGCGGCGCGGGCGGGCTCTGCGAGGGCCGGTCCCCGCCGCCGTCGGGCACGGGGGCGGCCGGGGTGGAGGCGGGCGGACGGTACCTGTCGGGGTCCAGCAGTGAGTTGTTCAGCACGGTGAGCGGGTTCTCGAAGCGCTCACCCGTGGGACGCTGGCCCTCCCCGGCGCCCGGCAGCGGACTGCTGGGCCAGCCCCGCGTTCCCGGTCCGCCCCTCGACGTGAAGTTGTCCGAGCCCGTGCCCGAACCCCCGCCGGAACCCGAGCCGGAGCCGTCGAACTCCGCGTCGCCCGAACCCCCGGGGGCGTCCATGGAGCTGACCACCCCCGCTCCGGCGACGATCTTGAGAGCTTTGAGCGGCAGCCCGCCGGTCATCAGCACGACGTTGGCGCCGATGGTGGTGTTGGAGTAGGCGACACCGTCATCGCGTGTGGACCAGGCGGTGTGCCCCTCCCAGACCTCGGTGAGGCTGTCCTGGGCGTTGCCGGTCCACCGGTCCCATCCGGCGCTCCAGCCCTCCCGGCCGCGCTCGCCCGGCTCCCACAACCACCCGTGCTCGTCGTGGATGCCGACCAGCGCGGCCGCGTCCATGCCCGCGTCGCGCCAGGCCGCCCCGAAGTTCTCCAAGCGCCCCCGCGGGTCGAACCGCCACCCGTTGTCGGGGTGCCAGAACCCGAGCTTGGACGTCAGCCCCACCGCCGACCCCCACAGCACGTCGGTGACCACCGTGTCCCACAGCGCCTGACCGGTGGGGTTGCCCCAGTCCAGCAGGGAGGGGTGGAACTCGGTACCCGCCCATGCCGTGACGTCGTTGATGTTGCTGTTGACGCCGTCGAGACTCAAGTGGTGTTCCAGGGACAGGTCGCGCTCACCGGCGTCGGTGGGCAGCCCGTAGACCAGCGCGCCGTCCCCGCCCGCCTGGTCCGGGGACACGTAGGCGGGGCCGCCGAACAACGCGGAGATCCGGCTGGCGCACGCGTTCTCGGCCTCGTTGAACGTCGACCAGGCCGCGTTGACCGCGTCCTTGATGCGGATGTTCTCCGCCAGCGCCCACTCGTCGGTCTCGTCGTCCTTGTTCAGCCACCACACCTTCTTGTCGTGGTTGGCGTTCCAAAGGCTCTGGGCGTCGATGCGCAGGGTGTTGAGCGAGCGGCGCGCGGTCGTGGCCGCCTCGGCCAGGTCCTCCAACGCACCGGCGACGGTGGCCAGGTCGCTCTGGATGCCCTCTCCCCGGGTGAGGACGGGGTCCATCGCGGCGAAGAGCGTCTCGCTCTCCGGTGCGCTGTAGTGGGCTTGGAGTCCGCCCCAGGTGGAGGACATGTCCTCGGCCCCGCCGAAGAGGTCCTCCCCACCGGTGCGCAGGGTCTGGGCCGCGTAGTTGAGGGACCAGACGTCGGTGAGGGGGTAGGGGACGGTGTCGGGGTCGATGAGCGTGAACGGGTTGGGGTCCACGCCGTTCTGGGGCTCGGTGGGCTCGAAACTCACCAGGGGGCCTTCCGTGGGGGCGGGGCGGGGGTGTCGGGGGTGCGGGGGCGCGTCGGGTCAGAGGTCGAGGTTCTCGCCGGTGCCCGCCTGGCTCTGGGCCTGGGCGGCCATCTCCTCCTGGCCCTGGTTGTAGGCCAGCGTGGCGTCGTTGGCGCCCTGCAGACACGACAGGGTGCGGGTGAACATGGCGTCGGTCTCGCCGGTGAAGTGCTCGAAGAACCCGGACAGAGCGGCCTCCACGGGCGGGCTCTTGGCGTTGGTCAGCGCCATCTCGATCCCGTCGGCGGTGGAGTCGATGGTGTCGCAGAACCCGCCTCCTTCGAGGCCGAGTTGTCCGCCGAGGTCGCCCAGGACCAGCGAGACCCCGTAGACGTCGATGTTCCACTGGCTCATCGGTCCTCTCCTCTCCTCGGGGAGGCGGCGAACCGGTGCGCGTGGAACAGGGCTCCGGCCTCGGCCTCCGTGAGGTCGGAGGCGTGGACGCGGACCTCGGCCATGTTCTGCTCGGCGACGCGGGCCTGCAGCATCTCCAGCGAGGCGCGCACGCCCTCGACCGCCCTGGCCCTGCGTTCCCGCACGGGCCGGGGGAAGGCCGCGTCCGACTCCCTGACGACCGCGATCCCGTCGGCGGGCGCCGGGTTTCGCGGTTCGGTGACGGCGGTGTTCCCGTCCGACTTCTCCGACTCGTCCGGCGGCTCCACCAGTTCGAACTTCATCCGATGCCTGCCCTCACTCGTGGATTCCGTGGCCCGCTTCGCAAGACTCCCATAGCAGTATGCGCATATGGAGTGACGTTCCACGATCGGTCCCGGTTCCGCGGGAGGAACCGCCCCGGTGGTGGTCAGGCGCGGGGTCTTCCGGACGAGCCGAGCAGAACACGCAGATGGGAACAGTGGCCGTGACGTGCGTCACTCCTGCTCCGGGAAGGGGAGACGGGCCCCCTCGGGGAAGGCTCAGGCCCTCTTCGCGGAGGCCGCGGACAGGTACTCCGTCTGCCTCCGCATGAGGTCCAGGGCTCGCAGGGGCGCCGCGGCGTCCTCCACCACCGGGTACCAGACCGCCCGGGCCCCGTCCTCGCCGACGAGCGCGCCCGGGATCGGCCCCGCCTGGGCGTTCGCGAACGAGCGGCGCGACCATGGACGAGAGTTGAGCCCTGCCCTGTCGGGCAGCGTCACACCATGAAGCCCGTGCCAGGGCAAGGTGGCTCCCGGCTCGCGAGGACCTCGCGAGGTGCCATCGGACGCCACCACCGGCCCGTGTGTGCTCCGATTATGCTCCGCGGTTCCGGACTGACACGGCACCGGGCGGCACCTCTTGACACGAAACGATGGCGGTGATCGGATGGATAGGGACGAAACGGCACCGTGTGGCACGTAGAGGCACGAAAGAACCGGACTTCTAATCCGATGGTCGCAGGTTCGAATCCTGCCGGGTGCGCCACAAAACCCCAGTTCAGACGGGGTGTGCGAGTCGAACAGACGAGGCACCGGGCCTGGTTCGGGGGATGACATCCTCTATGTGTGCTCCCCAGTGCAGGGTCCAGTACAGGTGGAGGGCCACCTCGCGGAGCACTTTGCCGTTCCGTGACCCTGGCGGCCCACACCGGGGTGCCCCCGTGTCCGCCCACCAGCGCCCCACAGCCGCCCCCACACCCGGAACCTGGGCCCAGTCGCCCCACAGGCCGTATACGGCCGTTTCCGCCGAAAGCCCTTACCCCTCAGGTCTTCGCCCACCACAATCAGATGGTATGAACAGGGCAAGGTGGATCTGGGCGGCAGCGGCAATCGTCGCTATCTTCGCCGCGTTGGGAGCCGGACTGTGGTTCGGCGGCGGCCCCGGTACGCGCGACGGCTGGGAAGCCGCCTCATGGTCAGCGGGCATCACCACCACACTGGCGCTCATCGTCACCGCCATCGCCTGGGCCACCCCAGCCCCACCTCCACGTACAGGCGATGGAAGCGACATCGCGAACACGGTAAACGGTCATGTCTCCGAAAGCACCGTCGTACAGGGCCGAGACATGCACATGGAAAACACCACCTACGGCGGCGACCACATCGATTTCCGAGGCGGAACCTTTCACGGAACGGTAATCGGCAAACAGACCAGCCGCCCTTGGTCAACACCGAACGATGAAGATCAGGATCCGGAGCGGTGAGCACCCCTTATGGCAACGACCACATCAACCTCAGCAGCGGTGATTTCCGAGGACAGGTGGTCGGCAAACAGGTCAACCACCACTATGCGGCCCACAAGGTCGACTGGCCCATCCGCGTTGGTGCCATCCCTGAGCAGGCAGGCCACTACCAACACCGAGCCATCGCCAAACACCTCGACAACGCCCTGAACAGTTTCGGCGCCGTAGTACTCCGCCAAGTGCTCTCTGGCACCGGCGGGGTCGGCAAAACCCAACTGGCCGCACACCACGCCCGCACCCTGGCCCGTATCACCGACTCCAGGGCGAGAGTGGACGTGCTGGTATGGGCCAACGCCGCCAGCCGAGAGCAGATCACCTTTGCCTACGCCCAAGCCGCCCAGCAGCTGTTCACCACTGTTCCGGAGAACCCCGAGGACGCTGCACGGCTTTTCCTCGCTTGGTTACAGGACCCTAATAAGCACCAGGATCGGCGGTGGCTAATCGTATGGGACGACCTGGCCGACCCAAGCATGGCCAAGGACCTATGGCCCCCGCATGACCAGCCTCACGGACGGGTTCTGGTTACCACCCGAAGGCGTGATCACTCACTGAACACTCAAGGGCGTCGCCTTCTCGATGTGGACATCTATACCCGTGACGAAGCCCACGCTTTTCTCACACACGCACTCAATGAAGCCGGGGTCCCCCACAACAACGAGGAATTAGTGGATCTCGCCCACGCCCTGGGGTTTCTCCCTCTGGCATTGGGACAGGCGGTTACCTATATCGCTGAACTGGGCATGGGGTGCGCTGACTATCTCCAACTTTTCCGTGACCGTGTACGAATTCTGGGTGAAGTATTCCCTGATTGGGAAACCCACACCCCGCTCGCCGCCACTTGGGAGCTATCCGTACAACAAGCCGATACCTTCGCCCCCAGGGGAGTGGCCAGGCCTCTGATGGGACTGATCGCGCTCCTGGACGGAAGCGGTATCCCCGAACGCATACTCACAGCCCCGGCGGTCCTGGCATACCTCGCTTTCTACCGCACCCAACATCCAGCTACGCCTGATCCGACCAAGTCGGCCACATCCCCTCTCACAGCGCATGAAGCCCGCACTGCTCTGGCCAGCTTGCACCGGTTGAACCTCATTACGCGCACCACTCCACCCCTGGATCCAGGAGAAACAGATCCCACAGGCATCCTTGTAGGCGCCCATCAGCTGGTGCAGCGCGCTACACGTGAACACGCCGCAACCCAACCCACGCGCGAGAGTGTGTGGGCTCTCGGGGATGCTTTATTGGAAGTCTGGCCGGAGATCGAACGCAACACGACTCTAGTCCAACTACTAAGGGACAACACCACATCCCTCAAAAGCCACGGCACGTCACCAACTCAAAGCACAAGAGACTGGCTCTGGGAAACCGGGGGTCATATCGTACTCTTCCGCCTTGGCCTCAGCTTGGGCCAAACAGGCCAAGCTAGAACTACAGTAAAATACTGGGAAGACATGGTCACGGACACGCAGAAGCGAATGGGGAGCAAACAGCCTTCCACTCTTATTGCGCGCGCCAACCTCGCCTACTGGATAGGCATATCCGGAAAACCCAATGAATCAGTCACGATGTTTCAGAACCTTCTAACGGACCAACTGCAAGTTCTTGGCCCTGATCATCCATCTACTCTCATGACCCTGGCCAATCTCGCCAACATGATCGGGAGGACAGGAAATTTACACGCATCCCTCAACGGATTTAACCAAGTTTTAATCCAGCAGGAAAATATTCTCGGATCTAACCACCCTTACACCTTCTCCACCTTAGCGAATATAGCCAGTGTTTTCAGGCAGCTGGGAAGATTTAGTGAAGCACTAAATGTTTACAAGAGACTTCTTCGCGAAATGCCCAGGACACTTGGCCCCGACCATCCGGAAGTGCTCAGCACCAGGGCAAACTACGCTTACTGGCACGGAGAGACAGGAAACCCGACCAGAGCAGCAAGCCTTTCAGAAGAACTTCTCCCAGAGCAACTTCGTGTTCTCGGACCTAACCATCCCGACACACTAACTACCAGAGCGAATATCACCTTGTGGAGAGGACAAAAGGGCAACCCAAGCGAGGCTGCTCAAGCATCTGAACGCCTACTCAACGACCGTATGCGTGTGCTTGGCCCCGAGCACCCGGACACTCTCACCACTAGGGGCGACCTCGCCCACTGGCGTGGCCAATCGGGTGATCAGGCCGGTGCCGTCAGCGCCTATGTCGAACTCCTCACTGACCGCCTACGCGTCCTCGGACCCGACCACCCTGACACCCTCGCTACCCGCAGCCGCCTCGCCTACTGGCAAGGCAAAGCCGAAAACCCACTCAGAGCTGCCATCGCCTTCGAAGAACTCCTCGTTGACCGTCTACGCATCCTTGGCCCCGACCACCCCCACACTCTTGCCACCCGCCACAACCTCGCCGACTGGACCTATAAGTCCGGTGACGTGGCCAAAGCCATGGAACTCCTCAGAGAGCTAGTCCGTGACCGGGAGCGGATGCTCGGTCCCGATCACCCAGATACGCAAAGAAGTAGGTTCCTGCTGCGGCGCTGGCAAGGCGAACTGCCCAATGGGTGACGTGACCAGGGGGCCTTTGATCCGATGGGGGACACGCACCGGGCACGAGGAAACCCCAGGCCAGCCGGGATGAACCCGTGCACTGGCCTGGGGTTGATGGCGCCGTGTTGCTCGGGGTGTGCTCGCCGGTTCGGCTACCCGGCCCTCACCGGAGCCGGGCCGCGCAGCAGCGCGGCGATGGCCTCGGCCGCCGCTTCGGCCACGTCCGGGAACACCGACTGGTAGGTGTCCTGGGTGAAGTGCGTGGTCGCGTGCCCCAACTCGCTGGAGACGATCTTCACGTCCGTT
This sequence comes from Nocardiopsis akebiae, assembly GCF_018316795.1. Classification (NCBI taxonomy): domain Bacteria; kingdom Bacillati; phylum Actinomycetota; class Actinomycetes; order Streptosporangiales; family Nocardiopsidaceae; genus Nocardiopsis; species Nocardiopsis akebiae. The sequence goes on from NZ_CP074132.1 coordinate 3,732,147, forward strand.
CCCGCGGCCAACGCCAGCGAGGCGGCCCCGTGGCGGAGCCCGTGCAACGTGATCGGCGGCAGCCCGGCGGCCCTGGCGATGCGCAGGAACCAGTCACTGACCTGCCCCGGATGCCACCCCAAGCCGTTCTCCTTGGTGAAGGCTAGGCCGCTGTCCGTCCAGCCTGATCCGGCTTTGAGACGGGCCTCGTTCTGGAACCTCCTCCAAGCCCGCAGCACCTTGATGGTGTCGGCATCCAGGGTGATGGTGCGCTGGCCCGCCGCGCTCTTCGGGGTGGAGGTGATCGTCTCCCACGCGAGTTGCACGACCTGGACGCGGATGTCGATCTGCCCGTCCGTCAACCTCGTGTTGGACCAGGGCAGCCCGACCGCTTCACCTCGGCGTAGGCCTTTGACCGCGATCAGGTGGAATATCGGATACAACCACGGATACCTCCTCGCGTGCACCAGAAAAGTGCGAGTCTGCTCCGGCGTCCACACCATCACCTCCCCCGGCACCGTGCCGTCCTTCTTCCACTGACGCACCCGGTCCGGAGTCCACACAAAAGGACGCTTCCTCGGACACGAGGGCAACCGGACATGCGAGGCGATGTTCACCGACACCGGCAGATCCGGACGGCGCACCGCCTCCGACAACGCACTCCGGAGAGTCGCGCGGATCCGGTGCTTGGTCGACAGCGAGATCACCCGCCGCCCCCTGACCGAGGCCCGCACCTGAGGGTCATCGGACTCGCGGCACTCCAGCATGTGAGCATTGGTCTCCTCAATCGCCGCGAACATCGCTTCGACATGGCGAGCCTGGAGCTTGTCCACCCGCAGCCGGCCCAGGTGCGGGACGAGGTAGGCGCGGATGTGCCCGGCATAGGAGGCCCGGGTTCCCGCAGCGAGGTCGGGCTTGCCCGACAACCACTCCCCCAACCACACCTCAACGTTGGGAGGTTCGGCGCGCACATCCACCGCCATCGCCACCCGCCTACGCACCTCCTCCAAGTCCGGGAGTGGGCGGCGCTGCTTCAACGCCGCCTGGACCAGGTCAGCGATCTGCACCTCCACCACCGGCTCCCTCTCGGCCAGGGCAATGAGCGCCTTGACGTGCTCCAACCCTTTCCGGGCCTGGTCCTGGGAGGGCAGGCCAACCCGGCGGGCCTGGCGGCGCCCACCCTGACTGGTCGGGGGTAGCTCGTACTGGAACGCCCATGCCCCATGGGCCGGGTTCCAGCCTCCGGTCCGGCGCTTGAGCTGCGGACACCTCACCCCCAACGCCCTACCGGTGTTCTCGTCACGGCATCCGCACCGTTTGAACGTGGACCCCTCACGCGCGGCCATGCACGGCCTCACCTTCGTCTCGCTCACCACGCACACCACATCCGCCACACCTGCCGCTCATCGGCACTCCGAGGGGGTCCAGGACTCCGGTGATGGGCACCACCGGCAGCAAGCCGACCTCGGTCACCGTGACCGGAGTACTCACACCCACACGGAACACCTGTTCACCACCTCTGAACTGGACGGATACGGCGTACGGCCCCGCGTGTGGCGGGGTACCACGCATCCACGCTCGACCTCGTAGAGGTGGTCAAGCGGATTCAGCAGGAACGTCGTCCGATGGGTGCACACCCCCGCCCCGCTGTCCGATACGCCCGCCATCGCCCCGTTCCTGCCACCGCCCTGACCAGAGCCGTTCCAGGGGTCAACAACGCGGGCCCCACCGAGCCCGCCACACGGCCCGTCCGCGCCGACCGGCCCGCCCCAGGACGCCTGGGGCCCTGCCGCGCGGTCGGGCCGACGTCGGGGCGCTAACAGCCCCACACCACCCGCCCACGTCCCAGGGCCACACCATGGGCTTCGAACCCGCTGCGAACCGTCCCGTTCCCGAACAGTGCTTCTCCTCGCCACCGCGCCTCGACCCTCCCCCGTCGTTGCCGTGGGCCTCTTCGCCCTGATGAACCCCTATGAAGACGCACCCGATGAAGATGCGACACCCGACCTCAGGGCCTCACACGGCTCAGCTTCCGACAACGCATAGCGCTGACAGACGAGGTTGCGTGAAGCGCTGCTCGGGACAGAAAAAACGCGCGGCAGGAATCAACAGGAAACGCTGTGATGCAGCGCCCGGAGCTGGACGATCTTGGACTCTACACAGGAGCAAGGGATTAAATACTTCTCTCACGATGAAGCCGAAAGACTTTCGCTGAGAAAGAGGCGAAGGAAGAAAGGATACCGCGCGAGCAGAGCGCCCGTGGAGGCGGGCGGGGCGGGCGCGCTCGCCCGTGAGCGAGGGCGCCCCGCCCGCCTACGTGACGAGAACTACCCACTGGGGTATAAGTCTGGACGCCCCTTGGCCCACCCAGATGCCCTCTGACCTGCACAGCAGCACGAGTAGGGGTGGGCCAGCCAAGAGTGGCCCACCCGCTGGCCCAGTCGTTGGCCCATGCGCTGGCCCGGGGTTCACTTCGGGTTCAGTGGAGGTTCGCACTCCACCTTCCCGCTTCCAAGGAAGTCAGAGGGAAAGCGCGCATGCGCTTCTCGCAGGCACAGGAAATCGCGCTTTACCACTCGATAGGTGAGAGCGCTCCGGCCACCTCGATCGCACCAGAGCCACTCTTCACGGGAAGGGATCGCGATTGCTATCCAGAAGGAGAAGAGACCTTCTTCCATGGCTTCTCGGCCAGGAGAAGCCTGCACGTGGCAGGTGACAGAACTCGCACGCCCCTGGTCTGGTGAGAGCAAGAGAGGGCAGACCAGACCGCCAGAGGGAAGTTCCGGCGGAAGGGGGAAGGCAGCCACGAGTGGGGCGGGGTCAAGGTACCTATAGGCGGGCGGGTCCGCCTCCGCTTGTCGGGGCGGGGCCGCCCGCTTACGTGAAGAGGACTACCCACTGGGTATAAGTCTGGCTTCCCAACGGCCCACCCGCAGCGGCTCCCACCTGCACTGATAACGCCCGCGAGGTGGGCCGATCACAGCGGCCCACCCACGGGCGGAGGCACAGGCGGAGTCACAGGCCCCCGGAAAGGCGGAGTCACAGGCGGAGTCACAGGCCCTCCAACGGCCCACACCCTGACACAAGGGTCTGGCCTCCGCCACGTGAGACCGGAGCGGCGCCACCCCCAGCGTGGGTTCTTACCCCTCAGGTGGAGATCGCCTGCCAGCGCCGCACCAAGTGGGCCAGCTCAGCGAACTCATCCTTGCCACCGCCCCCAGGAGCAGAAGGCAGTGATGCCGCCGGGCCTCGACCACCCGCCGTTTCCCTGCCTCGGTTCACCTGCACGCCTCCCCTGCTGTGGGCACGGACGACGCGGTCCTCGTGCCGAACGAGGTAGAGGCGCACCCCGCGCACCCCTTCGTCGTCCTCGCACCACCCACGCGGCCCCGTGTACGGAGTTCGCTGTGGCGGCACCCGCACCAGAGCCTCCCTCAGCTGCTCCTCTCCATGCCGAGGCCGAGGAACATCCACATGCACCTCGACCGCAGCACGCACCGCAACCGGTTCGCGGTCTCCCCGCGCTTCCCGCGCCCGCCTCGAAGGCAGCGGTGAGCGAACCTCGACGACCGGTCGTGCACTCGGGCCAGTGGGGCCGCAGAACAGTGCGGCGAGCACCTCCCCGAGGACCCAGCGCACCTGTTCGCCCCAACCCTGGCGGCGCCTGCGGTGCCGCCCGCTATGCTTCTCCATGGTTTCCTCCTGGTGTAGTCAGGTGGGAATCACGCCCCGGGCCGGTGTTCTCAGCACCGGTTCGGGGCACCCTTCGTCATGTTTCTCAGCGGCCCCGCAAACGAGGCCGGTTCTTCCTGTGACGTTGCGGGTGAGTGTCAATGGCCCCGAGGTCGTACGCCCCGAAACTGCGCTTCTCACCCACAAACCCACACAATGATGCGCAAAGCACCCCAAAGCCCAGCGAATAGGTGCCCTTTTCGCTGAGGGTGGTCGATGTTCCCTTGGATGGGCGAGAACCTTCAACCCCGCCGATCGAAATAGTCACCGTGTTCTACTGGGCAGCTACGTTCCTGTTCAGAGGTAGTCCGCGTCGACCCGGGAGAACACCAGGTCGCTCATCTCTGCGACCGGTTTCTCCCACCTCTGCGGCGGGATGGGCCTCCTGATCGCGGTGGGATAGGTAGTCGCGTCGTACTCGTTGGCGATGCGGTAGGTGTGAAAGCCTGCTTCCCTCAGCGGTCCAATCACGGCGCACGGGTCGAGTCCCTGCTTCGCCAGAGCTCGCGGAGTGATCTCGATGATCAGTTCGGCGTCGGACCGCAGCGTTCCGAGCGCGGGCAGGAGGCTCCGCACCGCTGCGACTTCGGCCCCCTCGACGTCGATCTTGATCAGCCGTGCGTTCCGGACCTCGGCAGGGTCGAGGATTCCCGTGAGCGGCGCGGCACTGGTGTGGAAGGATTCGTGCACGACACGCGGCCGGACCGTGGAAGTGCCGCCGGGGTTGCCTGGGTCGGCCAGGAACATCTCCACACATCCGGGTTCCGCCGCGACGGCCTGGGCGACGGTTCGGATGTTGCGCGCACCGTTGAGCAGGATGGTCGCCCGCAGGTGCTGGTGAAAGCGCGGAACGGGTTCGATCGCGACGACGTGCCCGGTGGGACCGACGAGGTGGGAGGCGAGCATCGTGTAGTAGCCGATGTTCGCGCCCGCGTCCACGAAGGTGTGACCGGGTTTGAGGCGGCGGGTGATCCACGCGGTCAGGTGGGGTTCCCAGGTGCCGAAGGTGTAGAGGTAGCGCTGGATGATGTCGCTGGTGGTGACGGGGAACCGGCCTCCGAAGCGTGCCTGGGCGAGGGCGGTGACGGGCCTGTGCGTGAGTTCGTGGTCCAGCCACCGGATAGCTCGCGGGGAAACGACTTCGGGCGTGTGTCGGATCGTTGTTCGTAGGGTTGCTCGGGTGAAGCGGTGCATCGGCTGCTCCGGGAGGGAGGACGTGTGGGACGGGTCCCTGTGGTGTTCCTGCTGGTCGGCTTGACCGGATCGGGAAAGACCACCTACGCGCGGACCGTGCTGGAGCCGCGCGGTGTGGTGCGGTTGTCGGTGGACGAGGAGGTCCACCGGCGGCACGGCCGGTACGGGGTGGACTATCCGGAGTGGGAGTACTTCGAGCGCCAGGCCCCGGTCGTGGAGTGGGTGCGCGAGCGTCTGGTCTCGCTGGTGGCCGAGGGACGTGACGTGGTGGTGGACCACGGTCTGTGGCGGTGTGCTGAGCGGGCCGAGTGGAAGAAGCTGGTGGAGTCGGCGGGGGCGCGGTGGAGGTTGCTGTACTTCCCCGTGGAACAGGAGGAGTTGCTGCGGCGGTTGTCGGAGCGCAACCGCCGCCAGGACGCCAACGCGTTGACGGTCACGCCGGAGGCGTTGGCGGACTTCGTGGCCAGGTTCGACCCGCCGGAGGGTGAGGGCGAGGAGGTCATCGCTCCGGGTTCGTTTCCGTGTGGGTCGGCCGCCAGCGGGTGAGGATCCGGTGGGCTTCGTCCTGCCAGCCGGGCGGGGTGTGGTCGAGGGTGACGGGACGGAATCGGAGCACGGGGTCGGCGGTGTCGATCCGCCCGCCGTTCTGACGCAGGTGTTCCAGGAGTCGGGCTGCCTCGTGGCGGACGGCCGGGCTGGTCTCGGTCCAGGCGCCGGAGGCGAAGCGGTCGATCCGGCGCCGCAGGTCGGCGTCGGTTCCGTGCCGCCATTTGAAGTGGTGGACCACCGCGACCGGTCCGTGGGCGGGGTGGTGGCCAGGAGCACGGTGGTTGCCCGAGGAGACGGTGACGCCGGAGCGGGCCAGGACGATCTTGCGGGGGTCCGCCAGCAGTAGGCGGTGGGTGAGCAAGCCGCCCAGGGGGTAGGCGGCATCCAACCGTGCTCGCGGGCCCTCTCCCGTGGTCTCCGCTTCGGGCGGGCGCCATCCGTTCAGGTGTCCGGTGCGGGTGACGCGGTCGAGCATCAGACCGCGCACCACCGTGTGTCCCGCAGTTTTCGCTGCTGTCACGGTGTCGTCGAGGCTGGTGGCGAAGGTGTGGAACTCGTCGCTGTCGGCGATCAGGTGCCACTCGGCGTCGGCGTGGGCCCGAAGACGGTCGCGCAGGTTGGCGTTGGTGGTCTCGTGCCAGGCTCCGTGCTCGACCAGTACCGGGGTGACGCCCAGGCGGTCGAGCGTCTCCCGCAGGCGCTGTTCGCTTCCCTGCGGTGCATGCTCGGGCAGGTGGAGTGCGAGGTGGAAGTCGCGGACTCCGAGCGCCCTGTAGTGGTCGACCCAGGCGTGGAGCAGGTGTGTCTCGACGGGTCCGATGACGGCGATCAGCGGTGGGGGCATGACTGTTCCTCCTCGGTGGCCAGGCTCTGGAGAAGCGCGAGCATCCGGGCCGGTGTGCGCAGCCCGAGGTCCTCAACCGCTGTCGGCGGAGGTGTCAACGGCGGGTGCGTCGCGGCCTCATCGATGGCGTGGGCGAGCGCGACGGGGTCTTGGGGCGGGACGACGGTGGCCCAAGTCCGGACGCGCCCGGTCAGGTCGGGGTCGTGATCGGAGAGCAGGAGCGGGACGCCGAAGCGGGCGCAGTCCGCGACAAGCCCGGACTCCTTGCCCACTCCTGGGCATCGGATGACGGCGGTGAAGCTGCTGGCGGCGTAGACCTGCCGGATGTCCGCGGGGTTCAGTGGGCCGTGTAGCGCGCGGAGGTCGACGCCGGGTGCTCTGGCCATACGGTCGAGCAGGTCCGGATCGGTGGGGCTGCCCGCGACGACGACGTGAAGGGGCTGGGTGAGGTGTTCCAGAGCGGTGGTCACGGTCGCCATGTCCTTGTGCGGCCACCATCCGCCCACCAGGCACAGGACGGCTTCCCTCTCCGGTAGGCCGAGGGTCTGTCGTGCGCGGGTGCGTTCGCTCGGGCTGATGCGCTCGTCGGGGTTGGCGAGGGCGAAGGGGTGGACCGCAGTCCTGAGCGCGGGGAAGAGTTCGCGTACCTCGTCCTCCACGGACCGCGTCGGGCACAGGGCGAGGACCCGCCTGGGCGGAGCGAGGCGTCCGAGTGCCCGCACGATGCGGTCCTCGGTGGTGTTGACCTCGTGGACCACGCGCAGGTGCGGTGTCCGGGACAACGCGCGGGCCAGGTCGTGGAGGGCCTCGCTGGCGGTAAGGATGACGGCGGTCTCGGGGGTGCGGCCCAGCAGGTGACGTGCGGTGTGCAGGGAGGCGGCTTCGGTCAGGCATCGGGCGACCAGGGTGACCTGGTGCGGGAGTCGCCGGTGTGGCAGGTGCCGTGCCCTCGCGGCGGAGCGCTGCGCGCCCTTCCCCAGGGCGAGGAGAAGGCGGGCTTTGACGCCCTCCGGTCGTGTGGCCACTCGGACGCCGTGCTCTTGGAGCAGGGTGTGTACGTGGGCTGGCATTCCGTTGAGAGTGATCACCGCGACCTGGTGGCCTGCGGTGGCGGCGGCACGGGCGAGGTGGGTGAGGGCGTGCTGCCAGTGCCCCGCGTGTTCGGTGGCCGGTTCGACCAGCGCCACGGCCCGCCTCACGACCGCTCCTGGGCACAGGCCGCGTCGAACCGGGCGCGCAGCCATACAGGATCGTTCAGACGCTGCCAGGCGGGGGCGTCGTCGGGTGTGCTGCGGGCGAAGGCGGTGCCGTCGCGCGCACCGCGTTGGACCCAACGGGTGAAGCGGCCTCCGGCCGGGGCGGACCAGGCGCGGAGTTGCTCGCGCGTGGTGTCGGTGTCGGCCCCGTACTCGCAGCCGCGGGTGAGCATCGCGACCTCCCGGAAGGCGGCCTTCCAGGCGTGGTAGGGGCTCTGGTCGAAACGGGTGGTGCCCGCCACCTGGTCGAGGAACTCCACCCGCCCGGGGAGGGCGGCGAGGACGTCGACGGCCTCGCCCAGGTGGCGGAGGGCGTCACGGCTGATGAGCTTCATCCCGCCGTAGCCGTAGGCGCGGCCGGTGACCGGGTTGGCGGCCTTCCACACCCGCATGGCCACGTCCTCGCCCAGGGCATCGGGTTCGAGGGTGAAGGTGGTGTGGATGTGGAAGTCTCCGTCAGCGAGGAGGAAGGCGTCAGTGTCGACCAGTTCGGCGGCGAGCCGGTAGGCGCGGCGCATGCCGACCACGCCGTGCAGGCGTTTGACCGGGCGCTCCAGGACACGTTCCAGGCGGGTGTGCAGGTCGTTGGCGAGGGGTTCGTCGAAGGAGAGCATCACCGCGTCGGGGCGGGGGTTCACGCGATCGCCTCCAGGTAGCGGGCGGCCACGTGCTCGAGGGCGAGGTGGCGGGTGGAGTCGTGGGCGTGGAGGCTGTGGGCGGACCAGAAAGCGGGGTCCTGGACCAGGCGGTCGGCGAGCTTGACGGCTCCGTCGAGGTCGTGGGGGTCGAAGAGCAGGTCCTGGTGGACGGCCTCGGCCATCCACGCCATCCGGGGCGCGATGACGGGAACGCCCATGGCGTGCAGGTCGATGATCGACATGGACCAGGTACAGCCGGGGCGCAGGGGTGCGAACCCGAGGGTGCTCTCGGTGAGGAAGGAGCGGTAGCGTTCGCGGTCGCCGCCATCGGTGCAGACGGTGACTCCGGGGGTCGCGGAGAGTCGGGCGAGGGCGTGTTCGGGACTGGGGTCCAGGGCGATGCGGCTGGGGTCGCGGCGTCCGAAGAGGTCCATGACGCGGAGGGCGAGGCCGTTGGCGGTGACCCGCTGGGCGATGTCGACGAAGTGGCCGGTGCCGTAGTGGCGGTAGAGCCGGTGGTTGTACAGACCTGTCGGGTGCTCGGGAGCGGTGGCGTCGGAGCGGACCAGGCGGGGATCGCGGGGAGGCGGCACGATGTGGACCCGGTCGTCGACGCCGGCCCGGTAGGTGGCCGAGGCCTGGAGGACCCAGTCCCGGGCGGTGCGGGAGTGGACGAGGAGTCGGTCGCAGGCGGCCAGGCCGCTGGCGAAGGCCAGGCGGAGGGGGACTTCGAGGCCGCCGTCGCTGAGGGAGGCGTCCTTGACCAGGTGCCCGTGTTCGTCGACGGAGAAGGGCAGGTAGTGGCAGTAGCCGACGACCTGGGCGTCGCTGCCCGCGTCGAGCATCGCGGTGCGGACGGCGGGGGCTGCCTCGATCTGGTTGACCACGACGGTGTCCGGACGGGTGGCGCGCAGGAGCTGGGCGAGGTAACCGACGTCGTGGGTGAGGCGCACGCGGTACTTGCTGGTGGCCGCGGGCGGGGGCACCATGTGGCGGACGCGGGTGTCGGTGACCGGGATGGGGCACACCAGCGTGACGTCGTATCCGGCGTCGGTGAGTGCCGGAGTGAGGATGTCGGCGTAGATCCACCCGGAGTCGGCGCTGAGCCGGGAGGCGTTGGAGACGTTGAGCAGGTAGAGCAGGGACCTGGACATGAGGGTGCTTTCTTCGTCGTCGGGGGTCAGGGTCAGCGGGTGAGGAAGGTGCTCGCGACCAGTAGTGCGTCCACCTCGTGCTTGAGGAAACGGCGATGGCCACCCGGGATTCGGAAGCTGGTGATCCGTCCTTCCTTGGCCCATCGGGAGACGGTCCTGGAGTCCACGCGGAAGGTCTGGGCGACCTCTCCTGGCGTGAGTACGCGGAGGGTTCGGAGAGCGGGTGTCGTCGGTCCAGGGGACAGAGGCAACAGGGCTTCCTCTCTGAAGGTTGTGAGGCGCACGGGGGTACGGCCTGTACGGCTGGTCCTCGTGTTCTTCGGGAAGAGCCTCGAAGACGCCAGACAGGGTGTGTGGCGTTGCCGCCGGGGGTGAGTGCGATCAGCGGGCACGCGTGCTCGGGACCGTGGAAGCGGGCGCAGAGGGCTCGTCGGCACGGTGGCCGAGCGGTGGCCCGCCCGCGCTGAAGGGCGCGGGCGGTCTCGTCGTGCTCGGGGCCGTGGCGGACGTCCCAGGCCGCGGTGCGGTTGCTATCGCGTGGGCGGGAGGTGGCGGTCGAAGATTCCCCACACGGTGACGGGGCCTCCGGCGCAGCCGTCCCACTCCCAGTACAGGGCGAGCTCGGCCAGGCGTCGTAGCCCGCTCCCCTGCAGTTCGGGGCACCCTTCACTACAAGGGGCCTCGGTGGGAACGGGGAAGGTCAACGGTGTTCTCGGACGGGGGCCGTCGTCGGTCACCGCCAGTTTGAAGGAGAAGGGCTGTTTCTCCAGCCTGATCCGCACGGTCCCGCCCGGCAGGCCGGAGGCGGTGTGCGCCAAGGCGTTGCGGTGGAGGATCGTCACAGCCTCGAGCAGTCGTTTGCGCTGGCTCGCGGGCGAGCTACAGCGCGGGAACAGCCAGCGAGCGGCTGTGCGGATGTGGTGCGGTTCGTGTCCGAACTCGGCGATCCACGTGTTGGGGTCGGCGCAGCGAATGCGGCGAGGCAGCCGCGGCAAGGCGTCGGAAGGGCTGGGGGCGTTACCCCGGCTTGTCCCGAGCTGGGTACTCTCCTGCATGTTGTCACCTGGAGTGTCGAGAACGCGTGGGTGAGGCCGTGTCCCGGGGCTGCTGTAACAGTCGCCGGGACTTTCTCGTCTGAGGTGGCCTGCGAACCTCGCCTTCTCTCGATGAGCCACGGCCCTCTGGCCACACGTATGGCACGCGGGCGCAGCGGTATCGGGTACGAGCTGGGAGGCTCGGTCCACCTTGACTCTTCAAGCATGACTAGGGATTCCCAAATGTCAAGGGGAATCCATGATCCCACTGGGAAGGTTAGGATCAGTGTCATGAGACGGATACCGCGCACCCACAGTCCCAGCGTGCGTCGACGGCGGTTGTCCGCCGAGCTGCGCCGCCTACGCGCCCAGCACAAGCTGACGTTGGAGCAGGCCGCGCAGAGCACCCGCATCCCGAAGAGCCGCCTGGGACGGATCGAGACCAGCGACCTGAAGACCGTCAAGGCCACCGACCTGGACGCCCTGCTGGACCTGTACGAGATCACCGACGCGGGAACCCGCGAAGCCATGCACTCCTTGGCGCGTGAGGCGGGAGAGCGGGGCTGGTGGTCGCGGTACCGCGACGTGTTCGGCACGCACGCGCTTCCGGACTTCGAGACGGAAGCCTCGGTGATCCGCACCTACGAATGCCAGGTCGTGCCCGGGCTGCTACAGACCCCGCGCTACGCGGACGCGCTCGCCCGGGGAACCGCGGCCTTGGACGACGCCGAGATCAAGCGGCACGTGGACGCTCGGATGGAACGGCAGCAGATCCTGACCCGGTTCTATCCACCGGAGTACTACGCGGTCGTCGACGAGGCCGCCCTTCGCCGCCAACCCCAGGACCTCGACATCATGCGGGAGCAGCTCGAGCACCTGGTGGAGGTGTCGACCCGGCCGAACATCCACATCCACGTCCTGCCGTTCAGCGCGGGACTGCACGCCGCGACCATCGGCAGCTTCGTCATCATGGACTTCCCGGAGCCTCTGGACCCTTCGATCGGGTTCGCCGAAACTCCTACGGATAGTCTGTTCGTAGAGACCGATCCTGAGCTGGCCCGGTACAACGCCATGTGGCACGCGGTGCACAACGCGGCGTCCACCCCGGCTCAGTCACGCGAGTTCCTCCAGGGTGTCCTGGCGGCGTTAGAGAGTGGACACTGATGCACAACCTGTCGTGGCGCAAGTCCTCCTACAGCGGAGGAGGAGCGCAGAACTGCGTCGAGGTGGCGGAGCTGCCGACCGGTTCCGCCGTCCGCGACTCCCAGCACCCCGACGACGCACAGCTGGCCTTCCCCTCTCCCGAGTGGAACACCTTTCTCCGTCAGGTGAAGGTTCAAGGCCGCTAACCTTCTTGCGTCACGTCGGCTCCCGGAACACCCACCGGGGGCCGACGTGTGTCCAGCTCGCTGCCCGAGCGTTCCAGGACAGGTGACGGGAGGCAATCCCGGCACGCACCAGAGGCTTCGCCACACCCGGAATGAAATACTGACGCGTCAACTGACCCAGATGCCCTCAGGTGAGATCCGACGAGCAAGGCGAAGGCCAGCGTCACTGATCGGGGTGGACCACGACACATCGGTGACCTTGCACCCGAAGTCGTCCGCGAGTGCCTGCACGAGCGTGGCGCCAACCCCCTGCCGGCGATAGACGTTCGCCACCCAGACCAGGTCGATGCGCGGGCGCAGCGTGTCGTCCTGCTCCCCGTGCCCCGACCTGTCGATCAAATCCCAGCGGCGGTGCTGGGTAGTGTCGTGGGCGGCCAGGTAGCCGATGACGTACCCGTTTGCCTTCAACAGATACGCCCGCACATTGTCCGGCGTTACCTCGACCTCCCCCAGGTGGGACCACGAGTTGAGGTCGTAGTGGTTCTCCCTCTGCGGCATTCGAGCCACCTGGTAGACCAGCTTGCGCCAGGCAATGGGCGACTGTGTCGTCACGACGGCCAGGCTGCCCAGCCACATCAGGTTCTTGGGTGCTCGGATTCCGAACGTCCACGCTGCGTGATGGGTGGCGTGCCTCTTGCCGTTGTCCCCGGGTTCCTGCAGGCCCATGCCGCAGGGGCACTTCCCGCCGCTCGGTGTCTCCACCGCGCGAAACGCAACAGGTGTCGCTCCAGCGCTGAGGTTCTGCTGTCTACCGCCCACCCATGGCCGGAAGGGAGCATCTTCCGGTTCGACGTGTACGGTCCAGCGGTCAACCCACCCGGGGTACTGCTCAGGAAACTTTTCCCGCCTCTGCTTCGCATAGGGCGGGGGTGTCGGGCGAACCCACACGCTTCCGGCGGTTGCTCGACCGTTGAGGCGCACACCGCACTTTTTCGCCTTGCCCCGGAGGAACCGCAGGAAAGTGCCGGGTGGCGGGGTGAAGTCGACACCGCGAACCAGCTCCCGCTCGCCGGGGGCAAGCCAGTCATCGATGGGAAGTGCCAGTCGGTCGGCGAGTGTGCGGAGCTTGCTGTAGTCGTGGTCGAGCTCGGCTGCACGGAGCGCCTCGACCGCTGCCTCGACATGTGAGAACGGAACGAAGAGGGTGACCCAACGCGAGCCGTCCCCCCACGAGAAGCCTCCCGGGTAGCCGTCATACCAGATGCGGTCCATGGACACACTGAGCGCCCTGTCGACGGCCTCCTTGTAGGCAGCGGGCAGATCAGCGCCGTGTCCCCGTGCGTTCTCGGCGTCGACGTACCCATCGCGGTCGAGCTCGACTGTGGCGTACCAGCGGAAGGGCCGGACATGAATCTTTCGAGAACGCCAATCGCGCGGGTCAGGATCGAGGAAGGTAGTCCGCTCGGTCATCTGCTCTACTCCGTAGCTCTACAGAGGTTTCCAATCCGATGGTCGCAGGTTCGGATCCTGCCCTGTCCGACGACCACTGGGCACTCATCGAGCCCACCCTGACCACTTGTCCCGCCCGCAGGGCGAGATCCCGACACACCAGGTTCCTCATCACCCCCCGTGTGCTTGGGGTTCTACACGCCGCAAGAGTTGTTTTACAAGCTCCTGCTCGAAGTCAAGGGTGTTACTTCAACGAGTTGACGCAACCTCTGCTTCAGCACCGACGACCGATTATTCCATCCAGATATTGATCCATATATCAAAAAATAAGAGCTTTGGGTGTTTTGTCGATATGGTTCCCGCTCAGGCACCTCGGATCACCCAAAGCCCCCACGCGCACCACGAAGACGTGCTAATTTCTTCAACAACAGACAGCTCTGTCGTGATCACTATGTGAAGTGAGATGGGGTTTATTTATGCTGCCCACCGAAGAACGCCTACTGCGCAGGGACAAGCTCGTCACCGGAGCGATCCGAGCCGGATACGCATGGACGGTGTTCGACGCGGAGAAGGACGCGTGGCTAGAGCTCGCGCGCATGACAGGCGTGATCATGAACGCCTGCGGCCCGGGTCAGGGCCCGAATACCCCGAGCGCATTGATCCGCGCGTTGTCCCGACCGCTCCGCCAGATGGCCCCCGCGCTCTTCGAGGACGACCCGGTCGGCGATCTGGCTGTCTGCCACGGCGGCGACCGCCATGAGAAGGTCCAGCTCAGCGACAGCGTCTACGAGTACGGCTGTGAGCACATCGTCGCTCTTCTCGAAGGAGAAAACGGCTCCGGTGGTAGGGGATGGATGCCGACGTGGGCATGGACACGTGCCGAACTCATCGAGCACCAAGCGTTCGCCACCATCAAGGAGGGCGCCACTGATCGGGAGTACACAGCGCACCGGAAGTACATCGTCGAGAACCCCAGTGGCACACGTCAGCAGCTCGTCGACGAGTTCGCCGATGTCAGGGGAGACCAGCGGCAGGTGCGCTATGTCCTGATTCCGCCAGAGCGCAGGTTCGAAGGGGATTTCTGGTGGCCGTGCCCTGTGTGCCGGTGGCCGATGTACGTCCAGGACACCGAGGTTCGTTGCCAGTATGCACCGCACAACGCTGTCTACTACGTGCGCACGGAGCGACGACGTGGGATGCCCATGCTGCAACCGCGTGATGGGGACGTACCTCGCCAACCGAAAACGCGCCGCTTCCATGCCGACGGCCCTAAACAGACAGTGTGTGTCGAACAAGCGGTATGGCGCTTCATCGTTGTACCCGGTATCAGCGAGATCGAGCTCTTCAGGCAGCTGGAACGGTTGCGTTCCCGAGGTGTGGAGGTGGACTTGTGGCCGGGTAAGGACACGTACGACATCACTGTACGCATCCCCGCTCTGCAATGGACCAAGCACCTGGACGTCAAGGACGTCACTCACGCCGCGCACTTGGCCGAGCGCATTGCAGCCAATTCTCCGGCAGCGCCGACCATCGTGCTTCCCGACCACCGCGGCAAGGCCCAGCGCGACGAACTCGCCGACCTGCTGAACCCGCGTCACCGCTACGAGGTCGTACTGGCCGGCGATGTCGTCAAGGACGTCAAGCAGCGGTTGCGGAAGGTGAAAAACGCATGATCGGCGCCCCATTCGACGAGAGTTCCGGCGACCCTCGCATCGTGCCACGGGTCTTGGCCGCCGCATGCGCCCTCGCCGAAGCCCACTTCCCAACTCCAACGGTCGAAGCGGCTCACTTTCTGATCAGTGGAGAGCTTCACGCGTGGGACCGCTATCCCCATCTTCCCGAGGAGGACCTGCGCCAACTCGGGCGGTTGCTCAACCATCGAGCCAACCCTCTCAGCAACAAAGAACTGTTCGAGAGCGAACTGAAACGCTTCATCGACGGCGACGGCAGCCTGTGCCAGTATGCGCTCGATGAGGACGGACTCCTCCTTCCTCGTCATGGGATAGATCCATGTGCTTGCGCTGACGGACTCCTCAACGAGATCGATCTGATCCGAGCGGGGTCGGTGACCGATCGTCCGATTGCCCAGCCCGGACATTACGTCACCACTGTGCGGGTTCCTCAGCTCGGGGACCGTGTGCCCTCCGTCGTGACCGCGCATCTCACACTCGAAGGCCACCACATCGCCGCCGTCACGGCCCCGCCCCACGTTGCCACGGCACCGGCTCGGGAGGACATCGACATCAAGCTCGGCCAGGTGCTGGAACTGGCGGCCTTGCATGATGAGGCCTCCAACGGGATGCACCGGGCTTCGGTCCTGTCCGAGTTGTTCAAGCGCCTTCGCAGCCGGGAGAGTCGGTCCCCCATCGACGTGCTGCGGGTTCGGTCAGGTCGAGTGTCCGTGCTCAACGCTCCTACCGGTTTCGGAAAAAGCGTGAAGATGCGGGTACTCGGGTCCTGGGCCATCCAAGAGGACGTCACCATCGCTCTCGTCGTTCCTCGCAACAGTGACGTGGTCAAGCTGGCGCACGGAATCGAGGAGGATCTGCGCGGTCAGGGAATCGACCCCCATGGGCTGGTCGTCCCACTGATGTCGCCCAATGCACAGATGAGAGAACTCCAGCGCGTCATGGAGCAGGAGCCCGACTCGGGTCTGCGCCTGTGGGCTCAGGAGAAACTCGGCTACGGTTGCGCGCTTCCGTCAGCCACCTCGACCGAGCGTGAAGTCGACACTTGGGACGCAGGCAATGAGCCCTGTGTGAAACTGGCTCCGGACGAGCCCGTTCAAGTTTCCGTTCGTCGTCGTAAAAGTCCGCCCCGTGCGCAGACCTGCCCCTTCCAGTCCACATGTGGGAAGTTCGAGCCACAGAGGCAGGCCTGCACCGCGAGGGTCATCGTGACCACGCACGCCAACTTCTATCAGGGGCGCGTACATGTCCCGGTCCGTCTGGATGACGGGCTGGTCGTGGACCGGTTGCCGATCGAAGAACTGGTGATGCGCCGCTGTCCGTTGATCGTCATCGACGAGATCGATGATTTCCAGTCCCACGTGCTCAGTAGTGAAGGCCGTGGCTTGACCCTGGCTTGGGGTGACCACCGAGAGGACCGTCCGCTGCTGGATGCGGACACTGAGCACATCGACGCGTTCGGCCGCCTTCCAACCCGGCTCTCTCAGGGGTTGCGCAACACGATCGCCAGTACCCGTTGGCTGGCGGAGACCTACATCAACGCCCTGGCTGACGGTACTCTCGGCCCTTCCGCGCGACAGAAGTCCCGTAGCAAGCAGCACCGGCCAGCCGAGAAGCGGTGGATCATCCCCCGACGGTGGGATACCTGGCTCGTCACCCAACTGCGGGCCTACATGGCCAACGACCCCGAGCTCATCGTCGGGTGTGAACAGCAGAACGATCCTCAATCACACCATCGTTCCCTATTCCGCGACCTCACGGACGAGCATGTCGCTGTCGACAAACTCCCTGAGCACGTGCGCCCACTGGGTCGGTTGCTGCGGGAGGTCGTCCACCCACGCCAGCCCTCCGGTGACACTCACCAGATCCGTCGTCTGGTCGATGAACTCCTGCACCGTTGGGTTCCTGAGCAGCGCCTGCGCGCTGACGTCACTGATCGGCTGCTGCGCCGCGCCTTCCTGGAACCGCTGCGGCTCTTGATGTACCAGTTCGTGCACGGGGCTCCGGCGTTCACGCAAGCCGGTATGGAATCAGTACGACAAATCGCCGATGTGCTTGGGTCCTACAGCGCGTGGCGAGCCATACCGCACGGTCCTCTCGGTCGATTGATGTTCGCCTTCACCGAGGACATCCGCCATGGCAGATCTGGGGACACCAAGCTCAGTGTGGCCGCGTTCGGTGGTGACCCTCACTCCTATGTTGCAACTCTGGGCGATATCACCTCCTATGCCCGGTGCGGGCGAGGCCGGGCGGTGTTGGGGCTGTCAGCGACCGCGTATGCGCCTGGAGCGCATCGTCACCACGTGCATGTCGAGCCGACCTGGTGGGTTCCCGATCAGAACCCGGGAGCTGTGGACATCGAGTCCGTCCCTGTGCGCGGACCCGAGCGGGATCAGGTCCGTGTCTCAGGCCTGTCCGGGAAGGAACGTGTCGAGGCGACTCGCCTCATGGGCGAGCGGCTGTGGCCCTTGCTCCGCAACGAGTTGGACGTTCTCCAGCAATCCGGGACCGGTGGCGTGCAGGATCGGATTCTGCTCGCTTCCACGTCCTACGACAGTTGCCGCTACCTCGCCGAAGGACTGATCCACGGGGGTGCCCAACCCAACTCGCTGGTCGTCGCCGTCCGCCCGGGTGAGTACACCCCAGCCCTGGGCGCCTCGGTCGTACACCACGAGGGAGTCTCTCAGGAGCTTCCCGGCGACCGTTTGGAAGGCTTTCCGTATCTTCCGGGCGCGAGGATCCTGATCGCTCCGCTAGGCCGAGCCGAGCGCGGGCTCAACATCCTGGCGCCGGATACCCATGTCTCCGCGATCGGCTCCATCTGGGTGGCCATCCGCCCGATTCCGCTCGTCGACGATCCGGATGAACTTCTCGCCTTCCTCGGCTCCCACAGCCTGGCCAACGCACGCAGCAGCGCCGCACCCTGGCTGGAGATGCAGCGTCGACGGAAAGTGGCCGGGCACTACTTCGAGGAGTTGGTCACCAACGAGCGCTACTTCCGCTCACTGCCCGACGTGACGAAGAGGGCCATCGCAGCCGAACTCGTCATCTCCCTGATCCAGCTCGTCGGCCGCGCGCGCCGAGGGGGGACACCCGGTCGGATCAAGCTCGTCGACCACGCCTTCATCGATTCCTCCGGACGCTCGGACCTGCCTTCATTGATCCGGCAATTGCGCGCCGACTGGGCCAGCAAGGGTGCCCTGCCCCTCATGCGGGAGCTCTACGGCACCACGCTCGACGCCTTCTTCGACTTCGCCGACAACCACTGAGAGCCGTTCCCATGATCACGACGTTGGCCTACCTCTTCCCCCGCACCGGTCTGGGGACCGTGACCGCCTACCCCCTCAGCCCAGACTTCTCCGCCGCCTGGCAAAGGCTCCCCGGCTACAGCGACACCGATACCGGATCCAAGAAGCGCTTCAAACAGCCGCCCTACGCTGGTCTGGCCTCAGCTCTCAGTGCGGTCACCAGTCAACCGGTAGTGCTGATGCCCAACACCTACCACCACGTCGACACGGACGAGATCACCCCCATGGTGGCGATCACCACCGACCCCATCGACCCCCGGTTGATGGCCAGCGCGGTCCGCACCTGGGAACGATTGGTACGCAAGGGAGACGACGCCAACACGTTGGCGCCCCTCCTGAACGAAGCCGACATCGAACGCTACGAACTCGCCTCCTTCGTCCGGAATTCGCAGGAGGGCAGGCCCGTTGCCCCCGGGTGGTTCTACCACGTCGCCACCTGGTCCTTCGCCCAACGCCTCGCCCGAAAACCCCTCACCCTCAGCCGCGAGGGAAAGACCGTCAACGTCACGTGGAGGATGGACACCCAGGGCAGTCTGTGGTCATGGGATCTGCCAACGCATAACGAGACCCTGCGCCCCAAACGCGTGGGCTTCGCGATGCACAAGCTAGATTTTCGCGTCATCACTCTGCCTGGGGAGCCACTCTTCGCCATCCACGTCATTCCGACGTTCACCCGACTTGCCACCCACTGGGCTCGCACCCGCACCGTCGTGCTCGACCGGGGCAAGCAAGCCCTGCTACGGCTCCCGGTGGGCCACCGCCCCCTCGAGCCACGAGACGGGAACGACAAACCGCAGTGGGAAGCGTACCCACGCAACTTCGCCGCCGAGATCGTCCAGGAGTGCGGGCTGGAACTGATCGACCTTCCCTCCAACGAAGAACTGGCAGTCCTAGGCGGATCAGGTCGCGTCCTCCTACCCGGACCGCAGGAATACCCCATCGGTAAGGGGGTGGGAACACGCTTCATCAAGACGCTCTCCGAGCACATCACCGACACGGTCAAGCGCCCCCGTATCACCCCCGTGGTCTTCGCGCCCGCTTCAAAAAAGAAGCTCGTCCGCCCCATGACCGGGCAACTGCGTCCGGAAGATATCGAGCTCGCCATCCGCGCCACAGGGTACGAGAAGGTCCGAATCCTCGTGCTTTATAGCGAGGGCTTCACTCGCAAGCGCATCAGCACGGCGCTCGCTGCCTACACCTCAACACCCGACCAGCCAGTGGAGTGCACTGATCGCACCGACCACCAGCTCTCGGAAAACCTGTACGCCCACTTCCGCCGCATACCAGCGATCGACTCTCCCCAACCGGTCGTGTGGCGCAAGGAGTTGGCCCCTCTGCGCACGCTGTTCCGCGACGGCATGCTCACCGGAGCCCTGGTCGAGACCGTGTGGACGCCCAAGCCCACCAAGAAGCAGCGCGAGGACAAGACCGCCCCCCACGATCACAAGCGAGACCTGCGGCGCAGCCTCTACAGCGAGGGCGTCGTCTCCCAGTTCCTCGCCCGCAAGGACCCACCCGAACCCAAGGAGGAGCCCGCCGAAACCATCGACCCCGGGTCGGGCACCGACACCTCCGAGGCCGCCAAGAACCGCGAGAAGAAGGATCACCCAGCGATCAACGCAACGCGTGACCTGCTCTTTCGCCTCGGTGCCATAGACCACCGGCTGCCCGAAGCCGTACGAATGGACGACGAAGCGATCCTGGTCGGTATCCACCTACGCCAACAGCGCAAGAGCACCCGCACTCCGCGGGGAGCCAACCAGACACAAATGGTCGAGGTCCTCACCGCTGTGCACACCAGCGCTCATCCGGAGATCCCTTGGCGAACCACGACCTACGATCCGACCACCAACGACTGGCTGCTCCAGGCCAAAGCCGAGGCCGCCTTCGGACAAGGCCCCATCGGCCAGGACGGCCACGCACGCCATGAGAAAGGTGCAGAGAAAGTACGCGACCAGGTCGAGGCGGCACTGCGCACCCTACCGACCAACCGTCCCCTGATCATCTTCGTCGACGCCGAGGCATGCCGGACCATCTGGCCCGGTTTGCAGCACCAATCACTCGGGCAGGGGGCTCTGCCCGGTGATCCTCTGCGCAGGAACGGAAGGTCGATCGCGGTGGTCTCGGTCAACACCTCCTACGGCGAGGTTCCCGCACCAGTCGAGAACACCGCGCGCAGCCGGTCGACCCTCATACGGCCGGCGAACCCCCAGGACTACCTCTACCGCCGCACCTCCAGCACTGGCGTCACGACCTGGTACATCGCCCAAGCCTCACGCACCTACCAGGGCTTCGGCTCTGACGGTCGTGTCGGCGGCCTCTATACCCGCTTCACCCTCCCTGATACAGACCGTCGCGTTCACCTGAAGAAGGACTGGCACGGCTTCACCGCGGTTCAGTTTCTCATCGCTGACTGTGGAGGACGCTCGGAACAGGAACTGGCGACCCTTGCCGCACAGCTGTGCCACCAGTCTGCGGCCTGGGACTGGCGTACCCGCCATCCATACCCCCTCCACGTCGCTGGTGCCGTCGACCGAGCTCATCCCGAATACCGAGGGCCATCCCTGAATGACACCAACCCGCACAATGAGTAAGCACAGTGGCCCACCCGATCATGTTTTATGAGGCGGCGTAAATTTCTCTCTCCTCCGCCATCTCAGGTCACCCTAGTGACGGCAGAGCATGATCACTTAGAAAGGGTGCAGAAGGATCGGCAATGGGAGGCATTCCCGGCACACCAGTCTCGAAGAAACCCGGCACGCAATGCTGTATGCGGACCGTGAATATCACCACGACCGCTACCGCCATCATCCTCTAAAAACGGGTACTCGCTTTGTGTTACTATCCCTTATCACTCCTCTTCCTCGGGGGGATCGGGGCATCGAACACATCGACGGCGAATTCCGAGGTCAGTGTGCCCTCGGGGTCGTCGCTGCTCCCGTGAGCGAACGTGTGGATACGCACGTACTTACCCTGCCGAGATGCCTGGTCTGCGATGGCGAGCGCCGCGCGAACTGGATGTCCACCGGTAGGTTCGCGCGAGGTCCAAGCCCTGATGGTCCTCATGCCCTCCGGCAGTGGCCAGCTGCGTGGCTCAGCGCTGGCCGGAACGAACGCCTCTTCCGAGCGCATCTCGAAGCTCCAGCCGATGTCTCCGTCACTGCGGACCTCGTTCGAGACGCGGATCCCGAATCCCATCATGTAAGCCGCATCGAGGAACTCGACCAGTTCCTCGGGATTGTCGCTGAAGTAGAGCTGGCGGACGACACTGATGGGCCCCATGTCGGTGTAGCCATGGGGGTCGGGCTTGCCAACGTCGTGGAGGAAACGACGGACGGCAGTCTGCACCGGCGCGGGGAGCCATTCCAGCACGCCATTCACATCATCTTCTCGGCCTTCGAAGAGGCGGAGATTGAGGGCATCCACCAGTTCCTCAGTGAGCAGAGTCTGGTCGGCGGACAAGGTGGTGACGGCGCGGAGACTGTGATCGCCGTCGATGGTGAGCGCGAAGATACGTGCCTTGGTCGGGGTGTGGTGGGCAACGAATCGTTCGATGTACACGAATGTCCTCTGTGTAGGCCACACAGGCGCACACAAGCACGCCCATGGAGGGAGGAAAAGTCTGAAGAGGCGTGTCGGCCGAGGTACGTGCCCGCCGCGTTGCCGTTGGCCCGTGTCAGTCCGGGTACAGCCCGAACCGCTTGGAGCAGAACCCCAGCATTACACACCCATCCGCGTTCTGAAAGCCTACGGCTGTTGAGACCGAGACCCACCCGAGGAGATGGCGCAGCGCCACAGCGATGACCCCAGTCTGCGGCATGCGCTGCTGGCCTCGATCCGCACCATCACGCTGGACCCGGTACGGCCCGCCCCGGATCTGTTGGAGGACCTCCTCTCCGGGATCGAAGGATGTGCAACGCTCTTCCACGAACACGCAGGCCCACTCGATGAGACCTTCGGCGGGCCGATAGAACTTCCCGAGACCGACCCGGACAACGATTAAATGGACCAGGAAGACTGGGAGGCCTACGATCAGGAGATCCGCGAGCGGTTCGTCGCCCTGGTTCGTATCGAAGCCGAAAACAACCGAGACCGGCTTCTCTGACGCGGGAGTAGCGTTCTCACGAGGACCTCGCGAGGTGCCATCGGACGCCGCCAGGGGCCGGTGTGTGCTCCGTTCGTGCTCCGCAGTTCTGGACTGGGGCGACACTGGGCGTCACTACACGGCACCCGACGGCATGGCTGATCGGATGGTGGGGGACGGAGCGGCACGAAGCGACACGTGGCGGCACGAAACCAGCGAACTTCTAATCCGATGGTCGCAGGTTCGAATCCTGCCGGGTGCGCCACAAAACCCCAGTTCAGAAGGGGTGCGTGAGTCGAACAGGCGAGGCGTGCGGCCCGGATCCGGGCCTGAAATGCTCCCCGTGTGCTCCCCAGTGCAGGGTCCAGTACAGGTGGAGGCCCACCTCGCGGAGCACTTTGCCGTCCCGTGACCCTGTGAGCCGTGCCCAGGGTCGCCCGTGTCCGCCCGCCAGCGCCCCACAGCCACTCTGGCCCCGCCGCGCAACGCTACATCCCTGGACACGCCCCGTCGCCCCACCGACCGTATATGGCTGCTCCAACCGAAACCCCTCACCCCATGGGACATTCCGCGCCATAACCTGATGGCATCAGCCCTGGACCCAGGGCTCCGGCAAAGTCGGGCAGCGGTGCGGGCGTGTCCGACCCGGTTGGATGGAAGTCCTTCACGCCGCCATCCGTCCGAGGAACACGCCCGCGTATGCCATCGTCCAGCCCCAGTGCTCTCACCGTCGAACCCGTCTCACGCCAAGACCACCTGCTCCAGGTCATCGACATCGACGGTGCCATCGTCACCCTCGACGCGGTGCACACCCAGGCCGACACCGCGGCCACGATCCGCGCCGGGGACTCCCACTACGTCTTGACCGTCAAGGCCAACAACAAGCACCTGTACGCCCAGCCCAAG
This sequence comes from Nocardiopsis akebiae, assembly GCF_018316795.1. Classification (NCBI taxonomy): domain Bacteria; kingdom Bacillati; phylum Actinomycetota; class Actinomycetes; order Streptosporangiales; family Nocardiopsidaceae; genus Nocardiopsis; species Nocardiopsis akebiae. Next base: position 3,755,290 of record NZ_CP074132.1, read on the forward strand.
GACCTGCCCTGGAAGTACGTGCCCGCGCGCACGATGCGCGACACGGGCCATGGCCGCCGCGAAACCCGCACGACCAAGACCGCTGACGTCCCGGCGTGAATCACCTTCAAGGGCGCCGCTCACGCGGGTGGGTCATTACCGTAACTGACACGAAAACGTGATCGTGGGCTTGGCCTCGCGAGCCGTCTGGGTCGAATCGGGCACCATCACCCGAAGTCACCGGCCTTCAGCAGTGCAAGCTCAACGATACGGTCGCAAAAGTCACCGAAAGAAATTCCGGCGGGATCCAACGCCTTCGGCAAGAGGCTCTGAGATGTAAGTCCCGGGAGCGTGTTGACTTCCATGAACCAGACAACACCTTCGTCGTCTACGAGGAAGTCGCTGCGGCTGTATCCGTCGAGTTTGAACAAACGATGGATTTTCAACGCTGACGCCTGCAGCTCAGCAGCCAGGTCTGCGCTAATCTGTGCCGGGAAGACTTCAGCAGCCCCCGCCGCCTGGTACTTCGACTCGTAGTCGAAGAGCCGTCCACTATCCGTGATGATCTCTCCTGCTGGGAGCGGAGTGTCATCCAGGACGCTGACTGTGAACTCCCGGCCGGCAACATACGTTTCGATCATGACCTCGCCGTACCGAGCCGCGTTCGCGATCGCCGACGAGAAGCCTTTTTCTTCCCGCACGATCTGCAGGCCGACGCTGGAACCCTGGGTGTTTGGCTTCACGATTACCGGGAGGCCCAGTGAGGCCGCGACGGTCGGGAAGTGCGTCTCGTTCATGAGCCAGCTCGGTGTTCGAACTCCACCCTGCTCCGCGAGACGCTTAGAGATATCCTTGTCCATCGCCAGCCCGCTGGAGATACTCGATGAGCCCGTGAATGGCACACCCAGGAGCTCAAGCAGAGCCTGTACGTGACCGTCCTCGCCCGAACCTCCGTGCAACGCAATGAACACGACATCGAACTCCCCAATTGCGTTCCCGAACGCTATCGCGTTCGAGCGTGAGCGAAGGGACAGGAGGCTGCTTTCGGTCGGCTGTTCACGCACCCCGGAGAGCGCGGTCAGCTCGCGATCCTGTGCGGATGTCAGACGCCCGGTCGCGCTATCTATGGCGGTTACATTGTGCCCCTTATCCCGAAGCGCTCTTACCACTTTTGACGCAGAAGCGATCGACACCTCTCGCTCTTCACTGGCCCCTCCGAACAGGACGGCAATATTCATGAGTGCCCCTTCGACAGAATTATGCGTAATTTATCGACGCTGTCGACGATGAGATCGCCCGCCGCCGAGGCGCGAGGGTCCACGAGGTCAGACAGCAAAGCCCCGGCCTTGGCGTCGGCTAGAACAGCTGCTTCGTCGGCCCACGGACTGCCTTCCAGGAAGAAAGAGTCGCTGGGCGACACCGAGCAACTGCCCATGATCACGAGACCGCGCCACGGTCCTGCTCCAGCGAATACTTGCAAATCATGGGCGACCGCAGCAAGGAAACCGTGCCGTGTTGAACTCACGCCGAGCTTAGCAGTTCGCCGACCCGCCCACGAACTTCGATAGGTGGCAGTGCTCAACGCGAATGATTTTCTGTATGTGCTCGGATTTGAGGTTCAGGTGATCAGCCAGAGTTGCGATTCCAACATGCCCGCAGTTGTTGATCGAGTGAATAATGAACGGCTGCTCCAGCAGCTCGCTGACAGTCAACGGGTCTGAGTTCAGGCACCTCATACTGGTATGCGCGCGGCTACCGCCGCGGCGAACGCCGTCCGCATCTGTGGGAGCTCCAAAGGAATGACCCTCCCTGCTTAAATAAAGACAGGGGGGATCATTCTAGCGCGTTCATTACTATTCAATTTAGCACTTATGACCGCGGGGTATCTACTTCTTTTTCCGACTTGCCAGTAGCAAGAATCGAAGACTGGAGGCTACTGTTGCCGCGACCATTAGGAAAAAAAGCGAAACCGATGTCATGTGCAACAGGTCTCCCGACGCCTCTTCAATGCTCAAGCCACCCAGAGAGAGCGACGTGGCCAGAAACACGAGCATCATTATCAAACAGAAGGCTCCCGATTTAGCTGCCGCTGGAGATTTCGACATCGCACCCCTCGCCTTTCCTTACTGATTAATTTCTAAGGATATCGCAAGTTCCAGAAGCGCTTTGAATCAGCATGCTCGGTCAGCAGATTCAAGCGAGGTACCGATACCTATGCCTGAAGCTACTACCCCTCCTACGGCAGCACCCCCTGATACAACTGTTCCGGAAGCTGTTACGACGATGCCCACAGCACTGCCAGCGAACCCCAACCATGCCAACTGGCAGTCAGTAAGGAGCCCGGTGGGGTCGGTGTTGTTGATGGGGTCGCACTGGGCGTAGTTGTAGTTGTTGAGTTCCTGCCGGGACGGGTCGGGCTGGGTGAAGCCCAGCGTGAACGTGTTGTGGAAGCGGTGGTTCAGGTGCACCGTGCCGTCCTGGAACTGGTAGGCGCCGGTGAACCCGAACGGGCTCAACGCCGCCGCCCCGGTCCCCTCCCAGGCTCTCAGAGGTGCGCTCGCCGTAGGGGCTGTAGTCGTAGACCACGTCCGGGGGAATCAGTCTCCGAACCCTCGACTGTCAACGCCAGCACACATGAGAAATCAGGTTCCAGAAAATTAGAATATTACATTATTCTCTATTCTTTCTAATTGCCCCACGCACAGCCCAGAATATCAGGCCAGACACAGACATTACCACCAATAGTCCAAGGGTGACCAAAGTAGCCCCCCAGACATTGCCACTCTGTCTAAAGTTTATTATAAAAAACAGAACAAGTATTGCCAATGCCACAAAGGCGAGATAAATATTCCGCATTCGTTCTTTCTTCACATCATCCTTCCTTTGTAGAGGAGCTTCTGCCTCCACTTCCCCGAAGAGAGGTGGAGGCAGAAACCATACTAGGTTGTCATGCTAGCCGAGATTCGACCGCCGCATGCCCGATCGATTGCCTGCACTTGACTGATCACGATGAGCCCGGATCCAATCGCAGCGACAAACCCCATCGGGGTGGCGGGAAAGGGAAACGAAAGCCCCGTGACGATAAGCCCCAGGATGAAACCATTGATCGCTTCGTTGCAAGAATTGAGCCCGGTGGGGTCAGTGTTGTTGATGGGGTCGCACTGGGCGTAGGCGTAGTTGTTCAACTCCTGCCGGGACGGGTCCGGCTGGGTGAAGCCCATCGTGAACGTGCTGTGGAAGCGGTGGTTCAGATGCACCGTGCCGTCCTGGAACTGGTAGGCGCCGGTGAACCCGAACGGGCTCAACACCGCCGCCTCGGTCCCCTCCAGGCTCTCAGAGGTGCGCTCACCGTAGGGGCTGTAGTCGTAGACCACGTCCGGGGACTGGGCCTGCGAACCCTCGGCCGTCAGCGCCAGCACGGTGTTCTGCTGGTCGAGGGTGTAGTGGAACCGCTCATCACCGTCCCAGGCCACCATGGAAATCAGTTCACCGTTGGGGTCGCGCACGAAGCTGGTGCGCTCGCCCTCAGAAGCGATGTTGGTGACGCCCAGCGCGGTGTTCGACAGCTGCCGCTCCACCCGGGTGCCCTCGTGCACGTCGGTGACGCCGCGCATCTGGGTCTGGTCGGTGGTGTCGTAGCTCAGCCACGAGGCCAGTTCGCCCTCACCGTCGTTGGAGCGCAGCGTCTGGTTGGTCACCGAGTACTCGTAGACGTACTCACCCCGCGAGGTCATGTTCCCGGCCTCGTCGTGGCCCACCTGGGCCCCGCGAGCGCTGGTGGGCTGGTCGGCGTCGTTGTAGGCGAACTCCTCATTCCCGGCACTGAGCAGGTTGCCGACGTCGTCGTAGGTGTAATCGGTGGTGCCGTCGCCGGTGAGCCGGTCCAGGCCGTCGTAGGTGAAGGTCTCGGTCTCACCGCCGATGGTGCGCGACTGGAGCTGGCCGCTGTCGGCGCCGTCCTTGTCGTAGGAGTAGACGGCCTCCACCAGAGCCTGGTCGGCGGCTCCGGTGGTGGTGATGGACGTCAGGCGCCCGGAGTCGTCGTAGGTGCGCTCCTCCATGGCTCCGTCGGGGTGGGTGATGCTGGTGCGGCGGTTGTTGGCGTCGTTGGTGAAGGTGGTCTCGGCCCCGGTGTGGTCAGTGAGCGAGGTGAGCCGGAACGCGGCGTCGTAGCCGTAGGTCGTGCTGTGGCCGTGTTCGACCATCTCGGTGACGTTGCCCGCGGCGTCGTAGGCGTAGGTGGTCCTCTCGCTCCCGGCCGAGTCGGTGCGCACGGTTTCGAGCAGGTCGCCGCGGCCGTTGTAGGAGTGCTCCACGCTGGCCTGGTCGGTGTGCGTCGTGATCTGGCGGCCGTTGCCGTCGTAGGCGATGGCCTGGAGCAGGTCGCCGCCCTGGGAGATGGACACGATCCGGTCGAGGCGGTCGTAGCCGTATTCCAAGGTCACACCGTTGCCGTCGGTCACCTCCGTGACCCGTGACAGCGCGTCGTAGCCGTATTCGGTGGTGCCCATCGGCCCCGGCTCGCCCATCGCCGTCATGTTCCCGGCGCGGTCGTAGGAGTAGTCGGTCGTGTTGCCGCCTGCGTCGGTGACCTGCTCCACTAACGAGTTGGTGCGTGATAGCGGGTGAGGCATGGTGGCCCCGCTCGTGGTGCCGGTCAGGTGTTCGCGGTGCGGTCGGAGACCAACCCGGCGATGGCCCGGTAAGTGGCCGGGAGGTTCTCCCGCCGGTGCGTCCATCGCATCAACTGCTTCCAGCGCTTGTGGTCGGCCAGGGCGCGCTCGACGGTGATCCGATCCGCCGAATGCGCGTGGCGGTGGTGCTTCCACCGCTCGTGGAACTCGGGCAGGGCACTCCGGTTCGGCTTGCGCGGCGGAGTGATGGCCTTCCCCGGGTGGCCACGTCGTAGTCCGAGGTACCCGTCGTCGAGCAGCACCTCCACCTCGGGGAAGTGCCGCAAACACGCGTCGATGCCCTCGGTGCGAGCCGCGGTGGCTGTTTCGTGCCGGGTGTGATGGAGGCTCTCAAACCTGGGAAGGATGAGAGTCATGCCAGCACCGAGGAAGTACCCGCCTGAGCTGCGCGAACGAGCGATCCGGATGGCCGTGGACGCCCGCCGCAACCCGACCACCCGCGACGGGGCCATCGCCCGAGTGGCCGACCAGTTGGGCATCAACCGCGAAACGCTGCGCAACTGGGTCACCCAGGCCGAGATCGACCAGGGGACCCGGCCCGGCACCACCACCGACCAGGCCCACAAGATCGCCGAGCTCGAACGCGAGGTGCGGGAACTGCGCCGGGCGAACGCGATCCTGAAGTCAGCGTCGGCTTTCTTCGCGGCGGAGCTCGACCGCCCACACACCAGGTAGTCGCCTACATCGACCTGTACCGGCAGGAGTTCGGGGTCGAGCCGATCTGTCAGGTGTTGCAGATCGCCCCGTCCACCTACTACGCGGCCAAGAGCCGAGCCCCGTCGCTGCGTTCGCGCACCGATGAGACCACCACCGCCAAGATCCGGCAGGTGCACACCGACAACTACGCCGTCTACGGGGTGCGCAAGGTCCACGCCGAACTCAACCGCCAAGGCCACCGGGTGGCCCGCTGCACCGTTCACCGGCTGATGCGCCAAGCCGGTTTGCGGGGCATCACCCGCGGCAAGAGCCCGCGCACCACCACCCCGGCCCCGGGCCCGGACACCAGGCCGGACCTGGTCGAGAGGGCGTTCACCGCGGACGCTCCGAACCGGTTGTGGGTCGCCGACATCACCTACATCCGCACCTTCGCCGGGTGGGTCTACGCCGCGTTCGTGATCGATGTGTTCTCCCGCCGCGTCGTGGGCTGGCAGGTGTCGAAGTCCTTGCGCACCGACCTGGCCCTGGACGCGTTGGAGATGGCGGTGTGGAACCGGTCCCATGTCGGCCGACGCATCGACGGCTTGGTTCACCACTCCGACCGCGGAGTGCAGTATCTGGCGGTGCGCTACACCCAGCGCCTGGCCGAGGCGGGAGCGGTGGCCTCGGTCGGCACCACCGGCGACTCCTATGACAACGCTCTGGCCGAGGCGTTCCACTCGTTGTTCAAGGCCGAGCTGATCCGCAACCGGGGCCCGTGGAGGAACCTGGACGAAGTGGAGATCGCGGTGGCCGAGTACGTGGACTGGTTCAACCACCGCCGTCTGCACGGCGAGATCGGCTTGGTCCCGCCGGCCGAGTTCGAAGACGGCTTCTACGGGCAGCGGGCCGGGTCAACAGAGGACGAAGCGTTGGTTCCGAGCCTCCAATAAACCAGGCACGAAACAGGCATCGTGCGTCCGCCCCGGTCGCATGGCGTCGGTCCACAACGTGCGCCCGTGGTGGTCGGCCACGACGGTGGCCTTCATCGTGTTCTGCTTCTTCTTGCCCGAGACGAACGCCCGTCGGCCGCCCCGCCCCGCGCGTGGCCGACGGACCTGGACCTCGGTGGCGTCCAGCCGCAGTTCCACACCCTCGGCGTGGGCGTAGGCGAACACGTCCTCCAGGGTGCGCAGCCGTACTCCCGGGCGGTTCGGGACCGCGCATCCGCGCTCGGCCAGCAGGTGGCGGATCTGGCCGATGGCACGGGTCATGGTGGAGTGGTCGACCCCGAACAGCAGGCCCAGGACGGCGTGCGGCAGGTCATGGCGCAGGTGGATCAGGGTGGCCACAAGACGGTCCACGCAGACCAACCGGTGCCGGGCATCCGCCCCGGCGGCCCGTTTCCTCGCCCCGCCCCGGACCTGGTCCCGGTGGTCTTCAACCGCTGCCTCCCAGGGGTGGGCCAGCTCTTCGCCGAGCGCGGCCAGGTGGTGACGGGAGACGCCGGTGAACCAGGGACGGGTCAGGACTGCGCGGTTGAGGTTGATCGCCACGGCCAGAGCATGCCACGGTCCTCCGACTAAGCCTCACCCGCTATCACGCACCAACTCGTAAAGAACCCGGTACGAGACACCGGACCACCACCGCCCACAAACGGGCCCGCGAATGTAGGGCCCTCCCCCAACACCGCGTGATGGACACCGACCCGGTGATCCGCCAGCGGGTCCTGGCCGACCTGGGACGGGGACACACACCCCGCCAGGTAGCGGGCCGGTTGAAGCTGGAGGCCGAGCGCACCAGTGTGGAGCCCATGGAAGGCTCGATCCCCACCGGCGGTGTCCGCATCGGCCACGAATCGCTCTATGCCTGGACCTACGCCCTGACCAAGGGCGAACTGGCCCGAATCGGCGTCATGCTGCCCTCCAAGCGCACCACACGCCGCCCTCGTCGCAAGAACGGCCTGTCCGGTGGGCGAATCGTGGGCATGCGCTCCATCCGCGAGCGCCCCGAGGAAGCTCTGGGACGCCGAGTCCCTGGACACCGGGAAGGCGATCGCGTGGTGGGCAAGGAGGGCAGGAGCGCGGTGATCACCCTGGTCGATCGCTAGAGCCGGTTCACGGTGCTCCTGGCCCTTCCCCAGGGGCGGGCAGCAGGTCATGTGGCCGATGTGTTCGTTGATCACGTGTCGGGGTCGCCGGAGTTGGTGCGCAAACCGCTGACGTGGGACCAGGGAACGGAGATGAGCCGTCACGCGGCTCTGACAGTGGCCACCGACCTGCCGGTGTTCTTCGCCGATGCGCACGGCCCCTGGCAGCGGTCCACGAACGAGAACACCAACCGGTTGATCCGGGAGTACCTGCTCGAGGGCACCGACATCGTCCGGCATCAGCCGTACTTGACCGCGATCGCCGAGGAGATCAACACCCGCCCTCGGGCGTGCCTGGGGTTCTACACACCCCAGGAGGTATTCCACAAGCTTCTACTCGAAGGTGGGAGCGCAGACGAGGAGGGTGTCGCTTCAACGAATTGACACCACCGATTCACGCGCCGCCCCGGAAAAACGCGTACCGACCGATCCGCCGAAGCCCTTTCCGCCCCCGGACGTCGTCGACCGAGGGGCGGTGGCGGACCTCCCCCCGCGCCGACACGGCCCACGTGCGCGGACCCCGCGCGGACGGGGCCGGCCCTCCGGCGGCGCATGGCGCCGGGGCTCCGTCGCCCCGGGACACCGTCCCGCACAACGGCACGGGATACGGTTGCAAAATCGTCGTTATATGAACGAAATAACGTCACATCGTCGACCATATGAACGCAAAAGCATGTCGGCATGTTCTTTTTTTATCAATATCCTACAGGGGTGACATACGTGAACCAAACGCTTAAAATCCTTTAGCGATGACGTAGCACCAACTCCTGGGATCGGGTGGTTCCGTGGTCGCTCAAGAGGGTTCTTTCGACATCGACACCACCGAGACGGTGGACATAGCGGATGTGGTGGTGGTCCAGTCCGCTCGGAGCAACGTCGACGACGAACACGTCCGACTGCTCGCCGGGATCGCGGCCGAACTGCCGCCGATCCTCGTCCACCACCCGTCCATGCGGGTCATCGACGGCTGCCACCGCGTCCGGGCCGCCCTCCTCAACGGCGCCACGACGATCCGGGCCCGCTTCTTCGACGGGTCCGAGGCGGAGGCGTTCGTCGAGGCGATCAGGCAGAACGTCGAGCACGGCCTGCCGCTGTCGCTCACCGACCGCAAGACCGCCGCCGCGCGGCTGATCGCGAGCCACCCCTCGTACTCCAACCGTGCCATCGCGCGCATCACCGGCCTCTCCGACGGGACGGTGCGGTCGCTGCGGGCGTCCGGGACGGCCGGTGACGGAGAGGGGGGTCGCCGGGGTCGTGACGGTCGGGTGCGTCCGTCGACCGCCGCAGAGGGCCGGATCCGGGCCCACAAAATGATCCAGAGCAACCCCGACGTGCCGCTGCGCACGGTCGCCACCCACGCCGGGGTCTCCCTGGGAACCGCGCACGACGTGCGCAAACGGCTACAGCGCGGTGATCACCCCGTGCCCCCGCGCCAGCGCCGCGCCCTGGGCCCGACGCGGTCTCCCGGCCCCGTCGAGGAGGCGGCTGACGGCGGGGCCGCGGGCCCGGCCGGGACGCCCACGGGGGAAGGACCGACCGGGCCCGCCACCCGTCCCGGTGCGCCGCCCGCGCCGGCCTCCCCCGACCGCACGCCCCGGGCGCTCCTGGAGGCGCTGTGTCGGGACCCGGCGCTGCGCTTCAACGAACAGGGCCGCCGTGTGCTGCGCTGGTTCACCCACGGGGCGATACCCGACGACGGGTGGCGCTCCTTCCTCCCCCACGTACCGGCGCACCAGGCCGAGGCGATGGCCGAGATCGCCCGGCTCTCGGCGCGGTCCTGGGCGGAGTTCGCCCGCGAGATCGAGCGCCTCGACCGGAAGGGCGGCTGAGGCGCCCGGCCCGAGGGACCGGGCGCGGGTCAGGCGGTGGCCATCCGCGTGCTGCTCCGCGAGAGCAGGTGGCGTCCGTCGACGACGAGGTGGTCGAGGTTCATGCGCGCGAAGGCGGCGACGGCCTCCTCCGGTGTCTCCACGATCGGCTCCCCCGCCACGTTGAACGAGGTGTTGAGCAGCACCGGACACCCGGTGCGGACTTCGAACTCCCCCAGCAGGTCGTGGAGCGTCGGGTTGGTGCCGCGGGCCAGGGTCTGCAATCGGGCGGTGCCGTCCACGTGCGTCACCGCCGGCACCGCGTCCGGTCGGCGGACGCCGGCGACAACGAGCATGTACGGGGTGGGGGCTTCCACGTCGAAGTACTCCGAGGCGCGCTCCTCGCGCACGACCGGCGCGTAGGGACGGAACCACTCGCGGTACTTCACGTTGTCGTTGAGGTGGTCGCGGACCGCAGCCGGGTAGGGCGCGGACAGGATACTGCGGTGGCCCAGGGCCCGCGGCCCGAACTCGGAGCGTCCGTCGAACCAGCCGACGGTGCGGCCCTCGGCGAGCAGACCGGCGACCGAGCCGGGCAGGTCGTCGGGGCGCGCGCACGGGAGGCCGCTCTCGGCGATGGCGGTCTCGGCGGCCGTGTGCCCGTGGTCGGGACCGAGGTAGGCGTCGGTGAGGCGGGGCAGTTCGCGCATCGGCACCCCCGACCCGACGTGCAGGCCGTAATAGGCGGCACCGAGGCTGATGCCGTTGTCGCCGGCGGCCGGGACCACGAACAGACGCTCGAAGGGCGTCTCCCTCAGGATCCGTCCGTTGGCGACGCTGTTGAGCGCCGTGCCCCCGGCCAGGCACAGGTCGCGGGCGCCGGTACGGGCGTGCAGGTCCCGGACGACGTGCACCATGGCCCGTTCCAGGACCTCCTGCGCGGCGTGGGCCAGGGCTGCGCGGGTGTCGAAGTCGCCTCCGGCGACGAGTGCGGCGCACGTGCGGTCGACGGCGTCGGCGTCGATGCGGACCTCCCCTCCGGGGCCGAGGTCGACGAGGGCTGCGAGGTCGTCCACGAAGCGCTGGTCACCGTAGGAGGCCAGCCCCATCGTCTTGCCGTCCTCGCTGACCTCGTGCGTGCCGGTCGGTCCCCGGTAGGCCAGACCGCAAGCGATGCTCACCGAGCGGTAGAAGTGTCCGAGCGAGTTGTCGGTGCTGCCGGGCTGGTAGTAGCCGCCGGCCGAGCCGTCGAGGCGGTGCTCGCCCGAGACGCGCGTCACCAGGTGCAGGCCGTCCTGGTCCCCGACGTACCCGCTGATCGTCTCGGCGGCGCGGGGGCCGTCCCCCTCACGGGTCCCGGAGACGAGGCTCCCGGAGTTGTCGCTGACCAGGACCGCGGCCCGGTCGAACCCGGAGCCGGCGAAGGTGCTGTAGGCGTGGGCGAGGTGGTGGTCGATCACGGTCAGCTTGCGGCGGACCGGGAAGGTGAAGGCGGGGGGCACCAGGTCACAGGCGACCGCGAGGTCGACTTCCTCGGGGGTCGTGCCGAGCTGGGCGGTGACGGCGCGTCGGCTGAGGCCGGCGAGCAGGTCGGAGCCGACACCGTACTTCTTGCGGGTGAGGCGTTCCTCGTCGATCGCGACGATGCGCGTGGGGTCCATCGCCGCGGCGGACCAGTCGTGGCCGGAGCCGCCGAGGCCGAGCACGGTGGGACGGTGGTTCGGGCGGGACATGGAGCCATCCTCTCTGTGGGGCCAGCCACCGAAGGGGCGTGTGGCGTGGCGTCGGTGGGTCCGGGGGCGGCCCCGGCGCCGCAGGGGTGGGTCCGGGGCGCGGCCGGTGGTCTGTGGTGTCCTCGGGCTGCGGCGGCGTTCGCCGGGTCGGGGCCCGCCCCGGCGAGGCCGGGGCGGGGACGTCCCGCCGTGACCGCCGTGTCCCCGACCGGTGTGCCGTTCCGGAGCCGCCCGCCCATCCGTTCAGCCGCTGTCCGGGGAGGGGCCGCGGCGACGCGGTCGCCGTCCGGGGGCCGCCGACGCGCTCCCCGACCGGCCCCGCCTTCCCTCAGGGGGCGGGGACGGCCGGTCGGGGTCCTCGGGGCGGGGCCGGTGGTGCTCGCGGCGGTGCAGCGCCACCGCGACGAGGCCGGCGACGAGGAACCCGCCGAGCGGGTAGAGCAGCGCCACCAGGCCGGCGCTGTCGGCCGCCGCCGGGGAGTGCGTGCCGGTCCCCCCTTGCGGCAGGGCGAGGAAGAACAGGGAACCGGCCACGACCGTGCCGAGCGAGCCGGCGATCTGGATGACGGCGTTCACGGTGCCCGACACGCCGCCCACGGCCTCCTCGGGAGCCCAAGACATCATCTTCTGGGTGATGCCGGGGGCGAACAGGCCCATGCCGAGGCCGCTGACGAAGAGGCCGGGCACCAGGCGCAGGGTGATGTCGCCGGTGCCGCCGAGGGCGCCGCCGGTGGCGAGGGCGTGGCCCAGCGAGGCGACCAGCAGGGCCATGCCGGCCGTGAGGAGCGCGGTCCCGAGAAGGACCTGTCGGCCGTCGATGCGGGCGAGGAGGGCGGGCAGGGAGGCCGAGTTGGCCGACAGGCCCACCCCGATCGGCCAGGCCATCAGGACCAGGCCAGTGGCCAGGGGGGACAGTCCGTGCCCGTCCTGGAGCTGAAGGGTGAGCACGAGGGTGTAGGCGCTCATCCCGGACCAGACCATGACGACGGCGACGAGGCCGACGGCGGGTTCGGGACGCCGGAACACCGTCATGGGCACCAGCACCGGGCGGCCCCGCTCCTCCCTGCGGCGCTGGGTGCGGACGAAGAGCGCCAGCAGGGCCAGACCGGCCAGTCCGCCGACCAGCGCGAACGGTGAGACGCTCCCGTGCCCCAGGGTGACGAGCGGGAACAGCACCAGGAGCAGTGCGGCGCCGACCGTGACCGTCCCGGCGAGGTCCAGGCCCGGACGGTCGTCGGTGCGCGACTCCTCCAGGTACCGGGCGCCGCCGAGGACGGCCAGGACGCCGATCGGGACGTTGATCAGGAACAGGATCCGCCACGACAGCTCTTCGGGACCGAGTTCGAGCAGCAGCCCGCCGATGGGCGGGGCGAGCCCGGCGCCGACCGCGACCACGGCCCCGTAGGCCCCGAACGCCCGCGGGCGCTCGCTCTCGGTGAAGGTGGTCTGGATGATGGAGAGCACCTGGGGGACCATGAGCGCCGCCCCGAGGCCGGCCGCGGCGCGTGCCGCGATGAGCGTCGTGGTGTCCGGGGCGAGGGCGCACGCCGCCGAGGCGACGGTGAACACCACGGTCCCGGCCAGGAAGGTGCGCCGCCGTCCCAGGATGTCGCCTAGCCGCCCGCCGAGGACGAGGAGCACGCCGAAGGCCAGCGCGTAGCCGGCCACGATCCACTGCAGTTCGGCCGGTGTCGCCCCGAGGCCGGCGGCCAGGTGGGGCGCCGCGATGACGACGACGCCGACGTCGATGAGGTCGACCAGGACGGCGGCGAGGACGATCGTGAGTCCCAGCCATCGTTGGCGGGGGGTCAGGGATCGGTCCGGGTGGGCCATCGGCGTTCCTCCTCGGGGTGGTGGGCGTCACGACCTGTTCAGGCCAGGACACCCGCCGATGTGCTGTGACGGACCGGTGACTCAACGCCCAACAGGGACTCCAGAGTAGGGGCTACGTCGTACAGGGACAGGCCCGGACGCGGGCCCGGGGAGGCACCGGTCCCGGCGAGCAGGAACACACCGGTGTCCCCGTGGTTGGCGTGGTCCGGACCGGTGTCGTTCTCGGTGGTGTGCAGGTCCTCGCCGCCTCCGAGGGTGGCCAGGGCACGGCGTCGCAGGTCGCCGAAGTACACCATCAGGTCCGGCGCGACCCCGTTGACCTCGGGGTAGATCTCGTGGGGGCGCAGGACGCGGTTGCGCATCGGCGCGCCGGTCTCGTCGGTCAGCGCCTCCAGCATGCGGGCGATCCGGTCCGCGGTGTCCTCGTGTTCGGCGGCCGGGACCGTGCCGGTGGGCTCACGGCCCTCGACGTTGAGGAAGACGCGACCGTAGTAGCCGCCCTCGGCCCAGGCGACGGTGCGGGTCCAGTCGACCGATGCCTTCGCCAGGGGGATCCGGTGGTCCGGTTCCTCCCGCAGCACCAGCAGGCCCTCGCGGCGCAGCCACTCGTTGACGCGGAACCCGCCGACCATGGGTTGTGCGCCGTGGTCGGACACGACCATCACCGCCGTGTCCTCGGGCAGGGTCTCCAGGAGTCCGGCGATCTGGCGGTCGAGCGCACGGTAGTACTGCGTGAACAGGTCGGCGTGGCGGTTGCCCGGCTCGTGGCGGGGGTGCTCGGGGTCGCAGTGCTTCCAGAACGCGTGGTGGAGGCGGTCCGGCCCCATGTCCACGAGGGTGAGCAGGTCCCACTCCCGGGTGGTCGCGAGGTGTCGGGCCACGTCGAAGCGCTGCTCGCTCATGTCGAAGATCTCCTGGGAGATCCGTTCCGGCTCCGGGGAGCGGAAGTTCGCCACGTCGAGCCGGTAGCCGCCGGTGAGGGCGGCGAGCTCGTCGGCGAGACCGACCGGGTGGGTGAACCGGGCGTCGGTGGAGGGGGCCATGAAGCACGACACCATCGACCCCAGGATGGGGGTGGTGGGATACGTGCCCGGTACGCCCAGCACGATGCTGGTGCCGCCCGCGGCGGAGACCAGGTCCCAGATGCGGGGGCGGCGGATCTTGCGCGCGGTCGCGAACTCCATCGGACCGTAACCGTGGTCGGCCCGGTCGCGGAAGCCGTAGATCCCGAGTTCGCCGGGGGTGGCGCCCGAGAGCATGCAGGCCCAGGCGGGCATGGTGATGGGGGGGTCGATGCTGCGCATCGGTCCCCAGACCGCTTTCTCCTTCAGGCGGGTGAGGGTGGGCATGTCCGCGGAGTGCTTGTCGAAGAGCAGTTCCGGGGGGACCCCGTCCAGGCCGATGACGGCGACGCGGCGCGGTGTGGCCATCGTGATCGTTCTCCTTTCCTCGGGATGGGTCGCGTACCCGCTGTAGGCTGCCCACCGGACGCGGGATAGTGATGAGAGCCGGGGAGGGGTGCCGTCGTGACGGGACCGGACAGGGTCGGGGCCGCTGCTTGTCTGGTGCTGGTGGTGGACGGGTCGGTGTCGGCCCGGAGCTGGCGTGACCTGCTCTCCCCCCTGGTCGAGGTGCGCACGGTGTCCGTCCCGGAGGCTGTCGACGGGGCGGGCCCGGGGTCCGTCGTCGCCGACTGGCCGGCCGACCGACCGTGGGCGCTGTTCGTCTCCGGGGCGGCGGCGCCCGGCCTGGTGGCCCGGGTCGCGGAGGTCGGGCCCGCCCCGTCGCGGGTGTTCCTCGCCTCGGCAGGGGGCGTCTTGGCCGACCCGGTCGCGCCCCCCGTCCGGCCGGTGACGGTGGTGCTGGCGGAGGACGCGTCCGAGGAGGAGCGTGCGCGGGCGACCTCCTGGGCTCCGGCCGGGGAGCACGCCGGTGACCTGGTGGTGCGGCTGGTGCCCGCCGGGCAGGAACCGCCCGCGGTGTGCCACCCGCACCTGGCCCGGGGCGTGCGCGAGGACCTCTCGCTGCCCTGACGGGCGGGCGGTCATCCGGTCGGCCCCGGTTCGACCAGCCGGTGCAGCTCGGTCGGTGAGAGCGCCGCGAGGTCGACGTCGTCGTCGAGGTCGGCCCCGAGGTCCTGCTCCAGGAGGATCGCCAGTTCGACCATCCGCGAGGACTCGACGACGAGTTGGTCGCGCAGGGCGACGTCGGGCGCCAGTTCGGTTCCCGTCACCCCCAACGTGCCGTACAGCACGGACCGGAACTCGGTCGGGGTCATGCGAGCGTCCTTTCGTGGCTGTCGTGTCGTGCCGGGCGCAGCGGCAGGTCCTGCTCGTAGCGCAGCCCGCAGCGCAGGGCGGTCTCCGCCTTGCCCAGCTCGGTGCCGAGGTAGCCGGTGTGGGCCGGGTCGGTGATCACTCCGGCCTCCAGCAGGCCGAGCACCATCGATTCGGCGCGACGGCCGCGCATGCGGTAGCGCGGTGTGAGGTCGGCGTCGAACACGCGCAGGAGCACGGCGCCCTCGGCGTGGTCGGCGGTGATCACCACGAACCCCTGGAGGGCGGTCGACAGGTCGCGGCGTCTGCCCCGCGGGCGCAGCTCCGTCGGTTCGGCGGTCCCGACCGGTTCGGGGACGGGTCCGGCGGGCGGGGCCGGGGCCCGGCGGACGGCGGCGCGCAGTTCCGCCACCCGCGCCGCGAGTTCCCCCTCGTCGTCGACGCCGCGCGCGTCGTGCCAGGTCAACTGGTTCCGGAAGCGCTCCACCTGGGCGACGCCCAGTCCCGGCAGGCGCGCGTCGTAGCCCTCGGCGCGTCGGATGCGGCCGCCGTCACCGTCGATGCCGTGGCGCAGCAGGGCGATCAGGCTCTGTCCCGGGCGGAACAGGCGCGAGTCCGCCCCGCACACCAGCAGCGCCCGGAGCGAGGGGCGGGCGAGCACGGCGCGGACGATCTGTTCGATGCCGATGTTGGCCGTGCGCAGCGGTGCGGCCACCGCGACCCCGGACAGGTCCCTGAGGCGGTCGGCCAGTCCGGTGTCGGTCAGGGTGCAGACGGCGACGCCGTCACCAGGTGGCACCGGCGCCCTCCCCCGTGTAGGAACGCTGCGCCCCGCCGGGGGCGGGGTCGGGCAGGGTTGAGCTGATCTCCGCCACGCGCAGGCCCATGCGGTGCAGGTGTTTGCCGAGGCGCAGTTGCTCGGTCTTCATCTGGTCGATCCGGGCGTCGAAGTAGCGTTCGACGTCGAGCACCTGGGCCGCCCGCTTGTCGTGGTCGAGGCGTCCGGAGAGCGCGTCGTCGACGTTGCTGCGGAAGAAGTCGACGTTGTGCTGCGACATCTCCTGGCGGATCGCGCGGATCCTCTCCTTGAACGTCTCGATGCGCTCCATCGCCTCGGGCACGTGGTGGAAGCGTCGGTGGAGTCGGGAGATGAACGTTTGGAGGACGACGTTGAAGGTCTCGAACTCGAACACCGAGGACTGCTCGGTGATCACCCCGCGCCGGTGGTAGTCGTCGTTGTTGTAGAGCGAGGCGAAGTGGGTGGCCAGCACCTCCACCCGTTCGTCCTGGTAGGTGTAGCCGTAGGGGTCGAGTTCGTTCAGGTAGGCGTCGGTGAGCAGGCCGTCGTCGGTCATCCTCCGCACGATCTTGGTGCCCGGGTAGATCTCCAGCCGCTCGGTCATACGGCGCAGGTTGTGGCCCGCGTTGTGCCGCAGGAACTCCGCGTTCTCCAGGATCGTCTCGACCGTCGCGTAGGGGTGGAACGGGATGAAGCCCATCGCGAGGTAGATCCCGTGCTGTTCCAGCATCCGGATCACGGTGACGTTGTCCTGCACCGTCGCCTTCTTCTCCCAGAGCAGCAGCTCCTCGGGGACGCCGGACTCGATGCCGACGTTGGCCTTCTCCAGGCCGGCGCGCACCAGCAGGTCCAGCAGCGCGTGGTCCTCCGGGGTGTCCTTCCAGTTCTCCGCCCGCATGCAGACGTTGAAGTAGATGTCCAGTCCCTCGTCGAGGATGCCCTGGGCGATCCTGCGGACCCGTTCCTTGCCCAGACGGCCGCCGTCGGGGTCCTCGAACGTGGAGTCGATGAAGTCGAAGGTGCGGAACCGGTGGTTGCGCACCAGTTGGACGATCTCGTCCACCACCCGCTCCGGGCTGCGTCCCCGCCACGCCTTGCCCTGTTGGACCCGGTTGTTGGTGTGCGGGGCCGCGCAGAACGTGCAGCGGGCCACGCAGCCGCGGCTGGTGCTCACCCGCACGTACTCCAGCTCGTTGCCGTGGGAGACGAGTTGGTCGCGGGCCGGGTGCGGGAGCGCGTCGAGGTCGTGGACCAGCGGCCGGGTCGGGTTCTGGCGCGGTCTGCCCCGGGCGTCGCGGTAGCAGATGCCGGGGCAGTCGGAGAGGTCGTCCCCGAGCGCGATGCGTTGCACGAGGTCGAGGATGGTGGGTTCGCCCTCCCCGACGGCGACGACGTCGGCGTGCGGGATCCGGCGGAGCACCTCGGTCCCGGCGAAGGTGCCGGCCGGGCCGCCGCAGGCGATCACCGCGTCCGGGAGCGCCTCGGCGAGGCGTTCGGAGAGCGCGGCGGCGCTGACGACGTTGAGGCTCATCAGGGTGAAGCACACCAGCGCCGGGTCGTACTCGACGAGTTCGGCGATGGTGCGCTCCTCGTCGAGGCCGTGTCGCACCTCGCGGATCTCGCAGGTGAAACCCGCCTCGCGCAGCACGCTCGCCATGAAGGCCACGCCCAGGTGTTCGGGGGACATCACCAGGTCGCCGTCGAGCAGGATGAGGAAGCTGGTCCGCACGGAGGCGGGGTCGGTGATCTCCGGGTCGATCTCGATGGAGAACGCCCCCGGCTTCTCCCTGCGCACCGGGGTGATGGGGATGTCGGTGGGGCTCATGCCGTACCTCCAGTGGTCCGCTGCGCGCGCCGGCCGGTGTCGGCGGCGCGGCCGTCCATGTCGGGGGCGTCCACGCCCAGTGCGCCGAGAAGGGTCGGGGCCACGTCGGTCATGTCCACCCGGGCCGGGAAGCGGTCCCGGTCCGCGCCGCGGGCGTGGAAGATCGCGTTGCCCCGCGTGTGCGTGCCGGTGAACACGTCGGTGCCGACCGTCGCCGCGGGCGCCCACGTGCCCCGGGGCTGGACCCCGAGGGCGGGCGTGGCCAGCAGGTCGGCACCGCGTTCCAGCAGCGGGCCGCTGTAGACCTGAGCGGCGGTCTCCACGGCGTCGAACACCGGCGGTCCGTCGACGTCGGGGCCGATCCGGGTGCCGTCGCGGCGCAGGGCGCGCAGTTCGTCGGCGATCTCGTCGCGTACCGCGTCGGCGTCCTCGTCGCTCAGGGAGCCGGATGGGAAGCGGCTCTTGCGGTGCAGGTACACCCGTGCCGGGTCCAGCGCGAACGCCTGGGAGCGGGCGTCGAGGTCGGTCAGCCGGGGGGTGATCTGAGCCGGGGCCAGCCAACCGCCCTCGCGCAACCATCCGTTGAGGGCGAACTGGCAGGTCGCCGGCCCGAAACCGTGGTCGCTGACGAGGAAGAGCGCGTCCTCGTCGTCGACGAGGGCGACCAGCCGTGCGAGGGCTGCGTCGACCTCGCGGTAGAAGTCGACGACGGCGTCGTGCAGCGGATGGCCGGGGTCGTCGAGCGGGCCCCACAGGAAGTGCTGCACGCGGTCGGTCTCGGTGATTACGGCCACGCCCAGGTCCCAGTCGGGTTCCGCGCCGTCGCGGCCCAGCACGGCCTCGAACCCGCGGACGCGGGCGCGCAGCGCGCGCACCGCGCGGGCCAGGAAGGCGTGCGGGTCGGCGGCGACGTCGCCGATCTCCATGTCGAGTTCGTAGTCGAGCGCGGAGAGGGTGTCGGCGAGTCGTGGCGGGAACACCGCGCGGGACAGGCGCGGGGCGACGAAGCCCGACACAAGTGCGCCGTGGAGGATCGGCGCCGGGTAGGTGCCCGGCACGTTGAGGCAGGCGGTGCGCAGTCCCGCCCGTGCCGCGACCTCCCACATCGTGGGGGCGGCGAGGGTGCGCGCGTCGGCGTAGAACGTGTCGTACCCGCCGGGGAGCAGGTCCACGAACCCGAACACACCGTGCCGGGCCGGGTTGACCCCGGTCAGGAACGACGCCCAGCTCGTCGAGCTGATCTCCGGCAGGGGCGCCACCAGTTCCGCGCACGGGCCGCTCTCCAGCAGTGCGGCGGCGGTGGGCATCACGCCCCCGGCGGCGAGCCGGTGCAGCAGGTCGAGGGTCATGCCGTCGAGGCCGACGGCTAGGGCCCGGTTCATCGGATTCCTTCCTGGGGTCGACCGGTGGTGGGTGCTCAGCAGGTGATGAGGGCCCTCCCCGAGCACCACGGCGGGACCTCGCGGCCCAGGGCCGCGGCCAGTGTGGCGGCCATGTCCACCGGCCGGGCGGGCGCGGCACCGGGAAGGGCGGTCCCGGTGTCCGGACCGAGGGCGGCCCAGTAGGAGTCGGGTCGGTGCCAGCCGCTCTGCCAGGTGCGGTGGACGTGGTGGGCCCAGCTCGGGTCGCCCAGGGGCAGGTAGCGCCAGTCGTGGGGTTCCAGGACCAGGTCGGGGGCGAGTTCGGTGGCGGACCCCGGGTAGACCTCCTCGCGGGGGGACACCGAACGGACCAGGGGCAGGCCGGTGCGGGGGTTGATCGCGCCGAGCAGAGCTTCGGCGACGTCCTTGCGCGCGGTCTCGTAGTCGTCGGGGGAGACCGTGCCCCGCTCGTAGCGGCCGGTGAGGTTGACGTTGACGCCGTGGGTGCCCTGGACCGCCTCGAAGGCCCGGCTCGCCCCGAAGTCCACGCGTCCGTCGGCGTCGTGGGTCAGGAGCCCGGCCGAGGCCAGCGCGTCGTTGATCGAGCAGTACGAGCGCACGGGACCGAACCCGATCTCGGAGAAGGCGATGAGGGTGGTGCGGCCGTCGAGTCGGCGGAGCATGCGTCCGAGCACGTCGTCGGCGGTCTTGTAGGCATCGAACACGGCGCTGTGGGAGGGGTCGGCGTCCTCGCGTTCGAGTTCCTGCCAGAAGATGTGCGAGGTTCGGTCGATGGCCGTCAGGTTGACCACGGTGACGTCGGCACCCCGGTCGTGCAGGTGCTCGGCGGCGGCGGCGCGTCGCCGGTCGGCCTCCAACAGACGTTGGAGCACGGAGGCGCGGGGTCCCCCGTCCCACCACACCGACACGTCGTGCACCGGGCGGATGCCCTCCCGGTCCAATTCGCGTTGGAGTTCGCGGGGGTGGCAGCCGCGCAGTGTGGGGCGCATGGGGTAGGTGATCAGCCAGCCGTCGAACGGTTCGGCGGGGTGGGTGCCGAACAGTCCCACGGAGGCGAAGCGCAGGTCGGCGAACTCCGGGCGCTGCCAGAGCAGCGGCAGCCGCCGTTCCCGGGAACCCAGCACCGCCGGACGGTAGTCGGGGCTGTGGCACGACCAGTAGGAGTGGAACCCGTGGTCGCCGGGGCGCGCCCCGGTGAGCAGGCTCAGCAGGCCCGGTGGTTCGTAGGGGACACCGTCGGCCCGCAGCGCTCCCCCCGCCCCGAGGGTCCGCAGGCGTGCGAAGGCCGGCAGCCGGCCCTCGGCGCACCATCGGTCCAACAGTCGGGGTGTGGCGCCCTCGGTGACCACCACGATCGCGCGTCGATCACTCGGCACTGCTCCTCCTCGTCGCTCGCGCTCCTGCCGGTCCGGCCGGCGGCTCAGCCGGAGAGCCGCTCGCTGACGTAGGCGCTGAGGACGTCGAGGTCGTCGACGAGGCGCACCGAGAGGTCCTCGTCGGCGATCTCGATGTCGAACTCGTTCTCCACCCAGATCAGGAACTCCAGGGTGTTGATCGAGTCCAGGCCCAGCGTGTCCACGATGTCCTTCTCGGGGAGGCTGGCCGGATCCCGTTTGAGTTCGAGGGAGGCGACCATGACCTTCTTCAGCCGATCCTTGACGTCGCTCAAGTCGTCGTTCCCTTCCCTGGGGTCGGTTTCGGTCGGGGGTTGCTTCACAGGTAGCCCATCGCGCGCAGCCGGGAGCTGGTGAAGGCCAGGTCCTCGTCCTTGTCGGCGGCGTCCCCGGGGAGGCCGGTCCCGGTGACGGGGTCCGCGGGCAGCGGCGCCGGCGGGGTCGGGGGGCGGGAGAACGCGTCCTCGTGGACGCGGCCGTCGACGTCGTCGGGCCAGGCGATCCCGTGCGCGGCGAACATCGTCGGAACGGTGTCGACCAGGCGGAAGGTCTCGGTCCGGCGCCCCGGGACGACGTCGGGCGAGCGCTGCGCCCAGAGGCCCTCGTGGCGGTGCAGCCCGGTCTGGGCGCTCGGCCCCCAGAGCGGGGCCGAGGGGTCGCAGACCGGTATGACGGTCTCGTCGGCGGGCAGCAGCACGAAGTCCGGGGCGCGGTGCGTCCAGGGGCCCGGGTAGACCTCCTCGCGCGGCAGGACCGCGCGGAAGACCCGGTCGCCGGTGGGCGTGCGCAGGTCGAGGAGCGACTGCAGGTCCTCCAGCAACCGGGCGCGGTCCCTCGGCGCGACGCGACCGCGCACCTGGCGGCCCCGCTGGTTGACGTTGAGGCCGTAGCTGCCCGGCACGGGCATGTAGACCGACGTGCGGGCGAAGTCGACGGTGCGTCCGCCGCCGGTGAACCAGTGCGCGCCCCGGTCCGCGTCCCCGTCGCCGGAGGCCGCGGTGGCGAGCAGGCCGGCCTCCTCCAGCAGGCCGTGCAGGCCCAGGGAGTGGCGTCCGCGCCCGAGCCCGTGGTCGGACACCAGCACGACGGTGGTGTCGTCGTCGACGAGCCCGACCAGTTCGCCGATGGCGTCGTCAACGGCGCGGTGGATGCGCGTCATCGCCTCGTCCCACCCGGAGCCGGGCGGCGGGGTCTCGTGCCCGGGGTGGTCGGGGTCGCCGAAGTGCCAGTAATGGTGTCCCACCCGGTCGGGCTCGGTGATCACGACCATGGTCACGTCGGTGGGCCTGGTGCTCATCAGGTGTCGGGTCGAGCGCACGCGCGCCGCGACGTTGGCGACCGCCTCGTCGATGTAGCCGTGGTCGCCCCGGAACATGCAGGCGAGGTCGGGCTGGAAGTGCGCCCCGGCCGTCGCCAGCTCGCGCAGCAGCGTCGGCGGCCGGCAGTAGCGCAGGGTCTGCCGCAGCGGCCAGGTCAGTTGGTAGCC
Organism: Nocardiopsis akebiae; assembly: GCF_018316795.1. Lineage (NCBI taxonomy): Bacteria > Bacillati > Actinomycetota > Actinomycetes > Streptosporangiales > Nocardiopsidaceae > Nocardiopsis > Nocardiopsis akebiae. Next base: position 3,777,284 of record NZ_CP074132.1, read on the forward strand.
GGGCAGGTCGCGCGGCGGGTGGGACATGGGGACGTTGATCATCCCGCCGGACCAGCCCTGGGCCGCCGCCCACTCCCACATCGAGGAGCGGCCCAGATCCGGCGCGCCGACCAGCGTCTCCCCGTAGGCGGGGTGCTGGGTGTCGAAGAACTGGTAGATGCCGTGACGTCCGGGGTGGGACGCGCTGGTCATGGTGGCCCACCCCGGCGCGGTGTGGGCCGGCCAGGTCGTGGAGGTGACCGCGCTCGCGCTGTCCCGCAGCAGCGCGGCCGTGTGCGGCAGCTCCCCGCGTCGGATGAGGGGGTCGATGGTGTCGAAGCTGCCGCCGTCGATCCCGATGACGAGGACGCGTGGGGTCGGCACGGGACGGCCTTTCGGTGTCGAGGGCATGGGTGACCGGACGGGCTCGGCCGAGGCCGGTGAATCACGATCGTCATGACGTCCGCGAGATTCGTCAACCGTTCTCCGACTTTTCGAATGAACACCCCGGACCGAGTGAACCGGTAACGCATGTTCGACTGCGCAAGATGCGCACTCGCCCTCGTTCTCGCTGTTCACGGCCGCGTAAATCGTGTGGTTGAACGGCTTCCATATTTCCCGACCACCGCGCCTTGACAGCGAATCGAATGGTTCCCAAGGTTATGGGAGTCCGCTTTGGCGAGTGATTCCGGAAAAAGACGAACGCCGCGGTGAGCACGAGAAGTCCGCGGCGCGTGAGTCCGACACCCGCCGTGCCCTTCGCCCCCCCGACTCGGAGGACGACGTGCCGCACGACCGTCAGGAACTGAACCTTCCCCCGTGGCCCCAGTACGGCGCGGCCGAACGCGAGGGGCTGCTCGGGGTCCTGGAACAACCGGGGTGGTGGCGTCAGGCCGGCAGCCGGGTGGAGACCTTCGAGCGCGCCTTCGCCGAGCGGCACGGCGCACCGTACTGTCTGGCCGTGAGCAGCGGGACCGCGGCGTTGGAGCTCGCCCTGGAGAGCATGGGCGTCGGCCCGGGGGACGAGGTGGTCGTCCCCGCGTTCACCTTCATCTCCTGTTCGCTCGCGGTGCAGCGGCTGGGCGCCGTGCCGGTGCCCGCCGACGTCGACCTCGACACCTACTGTCTCGACGTCGACGCGACGGCCGCGGCCCTCGGCCCCCGCACGAAGGTGATCATGGCCGTGCACATGGCCGGCCAGTTCGCCGACGTGGACGCGCTGGACGCGTTGGCCCGGTCGGCGGGCGTGGAGGTGCTGCACGACTCCGCGCACGCGCACGGGGCGCGTTGGCGCGGCCGTCACGCCGGGGAGCTGGGTGGGATCGCCACCTTCAGCTTCCAGAACGGCAAGCTGATGACCGGGGGCGAGGGCGGCGCGATCCTGTTCCCGGACCGCGAACGCTACGAGGACGCCTACCTCCGCCACAGTTGCGGGCGCCCCGCCGACGACCGGCACTACGAGCACCGCACCCAGGGTTCCAACCAGAGGATGCCCGAGTTCGTCGCGGCCGTGCTGAGCGGACAGCTCGCCCGCCTCGACGAGCACCTGTCCGTGCGCGAGCGCGGCGCCGAGGTGCTGGAGAAGGAGCTGGCCGCGGTGCCGGGCGTGGTGCCGGCCGGCCGCGACGAGCGGTGCGACCTCCACAGCCACTACATGGCCATGTTCCGTGTCCCCGGGATCGACGACCGTCGTCGCCGCGCGCTGGTCGACAACCTGGTCGACCGTGGTGTCCCCGCCTTCGTCGGTTTCCCGCCGATCTACCGGACCGAGGGATGGGGGCGGGGCCCCACGCGGGGCGAGGACGTCGGGAGCGACGCCGCTCGCTGCCCGAACAGCGAGCTGATCGGCCGTGAGTGCGTCTGGTTGCACCACCGTGTCCTGCTCGCCGACCCGGACACGGTGCGCGCCGTGGCCGCGCACGTGGGGGAGGCCGTGGCGGCGTGAGTCCGGCGCCCCGACCCGTGATCTCGGTCGTCGTGCCCACCGGAGGGGGACGGCCCGAACGGTTGCGTCCGACCCTGGCCTGTCTGGCGGCGCAACGCGACGCGCCGCCCCACGAGGTGGTGGTAGTCGTCGACGCGGACGAGGTCCCCGCCGAGGTGGGCGCCGCTCCCGGCCCGCCTGCCCGTGACGGGGTCGGGAGCGCGCCCCCGCTCGTGGTGGTGCGCGGCCCCGGCCGCGGTCGGGCGGCGGCACGCAACGCCGGCGTGGCCGCCGCCTCGGCCCCGCGTCTGGTCTTCGTCGACGACGACGTGCTGGTCGGCGAGGATTTCCTCGCCGCCCACCACCGGGCCCGCGGCCCCAGCCTGTTCTGCCACGGACGCATGCGCGAGCTGCCCACGGCCGCCGCCCTGGTCGCCGAGTTGGCCGAGGGGGACGCCGCCGACGCCCGGGACGCCCGGCGCGCCCTGGGGGCCGGCCGGACACGGGCGCCGCGCCGCCGTCTGGTGACCAACGCGTTGGAGCGCGCGGTGGAGGGGATGGACGCCGGGACCGTGCCCGACGTCGCCCCGTGGCTCGGCTCGGTGGGGGCCAACCTCGCCGTGGACCGCGCCGAGGTGGAGGCCGTCGGCGGTTTCGACGAGTCCTTCGGCACGACGTGGGGCTGCGAGGACCTCGAACTGGGCCGACGTCTGCACGGGCGCGGTCTGCGCCGGCGGCTGGTGCCCGACGCCCTGGGGGTTCACCTCAGCCACGGCCGCCCCGACCGCTGGGAGCAGCACGCCCGCAATCTGGAGCGCTTCGCGGCGCTGCACCCCGAGCCCGCCGTGACGCACCTGGCGGAGCTGCTCTGCGCCGACGGGGACCCGGTCCGGTACGTCGACGCGGTGCGCCGGGGGGATGCCCCGTGACCGGACTGCCCTCCGGGGGGACCGTGGACCACCTGGTGCTCTCCCCCCACCCCGACGACGCCGTCTGGTCCCTGGGGGCCCGGATCGCGCGCTGGCGGCGCGAGGGGGCACGGGTCCTGGTGCTCACCGTGTTCGACGGACCGGACCCGGACCCCGTCCCGGGCGGGGCCTCCCGAGCGCTGTCGGCACCGCCCTCGGCACGCAGGGCCGAGGACCGCGCCGCGCTGTCGCTCCTGGGTCTGGCGCCGCACTCGCTCGGGCTCGCCGACGCGGCGGCCCGCCGCAGCGACGGCGTCCCGCGCTACCCGTCGGTGACCCGCCTGTTCTCGACGCCGCACCCGGACGACGCCGCCCTGGTGGACCGGATCGCGGAGGCGATCGCACGCCACCGGGACGGGGGCACGCTCGTCCACGCGCCGCTCGCGGCCGGGGACCACGTGGACCACAGGCTGACGCGGGCGGCCGTCGAGCGCGCGGGGGTCGGGGCGCCGGCCTGGTACGAGGACTTCCCCTACACCGTGCGGGCACGGCACCGCCAGGGCCTGGCCAGGCGCGCCTCGGCGCTGACCGAGGCCGACACCGAGGTCTGGTTGGAGGCCGCGCGGTGCTACACGAGCCAGGCCCGCTCGCTGTTCGGCGGCACGGACGCCCTCACCGCCGCGCTGCGCGAGCGGGCACGCCCCCGCGAGGGGGACGACCCCGCCCGTCCGCACGCGCACCACTGGGTCCGTGCCTGAGGACACGGCGCCGCGACATCAACGACGAAGGAGACCGCGACGATGGTGAGCCACCTCCTGGGCAACGACCTCGTCATCAACGAGGACGCCTGCAACCTGAGCTGCACCTACTGCCTGACCGGCCAGAGCAACCTCAAGGAGGGGCACAACCTCAAGCTCATCTTCGAGCCGCCCAAGCGCGACGCCTACGCCAAGGACACGCCGTTGGGCCGCAACGTCGACACGGTCGCCGACCGGCTGCGCACGACGTTCGACATGCCCCTGCTGAAGGTGACCGGCGGGGAGATCTTCCTGATCAGGGGGATCATGGACTTCCTGGAGCAGGAGGCGGCCAAGCACGAGGTCCTGGTCGTGCAGACCAACGGCGTGCTCGTGCGTGAGGAGCACCTGGAGCGGTTGCGCTCCTGGGGCAACGTGGTGCTCCAGGTGTCGTTGGACAGCCACCTGTACGGCGGCAACAGCTACCGGGTGCAGTCGGAGAAGCTGCACGCGAAGACCATGGCCGCCATCGAGCGCATCCTCGTCTCGGGAATCCCGGTGGAGATCTACCAGGTGCTGCACGACCGCAGCGTCTCCGAGACGACCGCGTTCGCCCGTTTCCTGGCGGGGTTCGGCGACCACGTCAGCCTGCACCCCTTCCCGGTGCGCGGACCCGACTCCGACGACTACAGGATCCGTCCCGAGCAGATCGTGCACGTCGAGGAACTGGTGGACCACTTCGACGAGCTGTCCGCGGTGCTGCCGCCGCGGGCCTACTTCGACCGGCTGCTGAGCTTCTACCGCGAGGGCAGGCGGACCTTCCGCTGCCACCTGCCCCGGCTGGTGGTCTCGACCTTCAGCGACGGCGTCGTCACGCCCTGCCCCAACATCTGGTTCTCCGACATGGGCAACGTCCTGGAGGACGACTGGATCGCGACCACCGACAAGATCGGGGAGACCGGGCTGACCCGGGCGCTGCTCGCGGAGCGACCGCGTCTCGACGCCTGCCACGGCTGCTTCACGCCGTGGGACACGCTGTCGATGTACTTCGAGGACGAGATCACGCTCGACGAGCTGTGCTCGGCCCCCACGTACTCCCCGCCCGCCATCCGCGCGCTGCTGGCCGGGATGAAGGCCGACTACGACCGGACGCGCCGTGGGTGAGGCGGCCGGAACCCCCGTCGTGACCTCCGGTCTGTGCGCGATCCTGCGCGACGCGCCGGACCGTCCCGGTCGTCTGCGCGGCGCCGACGGCACGGTGCTCTCCACCGGGGCGCTGCTGGAGGCCGTCGGGCGTGTCGGCGAACGCGCCGGGGACGTGGCGGGCCGGGTGATCGGCCTGCGGGCCGAGAACGGGCCGTCGTGGGTGATCGGTCTGCTCGGCCTGGTGGAGGCCGGAGCCCACCCGTTGTTGGTGGGCGCCGACGCCCCCGCGGCCGAGGCGGACCGGCTGCTGGGCGACGCCGGCGGGCAGGGCTGGCTCGAACCCGCCACCGGCGCGGTCTCCCCCGCCCGTGGCGCGTCCTCGCCCCGGGACGCCGTGGCCGGGGAACCCACGCTCGTGCTGGCCACGTCCGGCTCGACCGGCCGACCCTCGCTCGTGCGCCGCGCCGAGTCCGACCTGGTCGCCGAGGGTCTGCGCTACCGGGACGGCGTCGGTGTCGGGCCGGACGACCGGGTCCTGATCCCGTTGCCGTTGAGCCATTCCTACGCCTTGGGGTGGCTGTTCGGCGCGCTGCTCTCCGGCTCCGCCGTCGTGCCCGTGCCGCCGACCGCGTTGGGCGCGACCGCGGACGAGCTGGCCGGGGGCGCCACCGTCGTCGTGCTCACGCCGTCCCTGGCACGGTTGTCGGCCCTGCGGACGGTCCGCCGGGACGGGCCGCGTGCGCCACGGCTGCGCATGGCGATGGTCGGGGCGGGTCCGGTGGACGCCGGTCTGGAGCGCGCCGTGCGCGACGCCCTGGGCGTCCCCACCTCCCGCAACTACGGCTCCACCGAGACCGGCGCCCTGTGCGCCGGTGTGGCGGACCCCGACGGACCCGGTCTGGAGCCCGGCTGCGTCGGACGGGTCCTGCCCGGCGTGGTCCACGAGATCGTGGGCGACCCGGGTGACGCCGCGTCCCCGTCCACGGGCCTGTTGCGGGTGCGCACGGCTCCGGGGGCCGACTGGCACGACACGGGCGACCTGGTCACCGATACCGCCGACGGGCTGCAGGTGCTGGGGCGGCGCGCGAGCGCGGTCCGCCGCGGCGACCGCTGGGTGGCCCCGTTGGAGGTGGAGGCCGTGCTGCGCGCCCACCCCGGTGTGCGGGACGCGCACGTGACCGGGCGGCCGGGGCGCCACGCGGGCGCCGACCGGTTGGTGGCCGACGTCGTCCTGGCCGGGGGCACCGGGGTCGAGGACCTGCGCCGCCACGTGGCCGAGCACCTGTCACCGGCCAAACGCCCCGACGAGCTGCGTGCGCGCGAGGACCTGGGGCGCACCGCCACCGGCAAGGTGCCCGCGCCGGCGCGTCCGCGCCTGACCGCCGCGGGGCTCGCCGCCACCCGCGCCTACAAGGCGTCCGAGCTGCTGTTCGCCCTGCGCGAGGTGGGGGTCCTCGAACGGCTGGACGGCGACCACGACGTCGTCGACCTGGCCCTGCGCACCGGGTGCCGCGTCGACGCGTTGACGCGGCTGCTCGACGTGGCCGCCGACCTGGGGCTGGTGACGGCCGACCCGGACGGGGACGACGCCGGGGTCGCGCCCGAGGAGGCGCTCGGGTTCGTCGACCTGGAGGCGTCCCTCTCGCGCGGCTGGACCTCGCGCGAGGCCCTCGCCGCCCTAGCCCGTGGCGACGGCCGGGACGGCCGGGACGGGCGGGACGGGCGGCCGTTCGAGCGGAGCGCCCCGGACCCGGGGTTCGCCCGCGCCTACCGGCGGGCGATGGAGGCTCCCTCGGCCCGGGCCCGCGCCGTCCTGGGGACACGGCTGCTGCGCGTGCCGCGCGGCGCGCGGGTCCTGGAGGTCACCGCCGGTCCGGGCCGCTACCTGCCCTCCCTGATCGACGCCGACCCGGAGGCCACCGGTCACCTGGTGCCCGTCGGGGCGCTGGCCGGCGAGCCCCACCCCGCGCTCGGCGGGAGCGCCCGGGTCGAGGTCTCCCCCGACCCGGGGGCGAGGGGGTTCGACGTCTGCGTGGTGGTCAACGCGGTGCACGGTCCGGCGCCCGGGGACGACCTGGACTGGCTCCTGTCGCGTCTTCGCCCCGGCGGAAGGCTGCTGGTCGACGACGTCTTCCTCCCGGAGGGCGGCGGGCCCGGATCGGAGCTGGCCCTGGACTGGTGCACCCACGGCGGGACGTCGTGGCCGCGCCTGCGCGGCCTCGTCGAGGCGCTGACCGCGCGCGGCGCCCGTGTCGGTCGCGGCGTGCCGTTGCCCGGCGGGGCCGCCGCCCTGGTACCGGCCACCGTCCCCCGCACCACACGCAGCGCGAACGAGGAGGAGAGATGAGCAGCGACACCGTGCGCGTCGTCGTCGTGTCCGGCGCCTCGGGCACCATCGGCCGGGCCTGCGTGCGCCGCCTCGCCGACGAGGGCACCGCCGTCGTCGCCGGTTACCACCGGGGGGACGATGCGGTCCGGGAGGTGCGGGCCGAGGCCGAGGAGCGCGGAGCCACCTGTGTCCCCGTCCGGGCCGACGTGTCCGAGCCCGGGGGCGCGGAGAAGCTCGTCGAGGCGGCGACGGAGCGGTTCGGGCGCGTCGACGGCTGTGTCGCCGCCGCCGCGGTCCTGTTGCGCCGCCCGGCCCTGACCACCGACGCCGCCACCCTGGACCACCTCATGCGGGTCAACGTCGGCGGTTCCGTCGCGCTCGCCCGGGCCTGCCTGCGCCCGATGATGAGGGCCCGCCGCGGCCGGATCGTCCTGTTCGGGTCCTGGGCGGGACAGCGCGGGCTGCCCGGCCAGAGCGCCTACGCCGCCTCCAAGGGGGCGTTGGAGCCGTGGGCCGCGTCGGTGGCCGGTGAGGTGGGTCGCCAGGGCGTCACCGTCAACGTGGTCGCGCCCGGGGTCGTCGACGACGGCTCCCCGCGGCACGGCGCCGAGGAGGCCGCCAGGGTCCGTGAGCTCATCGGCGCCCGCCGTCCGGCGGAGCTGGAGGAGGTCACGGCCGCGGTGTCCTTCCTGCTCTCCGAGGGGGCCTCCTACGTCAACGGCACGACGCTCAGGGTGGACGGGGGTGCGCGGTTCTGATGTCCGCACATCCCGTCCCGCGCATCGCCGTGGTGGGGACCGGCTGGATGGCCCGCCGTGTGTGGCTGCCGATGCTGGCGGCCCACGCCGGCGCGCGGGTCACCGCCGTCGTCGAGCCGGTCGCCGAACGTCGCGAGGCAGCCCTCGCCGCGTGTCCCGGCGCGGTGCCCACCACGTCGGAGGAAATCGACCGCTCCGTGGCCGACGCCGTCGTCGTCGCGGTGCCCAACGACCGGCACGCGGAGGTCGCGGCCCCCCTGCTGCGCCGGGGGATGGACGTGTTCGTGGAGAAACCGGTGTGCCTCAGCAGCGGTGAGGCGGACACCCTGGCCTCGGCCTCCGCGACGGGTGGGGGGCGGCTCCTGGCCTGGAGCCCGGCCCGCCACCGCGCCGACGTGGCGGCGCTCGCCTCCCTCCGCGCCGACCTGGGGCCCGTGCGGTACGCGGAGCTGGAATGGGTGCGCGCGGCCGGGGTGCCCAGCCACGCCGACTGGTACCGGGACGGTTCGCGCTCGGGCGGGGGCGCCCTGGTGGACCTGGGCTGGCACCTGCTCGACGTGGGCCTGGACCTGCTGGGGGGTCCCGGTGTCCTCCACGCGTGCGGGGTGGTCTCCGCCGACTTCGTGGACCGCGACGACCGCGCCGCCTCCTGGCACGCCGGCGCGCCGACCTCCACCGTCAGGGGCCGGGGGGTGGAGGACAGCGCCTACGGCTTCGTGACCACCACCGACGGCACCGGGATCAGCTTGCGCAGTAGTTGGGCCTCGCACAACGCCCGCGACCTCACCCGGTTGGCGCTGCACGGCGCGCGGGGCAGCGCGACGTTGGAGACCACCTTCGGGTTCAGCCCCCACCGGACCCGGCCCGAGCTCACCGTGCGGGTGGCCGGTCGGGAACGGGGGGTCGACCTGCCCCACCAGGAGGTCGGCGCGGAGTACCGGGCGCAGGTCGACGCGCTGGTCGCCGCGGTGGCCGACCCCGGCCGGACCGGCGACGCGCTCGACCGGACCCACGGCATCCTCGCCGCCATCGAGGGGATCTACGACACGAGTGGAGACTTCGTCCATGTCTGAGCACACCGTCCGGTTGCACGTGTCCACCGGGTCCGCCCGGCACGACCACGCGTTGGCCGAGCGACTGGCCGCCGACCTGCGCGCCCTCGGCGTCGACGCCGAGCGGGAGGCGGACCTGGTCCGTTTCACCGCGCACATGTCGGCGGTGGCCGAGGTCGTCCCGGAGGGCGCCGACCGCGTCGTCCCGGGGCGTGTCCGGCTGACGCTCGGCGCGGAGGGCGGGAACGACGCCGCCGCCGACAGCCGCGCCGTCGTCGAGGAGCTGGAGCGCCGCGGCCTGACCGCACGGCACGAGGAGGTCTACTCCGCGGAGGAGGAGGCCGCGGTCGCGCGGCGTCTCGAAGAACTCGGCTACCTGGGCTGACCCACGACACCACGTCACCGAGGAGGTGTTCCCGTGCCATCCGCACCGGCCACGCGCGCGGCCTCGCCGGGACCGTACGCCGCGGACGCGGTGGGGCCCGTGGTCGAACGCCTGCGACGGGTGCCCGACACCGCGCGTCGCTTCGCCCAGGACGCGACCGTGGCTCGCCGCTGGCACCGTCTCGACGCGGACCTGCTGGACGCCCTGCTCGACGCCGGCCTGCCGACGGTGGGACGGGGGGAGGCACGCCGTTTCGACCCCTACGACCTCAGCAACGCCGCGCTGTGGCTCGGCAGGCCGTCGATCCAGAGGCGTGCGGTGAAGTCCTGGGGCGCGTCCCTGCGGCACAACGCCGTGGCCCTGCGCGGCCCCGGGTCCGACGACGCGCCGGCCCGCTACTGCGTGGAGGTCGGCGCCACCTGTCCGCTGCCCGACCACCCGGGCCTTTGCCGTTTCACCGTCCTGGGCCCGCGGGGGCGGCACGAACGGCTGCGGGACCCCCGCGACCGTGGGGCGCTCGACCGCTGGGTCCTCCCCATGCCGACCCGGGGCCTGCGCCTGCCGGGGCCGGTACGGGAGATCACCGCGCGGATCGCCGACGTCGAGTTCCTGATGCTGCCCGAGGCGGTGCGCTGGGACCCGGCCTTCCTGGACCGTGCACGCGTCTCCGACTGCGGGGGCACCGCGGCGTGGCTGGTCGCCGAGGCCGCCCGCCGAGGCCTGGAGGCCCGGTTCTCCTTCGGCGTCATCGTCGCCCGCCCCTACTCCTCGCCGCACTGTTGGGCCGAGTTCCGCGTCGACGGGCGCTGGTGGCCGGTCGACCCGCTGCTGGTGCGTCTGTTGCAGGGCTGGGGCGGGGTCGACCCCGCCGCGTGGGACGAGGACGACAGCCCGGCGCCGCTGTTCCGGCGGCTCTCCGACGACAACACCATCGTGGTCTCCCACCGTGGCGTGTGGGCGTCCACCTCACTGAACACGGAGCGTCTGACATGACCACCCTCCCCGACGGCGCCACCCCCGCCGTCGAGCCCCGCCTGGCCGACCGACCGGACCCGGTCGTGGTGTTCGACCTGGACGGCGTGCTCGTCGACAGTTTCGCGGTGATGCGCAAGGCGTTCGCCCACGCCTACCACGAGGTGATGGGGGCCGGTGAGCCCCCGTTCGAGGAGTACTGCACCCACCTGGGCCGCTATTTCCCCGACATCATGCGCAGCATGGGGTTGCCGCTCACGCTGGAGGAGCCCTTCGTGCGGGCCAGCCACGAGCTGGCGCACCAGGTCCGGGTCTTCCCCGGGGTCGTGGACATGCTGACCGGTCTGCGCGCCGGCGGCGTGGAGCTGTGCGTGGCCACCGGCAAGTCCGGTGTGCGGGCGCGCTCCCTGCTGGACACGGTGGGCCTGTCCGGGTTCTTCGGCGCGGTCGTCGGCAGCGACGAGGTGCCCAGGCCCAAACCCGCGGCGGACATCGTCGTCGAGGCCCTGGCACGGGTCGGCGGTCGCCGGGAGGCCGCCGTGATGGTCGGCGACGCGGTCGCCGACCTGCGCAGCGCGCGCGCCGCGGGCGTGGTGCCCATCGCCGCCACCTGGGGTGAGGGCGACCCCGTCGAACTGGCCGCCGAGGACCCGGTGTGGACCCTGGACGACCCCGGTGACCTGCTGTCCGTGGCCGGTCTGCCGCTCGGGGGGAGGTGACCCGTGGCCTGTCTGGGGATGGACGTCGGGGGATCGGGGGCCCGGCTGAGGCTGGTGCCCGGTCCCCGTGACGGCGGCGGACCGCCGTGGGCCCCGGTCGAGGAGAGGCTGGTGTGGCCGTCCGGCGTCGGCGTCGAGGAGGACCTCGCCCTCCTGGGCGCGGCCGTCGAGCGCGTCACGGGGGGCGACCCCGGGCGGGTCGAGGCCCTGGGGGTCTCCCGGCCCGCCTCCGTCGACGCCGAGGGGACCATCACCGCGTGGCCGAACCGGCCCACGTGGGTCGGGTGCTCCCTGCCCCGCGCGCTGGCCCGGCTCTGCCCGGGGGCGCCCGCGTCGCACGAGGACGACGGGAACGCCGCCGCGCGCGCCGAGGCCGTCGCCTCCGGCGCGGACCACCTGGTGTACCTGGGTCTGGGCACCGGCCTGGCCGGCGGTCTGGTGGCCGACGGGCGAGTCGTCGGAGGGGCGCACGGGGGCGCGGGCGAGGTCGGGCACCTGTCCGTCGCCGGCCCGGCGTCGGGACCGCCCTGTCCGTGCGGGAGGACGGGTTGCCTCCAGGCGACGGTGTCGGGGCCGGCCGTGGCCCGGCGCGTGACGCGGCGCACCCGGGGCCGGCACGGCCTCGCCGAACTGCCCGGGGCCGTGCGCGCGGCCGCGCCGTGGGCGCTCCGGGAACGGGACACCGTGGCCGTGGCGCTGGCCGGGGCTGTGGAGGTGCTCGTGGAGCTGGTCGCCCCGGAACAGGTGCGCATCGGCGGGGGGCTCCTCGCGAGCCTTCCCGGCCTGTGCGAACGGGTCGCCGACCGGTTGGAGCCGCGTGCCGGGAGGACACGCCCGACGGTGGCCCCCGCCCTGCACGGCGGGGACTCCTCTCTGGCGGGAGCGGTGCTCCTCGCCCACGGCCTGGCCGCGCGGGGCGCCCCCGCGCGGACCGACGACCCCTCGGCCCCGAAGGAGGCGGCATGACGACGACGGAGTCCGGGCCCCGGGCCCCACGACTGCGCTGGACCCGGCCCGGGGACGGCACGGGCCCGACCTACCGCACCTACGAACCGGCCACCGGACGCCACCTCGCGGACGTGCCCGCGGGCACCGCGGCGGACGTGGACGTCGCGGTCGCCCGGGCCCGCACGGCCTTCGACGAGGGGCCCTGGCCGACGCTGCCCACCGCCGAGCGGGCCGCGGTGCTGCGCCGGGCCGCGGTCCTGATCGGTGAGCGGGCCGAGGACCTCGCCCGGCTGGAGGTGCTGGACAACGGGGCGACGCTGCGCAAGGCACGCGCCGTCGACGTCCCCGGCGCCCGCGACTGTCTGACCCGGTCCGCCTGGGAGGCCGAGCGGTTCCCCGACCGGCTCGCCGGGCCGGACGGCGCCGAGATGGTCTGGGACCCCGTCGGCGTGGTCGGCACCATCGTCCCGTGGAACTTCCCCCTCTCCCTCGGGGCCCTGCGGATCGCCCCGGCCCTGGCCGCGGGGAACACCTGCGTGGTCAAGCCCGCCTCGTTCGCGTCACTGGCCGTGCTGGAGCTGGCCGCGGTGCTGCGCGAGGCGGGCGTGCCGCCCGGGGTCCTGGAGGTGGTGACCGGCCCCGGGGGCGAGGTCGGGGGACGGTTGGCCGGGCACCCCGACGTGGACCTGGTCGTGTTCACCGGGTCGGACGGGGTCGGCCAGGACGTGGCCGGCGCGGCCGCGGCGGCCGGTACGGCCGCCCGGTTGAACCTGGGGGGCAAGTCGCCGCAGGTGGTCCTGGACGACGCCGACCTCGGGGCCGCCGTCGACGGCGTGGTGTGGGGGGCCTTCCTGCACAACGGACAGATCTGCATGGCCGGCTCGCGCGCCGTGGTGCACCGCGACGTCCACGACGCGTTCGTGCGGCTCCTCGTGGCCCGTGTCCGGGCGCTGTCCCTGGGCGACCCGCTCGACCCCGACACCGACATCGGCCCCCTGGTCTCGCGCCAGCACGCCCGCACCGTGCGCGGCTACGTGCGCACCGCCCTGCGCGAGGGGGCCGTCCTGGCCTGCGGCGGGGAGACTCCGGCCCCCGGCGAGCTGGACGAGGGGCTGGACGCGCGCGCCTACGTGCGTCCCGCGGTCCTGACCGGCGTCGGGGTCGACGACACCGTCGCGCAGGAGGAGGTGTTCGGGCCGGTGCTGTCGGTGCTGCGCGTGGACGACGAGGAGGAGGCGGTGGCCGTCGCCAACGGCACCCGCCACCGCCTGGCCGCGGGGGTGTGGTCGCGTGACCCGGTGCGCGCGCGCTCGGTCGCTGGGAGGATCCGCGCCGAGCAGGTGTGGATCAACGAGTACCCGATGGTCGGGACCGCCGATCCCGGATCGGCCCCCGCGTCCGGGGTTCGAGACCTATGGTGGTACCGGCTGTCCGGCGAGATCGACCGGTACCGGCAGGGCCGGTGGATCCGGACGGCGCCCGACGGTCCGGCCCCGTCCTACGACGTCCTGTGGCGGGGCTGACGGTCACGGCCGCGCGGTCGGCCGTGCACGCGACGCGACCGTCCCACCCGATCCGAAGGAGGAGACCAGCATGTCGTCTGCCCGCATCACCGGCTTCGGCCTCGTCGTCGAGGACCTGCCCCGCTCCCTCGCGTTCTACCGCGAGCTGGGCGTGGACGTCCCCGAGGTCGACGCCGGGACGCCGCACGCGGAGGCCCGGCTCGCGAACGGGGTGAAGCTGCTCTGGGACACCGTGGACGTGGTCCGCGGCTTCGTGCCCGACTGGAAGGCGCCCGAGGGCGGGCACCGGATCGCCCTGACCGTGGAGCTGGACTCGCCGGCCGAGGTCGACGCCGAGTACGAGCGCATCGGCTCGCTCGGCTACGCGCGCCACACACCGCCGTGGGACGCGGCCTGGGGTCAGCGTTACGCCCTGGTGCTCGACCCCGACGGCAACCTCGTCGAGTTGTTCGCCCCCCTGGGCGGGTGAGTCACGGTGCGGGAGTTGATGCGGCTGCACGCCGCCCGCAAGTTCCTCGCCGTCCTGGAGGCCGCGGACGCGGTCGGGCTTCTCGATCGGCTCTCCGCACCGACCGACGCCGCCGCCCTGGCGGCGGCCACCGGCACACGCCCCGAGCTGGTGGAGAGGCTGTTGCGCGTGCTCGGGTGGCACGAGGTCGCCGTCCGGGACGCGCACGGCCGGTGGTCGGCGGGGCCGGGGATGAAGGTGTTCCTCGGCTCCCCCGGCGGGGCCGACGACGCGCGCGGGCTGCTGCGGATCGAGCGCTGGGCCGCCGGGGACCACCTCGACGCCGCGGGCCTGGTCGCCGCGTTGCGCGGCCGGGAGTGCGACACCGCGGTGCCGGAGGACGTGGTCGGCGAACTCGGCGCCGCGATGGCCGTGGGCGCCCGTTCGGCCGCCCCGCACGTGGCACGCCTACCGGAGCTGCGCGGGGTGAACCACCTGGCCGACGTCGGCGGCGGGAGTGCCGGGTACACCGTGGCGCTGTGCCGGTTGCGCGCCGGGATGCGCGCCACCGTCTACGACCGCGCGCCCATGCTCGAACACGCGGCGGAGGCCGTCGGCCGGGCCGGACTCGACGGGCGCGTCGACCTGGTGCCGTGGGACATGACGGCGCACGCGCTGCCCGCGGGTCACGACGGCGCGCTGCTCTCCCACGTCCTGCACCTGCTGCCCCGGGCGGGGCGGCGGGACCTGCTCGACCGCGTACGCGCGGCGGTGGAACCCGGCGCCGTACTAGTGGTGCACGACTTCCTGTACGACGACCCCGAACCGCTCGGTCAGCTCGCCGGCAGCGCCGTCGACTGGATCGCCGCCGGCTCGGACTTCGTCCTGACGTCCGGGGAGCTGGTGGAGGAGCTGGCCGCGAGCGGCTTCCACGGGGCGCGCACCGTCACCCCGCCCACACTGTCGAGCGGCCTGGTGGTGGCGCGGGCCTGAGAACGGTCAGCGACGTCGTCGACGCGGGGGCGGCAGCACCTCGGCCGCGCCGGAGACCGCCCGGCGCACGAGCGCGTCGTCGGCGCGCAGCAGCGTGTCGGGGACCACGTGGTGGTCCCGGGCTCCGTCGTAGGGCGGGGCCAGGCGGTCGGTGCCCAGCACCTCGTCCGTGGCCGTGTTGCGCTTGAGGAAGAGGGTGTCATGGCAGACGACCCCGACGAAGACACCGTCGCAGTAGAGCCCGTACTCGCCGAACATCGCCCGCGTGTGCACGTCGAGCGGGCGCAGCTGCTCGACGATCCAGCGGATCGTCTCGGGTGTGGAAGCCATCTGCGGAGGCTAGCAGGCACCCCCGGTGCCCGTGGAGAGGAGCACGCCGTGACCCCGACGAGAACCGAGAGGTCGTCCCCGTCCGGTCCGCCGACCGTGCGGGGGCCGCGTTCCCCCCGGAGACCGGCGGACGACCGCTGCGCCGCGACGCCGTGCGGGCGGGTCGCCGAGTGAGCGTCGCGATCTCCGGACGCACCCGCGTCCTCGCCGTCCTCGGCGACCCCGTCGAGCAGGCCGGTTCGCCGGCGTTGATGAACGCCGCCTTCGGACGCTGGGGCGTCGACGCGGTCCTGGTGCCCCTGCACGTCCCGGCAGCCGACCTGCCGACCGTCCTGGAGGGCCTGCGCCGCGCGGCGAACGTCGACGGCCTGTGCGTGACCGTCCCGCACAAGCCCGCCGCGCTGCGGCTGGTGGGCACCGCGACCGAACGCGCCGTCCGCGCCGACGGCGTCAACGTGATCCGTCGGGGGCGTGACGGAGGCTGGCACGGCGACGCGCTCGACGGCGTCGGCATGCTCGACGGGCTGCGTGAACAGGGCGTGGCCACCGAGGGGCTCCGTGCGTGGATGGTCGGCGCCGGCGGCGTCGGCCGCGCCCTCGCCGCGGCGCTGCTCGACGCGGAGGTCGCGAGCCTGGAGGTGTACGACGCCGACCCGAGCGCGGTCGCGGAGCTGCTGGAGAGGCTCGGCCCCCTCGGGGGCGACCGCGTCACCGCGGCGGGGCGGCGTCCCCACGTCGGGGTGGACTTGGCCGTCAACGCCAGCCCCCTGGGCACGCGCGCCGACGATCCGCCGCCCTTCGACCCGGGGACGTTGCGCGCCGGGGCCGCCGTCGTCGACGTGGCTCTCGGTCCCGGGACCACCCCCCTGGTGGCCGGGGCGCGCGCGCACGGGCGCCCGGCCGTGTGCGGTCGCACGATGCTCGCACGGCAGATCGACCACTACCGCGCGTTCTTCTTCCCCGAACAGGCATGAGGTGAGTCGGATGGACGAGATCCTGCTGGTCAACGGACCCAACCTGGGGCGCCTGGGCCGACGGCGCCCCGATCTCTACGGCACGGACACCCTCGACGACGTCGCCGCGGCCGTCGGCGAGGAGGTCGCGCCGCGCGGGTGGCGCGTGCGCGCCGTCCAGAGCAACAGCGAGGGCGAGCTGATCGACGCGATCGAGGACGCCTACGGGACTGTGGGGGCGGTGGTGAACCCGGGCGCGCTCATGATGGCCGGGTGGAGCCTGCGCGACGCGCTCGACGACTACCCCTCACCGTGGATCGAGGTGCACCTGTCGAACGTCTGGGCACGTGAGTCCTTCCGGCACGAGTCGGTGCTCTCCCCCCTGGCCTCCGGGGTGATCGTCGGCCTCGGTCCCCGCGGCTACCGGCTGGCGGCACGGGCCCTAGTCGACATGGTGCCCCGGCGGGACACGCGGGAGGACCGGACCGACTGACCCGGGCGCCCACGCCCCGCCGCGCCCGGGCACCCGCTGGGTGCGGGACACCGCCTATGGCGAGGACCGGCACACCGCCCGGACCGGGAATGTCTCGTGCCGGTTTTACTGGAGGCTCTGGTGTGCGACGGAGGCGATCCCCGGCGCACAACGCGATCACCAAACTGCTCACCCCGGTCTCGAATCAGTCCAACGAGGGCTCCTGGCTCCAAGCGCGAGCGCCAAGAGTCAGAGCGTCGTCACCCACCACGAAGCGCTGCGGCTCACCCCGGCTCTCGCCGATGCGAACCCGTCCCCCACCGTCGAACGCCTCGGTCCGCGCGCGAAGCCGGACAGGGTCGGTCGCGGTCGGCACACGCAACCGCCACGGCGCACCTTCCTCCTGAGCCGGTACGGCCAGATGCACCATGGCACTGGCCTGACGGCGCACACGCACGTCGGTGTGTTCAGCCGTGCAGGAGGCCATCCGCAGCTCGGCACGGTCAGCAATACCAAGTGGCCTCGCAGGCGGGTTCCAGAACGGGCGGGAGGGATCGCTCGGCGGCCAGGTCCTCACGCACTCCTCGGGTCAGCTCCCCGGCGTCCGCAACGCCTCTGAGGAGTAACTTCCAGTCCGGTGCCGGGTCGGTTCCGCCGCACCGGAGCCACCCGGTCACCAAAAGCCGGTTCAGGCGGGGTACGCGAGTCGAACAGACGAGGCGCCGGTCCCGAATCGGGGGCTGAAACGCTCCCCGTGTGCTCCGCAGTGCAGGGTCCAGTACAGGTGGGCGCCCACCTCGCGGAGCACTTTGCCGTCCCGTGACCGCCCCGGCCCGGGCCGGGGCGGCCCGTGTACGGCCACCAGCGCCCCACAGCCACCCCACCCGCCCGCGCGGGCACCCCAGAGCCCGGACACGCCCGTCGCCCCATCGACCGCATATGGCTGCTCCAGCCGAAACCCCTCACCCCATGGGACCTTCCGCGCCACCACCTGATGGCATGAGCCCTGGACCCCGGGCTCCGGCAAAGTCGGGCAGCGGTGCGGGCGTGTCCGATCCGGTTGGATGGAGGTCCTTCACACCGCCATCCGTCCGAGGAACCCGCCCGCGCATGCAGGTCGAACTGTTGGATCGACGCAGGCGGCGGACCCGGCTGGAGTCGGCCAACGCGATCTTCGAGTACCTGGAGATCTTCCACAACCGGCAGCGCCGACACTCAGCGATCGGCTGGCTGACACCCGTAGAGTTCGAGAACAAGAAACCGAGCACCGTGGCCTGGGAATCCAGAAACACGGCTCCACCAGACTCAGGACATGCCAACTCAGCTATCGGGTCCGGGTGAAACGTGCAACACCTCGTAACTGCTCGCCTCTCCGTCGACCGTTGGCTGATCGGCGCCCAGTTCGGCCAGCAGCAGGGTCCAGGTCGTGACATCGACTGCCGCCACCCTGCGCACGGTCGACGAACCGGCCGAGGAGAGGAAGCCTCCGGTAAGGTCCTGGACCACGTGGACGGGCGCGACGCCGGCAGGCAGCGGCCTCGTCGAGATCGACATCGACCGGGCTTCGTCAAGGCGGCGAGGTCCGCTGACGAGGCCGATGAGGGTCCAGTCCTGGATCGGACGTCGCCCGAAGTCACGCACGATCGCGGAGTATCCGGGCTCGCCCCAGCAGAACGCCCTCATCCCGTCGATGTCGTTCCATACGTAGAACGGGGCGTACTCGTTGACCGGCGCGCCGTTCGCCTTCTCCCGGATCAGGTACGCCTTGAAGTCCAAGCCCGAGAAGCCGTCGAGCAGATGGCCGGTTCGAGCGACGCGATCGCGGATGATTCGCATGTCGTAGTCAGCTGGCAGGGGGACCGAATACTGCATGGCGTACATCAGAGAGTTCCCTTCCCCATCATTGTCTGGTAGCCGTCGTAGGCAGCATCCGAGACGGGTGCGCTCCAGGCCGCGGTGCCGCCGTCGGCCGCGGCTTCCCGCGTGGCTGCACGCGCCATCGGTCCCCGTGCTCCGGACCCGCGCCAGTGGGTGCGGACGTCCGCTGCGGGGATGACCTCGTACGCGACCGGCCTCGAACCCCCGTCTGCGGAGCGCGCCACCTTCGCGCTAACGCGGCCCGTGGACGCCGCTTGGCCGGGGGCGCTCACGCCGCGGCGCGTTCCAGCAGGCCCACAGCGCCTTCGATGGCCGCGTCGAAGCGCGAGGCGCCGCCGTGAGCTCTCGCGAGAACGTAACCGCCCTGCACGACCGCGGCGATGGTGCATGCCAGAGCCGCCGGGTCGATGTCGTCGAGCAGCTCACCGTTCTCGATGCCTTGACGGACGACAGCGGCGACGGCGTCCACCAGCCAGTCCAGTGTCGTCGTCACAGGAGCCATCAACGGCGGGGACGCCAGCACGTCGGCGTCGTAGGTCATCCGCCCCATCCGGCAACCGCGAAGGCTGTCCCGCTGGCGGCGCAGATAGCCCTCCAGCCTCTCCAGTGCGGTTCCCGGTCCGGACAGCATGGCCTCAGCGTCGCGTCGCATGCGCCGGGCGCTCTCCTCAAGCGCCGCGACCGCCAGGTCCTCCTTCCCCTGGAAGTGGTGATACATACTGCCCTGGCCAGCCGAGGCCGCCTTCTGGATGTCCTTCGGGCTGGTCGCCGCGTAGCCGCGCGCCCACAACAGCTCCTGGGCAGCGGCTATCAAGCGCTCTCGAGTCTCCATGACCGAATTGTACCTATCAGTATGTACAGCTATCGACCGGAGGCCTCCCCGCCCGGGGGGACACGGCCTGATCGACCGGGACGAGGCCGCGCCGCTGCGGCCGCCTCCCTGGCCGCGCCCGGGAACACCGTCCGGCGGGTCTCCCCGAAGCCGGCGGCCCGGAGAACCTCGTCCTCCGTGAGACGTTCTACGCCGCAGGCTTTTTCAGTCCAGACGTGGTCTCCTCCCCGTGGCCGGTGGTGACCACGAGGTCGGTCACGGCCAGGACCCGGCGGTCTCCTCGTCCGCGCCGTCCGCCGGGTGGGCGCCGCGGGCGCTGCCCGGTGGGACGGCTCCCACGGGCTCGTCCTGTACCGGCCGTTCGGCCCTCGGCACGCGGCCGAACCGCCGGGAATCCCCTGTAGTGCCGAGAAGTCCACGTGAGGCGCAGACGGACCGGGATCACACGGTTGGCCTCGACCGGGACGACTGGGCCACGCCGCCCGCCCACTATGTCCTCACCCATTGTCACAAACCGAATCGAAAAGTCGAACGGAATTCCTCATGAAAACCGCGTTCGGTTGTCTGGGACGAGGGCTCGCCGGAGACAGCCATACCCCGGGGCATATCGCGGCGCGACTTGTGGGATAGCCGTACGAGGAGCGATCCGCCTGCCTCATGGCGGTGGTTCCGGACCCTGTCCCCAAGGAGAACCGGTCAACCCCTTCCGCACGCCCGAACGGTTACCGATAGGTTTGACGAGCAAGGTGCCAGGCTCATCGCGCAGGAGGCGAATAATGGCGGATGAAATTCAGGAACGCTGTGGAGTCCAGATCCTGATGTGCGATCCGGACGGCCCCAAGGTGGTCACCACGGAGGATGCGTTGGACCTCATCGGCGCGGTGTTCCTCGGCGCGGAGGTCGTCGCCGTGCCCGCAGAGCGGTTGGACGAGCGGTTCTTCTCGCTGGGCACCCGATTCGCGGGTGAGATCATGCAGAAGTTCGTGAACTACAAGCTCCGCCTTGCTGTCATCGGCGACATCTCCCGTCACTTGGAAGCCAGTAGCGCCCTGCGCGCCCTTGTCCATGAATCGAACGCGGCAGGCCATATCTGGTTCCTTTCCAGCACCGAGGCCCTGGACGAGAGGCTGAAAGCGGGGTCAGCACAGCCGTCATGACCGACTAACCGGTATCCGAGTCCGCGTGTACGCCCGGTGCGCGATAAGCGGTCTGAACCGGAAGACGGTTCCGACGGCGCATCCCGAAGAGACCCGACGGTCGCGGGCTCCGCCGCGGCAACCCCGACAGGACCCAGACCCCACTAGAACACGCGACCGCGGCCACCGGGGCCCGGCCACACCCGAACCGGGAAAAACCCATGAGCCTTGAACAACCGTCGACCTCCACGAACTCCGCAACACTCATCGGCTTGCCCGGCGGCCGGATCAGACTGCGCGACGAAGGCACTATGACGGACTGGAGCGTCGAGGTGGCCGCGTTCCGTCTGGCGCCGCACCCGGTCACCCGCGAGCTGTACAGGGCCGTGCGGGACGAGACACCGGAGACCGAGGCCGAACGGCGCAAGCCGGTGACCGAGGTCTCCTGGATCGACGCCGTGCGCTTCTGCAACCTGCTCTCGCTGTCGGAAGGGCTCGAACCCTGCTACACGGAGATCGACGAACCGAACGCGGAGGACGTGGTTTGCGACTGGGAGGCGAACGGCTACCGCCTCCCGTCAGAAGCGGAGTGGGAGTACGCCTGCCGGGCGGGGAGCCCCGCAGTGCGGTACGGCGAGCTGGACGACATCGCCTGGCATCGCGGGAATTCCGAGGACGAGGTGCACGACGTCGCCACACGGGCCCCGAACGCCTGGGGTTTCCACGACATGATCGGCAACGCGTGGGAGTGGTGCTGGGACACCTACGACCCGGCGGTTTACGGTCCGTATCGGGTTTTCCGCGGTGGTGGCGCCCACGACCTGCCCCGGGCGTGCAGGGCATCCTGCCGACGCAAAAGCCATCCGACCTTCCGAATCGACGATCTGAGTTTCCGACTCGCCCGATCGGCCCGATAGCACAGTGACAGAAAGCCATTCGCTCTCAGCGCAGGAAATCTTGATGAGAGCAGACGGGAGTTCCCATGACCAGCAGACCCGGCAGCGCGGAAGCGCTCCGCATCAACGAGGAAGAATTCGAACAGGACCCGCACGCGCTGTATGACGTCCTCCGCGTCGAAGCACCTGTACGCGAGGTCATCGCCCCCGGCGGCCTGAAGGTCTGGCTCGTCACACGCTACGAAGACGCGAAATCCGCACTGGTCGACACTCGCTTGTCCAAGAACGTCGTGGTCGGACAGAAGGTGATCGAGCGGAACTCCACCAACGCGGACAACGTGATGGTGTTCGCCACTGAGCTGTCCGCGCACATGCTGAACTCCGACCCCCCGGACCACACTCGGCTGCGCAAGCTGGTCAACAAAGTATTCACCATGCGCGCGGTGGAGAAACTGCGCCCGCGGATCGAGGAGATCACCACCGAGCTCCTCGATGAGATGGAGGGCCGTGATCAGGTGGACCTGATGCGCGCCTTCGCCTATCCTCTGCCCATCTCGGTGATCTGCGAGCTGCTGGGCGTCCCGAAGATCGACCGCGACCGCTTCCACGGCTGGGTGGCCGCGCAGCTCTCCGGAGACCCGGAGAAAGTCGCGCAGGCCGCGCCCGCCCTCCTGGGGTACCTCCACGAACTGGTCGCCAGCAAGAGGGCCGAACCCGCGGAGGACCTGCTCACCGGCCTGGTGCACGCCAGCGAAGACGGCGACAAACTGAGCGCCCAGGAACTCGTCTCGATGGCCTTCCTGCTACTGGTCGCCGGACACGAGACGACGGTCAACCTCATCGGCAACGGCATGTTCGCTCTCCTGCGTCATCCCGACCAGTTCGCCGCCGTGCGCGCGGATCGTTCACTGGTTCCCGGGGCGATCGAGGAGTTCCTCCGCTACGAGGGTCCGGTCAACACCGCGTCGCTCCGGTACACGACGGAGGCCGTCGAGCTGGGAGGGGTCGTCATCCCCGAGGGCGAACTGGTGGTGGTCGCACTCGCTTCGGCCAACCGCGACGACGCGCAGTACCCCGATGGCGACAGCCTGGACGTGCGGCGCCAGGCTGGCGGCAACCTGGCGTTCGGACACGGTATCCACTACTGCGTGGGTGCGCCCCTGGCACGCTTGGAGGCGCAGATCGCCTTCGACCAGCTCTTCACGCGATTCCCCGACATGCGGCTGGCGGCCGAACCGGCCGACTTCCGCTGGAGGCCGGGCACCGTGCTGCGCGGGTTGGAGAGCCTGCCGGTGCGGCTCCGCGCCGATCAGGACTGACCCCCACCGCATGGACCGCCGGACGGCGACCCCACGGGTGTCGCGTCCGGGGCCGTGCCGAGGGCACGGTCCCGGACGCGACGCCGGTCGTCTCCGGCGGTCCCTCCTCAATTCCGTCCGCCGGAGACGGCAGGCCTCCCGAGGTCCTGGAAGTTCCGTGTCGCGATGTTCAGGCAGAGCGTCGGTGAGAGCCGGAAGAGCCACCAGAACAGCTTCCAGAAGGCGGGGACCACGATGATCCCCTTGTTCTTGGCGACCGCGTCGAGTGCCTTTCTGGCGAAGTCCTCCGGCGGGAGCGGATTCCTCTGCTCCCACATCTCCCGGGAGGCCGCGCCCGTCACCCCCTCGACCGCGCGGCCGTACTTACCGCCCTCGATGAACGGGGTGCGGATGACACCGGGGCAGAGCACGCTCACACGGACTCCGAGCTGGGCGGCCTCCGCCCGAAGATTGTGCGACAGGCCCACCACGGCGTGTTTGGTCGTGACGTAGGAGGTGGTCCCGGGACTCGGTACCAGCCCTGCCATGGAGGCGGTGTTGACGATGTGCCCGAACCCCTGCTCGATCATGGGACTGTAGGCGGCTTGGACGCCGTTGACGATCCCACCGAGGTTGACGTCGATCACGCGCCGCCAGTCCTCGGTGCGGTAGTGCCGGGCCCCCGCACCCATGCCGTGACTGATTCCGGCGTTGTTGAACAGGTAGTCAAGGCGACCGGTCCGCGCGACCGTGTCCTTGACCAGCCGTTCGAACTCCGCGTGGTCGGTCACGTCCAACCGGACGGCGGTCGCTTTCCCCCCTCCCTCGCGAAGGGAGCCCGCCACCTCCTCGGCCTGCTCGAGTTGCAGGTCGGCCAGAACCACCTCGCAGCCTCTGGCAACGAGTTCCTCGGCGAGCGCGCGGCCGATGCCGGACGCCCCGCCCGTGATGATCGCGGTGGCGTCCCCGTAGGTTCTGAGGGCGCTCTGTACTGCCATGGCCGGGTTTCCCTTTCGACGAGTGGGGTCAGGCGGTCCGTGCCCGGAACTCGCTCAGCGATTTCAGGTCGTTTCCGAAACGGTTGACCGTGCTTACCTGGGTGGATC
This sequence comes from Nocardiopsis akebiae, assembly GCF_018316795.1. Taxonomy (NCBI): domain Bacteria; kingdom Bacillati; phylum Actinomycetota; class Actinomycetes; order Streptosporangiales; family Nocardiopsidaceae; genus Nocardiopsis; species Nocardiopsis akebiae. The sequence goes on from NZ_CP074132.1 coordinate 3,801,006, forward strand.
CGCTGTCCGGCGCGAGGATGTACTTCACGAACGTGGCGAGGGTGGCGCTGGGGCCGAGGTCGACGAAGGTGGCATCGACCTCGGCGGTCATCTTCTCGATGGTCTGCGAGAACTCCACGGGACTCCTCATGGCGTTCCAGACGCCGTCGACCGTCACCGTGTCGAGTCGGCCCGTGGACGCGGAGGAGACGATCGGGATCCGCGGCGGCGCGAAGCTCACGCTGCCTAGTAGGTCGCGTGCCCGCTTCTCCACGGGATCGATGAGTTCCGTGTGGACTCCGTAGTTGACTGGTAGCCGCTGCGTCAGGACGCCCTCTCGGCCCAGCGCGCGCTCGAGCCGGTCCACCGCCTCGGCACGGCCGCTGACCACGAAATTGCCGTCGAAGTTGCGTCCTGTCACCCAGCAGTCGGCGAACAACCCGGCGTGGCCGAGTAGGAGGTCCTGGTTGCCGACGATCGCGAGCATGCCCGACTGCGGCGTCGCCTCCGCCAGCATCCGAGCGATCCCCACGGCGAAGGAGATCCCGGTCTCCAACGGGAAGACCTCCGCGACGACGGCCGCGGTGATCTCCCCCAGGCTGTAGCCGAGGAGGTAGTCAGGCCGGTACCCCATCTCCTGCACCACACGCGTGAGGCTGTACTCCACACAGATCAGCGCGGTGTTGGAACCCGCCAGGTCATCGAACGGATCGCCCTTCGAGCGCGCCGGGTCGAACACGGTCTCCAGTACCGACGTACCGAGGACAGGGGAGGCGACCTCGTCGCAGTATTCCAACCACAGCCGGTACCGGGGATGCCGCTCATACAGCTCACGGGTCATGTGGAAGTACTGGGAACCCTGCCCCGAGTACATGAACACGATCGGTTTGGTCATCGCCGGTGCTCTACCTCGCCGGGTTCTTTCCGAGTGCGGTCAGTGGTCGTAGGCGGTCGGTGACGGGCGCGCGGGGAGCCTGAGGGAGCGGCCTCTTCCTGATCGGCCATCAGCACTTCTCCAGGCAGACAGCCGAACTGATTCCACCGAAGCCCATACTGAGGCTGACCGCCGTCCGGAACGGTTGCTCCTCGGCCTTCTCACCCACCCAGCAAAACTCCTCATCCAGCGGATCGACCAGGTTGCGGGTGGGGTGGAGCTTCTGTTCCCCCATCTGCAGGAGAGTGGCGACGACCTCCACCGCGCCGGCCGCCGTCAACCCGTGCCCGGTGATCGACTTGGTCGCGTTGATGCGCGCGTGGGTGAGACCGCAGCTCCGCAACGCCCGCAGTTCGGTGTCGTCGCCGGTGGGCGAACCGGTTCCGTGCGGGTTGACGTAGTCGATGGCGGAGGGCGGCAGGCCCGCCTCCCGCAACGCCGCCTCGACGACGGCGATCTCCCCTTCCAAGGAGGGGTTGGGGTTGCGGTTCCCGTCCAGCGCGGTGCCGCACCCGAGAAAGCGTGCGTACGGCTTCGGGTGCCGACGCACGCCCTCACGCTCCACGACCACAGCAGCGCAGGCCTCGCCGAAGACGAAGCCGTCGTGGCCCCGGTCGAAGGGGCGGCAGGCCTGGGCCGGGTCATGGGCCCAGCGGTGGGAACCCATGGCGCCCATCGCCCGGAACGCGAGGCATTCCCAGTACGACAGGTCCATGAGCGCGCCCAGGGCGACGCACACGTCGACCTGGCCCGACTGCACCGCCCGCACGGCCTGGATGACCGCGAGCAGCCCACTGGCCGAGGCCCCGCCCAGGGTGTGGGCGAAGCCCCGGATCGGGAACTGCTGGGTGCAGATCCCGCACAGGTCGGTGTCCATGAAGCTCAGGCCGTAGGTGGGGCGTAGGAACTCGGGGCGTTCCGCGTAGCGTTCACGCAGCAGGAGGAGCTCCCGCTGTTGGACGTTGGATCCGCCGACCACCAGACCGATACGGTACGGGTCGGCGTTCTCCAGTCCGGCCTCGCGCCAGGCCTCGTCCAGGGTGGCCAGGGCCGCCTTGGACGAGAGCGACATCGTGCGCAGATCCCGTGCGGAGACGTCTTCGGGCAGGGCCGGTTCGCCCATCTCGGCGCCCAGGAAGGCCGCCGGGCCACCGCCCGCCGCGTCCGGGCCGACTGGTGCCTGTCGGCCCGGACGCCGCAGGTGCCCGAAGGCGTGGCGGCCGTCGAGGAGCGCGGAGAGGAACTCCTCCTTGCCCTGGCCTACCGCGGTGGTCACGCCCAGGCCGGTGACGAGGACGTTCCGCACGTCAGACAGAGGACTTGTCATGGATGCGCTCCGCCAGCTCACCGATGTTCCTCGCGTCCGCCAGTTCGATGAGCGGAATGCTCGCGGACAGCGACTCCAGGGTCATCATGATGATCTCGGCGCGGTCGATGGAGTTGGCCCCCAGTTCACGGAGCGAACTGGAAGGCGTGAAGGCGTGGCTCCCGAGTTCGGGGAGCACCTCACGGGTGTGCTCCACGACCAGATCGAAGACATCCTGGTTGGACATTTGGTCAACCCCCTGTGTAGTGCGATGTGATGAGGTCGCGGACCTCGGGCTGGTGGAAGGTCTTCTCGTGCATGGCCACCTCGCGTTCGATACAGCGCGGGAGTTCCGCGCGCAGCTCGGCCACGAGGTGGTCCTTGAGCGTGACCAGGGAGATCCTGGGTTTCTCGGCGAGGGTCTCGGCCAGCTCAAGGGCGTGGGGAAGGACGTCGGCACGCGGCAGGACCGGGAACGGCACCCCCCGTTCCCGGAGCTCACGGCCGTAGTACGTCTTCGCCGAGAGCAGCATCTCCTGGGCCAGGCTGAACCCGAGCTTCTTGGGCAGGATCAGCGTCGCTCCCATCCCGGGTGTGAAGCCGTACTTCATGAAGTTCGTGGTGTAGATGCTCTCCTGGCTGAGGACCAGGAAGTCCGAGAACAACCCCATCGCGAACCCGCCGCCGATGCCGTGTCCCTGCATCGCCGAGATGACCGGGACGGGGCAGTCCAGCGCCAAGCTGTAGATGTCGGAGTCGGTGAAGCTGATCCGCCGCTCCTGGATCTGCAGCAGGCTCTCCTTGGTGCCGCCGCTGGCGAAGTAGGTGCCGTACCCGGTGAGGACGACCGCCTTGCACCGCTCGTCCGCCCGCACCCTCGCGAAGGCATCGCTCAACCCGGTGATGAGCTGGTCGGTGAAGGTGTTCTTGTGGACCCTGTCCTCCATCGTGATCTGGACGACGGAGGGCCCTACCTCCCGGTATCCCACGGGTGCGCTCCGCATTCCCTACTCACCTTCCCAGGGGAACTGCCCTGTGCTGACGTAACGGGCGATCTTACGCAGGTTCTCCTCGTCGGAGAACACCTCCCGGTTGGCGTCGACGGCCTTGTCCCGTGACGGGAGGAGGACGTCGTCCAGATCACGCAGGTACTTCTTGTAGCGGGCCACCCCGGTCTTGGGCAGGTAGCGCAGGCGCAGGAGGTGTCGGCGCAGCAGGTTGCCGCTGTTCTCCGCGCTGGCGTCCACGAGCCCCCATGCCACGGCCTGCTCGGCGCCGAACGGCTGGGTCGTCAGCGTGACGAAGTTGGCCCTGGCCGGTCCGACCCTCCTGACCAGGAAGGGCATGACGCAGGCCGGCATCAGTCCGAAGAGCAGCTCCGAGAGGCTGAACACCGACCTGTCCTCGCAGAGCACGATGTCGCACGCGGCCACGAAACCCAGTCCCCCGGCGTTGACCTTGCCTCGGACGTGCGCCACGGAGACGAAGGGCCCGAGCGCCAGCGAGAGCCACAGGTCGTACAGGGCCTCGGCGTGCGACTGGTCGTGCCCGCCGCCGGCTCCGGCGCTGATGTCCCCGAAGTCGGCGCCCCAGCAGAACACCTCCGGCAGGCCCTCCAGGACGAGGACCTTGGCGCGGTCCTCACACAGGCGGACGACCTCGGTGCACTCCTCGACCAGGCGGCGGTCGATGGTGTTGTCGGCGTCGGGCCGGTCGATCTGGAGAAAGCAGATCTCGTTCTCGAAGCGGACCCTGACGGTCTCGTATCCCGCGGTGTTCAGGACACCCACTCGTACTCCCGGTGGAACTCGTCGATCCGGTTCAGGAACAGGACCTCCCCGCCGAGCGCGGTCCGCGCCTGCGGGACGATTCCGGTGTCCAGGACGGTGTTGCGGGTGCCGAACTTGACGGCGTGGTTGGCCTCCAGGAGCGAGTCGTACTCCGGCATGGTCAGCTCATAGCGTCCGTCGAGGCGATTGCCGAGTCCGAGGGCTCTCAGGCGGTCCTGGCTCTCCTGCCGGGTCACGCCGCTGAAGAACTCGGAACAGCAGCCGGAGCCGTAGGAGAAGACACCGACGCGGTGGGGGCTGGACAGGTCGGCGTTGTCGATGGTGCTGGCGAGCGAGAGCATCGTGGTCGCGCCCATGATGTTGCCGATGCGCTGGCAGTACGCCAGGCCCGGGCCCATCCGGCGCTGGAAGTCCTCTTCGATCGCTACCGGGGCCGCCTTGGCGATCTTGCGCATCAGATTGCGGTGAGCACCCTTGACCATGCCGCCGAACGGAGTGTGGAAGGCCAGATAGCCGAAGGACCCGACGAAGTCCACGTCGCCGACGCGGCGCTCGTACTCGCGGAAGGCGTTCTCACAGCAGTCGAGGTAGGACAGCAGCGACAGCTCCGCGTTGCCCGCCTCGCTGTCGGGCAGCGGTCGGCAGGTGTCCATCACCTCGTGGCCGTAGTAACCGCTGGCGCCGACGTCGATCTGGAAGATGTGCGGGGTGTCGCTGATGATCATCGCAACGGCGCCGGCGCCGCCGCTCGGCTCGGCGAAGGACCAGTCCTCCGAGAGCGCGTCCCCGCCCTCGGCCACCATGAAGCGGGTGAGGTCGGTTGCGATCACCAGGGCCTTGGCGCCCGGCGAGGTCCCGGCGAGGACGAAGTTCGCCGCGGTCTGGAGCGCCGCCACACCCGAGTAGCAGGCGTTCTTGATCTCGAAGAGCCGACAGTTCCGGTTGAGCCCGAGCAGGTCGTGGAAGTAGGTGCTCATGGACTTTCCGAAGTCGAAGGCCGACTCGGTCGCGGTGATGACCATCTCGATGCGGTCCCGCTCCTCGGGGCTCAGGGCGTCCAGGAGCGGTTTGGCGGCGTTGACGCCGAAGGTCACCGGGTCCTCGTAAGGCAGCGCGACGGTCTTCTCCCGCATGAGGAGGTTCTCGAACCTCGCGGTGTCGAGTCCCCGGTGGTGCGCCAGCTTCTCCACGTTGACACTACAGGTGCCGGCGAAGACGTTCATCGCCTCGATTCCGACAGTGGTCATCAGTTCTCCTCTTGGAGTCTTGTGCTCGGCTGGGTGCGTTTCGGCACGCTACGAGACGGGTTCGATCTCGGTGATGTCGAAATAGCCCTGGTAACCGTGCATGTAGATGGCCGCACGGTGCCCGAACAGCACCGTCGCCTCAGTGGCGGTCACAAGGTTCTCGTAGTTTCCGCCGGTGGACCGGACCCGGGTACCGACCGGATACTTCTCGTTCCACCGGCGAACCGTTTCATCGGCATTCGCCTTCGGCCTCTTCGGGGTGGAATCGGCGCGCGTCCTCACGTCCGGGATCTCGCGGCGGATCTTCCTCACCAGTTTGGTGAGGACGTCACCGTGGCCGATCTCCTCCAACTCCATCCCCTCGTGTCCGAGGAGGTACTCCACGCTCCTGGACCACTGCACGGGGCTGACCATCTGCTTCGCCAGGTTCTCCTTGACGAGTCCGCTCTCGTGGGGCCTCGCGGTCACATTGGAGATGACCGGGATCCGCAACCCGGAGACGGGCACGTCGGCCAGGAAATCGGCGAACTCCGCGCGCACGGGTTCCATGTGACGGGAGTGGAAGGCGCCGCTTGTCCGCAGCGGCACGAAGAGGTGGTTCCCGGTCTGGAAGAACGGCTGTGCCGCCTTGATGTCCTCAGCACGGCCGGAGATCACGACCTGGGACGGGGTGTTGAAATTCGCCAGATCGATCGAGGTCAGCCGGTTTTCCTCCAGAACGGCCCGGATCTCTTCCTCGGAGGCGTTCAGGACGGCCGCCATACCCCCGCCGCTGACCCGGGACATCAGCTCGCCGCGCTTGCGCACCAGCCGCAGCCCCGTCTCGAAGTCGAAGGCCTCGGCCGCCAGCAACGCGTTGAACTCGCCCAGGCTGTGACCGGCGGTGAAGTCCGGAACCAGCCCGGTCTCACGGACTTTCCTGTAGTAGGAGAGGGCGTTGACGACATACAGCGCCGGCTGCGTGTACTGCGTCTGGTCGAGCAGCCCGTCCGGGTCCTCCACGCAGAGGGTCCTGACGGAGTATCCGAGGATCGCGTCGGCCGCGCGCGTGAGGTCTTCGAACTCGTCGAAGAGCGACGATCCCATCCCCTTCATCTGCGACCCTTGACCGGGAAAGACGTATGCCCGCATGGAGAGCCCTCTCTGGTTGTTTCTTCTCTGTTCGCGAGGGGATGTTCCGCCCGTCCCCTCAGGGTGTCCTCGCGGCGTTCTCATGCCAGCGCACGCAGACGTTCCAGGAGGATCGAGGACGCCTCGCGCATGAGTTCCCCGGCGATCCGGTCGGGGTGCCGGTTCTTCCAGTCCTCCAGGGGTGTTCCCCGTGCCCACTGGTTGAAGGCTCCCAGGGCCGGTCCTGTGTGGACCTGCGTGTTCACCGGGTCGCGCTCGGGATCTGTGAAGGACAGGCGGCTGCTGTAGCCGTAGTACCAGCGGAAGATGAGCGCCATCCGACGCTTCGGGCTGTGCTCCGCGCGCCGTATTTCCGCCTGCCGTCCGGTCTTCTCCAGGTATTCGAGGGTTTCCCTCCAGACCTCGTCGACGCTCTTCTTGAAATACGTCTCCTGGATCTGCCTTCGAACGCCCTCCGGGATCTCCTCCCAGGAGTCGTGAGTCCTGTAGAGAGCCGCCAGCCGGTTCGCCCGGCCGGGGAAGAGAACGCCCTTCTTCAGTACCTGGACCAGCGCTCCGATCTCGAACATGTCACCCGCCGGACAGTAGTCGGTGTCCTGGACGTCGATGCTCTGCAGGCGGTCCTTCACCGCGTCACTGATCCCGGCCTCGACCGTGCACTGGTTGATGGAGCCCGTGACCACGAAGTCCGCGTCCATGGCGAAGGCTCCGGCGACCGCCTGCGGCGTGCCGATCCCCCCGGCCAGCCCCACTCGGATCGGCTCCTCATAGCCGAACTCCCGCGCAACACGCGACCTCAGGCTCTGTATCGACGGCAGAAGCGCGGTGGCCACGCCCCGGTCGGTGTGGCCGCCGGAATCCGCCTCCACGATGACGTCCTGCGCCACCGGGACCCCCCGGGCCAGGTCGGCCTGTTCGGGGGTGGCACGCCCCTCCGCCACCAGCCGTGCGACGATCTCCGGCGGCGCGGGCCGCATGAACTCGCGGGCCACCTCGGGCCTGGAGACCTTGGCCAGGATCCGGGTGTCGCGTGCGACCCCGCCCTCCGGCCGCGGTCGCAGTCCGCTCAGGTGGAACAGGACCAGCGCCGGTGTGACCTTGACGAAGGCCGACGCCTCGATCACACGTACCCCCTCCGCGAGCAGCAGTTCGACGTTGGCGGTCTCCCGCGCCGGCTCCTGGAGGTGGCACAGCAGGTTGACGCCGAACGGCTGGTGTGGTCCCAGGTTCCGCCGGATGTGAGCGATGTCCTTCCTCACCCGCTCGGGACTCAGCCCCGCGGCGCCCAGGAAACCCATGAAGCCGCTCCGTCCCATGGCGACCACCAGCTCCTTGGAGGCGATGCCCCGGTACATCGACCCCGACAGGTAGGCGTAGTCGACGCCGAGGTCCCGGCGGAAGGACGCGCAGCCGAGGCTGCGGGCCATCCGGTCCACACGCCCTTCCGTGCTCACTGCTCCCCCCGAGCCGTGCGACGACGAGTCACCCAGGCCTTCGCCACCGGGACCCGCTTACCTCGGCCACCTGCGTAGAGCAGTGCGCAGAAGGAACGGATGGCCGTGAGCGGTTCCGGGTCGCTGAGGAGCACGAAATGGTTCGCGGCCTCCACGTCGGTCCGGTGGAAGTTCGGCAACTGCCGCTGCCACTCGCCCCAGTAGTCGACGTGGTCCAGGAGTCCTCCGTTCTCCCTGGCCGAGAACAGGGGCTCCATCTCCCCGTAGAAGAGGCCGCTGCTGTTTCGGAAGTAGAAGCAGGTCACCGAAGCCGGCCGGGGAAGCGGCCGGAGCTCGTAGTCGGTCACCCCGTAGGCCTCCTGGACCCGCAGGTTCTGCTCAACGCGGGCACGCAGTGCCCGCGCCTCGCCCCTCAGGCCGCGGGCGCGCGCGAGTTCGATGAGCTGATCGAGCAGGTCACCCTCGTCCTGGGCCCAGTCCACCTCGCCCGCGGTCACGAACGCGGTGGCGAATTCCCGCGGGGACGGCTTGACCGCGGCGGAGAGCAGGGCGTTGACCTGCTGCAGGGCCATGTCCGTGCGCGACATGGTCATCTTCTTGATGCTGTCGCCGTACATGGCGTCGACCATGACGATCGTCTCGACCACGGCGCCCTCGTCCTGGAGCCGCCGTGTCACCTCGTAGGCGAGCAGGCCACCGAACGAGTAACCGCCGAGGTCGTAGGGGCCTTCGGGCTGGACCCGCCGGATGATCCGCGTGTAGTGCTCCGCCAGGGCCGCAACGCCATGGAGCGGATCGCTGTTCGTCATCCAGCCGCGCGCCTGGATGCCGTAGAAGGGCCGCTCGACACTGTCGGCGATCGGGGCGTAGGCCTCCACACCGCCGAGCCCTCCGTGGAACCAGAAGACCGGTCGGCCCTCACGTCCGGCGTTGAGTCGAACGGCCTCCGGAACGTACTCGGGGTCGGCGGTCCTCCGTCCGGTTTCGAAGGGGTCCCCGGTTCCGAAGCGCCGTAGCAGGTCTTCGGTCGACCGGCACTCGGCCAGCGCTGCCAGGTCGGCCTTCGGATCGATCTCGGTCTGCAGCGCCTTGAGCAACGACGGCGCGAGGATCGAGCTGAAACCGAGGTCCTCCAGCGGCGCGGTGGGATCGAGTTCGTCCACTCGTACGCCCAGCGATGCGGCGACGAGGGCCGTGATCCGCCCCTCGGTGGCGTCGGCCGGGTCGGCCGCCACGGTGGGCGGGGCCGCGTCCGGCAGTGACTCGGGCCCGGTGACGGGCGGCGTCGCGTCCACGGACCCCCGCCCGGCGGGCGAGCTCACCCAGTACCGTCTCCGGTCGAAGGGGTAGGTGGGCAGCGACCGGAGCATCCGGGGGGACACGCCCCCGCGCGACAGCGATTCCCAAGGGACGCTGCCGCCCCGCGCCCAGAGGAGGGCCAGCTTCTCGGGGCGGTTCTCGGTCAGCAGCTCGCGGACCACCGCCTCCCCGACTCCGCCGCTCAGAAGCGTGCCGAGGTCCGAGTCCTGTCGCCTGGCGTCGCCGGTGAAGAGGGGCACGGGGGCGCTCGTCGCGGAGCCGTCGAGGTAGTGGGTGAGGCCCGTGACCAGTTCCCGGTGGCTTCCCGCCACGAGGGCCAGGCGGAAGTCCATCGCCTCGCGCCCGCGCTGGAGCGTGTAGGCGAGGTCCACCAGGGACAGCTCCTCCCGGGTGCCGACGAACTCCCTCAGCCGGTCGGCCACGGCTCTCAGCCGCTCCTCGGTGGGGGCGGAGAGGAGCACGACCTGCGGGCCCGGATCCGCGGCCGTTGGCTCCACGGAGTCCCCCGAGACGTACTCCTCCACGACCAGGTGGGCGTTGGTGCCGCCCGCCCCGAAGGCGCTGATGGTCGCCCGCCGGGGGTAGGCCCGCTCCCGGCCGTCGAGGTTCACGACGGGCGGGTCCCACTGCTCCGCCTCCCGCGGAAGGTAGAACGCGGTGCCCTCGAACTCCACGCCCGGGTTGAGTCGGCCGCGCCCGGTGAACGGGGTGATCCGGCGGTTCCCCATCTGCAGGACGACCTTGCTGAGCTGGGCTACGCCCGAGGCCGCCTCGAGGTTGCCCAGCGTGGACTTGACCGTTCCGACGGCGCAGAACCGTTCGTCCCGTGTGCGCTCGCCGAACGTCTTGCGCAGGGCCGCGAACTCGAGGGCGTCGCCGATCTGGGAGCCGTTCGCCGAGGCCTCCACGTAGCTGACCGTGCGCGGGTGCACCCCCGCCCGTTCCAGGTTCTCCTCGATCAGTCGGGCCTGCTGGTCGAGGTTGGGAACCATGGGGCCGTTGGTACGACCCTTGTGGTTGGTCGCGCTCGACCTGATGACGGCGAGGACCTCGTCGCGGTCGCGGACGGCCTTGGAGAGGGGTTTGAGCAGGACGGCGCCGACGCCCTCAGCGGGTATGAAGCCGTCGCCGTCCAGGAAGGCCCTGCTGTCGGGGCCGCTGCCGGCGAGGCCGGTCAGGCTCAGTCCCAGATACTTCTTGGGGTGGAGAGTGAGGTTGACGCCGCCGGCGATCATCATCTCGCTGGTGCCACGACGGAGTTCCTCACACGCCATGTGGATGGCGACCAGTGAGGACGAGCACGTGGTGTCGACCGCGAGGCTCGGCCCTTGGAGGTCGAAGAAGTGCGACACCCGGTTGGCGATGGCGCTGGGTCCGGTCACCGAGGTGATGGACTCGTGCACGATGTCGGATGCCAGGAGCTGGTAGTGCTGGTACATCGCACCGACGTAGACGCCGACGCTGCCGCCGTGCGCGTCGCGCAGCCGGTCCCTGGTGTACCCGGAACTCTCCAGCAGGTTCCACACGCATTCCAGGAAGAGGCGGGTCTGCGGGTCCATGATGGCGGCCTCGCGCGGCGAGACGTTGAAGAAGAGCGCGTCGAAGTCGGCCACCCCGTCGAGGAACCCGCCCCACCTCGCCGGCGTCCTCCCGGGCTCGCTCCTCTCACTGCCGTGGTAGAGGTCGTGGTCCCAGCGGTCTCGGGGCACCTCGGTCACGCCGTCCCGGCCCACGACCAGGTTCTCCCAGAACTCGTCCAGGTCCTTCGCCCCGGGATAGCGGCCGGACAGCCCGACCACGGCGATCGCGTCGTCGGTGGCGGGCCCCGTCGGCTTCGAGGGCGTGCGCGTGCTGACCGGCGTCGACGGAACGGTCTCCGCTGACGCCCGCGGCGGCTCCTGGACCGGAGCCGGCGGAACGGTCTCGGCGCGGACTCCGAGAATCCGCTCGAGCGCGTCCGGGTGGGACTCCAGGAAGTAGTCACTCAGCCGGTCGATGCTCTGGTGCTCGAAGAGAAGCGTCTTCGACAGTGAGCCGAAGTCCTCCTCCAACCGATTGGTGACGGTGATCGCCAGCACCGAGTCGATGCCGAACCGCTCGAACGGCGCGCCAGGTTCGATCCGGTGCGCGGGTATCTGGATCACCCCGGCGAGGGTGTCCCTGAGGTGGTCGACGAGCGCGGTGCGCAACGCGTCTCCCCCTGCCGCTGTCGCGTCGCGGGGCCGGGGGTCGGCCGTGCGACCGGCGGGGACGTCGGGCCGCGACGCGGTCGGGGACGGCTCCGGGACCGTGGAACGGCCGAGCAGGGTGCTCCGGATCCGGTCGGCGTCACCCGCCAGCACCAGGGCCTGCGTGTGGGGTGCGTCCAGCGCGGCGTACAGCGCTCCGATGCCCAGGGGCGTGGGCATGGGGGCCATGCCCAGCCGCTCGCGCATCGTCTCCTCGGTGCCGGGGTCCACTCGCATTCCGCCTTCGGCCCACAGCGGCCAGTCGACCGACACGGTGGCGCCGGAGCGCTCGCCCTCGGCGGCCAGCCGCCGCCGGTGGTGCGCGTAGGCGTCCAGGAAGGCGTTGGCCGCCGCGTAGTCGGCCTGGCCGGTGTTACCGAAGACGCCCGCGGCGCCGGAGAAGGCCACCAGGAAGTCCAACGGCACGCCCCTGCTGGCTTCGTCCAGGTTCACCATGCCCGCCACCTTCGGGGCGAGGACCTCGTGGCACTGCTGCTCGGTCTTGTTCCGGACGAGGCCGTCCCTGAGGATTCCGGCCGCGTGGACGATGCCGTGCAGAGCGCCCTCCTCACGGAGGATGCCCTCGACCAGGGAGCGCACAGCGGGCCCGTCTGCGACGTCCACCCGCTCGTAGCGCGCCTCGGCGCCCTGGGCGCGCAACGCGTCGAGGACGTCCTCCTGCTCGGCGCTGAGCGGCGAGCGGCCCGCGAGGACGAGTGTGACACCGTCCGCCTTGGCCGCCATGTCCCGCGCGACGAGCGTGCCGAGCCCGCCGAGCCCGCCCGTGAGGAGGTACACCCCGCCGTTGCGCCAAGGCACCCGGGTTTCAGGCTGTGCGGTGTTCTCCCGCCAGGCCAGGGCTTCGACGCGGTCGCGCCGGAAACGCAGGAAGGTCGTGCCGGGGTACCGGCGTGCTTCGCCGAGCTGGTCCGCCGAGCGCTCGACGCCCTGGTGCGGGTCGACGAGGACGGCCTGGGCCAGCAGCCGGGGTTCCTCCGCCTGCGCCGACCTCAACAGGCCGAGCACCCCCTGGGTCAAGGCGGGTCCGGCTTCGTCGGGAACGACGAGCTGCACCAGCACCTGTTCCCGTGCGCCGTCGGCCAGCAGGCCCTGAACGTGAGCGAGCGCCTGCGCGGTGTACGCCGCGAACCGCTCTGCGATCCCGGGTGCGGTGCAGTGCAGGTGCAGGGGCGGCGAGGCCGGGTCCCGCCGTACCAGCGCCTCGCCGAGGGCCGGCATGTCGGGCAGGAGTACGACGCGCTTGCGCGGTTCGGGTTCTGCGTCGCCTGGCTCCGTCTCACGCCACACCGGTAGGAAGCTGACGGCGGACACCGCGATCGGGGTCTCCTGGGCGACCTCTGCCTCCAGGACGCGGTAGGACATGCCGCGGATCCGCACGCGCACCTGTCCTCGGTCGTCGCAGAGGTCGATGTCGAGCTTGAAGACCGAGCCGTCCGCCGGGGAGCCGGGGCTGTAGCGGATCCAGGCCCACATCGACTCCGCGCAGGGGCCCAGCGCCTCCAGCTCGTCCATGGCGAACGGCAGCGAGGGCCTCATGCCCGTGACGTCGAGGTCCTTTGCCGTACCTGCCGCGGCCCCCATGCCGAGCGAGGCCTGGAGGGTGGCGTCGAGCAGGCTCGGGTGCAGTACGAACGCGTCCCGGGTGGAGCGCACCGCGTCGGGGAGGACCAGGCGTGCCAGGATCTGGTCGCGTCCGATGTGTATCCGTTCGAGGCCGCGGTGCGAGGGTCCGTAGCGGAAACCGAGGGACGCGTACGCCGGGTACAGCTGGTCCGCGGTCAGCACGGCGCGTTCGCATCCGGCCTGGAGCTCGGGCAGGCTGAGCTGGGCCGGGGTCGCCGTCCGCCGCACGACCCGCCCCTGGCTGTGCACCGCCGGGGCGGCTCCGCGAGCGTCGTCCCCCGCGCCGGTGATCTCGAAATCGGCCTCCGATCGGCCCATGGGCCTGAGGGACGTGACGAGGTCGACGGGCTCGTCGCCGGCGGTCACGGGGCGCGCCCACACGACGTTTCGCAGGGTGATCCCGGGGTCGCCGGTGTCGTCCTTCCCGAGGGTCAGGGCGGCCGCGGCCCGCGCCATCTCCAGGCAGGCGACGCCGGGCAGCACCTTCTTGCCCTTCACTACGTGGTCCGTGAGGAGGGGCTCGTCGCCGGTGAACCGCGTGCGGTAGCGCCGGACGGAGAAGTCCGAGGCCTCGCCGTGGAGCAGCGGGTGCCCCTCGTCCGCGCCCGGGCGGGCCGGTGCCGGCTGCTGCGACTCGGGCACCCAGTACCGGTCTCGGGCGAACGGGTAGGTCGGCAGGGGCACCCTGGTGCGGTTGTCGTCGGCGAAGAGGGCGGCGTAGTCCAGACCGTAGCCTTGGACGTAGAGGTCGGCCACAGTGGCCAACAGCTCGGCACGGGAGACCGGATCGGTGGTCGCGGCGGCCCTTCGGATGCGGTCGTTGCCGAGGTCGCGCAGCGCGGCCCGCTCGTCGAGCCCCTGCGCCGGGACCTCGCCCACGCTCACGCGCGAACTCTCGCCCAGGTCGAGCCAAGCCCGCAGCGTCCGCACCGTTTCCGCGTGGTCGTGCACGACACAGGCCAGTCGGTGTGCGAGGTGCTTCCGGCCGAGGAGCAGGGTGAGGGCGATGTCGCCGGGGTCGAGTTCGGGCCGCCGCTCGCAGTGCCTCAAGAGCCGCTCGACCTGTTCACCGAGCTGCTCGGCGGTGCCCGCGGACAGGGTCAGGAGGTACGCGGAGCGCGCGTCGGCGCGTGGGGCCGGGCGCGGCGCCTCCTCGATCACGACGTGGGCGTTGGTCCCGCTGACGCCGAAGGAGCTGACGGCGCCGCGCCGCGCGCCGTCCTCGCCCGCCTCCCAGGGGCGGTCGGCCGTGTTGACGTAGAAGGGGCTGTCGGCCGTGTCGATGTGCGCGTTCGCCTTCTCGAAGTTGATCGAGGGCGGGATACGCCTGTGCCGCAGGGAGAGCAGGACCTTGATGACGCCGGCGACTCCGGCGGCGGTGATCGTGTGGCCGAGGTTGGACTTGACCGAGCCCAGGGCGCAGTAGTCCCGGCGCCGGGTGTAGCGGCGGAAGGACCGCTTCAGGGCGTGGTACTCGATCGGGTCGCCGAGCTTGGTACCCGTGCCGTGGGCCTCCATCATCTGGACGTGCTCGGGATTGATCCCGAAGGTGTCGTAGACGGAGGTCTCCAGCCGCTCCTGGGAGGCGGCGCTCGGGGCGGTGATCCCGTTGGACGCGCCGTCCTGGTTGATCCCGGATCCGCTGATGACGCCGTGGATGTGATCGCCGTCGGCGAGGGCGTCGCTGAGCCGCTTGAGGGCGACGACCCCCACCCCCTCGCCGGGGACGAATCCGTCGGCCCGGTCGTCAAAGGCGTGGCAGCGGCCCGCGGCGGAGAGCATACCGGCCTGCCCGGCCATCACGTAGAACTGCGGCGTGCACTGCACGGAGACGCCGCCGGCCAGAGCCATCTCGGTCTCGCCGTTCCACAGCCCCTGGCAGGCGAGGTGGATGACGACGAGTGAGCTGGAGCAAGCGGTGTCGACGGCGATCGCCGGGCCCTGGAGGTCGAGGTGGTAGGAGATGCGTGCCGGCATCGCCGACAGCGCGTTGCCCCACATGGCCTGCGGGGGAGCCTCTTCCCGGAACAGCTGCGCGTAACCGCTCTCCTGGCAGCCGACGTACACTCCGACGCGGCGGCCCTGGGTGCCGGATCCCGCGTATCCGGCGTCCTCGAGCGCCTTCCACGACTCCTCCAGGAAGAGCCGCTGCTGCGGGTCCATGTAGGTCGCCTCGACACCGGAGATGTTGAAGAACGTCGGGTCGAACCGGTCGATGCCCTCGATGAAGCTCCCGTGCTCGCAGTGCCCCGCCCCCTCCCGGCGGTACCGCGTCAGGTCCCAGCGTGAGACCGGCTCGACGAGGTCGTGGCCGCGCACCAGGTGTTCCCACAGCTGCTCGACGTCGTCCGATCCGGCGAACCTGCCGCTCATGCCGATAACGGCGATGGGCTCCCTGCTCCGGGTGTCCGCCGGGGTACGAGCCCTGCCGGGCGCGTTTCCGCGGCCCTGCGGGGCGGCCGGGCGGGACGCGGTCGACGGCGGCGCGGGTTCCTCCGGCGCGACCCGCTGCGCCTGCGGCAGTGCTTCCGCGATCCGGTCCCGGTAGGCGTCCATGATGTGTCGGGTCAGTCGGCTGACGGATCCGTGATCGAACAGGTCGGTCGTGGTGAGGTCCGTGCCGATCTCACGGTTGATCTCCTGGATCAGCTGAACGCCGATGATCGAATCGATTCCGTAGTCCATGAACGCGTCGTCCGCGGCGATCTGCGTTCGGTCGACCTTCAACGACGACTGCAGCTGCTCGAAGATCGCGCCCCTGACGTGCTGTTCCAGCGCCTGGTCCGGAGCGGAGGGCGCGGCCTTCGGGGACCGGGTCGGACGGCGCTCCGGGCGGTCGACGGGGGCGGGTGCCGCGGTCTCCTGACGGACGACGCCATCGCTTTCGGCGACGATGACCTGGTGGCCCAGGTCGTGCAGCCGCCTCGCCGGGAACGATACGGAGCCGAAGCCCTCGTCGTCCAGCGCCTCCCGCCAGGAGTCCGGGGTCAGGCCTGGACAGCCCGGTATGCGCAGCTCGTCGTCCTCGTACAGCCACCAGCCGTCGAGGAGGCCGAAGGTCAGGTGCGTGAAGAGCGAGGGGGCGGACAACTCGTTGGCGATGAGGACGCCGTGCCGCTTGAGCGCGGCCTTGGCGTTGCGCAGGGTCGTGCGGATGCGCCGGGTGGCGTGCAGCACGTTGGTGGCCAGGACGAGGTCGTAGGATCCGGGCACGACGTCCTGGGCCGCCAGCGGTTCCTCGACGTCGAAGATCCGGTAGTCCAGGTACGGGTGGTGCGGCCCGTACTCCTGCTCGGCGCGCATCAGGAAGGACTTGGACAGATCCGTGTAGGAGTACGTCTCGACGTGCGCCGCGAAGGGCTCAAGGCGTTCGAAGACCTTGACGCTTCCGCCTCCGGTGCCCGCTCCGATCTCCAGGACACGGACGCGGGCGGCTGGGTCGGCGGACACGATCTCCCCCACCACGCCGGCCGCGGCCTCCGCCAGGATGGCGTTGAAGCAGTCGGAGACGGGGTTGTCGCGGTAGACGGGCTCCACCAGCTCCGTCGAGGAGCGGGGGAACATCACGTCGGTGGCGAGCACATCACCGCGGAGGATGTCCGGCAGCGCGCGCAGCGTGGCGTCGAGCAGCGCGGTCTGCGCCCGCAGGCCGGCGTCGCGCCGCCAGGCGCTGCCCCGCTCCCGCCACTCCGCCCACACGTCGCGAGCGGACGCGGGGCCGACCGGGACCGGCTGCGCGGGAGCACCCCGCAGGAGGCCGCGTTCGCGCAGCTGCCGCACGGACTCGTCCAACCAGCGCCGTGGTCCGCCGCTGAGGGGCGGTCCGGCCGCCGGGCCGGAGAACAGCCCCGCGCTGTCGAGTTGGACGAGCAGAAGGCGGCTCAGCAGGTCCTCGTCGATGGCGGCAGGGGTGCCCGTCGCGCTCGCGACGGGGGCCTCCACGCGGTCGGCGAGTTCCCGGCACAGTCGCTCCAGGGGGACTCGCGTGCCCTTCGGGGCCTTGGTGATGGCTTCGGGCCGGATGATGTGCTGCATGTTAGGAGTTCCCCCCGTGGGTCCTGACCAGGCCGAGTTGGTCGAACGCGTCGGTGAGGAGGACGTCCAGGGCCGCCATCCCGTCCGCGGGTTCGATGGAGGCGGCACCGGCCTTGGTCATGCGTTCCCGGTACTGCGGTTCGGCGACGATGCCGACGCTGCCCCAGTAGCCCCAGTTCATCGTCTTGACCGGCACGGGGAGTTCGCTGGCGAGCCGATGGGCGTAGGCGTCCTCGAACACTGACCCCGCCACGTAGTTGCACTGTCCCGGGGCCTTGAGGAACGAGTTCATGGAGGAGAAGAACAGGACGAAATCCAGCGGCTCGGCGTGGAAGACCTGGGCGAGTCTTACGCTCACGTCGAGCTTGGCCGTGACCGCGGCGCGAAAGCGTTCCTCGTCCATTCGCTCCAGACTCTGGTCGAGCAGCACGATCGCGGAGTGGATCACACCGTGGACGGCCCCGTGGGTCCTCTTGATGTCCTCGTAGGCGCGTTCCAGCGACGCGCGGTCGGTGGCATCGGCCCGCACGTAGCGCGGCTCGGGGCCCAGCTCGCCCAGGCGCCGCAGCTTCCGGCGAATCGAGGCGTCCTCCTCCCTCCGCCCGATCCAGACGACTCGCGCCGCGTGGGAGCGGATCACGTGCTCGGTCCAGGCCTCGCCTATGCCGCCCGCACCGCCGACGACGACGTACGTGCCGCCCCGCCGGTACGCCGGGCGGTCAGCCGGTTCGGCGTCGGCGACCCGAACCGGGACGAGAGCCTGCCGGTACCAGCCACCGCGGCGGTACGCCCAGACGCCGCCGCGTTCCTCGCAGGGCAGCGCGAAGAGCTGCGGCAGGGGCCAGTCCCGGTCCGGGTCGAGGTCCACGAGGCGCACCGTCCAGCTGGAGTACTCCTTGGCCACCGAGCCGAGGAGCCCGTGCAATCCGGCGTCGGTCGGGTCCACGACGTCGGCCCGGCGCACCCGCAGGCTCCGCTCGGTCACGACCGTGAACTCCAGGGCGCGCCGGGCGTAACCCAGGTTCGACAACGCCTTCAGGGTGCGGAAACAGGCGTACAAGCCGCTCTCCTGCGCCTCCAGCAGCGCGTCGTCCATGGCGCCCGCGGGCACCGCCCGGGGAGCCAGCCAGATGAGGTGTGCGAGGTCGTCGTCCGTCGCGTCGAGCCGCGCGGCGATGGCCTCCGCCGTGTCCCCGGGACCCGCCTCCAGTCGCTCGGCGCGCGGGTGGACGGCACGGACACGTTCCCAGTGCTCCTCCGTGCCGCCGACCACCACGACCCGGCCGGACGGAGCGGTGGGGTCCCGGTACGCCGGAGCGGGAACCGCGTCCCATACGGGTTTGAGCAGAACGCTCGTGCCCGCACGGGCCTCACCGCCGGGCGGTTCGGTGACGGACGCCGGACGTGCTTCGGCGCTCTCGGGTTCGGCCGCCGGGGGTTGGACCTCGGGTGTCGGAGGTGCCCCGACCGGGGCGTCGGCGAACCAGTAGCGTTCGCGAGCGAAGGGGTATGTGGGCAGCGGGACTCGGCGGGGCCGGGCGTTCGCGTGGAGCGGCTCCCAGTCGACGGGGGTTCCACCGACCCAGGCGGCGGCCAGCCGCTCAGCCTCCGCCCGGGACAGCGCGCCGCCCGGGGCGCTCCCCGTTTCCACCGCGGTCTCCCCGGCCCGGCCGCGGGAGGCCTCGCCGGTGAACACCCCGTCCGCGCGACCGGCCTCGGCGTACCGCGTGAGCCGTTCCACCAGCTCCCCGACGGTGGTGGTCACGGTGGCCAGTCGCCTCCTCATCGCTTCGCGGCCCTGTTGCAGCGTGTGGGCCACGTCCGCCGGATCCAGCGACGGATGCTCCTGGAGGTGCTTTCCCAAACGGGCCGCCAGGGTGGTCAGCTGCTCCTCGCCCCTGGCCGAGAGCACGAACACCTGGGGGGCCGCGGGTGGCCGCGCAGCGGCCTCCCCGCTCTCGTGCAGGTACTCCTCCAGCACGAGGTGCGCGTTGGTACCGCTGAACCCGAACCCGCTGACGGCCGCGCGCCGCGCGGCGCCCGACTCGGTCTTCCAGGGCTTCAGCTCGGTGTTGACGTAGAAGGGGGAGCCCTCGAAGTCGAAGTGCTCGTTGGGCCGACCGAAGTGCAGTGTCGGCACCAGCTGCTCGTGCCGCATGCACAGCAGGACCTTCTGGATCGAGGCCATTCCCGCGGCGGCGGACGTGTGGCCGACGTTGCTCTTCACCGAGCCGATGGCGCAGTACCCGGTCTTGTCGGTCTTCTCCCGGTAGACCGCGGCCAGGGCCTCCAGCTCGATCGGGTCGCCCAACTTCGTACCGGTCCCGTGCGTCTCGACGTAGCCGATCCCCGCCGGATCGATGCCGTGACGCTCGTAGACGTCGCGCTCCAGCTCCGTTTGGCTCGCGACGCTCGGCGCGGTGATGCCGTTCGTCCGGCCGTCCTGGTTGATGCCCGAGCCGAGGACGACGCCGTGGATGTGGTCGCCGTCGCGCTCGGCGTCGTCCAGGCGTTTGAGGACGAGCGCGCCCACACCCTCGCCCGGGACGAAACCGTCGGCGCCGTTGTCGAAGGCCTTGCACCGGCCGTCCGGCGACAGCATCCCCGCGCCGCACATGCTGACGTAGGCCTCGGGGCTCAGATAGAGGGTGGCGCCACCCACCAGCGCCATGTCGATCTCGCCGCTCCGCAGGGCCTGCGCGGCCAGGTGCGTGGCGACGAGGGACGAGGAGCAGGCCGTGTCCAGGGCGATAGCGGGGCCCTTGAGGTTCAGGAAGTAGGCGATGCGCGCCGCCGTGATGGCGTTGCTGTTGCTCGTGGCCGCCCCGCTCGACTCCCCGCCCCGCTTCTGCATGAGCATGCTGTACTCGTTGCTCATGATCCCCAGGTACACGCCGCACTTGTGGCCGGTCAGCGAGCGGGGGTCGTAGCCGGCGTCCTCGAAGGCGTGGTAGGCCTCCTGGAGGAAGAGCCGCTGCTGCGGGTCCATCGACTCGGCTTCGGCAGGGGGGATGTGGAAGAACAGCGGGTCGAAGGCCTCGACGTCGTCGAGGTACCCCATCCACTTGGAGTAGGACTTGCCCTTCTGGTGGGGACGCGGGTCGTAGTACTCCTCGACGTCCCAGCGGGACCGGGGGATCTCGCGGACGCAGTCCCGCCCGTTCGCCAGGTTGTCCCAGTACTCGTCCTGGGTCTCGGACCGCGGGTATCTGCCCGACATGCCCACGACGGCGATGGCGTCGGTCGGGCCCGCGCCGGGCGACGCGGGGAGGGGCTCGGCGACGGCGGCCGACGCCGTGGTCGGCCCGGGACCGGTTTCGGCCTCGGAGGCGGTCTCCGGCTCGGGTACGGGTACGGAATCGGCCACCCCGGGAAGACCCTCCCGGAGGGCGCCTCCACTCTCCAGTTCCTGTCGGACGCAGGAGGTCAGTTCCAGGAGGGTGGGGTGGTCGTAGAGCCGGGTGGCGGCCAGGTCGAGTCCGTACCGCCTGTTGATCACCTTGACCCATTCCACGCCGACGATGGAGTCGAGTCCGAAGTCGGTGAAGTTCCGGTCGAGGTCCAGTTCGTCCTCGTCGAGGTAGAGGGCCTCGGCCAGACTGGCCAGCAGGTCCGCCTGGATCTCCTGCTCGGAGAAGGCCGCCGGCCCACCCGGCGGCACGGCGGGAGCGACCGGTGCCCTGTCCCGCGTCGGCGCGGACTCCGTCGGCGACAGTCCGCGCAGGTAGTCCGCCAACTGGTGCACTGTGGGTGCGTCGTAGAGCCGGGTGGCGGCCAGGTCGAGTCCGTACCGCCTGTTGATCACCTTGACCCATTCCACGCCGACGATGGAGTCGAGTCCGAGATCGGTGAAGTTCGTGTCCGGATCGACCTCTTCCTCGGCCATGTACAGGGCCTCTGCGAGGGTCGCCGACAGCTCTCGGACGAGCGCGTCCGGGTCCGGGGCCGCAGGGGCTGAGACGGGGGGCGGCTCGGGTTCGGGACCCGTGGGTGCGGCGCGGGGGCCCGGGGCCTCCTCCACCGTCGGTGAGAGCGCGACCCGGAGCGCCGGTACCTCCCGGCGGGCCGGACCAAAGGCGTGGGCCAGGGGTGTGAGGCCGATGCCGCGCGGCTTGGTGAGGGCCGGCGCGCGGTTCACCGGGGCGGGCGACGGGCTGGCGGGGACCGGCGGTTCGTGACGCGGTGCGGGCCGCTCCGCGGTCTCCGTGACCGTGGGCGCCCGGCGGCCGGGGGTCGCGGCGCCGGTCGCGGCGTCGCCGACCGGCCAGAACCGCTTGCGGGCGAACGGGTAGGTCGGCAGCGGGGCCCGGCTCGGCAGCGGATCGGGGTAGAAGCGCCGCCAGGGCACGTCCAGCCCGTTGACCCACAGTTCGAGCAGCTTGCCGAACTTGCCCTTGCGGACCCAGGCGTCGATGGTGTGCGCCATGTCCTCGTCGTCAGCGAGGGAGGAGATCGTGCCCTCGGCTCGTTTGACCCGGCCCCGGTAGACCGCCTCGGCCGCGTCCCCGCCTTCCAGGTAGTCGCGCAGTCGGGCGGCGAGTTCGTCGGCCGACTCGCACAGGAACGCCAACCGCTCGTCCATGTGCTCGCGCCCCACCTGGAGGGTGACCGCGATACCGGTCAGGTCCGCGTCCTCGATCCGCTCCTCACGGACCCAGTCCAGCAGCCGCTGGGCCTGGTCGCGCAGTTGCTCCCCGGTCCGCGCCGACAGCACGACGACGGACGCCAGAGGCCGCCTAGCCGGGGCGTCGGCCGCCGGAGGCTCGACGGACACGTACTCCGACACGATGGCGTGGGCGTTGGAACCCCCCGCGCCGAAGGAGGAGATACCCGCGATCCGCGGCACCCGGACACCGTCGGCACCCGTCGGCCGACGCCACTCCGCCAACTCCCGCTGCACCCTGAACGGCGTCGAACCGAAATCGATGTGCGGATTCAACACCTCCGCATGCAGCGAAGGCACCAGCTGCCCGTGCCTCATCTGCAACAGCACCTTGGTCAACGCCGAAATACCCGCCGCGCTCTCCGCGTGCCCGATATTGCTCTTGACCGACCCGATCGCACAGAACTGCCGATCCCCCGTGTACCGCGAGAACGCCTTCGTCAACCCCGCGATCTCCACAGGATCACCCAGCGAGGTACCGGTACCATGCGCCTCCACGTAACTCACCGAACGCGCGTCCACGCCCGCCTTGTCCAAGGCGCGGGTGATCACGCCGCTCTGGGCGTTCGGGTTGGGGACCGTGTACCCGTTGGTCCGGCCGCCGTGGTTCACCGCGGTGGACTTGATGACACCGTAGATCCGGTCGTTGTCGGCGACGGCCCGGTCCAACCGTTTGAGCAGGACCGCGCCGACGCCCTCGGCGGGTACGTAGCCGTCGCCGCCCTCACCGAAGCTCTCGCACCGGCCCCTGCTCGACGCGAACCCGGCCTGTTCGAGCAACCGGTACTTGTTGGGGTGCAGGGAGAGGTTCACCCCGCCGGCGACGGCCACCTCGCAGTCGCCGAGCCGCAGGCTCTGGCAGGCCAGGTGGAGGGCGGTCAAGGACGACGAGCACATGGTCTTGACGGTGAGGCTCGGCCCCCGCCAGTCGCAGAAGTACGAGACCCGGTTGGCGATGTTCGCGGCGTTGCCGGGGATGGGCCGGCCGTCGGCCACCGCCCGTTCGGTCGCGCCGTAGAGCTGGTACTCGTCGTACATGGCGCCCACGAACACGCCGACGTTGCCTTCGACGCCGTTCACGGCGTGCGCGGCCAGGTCCTGTCGCGTGTAGCCCGCGTCCTGGAGTGTTTCGTAGACGCACTCGAGGAAGAGTCGTTCCTGCGGGTCGGTGGCCTCCGCCTCGCGCGGAGACATGTTGAAGAACAGCGGGTCGAACCGGTCGACGTCGTCGAGGAACCCGCCCCACCCGGAGTAGGGCGCGCCCGGCCCCCCGCCGTCCGCGTCGTGGCCCCAGCGGTCGCGGGGGACCTCGGTGACGCTGTCGCGGCCCTCGACCAGGTTGCGCCAGAACTCGCGCAGGTCACGAGCCTGCGGGTAGCGGCCGCCCAGGCCGATGACCGCGATGTCCTCGCTTTCCGGTACGGACACGGGCGTCTCCGGTCCGGTCCGGCGTTCCGTCCGGGTCCGTACCGCGGCCTCCCGCGGTCGGACGGCCGCGGGCTCGGGCGCCGTAGCGGACCTGCCGTCGAGCAGCTCACGCAACCGGTGCTCGTGGGAGTCGAGGAGGTAGCGGCTCAGCTCCCCGATGTCGCGGTACTCGAAGAACAGCGTCTTCGGCAGGTCCCCGAAGACCGTCTCCAACCGGGCGGTCAGGTTCATGGCCATCACCGAGTCGATGCCGTAGCGCTCCAGGGGGAGGCCCGCGTCGAGGCGCCGTGCGGGCACCTTGAGCACGCTCGACAGCAACGAGGTGACGTACTCGACCGTCCTGCCCTCCAGTCCGTCGTCCTGGCTCTTGCGCGCACGGCCGGGTTCGTCACTGCTCACGGGACCTGTATCCTCACCGACTCGCTGTTTCGCGAGCGCGTTCCTGATCCGGGCCACGTCGCCCGAGGCGACGAGCACTTGGTGGTGGTCCGTCTGGAGGCTCCGCTCCAGGGCCTCGACCCCGGCAGCCCGCTCCAGCGGGACGAGTCCGTGGCGGTCGAGGAGCAATGCCTCCGTGTCCGCGTCGGGGCGCATACCGCCCTCCGCCCACAACGGCCAGTTGACCGAGAGGGTGCGGCCGCGCCGGAGTCCACTGGCGACCAGGTCCCGGCGGTACTCCGCGAAGGCGTCCATGAACGCGTTCGCCGTCGCGTAGTCGGCTTGGCCGACGTTTCCCGTGACGGCGGCGCCGGAGGAGAACGACACGAGGAAGTCCAGGTCGATGCCCCTGGTCGCCTCGTCGAGGTTCACCAGTCCCCTCACCTTGGGAGCCAGGACCTCGCGGAACGCGCGTTCGGTCTTGCGGAGGAGGAAGTCGTCCTCGATGACGCCGGCGCTGTGGATGACGCCGTGAACGGTTCCGTAGGTGCGTAGGACCCGGTCGACCAGGGCCTTGACACCCGACAGGTCGGCCACGTCGAGCGAGGTGTAGGAGACACGCGCTCCCGAGGCACGCAGCCGTTCCAGGACCTGCCCCGATCGCTCCGACTCCGGAGAGCGGCCGGTGAGGACGAGCGTGGCGTCCTTCACCTGAGCGGTGATCTCCTCCGCGAAGACGCGCCCGAGACCGCCGAGGCCGCCGGTGATCAGGTAGACGCCGCTGGTCCGCCACGGAGGGCCGGGACGGGCCGCGGCCGGTTCCTCCTCCCAGGACAGCACCTCGCGTCTGCCTCCGCGGTGCCTGACGGTGACGTCGGCGGGGACTCGCCGCTCCGCCTCGAGAAGGGCCCACCGCTCGCGTACGGGGGTGTCGGCGTCCACGATGACGACCTGACCGGTGACCCCGGGGTCCTCCAGACCGGCGGTCCTCAGCAGGCCGCCGAGACCGGCCAGCAGCCGGGACTCCGGCCGGTCCTCCACCAGGACCTGGAGGACCGTCCCGGTCCGGTCGCCGTCGCGCAGCAGCCGACGCGTCCCCTCGAACACTTGGAGCGCGTAGTCCGTGTAGCGGGCGTCGATGGTGGGCGCCCGGGAGGTGAGTTCCCACACCTCGCACGCCGGATCCCCCGCCCGGCCGTCCCCGAGCAGGCCCGCCTCGGCGAACACCGCGCCGGGCCGCGGACCGGAGGCGTCCGGCCCGGGCTCGGGCAGCGGGTTCTCCCTCCAGCGGGGGACGGCCAGAACCTCTCCCGTCCCGGGGGCGGCCGACGCGGCGGTGGCGTCCGCCGAACGCGGGGCCCGGACCGCCAGACCCCGAAGGCTCACCCGTACGTGCCCGGCGTCGTCGCACAGATCCAGGTCGAAGTGGCGGGTGGTCCCCTCCCCCGTGTCCTGGGCACCGCGCCGGACCCGGACCCACGCGTCGGTCGGCGGGGCACCGAACACCTCGACCCGTTCCACCCCGGACGGCAGCAGGGCGCGCCCCGGGGCGTCCGGGTCCGCGACCATCATGCCCATGCAGGCCTGGAGCGCCGCGTCCAGCAGCCCCGGGTGCAGACGGTAACCGTCCCCTTCCGGGCGCGCGGTCTTGGGCAGGACCAGGCGCCCGAGCACCTGGTCCTCGCCGAGCAGCAGGTGGTCGATACCGCGGAACGAGTCACCGTACTCGATCCCGGCCGCACGGAACGCCGGATAGACCTCTGCCGCGTCGAGCCTGCCCGCGGCGCACTCGGTCCGCAGCCGCGCCAGGTCGAGGCGCGTGGCCGTGGCCCCACTCGGCAGGAGGGAACCCGCGCAGTACACGACGGGACCGGCGGTGTCCGCGTCCGCGTCGGCGGCAGGCGCGAGCACCTCGAACCGGACGGCGCCGGCCTCGTTCGGCCACAGCTCCACGTGCAGCTCGCGGGGTGCGTCGTCGACGCGGAACGGGCGGACCCAGACCACGTCGGTGAGAGCGGTGCCCCCGCCGTCGGGCGCCGTACTCCCGCCCGCGTCCGCCACCGCCGCGAGCGCCATCTCCAGGTAGGCCGCGCCCGGCAGCGTCCTCGTCCCCCGGGTCCGGTGGTCCGCCAGGAAGGACTCCTCGCCGGTGAAAACCGAACTGTAGCGCTGCCGGCCGAACTCGGAGGAGTTGCGGTGCACCAGCGGGTGGAGCCGGTCAGCGGCGGGAGCGGCGGCACCGGCACGCGGGCCCGGGCGCGCCTGGACCCAGTACCGCTCCTCGGCGAACGGATAGGTGGGCAGCGGGGTGCGGTAGGGCTTGCGCGGAGCGTACAGCAGGGGCCAGTCCACGACGCGGCCGCCGACCCAGGCCCGCGCCAGGCCATGGTGGTCTCCGGCAGCGATCAGCGAGCGGATGAGGTCCCGGTCGTCCTCGTCCTGCTCCTCCCAGGTCAACGGCTCCGGCACTCGGCCGTAGTGGAGTCCGGTGGTGGTGCCCTCCCGCAGATGGGCCCTGAGTCCTTCCGCCACCGCGTCCAGCGAGTCGGCGACGAAGGCCAGCCGGTGGTCCAGCGCGGCTCGCCCCACCTGGAGGGAGAAGGCCAGGTCGATGAGATCGAGCCCTTCCTCCTCCTCGACGAAGTCGAGCAGGTTACGTGCCACGCTGTCCAGCTGCGCTTCCGCCATGGCCGACAGGGTGACCACGACGGAGGACGACAGGATCTGCGCTCTACTGTCACGCATGGCGGTACTCCTCCAGCACCACGTGGGCGTTCGTTCCGCTGAATCCGAACGAGCTCACGGCGGCACGCCTTGGTTCGCGGTCGCTCCGCGCCTCCCAGGGCCGAAGCCCCGTGTTGACCCGGAACGGGGAATGGTCGAAGTCGAAGTGTTCGTTGGGCGTCTGGAAGTGGAGCGTCGGGGCGAGCAGGCCGTGGCGCATACCCAGCAAAACCTTGTGCACTCCGGCGACCCCCGCGGCCTCCGAAGCGTGCCCGATGTTGCTCTTCACCGATCCGATCGCGCAGGACCCGGTGGGCACCCCGCGCTCCCGGTAGACGGTGCCCAGGGCGTCGAGCTCGATCGGGTCGCCGAGCCTCGTCCCCGTGCCGTGCATCTCGACGTAGCCGATGGAGGCCGCGTCGATGCCGTGGCGGTCGTAGACCGAGCGGACCAGCTCCATCTGACTGTTGGCGCTGGGCGCGGTGATGCCGTTGGTCTTACCGTCCTGGTTGGTGCCCGACGCCGCGACCACCCCGTAGATGTGGTCGTGGTCGGCCTCGGCGTCCTCCGTGCGCTTGAGTACCAGGGCCCCGACCCCCTCACCGGGGACGAAGCCGTCGGCTCCGTTGTCGAAGGACCGGCAGCGCCCCCGGGGCGAGAGCATGCCCGCCTCGGACATCCCGACGAAGGTGTCCGGCAGCAGGTACAGCGAAACGCCGCCGACCAGCGCCAGGTCGATCTCGTGGCTCGCCAGCGCCTGCTGAGCGAGGTGCAGAGCCACCAGGGAGGAGGAGCAGGCGGTGTCGAGGGCGATGGCCGGACCCTTGAGGTTGAGGAAGTAGGCGATGCGCGCCGCCGCGATCGCGTTGCTGCCACTCGTCGCGGCGTTGGTCTCCTCACCGTCGCGAAACACCAGGAAGCTGTACTCGTTGCCGCTGACGCCCAGGAAGACACCGCACTTCTTCCTGCTCAGGGAAGAAGGGTCGTATCCGGCGTCCTCGAAGGCCCGGTAGGCCTCCTGGAGGAAGAGGCGCTGCTGGGGGTCGAGGCCCTCCGCCTCGACCGGTGAGATGTTGAAGAAGAGCGGGTCGAAGCGGTCCGCGTCCTCCAGGTAGCCCATCCACTTGCAGTACGTCTTGCCCTTGCGTCCCGGCCGCGGGTCGTAGTGCTCGGCCACGTCCCAGCGGGAGGGAGGCACCTCCCGTACGGAGTCGCGGCCGTCGCGGAGGTTGGCCCAGTACCGGCGCAGGTTCTCCGCCTCCGGGTAGCGACCGGACATGCCGATCACCGCCGCGCGGTCACCGGGGCGCGGGGGCGCGCCCCCGGCCGGGGCGGGGAGGGCCGCCGGCTCGGGCGTGGTGTCCGCCGCTGCTCCCGGCGGAGCGGCCTCCTCCGCCGGGAGCAGCGTTTCCAGGAAAGCGACCAGTTCCAGCACCGTGGGATGGTCGTAGAGCCGCGTCGCGCTGATCGAGGTGCCGTAGGCCCTGTTGATGTCCTTGACCCACTCGGCCCCGATGATGGAGTCCATGCCCAGCTCGACGAAGTCGCGCCGGGCGTCGACCTCCGCCGGATCGAGGAACAGCGCCTCGGCCAGACTGGCGCGCAGCTCGTCGACGAAGGCGGACCTGGAGCGCACGGGTCCGTCAGCCGCGGTGTCGGAGGCGGGGGCGGGGGCGGGGACCTGCTCGGGTGCACGCCCGGGCTCCGGGGCCGGACGGTCGGCGCTTTCCGCGGCCGAACGCGTGAGTTCCCCGTGCAGGAAGTCGGCGAGTTCCCGCACGGAAGGGTAGTCGTAGAGCCGCGTCGCGCTGAGCGAGGTGCCGTACTCCTTGTTCAGAGCCTTGGTCCACTCGACCCCGACGATGGAGTCCAGGCCCAGCTCCATGAAGTTGCCGCCGATGTCGATACCGCTCTCCGGGAGGTACAGGACCTCCGCGAGACCGGACCGCAGTTCCCGTCTCAGCCGGCCCACGGAACGCACCGGCCCGGCAACGGGGTGCTCCGGCGCCGCCGGGGCCTGCGCGGCGACGCTCCGCTCCCCGGGGCCGCCCAGGTCTTCGAGGACCACGTTCCGGGGTTTGTCGACCGGTGGGGACGGCACGACCGCCATCGTGTCCGGGCTGCGCAGCAGGACCTGTGCTCCCGCCCCGAGAGCCTCGGCCCGCTCGGGGACGGGCCGCGCGTCGGCGCCGACGCGGGTCGTTGCCGGTTCGACCTTCGGAGCCGGTGTCGGCTCCCCCGCGGTCGGCCGTGCGGGGCGTTCGTCGGTCGCCCAGTGCCGGGAACGCGCGAACGGGTAGCCGGGCAGGGCGATGAAGCGCGGTTGGTCGTCCGCGAAGAGCTCCGGCCACTCCGGGTCGGCGCCCCGGCAGTAGAGGTCGGCCAGAGCGCGAAGCGCCTCCCGGTACCGCTCCGCCGGGACGCCGGGCTCCGCCAGCCCGTCCAGGACCGCGCGGGCCTGGGCGTCCAGCGGTGCGGCAGTACGGTCGCGCGGCACCTCTCCGTGGTGGAGCGCGTCATTCGGCCCGCCGCGCTCGGCGGCGGCCAGGGCGTCGAGGGCGTCCTCGGCGTCGAGGACCAAGAACGCGCGGCGATGGGCGAAGTGGTGCCTTCCCGCCATGAGGGTGTAGGCGGCGTCACCCAGACGGGAAGCGTCGCACTCCCCCTGGGCGAGGGCCAGCCGCAGTTCCCGAACGCGCTCGCGCAGGGCCTCGGAGGTTTTGGCGGAGACGAGCAGCAGGCGGGCCGGGGCCCGTGCGGGGAGCGGGCGGGGCCGCTCCGGGTGGCTCTCCACGACCATGTGGACGTTGGTCCCGCTCATACCGAAGGAGCTGACCGCGCCGAGCCGGGTTCCCGTGGGACCCGTCCGCCAGGGCCTGGCCGCCTTGTTGACGTAGAAGGGGCTGTCCGCCCAGGCGATGTAGTCGCTTTCCTGCTCACAGTGCAGACTCGCCGGGATGACGCCGTGCCTCAACGACTGGACGAGGGCGACCAGGTTGACGAGTCCGGAGGCGGCCAGCGTGTGGCCGACGTTGGTCTTCGTCGAGGTCAGCGCGGCGAAGCCGGTGCTGGTCGTTCGCTCCTTGAACGCCTCGTTCAGGGCGTTGACCTCGACGGGGTCGCCGAGCCGGGTACCGGTGCCGTGGGCCACGACGTGCCCGATGCGCTCGGGGTCGATCCCGTGTCGCCTGTAGACGCTGCGGTAGAGCCTGGTCTGGGCGGCGCCGTTCGGGGCGGTGATGCCGTTCGTCCTGCCGTCGTAGTTCATGCCGCTGCCGCGGACGACGGCCAGGACGCGGTCGCCGTCGGCCTCGGCTCGGGACAGGCGTTTGAGGACGATGGCGACGATGGCCTCACCCAGGACCATGCCGTCGGCGCGCTTGTCGAAGGCGTGGCACACACCGCTCCCGGAGAGCATTCCGGCCTTGCCCGTCTCGACGTACACGCGCGCGGTGCTGTTCAGGTTGACCCCGGCCACGACCGCGGTGTCGCACTCGCCACCGCGCAGGCTCGTACACGCCTGGTGGGCCGCCGCCAGCCCCGAGGAACAGGCCGTGTTGACGGCGAGCACAGGGCCGGAGAGATCGAGGAGGTAAGCGAGGCGGGAGGCCATGATCGCCTCGTGCTGGGCGGTGATGCCGCCCCGTACCCCGCTCAGGTGCGCGTAGTCACCCTGTTCCGCGCCGACGAACATGCCGACTTCCCCGGCACGCAGCCTGCGTTCGCCGTAGCCCGCGTCCTCCAGGGCGCGCCAGGCCTCCTGGAGCAGCAGCCGCTGGCGCGGGTCCATGCTCTGCGCCTCACGCGGCGAGATCTCGAAGAAGGCCGGATCGAACTCCGCGATCCCCGGAACGAACCCGCACCGGACGCGTTCCCGTTCCTCGGCCGCCAGCTCGCTCCAGTCGGCGCGGCGGTCCTCGGGGACGGGCGAGAGTACGTCCTCCCCCTCCGTGAGGATCCGCCAGAACCCGTCAACGGAGTCGGCCGCGGGGAAGCGACCGCTCATACCGACGATGGCGATCGGTTCCGGTGCCGTCGCGGTGCCCGGCTCCGACCGCGCGGCCGACGCGGACCGCTGCCCGGCGGGGGGTTCGGAGGTGCTCTCCCCCGGCGGTCCGACCGCCTCGGCGGACGGTGCCGCGTAGCGTCGCCTGAGGGCTTCACCGTGTTCCGAGACCAGGTGTGACACCAGTTTCTGCGGGGTGGGGTGGGAGAAGAAGACCGAGGGGAGCACCTCGACCGTGTAGCGCTGGCTCAGTGCCGTGGCCAGTTTGGTCAGCGTGATCGAGTCGAAGCCGAGCTGCGAGAGGCTCTCGTCGGCGTGGATCTGCTCGCGGGGTACCCGCAGCGTCGCGCCGATAGCCGTTTCGAGGTCCGAAAGGACCAGGGCGTCGAGGTCCGCGTGTCCCGTCTCCGGGACGGGCGAGGGGCCGTCCGGGTGGGCGGGGGTCGGGTTCTCGTGCCGGTGCGGTTCCTCGTCCGGCGGGTCGACGCCGAGCATGCGCCGTACCCGCTCGGTTTCCCCGGCCATGACGATCTGCTGTGCCCTCCCCTGGCCCAGGAGCCGTTCGAAGAGGTCGACGCCCTCTTCTTCCTCCAGGAGACGCAGTCCGCTGGTGGACAGGTACAGCTCCGCGCCCTGCGCGTCGTCGAACCCCATTCCGCCCTGGCGCCACAGGGGCCAGTTGACGGCGACGGTCGCGCCGGAGAGGGTTCCCCGGCGCACCTGTTCGTCGCGGTGCCGGGCGTAGGCCGTCTGGAAGCGGTTGGCGACCGCGTAGCCGCAGCTGCCGAAGTCCCCGAGGACCGCCGAGGTCGACGAGAAGAGGCAGAAGAAATCGAGGGGCTCCGCCGCGAGCAACTCGTCGAGTACGCGTGTGCCGTCGACCTTGGCGGACATACGGTCCCGCAGCGAACGCGCGTCGTTGGAGAGGAGGGAGCCGCTTTCCGCGCTCCCGGCCGCGTGCACGACCCCGTGGAGGGGTCCGAAGCGCTCACGGGCCGCGGCGAGCACCTCGCGCATGGCCCGTCGGTCCGCGGCGTCGGCCCGCCCGTACAGGACCTCGCCGCCCAGCTCCTCGATCCGGGCCATGTGACGCCGCTTGTCCGCGTCGAGGGGCGAGCGGCCGGTCAGCACCATACGCGCGGACCGGGTCCTGGCCAGGTGCTCGGCGAACAACAGGCCCAGACCGCCGGTGCCGCCCGTGATGAGGTACGTACCGCCCCGCCTGAGGAGATCCCCGCTCGGGGCGAGGGTGCTCGACCGGACCCGGCTGACGTGGCGGACGCCACCTCGGTGGAGCGTACTCACCGACCGCTCCGCGGACAGCTCCTCCCACAGGCGGGTGAACCAGGCGCCGGGGGCGGTTCCGTCGCCGGAGTCCCGGGAGTCCTCCAGGACAGCGGCGAACTCCACTCCGGGCAGCACGCGGCCGAGGGAACGCTCGAACCCGAGCCAGGACTCCAGATAAGCCCGTTCGGTCCCGTCGCGGAACTCTCCGGCCTGCAGGACCCGCCCGACCGGCAGCCCCGAGGCGGCGATGGCCTGCAGGACGTGCACGGTGGCCGTGTACGCGCCCGGGTCCGAACCCCCCTCCAAGGTCCACAGGTTCAGGACGCCGTCGACCGCGCCGTGTCGGGCCCTGATGTCCTCGAACACGCGGACGCACGCGTCCAGGTCCTGGTCGTCGGTCTCGTAGGTGTGCTCGGAGGTCCGGGCGTAGCCCCGTCCCCGCGCGACGAACACCGGGGTGGACTCCGCGTCGAGGCGCTGGGCGGCACGGGCGATCTCGGCCCGGTCACCGGCTCCGGTGTGAAGGCAGACGAGGGTGCGAGGCGTACCGGTCCGGCGAGCGGGCAGTTCCTCCGGCTCCCAGGACTCGGTGAACAGGAGGGGGCTCGTGCGCCGGTCCGTGTTGTCGCGGGCGAGGGCGGCGGTCGTACGTGAGGTGTCGATCCAGTACCGGTCACGGGCGAAGGGGTACGACGGCAGGGCGATGCGCGCCGGTGGCCGCCCGTCATGGAGCGCGTCCCAGTCGACGGTCACTCCCTTGACCCACAACTCCACCAGCTTGGCGAGGTCCCGCCGGGCAAGCGCTCCGGGCAGGTCCTCCTCTGCGGCCAACCGCGCCAAGTCGTCGGTGTCGCCGCCGGAGCGGCCCCGGAGCGTCCCGTCCGCCCCGCTCCGTCCGGCCAGGAAGTCCCGCAGGCGGGCGACCAGGTCCGGCATAGTGTCCACGACGAGGCCGAGCCGCTCACGCATGGCCTCCCGCCCCACCTGGAGGGTGCGGGCGAGCGAGGCCAGATCCCGGTCCGAGAGCTCCTCGTCCCCGATCCAGTCGACCAGTCGCTCGGCCCTCTCCCGGAGCCGCTCTGGATCGCGGGCGGACAGGACGACGGGGGCGGGACCCGCGACGGCGGGCTCGGCCGCCTCCCCCGGCGCCGGCAGGTACTCCTCGACGACGAGGTGCGCGTTGGAACCACCCGCGCCGAAGGACGACAGGCCGGCGAGCCTGGGGGCCTCTCGCTCCGCCCCGTCGACGGCCGCGGTCGGCCGCCGCCAGTCGGCGAGGGTCCGCTGGACCGTGAACGGCGTCGTGTCGAAGTCGATGTTCGGGTTGGTCTCCGCGGAGTGCAGTGAGGGGGCGAGCTTGCCGTGCCGCATCTGGAGGAGCACCTTGGTCAGCCCGGAGACGCCCGCGGCGCTCTCGGCGTGCCCGATGTTGCTCTTGACCGAGCCGATCGCACAGAACCGGTCGTCCCCGGTGTGATCCCTGAAGGCCCTGGTGAGCCCGGCGATCTCGATGGGGTCACCGAGGGGGGTACCGGTGCCGTGCGCCTCGACGTAGCCCATCGTCCGCGGGTCGATCCCGGCCTGCCGCCACGCGTCGGTGACGCAGCGGGCCTGGGCCACGGGGCTGGGCACGGAGTAGCCGTTCGTGCGGCCGCCGTGGTTCACGACCGCGCCCCGGATGACCCCGTGGACGCGGTCCCCGTCGCGCACCGCCCGCTCCAGCGGCTTCAACAGGACGGCGCCCACGCCTTCGGCCGGAACGTACCCGTCGGCGCCCCGGCCGAAGCTCTCGCACCGTCCTGTGCCGGAGACGAACTTTCCCCGGCCCAGCATCAGGTACTTGTTGGGGTGGACCGACACGTTCACACCACCGGCGATCGCCGCGTCGCACCCGCCGGACCGGATGCTCTGGCAGGCAAGATGGATCGCCGTGAGCGACGAGGAGCACATCGTGTCGACCGCCATGCTCGGCCCGTGGAAGTCGAAGAAGTACGAGACCCGGTTGGCGACGGCCGAGGCGTTCCCGGACACGGCCACCGGGTTGCCGAGGACCTGTTCCTGGGCTCCGTACAGCTGGTACTCCTCGTACATGACACCGGCGTAGACGCCGACGCGGGCCCTCGCGGCAGAGCCCTCCGGCTCGTTCAGCCGGGCGGAGGTGTAACCGGCGTCCTCGAGGGTGTCGTGGACGCACTGCAGGAACAGACGTTCCTGGGGGTCCATCAGCTCCGCTTCGGTAGGCGAGATGTTGAAGAACAGCGGGTCGAACTCGTCGACGCCGTCCAGGAACCCGCCCCACCTGCTGTACGTCTTGCCGGGCGCGTCCGGGTCCGGGTCGAAGTACGCGCCGTGGTCCCAGCGGGACGCCGGGATCTCCGTGACGCAGTCGCGCCCGGCGGCCAGGTTGGCCCAGAACTCGTCGAGGGTGCGGGCCTTCGGGTAGCGCCCGGCCAGTCCGATGATCGCGATGTCCAGTCCCCGCTCCTCGGTAGGGGCGGGCGGCACGGCGCTCACGCGCCGTGCGGATGGCGCCGCGGCGCCGGCCGCCGACCACCGGGTCGAGTCCAGGGACTTGCGCCGCGGCGCACCCGCGCCCCGGACGCCGGTCCTCGGGGCGGGACGCCCGGTGGTCGGGCCCTTCGTCCCCTCCCCCGCGGCCCCGGTGTCTCCGGCGTCCCCGAAGAGCGCCAGCAGCTCGGACCGGCGGGTGGCGACGAGGTGCCCGGACAGCTCCCGGAGCGTGCGGAACTCGAAGAAGAGGGTCTTGGGCAGCGGCCCGAGGGCGTCTTCCATCCGCGCCGTCATGGTCGTGGCCATAACCGAGTCGATGCCGAAGTCCTCGAACGGCGTGTGGGCGTCGATCAGGTCGACCGGCAGCTTGGTCACCTCGGAGAGATGGCGCTTGAGGTACGCGGTCGCCTGCTCTTCTGGCGCGTCGTTGTCGTAGTGCGTCACGATTCCGTCCCGACGGAGGGGGCAACAAGGAGCGACTGCCGAGAGAGGGGTGAGCCGCTGTCCGACCCGACCGGGGCGCGACCCCTCACTGAGGCGGACACCGTCACCTGGGTGTACTCGGAGTGGAGGATCCGGTAGAGGGACCGGACCCCGGCGGCCGTTTCCAACGGCACGACGCCGTGGCGCCCGCGCAGCACGGCCTCCGTGCCCTCGGCCACGCGCATGCCGCCTTCGGCCCACAGCGGCCAGCCGACGGACTGGCTGCGCCCGGAGCGCTCGCCGCGGTCGACCAGGTCCTGGCGGTACCACGCGTAGGCGTCCAGAAAGGCGTTCGCCGCGGCGTAGTCGACCTGACCGGTGTTCCCGTGCGCCCCGGAAGCGGACGAGAAGGTCACGAAGAAGTCCAACGGGAGGTGCCGGGTCGCGGCGTCCAGGTTCACCGTGCCCGACACCTTGGGGGCGAGCACGTCGAGGAAGTCCCGCACCGGTTTCCCGAGGATGAAGGAGTCGCGGGTGATGCCGGCGCTGTGGATGACGCCGTCGATCCGGCCGCAGCGCTCGACCGTCCGCGCGATCAGCGCGTCGGCCTCGGCCCGGTTGGAGACGTCCGCCTGCTCGTAGTAGGCCGCTCCCGCTCCGGCGGCCTCCACTGCCTCGACCGCGCCGCGCCGCTGCGGGTCCAGAGGCGACCGGCCGGTCAGGACCAGGGTCGCGTTCCCGGTCCGCGCGGCGATCTCCTTGGCGAAGACCTGGCCGAGCGCGCCCGCTCCGCCGGTGACGAGGTAGACACCGCCTTCCTTCCACGGCAGCGCCGAAGGCGGGGCGGAGTCGTCCTCGGCCCATGTCCGCACCTCGCGGCGACCGTTCGCGTAACGCACGAAGGCGTCCTCGAAGCGGTTCCGGTTCTCCAGGATCCGGGCCGCGGCCAGCTCGGGAGTATCCGTGGGGTCCAGGACGACCACCTGCCCTGTGACGTCCGGGTTCTCGATGTGGGCGGTCTGGAGCATGGCCGCGAGACCGGTGAGCGGCACCGCGTCCGGGGCGCCGGGGACCACCAGTTGGATGCGGCTCCGGCCCGCGGCGCCGCGCACCCTGGACCGCAGGTGTTCCAGGATCTGCGTTCCGTAGGCGGCGTACCGGCCGTCCACCGACTCGTCCCGCGTGGTCAGGGGGACCACCTCGCCGGGGTCTGTGTCCTCGAGCAGGTCCGCTACCTCGGGAAGCCCGGCGAGCAGCACGGTGGTCCGCGCGTCGTCCGTGCCGGACGCTCCGAGCGGGGCGGGCCGCTCTCGCCACAGCGGGCGCAGGAGTATCGCTTCGTCCTGCGCCAGCGACGGCCCCCTCACCTGAACGGGGTCACGGAGCGGCGCCCCGTCCAAACCTCGGAACGACAGCCCGCCGATCCGGACCCGGATCCGGCCCCGCTCGTCGGCGAGGTCGATGTCGAGCTTGGGTGTAGCCGGGTCCTGCTCGGCGCTGGGCCGGACCCACGCCCACATCTCGGTCGTACAGGCGTCGAGCACGAGGACGTCGTCGACGGCGAAGGGCACGGGGAGTCCGGCCCCGCTCTCGGCCGCGTCGGAGCCCCGGAGTCGGCCGAGGACGCCGACGCACGCCTGCAGAGCCGCGTCGAGCATGCTGGGATGGAGCGTGAAGTCGTCCTCGGTGCCCCGAAGCGGCTCCGGCAGCGCCAGTTGGGCCAGCGCCTGTCGGCGTCCGGCCCAGACATGGCGGACCGCGCGGTGGGCGGGGCCGTAGGCGATCCCGGACTCGCGGTAGAGCTCGTAGCACCGCTCGGCCGTCAGACCCGGCAGATCGCAGGCGGCGCGCAGAGCGGGCAGGTCGAGCACGGTCTCCTCGACGCCCTCCACGAGGTAGAGGACACCCTCGGTGCAGGACACGGCCTCTTCCGCGTCCGTCCCCTTGAGAGCTCCGCTGACGCGGAACCGGATGTCGCCGTCGTCTTCCGGGCGCAGGCCGACGTGCAGTTCGTACGGCTCGTCGGCCACGCGCAGCGGCCGGAGGAGGACGACGTCGCGCAGCGCCAGCGGCGCCGAGGGCCCGACGGCGGTGCGGCAGCTGAGGGAGGCGGCCGCGACGACCGCCTCCAAGAGGGCCGCGCCGGGCATGACCCTCGCTCCGTGCACGACGTGGTCCCGCAGGAAGAACTCCTCGCCGGTGAGGACCGAGGTGAAGCGCTGCTCGGTGAAGTCGGAGGTGTTGACCTGGGCCAGCGGGTGCAGCGGGACCGGGCCTCCGTGCGGGGTCGGGTTCACGGCGGACGCGCCGTCGAAGGGGAAGTACCGCTCACGCGCGAAGGGGTAGGTCGGCAGGGCGATCCGCCGGGGTGTGCGCGGGCCGTGGAGGAGCCGCCAGTCCACGGGCACACCGTTGACCCACAGTTCGAGGAGCTTTTCGTACTTGCCCTTGTCAGCCCACGCAGCGATCATCGCGTCGAGGTCGGAGTCGGCGTCGAACAGCGCGGGTACCGCGCCGTCGCGGGTGACCGTTCCCCGGAAGGCCTCGCCGACGGCGGATACGCCGTCCAGGAACCGGCGCAGCCCCTCCCTCAGGCCGGGCAGGGAGGTGGCGAGCAGGCCCAGGCGCTCCTCCATGGGCTCGCGCCCGACCTGCAGCGTGTAGCCGACGTCCGCGAGCGCGAGATCGGCGCTCTCGGGGCGCTCCAGCCATTCCCACAGCTGCTCAGCCCGCGCCCGCAGCTGTTCCGGCCTGCGCGCGGACAGCGGGACCACGGTGGGTGGAGCCGTGCCGTCGGGCGAGGTCTGCTCCGGGTCCTGCGGTGTGTACTCCGCGATGACGACGTGGGCGTTGGCTCCCCCGGCGCCGAACGACGACACTCCCGCCACGCGTGGCACCGTGCGGCCGGTTCCCCCGTCCCGCTGGCGCGGCCACTCGGTCAGCTCCCGCTGCACCACGAACGGGGTCCGTTCGAAGTCGATGTGCGGGTTGAGGGCCGAGGCGTGCAAGGACGGGGCCAGTCGGCCGTGTTGGAGCTGGAGCAGGACCTTGGTGACACCGGCGATACCGGCCGCGCTCTCGGCGTGGCCGATGTTGCTCTTCACGGAGCCGATAGCGCAGAACCCCCGGTCGTCCGTGTCCGCGCCGAACGCCTTCGACAGCCCGGCGATCTCGATCGGGTCGCCCAGGGCGGTACCCGTGCCGTGCGCCTCGACGTAGCTCACGGCCCGCGCGTCCACGCCCGCCCGCTCCAAGGCGAGGCTGACGGTGTCGGCCTGGGCCGACGGGTCGGGCACCGAGTAGCCGTTGGTCCTGCCGCCGTGGTTGACCGCCGTGCCCTTGACGACGCCGTAGATCCGGTCGCCGTCCGCGACCGCCTTCGACAGCGGTTTGAGCAGAACGGCGCCCACGCCCTCGCTCGGGACGTAGCCGTCGCCCCCCGCGCCGAAACTCTCGCAGCGGCCGTTGCTCGAGGCGAACCGGCCCTGGCTCAGGAGCAGGTACTTGTTCGGGTGCAGTGAGAGGTTGACGCCCCCGGCGACGGCCGTCTCGCAGTCGCCCCATCTCAGACTCCGGCAGGCCAGGTGGATGGCCGTCAGCGAGGACGAGCACATCGTGTCGACGCTCATACTCGGACCGCGGAGGTTGAAGTAGTAGGAGACCCGGTTCGCGATGGAGGCGGGGTTCCCCGCCACGGCCAACGGCGCTTCACCGAGCTGGCTCTGGGCGCCGAAGAGCTGGTACTCCTCGTACATCACGCCGACGAACACGCCCACCCGCCCGTCGAGCACGACGCCCTTCCGGTCCTTGCCGGTGTCCCGGGAGTACCCCGCGTCCTCCACCGCGTCGTGGACGCACTGGAGGAACAGACGCTCCTGTGGGTCCATGATCTCCGCCTCGCGAGGGGAGATGCCGAAGAACCGCGGGTCGAAGTCGTAGGCGCCGTCGAGGAACCCGCCCCACTTGCTGTACGACTTCCCGGAGACCCCCCGGTCGGGGTCGAAAAAGCGGTCGCGGTCCCACCGGTCCGCCGGGACCTCCGTGACGCAGTCCTTCCCGGAGGCGAGGTTTCGCCAGAACTCCCGCACGTCGCGGGCCTGCGGGTAGCGGCCCGCCAGGCCGATGACCGCGACGTCCCCGGTCTCCTCTTCCCCGCCGCGGACCGCTGTGGCCCTCACCGGCGCGGCGGGGAGCGTGCGCCGGCCGCGCTCGGCCTCCGGCGCCCGCCGGTCCGGGCGGACCGGTCTCCCCTCGGCCGCTTCCCGCGAACGGACGCCCGCCGCGGGCAGCAGCTCCCGGATCTGGTCGGGGTAGGCCTCCAGGAAGTGGCGTGTCAGCGCCGCGATGGTCCGGTGCTCGAAGAACAGTGTTTTCGGGAGCGAGCCGAAGACCCCTTCCAGGACGCGGATCATCTCCATGGTCATCACGGAGTCGATACCGTAGTCCTCCAGCGACGCCTCGGCGTCGATCCTGGCGACGGGCAGGTCGATGGCCGACGAAAGGAGCCGCTTGAAGTACGACACCGCGCGCTGTGCGGTGCTCTCGTCCAGGGCCGCCCCGTCGGGCTCCGGCGCACGGTCCTTACCAGCCATGGGCACCGCCTCCGCCTCCGGCGGGGACTGCTCCGCCGGGCCGTCGACGAGGAACCCCCCCAGGAGGGTCCGGCGGAGCTTGGGGCGGTCACCGGCCAGCACCAGCACCTGGTCGCGGCCGGACGCCAGGGCCCGGTACAGGGCGCGCACTCCCGTCTCGCTGGACAGGGGCACGAGGCCGAAGCTCTCCCGCAGCGAGCGTTCCGTGGCCGCGTCGACCCGCATGCCGCCTTCGGCCCAGAGCGGCCAGCCGATCGAGAGCGTCCGGCCCCGCCGCTCGCCCCGCGCCACCAGCGCGTTGCGGTGCGCCGCGTAGGCGTCCATGAAAGCGTTGGCGGTCGCGTAGTCGGACTGGCCGACATTCCCCAGGGCTCCGGCGACAGAGGAGAAGGCGACCAGGAAGTCGAGGTCCGCGTCGTGCGTGGCCTCGTCCAGGTGCACCAGTCCGGCGACCTTCGGCGCCAGCACCCGGGCGAACTCGCCGGCGTCCTTGCTCAGGACGAACGCGTCCCTGATGAGGCCGGCGCTGTGCAGTACGCCGTCGATGCGGCCGAACCTCCGGCGGACCCCTCGCACGAGCTCGACGGCCTCGTCCCGGACCGCGACGTCGGCCTGCTCGTAGACCGCCTCCGCGCCGAGCCTCCGCAACCGCTCCAGCAGCGCCTCCTTGTGCGCGTCGAGGGGCGAGCGGCCGGTGACCACGATCCGCGGAGCACGCACCCGTACCGCGATGTCCTGGGCGAACACGCCGCCCAAGGCACCGGCGCCCCCGGTGATCAGGTAGACGCCGCCGTCTTTCCAGGGCACCTGCGCCGGGCGGGCGCCGCCGTCCTCCTCACGCCACCGCAGGACCTCACGCGAGCCTCCGAGGTAGCGGACGGCGGTGTCCGCGAGCCCGGCGCGTTCCGCCCTCACCCGGGCCGCGGCGCGTCCGACGCCGTCCCGGGGGTCCAGCAGGACCAACTGCCCGAGCAGCCTCGGGTTCTCCAGCTGCGCCGACCTCAGGAGGGCCATCAGCCCTTCACAGGGGCGCGGATCGGCCGACGAGGCGACCAGCTGGACTCGCACGGGGTGCCGCTCGCGCTCGCCGAGCAGCTTTTTCACCTCACCGAGGACGCGCAGTGAGTGGTCGGTGTAGCGGGCGCCGACGTCCGCGGCGTCCGAGTCCAGGCGGACCACCCGCGCCGTGTCGTGCGCCTCCAGCGCGGCGGCGACGTCCGGCAGCTCGGCGACCAGGACCAGGCCCTCGGGCGCGGGGTCGGCCGCCTCGCGAAGATCCTCGGCGATCCAGGCGGGCGCGGCGAGCAGTTCCCCGTCGGGCGTCGGAGTCGTGTGGGCGCGAAGGGCGACGCCTCCGAGCCGGACGCGCACCCGACCCTCGTCGTCGCACAGGTCGATGTCGAGGCGTCGCACCCTCTCGCCCTCGCGCCCGGCCGTGTTCCTCGCCCAGGCCCACATCTCGGGCGGGCAGGGTCCCAGGATCTGGACCTCGTCGACGGCGAAGGGCAGGAGCAGGCCTTCGCCGCCCAGCGGGGTCCGCAGTCCCGCGCAGGCGTGCAGTGCCGCGTCCAGCAGTGTCGGGTGCAGACCGTACTCATCCAGGGTGTCCCGGATCCCGGACGGCAGCGCGATCCGGGCGAGGACCTGGTCCGCGCCCGTCCACAGACGCCGTACGCCGCGGTGACCGGGGCCGTAGCGGAGTCCGCGCGCCTCGAAGGCCGCGTACAGTTCATCGGCGTCGGGTCCCGGGGCCGAGCACTCGGTGCGCAGGGCCGACAGGTCGACGCGGACGTCGTCGTCCGCGTCCGCGGACGAGCGCGTCACGACCACCACGCCCTCACCGTGGACCGCCTCACCGGTCGCGCGGTCCGCGTCGCCCGGGGTGAGGATCTCGAAGCCGATCTCGTTCGCGCTCCTGGCCCGCAGGCGCACCTGGACGGTGAGTCCGCCCTCCCCCGCGGTGACCGGCCTCGTCCAGACGACGTTGCCGATGGTCAGGGCGGCGTACGGTTCGTCGAGCGAGGCCTCCACGGCGGCTCGCGCCAACTCCAGGCAGGCCGCGCCGGAGAGCACCCGCTCGCCCTGGACCCGGTGGTCGCGCAGGAAGAACTCCTCTCCCGTGTAGACCGACGTGAAGTGCTGCTCGTTCAGGGTGGATGTGTTGACGTGCAGCAGCGGATGGATCCGCCCGGACGGCGCGGGCGGGTGGGACCCGACGTCCGCGGGCTCGGGCAGCCAGTAGCGTTCCCCCTGGAAGGGGTAGGTGGGCATCGGTACGCGGCGCGGCGCGGTGTCGCCGTGGAGCTTCGTCCAGTCCACCGTCAGCCCGACGACCCAGAGTGCGAGCAGCGCGTCGTAGGAGCGCCGTGCGATGTCGGCGTCGAGCGCCCGCGCCCGGCCCTCGTCGGCGGTGAAGACGGCCAGAGCACCCTGGCGGCGCTCGACGCGTCCCCGGTACAGCCCCGCGGCCTCCGCCCCGCCTTCCAGGAACGCTTCCAGCTTGGCCGTGAGTTCACCGGTGGTCGCCGCGACGAGGCCGAGGCGCTCCTCGTACGCCTCCCGACCCACCTGGAGGGTGTAGGCGATGTCGGCGAGCGCGGTCGCGGCCCCTTCCTGCCCGCTCGTCCAACTCAGCAGCTGTCCGGCCTGCGCCCGGAGGCCGTCCTCCGTCCGGGCGGAGAGGACGACTACGGCGGGTCCTTCGGCGTCGGTTCCGGACTCACGACCGTTGGGCGGGACGTACTCCGACACGATGGCGTGGGCGTTGGAACCCCCCGCGCCGAAGGAGGAGATACCCGCGATCCGCGGCACCCGGACACCGTCGGCACCCGTCGGCCGACGCCACTCCGCCAACTCCCGCTGCACCCTGAACGGCGTCGAACCGAAATCGATGTGCGGATTCAACACCTCCGCATGCAGCGAAGGCACCAGCTGCCCGTGCTTCATCTGCAACAGCACCTTGGTCAACGCCGAAATACCCGCCGCGCTCTCCGCGTGCCCGATATTGCTCTTGACCGACCCGATCGCACAGAACTGCCGATCCCCCGTGTACCGCGAGAACGCCTTCGTCAACCCCGCGATCTCCACAGGATCACCCAGCGAGGTACCGGTACCATGCGCCTCCACGTAACTCACCGAACGCGCGTCGACTCCGGCGGCGCGCAGAGCGTGGCCGATGACGTTGTGCTGGGCGCGGGGGTTGGGAACGGAGTACCCGTTGGTCTTTCCGCCGTGGTTCACGGCGGTGGACTTGATGACGCCGTGGATGAAGTCGCGGTCCTCGACCGCCCTGGAGAGCGGCTTGAGCAGGACCGCGCCGACGCCCTCGGCGGGTACGTAGCCGTCGCCGCCCTCACCGAAGCTCTCGCACCGGCCCCTGCTCGACGCGTACTTGCCGCTGGCGAGCATCAGGTACTTGTTGGGGTGCAGGGAGAGGTTCACCCCGCCGGCGACGGCCACCTCGCAGTCGCCGAGCCGCAGGCTCTGGCAGGCCAGGTGGAGGGCGGTCAAGGACGACGAGCACATGGTGTCGACGGCCAGGCTCGGACCGTGCAGGTCGAAAACGTACGAGACCCGGTTGGCGATCGTCGATGCGCTGCCGGACAGCGTGACGTTGCGTCCCCGCTCCTGCTCCTGCGCGCCGTAGAGCTGGTACTCCTCGTACATCACTCCGACGAAGACGCCGACGCCGCCCGGCAGACCGCGCTCCGCGTGGCGGCTCAGCGCCTCACGCGTGTAGCCCGCGTCCTCCATCGTCGCGTGCACGCACTCCAGGAACAACCGCTCCTGGGGGTCCATGAACGCCGCCTCACGCGGGGCGATGTTGAAGAAGAGCGGATCGAAGTGGTCCGCCTTGTCCAGGAAGCCGCCCCACTTGGTGTACGTCCTGCCCGACGCGCTCCTGTCCGGATCGAAGTAGCGGCTGTGGTCCCAGCGGTCGGCGGGGATCTCGGTGACGCAGTCACGGCCCTCGGCAAGGTTGCGCCAGAACTCCCCGACGTCGCGCGCCTGGGGGTAGCGACCCGCCAGACCGATGATGGCGACGTCCGTGTCCTCGTCCGCGGTCTCCGGGCGACGCTGCGCGGACCGTGCGGCCGGGCGGCGCCGGACGCGCGCTGACACGGCACCGCCGTCCCGGCCGGTCCCGCCCTCAGCGCCCCCGGGCGCTTCCGGGGCGGCCTCGGCGAGCAGGGCCGACAGGCGTTCGTTGTGGAGGTCTAGGAAGTACTCCGCCAGGGAGCTGATGTCCTGGTACTCGAAGAAGAGGGTCTTGGGCAGCGGTCCGAAGACCTGCTCCAGCCTGTTGGTCAGGTTCATCGCCATGATGGAGTCGATGCCGTAATGCTCCAAGGCGACGCCCGCGTCGATCCGGTCGGCGGGCAGCCGCAGCTCGGAGGCCAGCAGTGACACGAGGTACCGACGAGCCCTCTCCTCCAGCGTGCCCCGCGGTGGCGCACCTCCGTCCGTCGTGCCCGCGGTGGCCGACGGCTGCGCTGCACGGTGCGGGAGGTCCCCGGCCGGACGCGTCGTGGGCGGGTCCGCCTCGTAGGCGCGGGAGGTGAGCCCCCGGAGTCGGCAGCGCGGGACACCGGCGTCGTCGAGCAGGTCGATGTCCAGCTTGCGGACTCCGCTGTCGGGCTGATCGTCGTGGCTGAACCGGACCCAGGCCCACATCCGCCGG
The DNA here is from genome assembly GCF_018316795.1 of Nocardiopsis akebiae. NCBI lineage: Bacteria > Bacillati > Actinomycetota > Actinomycetes > Streptosporangiales > Nocardiopsidaceae > Nocardiopsis > Nocardiopsis akebiae. Next base: position 3,844,767 of record NZ_CP074132.1, read on the forward strand.
GTGCACGGTCCCAGGATCCGCAGTTCGTCGAGCGCGAACGGGAGCCGGAGCACGGCGTTCGCGGAGTCCGCGGCGGCACCGTCGCGGGCGAACAGGCCGATGGAGGACTGCAGGGCGGCGTCCAGCAGACTCGGGTGCAGGACATAGCCCTCGCCCGCGGCCCGGGGCCCGGACGGCAGCCCCAGTCGCGCCAGCGCCTGGCCGTCACCGATCTCGATGCTCTCCAAGCCGCGATGGGCCGCGCCGTAGTCCAGACCGAGGTCCCGGTAGACGCGGTAGCAGTGCTCCGCGTCCAGCCGCGCGGCACCGCAGGCGGCCCGCAACGCGGCCAGGTCCACCGGTTCGGCCGGTACCTCGCCGTCGTGCAGGGCCAGGGCCACGCCCTGGCTGTGCACGACCGGTTCCGAACCGGGCCCGCCGCCCGGCACGCTGGAGATCTCGAAGGCGACCCGCCCGCCCGCGTCGGCCCGCCCGGCGACGCCGTCGGCGCCCCCGTCCCCCTCCAGCGCGTGCAGGGTGGTCATCAGGTGGGCGGGGTGTTCGCCCACCACGAGGGGACGGGCCCACACCACATCGCGCAGGACCGTCCCACGCGGGTTCTGGTCGAGCGAGGCTTCCAGCGCCGCCCTCGCCATCTCCAGGTAGGCGGCTCCAGGAAGGATTCTGCGGCCCTGGACGACGTGGTCCGCGAGGAAGGGTTCCTCTCCCGAGAAGACCGAACCGAACCGCTGGACGTCGAGGGTGGAGGTGTTGGCGTGGACCAGGGGGTGGAGCCGGTGGACGCCGGGCGCCGCGCCGGCGGGCTCCCGGACGAGGTCGCCCACCCAGTAGCGCTCGCGGGCGAACGGGTAACCGGGCAGCGCGAGCATCCGGGGCCGCCGGTCGCCGTAGAGCCTGCCCCAGTCCACGGCCAACCCCTTGACCCACAGACCGAGCAGCTTGTCGAACTTGCCCTTGTCGATCCACATGTTGACGGTCGCCGCCATGTCGCTGTCGGAACCGAAGGCGGCCAGCGTCTCGCGGTGCTCCTTGACAGCACCGAGGTGGAGGCCCTCGACGTCCCCGTCCCCGGCGGCGAACGCGGCGAGTTTTCCTGTGAGCTCGTCCGGTGAACCGACCCGCAGTGCGAGCCGCGCCTCCATCTCCTCGCGTCCGAGCTGGAGGGTGTGGGCGACAGCGCCGAGGTCGAGGTCGGCGGGGTCCTGGCGGCTCAGCCAGCCGATCAGGTCCCGGGCCCGTTCGCGCAGCCGAGCGGTGTCCTTGGCGGAGAGCACGATCAGCCACGGGGTGTCCGGGGCCTCCGAGAGGCGCGCGGCGCGGCCGCGGTACTCCTCCAGAACGACGTGCGCGTTGGATCCACCGGCTCCGAACGACGAGACACCGGCGATCCGGTTGCGTACCACCGTCTCCCCGTGTGCCCCGCGGACCGTGGGACGCGCCCATTCGGCCGTCTCCCGCTGGAGGCGGAACGGGGTCCGCGCGAAGTCGATGTTGGGGTTGGTTTCCCGCGCGTGCAGGCTGGGGACGAGTTGCCCGTTCTGCATCTGGAGGATCACCTTGAGCAGACCGGCGATGCCCGCGGCCGCCTCCAGGTGGCCGATGTTGCTCTTGGCGGAGCCGATCGCGCAGTACTGCCGGGCGTCGGTGTCCGGCGCGAACGCCTGGGAGAGTCCGTCGATCTCGATCGGGTCGCCCAGCTCCGTCCCCGTGCCGTGCGCCTCCACGAAGCTGACCTCGTCGGCGCGAACGCCCGCGCGGTCCAGCGCCTCGCGCACGACCCCGGCCTGCGCGACCGGGTTGGGGACGGTGTACCCGTTGGTCCGTCCGCCGTGGTTGATGCTGCTTCCGCGCACCACGGCGTGGATCACGTCGCCATCCCGCTCCGCGTCGACCAGCCGCTTGAGCAGGACGACGGCCGCGCCCTCACCCGGCACGAAACCGTTGGCGCCCGCTCCGAAACTGCGACACGCGCCGTCGTCGGACAGCATCCGCTTGCCGGACATCAGGGTGAAGTTCGATGGGTGCAGGTAGAGGTTGACCCCGCCCGCGACGGCCAGGTCGCACTCGCCCCGGCGCAGATGTTCCACGGCCTCGTGGACGGCGCTCAGCGACGACGAGCAGAGGGTGTCGATCGGCAGGCTCGGGCCCTTGAGGTCGAGGAGGTAGGAGACCCGGTTGGCGACCGACGCGAACGAGGTCAGGGGGTGCAGCCTCTCGTCGCGCCGCCAGAGTTCCGGCCCGTACAGGTCGAAGCCGGTCTTGGAGACGCCGGCGAAGACGCCCACGCGCCCTCCGTGCGCTTCGGCCAGACGCCGACGGGTGTACCCGGCGTCCTCCAGCGCGTTCCAGGACTCCTGCAGGAACAGGCGCTCCTGCGGGTCCGTGTTCATCGCCTCCTGCGGCGAGATGTTGAAGAAGAGAGGGTCGAAGTCGGCGAACCCGTCCAGGAATCCGCCCCACTTGCCGTAGCTCAGGCCCGCCGCCACCGCCTCGTCGCGGTCGGGATGGTAGAAGCCGTCCAGGGGCCAGCGGTCCTCGGGGAGCTCCGTGACGCTGTCGCGCCCGACGGCCAGGTTCTCCCAGAACTCCCTCAGGTCGCGAGCCTGCGGGAACCGCCCGCTCATACCGACGACCGCGATGGCGTCCGCGGAGGGCGCGGCGGGCCGCGCGACGGCCGAGGCGGCGGGCGCCGGCTCCGAGCCGGGACGCCGGGGAGCTTGTTCCGGGGCCCGCTGCGGCCTCGGCGCGGAAGCGGCCTGCCGGACCGCTGTCCCCGTCCAGACCAGGCAGGCCTCCCGGCGCTCCCGCAGGAGACGACGCGCGAGGGCGTCCAGGGAAGCGGTCTCGTACAGCAGCGTCTTGGGCAGGTCGGCGAAGGTCTCGGCGAGCCTCCTGTTGATCCGGGTGACGACGATGGAGTCGATGCCGTACTGCTCGAACGGGGTCTGGGCGTCGATCCGCTCTCCCGGAAGGCCGGTGACCCGGCCGAACATCCGTGTGAGACCGCTGACGACCGCGTCGTGCAGCGCCTCCTCCTCCACGCCCGCCCGCGCCTCCGCGACGGGTGCGGAGGCGGGCGCCGGGGCGGGGGCGACCGGCTGCTGGCCCAGGAGCGTCCCGCGGATACGCGTCCCGTCGCCTTCGACCACCATCACCTGCTGGTGGGCCGAGGCGAGGCATGCGTGGAACGCGCGGACGCCCGACTCGGTGCGCAGGGCGCGCATGCCGACCCGGTCCCACAGCTCCCGCTCCGTCTCGGCGTCGACGGGCATTCCGCCCTCGGCCCACAGGGGCCAGTTGAGGGAGAGGCTGAGCCCCGAGCGCAGCCCTTCCGCGGCCAGGGCGCCGCGGTGGTGGGCGAAGGCGTCCATGAACGCGTTGGCCGCCGCGTAGTCGGACTGGCCGGCGTTGCCGGTGACCGCCGCCGCGGAGGAGAACAGGGCGAAGAAGTCCAGCGAGTCGTCCTTGGTGGCGGCGTCGAGGTTGACGGTGCCCGCCACCTTCGGCGCGAGGACCTCAAGCATCTCCTCGGCGCCCTTCCCGAGCACGAAGCCGTCCCGCAGTACCCCGGCGCCGTGGATGATGCCGTGCACGCCGCCGTGCTCGTGCCGCACCCCGCTCAAGAGCGCCTCGACACCGGCGGTGTCGCTCACGTCGAGCCGCTCGTACTCGACACGCGCGTGCGTGCGGCGCAGCCCCTCCAGCAACCGCGAACGGTCACCGTCCAGCGGGGAACGGCCGGTCACCACGACGGACGCGCTCCGTACCGACGTCAGCAGGTCCCGGGCGAAGATCAGCCCCAAGCCGCCGAGGCCACCGGTGATGACGTACGTACCCCCCTCCCTCCAGGGAAGGGCGGTGTGCTCCGGGGCCCGCAGCTCCCGCCAGGTCAGCACCTCGCGCACCCCGCCGTCGCGGAGTCTCACGACGCGGTCGCCGGTTCGGTCCCGGCACGCCAGGATCCGCTCGGCCGCGCCGTCCGGCGGTTCAGCCGCGTCGACGAGGACCATCTGGGGGACGATCCGGGGGTTCTCCAGGGCCGCGCTCCTGACCATGCCGAACAGGCCGGACAGGAGGAACGCCTCCCCGGACCGGGAGCAGACGAGCTGGACCAGCGTGCGGGACGATGACGGCTGGCCGAGCAGCGCGCGCAGCGCGGCGAGCACTTGGGCGGCGAAGTCGGCGTAACGCTCCGCGAGCCCGGCGGCCCCGCTCTCCAGGAGCCGCACGTCGACGGCCGCGTCCAGCTCGCGCAGCGGCCGCTCGAACGCGGACTCCCCGACGAGGAGCACCACGTGGCCGGGCTCACGACCGGTCACCGCGCCTTCGGACGCCCGCCAGACGGGCTCGCACCGCAGCAGCTCCGGTTCGGGCCGCAGCGCCTGAACCGGCATGTGACCGGTGGGAACCGCCTGTCCCCGGCTCGCCAGGAACCGTTTGACGTCCTCCTTGGAGACCCGGTCGGCCTTCAGGTCCGACAGAAGTCGTTCCAGTCGCCTGTCCATGGTCAGCGCCCCCCGTTGTCCGTGTGTCGACCGGTGCCGTCTTCCAGCGACAGGCGAATGTGCTCGGCGGCGGCCGCCGTGTCGAGAGAACCGCTGAGGAAGTCGTCGAGGACGTCCTCGATCACCGAGTCCGGGAAGCCGCCCATGGCGGCCTCCTCCTGGTCGGCCGGAGGGGTTCGGCCGTCGAGCGGCTTGTCCCCGATCCAGTAGCGTTCGCGGGCGAAGGTGTACGTGGGCAGCGGGACGACGCGCGCCGCTCCCTCCGGGTGGAGGCCGCTCCAGTCCAGCGCGAAACCGTTCACCCACAGTTCGAGGGCCTTGGCGTACCTGCCCTGGGCGAGCCACGTCGCGACGATCGCGCTCATGTCCTCGTCGGCGATGAGCGCGGACAGCGCGGGGTCGGTGCGCCGCGCCCGGCCGCGGTGCACCCCCTCGGCCCCTCCGGGCTGCTCGAGGAAGGCCCGCAGGCGCTCCGCCAGCTCCGTGTAGGAGTGAACGACCGTTCCCAGCCGCTCCGCCATGGCCTCGCGTCCGGTCTGCAGGGTGTGAGCGACGTCTGCGAGCGCCACGCGTGACCGCTCCGCCTCCGGCAGCCAACGGGCCAGGGCACTCGCGCGCTCCCGCAGCCGTGTCTCGTCCTTGGCGGACAGGACGATGACGGCGGGCTCCCCGTCCCGGTCGGTCCCGGGGGCGGGCTCCGCGCCGGTGTACTCCTCCAGCACGACGTGGGCGTTGGCGCCCCCCGCGCCGAAGGACGAGACCCCGGCGCGGCGCGGCACCTCGTGGGCGGCGCCGTCCACCGTGACGACCGGGCGCTTCCATTCCTCCGCCTCGCGTTGGACCACGAACGGCGTCGAGTCGAAGTCGATGTGCGGGTTCAGCTCTTCGGCGTGCAGGCTCGGGACGAGTTCGCCGTGCCGCATCTGCAACAGGGTCTTGAACACGCCCGCGATGCCGGCGGCCGCCTCCAGGTGTCCGATGTTGCTCTTGACCGATCCGAGGGCGCAACTGCGCGCGTCCGGCGAGTCCCGCGAGAACGCCCGTGTCAGGCCGTTGACCTCGATCGGGTCCCCCAGCGCGGTACCGGTTCCGTGCGCCTCGACGTAACTGATGGTGCGCGCGTCGATGCCCGCCCGGTCGATCGCCTGGCGCACGACCTTTCCCTGCGCCACCGGGTTCGGCACCGTGTAGCCGTTGGTGGCGCCGCCGTGGTTGATACTCGTGCCCCGGATGACGGCGTGGATGTGGTCTCCGTCCCTCTCCGCGTCCGTCAGCCGCTTGAGGACGAGCGCGCCGACCCCCTCCCCGGGAACGAAACCGTTGCCCCCCGCGCCGAAACTGCGGCACTCGCCCTGGTCCGCGAGCATCTGCAGGTTGCACAGGCTGATGTAGCTGGACGGGTGCAGGTAGAGGTTCACACCGCCGGTCAGGGCCAGCTCGCAGTCGCCGCGCAGCAGGTGTTCGCACGCCTCGTGCAGGGCCGTCAGGGAGGAGGAGCACATCGTGTCCACTGGCATGCTCGGACCGTTCAGGTTCAGCTTGAACGACACCCGGTTAGCCGCCGACCCGAACGAACTGTACGGGTGGGCCGTGTCCCCGCGACGCCACCGGTCGGGCCCGTAGAGGTTGTGCCCGGCACGGGAGATTCCCACGAAGACACCGACCTGGGAGTCGTGCTCCCGCTCGATGCGGGCCCGTGTGTAGCCCGCGTCCTCGAACGCCCGCCACGACTCCTGGAGGAACAGCCGTTCCTGGGGATCGATCTCGGTGGCCTCGTTCGGCGTCATCTCGAAGAACAGCGGGTCGAAGTCGGCGAACCCGTCCAGGAATCCGCCCCACTTGCTGTAGCTCTTGCCCTCGGCCGCGGCCCTCTCCTTGTCGGGCTCGTAGAAGCCCTCGAGCGCCCACCGGTCGGCGGGGATCTCCGTCACGGCGCTCCGGCCGGCGCGCAGGTTCTCCCAGAACTCGTCGAGCGTCTCGGCCTGGGGGAACCGCGCGCTCATGCCGATGATCGCCACGGCACCGGTCGGATCGGGCCGCGCCGCGGCCCGGATGGCGCCGAGGCCTTGAGCGGGCCGTGCGGTGGAGGTGTCCGTCGGTTCCGTCGACGGTTCGTCCGGAGCGGCGGGGGCGAGGCCGAGGGCGCCCGCCACGGCCTCGGCGCGCGCGGTGACGAAGTACTCGGTGAGCGCCTCGACCGTGCGGTGTTCGAAGAAGAGCGTGCTGCTCGTCTCCCCCAGATCCTTCTGGACGGCTTTCAGCAGCCGCAGGATGAGGATGGAGTCGATTCCGTACACCGACAGCGGTTCGCGGGGGTCGATGCTCTCGACCGGGATCAGCAGCGTCCGCCCGACCAGCTCTTTCAGATAGGTGCGCACGGCGTCCCTGAGGGTCGCCGCCTCCACCCCGGCGTGTGCACGCCCGACCGGTGCCGCGGGCCGGGAGGCCGCCTCGGCCGGGGGCACCGGCTCGATCGAAGGTACCGGCTCGGCCGCGGTGGCCGGAAGCCCGCCACGGGACTGGCGGATCACGCCGTCGCTGAAGCCGACCACGACCTGCTGGCCGAGCGGGTGCGCGTCCCACGCGGGGAACTCGACGCCCTCGAAGCCCTCCCACTCAAGCACGGACCGCCACATCCGGGGCCGGAGCGCGGGCCCCCCGACGTCCCTCAGCCCGGCGTCGTCGTAGAGCCACCAGCCGTCCAGCAAAGCGAACGTCAGCATGCCGAACACCGTGTAGCCGTCGATCTCGTTCACGACCGCGGCGCCTCCCGGCCTCAGCAGCGCCTTGCTGTTGCGCAGTGAGACGCGCACGTCCTTGGTGGCGTGGAGGACGTTGGTCGCGACGACGATGTCGTACGCGCCCTCCTCGAACCCCTGCTCGCCCACCGGTCGGCCGGCGTCGAAGAGCTCACAGCGCAGGAAGGGGTTGCCTTCACCGAACTCCCGGCGGCCGTGGACCAAGAAGGCCTTGGAAAGGTCGGTGTAGCAGTACTCGCGGATGTGGCGCTGGTAGGGGCGGAGCGCGCGCAGGACGGTGGCGGTGGTACCGCCCGTTCCGGCACCGACCTCCAGGATGCGCAGCCGGGCCTGCGGGTCCCCCGCCAGCACGCGCTCGACCTGCGCGACGACGCAGTCTCCGACGACCTCGTTGAAGTAGTCGGCGACCGCGTTCCGCTTGTAGACGCCTTCCACCAGGTCGAGTGAGGAGCCGGGGAAGACCACGTCCACGGCGCGGGTCCCGCCGGTGAGGATGTCCGCGAGCGCGGGCAGGGTCCTGTTCACCAGGCCGACCGACGCCCGCAGTTCGGGGTCCTCGGCCCACTCGTGCCCGTGGCGCTCCCACTCGGCCGCGGTCGCGTCGGCGTCGACGGGGTGGGCCCCGGCGGCGCGGTAACCGGAGTCCGTCTCCACGAGCCAGCCCCGCCGCGCGAAGAGTTTCAGGACCTCCGCCAGCCAGCGGTCGTACTTGCCGGTGATCCCGTGGGCACGCAGCAGGGAACCCGCGTCGAAGACGCCGTCACCGAGCCAGCCGCGGCCGTGCAGCTCGCACCACAGCAGCCTGGCCAGGAGCTCGTCCAACGTCCGCAGCCTGGACTTGGCCCCCGCCTCCACCGCCCGCAGCTCTTCGCCGCGCGCGGGCAGCAGCGCGGCGAGCGGTTCGCTCCGGCGCGCGGCGGTGCCCAGTACGCGGACCGTCTCCCGGTCCGAGTAGGCCTCGAACCGCTCCGGCTCGCTGGTGTTGAGGTAGACCAGCTGCGCGACCGGGGAGGCGAGCAGCCGCTCGACCGCGTCCATCGCCCGCTCGGGGTCGATGTCGCCCAGCCGCTCTTGCCGGTAGATGCGCTCGCGCACGTGCTCGGGAACCTCGAGCCCGCTGCCGACCGCTCCCCAGTATCCCCAGTTGACCACTCTGACCGCGTACGGCCGCTCCCCGGCCAGGCGGCGTGCCAGGGCGTCCTCGAAGGCGTTGCCCGCCACATAGCTGCAGTAGCCCATGGTCGGATTGACCGACGCGATCGAGGAGAAGAAGAGCATGAAGTCGAGGTCGTCGGCGTCGAAGACCTCGGCCATGCGCACGCTGGCGTCCACCTTGGCGCTCAGGCCCTGCCGGAACCGCTGCTCGGTGGTGTTGGGCAGACTCTGGTCCACCAGCCCGAAGACGGACTGGACCACGCCGTCGACGGTACCGAAGCGCTCCCTGATCCGGGTGTGGGCGGCCCGCAGCGAATCCTCGTCGGAGGCGTCGGCGCGGACGTACCACGGCGCAGGACCCAGCGCGGCCAGCCGGTCGGTCTCCTCCCGGATGGCCGCGTCCACCTCCCGGCGGCCGATCCAGACCACCTGAGCGCCGAAGCGGCGGATCAGATCCTCGGTCCAGAGCCGACCGACACCACCGGCCCCGCCCAGGACGACGTAGACGCCGCCCTCCTTGTACGGCGAGTGGCTCGGCTCGGGAAGGCCCACCCGGGACAGGCCACGACGGAACCACTGTCCGTCGCGCAGCGCCCGCGTGGTCCGCGCGGGGGCTCCGAGGACGGTGCGTACCGGGAGGTCGTCCGCTGCGCCGAGGTCGAAGGACTTCACGGTCCAGTGGGGCAGTTCCTTGGTCATCACCTCGGCAAGGCCGAGCACACCCGCGTCCGCGGGCAGCACCGGTTCGCCCTGGCGCACGGGCTGGCTCTGTCGGGTCACCACGGTCCACACCAGCTCCTCACCGCCGTAGCCCAGCGCGAACAGCGCCTTGACCAGGCGGAAGAACGCGACCGCCCCGGCGTCGACGCGCCGCAGCAGCGCATCGGGGTCGGCTCCGGCGTCGTCCGGCGCGATCCAGACGAGGTGGCGGACCCCGCCCGTGCGCCGCAGCCGCTCGGTGAGCTCCTCGACGTCCAGCGCGCCGCAGTCGCCGACGAACCGAGCGTTGGGGCACTCGGCCGCCAGGGCGGCGCGCTCCTCGGCGCCGCCGCCCACGACCACGACGCCGTCCGCGGGCAGGGGTTCCCGACCGGGCTCGTGCGGCTCCTCCAGGACCCACGTCGGCGCCAGCGCCAGATGGCCGTGCGCAGCGGGCGACTCGACACTCGGCACGGGCGCGCGCCCGGCGGGCGTGGCCAGGCCCGACCCGTCCTGTTCGGGCAGCCAGTAGCGCTGGCGTTGGAAGGGATAGACCGGCAGGGGCACACGCCGGTACACGCCCGCCGGGAAGAGCCGCGCGTAGTCGATCTCGTAGCCCTGGAGGTGGAGGTCGCGAAGGGCCTCCAGGTGTTCCCGGCGAGTGCTCCCGGTCGCGCCCTCGGCGCACTGTTGGACGCAGCGGTCACCGAGACTCTGCAGCGACGCCTGTCGACCCGCCCCGCTCTCCGTGAGATCGGCGGTGCGCACGTGTTCGGCGCTTCCGTCCTCGAGCCACCGGTCCAGCAGCGCCACCAGTTCGGCGGTGTCACGGGCGACGCAGGCCATCCGGACGGGGCAGTGCCGACGGCCCAGCAACAGCGTCAGGCTGACGTCCCCCAGTTGGGTTTCCGGACGGCGGCGCAGGTGTGCCGCGAGCCGCTCCGCCTGGGTACGCAGCTGTTCCCGGGAGAACGCGGACAGCACTGTGAGGTGGTCCGGGGCCGGCGGTGCCTCGCGACGCGGCGGCTCGGGGGCCTCTTCGACCACCGCGTGGGCGTTGGTGCCGCTGAAACCGAAGGAGCTGAGCGCCGCACGGCGCGGACGGCCCGGTTCGGTCGTCCAGGGGCGGTGCGCCGTGTTCACGTAGAACGGGCTGCCCGCGAAGTCGATATGGGCGTTGCCCCGTTCGAAGTGGAGGGACCGCGGCAGCTCGCGGTGGCGCAGGGCGAGGAGGATCTTGATGAGCCCCGCCACGCCGGAGGCCGGAGCCGCGTGCCCGATGTTGGTCTTGACCGAGCCGATGGCGCAGTACTCCCGCTTGTCGGTGTAGTGGCGGAACGCGCGGGTCAGCGCCTGGAACTCGATGGGGTCACCGAGCCTGGTCCCGGTTCCGTGTGCCTCGACCAGCTGGATCCCGGCGGGATCGATGCCGTAGGCGTCGTAGACCTCGCGCTCCAGCAGCTCCTGCGATTTCGCGCTCGGCGCCGTGATGCCGTTCGAGGTCCCGTCCTGGTTGGTGGCCGAACCGCGCACCAGGCCGTGGATGTGGTCGCCGTCGGCCAAGGCGTCCCGCAACCGCTTGAGTACGACGATGCCGACGCCCTCGCCGGGGACGAAGCCGTCCGCGCGTTCGTCGAAGGAGTGGCACTGGCCCGCTTCGGACAGCATTCCGGCCTTGTGGGCTGCCAGGTAGTAGTCGGGCGAGCACTGGACGGACACACCGCCGGCCAGGGCCATCGCGACCTCGCCCGTACGCAGTGCCTGGCAGGCGAGTTGGAGGGCGACGAGGGAGCCGGAGCACGCCGTCTCGACGGCGATGGCGGGGCCGCGCAGGTCGAGGAAGTAGGAGACCCTGGCCGGGATGACGGCCTCCGCGTTGCCCCACATGGCCTGGGCCGGGGCGTCCTCGCCGGGCGCGGTCAGGTAGTCGCTGACCTGGGTGCCGACGTAGAGGCCGCAGGAGCGGCCGCGGACCGCCTCGCCCGCGTACCCGGCGTCCTCCAGAGCCTTCCAGGACTCCTCCAGCACCATGCGCTGTTGGGGGTCCATGTAGGTGGCCTCAAGACCGGAGATCTGGAAGAACGCCGGGTCGAATCGGTCGATGTCGTCCATCAGCGAGGCGTACCGGGGGTAGGAGGCGCCCGGGGCCGCCTGGGCCGCGAGGTCCCAGCGGGAGATCTCGCCGACCAGGCTGCGGCCTTCGCTGAGGTGGCGCCACAGCTCATCGGGGTCTTTCGCCGTGCCGAACTTCCCGCTCATACCGATGATCGCGATCGGTTCTGGAACCGGGGAGCCCGTGGCGGCGGGCACGTCCGGCCGCGTCGTGACCGGCGGGGCCGGTGCGCTGTCCCTCGCGGGAGCGGCCTCGGGGTCCGGAACGGCCGTCCGTGCGGCGTCCGGTGCCGGGGGCCGGACGTCGGGATGGTGGCGCGCCACGTACCGCGCCAGCGCGCGTACCGAGCCGTGGTCGAAGAGGTCGGTGGTCACCAGGACACCGCCCAGGTCCTCGTTCAACCGCTCGACCAGCTCGACCCCGAGAATGGAGTCCACGCCGTAGTCGGCGAAGGCGTCCTCCTCCGAGATCTCACCGCGGTCCAGGCCCAGGGACACCTGCAGCCGGGAGACGATCACCTCACTGAGCACGGACTCGACGGTCGCCCCGCCACCGGTCACCGCACGCGCGACCGCGTCGGCTGCGGGCTCGGGCTCCGGCGCGGACGGTGCGGTCGCGGCCGGGGCGCCCGGCAGGGCGCGTCCCTGTTCGAGGAGGGTGTCGGCCACGTAGGCCGTCAGACGCCGTACCGAGCCGTGGTCGAACAGGTCGGTGGTCACCAGGACACCGCCCAGGTCCTCGTTCAACCGCTCGACCAGCTCGACCCCGAGAATGGAGTCCACGCCGTAGTCGGCGAAGGCGTCCTCCTCCGAGATCTCACCGCGGTCCAGGCCCAGGGACACCTGCAGCCGGGAGACGATCACCTCCCCGACCCGTTCGCGCAGGTTCCCCCCGTCCTGCGGAGCGGAGGCGGAAGCCGCTGCCCCGGAGTACCCGGCGACGCGGGCGCCGACGATCTGGTGGCCGACGTGGTGCACGGCGGAGGCGGGGAAGGAGACGTCGTCGAAGCCCTCCTCCTCCAGCACGCGCCGCCAGGTGTCGGGGGCCAGACCCGGGCAGCCCTGGATACGAAGGTCGGCGTCCTGGTAGAGCCACCAGCCGTCCAGCAGCCCGAAGGTCAGGTGCAGGAACGGGGTGCGCGCCGCCAGCTCGTTGAGGATGAGTTCCCCCTCCGCGGCCAGCAGGGCCCGGGTGTTGCGGACGGCCGCCCGCAGGTCGCGGGTGGCGTGCAGGACGTTGGTGGCGAGGACTATGTCGTACGCCCCCTCGCCCAGCCCCTGTCCGGCGGGGTCGAGTTCCACGTCGAACAGCTCGAACCTCAGGTAGGGGTGGTCGGCGCCGAACTCCTGCCGACCGCTGCGCAGGAAGTACCCGGACACGTCGGTGTAGCAGTACTCCGCCACGCTGGCCAGGTACGGAGCCAAGCGGCCCAGCGCCTTCTCGCTCGTGCCGCCGGTGCCGGAACCGATCTCGAGGATGCGGACGCGGTGGCCGGGGTCGCGTTCGAGCAGGGACTCGACGCGGGCCGCCACCATGTCGGCCACGACCTCGTTGAGCGCCTCGGCGCTGTCGCAGTCGCGGTACAGGCCCCGCACCAGGGCCGTTGAGGAACCGGGGAAGACGACGTCGGTCGCGGGTCTGCGTCCGGTGAGGACGTCGGGCAGCGCGCGGATCGCCGGGTCCAGCAGGTTGACGTAGGCGTTCGAACCGCCGCTCTCCCGGCACACCGCCTCCCACCGCTGCCAGACGGCGGCGCGATCGTCCGTCGCTTTGCCGGTCAGCGTGTAGCGGTCGGGGCCGTACTCCAGGTAGCCGTGCTCCGCCAGGACGCGCAGGCTCTCCTCGAGCCAGCGGTCGTAGCCGCCGCCCGGTCGGAGGACGGCTCTGAGGTCGGCCACGGAGCCGCCTTCGCCGCTCATGCCCAGCGTCCGCAACTGCGCCAGCAGCAGCTCGCAGAGCAGGTCGTCGTCGAAGCCCCGGGCGCTGCCGGAGTCGGCGACGATCCGGCGCATGCGCTGGTCGTGGGCGTCCCCGGAAGCGGTGGTCCGGGCCTCGGTGCCCCTCCGCCGGGGGCTGGCGGTCTTCTCCAGGGCGAGCTGGTCGTAGGGCCCGGAGAGCAGGAGGTCCAGCGCCGCCATTCCTTCGGCGGGCTCGATGGAGCCGATGCCGTTGCGCGCCATCCGCCGTCGGTAGGCCTCCGAGGCGACGGCCCCGGCGCTGCCCCAGTACCCCCAGTTCACGACCTTCACGAGACCGGGGCGGCTCTGCCGCCACAGCTGGGCGAAGGCGTCCTTGAAGACACAGCCGCAGACGTAGTTGCTCTGCCCCGCGGACCTCTGGAACGAGTTGAGCGAGGAGTGGAACATGACGAAGTCCAGCGGCTCGTCGGCGAAGACCTGCGCCATGCGGACGCTGGTGTCGACCTTGGCGCGCACGGCCTCCCGGAAGCGGTCCTCCGCCATCCCGGCCACGCTCTGGTCGAGCAGGACGAGGGCGGCGTGGACGACACCGTGGATCTCGGGGAAGCGCGCCCTGATCCGTGCGACCGCGTCCGCCAGCGCCTCCCGGTCCGTGGCGTCGGCCCGCAGGTACCAGGGGGCCGGGCCCATCCGGGCCAGCTCGTCGATCCTGGCCCGGATGTCCTCGTCCTCGGCGCGGCGGCCGATCCAGACCACCTGCGCCCCGTAGTCGCGTATCACGTGTTCGGTCCAGGCCCCGCCGATCCCACCGGCTCCGCCGATGACCACGTAGACGCCGCCGCGCCGGTACGGCGCGGTGTCCTCGTGAGCGGCGGCCGCCTCCACGGGCCTGAGGGTCTGCCGGTACCAGCGCCCACCGCGGTGCGCCCACGTGCCGCCGGAGCGCTCCGCCGGGAGGCCGAACGCCTCCTCCAGCACCCCGTCCCGCAACTCCTCCACGTCGGCCAAGCGCATCCGCCACCGCGGGTTCTCCTTGACCAGCGAACCCAGTAGACCGTGTACGCCCGCGTGCGAGGGGTCGACGCGATCGGAGTCGAGGACGAACTGGCTGCGGACGGTGAGGGCGGTCCACTCCAGGGCGTGCCGCTCGTAACCCAGCGCGAGAAGCGCCTTGGCCAGGCGGAAACCGGCGTATACGCCTTCCTCCTGGCGCGTGATCAGGTCCTGGCTCTCCGGAGCCACCGGGGCTCCGCCGCGCGCGAGCCAGACGACCGCACCGTACGGCCCGCCGCGTGAGAGCCGCGCCCGCAGGCCGTCCACGGTGTCGTCGGCGCGCAGCAGCAACACGTCCACGTCCCCGCGCCCGGTGAGGACGGACGCCAGCACCTCCGGGTCCTCGCCCACGAGCAGGGTCCGCCCTTCCGGACGCTCCCGCCCCGCGGGCGGGTCCGGCTGTGGCGGCGCCACTTCCCACACCGGTTCGAGGAGCGTCAGGTCCCCGTCCTCGTCGGACCGTTCCGGTGCGACCGGGGCCGCGGCGGTACCGAGGGGCCTGGTGCTGAAGGCGCTGACCCGTACGCGGACCACGCCCCCGGCGTCGCACAGGTCGACGTCGAACTTCTCGACGCCCTGGGCTGCGCTCGGTCCGGAACGACGGACCCGTGCCCACATGACGGGTTCGCAGGGCCCCAGGATCTCGACCTTCTCCGCGGCGTAGGGAAGGCGGAGGCCCTCACCCGCCCCCCGGAGCCCGAGGGACGCCTGCAGCGCGGCGTCCAGCAGGGCCGGGTCCAGTACCCGCCCCTCGGGGCCCCGCTCCGCCCCTTCGGGCGACCGGATCTCGGCGAGCACCTGTGCCTCGCCCACGAAGAGCCGTACCAGGCCCTGGAAGGAGGGTCCGTAGTCGATCCCCTGGCGCCGGTAGGCGAGGCGGACCTCCTCCCCGGAGATCTCGTAGAGGCCGCATTGGGCCCTCAGCTCCGCCAGGTCGAGCCGGGCCCCGCTGGGGGCGCCGAGGGTCTCCACACGGCCCTGGCTGTGCACGGCCCTCCCGCCGTCGGCGCACGGGGCCAGAACGCGGTAGCGGCTCCCCTCAGCACCGGCCGGTTCCAGTTCCACGACCACGTCGAGAGGTCCGTGGCCGCCCTTGACCGGCCGCAGCCACACGACGTCGCGGATCGCGACACCGACGGCCCGGCCGTTCCGTTCGGCGCGGGAAGCGTCGTGGGCGCCGCGGGCCAGCTCCAGGTGGACGACGCCCGGCAGGACCCTCTCCCCCGCCACGACGTGGTCGCGCAGGAAGGGCTCCTCTCCGGTGAACGTCGTCGTGAACCGCGTTCCCGCCGCGTCGGCCCCGCCGGGTCGCGGCGCCCCGTCGGCCGACGGCGGAGCGGTCCTGCTCCGCCACAGGCGCTTCCTGGCGAAGGGGTAGCCGGGCAGCGCGACCGGCGCGGTGTGCCTGCCGCCCGTCAGCCGGCGCCACGCCAGGTCGTACCCCTGGCAGTAGACCTTCGCCGCGGCGCGCAGCGCCTCGCGGAAGGCCGTGCCGTCGAAGTCCAGTCCGGGGGCCTCCTCGAGCAGGCGGTCACCGGCCCGCCGCACCTCCGGGCGCCGCGCGAAGCCCTTGGGGACGACTCCGTGGAAGACGTCGGGCCCCTGCTCGCCCGCGGCCCACTGGCGCAGCAGGCGCACCGCTTCGGCGGCGTCGCCGGCGACGACGGCGCAGCGGTGCCGGAAGTGCGTCCGCCGCTCCAGCAGGGTCCCGCTGACCCCGGACAGGCCGTGGAGGCGTGCGGCGTCCTCCAGGACGTCGATCAGGTCGGCGACGCGGCGACGCAACGACTCCTCGGACTTGGCCGACAGCGCCAGCACGTGGGCGGGCCTCGCGGCGCTCCCCCCGTCCTCCCTCGCTGGAGCGCTCTCCACGACCATGTGCGCGTTGGTGCCGCTCATGCCGAACGAGCTCAGGGCCGCGGTCCTCCTGCGCCCGGCCGACTCGGGCCAGGCGCGGTTCACCCTGTTGACGAAGAACGGACTGTCGTTCCAGTCGATGTACTCGTTCTCCTGCTCGCAGTGCAGGGACGCGGGGATGGTCTCGTGCCGCATGGCCTGGAGGACCCCCAGGAGGCTGACGAGCCCGGAGGCCGCGAGCGTGTGCCCGACGTTCGGCTTGATCGAGGTCAGGGCACAGTACCGGCGTTTGTCGGTGAAGCCCCGGAACACCTCGTTGAGCGCGTTGACCTCGACGGGGTCGCCGAGCCGCGTGCCGGTGCCGTGGGCGACCACGTAGTCGATGTCGGCCGGGTCGACGCCGTACCGCTGGTACGTGGCACGGAGCAGGTCGGCCTGGGCCTCACCACTGGGCGCGGTGAGGCCGTTGGACCTGCCGTCGTAGTTGACACCGCTGGCGCGGATGACGCCGTGGACGGTGTCCCCGTCGGCCACGGCCGCCGACAGCCGCTTCAACACGACGACCGCGACGGCCTCGCTGAGCACCATACCGTTGGCGCGTCTGTCGAAGGCGTACGTGAGACCGTCCTCGGACAACATGCCGGCCTCCCGCGTGCGGGTGACCAGCCGCGGGGTCGTGACCAGGCTGACCCCGGCGGCGAGGGCGGAGTCGCACTCGCCGTTGCGGATGCTCGCGCAGGCCTGGTGGGCGGCCACCAACCCCGAGGAGCAGGCCGTGTTGACGGCCATCGCCGGGCCTTTCAGGTCCAGGAAGTAGGACAGACGCGCGGCGAGAACGCCGTCGTGGTTGGCGGTGACGCTCCCTTCCTCAGGAGCCGCGTCATCGTAGTCACCCTGCTCGACACCCACGAACACGCCGATGCGACGGGACTGCTCGGGCGTCCACCCCGCGTCCTCGAGAGCGCGCCACGACTCCTGGAGCAGCAGTCGCTGGCGCGGGTCCAGGCTCCGCGCCTCCTTGGGTGAGATCTCGAAGAACAGCGGGTCGAACTCGTCCGGGTCGGCCAGCTGGCCCATGCGGAACGCCGCCAAAGGGCTGTCGTGCGGTTCGCCCCAGAGGCTGAGGCGTTCGCGGGTGACCGGGCCGACGACGTCGCGTCCGTCCGCGAGCACGGACCACAGCTCGGAGACGTTGTCGGCTCCGGGGAAACGCCCGCTCATGCCGATGACGGCGATGGCGTCGTCGTCCCCGACAGGGGTGCTTCGGTCCGCGGGTGCCTCCCGCGACCGCGGGGGTTCCGGTACCGGCTCCGCCCTGACCGGCTCGGGGTCGGACGCGCCGGTGCCGCTGTGGCCGTAGAACGCGGCCAGGAGGTCCCCGTGCTCGGCGGCGAAGTACTCCCCGAGCTTGCGCAGCGTGGAGTGGCTGTAGAAGATCGAGGGCGTGACCTCGATGCCGTAGTGCCTGCCCAACCCGTCCGCCAGTTCGGTCAGGGTCACCGAGTCGAAGCCGTAGTCGGCGAGGTTGTCGTCCTCGTAGAACCGGTCCGGGTCGAGGTTGAGGGTGCGGCCGACGATCTCCCTCAGGTCCCGCTCCAGGCGTTCCTCGGTGAGGTGTCCCGGTGCCGGGAGCGGGGCGGCCTCGGGCGGGGCGGCGCTGGGCGGCGCCGCCGCGAGCGGTGCGCCGGAAGGCCCCGCCAGTCCCAGGGAGCGGTGCACCCGGCCCGGCTCGCCAACGAGGATCACGTGCCGCGTCGCCTCTTGGGACAGCAGCCGTTCGAACAGCGCGACACCCTCCCCCGTTTCCAGAGGCTCCTGTCCGCTGGACCTCAGCATCATCGTGGTCGTGTCGTGGTCGAAGCCCATACCGCCCTCGCGCCACAGCGGCCAGTTGACGACCACGGTGCGGCCGGACAGGCGCCCCGCCCGCACCTGCGCGTCTCGGTGTTCCGCGTAGGCCATCTGGAAACGGTTGCCGACCGCGTAGTCGCACGTGCCGAAGTCACCGACGACGGCGGAGATGGAGGAGAAGTAGCAGACGAAGTCCAGTTCCTCGCCCCGCAGCGCCTCGTCCAGCACCAGCGTCCCGCGGACCTTGGGCGCGAGGACCCCATCGAAGTCGCGCAGGTCCTTGCGCAGGACACTGCCCCGCCCTTGGACACCGGCCGCATGGACGACGCCGTGCAGAGGCCCGAAGCGCTCGCGCGCCCGCGCCACGACGCGTCGCATGTCGTCGGCGTCGGCGGCGTCGGCCCGTACGTAGAGGACCCGGGAGCCGGCGCCGAGGCCGTGAAGCGCCTCCCTTCGCGCCTCGTCCAACGGGGAGCGGCCGGTCAGGACGAGGTTCGCCCCGAAGTTCTCGGCGAGGTGCCGGGCGACGATCATGCCCAGTCCCCCGCAGCCGCCCGTGATGAGGTAGGTGCCGCCGTGCCTCAGGCCGTCGGGGCCGCCCTCGGTGAGCGCGGTCTCCCGCACCCTGCTGACGAAGCGGCGTCCCTGGCGGTACAACGCGCTGACAGTCCTGTCCTGGCGCAGCTCGCCGAACAACCGCTCCAGCCACCCGGCGGTGTCCGCGGGTCGGAGCGGGTCGGAGCGGTCCTGGAGCACGGCCGCCACGGACAGCTTCGGCATCACCAGGCCGAGCGACCGCTCGAAGCCGATGTGGGCCTCCAGCAGCGCGCGTTCGATGTCGTCGCGGTACTGCCCGGCGATCACCAGGCACCGCGCGCCCAGCTCCGTTTCGGCGACGGCCCGGAGGGTCAGGACGACGTCGCCGAAGTCGTCGCTCACGGCACCCGCTTCGAGCGCCTCCAGGCTCACGATCGCGTCGACGCCAGCCCTGCCCTCGGCGATGTCCTGGAAGGCGTCCCGATAGTCCTGGGGCTGGCCGCGGCGTATCTGATAGGAGTCCGGGGCCAGCTTTCGGTAGGCCTGCCCGTACCCCACGAAGATCGCGCGGACACCGGGATCGATGACGCGCAGGGCCCGCGCGACCTCGGCCTGGCGCTCCGACCCCGTGCACAGGAAGACGACGGCGCCGATCTCGCGCGACGCCGCGGGGTCCAGCGCCGCGGGCTCCCAGTCCTCAACGAAGGCCAGCGTCCGGCTCTGCTCCTCTGCGGCGGGCACCGAAGCGCGCGAGGCGGTCTCGGGCGCCGAACTCGACCGGGAGCCACTCGTCGGCGGGGCGGGCGCGGGGGAGGGGTCGAGCCAGTGGCGCTCCTGCGCGAACGGATACGTCGGCAGGGGCACCCGGCGCGGCCGGGTGCCCCGGACGAGTGAGTCCCAGTCGAGGTCCACTCCCTTGACCCAGACCTCGGCCAGCTTCTCGTAGCGGGCCTGCTCAAGCCACGTCCGCACCACCTCGCGCATCTCCTCGTCGCCTTCGAGGAGCGCCACGTAGTCCTTGTTCTGGCGCACTCCGTCGCGGAAGACGGCGTCCTGCCCCTGCTGGCCGTCGAGGAACACCCGCAGCTTCTCGCGCAGCGCCTCCTTACCGCTGACGACCAGGGCGATCCGCTCCTCCATGGCCTCCCGGCCGATCTGGAGCGTGTAGGCGACGTCCGCCAGGTCGGTGTCGCGGCCGGCTTCCGACAGCCAGGTGAGCAGGGCCTCGGCCTTCTCCCGCAGCCGTTCGCCGTCCTTCGCCGACAGCACCACGAGTTGAGGGCTCTCGGACGGGGCCTGGCGCGGGGTCCGCTCCTGGTCGGACAGGTGTTCCTCGATGATCACGTGGGCGATGGCCCCGTGGGCGCCGAACGAGGAGACTCCGGCGGTGCGCGGCATCGTCCGCGGCACGCCGTCGACCGTCCGTGTGGGCGGCTCCCACGGCTCCGCCTCGCGCTGGACGTAGAAGGGCGAGCTGGGGAAGTCGATGTGCGGGTTCAGCCGGTCGGAGTGCAGGGAGGGCACGAGCCTCCGGTGCCGCATCTGCAAGAGGACCTTGGTGACGGCGGCGATACCGGCCGCGCCCTCCAGGTGGCCGATGTTCGACTTGACCGAACCGATGGGGCAGTACTGCTTCTCGTCGGTGTGCTTGCGGAACGCCCGCGTCAGGCCGGTGATCTCGATGGGATCGCCCAGGGAGGTCCCCGTGCCGTGGCCCTCGACGTAGTTGATGTCCTCGGCCGAGAGTCCGGCGTCGTCCAGGGCCGCGGCGACCATGTCCGCCTGGGCCAACGGGTTGGGCACGGTCATGCCGTTGGTCTTGCCGCCGTGCAGGGTGGCCACGCCGCGGATCACACCGTGGATGTGGTCGCCGTCCGCGACCGCCTGGTCGAGCGGCTTGAGCAGGACGCAGCCTACGCCCTCACCCGGCACGTAGCCGGTGCCGCCCGCGCCGAACGATCGGCACCGGCCGTCCTCGGCGAAGAAGTTCATCTGACTCAGCGAGACGTACTTGTTGGGGTGCAGCGACAGGTTCGCCCCGCCCGCGAACGCCAACGACGAGGCCCCGCTCCTGATGCTCTCGACCGCCATGGCGATCGCGTAGAGCGAAGAGGAGCAGGCGGTGTCCACGGTCAGGCTCTGCCCGTGCAGGTTGAAGAAGTAGGAGACGGCGTTGGAGGCCGCGGCCCGATCCGACAGGACGACGTCCTGTCCGCTGTACAGCTGGTACTCGTTCCACATCATCCCCAGGTAGACACCGATGTTCCGGGTCTTGCCGGGAGCCAGGGTCCGCCGCGTGTACCCCGCGTCCTCCATCGCCTCCCACGCGGACTGAAGGAACAGCCGGCTCTGGGGGTCGGTCAGGGCGGCCTGGTTCGGGGACATGTTGAAGAACAGCGCGTCGAAGTTCTCGGCGCCGTCGATGAAGCCGCCCCACTTGCTGTTGGTCTTGCCCGGGGTCTTCTCGGCGGCGTAGTAGGCGTCCTTGTCCCAGCGGTGCGGCGGGATCTCCTCGACGCAGTCCTCGCCGCGCTCCAGCACCCCCCAGAACTCGTCGAGGCTCCGTGCCTTCGGATACCGGCCGCTGAGACCGATGATGGCCACGTCGCGCGACCGGCCCCCGTGCGGGCCCCGGTCCGCGGGCAGCGGCCCCGGGGCCGTGGTGGGACGTGGGGCGACCGTCCGGGTGTCACGGCCGCGGGGCGCGGTGGGCGGGGGGTCCGCGGGTCCGCGCTGGGGCACGGACGCCGACCCCTCCGCGGCGGACGGCTCCAAGCCCAGCAGCTCCGCCAGGCGCCCCGCCTGGTTCTCCGTGAAGTATCCGGCCAGCTCGTCAACCGTGCGGTACTCGAAGAACAGCGTCCCCGGGATCGACTCGAAGTCCTTCCCCAGGAGCCGCGTCAGTTCCATGATCTGGATCGACTCGATGCCGTACTCGCCCAGCTCCGCGGCGGAGTCGATACGCCCCTTCGGGATGCGGAAGACCTGCGACAGCCGGTCCTTCAAGTAGTCGACCGTGCGCGTGGTCAGCTCGCCCGCGGCCACCGTGGACGGCGCGGCCGCGCTCACCACCGCCGCCGGATCGCTTGGAGCCGCCGTCCCCCGCTCCACCGGGCCCCGGAGGCGTCCGGCCCCGGCGACACGCAGCACCCTCTCGATCCTCCGGCGTTCGCCCTTGGTCACCACGACCTGCGTCTCGTCGGAGGCGAGGATCCGCAGCAGCGCACGGATGCCCTCCTCCGTGCCCAGGCCGCGCAGTCCCGAATAGTCGTGGTAGAGGGTCTTGGCGGCGCCGTCCTCGGCGAGTTCGCCGAGCATGCCCCCCTCGTCCCAGTACGGCCAGTTGATCGAGACGCTCCGGCCATGCCGCGACCCCTCCGACCGCAGCGCCTCCCTCTGGTGGGCGTAGCCGTCCAGGAACCTGTTGGCCGCGGCGTAGGCGCCCTGTCCGAAGTCACCGACGTACGCGGCGATGGAGGAGAAGAGGACGAAGAAATCGAGCGGGTCGTCGGCGGTTAGTTCGTCCAGGTGGACGGTGCCGTGCAGCTTCGGCGACAGGACCGCCTCGAAACCCGCCCGGTCCACGTCCGTGACGGCCGTGCCGCCGATGACCCCGGCGCTGTGGAAGACGCCGTCCAGCCTCCCGAAGCGCTCGCGTGCCACGGTGAGCGCGGCGTCGAGGCCCTCGCGGTCGGCGACATCACACGCGAGGTAGAGGACCTCGGCTCCGAGGGCCTCCAACGCGGTGGTCTTCTCCCTCAACCCGGCGTCCGGCTGTCGGCGGCCGAGCAGGACGAGCCGGGCACGGCACTGCCGGGCGAGGAACTCGCCAAGGCGCAGCCCGAGGACTCCGGCACCGCCGCTGACGACGTAGACACCGCCCTCTTTCAGGGGCAGCCGCGACTCGGCGCGCCGCGCACCGCCGGTCCACGGACGCAGCACCCGCTCCGCGCGGACACCGCCGGTGCGCCGGATCTCGTGTCCGTCTCGGGCGACGGCGCCCTCGGCCTCGCCGAGTTCGCCCAGCACGCTCTCGACGACGGCCCGCACGTCCCGTGCGGCGTCGACCTGGAGGCTGTCCGTGCGGAACAGGTGGTCGACCGGCGTCATGGCACGGCCGAAGCCGGACAGCGCCTCCGCCGCGACACGGTCCGGCCCCGGCTCGTCCGCGAACACGGACAGGTACCGGGTCTCCTGCTCTGCACCGGTCCGATGCACGGCTCGGAAGAGGTGGAGCAGGCTCTCCAGCCCGAGCGTGAGGTCGGCCCCTTCCGCCGTCAGCGGCCACAGGTCGACGATCGCGTGCGGTGTCCGGCTCCGCTCGCGCAGGGTCCGCAGCAGTCGGTCGAAGTCCTCCGGGCTACGCCGGTCGACGGCGAAGAGGTCCGCTTCGAGTTCCCGGAAACCGCCTCCGGAGCGCACCCGCACGACACTGCCCGGGTGCACGGCCCGGAACCGCTGCGGGTAGGCGTCGTCGTCGGAGAGGACGAGCAGGGTAAGCCCGGGGCCGGGGGGAGCTTCGGGGGCCCGGGCCTCGGAGTCCTTCCAGCGCGGGACGTACAAGTGCAGTTCGTCGTCCTTCTGCGATACGAACTCCTTGAACACCAGGCCGGTGAGCCGTACGCACTCGGTGCCGCCGTCGTCGCAGATGGCGAGGTTGACGCTGACTCCGCCGTCCCGGGCGATCCGGTGGATGGTGGCGTGGCAGTAGGACAGGCGCGGGATCGGGGCGAACACCACCAGCTCTTCGAGGCTGAACGGGATCCGCAGCACCCCGTCCTGCTCCCCGATGCCGCGCAGGGTGTTGAGCGCGGCGTCGAAGAGCGAGGGGTGCAGGGTGAAACGGGAGAACTCCTCGTCCAGGCCCTCCCCGAGCGTGATCCTGGCCAACGCCTCGGTCTCGCCGCAGTACAGGGTCTCGATGGCCTGGAAGGTCTCGCCGTACCCGAAGCCCAACTCCCGGAAGTCAGCGAAGATCTCGGCGTTCTCCCTGCGCACGGAGCACCGCTCCTTGATCGCGGCGACGTCGATGCCGCTCCGCTCCCGCGTCGGCGGGCCATCGGCGTAGCTGGCCCGGCCCTGGGAGAAGACCGTCCGCTCGCCGTCGACCTCGTCGTAGACGGTGTACTCGAGCGCGTCTCCCGGGAGCGGGGACAGCTCGATGCCCACCGTCCGGGTGTCGTCGGCCATGACGACGGGGTGGCCCCAGATGATGTCGCGCAGGACCACGGTGTCGGCGCCGGTGGACAGGCGGGAGGCGGCGTAGGCCATCTCCATGTGGGCGACGCCCGGCAGCAGGATCTTCCCGTCCACGACGTGGTCGCGCAGGAAGAACTCGTCCGTTGAGAGGTGCTTGGTGAAGCGCTGCGCTTGGAGTGTGGAGTCGTTGCTGTCCAGCAGCGGGTGCGGCGCGGTGCGCCGAGCGGGTCCGGACCCGGGGAGAGGGCTCGGCACGGGCCGCGCGGCGTCGGCCCAGTAGGTCTCGCGCGCATACGGGTAGCCGGGCAGCGACACACACGGCAGCGGCCGGTCGCCGAACATCTTCTCCCAGTCCAGCTCGTACCCCTGGCAGTAGAGGTCGGCCAGTGCCCGGACCTGGTCCTGGTACCGGTCCGTGTCGCCCGTCGTACCGGCGACCCGTCCGATCAGCTCGTTGCCGTAATCGGCCAGGGCGGGCTGTGCCCGGAACCCCCTGCCCGAGACGCCGTGGAACGCCCGGGGGGAGTCCTCGCCGTCGAGGATCCCCTGGAGCAGCCGCTCGGCCTCCTCGGGGGTGGCCGCGACCAGAGCGCGCCGGTGCGCGAAGTGGTGCCTCCCCGCGAGGAGCGTGCTGCTGATCCGGTCGAGTCCCACGCCTCCGGCCGCCTCGGACCGGAGGAAGGCGAGCAGATCAGCCGCCCGCTGCCGCAACGCCTCGTCGGTCTTGCCCGACAGTGCGAGCAGGTGGCAGGGCCGGGCGGCGTCCGGGCCCGTCTCCGGCGGGGGGTCATGGCTCTCGACGACGACGTGGGCGTTCGTCCCGCTGATACCGAAGGAGCTGACCGCGCCCAGCCTGGTGCGTCCTGGCTCGCCCGCCCAGGGCCGGGTCTCCGTGTTGACGTAGAACGGGCTGCGCGACCAGTCGATGTACTCGCTCTCCTGCTCGCAGTGCAGGCTCGCGGGCACGCTCCGGTGCCGCAGCGACTGCACCAGGGCGATCAGGCTGACCACGCCCGAGGCCGCCAGCGTGTGCCCGACGTTCGTCTTGACCGAGGTCAGGGCACAGTACTGGGTCTTGTCGGTGTACCGGCCGAAGACCTCGGCGAGCGCGTTCACCTCGATCGGGTCCCCCAGCCGGGTACCCGTGCCGTGGGCGACCACGTGTTCGATGTCGGCCGGGTCGACGCCGAACCGCTGGTAGACGGAGTCGAGCAGGGCGGCCTGCGAAGTCTGACTGGGCGCGGTGATTCCGTTGGTACGGCCGTCGTAGTTGACGCCGCTGGCCCGGATGACGGCGTGCACTCGGTCGCGGTCCGCCAGCGCCCGGCTGAGCGGTTTCAACACGACCGCGGCCACCGCCTCGGCCATCACCATGCCGTTCGCGCGCTTGTCGAAGGCGTGGCACACCCCGTCGGGCGACAGCATTCCGGCCTGGGACGCGTGCTCGTGGAACTGGCCCCCCGCCAGCAGGTTGACCCCGGCGGCGACGGCGGTGTCGCACTCGCCTGCGCGCAGGCTCAGGCACGCCTGGTGCACGGCGGCCAAACCCGCCGAGCAGGCCGTGTTGATACTGAGCACCGGACCGGAGAAGTTCAGTAGGTAGCCGAGGCGTGAGGCGAGGATCCCGTCATGGCTGGAGGTGAGCGTCTCTTCGTCGCCGAGCAGGCGCTGGTAGTCGCCCTGTTCGGCTCCGACGAACATCCCCATGGTGTTGTCCCGGAGCTGCTTCGACCCGTATCCGGCGTCTTCCAGTGCCCGCCACGACTCCTGCAGCAGCAGGCGCTGCCGCGGATCCATGGCCTCGGCCTCCCTGGGGGAGATCTCGAAGAACAGCGGGTCGAACTCGGCGGCTCCGGGCAGCCAGCCGCCCCTGACCCCGGACGCGTCCCGGTCGGTGCGCCAGTTCCTCAGCCGGTCAGCGGGGATGGGCCCCACCGCGTCCCGGCCGTCGGCGAGGAGCTGCCAGAACTCGTCGACGGTGCGGGCCTGCGGGAAGCGGCCGCTCATACCGATGACGGCGATGGCGTCGTCGGTCGCAGGCGCCGGAGAGCGGGAGGCGGTCGGCTCCCCGCGCTCCGCGGCGGCCGTGCTCCGAGCGGTGCCGGTGACCGCGTACGTACGCGCCACGGCGTCAGCGTGCTCCCGGAGGAAGTGGTCCCTGAGCATGTCCAGCGTGAAGTAGGTGTAGAAGAGCGAGGGCGTGACGTCCACGCCGAAGTGCTCGCTCAGCCGCAGAGCGAGCAGCGTGTTACCGACCGAGTCGAAGCCCAGGTCGGACAGCCGCTCCCCCGGATGGACCTCGCTGGCCCCGAGTTTCAGCACACCGGCAGCGAGGATTCTGAGATCCGCCTCGACGCTCTCCTGGATGCCCAAGCCTGCCCACTCCTCGCGGCGTCTGTGCACGGTGGTCTCTGGTACGGGTAGCTCGTTCTCCGCCCTGAGCGGTTCGCGCCCGTTCGGTGGGCCCGTCGGCGTCTCGCCTGCCGCGTCCGGCGTGATCCAGAAACGGCGCCGATCGAACGCGTAGGTCGGCAACCGGAGTCGGCGTGCCCCGACACCCGTGAACAGGTCCTCCCAAGGGTGCGTGCCTCCCCCGGCGAAGTCCTCGGCCAGATCGAGCAGCCGTTGCCTGTACTCGGGCTCAGGGAGGTGGGCGTCGAGGCGGAAGGCGTCCCCGGTTCCGGTCCGGTGCTCCGCGGCCGCCTCCGAGTCGGCGGCGGTCGCGCGGAAGCAGTCGTCGGCGAGGCCGGTGTCCAACAGCCGGTCCAGCTTCGCTCTGAGGTCGTCGCGGTCTCGCACGACCAGCGCGGTCCGGAGGCCGAGGTGCTCGCGTCCGAGGAGCAGCGTGGCGCTGAGGTCCATCAGGTCGGCGGCGGCCCCGTCCGTGTCCAACCACTCCCCCAGGTCGCGGATCCTCCGCTCCATGGCCGTCGGGGTCCTGGCGGACAGGCAGACGAGGTAGGACGGCCGGGTCCGCGGGACGGCCTCCGGGACGACTCGCGGCCCCTCCTCCAACACCGCGTGCGCGTTGGTGCCGCCGATACCGAACGAGCTGACGCCCGCGCGTCGGGGCAGGGGCTCGCCGGACTCCGACAGCAGGGGTTCCCAGTCGCGCGACGAGTCGACGATGTGGAAGGGCGTGCCCTCCAGTTCGATGCGCGGGTTCAGCTTCTGGAAGTTCAGCAGCTTCGGCAGCCGCTTGTGCTCCATCGCGAGCAGGACCTTGAGCACGCCGGCGATCCCCGCCGCGGCCTCCAGGTGGCCGATGTTGGGCTTGACCGATCCCAGACCGCAGTAGTTGTACCGCCCCGGGGGCTCGCTCCCGGAACGGGCCTGGCGGAAACCCGCGAGCAGACCCTGGAACTCGGCCGGGTCGCCCGTCGGCGTGCCCGTGCCGTGCGCCTCCACGTAGCCGACGGTGTCGGGAGAGATCCCGGCTCGCAGGAAGGCGTTCGTGATGGCCTCGGCCTGCGCCACGTCACTGGGATGGGTCAGGGTGCGTGTCCTACCACTGTGGTTGGCGGCGGTTCCCCTGATGACCCCGTAGACCGGATCGCCGTCCCTGACCGCGTCCGCGAGAGGCTTGAGCAGGACCAGACCGGCGCCCTCACCGCGCACGTAACCATCGGCGCTCTCGTCGAAGGGACGGCACGCGCCCGTCGGAGACAGCATGCCGGTCTTGGAGAACGACGTGTACCGGGCGGAGGTCAGGGCGAGGTTGACGCCACCGGCGAGCGCGAGATCGCATTCGCCCTGTTGCAGCGACTGGACGGCCAGGTGGAGCGCGTGCAGGGAGGCGGAGGACGCCGTGTCGACGACCACGCTGGGACCGCGGAGGTCGAAGAAGTGCGAGACGCGATTGGCGATGACCGCACCGATGGTCCCCGTGGAGTGGTGTGCGGCGACCTCACGCAACCGGCGTTCCTGGAGTTCCTTGTAGTCGAGGTTGAACGAACCGAGGAAGACTCCGACGTCGCGCCCCGTCAACGCACCGGCGGGAACACCCGCGTCCTCGATGCAGGACCAGGCGAGTTCGAGCATGATCCGCTGCTGCGGGTCCGTGCTCTCCGCTTCGAGCGGGGAGAGGCGGAAGAACGGCGCGTCGAAGCTGTCCACGTCATCGATCAGCCCGGCCCAGGCGCTCCCCGGCGCCCCGTGCCCCGACAGAACCGAGCGGTCCCGGGGGACCTCACCAATAGTGGAACGGCCCTCGTCCAAGTTCTTCCAGAACTCTCGATGCCCTTTCGCCCCAGGAAACCTGCACGCGATACCGATGGCGGCGATTCCATCCTGCTGCACGGAAATTGCGGACCCCCCTCACCGTCCATCGCCCGGGCTGCAACGAAAAAACCTTCTTTTCCTCAAGCACAGCGCGAATGAATAAACGACAACACGAAAAAGTACTGATCCGAGCAGGCAAGTTCACGGCCATGTCGCTGTCACTCTTGAACGGGGTTCACAAACCAGAATGTCCGACCCCGCTGGAACCCGTGTTCACATCAAAGAGAAGACCCGTCCCATCAGCGAAAGCATAACGTGCTCCGAGGACTCCCACTCCTCACCAGTCGATCCGACGGCAGGGAAATGAAAACCTCACCGCTTTACTTCATCTTCGGCCGAGCAAGGGTCGGCACGCCGGTCGAGGGGCTTATCATCCGACACGGAAAAACACAGGACAGCAGAACGTGAGACCGACCCCCGAAGGGTTCACCACTCACACGAGCAGCAGTCACAACACGTGAAACAGGGCCTCCGTCGACTCCTGCGCATACCCTGACGTGGCAAAACTTCACACCACCCCTACTTCTCGCAGCCCCTCCGGCCCCACTGGGCCAGCCACCGAGGAAAGTATGGACCACCCTCCTGTCAAGCGTCAACGTTTAGCCAAAGCCTCTTGAAAACCAAAGGCGCGGACCGCGGCCGGACACAATCGAAACGAAACCACTACCGACAGTACAAGCGCCTGGTGAAAGAGACCCTGGCAGCAGCACGGTCTCCGCAGTCGTCATCAAAAGATCACGGCAAATCCATGCACCCGGGGCTCCTCCCGGTGGCCCGACTCCGTTTCCTCACCGGGTTGTTACGAGTAGTCGGACCGGCATCCCACACGTGCCGCCTTCGGCCCAAAACGGGGACGAAACCTTCCGTGACTCCGCGGCGAGGGCCCGGAACCACGACGCGAACGCCGTTAAGGACTTCCGCCGCCCCCCGGCCGGCCCTCACCCAGGGATACCGCCCAGAACGGACTGTGATCACCACGGACCGTGAGAACACGAACGAACGAATAGACCAGTCGACAAGTTCCCGAGTGACCGGCAGAGGCCAAATGCCGCCTTGCCCCGGCCTCTGATACGCCTATTGATCCTAGTATCTTGTGCGTCGCTGAAAGGGCGGTTTCTTTACTGATGATCGACGACGTGCGCAAACAGGCCTCCGCGTTCGCAATGAGGGGTTTCGTGTGGGCGATGGCCCAGGCTGGTGACCATCCGTGCCGCCTCTTGTTCTATCCGTGGCGCGACAACCCCTTCCCCACCTACGGTCGTCTGCGCGCCTTGGGGCCCGTGGTCACCAGCCGATTGGGCTTTCGCACCGTTCACACCCACGAGTCGGCCTCCCGGGTACTGCGTGACCGCTCTTTCGGTGTCGTGCCCCCTGAGGGAAGTGGTGCGGGCGACAGGCTGGAAGTGCTCGACCTGTCTTTCCTGCACAGGAACCCGCCGGACCACACACGGCTGCGCATGTCGACCAAGGGCGCGTTCAGCCCGAAGCCGATCGCCGGATACCGGTCGCTGATCCGTCGGCTCACCGACGAGCTCTTGGACGCGGCGGAGGCCCGGCCCGACGGGTTCGACCTCATGAGGGACTTCGCCTATCCCCTGCCGATCAGGGTGATCAGCGCACTGTTGGGGGTCCCTGAGGAGGACGCCTCGCACTTCGAGCGCATCGGCGCGATCGTCGGCAAGGCACTGGACGGCATGCGGTCGGACTCGGAGACCCGGAAGATCCAGGAGGCGTCCGCGGAACTGGACGACATCTGCGAGCGGTTGGTGCGACTGCGCCGGACCTCACCGCGCAACGACGTGGTCTCGTCCATGATCGCGCAGATGGACGAGGGCGGACTCACACCGCAGGAGCTGGCCGCGGTGTTCCGCCTGCTGATGATCGCGGGTTTCGAGACCACGGTGAACCTCCTCGGCAACGGTGTCCAGGCGCTGCTGCGCCACCGCGACCAGTGGGAGTCCCTCGTCGCCGATCCGAACCTGGCCTCGAGCGCGGTGGAGGAGATCCTGCGTTTCGACAGCCCCATCCCCATGGTCTCGCGTTGGGCGAACACCGACACCGAGGTCTCCGGAGTCCCCGTGAAACGAGGTGACCACCTCCTCGTGCTGGTGGGGTCGGCGAACCGGGATCCGGCGAAGTTCGCGGACCCGGACCGCCTGGACATCACCCGCGCTGATGCCTCGAACCACCTCGCGTTCTCCAGCGGCATCCATTACTGCCTGGGCGCCCCGCTGGCCAGGCTGGAGGGAGAGATCGCACTGCGCGCCCTGGCCGAGCGGATGCCGGGGCTGCGGCCGACCGCGATGCCCACCCGGAGCGACATGCTGACCGTACGCGGGCTGTCGGCGTTCCCCGTCACGGCGGGGCGGCCGTAACCCCGCACCGCAGTGAACGTGCGCTGGGAGCGCAAGGCCTCCGCCTTCCTGGCCATGGCCGGTATCGCCTGCGTCCTCACCTGCTACAAGCACCTGGCCGAGCATGCTGACGGCTTTTGAGATGGGCTCTTACTGCTTCCATCATCGAATCGGTCCGCGTATTCCCCGGCCAATTTCGCGTTCTCTCCGTCGGGAGCCTCTTCTTCAATCTAGTCACTCGTCGGCGGCGACTGACGCGGGTCTCGGTCACCGGGAGGTTGTGGCCGCCACCGAGTGGGCGACGTCGCGATGTGCCTCGTGTTCGGCGAGCCGATCGGTGAGGGCAGCGTGGACGTCTTCGTAGGCGTCGGGACCGAGCGGGAGGCGGAGCGGGGTCGCGCCGGAGTCGACGAGGCCGATCATCGCGTCCGTGAGCTTCTCCGCGCTGTTGGGCACCGGGAAGTGGCCGCCGAGGAACGCCTGCCGGGTATCGGCCGCGGGGGTGTTCTCGTACTCGGGCAGGGGCGGTGCGATGTCGAGCGAGCCGCCGAAGCCGGTGGGGGTCGCGCCCGGCTCGATGATGGTCAGGGCCAGGCCGAACGGCGCGATCTCGTGGGCGACGGTCTGGCAGAACCCCTCGATGCCCCACTTGGAGGCGTGATAGTAGCCGAGACCGGGGTAGGTGGTCTGACCGCCCGCGGTGGACACCTGCAGGACGCGGCCTCGGCCCTGGGCGCGCAGGTGCGGGAGGGCGGCGCGGATGACCTGGATCGAGCCGAGCAGGTTGGTGCCGATGACGCGTCGGATCTGCTCGTCGGACGCCTCCTCGACGGAGGCGAGGACGCCGTGACCGGCGTTGTTGACGACGACGTCAATCGTGCGGAGGGTCTTGAACGCCTCGCTGACGACGCGACGCACTTGCTCGGTGTCGGTGACATCGAGCTGGGCGGTCCAGAGCCGGTCGCCGTGCTCGGCGCGGAGGTCGTTGAGGGCCTCGGGCCGACGGAGCGTGGCGGCGACGCGGTCGCCACGGGCCAGGAGGCGTTCGGTGAGCAGTCGCCCGAAGCCTGAGGAGGTGCCGGTGATGAACCAGGTGGCTGTCATGGTGTTTCCTTCGCTGCGTGGTGCGCGCGGCCACGGTGTCGAGTCGGGTTTGAAGTCACGCGCGGTCCGAGTGGCTGGTCGCGGTGTCGCTGATGCCGACGAGGGTCGTCGACGCGACGGGCCGCGCCTGAGTGCGGGCACGAGTCGGGCGAGCCGCCTGCGCTGCCGTGGGGCGACTCGGCCGGACTCGTGAAGGGATGCTGTCGTCAGCGGGTGCCCGACTCGGCCCGTGCGTAGAACGCGGCGAGCTCGTGGGGATTCTTGGTGTAGACGTCGATCTCGCGCACCGCGCCGTCCTCGACCTGGTGGATCTCGACCATGGTCAGCGGGAACTGCTCACCGGTGGTGTGGGCGGTGAGCGTTCCGGTGAGCGTTCCGATGACGCCGGCCGGGCCCTCGAACACTGCGGCATCGGTGATGGCGATGTTCGCGTAACCCGTCATCGCGCCCAGGATCGACTGCACGAACACCTCGCGGCCCTGGTGCACACCGCCATAGGGCAGCTGGGTCGGCTCGTCGACGATGACCTCGGGGTCGAGCTTGGCCAGGACACCCGGCACATCGCCCCTGCCCAGCGCGTCATACAGCCCTCGCACGACATCCGCGGGGGTCCGGGTCACCGTCTCGCTCTGGTCGCTCATCTTGCGTGCCCTTCTTCTTCGCTTCGGTACGGGAAAGGTCGGTCGGCCAAGGCGGATACGTCCTCGTACCGGTCAGCCCCGTGGGAACGGGGCACGCACCATGCAACGGCAGACGACCGTGACGGGGGAGTCTTTGCTGTGAGGGGTACTGGCGGGGACCCCCAGCGTTCGCGCGGCCTGCCTACCCTGGTCTCATGGACAACCGGGACGCAGTCAGCGCCTTCCTCCGCTCCCGACGCGGGAAGATCACCCCCGGGCAGGCGGGACTGCCCGTGTACGGTCAGCGGCGGGTGCCCGGACTGCGAAGGGGCGAGGTCGCCACGCTCGCAGGGGTGAGCGTCGAGTACTACACGCGCCTGGAGCGCGGCAACCTGCGGGGGGTCTCCGACGGCGTGCTGGACGCCCTCGCCCAGGCCCTGCGGCTGGACGACACCGAGCGCATGTACCTGTACGACCTCGCCCGCGCCGCTGGACCGGCACCCGGGGCGCGGGCACGGCAGCGCCAGGTGCGGTCGGCGGTGCGGCCGAGCGTGGCGCGCGTCGTCGAGGGCATGCCGGGCATGGCGGCGTTCGTGATGAACAACCGGCTCGATGCGCTGGCCGCCAACCCGCTGGGCCGGTCCCTCTACTCGGAGATGTACGCCGATGCGACCTGCGGGGCGAACGTCGCCCGGTTCGCGTTCCTCAACCCGGCGGCCCGGCGGTTCTACACCGCCTGGGCCCGCATGGCCCGCTTCGCCGTGGGCGCGCTACGCGTCGAGGCGGGGAAGAACCCCTACGACCGGGAACTGTCGAACCTGATCGGTGAACTGTCCACTCGCAGCGACACCTTCCGCGTGATGTGGGGATCCCACGACGTCCATGTCTTCCGCGACAGCACCAAGCGCCTCAACCACCCGCTCGTCGGCGACCTGGAACTCGATCAGGAGACCATGAGCCTGCCGGACGAAAGCGGCCTGAGCGTGGTCGTCTACAGCGCACCCCCCGACACCGCCGCCGAGGACGGCCTGAAACTGCTCGCCGACTGGTCCGCCGCAACCGGACAGGAGCAGGACGCACAATCCACCAGCGCACCGTCGGCCCGGCGGCCCTGACGGGCGCTATCGGCCCGAAGAACCGTTCCGCCCCGCTTGCGGCCACCTGCGGAGCCCATGTCACCCAGCCCCGGTGACCGGGGCTGGGAGATTCCAGGTGTCTCGCTCCGGATTCATTGGAGGCGAGGAACCAACGCTTCGTCTTCTGTCGACCCGGCCTGCTGCCCATGGAAGTCGTCCTCGAACCCCGCCGGCGGGACAGCCATGCCGTCCGCTCCGCCGCATCCGGTGACACGGTGCCGACCGGACTCAGCATCGCCTTCAGCGGCTTCCCAAGTTCACACGAGGGTCGGAAGGCGATCCCGCTCTCACTGGAGCCCGAGTCGAGGCAGGCGTCTAACGGGCATCCGCAGGAGAAAGGTGGACAGTCACCCATCGGGCTTCATCCGGTCGGCGCGGGTCCAGATCGATCTGCAGTAGCCAACGCCCGGGCTGAAGGTACACCTCGTCGAAACGGTCGGCGTCGCCGAGCGAAAGAACCCCCGAGCGTAGGACGATCACGGACGCGTGGTCGTACGAGGGCACGGGAGCAGCATGGACGTACACGTTCAGTTCGACGGCGGCGTCCTGGGGGTCCACCATGCGGCTGTCGACCACCGGAACGGTGACCTGGTCGTCCGCGGCGAAGAAGGGGCCTTCACCGGCGAGGTGGTCGTAGTCGCCGTCGTAGCCTTCGAAGTCCTCGCACAGGATGCAGCCCCAGTAGTAGTCGCGCACGCGGTGGAGCACGGGTTGGGTCACCATGTTCACCAACTGTGCGATACCACGGAGACACTTCGCCGCGCACAGCCGTGACCGGAGCGAAGACGCAGGGGCTCGGGCGCAAGGGCTACGTCGGGACGGCACTCGACGTGGTCCCCGCGAGCGAGCGGCCGGCGAAGGCCTCGCGAGGTGCCCTCGGACGCCGTCGGGGCCGGTGTGTGCTCCGTTCGTGCTCCACGGTTCTGGACCGGGGCGGCGCCACTCGGCATGACATGGCACCGGACGGCGCAGCGGATCGGATGGTGTCGGACGGAACGGCACGAAGCGACACGTGGCGTCGCGTAACCAGCGAACTTCTAATGCGATGGCCGAAGGTTCGAATCCTGCCGGGTGCGCCACAAAACCCCAGTTCATACGGGGTACGCGAGTCGAACAGGCGAGGCGCCGGGTCTGGTTCGGGGCCTGAAGTGCTCCCCGGGTGCTCCCCAGTGCGAGGTCCAGTACAGGTGGGCGCCCACCTCGCGGAGCACTTTGCCGTTCCGGGAACACTTTGCCGTTCCGGGAACCTAGTGGCCCGCCCGACACGGCTCCGCGTCCACCCACCAGCGCCCCCCGCAACCGCTCCCGCCCCGTCGGCGTGGGCCTTCTGGATCCCGGGCGTACCCCGTCGCCGCACTGGCCGGATACGGTCGATTCAGCCGAAACTCCTTACTCCGTCGGTGTTGCCACGCCACAATCGATGAACATGAGTGATGAACATGAGTAAGGCAGAAGGAGAACCCGGCGGCGTCGTGAACACCGTGAACGGGAACATCTACGGTGGCAGCGTCATTCAAGGCCGGGATATCCGGGTAGTCAACCGAACAGCTCACGAAGTGGCCTGGCCCGTCCGTGTCGGAGTCATCCCCGAACCGGCTCCCCACTACCGGCACCGCGCCGCCGCTGGCCACCTCGACACCGCGCTGAACAGACTCGGCACCGCCGTCCCGCACCAAGTGCTCTCAGGCACAGGCGGGGTCGGCAAGACCCAGATGGCTGCCCAGTACGCCCGTGCTCTGGCCCACACCACCGACCCAGACAGTCGGGTGGACGTACTGGTGTGGGCCAATGCCACCAGCCGGGAGCAGATCACCTACGCCTACGCCCAAGCAGCCCGGCACCTGTACGCGACCGTGCCCGATGACTCCGAAGACGCCGCCGAGCTCTTCCTCGTCTGGCTCCACGACCCCGGAGAACACCAGAATCGACGGTGGCTGGTGGTGTGGGACGACCTGACCGACCCCGCATACACCCGGGACCTGTGGCCCCCGCACGATCAACCCCACGGCCGGACCCTAGTCACCACCCGTAGGCGAGACCACTCCCTGACCACCCAGGGCCGCCACCTGCTCAAAGTAGACGTCTACACCCCCGACGAAGCCCGGACCTTTCTCACCCACGCCTTGGACGAGGCCGGGACCGCCCACACCACTGCCGAGGCCGACGCCCTCGCCCGCGACCTCGGGTACCTACCCCTCGCGTTGGGCCAGGCGGTCACCTACGTGGCTGAACTCGGCATGGGCTGTGAGGACTACCTCCAGGCGTTCCACGACCGGATGAACACTCTGGACCAGGTGTTCCCCGACTGGGATTCTCCCGTGCCGTTGGCGGCCACCTGGGACCTGTCCCTGTCTCAGGCCGATACCTTCACTCCGCAAGGAGTAGCCAGACCGATGATGGGACTGATCGCTCTGCTGGACGGAGCCGGTGTCCCCGAACAGGTGCTCACAGCCCCGCCCGTCCTGCGGTACTTGGCTGATCACCGCACCGAAACGACGGGCGGTGTTACCGCTCCGCCCGTTCTCACCTCTCATCAAGCCCGGGCCGCCCTGGCCGCCCTGGCCCGGTTGAACCTGACCAGCCGCACCACACAGCAGAATGCACCCGGACCGGTGTTGGTAGGGGCCCACCAACTGGTTCAACGCGCCACCCGCGAACACGCCGCCACTCGCCCCACTCGAACCAGCGTGCACACCATGGCGGACGCTCTCGTCCATGTGTGGCCCGAGATCGAACGCGACACCGTCCTGGCTCAGCTGCTGCGCGCCAACACCGCCGTTCTGCGCTCTCACAGCGCAACGCGGGGACAAGCCGGAGAGGACTGGCTATGGGATCCCGCAAGGCATCCGGTGTTGTACCGCGCA
Organism: Nocardiopsis akebiae; assembly: GCF_018316795.1. NCBI lineage: Bacteria > Bacillati > Actinomycetota > Actinomycetes > Streptosporangiales > Nocardiopsidaceae > Nocardiopsis > Nocardiopsis akebiae. Next base: position 3,880,773 of record NZ_CP074132.1, read on the forward strand.
GCCACCAGCCTAGGCGAGGCAGGCCATGCGGGTGAGGCCCTGGCCCAATGGGGGCACATGGCTGAAGCGGCTGAGAAACACCTGGGGGCCGACCACCTCGACACCCTCACCACCCGAGGCAACCTTGCCCACTGGCGTGGCAAAACCGGAGATGCGATAGGCGCCGCCACCGCCTACGAACACCTGCTCACCGACCACCTGCGAATCCTGGGCCCCGACCACCCCCACACCCTCACCACCCGCAACAACCTCGCTACCTGGCGCGGCGAAGCTGGAGACGCCACAGGCGCCGCCACCCTCTACGAACACCTGCTCACCGACCACCTGCGAATCCTGGGCCCCGACCACCCCCACACCCTCACCACCCGCAACAACCTCGCTGGCTGGCGCGGCGAAGCTGGAGACGCCACAGGCGCCGCCACCGCCTACGAACACCTGCTCACCGACCACCTGCGAATCCTGGGCCCCGACCACCCCCACACCCTCAGGACCCGGGCCAACCTCGCTACCTGGCGCGGCAAAACCGGAGATGCGGCAGGCGCCGCCACCCTCTACGAACACGTGTTCACCGAGATGCTGCGCGCCCTGGGACCCGACCACCCCCACACCCTCACCGCCCGCAACAACCTCGCTGGCTGGCGCGGCGAAGCTGGAGACGCCACAGGCGCCGCCACCGCCTACGAACACCTGCTCACCGACCACCTGCGAATCCTGGGCCCCGACCACCCCCGCACCCTCAGGACCCGGGCCAACCTCGCCCACTGGACTTACGCTTCCGGTGCTACCGACCAGGCCATCGAACTCCTCACCGCCTTGGTCAACGATCGGACACGCGTGCTCGGCCCTGAACACCCCGAAACACAAGCCGGCAAGCAGGTTCTGCAGAACTGGCGTGTTGCGTAGACCGACGGGTGGTTTGGAGCCGCCCTTGCCGCGATCAGCCGGGTTCGGCCCCGTCTTCTCCCCCTCGTTTGGCGCGGATCGACGGGGAGTCGACGGTGACGCGGTACCAGTCCAGCAGGGCGCGTCCGCCCAGCTCGTCCAGGACGGTGCGGTGGATCGTGGGCCGTAGGCCCATCTCGGTCCATGTCTGAAACCAGCGATGTGCGGTAGCGCGGGTGACGCCGAACAAGCCGTCGGCCTTCTCCCGAGAACACCCAGAGGTCTGGACGAACAGCACCGTGGTCAGCACTGCTCTTTGGTCCACGATGGGCCGACCGGTCTTCGGAGCGGGAGGCAGCAGTGGTTGGACGGCCTCCCAGAGCCCATCGGGCGACACATCACTCACAGAACGTGATCATGTCAAAACGAGAACCGTCTCGCAGGGCTATTCGAAACGAGCTCTGAGCCGGACTGCTCGTTAACCGCCCGCGGGCACCGTACTACGCCCCGCAGCCGTGCTGGCGTCCCGCCGACGCTGAGGCCGTGTACATGTATCAGGTCGGACCTGAGGAACCACGGCGTCTCCTCGCTATGTGACCAACAGACTTGTCGAACCCGGACCGAAGACGCACAGTGCCGATCTCACCGGCCGGGACCGCATCCGGATGTCCGCCCTGCGACTGTTCGCCGAACACGGCTTCTCTAGCACCTCGCTCCGCGCCATCGCGGCCGACGCCGGGGTCTCTCACGCCTTGGTCCGGCACCACTTCGGTTCCAAGGAGAAACTTCGCGAGGCCGTGGACGAGGACGTCCTGGACGCCTTCGACACGGTCCTCGCCGACATCGGGGAAAGGGAAGGCGCGCAGGAGAGCCTCGCTGCTTTCGGTGAGGCCAGCGCTAGGCTGTTCGGAACGGACGCGATCCGGCGTGAATACCTGCGCCGCGCCTTGGCAGAAGGCAGCGACCTGAGCGCCCGCCTCTTCGCCCGTCTACTGGAGGGGGTACGGGTACGGCTCTCGACGATGGGCGGCACGGACGAGCGATGGGCCCCCTACCAGGTGCTCTTCCTCGTCTTGGGCCCCATGCTCCTGGAACCGGTGATGCGACCGGACATGGACACACCGGTCTTCGACCCCGAGGTGGTCGCCGAACGCAGCACGGCCAACCAGCGGCTGCTCACTCACGGGATGTTCGCCAAGGACTGAGACACACACGCAGGACAGACGCGACCGAAGGGCCGCTCAACGGACTCGCGCGAGAACCCGCCACAGCACACCGGGACCTCGCGAGGTGCCATCGGATGCCGCCTGGGGCCGGTGTGCGCTCCGTTCGTGCTCCGCGGTTCCGGACTGGAGCGAACATAGCCCACCGGCCACGTCCGCCCCAAACACCACACACGTTCAGGTCGTGCTGGTCTGGGACGGGCTTTCCGCGCACTGGAGCCGGGCCATGCGCGCCTGGGTGGAGGGTCGGGATTGGCTGACGCTGGAGCGGCTGCCCGCCTACGCTCCCGAGCTCAATCCCGTGGAGATGCTGTGGTCGCCCGTCAAGACCCGGGAGCTGGCCAACGTGGCCGGTGACCACCTGGCCGATGTCGCCGACGCGGCGGAGCAAGGCATCAACCGTGTCTGCGAAGATGACCGACTCCCCTGGTCCTTCCTGGCTCACACCGGGCTGGAGATCCAACCTCCAACCCCACGCAACCAACGAAAAACTCAGTAAGCCCCGCCCGGAAATCGCAGGCCCCCTCAGCCGCCACGGTCGTGCGTGTCCGGAGTCGTGAACCGCGCGGAGCCGAGCACCGACAGCAGTTGCAGTTTCTCCGCTTGGGCGCTGCGCGGGGGGACCGATAGAACGACGAGTGTCTGCGACTGGTCCTCGTTGAAGAGCGCCTGGCAGTCGAAGTGGATCGTTCCGACCTCGGGGTGAACGAGGGCCTTGTGGTCCTCGAACCGGTTGGCCACGTCATAGTCTGCCCACAGCTCCGCGAACTCGGGGCTGTTTCGCTCGAGTTCAAGGGCGAGCCTGGCGGCTACGGACCTCGTTCCCCGGCGGCTGACAGCGATGCGCAAGGACGCCACGAGCGAGCGGCCCTGGCGCTCACGGTCCTCGGGCGGGTACACGGCTCTCTCGCTGTCGGGTCGCATGAACCAGCGGTAGATACCGCTGCGGTCGTTGCCCGTGTACTGGTTCCAGTCTCCGAATAGTGCCGCGGCGAGCAAGTTCTGCGCCAGGGGCTCGGCGATGTCGGAGACAACGAAGGCGGGAGTTTCGGAGAGGTTGTCCAGGACCCGTTGCAGGGCGGGAGAGACGTGGGATGTCCCTGAGACGCGATCCGGGGCGTTGTGACCTGCCAGCCGATACAGGTGGTCCCGTTCGTCCAGACTCAGACGGAACACGCGCACCAGCACGTCCAGCATCGACGTACTCGGCTGAGTGCCGCTCCCGCGCTCCAGCCGACCGTAGTAGTCGACTGACATCGCCGCGAGGTGTGCGACCTCTTCTCGTCGCAGCCCCCGCACACGCCTGCGCGCACCGGCAACCACGCCCACGTCCTCTGGCTGCAAGCTCTCACGTCGCGACCGCAGAAACCCGGCCAGCCCTCTTCTGTCCATGAGAACCATCCTCCTTTGCCGCCTCGCCTTCATCCAGGCCCTGCCAGGTCCCTGATCCGCGTGCCCTGGATACACCCCGGCCGCGTCCCTAGGTTCTTCAGTGTGAGCAGCACAGGCAGCCGCGTCGTCATCCCCTGAGGCGGCCGGAACCGGTCGTGTTCAGTCCGGACCTCGCATGCCGGGCGCGAGGCGGTTCGGACTCCAGAGCCCTGTGTTTCGGCCGCATCCTGCGTTCGGACCCGGACGGCCTGCCATCTCCCAGCATCTGAAAGCAGAGGAAGACATGACGATGAAGTGGACAGCAGCGCACCTTCCCGACCTGACCGGCAAGACCGTCGTAGTCACCGGCGCGACTGGCGGAATCGGTTTGGTCACGACCCGCGAGCTCGCCCGTGCCGGGGCCGATGTCGTGATGGCCGTTCGTGACCCGGCCAAGGGAGCGCAAGTGGCTGGCACCTTCGGCCGTACCCGCGGACAGATCGACGTGCAGCGGCTCGATGTCGCGAGCTTGGCGTCCATCCGTGCGTTCGTCGACTCCTGGTCTGGTTCCGTCGATGTCCTGATCAACAACGCTGGCATCATGATGGTCCCGTACGCGAACACTCACGAGGGCCTTGAGAGCCAGATGGCCACGAACTACTTCGGTCCGTTCGCGCTTACGAACGCGATGCTTCCGCGCATCACCGACCGTGTCGTCAGCGTCGCTTCGCAGTTGCACCGGATGGGGACTATGCGGCCCGACGACCTCAACTGGCGAAAGCGCAAGTACAACCCCTGGAACGCCTACTGCGATTCCAAGCTCGACCTCCTGCTGTTCTCCTACGAGTTGCAGCGCAGGCTCGAGGCTGTGGACAGCCCCGTGCGGTCGGTCGTCGCGCATCCCGGGATCGCCAGGACCAATCTGGTCAGCCACGTCGGTGGTGTGTCAGGTTGGCTCAACGGTCTGGCGCAGCCCTTGCTGAACGACGCCGAGCACGGCGCTCTTCCTACTTTGTACGCCGCGACTCAGAAGATTGACGGCAATGCGTATGTCGGCCCCGACGGGGTGGCCAGCGTCCGGGGTTACCCCAAGGTAGGCAAGCCTTCACGGGCCGCCCGCGATCCGAAGTCCGCCGCGCTGCTGTGGGACACCACGGTCCGGGTCGTCGGGGAGGAGTTCTCCTTCCCGCTCGACCAGCCACGCTGACCGCGTCGCCCGGCCTGGTAGTCGGGGCGAGTCTTCCGATCCGATGGTCGCAGGTTCGAATCCTGCCGGGTATGCCACAAAACCCCAGCTCAGGCGGTGTGTACGAGTCGAACAGGTGAGGCACCGCGCCCGGACCGGGGCCTGACATGCTCCCCGTGTGATCACCAGCGCAGGGTCCAGTACAGGTGGGCGCCCACCTGTCGGAGCACTTCGCCGTCCCGTGACCTCGGCGCCCCTGGGCGGGGACGTGTTCGCGTACCCCGGCCCACCACGACCAGCGCGGTGGGCCGGTCCCCGTTCGGCACCAAGGCCCACCGCGCACCGGCGATGGACACCTACCGGGACAGTCCCCGACCGAACTCGGCAAACGTCACCTGCGCGCACGTCTCCTCCCGGCCTCGGAGTCCCCCGCCACGTCCGGGGAGCCTTGGATCAAGGACTGCTCACGCCCGCCCAACCAGTCCGGGCCGCCGTAGAGCACACACCCCACCTGCGTCCGCCCACCGCCTGCGCTCTCCACGGTGGCATCGCCCAGCACGATGTCTCGTTCCGGGTGTGACGTCAGCGCCGTCTCACCGCACGCGCCCAGATCGCCTGTAACGCGGCCCGGGGCCAGACCGACGACCTGGCACCTGGACTCCGCGTTGGATCACAACACGCCCGCGCAGACGTATACGGCGCGCCAGGAGACGCGAACGGCCGTGTGGAGCAGCCGGATCGAACACCGCCCGGAAAAGGCGAGGACCCCGCTTCCAAGAGCCGATCGCACTCATGTGGAACAACGATCTTCGTCATGTCGAATCGAGGGCGCGCCGGACAACGGCCCGCTGGGAGCGGCTGGAGGTGTTCCGGTTCCCGGCCTGATCTCGGGAGCTGAATCCGGAGGGGGTGTGGCCGCGTCCGCGAAAAAGGCAAGGAAATACACGAGCAATCAAGGGGAAACAGGCCTCGACTGCAGTCGTGAAATCCAACCGCCAAAACGAATTGCCGCCCTTCCAGTTGACAACGGCCCACGGCACAGTTATTGTCATCGCTTATGTCGAAATTCGCATCGTTGGCGCGAGGCCGACCAGGGCGCGGGCTCACAACAGGACCTACGGCCCGAACCGCGCCGGGCGGCCCCGCCACCCCGCTGACCCCACCGACACGGTGGGCTCCGGGAACGACCGGTGAGCGGACGCGGTGATCGGCCGGCGGGAAGGTGAGCCGCGCCCAGGAACCCTTAGGGACATCGGTCCGACATCGCGGCAAACGGTGACCGGAGCTCCCCGACACCAGTGCGGACGCGCAGAGACACACGGACCGCGCGGTGGTGCACCCAGCGGCAGCGGCTGCTAGTTTCGCCGGGACCAGGCAGCACGGCCGCCGGTTCTCCCGCCCCTTTCATCAACCTTTCCTGCGTGCGTTCGCGCCCCAGGCGCGATTCGCACCCCCGCTCCACTATTCGTGAGGCTGTGTTCTCCATGCCCGAAAAACCGAACAAAGACAAAGAGCAAACGAGCCAGCACGGAAAGGAGGACAAGGACGACGAAGGCAGAGGCCGGTCCTCGGGTTCGCGGGGCCGGACGGGCCACACCGCGCTCGGAAGCCTGGACTACCAGCACCCCACGTATCCCCACGACACGCACCCGGTCCTCGTTCCGGGCATCTCGATCGACGACCAGCGCCGCAGCTACCGGGTCGACTGGCTCGTCTTCGCGATCGCCGGCTCGCTGACGGTCGCCTTCGTCGTCTGGGGCATCTGGTCGCCGGGGAGTGTCGCCGGGGTCGCCGAGACGGCGTTCTACTGGTCGACCGACAACCTCGGCTGGATGTTCAACGTCGTGGCCATCGTCGTGCTCGTCGCCACCGTGGGCATAGCGTTCTCGCCCTACGGGAGGATCCCGCTGGGCAAGGACGGCGAGCGGCCCGAGTTCAGCACGTTCTCCTGGACGGCGATGCTGTTCGCCGCCGGGCTGGGTGTGGCGGTCCTGTTCTGGGGGCCCTCGGAACCGCTCGGCTACTTCATCTCACCGCCTCCGCTGACCGACGAGCCGGAGTCGGTCGAGGCCCTGCACACGGCCCTGGCCCAGATGTACTACCACTGGGGCTTCCACGCGTGGGCCATCTACGCCCTGGTCGGCGGGGCCGTCGCCTACGCCGCGTACCGCCGCGGCCGTCCCCTGCTCATGTCCTCGATCTTCCGCGCCCTGTTCGGCCGACGGCTCACCGAGGGTTTCGCCGGAAAGCTCGTCGACATCTTCGCGATCATCGCCACGCTCTTCGGCACCGCCGCCGCCCTCGGTATCGCGGCGATGCAGATCGGCTCGGGCGTCAGCATCGTGTCGGGCGCCGGGGACCTCACCAACAACACCCTGGTCGTCATCATCGCGGTCCTGACCGTCGGCTTCGTCGTCTCGGCCGTCTCGGGCGTCGCGAGGGGCATCCGGCTCCTGTCGAACGTGAACATCGTGCTCACGATCGGCATCGTCGCGGTCTTCCTCTTCCTCGGGCCCACGCTGTTCCTGCTGAACCTGCTCCCCTCGGCGGTCATGGAGTACTTCGGCTCCCTGTTCGACATGATGGGCCGGTCGCTCTCGTGGGGTCCCGAGACGCAGGAGTTCCAGTCGCTGTGGACCGTCTACTACTGGGCGTGGTGGATCTCCTGGTCGCCCTTCGTGGGCATCTTCCTCGCGCGCATCTCCCGCGGCCGCACCATCCGCCAGTTCACCCTCGGCACGATCATCATCCCGTCCTCGCTGCTCTTCGTCGCCTACGGGGTGATGGGCGGCACCTCCATCTGGATGTACCGGGAGGGCGCCCCCGGTCTCACCGAGGGCATGCCGGCGCCCGAGGTGCTCTTCGCCCTCATCGACAACCTGCCGTACGTCGAGTGGCTGCCGTTGGTCGTGATCGTGGTGCTCGCGATCTTCTTCATCACCGCCGCCGACTCGGCGTCGGTGGTGATGGGCATGCTCACGACGCAGGGGGACCAGAACCCGCGCCTGTGGGTGGTCGTCTTCTGGGGCCTGGTCATGTCGGGGATCGCGATCGTGATGCTGCTTCTGGGCGACGCGACGGCGTTGACGGGCCTGCAGCAGCTGGTGATCGTGACAGCGGTGCCCTTCGCGCTCGTGCTGGTCCTCGCCGTGGTCGCGTGGTTCAGGGAGCTGCGCACCGACCCCCTCACCCTGCGCATGCACTACATCGACACGGCGATGGACAACGCCGTGACCGAGGGAGTGGACCGCTACGGCGACGACTTCTCCCTGAAGGTCGTGGAATCACGGCCCGGCAACGGTGCCGGGGCGGGTATCGACTCCACCGACGAGAGCTACACGGAGTGGTACCAGCGCACCAACGAGGAGGGCGAACCGGTCGGTTTCGACTTCGAGACCGGGGAGTGGGCCGACGGCTACGACCCGGCCGCTGGTGAGACCTCGGAGACCGCCCCTGAAGGGGCGGTAGCGACAAGGGAGAACCACGTCGAGGTGGCGGAGGCCGGGACCGAGCCTGAGGCACGCTGACTCCACCGCCCCGGCCTCCACCGCCCCGGCCTCCGCCGTTCAGCCGACGTCGGGGGCCGGCCCCGCCCCGCCGGTCAGACGCCGGACTTCTCCAGCAGTTCGTTCGTCAGTTCGGCGAGACGACGACGGTACCCGGGGTCGAGGGCGGCAGGGACGGAGGGCGGTGTCTCCACGCCGTCGTCGAAGTGGCGTCCGCTGACCCGCTCCAGCTCGGGCGCGTCCACCAGACGGCGGGTGGCGGCCACCCCCTTCTCCAGGGGGTCGTGGAACTCCACGCCCGCGGCCCTGGTCAGGGAGGTCTCCATGTAGGTCCCCGGGTGCAGGGAGTTGACCGTGACCCCGCTGCCGACCAGTTCCCCGGCCAGGTCCAGGGTGTGGCTGATGAGGGCCAGCTTGGACCGGCGGTAGGCGGCGGGTTCGGCGAAGCCGCGTTCGAACTGCGGATCCTGCAGGTCCAACTCCTGCTGTCCCCGGGAGGCGATGTTGACCACCCGTGAGGGAGCGGACCGGCGCAGCAGCGGCAACAACTCCCTCGTGAGCAGCACCGGCGCCAGGTAGTTGACCGCCAAGCGCAACTCGTGGCCGTCAGCCGAGGTCGTGCGCTCGGCGCCATCGATCCGGAAGCCCACCGCGGCGTTGTTGACGAGCACGTCGAGCCGGTCGTGGCGGGCGGCGACCTCGGCGGCGAGCCGCTTGGCCCCGGAGAGGGAGGAGAGGTCGGCCCGGTAGACCTCGCCGCCGGTGTCCGCGGCGACCTGTGCGAGCCGTCCGGTGTCGCGACCGTGGAGCAGGAGCCGGTGCCCCGCCCCCGCGAGGTCCTCGGCCAAGGCCCGGCCGAGTCCGTCCGACGCGCCGGTGACCAGGATGGTGGCCATGTGGGTGCCTTTCACAGAAGGGGGCCGCCGCCGGTTCGGCCGACCGCGCGCTCCAACGGTATGACGGCCGCCACCACCGGTCAACAGAGGTTGACCTCGACCGATGTCCGCCGCCCCGGTTGAGGGGCCCGCCCCACGGGCGGGGAGAGCGGGACGACCGCCACCGCACGGCCCGGACGGCGGTTCGGGCGCCGGAAGCCGCGAAGCCGTTCGCGGGCCGTGCCCGTACAGGGCGGGCCGACCGGGGCGGTGAGAACCGGGCGGATACGCTGCTGGGCGGGGAAGGCCGCCGCTTCCGCGGCGATGGACTCCCCCGCTCTCTCGCACTGTCGCGGCGCGCGTCCGCGATCCTGGGAACAGTGAGGTGGACGGCCGTGGACAAGCCGCGTGGAAAGGACTCGTTCTCGTTGCTGTACAGGACGGGGTTCCGTATCAACTACGCGCTCCTGCACGTCATGGGCCCGGCGTCCCTGACCCCCGAGACCGACCCGCAGCACCGCGCGAAGAGGGAGTACGAGCGCCGGCGTGGACTCCACCGGGAGTGGAAGGCGCACCAGCGGTCCCGGTAGCACGACCGCGCGGAGGTGTTCGCCGGCGCCGGGCCCCGCGAACAGCAGGGGGCGGGGTCGGGGTGCCCGGCCGCCACACCCGTCCCGCACACATGAGGGAGAAAGCATGTTCACCGGCCTGAGCGCCTTTCCGCTGACCCCGTTGAACGACGACCGCTTCGACGAGCGGGCCTACGCGGGGCTGATCACCCGCCTGTCGGAGGCGGGCGTGGACTCCATCGGCGCGCTGGGCTCGACCGGCTCCTACGCCTACCTGGACCGCGAGGAGCGCCGCCGCGCGGCCCGGACGGCGGTACAGCACGCGGACGGCACACCGGTGGTCGTCGGTATCGGCGCGCTGCGCACCTCCCACGTGCGGGCCCTGGCCCAGGACGCCCAGCAGGCCGGTGCGTCCGCCGTGCTGTTGGCCCCGGTGAGCTATCAGCCGCTCACCGAGGAGGACGTGTTCGCGCTCTACGCGACCGTCGCCGCCGAACTGTCGGTGCCCCTGGTGGTCTACGACAACCCGGGCACGACGCGCTTCACCTTCTCGACCGAACTGTACGCGCGCGTCGCCGCGCTGCCCGCCGTGGCCGCGGTCAAGATCCCGCCGGTGCCCGCGGACCCGGCGGCCGCCCGCGAGCGTGTGGCGGCGGTCCGCGCGGCCGTGCCCGACCACGTGACCGTCGGGGGCTCCGGTGACGGCGTGGCCGCGACGGGGCTCAACGCGGGCTGCCGGGCCTGGTTCTCCGTGGTGGGCGGAACCCTGCCCGCCACCGCCCTGCCCCTGGTGCGCGCCGCCCTGAGCGGTGACGCCGAGGGGGCGGAGGCGGAGTCGGAACGGCTGCGCCCGCTGTGGGAGATGTTCGCCTCCCACGGCAGCCTGCGCGTGGTCGCCGCGATCGCCGAACACCTGGGGCTGGTGGCCCCGCGCTGCCTGCCCCGCCCGATCCTGGGACTGCCCGCCGCCGAGCGGGAGCGGGTGGCCCGTGTGGTCGAGCAGCTGGGCCTGGCCTGAGCGGCGCCTGTGGGGGCGCCCCCCGGGAGCGTGTGGCCGCGCCTGCGTCCCCGGCAGCCGCTCGGGCGCGGGAGAGGAGGAACGGGCTCTCGGAGCCGACTCGCACGGGTTGCTCGAAGCCGTTGCTCATGACGGTCGCCGAGTCCGCCGACTCCGGAGGCAGCCCCCAGCGGTCCGCGCCGCGACACGGGAAATACGGTTGCGGCCGGGACGGACCGGGCCCAGAATGTTCCGGTGCAGACCCGAGAGACCGCACTCGACCTGGGCCATGAGGTCCTGGCCGCGCTGGACTTCGGCGGCGCGGGCGCCCCGGTCCTCCTCGTTCACGGCAGCGGGCACAACGCGGCCGCCTGGACGGACGTGGCGGCCCGTCTGACCGACCGCTGCCGGGTCGTCGCCGTCGACCTGCGCGGACACGGCCGGACCAGGGCCGACTCCCAGGACGCGGAGCAGTACTGGCGCGACCTCGCCGGTGCGGTCCGGGCCCTCGGCTGGGAGGACCCCGTCCTGGTCGGGCACTCGCTGGGCGGTTACGCCGTCACCGCCGTGGCCGCCAGCGGGCTGGTCCGCCCCGCCGCGGTGTGCGTCGTCGACGGGCTCGTCCTGGACACCCGGGAGGAGGCCGTGGCCAACCAGGAGCGCTGGACCACGCCCGAGGCGATGGAGCGGGTGCGCGCCCGGTTCGGCTACGGGTGGTCCGCCACCCCCGAACAGGCGCGCGAGTACATCGAGCGCGGTGTGCGGGAGGCCCCCGGGGACGAACTCAACAGGGACTGCCGCCCCGGCCTGGTGCGCGGCGTGCTGGAGCGCTCCTTCAGCGAAGACCAGCACGCGTGGCTGCGGCGTCCGACCGCCGAGCAGATCGCGGTGATCAGCGCCCCCGCGCCGGACGCGGCCGTCTACCCCAGCGTGGACGTCTACGAGCACCTCACCTGCCCGCTCACGGTCGTCCTTCCCGACCGGGGCTTGTACGCCGCGCGCCGCGACGAGGTACGGGCCGTCGTCGCCGCACGCCCGGAACGCGCACTCGTGGAGATGCGCGCGCACCACAACGTGCCCATGGCCCGCCCGGAGGAACTCGCCCGCGTCATCTGGGACGTCGTGCGCGCCCGACCCACCGCATAACCGGAGAACGCCTGTGACAGACCGCCTCCAGCAGCGTTCCGTACGCGAGTACCCCGTGGCCGCGCAGGGCTCCGGCCCGTACGGCATCACCGCCGGGACCGACGGTTCGCTGTGGATCACGCTCGTCCACCTCGGCCGGATCGCCCGTATGGCACCGGACGGCTCAGCGACCGTGTACCCGCTGGACTCCACCGCGTGCGCGCCCTCGCTCATCACCACGGGCCCCGACCGCGCGATCTGGTTCACCCGTGCCGAGGACGACAGGATCGGCCGCGTCACCGCGGACGGGAAGGCCGACTCCTTCGCGCTGCCGACCCCTGGTGCCCGGCCCTTCGGCATCACGGCCGGGCCCGACGGGGCGCTGTGGTTCACCGAGATGAACGCCGACCGCATCGGCCGTATCACCACAGACGGGGAGGTCACCGAGTTCCCCCTGCCGACGAGGGGAGGGTTCCCGTCGTTCATCGCCTCCGGGCCCGACGGAGCCCTGTACTTCACCCTCAACCAGGCCGACGCCGTCGGCCGCGTCACCGTCGGCGGGGACGTGACCCTTCATCCCCTCCCGACCAGCCAGGCGGGGCCCGTGGGTATCACCGCGGGTCCGGACGGCGCCCTGTGGTTCGTGGAGATCGGCGCGGGTCAGATCGGCCGCCTCACCACGGACGGACGCATCCGGGAGTTCCCCCTCCCCCGGCGCGACTCACGCCCCCACGCCATCACCGCGGACCCCGAAGGGGGCTGCTGGTTCACCGAGTGGGGCGCGAACCGTGTCGGGCACATCACCGCGGAGGGCGGCATCGACCTGTTCGACCTGCCCGCGCCCTCCCGCGAACCCCACGGCGTCGCGGTCACCGCGGACGGAACGGTCTGGGTAGCCCTGGAGACCGGCGGTATCGCCTCCCTGGCGCCGTGAGGCCCCGCGACCCGGCGCTCACGCCGGTTCGCGGTCCCCGGTCACCGTCGTCCCCGCCGCACGGGCCGGTTCGACGGGCCGCGCCGCCGGGCCGGGGGCCGGGGCGACGGCGAGCACGACCGGGACCAGGGCGATGAGCCCCAGGCCGAACCACCCCGCGCCGGTCAGCGTCTCCCCGACGACCAGGACCGCCAGGAGCGCCGCGACCGCGGGTTCGCTCAACGTGACCGTGGTGGCCGTGCTCGCCGGGACCCGGGTCAGGCCGAAGCCGAAGAAGAGGTAGCCCAGGAACATGGGCACCAGCGCCATGTAGGCGGCCACCGCGAAGGCCTGCCCGGAGGCCGCCAGGGGGGCGCCGGTGAGCGCGAGCACCGGCATGAGCAGCAGGCCGCCGCAGCCGAAGACCGCCCCCATGGACGCCGCCCGGTCGATGCCGCGCCCCATGAGGGTGTGCGCCGCCCAGGAGAAGGCGGCGTAGGTCAGGCCCGCCACCAGCCCGAGCGCGACACCGGCCGCCGTCCCGCCCGGCGAGGCGGCGGGCGCGGCCGTGTTCGACACGCACAGCAGCACGCCGCCGACGATGCCCGCCGCCGCGGCCAGCATCCACCACCGGCTCAGCGGTGTGCGCTGGACCACCAGCTCCAGCAGGCCGGAGGCCAGCGGTGCCGAAGCCAGGGACACCACGGTGCCCACCGCTACACCCGCCAGGTGCATCGAGCCGTAGAACGCCAGGGGGTAGAGGCCCACGGCCAGGGCTCCCACCGCCACCAGGGGCAGGTTGTCCCGCAGCCGGGAACGGGCCGCCGCCAGCGCGGGGAGGGCGATCAACGCCTGGAGCAGGCCCCCGATCCCCAGGGCGGCCGAGCCGATGGCCAGGGGCCCGGCCTGCGGGGCGAAGGTGGCGGCGGTGCCGGTGGTGCCCCAGAGGACGGAGGTGACCGTGATGGCCGCGATGCCCAGCGACCGGTGGCGGTTCACAGCGCGTCCACCAGGGCCGCGGCGATCGCGCGCGCCTCCAGGAGGCGGTCCGGCGCCCCCTCCAGTCCGGCCCGGGCCATGGAGCCCTCCAGCAGGAACGAGCAGTGCCGGGCGGTGCGCGCCGCCGTGTCGGGGTCGGTGATCCGCTCCAGGTGCCCGGCCACGAGCGCCTCGACCTGCTCCTTGTGCTCGCGCACCCGCGCCCTGCCCGGCGCGCCCGCGGGGAGTTCGGCCGCGGCGTTGAGCAGACCGCAGCCGCGGAACCCGTGCTCGTAGGCGGCCGAGGCGTGGTCGACGTAGGCGTCGAACACCGCCAGGACCCCCTCCCGGGGGGTGTCGGCCCCCTCCAGGCGGCGCCGGTACAGGTCGAGCCACTCCCGGTGCCGCTCCTGGAGGTAGGCCAGCGTCAGCTCCTCCTTGGAGGAGAAGTTGTTGTACAGGCTCATCTTGGCCACACCGGCCTCGGCGGTGACCGCGTCGATGCCGGTGGCGGTCATGCCGTGGGCGTAGAACAGCCGCGCCGCCGCGCCGAGCAGCCTCTCCCGGGCCGAGCCCGCACGCGGCCGGGCCTCCTCGACGTTCGCCATGGTGCACCTCCGGTGTCGTATTAGGTAGACCAGTCTACCTATATCTGGCGACGGACCCCTCCAGCGGGGCCCGCCCCCCACCGCTCGCCGAGGGGCGTGCGGAGCGCGGAGGAACCCCTGGCGCGAGCCGGGGCCCGCTCACACCCGGGCGCGCTCCGCTCCCTCACGGAACACGCGGCCGAACAGCAGGGGCGCGGCCAGCAGCAGGACTCCTCCCACGACGAAGGGCGCCGGGAGTCCGAGCCCTCCCAGGAGGCCTCCGGTGAGGACCCCCATGAGAACGGAGGACTGGGCCAGGATCATGCGGGCCATGGACGCGCGTCCCAGGATCGGCTCCGGCGTCACCGCCTGGAGGATGGAGCCCGCGCTTACCGCGATCGTCGTCGCCGCCAGGCCGAACACGCCCAGCGCGAGGGCTCCCACGACGACGCCGGGGAGGAGCCCCATGGTCAGCAGGACCCCGCCCCCGAGGAGGTGGGCCGTGATGAGCAGGGGTCCGTGGCCGCACCACCTCCCCAACGGCGCGCACAGGAACGAGGCCGCCAGCGCCCCCACCGGGGACAGCATCGTGTAGACACCGAACAGCGCCTCCGGGACGCCGAGGGTCCGGGTGATGTAGAGGACGAGGATGGCCGACACTCCGCCGGTGGCGAATCCGGAGACGGCGGCGGCCGCGGCGAACCCCCGTTGGACGCGGTCGCTCCTGACGAACCGGAGCCCCTCCAGCGCCTCGCGGGTCAGCGAGGGGCGCTCCGTGTCCGGCGTCCGCCCGCCCTCCGCCCCCTTCCTCTGCCCCTCCCCGCCGGGGGAGCGCAGCGCGGCGGGGACGGCGAGCAGGAACAGCGACCCCACCAGGTACACCCCCGCGTTGAACAGCAGCGCCGTCCCCGCGGAGAGGGCGAACAGCAGTCCCGCGAGCGGGCCGCCGAGGAAGTCCGAGGCCAGCACACGCGTCCCCTGCAGGCGGCTGTTGGCCGCGACCAGGAGGCCGCGCGCCACCAGCACGGGCAGCAGCGCCCGGGCCGAGCCGTCGTGGAAGACCTCGCAGACCGCCAGGACGAAGACGAAGAGGCACAGTCCCCAGACGGGGACCGGGCCGAACCAGGAGAACGCCGCCAGCACACCGAGCAGCACGCAGCGCACGACGTTGCCGACGACCATGGCGCGGCGCTTGTCGATCCGGTCGATCAGCGCCCCGGCGTGGAGGCCGAACAGCAGCCAGGGCGTGTAGGCCGCCGCGGTCAGCATCGAGACCGCGAGGGGGTCGGAGGTCAGGGCGGCGGCCATGAGCGGGAAGAGGGTCAGCAGGACGCCGTCGCCGAGGTTGGCCGACGTGTGTCCGGCCCAGAAGCGGTGGAAGGCTCCCCCCGGTCCCACGACCGGCGGGGCGTCCCCGGCCTGCGAGGAGTCGGTGCCCATGCGCCTACTCGAACCTGGCCCTGCGGTATCCCTCCACGCTCATCGGCGGGTGGGTGAGAACCGCTTCCCCGGCGGCGTCCACGGCGGGGGCACCGGCGGAGAGGACGTACAGTGCGGTCTCCCGGACCCCGTCGACGCCCAGCAGCTCCTCGACTGCCGAGTCGTTGAAGGCGGCGGTCTGGAAGGGGCCCAGCCCCAGCGCCGTCGCCGTCAGGGCGAAGGTCTGGCCGAGGTGCCCGGCGTTCATCAGCATGACCCGGTAGGCACGGGGGTGGCGGTACTTGAAACTCAGGCGTGAGACGACCGAGGTCAGGACCACGGAGAAGGGCGCCTCACCCACCCCTGACTGCGAGTCGCACGCCCGGGTCAGGCGGTCCCGGAACCCGCCCTCCCGGAGCAGTTCCAGGGAGTGCTCCCGGACGTTGTAGTGGTAAGTCCCCGGAGCGATCCCGGCAACGTCGGTGACGACCGCGTACGCCTCCAGTTCGTGCCGGGCGCCGCCGGAGGGGCTGGTGCGCAGCATGAGGGCGCCGAACTGCTCGGCGTCGATGAAGTCCTTCGCTCCGAAGGTCATCGCCATGAGGGTCGAGAAGACCTCGCGCCTGACGGGCGCGTCGACGAAGTCCCGGTGGGTCCTCCTGCGGTAGAGGACCTCGCGGTAGGAGTGCCCGGGGTCCTTCTGGTGACGGGGGAGGAAGATCCTGTCCGCATCCCTGTACTCCTTGAACACGGGGGGAGAAGGGTCCTTCGTGAGTTCCTCCCTCACCTCGTCGGTGCTCTTCGTGAAAGGAACGTCCCTGGTGGAGAAGTGGAATGAGATCCCCTCCTTCCCCCAGGGCGCCCAGGCGTCGAATCCCCCCGACCCGCTTCCGGCCTCGCCCTGTTCTCCGGATTCGAGGAAACCGAGGGCGGCAAGGGAGGAAACCGCGTTTTCCAGGACGTCCTCCTCCAGCCCCAGGTCCTGCGCGACATCGGACACGGACCGAAATTCGGAAAAACTGTGGAGAACGCTTACGGTGATCGGTTCGGTGCTGATCCTGACCTTAGTCAGGGGGTTCTTGACGAAGAAACCGGACGCGTCCCAGAAGCATTCGAGGTGCTTGGCCGACCTGTACTTCACAGTACCGCTCCCTGTAAGACGAGGAGGCCGGCCCCGCCAAGGGGCCGACCTCCTCCGGCCACGTGCTAGCTGGCGCTGAACTGAATGATGACGGTGAACTCTTCGACGCGCTCGATCTTGATCATGACCTTCTCCTTAGCTGTCGGATGCACGATCCGACGGGGGGATTTCCGCAGTCAGTCCGCGGAATCTGCACGCCTGGCGACGTACAGAGCCTTGGGGTGCTTCTCGTCGTCCAGGCCCTCCTCCAGGGCTCCCGCGTAGAAGCCCCGGACGCAGACGAACTCCAGGCCGGCGGAGGTGAGGCCTTCGAGGATCCGCTCGTGTGTCAGGTGGCGCAGCCGGTGCCGCGTGACGGAGCGTTCCCACAGTCCACCCCGCACCCGCGCGAAGGTGTCCGCCTCCAGGTCGATGGTTCCGCCGGGGGTGAAGCCGCCCGGCGCCAGCGGGGAGAAGGAGACGAACCCGTCGTCGGAACGGCGGATGTTGGGAGCCCGGGAGAGCAGGCGGAAGGACAGTTCGGTGTTCACTTCCACGACCAGGAGACCAGCGGGGACCAACACCCGCGCGGCCTCGGCGAGGGCCGCGTCCAACTCCTCGTCCTCGACGAGGTAGTGGAACGCCTCACCCGCGGAGACCGCGGCGTCGAACCGCGCGGAGGCCAGGGGGAGGTCCGAAAGCCCTCCCACGAGGAAATCGATTCCCCGCGTCTCCTCCTTTCCCCCGGCCACCGAAACCATCGCGGGAGAGATGTCGACCCCGGTGACCCCGTATCCGTTCCTGTGGAGTTCGACGGAACTGTTCCCGGTACCGCATCCGAGATCGACCAACCGTTCCCCGGGGACACCGAATTCTTTCAGGAGATCGCTGAAAAGGCCCATCCAGCGGTAGTAGTCAGGAGCTCTCGATGTCGCGTCGTATTGACTGGCAAGCGCTTCATAGGCTTCCAGGGGAGACGCCGATGGGGGATGAGCGGTAATCTTCGGCCTCCAAATTCAGCCCTCAGGTGATTGAGTTGAAATTATGGTAGGCGCCGTGCTCCGTCAAGGTCCTGGCCGGATACGGACATCGCTGACCCGGCGGTGCACAGAAAACACGGTAAATGGGCGGAGTACGGCCAGGTAGCCGGGGTTCAGGCAGAGAAATAGAGTGTTCGCGCGGACGGATGAGAGAGGCCCGAAAGAACGGTTGGGGGCCTTGCGGGAGCCCGGTGGACATGGTCTCGCGAACGGTGTTCCCGCCGGGTTCGCCGGGGAGCGGGGCCGTCCGGGTCGTCGGACGCCCCCGCGGCGTGGTCGTTCCGGACGGGTCCGGGCGGGTGCGCGCACGTGCGGGACGGAGGCCCCGGTTCCGGCCCCCTCTCCCCGGCGGCCTCCGCTTCAGCCGCCGGGCGGGTCCGCCGGAACGCGGATCGCGAGCAGGGCGGCGTCGTCGTCGTTGCCGTTCGGCCGTGCGCGCTCCAGCAGCTGGTCGGCGAAGGAGTTCAGGGAGCGGTGCGCGAGGGAGGCCGCGTGCTGGCGCATGCGTCCGAGGCCCGTGTCCAGTGACTGCCCCCGGGCTTCGATCAGGCCGTCCGTGTAGAACACGAGCGTGGAACCGGGCGGCAGGGCGATGCGCGCGTCGGCGCGCGGCCGCGCCATCCCCGTTCCGAGCAGGACCCCGCTCCCCTCCTCGAGGTAGTGGGTGATGCCGTCGTGGTGGACGAGCAGGGGCGGGGGGTGCCCGGCGCTCGACCACAGCAGTTCCCACCGTCCGGCCTCGTCGACCGTCAGATGGGCCAGGACGAGGGTCGCCATGTGGACGTCGCTGATGTGCTCCAGGGCCTGGTCCATGCGTTCGAGCGTGCGGCGGGGGGACTGCTCCCGGGCCCAGGTGTAGGCCCGGAGCATGTTGCGGAGCTGGGCCATCCCGGCCGCCGCGTCCAGGTCGTGGCCGACGACGTCACCTATGACCAGGGCCGTGTCGCCGCTGGGCAGGGGGAAGGCGTCGTACCAGTCACCGCCGACGTGCGAGACGTCTGGTGCGGGCAGGTACCGGGCGGTCATCTCCACGCCCGACAGCCGGGGGAGCTGGGGCAGCAGGTAGCGCTGCATGGTCTCGGCGACCTGGCGCTGGCGCTGGTGGTGGCGCGCGTTCTCCAGGGCCAGGCCGATGCGCCGGGCGATGTCCTCCAGAAGGGCGAGGTCGTCGCGGGCGAAGGGGTGCCGCGAGCCCGTACGCCCCAGGGTCACGGCGCCGAGTACCTCCCGGGGCCCTCGGACGGGAGCGATGGCCGCGGTGTTGATGCCCGTCGCCTCGAACAGCCTGCGCTGCTCCACCGCGATACCCGTGTCGGGCGGACCGGCGTAGACCTCACGGTCGACGAGGGTGGAGGCGGCGCCTCGCAGGGCCTTGGACAGGGGCATGCCGGAGGTTTCGGGCACCGGAGGCATCGGGCCCTGTAGGTCCTCGCGCACCGTGGTCCCGCCCCGGTCCGCCTGGACCACCAGGGAGCGGAAGACCTCGTCGCCTTCGGTGATCAGGTCGATGACCGCCCAGTCCGCGAGTCGCGGAAGCATCAGCTCCACCACCCGGAGCAGGGACTTCTCCACGTCGACGTTGTTGATCAGGTGTGCGGTGGTGTCGGCCAGCAGGGCCAGCCGCTCCGTTTCCGACAGTGTCCGGCGGGGGAAGGAGGTTCGCCCGGGGCTCTCCCCGTCCTGTTCGACGGCCTGGAAGAAGACCAGTTCCGCGATCCGCGAACCGTCGGGCTCACAGGGGAGGGCGGACCACGACACGGGGAGGAGCGTGCCGTCGCCGCGCTCGAACCAGGACTCCCCCGCGCGGGAGAAAGGACCGGAGGGCCTCCCGCGGAAGGCGTCGTCCGCCTCCTCGACGGTCTTTCGGCCCCGGGCGTCGCGGTGCAGCGACCGGACGTCGCGCCCGAGCACCTCGTCCGCCGAACGGGCCAGCAGGCGCAGAGCGGTGGCGTTGACCGCGACCAGGCGCTCTTCCTCGTCGACGGCGTACACGCCCGCGTTCACGCGGTCCAGCGCCTCCGTGAGGAACCGGCGCCGATCCGACGGACCGGCCGAATCGCTGTAAGTGCCGGGACCATCGCTCACAGCGGCTCCTTGTCTGGCGGGCCCGCCCGCACGCGCCCCGACCGGGGGGACGGGCGCACCCGGTGCGTGTCCGCCACGCCCGCGCGGGGCCGTCGGGCCCGAAACGCTCGTGTCCGTTCGACGGGCGGGACGAGTCCCGCGGCGGCCGGTGCCGGCGGGGCTCCGGTGCTGGGAGCTTCTCGCCCGCACCTGCCCGCGGCGGCCACGACCACCTCGGACAACGTACACCAGGGCGCCCGTGCGCGATGGCCCCGCCTCACCCCGGTGGACGGGGGCGGCCCGGGGGGCACCGGCCCGCCGCTCACCCCGCCGACCACTCCCCCGGGCGGGCGCGGACGAAGTCGGCGAAGGCGCGGGGCGGGCGGCCGGTCAGGCGGTGGACCGTGTCCGTGACGAGGTCCTCGCGGCCCCCGGCGATGTCGGCGTCCACCCGCACCAGCGCCGAGGCGAAGGACGCGGGCATGCCCGCGTCCAGGTTGCGCCGGACCAGTTCGGCCGCCGGGGCGGGCGTGTGGCGCACCGGCCGACCGGCGGCTTCGGCGATGACCGCCGCCGCACGCGCGTACCCGAACGACTCCGGGCCGGTGAGCACGTGCTCGTCGGCCACCGGTCCCGGCGCCAGCAGCAGCTGCGCCGCGACGGCCGCGACGTCGGCGGCGTCGATCCACCCCAGCTTCCCCTCGCCGGTCGCCGAGCGGATCTCGCCGCGCTCGCGGATGCCCGCCGCCACCGGGTGCGCCCCGGTGAAGTTCTGCATGAACCCCGACGGACGCAGCACCGCCCACTCCGGGAAGGAGCGCACGGCCTCGCCCAGCTCCGCGACGCCTGAGGCCTCGGACAGCCGCGCCAGCGAGCCGAGCAGCACCACGCGCCGCACCCCGGCGGCCCGGGCCGCCTCCAGGAACGGCCCGGCCGCCGGCATGGGGTCCAGCGTCATCGGCGGCGGGACCAGGTACAGGGCCCGAGCGCCGTCGAGCGCCCGGGCGTGCGTTTCGGGGGCGGCCCAGTCGAAGGGCACGCCGCCGGGCCCCGGCCCGCGGCTGGCTGCGCGCACGTGCGCGCCGCGCGCCCGCAGCGCCTCGGTGAGGGGGCGGCCGGTGTTGCCCGTGCCGCCGGTGACGAGGATGCTCATGTCTTCGGTCCCTTCGGATGTTCGGTCCGTCTGCGCCTGCTTCGTCCGGCCCGTGTCTCTCGGTCCGTCCTCCGCCACACTGGCGGGGCTCATCGCGCGGGGGAACGGCCGCGTCGTCCCCGGACCAGTGGTCCGTGGTCGGCCGGGCGCGGGCGTGGCAGGCTGGGGACGTGGACAAGCGAGAACTCGGCGGATTCCTGCGCGCCCGCCGCGAGGCCCTGCGCCCGGCCGACGCCGGCCTGCCCGAGACCGCGGGCGGGCGCGCGCGGCGCACACCGGGGCTGCGGCGCGAGGAGGTGGCCGACCTGGCCGGGGTCTCGGTCAACTACTACGAGCGGCTGGAGCAGGCCCGGTCTCCGCGCCCGTCACCGCAGGTCATCGACGCGATCGGGCGTGCCCTGAAGCTGTCTGAGGCGGAGCGGGCGCACCTGTCCCGGCTCGCCGGGCACGCGCCGCCCGCACGGCCCGGCCCGGCCGAACAGGTCCCCGCGGGGGTGCTCGCCCTGCTGGAGCGGCTCGGCCCGGTCGCCGCCTACGTCTGCGACGCCCGCCACGACGTCCTGGCCTGGAACGGCCTGGCGTCCGCGCTGATCGCGGACTTCGCCGCGCTGGCCCCGGCCGAGCGCAACGTGCTGCGGCTGTCCATGCGCCTGGGCGGAACAGTGTGTTCGGCGCCGCCGGAGGCGGCGGGCGGGTTCGAGGCGCAGGCGGCGGCCCAGACGCGCGAGGCGCTGGCCCGCCGCCCGCACGACTCCGCGCTGCGGCGGCTGGTCGGCGAGTTCGCCGAGCACGATCCCGGGTTCGCGGCGCAGTGGCGGCGGCACGACGTGCGGCCGCGCGCGACGCTGCGCAAGCGCGTGCACCACGGCGGACTCGGCGTGCTCGACCTCGACTGCCAGACCCTGGCCGTGCCGGGCACCGAGCTGCGCGTGGTCGTGTTCAGCGCGCAGCCGGGCACCCTGGAGCACGACAAGCTCACCCGCCTCCAGCTCGGCCTCGCGGTCGCCGAGCCCTCGTCGCGGCGCTAGCGGGGGCCGTTCCTCACGGCGCCGTCCAGGCCCGCCGCTCCGGGCTCCGGGGGTCGTCGACCTGGGCCCACTCGGTGTCGACGCGCATCGTGGCCCGGCGCTCGTCGTCGTAGGGGGTCCAGCCGGGGTCGCCGGTCCCGGCGAACCGGATCCAGGTCTGGTGGACGCGGGCGGCCAGGTCCGCGGGGGGCTCGCCGCGCCCCAGCAGACCGCCCGGCCCGCGCAGCCGCGGCAGGTGCGCGAGGTCGAAGACGAAGGGCAGCTCGACCGCGTGGGCGGCGCCGAGTTCTCCGTCCAGGGCGTCGGAGCGCCACGCGAACTCGTAGGCGAAGGTGGCGGACTCGGGGTGGGAGGCGTGGGCGCTGGTCAGGGCCCAACTGCCGGCGCCGAACAGCGCGTCGCCCATGATGGCGGACCGCAGCTCGCCGAAGGACGCCCGGGGGCGCGCCCTGCGGTACGTCCGGACGAGCCGCGCCGGGTCCGGGTGCGAGCGCGCCGCGGCCGCGTCGACGTCGGAGGCGGTCGAGGTGGAGTAGCCGCCGACGGGGGCCAGGTAGAGGTTTCCCTCCTCGGTGTTGGTCCCGATGAGCAGGTCGACGTCCGCGCCGAGCCCGGCGGCGACGGATGCGGCGGGCTGCGTGTCGAGGACCAGGCTGAAGGGGCTGAGTCCGATCAGCGGGTCGCGGTGGGTCCGGGTCCGCAGGTCGATGCCCGCGAGCTTGGAGGCGGCCTCGACCAGGCGCTCGTCGGAGATCTGCGCGAAGGCGTCGGCGTGGGGCCGCACGCCCAGGAGTTCGGCCGCGGCGCCGGTGACGCGGGCGGCCTGCTCGGCCGTGAACGCCCCCAGTCCGCTGCCGCTCTGGACGATGGCCCGGCGCAAGAGGCCCGTGGCCTCGGGGGCGGCCAGGACGGCGCCGACGATGGTCGCTCCGGCCGACTGGCCGAAGAGGGTGACCCGGCGCGGGTCGCCGCCGAAGGCGGCGGCGTTCTCGCGGACCCAGCGCAGCGCGGCGACGACGTCGAGCAGACCGCGGTTGGCGGGCGCTCCCGGGAGGTCGAGGAACCCGGCGATGCCGAGCCGGTAGTTCAGGGTGACGAGGACGACGCCGTCGCGGGCGAAGCCGCCGCCGTCGTACATGTCCGAGCGTGTGGAACCGGCGACGAACCCCCCGCCGTGGACGAACACCATGACGGGCAGGCCGCCGTCCGCGGTCTCGGGCGTCCAGACGCTGACGGTGAGGTAGTCGTCTCCGCGGCTCCAACCGTCGCCGAAGTAGGGGGACATGTCCACGCCGCCGAGTCCGCGTTCGGCCTGCGGCGCGTTGGGTCCCGGCACGGTGGCGTCCCGTACGCCGTCCCAGGGTTCGTGGGGTCGCGGCGGCGCGAACCGGTCTGCGCCGTGGGGAGGCGCGGCGTACGGGATGTTGAGGAAGGCGGTGACGCCGTCGCGGCGTCGGCCGCGGACCGCTCCCTGCGCGGTGGTCACGACGGGGTCGGGGTGGTGGTTCACAGGCATGCCTTTCCGCTGGCCTCAGCCCTGGTCGGTGTACGGGGCGAGGGGGGCCCAGCCCTTGACGGCGAACTTGTCTCCGTCGCGCACCACTTCGGCGGCGCCGTGGCCGCCCAGGTGCGCGGGGATCACGAGGGAGTTGTCGTCGGCCGCCCTGCCCAGGACCTCGCGGCGGGTGGCGCGGGCGCCCGCGGGGTCCTCGCAGAAGCAGCTGTTGGCGTCCGGTTCGAGGATCTGCACTGGGCTGTGCAGCAGGTCGCCGACGAACACGGCCCGGTCCGTTCCGGAGGCCAGGGTCAGCACGGAGGAGCCGGGGGTGTGCCCGGGGGCGGCGTCCAGGCGCAGGTCGGCGTCGATCCGGTGGCCGGTCTCCCACAGCAGCGTCTGACCGGCCTCGTGCACGGGGGCCACGCTGTCCTCGAAGACGTTCTGGTTGCCGCGGCCGAGCCGTGGCCTGTGGCCGTTGGCGGGATTCCAGAAGTCGAAGTCGTCCTTGGGCATCAGGTACGTGGCGTTGGGGAAGGTGGGCACCCAGTCCCGGCCGTCCAGGTAGGTGTTCCAGCCGACGTGGTCGATGTGCAGGTGTGTGTTGACCACGATGTCCACGTCCTCGGGTGCGACTCCGGCACGGGCGAGATTGGCCAGGAATCCGGTTTCGAGACGGCTCCACACCGGCGCGTACGGGCGCTCCTTGTGATTGCCCACACCGGTGTCGACCAGAATGGTCTTGCCCTCGCTGCGCAGCACCCAGGTCTGGATAGCCGAGTTCACCGTATTGGCCTCGGAATCCACGAAATACGGGCTCAGCCAGGGGGCTCCGTCGTCCCAGACCTCCTTGGAAACCTCCGGGAAGAAGGTGTCGGGCGTCATTTCCACGGAACCGTAGTACTCCCGGACCCGAGTGATCGTGACATTGCCGAGTCGCATTTGTTCCATGAGGGTTCCTCAGTAATTCGGATGCTTTCTTGGGACCCTACGGGCGGCCCCGGCGCACGCGGTATCCGTCACGTGACTGCACCTGCGCGCACGCCCCCGCGGCGGCTGCGCCGCTTGTAGCCTGGGGGCCGAGGCAAGGCGGCTCCGATCGGGGAGCCACGACTCCTGGAGACCCCGTGGGCGATCACGCAGGCGGTTCCGGTGCGATCGCGGGGCCGGGGCGGGGTCCCGCGGCTCCGATCGTCGGCCGGGACGCGGAACTGGCGCGCCTCTTCCGCGCGGTGGACTCCGCGTCGGCCGAGCGGGGTCTGGTGCTGATCGGCGACCCGGGCGCGGGCAAGAGCACGCTGTTGGACTCCGCGGCGCACCGGGCCCGGGCGGGCGGCGCTCTCGTACTGCGCGCCGAGGGCAGCGAGTCGGAGTCGGGCCTGGCCTTCTCCACTCTGCATCAGCTGCTGAGGCCCGTGTCGGCGCGGGTGGAGACGCTGCCGGAGAGGCAGCGTGCGGCGGTGCGCGACGCCTTCGGCTCGGGACCGGCCACGGCCGAACCCGACCTCATGCTCGTCGGGGTCGCCGTCCTGGGGCTGTTCTCGTCCCTGGGCGAGCGGCGCCCCCTGCTCGTGGTGCTGGACGACGCGCAGTGGTCGGACCGCGCCTCCCTGGACGCGCTGTCCTTCGCCGCCAGACGGTTGGAGGGTGAACCGGTCACGATGCTGTTCGGGGTCCGCGCCGGCGCCCGCCTCCCGGGGCTGGACCGCCACCTGCCGACGCTCACCCTGGGAGCGCTCGGCGACGAGGCCGCCGAGCGGCTGCTGGACATGCAGCCGGGCGACCCCGTCGGCCGGATCCGAGCACGGATCCTCGACCAGGCCGGCGGGAACCCGTTGGCCCTCACCGAACTGGCGAGGGCGTCCACCGCACCCGACGCGCCCGCGAGGACGCCCTCCCCGGGCCCGCTTCCGCTCACCGACCACCTGGAGGGGGTCTTCGCGGCCCGTCTGGACGCCCTGCCCGACTCCAGCAGGCGGGCCCTGCTGCTCCTGGCCGCCATGGACGGCGCCGACTCCGCGATCGCCGCCCCGACCGGACTGCCGCACGCCGGGGACGACGCGTGGCTGCCCGCCGAGCGGGCCGGGCTGGTGCGGCGGACCGGCCGGGACGTCCGGTTCCGCCACCCCCTGGTCCGGTCGGCCGCCTACCACGCCGCGTCCCCCGCCTCGCAGCGCGAGGCCCACCTCGCGCTCGCCGGGATACTGCGCGACGAACCTGATCGGCGTGCCTGGCACCTCGCCGCCGCGTGTACGGGCCCCGACGCGGCCGTGTCGGCGGAGTTGGAGCGCAGCGCGGGACGGGCCCTCCGCCGCGGCGGCTACGCGGCGGCGGCCAGCGCCCTGCAGCGCGCCGCCGAACTCGCGCCGCGGCGCGGGGACAGGGCCGGGCTGCTGGTCGAAGCGGCCACCGCGGCCGTGTCCACCGGTGACATCTCCTGGGTGGAGGAACTGGCCGCCGAGGCACGCGCGCACACCGACGACGCGTCGCTGCTGGCGTCCCTGACCGTGCAGGTCGGACGGTTGGAGGTGCTGACCCTGCGCCACTCGGTGGTCTTCTCCCGGTTGGCCGCTGCCGCCGAGCAGACGGCGGTCTCGCGGCCCGCCACCGCGCTGGACCTGCTCGCCGATGCCGCCGTGGTCCGCTTCTACTCCGGACAGGACGCCCAACGGCACCGCGTCCGGGCCGTCCTGGGGCTGCTTCCCGAGGAGGAGTCGCAGGCCTGGCCGCGCGCCTGGGTGAGGGCCGTGTCGGACCCCTTCGAGGACAGGGCCGGGCACCTGTCCGTTCTCGAACGGTCGGCGTCGCAGGCGCGGCGGCGGCCCGACCGGCTCACCGCCCTGGCGGTGATGGCGTGGCTCCTGGACGAGACCCCGCGGGCCGTCCGCGCCTTCGACGAGGCGTTCGACGGCTGGCGGTCGCAGGGGCCGCTGCCGGAGGGCCTGGAAGGCGCGGCCGCCTGGAGCTACGTGGAACAGGGGCGGTGGGAGCGGGCACGCGAGGTCTGCGCCCGCACCGCAGCCGTCGGGGCGAGGGCCGGCCTCGACCACGCCATGGCGTGCGCGGCCGCGGTGGACGCCACCGTGCTGGCCTACCAGGGGGACACGGCGGCGGCCCGAACCCGGATCGGGGAGGTGTTCGCCCTGATCGATCCGTTGGAGAGCCGTGCCGTGGCCGTCTACGCCCGACGCGCGCTCGGTGCCGCGGCGATCGCGGACGGCGCGTACGAGACCGCCTACGACCACCTCCGCGCGGTCTTCACCGCCGACGGCGACCCGGTGCACTACCACGCCTCCCACCCGGCCCTGGCGGACCTGTCCGTCGCCGCCGCGCGGGGTGGTCGGCGCGCGGAGGCCGCCGCGATCGTCGAGCGTTGCGCACGCGCGCTCGGGGACGGTGCCTCGCCCCGCCTGCGCGCGCTGATCAGCCGGGCCCGCGCCCTCCTGTCCGGCCCCGAGGACGCCGAGGCGCACTTCCGGGCGGCCCTGGCCGATCCGCGGCTGGAGCACTGGCCCTTCGAGCGCGCCCAGACCCTGCTGGACCTCGCCGAATGGTTGCGTCGCCGTCGGCGCGTCGCGGAGGCGCGGGGGCCGCTCACCGAGGCTCTGGAGGTCTTCCGGCGTCTGGGAGCGCGCCCGTGGATCGAGCGCGCACGGTCCGAATCGCGCGCCGCGGGCCTCGACGTCACGGACGCTGTCCCCGACGCGCTCTCCCGGCTCTCCCCGCAACAGCAGCAGATCATCAGGCTCGCCGCCCGCGGGCTGACCAACCGGGAGATCAGCGAGAGGCTCTTCCTCTCCCCGCGCACGGTCGGCTCGCACCTCTACCGCAGCTTCCCCAAGTTGGGCGTCACCGCCCGCTCCCAACTGCGCGACCTCGTGGAGAGCGCCCTTCCGGCGAGCGGCCACCGGGGATGAGGCCCGTCCGGAAGGGCCGGGGCAGCGGTCCCCGGCCTCACGCGGTCCACGACCGGCCCCGGACGCGTCCGCCCTCGGCCGAGCCCTCGCGTTCGCCGCGACCGGCCACCGCCTTCGGCTTTGCATCAACGGCATACCATGATGCCCATGACGCAAGAAGACGGAGAACTTGACGGCCTCGTGCGCAGGCGCATCCGCGCCCTGCGGGTGGCGCAGGGCTGGTCCCTGGAGGAACTGGCCCGCCGCGCCCACCTGAGCCAGTCCTCGCTCAGCCGCATCGAGAACGGTCGGCGCCGCCTCGCCCTGGACCAGCTCGTCACCCTCGCCCGCGCGCTGGACACCACGCTGGACCAGCTCGTGGAGACGGCCGACGACGACGTCGTCATCAGCCCGATGATCGACGGCGCCCGCGGCCGGATGCGCTGGCCCGTCAAGGGCGACCCCGGCATGAGCGTGGTGCGCCAGCGCGTGACCGAACCGCCGCCCGACAACCCCGCCCGCATGCGCGCCCACCCCGGCCGCGAATGGCTCGTCGTCCTGTCCGGCACCGCGACGCTCATGCTCGGCCACCGGCGCTTTCGCGTCGAGACCAACCAGGCCGCCGAGTTCCCCACGATGACGCCGCACGCCATCGGCGCCGAGGGCGGGCCGTGCGAGATCCTGGGCATCTTCGACCGCGACGCCCGCCGCGGCCACCAGCGGGAGGAGGACGGCCCGGACGCACGGGACGCCTGAGGAGCGGCGGCACCGACCGCTGGAGGGGCGCCTCTTGCGCATCGGGCAGCACATCCGGTCAATGTCTTGCGCAAATCGGGAACCTTCATGCTCGGGGCGCATGGACCTCCTAATGTGGGGGACATGAACCAGACGCACCCGCACAACCGCGGCCACGGCCACGACCACGGCGCCCAGCACGACCACCACCGGGGACACGGCCACCAGGAGCACGGCCACCAGGGACGGGACGCCGACGCCCAGGGGGAGATCCTCGACCTGGACGCCGAGGTCCTGGCCGAACACACGGACTCCATCACCGCGTGGCTGCCGCTGACGGCGGAACCGCGCCGGATCGTGGACCTGGGCTGCGGCACGGGCGCGGGCGCCTTCGCCCTCCTCGACCGCTTCCCCGGCGCGCGCGTCACGGCCGTCGACACCTCCGACGGACACCTCCAGCGGCTGCGCGACAAGGCGCGCGCCCTCGGCGTCGAGGAGCGGGTGCGCACCGTGCGGGCCGACCTCGACGCCCCCGACTGGCCCGACCTGGGCTCACCGGACCTGGTGTGGGCCTCGGCCTCGATGCACCACATGGCCCGCCCCGACCGCGCGCTGCGCAGCGTCCACGACGCGCTCGCGCCCGGCGGCCTGTTCGCCGTCGTGGAGTTGGCCGGGTTCCCCCGCTTCCTGCCCGGGGACGCCCCCGAGGACCGGCCCGGCCTGGAGGAGCGCGTCCACGCCGCGGCCGACCGCCTCCACGCCGAGCACATGCCGCACCGCGGCGCCGACTGGGGCCCGATGCTGACCGCCGCCGGTTTCACGGTCGAGGGGGAGCGCACGATCGCCGTGGACATCGGGGGCTCCCGGAGCGAAGCGGTCGGCCGCTACGCGCTCAGCGGCCTGCGGCGCATCCGCACCGGCGTCGCCGGAGAGCTCTCCCCCGAGGACCTGGCCGCGCTCGACCGGCTCCTGGACACCGACGGCCCGCACAGCATCCTGCGCCGCGACGACCTGGCCGTGCGCACCGAACGCGCCGTGTGGGCCGCGCGCCGCTGACCCCGGTCCCGAGCCGCCCCGGCTCTCACGCGGGGCGGGGCGGCTCGGCCGCCCGCACGGACCGGAGCCGTGCCGCCGCCCGCGCGACGGTGAGCCCCGCCCCCACGGCCGCGAGGGCGCCCAGCAGGACCGCGAGCGCGGGGAACAGCCAGAACACGTCCACCGGAACGTAGCTGTTGTCCTGCAGCGCGGGAGCGACGAGGAACAGGAAGACCGCCAACGCCGGGGCGAGGCACTGGGGAAGCAGGCGCAGTGCGAACCCCCAGGCGGGCCAGGCCGCCCGGCGCGCGGCCCACCGCGGCGAGCGACGCAGACCGAGGACTCCCAGGACCACGACGGCGGCGGTGACCGCGCCCAGGACCAGGTCGATCACGGTGGCGGTCGCCGTGCCGGGATCGGGGGTGCGGCCCTCGGTCAGGTCGATGATGCCGGAGCTGATCTCGTAGGCGTTCTCACGGGAGGGGGAGAAGCTGTTCAGCAGCACCACTACGCCGTAGCCGCTGCCGGGCACCAGGTCCTGTTGGGAGTTGAAGCCGGAGACGATGCCGCTGTGCGAGATGCGCGCGGGCGTCACCTGCGGCCCGCTGTGCCTCCAGCCGAGCCCCGCCCGTTCGGCCGCGGGCTGCGCGGTGTGGGACTCCTCGACGAGGGCGCTGGAGAGCAGGCGCCGCCCGTTCGGGCCGACGCCCTCCCGTTGCTGCGCGGCGAGCCAGGCCGCCATGTCGTGCGAGGTGCTCACCACCGCTCCCGATCCGCTGTTCATCGCCTCCGGGGTGGGCGCGGGGAAGGCTGCGCCGTAGGCGGTGACGTGCCCCGGGGCGAGCCCGTCAACGGGGTCGCGCGTGGTGGTGGTGGCGACGGTGTCGTCCATGCCCAGCGGGGCGAAGACCTCCTGGGCCAGGTACTCGGTGAAGTCCTGGTCGGCGACCCTCTCCACCAGGAGCGCCGCCACCCAGTAGTTGAGGTTGCTGTAACGGTAGGAGGTGCCGGGGTCGGCGGCCGGGGGCAGGTCCTGGATGCCGGCCACGCCCTCCTCCAGCGTCCGTGCGGGGCCGACGATGGTGGGGTCGGGCAGCCCCGAGGTGTGGGAGAGGAGCTGGCGGACGGTGACGCCGTCGGGCGCGGACCCGGGCAGGTACCGCGCCACGGGCGCGTCGAGGTCGACACGGCCCTGGTCCACGAGCCGCAGCACGGCGAAGGCCGTGAACGACTTCGAGACGGAGCCGACGCGCAACCGGGTGTTCCGGGTGATCGGGCGGCCCTCGGAGTCTTGGCCGTAGCCCGCCTCGTACACGGTCTCGCCGTCCTTGACCACGGCGACGGCGGCCCCCGGAAGGCCGTGGCGGTCGAGGTAGGCGGTGACGAACGCGTCCACCCGCGCCGGGGTGAAGTCCTCCCGGGCCTGGGCGGGGGCCGCCACGGCGAGGAGGGCCGACACGGCCAACAACAGGCGGAGCAGGAAGGTGGGCCGCATCGGGGGCTCTCGTCGTCGGGGGGCGGTCGGCGCGGACACCGCTGCGGGGTCCGCCCGTACACGCGTCACGGTCAGACGCCACCGTCCCACCGGGCCGCGTCGGCGCGCATCGGGAAGCTCCCTGATTCCGCCCCGGGTCTCCCCCGTGGCCGCCCTCGGGGTGTTCCCTGCCGTGCGACGGGCCCGCCGCACGAGAGGCCCCGTGCGGACACCGCCTCCCCCAGGGGGCCTGGCGTGACGCGCTGCCCGCACGGCGGTACGCCCCTCCCCCTCGGGCGGACGGGGAGACCGCCTGTTCCGGTTCCGGCCCCGCCCCGCCCGCATCCCCCGGCGGGAGGGCCGGTGCGGACCGCGGTTCGCCGTGGCCGGGCGGTCCGCGGGTCCGCTCCGGTCCCGTGACCGGGTAATCCTTGTCCCATGGACAACCACGACGACCGCATACGGGTGCGCGGCGCCCGCATCCACAACCTCCGGAACGTGGACACGGAGCTGCCCCGCGACGCCCTGGTCGCCTTCACCGGCGTCTCCGGGTCGGGGAAGTCCTCCCTGGCCTTCGGGACCCTCTACGCCGAGTCCCAGCACCGGTACCTGGAGTCGGTGGCTCCGTACGCCAGGCGCCTGCTCCAGCAGCTCCCGGCCCCGGAGGTGGACGACGTCACCGGGATGCCGCCCGCCGTGGCGCTCGCCCAGCCGCGCTCGGCGCCCTCGGTCCGATCCACCGTGGGCACCCTCACCACGCTGTCCAACACGCTGCGCATGCTCTTCTCCCGGGCGGGCGACTACCCGCCCGGGGCGCGGCGCCTGGACTCGGACTCCTTCTCCCCCAACACCTCGGCCGGGGCCTGCCCGACGTGCCACGGAGAGGGGGTCGAGTACGAGGTCACCGAGGGGTCGCTGGTGCCCGACCCCGGGCTGAGCATCGCCGAGGGGGCCGTCGCCTCCTGGCCCGGGGCCTGGCAGGGCAAGAACCTGCGCGACATCCTCGACACCCTCGGATACGACGTCCACCGGCCCTGGCGGGAGCTGCCCCAAGGCGAGCGCGACTGGATCCTGTTCACCGAGGAGCAGCCCGTGGTGACCGTCCACCCGGTCCGCGAGGCGGGCCGTGTCCACCGGCCCTACCAGGGCAAGTACAGCAGCGCCCGCAGGCTGGTGCTCAAGGCGTACGCCTCCTCCGCCAGTGAGGCCCGGCGGCGCAGGGCCGCCGAGTTCATGGTCGACCGGACCTGCCCGGAGTGCGGCGGTCGGCGGCTGCGGCAGGAGGCGCTGCGGGTCGCCTTCGCCGGGCGCACCATCGCCGAACTCGCGGCGCTGCCCCTGACCGAACTGGTGGCCCTGCTGCGCCCCTGGGCGGAGGACACGGGCGCGGCGGGGGCGCTGGTCGCGGAGATCACGGCACGGGTCGGGGTGCTGTCGGAGCTGGGCCTGGGCTATCTGAGCGCGGCCCGACCGGCGCCGACCCTGTCCACAGGGGAGTTCCAGCGGATCCGGCTGGCCACCCAGCTGGGCACGGGGCTCTTCGGGGTGGTCTACGTCCTGGACGAGCCCTCCGCGGGCCTGCACCCGGCCGACGTCGAGGCGCTCTCGAAGATCCTCCGGCGCCTGCGCGACGGGGGCAACACCGTGTGCTTCGTCGAGCACGACCTGGACGTGGTGCGCGGCGCGGACTGGATCGTCGACGTGGGACCGGGGGCGGGCGAACACGGCGGGCGCGTCCTGTACAGCGGCCCGGTCCCCGGCCTGCGCCAGGTCCCGGAGTCGGTGACCCGCCGCTACCTGTTCGGCGACGACCTCCCGCAGCACCGGCCCCGAACGCCCAGCGGACACCTGGAGCTGCGCGGGGCCACCCGCAACAACCTCGAAGGGCTGGACGCCGACGTCCCCCTCGGCGTGTTCACCGCCCTCACCGGCGTGTCCGGGTCGGGCAAGTCCTCCCTGCTGGCGGAGATCGCGGACCTGGCCGCCGAACACGGCCGGGTGGTGTGGGTCAGCCAGCAGCCCATCGGACGGACACCGCGCTCCAACCTGGCGACCTACACCGGGCTCTTCGACACGGTGCGCAAGCTGTTCGCGGCCACCGAGGAGGCCCGCTCGCTCGGTTACGGGCCCGGCCGGTTCTCCTTCAACGTCGTGGGAGGACGCTGCCAGGAGTGCGAGGGCGAGGGGTTCGTGTCGGTGGAGCTGCTGTTCCTGCCCACCACCTACGCCCCCTGTCCGGCCTGCGGCGGCTCGCGCTACAACGACGACACCCTCCGGGTGCGGTACCGGGGGCGCACGGTCGCGGACGTGCTCGCGATGTCGGTCGAGGAGGCGGCGCGCTTCTTCACCGAGGAACCGTCGGTGCGGCGCTCCCTGGAGACCCTGTCCGGCGTCGGCCTGGGCTACCTGCGCCTTGGCCAGCCCGCGACGGAGCTGTCCGGCGGCGAGGCCCAGCGGATCAAACTCGCCGCCGAACTCCAGCGCCGCCGGGTCACCGGCACGGTCTACCTTCTCGACGAACCCACCACCGGCCTGCATCCCCACGACACCGACGTCCTCGTCGGCCGCCTGCGCGACCTGGTCGGCGCGGGCGCCACAGTGGTGGCGGCCGAGCACGACATTCGGGTCGTGGCCACCGCCGACCACGTCATAGACCTGGGCCCGGGCGGCGGATCGCAGGGGGGACGGATCGTCTCTCAGGGCACGCCCGCGCAGGTCGCAGCGGCCCCGGACAGCCGCACGGGCCCCTACCTGAAGGGGCTGCTGTGACGCGCTGAGCCGTCCGCCCGCCGCCGGGCACCTCGGTGACCACCTCCCGGCGCGGTGGGCGCGGCCCAGGCCGAGGGAACGGTGGCGAAACCGCCTGTCCGAGTCCGCCCCTAGTCTTCCGGCATGTACGAATCTGAAGCAGGAACGGCTGTCTCGGGCGGCGGCACGGACACCGCTGCCCGGGTGGCGGCGGCGGTGCGGGACTGCCTCGCGCCGCTGCGGCTCTCCGAGGCCCACGAACCGGTCGTCGAGCACGTGCTGAGCGGCACCCGACC
This sequence comes from Nocardiopsis akebiae, assembly GCF_018316795.1. NCBI lineage: Bacteria > Bacillati > Actinomycetota > Actinomycetes > Streptosporangiales > Nocardiopsidaceae > Nocardiopsis > Nocardiopsis akebiae. The sequence goes on from NZ_CP074132.1 coordinate 3,914,488, forward strand.
GGAGGCCCTGGCGGCGTTGCGGGAGCGGCCGACCGGCGCCGACATGGTCGCCGAACCGGACGCGGTCTGGCGGGCCGACCGGCTGGCCGCCGTCGCCGACGCGCATCCCGGCTGGTCGCTGCGGGAGGCCGACGCGGCACGGCTGGTGCTCTACCGGCTCGCGCCGATCGACCTGCTCGTCCGGTTCGGACAGGTGCTGCACGCGGTCACCGGCAACGCCCCGACGTCCGGGGAGCCGTCGTGGCTCCTCGTGCTGGCCGACGACGTGCTCCGTGTCCACGGCGCGGCCGACGGGACCGACGCCGACGACGCCCAGCGGCGGTGGGACCCCCGCACCCTCACAGAGGTCGCCCGGGCGGGCGGCGCACCCGGCCGGACTCCCGTGCACGCCGCCCTGTCGGCGCTGCTGTACTCGGGCTCCGGCCACTGGCCGTTTCGTCGGCACCGGCTTCTGGAGAGCGAGGCGGGCGTCGCGTTCCTCGCCCGGCACTCCGACGCGCTCGCGGACGTCGTCACCGGGTCCGGTCCGAACACTCGCAGGTACGTGGCGGACCGGTGCGCGCACCGGGCGGAGGCGCACGCGGAACTCGCCGCCGAACTGGCGGTGGACTCCGAGGCTAGCGTTCGCGCTCAGGCGCTGTCCGCGCTGGCCCGGATCGACGGCCCCCGGCAGGTGGACCTGCTGCGCCGGCACCTGCGGACCGCGCCGCTTGACCGTCTGCCGGACGTCCTGGCCCGCCTGGCCGACCTGGACGGCGGGGTCGCGGCGATCGAGGAGGCCCTGGCCGACGGCGGCGGCGACGGGTCCCAGGACCCCGAGCGCGAGGGGCTGCTGCGCCGGGCCGCCTCGCGGGTGCGGGCGCTGAGAACCGCGGAGGCCGCCGTCCCCGTGCCCGACGTCGCCGCGCCGCAGGACGCGGACCTGGCGGAGGAACTGCGGACGCTTGGGGCCGGGGGCGGGTCCGAGGGGGACCGTTCCTGGCACCGCGTCGAGGGGCGGCTGGCGCTGATGCCCGACGTCCGCGCCCTGCGGGACGCGTTCCGCGCCGCCGGGATGTCCGACGCGGACCGGCGGACCGCCTCGCTGCTGGTCACCCGCACGGACTCACGCGGACACAAGATCGGCGCCTTCCTCACCCCGGAGGACGCCGAGCGCTGGTGGCCCCTGTTCGCCGAACGTCTGGACCTCGCGGACGAGTACCTCGACGGCGGCGACGGGAGGCGGCACCCGGACCAGCCCGCCGTGGACGCGAGGACGATGATCCTGACCGTCCTCGAACGCTTCCCCGCCGCCCCCGAGGCCCTGGTCCCGCGCCTGACCTCGCTCGCCCTCGGCGCGAACCGCCACCGGCTGGCGGCCCGGCGCGTGCTCGGCGACCACCCGGACGCCCGGGCGGCAGCGGCGGCCGCGCTGTCGGACGCCGACGCCCGGACGCGGTCGTCCGCAGCGGAGTGGCTCGCGGGGCTGGGCGAGCCGGGCGTGGTGGCGCCGGAGCCCGGCTGGGAGTTCGGCGCGGGGGTGCTGCACCCGTCGGTGAGGGCCCTGCCCGCGTCGGCGCTGTGGTGGCTGGACCGGTTCCGGGGTCAGGCGCTCGACAAGGGGGTCCCGGCCGACGACGTCGACCGGTGGCTCGGGCTGGCCCGCCCGAAGCTGCGGACGGCGCGCGACGGCGGCGGCACGGTCGTCGGCAGGCTCGGCGGCCCGCTGATGCTCCCGCCGGACGCGCCCACCCCGGGCACGGTGTGGGACGACGACCCCGGCAACCGCGACGATCACCAGCTCATCGCGACGCTCGACCTGGCCGCGATCCCGCCGGAGGCCACCGGCATCCCGCTGCCGCCCGACGGCCACCTGCTCCTGTTCGCGAACGTCGAGTTGGACGAGTTCGTCATCCCGGGCGGCGCCGCGTACGTACCGGCGGGGACGCCGGTGGAGGAGCGGGAGTCCTCCCCGAGCTACGAGCCCTACGAGTACGACTCCCCCGAGTCCCTGGACGAGGAGCTGCGGCGCACCGGTGACCTGCGGCTGATCCCCGGCGTGGGGCTGCCCTCCTGCCCCGTCGAGGACGGGGACCTCGCCCTGCACCCCCACGCGGAGACGTTGCAGAGGGTCTGGTCGGAGCAGACCGACGGGGGCGGTGAGTGGCAGATCGGCGGCTACGCCGCGGACTTCGACGGCTACGGGGACCCGGCCCGTGCCTCGGCGTTCCCGGAGGAGGGCGAGCAGTGGTCCAGCCCTGAGGACTGGGTCCTGCTCGCGCAGTGGGTCGGGGTGCCGATGGGGATCCTGTACTGGACCATCGCCCGCCAGGACCTCCAGGCGCGCCGTTTCGACCGCGTCGTGGTGCAGATGTACTCCAACCCCTGACGGTGCCGCGGAAGCGGGCCCCGGCCGCCGACGCGGCCGGGGTTCGCGCTCCTTCGGCTGACGGCGCGTCGCGACCTCAGTGTTGGAGCCGTTCCCGTCAGCGTGCGTTGTGAGGGGGCGAGCTTCGAAGGGGTGTGGTCAACCGCTGCCTTGACAATGTAGATCTTCATCATCGCCCGTGAGCACAGGGCTGAGGCCGCTGATGCCCCGGGGCCGGAGATCCTTCCGGCCCGCAGGGCTCGCAGGGAGTACGCTCCGGGCGGAGGAGGACGAAGCGCTGTCCCACCACACGGACGGAGGCGAGGACCGATGCGGGTCTCCCTGCTTGACCGCTCGCGGACGCGCAGCGGCGAGTCCGACGCCCAGACGATCGCGACGACCGTCGAGAGGGCCGTGCGCGCGGATGAACTCGGCTTCCACCGGTTCTGGACCGCCGAGCACCACGCGGTACCCGGTATCGCCAGCTCGGCCCCCACCGTGCTGCTCGCGGCCATCGGCGCCCGCACGCGCGGCATCCGCCTGGGGACGGGCGGGGTCATGGTCCCCAACCACAGTCCGCTGGTGGTCGCCGAGCAGGCGCTGCTCCTGGAGGCGCTCTTCCCCGGCAGGATCGACCTGGGACTGGGCGGTTCGCTCGGCTTCACCGCTCCGATCCGGCGTGCGCTCGGGCGCACCGCCCTGGGCGAGGGCGAGTACCCGGCCGAGGTCGAAGGGGTGCGCGAGTACCTGAGCGGGCGGGCCGGGATCACCGCCAGGCCCAGCGTCGCGCCTCCGCCGGTGTTCCTGCTCGCCGTCCGGGAGGGGCTGGCACTCGCCGCCGAGCTGGGACTTCCGGCGGTGGTCGGGGGGCCGGTCCTTCGTGACCCGGACAGGATCGCCGCGTACTTCGAGGACTTCCGGCCGAGCCCGACCGCGCCCGCTCCCTACCTGGTCGTGAACGTGGACGTCTCCGTCGCGGAGACCGAGGAGCGCGCCCGCGACCTGCTGCTGCCCGAGGCCTGGGCGTACGCGGACTCGCGGGAGGTCGGGGAGTTCCGCGCGCTCCGCCCCGTCGAGGAGGTGCGTCGGCTGCTGGGGGAGACGAGCCGCGACAGGAAGCGCAGGGAGGTGCACGGCTGGATGGACTCCGCGATCGCGGGCACTCCCGAACAGGTGGCGGACGCGCTCACCGACCTCCTCGACCGCACCGGCGGTTCCGAGGTGCTCGCCAACGTCAGCACCTACGACCGCGACGAGGTCCGCAGGACCGACGAGTTCCTCGCCTCGCTCCAGGCCCGGTGACGGGCCGCGTGTCCGCCGGGCCGCGTCTGCCGCCGTGCCGTGTCTGCCACTGGGGCCTCATGCGGCGAGCCGTCGGCGGATCCGGTCGATGATCACCTGACGCGCGGGCGGGTGCACTGGTGTTGTCCCAGGTGCGGGGGCTTCGTCGGCGGCGATCGACCCGCCTCCCATGAGCGAAGCCAGGATGCGTTCGGTGAGGGCCGGTTCGAGTGCGGGGGTTCCCTCCCCCGCCAGCTCCTCGACGTCCGGCCCCTCCCCCGCCCCGTTCGGCTGGGGTGGTCGGGGCGGGGCCGGTGGGCGCGGGAGTTCGCCCGGCACCGACCGGCAGGGGCCGCCGCACGCCCGGCAGGCGCCGCCGGGAACGTTGCGAACACCGGGGTGGTCGGGACAGGTGCGCACCGCCGTGCCCCGGGCGTCCACGTCGAACCCCGGCGGCCGGGCGAAGGGGTCGCCGTCGTCGGGGCCGTGCTCCTCGGCGGGCCTCCGGGGCGCGGGAATCCCCGCCTGCCGGGGCGTCGTGGGCGCGACTCCCCGGCCCAGGACTCCCGTGAGGAAGGCGCGGGCCTCGGCCGGGCCGCGCAGGCGCAGCATCAGGGCCGGGAAGGGGCGGCGCAGCCTCTCCGCGCCCCGGACGAGGGCGGTGAGTTCCTGTTCGGCCAAGCCCGCGTCGCGCAGGCGCAGCAGGGCGCGGGTCAGGGCGGCCCGGTCGGCGCGCGGGACGTTGAGGGCGGCGTCGGGGAGGTACCGGAGCAGGGGGTGCCCTTGCGAGGGCCGGACGTGCGGAGGGTGTCACGCGTGTGGAGGACGTCCGTACGTGCTCGGCCTCGCGGGTTCGGGCCGCGCTGCTGTGTCTGGGCTCCTCCGGACGGAATCGGGGCGCTCGTCGGAGGAGAGGTGAATGGGATACAGGTGTGTGGGTCGATTCGACCCGTCGCCGAGGTCGATTCGAACCGTCGCGGCCTTCCTGATCCCGGGTCGGGTGGTCTCGTCCAGGGGCTCCTCCCCCAGTGCCGCGCGGACGGCGTTGATCTCCTCGCGGACCGGTTCGGGGAAGTCCTCGGCGGGGATCAGCAGTTCGAGGACGAGCGGCAGGCGGTCGGGCGAGCGGGTGCGCTCCCTGATGTCCTCGGCGAAGAAGGCCCGGGTCTGACCGGGGTCGAGTTTGCGGAGCAGCCCGGCGGCGATGAGATCCGCGACGGCGCGCTTGGCCACGGAGAGGCTGAGCAGGTGGCCGGACCGGCCGACCAGGGTGTCCAGGCAGAGGAAGCACCAGCGGCCGTCGAGGTCGGCGGCGCGGGCGATGACCGTGGCGGCGATGAAAGCGCGGGATGTGGGAAAGAGTCCGGCTTCGCGGGCTTCATTGACCCAGATGTCCGGTATGAAACCAATTCCGTGCATTGCCCCGCGGGGGCGTTGACGCGGGCCGAAAAACCGGCCCGAATCACGGCGTTCGGTGGTGGCACGGGGAGTGGGGGCGGTAGACTCCATGACGAGTCGCCTTCTTGGTTCGAGTTGGGCAGGTGGCGCGGCCGGACGTTTGTTGACGCAGGCGTCGGCCAAATCCCGGTTCGGTGTTGGTAGCACCGGCCGGGATTTTCCTTTTCGGGGCACACGCTAGCGCAGCGAACACGGGTTCGCGTAATTTTCCGTCAAGTCCGCACATGCCAGAATCCTGAACTGTCTGGTTTGCCACACAATTCACATAGAGCGGTTTTGCTCTGTGTTTTCCGATTGGCACGAAAAAGGAACAGAACCCGGAGGGCCGGGCCCGGTAGCCATCCCCGACCCGGCGCGACGCTCCGGACTCGACCGGGCGGCCCATGAGGACGCCGCCGACACCACCGGCCGGGGTGGTTCGCGCCGCACACGACGAAGCCCCCGCGCCCGGGAGACCGGGTGCGGGGGCTTCGCGCGCTTCAGTTCAGGCGGGCCTTGCCTACCCTTCCACCTGAACCTTGTCCGCCTGCATGCCCTTCTGGCCCTGGACAGCTTCGAAGCTGACCGTCTGGCCTTCCTGCAACGACTTGAAGCCGGTGCCCTCGATCGCCCTGAAATGAACGAAAAGGTCGGGCCCGGACTCCGGCGTGATGAAGCCGTACCCCTTCTCGTCGTTGAACCACTTCACCGTGCCGGTCTGGCGCTCAGCCACGTGTCTTCCCCATCAGTAGTCGGCGGTTCCCATCAGCGAACCCCAAAAATCATGGCATGGGATCGCCTCGGAAAGACGCAGAAACGGCCGGAAACACCCGACTTCGCGAACCCCGACCCGGGCACGCTGCGGCTTCGCGTTCCAGGACGCCCCGTGCACCCGCGGGTCGGTCCACCGCTGCCTGTTCCGCGCCGGACCCGGGCGAGGTAGACACCTGCGCGGGTGGCGGTCTGTTTCGCCATTCTCCTGCTGCCCCGGCCGCGGCGTGACTACCTTGGTCCGGTTCCTGCACGCCGCGTCACGAGGACCACGACCATGGGCAACCCGACCACGGACGTCCCGAGCTACTGGGACCGCTACGCCCGGGGCGTCACCCCACAGGACCCGGAGGAGGCTCTGGCCACCGCCCTGGAGTGGACCCAGTACCCGGGGCACGGTCCCGGGTTCGAACTGCTGGGGGGATCCGCCTCCGCGTTGGAGCTGGGGGCCCCGGGCGGGGCAACGCCGTCGCCGCGCTGGCCTCCCGAGGGGTGAAAGCCGCGGGAGTGGACGTGTCACCGGTGTCGGTGGAGCAAGCCCGCCACCAGTGGGGACACCTGGGCGCGGAGTTCCACCACGCGGACGCGGTCGAGTTCCCGGCGGGGACCGGCCAGCGGTGGAACGCCGTCTACTCGGTGTGGGGAGCGGCCTGGTTCACCGATCCCGGCGTGCTGTTCCCGCTGGTGCACGACCGTCTGGAATCCGGTGGAAGGTTCGTGTTCTCCTGCGCCCCCGCGGTTCCCGGGTCGTACGGAGTGCAGGGCATGTACGGAGGCGGGTTCAACGGCCGGGAGGTGTGGGTGTACCGGTGGGCCTACGAGCCCACGGTGTGGGAGGAGATCCTGGTTGGCCACGGGTTCCGTGAGGTGCGTATGTGGGAGGAGGCGGCCCCGGAGGCCGACCACGTGGGAACCCTGATCGGAACCGCTTCGCGATGAGTTCCCGTGCCGCCGCCGCAACAGCCCACGCGGGCAACGACGTCGGCCGAACGACGACCGGCCTCCGGACGCTCCATGCCCCTGGACCACCGTCGGCACACGGGAATACATTCCGGGAATCTTATACTTTTTCTCCTGTAGTGGATTTGCCATCTCCATATCACGGATCTTTTTGTGTGGGAATAATTTTCCGAGCATTGGCCGAAACGGGTCCAAAGGGATTGCACTCCCCCACCCTCGGGCATCTCAACGGCAGCGACGCGCGAGACCGGGAAAGGCGAAGATTCCACGGCTCCACCGAGAAGACGCGGAACATCGTCGCACCAGCCCCATTCAGAGAATTCCTTTCTGGAAGAGGAAAGGTCGAGCGGCCGATGTCCGCGAGCCGTCGAAATTCTTCGCGTCCACCGTCGCCCCACAGGTGTACCGGTCTCCCCCGGACCGGCTGTGCCACATGTGTTCCCGACAGTTCATCGCAGTCCCCCGAATGGACGGAGAAGGTTGACATGGCGTACTGGAAGCAGATCTCCGGAGCACTGACCAGGATCTCGGCGGGCTCCCGCACCAACATGTGGGGTGTCAACGCGAGCGGATCGATCTACCGCTACACCAACGACGACGCCAACCCCTGGGTCAACATCCCCGGAGGACTGGTCGACATCAGCGCCGCCGCCGACGGAACCGTCTGGGGCGTCAACGCCAACAACAACATCTACCGCTACACCGGCGACCAGCCCTGATCCGGAGCCGCCTGAGGTAAGACCGGCCCCGCCCACCACGCCCGGGCGGGGCCGGTTCGCGCCGTACCGCTGCCGGACGCGCACCGCCGCGAGCGGGACGGTCCCCTCGGGTGCCGGTCAGTTCCTCCGGTACTACGAGGACGTCCGTGCCGGAGCCCTGTCGCCGGTGCTGGCCGCGACGGCAGGACCGCCGCCCGCACCCGGGTCGTGTGTGAGGGTTCCGAGCAGGGCCATAGCGTCGGCCGACATCTGGTCGGCCGGGGTGTAGACCTTCAGGCGGTGGTCGGGGCTGTCGGCCTGCAGCCAGATCTGGAACTCCGTGCTCAGCTCACCGACCAGGGGATGACGGAAGCGCTTGGTGCCGCCGACGCACTCCCCCACGCGGCCGGACGCCCAGAGGGAGGCGAACTCGGTGTCCTTCATGCTGAGCTCTCCCACGAGTTCGGCCAGGCGGGTGTCGTCGAGGTACTTGCCGCTGATCCGCCGCAGGTAGGCGACGTTCGTGCACGCCTCGGTCCTCCAGTCCGCGTAGGAGTCCCGCACCTGCGGGTCCAGGAACAGCAGCCTCGGCATGGACGGCCGTGTCGCGGGGTCGGCGGTGCTCTCGAACGGCAGGTGCGGGGCCAACAGGGCATGGCCCGTCCGGGTCCAGGCCAGCACGTCGTTGCGTCGCCCCAGGAGCACGGCGGCCTGGTCGGACATGGCCTCCAGCGTCGCCAGCGCCCGGGGGTGCGGCCGCTCGGGCCGGGTCCTGGGCGCGGGGCGCAGCGGCGAGGGTTTGGCCAGGTCGAGCAGGTGCTCCGTCTCGGTCGGCGTCAGCTGTAGCGCCCGAGCCAGGGCGAGGAGGACCTCGGTGGAGGCGTTGCGCGCCTGTCCCTGTTCCAACCGTGTGTAGTAGGCGACGCTGACCCCGGCCAACTGGGCGACTTCCTCGCGTCGCAGCCCGGGAACCCTGCGGCGTCGGCCCCAGCTGACGACATCGGTCCGTTCGGGGTCCAGGGCGGCGCGGCGTGAGCGCAGGAACTCGCCCAGGTTTCCCGATGGTGTGCTCGCCGAAGGTGTCATACACACCAGGGTAGGCATCCTGACCTGCGCGAGCATGACCCTGTCAGTGGTAGGAACCCCGGGTGGACGCTCAACGGGTGTCTGGCTGCCGCGTCCCGGGCTGGTCAGGCTGGTGGGCATGCTTTCGCGAGACAACGCCCCACGCACCCGGTTGGCGCTGCTGACCCTGGCCGCCGGTGCCTTCGGAATCGGCACCACGGAGTTTGCGATCTCCGGCCTGATGCCCGGAATCGCCACCGAATTCGGAATCTCGGTCACCACCGCGGGCTGGGCCGCGACGGCCTACGCCCTCGGCGTCTTCCTCGGCGCCCCGGTCCTGGTCCTGCTTGGGCAGCGGTTCGAGAAGAAGAGGTTCCTGCTCGTCCTCATGGCGCTGTTCGTAGTCGGGAACCTGCTGACCGCATTCGCCCCGTCCTTCGCGCTGACGCTCCTGGGCAGAGTGGTCTCCTCGCTGACCCACGCGGCCTTCATCGGCATCGGCTCGATCATCGCCTCGCGCGCGGTTCCCGCGCACAGGAGGACCAGCGCGATCGCGTTCATGTTCTCCGGTCTGACCCTGGCCACGCTCATCGGCACCCCGGTCGCCACATGGGTCTCCACGGAGTTCTCCTGGCGGACCTCGTTCCTGGGGATCTCGGCGATCGGCCTGATCGTCCTGGTCGGCATCCTCGCCTGCATCCCGGCGAGCGACACCGACGAGTCGTTCGACCTCGCCGCGGAGGTACGCGCCTTCGCCAATCCGCAACTGCTGCTCGCGATGCTGATCACCATCCTCGGACCGGCGGGGTTCTTCACCTCCATCACCTACGTCGCCCCGATCACCATGAACGCGACCGGCACCCCGGAGAGCTGGGTCACGGCCTACATGCTCGTCTTCGGACTCGGGCTGTTCATCGGCAACATCGTGGGGGGACGGCTGGCCGACAGGAATCTCATGGGTCTGCTGCTGGGCAGCCTGGCCCTGCTCACGGTCACGCTGCTCGTGTTCTGGCTCGCCGCGGGAAGCGTCGTGGTCACGTTCGCGGCGGTGTTCCTCATGGCCGCCGCCGGGTTCGCCACGGTCTCCCCGATCCAGCGTCTGGTGATGGAGCGGGCCGAACGCGCTGGTGCCCCGAACCTCGCTTCCTCGATGAACATCGGCATGTTCAACCTCGGCAACGCCATCGGCGCCTGGCTGGGCGGCTACGTCATCAGCGCGGGGCTCGGTGACAGCAGCCCCAACCTCGCGGGCGGCCTGCTCGCCGCCGGGGCGCTCGTGGTCGGGGTCGTCATCTGGTTGCAATCCAGGAAGTCCGCCGCCGGTCGGCAGCCTGCCGGACCGGCTCGGGTCCGCTGACGGTCGTCTGCTTGCCGGTTTTCAGGATGGGGCGGTTTCTTCCGTCAGATGGCCAGCGTGGACCGAGCTGCCGCGAACGGAACGGAACTCGTCCAGCTCATCGGCGGTGAACCGACCCTGCACCCGGACGCTCTGGACATCGCTCACCGAGTTCTCACGGCCGGAGTGCGCGTCGAGGTGCACTCGAACCTGCTCCACGTCTCCGACTCCTGGTGGGAGCTGCTCCAGAGGCCCGGTGCGTTGGTGGCGACCTCCTACTACTCGGCGGTGCCTGATCGAACTCCAGCACCCAGCCCCTTCGGGCGGTCAGGCCGATGGGTCCCACACATGTCTGCTGCCGGGGGGTGCGAACTGAAGCGGCTCCGGTAGCCCAAGACCGAGGCCCCGCACCCGACGGTGTGGAACCCTCCGGCACGAAACCAACAGATCCGTGCTCAACCCCCGCCCCGTCCCGGAACGGGGGTCCACTCATAGGGGTTGCGCCAGACGACGACGCCGAGGGCCACCAGACCGACCGAGACGATCCAGCCGAGGAACAGGGCGATGAACAGCCGTGGCCGCTTGTGCGCGGGATCCGCCGCGAGGATCAGGGACGCCGGTTCCCCAGGGGAGCTGGGGTCGTAGGCGACGGTCAGCACGTCCCCCTCGGACGATTCTTCGGGCAGTCTCCCGGCCACTTCGGCGGTGTGGGTCACACCTTGGACCGTGTAGACGACCTCTGGCACCAAGGTGTCCTGCGCCCCCATCCCCGCCTGGCCGGATCCGGGTATCACCCGCACATGGGTGACCTCCGCCCGGGCCCGTTCCGAGTAGTCGGGGTACTGCTCCATGTCGGGTCGGGTGAACCGTACCCCCAGGGTCGCGACCAGGACGAACACCACCAGCACCGGTGTCACGGAGAGGACGCGGTCACGCAGACGCGGTCTCCGGGGTGAGGGGGCCGGCGATTGGAGGGGGCCGCTGTCAGCCATACGGCACCATGTGCCCTGAGGCGGTGGTACGGAAACCACGTCTGGCTCGGGTCTGACGTCAGGGGCCGAGCCACTCGGTCGGGTAGGACGGAGCGGGCCTCCGCTGTTCCAGGGTCGCGCTCAGCCACCAGGGCGCGGAGCACAGGAGCCCCGCCAGGACCGCCCACGCGGGGCTCCAGGGCACGAACACTCCGAGGATGAGGACGACGGGGAAGACCAGTCCGAACAGCCAGCGGGGCCACACGTGTCGGCGCTGGCCCAGGAACGGGGCGACCGTCACTGCCGTCCTGCGCTTCCACATCGGCCCCAGAATCACCGGGGTGAACACGAAGGGTAGGACGGACAGGGGAAAATCCCCGCCCTGCTGCCATACCAGGCCCAGCAGGGTCACCGACACGGCGGCGATCCCCGCGGTGAACAGCCCGGTGCCCAGGCAGAAGAGGACGTAGGACCTGCGCAGCCGCAGCACCAGTTCCCAGTGTTCCCGCCACGCCTGCTCTCCGAGGGGCGTGCCGATCAGGGTCTCCATGCGAAACCAGGTCGCCACGGCCTGGTTGAGGAGGGGGAGTTGCTGTGAGGGGGTGGACACACCGTCTCCATTCCGCGTACTCATGGCCCGGGAACACCCTATGACGAGTGATCCTCGTCACCCGGTAGCATGGGCACTTTGTGCCCGACGACCCCCTGGGGACAGGATGTCAGACCCCGCTCGTGTTCGCGCCGAAATCCTTGACGAGATCCTCCTGCCCAACGTCTCCCGCGGGGGCCTCGACGGGGTGGTGGAGAGGGCCCGTGCCCTGGAACGGGCCCGGGAGGCAGACCCCTGGCCGCACTACGTCCTGGGGTTGGCCCTGGGTATGCGCTACCTGGACGGCGAGGACCCGGCCGACGCGGAGGGCAGCTGCCACCATCTGGAGGAGGCGATCCGTCTGGGCGGGAGCGGGGACCCCGACGCCGCGACGTTCCGTCAGCAACTCGCCGGGACCCTGGGTGCCCGGTGGGCAACCGCGTTCGCGCGGGATCCGAACACCGATCCCACGGAGTTGGCCGGGGCCCTGCGCCTGGCCCGCGAGGCCCTGGGGATGACCGACGCCAACAGTCCGCATCTGCCGGTTCGGCTGGTGCAGGTGGCGGAGTTCCTCGGCCAAGGCGCTGAGGGCCCGGACGGGATCACCGAGGCCTTGGCCCTGACCGAGCGCGCGCTGGCGGTGGCCCACCCCGACGACCCGCGCAGGTCGAAGTTCGAGCACACCCGCGCCCAGCTGCAGTTGCGTCTGGCCGCTAGTGCGGAGAGCGCGTCCGCCGCAGCAGAGGCCGAGATCTCGGCTACGCGAGCGGGCCACCAGGCACATCCCTACGATCCGTCACAGATGGGGATCCTCGGTACGTTCCGCAGCGCTCGCGTGCTCGGTAACGGTCTGAGATGACGAGGGGCACCAGAGCCGAGCGCACGTCCACCCTCCCTTTCGACACCGACGCGGAGAAGGAGCTCCTGAGGGGCGACGCGCTGACGCACACCGACATCCACGGCCACAACTTCCTCATCGGCGCGGAGGGTGCCTGGTTGGTGAACTGGGAGTGACCTACCCGCGCCAACCCGGCGGCCATGCCAACGTGCCTCGCGGTGCAGTTGGTGTCTTCTGGACACTCTCCGGAGTCCGCGGAGTCGTGGGTGTCCAAGATGGTCGCGTGGGAGAGTTCCAGCGCGGAGAGTCTGGGGGCTGTCGCCCGAGCGAACGCACCGCTGAACCGATGGTTCGCTGAACTGCGCGCGGGCGAGAAGTGGTTGGGTGCGATGGCTGAGGCGGCTGAAGTGTGGGCCGATCACCGGGCCGGGTCCAGTCCGGCGTAACGGTGAGGAGGACTCCGGCTGTGGGCTGACGTCCCGGCCGGGCCTTTCGGCCTATGGGCAGCATGGCGACAACGCGATAGCTTCTGCTGCGTGTGAGCATGAAACCGGCCCCGCCCACTACGCCTGGGCGGGGCCGGTTCACGCTGTGCTGCTACTGGACGCGCACCGCTGCGAGCAGGGCGGTCCACTCGGGCGCCGGGGCCGACAGGTAGCCCAGGTCCCGGTTCTGGGTGTCGCGGACCTCCGCACCGACAGCACTCTTACGGGCCTCCACACAGTTCCCGCCAGTGGAGCTGTAGCTGGACTTGTACCAGTCAGACCTCACAGCTCATCCCTTCGTGACAGCGAGAACAGCAGCCCACTCCTGTCGAGTAAATGTCAGATGCCCTTGGTGACGGTTCTGGGTGTCACGAACCTCCGCACCGACAGCGCCCTCACGGGCCTCCACACAGTTCTCCGCAGCAGTGCTGTAGGAGGACTTATGCCACTCCGTCATCGGAATTCCTCAGCCTTCTTCCTTAGCAGGTCGACCGTCGCGCCCGGCGACCGGGCCCTGGCCTGCAACTCACTAAACAGCATCCCATACTGGCGTACTCGGCCGGGGTCGTCTGTGGTCTGGCCCAGGTACAACGATTCGGCGTAGAGCACATCCGGAGCGTTCATGCTAGACAGGAGTGAAAAGGGTCCACCCAGGCCGAGCTGGGGAAGCGCGTCCCAGTCGAACACCTGGAGCATGATCCGAGCGGACTCCATGAGTTTCACGACGCTGGTAAATTGGTGCGCCATTACCTCCGGGGCAGCCACAGGGCGGATCACCACAGCATAGTCAAGGACTATGTGGTAATGCGGAGCTTCCCCTTCAAGGACTGCTTTTCCTTGGGACTCACGCAACGCAACTCGCTCATCCACTGTTTTTGCGGTGAACCATGGAGCACTCGATTTTATGACTGCGCGCGCATACCCCGGCGTTTGCAGAGGGGCGGGGAAGAGCACTGGCTGGTACTCCCGGATCACCTGAGCCGACTTCTGGAGCAGATGGAACTCGTCCAGCCAGTCGATGGTCTCCGGCTGGTAAAGCTCAGCGTACTGCCGTGCGAGGACGCCGCCCGCTTCGAGAGCTTCGTCGGCTTTGTCAACTCGCGCAGCATGAAGCGGGCATTGTCCGTTTTCAACGTTCCCAATGTGCCCGTCACTGCACCCGAGCTGGTCAGCAAGCCACGCCTGCGTTCGCCCGCGCTTCTTGCGCAGTCGCATTAGAGCTGCACCAAAACGGACATCTGAGGGGTTTTTATCTTTCGACACATGACTACTGTAAGCGAACCCTCAGGAAGCCTCAAGAGTCCGCATTTAGATCTCAAGAATCTTCAGCTTTCCAGAAAAAACTTTCTGGCACCTTCCTCGATGGTGTTCCCTTGTGACAGCAGCGAGGGCCGCCCCCTTCGCTAAGCCAGAAACCAGGGACGGCCCCACGCAAAAGCCTCGGAGACCGAAGTAGAGAGCGGTCGCCGAGGCAAGGTGCCCCACCTGTCCCGCAAAGACACGAGGTGAGACCAATGAAGTCTACCGCTCCACCCCTTCCACTTCCACGCCGACTGTGCGGAACCGCCACCAAATCAGGCATTCTGCTCGGCCCCGAACTCGGCCACGTCAAGATCGCCCGCCGCTGGGCCGCCCAAGCCACCCGCTCCCGCCCCAGCCTGGCCGAACCCGTCAGCGTCACCGTCTCCGAGCTGGTCACGAACACCCTGCGCCACTCAGCGTCCGGGCTCCCCGGCGGCAGCATCCGCGTGGAGATCGAACGCACCCCGCGCCACATCGAACTCCGCGTCACCGACAACGGCCCCCGCCCCGGCGAACAACCCAGCTTCCCGGCCGTGCCCGACCCCGAACCCCTGTGCCCCAGCGGCAACGGCCTACGCCTGGTCGAAGCCCTGTGCTCCTACTGGGACTGGAAACAGCACTCCTGCGGCGCGATCACCGTCCGCGCCGTCTTCCCCTGGTAACCCGCTTCCCCGGCAAACCAGCCCTTCCAGACACCGCACCACCCGATCTGTCCCCCGGGCCGGTGCGGACGGGCCGACGCGAAGAACACCGGCCCGAAGCCCCGCCTCCTCCTTCCCCGGGCAGGCGGGGCCACCCCACCCGATCGACCACTCACACAACACCGGACACGGAAAGCCCCTCATGCCCGACTACAGCTACCTCCTCGACGGCCGCCCCGACGTCCTCACCCCCAGCGAAGTCGCCGCCCTCTTCAACATCCGACCCCGCAGCCTCCACCGAGGCGAATGGGACAACGTCCTCAAACCCTTCCGCACCCCCGGCGGAGCACGCCGCTACCCCAAAGAACACATCGCCACCCTCCTCAACCAACCGGACGATCCCGCCCTGCCCGACGTCTGAGCCGTGGTGAAGGACCCACGCGGCCTCACGACCGCGCGAAACGACCGCCGCCTCGCCAGTCGGGGAACCCGAGGCGGTGCCCGGCACACGGTCCTGTGGGGGTGGGAACAGGGCCGACATGGGCACTGCCCCCACCGCGAACCCCACAGGCCCCCTGCGACGTGTGTGCCGAAACCAGTCACCACCGATTCCGGCTCCCTGGAAGGCCGGTGACGTGCTACCGGACAGGCACCCGACACGGCAGGGGCCCGGTCGCGTTCCGCCTGTGGCGAAGCGCGACCGGGCCCGAAAACCGCCGATCCTCGCGACTACCGCGCGGGGAGAACCCTGCCGGTCACCTCACCGAAGTGCACGACCGTTCCATCCGGGCCCGGGGCGGTGGCGGTGATGGTCACCTCGTCGCCGTCCTCCAGGAAGGTGCGCTCGGTGCCGTCGGGCAGGCTCAGCGGCTCCTTCCCGCTCCAGGTCAGCTCCAGCAGGCAGCCCCGCTGCCCGCGCTCGGGGCCGCTGACCGTGCCGGAGGCGTACACGTCCCCGGTGCGCAGGGAGGCCCCGTTGACGGTCATGTGCGCGAGCTGCTGGGCCGCCGTCCAGTACATCTGCGAGAACGGCGGCGTGGAGACCAGGTGCCCGTTCAGCCGCACCTCCAGGCGCAGGTCCAGGCCCCAGGGCCCGCCGTCGCCCCGGAGGTAGGGCAGCGGCTCGGGGTCCTGGGCGGGCTGCTCCACGCGCGCGGACTCCAGCGCGGCCAGCGGCACGATCCACGGCGACACCGACGTGGCGAACGACTTGCCCAGGAACGGCCCCAGCGGCACGTACTCCCAGGCCTGGAGGTCGCGCGAGGACCAGTCGTTGAGCAGGAACACCCCGAACACGTGGTCGGCGAAGTCGTCCACCCCCACGCGCTCGCCCATCTCGGTTCCGGTCCCGACGACGAAGCCCACCTCGGCCTCGATGTCCAGGCGGAGCGAGGGCCCGAAGACGGGAACGGGCTCGGTCGGCGGCTTGCGCTGGCCGGTGGGGCGCACGATGTCGGTCCCCGAGACCACGATGGTGCCCGAACGCCCGTGGTAGCCGATGGGCAGGTGCTTCCAGTTGGGGGTGAGGGGCTCCTGGTCGGGGCGGAACATGCGGCCGACGTTGCTGGCGTGGTGCTCGGAGGCGTAGAAGTCCACGTAGTCGGCGACGGTGAAGGGCAAGTGCATGCGCACGGACGCCCGGTCCACCAGGTGCGGGCGCACGGCCCCGGCGCGCGCGGGGTCGGTGAACCAGTCGGTGAGCGCGGCGCGCACCTGGTCCCACACCGGCCGTCCGGCGGCCAGCAGGGCGTCCAGGCTGGGCCGGTCGACGGCGTCGGCGAAGGGCGCGTCCAGGGCGCGGGCCGCGGCCCCCAGGTCGAGGACGTGGTCACCGACGGCCACACCGGTGCGAGGCGCGGGGTCGTCGGCGGTGCCGAACACGCCGTAGGGCAGGGTGGCCAGGCCGAACTGCGCGTCCGGGGCGAGGTCGAGCCAGCTTTCGGGCATGGCGTTCGCTTTCTTGGAGTGGACGGTTTCTCGAAGCGGGGGGCTCTTCACATGGACGGGTTCTCGGAGCGGCCCGGCCCTCGGAGCAGCCCGGCCCTCGGAGCGGCCCGGCCCTCGGAGCGGGCGGGCTTCCGAAGCGGGCGGCCCCTGGGAGCGGGCCGGGCCCTGGGGCGGGCCTGCCCCGGGACCGGACGTTTCAGCGGGCGCGGGAGGCGGGCAGCGCCCCGAGCACGACCAGGTCCTCCAGGGGTTCGGTGACGCTGCACGTGCCGAAGGAGCGGAACCGGCCGCGCACCCGCCGCGCCTCGTCGTCGGTGAGCTTGGCGGCCAGGGCCGCCAGGCGCGGGCCGTCGCGGTCGGCCAGCACGAGGGCGGCCTCCCGCTCGGAGGACCCGTCGAGCAGGGCGGCCGTGGCCAGCAGCACGTTGAGGAAACCGTGCTGCTCGAAGCCCTCGGCGGTGGTGTGGCGGACGGCGTGGTGGAGCCCGGCCGTGCACTTGAAGGGCACGCCCAGTCCCACGGCCGCGTGCAGGAACTCGGCCAGCTCCTCCTCGCCGGGATGGGCCTCGGGGGTGAGCCCCCCGGTGCGGAACTTGGCGCTGTGGCCGGTGCCCGCCAACGACCGCAGTTCGGCGGGCACGTCCCCCTGGCGGGAGACCTCCACGAACCCCCCGGCCCCCTCGGGCAGGTGCTCGGTCAGCCGCGCGGCTACCTCGGCGGCCGTCCCGGGCGCGGCGGCGGCCTCCACCCCGGCCAGGCGCAGCGCCGGGTCGGCGCCCGCGGCCGCCACGGCTGGGCCGACGCCCTCGGCTCCGCCGGGGACGGTGACCACGACCGCGAGCGGGCCGTGGCCCGGCTCCTCACGCGCCAGGACGGCGCGCAGTTCGCCCACGCGCGCGTCGGAGACCAGGAACGGGCCGACGTACTCGGCGCGCTGCCCGGCCCGGTGGGCGCGGTGGGCGGGCAGCGCCCCGCCCATGGGGGCGTTGCCGGGCGGGAAGAGGGCGGCGTCGTCGAACAGGCCGCGGTACAGCTCGGCGCTCACCGCCGCTCCCTCCGTCCCCCGGCCCAGGTCCAGGCGTAGGTGCCGTCGTCGCTGGCCAGACCGCCCTCGCCCAGGTCGAGCGGGCGGAAGGTGTCGACCATGACGGCGAGTTCGTCGAAGGCCTCGGCGCCGATGCTGCGCTCGTAGGCGCCGGGCTGGGGGCCGTGGGAGTGGCCGCCGGGGTGCAGGGAGATGGAGCCCTGGCCGATCCCCGATCCCTTGCGGGCCTCGTAGTCGCCGCCGCAGTAGAACATGACCTCGTCGGAGTCCACGTTGGAGTGGTAGTAGGGCACCGGGATGGCGCCGGGGTGGTAGTCCACCTTGCGCGGCACGAAGTTGCAGATGACGAAGTTGTGGCCCTCGAACACCTGGTGCACGGGCGGCGGCTGGTGGACGCGGCCGGTGATGGGCTGGAAGTCGGCGACGTTGAAGACGTAGGGGTACAGGCACCCGTCCCAGCCCACGACGTCGAAGGGGTGGGTGGGGTAGGTGTAGCGGGTGCCGGAGATGCCCCCGGGTCCGTCGCCGCGGTGCTTGATGAGCACGTCGACGTTCTCGCCCTCGGCCAGCAGCGGCTCGGAGGGGCCGCGCAGGTCGCGTTCGCAGTAGGGGGCGTGCTCCAGGAACTGCCCGTAGCGGGACAGGTAGCGCTTGGGCGGGGCGATGTGGCTGTTGGCCTCCACCACGTAGGCGCGCAGGGGCTGCTCGCCGGTGGGCACCCAGCGGTGTGTGGTGGCGCGCGGCAGGACGACGTAGTCGCCCCGGCCGACCTCCAGCAGGCCGAAGACGGTCTCCACGCGGGCGGTGCCCGACTCCACGTACACGCACTCGTCGCCGATGCCGTTGCGGTACAGCTCCGAGGGCGCCCCGGCGACCACGTAGGAGATGCGCACGTCGTCGTTGCCCAGGACCAGGCGGCGCGACTCGACGACGTCGGCGGCCTTCCACTCCTGGTCGGAGAACAGCTCGTGCAGTTTGAGGTGGCGCGGCACCATCGGGGCGTTGCGGGTGCGGGACTGGTCGGGGACCTCCCACTCGGCGGCGTCGACGATGGCCGAGGGGATGGCGCGGTGGTAGAGCAGCGAGGAGTCGGCGGAGAAGCCCTCCTCCCCCATCAGCTCCTCGTAGTACAGCCCGCCCTCGGGGGTGCGGTGCTGGGTGTGGCGGGTGCGGGGCACCTCGCCGACCTGGCGGTAGTAGGCCATGGCGGTGTCGTCCCTTCCGTGTGGAGTGGGTCCGGGTCAGGCGGTCGGCGCGGGCTCGTCGCCGCGCGGGTCGGGCACGGTTCCTGCGGGGCGGTCCGCGGCGGCGGAGGCCCCGGGGTCGCAAGTGCTGTCGGCGGCCGGACCGCTCGCGCCGTCCGTCGAGGCGGGCACCGCCGGGGCCGGGGCCAGCCCCAGCGCGGTGCGCACGGCCGCGCGCACGGCGTCGGGGTCGGCGCCCGCGACGACGGCGGCGACGTGGGCGTCGGGGCGCACCAGCCACACCTGTCCGGGTTCGGGCGCCAGTGCCCTGGTCAGCGCGCCGGTGGTGTCGATCCGGTCCAGGTACAGGGCGGTGACGGGCGCCGGGGTGGCCCCGCGCGCGGCGGCGCGCACGCCCTCCAGGAACGCGTCGGGGTCGGCGCCTTCGGGAGCGGCGCCCACCAGCAGGGTCAGGCCCTCGCGCAGCAGGGGGCGCAGGCGCGCGGGGGCGTCGTCGCCGGGCAGGTCCACGGGGGCGTCGGGCAGGACCACCCCGGGGCAGGGGGCGGGGGCCCGGCCGCGCGGGGGCCTGCCGCCGAAGGGCCGTTCGGGGCAGGGGGTGGTCAGGGACGAGTCGGTGTACCAGAAGGGTTCGGCCAGGCGTCCGGAGTCGACGCGGGCGCGGGCCGCCTCCTCGGTGAGGGCCGCTTCGAGCACGGTCAGGCGGACGCGGTGCTCCTCCTCGTCCTGGGGGACGAGGAAGCGCATGGTGGCGCTGGTGACGTCGGCGTTCTCCAGGGCGGCGGCGTGGCGCTCGGCGTGGTAGCTCTCCAGGAGTTCCTCGCCCGCCCATCCGGCCAGGACGTAGGCGAGCTTCCAGGCGGCGTTCTCGGCGTCCTGGACCCCGGAGTTGAGGCCGCGTGCGCCGAAGGGGGCGACCAGGTGGGCGTTGTCGCCGAGCAGCAGGACTCGGCCCGCGCGCATGCGCTCGGCCACGCGGGTGTGGAACCGGTAGACCGATTGCCAGACGATCTCGTAGGGCCGCTCGCCGATGATCTGGCGGATGCGGGCCTCCAGTCGGCCGCTGGCCTCCTCGGCGTCGAGGTCGAAGTCGGAGGGGACCTGCCAGTCGATGCGGTACACCGAGCCGGGGCAGGGGTGGATGAGCACTTGGCGCCCGGGGTTCCACTCGGGGTCGAAGTAGAAGCGGCGTTCGCGCTCCCATCCGGCCAGGTCGGCGCGGATGTCGCAGATGAGGAAGCGGTCGTCGAAGGTGGTGCCGTCGAAGGACAGGCCCAGGGCCTCGCGGACCACCCCGCCGTGGGCGCCCAGGCACGACAGGGCGTGGGAGCCGCGCAGGCGGACGGGGCCGTCCGGCGTGCGGCACTCGACGGTGACGCCGCGCGCGTCCTGGGAGACGCCGGTGACCCGGTGGTTCCACAGGGTGCGCACCCCGGCGGCGGCCAGGCGCTCGTCGAGGACCTGTTCGGTGCGGGACTGGGAGATGTTGACGAACGGCGGCAGGGGCGAGGCTCCCGGGTCGGGG
Source organism: Nocardiopsis akebiae (assembly GCF_018316795.1). Lineage (NCBI taxonomy): Bacteria > Bacillati > Actinomycetota > Actinomycetes > Streptosporangiales > Nocardiopsidaceae > Nocardiopsis > Nocardiopsis akebiae. Next base: position 3,934,931 of record NZ_CP074132.1, read on the forward strand.
AGGCGGACGCTGAACAGCTCGCTGTCGCGGTAGAAGGTGCGGGCGGTGTCCCAGGTCAGCCCCTCCTCCGCGACCCGTCCGGCGCCCAGCCAGTCCCAGACGTCGAGCACGTCGCGCTGCTGGCAGATGGCCTTGGAGCCGACGGCGTCGCGTTCGGGCCGTGCGTCCATGAGCAGTACGGGGACGCCCCGCCGGGCCAGCAGCAGGGCCGCGGTCTGGCCGACCGGGCCCGCGCCGAGCACCAGGACGGGATCGGCGGCGGTGTCCGCGGGGGTGCGTGGAGCGGGGGGTCGCATCTGGTGGCTCCGTTCGGCGTGGGCGCCCCGTACGGGCGCGGAAGGGATCGGGAGTCGGTGGGCGGGGCGGCGGGTCAGCCCTGGAGCTGGTCCCAGACCTCGCGGTCGCGCTCGGCGGTCCAGATGACCGGGCGCTCGATGCCGGAGAACTCGTCCCACAGGCGGGAGACGTCGAAGGGCAGGCAGTGCTCGAAGATGGGCCAGTGGCCGTAGTCGCCGACGAGGGCGGCGTGGGTGGCCTCGAAGGCCTCCTTGAGGGTGCCGCCGCGCCCGTGGACGGCGCCGACCTCGCGGATCATGACGTCGAGGAAGCCGCGGGTCTGCTCGATGGCGGCGTCGACCTCCTCGCGGCCGCGGCTGACCGCGCCGCGTCCGCCGACGAGCATCTCGGCCTCCAGGGCCTTGACGCCGTCCAGGGTGGCCCCGGCCCAGTCGTGGTGGAAGGCGTCGCCGGTGTAGAGGGCGGCCTGGGCCTCGACGAGGTCGCCGGCGAAGAGGATCCTCTGCTTGGGCAGCCAGGCGACGATGTCGCCCTCGGTGTGGCCGCGGCCGAAGTACTGGAGGACCAGCTCGCCGCGGTCGCCGCCCAGGTCGATGGTGGTGCGGTCGGCGAAGGTCTGGGTGGGCCAGGTCAGCCCGGGCACGGAGTCGGCGTCCTTGGCCAGGCGCGGCATGCGGGCGAACTCGCTGGCCCAGTCCTCCTCGCCGCGCTCGCGGATGAGTTCGCGGGTCTTCTCGTGGGTCAGGATGATCTCGGCGTCGAAGGCGCTGGCGCCCAGGACGCGGACCGCGTGGTAGTGCGAGAGCACCAGGTAGCGGATCGGCTTGTCGGTGTGCTCGCGCAGCTTGGCGAGCCACTCCCCCGCGGCGGCGGGCGTGGCCAGGGCCTCAAAGGCCACGAGGAAGTCCTCGCCCTCGATGGCGCCCACGTTCGGGTCGCCCTCGGCGGTGAGGGCGTAGACGCCGTCGGCCAGGACCTCCAGGGTCTGCTCCTTGGCCTCGGTGTCGGCGGATGAGGCGAACGGCTTGGCTGCCATGGTCGGGGCCCTTCACTCGCTCCGGACGGCTGCCGCCGCCCAATTGATCAAAGGTTTGATGATCTTGACCATAACGTGCTCCGCGCCACAGGACCAAGAGGCCTGGAGCCCGCTACTGAGTGATACAGATCACATGATACGGCGGGGGGCTGGCGTGCCCGCCGACCTGCCGACCGGCGGTTCGCGCCCGCGGTCGTGACGGGGGTGCGCGGCGCGCGCGGCGGCTTCGACCGGTGCCGACGCGTGCCGTGCCGCCCGCCGCGCGCCGGGACCGGAGGCGGTGGTCCGCCGACCGGCGCGGACGCGCGGGGCCGGACGCGACCGGCCCGCCGGGGGATCAGGCACTAGGCTGACCGGCGTGACCCACGACACCGCCCCCGAACTCACCTTCTGGTCCTTCGTGGACTACGCGGTGCGGAAGGCCGAGCAGGAACTTCCCTCCGTGAACGCCGACGCCATGCGGATGGTCCTGACCCTCAACCGGGCGACGAGCATGGTCATCTACGACCTGGAGTCGTCGGTGCACCGCCCGCGCGGTCTCACCTGGCCCGGGTTCCGGGTCATCTTCGCGCTGTGGCTGGCCGGGCCCATGGAGGCCAAGACCACCGCCGAGATCTCGGGGATGAGCAGGGCCGCGCTGTCCGCGCTGCTCAACACCCTCGAACGCGACGGGCTCATCGTGCGCGAGCGCGCCGCCCACGACCGGCGCGCCCTCCAGCTCAGCCTCACCGAGGCCGGGTACCGGGCGATCCTCGGCGGTTTCCGTGCGCACAACCGGCGCGAGAGCGCCTGGGCCGAGGCGCTGGAACCCGACGAGCGCCGGGAACTCGTGCGCCTGCTCAACAAGCTCATGGCGGGCTCCACGGAGGCCGAGGCCAAGTTCCGCATCTGAAGGGCCGGGGCACCGGCGCGAAGGGCGGTCAGCCTCCGAGCGCCGTCGGGCACGGAGGGCCTGCCCGACGGCTCGGCCCACGCCGCCAAAGGCAGTCCTTTCCCGGTCGGAATGGACCTTGAGCGGCCCCCGCCGCGCTGTGAGCATCGGGGGCATGGACGAAGCCGGACGGGCCCGCCTGCGGGCCGCGCAGCAGGAGTTCGCTGCCGAGAACACCTACCTCAACACCGCCACGCACGGCCTGACGCCCCGGCGGGCGCTGCGGGCCCTGGACCAGCACACCCGCGACGTGGCCGCGGGCCGGTTCCAGCCGGGTGCGGCCGACGCCGGCATCGAGCGCGCCCGCTCCGCCTACGCGCGCCTGAACGGGGTGTCCCCCGCCGATGTGGCCATCGGCAGCCACGTCTCCCAGTTCGTGGGCACCGTCGCCGCCAGCCTGGCCCCGGGCGCGCGGGTGCTGACGGCGGCCGACGAGTTCAGCTCGGTCGTCCACCCGTTCATGGCCAGGGCGGACGCGGGGATCAGCGTGCGCGAGGTGCCCCTGGCCGACCTGGCATCGCGGGTGGGCCCGGACACCGACCTGGTGGCCGTCTCGGCCGTGCAGTCCGCCGACGGCGCCATCGCCCCCGTGGAGGACCTGATCGCGGCCTGCGCCGACCACGGGGCGCGGCTGCTGCTGGACACAACCCAGGCCGCCGGGTGGCTGCCGCTGCCCGTGGACCGGGTCGACTACACGGTGTGCGCCGCGTACAAGTGGCTGCTGGGCCCGCGCGGTTCCGCTCTGCTCACCGGCACCGAGGAGGCGCTGGCCGAACTCTCCCCGCTGGCCGCGAACTGGTACGGCGCGCACGAGCCCTGGAAGTCGCTCTACGGCGGCCCGCTGCGGCTGGCCGAGGGCGCGCGACGCCTGGACCTGGCGCCGGTGTGGGGGGCGTGGGTCGGCCTGGAGGAGACCCTGTCCCTGGTGGAGGAGGTGGGGGTGGAGGTCATCCGCGAGCACGACGCGGCCCTGGGCGACCGCTTCCGCGAGGCCATGGACATGGAGCCCGCCGGGTCGGCGATCGTGTCGGTCCCGGTGCCCGAGGGCGCGGTGGAGCGCGTGGCAGAGGCGGGTATCGCCACGGCGGCCCGCAACGGGCGGATGCGCGCGGCGTTCCACCTGTACAACGACGAGTCCGACGTGGACCGGCTGGTCAAGGCGCTCAAGGGCTGAGGTGCTGAAGGGCTGAGGACGCGAGTCCGGCCCCGCCGGTGGGCGGGGCCGGACCGCCGCGCCCCCGCGGTCAGAAGATCAGACCGCAAAAGGGCGCGCGGGAGCGGCGCAGGGCCGCGTCCAGGCGCTCCACCGCTCCCGGTGTGTGCTCGGTGATCAGGCCCGCGCGCAGGTAGCCGTCCAGGGTGGTCTGGCCCAGGTGGGCGGCGCCCAGGTGCGACACGTCCAGGCTGACGTCGGGGGCGGCGTCCGTGGCCTCCACGCGGGCGCCGCCGGTGTCGGCCTCGACGTGCCAGCGCCCGGCGTTCCAGGGGGCGAACCGGTCGGCGACCTCGAGGACCGCTTCCACCGGCGCGGCGTAGGAACGTTCGGACAGGGCTCCGGGCACGTCCACCAGCCGCACCCACAGGGAGGTGTAGAGCGTGGGCGCCGCCCGGCCGCTGTCCACGAGCAGGTGGCGCAGCGGGTCGTCCACGGCCAGGAAGTCGAAGGTGATCTCGGTGACCAGGTCGCGGTTGAACAGGTGGTCGTACAGAGCGGTCCAGGCGGCCGGGGTCGTGGCGGTGACCTCCTTGACGTACACCTCTCCGCGCGAGCCGTCGCGCTCCCACCTGTTGCGGGTGCGGTAGAGCGCGTAGCCCAGCGGTCCGTCGGGTCCGCTGACCACCGCGGCCCGCAGCGGGCCGCGGCCCTCGCGGAACTGGGCCTGGTCGCGCAGGACCCGGTCCCACCAGTGGGCGGCGCGCTGGAACTGGCCGACCTGCACGGCGGCGACCTCGCGGTGGACCCGTTCCAGGTCCGGGCGCACCTGCCCGGGGTCGGCCAGGCGGACCCGCAGAGCGGGGTCGCGGGGCGCGTCGGCGCGCAGTCGGGCGTGGGGCTGGCGGACGGCGGTCTCCATCTCGGTGACCGCCGGGCCGTAGCCGAACCGGCCGTAGATGGCGCCCTCGGAGGCCCACAGCGCGGCGTAGCGCTCCCCGCGCGCGTGGGTGTCGGCGAGCTGGCGGCGCATGAGAGCGCTGAGCACGCCGCGGCGGCGGTACGTGGGCCACACGCCCACGCCGGTCACCCCGGCCACCGGGCGAGGACCGCCGGGCAGGGCCATCTCGAAGGCGAAGTCGTTGACCGCGCCCACGACCTCGTCCCCGTCCACGGCGACCAGGACGCGGTCGTAGCCCTCGGCGTCCAGGAGGGGGCGCAGGAAGGGCTCGCGGTCCTCGGGCGGGTCCGAGGACAGCAGCGCCTCGCCGACGACGCGCATCACCTCGGCGTACTCGTCGCGGTCGGTTCCCCGTACGGTCCATTCGGTCGGGGTGAGGTCCCCTCCGGCATTCACGTGTGCGGTCCTCCACTCTTCGAACCGGGGACCGGCGCACTCGCGGCGAGGGCGGGACGAGCCCGGGTTCCACTTCATGTTCAGGGCGATACTTGCACATTCCGGGCATATGGCCCAGGCCTCAGGTCCGGGTGACGCGCCCGTGGATCCCGGCGCGGAAAGCACGGCGAGCAGGGCCCGGGGGCCAGAGCCACAACGTACGGACTCCACCGGCGGGGTGCCACTCCTTTTCCCGGCGCGGGGCGGGTCCGGCGCCGTCCCGCCGTGCGGTCGCGGGGGCGCGTTCCGGGCGGGTTCCCGGCATCTCCGGTGCGCGCACTGGTGGCCGACCGCGGCCGGTACTACCGTGCTGCCATGCTGTTGCGCTCCGCCCGCCCCGGGGACGGCCCGGGCATCGCCGCCCTGATCGGCCGCGCCTCACCGCACCTGGACAAGAAGGGCTACCCGGCCTCGCTGCTGCCCGAGGACATGGTGGTGCTCGTCGCGGAGGCGGAGGGCGCTGTGGTGGGGTGGGTGGAGGGCGTGCTGGACGGCGTCTACGAGGGGTCGGGGAGCCCGGTACCGCCGCCGCACGGGTACGTGCTGGCTGTGGTGGTGGACCCGGGGTGGAGACGGCGCGGGGTCGGCAGGGGCCTGTTGGAGGGGTTCGCGGACCGGGCCCGCGCGGCCGGGGTCGAGTGGGTGTTCCTGCTGCCCGAGGAGGGCGAGGGCGCCGAGGGCAGGGTGGAGTTCTTCCTCCGGTGCGGGTTCACTCCCGTGCACGGCTCCGGCGGGGAGTGGCCCGCCATGGGGCGGTGGACCCGCGGCGCCGGGTAGCCCGGAGCGGAGACGGTAGGGGCGCGCGCCGGTGGCTACCGGGTCCGGTCCGGCCGGAACCGTTACCGGTGTGGCACAAGGGTTCTGAACTGCGATGATCTTGTACTTGTAGCGAGGCTCGACGGCCCAAACTCGCTATGAGTACAAGATCACGGTGGACAGGAGGCGTCGGGCGCCCGCCGGTTTCCTCCCGGCGGGCGCCCGGACGGGTGCCGGTTCCCTCTCGGTGGACGCCTAAGCGGGCACCGGTCGGCGTCAGTCCCCCAGTTCAGCGCGCTGGCGCAGGCCTCCCTCCCGGTCGATCTCCAGGACGGTGTCGATCCCGAGCCTGCGCAGGAACCCGTGGTCGTGGCTGACGACCAGGAGCGCGCCGCGGTAGGCGTCGAGGGCCTCGGCGAGCTGCTCGACGCTGGAGGTGTCGAGGTTGTTGGTCGGCTCGTCCAGGACGAGCAGCTGCGCGGGCGGCTCCGCCAGGAGCAGCGTGGCGAGGCAGACGCGGAACCGCTCGCCGCCGGAGAGCGTGGCGACGGGGCGGTCGACGCCGTCCCCGCGCAGCAGCAGGCGGGCGAGCTGGTTGCGGACCTCGCCCGGCGGCGTGCCGGGGGCGACCGCCCGCACGTTCTCCAGCGCGCTCGCCGCGTCGTCCAGGCCGTCCAGGCGCTGGGGCAGGTACCCCACGCGGTCGGTCAGGAGTGTGCCGTGCGCGCGGCCCGGAACCGGATCGCCGCCGTGGACGAGCTGCTGGAGCAGGGTCGACTTCCCTGCCCCGTTGGGGCCGACCAGGGCGACGCGTTCGGGACCCTGGACGACGACGGTGCGTCCCTCGGCGTGGAACTCCGCCAGGCGGCGGCCGCGCGGCACGTCCGGGTCGGGCAGCGTGAGGCGGATGTGCTCGTCCTCGCGTACGCGGGCGTCGGCGGCGTCGACCGCGGCCTGCGCGGCCTGGACCTTGTCGTCGAGGGTCGAGCGCATCGCCCCGGCCGAGGCCTGCGCCTTGCTGGCCCGGTTGCCCGCGAGGATCTTGGGGATGCCGCCGTCCTTCTGCGTCTTCCTGGCCGTGCGCTCGCGGCGGGCGAGCTTGGTCTCGGCCTCCACGCGCTGGCGCTTCTCGACCTTGAGGGCCTGCTGCGCGGACCGGGCCGCCTGGACGGCGGCGGCCTGCTCCTGTTCGAGGTGCTCCTTCCAGGCACTGTAGGGGCCGCCGAACACGTCGAGGCTCCCGGCGTGGAGTTCGGCGGTGCTGTCCACGTGTTCGAGCAGTTCGAGGTCGTGGCTGACGACGACGAGGGTGCCGGGCCAGGTGTCGACGAACGCGGCGAGCCTGGCCCGCGTGGGCCGGTCGAGGTTGTTGGTGGGCTCGTCGAGCAGGGTGATCGGGGTGCGCCGCAGGCGCATGCCGGTGACGGCGATGAGTACCGCCTCACCGCCGGAGACCTGCGCGACGCGGCGGTCGAGGTCGGCGGCGGTGAACCCGATCTCGTGCAGGGCCTCGTCGGCGCGCGCCTCGATGTCCCAGTCGTCGCCGACCGCGTCGAAGTGGCGTTCGTCGGCGTCGCCCGCCTCGATAGCGCGGAGGGCGGTGAGGGTGGCGTCGATGCCGAGCAGTTCGGCGACCGTCGCGTCCGTGCCCAGGGTCAGGTTCTGCGGGAGGTAGCCGACGTCGCCGACCGCGTCGACGCGCCCCGATGTGGGGCGCAGTCGACCGGCGATCAGGCGCAGCAGGGTGGACTTGCCCGCGCCGTTGCGGCCGACGAGCCCGGTGCGCCCGGTCGTGAGGGTGCCGCTCACGCGGTCGATCGCGACCGTGCCGTCCGGCCAGGCGAAGGTGAGGTCGGTGAGTGTGACGGCGGACTTGGTGGACATGCTGGGAGCTCTCCTCGTGCCCGGCGGCGGGCGACTGCGTGGTCGGGCCGCGGGGCGGGTTCGTTGGCGGGGGAACACGCGGACGCCGACGGGGCTGTGCCGGGCGGGTGCGTGTTCGACCCGTGGCGGGCCGCGGGAGCGGGCGGACCGGCGTCACCGGGCGCGCACGCGGAAGGGGCGGGAGGTCCTCGACGACTTCCCGGGCCGTCGCCGCGCGCACGCGCAAAGAGGTGCCGATCGTCTGCGCTCCCGTGGGCGGGGCGGACGTCACCGCGCGCACGGGGGCGCGATCGGTGGTCGGCGTCGGAACGCGCCGGAACGGACCGGGTCGGAGAGCGGGCCGCGACGCTGCAGGGCGTACGCGGACAGGGCGCCCCCGACGAGGTCGAGGTCGTTCACCGGGGCGCGGTACGCGCCCTCGCGGGTGAAGGCCACCGGCGGTTCGGTGGCTAGAGTCTGTCGACCTCGATGAGCTCCATGGCCGTCATGTTACCAGCGGGCCCCGCGGGCTCCGGGGCCCCTCCGATCCCGGGAGCACGTCCGGTCCTAGGAGCGCGTCCGGCCCCGCGCCGTGGCGGAGGCGCGGGGCCGGGTCCTCAGAGGGCCGGTTCCTCAGAAGTCGGTGCCGCAGAAGGGCGCGCGCGGCGCGTGCAGGGCGGTGTCCAGGCGGGCCGCCGCGCCGGGAGCGTGCTCGGTGAGCAGCCCCGCGTCCGCGAAGGCGGTCAGCGTGCGCCTGCCGAGGTAGGCCGCGCCCAGGTGGGAGGCGTCCAGGGCTAGGTCGGGGGCGGCCTCGGTCGGGCTCACGCGGGCGCCCCCGGTGTCCGCCTCCAAGCGCCAGCGCCCGGCGTTCCAGGGGGCGTAGCGGTCGGCGACCTCCAGCACCGTGTCCACCGGGACGGCGTAGGGGCGGTCGGACAGGGCGCCGGACAGGTCCACCAGGCGCACCCACAGGGCGTCGAAGTCCCGCCGGACCAGGCGCCGGGGGTCGGCCAGCAGGACGGTGAGGGGGTCGTCCCCGGGCAGTTTCTCGAAGACCGCCTCGCTGGTCAGGTCGCGGTCCAGGAGGTGTTCGTAGAGGGCGACCCGGGCGGCGGTGGAGACGGAGACCAGCTCGCGCACCACCACCCGCCCCGAGGCCAGACCGTCCTCCCAGCGGTCGACGACGCGGTACAGCGCGTACCCGAGGGGACCGTCGGGGCCGCGCACCAGGGCCGCGCGCAGCCGTCCGGGCCCGCCGGCCTCCTTGTCCTGGAGCATCAGGCTCCACCAGTGCTCGTCGCGGGCGAGCTGGCCGGCGCGCTGGGGCAGCGCCTCGCGGTAGACCCGCTCCACCTCCTGGCGGACCTCGGCGGTCTCGGCCAGTTCGAGGGTGAGGGAGGGGTCCCGGGGCGCGTCGGGGCGCAGGCGGGCGTGGGCGCGCTGGAGGGTCGCGTTGGTCTCGCGGAAGGCCAGGCCGTAACCGAAGCGGGCGTAGATGCCCCCCTCGGAGGCCCACAGCACGGAGAGGTTCTCGCCCCGGTCCCGGACGTCGGCGAGCTGGCGGCGCATGAGCGCGCTGAGGACGCCGCGGCGGCGGTAGGTGGGCCACACGCCCACGCCGGTCACGCCCGCGACGCGGCGGGGTCCGCCGGGCATGGTCATCTCGAAGCCGTTGGACAGGGCGGTGCCGACGACGCGGTCGCCGTCCACGGCGAGCAGGGTGCGGTCGTGCTCGATGGTGGGGTGGTCGCGCTGGTTGTCCAGGATCTCCCGGGCGGAGAGGTTGAGGGCCTCGCAGAAGACCCCGACGGCCTCGGGGTGGTCCTTCTCCGTGCCCTCGCGCACGGTCCACGCGGGGGCGTCGTCGCGGCGGGAGGGGTCGTGCTGTGGCGCTCCTGTCATGGCACCGAGCCTCTCAGCCGCCACCGGGCGGACGCCAGTGGATTGCCCGGCGCGCCGCCCGCCTCCCGCGCGCGGCGCGGACGCCCGTTCCCCCGTGCTCGGCCGCTGAGACAGTCCGCCCCTTCCTCGTCCGCCGGGCGGACCGGGCCGCCGCGACGAGTAATACGCGGCGCCACGGGGCACCTCTCCCCTGTGACACGTACGATCTCCTCTTCTTCCCGTGCCCGGTCCGACCAGTCGGACGACCGGCGCGGACTCGTCCTGGGGGTGGACGCCGGGGGCACCGCCACCCGGGCGCTGGTGGCCACCCTCTCCGGAGAGCGGCTGGGCGAGGCCCGGGCCGGGGGCGCCAACCCCAACTCCCACGGCGCGGACCGGGCCGCCGAGCGGCTGGCCGAGGCGGTGGCGGGAGCGCTCGACGCGGCCGGACCGCGGGCGCGCGGGGCCGTGGCCTTCGGCGTGGTCGGCCTGGCGGGGGTGTCCGCGCTGCGCGACGACGAGGTGCGCGCGTGCCTGGAGCGGGCCCTGGGCGGGGCGGGACTGGCGCCGGAGAACACGGCGTTCACCGGCGACGACGAGGTGGCCTTCGCCTCGGGCACCCCGGGGCCCGACGGCACGGTGCTGATCGCGGGGACCGGGGCGATCGCCACCCGGGTCGAGGAGCGCAGGCGGACCCGTTCCGCGGACGGCATGGGGTGGCTGATCGGCGACGAGGGGTCGGGATTCTGGATCGGGCACCAGGCGGCACGGGAGACGGCGCGGCAGCTGTCCCGGGGCGGGGAGCTGAGTCCGCTGGCGCGCGCGGTGGCCAAGCGGGTCATCCCGGGCCAGCGCCCTCCGGGCGGGGAGGAGCACCTGCCCGAGGAGCACGCCCGCAACTTCGCCCGAATCCTGACCACGGCCGCCCCGGTCACGCTGGCCGCGCTGGCGCCCCTGGTCAGCGAGGCCCACGCGCAGGGCGATCCGGCGGCCGAGGTGATCGTGGAGGCCGCCGCGGGGCACCTGGCGCACTCGGTGCACCAGGTGCGCTCGCCCGGGGAGAGCCTGCCGGTGGTGCTGGCGGGCGGGGTGCTCTCACGGTCCGAACCGGTGCGCGCGGCGCTCACCCGCAAGCTGGCGCTGTGCGCGGCGGGGGCGCAGGTGGCCACGGCCGGGTGCACGGCGGGCGCGGCGGCCTGGCTGGCGGCCCTGCGGGCGGGGGCTCCGGAGGACGACCGGCGGCTGCACGCGGCGTTCACCCTGGCAGACCGAGCCCCGGGCAAGGACCGCCCCGACGCCGCCTGAGGGCGCACGACCGCACTGCGCCGTGGCGGCGGGTTGCCCACGGTGATCGCGCTACCGGCGTCGCTGTCGGCGACGGCGGCGGCCCTGGCAGCGGAATCGTCCCCAGAGGGTGCGATCCGGGTCGGCGCGGTCGACCGCCCGCAGCGGAAGCGCTCCCGGGGCCGCAGGCGCGGGCTCCGGCCCCGATCTGACCACCCCGCACGCGCGAGCCGGTCCCGCCCCGGGCGGGCTGCCGCAGCCGCCCGACGGGGTGTAGCGCGACGATCGATCCTGATCCGGGTTCCGCCGGGGCTCAGGTTTTGCCCTGGTGCGTCACTGTGCCTTACGGTAAGTCCTACTTAGGTTCACCTAACTCACCCCGGAAGAAAGAGGGCGCCGTGGCACAGCGGCAGGGACGGGCCAGGACCGTCCACACCGGAAGGGTCGAGGCGGTCGAGCAGATCACCCCGCACATGGTCAGGGTCGTCCTGGGCGGGGAGGGCCTGGACGCGTTCGCCACCGACGGGCACACCGACAGCTACGTCAAGCTGCTCTTCCCGCCGCCCGCGCCCGGCGACACCGAGCCCTTCGACCTGGAGCGCGTGCGCGCCGAGCGCCCCCGCGAGGAGTGGCCGGTCACCCGCACCTACACCGTGCGCGACTGGGACGCCGGGGCCCGGCGGCTCACCCTCGACTTCGTCCACCACGGCGGCACCGGACTGGCCGGGGTGTGGGCGGCGGGCGCCAGGCCGGGCGACCGGCTGCGCCTGATGGGCCCCGGAGGGGCCTACTCCCCCGACCCCGGCGCCGACTGGCACCTGCTGGCCGGGGACGAGAGCGCCCTGCCCGCCATCGCCGCCGCCGTGGAGGCCCTGGCCCCGGACGCCACCGCCCACGTGTTCGTCGAGGTCGGCGGCCCAGAGGACGAGCTGAAGCTGGAGGGCGGCCCGGGCGTCCGCGTGCACTGGCTGCACCGGGGGGACGAGGCCGTGGGCTCGGTCCTTGTCCCCGCCGTGCGCGCCCTCGACTTCCCCGAGGGCCGCGTCCACGCGTTCGTGCACGGCGAGGCCGGCTTCGTCCGCGACCTGCGCCGTCTGCTGCGCGTCGAGCACGGCCTGCCCAAGGAGCAGCTGTCGGTGTCGGGCTACTGGCGCCTGGGCCGCGACGAGGACGGCTGGCAGTCGAGCAAGGCAGAGTGGAACCGCGGCGTGGAGGCCGAGGAGGAGGCCGCCCTGACGGGGAGGGCCTGACCTCCCCGCCGGGAGCGCCCGCGTCCGGAGGGGTCGGCGCCTCGTACACCGGCCACCCGCGGCCTCTCCGCCGGTGGGTTCCGCCTCCGGGTAGGCCGGTGCCGCCGCCTCACATTTCGAGGTTCTCCAGGGCGATGAGGTAGGCCTCGTTGTACGTGGGGAACTGCGGGATCGAGTCGAGCAGCGCAGCGACCGGCAGGCCGGTGCGGATCGCCAGCGCCGCGGTGTGGATCCACTCCGAGGCCATCGGGGAGAACGCCCACGCGCCGACCAGCACCCCGCGGCGGCGGTCGGCGACCAGGCCGATGGTGCCGCGCGGGTCGGTGTCGTAGGTCCAGGGCCGGGCCAGGGTCTGGGGCAGGTCGGCCTCGGCGGTGGCCGTGTCGATCCCCTGTTCCCGCGCCTCGGCCTCGGTCAGCCCCACCCCGGCGATCTCGGGGTAGGAGAAGATCACGCGCGGCACGCCGGTGTAGTCGGCGGCCCGGTCGGTGCCCAGGATGTTGTCGGCGACGACGCGCCCCTGGTACTTGGCCACGTGCGTGAACAGGGCCCGGCCGGTGGCGTCGCCGACCCCCCACAGCCCGGGCGCGGCGCGGCAGCGCTCGTCCACACGCAGGCTGGCGCGGTCCAGCTCCACCCCGACCTCCTCCAGCCCCAGGCCGCCGCCGCGGGGGCGGCGGCCGGTGGCGAGCACGATCACGTCCGCCTCCACGTGCTCGCCGTTCTCCAGGGTCGCGCGGATCCCGTCCCCGTCCCGGGCCACCGCGGAGACCTGGGTGTTCAGGTGCACGGTGACGCCGTCGCGGTCGAACTGGTCGCTGATCAGCTCGCACAGGCGGGGTTCCTCGCGGTTCACCAGGCGCGGACCGCGCTGGACCAGGGTGACCTGCGAGCCCATCCGGGCCAGGAACTGGCCCAGCTCCACCCCCACGGCGCTGCCGCCGACCACGACGGCCCGGCCGGGCACGTCGGTGAGGGTGGTGGCCTCGCGGTTGGTCCACACCACGGAGGGGTCCAGGTCGTCCAGCCCCTCGATCGGCGGGCGCACCGCCTCCGAGCCGGTGGCCACGACGACGTGGTCGGCGGTGAGCTCGGTGTCGCCCACCGCCACCCGCCAAGGGTCGCGGCCGATGACGCGCCCCTCGCCGCGCAGGACCAGGGCGCCCTGGTCCCGGTACCCCTGGACCTGCGCGGAGTCGTCCAGGTGGCGGATCATCTGGTCCCGGTAGTCGCGCAGCTCGGGCCAGCGCAGGTCCGGGCGCGAGACCCCGGCGGCGCCGTCGGCCTCCTGGCGCACCTCCGGCGGGCGCAGCAGCACCTTGGTGGGGATGCAGGCCCAGTAGCCGCACTCGCCGCCGATGAGTTCGCGCTCGACCACCGCCACGCGCTTGCCGGCGGCGAGCAGCCTGCCCGCGACGGTCTCACCGCCCGGCCCCATTCCGATGACGATCGCGTCCATGTGTTGCATGTGTCCTCGTTCCACCCGGGTCCCGGTCACCCCCGATGGTGTCGCCTGCCCGTGTTCCGGGGAAGTCCCGACACGCCGTCATTCGTCGGGTTCGCGCGGCCCGGCCCGGGCAGGGGGGACGGTGCCCCGGTCGCGGCCGTGCGCGCCGCGGTTCGGGCCGCCCGCGGCGGTGGAACAACCCGGTGCGGCGCGTCACAGCACCCGCGCGCGTCACACGCCTCCCGGACGTGGTGGAATAGCCGATCGGCGTTCTGGCCGCCACACCGTCCGAAAGGAACCGCCGTCCCCGGCGCACGCGCATGTCCACGCAGACCCTGATCCTCGTCCTGGACCTCGTCGGCATCCTCGCCTTCGCCGTCGACGGGGCGCTGACCGGCATCCGCAGCGCACGCCTGGACATCGTCGGCGTCCTGGCCCTGGGCGTGGTGACCGCCCTGGGCGGCGGCGTCATCCGCGACCTGCTGCTCGGCGTGACCCCCGCGACCTTCCAGGACTGGCGCTACATATGCACGGCGCTGCTGGGCGCGACCGCCGCGTTCTTCCTCAGCAGGCAGCTCACCCACCTGAACCGGCCCATCCTCGTCTTCGACGCGGCCGGGCTGAGCCTGTTCGCGGTGATCGGGGCGACCAAGGCCCTGGAATCGGGTTTCGGTCCGCTCCAGGCGACCCTGCTCGGCGTCGTCACCGGGGTGGGCGGCGGCACGATCCGCGACGTCCTGCTGAACCGGGTGCCGACGGTGCTGAGCGCCAACTCGCGCCTGTACGCCGTCCCCGCCCTGCTGGGCGCGGGCCTGGTCGCCGTCGCGTACTGGGCGGGCCTGACCTGGGGCTGGATCGCCGTGGTGGGAGCGGTGCTGTGCTTCACCGTGCGGCTGCTGGCGCTGCTCTACCGCTGGAACGCGCCCAGCCCGCCGGGTCCCCCTCCGCTGTGAGAACCGTCAGCGTCCCCGGCTCCGCCGAGCGCGCGGGAGGCGACGCCGCGCAGGAGTTCGACCATCGCCGGGACCGGCTCGGGCGGGCGGCGCCGGTGGACGGCGTAGATCTCGCGGGCCAGACGGGTGCCGCGCAGCGGACGGCTGACCCAGCCGCCACGGCGGTCCGAGCGCAGGATGCTCAGCGGGACCAGGGCCACCCCCACACCGGCCTCGACCAGGGCCAGGGCCACCTCGTAGTCGCGGGTCTCATAGGCCACGTTCAGGCGCACCCCGGCGGCAGCGGCGGCGGTGTCCAGGCTGATCCGGTTGTAGATGCCCGGGGCTCCGCAGATCCACTCCTCCCCCGCCAGGTCGGCCAGCGCCACCTCGCGGGCGGCCAGGGAGTGGCCCTCGGGCACGACCGCCAGCAGCGGGTCCACCAGAACGCGTTCGCGGTGCAGGCCCCCGGCGCGCGGCAGGGGCACGCCCGGGTAGCGGTGGGTCAGGAGCAGGTCCAGGTCGCCGGAGGCGACCAGGCCGTACCCGCCCGGGGGCTCGATGTCGGACAGCGACAGCCGCACCTGGGGGTGCTGGCGCCCGAAGGCGGCCAGGGTGGCGGGCAGCAGGACCTTGCCCGCGCTGGCGAAGGCCCCCAGGGACAGGCGGTCGGGGGCCTCGCCCGCCACGGCGCGCACGGCGGCCTCGGCGTCGCGCAGCTCCCCCAGCACCCGTTCGCCGTGTTCGAGCAGGACCCGGCCCGCCTCGGTGAGGGTGGCCCCGGTGCGGCCGCGTTCGACCAGGGTGCAGCCGACCTCGCGCTCCAGCTTGGTGAGCTGCTGGGACAGCGCGGGCGGGGTGAAGGACAGGCGCTCGGCGGCCGCTGCGATCGACCCCGCGTGCGCGATCTCCACGAGCACCCGCACCCGGTTGGCGTCCAGCACGGCGGCCCTCCTTCCACACAAAGTCAGATACAAAGTTTCGCTTAACGATCTTTAGCAGACCCAACTTTAAGTTAATGGCCGGTACGGGCACAGTGGGCTGTATGAGCACCACGACCGCGCACGCCGCGCCCACGGCCACCGACGTCCGTGCCGCCGCCGAACGCATCGCCCCCTACGCCCGCCGCACCCCGGTCATGCACGCCGAGGTGGACGGGCGTCCGCTGACGCTCAAGCTGGAGCACCTCCAGCTCACCGGGGCGTTCAAGCTGCGCGGCGCCCTCAACGCCCTGCTGGGCGGGGAGGAGACCGACCGGGTGATCACCGCCTCCGGAGGCAACCACGGCCTGGGGGTGGCCACCGCCGCCCGCCTGCTGGGCGTGCGCGCGACGGTCTACGTCCCCGAGTCGGTCCCCGAGGCCAAGGCTGCGCCGCTGGCCGCCACCGGCGCCGAGATCGTCAGGGTGGGAGAGCACTACGCGGTGGCCGCCGAGGCGGCCCGCACCCGCGCCGATGCCGAGGGAGTGCGCTACCTGCACGCCTTCGACGACGCCCTCGTCGTGGCCGGTCAGGGCACGATCGGGCTGGAGATCGCCGCCGACGCGCCCGAGTGCGACACCATCGTCGTCGCGGTGGGCGGCGGCGGACTGGCGGCCGGGGTGCGCCTGGGGGCGGAGGGGCGCGAGGTCGTGGGCGCCGAACCCGAGGGCTGCGCGAGCATGCACGCCGCGATGGCCGCCGGGCACCCCGTCCAGACCCCCGTGGACTCGGTGGCCTCCTCCGCGCTGGGCGCGGCCACCCTGGGCCGGGTCCCCTTCGAAGTGCTGAGCGCCCACCCGGTGACCCGGGCCCTGGTGAGCGACGCCGAGATCCTGCGGGCCCAGGACCGGCTCTGGGAGGAGTTCCGCATCGCCACCGAACCGGCCGCGGCCGTGCCCTTCGCCGCCTGGCTGGCGGGGCGCGTCCCCGGCGAGCGGCCGTGCCTGGTGGTGTGCGGAGCCAACGCCGAGTGGCGCCGCACCGCCTGACCCCGCGGGAATCCGCACGTCACGGGCTTGTTCCGACCGCCCTCCCGGCATGGTGACCTGGAGCACTCTCCTCGTGGCCGACCCGTTGTTACCCATGGGTCGGCCTTACATTGGACTCCGGCATCCGACCATTGGTGAGGGAGAACACGTGTTCTACGGTGCGTTGCGGCAGACGGTATCGGTACTCGCCCGTACCCTGTGCCGTCCGACCGTCGAGGGCCGTGAGAACGTCCCCGCCGACGGAGCGGTCCTGCTGGCCAGCAACCACCTGTCCTTCATCGACAGCGTGATCATCCCGCTGTCGGTCACCCAGCGCCGGGTGCGGTTCCTGGCCAAGTCCGACTACTTCGAGGGGACCGGAATCAAGGGGCGCGTGACCAAGACCGTGTTCTCCTCCCTGGGCGCCATGCCGGTGCAGCGCCGCGACGCGCGCGGGGCCATGCTGTCCCTGGAGATGATGCTGGAGCGGCTGAACGAGGGCGAGGCCTGCGTGATCTACCCCGAGGGCACCCGCTCCCGGGACGGGCGCCTGTACCGGGGCCGCACCGGCGTGGCCCACCTGGCGATGGAGTCCAAGGCCCCGGTCGTGCCGGTGGCGGTGGCGGGGACCCAGGACGTGCAGCCGGTCGGCGCCTCCATGCCGCGCCCGCGCCCCTACAGCATCCGCTTCGGCGAACCGCTGGACTTCTCCACCGGCTACGACCACCTCGCCCCGGGCAAGGCGCGCCGGGAGATCACCGACCGGATCATGGACTCCATCCACGCGCTGTCGGGCCAGGAGCGGGCCAAGGGGTACAACTCCCTCGGCGCGGACGAGTGAGCGGAGCGCGTCCGCGACCGCGCGGGTGAGCGCGCGGGCGTGAGCGGCGGCGCGACCCGCGTGCGGAGGCACCCGGACGGCGCCCGCGTCGCCTACTCTTGCGCGCATGCGCGTACTGATCGTGTCCGACACCCACATCCCGCGCCGCGCGCGTGACCTGCCCGAACAGGTCTGGCGCGAGGTCGACCGGGCCGACGCGGTGATCCACGCCGGGGACTGGTGCGACCTGGCCGGCCTGGAGCGCCTCGACGCGCGGGCCGAACTCCTGATCGGCGTCCACGGCAACAACGACGGCGCCGACCTGCGCGCGCGGCTGCCCGAGGTCGCGCGCGCCACGCTCGGCGGGGTGCGCTTCGCGATCGTGCACGAGACCGGCGACGCACGCGGGCGCGAGAAGCGCTGCCAGGAGCGCTTCCCCGACTGCGACGTGCTGGTGTTCGGGCACTCCCACATCCCCTGGGACACCACGGCCCCCTCCGGTCTGCGCCTGCTCAACCCGGGCTCCCCCACCGACCGGCGGCGCCAGCCCCACCACACGTACATGACGCTGGTGGCCGAGGACGGACGCCTGGACGGGGTCCGGCTGCACCGGGTGGGCTGAAGGGGAGCCCGGGGGCCGCCGGAGGGAGGACCCCGCTCGTAAGGGCCCGCGGCCCCGCCGAAGGCAGGACCGCTCAACGAAGAGGGTGCCGCCACCGGCGTCGGAGGGCCTCCCGCCCGGCGCGGAGCCCGGGGCGCGGACGGCGTCAGAACGTGAGCACGCCGAGGATTCCCAGGTAGAGCACGATCAGCAGCACGCCCTCGAAGCCGATGCGGCCCCACCCCTTCGCCTGGCGGATGATGAGCCCGGCGAGCAGGACCACGGTCATCAGCAGCGCGCCGACGGTGAGGAAGAGTTCGTCGGCAGTGGCCGCGTGGTACAGCGAACCCCCGCGGTAGAAGGCGTCGCCCACGGCCACGTTGAGCGCGTCCAGGCTGTTGCCGCCGATGATGGCGGACACCGCCAGGGTCATCGCCCCCCGCCGTACCGCGGCGACCGCCGCGACCGTCTCGGGGATGGCGTTCACCGCGCCCATGGCCACCGCCCCGACCAGCCCCGCGCTGAGCCCGGTGGACTCCACGATCACGCCCGCGGCCTCGGCGAGCGCCCACCCGCCCACGGCCACCACGACACCCACCGCGAGGAAGCGCGCCCACAGCACGCCCGTGCCGGTGCCGTCCTCCTCGTCGGTACCGTCGTCGTCGGGGACGTCCACCACGGTCTCCCGGGTGCGCACGGCCCGCCACATGGGCTGCTCGTTCTCCTGCCTGATCAGCCAGAGCCCGCCCATGTAGAAGGCGATCATCCCGACCGAGGCCGGGTGCACCCCGAGGAGCGTCACATCCGGGCCGAAGGCGGTGAGCACGACCACGGACAGCAGTCCGATGAGCAGGCAGCAGAAGAGCAGGTTCGCCGAGGAGGCGGCGGCGTGCTCCAGGTTGGCTCGCCGGTAGAAGAAGTCGGCCACCGCCAGCGCCAGCGTCTGCGCGGCGATGCCCCCGACCGCGTTGCTGTAGGCCAGTCCGGGCTGGTCCCCGGCGGCGCTGACCGCGGTCATCACGATCCCCGAAAGGGACGTGGCCAGTCCGAAGAAGACCGCGCCGAAGACCGCCTCGCCCCAGCCGGTGCGGTCGGCCAGGACGTCGCCGAGGGAGGTCATCCGAACACTGGCCGCCACGGTCACCGCGGCCACCAGAACGAAGATCGCGACGCTCCACCCCAGCGGCCAGGGGGGAGATAAAGCCTCCAGCATGCCCACCTCTTCCTTTTCCTTCTGCTGTGCTTCCGGAGCGCATCTACCCCCTCCCTGTACGACAAACCCGGGCGGACACGGGCGGGTCGCCGCCGGGAGGGGCGTCGGCTGAGCGGCAGCGGAAGGCAGACGCGGCTGCACGGAAAGGCCAAATCCCCTCCAATCACCGTTACCGGCCGGAGGCCCCGGGTAGCCGGAGTCGGAAGCACGCAGTGCGACGGCCACATCCCCCAGTGATGAGGTGGACATGTTCCGGCACACCAAACACCTTCAGTTCGAGGCCAAGC
The DNA here is from genome assembly GCF_018316795.1 of Nocardiopsis akebiae. NCBI lineage: Bacteria > Bacillati > Actinomycetota > Actinomycetes > Streptosporangiales > Nocardiopsidaceae > Nocardiopsis > Nocardiopsis akebiae. Next base: position 3,954,026 of record NZ_CP074132.1, read on the forward strand.
CCGAGGCTCCCGACGCGCTCTACGCGGCCAAGCTCCAGGAGCTCATCGGCGGCGCCTACGGCGAGATGACCGTCACCATGCAGTACCTGTTCCAGGGGTGGAACTGCCGCGTCGAGGGCAAGTACAAGGACCTGATCATGGACGTGGCCACGGAGGAGATCGGCCACGTCGAGATGCTCGCCACGATGGTGGCGCGCCTGCTGGAGGGCGCTCCGGCCACCACGGTGGCCAAGGCCGTCAAGGACCCGGCCGTGGCCGCGGTCGTGGGCGGGATGAACCCGCAGCAGGCCATCGTCGCCGGTGGCGGCGCCGTACCGGCCGACTCCGGCGGCACCCCCTGGAACGGCAAGTACATCGTGGCCAGCGGCAACCTGCTGGCCGACTTCCGCGCCAACGCCGCGGCCGAGGCCCAGGGCAGGCTCCAGACCGCGCGCCTGTACAACATGACCGACGACCCCGGGGTCAAGGCCATGCTCCAGTTCAACCTGGCCCGCGACACCGTGCACCAGAACATGTGGCTGGCCGCGATCGAGGAGCTCCAGGAGGACGGCATGGAGGGCGAGATCGCGCCCAACGCGCTCTTCGACGAGGAGAACCAGGAGCACGCCAACACGATCTGGGGCCTGTCGGACGGCACGGCGGCCGCCAACGGCGGCTGGTCGCACCGGCCCGCGCCGGACGGCCGCCACGAGCTGCGCTACCTCGACCAGCCCCAGCCGCTCGGCGGCCCGGCCTCCGCGCCGCCCCCGGACCCCGCGCTGTACGGGACCGACGGCGGCCCCAGCGGTGAGGGCTCGGTCAAGGGCCCGTCGAAGGCCACCAAGGGCGAGGGCTTCGTGGACAAGCTCAAGGACTCCCTGGAGTGACCGGAACCGGCTCTCCCGTCCGCCCGCCCCGCTCCGCGCGGGGCGGGCGGACGCGCGTTCGGGGGTGCCCGCGGTGAGGGGCCGTCTCGCGGGCTGGCGGAGCGGCCCCGGGCGCGAGGGACTCGGGACCCCGGCGGCACTGGCGCGTTCCCGGCGCCTCGGCTCCGACGGCTGCCGAAGGGCCGCAGTCCACGAACGGGTCCGCGTCCCGACCCGGACGGCGCGGGCGTAGGCTCTGCCGCGACACGGGCGCGGACCGCGCCCCGGACGGGGCCGCTCCTCCCGTAGCGTTCCCCGCCTATCGGGGGCACAGCGCTGCGGCCGTCCACAGCGCCGCGCCCTCGCCGTGTGGTCCGCTCCCGGCACGCCCCGGTCGTGGCGCGCCCGCGCGGACGCACCACGACCGGCCGTCAGCGCAGGAGCTTGTCCGCCGTGACCGGCAGGTCCCGCACCCTGGTCCCCGTGGCGTGGTGGACGGCGTTGGCCACCGCCGCGGCGGTGCCGACGATGCCGATCTCACCGGCGCCCCGCGAGCCCATGGGGGTGGCGCGGGGGTCCTCCTCGTCCAGCCACTCCGCCCGCAGGTCGCCCACGTCGGCGTTGGTGGGGACGTGGTACTCGGCGAAGTCGCCGTTGGCGATGTGGCCGTGGCGCGGGTCCCGGAAGCTCTCCTCGTGCAGCGCCATCGACAGGCCCATGACCATCCCGCCGAGGAACTGCGAGCGCGCCGTGCGCGGGTTGACCACCCGGCCGACGGAGAACAGGCCGTACATGCGCGGCACCCGGACCTCGCCCGTGTCCGCGTTCACCCGGGCCTCGGCGAAGTGCGCCCCGAAGGAGTAGACCGAGTACGACTCGTCCACGGTGTCCTCCGCCCCGCTGCCCTCGGCCTCCGCGCCCGGGGCCGGGGAGTCCCCGTGCCGGTCCCGGAAGACCCGGGCGGCGGCCACGATGGCCGTCCCCCAGGAGCTGGTTCCGCTGGAGCCGCCCGCGACCGAGGCCGACGGGAAGGCGGTGTCGCCGATGCGCAGACGGATGTCGGAGGCGGGCAGGCCCAGCGCGTCGGCGGCGATCTGGGTGAGGGCGGTCCAGGCCCCGGTGCCGATGTCCACCGCGCCGATGGACACCTCGTAACGGCCGTCCCCGCCGTAGCGGACACGGGCCACCGAGCCGGGGTTGAACAGGTGCGGGTAGCTCGCCGAGGCCACACCGGTGCCCACCAGCCAGTCCCCCTCCCGGCGGACCCCGGGCCGGGGGTCGCGCCCGTGCCAGCCGAAGCGCTCGGCGCCCTCGCGCAGGCACCGCACCAGGCGCCGGTCCGACCACGGGGAGCCGCTCTGCGGGTCGGTCTCGGGCTCGTTGCGCACGCGCAGCTCGATCGGGTCGACGCCGCAGGCCTGGGCGAGTTCGTCCATGGCGGCCTCGGCCGCGTACATCCCCGGCGCCTCGCCGGGGGCGCGCATCCAGAAGTTGACCGGCACGTCCAGGGGCGCGATCCGGTGGGTGGTGCGGCGGTTGGGCGCGGCGTACATCCACCGCGAGCACATCGCGCTGTTCTCGGTGAACTCCTTGATCCTGGCGGTCTGCTCCACGGAGTCGTGGACGACCGCGGACAGGCGCCCGTCGCGGTCGGCGCCCAGGCGCACCCGCTGGATGGTGGGCGTGCGGTAGCCCACGAGGCAGAACATCTGCTGGCGGGTCAGCGCGAACTTGACCGGCCGCCCGGGCAGGGCGCGGGCGGCCATCGCGGCCAGGACGTCGTGCGCGTGGGCCTCACCCTTGGAGCCGAAGCCGCCGCCCACGTGGGGCGCGACCACCCGGACCCGTTCGGGGTCGAGCCCGAACACCCCGGCCACGGAGGCGCGGACCACGTGCACGCCCTGGGTGGAGTCGTAGAGGGTGAGGTCGCCGGTGTCCTCCTCCCACAGGGCCGTGGTGGTGTGCGGCTCCATGGGGTTGTTGTGCTCGGTGGGCGTGCTGTAGGTCTGGTCGACCACGATTTCGGCGGCGGCCAGGGCCGCGTCGGGGTCGCCCTGCTCGGTGTCGGAGGCGGGGCCCTCGTCGTCCTCGCCCACGGGCCGGTAGAGGCCGCGGTGGTCGGCGGTGAGCACCACGTCGTGCGCGGAGCGCTCGTAGTCCACCCTCACCAGTCCGGCCGCCTGGCGGGCTGTCTCGGGGGTGTCGGCCACGACCGCGGCGACGAACTGGCCGTGGAAGGACACCTCGCGGGACTGGAGCACCGCGAACTCGCGGTCCTCGGTGTCGGCGAGGCGTTCGGCGTTGTCCGGGGTCAGGACGGCGCGCACCCCGGCCAGCTCCTCGGCGGCGGAGGCGTCGACCGCGGTGACGCGTCCGCGCGCGACGGTGGACAGCACCGGGTGCAGGTACAGGGGGTCGGCGAGCGGGTGCTCGTAGGCGTAGGGCGCCCGACCGGTGACCTTGTCGGCGCCCTCCAGGCGGGTCAGCGGCTGGCCCATGGCCCGCGCGTCCAGCGTCCCGGTCATCGTGCCTCCTCGGCGGTCAGGCCGCGCAGGGTCGCGGCCAGGGTGTTGACGGCCATGGGGACCTTGAAGGCGTTGTCCGGGCCGGTGGCGGCGTCGGCGAGTTCGGCGCGGGCGGCCTCGCGGAAGGCCTCCTCGGTGGCCGGTCCCCCGCGCAGCGCCTCCTCGGCGCGGCTGGCCCGCCAGGGCGCGTGCGCCAGGCCGCCGAAGGCCACGCGCACGTCCTCGACGGTGCCGTCCACCACGCGCAGCGCCGCGGCCACCGACACCAGGGCGAAGGCGTAGGAGGCGCGGTCGCGCACCTTGCGGTAGGCGGAGCGGGCGGCCAGGGGCAGGCGGGGCAGGTCGACGGCGGTGATGAGGTCGCCGTGTCCCAGGACGGTGTCGCGTCGGGGTTCGCCCCCCGGGAGGCGGTGCAGGCCGGGCATGTCCACGGTGCGCTCCCCGGCCGGTCCCAGCACGTGGACCCGGGCGCCCAGGGCGGTCAGTGCGACCGCCATGTCGGAGGGGTGGGTGGCGACGCAGTGCTCGGAGGCGCCCAGGACGGCGTTGTAGCGGCCGTAGCCCTCGATCGCCGAGCAGCCCGTGCCGGGTTCGCGCTTGTTGCAGGGCATGGCGGTGTTCTGGAAGTACACGCACCGGGTGCGCTGGAGGAGGTTGCCGCCCGTGGTGGCGGCGTTGCGGAGCTGACCGGAGGCGCCCGCCAGCAGTGCCTGGGAGAGCACGGGGTAGTCGCGGCGGACGCCGGGGTGCGCGGCCAGGTCGCTGTTGGGCACGGCGGCGCCCACGCGCAGGCCGCCGTCGGGCAGTTCCTCGATCCGCTGGCTGAGCAGGTCGCGCACGTCCACGAGGGAGGTGGGCTCGGCGATGCCGAGCTTCATGTGGTCGACCAGGTTGGTGCCGCCGCCGATGTAGGAGGCACCGGGGTCGCCCGCGACCGCGGTGACGGCCTCGGCGGCCCCGGCGGGACGGGTGTAGTGGAAGGGTTTCACTGCGCGGCCTCCCGGATCGCGGCGACGATGTTGACGTAGGCGCCGCAGCGGCACAGGTTGCCGCTCATGCGCTCGCGGATCTCGTCGTCGTCGAGGCCGACCGGCGCTTGGAGGTCCTCGGTGACGTGGCTGGGCCAGTCGGCGGCGGCCTCCTCCAGCATGCCCACGGCCGAGCAGACCTGGCCGGGCGTGCAGTAGCCGCACTGGAAGCCGTCGTTCTCGACGAAGGCGCGCGCGACGGGGTGCAGCTGCCCCTCCTCGGCGAGTCCGGCGGCGGTGGTGACGCTGGCGCCGTCGTGCGCGACCGCGAAGGTCAGGCAGGACACGACGCGGCGGCCCTCCAGCAGGACCGTGCAGGCCCCGCACTGGCCGTGGTCGCAGCCCTTCTTGGGCGAGGTGACGCCCAACCGGTCGCGCAGCGCGTCCAGCAGCGTGGTGCGTGTGTCGACGGTGAGCTCGCGTTTCTCCCCGTCGACGTGCAGTGTGATCGTGGCCTCCACCGGCAGTGCCCTTCCTCGTGTGTGGGTCGGTGTCCTGCGCGCCGCCGTCCACGCGGCCCGCCCGGCGCACCGCGCCAGGGACTCGTCACAGTCTGTGACAGTCGGGGGGCTCCCGGAAGCCGACACGGCGCGCGGTGCCGGGAAGCGGGAGTCCGGGGAGCCGCCACCCTGGCGCGTAACCCGCGGAGGGAGGGCTAAACACCCGGCGCCCGCGCGTGCGGAGCGGGCCGGGCGCACGGACCGGCCCCGGTCGGGTGCGGTACCCGGCCGGGGCCGCGCGGTCGGTCAGGGGGTCCTGCCGGTGCGGGCGATCAGGCGGTCCTGGGGGCTCGCGTCGGGTCCGACCTCGACGGGGGCACCGAACATCGGCCCCGGGCCCAGGTCCTGGTCGCTCAGCCAGGCGTGGACCTCCTTGACCAGGTCGGGGTCGAGGCGTTCGTCGGCGCCCAGGGCGCGCGCCAGGTCCCAGGCGTGCACCGTCAGGTCGAAGGTCATCTGCCACAGGTAGAGCTCGGCGGGCGCGTCGCCGAAGGACAGGTGCACCGTGCTCTCCAGGGAGGACGGCGCCAGCCAGGCGGTGCGGGCCTCGCGGGCGGCGACCTCCCAGGTGGTGATGGGCTCCTCGCCCAGGTTGTCGCCGTCGAGGCGGTCGCCGACCTCCTCGACCCGGGCGCCGTCCAGCAGGAGCGGCGCCCACAGCTGCTCGGTGGTCAGGTGGTTGACCAGGTCGTGCACGTCCCAGTCGGCGCACGGCGTGGGCAGCGCCCAGTCCGTCAGCTTGACCTCGCGGACCCGGCGGTCGAACTCCCCCATCGCGGTTCCGTGCAGTTCGGTCAGGTGTGCCATGAGTGTCCCCCGGGACGAAGTAGCGGTTGTGCGCCGGTCCCCTACCCGTGCCGCCAGGGGGTGAATCCGCCCGCGCGTGCACCCGGGCGGGGCCGACCGGCCGCGGCGGCCACGGCCGCCCGTACGCGCGGGCGGGCTACGGGGTCCGGCGACGGGGATCTCGGCGGCGGAGATCCGTGCGCTGGGCGCGGGCGGAGTCCGGCCGCCGGGGCGGTCGTACCCCGCACCCTGGTGGGTGCCTACCGCGGCTCGGTCGCGATCTGGATCAGGTTGCCGCAGGTGTCGTCGAAGACGGCGGTGGTGACCGGGCCCGTCTCCAGGGGTTCCTGCGTGAAGCGGACACCGAGGCCGCGCAGGCGCTCGTGCTCCGCCCGCACGTCGGCGACGGCGAACTGGGCGAGCGGGATGCCGTCCTTGACCAGGGCGTCGCGGTAGGCGCCGACGGCCGGATGGCCGGCGGGCTCCAGGAGGAGCTCGGTGCCCTCGGGCTCGTCGGGCGAGACGACGGTCAGCCACCGGTCCTTCTCCCCCACCGGGACGTCGTGCTTCTTCACGAAACCGAGGATCTCGGTGTAGAAGTGCTCGGCCTCGGCCTGGTCGTTGACGAAGATGCTGGTCAGGTGGATCTTCACGGGTTGCTCTCCTCCGGTCCGGACGTGTCTGGCGCAAGCCATCGCTCGGCGATCCGCCGCAGCGGGGCCGCGTTGAGGTCGTGGAACTTGTAGCGGCCCTCGCGCCTGGTCTCGACGAGCCCGGCGGCCTCCAGCACGGCGAGGTGCTGGGAGACCGCCTGGCGCGAGATGCCGAGCTGGTGCTTCATGGCCAACCGCGAGCAGATCTCGAACAGTGTCTGGCCGGACTTCTCCGTGAGTTCGTCGAGGATGGTGCGACGGGTCGGGTCGGCCAGGGCCTTGAAGAGGTCGTCTGCCACGGCCACCATGATAGGCAAGCAATCACTTGCATGTCGAGTCGGGGCGCGCGTGTCGCGGAGCGGTCCCCCGTTCCACGGCTGCGGGTCAGCCCTCCGCGCGTTCGCGCAGGATCCGCACACCGTCGCCGGTGAGCTCGTCCAGGTGCGCGGAGCGGCCGGTCATCGCCATGATCAGGGCGAGCGTGCTCCCGCTGACGAGGGGTCCGGTGCCGGAGGCGAACGGGCCGTCGGTGGCCTGAAGCCTCAACCCCCGGATCCGGCTCCTGGCGACGACGACCTGGTCCGAGCCCCGGTAGTAGTCCGCCACCAGGGTCAGCGTGGCGATCGGACGTGCGCTGACGATGCCCAGGGGCCGCCTGATGTCCTCGCCGTGCACGATCACCTCACCCAGGACGGCGGGCTCGGGCAGGGGCGGTGAGGTCGTGCTGTCCACGATCCCCCGGAAGCGCGCGAGGGTGTCGGCTCCGGAGTCCCCCATCTGCTCCGCCAGGCGCATCGCGACCTGGGCGTCGAAGTCGAACCGGCAGCGGACGACCCCGGCCAGCCATCGCAGGCCGTTGAGGCTCGCCGACGACGTCAGGTGCGCGAGCACCTCGCGCACGGTCAGTCCCGCGCACAGCGACGGCGTCGCCCACCGTTCCTCGGTCAGTCCCGACAGGTCGTCGGCCAGCGCCGCCCGCTCCCGGTGGATCAGCGGCCACAGGTCCGCACGGCCGCTCACCGGCGGGTTCCGCGGCGCGGGCGGGGTGTCGGTGACGTCATGGGGCTCTCCTCGGGACGGGCTCTCGCCCCGTCCTGCGGTGGTGGGCGGACGCCGGGATCATGGCCCGGGCCTGCGACATTTCCGCGTCCCCTCGCCCACGGGCACACGGTGTTCGCGCCGTTCACGGCGCGGAGGCAGGGCATCGATCCCGTGGAAGCGCACACGTCGGGCCACGCGGGCGCTTCCCGCACCGGTGCGGGCCCGAGGCTGTCTCCTACCCGTCGGCGACGGCGTTGCCCAGGAGCGATGCGAGGATCGACTCGGCATGTGTCCACAGCAGGGCGCCGCCGGCATCCGGCACGACATGGTGACTGGCGCCGGGCACACGGGCGGCGAGCAGCGATCCGCCGTCGGGCGAGTGGCTGGTGTCCAGCTCGCCGTACCAGATGTCGACCGGGACGGCGATCGCGTCGAGGGCGAACGGCCACCGCCCCATCGCCAGGACCGTGTCGCGGGCGTAACCAGCGGCGCCTTGGGTAAACGCCTCGTTCAAGGCCCTGCGGTAACCAGCCGCGAAACCGGGGTCCTGGTACACGGCGAGGTCGCACCCCGGGCTCCCGGTCATGACCATGTCCCACATCGCGTCCGCGGTGAAACCCGCGAAGAACTCCTCGGCGCCGACCGGATCGCTTTCGGTCCGCTCGACCAGACCGCGCAGGTCCGCGTCCAGGACGGGAGCGAACTCCGGCGCGGCGACCTCGTCCGCGCCGGAGACGACGGCGAGCGCCGAGGCGACTCCCTCCGCGGCACAGGCCAGGGCGAACGGCGCGCCTTGGGAATTGCCGACCACGGCCGGCCGCCCCAGCCCCCGCAGCACACAGAGTTGTCGCATATCACCAACGAAGTCGGAGAAGGTCCGCCCAGGGGCGGGTGTCGAGGCGCCGAGGCCCGGACGGTCCACGGAGACGAGCCGCACTCCAAGTGCCTCGACAGCACCTGCACCGAATCCGAGCCGTCGGCTGGTGGCCGCCCCCGGACACAACAGGACGGGCACTCCGTCCGACGGCCCCCACTCGGCCCAGCCAAGCGACCGGCCATCGGAGAGGGCGCTCTGGCCCAGGCGGACGGGAGCTGTGACGTACCGAGTCATGATCAGCATCATGAACGCGGACGCGGCGTCCCGCAACTGAAATCCGCCTCCCCCACGAACAGGGCGAACAGCTGTCGCGCGACAGGGGCGAGGAGAGCACAGCGTCGGGGACTCGTGGCGCCTCCGTCGGACTCAGCGCGCTTTCGGCGCACACCAGGGTGCGCCGTCGAGGCCGGGAGCGCGGTCGTACGCGCTCCCGGTCGTCGAGGTCGCGGGGATGGAGGGCACGTTGGCGGTGCGCATCGGGGGTCCTCTCGGAGGCAGGGCGTGCCCTGGGGGCGGGCCGGAGGTTCGGCGAGGAGCACGTTACGGGGCAAGCCGCCCGGGGCGCGACGGGTTTTCCGGCGACTTTTCCGGCGACCGTCCGGGGCAAGGTGTGCCGCGGGGCCGCGTCCCGCCCGCGAAGGCGGGCACACGTGCACGGCGCCGCGTCCGACGGGTCCGCCGACGTTCCCGTAACCACGGGCACCGCCTTCCTCGGTGCCCGTCGGCGGTAACGGCGGTATGTGCCCGGACACCGGTCGCTCCGGGCCGCCTCCGTGTCAACGGTGAACGGTGGCCCCCGGAAACGGCCGGTGCCGCACGACGGGACCGAAGGCGAAGGAGCACCGGCGAACGTGCGCCACCCGCGAGTCAGCCCTCCGCGCCGGGACCGGGCGCGTGGAGGGCGGCGACCTCGGCGAGCACCCGTTCGCGGGCCGCCTCGGCCGGGTGGACGTCCACGAGCACGTAGTAGGCCAGCCCCTCGGCCAGGGCGACGAGCGCGACCGCCCGCTCCGCGGGGTCCAGGGCGCGGGGCACCGCTCCCCCGTCCTGACCGCGGCGCAGCAGGTCCGCGACCCGGCCGTGGAAGCGGGCGTACTCCCGGCGCATGCGCCGGGCGATGGCCTCGTCGGACAGGGCGAGCGCGGTGAAGGCCTGGCGGACGCGCATGTGGGCGCGCGTGGCGTCGTCGTAGGGGATCAGCTCGGTGAGCACGGTCATCAGGAGGCGGCGCGGATCGCCGCCTGGGCCGGCCTTGGCCGCGATACGCGCGGAGCTCAGGGCGTTGCCCCGGTCGAAGGCGGCCTCGATCATCCGGTGCTTGGCGGGGAAGTAGTGCTGGACGCGGCCGGGCGAGACCCCGGCGCGGGCCGCCACGCTGGCCTGGGACACGGCCGCCATACCGTGCTCTGCCGCCACGGCGAGGACCGCGTCGGCGATCTGGCGGCGGCGCCGTTCGTGCTCGGCTCCCGGTCCCCGCGTCGGTGCGTTCATGCGCCCCCCTTATCGATGCGAACACATTGCTTTGCGGCCTCGTCGGCACTACCGTTCAAATCAATGTAACCACATTGCTTTGCTGGAACGAGGTGGTCCCGTGCCCCGAACCCGGACGGGGGAGACGACCGCGCGCCCGCTGCTCGCCCTGGTGTGCGCCGCGCAGCTCATGGTGGTGCTCGACGTGTCGGTGGTCAACGTCGCCCTGCCCTCGATCCGCTCCTCCCTGGGGTTCTCCGCGACGGGGCTGCCCTGGGTGGCCCACTCCTACACCCTGGCCTTCGGCGGCCTCCTGCTGCTGGGCGGACGGCTGGCCGACCTGTACGGACACCGGCGGGTGTTCGCCGCCGGGCTCGCGCTGTTCTGCGCGGCCAGCCTGCTGGGCGGGGCGTCCCCCTCCCCCGGTCTGCTGGTCGCCGCCCGCGCGCTCCAGGGAGTGGGCGCGGCGGTGCTGGCCCCCGCGACCCTGACCGTCCTGACCGCCTCCTTCCCGGAGGGGCGGGCCCGTGTGCGGGCGCTGGCCGCCTGGACGGCGGTGAGCGTGGCGGGCGGCGCGTTCGGCAACATCCTCGGCGGCGCGCTGACCGAGGCGCTGTCCTGGCGGGCGATCCTGCTGGTCAACGTGCCCGTCGGCGTCGCGGCGCTGGCCGTAACCCCCTACCTCCTGGGCCGGAAGCGCCCGGGCCGTCACCCGCACGGCCCGGGACCACACGACCGGAACCCGGTAGGGGGCGGCGGCGGACGCATCGACCTGCCCGGGGCGGTGACCGCCACCGGCGGGACGGTCGCGCTCACCTACGGCCTCACCCGCACGGCGGAGCACGGCTGGGGGGACCCGGCCACGGTGGCGGTGCTGGCCGCGGGCGTCCTCGCCCTGGTGCTGTTCGCCGCGGTGGAGTCCCGTGCGCCCGCTCCCCTGCTGCCTCCGGGACTCCTGCGCCGCCGCGCGGTCTGGGCGGGCAACGCCATGGTGTTCCTGGCCGGAGCCTGCTTCCAGGTGCCCATGTGGTACTTCCTCACCTTCTACATGCAGGACGAACTGGGCTTCGGGCCGCTGCTGACCGGCCTGGGCTTCCTGCCGCACACCCTGGTCACCATGGCCGTGGGCTGGCTGGCCACCCCGTGGCTGATGGGGTTCGTGCGGGCGCGGACGCTGATCGGGGCCGGGTGCCTCACCGCCGCGGCGGGCTTCGCCTGGCAGGCGGCGGCGGTGGGCGAGCAGACCTACGCCGCGGCGGTGCTGGGGCCAGCGGTCCTCATGTCCGTGGGCGGCGGCCTGTTCACCACTCCGCTGACCGCCGTCGTGACCTCGGGCGCCGCCCCCGGTGACGCGGGGGCCGTCTCGGGCCTGATGAACGCGGCCAAGCAGACGGGCGGCGCGCTGGGCCTGGCCGCGCTGATGACGACGGCCGCCCCGGGGCACGCACCCGGAGGGGAGGCGTACGGCCCGGTCTTCGGCCTGCTCGCGGCCGTGCAGCTCGCGGCGGCCGCCCTGACACCGGTGCTGCCGCGCGGAACGCGACGGGATCCGTCCGAGGGCGCGTGAGCCCCGCTGAGGTTCAAGAACCCCTTTGGCCTGCGCTGACCATCCCGGGAGACACGCCGACGCGCTTCCCGTCCGGGGTCACTCCGCCAGCCCGATCGAGGAAAGACGCATCAATATCACACTCGGGGGTAGCGCAACAGACAGGGACAAGGAACGTGCTCCGTTCGTCATCATCCGCCCGGTAGTGGGGTGGCCGACCGGGACACGGGACCGACAGACGAGGAGGAAACCGCCATGAGGAACCCCCTGAGGACGGCGAAGAACCAGCTGATGCGGCGCACCGGGCTGGCCCGCCCGGCACCGGGCAGGCGCCCGGGTGCCGGTGGGCGCACGGGTGGACGCGGCAGCGACCCCCTGGCGATGGCCCAGCGGTTCGCCCGGTCCGCGGCCCGGTCCCGGGGCGGCAGCCCGCTGGGACGCGGCGGCGCGGATCCGCTACGGGGTCCGGCGCGCCGAACGCCTCCGGGTCGACGGAGCAGCCCCGGCGGGCAGGCCCTGCGGTGGATCAACTCCCTGACCAGGAGGCGCAGGCCGCGCATCTGACCCGGGCGGCGGACCCGGTCCGGCGCGACAGCGCCGGGCGAGGAGGACGACGGCTTCGGACAACACGGCGTGACACCACGCGCGACACGGCGGGGCGGGCCCTTGGAGGCCCGCCCCGCGGCCTTGCGCGGCACGCCCGTCCCGGGCCCGGGAGGACCGGACCGGGACGGACCGGGCGGGACTCGCCCGGGAACCGGGAGCGGCCGCTCCGTGAGCCCGTCCTGGTGATGATGGTGGGTGAAGCGGTGGTGACGAGAGCAGTGGAGGTTGTCATGGAGCGGTCGGTCCTCGTCGGGGTGGACGGTTCCGATGAGAGCCTGCGGGCGGTGGAGTGGGCCGCGGCGGAGGCCGCCCGGCGGCACTGCCGCCTGCGGACGCTCACGGCCTTCCCCGCGCCGCCGCCGGACGCGGCCTTCGTCTGGCCGGAGGAGGAGATCCGCGCGGGCGCGCGCTCCGTCCTGGGCCTGGCCGAGGAACGCGCGTCGGCCGCGGCCCCCGGCGTGGCGGTGGACCGGGAGGTGGCGGTGGACTCCCCCGGCCGGGCGCTGCTGGCGTGCGCGGGGCGGGACGGGACGGCTCTGGTGGTCGTCGGGCACAGGGGGCGCGGCGGGTTCTCGGGGCTGAGGGTGGGATCGGTGGCCTACCGCGTGGCCGCGCAGTCGTCGGTGCCGGTCGTCGTGGTGGGGCCGCGGCCCGCGGCCGACGACAGCGCCGAGGTGGTGGTGGGGGACGACGGGTCGGCCCGCGCGGAGCGGGTCGTGGCCGAGGCGTTCGAGGCCGCCTCCGCCGGGGGCGGGCCGCTGCGCGTCGTGCGGGTCCGGGAGTCGCCGCTGCCGTTCCTTCCCCCCGTGATCGCGTCGCCTCCCCGGGCCCGGGAGAACGGGCCCGACGATGGGGCCGCCCTGGAGCGCGCGGTCGGGCCCCTGCGTGCCCGGTACCCGGAGGTGGAGGTGCGCACCGAGGTGGTGGACGGTCGTCCCGTCGCGGCCCTGACGGACGCGGCGCGAGCAGCGCGGCTGCTCGTGGTCGGGGCGGGCGGCGAGTACGGACTGACCCGCCTGGCCCTGGGTTCGGCGGCCCACGGGGTACTGCACCGCTCCCCCTGTCCCGTCATGGTGGTCCACTCCGGCTGACGGGGCGGCGGGGGCCGCTACTCCCCGACGGAACGCGCGGGGCGGCGCCCGCGGGTGAACGGTGCGCACCGTTCACGCGCGGGCGCCGCCCCTTTGGCGTACCCGGCACCGGCCCCGCGCCCTCCCCGCTCGCCGGGAGCGGGCCGACGACCGGTCGGACCTCCGCCCGCCCCACAAGAGGCCATTAAAAATAAAAACTCATTCATTTTTATCATTTTTCCTCAATTAATCAGCCCCCGCTTTGTATCTTCGAACAAAAAAGAGGCCCGCCGGGGCCTTTTGCCTTGCCTTTTGTTAAATCGAACTAGGATTAACACCCGGCGCAAGACGTCTTTTCCCAACCCCTTCCGCCGAGCGGAAATTCTGCCTCACTCCGCCATGGAAAAACAGCGGTAGACCGCCCTGAAAAGCAACTTTGGTGGAAATCGTGACAACCTGCGCCGTTGAGTGAACCCCAGGAGCGAACAATGGAACGTGTCCATGGAACCTGACACTCCGCACACCGGCACACACACGAACGGCACAGCACGAGCCCCCGTAAGGGATCGAGCGGTACTGGGTTTCTACTTCTTCGCCATCGGCATGCTCATGGCGGTCTGGGCCTCCCGCATACCCGCAGTGACGGTGCAGACGGGAAGCAGCTCAGGAGAAATGGGGGTCGCCCTGCTGGCCCTGGCCCTGGGAGCCGTGACCGCCATGCTCCTGTCGGGCAGACTGCTGGACCGCTTCGGCCCCACCCGGTTCGTCCCGCTCTCGGCTGCGGCCTCGGGGCTGGCCCTGGTGCTGCCCGGCCACGTGAGCGGACACCGCGAACTGGCGGCGGTGCTGTTCCTGTTCGGCGCGAGCCACGCGCTGCTCAACATATCCGCGAACGCCCAGGCCACACACCTGCAACGCGCGCGGGGGCGCCCGATCATGGCCTCCTTCCACGCTCTGGCCTCACTGGGAGCGTGCTTCGGGGCCGTCATGGGCATGCTCGCGGCCCAGGCCCGGCTCGACGCGCTGACCACGTTCCAGGTGGCCTGCGTCCTGATCGTGGCACCGGCCTGCGGACTGTACCCGGTCCTCACCTCGCTGATGCCGGCGTATCCGCGCGTACCGGGGAGCGGGAAGGGCCCGAAGCGCGGACCCCGGCTCCCCTCCCGTCGGATCGTGCTGCTGGGCGCCCTGGCGATGTCGTGCATGCTCGCCGAAGGAGCGGCGCAGGACTGGAGCGCCCTGTTCACACGCGAGATACTCGGGGGCTCCGAAACGGCGGCGGCCGGGACCTTCGCGGCCTTCACGGTCGCCATGACGGTGGGCAGGCTGGTCGGTGACCGCATGACACGGCTGCTGGGCCCCGTGACTCTGGTGAGGTCCGGGAGCCTGCTGGCCGCGTGCGGCCTGGGGCTGGCCGTGGCAGTACCCCACACGGTGACGGCACCGGCCGGCTTCGCCCTGATGGGGATCGGACTGTCGTGCGTGATGCCCCAGGTGTTCACGGCCGCGGCCGACTACGAACCGGCCAAAGCCGGACGGCACTTGTGCACGGTCTCCGCCTTCGGCTACTGCGGCCCCCTGATCGGTCCGCCGGGCATCGGCGCGCTCGCCGAGCGGGCGGGGCTGTCCTGGGGACTACTGCTGCCCATAGCGCTGATACTGGTGGTGGCCGCCAAGGCGGGCGCACTGCGCCCTCCCACCGCCGAGGACGGCGACGGCCCTCCCGGAGGGACAACCCCTCCGAGGCGGAGCCGACCACACGGTAGGACCGGGGCCGCGGGCCCGGACCGCCCCGCCGGGTGACGCGGAGGAGGGGGCGGGCACCGGGCCGGACGGAAGCACCGGCGCCCGCCGTTCGAGGGGGACCCGCAGTTCAGTCCCGGCCGGGGCCCGCGGAGAGCCGCGGGTCGTCGTCGGCGAGGTGGCGGGTCGCGGGGCCGTCGTAGCCCGCCAGCACAGCCCTGGGCAGGGGCCCCTTGATGCGCGCGCCGCCCTGGTGCTCCTCCCAGGCGTGGGCGAGGATGCCCACGGAGCGGGAGAGGACGAACAGCCCCCGGGCCAGCTCCGAGGGGAAGCCCAACGAGGCGTAGACGACCGCGGTGGCGGCGTCGATGTTCATCGGGACGGGGCGTCCGCGCCCCTTGGCCAGCGCCTCCTCCAGCGCCAGGGCGGCCTCCAGCGGTCCCGCGGGGACGAGCCCCTCCTCGACCGCCTCGCGCACCAGGCCCAGGAGCGGGTCGCGGCGCGGGTCGCGCGGGTGGAAGCGGTGGCCGAAGCCCGGCACGTACGCGCCGCGCCCGCGGTACTCGGCGACCACCTCCTCGGCCACCCGCGCCACCGGGGCTCCCTCGGCGACGCGCCCGGCCATCTCCTCCAGGAGGGCGACGCACTGCTGGCCCGCGCCGCCGTGCACGTCCCCGAGCAGGTTGACGCCGGTGGCGACGGCGTTGTTCAGGCCCACCCCGCAGCTGGCGGCCATCCGGGCGGCGGCGATGGAGGGCGCCTGGGGTCCGTGGTCCACGGCGGAGACCAGTGCGGCCTCCAGCAGGCGGGAGCGGCGCGGGTCGGGCAGCTCGCCGCGCAGCATGAGCCAGACGGTGTCCACGAAGGAGACCCGGCCGATCAGCTCCTGCACCGGGTAGCCGCCCGGTTCGATCTCGCCGGGGGCGATCCGGATCAGCCCGGTCCGCCACCAGCGGCCGATCTCCTCGTGGGTCATGGACGGCGTGTCCGGCGCGCTCATACCGCCTTCTCCTCACGCAGTGCGTCGATCTCCTGGTCGCTGAACCCCGCCTCGCGCAGCACCTGCTCGGTGTGCTCGCCCAGCAGGGGCGGCGCCGTGCGCGGACCCAGGGGCGCGCCGTCCACGCGGACGCCGCTGCCGAGCACGCGCAGCTCGCGGTCCTCCCCGCCGGGGAAGGGCAGCGTGTGCACCAGCCCGCGGTGGGCCACCTGGTCCAGTTCCAACGCCTGGGCCACGGTCAGCACGCGGGCGGCGGGGACCCCGACCCGGGCCAGTTCGCCCTCCCACTCCAGGGCGGGCCGGGCCCGCAGGTGCTCCTCCAGTACCTCGCGCAGGGCCTCGCGGTGGGTCTTGCGGTCCTCGCGCTGGGCGAAGCGCGGGTCGCGCGCCAGTTCGGGCGCGCCCACGACCGCGCACAGCGCCTCGAACTGCTCCTGCTTGTTGGCGGCGATGTTGAGCGCGCCGTCGGCGGTGGCGAAGGTGCCCGAGGGGGCCGCCGTGGCGTTCTCGTTGCCGATGGGAACCGGCTCCGCACCCGCGGACAGGTAGTTGGACACGCCCCAGCCCATGGCGGTGATCGCGGTCTCCAGCATGGACACGTCCACGCTGCTCCCCCGGCCGGTGCGCTCCCTCCTGACCAGGGCGGTGCTGATCGCGAAGGCGGCGGCGAGGCCGCCCAGGACGTCGGCGATGGGGAATCCCGCGCGCAGGGGGCCGGTGCCGGGCGTGCCGGTGGTGCTCATCATCCCCGACAGGCCCTGGATGATCTGGTCGTAGGCCGGGCGTCCGCTCAGGGGGCCGTCGGAGCCGAACCCGGACACCGCGCAGTAGACCAGGCCGGGGTTGATCGCGCTCAGGTCCTTCCAGCCGAAGCCCAGGCGCTCCAGCACGCCCGGCCGGAAGTTCTCCAGCAGCACGTCGGAGCGGCGCACAAGGCGGGTCATGGTCTCCCGGCCGCCGGGGGTCTTCAGGTCCAGGGTCAGGGAGCGCTTCCCCGCGTTCTGGGCCAGGAACGACGCGCCCAGCCCGCGTCCGTTCAGCTCCGCCGAGGCGCCGAGCTGGCGGGCCAGGTCACCGGAGCCGGGGACCTCGACCTTGACCACGTCGGCGCCCATGAGCGCCAGCTGGTAGCCCGCGTAGGGTCCGGCCAGGACGTTGGTCATGTCCAGGACGCGCACCCCCGCCAGCGGCAGGGCCCTCTCCCCGGCCTCGGAGCCGGAGCCTGTGTCGGTGTCGTTGTCGGTCAACGTCTCTCCTGTGTTCCGGGTCCCGCGGTCCCTCCCGAGGGGTCGAGCCCGATGTCGGTGATGCGGCGGGCGGCGTCGACCACCGCCGTGGTGAAGCCCTCCACCGCGGCGTCGGTGAAGCGGGCGGTGGGGCCGCCCACGGCCAGCGCGGCGACCGGAACCCCGCCGGCGGGTCCGTAGACGGGCGCGGCCACGCCGGAGGCGCCCCGCTCGCGCTCGCCGTGGCTGACGGCGAAGCCGCGTGTGCGGGCCAGCTCCACCTCCTCGCGCAGGCGGCCGACGTGCCCGGGGCCGTGGGGGGAGGCGGCGGCCACGCGCAGCAGCAGGGACTCCCCGGCGCCGATGAGCAGCACCTTGCTGGCGCCCCCGCCCCACAGGACCATCTCGTCGCCGACGTTGACGACGTGGCGCAGCCGTTGGGGGCCCTCCTCCTTGGCCACGCACACGCGGGTGGCGTCGGCGCGGACGTAGAGGTTGACGGTCTCGGCGGTGTCGGCGACGAGTTCGCGCATGACGGACCGGACGGCCTCGGGCACCTGCCAGACGGCGTGGGCCAGGCGCGACCAGCGCAGCAGGCTGGGGCCGACACCGACCCGGCCGTCGGGAGCCGTCCACAGCAGGCCGCGCTGCTCCAGGGTCGCGACCAGCCGCAGGACCGTGGTCTTGGCCAGGCCGGTGCGCTCCACCAGTTCCCGTGTGGAGTAGCGCTGGTTCCTCTCGTCGAACAGGTCGAGCAGGTCCAGGGCGCGCGCGACGCTGCGCACGGTGCCGCCGGAGTCGCCGTCAGGCATCCCTCCCCCTTCCGTTTGGTCCACCAGGTGGTTCACAAAGACCGCTAAGTGGAATCGCGCCGTCAGCGTAGCGCAACCCCCCGGCGCACGGCCAGCCCCTCCCCGAAGAGCACTTCCACCGGCGGGAACCGGACTGGCCTGGGCAGAAGGAAAGACCAACACGGGACTGTGCGCCGCAACACACTCGTTAACAAAAGGTTTCGAATCGCCATTGACAGTGATCACGGGGGCTCGCATGATTTCCCAGACCACGAAACGGTCCCGTTGGACCATCTGGTGGACCAACGGGCCGAAAGGGAGTGAAGGATGAACAGACAGCGGATCCTCCGCGCGTCGGGGGCCGTGGCCACCGCGCTCCTGGTGGGCGCCGCCGCGACGAACGCCGCGCTGTCCGACACGAACGCGTCGGAGGCCCGCGCCAGGATCGACATCGTCGTCCCCGCCGACCCCGGCGGCGGCTGGGACCTGGTGGCGCGCGAGGCGCAGCACTCCCTGCGCGTGAACGACATCGTCGACAACACCCAGGTCCTCAACCTCCCCGGCGCGGGAGGGACCATCGGCCTGGCGCAGACGGTGCGCCGCGAGGGCAGCGCCACGACGCTGATGACCACGGGCACCGTCATGATCGGCGGCATCATCGTCAACGACTCGGCCCAGACCCTGGAGGACGTGACACCCATCGCCCGCGTCGCCGACGACTACGAGGTCTTCGTGGTCCCCGCCGACTCCCCGCTGCAGGACATGGGCGACCTCGTCGAGGCCTGGCGGGAGGACCCGGGCGGGGTCGCGGTCGGCGGCGGCTCCCTGGGCGGCACCGACCACCTCCTGGCGGGGCTGGCCGCCCAGTCGCAGGGCGTCGAACCCCAGGCCGTCAACTACATCCCCTTCGCGGGCGGCGCGCAGGCGCTCACCTCGCTGCTCTCGGGCAGCCTCGACGTGGGCGTCTCGGGCTACAACGAGTTCAGCGACCAGGTGGAGGCTGGCAACATCCGCGTCCTGGGGGTCTCGGCCCACGAGCGCGTCGAGGGCATCGACGCCCCCACCCTGCCCGAGCAGGGCGTGGACGCGGTGCTGCCCAACTGGCGCGGGTTCATGGCCCCGCCCGGCATCACCGGGGCCGAGCGGGCGGAGCTCACCGCGATCGTGGAGGAGATGGTGCGCACCGACGAGTGGCGCGACACCCTCCAGCGCAACCGCTGGGACGACACCTTCCAGAGCGGCCCCGAGTTCGAGGAGTTCCTCGCGGCCGAGATCGAACGCATCACCGACGTCACCGAGGACCTGGGACTCTCATGAGCCAGCACAGTACATCCACCGCCCCGGGCGGGCCCGGCGCGCGTCCGCCGGAGGAGCGGCGCACCTGGTGGAGGGGGCGCAGCGAGATCTTCGTCGGCCTGCTCACCATCGGCATCGGCGTGTTCGTGGGCGTGCAGACGCTCACCATGCACGTGCCCGACAACTCGGCCTCCCCCGGCCCCCAGCTCTTCCCCGCGATCGTCGCGGTGCTGATGCTCGTCCTCGGCGCGGCCCTGGTCGTCCAGGTGGCCCTGCGACCCGCGGCGCCCGAACCGGACGGGACCGACCACCCCGGCGGCGACGCGGGCGTGGTCGGCGACCTGGTCGAGGGGCGCGGCCCGGCCGCGGGCGCCCCGGCCGCCCACAGCGACTGGCGCGCCGTGGGCACCGTGCTCGGCTCGGTGGTGCTCTTCGCCCTGCTGTTGCAGCCGGTGGGCTGGCTGCTGTCCGGCGCGCTGCTGTTCTACGGCGTGACCTGGGCCTTCGGCGGCAGGCGCCCGCTGTTCGAGGCCGCCGTCGCGCTGGCCTACTCGTCCGTGGTCCAGCTCGCCTTCGTCGGCGGGCTCGGCCTCAACCTGCCCGCCGGAATCCTGGGAGGGGTGCTGTAAGTGGAGACGCTGAGTCTGCTCGGCGGCGGGTTCGCCGCCGCGCTCTCCCCCGAGAACCTGCTGTGGGCGTTCGTGGGCGTCCTGCTGGGCACCGCCGTGGGCGTGCTGCCCGGCCTGGGCTCGGCCATGGCCGTGGCCCTGCTGCTGCCCGTCACGTTCAAGCTGGACCCCACCGGGGCCTTCATCATGTTCACCGCCGTGTACTACGGCGGCCTGTTCGGCGACTCGACCACGTCGATCCTGATGAACACGCCCGGCAACAGCTCCGCGATCGCCACCGCGATCGAGGGGCACAAGATGGCGCTCAAGGGCCGGGCCTCCCAGGCGCTGGCCACGTCGGCCATCGGCGCGTTCACCGGCGCGGTGGTGGCCACGACGGTGGTGGCCTTCTTCTCGAAGGTGATCATCGACATCGCCCTGCGCTTCGGCCCGGCCGAGTACCTGGCGCTGGCGGTCCTGGCCTTCGTCGCCACCTCGGCGGTGGTGGCCCAGTCCATGGTGCGCGGGCTCATCGCGCTCTCCATCGGCCTGGCCATCGCGATGGTGGGCATCGACGCCCAGAGCGGCGCGGCCCGCTTCACCCTGGGCGTCCCCTCCCTGTTCGAGGGGATCAGCGTGGTCACGGTGACCGTGGGCCTGCTCGCGCTGGGCGAGGTGCTGCACGTGGTCTCGCGCGTGCACCGGGGCGGGGGCGCGGGCGACAAGCTCATCACCGGCACCGGCACCCCCTGGCTGAGCGGGCGGGACCTGCGCCGCGCCGTCCCGGCGTGGATCCGCGGGCTGGGCTTCGGCCTGCCCTTCGGCGCGATCCCGGCGGGCGGCTCGGAGATCCCGACCTTCCTGGCCTACGGCACCGAGCGCAAGCTCTCCCAGCTCCGGGCGCGCCGGGGCAAGCGGCCCGACGAGTTCGGGGACGGCGCGATCGAGGGCGTGGCCGCGCCCGAGTCGGCCGCCAGCGCCACCGCCGGAACCGCGATGGGCGCACTGCTGGGCCTGGGCCTGCCGACCTCGGCCACGGCAGCGATCATGCTGGCCGCCTTCCAGCAGTACGGGATGCAGCCCGGCCCGCTGCTGTTCGAGCGCAACGCCGACCTGGTGTGGGCTCTCCTGGCCAGCCTGTTCGTCGGCAGCGTCATGCTGCTCATCCTCAACCTGCCCTTCGCGCCGCTGTGGGCCAAGCTGCTGCTGATCCCGCGGCGCTACCTGTACGCGGGCATCACCGGTTTCGCGGCGCTGGGCGTGTACGCCGCGTCCTACTCCATCACCGACCTGTGGCTGCTGATCGTCCTGGGGCTGCTCGGGTTCATGATGCGGCGGTACGAGATCCCGGTGGCGCCGGTGCTCATCGCGGTCATCCTCGGTCCGTTGGCCGAGACGGAGCTGCGCCGGGCCCTGGCCATCGGCCAGGGCGACGTGGGGGTGCTCCTGGCGGGGCCGATCACGATCGGGATCTACGCGGTCCTCGTGGCCGCAGTGGCGCTGGTGGCCTTCCTGCGGGTGCGCGCCCGCGCGCGTTCGCGCGAGGCGCGGCGCGAGGAGACCGTCGACGCGGGGTGATTCCGGTGTACGGGGGCCGGTCCGGGGGTTCCCGGACCGGCCCCTGCCGTGTGCGCGGAGGCGGGCGCACCGTCCGCCGGCGCGGCGGGACCTCGGCGCGGGCCGGGGCAGCACCGGGCGG
The DNA here is from genome assembly GCF_018316795.1 of Nocardiopsis akebiae. NCBI lineage: Bacteria > Bacillati > Actinomycetota > Actinomycetes > Streptosporangiales > Nocardiopsidaceae > Nocardiopsis > Nocardiopsis akebiae. The sequence continues at coordinate 3,975,336 of NZ_CP074132.1, forward strand.
GGTCAGGGCCGCTCCCCCTCGTCCGCCGGGGTGGTCCGGCCCTCCGCGCGGGGCGCCCCGCCGGTCGCGGCGCCGGAGCCCTCGCCGGTTCCGGCGCCGAAGGGCTCCCCGGGCGCCTCCTCGGGTCGGGGCGCGGCGCCGCGGTGGCGCAGCGACAGCAGGTATCCCAGGCCCAGCACGATGGTCGTACCGATGGCGGTGTACCAGGTGAAGCCGACCAGGCCGGGCTGGAAGAGGAACAGCCAGAGCATGGTGGCCACCGCGACCGCGAAGGAGATCACCGCGTCGGGCTGGCGGGCCCCGCGCACCCACAGCCCCAGGAAGAACGCGCCCAGCAGGCCGCCGTAGGTCAGGCTGGCCACGGACAGGCCCAGCTCCACGACCGGGTTGTCGGTGCCGGTGAACATCGCCGCCGCCCCGATGAAGACCAGCCCCCAGCCGAGGGTGAACAGCCTGCCCAGCCTCAGGCCCCGGGCGTCGGTGAGCGTGCGCCTGCTGAACCGCTGGTACAGGTCGGCCATCGTGGAGGAGGACAGCGCCGACAGCGAGGACGACAGGGTGCTCATCGCCGCGGCCAGGATTCCCGCCAGCAGCAGGCCCGACAGGCCGACCGGCAGCCCCTCCACGATGAACGTCGGGAAGAGCTCGTCGGAATTGGCCAGGCCCATATCCTCCACCGAGGCGCCCCCGTAGTAGGCGTACAGCGCCAGGCCCACGGTCAGGAACAGCGCGAACTGGAAGAACACCACGACGGCGCTGCCGATCACCGCCTTCTGCGCGTCGCGCAGGCTGCGGCAGCCCAGCAGCCGCTGCACGATGATCTGGTCGGCGCCGTGGGAGGCGGTGGAGAGCAGGGCCCCGCCCAGGACCGCGGTGACCGTCGCGTAGGGGGCCGAGACCGGGTTCGAGGTGAAGTCGAGGAACTGGGTCTTGCCCGCGTCGGCGGCCACCGCCAGGAAGTTCACGTCGAGGCCGCCCGCGATGACCGCCAGGGCGGCGACGCCGCCGACCGCGTACACCGCCATCTGGAGGACGTCCACCCAGACCACGGCCCGGATGCCGCCGACGAGGGTGTACAGGATCGTCACCACGCCCAGCAGCGCGATGATCGCGAAGTAGGACAGGTCGATCCCGTAGGAGTCCAGGATGATCTTGACGGGGATGGCCGCGGCGAACAGCCGCACCCCGTCCGCGAGCAGCCGGGTGAACAGGAACGCGACCGAGGCCGTGCCCTGCATGCCGCGGCCGAAGCGGATGCCGAGGTAGGCGTAGGCCGTGGTCATCTCGCCCCGGTAGTAGCGGGGCAGCAGCACGAAGGCCACGACCACACGCCCGATCAGGTAGCCGACCGCCACCTGGAGGAACGTGACGTTGCCCAGGTAGGCCACGCCGGGGATGCTGATCACGGTCAGGGCGCTGGTCTCGGTGGCCACCACCGACAGGCACACCGCCCACCAGGGCAGCTGTCGGCTGCCGATGAAGTAGTCCTTGACATCGCGCTGTCGGCCGGAGAGCCTGAGGCCGAGCCAGGCCGATCCCAGCAGGTACACCGCGATGACCACGAGGTCGATTGTCTGCACTGCGCTACTCCGGGTGGTGGGGGGCGGGGTCTCGCCGGTCCCGTGCACCGACGCGCAGGCGCGCGGGGACGGTGGGCGCGGGTTCGGGGAGCCGGAGCGGTGAGGCGCCCGGTGTGAGGCGTCCGGCCACCGGCGCGCGGCGGGCTCCGGTGCAGGAGGGCACGGAACCGGGGAGCCCGTGCCAGGTGAGGAAGCCGATCAGCGCGAACAGGTAGGCCTCCTTGGCGTCGCTGTCCAGCCCCAGGGCGTCGAACGGGGACAGCCGCGCCGGGCGGAGCCGTGCGGCGAGGCGTTCCATGAGGACCGGGTTGCGGGTGCCGCCGCCCGAGGCGAGCACCTCGGCCACGCCGTGGGGGCGCAGCGCGTCGGCGACGGTGGCGGCGGTGAGTTCGACCAGGGTGGCCATCAGGTCGGCGTCGTCGGGTGTGCCGACGGCGCGCAGCGCCGCGTCGAGGTAGCCGGAGCCGAACAGCTCCAGCCCGGTGGTCCTGGGCGGGGGCAGGCGGTAGTAGGACTCGGCGAGCAGGTGCTCCAGCAGGGCTGGGTCGGGGCGGCCGGAGCGGGCCATGGCCCCGTCGACGTCGAAGTCGGCGCGCCCGCCGCTCACCCGGCGCGCGGCGGCGTCGAGCAGGGAGTTGCCGGGGCCGGTGTCGAAGGCCAGCGGCGGCTGCCCCGCCCGCAGGACGGTGACGTTGGCGATGCCGCCGAGGTTGAGGGCGGCGGTGGGTTCGGAGCGCGCGCCGAGCAGGAGGGCGTCGAGCAGGCCGGCCAGCGGCGCGCCCTGTCCGCCGGCGGCCACGTCGGCCGTGCGCAGGTCCGAGACCACGGGCAGGCCGGTGGCCTCGGCGATCCAGGCGGGCTGGCCCAGTTGGAGGGTGCCGTGGACCGCGGCGCGGTCGGCCCGGTGATCGGCGCGGTGATCAGCCCAGTGGAACAGGGTCTGGCCGTGCGAGGCCACCAGGTCGGCCCGGCCCCCGGCGAGTTCGCCGACCGCGCGCAGCGCCGCGTCGGCGAACGCCCGGCCGATGCGGGTGTCGAGCCGGCAGACGGCCTCCACGGTCGTGCGGGCCGGGGGGAGCGCGGCGCGGATCTCCTCCCGCAGGTCGCCCGGGTAGGGCTCGGTGCGGTGCCCGAGCGGGGTCAGGAGGACGAGGTCCCCGTCCAGGGCCAAGCGGGCGGCGGCGACGTCGATGCCGTCGGCCGAGGTTCCCGAGGACAGGCCGATGACGATCACGCGGCGCCCGCCCGGGGTCGGCGGGGCCGGGCGGGCGCGTCAGAGCGGATCGGGGAAGCGAGGGGTGCGGGCCCGGGAGGCGGAGGCGCGGCCCCTGCCGCATGCCCCCCGGGTACGGGGAGCATGGGCCCGGTTCCGGGCGCGAGTTCCCCGGGACCGGCGGCGGCCCCGGGTACAGGAGGTATGGACCCCGCCGCAGGATCGGGCGGTCTGGTGACGGCGGTGCGCGCGGGCGGTCTGGAGGCGGGAAACCCGTATCCGACCGTGGGCGCGGGCGGGGCCTCCGGCCGGGTTGCGCGGACCCGGCCTGCGGGAAACCCGTGGACACCACCCATGCGACCAACCCTCCCGGTCTCGAACGCGTACCAGCGGTATACCGCGCGTCGCGGTGCGTCAACCGTTCCCCGTGACCGGCACGGCGGTGTCTCCCGGTGCCGGAGAGTTCTCACCGAATTCTTGCCCGCGACCCGTAACCTTTCGTGTTCGTACGTCCCACGAACCTTCAGGACTCCCGCATGCCCCACGCGCCCTCCGGCACCGCCGTTCCGGCGGCCCGGGCCCTCATCGTCGAGGACGAGCCCAACATCCTCGAACTGCTCACCGCCTCCCTGGAGCTGAGCGGTTTCGCCACGCGCGGCGCGCCCGACGCGGGGGCCGCCCTGGCAGCGCTGGACGGGTTCACCCCCGACATCGCCGTCCTGGACGTGACCCTGCCCGGCCGCAGCGGCTTGGACCTGGCCGGTGACCTGCGCGGGGTCGTGCCCGGCCTGCCGGTGCTGTTCCTGACCGCGCGCGACACGGTCCGGGACCGGGTGGCGGGCCTGAGGGTCGGCGCCGACGACTACGTCACCAAGCCCTTCAGCCTGGAGGAGGTCGTGCTGCGGCTGAACGCGATCCTGCGCAGGTCGGGCCGCCGCGGCTCCGAGGACGCAGAGCCCCTGCGCTACGCCGACCTGGAGCTGGACGAGGAGGGGCACGAGGTGCGCCGCGCTGGCGCGCCGGTGCGGCTCTCGCCCACCGAGTTCGCGCTCCTGCGCTACCTCATGCTCAACGCGGGCAAGGTCGTCAGCAAGGCGCAGATCCTGGACCGGGTGTGGGGCGGGGAGAGCGACGACATCCGCGTCGTGGAGACCTACGTCAGCTACCTGCGCCGCAAGGTCGACGCGGGCCGCCCCGCGCTGATCCACACCGTGCGCGGCGTGGGATACAGCCTGCGCCTGGCGGCCGGGGGGAACGGGTGAGCGGCCGCAGCGGGCTCCGCTGGCCGCGGGGTCTGGGCGGCCGGATCCCCCTGGCGGTGCTGTGCCTGACCACCGTGTGCCTGGTCGCCTTCGGCGCGGTCGCCACCCTGCTGCTCCAGCACTCGCTGACCGAGGATGTCGACCACCGGCTGCGGACCCTGCCCGCGCCCCGGCACGCGACCGGGCAGATGGACCCGCCCGTCGGGGCCCAGCCGCCCCCGCTGCCGACCGACCTGCGCACGCTGGTCGTCGGCGCCGACGGCGACGTGGTGGACAGCGTGGGCCAGACCGGCTCCGACGACGGCCTGCCGGACGTGTCGGCGGTGACGGCCCAGGAGCTGCGGGCGCGGTCCGGGGAGCCCTTCACGCTGCCCGGAACAGGGGGCGGGGGCGAATGGCGGGTGCTGACCACGGCCCGGGATGACGGCGGGGTCTTCATGACCGCCCAGTCCCTGACGGGGATCGAGGACACGCTCGACCGGCTCGTGCTCATCGAGGCCGTGACGGGGCTGGTGGTGCTGGCGGCCGTGGGGTTCGGCACCGCGGCGATCGTGCGGTTCCAGCTCCGGCCGCTGCGGGAGATCGAGTCCACGGCGCGGGCCATCGCCGGGGGCGACCTGGACCGGCGGATCCCGCCCCAGGACACGGCCACCGAGACGGGTCGGCTGGGCGACTCCCTCAACACGATGCTCGGTGAGCTGACCCGGGCCCTGAGCGAGCGGGACCGTGCGGTCGAGACGACGCGGCGCTTCGTCGCGGACGCCTCCCACGAGCTGCGCACGCCGCTGTCCTCGATCCGCGGGTTCGCCGAGCTGTACCGGCAGGGCAGGGGCCGGGGGCTGGTCGCCGAGGACGCCCGGGCGGACCGGTGGATGTCGCGGATCGAGGACGAGGCCGGGCGGATGGGGAGCATGGTGGACGACCTGCTGACGCTCTCGCGCGTGGACGAGGCGCCGCGGCTGGAGCACTCCGACATGGAACTGGTCGCCATCGCCGAGCGGGTGGTGCTCAGCGCCCGGGCCCGGGCCCCGCGCACGCCCGTGGCGCTGGAGGCCGAGGGGCCCGTGCGGGCGGTGGGCGACGGCGACCGGATCCGCCAGGTGCTGGAGAACCTCGTCGGCAACGCCCTGACCCACACGCCCGAGGGCACGCCGGTGCGGGTGTCGGTGCGCCGGACCCAGGACCCGCCGCCTCCGGGACCGGCCCGTGCGGGCGCGCTGCCGCCGGGGGTGGCGGAGGTGGCGGTCATAGCGGTACGCGACGAGGGGCCCGGCATCCCCGCCGGGGAGCTGCCCCGGGTGTTCGACCGGTTCTACCGGGCGGACGGGCCCCGCGAGCGGGCCGGAGCCGGGCTGGGCCTGGCCATCAGCGCGGCCTTCGTGGCCGCGCACGACGGCTACGTCACCGCTGAGTCGCCGCCGGGCGGGGGCTGCGTCTTCACCGTGGTGCTGCCGCTGGGCTGATCCCGGGACCGCTGCGGCACCGCGGTTTGGCGTCACCGCCGCCGGACATATCGCAGCGATGGGATCAACGAAACACACCTTTCGCCGCGGGAGGCCAGCACATGAGTGCGTTTCGTGAAAAGGAAAAAGTTCCAGAAACGAAACGAAAAAGGCATGTCGACCCGGCTTGCCCTGCATCGGAAGACTTCCCGGAACACCATCCGATCACCGCACACAGCGCCGCACGCACGATGATGACCGGCCGGGAAGGGTCCCGTGCGGCGGCGGGTCCACTAGTTCCCGTCGGACCCGCCACGGCGATGTCGGTCACGGAAGCCGAGATCGAACTGCGCCGCGTACTCGGTCCGGTACCGCACGAACTGCGAGAACGCCCTCGGCCCGGGGTGATCGCCGCCCCGCGCGGGCGGGTCACGGAGTCCTCACGGCACCTTGGCCGAGACCTTTCTCCGGCAGGCACGGGACGCCAGCGGGGCCCGCCTCACCCGGCTTCCTCGGAGACGGCGGCGATCCGCTCGGCGAGCTGCTCGCCCGCGGCGTCGGCCCCCGCGTCGCCGGCGGCCCCCGCCCGGGAGACGGCCGACTCCAGGAGTCCGGTGGCGGTGCCGTTCCCGATCAACTCCTGGTGGAGGTCGGCGTAGGCCTCCTCGTAGAGGCGGTGGAAGCCCTCGTCGGCGAGGAAGCGGTCCTTGAGCGCCCCGCTGCCGCCCATGGACATACCGCCCCCGGCCGCTTCCCCTTCCCCTGGCGCGGGCATCCTCCCGGGAGCCTCCATCCCCTCGGGAGCCTCCATCCCCTCGGGCGGTTCCATCCCCTCCGGCGGTTCCATCCCCTCGCGCGGTTCCATCCCCTCGCGCGGTTCCACCCCCTCGGGGGGCGTGCCGCCGCCGGGGAGCTGCGCTCCCTCCGGCATCGCTCTCCCACCGCCGCCCATGCCGCCCATGCCGCCGAAGGACAGGTTCAGATCCCAGGACAGGACGGTGAACCGCTCCTGGGCGCTGTCGTACCACAGGTAGTAGTTGTTGCCCGGGCCGTCCATGCCGTCGCTGTTGGACATCAGGCTCTGCAGCGCGAGGTAGCGGGCGAAGGACTCGGTGTCCAAGTGCTCGTCCAGCTCGCGGGCGAACTCCTCGTCATCGGACTCGGCCACGAACCGCAGCAGGTCCATCACCGGCTGGAGGTCGTGGGCGCCCTCGCCGTTGATCTGGTTGAAGGCCTCCTCGTATTCGGTGGCGTCCCCGCCCAGGTAGTCGAAGGAGCCCCCCGCGCGGCCCTTGTAGAGCACGCCGTCCCCGTACCCGTCGGCCCAGGCGGCGTCGGGTGCGTCCAGCAGCAGGCGCGGCACCTCCTCGCCGCCGTTGACCGCGAACGAGGTGAACGTGTAGTCCTGCGTGGTCTGCCCGGCCGCCGCCGTCAGCTCCAGGGCCAGGGCCTCGTTGAGCGCGGTGTCGGAGGTCGCCGTCGCCGGGCGCAGGGCGATCTCGGTGTGCCCCTGGTAGGCCCGGCCGGAGACGAACTCCTCGAAGCTGATCAGCCAGGGGAGGTTCTCCGGCTCGTCCTCGGACAGGGTCACCGTGCCCGTCCCGGCCGCTCTCCCCGCGCCCGGGCCGGCCCCCTGTCCACCCCTGGTGTCGGCCGCCGCCCCCGCCCCGGCGTCGCCGCGCAGGCTCCTCAGGGTCGAGTTGCCCTTGAGGCGGAGTCCGACGTCCTCGACGGCGGTGCCGTCGATGGTGACGTCGGCCCGGACGTACTCCTTCTCGCCCTCCTGACGGAAGGTGCTCATCATGTCGGCGTACTCGGTCTCGTCGAAGCTCACCTCGATCGTGTGCTCCCCGCCGTCGAACAGGTCGCCCTCGCCCTCGATGTTCTGGGTGACGGCGTCCGGCGAGACCAACTCGGAGGTGACGTAGGGGCGCACCCGGGCCTCGCCGAAGACCAGGACCAGCGCGAGCAGCGCGGCGCACACGACGGCGGTGCTCCTCCAGTGCTGGCGCAGGCGCACCGGGAGGCGGTGCCGCAGGCGCGCGGGCCCGCGCTGGCGCCGCCCGGCGGCGGTGCCGCCTTCGCCCTCTTCGTCATTGAGGCTGTGCATGTCATCGTTCCTCTCGTAGGACCTCCTCGGCATTCAGTCCGGAGACGGATCCGAGCGGTGTTTTCGGATTCGATGTACACCCATCCGGGAGTTCTGCCACCGTGATGGCCATGCGGAGGGCATACAAGTGCCGGGCATACCCGGACCCCGAACAATCGGCTCAGCTGAGCCGCACGTTCGGATGCCTGCGCCTGGTGTGGAACCGCACCTTGGCAGAGCGCACCCGCGTCTGGCGGGAGAAAGGCAAAAGGACCTCCTGTCGGGACACTGACGCCGCGTTGACCCGATGGAAGAAGACACCGGAACCGGCGTTTTCGGGGCAGGCTTCCTCGGTGCCGTCGCAGCGGACACTCCGGCACCAGCACGCGGCCCTTGTCGGCTCCTTCACCGGACGCAACCGCTGTCCCCGGTTCAAGGCTCGGGGGAAGGCAGAGCGGTACCGGACGCCTCCTTCGGCGAGATACGCCGCCGGTTGGAATACAGGACACAACGCGCGGGTCGCCTTTTGGTGGTGGTCGACCGGTGGTTGGCCTCCGCCAAGACCTGCGGTGAGTGCCACTACGTGCTCGCTGGATTGTCGTTGAGAACCCGGGTGCGGTCGTGTTCGGGCTGCCGTGCCCGCCATGACCGGGAAGCGAACGCGGCGAGGGACATCAGTGCGGCTGGTCGGGTCGCAGTCCGGGGTTCGGCCTTGGACGACGCCTGCGGAGCTGGTGTCGGACGTCAAGGGTCCTCCCTGTCGCAACCGGCGAAGAAACAGGAAACCGGGCCTGTGAGGGTCACCGCCATGGCGGTACCAGGTCGGTGGACCTGGCCGGAACCTTCTGCCTCAAGGCAGGAGGGGAGGTCAGAGGTCCGTCTGGTCGTAGCCGGTCAGGACGGTCGCCTTCTGCCCCGCGTTGATCTCCCGCAGGCGCTGGATGACGTCGCCGGGCTTGACGCCCTTCTTCAGCCGTGCGGTGTAGGCCGTCTCCAGCAGGGAGCCGCCGCGCACGGTCTCGGTGCTGATCAGCTCGTACTCGTCGGTGAAGCGGATGAGCACGTCGTCGATCACGGGTCCGTAGTCGTCGCCGTCCGCGGGGACCTGGACCTTGACCACCTGGCGCTGCACGTTGAGCGCGAACCAGTTGAAGCGGTGCATGAGCAGCACGACCGCGCAGATGACCACGGTGGCGATGACCGCCAGCGTGTAGAAGCGCGTGCCGCAGGCCATGCCCACGCCCATCACCAGGAAGATGAACCCGACGTCGCGGGTCTCCTTGATGGCGTTGCGGAAGCGCACCACCGACAGCGCGCCGACCAGGGCGAAGGCGCGGGCGATGTTGGAGCCCACCACCAGCATGATCAGGGCGATGAGCATGCCCAGGATGATCAGCGTGTGGACGTAGCTCTGCGAGTAGCTGATGTTGCGGTGGGTGGCGCGGTAGGTCCAGGCCACCACGAGGCTGGTGACGAACGCCAGGGTCAGGGACAGGACCACGTCCATGACGCTGAACGTGCCGGACAGGTCGGTGACGCCGAAATCGAGGTTCATGGTGCGGGTGTGCCTTCGTACGGAGCGGGTGGGAACGGGGTTCAGGAACGGGTGCCGGGGGACTCGCCCCCGGCCGCGGGACCGGGCGCAGGCGCACCGGCCACGGGGCCGAGCGGACGCGCCTCGGCCACGACGTCCTCCTCGGGCAGGTGGAAGACCGAGCGCGGGGCCATGCCGTGGGCCTCCACGCTCTGGCAGTACTTGGAGACGCGCTGCACCTGGAGGCCGAAGCGGGCGGCCATGTCGGTGACCCAGTAGGGGGCGCGCTCGTTGGCCTTGACCTCCATGACCGCCAGGTGCGGGCTGATGATGTAGCGGCTCTCGGCCTCGGCGCGCAGGTCGAAGTCGCGGTCGCGCCCGCGCACCCGGTGGTCCAGGGTCACCCGCAGCCCCAGGTCGGAGCCGGTACCCACGTAGGGTTCGCGCCGGTACCCGGTCATCGCGGTCGGGCGCAGGTCCAGGCGGTGCACGAGGTCGAGGACCTCGTCCACGAAGGCCTGGTCGGCGCCGGGGTGCTCCACGCGCACGCGCCGGTCGCACAGGTCGCGGGCCAGGTGGTAGGGCAGCAGGACCCGGCGCTTCTGGGTGACGCGGTTGACGCGCTGCTTGATCTCGACGGAGACGGGGGTGTCCTCGGCGGCCGGACCGACCTCGCCGTAGCGGCGGACGCGCAGCTTGCGGCGGAACCTCAGGCCCTCGATCTTCTCGTAGTAGAAGCGCAGCCGGTCGGTGTCGTAGTACAGGCTCCACACGCCGTAGCCGTCGGGCCCGGCGTTGCGGTCGGCCCGCATGCGCGCGGTGAGTTCGGCGCGCACGTCCCGGGCCTGGTCGGCGGGGACGAGGTACTTGAGTTCGTAGCGGTTGAAGGCGTGGAGCCTGCTCGGCGCCCTCAGCCGGTCCCCGGCGGCGGTGCCGGTCGGGGTACCGGCCGGTGCGGCCTCCGCGGCGTTCCCGGCGAGGCGTAGTGCTACCACGGTGCCTCCTTCACTGATGGTGGTGACGACGGGAAGGACACAACCCGACGACCCTGCGAAGAGGCGGAGAACTTCCTGAGAGGTTCCTGAGAGCCGGGGCGGCGTCCCCTGGTGGGCGCGTGGTCGCGGGTGAAGGTGAGAGGTGGGTGAGAACGCGGTTCGGGCACCGCCCGGGGAGGAGCGGACCGGCGCCGGGGGTAGTACCGGCGGCGGGCGGGTAGCGGACCGCACGAGGGGCCTGAACGGTGAGAACGCCGCGGGCCGGACGGGGGGACGATGCAGACCTTCCTGCCCCACCCCGGGTTCGCCGAGTGCGCGCGGGCGCTGGACGACCGCCGGCTGGGCAAGCAGCGGGTGGAGACCATGCAGGTGCTGCGGGCCCTGGTGTGGCCCGAGTACGGGTGGAAGCGCCACCCGGCCGTGGCGATGTGGCGCGGCTTCGTACCCGCGCTGGTGGGTTACGGGGTGGCGGTGTGCCGCGAGTGGCGCCGCCGCGGGTACGCCGACTCGGTGCTGCCCTCGCTGCTGGCCTTCGCCGGGGGCCGCGCCCCCGAGGAGGAGGAGCTGTGGGAGCGCGACATGCTCCCGCCGTGGCTGGGCGACGACGCGCTGCACCTGTCGCACCGCTCGGCCCTGGTGTACAAGGACCCGGCGCACTACGCGCCGCTGTTCCCCGGCACGCCCGGCGGCCTGCCCTACGTCTGGCCCCGGCCGGTCTTCCCCCGGTGGCCGCTGCGGCGCGGTACCTCCGCGGCGACGCCGGTGGAGGAGGCGGCGGAACTGCTGGAGGCGGTCGCGCTCCCGGAGGGGCAGGTCGCCGCCCTGGGGCGGCTGGTCGAGGGCCGCAGCGCGTCGCTGCGGCCCACCGGACCCGGCGACACCCTGCCCGGCCTGCTGGCCGGGCTGTGCACGCCCGGCGAGACGCTGTGGCTGGTGCCCGGACTGCCGCCGCCCCGGCCGCGGGGAGGCGGCGCCGACCCGGGCCCCTCGGAGGCGGTGGGGCGGACCAGCCGATCGACCGCGCGGCAGCCCGGGCCCGAGGACGAGGCGGCGATGCGCGAGGAGGCCGGGGAACCCGAGTTCCGGTTCCGCCGGGTCGCTCCCGGGGAGGGAGCCGAGGCTCCCGTGCCGACCGGGGCCGGGCTGGTCGTCCTCGACGGCGCCGGACTGGCCGAGCCGCGCTCGGCCCCGCTGGTGCTGCGCCTGCTGCCCGCGGTGGAGGCCTAGCGCCGATCCCCGGGGCGGCGCCCGACCCCGCGGCGCTTGGGGCACAGTGGTCCCGGGCAGGTGACCGCGACAGCGACGCGGTCCCCGCGTCACCGACAGCGCACACGGAAGGGTGGCACATGGACTCCGCGAGCGGACGGGCAGAGGGCGTGTCGAAGGGCGGTGCGGAGCGCCAGCGCGCACGCTCCGCACCGGCCGGGCGCAGGTCCGGCCCGAGCAAGGCGGAGCTGGAGGCGGCCCGGAACAGGCTGGTCCCGGACGTGATCGCCGAGGACCTGAGCGTGCTCTTCTGCGGGATCAACCCCGGTCTGACCTCGGGCGCGGTCGGGCACCACTTCGCCAAGCCGGGTACGCGCTTCTGGCCCTCGCTGCACGGGTCCGGCTTCACCCCGCGCCAGCTCAGGCCGGACGAGGAGGACGAACTGCTGTCCCTGGGCCTGGGGATCACCAACGTCGTCGAACGGACCACGGCCCAGGCGGACGAGCTGGACCGGGAGGAGTACGTGGAGGGCGGGCGCAGGCTGCGGGGGAAGGTCCTGCGGTGGCGGCCCCGGTGGCTGGCCGTCCTGGGCGTGACCGCCTACCGGGAGGCCTTCGCCGAACGCCGCGCGGCGGTGGGCCCCCAGGACGCGGAGATCGGCGGCGCCCGGGTGTGGCTGCTGCCCAACCCCAGCGGCCGCAACGCGCACTGGCAGCTGGGGCCGCTCATCGGGGAGTTCGCGCGCCTGCGGCGCGCCGCCGGACTGCCGGACCGGTCCGCCGGGACGTCCTGACCCGGCAGCGTTCCGACCCGCCGAAGCGCCCCACCACGTCGGAGGGCGCACCGACCGGCGTCCTCCGCTCCCGGCCGTGCCGGGGCCCGCGCCCGAGGGCGTCCGGCCCGCTCAGCGCGGGGACAGTCCGCGTTCGGCCAGGGCCTCGCGCAGGATCCGCACCGCCTTGGGCCCGACCCCGTGCAGTGCGCCCAGTTCGGCCTCGGTGAGCGCGGCGACACGTTCCAGGGTGGTCAGCCCCTCCTCCGCGAGCGCCCTGGTCGCCGGTGCGCCGATGGCCCGGGGAAGGTCCCCCACCTCACCCGGTACCGCCGACGCGGCGGCCTCGGCGGCCTCGGCCAGCCGCCGGGGAGCGCGGGACAGCCAGGCGCGCCGGACCAGGGCGTTGAGTTCCTTGCCGTTCACGTCGGCCAGGGGCACGCAGAAGCCGACGGGCGTGCCCGCACGCTCCCACCGCTCCCCCGTCGGGTGCGCGGAGAGCGCGGCCTCGACCTCGGCGTCCGGGAGGTGGAGCAGCACCCGGCCGTCCCCGGTCGCCGAGGCGAAGTCCCCGCCCCGCACCGAGAACGCGACCGTGCCGAAGCGGGTGTCCTCCTCGGCCTCCGGAAGGGCGAGCGCGGCCTCGCGCAGCTGGGACAGAGTGGTCATGGGGCCGATGCTAGACGTCCCCGCCGACATACGGCCGGTGCGCGCCCGGGCGGCGCGAGCCCCGTCGGCGCATGACAGATGTCATGCCCGGCCCGTGCGGAACGCAGGGGGAACCCGTGACCCGCGGCACCCTGCGGCGATCACGCTCCGTACTAGCGTCGAACCATGCACAGCGACGACAGCTCCTCGCCCCGCGTGCCCCTCCCCCAGACGGAGGCCCCCTTCTCCGCGGCCTCAGGTGCGGGCGGGGCGCAGGATCCCACGCGCACGCCCTCCGGCCCGGCCGCGCCGCACCCGCGCCGCGGCGGCCCGCGACCCGTCCCGCCGGGCGTGGAGTACCACCGGGTACTCGCCGGGGACAAACCCCGGATCGGACGGGGGGTCCTCGCGATCACGCTCCTGGTTGTGGGGATGTTCGCCTTCGGCGTCGCCGTCGCAGCGGCCGCCGCCTTCGTCGACAGCCTGATGGGCAGGACCAACCCGACCTTCGGCGGCACCGACTACACGCCGCTCTTCCACGCCGCCAACCTGTTCTCGATCGCCCTGCTCATCCCGTGGAGCATGTTCCTGCAACGGTGGCTCTACGGGGTGAAGGGCGCCTCGCTGCACTCGGTGCTGTCGAGCTTCCGGTTCGACCTGCTCGGCCGGGCACTCCTGTTCACGGGCCCCCTCTGGCTGGCCGTCTCGATCGCCCTGTTCGTCCTCAAGCCCCAGGAGCAGGTCCCCTGGTCGCCCGTCAGCCTGCTCAGCATGTTCGCCCTCACCCTCGTTCTGACGCCCCTGCAGGGGGCCGGTGAGGAGTACGGCTACCGCGGACTCGTCTTCCGGGTCGCCGGGAGCTGGAGCCGGGGACCGCGCACGGCGCTGGTCGTCGCCGTCCTGGTCTCCAGCCTGGTGTTCGCCGTGGTCCACCTCTCCGGTGACCTGTGGCACAACGTCCTGTTCTTCGTGATCGGCGCCAGCATGGCCCTCGTCACCTGGCGCACCGGGGGGATCGAGGTATCGATCGTCTGGCACGCCCTGAACAACACGCTCTCCTTCCTCATCTACATCCTCCTGCACGCCGACCTGAACGCCGCGCTGGAACGGTCGGCGGGTACGGGGACGATCATCCTGGGCATCCCCTGCGTCGCCCTCGTCGTGATCACGGCGGTGGTGTGGTGGCGCACCCGCAAGACGGGACCCGCACTGACCCCTTCCAGTCCGCAGCCGACGCGGACCTGACGCGACAATGACGTCCATGAGCAATCCGCCGCTGGTCGGCGCACGCAGGTTCGAGACCTACGTGCGCTGGTCCACCTACATCGCCGTCTCGCTTCCGTCCGGCACCCTCCTCAGGAGCGCGGTGGATGTCGACCGGCTCACCGGAGCGCCCCTGGCCAGCCTGGTCACGGCGGGTGGGCTGTGCCTGGTCCTGGTCCTCGGGAACATCCTCGTCACCAGGTGGAGCATCGACGTCGTCGTCGGCCGCGCGCGGCGGCTCCCCCTCACGGGCGTCATCGCGTGGGCGCTGGTCCTGGCGGCCTTCGTCGCGCTGACCCTGACGATCCCCCTGCCCGCGATGGGCATGACGGTCGCGGCGGCGATCGGTTCGGCCGCCGCGAGCTTCGCCCCCGTCCTGCACTCGCGCAGGGTGCTGCTGCTCAACGCGGTGGTGCTGGTGCTGATCGCCGCGCTCGTGGGAGTCGCCGACATCACGCTCCTGCTGGTCGCGGCGGTCATGGTCAGCGCCGCCCTGTGGCTGTGCTGGTCCAGCGCGTGGATGCTGCGGGTGCTGCGCGAACTCCAGTCCGCGCACGAGGACCGCGCGGCGCTCGCCCTGGCCAACGAACGCCTGCGCATCTCCCGCGACCTGCACGACGTGTTCGGCCGCACCCTGGCCGCCATCGCGGTCAAGAGCTCACTGGCCTCCGAACTCGTCCAGCGCGGCCACGGCGAACGGGCCGCGACGGAGATCTCCGCGATCCGCGGGCTGGCCGAGGAGGCGGGCACAGAGGTCCGCCGCATCGTACGCGGTGAGCTGCGCACGACCTGGGAGGACGAGGTGTCGGGCGCCCGTTCGCTGCTCAGGTCCGCGGGCATCCGCTGCACGGTGACCGGCGACCCCGTCCCCCAGCGGTGCGCGGAGCCCCTGGCGTGGGTCGTGCGCGAGGGCGTCACCAACCTGCTGCGCCACGCCTCGGCCACCCAGGTCACCATCGCCACCGCGAACGAGGGCGGGGAGGTGCACCTGACCATCGCCAACGACGGAGCAGGTCCCCCGAGGTCCGCGCGGGACGGCGGGGGCACCGGGCTGCGCGCGATGTCCGAGCGCCTGCACGCGCTCGGCGGACACGTCACGGTGCACCGTGACGGAGACTGGTTCCTGCTCGACGCCGCGCTCCCGCTTCCGAAGGACGCCCCCAGATGACACGCATCCTCGTCGCCGACGACGAACACCTCATCCGCGACGCCATCGCCGGACTGCTCGACCTGGAGGAGGACTTCGAGGTCGTCGCCCAGGCGGCCTCCGGCGACGAGGCGCTGGCCATGGCACTCAAGCTCCGACCCGACGTGGCACTGCTCGACCTGCAGCTGCCCGGACCCGACGGCATCGAGATCGCCCGCAGGCTCGCCGCCGAGCTGCCCGGGTGCCGGTGCGTCATCGTCACGTCCCACGGCCGTCCCGGCTACCTGAAGTCGGCGCTCGCGGCGGGTGTGAGCGGTTTCCTGCCCAAGACCGTGTCCTCGCGCACCTTCGCCGAGGTCGTGCGCAAGGTCGCGGCCGGGGGCCGCTACGTCGATCCCGAACTCGCGGCCGAGGCGATCAGCGCGGGCGACTCCCCGCTCAGCCCGCGCGAGGCCGACGTGCTGGCCCTGGCCCGCGACGGCGCGCCCGTGGAGGAGATCGCCCGGCGCGTCTCGCTCTCCCGGGGGACGGTGCGCAACTACCTCGCGGCCGCCGTCGCCAAGCTCGACGCCGCCAACCGGCACGAGGCCGCGCACATCGCCGCCGAACACGGCTGGATCTGAACGGAACGGTTCACCGCGCCCGCCCGCGGGCGGGCCGACGATCCGCCCGTCGGGGACTCGGTTGCCGCGACCCGCGTGCGGGCCGCGACGGGACCGGAGCCGGAGCACGCCGACCCGGCGGCGCCCTCCGCGCCCGCTAACCCCGGGCAGCGGCGAGCAGGACGTCCACCAGCCGGTCGGCGGCGTCGGGACGCCCGTGCTCGCGGGCCCGCTCCGCGATCCGCTCGCGCCGCCGCGGGTCGGCCAGCAGCGGCTCCACCGCCGCCTGGAGCCCCTGGGCGTCGACCCGGTCCAGCAGGGCCACCGCAGCGCCCGACTCCTGGAGGTGGCGGGCGTTGTGGCGCTGCTCGTCGCCCGCCGACGACGCCAGCGGAACGAACACGGCGGCCTTGCCCAGCGCGGTCAGCTCCGCGATCGTCCCCGCGCCGCTGCGGGAGACCACCAAGTCGGCCAGCGCCAGCACGTCGGGGAGTTCGGGGCCGACGAAGTCGGTCAGGTGGTACCGCTCGGCGAGGCCGGGCGGGAGCTGGGCCGCGCTGCGGCGGGCCTCCTCCAGGTTCGCCGGACCGCACTGGTGCACGACGTTGGCGCGCGCGAGCAGCCAGGGCAGGATGTCGCGGACCATGCCGTTGATCTGCACGGCCCCCTGCGCCCCGCCCGTGACGTAGACGGTGGGCAGCGAGGAGTCGTAGCCGGTGAACCCGAGTTCCTTGGGCGCCCGGTCGGCCTGCCCGGTCAGCACCTCGGGGCGCACCGGGTTGCCGGTGATGACCGCGTTGTCGCGCGCGGAGTCGGGCAGCAGCTCGGTCGTGGACGGGGAGGACACCGCCACACGGGCCGCGACGCGGGCGAGGACCTTGTTGGCCAGGCCCAGCCGGACCGTCTGCTCGTGCACCACCAGGGGGCGGCGGCACATCTTCGCGGCCAGGCCCACGGGCACGGCAACGTAGCCGCCGGTGGCCAGCACCACGTCGGGGGCGAAGTCCGAGACCAGCGCGCGGGCCTGCGCGACGCCCCGGGGGACGTTGCTCATGTCCTTGATGTTGGCCCGGGAGGCGAGTTTGAGGGGATTCTTCGAGCGCCGGATCTTGCCGGTCGCGACCGGCTCGAAGGCGATCCCGTTGGCCGCGGCCACCCGGGACTCCAGGCTGTCCGCCGTGCCCACCCACAGCACGCTCAGGGCGACCCCGGACGCCGCCAGCCGGTCACGCAGGGCGCGGACGGCGGTGAGGGCCGGGTAGGTGTGTCCGCCTGTTCCCCCTCCGGTCACGATCAGGCGCATGTCCCGTGCAGGGGGGTTGCCGCTGTTCACCAGTTCCTCCCGGAGGATGCCCCGGAACGGGGCCGCAAGAAGCTACCGACAAAGAAAAGGGCCACACGGAGCGGCGCGGCGCTCGTCCTGTGCCCAACAGCACCGTAGCCGCCGCCGGACCCGCCCCGGTACACCCCCCGCTCCAGCCGGAGTGGGGACTGCCACACCGGCCCCCGAGCGGGCGCGCCGGACCGGCGGGGCGCGGCCGCGGTCGGCCCACCGCGCCGTTCTCCGTGCGCGGAGGGGAGAACGGCACCCGTGGGGCGAGGCGACGCGGGGAGGGCGGAGGACGTGTCAGGCCGTGTCATCAGCCCTCCGGGAAACACCGGTGCGGCACGACCGCGCCGCACGGGAAAGGCGGGACCGGTGGAACCGGGCGGGCGATCGGCGCCTCGGTGGAGCGCGCGCCGCGGGCACGCGTCCGGCCGTCCCCGGTTCGCGTCACCGCCGTGCACGCGAACCCCGGAAAAGCAGCCTCGCGATGCGGCTCCGCAGCGCACGGCGGACCACCGGCAGCACGCTCACCAGCACGCATACCGGAGGAGGGAACAGGAAAACCCACCGCCATCCGGGCACACAGAAACCACACAGACCACCTCAGACAACATTCGATATTACCAAAAAGTACTTTCACCAGAAAATGCACGTGCAGAATATCGAGCACCATTACAAAGGGGCCGAAAGAAGTTTCAAAAATCCCAGCGGGGCACACATATAAGCGAGAGCGATAAACGGGGGCACTTCCCAACAAGGATCCGCCGGTGAGACTCTGCGTTCTGGGTTCCATCCATCTGAGCAGCGAAGGACGCCAGGTCACCCCGACCACCGGCAAGGAGCGCGCGCTCCTTGCCGCCCTGGCGCTGACCAGCCCGGCACGGCTGCCCCTTCGGGAATTGGCCGACCGGCTCTGGAACGGCTCTCCCCCGGAGGGCTACCGCAGCACACTGCACACCTACGTCACCCGCCTGCGGGGCAAGTTGGAGTCGGCGGGGCTGGACCGCACCGTCCTCACCCACACCGCCGAGGGCTACCTGCTGCGCCTCCCCGCACAGGCGCTGGACTGGGAGCGCTTCCGGAGCCTGCGCTCACGCGCCCGCGCCCTGCACCAGGCGGGCCGGTCCGCCGAGGCGCGCACGGCCCTGGAGGAGGCGCTGGCGCTGTGGAAGGGGCCGCCCCTGGCGGGCGTGGGCGGACGCTGGGTCGAGCAGTTGCGTGTGGCCATGGAACGCTCCCACCAGGACGCACTGGCGGTGTGGGCCTCGCTGGCCATCGCCGAGGGCGACCACGCGGAGGCGGTGGAGGTCCTGGGTTCGGCTCTGGTCGCCTACCCCGTCAACGAGTCCCTGCACGGCCACCTCCTGCACGGGCTGCACGCCCTGGGCCGGACCGCCGACGCCCTCGCGGCCTACCAGCGGCTGCGGGAGCGGCTGTCGGAGGAGCTGGGCGTGGACCCCTCACCCGCACTGCGGCGTCGGTTCGAACTGCTGCTGCGGGCCACCGCCGGTCCGGCGGGGGGTAGTGGCTCGGACGGGGACGGTGGGCCGGACGGGGACGGTGGGCCGCAGGCCCCGCCGCCCACGGCCGGGGGGCCGCGCACGATCGTGGACAACCTGGCGCGCGCCCCCCGGCGCTTCCGGGGACGCACCGCGCAGACGCGCCTGCTCTGCTCGCGGCTGCGGGAGACGGAGTCCGGGTTCGCGCACCTGTGGGTCGTCTGCGGGATGGCGGGGGTGGGCAAGAGCCAGTTGAGCCTGCACGTGGCCCACCGCGTCAAGGACCTCTACCCCGACGCGCGCCTGTCGGTGGACCTGCGCGGGCACGACGAGCGGGCCGCTCCGCTGAGCGCGGAGGAGGCGCTCACCGAACTCATGCGCCTGCTGCGCGTGCCGGTGCCGCCCACCGTGCTGAGCCTGGCCGAACGCGTCGCGCTGTGGCGCGAGCACACGCGGTCGATGCGCCTTCTGCTCCTCCTGGAGGACGCCGCCAGCGCCGAACAGGTCCTTCCCCTGCTCCCCAGCGGAACCCGGTGCGCCGTGGTGATCACCAGCCGCCTCTTCCTCCCGGAGGTGGAGGGCGCCGACCACCTGCCGCTCGGGCTCCCCTCCGACGACGAGTGCGCCGAGATGTTCACCGGCGCCCTCGACCGGCCGTGGGGCGAGGAGGAGGCCGACACCCTCGCCGAGATCATCGAACGGTGCGACAGGCTGCCGATAGCCGTCGGGCTGGTGGCCAACCTGGCCCAGTTCCATCCGTCGTGGTCGCCGCACGACCTGCTGCACCGGCTGCCCTCGCCCTCCCAACCGGGGTTGAACGCCTTCCGGGTGGGGGGCCGGGACCTCTCACGCATCTTCGACGTGTCCGTGGACGCCATGGCCCCGGAGGCCCGTGACGCCTTCCTCCTGCTGGGTCTGCACCCCACCCGCGGTATGGACGGGCGGGTGGCGGCGGCGCTGGTCGGCCCCGACGAGCACGCTTCACGGCAGGCCCTCGTGGACCTGGTCAGCGCCCACCTGCTGGACGAGCCCGAACCCGACCGCTTCGAGATGCACGCGCTGCTCCAGGTCCACGCACGCCACCGCGCGCGCGACGGTCTGTCCCCGGAACGGGCCCAAGCGGCCAGGCAGAGGATGCACGCTGCCTACCTGTCGCTGACGAGCCGGGCCGACCACGCCCTGCACCCGCACCGGCCGGGACGCGACGACCACGAGCCGCTTCCCATCGGGGAGCGATGGCCGGAGGAGAGGGCCATGGCTTGGTTCCGGCGCGAACTGGCGACCGTGCTCACCATGCTGTCGGAGGCGGACCGGCACGGCGCGGGCCGCACCGCCCTGCGGCTGGCGCGGGTGCTGTGCGACCACATGGACGCGCACGGTCCCTGGTCCGAGGCGGTCACCCTGCACACCGCCATGGTGGAGTGGGCGAGCGAGCGGGGGGAGGACCGCGAGCGGGCCAGGGCCCACTTCGACCTGGCCCGCGCCCTTCTGCGCGTGGGAGAGCTGGAACGCGCCGGGGAGCACAGCCGTTCGGCCCATGAGCGGTGGTCTGAGGCGGGGGACGTCCTGGGACAGGCGTGGGCCGTGGCCCAGCGGGCGATGATCTCCTTTGTAGGCAACGACTACGCCGGAGGTCGGGCCCTGGTCGAACGGGCACTGGAGACGTTCGAGGAGCGCGGACACCGCCCCGGCATAGTGTTCTGCCTGCGTGTGCGCGGACTGTGCCACCTTTCGATAAGCGCTTCCCACGAGGCGATCGCCGACCTCAGCGACGCCGCCGCGGTACTGGAACGCTCGCGGGACCCGCAGTTGCTCATGGAGGTGCGGATCAACCTGGCGGGTGCCTTCCAGCAACTGGGGTACCACCGTCAGGCCTGGGCGCTGTGCGAGATGGTCCTGACCACGGCCCGCCAACGCCGCGACAGGCGCAAGGAGGCGTTCGCACTGACGAACATGGGCGAGCTGTCCCTCCAGAGAGGGCGACCGGAGCAAGCCGTGCCGTGCCTCCGGAAAGCCCTGGAAATCCTCGAGACCTTCCGCGACCCGTGGACGACGGGCACGGTCCTGACGACCCTGGGGACCGCCCAAACCGCCACGGGACAGCTGGCTGAGGCCCGGTCCTACTTCCGCCGCGGCCTGGCCATGGGCGAGTTCCTCAATCCCCTGGCGGCCGTTGACAGCATGTTGGGGCTGGCCCGCATCGAAGCAACGGACGGAGACAGCGGTCTCGTGGGCACGTACCTGCGGAAGGCGGCCGCAACGGCCGAGCAACACGGTCTGCGCAAGGAACGAGCGGAGGCTCTACGTGCCCTGGGCCAGCACCTGAGCTCGCACGGCGAAGTGCGCGAAGGACGCACGAGCCTGATCCGGTCCGAGGCGATCTTCACCGAACTCGGTTCACCCGAGGCACAGGTCGTGCGGTCACTGCTTGACACCTTACCGAAGCGATAAAAACAGGCTTCTACCTGGCCCAAATCCCAGGGTGCAATCGGTACACTTAGCCAGGCTGACACCAGCCTGGAGTCATGTGAGTGACATGTGCTCTTTGCGGTAAAAGACGGGACGCCCCAGTAGCACCTGGGGCGTCCCTCTTTTCATCGCGCCACGACCGACCCCTGACACTGCTTCGAGCGCGACGCAGGGGCCCGACGCGAAAGATGGCGATGAAGGTAATAAGCGTACTCCTCCTGGGTTCCCTCCTTGCCGTGGCTCCGCACACCTGGGCTTACATTTGGGAGGCCCCGCTTGCCCCAATGGTGGTGCTTGGCTGACCTTTGGGCCAGCTTGAGCGGTAGGGCCTGACGCTGTTGGCGTTGGGCCCTTTTCCTTTTTCTGGACCGCGTTTCGACTGACCACACACCCGCATCCTTCGAGGCACCGAGCATGCGCACGTGCAAATGCACGGCTACAATCGGACCCCGAGCACACGACGGTTTCGAGGAGCCACTTGTCAGGGAAAATAAATCAGCGCCAAAAAATAATTACCTGAACTCGGCCTGCACCCTGAGCCCCTTACACACCATTTGTCACAGGTGTTTTAGGAGACCACGTGGACTCCCCCGGTCACACCTCCCCGACCCCCGACCCGAGCACCCGGACCAACACCGTGCGCGGCGACATCAGCGGAACCGCCGTCCAGGTCGGCTCGATCCACGGGGACGTGAACCTGCACCTGGCACCCGAGGCCGACCGCGTCCCCCGCCAACTCCCCGCCGCGCCCGCCGTCTTCGTGGACCGGCCCCGCCCGATGCGGGCGCTGGAGGCGGCCGTGTCGCGCGCCCACGCCCGTGGCCGCCACGCCCTGGTGGTGATCACGGGTTCGGCGGGGGTGGGCAAGTCCGCCCTGGCGGCGGAGTTCCTGCGCGCGCACCCGGAACTGGGCGGCGGCGGGCAGCTGTTCGTGGACCTGCACGGCTTCTCGCCCGGACCGCCCGCCGATCCCCACGACGTGCTGGACGTGCTGCTCCGCGCCGTGGGCGTGCAGATCGGGACGGCACCTGCGGACCTCGCCACACGCGCGGCCTGGTGGAGGTCGGCCACCGCGCACGCGCCCGTCGCGCTGTTGTTGGACGACGCCCTGTCCGCGGCCCAGGTCCGCACCCTGCTGCCCGGAGGAGACCGCGGCACGGTCGTGGTCACCACGCGCCTGCGGCTGGCCGGGCTGCGCCTGGACGGCGGACAGTTCGTCGACCTGCCGCCGATGACGGGGGCCGAGGGCGTGGCCCTGCTCTCGGAGCTCAGCGGCCGCTCCCCCGCCGGAGAGGCCGACCGGGAGGCCATGCACGGCGTCGTCTCCCTGTGTTCGGCGCTGCCGGTGGCCGTGTGCACGGTCGCCGTCGACCACGGCAGCCGCAGCCGGACCTGGCGGGACACCGAGCGGCGCCTGCGCTCCGCTCCCCGTCGGCTCGACCACCTGGACACCGCGAGCAGGGAAATGGGTATGGACGTGTCCGTGCGCAACGCCTTCGATCTGTCCTACGCCTCCCTGTCGGACTTTCCCGCCCTGCTCTACCGGCGTCTGGCCTGGCACCCGGGCCCCGACGTCACCGGTGAGCTGGCCGCCCGCCTCACCGGCCGCCCGGTGGCCGAGTGCGAGGCGGGGCTGGCCGCCCTGACCCGCCACCACCTGCTGACCGAGCACAGCGCCGAGCGCTTCGCCTTCCACGACCTGCTGCGCCTGCACGCCGCGGAGAAGGCGGAGGCCGAGGAGGAGTCCGGCGCCCGCCGCCGGTCGCTGACGCGGCTGGTGTCCGGGTACGCCGACCTGGCGGTGTCGGCCGACGCCGTGCTGCGGCCCTACGCGGGCAACCGGGCGGTGCCGGGCTCCCCCTTCACCGACGCAGCGCAGGCCACGGCCTGGCTCGACCGGGAGCGCGACAACCTCGCCGCCCTGGCCGAACTGGCGCCGGAGCTGGGAGCGCACGAGCACGTGCCGCGCCTGCTGGACGGCCTGTGGTCGCTGTTCCTGCACCACGGCCAGGCGCGGTTGTGGCTGCGCGCCGCCGCGCCCGTGCTCGGGGAGCCCTCGGCCGGACTGGAGGAGACGACGGTCGCGCGGCTGCTGAACAACCGCGCGCTCGTGCACAGCCACCTCTCCCGTGTCGAGGAGGCGATGGCCGACCTGGACGCCGCCGAACGGGTCTGGCGGCGCCACCGGGACCTGGAACGCCTGGCCCAGACCCAGCAGCGCCGGGGCACCGTGGCCTTCCAGAACAACCTCCCCGGACAGGCCGCCGACCACCTCGCCCGGGCGGTGACGACGGACGAGCGGACCGGGGTCGCACACAACCTGGCCATCAGCCTGTTCATGCTCGGCCGGGCCCGCCACGCCCTCGGGGAGTTCGACCCGGCCCGCCTGGCCCTGGAGCGCGCCCTCCCCCTCCTGGACGGGGACGCCTACAACCAGGCCCGGACCCGGATCGTCCTGGGCACCGTCCTCGCGGCCATGGAGGAGTTCGCCCCAGCCTCGGAGGAACTGGAGCGGGCGCTGGAGGTGATGCGCGAGCGCGGCTCGGCCTCCGGCCAGGTCAAGGCACTGGAGGCGATCGGGGAACTCGCCGAACGCCGAGGGGAGCCCGGCCGGGCCCGCGAGGCCTACGAGGGGGCGGTGGGGCTGCTGCCGCCCACGGACCCGGCCAGACTGCGTGTGGAGGGACGCCTGGAGGCGTTGGGATGACCCCGTCACCGGGGTTCGGCGCGCACGTACACCTCGTGGACGGGCGGCCGTCCCGGGACCGGGGCGCGTTCCGGAGCCGGGCCGCCGTCCGCGCCGGTCCCGGGCCGTGAGGGCAGGGGCGGGTTCCGCGCGGATCTGAGCACGGTGCCGGGCAGCGCCGTCAGGTCGCGACCGCCGACCAGCCACGCGTACACCAGGGCCGCGGCCGCGGCCGTCCCCCACAGGTGCTCGCCGCGCTCGGCCCGTCCGGCGCGGGCGAGCGGCGTGACCAGGACGAGCCCCCACGGGGTGGTCAGGACGCCCCGGCCGTCGGGACCGTGCACGGCGGCCAGGAGGCAGCCCGGGTGGGCGCGCAGCAGCGCGCGCCCCGCCTCCTCCGGGGAGGGGGCCGCGTGCCCGCAGCCGCACAGGAGGACGTCGGCGATGTCCGACCGGTCGGCCGGGCGGCACGGGTCCGCGACGAGGGGGGTGTCCGGCCCGGCGGCGAGGCGCCCCCGGAGCGGGTCGGGGGCGCCCGGCACCACGAGGACGTACTCCCGGGCCGGAGCGTAGGCCCCCGTTCCCAAGGGAGGGCGTCCCCGGGACGGGTCGGCGGTGAACGCGTGCTCCCCGGACTCGGCGGCGCCCCTCGGCCCGCCCCGTGCCGGGGAGGCCTCCGGGGTCACGCCGCCCACCCGCGCATGTCCCAGCCCAGCGGGCGCAGCGGGCGCGCGGCGGGCAGGATGTCGGGTTCGTCCAATCCCAGGACCTCGTAGAGCACCGTGCGCGTGCGCTGGGCGAAGCGGCCGGGGTGGGAGGTGATCCGCGCGGCCACGGCGCGCAGCGCCTCCCGCTCGGCCTCCCCCACGGAGCCCAGGGCGCGGCCCACGAGCGGGGCCTCCCCGCGCACGGCCGGAAGGGTGCGCAGGACCTGCCCCATGGGCGAGGCCGTGTCCACGTCCGCCCGCCCGTCGTCGGCCACCAGCACCGGCCGTCCGGTCAGGGTGGCGTAGACGGTGGTGGAGCCGTGGTCCCCCACCACCGCGTCGGCGGCGGCCAGGGCGCTGGCCCATTCGGCGTCGACCGGCACCACCTCCAGCCCCTGGGCGATGAGCGGGCCCAGCCACTGGTGCACCTGCCAGTCGCCGTGGGCGGCCCACACGTTCGGGTGCACGAGCAGACCGACCCGGCAGGCCGCGGAGACCGCGTCCACGACCAGGCGTTCGAGCAGGGGCCGCCGCGACCCCAGCAGCGACGAGCGCCCCCAGGTGGAGGCCGCCACCACCCACACGTCGTCGGGGCCCAGCCCGAGCTGGGACCGGCACCACGGGCGCCGCTCCAAGGAGGCCAGGATCCGGTCCGCGGCGGCGTCCCCCACGACACGGGCGCCGCCGACCGCCTCGGGGCACGCGGAGGCCAGGCGCAGGGCCTCGTCGTCGTGGGCGAGCGCGATCCGCTCCGCGACCAGGCGGCCGTCCCGGACCAGGCCCTCGCGTCCCAGGCCGTAGGTGGTGCGGCCGAGCGCGCCCCGTCCGCCCGGGTGGGCGGGGGTGAGCTTGTTGAAGCCCACGCCGTGCGCGAACAGCACCACGGGCGCGTGGACCCGGTCCAGGACGCGGCTGGCGCTGGCCGCCAGGGCCAGGTCGAAGCGGGTGTTGACAGCCTGCTGCCAGGGCACCGCCACGACCCCGGCCCGCGCCAGCCAGGCGGCGAGCCCGGCCCCGAACACCTGGTCGGGCGCGGCCGTGAAGACCACCTGCACGCGCGGGTCGGAGGCCACGGTCGCCACCGGGTCCATCAGCCGCTGCGCGTCGGCGACCGTGCACGCCACGGCCAGCACGCGGCGGCACCCGTCCCAGGTGGTCCACCGCCCCGCGTCCATCCCGATCGGCGCGCGCGCCCATTCCGAGTTCCCCATCCGAAGCTCCCTCCCAGCTGTTCCGCACGGGTGCGGCCGTCACCGTGAGGATGGGAGGGCGGACTCGACACACCGCTGGACGGCCCGCTGGACGGCCTCGGACGCGGTACTGGACCGCGGGCGCGACCCGGGTCACTCCCGCTGGTGCCTCCCGCTGAGGTGGTTCTGCGCCAGCACCACCACGACCGGGAACGCCCCGCTGACCACCTGCTGGTAGGCGGAGGACAGGCCGCTCACGGCGTTGACGGTGTTCTGGATGACGGCGAGCAGCAGCACGCCCGCGGGCGAGCCGGAGACGAACCCCGGTCGGCGGCGCGGCGGCCCTGCTCGACGAAGTCCGAGCCGATGAAGGTGGCGTAGTCCTGGCAGGGATCGCCGTTGATCTGGCGGTCGATGGTGATGATGGGAATCTGTTCGCGCTGGGCCTCGGCGAGTACCGGCTCCCACCCGTCGGAGTTGAGCGGGGCGATGACGAGCAGCTCCGCGCTCTGGGAGATCAGGCCCTGCACGTCGCTGATCTGCTGGGCGAAGTCGGACTGGGCGTTGGCGGTGAGCAGTTCGACGCCGCGTTCCTCGGCCTCGGCCTCGATGGAGGCCGTCTCGGTGATGCGGAACGGGTTGGACTCGGCCTCGGACTGGGAGGAGCACACCGTCGTGTCGGCGAGGTCGAACTCCTCGCCGCCGTACTGGCCGACGGTGCGGGTCTCCGCGCTCCCGGCCGCGTCGTCGAGCACCTGCGCCTGGGCGGAGGGGTCGCCGGAGGACTGCGCGGACCCGGCCGCCTCGTCTTCTCCGCGCGCGCAGGAGGTGGCCGCCAGGGTCAGCGCGGCTCAGGCGAGCGCGCTGAGGACCAGTACCGGTCCGCGCGGGGGGTTCGCGGCCCGGTCGAAGGGTGGTGCCGTCATGTGCAGTCTCCACCTGGGAAGGAGCGCCCGCGCGGGTCGCCGTCGAGCGGTGTCGGTCGTGTGGTCACGCGGGGTCGCGCACGGAGGGGGCGGCGGGGCCGTGGGAGCACGGCCCCGCCGGGTGGCCCGGTGTCGGCGGTGCGCGGGGCGGCGCCGACACCGGCCCCCGGTCGTGGTCGGTGGTCCGTCAGTGGTCGGCAAGCGCCGTGCGCGCCCGGTGTGAGCGCTGCGCGAGCCGGGTGTGCGTGCCGCGGCGGCGCCGTGTGGGCGCTCTGTCAGCCGCCGGTCAGCGGCGGGGCCGCGCTCACGGCGCCGCCCAGGGGTCCTCCACCGCCCAGCTGGCGTCCTCGAAGAACAGGTGGGATGTCTCGTAGGGCTCGGGGCCGCCCATTCCGGCCAGCCACAGCTCGGAGTCGTGGTGGCGCAGGTACTGGTCGGGGAAGTTGTAGGAGCGCAGCGACACCCCGGTCCCGGACAGCCCGGGAACGGCGCACCAGGTGGCGTCCCGGCGGAACAGCTCCGAGCCGTCGGGGGCCTCGCGGTACACGCGGGACTCGCGGTGGCGCAGGTACTCGCCGGGATGGTTGCGCGACTCCAGCGAGTAGCAGGACTCGTCGGCAAGACCCGCGACGATCCGCCAGGTGGCGTCCTGTTTGAGCAGGTCGGAGCTGTAGCCGTCGACGGGCTCGGTGAAGCCCAGCGCGTCCTGGTGGCGGACGTAGCGGTCGGTGTGGCCGGGGGTGGTGACCCGCAGCGACCGGTAGTCGTCCTCTGGCAGGTCGACCGTGCCGCCGATCGGGCGGCCCGCGATCAGGTCCTCGTGCGCGGCCCTGACCTGGTCCGCGTCGACCTTCAGCTCCTGGCGGTCGTAGGTCCACAGGCCGTTCAGCTCGTTCTCGACGTCGGTGATCTCGGTGTAGATGGAGGCCGAGAGCCCGTTGGTGCGCTCCAACCGCTGCACGCCCGCCATCAGGCCGACGTAGCGGTGGGTCAGCGCCTCGCCGTCGGAGACCATCGCGTAGCCGAAGCCGTCGCCGGGGCTCCACTCGTGGCCCTGGACCCGCAGCCCCAGACCGCCGAACTCGCCGAGCACCGAGATCCGCTCGTCGGTGGCCGGGGTCGGATCGCCGGGCCCCACGTAGACGTGGGAGTCGATGACGTCGCCGTTGCCGGTGTCGTACCAGCCCGATGCGCCGGTGACCAGCCGCGAGGGGTCCATGGCGGCGACCTCGTCGGCGATGCGGGCCCCGTCGTACTGGCCCCAGCCCTCGTTGAAGGGGATCCACTGGGTGATGGAGGAGAAGCTGCGGTGCTGGTCGACCATCTCACGCAGTTCGGTCTCGAACTGCTCCTGCGCGGCCTGGTCCGGGGCGTGCGCCATGGAGGGCATGTCCTGCCAGACGATCAGGCCCATGCGGTCGGCCCAGTGGTACCAGCGGTCGGGTTCGACCTTGACGTGCTTGCGGATGGTGTTGTAGCCGAGGTCCAGGTGCGCCTGGATGTCGAACCTCAGCGCCTCGTCGGTGGGGGCGGTGGAGACGCCGTCGGGCCAGTAGCCCTGGTCGAGGGTGCCCACCTGGAAGACGTACTCGCCGTTGAGCACGGGGCGCAGCACCCCGTCGACCTCCTCGGTGCCGATGGAGCGCATGCCCGCGTAGCTCTCCACGCGGTCGTGCACCCGCCCGCCGCGTTCCAGGGTGACCTCCACGTCGTAGAGGAAGGGGTCGTCGGGCGACCACAGCCTGGGGTCGGGGACGGGGACGGCGATCTCGGTCCCGGGCGCGCCGGTGGCGGTGCCGACCACGGTGTCGCCGTCCAGGACGGTGACCCTGGCGGTGGCCCCCCGGGCGCGTTCGGCGTGCACGACGGCCTCGAGTGTCTCGCCGGGCAGGTCCGGGGTGAGGTCGACCCGGGTGGTGTGCGCGGGCGCGACCGGTTCCAGCCAGACGGTCTGCCAGATGCCGGTGTAGGAGGTGTAGAAGATGCCGCCGGGCTCGTCGCGCTGCTTGCCGACGGGCTGGCCGCCGCCGTCGGTGGGGTCGTGCACGCCTACGACGACCTCGTTGCCGCCCTCGCGCAGGGCGTCGGTGACGTCGAGGGAGAAGCGGTCGTAGCCGCCGGAGTGCTCCCCGACCTCGGTGCCGTTGACCCAGACGCGGGCCCGCCAGTCGACGGCGTCGAAGTTGAGGACGACCCGGCGCCCGTCCCAGGAGTCGGGGACGGTGAAGGTGCGGCGGTACCACATGCGGTCGTGGTCCTCGGCGATGCCCGAGAGCGCGGACTCCACGGGGTAGGGGACGAGGATCCCGCGGTCCAGCGTCCGGCCGAAGGGCGGGGCCTCGCCCTCCCGGGCGGGGGCCCACTCCCACAGTCCGTTGAGGTTGAGCCAGTCCTCGCGCACCATCTGCGGGCGCGGGTACTCGGGCAGGGCGTTGTCCGGGGAGACCTCGTCGGTCCAGGGAGTGGTCATCGGCGGCTCGACGGGCGCCCAGTCGTCGGCCGCCGCGGGGCTCACGGCGGTGAAGGGCAGGAGCAGGAGCGAGGCCAGGGCCGCCCGGAGGAGCGCGGCGGCGCGGGGGCGGCCGTGCCCGGCGGGGCGGTCGGCGGAGGGGGTGCGGGGAGTCGGTCCGGCGGGGGGTTCGGAGGAGCGGCGTCTCATGGGGGCCTCCGGAGGGGGGAGATCCGATCCGCACGCGGCCACGGGACGTGGCGGCCCGGGGAAAGAGACCGTGTGCGGCGTCGTCGTGTTCTTTACAACGTGAGAAAACCGGTTTCCACATGATGAGAGCACAGTCACATCGGCCTGTCCAGACCCGGAAAGTCATCTGGGAAAACCCTGACCAGAAAGGCTCTGGAGCGCACGAACGGGAGATCCGCTGGGCAGGAGCGTTGCACGGGGAGCCGTCCTGTGCTGTATAACGATAGAAAAATCGCCCGAAAACGCACGGGTTCACGTGTGCGCCATGTGCGGAGGAGGCGCTGTGGCCATCAGCCTGAAGGACGTCGCGGAGCGCGCGGGCGTCTCGGTCAAGACGGTGTCCAACGTGGTCAACGGCTACCGCCACGTCACACCCGCCACCCGCCAGCGCGTGCAGCAGGTCATCGACGAACTCGGCTACCGGCCCAACCTGACCGCGCGCCACCTTCGCAAGGGCCGCACCGGCATCATCGCGCTGGCCCTGCCCGAACTGGGCAACCCCTACTTCGCCGAACTCGCCGACGCCGTGATCAACTACGCCGCCGGGCTCGACCGCATCGTCCTGCTCGACCACACCTACGGCCGCAGGGACCAGGAGGTGCTGTTCGCGCAGGGTTTGCGCGCCCGGCTGATCGACGGGCTGATCCTGAGCCCGATCGAACTGGAGAACGAGGACCTGCTCGCGCGCGAGCACGACGCCCCCCTGGTGCTGCTGGGCGAGCGCGAGTACGACGCGCCCTACGACCACGTCGCCATCGACAACGTGGCCGCCGCCCGCACCGCCACCCGGCACCTGCTCGACCTGGGCCGCCGCCGCATCGCCTTCATCGGCGCCCGCCACGACCGCTCGCGCCAGCCCGCCCACCTGCGCCTGCGCGGATGGCGCGAGACCGTGACCGCGGCGGGTGCGGCGGCGGACGACGCGCTGGTGGCCACCACCGACGGCTACACCCGCCGGGACGGCGCCCAGGCGATGGCCCGCCTCCTGGACTCGGGGGCCGCTCCCGACGCCGTCTTCTGCTACAACGACCTCATCGCGATCGGCGCCATGCGCACGCTCACCGAGCGCGGCCTGCGGGTGCCCGGGGACGTCGCGGTCGTGGGCTTCGACGACATAGAGGACGGCCGCTACTGCACGGCCACCCTCACCACCATCGCGCCGCACAAGCAGGCCATCGCGCGGGCCGCGGTGGACGCGCTGCTGGCCCGGCTGGAGGGCGGCGCGCAGGGCGCGGCCGAGTCGCGGCGCGTGCGTCCGGGGTTCGCGCTGGTGCCCAGGGAGAGTACGCTCGGGCGGCCGTGAAGCCGCTACGAGGAGGCCCCGCCACGACCCCGCCGGTCCCGGACTGCCGACCTCCTGGTTCGACCCGTCCTGCCCGCTGAGCTGGGCCACCGCGCGCTGGCTGCGCGGGGGCGCCCGGGAGCGCGGTGGCCAGGTAGCGGGGGACTCCGGCGGCGCGTGGGCGCCGACGCCGACGAAGGTGCGGCCCCGACCGGCCAGCGCGGTGTCGGTGCGACGGGTGGTGACCACGAGGCGGCCCTGGGGTCCCGGGGCGTCGTCGGCGGCGGGGGTGGCGCTGGGCGGCCACAGACCGCTCGCGTGCCGGGGGACGTCGAGGTTGTCGAGCACGACCAGCCAGCGCCGGTCGGTGGTCTGGAGCCGGGCGAGGAACTGGTGGGCCGCCCGTTCGGGGTCCCCGTCCACGTGGCCGGAGGGCGAGGGGCGGGCGGATGCCAGTCCGGATCTTCGGCGGGGACGGCCGCGGTGTCCCCCTCCCCGCGGGCTCGGGCCAGCGGGAACCGGCACCGATGCCGCGGGCGCGCCGGTGGTCCGGCCCCGCTGGAGGGCCGGGGCGGGGCGGTGGGATGCTGGGGGCGGTCGGACCAGGGGGGACAGGATGGACGAGGACGAGTTCACGCGGTTCTGGGCGCAGCGGCGGCTGTGCATGCTGGCGTCGCCGCGCCCGGACGGGTCCATCCACCAGGTACCGGTGGGGGCGACCTACGACGCCGAGGCGCGCCTGGTTCGGGTGATCTCCTCGGGCAGCAGCTACAAGGCGCGCAACCTGGCGGCCCACCCCGGCGCCAGGGTGTCGGTGTCGCAGGTGGAGGGGCGCGCGTGGTGCACGGTGGAGGGCTCCGCGACGGTCTCCGACGACCCCGAGCGGGTGGCGGAGGCGGTGCGCCGCTACGGCGAGCGCTACAAGACCCCGCGGGAGAACCCGGGCCGGGTGGTCATCGAGATCGCCGTGGAGCGGTTCCTGGGCAACGTGCGTCCGGGCTGAGGGGTTCAGCGCTACCAGCGTCGGCGCACCGTGCCCTTGGGTCCGGCAACCAGGCTCGCGGCCGGAACGTCGTCGGCCACGACCGTCCCGGCCGCCACGACGGCGTCTCGGCCGATGCTGACGCCGGGCAGGATCGTCGCACCGGCGCCGATCCACACGTTCTCCGCCACGTCGATGGGCGCGCCGCTGAGGAACCGGCGCCGCTCGCCGGGGTCCACCGGGTGGCCCACCGTGATGAACGTGGCCTTCGGGCCGACCATCACGCCCTCGCCCAGGCGGATGCCCGCGTAGTCGAGGAACGTGCAGCCCTGGTTGACGAAGACGCGCTCGGCCAACTCCAGGCGCAGGCCGTGGTCGGTGTAGAAGGGCGGATAGATCGTCACCCGCGCCGGGAGGGGGCGGCCCAGGATCTGCTCGAACAGCGCCGCCCTCCCCTCCCCGTCGTCGAACGGCAGGACGTTGAGGCGGGAGGTCAGCTCCGTGGCCCGCAGCACCCGCTCGCTCATCGCCCGGAACTCCGCGCCAAGGACGCGTTCACCCCTGGCCTGGAGTTCCGGGTCGTGGATCGGCATGAAGCGGTCGTCGGTCATCGGGTGATTGTGGCGCATCCGCCGACGGGTCGGCGACGGCGGCCACGGGTGACCCGCCGGGCGGGGCGCCCGTGGCCGCCCCGCCCCGGTCGGCTACCGGTCCGCGAGCGCGTCCGCGAGCTCCCCCAGCTTCAGGGAGTTGGCGCCCTTGACGAGCACCACGTCCCCCGCCCGGAGGTCGTACCGCTCCAGCCACTCCCCGGCCTCGGCCCTGTCCGCGACCACCTGACCGCCGGGCCCGTACTCGCCCGCGAGCGCGTGCGCCTCCGCCCGGCCCACCGCGACCAGCACGTCGATGCCCAGCGACGCGGCGAGCGCGCCCACCCTGCGGTGCTCCCGCTCCGAGCTGTCACCGAGTTCGCGCATCTCCCCGAGCAGGGCGATCGTGCGTCCGCCGCTCCCCCTGCCCAGGTGGGCCAGCGCGCGCAGCGCCGCGCTCGTGGAGTCGGTGTTGGCGTTGTAGGCGTCGTTGACCACCGTCACCCCGTCGGAGCGTTCGGTGACGCGCATCCGCCCCTCCGACACCGGCACCGCCGCGGTGAGCGCCCTGCCGATCTGGTCGACGTCCATCCCCGCCGCCCCGGCCACCGCGGCGGCGGCGAGCGCGTTGGGCACCTGGTGCTCCCCCACCACCCGAAGGCGGACCGGGGCCTGCCCGACCGGGGTGTGCAGGGTGAACGAGGCCCTGCCCTGCCCGTCGAGGGAGACGTCGGTGGCGTACACGTCGGCGACGCGCTCCACCCCGAAGGTGACCACCTCGGCCTTGGTGCGCGCGGACATCGCGGCCACCCGCGCGTCGTCGGCGTTGAGCACGGCCACGCCGCCCTCGGCCGCGGAGGGCAGCGCCTCGACCAGTTCGCCCTTGGCCCTCGCGGTCATGTCCGGGCCGCCGAACTCCCCGGCGTGCGCGGTGCCGACGTTGAGCACGGCCCCGATCCGGGGCGGGGTGATGCCGGTGAGGTAGGCGATGTGCCCCTGGCCGCGGGCGCCCATCTCCACCACCAGGTGGCGGGTGTCGGCGGTGGCCTCCAGGGCGGTGAGCGGGAGGCCGATCTCGTTGTTGAACGAACCCTGCGTGAAGACGGTGGCTCCGGCGCGGTCGAGGACCTGGGCGACGAGGTCCTTGGTGGAGGTCTTGCCCGAGGAGCCGGTCACCGCGATCACGTCCAGTTCCGCCAGCGCCTCGACGTGGGCGCGGGCCCAGGCGCCCAGCGCGGCGAGGGGGTCCTCGACCACCACGGCGGGCAGGCCGAGCGGGCGGGCGGCGAGCACCGCGACCGCCCCGTCCTCGACGGCGGACGGGGCGAAGTCGTGTCCGTCGCGGCCCTGTCCGGGCAGTGCGACGAACAGGTCCCCGGGGATCGCCTCGCGGGAGTCGAAGGCGACCCCGGTCACCCGGGTCTCGGGATCGGCGTCGGTGACCCGGCCTCCGGTGGCGGCGGCGATCTGGGCGAGGGACAAGGGCTGCACGTGACCTCCGGGATGCGCTCGGCTTGAGGTTCGACCGTACCGAGGAAGGCCGGGCGACACCGTGATTTCGGGGCAGAACTCGGCAGCCGGTCGGCACGGACCCGGGGCGCGGGGTGCGGCCCGCCGGTCGGTCCCGTGCGCGCCGGTCCGCCTCCGTTCGCGGGAGCGCGCCGCGCACGCGAACGCCCCGCTCCCGCCGCGCGGGCGGGAACGGGGCGCGGCCGGAACCCGGAGGGCGGGCTACCTCCCGACCGTGTCCGCGATCCAGCCGGCGTAGTTCGCCGTTTCGGTGAAGACCCACGGGCCCACGCAGGACACGTTCTCGTCGTAGTCGCCGTCGCGGCTGGTGAGGCCGACCAGCTCCCAGTCGCCCTCCTCGCCGCGGACCATGGGGCTGCCGGAGTCGGCAGAGCAGACCTGCGCTTCCTCGGTGGGGTGTTCGGAGCACAGCTCGCCGTCGATCTCCGCGCAGCGGTCGTCGGGCACGATCCCGGTGTCGAGCTGCTGCAGGAACTCCGGTTTGGGCACCTGGCCGAGGTCGTCGGCCACGCCCCAGCCCAGGGCGCGCACCGCCGCACCCGGTTCCGGCGGGTCCTCGGCGAGGCGGACGGGGGTCTGCTCCACCGGGGAGTCCAGTCTGAGCAGTGAGATGTCCTTGCGCACCAGGAGGAACGAATTGGGGTAGTCGGGATCGTCGCTGACGTCCTCCGCCTCGTAGTCCGGGTGCTGGACCACCTCGACGACCTCGCGTTCGCTGCCGCCCTCCCCCAGGTGGTTGCTGCCCACCCGCACGGAGATGCTCTCCGACCCCCCGAGCAGGTCGAAGTCGGAGCAGTGGGCGGCGGTGAGCACCCACTGCTCGTCGATCAGCGAACCCCCGCAGTAGTGGTGGCCCCCGTCGTCGAACAGCGCGGTCGCGAAGGGGTACTCCTCGGTGGCGTCGACCCCGCCGATGATGGCGGAAGCGGGAGCGGCCAGCGTCAGCGGGCCGAGCAGCGACGCGGCCCCCACCGCCCCCGCGACCGCCACCGTCCGCCTCCGGCTCCGCCCGTTCCGGTCCCCGCTGCTGTCGGTCATGTCCGTCCCGTCCCTTCGGTCGTGCGTGTGACCACTCCACTGCGTGGCGTCACACACGAACCTAAGGGGCCGCCCACGCCGGGGCATCGGCCGCGAGGACCAACCCCTCCCCCGACGAAACGTCGATCGCGGGAGCCGACCGCCTACGAAAGTCGCCCGTCGCGCGGTGCCCTTCGCCGCCGCGCGGACGGCCAGCGGATCGGCTGCCCGCTTCCGGACGGGCCCCAAGCGGCCAGCCCTCGGCCCTCCCGCCGACCGGCGCCGGTCACGTCCGCGCCGTGGGGCGCACCGGCCCCGGCGCTCCGCCCGACCTGGAACGGCGGTTGCGGCGGCCCGCGCCTAGGACCGGCCCGCCGGTTCCCGGACCGGCGAGCCGGCGGAGGCGGCGTCGCGGCCCACGGCGCGCACCCCGGAGGCGACCGCCACCAGGCAGGCCAGGCACACCGCGGCCACCGCGGCCAGCGACACCGTGTAGGGCGCGACGGGCAGCAGCACGGCCAGGAGGGTGGGCAGCAGGAAACCGGTGTAGGCCAGGGAGTAGTAGACCCCGGTCAGACCGGCCAGGTCCCGTGGCGCGGCCACGGCCTGGACGTGCAGCAGCCCCGCCACGACGCAGACGCCGTAGGCCGCGCCCAGGACCACGGCCACCAGCAGCGCCGGGACGGGGTGGGCCAGCAGGGCCGCGACCACGGCCAGGACCATCCCCGCCGACATCAGGGACAGGCCCACCACCAGGGCGCGCCCGCCGGTGCGCCGGTCGATCCAGGGCACGAGGTTCTGCACCGCCGCGCCAGCGCCCAGGGTGAGCACCGTCAGGGCGGTGGCGTACAGCGTGGTCCAGTCCCCCAGCCGGTCCTGGGAGATCGCGGGCATGATCGCGTAGGCCACGCCGGAGGCGGCGAACACCCAGGGGGCGGCCGGGAGCACCAGGCGGGTGAACCGGCGGTGCCCGGCGGACGGGACGCGCAGGTCCCGCCACCACGCCTGGGCGGCGCGCCGTTCCCGGGGCAGCGACTCCGGTGCCGTGGCCGCCACGACCAGGGCCGCGGTGCCGAGTGCCGCGTGCACGAGGTAGGGGGTCAGCGCCGGGGCCGGTCCCCACTGGGCGAGCAGGCCGGTCACCGCGGCACCGACGCCGAAGCCCAGGGTGAGGGTCAGGGAGGGTCGGCGCGCCCCCGCCGTGGCCCCCGCCCGGTGGTCGAAGGGCGGCGCGGACAGCTCCTTCATCCAGCTCGTGCCCACGGACATGGCCACCCCCACCCCGGCTCCGGCCAGGGCCCGGCCCGCGCACAGCAGTCCGAAGAAGGGCAGCCCGGCGGCCAGCAGGGCGCTGCCGAGCAGGGCCAGGACCATCCCGGCCAGGAGCACCGGCCTGCGGCCGTGCCGGTCCGACAGGGCCGAGGCCAGCAGCAGGCCGGGGACGAGACCGGCGACGTACATGCCCAGCAGCAGGTTGGCCTGCCACACGGCGTAGCCGCCCAGATGCTCGTACAGGTGCAGCAGCGGGGTGAAGTGGTTGCCGCCCCAGGCCATGAGGAACACCGCCGGGGCGGTCCTGAGCCAGGGCGCACCCGTACGCGTACGGGTGCTCACGGGCGGTCCCCGTCGGTGAAGTGGCCGTACTCGATGTGTGAGCGCACCAGCGCGGAGAACCCCTCCGCGTCCCCGGCCAGGGCGCGCGCGGTCAGCCCCTCGTGCTCGCGCAGGAAGGTCTCCAGCCGGGGCGGGTTCTCGGTGACGGCGAGGTAGGTCAGCCGGGCCCAGCGCGGCCCGAGGGTGTCGAGCAGCTCGGCCACGACGTGGTTGCCCCCGCTCTGGATGACGCGTGCGTGGAAGGCGTAGTCGGCCCCGGCGAAGTCCAGGACGTCGCGGGACTCCAGCGCGGCGCGCTGGCGGGCCAGGATCGCCTCCAGGTCGGCCGCCAGTCCGGTGGCCGGTCCGTCCTCCCGGCCGGTCGCAGGTCCGCTCCCCCGACCCGGGTCCGCGGCCAGGGTGCGCACGGCCTCGACCTCCAGCATCGCGCGCAGCGCGAGCAGGTCACGGCGCTCGCGCGGGGTGGCCTCGGAGACGATCGCGCCCTTCTTGGGCAGCAGGCGCACCAGTCCCCAGGAGTGGAGGCGGAGCATGGCCTCCCGGGCGGGGGTGCGGCTGGCTCCGTGGGCGGCGGCCAGGTCGGTCTCGGTGAGCAGGGTTCCGGCGGGATGCCGGCGTTCGATGACGGCGCGCGCGGTGTCGGCGGCCAGGCGGTGGCTCAGCGGCGACCGGTCGTCGGGGCGCTCCCAGGGGAGCGCGGGCAGGGCGGACATGACCCCAGGATAGATGATGCATGCATTGATGCATGCATCAGAGGGCTCGGGCCGGGTGGAGCCGGAACGCGGCGGCTCTCACCCGCGCTCCGGCGTCCGCGCGGCTTCCGGGCCGGGGGAAGCGGGAGGGGGCGCGGCGGCCGGAACACGGCGCCCTGCGCGCACACCGTTGGCGATGACCAGGACCTCGGCCAGCTCGTGGGTGAGGATGACCGCGGCCAGGCCCAGCACCCCGAACGCCGACAACGGGACGAGGAGCAGCAGGATCGCCCCCGACAGCAGGAGGCTCTGGAGCATGATCCGCCGGGCCCGACGGGCGTGGGCCAGGGCTCGGGGCAGCGCCCGCAGGTCCTCGCCCATGAGGGCGACGTCGGCGGTCTCGATGGCGACGTCGGTGCCCATGGCGCCCATGGCCACACCGGTGTCGGCGGTGGCCAGGGCGGGGGCGTCGTTGACGCCGTCGCCGACCATCGCCACCGGCCCGTGGCGGCGCAGGGCGCCGACCAGGGCGGACTTGTCCTCCGGACGCAGGTCGGCGTGGACCTCGTCGACGCCGACCCGCGCCGCCAGGGCGCGGGCGGCGCGCTCGTTGTCGCCGGTGAGCATAACGGTGCGCACGCCCATGCGGTGCAGGGCGGCGACCGCCTCGGCGGCCTCGTCGCGCGGTTCGTCGCGG
Source organism: Nocardiopsis akebiae (assembly GCF_018316795.1). NCBI lineage: Bacteria > Bacillati > Actinomycetota > Actinomycetes > Streptosporangiales > Nocardiopsidaceae > Nocardiopsis > Nocardiopsis akebiae. The sequence continues at coordinate 4,012,996 of NZ_CP074132.1, forward strand.
ATCGCGACGGCGCCGACCAGGCGGCCGTCCGCCTCGACCAGCACGGTGGTGGCGCCCCGCTCCTGGAGTCGGGCCACCTCGGGCGCCAGCGCCCCGGGGTCGACGTAGCCGGGGCGGCCGAGCCGCAGGGGCGTGCCGTCGGCCGAGGTGCCGGTCAGGCCGCTACCGGTCACCGCCTCCACGTCCCGGGCGGGCACGGGGTCGGGGTGGGCGGCCAGGATCGCGGCGGCCAGCGGGTGTTCGCTGCGCGCCTCCAGCGCGGCGGCCAGGGCCAGGACCTCCTCGCGGGTGCGTCCGCGCGCGGGCGCGACGGCCACCACGGCGGGCGCGTTGCGGGTCAGGGTGCCGGTCTTGTCCAGGGCGACCACCCGCACCGTCGCGAACGCCTCCAGGGCGGCCCCGCCCTTGACCAGCACACCCGACCGGCTCGCCGCGCCGATCGCGGCGACCACGGTGACCGGGACGGCGATGGCGAAGGCGCACGGGGAGGCGGCCACGAGCACCACCAAGGCGCGCTCGACCCACACTCCCGGGTCTCCGAAGAGCGAACCGGCGACGGCGATCAGGGCCGCGGCGACGAGGACGCCGGGCACCAGGGGGCGGGCGGTCCGGGCGGCCAGGCGCTGGGCGGCGCCCTTGCGCGCCTGCTCGCGTTCGACGACGCGCACGACGCGGGACAGGGAGTTGTCGGCCACCCGGGCGCCGACCTCGACCTCCAGGGCGCCGCCGCCGTTCACGGTACCGGCGAACACCTCGGTCCCCTCGACGGCCTCGACGGGGACGGACTCACCGGTGACGGTGGAGGTGTCCACGGTGGAGCGGCCCGCACGGACTGCGCCGTCGGTGGCGATGCGCTCGCCGGGCCGGACCAGGAGGAGGTCCCCGACGACGAGTTCGGCGGGGTCCACGGCGGCCTCGCGGCCGTCGCGCAACACGGCGGCCCGGGGCGGGACCAGGTCGAGCAGGGCGCGCAGGCCGTGGCGGGTGCGGGCCACGGCGTGGTCCTCCAGGGCCTCGGCCAGGGAGAACAGGAAGGCGAGCATGGCGGCCTCGCCCACTTCGCCGAGCAGGACGGCTCCGGCCATGGCCACGGTCATCAGCGTGCCCACGCCCAGCTTCGCGCGGACCAGGGCGCGCAGGGTGCCGGGGACGAAGGTCCGCCCGCCCGCCGCGATCGCCCCCGCGAACAGCGCGGTCGGCACGACGGGTACCTGGGTGAGCCACTGCGCGATCAGCCCGGACAGCCACAGGGCGCCGGCCAGGCCCGCCCACCGGACGGTGGCCGAGTCCCACCAGGCGCCCGGCGTCTCATCCGGGTCCGGGGCGTCCGCGCCGCAGGTGGGGTCGCCGCAGCCGTCGTCGGCCCACGCCCCGGCACCGGCGTGGCCGTCGTCGGAGGCACCGACGGCGGTGACCGCCCGGGGGCGCCCGGGGGCGTCGTCGCCCGAGCAGCAGGAACAGGTGACCGAGGCGGGGGCCCCGAACACGGGCTCGGGTGTCGGGTTCGGCGTCGGGAGGTCCCGGCGGGGCCCGGGCGCCCCGTCGTCGCCGCAGCACGGGTCGGACACGGGTCAGCCCTCTCTCACGGCGGGTTCGGGGTCGGGCAGCAGCAGCGCCAACAGCGCGCGTCCGGCGTCGGTGAGGCGGTACATGACGAGCTTGCCCTCGCGCCGGGAGGAGGCCAGACCGGCGGTGCGCAGCTGGCGCACGTGGTGGGAGACGAGGTTCTGCGAGGCGGAGCAGACCCAGGCCAGGTCGCACACGCACAGTTCGTCGCCGACCGCCAGCGCGCGGGCGACGCGCAGCCGGGTGGGGTCGGCCAGGGCCCGGGCCCGGTCGGCGGCGGACCGGACGTCCCCGTCGGCGGGCACGCGGGCGCGGACCGCCTCGGCCTGGGGCAGGTCGAGGCAGAGGAGTTCACAGGAGTCGGAGGACATACCAACAAACTAACGCTCGTTGTTATGTTGGAGCAACAGGGAACCCCGATCCGGCCCGGAGCGCGTTCGGGCACCGGCTCCCCCGTGGGTGGCGAACAGTCGCCGGGGGATGTGACGGGCCCTGCCAGGAGCCGGGTCCGGACGCCTACCGCGGTCGGACGGCGGGTATCCGGGGAACGTCGGAGCCCGAGGGGTGCGGCCGGGCCCACCGCACGGCACACGAACACGAGGGGGACAGTTGGGCGCGCTCGAACTCGTCCGGCGCCGGGGCCCGGGAGACCGCCTCCAGCACGCTGTCGGAGGCGGCGCCGATGTCGCCGCGCTCCAGGCGGGCGTACTGGTCGATGCTCGCCCCGGTGAGCATCGCGACCTCCTCGCGGCGCAGCCCGGGCACCCGGCGGTCGTCCCCGTAGGCCGGAATCCCCGCCTGCTCGGGTGTCACACGCGCTCGTCCGGTGACCAGGAACTCGTGCGCGGTCTTCTTGTCCGTAACACCGGGCTAGACAGGACCCGCCGGAAAGCGGCAGGCCCTCCCAGACCCCCTCAGACGGAGGTCCGGCGGGGTCCGGCCGCCGGTCAGTGGAAGAAACCGGCCACGCCCCGGCCCGCCGCGGCGGCGGTCCTGCACCAGTCCATGCAGGACTCGGCGGCGCTCAGGACGGAGGGGTCGAGCGCCGCCCTGTCCTCGTCGGTGGCGGCCTCCCACTGTTCGAGGGCCTTTCGGCACTCGGTGAGGCTCCACTCGCCGTAGCCCGGCAGGTGGTCCGGCGCCGGGATCGGCGAGGGGGCGCCGCCGAAGCTGAACTCCTCGACGCCGACCGCGGTCACGCCCAGCGCGTTCAGACCCGCGTCGACCGTCTCCAGCCACCCGGACCTCATCGGGGAGAAGTCGTTGTTGAACAGGGCGCGGCCGTGGAACTCGCAGATCCACTTGTACGCGTAGCCGTACACGGTGCCGTGGCGGTCGTCGAAGGGCCCTCCCTCGACGACCGCGCGGATCGCGTCGCGGACGCCGGGGCCTCCCGCGCCGACGACGTGGTCGAACTGGGCGTCGAAGCGGGCCAGGTGATGCTTGAACCGGCCGCCGATCATGCGGCGCAGCTTGTCGTCCCCCGACCCGACGGAACCGTGCAGGACGTCGAGGTCGACCACGTAGGTCGTCAGGGCGTAACTCATGGCGGGACACTATCGGCGGCCGGGGACACCGGCTGTCTCAGGATGGTGCGCAGCCCGTCCGGCGCGACCCTGCGCAAGTCGCTGAGTTGGCATCCCCTTCCGCACGAAGGCGAAAGGACCCAGCCAACGAACGTGTCCGCCGCTGGTGGTCTGCGCTTCACAGCCCACTCGACGGCGAGGGCCCCACGTCCTGGCACCCGCGATGCCCCGGGCCCTTGCTGCTTGACCGCGCGCTCGACGTTGCGCGCGGCGTTGGTGTCGGCGTGCGCGGCGTACCCGCACCCCGGTGCCCGGCACACGAACCGGTCCCCGGACTTCCGGCCGCCCCGGTGACGGCCTGGCGCCGGTGATGCGGTTGGCGGCGTCGGCGTGCTTGCCCACGGGCAGGCCCTTGGTCCGCCGGAAGCGGACCACACCGATCTCGGGGATCCCCACGCTCCCCCAGCATGCGGGTGAGGCGCTCGATGGCCTGTTCCAGGTCGTAGCCGTGTCGGGGGCGCTCGATGACCGGGCCCAGGAAGGTCAGTTCGTCGGGGGTCAGCTCCACGCACGTACTCTCGTACTGGAATAGAACGCCGGAGAAGCCCCCTCCGAAGTGTTCTCCTTACCCGGAGCGTGTGGCGGCCCCCGGCCGCCGGGGCCCGCCGGATGGGGACGGACCCGCGTCCTCCGCGCAACGGGCGCACCCGCGCGGAGGGACGCGGAAGAGCCCCCTCAGCGGCTGTTCGCCTCGCGCGCCCAGCGGTGCGTCAGGAGGCGGTCAGCGTGGCGGCGCCCGCGGTTGCCGGCTTCGACGTACTGCTGCCACTCCGCGGTGCGTCCGCGCCTCTGGCACCCGGAACAGCATCCGTGGCCCATCGGGACCGAATCGGGGTGCGCCCACCGGCACCGCGTGTCGGGCGCCGCACGCGTCGGCTCCTGCGGCAGGTCGCAGGGTCCGAGGCTGTGGTCGTGCAGCGCCACCGCTCCGTGTTCGCGCTGGCGCACCCACAGCGGTTTGGTCTTGTCCGTACGGGACATCTCGTTCCTCCCGGAACCCGCCGCCCCCTCCCGGACCCTCCGGGCGGGCGGCTAGGTCGACATCCCCATCACGGCCACCTCCTCGCACGGCGTTCACGGAACGGACCACACACCCTAGGACGTCCGGGCCCGCGGCGACAGTCCGGTTCCCGGAGACCGGTCCCGGGACATGCGCTGACCGGTCAACACGTCCGTGGGCGCACCGCCGAAGCGGGCCGCGGGAAGGCGCCCGGCGCGGGGCCCGGCCCTCACCGTGAGCGCCGCGTCCCTCCCCGCCACCGGAGCGAACGGAACGTAGCCTTGTGGTCACTTCGTCTACGGGAGGACCTCGTGCCCCAGCCGTCACAGCAGCAGACCCCGCCCGGCCGCACCGACGCCATGGACCCCAGGCCCGACCACGGTGAGGAGTCCTACCGGGGGTCGGGGCGGCTAGACGGGAAGACCGCCGTCATCACCGGCGCCGACAGCGGAATCGGGCGGGCGGTGGCCATCGCCTTCGCCCGCGAGGGCGCCGACGTGCTCATCGCCTACCTCGACGAGCACGACGACGCGCGGGAGACCGAGCGCTGGGTGCGCGAGGCGGGCCGCAGGGCCGTCCTGTTCCCCGGGGACCTGGCGGACCCGGACCGGTGCCGCGCCCTCGTGGATAAGGCGGTGGAGGAGTTCGGCCGGGTGGACGTCCTGGTCAGCAACGCGGCCTTCCAGATGACCCACGAGACGCTGGAGGAGATCCCCGACGAGGAGTGGGACCACACCCTGGCCGTCAACCTCAGCGCGTTCTTCCACCTCGCCAAGGCCGCCGTGCCGCACATGCGGCCCGGCTCCTCGATCATCGCGAGCACGTCGGTGAACTCCGACGCCCCGCCGCCCACCCTGCTGCCCTACAACGCCACCAAGGCGGGCATCGCCAACATGGCCGCCACGCTGGCCCAGATGCTGGCGCCCAAGGGCATCCGGGCCAACTCCGTGGCGCCGGGACCGATCTGGACCCCGCTGATCCCCTCGACCATGCCGCCCGAGCAGGTGGAGGGCTTCGGCTCCCAGGTACCGCTGGGCCGAGCCGGGCAGCCGTCCGAGCTGGCTCCGGTGTACGTGATGCTGGCGTCGGACGAGTCCAGCTACGTCTCCGGCGCACGCATCGCGGTCACCGGCGGCAAGCCGGTCCTGTGACGGGGACGGCCGTGGACTGGTATCCGCTGAGGGTGAGCGCTCCGGCCCGGCAGCTGGTGTTCGGCGGCCACGCGATCGCCCGCCACCTGGGCCGGGAGGGGCTGCCCGACTGGGCGGTCGCGGAGACCTGGGAGGTCAGCGACGTCGACGGGAACGGCAGCACGGTACTCGACGGGCCCCTCGCCGGCCGGTCCCTGCGCGAGCTCGTCGCGCGCTGGCCCGGGGAGTTGGTGGGTGAGGGCTGGTCGGGGGATGTCTTCCCGGTGCTGACCAAGTTCATCGACGCCTCCGGGACGCTGCCGGTGCACCTGCACGCCGACGACGCCACCGCCCGGCGGCTGGAGGGGCAGCCCAACGGCAAGACCGAGGCCTGGCACGTCCTCGACGCGCCTCCCGGCGCCACCGCGCTGTGCGGGGTCAGGCGCGGGGTGTCCGGGGAGGAGCTCCACCGGGCGCTGCTCGACCAGGACTTCGACGCGGTGCTGCGCCGTCTGCCGGTGCGGCCCGGCGAGACGGTCTACGTCCCGGGCGGCACGGTGCACAGCTTCGGCCCCCGGACCCTGGTCTACGAGATCGAGCAGACCTCCGACGTCCAGCAGCACGCGATGCGCTGGGACATGGAGGACGGCTCACCGGTCCCGGACGAGCGGTGGCGCGCGAACGTGGAGGCGCTGATGGCCCAGGTGCGGCCGGAGCACAGGCCCGACTTCCACCCGGGGCTGAGGATCGGGGTCGGCGACGGCGTGGAGCGGGTGTTCTGCTGCGCCGGGCCGCACTTCGCGCTCGAACGCTGGCACGCGGGCACCGCCGAGCCCCTGCGCCACGCGTTCGCCACCGCGCAGGTCCTCACCAACGTCGGGGCGCCCGTGCGGGTGCGCTGCGGCGACTGGTGCGCAGAGCTGGGCCGGGCCCGTACGCTGCTGCTGCCCGCCGCGGTGGGCCGGGTGGAGATCGCGGGCCCGGCCGACGTGCTGTTCGGCTACCTGCCCGACCTGTACCGGGACGTGGTCGCCCCCCTGACCGCCGCCGGTTACCCCCGTGAGGTCGTCGCCTTCCTCGGCGAGGGCCTGTGAGCCCACGGACGGGCCCGGCCACCGCCGCCGCGGTGGTGGCCGGGCCCGCCGGTCGGGCAGCGGACCGCTCCCGCGGCACCGCACGTCGGCCGCCGTTTCTGGGAACCGTCACCACCCGCAGGAAGCCGACCGGACGCGGAGGCGGCCGCGCAGCACGTGCGCCATGGAGTCGGGGGCGCCCGCCGCCGGAGCCGCCCGGTGGCCGTCGTCCCCGGCGATGCGCCACTTCCACAGCTCGACAGACACCTGGGGCGTCCCGGTCGCCTTGAGGAGGTAAGCCCAGCTCCCGTTGGGAGTCGACCAGACCTCGATCCCGTCGGGCGAGGGATCCGGGAGCAGTCCGACGAGCGCCGTGACGCTCAGCCCCGCCTCCGACCGCAGTGAGCGGATGCGCCTGCCCACGAGGACGGCCACCTCGGGTCGTATCCGCTCGGCCACGCGTCCTCGCTCGGCCGTTCCGTCGACGGTCACATCGGTGAGCGCTATATTGCCCACCGTCTGCCCTGTTCGGCCCCGGGCCGACCCCCACGGCGCACGAACGCGAGGATGCGAGGCCCTGATGGCACGGACCCAGGCGAGGCAGCCCGGGCGGGACACCGGCGCGTCGCGCTCCCGACTCGACGTCGTGCGCTGGCAGGTCGGATACGGGATGTTCGGCGTGCCCCAGGCCGCCGCCCCCATCGCCTTCGCCCTGCTGGCCCTCCCCGTCACCGGCACGGCCGAGTCCGGCGCGGCGCTGGTCTTCGCCATGACGGCCGCGCAGGTGCTCGGCGCCGTCCCCGTGTCCCGTATGGGCCGCCGGTTCAACGGCGTCCACTACCTGCGCGTGCTCATCACCGTCCGAACGCTCGCGCTCGCCGCCGTCACCGCACTGGCGGCGGCGCAGGCCCCCTTCGGGCTGCTCCTGGCCGCGGTCACCGCGGCGGGGGCCGTCAACGGCGCCGCGTACGGCTACCAGCGGCTCCTGCTCAACCACCTCGTGGAACCGTCCGGGCTCCCCCGTGCGCTGGGCGTGGCCGCGACGCTGAACGAGGTCGGCTTCGCGCTGTCCCCCGTGCTCGCATCGGTGCTCGGCGCCGTCTCGCCCGTCTGGGCCATGGCGGCGGTCACCGTGCTGGGCGCGGGCCCGATGCTCCTGATGCCGAGCGTTACCGGGGCTTGCGTACCGCAGGTCGGCGAGGCTCCCCGCGTACGGACGCCGGTAGCCCGCGCGGTGTTCCTGTGGCTGTTCTGCGCGACCGCGAGCGCGGGGGCGGTCGCGGCCGTCGAGGTCGGAGCGGTCTCCTTCGCGCTGTCCTTCGGACTCGAACCGGGCTGGGCCTTCCTGTTCGCCCTCGTGCTGTGCGCGGGCTCGGTCGCGGGAGGGGTCTGGGTGAGCGTGCGCAACCGCACGCCCGCCCCCTGGCGGGTCGTCGCCTTCCTGGCGGCGACCACCGCGGGTTCCGGGCTGGTCCTGGTCGGCGGGCACCTGTCCCTGACGCTCACCGGCGCGGCCGTCATCGGGCTCTTCCTGCCGATGCTTGGCACGTTCTACTCGCTCGCCCTGGACGGGCTCGCGCCGCCGGACCGCCGCGCGGAGATGTTCGCGCTCCTGCGCACCGCGAGTTCGCTCGGCGTCATCGCCGTGAGCGGCCTGCTCGCCCTCCTCGGTCTGCGGGCCGCCCTCGTCGGCAGCTTCGCGCTCCTGCTGGTGGCGTCCTCCCTCGCGGTGGCGCACCGCGCGCGCCCTCGCCGCGCCTCGGCCCCGCCGACCCGGCGATCATCCGCCAGACCGACAGGGCGGGGTGGGCGACCGCGTCGGCGGAGTGCGCGCCGTGCGCGGTCCGGCCCTGCCCGGTGCTCTGGGTGCAACTGAAGGCCACGTGGAGGGCGGACCGCCCCCACAGCGTCCAGCCGACGAGCATCGCCGGTCCGTAGCGGCGTCCGGCGGCGCCGCCGGGTTCAGCGGTCGAGGGCGTCGACGAAGCGGACGCCCTCCCGGCGCCTCGGCTTCTGATCGCACCGGCCGGGGCGGAGCCGGGAGGGGGCCCGGCCGCGTCGACGCGCGTGCGGTGCCGCGAAGGCCGGGGTGGACCGGGCGCGGCGCGCCGGCCCTCCCGTCGCGCACCGACTCGCGCGTGATCACCGGGGGCGGCCGTAGCGTTCGCTTTCCATCCATTGCAATTCCTGGGGCGGGTTTTGTTGCGTTAGATTCAGAGCCATTGCAATAATTTCCCTTGATTTGCCTGCGAAAATGGATTTTTCCCGCGAAGATTCCGTTGCCACAATCACGAACGCAACGTAGCTTTTCCAGTGTCAGAAACATCGAGAAGCGCCAACGGCGCACCAGAGGGAAAAGCACCGAACCGCCTTCAGGGGCAACGGCACCACCGAACCCTGCATCCGCGCCGCCGCCTCCAGCTGCGGCCCCTCCCCCACTCCCACCGCGTCACCGCTTCGAAGGAGCACACCACCATGTCCCTCGCCCCCACCGAGCAGGACCGCCCGGAACTGCACAAGACCATGCAGGAGATCGTCGACTCCGGCTTCGTCGGAATACAGCTGCGCGTAAGCGACGAGCGCGGCGAGTGGGTCGGCAGCGCCGGGGCGCGCAGGCTGGGCGAGGCGGAGCCGCCGCCGACCGACGGGCACTTCCGGATCGGCAGCGCCACCAAGAACTTCGTCGCGACCACGGTGCTCATGCTGGTGGCCGAGGGCGGGATCGGACTGGAGGACCGGGTGGCCGACCACCTGCCCGAGTTCGGGCTGGACCGGCGGATCACGGTGCGGATGCTGCTCCAGCACACCAGCGGGGTGTTCAACCACACCGGCGAGGTCTACGAGGACGGAACGTTCGCGCCGGGGATCACCTGGTCGGGCCGGGAGTGGGTGGAGGACCGGTTCCGGACCTACCCGCCGGAGGAGCTGGTACGGCTGGCGCTGTCCAAGCCCTACCGGTTCGAGCCGGGGACGGACTGGAGCTACGCCAACACCAACTACGTGCTGGCCCGGCTGCTGGTCGAGCGGGTCACCGGCCGCTCGCTCGCCGAGGAGACGCGGCGGCTGGTACTGGGCCCGCTCGGGCTGACGGGCACCGTGGTGCCGACCACCCGGACGGAGGTGCCCGAGCCGCACGCCCACGCCTACTACCGGTACGAGGAGGAGGGCCGGGAGAGGACGGTCGACGTCACCCGGCAGAACCCCTCCTGGATCTCCAGCGGCGGTGACATGATCTCGACCACCCGGGACCTGGACACGTACTTCTCCGCTCTGATGGGCGGCAGGCTCCTGCCGGCCGAGCTGCTGGAGCAGATGCGCACGCCGGAGGAGAAGGTCGGCTACGGCCTGGGGGTGTTCGTCCAGGAGGCCGACGGCCAGACCCTCTTCCACCACAACGGCGGCATCGCGGGCTCGGCGGCGCTGATGTACTCCACGGCCGACGGCGGCAGGACCCTGACCGCTTCACTGACCTACGTGGACGACGCCGGGCTGTCCCTGGCGCAGACGTTCCAGGAGACGACGCGGCGGCTCGTCGAGGAGGTGTTCGGCGGCGGGCGCTCGGGGGCGGAGGGCCAGCGGTGAGCAGGACGCCGGGGCGGCGCAGCCGACGGGCTGAGCACCTCGGAGCCGCGACCGCTGAGGGCGGACTCCTGTTCCGCCCGGACGGCCGCGCAACCCGGGTCGTCGACGGAGCGGCCGACGGCGCCGTGCCAGCGCGGACCACTCGGATGCCTCACGGGCTTCCTGGTCCCGCCGCACCCGCCGCGGGGCCGGACCGGGGCGGGACGACCCGCTTTCCGGAGGACGGCCCCCGTGGCGCCCTCCGGAAAGCGTTCGGGGTCCTCAGCCCCGGGCGGGTCCGCGCTCGCCCACGTCCTCGCGCAGCTGCTGCAGGGTGTTCTTCAGCAGCCGGGAGACGTGCATCTGGGAGTAGCCCATGCGGTCGGCGATCTCGGTCTGGGTGTGGTCGCCGAAGAAGCGCAGCTTGAGGATCTCGCGCTCGCGCTCGGGCAGGCGGGCCAGGGCGGGCTTGAGCGACTCGCGCTGCACGACCCGCTCCAGGCCCTCGTCCTCGCTGCCCAGGTGGTCCTCCAGGCGGGATCCCTCCTGGCCGTCGGAGTCGGAGGAGTCGGGGGCGTCCAGCGAGAGGGAGCGGTAGGACTCCGAGGCCTGGACGAGTTCGACGACCTCCTCCTCGTCCAGCCCCATCTCCTTGGCGATCTCGGCGTTGGTGGGGACGCGCGCGTGGGTCTGCTGGAAGGTGTTGAGCACCTGGCGCAGCTTGATCCGGTTCTCCTGGTGGCGCCTGGGGACGCGGATCGCCCAGGTGTGGTCGCGGAAGTGCCGCTTGATCTCACCGGTGACCGTAGGCATCAGGTAGGAGATGAAGGGCTTGCCGCGGTCGGGCCGGTAGCCGTGGATGGCCTTGACCAGACCGACCATGGCGGTCTGCTTGAGGTCCTCCAGCGGTTCGCCCCGGCCGTTGTAGCGGCGGGCGAGCTTGTTGACCAGCGGCTGGTAGCGGACGACGACCTGCTCGCGCAGTCTGACCGCGCGCGGGTCGTGGCCGTCCAGGCCCTGGAGTTCGGCGAGGAGTTCCTCGACCGGGATTTCCTCCCCCGGGGAGGACGTGCGCCTCCTCGGGAGGAGGGTCGTGTGGTCGGTGTCGGTCTGCGACACGGTGTCCTGGTTCAGCGTGGTGGACAAGAGGAAACCCCCGGTGCTCTGGTCCTGTGTGCTCCTGTCTGTCTGCCTCGGCAGACACCGGTGCGCTCACCCGTCGGCGACCGCAGTTCGGGTGCTGCGGCCCGGCGGGCGGGGCCGGTGCGACCACTACCGTTCCCACAGAAAACGCTTCAAAAGCTGTTGAACCGAACTTTTGTTGTCGCACGACAAATATCCACGTCAGAGCGCCTCCACCAGCCCAAACAAGTCGTACGCGAGGCCGCCGCGCCCGCGGGCGACGCCCCCGCGCCCACGAACCGGCGACCGTTCCACTCCTACCCGACGCGCGGGGGAGCCGCGTCCGGTGGGCCGCCGTCAGTCGAGGACGGCCGTCGCCTCGACCTCGACGAGCACGTCGGGTTCGAAGAGGTAGTCCACGCCGATGAGCGACGAGGGCGGCAGCGGCGTCGGGAGCCCGACCTCTTCGGCGACCTCGGCGACCCCCGCCATGAAGGCGTCGATCCTGCCGGGCTCCCACGCCGTGACGTAGAAGGTCAGCCGCAGGACGTCGTCGAACGTCGCCCCCGCCCCGGCCAGGCCCGCCGCGGTGTTGCGCAGCACCTGGGCCACCTGCCCGGCGAGGTCGCCCGGGGCCACCGGGGTCGCGTCGGCGCGGCGGGCGACCTGTCCGCTGACGTGCACGTGGCGCGTGCCGGTGCCGATCGCGACGTGGTGGTACGGGGTGGGCTGCATCATGCCCTCGGGGGTGAAACGCCGAACGGCCATTTCCTGTCTCCTCGCTACTGGTACCGAGTTGGTCTAATGTTGATACCTGGTATCAGAAAGAAACCGCAACGAAACCAGGTGTCATGACGGATACCGGGCAGGCAGCCCACGACGGCATCGGGATCACCGCGCCGCACCGCGAGCTCCTCGACCAGATCCTGGACAAGTGGTCCATGGAGGTGCTCAACGTGCTCTGCGAGCGCCCCTCGCGCTTCAACGAACTGCGCCGCGCGATACCCTCGGTGACCCAGAAGTCGCTCACCGCGACCCTGCGCCGCCTCGAACGCAACGGCATCGTGCACCGCGCGGTGGTCGGCTCGCGGCCGGTCGCCGTCGAGTACCGGATCACCGCGCTGGGCAAGACCCTCCGGCACCCGGTGGACGTGCTGCTCGACTGGATCTCGGCGCACACGCCCGAGATCGAGCGGGCTCGCGAGCGCTTCGACCTCGAACAGGACGGCGGCTGACGCCCGGGGCGGCCGGAGCCCCGGTCAGGTCCTGTGTCCGGTTGGAGAGTACGGGTTCCGACGGCTCGACAGCGCCGGGCTCCGCCGCGCGGGTCCGGACGGCGGTCGGCATCGCCTCCGCCCCGGGCTGACCGACCGCCTCCGAGAACCCGGCGTGGACCGTCACGAGAGCCACAGGGTGACCGCGAGCGACCCGAGGAAGGCGGCTCCGGCCAGGACCTGCCTCGTCAGGTGGGCGTCGTACAACTGCGGGGCGGTGCGCGTGGAGAGCAGCAGGTACCCGTCGCAGGAGCTCGCGACGAGGGTCTCCTCGTTCCACTCGTACGCGGTTCCGTTGACCAGCAGACGGGTCCCGGGCGCGACGGCCCACTCCCGGTAGGAGCGGCCGGCGCTCGAATGCGCGTGCTCGGGCCGCAGCTCCCGCCTCGTCTCCGTCCTGCCGAAAGCGCCCTCCGCCAGCGGGTCCACCACGAAGGAGTCGTGGGTGAGGTCGACCTTGTCCGTGACGGCCCCTCGGGGATGGCACCACGCGCTCCCCGTCCTGTCCTGGAGCCGGAAGGGCGCCTCGCTCTGCTCCGCGTGGACCAGGGTCACGCGCAGGCGTTCGTGGTGGGAGTCCTCGGCGGGGCGGTGGTCCCACACCTCGGTCCGGTACCACACGCACCTGGTCCCGGAGTAGGGGGCGACCAGCGGTCCCGAGGGCCCCGGCACGGCGTTCCCGTCGACCAGGACGGGCGTGCCGGAGCGGGGCAGGTCCCGCAGCGGAGGCGTCCGGGAACCGCGCATCCTGTGGGACCGCGCGCGCGTGCGCAGCTCCCGGGAGAGCAGGAGGGCGCTGAGCACGGTGGCCAGCAGGGCCAGGAGCTGGAACGCGGTCCGCGATCCGCCGACGAACATGTCATCCATGGTCGCCACCTCCTCGTGCCGGTGGCCGTGGCGGCGGGCCACCGGCACGACGCGGGCTCAGCCCTCCTCCGAACGGTCAGGGTCCGCGTCGGCGAGTGCGTCGTGCCGGGTGGCGGCGGAGAGGGGTGTTCCCGCCAGGTATCCCGCCCGGGCCAGGGCGTTGCCGCCCACCGCGGCGGTGGCCAGCTGCACGAGCAGCGCCAGGCCGATCTTGAGCGCGTTCTCCACCGAGGGGAACCACAGCAGCAGGCCGAGCAGGAGCAGGGCCGTCCCCAGACCGGCCGAGACCGACACACCGTGCAGGCGGGCGTAGAAGTCGCGCAGGCGCACGAGGCCGAGGGCTCCCACCGCGAAGACGGACGCGCCCGCGATCACGCAGGCCGCGGCGAGCGTCTCGAACGGGGTCATCGTTTGCCTCCGGAGATCAGTCGGGCCAGGGACAGGGCGGAGAGGAACCCCACGAGGGCGCACACGAGCACGATGTCGACCACCAGGTCGGAGCCGACGCGAAGGCCGAGGACGACCACGAGGCCCACGAAACCGAAGAGGACCACGTCGGCCCCGGCCGCCCTGTCCCCCGTGTCGGGGCCCTTGAGGATCCGGTAGGCGGCGACCGCCATGGACGCGCCGAGCAGCAGCAGCGCGACGTCGACGGGGTTCATCGGGTCTCCTCCCCCCGGTGCGCGGTCTTCGTCCGTCCGGCGCGTGTCAGGCCCAACAGGTAGTCCTCCATCTGGTGGATGTCGTCGAGGAAGGCCGACTCGTCAGCGGTGTACATGCCGTGCACCCACAGGGTGGGCGGGTCGGTGCGGGTGGCCACGGTCACCGTTCCGGGGGTCAGGGAGACCATGTTGGCGACGGCCGTGATCTCCAGGTCGGTACGGCAGCGCAACGGGACCTCGATCAGGGCGGGCACGGACGCGCTGCCGGGGGTGACGATGTCCCAGGCGACCCGGAGCGTGGAGGTCACCACCCGGGAGCCGTAGAAGAACGGGAACCACGCGATCCGCAGTGCCCGGCGCAGGAGAGGGGTCATCGGTTCGTCACCGCCTCGACGTAGGTGGAGGTGTCCAGCAGGTGGGCCGCGGCCTGGGCGCTCAGGTCGAGCAGGACCTGGGCGCCCAGGCCGACGCACAGGGTGACGCCGGTCAGCGCCACCGCGGGCAGCACCAGGCCGGCGCGCATCCTCGTGGCGGCCGGGGCCGCGGTGGCCGTCGGGCCCCTGTCGGCGGACCCTCCGCCCCCGGGCTCGGGGCCGGAGTCCGGGTCGGGGCCCCAGAACACCGAGCCCCAGATCTTGAGCATCGACATCAGGGTGATGAGGCTGACGGCGACGGCGAGGGCGGCGACCACCCACCGGCCGTCGGCGAAGGCGGCGGCGACCAGGGTGAGCTTGGCGACGAACCCGGAGAAGGGGGGCAGTCCGGCCAGGGACAGGGCCGCGCCCAGGAAGGCCAGGGCCAGTAGCGGTTCCCGGCGGGCCACGCCTCCCAGCCGGTCGAGTACGCCGGTGCCGTGGACGTGCTCGATCGCGCCGGTGGACAGGAACAGGGACGCCTTCACCACCATGTGGTGGACGAGGTAGAAGATGCCCGCCATCAGTCCCAGTTCGGTGAACAGGGCGACGCCGAGGAGGATGTAGCCGATCTGGCTGACCATGTGGAAGACCAGGATCGAGCGTGTGGTGCCCTCCCCCACCGCGCCCAGGACCCCGACCAGCATGGTCGCGCCGAACAGCACCAGGCCCACCCACAGCAGCGAGGACTCGCCGCCGAAGACCACCGCGTAGAGGCGGTAGATCGCGTAGACGGCGACCTTGGTGTGCAGACCGGAGAACAGGGCGGTCACCGCCGGGGAGGGCGCGGTGTAGGTGCGCGCCAGCCAGCCGTGCACCGGCACGACGGCGGCCTTGACCGACATCGCCAGCAGCACCACGCCCATGGCGGCCGCGACCACGGGCGACTCCTGGGCGGCGCCCGCGAGTTCGCCGAGCTGCACGGTTCCGGCGGTGCCGTAGACCAGGGCGACACCGGCCAGGAACACGGTCGAGGTGAGCAGGTTGACCGCGACGTAGGTCCGTCCGCCCCGCAGGCCGCGCAGGGTCCCGGCGATGGCCATCAGCCCGTAGGAGGGCAGCAGCATCACCTCGACGAACACGAAGAGGTTGAACAGGTCGCCCGTGAGCAGCGCCCCGTACACCCCGGCGGACAGCACCAGCACCAGGGACGGGAAGAAGCGCCGACCGGCCTCGCCGGTGGCCACGGCGAAGGCCGAGCACACCAGCACCAACAGGGCGGTGGTGGTCACCATCAGCGCGCTGAAGGTGTCGGCGACGAAGGGGATGGACACCCCGGCGGGCCACAGACCCACCTGGTGGGCGTGTACCTGTCCCTCCCGCGTGCACCAGACCAGTACGGCACCGGCGGCGAGCGCGAAGGCGCTGGTCCCCAGGAACAGGGCGCGGGCCACCCCGCGTGCGAGGGGCAGCACCAGCAGCGCGGCGGTCAGGAGGGGAACCGCGACCAGCACGGGCAGGAGAACGGGGATCATGAGGCGTCCTCGGTGTCGTCGCTCTCACCGGTCGCGGCGAGGGCGAGCATGTAGATGGTGATGGAGAAGGCGATGACGATCGCCGTGAGCACGAACGCCTGGGGCAGGGGGTCGGCCATGGCGGCGCCGGTGTCCCTCCCCAACAGGGGTTCGCCCCGGCGGAAGGCGCCGCCCGCCGACATCAGCAGGAGGTTGACCCCGTGGCTGAGCAGGACGAAGCCCAGGACGACGCGGACCATGCCGCGTTGCAGGATCAGGTAGACGGCTCCGGCGGTCAGGACGCCGATCGTGATGGCCAGGGTCATCGGGTGCCTCCGGTGGCCGGACCGTGCTGGACGGGGTCGTGTGTGCGGTGCGTTTCGGGCTCCGGGGGGCTCTTGCGCCCGCTCCGGGGCAGCCCCAGCTGGTTGAGCGCGGTCAGCAGCACGCCGACCACGGCCAGGTAGACGCCCACGTCGAAGACGAGCGCGCTGGTGAAGTGGTAGTAACCGCCCCAGGGCAGGGGGATCTCGGCGTGCAGGGGCCGCAGGAAGGACCCGTCGGCGTAACCGAGCAGTCCGGTGGCCGCTGCGGTGAGGACGCCCGCGGCGATGAAGGCCGGGTAGGCCAGGCGGATGCGGGCCGCCGAGGCGCTGGGCGCGGTCAGGTAGGCCAGGGCGAAGGCCGAGCCGCCGACCAGTCCGGCGATGAAGCCGCCTCCCGGGGCGTTGTGGCCCCGCAGCAGGAGGTAGAGCGACCACAGCACCAGCAGCGGGATGAGCCAGCGCGCCACGGTGCGCATGATCACGGTGTTGTCGTCGGCGTCCCAGACCGGGTTGGTCCCGGCCACGCGGGGGGAGACCTCGCCGTTCGCGGTGAGACCGGACGACCGCAGGACGGCGATGATGATCAGACCGGCCACGCCCAGGACGGTGAGTTCGCCCAGCGTGTCCAGGGCCCGGTAGTCGACCAGGATCGTGTTGACCACGTTGGTGCCGCCGGTGTCCTCGGGCGCGTTGGAGAGCAGGTAGTCGCTGACCCCGGAGAGCTCCCTGCGGCCGGTGAGCAGGTAGGCGCCCAGCCCCGCCGCGATTCCCGCGGCCAGGGCGATCGCCGCGGTGAGGGCGGTGCGTGAACGGCGGACCCGGTGGAACTCGCGGGGAAGCCGGCGCAGTACCAGGACCGCCACGACCACCGTCAGGGTCTCCACCAGCAACTGGGTCAGCGCCACGTCGACGGCGCCCAGGAAGACGAACCACAGCGCGGTGGCGAACCCGGCGACGCCGACCAGTGCCAGGGCGGCCATCCGCGAGCGGGTCACCACCGAGGTGAGCACCGCGACCGCCACCAGCGCCACCAGGAGCCAGTCCAGCGGGCGTGAGGTGGGAGCGGGCGGCAGCCCGTAGTCCAGTCCGAGGGAGGAGACCACGGCGGCGAGCACGATGAGCATGACGAACGGCACGGCCAGGTGGCGGGTGGGCGCGTCGGTGCGGGTGGGGTCGCCCACGCGCGTTCCCAGGGCGATGACCGCCGCGTGCACGCGCTCGAAGGCGCCTGTGCCCCGTAGGGGGAGGAACCGGCGCCCGGCGAGTTTCTCCCCGGAGCGGGAGGCCCGGGTCAGGAGGGCGCCCAGGAGCAGGGCGGCGGCCGACATCCCCAGGGCCGGGTTGAGTCCGTGCCACAGCGCCAGGTGGGAGTCCGCTGGAGCCAGGACAGCGTCGGCGGCCGCCCGGGAGACGGCCGGGTTCAGCGCCGTGGCCCCCAGCCCCAGGACCAGGCCCGCCGCCGCGGTGACCACGGGGGCGGCCAGGAGGAGCGCGCCCGCCTCCCGGGGCGGTTCCCGGTCGGGACGGCGTCTGCCGCTCCCGCCGAAGGCCAGGTACACGAACCGGAAGGCGTAGGCGAAGGTCAACGAAGCCGCGGCGACCGCGACGGTCCCGGCGGCCGGACCGGCCCAGGCGGGCCCGGGCGCCTGTAGAAGCGCCTCGAAGAGGTTCTCCTTGCTGACGAATCCCAGGAGAGGGGGGACCCCGGCCATGGACAGGGCGGCGAGCGCGCTCACCGCCGCGGTGACGGGCATCGTCCGGCGCAGACCGCCGAGTTCGCGCAGGTCCCGGGTACCGGTCTGGTGGTCGATCACGCCCACCGACATGAACAGCGCCGACTTGAACAGGGCGTGGGCGGCGGTGTGCACTGCGGCGGCGACGAGGGCCTGCGGGGTCCCCACACCGATGACGGCGATGAGGAAGCCGAGTTGGCTGACCGTGGAGTAGGCGGTGAGTTCCTTCAGGTCGTGCCGTCGCAGGGCCAGCACGGCGCCGATCACGGCGGTGGCCAGACCGACGACGATCAGGGTGGTGCCCCACAGCGCTGTGCCGGTGAAGGCCGGGGAGAAGCGCATCGCCAGGTAGACGCCCGCCTTGACCATCGCCGCCGCGTGCAGGTAGGCGCTCACCGGGGTGCTCGCGGCCATGGCGTCGGGCAGCCAGTAGTGGAAGGGGAACTGGGCCGACTTGGTGAACACCGCGACGACGACGAGCACCGCCACGGTGCCGGTGAAGGCGGTGTCCTCGGTCCAGGACAGGTCGCCCAGGATCGCGCTGAGGCGGGTGGTGCCGGTACGCACCCACAGCAGTACCACCGCGGTCAGCAGTGCCAGTCCGCCCATGGCGGTGAGCAGGAACGTGCGCACGGCCGGCCGTGAGGCGTCCGGGCCGGACAGGCCGATCAGGTAGAAGGAGCAGATCGTGGTCAGCTCCCAGAAGACGAAGAGCAGGACCACGTCGTCGGCGAGGACCAGGCCCGTCATCGACAGGGCGAAGGCGCTCATCAGGACGTAGAAGCCCGTCCTGCGCCCGGGCGGGAAGTAGCGGGTGGAGTAGGCCATGACCAGGGCGCCCACGCCGAGTACGAGCACGCAGAACAGCCAGGCCAGGCCGTCCATGCGCAGGTGCAGCCCCACGCCGAGCGCGGGCATCCAGGGCAGGGACGCCTCCGGGACCCGGTCGTGGTTCCACAGGGAGGGCCCCTGGGCGCCGACCCACAGGGCCGCCAGGGCCAGTACCAGGGCGATGGGCCACCCCGCGGCGCGGCCCAGCGGGCGTTCCAGCAGCGGAACGAGCAGGGTGGTGACGGTGAGCACGGCAAGGAGGAGCAGCAGCACGCCGCTGTCCTTTCACGGTTGCGCGCCGGTCCCCGGGCATGCGGGCATACGCCGGGGACGGCCGTGGCGCACGGGGGCGCGGCACGGTCGGCGTTCAGCGAACGAAGGTGGAAGAGGGCACGCGAAAGGTGCCTCGCGCAGGACGGAACCCGAAGAGGACCGCGGGCACTGACGTCGGATACCGGTGCCTTGGGCAGACCGGTACCCGAAGAGGACCGCGGGCGATGACGTCAGACACCGGCGCCTTGGGCGGGCCGGTGGCCGACGGCGCGCGGACACGGGGCGGCCGTCATGCGGAGAAGAGAAGACGCCTCGACCGAGGCGGGAGGATCAGCTGCGTCCGGGAGGGCAGGAGCTGAGTTCGCCGTGGGCGTTGGTACCCCACGAGGTGGAGTAGCCGTTGGTGCCCAGGGGGCGGGGGTTGCGCACGGGCAGCTTGTGCCGTTCGGCGAAGCGCGAACGGCCGACGCGTGCGTGGACCTCCAGGGCGCGGAAGCGCGCGCCTTCGAGGAGGACGGGCGTGTGACGAAGCGGCGGGGGCACCGTGGCCGATGTCCGGTACATCACGGCGCCTCCCCTCACGTCTTGTTCGATCACAGCGACTGCCACCGTACCAGCCGCTACTTCACGCGGACCAGACGAGGACGCCGAGCACTGGATGTGAACAGGATCTCAGTATGTTCTGGTTTCGACCGACCGGCCCTCCGGGGGCCCGGGAGGGCGCGGGCGCACGCAGCGGCTCCGGGCAGTCGGGCGGACCCCCTCGCACGCCCCCTCGGACGGGTGCGCTGGCGGGGCCCTGAACGCGAGGAGGGGTGCGCGGGCCGGGCACCCGGCGATCCGCCGGGGGCCGGGCCTTGCGCCTCACCCGCCGGGTCGCGCTCCGGCCACGCGGGAGTCGGTCCAGGCGCACAGGTCCTCCAGGGCGGCCTCGGTCCGCTCCCGGTCGCCGGTCATCAGGAAGTCGGCCTCCAGACCGGCGAAGGCGGCGTTGAGCGCGGTGGCGCGCACGAGGGCCGCCTTACGGCCGCCCCCGCGGCTCCTCGCCCTGGCACTGGCCGCCTTCGCGGTCCGGACGGACGACTTCGTCATCATCGGCGTGCTCCCCTCGATCGCCTCCGACGTGGACGTGTCGGAGGCCGCGGCCGGACAGCTCGTCACCGTCTGCTCCCTCGTCTACGCGCTCACCGCGCCCCCGTGGGCGGTCCTGTTGGCCCGGGTCTCCCGCAGACGGGCCCTGTTCTGGGCCCTGGCCGTGTTCACGGCCGCCAACGTGGCCGTCCCGCTCGTCGACGGCTACCTCCCGCTCGTGGCCCTGCGGGTCGTGGCGGCGCTGGCGGCGGCGGTGGTCCCGCCCGCCTCCCTGGCGATCGCGGGCACACAGGCCCCGCCCGAGCACAGGGGCCGCCACCTGGCCACCGTCATGACGGGCCTGACCGGCGCCATCCTGATCGGCGTCCCCCTCGGGACGTGGATCGGCGCCCCGCCGGGCTGGCAGGCGACCTTCGTGTTCGGCGGTCTCCTGGGACTGGCCCGCCTCGCCCTCGCCGCCCGCGCCCTGCCCGCCGGGACGGAAGGTAGCGACCAGGAGTGCCGGGCCCTGGCGGACCTCGTCCGCCCGCTGGCCAACCGGACCGTGGCCGCAAACCTCGCCCTCCAGACCTACATCGCGGTCGTCCTCTCCGGGCTCTCCGGCGTCACCCCCGCCCTGCTGGCGGTGCTGCCGGCGTGCTCCGGCGTCGGTGGCCTGCTCGGCACGCAGGCTTCGGGCCGCCTGGTGGAGCCCTTCCGCGCCTTCCTGTGCGCCGTCGTGCCCTTCTGCCTGACGATGTCCGCCATGGCCCCGCTGTGGCTGGCGGCCCCGGTGCCCGCGTGGGCGGTGGTGCCCCGCTCATGGTCTGGTCAGCCGCCGCGCGGGCGGTGCCGCCGAGCCTGCAGACGCTCATGCTCGACCGGGCGGGTACACGCGCCGCCCAGCAGGCCATGGCGGTGCACAGCGGTTCGGTGTACGCCGGGGCGGCCCTGGGCGGAGTGCTCGGCGGCGCGGCGGTCGCGATGGGCCCCGGCCTGGTCCCGGCCGCCGCCGCTGCGGCCGCCGGGTTCGGTCTCCTGCTCAGCGCGCTGATCCGCCGCGCCCCCGCCAGAGCCGACGCCTGACCCCCGGGCGGCGCGGAGAGCCCCGTCCCGCCGACCGGACTCCAGCGCCGGTTCGCCTACGACCGGCTGCACGCGCGTCCCCGCCACCACGACAGCGGATGGATCGAAGGCGCGACCGCACTCCCCGCCCGAGACATCGCGGTCCGCCGTACCGTCGACACCGGTGTCCACCGGGCCGGGGAGCGGGGGGAGGACTCCTTCACCCGCGGTGGAGCGGCACGGCCCGTCCTGATCGCCTGCGGCGGACGGTTCGACGAGAGGACCGCGCACTACCGCGACGACGTGGTGATCACGGCCGCGGCTCGCGCGCGGGCGAATGGTCGGGGATCAGAGTGTCGAACCCCGGCTCGCGGCGGCCAGCCGCTCACGGTGGGTGCGATAGAGACGGGTCCCGATCGGGCGACCGGCATGCCAGACGACCGCGGGGACGGCGGCGCGCAGGAGCTGGGCCTGCTCCTCGCTCGCCCCGTGCAGGGCCATGCCCAGCATCAGCAGACGTCGAACGAAGGTCACCTTGCCGAAGGACGCCTCGACGGCCGCCTTCCACTCGCGTTCGGTCAGGTAGCGATCGATGAGCGGCAGGATCCGCTCCTCCTCCAGCGCCAGATGCTCGTACAGCGCCGGCAACAGACGCTCCGCGACGGCGGCGACGGCATCCCGGTCGGTGGCGTCGGCGGAGGCGAGCCAACGCCGACTGCCCGCGGCGAGCGCCTCCAGCTCGCCGTCGATGAAGGCGTGCTGCCGGTCCATCGTCTCGACGAGGGGTTCGACGTCGGCGGGGCAGCGCTCCCGCAGCCGGGGCCACACGTGGTCGTCCTCGCTGGTGTGGTGGGCGTGCAGGAAGTCGACCATCATCAGGACGTGGCGGGCGACGACGGTGGTGCCGTCCGCGTCACCCGCCGACACACCGGCGACCAGCGCGGGCAGAGCGCCGAACTGCCGCCGCATCGCGTCGTGCGCGCCGATCATGTCGCGGCTGTCGGCCATTTTCTCGTTGTGCATGGGAGCAGCTTCGAGGCTGTGCCTTTCAAGCCGCATACAGCACGGATACGGCGGCCGCCGCGCCGTTTGCCGCCGTCGGTGGCATGGGCTTACATAGTGCGGTGCTGACATTCTCGGTGCTGGGTCCGTTCGAGGTTCGCGCGGGAGATCAGCCGCTCCACGTCGGGGGCCGGCTGCCCCGCAGGCTGCTGGCGATCCTGATCGCCGCGGAAGGGCGGCCGGTCTGGGATGACGGCCTGGCCGAAGGACTGTGGGGTGACCGCCAGCCACGCAATCCGGCGGGCGCCCTGCAGGTGTACATCTCCCGCCTGCGCCGGGTGCTGCCGGGCACGGCGTTGCAGCGGTCCCCCGGTGGCTATCGGCTTCTTGCCGCCGACACCGACGTCGAACGGTTCCGCGGCCACCTCGTCCGCGCCCGTGCGCTGGTGGCCGGCGGCCGCCACGCCGATGCGCACGAGGCCTTCGACGCGGCGCTGCGGTTGTGGCGCGGGACACCGTACGAGGATCTGGCCGACGACGAGTCGACGGCCGCGATCCGTGCCGCCCTGGTGGAACAGCGCGACAGCGCCCAGGAGGAGGGCGCCGCGGCGCTGCTGGCCGCCGGAGACCACGCCGGTGCGACGGCCAGGCTCGAGCCGCTGGTGCACGCCGAGCCGTACCGCGAACGACGATGGCAGTTACTGGCACTGGCGCTCTACCGTTCGGGACGCCAGGCCGACGCCCTGAACGCGGTGCGCCGGGTCCGGACCCTGCTGGCCGAGGAACTGGGTGTCGACCCCGGACCGGAGTTGCGGCGGCTCGAAGACCGCATCCTGTCACAGGACCCGGCTCTGGCGGCAGCCGGAGCCGGGGCCGCGACGCCCGGTGATCGGCCGCTGTCGTCGTTCATCGGCCGCGACGCCGATCTGGCAATGCTGGACCGTCTCGTCGGCATGCATCGGCTCGTCACCGTCGTCGGGCCCGCCGGGTCGGGCAAGACCCGCCTGGCCGTGGAATGGGCGGGGCGGGACGCCGTCGTCCGGCTCGCCGATGTGGCCGACCCCGCCCACCTGGTCTCGGCGGTCGCCGCGGCGGTCGACGTCACCGGGTTCGCCGGGGACCCGTACGAGGTACTCGTCAAGCGGCTGCGTCTGCGCGGGAAACCCCTGGTGCTCGACAACTGCGAGCACCTCGTCGGCGAGGTGGCCCGGCTCGTCATCGACCTGCTCGACCGGATTCCCGCGTTGCGGGTGGTGGCCACCAGCCGCGGACCGCTCGGCGTCGACGGCGAGCACAGTCTCCCGCTCGGGCCGCTGGCCGCGGACGACGCCGTGGCGCTGCTGGCCGATCGCATCCGCGCGGGCCGGCCCGGCTGGGTCGAGCAGGACGCCGACCGCCGTGACCTGCGCCGCCTCGCCGACGCGCTGGACCGTCTGCCGCTGGCCCTGGAGCTGGGGGCGGCGCGGGTGCGGACCTTCGGCGTACGGGGGCTGATCGAGCATCTGAACGACCGCTTCACCGTGCTGGGCCGGATTCCGCACGGCACGATGACCTCGCACGCGACGTTGCAGGAGGCCGTCGCCTGGAGTTTCGCTCTCCTCTCCGACGACGAGCGTGATCTCGCGGTGCGGCTCTGGCCCTACGAGGGTGGTTTTCCCGTGGAGGCCGCGGCCTCCGCTGCCGCCGGGCTCGACGCGCTCGTCTCGCTGGTCGACCAGTCCGTGGTCACCGCCGAGACAGGCGGCAGCACGGCGCGCTACCGGATGCTGGAGACGATCCGGGCGTACTGCCGGTCCGTGGACGGAGATCCGGCGGCGACCCGGGCCGCACACGCGGTCTGGGTTCGCGGGCTGGTCGCCCGGGCCGCGGGCGATCTGCAGGGCGTGCGGTCAGCGAGCACGATGGCGGCGCTGCGTCTGGAGTTGCCGAACCTGCGCGCAGGGCTCGCGCACGACCTGACGCATGCCCCGGTCGAGGCGTTGCGTACGGCCGCGCGGCTCATGTGGTTCTGGATCCGCAGCGGCCTGCTAGACGAGGGCAACCGGATGCTGGCCGCGGCCATGGCCGCCGCGCCGGACGCCCCGCTCGGTGACTTCGTGCGGGCCAAGGCCTCGTCGGCCGGACTGTCCTACTTCACCGGCGACGTCACCACGGCACGGCGCATGCTGTCCGAGGCGCTCCTGGCAGTGGGCTCGGAACCGGGTCATCGCGGCCTGCTCGCCGAGGTCCGCTACTACCAGGCTCTGGTCCAGCTGCCGGGAGGCGACCCGGAGATCGCGCTGGCCGCGTCGGCCGAGGCGCACGCCATCGCCACAGAGACGCAGACCACCTGGCTGATCGCGGCCACCTCGATGGCGTGGGGCGCCGCCCTCGTCATGGCCGGCCGGATCGCCGACGGCCGGCGCCGGCTGCGGGACGCGGTACGGCTCGCCGACGCCTCCGAGCTGGTCTGGACGGCCGCGCTCAGCGAGCTGATGCTGGCCCAGACCCTGGTCGACGCGGGGGACGGCGAAGCGCTGCCCCTGCTGCGGACCTCGCTGCGGCGCTTCCTCGACGAAGGCGACCTGAGCAATCAGCTGGCAGTGCTGCACAACGGGGCCCTGGCCTTGGACGCGGTCGGCGACGCGGCCGGCGCCGCGCTGCTCCGCGACGTCGTCCATTTCCACCAAGCGCGCAGCGGCATCCGGCCGACCGGCACCTACCTCCGGTCGGTCGTACCGCACGGCTGGTACGAAGGCGCCCCTCCCTCACAGCCGCCGACGCTCGACGACGCCGTCGCCGTCCTGAACGCCCCGGTGCGCGCTGTCTGACGGTTGCAACCCGGGTGTATGGGTGTCTGGCCAGGATCACTGAGCCGGCCGCTCCACGGCCCGTGCAACGCCGACACCCGTACCAGCTAAGGACGGTCTCCATGCGCATCGGCATCGGACTACCCAACCAGGTCCGCGACGTCCACGCCCCGGTGATCCCCGCCTGGGCCCGTCGAGCGGAGGAAGCGGGCTTCGCCACCCTGGGCACCACCGGCCGAGTCGCCTATCCGGGCGTGATGGACACCGTCGCCCTGGCCGCGGCCGCCGGGGCCACCACCACGATCGGGCTGATGAGCCAGGTACTGCTGGCGACCACCTGGCCGGGCGCGCTGCTGGCCAAGGAGGCGGCGTCGATCGACGGAGTCTCCGGCGGCCGGCTCACGCTCGGCATCGGGGTGGGCATCCGCGAGGACGACTTCGTCGTGCCCGGGCACGGACCCCGGGGCCGGGGCGCCCGGATGGACCGCGACCTGGCGACCTATCGGTCGGTCTGGGCCGGCGAACCCCTTTCGGGAAGCCCGAATCCGGCGGTTCCGGCCGGAGGACGGCAGGTGCCGCTGCTGTTCGGCGCCAATACCCCGACCGCCTACCGCCGGATGGCCGAGTCGTCGGACGGCTACATAGCCGGATCAGTACCGGCGGCCCTGGCGTCCAGCGCTTTCGACGCCGCCCGTGCCGCGTGGCGGGCGGCCGGGCGGCCGGGACAGCCCCGGCTGGTCGCCCTCAACTACTTCTCGCTGGGCGATCCCGACCGCGGTCGGGCCAACATCGCCGATTACTACGCCGCCACCGGCGAATACAGGGACATAGTCGTCGACAACGTGCACACCGACGCGGAATCACTGCGCGACGCCGTCAAGCGGTTCGAGGCCCTGGGTGCCGACGAACTGATCCTGGGCCCCGGAACCGACGACCTCGACGAGGTCGCCCGCCTGGCCGACATAGTCCTCTGACTCCAAGCACGCCTTCTCCCGGCGGGTCCTGCGGGCTGCGGACGGGTTCGGGGAGGTGCCGCCCGGGGTAGGACGGCGGGCGCGCGTCCGCCACAGCACGGGGAGAGGGATGGACTTCACCGGCTTCACCGAGGAGACCTTCGCGTTCTTCGACGGCTTGGCCCGGGACAACTCCAAGGACTACTTCCACGGCCACCACGAGGTGTACGTGCGCGCGGTGCGCGAGCCCGCGCGCGCCCTGGCCGAGGCGCTGGAGGAGGACTTCGGCCCGGTGAAGGTGGGCCGCCCCAACCGCGACGTGCGCTTCTCCCACGACAAGAGCCCGTACAAGACCCACGTGGGCCTGGTCAGCCAGTCCCGGGGACCGGTCGGCTACTACCTCCAGATCGGCCTGGAGGGGCTCTCGGCGGGCGCGGGCTACCACGCGATGTCGGGCGCGCAGGTGGAGCGCTACCGCGACGGCGTGGACGACGAGCGCCAGGGCCCGCGACTGGCGCGGATCGTCGACGAGCTGACGGCCCGGGGCTTCGACATCGTCGGCGACACCCTCAAGACCCACCCACGCGGGTACAGCGGCGACCACCCGCGCGTGCACCTGCTGCGCCACCGCTCCCTGGGGGCCGAGCACAACGTGCAGCGGTCGGACGTGCCGCTATCCGCGAAGCTCCTGGACACCGTGCGCGCGGACTGGCGGGCCACCGGCCCCCTCATGGACTGGCTCGACCGGCACGTCACCGGCTGATCCCGGCGGACGCGGGCTCCCACCGGGCACGGCCTCCCGCCGCGCGTTGATCCACCGCGCACGCGGAACCCGGTCAGCGGGCTCCGCGTCCCGGTCACCGCCCGTGGCCGGTCCTGCGTCTGCGGGAGCGGTGGTACGTTTCCCGCAACGAACTACCTGATCCGCAGGGGAGTCCGCGTTCGCGCGCCCTGAGCGCGGAAGGCGGGTCCGTGCACCACTCCCCCGCCGTCACCGGCCCCGCCGTCCAGTGGGACGTGCCGGAGGCCACCGTCCCGCACGGCCTCCTCGGACTGAGCGAGCCGAACGTGCACCGCTTCGGCGACCGCTGGTGCACGTTCGTCGGCGGTTTCTCCACCTCCTTCCGCAACCGCCTGTACCGGGCCGCGCTGCCGGTCGGCGCGGACGTGCGCCCGACCGGCTGGCGGATCGACTCCTCCGCACGGGGCCGACCGCTCGTGCTGGCCCCGGACGCCCCGCGCGGTGCCCGGGACGCCGGGGGTGCACCCCCCGCTGCGCGCCGCCGCGCGGCGCCCCGGCCCCGTCGCACACCGACACCACCCGCGAACGATGTGTGCCTGTCACGGCTTTTCCGTGAGGTTCGCACCGCCAACGCATGACACGGCGTCACTGGTGGACTCGGCGGAGTGACAGCAGGCTGGACGCGTACCTCCGGCGCTCCCCGGGCACGGCCCTCCCGCCACAGGCGGCGGGGCGCCGTGCCCGGGGAGCGCCGGTGAAATCGACATCCAGGAGGCTGCAGACATGGGACGAAGGCGGAGCGCGGGCCGGAGCCTGCCCCCGGTGGTGGCGGTGTGCCTGGCCGGTTCACTGGTCGCGGCCGCACCGGCCGCGGCCGACGAGCGGGACGGGGCGCCGGCGACGGATCTGGCGTGGGGAGCCTGCCCCGAGGACGTTCCGGCCGGGACGCACCCGCTGGAGTGCGCCACCGTGCCGGTGCCCGTGGACTACGACGACCCCGGGGGCGACCGGATCGAGATCATGGTGTCGCGGCTGGCCAGCACGGACCCGGACCAGAGGCGCGGCGTGCTGCTGCTCAACCCCGGCGGCCCGGGCGGGTCCGGGCTGTCGATGCCCGCGGACCTGGCCTCCCTGGGCATGCCAGCCAGCGTCCTGAACAGCTACGACCTGATCGGCATGGACACCCGCGGCGTCGGGCACTCCTCGGCGGTGAGCTGCGGCTTCACCACCGACCAGGAGTACTTCGGCAACATCCCGCCCTACGCCGTCGACGAGGCGGCGGTCACCGAACAGGCCGCGGTCGCCGAGGCGGTCGCCGACCAGTGCGCGCGCAGCGACGAGAACGGGCTGATGCGCCACATCTCGACGGCGAACACGGCCCGCGACCTGGACCGGATCCGGGCCGCCCTCGGCGAGGAGGAGGCCAGCTACTTCGGGCTGTCCTACGGGTCGGCGCTGGGCGCGGCCTACGCCTCGATGTTCCCCGAGAGCACCGACCGGATCGTGCTCGACAGCAACATCGGCGACACCTTCCTCGACTACGACGGCATGCGCAGGTTCGGCCTGGGCTTCGAGGAGACCTTCCCCGACTTCGCCGCGTGGGCGGCGGAGCGCGACGGCAGCTACGGCCTGGGCGACTCGCCCGAACAGGTCCGGGAGACCTACTTCGAGACCGCCGAGCGGCTGGACGAGGAGGGTCCGGTGGCCGGTGTCAACGGCCACCTCTTCCGGCTGTCCGTCTTCGTGGGGCTCTACAACGAGCGCAGCTACGGGCGGACCGCGCAGCTGTGGCAGTCGGTGCGCCTCGCGGACGAGGAGGCGGTGCGGCGGCACATGGAGGAGAGCGGGCTCGGCGGAGCCGGGGCGGCGACGGGAGAGCTGTGGCCCTCCGACAACGCATGGTCGGTGTTCCTCGCGACGACCTGCAACGACGTCGAGTGGCCCGAGGACCTGGCCGCCTACCGGGAGGGCGTGGCCGAGGACCGGGAGAGGTACCCGATGTACGGCGCGGCCAGCGCCAACGTCATGCCCTGCGCGTACTGGAACGACGCTCCGTCCGAGCCCGCCGTGGAGATCACCGGTGAGGGTCCGGACAACGTCCTCATCATGCAGAACCTGCGCGACCCGGCCACGCCGCACCTGGGCGGCGTGACGCTGGACGAGAAGTTCGGCCAGCGCTCCCGCCTGGTGAGCGTCGACGACAGCGGTCACGGCGCATACGTCTACGGCGACAACCCCTGCGCCTGGGACGTGGCCACGAGCTACCTGGTCGACGGCGGGTTCCCGGAACAGGACGTCTCCTGTGAGGCCTCCGGGGCCTCCGGCCTGGGGCTGGACGAGGAGGTCCAGAGGTCGCGGACCGAGACCCTCGACCAGCTGCGCGGCTGAGCCACGGGGGGGACGACACCGTTCGTCCCGTCCGCGGCGCTCCCCCGCGTCCGCGCCGCGGACGGGTTCCCTCGCCGGTGCCCGCGCGGACGCCGGGGCCTCGGGCACCGGCCCCGGGGAGCGCCCCGGTTCACCAACCGGTGAGCAGCAGGTGGTTGACCAGGAGTGCCGTGGCCGCCTGGACGGCCAGCCAGGCCCTGTGGTGGCGATCCGGTAGGAGGGCGGCGGCCGGGACGAGCCACAGCACGAACGGCAGCCAGATGCGTTCGGTCTCGCCCTTGCTCATCCCCGACAGGGTGGCGGCCGCGACCGCGCCGAGGGCGGCGGCCACCAGCAGGGCCGTCGTGGCCTCCTCCCGGGACGGCGCCCGGCGCAGGCCGCGCACCGCCCCGGGCAGGCGCGCCAGGGCCCGGCGCAGGCCCGCCGCCGTCGCGGCTCCGGTCGTCAGGCACGCGACGGCCAGGTTCGCCCAGACCCAGTAGCCGTAGGGCCGGACGGACGCGAACCCCTGGTAGTAGCGCTCCACGAGCAGCTGGTAGCCCTCCCACCAATGGAAACCGGCCGCGGTGAAGGCCGCGGCGACGGCCAGGGCGGCCAGCAGCGCGTAGGGCAGGGGGCGCGCGGTCCGCGCGCACAGGAGCACCGCCACGGCCGGGAGCCCGATGAGGACGAGCCCGTAGGACAGGTACACCGACCACCCCAGGAGCAGACCGGCCGCCAGCGCGGTGGCGCGCGGCGCACGCGCGTCGGGGGCCGCCGCCACGGCGAGCAGGGCCAGGCCCCACGCGGTGACCGCCGCGAAGTACCCGTCCGCCGACGTGCCCACCCACACCGCGGCGGGCAGCAGCACGAGGAACGGGGCCGCCCGGCGCGCCGTCGGCTCCGCGCCGAGCGCGCGCATCGCGACCAGGACCGCGGCGGCGGCCGAGCCGCCGACCACGACGCACCACAGCCCGGCCCACGCCCCGCCGCCCAGGCCGATCCGGTCCAGCGCGACGAAGGTCAGGACGGCGCCCGGAGGGTGTCCGGCCACGTGCGTGGGCCAGTTGTCGGGCTGCCCGATGAGGATGTGCCGGGTGAACGTGCTCAGCGCCGCGCCCACGTCCTCGAAGCGGTCGACCGAGGACAGGTACTCGTGGGGCGACAGCATGCGGCCGACGATCCCGCGCCGCCACCCGTCGACCAGCGCGAGCGCGGTGGTCCAGAGCGCGGACGCGGCCCAGACCGCCCACACCAGGACGCGCCAGGGCAGGGCGCGCGCCGCCGCGGGCCCGCAGACAGCCACCGCCGCGGCCAGGGCCAGGGCGGGGACCGTGCCGGGTCCCGTGTGGGGGAACCAGGACGCGTACAGCGGCGGCCAGTCCACGTGCAGGACGCCGTGGGCGCGCTCGATCCGGGTGCCGATGACGGCGGCGGCCGCGAAGAGGAGCGCGGCCAGGGCCGCCACGGCCAGATCGGCGCGCGCTCCCGTCCGGGCCGCGCCGACCGCGTCCCGGACGTCGCGCTGGTGGAGTCCGGGCCGCGTCACGCCGTCACCGCGGGACGGGCGGGCGCCGGCGCCGGGTTGCCCCGCGGCGCGCGCAGCGCCGCGAACCGGCGTCCCCGCACCTGCCAGGCCTCCGACCACTCCCATCCGCTCTCCCGTGCGCACCACCGCAGGGCGCGGGGGCCGATCCGCGCCCACGGGAACGGGGAGCCCGGTTCCCCCCGGCCGTCGGTGACCTGCACCGTCACGCACTCGTGGACCTCGTGGGCGGCGGTCTCGACGATGAGCAGGCCGCCGGGCAGCACGATCTGCCGCATGCGGGCGAGCAGGTCGCCGGGGGCTCCGCCGATGCCGATGTTGCCGTCGAGCAGCAGCGCGGTGCGCCAGTTCCCCTCGCCGGGCAGGGGGTCGAACACCGAGGCGCACACCGCCCGGCCGCCCGACTCGACCGCGCGCGACACGGCCACGGGGTTCATGTCCACGCCCAGCGCCCGGCGGCCCCGGGCGGCGAGCGCGACGACCATGCGCCCGGGCCCGCACCCGGCGTCCAGCGTGTCGCCCTCGCAGCGCTCCAGCACGCTCTCGTCCGCGGCGTCGGTCCCCCCGCACCAGCGTTCGACGTCCAGGCGCAGCATCCACCCGTCGGGCCGTCGCAGGAAGAGGGGGCCGCGGCCGTCGGCGAGCGCCCGCGAGTAGGGGTCGCACAGCCACGGAGCCGACCTCGTGTCGATCCCGGTCTCGGTCGCGCTCACCGCCGACACCCCGCTCCGGCGTGCCGGACCGCCCTGCCGAAGCGGCTGCCGGGGACGAGCGAGGCGACCAGCGCGGCGTCGCGGGGCGTGTCCACGTCCGTGAGCACGTCCAGGTCGCCCACGCGCAGCCCGGCCCCGACCAGCCGCGCGCGCTGGAAGCGCCCGGTGTGCTCCGTGGACATCGGCACGCCCCGCAGCAGGCGGGGGTCGGGGTCGGCCAGGCCGAGCGCCCAGAAGCCCCCGTCCTCGCTCGGGCCGAACCACGCGTCGGCGCGCTCCCAGGCGTCCGGGGCCAGGGCGGGTCCCAGGAGTTCCCCGGTCACCTGGGGGGTGTCCATGCCGATCAGCAGGGAGGGGCCCGAGCACCGGGCGAACGCGTGCGCGAGCCGTTCGTCGAGCCCGCCGCCCGACTGCGGGACCACCTCGAACCCCGGCGGGAGCCAGGGCCCGGGCCGCCCCTCCAGCACCAGGAGCCTCCTGCGGGCGGGGAGCGAGCGCACCGTGTGCAGGGTGTCGGCCAAGGCGGCCTCGGCGACCGCGGCGGCCTCCCGCGGCGAGTACTCGGGGGTCAGCCGTGTCTTGACCCGTCCGGGAACGGGTTCCTTGGCGATCACCATCAGGGTGGCCTCCCCCGCCGGGAGGCCGGGCCCGCCGTCACGGGTCATGGCCGCCCTCCCCTCGCGCGCACGCCCTCCGGGCCCGGCGGCTCGCGCAGCACCGCCGTCATGTCGCGCACGGCGGTCCAGGTGCCGCGCCACGTCCCCGTCACCTTGGAGGCCCCCGACCTGGGCAGGTAGGGGACGTCCACCTCGTCGACCCGCCAACCGGCGTCGGCGGCGCGCACGACAGTCTCCAGGGGGTAGCCCGAACGCCGGTCGGTCATCCCCAGCTTGAGCAGGTCCGCCCTGCGGGCGGCGCGCATCGGCCCGATGTCGCGCACCCGCACCCCGGTCCGCGTACGCAGCATCCGCGCGACGACGGCGTTGCCGACCCTGGCGTGCGTCGGCCAGACCCCCCGGCGGACGGGGCGCCGCCTGCCCAGGACCAGGTCCGCCCCGCCGACCCGCACCCGTTCCACCATCCGCGGGAGCAGGGCGGGGTCCAGGGAGGCGTCGCAGTCGCAGAAGCAGACGAACTCGGCGGTCGCGGCGGACAGGCCCGCGTGGCACGCGGCGCCGAACCCCCTGCGCGGTTCGGAGACGACCAGGGCCCCCAGCTCCGCGGCGACGCCCGCCGAGCCGTCCGTGGACCCGTTGTCCACGACGATCGCCCGCCACCCCGGTGGGACGCGTTCCATCACCCAGGGCAGGGCGGACGCCTCGTCCAGACAGGGCAGCACCACGTCGACCGGTGGCGGCGGGTCGCCGCCCGCCGTGTCGGGCGACGCCTGCGCCGGTTCGTCCTGGCCGTACTCGTGTGGTTCTCTACTCACCCTGGTTACGCTACGAAGTCATGTGGACACAGGGCGGGAAAGGCGGTCGCGACACGCGGACGCCTCGGCCTCCGGCGCCGCCGAACCGGTCGAACCGCGCAGTTCGGCGCGGGCGAACTCGGCCATCCCCTCGGCGAAGCCGACCCCGGGCCGCCAGGACAGCTCCCGCGTCAGGCGGTCGGAGGAGGCGGTGATGTGCCGGACGTCGCCGAGCCGGTACTCGCCGGTGACCACGGGCTCGGGGCCGCCGTGCGCGTCCGCCAGCGCCCGGGCCATCTCACCGATGGTGTGCGGGGTCCCGCTGCCGGTGTTGAAGGCGGACAGCTCCCCCGGGGCCCTGCCCGCGACTGCCTCCAGCGCCGCCACATTGGCCCGCGCCACGTCGCCCACGTGCACGAAGTCGCGCCGCTGGCGGCCGTCCTCGAACACGCGCGGCGCCTCGCCCCGGGCCAGCGCCGAGCGGAAGAAGGAGGCCACGCCCGCGTACGGGGTGTCGCGCGGCATCCCCGGCCCGTACACGTTGTGGTAGCGCAGCGACACCGCGCGTCCGCCGACGGAGCGGGCCCACGACGCGCACAGGTGCTCCTGCGCCAGCTTCGTGGTGGCGTAGACGTTGCGCGGGTCGCTCGGCGCGTCCTCCCCCACCAGGCCTGGCACGAGCGGCGCCCCGCACCGGGGGCACGGCGGGTCGAACACCCCCGCCCGCAGGTCCGCCTCCGACCTCGGGCCGGGACGGACGTCGCCGTGCTCGGGGCACGTGTACCGCCCCTCCCCGTAGACGACCATCGAACCGGCCATGACGATGTCGCGGACGCCGGTCCTGGCCATGGCGGCCAGCAGGACCGCCGTGCCCAGGTCGTTGCAGCGGACGTAGTCGGGGGCGTCCAGGAAGTCCGCGGAGCCCAGCCCCACCATCGCCGCCTGGTGGCAGACCGCGTCCACGCCCCGCAGGGCGCGTTCGACGATCTCGCCGTCCCGGACGTCGCCCACGACGTCCACGGTTCTGTGCTCGGTGTCCCTCCCGGTGTGGGCCTGGGGCAGGTAGGCGTCGAGGGTGACCGCCTCGTGCCCGGCCAGGCGGAGTTCCTCCGCGACCCTCGATCCGATGAACCCGGCACCACCCGTGACCAGTACGCGCATGGACCCAACCTACGTTCCGCGCACGCTCCGTCACGGGTTGCGCCACGCGCGTCGGCGCCGATCCGCCGACGCGCGCGGCGGCCCGCCGGGGGGCGGGCTCACAGCAGCGTGGACCAGTAGGTCCAGAACGCCTGGGCGACCGCGCCGACGACCGCCAGCGCCCACACGGTGAGCACGACGGTGTGGTTGCGGGCCAGCAGGTCCAGGGTCCTGGCGGCCCATCCCGGCGCGGGCAGGTGCGCGGAGCGCACGTTGTGCAGCGTGACGTACCAGAAGAGGGGTATCGTCACCGCCCACACGACCAGGCAGTACGGGCACAGCGCGCCGATGCGGTACAGGCTCTGGAAGATGAGCCAGTGCACGAAGACCGCGCCGAACACCACGCCAGCCTGGAGTCCGAGCCAGAACCAGCGGTCGAAGCGCGCCCCGGCGGCCAGCGCCGCGCCCGCGGTGGTGACCACGGCGAAGCAGACCACGCCGATGACCGGGTTGGGCACGCCGAAGACCTCGGCCTGCGGGGCGGCCATGACGGTGCCGCAGGAGAGCACCGGGTTGAGGCTGCACGCGGGCACGTGCCCGGGGTCGGCCAGCACCCGGATCCTCTCCACCAGCAGGGCCAGTGCCGCGAACAGCCCGGCGCCGCCGCCCAGGGTGAGCAGCCAGGGCAGGGCCCTGCTGACGACGGGTGTGGCGGCACCGGGCGGGGCCGCCGCGGCGCGGCGGGGCGCGGTCGGGGTGCTCATCCCTCCAGCTCCCGGTCGATCATCTCCGAGAGCGCCTCGTAGCCGGGCATGCTGGGGGCGGGGCGGCCGTTGACGAAGATGGTCGGGGTGCCACGCACGCCCAGGGCCACGCCGTCCCGGAAGTCGGACCGCACGCGCTCCAGCGTGGCGGGGTCCTCCATGGTCGCGGTGAACTCCTCCGTGTCCAGGCCCAGGTCCTCGGCGAAGCCGACGAACACCTCGGCCTTGGAGTCCTGGGACTCGCCCCACTCGGCCTGGGTCTCGTACATCCGGACGTACATCTGTTCCAGCGCACCCTGCTGGGCGGCGGCCTCCACGGCCGCGGCGGCGGGCTCGGCGTTGGTGTGCCCGGGCATCGGGAAGTAGCGGATGACCGTGTTGATCCGTCCGTCGTAGTCCTCTCGGATCTTCTCCATGACCGGGAACTGGGCGCGGCAGGCCTCGCACTCGAAGTCGAGGAACTCCACGACCGTCACCGGTGCCTCCTCCACCCGGTCGAGGTGTCGGCTGTCCTCGCGGACCAGGAGTCCGGTCGGTGCGGTGGGTGCGGCCTGCGGGTCGGCGGAGCCGTCCGTGGCCGCGGGGGCGGCGCCGCCGCCCCGGTCGTCGAGGGCGATGAGGAGGCCGAGGCCGATGACGGCGACCATGATCAGGCCGAGGGTGATGCCGAGGTTCTTGCTCATGTGGGTGTGTCCTGGGGTGCGGGGCGCGGCGGAGCGCGCCCGGGGAGACGGTCACGGGGAAGGAGCCGCGCGGAGCGCGGCTGATGCCCCCCGCGCGTGGCGCGGGGAGGGGGCGGGTGACCGCGTCCTAGACCCGTTGGACGCAGAGCAGGGTCAGCAGCCCGTACCCGTGGGGGGCCAGGGGCGGGCGGCTGACGGGGCGCGGGGCCGGTCCCGGCCGCGGCGCCAGCAGGAGCGCGAGGACCAGGGCGACGCCGAGCACGACGAGGAACAGGGGCGGCGCGGTGGGCAGTCCGTGCCCCTCGGTGACCGCGCACGCGTGCGCGGTCTGCGGGGCCGGGGCCGCGTCGGTGACCGCGGCGGCTTCCCGGGGCCGCTCCGGGCAGTCGGCCGTCGCGGCGGTGGTAGCGGAGGTGGACGCGGCTGCTGTGGCGGCGGGAACGGTCTGGGCGACCGGGCCCGTGCTGTGGCACAGCGCGCACATGAAGCACATGAGCACCAGCGCGACCAGCGGCACCGCGAGGGTGCGCTGTCGCCGCGTGGAGGTGTGCCGGTCCATGCCAGGAACTGTAGCGGTGGTGTCGGCGGGGCCTTCGGCGGCCACGGGATAGGGAACCCCGCACCGCTGTCGGCGGGCGCTGGGGCGCACCGGTGCGTCCGGCGTTCCCCGGAGCCGGGCGGGCCGCCCGGTCCCGCGGCGTCGCGGACGCG
This sequence comes from Nocardiopsis akebiae, assembly GCF_018316795.1. Lineage (NCBI taxonomy): Bacteria > Bacillati > Actinomycetota > Actinomycetes > Streptosporangiales > Nocardiopsidaceae > Nocardiopsis > Nocardiopsis akebiae. Next base: position 4,048,824 of record NZ_CP074132.1, read on the forward strand.
CCCGGGGCGGGGCTTCTGGACCAAGGCTCCCATGGGGTCACGATCGCCCGGCCCGTCGCGTGCAGCGGCTCCCCCGAGCAGACCGGCGAACCGCGTCGAGGACACCCTGTCGGCATCGGTCGGTCGGCGGGTCGGACCTGTTCGGACAAGCCACTGCGCACACCCGCAGTCAGTCGTGGAAGGGCTCACCCGTCACGACGTGGTCGGCGTGGTTGAGCGCCTCCAGCACCAGGCGGCGCAGGTGGCCGTCGCGCAGCTGGTAGATGGCGTGCCGGGACTCCTTGCGGAACTCCACCAGACCGGCCAGGCGCAGTTTGGCCAGGTGCTGGGAGACGGCGGTGCGCGACGCTCCGCAGGCCTCGGTCAGCTGGCCCACGTCCGCCTCGCCCCCGGCCAGGGTCCACAGCAGGTGCAGCCGGGTGGGGTCGGCCAGCAGGGCGAACACGCTCGCGGCCACGGCGAGCCGCTCGGGTTCGGGCGGAGCCGGGTGCACCCGGCTGGGGACGGCCTGCTCGTCGCTGGTGCGCATGTGCGCAGTCTAGGGCCCGGAGGAGGGAGGACCCCGCGGAATATGACATCATGTGCGTACTTGCGCACATATATGGTGCTCCTGGTCGTGCTCTTCCTTCTTCTCCGGGTGGTGGTCGTGGTGTGGCGGGTGCTGACGGACTTCGCTTCCTACCGCAGGTTGTTCTACGCCCAGGTCGTGGCGCTGGCGGGCACCGGGCTGGCCACGGTCGCCCTGGCGCTGCTGGCCTACGAGCTGGCTCCGGGCCGGGCGGGGCAGGTGGTGGCCACCGCCCTGACCGCCAAGATGCTCGCCTACGTGGGCGCGGGGCCGCTGCTGACCGCGACCCTGGCCCGGGCCCCGCGCAAGGCGGTGCTGGTGGGCTCGGACGCGGTGCGCGCCCTGGCGGTGGCCTGTCTGCCGTTCGTGGACCAGGTCTGGCAGGTGTACGCGCTCATCGCCGTGCTCCAGTGCGCCTCGGCGACCTTCACGCCCACCTTCCAGGCGGTCATCCCCGAACTGGTGGACGACCGCGGCTACACCTCGGCGCTGGCCCTGTCGCGGCTGGCCTATGACCTGGAGGCGCTGGCCTCACCGCTGCTGGCCGCTCTCGTGCTGCTCGCGATCCCCTTCGACGGCCTGTTCGCGCTGACCGCGCTCGGCTTCGCCGCCTCCGCCGCCCTGGTGGCCGCCACGGCCCTGCCCGCCCCGACGCCCGGGTCGCGGAGTCCCCGCCGGGCCGCGGCGAGCTGGCGGGCCTTCGGCACCGACCGGCGCCTGCTGGCGCTGACGGCGTTGAACACGGCGGTGGCCGTGGTCACCGCCCTGGTCCTGGTCGACACCGTCGTCCTCGTCCGCTCCCACCTGGGCGGCGGCGACACCGCCGTGGCGCTGGTCCTGGCCTGCTTCGGCGGCGGTTCCATGGCGGTGGCGCTGGCCCTGGGGGCGCTGGTGGAGCGGTTCGGCACGCGCGCGCTCATGCTCACCGGTCCCGGCGTCCTCACGGCGGGAGCGGCGGCACTGGCGCTGGGCTGGGCCCTGGCACCGGGACCGCTGGTGCTCGGCGCGGGATGGGCGGTGCTGGGCGCGGGGTGCGCGCTGGTGTCCGCGCCCACGGGGCGGCTGCTGCGCGGGGCCGCTCCCGAGGGCGCGTTGGCGGGGGTCTTCGCCGCCCAGTTCTCGCTCTCCCACGCCTGCTTCCTGCTCACCTACCCGCTGGCCGGGTGGGCCGGGGGCCTGGAACCGGTCCTGGTGCTGGGCGGCGCCGGGGTGCTCACGGGCGCGTGCGCCCTGGCGGCGGCGGGCCTGTGGCGCCCCGGCGCGGTCGCGGCGGACCCGGCCCCCGCCTCCGGGGGCCGCTGAGGTGCCCGCCGCACCGGTCCCGGACCGCGAGGCGGTGGGAGGGGCGCGCGGGAGGACGCGGTGGTGGTCAGCGGCCGGTGCGGCCGTCGACCAGCTCGCGGAGGATGTCCAGGTGCCCGGCGTGGCGGCCGGTCTCCTCGATCATGTGCACGAGCGCCCACCGCATCGACGGGGCCGGTCCGTTCCGGCGCCCCGCGTGCGCGGGCCCGCCGAGGTCGTCGCAGGCGGCGATGGCACGGTCGGCGGCGGCCACGGCCGCGCGGTATCCCTCCAGAACGCCCGCCGTGGTCTCACCGGTGTCGGCGTGGAACGTGGCCTGCCAGTCGCCGACCTCCTCCCCGAGGAAGAGGGCGCGCTCGACGTGGGCCAGGTGCTTGACCAGTCCGAGCAGGTTCGTGCCGGACGCGACGCCCGGAGTGCGCACGTGCTGCTCCGGCGCGCCGTCCAGCTTGGCGAGGACGCTCTCGCGCAGGTAGGCCAGGAACCCCGTGAGGACCTCCTTCTCCGCGGACCCCGTCCTGGGCGGGGGCTGGTCGCGTCGGCGCGAGGGTGCATCGGCCGTCCTCGTCGAACCCTTCGGCGCCGCCCCCGTACGGCGCCGGGCCACCACCACGTTGTCGCTCACCCGCGCACTCCGGCCGTCGGGGCCGTGGGCCGTTCGCGAACGCCGCTCGCACACGAGTCCGGTCCAGTCGGAGCCCAGGTCCAGCGACCGCCACAGGTCTTCGGGGGCGGGGAAGTCGTCGCGCTGTTCCCAGGACCAGGGCGCGCTGGAAGCGTGGTCGATCACGGCCAGCAGCCCGCCCCCGCCCACCGACCGCGCGGCCCGGCGCAGCACGGCGTCACGGTCGATGTCCACCGGCGTGTGGAAGTAGTTCGCGTAGACCAGGTCCCACGGTCCGGTGTCGGGCACCGACAGCGCCAGGTCGTGGCGCCGCGTGGTGAGGGCGCCCTGGACTCCGGCGCGGCGGGCCCGCTCGGCCAGCACGGCCAGGGCGTGTTCCGAGACGTCGACGGCCGTGACGTTCCATCCCCGGTCCGCCAGCCACAGGGCGTCCCCGCCCCGGCCGCAGGCGAGTTCGAGGGCGCGGCTCGCGCCCGCCCCGCCTCCCGGCTCCGGCGGTGGCACCAGGGCCAGCTCCCCGGCGAGTCGGGCGAAGGCCGCGTTGGGACCGGGCGGCGGCGTCGAGGGGTCCCCGTCCCGGTAGCGGGTTTCCCAGAAATCGCGGCTGGGCGAGGCGTTCTTGTCTGTCTCCATGGACGCCAGTGTTCGCCCCGCCGGGGCCGCGGGGCCAGTTCTCTTGCAGAACTGCAAAAGCACGTGCGCACGGCGCGTCCCCGACAGCTCCGGGCGCCTCCCGCGATCGTCCCGGATCCCTCCCGGTGGTTCCGGGCCCCTTTCCCTGCGGCCCCGTCTCCGGCGGGCCGGGGGCGGGCACGCGGCTGCGCGGGTGTCCGTCCCCTCCGCGCGCCCGGCCCCTCAGGTCCCGTGCAGGTGGACGCGTTCGCCCTGGGTTCCGAAGATCGCGATGGTCTCCGCCGGTCCGTCCTCGGCCGGGTTGCCGATCCAGTGCGGGGTCCGGGTGTCGAACTCGGCCGCCTCCCCCGCGCCCAGCAGCAGGTCCTGCTCTGCGCCCAGAACCAGCCGGATGGTCCCCGAGAGCACGTAGAACCACTCGTGCCCCTCGTGTGTGCGCAGCTCGGGCGGCGGCAGCGTCCGCGCCGGAGGGTAGAGGACCTTGTACGCCTGGACCCCGCCCGCGCGCCGGTTGAGCGGGACGAACGTCAGTCCGAAGCGGCGCACCGGGTGCAGGTGCACGCGCGGATCGCCCACCCTGGGCGCGTCCACCAGATCGTCGATGGGCACCCGGTACACGCGTGAGAGCGGGAGCAGCTGGCCCAGCGTCGGCTGCGCGCGCCCGGTCTCCAGGCGCGACAGCGTGCTCGGGGTGACCCCCGTGCGCTCCGACAGCTCGGCGAGGGTCAGCCGCGCGCGGTTGCGCAGAACACGCAGCCGCGCGCCCACGGCACGCAGCACTTCGGCGTCGCCCTCGTCGGCACGGTGATTCCCGCTCTCATCCATATCCGCAACCTACCGCGCGAGGGCGGGGGCGCAGGCTCCTCCGGCCGGGCGGAGCCCCGCCCCCACGGGTCACCACCCGTGCATGCGGGCCTTCTCCTCCGCGTCCATGTAGTCCTCGACGTCCTGGTTGGCGATGGCCAGGTTGACCAGCATGAGCCCGGCCTTCTCCGGGACGAGCCGGAAGGTGCGCCCCGCGTGCGCCTCCAGCGGGACGACCAGGAGCCGGTGCTCCGGATCGCTCATGGCGGTCCGGTCCGCCACCAGCAGGGCGTCCGCGGCGCCCTCGTCGGGGTCCTCCGGGTCGGCGCGTACCAGCGACATCAGCTGCTCGGGGGTGGCGCCCTCGAACACCGGGTCGTCCACGACCCCGATGTGGTCGCCGAAGTCGTCGATCGGATTCCCGTAGCCCCGGCCCGGGCGGTACACGGTGTCCAGGAGCGCCGTCCAGGCGGCCTCGTCGGCGAAGTCGGTGCGCACGAGCAGACCGTCGTTGGCGTGGGTGAGCGGAGGCAGGGGCCGAACCGGGGGCTCGTAGCGGGGCGGGGCCTCCTGGGCCTCCAGGTGGGCGCCCACCGGGTCGGGGAGGCCGTCCTCCCAGTCCTCCACCGTCTCGTCCTCCTCGGCCTCCCACTCGGGTTCGGCCGGAGCCCAATCCTCGAAGTCGTCCAGGACCGCGTCCAGGTCCTGGCAGTGCATCACCAGGTAGGTCAGGGCCGCCTGGCGGGGCGTGATGCGGAACGCCTCCCCGCCGGTGCCGCGGAACGCCAGCAGCGGGCGCGGACCGGCGTTGGCCGTGGTCCTGTCGTTGGCGAGCAGGACCACGTCGGGGACCCACTCCCCGTCCCGGCCCAGGGCCCCGACCACCTCCTCGGGGGTGGCGCCCCGCCAGGCGGGGTCGTCCACCACGACCAGGCGACGGGGAACGGGGGCCTCCGACACCTCGGAGGCCTGCCGACCGGGGGCGGGCGCCACCAGACCGGGCAGTTCGCCCATGCGGGAGAGCACGTCTTCCCAGGCCCCGTCGTCGTGGTCGGTGCGCAGGAGCAGCATCCCGGACACGTGCGACGCGTCGTCGGCGGGCGGCAGGGGCAGGGCGGGACGGTCCATCAGGGAGTACCTCGCGGTGGTCGTGGCGTACGGATTCCTCCGTTGTATCGGACCTCTACGACAGAACGGCGCGCTCTCCCCGGGGCCCGCGAACCGGTACGCGGTGCCCCAATTAGGCGTCCAGCACATCTTGTGGCGGCACACCGCTACGCATAGCATCGACCCGACCCCACCGGGTCACCAAGCAGCATCAGCACCCTCACCCCCGGGAGACCCCCATGCTGAGACGTGTCCTCATGCCCTTCCTGATCGCCCTGAGCGCCCTGGCGCTGACGCTGGTGGGCGCCGCCCCGGCCACCGCCGCGCCCGCGGAGCAGAACCAGCCGCTGCGCCAGACCGTCCTGTACTACGACGCCAGCCGGGCCGCGGAGTACACCTCCGCCGTCGCCTCGGCCGTGAACGTGTGGAACTCCAGCGTCGGCAACGTGCGCCTGGAACCGGCCTCCGCCGGACGGCGCGCCGAGATCCGGATCGTCGCCGACGACGGCTGGCCCCGCGCCCACCTGGGCCCGGTGCGCCCGGGCGGGCAGGTCACCGTCTGGATGGGCCGCCAGGGCACCGCCCAGGGCTACGACGCGGTGCGCATCGCCGCGCACGAGCTCGGCCACAGCCTGGGCCTGCCCGACGCCAAGCCCGGCCCGTGCTCGTCGCTGATGTCGGGCTCCACCGGCGGCGTGGACTGCACCAGCCGCTACCCCAACGCCTCCGAGCGCTCGCGGGTGGAGGCCAACTACGGCAGCGGCCTGAGCGGCCAGCGCGCCGCCGACGGACAGCTCCTGGTCGACCGCTTCTGAGCCGACCGCGCCCGCGCGGGCGCCCCGGCTCCGAAACCGACGGCCCCGGGCCTCGGTCCGCACCGGCGGGCCGAGGCCCGAGGCGTCGCGCACCCCGTCGCGCCCGGACGGAACCGGCCCTCGCGGGCAGCGGGGCCCCGTCCGCCGGGGCCGCCGCCAACCGCGCGGGCGTCCGCCTCCGCACGGGGCCGCCGCGCCTCCGGCGGAGGGAGGGATCGTCCCGCGCGGCCGGACAAGGCCCACGACCGGACCGGGCGTATCCGCCTCGGTCATCCCGCTCATCCCGCGCGCGGCCGGAGGAGGGGGACCAGGGGACAGCGGTCACCGACCAGGCGGCACACCAGGGCCAGGGCCGCCAGACCCGCCGCCGCGGCGACCAGGGCCGCGCCGAGGGGGTCGGAGAGCCCCTGGATCAGCACGAACACACCCGTGAGCAGCACGAAGCCGCCGAACCCCTTGCGCAGGGCGGCTTCGGGCACGCGGGAGGTCAGGCGCACCCCCACGAGCGAACCGGCCACCGCGAGCGCGCTGACCGCGCCGATCAGGGCCCAGTCCGGGCTCACGGCGGTCAGGTAACCGGTGAGTCCGGCGAAGGACTTCATGCCGATCACGAGCAGGGAGGTGCCCACGGCGGCCGGCATGGCCAGTCCGCCCAGCAGCACCAGGGCGGGCACGACGAGGAAGCCTCCTCCGGCGCCGACCAGCCCGGTGACCGCGCCGATCACCACTCCGTCGAGGACGACGCGTCCCAGCGGCGGCGCCACGGCGGCCGACCCCCGGTCGGGGGTCGCCCTCCCGCCCCGGAGCATGGCCAGGGCGGTCGCGACCATCATGAGGGCGAAGGCGGTCATCAAGAGGGCGCCCGGGACGTGTGCCCCCACCACTCCGCCGACGAAGGCCCCCGCCATCCCGGCGGCTCCGAACACCAGCCCGGTACGCCAGCGCACGTTTCCCGCGCGTGCGTGCGCGAGCGCGCCGACAAGCGAGGTGAGGCCCACGACGAACAGGGACGCGGCGATGGCCTCCTTGGGGTCCATGCCCGCGACGTAGGTCAGCAGCGGCACCATCAGGATGGAACCGCCTCCGCCGAGCAGTCCGAGCGCGAGCCCCACCACCGCGGCGAGGCCCAGGGCGAGGACGATCTGAAACTCCATGTTGACTCCGCTTCCGTGGCTCGCCGCGGCGGGCGCGGGCGGCCGATGGCTCGGGGATGGTGGGGCGCGGGGGCGGTCCGGACAGCGCGGAGGCCGCCCGGACGACGCGGGGGCGGCGCCCGCCCACGCGCGCCCCGCTGCGGGGCGGCGGGCGCGGCCCCGCCGCGTGCCTCAGTCGGCACCAGCGCGCACCGGCGCGTCCCGGTCCCGCCTCCAGTCCTCCCAGGCGCCGTAACCCCGGTCGAGTTCGACGACGTCGTATCCCGCGCGGCGCAGAGCCGAGGCCGCCACGGAACTGCGGGCGCCGGACTGGCAGTAGCTCACGATGGTGCCGTCGGTCGGCAGCGCGTCGAGGTTCCACAGCACACGGCCCGCGCTGAGCTGCCGCGAACCGGGGATGTGCCCCTCGGCGTGCTCGCCCCTGGTGCGCACGTCCAGCAGGAGCGCGGCGCCGGACTGTTCGAGCTCCTCGGGGGTGACGCGCGGCGGCACCGTCCTCGGCAGCCCCTCCGTGCTGGTCGTGTAACCGGACACGTGGTCGATGCCGACCCGCAGCAGGTGGTCGCGCACCCGGCGGGCGGTGTCCCCGTCGTCGGCGAGCAGCACCAGGGGGCGGGTTTCGGACTCGGGGTCGTGGGCCCAGGCCCCGAAGGTCGCGGCCTTGGCCGGACCCGGGATGTTCAGCGCCCCGGCCACGGTGCCCCGGTGGACCTCGGTGTGGGGACGGGTGTCGACGAGGACGCTCCCGCCCTCGCTCAGGGACCTGCCGACCTCCTCGCGGGAGAGCGCGGGCGGCGGGGCGAGGCGGCCCAGGACCCGGGGCCCCTCCCTGTTCTGGCGCTTCATCCGCGCGAAGTAGGCGTGGGCGTCGGGTTGTCCGTCGAGCAGTTCCGCGACGAAGCCCTCCATGTCGTCGGCGCGCAGGTAGGGACCCCACCAGGCGTTGAGCCGCTCGTACCCGACCGTGGTGGCCGGAAGAGCGCCGAGGGCCTTGCCGCAGGCGCTGCCCGCCCCGTGTCCGGGAAGGACCTGGACGTGGTCCGGCAGGTTCAGGAACACCCGGCGCAGGCTCTCGAAGAGCTGGCGGGCGCCCTCGAACCGGGTGCCGGTCCGCCCGGCGGCCTCGTCGAGCAGGTCGGGACGGCCCAGGTCCCCGGCGAAGACGAAGTCACCCGAGAGCAGGTAACCGGGGTCGCGGCTGAACGCCCCGTCCGTCACCAGGAAGGAGAGGTGCTCGGGTGTGTGCCCGGGGGTGTGGCTCGCCCGGACCGTGATGTTGCCGACGGTGATGGCGTCACCGTCGAGCAGCCGTTCGGCGTCGAATCCGTACTGCCAGTCCTGACCGCCCTCGCCGGAGACGTAAGCGGTGGCGCCGGTGGCCGCGGCGAGTTCGCGGGTGCCGGAGAGGTAGTCGGCGTGGATGTGGGTCTCGGTCACGGCGACGATGCGCATGCCGTGTGCGCGGGCCAGTCCGAGGTAGTCGTCGATGTCGCGGCGGGCGTCGACCACGACGGCCTCTCCGCTGGCCTGACAGCCGATGAAGTAGCCGGCCTGGGCGAGGTCGTCGTCGTAGAGGCGTTCCAGCAGCATGCTCTGCTCCTTGTCCGGTGGGTGCTGTGTGACGTGTCAGTCCTGTTCAGATACTGGGGGGAGTATCCAGAGGGCAGAAGGCGGCCCTGTTCGCGTGCGTTCATCGGCCGACGCCGATGCGGGCCAGGGAGTCCTCGACGTCGACCTCCTCGCTCGGCCGGTTGTAGGGAAGGCGGGACAGGGCCATGCCCATGGCGCAGGTGTCGGTGGCGGCGGCGAGGACCAGCCCCGCACCGACGACACCTGCGACCGCCACCGCCGGGAACCACAGCGTGGAGGCGAGCACCGAGCCCAGGACGATGCCGCCCGCCACCAGTCGGACCTGGCGCTCCAGCGCCCATCTCTCGCGGCCGCGCTCCAGGGGCGCCCCCTGCGCCTCCCAGGCGTTCATGCCGCCCTCCAGCACGACCGCGTCGCCCAGGCCCGCCCCCGCCAGCGTGTTCCGGCACCGCGCGGCCCGCCTGCCGGAGCGGCAGACCAGGACGAGGCGGCCGCCCGCGCCGGTGACGATGCGCTCCAGGTGGGCGTCCACCTGATCCAGCGGCAGGTTGACGGCCCCCGGGATGTGGGAGCCCTCGTATTCGGCGGGGGTGCGCACGTCGACGATCAGGGCGCGGGGGTCGGTTTCGAGCAGTACGCGCACGGCGCGCACGTCGATGCCGTGGTCACTCATGTGTTTCCTTCCTTCGGTGTTGCGGGAGCGGATCTGGATACACCCGGGGGTATCCAGTGGGCGGATCGGGACTACGGACGCGCGGGAACCCGGACTGCCGGCTACCCGCCCGCCATATACAGGGGGGAGTATCCAGAAGCCATGGAGACGCCCCGGTCGAGAACTGCGCGGGGCTCCGCGCGAAAGGCGGCGAGCGGGCGCCCGACACCCGGTCGGCGCCCACCAACCCTCACGCCAGGGCCAGGAACAGCTTCTCCAGCTCCTCCTCGGTGAGCTCGGGCTCCTCGCCCCGCTCGCGTGCGGTGTTGCAGTGCCGCATGCCGCTCGCGACGATCTTGAACCCCGCCCGGTCCAGGGCCCGGGAGACCGCGGCCAGCTGCTGGAGGACGGCGGTGCAGTCCTCCCCCGCCTCCATCATCGAGATGACACCGGAGAGCTGGCCCTGCGCGCGCTTGAGTCGCGTGATGGCGTCGCCCACCATTTCAGGCTTCATCTGGTCTCCTTCCGCCCGTGCACCCACCATACCCCCGGGTGTATCCGCACCGCCAGTCGCGTAGGTCACACCGGCCCCAGGAGCCCGTGCACGGACCGGTGAACACCCTCCCAGAATCCGCCCCCGCCCTGCTCGAAGGAGTGCCCCGTTCCGGGACCTGATCAGCGAGCGGAGGACGATGACGTGCGACGCGGCGGGAATCCCGCGGCTTTCACAGAAGGCTCTCATAACCGGTGATCGCCTCCTGCCACGAGTACGACGCCTCGGGTTCACGGGATCGACTCGGCGAGGACGCGTTCGACGATCGCGTCCTCAAGCGCCTCCTTGTTGCGCACGGGCACGTGCGGGCCGCCCAACCCCAGTGGGGCGCCGTCGAGATAGCCGCCGACCGGACGGCGGTCATCCTCTACCTGGTGATCGTCGACGCCACGGGGCTCGCGGGGTGGCTCATCTCCCTGGCGGCGGTTCGACGCGGATGGCGGAAGCGCGGGATGGTCACGGCCCTGTTCGCGGTCGGCATGGGAGCGCTCGTGCTCAGCGCCGGGGGCGCAGGCGGTGCGTACGACCGGATCGTTCCCCTGCGGTTGGGCATGACCCTGCTCTGTCCTCCGGCTCTCCCGGGGATCACCGCGCTGGTCGCCGTCTGGCGCGGAACGGACCGATGACGCCGACGACCGCCTCCGCGCGCTGCCTCCCCCTGACGCCCGCCGCGCTGGCGGTCATCGGCTCCGTCTCGCTACTGGCCAGTTCGGTCACGTCGATGGCGCTCGCCACCTTGGCACAGGCTCTAGGGACCGCCATGAGTTCGCTCGTGTGGGTCACGACGGTCTTCCTGCTGATGGCAGGGCTGGCGCTGCCCTTGGCCGAGTGGGCCGTGGACCGGTTCGGCGGCCGCCCGGTGCTGCTGGCGGGCTTCGCGGTTTTCGTGGCGGGTGCGCTGGGAAGCGGTTCGGCGGTGACGTTCGAACAGCTCATCGCGGCACGCGCCGTGCGAGGGCTCGGCGGTGGAGTCCCGGAGCCCGCCGGTTCCGGACGCCCCACCGGGTCCTGACCCCCACACTGTGAGGAACCGTCTGTTCCCACCCGTGCTGGAAAGGCCTGCCCTTGCCGACCCTCTTCTCCAAGATCATCGCCGGCGACCTCCCCGGACACTTCGTGTGGAAGGACCCCGAGGTCGTGGCCTTCCTGTCCATCGCCCCGCTCCGGCCGGGCCATACCCTGGTCGTCCCCCGGGCGGAGGTCGACCACTGGACCGATGCCGACCCCGCCCTCCTGACCAGGTGCATGGAAGTGGCCCAGGCCGTCGGCCGGGGCGTTCGCGCCGCCTGGAACGCGCCCCGCGCCGGGCTGCTCGTCGCGGGCTTCGAGGTGCCGCACATGCACGTCCACGTGGCCCCCGTCTGGGACATGTCCGACTTCGACCTCAGCGGCGTCGAGACCGAGACGGACCACGGCGTCCTCGACCGCTCGGCCGAGCGGCTGCGTACCGCCCTCCGGGAACTGGGGTTCGACCACGCCGTCGCGCCCAGGGACTGACGCCCCTCACGGCACGGAGGGCTGCTCCTCGCCGTGAGGCGTGTAGAGCATGATCCAGTGGTCCCGCTCGGGGTCGTGGAGCACCTCGATCTCGAAGCGGGACCACCCCCGGGCCGGGTGGCGCATCTGTTTGACCGCGGACCTCGAAACGCCGACCTCCCCCTCCTCCCAGTGGTCGCGGAAGCTCCGGCTGGTCTCGGTGAGCTCGGCGAGCAGGGCGCGAAGGTAGGCGTCCTCGGGGTACCGGCTCAGCGCCGTCCGGAGTTCGGCGGCCGCCGCCCGCAGGAACCGGTCCGCGCCCCCGCCCCCGAGCAGCTGCGTGAGCACGTCGGTCGTGAAGGCCTGGTAGGCGATGTTGCGATCGAACGGACCGCCGCCGGTCAGGGACCCCAGCAGCTCCCGCGCGGCCTTGTTGCGGGCGAGGAGGTCGAGCCGCCCGTCGTGCACGGTGACCGGCATCGTCTCGTCCAGGCCGCGCAGCAGACGCAGCAGCCCGGGGCGGATGACCGAGGAGGGCGAGGCCGGTTCGGGCGGGGGCTCGCCCCCCAGCCGGAAGAGGTGGTCGCGTTCGGCGTCCGAGAGCCCGAACGCCCGGGCCAGCGAGGAGAGGACCTCACGCGAGGGGCGGGGCGCCCGGCCCTGTTCCAGGCGCGTGTAGTACTCCACCGAGATACCCGCGATGTCGGAGACCTCCTGGCGGCGGAGCCCCGGAACCCGCCGACGGGACACCCGCACACCGCCCCGAGGCTCCGGAGGGCTCATCGCGGCCCTGCGCCGCCGCAGGTACTCCCCGAACTCGGTCCGATCGCTGCTCGACATGCCCCCCATTGTCCCCGCCCCGCGCCCCGTGCCGTCGGGCGAGCCTGGTCCTGCCGGTACCACCCTCGACGCGGTCTTCCTCCCCCGTCCGGCTCCCCGGATCATCGAGAGCACACCGCACCGGGCGCACCGGGACCGCCCGGAACGCGCGGCGGAACACGACGATCGGAGACTTCCATGCACGACCAGAGGCTGACCCCCGCCACCCACGCCGGACTCGCCGTGGCCCGGGAGTTCGTCCGCGCCGTCGAGGCCGAGGACATCGAGGCCGTGGCCCGGACCCTGGCCGACGACGCGCGGCAGCTGTTCATGCACGCCCGGGGCGCCACGACCCCCGAGGGCGTCACGGACATCATCGAGGGGCGCACACGGGGCCTGTGCGTGGCGGACGTCAAGGGCAGGAGCGAGGTCCTGGCCTACACGGGCGCGCTGTTCGACAAGTTCGCCCCGCTGCGGTGGCGCGACCACGCGTGGCGCGTCTCGCCCGACGGCCGCCAGCTCTTCTTCCACGGCGTCGGCGACATGGTCGTCGCGCGCACGGGCCAGCCCTACCGCAACACCTACGTGACGCGGTTCGACGTCGAGGACGGCCGGATCGTCCTCATGGCCGAGTACGGGAACGCGCTCATGTACGCCGGTCTGGGCGTGCGCCCGAACGGGGCCGAGTTCCGGGCCCTGCTGCGCGCGGTCGGACGCATGGTCTCGCCACGGCTGTCCGCCCGGTCGGGCCGGTAACCCTCCCGCCCCGCACGTGCGGGGCGCGCCCCTGTCCCCAGTCGCCCCGGACATGGGGCCGCCCGGTGACCGGCCCGCCCGGCGCGCGGGGTCAGTCCGTTGCGCCCAGCCGGGAGATCTCCTTGCTCACCGCGCGAAACCCCTGTTCGAGGGCGCGCAGGTCCTCCATGGGCAGGCCCATGAGGATGTCGTCGCGAAAGGGCCGCGCCACCATCAGCCGCCGCACGACCGAGGCGCCCAGGGGCGTGGCTCGGAGGCGGCGGACGCGCTGGTCGTCGGGGTCGGCCGAGCGTTCGGCGACACCGTGGGCCACGAGCCGGTCGAGCACGCCCGACATCGACGCCATGGAGACGCCGAACGACTCCGACAGCCCCCTGCCCGTCGCGCCCTCCTTCGTGGTGACCAGGACCATGAGCACCCTGAGCTGCTGGATGGTGAGGTCCATCGACAGCAGGTTCTGCAGGAGGGCGGCCATCACGGTCTCCTCCATCATCCCGTTCAGGGTCTGGATCTCGCGCACGATGCGTTCGCGTTCGTGTTCGCCCTGTTCGGTCGCCTGTTGCCGCATAGCCGCCATGATAGAGCGCCGCGACGGGCGCCCCCCGACCCCAAATACTTAGCCTGATGCTAAGCTTTTTGGCGCACGGTTCAACGACACCGCCGCCGCATCGGGATGGCAGCCGCCCGGATCCCGTTCCACGCTCCCGTGAGCACCACGGCCATCCCCCGCGCGAGCCCGGCGCCGCGTCCGCGTCGCGATGCGACGGCAACGAAGTGAGGACGGCACATGGGCACAGCCTCCGACACGACCGCCGACACCGACGACCGCACCGGGGAGATCGACCTCGACGCGCTGCGGGCCAGGTACGCCCGCGAGCGCGACCGCCGCGTCCGCCCCGACGGCACCGGCCAGTACCGCTCGGCCAAGGGCGGGTTCGGCTACTACGCCAAGGACCCCTACACCCCCCGGACCGAACGCGAACCGCTGACCGACACCGTGGAGGTGCTCGTGATCGGCGGCGGCTTCGGCGGCCTGACCACCGGCGCGCGGCTGCGCCAGGCGGGCGTGGAGTCGATCCGGATGATGGACGAGGCGGGCGACTTCGGCGGAACCTGGTACTGGAACCGCTACCCGGGCATCCACTGCGACATCGAGTCCTACTCCTACATGCCCCTGCTGGAGGAGGTCGGCTACGTACCGAAGTGGCGCTACGCACCCGGCGAGGAGATCCGCCGCCACGCCGTGGCCGTCGCCGAGACCTTCGGGCTGTACCGCGACGCCCTGTTCCACACCCGCGCCACCGCGCTGACCTGGGACGAGGACGCTGACGAGTGGGTAGTGGAGACCGACCGCGGCGACCGGATGCGCGCGCGGTTCGTCATCACCTCCTCGGGCACGCTCACCCAGCCCAAGCTGCCGGGCATCCCGGGGATCGACACCTTCCGGGGCCACACCTTCCACACCAGCCGCTGGGACTACGGCTACACCGGAGGCGACCAGAACGGCGGCCTCACCGGCCTCGCCGACAAGAGGGTCGCGGTCGTGGGCACCGGCGCGACCGGCGTACAGGTCATCCCGCACCTGGGACGCGACGCGAAGCACCTGTACGTGTTCCAGCGCACCCCCTCCTCGGTGGACGTGCGCGACAACCGCCCCACCGACCCGGAGTGGGCGGCCTCCCTCAAGCCCGGCTGGCAGCGCGAGCGCATGGAGAACTTCCTGGCGATCGTCTCCGGCGAGCGGGTCGAGACCGACCTGACCCGCGACGGCTGGACCTCCACCGCCCGGCTCCAGCGCAAGATGATCTCCGGCGCGCTGGACACCAGCGTCCCGACCGAGGAGCGCGAGCGGATCGACGAGCTCGTCGACGCCCGCAAGATGAACCAGATCCGGGCGCGCGTGGACGAGGTCGTGGACGACCCGGCCACGGCCGAGCTGCTCAAGCCCTGGTACCGCTACATGTGCAAGCGGCCCTGCTTCAGCGACCACTACCTCCAGACCTTCAACCGGCCCGACGTCACCCTGGTGGACACCGCGGACCACGGCGGCATCACCCGCATGACCGAGGACGCGATCGTCGTCGGGGACACCGAGTACCCCGTGGACTGCGTCGTCTTCGCCACCGGGTTCGACGTGGGCGTGTCCGGGGTGATGTCGGGAACGCTGCCGGTGCGCGGGCGCGGCGGGCGCGACCTGCTGGCCTCCTGGAGCCGCGGACCCAGCACGCTGCACGGCTTCTACAGCAACGGGTTCCCGAACCTGTTCCACCTGGGCGCGCTCCAGAACGCCAACTCGGTGAACTTCGCGCACATCCTGCTGGAGCAGGCCGAGCACATCGCCGCCGTCGTCGCCGAGGCGCGCAAGACCGGGGCCCCGGTGGTCGAGCCCTCCCAGGAGGCCGCCGACGAGTGGGGCCGGACCGTCCGGGAGACCGCGCACGACAACTCGGCGTTCCAGGCCGAGTGCACTCCCGGCTACTACAACCGCGAGGGCGCGGGCGTGCACGGCGGCTTCTCCTACAGCCCCGGTCCCGTGGCCTTCCACCGGCTGCTGGCGGACTGGCGCGGGAGCCGCATGCACGAGGTCATGGACGCACGGCCCTAACAGCGCGCGGCCGTTCCGGCCGGGAACCCTCGCGGGCGCCCTCCTCCGGAACGCCCCGTCCTCCGGGGCGTGCCCGGCGCACGCGCGCCCCGCCGCGCGGCGGGCGCGCGTGCGCCGGGCACGCCCCCTGACACCCGATCCCGCATCCCAGACCCCGAGGGAGAACCGTATGGAACCGCACTGCCCCAGGCCGCGACGAACGGTGGCCGCCCGCGCACTCGCCGCGCTGGCCCTGACCGGCGCGGCGGCCGGATGCGCCGCCCCCGCCGCCACGAGCGAGGACGGAGAGGACGGCGGAACCGAGCGCACCGCCGAACTCCTGGTCCAGGTGACCTCCGTCCACGAGGAGACGGGGATGACCCTGCTCGAAGGCCCGACCTTCGACGCCGACGGGCGCCTGCTCGTCGTGGACGTCACCGCCCCCGCCGGGGAGCCCAAGGTGCTCGGGGTGGACACCGAATCCCGGGAGGTGACCCCGGTGTTCACCGATGAGACCAGCGCCTACACCTCCGCGCAGTTCAGCCCGCACGACGACCGGCTCTACCTGACCGACTTCGCCGGCGGGAAGATCGACAGCATCACCCCCGAGGGCGGGGACCACACCACGTTCTTCTCCGGGGAGGTCGACGGCGCGCCGATGAACCCCGACGACCTGGCCTTCGACGAGGCCGGGAACATTTACGTCAGCGACTCGGCCGGTGTCATGGACCCGGCGTGGGAACGCCGGGGCAGGGTCGTCAGAATCGACCACGAGACCGCGGAGGCGACCGTCCTGGCCGAGGAGCTGCCCGCGCCCAACGGCATCTCGTTCACCGCGGACTTCTCGGGGCTGTGGGTCGGCCAGTACGGCGCCAACCGCGTCGACCACTACGCGCTGAACGAGGACGGCACCGAGGTGGAGACCTCCCACGCCGCCCTGTACTTCGACGGAGGCACGAGCCGGATCGACTCCATCGCGGTGGACGCCGACGGCAACCTCTACCAGGCCGTCCACGGCCAGCCGCGCGTCTTCGTGTACAGCCCGCTCGGTGAGCACCTGGCGACGGTCGGCGTCCCGGCCGACGCCGCCGAGGGGCTGTACTCGGCCACCAACGTGGCCATCGCACCGGGGACGACCGACGCCTACATGACCGTCAGCGGGGACGACGGCGGGTTCGTCTACTCCTTCGACGCGCTCGCCGAGGGGATCCGCCAGTCCAACGGCGGCTGACCGTCCGCCCCCGCGGGGGAAGGGACGGAACCGGTCGCGCGGCCCGCCCGGGAGCACGTCGACCGGCTCCCGGGCGGGAGGGCCCGGGTCACGCGCGTCCAGGTGGCGGGGCGACGGGCCGTCCCGCCCCAGGGGGCACGTCAGCCAACCCCCGAACCCACAGGAGACCCGGGTCACAACCACCCGTGTCACAGGCTGTCGGGCTGTCTCGTCTCAGGGGGTGTAACCGACGACGACCGCGAAGGAGCACCCCATGGACGCGAGACTCGACTACTTCACCAGCCCGGCCGCGGGCAGGGCCGTCAAGCCCTTCATGTCCGTGGGCAGGGCCCTCAGGGACTCGGCGCTGCCGAAGGCGACGCAGGGACTGGTGGCGCTGCGCGTGAGCCAGATCAACGGCTGCGCCGTCTGCCTGGACATGCACACCAAGGACGCCGCCGCTGCCGGTGAGACCGCCGTGCGGCTGAACCTGGTCGCGGCGTGGCGGGAGGCCACGGTCTTCACCGACGCCGAGCGCGCCGCGCTGGAGCTGGCGGAGGAGGGCACCCGGGTCGCGGGCGCGGCGGGCGGGGTCAGCGACGAGGTGTGGGAGCGCGCCGCCGAGCACCACGACGAGGAGCAGCTCACCGCCCTGGTCATGCTGGTCTCGTTCATGAACGCCGTGAACCGGCTCAACATCATCACCCGGCAGCCCGCAGGAAGCTACGAGCCCGGGCAGTTCCACTAGGTTCCGGCACGGGGCCCGGCGGCTGCGGACTTCGGGTTCCGGCCCCGGGCCCGGGGTCGGACCGGTCGGCGCGAGCCGCCCGTACCGCGGAGTAAGGCCGGGCGGAAGGGCTTGGGAGAGGGGCGGGGCGGCGTGGGCAAGGTGGAGGACTTCGAGGAGCTGCGGCCGCTGCTGTTCTCGATCTCCTACCGGATCCTGGGCAGCGTGAGCGAGGCCGAGGACGCGGTGCAGGAGACGTGGCTGCGCTTCGACCGCTCGACGACCCGCCCCGCGTCGACCAGGGCCTTCCTGTCGGCCGCGGTGACCCGGATCTCGATCGACGTGCTGCGTTCGGCGCGCGTGCGGCGGGAGGAGTACGTCGGGCCGTGGTTCCCCGAGCCGCTGCTGAGCGACCCCTACCAGGACCCGGCGCGGACGGTGGAACTGGCCGACTCGGTGTCGATGGCGGCGCTGCTGCTGTTGGAGCGGCTCAGCCCGCTGGAGCGGGCGGTGTTCCTGCTGCGGGAGGTGTTCGGCTTCGGGTTCGACGAGGTCGCCGCGGCGGTGGGGCGTTCGGAGGCGGCGTGCCGACAGCTGCTCGTGCGGGCGCGGCGGCACATGGCGACCGGACGGCCGCGGTTCGCGGCGGACCGTCGTGAGCGGCGGGAGCTGGCGACGCGGTTCTTCGACGCGCTGGAGAACGGCGACGTGGACAGTCTGCGGGACCTGCTGGCCGCCGACGCGCAGCTGGTCGGGGACGGCGGCGGCCGGGCCCCGCAGCTGGCCGGGGCCGTCACGGGCGCGGCGAGGGTGGCGCGGCTGCTGGGCACGGTCTTCCCCGAGCTGCTGCGGATCGGCGTGACGTTGGAGCCGCACGAGGTCAACGGCCAGCCCGGCGCGCTCCTGCGCGACCGGGACGGCCGGGTCCTCCAGACGCTGGTCCTGGATGTGCTCGACGGGCGGGTCCAGAACGTACACGGGGTGATCAACCCCGACAAACTCGGCCACCTCGGCCCGGTCGCCGACGCCTGGGCCGTGGACCGCGAGGTGAGGCGGGCACGGAAGCGGTCGCGCTGACCCCCGCGGCCGGGACCGGCCCCGATCGGACCGGCCCCGACCGGTGGGCGGGCCGAAGGCCGGGCCGCAGGGTCGTGCGGGGGGCCGTACGAACCCCCCGTTCAGACGGTCTGGTTGACGCGCACGAGGTTGCCGGACGGGTCGCGGAAGGCGCAGTCGCGGACCCCGTAGTCCTGGTCGATGGGTTCCTGGACCACGTCCGCCCCGGCCGCCTCCAGGCGCTGGAAGAGGCCGTCGAGGTCGTCGGTGGCCAGAGTGATCGCGGTGTAGGTGCCCTTGGCCATCAGCTCCAGGACGGTGCGGCGCTCGTCCTCGGTGACGCCGGGGTCGACGGCGGGCGGGTGCAGCACGATGGAGGTCGCGGGCCGTCCGACCGGCCCGACGGTGATCCAGCGCATGTCCTCGTAGCCGACGTCGTTGCGGACCTCGAACCCGAGGAGGTCGCGGTAGAAGCCCAGGGCGGCCTCGGCGTCGGTGTGCGGCAGGAAGGCGTGGTGAATGGTGATGTCCATGCCCCCAACGCTAGGTCCGGCTACGGGGAGCGCGCTTCTTGATTCCTGACCGGTCTGGTCACCTGTTTGGCCAGGCAGGGCGGGATGCCCGCCGCCGCCCGCGAGTGGTCGCGACGGTAGACGCTCGGCGGCACGCCGACCAGCTCGGTGAACCTCGTGCTGAACGTGCCCAGCGAGGACGAGCCCACCGCGAAGCAGACCTCGGTGACGCTGAGGTCCCCGCGCCGCAGCAGCGTCATCGCCCGTTCGATCCTCCGGGTCATCAGGTACGAGTACGGCGACTCACCGTAGACGCGGCGGAACTCCCTGCTCAGGTGCCCGGCCGACATGTGCGCCCCGCGGGCCAGCGCCTCGACGTTGAGCGGCTGGGCGTACTCGCGGTCGATCCTGTCCCGGACACGGCGGATGGCGGCGATGTCGCGCAACCGCTGTTCCCGTGCGTCCCTGTCGGCCATGGGCGCCATCATCCCACGCCGCGCCCGGATCGGACCGGTCGTGCACAGAGCGGGGGGAAGCCGGGGCGTCCTCCGCGCTCAGCACGGCGGCGAGCGCGGCGCGGCGGTCGGGTCCGGCAGCGGTGGATCCGCACGCGTACTCGTCGGCCGCCGGGGCTTCGTCCCGCCCGCGTTCGGAGGTCGCGGCCCGGCTCGCGAGCAGGTCCAGGCCCTCCGCGGAGGGCGAACCCGGCTCGGCGCTGTGGGCGAAGAGCGACGGGCCGGGGTCCGCGGTCGGCTCCATGGCCTCGAAGGCCAGTTCCAGCCTGCCCACGACGGGGGCGGCGATGGTCTTGGTGCCGCGCGGTGCTGGTGCGTCATCGGCGAGAGGACATTCGATCACGCGGTCCCCGGAACTCCTCTCGGCAGCACGCGAGGGCGGGCGTTCTCCGCGCCGTTCCACCGGTCGGCACCAGCACCCTCGACAGAGCGGCGCGTACACCTCTCCCTCGCGCCGAAAGATGCGCCCATACCGGCGACGAGGGCATCCAGTTCCCTTCGCGCGTGAGGCAGGTTGAGCCCGTAGTGATCGAAACGCGGAGGAGGGTGGACGACGTCCAGAAGAATGTCCGGACAGTCCAGCCCCGCCCACAGGTCCTCGACCGCACTGAGTTCCCTCTCCAGGGAAATGTCCTTCCTGGACACCTCACCGGAGACGAGGAAGACCCACACCCTGGCAGGATCCTCGTGCGGGAAGTCTCGGGGAAGGCGGGAACGCCAGAGGGAGAGGAGCGGAACGACCTGGTCCTCCTCGTCGGACAGGAGCATCCCGATCCGTTCCTCGAACTCACACGAAAGACCGAGGGAGAAATAGTGGGAACACGCTCGGATCACATCGGAGGGATGAACGAAACCCTTTTCCAACCCGAAGGGGAACTCCAGGGGGCAACTCTCACCGAACCCTCGAAGGCGGATCCATGGACACGGAATCCCACGGTGATCCCTCCGAAGCGTCGGAATACGAGCATCGCCAAGCTTGCAGAGGCTCCAGCCGAAGACAGCCGTACTGGAAACAGTCGTGACCGGACTCGGTGGGGGCGACTTTTGGTGCGTTGACCGCACGCGCCTCCTCCGCGGGAGTCGGACGATCACCGTGTCGCCGCAGCGCCCCGGCGCGTGCGCGGTGCTCGGCGCCGCAGACCCTCTCGGGCGGCGCCCAGGACGCCCATGCCTGGAAACGGAACGCGCCGTCCCGCCCCGTGGCCCGGGCGGGACGGCACTCCCCACAGCGTCAGGAGCCGGCGGACTCGCCAGCGCCGCGCAGGTGGGACATGCTCCCGTACAGCTCCTGGAGCCGCCGCACCTCGTCGGCGTCGACGAAGCGGGCGATGCCGCGGCCGTAGTCCTTCGCGGTCTCGATGACGAACCGGACCGCGCTCTCCACGCTGCGCAGGTCCGTGGCGCCGGTGGCCGAACCGGCCACGGCCTCCTCGGTCACGATGGCCACGCCCACGACCGGGGCGCTGGTGGCCGTGGACGGCTGCAGGATCGAGTTCACGTGGTAGACGCCGTTGCCGTACGGGGTGATGTCCTGCATGGTCAGCGGCATCACGACCGGGGCGCGGCCGGTGGTGCGGGAGACGATGTCGAGCAGGCTCTCCGGGACCCGCACGATCCACCCGTCGACGACGGCCGGGGTGATGGCGATGCCGTGGTGGTTGCAGACCCGGTTGCCCTTGGTGGTGTCCACGGACAGGATCGCGTCCATGGCGGGCAGGACCTCGTGCCGGTTGCTGACGTCCTGGTCCACGACCGAGCCCATGAACGGGACAGGGTCGTGGGGCTGGGTCGGGGCGTCGGGGTCGATGTGGGTGGCCAGCACGACGTCGCCGGGCAGGGTGTCGCCCCGGCGGCGCATGTCCAGGAGCTTGGCCGCCGCGGAGACGGCGGTGAGGGCGCCGTCGCCGTCGCTGACGAAGCCGATCTGCTCCGGGCGCGCGCCCAGGCCGCCGAGGCGGCCGAGGATGCCCAGGGTCGGCGCGGAGCCGCCGGAGGCGGCGCCGTCGGTACCGGCGATCGTCACCCGGACGAAGTCGGTGGACCCGCCCTCGCCCGCGACGGTCTCCACGAGGACCTCGCCGTCGGCCGCGCCGTGGCGGCGCAGGTACTCGGCCACGGACGCCCCGTCGGCGCTCGGGGTGTCGAGCAGGTCGTGGGTCTCGATGACGTGGCTCCAGGACATGGGTTCCCTCTCTCAGGTGGTGGACCGCCGGGTCCGGCCGGGCGCCGCGGTCGGCGCCCCGGCCGGGGCGGTCGTTCGGGTGGTCGCCGCGCGGCCTGTGCGCGCGGGCGACACGGCTTGCCGCGTCGGCGCGTTACCGGGTTGTCGCGGTTCCGGGCTCAGTCCCCGGCCGTGCCCGCGGACGTGCCTTCGGCCGCGCCCTCCGCCGCTCGCACGGCGGCGCGCGCGCCGGCGCGGACGGCGTCCACGACGGGGACGCCGACCCGGTCGGCGAGCCGGGCGGCCAGACCGATGGTGGTCATGCCGGTGCAGGCGAACATCAGGGTGTCCGCGCCCATGGCGACCAGGCGTTCGGCGGCCCGGACCGAGGCGGCCAGGCCCGCGTCCGTGCGCAGGTCGTGGGTTCGGCGCACGCCCTCGGGCACGAGCGCGGCGACGCGGGCGGGCCCGAGCACGGAGGTGACCGAGGCCGGGGTGCGGGTGGTCAGGTCCAGGACGCCGACCCGCGAGCCCAGTTCCAGGGCCCGGCGGGCCGCGGCCTCCCCCGCGCCGACGACGGGGATTCCGACCGCGGCGCGGGCCGGGGCCAGGCCCGGGTCGGCGGCGCAGCTGACGAGCAGCGCGTCCACGCCGTCCTCGCGTTCCATGCGCGCGGCCAGGTCGGCGACCTTGGCCGAGGCGAGCGCGAAGGTGGCGTCGTCGTGCACGCCGTCGGGCTGGTCGGGCAGGCACCGCGAAACGGTGTCCACGCCGAGTTCCTCGCGGATGACGCGGCCGTGCGCGTGGAGCTGCTCATGGTCGTCGGTGGTGACCACCCGGATGACGCCGATCCTCATGCCGCCGCCTCCGTCCGCGCGCCGAGCGAGTCCAGGACCTCCGAGGCCAGGCGCACGCACACCGACCGGGCCAGGACCACCGGCAGGCCCGAGGCCGCGGCCGCGCGGGCGCGCATCCCCTCGGTGTAGCCGACGCAGTCCAGGGCCAGGAGGTCGGCTCCGGCGTCGGCCAGGCGCCGCGCGGCGGCGGCGAGGTCGTCGGGGGTGCCGGTGTAGGGGGAGCACACGTCGGTGAGCACCCGGGTCCCGGCGGGCAGGCGGCGGCCGAACTTGGCCTCGGTGTCGCGCCTCTGCTCGGGCAGGGGGCACACGACGCCCAGGCGTCCGGTGTCGCCGAGCAGGGCCGCGGCCCCGAAGGCGATCATCCGGTCGGGCACGAAGAGCGGCTTGTCGTGCTCCAGCTCCGGGAAGGCGCCGGTGCAGGCGAGCAGCACCGCGTCGACCTCGCGTTCCAGGTCGGCGAGCAGGCCCGGCAGGCGCTCCATGACCAGGGACTCGCCCAGGACGACGGAGGTGCCGTCGGCGAGGCGGGTGGTGAGGGCGTGATCGTCGGGGGCGACCGGCCGCGCCTCGATCTGTGCGCGGGTGAGGCCGTCAAGAACGCCCCGCTCGACCACGGTGGCCTCGGGTACCAGGGCGGTGATCTCCGGGGTCAGG
Source organism: Nocardiopsis akebiae (assembly GCF_018316795.1). Taxonomy (NCBI): domain Bacteria; kingdom Bacillati; phylum Actinomycetota; class Actinomycetes; order Streptosporangiales; family Nocardiopsidaceae; genus Nocardiopsis; species Nocardiopsis akebiae. The sequence goes on from NZ_CP074132.1 coordinate 4,071,957, forward strand.
TCCGTGCGCGGAGCCTGGCCGATGGTGACGACTCCGAGTCGTGTCATGGTTCCTCCCGGGTTCAGCGGCTGAAGACGGTGCCGACGGAGTGGACGGAGTCCCCGGCGATGAGTCCTGCGCCGACCAGGGCGATCTCCTGTTCGCCCTTCTCGCCGCGGCGGCGCTCCCACACCAGGCGGATCGCCAGCCCGGCGAGGACCAGCCATCCGGCGTTGGGCGTGGCCACGAGCAGGCCGGTGGCGAGCAGGACGCCCATCTGGCGCCGGGGGCCGCCCAGGAGCTGCACGAGCGCGCCGGGCACGGCCCACAGGGCGAGCTGGAGCAGGACGGAGGGGTCGTTCAGCCCGGCCTTGATGGTGTCGGCGTAGACGATCGAGGTGGGCGGCACGGCGCCGTCCTCGAACAGGCCCTGCCAGAGCAGCGCGACCATGCCGATGGCGACGGCGAACCCGATCATGGAGGAGATGAGCTGCTGGCGGCGTCCGTCGAGCTCGAAGGCGGTGTAGGGGCGGCGGTCGCGGCGCAGGACCCATCCGGCCTTGAAGTCGTAGCCCATGTCCGCGAAGGCGGGGCCGGTGGCCGCGCAGTAGCCCACGAGCAGGGCCAGCGGCACGCCGGGGATGCCCAGCGCCAGGCCGAGGATGAGGAAGATGAGGGTGACCGCGAAGGCCGGGAACCAGCCCGCGTGCATGGCGGCCAGGCCGACGATGAGTTCGTGGACCAGGGCGGCCACGGCGGCGAACAGGACGAATCCGAGGATGCCCGGCCAGCTCATGTCCGCCCAGATCCCGCCGGTGACCGCGAGCACGAGGGCGCCCAGGGCGAACAGCACGTAGCCCGAGCCCAGGGCCCGGCCCAGGGTGGCGCGGTCCACGGTGTAGGCCAGGGACGGGTCGTCCCGGGCGGCGCGGTCGCGGGCGGCCTCGCGCTCCCTCTCCCTGCGGCTCTGGCGGCCGGCGAGGATGACCACGATCTGCGCCAGCGCGACCACGCCCGCGCCGATCATGACGCCGTGCGGCACGTAGATCGAGTTGAGGTCGATCCCGATGACCGCCGGGGAGTACTGGGCGACGAGCAGGCCCACGGCGAACATGAGCAGGGCCCAGACGTTGCCGATCATGGCGATGCCCGCCGCCGACATCGGCATGCCCAGGAAGGAGGCGCCGAGCCCGACCGCGCCGCCGCCCACCAGGATGGCCGCCTGGCGTCCGCCCCTGTCACCGGCCTTGATGGTCTCGGCCGCCGCCACCCCGGGCGGCCAGGCCGCGTCGGCGGGCAGGAACCGGGAGCCGAACGCCTTGTACAGCACGAACACGTCGATGAGCAGGCCAAGGGACGCGCCCAGCAGCATCGGCCACACCAGGTCGGGGCGGCCGAAGAGGAAGGGGATGGCGATCGGGGTGAGCAGGGAGTTCGCCGAGGCGAAGGTCGCGCCGGAGATCGAGGACTGGATGAGGTTCTGCCGGTTGGTGTTGCGCATCGAGCGCAGCCCCAGGAACCCGATCCGGCCGATGAGCATGGCCACGACCGCGCCGATGACGCTGGTGTTGGGTGAGACCCCGAGCGTCGTGATCATGTGGATGCCGATCACGGCCCCGAGGAGGCTCACCAGGACGGTGACGATGACGACGACGGGTTCGAACGCGCGCGGGTGGCGGGCGCTTCCCGGGGTCTGCGGTTCGGTGGACGAACCAGGTGCCGACGGTTCCATGTGTGTCCTTCAGGGGTGGCTCACGTCCGTCGAGGACGGAGTGTCGCTGGTCAAAGGCCTGCGGTGCGCGGCTGCCGCGTCCCGGCCCGTCACGCCCAGGCTGCCTCCCGTTCACCCGCCGGGGCAAAGGTTTCCCACTATGTGGGAGTTAAGATCACATTTCGATCCCCGAGGTCGAGGGTCTCGGACCCGGGGGCGGACGTAGGGTGGGCTTCCATGTCCACCGGTTCCACGGAACGCACCGGCCCGCTCCAGACGGTCGACCGGGCGCTCGACGTCCTCCTCAGCTTCGACGAGTACCGCACGAGCTGGGGCGTCCTCGAACTCGCCGACGAGTTCGGCCTGTCGAAGTCGACCGCCCAGCGCCTCCTGGCCTCCCTCGCGGGCAAGGGGTTCCTGCGCGCCGACCCCGACACGCGCCGCTACAGCATGGGCCCCGCCATGTGGCGGATGGCCGGGCTGTGGGAGCGCTCGGGCGGCCTCTCCGTCCTGGCCGAGCCCCTGCTCGCCGACCTGGCCCGCTCCAGCGGCCGCACCTGCCTGTTCTGCGTCCCCGACGGCGCGCACGTGCGCTGCATCGCCGCGGTCGGCGGCTCCGAGGGCCCGCGCCGCTCCCACCCCTTCCTCGACGAGCTCTACCCCGCCCACGCCGGGGCCACCTCCCGGGCCTACTTCGCCTTCCTGGACCCGGCTGAGCGCAGGGCCCTGCTGGCGGGGCGCCCCTCCGCCCGCTTCTCCGACCTCACGCCCTTCGACGAGCAGCAGGTCGAGGAGCTCTTCGACGAGGCCGTCGAGCAGGGCTACGCGCTCTCACAGGGCGAGTACGACGCCGCGTCCCGCGCGCTGGCCGTCCCCGTGTTCGGCGGCAAGCGCGCGGTCGGCTCCGTGACGCTGGTGGAGAACAAGCACTCCGACCACGACGACGACCTGCTCGACCACCTGGCGCCGCTGCGCGCCGCGGCCGACGGTCTCACCGGGCTGCTCTCCAACCGCCGCCCGGCACCGCCCACGCGCAACTGGAGGCGGGGGCACGGCTCCCGCCCCTCCACGCGCCCGACCGCTCCCTGAAGGGGGACCATGCCCGAGCTGCTGCTCTTCTCCAACTCGACCAACCACGGCCGGGGCTACCTCGACCACGCGTGGGAGGAGGTGGAGGCCTTCCTCGACGGCCGGGACTCGATCGCCTTCGTGCCGTTCGCGGGGGGCGACCACGCCGCCTACACGGCTCGGGTGGCCGAGGCCTTCGCGGCGCGCGGAATCCGTGCGACGGGGGTTCCTGCGGACGCCGGGGCCGCGCGGGTCCTGGACGAGGCGCAGGCCGTCTTCGTGGGCGGGGGCAACACGTTCCGCCTCGTGGCCGCCCTCCAGCGCACCGGGCTCATGGACGACCTGCGCGACCGCGTCCTGGCCGGGCTGCCCTACATGGGGGCGAGCGCGGGCACCAACATCACCGCTCCCACGCTGCGCACCACCAACGACATGCCCATCGTGGAGCCGCCCTCCTTCACCGCGCTGGGCTTCGTCCCCTTCCAGATCAACCCGCACTACCTGGACGCCGACCCCCGGTCCACGCACCAGGGCGAGACCCGTGAGACCAGGCTGACGGAGTTCCTGGAGGCCAACGACGTGGACGTCCTGGGGCTGCGCGAGGGAACGCACCTGCGCGTGCGGGGCGCCGGGTCGGACGTGGTCAGAGCGACCGTGGGAGGCACCGCGGTGCAGCCCGGCGCGCCGGGCCCGGCGATCGTCTTCCGGCGCGGCGCGGACCCCTTCGAGGCGTCGGGCGAGGTGACCGACCTGTTCGCGCGCACGCCCCGCTTCGACCAGCCGGTCTAGGCTCCGCGGCGGGGTCGGGTCCGGTCCGCCCGGCTGTCGGACGGGGGAGTTCGGGCAACCGGCTCGTTCGACCGCCGGGAGGAGGATGTCGGGATCGGGCCCGTCCGCTCCTCCGTGGGGGGAGCGGGCCCGATCCGTACGGCTGCAGGAGCGCAGCCGCGGGCCGGGCGGGACGCCTTCCCCGCGCGTCGGCCTACGCGCCCTCGATCCGCCGCACGGTGCGCCGCAGCAGGAGCGCCAGCGCGGCGGCGACCAGGACCCCGCCCGCCAGGCACAGCAGGGGCCCCAGCGGTCCGGCGTCGTAGCCGGGCAGGGCCAGGGCGGGCCAGGACGGCGGGAGCGGCAGCAGCAGGAGGTTCCAGGGCGCGGGCAGGACCCAGGCCGCCACGGGGGTCAGGACCAGGAGCGCGCCGATCCCCTTGACCACGACCAGGGCCTCCACCTTGTTGGCCGACAGCGCGGTCATCGACGCCGTCAGCAGCGGCGCCTGGAGGGCAGCGAGCACGAGGGCGACCGCGACCGGCGCGGACCACCCTGAGGCCATGAGCCCGCTCAGGGGCAGGGCCGCGGCGAGCCCGGCCAGGGACAGGACGGTGACCAGGACCGTCCGGTAGCCGAGGTAGGCGGGCACGGACACCGGCGAGGCGCGCAGCACGAGCAGGACGTTCTCGTCGGAGTCCTCGACGGCGCGCAGGCCGCCGACCACCCCGAACATCATGGGCACGTGCAGCAGGACCAGCGCCGCCAGGACCACGGGGGTGTGCGGCGCGAGGTCGAACCCGTAGGAGCCGAGGACGAACTCCGAGGCCGCCGGGAAGGCGAAGCGGATGGCCAGCGCCAGCAGGACCGGGGCCCCGAGCATGAGCAGCAGCAGGGGGTCGCGCCCGGTGCCGAAGAGGTCGACGCGGGCGAAGCGCACGATCGCCGGGAGGCCGCCGCGTCCGGTGACCGGCCGGGCGGGCCCGCCCGCACCCCTGCCGTTCGTGTGCGGCCGGGGAGCGGGGGCGGCTCCGCGCTCGACCGCGCGGGAGGCGGCGACCACCCCGGCCGCCGCCCACGCCACGGCGTAGACCGTGCCCGCGGCCAGGGCCGCGGGGGACGCGTCCAGGGAGCCGGGCGCGGCCCCCAGGCGGATGAGGTCGGCGCCCGCGGTGGTCGGCACCGCGTACAGGATCGGGTGCTCCAGGATCGCGCTGACGTGCAGGAGGGGGACCAGGACCAGCGGCGCGACGGTGAGCGGTGCCGCGAGGAGGAAGCCCGACAGGTCCCGGGAGCGGGCTCCCACCGCCAGGCACACGGTGAGCAGCAGCAGACAGGTGAGCGCCACCCCGCCCAGGACCGGCGGCAGGGCCTGCGCGAGGTCGGCGAAGCGGCCCCGCAGCGCCGCCGCGAGCATCGGCACGGCGATGAGCAGCGTCAGCGCGGTGAGCACCGCGAGCCGGGCCGCCACCCCCTCCCCCGCGCGCAGCGGGGTCACCGTCAGCGCCGAACGCGTTCCCTCGGCGCGTTCGAAGAGCAGCAGGGCCGCGGCGAAGAGCGCGCCGAAGCCCGCCGTGTCGAGGAAGAGCAGGTAGGCCGCCACCGTCCCGGCCGCCTCGGCGGGGACCGCGAGCAGGACCAGGCTCCACACGGCGCCGAGAGCGGCGGCCACGGGTACGACGCCGTAGCGCAGTCCGACCCTCGACTCCAGCGCGGCGGCCGCGAGCAGGCGGTTCACAGCCTCTCCCGGGTGACCGTCGCGAAGACCTCGTCCAGAGAGGCCTCGCGGGTGTGCAGCGTCTCCACCTCGCCCCGCCTCAGCAGATCCAGGAGTTCGGCGTCCCCGGCCAAGGCCTCCATCGGCATCTCCCGGGCGGCCCGTCCGCGCACCCGGGCCACGAGTCCGGGGCGGCCGTAGCGGAGCTTGAAGCCGCGCGGTGCGTCCACGGCGGCGATCCGTCCACCGGCCACGAAGGCGACCCGGTCGCACAACAGGTCGGCGGTGACCATGTCGTGCGTGGTGAGGAAGACCGTGCACCCCCGGTCGGCCGCCTCCCGGACGACCTCCCTCACCAGGGCGGAGCGCACCGGGTCCTGGCCCGAGGTGGGTTCGTCCAGGAAGAGGAGTTCGGGTCTGTTGACCAGCGCCCGGGCCAGGTTGAGCCGCATGCGCATGCCCTTGGACAGGTCGTCGACCCTGCGGTCGGCCGCGTCCGCCAGGTCCACCCGGGCCAGGAGTTCGCCGGGGTCCTCGACGGGACCGCGGTAGAGGGAGGCGAAGGCGGCGAGGTTCTCGCGGGCGGTGAGCTTGCCGAACCCGGCCGGGAGCTCGAAACCCACGCCCACGCGCTCGAAGTAGTCCGCGCCCCGGTCGCGCAGGGGCCGACCGAGGACGCGCACCTCGCCCTCGTAGCGGCGCAGCAGCCGGGTGAGCACCTTCTGGGTCGTGGACTTTCCGGCGCCGCTGGGGCCGAGGAAGCCGAAGACCTCGCCGCGGGCCACGGAGAAGCTCATCCCCGCGACCGCGGGCCGGTCGGCGTTCGGGTAGCGGACCCGGAGGTCCTCGACGGTGATGACCTGGTCGGTCATGGGGGTCCTCAGGGTCGGTGGCGGGTGGTCGAGGGAGCGCGCAGGGCGAGGAAGGCCCGGTCGACGAGCGCGGGCAGTTCGTCCCGGCCGTGCGAGTCCACCCAGGCGACGACGGCCTCGGACAGCACCGCCGAACAGGCGGCGGCGACGGCCCTGGTCTCCAGGCCGGGGGGCTCGGTCCCGGGCGTTGCCGGGTCGGGGGCTCCGCTTCCGGACGGAATCGGGTCGGGGGCCTCACTCCGGGCCGGGGCCAGACCGCGTTCGAAGGCGGTGCTCGCCGAGGCCAGGTTCTCGCCGATGCGTGAGCGCAGGGCCGGGATGGACAGCAGGAGGCGGGCACGGGCCAACAGCACCTCCCGGCTGTCCTCGTAGACCCGGCCGAGTCCGACCAGGGTGGCCCGGTGGATCCGCTCGACGGCCGGAAGCGTGTCGGGCTGTTCGCGGACCAGCTCCTCCAGCATCGGGTCGTACTCGTCGCGCAGGACCACGTCCTCCTTGGAGGGGAAGCAGCGGAAGAACGTCATGTGCGAGACGCCCGCCTCACGGGCGATCTGGGCGACCGTGGTCGCCTCGTAGCCCTGCCGCTCGAACAGGCGCAGGGCGACCTCCTGGATAGCGGCCCTGTTGCGCCGTCTGCGGCGCGTGCGCTGGTCCACGTCCGCTCCTCCCCGTCCGGTTCCGACACAAGAAGTGTTATTCACTAACACAAGTTCGTCAATCCCTTTCGCGAGGGCCCAGAGACCGCGGCGGCGCCGGAGCGGCTCAGCGGGAAGAATGCGCACATGTCCGGGGCGGCCACTACGAGCACGGCACGGCCTCCGCCGAACTCGCGCACCGGCGCGGCCGACCGGCGCCCGAACGCGCCCTGGACGCCGGTGACCGCAGCGCGCTCACGGGCCGGGGCCGCCGCTGAGCGCAGACCGACCGCGGGTGGGCGGAGGCGGTCGCCGAGTTCGGTCCCGCGTCGGTTCTGCCCGGCGCAACCGGCCCCTTCCCCGGCAAGAGGCCGGGCTTCCCCACCGAGGACCCGCGTCGGCCGGTGGTGTTCCTCCACCTCTGGAAGGGCACCGAACCCGGAGCCGAGCCCTCCCGGCCTCCCGCACGCCCCGAACCGGTCCCGCTCGCCGTGCGCTTCGGCGGCGGCCCGTTCCGCGCGGCCTCCACCGTCTCCCCGAGGGGCGGCGGCTCCGCCCCGCTCCCGAAGAACACGGCCGTTGAGAGCGCCCCGGGGCGGGGAACCCGTACGCCGTCCCCTCCGTCGGAGGGCGCGACACCGGGACCGGTCCCGGAAAGCCCCCCACACGGCCCTCGCCTCCCGCGACACCGCGGGCACCCGAAGCATCCCCGACGTCATCCGAGACCCTCGCCAGTGGTGGTGGGGGCTCATGGGCGGCAACCCCGAAGCCGCCAGGCAGGACCTCGACGACCTGCGCCAAGGTCTGCCGCTGCACTCCGTGGCCCACCTGCGGCGGACCGCCGTCAAGGCAGCGGTCGCCCGGTCCCCGCCGGACGACCCTCAACTGCCGAGTCGGTCCGGTGGAGGGCCCCGCGCCCGCGTGCCCGCTCGTCCAGGCCGCCCGGTTCCACGAGGGAAACCCCTGCTACGGTGACCGCCTCGACGGGGAGGGGGCCCTGCCGCACCCGTGGCTGCCGCTGTTCTGGAACACCGTCGACCACCTCCTCGAACACGAGCCGGACCCGAACGCGCACGTGTACCGCGTCAACACCGCCCCGCGACAGGGCTGAGCCGAATCCGCCTCACGGAGCGAGTGCGGCGGACACACGGGCCAGGCTCGCCCCCGCCAGGGCGGAGAAGGTGTCGGGGTTGCGGAAGGAGTGCGTTCCGTCGTTGACCCGGACCCCGGCACCGGTCGTCCTCCAGCGCACCGGACCGGACGCCGACCAGCGCTCCACGATGGCGGAGGCGAGCACCTCCGGGGCCTCGGCTCCCACACGCGCGCGCAGCGCCGCCGCCAACCGGCGGACCGCACCGCCCCGCGCGGAACCGTCCGCGCAGGCGGGCGGGAGAAGCAGCAGACGGGCGTGGGAATCGATGTTCCCTGTTCCGGACGGACCGTTGTCCGCGGCGGCGAGCAGTTCCGGCCAGGACAGACCGGGCACCGTGCCCTCTCCGGCGTGGACGGCGATGACATCGGCTTCGCCCCAGCCCGGATGGCGCAGGAGGTGATCAACGCTCGTATCGCCGTCGCCGATGCTGTAGACGGCGTAGAAGCAGTGGCCGGTGGCGAGCGGGAGGGTAGAGGTCGGCAGGGCGTCCCGGCGCCACACCCGACGTTGGAAGCGTACGTAGCCGTCCAACGTGTGGTCCGAACCGAACAGCTGCCCTCCGATCTCGCCCTGGGCGCCGTCGTAGAGGTGCACCAGCCAGAACAGCCTCTCATCGAGGAGTTCCGGGCTCCGGTTGAGGGGGTTCTCCGAGTGGTACCCCGGAATCCGGACGGGGGCCGGAACGGCGTCATGACTCACGCCAACCAGTACGACGACTGCCCGTCCAACGATCGCGTCCCGTGGGAGGCGCCCAAGGCCGTCCGCGGCGGCGTGGGGAGCGTTCGGCACCGGACAGACTCCGGCGAGCGCGGTGGCGTCGTCGGCACGATCGTGGTGCGTTTCGCCACCGGCGCGACGATGGTCCCGATCGGCGTACGGGCTCCGGTGACGCGGGCGTGATCACGGGAGCCGAGTCGCTCGGCGCGGCGGGCGCTCCCACCGGGGAGCGCCCGCCGCGCGACCGCTCAGGAATCGACGGTGACCCGGACCTTGTCGGGGCTGAAAGCGACGTGCCCGGCGATCTCCGCGACCGCCGGGTACGGCTCCTCGTACGCCCACACCGCGTCGACCAGCTCCTCGCCCTCCCCGACCGCGAGGGTGCGGTAGGTGGCGGTGCCCTTGTAGGGGCAGTGGGTGGTGGTGGCGCTCGGCCGCAGCACCGCGGGATCCACGTCGGCGAGCGGAACGTACTGAACCGGCGGGTAGACGGACTCCCGCAGGGTCAGCGCGTCCTCCGTGTCGGCGACCACCCGGTCCCCGACCCGCGCGACGACGCGCGCGCCGGCGGGTTCGACGGTGATGGGGTGGTCGGGGCCGGGTGTCCTGCCCTGTCCTGTCATGGTGGTCCTCCCTCTCCCCGCCGAGGCTACTTCGCCCGGACGGGAATCAGTGGGACGGCGGCACTCCTCGGGGCACCGACGAAAGTCGGTCGGCGCACCTACCAAAGCGGCTCCCCTCCCCCGGGGCGTGCCGCCTTAGGAGACGGCACGGTGGGTTCTCCAGACGGATGCGTCCCCGCAGGTCCCGCACCTAGGGTGGTGTTCGTCCCCGCAGGGGAGCCCGGTCGGCCCGCACCGACGGACCGCCGGGAGCCCTTCCGCCCGCGGTCCCGCCGCGGCCGGGCGGGGACACCACGCCCGACCCCGGACCTCGAAAGGGAACGACATGTCACTCCTGGCGGCGAACGATCCGAACCTCGTCCACACCGTGCTCCCGATCCTGCTGCTGGTCGGGGTCGCTTTGGTGTCCCTGGTGACGGTCGTACTGATCATCGCGGCCGTGTTCAGCATCCTCATGTCGCGGGTGGACGGGGCGATGAAGGTCGTCTGGCTCATCTTCGTCTGCATCGCGCCCCTGATCGGGGCCATCCTGTGGTTCCTCGTCGGGCGCAACCGCGTCCCCTACTGACCGGACCCCTGCCTCCCGGGAAACGGGAGGCGGAGCCCCCGCGTGCTCCCGACCGGCCGCAGGCCCGGCCCACATCCGGGCCAGGGCCGGAGCCGCTCCCCCGGTCCCCGGCCCTGGAGCCGGAACCGCCCGCTCAGCCGCGAGCCGGCTCGGCCAGCACGGCGCCCATCCGCGGAAGGAGCCCGGCGACGGGGTCGCGGGTCAGCTCCGTCATCCGCAGCCGCCCGCCCGCGGTGACGACGCCCAGCACGTGCTCGCCCCGCGGCCGTGTGGTCTGCGCGGGACCCCACAAGGCGGAGAGGGCCGCCAGGCTCTGCCCGCCCGGGTGCGCGACCCCGCGACGCCCGCGCCCCCCGCCACCCCCACGACCCCGAGGTCGGTGATCCGGATGTCGGCCGCGGCGGCGGCCCTCATCGCCTCGGCGTCGCCGGAGCCCTCGGGAGGGTGCTCCGCGACGGCCGCGGCACCCGCCCTGAGCGCGCCCGGTGCGCGCAGACGGGCCAGCGATCCGCCGGTCCGCCGGGCGAGCGCCCAGAAGTCCTTCGCCTCGTCCGCGGTGCTCGCCGTCCGGGCGCCCGCGAACCGGACGGCCACCTCGTCGGGCAGGCCGACCGCGCGGCGCAGGTCCATCGGGCTGAGGACCCGCACGAACTCACGCCCCTCACGGTTGAGCACCGTCGCTGCGGCGGCGCAGAGCGCGGCGTGGACCGACGCGCCCCCAGGCGGCAGCGGTGGACGAGCCGCTCGGTCAGCCCCTCTCGCAGTGCGAGGGCGTCGACGTGCGGCACGCGCCCGGAGAACGGCACGAGTTCGCCGACGGCGTCCATGCGCGCGTCCTCTCTCCGGGGGCGTACCGTTCGCGGCCCCACCGCCCTCCGCCGCCTCGCCTCCGGCCGCCGCCTCACCGCCTCCGGCCTCCTGGCCGGTGCGCGCGAGCAGCTCCTCCTGCGTTCCCGGGAGACCGCCGCGCTCCAGGTCCTCACCGCCCAGGGCCGCCGCCAGGTCCAGCAGGGCCCGCAGGCCGCCGACGCCGTCGGCGATCTGGTGGGCGAAGGTGAGCACCACGGCGCTGGACCCCGGCTCCCCCGGCACGAGCACCGCGCGCGCCAGGGGGCCGGACACCGGCGGGATCGGCCGCGTCCGCTCGAACGCGCCCAGCGGTCGAAGGATCCTGCCTCGGTTCGCGGCCGTCACGCGGACCGTCCTTTCCATGGGTCTACGGCATCGGTCTGAAGTGGCGGCGCTTACGCGTGCGCGCCGTGGAACGGGCGGGAAGCCCACCGGGGCCGCCCGACCGGAGCCGTCGGCCGAGAGGTGTCAGAAGTTCATCCAGAGCGTCTCGGCGTCGAGCACGCGGTTGCGCCGCAGCGTGAGGACCCGCTCCACGGCGGCCAGGACCCCGGCCAGGATCAGCGCGGCGTTGAGCCACCGCGGCAGCGCGACCGGCGAGGTGAAGGAACCGAAGAGTTCGGCGACCCTGGGGATACCGGTGACGAGTTCGAGCGCCTGGGGAACGGCCAGGACGAGGTTGAGGGCCAGGATCGCGACCGCCAGCCCCGCGATCGCGCGGCTCACCCGGGGGTGTCGGCGGTGGAGTCGGCCGCGCAGGTCCTCGATGGTGCCCGGCGCGGGGGTGAGCCGCTGTTCCCGGCCGTCGTCCAGGACCAGGTGCACGCGGCGGACGCCGTACAGGGAGACGTCGACCTCGATCACCCCGCCGGGGACCGGGAAGGCCGCCGGGAGTTCGGCTTTGGCCTGACTCCTCCCGTCGGCGTACAGCTCGGCGCACCCGTCCTCCCGGCCGAGGTCCACCTCGGCCGTGTAGACGACGCGTCCACCGCCCGGGCCGGGGTGTTCGACGGTGTAGAGCACGCGGTGGAGCACCTCGCGGCGCCGGAACGGCCGCAGCGGTTTGCCGTCCGCCGTTGCGGCTTCGTGCTCGTGCCGCGCCTCCTCCGCATAGCCCTCCTCCGGCTCCGACGGTTGTCCGAGGCAGTCCACAGTCCCTCCTTCTTCCCCGCGGTCGGGTCTCGCGCCGTGTCACGACCGGGTTCCGTGCCGGGGCACGACCGGGACCAGTCGACACCGTGCCGTCACGGCACACTCAACCCCTTCAGGGGGTAGGTGCGCCGCGGCACGGCGGCGACCGGTCCGGGCGGTCAGGGGTTCACCGTCCGCCGAGGTGGCGCGAGAGGAAGCGGTCGATGGCGCCGAACATGGTGATCAGGTTCTCCGGGTTGACGATGGCGTGTCCCTCGTCGTCGAAGACGAGGTACTCCACGTCCACTCCGCGCTCGCGCAGCGCGGCGACGATGTTGTCGGACTCGGCCTTGACCACGCGGGCGTCGTTGGCCCCCTGGACGACCATCAGCGGCGCGGTGATCCGGTCCACCCGGCTGATCGGTGAGCGGGCCAGCATGTCGGCCTCCTGCTCGGGGACGGCCGGGTCGCCCACGTAGCGGTACCAGTTGTTGACCAGCGCGGGCCGCACGAACGCCGGTTGGTTGCGCATGAAGTTGGCCAGGTCGGAGATCCCGACGACGTCGACGGCGGCGGCGAAGCGGTCGGGGGTGAAGGAGGCCCCCACCAGTGCCGCGTAGCCGCCGTAGGAGCCGCCCAGGATCGCGACCCGGTCCGGATCGGCGTAGCCCCGCGCGACGGCCCAGTCCACGGCGTCGATGAGGTCGTCGTGCATCTTCCCGGCCAACTCGCCGATGGCGGCCTTCATGTGGGCCTTGCCGAACCCGCTGGAGCCGCGGAAGTTGACCTGGAGCACGGCGTAACCGCGGTTGGCGAAAAGCTGCGCGGAACCGTTGAACCCCCAGTTGTCACGGGCCCAGGGGCCGCCGTGCACCATCAGCACCATCGGCAGGTTCCGGGGCTGCACGCCCACCGGCAGGGTCAGGTACGAGGGAAGTTCCAGCCCGTCCCGGGCGGTGACGGTGACCGGCCGCATGGGGGCCATCGCGTCAGGGTCCAGGTGCGGGTGGGCACGGAACAGCAGCCGGGACTCGCCGGTGGCGTGGTCGTAGAACCAGGTCGCGCCCGGGTCGCGGTCGTGGGTGAAGCCCACGACCCACCGCCGACCGCCGTCGTCACAGGAGATCGCGGCCAGGTCGCCCTCGGACAGCTTCTCCAGCTCGGCCAGCACCTCGGCGAAGTGCGGGTCCAGGGCGTGGACGACCTGGCGCTCACCCACGTAGCGCACCCCCAGCAGTTCACCCCGCCGGTCGCGGATCAGCGGCGGGGGGAAGGTCGGGAAGACCTGCGCGCGCGTGTCGATGTCGAACTCCGGGTGGCTGTCGACCTCGGTCTCCTCACCCGTGGACAGGTCCACGCGTACCAGGCGGGTGCGGTCGGTGCCCCGGCTGGAGCCGATCCACAGCCCGGTCCCGTCCGGGGTGACCTGCGTGGGAAAGACGCCCACCGGGTAGTCGGCGCCCTCGTGGACCAGGACCGGGCGCAGGGCGCCCGTCCCGGGGTCGCGGCGGGAGACCTCGAAGTCGCCGTCGGCGTTGAGGGATGTGCTGAACAACTCGCCCTCCCGGCCCTGGAACCAGGACTCGCCGGCGCCGGGGCTCCGGGCCAGCATGGTGAGCTCGCCGGTGGCCACGTCCAGCTCGTGCAGGTCGAACTCCGCGGCGTCGCGGGCGTTGAGCGAGACGGTCATCCTCCCCGGGCGTCCACGGGACGGCTCGAATCCCACCACCCGGGCGCCGGGGAAGGGGGTCAGGTCCACCGCCGCCGAACCCGGCGCGTCCAGGTCGACCCGGAACAGGTGCCAGTTCTCGTCCCCGCCGCTGTCCTGGAGGTAGAGCAGCCAGCGCGAGTCGTCGGTCCACTGGTAGCTCTGCACGCTGCGCGCCTCGTCGGCGGTCACGCAGCGCGGCTCGCCGTCGAACTCCCCGGCCGCGTCCAGGTCCTGGACCCAGACGTTGAGCCGGTCCTTCCACGGCGCCAGGTAGGCGATGCGGGTGCCGTCCGGCGAGATCGTCGCACCGGCGCGCTCCGGCGCACCGAAGAAGTCCTCGACGGGGATCAGGTCGGGCAGTGCCATGTCATATTCCTTTCGTCGGTGTCCGGCGCCGGGGCCGTGGACCGGGAGGGCCGTTCCCTCACGTCCGACCACGGCCGCGCGGCGTCGGGTGGTATCCGTCTTTCAGTGTTCTCCCGTCTCCGGGACCCCACCAGTGACAGCACGTCACGAGTGGGAACGGGAAAACGTCATGCCGTGACTGTGGTGTCGCACCGTCGCATCGGGCGCGTCACGGCCTGCGGTAGGTCAGCCTCCGCAGCAGGACCTCCGCCGGTCCGCGCCTGCCCGCGCGGTCGAGCCAGTAGGCCGCCGCGACGGTCAGCAGCCAGGTGCCCACGGCCACCAGCACCGCCGACCAGCTCGACAGGTGCACGCCCAGGCCCAGCCCCCAGGCGGCCAGGAACGGGGCGAAGGCCACCGACTGGGCGAGGTAGCCGCTCAGGGAGCGCCGCCCCAGGGACACCAGCGCCCGGACCGGCAGGGAACTCCGGGCCTCCCGGGCTGAGAGCCGGTGGGCCAGGAGCCCGAAGAGCGCCGCGTAGCCCACCCCGTTGAAGATCCCGGTGTAGAAGTGCACCGAGGAGGCCACCGAAACGTAGGTGGCGTCCAGGACGCCCACGTGCTGCAGGCCCAGCACCGCTCCGGCGGCCCACCCCGCGCCGATGCCCAGGACCGCGACCCGGCGCAGCAGCCCCAGGTGCCGCGCCGGGTCCTCAAGGAACCGGTGCCGCGCCGCGAGCAGGCCGATGAGGAACACCGTCGGCAGAGCCAGGGTGAAAAGGCCGGAGAAGAGCCCGAAGAACCAGGCCGGGAGGCGGAACACGGCGGAGAGCAGGTAACCCGTCTCGGCGATGCTGGCCCTTTGCATGTCGGTCGCCGCGGCCGTGGACACGGCGTCCGGCGCCAGCAGGACCGAGACCACCGAGAGGAGGGTGACCAGGGCGCCCAGTGCCAACAGGACGGACAGCCAGATCTTGAGGGTGCGGTCGCTGCGGTTGAGGAACAGCGGCACCATGATGAGCCCGATCAGGCCGTAGGTGCCCAGGATGTCGCCCTGCCACAGCAGGGCGGCGTGCACCGCGCCGAAGACGAGCATCCACAGGTGGCGCCTGCGCAGGAGCCCGCGGGCCTCCTTCTCACTGGTGCCGCGCGCCCTCTGCCGGCGGTACATCTGCCCGATGCCGTAGGCGAAGAGGAAGCCGAACATCGTGTGCGTACGGGCGTCCACGACGACGATGGTCATGAACTGCGCGACCCTGTCCGCCAGGCCGCCGTCGACGGGGTGGAGCATGGCCAGGCCGGTGGGCGCCTGGTACAGGAACCACGGCACGTGGGCCAGCGCGATCAGCAGCAGCATCATGCCGCGGGCCAGGTCGGGGGCCAGGGCGCGTTCGGCGACCGGCGTCGAACCGGCCGGGGCCCGGGTGTCGGCGGCGGCAGCGGGCGGGTCTTCGCCTCCGGGGACGGAGGGTGGGCCTGCGGCGCGGTCGGTCGTCATGGTGACGGGCTCCAGAGGGTCTTCGCGGCGATCGGTCTGCGTTCGGGGGACTGACTCCATTGCAGCGGTCGCCGCGCTCCGGCGGCAGTGGGACCACGTCACCGCCCGGCCGTGACGTTTGTCGGGTCCAGGTCATGACGCGGCGTCACTGGTGCACTCGGCGGAGCCGGGAGAATACTGGGGGCGCGACCGGCGCCCGCTCGCGCGGAGCGCCCTCACGC
This sequence comes from Nocardiopsis akebiae, assembly GCF_018316795.1. Taxonomy (NCBI): domain Bacteria; kingdom Bacillati; phylum Actinomycetota; class Actinomycetes; order Streptosporangiales; family Nocardiopsidaceae; genus Nocardiopsis; species Nocardiopsis akebiae. The sequence goes on from NZ_CP074132.1 coordinate 4,087,523, forward strand.
GGACGCGGTCCTCGGCCGCGTCCGAGGAGGGCGGCGCACCCGCGCTCGCGCTCCGCCCGGACCCCGCGGCCCGGGCGCCGCCGCTCCGGCGGCGGCGGAGGGGCCGAGGCGAAGGACCGTGCGCGGTGGACACGAACCTGGAAGGGACACGTATGGCGTCCGAGAAGACCGAGGAGGCGCAGGGACGGCTGCGCAAGCTCCACGTGGACCTCATCACCGGGGCGGTCTCCGCCGTCGGGGCGCTGCTGGTGGCGGTGAACGCCAGCTCGTGGCAGGACGCGCTCCCCATGGCCCTGAGCCTGGCCGTGACCCTGGTGGTCGTCACCCGGTGGCACGTGGGCCGCCTCTCCCGGGTCACGCTCGCCGGGCTGGCCGTCACCGCGCTCCTGTGGCTGCTCGGCATGTTCCTGGTGGACGTCTCCATGCCCGCCTACGGGTTCGCCATCGTGGCCACCATCATCATCCTCGACCTGCCGCGCCACCAGCGGGCGGCGACGGCGGGTATCGCCGCCTTCGCCGCGGCCGGGCTCACGGCGAAACTGGTGGTGTCGCGCGAGGGCGTGGTCGACTTCCTGCTGCAGTACGTGGTCGCCTCGGCGGGCGTCGCCCTGGGAGGGGTCGTCCTCACGATCCTCGTCCACGCGATGCACGGCCTCATCGCGGAGTTGGCGGCGGCGCGTGAGCGCGAGGCCGAGCTGGCCGTGGCCCAGGAGCGCATGCGCTTCGCCAGCGACCTGCACGACATCCAGGGCCACACCCTGCACGTGGTCAAGCTCAAGACCGCGCTGGCCCGCAGACTGGTGCGCGCCGACCCCGACCGCGCCGAGGAGGAACTGGGCGAGATCCAGTCCCTGGTGGGCGACACCATCACCCAGACCCGGGAGCTGGCCCACGCCCAACGGCGCCTGAACCTGTCCGCGGAGCTGGAGAACGCCAAGAACCTCTTCGAGGCCGCCGAGATCGACGTGCGCGTGGACCGCGAGGCCGAGGTGGCCCCCGGCGCGGGCGAGCTGCTGGGCCAGGTGCTGCGCGAGACCACCACCAACATCCTGCGCCACGCCCAGGCCGCGCAGGTGCGCATCACCCTGACCGATACGGGCATCACCATCGTCAACGACGGCGCCGCCGAGGAACCGCCCGAGCGCCTGCGGGGGCTGGCCACCCTGCGCGAACGGGTGGCGGACAGCGGCGGCGAACTGACGGTCCGACACGACGGGGGCCGGTTCACGACCGCCGCGGAGTTCCCGCACCTGGCCCCCGTGCCGAGCCCGGAGAACACCGCGCGGGGGTGAGCGCTCGGCCCGGGCGGCCCTGACCACGGCGCCCCGGCGGGTCAGACCACGACCTCCCTGCAGACCTCGGCAAAGGCCTCCATCCGCCGCACCGGCTTGCGCCCCGCCAGCCGCACGACCTCGATCCCGAGCCCCTCGGACCGGATGTCGAGCTCCCTGGTGGCGTAGGGCAGGTCCTCGTAGCTGTGCTCCAGCACGGTGCACTGGGTGAGCAGGGCGTTGCCCAGGCCGCGGGCCACCAGGGCCCGCACCATCTCGAAGCTCGTGGTGCGAAAGCGCACGCCGGGCGTCAGCCCCGCCCTGTCGAACAGGCCGAGGAAGTAGTCGCCGCCGGGCGGCAGGTCGAAGAGGATCAGCGGCTCGACCGCCAGGTCCGCCAGGGTCAGTTCCCCCTTCGCGCTCAGGGGCCCGTCCACCGGGGTGAGCGCGTAGGGAGGGTCGGACCGCAGCCACTGCGAGGTCACGCCGACCGCCGGGCGCACGCCCGCCGGCTCGTAGTGGTAGGTGATCGCCAGGTCGATGCGGGAGTTGAGCAGGTCGTCCACGAGGGCCCCGTGGGAGGCCTCGACGAACGAGAGCCGCACCTGCGGGTGCCGACGCGAGAACTCCGCGATGACCCTGGGCAGCAGGATCGTCGCGTAGCAGTCGATGGTGAGCTCCCCCTCGACCTCCTCCCTCTCCCGGCTGGCGGTCTCCCGGAGCTGTTCGAGGCTGGCCCGCACGTCGTCGGCCACGGCCAGGGCGCGCTGCCCCGACGCGGTGGGGCGCATCCCCTTCCTGCTGACGGTGCCCATGGCCGCAGTGGGCCTCTACATCCGCCTGCGCGTCGAGGACACGCCCGAGTACCGCGCGCTGGAGGACATGAACAACGTGCCGAGCCAGCCGGTCGTGGAGGTGTTCCGCTCCAACGGCGGGCAGTTCCTCCCGACGGTCGGCATCGAGACCTTCTTGACTTGCTCTCCTGCCTGACGGTCGGCCCACGCCGCCGCCTACCCGCACGAGGGCCGCAACGCCAACGACGCCTTCGTGGTCGCCCAGGCGGCCATCGGCCTGCTGCGCCAGCAGCTCCCGCCGGGCACCCGCGTCCACGGCATCCAGACGGTGGGCGGGCAGGCGCCCAACGCCATCCCCGCGGTGACCGAGGGCCGCTGGTACACCCGGGCCGGGAGCCTGGCCGAGCTGGAGCCGTTGCGCCGCCGGGTGGAGCGGTGCTTCCGGGCCGGAGCGCCGGCGACGGACACCGCCCTGGAGTTCACCCCGGAGTCGCAGCCCTACTCGGAGTTCCGCACGGACGAGCGCGCCCTGGAGGTCTACACGCGTCACGCCCTGGCGCTCGGGCGGCGCTTCGACGCGCCCCCCCGAACACCAGACGATGAACCGCGCCTCGACCGACATGGGCAACGTCTCCCAGCACGTTCCGGCCATCCACCCCTACATCGGTCTGGGCTGCTTCCCGGTCAACAACCACCAGCCCGAGTTCGCCGCCGTCTGCGTGGGGGAGGCCGCCAACGGGGTCGTCTCCGACGGCGCCGCGCCGCTCGCCCGCACGGCGCACGAGTACTTCGCCGCCCCGGCGTCGGAGTCCGGCCCCCTCCGGACCGGGTGACCCGGGGCGGGCTCAGTCGATCGCCCTGATCACGCGGGCGGGGACTCCCCCGACCAGGGTGCGGGCGGGGACGTCGCGGGTGACCACCGCGCCCGCGGCGACCACGGAACCGGCGCCGACGGTCACCCCCTGCGTGATCACGGCGGCCGCTCCGATCCAGACGTCGTCCCCGAGGGTGATCGGGGCGAAGGAGAGGTACTCGCGGCGCTCGGCGAGGGGCAGGGGGTGCCCGCCGGTGATGAGGCTGACCCTCGGCGCGATCATGACGCGGTTGCCGACTCGGATGCCGCCCCTGTCCATGAACGTGCAGCCCTGGTTGACGAAGACCTCCTCCCCGAACGTCGTGTTGAGCCCGTACTCGGTGAAGAACGGCGGGTAGATCGTCACCGACTCCGGAAGAGTTCCACCGAACACAACCGAAAGTAGTTCGGCGCGGCCCTCGCCGTCACTGAACGGCAGCACGTTCAGCCGGGACGTCGCGTCGGTCACCTCCGCGATGCGCTCCACGTGACGCGCGAAATCCGGCGTTCGGACGTACATGACCTGCTCTGTGCGTGTGGACATGCACTGATCCCACCACCCGGCGGAACACGCGGTCAAACAACCGCACGGCCCACCGCACACAACCATAGGTTGTTTGGATAGGCTGCAGCCGTGGATGTCGAAGCGCTGCGGACGTTCGTGGCCGTCGCCCGGACCGGCCAGTTCCAGGCCGCGGCGGACGAGCTCGGGATCAGCCAGCAGGCGGTCTCCAAGCGGATCGCGGCCTTGGAGAGGCACCTGGGAGCCGCTCTCCTGGTGCGGACCTCCCGGGGTTCCAGACCGAGCCTGGACGGGCAGGTCCTCCTGCCGCACGCCCGGAGGGTCCTCGCGGCCCTGGAGCAGGCCGAGCGGGCCGTGCGCCCCGGCAGTCGGCCCCTGCGCGTGGACGTGCTCAACCGGCGCATCGCCCCGGCCCAGGCCGTCTACCGGTTCTACCGCTCCCATCCCGGGGTGGACCTGGACGCGGTCGCGCTGAGCGGCGAGAACGCCGTCCAGGCCGCCCATGCGGTGCTCGAAGGAACCCTCGACGCGTCCTTCCGCGCCCTGTCGGCCGAGCGGCTCCCGGCCGGGATCAGCGGCGAACGGCTCCTGGACGCACCCCTGGAGCTCCTGGTCGGGCCCGCCCACCCGTTGGCGGAGGCACGCGAGGCCAGGCCCGCGGACCTGGCCGGTCACCGGATCTGGATTCCCGGGATCAGACCCGGCACGGAGTGGGCGGATTTCTACCAAGCGCTGTCCGACGCCTTCGGTCTGAGCATCGACGCGCTCGGTCCCGACTTCGGCGACGAGGCCCTGATGGACGCGCTGGCCGACTCCGCCTCCCTGGCCACCCTCGTCGGCGGCGGGGACCGGTACCTGTGGCCCCGGGCCCACGACCTGCGGCGCGTCCCCCTGCGCGACCCGACGCCGGTCTACCCGCACGTGCTGCTGTCCCGCAGCGGGGAGCGGCACCCCGTGCTGGCCGCGCTGCGCGAGTACCTGCGCACCTCGGGCCCGCGAACCCCGGATGACGTGTGGACCCCGGACTGGGTGGTCCGCCGAGCGGACGAGTGATCCGGCCGCCCGCTCCGGTCCGTCCACGACGGGATGTCGGCGGCGGGGGCTCGGCCCCGTCCTGCACGGAAGGCGACAACGGCCCCGCGCCGGTGCTCAGAGGCGGCCGGGGTCCGGGCCGGAGCACGACCGCTCGCCGGTCATGCCCGACCGCGCCCGCACGACCTGTCGCCTCGCGTTACGCGGACGCGGGTGCGAGCTTGGTCCCATGAGCACCATCGATCACATCATCGCCTTGGCCGCCGCCCACGGCCTGCACCTGTCCGCGCGGGACGCCACGGTGAACGAGGCGGGCCTGGACTACCGCGTCGTCATGGCCCGCGACGCGACCGGCCGGAAGTGGGTGCTGCGCTCCCCGCGCCGCGCCGACGTCACCGAAGGCATGGCCGCCGAGAAGCGCGTCCTCGACCTGGTCGCCCCGGTCCTGACCGAGGACGGCGTCGCGGTCCCCGACTGGCGGGTCCGCTCCCCCGAGCTGATCGCCTACCCGGCCCTGCCCGGCGCGCCGGGCCTGACCCTGACCGACTCCGGGGAGCCCGTCTGGCACATGGAGCCCGCCAGCCCCGACTACGCCGAGCGCCTGGGGCGCCTGCTGGCCCGTCTGCACTCGATCACCCCGGAGCGGGCCGAGGCGGCGGGCGTCGAGGTCCGCACCCCGGCCCGGGTACGCCAGGCGTGGCGGGACGACATCGTCCGCGTGAGCGAGGCCTTCACCGTCTCCCCCGCCCTGGCCGGGGCCTGGCGGTCCTGGCTCGACGACGACGCCTGCTGGCCCGAGCGGACCGTCATGACCCACGGCGAGATCTACCCCGCGCACGTGCTCCTCGACGGGGAGGGCGCGGTCACCGGGGTCCTGGACTGGACGACCGCCCGCGTGGACGACCCCGCCCGCGACCTGTCCGCCCAGTACGGCGCCGCGGGCGAGGCGATGCTGCGGGCCACCCTGACCGCCTACGAGCGGGCGGGCGGGCACGTCCACCCCGGCCTGGCGGCGCAGGCAAGGCACCTGTGGGACGCCGCCCCGATCGGGTACGCCCTGTACGCGCTGACCACCGGTGCCGACGCCGATCTGGCCGCCGCGGCGGCGATGCTGGACCCCCAAGGCTGACGCGCCGCCCGGTCCCACGGCGGCGGGCCCGCCCGGGGCGGAAAAGGCCGACGCGCCCCGGGTGAGCCCCCTCCTGCGACGGCCCGGCGGGCCGGAACCCGTCCTCGCGGACTGGGGTCCACCGCCCGGCCACCCACGGACGGGGGCACCACCGGCTACCGGACGGTGAGCTTGCGCTCCCGGGGGTCGAAGGCCACGGACCTGGCGTCGGAGCGCAGCGCCCGCACGATCGCGTCCACCACCTCGTCCACGGGGTGGGGCTCGGGCAGGTTCCCGGGCGCGGTTCCGGCCAGGGGGCGGTCGGCGAGGCCGGTGTCCATGTGCGGCGCGCGCACGTCCAGGGCCGCCACGTGCCTGGCGCGGTAGTCCGCGCGGGCAGCGGTCAGCCAGGCCGACAGGGCGGCCTTGCTGGCCGAGTAGGCAGCCATGCCGTGGGTCGGGTACTCGGCGGTCACGGCGGTGACCGCCGCCACCGCCCCGCCGGGCTTGACCGCGTCGACCGCCGCGCGCAGCATCGCCATCGGCGCGAGCGTGTTGACCTGGAACATCTTCTCGACCGCGGCGTCCTCGATACCGCCCTCGGAGTCGGAGCCGGTGTCGAAGGCCACGACGCCGAAGGCGATGACCAGCCCGTCCAGACCGCCCTGCTCCTCGGCGGTGCGGCGCACGAGCGCCGCGCAGCCCTCGGTGTCGGCCGCCTCGAACACGGCCGTGGAGGACCCGTCGAGTTCCCGCGCGAGCGCGCCGAGCGCCTCCTCGTCGCGTCCGGCGAGGACGACCCGTGCGCCCTCCCGGTTCAGTGCCCTGCTGATGTGTCCGCCGAGTACGCCCGTGGCCCCGGCCACTAGGACTCGGGCTCCCTCAAGATCCATACGGTCAGTATTTCCGCAGGTGGTAAAGGGAACGGGCACCGACACGCACCCCCGGACGCCGGTACGTCCCCTCCGCCGGAGCGCCCGGCGGCCAGCGGTGCGCGGCGGTGGGGCCAGAGGCGGGACCGCCCCGAGGCCGAACGTTCACACGAACAGGAAGGACGCCAGGACCACCGCCAGCAGCACCACGTAGGAGACCGCGTGCACCCTGTCGGGCACCCGGCCCACCAGGCGGCGGGTGACGGCGATGGCGGGCAGCGAACCGGCCAGCAGGAGGGCCCCGGCCACGAGGTCCACCGAGCCCAGGTGGCCGGGCCCGGTGCCTCCCCCCTCGCCGAACAGCGCGTACACCGCCGTGCCCGCCACCGCGACGGGAAGGCTGAGCGGGTTGGCCATCGCGGTCGCCTCCCCCATCGGCAGGCCCCGGCGTCGCAGTAGGGGGACGGTCATGACGCTGCCGCCCACGCCCAGGAAGCTGGTCACCGCGCCGATGGCGACCCCGCCCGCCGTGGTGGTTCGCCGCCCCAGCAGACGGGGCCCGGCGTGGGGGTCACGGGTCAGGAAACCCTTGCGCAGGAGGGTGTCGAGCAGGGTGGCGGCGATGTAGGCGATGAACAGCACGCGCTGGGTTCCTCCCCCGACGGCCGTGGCGACCAGGGAGCCCAGCACCGCGCCGACGCCGATGTAGGCGGCCAGCGGCCACACGTAGTCGCGGCGCAGCCGCCCGGCTCGGCGCTGGGAGAGGGTGGCGCTGAGCGCGTTGACGACCATCACGGCGGTGGAGGTGGCCACGGCCACGGCCATCGGGTCCACGCCGGGGTCGGCCTGGGCGCGGGTGACGTAGTAGACGACGGGGACGACCACGAAGCCGCCGCCGAAGCCGAACAGGACGGTGGTGACGCCGGTCAGCAGGCCCAGGGCCAGCAGGGGAAGGACGAAGGTGAGCACCCGGACCACGTTAGGCAGACAGTGGTTGGCGCGCTTTCGAAAGAACGCCACCGTCCTTCGCGCAGCGGACAACACCCGGTAGCGTCCACCCCATGCGCAACGTCCCCGTCGCCGAGGTGGACTCCATCGACCGGCCCGTCCTGGCGATCGGCACCGACTACCCGCCCGAGCACGTGCTGCCCGCCCACCGGCACCGGCGGGCGCAGTTCCTCTACGGGGCGACGGGGGTGATGCGGGTCCAGACCGCGGACGGGGAGTGGACCGTGCCGCCGCACCGGGCCGTGCTCATCCCGGCCGGGACCGACCACCGGGTGGTCATGACGGGGGTGAGCACGCGCAGCCTGTACCTGGAACCGGGCGCGGTCGCGTGGTTCCCGGGGCGCTGCCAGGTGGTGGAGGTGTCGCCGCTGCTCAGGGAATTGTTGCTGACGGCGGTGGACCTGGAGCCGCGCTACCCCCCGCACGGCAGGGACGCGGCGGTGTTCGCGCTGGTGCTGCACGAACTGCGTCGGCTCGTGCCGCTGCCGCTGGATCTGCCGCTGCCCGGGCACGAGGGGTTGAGGCGGATGTGCGAGGAGTTCCTCGAGGCGCCGGACGTGCACGATCCGCCCGCACGGTGGGCGGGGAGGTTGCACGTCAGTGAGCGGACGGTGCACCGGCTCTTCCGGGCGGAGACGGGAATGAGCTTCGCGCGGTGGCGGCAGCGGGCCTGCGTGCTGCACGCGCTGCCGCTGTTGGCCAGAGGTGAGCCGGTGACCAGGGTGGCGATGGAGTTGGGGTACGAGAGCCCGTCGGCGTTCTCCACGATGTTCCTGCGCGTGCTGGGGTCATCGCCCCGGGACTACGCGGCGGGACAGTGAGCGGCCCCGCCCGGTTCGTCTGGGCGGGGCCGGTCGTGTCTGTGGACTACTGGGCGCGAACGGCGCTGACCAGGGCCGTCCACTCGACGGTGGGGGTCGCGAGGTGGCCGAGCGACCGGTTCTGGGTGTCGCGGACCAGGACGGCCGCCTGGTCACGACGGGCCTCCACGCAGTCACCACCGGTGCCGTTGCTGTAGCTGGACTTGCTCCAGTCCTCGGTCATCATGCGATCATGCCTCGAATCTCTTCCATCCTGACGCGGCTCTCAGGGACCGGCAGCGCGGCGCTCCTCAGCTCCGCGAACGTGTGCTCGTAGCCTGCCACAACCTCTGACTGCCTCAGGACGAACCCCGTCTCCTGGCTTTCCACGTAAGCGAACGTCCCCGTGTCGGGAACTTCCATCAGCTTGAAAGCGCCACCCAGACCGGCATGTCCCTCAGTCTTCAACGGCACGATCTGAATCCGCAACCGGGGTCGTCGTGACTGTTCGATGAGGTGCTGGATCTGGGCATTCATGATCTCGGGGTCCTGGAACCGACGTAGGAGCACCGTCTCATCCAACAGGACCGTTACCGCAGGCGGGTGCGCGCGAGTAAGAAGTTCCTGCCGGTACTGGCGGGCAATCACGATCTTGTCGATGCTCTCAGGAGCGGCTTTCGGTCGGGCGAGACTACTGATCGCCCGAACGTACCCCTCAACCTGGAGCAGGCCGGGGACAAGACCCAAGGCGTACTCCCGAATCTCCTCCGCGGTTTGCTCGGCTTCGGCCACTTCGCGGAAGTAGGCGCTGGTTCCACCGTCGGAGAAGGACGCGTCCCACGCGCCCAGCAGAACTCCACGCGCGGTGAGGGCTGAGTCCAAATGGGCGACGTAGTCCCTCTGCGTCCGTTTTTTCCCACGCTCGATATCGCTGATGGTGCTCTGGCCAACCATGGACAGGGCGCTCAGCTCCTGTTGCGTCATCCCAGCCCTGGACCGGAGTTTCTTGAGGAGCTTCCCGAAACGTTCCTTCGAAACCTTGAGGTCTTCGTCGGACATGCCGCCGCACTCCGATCTCTCAACGCGACCTATGGCCGCCTATGCAAAAAATACCGAGGGTGACGATAAGCCTAGACCAGGGGGCGGCGAGGTTGGCAAGGTCTGTAGCGAAGCAAATACAGAAAGCTTCGCAGCCCATATCGGGCGAAATATTCACAAGGGCATGAAAAAGCCCCGGATACCGAAGGTGAGAGCGATCTCCGAGGCAAGGTGCCCCACCCGGAAAGCCCCGAGGTGAGACATGAACAAGCCTATCGTCCAGGCCCCGGCACTTCCACGCCGACTGTGCGGAACCGCCACCAAATCAGGCATTCTGCTCGGCCCCGAACTCGGCCACGTCAGGATCGCCCGCCGCTGGGCCGCCCAGGCCACCCGCTCCCGCCCCAGCCTGGCCGGACCCGTCGGCATCGCCGTCTCCGAGCTGGTCACCAACACCCTGCGCCACTCGGCGTCCGGGCTCCCCGGAGGCACCATCCGCGTCGAGATCGAACGCACCCCGCGCCACCTCGAACTCCGCGTCACCGACAACGGCCCCCGCCCCGGAGAACAACCCAGCTTCCCGGCCGTGCCCGACCCCGAGCCCCTGCGCCCCAGCGGCAACGGGCTGCGCCTGGTCGAGGCCCTGTGCTCCTACTGGGACTGGAAGCAGCACTCCTGCGGCGCTATCACCGTCCGCGCCGTCTTCCCCTGGTAGCCCGCTTCCCGGCAGGCGAGCCCTTCCAGGCTCCGCACCACCCGACCTGTCCCCCGGGCCGGTGCGGACGGGCCGATGCGGAAGGCACCGGCCCGAAACCCCGCCTCCTCCTTCCCCGGGGAGGCGGGGCCACTCAATCCACAACTCACACAACACCGGACACGGAAAGCCCCTCATGCCCGACTACAGCTACCTCCTCGACGGCCGCCCCGACGTCCTCACACCCAGCGAAGTCGCCGCCCTCTTCAACATCCGCCCCCGCAGCCTCCACCGAGGCGAATGGGACAACGTCCTCAAACCCTTCCGCACCCCCGGCGGAGCACGCCGCTACCCCAAAGAACACATCGCGGCACTCCTCAACCAGCCGGATGAGTCCACCTCCACCCCCTGAAGCCGTCAGGCCGTCGCGGCGCGCACGAGGGTGTCGTAGGTGTCGGTGGTGCGTTCCAGGGCCGCGTCGAGCCCTCGCGCCCACGCGTCGAGTTCGGCCTGGACGGCCAGGCCATCGCGGTCGTCATCGACCACCAGTTCCAGTTCGACGAAGACGCCCAGGCCCTCGACCAGGTCCACGCACACCCCGATGGGCCCTGTGGTGCCGGTGCGACGGTGCTTGACGATGCGCACCGTGGGTTCGTAGCCCAGCGCCAGCAGGGCCCCGTGCATCTGCTCGCGGTCGGCGACGATGGTCTCGTACTCCACGCACTCCATGGCGTTGGCCAGCGGGGTCTTGGTGGTGAGCAGGTGCACGCTGCCCTGGGTGCGCACACGGGCGAAGGTGTGGCCGACCTGGCCCAGCTCCGGCCGCCAGCCAGCGGGGGCGTAGGCCTGGTCGTCCTGGTAGACGGGGTCGCTCATGTACACCCCGGCCTGTTTGAGCGCGGCCAGCAGCGCTTCGAGGTCGGCCACCCGGTACTTCGTCTCGATCTCCCGCACCACAGGCCCCTCGCGTCTCGGCACCACCGTCCCGGCGAGCGTACCGAGACCCGGCCGCGCCGGTCGGGAGTTTCCCAAGACGGGCCCATCCCCGCCTGCACGGGACTCACGTGGCGCCGGCCAACACCCTGCTGTCGAAGAGAGGTCCATCCCCGCGTGCGCGGGGCTCACCGGGTGGTCTCCACCGTCGCCGGGCTGATCAGCGGCCCATCCCCGCGTGCGCGTAGCTTGGGCGGGGGTCAGGGGAGGTTGTGACCGATTGGCCTTCCCCGCCTGTCGCGTCACGGCTACGGTGAGCATCCATGGAGACCTCCACAGACCGCACCCGTATCCAGCCGTCCGGAATCTGCCGCCGGGGCCACCACCAGTGGCGGCACGACCCGCCGGGCGGGAAGCGGTTGCTGTGCACACGGTGCAAGTCGATGTCGATGACGAACTACGGCGAGTGCCGGGAGGACTGTGTGGACTGCCACCCCCCGGCCTGCGAGGTCGGGGGGCAGTAGTTCTTCGAGCTGATCGCTCCGCATCTGCTGCACCTGGCCGTGCCGTTGGGGCCGGATCGCCGGTCGTGCTGGCCCGCTGGGCAGTCGCCTGACATGACCACCTCCACACGGGGATGTACCCGGCGGGGGTGTGCGGGGTCGTGGCCGAACACGGACGGGGGGCGCCCGTGCGGGTCGGGCACCCCTGTCACGCTCCCCGGAAGAGCAGTCCACCTCCGCGTGCGCGGCGCTGCGGAGCCCGGGAGAACACCCTTGGCCTCGGCGTACATCCCACCCAGCACACGGCAGCACCCATCCCCCACCGCTCACACGAGTGCGTCCGCGCGGGCGACCCGGGTAGGGGAACCGCGCGGAGAGGCGGACGTTTTTCGCGCCACACCGCCGCCGCGGCGGGTGCGGACCCCCGCCGTAGGGCACGCTCTGCGGTGGGAGGAGTCCACCTCCCACAGAACACGTCCCGCGACGAGAAGGCAGGAAGCCATGCCCGATGACCCGATCCCCTCTCCCAAGGTCGCGGTGGGCGTCGACGGATCGGCGTCGGCGCGCGGAGCCCTGGAGTGGGCCGCGGCGGAGGCCGAACTCAGGCAGCTCCCCCTGTACGTGGTGCACGCCCTGTCCATGCCGCTGGTGATGTCGGTCTACGCGGGCCCCACGCGCTTTCCCCCCACCGAGGAGATGACCGCCCAGGGCCGCCGCATCCTGGAGGAGGCCGCCGAGCACGTGCGCTCGCTGCGGCCGGGTCTGCGCGTGGAGACCGCGCTGGGGCTGGAGGAACCGCCGCTGGCGCTGCTGCACCGCACCGGACGCGGGGACCTGGTGGTCGTGGGCTCGCGCGGTATGGGCCCGGTGCGCTCGGTGCTGGCGGGCGCGGCCGGAATGCGGCTGGCCGCCAAGGCGCACTGCCCGGTGGTCGTCGTCCCCGGCCCCGGGGGACGCGCGCCGCGACTGTCGGGGCCGCTGCGGATCGCGGTCGGCGTGGACGGCTCGGTGGACTCCCGGCGTGCTCTGGACTTCGCCCTGCACCGGGCCGCGCTCCAGGAGGGCTCCTCGGTCGTGGTGGTGCACAGCTGGGAGGTTCCGCTGCCCTTCGCCACCGCCTCCCTCACCGAGTCGGGGTGGACGCCGCCCGACGACCTGCTGGAACGCCAGTCCGAGGAACTCGTCTCGGGTGTGCTGGCCGAGGTGATGGACGACGCCACCGCCGACGTGGACGTCTCCGCCGTGCGCACCCAGCGCAACCCGGTGGACGCACTGGTGGAGGCCGCCGCCGAGGCCGACCTGGTGGTCGTGGGCTCGCGCGGCCGGGGCGGTGTGCGCGGCGTGCTGCTGGGGTCGGTCAGCCAGGGCGTGATGCACAGTTCGCCGGTGCCCGTGGTCGTGGTGCCCCGGCACGCGGAGGAGGACTGAGCCCGCGATCAGCCCCAGCCGGTGCCGGGCATGCTGTACATGTCGGGCACGCTGGGCAGTAGGCCGCCCGGACCGAGGCTCTGGAGCTCCTGGTCGACCGTGCTCACCACCGAGCAGCTGCTGCCCTCGACCTGCGCGCCGGGCGAGAGCAGTACCAGGGGGCTGCCGCAGGAGGGCTCCGTGGCGGGCTCGGCGGTGGCCTCGTCGGCCAGGGCGGGGGCGCCGGCCAGCCCGGCCAGGGCCAGGGCCGCGGCCGCGGTGAGGGCGGCACGGGTCAGGTTCATGGGCACGGGGAGGGTTCTTCCTTCTCGGGCGGAGGCCCGCGGACGGGCCGCGGCGGCGGAACACATCCAGTGTTCACCATGTGTAGTTATACAGCAACTCTCAGTAAATACATGCGGTTGCCAAGCCGCTTACCGGAAAGGGAAAAGCCCCCGCGCGACCGAGTCGCGCGGGGGCTCCCGCGTCTCGCCGGACCCTCTCGAATCCCCCGATAGCGGAGGTCCGGCGCGGGCCGCGCGCTCACCCCCGTGGGCGCCCGACCCCGCACCCGCGCCGTGCCCCCGGGACCTCACGGCCGCGAAGGCCGCCCCCGTGGTCCGCGGGGTGCGCAGGTGCACAACCCCCTGTCTACCCGCCCTGCTCCGGGTAAACACGGACCCGCCCGGCGGCCCGCCGCGGACATCGGACGATACAAGCCTCTGACACCCGCCTACCAGGAACGACGCCACCCGCCGGATTCCGCGCACCCCACACGAATTGCCCGCGAAACCCCTCCGCGCGCCGGTACGCGTCACCGGCTGCCGGACGACGCGCCCCGCGTCCCGGACCGGTGCGCGCCCGTGCGCTTCGTCACGGTCTCCTCACCCTCGCCGGACTTTGTCCTACACTGAGCCCCGTGTCCGATAAAGCCCGCTTCCTGCGCATGGTGCTCATCTCCATGTCGCTGACGAGCACCGACGACGGACTCTGTCGCCGCCGGTGCCGCGACGGCGTGCGCTGACCGGGCCCCGTCCCCCTCCCCCCGCGCGCGGTCTCCTCCGCGCCCGGCGTCCCCGCGGTACCGGTGTCCCCGTCCCCGTTCGGCCACGGCCGACACCCGCCCCGTCACCGTTTGGACAGCTTCTCCGTGACCACTCACCCCTCCGCGCCTCCCGGCGCCGCCGAACCCGCCCCTGCGGACGCAGCACCGGACGCCGCCGCCGCGCCCGTCCCCTCTGCCCTGTCCCTGGGCTGGCGTCCGGCCCTGTCCGTGCCGCAGCCCCGCGCGGCCGAGGCCGAACCGGTCCGCTGGTGGCCGCTCGGCATCGCCCTGGCCGTGGCCGCGGGCCTGGCCGCCTACGTGTGGAACACCCACGGCGCGCTGCCCGCCGTCCTGCTGATCCTGGGCACGGGCCTGGGCTTCACCCTCTTCCACTCCCGGTTCGGCTTCACCTCCGCCTGGCGGCAGTTCCTCGCCGTGGGCAACGGCACCGGCCTGCGCGCGCACGCCGTGCTGCTGGGCACCACCGCGACCCTGTTCGCCCTGGTCATCGGCACCGGAACCGGATTGTTCGGCAACGACCCGCAGGCCTCGGCCGGACCGATCGGCATCGCCCTGTTCCTGGGCGCGTTCCTGTTCGGCGTCGGCATGCAGCTGGGCGGCGCCTGCGCATCGGGCACGCTCTTCGCGGTCGGCTCCGGCCAGTCGGCCATCGTCATCACCCTCGTCGGCTTCATCGCGGGATCGGTGATCTACAGCGCCGCGTGGCCGCTGGTCAACGACCTGCCCGCGCTGCCGCCGTTCCTGCTCTCCGACCACGTCGGGTGGGGCGGCTCCTGGGCGGTCACCATCGCCGTGCTGGCGGCCGTGGTCGTGGGAACGCGCGTCGTGCAGAACCGCCGCGTCCCGCCGCCCGTGGGCACGCCGCCCTCGGCGCGGGGCCTGCTGCGCGTGGTCCGGGGCAGCTGGCCCATGATCGTCGGCGCCCTGGTCCTGTCGGTGCTCGGCGCAGCGGTGCTGCTGGTCTCCGGCGGCGCCTGGGGCGTCACCTCCGCCTTCAACCTGTGGGGCGCCAAGGCGCTCCAGCTGGTGGGCGCGCACCCCGAGGCCTGGGCGTTCTGGAACCAGCCCCAGCAGGCCGCGCAGCTCGCCGGTCCGGTGCTCCAGGACAAGACCAGCCTGACCAACATCGGCATCATCCTCGGCGCCGCCGCGGCCGCGGCCGCCGCCGGGGCGTGGAAGCTGCACACCGGCCTGAGCTGGAGGCTGGTCGCCGCCGGGCTCCTGGGCGGCGTCCTCATGGGCATCGGCGCGCGTCTGGCGGGCGGCTGCAACATCGGCGCCTACCTGGCCGGAATCGGTTCGGGCAGCCTGCACGGGTGGCTGTGGGCGGTCTTCGCCCTGGCCGGGACCTGGGCGGGGCTGCGGACCCGCAGCCTGTTCGGTCTGGGCGTGCCCAAGCCGGGCGACAGCGTCTGCTGAACACGGGCGCGGGGGTCGCCGCCGCACCGCTGACGGGAGGACGGGGAATGGACGGCGCGGAGCACGTGCACGACGTGGTGGTGGTCGGCGGCGGACAGGCCGGGCTCGCCGCGGGGTACTTCCTGCGGCGGGCCGGGCTCGACTTCGCCGTCCTGGACTCGGGTGAGGCGCCGGGGGGTTCCTGGACCGAGTACTGGGACTCGCTGCGGCTGTTCTCCCCCGCCGAGCACAGCATGCTGCCGGGTTGGTGGATGCCCGCCGAGGAGGGGCGGGAGTACCCCGGTGCGCGGCACGTGGCCCGCTACCTGGCCGAGTACGAGCGCCGCTACGAGCTGCCCGTGCGCCGCCCGGTCCGCGTGGAGGCGGTCGAACGGGAGGAAGGGGCCCTGCGCGTGCTCGCCCGGGAGGGGACCGGGCGCGGGCTCCCGTCGGGGGCGCCCCGCTCCGCGGCGGAGCGGCCCCTGGACGGCGGCGGGCCGCAGGAGGGGGAAACGCGCGGCGGGCCTCCACCGGCCGCCCCCGGCGCCACTGGTCCCCCCGGTTGCACCGGCTCCCCGGACTCACCCGCCGGGATTCCCCCTCTGGTGGTCTGGCGCGCCCGCCACGTCATCAGCGCCACCGGCACCTGGCGGGCACCGCACGTCCCCGACGCTCCGGGCCGGGGGCTGTTCGCGGGCAGGCAGCTGCACACGGTCGACTACCGGGGGCCTGAGGAGTTCGCCGGACAGCGGGTCGTGGTCGTGGGCGGCGGCAACTCCGCGGCCCAGATCCTCGCCGAACTGTCCGAGGTGGCAGAGACCACCTGGGCCACCGCTCGACCGCCCCGGTTCATGCCCGACGACCTGGACGGGCGCGCCCTGTTCGACATCGCCACCCGCGCGCAGCGGGCGGCGCGGCGGGGCGAGCGGCCCCCCGAGGGCGTCGGCGGCCTCGGGGACATCGTGGCGGTGCCGAGTGTCCGCGAGGCGCGCGAGCGCGGCGCGCTCAGGGCCGGGCCGATGTTCGACCGCCTCACCCGCACCGGTGTGGCCTGGAACGACGGCACGGCCCTGGACTGCGACGCCGTCCTGTGGTGCACGGGGTTCCGGCCGGTGCTGGACCACCTGGCCCCGCTGGGGCTTGCGGACGGCCGGGGCCGGATCGCGCTGGAGGGGACCCGCTCCGTGGCCGAGCCCCGGCTGTTCCTGCTGGGCTACGGGGACTGGACCGGTGCCGCGTCGGCCACCCTCGTCGGCGCCGGGCGCACGGCCAAGGCCACCGTCGCCGAGATCACCGCCGCCCCCGCCCGGCAGGGGTGAAACGCCCCTCGGCAGCGGCGCCCGCCACCGGCGCGACAGCGGACAGGAACGGGGACGCGGCTCCAGCGTCCCGTGCACCGCTGACCGTTCACCTCTGACCGCGCGCTGGCCAGCGCCTACGGCTGAACGATCACCGCTGACCGCTCAACCGACGATCGGCCGCTCCTCGGGCAGCTCGTACAGGCGCGGGCGGCGGCGCAGCGCCAGGGCCGAGGCCAGCGTGATCGGCCCGATCCTGCCCACGAACATCAAGAACATCAGCACCGCATGCCCCAGCAACGGCAGATCGGCCGTGATGCCGGTGGACAGCCCGACCGTGGCGAAGGCCGACGTCGTCTCGAACAGGATCTGGTCCAGGGTGAACGGGGTGATCGTCATCAGCGTCAGCGTCCCCGCCAGCACCAGGCCCAGCGCCAGCAGCACCACCGTGGTCGCCTGCGAGGTGGTGCCCTCCGCCAGGCGGCGGCCCGACACGTGGACCGTGGGCTCACCGCGCACGTTGGCGTAGATCACGAAGGCCAGCACGGCGAAGGTCGTCACCTTGATGCCCCCGGCCGTGCCCGCGCTGCCGCCCCCGACGAACATCAGGATGTCGGTGACCAGCAGCGTCTGGGTGTTCATCTGTCCGAAGTCGAGGCTGTTGAAGCCCGCCGTGCGCGGCATCACCGACTGGAAGAAGGCGGTGAGCAGCTTCCCACGCAGGTCGAGCCCGCCCATGGTCGCCGGGTTGGACCACTCCAGGCCCAGGAAGGCCGCGAACCCCACCCCGAGCAGCAGTCCCGTCATCACCAGGGTGATCTTGACGTGCAGCGTCCAGTGGCGGTGCTCGGCCCGGCGCCGGGTGAAGCGCCACAGTTCCACCCACACCGGGAACCCGAGCCCTCCGGCCAGGACCCCCAGGGCCACCGGGACCGAGATCCACGGGTCCTCGGCGAACCCCGTGAGGCTGTCGGCGTAGAGCGCGAACCCGGCGTTGTTGAAGGCCGAGACGGCGTGGAAGACACCCGTGTAGACGGCCTCGGGCAGGGGCAGCCCGTACCCCAGCCACCAGCGCAGCGCCAGCGCCACCGCCAGGGCCGTCTCGAACACCACCGTCACCACCAGGACCCCGGTGACCAGCTGGCGCACCTCGCCCAGCGTGACCACCTTGGCCTCCGAGCCGGTGCGCACCGCCATCCGCAGTCCGAGCTGCCGCCCGACCACCAGGGTCAGGACGGTGGCCAGCGCCATGATGCCGAACCCGCCGACCTGGATCAGGGCCAGGATCACCGCCTCGCCCAGCCCCGACCAGTAGGAGGCGGTGTCCACCACCGCCAGGCCGGTCACACTGGCCGCCGAGGTGGCGGTGAACAGGGCCGTGTCGAAGGGCGCGCGCTCCCCGGCCCCGGTGGCGGCGGGCAGCGACAGCAGGCCCGCGCCGACCAGGATCAGGGCGGCGAAGGCCGCCGCCGTGAGCTGAGGCGGCTTGATCCATCCGGACAGGTCGCGCAGCCTCCGGTCCGCGCGGGCACCGGCGCGGACCGGTCTCCGCGGGGCCCGTCGGGGCCTCGGACCCGTCGGGTGCCGCCCGGTTCCCGTTCTCACGGTCCGTTCTCCCGGACTTCCGGTCCGACGGCCCCTCCGCCTGCGCCGCCTCCGCCGGGCCGGAACCGGTAGCCCAGTCCGGGTTCGGTGAGGAAGTAGCGCGGCCGGGGCGGGTCCGGCTCCAGGCGCTGGCGGATCTTGGTCATGAACACCCGCAGGTAGTTGGTCTCACGCCCGTACGAGGGCCCCCACACCTCGTTGAGCAGGTGCTTGTGGGTGACCAGGCGGTCGGGGTTGCGCGCCAGCACCTCCACGATGTGCCACTGGCGCGGCGTCAGCCGCACCGGCTCACCGCCGCGCAGGACCTGCTTGGCGGCCAGGTCAACCGTGAAGTCGGCGGTGACCACCGACGCCGCGTACTCGGGCACCGCGGAACGGCGCATGGCCGCGCGCACCCGGGCGAACAGCTCGTCCATCCCGAAGGGCTTGATGACGTAGTCGTCGGCGCCCAGGTCCAGCGCCCGGACCTTCATCGGCTCGGTGTCGCGCCCCGAGAGCACGACCACCGGCACGTCCGTCCACCCGCGCAGCCCCCGCAGGACCTCCAGGCCGTCCATCCCGGACAGGCCCAGGTCGAGCAGGAGCAGGTCGGGGCGGTGGCGGGCCACCAGCCGCAGTGCGTGCTCACCGGTGTCGGCCAGGTAGGCCGTGTAGCCGCGGGCCCGCAGGTTCACCTCCAGCGTCCTGCGGATGAGGGGGTCGTCGTCGACGACCAGGACCGAGGGCGCTCTGTCCGCGCCGTTGCCGGTGTCCGTGTCCATGCTGGTCCGTATCTCCCCCGTTCGGACGCCCCGCTCGGGGCCTCGCGCTCACGATGCTAGGCGCGCCGCGCCCGCGGGTCGCCGCGGCACGAGCGCCGTGTCCGCGGGTCGCGACGGCACCGGCGCCGCGACGACTCCGCGCGGTGGCGGCCGGCACGAGAGGCACGCTAACGCTCCCTCAGAGCCCCGGTGCCGGATTTAGCGCCCCGTTAGCGGTGAAATGTCCGAAAACACCTCCGTGACCAGTCAGGATGGGGAGGCCGGAAGGGGGCACACGATGACACGCGGCCACTTGCGCGTCTACCTGGGCGCGGCGCCCGGTGTCGGCAAGACCTACCGGATGCTGGACGAGGCGCACCGGCGCCGCGACCGCGGCGCCGACGTGGTCATCGGGTTCGTGGAGAGCCACGGCCGGGCGATGACCGAGGCGATGGTGGACGACCTGGAGACGGTCCCGCGCGCCGTCCTGACCCACCGGGGCGCCCGCCTGGAGGAGATGGACCTGGACGCCGTGCTGGCCCGCCGCCCGCAGGTCGTCCTCGTGGACGACCTCGCGCACGCCAACGCCCCCGGGGCGCGCAACGCCCGGCGCTGGCAGGACATCGAGGCCCTGCTGGAGGCGGGGGTCACGGTGCTGTCCACGCTCGACGTCCAGCACCTGGAGTCGCTCAACGACGTCGTCGAGCGCGTCACCGGCACCCGCCAGAACGAGACGGTGCCCGACGCGTGGGTGCGCGGGGCCGACCAGATCGAACTCGTCGACATGACGCCCGAGGCCCTGCGGCGCCGACTCGCGCACGGCAACGTCTACGGCCCCGACCGGATCGACGCCGCGCTGGGCCACCGGTTCCGGATCGACACCCTGACCGCCCTGCGCGAGCTGGCGCTGCTGTGGCTGGCCGGACGCGTGGACGACGAGCTGAGGCGCCACCGGGGCGGGCACCGCGCGGCCCGGGCGTGGCAGACCCGCGAACGCGTGGTCGTTGGCCTGAGCGGAGGCCCCGGCGGGGAGGCGCTCATCCGGCGGGCCGCCCGGATCGCGGGGCGCGGCGAGGGGGTCGAACTGCTGGCCGTGCACGTGGCGCTCGGGGACGGTCCGGTGGGCGCCGACCCCGCCATGCTCGCCCGGCAGCGGGTGCTGGTGGAGGACCTCGGCGGCACCTACCACCAGGTCTTGGGCGAGGACGTGCCCTCCGCGCTGACCGCGTTCGCCCAAGGGGCGGACGCCACCCAGCTGGTCCTGGGCGCGAGCGGTCGGGGCAGGCTCGCCCGGCTGCTGCGTCCGGGGGTGGGCGCGGCCACCGCGGCGCTGTCGGAGTCCATCGACGTCCACCTGGTCACCCTGGAGGAGGCCGACCGCGGTTCGGGGCGGACCCGCTCGGGCGCGGTCTCGCGCCGCCGCAGGCTGGCGGGGTACGCGCTGGCGCTCACCGCGCTGGCGCTGCTGGCGTTCGGCACCGGCGTCCCCCACACCGAGGAGTACCTCAGCGGCGGAATCCTGCTGGTGTTCGCCACGGTGACGGCGACGGCGCTGGTCGGCGGGCTGTGGCCCGCGCTGGCCGCGGCGTTCAGCGGTTTCGTGGTGCTCAACCTCTTCTTCACCGAGCCCTACGAGACCCTCGTGGTCAACCAGCCGGGCAACCTGCTCACCCTCGTGGTGTTCGTGTTCGTGGCCGTGGCGGTGAGCGTGGTGGTCGACCAGGCCGCGCGGCGCACCCGCGAGGCGGCGCGGGCCAGCGCCGAGGCCCAGACCCTGGCCGCGGTGGCAGGAAGCGTGCTGCGGGGCTCGCGCCCCCTGGAGGCGCTGCTGGAGAGGCTGCGCGAGACCTTCTCCCTGGAGTCGGTCGCCCTGCTGGAGCGCAGGCCTCAGGCCTCCTCCCGGCCCGACCACCGCAACGACCCGGCCGCGTGGGAGGCGGTCGCCTCCGTCGGGGAGCGCCCCCTCGGGGCCCCGGGCGGGGCCGACGTGGACGTGCCGGTGGACGAGGGTCTGACCCTGGTGCTGCACGGGCACCGGCCGCGCGCGGGCGAGCGGCGCATCATCGAGGCCTTCGCCGCGCAGGCCGCCGTCGCGCTGCGCCAGGAGCGGCTGGCCCAGGAGGCGGCCGCGGCCGGGACGCTGGCGGAGGCGGACCGGATGCGCACCGCGCTGCTGGCCGCGGTCAGCCACGACCTGCGGGCTCCCCTGGCATCGGCCAAGGCGTCGGTGACCAGCCTGCGCAGCCGGGAGGTGCGCTTCAGCGAGGAGGTCCAGGCCGAACTGCTGGCCACGGCGGACGAGTCCCTGGACCGCCTGACCCGGCTGGTGACCGACCTGCTGGACATGAGCCGCCTCCAGGCGGGCGTGCTGGGCGTGACGGTCACGGGCCTGTCGCCGCGCGAGTCGGTGTTCGCGGTCCTGGACGAGCTGGGCGGGCAGGGGCGCGCCGTGCGGGTGCGGGTGCCCGAGGAGCTGCCGGATGTCGCGGCCGACCCCGGCCTGCTGGAGCGGGTGCTGGCCAACGTGGTGGGCAACGCCCTGCGCTTCAGCCCGCCCGACCGGCCGCCCTCGGTCACCGCCTCCTGGACGGGCGAGCAGGTGGAACTGCTGGTGACCGACCACGGGCCCGGGGTGCCCGAGCACGAGCGCGAGCGCATGTTCGTGCCCTTCCAGCGGCTCGGGGACACCGACGCCGCCACGGGGCTCGGGCTGGGCCTTGCCCTCGCGCGCGGGCTCATGGAGGCCATGGGGGGCTCGCTGCTGCCCGAGACCACCCCGGGCGGCGGTCTGACGCTGCGCCTGACCCTGCCCGTGACGGGGGCGGAGGGTTAGGGCACGGGCGGTGGACGCCGCCCGCCGACCGCAGCACCCGGAGCTCGCGGAACCGGTGAACGCGGGTGCCTGCCGCGTCCGTTCAGCCCCGCAGGGCGGCGGCCGGGGCACCGTGCGCCCCGTCTCCGACGACCCGGTGCACGGTCATCCCGGGCAGGTGCGGGTACGCCGCCCCGGGGCCGCCGCACCGGGCGGCTTCAGGCGCTCAACCGTCGCAGGTGCGTCAGCGTGGCCTCGGTGACGGGGCGCTCCACGTCGAGCTCGGCCAGGTAGTCCGCGGCCGCCTCCATCTCGTGCACGCGCCGACCGGCGTGCTGACGCGTGCCCTCCACCAGCCGTTCCACCAGGTCCCGGCCTCCCTCGCCGAGCTCGGCGGCGATCTGGTCGCGGATCTCCTCCTCCGCCCCGGCGGCGTCCGCGGCGTCGAGGGATTCGATGATCAGTGCGGCCAGCCCTTTCATGAACACGCTGCGCAGCAGCTTCCTGGCCGCGGCGTCACCGGCCTCGCGGGAGACCGCGCGAACGGGCGTACCCAGGGAGGACAGCTGCGTGGTGAAGGCCTCCGCTCCGGTTCCGGCCGCGAGGAGCGGTGTGCGGCTGCCCGCCCGCGGAACGGGGGCCATGACCGCGACGTCGGCGAAGGGCACCCCGGAGTCGGCGGCCAGCGCACCGATCGCGCTCTTCTCGCCCGGGGAGAGGGTGTTCAGGTCCGCGTAGACGGCCGAGGCGGGCAGCAGGGGCAGGACCCGCGCGGCGACCTCCTCCGCGGCGGAGGGGCCGACGAGGCTGATGACGACCTTCGCACCGGTGATCGCGTCCTCCAGCCCGGAGCGCTGCACGATGGGCGTGTCGGACAACGAGACGAAGGGGTCGTGGCCCTGGACGCGCGCCCCGGCCCGCGCCAGTCCCTCACCGATGAGCCGGCCCGCCTCGCCCAGGCCGACCATTGTGATGACGGTCATCTCGTCCTCCATCAACGAAGCCATCTTGGCGTCAACAACATTGTTTACAATAATGCACACCAAGTTGAGCGAAAGGAAGACCATGACCCAGGAGGCAGTGGACCGGGGGGCGCGCCAGGGCGTGAGCGACGCCGAACGCGTGACGTCACAGCTTCGGCAGGCCATCGTCGCCGGAGAGTTCGCACCCCGGCAGCGGCTCGTGGAAACGGACCTCATCGAGATGTTCGACGCCAGCCGGGGCGCGGTGCGCGCGGCCCTGGCGACGCTCACGGTGGAGGGCCTGGTGGAAAGGGTCCGCAACCGCGGCGCCCGGGTGCGCGCCGTGGACCTGGACGAGGCACTGGAGATCGTCGAGGTGCGCGCGGCCCTGGAGTCGCTGTGCGCGGCCCGGGCCGCCGAACGCATCGACGAGACCGGCGTGGCGAGGCTGCGCGCCCTCGGCGAGGTGATGCGCGAGGCCGTGGAGGCGGGCGACGGCGAAGCCTATTCGCAGGCCAACCGAGACCTGCACCAGGAGGTGATGGACATCAGCGGCGCCAAGGTGGCGCCCGACGTCGTCATGCGCCTGCGCGCCCAGAACGTCAGGTACCGCATCCGGCTGGCCATGCAGCCCAACCGTCCGGCCACATCGCTACCCGAGCACCTGGAGATCGTGGAGGCGGTCTGCGCAAAGGACCCGGAGCGCGCCGCGGAAGCCATGCGGGCGCACCTGAACAGCGTTCACCAGGCCACTCGGGAGTACTTCGCCGAGCGGGGATGAGCACCCGCCCCGGGGGGGGCACCGGCTCTGACCAGATGTTACGCGGGTATTGACTGTCGTCACCAAGATCGTTAACAATGTCGCTGACCAGTTTGTTTGCAAAGGGGCGACATGTTGCATCATCAAGAACCCAGCGCTCACGCCCGCGAGCTCGTCCGGGGTGCCTACGACATCCATGTCCACATCGCCCCCGATGTGATGAAGCGCAGGGTGAGCGACCTCGAACTCGCCCCGCGCTTCCAACAGCTCGGCATGGCGGGCTTCGTGCTCAAGTCCCACTACACGCCCACGGCCGAACGAGCCGAGGTGGTCCGCAGCGTCCACCCGGGCGTCGACGTGCTCGGCGCCATCACGCTCAACGCCTCGGTGGGCGGGCTCAACCCCGTCGCGGTCGAGATCGCGGCGCGCGGCGGCGCCCAGTTCGTCTGGCTGCCGACCGTGGACAGCGACAACCAGCGCAGCTGTCTGGAGGAGACCCCCGAGGGAGCCACACCTCCCATGTGGGCCCGCATCCAGGAGGACCTGCGGGACGCGGGCATCGTCAGCCCCGCCGTCGACGTGCTCGACGAGGACGGGGAGGTCACGGCGGCGACGCGCCAGGTCATCGACGTCATCGCCAAGCACGACATGACACTGGCCACCGGGCACCTGCACGGGGACGAGTCCGCGAAGGTGATCGCGCTCGCCCGCGAACGCGGCGTCCGGCGCCTCGTCGTCACCCACCCCGAGTTCACCTCGCAGCGCATCCCCGCACAGAACCAGAGAGCGCTCGCCGACCACGGCGCCTACCTGGAGCGCTGTCTGACCACCCCCCTAACCGGCAAGGTGTCCTGGCAGGTGTGGCTGGACAACATCCGGTCGGCGGGCCCGGAGTCCTCCGTCATCAGCTCCGACCTGGGGCAGCCCTTCAACCCCCCGGTGGAGGACGGCCTGGCGCTGGCCGCCGACGTCCTCCTCGACAACGGCTTCACCGATCAGGAGGTGCGCCTGATGGTGGTGCACAACTCGCGTCGGCTCGCGGGCGCGGACCCGCTCCCCGACGCCCCGGCGGCCCACCGCGCGGAGGAGGCGGTCTCCCCGTGAGCGTCGTCCTGGAGGTCGAGCACCTCACCAAGGAGTTCCAGCGCGACGACGTCGCCACGGTGGCCCTGCGCGACTTCAACCTCACCATCGAGGAGGGCACCTTCGTCACCATCCTCGGCCGCTCCGGCTGCGGCAAGTCCACCATGCTGAACCTGCTCTCCGGGCTGTCCAAGCCGACCTCGGGGCGGGTGCTGCACCGCGGCAGGCCGCACACCGGCCCCACCCCCGACATCGGCTACCTCACCCAGACCGACACGCTCATGCCGTGGCGGAGCGTGCAGCGCAACGTAGAGATGCCCATGGAGATCACGGGTACCGCCAGGGCCGAGCGCGAGGCCAAGGCCCGCGAGCTCATCGCCACGGTCGGCCTGGCCGACTTCGCCGACAGCTACCCGCGCGAGCTCTCCGGCGGCATGCGCCGCCGCGCCAGCCTGGCCCGCATGCTGGCCAACGGCGCCGAGACCATCCTGATGGACGAGCCCTTCGGCGCCCTGGACGCGCAGCTGCGCTCCGAACTCCAGCGGGAACTGCTTCGCCTGTGGGCCGCGACCGGGCACACCATCGTGTTCGTCACCCACGACATCGAGGAGGCCCTGCTGCTCGGCGACCGCGTCGTCGTGCTGGGCCCGCTGGGCACCGTCCTGCTGGACCAGGAAGTGGACATCGACCGACCGCGCGACCCCGACGAGACCAAGGTGCTGCCGCGGTTCGTGGAACTGCACACCACACTGGCCTCCGCGCTGAAGAAGGGAGCGCGGCGATGACCACCGGATCGGTTTCGGGCACCCGTGCCAACGACGGTTTGAGCACGAGCGGACCCGTCAAGGAGGCCCGCCGACGCAGTTGGTGGCACCGCAACGGCCGCACCACCCTCGTGTGGGGACTGCGTGCGGGCGCGCTCCTGGTCTTCCTGCTGTTCTGGCAGGTGGCCGGCGGGGCGGTCGCCAACCCCATGTTCGTCTCAAGTCCGGTCGCGGTGGGCGAACAGCTGCGCGACTGGATCGTGGACGGCACCTTGGGCACGCACACCTGGATCACCATCCAGGAGGTACTGCTCGGCTACGTCATCGGCGCCGCCACGGGCGCCCTCGCCGGGTTCGCGCTCGCCTCGGTCCGCCTCGTCTACGACGTGTTCGAGCCGTTCATGATGGCGCTGTACTCGATCCCGAAGGTGGCCCTGGCGCCGCTGTTCATCGTGTGGTTCGGCATCGGGATCGACATGAAGGTCATCCTGGCGGCCGTGAGCGTGTTCTTCCTGGTGTTCCTCAACACCGCCGCCGGCGTCCGCGACGTCGACCGGGGCCTCATCGACGCCGTCCGGCTGATGGGCGGCTCCAACAGGGACATCGCGTTCAAGGTGGTGCTGCCGGGCTCCATGTCCGGCCTGATGACCGGACTGAAGGTCTCCATCCCGTACGCGCTCATCGGCGCGGTCATCGGTGAGCTCGTCGCTTCCAACCGCGGCCTGGGATACCTCATCAACGACGCCGCCGCGCAGTTCAACACGGCGGGTGTGTTCGCCGCGGTCGTGGTGCTGACCGCGCTGGCCATGGCACTCAACGCCATCGTGGGCGTCCTGGCCTCCCGCGCCAACCGCTGGAAGCCGCTCGACGCCGAGTAGGCCCCGAGCGAACGCCGTGCGGCGCATCCCCCCGAGGCCGAGGACGTTCCGCGGCCGCCCACCCCTCAACCGAGAGCAACACACCATGAAACTCAGCACGCACCTCAAGAGGGCTGCCGCGGTCGCGGCGACCCTGAGCCTCGTCGCGACCGCGGGCTGCGCCGGCGGCGCGGCCGACTCCGACCCGGACGTCCTCAACGTGGGCCAGATCAGCGACTCGGTCGCGTTCTTCCCCCTCTACGTCGCCGAACAGCAGGGCTACTTCGACGACGAGGGCGTCGAACTCGGCGAGCGCCCCCGCCTGGGCACCGGCGCCAAGCTCGCGGCGGCCCTCACCTCCGGTTCCATCGACGTCGCCGCTGGGGTCCTCACCGACGCGTTCAACCTGGCGGAAAACAATCCGGACACCCAGATCACCGGTTCCCTCGTCACCGAGTACTACGTGGACATCGTGACGACCACGGACTTCGACGGACCGGCGGCCGACGCTCCCCTGGAGGAGAGGATCCGGGCCCTGGAGGGCAGGAACATCGGCATCACCGGCCCGGGGTCGGGCACCGAGGCGCTGCTCATCTACCTGTTCGAGCAGGTGGGCCTCGACGCCAAGACCGACGCCACCCTGGTGAACCTGGGCGCGGTCCCCTCGTCGGCCATCGGCGCCCTGTCCGGAGGGCAGGTGGACGCGCTGGCCTTCTTCCAGCCGACCGGCCAGATGGCCGCGGCGGAGGGGGCCGGTCAGATCTACGTCTCCCCGCAACGCGGAGACATCCCCGACCTGTCCGGCGCCCTGCACGGCACGCTGTTCAGCACCGGCTCGGTGATCGAGCGCAAGGGCGAGCAGATCGACGCCTTCAACCGGGCCGTCAACCGGGCCCTGGAGTTCATCGCGACCGACCGGGAGGGGAGCGCGGAGCTGCTCGCGGCCTATCTGGAGGGCACCGACCCCGAAGCGGTGGAGGCCCTCACCACGATCCTCCCGCAGGAGTTCGCCGCCTCGACCCTGGTGACGGAGGACTCCTTCGACGTCGCGGTGAACTTCCACCAGGAGTCCCAGCTGGTCGAGGAGACGCCCGACTACGCCTCCCTCGTCTGGTCCGGGGTCCAGGAGTAGCACGGCACGGGGGGCCGCCCGGCGCTGCCGCGGCGGCGCGCGGCCCGCCCCGACGGCCACCGCACCGCGCCGAGCACAACGGGCTCCGCGCACGACCGCACGAGGACGAGGATGACACGTTCGAAGACACCGCCGACCGGGGAAGGGCACGCGGGAGAGCAGGCGCGGCCGGCCCCGGCGGCGACCGGCCCGGCCGCCGCGCCCGGGGCCCGCGAGCCGCGCCCCGGGACGCGGGTCCGCGGGCACCAGCTGGCGATCCCCTCGGTCCTGATGCGCGGAGGCACCTCACGCGGACCGTTCTTCGCCCGCGCGGACCTTCCCGCCGACGACGAGACCCTCGCCCGGGTGCTGCGGGCCGCGCTCGGCTCCCCCCACCCGTTGCAGGTCGACGGTCTGGGCGGCGGGCATCCGCTCACCTCCAAGGCGGGCATCGTCGGTCCGAGCACGGAGCCCGGTGTCGACCTCGACTTCCGCTTCGCCCAGCTGCGGCCCGACGACGACTCCGTGGACATGAACGCCAACTGCGGCAACCTGCTGGCCGCGGTCGTGCCCTTCGCCGTCGAGACCGGGATGGTCGTGCCCGTCGCGGACACCACCACCGCGCGGGTGCGCACCCTCAACACCGGGGCGGTCGCGGAGATCTCGGTGCGCACGCCCCGCGACCGCGACGGCGTGCGCGGCGTCGAGTACGCCGGGGACACCCGTATCGACGGCGCACCCGGCTCCTCCTCACCGGTGACGATCGGCTTCCTCGACACCGCCGGATCGGTCGCCGGTTCCCTGCTGCCGACACGGAACCGCCGCGACACGGTGGAGGTGCCCGGCCTGGGACCGGTCGAGGTCACCTGCATCGACAACGGGCAGCCCCTCGTCATCGTGGCCGCCTCGGCACTCGGCGCCACCGGACGGGAGGGCCCCGCCGAACTCGCCGCGGACTCCGTGCTGCGCGAACGGGTCGAGGCGCTGCGGCTGGCCGCCGGAGCACTCATGGGCCTGGGCGACGTCTCGGCCCGCAACTACCCGAAGATGACGCTGGTCTCGCCGCCGCGCGACGGAGGGGCCCTGTCCACGCGCAGCTTCATCCCCCGGGTCGTCCACGAGTCGATCGGGGTGCTGGCCGCCGTCACCGCCGCCACCGCCTGCGTGCTCCCCGGAACGGTCGCGCACGAGCTGGCGGTCCCGCCGGTCACGCGCGGCGCCGAGGCCACGCTGTCCATCGAGCATCCGAGCGGGGCCTTCGAGGTGCAGCTCGGCTGGGAACCCGGCGACCCCGCCCGCGTCACCCGTTCCGCCCTCGTGCGCACCGCACGCGCGCTCATGGCCGGGGACATCCGCGTCCCCCTGAACGCCTGGAACCCGAAGGAAGAACTCTGATGATCATCGACTGCCACGGACACTTCACCACCGCGCCCGCCGCCCTGGGCCAGTGGCGCCAGGCCCAGATAGCGGCGCTCGACGGCGGCCCCGAGCCCGGTGGGCTGCACATCGGCGACGACGAGCTGCGCGAGGCGATCGAGGGCAACCAGCTCGCCCTCATGGACCAGCGCGGGATCGACCTGACCGTCTTCTCCCCGCGGGCCTCCTTCATGGCCCACCACATCGGGGACTCGACCACCTCCTCCCGGTGGGCCCGGATCTGCAACGACCTCATCGCCCGCGTGGCCGAGCTCTTCCCGGAACGCTTCGCCCCCGCTGCCATGCTCCCGCAGTCACCGGGTGCGGACCCGGCCGGATGCCTGCCCGAGCTGCGCCGCGCCGTGGAGGAGCTCGGCGCGGTGGCGATCAACCTCAACCCGGACCCCTCCGGCGGGGCCTGGGACTCCCCTCCGCTCACCGACCGTTCGTGGTACCCCGTCTACGAGGCGATGTGCGAGTACGACATCCCCGCGATGGTGCACGTGTCCACGAGCGTCAACCCCGCCTTCCACACCACCGGGGCGCACTACCTCAACGCCGACACCACGGCCTTCATGCAGCTCGTCCAGGGCGACCTCTTCGCCGACTTCCCGGACCTGCGGCTCGTCATCCCCCACGGGGGCGGCGCGGCGCCGTACCACTGGGGGCGCTTCCGCGGGCTGGCGATGGCGCTCGGCAGGCCCGAACTGGAGAAGCACGTGCTCGGCAACGTGTACTTCGACACCTGCGTGTACCACCAGCCGGGCATCGACCTGCTGCTCGACGTCGTCCCGCACGAGAACGTCCTGTTCGCCTCGGAGATGATCGGCGCCGTCCGCGACATCGACCCGCGCACGGGGCACCACTTCGACGACACCGGCCGCTACCTCCTCGGCGCGGACCTGCCCGGGGCCGCACGCGAGGCGATCCTGGAGGGCAACGCGCGCCGGGTGTACCCGCGGCTCGACGCCAGGTTGAGGGAGCAGGGCCGCTGAGGACCGCCCCGAACCCATCCACACACCCACGAGGGAGAGTCATGACCGAGCTCGGAGTCGTCCACCGTTCCATAGAGCGCGCCGCGCCAGAAGCCGTCGAGGCGCTGTCCCGCTTCGGGGTCGCCACCGTGCACGAGGCGCAGGGCCGCACGGGTCTGCTGCGGCCCTACGTCCGTCCGGTCTACCCGCGGGCCAGGCTGTGCGGGACCGCCGTCACCGTGCTGCTCCAGCCCGGTGACAACTGGATGTTCCACGTCGTCGCCGAACAGATCCGGCCCGGCGACGTCGTCGTGGCCGGCTGCACGACGGAGTCCGAGGACGGGTTCTTCGGCGAGCTGCTGGCCACCTCGTTCCGGGCGCGGGGCGCCGCGGGCCTGGTCATCGACGGCGGCTGCCGGGACGCCGCCGAACTCGCCGAGATGGACTTCCCCGTCTTCAGCCGTGCGATCAACGCCAAGGGCACCGTGAAGGCGACGCTGGGCTCGGTCAACGTGCCCGTCACCGTGGCAAACGCCCTGGTCCACCCGGGCGACGTCGTCGTCGCCGACGCCGACGGCGTCGTCGTGGTGCCCCGCGACCGCGCCGCACAGGTGGCCGAGGCCGCACGACTGCGCGAGGAGAACGAGGAGGCCAAGCGCGCCCGGTTCCGCAACGGCGAGCTGGGCCTGGACGTCTACGGCATGCGCGAGAAGCTGACGACGGCCGGTCTGCGCTACGTCGACTGACGCACGCAGGAGCGTCCCGTCGGCGCGCCCCCTAACGCGGGAGTGCTGAGGACAACGGCGTCCACGGCCCGGTGGACGCCGTTCGCGTGGGGGCGGGGCACCGCCCCTCCGGGACGGTTGCGCACGGGCGGCCACGCACCCGTCCCGGCGACCGGCGGCCGGTCAGGCCGGGTCCTCCCGCGCCCCCTCCGCCTTGGGGCGGGTCTCGATCTCGCGCAGGGTGACCTGGAGGTGCTCCTCCATCGCCGCCACCGCGCGGGCCGGGTCGCCGCTCAGCACCGCCTCCAGGACCTCCTCGTGCTCGGTCGCCGACACCGCCGGGTCCTCCGCCGTGGCCAGGAAGCGGCGGTGGCTCTGCTCGCGGCTGTCGGCCAGCGACCGTTCGAGCGCGTCCAGGATCTGGGTGAGGCTCCGGTTGCCCGAGGCCGCGATCAGGGCCTGGTGGAAGGCGAAGTCGGTGCGCACGCGGTTGGGCACGTCCAGGGGCGCGGCGCGCATGTCGGCGATGGCCTGGCGTGCCCGGGCGATGTCCTCGCGGGTGCGCTCCTCCTCCGGCCCGGCGATGCGCTGCGCGGCCAGCCGGGCGCCGTGCACCTCCAGCGCCTTGCGGATCTCGGTGAACTCCATCAGCGCACGACGGTCGCGCAGCACCGACAGGGCCACGAAGTTCTCCACCGGCAGGGCGTTGGGCGAGGCGATGACCGCGGGTTTGCCCTGGCGGCGGTGGATCAGGCCCTTGGCCTCCAGGGTCCTCAGCGCCTCGCGCAGCACGACCCGGCTCACCCCGAAGCGTTCGGCGAGCTCCTTCTCCGAGGGCAGCTGGCTGCCCGGCTGCGCGTCGGGACCCACGCACAGCTCCTCCACGAAGGCGACGACCTGCGAGGTCAGCGAGTTCGGTCGGGCGTGCCGCGGCTGGGACCGGCCCGCGAGCCCTTCGCCCTGGGTTCCCGGCGACGCTGATCCCATCGTGTACGCCTCGTCCTTCGCTGGAGGGATGTGCCGAACCCTCAGCGTACAGACGCCGGGGCCCGCGGACGGACCGGCGCCACCCCATTGACTACCTAGCAGCTTGTACTACAAGATGACCGCACCGGCACGGGCTCCGCGTCGTCTCGACCGCGCAGCCCTGCCGTGAGCACGCGTGCGAGCGGTGCGTCCGACTCCGGACGGCCGCCGACCGCACCGACACGAGCACGGGCACCGCCCGCGCACGGGCGACGACGGCGGGAGCGGCGGCGGGAGACGGAGACCTTCCCCCACCGCACCCGCACGACCGCGCCCACGAGCCGACCGGAGGGCAACGGTGGACAGGTCCGACAGGGAAATCTGCATGAGCGCGTGGGAGGGGGCGGAGAACGTCCACGGCGCGGTCGCCCCTCCGGTGTTCCAGACCAGCATTTTCACCAAACCCTCGTTCGAGGCGTTCATCGCGGAGCAGGAACAGGAACACGAGAGGTACGTCTACAGCCGCGGCGCCAATCCCACGGTGGCCTTTCTGGAGGAGAGGCTGGCCCTTCTGGAGCGCGGCGAGGCGTGTAAGTGCTTCGGTTCCGGAATGGGCGCCATCAGCGCCGTTCTGATGAGCCTGCTGCGCGGTGGGGACCACATCCTCTTCGTCAACAGCACCTACGGTCCGGCCCTGGAGATGGCCGAGCACCTGCGGGGTTTCGGTATCGACCACACCGTGCTCCCCGACGGCACCTCCGACATCGAGCCCCACCTGCGGGAGAACACTGCGCTGGTCTACGTCGAGAGCCCCGGGACCATGCGGATGAAGGTCCTGGACCTGGGCGCGATCACCCGCGCCGCCCGGGCCAGGGGGATCTGGACCGTGATGGACAACACCTGGTCCACGCCGCTCTTCCAGAAGCCGATCCTGGCCGGGGTGGACATCGTCATCCACTCGTGCACCAAGTACATCGGCGGTCACAGCGACGTCCTGGGCGGGGCGGTGATCGGCCCCGCCTCCTTCGTGCGCGACCTCTTCTACACGGGGTTCCAGCTCCTGGGCTCGGTCATGTCGGCCGTCGAGGCGTCGATGGTGCTGCGCGGGCTGCGGACGCTGCCGATCAGGATGGCCGAGCACGAGCGCAGCGCCGTGCGGGTCATCGACTACCTGGCGACCCGGCCCGAGGTGGCGGCGATCCACCACCCCCACCACGACCACCGGCCCGACGACCCGCTGATCGAGAACCAGTTCAGCGGTTTCTCCGGGCTGCTCAGCTTCGACCTGAAGGACGCCTCCTTCGAGAAGGTCGCGGCTTTCGTCAACCGTCTGTCGCTGTTCCGGATCGGCGCGAGCTGGGGCGGCTACGAAAGCCTGGTCACCGCCCCCGTTCGGCCCGGGAACGAGGAGGCGATGCGGGAGAAGGGGTTCTCACCCGGAATGGTCCGCCTCTCCGTGGGCCTGGAGGGGGCCGACAGCCAGATCGAGGATCTCGAAAGGGCCTTCACCGCACTGTAGAAGACCGAAAGCGGTCATCACCGAGAGGAAAGTAGATGGCTAACCCCCCGGACGAAAACGTCCGCCGACCCGGCGTGGCGGCGGCGTGCGTCCCCGTGGTCATCACCGTCGCGATTCTGGTCGGCGGCATCGGCGTCCTGAAGTACCCCGCCGAGCTCATGCTCATCTTCGCGGGGGTGGTGTTCGCCCTCTTCGCGCTCTGGCACGGCGTGCGCTGGGACGACGTGCTGACGAACATGGGCGACAAGCTCAGGAGCGCCCTGCCCGCTGTCCTGATCCTGCTCAGCATCGGCATGCTCATCGGCTCGTGGATGATCGCCGGAACGATCCCCCTGATGGTCTACTACGGCCTGGAGCTCATCAACCCGTCCTACCTGTACGTACTGGCCTTCCTGGCCACCGCGCTGGTCTCCACCTTCACCGGCACCTCCTGGGGCTCGGGCGGCACGGTCGGGGTCGCCCTGATCGGGGTGGCCCAGACGATGGACGCGTCGCTGGCGATCACGGCGGGCGCCGTCGTCTCCGGCGCCTACTTCGGGGACAAGCTCTCGCCGCTGTCGGACACCACCAACATGAGTTCGCTCGCGGCGGGCGCCAACCTGTACGAGCACATCCGGCACATGCTCTACACGGCCGTGCCCTCGTCGGTGCTGGCCGCCGTCGTCTTCCTGCTCGCGGGCACCACCATCACCACCTCGCCCGCCGGCCTGGGCGGTATCGACGAGGTCGTCACCGAGCTGAACGGGCTGTTCACCCTCAACCCGCTGCTGCTGATCCCGGCGGTGGTCGTGCTCGCCGGGTCCATCATGAGGAAACCGCCGCTGGTCGTGCTGTTCGCCTCGTCCATGACGGCGCTGCTGATCGCGCTGCTGGTCCAGGGGGCGAGCGTGGGCGACCTGTTCGCCGCGGTCGTCTCCGGCTTCACCACCGACATGCTGCCGCAGGGGGACGGGGTCTCCGACGTCCTGGCCGAGCTGGTGAACCGGGGCGGGCTGTACTCGATGTACAACTCGGCGTTCTTCGTCTTCTGCGCCTTCTTCTTCGCCTCGGCGCTGGAGAAGTCGGGCGTGCTCCGGGTCCTGCTGGAGGGGCTCATCGCCAGGCTGCGGTCCACGGGCAGCCTGATCCTCACCACCCTGCTCTCCGGTTTCACCATCATCAACGGCACCTCCAACGCCCTGGTGACCTTCTTCCTGGTCAAGGACGTCTACGGCGACGCCTACCGGGCCAGGAACCTGCACCCGGTCAACCTGTCGCGCAGCATGGAGGACTCGGTCACGATCACCGAGGTGCTCATGCCCTGGACGGTGTCGGGCGTCTTCTTCGCCACGACCCTGGGCGTGGCCAACTTCGAGTTCCTGCCGTGGGCGGTGTTCAACTGGGGCGGTTTCCTCTTCTCCGCCCTGATCGCCTTCCTTGCGCCGCTGACCCGGGGCTTCGGCATCCGCCACCTCGAACCGGAGCAGGAGCGCTCCACGACGTGAGCCCCGCCCTGGGCGGCCACGCGAAAGGGGAGCGGAGCGCGTGCGAGACACGTGCTCCGCTCCCCTCGGGCATGGGGGCGGCCGGGTCGGCGGCCCAGGCGGGGCGGGGGCTCGGCGCCCTCCCCGTCCGTCCGGGCGGGGAGGCGCGCGCTGTCGGGGGGCCGTCCGCGACCGTCCGCGAAGGCGGCACCTACCGGCCCTTCTTCATGTCCTCCTTGCCCTGGCGCAAGCGCCCCTTGGCCATCTCGGCGCGGCCCTCGTTCTTCATGCGGTCGTCGCCGGCGGCCTTGCCGGTGG
Source organism: Nocardiopsis akebiae (assembly GCF_018316795.1). Classification (NCBI taxonomy): domain Bacteria; kingdom Bacillati; phylum Actinomycetota; class Actinomycetes; order Streptosporangiales; family Nocardiopsidaceae; genus Nocardiopsis; species Nocardiopsis akebiae. The sequence goes on from NZ_CP074132.1 coordinate 4,122,196, forward strand.
TCTCCTTGGCCTTGCCCTTGACCATCTCGGCCTGGCTGCGGCCCTTCTCACTGGCGCTCACGTTCTTCCTCCTTCGGTGGTCCTCGCGGGGAGCGGTGTACCGCTGCGAACCGTCCTTGGCCCGTCCCACTGCCCGAAACAGGAAACCCTAAAATCCCCGCAAAGCCCCCGGAACGCCCCACGCCCGCCGCCACGACCGCTTTCGCGCTCGAAAACGGACCGGAACCGGGCCCGAAAACACGCGCCGCCGCGGACCCGCGCGCCGCCGCCTCCGGTCGCGGACAGCCGCGCGGGGCGCCGTTCGGCCCCGCGGCCCCGGGGGCCTCCTCCGCCTCCGCCTCCGGGAGCGGGCCGCACTCGCGAGCCCCCCGGGTTCCGCCACGGCGTCCCGGGGCGGCACCGGTCCGCGGCCCTTGGGGGGAAGGCCCCCGGACCTGGCCCGGGAGGGGAACGGTACCCTCGTCGAGCCAGTCGAACTCCACCTCGTGGGGCAGGGAACCCGGTGCGAACCCGGGACTGACGCGCAGCGGTGAGGGTGACGGGCGGGCACGCCCCGGGGACGCGCTTCCCCGGGACAGCCACTGGAGCGCACGCTCCGGGAAGGCGCTCCGCACCGGTCGATCCCGAGTCCGAAGACCTGCTGGCGCTGGCGGTGACGGGCCGCCAGGTCGACCGCGGACCCCGCGAACGGGTCCCTGACCAGAAGGACGCGCATGTCCCCGATGGGCTCCCCATCCCCATCCCCCACCGTCCGCGCCCGGCGCGACCGCTGCCCGGGCGCCCTGCGGCCCTGGCCCGCCGACGACGGGCTGCTGGTGCGGCTCCGGCTCGTCGGCGGCAGGCTTCCCGTCCGTTCGCTGCGCGCCCTGGCCGCCGTGGCCCAGGAGTACGGCGACGGCCGGATCCACGTCACCGGGCGGGCCAACGTGCAGCTGCGCGCCCTGCCCGGAGACGGGGCGCGGCTCTCCCCCGACGTGCTCCGGGCCCTGGAGGGAACCGGACTGCTGCCCTCGCCCTCCCACGAACTGGTCCGCAACGTCATGGTCTCCCCCCGCACGGGGCTCGGAGCAGGAAGGACGGACCTGCGGCCCGTGGCCGCCGAGCTGGACGCGCTGCTGTGCGCCGAACCGCGCCGCGCCGCCCTGCCCGGCCGCTTCCTCTTCGCCTTGGACGACGGAAGCGGCGACCTGCTGGAACGCACCTGCGACCTGGGGCTCGTCGCCCTCGACGCGCGTACCGCCCAGCTCAGGGTCGGGGAGCACTGGGGCCCGCCGACGCCCCTGGAGGAGGCCCCCGCGTCGCTCGTGCGCCTCGCCGACCGGTTCCTGGAGCTGCGCGGCGACGGCCCCGACGCCCCCTGGCACGTGGCCGAACTCCCCTCGCCCCTGACCGACCCGGCGCCGCCCGACCCGGGACTGCCCGAGCCCGCGCCGCCGCTGCCGCACGGCCCGGTACCCGGGATCGGTCGGCACGTCCCCGTGCCCGAGGCGGGCCTGGACCGGGCCGCAGCCGAAGCGCTCACCGCCGAAGCCGTCGAGGCCGGTTCCGGCGAACTCGTGGTCACGCCGTGGCGCGCCGTGCTCGTCCCCGGGGAGGCGCGGTGACCTCCCCCAGAAGACCGAACCGGCACTACGAGTACGTCGACGACGGTCCCGCCATCTACGCCGACTCCTTCGCCACCATCCGGCGCGAGGCCCGGCTCGACCACCTGCCGGCCAACGCCGAGCGGCTCGCCGTGCGGATGATCCACGGCACCGGCCAGGTCGACCTCGCCGACGACCTCGTCGTCCACCCCGACCTGGTTCCCGCGGCGCGCGCCGCCCTCCGGGCCGGTGCGCCGATCCTGTGCGACGCGCGCATGGTGGCCTCCGGCGTGACCGCGAGCCGCCTGCCCAGCGACAACGAGGTGCTCTGCCTCCTGGGCGACGAACGGGTGCCCGGCCTGGCCCGGGAGTGGGGCACCACCCGCACGGCCGCCGCGGTGTCGCTGTGGGAGCCGCTGCTCGACGGCGCCGTGGTCGCCGTCGGCAACGCGCCCACCGCCCTGTTCCACCTGTTGGAGATGCTGATCGACGGCGCTCCGCGCCCCGCGGCGATCGTGGGCTGCCCGGTCGGCTTCATCGGCGCCGCCGAGTCCAAGCAGGCGCTGACCGAGCTGTGCGACCGCCACGGCGTCGACGTCCCCTACGTGACCGCACGCGGCCGCCGCGGGGGTTCGGCGATGACCTCATCGGCCCTCAACGCACTCGCCAAGGAGCAGGAATGACCGGTCGTTTCCACGGCGTCGGCGTCGGCCCGGGCGACCCCGAGCTGATCACCCTCAAGGCGGCCAGGCTCATCGCCGCGGCCGACGTCGTCGCCTACCACGCGGGCGTGGGCAAGGAGTCCAACGCCCGCCGCATCGCCGACGCGCTGATCCCGGACGGCGTGGTCGAGGAGCGGTTGACCTATCCGGTGACCACCGGGGCGACCGACCACCCGGGCGGCTACGCGGGTGCGCTGGCCGACTTCTACGAGGAGTCCGCCGCGCGGCTGGCCGCCCACCTGGACGCCGGGCGCGACGTCGTCCTGCTCTCGGAGGGCGACCCGCTGTTCTACGGGTCGTACATGTACATGCACGACCGGCTGTCCGAGCGCTACCCCACCGAGATCGTGCCGGGCGTCCCGGCGTTCGCCGCCGCCACGGCCGCCGCGGCCGCCCCGCTGGCCCGGCAGACCGACGTGCTCACCGTGCTGCCCGGCACCCTGCCCGAGCCGGAACTGGCCCGGCGCCTGGCCGACACCGACGCGGCCGTGGTCATGAAGCTGGGCCGGACCTTCCCGGCGGTGCGCCGCGCCCTGGCCGCGGCGGGTCGGCTGGAGCACGCGGTGTACGTGGAGCGGGCCTCGATGGGCGGGGAGCGGCGGCTGCCGGTGGCCGAGGTCGACCCGGCGACGGTGCCCTACTTCTCCCTGGTGCTGGTGACCGGGGACAGCCGCAACGGCCCGCGCTCCCGGCGGGTCGGCGCGGACGCGCGGGCGCGGACGGAACCGGCGGCCGGGGTCGAGCCCGGTCCCGCCGGACCGGCGGCCGAACTGCTGGTCGTGGGTCTGGGCCCCGGCCCCGAGGAATGGCTCACCCCCGAGGCGAGCGCGGCGCTGGCCGGGGTGGACCACGTGGTGGGCTACGGCCCCTACGTCAACCGGGTCCCGCAGCGCCCCGGGCTGACCCGGCACGCCTCCGGCAACACCGTCGAACTCCAGCGCGCCCGGTTCGCCCTCGACCTGGCCGGGCGCGGCGAACGCGTGGCCGTGGTCTCCGGCGGGGACGCCGGGGTCTTCGGCATGGCCACCGCCGTGTTCGAGGCCGCCGAGGACCCCGCCTACCGGGACGTGCCCGTCCGGGTGCTGCCGGGGGTGAGCGCCGTCCAGGCGGTCGCGGCCCGCGCGGGAGCCCCCGTGGGCGGCGACTTCGCGGTGATGAGCCTGTCGGACCGCCTCAAACCTTGGGAGGTGGTCGAGCGGCGGCTGCGCGCCGTCGCCGAGGCCGACCTGGCGCTGGCCGTCTACAACCCCGCCTCCCGGTCCCGGACCGAGCAGATCGCCACCGCGCGCCGCGTCCTGCTGGAGCACCGCAGCCCCGACACCGTGGTCGTCGTCGGCCGCGACGTGGGCCGCGACGGCGAGTCCCTGACGGTGACCAGCCTGGGCGGACTCGACCCCGCCGCCGTGGACATGCGCTGCCTGCTCATCGTCGGCGCGTCCGGGACCCGGGTCACCGAGGCGGGCCGCGTGTGGACCCCCAGGTGGGTGAAGCCGTGACCGTGCACTTCGTGGGCGCGGGGCCCGGCGCCGCCGACCTGCTGACCGTGCGCGCCACGCGCATGCTCGCCGGGGCCGACGTGGTGCTCTACCCCGGCACCTACCTGGACCCGCAGGTCCTGACGCACTGCGCGCCCGGCGCGCAGCTGGTGGACACCCAGGGCTTGGACCTGGACCGCATCACCGACCACCTGGTCCGTGCGCACGCGGCGGGCCGCGACGTCGTACGGCTCACCTCCGGCGACCCGTCGCTGTACTCGGCGCTGGCCGAGCAGACCCGCAGGCTGGACGCGCACGGCGTTCCGTGGGACGTCACGCCCGGGGTGCCCGCGTACGCGGCCGCCTCGGCCCTGGCGGGACGGGAGCTGACCGTGCCGCTGGTGGCCCAGTCGGTGGTGCTGACCCGGACGCGGGCCCGCTCGACCGCCATGCCCGGGACCGAGTCGCTGGCCGCGTTCGCCGCGACCCGGGCCACACTGGTGCTGCACCTGGCGATCCGGCGGGTGCGCGAGCTGATGGCCGAGATCGAACCCGAGTACGGCGGCGACTGCCCGGTGGTCGTGGTGTACCGGGCCAGCCAGCCGGGCGAGGCGGTGCTGCGCGGCACGGTCTCCACCGTGGCCGACGCGGTGGAGGAGGCCGGGTTCCGGCAGGCGGCGGTGATCCTGGTGGGGCGGGCGCTCGATCCGGAGACGGGTGGTGAGTCCTACCTCTACGACCCGGCCCGGCCTCGGGTCAGCGGCCCGCCGCCAGGCACCACTGGGTGACCGTGCGGGCGGGCGTCCAGCCGGTGAACGCGCCGATGGGCGCGGTGGTCTCGACCGCGATCCGGGTCAGCTCGCCCCCGTGGCGCCGGTGGGCGTCGGCGAGCAGCTGCTCGGTCTCCAGCGTCACCCCGTGCACCACGATCCGACCTCCCGGCCGCAGCGCCCCCAGACAGGCGTCGAGCACGCCCGGCCGGGTCGCGCCGCCGCCGACGAACACCGCGTCGGGCGCGGGCAGCCCGGCCAGCGCGTCCGGCGCGCGGCCGGTGACCACCTCCAGTCCGGGAACGCCGAGGCGGCCCGCGTTGCGGCCGATCCGCGCGGCCCGTTCGGGGTGGGCCTCCACCGCCGTGGCGGTGCAGGAGGGGTGGGCGCGCATCCACTCCACGCCGACCGACCCCGCGCCCGCGCCCACGTCCCACAGGTGCTGGCCCGGCGAGGGCGCCAGGCGGGCCAGCGCCGAGGCGCGCAGGTCGCGCTTGGTGAGCTGCCCGTCGTGTTCGAAGGCGTCGTCGGGCAGCCCCGCGACCAGGCCGTGGCCGGGCGGGCCGAGGAGTTCCAGGGCCAGCACGTGCAGCGGGGGCACCGCGCCGGGGGGCGAGGCGAGCCAGTGGTCGGCGGTGGTCTCCAGGCGCGACTCGGAGTCCGCGCCCAGGTCGCCCAGCACGGTCATCCGGCTGGCGCCGTAGCCCGCGCCGACCAGCAGGGCGGCGACCGCGGCGGGGGTGGCGCCGTCGGAGGAGAGCACCAGGACGCGGTGGCCGGGGGCGACCTGGCGCAGCAGCAGGCGTGGGTCGCGGCCGACCAGGCCCACCACCGCGCAGCGTTCGGCGGGCCAGCCCATGCGGGCGCGGGCCAGGGCGATCGAGGAGACGGCGGGCTCCACCCGCACGGCGTCCGCGCCCAGCAGGTCGATCAGGGTGGTGGCGATGCCGGAGACCAGGGGGTCGCCGGAGGCCAGCGCCACGGTGGAGGGGGTGTCAGGGGAGGCGCCGTCGGCGGAAGCGGGGTCGGCGGAGGCGGCGTCGAGCGAGGCCAGCAGTGGCGGCAGGCCCTCGCGCAGGGGTGAGGGCCAGGCCAGGCGGCGCTGCCGGGGCCGGTCGGGGAGCATCGTCAGGTGCCTGCGCCCGCCCAGCACCGTGTCGGCGGCCAGGACGAGTGCGCGCAGCCGCTCGGGCAGACCGGACCAGCCGTCCGCGCCGATGCCGACGACGGTGATCCTGGTTTCGGGGGGAGGGGGCGCGTCATCCTTCATTCCTCGGACGCTATCGTGGCGGCAGGCATGAGGTGCCCCAACGACCCAGCCATCGGAAACGGTGGGGACGGCCGACGGGGAGAATCTGGGAAGCCCGGTGAGACTCCGGCACAGGCCCGCTGCGGTGAACCGAGCCTTCCGTCCAGGAAGGACCCGGCAAGTCCGAAGACCGGCCTCGCGCCCGTCCCTTACCGATGGCGACATGAGCGGGAGCCTCTACATGCCATTGCGGTCACCGCACTACCCCTTTTCCGCGATCGTCGGCTGCGACGCCGAGGAACTCGACGACCTGGGCCTGTCCCTCGTCCTCACCAGCGTCTCGCCGGAGATCGGCGGCGTCCTGGTGCGCGGCGAGAAGGGCACCGCCAAGTCCACCGCGGTCCGTGCCCTGGCCTCCCTCCTGCCGCCCGTCGACGTCTACCAGGGCGACCGGTTCTCCGTGGACCCCGCCGACCCGGCGCAGCACTCCCCCGACGGGCCCTTCGGGTCCGGCACGGCCGTGGAGAGCCGCCCGGTGCGCCTGGTCGAACTGCCCGTCGGCGCCACCGAGGACCGCGTGCTGGGGTCCCTGCACCTGGAGCAGGCCCTCACCCACGGCAGGGTCGCCTACGAACCCGGTCTGCTGGCCCGGGCCCACCGCGGCATCCTCTACGTCGACGAGGTCAACCTCCTGCACGACCACTTGGTGGACCTGCTCCTGGACGCCGCAGCCACCGGCCGGGTCACCGTGGAGCGCGACGGGTTCTCCGTGGAGCACGCGGCCCGGTTCCTGCTCATCGGCACCATGAATCCCGAGGAGGGCGAGCTGCGCCCGCAGCTCCTGGACCGGTTCGGGCTCACCGTCGAGGTCGCCGCGCCGTCCGACCCCGCGACCCGCGCCGAGGTGGTGCGCAGGCGCATGTCCCACGACGCCGACCCCGCCGCCTTCGCCGGTCGCTACCACGAGGCGGAGAAGGCCCTGGCCGAACGCATCGCGGCGGCACGGGAGGCGCTGGGCCGGGTGCGCCTGTCCGAGGCGGCGCTGCTGAAGATCGCCGAGGTGTGCGCGGCCTACGACGTGGACGGCCTGCGCGCCGACATCGTGACCGCGCGCACGGCGATGGCGCACGCGGCCTGGGCGGGCCGGACGCGGGTCACCCGGGCCGACATCCGCCGCGCCGCCACGCTCGCCCTGCCGCACCGGCGCCGACGCAACCCCTTCGACGCGCCGGGACTGGACGAGGAGCTCCTGGACCGGATCCTGGGCGACGAGGAACCGCCGCCCGACCCCCCGGAGCCGCCGGGCCCGCGCGGAAGCGACGACGGCGACGGTTCCGAGGCCCCGTCGGACGCACAAGACCCACAGGACCCCTCCGACGACGCCAGCCCCCAGGATCACTCCGGGGACGACGGGCAAGCCCAGACCCCCGGCGCCGAACAGCCCGGCCGGGAGCACTCCCCCGCCTCCGCCGAGCACGCGCCCGACGGCGCCGAGGGCGACTCCGCCGAGCCCCGCCCCTCCGGCGCCCCACCGGCCACCGCCAAGGCCGCCGCCCCCTACCGGACCCGGCTGCTCACCGTGCGGGGCTCCGGCGAGGGCGCCGACGGCAGGCGCAGCCGGGCCGTGGGCGCGCGGGGCCGCCGGATCGGCGCCGCCGCGCCCGGACGGGGTTCGGGCAGCGCCGTCCACCTGGTGGAGACCGTGCGGGCCGCCGCGCTGCGGCCCCAGGAGGGCGGCCGACTGCGGCTGCGCCCCCGCGACCTGCGCGTCGCGGTCCGCGAGGGGCAGGAGACCAACCTGGTGCTGTTCTGCGTGGACGCGTCCGGCTCCATGGCGGCGCGCAGGCGCATGACCGAGGTCAAGACCGCGATCCTGTCCCTGCTCCTGGACGCCTACCGGCGCCGCGACAAGGTCGGCCTGGTCACCTTCCGGGGGCGCGAGGCCGAACTCGCCCTGCCGCCGACCCGGTCGGTGGACGTGGCCGCCGCCCGCCTCGACGACCTGCCCGCCGGGGGGCGCACCCCGCTGGCCGAGGGGCTGGAGGAGGCGGCCCGCGTCCTGCGCCGCGAGCGGCTGCGGGACCCGAGGCTGCGCCCGCTCCTGGTCGTGGTCACCGACGGCCGGGCCACCGGCGGCAAGGGCGCGGTGGGCCGCGCGATGGCCGCCGCCGACCGCGTCGCCGGGCTGGGCGTGACCACCGTCGTGGTGGACGGCGAGTCCGGACCGCTGCGCCTGGGCCTGGCCGCCGCCCTGGCCGCCCGCCTGGGCGCCGACCACATGCCCGTCAGCGAGGTCAGCGCCGACGCGCTGGGCACCGCCGTACGAGAGAGGGCCGCCTGATGCCCAAGGGACAGCCGCTCGTCGTCCCCGACGACGGACTCACCACGCGCCAGCGCCGCAACCAGCCCCTGTTCGCCGTGCACACCGGTGACGGCAAGGGCAAGTCGACCGCCGCGTTCGGCCTCGCGCTGCGCGGCTGGAACCAGGGATGGCGGATCGGGGTGTTCCAGTTCGTCAAGTCGGCGAAGTGGCGCATCGGCGAGCAGACCGTGCTGGAACGCCTGGGCGAGCTGCACGAGCAGACCGGCGAGGGCGGCCCGGTCGAGTGGCACAAGATGGGTTCGGGCTGGTCGTGGAGCCGCCGCAAGGGCGACGCCGAGGACCACGCGGCGGACGCCGCCGAGGGGTGGGCGGAGATCAGGCGAAGGCTCGCCGACCAGACGCACGACCTGCTCATCCTCGACGAGTTCACCTACCCGCTCAACTGGGGGTGGGTGGACGTCGGGGACGTCCTGGCCGCCCTGCGGGACCGTCCCGGCCGCCAGCACGTGGTGATCACCGGCCGCCGCGCCGACCCGCGGCTGCTGGAGGCCGCCGACCTGGTCACCGAGATGACCAAGGTCAAGCACCCCATGGACGCCGGGCGCAAGGGGCAGCGGGGGATCGAGTGGTGACCTCCCCCGGAGCCTGCGGGGGCTCGGCGGAGGGCCGGGGCGCCGGGAGACCGGGGTCGGCCGGGCCGACGCCGCCGGTGCGGTCGACGGCGCTGCCCCGGCTGATGATCGCCGCTCCCATGACCGGGCAGGGCAAGACCACGGTCGCGACCGGGCTGATGGCGGCGCTGCGCGACGCCGGGCACGCGGTGAGCGGGCACAAGGTGGGGCCCGACTACATCGACCCCGGCTACCACGCCCTGGCCACCGGGCGTCCGGGCCGCAACCTGGACCCGCACCTGGTCGGCGAGGAACGCGTGGTGCCGCTGCTGCTGCACGGGGCGCGCGGCGCGGACGTCGCCGTCGTCGAGGGGGTCATGGGCCTGCACGACGGGCGGCTGGGCACCGACGGGTTCGCATCGTCCGCGCACGTCGCGGCCCTGACGCGGACACCGGTGGTGCTGGTGGTGGACGTGTCGCGGATGTCGCGTTCGGTGGGCGCGCTGGTGGCGGGGATGGCCGCCTACGACCCGGCGGTCGAGGTGGTCGGGGTGATCCTCAACCAGGCGGGTTCGGCGCGCAACGTCGCCGAGATCACCCGGGCCACGCACCTGCCGGTCCTGGGCGTGGTCCACCGCGACGAGCGGATCGCCAGCCCGTCCCGGCACCTGGGGCTGGTCCCGGCGTCGGAGCGGGCGGAGTCGGCGCGCGTGGTCGAACGGCTCGGGGAGCACGTCGCGCGCCGGGTGGACCTGGAAGCGCTGCTCGCCGTGGCCCGCTCGGCGCCCGCGCTGGAGGCCCGCCCGTGGGATGCGGCACGGGCGCTGGGGACGCACGCTCCGGGGACCCCGCCCGGAGGGCCCGCGCGGGAGGCGGCCCGTGCTTCTCACGCCGTGCGCACGGATCATGGGCCCCGAACGGCTCGTGTCCCCGGCGGTTCCCGTGGTCGTCACACAGCCCACACGGACCACGGACCCCACGAGCCCCTCGCTCCACGGCGGCCGGTGGTCGCGGTGGCGGGCGGCCGGGCCTTCACCTTCCGCTACGCCGAGACCGAGGAACTGCTCGCCGCCGCCGGGTGCGAGGTCGTCGCCTTCGATCCGCTGGGCGACACCGCGCTCCCCCCGGGCACCCGGGGCGTCTACCTCGGCGGCGGCTTCCCGGAGGTCTACGCCGGTGAGCTCGCCGCCAACCGCGGCCTGCTGACCCAGCTGCGCGAGGCGGTGCGGGACGGGGTGCCGACCGTCGCCGAGTGCGCGGGCCTGCTCTACCTGGCCGAGTCGCTCGACGGCGAGCCCATGGCCGGGGCCGTCCCCGCGCGCGCCCGGATGACGGGGCGGCTCACCCTGCGCTACCCCGAGGCGCTCTCGTCGGGGGACACCCTGCTGACCCGGGCCGGGGAGCGGGTCACCGGGCACGAGTTCCACCGCACCGCGACGACCCCCGGCGCCTGCGGCGACCGTGCGGCCTGGGAGATCGAGGGCGCGCCGGAGGGCTTCGCCTCGCCGACGCTGCACGCCTCCTACCTGCACGTCCACTGGGCCGGACATCCCCGGCTCGCCGCCCGCTTCGCGGACGCCGTGCGCTCCTAGCCCCCGTTCCGGCCCCGCGCCGCCTGCCCCTCCTGACGGCCCGCGCCGGACCGGGCGAAACCGCCGCCTCTTCCGGTCAGGCCGTGCGCGGCCGCGCCGGGCCGTTCTCACTCCCACACGGCCCGGGCGGCCCTCATAGCGGGCGACACGTAGCCGGTGCCGATCCGCACACCGCCGAGCCACTCGGTCAGGCGGGCCGCCTCCTCCCCCAGTGCCCGGCGCGTGGCCGTCGGCACCGGTTCGAGCAGGTGCACCCGGACCGCGCCGGAGCCGTCCTGCACCCACGTCCCGACCACGCGGCCGTCCGCCCAGGCGGTCGTGCCCGCGTTGCCGCGGTCGTCGAAGAGCCGCGCGCGGTGCGGGCCCAGGTAGAAGTCCCGGCCGCGCCAGCCCATGACGGTCGGGTCGAGCACCGGCAGCAGGGCGACCCACGGGCCCGGGTCGGCCGCCTCGCCCAGGTCGTCGGGCAGGAGCCAGCCGGTCGCGCCGCCGTCGAGGGAGACCATGGCCGCGCCGAGTTCGGCCAGCGCCGTGCGCACCGCCGTCTTGGTGGACCCCAGCCACCAGACGATGTCGTCCTCGGTACCCGGACCGAAACTGTGCAGCCAGAGGCGGACGAGCTCCCGGTAGCCCTCGGCGGCGCTCCACGGGGCGGGAACGGCGTCGAGCCAGTGCCCGGTCAGGGTCCAGCGCGGCTGCGAGACCGCGAAGCGGCCGGTGTTGGCGCCGCGCACGATGTCGGCGGCGGCGCCGAGGAGGGTGAGCACCCGCGGGGCCGACCACACCTCTCCCGCCGACCCCGCCACCCTCACGTCGATCCTCGGCACCGCCCGGCGCACGTCGGCGGCCACCAGCCCCCCGGGTTCGTCCGCGAGCAGGGCCAGGACCTCGGCGCGGGCCCGGTCGAGCCAGGCGTCGCCGTCGTCGGCGATCCCCTCCCTGACCAGGTCCTTGCGCATGCGGGCTCGCTCCGCCGCGGCGACGCGCGCGGAGGCGCTCGGCCACACGGCGGGCAGCAGTCCACGGGGGAAGACGAAGAGCGTGCGCCGCATCGCCAACTGCTTCACCAGCCGCCGCTCCCCGTAGAGCGCCCCGTCGAGGTCGGCCACGGTCAGCGAGGGCACGCGCGCCCGGCACGACAGGTAGACGGTGGCCGGTTCGGTGGCGTGCAGGGCGGTCACCGCCCGCGTGGCCGCCTCCGGGGAGTCCGCGTGGAAACCCGTCGCCAGGGCGTGCCGAACGCCGATGCGGGCGCGCCGTTCGTCGTCACTCACGTGGTGCATCGGCTCATCGTGCCACACCGTCCCGACATTTCGATACAAGCCAGTTCCGGAACTATTTCGTTCCTGAACTACTCTGTTCCGGAACTGGTGTGTATCGTTCTGACCAGCGGTGAGACGAGGAGGAGAGCACCATGACACGAGACGGCGGCACCCGCTCCCCCGCCGCGACCGGCGGCGGTCCCGCGCGTCCCGGACGCAGGCGGGACCGCTCCCGTGACGGCGCCATCCTCGACGCGACGCTGGAGGTCCTGGCCGACTCCGGGTTCGCCGGGCTGACGATGGACGCCGTCGCGGCCCGCGCCGGAGCCGGGAAGGCCACGCTCTACCGCCGCTGGCCCTCAAAGACGGAACTGGTGATCGACGCGGTGGCGCGCATGAAGCGCGACCAGGTCGACACCGGGAGCCTGCCCGACACCGGCGACCTCCGGGAGGACCTGCTCGGCCTGTTCCGGCCCCAGTCGGCGCGGGAGGGCGAGCGCCGGCTCCGGATCATGGCGGGGCTGGCCTCGCTGCTCGTCCAGGACCAGTCCTGCGCCGACGCCGTCGGCGCCGCGATCGTCCAGCCCTGGGCCGAGGCCCACCGCCTCCTCATGCGGCGCGCCGTCGAACGCGGGGAGGCCGCGGCCACGGCCGACGTCGACACCCTCTCCCAGGTCGTCGCGTCGATGGCCGCCTACCGCGCGCTCGTCCAGCGCAGGCCCTTCGACCGGGACTTCCTCGTGTCGCTGGTGGACGGCGTCCTGATGCCCGCGCTGCGCGGACCCCGGGGCGAGGCCCCCTCAACGGAGCCGGAACGCACGCCCGCGACCGGGTCGGGAAGCCCGCTGCCTACGCCGCCACCGAAACCCCCGCCCAGCTGTTGGCCGACCGTGACGTGAACGCCGTGGTGGCGCACCCCCGTCCCGGACACGGTGGGTACCAGGACCGGTCAAGGCACGTCTGCGGCGGCAGGGTCGAGATCCCCGGCACCGGGATCATCCTGGACACCGACGAGCTGAAGAGCCGGTTCGCCCGCTGACACGGCCCGCGTGCGCCGGTGGCGACGGCCGCGGCCGTCCCGCGGTCTCCCCTCACCCCAGGGCGGTCACCCAGGCGAACGCCGCGGCCACGTCGTGGACGGTGGGCACACCGGCGGGTCCCGGCGGGCGCCGCACCACCACGACCGGGACCCCCAGCGTCCTGGCGGCCTCCATCTTGGGCCGGGTGTAGGCGCCGCCGGAGTCCTTGGTGACCAGCACGTCCGCGCGGTGCCCGCCCATCAGCTCCAGTTCGCCGTCCAGGGTGTACGGCCCCCGGCTGGTCAGCAGCGACCACGTCCCGGGCAGCACGGCCTCGGGGAGGTCCACCACCCGGGCCAGGACCGCACGCCGCCCCAGCCTCGGCACGAAGCGGGCGAGTTCCTGGCGGCCCACCGTGAGGAAGGGGCGCTCCCCGAGCGCCGCGGCCCGCTCCGCCGCCTCGTCGTGGGTGGCGGCGTACCGCCAGGCCGGATCGGGATCCCAGCCCGGCCGCTCCAGCCGCAGCAGGGGAAGGTCCGTGCAGGCCGCCGCCGCGTTGGCGGTCATACCCAGGGCGAAGGGGTGGGTGGCGTCCACCACCGCGTCGTAGGAGGCCAGCGCCGCGCGCAGGCCGGGCACTCCCCCGAAGCCGCCGATCCGCACCTTCCCCACCGGCAGGCGGGGCCGGGCCACCCGCCCGGCCAGCGACGTGGTCACGTCCACGCCCGCCTCGACCAGGAGGGCGGCCAGCTCACGGGCCTCGGACGTTCCCCCCAAGAGCAGCAGCCTCACCCGGACACCTCCGTCCCGGACCCGTGCCGCGGACGGGCGGCGGGCGGGGTCCCCGGGGCCAGCGCGGGCAGACCCGCCGGGGCTCCCCCGCGGGCCAGGGCGAGCAGGGCGTCCACGTCCAGGTACTCCTCCGCCAGGTCGGCGAGCAGGTCCAGTCGCCGCTCCCGGGCGGCGGCGAAGCGCACCCCGGAGGGCGCGCAGCCCAGCGCCTCGGCCAGGAAGGCGGCGCGGAAGGCGTCGCCCTCCAGGCTGCCGTGCCACATGGTGCCGAAGACGTTGCCCGCCCGGGCTCCCCCCGGGAACCCCTCCGCTCCGCCGCCCACAGTGACCCGGCCGTGGTGGATCTCGTAGCCGTGCGCGGGCGCCCCGAGCGCCTCCCCCGAGGGCAGGCGCAGGGTCTTGTCCGCGGTGAAGTCGGTCCGGGCGTCCAGCAGCCCGAGGCCGTCCGCGCGCGCCCCGGGTTCGGCCTCGACCCCGTCGGCGTCGGTGACGGTGCGGCCGAGCATCTGGAACCCGCCGCAGATCCCCAGCAGCGGCCGACCGCGCCGGGCGTGCTCCACGATCGCCAGGTCGAGCCCGCGCGAGCGCAGCCAGGCCAGGTCGGCCAGGGTGGAACGCGTACCGGGCAGGACGACCAGGTCGGCGTCGGCCAGATCGCGCGGGCCGGAGGCGAAGACGACGTCCAGGCCCGGTTCCAGCCCGAGGGCGTCCACGTCGGTGAAGTTGCTGATCCGGGGCAGGCGCACCACGGCCACCCTCAGCCCCTCTCCCCCGCGCGCACGGCGACCCTCCAGGTCCAGGGCGTCCTCGGAGTCCAGCCACAGCCCCGGGTCCCACGGCAGGGTGCCGTAGACCCGGCGGCCGGTGAGCCGTTCGAGGTCCTCCAGGCCGGGCCGCAGCAGCCCGGGGTCCCCGCGGAACTTGTTGACCACGAAGCCCGCGACCAGTTCCTGGTCGGCGGGCTCCAGCAGGCCCACCGTGCCGTACATCGCGGCGAAGACGCCGCCCCGGTCGATGTCGCCGACCACCACCACGGGCAGGCCCGCGTGCCGGGCCAGGCCCATGTTGACGTAGTCGCCCGCCCGCAGGTTGATCTCGGCGGGACTGCCCGCACCCTCGGCGACGACGACGTCGTGGCGGGAGGCGAGGTCGTCGTAGGCGGCGTGCGCGGCCCGGGCAAGGTGGCGGCGGCCCGCCTCCCAGTCGGCCGAGGAGACGTCCCCCGCGGGATGGCCCAGCAGGACGGCGTGGCTGCGCCGGTCGGTGCCCGGTTTGAGGAGCACCGGGTTCATGGCGGGCTCGGGCACGGCGCGGGCGGCCAGGGCCTGCACCCACTGGGCGCGGCCGATCTCCGCCGGACGGCCGTCGGGACCGTGGCAGACCATGGAGTTGTTGGACATGTTCTGCGCCTTGTAGGGGGCGACCCGCGCGCCGCGGCGCGCGAAGGCCCGGCACAGGGCGGTGGTGACCACGCTCTTGCCCGCGTCGGAGGTGGTCCCGGCGACCAGCAGCCCCGCCCCCGTTCCCGCACCGCTCACACCGGCCTCCTCAGCAGCGCGACGTCCATCACCCAGCCCGCCCGCGCCCGGGCCCTCCTGCGGCGCGCGGCGATGTCGGGCTGCGCCGCGCCGACCCGCCCGGCGACCAGCTCCTCGGTGTCGGTACCCAGGTTGGCGCCCCACCAGACCGTCCAGTCCCTCAACTCGCCGAACGCGAGCCCGCCCCCCAGCACCGCCTCGCCGCCGAGCATGACCACGATGTTGTCCTGCCCCGCCGCCACCGCCTCGCCCAGCAGGCGCGCGGGGGTCACGTGCACCGGACGCCCCACCTCGTGCAGCACGATCCGGTGCCGCGCCGCGAGGAGCTGGGGGGCGCTGACGCCGGGGAGCACGTCGTACTCCACCGCGACGACCCCCCGCGCGGCGATCCGTTCCACGATCCGCAGCGTGGAGTCGTACAGACCCGGATCGCCCCAGACCAGGAACGCCGCGGTGCCGCCGCGCTCGCCCAGCACCCGCTCGTAGGCGGCGACCCGCGCCTCGTGCCAGGCGGCCACCGCGGCCGCGTAGTCCGCCGGGTCGTCGCGGTCGCGCTCGGGGTCGGGCACCGCGACCAGCGGCACGCCGTGCGCCTCGCACACGGCCCGGCGCAGGGCCAGCAGCCCGTCGTCCCCGCGTTTTCGGGCGGCCACCGCGTAGTCGCAGCCGCGCAGCGCGTCGGCGGCCTCGGGGGTGAGGTGCCGCGGCCCCATGCCGATGCCCAGGATGCGCACCCTCACTCGGACCGGTCCTCCAGGTCTCCCTCGACCTCCAGGTAGACCTCCTGGAGGGCCTCCAGCGTCGCCGGGTCCGGCTCGGCCCACAGACCGCGCCGGGCGGCCTCGTGCAGCCGCTCGACGATACCGTGCAGCGCCCACGGGTTGGAGCGGCGCAGGAACTCCTGGGTGTCGGCGTCGAGCACGTACTCGGCGGCGAGCTTGTCGTACATCCAGTCGTGCACGACACCGGCCGTGGCGTCGAAGCCGAAGAGGTAGTCGACCGTGGCGGCCAGCTCGAAGGCTCCCTTGTAGCCGTGGCGGCGCATGGCCGAGATCCAGCGCGGGTTGACCACCCGGGCCCGGAACACGCGGGCGGTCTCCTCGGCCAGGGTGCGCGTGCGCACCGCGTCGGGCGAGGTGGAGTCGCCGACGTAGGCCTTGGGGTCGGCGCCGGTGAGGGCGCGGACGGTGGCGATCATGCCGCCGTGGTACTGGAAGTAGTCGTCGGAGTCGGCGATGTCGTGCTCGGCGCTGTCCACGTTCTTGGCCGCGACCTTGATCCGGCGGTAGTTGGCGCGCATGTCGTCGGCCGCCGCGACGCCGTCCAGGCCCCGCCCGTAGGCGAAGCCGCCCCAGGCGGTGTAGACCTCGGCCAGGTCGCGGTCGTCGCGCCAGGTGCCCGACTCCACCACCTGGAGGATGCCCGCGCCGTAGGAGCCGGGCGCGGAGCCGAAGATCCGGGTTGTGGCGCGGCGCCGGTCGCCGTGCTCGGCCAGGTCGGCTCGGGTGTGGGCGCGCACGAAGTTGCCCTCCTCGGGCTCGTCCAGGTCGGCCACCAGGTTCACCGCGTCGTCGAGCATGGCGACCACGTGCGGGAAGGCGTCGCGGAAGAAGCCGGAGATGCGCACCGTGACGTCCACGCGCGGGCGGCCCAGCTCCTCCAGCGGCACCACGTCCAGCCGCGAGACCCGGCGCGAGGCCTCGTCCCACTCCGGGCGCACGCCCAGCAGCGCCAGCACCTCGGCCACGTCGTCGCCGGAGGTGCGCATCGCCGACGTGCCCCACACCGACAGGCCCACCGACTCGGGGTAGGTCCCGGTCTCCTCCAGGTGGCGGCGCAGCAGGGACTCGGCCATCGCCTGCCCGGTCTGCCAGGCCAGCCGGGAGGGGACGGCGCGGGGGTCGACGGTGTAGAAGTTGCGGCCGGTCGGCAGCACGTTGACCAGGCCGCGCAGCGGGGAGCCGGAGGGGCCCGCCGGGACGAAGCCGCCCGCCAGGGCGTGGACGACGTGGTCGAGTTCGTCGGTGGTGCGGGCCAGGCGCGGCGCCACCTGCGCGGCGGCGAACTCCAGGACGGAGCGCACCCCGGGGTCGTCGTGCAGACCGGACGCGGCGGCCGGGTCCCAGCCCGCGGCCTCCATCCGCTCGACGAGGCCGCGGGCGAGGGCCTCCACCTGGTCGACCTCGGCGGCGGGCGCGTCCTCCTTCAGGCCCAGCGCCGAACGCAGACCGGGCACCGCGGCCCCCACCCCTCCCCACACCTGGGCGGCGCGCAGGACGGCCAGGACCAGGTTCACCCGGGCCTCGCCCTCGGGCGCCTCCCCGAGCACGTGCAGGCCGTCGCGGATCTGCGCGTCCTTGATCTCGCACAGCCAGCCGTCCACGTGGAGCAGGAAGTCGTCGAACTCCTCGTCGTCGGGCCGCTCCTCAAGGCCGAGGTCGCGGTGCATCTCGGCCGCGCGCATCAGCGACCAGATCTCGCCGCGCACCGCGGGCAGCTTGGCCGGGTCCATGGCCGCGATGTTGGCGTGCTCGTCGAGCAGCTGCTCCAGGCGGGCGATGTCGCCGTAGGACTCGGCGCGGGCCATCGGCGGGATGAGGTGGTCCACGACCGTGGCGTGGGCTCGGCGCTTGGCCTGGGCGCCCTCGCCCGGGTCGTTGACCAGGAACGGGTAGACGAGCGGCAGGTCGCCCAGCACCGCGTCGGTGGCGCAGGCGGCCGAGAGCGCGGCGTTCTTGCCGGGCAGCCACTCCAGCGAGCCGTGCTTGCCCAGGTGGACGACGGCGTGGGCGCCGAAGCCGCGCTCCAGCCACCGGTAGGCGGCCAGGTAGTGGTGGCTGGGGGGCAGGTCGGGGTCGTGGTAGATCGCGATCGGGTTCTCGCCGAAGCCGCGCGGGGGCTGGACCAGGACGACCACGTTGCCCGCGCGCATCGCGGCCAGGACCAGCTCGCCGGCGTCGTTGACGTAGAGGCTGCCGGGCGCGGCGCCCCACGCCTCGGTCATCGCCTCCCTCAGCGGGGCGGGCAGGCCCTCGGTCCAGGCGGCGTACTCCTCGGGGGTGATGCGCACCTGGGCGTCGGTCAGCTGCACGGAGGTCAGCCAGTCCTCGTCCTGGCCGCCCGCCGCGATCAGGGCGTGGATCAGCGCGTCCCCGGCCTCGGTCTCGTCGGGCAGGTCCAGGCCGGGCAGGGCGCCGGGCCCGCCCAGGTCGTATCCCTCGGCGCGCATCCGGCGCAGCAGGCGCACCAGGGAGCGGGGCGTGTCGAGCCCGACGGCGTTGCCGATGCGCGAGTGCTTGGTGGGGTAGGCGGACAGGACGACGGCGACGCGCTTGTCGGCGGTGGGCACGTGCCGCAGCCGGGCGTGGGCGACCGCGATCCCGGCCAGGCGGGCGCAGCGCTCGGGGTCGGCGACGTAGCGGGGCAGGCCGTCGCGGTCGATCTCCTTGAAGGAGAAGGGGACGGTGATGATGCGGCCGTCGAACTCGGGGATGGCGATCTGGCTCGCCGAGTCCAGCGGGGTGACGCCGTCGTCGGAGGCCTCCCAGTCCGCGCGCGGACTCGTCAGGCACAGCCCCTGGAGGACGGGGACGTCCAGGGCCGCCATCCGCTCCACGTCCCACGCCTCGTCGTCCCCGCCCGCGCTCGCGGACGCGGGGACGCTGCCGCCCGCCGCCAGGACGGTGACCACCAGCGCGTCGAAGCCGGCGAGCGCCTCGTACAGCTCGTCGGGCGCCGAGCGCAGCGACCCGGCGAACACGGGCACGCCCACGGCCTGCCCGGTGGCGTCGACGGCGTCGGCCAGGGCGTGCGCGAAGGCGGTGTTGCCGCCCGCCTCGTGCGCCCGGTAGTAGAGGATGCCCACCTTCGGCAGGTTCCCGTCGGAGGAGGGGCCCGCGGTCGGGGACCGGTCGTCGGATGTGGTGGACGACGGCCGGTCCCGCTCCGCGAAGCCCCACAGCGGGACGGGGGCGGGAGCCTCGAACCCCTCGCCGGTCAGCAGCACGGTGTCGGACAGGAAGGCGTGCAGGCGCGCGAGGTTGGCCGGACCTCCCTCGGCCAGGTAGCGGTGGGCGTCGGCCGCCAGGCCGATCGGGACGGTGGAGTGCTCCATGAGTTCGGCGCTGGGCTGCTGCTCGCCGCCCAGGACGACCAGCGGCGTGCCCCGCTCCCGGACGGCGGCCAGACCCGGCCACAGGTCGTGCGGGGAGCCGAGCAGCCGCACCACCACCAGGTCGGCGCCCTCGACGACGCCGGTGAGTTCGGCGTCGGAGGCGCGGGAGGGGTTGGCCCACGCGTACGCGCGGTCGCTGGCCCGCGCGGAGAGCAGGTCGGTGTCGGAGGTGGACAGCAGTGCGATCCGTACCGTCATGGCCGGATTCCTCCTTCGGGGTTAGCTCCCCATCGTCGGTCGGACCGTTCGGGTCCGGGGGTCGTCCGCGCCTCGGCGGCGGGGGCGTCACTGTGGCGCGGCGGCTCGGAGCCGCGGCGCAGGAAGCGGATCACCGGGTGTCCGGGTCCGGGTTCGACCTCGGCCCGGACCCCGTAGACCTCCTCGATGAGGTCGGGGGTCAGGACCCGCGGGGGCGCGCCCTCGGCGACGACTCGCCCACCGCGCAGCACCAGCAGCCGGTCGCAGTACATCGCGGCCAGGTTGAGGTCGTGCATGGCGATGACGGTGGTGACCGGCAGGCCCGCGACCAGTTCCATGAGGTCGAGCTGGTACTGGATGTCGAGGTGGTTGGTCGGCTCGTCGAGCAGCAGTTCGCTCGGCTCCTGGGCCAGGGCGCGGGCGATCTGGGCGCGCTGGCGCTCACCGCCGGAGAGCGTGTGCCAGGACCGGTCGGCGGTGGCGGTCAGGCCGGTGCGCTCCAGTGCCGCCGCGACGGCGTCCGCGTCGGCCGCGGACATGGGCGTCCAGGCGCGGCGGTGGGGGACGCGCCCCAGGGCCACCACGTCGCGGACGGTCAGCTCGGTCTGGGTGTGCGCGTTCTGTTCGACGGCGGCCACGCGCCGCGCCACCGTCCGGCGCGCGGTCCGGCCGATCGGCTCGCCGTCGAGGGCGACCACGCCCGCGGAGGGCGCCAGGACGCCCGAGAGCAGCCGCAGCAGCGTGGACTTGCCCGAACCGTTGGGGCCGAGCAGGCCGACGGTCTCGCCGGGGCGCGGAGCGAGGGTGACGCCGTCCAGGACGAGCCCTCCGCCGATCAGGCGGCTCACCCGTTCGGCGCGCAGCCCGGCCGCGCCGGGACCGCCGCCCCGCGTCGGCTCCCCCTCCTCGGGCGGTGGGCCGTCGGTCGTGAGCGCCGGGCGGGCGGGCGGAGCAGTCGCGCCGAGCACCTCGGGCGCGGCGGCCGTCCCCGGCGCCGTCACGGAGGACGCGCCGTCGCGGCCGCGCGCCACCGCCTGGTCGGAATGGGTCACGTGTGCCTCCTGGCGCGGTAGAGCACGGCGACGAAGGCGGGAACCCCGATGAGGGAGGTCACCACCCCCACCGGGATCTCCTGGGGGTCCAGCGCGGTGCGGGCGACCGTGTCCACCCACACCAGGAAGACGGCGCCCGCCAGCGCGGTCACCGGCAGGAGCCTGGCGTGGGCCGCGCCGGTGAGCGCGCGGGCCGCGTGCGGCAGGACCAGCCCCACGAAGCCGATCGCCCCGGCCGCGCTGACCAGGGCGGCGGTGAGCAGCGCGGTGGCGCACAGCAGCACCATGCGGGCGCGGGCCACCCGCACGCCCAGGTTCGCCGCGGCCTCCTCACCGAAGGCGAACGCGTCCAGGGTGGTGGTGTGCGCCAGGCACACGGCGAGCACACCGGCCAGCACCGCCGCGCACAGCACCACGTCGTCCCACCCGGCGCCGCTGAGGGAGCCCAGCAGCCAGAACAGCACCCCGCGCGTGGTCTCGGCGTCGGCCGAGGTCAGCACGATGAACGAGGTCAGCGCCGAGAACAGCTGCATGGCCGCCACCCCCGACAGCACCACGCGGTCCATGCTCGCGCCCAGGGTGTGCGCGAGCAGCACCACCAGCCCGAAGGAGAGC
The DNA here is from genome assembly GCF_018316795.1 of Nocardiopsis akebiae. Lineage (NCBI taxonomy): Bacteria > Bacillati > Actinomycetota > Actinomycetes > Streptosporangiales > Nocardiopsidaceae > Nocardiopsis > Nocardiopsis akebiae. The sequence continues at coordinate 4,143,171 of NZ_CP074132.1, forward strand.
AGGGCGCCGACGAAGGCGCCCGCCGACAGCGACACCACCGCACCGCCCCAGCCCAGCACCAGCACGGCGACCGCCCCGGTGGAGGCCCCCGAGGACACCCCGAGCACGAAGGGGTCCGCCAGCGGGTTGCGCAGCAGGGACTGCATGACCGCCCCGCACAGCGCCAGCCCGGCCCCGCACACCGCGGCGAGCAGGGTGCGGGGCATGCGCAGGTCCCAGACGATGCCCTCGCGCAGCGGCGACAGCCCGCTCTCCCCGAACCCCAGCCGCGCGGCGACCGACCCCCAGACCTCGGCCGTGGTGATGTCGGCGGGGCCGATGGTCACCGCGACCGAGACCGACACGGCCAGGAGCACCAGTCCACCGCAGGAGAGCAGCGCCAGACGCGCACCGCTCACCGGCCGAGCCCGAGGCCGCGCAGACCCTCGGCGACCTGCTCGATCCCCTCGACCGTGCGGATCGAGGGGTTCATCGCCTGGCCGCTGAGCAGGACGTAGCGCTCCTCGCGCACGGCGGTGAGGTTGCCCGTGGCGGGATTGGACTCCAGGAACGCGATCTTGGCGTCGGCGGACTCCGCGGTCTGGGAGTCGCGGGTCAGGTCACCGAGGACGATGACGTCGGGGTCGCGGTCGGCGACGGTCTCCCAGTTGATCTGGGGCCATTCGTCGTGGGTGTCGTCGAAGGCGTTCCGCGCGCCGACCGCGCGGGTGATGGCGCCGGGAGCGCCGCAGCAGCCCGCGAGGTAGGGCGACTGGGAGTTGGCGAACCAGTACATGAGGGAGACGCCGGAGGCGTCCAGGTCCGAGGTGGCCGCAGCCACCCGCCCCTCCAGCTCCGCGATCAGCTCCTCCCCGCGCTCCTCGACCCCGAACAGCAGGGCCAGGTCGCGGATCTCGCCGTAGACGGCGTCGAGGGTGAGGGGTTCGCTGCGCGAGCCGTCTCCCCCGCTGTCGTTGTCCTTGCCGGTGGCGCAGTCGGTCGGGGAGACGTAGGTGGGCACGCCCAGCTCCTCGAACTGCTCGCGGGTGGCGACACCGCCCGTGCCGAGCGTGGAGACGAAGGAGGCGGTCACGAAGTCCGGTTCGGCGTCCAGGACCACCTCGAAGGAGGGGGCGTTGTCGGCCAGGCGGGGGATGCCCCCGTTGGCCTCCTCCAGTCCCTCCATGATCGGATCGGTCCAGGTGGCGGTGCCGACGAGGCGGTCCGCCAACCCCAGTGAGAGCAGGATCTCGGTGCTGCCCTGGTTGAGGGAGACGACGCGCTCGGGCGGGGCGTCGACGCCCACCCGGTGCCCGCAGTTGTCGACCGCGCGGGCGTCGGCGGCGGCCTCCCCCCCGCCGCTCCCCCCTCCCGGGGAGGGGGCGCAGGCGGTGAGCAGCAGCGCGGAGGCGAGCAGGAGGGGAAGGGGGCGCGGGGCGCGACGCAGCATGGGCATGCCTTGGATGTCGGGGCTCGAACGCGGAGCCTGGCACGGGACGCCTCCGCGCACTCGACGCGGAGGGGCCAGCAGGTCTTCGGACTCGGGTTCGTCCGGACGGGGTGCCTTCCCAGGTCGGTGCCGCCTCGACGCCGTGGTCTCCGCGGCCTCCGCCCCAGTGGCGTGAGTACCCCGCCCGTCCCCCTCACCGCTGCGCGTCAGTTCCGGATTCGCACCGGATTCCCTGACCACGTACGTGGTACGACTGGCCCCGGCAGACTATCAAGGCCCCCTCGGCCCTCTGCGGCCGGAAGGCGCACAGGGGCCGCGCCCGCGCCACCGCTCCGGTGTCCGCGCTGTTCAGCGCACCCCGGGGGAGTCGTCGGAGTGCTCAGGCCGCACCCCCGCCCCGGCCGACGCGCACACGGGTGGCCCGGAGCGCCGGGTGGCGGGCCCGGTCGCGCGCCCCGGCCGACGGACACGGCGGTGTGCGCCGCGCGGCGGGAGCGGGACGGCCGCGCGCACCGGGAGTACGATCGTGACCGGCCGCACACGGCCGGTGCCACCGCGCACCGCCACCACCCGGCAGAGAGGGGTCCTGGAACATGACCGCGACGACGTTCGACCCGCGCGCGCTGCTCGCCCGGAGCAAGCTCGGGGTCCTGGCCACCATCAAGGCCGACGGCCGCCCCCAGCTCTCCCCCGTCCAGCCCTTCTACGACGCCGAGACCGACCTGCTGCACGTCTCCATGACCGAGGGCCGGGCCAAGACCGCCAACCTGCGCCGCGACCCGCGCGCCACGCTCCAGGTCACCAGCGCCGACGGCTGGGCGTGGGCCACCGCCGAGGGCGTGGCCACCCTCACCGGCCCCGGCACCGACCCGCACGGCCCCGATGTCGAGGCGCTGGTGGACTACTACCGCCTCGCCGCCGGGGAGCACCCCGACTGGGAGGAGTACCGGTCGGTCATGGTCTCCGACCGCAGGGTGCTCATGACCATGCCCGTCGACCACGTGTACGGCGAGAAGATCCGCTGACCGGACGGACGGGCGGTACGGCCGACCGGCGCTTGCGCCCGTCGGCCCCGTCCGCCCGCACACCGGAGACGGGCCCGCCGCCCACCCCTCGGCGCACGCCGACGGGGCGGGGCCGCGGCCCCGCCCCGCCAGTCCCAGCCCTCAGCGCTTCATGCCGTGCTCGATCGCCTCGATGATGCGCGGCCGCATCTCGGCGGCGCTGATGATCGCGTCCACCGAACCCACCTCGACCGCGCGCTGGATGCTGTGCACCCGGTCGAACTCCGCGGCGACCTCGCCGAGCTTCTCCGCCCGCACCGAGGACTGCGTCTCGGCCAGCCGCGCGTTGAGCGCGGCCCGCTCGGCGCCGCTGGCCGCCGACACCTGCTCCTGGAGCCCCGTCACCCGCGAATCGCTCGCGGTACGCGTGTTGACCTCACCGGCGAACACCACGGCCGCCGCCGGGGCCCCGCCCAGCACCGAGGCGAACGACCCCTCCAGCGCGAGCACCGTCATGTTCGGGTTGAGCGCCTTGGAGAACACCACGAACGCGCCGCCGTGGTACCGCGAGATCACGCAGAACACGATCGGACCGTCGAAGTTGACGATCGCGCGCCCGATCTCGGCCCCGTACTCCAACTGGAGCTTGCGCAGCGACTCCGGCGAACCGTCGAACCCCGACAGGTTCGCCAGCACCACCAGCGGCCGGTTGCCCGACGCCGCGTTGATCGCCCGCGCCACCTTCTTGGACGAACGCGGGAACAGCGTGCCCGCGGTGTAGGTGTCGGGCCCGTCGGTGGGCGGGAAGCCGTGCCGCGGCACCGACCGCGACTCGATCCCCACCAGGCACACCGGCCAGCCGCCGATGTGCGCGTCCTGCACCGCCGCCGTGTCGGCGTCGGCCATGCCCGCCCAGCGCTCCAGCACCGCGTGGTCCTGGTCCGAGAGCGCACGCATCACCGTGCGGATGTCGAAGGGCTTCTTGCGGTCCGGGTTGTGCTCGGCGGAGAAGATCTCGCCGACGGTGGCGAAGTCGCTGCCCGCCACCGCGTGCGGGAACGCCGAGACGTCGCGGTCGACCGGGTCCAGGGTCCTGGCCCGGCGCGGCGCCTCCTCCCCCGGCACGACGTAGGTGTGGTCGTAGTGCGCCATGAGGATCTCGCGGGCCGAGGCCAGGTTCGGCGCCCAGTACTGCGCCTGCCCGTTGGGGCCCATCACCCGGTCGTAGCCGCCGATGCCGAAGTTGTCCTCGGCCGACACCCCGCCGGAGAAGTCCAGCGACTGCTTGCCGGTGAGCACCATCGCCGAGTCCGGCGTCATCACCAGGACGCCCTTGGTGTGCATGAGCATCGTCGCCTCGGCGTTCCAGTACGGCTGGGCGCCGACGTTGATGCCCGCGACCACGACGTTGATCTCGCCGCCGTCCTGGGTGAACTCCACGATCCGCTTGAGCGCGGCCGCGACCCAGTCCATGTTCTCGGTGCCCGAGGACATCGAGATCCGCGCGCCGGCCGACAGCGCGAACCACTCCAGCGGCACCCGCATCGACTCGGCCAGGTCCAGCGCCGCGATCACCCGCGAGCACTCGGGCTCCGAGAGCGCGCCCAGCGCCTTGGTCGGGTCGCCCAGCAGCACCACGCGCGTGACCCCCTCGGGGTGGCGCACGGTCGGCGTGGTGACCACACCGGCCACGATCGCCGCGGCGTTGTGCCCGCGCGGCCGGTCCACCGGGACCAGCACGCCGTTGTCGTCCAGGTCGTACTCGGTGAAACCGCCGCCCGGGCCCGACAGCAGACCGGTCAGCTCGTAGGGGTAGACGGTCCCGCGCCGGGCCGCGCGCAGCACCTTCTGGCGGTAGTCGTCCAGCGGCAGCACCGGCTCCGTCGAGGGCTCCTCGACGTGGACCCGCGCGTCCTGGCCCTGGTCCAGGCTGATGCGCACCGCGACCTCGGTCAGCTCACCGGAGGAGGTGCGCTGGCGGGCCAGGAACTGGACCTCCTCCAGCCCCGCCCCGGCCGTGGTCGGCAGCAGCCGCTGGACCAGCGTCTCCAGCTCCTCGGGGGTCAGCTCGGTCGCCGGCCACACGTACATCATGATGCGGTTGGTGTCGAAGCGCCGGTTCTGAGGACGCTGCGCCTGGATGTTGCGGATCGCGTCCAGGCACCCGGTGACCGTGTCCTCCAGCGCGGGCAGCGCGACCAGGCGCCCGTCCGCCTCGCGCAGCGGCGTCAGGTCGCGGACCTGGCCCATCGCGAAGAGGCGCTCGTCGGCCGGGTTGCTCTTGGCCACCGCCCGGAACAGGTAGATCTCCTCGTCGGCCGACGGCAGCCGGGTGAGGTCGAACTCGCGCAGGCGCTGCAGCTGCAGGCGCCGCGCGATCTGCGGGTGCAGGCCCCGGATCAGCCGGTCCTCGGCGAAGCCGTCACCCTCGGGCCGGAAGGTGAAGTGGTGGTGCATCACCGCGCCGCTGGTGCCGGCGACGGTGGCGGTGACCCGGCGCACGCCCGCGGGCAGCGGGTGCTCGGCCAGGAGCCCGCTGAGCCGCACCGCCATCGCGTCGGCGTCGGGCTGGTCCTCCCAGGTGAGGTAGAGGTCGGCCACCAGGCCGTGCTCGGCCACGTCGGCGGCGAGCTCGCCGACCGCGCCGACGGCGTCGGGCAGGGCGGCGATGTCCACGGCGGTCGTGACCACGCGCGTCAGGCCGCCCGCGCCGTTGTGGTCGGCGGTGACGAACCGGCAGCCCCCGACCTCGCGCGCGGCGACCCCGGACAGCCCCCGGTTGCCGTAGTAGCGGCGGGTCAGCACCTCCAGCAGCGGGGCGTGGTCGCGCCCCGCCCGACCCATGCGCTGGCCGACCAGCCGCACCAGCGGCTCGGCACTGGCCACCATGGCCTGGATCCGCTCCGCCCGGTCCGGCGCGTCCGGGTTGCGGTCCAGGTGGCGCAGGCCGTCGCGCACCGCGGCGTAGACCCGGGCCCGGTTGCGGCGCAGCAGCGGCTGGGCGAACCAGCGGAAGACCACACCTCGGGCCAGGTCCGACACCGCGGGGAAGCGCACCTGCGTGGCCTCCACCAGGTGCTCCAGGGCCAGCCCGGCGCGCTCGCTGAGCGCCCCCGCGGGCGGACCGCCCGCCAGCCAGCGGCGCAGCAGCTCCGACACGGTCGCCAGCGCGGCGCCCGTGTTCTGCTGGGCCAGGAAGATCCGGAAGACCGCGGCCTCCAGCTCCGGCGTGCGGTCCAGGTCCTCGACCCCGTAGTGGGCCAGGACCCGGGTGAGCTTGGCCCGGAAGCCCTCGCTCACACCGGCGCGCTCCACGTCCAGGCTCTGCAGGTAGCTGTGGAAGAACTCGCGCGGGCTGTGCACCGAGCTGTGCGGCTCGGTGTCGGGCTCGCCGCCCGGCTTGTTGCGGCTCAGCTCGCACAGGTCGGCGAACACGGTGAACAGGTCCAGCTCGCCCTCGACCGGACGCCCGCCCAGCTCGGCGCGGGCGACCAGGTAGTCGGCCAGCACCCGCCCGCGGTCGTACGGGTCGGCGTCGAAGCCCAGCAGCAGACCGCGCAGGTCCTGCAGGCCGCGCTCCACGCGCTCGGCCGCGGACGCCTCACCGGCCTCCTGGGGCAGCTCGATCGCCACGGCCTCCGTGCCCGACTCCGCCTCCTCGGCGTCCCCGTCGGACAGCGGCTCCAGCCGCATCAGCGGCGCACCGGTCTCGACCTGGCTGCCAACCGACACCGGGCACTCGCGCACCCGGGCGCGGAACGGCGCGCGCAACACCGTCTCCATCTTCATGCTCTCCAGCACCAGGACGGGCGCGCCGGACTCGACCTCGTCGCCCACCGCCAACGGCGTCGCCACCACCAGGGCGGGCGCCGGGGAGCGCAGCACACCGCCCTCGTCGCGGCTGATCCGGTGCGTGACGCCGTCCACCTCGACCAGGTGCACCGGCCCGTGCGTGGCCGACACCAGCCGGAACCGGTGGCCGTTGACCACGATCTGGCCGCTGTGCGCGTCGAAGCGCTCGACCTCCACGTCCGCCGGGTGCACGTCACCGCCTCCGGAGACGCCGACGCGGAACCGCCGGTGCCCGACGCGGGCCACGCTCACCCGGTAGCCCACGCCGCGCAGCTTCAGGTCCAGTGGACGGCCGCTCTCGTGCTGCACCTGCGGACGGCCGCCGTGCGCGGTGGACAGCAGCCGCTGACGGCTGACCTCCTCCTCGTCCTGGTAGGCCTCGATCGCGGCCGCGGCCAGGGCCACCGCGGAGTGGCGGTGGCTGACCAGGCGTCCCTGGGCGCGCACGCGGTCGATCCAGCCGGTGTCGGCGCTGGCGTCGATCACCTCGGGCTGGTCGAGCAGGTCGAGCACGAAGCTCTTGTTGGTCGCGCCGCCCTCGATGATCACCGTGGTCTCGGCCATCGCGCGGCGCAGCCTGCCCAGCGCCTGCTCGCGGTCGCGGCCGTAGGCGATGACCTTGGCGATCATCGAGTCGAAGTCGGCCGGGATGGTGTTGCCCTCGCGCACACCGGTGTCCACGCGCACGCCCGGACCGGTGGGCAGGGACAGGCGCGCGATGCGGCCCGGGGCGGGCGCGAAGTCGCGGTCGGGGTCCTCTGCGTTGAGCCGGGCCTCGACGGCGTGGCCGGACTCGACCGGCTGGGGCCCCTCCAGCTTCCCGCCGCCGGCCACGTGCAGCTGGAGCCGGACAAGGTCGGTGCCGGTGGTGATCTCGGTGATCGGGTGCTCGACCTGGAGGCGGGTGTTGACCTCCAGGAACGCGAACAGCTTCTCGCCCGGGTGGTACAGGAACTCGACGGTGCCCGCGCCCCGGTAGCCCACGGCCAGCGCCAGCCGCTCGGCGGACGCCTTCAGGTGCGCGGTCTGCTCCGCGTCCAGGACCGGGGAGGCCGACTCCTCGATGATCTTCTGGTTGCGCCGCTGCACCGAGCAGTCGCGCACGCCCAGCGCCCAGGCCGTGCCCTGCCCGTCGGCGATGATCTGGACCTCGACGTGGCGGGCGCCGGTGACCAGGCGCTCCAGGAAGACCACGCCGGAGCCGAAGGCGCGAAGCGCCTCCTGGCTGGTGCGCTCGTAGGCCTCGGCCAGGTCCTCACCCGAGGCGACCATGCGGATACCGCGACCGCCGCCGCCAGCGGTGGCCTTGAGCATCAGCGGGTAGCCGATCTCCTCACCGGCGCGCAGCGCCTCCTCCAGGGTGGCGACCTCGCCGCGGCTCCACGGCGCGACCGGGACGCCGACCTCCTCGGCGATCAGCTTGGCGCCGATCTTGTCGCCGAGCTTGCGCATGGCCTCGGCGCTGGGCCCGACGAAGGTGACGCCGATCCTCTCGCACAGCTCGGCGAAGGCCGGGTCCTCGGCGACGAAGCCCCAGCCCACCCACGCCGCGTCGGCGCCGGTCCGGACCAGGGCGCGCTCCAGGACGGCGTGGTCGAGGTAGGGACGGGCCGAGGCGGGACCGAGCGAGTAGGCGACGTCGGCCTCGCGGACGAAGGTGGCGTCGCGGTCGGCGTCGGTGTGGAGAGCCACCGTCTCGATCCGCGTGCCGGTTTCCGCTGAGAGGTCCCGGACAGCGTGGATGAGCCGCATAGCGGCCTCTCCACGGTTGACGATGGCGACACGACTGAACACCGGTTGAGCCTCCCAAGTACCACGCGCAGAAGGCGACGTCCGGGTCTCGGAGCGTCGCCTGCACCTACCCTTTCTACCCTGGTCGATTACCGCCGGGTACACCAATGGGCCGAACCACGCATAGCGAAGGCGATGCGTTGTGGGAACCCCACAAAAAACGCCCTGCGGCACAGTCCGACCCCCGTTTCACGCGAGTTCGGCCACACTGAAGGGCCGCCCCTGCGGCGGCGGCGACCAGGACGGCGTCCGCCCGGCGAACACGTCGCAATAAAGGACTATTGGCCTATCCAATAGGACGAAGAATGCCCGCAGAGCGACCGCAGCGGTTTTCCCGCGCACCGTTTTCCCGGAACGGCCCGCCTCAGGACGACCGCCCCGCCACCCGACCGGAACCCCCAGCCCCGGCGCCAGACCCGGATCCGGCCCCGGCTGCCCGAACACCTGCCGCACCGGCACCACACCCGCCCACACCGGCAGGGCCAGATCCTCCTCGTCGTCCTCCGGCGGCCCCGTCCGCACCTTCACCGACGCCTCCTCCAGCGACAGCGCCAGCACGCGCGTGGCCGCCAACTCCTTCGCGGTCGGCTCCCGGTCCTCCTCCCACCGCCCCGGAGCCGACCGCTCGACCAGCGCGCGCAGACCCTCCAGCCGCTCCCGCTCGTCCTCGACCACCCGCGGCACACCGTAGACCATCGCGGAGCGGTGGTTGACCGGGTGGTGGAAGCGCACCCCGCCGACCTGCGCCGCGCCTGCGCGGTCCTCAACGAGGCCGTCGCCAGCCGCACCGGCGGCCCCGCCTGAGCCGGGCGGCGGGGAGCGCGCGGGGGCGGAGCCGGGTGCGGGACCCGCGCTCCGCGACCGCGGAGGAGCACGGCGCCCCGCGTGCCGACGGACCCGGGCCGCGGCCGGTCACACCTCCAGCGCGGTCTGCCCGGGCACCTGCCGCTGCCGCTCCTGACCGTTCTGGGCCAGGCACCGGCGGCAGGTCACCGGCCCGGCGGAGGCGCGCAGCCGCAGCGGGTCGACGGAGGCGTGGCAGGCCACGGCCGGGACCGGCACGCCCGCCCACATGTGCGTACTGAGCGCGTGCACGACCAGGGCGCTGCCGATCCGCACCCCGCCCGCGCCCGTCAGCTCCTCCCGGCGGCGGCGCAGGGTCGCGGCAAGGTGCTCCACGGCGGGGTCTCCCCCCTCGGGGGCCTGCCCGCCCATCAGGCCTCGGCCCAGACGCCCAGTTCGTTGCCGCTGGGATCGGTGAAGTGGAAGCGGCGCCCGCCGGGGAAGGCGTAGGGGCCCCGCACGACACCGCCGCCCGCGCCCTCCACTGCCTCGACGGACCGGTCGAGGTCGGCCGAGTACAGCAGGACGAGGGGACCGCCCGGGCGCGACTCCCCGCCCAGCGCGAGGCCGCCCACCTCGGGGGCGTCCGGCCCCTCGGGGTTCTGGATGCCCGCGTAGCCGGGGCCGTAGTCGTTGAAGCGCCACCCGAACGCCTCGGAGTAGAAGCGCCGCGCCCGGTCCAGGTCGGTGACCGTGAGCTCCAGGTAGTCGATGGCGTGGTGTCGGTGTGCTGCCTGTGTCATACGCCGATTGTCCGGCACGGCGCCGACAGTCGTGTCCGGTCGTGGACTCGGCCTCCGGCCGGAGAAGCCCTTACTGAAGACAAGACGGACAAGCGGCACCTCTGCCATGCGGATTCATCTCTCCGGCGAGAGCCGCGAAAGACACGCACCGGTCCGCGCGGCGGCCCGTCCGAGGGCGGCGTGGGCCCACGTGTCGTGCACCGACGAAGTGGCGAACGAAAGACGCGCCACCTGGTCCTCCACGACTACGGGATGGGCGGCCTGTGGTGGTGGGTGTGGGCCGGGTCCGCGGAGGAGATCGCGCTCGCCTGCGCCGAGGTCGAGGTGGTCACCGACCCCTACATCCTCGAACGCGTGCGGACGTGGGCCCTGGAGGAGGTCCACCTCGATGCGCCGGACCCGAACCCGCTGTCCGATCCGCGCGCCCAGCGCGACGCGCAGCGCAACGCCCAGCGCGACCAGCCCGGTTTCGGTGCCCTGGCGGGTCGGGACCGTGTGTACCCGCGCTGGCAGGGGGAGGACGCCCCGGAGGTCTTCCTGATGGAGATCGGTCCGGACGGTCGTCGGTTGCGGCAGGTCGAGATCGGCGCGGACGGCACCGCCGTCAAGACGGGACCGGAGGACTGGCCGTTCAACCCGCCCTGCGACCTGTACGACCCGTGGTACGCGTCCCCGGAGACCAGCGGCGACGACTTCGAGGAGGCATGGCTCCGGGCCCGCCCCGGGCCCCGGAACTGACCGGCCGGGTGTCCGGGCTCCGCGCGCGGCCCAGCCGCTGGAGGGGTGCCCGGGTCCGAAGTCGGGACAACGCGGGCGAAGCAAGGTTCGGCTAACCTCACCTGGAGGCGTTCCGCCCCCGTGCCCCCGAACCCGGAAGAAGAGGTCCCGTGCGCGTCGAACAGCCCGGCCACCGCGCCATGATCCGCGCCCGCGTGGTGCGGACAGAGCGCCTTAGCAAGCACTTCGTCACGGTGACCCTGGGCGGCGCCGAGCTCGCCGACTTCGCCTTCCTCGGCCGGGACCAGTTCGTGCGCCTGTTCCTGCCCCGCGCGGGCCAGGACCGGCTGCACATGCCCGCCGACGCCGGCAAGCGGTGGTTCGAGCAGCTCCGCGCCATGCCGCCGAGCCGCCAGCCGCACGTGCGCAGCTACTCGGTGCGCCGCTTCGACGCCGAGGCGCTGGAGCTGGACATCGAGTTCGTGGACCACGGCGACGCCGGTCCCGCCTCCGCCTGGGCCCGCGCCGCCGCCCCCGGCGACGAGGCGGGCATGCTCGCGGACGGCGTGTACTACGTGCCCCCGGAGGAGGCCGACTGGCACCTGCTCGTCGGAGACGAGAGCGCCGTGCCCGCCCTGCTCTCCATCCTCGAACAGGCCCCCGACGACCTGCGAGGACAGGCCTACCTCGAAGTCCCCGGCACAGACGACGTCCGACCCGTGACCGCCCCGCCCGGAGTGGACGTGCACTGGCTCCCCCGCACCGACCCCCACACCGTCCCCGGACGACTCGCCCTGGAGACCGTACGCACCGCCGAACTCCCCCAAGGACGCCCCTACTGCTTCGTCGCGGGAGAGAACGCCCTCCCCACCGAACTACGCCGCACCCTCGTCCGCCACCACGGCGTCCCCAAGGACGACATCGCCTTCATCGGCTACTGGCGCCACGGCCGCGCCGCCATGGACTAGGCGCTCCGGGCCGTCCGGTCAGGAATCGAGAAGCGCCGCCCCCGCTCCCCCGTCTAGCGTTGGCACCACGGACCCCACCGGTCACACGGGCCGGCACGCGACGGCCGTCGCCCGGCACTGGTGGGCCCGACCCAGACGACGCCGACGCAGAGGCCTCACCCGACCGAGGGAGATCACGATGAGCACGGCCACCAGGGCGGACGCGGAGGCGCCCGAACCGCACGCCGCCGACAGCCACGACCTGATCCGCGTGTACGGCGCGCGCGAGAACAACCTCGGGGACGTCAGCGTCGAGATACCCAAACGCCGCCTGACCGTGTTCACCGGCGTCTCCGGGTCGGGCAAGAGCTCCCTGGTGTTCAACACCATCGCCGCGGAGTCGCAGCGGATGATCAACGAGACCTACAGCGCCTTCGTGCAGGGCCTCATGCCGACGATGGCCAGGCCCGACGTCGACGTCCTCGACGGGCTGACCACGGCGATCATCATCGACCAGGAGCGGATGGGCGCCAACGTCCGCTCCACGGTGGGCACCGCCACCGACGCCAACTCGCTGCTGCGCGTCCTCTTCAGCCGCCTCGGGGAACCGCGCATCGGCTCGCCCAACGCGTTCGCGTTCAACGTCGCCTCGGTCCAGGCCAGCGGCGCCATCAAGGTGGGCACCGGCAAGGCCGTGAAGCAGACCTTCAGCCGCACCGGCGGCATGTGCACGCACTGCGAGGGGCGGGGCACGGTCTCCGACATCGACCTCACCCAGCTCTACGACGACTCCAAGTCGATCGCCGAGGGCGCGTTCACCATCCCCGGCTGGAAGTCGGACAACTTCTGGACGGTGCGGGTCTACGCCGAGTCGGGCTTCGTGGACCCCCACAAGCCGATCCGCGACTACACCGAGGCGGAACTCGCCGACTTCCTCCACAAGGAGCCGGTCAAGGTGAGGATCGAGGGCGTCAACCTCACCTACGAGGGGCTGATCCCCAAGATCAGGAAGTCGTTCCTGTCCAAGGACCGCGAGGCGATGCAGCCGCACATCCGGGAGTTCGTGGACCGGGCGGCCACCTTCACCTCCTGCCCCGAGTGCGAGGGCACCCGCCTGAGCGAGGCGGCCCGGTCCTCCAAGATCCGCGGGACCAGCATCGCCGACGCGTGCGCGATGCAGATCAGCGACCTCGCCGAGTGGGTCCGCGGCCTCGACGAGCCGTCCGTCGGGCCCCTGCTGGACAAACTGGGGCACACGCTGGACTCGTTCGTGGAGATCGGGCTGGGCTACCTCTCGCTCGACCGCTCCTCGGGCACGCTCTCGGGCGGCGAGGCGCAGCGCACCAAGATGATCCGCCACCTGGGCTCCTCGCTCACCGACGTCACCTACGTCTTCGACGAGCCCACCGTGGGACTGCACCCGCACGACATCGAGCGGATGAACCGCCTGCTGCTGCGGCTGCGCGACAAGGGCAACACCGTACTGGTCGTGGAGCACAAGCCGGAGACCATAGCGATCGCCGACCACGTGGTCGACCTGGGCCCCGGCGCCGGTGACGACGGCGGGCGGATCGTCTTCGAGGGCGGCGTCGAGGGGCTGCGCGCCAGCGGTACCCTCACCGGCCGCCACCTCGACGACCGGGCCCGGCTCAAGCCGAGGGTGCGCACGCCCCGGGGCGTTCTGGAGATCCGCGGCGCCGACGCCAACAACCTGCGCGGCGTGGACGTGGACGTGCCGCTGGGCGTGCTGTGCGTGGTGACCGGGGTGGCGGGCAGCGGAAAGAGTTCGCTGGTCCACGGGTCGATGCCCGCGGGAGCGGACGTGGTGTCGGTGGACCAGGGCGCGATCCGCGGCTCGCGGCGCAGCAACCCGGCCACCTACACCGGGCTGCTCGACCCCGTCCGCAAGGCCTTCGCCAAGGCCAACGGCGTCAAACCGGCGCTGTTCAGCCCCAACTCCGAGGGAGCCTGCCCGGCCTGCAACGGCGCCGGGGTGCTCTACACCGACCTGGCCACGATGGACACGGTCGCCTCGCCGTGCGAGGAGTGCGGGGGCAGGAGGTTCCAGCCGCAGGTGCTGGAGTACCGCCTGGGCGGTCCGGACGACGGCCGCGACATCAGCGAGGTGCTCGCGATGTCGGTGGCCGAGGCGCGCGCGTTCTTCGGCGGCGAGGGCGCGAAGGTGCCCGCGGCAGAGCGGATCCTGCGGAGGTTGGAGGAGGTCGGCCTGGGCTACCTCAGGGTCGGGCAGCCGCTGACCACCCTGTCCGGCGGCGAGCGGCAGCGGCTCAAGCTGGCCGTCCACATGGCCGGGGAGGGCGGCGTCTACGTCCTGGACGAGCCGACCAGCGGCCTGCACCTGGCCGACGTCGAGCAGCTGCTCGGCCTGCTCGACCGGCTCGTCGACTCCGGGAAGTCGGTCGTGGTCGTCGAGCACCACCAGGCGGTCATGGCGCACGCCGACTGGATCATCGACCTCGGCCCCGGGGCGGGCCACGACGGCGGCCGGGTCGTGTTCGAGGGCACGCCCGCCGACCTCGTCGCCGCCCGCTCCACCCTCACCGGCGAGCACCTCGCGGCCTACGTCGGCGCCTGACCGGCCCGGGTCCGGCAGCGGGCCCGGGCCGGCCCCCTGACCGCGCGGGCGTCCCCGGTCCAGTGCCGGAACGGCGACCGGTCCACCGTCCACCGGGTGGCGGGCCGGACCCGGGAAGGGCCCCGCCAGCGGGGACTCAGCCCGCGGCGGTGACCTCCAGCAGCGAGCCCACGCGCTCCACCGTCGGGCGGGACTCGCGGCGCAGGGCGGCGGTGTCCATGCCCTCGTCGCCCAGCACGACGAGCAGGGCCTCCATCCCGACCGCGTAGACGACCGCGTAGCCGCCCTGGCAGCGGGTGACGACCTCGCGCAGCGGCCCCAGCCCCGTCTCGTCACCGGTGCGCTTTCCCAGGCCCAGGGAGGCGGCGGCGAGCGCGGCCAGCGCGTGGGGGCGGCCGCCCTGGATGTCGGAGGCCACCAGCATGCCGTCGGAGGCGGCCACGGCGCTGTCGGTCACGCCGACGACGCGCTCGCGCAGCAGCGCCAGCTCCTCGGCGATCTGACCCTGAACCATCTAATCGCTCCCGTGCTCGTCGGTCGGCCGCGGCGTGCGGCCGGTGTGGGCGTCCAGCTCCTGAAGCGCGCTGCGCACCCTCTCCAGGGGCACCGCGGCGCGCTGCGCACGGCGCAGGGCGGCGATCGGCCCGGGTTCGGGCTCCTTGGGGCCGAACAGCCCCGGCCGGGGGCGCGGCCCCCGGGGTACCGGGGAGGGGGTGCGCTTGGGCAGGGCGGTCAGGCCGCCCGCCTCCTGTCCCCCGGCGGGCGGTTCGCCGCCGCGGGCCGGACGGGGTCGTCCGGTCGTGCTCATCGGGCCTCCTCTTCCCCGACCGGCGCGGCCGTCCCGTGATCGGCGCCCAGCGAGCGCAGGCGTTCGCGCACGCTCCCGGGGACCGGAACCGCCGGGACCGGGGGCGCGGGGCGCACGGTGTTGGCGCCCGGACGCCGCTTGGCCAGCGCGGACGGCCCCTCATCCGGGGCGGCGGCCTCGGGCGTGCGGCGGGTGAGGCCGTCCGCGCCGCCGGGGGCCGCGGCCTCCAGCAGCCCGCGTTCGGTGAGGCGCGCGACGTCGGCCATGACCCCGGTCAGCCCCCGCCCCAGGGCGAAGGCCAGGTCCCGGGGGGTGCGGCGGCCGTTGGCCTGGGTGAGCAGGAGCCGGTAGGCGTAGGGCAGGGAGTCGTGTACCGGCCCGGCGGGCACGGGGCGGCGACGGGCCAGGTCCGCGGGCGGGCCCCACCGGTCGGCGAGGAAGGCCAGGCGGCGCCCGGCCTCGGCCAGCACCTCCTCCGGGTCCAGGCCGTGCTCCAGGCCCAGCAGCGGCGGCGCTGCGTCGGAGAGCGAGGCCTCCACGCGGGGTCCGGGGGACAGGCACAGCGCCAGGACGCCGTCCGCCAGGGCCGTGGCGCACGCCAGTTCCAG
This sequence comes from Nocardiopsis akebiae, assembly GCF_018316795.1. Taxonomy (NCBI): domain Bacteria; kingdom Bacillati; phylum Actinomycetota; class Actinomycetes; order Streptosporangiales; family Nocardiopsidaceae; genus Nocardiopsis; species Nocardiopsis akebiae. Next base: position 4,158,509 of record NZ_CP074132.1, read on the forward strand.
CACCGCGGCCGAGACCGCGCCGCGCTCCAGCAGCTCCCGGGCCAGGCCGTCGGTGTGGGCGGCTGCCTCGTAGGCGGCGGCCCAGACACCGGCGGGGACCGCGCCGGACCTGACCAGGAGGGTCTCGGGAGTGGGCGCGGCCGGTGTGGTGACGGCGGTGACGCGTCCGGCGGCCAGGTGGAGCAGGGCTTCGGGCGGGCCGGTCAGGCGCAGGGCTCCGGTGAACTCCTCCTCGCGGGCTCGGAGCAGGGCCTCGGTCAGGGCCCGCGGGAGCGCGGCGTCGCTCATGACAGCAGCGCCGCGGTGTGCTCGTCGGCCTGGAGGCGGGCCAGCGCGAGGTTGGTCCGCGCACGGTCGAAGACCAGGACGAGCAGGGCCTCGTCCGCGCCCGGGGAGGGCACGGGGCGGGTCAGCACGTGGTGCCCGTCGGTGGTGACCACGCTCTCCCGGACCGCCGGTTCGCGCGAGGCCAGGGCCAGGTCGAGGGCCAGGTGGTGGGAGTCCGCGACGTGCTCGGGGTCGGGCAGCGCCGACACCGACCCCGACCGCGCGTGCGCGCGGCCCGTCGCGCGGTCCACGAGCATCGCGGCCACGACGCCGTCACAGCTCAGGTAACGCTCCGTGGATACAGCTGTGCTCGACACGTGCCCCCCGGTGTCTGGTTGCCTCCGAAAGACATTTAACAGTCAAAGAGGAGCAAAGAGAACACACTGTGGTAACGATGGACTCGCGCCACAAACTGTCCACTTACGCACCCTCCAGGCGTTTCGCTAATTTTCGTCATGTATCGCCGCTCCTGCGGTGGACACCGAGCGTGAGGAGACACCATGAACGCCGACGCGGCGATGAAGGAAGCCATGGGGATCGAGGGCGCCATCGGCGTCGCGGTCGTGGACTACGAGAGCGGCATGTCCCTGGGCACCATGGGCGGGGGCGGCCACTTCGACCTGGAGATGGCCGCCGCGGCCAACACCGAGGTCGTGCGCGCCAAGACGCGCGCCCTGAGCGCGATCGGCCTCGACGACCGCATCGAGGACATCCTCATCACGCTGAGCAGCCAGTACCACCTCATCCGCCTGTTGGAGAAGGCGCACGGCAGCGTCTTCCTCTACCTGGCGCTGGACCGCCAGCGCGCCAATCTGGCCATGGCCCGCCACACCCTCCGGCGCGTGGAGAGCGAACTCCAGCTGTGACCCCCGCCCGCGGTCAGCGGGAGAGCAGCTCCCCGTCGTCCGGCGCGCCCTGCCAGCTGCGCCACAGGTCGGCGTAGCGCCCTGCGGCGGCGACCAGTTCGGCGTGCGTCCCCTGCTCCACGACGCGGCCCCGGTCCATGACCACCACGCGGTCGGCGGTCTGCGCCTGGGTCAACCGGTGCGCCACCACCAGCGTGGTGCGCCCGGCGGTGGCCGCGGCGGCGGCGCGCTCCAGCCGCCGGGCGCCGGAGCTGCCCGCCTCGGCGGTGGCCTCGTCCAGGACGGCCACGTCCGGGTCGGCCAGCACCAGCCGGGCCAGGGCCAGGTGCTGGGCCTGCTCGGCGGTCAGGGCGTGCCCGCCCTCGCCGACCACCGTGTCCAGCCCCTCGGGCAGGGCGCGCACCCACTCCAGGGCGCCGACGGCCGCCAGGGCTGCCTCCGCCTCGGCCGCGTCGGCCCCGGCGCGGGCCAGGCGCAGGTCCTCCAGCAGGGTTCCGGCGAACACGTGGGTCTCCTGGCTGACCAGGAAGACGTGTTCGCGCACCCGCCGCTCCCCCAGCTCCTCCAGGGGGATCCCGCCCAGGTACACGGTTCCGGCCGTGGGCGTGCGCAGGCCGCTGACCAGGGCGGCCAGCGTGGTCTTGCCCGCGCCGCTGGCCCCGACCAGGGCCACGCGCTCGCCCGGGGCGACCTCCAGCGACACCTCCTCCAGCGCGACCGGGCCGCCGGTGCCGTAGGAGTGGGTGACCGCCGCGACGCGGACCGAGGAACCGGCCGGGCCCTCCTGCGCGTCCGGGTCCGGCTCCACCGGGAGGTCGACCACACCGGCCAGGCGGGCCAGGCTCGCCCCGGCCGACTGCACCTCGTTGAAGTTCATGACCAGGAAGATCAGCGGGCCGAACAGGCGGTGGAAGTACAGGGCGGCGGCGGTGACCATGCCGACGCTGGCCAGGTCGGCGCGCACCAGCCAGAACCCGGCCACCAGCACCGAGGTCAGTCCGACGCACTCGGCGGCGTTGAGCCGCGACCCGAAGCGGGTGAACAGCCGGAACACCGACACCGTGATGTCCATGGCGGCGGCCGAGCGGTCGCGCACCCGGGACTCGTGCTCGTCCTCCAGTCGGTAGGCGCGCACGGCGGAGCGACCGCGCAGGGCGCCCATCATCGCGTGCGAGCGCTCGCCCATGGCCACGCGCTCGCGGGCGTAGTAGGGGCCCGAGCGGGGCAGGTACCAGCGCACGGCCGTCACGTAGACCGGGACGCAGAGCATCGCGGCCAGGCCCAGGCGCCAGTCCAGGGCGGTGATGCCCACCGCGGTCAGCAGGACGGTGGCCAGGGCCACGACCGCGTCGGGGCCACTGCGGGCGATGCTGGCGGTGACCACGGCGACGTCGTCTCCGACCCGGGAGAGCAGGTCGCCGATGCGCACCCGCTCCAGGCGGGCGGCGGGCATGCGCAGGACGCGGTCCATGACGCGTTCGCGCAGACGGGCCAGGACGGTCTCGCCGACCCGGCTGACCAGCCAGCTGCCCACACCCGTGAGCAGGCCGCCGAGCAGCCCCGCCCCGGCGATGAGCAGGACCGAGGACAGGACGGCGTCCAGCCCCCGCTGCGCCGAGATGTCGTCGACCATCCGGCCCAGCACCCAGGGGGCGACCAGTCCGGCGGCGCTGCCCGCGAGCACGGTGGCCAGGGCCAGGGGGGCACCCCAGCCGGTGCCGCGCACCCCCTCGCCCAGCACGGCCCACGTGCGGCGGGCCGAGGCGGTGGGGAGCAGTTCCCCGTGTTCGCTCGCGGAGTCCTCCACCGGCGTGCTCATCGGTCGTCCTCGGGGTCGTGGTGGCGGGGAAGGAGGGCGCGGCGGCCCGGGGCGGCGGTCGGCGGCGGGGCGCTCCGGTGTGCCGCGGACCACGGCGGAGCGGCCCCGAACTCGGCGGACCGCGACAGGGCGGACCGCGTCGGTGCCGTGCTCGGCGGGGCGGTCACCGCAGCACCGCCTCGCGGTAGTCCGCGTCCTCCTCGACCAGCCGCGCGTGCGTGCCCGTGCACCGCACCCGGCCCTCGGCCAGCACCACGACGCGGTCGGCGCGGGCCAGCAGCGCCGGACTGTTCGCCACGACCAGGGTGGACCTGGCCGCACCCGAGCGGGCAGCGGCCGCGCCCCGGGCGATGGCCTCCTCGGTGACCGCGTCCACGGCGGTGGTGGGATCGTGCAGCACCAGGACGGGCGGGTCCGCGACCAGGGCTCGGGCCAGGGCCACGCGCTGGCGCTGACCGCCGGAGAGGTTGGCCGCGCGGTCGGCGACCGGACGGTCCAGGCCCTCGGGGTGGCCGTCGACCAGGTCCGCGGCCGAGGCGGCCCGCAGGGCGTCCAGCAGCCGCTCCTCGTCGCCGCCCGCGCCGGTGTCCAGGTTGGAGCGCAGGGTGCCCTCGAACAGGGCGGCCCCGTGCTCCTCCACCAGGACCGCCTCGCGCAGGGCGTCCAGGGCGAGTTCGGGGACGGGGACGCCGCCCACCGTGAACGCGCCCTCCAGGGCCGCGGGCTCGGCCCGGCCCGAGAGCAGTTCCAGCAGCGCCTCGGCGTCGCGGGGGTCGGTGGTGAGCACGCCGACGAGTTCGCCGGGGGCGAGTTCGAGGTCCACCCCGCGCAGGGTGCGGTAGCCGACCCCGGACAGCGCGACCACGGGCTCCCGCGCGCAGGCGCGCTCGCCCGGGGTGACCGCTTCGGGAGCGTTGAGCAGGCGCACCAGCCGCCGGGCGGAGGCGCGGGCGGTGGCGAACAGCTGGCCGACCATGCCCAGGCTCTGGACGGGTTCGGCCAGGAACTGGGCGAGGCCGATCACGGTGACGAGTTCGCCGACGCTGAGGCGGCCCTGGAGGGCCATCCACCCGGCCACGCCCGCCACGCAGGCCAGGAACACGGCGCTGGCGGCGGTGACCAGGCCGCGGTAGACGCCGTTGCTGGCGGCGGCGCCGACCGAGGCGTCCAGGGCCAGGGCGCTGGCCCTGCGGTAGCGGGCGGCCGCGTTGCGCCGCGCCCCGATGCCCATGAGGACGCGCAGACCGCTGACCAGGTCGGTGGCCAGGGCGGTGGCCCCGGCGGCGGTGGCCTGCTTGGCCTCGCTGCGCCGGGTGATGCGGGCGGCGGGCAGGCGCAGGAGCAGCATGAGCAGGGGGACGCCGACCAGGACGCCGATCCCCAGGGGGACGTCCACGGCCAGGAGCGCGACGGTGGTGACGATGATGGCGACAGCCACGGCGATCGACGCCGACCAGGCGCGCACGTACAGGGCGGCCTGCTCGGCGTCGGAGGTGGCCACCGACAGGACCTCGCCCGCGCGCAGGCCGCTGCGCTCGCCGCGCGGGTCCAGGGCGCGGCGGGCGGCCTCCACCCGCAGCAGGTGGGCCTCGTTCTCGACGGCGCGCAGGGTGAAGCGGGCGCCGTTGCGGTAGGCCTGGGCCAGGACGGTGAAGAGCACGACCATGCCCGCGACGCAGACCGCCAGGGCGCCGACGTCGCCGGAGAAGACCGCCCAGTCGATGGTCAGGCCGATGGCCACCGGCACGAGGGCCTCGGCGACCTGGTGCAGGGAGAGCAGGACCACGCCGACCAGGACGCGGCCGCGGTTGCGCCGCAGGGTGCGGCGGCGCAGGGCGCGCACGCTGTCGGGGACCTCGCGCCGGGGGGCGCGGGGGGAGCGCGGTCCGCGCTCGGCGGCGGGGGCGGTCGCGGGGGCTGCGCTCATAGGGCGCGTCCGCTCGGCGCGGGGCGTGCGGCCCCGTACAGACGTCTACTCATCCGATGTCCCGTTCCCCCCGCGGTGTCGTGCCCTGGGCAAGGCTAGTGGGCGGCCGGAGCGCACGCGGAACCGGGAGGACCGGCCCCGGACCACCGTGCCACACCAACCTTGGTTAGGCTAACCTTTCCCGTGACGACATACGGTCACAGCACCCCGAGAACGGACGAACCAGACACCCGCCGCTCTCCGACCCGAACGAAGGGGCCGCGCCTTGCGCATCAGGCATCCGAAGCACCGCACCATGATCCGCACCCGGGTGGCGCGCACCGAGCGGACCAGCGAGCACTTCCTCACCGTGACGCTCACCGGCGAGGAGCTGACCGGGTTCGAGTTCCTGGGCCTGGACCAGTGCACGCGGATCCTCTTCGCCCGACCGGGTCAGGAGAGGCTGCACCTGCCCGTCGCCGACGGCGGCGGCGACGGCAACGGGTGGGTGGCCGCGTTCCGCGCCATGCCCGACGACCTGCGCCCGCACGTGCGCAACTACACCGTCCGCCGCTTCGACGCCGAGGCGCTGGAGCTGGACATCGAGTTCGTCGCGCACGGGGACGAGGGCCCGGCGTCGGCGTGGGCGCTGGCCGCCCGGCCCGGCGACGAACTGGGCCTGTACGCCGAGGGGATCTACTACCTGCCCCCGGAGGAGGCCGACTGGCACCTGCTCGTCGGAGACGAGAGCGCCGTGCCCGCCCTGCTCTCCATCCTCGAACAGGCCCCCGACGACCTGCGAGGACAGGCCTACCTCGAAGTCCCCGGCACAGACGACGTCCGACCCGTGACCGCCCCGCCCGGAGTGGACGTGCACTGGCTCCCCCGCACCGACCCCCACACCGTCCCCGGACGACTCGCCCTGGAGACCGTACGCACCGCCGAACTCCCCCAAGGACGCCCCTACTGCTTCGTCGCGGGAGAGAACGCCCTCCCCACCGAACTACGCCGCACCCTCGTCCGCCACCACGGCGTCCCCAAGGACGACATCGCCTTCATCGGCTACTGGCGCCACGGCGTGGCGGCCTACTCGTGACGGTGTGACCCTCGACACGCTCGCGGCCCGCGAGCGGCGCCGCGCGGCCCCGCGGACGACCGTGCACAACGGACTCCACCGGCATACGCGGCTTTCCGCGCCCTCCGCCGCGGGCTTGCGCAAAACCACCGACTCCAGCACCATAACCTTTGCTTAGGCAAGGCTAAGCTCACCGACTCGACCGAATGAGGCCCCATGAACCCCGGTCCGCTGACCCGCGGCGGCGCGATCGCCGCCGGCGCGCTGTCCCTCCTGCTGCTCGCCGCCTGCGGCGGCCAGACCTCCGGCTCAGCGGAGGGCGGCTCGGACGGCGAGGTCGCCGAGGGGTACCCGGTCACCGTCGAGACCGTCTTCGGCGACGTGGAGATCGCGGACGAGCCGACCAACGTCGTCGCCATGGGCTGGTCCGACGCCGAGACCGCGCTGGCGCTGGGCGCGCAACCGGTCGGCGTGGCCGACTGGCAGGCCTACGGCGGCACGGGCGTGGGCCCGTGGGCGGCCGACATGTTCGAGGAGGAGCCGGTCCAGCTCGGCACCATGGAGCCGAACCTGGAGGCGATCGCCTCCCTGGAGCCCGACGTCATCCTCGACACCCGCTCCGACAACAGCCAGGACCGCTACGACCTGCTCTCGCAGGTGGCCCCCGTGGTCGGCCCGCCGCCCGGCGTGGAGGTCACCTACGGCACCACCTGGCAGCAGCAGACCCGCCAGGTCGCCCAGGTGGTCGGCGAGCAGGAGCGCGCCGAGGAGCTCATCGAGGAGCTGGAGGGCCGCTTCGCCCGGATCCGGGAGGAGAACCCCGAGTTCGCCGACATGACCCTGACCGTGGGAGCCTACTTCGACGGCCAGTACGGCGCCTACGTGCCCGGCGACTCGCGGGTGGACCTGCTCCAGGAGCTGGGCTTCCAGTACGAGCCCGAGGTCGAGGAGATGGCCGACGGCGCCTTCTACGTGGACCTGAGCCCCGAGCGGCTGGAGGTCCTGGACGCGGACCTGACGGTCATGTTCCCCATCGGCGGCACCGCGGACCGCCTGCACGAGGACCCGGTGCTCCAGGGCATCCCCTCCGCCGAGGACGGCCGCATGGTCATCCTGGACGACATGGAGCTGGCCAACGCCTTCTCCAGCGGTTCGTACCCGGGCATCTCCCACGCGCTGGACGAACTGGTCCCGCTGCTCCAGGAGACCCTGAACGGCTGACGCACCGCCTGCCGGGCCCCGCGGAGCGCGCTCCGCGGGGCCCGTCGTCGTCGGTGCACCTCCCCCCGCGAAGGTGGCACCCCCCAAAAGCACACAGACCACACTTTTCACCCCAGTCCCATGGGAGCGATCCCAATTTTTCGCCCGGCCCCCCTTGTCCGCGAGCAGTCGCGTACGTACAGTCACTTAACGCTTGTTCAGTGGGCGCCCGCCCACGCGGGCACGCCCCCGCGGCCCGTGCGGAACCCGCTATTTCGCACGCGTCACGGCACCGGGCGCGCCCGTCCCCCCCGCTCACCGGAGTACGCCATGACCAAGAGCAGCCGCCGCAGTACCCGCCGCACCGCCACCGTCGCCACGGCGGTGACCGCCTCCGCCGCGCTGGCCGCGGCGGTCCTCACCGCACCGCAGTGGACGGGAGGCGCCTCGGACGGCGCCAACGCCGAACTCAGCGCCGCGCCCGGGGACGTCATCTGGTCCGACGAGTTCGACGGCGCCGCCGGAAGCGCCCCCGACCCAGCCAACTGGAACCACGAGACCGGCGCCCACGGCTGGGGCAACAACGAACTCCAGAACTACACCGACAGCCGCGCCAACTCCGCCCTCGACGGCCAGGGCAACCTCGTCATCACGGCACGCCAGGAGCCGGACGGCTCCTACACCTCCGCCCGCATGACCACCCAGAACAAGGTCGAACACGCCTACGGCCGCGTCGAGGCCCGCATCAAGATCCCCCGCGGCCAGGGCATCTGGCCCGCCTTCTGGATGCTCGGCGCAGACTTCCCCGACACCCCCTGGCCCGACTCCGGCGAGATCGACATCATGGAGAACGTCGGGTACGAGCCCCACATGGTGCACGGCACCGTGCACGGGCCCGGCTACTCGGGCGCGAACGGCATCGGCTCCTCCTACATGCACCCGCAGGGCTGGTCCTTCGCCGACGACTTCCACACCTTCGCCGTGGACTGGAGCCCCGGGTCGATCACCTGGTCCGTGGACGGCAACGCCTACCACACCCTCACCTCCGCCGACGTGGGCGGCAACCCGTGGGTCTACGACCAGTCCTTCTTCATGATCCTCAACGTCGCGGTGGGCGGCGACTGGCCCGGCTACCCCGACGGCACCACCCAGTTCCCCCAGCAGATGGTCGTCGACTACGTCCGGATCTACGAGAACTGAGCGCCCCTCCCGGAGTCCCGCGCGCGACTCCGGACCGCGGCACGGCGGCGGACACCCGCCGACCAGGGCCCCGCCGGGGATCGGACCGAAGTCCCAGCGTCGTCCGACCTCCCGGCGGGGCCGCTGTCGGTCGCGCGCCCGCTCGCCGTGTCAGCCCGGGGGGACGGGCTCCCAGCGCCCGTGGCACGTCTTCAGGCAGCTGAGGAACGATGCCTGCAACCCGGTGACGTGCGTCTCCCGCGGCAACGCGTTCGAAACCCGCTCCGACCGCCCCGGGTGCGCAGCTGCTCCACCGCGGTGAGGACGTTGCGGACCATCGCGCGGTAGAAGGGGACCTCCCCCAGCAGTTCGGCCTCGTTCAGCGTGATGTGCAGCCGCGGGGCGGCCGCGTCCCCGCACGCGGGCGCCCCGGGCCGATACCCCGGCCCGGGGCGCCCGCCTTCGACCGGTCAGGGCCGGAAGACGACCTTGAACACGCCGTCCTGCTTCTTCTGGAACTTCTCGTAGGCCATCGAGGCGGCGTCCAGGCCCACGTGGTGGGTGGCGAAGCCGTCCACCCCCAGCGGGTCGGCCCCCTCCAGCAGCGGCAGGATCTCCGGCACCCACCGGCGCACGTTGGCCTGCCCCATCCGCAGCTGGATCTGCTTGTCGAAGAGCGTGAGCATCGGCATCGGGTCGGCCATGCCGCCGTACACGCCGATCAGGGAGACGGTCCCGCCGCGCCGGACCAGGTCGATGGCGGTGTGCAGGGCGGTCAACCGGTCCACTCCGGCCGTCTCCATCATCTTGGCCGCCACGCCGCGGGGCATGAGGTTGGCCACGCGCTGGGCGAACCTGGCCGAGCCGTGCCCGGCCGCCTCCATGCCGACCGCGTCGATGACCGCGTCCGGGCCGCGCCCGTCCGTGCGGTCGCGGATCTCCTGGACCACGTCGTCGGTGCCCTTGGAGGAGTCGAACACCTCCGCGTCCCGGGCGGCGGCGCGGGCGCGCCGTTCCGGCACCGGGTCCACGCCGAACACCCGGCCCGCGCCCAGGTGGCGGGCGACCCGGCAGGACATGTCGCCGATCGGCCCCAGTCCCAGGACGGCCACCGATCCCCCCTCGGGGACGTCGGCGTAGCGGACGGCCTGCCAGGCGGTCGGCAGCACGTCGGACAGGAACAGGTAGCGGTCGTCGGGGCCCTGGTCGGACACCGGGATCGCTGTGGTCTCGGCGCGCGGAACGCGCAGGTACTCGGCCTGCGCGCCGGGCACCGCGCCGTAGAGCTTGCTGTAGCCGAAGAGCGCGGCGCCCATGCCCTGCTCCTCGACCTGGGTGTTCTCGCACTGGCTCTGCAGACCGGTGTCGCACATGAGGCAGTGCCCGCAGGAGATCTGGAAGGGGATGACGACCCGCTGTCCGGGGGTGAGGGAGGTGACGCCGGAACCGACCTCCTCGACCACGCCCATGGGTTCGTGTCCGAGGATGTCCCCCGGGGTCATGAACGGTCCGAGCACCTCGTACAGGTGCAGGTCTGAGCCGCACAGGCCCGAGCTGGTGATCCGGACGACGGCGTCGCCGGGCTCCTCGATCCGCGGATCGGGAACGGTCACCGTGTCGACGTTCCTGGTGCCGTTCCACACTACTGCCCTCATCGGTTCCCCCTGGTCTCGCGACGGTCGCGGTCGCCGCCTGGGGAGCGCGCTGCCCCCTGGGCTGCCCTCGGCCACTACCCGGCCCGTATGGGCGGAAACGGGGGCACGGGCGCTGCGGAACAGGTCCGCTCCGGCCCCTACTCCGGGGCCGCCCCCGCTCACCCCGGTTCGGAGGTGTCCCTGACCGGACCGCCCTCGACGGCCGCGCCGGGCGCCCCGCGCTCGGGTGCGGCGGGGCTGTGCGCGTGCTGGTGCGGCGCGGTTTCGCCGCCCGCGCCCTCGCCCGCCGCCGGGACGCGCAGGGCGAGCAGGGCGACGTCGTCGCCGCCGGGGTCGATACGGGCCAGGAGCTCGTCGCAGAAGTCCTCGACGTCGCGGCGGGCCAGGGCGGCGGCGTGGCGGCGCAGGTTGGCCAGGCCCGTGTCGATGGGGTGGTCGCGGCTCTCGACGAGGCCGTCGGTGTACAGCAGCAGGGTGGACCGCGCGGGGATCTCCTCGCGTGGGTCGGTCCAGTCCAGGCCCAGGTGCAGGGCGGCGCTCATGCCCAGCAGTGGCCCGTGCCCCTCCTCCAGGTAGCGGGTGCGGCCGTCGGCGGTGACGAGCAGCGGCGGAGGGTGTCCGGCGTTGACCCAGTGCAGACGCCAAGGCCCGCCCTCGGGGCCCTCGATACGGGCGAAGACGGCGGTGGCCATGGGGGCGTCGCTGGTGTTGGTCATGGCCTCGTCCAGCCGCCGCATGATCAGGCTGGGCGGTTCCTGGCGGTCCCAGGCCAGGGCGCGCAGCATGTTGCGGACCTCGGCCATGTGCGCGGCGGCCTGGAGGTCGTGTCCGACCACGTCGCCGATGACCATGGTCATCACGCCGTCGGCGAGCAGGAAGGCGTCGTACCAGTCCCCGCCGATCTCGGCGGCCTGCTGCGCGGGCTGGTAGCGGGCGGCGAACCGCAGGTGGTCGACCTGCGGCAGCGGGGTCAGGAGCTGGCGCTGCATGGTCTCGGCGACGTGGCGCTGCTGCGCGAAGAGCTGGGCGCTCTCCATCACCAGACCGGCTCGCCGGGCGACGTCCCCCAGTACGAGGACCTCGGCGTCGGTGTAGGCGGGTCGCTCCCCGGTGCGGGCCACGGTCAGCGCCCCGAAGACCTGCCGGTGCGTGTGCAGCGGCACCACCACAGCGGAGTGCCCGCCCAGGCGGTCGAACAGCCGCCGGTGGGCCCCGGCGAGCGGCTCGTCCGGTTCGCGGGCGAGGTCACCGGCGTCGAAGAGGACGGGCTGGGTGCTGTACAGGGCGCGCATCAGCGCCGCGTGGGAGGCGGGCGGCAGCGGCGGCAGCTGTCCCTTGAGCGCCTCGGCCGTGTCCTGGTCGCCGAAGGCGTGCACGGCGACGCGCTCCACCTCCTTGGTGCGCCCGTCGGTGACCATGTCGACCACCGCCCAGTCCCCCAGTTCCGGCACCAGCAGCCGGACCAGCCTGTCCAGCATCTCGGGCACGTCCAGGGTGGAGACGAGGACCACGGAGATCTCCGCGACCAGGCTCAAGCGGGCGGTGAGCTCCTCCAGGGCCGCCAGGTGCGCCGCGGTCTGCTCGACGGCGTCGCGGTGCGCCCGGAAGTCGTGGAAGACGACGACCGCGCCCTCCAGACGCCCCTCGTTCTGGAGCGGGGTGGTCGCCCAGATGATGGGCACGAGCGTGCCGTCCCCGCGCAGGAAGGACTCGCTGCTCCCCTCGGCCGGGTGGCCGCTGTCGAGCACGGCCAGGACGCGGCACTCCTCCCGCGGCGTCGGCTCCCCCTCCGGGTCGCGGTGCAGCAGGTCGTGCAGGTCCAGGCCGAGCATCCGATCCCTGGGCCGGTCCAGGATGCGCTGCGCGTAGGGGTTGGCGGCGGTGATGCGGCCGGTGGTGTCGATGACGAACATCCCCGCGCCCACGCTGTCGAACACCGCGCGCAGCAGGCCGGTCTCCAGCGGCCAGCCGTCGTCGCTCATCGCGCCGCCCTCCGGTTCCCACACCTCGGCGCGCGGCCGCGTCGCCGCGCGGAGTCTCGCCCCGGCCCCACCGGGCTCGTCCGAAGGTCGCGCTCGAAGACACCCATGCGGTTCGCGTACCCGCGTTCCTCCTGACGACCGGCGTCGCCAGTCTGCCCCGCGAAGCGGCCAGGGGAGCGCATTGCGGAGTCGGCGGCATGTCACACGCCACCGGACGGGGCCCCTCCCCCGGTGAACGCCGCGCCGCGCCCGGGAGGAGCGGCCCGGACCGGCCGGGCTCCCGCCGAACGGTCACCGGTCTGCCGCCGGGAGCGCTGTCTCCGTACGCCCGCGCAGGGCCGGGGCGAGGGCGAACAGCCCGAGCCCGAGGACCAGGGTCCCCGCACCGACCACGCCGAAGTACACGCCCGCGGTGTCGGCGTCGTAGAACACGACGAGTTGGGCGGCGATGCCCTGGCCCGCCGCGCCGGAGGCCAGCCACAGGCCCATCGTCTGGGTGGAGAACGCGGCGGGCGCCATCCTCGACGTCGCGGAGAGCCCGATCGGGGCCAGGAACATCTCCCCCACCGTGACCAGCGCCATGCTGCCCACCAGCCACAGCGGACTGCTCAGGCCCTCCTGTGCGGCGGGCAGGACGAGCAGGACGCAGGACAGGCCCGCGATGACCAGTGCGGCGCTGAACTTCTGGGCCGTCGTGGGCGGGGCCGCGGACCGGTCCAGGCGCAGCCACATCACCGCGAACAGCGGGGTCAGCGCGATCAGCACGACCGAGCCCACCGACTGGAACCACGGGGCGGGGACGGCGAAGCCGAACGCGGTCAGGTCCGTGCTCTCCGCCGCGTACTGCGCGATCACGGTCGCCCCCTGTTCCTGGATGACCCAGAAAGGGCCCCGGCCTCGCGGGCGGCCTCGGGCTGGACGCCTCCGACCACGCGCTGCTGGAGCGCCTGCGCGCCGACGGACGCGCCTCCTACGTAGAGCTCTCCGAGGCGAGCGGCCTGTCCCCCGGAGCGGCGCGCGCCCGCGTGCTGCGCCTGGTCGACTCGGGTGTCGTGCACGTCGGCGCCCTGGTACGGCTCAGTCCGCTCAGCACGGTGCACACGGTCGGGTTCGCGCTCACCGCGGACGGGGCGGCCGAGCCCGTCGCCCGCGAGGTGGTCGCGCTGGAGGAGGTCGACTGCCCGGCGACGGGCCTGGGCTGGTGCAACGCGATCGGCACCGTGCGGGCCGCCTCGCAGGAGGAGGTGTTCGCCGTTCTGGAGAGGCTGCGCGGGCTGCCCGGGATCCGCGCGGTGGAGTCGTGGACGCACCTGCACGCGGTCAAGGAGGAGAACGACCTGGCGCTCCCGCGCTGAGCGTCCCGGCGGCCCGGTGCGCGGCGCCCCGCGGGGGCGGCCCCGGCCCGCCCGGCGCCCCGTCCGGACCGGTGACGCTCCCCCGGACGTCCCACCATCGGACGGTCGGTGCCAGAATGCGCAGTGTGAGACACCAGCACTCGGACAACGCAGACCCCGCCCAGGACTCCCCCCGGATCAGCCCGCCCAAGAGCAGCGCCGCCGGACTCCCGGCCGTGCTCAACAGCCTCCGCCACCTCAACGAGCACACCGGTGTGCGACGCGGGCTGCCCACCATGCTCGCGATCAACCAGAAGCGCGGCTTCGACTGCCCCGGCTGCGCCTGGCCCGAGGGTGACAAGAGGCACCGGGCCGAGTTCTGCGAGAACGGCGCCAAGGCCGTCGCGGAGGAGGCCACGGCCACGGCGCTGACCGGGGAGTTCTTCGCCGAACACCCGGTCTCCGAGCTGGCCGGGCGGTCCGGGTACTGGCTGGGCCAGCAGGGCCGCCTCGCCGAGCCGCTGTACCTGGCCGAGGGCGCCACCCACTACGAGCCGGTCAGTTGGGAGCGGGCGCTGGACCTGGTCGCCGAGGACCTGCGTGCGCTGGACTCCCCGGACCAGGCGGTGTTCTACACCTCCGGGCGCACCAGCAACGAGGCGGCGTTCTGCTACCAGCTGTTCGCCCGCGCCCTCGGGACGAACAACATGCCCGACTGCTCCAACATGTGCCACGAGTCGTCCGGTTCGGCCCTGACCGAGACCCTGGGCGTGGGCAAGGGCAGCGTGTCCCTGGAGGACCTGCGCGAGGCCGACCTCATCATCGTGGCCGGACAGAACCCCGGCACCAACCACCCCCGCATGCTCAGCGCCCTGGAGCGGGCCAAGAAGTCCGGGACGCGGATCGTCACCGTCAACCCGCTGCCCGAAGCGGGGATGCGCGAGTTCCGCAACCCACAGCGCCCGGGCGGCCTGCTGGGGCGCGGCACCGAGCTGACCGACCTGTTCGCGCAGGTGCGGCTGGGCGGCGACCTCGCCCTGTTCTCCGCCCTCAACCGCCTGCTGCTGGAGGCCGACGAGCGCGGTGAGCCGGTCCTGGACCGGGAGTTCGTGTCCGCCCACACCCACGGTTTCGAGCAGTTCGCCAAGGCGCTGCTGGCCGAGCCGGACGAGGAGTTCTGGGCGCGCACCGAGCGCGACACCGGCCTGGAGCGGGAGCTGATCGAGCGGATCGCCGCGATGGTCACCTCCTCGGAGCGGATCGTGGTGTGCTGGGCGATGGGGCTGACCCAGCACCGGCACTCGGTGCCCACCATCCGCGAGGTGGTCAACTTCCTGCTGCTGCGCGGCAACGTGGGCCGCCCCGGCGCGGGCGTGTGCCCGGTGCGCGGCCACTCCAACGTGCAGGGCGACCGCACGATGGGGATCTTCGAGCGCCCGGCCGAGGAGTTCCTGGACGCCCTGGGCGCAGAGTTCGGCTTCACGCCGCCGCGCGAGCACGGGTACGACACCGTCAACGCCATCCGCGCCATGGCACGCGGTGACGTGCGGGTGTTCTTCGCCATGGGCGGCAACTTCGTCGCGGCCACCCCGGACACGCTGGTGACCGAGGACGCCATGCGCCGGGTGGGGCTGACGGTGCACGTGTCCACCAAGTTGAACCGCTCGCACGTGGTGACGGGGACGCGGGCGCTGATCCTGCCCGCCCTGGGGCGCACCGACCGCGACCTGCGCGACGGCGAGCCGCGCTGGGTGACGGTCGAGGACTCCATGGGCAAGGTGCACGCCTCCCACGGCGTGCTGGCCCCGCTGTCGCCGGGCATGCGCTCGGAGGTGGACATCGTCTGCGACCTGGCCGGACGGGTGCTCGGCGACTTCCCGGTGGCGTGGTCGGAGCTGACCGACTACGACCGGGTGCGCGAGCACGTGGCCGCGGTGGTGCCGGGGTTCGAGGACTTCAACGCCCGCGCGCGCAGGCCCGGCGGGTTCACCCTGCCGCACGCGCCGCGCGACGACCGGCGCTTCCCGACCGCGACCGGGCTGGCCAACTTCACGGTGAACGGGACGTACGCGCCGCAGGTGCCCGAGGGTCGGCTGCTGTTGCAGACGCTGCGCTCGCACGACCAGTACAACACCACGGTCTACGGGCTGGACGACCGGTACCGGGGCGTCAAGGACGGCCGCCGGGTGGTGCTGGTCAACCCCGAGGACGCCCGGGAGCTGGGACTGGCCGACGGCGCCTACACCGACCTGGTGAGCGAGTGGCGCGACGGCAGGGAGCGGCGCGCGGCGCACTTCCGGGTGGTGCACTACCCGACCGCGCGCGGGTGCGCGGCCTCCTACTTCCCGGAGACGAACGTGCTGGTGCCGCTGGACTCCACGGCCGAGGTGAGCAACACGCCGACGTCGAAGTCGGTGGTGGTGCGCTTCGAGCCGGACTCCGGGGCCGTATGACCCCGTGACCGGTGCGGTCGTCCTCCCGGGGCCCGTTCGGCCGTTCTGTCCCGGGACGCGCTCCCCGGGGCCCGGCGGGGCCGTCAGGCCTTGCGGGCGACGCCGCAGTACTGGTCGGCCGCGACGATCCCGCCCGCCTCCGCGGCGTCGGGCCGCCAGAAGGGCGCCGAGACCACGCCGGGCTCCAGCAGGTCGAGCCCGTCGAAGAAGCCCGCGATCTCCTCGGGGCTGCGCAGGTGGTAGGGCAGGGACGCGGTCCCGTTCCAGCGCCGGGACGCCTCGATCATCGGTTCGCTGGCGTCGGTCCCGTCGCACAGGGCCAGGAAGCTGCCCGGGGGCAGCGCGTCCGCGTAGGCGCGCACGGTGGCGTAGGCCCGGGCGTTGTCGGGGGTGTGCCCATGGCGCCCAGGACGGTGAGCGCGATCGGGCTGCCGAAGTCCAGGTGCGCGGCGGCCGTCTTCAGGACCTTCTCGGGCTCGTGCAGGTCGGCGTCGACGTAGTGGACGTCCCCCGTGTCCGCCTTCGCCGGCAGGGCGCGGGCGTGCGTGAGCACGAGCGGGTCGTTGTCCACGTAGACCACGCGGGCGTCGGAAGCCGCGGCCCGGGCGACCTCGTGGGTGTTGTTGTGCGTGGGCAGCCCGGTGCCCACGTCCAGGAACTGGCGGACGCCCTCCTCGCGGGCCAGGTGGGTGACCGCGCGGATGAGGAACTCCCGGTCGGCGCGGGCCGCGGCGACCATCTCCGGATAGGCCTGGAGCACGTGGTCGCCGACCTCGCGGTCGGCCGGGTAGTTGTTCGCGCCTCCCAGCCAGTAGTTCCACACCCGGGCGGAGTGCGCCACGGTGGTGTCGATGGGGGGTGTGTCCGCCATGGCGTGCCCTCTCACGGAAAGCGCGTCCGGCACCGTTATCCTCCTGCTCGCGGAAAGCCCGGCGCAAGCGTGAACGCCGTGTGGGCGGGCGTTCGCGAAGGGCGGACGCCTCCGCCCCCCCGCCCCGACCCCGTCGGCGCCTTCGTCCCCGTCCTCCGATCGCGTCCCCGGCGCGGAGGCGTCCGCGGGGCCGCTCGTACCCTGGTGCGATGCCAGCTATCTACCTGATCCGCCACGGGAAGGCCTCCCCCGACGCGGAGGACTACGACGAGTTGAGCCCGACCGGCTACGAGCAGGCGCGGCTGCTGGGCGCCGAACTCCGGCGGCGCGGCCCCCGGGTCGGCCGCGTGGTCACCGGTGAGCTGCGCCGCCAGCGCCAGACGGCGGCCGCGGCCCTGGCCGAGGCGGGCCTGGCCCTGGAGCCGGTCGGCGACGAGCGGTGGAACGAGTACGACCACCTCGGCCTGCTGGGCGCCCACCCGGTCGCGACCGGCTCGCTCCAGGATCGGCTCGACGCCTCCCTGACCTCGTGGATCGAGGCCGGGGGCAGCGGTCCGGGCACCTGGGAGGGTTTCCGGAGCGGGGTCCGGCAGGCGCTGGACGACCTGGTCGCCGGGCTGGGCAGGGGGGAGACCGCGCTGGTCTTCACCTCCGCCGGGGTGATCGCGACGGTGTGCTCGACCCTGCTGGGCACGGCGCCCGCCGGGTTCCTGGCCCTGAACCGCGTGGTGGTCAACGGTTCGGTGAGCAAGCTGCTGCACGGCCGGGGCGGCACCCGGCTGCTGTCCTTCAACGACCACGCCCACCTGGAGCAGGGCGGCCCCGCGCTGATGACCTACCGCTGAGCGCCCGTGCCGCCCGCCTCCCGGCGCTCGGCGTCGCGCCGCAGCACCGCGCGCAGGGCCAGTTCGTAGCCGAAGACCCCGCACCCGGCGACGTAGCCCGCTGCCACCGGCGCGGTCACCGAGGTGTGCCGGAACTCCTCGCGCGCGTAGACGTTGGAGACGTGCACCTCCACCACCGGCGCCTCGACCGCGTCGATCGCGTCGCGCAGCGCGATGCCGTAGTGCGCGTAGGCGCCGGGGTTGAGCACCACCCCCGCCCAGTCGCGCGCGGCGTGGATCCGGTCCACCATCACGCCCTCGCTGTTGCTCTGCGCGCACACCACCCGCACGCCCAGCTCCTCGCCGAGGGAGACCACGCGGCGTTCGACCTCCGCCAGGGTGGTGGTGCCGTACTGCCCCGGGTCGCGGGTGCCCAGCAGGTTGAGGTTGGGGCCGTTGAGCAGCAGGACGGCACGGGAGGGGTCGGACACAGCGGACATGCGGGTCAGCGCTCCTTCTCGGGTCGGTGGCAGCAAGCTTAGGGCCCTGGAGGCGTCGCGGCCCCGGTCGCCCCGGAGTCCTGCTGACGGGGTAACATACCGACCAGTCGGTCAACGATTCGAGGAGGCGACCCGTGGCGTCCGCCCTGCTGTCCACGCGCGACCTGCACTTCCTGCTCTACGAGTGGCTCGACACCGAGGCGCTCACCAGCCGGCCGCACTACGCCGACCACTCCCGCGAGACCCTCGACGCGGCGCTGGAGCTGGCCGAACGCGTGGCCACCGACCACTTCGCGCCGCACAACAAGGCCAACGACGCCCACGAGCCCCGATTCGACGGCGAGCGCGTCCACGTCATCCCCGAAGTGAGGAAGGCCCTGGAGGTCTACGCCGGGACCGGGCTGAGCGCCGCCGGGATGCCCGCCTCCGTGGGCGGCGCCCAGATCCCGCACGTGGTCTCCAGCGCGTGCGGCGCCTACTTCCAGGCCGCCAACCTGGGCACCTCGGCCTACCCCTTCCTCACCTCGGGCAACGCGCGCCTGCTCCTGGCGCACGGCAGCCCCGAGCAGGTCGACACCTGGGTGCGCCCCATGGTGGAGGGGCGCTTCACCGGGACCATGTGCCTGTCCGAGCCGCAGGCGGGCAGCTCGCTGGCCGACATCACCACCCGCGCCGAGGAGGACGGGCAAGGCGGCTACCGGCTGTTCGGCAACAAGATGTGGATCTCCGCGGGCGACCACGAACTGACCGAGAACATCGTGCACCTGGTGCTGGCCAGGATCCCCGGCGGCCCGCCCGGGGTCCGGGGCATCTCACTGTTCGTCGTGCCCAAGTACCTGCTGGAGGCCGACGGGTCGGTCGGCGAGCGCAACGACGTCGTGCCCGCCGGGCTCAACCACAAGATGGGCTACCGGGGCACCGTCAACGCGCTGCTCAACTTCGGCGAGGGACGCCACGCCCCCGGCGGGCGGCCGGGCGCGGTGGGCTACCTGGTCGGCGAGCCCCACCAGGGGCTGAAGTACATGTTCCACATGATGAACGGAGCCCGGATCGGGGTGGGCGCGGGCGCCGCCGCCGTCGGCTACACCGGCTACCTCAAGTCGCTGGCCTACGCCCGCGAGCGCCTCCAGGGCCGCCCGCTGGGCGACAAGGACCCCGAGCGGCCGCAGGTCCCCATCGTCGAGCACACCGACGTGCGCCGGATGCTGCTCGCCCAGAAGAGCTACGTCGAGGGCGCGCTCGCCCTGGTGCTGTACTGCGCCCGGCTGGTGGACGAGACCGCCAGCGCCGGGGACGAGAAGGCGCGCGACCGGGCCCACCTGCTGCTGGACGTGCTCACGCCGATCGCCAAGAGCTGGCCCTCCCAGTGGTGCGTGGAGGCCAACAGCCTGGCCATCCAGGTGCACGGCGGGTACGGGTACACGCGCGAGTACGACGTGGAGCAGCACTACCGGGACAACCGGCTCAACCCGATCCACGAGGGGACCCACGGCATCCAGGCCCTGGACCTGCTGGGCCGCAAGGCCGTGCTCGACGGCGGCTCCCGGCTGTCGCTGCTGGTGGAGACCGCGCGTGCCACGGCGGACCGTGCCCGGGAGCTGGGCGGACGCGAGGCCGAGTACGCGGAGCTGCTGTCGAATGCCCTGGACCGGACCGCGGGGACGGCCGCCGCGGCCTGGGCCGAGGGCGACCCGGCGGTGGCGCTGGCCAACGCCACTCCCTACCTGGAGGCGGTGGGGCACGTGGTGGTCGCCTGGATGTGGCTGGAGCAGCTGGTGGCCGCGCACGGGCGCGAGGGAGGATTCTACGAGGGCAAGCGCGCCGCGGCGGCGTACTTCTTCCGTCACGAACTGCCGCGCACAGGGCCGCAGTTCGACCTGGTGGCCTCGCGCGACCGGACGGTACTGGACGTCTCGCCCGACGTCCTCTGAGGGGCGGTGCCGGGGGGCCGGAGCGCGTGCGCCCCGGCCCGGTCCCCGGGCTCGTCCAGCACACGGGCGATTTCGGACAGCCCCATGCCCAGCTCGCGCATCACCAGGATGCGCTGGAGACGCAGCAGCTGGCCGTGCCCGTAGTGGCGGATCCCGCCGGGGCCGATCCGCGTCCGCGCGGACGCGGACGCGGACGCGGGAAAACCCGGCCGCGGGGGCCAACGGGCCGCGCGTTCCAGCCCGCGCACGTCCCGCGCGGGAAAACCGCTTCGGCGCGGGCGGGGTCCTGTGCCAGGCTGGCCCCATGTCCGACCCCCGTCGCGCCCTGCTGCGCTGGCAGTTCGACTTCACCTGGTCCCTGTTCGAGTACCACCTGGAACGTTTGGAACCCGGTGACCTCCTCTGGGAGCCCGGCCCCCTGTGCTGGACGGTGCGCCGGGACGGCGAGGGCCGGTGGGTGCCCGACTGGGCGGACACCGAACCCGATCCCGTGCCCGTCCCCACCGCGGCCTGGGTCACCTGGCACATCGGCTGGTGGTGGTCCACCGCCCTCGACCGACTGCGGGGGCGCGTTCCGCGCGAGCGCGAGGAGGTCCGCTGGCCGGGCCCGGAGGAGGCGGCCGACTGGCTGCGAGGGTTGCGGACGCAGTGGCTGGAGGTGCTGGAGGGGCTCACCGGCCCGGACCTGGACGCCCCCGCCGCGTTCCCCTGGCCGCCGGACTCGGGGCTGGCGGTCGAGCACACGGCCGCCTGGGTCAACGGCGAGCTGATGAAGAACGTGGCCGAGCTCGGGCAGCTGCGGCTGCTGCGGGCCGCGTCGGGACCCGGGGCCTGACCGGCGGACGCGCCCCGGAGGACCCCGCCGGTCACAGCGCTAACGGCGGGCCGGTCCGCTGGCCAGCGCGACCAGCGCGCCGAACACCGACAGGGCCGCCAGCAGCAGGAACACCGCCGGGTAGCCGCCCAGGGGCCCGGCCAGCAGCGCGCACGCCCCCGGTGCCAGGGCCATGGTGAGCATGAGCGGGGTGTGCATGATGCCGTTGAGCGTGGTGTAGTGCTCCTCCCCCCAGCGGTCGGCCACGGCCGTGGCCTGGAGCAGGGTGAGCACGCCCCGCGCGGCGCCGACCAGCGCCGCCGCGGTCATGACCAGGGCCAGCGGCCCGCTGACCAGGGCGATCAGTCCGGTCGCCCCGGCGCAGGCCAGGAGCACCGCGGCGATCCGGTGCACCGCCCCGCTGCGCCGCGCCAGCGGTGCGTAGACGAGGCGGCCCAGCACCTGGCCCACGCCCACGACGCTGAGCGTCCAGGCGGCCTCGGCGGTGCCGAACCCGCGCCCCTCCATGAGCGGGACGATGCCGACCACGACCGCGTACACGGTGAGGGTGCCCAGCGCGAGCGCCGTGGTCAGCGCCCAGAACGCGCCGCTGCGGACCACTCCGCGCACCGCCCTGCGGCTCCCGGCCCGGTCGGCGGTGCCGCCGGGAGCCCAGGGCGGGGTCAGGGCCAGGACGTGCAGCGGCAGCACCACCAGGGCCAGGACCAGGGCGAGGACGAGGTAGGCTCCGCGCCAGCCGACCTGCGCCTCCAGGGCGGCGGTCAGCGGGGCGAAGACGGTGCTGGCCAGTCCGCCGACCAGGGTGAGCGCGGTGAGCGCCCGGACCCTGCCCGGCCCGTACCAGCGGGTCAGGGCGGCGAAGGCGGGCGGATAGGAGAGCCCGGCCACGGCGACTCCGGCGACCTGCCAGGCCGCGCCGAAGAACCACAGGCTCGGGGCCAGCGCGAGTCCGGCGACGGCGACCGCGCCCAGCAGGGCCGCCGCGGTCATGACCGGGCGGGGGCCGCGCACGCGCAGCCAGCGGGCCACCAGGGGCCCGCCCAGTCCGGCCACGACCTGGGAGCCGGAGAACAGGGCGATGACGGCG
This sequence comes from Nocardiopsis akebiae, assembly GCF_018316795.1. NCBI lineage: Bacteria > Bacillati > Actinomycetota > Actinomycetes > Streptosporangiales > Nocardiopsidaceae > Nocardiopsis > Nocardiopsis akebiae. Next base: position 4,180,353 of record NZ_CP074132.1, read on the forward strand.
GGCAGGGACCAGCCGGTGTCCTCGGCGATGGCGGGTGCCAGCACGGGAAAGGCGTAGAACAGCACTCCCTGGCTGGCGGTGACGGTGACGCACAGGGCGGCCAACGCCCTGCGCGCGTCCGTGCCGGAGTGTGCCCGGCCCGACGCGCGGAGGGGTCGGTGGGTCATACGCGCCGCCCGCGCGGCGCCGGTCGGGTGTTCGGAGGAAGCGGGGGAACGGGGGCAGGGTTCCGTTGCGCTTGCACGGGGGGACTCCTCGCCCTGAGAGGGGCAGACCCAGGGATCGAACGGACAGGTGACGCGTTCGTGTACATACCCGCGTCACTACACCGAGTATTCACCCGATGGCCATCCGTCGCTTACCTGGAATTCCAGCTTTTGTCCCCGGATACCGGCCACCTCCACGCCGCGCAGGGGAGGGCGGCCCGCCCCGGGACGTCCCACCCGGGACCGCGGGCAGGCCCTCACCCGCGCCCCGGAGCCGCCCCGGGCGTCCCCGGACGGCTCACGTCCCGGGTGCCTCAGCCCACGTAGCGCCGCGCCCGGGACTCCCTGCGGGGCGCCTCCAGGGCGCGTAGCCCGCGCTCCACCCGCGGCGGGACCGGCGCGCGCTCCCTCAGCACCCAGGGCAGCCCCCCGAGCGCCTCGGCGACGGCCATCGCGCTCGGCAGGTCGCGCGGCACCGACCGCAGCACCGACCACGTGTGCCGCCACGCCCCGTCCACCGGGCGCCGCAGCCACGCGGTCCACAGGGTGTTGCGGATGCCCAGGCGCCGCCGCCGGGTGGGGTCGCGCACCGGCGAGGCGGCGTGGTGGGCGACCGTGTCCTCGTCCCAGCACATCCACCACCCGGCGGCGGCCAGGTCCAGCGCCAGCAGCTCCTCCTCCCCGCCCATCCACAGGCGCCGGGAGAAGCCCCCCGTCTGCCAGAAGGCGCGGACCCGGAACACGGTGACCCCGGCGAGCACACCGAGCAGGGCGGGGCCGGGCAGCCAGTCCGGCCCGGGCACCGGCGAGTGGCGCAGCTCCGGGGTGATGGGGTCCTCCCCGCCCGCGGGCTCCACGATCAGCCGCGCCGTCACCGAACCCAGCCCGGGGTGGGCGTCCAGCAGGTCGGCGGCCCGCTCAAGGGAGCCCGGCTCCCACCAGGTGTCGTCGTCGCAGAAGGCGACGTAGGGCGTTTCCAGGGCCTCGACCCCGACGTTGCGGCCCACCGAGCCCAGGTTCGCCCCCGCCCGGACGAGCCGCACCCACCCGTGGCGTTCGGCGACGGCCGCGGCCGTGCCGTCGCCGGAGGCGTTGTCCACGACGACGGTCGGCGGCGGTCCGGGCAGGTCCGCCAGCCGGTCCAGGGTGCGCAGCAGCTCCTCCCGGCGGTCGCGGGTGATGACCACGACGCCAACGCGCGCGCTCCGGTTCATGCCTCCTCCAGCAGGGCCAGGTCCCGTTCCACGTGCGCGGGTACCGGGCGGCGCCGGGCCAGCGCCGCGGGCAGGACCCGCAGCGCCCCGGTCAGGGCGCCGCGCGAGACGGGGTCGCGCAGCGAGCGCCCGGCCAGCCGGACCGTGCGCGCCAGGGCCAGGCCGGGGCGGCGGCGCAGCCAGACCGTCAGCAGGGCGTTGCGCTCCTCCAGCGTGCGCCGCCACAGGCCCGGCGGGCGCACCGAGGACGGGTGGTGGTGCACGCGCACGTGCTCCAGGTGGCACAGATCCCAGCCCGAGGCCGCCAGGTCCTGGGCCAGGAGGGCCTCCTCCCCGGCGAAGAACAGCAAGTGGCTGAAACCGCCCGCCTCCGTGAAGGCCTCGCGCCGCACCACGGCGGCGCAGGCCAGGAAGCCGAGGACGCGCGGGCCGGGCAGGCCGTCGCCGTCCGGCAGCGGGCTGTGGGCCAGCGCCCCGTTGAGCGGGTCCGGCCGCCCCTCCTCGCCGACGAACACCGACGCGGCGACCAGCCCCAGGCGCGGGTGGGCGTCCAGGGCGTCGGCCGCCGCCTCCAGCGACCCCGGCGCCCACCAGGAGTCGTCGTCGCAGAAGGCGACGTAGGGCGTCCGGGCGCGCGCCACCCCGGTGTTGCGGGCCACGCAGCCGGTGTTGCGGTCCTGGCGGACGAGTTCGACGCCGGGGAACCCCTCGCACACGGCCTCGGCGGTGCCGTCGGTGGAGGCGTTGTCCACGACCACCACGGGCGGTCGGGGCTCCAGCCGTTCCAGGTGCCCCAGCGTGCGCAGCAGTTCTTCGCGCCGGTCGCGGGTGGCCACCACCACGGTGACCCGTGAGCGCTCCGGATTCCCCACGCTGGTCCTCTCTCCCCTCTCGTGCCCCGACCCGCCCCTCACCGCGGCCTCGCGCTCACGGCGGGGTCCGGTGCTCCGGACCCGCCACGGGTACGGGGCCGCCGCGGGTCAGGACCTCCCGCGCCGCACCGGCACCGTCTCCGGTCCGGCCCTCAGTTGGCGGGCGCGGTCCCCTCGGGCAGGTCCTCGTAGCGGTCGCGCTGGTCCACGAAGTAGGCGACGGTGCGGCGCAGCCCCTCGTCCAGGCGGACGCGCGGCCGCCAGCCCAGGGCCTGCTCGGCCAGGCGGATGTCGGGGCGCCGGAAGTGCGGATCGTCCTCGGGGCGTTCGACGAAGGTGATCTCCGAGCCCGTCCCGGTGACGCCGATGACGACGCGGGCCAGGTTCAGCACGGACAGCTCCTCGTCGCTGCCGATGTTGACCGGCCCCGTCGTCTCGCTGTCGGCCAGGGCGATCAGGCCCCGCACGGTGTCGTCCACGTAGCACAGCGACCGCGTCTGGTGGCCGTCGCCCGCCACCGTCAGGGGCCTGCCCTCCAGCGCCTGGTTGACGAAGGTGGGCACCATGCGGCCGTCGTCGGCGCGCATGCGCGGCCCGTAGCAGTTGAAGATGCGGGCGATGCCCACGTCGGCCCCGCGGGCGCGGTGGTGGGCCATGGTCAGCGACTCGGCGTAGCGCTTGGCCTCGTCGTAGACGCTGCGCGGGCCGACCGGGTTGACGTTGCCCCAGTAGGTCTCGCGCTGCGGGTACTCCAGCGGGTCGCCGTACACCTCGCTGGTGGAGGCCAGGACCAGGCGGGCGCCGTGGCGCTCGGCGCACTCCAGCGCGTTGCGGGTGCCCAGGCTGCCCACCTCCAGCGTCTCCACCGGCAGGCGCAGGTAGTCCGGCGGCGAGGCGGCCGAGGCCAGGTGGAACACCGTGTCCACGGGTTCCTCCAGAGTGAAAGGTTCGGTGAGGTCGGCCTCCATCAGCTCGAACCGGGGGTGCCCGGCCAGGTGCGCCACGTTCTGCGCCCGGCCTGTGGCGAAGTTGTCCAGGCACACCACGCGTGCGCCCCTCTCCAGCAGCCGTTCGCACAGATGGGAGCCGAGAAACCCGGCGCCACCGGTGACCAGGGCCCTTCCTCTCGACGCGTGCTCGCGCATCGTCGCCCACCTCCTCGGATGGTCTCACCGCTTACCTGGGTGCTGTTCTGTGGCCCCTGGGGCCTGTCTTGTGAACGGAGTCTTGGCGTGAGGGGGTGGTTCGGGCGCCCACCGGGTTCTGGAGGTGCCGGAGGTGAGACTGCGAGAAACGAGCCGTCTCACCGGAGACACCGAAGGCTCCCGTACTTCGGCGCCCGGACGCGGGCCGAAGCGAAGCGGAGGCCCCCGAAAGACACCGGTCAGGGCCAGGACGTCTCCTGCGAGGGGCAGATCACCATCTCGCGCACCTCGCAGCCGGGGGGCTGGCTCAGCGCGAACACCACCGCGCGGGCCACGTCCTCGGGCGCGTTGAGCTTGGCGTCCGGGCCCGGCTTGTACTGGTCGGGGCGGTCGTCGAAGAAGGAGGTGCTCATGCCCCCCGGGACCAAGAGCGTCACCCCGACCTGTCCGGCGAGTTCGGCGGCCAGCGCACGGGTGAAGCCCACGACCCCGAACTTGGAGGCGCAGTAGGCCGTGGCGTCGCTGAGCGCGCGCAGACCGAGCGTGGAGGCGCAGTTGACCACCGCGCCCCGGGAGGCGCGCAGGTGCGGCAGGGCGGCGCGGGTCACGGCGGCGGTGCCGAGGAGGTTGACCCGGACGACCCGCTCCCAGTCCTCGGCGGCCACGTCGGCGAGCGTGCCGCAGGCGTCGGTCCCGCCCGCGTTGACCAGGGCGTCGATGCGGCCGTGCTGGACGCTGACCTGCTGTACGACGCGCTCGACCGCCTCGCGGTCGGCCAGGTCCACTTGGTGGAAGGACAGGTCGTTGCCGGGGTGCTGCCGGTCCAGGATGATCGGGTGGCCGCCCCCGTCGGCGACGGCCCGCGCGGTGGCCGCTCCCAGGCCCGAGGACCCTCCGGTGATCAGCGTGTTTCCGAGTGGACGCATCTGTCTCCCTCGTTCTCCGTGTTCGTGGTCGTCGGTCGTTCGTGTCCGGTTCCCGGGCGCCGGGGCGGGGGCGTCCGGTCTCAGCGCCTCAGCGGGCGGGTACGCCGTCGCGGCCCCGGCCGCGGATGCGGGAGATCAGCCCGGTCGTGGAGTGGCCGGGTACGAGGGGCACGGTGACCACCTCTCCCCCGGCCCGGCGCACGACGGGCGTCTCGGGCAGGTCGTCCACCTCGTAGTCGCCGCCCTTGACCCACACGTCGGGCCGCAACTGCTCCAGGGCGCGCACGGGTGTGTGCTCGTCGAATACGACCACCTCGTCCACGCAGTCGAGCGCGCCCAGCACGCGGGCGCGGTCCTGTTCGGCGACCACCGGACGGCCGCTGCCCTTGAGAGCGCGCACGGAGGCGTCGCTGTTGAGCAGGACCACGAGGCGGTCGCCCAGGGCGCGGGCGCGGCGCAGCAGGTCGACGTGGCCCGCGTGCAGGACGTCGAAGCAGCCCCCGGTCGCCACGATCCGCTCCGCCCGGCGGCCCTCCCCGCGCGGGGGCCGGGCACAGCGGCGTCGCGCGCCCGCCCGGCGGCGGGGCGCGGGGCGGCGTAGGCCGAGGCCCCGCCCCCGGCGACGAAGGCCGAGGCGGAGGCGACCCCGCGCCGGACGGCGTCGCGTACGTCATCGCCGTCGGCGAGCGCCGTGGCGCACGCGGCGGCGAAGGCGTCCCCGGCGCCGCAGGTGTCGGTCGGCGAGTCGACGGGCGTGCCCGGCAGCAGGGCGCACTCGTCCCCGGTTCCCGACCAGGCGGCGCCGCGCGCGCCGAGGGTGACGGCCACCGAGTGCACGTCCCACGCCCCGGCCAGCTCACCGGCCCGGCGCAGGGCCCGCCCGTCGGCGGCCCCGGCGACCCCGGCCTCGGCGGCGTTGGGCGTGGCCAGGCGGGTTCCGGGCACGGGGTCGGCGCCGCGCGGGTGCGGGTCCCACACGAGCGGGACCCCGCGCCGCGCGCATGCGGTCAGGGCCCGGCGCACGGCGCGCTGGCGGGTGAGCCCGTGCCCGTAGTCGGCCACGAGCACGGCCGCCGCCCCGGCCAGGGCCTCGGCGACGTCCTCGGCGCGGGCGTCGAGTTCCACGCCCTCGCACCCCCGGTCCAGGCGGGCCACGGTGCGGCCGTTGGCCTGGACCCGGGTCTTGGTGGGCGTGTGCTCCATCAGGGGCAGCCCCACCAGCCGGACGCCCCCGCCCACGAGCGCGGCCAGGTCGCCGGCGGCCGCGTCGCGGCCCACGGCGGTCACCAGGACCACGTCGTGGCCGTCCCGCCGGGCGCGGCGGGCGGCCAGGGCCGCGCCTCCGGGCCGGTACCGGGACTCGGGCTCCTCCAGTACGGGCGCGGGCGCGTCGGGGCAGTCGCGCCGGGACACGCCGCGCAGGTCCACGTCGAGCAGGGCGTCGCCGACCACCACCACGGTTCCCCGGCTCATGTGGCCGCCCTCCCCTCGGGGACGAAGACCCCGTGCGCGCGGGCGGCGACCTCGGCGTCCACCGCGGCGCAGAACACGTGGACCAGCGCCAGGTGGACCTCCTGCACGGTGGAGGTGCTGGGCGCGGGGACCGGGACGGTCTCCTCGCTGAGCGACTCCAGGGCGCTGGGACCGGGGCCGGTCAGGGACCAGCAGGTGACGCCGAGTTCCCGAGCGGCCTTGGCCGCGGCGACGACGTTCTCGCTGTTGCCGCTGGTGGACATGCACACCAGCAGGTCGCCCGGGCGGGCGTGCGCGCGCAGTTGGCGCGCGAAGACCTGCTGGTAGCCGTAGTCGTTGGCGATGGCGGTGACGCTGGAGGTCTCCGCGTGCAGCGCGATGGCCGAGAGGGGCTCGCGCTCGTCCTCGAAGCGTCCGGTCAGTTCGGCGGTCAGGTGCTGGGCCTCGGCCGCGCTGCCGCCGTTGCCGCAGGCGAACAGGCGCTGCCCCCCGCTCAGGGCGCGCGCGGCGCGGCGTCCCCACTCCTCGACGAGTGCCGCGTCCGTGCCCTCCAGCGCGGAGCTGAGCTGTCTCAGGTGGGTGTGCATCACTCCTCGCCTCCCCCGGTGGTGGTGGCGACCGGCGCGCTGAGCCCCGAGCGGGGCGCGGGGACGGCCGTGCCGGTCGCGGTCGTGGTCACGTGCAGGTAGCACTCCTCGGTACGCCGGGCCACCTCCGCCCACGAGTAGTGGTCGCGCGCCCGCTCTGCCGCGGCCTCGGCGAAGGAGGTCCTGGTCGCCTCGTCCGAGAGCAGCCAGCGCACGGCGCGGCCCAGCCGCTCGGGCGACCTGGCCGGGACGAGGAGCCCGGTCTCCCCGTGCACGACGGTGTCGACGTGGCCGCCCACGCGGGAGGCGACAACGGGGACACCGCAGGCCATCGCCTCGACGGTGGAGATTCCGAACGGCTCGTACCAGGGCACGTTGACGGCCACGTCGGCCGACCTGAGCAGGGCGGGCACCTCGGCGCGGTCCACGCAGCCCAGGAAGCGGACCCGCTCCTCCACGCCCGCGCGCTCGGCGGCCATCCGCAGCCGCACCGCCTCGGGCTGGGTCCACAGGCGTTCGCGGTCGGTCCCCCCGGCGATGACCAGTTCGGCCCCGGGCACCTGGGCCAGCGCGCGGATCACCGTGTCCACGCCCTTGCGCCTGACCAGGCGGCCCAGGCTGAGCAGGCGCGGGCGGTCGCCGCGCTCGGCTGCGGGTCCCCTCGCGGTGAAGCGGGAGGTGTCCACGCCGCAGGGCACCACCGCCACGCGCACTGGCGGGATCCCCCACTCGGCGAGTTCGCGCCGCTCCTCGGTGGAGGTGGCCACGACCATGTCGCACTGACCGGCCACGGCGCGTTCGGTCGGGACGCGCTCGGCGGGGCTGGTGTCGTCCGTGCCCTGGTGGCGGCGCTTGACTGTGCCCAGGGCGTGGAAGGTCTGCAGCACGGGCAGGCCCAGGGCGCCGGCAGCCCGCAGGGAGGCGAAACCGCTCATCCAGAAGTGGGCGTGGACGACGTCGGGCCGCTGGACGCGCCAGGCCGCCCGCAGCCGGTGCGCGAACTCGGGCATGTACTGGGGCAGCTCGTCCTTGCTGATCGGTGCCGCCGGTCCGGCGCGCACGTGCTCCACGCGCACGCCCGGGCCCAGGGAGACGGTGTCGGGCCGCTCCGCGTCGGTGCGGCGCGTGTGGACGACGACCTCGTGCCCGCGCGCGGCGAGCGCCGCGGCCAGCTCGGCGACGTGGACGTTCTGGCCGCCCGCGTCCTCTCCGGTGATCGCCGCCAGCGGGCTGGCGTGTTCGGAGACCATGGCGATCCTCATGACGTCACCTCCTGTAGCACCCGGTCCCAGTCGTCGAGGAACCTGGTGAGCCCGTAGCGGCGCAGTGCCGCCGCGCGGGCGGCCTTGCCGGCGCGGACGGCGAGGTCGCGATCCCCATGGAACGCGCGCAGCGCCTCCGCGAGTACTCGGGGGTCGGTCGAGACGGTGCCCGCCTCGGGCGGTACGGCCTCGTATGCCTCGGTCGTGCCGAGGGCGGCCACGGGAAGGCCCAGCATCATCGCCTCGATGAGGGACAGGCCGAGCGAGGTCCACCGCAGCGGGTGGGCGTAGGCGCGGCGGCGGGCCAGTTCGTCGTGCATGGCGCCCTGGGGCAGGTCCTCGTGGGCGCGCAGCCGCGGGGGCGTCAGCCCGAGGTGGTCGGGTACCCCGGCCACGCCCATGCCGAACAGGTCCAGGGGCACGCGCTCGGCGAGCGCGGGCAGCAGATCGGTGCCGGTGAAGCGCCAGCGGCGCAGGGGCTCGTTGAGCACCACGCCCGTGCGCGGGACCTCACCGGTGTAGCGGTACCCGGGGTCGGGCACGCCGTGTTCGACCACGCGGGTGGGCGCGCGCCCGCAGTCCCAGAACAGGTCGTTGAAGTGGGTGACGTGGACGACGGGGATGTCGTCGCGGTCGGCGACGGGGTGCCGGGTGACCGGCACGTCCCGGCGCGGGGTGTTGTGCTCGACGTAGACGGCGGGCACGTCCCGGCCCGGTACGCGGCCCAGGAGCTCCTCGGCCAGGGCGATCTCGTGCGGACGCTGGAGGACCACCAGGTCGGGCTCGCTGTCGCGCACCGCCCCGGGGGGCAGTTCCTCGGCGTTGGCGGGCCAGTCCCAGGTGCGGGCGCGGCCCCGCCCGTCGGGCCCCCGGTCCGGGGTCACCGGCAGCAGGCAGGTGTGCCCGCCGTGGACGAACGCGGTCGTCCACGAGCCGTGGACGTGCCAGAGCAGGATCCGCAGCACGCGCGCGGGCGTCCTGGCGCGGCCCTGCGCCATGCCCAGGGGGGCGCGCGCCGGGGCGGCGGGTGTCGGATGGTGGACGGTCATCGTGCCCCCAGGAGTTCGTCGACGGCGGTCAGGACGTCGTCGGAGGAGACGGAGTTCAGGCAGGGGTGGCCGGGTACGGGGCAGACCCGGGCCCGGGTGTCGGCGCAGGGCGCGGACTGGTCGCCCAGGACGCGGACCGCGGTGCCGTGGGGCGCCCACGCGGAGGCCGGCACGACCGGGGAGAAGAGCGAGACCACGGGAGTGCCGACGGCGGCGGCCAGGTGGGCGGGGCCGGTGTTGCCCGAGACCAGGACGGCGGCGCGGTCGAGAACGTCGGCCAGTTCGGTGACGGTGGTGCGCCCGGCCAGATCCGCGGCGCCGTGCGCGGCGACCTCGCGGGCGGCCTCGGCCTCCCCGGCGGTGCCGGTGACCAGGACCCGGTGACCGCGTTCGGCCAGCGCGGCGACGGTCTTGGCGGCCAGCGCGGGCGGCAGCTCCCGGGAGGGGGCGTCCGCGCCGACGTGGACCACCGCGTATCCGTCGGGCCCGGTCAGCCCGCGGGTGTCGGGCAGCGGGCGGCGCACGGCCAGGCGTCCGTCGTCGCCGGGCGGCGGCGGGTACCCGGCGGCGCGGGCCAGCGACAGCATGCGTTCGGCCTCGGGGACGCCGTAAGCCACGTGGTGGCGCACGTCGAGCAGGCTTCCCGGGTAGTCCTCGCTGACGGCGGAGACGCGGGGAACCCCGGCCATGCGCAGGAGCAGGGCCATCGGCAGCGGCGACTGGTGGAAGGAGGTCAGGATCACGGCGGCGTCCGCGCCGGGGTCGGACAGGCGCCGCACGAGCCGGGTGACGTCGGCGGCGTCCACCGGCGGCGGGTCGGCGGCGATCCAGGGCGCGCACCAGGTCAGGACCTCGTCCACGCCCGGCAGCGCCGCGGCGGTCTCGGCGCCCCGGGGTCCGGCGAGGTAGACGACCCGGTCGGCTCCGTGGGCGAGGGCGCGCACGGCCGGTCCGGACAGCAGGACGTCCCCCATGCTGTCCATGCGCGCCACGATCACGGTCCCGCCGCTCACGAAGCGTCCTCTCCGAGCAGGCGCAGGACGGCGGCCTCCAGGTCGGGCGCGGTCTCGGGCGCGGAACGGCACTCGGCGTCCAGGGTGGCGGCGGTGGGCACGAGCACCCCGCGCGCGCCCGCGGCCCGCGCGGCGTCCACGTCGGCGCCGATGTCACCGACCAGCGCGCAGCGGGAGGGCGGCAGACCCAGCTCAGCCGCGGCGGAGCGGACCATGCCGGGCGCGGGCTTGCGGCATCCGCAGCCGTCCTCCTCGCCGTGCGGGCACACGCGCCACACGTCGAAGGGGCCCAGCAGTTCCTCCACGCGCCGGTTGACCGCGTCCACCTGGTCGCGGGTGATCAGTCCGCGGGCGATGCCCGACTGGTTGCTGACCACCCCGACGGCGAGTCCTGCGCGGCGGGCCCGGGCGAGCGCCCGCTCGGCCGAGGGCGCGGGCCGCACCTTGTCGGGGTCACCGTTGTAGGGGACGTCCTCGACCAGGGTGCCGTCCCTGTCGAACAGCACGGCCGCCACTCCCGGGGCGGGCCGCGCACCGGCGTGGCGGATCTCGCCGCGCAGCCGCTGCCAGCAGGCCAGGGGCGGGATGAGCGCGCTGGTCACCAGCATGTCGGTGACCTCGTCGCGGGTGGCGGGTCCGCCGGAGATCCGGCGCCGGGCGAACGCGGCGGTGCGCGCGGTCCACAGCGCGGCGCACGCGGCGGCCGCGGTGCGGCGGCCGGTCAGGGCCGCTCCGGCGGCGCCCAGCAGGGCGGCCGTGGTGAGGACGTGCCCGCGCAGCCCGCCGGAGCCCTCGCCGACCCGATTGCGCCAACCGCGCCCGTGCAGGCGGTCCATCAGCGCGTTGTCGGCGTTGCCGCGCTGGGCGGCCAGGCTCGCCCAGCGCCCGCCGCGGCGCAGCGGGTGCACGCACTCGCGCTCTCCGGGCACGAGGACGAACCCGGCGTCCACGACCCGCAGGGCCAGGTCGGTGTCCTCGCGGTAGGCGCGCGGGAAGCGGGCGTCGAAGCCGCCGACCGCCTCCAGCGCGCTCCTGCGGTAGGCCATGTCCGCGGTGATCCAGCGGGCGCCCTCCAGTGCCAGGGTGGCCCGTTCGGCGTCCGTGGGCCGGTGCCCGCGCGGGCGGGGCACGGTGATGCGGCCCTGGCTGGCGCCCACCTCGGCGGGCAGGTCGGCCAGGTCTGCGCGCAGGCGCGTCGGCCAGTCCGCGGGCGGGGCCACGTCGTCGTCCAGGAAGGCGATCCACTCGGCGGCGCAGGCGTGCCACCCGGCCTGTCGGGCGGCGGCGGGGCCGCCTCCCCCGGTGCGCAGGACGCGCACCCGGGCGTGGTCGGTCCCGGGCAGCGGCGCGGTGTCGTCGGGCGGCCGGTCGTCCACGACGACGACCTCCTCGGGCGCCTCCCGCGACGGCGCGTCCAGAAGCGGTCGCAGAACGCGGGGCAGGGTGTCGCGCCCCGCGGTGGGAACGACCACGGAGTAGCGGGGAGCGCTCACCGGTGCGCCCCCTCGCCCGCGCGGCGGCGCACGACGAACGGGCCGATGGCCAGGAGGTCCACGGGCGCGGACCCGAAGCACTCCAGGGCGTCGCGCGGGGAGTCGACCATGGGCCGTCCGGCGGTGTTGAGGCTGGTGTTGACCAGGACGGGCAGGCCGCTGCGCCGTTCGAAGCGGTCCAGCAGGCGGGCGGTGAGCGGGTCGTCCCGCTCGGCCACGGTCTGGACGCGGGCGGTGCCGTCCACGTGCACCACGGCGGGCAGGCGGTCGCGCCAGTCGGGGTGCACCTCGTGGACGAAGAGCATGTAGGGGCTGGGCAGGGGCCCGCCCGAGAAGATCTCCGCCGCCCTGGGCTCGGCCACCATCGGCGCGACGGGGCGGAACTGCTCGCGCCCCTTGACCCGGTTGAGCCGTTCGAGGTTGTCGGGGTTGGACGGGTTGGCGAGCAGGGACCGGTGCCCCAGCGCGCGGGGACCGTACTCCGCCGCGCCCTGGAACCAGGCCACCAGCGCGTCCCGCTCCAGGGCCTCGGCCACGGTGTCGGCCAGGTCGTCGGGGCGCTCGAAGACGACGTCGGCCTCGCGCAGGATCGCGTGCAGCTCGTCCCCGTCCCAGGAGCGGCCCAGGTCGGCCCCGGGCATGGGCGCCACGTCCTCCACGAGCGAGGCCACGTGCAGGGCGCCGCCCAGCGCGGTGCCCGCGTCGCCGGAGGCGGGCTGCACCCACACGCTCTCGAAGGGCCCCTCGCGGGCGATGCGGCTGTTGGCGACGCAGTTGAGCGCGACCCCGCCCGCCATCGTCAGGTGCGGGCGGCCGGTCCGCTCGTGCAGCCAGCCGACGACAGCCAGGAGGGTCTCCTCCATGGCGGCCTGCACGCTGGCGGCCAGGTTCGCGTGCTCCTTGGAGGGCTCACGCCCCGGTTCGCACGGGTCGGTGAGGGAGTTCCAGTCCAGGCCGGAGGCGCGGACCAGGCCGTCGCCCTCGTAGCGCACGCACTTGCGCACCGCGTCGAGCATGGTGGGCTCGCCGTAGGAGGCCAGTGCCATCACCTTGTACTCGTCGCTGGAGCGGTGGAAGCCCACGTGCTCGGTGAGCTCCTCGTAGACCAGTCCCAGGGACTCGGGCAGCGGTTGTCGGGCCAGCACGTCCAGCTTCCCGCCGGTGTAGACGCCCGCCAGGTGCGAGGTGCTCTCGCCGCGGCCGTCGGCGACGAACACCGCGCACTCGCCGCCTCCGGCCTCCGGCGGGGCGGCGAGCCCGGTGGAGGCGGCGTGCGCGACGTGGTGGGGGACGTAGGTGACCTTGGCCGGGTCCAGGCCCGGCAGGGCGGTGGCCAGGAAGTGCGGGGCGCGCTCGACGTAGAACAGGCGCAGGCGTTCCCACCCGAGGTCCTGTCCGGGCCCGTCGGGGTCGGCCAGCGAGGGGTCGTAGGAGTAGGTGACCGCGTCCAGGTCGGCGGGGCGCAGCCCCGCGCGCTCCAGGCACCAGCGCATCGCCTGCTCCGGCAGCTCCCACGTGGAGAAGGGGACGGCGGCCTTGCCGTGCTTGCGCCGCGAGAACCGTTCCTCCTCCGCCGCCGCGACCGTGCGGCCGTCGACGACGATCGCCGCCGCCGGGTCGTGGAAGACGGCGTTGACACCGAGGACACGCATGTAACCGCTCCCTCCTCAGGCCGGGTCTGCAACTCAGACGCCGAGCGCACCCACTCGACTACCAGCAGCAGCGACGCGTAAACATCGACCGCAGGAGAACCGGAACCCGCTGACCAGCAGCGACGCGCGCGGGGACTGCCCCGGGCCCGCCGCCCGCGCGCCCGCGGTCCGCCCCCACGGCGCCGGGGAAGCCCTCATGTTTGCCCCCACCGATGCGGGCTATGGGACCGGTGAGAACTGAGAGGCACGACCGGCACGAAAGGAGCAGGACCATGGTGGTGCGAACCATCGACCAGGTGATGAGCAGCCCGGTCCGCACGGTCTCGCCGGACACGTCCCTGCGCGAGGCCGCGGAGATCATGCGCGACGCCGACGTGGGCGACGTCGTCGTGACCCGGGACAAGCAGATCACCGGCATCCTGACCGACCGCGACATCGTGGTGCGCTGCGTGGCCGAGGGCGGCGATCCGGGCGAGCGCAGCGTCGGCGACGTGTGCAGCGCGGAGGTGGCCACCGTACCGCCGCAGAGCGGGATCGCCGACGCGGTGCACGTCATGCGCACCAGCGCGGTGCGCCGCCTCCCCGTCGTGGACGGCGACCGCGTCGTGGGCGTGGTGTCCATGGGCGACCTGGCGCGGGCCGTGGACGAGGACTCGGCACTGGCCGACGTCAGCGCCGCCGACCCCAACCGCTGAGGCACCGGTGAAGCCCTTGGGAGGGGCGCCGCCGCCCGGCCGCGGGGGCCCGGGCGGGGGCCGGGTCCCCGGCACGGAAGGACGGCCGTCCCTGCTGGTGCTGCGGGCGCTGGGGCTGGGCGACTTCGCCACGGCCGTTCCCGCGCTGCGCGCGCTGGAGCGGGCGCTGCCGTCCTGGCGCCGCACCCTGGCCGGCCCCTCCTGGTACCGGCACCTGGTCGCGCTGGCCGGACTGGACTGGGATGTCCTGCCGACCGGGCCGCTGCGCGCGCCCGACACGGGCTCCCCGGACCTGGCGGTCAACCTGCACGGCCGGGGGCCGCAGAGCACCGCGGCCCTGGCGGCGCTGACGCCGGGGCGTTTGTGGACGCACGGCCACCCGTCCGCCCCGCAGTGGCCGGGCCCGGAGTGGCCCGAGGGGGTCCACGACGCCGAGATCTGGTGCCGCCTGCTGCTCGCGCACGGTGTGGCGGCCGACCCGGACGACCTGCGGTGGCCGGACCCGTCCCAGGGGCGGGACGCGGTGCTCGAGGAGGACACCGCGATCGTCCACCCGGGAGCCGCCTCCGGGTCGCGGCGCTGGCCCCCGGAGCGTTTCGCGCGGGTGGCGAAGGACCTGGCGGCCTCGGGGCTGCGGGTGCTGGTGACCGGCTCGCAGAACGAGACCGCGCTGGCCGAGCGGGTGGCCGGGGCCGCCGGGCTCGGCGGCCGGGCGGTGCTGGCCGGCCGCACGTCCCTGGATCTGCTGGCGCGGCTGGTCGGCGAGGCGCGGCTGGTGGTGTGCGGGGACACCGGGGTCGGCCACCTGGCCACGGCCTACGGCACCCCGTCGGTGCGCCTGTTCGGACCGGTCTCCCCGGAGCTGTGGGGGCCGCGCGTGGACCGGGACGCCCACGTGTGCCTGTGGGCGGGCCGTGCGGGCGACCCGCACTCGGCCGAACTGGACCCGGGTCTGGACGCGATCGGCGTGGAGGAGGTCGTCGCCGCGTGCCGGAGCGTGTGCGCCTCCGGACGCCCCGCCGCCGAGGAGGCCGTGCGCGGCTCCTGAACCCCCGCGCCCCGGGGGGCGCTCTGCGCGACCCACCGAGCCTGCGGGGGCTGGTTCATCCCCGGTGGGCGGGCCGACGCGCCCTTCCGATCACGGGTCGGCGTCGCCGGACGCGCCCTCCGCCCTGGGGCGGGCGCGCAGGTGCGCGCGCTCCCCCTGTCGACCGAACAGGCTGAGGAACTCGACCGAGCCGGAGTCGGCCGAACCGAACCAGTGCGGCACGCGGGTGTCGAACTCGGCCGCCTCCCCCGGGGCGAGCACCAGGTCGTGCTCGCCCAGCACGACCCGCAGCCGCCCGTTGAGGACGTAGAGCCACTCGTAGCCCTCGTGGGTCTGCGGATCGGGTTCGCTGGGACGGTCGTCACCGGGGATCACCAGCTTGTACGCCTGGATACCGCCGGGACGGCGGGTCAGGGGCAGCATGGTCATGCCGTGGCGGGTGACCGGCCGCAGGTGGATGCGCGGGTCGCCGGTGGGCGGCGCGTCCACGAGTTCGTCGAGGGTGACTCCGTACGCCCTGGCCAGCGGGAACAGCAGTTCGAGGGTGGGGCGGCGGGAACCGGACTCCAGCCTGGACAGGGTGCTCACCGAGATACCCGTCGCCGCCGACAGGTCGGTCAGCGTGGTCTCCTTCTGCTTGCGCAGCGCGCGCAGCCGGGGTCCGACCGCGTCGAGCGCCTGGTCGAGGTCGTGTTCCATGCCGCCATTTTGCCATAACGGCAACAAAGATTGCGCGAACCGGTGAGGGGCCGCATGGTGGGGGCATGGAGGTGATCGCGGTGAACGATCAGTTGGAGAACGGCTACGACGCGGTGGTGATCGGCGGTGGCGCCGCCGGACTGAACGGCGCCCTCATGCTGGCCCGGGCGCGGCGCTCGGTGGCGGTGGTCGACTCGGGGGCCCCGCGCAACGCGCCCGCCTCGGGCGTGCACGGGCTGCTGGCCCGGGAGGGCGTGTCCCCGGCCGAACTGCTGGAGCGGGGCCGGGCGGAGGTGCGCGGCTACGGCGGCCACGTGATCACAGGGGAGGTCACGGCTGTGAACCGCGACGGCGACGGGTTCCGGGTGGAGCTGGCCGACGGCCGCGGCGTGCGCGCGCGCCGGGTCCTGGTGACCACCGGGCTGGTGGACGAACTGCCGGACGTGGCGGGCGTGCGCGAGCAGTGGGGCGCGGGCGTGGTGCACTGCCCGTACTGCCACGGCTGGGAGGTGCGCGACCGGACCATCGGCGTGCTGGCCAGCGGGCCGATGGCGGTGCACCAGGCGCTGCTGTTCCGCCAGTGGAGCGAGGACGTCACGCTTTTCACCCACACCACGCCCTCGCCGGGCGAGGAGGACGCCGAGAAGCTGGCCGCCCGGGGCATCCGCGTGGTGGAGGGCCCGGTGGCCTCCCTGGAGACCGCCGACGGCCGGATCACGGGGCTGCGGCTCGCGGACGGCGCGGTGGTCGACCGGGAGGTGGTGGCCGTCGGAACGCGGATGGTGGCGCGCGCCTCCTTCCTGGAGACGCTCGGCCTGAGCACCCGGGAGCACCCCATGGGGGTCGGCGAGTACGTCCCCACCGACGGGGGCGGACGCACCGACGTACCCGGGGTGTGGGCCGCGGGCAACGTCACCGACCTGAGCGCGCAGGTCGGCGCCTCGGCGGCCTCGGGCGCCGCCGCCGGGGCCCAGATCAACGCCGACCTGGTCGACGAGGACACCCGCCGGGCGGTCGCCGCCCACCGGGACGCCTTCTCGGCCGGATCCGAGGCGCGGGTGAGCGAGCTGGTGACGGGCGGGCGCCGCCACGGCCTGTGAGTGGCGGGAAAGGGGACGGCGCGTCCGAGGACGTGGACAGGGCCTGGCCGCCCCGGGCGCCGGGGCCATGACGGCCGACCACGGCGGCCGCGAGGGCGCCCCGCACGACTCCGTGGTGCGGGCCCGCGGGCGCCCGTGACCCGCGTTCCCCCCGCGGCGTACCGCGCCGCGGGGGGAACGCCTCCCGGCGCACGGCGGGGCACGCCAGCCGAAGATGCCCTAGCCTGGCGGCGTGCACCACGACGACGAGCCCGCCGGAAACGCGGACGCCGGGGACGGCCGGGGCCCCGATGTCGCCCACCTCCTGGTCCGCCTCCTCAACATCAGCCAGCGGATCGGGCGCTACGCCGCGCACGAGACCGGCGAGCGCACGTCCCCGGCGACGTGGCGCGCACTGAGCGTGCTCCAGGAGAAGGGACCGCTGCGGCTGGGCGTCCTGGCCGAGCACTGCCGGGTCAGGCAGCCCACCATGACGGTGATCGTGGAGTCGCTGCTCTCCTCCGGGTACGTGGCGCGCCACCCCGACCCCGACGACCGGCGGGCCCAGCTGCACGAGCTGACCATGGCAGGCGCGGCGGCGCTGGAGGACTGGCGGCACCGGATCGGCGACGCGCTGTCGCCGCTGTTCTCCGACCTGTCCGAGCACGAGCGGGAGCTGCTGTCGGACTCGGTGCGGCTGCTGGACGAGCGGCTGCGCCGCGGCGGGGCCTGAGCGGCCGGGTTCGGTCCCCGGAGCCCGGTCGCGCCCTCGGCTCGCACCGCCCTCGCGCCCGCCGCCCACATGCCCTCCCGCGGTTCCGGTGATCGACGCCTCCCCTCCCTCGGGCCCCTCGCGTGCCGGTCGGGAATGCGCGGGGATTAACATAGGTTACCTATGTGAATGAGGGCCCCGACCGGATCGGCCGCCGTCCTCACCACCATCGGCGACGACAGGGAGCAGCGAGAACATGGTGGCGAAGACCGAAACCCCGCGTACAGCACCGCCCGAGGGCGCGGACCGGGGACACGCGCCGGAGGGGTCCGTCCTCCGGCAGCCGCGCGCCGTGTGGGCCGTGGCGTTCGCCTGCGTGATCGCCTTCATGGGCATCGGCCTGGTCGACCCGATCCTGCCCGCGATCTCCCGCAGCCTGGAGGCCACGCAGACCCAGACCTCGCTGCTGTTCACCAGCTACCTGCTGGTCACCGGCCTGGCCATGCTCGTCACCAGCTGGGTGTCGAGCCGCCTGGGCGCCAAGCGCACCCTGCTGGTCGGCCTGGCGCTGATCGTGGTCTTCGCCGCCGCGGCCGGGGCCAGCGGCAGCGTCGAGTCCGTCATCGGCTTCCGGGCCGGGTGGGGACTGGGCAACGCGTTCTTCATCTCCACCGCCCTGGCCACCATCGTCGGCGCCGCCAGCGGCGGGGCCTCCTCCGCGATCGTGCTCTACGAGGCGGCGCTGGGCCTGGGCATCGCCACGGGCCCGCTCCTGGGCGGACTGCTCGGCAGCGTCAGCTGGCGCGGCCCCTTCTTCGGTACCGCCGCGCTGATGGCGGTCGGGTTCGTCGCGATCGCCGTGCTGCTCAGGAGCGACGCCACGGAGCGGACCGCGCCGGTGCCGCTGTCGGCCCCGTTCGCGGCGCTGCGCGTCCCGGGCATCCTGGTGCTGGCCCTGGCCGCGCTGTTCTACAACATCGGCTTCTTCGCCCTGCTGGCCTACACGCCCTTCCCGCTGGGGCTGGACGAGATGGGCCTGGGGTTCACCTTCTTCGGCTGGGGCCTGGCGGTAGCCGTGACCTCGGTCTTCGTGGCCCCGGTGCTCACCCGCCGGTGGCCGCGCACGCGGGTGCTGTGGACCACCCTGCTCCTGCTGGCCGCGGACCTGGTCGCCGCGGGCGCGCTCGTCTCCTCCACGGCGGGACTCATCACCGCCATCGTGCTGGGCGGCCTGCTGCTGGGCGTGCTCAACACGGTGCTGACCGAGTGCGTGATGGAGGCCAGCGACCTACCGCGTCCGGTGGCGTCCTCGTCCTACTCGGCGGTGCGCTTCCTCGGCGGCGCCGCCGCTCCCCCGGCCGCCTCCGCGCTCGCCGCGGCCCTGTCCCCCGGCGCCCCGATGTACGCGGCGGCGGGGTCGGTGGCGCTGGCCGCGGGGATCGTGCTCCTGGGCCGCGGGGCGCTGCGCAGGGTGGACGACGGCCCCGAGTCAGCGCGGGCCGAGGCCGAGGCGATCACACTGGGCGAGTGAGCGCCGGTGCGCGGCGCGGTCAGCGCACGCACGCCTCGACGAGGAAGCGGTGCACCGTGCACGTGAGCGGGGTCCCCCGCGCCATGTCCCGGTGCAGCCGCAGCAGCGGCCCCCGGTGGGCGCGCGCGTCGAAGCCCGGCACCTGCCACGGCACCATGCGCAGGTAGGACACGAGCGCGCCCACGTCGTGGAAGCGGCGCAGGGTCCGGACCCGGCGGGCGCGGGTGACGGCCAGGCCCGCCCCCTCCAGGCCCGCGACCGCCGCGTCGAGGTCCCAGTCCGCGTTCCGGTCCGGGGGCGGCCCCTCCAGGAGGGCGCTGAGCTCGTACCCGTCGTCTCCGCCGACCTGCTGGATGAGGAAGACACCGCCGGGGGCCGGGACCCGGGCGACCTCGGCGGGGTCGTAGGCCTCGTGGCGGTCGAGCACCGCGCCGACCCCCCCGGAGGGCAGGGGCAGGCTCCCGTCGGGGCCCGGCTCCACCACGTCCACCGCCAGGGCCGCGAGCCCGCTTCGGGCGACGGGCGCGTTCGGCGGCCACTCCTCGGTGGCCCGGGAGCCGGGCGGCAGCGGCGCCAGTGAGGAGAGGAACTCTCCGCCCCCGGTGCCCGGGTCCAGGACGGGGGCCCGCACGGTACGCACGAGCCGCCCGGCGCGCTCCCCGTAGGACCAGGGCAGCGGGTCCTCGACCACCCTTCCGTCCAGGAACCGGAAGTCCCACCCGGAGGTCGGCCGCCGGACGGCCTCCTCCACCAGGTCGTCGAAGTCTCGCACGGGTTCCCGCCCTCTCGTGGTCATCCGGCCATTGTGCGTACCCGGCGGCGCGGGCTCAACCGGATAACGACGGGACGCGGCCCCGGGGCCGACCACGGGCGTACACGGTCGATACCGAACGCGGATGTGCCGGCGCGGCGGCCTCCCTAGGGTCGTGGCCATGACCGAACACAGACGTCCCGCCCTCGGCCTGTCCTGGACCGCCATGGCTCTGCTGGCCCTGCTCGCGGCGCCCCGCGTGGTCCTGCACGACCTCGGCGTCATCCACGAGGGAACCCTCGTCAACGCCCTGTTCGTGTTCGTCCCCCCGCTCGTGTGGGTGGCGGTGGCCGTCCTGGCCCGGACCCCGAACCCGTTCCCGACGCTGCTGGTGGTCGGACTGCTCTACGGCGTGCTCCTGGCCCTGGGGCACCAACTGCTGTGGAACACCGCCTGGGAGGGGAACCCCCCGACGCTCGGCGGCAACCTCGGCGGCCTGCCGCCCCTGGCGCACGCGGTCGTCGTCCGCGGCTTCGCGGTGGTGAGCAGCCTGTTCACCGGTGCGGCCGTCGGCGCCGTCACCGGTCTGGCCGCCTGGGGGATCGGAAGGCTGGTGCCCGCCCGCGCCGACGCCTCCTGACGCGCGGACCCCGCTCAGATGGCCTCGCGGCGCTGGAGGTAGGAGAAGGCCCCCCAGCCCGGCAGGACCGGCAGCCAGAAGGTCAGCAGCCGGAACAGCAGCACCGCGGGCAGCGCGACGGCGGCGGGGACGCCCGCCACCGTGGTCAGGCCGCCGATCAGGGCGGCCTCCACCGCGCCCAGGCCTCCGGGCGTGGGCGCGGCCGAGCCGATCGCGTTGCCAGCCAGGAACACCACCGCGACCGCCACCAGGCTCACCTGGGCGCCCGGGGCGGCGAAGGCCAGGACCGAGAACTGCAGGCACAGCACGAACGCCGCGGTGATCAGCAGCGTTCCGCCGAAGCCCAGCAGCAGGCTGGACGGGCTCTGGAGCATGTCCAGCAGCCGCGGGAGCACCCCGCGCAGGTAGGGCCGCATCCGGGCGCCGAGGGCGTGCCGCAGCCGGGGCAGCAGCAGGACCACCCCCACCACGGCCGTCCCGGCGACGCTGATCACGACGACGGTCGGCGAGGGCGTGAACCCGGTCCAGTACGAGGTGCCGGTGAGGTAGGCGCACACCAGCAGCAGCGGCACGTGCACCAGGAACCCGACCAGCTGGGTCAGGCCCACCGCGGACAGGGCCAGGGATGTGGAGACACCCTCCCTGGTGACGAACCGGGTGTTGATCGCGAGCGACCCCAGCCCGGCGGGGGCGGCGATGCGCACGAACGACCCCGCGTACTGGACCATGACGGTGCGCCACCACGGCAGCGGCACGGGCACGAAGCCGATGAGGATCATCGCGGCGGAGAGCGTGCACACCACCGACGCGGCGAGCGCGGCCAGCGTCCACACCGGGTCGGCCCGGCCGATGGCGGTGAAGTCCACGCCGGTGAGCTGGTACAGCAGCACCAGGCCGACGACGGTGGCGACGATGACGCTGACCACGGTGCGCGGACGCATTCGCTCCAGGCGTGCGGGCTCGGAGGGCGCCTCCGGGGCGATGCGCACCACGCGCTCGCGCAGCCTGGCCAGGAGCCCGCGGTCCCCGCGCAGCCCCCTGCGCAGCGCGTAGGGCAGGCCTGCGGGTTGCAGGAAGGGCAGGACCGCGGCCGTGGCGGTCACGCCCAGCGCGCGCACCGCCGAGTCCACGGCGCGCCCGGACCCCACCCGCATGGCCAGCAGGGTGAGCATGGCGGCCTGGTCCAGCCAGACCTGGAGCTGGGGGGCGGCCACGCCGCCGCGGTCCAGCCCGGTGAGCAGGACCGCCGCTTCATGAGATGCCGCCGGGACCGGCGGGACCGCGGTTTCGGAGGCGCCTGCCGGGGTGGCGGCGCCTGCCGGTTCCGAGGCGCCCTCGGGGAGGGAGGCGACCACCGGGGTGAAGGCGCTGGCAGGGTCGCAGGGCTGGTCCAGGACACCGACGGTGGCGCCGTTGACGTTGCCATGGACGAGCCGGTGGCGGTGCAGCAGTCCGAGTTCGCGCCAGCACAGGTCGATCAGCCCGTCGGTGAGCTCCTCGTCGTCGAGCGCGTCCAGCGCGCGGAAGGCGGGCAGCTCGCGGACCAGCAGGACGGTGCCGGGCCCGAGTTCGCCGACGGCCAGGACCCGGGGGACGGCGGCCCCCGCCTGCCGGGCGGAGAAGCTCATCAGAGCGGCGTGCTCGGCGCGGCGGCGCACGCCGTAGAGCATCCGGGGCGCCACGGGACCGCGCAGGAACAGCAGGTCGCGCAGGCGCCGCCAGAACCCGGCGGTGTTCTCGGAGCTGAGCACGACCAGCTCCACCCTGCGGCCGTCGTCGAGTTCGGCCAGGTGGCGCGGGTTGCCCTCCTCGTCGTCCTCAGCGCGGGAGACGCCGGTGGCGGTCAGCCCGAACCTGCGCAGCTCGGCGTCCAGGCCGTTGTCGGTCTGCGGCGGCGGCCTCTCCCCCAGCGCGTACCGGACCAGGGCGGCGCAGGTGAGGCCGACCAGGACGGTCAGGACGAGGGCGAGGAAGCTGGTGACCCCGGCCAGCAGGGCGCAGACCGCGACCGTGGTGTTGCCCGCCCACAGGACCGAGCGGACCCGCGGCAGACCGGCGGGCATGGTGCGGATGAAGGCCAGGACGGCGGCCACGTAGCCGAGGGTGGCGCTGGTGAACACGTCGTCGGGGGCGAGGGCGTCGGGGAACCGCTCCGGGCCGATCAGCGCGAAGAGGGAGGCGTTGATCAGCGAGGCGAGCGTGTAGGCGGCGATCCCGGCGGCGACCGGCCGGCCCAGGGAGCGCAGCCGCCCGGTGAACAGCGTGCGCAGGACGACGTAGCTGACGAGGACGATCAGCAGGAGGTTGGCGCCCGCGGCGACGAGCAGGAGCAGGCCGGAGGGCAGCAGCGCGCGGAGCCGGTCGGGATCGGTCCCCTCCACACCGTCGGTGACCACGCGGACGGCGATCATGATCGCCGCCACCGCGATCAGGCCGACCGTTCCCGTGAGGAGGTCGACGGGCCTGCGCGGGGCTCTCGGTGTCCGTGGGTCCGGCGGGGGGATCTCGTCGGTTCGCGTTGTCACACCCTTAAGACTGCCCGAATCCGAGGGGGCCGGGGGCCAGGGGCGGTGCGTTTCGCGGGACCGTCGCGCTCAGCCCGTGAAGAGGTCGGGGATCTGGCCCAGCCCGATCTCGGGGGCGGCGGGCAGGGGGCGGCGCCGTTCCGTGTTCTCGAAGGACTGGAGGAGGTAGGCCACCAGGCGCCGCGAGGAGGCGGCGGCCGCCTCGGGCGGGCCGGAGGCGGCCCCGCAGTTGGCCAGGAACAGCAGCGCGAGGTCCGCGACCGCGAAGTCGGGACGCAGCCGCCCGGCCGCCTTGGCCCTGCGGATGAGTTCGGTGATGCCGCGTTCGGCGCGGTCGCGCTTCTCCTCGAAGGGGACCGCCCTGGGGAAGGCGGTGAGGAACGCGCCGGTGAAGCCGCGGTCGGCGGCCTGCATCGCGCACACCCGCTCGACCAACGAGCAGAAGCCCCGCCAGGGGTCCGGGTCTGCGAGGCCGTCGTCCACCAGGGAGGCGCAGGCCGCCAACTGGTCGGCGAACACCTCGGTGACCAGGGCCTCGCGGGTGGGGAAGCGGCGGTAGAGGGTGGCGACCCCCACTCCGGCGCGGCGGGCGATGGCCGACATCGGCACGTCGATCCCGCGTTCGGCGAAGGCCGCGCGGGCCGCCTCGACGATGCGGTGGCGGTTGTGCAGCGCGTCGGCGCGCAGCCCCGGGGCGTCGCCGCCGGGCGCGGTGGGAGGCGTTCGGGCGGGCATGCCCACCACCCTACGGCTCTCGGCCGACCCGCCCGGCTGCCCGGCGGAGGAGCTCGGTGGCGGTGCTCACACCGCCGCGCGCCGGGCGGGAGAGGGACCCGGCGCGCGGCGGCGCGGGCGGACGCGCGGCGGCGTCAGCGGCGCCCGGGCCCGGTGTCGCGGCCGGACCGGGCGCACGGGGCCGGGCGGGCCGGGGCGGGCCCGTCTACTCGGGCGGCGCGAGCAGCCCGCGCTCGTAGGCGCGGACGAGGTTGCGCGGCACGAGGTACTCGCGGCCGCGGATGTGGACGCGCACCAGGTCGGGGGTGGCGGCCTTCCACTGGGAACGGCGCGTGCGGGTGTTGGACCGCGACATCCTGCGCTTGGGTACGGCCATGGGACCTCTGCCTTCTTCTCGGGTGGTCGGGGGCGGGGCGCCGGGCCCCGCCCCGCGCTCGTGTCGGTCAGCCCCTGCGCTGGTAGCGGCGCTGGAACCGCTCCACGCGGCCCGCCGTGTCCACCACGCGGGCGTTGCCCGTGTAGAAGGGGTGGCTGGCGCTGGAGATCTCGACGTCGATCAGCGGGTAGGTGCGGCCGTCGCTCCACTCGATGGTCTTGTCGCTGGTGGCGGTTGACCTGGTGAGGAAGGAGAAGTCGGCCGCGCGGTCGCGGAAGACGACCGGGTGGTAGTCGGGGTGGATTCCCTGCTTCATGTGTGCCCCCTTGGGGTGGTCGTTGGGCGCGGCGGTCCGCCTGCTCGGCGGCGCGCGACGGGACGGCGCCCGTCGGGGTCGGCGGCACCGCCGCCGGTCGGGGCGCCGGTTCGCCGGGGCCTCGCGGGGACGGGCGGCCGGGGCGCGGCCCGGCTCAGCGCTCCTCGCGGAACTCGACGTGGCGGCGCACGCGCGGGTCGTACTTCTTCAGGGTGAGCCGGTCGGGCGTGTTGCGCCGGTTCTTGCGGGTGACGTAGGTGAAGCCCGTCCCCGCGGTGGACTTGAGCTTGATGATCGGCCGGATCTCGTTGCGTGCCATGGATGCCTCCTCAGGGTTCCCACGCGTTACAAGTCAATGATAACCGTTTTCATTCCCGACCCGGCCAGGTCATCTTCCTCCTGTGGACGCCCCCCGCCCGACGGCGATCAGCCGCCGGAACCGCCGCGGACCGGGCGCCCGTACCGGCGGTCCTCCTCGTCGCGCACGGCCGTGCCCGGCGCAGCGGGTCCAGCGAGTCCAGCCGCCCTGCTCGGCGCGCTGTTCGGCGGGTCCAACGCCCAGCCCGGCGCGTGGTTCGGGCGGCCCGGCGCACGGCCCGGCGCTGTCATCGGCGCCCTCGTCCCGGACACGCGAAACGCCGGTGCCGCCGCGGGGTTCCGCGGCGGCACCGGCGCTGGGTCGGTCTGCCGGTCGGCCACCGGTCCGTCTGGACCGTCAGGACCGTCGAGTCCGTGAGGACCGTCAGGCGACGGCCTTGCCCTCGGCGCGCTTCTCCACGCGCCCGGCGCGCAGGCGGCGGGCCTCGTCGGGGTCCAGGACCGGAGCGGCCGTCAACAGCTGGCGGGTGTAGTCGCTGGCGGGATTCTCGTACACCGCGTCGCTGTCCCCCATCTCCACCACCTCACCCGCACGCATCACCGCGACCCGGTCACTGACCTGACGCACCACCGCCAGATCATGGGCCACGAAGATGTAGGTCAACCCGAAGTCGTCCTGCAACTCCGACAGCAACCGCAGCACCTGGTCCTGCGTGGACACGTCCAACGCCGACACCGGCTCGTCGCAGATGATCAGCTTCGGCTTGAGGATCAGCGCCCGCGCGATCGCGATCCGCTGACGCTGCCCACCCGAGAACGCGTGCGGGAACCGGTTGTAGTGATCGGGCTCCAACCCCACCCGCTCCAACAGCTCCTGCACCTGGCGGCGCACCTTCTTGGCGTCCCTCTCCCCCTGCACCCGCAACGCGGTCCCGATCGCGTCCCCCACCGTCACCCGCGGGTTGAGCGAGGAATAGGGGTTCTGGAAGACCATCTGCACGTCCCGGCGCAACGGGCGCAGCGCCCGCTCGGGCATATGGGTGATGTCGCGGCCCTCGAACTCCACCCGGCCCCGCGTGGGCTCCAGCAGACGCATCACCATCCGCGACAACGTCGACTTACCCGACCCCGACTCCCCCACGATCCCCAGCGTCTCACCGCGGTGCAGGTCGAAGGAGACCCCCTTGACCGCCCAGAAGTCCGTGGCCTTGCCCCAGGTGCCGCCGCGCACCCTGAACCGCTGCGCCACGTCCTCCACCCGCAGGAGCGGGGTCTCCTCGGAGGAGCCCTCGCCGTCGGCGGAGGGGGTGAAGGCCGCGAACTGGCCCGGCTCGGTGACCCTGCCCTCGCGCTTGTCGCGCTCGACCCGGTCGACCCGGTCCTGGGCGCGCCGCTGGGCGCGGGAGACCTCCACGCGCGGCACGGCGGCCAGGAGCCCCTGGGTGTAGGGGTGCTCGGGCTCGGACAGGACCTCGCGCACGTCGCCGCGCTCGACCGCGACGCCGTGGCGCATGACCACGACCTCGTCCACCGAACCCGCCACCACCGCCAGGTCGTGCGAGACCAGGATCAGCGCCATGCCCAGGTCGCGGCGCAGCTCGTCCAGCAGGTCCAGGACCTGGGCCTGCACCGTCACGTCCAGGGCGGTGGTGGGCTCGTCGGCCAGCAGCACCTTGGGCTCGCACATCAGACCCATCGCGATGACCACGCGCTGGCGCATACCGCCGGAGAACTCGTGCGGGTAGGAGTTGATCCGCCTGCCGGGCTCGGGGATGCCCACCCGCTCCAGCGACTCCACCGCGCGGGCGTGCGCCTCGGCCTTGGCGGCCTTGGGCCGGTGGATGCGGTAGGCCTCGATCAGCTGGTTGCCGATCGTGTACTGCGGGTGCAGCGACTGCATGGGGTCCTGGAAGACCATGGCGATGTCGTTGCCGCGCATCCGCCGCAGCTTCTTGTCCGAGGCGCTGACCACGTCCTGGCCCGCGACCTCGATGGAGCCGGTGATCTTCGCCTTGCTGCCCCGGTGCAGGCCCATGAGGGCCAGCGAGGTCACGCTCTTGCCCGAGCCCGACTCGCCCACGATGCCCAGGGCACCGCCCGCGGGCACCTCGAAGGACAGCCCTTTCACCGCGTGGACGTCGCCGTCCATGGTCGGGAACGTCACCCGCAGGTCGTCCACGCGGACGACGGGGTCGGTCGAGGCCATGTCACTTTCCTTCGTTAGAGCTGCTCTGTTCAACGCTGTCGGTCGTCAGGCGGCGATGCGCACGCGCGGGTCGACGACCGGGTAGAGCAGGTCGACGATCAGGTTGCAGACGACGATGAAGACAGCACCCATCAGGGTCACGCCGAGCACCACGGGCAGGTCCTTGCCGATGATCGCGTCGATGGCGTAGGCGCCGATGCCGTTCAGGGAGAAGACCTTCTCCGTGAGGATGGCGCCGCCCAGGACCAGACCGACGTCCAGGCCGAAGATGGTCACGATGGGGGTCAGCGTCGGGCGCAGCGCGTGCTTGAAGATCACGCGGCGCTCGCTCAGCCCCTTGGCACGGGCGGTGCGGATGTAGTCCTCGCCCAGGACCTCCAGCATGCCCGCGCGCGTCTGGCGCGCGTACTGCGCCGCGTGCAGGAAGGCCAGGGTGACCCAGGGCAGGAACATCACCTGGAACCAGCCGACCGGGTCCTCGGTGAGGGGGACGTAGCGCGAGACCGGGAACAGCTCCCACTCGTGCACGAGGAAGGCCAGGGCGAGCAGACCGGTGAAGTAGATCGGCATGGACACGCCCACCAGGGCGGCGCTCATGGCGATGCGGTCGAAGATGCTGCCCTTCTTGACCGCGGAGAGGACGCCGACGGCCACGCCGCCGATGATCCAGATGATGGCCGCGCCCAGGGCCAGCGAGGCGGTGACCGGCAGGCGGTCGAGCAGCTGGGGCAGCACGGGGCTGTTGGTGGTGAAGGAGTAGCCCAGGCAGGGAGCCGCGCACTCGATCGTCTCCCGGCCGAAGGTGTACTCGGAGCCGAGGACCAGACCCTTGACGAAGTCCATGAACTGCACGGCGATGGGCTGGTCAAGGCCCAGGCGCGCCACCGTGGCGTCGAGAGCCTCGGGAGTGGGGGCCTTGCCCACGTACATCGCGGCCATACCGCGCGGGGTCACGCCGGCCCAGCGGGGCAGGACGTAGAAGATCCAGAAGGTCACCGCCGTGACGACGGCGAGCAGCAGCAGTCCCGCACCCAGGCGGCGGAGAATATAGTTCAGCATCGCGGTCGGCGGCGGGGGTACCCACGGGGCCGTGGCACCCCCACCGCCTTCACCTGCCTTCTCGTACTAGTTCAGGCCGGTCGGAGCGCTAACCCCGGTCCACGCCCAGGGCCATGAAGTCGTACATCGCGTACGAGGACGTGTAGTAGACGTTGGTCAGCTCGTCCGAGCGGTAGAACAGCGCGCGGTCGAAGACGACCGGCAGGATGGCCGCCTGCTCCATGACCAGGGTGTCGATCTGCTCGTAGATGCTGGCGCGCTCCTCCGGGTCCTCGGTGGCCAGCGCCTCGTCCCACAGGGCGTTGATCTCCGGGTCGTCGAGCTCGGAGGTGTTGTAGTTGCCCGTGGCCTGGATGGCGTCGCCGTCGGTGATCTTCGAGGCGAAGCCGTAACCGGTGGCCCAGTCGGGGATCCAGCCGGAGACGCTCAGACCGATGTTGTTCTCACGGACGTAGTCCTGCGAGCCCGCGTACTGGGCGAAGAAGTCCTCGGCCGGGAAGGTCTGGATGTCGACCTCGATGCCCACGCGCTTGAGGGACTCCTGGAGGGACTCCGCGGTGGCGATGTCGTTGGGGCGGCCGTCGCGGACCGCGATGGTGGTGCTGAAGCCCTCGGCCTCGCCGCACTCCTCCAGCTTGGCCTCGGCGGCGGCCAGGTCGCCCTTGTCGTCGTCGGAGGGGTACAGGTCCGACTCAGGCTTCGAGCCCTGGATGGTCGGCGGGAGCAGGTTGGTGGCGATGTCGCCGCCGGTCTCGCCGCCCCAGGCGCGGTGCAGGCTGTCGCGGTCGGCCGCGTACATGATCGCCTGGCGGCAGGCCACGTCCTCGATGACCGGGGTGTGGATGTTGACGTAGCGCAGCGCGCCGGAGTACGGGTTGTCCAGGTTGGCCTGAGCGTCCTCGTCGGTGAGCAGGGTGCTCTTCATCGCCGGTCCGACGCCCACACCGGACAGGTCGACGTCGAGGTCGCCGTTGACCAGGCGCTGGTCGATCTCGTCCTGGTCGACGCCGATCTGGACGGTGACCTCGTCCGGCAGGGCCGGGCGGATCGGGTCGGTCTCGGCGTCCCAGTGCTCGTTGCGGACCAGGTTGAGCTGCACGCCGGGCTCGTAGTTGCCGTCGAACTGGTACGGGCCCGAGGAGAGGACCTTCTCCTTGTACAGCGCGCCGCGGTCGGCCTCCACGGGCACCGGGGCGGTCTGCGGCTGGGTCAGCACGTAGGGGAACTCGGAGAAGGGGTCCTTGAGGTGGAAGACCAGGGTGTAGTCGTCCGGGGTCTCGACCGCGGTGAAGGTCTCCAGCGGGTTGTCGACCTCGTAGACGTTGAAGGGCTCCTGGTCCAGGTGCGACTCGAAGTAGCGCGGACCGTTGGGCAGCTCACCGCCGTTGTAGTTCGAGCGCGCGATGGCGTACTTGATGTCCTGCGCCGTGATCTCGGAGCCGTCCTCGTACTTGAGGCCCTCCTGGATCTTGACGGTCCACTCGGTGAAGTCCTCGTTGGGCTCGGGCATGCCCGCGGCCATGTCCGTGGTCAGCTCGGTGGACTCCTGGGCCGGAGCCGGGGTGAAGGCCAGCAGCGTACGGGCGTAGTAGCGGGTGAAGTTCCAGCTGAACCCGTAGTAGGTGTCGCCCGGGTCGGTGGAGTCGAAGTCCGAGGAGATGGCGTAGCGCAGGGTGCCGCCGGTCTGGTCGGACGCGTTGACGACCTCGGTCGAGCCCTGGTCGAAGGCGGCGTCGGACGCGGAGCCTCCGCCGTTGGAGCCACCGCCCCCGCACGCCGAAAGGAGGATGGAAGCCGCCGCGCCGAGCGCGACGAAGCCGAGGGTGCGTTTCCTCAAGGAACTGCCTCTCATGCGAACCTGATGGTGATGATGGGATCAACCTGTCGTCGGATCCCTGCCTTGCGGAGGCTGGGCGGGTCAGCCTCCACCGACCGTGGGTCAGTCGGAGGTCTTGGGGTCGAAGGCGTCGCGCAGCCCGTCGCCGAACAGGTTGAACGCCAGGACGGTGATGAAGATGGCCAGACCCGGGAAGACGACGAAGTAGGGCGCGTTCGCGTACTGCGAGACCGCGTCGGAGAGCATCTTGCCCCAGCTGGGCGTGGGCGGGTTGATACCGACTCCCAGGAAGCTCAGGGCCGCCTCGAACAGGATGTTCGTGGGGATGAGCAGGGTCGAGTAGACGATGATCGGCGTGACCAGGTTGGGCAGGATCTCCCGGAAGAGGATGTGCCGGTTGCTGGCGCCCAGGCTCCTGGCGGCCTCCACGAACTCCCGCTCGCGCAGCGAGAGCGTCTGCCCCCGGACGATTCGGGCGATGTAGGGCCAGTTGAAGAAGCCGATGATGAAGACGATGACGCCGATCCGCAGACCGTTGCCGGTCAGGCCCAGGACACCGTCGGGGATGACGCCCACGAGCGCGATGGCGAAGAGCATCAGCGGGAAGGCCAGGAAGACGTCCATGGCCCGGCTGATGACGGTGTCGACCCAGCCGCCCTTGTACCCGGCGATGATGCCGAGCACGGTGCCGATGAGCACGCACAGCAGCGTGGACAGGAAGGCCACCAGCAGGGAGATCTGGGCGCCGTAGACGATGCGGCTGAACAGGTCGCGGCCGGTCACCGGCTCCACGCCCAGCAGGTGGTCGGCGCTGATCGCGCCCCAGGGGTCGGTGTCGAAGGGGTTCGGGTTGTCCGGGTCCCTCATCGGCAGACCGGTGTTGGGCTCGATCAGGTCCTGGTGGAACTGGGTGGGCGGGTGCCCGAACCACTTGGCCAGCAGGGGCGCGAAGATCGCGGCGAGGATGAGCAGGACCACGACCACGCCGGAGACCATCGCGACCTTGTCCTTGCGCAGCCGCTGCCAGGCGATCTGGCGCAGGGACCGGTTGTCGGAGTCTCCGCGGACCCCGTGGGCCTGCGCAGCGACGTTCACGGCGTCGTTCTGCTCCGCCTGCTCCGCCGAATCGGGGGCATGCGAGGGCGCGCTCATCAGGCCACCACTCTCCACTCATACGCTTCTGGCCGAGGGGAACGGGACAGAACCCACGCGCGCGACCGCAAGGAGGGGTGACCTGCGGTTCGCGCACGGTGGGGCCGGCCGGTTCTCGACGCTGGCTGGCGTGGGCTTGCGTGTCGGCGGGGAGGGCGGATGACCCGCCTCCGCAGACCCGGTCCGCGGGGTGTGCCACATCACCTGAGGAGTTGGACACACCGGGACCGTTGCGCCCGGGCTGTTACACAGCGACCAACTTACTCGCGATCTGAACGCATAGCGTCCAATATCCGATCATGTATCTAAATCGTGACAAACAACGTTAAAAGGCCTATATAACAACAAAAGGCTACAGAGTTCGCATTCATCCGACGACCGGCCGCGAGCTGCGGCGACGTCCTCCACTGCCGGGCCCACGATACGTCCGAATATGCACCTGTTCGACCCCGGAAGAGGCACGCTATGGCAAGTGCTATACGTCTCCTCGTGTCCAATCGAACGCGCAGAGCGACGGTCACGGGCGCGCCAGGGACCCACCACGAACACGTACGGTGACGGTCACGGCGTACACGAGAACGACGGCCCCGCGTCTGCGGAACCGTCGTCACGAAAGTGTGCGGGCCGGACCCGCCCCGGTCACTCGATGCCGCGCTTGCGCAGCAGCTCCTCGATGTCGCCCAGGTCGGAGAGGTCGTCGGCGCCCCCGGCCTTGGGGGCCGGGCCCACCTTCCCCTTGGCGCCCGGGGCCGCGGGGGCCGCACCGGGCTCGGCCGCGCTCCCCGCTCCACCGGCGGCCTCGGGTTCCTTGGCCTTGCCGGGTCGGGTGCCCACGTCACGGGCGCGCATGACGCCCGAGACGACGTAGAGCACCACCGCCAGGCCCGCCAGGGCCACACCGGCCCACACCGCAGGGTTGAACAGCAGGCCGACCAGGATGCCGAAGATGTTCATCGCGAACTGCCAGACGGCGTTCATCAGCCCGATCAGACCGGCGGCCAACGGCAGCAGCGACCACGCCACACCCCGCAGACCCGAGGCGGCGCCCTTGGCGCGCCACACGAAGAAGGAGATCACCAGTCCCGCGAGGGTGAGTCCGCCTCCCAGGACCAGACCGGTCATCCACGTCAAGTTCTCAGGCATGGGCCCAGTCTCCCATCCGGCGCCGGAGCGCACATCCGGTCGATCCCCTAGGGCGTGTTCGGTGGATGCCGCCCGTCGCGCGGCAGGGTGCGCGTCCGCCGAACACGCCCTGGGTCAGGCCCCGGAGCCGGGGCCCCTGTCCACCCACGCTACTCCCGTGCCCCGGACGGGCGGCCGGGGCACGGAAGGGGGCGTCGGGGCAGGTGGGGGCGGGGAAACCGGCGGGCCTGGGCTCAGCGGTCGGCGACCAGGGACTCCAGCCAGTCCAGGTCCACGCCCACGAGGCTGTCGCGGAACACCACGCCCTCGCGCGGCGGGATGTGCACGTGGTTGGGCACCGCGACCGTGACGCACCCGGCGTCGGCCGCCGAGGTCACGCCGACCACCGAGTCCTCGAAGGCCACGCAGCGCGCGGGGTCCGCACCGAGCCGCCGGGCGGCCCTCAGGTACGGGTCGGGGTGGGGCTTGTTCGCCTCGACCTCGTCCCCGGCCACGGAGTCGTCGAAGTTGTCCAAGCCGATCCCGCCGATCGCCGACCGCACCAGCGTCCTCTCGGTGGAGGTCACCAGGACCACAGGGACCCCGGACTCCGACAGCAGGGTGACCAGCTCCTTGGCGCCCGGGCGCAGGTCGGCGCCTCCGGCGAGCCTGACGCGGAACCTCTCGTAGAGGCGGTCGGCGACCTCGCGCGGTGTGAGGTGGTGCGCGCCGGTCAGGTCGATGATGTAGCGGCCCACGGACTCGGCGGCGTTGCCGACGTTGCGCCGGTGGTCCTCCTCGGTCCACACGCCGCCCAGTTCGGCGACCAGGTCGGCTTCGGCCTCACCCCACAGGTGCTCGCTCTCGATGAGGGTGCCGTCCATGTCCAGGAGTACGGCCTGGAGGCGTCTGGCCTGGGGGGCCTGGGTGTCGGAGGCTTCGGGACTCAGCGTGCTCTGCTCGCTCATACGTTCGGTGGCGCCTTCCGGACCGGGCGGCACCACGCTCTCCCCTCGTGTGTCATGGGTTGCCCGCTGGCCCACGGGACACCCGGGCTGTGCGTCGTCATCGTGCGGGACGCGGGGCGCCCGCGCCGTGAAGAGGACCTGTCGGCGTCCTTTCCACACTACGAACACTCGGACGTCGGCGGGTGGAGAGCTGCCCCACACTCGCGTCCGCGCACGCGCGCTCCTGAGGCGGGGCGCCGTGCGCCTCCCGCACACGCGCGCGGCCCCGTCCCCCGGCGGGGGACGGGGCCGCGCCCCGGGCGCTCCGCCCCGGACGAGCCGGTCAGACGTTGAAGTAGGTCGCCTCCGGGTGGTGGACCACGATCGCGTCGGTCGCCTGCTCGGGCACCAGCTGGAACTCCTCCGACAGGGTCACGCCCACCCGCTCGGGCTCCAGCAGGCGCATGATCTTGGCGCGGTCCTCCAGGTCGGGGCAGGCCCCGTAGCCCAAGGAGAAGCGGGCCCCCCGGTAGCCGAGCTTGAAGAACGCGTCCAGCTCGGCCGGGTCCTCACCGGCGAAGCCCAGCTCCGCGCGCACCCGGGTGTGCCAGTACTCGGCCAGGGCCTCGGTCAGCTGCACCGACAGCCCGTGCAGCTCCAGGTAGTCGCGGTAGGCGTTCTTGGCGAACAGCTCGGCGGTGGCGCGGCTGATCGCCGGGCCCACGGTCACCACCTGGAAGGACACCACGTCCAGCTCCCCCGACTCCTTGGGCCGGAAGAAGTCGGACAGGCACAGGTGGCGGTCCCGGCGCTGGCGCGGGAAGGTGAAGCGGGTGCGCTCGGCGCCCTCCTCGTCCAGCACCACCAGGTCGTCGCCCTCGCTGTAGCAGGGGAAGTGGCCGTGCACCACGGCCGCCTCCAGCAGGCCGTCGGTCTGGATGCGGTCCAGCCACATCCGCATCCGGGGGCGGCCCTCGGTCTCCACCAGCTCCTCGTAGCTGGGGCCCTCGCCGCCTCGGGCGGCCTTGAGCCCCCACTGGCCCATGAAGGTGGCCCGCTCGTCGAGGAAGGCGGCGTAGTCGGCCAGCGGGATGCCCTTGCTGATCCGGTCGCCCAGGAAGGGCGGCTTGGGCACCGGGTTGGTGGTCGAGACGTCGCTGCGGGCGGGCAGCTCCTCGGGCTCGGTCACCTTGAGCTTGGCCCCCGTCTTGACCCGGCGCTGGCGCAGGGCGGGCAGCTCGGCGCCCTCCTCACCGCGCTTGACCGCCATGAACGCGTCCATCAGGCGCAGGCCCTCGAAGGCGTCCTTGGCGTAGCGCACGTGGCCGTCGAAGACCTCGGCCAGGTCCTGCTCCACGTAGGAGCGGGTGAGCGCGGCGCCGCCCAGCAGGACCGGGAAGCGCTCGGACAGGCCCCTGGAGTTCATCTCCTCCAGGTTCTCCTTCATGATGACCGTGGACTTGACCAGCAGGCCGGACATGCCGATCACGTCGGCGCGCTGCTCTTCCGCGGCCTCCAGGATCGCCGACACCGGCTGCTTGATGCCGATGTTGACCACGTCGTAGCCGTTGTTGGACAGGATGATGTCCACGAGGTTCTTGCCGATGTCGTGGACGTCGCCCTTGACGGTGGCCAGGACGATGCGGCCCTTGCCGTCGTCGTCGCTCTTCTCCATGTGGGGTTCGAGGTAGGCGACGGCGCCCTTCATGACCTCGGCGGACTTGAGGACGAAGGGCAGCTGCATCTGGCCGGAGCCGAACAGCTCGCCGACGGTCTTCATGCCCGAGAGCAGGGTGTCGTTGACGATGGCCAGGGCGGGCTTGGACTCCAGCGCCTCGTCGAGGTCGGCCTCGATCCCGGCCATCTCGCCGTCGATGATGCGCCGCTCCAGGCGCTCCCACAGCGGCAGGGCGGCCAGCTCCTCGGCGCGGGAGGCCTTCATGGACTTGGCGTCCACGCCCTCGAACATCTCCATGAACCGCGAGAGGGGGTCGTAGTCTCCCTCGCGCCGGTCGTAGACCATGTCGAGCGCGACCTCGCGCTGGTCCTCGGGGATCTGGTTGATCGGCACGATCTTGGAGGCGTGCACGATCGCCGAGTCCAGCCCCGCCTGGACCGCCTCGTGCAGGAACACCGAGTTCAGCACGATGCGGGCGGCCGGGTTGAGGCCGAAGGACAGGTTGGACAGGCCCAGGGTGGTCTGCACGTCCGGGTAGAGCCGCTTGAGCTCGCGGATGGCGTTGATCGTCTCCAGGCCGTCCCGGCGGGTCTCCTCCTGCCCGGTGGTGATGGGGAAGGTGAGGCAGTCGATGACGATGTCGCCGGTGTTCAGCCCCCACTCGCCGGTGATCTGCTCGATGAGGCGGGTGGCGACGCGCACCTTCCACTCGGCGGTGCGGGCCTGGCCCTCCTCGTCGATGCACAGGCCCACGACGGCGGCGCCGTGCTCCTTGACCAGGCGCATGATGCGGGTGAAGCGGGAGTCGGGGCCGTCGCCGTCCTCGTAGTTGACGGAGTTGACCACGCTCCTGCCGCCGAGGGCCTCCAGGCCCGCCTCCAGGACCGGCGGCTCGGTGGAGTCGAGCATGATCGGCAGCGTGGAGGAGGTGGCCAGGCGCGAGGCCAGCTCGCGCATGTCGCTCACCCCGTCGCGGCCGACGTAGTCGATGTTGAGGTCGAGCAGGTGGGCGCCGTCGCGGATCTGGTCGCGCGCGATCTCCACGCAGTCGTCCCAGCGGCCCTCCAGCATGGCCTCGCGGAACTTCTTGGAGCCGTTGGCGTTGGTGCGCTCGCCCACGGCCAGGTAGCTGGCGTCCTGGCGGAAGGGCACGCTCTGGTACAGGGAGGAGGAGGACGCCTCCACCAGGGGCTTGCGGTTCTTGATGCCGCGCCCCTGGACGCGCTCCACCACGTGGCGCAGGTGCTCGGGGGTGGTGCCGCAGCAGCCGCCGGCCAGGCTCAGGCCGAACTCGGAGGTGAAGGAGTCGTGGGCGTCGGCCAATTCGGCGGGCGAGAGGTTGTAGACCGCGCCGTTGGGTCCGAGCTGGGGCAGGCCCGCGTTGGGCATGCAGGAGATGGGGATGGGCGAGTGGTGCGACAGGTAGCGCAGGTGCTCGCTCATCTCGGCGGGTCCGGTGGAGCAGTTGAGGCCGATGACGTCGACGCCCAGCGGCTCCAGGGAGGTCAGCGCGGCTCCGATCTCGGAGCCGAGCAGCATGGTGCCGTTGGTCTCGATGCTGACCTGGGCGACGATCGGCACGTCCCTGCCCGCGGCGCGGCGGGCGCGCTGGGCGGCCACCACGGCGGCCTTGACCTGGAGCAGGTCCTGGCAGGTCTCGATGAGGATGGCGTCGGATCCGCCGTCGATCAGGCCGCGCGCGCACTGCTCGTAGTAGTCGCGCAGTTGGGCGTAGGGCGCGTGGCCCAGGGTGGGCAGCCGGTTTCCCGGGCCCACGGAGCCGAGGACGTAGCGGGGCTGGTCGGGGGTGGAGTAGGCGTCGGCGGCCTCGCGGGCCACCTGCGCTCCGGCTCGGGCGATCTCGTAGGTGCGGTCCTCGATGCCGTACTCGGCGAGCCCGCCGAGGTTGGCCGAGAACGTGTTCGTCTCGATGGCGTCCGAACCCACGGCAAGAAAGGCGGCATGGGTGTCGCGGACGATGTCGGGACGGGTGAGGTTGAGGATGTCGTTGCATCCCTCGTGCCCCTCGAACTGGTCGAGGTCGAGATCGTGCGCCTGGAGCATGGTGCCCATCGCTCCGTCCGCCACGACCACACGGCGGGACAGGGTTTCGCGGAAGGTGGGGCTGGCTCTCATATCTGGCAACTCTACGTCGGAGCACCGCGGCGGCCCAGTCGGTGTCCCCGTGACGCGTGGCACTGGGCGGACCCGCGGTGCGGGGCGGGTCGGTCGTCCGGGGACGGCGGTGTCCTTGTCAGTCGCTGTCTGTGAGGTTATCCCATCGCCTGTTCCACTAGATGAGACGGGCATCCCGCGGTGCGGCGGCCCGGGCGCCCCGGGCCGAGCGCCCCGAACGGTTCCCCGGGCGGGTCGGCACGCCGTAGGGTGGACTTCGTCCGCGTGCAGGGAGGAGCCACATGACCAAGCTCGTCCGGGAGCTTGTTGATCCCGTGATGGTGGCGGCGTTCGAGGGATGGAACGACGCCGGTGAGGCGGCCAGCCTGGCCGTGGAGCACCTGTCGAGGGAATGGGACGCCTACGAGCTGTGCGCGCTGGCACCGGACGACTACTACGACTTCCAGGTGACCCGGCCGCGCATGTCGATCGTGGACGGTGCGGTCGGTGAGGTCGAGTGGCCCACGACCCGGGTCCGGGTGGCGACGCCGCCGGGGTCGGAGCGCGACGTGGTGCTGGTGACGGGCCCCGAGCCGAACATGCGGTGGCGCTCCTACGCCGCCGACCTGCTGGCCGTGGCGCGGGAGCTGGGCGTCACCCGGATGGTGATGCTGGGTTCGCTGCTGGCGGACGCCCCGCACACGCGGCCGATCCCGGTGACCGGGATGGCCTCGCCCGTGGAGCTGGGCGCGGGGCTGGGGCTGGAGGCGACCACCTACTCGGGACCGACCGGGATCGTGGGCGTGGTGCACGAGGCGTTCAGCGCGGTGGGGATCGAGACCGCGTCGCTGTGGGCGGCCATCCCCCACTACGTCGCCCAGCCGCCGTGCCCGAAGGCCTCCCTGGCGCTGCTGGCGTGGGTGGAGGACTTCCTGGGCGCACGGGTGCCGCTGGGCGACCTGCCCGAGGACGCGGTGGCGTGGGAGTCCAACGTCAACGAGCTCACCGCGGAGGACGAGGACATCGCCGCGTACGTGCGCGGCCTGGAGGAGGCCAAGGACACCGCCGACCTGCCGGAGGCCTCCGGCGACGCGATCGCCCGGGAGTTCGAGCGCTACCTGCGCCGCCACGACGAGGGCTGAGGCCCCGCGGCGGCCCCGGGCGCGCCCGGCTGGGCCCCTCAGACCCGCATGTGGCGCCACTCCCCCGTGGACAGCACCACGGCCCAGGCCCCGGCGATGCGGGCCAGCCCGCGGCGGACCTCGTCCACGACGGCGGGGGCCAGCGGCACGGGGGCCTCGCGTGAGGCCTGGAGGCGCACGGTGACGCGGAGGCCGTCCAGGACCTTCTGGCCCCGGGCGATTGCCTCGTGGTCGGGTTCGGCCCGCCGCTCCAGGACCGCCCGGATACCGTCGCGCAGGGCGATGGCCTCGTCGAGGTCGGCGAGGGTGATGGGGATGGCTCCCTCGGTGGCCAGGCGGTGCTCGCGCAGGAACCGCGCGAGGTCGGCCCGGTCGGCGAGACCGGCACCGGTGGAGACGAAGTCCGCGATGAGTTCGGCGGCCGCGCTGTGCCGCGTAGGGGTCGTCATGGGGGCTATCCCACCACGGCCGGGCCCCGGATACCGGCGTTTTCGCGAGCCCGTGGCCACAGGTGGTCACCACGAACGTGCATAAATCGACATGTGAGGACGAAACGGAAGCGACGCTTCCCGGTCCGCTCACCGTGGGGCTGCGCGCCCGACCGGCTCAGGCCGCGAGCAGCGCGCGGAGCCCGTGGCGCTCGCGGGGCAGCCCCAGCCGGGCGAGCACGACCAGGAAGTTGGCGAACCGGCCGTCCCAGAAGCCGTCGTGGTCGGCCAGGACCCTGAGGTAGTCGCGCTGGACGGCGGTCAGCCCGGCGGGGTCGGCGGACCGGAAGGCCAGGTCCAGCAGCGGTCCGGCGTCGGCCGCCGCGGTGAGGGGCGAGGCCAGCGGGGCCAGCGCGCGCAGCACCGGGAGCAGGCGCGCGGCGTCCTCGGCGGTGGAGCGCTCGGCGAGTTCCCGGACCAGGGCGAAACGCACGTGGCCGGTGAAATGGGAGGGACGCCTGGTGAACCAGGCGTCGGCGGCCTCCGGGTCCGCGAGCGCGGCGGCCAGCTCGGCGGCGGCCACGGGGTTGGCGCGCTGGCCGGGCGCCAGCGCGGCGCAGGCGCGGATGGCGGGGTCGGCGTGGGCGAGGAACTCGGTGGTGTCGGCGCCGCAGGCGCCCAGGGCCAGGACGATGACCGCGCCCTCGTCGCGGGTCTCGGCCATGTCGGCGGCACCGGACAGGTCCGGCTCCAGCCCGCCGAGCCGGGCCAGGGCCGCGGCGGCCTCCACCGCGCACATGCGCGTGTGCGCGTCGGAGGCGGTCAGGTGGGGTTCGACCGCCGCGTACAGCACGGGCGCGGCGGCGCGCATTTCCGGGCCCGCCCTCCCCATGAGCGCGTCCACGGCGGGGGTCTCCCACACACCGACCGCCTCCTCCTCGTCGTCGGAGGCCAGCGCGGCGTAGACCCGGTCCAGCTCGGCGCCGGTGGGGGGTTCGGCCACGGGGCCGGAGGGCGTCTGGTACAGCGCGCCCTCGGCCGCGGCGGCCAGGAAGCCCAGCAGGACGCGGCGCGGGGAGCCCCGGTCCTCGCCCGACGCCTCGGGGAGCGGGGCCCGGGCCGGGCCGTCGAGTTCGGGGCGGTCCAGGATCCCGGCGACGAACAGGGCGGCGGGGACGGTGGCCGGGTAGACCGTGCCCTGGTGCAGCAGCGCGCTGCGGAGGTGGTCCAGCGCGCGCCCGCGCTCACGCGCGTCGCCGGTGAGCAGGGCGGCGAGGTGCCCGGGGGCGTCGGCACCGGAGCCGTAGGCGTGGAAGGTGCGGGTCCAGTCGGTGGTGTGGAGTACGTCCGGTCCTGTCTGCATGTCCCGGATTGTGGCAGCGCCCACCGACGGTCCGCGGGTGTGCCGCCGGGGAGCGCTGGGAACGGTCTGGCTATACTCGGGCCCCGCCGCCCCCCGAGGAAGGCCACACCATGTCGTTCGCCCAGCCGCCCACCACACCCCTGCGCCGGGCCCTGTTCCGCGCCCCCATCTGGATCTACCGGACCGGGTTGGGCGGCCTGATGGGCCGCCGGTTCGTACTGCTCACGCACAGGGGGCGGGCCACGGGAGAGGCCCGCCAGGCGGTGCTGGAGGTCATCGGCGGCGACGCCGCCGAGGGGAGCGTGCTGGTGGCCTCGGGGTACGGAAGGCGGTCGCAGTGGTTCCGCAACGTCGAGCGCGAGCCGCGGGTGCTGTTCCAGCTGGGCAACCGGCGCCACCGGGGCACCGCCGCCGTCCTGTCGCCGCAGGAGTCCGGTGAGGCGCTGGTGAGCTACGCCGAGCAGCACCCCGCCGCCGCCGTGGCGCTGCTGCGCGCGCTGGGGTACGAGGTGGACGACAGCGATGGGTGGTTCGAGCGGAGGGGTGCGGACATCGGGAACGACATCCCGGTCGTCCGGTTGTCCCCCGCAGGGGCCGCCGGTGAGCGCCGCCCCGGCCTCTCAGGTCGGTACACCTGACATGTGGGGTCTTTGTGTCAAGAGAGCAGCGTTGACCTGCGGTGATGCGTAGGGTCTCACCACCGCGGGTTTCCCGCCACCACATGCAACAGGTACTGCATGAAGACCGGTGGGAGCACACCGCGTGGCTCGCGTGTCGTGCACGACGCGTGGTCAGACTGATATGCGCGGGTTGGCTACCGCAGGACGGACTGTTCGGCGGGAACGAGGCCGCGGCTCTAGAGATCGAGCGTGGCCCGGAAAACAACCCCGGGCTGCTCATAGACGGTATGCAGGGAGGGCGGCGGACCGGCGGCATCGAAGGCCTTCGGTGTCGCCGGTGGCGCCAGGCGGCCCGCGGTTACAGGCGCACGCCCAGCAGGGTGTCCGCGGTCGCGCGCACCAGTGCGGGCGCGCCGGTGTCGGCGCCGCCCTCGGTGAGGGCGGTGTCGGCCCAGGCGTCCACCGCGGCCAGGGCCGCCGGTGAGTCCAGGTCCTCGGCCAGGGCCGCGCGCACGGCGGCGAGCACCGGGGCGGCGTCGGGCGCCGCGCCAAGGGCCAGGGCGGCGCGCCAGC
The DNA here is from genome assembly GCF_018316795.1 of Nocardiopsis akebiae. NCBI lineage: Bacteria > Bacillati > Actinomycetota > Actinomycetes > Streptosporangiales > Nocardiopsidaceae > Nocardiopsis > Nocardiopsis akebiae. The sequence continues at coordinate 4,220,912 of NZ_CP074132.1, forward strand.
GCTCGGCTCGAGCGGTGGCGGCGGGGAGTTCGGCGTCGGTCCACTCCCACGGGGCGCGGTAGTGGTGGCCGAGCATGGCGAGGCGGATGACGGCCGGGTCAACGCCCTGCTGGCGGAGCTTGGAGACGAAGACCAGGTTGCCCAGGGACTTGGACATCTTCTCGCCGTCGAGGCCGACCATGCCCACGTGCAGGTGGTTGTGGGCGTTGGGTCCGCCCGTGGCACATCGGGTCTCGGCCGCGCCCATCTCGTGGTGGGGGAAGATCAGGTCGCTGCCGCCGCCGTTGAGGTCGAAGGCCGGGCCGAGCCGGTCCAGGGCGATGGCGCTGCACTCGATGTGCCAGCCGGGGCGCCCGCGGCCCAGGGGGCTGTCCCAGGCGGGCTCGCCGGGGCGCTCGGCGCGCCAGAGCAGCCAGTCGAGCGGGTCCTTCTTGCCGGTGCGCTGGGGGTCGCCGCCGCGTTCGCCGAACAGCTCCAGCATCCGCGCGCGGTCCAGGTGGCTGATCTCGCCGAACTCGGGCGCCTCGGCTGCGGAGAAGTACAGGTCCCCGTCCAGCTCGTAGGCGGCGCCGGTGTCGCGGATGCGTGCGGCGAGGTCGCTGATGAGGTCGACGGACTCCACCACGCCGACGTAGGAGGTCGGGGGGATGATCCGCAGGGCGGCCATGTCCTCGCGGAAGACGTCGATCTCGCGGTGGGCGAGGTCGCGCCAGTCGACGCCGGTGGCCTCGGCGCGCTCCAGCAGCGGGTCGTCGATGTCGGTGGTGTTCTGCACGTAGTCGACGTCGTGGCCCGCGTCGCGCCAGACCCGGTTGACCAGGTCGAAGGTGAGGTAGGTGAAGGCGTGGCCCAGGTGGGCGGCGTCGTAGGGGGTGATCCCGCAGGCGTACATCCCCGCCCGGGGGCCCGGCGTCGTCGTCCTTATCCGGCCGGTGGCGGTGTCGTGGACACGAAGGGGACCGCCGGTACCCGGCAGGGGGACGATGTCAGGCGCAGACCATGAACGCATACCGCGCAGCCTATCCGGACGCGCGTGCGACACGCGTGCGCGGGAGGGTGGGCACCGCGCGTGATGATCACCCCAGAAGAGGTGGGAATAAGACCGGCCCGGGACGGAACCCCCACCCGCCGTCGGTTCGGGGGTTACGCGCTGGTCCCGCCGGGTCGGAGCCTTCGCCCCGGGATCGTCGCGCGCTCGAAGCAGTTCATGGCGAGAACACCGCAACGCGGCCGACCGTTGGACATCCGTCGCGGACGACAACGGCCGGCCCCCGCGGAAGACGATCTCCGCGCATCCGGGTGATCACAGCAATCCGGGAACCGGCACGGGGCAGACGTACTCGATCAAGGAGGCGGCTTCTTCGAGCGTGCCCGCGTCCTGAGCCCGGGGGAGCAACGCGGACGGAGCGGTGGAACCCTCCCGTTCACGGACCGACGAGCCGTGCGGGCGAGGGCCAAACAGCTGACCGATTACCGGAACACGGGGGATCGCAGAGCCGGAGGACGGTGGTCTCCCGTGCCGCGTCCGGACGCGCGCGGGAGGGTGGACGCCGCACGCGGTGGTCACCCCGGAAGGGAGGGGAACGAGCCGGACGCGACCCGTGCGGCGGAGGACCCGCACGGCCCCGCGCCGGGGTCACGCGGCGAGGTTGTGGTGCCTGCGGCTGATGAGCAGGGCGCCGAACACCGCCACGGCGGCGCACAGGGCGGCCATCCCCTCGTTGCCCAGGCGCCAGTGCAGCAGCGCGCCGCTGACCGAGACGACGTAGAGGAGCCAGTACGCCCCGCTCTCCACCAGGTTGCCGTTACGGCCCTCCATCGTGCCCCCTGCCGTGAACGCGTGCCCTCACGCGAGCCTGACGGCGCGTGCCGTCTCTCTCTGAGACGCCGTGGTGACTCTCGGGGTTGACACGCCGTCGCGACCCGGGGGTGTGACGGTGGTTATGCGCACCGGTGACGCACGCCCGCCCTGGTCAGGGCCGAGGGGCCGGACCGGAGCAGGTGGGGTCGGAACGGGCGGGGTCGGCCCCCGGCCGACCGCCCGGGGTCAGGGCCGGGCCGCGTCCGCGAGTTCGAGAAGGTCCAGCGCCTCGGCCGTGCGCGCCAGCTCGGGGTCCCCGGCGGGGCCGAACTCGACGATGTCGGAGTGGACAGCCCGGAGCCGCCAGCGGGCGCGGGACACCTCGCGGCGCTCCCGTCGCGGGCTGAGGGCGTGGTGGGAGGGGGCGGCCTGGTCGCGGACGGGCATAACGCTCATGGGCGGTCCTTCGGGGGTGGGTCAGCGGTCGTGGGGTACCCCGGATCACGGTGTGACGCTGCCTCCGCGCCCCGGGTTCACCGTGAACACGATCCCGCAGTCCGCCTCCAGTGCGGTTCCGGAATCCTTTCGCTCCACCCCAGGTCAACGGGGGACGGGAAGGGAGCGTTCCACGGTGTTCCCGTCCCCTACCCGTTGTCCCGCCCGGAATGCACGGAGTTGGCACATAGAAGGCACACGTGTCCGCCTTCGGGACCAGGGCCCGAGCGCGTCCGGCCGCGCCCGCGCGAGCGTGCCCGCCGACCGCCGACCGCCGACCCGCCGCCCGGCCAGCCGCCGCCCGCCCGAGCGGTCCGCGCCGCGGGCGTTCCCCGTTCCGTCGCCCTTCCCCCGTTCACACCCCTTGTGCTGAAGGAAAACTAAACGTACAGTAACTTACCAATTAGATTCGTTGCGTAACACGGCGACTGCGCGCAGTCGCCCACCCGGTCCCGCGCACGCCCTCCGTGCCCGGGACCGACTCCGCCCGTCACCGCCCCGCCGCGGCGGGGCTTCCCCCCGGAGTAGCCCATGCGCACCGCGTACCGGCCCCGCAGGTCCCTCGCCTCCGCAGCACTGTCCTTCCTCACCGCCGCCGCGCTCGTGATCCCGGCCGGAGCCGCCTCGGCCGCCCCCGTCCCCGAGGACACGACGGCCCCGGCATCCGCCGAAGCCGCCCAGGCGGCGGCCCTGGTGTGGTCCGACGAGTTCAACGGCGCCGCCGGAAGCGCCCCCGACCCAGCCAACTGGAACCACGAGACCGGCGCCCACGGCTGGGGCAACAACGAACTCCAGAACTACACCGACAGCCGCGCCAACTCCGCCCTCGACGGCCAGGGCAACCTCGTCATCACGGCGCGCAGGGAAGCCAACGGCGGCTACACCTCCGCCCGCATGACCACCCAGAACAAGGTCGAACACGCCTACGGCCGCATCGAGGCCCGCATCAAGATCCCCCGCGGCCAGGGCATCTGGCCCGCCTTCTGGATGCTCGGCGCCGACTTCCCCGACACCCCCTGGCCCGACTCCGGCGAGATCGACATCATGGAGAACATCGGCCGCGAACCCCACCTGGTCCACGGCAGCCTCCACGGGCCCGGCTACTCCGGGGGCAACCCCCTGACCGGCTCCTACATGCACCCGCAGGGCTGGTCCTTCGCCGACGACTTCCACACCTTCGCCGTGGACTGGAGCCCTGGGTCGATCACCTGGTCCGTGGACGGCAACGCCTACCAGACCTACACCCCCGCCGACACGCGCGGGAACCCCTGGGTCTACGACCAGCCCTTCTTCATGATCCTCAACGTCGCCGTGGGCGGTAACTGGCCCGGCTACCCCGACGGCACCACCCAGTTCCCCCAGCAGATGCTCGTGGACTACGTCCGGATCTACTCGGACGGCGGCAGCCCCGGCGGCGGCACCGGCACGATCACCGCCTCCAACGGCATCTGCCTCGACGTGGCCGGGGCCCAGACGGGCGACGGGACCCCGATCCAGCTGGCGAACTGCAACGGCAACCAGGCCCAGCAGTGGACCGAGGGCTCCGACGGCACGTTCCGGGCGTTCAACAAGTGCCTGGACGTGGCGGGCGGCGCCACCGCCGCGGGCACCCCGGTACAGCTGTGGACCTGCAACGGGACCGGCGCGCAGCGGTGGACCCACGACAGCGGGACGCAGGCCCTGCGCAACCCGCAGTCGGGCCGCTGCCTGCAACCCCAGGGCCGTGCGCAGAACGACGGCACCCGGATGGTGATCGCCGACTGCGACGGCAGCGCCGTCCAGCGCTGGAGCCTGAACGGCTGACCCCTCCCCCGTGCCGCCCGCCGACCCCCTCCGGCGGACGGCGCGGCGCCGGCCGCCGCTCCTCGGGCGGTCGGCGGCGCCTTCGGTCCCCCGTGTCTCAGAACCGGGGGGCCGAGGTGTCGACCATCCGCCACGCCCCGGGATCGGCCGGGGCGTCGGTGAAGGCGTAGCGCACGGTCTCGCGGTCCATCGCCAGCAGGGTCACCGAGCCGGTCTCCCACATCCTGCCCCCGCCGAGGTCGGCGCGGGCGACCAGGCCCGCCGGGTCGCCGGACTCGTCGGGGCCCGCCGACCGGGGCGCGGAGTCGGCGGCCTCGTTGACCAGGCGCGGCCACTCCCCCCAGATCTCCTCCACTCCCTTCGCGCGGGACAGGTCGGCCGGGTCGGGCCGGGTGCGCGCGAACTCGGGAGTGTGGCGGGCGGCGCGCGGGTCGTCCGGGTTCAGCCCGGTGTTGACCACCATGCTCACGCCGACCGGCAGCGGACGGGTGTCCAGGCACCGGCCGTCCCAGCTGTGCAGCCCGGCCCGGCGGGCGTCGGCGTCCAGCAGGTGGAAGGGCGCGTAGAGGGTGGGGTCGTCGCCGTGCAGCGGGTCGCGGCCCGGGTTGCGGCCCGCGTGGGCGAGGGCGCGCAGCGGCAGTTCGCCCCGGCTGGCCGGGTAGGTGCCCTCCCAGGGCATGCGCCCGTCCCAGGGCCAGCCGTTGAGCAGGGCCGCCGCGCGCGGGCCCGTCGGATCCACCGCCAGCCAGGTACCGCCCGCGAGGCGGTCCCGGCCTCCGACGAGGTCGGGCCGGTCGGGCCAGTGCCGGGCGGGCCCGTCCCAGGGCCGGGAGGACATCTCGTCCCGGAGCGCGGCGATGACCAGGGGCGTGTCCGCGCCGGGGTCGAAGCCGACGATGACAGTGCACATGACGACCTTGTGACCTTTGCTGTGGGTCCCCGGTGTGGTGCGGTCCCCGCGGCGGTGCGGGCGGAACGGGGATGTGGACAGGAGGCAAACGCAACCGTACCCGGAGGGGCCCTCGGCAGTACTCCGCGCGGGCCCGGGGTAGTGCGGGCACCACCCGGATCCGGGGGACGGTGTCCCTGTTCCCGGTCCGGGAGTCTTCTAGTCTGTAGTCTCCCTCCCCCTTCGCGTGTGCGGGGCGGATGCCGCGTCCGAGGCGCCTGCCCGCCCGTCTAGTTTCCCGGACCACACAGGAGTAGTGCGTGCCCGAGCAACCCGACCGGACCGACGACGGTGCGGACAGCACCGCGTACAGGCCGCGGGACGCGGTTTCCGCCGTCCCAGGACCGCAGGCGGGCGGCGGCGCCCCCGAGGCGGCCGGAGCCCCCGAAGCTCCCGCCGGAGCCTGCGCCGAGCCCGTTCCCGCAGGCCCCAGGGGCCCGGCGGGCCCTCCGCCCGAGACGGGGCTGACCGGGCGGCAGGTCGCCGAACGGGTCTCGGCGGGGCGGACCAACGACGTGCCGGTGCGCGCGAGCCGCACGGTCGGCCAGATCGTCCGCGGCAACGTGTTCACCCGGATCAACGCCATGGTCGCGGTGCTGTTCTCGATCATCGCCGTGATCGGCCCGGTGCAGGACGGCCTGTTCGCGATGGTCATCCTCTTCAACACGCTGATCGGCATCGTCCAGGAGCTGCGGGCCAAACGCACCCTGGACAGGCTCGCCATCGTCAACGCCGCCCGGCCACGCGTGGTGCGCGACGGCGCCACCGTGCACGTGGCCACGCAGGAGATCGTCCTGGACGAGGTCCTGGAAGTGGGCGTGGGCGACCAGATCGTGGTCGACGGTACCGTCACCTGGGCCGGAGGGCTGGAGGTCGACGAGTCGCTGCTGACCGGCGAGGCGGACCCGGTGGTCAAGCGGCCCGGGGACACCGTGATGTCGGGCAGCTTCGTGGTGGCGGGCACCGGCCGCTTCCGGGCCACCAAGGTGGGGCGGCACGCCTACGCGGCGCGGCTGGCCGAGGAGGCGAGCCGCTTCTCGCTGGTGCACTCGGAGCTGCGGTCGGGCATCAACCGCATCCTGACCTGGATCACCTACGCGCTGTTCCCGATCGGCGCCCTGCTGATCTACAGCCAGCTGGTCCTGGGCGGGCACGTGGGCCTGGAGGAGTCGACCTCGGGCGGCCAGATCTCCGGCCCGCTGGCGGACGCCCTGCGCAGCATGGTCGCGGCCCTGGTGTCGATGATCCCCGAGGGCCTGGTCCTGCTCACCAGCATCGCGTTCGCGGTCGGGGTGATCCGGCTGGGGCGGCACGAGTGCCTGGTGCAGGAGCTGCCCGCGATCGAGGGCCTGGCCCGCGTGGACGTGGTGTGCACCGACAAGACGGGCACGCTGACCGAGGCGGGCATGAAGCTGGCCGGGATCCGCGACCTGGGCGGGCACCGCGGGGAGGCGTCCTCGTCGCTCGTGCTGGCGGCGCTGGCGGCGCTGGCGGCCAGCGACCCCGACCACAACGCGAGCATGGCGGCGATCGCGCGCGGGTGCGAGGCCGCGGGCCAGGCCGCGCCCGACTGGACGGTCACGGCGCTGGCGCCGTTCTCGTCCGCCCGCAAGTGGAGCGGGGCCAGCTTCCTCGCCCCCGGCGGCGAGGAGCACTGGGTGCTGGGCGCGGCCGACGTGCTGGCCTCCCCGCAGGACCCGGCGGCCGCCGAGGCGGCCCGGCTGGGCGCGCAGGGCCACCGGGTGCTGCTGCTGGCGCGCGCGTCGGCTCGGGTGGACTCCGACGAGGCGCCCGGGACCGTGCTGCCGGTGGCCCTGGTGGTGCTGGACCAGAGGCTGCGCGAGGACGCCGGTCCGACCCTGGACTACTTCGAGGACCAGGGCGTGGACGTCAAGATCGTCTCGGGCGACCACGCGGCCTCGGTGGGTGCGGTGGGCCGTGAGCTGGGGCTGCCGGGCGCGGACCAGCCGGTGGACGCGCGGGCGCTGTCGGAGGACCGCGACGGGCTGGCCCGCGAGGTGGAGGAGCGCTCGGCCTTCGGCCGGGTGACGCCCGAGCGCAAGCGCGACATGGTCAGGGGCCTGCGCGACCGCGGGCACACGGTGGCGATGACCGGTGACGGCGTCAACGACGTGCTGGCGCTGAAGGAGGCCGACATCGGCGTGGCGATGGGCTCGGGGAGCCCGGCGTCGCGGTCGGTGGCCCAGCTGGTGCTGCTGGACAACCGGTTCGCGGTGCTGCCGCGCGTGGTGGCCGAGGGCCGCCGGGTCATCGGCAACATCGAGCGGGTGGCCAACCTGTTCCTGACCAAGACCGTGTACACGATGACGCTGGCGATCATCGTGGGCCTGCTGGCGGTGGCCTATCCCTTCTTCCCGCGCCACGCGACGCTCATCAACGCGGTGACGTTCGGCATCCCGTCGTTCTTCCTGGCGCTGGCGCCCAACACCGACATCGCCCGGCCGGGGTTCGTGATGCGGACGCTGCGGCTGGCGATCCCCTCGGGCATGGTGGCGGGCTTCGCCGCGGTGACGACCTACCTGCTGGTGCTGGGCGGTCGTACTGTGCCCGACCCGGCCGACCGGACGGCGGTGGTCATCACGCTGTGCGCGACGACGCTGTGGGTGCTGCTGCTGGTGGCGAAGCCGTACGTGTGGTGGAAGGTGCTGATGGTGGGCTCCATGGTGGGCCTGTTGACGCTGGCGATGGTGACACCGCTGGGGCAGTGGTTCTTCGACCTGGACGTGAGCGACCCGACCAAGGTGCTGACCGGTCTGGCCGTGGCGGGTGTGGCGATCGTGGTGATCACGGTGATCCGGGTGGTGGACGACCGGATGACGGCCCGGTCCGAGGCGCGTGCGGCGGAGAGGGAGGACGAGCGCGAGGCCCAGGAGCGCACCCCGGAGCCGGTGTGACAGCCGTTCTCCGAGAGGTGAAGGGGCCGGGGGCGGGCACCCGCCCCGGAAGGTCCGGCGGAGCGGCTCCGGTGCCCGGTCCCGGGGCGGGTCGCGGGTGGCGCGGTCGCGGGCGACCCGGTTGCACGCAGCCGCGGCCGGGCCCTGGAGAGGGCGAGGGGAGAGGGAGAGGGGCAGGACATGCTGAGCGAAACCGACATGCGCCGTCTGCGGCGCGCGGTCGATCTGGCCGAGGAGTCCCTGGAGGCGGGTGACGAGCCCTTCGGCTCGGTGCTGGCGTCCGGGGAGGGGACGGTGCTCTTCGAGGACCGCAACCGCGTCGCCGGCGGCGACCCGACGCAGCACCCGGAGTTCGCCATAGCCCGGTGGTCGACCACCCGCATGAGCCCCGGCGAACGGGCGGCGGCGACCGTCTACACCTCCGGGGAGCACTGCCCCATGTGCTCGGCCGCCCACGGTTGGGCGGGGCTGGGCCGGATCGTGTACGTGGCCTCCTCGGCGCAGCTCGTCTCGTGGCTGGAGGAGTGGGGCGTCCCCCCGGCGCCGGTGCGGGCGCTGCCGATCGGCGACGTCGTGCCCGCAATCGCGGTGGAGGGGCCGGTGGACTCCCTGGTCACGCGGGTGCGGGCGCTCCAGGCCCGCTTCCACGGCCGGAGCTGACACCGGCGCCGGGCGGCCCGGCGTCGCCACCGCCGGGCCGGGCGGACACCCGGAGGATCCCTGACGCGCGGTCGGCGCGGCGAGCACTGTCAGCGCGTGGGGCCGGTCGGCGCGGTGGGCGCCGTCAGTCCTTGTCGTCGTCGCGGGGTTCGAAGCGCCCCTGGATGACGCGGCCGCGGTCGCGCGGAGCGGCGTCCTCGTCGGCGCGGGGGCCGAACGGGTTCTGGCCGGGGCCGAACGGCCCCGCGGCCGGACCCGCTCCCGGGCCGCCCGGGGCGGTGGACCCGCGGACGACGAACTCCTCGTTCATCCGCTCCTGCATCCTGCGCACGCGGCGCCGCGCCCACGAGGCGAAGGCCCAGCGCAGGACGGGGCGGGTGAAGGGCAGGGCCATCAGCAGGCCGAGCACGGCGGTGATGAACCCGGGGATCACGAGCAGGATGCCTCCCGCCATGAGCATGAGCGGATCGAGCAGCCCCCCACGCGGCTGCTCGCCCGAGCGCATGGCCTGGTCCGCGTCCCGGAAGGCCTTGGTCCCGGCCCGGCGCAGCACGGCCACGCCCAGGACCATCAGCGAGACCAGCGCGGCCAGCGTCCACGGGACGCCGATCCAGCCGCCGACGGCGATCATCAGCCACACTTCCAGGAAGGGCAGCGCCATCAGCGCCAGCACTGTCAGCAGCGGCATGCGTAACCATCCTCCGGGTCGTCGGCGGGAGCTCTCCCTACAGGAGGGAACGCGCGTGCGGGCTCCAGGGTTCCCCCGGGCGCGTGCTCCCCGACCGGGCGTCCGCGTCAACGCCCCCGGACGCGCCCTCCCGCGCGTCCGCACAGGGCCCCGCCGTCGGCCCCGTGCCTCCCGGGCGCGGAGCGGGCGCGCCCCCTCAGGCGCGGCGACGGCGGCCCAGGACCACCGCCACGGCCACCGCGCCCAGCCCCAGGGCGCTCAGGAGCGCCTCCGGCGCGGCGCCCAGGCGGGTGGCGACGGTGGTGCCCTCCATCGCCTCCAGCTCGGCCACGTGGATGTCGGGCACCGCCTCGGGCGAACTGTAGGCCAGGCTCCCGTCGGGGTCGACCACGGCGCTGACGCCGCTGGTGGAGACGACCACCGCCGGGCGGCCGTGCTCGACGGCGCGCAGCTGGGTGATGGCCAGCTGCTGGTTGGTCTGGCCGGTGAAGTTGTAGTTGGCGTTGTTGGTGGGGACCACGATGACCTGCCCGCCCGCGGCGACGGACTCGCGCACCGGCAGGTCGAAGGCCACGTCGAAGCAGATGCCCACGGCCAGGGTGGTGCCGCCCACGTCCAGGGCGCCGGGTTCGGTGCCGGGGACGGCGTCGGAGCTGACCTGCTGGAGGCGGGCCACGAACCGCGTGAAGAAGTCACGGAAGGGGACGTACTCGCCGAACGGCACGAGGTAGCGCTTGTCGTACATCTCGCCCGGCCCGGTCAGGGGGTCCCAGACCACGCTGCTGACGTAGCGGGTGCCGTCGTCGTTGAAGCGGCTCATGCCCCACAGCAGGGGGACGCCCGCGTCGGCCGCGGCGGCGTCGATGACCTCGCGCGCCTGGGGGTCGCGGAAGGGGTCGATGTCGCTGGCGTTCTCCGGCAGCAGCACCATGTCCGGCTGGGGGTACTCCCCCGCGCGGACGGCGTCGGCGAGCTCGTGGACCCCGTCGGCGTGGTTGTCGAGGACCTGCATGCGCTCGCCCGCGATGGACATCTGCCCGACGTTGGGGACGTTGCCCTGGACCATGCCGACGGTGACGGTGTGCGAGACGTCGGGGCGGCCGATGGCGGGGGCCAGGGCGCCGCCGGCGACGACGGCCGCCGCGGCGGCCAGTCCGATGACGGCCGGGACCCAGCCGGTCCGCAGCGGGCCGCCCGTGTTCGCGGGGCGGCCCGGGCCCGCCCCCGCCCCGTGCGCGGCGTCGCGATCGTTTCGGTCGTCCCGATCACCGCGTCCGGCCCCGAGGGCGCCCGCCAGGCGCAGCGCGCTCCACAGCAGCAGACCGCCGGTGAGGGCGACCGCGAAGGTCACCAGGGCGGAGGAGCCGAGGGCGGCGTAGCCGACGAAGGGCGTGTCGGGCTGGGCGAAGGCGAGCTTGCCCCAGGGGAAGCCGCCCAGCGGCCAGCGGGCGCGCACGGCCTCCTGGGCCACCCACAGGGCCGCGGTCCACAGCGGCCAGCCGGGCAGGCGCATGGCCGCGCCCAGGGCCATCGCCATGGGGAGGAAGTAGACGGTCTCGGCTCCGGCGATGAGCAGCCACACGTCGACGCCGAAGATGTCCTGCCAGTGCACCAGCGGCACCATGAGCGTGGCCCCGGACAGGGCGCCGAGCCAGGCCGCGCGGCGCGTCCGGGCCCCCGCGACGGCGAGGGCGAGCAGCGCGGCGCTGAGCGGGCCCAGCCACCACAGGCCGTAGGGCGGCAGCGCGAAGAGCTGGGCGAGACCGGAGCCGACCGCGGCGAGCACCCGCCACAGCAGGTCGTGGCGCCCCCAGCGGTGTCCCGGAGCGAAGGCGGAGGCGAGGGAGCGTACCGGGTTCGCCGTCCGCTCCCGCCCCACCGGTTCCGGCGAGGGTCTGTCGGAGCCGTGGGCGCTGCCCCGCTCGGTGTGCTCGGCAACCACGTGGGGTGCTCGCTTTCCGCTGGCTGGTGAGAGGTGCTCGCGGTCAGCATATGGGGGGACGCGGAAAAGGCCCGAGCCACCCTTCGGACCGGCTCCGTCCCGTCGGCGGCGAGCTCGGAAGACCGTTGTCTACTGGATGTTCGGGCCTTTTCCGGGTCCAACCCCCCGCCCGGTCGCGGTACTCCACCCCTCACCCGATCCCAGCTGCACCTGGCGCGTGATGCAGCGTCCGATCGGACGAGTGGGGGCCGCACAACCGGTCCGTCCAGTGCTGGACTGGTCGTTAGGTTACCCAGACTCCCCGACCCGATGCCTCAACCCGGCTGCCGTGTCGTGGCCGCCGCCCCGAGGGCGTGGAGGGGAGAAAGGAAGGAACCGTCGGACAGGCTAACGCACCTGGGGCCGCCACGCCAGCTGAGCGGACGGGGTTTGTGTCTGACCGCAATCGGATCGACATCGACCCAAGTATGGACTTTTCGATCATGATCATGTCTGATGTGATCAGCACAACGGCCTGGTTCGATCAATTGCGAAAGTTCCAGGTCGGCGGCGCGGACATCCCGATGACCCGCGTCACCCCAAACCTCGACCCCGGCCCGGGAGCTGACAACCATGGCGGAGATCGTCCTCGATGGCGTTGACAAGATCTACGGCGGCGACGTCAAGGCCGTCGACAACCTGAACCTGAAGATCGAGGACGGCGAGTTCATGGTGCTCGTCGGCCCCTCCGGCTGCGGAAAGTCCACCGCGCTGCGCATGATCGCGGGCCTGGAGGAGATCACGGGCGGCACGCTGGTCATCGGCGACGAGATCGTCAACGACCGCCCGCCCAAGGACCGCGACATCGCGATGGTCTTCCAGAACTACGCGCTCTACCCCCACATGACCGTCGAGCAGAACCTGGCCTTCGGCCTCAAGCTGCGCAAGGTGGCCAAGCCCGAGATCGCGCGCCGCGTCAAGGAGGCGGCCGAGATGCTGGGCCTGGAGACCTACCTCAAGCGCAAGCCGGGCGCCCTCTCCGGCGGTCAGCGCCAGCGCGTGGCCATGGGCCGCGCGATCGTGCGCGAGCCGCGCGCGTTCCTCATGGACGAGCCGCTTTCCAACCTGGACGCCAAGCTGCGCGTGCAGATGCGCGCCTCCCTCAACCAGCTCCACGAGCGCCTGGGCGTCACCACCATCTACGTCACCCACGACCAGATCGAGGCCATGACCCTGGGCGACCGGGTCGCGGTGATGCGCGACGGCCGCCTCCAGCAGGTGGACACCCCCAAGCGCCTGTTCGACGCCCCCGTCAACCTGTTCGTGGCCGGGTTCATCGGCTCCCCGGCGATGAACTTCGTCGACGCCGAGCTGGTCGCCGAGGGCGACGGCGCGGTGCTCACCTTCGCCGAGCACAAGCTGCCGGTCCCGGCGAGCGTCCTGGAGGCGCGCCAGGGCCTGCGCGACTACCTGGGCCGCAGCCTCATCCTGGGCATCCGCCCCTCGGACTTCAACGACGCCGAGCTGGACGGCAACGGCGACCCGCAGATCCAGGTCAAGGCGAGCGTGACCGAGGAGCTGGGCACGGAGATCAACGTGATCTTCACCGTGGACGCCCCGCCGGTGCGCCACGAGGACGCCGCCGCCCTGGCCAAGGACGCCGCGGGCGAGGAGGGCGAGGGCGACGGCCTGCCGCTGGGCGGCAACACCTCGCTGTTCACCGCCCGGGTCAGCCCCCGCAGCAACGTGCGCCCGGGCCAGCCGGTGAACCTGTCGGTGGACGTGAGCCAGCTGCACTTCTTCGACCCGCAGAGCGGTCTGGCCATCGGCCACCCCGACAACGTCTGAGCCCGCCCCACAGCGCCCCGCCGGGCCCTCTCCCCCTCCTCCGGGAGGGACCCGGCGGGGCGCGCCCGTGCGCGGGGCCCGGCGGGGGCCCGGACCCTATCCAGTGCGCAACGGGGCAAACCTTGCTCCTAGGACACAGTCACGCACCTTGGGGCAAGGCATCTGTTTCTTGACCCCCGGATGAGCGCACCCCAACGATTGTGTGGTGTCCAACCGAGCCCCCGGAGCCGCTCTCGTCACCGAGTCCGCGCCCGAGCCCGAGCCCGCCGTCGACGTCCTGCACGGCCGTCCCGTGCCCGACCCCTACCGGTGGCTGGAGTCCGCCGACTCCCCCGAGACGCTGCGCTGGCTGGAGGAGCGGGGCCGCGAGTACGCGGCGGAGTCGCTCACCTGGCCCCTGCGAGACCGCCTGGCCGGACTCATCCGCTCCCTGGTGGACACCGACCTGTGGAGCCCGCCGGTGCACCGGCCCGGCGCGGTGTTCGCCACCGTGCGCCCGGCCGGGGGCGAGCACCCCCGCCTGGTGGTCCTGACCGGGGACGGCCCGCCGCGCACCGTCTACGACCCCGTGGCCGAGGACCCGGCCGGACACACCACCCTGGACGCCTGGGAACCCTCCCCCGACGGGGGGCTGGTCGCCGTGCAGACCTCGTCGGGGGGCGTGGAACGCGGCGCCCTCCGCGTGATCGACGCGGGCAGCGGGGAGCCCGTGGGCCCCGAGGTGCCCGAGGTGCGCTACTCCCACGTGGCCTGGGCGCCCCGGGGCGTCCCCGCCTTCTACTACGTGCGCCGCGACGGCGCCAGGGGCGTGCGCGGCGTGTGGCTGCGCAGGGTCCTGGACGGCACCGAGACCCTGGTCCACGCCTGCGCGGCGTCCGGGACCGTGCCCGGGGTGCGCGTCCTGGGGAGCCGGTGGCTGCTGGTGTCCGAGAGCCACGGCACCGGGCACCGCACCGACCTGTGGCTGGCCGACCTGACCGGCCCGACCCGACCCGCCGCTCCGGCCGACCCGAGCGCCCCGACCTGTGAGACCGGCCCGGCCGACCTCCCCGAGCGGCCCCCGCTGCGGCCCGTCCAGGTGGGCGAGGAGGCCGAGACCGAGGCCCGGCTGGGCCCGGACGGCCTCCTGTACCTGCGCACCACCCTGGGCGCGCCGTGGCGGCGGATCTGCGCGGTCTCCCCCGAGGAGCCGGGTGTGGGGCACTGGCGCGAGGTGGTGCCCGAGGAGGACGGGGCGACCCTGGACGCCTTCGCGCCCTGCCCCGCCGGACCCGAGGGCGGCACCGCCCTGTTCGTCGCGCGCACCCGACTGGGTATCAGCGCCGCGGCCGTCCACGACACCCGGACCGGCGGGCTCCTGTACACGGTGGACCTGCCCGGGGAGGGGATGGTCTCCACACCGGAGACGGCGCCCGACGGGTCGGTGTACCTGGGGTACGCGGACGTGGCCACCCAGCAGCGGGTCCTGCGCCTGCCCCCGGGGGAGCGCACCCCGCGCCCCTGGCCGCCCGGCGCCGCCGAAGCCCCGCCCTCCCCGGACGTGGAGCGCTCGGTGGTCTGGTGCCGCTCCGCGGACGGCACCCGGGTCCCGGTGACCGTGTTCACCGCCGCGGGCCGCGACCACGCGGCGCCCGGCAGCGGGCTGATCCCCGAGCCGACCCTTCTGCACGCCTACGGCGGCTTCGGACGCCCGCGCCAGTTCGGGTTCAGCGCGACCGTGCTGGCCTGGCTGCTCTCGGGCGGCCGGTACGCCGTCGCCCACGTGCGCGGCGGCGGGGACGCGGGCCGCGACTGGCACCTGGCCGGTTCGGGCCGCGGCAAGCCGCGCGCCGTGGAGGACCTGGTGGCCGCGGCGGCGGCCCTGGTCGGGGCGGGGATGTGCACTCGCGAACAGCTGTGCCTGTCGGGCGGCTCCGCGGGCGGACTGCTCGTCCTGGCCGCCGCGACCGCGCGCCCGGACCTGTGCGGGGCGGTGATCGCCTCCGCGCCGCTGGCGGACATGGCCCGGTTCGAGCGGATGGGCCTGGGCCGGATGTGGACCCGCGAGTTCGGCAGCGCCGCCGACCCCGACGACTTCGCCGCCCTGATGTCCTACTCCCCCTACCACCGTGTGCTGGAGAGCACCGGGGACGGGCCCGGACGGCGCTTCCCCGGCGTCCTGCTCACCGGCTTCCACGGTGACACCCGCACCGACGCCGCCCACCCGCGCAAGATGTGCGCGGCGCTGCTGGCGGCGGCCGCGCGGGAGGAGGGGCGCCCGCCCGTCCTGCTCCGGTACGAGCGCGACGTGGGCCACGGCCCGCGCGCGGTCAGCCGGGCGGTGGGACTGGCCGCCGACGCGCACGCGTTCGCGGCCCACCGGACGGGGCTGTCGCCGCGCTGAGCGCGGGGGCGGTCCTGGCAAGAGAAACGGCACACAGAAAGCGAGGTGTGGTGCGTATGGACCCGATCGAGGTCGAGACCGAGGACCTGGCCGAGGTGACCTCCCGCGACATCACCGCGGGCGGCGACAGCGACGGCACCGACTCCAGTTCCGACTTCATCTGATCGCGTCCCGCCCGGCCCGGTCCCCCCGGGTCGGGCGGGGCCCGGCCCCGTGCACGGAGAGGACGCCCCCTCATGACCGATCCCGGCCACCTGTTCACCCGGACCCTGAGCGACGTCGTGGGAAGGGAGGCCCTCACCGAGCGCCTGTCCGAGGAGTTCGTCTTCGCCGACCTGGGCGCGGACGCGGTGCGTTCGCTGCTGACCTTCGACGACCTCAACGGCCTGCTGGCCACCTGCTCCCCCGAACCGCCCAGGCTGCGCCTGCACCGGGACGGGTCCCCGGTCCCGGCCGACCGCTACACCGAGGCGGCGACCTCATCGCGCAGCGCGCGGCGGGTGGTGCGGCCCGAGGCGCTGTACCGGGAGCTGCGGGAGGGGGCGAGCCTGGTCCTGGACAGCGTGGACCGGATGCACCCGCCGGTAGGCGCGGCCGCCGACGACCTCATGCGGCTGGTGCGCGAGCGCGCGCAGGCCAACCTGTACCTGATCTGGGGCGGCTCGCGCGGCTTCGACACCCACTGGGACGACCACGACACGGTGATCGTCCAGGTGGAGGGGACCAAGCACTGGCAGGTGCACGGTCCGGGGTCGCGCCCGTACCCGATGAAGAACGACGTGGACCACGCCCACACGCCGCCACGCGACGCCGACGGCGAGCTGCACCTGGTGTGGGAGGGCGTGCTGCGGCCGGGCCAGGTCATCCACGTGCCGCGCGGCTGGTGGCACACGGTGACCGGGACCGGCGGGGTGAGCATGCACCTGACCTTCGGCTTCACCCGGGCGACCGGCGTGGAGTGGGCGGACGCGCTGGTGCGGCGGCTCTTCGAGGAGGAGGTGTTCCGCAGGGACCTGCCGCGCTTCGCCGACCCGGACGTGCGGCGCAAGCACCAGAGGGCGCTGGCGGCCCGGATGGCGGAGCTGGCCGAGGAGCTGGACCTGGACGGCTTCCTGGCCGAGCGGGACGCGCGCTTCCCGCGCCGGACCTCGTTCTCGCTGCCGTGGCCGGTGGAAGAGGGGGCGCCGCCCGCGCACGCCCGGGTGGAGTTCGTGCCGATCCTGCCGCCGCCGGTGTCGCACGACGGCGAGAGGGTGGCCGTGACGGTGGGCGGGCGCCGGTACCGGTTCCCGGCCGTGGTCGGACCGGTTCTGGAGGCGTTGGCCGAGCACCGGGAGCTGAGCGTGGCCGAACTGGCGGAGCGGGCGGGCGCGGAGGTCGAGCGGACGGCGGAGGTCGTGTCCGCGCTGTCGCGGCACCACCTGGTGGTGGTGCGGTAGCCGTCCACAGGCGCGGGAAGGGCCTGGTGGGTCCGGCCCGCGCGCGCCTGCCTGGGTAGCAGGGGGTCCCCGGCCCACCTGCTTCGCGCTGCCCGCGCCCCGAGGGCAACCGGCACCGCTCAGGGCAGACGCGCCAGCACGTGGGCGTCCAGGAAGCCCCGCTCGGAGGCCGGGTCGTGGAGCAGCCGGGCGAACACGACCAGTCCGGCTCCGGTCAGCAGCTCAGCGAACCGGTCCACCGGCCAGCTGTAGGCGGGCGCAACCTTGTGGTCGAAGCGGACCGGCTCCGGCCCCTCGGTCGCGAAGAACGAGGCCAGGAGCAGGCCCCCCGGAGCCAGGACGCGCACCTGCTCGGCGAGCAGCGCGGGCAGTTCCCCGGGCGGGGTGTGGATCATCGAGTAGTGGGCCAGCACACCGCCGAGCGCGCCGTCCCCGACCGGCAGGGCCTCCATCCGCCCCTGGTCGAACCGCAGTGCCGGATGGGCCCGCCGAGCGTGCTCGACCATGCCCGGGGAGAGGTCGAACCCGCGGGCGTCCAGCCCCAGCTCGCACAGCACGGCCGTCAGGTGCCCGGGCCCGCAGCCGACGTCGGCCGCCCGCGGGTTCCCCGTCGCGCGTACCAGCTCGGCGAAGGTGCCGATCATGTTGCGCGAGAACGGCTGCGTCTCCAGCCGGTCGGCGAACATCGACGCGTACAGCTCCACGACCCCGTCGTAGGCCGCCCCGGTCCGTTCCTGGTGCTCTGTCACGGAACAGCAAGCTAGCACCCGCGGCCGCTTCCCGTGCCGTTTCGAGGCTTTTTCGGGGGGTACGGGTGGCTTCACGCTCGCGACGCGTGACAGTGGCGGGCCGCCAGGCCGACGGAACCGAGGGGGAGCGCGCACGAGCATGGCACCAGAACGTATCCGCGCCCCGGACACTCATCGCCCCCTGCCCCGCGCCCTCTCCCGCCGCGGATCGCCGCGCGGACCAAGCACTCCTTGAGACGGACGCCCCCGTGTCCGACCGGTGACGGGGGCGTTCGCCCCGGAGACGGGCCGCGTCCGTCGAACTCGGAGCCGCGAACCGTGCGGTTCATCCCCGTGCGCGGGACCGATCCGGCCGTTTCCGCGCTAGCGGAACGCGCGACGCCGCAACCCTGTGTGACGCGCCAACTCCAAAGAGAAGTCAAGACAGAGAGTCGAAGGTAGAGAAGTGAACTCCCCGCAGACGGCGCTCAGCACCGAGTACCAGACCATGATGTCCTACACCCAGGGGATGTGGACGAGCCAGATCGTGCGCACCGCGGCGGCGCTCTCGCTCCCCGAACACCTGGAGGAAGGGCCCAGGAGCGCGGGGGAGATAGCCGACGCCGCCTCCACCGACCCGGAGGCGATGTTCCGGCTTCTGCGCGTGTGCGTGGCCCTGGGCCTGGTGTCCTTCGACCCGGCCACGGAACGGTTCTCCGCGACGGACCTGCTCGCCACGCTGCGGCGCGGCGCCCCCGGCACCCTCGCCAACTGGTCCATGGTCCAGACCATGCCAGGGCACTGGAGGAGCTGGGCCGAGGCCACCGACGCGGTCCGCGCCGGGAGCACCCGCTCCGCCCAGGCCCTGGGTTCCCCGCTCTTCGACTACTTCGCGGACAACCCCGAGGAGGGCGCGCTGTTCTCGGACGCGATGACCGACCTGACCGGTCCCGTCGCCCCCGAGGCCGCCGCGGTGATCGACACCTCCGGAGCTCCGACCATCGTCGACGTCGGCGGGGCCAACGGGACCTTCGTCCACGAGTTCCTCCGACGCGACCCCGGGGCCCGGGGAGTCGTCCTCGACCTGCCGGGCACGTCCGCGGGAGCGCGCGCCGAGGCCGAAGGCGCCGGTCTGCTCGACCGGCTGACCGTGGTCGGCGGTGACTTCTTCGACGCCGTTCCGCCGGGTGACCTGTACCTGCTCAAGTTCGTCCTGCACGACTGGCAGGACGACGACTGCGTGCGGATCCTGGAGAACTGCCGCGAGGCCATGGCGCCCGGGGGGCGGGTGTGCATCGTGGAGATGGTCGTGGGTCCTGTCGAGGACCCCGGCCTGGACGCCGCTCTCATGGACATGAACATGCTCGTCATCACCGAGGGCAAGGAGCGGGACATGGCCGAGTTCGACGCCCTGTTGACCAGGGCGGGGCTGCGGAGAGCGAAGCAGACGGCGATCTCGCGGCCCTACTCGGTGATCGAAGCCGTGGCCGCGGACTAGCGACCGATCCCGTTCGCCCCGTCGGTGGCCGCACCGCGTCGCGGCCGCCGCACGGACGGTGCCGGAGCGGCCTCGAGAGCCGCTCCGGCGGCCGTCCCCGCTGCCGCCCCGCGCGCGGGGCCGTCCTACTCCCCCCCGGCGCGCTGACGCTCCACGTAGACCTCGATGCCGTCCAGGATCCGGCGGACGGAGAAGTCCAGGTCCTCCGCGAGCCCGCCCGCGCCCTCCTGCGGGGCGCCGGGGGTCTCCTCCAGGACCCCTTCCCGGAGCAGCCGGTCGATGGTGGGGAACCGCTCCGCGGTGACGACCCGGCGCAGTCCCCTGCTGTAGTCGCGGCCGGTGTCGGCCATCGTGCCGCCCGCCGCCCGGGCCGCGCGGCTGATGTCCAGCTCGATGCGGACCGTCTCGCGCTGGACGGCGGAGAGCATCGTCAGCACCTGGAGCGACCAGCCGATGTCCAGGCCGGACCGTGAGACCTCGCGCAGCCCCGCCTCCATCCAGCGCAGTCCGTTGGGCCCGCTGGGCGGCCCGTTCAGGGTGAGGTAGACCGTCCACGGGTGGCGGCGGTACATGGCCACCGCCGTGCGGACCCACTCCTCCACGCCGGTCCGCCAGTCCCCGTCCTCGCGCGGCGGGGGCGGATCTCCGTCCATGGCCGCGTCGCTCATGAGGACGAGCATGTCCTCCTTGCTGTCCACGTACCGGTACAGCGACATCGTGGTGTAGCCCAGCTCCCGGGCCACCCGCTGCATGGACACGGCCTCCAGACCCTCGGCGTCGGCGAGGGCCACCGCCGCCGCCACCACCGCCTCCCGGCTGAGCCGGGGCTTGGGACCCCTCCGCGGTTCTGGCTGGCGCAGCCCCCACAGGAGCTCGACCTCCCGCTCCATCCGGCTCGTCCCCTGGTGCTCGGCCGTCATACCCCACCCGTCGTCGGCTGCGTCGCTGACACCATCCTAGATCTGTGTATCGCTTACACTTATACATGTAGGCCATAAACAATTTATCGAGCACACTGCCGCGTCCGCACGGCCCCGGCCATCAGCACCGAGGGGTTGTTGGCTGCTGGGTCGGGAAGCCGCTCAAACGCGCACGAGGGCACACGAGCGAGCCCCTGCTGCTGTCGGAAAGCGGTGTGCGGCTGTGCGCCCCACCCCTGCGCATGGCGCGACGGAGAAGACCCGTCCGGGGAGTTCGCTGATTCTCGGGACAGGCGCCCTTGGTCCTGGCTGCGGTCGCATCGAACGCAGCGGCGGAACCGGCGGGGTGGGAGGGGGGCGAGATGGCGGGTACCGGCACGCGGCGGCAGTGGGCGCTGGCACGCCGCAGCCAGGCCGCCCACCTGCACCGCCTCCAGACGCTTCTTCCTGTCCGCTGCTGGTGAGTCCGGCGAACGCCACGGCAACGGGACCATCCGCATCACCCCTGACGGGCAGGTCAGTACCCGGCCGCCCGCCCCCTCGGCGCACCTGGCCGACGCCCCGCGCGGTCGGTACGTGCTTTCGACCTGTCCGGCAGCGCCTCCCACCGGGACGCCCAGGTGCGCCACGCCCCGTCCCGGCTGTTGCGCTGGGTCACGACACACGGTGTGCGGGCCGTCGCCGCGGAGGACCCGGACTTCGCCCGCGAGAAGCACGGACGCCGTACGAGGTTCCGGCGGCTGATCAGTGGTTCTCCCACCGCCCGGCTGCGGTCCCGGCTGACCTCGATGGCCCGCACCCTGGGAGTGTCGGTCATCGCCGTGGACCCGGCCTACACCTCCCGGTGGGGTGCCCGGCACTGGTGACACCCCCTGACCACCAAACGCCGGAAGGTCTCCCGGCACGATGCGGCCGGCATCGCGGTCGGGCGGCGCGCCCAGGGACACCCGGCCCGGCGACGGACGGCACCGCCCCCGCACCACCAGGGTGATGGTGCGGGGCATCGGACCGTCCAGGCCGCACCGGGCAGTCACAGGCGTGGGGCAAACCGCCCAGCCGTCACGGCGCGTGCACGCGATGCGCGCGGCCGGGCGGGGCGGGAACGCGGTGACCCGGCCCATCCAGCACCGTTCGGGACGGGCGCGGTGCCAAAGTGCCCCCCGGGGGGTCCTCCTGATCACTGTTCAGGAACGGTCGCACAAGAGCTACGGCGCCCGCTGGTGGCAGCACCCCTGGATCCTGCCCCTGGCCCTGTTCAGCGCGACCTGCCTGGTCTACGCCCTCCCGCCCTACCTCGGCCCGCCACCCGGCCGTCCACCGCTGGAGCGGCCGCGTCTACGCCCTGGCCGGGGTCCCGCTCGTGGGCGTCCCCGGCCTGCTCATCGCCCCGGCCAACGCCTTCCCGTCCTGGATCGTGCCGCTGCTGCTGGTGGAGTGGTGGCTCAAGTACCGCCGCCCGCCCGGGCGGCGTCCGCACGCCACGGCCTGAATCCCGCACAGGGTCCTTCCGTGTGTCAGCGGCGTGCGCGTCGGGCGGCGCCCGCGTTCGACACCGCTCGCGTGGGACTGGAGGGACGCGTGGGTCTGTCTCTGTCACCTCTTCCGTCACTCGCGTCACACCGCAAATGCAACGGAAACGGCACCGGTGACCTACGCCACCCCCGGCGCACACCCGGATAAAACAACCCGGACCTGCATCTTCTACCCGCGTTTCGGTTAGGGGATAATCCGATGATCATTGCGGGACACGTGTTCGTTAGGGTAGCCTCACTTAAGAGGCGCAGATGTACTCGTCC
Source organism: Nocardiopsis akebiae (assembly GCF_018316795.1). Lineage (NCBI taxonomy): Bacteria > Bacillati > Actinomycetota > Actinomycetes > Streptosporangiales > Nocardiopsidaceae > Nocardiopsis > Nocardiopsis akebiae. The sequence goes on from NZ_CP074132.1 coordinate 4,242,756, forward strand.
CCCGAAGGTCACTGCACTCACACGACCCCCGGACATGACGACATCGTGCGACGAAGGGCAGGTACAGCGGTGACACCAGACCCGCTCGACGCGTTCCGCGACGCCTGTGCGCCGCTGAAGTTCGCGCCCCTGCCCGACCTGCTCTCCTTCGAGGAGCTCTCCGCCGCTCCCCGCGGCCGCGTGCAGTGGCACCAGGCGGGCGCCATGGCCGCGGACGGCTGGCTGCCGGTCCTGTACGACCGCCTCCGCAGCGAGCACGGTCCCGGCCACCGCCTCCCGGCCGCCACGAACTTCCTGCGGGTGACCCTGCGCGAACCCATCTTCCTGGTCTCGGCCTCGCTGTACCTGACCGGGCGCGCACCGCTGCTGAGCCCGGACACCCTCTACCTGCCCTGGGACTCGGGGCTGGCGCGATTCGGCACACCCGCCTCGGTCGGCACCCGGACGGCGGTCCTGCCGGACGACCCCGCCGTCGGCCACCCCGGCACCGTGGTCGCCGAGGACGAGGACGCCCAGCTGCGGATGGCCGCCGAGGCCCTGTTCGCCACGTTCGAGCCGATCATCGACGCCCTGCACGGGCACACCCGCTCGGGCAAGCGCACCCTGTGGGGCTGGGTCCTCGACACCCTGCACTTCTACATGCTCAACCCGGCCCGTTACCTGGGGCGCGACCCCGAACAGGCCTGGGATCTGGCCACCCGCCTGGGCGACGCGGTGGTCGCGGCGGGCGCGGTGACCCGCAGGCGCCCGCGCCTGTTCCCCTTCGCGCCCGACCACCCCCGCGGAACCTGGGCGGTGCGGGGCACCTGCTGCTTCGACTACAAGGGCGACCCGGAGCACGGGTACTGCACCACGTGCCCGCTCAAGTGCGACGGCGAGCGCCAGCAGGACCTGTCGGAGTGGCTGCGCGACCCGGCGCTGGCCCCCTGAGCCCTCCCCCGGGCCCTCCCGCGGCGCCGCCGGTCAGCTGACCGGCACCTCCACCGGTTCGCCGAAGAAGGGCGAGAAGACCACCGTCTCGGGCTCCACCTCGCCCTCCACCGTGATGACCCCCGAGACGCTCTGCCCGGGGGCGAGCGTGCGCGCGCCGATCTCGTCGGCGTCCATGCCGATGGCCTCGGAGGTGCTGTGCTGCCCGCCCCGGACGTCCACGACCCGGAAGTAGAGCGGGTTGACCTCGACGTCCTCCTGGCCGGTGTTCGTCACCGACACGTCGATGCTGGTGTAGTCCCCTTCGGTGTAGAGCGGCCCGGGGTCGAAGTCGGCGGGTGAGGCGGTGAGCTCGACCCGGGGCCCGGCCGCCTCGCCGCCCTCCTGCCGGGACTCGGTCTCCTGCGCCGGGGTCTGCCTGTGGGCCGCCGCGAACAGGACGACGGTCGTGCAACCGGCGATGACGAACATCAGCAGCAGCAGGACGCCGCAGCCTATCCCGAGGATCTTGCCCCACGGGGTGGGTCTGGTCTCCGGCGGCCCGTAACCGCCCTGGGGCGGGTAGCCCCGGCCAGCGCCGGACTCCGGTCCGTAGCCGTAGGCCTGTCCGTAGCCGCCGGTCCGCCCCGGGGCGTACCCCGGCCCCTGTCCCGAGGGGTAGCCGCCCGCCGCCGCGTAGCCCGGCCCCTGACCGGAGCTGAAGTTGCCCGGGGGGCCGCCGGGGGGCTGCCCGCCCGCACCGGTCGCGGTCTCGTCCGACTCCCCGTATCCGGGGGCGTAGCCCGCGTGTTCGTATCCGGCCTGGCCGGGACCGTTGGGCCCCTCGGAGAGTTCACCGGTCACCGGTTCGGGCGGAGCGCCCGTCGGGTGCCCGCCCGGGGGGACGTCCGCGGGGGCTCCTCCCCCGGCCGGAGGCTCCCCGTAGGCGTGGGCACCCGTGGAGGGAGGGCTCTCGTGACCGCCGTGCGGGTGTCGGCCCTCACCGGGCGGCGGCGTCTCCCGGTGGGGGAAGCGGTGCGGCGGCTCCCCCGGCGGCTGCGGCCCGCCCTCGACCGGGTCACCGGCGTCGCCGGGACGCCACTCCTCCGGCGGACGGTGGTTCACCGGGTCCGGGTGCTGCCCCGACTGCTCCGGCGGCGCACCCTCGGACTCCCGATCGGACACTGAGAACACCCCTCATGTCAGCGCGGTCCGCCCGCCGGCTCACCGCCGCCGGGCGCCTCACGCCTGCACGGTAACCGCGGGAGCGGGCCCGCGCGCGGAGGTGACGGGGCGTTTTCGGCAATGCCCGGGCAAAGGGCGCACGACAGGAGCCGAGGGGCGCGGTCCTCCCGCTCCGCGGCGGCGGACGAACCGGTGGTCAGCCCGCTTGCCCGGCCCGCTCCAGCCGGTCCGCCCGGGCCAGTCGGGCGCGCACGGCGAGCACGAACACCGGCACGGTGAACACGGCCGCGAACAGGTTGAGGCCGCCGAAGCCCGCCTGGGCCAGCACCACACCCGACAGGGCGCCCGCCGCCGCGCCGCCCAGGTTCATCACCAGGTCGCTCACGCCCTGCACGCGGGGGCGCACGTCCGCGGCCAGGGACTCCGCCAGCAGCGCCGTCCCGGACACCAGCCCGAACGACCACCCCAGCCCCAGCAGCACCAGCCCGACCGTCACCCTGGCCTCGTCGTGCCCGGCCGTGCCCGCCACCACCGCGGCGGCGACCAGAATGCCCTGACCTGCCAGCAGCACGGGCACCCGACCGAACCGGTCGGTGAGCCACCCCACCACCGGGGACAGGGCGTACATACCGGCGATGTGCAGGGAGATGGTCAGGCCGATCACGGTCAGCGCCGCGCCGTGGTGGGACATGTGCACCGGGGTCATGGTCATGACCGCGACCATCACCGTGTGGCTGGCCACGATGCCCACGACCGCGAGCAGCGCCCCCGGGCTGGCCGCGACCACCCGCAGCGCCCCGCCCACCGACAGCCGGTCGCCGGAGGGGGCCGCGCCGCCGGAGGGGCGGCCCGCCGTGGCCGCGCGCAGCGGGTCCGGACGCAGCAGGGCCAGGATCAGCAGCCCGCCCAGGACGAACCCGGTGGTGGTGAACAGCACCGGGCCCAGCAGGTCGGGCAGGCCGAACAGGTCGGCCACGCGCGCGCCGGGGCCGGTGAGGTTGGGACCCGCCACCGAGCCGACGGTGGTCGCCCAGACCACGATCGACAGGTCCCGGCCGCGGCTGCGCTCGGAGGCCAGGTCGGCGGCGGCGTGGCGCGCCTGGAGGTTGGTGGCGGTCCCGGCGCCGACCAGGACCATGCCCGCGAGGAACAGCGCGAACGCCTCCAGCACCGTGGCGGCGATGACGACGGTGCCGCCGAGCGCGCCGAGCATCCAGCCCAGCGCGAGGCCGGGGCGGCGGCCGCGACGGGCGGCCAGAGAGGCCAGCGGCAGGGCGAACACGGCGGCGCCCAGGGTGATCATGGTGGTGGCCATGCCGGACCAGGTGTCGGAACCGGTGAGTTCGAGGGCGATGAGCGCGCCCACCGCGATCATCGCGCCCATGCCCACGCCCCCGACGATCTGGGCGAGCATGAGGACCAGGACGGTGCGCCGCTGGAGCCGGGCCCGTTCCGGGTCGGTGAGGGGTTGCCCTGGCTGAGCGGTGTGTGTCGACACGCGTGCGTCCTCTGTTTGGTCCTACCAACGGAGGAATCCTAGTCAGAAGCGTGTTATGTCCGCCATGTCGTAATACACATCCTCCCGGACGCCGCTCAGTGGCGTCCGTAGCGCCACCGCAGGAAGTCGTGCTCGCGCTCGACGTAACGCATCTCCGAGTACAGGGTGTGCGGGTCGCGCGCGCTGATGACGACGCCGCCCGCGGGGATCACGGGCCAGCACGCGAACGCCCAGAAACAGCGGGTGTAGGGACCCCACAGGACCACCCACGCACCCTGCTTCTGCCACTCGATGTGTTCGGCGATCCGGCGCTGTTCCTGCTCCCCAGTCCTGTCCATGCCGATGGTGGACATACCCGGCACGGGCCAGGGTGATCAGGCCGGAACCGGCCACGGCGCCAGTGACCTGCGGCCCTTGCCGAACACGGGATTCGGTCTCCCGGTTCGCAGGTTTCGGCCGCACGGAAGCGGGTCGGGGAGCCGCGCGGACGCCGCGCCCGCGCCCCGGAGGCGCGTCCCGCCTGCGAGGACGCCGGCCCCCGTACGGCGACGGTGCCCGCGCCGACGGCGGGGCGTCGGCACGGGCACCGCGGGGAGTCCGGCGGGCGGGGCCGGGTCAGGCGCTCCGGTTCCGGGGGGCCGGTTTCAGCGCCCGGAGACCAGTGTGCTGCCCGGCACGGGCTCGGCCGGGTCCTCGCCCAGGGAGATGACCCCGTTGTCGCGGTCCACGTGCACGATGTGCGGGACGTGCTCGGCCCGCTCGGCCTCGGTGAGCTGGGCGTAGGAGATGATGATGACCAGGTCGCCGGGGCTGACCAGCCGGGCGGCGGCGCCGTTGATGCCGATGACGCCGGTACCGCGTTCGCCGGTGATCGCGTAGGTGACCAGCCGGGCGCCGTTGTCGATGTCGACGATGTGGACCTGCTCGCCGTCGACGATGTCGGCGGCGTCCATCAGGTCGGCGTCGATCGTGACCGACCCGACGTAGTGCAGGTCGGCCTGCGTGACCGTGGCGCGGTGGATCTTGCCGTTGATGAGGGTGCGCAGCACTGCTCAAGCCTCGTTTCAGGTGTCTTGCGAACTACAGGCCCAAGGGTCCCGTGTCTCTCCATGATGACCCCCTCCGGGTGCCGCTCGGGCCACCGGGGCCCGCCATCGCGTCCAACAGCGCCCGCGGCCGGGGTGTTCCGCGTGTGGCGTGCACCACCCGGGCGCTCTCCCGCGTCCGCGCACCCCACCGCCCCCTTCGCCGAAGGGGAGGCGTCTGCGGCGTTCGCGCTCACCCGCCGGGGCCGCTGGGGCACAATGGGACCGCGCGTGCCCGGACCTCCCTGAGCCCCCGGGCGGTCGCCGCGCGCCGTGCCCCGCTCCGTGCCGGGGACGCCGCGGCCGGTGTCGGGACGAGGGGGTTGGTGGCGGTGGACCACAACGGCGGTGGGACCACGGCGGACCCGGTGCGCCGGGCCACCATGCGCGACGTCGCGGCCCTGTCCGGGGTGAGCCTCAAGACGGTCTCGCGCGTGGTCAACGACGTCTCCACCGTCTCCGAGGAACTGCGCGACCGCGTCATGCGGGCCGTCGCGCAGCTGGACTTCCGGCCGAACCTGGCCGCCTCCAGCCTGCGCCGCACCGACGGCGCCACCCGCCAGATCGCCCTGCTGCTGGAGAACGTCGCCAACCCCTTCTCCGCCACGCTGAGCCGGGCGGTGGAGAACGTGGCCCGCGAGCACGGCACCCTCGTCCTCTCCGGGAGCCTGGACGAGGACCCCCGGCGCGAGCTGGAGCTGGTGCGGGCGGCCACCCTGCACCGGGTGGACGGCATCCTGCTGGTCCCGGCCGCGCCAGACCACGGCTACCTGCACCGCGAGATCCGCACCGGCACCCCGGTGGTGTTCGCCGACCGACCGCCGCGCGGCCTGGACGCCGACGCGGTCATGGCCGCCAACACCGAGGGGGCCCGCGAGGCGGTGCTGCACCTGGCCGACCACGGGCACACCGAGATCGCCTTCCTTGGCCACGAGCGCGGCGTCAGCACGGCGGGCGAGCGCCTGGCGGGCTACCGGGCCGCCCTGGCCGAGCGGGGCCTGCCCGAGCGCCCCGGACGCGTGGTGTGCGACCTGGGCGGCTCCGCCGCAGCGGCGCGGGCGGCCCGTGCGCTGCTGGACTCCGCGCACCCGCCCACGGCGCTGTTCACCGCCCAGAACCTGCTGACCATCGGCGCCATACATGCCCTCCAGGAACGCGGCCTGCACGAGCGCGTCGCGGTGGTGGGCTTCGACGACTTCCCCATGGCCGACCTGCTCACGCCCCGGGTGACCGTGATCGCCCAGGACGTGATGCGGATCGGCGCCCTGGCGGTGCGGCGGCTCTTCGCGCGCATCGCGGGCGACGACGGCCCGCCCCGCGAGGAGCGGGTGCCCACCGCGCTCGTCGTGCGCGGGTCCGGGGAGATCCCACCGCCGGACCCGCGTTGACGGCCCGCCCGGGCCCGCCCCTCCCGCCGCGGCCGTGCAGCCGCCCGGCCCACCGGCGACGGTCCCGGCCGGTGCGCTAGGTGAGCGAGGAGTAGGCCACCACTCCGCGCCGCACCAGGTCACCGGCCTTGCGCGCGGTGGTGCGCACCTCGGCGTCGCCACTGGCCCCGGCGATCTGGCCGAGCATGTCCACCAGCATCTTGGCGGTGCGCACGAAGTCACCGGCGGGCATGTCGGCCTGGCGCAGGATGGCGTCCAGCCGGTCGCCGCCCGCCCACCGGTGCGCCGTCCACACGAAGCCCAGGTCGGGCTGGCGCAGGAACGACACCCGGTGCCGGGACTCGACCTCCGACAGATCACCCCACAGGCGCACCATCTCCGCGAGCGTCTCGTCCACCCGGCCGCCGGGCAGGCGCGGGTAGGCGTCGTCGCCCCGGCGCGCCTCGTAGACCAGCGAGGCGGCGCAGGCGGCCAGTTCCACCGGGGTCAGTCCCTTCCACAGGCCGCGGCGCAGGCACTCGGCCACGAGCAGGTCCAGTTCGGAGTAGACCTTGGCCAGCCGCGACCCGTCGTCGGAGACGCTGTCGCCCTCCAGGTACCCCAGGTCGTCCAGCACCCCGCAGACGCGGTCGAAGGTGCGGGAGATGACGTGCGAGCGCCCCTCCACCCGGCGGCGCAGGCCGTCGGTCTCCCGGCGCAGGCGGAAGTAGCGCTCTGCCCAGCGGGCGTGGTCCTCGCGGTCGGCGCAGCCGTGGCAGGGGTGCTGGCGCATCTCCCCGCGCAGGCGCAGCACCTCGGAGTCCTCCCCCGCTTCGCGCGAGCCGCGTTCGTAGACGGGGTCGGTGCCGCGCTCCTTGAGCTTGTTGCGCAGTGTGGAGGCCAGGTCCTGGCGCGAGCGCGGCGACTTGGCCGAGAACGACTTGGGCACGCGGATGCGCCCGGAGGGGTGCACCGGCACGGTGAAGTCGCTGGCGTTGACCCGCTTGACCTGCTTGTCCACGGTGAGCACCAGGGGCGCGGGCAGGTCGTGGCGCAGCCCCGGGTCCAGCACGACCGCGTGTCCGGAGTAGCGGCCCGAGGGGATGCGGATGATGTCGCCGGTGCGCAGCTTCTCCAGGCTCTCCAGGGCCTCGTCGCGGCGCCGGGCCGAGCGGTTCTTGGAGAGCATGGACTCGCGGTCGCTCAGGGCGCGGCGCAGAGTGGCGTACTCCATGAAGTCGCCCAGGTGGCACTCGGCCGCCTGGGCGTAGCCCTCCAGGGCCTCCTCGCTCTTGCGCAGCTGTTTGACCAGGCCCACGACGGCGCGGTCGGCCTGGAACTGGGCGAAGGACGCCTCCAGCATGTTGCGGCTGCGCTGGCGGCCGACCTGGCCGACCAGGTTCACGGCCATGTTGTAGGAGGGCTGGAAGCTGGAGTTGAGGGGGTAGGTGCGGGTGCCCGCGAGGCTGGCCACCGACTCGGGGTCGGTCCCGGCCTGCCACACGACCACCGCGTGGCCCTCCACGTCGATGCCGCGCCGCCCGGCGCGTCCGGTGAGCTGCGTGTACTCGCCGGGGGTGAGCTGGGCGTGGGTCTCGCCGTTCCACTTGTCGAGTTTTTCGATGACCACCGTGCGCGCGGGCATGTTGATGCCCAGGGCCAGGGTCTCGGTGGCGAACACCGCGCGGATGAGGCCGCGCGAGAACAGGTGCTCGACGATCTCCTTGAAGGCGGGCAGCATCCCGGCGTGGTGGGAGGAGATGCCCGCCTCCAGGGCGCGCAGCCACTGCTCGAAGCCGAGCACGGCCAGGTCGGCGGGCGGGATGTCGGCGCACCGCGTCTCGGCGTACTCGCGGATCTCGTCGGCCTCCTCCGGGGTGGTGAGCACCAGCCCGGCCGCCAGGCACTGGCGGACGGCGTCGTCGCACCCCGCCCGGCTGAAGATGAAGGTGATCGCGGGCAGCAGGCCGTCGTCGTCCAGCTCCTCGATGATGGTGGGCCGCGAGGGCGGCGCGAACCGCGAGCGCGGGCGCACGTTGCCGCGGGCCCGCGACTGCGGGTGGCGGCGGCGGTTGGCCAGCTGGGTGACGCGCGAGTCCTCCTCGGCGAACCGGGTCAGCCGTGGGTTGATCCGCAGCCTCTGCCCGCCGACCTCGATCTCGCGGGGCTGCCAGCCCTGGCGGCGGCGCTCGCGCCTGCGCTTCTTGGCGCGTCCGGTGGAGCCCTCCCGCCCCTCCCCGTCCTCGGACCCGGGGCCGGCGTCCTCCTCCATGTCCACGAACAGGTCGTGGACCCGGTTGCCGACCATCACGTGCTGCCACAGCGGCACGGGCCGCTTCTCGTCCACGATGACGGTGGTGTCGCCGCGCACCTGCTGGAGCCACTCGCCGAACTCCTCGGCGTTGCTGACGGTGGCCGAGAGGGCGACCATGCGCACCGACTCGGGCAGGTGGATGATCACCTCCTCCCAGACCGCGCCGCGGAAGCGGTCGGCGAGGTAGTGCACCTCGTCCATCACCACGTAGGCCAGTCCGCCGAGGGTGGCCGAGCCCTCGTAGAGCATGTTGCGGAGCACCTCGGTGGTCATGACCACCACCGGCGCCTCGCCGTTGACGCTGTTGTCACCGGTCAGCAGGCCGACCTGGTCGGCGCCGTAGCGCTTGACGAGGTCGTTGTACTTCTGGTTGGACAGCGCCTTGATGGGCGTGGTGTAGAAGCACTTGGTGCCCTCGCCCAGAGCCAGGTGTACGGCGAACTCGCCCACCACGGTCTTGCCGGAGCCGGTAGGCGCGGCCACCAGCACCCCGTGGCCGTTCTCCAGCGCCTTGCAGGCCCGGACCTGGAAGGGGTCGAACTCGAACCCGTAGAGGCCCTGGAAGGCCTCGATGGCGGCGCTGGAGGACCCCTGGCGCCGACGGAAGGCGGCGTACCGCTCAGCGTGACTACTCATATGGCCTCCAGCCTATGAGGTCAGCTCCAACATCTCGACCGCTTTGGGTGCCACCTCGCAGACCAGGGGCGCTTCCCCGGTGCGTTCGCCGTCGGCGTAGGCGACGCCGGTCGCGCCGCGGATGGTGACGGTGCGACCGCGTTCGACCACCACCTCGTCGAGGCCGGTGTGGCTGCCGTTGAAGACGCGGGGGAACACGCTCAGGAAGCGGCCGATCGGCGCCTGGCGGACGAAGACCACGTCGAGGAGGCCGTCGTCGGGGACGGCGTCGGGGCACACGTGCATGCCGCCGCCGTAGGCGCTGGTGTTGCCGACCGCGACGAGCATCCCCGGCTCGGCGATGCGGCGTCCGTCCACCTCGATGTCGTAGTCGATGGGCTGGAAGGAGCGCAGCTCGGCCAGGATCCCGGCCACGTACCCGACACGGCCGATCCGGTGGCGGAAACCGTTGACGCGCTCGTTGACACGGGCGTCGAAGCCGCAGGCCAAGACGCTGAGGAAGTAGCGCTGGGTGCCGTCGGCCAGGGTCAGGCGCACTGCGTCGGCGGGGCGGGTGCGCCCCCGCAGGACAGCCTCGGCCACGTCCCCGGCCGACCCTCTCGGGCGGCCGAAGGCGCGGGCGATGTCGTTGCCGGTCCCGGTGGGGACCACGGCCAGGGGGACCCCGGTGCCCACCACCGCCTGGAGGGCCTGGTGGACGAGGCCGTCGCCGCCCACGGCCACGAGCGCGTCGGGCCGGTCGGAGGCGGCCAGGCGGGCCATGCGGCGGCTGTCGGCGGCCGAGCGGCCGGTGTACACGTGCACGCGGGCCCCCGCCTCGCGCAGCGCCTCCTTGAGGCGGACCGCGACGACGGCCGCGCGGCGCCGCCCGGAGTTGGGATTGACCAGGAGGGCGATGTGTGGGGGCATGGGAGTCCTAGCGGGAACGGGGGCGCGGGGCGCGCCGGGGCGCCCCGTGCCCGGTGCGCTCGTCTCCCATCGGCCACGGGGGCGGGAACGGCGCGCGGCGGTGTGGCTGCGGGCTTCCCGGCCCGGACCGCGGGCCCGGCCGGGGTACCCGCTGGGTCACACTACCCACACCGGCCCCGCCGCCGCACCAGTCGGCCACCAGGTTTCCGGCGGCCCCGTGCGGGCCCCGCCGCACCGGCCGAGGGCCCCGGATTTCGGTCATGCCGGATCGCGCGCCCGTGCAACCACCGGGGTGAGGAGCCGGCCCCGGCCCGCGAGGCGGCCTCAGCTCCCGGCGGTGTGGGGATGCGCGGTGCCGTACTCCTCGGGGGTCATGACCCTGCCCTCCAGCGTCGGCTGCGCGGTCGGCTGCTGGGGCTGGGGGCGGGGCTGCGCGGCGGCCCGCTGCGGCTCGGCGGACCGCGCGCCGTCGGCGTCGTCGTGCATGCCCTTGGTCTCGGCCTTGAGGATGCGGGCGCTGCGGCCCAGGGAGCGCGCCAGGTCCGGGAGCTTCTTGGCTCCGAACAGCAGTAGCGCGATGACCAGGAGGATCAGGATCTCACGTGCCCCGAAACCCATCGTTCTCACTTCCTTCTTCCGCGGCGTGCCACGCGGCACGGCCTCCTCGGCTCGGGTGCCCGGTCCCCCGGGTCCACGGCCGCTCGACTCAACGATGAACCACGCGTGCGACGCCTGTCATCCGGGGGGCTGGAAACGGTACCCCATGCCGGGCTCGCTGATGAGGAACCGCGACGCCTTGGAATCGGGGTCGAGCTTCTTGCGCAACTGGAAGACGCACAGACGCAGGTAACCGGTGTCGGTGACGTAGTCGTCGGCGCCCGCGTCGAGCGTCTGGACCTCGTCCACGGAGCCGGTGCGCCCGGAGACGACGAGGATCGGGGCGCTGGTCCGGCCGCGCAGGCCCTCGACGGCCTCAACCCCTCCCAGGTGCGGTATGCCCGGGTCGATCACGTACAGGTCCGGGCGCTGCTCGACGGCGGTGTCGAGGGCGTCGGCGCCGTCCGCGGCGACCGCGATGTGGTGGCCGCGGGCGCGCAGGGTCACCCTGCGGGCGCGCAGGTAGGCGGGCCAGGACTGCTCGGAGCGGGAGTCCACGCCGACCAGGCGGCAGAACCCGCGCTCGACCCGCAGGCCCTCCGGCTAGGTGAAGACCCTGGCCGTGTAGTCGCCCACGGGGCGGGGCGCGAACGCTAACGGAGTCCCTACACCTCGGTGTCTCGGGGGATGCGGGGCCGAGCGGGGTGGTTGGGGAGGGACGGTCCCGGGGTGGGGCAGGGGGAATGTCGGGCTGGTGTGGGACGGGGTGGGTGGCGGTACCCAGGTTGCCTGGAAGCGGCTGGGTTTTCCACAGGTGGGAATTGGGGCTGGTCGTGGGTGGTGCGGTGATGGTTTCCTGGAAATAGGGGGGATCCCACCCAGTGAGCTTTTCGGCGTGCCCTGAAACATCCCGCGTCCCGTGCCCCGCGCCCCATGCCCCGCAGTTCACAGGCCAGCAGGGATAAATAAGCGAGGGGCAGGGAGAGGCCGTCCACAGGTTTCTCCTCTACGCGTTTCTTGGCGGGGGTTGCTGGCGGCAACGAAAGCGCGCCAGCTGCCGCGAAAGGGCACGGACGGCGGGGAACGGCCGGGGCCGGGTGGGGGCGTGGGCGACCGACGAAAAGCGGCACCAAAGGCAGGAACGACCACCGGAGGGCGACCAACGCCCGGGGTGTGGAGGTGGCCGGGCTTCGCTGCGTCGGCACCAACGGCAAGCGGACCCTCCGGCCTCGGGCAACGATCCCGGCACCTGCGGCCGGGGCGGGCGACGGCAACACCAATGCCAGCCGTTATTCCAGGTGCGCATTTTCGGACGCCTTTTGAGTGCGCCTTAAATATGGAGCCCCAATGAGGATCGGGCCCCAGAAAGAAAGACTTCATATTCGCTCTGTGAATGGTGGAGGAAAGGGCGGGTGCTGGCCTATAATAAGAAGTATGGAGATGATGATCGCAGCGCCCGAGGCGGCTCCCGGGGGATGTTCCCCGGCCGTGGCCGCGCTGGCCGGTGCGCGCGAGATCATCGACCGGGCGTTGAACACCGAGGTCCCGCCCGGGGCGGACGAGGCAGCCGCTGAGGAGATCGCGGCGCTGTGGGCCCAACTGGACCAGATCCGCTACCAGGCTCTGGCGCGGATGGCGCGTTTGTACGCGCGCGGTGCGGTGGCCCGCTACAGCGGTTACTCCACGTTGGACAAGTGGCTGGTGCACCACGCCGCGCTGCCCACCGCCCAGGCCAAGGATTTGGCGCGTTTGGCCCAGCATGTACAGGAGGAGACGCTGCCCGCCACCGCCCAGGCCGTGGCTGCGGGCCGGGTGGTGTTGGGTGAGGCGGTGGTGATCGCCAAGGCCACCGACAAAGCCGTCCAGGCCCGTGACGAGGACCATTTCCCCGACCAGGGAAAGTACCGGCAGGGGTTCGAGTCGGCTCTGGTGGCGGCCAAGGCGGAGCGGCCCGCGTTGTCGGTCAACCAGCTCCAGTCGGTGGCCCGCCAGGTCGCCTACCGTTTGGATCCGCACCGTTTGGACCGCGACCACGCCGCCGCCCACGCGGCCCGTGGCCTGAGCCTGCACGAGACCTTCCAGGGCAGCTACCAGTTGCAGGCTTGGGGCGGGTCCGGGGACGCGTTGGTCGTGCGCGCGGCCATCGACACCTTCACCACCCCACCTTCGGAGGAGGACACGCGCAGTCGTTCGCAGCGTGAGCACGACGCGCTCATCGCGGCGCTACGTTTCGCCACCACCCACACCGGATGCACCAACGCCCCCGCCCCGTTGGCGCAGATACGCATCGTCGTACCCGTACAGACCTACCTGGACGTTCAAGGTCAGGAAGTTCCGGCGCTGGACGAGCACGGCCGGGTGATCCCGGTCGGGCTGGTGCACGAGTTGGCCGCCGACTCCGAGGTGGTGCGGATGCTCACCGCACCGCCCACCGGACAGGTGCTGGACGTGGGGTCCGGCCGACGGTTGGCCTCAGCCCGGCAGCGGGCGGCAGCCTTCCACGGGCACACCACCTGCGCCCACCCGGGCGGGTGTGAGGTGCCGGTGGCGTTGTGCCAGGCCGACCACGTGCGGTCGTTCTCCCGGGGCGGGCGCACGGTGGTGGCCAATCTGCAACCGTTGTGCGGGCCGCACAACCGGGCCAAGTACCAACGCGAACTACGCACACACCAGCACCAACACCAGGGACGGGGACGGGGACGAGACCACCCGCCCGACAGGGACCCGGTTCCACCGCCCCGGGAATGACCCCCGGGTCGTGCCGGTCCCCGGCACGCCCGCGCCCAACGGGCGGCCCGGGCCCCGCGCCCACCCTCGTCGCTGCCACCGTCGCCCGCCCCGCCCCAGGGGCCGGTAGCGCTGCCCGAGGCCCGCCAGCCCCGCCGCCTTCGCTGCCAACGCAGCAGAGCCCCACTATCACCCAACCCCGGGCGTTGAACGCGAACCGCACCACTACACGGCAGCAGGCGCCGCAGGAGCGAGCCACCACGCGCGTACAGCAGGCGTTGACCGCCTGCCTTACACCCGCGATCGTTCCGAGACGCTCCGAGGCGATCCGAGACGCTCCGAGGCGCGCCGGGGCGCTCCGGAGCGCTCCCCTCAACGACCTAGTAGCCGTTCTCCTCGCACCAGTCCGCGATCAGCGATACCGCCTCCTGCGGCTGGTCGTAGTTGTCGTTGTAGATCTGCAGCACCTCATCCTCGATCGCGGGCGCCGCCGCCACCGCCATCAGAGTCAGCCGCTCCCCGCTCTCGGCGAGCTGGACGGCACCGGATTCCCGGGCCTGAGCGGCTTCGACGGCTCTGCCGCAGACGTCGGCGGTGGCGTCCTCCCCGGAATCGGCCGCCGAGGACTCCGAGGGCGAAGGGGAAGGTGAGGAAGGCGGGGACTGCGTCACCGTCTCCGCAGCCGAGGGCAGCGGGGAAGAGGAAGGAGCGGCGCCGTCGTCAGCGCCTCCGTCGGCGCCCGCGCACGCCGTCACCGCCGCGAGTAGGAGGACCGCGGTAAGGGATCGCACAATCACGCACCTTCGGAGTCGGGAGGATCGCCCGGGCACGGCTGACTGAGGTCGGTGACCATGCGCGTCGGGTCGGCCACAGGATGGGGACAAGATTAGGCACGCCACCACGGTCGGCGCACTCCCTGGCCGCTTCCGGCCAAGGGGTACGGCGCTACGGCCCTACCGCGGGGCGTCCGTGTTGCGGCCCGCCCCAAACGACTTCGGCCGGACCACAGCCACCCGGCCCGACCACCTTCCAGCTGCCGCCCGGCCACGGCGTGACCCACCGTGGACCTGCGGAGCCCGCCGGTCCCACCGGCGCCACCGCCGGACACCGTTCGCACACTTCCGGCCACACTGAGCACGGGCGAGTTTGCGGACGCCCCCAAAGCCCTCCCCCGGAACTCGGACCCGGTCCCAGCGGAACCGGTGCGCACCGCGTCCGCGTTGGGCGGGCGACACCAGCGCACCGGCCATCCGCGCGCCGGGGCGCACACGACGCCTCCCGGAGGGAAACCATGGTCTTCAAACGCCTGCTCGCCGCCTTCGGTGACGACGGACCCACCGTCGACACCGTCCTGCCGTACCCCAGCACCCGTCCCGGAGACCTGCTGGAGGGCAGCGTCGAGCTCACGGGCGGCGGGAGCCGCACCGAGATCGCCGAGATCGTCCTCGTGCTGGTCGCCCGGACCGAGGACGAGGAGGGGGAGGCCACCGGCGGCGCGGAGTGCACCCGCGTCCCCGTGGCGGCGGGCGTGAGCCTGGACGCCGGGGAGCACCTGTCGATCCCCTTCAGCCATCCCGTCCCCTGGCAGGCCCCCGTCACCGAGGCCGGGGGCTCGCCGCTACCCGGCGTCCTGGCGGGACTGCGCACCGAGGTGATCGTCGACGGGGACGCGGACAAGGGCGACCTCGACCGCGTCCACGTCCACCCGCTGCCGGTCCAGGACCGCGTGCTGGAGGCGATGCTGCAGCTGGGGGCCGTGTTCGCCGGGGTGCGGGTGGAGGGATGGGCGGCGCCCGGGCCCCACGAGGAGGCCGGGTTCCTGCAGACACTGGTGTTCCACCCCGCCGAGCACCACGCGCACGAGGTGGGCGAGGTGGAGGTCCTCTTCGCCGCCGACCCGGCGGGCGTCGGGGTGGGCTTCGCCTTCGACCGCCACGCCGAGGGGTTCTCGGAGGGCGGCGCCCCCAGCTGGTTCCGGGTCGAGCACTCCGACGCCGACCACACCGACTGGGCGCGGGCGGTGGACGAGTGGATCGGCCAGGCGCTGTACCGGCGCCGCGGGTTCTCCCGTCATGAGGGGGAGTACGGGGAGCAGGAGGGCGGCGGCGTGCTCGGCGCCGTAGGCGGGGTCGCGCTCGGTGTCGCGGGCGGCCTCGCCGCGGGCTACGTGGCGGCCGAGGTCGTGGACGAGATCGGCGACGCCTTCGAGGGCGAGGAGGAGCCCGAGGAGGTGGAAGAGGAGGAGTAGGGGCGGGCCTCCGGGGCGCGCGCCTCCGGGCGGGCAACCGCTTCGGGGCCGGGTCCGGCACCGGGCCGGCTTTCCGCCCCGCTCCGCGCGGGCCGGGCTCCGCCGTACTGGCGGGGCCCGGCGGGCTGGAGGGCCGGGCCTACTCGGAGGCCCCCGCGCCGCCCTGCTCGGCCTCCTCGCGCTGGCGGCGGTGGTACTCCTCCATCGCCTTGGGGGTGTTCAGCGGCGAGGGGACCCAGGCCACCTCGGTGTCGACCTCACCGCGCTGGATGCGGCGCTCCTCCTCGGTGAGGTACTCCTCGGGGATGTCGAACTCGCCGTCACGGGCGCCCAGGACGAAGGCCTCCCACTCGGCGGGGGTGAAGAACAGGGTGCCCTTCTCGGGGGACTTGCCGTCGCGCACCGCGCGGAAGCCGTCGTCGAAGGTGGCGACCTCGACCACGGCCTCGGACTCCTCCTTGGACAGGGAGGACCGCATCCAGACCGCGTCGGTGGTGTCGTGCCACTTCTCGTTGCCCATGGCCTCGGGCGGCAGCTCCCGCTCGGTGTCGGTCCGCTCGCTCATCGCACTTCCTCTTCCCAGCAACCGGCGTCGGCCGGGCTCCCCGGGCCGACGGGACGGCGCCGCGGCCCCGTCCCACCGCCCGACCCTAGCGTGTGCCGGAGGGGCTCAGGAGCGCCTTCCGCTCTCCTCGCCGACGTCGGGGCCGTCCAGCGGCGAGGGGGTCTCGTCCAACTCGGACGGCGTCTCGTCGAGTTCGGAGATCTGGTCGTCGTCCAGGCCGGCGTAGGGGTCGTCGCGCTTCTTGCGCCGGTCGTTGAGGAAGGCGAACAGTTCGGCCGCCTCGAAGAGGACGACGAGCGGAACGGCCAGCGCGAGCATGGAGATCGGCTCGGCCGGGGTGATGACGGCCGCGATCACGAACACCGTGAAGATGATGACGCGGCGCCACTTGGCGATGGCCGCGTGCGACAGGATCCCGATGATGTTGAGCAGCACCACCAGCAGCGGCAGCACGAAGCCCAGGCCGAACATGCCCATCATGATGAGCATGTAGTTGAGGTACTCGCTGATGGTGAGGAAGGGATCGGCGTCCTCGGGCAGGAACCCGAAGAGCATCGTCAGCGCGTAGGAGGTGATGAAGTACGCCAGGATCGCGCCCGCCGCGAACAGGACCGCGGCCAGGGGCGCGAAGATGTAGGCGTAGCGCTTCTCGCGCCCGTGCAGGGCCGGGGCGACGAAGGCCCACAGCTGGTACAGCCAGAACGGCGCGGAGACGAGCGCACCGACGAACATCCAGATCTTGAAGGCGACGAAGAAGGCGTCGAAGGGCCCGGTGACGATGAGGGAGCAGTCGTCGGGACCGGTCACCTGGGACACGGGCAGGGAGCAGTAGGGCTCCACCAGGAAGGCCCAGACCCAGTCGTAGACCAGGAAGCCGACCACCGTGCCCAGGGCGAGGGCGATCATCGCCTTCGCCAGGCGGTTGCGCAGCTCGCGCAGGTGGTCCATGAGCGGCATCCGGGCCTCGGGGTTGGTGGCCCGGCTTCGTGCCCTCATCGTGCGGTCACTCTCTCGTCGTCTGCTCCGGCCCCGTACCGCTCGGCGTCGGGGCCCTGGACTCCGGGGCGGGGCGGAGCCCGCGCGCGCGGCGTCGCCGCGCGGCCTCCGGGAACCTAGTTGCCGTAGGTGCGGTGCGTGGTCTCACCGGACTCGTCGACGATGCGCTGGCCGGGGGGCAGCTGCGGGTAGCCCTGCTGCTGGGGCTGCTGCGGCTGGTAACCCTGCTGCGGCTGGCCCGGCGCGTTCTGCTGGGGGGCCTGCTGCTGGTGGGTCTGGGCGCGGGTGTCCGCGTTGTCCTCGGACTCGTTGTTGTCGTCGTCGACCAGGCCCTTGCTCTCGGCCTTGAGGATGCGTGCGCTGCGCCCCAGGGAGCGGGCCAGGTCCGGGAGCTTCTTGGCTCCGAAGAGCAGGATCGCCAGGACGATGAGGATGGCGATGGTAGGTCCGTTGAACGGTCCCATGGTTCTACCTCTCTGTGGGGCGCGACCAAGCGCTTTCGATGGTACGCGCATTCGAACGCGGGGCCATCACGGCCCCGCGTCACCGCGGCCGACGCGCTCACGCAGGTCAGCGCTGCTCGCCCGGTACTCGTCCGACGCACGTGCCACCGCTCGGGACAGCACCCCCGCCGCGCGGCGTGCGCGCAGCGCCAGGGCGCCGATGGCGACGAGTCCGGCCGTGACCACACCGAACAGGACAGCGAGGACGATCACGCTGCAACCTTATCCTTTCCGGACCGACCTGTCCCCTGACCCGGGGTGAACGTCTGGGCCTCACTCGGGAGACGGAGTGGTCTCGACCGATTTCGCTGAGGTTTGGGGCGTCCGGTAGTGCTCCAGCGCACGGCGGGCCTCGGCCCTGGCCTCCTCGGCGAGAGCCACGGGAGACACCACGCGTCCCTGCTGTCCCAGTCGTAGCGCCAGTCGTACCACCCAGGCCGGGGCGGGGGTGCGCAGGGTGGCACGGACGCCTCCCCCGGGCAGCTCGGTCACCGACTCGCACACGTAGTCCTCGGTCACCCAGCGGGCCGCGGGCTCCAGGTCCAGGACGACCAGGGCGTCGCGCTCCGAGCGCTGGAGGACGCCCCCGGACAGGTCCCGTCGGCCCACCCCCTCGGGCACCTCGGCGGCGAAGGGCAGCACCGTCAGTTCCAGGACCCGGTCCAGGCGGAACAGGCGCACGTCCCGGCGCAGGTGGCAGTAGCCCTCCAGGAAGGGGTAGCCGTCCTGGACCACCAGGCCCATGGGGTCCACGTCGCGCTCGGTGACCTGGTCCAGGTAGCCCGACAGGTAGCGCAGGTGCAGGCGCTGGCCCGCCTCCAGGGCGTCGGCGCAGCGGCGCTGGGTCTGGGCGACCTGCTCGTCGCCCTCCAGACGCACCTGGACAGAGTCGGCCAGTGAGCCCAGGGCGGCCCCGGCGGCGGCGCGCAGCTTCTCACCCACGCGCTTGAGGGCGCCGGTCTCCAGGCCCTCGGTCTCGGGCAGCGCCTCCAGCAGGGACAGGCCCACGACCAGGCTGGCCGCCTCGTCGGCGGTCAGGCGCAGCGGCTGGGCGAGGGTGTCGGCGTTGGCGATGATGATCTCGCCGGTCTCCCTGGCCGCGTCGAGGTCGACGTCGATGAGGTCGCCGGGGGTGTAGCCGGGCAGGCCGCACATCCACAGCAGACTGAGGTCGGCGACGACCTGCTTCTCGCTGAGCCCGAAGTGGCGGGCGACCTCGGGCACGCGCACGTCGCGGCCCAGGGCGTAGGGGACGAGCATCAGCAGGCGGCGCAGCTGGTCGGCGGAGCGGGGACCGCGGGCGGGGGTCTCGGCCTCCTCCGCGGAGCCGGGGCCGTCGGCGGCCTCGGCGACGGGGGCGGTCTCGGCGGTGGCCGTCAGGTGCGCGGCCATGGCCTCGCGGGCGCCGACGGGTTCGACGACGACCGCGTTGGAGCCGAAGTAGGCCACGCGCCGCACCAGGTCGGGGGTGTCGGTGTAGGGCAGGGTGAGCGTGTCCCAGCCGACGCCGGAGCTGTCGCGCTCGCCGGGCACCACGCGCAGGGCGCTGCGGCGCAGGGCGTGCGCGGAGTCGGTGCGCACCCGCAGGACGGCGGTGCGCTCGGACTCGGCGCTGTGGCCCGCGACCACCGAGCGCAGGTCCACGCCCTCGGGGACGACGACGTCGGGGCCGCCGCGCAGGACGGTCACCTCCCCGCGGACGCGGCCCAGGCGGAAGACGCGGCGGGCGTCGCGCAGGCGGTCGTGGCCGACCACGTACCAGTGTCCGCGCAGGTTGACGATGCCCCAGGGTTCGACCTCGCGGGTCTCGGCCTCGGTCTGCCCGGGCTTGCGGTAGGCGAAGGAGACGGGGCGCCGGTCGCGCACGGCCTGCCAGACGGGGCCGAAGGAGGGCTCGTCGGTGCGCATGGCGGGCGTGAGGCCGGGGGCGGCCTCGCTGTCGACGGGGACCCCCGCGGAGCGCAGCTTGAACAGGGCGTTGGCGGCGGCCTCGCCCAGGGAGGCGTGCCGCCAGGCCCGGGCGGCCAGCCCCAGGACGAGGGCCTCGTCGGGCAGGAGTTCGATCTCGGGCAGCTCGTAGTCGGAGCGGGAGATGCGGTAGCCCTCCTCGCCGCTGATGGCGTCGCCGGTGCCCACCTGGATGGGGATGCCGCTGTCGCGCAGTTCGCGCTTGTCGCGCTCGAACATGCGCTTGAAGGCGGACTCGGTCTCGGCCTCGGCGTAGCCGTGCACCGTCTTCCTGATCTCCTGAGCGGTCAGGTGGCGGCGCGTGGACAACAGACAGATGACCAGGTTCAGCTGTCGTTCCGTCTTCCTGCGCGACATCGTCCGCACCCTTCTCGCCCGTGGTGGATGGACCGGCGGCGGCTGACGCTGGCGCGTCGCCCGGGCACCGGTTCAGCAACGACGGTACCGTGCCTTGCATGATCCGGTGGCGCCGTGGTGAAGTCCGTCAGATCCTCCCCTCCTGGCCGGGGATCGTGCTGTGCGCGGTGGCGCTGGAACCCGTGGCCGGAGCGGAGCGAAGAGGCCGCGAAGCCGCGGGAGCGGGCGGGGAGGTGACGTGCCGCGCGCTGGCCTACACCGATCTGGTGGGCTCGCCCGAGGCGGGCGACACCGTGCTGCTCAACACCGGCGCCCTGGACCTGGGGCTGGGAACGGGAGGGTACGCGCTGGTGGTGGCCGTGCCCGACCGGCTGCCCCCCGACCCCCGGGGCCCCGGCCACCTGGTCAAGGCCCGCTACACGCCGTTGCAGTCCACCGTGCTGGGCGCCGACGAGCAGGGCTCGCCCCACCACGAGGTGCTGCGCTCGGCCGAGGGCGTGGAGGGCATGCCGGTGGTGGTGGCCGACCTGCACTCGGCGCTGCCCGCGGTGGTGGCGGGGGTGCGGGCGCACCGGCCGGGGGCGCGGATCGTCCACGTGATGCTGGACGGGGGCGCGCTGCCCGCGGCGTTCTCGCGGCTGGTGGGCTCGCTGCGCGAGGAGGGGCTGCTGGCGGGGTGCGTGACCACGGGGCAGTCCTTCGGCGGTGACCTGGAGGCGGTGACCGTGCACTCGGGTCTGCTGGCGGCCCGGCACGTGCTGGGCGCGGACGTGGCGGTGGTGTGCCAGGGCCCGGGCAACCTGGGCACCGGCACTCCGTGGGGTTTCTCGGGTGTCTCGTGCGGTGAGGCGGTGAACGCGGCGGCTGTGCTGGGCGGGCGTCCGGTGGCGTCGCTGCGGGTGAGCGAGGCCGACGCGCGCGAGCGGCACCGGGGGGTGTCGCACCACAGCCTGACGGCCTACGGGAGGGTGGCGCTGGCGCGGGCGGAGGTCGTGGTGCCGCTGCTGCCGGGGGTGTTCGGCGAGCGCGTGCGTGTGCAGGCCGGGGTTCTGGGCGAGCGGCACACCCTGGTGGAGGTGGGTGTGGAGGGCCTGGAGGAGGCGGTGCGGACGCTTCCGGTGAAGGTGTCGACGATGGGCCGGGGCCTGGAGGAGGACCGCGCGGCCTTCCTGAGCGCCGCGGCGGCGGGCCGCCACGCGGCCGCCCTGCTGTAGGCGCGGGCGAAGGGCGGCCCGGGCCGAGGGCGGCGCGGGCGGGTCGTCCACAGGTCCAGGAACGGTCTGGTTCGGGCCGGTGCCGGGCTTCTACCCTGAATAAAGGGGGCGCTCGCGCCCCGCCCGCTCCGTGCTGCCCGCCCTTCGGCCGGTCGACCCCAAGGGCCCGGACTCCGGACTCCGGGCTTCCGCGCTTGCCGTCCCGGGCTCCGGCTCCGACCGCCCCACCCGGAACTCCGCACCCCCACCACGCCCGCCCCGGGGCTGCGGGCCTCCACGCCTCCCGCGCGGGCTCCGCCTCCCTCCGCGAGCCAAGGGTTGCGGGTTCCGGGTTCCGGCGCGCCCCACCCACAACCGCAGGTTCCAGGCTCCGGCCGCGGACGCCCCTTCGTGGGTCGCGGGCTCCGGCCTGCCTCACCCCTCAGCGCTGGTCGGCCGGACCGGGGTCACCCGCCATGATCCCGGACGCGAGGTCCGTACCGTCCCCCGCCCGCGCCTGCGGGGTCCGGGATTCCGGCCCCCGGGTATCGGGAACCCGTGCTTGCGGCGCCTGAGCCTCGGAGACCCGCTGCTCCGGCCCCCGGGCCGCCGCCCAGGCCGCCCCGTCCGCGCTCAACGCGTCCGAAGCGCCTGAAGCACCTGAAGCACCCGATCCATCGGACGCACCCGACACGTCCGCTCCGGAATCCCCCTCCTCCGGTGCCCGTGACCGCTCTTCCGAAGTCCGCGACCGCGCGTCTGCCTCCCCCGTCCCCGGGACCCGCGCCTCCGGCGCGGTCCGGGCCGCGGGCACGACCCTGTTCGGCCCGCTCGGCGCCTGGCCGGGCAGGGGTGCCCGCCGGGTGCCCTCCAGCATGTGCTGGGAGGGGGCCTCGAAGAAGGTCCCGGGCCGGAACATCGCCAACGAGGTCGGCCTGGCGCGCACCCCCTCGTCCACCCGCAGCGCCTCGGGCACGAACACGGCCCCGTCCCCGCAGGTGATCCCCCACTCCCGTCCCCGGCCGGTCGCGACCACCTGCCCGGGCGCCCCGCCGGTGACCCCGCCCAGCAGGCGGCCCGAGCACAGCGTGATGCGGGCGCTGCCGAACATCGCGAACGCCCCCGGGTAGGGCTCGGCCAGCGCGCGCACCATCCGGTCCACGTCGCTTCCGGAGGCGGTGAGGTCGAGGTGGCCGTCGCTGGGGCGCCGACGCGGCCACACCGACGCGTGTCCGCTCTGCGGCCGCCGGGGCGCGGTGCCCTCCAACAGCCCCTCCACGTGGCGCACGAGCAGTTCCGCCTGGAGGAGTCCCACTCGTTCGTACAGATCGGCGGCGGTGGCGTCCGGGGCCACGTCGAACCAGGCCTGGTCGACGATGTCGCCGCTGTGCTCCTCACCTTCGATGTGGAAGAGGGTGACGGCGCTGGAGCGCATGTCGCGCAGGATGGTCCACGGGATGGGCGCCCGGCCCCGGCCGACGGGCAGCGGCGCCGGGTGCAGTCCGGCCCCGCCCAACGCCAGGGAGGACAGGACCTCCTCCGGAACGTCTCCCGACCAGCCCGCGACGACCATCAGGTCGATGCCGTGGTCGGTGAGGGCCTGGCGCGCCTCGGGCGAGCCGAGGGCGGCGCGCAGGTGCGGCAGACCGAGTCGGCCGGCGAGGGTCCCGTAGTCGTGGTAGCCGGAGCAGTGGGCCAGTTCGGCCGGGTGGGACACCACCAGGCTGGGCGGGAAGCCTTGGGCGCACAGCTCCTCCAGCGCCGGGACCCCGAGGCCCAGCCCGGAGACGTAGCAGTAGCGCCGACGGTCTGACATGAGCTTCCCCCTCGCCCGTCCACCGATGGATTCGACTCTACGCACCGGTCGGGGAAGGGCCGTGGAACGCGGTACCCGGGCGTGTCCGCACGGGCGGGAGCGCTCCGGACACGCGGACGCCCCCGCGGGTGACCTTCCCGCGGGGGCGTCCGGTGACGGCTGTCCGGGTGGGCTACTCCCCGCCCTCCTCGGGCGCGGGGGACTCCTCCGGTGCGGGCTCCTCGCCGTCGGCGCCCTCGCCCTCGGCGGGCTCGGGGGGCGGCGGGTTGTCGAAGGCGCCCAGGATGTCGATGACGAAGACCAGCGTCCCGGCGGGGGCTCCCCCGGACTCCTCCTCGGTCTGGCCGTAGGCCATGTCGCCGGGCACGACCAGCATCAGGCGGCTGCCGACCGGCTGGCCGACGATGCCCTCGTCCCAGCCCTCGATGACCGCGCCGCCTCCGATCGTGGTGTCGAAGGGGTCGCCGCCGCGGCTCCAGGTGGAGTCGAACACCGGGTGCTCGCCGTTCTCGTCGGCCTCCCAGCGCACACCGCTGTACTGGACGATGACCTGCTGGCCCTCCTCGACCTCGGCGCCGTCGCCCTCGATGAGCGGCACGACCTCCAGGTCCTCGGGGGGATCGGTGTCGGGGACCTCGATGGTGGGCTCGCTGTGGCCCTCCTGGGTCACCGTGGGCAGGCCGTCGCCGCCGTCGGTGACCTGCTCGCCCCCCACGACCGAACCCTTGTTGAAGCGGTCCATCAGGTCGATGACCAGGACGCTCGCGCCCTCCTGGACGGGCTGCCCCGACATCTCGGCCTGCTGGCGCTCCTGCTCGGTGAGGGGCGGGAAGACGTACACGGCGCGGCTGCCGACGGGCTGGCTGACCAGGACGTCGCTGATCTCCGCGGGCATCTGCTCCATGCGGATCAGGTCCGGGGCACCGGTCTCGTAGCTGGACTGCCCCTCGACGGGTGCGCCCTCGCCGGGGCCGGTCCACTGGAACTGGACGACGTTGGCGATCAGGAGGTCGTCGGCGCGCACCAGCTCGTTCTCGCCCGGGCCCTCGTCGACGACGCCCGAGAGCTGCTCGGTCGGGGGCTCCTCGTCGGGGAAGGCGACCTCCGGTTCCTCACCGACCTCGCCGGTGACTTCGGGAAGCCGCGGGTCGAGCTGGTCCTCCCCCATACGCATGAAGGCGGGAGTACGCCACTCTTCGGGGATGTTTCCGCAGCTTGAGACCGCCAGGGCGATCGCGGTCAGCGGCACCGCGAGGGCGGCAGCACGTCGGTGCATGGGTCACAACCTCTGATTTCCGGCTTGGGACAGAGTCACACTACCGAAAAGAAGGGCCGTAACCACCCCCTGGAACACCACGAACGCCGGAGCCCCGCCGCGGACGGCCTTCGACCGCCGGACGGGGCTCCGGGAGCAGGGGACCGGAGGTCCTACATACCGGCGATGAGCTTCTCCACCCGCTCGTCCACCGACTTGAAGGGGTCCTTGCACAGCACCGTGCGCTGGGCCTGGTCGTTGAGCTTGAGGTGGACCCAGTCCACCGTGAAGTCGCGGCGCTGCTCCTGGGCGCGCCGGATGAACTCGCCGCGCAGCCGGGCCCGCGTGGTCTGCGGCGGCACCGACTTGGCCTCGAAGATCTTGAGGTCGCCGACCACCCGCTCCATCTGGCCGCGGCTCTGGAGCAGGTAGAACAGACCCCGGTCGCGGTGGATGTCGTGGTAGGTCAGGTCGAGCTGGGCCACCCGAGGCGAGGACAGGGACAGGTCGTGCTTGTCGCGGTAGCGCTCCAGCAGCAGGTACTTGGCCACCCAGTCGATCTCGCGGGAGACGGTCTCCAGGTTCTGGGTCTCGACCGCCTCCAGGGTGCGCTGCCACAGTTCCAGGACGCGTTTGCCGGTGGCGTCGGTGCCGTGCCGGTCGACGTAGCTCTGCACCTTGTCCAGGTACTCGCGCTGGATCTCCAGCGCGCTGGCCTCGCGCCCGTTGGCCAGGCGCACCTTGCGGCGGCCGGTCATGTCGTGGCTGACCTCGCGGATGGCCCGGATCGGGTTCTCCAGCGTGTAGTCGCGCATGACCACCCCGGCCTCGATCATGCGCAGCACCAGGTCGGTGGAGCCCAGCTTGAGCAGGGTGGTGGTCTCGCTCATGTTGGAGTCGCCGACGATGACGTGCAGGCGCCGGAAGCGCTCGGCGTCCGCGTGCGGCTCGTCGCGGGTGTTGATGATGGGGCGCGAGCGGGTGGTGGCCGAGGAGACGCCCTCCCAGATGTGCTCGGCGCGCTGGCTGACGCAGAACAGGGCGCCCCGGGGGGTCTGGAGCACCTTTCCGGCGCCGCAGACGATCTGGCGGGTGACGAGGAAGGGGATGAGCACGTCGGCCAGGCGTCCGAACTCCCCGTGCCGTCCCACGAGGTAGTTCTCGTGGCAGCCGTAGGAGTTGCCCGCCGAGTCGGTGTTGTTCTTGAACAGGTAGATGTCCCCGGCGATGCCCTCCTCGTGCAGGCGCTGCTCGGCGTCGACCTGCAGCCCCTCCAGGATGCGCTCACCGGCCTTGTCGTGGGCCACCAGGTCCACGAGGCTGTCGCACTCGGGGGTGGCGTACTCGGGGTGGCTGCCCACGTCCAGGTACAGGCGGGCGCCGTTGCGCAGGAACACGTTGCTGCTGCGCCCCCAGGAGACCACCCTGCGGAAGAGGTAGCGGGCGACCTCGTCCGGGGACAGCCGTCGCTGTCCCCGGAAGGTGCACGTGACCCCGTACTCGTTCTCCAGCCCGAAGATCCGTCGTTCCACGCGGCCTCACCAACTTCCCGTCACCGGGGTGCGGACGACGGGGCCGCGCCGTCCACACCCGCCCGGCCGGTGCGGCGCCTCGGGAGCGCCGCACCGTGAATCATCGTTTCCAGGTCACTCGTCGGTCCCGCCCGTGGTGGTGCTCCCGGTGGTTCCGGTGCTCGCGGTGCCGCCTCCGGCCGCCCTGCCCTCCTCGATGAGGTCGGTCAGGCGCTGGCCGTGGATGCGGCGGAACTTGCGGTGCTCCCTGGACCGCTCCAGGACCGCGACCTCCAGGTTGGTGGCCTCCAGTTCGCGCTCCTCGCCGTTCTCCCTGGCCAGGGCGTGGGTGGCCGCGTTGAGGGCGGCGCTGAGGGGGGCGTCGGCGGCGAAGCGGTCCTTGAGCACGCCGGACACGTGCTCGGAGGAGCCGCCCACGGCCACGAAGCCCTGCTCGTCGACGATGGAGCCGTCGAAGGTGATGCGGTAGATCTCGTCGTCGGCGGAGGTGTCGCCGACCTCGGCGACGACGATCTCCACCTCCCAGGGCTTGAGGCTCTCGCTGAACACGGTGCCCAGGGTCTGGGCGTAGATGTTGGCGAGCTGGCGCCCGCTGACGTCGCGGCGGTCGTACTGGTACCCGCGCACGTCGGCGAAGCGCACGCCCATCAGGCGCAGGTTCTCGAACTCGGGGTAGCGGCCGACGGCGGCGAAGCCGATCCGGTCGTAGAGCTCGCTGATCTTGTGCAGGGTGCGGGACATGTTGTCCGCCACCAGGAGGATCCCGCCCTCGTACTGCAGGACGACGGCGCTGCGGCCGCGCGCGATGCCCTTGCGCGCGTAGTCCGCCTTGTCCTTCATCTGCTGTTCGGGGGCGACGTAGAACGGCATCGACACCGCGGATCGTTTCCTTACCTAGTCGGGAGATGTCTGGTGTGGGACGGGGCCGGTTCAGCCCAGCGTGGCCGTGGGGCCGTCGGGGTCGGCCGCGCGTCCCTGGACCACCTCGGTCGCCAGGCGGGCCACCTCCTCGGTGGGCAGACGGCGGTGGCCGTCCTCGGTGACGACGTCGACGAGGGGGAAGATCTTGCGGTGCAGGTCGGGGCCGCCGGTGGCGGAGTCGTCGTCGGCGGCGTCGTAGAGGGCCTCCAGGGCGACCTTTGCGGCGCCGGTCTGGTCGAGGTCCTCGCGGTAGAGCTTCTTGATCGCGCCCCTGGCGAAGACCGATCCGGAGCCGATGGAGTGGTAGCGCTGCTCCTCGTAGCGGCCGCCGGTGGCGTCGTAGCTGAACACGCGGCCCTGCCCGGTGTTCTCGTCGTAGCCGACCAGCAGCGGGACGACGACGAAGCCCTGCATGGCCAGGCCGAGGTTGCCGCGCACCATCTGCGCGAGCTTGTTGGCCTTACCTTCCAGGGAGAGCGAGCGGCCCTCCATCTTCTCGTAGTGCTCCAGCTCGACCTGGTAGAGGCGGGCCAGCTCGATGCCGAACCCGGCCGAACCCGCGATGGCCACGGCGGAGTACTCGTCGGTGCGGAAGACCTTCTCCATGTCGCGGTTGGCGATGACGTTGCCCTGCGTGGCCCGGCGGTCGCCCGCCAGGAGCACGCCGCCGGGGAAGGTCAGTGCGACGATGGTCGTGGCGTCGGGGGTGAGGTGCTCGGTCCCGCCGCCCGGGGGCAGCTTGTGTCCGGGCAGCATCTCGGGGCGGACCGAACTGAGAAACTCGGTGAAGGACGAGGTTCCCGCACTCATGAAAGCGGCGGGCAACCGTCCGCCCTCGAACCCTTCGAACACGCGACTCCCTCCACGCGCGCCCCACCCCGGTATGGGGGCGGGTGGGGCGCCTGTTGTCCTTGTTGTCTGCGGTGGCTGTGCGCCGACCGTTGGAACTGACCCTAGTCCTGTACGCGGCGGGGCCGGCGGCGCTGGAGTGCGCTGTCAGCGAACCGCCGCGGGGCGGCTACTGGCCGCCCTTCTGCACGAACTGTCGGACGAAGTCCTCGGCGTTGCTCTCCAGCACGTCGTCGATCTCGTCGAGGATGTCGTCGACGTCCTCGTCCAGTTGGTCCTTGCGCTCCTGAACGTCCGCCGAGGCCTCGGTCTCCTCGACCTCCTCGTCGCGGCGCGAGGCGTGCTTCTGGCCGCCCGTGTCCTTCGTCGCCATAGCCTGTTACCTCCCGTTCGGGCTCCCCGTTCGGGGCTCTTGCCCTTATCTTGGCCCAACACCGGGCGCCTCAACCCCCTTCCCCGAGCCCGATACTCGCTAGTTACCTCGGGTCGTCCCATGTGCGCGCGCACGTGCTCGTACGCGTGTGCGCCGCGCCCCGGGCGTGTCACGGCCGGCTCGGCACGGGATCGGCGGGGCCGCCGGGCCCGAGCCTCCTGCGGTCCGGAGCGGAGCAGTGCGGCCCGCGCGGAGGCGAGGGGGGCCCGTTCCCGTCCTCCACGCGTCCCGCGGGAACCCGCGCCGCGCCCTCCGGGGGCGGACCGCCACAGGTACCGCCGCTCGGCCCGCGCACCGGAGTTACCCATGGGTCACCGCCCTGACCTTCGGGGTTACTCCTACGTGTCCGAATGGTCACGGATGGCACCCGGTTCCGATGGCCGCATCCGGCCAGGGGTCACCCCTTGCCAACACCGCGCTTCCGTGTCGCGGAAGCGATACCGGCAGAAAAGCACAAGGTCAGACACACCATCACCATGCGTCACATATTGCGATTCATTCGATCATCCGATGAGCCGATCACCCCTTGAAAGGCCGACCCCCGCATCCGCCCTTCCGCTATCCAGGTTGTGCACTTATGGTGTGTGTTCGCTTACCGAGTGTCTTGGCGACAGGGTCCTCGGTAGGCACACCGTGGGGTCGGGCCCCTGCACGGCCCCACCGGAGTCCGACGCCCGTCGGCGGGCGTCGGGCCCCGAACCCCCGTCAGTTCCCCGAGGAGAGTAGGGATCTATGCGACCCTCCCCCGCTATCTCCGCTATCGGCACCGGCGCACTCGCGTTCGGCCTGGCGTTCTCCGTGACGCCGGGCGCCAGTGCGGCGACCGTACCGGCCGAGCCAGCGAGCGAGGCCCAGACGATGATGGAAGCGCTGCAGAGAGACCTCGGCCTCACCCCGCTCGGGGCCGAGGAGCTGCTCTCGGCGCAGGAAGAGGCGATCGAGACCGACGCCGAGGCCACCGAGGCCGCGGGCGCGGCCTACGGCGGCTCCCTGTTCGACACCGAGACCCTCCAGCTCACCGTGCTGGTCACCGACTCCTCGGCCGTCGAGGCCGTCGAGGCCACCGGCGCCGAGGCCGCCGTGGTCTCGCACGGCGCCGAGGGCCTGGCCGAGATCGTCGAGGACCTCAACGAGACCGGCGGCCGGGAAGGGGTCGTCGGCTGGTACCCGGACGCG
Source organism: Nocardiopsis akebiae (assembly GCF_018316795.1). NCBI lineage: Bacteria > Bacillati > Actinomycetota > Actinomycetes > Streptosporangiales > Nocardiopsidaceae > Nocardiopsis > Nocardiopsis akebiae. The sequence goes on from NZ_CP074132.1 coordinate 4,271,795, forward strand.
GAGAGGGACACCGTCGTGGTCCAGGTCTCCGAGGGCGCCAGCGCGGACGGCCTCATCGAGGCCGCGGGCGTGGACCCCTCCGCCGTCCAGGTGGAGGAGACCGATGAGACGCCGCGCCTGTTCGCCGACATCGTCGGCGGCGAGGCGTACTACATGGGCGGCGGACGCTGCTCGGTCGGGTTCGCCGTGACCGACGGCTCCGGCGCGGGCGGCTTCGTGACGGCGGGCCACTGCGGCACCGTCGGCACCGGCGCCGAGAGCTCCGACGGCAGCGGCTCGGGAACGTTCCAGGAGTCCGTCTTCCCGGGCAGCGACGGCGCCTTCGTCGCGGCCACCTCCAACTGGAACGTGACCAACCTGGTCAGCCGGTACGACTCCGGCAGCCCCCAGGCCGTGTCGGGTTCCAGCCAGGCCCCGGCCGGCTCGGCGGTGTGCCGCTCCGGCTCCACCACCGGCTGGCACTGCGGCACCATCGAGGCCCGCGGCCAGACGGTGAGCTACCCGCAGGGCACGGTCCAGGACCTGACCCGGACGGACGTGTGCGCCGAGCCCGGTGACTCCGGCGGCTCGTTCATCTCCGGCTCGCAGGCCCAGGGCGTCACCTCCGGCGGCTCCGGCAACTGCTCCGCCGGCGGCACGACCTACTACCAGGAGGTCACGCCCCTGCTGAGCAGCTGGGGGCTGTCCCTGGTGACCGGTTGACGCTCCGGTAGCGCCCACGGCGCCCCCGTCCACGGCAGTGGGCGGGGGCGCCGTTTCTCGTGGGGCGCCTCGCACGGGCGCGCCCGTTCTCCGTTTCCCCTTTATCCCCGCGCGCGTCCACGGCCGCACCTTCCCTATGCGCGCGATCCCCCTGGCCGTGCGCCGGAGCACCCCGCCCCTGCTTCCGAAGGCACCCGCGTGGGCGCTCGCGCTGGCGCGGCGGCGCCGCACGGGCGCCGCTCCGAGGGCGCACGCGTAAGCCTCAGGCGTCCCGCAAGCCCCTCGCGTGTCCGGGTCCGGCCACGGGCGCGTCCGCTCCGCCCCGGGTCGGCACCCGCCCGAGAGGTCCCCGGCGGCCGCCCTTGACCTTTGGAGTTACACACCTGTAGCCGCGGTGTTACGGATGGCACCCGGTACCGGCGTCCGCATCCGGCCACGAAGCACCTCTTGACGTCACCGCTCCGCTTCGCTCCGTCACCGGACGAACGCGAGGATCGCAAGGTCGCACGCAGAGCGACTACGCGTAGCCATCGCGAAACGAAGGGTCATGGGACAATCCCTCGTCCTTCTGAATGAATACACACCACACGGGTCTTTGCAGCGTCAAAGTGTGCACTTATGTTGGTGATCGTTTACCGGACGTCTCGGTGAATTTCGGGAATCGGATCAACTTCGTTGCCCGAAAGGGGCTTTTCACTCCTACAGGAACGCAGAGCCCCGAATCCCCCGTCTATCCCCCTTGGAGAGTAGGGACCCCCATGAGACCCTCCAGCATCATCTCTGCCGTGGGCACAGGAGCCCTGGCCTTCGGTATGGCACTGGCCATGGCCCCCGGAGCCCTCGCGGCCCCGGCCCCCGTCCCCCAGACCCCCGTCGCCGACGACAGCGCCGCCAGCATGACGGAGGCGCTCAAGCGCGACCTCGACCTCACCTCGGCCGAGGCCGAGGACCTGCTCTCGGCGCAGGAAGCCGCCATCGAGACCGACGCCGAGGCCACCGAGGCCGCGGGCGCGGCCTACGGCGGCTCCCTGTTCGACACCGAGACCCTCGAACTCACCGTGCTGGTCACCGACTCCTCGGCCGTCGAGGCCGTCGAGGCCACCGGCGCCGAGGCCACCGTGGTCTCACACGGCGCCGAGGGCCTGACCGAGGTCGTCGAGGACCTCAACGGCGCCGAGGCTCCCGCGAGCGTCCTCGGCTGGTACCCGGACGTGGAGAGCGACACCGTCGTGGTCGAGGTGCTGGAGGGCTCCGACGCCGACGTCGCCGCCCTGCTCGCCGACGCCGGTGTGGACGCCTCCTCGGTCCGGGTGGAGGAGACCGAGGAGACCCCGCAGGTCTACGCCGACATCATCGGCGGCCTGGCCTACTACATCAACGGCAGCAGCCGCTGCTCCGTCGGCTTCGCGGCGACCAACAGCGCCGGCCAGGCCGGGTTCGTCACGGCGGGCCACTGCGGCGGCGTGGGTTCCAGCGTCAGCATCGGCAACGGAAGCGGCACCTTCCAGAACTCGGTCTTCCCGGGCAACGACGCCGCCTTCGTCCGCGGTACCTCCAACTTCACCCTGACCAACCTGGTCTCGCGCTACAACTCCGGCGGCTACCAGTCGGTGACCGGCACCAGCCAGGCCCCGGCCGGCTCGGCCGTGTGCCGCTCCGGCTCCACCACCGGCTGGCACTGCGGCACCATCCAGGCCCGCAACCAGACCGTGCGCTACCCGCAGGGCACCGTCTACTCGCTCACCCGCACCAACGTGTGCGCCGAGCCCGGCGACTCCGGCGGCTCGTTCATCTCCGGCTCGCAGGCCCAGGGCGTCACCTCCGGCGGCTCCGGCAACTGCTCCGTCGGCGGCACGACCTACTACCAGGAGGTCACGCCGATGATCAACTCCTGGGGCGTCAACATCCGCACCAGCTGACCCGCTCTCCAGCACGTCCCCCGTCCGCGCGCAGGCGCGGGCGGGGGACGCCCGTGTGCTGGCCCCGGGCCGTGCGACCGCGGTGGCGGCGGGCGCGCACCGGGCACGGTCCCGGCCGGGACTCAGGGAGCGCGGTGGACGACCCGGCCGTCGAGCACCGTCATCCACGCGTCGACCTCGCGCAGCCGCTCGGCGGGCAGGGACTCCACGTCGCGGTCCAGCACCACCAGGTCGGCCAGGTGCCCGGGGCGCAGCGCGCCCAGGCGCTCCTCCACGCCCAGCGCGTGCGCGGCGTCCAGGGTGTGGGCGCGCAGGGCCTCGTGCAGGCTGACGGCCTGCTCGACGCCGATCTCCTCGCCCTCGCGGGTGGTGCGGCACACCGCGTTGGCCACGGTGTCCATCGGACGCAGGCTGGAGACGAAGGAGTCGCTGGAGAGCACCGGCCGCAGCCCCAGGTCCAGTTCCTCGCGCATGGGCTGGAGCCGGTGGGCCCGCTCCCCCAAGCGGCGCAGGAAGTCGCCGCCGCTGTCGTACAGGAAGTTGGGCTGGTTGACGGGGATGACGCCGTAGTCGGTGAAGCGCTTGGCCTGTTCCGGGGTGGGATAGCCGCAGTGCTCCACGCGCGGGCGCGGGTCGGGTCCCGACACCCGCGCGGCCGAGGCGATGGCGGCCAGGGTGTTGTCCATGGCCGCGTCGCCCTGGGTGTGGACGGCGACCTGCCAGCCCTCCGCGGCGGCCCGCGTGACCAGGTCCACGAGCTGGTCGGGGTGGTGGTAGAGGCTGCCCGCGAACTCGCCGTGCTCGCCGTAGGGGACGCTGAACTTGGCGGTGCCTCCCAACAGGGTGCCGTCGGAGTAGAACTTCATGCCGGTCAGCCGCAGCCAGTCGTCGCCGAAGGGGCTGGCCAGCCCGGCGGAGGTGAGCGCGTCCAGCTGGTGGGACAGCGGCATGCCGAACGTGCGCAGCGGCAGGGTCCCGGCCGCGCGGGCGGCCCGGTACACGCGCAGCTCGCGTGCCGAGACCTGCGGGTCGCACACGGTGGTGACCCCGGCCGACAGGTAGGGGTCGGCCGCCGAGGCCAGCCAGCCCAGGAGCTGTTCGGCGGGCAGGTCGGTGTGGAAGTTGGGGCCGTGGCAGCCGATGTCCACGGCCAGCGGCAGCAGCAGCTCCATGGCCGAGTCCAGGACCATGCCCGTCAGGCGCCCGCCCTCGTCGCGCACGAAGGAGCCGCCCGCCGGATCGGGGACGTCCTCGCCGATGCCGCTCCAGGCCAGGGCGGCGGAGTTGACCACGGCCTGGTGGCCCGAGACGTGGTAGACGATGACCGGGTGCTCCCCGGTGGCCCCGTCCAGGTCGCGGCGGGTGGGCCGCCCTCCCGGGAACTTGGCGTCGTCCATGTGGAAGGCGCGGATCCACTGGCCGGGCGGGGTGCGCTCGGCCTCGGCCCCGATCACGGCGACCAGTTCGGCGGCGCTGCCCACCCGGGGGTACCCGGCGTCGACGGCGGCCAGCGACTCGGCGGTGGAGAGCAGGTGGTTGTGCGGGTCGATGAACCCGGGCAGGACGGTCCGTCCGCCCGCGTCCACCTCCACCGCGCCCGGGCCCGCGGCGGCGCGGGCGGCCTCGGTGTCCCCGGCCAGGCGGACCCGGCCCTCGCGCACGGCCACGGCACGGGCCCGGGGGTTGGCGTCGTCCATGGTCAGGACGTTGGCGTTGTGGATGAGCAGACCGGACACGGGTGGGGTTCCTCCTCGGTGGGCTGGCGCCGGGCCGGTCGGCCCGGCGGCGGTGCGGGGGACGCGCGGTGGTCGGGCCACCGCTCGCGGGTGCGGCGGTACGGGCCGCGGGGCCCGGGGGCGTTCCCCGGTTCCCCGCGGCGCTCGTGGGACGGAGGCCCTCAGGCGGCGGAGAGCTCGTCGTCGCGGTGGCGCGGCGCCCTGGCCAGGCACAGGATGCTCACCACCGACATGGCCATGAGCAGGGCCGCCACGGGGAGGATGCTGCCGGTCGCGGCGAGCAGGGCGGTGCACACGATCGGCGAGAGGCCGCCGAAGACCGCCCCCGCGACCTGGTAGGCGATGGAGATGCTGGTGTAGCGGGTGCGCGGCGGGAACATCTGGGCGAGCACGCGGGCGATGGGCCCGTAGACCGCGGCCATGGCCAGGCGCATCACGCACAGCACCGCGAAGATCAGCACGGTGCTGCCGGTCTCCAGCACCAGGAACTGGGGAAGCGCCAGCACGATGACGCCGACCAGCCCGATGGTGACGACGCGGACGGTGCCGAAGCGGTCGCCCAGCCAGGACACGCCCAGGGTCGCGACGAGTTCGACGAACGCGGCCAGGCTCAGGCCGCTGAGGATGACCTGCTCGCTGATCCCGACCTCGGTGACGCCGTAGGCCTGGAGGAAGGTGGTGACGACGTAGTAGCCGCCGACGGCCACCGGCAGGACGCCGATGCCCAGCAGCAGGGGGCGCCAGGAGCCGCGCACGGCCTCGCGCAGCGGTAGCTCCCGCGGCTGGTCGGTGTCCTCGCGCATGGCCTCGAAGACCGGCGACTCCTCCACCTTCAGACGGATGAACAGGCCCACCAGGACGAGCAGGACCGAGGCGAGGAAGGGCAGACGCCAACCCCAGGTGTGGAGCAGGTCGGCGTCCCAGGCGGCGATGAGCCCGAACGAGCCCGTGGCCAGCAGCGCACCGGCCGGGTTGCCGAGCTGGGCGAAGGAGCCGTAGAAGGTCTTGCGGTTCTCGGGGGCGTGTTCGACCGCCATCAGGACGGCGCCGCCCCACTCCCCGCCCACGGCGATGCCCTGCACGAAGCGCAGCAGGACCAGCAGCGCCGGGGCGATGAACCCCGCCTGCTCGTAGGTGGGCAGCAGGCCGACGCAGAACGTGGCCGTGCCCATCATCAGCAGCGTGATGACCAGCGCGGACTTGCGGCCCAGGCGGTCGCCGAAGTGGCCGAAGACCAGGCCGCCCAGCGGGCGGGCGAAGAAGCCCACCGAGAAGGTGGCGAAGGAGGCCATCAGGCCGATCGCCGGGTCGGTTCCCGGCGGGAAGAACAGGGTGCCGAACACCAGGCTGGCGGCCGTGGCGTAGACGTAGAAGTCGAACCACTCGATGGTGGTGCCGACGAAGGCCGCCACGGCCGCACGCGCGGGGTGCGAGGACGTGGGGGCGGTCCGCTCTGACATGTGTACTCCGTTGCGCGTTCGGTGCGGCCCCGGACCGGGTCGTCCGGTCGGCGGGCGCCGCGGACCGGCACCGCGGACCGGCGCGGCTCCGCCGTGGCGGGGCCCGCCCGCGGTCGGCGGCCTTACGCCGCCGACACGTCGCGGACGGGTGCCGACGCGGGCCACAGCCCGTGGTTCGGGTGTTGTTGTGACCGTAGACACTCCCCGGCCATCCGTGCCGGGACAATGTGCACCGCGCAAGCTGTTACACATGTGCACAGCGCACAATCCGCGGGACAGGAGGAGGGGCCTTGGCGATCACGGTCCGCGACATCACGGCCGACCCGGACCTGGAGGTGCGGGTGGCGGCGGGGCGGTCCGGCCTGGACCGGGCGATCCGCTGGGCACACGTGATCGAGCTGCACGATCCCGTGCGCTGGCTGCGCGGCGGAGAGCTGGTGCTCACGGTCGGGCTGGGGCTGGGCGCCGACGAGCGGGCGCGCCGCGCCTACGTGCGCCGACTGCACCGGGCCGGATGCGCCGGCCTGGGGATGGCCGTGGACGTGTGGCGGCGCGAGGTTCCGCCCGAGGTGCTGGAGGAGGGCGACGCCCTGGGCCTGCCGATCCTGCGCGTGGAGGGCGAGACCCCCTTCGTCGCGGTGGTGGAGGCGGTGGCCGACCACTACGCGGCCGAGCGCACACGCGAACAGCACCGGGTGCTCACCGCGCAGGACGCGATGGCGCGCGCGTCGCTGCGCTCGGGACCGGCCGGGGTGATGGGCGAGCTGTCCTCTGCCACGTCGGGGGCGTCGCTGCTGCTGGACCGCAACGGGATGACGAGCGCGGCCGTGCCCGACACCGAACCCCCCTGGCACGCGCTGGTGCGCTCGGCTTCGGCGGGGCGCCCGCGCGGGATGACGGTGCTGGCCGACGGGGAGGCGAGCGTCCTGCTCCAGACCCTGGGCCCCGCTGGGCGGACACTGGGCTGGCTGGCGCTGCGCTGCCCGTTTCCGGTCACACCGCACGTGCGGATGCTCGCCAACCACGCGGCCTCACTGCTGGCGGTGGACCTGCTGCACTCGCGCGACGCCCGGCGGGCGCTGCACCGCGAACGCGCCCCGGTCCTGCTCGCCGCGGTGACGGGACGGCCCCGGGTGCCGCCGCCCCTGCCCGCACCGCCCTGGGAGGTGGTGTGCCTGCGCACCCCCTCGCCCGACCGGCTGCTGGACCGCGCGGCGGACGCGCTGACCGACGTGCTCGGCGACACCGCTGCCGCGCGCAACGGCGGCCTGTGCCCCCTGGAGGACGTGCTGGTGGCGGTCCTGCCCGACAGCGCAGGTGCGCAGCGCCTGGGCAGGCGCCTGTTCGAGGCGCTGTCCGGCCCGGACGGCGGCCCGGTCGCGGCCGGGGCCTGCACCGCCCGGGGACCCGACGACCTGTCCTCGGCCGTGGACCGGGCGCGCCAGGCCGCGACGGAGGGGTACCGGCACGTGGACGAGACCGACGCCTGGGCGCTGCTGCGCTCGGCGGTCCCGGCCGAGGGGGCGCGCGCCTTCGACCAGGCGGTCCTGGGCAGGCTGCGCGCCCACGACGCCCGCAACGGCACGGAGCTGGCGCACACCCTGCGCCACTACCTGGACAACAGCGCCCAGGTGGAGGCGACCGCCCGGGACCTGGGCGTGCACCGCAACACCCTGCGCTCTCGGCTGCGCGCCGCCGAGAGGGTCATGGGCCGCAGCCTGGACGAGCCCCGTACCCGCCTGGAGCTGTGGACCGCCCTGAGCCTGGAGCCCGTCCGCTGCCACGACGGCACCTGGCACACCTGAGGCGCCCCTCCGCCGACCGGGACGCGGGCCCGGACGGGCACACGCGGTCCCCGGGGCCTCGGCGCCCGCCGGGTCAGCGGCCCCCGGTGAGCACCGCCACCAGGTCGGCCGCGGTCGGGGATGCGTCCAGCAGCTTCCCCACGTGCTCCTTGGTGCCCCGGCGCGGCTCCAGGGTCGGCACCCGCTGGAGCGAGTCGTAGCCCGGCAGGTCGAAGATCACCGAGTCCCAGGAGGCGGCGGCCACCTCGTCGGCGTACTTGGCCAGGCAGCGCCCGCGGAAGTAGGCGCGCGTGTCCTCCGGCGGCTCGGTGACCGCCCGGTCCACCTGCGCCTCCTCCAGCAGGCGCTTCATCCGCCCGCGCGCCACCAGCCGGTTGTAGATGCCCTTGTCCGCCCGCACGTCGGAGTACTGCAGGTCCACCAGTTGCAGGCGCGGGTGCGACCACTCCAGGGAGTCCCGGGAGCGGTAGCCCTCCAGCACCTTGAGCTTGGCCACCCAGTCCAGCTCGTCGGCCAGGCTCATCGGGTCGGCGCCCAGCCGGTCGAGCACCGACTCCCAGCGGTCCAGGACGTCGGCGGTGTCGGGGTCCACGTCGGTGCCGAAGCGGTCCTCCACGTACTTGCGGGCCTGGTCCAGGTACTCGCACTGGAGTTCCAGCGCGGTCATCCGCCTCCCGTCGCGCAGTCGCACCCGGTGGGTGAGGCCGGGGTCGTGCGAGACCTCCCGAAGGTCGGCCACCGGGGTCTCCAGGGACAGGTCCGCGCTCAGGAACCCGTCCTCGATCATCGACAGCACCAGCGCCGTCGTCCCCAGCTTGAGGTAGGTGGAGATCTCGCTCATGTTGGCGTCGCCGATGATGACGTGCAGCCGCCGGTACTGGTCGGGGTCGGCGTGCGGTTCGTCCCTGGTGTTGATGATGGGGCGCTTGAGGGTGGTCTCCAGCCCCACCTCGACCTCGAAGAAGTCGGCGCGCTGGGAGATCTGGAACCCGCTGCCCTGCCCGTCGGAGCCGATGCCGACCTTGCCCGCCCCGCACACCACCTGGCGGGAGACGAAGAACGGGATCAGGTGCCGGACGATGTCGCCGAACGGCGTCGACCGGTGCATCAGGTAGTTCTCGTGGCAGCCGTAGGAGGCGCCCTTGTTGTCGGTGTTGTTCTTGTAGAGCTGGATCGGCTCGATGCCCGGGGTGGCCCCCGCCCGCGCGGAGGCGTCGGCCATCACCCGCTCCCCCGCCTTGTCCCACAGCACCGCGTCGCGCGGGTTGGTGACCTCGGGCGCCGAGTACTCGGGGTGGGCGTGGTCCACGTACAGGCGGGCGCCGTTGGTGAGGATGACGTTGGCCAGGCCCAGGTCCTCGTCGGTGAGCTGCGTGGGATCGGCGACCTCACGCGCCAGGTCGAAGCCGCGCGCGTCGCGCAGCGGGTTCTCCTCCTCGAAGTCCCAGCGGGCACGCCGCGCCCGGGCCGCCGAGGCGGCCAGATAGGCGTTGACCACCTGGGTGGAGGTGACCATCGCGTTGGCCCCGGGGTTGCCTGGTACGGAGATCCCGTACTCGGTCTCGATACCCATAATCCGCCGCACACTCATGGTGAGAGGTTATCCACCGAGGCGTGGTCTTGAACGCTTCCGCGCCAATTGTGGCCCAAGTGCCGTGTTCTGGGGCGTTGCGCGGTACCGCGGCGCGCCGTTCCCCCGCAGGTCGCGGCACACGGGGGCCTGCTTCCGCAGGTCACGGGTTTCCTTCCTCCATGAGCGGGTAGCAGGGCACGACAGGGTGGAGGCTCCCGTGCCTGCGCCTGTCCGCCTGCACGGCAGGCCCCTTCCTCTCCTCCCGCTATACACACCCGGGGAAAGCCACTCATGACCGTCACACCCGTGTCCCGGCCCGTGCGCGTGCTGACCACTCCGCGCGAGATCGACCTGAGCGTGCGCGACCAGCTCACCCGGGGCCTGGAAAGAGCCGTGACGCGCGGGCCCGGGCACGTGATCGTGGACATGTCCTCGACCACCTTCTGCGACTCCTCCGGCCTCAGCGCACTGACGCGGGCGCTGCGCCGCGCCTCCGCCAGCGGTTCGACGATGAGCGTGGTCGTGTCCCACCGGAGTGTGCGCCGCGTCTTCGACCTGGTGGGCCTGGAGAAGGCCGTGCCCCTCTACACGAGCCTGGGGGAGGCCCGGGCGGCTGCGAGCGGGTGACGGGCCCGCTTTCCGAAGGGCGGCCCACACGGCGCCCTCCGGAAGCGGGTGTGGCAGCGGTACGGCGCGTCCGTGCGGGCCGCGCGGTGTCAGGTCGCGGCGGGGTACATGGTCACCTGGGTGACGGTGCGCCCGTTGGCCTGGTCGATCCTGGCCTTCCAGGAGCTGAGCGCCACCTCCTCCCCCGGCTCCCGGGGGATGTGGCCCAGCACGGCGATGACCAGTCCGGCGACGGTGACGTAGTCCCCCTCGGGCAGGTCGTCCAGATGGACGTCGATGTCGGGCAGGTCGTGCACGGGATAGGTCCCGGGCAGGGTGAAGGACCCGTCGGCGTTGCGGGCCACGGTGCGGATGTCGGAATCGGTCTCGTCGTAGATCTCCCCGACGATCTCCTCCAGCAGGTCCTCCAGGCTCACGATTCCGTCGACGCCGCCGACCTCGTTGATGACCACGCCCAACTGCTGGTGTTCGGCGATCATTCGGCGCAGGGCCAACGACACCACCAGGGAATCGGGCAGGAGCAGCGGTTCGCGGGCAAGTTCCCCGGCGTCGGACTCACCGCGCACCAGGTCGGACCAGTGCACGACGCCGAGCACGTCGTCCAGGTCGTCGTCGTCCACCACAGGTGCCCGGGAGTGCCCGTGTTCGGCGAGCATCTGCGCCGCCTGGGCCGCGGGCGTACGGGCGGGGATGGTGAACACCTCGCCACGGGGGACGACGACCTGGCGCAGGCGCCGGTCGTCGATCTCGAAGGCCCCGGAGATGATGGTGCGCTGCTCCCGGGTCATGCCCCGCTGGGTGGCGAGCATGTCGCGCAGCTCCTCCTCGCTGACCTCCTCCTTGGCCGCGGAGGGGTCACCGCCCGTCAGGCGCACCACGAGGTTGGTGGAGACGCTCAACAGCCACACCACGGGGCGGGAGAGCATGGCGAGCAGGTCCAGCGGCCGGGCGACCAGCACCGCCCACGTCTCGGCCCGCTGCATGGCGATGCGCTTGGGCGCCAGCTCGCCGAAGACCAGTGTGACGAAGGACAGGAGCACCGTGACCAGGACGATCGCCACCGGGCTGGCAGCCGAGCCCAGGAAGCCCAGGGGCTCGATGAGGGGCTGGGCCAGGGACACGGCCGCCGTGGCCGAGGCCAGGAAGCCCGCGAGGGTGATGCCGATCTGGATGGTGGCCAGGAAACGGTTGGGGTCCCGTGCCAGGCGAGCCACCGCACGGCCGCCGGGCCCCCGTGCCGCCAACTGTTTGATCTGCCCTTCCCTGAGGGTGATCAGGGCGATCTCGCTCCCCGCGAACAGGGCGTTGACGAGAACGAGGACAAGGACGAGGCCGAGTTGAACCCCGTAGCTTTCCATAACTGCTGTCGTCTCCGATGCTGTAGTGCTCTGGCACGGATCCCGTTCGGGCCGTGGCACCAGAGCCTCTCACACCCCCGCCCGGGGACCGCCCCCGCCTTGTCGGCCTGATTCGGGCGGGCGCCGACAGGAACGCTCCTCGGTCCGCTCGGACCCCCAGAAAGTGTTAACACCCTGCTGACACGGGGACCGGGGACGACCGGCACGACAAGGGGCCGACCGGAGGTTCCGGTCGGCCCCTCAGAGCGCTCCTACAGCCGTGTTCCTACAGGTACTGGCCGGTGTTGGGCACCGTGTCGATGCTCCGGCCGGAGTCCGCGCCCTTCTTGCCCGTGACCAGGGTCCGGATGTAGACGATGCGCTCGCCCTTCTTGCCGGAGATGCGCGCCCAGTCGTCGGGGTTGGTGGTGTTGGGCAGGTCCTCGTTCTCGCTGAACTCGTCGACGCAGGCCTGCATCAGGTGCGAGACCCGGATGCCCTTGGACTGCTGGTCGATGAAGTCCTTGATGGCCATCTTCTTGGCCCGGGAGACGATGTTCTCGATCATCGCGCCGGAGTTGAAGTCCTTGAAGTACAGGACCTCCTTGTCGCCGTTGGCGTAGGTGACCTCCAGGAAGCGGTTCTCCTCGCCCTCGGTGTACATGCGCTCCACGACCCGCTGGATCATGGCGTCCACCGTGGCCCTGGCCGAACCGCCGTGCTCGACGAGGTCCTCGTCGTGCAGCGGCAGGTCCGTGGTGATGTACTTGCCGAAGATGTCGCGGGCCGCCTCGGCGTCGGGCCGCTCGATCTTGATCTTGACGTCCAGGCGGCCGGGCCGCAGGATCGCCGGGTCGATCATGTCCTCGCGGTTGGAGGCGCCGATGACGATGACGTTCTCCAGGCCCTCCACACCGTCGATCTCGCTCAGGAGCTGGGGCACGATCGTGTTCTCCACGTCGGAGGACACACCCGAGCCGCGGGTGCGGAAGATCGAGTCCATCTCGTCGAAGAAGACGATGACCGGGGTCCCCTCGGAGGCCTTCTCCCGTGCGCGCTGGAAGACCAGGCGGATGTGCCGCTCGGTCTCGCCCACGTACTTGTTGAGCAGCTCGGGACCCTTGATGTTGAGGAAGAAGCTCTTGCCGACGTCGCGGCCGGTGCGCTCGGCGACCTGCTTGGCCAGCGAGTTGGCGACCGCCTTGGCGATGAGCGTCTTACCGCACCCGGGAGGGCCGTAGAGCAGCACGCCCTTGGGCGGGCGCAGCTGGTGCTCGTAGAAGAGCTCCTTGTACAGGTAGGGCAGCTCGACCGCGTCGCGGATCATCTCGATCTGCCCGGAGAGGCCGCCGATGTCGGTGTAGGCGATGTCGGGGACCTCTTCGAGGATGAGCTCCTCGACCTCGGACTTGGGAATGCGCTCGTAGACGTAGCCCGAGCGCGGCTCCAGCAGCAGCGAGTCGCCGGGGCGGATCGCCTGGTCGCGCAGCGGCTCGGCCAGGCGGACGATCCGCTCCTCGTCGTGGTGGGAGATCACCAGGGCGCGCTCGCCGTCCTCAAGGATCTCCTTGAGCATGACGACCTCGCCGACGGTCTCGAAGGACTCCACCTCGACGACGTTGAAGGCCTCGTTGAGCATGACCTCCTGGCCGGGGCGCAGGTTGTCCAGGTCCACCGAGGGACTGACGTTGACCCGCATCTTGCGGCCGTTGGTGAAGATCTCGACGGTCTCGTCCTCGCGCGAACCGAGGTAGACGCCGAAGCCCGACGGCGGCTGGGCCAGCCGGTCGACCTCCTCCTTGAGCGCCACGATCTGCTCGCGCGCCTCCTTCAAAGTGGAGACGAGCCGTTCGTTCTGGCCGTTGGCGGCGGCGAGGTTGGCCTGTGCCTCCCTCAGCCGCTCCTCCAGCAGGCGTACATGCCGGGGCGAATCGGCGAGCTTGCGCCGAACAACGCTGAGTTCCTTTTCCATGTAGGAGACCTGGGCCGTGAGTTCTTCCACTTCACGGTCCCGGTCGCTCTGACGCTCGTCGTCGCGCTCAGCCACGTCCGCCACCTCCCTATGAGGAACTACATCGGAGCCTACCTACCCTCGCCCTATTCCTAACCTCCCAAGGCCGCAGAGTGTCGTAGGCCTCATTTCCAGGTCTTGCGTCAGCACAGGTCAGAGTGCTACCGGATGACCCGACGTAATGAGAACGTAACTTCTGGGTCCGGCCGCGGGCAAGGAGTCCGCCCCCTTCGGGCGATCCCTCCCCGCGCACGTCAGCGGAACCGCCCGCACACGCCAAAGCCCGCCCGGGCGGGTCCCCGTGGGGACCGCGCCGAGGACGCACGGTGAGGAGCGGCGTGCGTCCCGCGCGGGCGGGCTCGGACGGTGGATGTCGGGTGGGGCCGCGGACTCAGCCGCGGGCGCCGTCCTGCGGGGTCTGCGGGTCGGCGGCGCCCTCCGCGGCCTGCGGGCCGGAGGCGTCGGCCGCCCCGCCGGTCCCACCGTCACCGCGGGGCGCCTCGGGAACCGCCGCGTCGGTGACCAGCGCCCGGACCTCCTCGGCCGGGACCGCCTCGCCCGCTCCGTCCGCGCGCCGCTCCTGCTCGCGCGCGGCGGTGAAGTCCTTGCCGTAGGCGCCCTTGGCCGGACGGCGGCGGCGCTCGGGGGCCTCGGCCCCGTCTGCCAGGCGGCGCGCGACCACCAGGAAACCGGTGTGCCCGATCATGCGGTGGTCCGGGCGCACCGCCAGGCCCTCCACGTGCCAGGTGCGCAGCATGGTCTCCCACGAGCGCGGCTCGTAGAAGCGGGGGTCCTCGCGCAGCTGCTCCACCACGCGCGAGAGCTGGGTGGTGGTGGCGACGTAGCAGCACACCAGCCCGCCCGGGATGAGGGCGTCGGCGACCGCGTCCAGGCACTCCCAGGGCGCGAGCATGTCCAGGAAGACGCGGTCGACGTCGGTCTCGTCCAGCTCCTCCACCAGGTCGCCGACGGTGAGCCTCCAGGCCGGGTGCGGACCGCCGTGGAACCTCTCCACGTTCTTGCGGGCGATCTCGGCGAAGTCGGCGCGGCGCTCGTAGGAGTGCACCATGCCGTTCTCACCGACCGCGCGCAGCAGCCAGTTGGACATGGCCCCCGAGCCCGCCCCGGCCTCCACCACGCGCGCGCCGGGGAAGATGTCGGCCTCCACGAGCACCTGGGCGGCGTCCTTGGGGTAGACGATGGTCGCGCCCCGCTTCATCGACAGGGTGTAGTCGATCAGCAGGGGGCGCAGCGCCACGTAGGCCGTGCCGGTGTTGGAGCGCACCACACTGCCCTCGGGCTGTCCGATGAGGTCGTCGTGGTCGACCTTGCCCTTGTGGGAGTGGAAGGCGGCGCCCTCTCGCAGGGTGATGGTGTGCATGCGACCCTTGGGGTCGGTCAACTGCACGGTGTCGCCGTCGGTGAAGGGGCCGCGGCGGCCATGGATACCGGTCAACGTCGCTCTCGTCTTCCCACGTCGCTATTGGTTGGCAGGGCGATCGCCCAGGGTATCGGCCCCCCGGTACCGCGGCGAACGCGCACGGGGCGCCCGCGCGTGCGAAATCCCCGCCCCCAGGGCAGTATTCAGCCTGACGGGCTCCTGACCGCGCCCGACCACCACACGAGGACCACGGGAGAAGACGACCCATGTCACAGCTGACCACGGGGCTGGGAATCGACATCGGCGGCAGCGGGATCAAGGGCGCGCCGGTCGACCTGACCACCGGCGAGTTCCTCAAGGAGCGGATGAAGGTCCTCACCCCCGACCGCTCCGACCCCGAGGCGGTGGCCGAGATCGTGCACGGGATCGCCGAGCACTTCCCCGAGGCGGCGGGAATGCCCCTGGGCGTGACCTTCCCGGGCGTGGTGCAGGGGGGCGTGGTGCGCACCGCGGCCAACCTGGACAAGAGCTGGATCGACACCGACGCGCGGTCGCTGTTCGCCGAGGCCACCGGCCGCCCGGTGCGCGTGCTCAACGACGCCGACGCCGCCGCCGTGGCCGAGACCCGCTACGGCGCGGCCAAGGACGTGCCTGGGGTGGTGCTGATGACCACCCTGGGCACGGGGATCGGCACCGCCCTGGTGGTGGACGGGCGCCTGGTGCCCAACACCGAGTTCGGACACCTGGAGATCGACGGCCACGACGCCGAGACGCGGGCCTCCTCGGGCGCCAAGGAACGCGAGGAGCTGTCCTACCGCGAGTGGGCGACCGAGCGGCTCCAGCGCTACTACCGGGTCGTGGAGGACCTGCTGTGGCCGGACCTGATCGTGGTCGGCGGCGGGGTCAGCCGCAAGGCGGAGAAGTTCCTGCCGCTGCTGGACATCCGCACGCCCGTCGTGGCCGCCTCGCTGCTCAACACGGCCGGGATCGTCGGCGCCGCCCTGGCCGCCGCCGAGTCCGAGGCGGGCTGAGGCGACCCGGGCCACCCGGCCCTAGGGGTGCGGGCGCAGCCCCCGACCGCCTTGTCCACGTCCGCCCCGGGCCCGTACACGGCCACGCCCGCCTGGTCCGGGTCCGCGGCGGGGGTGCCGTCGCCGGAGTCCTCGGCGCGCTCGGGGGTCACCGACCAGGGCCACCTGACGCGGTGGTCCGGGCGCTCCTACGGGATCACGCCGGGGGCCTTCCGCGCGGCGGACCGCCCCCGCTCAGCCCTCGCCGACGGACAGGGACAGGGCGACCACGATCCGCCGCGCGGCGGCGGAGGTGTGCGCGACCGGTGAGAGGGGCACGCCCGCCAGCGCCGCGGGCAGCCCGTCCTGGAGCGGCCAGCGCATCCACCACCACAGGTCCCCGCGGTGGGGCCGCAGCAGGGCGCGGTGGGGCCGGGTGCGGGGACCGGCGTCCACCGCCCCGCACAACCCGTCCTCACGGGCCTCCACCCCGCGTGAGCGCAACTCGGCGACCAGCCCGCGCAGGGCCAGGTTCGTCAGCTCCACGCGGTCCACCAGCCCGGCCGTACCCGGGTCACGCCTCAGGCTCGGACTCCCCGCCGGCGGGGTCTCAACGGTCAACTGGACTCCCCTCCCCTTCCCAGACGCCTCTGGGACCAACGACCCTTGCACTCTGCCGTACCCGGAGGGAAAATCGCCGGTCCTATGCGGATCACGCATACGTACTTCTTTCTTACACATAGCCACCAGCGGCGCCCGGAGTCCCTAACCTAAGCTCATGCCCCAACCAGACGGCGTTCTTCCAGCGGACCTGTGGACACGTCCCCGCATGGCGGGTGCCCTGGCCACCTGCGACATGGCGACGGTCATCGAGGGAGTGCGCGCGGCGCACGGCTGGTCCCAGGGTGACCTCGCCCGCGCGATCGACTACTCCCAGAGCTGGGTCTCGCGCGTGGTCAACGGCCAGCAGTCGCTGACCATCAGCCAGGTACACGACCTCGCCCGACGCCTGGACATCCCGCTGCACCTGCTGCGTTTCGGCGGCACCGCGCCCCAGGCCCGTCCCGCAGAGAAGGGGGTGGACACCACGAGGCGCCGCGACTTCGGACGCGCGGTGGCCGCGGGAGCACTGCTCACCGCCACCGCCACCGGTGCGGCTCAGGCCCCGGTGGCGTCGGACCCGTGCCCCGACACCGTCAACGAGACGACCGCGCACTCCCTGCGCGCCATCACCGGGGGACAGCGCCGCATGGACGCCACCTCCCCCTCCCGCCACCTGCTGCCCAGCGCTGTGGCGCACGTGCATCTGGCCGAGCACATGCGTGGGCAGTCGCACGGGACTCCGTTCCACGGCGAGTTGAGCGCCGCGGCCAGCGAGGCCTCCGGCTTCGCCGCCTGGCTGCACGCCGACCGGGGAGACATGGGATCGGCCAGGGCGCACTACCGCACCGCCGTGACGCGCGCCCGCCAGGCGGACATGCGCCTGCTCGACGTCTACATGCTGGGCTCCCTGGCCGCCTTCGAGACCGACACCGCCGAGGACCACCACCTGGGCCTGGGACTGGTCCAGGAGGCCGAACGCGTCCTGGGCCCGGCCGCCCACCCCACCGCGCGCGCCTGGCTGGCCTGCGTGGGGGCGCTCGCGCACGCCGGGAACGGGGACGGCGCCGCGGCCGCACGCGCCCTGGGACGGGCGGAGAGGGAGGTGGCCCGCTCCGCCAACACCGACCCGCCCTGGCCGTGGGTGTTCGCCTTCGACGAGACCAAGGTCGCCGGCTACCGCGCCCGGGTGGGCGTGCGGCTGCGCCAGCCGCACGACGCCCGGCGGGCCTTCTCCGAGGCCCTCACTCCCCACGGGGGCAACCCCAAGCAGTCCGCGGTCCTCCAGGTGGAACTGGCCTCGGCGCACGCCGAGGCGGGGGACGTGGACGAGGCCTTCCGGCTGGTCGACGAGGCGCTGAGCACGGGCGTGCGCTACGAGTCCGAGCGGATCATCGGCCGGGTCCGGGGCTTTCGCCGCCGCTACTCGGGAACGCGGGCGCGCTGCGCGACCGCCCTGGACGACCGGCTCCTGTCCCTGGTGAGGGGCACCGCCGCACAGGGGTAGGAAAACCGCGAAGCGACCATCAGGGAGGTCCCGTGATCCACATCGCGGTCACCGGTCACCGCGGCCTGGCCCCGGACGTGCGACGCACCGTCACCGCGCTGCTCACCGCCCACCTGGCGCCCTACGGCTGCGAGATGGTGGGCCTGTCGTGCCTGGCCGACGGCGCCGACGCCGTCTTCGCCGAGACGGTCGTCGCCGCCGGAGCCCCGCTGGAGGCGGTCATCCCCGCCTCCGGCTACCGCGAGGCGCTGCCCGAGGAGCACCACCCCGTCTACGACCGCCTCCTGCGACGGGCCGTCCACGTGCACACGCTGCCCCACACCGAGTCCACGCCCCAGGCGCACCTGGAGGCCGGAAGGCTGCTCGTACGGCGCTGCGACCAGCTCGTGGCCGTCTGGGACGGCCGACCCGCGCGCGGCCCCGGCGGCACCGCCGACGTGGTGGCCTACGCGCGCTCGCTCTTCCGACCGGTCTCTGTGCTGTGGCCCGAGGGCGCCCGCCGCTGACCCGGTTCAGCGCCCGCCCGAGACCACCGCGTTGACGTCCGCGGCCCTGAGCACCCCGCGCACCCCGCCGTCCTCGTCCACCACCACGTACTCCGGCAGCGGATGCCCCGTCAGCTCGCGCAACAACTCCTCACCCTCCAACCCCACCGGCACCAGAGAATGCTCGGTCACCGCCCGGGACACGCTCGACACCGGCACCCACGCCCGGCGCTGCGGCTCGATCGCCCCGGCCGCCGCCGGGTGCACCACCGCCGTGGGAACGCCCCGGGCGTCGGTCACCACGACCTCCACCGCCTCCGCCTCCCGCGCCCGGCGCTCGGCCTCGGCCAGCGACGTGTCGACCGACACCGTCACCGAGGACCGGGCCAGGTCCCGGGCACGCAGACGCGGGATGCGCTCACGCACCCGGGCGGAGCGCAGCGCGTCGGAGGCGCCCATCCACATGAAACCGCCCAGGACGAAGCCCCACACCACGCTCCACGGGCTGAGCCGTCCACCCGCCCACCACGTGATCAGGAACGGCAGCGCCACCACCAGCAGCGCCAGCACCCGACCGCCCCAGGCCGCGGCCACGCTCCCCGCGAAGGGCCGACCCGTCACCTTCCACACCCCGGCACGCAGCAGCCGCCCGCCGTCCAGCGGAAGCCCCGGCAACAGGTTGAACGCGCCCACCAGCAGGTTGGCGATCCACAACTGGAACAGCAGCTCACCCACCACCGTGCGCGGCTCGGTGAACAGGTACAGACCGAACCCGCCCGCCGCCAGCAGCAGGGAGAACAACGGACCGGCGAACGCGATCCAGAACTCACGCCCCGGCGTGGGCGCCTCGCGCTCGATCTCGGAGACCCCGCCCAGCACGTACAGCACGATGCGCCGGACCGGCAGACCGTACATGCGCGCGACCACCGCGTGCGCCAGCTCGTGCACCAGCACCGACGCGTAGAGCAGCACGGCGAAGACGAAGGCCAGCAGGTAGGCGCCCGGCCCCAGCGCCAGGCGCCCCTGGACCACGCCGCCGTAGACCAGGGTGATCAGCGCCGCGACGATCAGCCACGAGGAGGTCACGTACACGGGGATGCCGAAGGGGCGGCCGATCAGTAACCCCGGCCTGGCGGAACGCTCGCGGGGTCTGGGCGCGGATGGGTCACTACCGGTCGTCACACCCCCAGCCTACGGCCCGCCCGCCCCGGCCCCGCGGCGCCCACGACCGCGCTCCGCGCCGCACCGCCCGTCCACAGGCCGCCCTCTCCCCTCGCGGCCTGTCGCGACCTTCTCATAGGCTCGATCCATGACCACCGCGCTCCTCCCGTCCGCCCTCTCCCCCTCCCGGGCCTCCGACTTCCTCCAGTGCCCGCTGCTGTTCCGCTTCCGCACCATCGACCGCCTCCCCGAGGCACCCAGCACGGCGGCCCTGCGCGGCACCCTCGTCCACGCCTGCCTGGAGCGCCTGTACGAGCTGCCCGCCGAGTCGCGCAACCCGCGCAACGCCGTCGGCCTCGTCGAGCCCCAGTGGAAGAAGCTGCGCGAGAGGAAGCCCGAACTGGACGAGCTGTTCGCCGACGACGCCGAGCGCGACACCTGGCTGGAGTCCGCCCGCGACCTGGTCCGCCGCTACTTCGACCTGGAGAACCCCACAGCCCTGGAGCCCCGAGACCGCGAGATGCGCCTGGACGTGTCCCTGCCCACCGGCCTGCGGCTGCGCGGCTACGTGGACCGCATCGACGTCACCCCCTCCGGCCAGATCCGGATCGTGGACTACAAGACCGGCAAGTCACCCGCGCCCCGCTTCGAGGACAAGGCCCGGTTCCAGATCTTCTTCTACGCGGTCATGATCTGGCGCGACCTCGGCGTCGTCCCCACCCGCCTCCAACTCGTCTACCTGGGCGGCGACGGAGCGGTGCGCTGGTACGACCCCACCGAGGACGAACTCCGGGCCGCGGAGACCGAGATCGCCGACATCTGGGCGCGGATCGAGGCCGCCGGACGCGCCGGGGTGTGGGAGCCCCGCAGGAGCAAGCTCTGCGGCTGGTGCGAGCACCAGGCCCTGTGCCCGGAGTTCGGCGGCACCCCGCCGCCCCTGCCCGCGCCGACGGACCGCCCGCGCGGGTGACCCCGCCCGCACGCCGCCCGGGATACGGCACAATTCCCCCTGTGCCCGTCTCAGTACTGCTGGTCGACGACCAGCCCCTCGTCCGCGCCGGTTTCCGCATGATCCTGGAGTCCGCCCCGCACCTCTCCGTCGTGGGCGAGGCCTCCGACGGCCGCGAGGCGGTCCGCGAGACCCGCGGCCTGCTGCCCGACGTCGTCCTCATGGACGTGCGCATGCCCGGCATGGACGGGATCGAGGCCACCCGGCAGATCGTGTCGTGGGCGCGGCCCCTGGGCCACCGGGTGCGGGTGCTGGCGCTGACCACCTTCGACCTGGACGAGTACGCCGTCGAGGTGCTGCGCGCGGGCGCCTCCGGGTTCCTGCTCAAGGACGCGCCGCCCGCGGAACTCGTCTCAGCCGTCGAGGTGGTCGCGGACGGGGCGGCGGCCGTCTCCCCCACCGTGCTCAACCGCCTGCTCGACCGCTTCGCCCCGCTCCTGCCCTCCGCCTCCCCCGGCGCCGAACCCGCCGAGGACACCCTGACCGCCCGCGAACACGAGGTCCTGCGCCTGCTCGCGCGCGGGTGGTCCAACGCCGAGATCGCCGCCCACCTGGTCCTGGGCGAGACCACCGTCAAGTCCCACGTCGGCAGCATCCTCACCAAGCTGGAACTGCGCGACCGGGTCCAGGCCGTGGTCTACGCCTACGAGCACGGCCTGGTCCGCCCCGGCGAGCGCGACAACGGCTCCGGCTGACGCCGCCGACCCGCGTTCCGGGAGCACCTGGCCACCAGGTGCCGTGCCCCCCGCCCCCGGCACGCGCATCGGGCCACCAGGTTCACCGGCCTCCGCCGACACGCGGCCCGGCGCGCCAGGCCCCGCCCCGCCGGGGCTGCGGCCCGATCCGGCCCCGGCCCCGACCCCCCGCGCACGGTCCCCGGGCACGGCGCCGAGGGCCCCGGCGCGTCGCTGTGGACGGGCCCCCGGCCTTGACAGGATGATCCGGTGATCGAACTCACCGGCCACGAACCCCGTTCCGGGCGAACCCCGCCCTCGGGGACCGCGTCCCCTCATGGGTTGTCCACAGCACGCCGGTCACCACGGGTACAGGCGGGGAGGAGACGGAGACAGGAATGCCAAGCAAGCGGGAGCGGCCCGTGCCCCCGAGCGAGGACCGCCTGCTCAGCAGGATGCGGGACTGGCGGGAGGCGCACGAGCGGGAGCTGACCCCGGACGGCTTCGACGAGACCGAGGACGTCAACCTCCCCGACGCCCGCGCCATCGACCTGGTGCTGCGGGTGGGAGAACTGATGCTCGCCAGCGGAGAGGGCACGGAGGCCGTCAGCGAGGCGATGCTCAGCCTCTCGGTCGCCTTCGACCTGCCCCGCTCGGAGGTCTCGGTCACCTTCACCACCATCACCCTGTCCACCCACCCCGGGGGCGAGCACCCCCCGATCACCGGCGAACGGGTGGTGCGCCGCCGCACCCTGGACTACTTCCGCGTCAACGAACTGCACACCCTGGTACAGCAGTGCGCGCTCGGCCTGCTGGAGCTGGAGGACGCCACCGCCCGCCTGACCCAGATCAGGCGCGCCCGGATGCCCTACCCCAACTGGCTCATCGCGGTCGGGTTCGGCCTCATCGCCTCCAGCGCGAGCCTCATGGTGGGCGGCGGCCTGATCGTGGCGACCGCGGCCTTCCTGGCCACCGTCATGGGCGACCGCACGTCGGTGTTCCTGGCCAAGCGGGGCGTCGCGGAGTTCTACCAGATGGCGGGCGCGGCGGTGGTGGCCGCCACGATCGGCGTGGCGCTGCTGTGGGCCAGCACCACGCTGGACCTCGGCCTCCAGGCCGGGGCGATCATCACCGGCAACATCATGGCCCTGCTGCCCGGACGCCCGCTGGTATCCAGCCTCCAGGACGGCATCAGCGGCACCTACGTCTCGGCGGCGGCACGCCTGCTGGAGACCTTCTTCATCCTGGGCGCGATCGTGTCCGGCGTGGGCGCGGTCGCCTACACCGCCCAGCGCCTGGGCGTGAGCATCAACCTGGAGGACCTCCCCTCCGCGGGAACCTCGATGGAGGTCCCCGTGCTGATCGGCGCGGCCGGGATCGCGGTGGCCTTCGCGATCTCGCTCGCCGTACCGCCCCGGATGCTGCCGATGATCGGCGTGCTCGGCGTGATGATCTGGGTGATCTACGCGAGCATGCGCGACCTGCTGCACGTGCCCGCGGTCGTGGGCACGGTCGCGGGCGCGGTCGCGGTGGGCGTGGTGGGCCACTGGCTGGCGCGGCGCACGCGCAGACCGGTGCTGCCCTACCTGGTCCCGTCGATCGCCCCGCTGCTGCCCGGCAGCATCCTGTACCGGGGCCTGATCGAGATCACGCAGGGCGACCCCTCGGCCGGGCTGCTCAGCCTCGCGGAGGCGGTCACGGTGGGCCTGGCGCTGGGCGCGGGGGTCAACCTCGGCGGCGAGCTGGTCAGGGCCTTCCAGCACGGCGGACTGGCCGGTGCGGGGATGCGCAGCCGCCCGGCGGCGCGCCGGACACGCGGCGGGTACTGAGCTCCTCGTGTCCGGGACCGGACAGGGCAGAACCATTGCTGGCCTGGGGGTGTCTCACTTCCCGAGAGCGGACGACAACGGCGGGGCGAACACATCCGTGTTAAACCGCGACAAGCATGTGATGTGAACCACTACTCTTGGCGTCAGCTCAACGACGAGCACCTCTGGACCGAAAGGCCTGTCCCATGTGCAGCCACGAACCTGCCTGCCCGTCCTTCGAGGACACCGACCGCGAAGCGGCCCGGGTCGTCTCCAGCCACCCCGAACAGGGCTGGAGCCTGCTCTGCAACGGTGTCGTCCTCTTCGACGACACCGGTGAGCTGCTTCCCGACGGGGCGGTCGTCGCCCCGCACCGTCCACGCGTCGCCGCCTGACGCCCGGCCGCACCGACACGCCCCGGCCGCGAGGCCGACGCACCCCGCCCGGCGCACACACCCCGGGCGGTGACGTGTCCCCTGACGGCCCCCGGTGACCGCGCGAGCACCGGGGCCCGTCCCCGGCCCTCACTCGCGGACCGGGTCGGGCCACCCCTCCGGCAGCACGTCCCGGCCCCCCGTCGCCTCACTCAGCCGGCGCCGGAAGTCGGCGTGCACACCGGGCCCCCACACCAGTCCGCTCGGCGTGCGCAGAGCCTGCTCCATGGCGGACCGCAGCGCAGCCGGACGCGCCTCACCCTCGGCCACCGGCAGCGCCAGCAGGGCGTGCATCTGGGTGACCACTGCGAACAGCTCCCCCGCCAGCGCGGGCGCGCTCGCGGTCGCCGCGGCCTCCTCCAGGTAGGGGTCCCACCACACCTCCCCGGACCCGCCGTCCGCGTCCTCCTCGGGCGCGGCGAAGCCCCTGCGCAGCCTCCGGCGCACCTGCCCCGCGGTGTCCTGGTCCCGGTCCCCCAGACCCAGCCGCCAGACCCGCTCGGCCGCGCCGGGGTCTCCGCGCAGGGCCAGCAGCCCCGCCAGGAGTTCCACGGCGGCGGCGAAGGTGCCCGGCGCGGCCCCCGGCCCCCCGGCGTCCTCGGAGACCGCGTCCGGGTCCGGGTCCACGACGGCGCCGACGTCGGCTATGGCGTGCTCCAGGTGGGCGGCGGCGCGCAGCAGACGCAGACCGGGATCGTCGGCGACCGACAGGCCGCGCTCGACCGCGGCCGCGGCGGCGCCCGGCAACCCCCGCCCCAGCAGGCGTTCGGCCAGGTCACGGGAGGCGTCCACGACGGTGGCGGCGTGCAGGCGACCGAGCGAACCGGGATCGGGCGGCAGGGCCAGCGCCGCGTCCCAGTGCTCCTCGGCCCCGCCGGTGTCGCCGCGCCCCTCGGCGGAGCGGGCCAGCCCGTAGCGCGCCACCGCCGTGTAGTCGGCCCCGCCCAGGTCGAGCAGGCGGCGCCAGACGCGGTCGGCCTCGGCGTGGTCGCCGTCCTGTTCGAGGGAGAGCGCCAGGTGGTAGGCGGCGCGCGGGGCGTAGCGCGGGTCGCCCGTGGCCAGGGCGCGGCGGGCGGCCTCACGGGCGGCGGCCGGGTCGCCCCGCTGGTCCTCGACCACGGCCAGGCCGAGCAGGGCGCGGGCCTGCACCCGCGGGTGGGGGTTGGCGGCCACCGCCTGCTGGTAGAGCCTGGCCGCGCGTTTGAGGTGGCCGCTCTCGGCGAGGTCCTGGGCCTGGTCGCACAGTTCGGCGGCGCCCTGCCCGGTCGGCGCCTCCGCCTCGTCCGTGTCCCGGGGATCGGTGGCCGGGGGCGGGTCGGCGGGGCCAGAGCGCGCGGAAGGTCCGGACGTCGTGGTCATGGTCTCCGCTTTCCATGGGGGTGGCGGGGTGGCGGTCCGCGTGGTGGGAACGCGATCCGTGTCGCGGCAACTCTAACGCCTGCGGCGGCCGGGGACCGGGGCCCGCGCCGCGGCCGTGGGCACCACCCCGTTCCCCACCCCTCCCCCGACGGGCATGGAGAACGAACCGGACTTTTACGATGTAGATCTGCAAAAGGACAGAAGAAGGGGCGCCGGTCCGAGGACCGGCGCCCCTCACCTGGGCCCGGGCCGCCCTACATCTCGAAGGCCTCCGGCGGCGGGCAGGAGCAGACCAGGTTGCGGTCCCCGTAGGCCTGGTCGATCCGGCCGACCGGCGGCCAGTACTTGTCCGTGCGCAGCGACGCCAGCGGGTAGGCCGCCTCGGCGCGCGTGTAGCCGTGCGACCACTCGTCGGCGGTCACGGCCTCCGCGGTGTGCGGGGCGTTGCGCAGCGGGTTGTCCTGCGCGTCCCACTCCCCCGAGGCCACCTTGTCGATCTCACCGCGGATCGCGACCATCGCCTCGACGAAGCGGTCCAGTTCGGCGAGGTTCTCGCTCTCGGTCGGCTCCACCATCAGGGTGCCGTTGACCGGGAACGACATCGTCGGCGCGTGGAAGCCGTAGTCCATGAGCCGCTTGGCGAGGTCCTCGTTGCTGATGCCGCTGGCCTTCTGGAGCGGGCGGATGTCCACGACGCACTCGTGCGCCACCAGACCGCCCGCACCGGTGTAGAGCACCGGGAAGTAGGGCTCCAGCCTCTTGGCCAGGTAGTTCGCCGACAGCACCGCGGTCTCGGTGGCCGCGCGCAGCCCCTCCTCGCCCATCATGCGCACGTAGGCCCAGGAGATGGGCAGGATGCCCGCCGAACCGAAGGGGGCCGCCGAGACCGGGCCGACCCCCGTGTGCGGGCCCGCCTCGGGCTGACCCGGGTGGTTGGGCAGGAAACCGGCCAGGTGCGAGCGGACCGCGACCGGGCCCACGCCCGGACCGCCGCCGCCGTGCGGGATGCAGAAGGTCTTGTGCAGGTTGAGGTGGCTGACGTCGGCCCCGAACTCGCCCGGCTTGGCCCAGCCCAGCAGTGCGTTGAGGTTGGCGCCGTCCACGTACACCTGGCCGCCCGCCTCGTGGACCAGGCGGCACACCTCGGTGACGGTGTCCTCGTACACGCCGTGCGTGGACGGGTAGGTGATCATGATGGCGGCCAGGTCGCCGGCGTGCTTGTCGGTCTTGGCGCGCAGGTCCTCCAGGTCCACGTTGCCGTTGTCGTCGCAGGCCACCACGGCCACGCGCATACCGGCCATCACGGCGCTGGCGGCGTTGGTGCCGTGCGCGGAACTGGGGATCAGGCACACGTCGCGGTGGGCCTCGCCGCGCGAGCGGTGGTAGCCGCGGATGGCCAGCAGCCCGGCGAACTCGCCCTGCGACCCGGCGTTGGGCTGGAGGGACACCGCGTCGTAGCCGGTGACCTCGGCCAGCCAGGCCTCCAGCTGGCGGATCAGGGTCACGCTCCCGGCGGCCTGGTCCAGCGGTGCCAGCGGGTGCAGTCCGGCGAACTCGGGCCAGGTGACGGGCTCCATCTCCGCCGTGGCGTTCAGCTTCATGGTGCACGATCCCAGCGGGATCATCGTGCGGTCCAGGGCCAGGTCGCGGTCGGAGAGGCGGCGCATGTAGCGCAGCAGCGAGGTCTCGCTGCGGTGGGTGCCGAACACCGGGTGGGTGAGGTAGTCCACCTGGCGGGCCAGCTCGACGGGGAGGCGGTCGGCGTCCCCGTCCACGCTCAGGCGCACGCGCGAGGAGCCGCGCTCGGCCTCGCCGAAGGCGGACAGGACCTTCTCCAGGTCGGCCTCGGTGGTGGTCTCGTCCACGCTCACGCCGACCGTGTACTCGTCCGCGGCCAGCAGGTTGTACCCGGCCTCCAGGGCGGACTCCACGACGCGGGCGGCGCTGGGCACGCGTACGCGCAGGGTGTCGAAGTAGGCGTGGTGCAGGACCTCGAAACCGCGCTCGGCGAGGGCGTCGGCCAAGGCGGCGGTGCGGGTGTGCACCTGGCGGGCGATCGCGCGCAGGCCGTCGGGGCCGTGGTAGACCGCGTACATCCCGGCCATGACGGCGAGCAGGACCTGCGCGGTGCAGATGTTGCTGGTGGCCTTCTCCCGGCGGATGTGCTGTTCGCGGGTCTGGAGCGCCAGGCGGTAGGCGGGCTTGCCCGCGTTGTCCACCGAGACGCCGACCAGGCGTCCGGGGAGCTGGCGGCGCAGCTTCTCGCCCACGGCCATGTAACCGGCGTGCGGGCCGCCGAAGCCGAGCGGGACGCCGAAGCGCTGGGTGGAGCCGACGGCGATGTCGGCGCCCAGGTCTCCGGGGCTGCGCAGCAGCGTCAGGGCCAGGATGTCGGCGGCCACCACCGCGAGGGCGCCCCGCTCGTGGGCCTGGGCCACGACCGGGCCCGGATCGCGCACGGCGCCGCTGGAGGCCGGGTACTGCACCAGGACGCCGAAGGCGTCGCCCTCGGGCAGGCCCCGGGACAGGTCGGCGACCACGACCTCGATGCCCAGGGGTTCGGCGCGGGTGCGCAGCACGTGCAGGGTCTGGGGGAAGACGTCGGCGTCGACGACGAAGACGTCGGCCTTGCTCTTGGAGGCGCGGCGGGCCAGGGTCATGGCCTCGGCGGCGGCGGTGGCCTCGTCGAGCAGGGAGGAGCCCGAGACGGGCAGGCCGGTCAGGTCCGAGACCATGGTCTGGAAGTTGAGCAGGGCCTCCAGGCGGCCCTGGGAGATCTCCGGCTGGTAGGGCGTGTAGGCCGTGTACCAGGCGGGGTTCTCCATGATGTTGCGCAGGATGACCGGCGGGGTGAGGGTGCCGTAGTAGCCCTGTCCGATCAGCGAGGTGCGCACCCGGTTGCGGGAGGCCAGGTCGCGCAGCTCGGCCAGGGCCTCGGCCTCGCTGAGCGCCGGGGGCAGGTCCAGCGACGCGCTGCGACCGGGGCCGGTGAGGATGGACTCGGGTACGGCGTCGGCCATGAGTTCGGCGGTGGAGCCGTAGCCGACCGCCTTGAGCATCTCCTGGACCTCGGCGGGCGTGGGGCCGATGTGGCGGTCGGCGAACACCCGGGCGGGCGCGCCCGGGGTGTGCACGGGCTGGTCTGGCACGGAGACCTCCTGGTGACAGGGCCGAGTCGGGTCGGCGGTGTTCCTCACGGTCTCCCCCTCTGTCACCGGGCACGCGGGTGCCCAGGCTTCAGAGCGGCCTCCTCCACGCGGTCCATGGTGCCTGAGAGGTTACTGGGGAGTATTGCCCCGTCGGCGCCCCGTTGCGGGGTCTCTCTCGCGCGGTGTCGACAGCCAGCTGACGATCTGTACGTGTGTACAAGCAGGGTGAATGTCGTTTTTCATCCCTGTTGTGAATACGACCGTACTCGATCGTCGCCAGGGGTAGCGCTCCCGGGCAGGCGTTTCGCGCAGAACACAGCGAGAGCCTGGAGGTTCCTCCAAGCAGCCGCGCCCCCGGCCGACGCACGGACACCCCCGGGGCTGAGGGCGGCGCCTGTCGGTCTCAGCCGGTGCGGCGCTCCCGGCGGCGCCTGGCCAGCTCGTCCACGGGCTGGGGCGCGGCGGCGGGCAGGTCGGCCCGCTCCTCCGCGGGTACCACGCCCAAGGCCTCCTCCACCTCGCGCCAGACGTTGCCCAGCGCCAGGCCGAACATGCCCTGGCCGCGCTGCATGAGGTCCACGACCTCCTCCGGGGAGGTGCACTCGTAGACGCTGACACCGTCGCTCATGAGGGTGATGCGGGCCAGGTCGGGGGCGGGCCGGCCGCGCAGGTGGTCGACCGCGGTGCGGATCTGCTGGAGGGATATCCCGGTGTCCAGGAGCCTTTTGGCGACCTTGAGCAACAGGATGTCGGGGAGGCTGTACAGGGGGGCGTTGTGGGCTCCGGTGAGCACGCTCGGTTCCACCAGGCCGGTCCTGGCCCAGTAGTCGAGCTGGCGGTAGCTGATCCCGGCGGCCGTACACGCCGCGGGGCCCCGATACCCGACGTCCATAGGCAGCGCCACCAAGTCTTCTTCGCACAGTAGGCCCTGCTGCCCCGCTAGCCGCAGCGCGGACCGCCTGTCATGGGGATCCCGCTTGCCGCTCGCTACCGCCACGCCGACCTCCGGCTTCTCGTCCCACGGCGGGCTCGACAGGGGATGTCCACTCAGGGAACGGGTGCGCCGTGGGTTCCACTGCACTGAAGGTAGGACGGCCGACCGGCAGCGTCAACGACACCGCGCGGCGCGTCGCCAAGTGCGCGCGGCGCCGGTGTGCGGGGGCCTCCCCGGTGGCGCCCGACGCGCAAGCGGGGGTTTCGGCCCTGATCATCACGACCACTTCCGTTACCCAATCTATCACCGGCCCCGCGGACGGAGCCGCAGGTCGGGGCGTGTCCTCCCCGGCGCGCGCCACCACCGCGGCACGGGACCCGCGCCTGTGCGCGGGCCCCGGGGGAGTGCACGTGCGCCACGGGCCTACTCCGCGCGCCTGCCGAAGTCCTCGGGCGAGATGTTGTCCAGGAACTCCCGGAACGCCTCGACCTGGTCCTCCTGCTCGTCCGGGATGGGCATCCCGGCCTCGTCGATCACGTCCTCGTGCGCGTAGATGGGCGTGCCCGTCCGTAACGCCAGGGCGATCGAGTCGGAGGGGCGCGCGCTCACCTCCACGCCGTTGCTGAAGACCAGCTGGGCGTAGAAGATGCCGTCGCTGAGGCCGGTGATGTTCACCGTCTTGAGCCCGGTGTCCAAGGCGTCGAGGACGTCCCGGAACAGGTCGTGGGTGAGCGGTCTGGCCGGTGCGACGCCCTGTTGGGCCAACGCGATCGCGGTGGCCTCCACACCGCCGATCCAGATCGGCAGGTAGCGGTCGCCTTCGGATTCCTTGAGCAGGACAATCGGCTGGTTCGAGGGCATCTCAACACGGACGCCGACGACCTCCATGTGCTTCACAGCGTCTCCGTCCCACGAGTCGTGATGCCGGATGGGCGCTCGTCCCTGCTCCCGCTGCGGATCAGGACCCGAGGGCGAAATCGGCACCCTTCGTTACAAAGCTCTCCGGCGGCGGGGGGCCGCAAACCTCATCGGCCCACCCGCCGCTCCCGCGGTCGTCCCCGCGCCGGTCAGCGGCGCGGTTTGGTCAGCAGGACCATCCGGAACTTGCCGATCTGGATCTCGTCTCCTCCGCCGAGCTGGGCCTCGTCGACCGGCTCGCGGTTGACGTAGGTGCCGTTGAGGCTGCCCACGTCGCGGACTCCGAACCCGTCGCCGCGGCGGAAGAACTCCACGTGGCGCCGGGAGACGGTGACGTCGTCCAGGAAGATGTCGCTGTTGGGGTGGCGGCCGGCGGTGGTCACGTCACTGTCCAGCAGGAAGCGGCTCCCGGCGTTGGGGCCGCGCCTGACCACCAGCAGCGCCGTGCCCGGCGGCAGAGCGTCCGGGTTGGCGGGGTCGTCGCCGCCCAGCTCGTCGCCGGACTCCTCCTCTTCCAGGGCCTGTATGCCCGAGAGGGAGATGGTGGACGTGACGTCTCCGCCGGAGTCCCTGCCAGTGCCGGATCGGGGGCCCTGCTGTTCGGCCCTGCGGATCGGAGTTCCGCAGTGGGAGCAGAAACGGGCATCATCCGCAACGGCGTGACCGCACTGCGTGCAGTAAACGCTCGACATAGGTCGGCTCGGCCTCCTACCGCACGGGGCGGTGCTTGATTGGGCTGATCGGTGGCACGTACCGGGCGCCGGGCGGGCACTGGGCCCGCACGCCGTCCGGTACGCGGTGAGACGGCCCGCTGTCGCGGCAGCGGTGCGCCTCACGCGGTCGGTCGCTAGGTCTCATCCCCCGTGTCGCACTCCTTGTCACCACCGGCGGGGGTGTCCGCCGTTGCCGGGATACCCGGTCCGGTGGGCGACGCGGCGCTTCGGGGAACACTCGACTTTAAACCATATCCCTGTCCAGGAAGGGTTTTGCTCCTCCCCCGCCCGCTGTGGACGACCCGCCTGGAACGGATCGCCGAGCGGTGTGCTCGTCGTCGCGGAGGGTGTCCGCCGACGGCGGAGGGCCGGGTCGGGGCAACACGCCTGTCCTGGTGCTGATGCCGTGTCGGCGGGTTTGGTTCTCCACGGATCCCCCTGGATTCGCACCGACTTCACCGAACCGCCACGACCTGCCTGTATGCCCATTTTAACCCGCCGGGTCACGCACGGTAGGGGCCGCGCCCGCGCACGGTGCGTGACGCAGGGGCCACGCGCCGCGCGGGCGCGGACGGAGGACCCGCCCGCGCCCGCGCGGCCCGCCTCAGCCCTCGGCCCGTTCCACGACGGCCGCCCACTCGTCCAGCAGACGGTGCGCTGTGTCGGAGTTGGGACCTTCGGCCCAAAGATGGGTGACGGCCTCCGCGGTGTCGGGGAGGACCAGGGCCCAGCTTCCGTCCGGCTCGATCACCCGGACGCCGTCGGTGGTGTCGAGTTCGCGACCGCCAGCCGCCTCCACGACGGCGCGCATCACGCTCCCCTTGACCGCCCACGGGGTGGGCACCGAACGGCGCAGCAGGTGCGCCTGGGGGATCGTGCGGTCGATCTGGCTCAGCGAGCGGCGGGTCCTGGCCACCAGTGACAGCAGCCGCACGAAGGCGGCGATGGCGTCGCTGGTGGGGCTGAACCGCGGCACGATGAACCCGCCGCGGCCGTCGCCCGCGAAGATGACGTCGTCCTGGGCCTGGACCGCCTTGGTCAGCTCGTCGGTGGCCGTGGCCGTCCAGTGGACCTCGACCCCGTGCGAGGCGGCCACGGTCTCGGCGACGCGGGTGGTGGTGACGGGCAGGGCCACCGTCCCGGTCCCGTACTCGGCGCAGACCAGCTCCAGGACGACCAGCAGGGCCCGGTCGTTGTGTACCAGGTCGCCGCTCTCGTCCACGATGGAGAGCCGTTCGGCCACGGGGTCGAAGCGCACGCCGAAGTCGGCGCCGGAGCCAGAGACCAGCTCGCCCAGCCGCGCCAGGTCGCGGTTCTGCTTGGCGACGGTGTCGGTGGGCGAGGACTCGTCCAGCCGGTTGTTGACGGTGAGCACGTCCACGCCGATCCGGCCCAGCAGGGAGGGCAGGATGAGCGAGCCGCTGCCCCCGGCGCAGTCCACCACGACCTTGAGCTCGGCCTCGGCGACGCCGGAGGTGTCCACCTTGCGCAGCAGCTCGTGGGAGTAGCTCTCCACGTTGCGCGACGGGAAGGTCAGCTCGCCGATCTCGCCGGGGAAGGCCCGGCGGTACTCGGCGCGGGAGAAGACCCGGTCGAGCTTGCGCTGGGCGCCGGGCGACAGGTCGGCGCCGTCGCCGTCCAGGAACAGGATGTCGACCGACTCGGGGTCCCCCGGGGTGGTGCGCACCGTGATGCCGCCGCTGACGCCGCTCTGGGAGGTGTGGAAGCGGGCCACGGGCAGCGGCACCACCTCCAGGTCGCGCACCTCGATGGCGGCCGCCGTGAGCGCGCTGATGATCGCGCGCTTGAGCGTGCGGGCGGCGCGCGAGACGTCACGCGAGGTGGTGACGATCGCGCCCTTCTTCAGGGTGGTGGCGTAGGCGTTGGCCAGACGCACCGCCAGTTCCGGGGTGATCTCCACGTTGATCAGGCCGGACACGCCCCTGGGGCCGAACAGCGAGCGCTGCCCGCGCGACTCCCAGATGACGTTGGTGCTGACCACCGCACCGGCCTCGATGGTCTTGAACGGGTAGACCTTGACGTCGTTGTGCAGATAGGCCTCGGACTCGACGACGCAGTCCTCGCCCACGACCGCGCCCTCCTCGATCCGGGCGGCCGCCATGACGTCGGTGTTCTTGCCGATGACGGCGCCGCGCAGGTTGGCGCCGCGGCCGATGAACACGTTGTCGTGCAGGACGGTGCGGTGGGCGAAGGCCTCCGAGCGCACGACGGTGTTGCTGCCGACCACGGTGAACTCGCGCAGCTCGGCGCCCGCCTCGACCTTGGCGTAGTCGCCGATGTAGAGCGGGCCCTTGAGGACGGCCTCGGGGTGGACCTCGGCGCCCTCGCCGACCCACACCCCCGGGGAGACCTCGAAGCCGTCGATGTCCACGTCCACCTTGCCCGAGAGCACGTCGGCCTGGGCGCTGAGGTAGCTCTCGTGCGTGCCCACGTCCTCCCAGTAGCCGTCGGCGATGTAGCCGTAGAGGGGCTCGCCCTCCTCCAACAGCTGGGGGAAGACGTCGCCGGACCAGTCGACGACCTCGCCCGCGGCGACGCGTTCGAGGACCTCCGGCTCCATGATGTAGATGCCGGTGTTGACGGTGTCGGAGAAGACCTGGCCCCAGGTGGGCTTCTCCAGGAAGCGCTGGATGCGCCCCTGCTCGTCGACGATGATGATGCCGAACTCCAGCGGGTTCTCCACACGCTTGAGTCCGATGGTGACCTTGGCGCCGCTCTCGCGGTGGAAGCGGACCATGTCGGTCAGGTCGATGTCGGTCAGGGCGTCGCCGGAGATGACGATGAAGGGCTCGCCGCGCAGGTGCTCCTCGGCGTTCTTGACGCTGCCCGCCGTGCCGAGCGGCACCTCCTCGGCGACGTAGCTGAGCTTCATGCCCAGTTCCTCGCCGTCGCCGAAGTAGTTGCGGATGAGGGTGGCCAGGAACTGCACGGTGACCACGGTCTCGGTGAAGCCGTGCTTGCGCAGCAGGCGCAGCACGTGCTCCATGATGGGCTTGTTGACCACCGGCAGAAGCGGTTTGGGCTGGTTGGCGGTCATGGGGCGCAGGCGGGTTCCCTCGCCGCCCGCCATCACGACGGCCTTCATAGGAGGCGCGGCGGCCTCCGGGGTGGTGTCTGCGGCCTGGCTCATCGCCGGTACCTCCGTAGCGCTGGGCCGCCGGTGGGCACCGCGGGGGGACGGTGTTCGGAGCGCACGCCGTTGCGGGCGGCGGGACATGTTCTCATGCGGAGACGACACTCCCTCTCGATCCGACAGGACTCGTGGTGAGCCGGTCCGCGTGCGGATCAGGGGCCGGTCCGCCCCTGGTCCGGGCGGCTCGGTCGGTCCGCGCCCTCGGCGGCCGCGCCGGGGTCGCCGTCAGCGGTCGCCGGTGCGGCTGGACCGAGTCGGTCCCGGGCGTGACCGCGTACGGGGTCGCTGTCGCCCACGGCCCTGGGGCCGCCGGTGCGATCAGCGCCTTCGTCGCGGCGGGTCTGGGCCATCAGGCGCAGTCCCTGTACGGCGTAGAGCAGTCCGGCCCACCAGTACAGAGCAGTTCCCCAGAGCGCGAAGGCCCAACCTATAATTCTCGCCACATCTGCGGCGATCGTGGCGTAACCAGCGAGGAACAGGAGCGGGAACGAGTAGAGGAGGCACAGCGTGGCTGCCTTGCCCGCGAAGTTGACCGGCAGGGGCCCGTAGCCGAAGTGGCGCAGGAGCGGCAGGGCGCCCAGGATCAGGACGTCGCGCAGCACGAGGATGCCCATGAGCCACCAGGGCACGATGCCTCGGATGACCAGGCCGAGCAGGGCGGCGAAGATGTAGAGCCGGTCCGCGAGGGGATCGAGCACGGTCCCCAGGCGCGAGGTCTGGTTCCAGGCGCGGGCGATCTTGCCGTCGAGCCAGTCGCTCAGGCCCGCCAGGGCCAGCACGAGCAGGGCCCACCAGTCGGCCTGGGGCACCAGCACGAGCCACAGGAACAGGGGCACGCCCAGCAGCCGGAGCATGCTCAGTAGGTTGGGAACCGTCCAGACGCGGTCACTGACCGCCGGGCTGACCACATCGCCCCCCGCCGTGTGTCTGCCTTCTTGCGCGGATCGCCCCATGGCGCCAACGATAACGGGCGGGAGGGTCGTTTCCCGCCATCGTGGATCCACCCGCCCTGGTCGGAGGGCGGCCGCACCCCGATCGTACCGTGTACGCTTTGCGGCCTCCCCGGCCGCGACCCCTCACCACCGTCCAACGCGGGGCGGCCCGGCGGGGTTCCCCGGACGGGGCCCGACCGCCTCTACCCGGCTGCGGGCTCCCCCTCAGCGGGCGGCGAGCAGGGCGGCGAGGCGGCGCAGGCGTTCGGGACCGGTGGGCTCGGCGTCCTGGAGCGGGACCTCCACCGTTCCCAGGCGGGCGAAGCGCTCGCGGGTGGCGGCCAGGGCCTCGGCGGTGTCGGGTCCCGCGGCGTCCCCGCGCGGGATCTGGTTGACGACCACGGGGGCGAGCCGGAACCCGGCCCCGGTGAGCTGTTCGACGGCGCGGGCGGTCTCGGCCAGCACCATGCGGCGGGGCAGGGTCACCAGGCGCACCCGGGCGTCCCGGCGCAGGCGTTCGGCGGCGCGCTCCAGGCGGTGGCGGCGCGCGTGCAGGCGCTCGGTGAGGGGATCGGCCTCCTCCCGCGGGCCGCCGACGACGTCGGCGAAGGCCTCGGCGCGGCGGGCCCGCTCGCGCTGGCGGGTCAGCCCCACCACCCAGGGGGTCAGGAGCGTCGGCAGGTTGAGCAGACGCAGCAGGTGCCCGGTGGGGGCGCTGTCCACGACCAGGGCGTCCCAGCGCCGCCCCACCTGCTCCATGCGGTCCACGAGCAGGTCGGCCAGGGCGGACTCGGCCATGCCGGGACTGGCCCCGGCCTGCTCAAGGTGGCGGCGCACGGCGGGCATCACCTCGGGCGGGACGGCCCGCTCGGCGTCCCGGAGCACCTGGGCGATCCGGCGGCGCACGGCGGCGTCGGCGTCGGGCTCGGCGGCCCACAGACCGGGGGCGACCGGGACGGGCTCGTCCCCGAGCGGTGCCTCCAGGGCGTCGCCGAGCGAGTGGGCGGGGTCGGTGGAGAGCACCAGCACCCGCTGCCCGGCTTCGGCCAGGGACAGCGCGTGCGCGGCGGCCAGGGTGGTCTTGCCGACCCCGCCCTTGCCCCCGAAGAAGGTGATCGGCGCGGCGGGGCCGGTCGCGGACTCGGTCAACAGCAGCCTCCGGGGGCTCCGAAGTCCCTGCGGCCCATCCTCTGGTGCCACTCGTGCAGGTCGGCGACCATGTAGGGGATGAGGTCGAGGGTCTCGTAGGCGACGGGGTTGTCCACTCCCAGGCTCTCCAGCATGAGCAGGGCCCGCAGGGTGTCCTGCTGGGTGCGGGCCTCGCGTCGGCGCGCGTGCCCCCAGCGCGCCTCGAAGACCTGCTGGTGGAAGTCCTCGAAGCGGCGCCAGGCGGCGACGGCGCGGCGCCAGGCCCCCGGCGGGGGCCCGGCGTCGGCGCCCGGGGCGCTCACTGGGCGGCGCCCCGGGCGCGGCGGTTACCTGACCTCACCCTCGTCCCTCCCGGCGGTGGTCTCCTCGGTCGCGGCCTCGGCGACCGGCGGGCTCTTGCGCGCCTTGCGCAGGGCGATGGCGGCCTCGGCCATCATCCACAGGGCCAGCAGCAGGATGACGCCGTCCAGCGGCGCGAGCAGGAAGGTCTGCATCGCGTCGCCCGAGACCGCGAAGTCGCGGAGCTGGATGACCAGCGCCCAGACGGTCATGGCGGCCAGGAACACCAGCGGGACGAGGATCATGACCGGGTTGCGGTGGCGCTTGGTGACCCAGACGGCGATGACCGACAGGGCCAGGCCCGCGGTGAGCTGGTTGGTGGTGCCGAACAGCAGCCACAGGGTGCCCACGGCGAAGTCGCCCGGGACCAGGGTCAGGGCGAGGGGGATGAGCACCGCGACGAGCGTGGCGACGGTGATGTTGCGGGCCAGGAAGGACATCGCCCGGTGCGGCGCGGTGCCGGTGGAGAAGCGGTCGGCGGCGATCGTGGCGATCTCCTGGATGATGTAGCGCTTGAGCCGGACCGCGGTGTCCAGGGTGGTGACGGCGAAGCTGACGATCACCAGGGCGCCGAAGACCAGTGCGGTGCTCTCGGGGACGCCGATGTTGGA
The DNA here is from genome assembly GCF_018316795.1 of Nocardiopsis akebiae. Lineage (NCBI taxonomy): Bacteria > Bacillati > Actinomycetota > Actinomycetes > Streptosporangiales > Nocardiopsidaceae > Nocardiopsis > Nocardiopsis akebiae. The sequence goes on from NZ_CP074132.1 coordinate 4,308,292, forward strand.
GGCGAAGCCCGCCACGCCCTGGACGAACATGCCCTGCGGGTCGGCGGAGGCGGCCTCCCAGTCGACGTAGAGGGTGCCCCACTCGGCGCCGGTGTTGGCGGAGTAGACCATGACGCCCGCGGTGCAGGCCAGGATCGAGCACAGCGCCAGCGTGCCCTCGCCCAGGGAGCTGAGGTAGCCGACGTAGCGCGCGTCGGTCTCCTTGTCGATCTGCTTGGAGGTGGTCCCGGAGGCGACCAGGCTGTGGAAGCCCGAGACCGCGCCGCAGGCGATGGTGATGAACAGCAGGGGGAAGATGGGCGGGGAGCCGGCCGGGGTGTCGCGGAAGAGCGGTGCCGCGATCGTGTCCATGCCCACGATCACACCGCCCATGATGACCAGCAGCGCCACGACCATCTGCTGCTGGTTGATGTAGTCGCGCGGCTGGAGCAGCAGCCACACCGGCAGGCGGGAGGCCACGAACGCGTAGGCGAAAACGATCACGATCCACAGCAGGTTCTCCGCGATCCCCGTTGCCTCGGCGACCGGCGCGAGGCTGATCGGCAGGATCTGCCCGAGCGGGATGCAGGCGTAGACCAGGAGCAGCGCGATGATCGAGGGGAGCAGCGCGGCGGTGCGGCGGCGGTAGACCACCTGGCCCACGGCGATGGCCAGCGGGATGGTGACCAGGGTGGGCAGCACCGCCTCGGGCGTGCTCACGAACAGCCCGGCGATGACGATGGCGAACACCGCGTTCACCAGGGTCACCAGGAAGAAGATGATCAGCAGGAACAGGATGCGCGCCCGGGAACCGATGACGTCGCCCGCCAGGGTGCCGATGCTGCGGCCCTTGCTGCGCAGCGAGACCACGATCGAACCGAAGTCGTGGGCGCCCGACCCGAAGACGGTGCCCAGGATGACCCAGAGCAGTGCGGGTCCCCAGCCCCAGAACACACCGATCGCCGGGCCGACGATGGGCGCGGCGCCCGCCACGGAGATGAAGTGGTGCGCGAGGACGATGTGCTTGTTGGTGGGGACGTAGTCCACACCGTCCTGGAGCGTGTGCGCGGGCGTGGCGAAGGAGGGGTCGAGGGCGTAGACCCGTTTGGCCAGGTAGGCCGAGTAGAAGCGGTACGCCAGCGCGAAGATCGCCAGGGTGCCGAGCAGTACTGCTACAGCGGGCATCGGGGAGTTCCTTCTTTCCGGTGTGCGGACCGGTTGGGCGGGACCTGCGGGTGCTCTGTCCAGGCGGTTCGGGTACAGTCCCGAGAAATTAACATGAGTCGCACATCACAGAAAAGGAAGTATGTGGAAGATTTCGCCACGGTCTGGCGGCGTTCGGCCGTCGGTGAGCTCTCCTGGGTGACTCCGCTGGGTTCGCCGGTGAGCGTCCCGGTAGTGCCGCTTTCGGACGGGGGGATTCCGTGCGCGGCCCTTCCGATGGCCCACCTGGACCTGGTGGACTCGCTCGGCGCGCGCGCCGCGTTCAGCCTGACCTCGCCCGTGCCGGGGACGGACACCGGCCTGGTGGGAACCGGTCCGGTGCAGGTGCGGCTGGACCCGGGGGGCCGCCTGTTCGGTCGCGACCTGGTGGAGCAGGAGGCGGCCAAGCACCCGCCGACCCGGTTGCGCGCGGGAAGCCTGATGGCCCGCAAGGAGAACTGGTGGTGGATGGCGCGCGCCCTGGTGACCCTGGTCGGGACCGATCGGGTGGAGGCGGTGCGCAGGCGCGCCCGCCCTGAGGACGCCCTGCTGGTACGCGAGTGGGGCGCGGGCTCTGGGACGAACGTCGACGCGGGCACCGGCTCGGGCGCGCGCACCGGAGCGGACTCGGACGGGCCCGCCGCGGACGGCGGGCCGCGCGCGGACACGGGTGCTGACGACGGCATGGGTGCGGGCCGAGGCGCGGACGTGCGCGTGGACGTGGTCACCGCACGGGACTGGTCGGCCGGTCCGGGGCGGAGCGTGGAACTGTGGTCGCGCGACGGCGGCGACCTGTCCGGCCGGGGCGGCCGGGCCCTGGTGATGGGGCACCAGGCCAGCCCCGACTTCGAGCGCTGGGAGCGCTGGACGCGCACCGGAAGGCTGACGGGGCAGGTCCTGGAGGTCATCGGCTCGGACGGCGGCCCCGAAGCTGACCCGCGGCCCTTCCGCCTGCTGGAGCGGCTGCGCAACCACCGGGAGGTGGAACGCGCCTGCCGCGCGGGGATCAGGGCCGTGGAGAGCCGTCTGGGGCTCTGACCGGCGCCCCGGCTCAGGTAACCGGTCCGCACGCGGACGCGCCGCAGCGGGCTCACAGCTCCAGGATGCGCTCGGCCTCCCTCCGGCCCGAGAGCAGGGCGCCGTGCACGGTGGCCGTGTGCTCGGTCTCGGTCGCCTCTCCCCCGAAGAACAGCCGTTCACCGACCGGCTCGCCCAGCGCCGTCCGGTCCTCGTCCCCCGACCCCACGGCGGTGAAGGAGAAGCTGCCCCGGGCGAACGGGTCGTCCATCCAGTGGGTGAGGTGGTGGCCGACGGGTTCGGGCACCTTGCGGAACAGCCCGCGCAGCGAGTCCAGCGCGTGCCCGACCACGTCGGCCTCGTCCTTCTCCTCCAGGAACCGGGCCGCGTTGCCGCCGTTGCGGCAGACCAGGATCGGCGCCCCCATGACCCGCTGCCCCGCGTACCAGTGGAACCACGTCCCCTCCTCGGTCCCCAGGTGCACCAGGACCTCGGCGTCGCCCCAGAAGACCTCCTCGAAGCGCAGGAACAGCTTCTCCAGGCGGCCGCTGCCCAGGCGTCGGACGGCACCGGCCTTGTCCTCGGGCAGCGCCGGGTCGAAGTCGACCCCTCCGGCCTTGAGCACGCCCAGGGGCAGCGTCACCAGGACCCGGTCGGCGGTCAGGGTCTCCTCCCCGCCGGGTGTGTCCACGCGCACGCCCGCGCCGTCCCCGTCGTGGAAGACCGACAGCACCACGTGCTCCAGGCGCACGTCCAGCCCCCGGGCCAGGTAGTCGGTGACCTGGGCCATGCCGTCCGGGAAGACCACGTCGTCACCGCTGAACTCGTGCAGGGCCGCCACCGCGGTGAAGGCGACCTCGTCGGCGTCGGCGCCGTGGTCGCCCTCCACGAGGCGGTGCACGATCTCGTTGGCGTCGCGGGCCCTGGCCCGCACCAGGTTGGCGTCGTAGAGGGCCTGCTTGATGCCCTCCTCCATCGACTCCTGCGGCGTGGCCCCGACGTTGTCCCAGTACATGTGCTCGTGCAGGAGGTTGACGTCCTCCATGTTGCGGCGGTGGCGGTCGAAGAGCAGCCTGCGGCCCTTGGGGTCGTAGGCGGTCTCGGTGGAGCGGTTGAACACGGTCGTGCGGACGCCGATCTCGCGGACCAGACGCGCGAAGGGGTTGTTCTCCTCACCGCGTATCCAGGAGGCGCCCACGTCCAGGGTGGCCGTCGTGCCGTCCCACTCGCGCAGGGAGTGGACGCGTCCGCCCAGGCGGTCGCGGGCCTCCACGACGGTGACGCGCTCGCCCTCCTCGGCGAGCCGGTCGGCGGCGGCCAGCCCGGCGACGCCCGCGCCCACCACGATGGTGTGACCGCGCCCGGGCCCGGCCTCGCGCCCGCGCGGCGGGGACACCGTGGCCTGTTCCCTCTCCTCGTCCCCGTCCTCGGTGGTCTCCTCGCTGACGTCCCCCGGCTCAGTCATGTACCTCCCCCTCCGTGTGGGCGCGCGGCAGCGGTGCGCACGCGTCGTCCCCGGACCTCGTGTCCGGGGACGACTCCGGCCACGGCCGGGCCCGGCCGTGCGGCCGGGTCAGGCGTTGGCGGGCGGCTCCCCCTCGTCGTCCTCCAGCTCGACCCGTTCGCGGCGGCGCTGGCCCTGAACGTGCTCGTCGCGGGTCACGTCGCGCTTGCGGACGTGGATCTCCTCGACGGGGACCTCTTCCTTGGAGACGACCGGGCGCTCCTCGTAGAGCGTGAAGGTCTGCTCGTCCTCGCCCATCTCCCGGGGCTCGCGCACCGCGGAGGGGTCGTCCACCGGGCGGCGCTCGACCTGGAGCTCGTCGTGGTGCAGCGGGACCGTCTCGTCGAACTGCTCGGTCTCGACGTACTTGTGCATGCGGGCGTGGCCGGCCTCGCGCCGCTCCACGCCGATGTCCACGCGCTCCTCCGAACGCGTCATCGAGATGTCGTCGCGCTCGTCCGCCATCGCGGGGTCGCGGTCGCGCATACCAGCGTCGCGGTCGCGCATCGCGGCGTCACCGGCCACGCCCCCGGCCACGCCTCCGGCGGCGCCCCCGGCCATGTCCTCCCGGCCGGTGGTCTGCGGCCCGGGGCCGGTGCCCATCCCGGTCTCCTCACCCCGCATCGGGGGACCGCCGTGCTGCGCGTAGTACTGGCGGACCGTCTGCTCCTCCTCGGGAGAGATGTGCCGGTCGGCGTCGACGTGCGGGGCGTCCTTGACGACGGACTTGTCGTAGGGGACCCGGATGTCCTCCTCCACGGGCTGGGAGCCCTGGAGCGGGACGAGGGTCTCGTGCCTGCCGAACAGGCCGGTGTGCACGGACACCCAGCTCGGCTGGTCGGTGTTGTCGTCGAGGTAGACCTGGTTGATCTTGCCGACGTTGTGGCCCTCCCGATCGAGGACGTGGTGCCCGATCAGGTCTGCGGGTGTGCGATCGCGTGCCACGATGTCCCCCTAGTGGTTCGCGTGGTCGAGGGGCGGGTGCCCCAACGCTGTCCGCCCACCCCCTACCCGCCGTGAGCCGCGCGGACTAACGGCTCACCCAAGCCGCTACCGAGTCCGGGGCGAGTGTTGACGCGCCCCTTGCCCCGGACCGTCGCGCGTTGACGGAACCGGGGGGTTCGGCCCCTCGGGGTCAAGCGTCCTTGGTGTCGGCGGTGGCCTCGGCTGGAGCCGTCGCGGCGGGACGGGCCGCGGAGGGGGCGCCCGGGTCGCGCGGCTCGGGCAGGGGACCGGCCAGGTAGGCCTCAAGGGCGGGTCGCGAGGGGAGCCGGTCCGCCAGCGCCCAGGCGAGCATGCGGTGCAGGCCGTCCAGGTGGGTCACCGCGTCCGTGCGTTCGAGCCGCTCGTAGAAGGGGTGGTCGAGGGCGCGCGAACTCAGGAACAGCGGTGCGTGGGCCGCGCCGGTGTGCCAGTCCAGCTTGCCCCAGCACACCGGGTTGCCGACGGGGTACTCCCGGCGCCAGTCGGTGAGCGTGCCCAGGGTCTCGGCGACGGTCGCCCCGCCCGGGGGGACGAGTTCGCGCTCCCCGCACTCGCCCGTGTGCCAGGGCAGGAGCACGGACAGGACGTCCGCGCGGCCCAGGGCGACCCGGTGCCACGTCCCGCCGAGCTGGCGGGTGGCCAGGGTCAGAGCGCTCTCGGCGTAGGTGTTGGTGGCGCGGGAGACCTCGTCCTCCAACGGGTGGGTGGCGCGGAAGCGCCGGAGGACGGTGTCGGGGGTGACGGGTTCGAGGATCTGCACGGGTTCGGTCCTCAGGTCGGTCCGCCGGGGCGGGCGGTCACGGGGGTTCGGCGGTGGCGGGGCCTCGGGAGTCACGGGGACGGCGGCGGTCCGACGACCGAAGGGGCCGGCGCCTGTCGCCGCGGCGGTTACCGCTGCGAAGGATAGACGGACACGGCGCGTCGGAAAAGGGAACGCGCACCGATCCGTGACCCTTCGCGTTCAGCTAAGCACAAAGGGCTAGGATGCGGGGGTCCCGTCGTTCCCGCCGTCGCCCGAGGTCCTCGTCCATGCGCACCGCAGCCACCCTCGCCGCCGCCGTCGCGGCCCTGCTCCTGGTCTCCTCCACCGCCGCCGCGTCCGCACCGCCGAACGGCCTGGAGGCGGTCGTGCTCCTGTCCGCCGACCGCCTCGACACCGCTCCGCTGGTGGCCGCGGCCAAATGGCACACCGGCGACCCCGTCGAGGCCCCCGAACGCGAGGCGCGGGTCCTGGCCGCCGCCGAGCGGCACGCGTCCGAACTCGGCACGGATCCGGCCTCCGCCGTAGCGGTCGCGCGCGACCAGATGGAGGCCAACAAGGTGGTCCAGCGCGGCCTGCACGCCCGGTGGTACGCGCAGGCCGACCGGCGACCGGAGCACGCGCCGGACCTGGCCGGAGTGCGCGCCGAGCTGGACCGGATCACCCCAGCGCTGGTGGGGGCGCTGGCCGCCGCCGAGGAGGAGCGCACCGCCCCCGGCTGCGCGGCGCGGATCGCGCGGAGCACGGACGAGACCGCGGCGGCGCGCGGACTCGACCGGTTGGCGTCGGCCGCCCTGTCCGGCGCGCTGGAGTCGGTCTGCGTCTGAACCCGGTGATCCGGGACCGCGCTCGGTGGGCGCGGAAGCGGAAGCGGAGGCGACGGGAGAACGTGTCAGGCTCCGCCGGGCCGCTCCAGGCGGGCGACGCCGGGGCCCCAGGGGGTCGGGCCCCGGCGTCACGCCTGTTCAGGGCGTGTTCCGGACGTGGTCGGGTTGTGGTCGGGGCGTGGTCAGCAGGTCTGGTCGCCGCTGTTCTGGAAGGTGACGTTGCGGACGGTCAGGTTCACCGAGCACGGGTTCTCGACCAGCGAGGTGTTGGCCAGCGTCAGGTTCTGGAACGTGACGTTCGAGGTGTTGGCGAACTCCGAGCGGGCCGCGATCCGGACGCTGCCCGGACCGGCGATCGTCCCTCCGGAGAAGGTGACGTTGTGGCAGTTCTCGACCAGGACCGCGTTGTTGCCGGTCTGGGCGATGTCCACGCGGTCGATCACCGCGCCGCCGCTCTCGGAGACGCAGAAGACCCCCCGGCCGCCGCCGCGGGCGCGGACCTCTCCGACCCGGACGTTGACCGGGTGGTCGCCGCCGACGCGACCGTTGCGGTTGGCCATGCGGAAGGCCGCGTAGCCGGTTCCGGTTCCGGCCCCCTCTGCGTCGACCCGGTCGACCGTGGCGTTGACGGTGTTGTTGAGCAGCAGGCCCGAGTAGCCGGTGTCGCGAGCGGTGACCGTGCCGATGTCCAGCCCGTCCACGCTGTAGGTCTCCACGCCGTGGTTGTCGGTGCCCGACACGTACACGTCGTCGATGCTGATGTCGCGCGTGGTGCGGTTGGCGTCGCTGCCCCGGCTGTCGATGCGCATGCCCAGGCCGCTGGACAGGCGCAGGTCGATCTGGCCGAAGTGCACGTTCTGCGAACCGCGCACGAAGACGCCGAAGTAGGGCGAGCCGGTCACGGACAGGTGGGGGACGGAGACGTCCCGGGCGTTCCGGATCCGGACGGCGGCGTGGTCTGCGCCCACCGCCCCGGACACGTGGACGGTGCCGCAGACCTCCAGTGAGGTGTGGCTGGGCAGGTCGAGCGAGGTGTTGGCGGGCATGGAGCCGGAGCCGCGCACCACCACGCGCTGCTGGGAGGTGCGGCCGGGGTCGAGACCGCCGACGGCCGCGCGCATGGCGGCGAGCATGTCGCCGCCGGTGTAGACGGTGCCGGTGCCGTTGCGGGCGGTCCAGGTGGAGCCGTTCTGGACTGCCTCGGCGTGGTGGGAACCGCTGCCGCAGTCGCCGTCTCCCCCGCCTCCGCCGTCGTCGTCCACGCGGACCAGGTCCCAGACCTGGTTGGCGCCGCCGAGGGAGTCGTACTGGGACAGGCGGTCGCCCGGGGTGGTGCTCCACTCCCAGACCTCCAGGGCCTTGCCGCTGAGGCGGTTGATCAGCTGGACCCCGCCGCCGGTGTCCACGGGGCGCCACTGCTGGTTGGCGTTGCCGAGGTCGGTGAACTGGCGGATCTCGGCACCGTTGGCGGTGGAGTGCTCCCATACGTCGACGGCCTTACCGCTGTGGCGGTTGACGAGGCGGTAGTAGCCGTCGCCGGACGACACGAAGCGGAACTGCTGCCAGGGGCGGTCGGTGCGCTCCCACTGGATGATCCGCGCTCCGTCCTGGGTTCCGGCGCTCTCGACGTCGGCGACCAGGCCGCTGTGCTGATTGCGCAGGACGTAGTAGGCACCGGTGTCGATGTCGGCGGCCTGGGCGGGGGCGACGGCGGCGGCGGAGAGTCCGCTCGTGCAGAGGACGACGGCCAGGGCGGAGTACAGGAGCATTCGCAGACGTGACGCGGGCGAGAGGTGTCTGCGCGAGGGCGGGGAGGACGGCGGCGCGGTCCGGGGCGCGCCGGGGGGAACCGGGGGGTTGATGGGCACTGCTGCTCCTCTGTGCGAACTCCGGACGGCGGTGTCCGGAAGGAGTGGGGGGTGGGGAGCGCTCCCATTGCACCGGAAGCTAACACGAAAAACGTTTTTACGGTAGCCGTGCGACTACGGTCGGGAAGGGACGGAGTTCCGGGGGGTGGGGGCGGTGAACCTGCGCGGTCTTCCGCGCGCACCGGGCGGCCTGTACTGAAACCAGGTCCGGGAGAAGCCGTGCGTCACGAAGCCCCGGAAGCGAAGGCGCTGCCGGGGCTCGACGTTGCGGGGATTCGGGAGGGGCGGGGTGTCAGGAGGTAGCGGAGGTAGTGTCTGCCGTCTTCAGCGAGGAGACGAATGGGTGCCACTCGGCGGAGGCGAAGGCCAGGTGGCCCAGCTCAGGCTGCTTGGAGTCACGCATACCGTGCTCCCCCGAGGCCAAGCGAGCAGCTTCCACACACTCCCCACTAGCGGTGGAGTAACTGCTCTTGTACCACTGCTCTCTCAAGTTCCACCTCAGTGTGCGCTACGCAGACCAGTCTTGGTCTTGGCATCTCCGTATGCTTCCATGCGCAGCCTATCGAGCACACGGAGATGCTCCTCAACCTCAGCGGAGTCGTCCTGGAAGAGGACACTCCTGCGTTGCTCGGTATGCACAACACTGAGCACTCCAACTTCAAGGACCGTGAACGAGCCCATCTCCATAGCCGCGTGAGCCCCGACCTCATAGGGCAAAAGCTGAACGGTGACGTGCGGTTCATCCATCAAAGCCATGACATGGTCAAGCTGGGACCGCATCACCTCGGCCCCGCCAACCATGCGGTGAATGGCGGCTTCGTCAATGATGGCCCAGGTCTGCGGACGATTACTCATCCAGACCCGCTGCCGCTCCCTGCGCACCTGAATCCGACGGTCCACCTCTTCTTGACTGATCGCAGCTCCGCTACCCGCTATCAACGCTCTCTGATAGTCCTCGGTCTGGAACAGGCCAGGGATGTGGATGGCGTCGTAGCGCTGAATCTTCCGCGCGTCGCTCTCCAAGCCGATGTAGGTGCCGTAGCCGCCCTTGATCCCGTAGCGCTGCCACCAGCCGGACTCGCGCGCACGTTCGCGTAGCTCCAGATAGCGGCCGATCTCCTCGCCCGACACCTCGTAGTACTCCAGCAGCGCATGCAGGTCTCGGCGCCGCGGTATCGCTCCGCTGGGGTCTTCCCATCTGGTGATGCTGCTCGGGGCCACGTCAATGGCCTTGGCCACCCGATCGCGCGGCCTCTCCCCTCTCAGCTTCCCCAACTCCTGGGCCAACTGCCAGCGTCCCACCGTTGGACTCTTCATGCCGAGAGGGTAGCGGACATCTTCACCTGCCATCAGCTTTTTTCGAAATGCACCTTGCATAGAAGCTAGACGTGATGGACTATGACTGTGCGACAGCGCTATGCAGCCCGGTGATTACCGAGCGCGATGCCTGTGGCATGAAAACGGCCCTGCCCGGGCGTTGCAGCGCCCGGGCAGGGCCTGAGCCCACGACCTGAGAGACCAGGTGAGGACCTTGGACAACCGTAGTACTCCCATGCCCGAACCCCCACCGCGGCCCGAGCTTCGGCGCTACCTCGGGCGCTTCCCCTGCGCGCTGTCCGCCGTCAAGGACGCGCGCGACTGGCTGTCCCGACGCATGGAGCTGGCACGGACCCCCGACTCCCCCGCCCGGGACGCCCTCCTGATCCTGAGCGAACTCGCCACGAACGCCCTGCTGCACTCCCCCGCCGGAGCACGCGGCGGGGCGTTCCTCGTCTCGCTGTTCGCCTCGACCCGCTGCCTCCGCGTCTCCGTGCGCGGCTGCGACGACACCCGGATTCTGGCCCTCCATGCGGTTCCGGCCGACCCCGGATCCGAGCACGGGCGGGGCCTCTTCCTCGTCGACGCCCTGGCCGACACCTGGGGCGTCGAGCACACCCCGCAGGGACCGGCCGTCTTCTTCACCCTGGGGTGGAACCCGGACCGGCCGGACCAGCCGCCGGGCCCCGCCCGGCCGCTCAGGCTGCCCCGGCAGCGGGTCGCACAGCCGCAGACACCGCAGCAGCCACCTGCGGTTCCGGCGCCCCGCACGGCCATGCGGAACCGGAGCGGGTGGTGAACCGTGCCCGGCTACGGCCTCTATCCCAGCCCGGAGATCCGTCGCCTGCGCGGCGACTTCCCCGATCACCTCATCTGCGAACTCCACGACGAGTCGGGGCGCCCGGTCCTCGTCGCCACGCTGGCCCGCCGGTGCTGCCCCTGTCCGGCCGATCTGGTCACCGCCAGCGACCCGACGGCCCTGCGCCGGGCCCTGGCTCTGTCTCCGCATCTGTCTCCGCAGCGGAAGCCCGCCGGGTGACCGCCGTGGCGGAGGCGCCGCGACCGGAGGCCTTCCCCATGTGGCCCGGCCCCGTCGCCCGCCCGGAACCCGGACGCGGTTCCCGCCCTCCAGCACCCTGGCCCGGCCCGAACGGTGGCCCCCGAGTCGGACTCGCGGCGCTGCGCGACCACGGCTGGACGGTCTGGTTCGGCCAGCGCACCCGCCAGTACTGGGCCGCGCACACCGGTCGCATGCGGCTGGTCTGTGCCGACAGCCCCGAGGAGCTGATCCGCTCGGTCGCTGACGCCACGGCAGCACCGAACACCTCCCCCTTCCGTGGGTTCCACCGGAACCCCTGACCCTCGGGGGCGCCGCGACCGGCCGCCCGCCGGTCGCGGCGCCCCGCCCGCCATACCGCTGCGAAGGAACGGAGAGCCATGAACCCCGCAGGGTTGTATGCGCTCGTGCCCGATGAGAACCCGGGGAAAGGAGTGGAAACGGAGCAGAGAAGGGACCAGGACCGCACGGACCGGAAACGGCCAGAACCCCTTTGGCGCAAGGCCTGCGTGCTAGTTTCGGCGTCCCCTGAAGGCCCCTCGCAAAGCCTGAACGGAGATCCATGGAACTGGAACTGCTCGCCAAGGACCCCGCGTCCGGAGGCAAGGGCTGCCCCTCGGTCTACCTCAGCGACACCGGAGAGTTCGTCGTCCAGGGCCCCGCTCTGGCACCGGAGGACTGGGCGAAGGTGGAGAACCCCCTGCCCGGGGAAACCGCGGTCCGCATCTCCCCCGAGGTCGTTCTCGCCGCCGTCGAACTCCACCGACAGAGACAGGGCTGACCTCCTACGGCGCCGGGTTCCACAGCATCTGGGGAACCCGGCGCCTTCGTCTCCTGGCAGGAGCGGTACGAACCTTCCCGGTTTCCCGTGGAGCGGCCGAACTTCTGCTCGACCGGCCGGACGCGGCGCTGAGCGACCTGGTACGCGAACTGGCCGCCGAGGATTCCCGTCTGGACGCCCTCGCCGAGGAGGACGAGTTGAGTGATCTGCGCGCCGTGATGACGGCTTCCTACCAGGCCCTGGACGCGGGCACCGCCCGCTTCCTCCGACGCCTGGGCCCGCACCCGGGGCCGGAGTTCTCCCCCGGGGCCGCCGCCGCGCTCACCGACACCCCGCAGGCGGAGGCCCGGAGGCTCCTGGACCGCCTCGTCCGGGCGAACCTCGTGGAGCGCCCGCGCGAGGACCGCTACCGGCTGCACGACCTGGTCCGCCTGTACGCGGTCGAGCGGGTCCGCGCCGAGGAAGGACCGGAGGCGGCGGGCGAGGCCGTCGGGAGGGCGGCCCGGTGGTACACGCACGCCGCAGCCCGGGCCCAGCGCGTGGAACACCCCGACTTCCCGGTCGTCCCCGGGCGGGGACAGGATCACGGGTTGCCCGAGTTCGGCTCCGTCCAGGACGCGCTGAACTGGTTCGAGGCCGAGCGCGCGAACCTCGTGGCCGTGGTGCGGGCCGCACTGGAGCACGGCCACCACGACACCGCCTGGCGGCTGCCGGCGAGCGTGTACGGATTGTTCGAGCTTCACCGGCACTGGCACGAGTGGCGCGACCTGCACGCGGTCGGCCTCCGCGCGGCCGAGAGCGCGGGCACCGCCTTCGGGCTCGCCCGCAACCACCTGGGCATGGGCGACGCCCAGTGGCTGCTGGGCGATCTCGACGCGGCCGTGCGGCACTACGAGTCCGCCCTGGAGGCCAACCGGGAGGCCGGTGATCCGTGGGTGGAGGGGTTCGCGCTGCGCCAGCTGGGAGTGGTGGCCTGGCAGCGCGGTGAGCGCGACGGAACCGCCCCCGACAACGTCAGGCGGGCCATCGGGGTCTTCCACGAGGCGGGCGAGCGGCGCGGCGCGGCGATGGGGCTGCTGAGCCTGGCCGACTTCGCCGTGGACCTCGGCCGTTGGAACGAGGCCCTCGACCACAGCCGGGCTGCGATCGAGGCCTTCGAGGCCATCGGAGCCGACTGGAGCGTGGCGTGGGCGCGCTGCACCGCGGGCCGGGGCCTCACCGGTTCGGGGCGTGCGGCCGAGGCCGTCGCGGAGTACCAGGCGGCCGTCCGGGTCTTCGAGGAGCGTGACGACCGGGACAGCCGGGCGGTCGCGCTGCTGGGGCTGGGCGACGCCCGAGCCGGACTGGGCGACGCGGTCCAGGCCCGGGAGGCGTGGAACGCGGCCCTGGAGTACCTGCGCGACCACGACGACCCGCGCGCGGACGAGGTGGAGGAGCGCCTGGGCCGTCTGGCCGCCGACGGCTGATGACCGCGGGCGGGGAAGCCGCTCCGATCCCGGGCGGAGGCGTCCGCCCGGGACCGGACCACCGGATCAGCGCTCCGCGTGGGCCGCGAGGTTGGCCAGGGACGAGGCGAGCGCCTCCTCGTGGACGGCGTGGTCGATGCCCCGGGGCACGTCGGCGGCCTCGACGGTGACCAGGGTGCCCTCCGGCGCCGCCGCGAGGGTCCAGGTCATGGTCATCGTCCCGGCGAAGTCGGGGTCGGGCGACTCGAAGTCGATCCGCTGCACGACCCGCTCCCCGGGCACCAGCTCGGCGAAGGCGACCTCGGTGACGTCCTCCGTCTCCGAGGTCTTGCCCCGCCCCTCCCCCGGGTCGAGGTAGGTCAGCACCATGCGGTACCCGCCCCCGGGCCAGGGCTCGAAGCGGTCGATCCGGCCGGTCATGCCCTGGGGCGGCAGCCAGGCCGCGAGGGCGTCCGGTTCGGTCATCGCCGCGTAGACCGCCGTCGCGGAGGCGCGGACGGTCCTGCTCGCCCGGTCGGTACGCGGTGCTCTCGATGTCATGGTCGCCCTCCCGGACACTGCTGTGCGTGTACGCGGGCAACCTAGCCGACACTCCCGACAGACGGCGTGCTCGGACCGCACCGGCCGCGGGGGCGGACGCGGGCCACGCGCTCAGAGGGGGCGGCGGCCCTGGACCGAGTAGATCGCGCAGGAGCTGGCCCGGAAGGACGGGTCCGCCAGGAGCGCGCGTACCCGGGCGAGCCGCTCGTCGCTCATCCCCTCGCGCACGAAGGCGTCGCGCAGGTGGCGGGTGTGGTGCGCGATCAGGTGCACGCCAGGGGAGTCGGCGTCCCACAGCTCCAGCCGGGGCCGGGGGTCGATGTCCACCAGACCCGCGCCGCGCATCGCTTCTGCGGCGTTGCGCCCCCAGGCCGGGTCGGCCCCGGCGCGGAGCATCAGCCTGGTCTTGGCCTCCTGGAACTCCTCGTAGAGCTTCTGGGACTCGGAGTCGGGCATGAGCAGCGCCGGGCCGTAGGTGATGTCGAACTCGTCGAGCTGGAGCACGCCGCCGGGCTTGAGCGCGCGCACCAGGCGGTCCAGGACCGCGATCCGCTCCGGGATGTGCAGCAGGACCAGCCGGGAGTGGACGAGGTCGAAGGCGGCCTCGGGCAGCGGGTCGCGGACCACGTCGTGGCGGAGGACCTCCAGGCCCTCGACGGCGGGGACGCGCTCGGGCTTGATGTCGGTGGCCAGTACGCTCCCGCCCGGGGAGACCCGGTCGGCCAGCCAGAGCGCGACGCTGCCGCCCCCGGCGCCCACCTCCAGGCAGTCCCACCCCGGCCCGACACCGGTCTGCTCCAGGCGTTCGGTGGTCACGGGGTCGTAGGCGGCGGCCAGGAAGCGGTGCTGGTCGAAGGCGTGCTCGCTGTGGTTGTCGAAGACGTAGCGCTGGTCCTCGGCGGTGTCGGTCACCGGTCTCTCCTCGGGGGTCGGTCGGGTCGGTCGGATCGTCGGGGCAGGTCGGGCCGATCCGGCCGTTCGGACTACGGGGTCTGACGGGGCGCGACCGCCCTCGGCCACGGCCCGGTCCGGCGGCCGGTGCGCGCCGACGGCCTCGGCGGCGACGCGGGTCAGGGTGGCCGTGCACACCTTCCCGGTCGGGCCGAGCGGCAGTTCGGGCAGCACGACCACGTGCTCGGGCAGCGCGCGCACGTCCAGTCCGCGTTCGTCGCGCAGGAAGGCGATGAGCTCCTTCGCGGAGGGCGCGGCGGCCCCCTCCGCGGGGGACACGCAGGCGCACACCCGCTCGCCCAGGTCGGGGTCGGGGACGGGGACGCAGTGGGCCTCCGCGAGGGCGGGGTGGGCGCCGAGTTCGCGCTCCACCTCGGCCGGGAAGATGTTGACGCCGCCCCGGATCACCGTCCGGCGCAGGCGGTCCACCACCCGCAGCGCGCCGTCGGGGTCCAGGCGGCCCAGGTCGCCGGTGCGCACCCACCCGCCCGGGGCCCGCCGCTCGGCGTCCAGCTCGGGCGCGGCGACGCGGCACAGCGGCGTCATCGGTCCCAGGGCCCAGATCTCGCCGGTCTCCCCCCGGGGAACCGGGCGCCCCCGGGGGTCGCGGATGCTCACCTCGGCCACGTCGGGGGCGGGGTCTCCGGCCAGGCCGGGTTCCCACGGCTCCGGGCGGCGGGCGGTGTGGCAGTTGACCCCGTCGGTGGAGCCGTAGACGTTGACCACGGGCCGCCCGAAGCGGGCGGCGCAGGCGTCGTGGACCTCCCGGTGCAGCGGGGCGCCGCTGGCCACCACCGCGAGCAGGGACGAGGTGTCGGCCCGCTCGGGCAGCGAGGCGATCCGCCGCAGCATGGTGGGCACGCCGATCAGGTGGGTGGGGCGGTGCAGCTCGATCGCGCGCAGCGCGGCGGCCGGGTCGAAGCGGGGCAGGACCACCAGGGTCGCGCCGAGCCCGGCCAGGGTCACCGGCACCCCGCAGGAGCCGAAGGAGGAGGCCAGCGAGACCAGGACCAGGTTGCGCATGGGGCCGGGTCCGGTGTGCAGCGCCGCGACGTAGTTGGCCCGGCCGCCCGCCATGGCGTTGTGGCTGTAGGCGACCATGCCGGGTTCGCCCTCCGAGCCGGAGGAGACCAGGACGCGGGCCGGGGACTCGGGGTCGGGCCGGGCGGGGCGCCAGTCCCGCAGCGTCCCGGCGTCGGGCCGGTCCAGGCTGCGCGTCCCGGGGCGGGCCGGGCCGAACGCCCACGTCCGGCGCAGGGTCGGCGGCGGGTCCTCGCGGCGGATCTGTCGGGCTCGATCCGGGGTGGTGACGAGGTCGGCGGCCCGGGAACGGGCCAGCAGGCCGCGCACGTCGGCCGGGGACCGGCCGTCGGGTACGGGCAGCGCGACCGCGCCGACGGCGGCGACGGCGAGTTCGGCCACGACGGCCTCGCGCCCGTTGGGCAGCAGGACGCCGACGACGTCGCGCTCCCCCGTCCCCCCTGCGGCCAGCGCGGCGGCGGCGCGGCGCACGGCGGCGTCCAGCCCGGCGTAGTCGAGCGTGCCGCGGTCATCGACGACGGCGTCGCGTCCGGGGTGGGCGAGCGCGCGCTCGTGGAAGAGGGTGTACAGGTCCTGGCCCGGGCACCAGCCGCGTGCGGTCCACCGCGCGCGCAGGTCGTCCGGGACCAGGTCGCGCAGTTCCAGGCCGTTGGAGGAGGTCCAGGTCACCGGTTCTCCGCGGGCGTGTGGGCGGCCACGTCGCCGTCCGGAGACGTCGACGGTGTGGCGCGCGGGATGTCCGGTCCGGTGGTCCTGACGCTGGCGCCGTCGCGGGGACCGGCGGTGACGCCGGGAGCGGGTTCGTTCCGGACGTACGCGCCCCGGCGCGCGGCTCCGGCACGCGGGCCCGTCTCGGCTCCCGGGGCGTCGGCGGCGGACGCGAAGCTCCACGGGGCGCGGACGCAGGAAGCGCCGCCGACCGTGTCGAAGGCCGTCGCGAACGCCGGTGCGGCGGCCATCGCCGCCAGGTCCTCCACGAGCACGGGACCGCTCCGCCCGCCGGGAGAGGGGGCACTCCGCTCCCCCTCTCCGGTCGCGGTGCCGCGTCCGGCTCGGCGCAGCAGCCGGGCCGCGTCCGACAGGGCGGTCCGGGCGCGGACCCCGGCGCCGGTGCGGGCGCGCAGCAGCAGCGCGGCCACCGCCCCCTCGGCCGCGAGGATTCCGCCGAGCACGTCGGTGAGGGTGAGCAGGGACGGCGCGGGCTCCTGCCCGGGTCCGGCCAGGAGGTCGGCCACCCCGCCGTGCGCCTGGACCAGGTAGTCGGTGGCCAGCGCGCCGGGTTCGGGGGCCCGGCCGCCCCACCCGTCGGCGTGTACGTGGACCAGGCCGGGGGCGGGGCCGACGAGGTCCTCGGGGCCCAGGCCGAACCCCTCGGCGCGCCCGGGAGGCCAGTTGTAGAGCAGGACGTCGGCCGTGGCGGCCAGGTCACGGGCGCCCCGGCGCCCGGTCGCGGTCTTGAGGTCGGTCTCGACCGCGCCCTTGCCCCGGTTCAGGGCCAGGAACCGGGCGGAGCTGTCCCCCGCCAGCGGCGCCACCCCGCGCATGGGGTCGCCGCCCGGGGGTTCGATCCGCACGACCTCGGCGCCGAGCATGGCCAGCAGCAGCCCGGCCAGCGGGCCCTGCACGCGGTTGGTGGCCTCCACCACCCGCAGTCCGGCCAGGGGGGCGACGGCGTCGGGACCGAGCCGCTCCAGAGGGGCGGCCGGGGCCCCGGCGGCGTCCCGCGCGCGCAGCCGCCACTCCGAGGCCGGGTCGGGTTCCCGGGCGTCCCGGACGGCGCGGACGAGGGCCAGGCTCATGCCCGCGTCGCGGGCGGCCAGGCGGACCCGGGCGAGGTCCACGGCCGCGATCGCGGCGGGCAGCTCGGGCGGCAGCGGGCACACCGCGGTGGCGAAGCGCCTCTGGAAGGGCGGCCACCCGGCGGCGATCGCGGCCGGGGCGGCGCCCAGGCCGGTCCAGAACCGCAGCCAGACCTCGGCGTCCAGGGTCTCGATCTCGAAGCGCGCTCCGTCGGCGGAGCGGAAGGGCGGGACGGTTCCGGGCACGGCGGCACCGCGGCCGCCACCGGCGCCGGCTCCTCCCGCGTCGAGCGCGGACGCGCCCGCAGAAGCCCCCCGACCCGGGGCGGTGGCCGCGGCGACGTAGGGTCCAGCCGCGAGCAGGGCGGCCTGGGCCGCGGAGACCGACGCCGAGAGCGCCGGGCCGCCGCGCGCCAGGGCGAGCGCGCAGGCCGCCACCGCCTGGGCGGCCAGCACCCCGGCGCACACCGACGCGTAGTCCACCCCCAGGAACCGGGGCGCCCCATGGGCCCGGCCGTGCAGGTGCGCCAGCCCGCAGGCGGCCTGGACGTCGCGCTCCCCCGCCAGGGGCTCCGCGACCGGGCCGGACCAGCCGATGGCGCAGCCGACCGGTACCGGCAGCACCCTGGTTCCCCCTCCGCCGGAGCCGTTCCCGCCCGGGCCCCACTCGTCCGGAACGGCTACAAGGCCGATCCACCCGGCCGGCGCCTGCGGTGGCAGGGGTCCCTCGGCGCGCGAGACGGCGCAGCCGAGCGCCTCCAGGCGCGCCGCCGCGATGCGCAGCGCGACCGAGCCGCCCACCGCTCGCGCGGCGGCACCGGTCAGCGGGAACGGGGCCGCGTCCACCGGCGCGGCGGTCACGTCCACTTACCCGTTCCGCAGGTGTCGGGGCGCAGGCCCAAGTGCTCGCGCAGCACGGAGCGGCGGACCTTGCCGGTGCCGGTGCGCGGCAGCTCGTCCCAGGTCAGCACCACCGGGTCGGCGAGTTCGGGCAGGTCGGCGACGGCGCCGCGCCAGGCCACGGTGTCCAGGCCCCCGCTCTCGGTGGCCACCACCGGCACCGGGGGCCCGTCCGGAACGCTCAGGACGACGCACTCCAGCACCTCGGGCAGGCGGTCGTCCACGACGTCCTCCACCTCCAGGCATCCGCCCTCGCGCAGGGCGTCCACCTCGCGGTCCACCAACCGCAGCGCGCCGGTGCGGCTGAGGACGCCGATGTCGCCGGTGTTCCACCACTCGCCCACCAGCTTGGACCGCCACCGGCCCTCCTCGCCGACGTAGCCCAGGCACAGGGCCTCGGTGCGGCAGAAGATCAGGCCGGGCGTACCGGCCGGTACGGGGAGCGTGGTGTGCGGGTCGACCGCGCGCAGTTTGGTGCGGGTGGGGATGGCGCGGCCCAGGTGGCGGGTGGTCGGGTGGCGCTCGTTCTCCGCGGCCATCGCCCTCCGGGTGAGGAACCGGAAGGTCAGCGGCCCGGTCTCGCTCTGGCCCCAGCCCTGCATCCACACCGGGCGCCGGTGGCGGGTGGCGCCCAGGAAGGCGCGCACGGTCGGCGGGTGCACGGCGTCGAAGGTGCTGACGTAGAGCCGCACCCGGTCGAACGGGGCGTCCTCCCGCTCCGCCCGGTTCTGCCAGCGCGCGAAGACCGCGGGCGCGGCCTCCAGGGTGGTGGGGCGGTGCCGCTCCAGCAGCGGCCCGGCCTCGGCCCAGTCGGCGCCGGTGACCACGGAGAGCCCGCCCGGGGACAGCCACAGCACGCTGGCGGTCCAGGCGAGCGCGCGCCCGTGCGCGAAGGAGTACGCGCCGGTCACCGTGTCGTCGGGGCGACTGCTCAGCACGGGCCAGCGGTGCGCCTCGAACCCGGCCAGGCGGCGCATGATCGTGCGGGTGGAGTGCGGGACCAGCTTGGGCACGCCCGTAGTGCCGGATGTGTGCATGATCGCCAGGGGCGCGTCCAGGTGCGGCCTGCGCGGCGGCGGTGCCTCGGCGCCGCGCACGTCGTCCAGGCGCAGGACGCTCCCGGCCGGACCCCCTCCCCCGACGGGGACCCCGTCCCCGGCCGGACCCGCGCCCCCTGTCGGGCCGTCGATGACCAGGGTGCGGGCCGCGTGCACGGCGGGGTCGGCCCCCGCCTCCCGGGACGCGGCGAGCAGGGCGGCGTCGGTGACCAGCAGCGCCGGGTCCAGCCGCTTGAGCAGGACCTCCAGCGCGTCCGGCTCCAGGTGCGCCGACAGCGACGCGGGCACCGCGCCCAGCCGGGCCGCGGCGCAGTTGAGAAGTACGTAGTCCCAGTGGTTGCGCTTGGCGATCGCGACGCGGTCGCCGGGCCGCACACCGGCCGCCGCGAGCCACCCGGCCGCCTCGCGCACCAGTTCGGCCACCCGGGGCACGTCCAGCTCGGTGCCCAGCCCGGGGGCGGTGTCCAGCGGCCTGCTCAGGTGCACGGCGGTCGTGGAGCCGCGCTCGACCAGGTCGTCGAAGAGTGTGCCCAGGTGCAGGGGCTTGGTGAACAGCGTCATCGTCGTCGGTCCTCACTGGAGGCGGGAACGGGGGGCTGGGCCGCGGGGGCCAGGAAGGCCAGGATCCGCGCGGCGGCCGTGGCCCCGGATGAGACCGCGCCCTCGCTGCACGGGCGCAGCGAGATCCAGTCCCCGGCGTAGTCCACGGCCGCGGGCGGGCGGACGGCGAAGGCGGCGCGCTCGCGCAGCGCGCGCGGCCCGGCGGCGGGCAGGCCGTGGCGGAAGCGGTGCACGCGCACGGCCTCCACGTGCCGGGACAGGCCGGGCAGCAGGAGTTCGGCGCGGGCGGTGAGCCGCTCGGCCACCAGCGCGTCGGAGGCGTCCAGGAGTTGGGCCGCGCCGCTCGGCGAGGCGACCAGGGAGACCAGGCCCCGGCCGGACGACACCCGGCCGGGGTGCTTGTTGTGGTCGGCGGTGACCACGTTGAGCAGCGGGTCCTCCGGGGCGGGCACCAGGGTGGCGAAGCCGCCGCGCGCCCCGGCCGGTTCCATCGGGCGGTCCAGGACCAGGGAGACGCGGAGCATGGGCGCGTACTCGCAGGCCTCCAGGTAGGCGCGCTCGACGCCGGTCGCGCCGGGGTGGAGCACGGCCGCGAGCGGGGCGGGCACGGCCAGCACGGCCGCGCGGGCGGTGACCGTGCCCGCCGGGGACTCCAGCCCGACCCCGTCGGGGCCCGCGGAAACGCCGGTCACCGGGTGGCCGGTGACCACGTCGAGCCGGTCTGCCAGGACCCGCGCGAGGGTGTCCATGCCGTCGCGGTAGGTACGCCAGCGGGCGCTGCTGCCCGCGGAGACCAGGTGCGCCGCGAAGGGGGCGGCGGCCGTGTGCTCGGGGTCCCAGCCGAAGAACCCGGCGGCCAGGGCGCCGAGCAGCCGGTACCGCAGCTCCGGGTGGTAGGGGCGGAGCAGTTCGGCCAGGGTGCGCGCGCCCAGCGGGGAGCGCTCGGGGTGTTCGGGGTCCAGGCCGAGGCGGGCCAGATGGGTCTGGAGGCGCAGCAGATCGGCCCGCGCGCGCGGGGACAGCCCGGCGCCGGTGAGCAGGCCCAGGGGGCGGCCCACGTGCGGTCGGGCCCGGCCCCCGCGCCAGGACGCCAGGGCGCCGCGGACGCGGGGCACCGCGCCGCGGTCGGCGTCCAGGCCGACCTCGCGGATCAGCTTCCAGGTGGCCGGGTAGGCCTTCGCCGGGGGCAGCATCTCCGCGCCGGTGTCGATGAGGCAGCCGTGCTCGCGCAGGGTGCGCATGCGTCCGCCCACGGCCTCGGCGGCCTCCAGGACGCGGACCGAGCGGCCCGCGCGGGCCAGCGCGTGGGCGGTGGCCAGTCCGGCGGGGCCGGCTCCGACCACGGCGACGTCGAGCACCTCGCTCATACGGCGCCTCCCAGGAGCACGGGGGCCAGCAGGTGGGCGGCGATGAGCAGGACCACGGTGACCCGGTGGGTGTGGATGGCCAGGCGGCGGGCGCGCAGGATGTCGTTCTGGACGAACCCGATGAAGAGCTGGGCCAGCCGCATCAGGAAGACGGGGGCCAGGACGATCGGGAACCACCACGGGGAGACCCCGGCCAGGGTGGAGCCGCTGATGAGCAGGCTCTCCGCCGCGGTCGCCGCGATGATGAAGGCGGTGTTGAGGCGCCTGGGCACCATCGCGGCCACGGTGATCCGCCCTGCGGCGCGGTCGCCCGCGGCGTCGTTGGTGTTGGAGTACAGGCCGAAGAGCATCGGACCGAAGCCGAACAGCAGGGCCTGGACCACGACGAAGCCGTTCAGCTCGCCGGTGAGCAGCCCGTAGGGCACCAGGACCCAGCCCACGCCCAGGCCGATGAGGAAGACCTCCTGGAAGCCCCGGTAGCTGATCTTGAGGCCCCAGGAGTACTGGACCGAGGCGACCACGCACAGGGCGGCCAGGGCGACCGCCCAGGCGGGCTGGTGCGGGGCGACCAGGACGACCAGACCCCAGAGCAGGGCGCTCACCGCGGTCGCCGCCCAGGCGAAGCGCAGCGCCTGCGGTTCGGTGAGCGTCCCGGCGACCAGGGGTTTGCGGGCCAGCCGGCGGCGGGCCGCGTCCGAGCCGTAGTTGGCCGCGTCGCTGCCGTCGCGGTAGCCGGTGACGTCGTCGAAGGCGACCATGGCGGCCACCACGGCCACCTCGGCGAGCAGGATGAGCAGGAGCAGCCCCAGCGTGCCCGGCTCCCAGCGCAGCGCGGGCGCGAGCATGGCCAGTACCAGGGGCAGGCCGATGTAGTAGTCGTAGATGTCGAGCTTGGCCAGCCGGGCGTAGGCGGCCGGGGTGCCCCGGGGCGGCGCTGCTGAGGGCGCCGGTCCGGCGGGGGGCGCGGCGGTGTGGTCGGTCATCTGGTTCTCCTGGAACGGTCAGCGAACGCGCACACGGTGTCGGCGATGCGCTCCACCTGGGCGTCGTCCAGGTGCGGGTACAGCGGCAGGGAGATGTTGCGCCGGGCCGCCGACTCCGCGTTGGGCCAGCGGGCCCCGGCCCGGGCGTACGGGGCGAACGCGGGCTGGGCGGGCAGGGCGCGCGGGTAGTACACGTGGGTGTCGATCCCGTGCGCGGACAGGTGGACGCGCAGGTCGTCGCGTTCCTCGGCCAGGAGCGTGTAGACGTAGTGGCAGCGCCCGTCGCCGCCCGTGGGCGGCGCCGTGATCCCGGCTCCGGCCAGTTGCGCGAACCGGCTGGAGTAGTAGGTGGAGATGTCGGCCCGGCGGGCGAGCCGGTCCTCCAGCCTGCTCAGCCGGTGCAGCTGGAACTCGGCCATCACCTCGTCGAAGCGGCTGTTGAGGCCGATCCGGTGGTGCAGGAAGCGGTGCGTGCCGTCCTGGCCGTGGTTGCGCAGCATCCGCACCCGCACGGCGAGTTCGGCGTCCGCGGTGACCACCACGCCGCCCTCGCCGGGCATGCCGAAGGTCTTGACCTGGACGAAGGAGTAGACCCCGGCGTCGCCCCACAGCCCGGCGGGGCGGCCGCCGAGGGTTCCGCCCTGCGCCAGCGCCGAGTCCTCGACCAGGCGCAGCCCGTACTGGTCGGCCAGGTCCCGGAACCGGGGCATGGCGGCCATCATGGAGAACAGGTGCGCGGGCATGACCGCGCGGGTGCGCGCGGTGAGGGCGGCCTCGGCGGCGTCCGGGTCCAGGGTCAGGGAGACCGGGTCGATGTCGGCGAAGACCGGGCTCGCGCCGCGTTCGACGACGGTGCTGGCCAGCGGTGCGCAGCCGAAGGCCGGTACCACCACCTCGTCTCCGGGGCCGATCTCCATGGCGGCCAGGATCAGGGTGAGCGCGGAGGTCCCGCTGGAGCAGGCGACGACGTCGGCGGCGGCGAGGCGGTCGCGCAGCTGGCGTTCGAGGCGGGCGGTGCCCTCGCCGAGGATGAACTTCTGCGCGCCGCCGGTGCCGGTGGCGTGGACGGCCTCCAGCAGGACGTCGCGGTCGGCGTCGAAAAGGTCGGGGGCGAAGAAGGGGATGCGCTGCCCGGTCGCCGTGGTCATCGGTGCCTCCGAACGCAGAAGTCCTCGATCTCCTCGCAGACACGGTCCGCCTGGGCGTCGGTCAGGTCGGGGTAGAGCGGCAGGGCCACCGCAGCCTCGCAGGCCGCCTCGGCGCGCGGGAAGTCGCCGGGCGCGTGTCCCAGGCGGGTGAAGCAGGGCTGCAGGTGCAGCGGGATCGGGTAGTAGGTCTCGGTGCCGATCCCGGCCCCGGCCAGGTGGGCGACGAGGGCGTCGCGGTCGTCGGCCTCGACGAGGTGGACGTAGACGACGCGGTCGCCGCCGGGGTGGGGCGCGACGGCGCCGGGCACGGCGCGTATCCCGGGCAGGTCGCGCAGGCGGGCGTCGTAGCGCGCGGACAGCTCGGCCCGGCGGGCGATGTCGGCGTCGAGCCGGGAGAGCTTGGCCAGCAGCACGGCGGCCTGGACGTCGTCCATCTTGCTGTTGCAGCCCGCGACGACCGTCGGGTTGGCGATGCCGGGGAAGTCGTCCAGGGTCCGCCCGGAGCGGCCGTGGTGGCGCAGTGCCCGCGCGGTCTCGGCCACGCCGTCGTCGTCGGTGAGCAGCGCGCCCGCGTCGCCGATGGCGCCGAGGGTCTTGGAGGGGAAGAAGGACAGCACTCCGCCGGTGCCGAGCAGTCCGGCGTGCACGCCGCGCAGCCGCATGCCGATGGCCTCGGCGCTGTCCTCCAGCACCGTCAGGCCGCGGCGCCGGGCGACCTCGCGCACGCCCTCCACGTCGGCCAGGCGGTCGAACAGGTGGACCGGCATGACCATCCGGGTGCGGGAGGTGGCCACCGCGTCCACCGAGGCCGGGTCGATGCCGTACCCGTGCTCCTCGATGTCGGCGAAGACCGGTACGCCCCCGGCGAGGACGACGGAGCTGGCGGTGGCGACGAAGGAGTAGGCGGGGACGATCACCTCGTCGCCGGGGCGCAGCCCGGCGGCGCGCAGCAGGATGACGAGGGCGTCGGTTCCGGAGTTGACGCCGACCACGTGCCGGGCGCCGGTCCAGCGGGCCAGGGCGTCCTCGAACTCGGCGACCACGGCCCCGTGCGAGAACTTGCCCCGGTCCATGACCCGGAGGCAGTTGTCGCGGATGCGCGGCCACAGTTCCGCGAAGCTCCGGGACTGGTCGAAGAAGGGGACGGGGAGGCGTGTTCTGCCGGGGGGCGCCGCCTCGGGGGGTTCGAGCGTTCTCTTCAACTTCTCCACGTTTCTACGCTGCGGGAGGGGGCGGACGACGGCCGGGGCGGCGGGCCGCGGCCGGGTCGGGGCTCAGCCGCCGAGGAGGGGGATGTCGTTGCGGCCGAGGTGGTAGTCGCGGACCGCGTCGACCAGTTCGGAGGCGGAGAGCGTGCCGCTGCCGTCGGTGTCGAGTTCGTCGAAGACGCGGTCGGAGTCCCGCGCGCTGACGCCGACGGCGTCGAGCCACTGGCGCATCTCGCTCCGGCTGATCTCGCCGTCGCCGTCGGTGTCGAGCACGTCCATGGTGGCCTGGAGCGTCGGCCGGGCGATCTCGGCGAAGCCGTCCTCGCTGCCGACCATCTCGCGCCCGGCGACCTCCGTGAACTGGTCGCGGCTCATCCGGTCGGTGCCCGCTGCCGCCGCCAGGCGGTCGAACATGCCCAGGTAGGCGGCCTTGAGCGCGTCGCCCCGGGCGGTGCCCTCGGCGCCCAGCCGCGAGACGATGCCGTCGGCCTCGGCAGCGAGGTCCGAGCGCTCGATCACGCCGTTGCCGTCGACGTCCCAGAGGCGGAAACGCTCCTCCAGGCGGCTGGCGGTCTTGGTGGCGGTCGTCATGGGCTTTCCCTCACTTCTTCCGTGGAACAACAGAATCACGACGTCATACCGGCGTTCGAAAAGGGCATCCGAAATCGGACCCCGATCGATTTCAACGCCGGATGACACCCTTCCCGCACGCGACGGGGAAGACGGAACGCGAGGGCCGGGGCACTTCGCTTTCCCGCGTCCTCGCACCACGGAGGGGGGGTCGGGAAACGGTCCCGGCCGCGGCGGTCGACCGCGGCCGGAACGGGCGGGCTCAGCTTCCGAGGAGGGGGATGTCGTTGCGGCCGAGGTGGTAGTCGCGGACCGCGTCGACCAGCTCGGTGGTGGACAGCTTGCCGCTGCCGTCGGTGTCCATCTCGGCGAAGGCGCGGTCGGCCTCGGCGCCCTGGAGTCCGATGGCGGCGAACCACTTCTGCATCTCGGAGGGGCTGATCTCACCGTCGCCGCTCGTGTCCAGCACGTTGACGATGGCCTGGATGGTCGGCTGCACGACCGAGGCGAAGCCGGCGTCGCCCTTGCTGATGATCTCCTGCTCGGCGGCCTGGACGAACTGCTCCCGGCTCATCTCCTGGGTGCCGGCGGCGGCGGCCAGGTGGTCGAACATCGCCAGGTAGGCGGCCTTGAGCTCGTTGCCCTGGACGGTGCCCTCGGCCTCCAGGCGCGAGACGATGTCGTTGGCCTCGGTCTCGAAGTCCGAGCGCTCGATGGTCCCGTTGCCGTTGGCGTCCCAGAGGCGGAAGCGCTCTTCGAGGCGGCTGTTGGCCTTGGTGGCGGTCGTCATTTATTTTCCCTCTCGGTTCCCATGGAAAAACAGACGTACGATGCTCTCTCCGAGCACAGGAAAGGAATCTCCGGCCGAACCGGGCCGAACCTTCCCCACACCCAGAACATTAGCCTGCGAGAGTGCTACACAAAAGGGGTTCAGAAGAATCCATGGGCGCAATTGATTTTTTATATCGGACATTTTTCAGCAAATACCAGATTCTTCGGAAACCGTTTCGGCTGCCGGGTCGGCGCCGACCGGCTCCCCCTGGCGGAACACCAGACACTCGCCCGCGGCCAGCCCCAGGTCCCGCCCGGTCGGCAGCGGGTCGGCGTGGACGAGCACGTTGTAGTGGTTGGGCATGTGGCAGGCGTCGAAGCCGAGCACCGTCCCCACCCGGCGCGGGCCGATCCACACCTCGTCGCCCCGGTCCACCACCCCGGCGCCGGTGATCTCGGCGAAACCGAGGAAGCCCACCCGGTCGATCAGGGCCCCCTCGGCGGTCTCGGTGTGGTCGGTGGCGACCAGCTCGTGCACCTCCCCCGCGCGCACGCACCGGCTGGCGTGGGGTTCGAGCCGCATGCCCCGCTCGCTCCTGCGGTGCACCAGGACCTTGACCAGCGTCGCGGTGACGTCCCGTTTGGGACCGTCCTCACGGGGGTTCACCGCGCCTCCTCCCTCGTGGGCTCCGCGGCCTCCGCCAGGCGGTAGGCGTCCCCGACCAGCCGCAGCGCGGACGGCCCGCCCGGGTCCTCGACAACGCCGCCGCGCACCCGCCGCTCGAACTCGGCGAGCACGCCCACGTACTCGTGCCACAGGGAGTCCTTGAACCCGGGGTGGCCCTCCAGCATGTCCGCCGTGAGCACCGCCCCGTCGGCGGTGCGCACCTCGACGTCCTTGCGTTCGCCGGGGTGGGACCAGTCGAGCAGGACGCGTGCGCGCGCCCCCGCGGCGCGCAGCACGACCTCGGCCCGGCGGTCGGTGCCCGCGGCGTCGCGAGTGACGCGCGCCGACTCGGCCTCGGCCGGGCCGAGCAGCCACTCCACCAGGTCGAAGGCGTTGGGTCCGTTGTCGGCCACGCACCCGCCGCCGCAGCGGGCCGGGTCCAGGTACCAGGTGTCGGTCCCGGCGTGCTCCTCGATCAGCTCCAGGTAGCGCACGGTCAGCTCCTCCACCCTCCGTCCGGCCAGGTCCCGGCGCAGCCGCGCGAGCGCGGAGTTGTACCGGCGGTGGAAGGCGGTGAACAGCACCGTGTCCCGGTCGCGGGCGAGCCCGGCCAGCGCCTCCCCCTGGACGGCGTCCAGCGCGAGCGGCTTCTCCACGCACACGGCCACCCCGCGCCGCAGCGCGTCGGCGCAGACGGGGGCGTGGGCGTCGTTGGGCGCGGTGACCACCAGCGCGTCCAGCCCGGTCTCGTCGAGCATCCGGGCGTGGTCGGTGTAGCCCCGGGCCCCGACCGGGTGGGCGGCGAGCACACGGGGGTCGCGGTCGCACACCGCGACAAGGTCGAGGCCGGGCGCGGTGCGCAGGGCCTCCAGGTAGAAGCGGGAGATCACGCCGAGGCCGACCAGCCCGGTGCGCAGCGGGGCGCTCATCGCGTCTCCTCCCGCATCGCCTCAAGGGGCAGGCCGGTCCGGTCGGCCAGCTCCGCCAGCTCGGCGTACAGCTCCGCCTCCAGCGGAACGCCCGTCAGGCGCAGTTCCCGCGCCCGGTGGTACTCGTGCCAGCCCGGGTAGCGCACCGGCGCGTCCGGGTCGGTGGGCGGGCAGGCCAGCAGCGCGCCGAACAGCTCGCGCGCGTCGTCCTCGGTCCCCTGCCGCAGGGCGTCGGGCGCGATCGCGGCCACGAAAAAGCCGATGTCGTCGTCGCGTCCGCTCGGGCCGCCGTCCCCGTCCAGGGCGTCGGGGTGGGGGCCCGTCCCGGCTCCCGGGACCAGCGCGGAGAGCACCTCGACCATGAGTCCGAGGCCGAAGCCCTTGTAGCGTCCCGCGTCGCCGCCCAGCCACATCAGGTGCGCGCGCCCGGCGTCGAAGGCGCCGGGGTCGGTGACGGGCGCGCCGGTGTCGTCGCACAGCAGGCCCTCGGGCAGGGTGCGGCCCTCGCGGGCGGCCTGGCGGACCCGGCCGGTGGGCGCGGCCGTGGTGCTCATGTCGAGCAGGAACGGGGGGTGCTCCCCCGCCGGGGCGGCGACGCTGAGCGGGTTGGTGCCCAGCATGGCGACCGCGCCGCCGGGCGGACGGGCGATGCGCTGGCGTCCGCAGTTGCTGGCCACCAGGCCCACCATGCCGCGTTCGGCCGCGCGCAGCGCGTGGTACCCGGCGCAGCCCAGATGGGTGGCGCCGCGCACGGACACCAGTCCGATGCCGTGGCGCGCGGCGCGTTCGGCGGCCAGGTCCATGGCCTCGCCGGCCGCCCACAGGCCCAGGGCACGCCGGGAGTCCCAGAGCACGGCGGCACCGAGGTCGGCGAGGACGCGCGGCTCGGCGGCGGGATCGGCCCTGCCCTCGTCGAGGAGCGGCAGGTAGAGGCGGGTCAGGTTGGCCAGGCCGTGCGAGCGCGGACCGGCGAGGTCTCCGTGGCACAGGGCGCGCGCCGCCTCGGCCGCCCGGTCGGGGGGCAGGCCGCGGTCGGCGAACACCCCGGCGGCGAACGCGACCAGGTCGTCGTGGCGTACCCGCACGGCCTCGTGTTCCGGCGGGGCCTGGGTGGGGGCCGCGGTGGTCACCGGGCCTCCCGGGCGGGGTCGTGGTGTGCGCGCATGTCCTCGTCGCCTTCCTCGTGGGTGGTGTGGGGTTCTTCGTCGGTGTGCGGCTCTTGGGCCTCGTGCGGGTCGTCGGGCCCGGAGGCCCGACGGGGGATCCGGTCGGTGAAGGCGGCCAGGACGCGGGCGACCGCGTCGGCGAACCCGTCGAGCTCGTCGGCGCGCGCGAACTCGCCGTCGGCGTGCGCGTTGTTGGCGGCCAGGTCGCCGGGGCCCAGCACGGCGGTGCTGGCTCCGGCGACCCCGGACATCCAGATCGCGTCACAGGTGAAGGCGGGTTCGTCCGCGGGCCACGGGGCGATTCCGGCGCGGCGCAGCAGGGCGGGCGCCCAGGGGTCGCGGTCGTCCAGCGCGGGCAGGCCGCGCTTGGTCCACTCCAGTCGGGTGAGGGCGCGGGCGTCGGCGGCGGTGCGGGCGAACAGCGCGGTGTCGGCGAAGTCCTCGGTGAAGGCGTCCAGTCCCGCGTCGAGCGCGTCGGTCAGGGCGCGTTCCAGGGCGCGTCCGGCGGCGGCGTCTGCATAGGCGAGGTTGAGCAGCAGCGACCCGCTGCCGTAGACCCTGTTGTGCAGGGTGCCGGTGTGCAGCCCGGCCAGGCACACCGCGCCGGAGCGGGCGTGCGCGTCCAGGGCGCGGCCCAGGTGCCGGGCCAGGTGGCCCAGCAGGACGGAGGCGTTGTGCCCGGTGTGCGGGCGGTCGTCGATGGCGTCGTCCCCGCGGACCGAGATCCGGGCGGTCATCGCCGCGGTGCTGCGCGTGAGGAACCGCATCCGGGTGGGCTCGCAGAAGATGTTGAGGCGGCCGGTGTGACCGCGTTCGACCAGCGGCCGGGTGCCGAGGGTGCCCATGGCTCCGCCCTCCTCCCCCGCCACGGCCTGGATAAGCACCGCGACGTCGCGGCCGACGGCCGGGTCGCGTTCGCGGGCGGCCCGCGCCCCGGCCAGCAGCGCCACCGCGGGGCCCTTGGCGTCGATGGCGCCGCGCCCGTGGAAGCGTTCGCCGTCGAAGCCGACCGGCTGCTGCCCGGCGACCGTGTCCAGGTGCACGTTGAACATCACGGTGCGCTCGGCGGGCAGGTCGGGGCCCAGCCGCAGCACGAGGCTGGGCTGGCAGCCGAGGAACCCGGGGCGGGCCAGGGCCTCGCGGACCGGGGCCGGGACGTCCGGCCGGTCCATGTCGGCGGGGCGGGCCGGGGCGTGGCGCACGACGTCGAACCCGGATTCGGCGGCGGCGCGGGCGTAGAGGAGCTGGGCCTGGCGCAGCAGAGGCGGGGGCCCGTCGGGACCGGTCTCCAGCGGGCCCGCGGTGGGCAGTTCGAGCAGGCGCAGCAGCAGGTCGTGGTCGGCGGGGGTGAGCGCGGCGGTCATCGGACCCCCTCGGCGCGGCGGAGGCCGTCAGCGGTGCGGGCGGCCCCGGTCGCGGCGCGGAGGTCCGTGTCCCCGCCGTTGTGGGGGTCGTCCCCGGTGCGCCAGGTGCGGGCCAGGAGGTCCTCCAGGGCGCGCCCGTAGGCGGCGAAGGCGGGCCGGTCGCCGCGTCCGGGGTCGGCGCCCGAGGCCCGCAGGTGCGGGCGCAGGTGCAGGTGGGGCTCGATGGACAGCGTTCCGGTGTAGCCGTTGGCGGCCAGCAGCCGCAGGCACTCGGCGGTTCCGGCCTCCCCCTGACCGGGCAGGACGTAGTCGACGCCGCCGTCGGGCGCGGTGACGGCGTCCTTGACGTGCACGTGCGCGACGTGGTCGAGGAGGTGGCGCAGCATCTCCGGGGCCCGGTAGCCGTGGGCGACGCCGTTGCCGGTGTCGAACAGCAGCCGCAGGGCCGGGCTGTCCACCTCGGCCAGCAGTTCCAGGGCGCGGTCGGCGCGGTCCCCGGCCCAGCCCGCGCAGTTCTCGTGCACCAGCACCAGGCCCGCGTCCTCGGCCCGGCGGGCCAGTTCGCGCAGGCGGGCGCGGACGCGCCGCCCCCATTCGGCCTCGGGGAGCCCGTCGCGGGGGTAGGACATGACCCGGACCAGGCGGGTGCCCAGCGCCGCGCAGCGCCGGGCCAGGACGTCCAGTTCGGCCAGGTCGGGGGCGAAGTCGCCGGTGGCGGGCCTGGACCAGTCGGCGATGCGGGAGGCGACGGCGACCACGTCGGTCCCGGCCTCGCGGATCCGTCCGGCGGCGCGGTCGAAGGTCCGCTCGTCCAGGGCGGCCAGCGCGGTCCCGTCGACGGTGCGCAGTTCCAGGCGGTTCCAGCCGAGTTCGGCGAGGGCGGCGAGCTGTCCGTCGAGGTCGGGCGCCGCCTCGTCGCCGATCCCGGCGAGCGGCGGAGCGGTGCGTTCAGGCGCCGACGGCACTGCCCACCTCCTGCCTGCGGCCGGTGGCCGCGCACATCCGCTTGGCCTCGGTGAGCAGCCGGACCGCCTCGACCTGGACCGGGAGCGTGCCGGGGCCGCGGAAGGAGCGGGAGTAGCGGGCGTAGGCGGCGCGGAGGAAGGCGGGGAGGGCGTCGTCGGCGAAGACCGAGTGGGAGGCCCGGTGTCCGGTGGCGTCCACCGCCAGCTGGGCGGTGTGGTCGGCCGCGCTGCACGGGTAGTGGCCGGTGAGCACGGCGCGGTCGAACTCCAGCGCGATGCGGCGCTCGCGGACGGGGGAGGTCAGGTCCGAGTCGATCCGGCTGCGCACCCCGCCGTGGTGCGCGAGGTCGAGGCGGGCGCGGCCCAGTCCGGGCAGCCGGGTCTGCTCGGTGACCATGTCCTCCAGACGGGCCCCGGTGACGTGCGCTCCCCCGGCCAGGCTGATCACCACGGCCAGCGCGTGCGGGACCTCCACGTCGAAGGCGGTGGGGTGGCCCGGCGTCTGGGCGGTGCGGGTGAAGCGGGGCTTGTTCTGCAGGACCGTGATGGCGCGAAGGTCGCCGAAGACGCGGCCCCGCACCGCGGCGCGCAGGCGCCGCGTGAGCGCGCTGTCCAGCCACTGGGTGGTGACGGTCAGGTCCAGGTCCCAGCGCCGCCGCAGCCGGGCGACGGCGGCGAGCTCCACCAGGTCCGGGGCCAGCGGCTTCTCCACGACGACCATGCGGTAGCCGAGGCGGGCCAGGTGCTCCAGCGGGCCGGAGCGCAGGTGCGGCGGCGTGCACAGGTGGACCACGGTGCGCGGGGGCGGTGCGCAGCGGGCCGCCTCCTCCAGGGAGCCGGCCGTGAGGACCCCCTCGACGGGGCCCCGGAACGGGTCGAACCCCATCACCGGCCCCGGGGCGAACAGGGCGGGGGCCTGGGCCCGTGCCTTGGCCAGGGACGGCAGGTGCAGCCCTTCTCCCGATCTGCCCAGGCCGACGATGAGGGTGTGCAGCATAACGTACGGGCACCTTTCCCTTCTGCTTTCACGGAGGTGCGCTGCCGAATACCGGGGCGCGGCGGCCACACGCTTTCCGACCACACTGGGACATCGCACCGAAAGCGTCAAAGCAGAGAACAAGCCCCTGGGTCCGAAAACTCGGAAACGGACATGTTGCCGTCCGCACTGCGAGAAGGAAATGCGTACTTTCGTGGTGTTTTCTTCCCTGTGGCCGCGCCGCCGCCGGAACACCGTCCGGTCCCGCGTCCGCCGGAAGGGAGCCGCGGGACCGGTCGGGGTCAGGCCACCGAGAAGCTGAACAGCCCGCTGGGCGGAGCGTGCCAGCCGTGGTCCGGCGCGACCAGCACCGACGGCCCGAAGCAGGTCGTGCCGGCGTGCATGCGCACGTCCGCGTCGGTGAGGTTGACCAGCACGTGCGCGGTCTCGGGGAGCCTCTGGCAGGTGCCCGACGGGGGTTCGGGGTAGCGGCGCAGCTCCTCGAACTCGGTCGTGAAGACGACGACCTCACCGGTCGCGGCGTGGGCCGGAGCGGCGCCCGCCACGGACCCGCCCGCCGCGAACGCGAGTGCCGCCGCGGCGGACACGAGAGCCCTCATTGCGATTGCCTCCATTTTCGTTACGCACTTTTTCCGAAGGATCGGCCCGCGCATATCACCGATACGGCGAAGCCGCCCCGGACATCCTGGCCCGCCATCACCGCAAAGGCCAGGGCCGGTGCGGTCCAGCGGAAGGTTTCGGGCAGCCGCTACCCGGAGCCGAACCGGAGAGAAAGCACCAGGGGAGGAAAATACCGAAAAGAACGCTTTTCATGCCTTCGCTGATATATGCAACGCTCGCGACTTAGAGGGCGTCATCGAAGAAAAGGCGCGTTCTCCGGAAGGGAGCGAGTCCGGAACGGGCGTTTTCTCCGGGGTGCGCAGGGGATGCGAGAGGCGGGGAAGTCCCCCGTGACGGCGGATCAGGCGCGGGAACGGCTGCCCGGACTCTCCCCAGTCCCGCGGCGGGCGCGGCGGGCCGCGGACCCGCCGGAAGGGGAGAAGACCCGGTTTCCTGCGCGCACAAAAAGCCCGCCCCGAGGGGCGGGCCGCCGTGTCCCGTGGCACTCAGACCTTGCGGTACCTGGGCACCCAGGCGCCGTCCCGGACCTCGTAGTCGCCGAAGAGCGCCGGGGCCTCCTCCTGGAGGGTCCGGCCGATGAGGTGGAAGAGCAGGCGGATCTCCTCCTCCGCGCCGGGGGCGGTGCGCGCCTCAAGGGTGTGGCGCAGGGTGCGCACGTTGGCGGTCCACACCAGGCCGGTGGCCACGCCCTCGGGGGCGAAGCGGCGCATGAAGGAGGTCTTGTGCTTCTTCTCCGCGAACTTGACGCCCTCGTCGTCCAGGCCGAAGTGGTCGGCCATCCAGAGCTGGAACTCCTCCATCTGGCGGAGCATCGCGGTGGCGCGCTCCATCAGCTCGGGGTCCTCCTCGGCCCAGTCGGGGAACCAGAACGGCAGGTCGGACAGGCGCACGAAGCGCAGGGACTCCTGGGAGACGGCCACGCCCGGGCGGTGCCGGATCAGCTCGTGGGTGAGCACGCGCGAGACGTTGTGCAGGACGAAGCTGAAGCTGATGTGCTCCAGGACGGAGCCGTGCATGCTGGCCAGGATGTTGCCGAGGTAGGCGTCCTGGTCGGTGCGCACCCGGGTCACGTTGGGGTTCAGGCCCGGCTCCCAGGAGCGGTAGCACAGCCGACCGGCGAACTCGGCGAGGTTCTGGGGGTCGTTGAGGTGGGCGTCGAGCTCACCGCGGTCGAACCGCTCCAGCCACGCCTCCCCGCCGACCTCCTTGAGGTAGTCGGCGACGGCGTCGTAGTCCACCTGCGGACGCGCCACCAGACGGACCTGCGGCTCGACCCTCTTCACAGCATGCCTCCCGTTCGTGTTCCCGGCTCCCCGTGCGCACGCCTGAGCACCGCGGCCGACGGGCGGCGCGGAGGACGTGACGGGGGCGGGGGCTGACCAGCCCTCCCCGAGGGTACACGGGGTCGGCGGGGGTCGGCCGGGGACAGGGTGCGGGCCGGGCGCCCGCCGGGTGTCCCCGGTCGGGCGCCCGGCCCGCGATCGTTGCTGTGCGTGCTTCGTGGTCGTGCCGTCCCGCTGTGGAGATGAGGGGCAACCCGCTAGAAGCCGTAGAAGTAGCCGGGGGCCACGAAGAGCCCGACGACGATGGCGATGATGCCCCACAGGAGCTGCCCGCGCAGCACGCCGAGAACACCGGCGACGATGAGAATGATTCCGAGGATTGTCAGCAGAATACCCATACACCACCACTGTCCCGTAACGGGTTGACCAAACTTTTTGCTTGGATGTGATTTGGGAAAGGCGTCTTGGTGCAGGTGGGTGACCGCGCACCGGCTATCGCAGCACTCCCCGAAACGCCCGCGTGACCCTCCGCACACGCCCTCGGCGCGGGGGTCCGCGGCCCCCGGGCACCGTCTCCCCGGGGCGCCGCCGCGGCCCTCAGCCGCGGGCCAGGCGCAGGACCCGCGCCACGATGCCCTCGCCGACCGTCGCGGTGAGGATCGACTCGGGGTGGAACTGGACCGCGTACCACCGCGCGGCCGGGTCCTCCACGGCCATGACGACGGGCTCCTCGCCCGCCCCGCCCTCCAGGACGGCGGTGACCTCGAAGTGCTTGACCAGCTCGGGGAGGGTGTAGGTGGAGTGGTAGCGGGCGGCCGGGAAGGCGTCCGCCTCGCCCAGGCCGGTGAGGAGCCGCCCGCCGTGGACCCGCACGCGGCCCGGCTTGCCGTGCACCGGCTCGTCCAGGGTGCGCAGTTCCCCCCCGGCGTGCTCCACCATCCCTTGGAGGCCCAGGCACACCCCGAACACCGGCAGGCCGCGGACGGCGAGCGCGTCCAGCAGGGCCGACATCCCGAAGTCCCCGGGCAGGCCGGGTCCGGGCGAGAGCACGACCAGGTCGGGGGCGAGCCGGTCGAGCAGGGCCGGGTCGAACCCGTAGCGGACCGTGGTCACCTCGGAGCCGTGGCGGCGCACGTAGTCGGCGAGGGTGTTGACGAAGGAGTCCTCGTGGTCGACCAGGAGCACCCGCATGCCCTGCCCCGGGAGCGCGGCGGGCCCGGCCTCGGCCTCCCCGTCCGCACACGCCGGGGAGTCCCCCCGCTCACCCAGGGCGAGGGTCTCCAGCAGGGCCCGCGCCTTGAGGAGGGTCTCGCGCTCCTCGGCCTCGGGGTCGGAGTCGTAGAGCAGGGTGGCGCCCACGCGCACGGCGGCCACGCCGTCGCGGATGTGCGCGGTGCGCAGGGTCAGGCCGGTGTTCATGGAGCCGTCGAAGTTGAGCACGCCGACGGCGCCGCCGTACCAGCGGCGGGGGCTGGTCTCGTGCTGCTCGATGAACCGCATCGCCCAGGTCTTGGGCGCCCCGGTGACGGTGACCGCCCACATGTGGGTGAGGAAGGCGTCCAGCGCGTCGAAGTCGCGGCGCAGGGTGCCCTCGATGTGGTCCACGGTGTGGATCAGGCGCGAGTACATCTCGATCTGGCGGCGGCCGATCACGCGGACGCTGCCCGGCTCGCACACGCGCGACTTGTCGTTGCGGTCCACGTCCGTGCACATGGTGAGCTCGGACTTCTCCTTGACCGAGGAGAGCAGCTCCTGGATGTTCTCGGCGTCGCCCAGGGCGTCCTCGCCGCGGCGGATGGTGCCCGAGATGGGGCAGGTCTCCACCCGCTGGCCGGTGCCGGGCTCGCCGGTGACGCGGACGAACATCTCCGGGGAGGCGCCGACCAGGTACTCGCCCTCACCGAGGTTGAAGAAGAACTCGTAGGGGGCGGGGTTGCGCTCGCGCAGCAGCTCGTAGAAGCGGGCGGGCGAGGAGCAGCGGGCGTAGGTGCGGTGCCCGGGGACGACCTCGAACAGGTCGCCGCGCCGGAACTTCTCCTTGGCCTCGGCCACGACGCGGGCGTAGGAGCCGGGTTCGGGGCCCTCGGGCACCTCGGCGGCGACCACGGGCGGGGTGGGTTCGGTCTCGCGCGGCAGGCCGCGCGTGGTGGCCTCGGCGCGGTCTCCGTCGGCGGGGACGGTGAAGTCGTAGGTGTAGCGCACGCAGGTCTCGCGCTTGCGGTCGCGGACGATGACGGCGTCGGGCAGGTGCAGGACCAGGTCGCGGTCGCCGGGGTCGCGGTCGATGTGCTGCTCGATGGGCTCGAACTGGAAGGCCAGGTCGTAGCCGAAGGCGCCGTACAGGCCCAGGTTGGCGTCCTCGGGGCTGCGCAGGGCGGCCATGACGGCGCGCAGCGCGGTGAAGACGCTGGGGCGGCGGCTGCGCTCCTCCTCGGTGAAGAACTCCCCCGGGTCGGGTTCGGGGACGATGACGGCGACGCCGCCGTGCCGGAGGTCGGCAAGGGTGCTGTCGGGGTCGGGCAGGCCGACGGAGTACAGGGCCCCGGCCAGGACGGGCAGCAGGACTCGGCCGCGGGCGTTGAGGGCGGTGGCGGCGACGCGGCGCCCGCGCGTGGTGATCTCCAGGCACGGGTCGACGTAGCCCAGGTGCCAGCGGTCGTACCGGCCCGGGTACTCCATGCCGGAGGAGAGCACTCCGCCGCGGCGCAGCTCGACCGAGCGGACGAGCTCGGTGAGGATCTCGGGGTCGCAGGGGGTGGCGCTGCGGTGGACGGTGACGCCGCCCTCGGTGAGGTACGTGCTGGTCTGTGCGTCGCTGGGATTCACGGCCGGTCCTTTTGGCTGCGCGGTCGGGTGGGCCGCACCGTCCGGGGCCGTGGAACACGAAACGACCGCCGGTCCGGGGCGGTCGCTGCATGGGTATGCGAACTCGGAGCACCGCCTAGGGGCGGCGCCACCACTGAGCCTGGGTGGTCGTCTGTCGCATGGGCACGAGTGTAGCGGGTGCGGTGTGTGCTTGGGAGGCCGACACGGAGGTTTTCCGGCCGCGACGTGCGGGGAACTCGCGCGGAGCGGAGGGTGGGGACGCGCGGCGGCGCGTCGGCGGGAGAGCGTGAAAGCGCTCTCGCGCGGGCGCGCGGTGCTGTGCTAGGGTGCGTAACCCATTGTCGCTTTTTGGATTTGCGCACAAAAAATCCAATATACGGAGCATAGCAAGCCGATGGAGTTCTGTCAAACCGGCGCCGACGGGGGCGCCCCGTCGGCCCTGACCGCGGAACAGGCCAGGGTCAGCGCGATGTACGAGCGCCTGGACGCCCTGCGCGCCCACACCTCCGAGCAGCTCGCCTCCGCCCACCTCCAGGAACGCGGGGGGTACGCGGCCCTCGTGGAGCGCGAGACCCGCTCCTACGAGCAGGCGCGCCGCCGCGCCCAGCTGGGGGCGGTGGAGGAGGGCCTGTGCTTCGGCCGCGTCGACCTCTCCCCTGAGGGCGACGGGCCCGAGACCCGGTACGTGGGCCGGATCGGGCTGCGCGACGCCGAGTACGAGACCATCCTGGTGGACTGGCGGGCACCGGCCGCACGCCCCTTCTACGCCGCCACCCCCGGGGACCCGCACGGGGTCACCCGCCGCCGCCACCTGCGGGTGCGCCGCCGCAGGGTGCTCGGACTCGACGACGAGGTCTTCGACCCCGACGGGCTGAGCGAGACCGACCGCCGCCAACTGGTCGGGGAGGCCGCGCTCCTGGCGTCGCTGCGCCGGGGCCGGACCGGGCGGATGGGCGACATCGTGGCCACCATCCAGGCCGAACAGGACCGCGTCATCCGCGCCCGACTGGCCGGAGTGCTGGTGGTCCAGGGCGGGCCGGGCACCGGCAAGACCGTGGCGGCCCTGCACCGCGCCGCCTACCTGCTCTACACCCACCGCGCCGTGCTGGAGCGGCGCGGGGTGCTGGTGGTGGGGCCCAACCCGGCGTTCCTGCGCTACGTGGGCGACGTGCTGCCCTCCCTAGGGGAGACCGACGCGGTGATGCGCACGGTCGGTGAGCTGTTCCCGGGGGTGGCGGCCACCCGCCGCGACGCGCACGCCGCGGCGGCGGTGAAGGGCTGCCTGGCGATGGCCGACCTGCTGCACGCGGCCGTGGCCGACCGCCAGCGCACGCCGCTGGAGGCGTTCGGCGGCGCGGACCTGGTCGTGGAGACCGACGCGGGCGCGCTCCGCGTGCCGGGGGCGCTGTGCGAACGGGTGCTGCGGACCGCCCGGGGGCTGCGCCTGCCGCACAACACCGCGCGCAAGTACGCGGTCGGGTCCCTGCTCACGGAGCTGGCCCGGGCCGAGTCGCGCCTGCTCGGGCGGCCCGCGGACGAGGGGGACCTGGAGTTCGCGGGCGCGCGGCTGTGGTCGGAGGACCCGGTGCGGGAGGCGCTGGAGGCCCTGTGGCCGCACCTGACCCCGCAGCGGCTGCTGCGGGAGCTGTTCGCCGACCCGGCCGCGCTGGAGCGGGTGGGCGCGCGGGCCGGGTTCGGCGGGGACGCGTGCGCGCTCCTGGCGCGCTCCGCGGGGGAGCCGTGGACCGTGGAGGACGTGCCGCTGCTGGACGAGGCCGCGGACCTGCTCGGGGAGGACGACGGCGCCGCTCGGGAGCGCGAGCGCCGCGAGGACGCCGAGCGGGCCGAGGAGGAGCGGTACGCGCAGGGGGTGCTGGAGTTCACCGGCCTGTTCGAGGACCGGATGATGGACGCGGCGGCTCTGGCGGCGCGTCACCGGGACGCCGGGGCCGCGCGCACCACCGCGGACCGGGCGGGCACGGACCGGGAGTGGGCGTACGCACACGTGATCGTGGACGAGGCCCAGGAGTTGTCGCCGATGGCCTGGCGCACGGTGATGCGGCGCGTGCCGACCCGGTCGTTGACCGTGGTGGGGGACGTGGCGCAGACCGGCAGCGCGTCGGGGGCCCGTTCGTGGACGGAGGCGCTGGAACCCTACGCGCCCGGCAAGGTGCACGTGGAGCGGCTGCGGGTGAACTACCGCACGCCGGAGCCGATCATGGCGGTGGCCGCCGACGTGCTGCGGGTGGCCGCTCCGGGCGAGGAGGTGCCGGAGTCGGTGCGCGAGGAGGGCGACCCGCCGCGCGCGGTGCGGCTGGCGTCGCTGGCGGAGCTGTCCGCGCTGGTGGCCGAGGAGGCGGCCGCGGTCGGCGACGGCCGGGTCGCGGTGGTCACCGCGGACCGGCACGCGGACGCGGTGGCGGCGGCGCTGCCGGGGGCCGCGCGGCCGGGGACGGCGGTCCCGGGGCGGGTGCGCGACCCCCTGGAGGAGGCGGTGGTGGTGCTGACCGCGACCGAGTCCAAGGGGCTGGAGTTCGACGCGGTGGTGGTCGTGGAACCGGGGGCGGT
This sequence comes from Nocardiopsis akebiae, assembly GCF_018316795.1. Taxonomy (NCBI): domain Bacteria; kingdom Bacillati; phylum Actinomycetota; class Actinomycetes; order Streptosporangiales; family Nocardiopsidaceae; genus Nocardiopsis; species Nocardiopsis akebiae. The sequence continues at coordinate 4,347,338 of NZ_CP074132.1, forward strand.
GCTGGCGCAGCCGCGCGGCGGCAACGACCTGTACGTGGCGGTCACCCGGGCCACGCGGCGGCTGGCGGTGGCCCACACCGGGGAGCTGCCGCGGGTGCTGGGACGCCTGACCGGGGCCGCCGAGGGGTGAGGCCGGGGCTGTCCGCACCCCGGTGCGGGCCCACCGGGACGGACCCGTGCACGGGGGCGGGCACGCGGGGAGACCGGTCGGCGGGCCGGGCTCCGGTGTCGCCGGTCAGTCGGTCAGAGGGGCCACCAGGAGGCGCCGGTGATCGCGGCGCCCAGCAGCCCGAACAGGTCCAGGGTGCCCAGGCCGAAGCGGGCTCCCGCCTCCAGTCCGGTGGCCAGGAAGGCCGCCAGGAGGATCAGGGCCAGGGCGCGGGAGGGCCAGCGGCGGGGGCGGGACGCCTCGGGGACGTCCTCCTGCTCGTCCTCCCGGTCCAGCCAGGGCCGGTCCAGGCGGGCCACCTCGCGGCGCAGGTCCTGGACCTCCGCGTGGTAGTGATCGCGCTCCTCGCGGACCCGTTGGAGTTCGGAGCGTTCGGCCCGGACGGCGGCGCGGGCGTCGAGGATGTCGACGCGGGCGCCCTCGGGTCCGTGCCGGGAGTGCCAGCGCTCCAGCCGGGCCAGGGGGAGGTCGACGTACTGGGTGGGCCAGTTGTCCTCGGGGACCTCGCCGTCGGGGAAGTGCTCCGGGTCGGGTTCGGTCTCGGTCGCGTAGTCGAGGGGCGCAGCCGCCGGGGGGCCGGTCTCCGGCTCGGGGACCACGGGCAGGGGCGGCGCGTCGGCGGGGGCGCGGTCCTCGGGGCCGTCCGTGAGGCCGGGCCCCGGAGCCGGGTCGGGCTCCTCGGTCCCTCTGTCCGGCGGCGTCCCCCGCGTTCCGGGGGAGGCGGCGATGGTCCACTCGTCCGCGGGGGCGGGTGGCTGGGGCAGGGATTCGGGGGCGGGGCGGACTCGCCTGCGCGGCCCACAGTGCCGCCCGTTCCGAAGGTGTCCTGGGACGGGGCCGGTGACGCCTGCGCGCTCTCCTCGCGCGGGGCTCCGGCCCGGGGGCCGGACCCGTCCGAGGGCGCTCCGTCCTCGGGGGCGGGCACGGCCTCCTCCGGCCGCGCTCCGTACGCGGACGGGGGCTCCGTCGCGGCCGCTTCCTCCCGCGTCCCGCTCGGGAGGGCGGACACGGTCCCGCTTTCGGGTGCTCCGTGGGCGGGCGCGGCCCCGTCCCGTGGCTCCTCACCCCGGGTCGGGGGCTCGTCCGGCTCCGGAGCGGCGCGTCTGCCGCGGCCGAGGAACCGGAAGGCCTCCCGGCCGCTCCGGGAGGCGGGCTGCCCGCCCTCGCGGGGCGGTTCCCCCTCCGGTCCGTCCGGCACGGGCGCACCGGCGGACCGGGACCCGCTCCGCTCCGCCTCCTCGTCCGCTGACCGACGGGGCTCGGGGTCACCGGGCCCGAAGGCACGGTCAGCCGGTCCGCCGGTGTCCGGGACCAGACGCGGTCTGCGGTGGGGTTCGGGCGCCCCGAAGACACCGGACCGCGCGGAGGGGCCCTCCGGGGCCGCGGACCTCTGCCCCCGGGCGGGCGCGATGCGCGGGTGCGGGCGCGGCGGAGCGTCACCGGGGCCGTCGCCTGCCGGTTCCCGCGGCGGGGGTTCGGACGCGGGTTCGGGCCAGAGCGCCTCGTTGTCCCCGTCCGCCTCGCCGTCCCCGAGCCGTCCGCCGCCCGCTTTGGCGGCGGAGGACTCCACGCCCTCGTCGGTGATCCCCTTCAGGGAGCGCTGGCCGCCGGGAACACCCGGGACCGCCTCCGCGTCCAGGCCCGGGCGGCCCACCGGGACGCGGGACCCGGGAAGCGGCCACGGGCCGGTCTCCTCCTCCCCCGGGGCCTCGACCTCGGGCAGGTCGGGCAGGGGCTCCCCTGCGTACACGGCGTCCTCGTCCGGCAGCCGTTCGGGGGCGGGGACGTCGTCGAACCGCCGGGGCCGCGGGTCGAGCCAGTCGCGCAGCAGCGCGCGGCGGTCGGCGAAGGTCGGGGCCCCGGCGATACCGCGATCGCTCAGGTGGCGGGCGAGCGCGTCCCCGCCCTCCTCCCGCAGGACGGACACCAGCCCCTCGGCGACCGCGCGGTAGTCGGGGTCCGGGGGCCGCAGGAAGGGCCCGGGCGCGTCGGCGACCGGCGGGCCGAAGGCCAGGTGCTGGCCGTCCGAGGTGCCCAGCACCGGGTCGTAGGTGGAGAACGACCAGCTCCACCCGGCCGCGGGGATGGCGCGGGGCGGGGTGAGCACGTCGTGCAGCACCCGGTGCACGCCCCACAGGAAGCGCAGCTGCACCGCCTGCCACAGGTCGGCCCGCTCGGGCGCCAGGGCGATGTGGATCGGCGCGTCGGGCCGGTACAGGGCGGCGGCCACCGCGCCCACCAGGAGGGGTTCGTCTCCGACGGTGGTCTCGGCGGCGCGCCGGTCGCGGGTGCGCACGGCCCCGGGCGCGGCGGTGCGCTCCCAGGGCTCGGGCGTGGGCAGGGTGTCCATGGTCGCCCAGCCCGGCTCCGGGGGTCGGCGCGGGGCAGGGCGGGTGTGGGGGTTCTCGTGCAGGGAGAGCAGCCGCGGCAGGGTCAGGCCGTGCGCGGGGCCCACGATGGCCCAGGCGTGCGCGGACCGGACGTCGCCGGGCCAGCGGTAGACCAGGGCGGCCTGCCCGTCGGGGTAGGCGCGCGCCCAGAGGGTCTCGGGGTACTCCCCCGGGTCGGTGTCGGGCAGCGCGGAGCGGTAGTCGGCGGTGAGCGCGGGGAGGAGGCGGTCCCGCCATGAGCGCAGGACGGGCTGCTCGGCCTCGGGGAGGGAGGAGGCGGCCGGCCCGGGGCCGAAGCGGCCGAGGAGGGTGGGTTCGGCCCAGGCGAAGTGGATCTGGTGGTACGTGCTGTCGGGCAAGTCGCCCCTCCCACGGGTTCGCGGACCGATGCGGCGCGGCCGCTCCGCCGCCACTAGGGAAGGTATCCGGTCAAAGGATGGTGAAAACCGCGCATGAATACATATGAGGTGTTACACGTGGTTTGTCCGAGACTGGTGACCGGCCCCGGCCACGCCCGCCGCCGAGCTACCCCGCCTCGGCCATGCGCCTCCACTGCTCGTCGCTGAGCACCAGGTCGGTGGCCTCGATCGCCTCGTCCAGCTGTTCCAGGGAGCTCACCCCCACCAGCGGCACCACCTTCGGGTCGCCGCCCATCAGCCAGGCGAGCACGACCTGGTTGCGGGTGGCGCCGGTCTCGCGGGCGACCTCGTCCAGGACGGCCAGGCGGGCGGGGGTACCCGGGTGGTCGTAGGCCCGGTCGAGCCCGGCGGCCTTCTCCGGCCGGGTGTAGGCGCCCCACAGCAGGGAGGTGTAGGCGACCAGCGTGCAGTCGCGGCCCTCGGCGGTCTCGGCGCGGACGAAGTCCAGGAGTTCGGGCGTGGCGTGCATGTGGCCCGCGGACCGCAGCGGCACGTCGAGACGGGGCTGGAGGTAGCTGTACCGGTACTGGAGCACCCGGGGGCGCGGCCAGCCCCGGGCCTCGGTGACGGCGCGGGCCCGCTCCAGCTTCCAGGCGCGGTGGTTGCTCAGCCCCAGGTGGGAGACGGCCCCCTCGTCGACCAGCGCGGCGAAGGCCTCCAGGGTCTCCGTGAGCGGGGTCCGGGGGTCCTCGTTGTGGGCGTAGAGCACGTCCAGGCGGTCCATCCCCAGGCGCTCGCGGCTGCGCTCGGCGGCCGTCGCCACGGCCCGCGCCGACAGCCCCTCCTTGGTCTCCATCCCGGTGCCGGGCACGGTGGGCTGCGCGCCGAGCTTGGTGGCGACGACCACCTCGTCGGTGACGCCGCGCTCGCGCCGCCACCGCCCCAGGAAGGTCTCGCTCTCGTGCCCCTCGAAGCCCTCCACCCAGAACTGGTAGCAGTCGGCGGTGTCCACGAAGGTGCCCCCGGCCGCCACGAAGCGGTCGAGCAGCGCGGCGGAGGTGGCGTCGTCGGTCTCGCTGCCGAACTTCATCGCACCCAGGCACAGGGCGCTGACGCGGCGGTCGCCGATGGTGGTGTAACGCATCAGGAGGTCTCCTTGAGGGGTTCGGGGGCGCGGGCGGCGAGCACGCCGCGGTAGTGGTCGATCTTGTGCTGGATCACCGTCTGGCACCGGCGCATCTCCTCCATGCGCTCGTCCAACCGCTCCTGGTGGCCCTGGAGCAGGTCCAGACGGTCGGGAACGGTGTGCTCGCCCTCGCGGATGAGTTCGGCGAACTCGCGCAGCCGGACGATGGGCATGTCGGTCTCGCGCAGGCACCGGATCATGTCCAGCAGCTCGACGTCGTCGGCCCGGTAACGGCGGTGCCCGCTGGGGGAGCGCTCGACCCGGCGCAGCAGACCCGCCTTCTCGTAGTAGCGCAGGGTGTCCAGGGTGAGGTCGAAGCGCTGCGCGACCTGGCCCGGCGTGTAGTAGTCCCTCATGGACAGCAAGCATGGGACCTGGAGCGCACTCCAGGTCAAGGGAGAAGAGGAAAAAGCCGTCTAAGGTCTGTTCTTCGCACCGGTCTCGGCTTGCGGGGGGTCGGTTCGGGCGCCCACGGGGTTCTGAAGGTGCCGGAGGCGGGTTCCCGTGGGGGGGAACCGCGCCGTAGGCGTCGGTTGGGGGTGGTGGCGTGCGACGGGCGGGACGAAGCGGAGCGGAGGCTCAAAAAACACTGCCTAGGTCTCGCTGGCGCGGATCGCGCCGACCACAGCGGCGGTGAGGTCGTCGATGATCTCCTCCTCCCCGACCCCGGGGTGCTCCAGCCACCACTCCCCCGCCGCCTGCACCATGCCCACGACGGCGTGCGCGACGATCTGGGAGCGCGGTCGGTCGCCGACGCGCCCTTCGGCGACGAGCTGGTCGGCGAGTTCCTCGCCCAGGCGGCGGACCATCATGCCCAGGTCGCCGCGGGTCCGGGAGTCCTCGGAGGTGGCCCGGTCCATCAGGAACCGGTAGAGGTTGAGGTTCTGGGAGATCATCGACAGGTAGGCGCCGACCGTGGCGCGGGCCCGGACCTCGAACCCGGTGTGCTGGTGCAGCTCCTCGCGGATGCGCTCGATGAGCGGGTCGACGTGGCGGCGGGCGAGCGCCCGGTACAGGCCGCCCTTGTCCCCGAAGTGCCGGTACAGGATCGGCTTGCTGATCCCGGCCTCGGCCGCGATGACCACCATCGACGCGTCCGGGCCGTCGCGCTGGATCACCCGGTCGGCCGCGTCCAGGATGGCGCGGCGCCGCTCGGGGTCGCGCCCGCGCGCGCCCGCCCCCGCGCGGGCGGCCGGGGCCTCCGGCACGGGCGCGCCGGAGGCGTCACTGCTGTCGGTCAGCGCGGTCGGCCGCGCGCGTTCGAGTGCCACAAGGGTTCACCGTAGCGGCTCGCGGAGCCCCGGATCAGGCCCGGAGCGCGATCCAGGTGGCCCTCGCCAGGGCCAGGAGGCGGCCCGCGCCGTCGTGGAGGGCGCTGGCGGTCGTGATCTTGCGGCCGTCGACCGCCTCCAGGTACCCCGTCACCACGTGGGCCTCACCGATCCGGGGCGTCTCGTCCACGCGGGCGGTGATGCGGCCCAGGAGGGCGGGGCGGCCGGAGATGGCGCTGGACCAGCCGCCGGGGCAGTCCAGGGCGGCCCACACCTGGGCGGGGTCGACCATGCCGGAACCCTCGTCCAGGGACGGGTGCGGGGTCCAGGCGCAGGCGACGGTGTTGCCGACCCCGTGGGGGCCGGTGCCCGGGCGCACGGAACCGGCGAACAGGCGCAGGCCCTCGCCCTCGGCGCGTTCGGGGCCGCAGCTGTAGCAGCGCGGGAAGGGGTGGTCGGTCAGGCCCGCGTAGCGCTCCTCGGCCTCGCGGGCCCCGGGCACGGTGACGGGGCCGCCGGGGACGGTGGAGGTGCCCGGGAGGTCGGCGGTCACCGCTTCGGCCACCAGGCGGGTGCCCTCCCCGGCTCCGGGGTCGGTCAGGTGCAGGGCGTTCCCGGGGCCGCTCTCCACCGTCAGCGGGCGGCCCAGGGGCGGCGGGGTGCGCAGGGTGACCTGGACGGCCGGTCCGCCGACGGAGGTGAGCCGCGCGGCGAGCAGTCCGGCGGTGTAGCCGCCGTTGCCCGACCCGTCGGGGCCGTTGTATCCGGTGGGGATGGTGAGGGTGGGGGCGCCGTTGCCCGCGGTGGTGTCCATGCGAGCCAGGGTAGGGGTCGCACCCGCATGGCGAACGGGCGGACCGGAGAGCCCCGCCTCCGGGGCATGGGTCAGACGTCGACCTGCGTGACGGCCTCGCCGTCGCCGGTCTCGGGGAAGGCCGGGGTGAACGTGTTCCCGCCTGCGAGCACGCCGCTGCCCCGACCGGCCTCCTCGAGCGTGACCGTGGTCGAGCCGCCATCGGAGCGGTTCTGCTGGAAGGTCACCTCTCCCCCGCTGACCGACCCGATCACGATCTCCGTGCCGCCCGCTTCCTCCGGAACCGGATCCGGCCGCCGGGCTGGACGGCGACCCGGCGCTGCCCGTCCTGACAGGAGGTGAGGCCCCTGCCCTCCTCCGGCAGGTCCGCCGGGGTGGGCGTGCCGGAGGAGGCGGAGGGGGAGGCGCTCGGATGCGGGGGGTTCATGACTCAGCGCAGAAGCGCCGATCCCATCCAGTCACCGGTTGGCCGCGGAAACGCACCGGCGTCCGCGCACGGGCGGGGGCGGGCCGGTCGGTCCGCCCCCGCGCGTGGAGTCACGCGAAGGGGCCGGTCTCCCGTCCGGGCGGCCTCAGCGCACGGGCAGGCCCGTGACGGCGCGGCCGATGATGAGCTTCTGGATCTCACTGGCCCCTTCGAAAATCGTGAAGATGGTGGCGTCGCGGTGCCAGCGCTCCACGGGGTACTCCCTCGTGTAGCCGTTGCCGCCCAGGATGCGCACCGCGTTCTGGGTGACGAACGTGGCGGTCTCGCTCGCGTAGAGCTTGCTCATCGAGCCCTGCGCGCTGTCGAAGTCCTTGTCGTTGCGCGCCATCCACGCCGCGCGCCACACCAGTAGGCGGGCCGCGTCGATACGGGTGGCCATCTCGGCCAGCGTGAAGGCCACGCCCTGGTTCTCGCCGATCGGGCGGCCGAACTGCTCGCGCTGGGTGGAGTAGTCGCGGGCGTACTCGTAGGCGGCGCGGGCGCAGCCCACCGCCATCGCGCCGACCGTCGGGCGGGAGGCCTCGAAGGTCTTCATGGCGGCCTGGCCCTTGGACCCCCTGCCCTCGCGGGCGCGGGCAAGGCGCTCATCGAGTTTCTCCTTGCCGCCCAGCAGGCACGATCCGGGCACGCGCACGTCGTCCAGGACCACCTCGGCGGTGTGCGAGGCGCGGATGCCGTGCTTGGCGAACTTCTGCCCCTGGCTCAGCCCCGGCGTGTTCGGCGGCACGATGAACGTGGCCTGCCCGCGGGAGCCGAGCTCGGGCTCCACCGAGGCGACCACGACGTGGATGTCGGCGATACCGCCGTTGGTCGCCCAGGTCTTGGTGCCGTTGAGCACCCACTCGTCCTTGGCCCGGTCGTGGACGGCGCGGGTCCGGATGGCCGAGACGTCGCTGCCCGCGTCGGGCTCGGAGGAGCAGAACGCGGCGAGGCGGACGTCGTCGGGGGTGCCGAACATCTGCGGCGTCCACTCGAAGAGCTGCTCCTGCGTGCCGTTGGCGGCGACGGACACAGCGGCCAGGCCGGTGCCGGTGATGGCCAGGGCGATGCCCGGGTCGCCCCAGTACAGCTCCTCGAAGGCCACGGGAATGCCGACGCCGCTGGGCTCCAGCCACTGGTTGGCGAAGAAGTCGAGGGAGTACAGGCCGATCTTGGCCGCCTCCTGGATGATCGGCCAGGGGGTCTCCTCCCGCTCGTCCCACTCGGCGGCGGCGGGGCGGATGACGTCGGCGGCGAACCCGTGGGTCCAGTCCCGGACCTCGCGGACGTCCTCGCTCAGTTCCAGGCTGAAGCCGGGCGCGGTGGCCTCGCTCATGCGCTCACATCCTTTTTCGGGGCCCTCCGGGGGAGGGGGCCAGCATGTGTTACCAACGGTAACAGCAGGCTTCGCGTGCCACAACGCCGCGCGGCGGCACGCGCGGGGGAAGGGGGTCGGCGCGCGCCGGCCCCCTTCCTCGACCTCCCCCGCCGGACCCGCCGCTCAGTCGACGCTGTGCTTCTCCAGGAAGGTGTAGACGTCGTGCTCGTCCACGCCCGGGAAGCTCCCCGAGGGCAGCGCCGAGAGCACGTGGGAGTGCGCGCGGGCCGAGGGCCACACGTTGCCCTCCCAGCGCGCGGCCAGGTCCGCGGGCGGGTGCACGCAGCACTCGCCGCTGGGGCAGTTGGACTTGGTGCGGTTGGTGGTCTCGCGCCCGCGGAACCAGCGCGACTCCTTGTAGGGCACGCCCAGGGTGATGGCGAAGTTGCGCTCGCGGCTGGGGTCCACGTGCGCCACGCACCAGTGGGTGCCGTTGGGCTTGTCCGTGTACTGGTAGTAGATCGAGTAGCGGTCCGGCGAGGCGAAGACCTGGCGGCCCGACCACTGGCGGCACATGCGCTGGCCCTCGATGGCCCCGGTGTCGTCGGTGGGGAAGACGAGGCCGTCGTTCTCGTAGGCCTTGTAGATGATGCCGGTCTCGTCGTTGCGGATGAAGTGGCAGACCAGGTCCAGGTGGCGGTGGGCCAGGTTGGTGAACCGGTGCGCGGCCATCTCGTAGGAGACCGAGTACACGTCGCGCAGGTCCTCCACCGACAGGTCGCGGGCCTGCTTGGCCTCCTGGAGGTAGCGCACCGCGGTGGTCTCGGGGATGAGGACGGCGGCGGCGAAGTAGTTGGCCTCCACCCGCTGGCGCAGGAAGTCGCCGAAGTCGCGCGGCTTGCCGTGGCCCAGCACGACGTGGCCCAGCGTCTGGAGCAGGATCGTGCGCGGGCTGTGCATGCCCAGCGTGGTCTCGCGCTTGAGGTAGATGCGCCGGTTGACGTGGTCGGTGAGGGAGCGCACCGAGCGGGGCAGGTCCTGCACGTACTTGAGGGAGAACCCGTGGTGGGTGGCGATGGCCAGGATCTGCCCCTGGGACAGGGCGCCCGCGGTGTAGTTGACGGCGTCGAGGGTCTGGGCCGCCGCCTTCTCGATGTGCTCGAAGTAGTTGCCGCGCTCGCGCATCTGGCGGCGCAGGTCGGCGTTGGCCCGGCGGGCCTCCTCGGGGGTGGCCGTCGGCTTGGCGCTGCGCCGCCGGAGCTCCCCGTACAGGCCCACGATGTGTTCGAGCACGTCGTTGGGGACCCGCTTGCCGATCCTCAGGTGCGGCAGGTTCAGGTCCTGGTAGAGGGTGTCGCGCTGGGCCTCCTCGACCGCGATCTCCAGTTGCGCGCGGCGGCTCGGGGGCTGTTTGGACAGCAGTTCCTCCACCGAGACGCCCAGTGCCGAGGCCAGGGAGGTGAGGAGGGAGAGCTTGGGCTCGCGCTTGCCGTTCTCCAGCAGGGAGAGCTGGGAGGGGGCCCGGCCGACGCGTTCGCCCAGGTCGGAAAGGGTGAGGCCGCGCGCCCGCCGCAGGTGGCGGAGCCGCTGACCAAAGGTGACGAGATCCAGGTCACCCGTCAAAGACGGTATTTCTTCAGCACCAAAGTACGCCATGGCTTCATAGTACGGAAAGAAACGTCGATCTTCGCAAGATTTCGAGTGGAAAAGACTCGGAAGTTGCCCAAGAATCTAGTTACCGGCGGGGAACTTACCGCTCAGGGCTCACCCCCTGGCTCTGACCCGGCCTTCTCGACCGGTGTGAACACTTGGGGACTACACGTAAGGCGGGATCGAACATGGGCACCAGCGCTCGACGACAGGAAGCCAGCGCCGAACTCCAGCGCGACTGGGAGACCAACCCCCGGTGGGCCGGCATCGAGCGCACCTACTCCGCCGACGACGTGGTCAAGCTCCGCGGTTCGGTCACCGAGGAGCACACCCTGGCCCGCCGCGGCGCCGAGCGCCTGTGGGACCTTCTCCGCACCGAGGACTACGTCAACAGCCTCGGCGCCCTCACCGGCAACCAGGCGGTCCAGCAGGTCCGCGCCGGGCTGAAGGCCATCTACCTCTCCGGCTGGCAGGTCGCGGCCGACGCCAACCTCTCGGGCAACACCTACCCCGACCAGAGCCTGTACCCGGCCAACTCGGTCCCGGCCGTGGTCCGCCGCATCAACAACGCGCTGATGCGCGCCGACCAGATCACCTGGGCCGAGGGCGACGACAGCGCGCCCGAGTGGCTCGCGCCGATCGTGGCCGACGCCGAGGCCGGGTTCGGCGGCGTCCTCAACGCCTACGAGCTGATGCGGGGCATGATCGCCTCCGGCGCGGCGGGCGTGCACTGGGAGGACCAGCTGGCCTCCGAGAAGAAGTGCGGCCACCTGGGCGGCAAGGTCCTCATCCCCACCGGGCAGCACGTCAAGACGCTCAACGCCGCCCGCCTGGCCGCGGACGTCGCCGGCGTCCCGTCCCTGGTCATCGCGCGGACCGACGCCCAGGCCGCGACCCTGATCACCAGCGACGTCGACGAGCGCGACCAGCCCTTCATCACGGGCGAGCGCACCGCCGAGGGCTTCTACCGCTTCCGCAACGGCGTCGAGGCCTGCGTGGCGCGCGGCCTGGCCTACGCCCCGCACTCTGACCTGCTGTGGATGGAGACCGCCACCCCGGACCTGGAGGTGGCCCGCGACTTCGCCGAGCGGATCAAGGCCGAGTACCCGGACCAGATGCTGGCCTACAACTGCTCGCCGTCCTTCAACTGGAAGCGCCACCTGGACGACGCGACCATCGCCAAGTTCCAGCGCGAGCTGGGCCACATGGGCTACAAGTTCCAGTTCATCACCCTGGCGGGCTTCCACTCTCTCAACTACTCGATGTTCGACCTCGCCAAGGGCTACGCCCAGAACGGGATGACCTCGTACGTCGAGCTCCAGGAGGCCGAGTTCGCGGCAGAGTCGCGGGGCTACACCGCCACCCGCCACCAGCGCGAGGTCGGCACCGGCTACTTCGACTCCATCAGCACGACCATCTCCCCCGAGGCCAGCACCACGGCTCTCACCGGCTCCACCGAGGAAGACCAGTTCTCAGCGGCTCACTGACACTGGTCTTCGTTCCCAGGAGGCCGTCCCTCCCCGCTTTCGTGGCTGGGGCGGGGCGGGCGGCCTCCGCCCCCTAGCCGTCGGCCATGCGCGCTCCGTGTCACACGCGCATGGCCGGCGGCTTGTCCCGTGCGCGGCGTCCGCCGGGTCCGCCCCGGAGGGACGGGGGCGCCCCGACCGCCCGCGCGGCCGGACCCTAGGCTGGCCGCTGCACGGGGCCGCGCCCCCGCGGCCCGCCCGCAGATCCGGAGGTCTGGCTTGAAGATGTTCGAACCGCTCCTCACCGTCCTGGCCGCACTGCGCCGGGTGCTCGCCGTGGGCGCCCTGGCCACCGTCGTGGTCCTGGGCACCGCGGCCTGCGACGACCTCATGCCGAACGTGGACGTCGAACAGGGCGACGACGGAGACGACGGAGACGACGGCGGAGAAGACAACGGTGACGACGACGGAGAAGACGACGGTGACGACGAGGACTGAGCCCGCGCCCCGCTGACCCGCTGCCGCCGCCGGGCACGCCCCGAGCGGCGGCGCGGCCCGTCACTCTCCGCGCTTTCCTGGCCACGGACACGGAGCACACCCTAGGGTGGGTCACGGACGGATAACACCCGGCTCGTGCCCGCCTCCCGGAACCGGGCGGCCCCCGGCACCAGCCGCGACCCGAGGGAGTCGGCGATGAGCTTCGAGGACATCAGCAGGCAGACCATGACCGCCCTGCGCCGGGCGCTGGCGGGCTCGGCGATCGCCGCCGTGGCCGTGTTCGGCGTCGCGGCCTGCGAGGACCCCGAAGGGGCCGACGCCCCGACCGTGGACACCCCGGGCGACGACCAGGGCGACGAGGACGACGGCGGCCAGGAGAACAACCAGGACGGCGGCGAGGACGACGACGGCGGGAACGAGGACAACGGCGGCGAGGGCGACATGGAGAACAACGACACCGACTGACCGCCCCCGGCGTCGGCACGGCCGCCCGTACCGGGGCGGGCCCTCGGGCCGCGCCCCGGCGCGCCCCGCTCCCCCAGGTCACCGGCCCCCGCCGACAGCGCGTACATTGCAACGCGTGACCGACAAGACCCGCACCCCGGACGCCGGACTGCCCTCCGGGGCGCCTCCCGCCCCCTCCGCTCCCGTCGAGCGGGGCCTGCTGCGCTGGGAGATCCTGTGCGTGCTCGCCCTGTCCCTGGGCGCCGCCGCGGTCTCGGCGACCATCTCCTTCCTCGGCGTGCTCACCGAGCCCCAGTCCCTGGCCGAGCAGACCGCCAGCCTGGTGCGCCCCCGCGCGGACCAGGAGCGCCCCTGGCTGGACCTGTCCTGGCAGCTGTTCGCGCTGGCCAGCGCCCTGGTCCCGGTTCTGCTGGTGGCCTACCTACTGCGCCGCTCGGGCGACTCCTCGGCCACGATCGGCTTCGACGTGCGCCGCCCCGGCTTCGACCTGGGCGCCGGCGCCCTGCTGGCCGCGCTGATCGGCTTCAGCGGCCTGGCGCTGTACGTGGCCTCCTGGCAGCTGGGGCTGACGGTCACGATCAGGCCCAGCACCCTGGCCGGGAACTGGTGGGACGTGCCCGTCCTGGTGCTCCAGGCGGCCAAGAACGGGATCCTGGAGGAGGTGATCGTGGTCGGCTACCTGCTGCACCGGCTGGGGCAGCTGGGGTGGACGCCGTGGAAGGCGGTGCTGGCCAGCTCGGTGCTGCGCGCCTTCTACCACCTCTACCAGGGCGTCGGGATGTTCTTCGGCAACCTGGTGATGGGGTTGGTCTTCGGCTGGTTCTACCTGCGCTACGGACGCGTGATGCCCCTGGTGGTGGCGCACACGGTCATCGACGTCGTGGCCTTCGTCGGCTCGGTCTACCTCATCGGCCGTCTGGACTGGCTGCCCTCGTGAGGCCGCGGGCGGCGATGGCGTCCTCCAGGTAGCGGGGGCGGCCCAGGAACAGGCCCGTGGCCAGGTTGCCCGCGACCAGCGCCGCCAGCAGGAGCAGGGGCGCGTGCCAGCCGCCGCTGACCTCGCGCAGCAGTCCGAACAGGAAGGGCCCGGCCCCGCCCATGAGGTAGCCCAGGCTCTGGCTGACGGCCGAGAGCGCCGCCGTCCCCGCCCCGGTGCGGGTGCGCAGCGCGAAGGCGGTCAGGGCGAAGACGAAGCTGCCCATGCCGATCCCCACGAGCGTGGTCCAGGCCCACACCCCCGACAGGGGGGCGAACCACAGCCCTGCCAGCCCCGCGAGGTAGGCGGCGGAGAAGGCCAGCACGAAGGGGCGCTGGTCGCTGGTCCGGGTCAGCAGCGTGGGCAGCACAAGGGACATGGGGATGCCCAGGACGGTGAGGTAGGACAGCGCCAGGCCCGCGGTCTGGGCGTCCATGCCCTGGTCGCGGAGCATCTGCGCGTACCAGCCGAACATGATGTAGGCGACCGAGGACTGGGTGCCGAAGTAGAGGACGGACTGCCAGCCCAGGCCGGTGCGCAGCACCTGGCCGAAGCCCAGGGCCTGGGAGGCGTCGCCGCGAGCGGGCTCGTGGCGCAGCACCAGCAGCCAGGGGACGGCGGCCGCGACGCCGAAGAGCGCGTAGGCGCCCAGCGCCGCGCGCCACTCGCCGGTGGACTGCTCCAGGGGCACGGTGGCCGCGGCGGCGATGGTGGTGCCCAGCGCCAGGCCGGTGGTGTACACGGTGGTCATGAGGCCCACGCGGTCGGGGAAGTGCTCCTTGACCAGGGCGGGCAGGATGACGTTGCCGACCGCGCCGCCGGACAGTGCCACCACGCTCAGGGCCAGGAACATCCACGGCTCGGGAGCCGCGGCGCGTGCGGCGAGGCCGACGGTGAGGGCGACGAGCGCGTAGACCAGCAGGTGGTGTTCTCCCAGGCGGCGCCCCAGGACGGGGGTCAGACCGCCGAAGAGCGCGAAGCACAGCACGGGCAGGGTGGTGAGGATCCCCGCGCCGACGGCGGTCATGCCCAGCCCGGCGGTCACCTCGTCGAGCACGGGGCCGACGCTGGTGATGGCGGTGCGCAGGTTCAGGGCCGCCAGGGCGATCCCGGCGGCGAGCAGCAGCAGTGCCGCGCGCGGGGGACGGCTCGGGGCGGTCCGGCCTGCGGCGGGGCCGCTCGTCACGGGTGTGCGGGGGGCTGGTCCGGCGCTCATGGAGGCGACTCGCAGAAATTCATAGGATGACCCGATGTACTTCATGAGGATAACGCATTACCGTTCAAAGCCAATTCCCGTCGGTAACTGGTCTAAGCTCCGGCCTTAACCGTTCCGTACCTGTGCGCTGGCCCAGTCATCCGGCGACCCGCCCCTAGGAGGTATACGCGTGCCCCTCGCCTCGACACGCCGGACCGGTCTCGTCGACCAGGTCATCAGTCAGTTACGAGCACAGATCGACTCGGGCGAGTGGGGTGTGGGCGACCGCATCCCCACCGAGTCGGAACTCTCCGACCAGCTCGAGGTGGGCCGCAACACCGTCCGCGAGGCGGTGCGCGCCCTGGCCCACGCCGGGCTGCTGGAGATCCGCCAGGGGGCGGGCACCTTCGTGCGGGCCTCCAGCGAACTCGGCGGCGCCCTGCGGCGCCGTCTGGAGCGCTCGCGCCTGCGGGAGAACCTGGAGGTGCGCCGCGCACTGGAGGTGGAGGCGGCCCGGCTGGCCGCGCTGCGCCACAGCGACGAGGACATGGCCGACATCGACCGCGCCATGGCGCTGCGCGAGGCCGCCTGGCGCGAGCGCGACATGGGCGCGTTCGTGGAGGCGGACTTCACGTTCCACCGCGCGGTGGTCAACGCCACCCACAACACCCTGCTCATCGACCTGTACGACGACATCGCGCAGGTGGTGTACGCGAGCATCGCCCACACGGCCTACGAGCAGGGCGCCGAGGCGACCGACCGGCCCTCCTCGGCCACCGACGGCGTGGACCACTCCAAGCTGACCGAGGCGATCCGCGACGCCGACGCGGCCGGGGCCGCGCGGGAGGCCACCTGCTACATCGACGAGCTGCTCTCGTTCACCGAGGACTGAGCGGCCCGCGTCGGACCCGGTCCGGCCGGGCGGCTCCTTGAAGGCCTGGGAGCGTTCCCACACGCTTCCGGGCCGGTGCGCGCGCACCGGGCCCGTTCCGCCGCCGAGGGGCCCGCGCGGACCCGGCGGGTGCGTCGCCCGGACCGGGGCGCCCCGGTCCGGGCGACGCCTTCCGGAACCGCCCCGGCCGCCGCCGAGAGGGCCCACGGCTCACTCCCGGGGGTCGCCCACGGCCGAGCGCGGCCAGACCCGCGAACGGGCCGCAGGATGGCCCTCGGCGCCGCGCGCGGCGGTGTCGCGCAGGGCGCCCAGGGCCCGCGGGCGCCCGGAGCGCCGCGAGCGGTGCTCGGAGCGGTCCTCCCAGCCCGCGACACGCGAGGGGTCCAGGCCGAGCAGGTCCAGGGTGCTCTCACCCGCGTAGACGGCGTCGATGATCTCGCGTTCGCGCGAGACGCTGTCCACGGTCGCGGCGATGATGGAGCCGACCTGCCCCCGGGGCAGGCACACCACGCCGTCGTCGTCGGCGACGATCCAGTCGCCCCGGCGCACCGGCAGGGGCGCGGGGCCGCCCGGCGTCATGCTGATCTGGCGGCCCACCGAGCCGCCCGCCTCGTGCGCGGCCTGGCGGACCGCGACCCCGGCCCCGAAGACCGGAAGCGCGCACCGGGCGATGGCCGCGATGTCGCGGACGCAGCCGTCCAGGACGATGCCCGCGACCCCGCGGGTGCTGGCGGCGACGGCGAGGATCTCGTCCACGTAGCCGTACTCGGCCTCCCCCGCCACGTCCACCACCAGGGCGGAGCCGGGCGGGGCCTGGGCCACGGCGACGTGGATGGCGAGGTTGTCCCCGGGCGTGCAGCGGACCGGGAAGGCGGTCGCCGCGAAGGCGGCTCCCGGCCAGACGGAGAACAGGTGCGTCCCGAACGGCCGGCCGCCGCAGCGCGCGAGCGCCACCGTGCCCACAGCCGTCAACGTATCCGCCAGTGCCACGTCAGCCTCCCACTACACCCGCGCCCGGTGCGGCCGGTACGGACCGACCCCTTCCCATACTCACCGGTAACTTAAGCGTGACGCAAGCCATGCGCGCCGGAAACACGTAAAAATGCTACCGCTGGTTACAGATACGGACAGAAGAGGCCGCCCGCGCCTACCCAGCGTGCCCGCCGCCGGGGCCGCCGGCCCCCAGGGGTCTGTTTTCCGAACCGGTCTCAGCTTGTGGGGGTCCGGTTCGGGCGCCCACGGGGCTCCGGTGCCGAAGGTTCCCGTTCTCCGGGCGCCCGAACAAGGAAGGCACCGCTCCGCAGACGTCCGTTGAGGACGGCAGCCCGTCCCGACGCGCAGCGCCCCCGACGGGCGACGGCGGGCGACGGGTGGGCCGGAGCGGAGCGGAGGTCCGAGAACACTGCCTAGGGCGCGACCCACTCCAGGGGACGGTCGCCCCCCTTGCGCTCCTTGCGCACCGACAGGTGGTCCCAGGACTCCACGTAGCCGACCCCCGGGGTGGCGCGCACCCACTCCAGGGCCTCCACCAGCTGGCAGCGGTCGGGCGCGGTGAGGGTGCCGATGACGTCGTAGCGCCCGAAACCGCTGGCCAGGAAGGAGATCCTGGGCATGTTCGCCAGCGCGGCCCCCAGCAGTTCGGCGTCGCCCCGGCAGCGCAGGCCGAAGCCCAGCCGCTCGTTGGCCCCCACCGCCGTGGGCTCGACCAGCGCGGTCACGTGCACCACGCCGGAGTCGAGCAGCCGCACCACACGCGAACGGGCCGCGGCCTGCGACAGCCCCACCTGGCGCGCCAGGTCCGCGTAGGAGGACCTGCCGTCCCTGAGCAGCTGCCGCACCAGGCGCCAGTCCAAGGCGTCCAGTTCGACGTCGCGCAGCTCCCGGACGCTGCTGTGGGCGTCCTTGAACACCGAGTTGGCGCGGAAGACCTCCGCGCCCTCCACACCGGGCAGCGCGCGCAGCTCCGAGAGCTCCTTGGTCAGGGCCGCGTCGTCGGCCACCCGCACCTGCGCCACGGCCGGGAAACGCCCGGCCGAGTGCGCGGCGAAGGTCACCGCCTCCCTCTCCCCCAGCGCGTCCAGCATCGGTCCCACGGGGCCGCTGACGCGGAACGACACGTGGCTGAGGACCTCCATTCCCACGACCCCGGCGTGCAGCACCCCGACGATCCTGATCGCCCCGGACTGCACGAGCTGGCGCACTCTGGCGCGTACCGCGGTCCTCGACAGACCGACTCCGTCGGCCAGTGCCTGGAACGTCGCTCGGCCGTCCCCTTGCAGCGCGCGCATGAGCGCGGTGTCAACCGCATCGAGCACGATGGCTTGCCTTTCGTTCCCATGACGCCGCCCTTCCCCCGGACGACGCCCCCTCCTGCGGCCAGATCATCGCAGCTGCGGCGTGCTCGCACTACTGATCGCCAAAGAAATCGGTTGATCTCCCCCTTTGGCGGCGTGGGAGGGGTCGGCCAACGCCCCATCCGCCGCGTGCGAGACACATAACAGACTTGTATAGAACATCCCTCATGACTGAGTAGCGGTGCACACAAACCCTCGCAAAGCGCCACACTGAGAACTGTCGGGCCCGCACACGCACCCCGCGGGCTCTCCACGCCCGGAGGAGGACGGCCCGCACGGTACGTCCGAAAAGCACGGGTAGGCCCGTAGGGGAATCGGATGACCCTTCTCCGGCGTGTACATATCAGAGGTTTCGGACACGAGTCCGTGCCCGCGGCGTGGCACCGCACGGCGACCGCGGCGGGCACGGCGAAGACAACGGGGCGGTCCCGCCCCGCGGCTGGAGAGGAACCACCGGTGACAGCGGAGGACGATCAGCGGGACGAGGCGCCCGCGCGCCCGGCTACGGGCCGGGCGCTGCTGTGGACCGCGGCGTCGGTTCCCCTCCCCGGGCTGGCCCACCTGCGGATGCGCCGAAGGGTCGCGGGCGCGGTGATCCTGGGGGTCTACCTGGCCGGGATCCTGGGGCTGGCCGTGTGGGCGTGGCGGCTGGGCGCCGACGAGGCGAACACCATGGCGCGGCTGGCCACGATGGCGCTCCAGGACCAGTGGCTGCTGGGAGCCATGGGCGTGGTGTTCGTCGCGGCGGTGCTGTGGCTGGCTGTGATCGTGCACTCGTGGGTGATCACCCGGCCCGTGGGGGCGCCCCGGAACTCGCGGGTTCTCGGCGCGGCCGTGGTGCTGCTGCTGTGCCTGACCGTCGCGGCGCCCTCGGCGCTGGCCCTGCACGGCGGCTACACGGCCTACCAGACGCTGAACAGCGTCTTCCACGCCGATGAGGACCCCCTTCTGCCCCCACACGACGAGGCCGACCCGTGGAACGGCCAGGAGCGGGTCAGCGTGCTGCTGATCGGCTCGGACTCGGCGGACAACCGCTACGGGGTGCGCACCGACAGCATGATGGTGGCCAGCATGGACACCGCGACCGGCGACACCGTGCTGGTGGGACTGCCGCGCAACCTGGAGAACGTGCACTTCCCCGAGGACAGCGCCCTGGCCGAGCGCTACCCCGAGCCCTACGGCTTCGACCTGCTGCTCAACGACGTGTACCAGACGGTGGCCGAGGAACCCGAGGAGCTCGCGCTCAACCCGGACGCGGCCGACCCCTCCGCCGACACCCTCAAGAAGGTCATCGGGTACAACCTCGACCTGGAGATCGGCTACTACGCGATGGTCGACATGATGGGCTTCCGCGACCTGATCGACGCGATCGGCGGCGTGGAGGTCCTCATCGAGGAGCCGATCCCCTACGGCGTGCACGGCGGGGTGCTGGAGCCGGGCCTGCGCCGCCTCGACGGCCACGACGCGCTCTGGTACGGCCGCTCGCGGACCAACAGCGACGACTACGGCCGGATGGGCCGCCAGGGCTGCCTGATCAAGTACGTGGCCGAGCAGGTCGCCCCGATGACCGTCCTGACGAGCTACCGCAGGCTCGCGGGCGCCACCGAGCGCACCTTGAGCACGGACATCCCGCAGGCCAAGGTGCCCGCGTTCGTCGAGCTGGCCGACAGCGTCACCGACACCGGGAGCATGAGCACGTTCCAGCTGTCCCCGCCCCAGGTCAACACGGCCAACCCGGACTGGGAGCAGGTCAAGACCCTGGTCGCCGAGGCGATCACCGGTGCTGGGCCCGGGGGCGACGACGTGGCCGCCGAGCCATCCGGGGCCCCCTCCGAGGAGGAGTCGGCCGGGCCGGCGGAGGACGACGGGCCGACCGAGTGGCAGGAGTACACGGGCCTCGACGAGGAGGAGCCCGAGGAGCCGGGCCGTCAGGTGGGCGAGGAGCCCAGCAGCCTGGAGGCCCTGTGCCCCTGAGCGGGCGCTGAACCCGTTGCGCGGCCCCCGCTCCCCCGCGGGGGCCGCGCGCAACCGCGCGTGACCGGTGTCGGTCAGAAGAACGCGGACCGTTGCGGGCCGCTCACCGCCGTGTGACCCTGACGCGGTGACCCCCGCGCAGATCTGGACCCTCGCCGCGTTGGGCGCCTTCCACGGCCTGCACCCGGGCATGGGCTGGCTGCTGGCCGTGAGCCGCGGCCTCCAGGAGGGCGGTCGCGCGGAAGTGCTGCGGTCACTGCCCGCCATCGCCGCCGGGCACGCCGCGAGCGTGGCGGTGGCGGCCGTGGCCGTCACCGCCACCGGATCGGTCACCGCTTCGGTGCTCTTCCCGGTGGCGGGCGGCACGCTGATCGTTCTGGTGGGGCTGGTGATGCTGCTGTCGCACCGGCACTTCCAGTGGCGCGAGGTGCGGCTGCCGCTGTGGCAGCTGTCGGCGTGGTCGTTCCTGATGTCGTCGGCGCACGGCGCCGGGCTGATGCTGATGCCGGTGCTGGCGGGACAGCTCGCGCACACGCACTCCGGCGGGCACGGCGGACACGGCGCCGGGACGGGGGAGGCCGCGGCGGAGGACGCGGCCCCGGACGGCGGAGCGGAGGGCCCGGCGGCGGAGGCGGCCGGAGGCGCTGGCGCGGAGGCGGCGGGCGGGTCCGTGGCCGAGGGGGCCTGGACCCTCTGGGACGCGACGCTGGTCGGTCTGGCCGCGACCGGCGTGCACACGCTGGCGATGCTGGGCGCGGCGGGGGTGGCGGCGCTGCTCGCGCACGACTTCCTGGGAGTGCACGCGCTGCGCTGGCGCGGCGTGACCATGGACCGGATCTGGGCGCTGACCCTGGTCCTGGGCGGGCTGTTCGTCCTGTGGTCGGTCCGGTGACCCGCGAGGACGGCCTCCGGGGACGGTAGCGCCGCCCCGGCAGGGGGAAAAAATGTCCGCGCCGCCGGAAACCCGGGGGTCCTCCCGGGAGTTGTCTCTCTGAAAACGCGTCGGCGGTGACGGCACCGCCCGGCACGAACACGGAGGAGCGGGGCATGACACACAGCAGCTCGCGGCCCGAGCGCCGGTGGACCGGCGTGCTCATGGCCGTGGCCGTTCTGTTGGTGCTGGCCGTCGTCGCCGTCGTGAGCGCGCGCTGGGTGGCGCGCAACACCGACCTGTTCCCCGCCTCGACGCCCTGGGGGCCGGAGTGCTCGGTGTGGACGGGCGAGGTGGACGTGCGCCTGGACCGGGACCAGGCCCGGCGGGCGACCACCGCGGCCGCCGTCGCCGTGCAGGGCGACAGCGCCCCGATCGGGGCGCCCGACACCAGCGACATCCCCGAGACGGTGACGACGCTGCTGGAGCGGGGCCCGGAGGAGGACGCCGGCCCGTCTCTGACCTGCCGTTCCACCAAGAACCCGGACCTTGAGGCGCAGGAGGGGCTGGAGCCCTCGGGCCTGAGGCCGCGTGCCCAGCGCCTGCTGGAGGGCATGGAGGCGCACTTCTCCGACCTGAGCCTGGGCGGCTACGAGCCGGGCGGCTTCGACACCGGCCACGGCGACGACTCGGCGCACTACGACGGGCGCGCGATCGACGTCTTCTACCGGCCGGTCAACGAGGACAACCGCCGCGCGGGCTGGGTGATGGCGCACTGGCTGATCGCGCACGCGCCCGACTACGAGATCGACGTGATCATCTTCGACGACCGGATCTGGAGCACGAGCTTCCCGTCGCTGGGGTGGCGCGACTACGAGGCCGATCCCGACAACGAGATCCTGCGCCACCTGGACCACGTGCACGTGGACGTGCAGCGCGGGCGGGAGGCCCCCGATGGCGGGTGAGGCGGCCCCGGAGCCGTCGCGGGCGCGGCGGAGGGCGGCCGGGCAAGCCGCTGTCGGCACGGGGGTGAGGCGGCCGCGGTCACGGCGGACACGGGCCGTGACCGCGACCGCCCGTCCTCACTCCTCCAGGCGGAAGCCCACCTTGAGGCCGACCTGGAAGTGGGCGACGTCGCCCTCCTCGATGTGGCCGCGTATCTCGGTGACCTCGAACCAGTCAAGGCCGCGCAGCGTGGCCGAGGCGCGGTCGATGCCGTTGCGGATGGCCTGGTCGATCCCCTGCGGCGAGGTTCCGACGATCTCCGTGACGCGGTAGGTGTTGTGGGACATGTGGGACCCCCTGCGTGGTCGGTTCTCGGCCGCGCGGAGCGCGACCCCCCGCCTCCTGCCTCCCCCCAATCCCCCGGAACCACACGGAGCCCTCCCGGCGCACCCGCCTCGCGCCGGCGCGGAGGGGCCGGGCGCTTTGCCGTTGGCGGGGGCTTCCGGGGGACGCCGCTGGGACCGGCTTGACCCGCGATCGCACCCCGCATAGCAGGTGATATGAACGAAATGCCAGGTAATTGACGAAATTGGACTTAAGACCTCTTATTGGCGGGACTCTCCCGAGACAACGTCGTAACTGACTCTTGACGTACACCGGGGGGCATCGGTGTACATTGGGTCCTAGCGCTTCGGTCCCCCGTCGGAGCGCGGGAGCGGTGTTCCGAGCCCCCGTTGGAGCACCGCCTGCGACGCCGGGTGGTTTGCCCCCGTAACCACCCGGCGTCGCCTTGTGTCCGGCCCCGGGCCGCCCTAGCCGGCGGCCGGAGGCGAAGACCCGAACGTGCCCGTGGCTTGACCACGGAGGCAGTTTCCCGGCTTGGGGGTCAGCATTGGGTAAACCGGCGGAGACGCAGTGCTCACGGCGCGGGTGCCGCGCCGAGGCGACGTGGGCGCTGGTGTGGAACAACCCCAAGCTGCACACCCCCGACCGGCGCAAGGTGTGGACGGCCTGCGACGAGCACCGCGAGTACCTGTCCTCCTTCCTGGACATGCGGGGGTTCCTGCGCGAGACCGTCCCCATGGACGAGTTCGAGGGCTGACCGGCCCCGGGACCCGTCGTCCGGGTCTGCGGGGACCGGGCCCGGCGTAGGCCTCCGCGGCGGGTCGCCTTCCGGGCGGCACGGCCGGAGACCGCGCCCGCCCCGCCCGGAAGGACCCGCGCTGCGCCGGCCGCCCGCGCAACCCCGGGCGGCGCTCAACCGGTCGGCGGCTCCAGGATCCGGCGGGCTCGGTCGAGGTCGTCGGGGGTGTCGCAGTCGGCCACGGCCAGGTCGTCGGCCAGGGCCACCGCGCGGGGCGCGAGGGGACCGAGCAGCCCGTACAGGGAGCGCCCTTGGTAGTCGGCCAGGGCGGCGCGCACGGCCCCGGTGCGCCACACGCCGGTGAGCCACTGCTCGCGTCCGGCCGAGTCCGCGAACACCGCGCCCGCGCCGTCGGCGTCCTGGTCGGCGGCGGCGAGCAGGGCGGCCAGGTGTCCGGGGTCCAGGTGGGGCAGGTCAGCGGCCAGCAGCGCGAACCGGGGGGTGCGCACGTGCGGCAGACCGGCGCGCAGCGCGGGGACGGGGCCGGAGCCGGGCGGGTCCTCGCGGACGTAGAGCGCGCGCGGGCTCTCGCGGGGCGGGCCGACCACGATCACCCGTCCGCCGTCCCCCGCCCCGGCGTTGTGGGCGCGGACGGCGTCGGTGACCCGCTCCAGCAGGGTGCGTCCGGCCACGGACAGGCCGGGCTTGTCGGCGCCGCCCATGCGGCGGGCCGCGCCCCCGGCGAGGACGACGGCGTCCAGGGTCTCGTTCATGGTCCCAGCATGGCCCACGGCGGCGGCGCGCTCACCCCTCCGTCTCGGCGAGCCCGTCCATCACGTCGTCCAGGACGGTCCGGCGGTGGTCCATCGACATCAACCGCAGTTCCTTGAGCGCGGGGACGGTGTCCACGCTGGTGCCCTCCGAGCCCTGCACGGTGCACACCCGCATGCAGTGCTGGGTGGGCTGGCGCCAGAAGTCGCGCTCGTCGACGGGGGCGATGCGGTACACCGTGGCCGGGTACGTGACCGGCCTGCTCGGGGAGTACCAGTGCTGGGTGCGGGACAGCACGAACCCGGTGAGGAGCGAGTCGAACACGCCGCCGGTGGCGAGGTCGGCCAAGGCCTCTCGGTCCCCCTCCCGGCGGCACTCGTCGCAGCCGTCCAGTTCGGCCCGCAGCAGCCAGCGGGCGCGGGCGTGGCTCACCTCGGAGTTCTTGAGTTTGCTCGGGTGTCGGTGTCCCATGCAGGGAAGGGTACGCCGCTCCCGGGGCCCGGTCCGCGCGGACGGAGCCCCGGGAGCGGGCGCTTCGGGGGCCGGTCCCGCGTACCGCCTCAGCCCTTGACGCACACCACTTGGCGCAGGCGGGCGACCACCTCGACCAGGTCGGTCTGGGCCTCGATCACCGACTCCAGGTCCTTGTAGGCGGCGGGGATCTCGTCCACGACGCCCCGGTCCTTGCGGCACTCCACTCCCCTGGTCTGCTCGACCAGGTCGGCCTCGGTGAAGGTCCTGCGGGCCTTGTTGCGGCTCATCCGACGCCCGGCGCCGTGCGAGGCGGAGTTGAACGAGGCCGGGTTGCCCAGTCCGCGCACGATGTAGGTGCCCGTCGCCATGGAACCCGGGATGATCCCGAGGTCACCCGCACCGGCGCGGATGGCGCCCTTGCGGGTGACGAGCACGTCCACCCCGTCGTAGGTCTCCTCGGCCACGTAGTTGTGGTGGCAGGAGATCCACTGCTCGAAGCGGGCGCCCGGAACCTGCTCGGCCAGGGTGCGGCAGGCCAGGCCCATCATGACGTCGCGGTTGCGCCGCGCGTACTCCTGGGCCCAGAACAGGTCCCGGCGGTAGGCGTCCATCTCGGGCGTGCCGGTGACGAACACCGCCAGGTCGCGGTCTGGCAGGTCCTGGTTGTGCGGCAGCTCCCGGGCCCGCTCGATGTGGTGGGAGGCCAGTTCCTTGCCGATGTTGCGCGACCCGGAGTGCAGCACCAGCCACACGGCGCCGCCGTCGTCCAGGCACACCTCCAGGAAGTGGTTGCCGCCGCCGAGGGTGCCCATCTGGCGAAGGGCGCGCTCGCGGCGGGGGCGCACGGCGTCGGCCAGGGCGTCGAACCCCGCCCAGAAGCCGGACCAGTCGGCCTCGCGCAGGGTGGGGACGGCGGCGGGGTCGACCGGTTCGTCGTGGGCGTGGTGGCCGACCGGGATCACGGACTCCAGGGCGGAGCGCAGCCGCCGGAGGTCGTCGGGCAGGCGCTCGGCGGTCAGGCCGGTGCGCACGGCGGTCATGCCGCAGCCGATGTCCACGCCGACGGCGGCGGGGCTGACCGCGTCGCGCATGGCGATGACCGATCCGACGGTGGCGCCCTTGCCGTAGTGCACGTCGGGCATGACGGCCAGTCCGTGCACCCACGGCATGCGGGTGACGTTGCGCAGCTGCTCCATGGCCGCGGCCTCGACCCCGTCGGGCGCGGCCCACATGCGGATGGGTACGCGTTCGCCGGAAACCTCGGTGTAGGGCATGTTCAGGCCACCTCGCTTTCCCGGCACGGCCTGTGGGGTCGTTCGTACGGGGCGCGTACGCGGTCGCGCCCCCGGAACATCAAGCCAGAGCCGCCCGGGGGAGGCAACGGGTTTTCGGCCGGGGCGTGCGCGGGATCAGGGCGCACCGGTGGCCTGCCGCGGCCGGGGCTCAGCCGCCGATGGCCGACATCGGCCGGGACGGCTGGAGGAAGCTGGGGTCG
Organism: Nocardiopsis akebiae; assembly: GCF_018316795.1. Lineage (NCBI taxonomy): Bacteria > Bacillati > Actinomycetota > Actinomycetes > Streptosporangiales > Nocardiopsidaceae > Nocardiopsis > Nocardiopsis akebiae. The sequence goes on from NZ_CP074132.1 coordinate 4,372,421, forward strand.
TTGATGCCGTGTCCGGGCAGTTTGGCGGACACCGCGGCGGTCCAGCTCCGGGCGATCTCGTCGTCGGTGGCGCCGCCCCGCAGCAGGGAGCGCAAGTCGGACTCCTCGCGGGCGAAAAGGCAGTTGCGCACCTGTCCGTCCGCGGTGAGGCGGACGCGGTCGCAGGCGCCGCAGAAGGGCCGGGTGACCGATCCGATGACGCCGACGGTGGCCTGCTCCCCGTTGGGGAAGCGGGCTCCGCGAACGTGGAAGAGCTCGGCCGGGGCGCTGCCGCGAGTGTCGGCGTCGGCCGGGTCGAGGGTGAACCCGGTTTCGAGGGTGGCGAGGATCTCCTCGGCTGTGATCATGGTGTCGCGCCGCCAGCCGTGCTGGGCGTCCAGCGGCATCTGCTCGATGAACCGCAGCTCGTAGCCGTGCTCGACGCAGAAGCGCAGCAGGTCGGGGGCGTCGTCGTCGTTGACGCCGCGCATGAGCACGGCGTTGACCTTGACGGGGGTGAGCCCGGCCCGGGCGGCGCCCGCCAGGCCGTCGAGGACGTCGTCGAGCCTGCGGCGGCGGGCGAGGGTCTCGAACACGTCGGGGCGCAGGGTGTCGAGGGAGACGTTGACCCGGTCGAGTCCGGCCTCGGCGAGGGCGGGGGCCATGCGGGCCAGCCCGATGCCGTTGGTGGTCAGGGCGGTCTGGGGGCGGGGCTCCAGCGCGGTGGTCCCGGCGACGAGGCCGGGCAGGCCTCGGCGGAGCAGGGGTTCTCCGCCGGTGAAGCGCACCTCGGTGATGCCGAGGCGGGTGACACCGATGCGGATGAGGCGCAGGAGTTCGTCGTCGGTGAGCAGTTCCGGCTTGGGCAACCACTCCAACCCCTCCGGTGGCATGCAGTAGGTGCACCTGAGGTTGCAGCGGTCGGTGAGCGAGACCCGCAGGTCGGTCGCCACTCGTCCGTAGGAGTCGGCCAGCACGGGCGTCACCCTCTCCAGTCCGGGTTGTCGGGCGGTCCGTGTACGGAGGTGTACCCGGCCCGAGGGGTACCCATAGATAAGCGTAGAAGATCCCTTTAAGCGGCGGGCAGTCCTTATCGTGCCATATGCCGTTTTTCGTGGGCTGACACGAGAAACCGGTCGGCGTATCGGCTGATCCCACACTCCCCCCGGGGCCGCGGACCGCGCGGACCGCTCCGCCCTGCTGCGCACCGGCCCCGGCCCGCCGTAGGGTGACCATCCGACGGTCGTACACGGCTTCGATCGTCGCAGACGAAGGATCGGGCGAGGAGGCGGGACACGGTGATCAGCACACGCGAGTGGGCCCTGGCGGGCGGACCGGACGGTTCGGGGAAGCTGGCGGCGCGGGCGTGGGCCCCGGCCGAGGGCGAGCCGACCTGGCTCGCGGTGCTGGTGCACGGCTACGGCGAACACCTGGGCAGGTACCACGCGGTGGCCGAGGACCTGGTCCGGGCGGGCGCGGTGGTCTACGGCGCCGACCACCGCGGGCACGGCGGCTCCTCCGGTGAGCGGGTCCTGATCGAGGACTACGCGGGCGTGGTCGAGGACGTGCACCGGCTCATCACCCAGGCGCGCACCGCCTACCGGACGCTGCCGCTCGTGCTCATCGGCCACTCCATGGGCGGGCTCATCGCCTCCCGCTACGCCCAGACCCACCCCGAGCGGCTGAGCGCGCTGGTGCTGTCCGGACCGGTGCTGGGCCGGTGGGAGGCCCTGGAGCGGATCGCCGCCGCCGAGGAGATCCCCGACGCCCCCATCGACCCGTCCACTCTCTCGCGGGACCCGGCCGTGGGCGAGGCGTACGTGGCCGACGAACTGGTCTGGCACGGACCCTTCAAGCGCGCCACGGTGAACGCCATGCTCACCGAGATCGAGCGGGGTCTGGCCGCCGGGAGCGTGGGGCCGCTGCCACTGCTGTGGGTGCACGGCTCCGACGACCGGCTGGTACCGCTGGAGGGCACGCGGGTGGGCGTGACGGCGATCATGGGCGAGGACTTCACCGCGCGGGTCTTCCCCGGTGCCCGGCACGAGGTGTTCAACGAGACCAACCGGGACGAGGTGCTGGGCGAGGTGGTCCGCTTCGCCCAGCGCTTCGCCGTGCCCGCGGGCGACGCCTGAGGGGCGTGCCGGAGCGGACGCCGGCCCGGCGCCGACTTCTCCACAGGCGCGGATCCGGGGTGGTGCCGGGGCGTCCGGACGTGGTGAGCTGTTGGCAAGGGGACCTCGTTCCCTCCCCTCACCTCGGCGTGCCCTCACACGTAAAGCTGCCCCCGGGGCTGCGCCGGGTGGACCAGGGTCTCGGTGTAGGCGGCGGCCAGGCGCTCCACGGCGTCCACGAGCACGTCCGGCGGCTGGGTGTAGGCCAGGCGCAGGTAGCGCTCCAGGGTTCCGTCGGCGCCGAACACCGGCCCGGCGGCCGGGTGGACCCCGTGCCGGGTCGCGGCCGTGGCCAGCGCGCTGGCCACGGGGTGGGGCAGGGTCGCCCACAGCACCATCCCGCCCCCGGGGACGCTGGGCCGCCAGTCGGGGAGGCGCTCGCGCAGCGCGTGCAGCAGCGCGTCGCGGTTGCGGCGCAGCTGGCGGCTGCGCTCGGCCCGGATGCGCAGCACGTCGGCGAGCAGGTGGGTGGCGGTGAGCTGGTCCAGCACCGCCCCGGCCAGGTCGAAGCGCTGTCGGGTGGCCATGAGCCGGGCCGCCATCGGCGGCGTGGTGCGCACCCACCCCACCCGCAGGCCGCCCCACAGCAGCTTGGCCACCGATCCCACCGTCAGCACCCGGCCGTCGGTGTCGTGGGCGGCCACCGGCGCGGGCAGGTCGCCGGAGTCGATGGCCAGTTCGGCGACGGTCTCGTCGACGATCAGGTGGGTTCCCGCCCGGCGCGCCTCGCGCACCAGGACCCGGCGCTCATCGTCGTCCATCAGCGCGCCGGTGGGGTTGTGGAAGTCGGGGATCAGGTAGGCCAGCCGGGGTTTCCACTGGCGGAACGCGTCGACCAGGTACTCCATGTCCCAGCCCTGCGGGGTCACCCCGACCGTGCGCACCCGCGCCCCGGCCCGCCGGATGGCGTCCAGCGCGTGCGGGTAGGTGGGCGACTCCACCAGGACCTCGTCGCCGGACTGCACGAGCATGTCCACGGCCAGCGCGGTGCCCTGCTGGGCGCCGTTGGTGACGAAGATCTGCTCCGGGGTGGTGGGCAGCCCGCGCTCGACGTAGCGCCGGGCGATGGCGTGCCGCAGCTCGGGCAGCCCGTAGGGGTAGTAGCCGAGCCCTCCCACGTGCGCGGCGAGCTGTTCGGCGGCCCGGAACGCGGCGGCGCGCAGCCCCTCCACCGCCGGGGGCGCGGCCACCCCCAGGTCGATGTGCTCGGCGGTGGGGACGAAGGGCGAGGGCTCGCTGGTCGCGGAGTCGGGCAGGACGGTCCAGCTGCCCGCGCCCTGCCTGCTCTCCAGGAAGCGGTTGTCGCGCAGCCAGGCGTAGGCGGCGGTGACGGTGTTGCGGCTGACCCCGAGGGCGGCGGCGAGGTCGCGTTCGGCCGGGAGGCGGGTGTTGGTGGGCACGCGGCCGTCCAGGACCAGTCCGCTGACGGCGCGGGCGATGGCCAGGTAGAAGGGGCGCTCCACGGGCGCCTCGCCGATGAGGCGCGCCAGCAGACGCCCGTTGATCCGCCGGGTGCCGCCCCCGGAACGCTCCGCCGCGCGGTGAGCGCCCTGTCTCGCCATGCCGTCCCCTGCCGCCGCGTTGAAAAAGCCAGTTACCTGGATTGGCTCTTCACTCCAGGTGCCACATCAGCCACGATACCCAGGTGGCCCCCTCACTGGACCCGGGCCCGGCGCGGGAGCCACGGGGGACGGCGAACAGTCCGGCCGGGCGCCGCGTACGCCCCCGTCCCGGGCCGCCGCCACCGGCCGTGCCGCGCCGGGACGGCGTGCCCGTGCCTCCGCGCGGGTTCCCGTCCGATGATCCCAGGAAAGACAGGTGTCTCCGTGACCGCACAGCGCCGTCCCGCCCGTGACGCGGCCGCCGCCCTGCTGGGCCGGGTGCTGGTCACCCCCGCCCTGCCCCGGCCCCGGCGGCGCCGCCTGGCGCAGCTGTACGCGGGCCTGGTCCTCTACGGGCTGAGCGGCGCGCTGCTGGTGCACGCGGGGCTGGGCGCGATGCCCTGGGACGTGCTGCACCAGGGGCTGTCCCGCCAGACGGGGCTGTCCATCGGCACGTGGAGCGTGCTGGTGGGCGCGATGCTGATGCTGCTGTGGATTCCGCTCCGCCAGAAGCCGGGTCTGGGCACGCTGAGCAACGTGGTGGTCGTGGGCATGACGGTGGACCTGTTCCTGTGGCTGCTGCCCGATGCGGATTCGCTGCTGGTGCGGGTGCTGCTGCTGGGGCTCGGGGTGGTGGTGTGCGCGGTCGCGACAGGCTGCTACATCGGCGCCCGGCTGGGCCCGGGCCCCCGGGACGGGCTGATGACCGGCCTGGCGGCCCGGGGGTGGTCGGTGCGCCTGGCCAGGACCGTGATCGAGGTGGCCGTCGTGGTCACCGGCTTCCTCCTGGGCGGAACCGTGGGGGTGGGCACGCTGGTGTTCGCGGTGGCGATCGGGCCGCTGGCCCAGGTCTTCCTGCCCCTGATGCACGTGCCCGATCCGGTCGCCGGGCGGCCCGGTCCCCGCCGGTCACCGGGAGCGGAACGCGGGAGTGCGCCGGGGCGCGTCCCCCCGGAGTGAGCCGCCCCGGAACGGACCCGTGCGGAGGGGCGGCGGTACCGCGCGGTACCGCCGCGCGTACGGACGCGGCCGCTCGTGGCGCACGGGGCGCCCTGTGCGCGGCGGGCGCCCCGTATCGCCGCGGGTGCTCGGCTCCGGAGGCCCGGAGGGGTTGTGGACGCGCCGAGTACGCTCATTCCGGCTGACCTCGGCCTTCCCGTCACCGGATCTTGATCACCACGTCATAACTTCTGGTCCAACGAACTCCCCCATTCCGCCACATACTTCGCTGCACCTGCCGGTGCACGTGCAACTGCGGGTGGCGCCCCTCCGAAGGAGAAGGGAAGATGGGACCGCGGTGAACGGAAAGGACCGTGTTCGGGACGGTTCCCGGGCACCGGCCTTTTCGGCTGCCTTCACCTGGGCACATTACCGGGTGGAAGGCGAGCGGCGGCTGGTGCGGAGGCGGAACGTGGCCCGAACGGCGCCTGGCGGCGGTGCCGCCCCCCAAGGCGGGCAGGAGAGGGGACCCCGGCGTGACGCGCGCACGGGTGCGCGCGCGGGCGGCCGTCACAGGACACCGCGCACCCCACGAGGCGCCGACCGCAGAGACGATGACGACCTGATGGGGGTGAGCCGCGTGCCCGGCTGGATCGAGGACTACGCAATGATCGGCGACATGCAGACCGCCGCGCTGGTCGGGCGCGACGGATCCATCGACTGGGCGTGCCTTCCCGACTTCGACTCCTCGGCCTGTTTCGCCGCGCTGCTGGGCGACGAGCAGAACGGCTGCTGGACCCTGCGCCCCGCCGAGGGCGAGCCGCGCGCCACCCGCCGCCGCTACCGGGGCGACACGCTCATCCTGGAGTCGGAGTGGGACACCCCCTCCGGGTCGGTCCGGGTCATCGACTTCATGCCGCCGCGCGGCGGCGCCCCGCACATCGTGCGCATCGTCGAGGGGCTTAGCGGCTCCGTGCGCATGGAGACGGCCATGCGCATCCGCTTCGACTACGGCCACGTCGTGCCGTGGGTGCACCGGACCGGGGCCGAACTGGTGGCCATCGCCGGACCCGACGCCATCTGGCTCAGCACCCCCATCCCCCTCCAGGGCCACAACTTCACCCACGACGCCACCTTCACCGTCACCGCGGGCCAGCGGGTGCCCTTCGTGATGACCTGGCACCCCTCACAGGTGGAGGAGTCCGACCACCTGGACGCGGAGAAGGCGCTCTCGCGCACCGAGCGCTTCTGGGAGAAGTGGGTCAACCAGTGCACCTACGAGGGCCCCTACCGCGAGGCGGTGATCCGCTCCCTCATCGTGCTCAAGGCCCTGACCTACCGCCCAACCGGCGGGATCGTCGCCGCCCCCACCACCTCCCTGCCCGAGGAGATCGGCGGGGTGCGCAACTGGGACTACCGCTACTGCTGGCTGCGCGACGCCACCATCACGCTGGAGGCGATGATCCGCTCCGGCTACAAGGACGAGGCGCTGGCCTGGCGGGAGTGGCTGGTACGGGCGATCGCGGGCGAGCCCCAGCTCATGCAGATCATGTACGGCATCCGCGGCGAGCGCAGGCTCACCGAGTGGGAGGCCGAGTGGCTGCCGGGCTACGAGGCCTCCCGTCCGGTCCGGATCGGCAACGCCGCCGTGGGCCAGTACCAGCTCGACGTCTACGGCGAGGTCATGGACGTGCTGCACCTGGCCCGCCGCCACAACATCCGCGGCGGCGACTACCTGTGGGGCCTCCAGCGCTCGCTGGTCAACTACCTGGAGTGGTGCTGGGACGAGCCGGACGAGGGCCTGTGGGAGGTGCGCGGGCCGCGCCAGCACTTCGTGCACTCCAAGGTGATGGCCTGGGTGGCGGCCGACCGCGCGGTGCGCAGCATCGAGGAGTTCGGCAAGGAGGGGCCCATCGAACGCTGGAAGGCCCTGCGCGACACGATCCACGCCGAGGTGTGCGAGTACGGCTACGACCCCCAGCGCAACACGTTCACCCAGTACTACGGCAGCAAGGAGCTGGACGCGGCGCTGCTGCTGATCCCCGAGGTTGGCTTCCTGCCCTACGACGACCCGCGCGTGGTCGGCACGATCGAGGCGGTGCGCAAGGACCTGATGGTGGACGGGTTCGTGCTGCGCTACCGCACCGACCTGGACGACTCCGCCGACCAGCTGCCCGGCAACGAGGGCGCGTTCCTGGCGTGCAGCTTCTGGATGGCCAACGCGCTGCTGTCGATCGGCCGCCAGGACGAGGCCCGAGAGCTGTTCGAGCGCCTGCTGTCCCTGCGCAACGACGTGGGCCTGCTGGCCGAGGAGTGGGATCCGCGCGAGAACCGCCAGGTCGGCAACTTCCCCCAGGCGTTCAGCCACGTGCCGCTGGTGACCACCGCGCTGAACCTGTCCACCCGCCAGGGTGGATGGCGCGCCGAGTAGACCGCGCCGCCCGGCCGCCCCCGCACGGACTCCTCTCCCCGACGCCCTCCCCCCGTCCGCTCCCGTCCCCCACCGCAGCGGACGCGCACCAGAGCCGACGCACGCCCCCGCGCCCCTGTCCCGAGGCCCCGGCCCCCGGACCCCCGGACCGGAGCGCGGTGGCTCAGTCCCGGCGGAGGCGGGCCAGCGCCGGGATCATCCGCTCGCCGATGTCCTCCGGTCCGGGGAACACCCGGGTCACGGCGCGCTGGTGGGCGAGCCCGTGCAGGCCCAGCCACAATCCGACCGCGTCGGCGCCGGGGTCGGTACTGGTGGAGATCCCGGCCTCGGCGCAGGCGGCGAGCGCCTCGCCGAGCAAGCGCAGGCTCGCGTCCCCGAGGCTGACGAGGTCCTGCTCGGTCACCGAGGAGTCCCCGAGCGTGGGCATCCACAGGCCGCCGAACATGGTGCGGTAGCGCTCGGGACGTGAGCGGGCGAAGCCGAGGTAGGCGTGGCACGCGGCGTACAGGCGTGCGCGGGGGTCGTCGCCCGCCCGCGCCACCGCCGCGTTCAGCGCCGCCTCCAACTCGTCGAAGGCACGGCGGACCACGGCCAGCATGATGGCGGGCTGGTCGGCGAAGTGCGGGTAGATCGACGGCGCCGCGATCCCGACGCGGCGGGCGAGGGAGCGCAGGGTGATGGCGCGCTCGTCCCCCGTCTCGTCGAGCATCTCCACCGCGGCGTCGACGATCTCCTCGCGCAGGCGGCCGCCCTGGCCCCGGCGGTTACGGGTGCGCGGCGCGGAGGCCTCCTTCGTGTCCTTCATCTGTTTGTTGGGCGTGGTTACCCCGTCCTTCAGGGCGGGGAGGAAACGCCCTCTCCTTTCTGTGACTTTCTGTTGGATTCTGCTCACGCGACCGCAGGGCGGTCGCTACGGTGTGTGGCATGGCCAGGAAGAGCGTGAAGCGGGCGTTTCGGTACCGCTTCTACCCGAGTGATGCGCAGGCGGCTGAGTTGTCGCGCACGTTCGGGTGCGTGCGCCTGGTCTACAACCGCGCCCTGGCCGAACGCACCGCCGCCTGGAACGCCGAACAACGGTGGCTCTCCTACACCGACTCCTCCGCCGCGCTGACCGCCTGGAAGAGGACGCAGGAGCTGTCCTTTCTCACCGAGGTCTCTTCCGTCCCGCTCCAGCAGACGCTGCGCCACCTGCACACCGCCTTTCGCAACTTCTTCGACCGCCGCGCGAAGTACCCGCGGTTCAAGTCCAAGAAGACCTCCCGGGCCTCGGCGGAGTACACCCGGTCGGCCTTCGGCTACCGCGACGGCCGCCTGACCCTGGCCAAGATGGCCGAACCCCTGGACATCGTGTGGTCGCGGCCCCTGCCCGAAGGAGCACGCCCCTCTACGGTGACGGTCTCGCGCGATGTGGCCTGGCGTGAGCTTCGCAGCATGTTGGAGTACAAGTGCGCCTGGTACGGACGCGATCTGGTCCTGGTGGACCGGTTCTGTTTCTCTTCCAAGTTGTGCTCGACCCCCGGGTGCGGGTACCTCAATGCGTCGTTGCCGTTGCGTGTACGGGAGTGGACGTGCCCCGGTTGTGGGGTGGCCCACGACCGTGATGTGAACGCGGCGCTCAATCTCGAAGCCGCCGGGCTGGCGGTTGTTGCCTGTGGAGCTGGTGTGAGACCTCAACGGGAGTCCTCCCGGACGGGGCGACCGGCGGTGAAGCAGGAAGGCCACGGGGCGACCCGTGACGAGGCGTTGGCCTCGAACCACCGGTAGGTGGTTCCGGATTCTCCTGCCCTCAGGCAGGAGAGGAAGTCAAGGTGTCACCTTACGGCTGGAAGTCGTCGGGCCCGTCTTGCACCCTTGAGTTTACGCATGTAAGTTTACGAGCGTTAGCAAGACTGTTCCGACAGGAGGCCCCATGAACGCCGTCGCCGCCACCACCGCCACCCAGGTCCTGCTGCCCGGCCGGGTCGAACCCTCCGGCCTCCGGGTGCGGACCCGAGCCCTGCCCGCTCCCGGACCGGGACACGTCCTGCTGCGGATGGAGGCGACCGGGGTATCGTTCGCCGAGCAGCAGATGCGCCGGGGCAAGTACTTCGACCAGCCCCCGTTCCCGTTCGTGCCGGGCTACGACGTCGTCGGCACCGTCGAGGCCGCCGGTCCGGGCGTGGACGCCTCCTTGGTCGGGCGCCGCTTCGCCGCCGTCACCAAGACCGGCGCCTGGGCCAGCCACCTGCTCCTGGACGCGCGCGACCTCGTCGCGGTGCCGGAGGGGACGGACCCGGCGGAGGTCGAGGCGCTGCTCGTCAACGGAATCACCGCCTGGCAGATGCTGCACCGCACGGCCCGCGTGCGACGGGGCGGCACCGTCGTCGTGCTGGGCGCCAACGGCGGCGTCGGCACGGTCCTGGTCCAGCTCGCCCGGCACGCCGGGATCACCGTGATCGGCACGGCCGCGCCGCGCCACCACGAGGCCGTGCGCGCGCTCGGCGCGACCCCCGTCGACTACCGCGACCCGCACGCGTACGACAGGATCCGGGACCTGGCGCCCGGGGGCGTGGACGCGGTGTTCGACCACGTCGGGGGCGGCGACCTGGTGCGCTCGTGGCGCCTGCTGCGGCGCGGCGGCACGCTCGTCTCCTACGGCACGGCGTCGACGAAGGACGTCGAGGGCGACTCCCGGCTGCCCGTGCTCGCGCTCTTCGGCCGTCTGATGGTGTGGAACGCCCTGCCCAACGGCCGCGGCGCCCACTTCTACAACTTCTGGGCCGGACGCGGCCGCCGCGCCGACGCCTTCCGCGCCCGCCTGCGCGAGGACCTGACCGAGGTGCTGCGGCTGCTCGCCGACGGGGTCCTGGCGCCGAGGGTGGCGGCCCGCGTCCCGCTCTCGGAGGCCTCCCGCGCGATGACCCTCGCCGAGTCCCGCACCGTCGTCGGGAAGGTCGTGCTCGTCCCCGACGCGTGAGACCGGCGCTCCGGAGGTTCCCGCCACCGGTCCACGGTCCTCGAAGCCGGTGGCGCCGCCCGTGGTACTCCCCCGTCCGCGAGTCCGTCCGCACAGCGGTGAAGTCCGATCACCGAGCACATCCGCGCCGACGTGCACCACTGGCAGGACCCTCCCAGAAGGCAGGTGCGGGGAGCCGGTCGTGATTCCGGTGCGATTGTGCCGTTCTTCTGCGCCCTCCCACCTCCTCGGCCTAGTCTCGGGCCCTATGGGACAGATCAACGCCCCGCTCGACTACGTCTTCCTTCTCGGGCGGGAGATCGGAGTGGACGGAGACGTCCTTTCGATACGTGACCCGGCACTGCGTGTGCTGGCTGTGGAGCGGGTGCCCTGCGAAGTGGAACTCGGTGTGGCCCTCGCGCTCCTGGAGACCAGTGGGGCGGAACGGCTCCAGCAGATACTCCTGGAGGTCGTTCGCCCCTCCGGGGATGTCGCACTGGCCATGAGTGGAAAGGCGGATGCACCCTCTTCCAGCCATGCGGCTGTCTGGGCCAGCCCTCTCCACGTGGTGATCGACGAGACCGGTGAATGGACCGTGAGGGTACGTGCCGGTGGAGTCCAGGCCGTGCGAGTGGTCGATGTCGTGGTGAAGGCGACGGAGTAGATGCCTCCGCGAATGACCACCCACCTTCTCGAGAGGATGCGGCGAAGGCGCATCGCCGAGGAAGACGTCCTGGCGGTGCTGCAACGCCCTCTGGCAGAGGAGCGCGACTCCGCGAACAACTCCTACAAGCTGTACGGACACACCGGTGACGGCAGGAAGATCTACGTTGCGGTGAAGGACACGACCTGGGGGACTCCAGACCCTGTGATCAAGACGGTGGTGGAAGTATCGTGATTCCCATGGCAGCGCCCCGGAGAGTGACGATCGACCAGGAAGCGGACGCGGGTTACCTGACTCTCGCCGACGCTCGCGTGGAGAGAACCCTCGACCACGGTCCGTTCGTCGTGGACTACTCCGCTGACGGTCGGCCGGTGGGGGTGGAAGTCCTCACCCTGGGGCGTCCTCTGGACACCACAGCCCTTCTGGAGGTTCTGCGTGAGTCCGGAGCGGCGGACCCGGACACACGGGCGTGGGTGAACGCGTTCGCCGCCCAGATCCTGGGGCTCGATGACCGGGTGCCCGTCCCGCCGCTCCGGCGCGGACCGAAGGCACCCCCTGAGGAGATGCGCTTCCTGACTGTCGCGGATGTCGCCACGATCATGCGCGTGTCGAAGATGACGGTGTACCGCATGGTTCACGCCGGAGTCCTCCCGGCGGTCCGGGTGGGCCGCTCCTACCGGGTTCCCGAGCGCTCCGTGCGCAAGTACGTCGAGGAAACGGGCTCCCGGCTCCGCGTCCTCGGGTGAAGAACCCGGCTGCCGGGAGCCGGGCAGGCCCGAAGCGGACGTGGATGTCGCCCGCTGCCGCTAGTGTTCTGGCCATGCCGAAGGACCTGAAAGAAATCATGGACAGCGGTTGGGCCGAGGCCCTGGAGCCGGTCGCGCCGCAGATCGCCGCGATGGGCGACTTCCTGCGACAGGAGGTCTCGGAGGGCCGCACCTACCTCCCCGCCGGCGAGAACGTCCTGCGCGCCTTCAAGCAGCCCTTCGAGGACGTGCGCGTGCTCATCGTGGGCCAGGACCCCTACCCGACCCCGGGCAACGCTGTGGGCCTGAGCTTCTCGGTCGCCCCGGACGTGCGCCTGCCCGCGAGCCTGCGCAACATCTACAAGGAGATGGTCGACGACCTGGGCGTGCCCATGCCCTCCAACGGCGACCTGACCCCGTGGACCCAGCAGGGCGTGCTGCTGCTCAACAGGGTGCTGTCGGTGGAGCCGGGCAAGGCCGGTTCGCACCGGGGCAAGGGCTGGGAGGCCGTCACCGAGCAGGCCATCCGGGCGCTCGCCGAGCGCGACAAGCCGCTGGTGGCGATCCTGTGGGGGCGCGACGCCCGCAACCTGCGCCCGCTGATGCCGGGCGTGCCGTGTGTGGAGTCCGCGCACCCGAGCCCGCTCTCGGCACGGAACGGGTTCTTCGGCTCGAAGCCGTTCAGCCGCGCCAACGAGATGCTCAAGGAGCAGAACTCCGACCTGGTGAACTGGGAACTGCCCTAGCGGATCCCACCACGGGAGCACGCCCGCTCCTCCCCTACCCCCGAAACCCATGCTGACCTGCGGACTCGGCACCGCCCCCGGTGCCGGGTCCGACCGTGTTTCCACAACCTCCCTCGAAGCGGGAAGAGGCACCCCCGATGGCGAAACGGCTCACCTACGCGGACGCGCTCAAGATCCTCGGCCAGAACGACTCGGAGGTGATGAACCTCGCCGAGAGGCTCACGGACGGCGGACTGGGGCTGGTGGGAGTGCCCGACCTCTTCGGGTTGCGCGGGTTCCTGGTGAGCAAGGGCCGCCAGGCCATCGAGGGCATCCGGGACAAGATCAGCGGTGAGAGCCGCCTGTCCCGGACGGAGAAGATCGAGGCGGCGCACAAGGTGCTGGTCGTCATCTCGTTCTTCGAGGCCGTGGAGGAGTGCCTGGCCAGGGCGGAGGCGCCCTTCTCCCTGGACGAGCTCAGGCTCACCGAGGCCGAACCGTTCACGTACTTCGACTCGGCGCTCCAGGACCTGGGGGCGCTCCCCTCCCCCACCGAGGTGCACACCCAGGCCGTGGCCCCCTACGAGATCCTCCAGGTCTTCCACCTCCTCACGGGCAGCTTCAGCGACATCCTGGTGGGCCACCCCGAGGCCGTCGCACACGCTGTGGACCACGACCACCCCCTCATGGCACGGCTGATCGACGAGGTCCCCGAGGACGCCGCCCGGCGGCTCACCGAGTACCTGCGCCAGCTCGCCGCCGAGGTCCCCGAGTTCGGCATGTGGGTGCACCTCTACGAGCACGACCACACCCGCCAGGTCCTCGCCCACGGGTTCGGGGAGCTGGGCAGACTGCTGGAGCTGGCGGGCTCCGGCCGACCGGTGGACCAGCGCAGGCGGGAACTCGCCGCCTCCTACCGGGCGGTGCTGCGCCAGCCCGTGCTGCGCTCGGACGAGGCGTCGTCGGGGCTGGTCCTGCCCGCCCTGGAGGACGCCTACGTGCCGCCGTGCGGCCGTGTGCTGAGGACCGGCACCAACGGCTCCCCCTCCACGGAGGAGGCGTGGCAGGAGGCCGCACTCGTGGACGACCTCCGGCGCTTCTTCGCGCTGCACCTGATCCATGCGGACTCCGTCGAGACCCCCACGGTCGTCCTGGGCCACCCGGGCGCGGGCAAGTCCAAGTTCACCGAGATGCTCGCGGCCCACCTGCCCGCCGCCGACTTCCTCCCCATCCGGGTGGAGCTTCGCTCGGTCCAGCCGAACGCGCCCATCCACGCGCAGATCGAGGAAGGACTCGCCGAGACGCTCCACACCCGCGTGTCCTGGCGCGAACTCGCCGAGTCGGCGGACGGCGCGCTGCCCGTCGTCATCCTGGACGGCTTCGACGAACTCCTCCAGGCGACCGGTGTGGACCGCTCCGACTACCTGGAGCGGGTGGAGGAGTTCCAGCACAAGCAGGAGGCCCTGGGGCAGCCCGTGGCGGTCATCGTCACCAGCCGCACGGTCGTGGCGGACCGGACGCGCTTCCCCCTGGGCACCACCGTGGTCCGGCTGGAACCCTTCACCGAGGCCCAGATCGGACAGATGGTCCGGGTGTGGAACGAGGCGAACGCGCGGGCCCTGGCCTCCCGGGGCCTCGAACCGCTGACCGTCGACTCCCTCCTGCCCTACCGCGAACTGGCCGAGCAGCCCCTGCTGCTGCTCATGCTGCTCATCTACGACGCCGGGGACAACGGTCTGCGGCGGGCCTCGCACGCCCTGTCCCACGGGGAGCTGTACGAACGGCTGCTGACGATGTTCGCCAGGCGCGAGGTGGACAAGCACCACTCCGGTCTGGGCAGGAACGACTTCGACGACGCGGTCGAGGAGGAGCTGCGCCGTCTGGAGATCGCCGCGCTGGCCATGTTCACCCGGCGCAAGCAGAGTGTGAGCGCCGACGAGCTGGACCGGGACCTCGCGGTGCTCATGCCCGACGCCGCGGTGCGCGCGACCGAGACCGACCTGCACGGACGGATCGACCCCGCCCACCAGGTGCTGGGCAGGTTCTTCTTCGTCCACGAGTCCCGGGCCAGGCGCGGCGAGGGCACCGCGAGCGTGTTCGAGTTCCTGCACGCCACCTTCGGCGAGTACCTGGTGGCGAGGGCGGTGATCGTCGCCCTGGACGAGCTGGAGGCCTCACGCGCGCGCTCCTCGCGGCGCCGGGGCCGCAGCACCCGCCCCGACGACGGCGAGCTGTACGCCCTGTCCTCCTTCGCCAGCTACGCGGGCAGGGAGAAGGTCGTGGACTTCCTCGACGAACTCCTGGAGCGGCGGTTCACCGAGGAACCGGAGGCCCGCGAGGACTACGCGCGGCTGCTCGTGGAGCTGTTCCAGGAGGCGCCCTTCCCCGCCCCCAACCGCTCCTACGGTGCCTACGGGCCCGCGCGGCTGCCGCTGACCCAACGCGAGGCCAACTACACCAGCAACCTCATGATCCTGCTGTGCCTCGTGCGTCAGGAGCCGGTGGACGCGCGCGAGCTCTTCCCGGAGGCTCACGAGCCCGACCAGACCCTCCAGGGCACCACCACGATGTGGCGCACCCTGCCCGGTGCCGAGTGGTTCAGCATCGTGTCCGTGCTCCGCGTCCGCCACCTGGACGGCTGGGCGGCCGACGGCCCCGTGACGGTCGTCGGCAGGGAGGACGGCACACCGGTCAACGTCGGGGAGTGCATGGGGTTCGAACTGCGCAAGAACAACGACGCCGCGCCCTCCGTGACCGACCCATACGACATCTCCGTGTCCTACGACACGGTCGCCTCCCGCCTGCTCCGGTCCATGGCGATGCGCGTCAACGGCACGGCCGCGCGCTTCATGTTCGGTCTTCTGCCCTACCTGAACCACGTGTCGGAGGACCTGGGCACCTGGTACTCGGACGTGCACTCCGAGGCGACGTGGACGGAGGCCCACGAGGTCATGCGGCTACGGCTGGAACCCGCCGCCGAACGCCCCGGGGAGCGCCTGCACACCTACCGGCGCCTGCTCGCGCAGCGGGCCCTCGGCCGCCTCGAACTGGTGGTGCTCAGGCAGGCGGCGGAGGACCTGGCCCTCGTGCCCGAGGCGTCCGCGTTCGGCACCGAACTCGTGGAGGTCGTCGACCTCTACCTCAACGGTGTGCTGACGGTCGTGGTCGGGCCCCAGCTACGGGAGGAGACGGTCGTCCCGGTCCTGCGGGCCCTGGCCCCGCACACGCAAGAGGACGTCCTCGAGCGGGTCCTCCGACTCGCACGGGCCTCGTGGGCGCCGGAGCACGGCGCCCGTGCCGTCGGCGGTGTCGGGCGGATCGGGGAACAGGCCGCCGACACCGTCCCCGGGCTGCGCCGGACGCCTTCCCCGACGGGCCGGTACAGCAGCAGCGGGGGCTGAGCGCCGCCCCGGCGACCGGCCGTGCCGGAACCCGGCACGGCCGAGACGGTCTTCGCCGCCCCTACCCCGCCGCGCGCACCCGCTCCACCAGGGCGGGCAGCGCCGTGCCGATGGGGTCGCGGACCACGGCGCCCGCGAAGTCGTCGTAGGGCGTGGGCTCGGCGTTGACGACGACCAGGACGGCCCGCGCCATCATGGCCACGTCGCACAGCCCCGCCACCGGGTGGACCGTCAGCGACGTGCCCACGGCCAGGAACACGTCGCACTCGCGGGCCGCCCGGCTGGCCGCGTCGACCACCTCCGCGTCGAGCCGCTGACCGAAGGAGATGGTGTCCGACTTCTGGATGCCCCGGCACTCCGGGCAGCGGGGGTCGGACTCCTCGTCCAGGCGCGCCAGCACCGTCCCGCTCGGCGTGCGCAGGCCGCAGGCCATGCAGACCACCCGCAGCATGGTGCCGTGCACCTCGATGACCGCGTCCTCGGACACCCCGCCCCGCTGGTGCAGGCCGTCGATGTTCTGGGTGATCAGGGCGCGCAGCCGCCCGGTGGCCTCCAGGTCGGCCAGGGCGCGGTGCGCGGCGTTGGGCAGGGCGCGCCACACCGGGTGGGTGCGGCGCTGGGCCCACACCCGGCGGCGCACGTCCGCGTCGCCCATGTAGATGTCGATGTCGGACAGGGCCTGCGCGTCCGGGTCGGTGGTCCACACCCCGTGCGGTCCGCGGAAGTCGGGGATGCCGGAGTCGGTGGACACCCCCGCCCCGGTGAGGACCGTGACGCGTTCGGCGGACTCCAGGAGTTCGGCGGCCCGTTCGAACTCCGCCGGGTCGGAGAAGGGCGCTGATTCGGTGGTCGTCGAGGCCATACCCCCCATTCTTACGCGGTCGGGGCACCGTTCGCCCCACCGCGCCCGCAGCTCCCTGCGGCGCGTCCCCCGCTGCTCCGTGCCGCGCGCCCGCCGGTGCCGTACCGCCCCGGGCCGGGCCGGAACGGCGCGCGGCGCCGGTCCGGCCCGGGGCGTAACCTCGGGGGTACAGGAAGGGCGCGGAGGCCACATCCCTGCCGATGCACACGAGGTGGGCAAAGGGTGCGAAAATCGACACCGTCATGAATCAGCCGTCCTACATCCTCGTGGTCAACGGGACCAAGGTCGAGCGCCCGGTGTTCGTCCTGGGCGCTCCCCACTCGGGAGTCGCCGAGGTCGCCCGTGCCCTGTCGCGCGTGCCCGGCCTGCACCTGGGCGCGGGCTCCTCGGGCGTGCTCAACGCCGTCTACGCCGTGGCCAGACGCCCCTCCCTCGCGCTGGAGAAGGTCGCCGGGACGGCGAGCCTGCTGCGCGAGGCCTACGCCGAGGCCTGGCAGCTCACGCCGCTGACCTGCCCGCGCTGTCCGGGGCCGTGGGCGCGCGTGCCCGCCAGCGCCGCCGCCGAGCCGTGCGAGCACAGCGCGGAGGTGCGCCGCTACGGCGACGCCAGCCCCGACCTGCTGTTCTGCGCCACCGCCCTGCACGCGGCCTTCCCCGACGCCCTGTTCGTGCAGGTTATCCGGGACGGCCGCGACGTCATCGCGGACATGATGGAGGACGAGCGCTCGCTGGCCTGGCTCAAGCCGAGCTTCATGAAGCTCGACCACGAGTTCCCCAACCACTTCTTCGGCCTGGAGGAGGAGTCGGACCTGTCCTCGTTCACGGAGGGCTCCACCGCCGCCAAGTGCGCGATGCGCTGGCGCGGGGCGATCCGCATGTCGGCGCTGCTGCGCCGCTCCATCGGCGCCGAGCAGCTGCTGACCCTGCGCTACGAGGACGTGCACGGCGGCGAGGTGGAGGCGGCCGAGCGGCTGCGGGAGTTCACCGGAGCGCGGGTGTCGGCCTCGGAGCTGCTGACCTCGGAGTCCTGGGGCGTGGGGTCGTGGCGCGAGCGCCTGACCCGCGACCAGTACGGCGACGTGCGCGAGGTGGCGGGCACGGAGCTGTCCCGGCTCGGTTACACCTGAGCCCCCGGCGGGACCGGCGCGCGCCCATGGCGGCCCCGGTCCCCGTGCGAAACGGCCGGACACGCCCCGGCCCCGGCGCCCTCAGTCCGCGCCGTGCACCGTCATCAGGGCGTCCGCGGCGGCGCGGGCGGTGCGCGCGGCGTCGGCGACCCCGGTGACGTTGCGGGCCACCACGGCGCCCTCGTGGAGCATGGCCAGCGCGTCGCCGAGCGCCCCCGCGTCCCGTGCCCCCGACCGCTCGGCGAGGTCGGCGTAGAGGCCGCGCAGCCACCGCTTCTGCTCCTCGGCGACGGCGCGGCCGGGGTGCTCGGGGTCGGAGAGCTCGGCGTAGGCGTTGACCATGGCGCAGCCGCGCGGGTTCTCCTCGCCCGTCCACGCGTCCAGGGCGTCGAACGTGGCGGCCACCAGCTCCCTCGGGGTCCGGGCCGGCTCCAGGTAGCCGTCCAGGTAGGCGCGCCAGCGGGCGTCGCGGGCACGCAGGTAGTGGACGACGAGCTGCTGCTTGGAACCGAAGCGGTCGTAGATGGTCTTCTTGGTCACCCCCGCCCGCTCGGCGACCAGCTCCATGCCCACGGTGTTGATCCCGCGGGTGTAGAACAGCTCGGTCGCCACGTCCAGGACGCGGCGCGCGGCCGGGGTCAGTGATGTCGTCGCGGTGCCGGGCACGGTGCCCACTCCCTCCGTCGCGCCCCCGCCGCAGGGGACGCCTCGTTCGGACTACATTGTGAGTATACCGACCGGTGTGTTTACCTGCCCGCATGGAACACACCGAGACACGCACCTCCCGTTCCGTACCGTTCCTCCTGCTCGCCGCAGGACTGGTGGTGATGTGGAGCTCCGGCTTCGTCGGCGCTGAGCTGGGAACCCGGCACGCGCCCGCGACCACGCTGCTGGCCTGGCGCTTCCTGGTCGTGGCCGCCCTGCTGGCGGGGTGGTGGCTGTGGCGCGGCCCGCGGATGCGTCGGCGGGACCTGGCCGCGCACGCCGCGCTGGGCCTGCTGGCCCAGTCCGGGTACCTGTACGGGGTGTTCGCCGCCGCGCAGGCGGGTGTGGCCGCCGGGACGAGCGCGCTGGTGGCCGCACTCCAGCCCCTGGTGGCGACCGCCCTGGCCGTCCCGCTGCTGGGCGAGCGGGTGCGGCCTCGCCAGTTGACGGGCCTCGCCCTGGGACTGGCCGGGGTCGGCCTGGTGGTGGGCGCGGACCTGTTCCGGCCTGGCGCGGCGCCGTGGTGGGGCTACCTGCTGCCGTTCGGGGCGATGCTGTCCCTGGTGGCCGCGACCCTGCTGGAGCGCCGCGCGCGGCCCGGGGGTTCGGTGGTGCAGGCCCTGGCGGTGCAGTGCGCGGTGAGCGCGGTGCTGTTCACGGGACTGGCCGCGGCCACCGGCACACTGGCCCCGCCCGCCGACCCCGGCTTCTGGGCCGCGGTGGCGTGGGTGGTGGTGCTGTCCACCCTGGGCGGCTACGGCCTGTACTGGGCCGTCCTGGCCCGCTCGGGCGTGGCCCGGGTGTCGGCCCTGCTGTACCTGACCCCGCCCACCACGCTGGTGTGGTCGTGGCTGATGTTCGGCGACCCGGTGGGCCCGGCCGCCCTGGCGGGGATGGCGGTGTGCGCTGTGGCCGTGGTGCTGGTGAGCGCCGGGGGAACAGGAAGCCGCGCCGCCCGGCCGAACGCGAAGGCTACCGGCGCTCCCGGCCGGGAACCGGAGCACACGGCCGCGAGCACCACGAGCACTCCCGACCGGGAACCGGAGCGGCGGGTCGAGGCCGCCGCCGGTGCGCCCGCCCGGGCGCCGGAACGCCGGACCTGGGGCGCTACGGACGCTCCCGGGCCGGAAGCGGGCCGACCCCGTCCGCGGAGACGGTGACCCCGGGCCGCCCGGCCTCCTCGACCGGCTTCCGCACCTGCTCCGCGAGCAGGGGCCCGCTCCCGGCCGCGTCGGGGACCACGGCGGTGCACACCACCTCCACCACGGCGTCGGGGTCCAGGAGGTCGACCACCCCCAGGACCGTCATCGGCGGGTGGAAGCGGCCCATGTGGCGCCGGTAGACCGCGCCGACGCTGTGGCTCTGGGACCGGTAGGACGCCATGGACGTGGTGAAGACGCGCATGTCCACCACGTGGGCGGGCTCGGCGCCCGCCGCGCGCAGCGCCTCCACCGCGTTGGCGAGCGCGCGGTCGAACTGCTCAGCCAGGCCCGTTCCGACGATCCTGCCGTCGGGGCGGTGCGCGCGCTGCCCGCCGACGTGGACCACCCGCCCGGGGCTGACCACGAGCGCGTGGGCGGAGCCCGTCGGCTCGACGAGGGTGAGCGGGTTGACGATCTCGTGCGGTGTGCGGCCCATCGGCGTCCCCTCCTGCCCGTGCGCGCCCGCCGCCCGTCCCGGGCGGCCCCTTTGGGGACCCGCCGCGCGTGCGGCTACGATGGGCGCATGTCGATCACTGTGCTGCTGTCCGCCCTCGCCCTCGTCGCCGCGCTGGGCGTCTTCGCCGCCATCTTCGTCGGCGGCGCCGTCTACGTGGGCCGCGTGCGCCGCAACGGCACCGAGGCCGTCCTGGCCGGGGCCCGCAGGCACCGGGATCTGCGCGGCTAGGAGGGCCCGTCCGAGCGCCCCCGCGGGCGGCGGGGAGGTTCAGGCGCCGTCGAAGTCGTCGGGGTCGGGGCCGAACCTGCTGTCGGTGTTGAGCCCGCTGATCCGGTCCATCTCGGCGCGGGAGAGCTCGAAGTCGAAGACCTGGAAGTTGGAGCGGATGCGCTCGGGGGTCACCGACTTGGGGATCACCACGTTGCCGAGCTGGACGTGCCAGCGCAGCAGCACCTGGGCGGGCGTGCGCCCGTGCTCCTCGGCGACCGCGACGACGGTCGGGTGGCCGAGCAGCTTGCCCTGACCCAGGGGGCTCCACGCCTCCGTGACGATGCCGTGCTTGGCGTCGAAGGAGCGCATGTCCGCCTGTGTGAGCAGCGGGTGCAGCTCGATCTGGTTGACCATGGGAGTGATGCCGCCCTCCTCCATGACCCGCTCCAGGTGCGGGCGCTGGAAGTTGGACACGCCGATGGCGCGGACGCGGCCCTCGGCGTAGAGGCGCTCCAGTGCCTTCCAGGTCGGCACGTACAGGTTCCTGCGGGGCATGGGCCAGTGCACGAGGTACAGGTCGACGGTGTCCAGGTTCAGGCGGCCCAGGCTGGCCTCGAAGGCGCGCAGGGTGGCGTCGTAGCCCTGGTCGGGGTTGGCCAGCTTGGTCGTCACGAACAGCTCGCCGCGCTCCAGGCCGGAGCGGCGCAGCGCCTCGCCCACCCCCTCCTCGTTGCCGTAGGCGGCCGCGGTGTCGATGCTGCGGTAGCCCGTCTCCAGCGCGGTGGACACGGCCGCCACGACCTCCTCTTGGGGCACCTGCCACACGCCGAAGCCCAGCTGCGGAATGCGCAGGCCATTACCCAGAGTGAGTTCTGGAACGGTCGTCTGCTGCATCTGTCTCATCCCCCGTCAGCGCCGAACGGTCTGCCTTGCTCTTCCAGCGTGCGGTCTTCCCCCTACCGCAGTCGCATACTGCCACGTCCGCGCGGGTCGCGGTCCCAGATGCGCCGTGACTGTGCGGGCTTTTTACCGTTCACGCCCGGTGACAGCCGACGTGTGGGGACATCCCGGACAGCGAGGTCGCCGCGCGGACGGAGGGGCCCGGCGGGAGCGGCGCGGGGTTCCCTCCGGTTTCGTCCTCCCCATCCCTGCGGCACCTCCCACGCGTCACTGTGCTCTCTCCTCTCTCCCCCTACCCGACGGGAGCGGTCCTGCCCACACGCCCTTCGCTCCCCTGTGCCCGGGGGGCGGCCGTCGATAGGCTGCCCTGGCCGTTCTGGAGGTGGGGCGATGGGACACGAACAGCGTGCCCGGGTCGGCGCCGAGCTGGCGCGGGAGCGGGCCGGGCTGGTCGAGCGCATCGTCGCCGAGGTGCACGCCGAGGTCCCGGCCTACCGCGCGCTGCACGGGTCCCAGCTCACCGAGGTGCGGGCGATCACCGGGTGGCTGATGGGCCGCGCCCTGGAGCTGTGGGCGGCCGGGGCGACGCGGCTGCCGCCGGAGGACGTGGAGCGGCTGCGCGGGATCGGGCGTTCGCGGGCGGCCGACGGGCGTTCGATCGGCGCGGTGGTGCGCGCGCACCGGGTGGGCTCGGCGGCGGCGGTGCGCCTGGTCGCCGAACTGGCCTCCGACCGGCTCGACGCCGCCGACGTGTTCGCTCTGGGCGAACTGTGGCTGACCTCGATCGACCAGATCTCCGAGAGCCTGTCCTCGGGCCACGCCGAGGCCGCGCGCCACCTGGACGCGGACCTGGAGCGGGCACGCAGGGCCTTCCTGGACGACCTGCTGATCGGTCGGCAGGCCTCGCGCGGGGCCATCCGCGACCGGGCGCGGACCCTGGGCATCGCCCCGCCCGACCCGGCGGTGCTGCTGGTGGCCGAGGCCGACGGCGGTCCCTCCGCCGGGGCTCCGCGGTCGGCCGCGCCAGCCGCCGGGATGGAGCTGCTGGGCCTGGTGGAACCGGCGGGCGCCGACCCGCTGGTCACCACGCGCTCGGGACGCGTGGTGCTGCTGGTCCGCCCCGACGACGCCGACCGGGTGGCCGCCGTGCTCGGCGCACGCCCCTGGCGCGGATGCGTGCTGGAGCCGCGGGCGCTGACCGACATGTCGGCCGCCTACCGGCTGGCCGACGGCGCCCTGGAGACCGCGCCCCCGCACGCCTTCGACTCCCGGGGGCTGCTCGGGACCTCCGACGCGTGCGTGCTGGCGCTGCTCAACGGCGGCCCGGTCGCCCCGGCCGCGGTCCGCCGCACCGTGCTGGGGCCGCTGCTGGCCGAGGGCAACGCCCACCTGCTGGAGACGCTGCGGGCCTACCTGCGCGAGGGCGCGGCGACCACGGCCGCGCAGGCGCTGCACGTGCACGCCCAGACGCTGCGCTACCGGCTACGCCGGGTGCGGGAGCTGACCGGGCACGACCCGCACCGGCCCTGGCAGCGGTTCGTGCTGGAGACCGCCTGCGCGATCGCGCCCTGACCGGTTCCGGAGCGGATCAGGGCGCCGTGGACGGCCCGGTCCGCTCCGGTGGCGTCTGCTGGAGGACCTGGTCGCGGTACTCCCGGAAGGACTCCCATCCGCCGCCGCCGCCGTCCTCGCTCAGGAAGTCGCCGCTCGAGCAGTCGAGGGCGCGGCAGCCGAGCACCCGGGCCATGCGGAGGATGGCGGGCACGGCGTCACCGCCGCGGACGTGGAGCATCACGGTCCCGACCGGATCCTCCGCGCCGATGTTGAGCTCCATGCTCCACCCCTGCTCCTCGTCCCGGAGGTGGCCCCAGGCCGGATCGGACAGGTCCGTCTCGGGGAAGGCCTCGCGCAGCGTCGCCAGGAGCCGCGGCAGCGGCGCGATGGACTCGGTCCCGAGGTCCTCGGGGAGGTCGTCGACGGACCTCGCTTCCGCGGGCGCCGATGTCAGCAGTACGTCCCAGCTCATGGGACTCCTCTCTCACGGGGATGCTCCGGCCGGACACTAGCGTCCGCCTGCGACGGTTCCGGTGCGCCGGGGCCCGGCACACGCCGCCCCGGACCCGGCGGAGCGCTCCGACCAGCGAAAGCACACGAAACTTACCCTCGGTTGGCGCGGGGTTAGACCCCCGGGAGCTGTGGGTAGCCGAGACTGACAGGCGGAGCGCGGCCACAGTGCGCGCTCCCCGCGACACGAGTCAGACCGACTGGAGGGGGACCAGAGTGACGACCGCAGAGCGCAAGACCGGAGCACCCAAGCCCAGGAGCAGCCAACCGTGGCTGCACCAGAGCGGCGAGGAGATCCAGGAGTTCGGGACGGTCCGCCAGTTCCCGGTCGGGCTGTCCTACGACACCCGGATGTACTCGTGCCAGCGGCTCAACCAGGTGCTGTGCGACACGCGCATCCTGCACGACCTGTACAAGAAGCACCACTGGCTCATGCGCGGGCACACCTTCTACCAGCTGCACCTGCTGATGGACAAGCACGCCGGCGAGCAGACCGCGCTGATCGACGACCTGGCCGAGCGCGTGCAGACCCTCGGCGGGGTGGCGGTCGGCGACCCCCGGCACGTCGCGGAGATCACCAACGTCCCGCGCCCGCCCAACGGCGCAGAGGAGGTGCCCGCGATGCTCTCCCGCCTGCTGGAGGCGCACGAGACGATCCTGGAGGACTGCCACGACGCCGCCGCGCGCACGCAGGAGCTGGGGGACGACGGCACGAACGACCTGCTGGTGTCGGACGTGATCCGCACCAACGAGCTCCAGGCCTGGTTCGTGGCCGAGCACCTGGTGGACACCCCGCTGGTGCGCACCTAGGGCGGAACACACGTGCCGAGGGGTCCGGCGCGACCGAACCGCTCCCCGGAAGTCGGACTGGCGGATCCAGTGCCCTCCACCGGGGAGCGGTTTCGTGTATCCCACGAATGAGCTGTCCGAGCAGCGGCGCGGGGCCTCCCCGTTCCTGTCCGGGGCAGGACACGGCAAGAGCGCCACCGCCGCCCGTTCGGGTCCCCTCCCCGTGCCTCGGCCGCCGCGGTGCCCTCCCCGTCCCGGGTCGGCAGGTCCCGGCGGTTCCGCGGCCCGGCCCCACCCCGGCGCGCACAAGTTGCGGACAACCTCGACCCGGGATGACGACCTCATCGATTCGGTGGCCTCTTGCCCCCTTTCCTTGGGATGCGGGCGTGTGACATGCGGCCGTACGCGGACGCGACCGCGCGGCACGGGCCCAGCTCCACCGCTGGCGGAGGTCATGGCGGTGTCGGAACCGCTCACCCGGTCCTGCCCCCTGTCGGCACACCGCGCCCTGACGGAGGGGCGCACCCGACCAGGGCCGCTGGCCCCGCCCGTGTGCGCGCACACGGCACCACGGGAAGAGGCCCATGCCCTACTCCAAGGAATGCGTGTCCGGCGAGATCACCGCGGTCTTCTCGACCGGCGAGACCTCCCGGCCCAGCGCGGACCACTACCGCCTGGCCGGCGGCATCGACCCCAAGGCGACGACCACGTGGATCAGGTCCACCGATCCCTCCAGCGGGGCGGTCCGACCCGCTGAGGAGTGGCGCGAGGTCGCCTGGTGCCACCGGGCGGTCCCTCCCCCGGCTACCGCGCCTTCGCCGACGCTCCCGGCCACGAGTGGTACTGGCCCCATGCCGTGCGCAAGGAGCAGATCGCCTGCGTCAGGGAGGACACCGACGGGGTGGCGTACGCGGTGCCCGGCGACAAGTACTCCACCAAGGCGGACGGCGGGGCGTACGAGACGCTGCGCACCAAGCGGCCCCGGCAGACCCTGGAGGAGGGCAGCGTCCAGATCGCCCCGACCCCGGGTTCTGGGTCTACGGCAAGGCCCTCGGGACGGGCGGCGCGGCGGACGGCGAGATGTTCGGGGAGGACCCGGGCGTGGTCTACGCACTCGACCTGCCCCTTCCCGTCACCAGGGGCGGGGGTCTGGCCCGACCCACGATCACCGACCCCGACAACGTCCCCGACGAGCAGAACGCGGTCATCGACCGCGAGGTCGTCGTGCCGTGCCTGGCGGTCGACGACGGCACCAGGTCCCGGTCGTGGGTCATCGAGAACTCGCCCACCTACACCCTGCGCCGCCGCTCCTACACGCTGGTGGCCGCGCTGGACCTTCGCGGCAGCAGCGAGGACGGCCACATGGGGCAGACCGTCTCCTGGGGAGCCACCGACACCCGGACCCGGACCTACAGCAAGAGCGTCGGCGTCACGGTGGGTTTCGAGGCCGGTGTGGCGGTGGAGGGCGTCGGAGTCAAGGTGAGCGGGTCGGTGACCACGGCCCTGGGCTACTCGCGCTCCTTCGCCGACTCCGAGATGCACCAGCAGTCGGTGGAGGCGGACGGGAACGCCGCCGCGGGCTACGTCACCGCCATGTACGCCGAGAAGCACGTGGTCCACGTGGTGCGCGACGACGCCGGACACACCTTCTGCTGCGACGACGGGAAGAACGTGGCGGCCTTCGATGCGGGGATGCGCTACGCCGTCGTGGACAACAGCGGCAAGCTGGCCCGGCCTCCCGCGCGCACGGGCGGGTTCGACCCGTCCGTGCTGTCCGCGGACGGGCACCGCGCGGCCCGGGGGGCCGACGGCCTGATCCGCTCGTTCGGCCGGAGCCCGGACACCACGGAGGTGCCCGCGCCCGGCCAGCTGACCGGCCCGTACGCACCCGGGTGCGTGCCCGGGCCCCGGAGCCCGCAGCGGACCGGGCAGGGAGCGACAGCGGACACGCCCGCTTCCTGGGAGTCGCGTGGAAGGGTTGGCGCCGCAAACGCTTGCTGTCGCCGAAGGCTCCGGGAGACCGCAGCCTGGACCGACGGGCCTGTCCGCGAAGGCAAGTGCGCATGTGGCCGAGACGACGCGCGGACACGCTTTCGGGAGCGCAGAGCGTCCCGTGCACGAGCTTGACGCGGCGCGGCCGTGTCGGGGACAGTTTTGCAATCGGTTGCAGCACCGCCGCGCCCTTGAAGCAAGCGATCACCACAGGAGAGGGGCCTTCCCATGGTCCGCCGCAGCTCCCCCGCCGACCCCGGGCCGCGCATCCGGCCCGCCCCCGGAGCGGAGGGCCGGGTGATCACCGTGGCCGCCGACGGCTCCGGCGACCACACCGGGGTCCAGGCCGCGATCGACGCCGTGCCCGCGGGCGGCGGCGAAGGCGTCACCATCCTCGTCGGGGCGGGCGTCTACCGCGAGCCGGTGGCGGTTCCCCCGGACAAACCCGGGATCACCCTGCTCGGCGCGACCGGCGACCCCCGGGACGTGGTCCTCACCTACGACCGTGCGGCGGGCGCCCCCGGGCCCGGCGGGGGCGTCCGCGGCACGTCCGGCAGCGCCAGCGTCCTCATCTCCGGGGACGGCACGCACGCCCGCGACCTGACCTTCGCGAACTCCTGGCTGCGCGAGGAGCACCCCGGCGTCACCGGGACCCAGGCGGTCGCGATGCGCGCCACCGGGGACCGGCTGGTCTTCGACAACGTGCGCTTCCTGGGTCACCAGGACACGCTGTACGCGGACTCGCCGGACGCGGACACCCCCGCGCGCCAGTACTACCGCGACTGCTACGTCGAGGGCGACGTGGACTTCGTCTTCGGCCGGGCCACGGCCGTGTTCGACGGGTGCGTGTTCCACTCCCTGGACCGGGGCAGCGACACCGACAACGGCTACGTGACCGCGCCGAGCACCCGGCCCGGACGGGAGTTCGGCTTCCTGGTCACCCGCGGCCGCTTCACCGGTGACGCCCCCGCCGGGACCGTCTACCTGGGCCGCCCGTGGGTGCCCAGCTCGCATCCGGACGCCGAGCCGCGGGTGCTGGTGCGCGACTCCTGGATGGGCCGCCACTTCCGCGGGCAGGGCTGGATCGCGATGGCCTCCGGCCACGACTGGCGGCGGTTCAGGATGCTGGAGTACCGCAACTCCGGCCCCGGCGCGCTGGTCACCGCGGACCGGCCGCAGATGGACCCGGCCGAGGCCGCCCGGCACACCATCGGGGCCTACCTGGCCGGGGACGACGGGTGGAACCCCGTGCGGGAGCGCGCGGGGCGCCCGGATTCCGCCACGCGGGAACGCTGATCCCGTCCGCCGTGCGGGCGCGTCCGGGGTCGGGCTCCGCCTGATGGGCGCGTCGCGCGCCAGGAGGGCTCCGGGCTCGTTCCCGCCGCGCGACCCGTCCGGCCCCGGCCTCCGGACACGGCGAAGGGCGGTGGAGCGGTCAGCTCCACCGCCCTCGCGGACGGACGGGGTGTGCGGGCGGCGGTTCCCGTCGGGGGTCCGCCCGTACCCGTGGACCCCGGCTACTCCTGGTCGGCCTCGGGGCTCTCCTCGGCGGCGTCGTCGGCGCTGGCCTCGGGGCTCTCGGCCGCGTCGTCGGCGGCGGTCTCGACGATGTTGCCCTCGGCGTCCACGGCCAGGACCACGCCCTGCCAGGACTCCTGGATGAACTCCAGGACCCGCTCGTCGTGCAGCAGCTCGGCGAGCAGCTGGACGCGCTCGTCCTCCGCGTTCTCGGCCAGGGTCACCAGACCGTTGGCGTAGGACTGGACGTAGTCGTCGCCCTCGGGCTCCCAGGCCAGGACGTTGGACTGCTCGGGCAGGTCGGTCTCGATGGCGTAGTTGCCGTTGACCACCGCGGCGTCCACGTCGGAGATCGAGCGGGGCAGCTGCGCGGCCTCCAGCGGGGTCACCGTGATGTCGCGCGGGTTGTCGACGATGTCCTTCTCGGTGGCGGACTCCCCGGCCTCGGGGTCGACGGTCACCAGGCCCTCGGCCTCCAGGATGCCCAGGGCGCGGGCGAGGTTGGCCGGGTCGTTGGGGACCGCGATCTCGGCGCCGTCGGGCAGGTCGTCGATGCTCTCGACGCTCTCGGAGTACAGGCCGAGCCGCTCGATGTGGACGTCGGTCAGGTAGGTGAGCTCGGCGTCGGGGCCGTTGGCCGTCCACTCGTTGAGGAAGGCGCGGTGCTGGAAGTAGTTGGCGTCCAGCTCCCCCTCGACCAGGGCGGTGTTGGGGACGTTGTAGTCGGAGATCTCCTCGATCTCCAGGTTCAGCCCGGCCTCCTCGGCGAGGTTCTCCTCGATGAAGGCGAGGATGTCGCCGTGCGGCACCGGGCTGACGCCCACCCGCAGCACGTCCCCCTCGCCGCCGGACTCGGCGGCCTGCTCGCTGGGCGCGCCGCAGGCGGCGAGGGCCAGGGTGAGGGCGGCTGCTCCGAGTGCGGCTGGAGTCGTGCGCATGGTGCGCTCCTTCGTGATCGTGGATGGAGGATCGCGGGGACGGGCCCCGCGGCGGCCGGTACGGGTGCCGGCGAGGGTGCGGCTCCGCGGACCGTGTGGGGTAGCGCGGGGCTGATCAGAGCCTAATCCACCGAATTGGTAGGAATTATCACTTCTCGGACTCCGAGCACGTGGCATCGGCCACACGCGCCATGTTTCCTATCTAGCAGATAGAAAAAATAGGGTTACGCGCGCATCATGGTGGCATGTCCAGCGCACACAGCCCTCTCGGCGCACCACCCGCCCCCGCCCCGCGCTGGAACCCGCCGCCGACCGGTGAGCCCGGCTCCGAGCACTCGCCCCTCGGCGTGCTGCCACTGCCCGACGGCGACGGGTACATGCGGGTCAGGGGCGTCGCCGTGGACGCGCCGCGCGCACCCGACCGGCCGCCGCCCCGCGTTCGCGCCGGGCCGCTCGTGGACCGCGGCGCCCGCCGGGTCTGGTCCGGCGGCCGGGAGATCGAGCTGGCGTACCAGGAGTACGAGCTGCTGGACTGCCTGACCGCCTCGCCCGGGCGCGCCATCCCCCGCGAGGAGCTCTTGGAGCGGGTGTGGAGCGCGCGCAGGGGACAGGGCACGCGCACGATCGACGTGCACGTCCACCGGCTGCGCCGCAAGCTCGACCCCGCCGGGGGCCTCACCACCACCGTGCGCAGGGTCGAGGCTACGTCTACGAGGGGCCTCCGGCGTCGGCTCCCGCCGCCGGAGGCCGAGACGCCCGCGCGGCCCCGGGAGCGGGGCCGCGCGGCGGGTTCCGCGGCCCGGGGTCCGGGGCGTCAGCCGCCGAGCGCGGGCCCGGTGACGGGCAGCCCCCGGGCCCGCCAGGCGCGGTAGCCGCCGACCACGTCGGTGGCCCGGGACAGGCCCAGCTCCTGGAGCTGGACGGCCGCCAGGCTTGAGGCGTAGCCCTCGTTGCAGAACAGCACGACGAGCCGGTCCGCGGAGTCGGCCTCGGGGACCCGGTCCGGACTGGTGGGGTCCAGCCGCCACTCCAGCACGTTGCGCTCGATCACCAGCGCGCCGGGGACCTCCCCCTCGGCCTCGCGGTCGGCGGCGGGGCGGGTGTCGACCAGCAGGGCCCCCGCGCGCTGGGCCGCCAGCGCCTCGGCGGGCGAGAGCCGGTCCAGGCGGGCGCGCCCGCTCTCCAGGAGCCGTTCGACGGCGCTCACCGGCGGCCTCCCCTGGCGGGCAGCTCCTCCAGGACGGGGGCGTCCGGCTCGGGCTCGGTGGTCAGGACGCTGCGGGTCCGGCGCGGCGCCCCGTCGCCGCCGACCTCGTAGTAGTGCATGGCGGCCAGCGGCGGGGAGTAGGCGTGCACGCTCACGGCGGGCGATTCGGAGGCGTTGGCGACGTCGTGCACGTGGCCGAGCGGGAAGCGGCCTCCGCCGCCGTCGGGCAGGGCGCGCTCGCGCAGCCCGGCGTCCCAGTACCGCTCGACCAGGTCCCCGGCGACGACCGTGAGCGCGCCGAGCGACTCGGCGTGGTCGTGCAGGCGCGTGGACTGGTCGGGGGTCCAGGAGATCAGCCAGACGTCGGTGTGGTCGTCGGCGCGCAGCCGCACCGACCAGCGGTTCCCGGCGTCGAAGCGGACCTCGTGGAGCCCCTCGCGGACCTCCCGGGCGACCTCGGCGGTCAGCTCGGACAGGCGGTCCGGGGTGAGCGGGGTGGGCGCTGCGGCGGTGTCGGTCATGGCGCGGTCCTTCGGAAGGTCGTGAGCGGTCCCCGGTCGGTCACACGGGCCGCTGACACCGCTCGTCGAAGACGGCCGCCCGCGGGTGCGGTGATGGTGCGCTGAGTGCCACGACCGCAGTCAACCACATTCCCTACTTGTTTAGTTTCCTTAAGGCGGGCGCGCCGCCGAGCACCGCGGAGAAAACGGTCACAACGGAACAACGGACAGTTACAACGCTTTCCAGCACCGGCTCCGATCCTCTAGGTTGTGGGGGTTGCCACCCCACCCTGCCTTCACGGAGCGAAAACCATGCCCTTGGTCGCCGGAATCGACAGCTCGACCCAGTCCTGCAAGGTCGTGGTCTGCGACGCCGACAGCGGCGCGGTGGTGCGCGAGGCCCGCGCCCCGCATCCCGACGGGACCGAGGTCCACCCCGACGCCTGGTGGTCGGCCCTGGAACAGGCCTCCTCCGGCCTGCTCGACGACGTGGCCGCCGTCGCCGTCGCCGGACAGCAGCACGGCATGGTCGCCGTGGACGAGGTCGGCGCGGTGGTCCGCCCGGCGCTGCTGTGGAACGACACCCGTTCGGCCGGAACGGCCCTGGACCTGATCGAGGAGCTGGGCGGCCCCGCCGAGTGGGCCAAGGCCGTGGACAACGTGCCCAACGCCAGCCTGACCGTGAGCAAGCTGCGCTGGCTGGCCCGGCACGAGCCGGAGCACGCAGACCGCACCACCGCGGTGATGCTCCCCCACGACTGGCTCACCTGGCGGCTGACCGGAGCCGGGTCCGAGCCCACCACGGACCGCGGCGACGCCTCGGGCACGGGTTACTGGTCGGCGACCGACAACGCCTACCGCCCCGACCTGCTGGCGCGGGCTTTCGGACGCGAGATCCGGGTACCGCGCGTGGCCGAACCGGCCGAGGCCGTGGGGCGCACGCCCTCGGGCGCGCTGGTGGCCCCGGGCACCGGGGACAACATGGGCAGCGCCCTGGGCCTGGGACTGCGCCCGGGGGACGCGGTGGTCTCGCTGGGCACCAGCGGCACCGTGTTCGCCGTGAGCGAGGGCCCCACGCAGGACCCCAGCGGCATCATCTGCGGGTACGCCGACGCGACCGGCCGGTACCTGCCGCTGGTGTGCACCCTCAACGCGGCGCGGGTGCTCGGCGCCACCGCCGCGATGCTGGGCGTGGACCTGGCGGGACTGGACGAGCTGGCGCTGGCGGCCGAGCCGGGCGCCGAGGGCGTCGTGCTGCTGCCCTACCTGGACGGCGAGCGCACGCCGGTGCTGCCCGACGCCGCGGGGTCGCTGCACGGGCTGCGCCGGTCCAACATGCGCCCGGAGAACATCGCCCGCGCGGCGGTGGAGGGCATGCTGTGCGGGCTGGCCGACGGGCTGGCCGCGATGACCGACACCGGCATCCCGGTCAGCCGGGTGCTGCTCGTGGGCGGGGCTGCCCAGTCGGCCGCCGTGCGCGCGGTCGCGCCGACCGTCCTGGGCGCGCGGGTGGTCGTGCCGCGGCCCGCCGAGTACGTGGCCGTGGGCGCGGCCCGGCAGGCGGCGTGGACGCTGGCGGGGACCGCAGAGGCGCCGACCTGGGACCTGGGCGAGCCGGAGGCCTCCGCCGAGACCGTGGACGCGCCGCACGTGCGCGAGCGCTACACCGAGGCGCGCCGCTCCGCCCACGGCCTCTAGGGCGTGTTCGGCGGATACATACCCTGCTGTGCGACACCCCAGCACAACTCTGGCGGCGTTCGCATCAGTCGACGGGACCCGCCCTGACCCCTTCTTCGGTCTTGCGATAGGCGCACCGGATGCGCCGCTCGCGACGGGCAGCATCCAACGAACACGCCCTGGGGCCCTCCGCCCCGCCCGGACACCCGGGCGGGGCGGAGGGCGGGGCTGTTAGGTACGCTGTTCCGTCGCGGGGCGGGGCAGGGCGCAACGGACGCGAGCGGTGGCGGGAGGTCGCATGTCGGTCGAGGAGCGGCTGCGGGTGCCCATCGGGTCGGCACCGGCCTGGTCCACCGCTCCCGACAGCCGCCGGGTCCTCGTGGTGGCCCACACCGTGACCGCGCTGACACGGCTGCTCGACATCCTCCCCCTGTTGGAGTCCGACCCCCGCGTGCAGGTCGTCTTCACCCGAGCGCGGACCTCCAACTTCCGTGAGGGCGTCACCGAGCTCCTCAGTGACATCGGCGCCGTCGTCGCGCCGTGGGAACAGGCCGTGGAGGAGGAGTTCGACCTCGCCCTCTCCGCGAGTTACGGCGACGATCTGCACCGGATCAAAGCGCCCATGGTGGTGTTCTCCCACGGCGCCGGATACAACAAGTTGGCGAAACCGGAAACCGCGGGCGCGCACGCGGCCGAATTCCCACCGGAGGACGAGGGGGTCTTCGGCCTCTCCCGCCAGACCCTGCTCCGTGAAGGCGCGCTCGTTCCGCAGACCCTGGTGCTCTCCCACACCGAGCAGCTCGACCGGCTGAACGCCGCCTGCCCCGAGGCTGTGGGCGCTGCCCTCGTCGCCGGGGACCCCACCTACGACCGCGTCCTGGCCGGACTCCCCTGGCGTGAGCGCTACCGCGACCACCTGGAGACCGGACGGCGCAGACTCGTGCTGATCAGCTCAACCTGGGGTCCGACCTCCCTGCTCGGCCGCTGGCCCGACCTGCCCGTGCGCCTGCTGGAGGAACTCCCGGTGGACGAGTACCGGGTGGCGCTGGCCCTGCACCCCAACGTCTGGCACGGCCACGGCCCCTGGCAGGTGCGCGCCTGGCTCGCCGACGCCGAACGCGCCGGGCTGCGCGTCCTGCCGCCCCGGCAGGGCTGGCAGGCGGCCCTCGTCGCGGCCGACCACGTCGTCGGCGACCACGGCTCGGTCACCTTCTACGGCGCCGCCCTGGGCACCCACACGGTTCTCGGTGCGTTCCCCCACCACGAATTGGCCGGTGACTCCCCCATCGCCGCCTTCGGAAGGAGCGCGACTCTCCTTCGCCCGGACGAACCGCTCCTCTCACAGATCGCGGGGGACGCGGAGAAACACACCGCGGAAAGGTTCGCGCACACCACGCGAATGCTCACCTCCGTTCCCGGGAAATCCGGCGCCGTTCTTCGGTCCGCGTTCTATCGCGTTCTCGATTTGCCCGAACCCGTCCACGAGGTGCGGGTGGCACCGCCCGACCCGCCGGTCCCCCACCGGCGCGGATGGCCGGACACGGCCGACTGCGCCCCGCTGCTGGCCACCGCCGAGGAGGAGGACGGCGGCATCCGGGTGGCCCGCCACCCGGCCGAACCGGCGGTCACGGGTCGGCTGTCCCTGCGCCGACCGCACACGGTCACGCACGCCGACGAACCCCAGACCCGCTGGCGCGACGCCGCGGACGTCGTGGTGTGCGGGCCGGACGGCGGCGATCCGTGGCGGCGGATCGGCGAGGCGCTGGAGGCCCACCCCGGCGCCCGCCTGGCCGCCGCCGTGGACGGTAACGACTGCCTGGTCGGTGACCGCACGGCGCTGCGCCACCGGCTCTCCCCCGAGGAGGACGCGCGGGACGTGGACCCGGCGGTGTTCGCCTCGGCGTTCTGGCGGCTGCGGCGCGACCCCCGTGTCCGGGCCGCCGGAACCGGTCCCGCCGAGGGGTTCGTGTTCACCGTGCTGCTGGGCGACCGCGCCGCCCGGGTCCGGGCGGTGCGGGAACTTCCCTGAGGCACGGGGCTCCCGGTCCGCCGCGGGTTCCGGCGGCCCTCAGCTCAGCGCCCCGGCCCCGCCTCCAGGCGGGCGCGCACCCGTTCGGCCCGCCGCCGGTCCTCGGCCGCCTCGTACCCGGCCAGTGCCTCCTCCAGCGCGGCGCGCGCCGCCGCGGCGTCCACCGGTTCCAGGGCGTCGGCCCGCCTGAGGTGCATGTCGCCGACCCTGCGGTGGTCACCGAGGCGTCCGTGCAGTTCGGCTGCCCGCGCCCACCGGTCGAGGGCCTCGCCACGGCGGCCGCGCCGCGACAGCAGGTCGCCCAGGGCCGCGCCGAGCCGCGCCCGGTTCTGGAGGTCGTCCACCGGGTCCCCCGCGGCCGACTCCAGCGCCCGGACCAGCAGTTCCTCGGCCTCCGCTTCCCTGCCCTGTTCCAACCGCACCCCGCCGAGCTTGCGCAGCGCGTTGCGGACCGCGCGCGGGTCGCCCGCGGTCCCGGCGACCTCCAGCGCCTCCGCGAAGCGGTCGGCCGCCTCCTCGGTCCCGCCGCCGCGCAGCGCCGCGTCGCCGACCGCCTCCAGCGCGGTGAGCAGCACCAGCGGCTGCGGCGGCGCGACGGCGCGGGCCAACTCCAGGGCCCGCTCGGCGTCCTCGCGGGCCCGCGCGAGGCTGTCGTCGCGCCGGTAGGCGATGGAACGCTGCACACACAGCCGCGAGAGCCGGGCCGGGGGCAGGCGGTGGGTGCCCAGGGTCTGGTCGAGGAGTGCGGTGTGGGTGTCGACCACGTCGGCGAAGCGGCCGGAGGTGAACCACAGGGCCCACAGGTGCTCGCAGAGTTCGGCGGCGCGCTCGTACTCGCCGCGCACGGCCGCCTCGATGACGGTGGCGCGCAGGGCCGCGCGGTCGGCGTCCAGGAAGGCGCGGGCGGCCTCCCGGTCCGCGAAGGCGTGCGCGGTGGCGGCGCCCGCCGGGAAGGCCGACCGTCCGTCGAGGTCGGCCTGGAGCCAGCGGCCGGGCAGCAGCAGCCGGTGCGCCGCCGCGGCCCGCTCGAAGTAGTGGGTGAGCGCCTCCCGGAGGAACCGGTCCCGGTCGAGCGCCCGCGCGGCGCAGGCCCGCCGCACGCGCGCGGACAGGAACCGGTGGCGGCGCCCGGATCCCTCCCCGGACACGGTCAGGACCTCCTCCTCGACCAGCGCGGCCAACGCCTCGCGCACCGCGTCGGCGTCGGCCCCGGGGCCGCTCCCGCCCGCCGCCGCGGGCTCCCGGCCCCACTCAGCCGGAGGGCCGAGGCGGGCCAGCCGCAGGGCGAGCGCCTCCCCGAAGTCGGTGTCGGGGTGGCAGGCCAGCGCGACCGCCAGAGCCCCGGGGGACGCCCAGGCCACGGGCTCCGCACGCTCCTCGGGCTCCGAGGCCTCCCAGGAAGCGTCCCCGTGCACGGTTCGCGGTCCCCGGTCGGAGGTTCCGCCACCGGAGGTCCACCGGCCAGCGGGACGCGGACCGGGTGAGGCCCCGGCAGTGTTCCCCTCCCCGGCCGCCTCGCGGTACACCGCCTCCAGCGCCTCCGGTACGCCCATCCGTCGGCGGGCCCGGAAGAGCCTGCGCCCGTAGCGCAGCAGCAGTTCGGGCCTTCCTCCGGCGAGCCGGACCAGCGCGGCCACCGCCGCCCGCTCTTCCTCGCGGCCGGGGGTCAGGCGCGCCTTCGCGCACAGCAGTTCGGCCGAGTGCTCCTCGTCCAGCGCGTCGAGTTCGACCAGCTCGTCGTGGACGTGGGGCAGCGCTTCGCCGAGGTCGAGGTCGTGCGCGGTGGCGACCAGGGTCAGGCTCCCCGGGCTGGTGGCGGCGAAGGGCAGGACGTCGTTCACAGAACCGGGGCCGTCGACCATGACGGCGACGGCGCCGCGCCGGTCGAACTCGCCGCGCAGCCGCTGACGCCGGCGGTCCTGGGCGGCCGGGATCTCCTCCTCGGGGACCCCGGCCCGGCGCAGGACCTCGCTGACGGACTCCATGACCCCGTCGCGCTCGACGTCGGCGAAGAAGTAGCCGCCGGGAAACCGGTGCGGGTCCTCGGAGTAGGAGTCGTGCAGGGCCTTGAGCCCGAACGCGCTGGCCCCGCCGCCCCGGTGCGAGGCCTGGACGACCAGGATCCGGGCGTGGGCTCCGCCGTCTGCGATGAAGGCGCGGGCCCGGTCCAGCTGGCGGACGCGGTTGACGAACAGCGGCGGGGCGGGGACCGCGTAGCGCGGCGGAGCCGCGGTCCCGGCCGCTCCCCGCTCCCCGCCCTGGAGGACGGTGAACGAGAAGTCCCTGCCCTGGAGCAGCGCCCCGTGGCCGGAGACACCACCCGCGGTGCTTCGGGTGCCCTCGGACCGCTCGTCGTCACGCCTGTCGTCTCTCAAGGGTCACCTCACGGCCGCGTCGCTGCTGGGGCACGGGAAGCCTACCCAGCGGCCCGCGGACGACCCGGCCGCACGGCCGGAAGGTGGCCGGTTCCGGCCACGTCCGCCCGGTGTGACACCCCGAGCAGGGAGGAAACACCGGTTCTCCGGCACCCTCGGGTCTAGCCTGTCGGCGCATCCACCACTCGACGAAAGCGGGGCGAACATGGACCACGTACGGCTTCGCCGACTTGGGGAGTCATCCCTGCGCGTGTCCCCCCTGTGCCTGGGCGGGAACGTCTTCGGCTGGACCGCGGACGAGCACGCCTCCTTCCAGATCCTGGACGCCTACACCGCGGCGGGCGGGAACTTCCTCGACACCGCCGACTCCTACTCGGCGTGGGTCGAGGGGCACCGGGGCGGCGAGTCCGAGACGGTCATCGGCCGCTGGCTCGCCTCGCGCGGACGCCCCGCCGACATGGTGATCGCCACGAAGGTCAGCGGGCACCCGGACTTTCGCGGCCTGTCCGCGTCCAACGTCAAGGCCGCCGCGAAGGCCTCGCTCGAACGGCTGGGCGTGGAGACCATCGACCTGTACTACGCGCACTTCGACGACGCCGAGACCCCGCTGGCCGAGAGCGCCGAGGCCTTCTCCGAGCTGGTGGACGAGGGCGTGGTGCGCCACGTGGGGCTGTCCAACCACAAGCCCGGCCGCATCCGGGCGTGGCTGGAGGTGTGCGAGGAGCGGGGGCTGCACGCCCCGGTGTGCGTCCAGCCCCTGTACAACCTGGTGGAACGCGGGATCGAGGCCGACCTGGTGCCGCTGGCGCGCGAGCGCGGTCTGGCGCTGCTGCCCTATTCCGGCCTGGCCCGGGGCTTCCTCACCGGCAAGTACCGGCAGGGATCGACCGACGTGGACAGCCCGCGCGCCGGGAAGGCCCGGGCCTACCTGGACGAACCGCGCGGTCGGCGGGTGCTCGACGCCCTGGACACGGTCGCCGAACGGTGCGGGTCCTCCCCGGCGGCCGCGGCCCTGGCGTGGCTGGCGGACCGGCCGTCCGTGGCGTCGGTACTGGCCAGCGCCCGCGACACCCGTCAACTGGCCGACCTCCTGCCCGCCAACCACCTGCGGTTGGACGAGGAGTCCGCGGCCCTGCTGACCAGGGCCACCGACCCGGAGCCGCCCGAGGGCGCCTGAGGCCCGGGACCCCACCGGCCCCGGCCCGCTGGTCAGCGGGCCGGGGCTTCGGTCCCCCGGGCCCCGGGACTCCGGGGTCGGTCAGACGAGTTCGGCCAGCAGGGGGATCTGCTCGGGGTCCGCCAGCGCCGAGCCGACCGCCACCATCCGCGCCCCCGCGTCGAGGTACTCGCGCGCGTTACGGGCGTCCATGCCGCCGGTGGCCACGATCCGCACGTCGGGGAAGGGCCCGTGCATGGCGCGGAACCACGCCGAGCCGAGCGACGTTGCGGGGAAGGCCTTCACCCAGCGACCGCCCGCCCTGAGCACGCCCTGGATGTCGCTGGGGGTGGCCACACCGGGCAGGTGGGGCATCCCCGCCGCCTCCGAGGCGGCCATGACCTCGGCGTCGAAGCCCGGCGCGACGGTGAAGGCGGCACCGGCCCCGGCCACGTCGCGCACCTGCTCCGGGGTGATCACCGTGCCCGCGCCCACGGGGTGACCGCGCTCGGCACCGGCCCTGACGGTCGCGCGCAGCGCCTCCAGGCCCAGGGCGTCGCGGGCGGGCACCTCGACCGCGGTGACGCCCAGGTCCCACGCGCGTTCGGCCAGTCCGACCGTGGTGTCCACGGGCATGCCCCGCAGGATCGCCAGTACGCGGTGTCCCCCGAACAGTCCGTCCAGTCCCTGGTCACTCATGTCCGTCTCCTCTCACAGCGGCCACGGCCGCCGAAGCCATGTCGGTCCACCGGTCGTCGGGGACCGCGAGCAGTTCGTCCAACGTCTCCTCCGGGGGCGGGTCGGCCAGGTCGCCCACCACGCGCAGGACGCGCCCGGCGCACAGGTGCCCCAGCCGCAGGCGGCCCCGCGCGTCGAGGCCGCGCAGCCCTCCCGCCAGGTACCCGGCGGCGAAGGCGTCCCCGGCTCCCACCGGATCGACCACCTCCACCACCGGAGCGGGCACGTACGCCTCGTCGTCGCCGCGGAACTCGGTGGCGCCGTGCTCGGCGTCCTTGACCACGAGGCGGTCCACGCCGGGCAGGAGCGCGCGGACGTCGCGGGCGGTGGGGGTGCCCCACAGCTCCTCGGCCTCGTCCCTGCCGACGAGGACGACGTCGGCGAGCCGGGCCAGCTCCAGCAGGCGGGGGGCCGCCCGCCCCTCCTTCCACAGGCGGGCCCGGTGGTTGACGTCGAAGCTCACCGTCAGGCCGGGGTCGGCCAGCAGGCGCTCGGCGAGGGCGTCGCAGCCGGGCGAGAGCGCCGGGGTGACCCCCGACAGGTGCACCGCCCGTGCGGTCCGGACGAGGGGGTGCGCGGCCAGTTCGGGGCCCAGGGCCGAGGCGGCCGACCCCGCGCGGTAGTAGTGGACCGCGCTGCCCGAGGGCGAGGGGTCCTTGAACAGCAGGCCGGTGGGCCGGTCTGGGTCGGTCCGCACGCCGGACACGTCCACGCCGCGTTCGCGCAGGCTCCGGGTGACCACCCGCCCGAAGGGATCGTCGCCCACGCCGCTGAGCCAGGCGGCCCCGTGCCCGAGGGCGGCCAGGGCGCACGCGACGTTGGACTCCGCGCCGGCGGTGCCCATGGACAGGAGCGGGGCGCCGTCCAGGGGGGCCGGTTCGGCCGCGGTGAGCAGCAGCATGGTCTCGCCGACGCAGGCGACCTGGGGCGTCACGGATTTCCTCCGAAGGTCTGGGCCGCCGGGGCGGACACGTCCACGGGAACCGAGAAGAGGGCGCCGTCGCCGGGCCCGGGGCGGTCGAGGCCGATCGCGGCGGAGGTGACGAACAGCCGCGGGTCGGGGGCGTCGACGACGCACACGCTGGTGGGCTGGGCGGCGGGCAGGTCCACCACGCGCTCCAGGGTCCCGTCGGGGTCGTAGCGGTGCACCCTCCCCGCGCCCCAGACCGCGACCCACAGGTGTCCCCGGGCGTCGACCTGCATCCCGTCGGGGCTGCCCTCCCCGATCCGGGCGAAGACGGTCCGCGCACCGGGGGTGCCGTCCGGGGAGATCTCGTAGGCGTCGATGCGGCCCTCGGCGCTGTCGGCGAGGTACATGCGGGCGCCGTCGGCGGTGAAGGCGGGGCCGTTGGGGACGGTGTAGCCCTCCAGGACTCGGGTGACCCGGCCGTCGGGGTCGGCGCGGTAGAGCGAACCGGCCCCGGGGGTGCCGTCGTAGGCCATCGACCCGGCCCAGAACCTCCCGTCGGGGTCGCAGCAGCCGTCGTTCATCCGCATCGGCGTGGCGGCGCCGTCCTCGGGCCTGGCCAGCCACTGCGGTGCGCCGCCCTCGCACAGCAGCGCCACGCCCGTGCCCGCCGCCGCGACGAACCGTCCCGGTTCGTCCCGGACGGGGGCGACCGCGCCCAAGGGGACGTCGAGGGCGGCGACCACCTCGGCCGGTCCCGGCGTGCGGGGGTCGAGCCGCAGGAGGCGGCCGGTGAGGATGTCCACCATGAGCAGGTCCCGGCCCCGCAGGCGCAGCCCCTCACCCAGTTCGAAGCGGTCGGTGCTCCACGGTTCGCACAGCATGCGCGTCACTTCCTTCCTCACCACTCCGCGAAGGACCCGTCCTGGTGGCTCCACACCGGCGGCCTCCAGCGGTGGCCGATCCGGTCCGCGGCGCGCACGGCGTCCTCGTCCACGCTCACGCCCAGGCCGGGGGCCTCGGAGCGGTGGATGTGCCCGTCGGGGAAGGCGAAGACCTCGGTGTCCAGGACGTAGTCGAGCAGTTCGGCGTCCCGGTTGTAGTGGATGCCCATGCTCTGCTCCTGGATGAGGAAGTTGGGCGTGGCGAAGGCGACCTGCAGGCTCGCGGCCAGTGCCACGGGGCCGAGCGGGCAGTGCGGTGCCAGCAGGGCGTCGTAGGTCTCGGCCAGGGAGGCGATCCGGCGCACCTCGGAGACCCCGCCCGCGTGGGAGAGGTCGGGCTGGACGACGGCGACACCGGCTTGGAGCGCGGGCAGGAACTCGCTCCGGCCGAACAGGCGCTCGCCGGTGGCGATGGGCACCGGGCTGGACCGCACGACGTCGCCGAGCAGGTGCCCGTACTCGGGCAGGACCGGCTCCTCCACGAACATGGGGCGCAGGGGCTCCAGCAGGGGCAGGACCCGGCGGGCGGTGGCCGCGTTGAAGCGGCCGTGGAAGTCCACCGCGACGTCCCGGTCCGGGCCGAGCACGTCGCGCACCCCGGCCAGGCGCTCCACGACTCCGTCGATCTCGCGCACGGTGGCCGAGCGCCCCATCACACCGGAGGCGTTCATCTTCACGGCGGTGAGCCCGGACTCCACGCGGGCCGCGACCGCCTCCGACAGTTCGGCCGGGTCGTCGCCGCCGACCCAGCCGTACACGCGCACCCGGTCGCGGACGGGGCCGCCGAGGAGCCGGTGGACGGGGACGCCCAGGCGCTTGCCCGCGATGTCCCACAGCGCCTGGTCCAGCCCCGCGACGGCGCTGGACAGGATGGGCCCGCCCCGGTAGAACGCGGCCTTGGTGAGGCGCTGCCAGTGGTATTCGATGGGCGCGGGGTCCTGGCCCAGGAGGAGTTCGGACAGCTCCTCGACCGCGGCGCGCACGGTCTCCGCGCGCCCCTCCACCACGGGCTCGCCCCAGCCCACGACGCCGTCGTCGGTCTCCACCCGGCACATCAGCCACCGGGGCGGGACCAGGAAGGTCTCGATACGGGTGATTCTCACTGCGGTCTCTCCAGATCGTCTACGGCCGCGTCGTCCTCGGTGACGCGGAGGAGGTCTTCCCGGGCCTGCTCCAGCAGGGAGCGCATGGCGGACTCGGCGGCGCGCGGGTCGCCCGCGGCGACGGCCTCGGTGACCGCGCCGTGGGTGGGCACCGGGTCGTCGTGGAC
The DNA here is from genome assembly GCF_018316795.1 of Nocardiopsis akebiae. Lineage (NCBI taxonomy): Bacteria > Bacillati > Actinomycetota > Actinomycetes > Streptosporangiales > Nocardiopsidaceae > Nocardiopsis > Nocardiopsis akebiae. The sequence goes on from NZ_CP074132.1 coordinate 4,413,583, forward strand.
GCCCCCGTGGACCAGGCGGTCGCGTTCGGAGAGCCCCGCGGCGAAGAAGACGTCGGTGCGGGTGAACAGCTCGTTGTGCGTGGCAGCGAGCAGCGCGCGGTGCCAGCGCAGGTCGGCCCGCGCGGCCTCCTCGGCCGGGCCGTGGCCGGAGTCGGCGATGTCGGTGAGCGCCGTTCGCAGTTCGGCGACGTCGGCGTCGGTGCGGCGCAGCGCGGCCAGGCGCGCCGCGGCGGGTTCGAGGGCGTCGCGCAGTTCGGCCAGCTCGCCGAAGAAGACGTCCCCCGCGCCCGCGGCGATCCGCCACCGGACCACGTCCGGGTCGAGCAGGTTCCAGTCGCCTCGGGGGCGCACGAACGTCCCCTTCTTCTGCCGGGAGCCGACCAGACCCTTGGCCGCCAGGACCTTGATCGCCTCGCGGATCGCGGTCAGGCTCAGGTCGAGTTCGCCGCTGAGCGCGGCCAGGTCGATCGTCTCCCCCTCGCCGATCCGTCCGGAGAGCACGCGTTCTCCCAGCAACCGCACCGTCTGGCCGTGCACACCGCGCCCCGAGTAGGCCGCCATCACTTCCTCCGTTCCGGGCGTCCCGTCACGACGACGCCTTGTAGATACTCCACCCTCCGTCGACCGGCAGGCTCGTCCCGGTGACGTAGGAGGCCTCCGCGGAGGCGAGGAAGGAGATGACGGAGGCGACCTCGTCGGGGTCGCCGAAGCGGCCGGCGGCGGTCTGGGCGACGCTGTCGCGGCGGTCCTCCTCGCCCACGCCCTCCCAGGCGGCGGTGAGGATGGGGCCGGGCAGCACGCAGTTGACGCGCACCCGAGGCCCGTACTCGACGGCGAGCTGGCGGGTCAGTGCGGTGAGCCCGCCCTTGGTGGTGGCGTAGGCCGGTCGGCCGGGGAGCCCGAACCAGGCGTGGACCGAGGAGGTGATGACGACGCTGCCGCCGCTGGCGGAGAGGTCGTCCAGGCAGGCGCGCACCCCCAGGAACGCGCCCGTGAGGTTGACGGCGAGCTGGCGCTCCCAGGACCCGAGCGTGGTCTCGTGGGCGGGCGCCTGCTCGAAGGTGTAGGCGTTGGAGACCAGGACGCCCACCGGCCCGAAGGCGTCCCGTGCCGCCGCCACGACCCCGTCCCAGGAGGCCTCGTCGCTCACGTCGGCCCGCACCGCCAGGGCGCGCCCGCCCTCGGCGCGGATGCGTTCGGCGGCCCCATCCAGGCTCGGGGACAGGTCGGTGAGCACCACCGAGGCGCCCTCGGCGGCCAGGCGGCGGGCGGTGGCCTCCCCGATGCCGCGGGCCGCGCCGGTGACCACGGCGGTGACTCCGCGGTGCCTGGTGTGTGTCATGTCGCTCCCTCTGGTGCTTCCCCGGCCGGGCCGGGGGCGGTCGCTGCTCTGCGGCGCCGCGGTGCTCAGGCCCGGTCGGGCGCGAACACGACGGCGGGCGCGGTGTCGGTGTCGGGTTCGGGGACCAGGGCGTCGAAGCGCGCCGGCTCGCCCGGCCGGGTCCGCGCGACCGTGCGGCCGGACGCCCGGTGGACCAGCGCGCCCGCGCGCGAGGACGTGAAGACCCCGATCAGACGCCGCCCTCCCGGCTCGGAGGCGCTCCAGCGGGGCTCCTCGCTCCAGAAGCCGTCGGGGGTCACCTCGGCCACCGGCCCCGTGCCCGCGCCGAAGCCGAACTCGACGGCGAGGGAGGTGGACTGCCCCGGTGCGAGCTCGGTGAGCGGACCCAGCGCCTCGACCTCGGTGACGCGGTCCACCGGGCACAGCCCGCCCAGGTGCTCCAGGGGCCGGTCCACGGGGCATTCGAGCCACACCTCGGCTCTGGAGCCGCCGTCCGGGTACTCGGCACCCTCGCGCACGGCGAAGCGCTGGGTGAGGGTGCCCTCGACGCCCACGTCGGCCAGCCATCCGGAGGCCGTGGGGAAGCCGACCTTGCCGACCACGTCCTGGAGGGGGACCCGCACCACGGAGGGCGTGTGCTCCACCACCCGGGGGCGGCCGTTGCCCGCGACGAGCGGCACGGTGTGCGGGCCGGGGCCGCTCACACCCACGTAGACCCCGCGTGCGCCGCCCGGTCCGCCGGGCCCGTCCTGCTGCCAGTCGGACCCGCTCGGCCCGTCGGTCCCACAAGAGCCACCGGACCGGCCGGGGCGGCCGGTCCCACCGCTCCCGCCGGGACCGCCGTCGAGCTGGGTGACGTTCCACAGCGCCCACCGGCGCGGGGCGCCGGAGACGTTGACCGCCTCCAGGTCCAGCCGGTAGGCGGCGCTGTCGGGCGCCAGGGTCAGGCGGCGGGTGAGCCGCAGCCCCGAGCGCGGGTCGTCCCCGCTGGTGAGGGTGAGCACGGCGGAGCCGTCGGGGGCGGTCGAGGTCTCGGCGGTGTAGGGCCCCGAGTCCAGGACGGAGTCGGGCGGCCCCGCCCACTCGTCGGGGCCGTCCCACCCCTGGGGCGCGGGCCAGGTCTTGTCGCCGCCGACGTTGTTCCACGCGCTCATGGGTCCGTCCACCGGCCCGAGGACCACGCCCCCCACCGGCTGGAGGTCCTCGCCCAGCAGGCGGGGGTTGCGGTACAGGTGCTCGCGGCCGCGGTGGCGCACCGACAGGAGCCGCCCGCCCAGCGCGGGGGCCGCGGTCAGCCGCAGCACTCCGTTGTCCAGGACCACGAGTTCGTGCGCCCCGGAGGCGTCGCGCCGCACCCCGACGGGGCGGCTCACCGCTCGGCTCCGTTGACCAGGCACACCTTGCCGCGGCTCTCGCCCGCGGCCAGGCGGTAGGCGGCGTCGGCGTCGGAGAGGTCGAAGCGGTCGGAGACCACCCGCTCCGGGGACAGGCCCCACCGCACCAGGTTCACCGACAGCTCCGCCATGGCGGGCAGCGAGGTCACCCAGGAGGCGTACAGGGTGAGCTGCTTGTGCAGGAGGGTGTCCGACACCTCGGTCTCAAGGGTGCCGCCCTCGCCGACCAGGGAGACGCGGCCCCACTCGGCGGCGTTCTCCAGGGCCAGGGAGCGGCCCGGGCGCGACCCGGAGCAGTCGATGGCAGTGGCCGCGCCCCGGCCGGAGGTGGCGCGGGCGATCTCGTCGGCCGCCTCCTCGGGCGGGGCCAGGGCGTCGAAGACGTCCAGGCCGGCGGCCCACTCGCGGCGGCGCCGGTTGGGCTCCACCCCGATCACGCGGGCCGCGCCCATGCCCCGGCCGATCATCCCGGCCGCCAGCCCCACCGGGCCCAGGCCCACGACGAGCAGGTCGCCGTCGCCGTTGACCCCGATGCGCCGCAGCCCCTCGTAGGCGGTGCCGAAGCCGCAGGCGATGAGCGCGCCGTCCACGAAGGACAGCTCGTCGGGCAGGGGGACGCAGGTGGACTCCTGCGCCAGCAGGTACTCGGCGTGGCCACCGTCGCGCTGCCAGCCGTAGGCCGCCCGGGAGGGGTCAGTGCAGCTGATCATGAAGCCGCGGCGGCAGTTGTCGCACAGCCCGCACCCGGCGATGTGGTACACGATGACCCGGTCGCCGGGGCCGAACCTGCGGCACCCCGGCCCGGCCTGCACGACCGTGCCCGAGGGCTCGTGGCCCGCGACGACGCCCTGGTAGGCGGGGCCCTCGACCCCCCGGTGCGTCCTGTGCTCGTGGTAGATGAAGCCGATGTCGCTGCCGCAGATGCCCGACGCGCCGACCCGGATCAGCACCTGCCCGGGGCCCGGCTCGGGCACGGGCAGGGTGTCCAGGACCGCGGTCGAGTCCCCGGGCAGGCGCACCCCTCGCATGGTCTCGGGGAGCGCGGTGGCGGCGGCCGTGGTGTTCATGACTGTGTTTCCCCCGTTCGGAGCGGCTAGGCGAGGCGGTTGGCCGCGCTGCGCCTGCTGATGACGACGTTGATCAGGACGGCGCCCACGATGATGAGGCCGCGCACCACGTCCTGGAAGAAGGAGTTGACGCCGAGCAGCACCAGGCCGTTGGCGATGACGGTGATGAAGACGACCCCGAGGAAGGTACCGCCGAGCGAGCCGCGTCCGCCGGCCAGGGCGGTACCGCCGATGACCACGGCGGCGATCACGTCGAACTCCAGCCCCGCCGCGGCGCCGCCGTTGCCCGAGCCCAGGCGGGCGGCGAGCAGGATGCCGGTGATGGCGGAGAGCAGGCCGGTGGTGGCGAACAGCAGCACGCGCACCCGGGCCACGTTGAGCCCGGCGAGCTGCGCGGCGGCGGCGTTGCCGCCGGTGGCGTAGACGGAGCGGCCGTAGGCGGTGTACTTGGCGACGTAGGCGAAGACCGCGAAGAGCACGAGCATGACCAGCGCGGCGGTGGGGATGCCCAGGACGGAGCCGCCGAGCACGTCGAGCAGGCCGCTCTCGGGCAGCGGCACGGGGAGCGCGTCGGTCATGTAGAGCGCCAGACCGCCCAGGACGCTCCACAGCCCCAGCGTGGTGATGAAGGAGGGCACGTTGAACCGGGCCCGGAGCCATCCGGCGAGGGCGCCCCACAGCACGCCCATGGCCAGGGTGAGCATGATGGCGCCGATCACGCCCAGGTTCCACTCGGTGGCGCCCTTGGCCGCGATGACCGAGGCGAAGGCGACGGCCGGGCCGATGCTGATGTCGATCTCCCCGGCGATGATCACCAGGGTGACGCCCCAGGCCGCGATGCCGATCGTGGCGGCGTTGCGCAGCAGGCCGAGCTGGTTGTCCAGGCTCAGGAACCCGGAGGCGGAGAGCCCGAGGACGACGTAGAGGATCAGGATGGCGGCCAGGAGGCCGATCTCGTTGAGGCGGTGGCCGTAGCGGCCGATGAGGTCGCCGCGGGCGGGGACCGCCTCGCCGGTGACCTTGGTGGTGGTGGTCATTGCTCTTACCTCGCCGTTCACGCCGCCATCGCGGCGGCCATGATGTTGTCCAGGGTGATGTCGTCGCCGGTGAACTCGCCTTGCAGGCGCCCTCCGCGCAGGGCGAGCACGCGGTCGCACACGAGCGGCAGCTCCTCCAGTTCGCTGGAGACGAAGAGGACCGCGGCCCCCTGCTCTGCCAGCTCGCGCACGATGGCGTAGATCTGGGCCTTGGCCTCGACGTCCACGCCCCGGGTGGGCTCGTCCAGCAGCAGGATGCGGCTCCCGGCGTGCAGCCAGCGGCCGATGACGGCCTTCTGCTGGTTGCCGCCGCTGAGGTTGACGATGGGGGTGTCGGTCGCGGCGGCCTTGATCGAGAGCCGGTCGATGAGGCCCCGGCCGATCCCCGAGACGCGGGAGGGGAGCACGGTCCCCGCCTTGGAGGCGCCGCCGAACCAGGTCATGACCATGTTCTCGGAGACGCCCAGGAGGGGGACGACGCCCTCTCCCTTGCGGTCCTCGGGGGTGATGCCCACGCCCAGGCGCTTCATCGCGCGGGGGGTGGGGCGGGCCACCGGCGAGCCGTCCACCTCCACGGTCCCCCGGGAGGGGGTGAAGCCCGCCAGCGCGCGCAGGATCTCGGTCCGGCCCGAGCCCATGAGGCCGCCCAGGCCCAGGACCTCGCCGGGCCGCAGGTCGAAGGAGACGCCGTCGACCTTGGGCGGGACCGCCAGGTCGCGGACCGACAGGAGCGGCGTCGCGGAGGCGGCGTCGCGGCGCACCGGCCTGTTCTCCTCCTTGGCCTCGCCTCCGAGCATGAGGGAGACGATGTGCCGTGTGGTGGCGCCGCGGACCGGTGTGGTCTCCACGACGGCGCCGTCGCGCATGACGGTGACCGTGTCGGCGACCCGGCGGATCTCGTCCAGGCGGTGGCTGACGTAGATGACGCCGACCCCGCGGGAGGCGACGCGCTCGACGGCCTTGAGGACGGTCTCGGCCTCACCGGCGGCGAGCGCGCTGGTGGGCTCGTCGAGGATGAGCAGGCGCGGCCGGGCGCGGAAGGCCCGCGCGATCTCCACGAGCTGCTGCTGGGCCAGGGGCAGTTCGCCGACCCGGGTGTCGGGGGCGATGTCGACGCCGAGTTCGGCGAAGACCTCCTCGGCCCCGGCCCTGATCCGGCCGTAGTCGATGCGCCCGGCGGCCTTGGGCCAGGTGCCGAGGTAGAGGTTCTCGGCCGCCGACAGTTCCGGGACCAGGCTGAGCTCCTGGTAGACGGTGCCCACGCCGAGCTTGGCCGCCCGGCGGATGCCGCCCTGGCCGAGCGGTTGGCCGCCGATCTCGATCTCGCCCTCGTCGGGCGCCTCCACGCCGGACAGCAGGCGGATCAGGGTGGACTTTCCGGCGCCGTTGCGTCCGAGCAGCGCGCGGACCTCTCCGGCGCGGATCTCGAAGTCGGCTCGGTCCAGCGCCCGGACGCCGGGGTAGCTCTTGGTCGCGCCGCGGACGCGGGCCACGACGTCGGTGTCGGCCGGGGGCGCGGCGGAGGTGTCGCTCATGGGTACTCCACAGGTGGGACGAAGGTGGCGGACGTGCTCGGACGGCCGGTCTAGGGTCTGTTCTCCGAACCGGTCTCAGCTTGCGGGGGTCGGTTCGGGCGCCCACGGGGTTCTGGAGGTGCCGGAGGTGAGGCTGCGAGGAACGAGCCGTCTCACCGGAGGCACCGAAGGCTCCCGTGCTCCGGGCGCCCGAACACGGGCCGAAGCGAAGCGGAGGTCCAAAAGAACACTGCCTAGGGGACGCCGTCCGGGTGCTGCTCCAGCCACTCCTCGCCGTCCTCGGGCGTGGTGTAGAGGTCGATGGGCGCCTCGGTGACGAACTCCTCGGGCGCCTCGCCCGCGATGATGCGCTCGACCGTCTCCCCGGCCAGCTGGCCGACCGCGATTCCGGAGATGTCGACGTTGGCCTTGAGGATGCGGTGGTCGGACAGCGCGCGGGCCGCGTCGGTGGACATGTCGCTGCCGAAGACCACGACCTCCCCGGCCAGGCCGCGGTTGGTGACGGCGCGGACCGCGCCCATGGTGGCGCCGCCCGCCTCCCCGTAGAAGGCGTCTAGGTCGGGGTGGGCGGTGAGCAGGCGCTCGCCCACGTTGACGGCCTCGTCGATGGTGGCGCCCTCCTGGTTGGCGACGATCTCGGCGTCGGGCAGGCGGGCGAAGAGCGCCTCCTCGAAGCCCTCGCGGCGCTGCACGCAGACCTCGACGAACTCGCAGTTGAGGACGCCGATCCGGGGGTCCCCGACTCCCTCGTCCTCGAAGTGGTCGGCGGCGGCGTCGCCGAGCAGGCGGCCGAACTCGTGGGGGTCGCCCAGGATGTAGGAGGTCACGTACTCCTCGGCGGCCTCGTCCTCGATGCAGGTGTTGTAGCAGATCACCGGGACGCCGCTCTCGTGCGCCAGGCGAACGGCGGGGACCGAGGCGGTGGCCGAGACGGGGGACAGCACCAGGGCGTCGACGTCGGCCGAGGAGACGACGTCCACGAAGGTGCTCTCCTCGGAGGCGTCGCCGCGGGCGTTGAGCTCCAGGAGCTGGAGTTCGCGGCCGGAGTCCTCGGCGTAGTCCTGCATGCCCTCGCGGACTCCGGCGTAGAAGCCCTGCGCGTCCATGTAGACGACGCCGATGCGGCCGTCCTCGCCGAGCCTGGCGCCGCATCCGGCGAGCAGCAGCACGCACAGGGCGGCTGTGAGAGCGGCGAGCGCGCGGCCCGGGGGGCGCGGCGGTCGTCTGCCCATGGGGTCCTCCTTGGCGTAGGGCGTACGCGCTCACCTGCGCGGACACCTTCCTCAACTGCAGGAGAGCATGCCAGAGTGACTCAGGTAACGTCAAGAATAAATAGTAATTAATTATTTTTCGGGTGGCGCAGGGCACACCGCATCCCCTGCGGACAGGGCGTTGCGGCCGTCTGAAGGAGGACACGGCGGCAGGGGGCGGCGGCGCGGAGCGAGCCCGGGGACGGACGCGGCCGCGCGGGAGCGGGCCGGCCAGGGGACGCGCGCACCGCGTCGGGGCGGGGGGACAGGCGCGGACCCTCCCCCGCCGTGCGCGTGTTCGGGACCTCAGGCCGGGTCGGGGTGCGGCTCCCCGCCGTCGAGGAGGTCCGCGAGCGGGCGCGTCCGCCCCCGGGCGAACGCCCGCGCGAACTCCGCCTCGCCCAGGGCCGCCCGTGCGCGCGCCGCCGCGCGGTCCACGTCGCCCCGTTCACCGGCGGGCACCGGCGCGCCCGCGCCCTCGCGCAGGGCCCCAGCGGCGCCCAGGAGCCCGGCGGCCTCGCCGTGGCGGCCGGTGAGCGTGTGCGCGGCGGCCACGCCCTCCAGGGCCAGCGCCAGCGCGCGCGGGTCGCCGCTGAGGCGGGCCGCGGCCAGCCCCTCCCGGTGCAGGCGCAGCGCCTCGGCCGCGTCGCCCCGCAGTTCCGCCGAGAAGCCCAGTTCGGCCAGGGCCAGGGCGGCGCCCGGCAGCCAGCCCACCCGGGCCGACCACTCCGCGATCGGGCGCACGTACCGCTCGGCCTCCGCCAGCCTTCCCCTGCGCCGCGCGCTGAGCCCCAGACCGAGTTGGGCGTATTGCTCCCCCGGCACGTCGCCCTGCCCCCGCACCAGCTCCAGCGCCCTGCGGTGGAGTTCGTCGGCGCGGTCGAGGTCCCCCTCCAGCAGGGCGATCCGGCCCAGCCCGGCCATCGCCCCGGCGGCCTCGGACCACAGCTCCAGCTCCTCGGCCATGCCCAGGGCCTCACCGCGGAAGCGAGCCGCGTCGGCGAGGCGGCCGGTGGCCTCGGCCGGCATCGCCAGGACGGACAGGGCGTTGAGCTGGCCCCAGCGGTCCCCGAGCCCGCGGAAGAGTTCCAGCGCCTCACGCGCGCGGACGCCCGCCGCGTCCAGGTCTCCGCGCCCCAGGGCGTGCGAGGCCCGCGCGGTCAGGGCCGCGGCCAGCCCCCAGCGGTCGTCGCGCTCGCGGAAGACGGCCAGCGCCTGGGCGACCAGGTCCTCGCTGACGGCCCGGTCCCCGCGGCTGTACAGCACGAACCCGATCATCCAGGCGGCGCGGGCGCGTTCGAGCACGGCGTCGCCGGACGCCCCGGGCAGGTCGTCGAAGGCCCTGAGCGCGGTGCGGGCCAGGGCGGTGTGGTCGTCTCCGTCCCCGGCCAGGATCTCGAACACCGCGGCGGTCGCCCCGGCCATGGCCGCCTCCGCGGAGGCGGACCCGCGCACCGCGTCGCGCACGCGCCGGGTGAGGCGGCGGCCCTCCCGGTAGCGGCCGCACATGTACCAGTACCAGCCCAGGGAGTTGACGAGGCGGGCGGCGTGCCCCGCGGCTCCGCGCCCGACGGCCTCGTCCAGGGCCGCGCGCAGGTTGGACGCCTCCGCGTCCAGGCGCCGGAGCGCCTCCCCCTGGGAGGAGCCCAGTATCCGCCCCGCGTACCGGTGGGCGAGGGCGGTGTAGTGGTCCAGGTGGCGCCCGCGCAGGACGTGCGCCTCCCCGGCCTCGGACAGGCGCTGGCAGGCGTAGTCGGCGATGGACTCCAGGAGCCGGTGGCGGCGGCCGGTGAGGGGGTCGTCCACGGCCACGACGAGGGAGCGGTCGACCAGGCTCGTGAGCAGGTCGACGACGTCGGCGGCGTCGATGCCCCCGCCCGAGCAGACGGCCTCGGCGTCCTCGGGGGCGCACCCGCCGGTGAACACGGCGAGGCGGCGCAGCAGGACGCGTTCGCGCTCGTCGAGCAGTTCCCAGCTCCAGTCGACCATGGCGCGCAGGGTCCGCTGGCGCGGGGGCAGGTGGCGGCGGGCGGTGGCCAGCAGCCGGAAGCGGTCGTCCAGGCGCGAGAGCACACCGGTGACGCCGAGGGCGCGCACGCGGGTGGCGGCCAGCTCCAGGGCCAGGGGGATGCCGTCGAGGCGGCGGCACAGCAGGGCGACGTCGGCGGCGTTGTCCGGGGTCAGGGCGAACCCGGGGGCGGAGGCTGCGGCGCGTTCGGCGAACAGGCGCACCGCCCCGGAGTCGCCGACGCGGTCGGCCGGGGTGTCGGCGGAGGGCACGGGCAGGGGTTCGACGCCGAACAGGACCTCGCCGGGCACGCCGAGGGGTTCGCGGCTGGTGGCCAGGACGCGCAGGTCCGGCAGGCGGCCGAGCAGGGCGCCGACCAGTTCGGCGACCTCGTCCGCGATGTGCTCGCAGTTGTCCAGGACGAGCAGGGCGTGCCTGCCCTCCAGCGCGCCCAGCACGTGGCGCAGGGGGTCCGCGCCGCCGCCGTCGCGGACCCCGAGTGCCCGGGCCAGGGTCGTGACCGGGTCCGGTTCGGAGGCGGAGGAGCCCGGCACGGTCCGCTGGGCGGCGAACTCCACCACGTGCGCCCCGCCGCCGAAGCCGGGGGCGAGTTCGTGCGCGAGCGCGAGGGCCAGGCGGGTCTTGCCGACCCCGCCGATCCCGGTGAGGGTGACCAGCCGGACCCCGGCCAGCAGCCGTGCCACCCGCCGCTGTTCCTCCTCGCGGCCCACGAGCGCGGTGAGCGGCAGGGGCGGGAAGACGCGGCCGGTGGGCGTGTGCGCCGGGGCGGCACCGGCGGGGGGCGCGACCCGGGTTCGGGTCGCGGTTCCCGGTACGGGGGTGGGCGTCTCCGGTGTTCCACGGGCGTTCCCCGCTCGGGGAGGAACGGTCGAGACCGTTCCGGGCGTGTTCCCCGTACCGGAGGCAGGCGCCTCCGGCGTTCCGTGGCCGCCCTCCACCTGCGGCAACGGCTCCCCCGGCGATCCGGACGCGTTCCCCGGCGCGGAAACGGGCTCCTCCGGCGTCCCGTGGGAGCTCCCCGCCTGCGGGAACGGTTCCCCCGGTATCGCGGCGGCGCCTCCCGCCCCTGGAACAGGCGCTCCCGGCGTCGCGCGGACGGCCCCCGCGCGCGGCGCGGGTTCCGTCGGAAATCCGGAGGCGCGTGCCGTCGCGGGCACGGGTTCCACCGGTGTTCCGGGCCCGGAGGCGCCCCCGGGAACCGGTGGGGTCGGCTGGTGCCGCAGGATGCGGCCGTGCAGCTCGGCCACCTCGGGGCCCGGGTCCACCCCCAGCTCCTCGCGCAGGCGCCCGGCCAGGGCCGTGTGCGCGGCCAGGGCCTCGGCCTGGCGTCCGCCCTCGTACAGGGCGCGCATGTACGCGGCCACCAGCCGCTCGCGCAGGGGGTGCTCGGCCACGAGGGCACCCAGCGGACCGGTCACCCCGCGGTGCTCGCCCAGGTCGAGCCGGACCAGGGCGTGTTCCTCCAGCGCGCCCAGGCGGCGCTCCTCCAGCCGTGCGGCCGCCGGCCGGGCGAACTCCTCGTCGGCCACGTCGGCGTAGGCGGGGCCTCGCCACAGTTCCAGGGCCTCGGTGAGCAGCCGAACCCGTTCGCGGGGAGCGGCGGCGTCCCGGGCCGCGTCCGCCAGCAGTTGGAAGCGTTCGGCGTCCACAGAGGCGGGGGGCACGTCGAGGAGGTAGCCGGGCGGGCGGTGGCGGACCAGTTCGCGGGCGCCGGGTTCGGCCTCCTCCAGCGCCCGGCGCAGGGCCCACACCTTGCGTTGCAGGGCTCGTCCGGGGCTGCCGGGCCGGGGCCCGTCCGCCCACAGCCACTCCACGAGCCGGTCCGCCGACACCGGCCAGCCCCGGTGGGCGAGCAGGGCCGCCAACAGGACGCGGGCCTTGCGTTCGGGGATCGGCACGGCCCGGCCGCCGTCCGTGAACGCGCGGACGGGACCCAGGACACCGAAGCGCATGGCCTCACCGTAGCCGAGGGCGGGTACTGCGCCCCGGCGCGGACCGGACGCGAAACCCCCGGCCGGACACCGGCCGCATGCGCGAACGCCCTGACCGGGGCCGCCCGGAGCCGCCCGGGGCCGAAGCGAGTGCGGACCGAGCGCGGACCGGGGCCGGACCGAGTGCGGGGACGGCGAGCGTGGGACCCGACGAAACACCGCCCCCGAAGGAGAGTGGTCCCCGTGTCCGCCGACACCACGACCGACGCCGACGTTCCCGGTGACGCGCCCGTCCGCGTGTGCGTCATCGTCGCCAGCACCCGGGAGGGCCGCTTCGGTCCGACCGCCGCCGCGTGGTTCCGGGAGCGCGCCCGCGAGCACGGCGGCGTCGCGGTGGACCCGGTCGACCTGGCCGGGACCCGTCTGCCCGAACACCTGACCGAGGGCGAACCCCCGACCGCCGTGGCGGCGCTGGCTCCGCGCCTGGCCGCCGCCGACGCGTTCGTCGTCGTCACCCCCGAGTACAACCACAGCTTCCCGGCCCCGCTCAAGACCGCGATCGACTGGTTCGTCGCCGAGTGGCGGGCCAAGCCGGTCGGCTTCGTGTCCTACGGCGGCGTCTCCGGCGGTCTGCGCGCGGTGGAGCAGTTGCGCCAGGTCTTCGCCGAACTGCGTGCCGTCACGGTGCGCGACTCGGTGTCCTTCGCCGACTTCTGGGACCGCTTCGACGCCGAAGGCGGCTGGCCCTCCGAGCCCAAGGCCGCCGAGGAGGCCGCCGCGCGCATGCTCGACGAGCTCACCTGGTGGGCGCGGGCGCTGCGCGCCCACCGCGCGGCCGTCCCCTACCCGGCCTGACGCCCGCCCCACCGCCCCCGGCCCGAGCGGCCGCTCCCCCGCCGTCGCCGGGGGCGGACGCCCCCATGACCCGCGGCCGCCCCCTCCGCGCCGCCCGACGACCCACGGAGGACCATGACCATCCAGGCCCCGCACCGCCGCGCGGCGTGGCGCGAGTGGCTAGGGCTGACGATCCTGACCCTGCCCGTGTTCATGATGGCCAACGACGTGTCGGTGCTCTACCTGGCGCTGCCCCGGATCGGCGCCGACCTGCTGCCCTCGGCCGCCCAGTCGCTGTGGATCCTGCACGTGGGCGAGCTGCTGGGCGCCGGGCTGGTGCTGACCATGGGCCGCCTGGGCGACCGGGTGGGACGGCGCCTGCTGCTCCTGACCGGCCTGGCCGTGTACGCGGTCGCCTCGGCGGCGGCCGCCTTCGCCCCCGACCCCGTGACGCTGATCGCGGCCCGCGCCGTGCTGGGCGCGTCCGTGGCGGTGATCTCGCCGTCCGCGCTGGCGCTGCTGCGGCAGATGTTCCCCGACTCCCGGCAGTTCGCCACCGCCGTGGCGCTGTACCTGAGCGCGTTCTCGGTGGGGATGGCGCTGGGTCCGCCGCTGGGCGGCCTGTTGCTGGAGTTCCTCTGGTGGGGGTCGGTGTTCCTGGTGAACGTGCCCGTGGCCCTGTTCGCGCTGGTGACCCTGCCGTTCCTGCTGCCGGAGTTCCGCGACCCCGGCGCGGGGCGGCTGGACCCCGCGAGCGTCCTGCTGTCCACGGCCGCCCTGGTGCTGGCCGTGTTCGGCCTCCAGGAGACCGTGTCGCGGGGGCCGGAGCCCCCGCTGCTGGCCGCCGTGGCCGGGGGGCTGGCGCTGGGCTGGCTGTTCTGGCGCCGCCAGCGGCGGCTGGACGACCCGCTGCTGCCCCCGGGCCTGTTCTCCGCGCGGGGCTTCGGGGCGGCGGTGTCCCTGTCCCTGCTGATGCTGCTGGTCGCGGGCGGCCCGAACCTGTTACTCGTGCAGTTCCTCCAGTCCGCCCTGGAGGTGCCGCCCGGCCTGGTGGGCCTGCTGCTGGTCCTTCCCGCCGTGGCGGGCCTGGCGGGCACCATGCTCACCCCGCTGCTGCTGCGGTGGGCGACCGCGGGACAGGTGCTGGCGCTGTCGATGCCGGTCGCCCTCGTCGGGCTGGTGGCCATGGCGGCGTCCGCAAATCCCGGGTCCCTGTGGGGGCTGGTCACCGGTACCGTCCTGCTCTCCCTCGGCGGCGGCCCGGCGATGACTCTGGGCAGTCAGCTGGCGCTGTCCGCCGCGCCGCGGGAGCGGGCGGGGACGGCCTCGGCGGTGACGGACGTGGCCTCGGGCATGGGGCAGACCATGAGCCTGGCACTGCTGGGCGGGCTGGGGCTGGCGGTGTACCGGGGCGTCCTGGAGGGTTCCCTGCCCGCCGGTGTCCCCGCGGACGCGGCCGAGACCTCGGGTGAGGGCGTCGGCGCCGCCGCGGCAGTCGCCGGTGACCTGGGCGGCGCGGTGGGGGCCGCGCTGCGCGAGGCCGCCGAGACGGCGCTGGGCGACGCGCTCCAGACGGTCTGCGCGGTCGGCGCGGTGGTGCTGGCCTGCACGGTCGTCGTGGTGTCGGTGCGGCTGTGGCGGCACCGCCCCGACTGACCGGCGGTCGGCGCGTGTGCGCGCCGGGGCCCGTGCGCGGCTCCGGCGCGCACACGTGACGGGGCCCGTGCGGGTGCGTCGGGAACGGACCGATCACCGGGTGTGACGACCCTCTCGCGCCCCTCCACCGGGTGTTATCCCGACGCCGGGCCGGGTAGCGGGCCGGGACGGAGGACGACCCGGCCCGGAGCGGCCCTCGGCGGGAGCATTCGGCGCGGCCGGGGCGGACCGGCCGCCCCGCGTGTGCTCGGCCCCCACGCCGACCACCGCTACCGAACAAACTCCGGGTGCTCACCTAGAGTGAACAAGCCACTACCGCACGCACGGGGGACGAAGACGACATGACACACGACCTTCCCGACGACCGCGGCAGCGACCCGGGTTCCTTCGACGAGTTCCTGGCGCGCTTCCTGGGGGCCCGGGGACCGGTCCGCCGCGTGGACCTGTCCAAGCTGATGAGCCCCGAGGCCCAGCAGGTGGCCGACGCCGCGGTGCGCCGCTCCCTGGAGGCCGGCAGCGCCGACGTCGACGCGGTCCACCTGCTGTGGGCCCTGCTGCGCTACCCGCCCACGCGGGAGATGGTGGAGCACAGCGGCTCCGACACCCAGCAGATCATCGACGTGATCGACCAGGCCGTGTCGCAGACCCCGAGGTCGGTGCGCGGGTCCGCCCGGCTCACCCCCGCCGCCAAGCGCGCCCTCCTCGACGCCCTCCAGATCGCCCGCGCCACGGGCAGCTCCAGCATCACTCCCGAACACCTGCTCTTCGCGCTGGCGGTCAACACAGACAGCGCCGTCGGCCAGCTCCTGCGCGGTTCGGGGATCACCCCGCAGTCGCTCCAGAAGGCCGCCGGGGCGCCGCCCGCCGCCGACCGGGGCGAGAGCGAGCCCTCCGCCACCCCGACCCTGGACCAGTACGGCACCGACATGACCGAGCTGGCCCGCGAGGGCCGCCTGGACCCGGTGGTCGGCCGCGACGACGAGGTCGAGCAGTGCATCGAGGTGCTCGCCCGGCGGCGCAAGAACAACCCGGTGCTGATCGGCGACCCGGGCGTGGGCAAGACCGCGATCGTGGAGGGCATCGCCCAGCGCATCTTCGACGAGGACGTCCCCGAGACCCTGCTCGGGCGCCGCCTGGTCCAGCTCGACCTGGCCGGGGTGGTGGCGGGCACGCGCTACCGGGGCGACTTCGAGGAGCGCCTGAACGCCATCGTGGACGAGATCCGCGCCCAGTCCGACCAGCTGCTGGTCTTCATCGACGAGATCCACACCATCGTCGGCGCGGGTGCCGCCGAGGGGTCCATGAACGCCGGGAACATGCTCAAGCCCGCGCTGGCCCGCGGCGAGCTGCACATCATCGGCGCGACCACCGTGGACGAGTACCGCAAGAACATCGAGAAGGACGCGGCCCTGGAGCGCCGCTTCCAGCCGATCCAGGTGCCCGAGCCCTCGGTGGAGGACACCGTCGAGATCCTGCGTGGCCTGCGCGACCGCTACGAGGCCCACCACCAGGTGCGGTTCGCCGACGAGAGCCTGGTGGCGGCGGCCGAGCTGTCGGACCGCTACGTCACCGACCGCTTCCTGCCCGACAAGGCCATCGACCTCATAGACCAGGCGGGCGCGCGGGTGCGCCTGCGCCTGAAGTCCTCCAGCTCCGGGTTGCGCGAGCTGGAGGGCAGGCTCAAGGGCCTGGAGGAGGAGAAGGAGAAGGCGGTCCATCAGGAGGACTACGAGCGCGCCTCGGCGCTGCGCGACGAGATCGCCGCCGCCCGGAGCTCGATCCACCAGGCGCGCGGAACCGGTTCGTCGGTTCCCGAGGTGACCAGCGCCGACATCGCCGAGGTGGTCTCCCGCAGCACCGGCGTCCCGGTCTCCCAGCTGACCCAGGAGGAGCGGGACCGGCTGGTCAACCTGGAGGAGGTGCTGCACGAGCGGGTGATCGGCCAGGACGAGGCGGTCACGGCCGTCTCGGAGGCGATCCGCCGCTCGCGGGCCGGTCTGGGCGACCCCGACCGGCCGGTGGGCAGCTTCCTGTTCCTGGGTCCGACCGGCGTGGGCAAGACGGAGCTGGCGCGGGCGCTGGCCGAGGCCCTGTTCGGCTCCGAGGACTCCATGGTCCGCATCGACATGAGCGAGTTCCAGGAACGGCACACCGCCAGCCGCCTGACCGGGGCGCCCCCGGGGTTCGTGGGCTACGAGGAGGCGGGCCAGCTCACCGAGGCGGTGCGCCGCCACCCGTACTCGGTGCTGCTGCTGGACGAGGTGGAGAAGGCCCACCCGGACGTGTTCAACCTGCTGCTCCAGCTGTTGGACGACGGGCGCCTGACCGACGGGCAGGGGCGGACCGTCGACTTTCGCAACACGGTGGTCATCATGACCAGCAACCTGGGGTCGGAGGCGATCACCGGGGGCGCGCCGATGGGCTTCACCGCCGACGGCCAGATGGACCCCGACACCGAACAGCGGGTGATGCGGCGGCTGCGCGAGGAGTTCCGCCCCGAGTTCATCAACCGCATCGACGAGGTCATCGTCTTCAAGCAGCTCGGAGAGGAGCAGCTGGGCCGGATCACCCGGCTGCTGCTGGAGCGCACCGAGGAGCGGCTCAAGGCGCAGGACATCACCGTGCGGTTCACCGACGAGGCGGTGGGCTGGCTGTCCGAGCGCGGCTACCAGCCCGCCTACGGCGCCCGGCCGCTGGCGCGCACCATCCAGCGCAACGTCGGCAACAGGCTGTCGCGCATGGTGCTGGACCAGCAGCTCGTGGCGGGCGACCACGTGCTGGTGGACGTGGACGAGCAGGGTGAGCTGCGCATCTCCACCGTGCAGTCGTACTGACGCAGTGACCACAGGGGCGGACCGGAATCCGCCCCTTGCGCGGTGATCTTGTACTTATAGCGAGGTTGGGCGGCCGAGACAAGCTATAAGTACAAGATCACCGCAGGTGGGGAACCTCGCGTCCCATCAGGAACGCTTCCGGCCGACCCACGGGGAGGTTTCCTGTCGCGACGGGCTCAAGGCTCCTGGTCGATCGCTGATCCCAGGCCGGTCAGCCAGGCCAGGTGGCTCTGCAGGGCCGTTCGTCCGACCGGTGTCAGGCGGAACCAGGTTTTCGGCCGGCGCCCGACCGCTCCCTTGCGGACTTCGAGCAGTCCGGCGTCCTCCAGGGTGCGGCTGTGCTTGGAGACCATCGGATCGCGAACGCCGAGCAGGTCGCGCACGGTGGCGAAGTCGACCCAGTTCGCGCTCTGCAACAGCGCGCACATCGCCAGGCGCGGGCCGGTCTCCAGGATCGGTTGGCGTGCGGCGGCGGCGCCGCCGGGGGAGGCGCCGCCGCCGGGGCTGTGCAGCGCGGTCACTACTGGACCCTGCCGTTCTCGATGCTGCGGCGCATGGCCGAGCGGACCATCATCTGTCCGGCGAGCACGAGGGCGGCCACGGGCGCCAGCGCGGCGAGCGCGAAGCCGATCATGCCCTGGTCGACCAGGAGGTTGATGCCGATGTAGCCCACGCCCGTGATGGCCAGGGCGGCGATCCACATCAGGCGGGCGCCGGGGTAGGAGAAGACGTAGCGCGGCATGTACACGCCGCTGCGTCGGCGCTGGACGACCGAGTAGGCGGTGGCGATGACGACCACGCCGAGGATGGCCCACTGGAAGTAGGGGCCGCCGCCGGGCAGGAGGGCCGACCAGATCGGCAGGCCGGCGATGAGGACGCTCGCGGCGGCGAGGAAGACCCAGTAGGCGGCGGGCGGGTCGGTGTGGCCGGCGAGCCTGCGGCGGGCGTCGGCGACCTGGTCGAGCTCGGGGTTGCTGTTCATGTCGTCTCCTCTTTCGTATCTACTTTCTATATGGAAAGTAGATACCAAGGATCGGGTCCTGTCAAACACGCCGGGGCCGCAGAGAAGGCCACTGACGCGTGTTCGCCTCACTGACATGCGAAAACGCGCCGACCGCAGATGGCCGACGCGTGTCGGGGCAGCAGGGCCTGTCGGGGTCGCCTCCGCCAGCCCACGCCAGGTTTGGAGAGCGCGGGGGCGGGCCTCCCGGCCCGCCCCCCGGACCTCGGTCAACAGGCGCCGAGGTCCCTCCAGACGCCCCACTCACCCGTGGTCCCCGGCTCCTCCCCCTGCGTCCACCACTGGGCCCGGTACAGGCGTCCGCCGTGGCTGACCTGGTCGCCGCCGGTGTACACCTCTCCCGAGGACCAGGCCGGGGTCTCGCACGCGTCCGGGTCGGTCGGGTCGGTGGGGTCGGTCGGGGCGACCCCGCTCTCGCGGATGCGGTCGCGGATCCACTCCCCCGCGGGCTTGAGCGACTCGGTGCCCGTCCAGGGGCCGTCGGCGGCGCAGGTGCCCGTCTCGAACACCGCGCCGGAGCGGAAGTCGTCGGAGAAGTTCCAGTTCACCCAGCTGATCTGCTCCTCGGCCAGGAGGTCGAGGTAGGCCTGGGCCGAGGCGAAGTCGTTGGGCCCGTCGCCGGTGGCCTCCTGGGTACCGAACTCGGTGACGAACAGCGGCAGGTCCCGCGCCGCCGCCCGCAGGCCCTCCCGGTGGAAGTCGTCGTGCGTGGCGGCGTAGAAGTGGAAGACGTACATGATGTTGTCGGCGTCCACCGGGTCCGCGGTGATCTCGGTGTGGTCGGAGCTCTCCGACAGGCCGAGGGAGGACCAGCCGCGGGTGCCGACGAGCACGACGGCCTCGGGGTCCCCTGCGCGCACGACCGGGATGATCTCCTCCGCGTAGCCGCGGATCGCGTCCCAGGAGACCCCGTGGGGCTCGTTGGCGATCTCGTACAGGACGTTGTCCTTGCCGGCGTGGACGGAGGCGATCTCGGAGAAGAAGGTGCGCGCCATGTCGGTGTTGTGGTTCGGGTCGCCGGGCGTGAGCATGTGCCAGTCGACGATGACGTACATGCCGCGCGCGGTGCCCTCCTCGATCAGCTCGTGGACCCGGTCGGTGAAGCCGCGCGGGTCGGTCTCGTAGCCGCCCTCCTGGATGTACATGGACACGCGCAGGACGTCGGCGTTCCAGTCGTGGGCGAGCGCGTCCAGGGAGCCGTCGGTGAGGCAGTCGCTGTACCACTGGAGGCCGTGGGAGCTCATCCCGGTGAGCTGGACGGTCTCGCCGCTCTCGTCGCAGAGCTTGAGGCCGCAGACACGCAGCTGGCCGTGGGTCTCGACGGGGCTGGAGGCGGTCCGAACCGGTGCCTCGGCCACCGCGGACGCGGGGGCCGCGGGGGCGGCCGCGGCCGGGCCCTGCGCGGTGACGAGCGCGAGGGGTGCGAGCAGGAGCGCGCCCGCGAGGGCGGTGCGGACGGGGGCGGGTCGCCGTCGGGCGGGGACGGGGGGTTGCACCACTGTGGTTCCTCCAGCAGGTGGCGGTCCGGACCGCCCGGGCGGGCGGTCCGGACCGGAAGGAGTCTTTCCCGTGCAACCTAGGCGGACCGTCACGCACGGGACAATCCCCCTGACGCCACGGATTCACGTCCGTGCACGCCCGCGCCGGGCGTCTGGTGGGTGTGTCCCCCGCCCAGTGGTCCCGCCCGGCGGCGCACGCGGGCCGGGCGAGGCCTCCCCGCGCACGGCGAACCCGTGGGGCGCGCGGGTCACCCGCGGTGCGCGCCCCACGGTCCTGCCCGCGCGGAGTTCCGGCGGGTGTCTCAGGCGGGTTCGGGCTGGGGCTCCGGTCCCGGCGGTTCGGGGAGCGGTCCCGGGCCGGGCGGTTCCGGCTCGGGCACGGGCTCGGGCGGGGAGGGAGGCGGCATCGGGGTCGGGGGGAACGGATCCGGCGGCATCGGCCCCGGTTCGCGCAGGGTGCCGTCACGGGTACGGGTGTGCATCTGTCCTCCTCACGGGCGCGGCCCGCGGACTAAGCCGCCCGCGCGCCGCACCGCTCGTCAGGCCCCGGCCCGCAGCCGGGGCAGAACCTCCTCCGCGTAGAACGCGAAGAAGCCGTCCTGGTCGTCGCCCACCTGGCAGACGTAGACCTCGTCCACACCGGCCTCCAGGTACGGGCGGATGGCCGCCGCGTGCACCTCCGGGTCGGGCCCGCAGGCGATCTCCCGCGCCACCATGTCCTCCGTGACCAGGCCCTGGGTGAGCTGTTCGAAGTGGCGGGGCAGCGGCAGCAGCTGCGGCGCCTCTCCCGCCAGCGCCTCGTTGGGCCAGCGCTCGTGCGCCACCCGCCGGGCCCCGGCCTCGCTCGGCGCCCAGCAGACCTTGAGCCCGCCCTGGACGGGCTTGCCGTCGCCGCCCCAGGAGCGGAAGTTCTCGACCGTCTCGTCGCTGGGCGCCACCTGGATCAGGCCGTCGGCCTCCCTGGCCGCGAGCCGCGTGGCCTTGGGGCCGAACGCCGACATGTAGATCCTCGGCGGCTCCTCGGGCAGCGTGTACAGGCGCGCGGTGTCCACCTCGTAGTGGCGGCCCCGGTGGGTGACGAGCTTGCCGGTCCACAGCTTGCGCATCACCTCCACGGCCTCTTCCAGCATCTCCAGGCGCCGGGCCGCGGGCGGCCAGGGCTGGCCGAGGATGTGCTCGTTGAGCGCCTCGCCGGTGCCCACGCCCAGGGTGAACCCGCCCCGGACCATCGACGCGGCGGTCGCCGCGGCCTGCGCGACCACGGCCGGGTGCATCCGCGTGGTCGGGCAGGTCACCGCCGTGGTGACCGGCAGGGACGTCACCTGCCCGATGGCGCCGACCACCGACCACACGAAGGGGCTCTGCCCCTGCGCGTCCAGCCATGGGTGGTAGTGGTCGGAGATCCACAGGGAGTCGAACCCGGCCTCCTCGGCGGCCCGCGCCTGGCGGACCAGCTCCCGGGGCCCGTGCTCCTCGCTGGCGAGAAAGTATCCGAAACGCGTCACGTCGTGTTCTCCCGATTCGCGGTCGCCGGTCGCCGTTCGCCGCGGCGGCCTCCGGTCAACGGCCGGGCCCGCCGGACCCCGGCCCGGTCCCCTCCGGTCCGTCGGCGTCCGGCCCTTGGTCCCCGGACGCGCCGCCGCCCTCGCCGTCCCTCTGGTTGAGGCGCCTGCTCGCGCGCTCGTTGAGCGCCGTGGGCAGTTTCAGCACCCGGTTGACCGCGGTGTCGTCCGCCTCGCGTCCGGGCTTGTGCCCCACCGGTCCGCCGGGGTCCGGCAGGGCCCGGTCCATGACGCGCATGGCGCCCTGGACGAAGGAGGGGCACAGCCCCCGCGCGGCGATGGCCGCCCTGGCCAGCGGTGTGAGCACCAGGTAGCTGCGCCCCCGCGCGGCCGCCTCCACGATCCGGCGCGCCGCGCGCTCCCCGCTCACCGAGACCAGGGGCAGCCCGGCGCCCAGGGCGAACCAGGTGTACTCGTGTTCGGGGTTCCCGGAGAAGACGGCCGCCTTGTGGGAGCCGGTGCGCATCAGCCCCGGGACCACCGTGGTGGTCCGCACTCCCCGGCGCGCGACCTCCGCCCCCAGCCCCTCGGAGAGGCCGACCTCGGCGAACTTGGCGCAGGAGTAGGGCAGCAGGTGCGGCACGCTCAGGTGGCCGCCGATCGAGGTGATGGTGACCAGGGAGCCGCGGGTGCGCTCCAGCGGGCCGATCGCGGCACGGGAGATGCGCAGCGGCGCCCAGAACATGGTCTCCATGGCGTCGCGGAAGTGGTCCTCCGAGAGCGTCTCGTGCGGACCCACTTGGATGATGCCCGCGTTGTTGACGACGAAGTCCAGGTGTCCGAAGGCCGCGGTGGCCTCCTCGACCAGGCCCTCGGCGCACTCGGGGTCGCGGATGTCGCACCGGACGCCGCGCACCCGCACGCCCCGGCGCTCCAGGTCGGCCACCGCCCGGTCGATCTCGTCCTGTTGGCGGGCGCAGATCACGACGGACGCGCCGCGCCGGCCGAACTCTCGGGCCAGTTGGAGCCCGAGCCCGCGGGAGCCGCCGGTGATCAGCGCGACCCTGCCGTCCAGCAGGGCGGGCCGCCGCGGACCGGCCAGCGCAGCCGCCCCCAGGCCCAGGGCGACACCGGCCACCATCCAGGGGACCGTCCCTCCGCGTCGGCGTCGCCGCCGCGGTCCGGGGTCCTCCCACCGGTCACGCCTGTCCCGGAGTCGGGACGCCGCCCAGCCCGCACCGGCCAGGACCAGGGGCGCCCTGCCGCGGATCACCGGCCGCCCCGTCCGCCGTGGCCGCGGGCCGGGCCCGCGGTGGATGCCAGCACCATGTCACTCCCTGTGCGTCGGAGAAGAGCGTTCAGGGGGATGTGGGTGTACGGCTACCCGAGGCGGCGGAGCGAAAACGGCCGGTGGCCGCGCTCCGGTCCGCCTCCCCGGGCCGGGTTCCCGTCAGCCGCGGCGGGGACGGCGGGCACCGCCGCGAACACGGGAGCGGTGTCCCGCGCCCCCCTTGTCCCGGCGGGGCCGGGGACCGCCTCACTGGCCGCCGGGCCGGTAGTCGCCCTTGGGTTTGGCGGGCTGGTTGGGGACGCCCTGCGGCGGCGGGCTGAACGCGGGAGCGGCGGTGTGCTCGCTCACCGGTGAGCCGCCGGTGGGCGGACCCGGGCGCTCGGGTTGGAAGTCCTGCGATCCCCCGGAGGGTTCGGCGCCCTGCTCCAGCTCCATCAGGCGGTGCTCCAGGACCTCCAGGACGTTGATCCGGTTGGCGTGTTCGGACTCGTAGCGGATGAGCTGGCGCATCTGGTCGGCGTCGAGCGAGCGGACACGGTGCTGGAGCGTCCCCAGCGGAAGGCCCTCGTAGCCCTCGATCGGGGGCTGGGTCTCGTGGTGCATCGACGTTCACTCCCTCTTCTGTCGGTACGGAACCGGGGTGACAGGCGTACGGGCTACCCGTGAGCCCCAACGCGAAACCGCAGGTGGCCGTGGCGGGGACGGGTTCCGGCCCCCGGCAGCGGGACTGCTCGGCACGCGCGGGGGCGACGGGGCGGTCGTGGCCGACACGGTTCCGGACGCCCCGAACCGCCGGCGCGGGGGCGCTGTTGGTGCGCCCGCCACGAGCGCTGTACTCTCCGCACGCCGGTCGGCCCGCCCCCGCGCGAGGACCCGGAGCACAGCCACACGAGGGAGAGATGCCATGACCTACGTCGCCGCCCCCGAGCGGTACGAGACGATGCCCTACCGGCGGTGCGGCCGCAGCGGGCTGAGGCTGCCCGCCCTGTCCCTGGGGCTGTGGCACAACTTCGGCCACGAGCGCGCCGTCGAGGACCAGAGCGCCGTCCTGCTGCGCGCGTTCGACCTGGGAGTGACCCACTTCGACCTGGCCAACAACTACGGTCCCCCGCCCGGATCTGCGGAGGAGAACTTCGGCCGGGTCATGACCCGGGACCTGCGCCGCTACCGCGACGAGATCGTGGTCTCGACCAAGGCCGGGTACC
Organism: Nocardiopsis akebiae; assembly: GCF_018316795.1. Taxonomy (NCBI): domain Bacteria; kingdom Bacillati; phylum Actinomycetota; class Actinomycetes; order Streptosporangiales; family Nocardiopsidaceae; genus Nocardiopsis; species Nocardiopsis akebiae. Next base: position 4,437,010 of record NZ_CP074132.1, read on the forward strand.
TGATGTGGCCCGGTCCCTACGGCGAGTGGGGCTCGCGCAAGTACCTGCTGTCCAGCCTGGACCAGAGCCTGGAGCGCATGGGCCTGGAGTACGTGGACGTGTTCTACCACCACCGGCCCGACCCCGACACCCCGCTTGAGGAGTCCATGGGGGCGCTGGACACGGCCGTGCGCCAGGGCAAGGCCCTGTACGCGGGCGTGTCCAACTACTCGCCCGAGCAGACGCGCGAGGCCGCGGCGATCCTGCGCGACCTGGGCACGCCGATGCTCATCCACCAGCCCTCCTACTCGATGTTCAACCGGTGGGTGGAGGACGGGCTGCTCGACGCGCTCGACGAGGTGGGCGCGGGCTCCATCGCCTACTCCCCGCTCGCGCAGGGGCTGCTGACCAACCGCTACCTCCACGGAGTACCGGAGGGTTCGCGGGCGGCCGGGAGCAGCCCGTTCCTGAACGCCGAGGGCATCACCGAGGAGGTGCTGGAGCGGGTGCGCGGGCTCGACGGGATCGCCCGGCGGCGCGGGCAGACGCTGGCGCAGATGGCACTGGCCTGGGTGCTGCGCGGCGGCCGGGTGACCTCCGCCGTCATCGGCGCGAGCAGCGTCGCGCAGTTGGAGGACAACGTGGCGGCGGTCGCCAACCTGGAGTTCGACGCCGAGGAGCTGGCCGGGATCGACCGTTACGCCCCCCGCACACGCTGACCTCCCGGCCGCACCACCGGCCCCGCCGCACCACCGGCCCCGCCGCGGACCTCCGACCGTCCGCGGCGGGGCCCGCGCGTGCGCGCCGCGCGCCGTCGCGGCGCGACGACCAGCGCTTCCTCGGCGTGAGGCGCGACACGCCCGCGTTTGGAGCACCCGGCACGGGTTAGGCGCATGCGTATGCATCCCCGCTCGGAAGAGCACCAGAAGAGGAAGGCGGTGCGGGTAGCCGTGAAGAACGTGTTCGTGGTCGGCCTGGACGAGCACAACCTGGAGATCCTGCGCAGGACCCCCACAGGTCGGCACTGTGAGTTCCACCAGCTGCTGGGCCTGGACGAGCTCCAGGTCGGCGAGGTGGACATCCAGGAACTCCTGGCCAAGGCGGAGAGGATCCTGGACGACTTCGACGGGAGCGTCGACGCGATCGTGGGCTACTGGGACTTCCCGGTGACCCTGTTCGTGCCCATCCTCTGCTCCCGCCGCGGACTCCCCTCGTCCTCCCTGGAGTCCTTCGTCAAGTGTGAGCACAAGTACTGGAGCAGGCTGGAGCAGCAGAAGGTCATCGACGAGTACCCGGCCTTCGGTCTGGTCGAACTGTCCGAGGAAGCCCCCGCGCCCCCCGAGAGCCCCTCCTACCCGATGTGGCTCAAGCCGGTGAAGTCGGCCTCCTCCGAGCTGGCCTACAAGGTCGGCGACGACGAGGCGTTCCAGCAGGCGGTGTCCCTGCTCCGCGACGGCGTCGACCGCATCGGCCGCCCCTTCGAGCAGATCCTGGAGATGGTGGACCTGCCTCCCGAGGTCTCCTCCGTGGGCGGGCGCACGGCCCTCGCCGAGGCCGCGATGCAGGGCGTGCAGGCGGCCGTCGAGGGCTACGTGTACAAGGGCGAGGTCGTGGTCTACGGCGCCCTGGACTCGGTCGACTACCCGGGCAGCTCGGTGTTCCTGCGCCACCAGTACCCCTCCGGCCTCCCCGAGAACGTGTGCCGGTGGATGTCCGAAGTGGCCGTCAAGGTCATCGAACAGGTGGGGATGGACAACTCCACGTTCAGCGTCGAGTTCTTCTACGACCCCGTGGAGGAGAAGCTGGGCCTGCTGGAGGTGAACACGCGCCACTCCCAGTCCCACGCCGAGCTCTTCGAGCTGGTGGACGGGGTCGCCAACCACGAGCGCATGCTGCGGCTGGGCTTCGGGCAGGACCCCGCCCTGGACGAGGACGCCCGGGGCGAGTACCGGGTGGCCGCGGAGTGGTACCACCGCCGCTTCGAGGACGGCGTCGCCGCGCGCGTGCCCACCCCCGAGGAGGTGTCCGCGCTGGAGGAGTCCCTGCCCGGCGTGAGGATCGAGATCGTGCCCGAGCAGGGGCAGCGGCTCTCGGACATGAACGCCCAGGACAGCTACAGCTACGAGCTCGCCAAGATCACCATCGGGGCCGAGGACGAGACCGAGATGCGCGCCAAGTACGAGCGCTGCGTGGACGAGCTCGAGTTCGAGTTCGAGGACGAGCACGGCACGAAGGACAAGCTGGCCGAACACTAGGAGGGGCCCCGGTCCATGCACGTGGTCAACAACCTGCCCAACGCCGTCCAGGAGGACGAGCACCTGTGGATACCGATGTCGGACGGTGTGCACCTGGCCGCCAGGGTGTGGCGGGCGACCTCCTCCGACGTGTCCCCCGTCCCCGCGGTGCTGGAGTACATCCCCTACCGCAGACGCGACCTGACGTCGGTGCGCGACTCCATGCACCACCCCTACATCGCGGGGCACGGCTACGCCTGCGTCCGCGTGGACCTGCGGGGCACCGGTGACTCCGAGGGCGTACTCACCGACGAGTACCTGGAGCGCGAGCAGCTGGACGCCGAGGAGGTGCTGGCCTGGCTGGCCAAGCAGCCCTGGTGCAACGGGAGGACCAGCATGATGGGGCTGTCCTGGGGCGGGTTCGCCGCGCTCCAGGTGGCGGCCCGCCAGCCCCCGAGCCTGGGCGCGATCGTCATCAGCTCCTTCACCGACGACCGGTACGGCGACGACTTCCACTACATGGGCGGCTGCCTGCTGTCGGACAACCTCGCCGAGGCGGGGACGATGTTCTCCGCGGGCACCTGCCCGCCGGACCCGGTGACCGTCGGCGACGACTGGCGGCGGATGTGGCACGAGAGGCTGGAGGCCACCGAACCGTGGGTCCTGGAGTGGCTGCGCCACCAGCGGCGCGACGACTACTGGCGGCACGCGTCGGTGAGCGAGGACTACTCGAAGGTGCGCTGCCCGGTGCTGGCCTCCAGCGGATGGGCGGACGGCTACTCCAACGCCGTCTTCCGGCTGCTGCAGAACCTGGAGGCGCCCAGCCGGGGGCTGATCGGCCCCTGGTCGCACCGCTACCCGCACATGGGAGCCCCCGGCCCGGCGATCGGCTACCTCCAGGAGGTCGTGCGCTGGCTGGACCGCTGGCTCAAGGGCAAGGAGAACGGCGTCGACGAGGGCCCGTCCCTGTGGGCGTGGATGCAGGACAGCGTGCCCCCCTCCACCGCCTACACCGAGCGCCCCGGCCGGTGGGTGCGCGAGGACGCGTGGCCCTCGCCGAGCGTGGAGTACCGCGGGTACCCGCTGGCCAGGTACCGCATCGGCCGCCCCGGCGAGGAGGTGCACTCGGAGTCGCTGACCGTGCGGTCGCCGCTGACCGTGGGCCAGTTCGCGGGCAAGTGGGCCTCCTACAACGCCCCGCCGGACCTGCCCTACGACCAGCGCGAGGAGGACGGCGGTTCCCTGGTCTTCGACAGCGACGTGCTGTCGGAGGACGTGGAGATCCTGGGCGCCGCCGAGGTGGAGCTGGACGTGTCGGTCACCGAACCGGTGGCCATGGTCGCCGCCCGGCTGGTGGACGTCGCGCCGGACGGCAGCGCCACGCGGGTGACCTACGGACTGCTCAACCTCACCCACCGCGACAGCCACGAGCGCCCCGAGAAGCTCGAACCCGGTGAGATCTACCGGGTGAAGGTGACGATGAACGGTGTCGCGCAGGCGTTCCCGGTGGGGCACCGCATCAGGCTGTCGCTGTCCACCTCCTACTGGCCGCTGGCCTGGCCGCCGCCCAAGCCCGCCCTGCTGACCGTGCACCCGGAGGACAGCAGGCTGCTGCTGCCGGTCCGTCCGCGCACGGAGGCCGACGAGCCGCACCCGGAGCCCTTCGGGGAGCCGGAGGCGTCGCCGGAGATCTCCACCACGCGCCGGGAGAAGCCTGAGCACAGCTGGACCGTCTACAGGGACCTGGTGGACACCAGGTCGGCCCTGGAGATCGTCAAGGACGGCGGCATCCTGCACTTCGACGACATCGACCTGGACGTCGGTCGGCGCGCCTACGAGTACTACGAGTCGGTGGCGGGCGACTTCACGTCCGCGCGCGGTGAGTCGACGTGGACGATGCGCTTCGCGCGGGACGGGTGGCGGACCCGGACCGAGACCCACACGTCGCTGGAGTGCACCGAGACCGAGTTCCGGGTGTACGCGACGCTGGACGCTTTCGAGAACGACGAGCGGGTCTTCTCCCGGCAGTGGACCGAGACGCTGCCCCGGGACCACCTGTGATCCGCGGCCGGTGACCCGCGGCCGTTCGCGGTCGGGGAACGGCGGGCGCCCCGGTCCGGTGCGGACCGGGGCGCCCGTGTGTGCGGGGGCGTCCCGGCCCCGAAGCGGCCTGGTCGGGGGCCGAACGGCGCACGGCGACCACGCAAGTCGCAGAAGTCCCATACGTGCCCGTTCGGACACGCCCGGACCGGGGCAGGGGACGGAGTAGAGCCTGGAACCGGCAGGTAAACGGCCGAGGCGGAGAAAACCGGGTCCGGGAAGGCCCGCACCCCACCCGGGCGGGGGACACGGGAACCGGATCACCGGCACTCATGAGGGCCATGGGATCCGCAGGAGGCGTGAGAGCTGCGGGGACCGGTACGGAGCCGGAACCGAAAGGACCCGAAGCCGGGAACAGCGATCCACCGGAGCGAACCGATCGAGGGGGACGGTCTCGATGCCCACAGAACACCAGGAGGCGCACCGGCGACAGGGAGCGCACCCGCCACAGGACGCGGGCTCCCGGCCGGAGGCGGAACTCCGGCGGGGGGCGCGCCGCCCCACCGCCGCGGAGGCGGCTCGCCTGCTGTCCTCGGTTCTGCTGCCCAACCTGGCGCGGGGCGTGATCGTGCGCCGCCCGCTGATGACGGGCCTGGTCACCGGTCTGGACGCCGACCGCAGGGCGGTCTCACTCCTGCGGGGCCTGCGCGAGCGCCACGGCGACGACCCGCTGCCGCTGCGCCTGGCGGGGCGGCGGCTCGCCCTGGTCCTGTCCCCGGAGGACGTGGGCCGGCTCCTGCGGGAGACGCCCGAACCCTTCTCCCCCGGCGGCATGGAGAAGCACGGCGCGCTCTCCCACTTCCAGCCCCACGGGGTGCTGGTCTCCGACCACGGCGCCCGGCCCGGGCGCCGCGCGGCCAACGTGGCCGCCCTGGTGCCGGGCCAGACGATCCACCCCGACGGGGACGTCGTCGCCGGGCAGGCGGACGACGAGGCGCTGGCGCTCAGACTGGCCCTGCGCGGCGGGGAGGTCCTGGACTGGCGCAGGTTCGCCGACTCCTTCCACGCCATGGCCCGGCGCGTGGTCTTCGGCTCGTTCGCCGCGGAGGACCGCCGCACGACCGGACTCCTGCACGCCCTGCGCTCGCGCGCGAACTGGGCCTACGCGGCGCCGACCGACCACGCGGCGAGGGAGGAGTTCCTCGGGCGGGTGCGCGCCAACATCGAACGCGCCGAACCGGGCAGCCTCGCCGCCCGCCTGGTCGCGGGAGCGGCCGCCGCGAAGTCGGCCGCCGGGTGCCCCCACGGCGGGGGCGGAGGGAACGGGCGGGACCGCGGCGCGACCGCCCCCGGCGGGGACGTACACCCGGAGGACCAGGTGGCGCACTGGCTGTTCGCCTTCGACGCGGCCGCCGTCGCCGCGTTCCGCTCCCTGGCGCTGCTGACCTCGCTCAGCCCCGGCGCCCACGCGGCCCGCGAGGAGGCGGACGGCCGCGAGGGGCTCGACCTGCCGCTGCTGCGGGCCACGGTGCGCGAGTCGGTGCGGCTGTGGCCGACCACGCTCATGGTGATCCGGGAGAGCACGCGGGAGACGGCTTGGCGGCAGGAGGTGTTCGAGGCGGGAACGGCCTTCATCATCGCGAGTTCCTACTTCCACCGGGACTCCTCCCGGCTTCCGTACGCGGACGCGTTCGAGCCGGAGGCCTGGCTCGACGGGCGCGCCGAGGCGGAGCCGGGGGTCGTGCCCTTCAGCTACGGCCCCGCCGGGTGCGCGGCGCGCGACCTGGTGCCGCTGACGGTGTCGCTGTTCCTGCGCGCCCTGCTCCGGGGCCGGAACCTGGCCCGCGTGGACGCGGGCGGGCCGCTGCCCGCGTCGGGGCTTCCCGCCTCACTCAACCACTTCGCACTGCGGTTCACGCTCTGAAGGTCCCGGTCCGGACCCGCCCGGGTCCGGACCGGAAACGTTCGAGGAGGAGTCATGAGCGTCGTCGAACAGATGCTGGACACCCGCTCCGGCCGCCGGGGCGACGGGGTCGAGGAGAAGGTGCGGGCCTGCATCGAGGCCTGCGGGTCGTGCGCTCAGGCGTGCGTGCTGTGCGCGGACTCCTGTCTGGGCGAACGGGCGGTGGCCGACCTGGTCGCCTGCGTGCGCCTGGACCTGGACTGCGCCGACGTGTGCGAGTCCGCCCAGCGGGTGCTCTCGCGCCGGACCGGGGAGGACGACACCCTCGCCCGGGCTCTGGTCAAGGCGTGCGCGGAGGCCTGCCGCCTGTGCGGCGAGGAGTGCGACCGGCACGCCGCCCGGCACGAGCACTGCTGGGTGTGCGCCGAGGCGTGCCGCCGCTGCGAGTGCGCGTGCCGCGAGCTTCTCGCGGCCCTGTGAGGGCCGCGCCCCCAGGTGAAGGAGGAAGGCGATGGAGTGGGCGACACCCGGCGCGCTGTTCGGAATCCTGATGGCCCTCGTGATCCCGATCGGGGTGATCCTCCTCGTGCTGTGGATCATCCGCAGGGACACGATCCGCAAGCAGGAGGCCGTGCGCTCGCCGGACTACTGGAAGGAGCGGCCCGAGGGCAGGCGGTACCCGACCGGCTGGGACAGGGGCAGCATGCCGGGCCTGGGGACCGCCCGGCCCGGGGAGGGGACCTCGGGGGCCTCGTCCGGTGAGGACTGGGAGCCGCCGCCGGAGGGCGGGGACCCGCCGGACCGCGGGGCCGCGCCAACGGACGACGACTGGCGGCCGCCGCCCGCGGGGCGGTGACCCGGAGACCGCGGCGGCCGGGCCGCCGGGCCCGGGTCCGGTCGGCCGAACCCCGTCCCGGGCCGGGGCCGCGCTCGGCGGCCGGGCTCAGACCCGGTCGGCGGGGAAGCCGCCGGTGGCGACCGGGCCCCACCGCTTCGGGGTGACGCGGACGAGGGACTTGCCCTGGCGGCGCATGGCCTCGCGGTACTCGTCCCAGTCGGGGTGCTCGCCGGAGATCACGCGGAAGTACTCGACCAGGGGCTCGACGGCGTCCTCCCCGTCGACGACCTCGGCCTCGCCGTCGACCTGGACCCAGGCGCCGTCGAAGTCGTCGGACAGGACCAGGACGCTGACCCGGGGGTCGCGCCGGGCGTTGCGGGTCTTGGCGCGCTCGGGGTAGGTGGAGACCACGATCCGGCCCTGGGTGTCGACGCCGCAGGTCACCGGGGAGGCCTGGGGCCCGCCGTCGGCGCGGCGGGTGATGAGGAGCGCGTGGTGGCGGGGGCGCACGAACTCCAGCAGGCCGTCGAGGTCGACACGGGTGTTGGTGGCGATCGAAGGGCTCATCTTCTCGCTTTCGCTGTTCGCGGGTCCGCGCGCGCCTCGCGCGGACCGGGACAGCGTATCCGCCTGTGGGCGGGGTCGGACGGGGCCGACGCGCGGTCCCGGACGGGGCCTCGGGTCAGTCGCGGCCGGAGTCGGAGCGGTCCTGGCCGGACGGGGTGCGGAGTGCCAGGAACTCCCTGCTGCGCCGCCGGTGGAGGAGCCGCGCCGGGAGCAGGAGGCACGGCGTCAGGACACAGGCGAGGGCGACCGCCCCCAGCAGGGCGCGCGGAAAGTCCATCGCCCCACCGGAGGGCAGTGCGAGGGCGCCCAGTGCGCAGACGGCCGCGACGAGGGCCGCCACGGAGACCGGGATCTTCACGGAGGGGGCGTTGAGCACCTGTTCGGCCTGGAGGGCGGCCACACGGTTGGCCTCGGGGTCGGCACCGGGTCGGCCGAGGATCAGCCGCTCGGTGGCGGCGCGCAGTGTCTCGGGGGCGATGGCGGCCTGCACCGCCGGGTCGCGGGACACCCGCGGACGCGGCGGAGTGGTGAACAGGGCCGTGAACGAACTGAAGACCACTCCGGCGATGACGCCGTGCAACAGCGAGGTCCACGGGTCGGACCCGCTCAGCAGGAAACGGGCGAAGCCCATGGCGCAGCCGAAGGAAAGACCCTGGTAGAGACCGTAGAGGACCTTCCTGCTGCGTTCGCTCCGGTTGGCGCGGAGGCGCAGGCGGGTGAGGGGGTCACGGGGTTCGGGAGCGGCGTGCGCGGAGGGATCGCTCATACCGTGGGCCTACCCGTTCGCCGCACGGCCAGGCCGGTCCCGGAGCCGCCGTCGGTCGGTGCGGCCCCGGGACCGTGGCCGGTTCACTCCGTGCCGAAGTCCTCGCGGCTGAGGTCCCGCTCCTCCATCCTGTCCTGGAGCTCGGCCTCCAGTTCTCCTCGGGTGTCCGGCTCGCGGGCGTCGTCGCTGTGGTCGGCCTCGACGACCTGGTCGGTGTCCGTGGTCTTGGGCCTGGACTCCTCCGGAACGCTCATGTCCGGTCTCCTCCCTGTCGGATGACTGGCCCGCCCCTACCCGAGGCCACCAGGGACCACACGTCCATCTCATGCATCAGGAGTCACACGGACGTCACTTCTCGGTCGCGGCCTTGACGAGCGGTGCGTCGCGCACGAGCATCCGGAACCCGACGCCGTAGTACAGCCCGCGCGCCTCGGGGTGCCCCGGCGCGCCCAGGCAGGCGACCGTCGCGTGCGTGGCCCCGGCCGCCCTCGCCAGGCGCATCCCGTGCAGGAGCATCGCCCTGCCCAGCCCGAGGCGCCGGTAGTCCGGGTGCGTGCCGACCGGCTCGAACTCGACGGTCCCGTTGGCCTCGTCGAGCCACATGATCGTCGAGGACGCCATCGTCCCGTCCGGCGCCTCCACCAGGACGTGCAGGTCGCCGCGGTACCCCGGCGCCCCCCGGACGCCGCGGTAGGCCTCGGCCGTGTACGCCGAGGGGGCCCAGGCGTCCAGGTGGGCCCGGACCGCGGCTTCCGGCCCGGCCTCGTCGGCGGTGCGGAAGCGGAACCCGGTCGGCGGCACCGGCTTTTCCACGTCGGTGAGGTCGCGCTCGTTGAGCTGGGTCCAGGTCCCGTCGTCGCCGAGCGATTCGGGGTCGGTCCCGTAGCCGTGCGCCGCCCACCGTTCCAGGGCGAACCCGTCGGCGGCGCTGGGCAGCACCGTGCGTTCGAGGCCCGCCGCCGTGGCGTCGTACCAGGCGATCACCTCGTCGACCAGCCCGGCGTGGTCGGGGTGGACCTGGTGCATCAGGTCGGCGCCGGTGGCGTCCCTGACCGAGCCGTCGCTCAGCCTCACCCGGCGCGGAAGGCGGACCCAGCCCCACGCGACCAGTTCCCCGCCGGAGAACCACAGCCGACGCGGCCAGGTCGCGCCGTCGCTGGCGTGCCCCCGGCCCCAGTTCCAGGCCAGCTCGCCGAACGAGGCGTCGCTGTTCACCAGGTCCGGGCGGATCGCGGTGACGCGCTGCGCCAGCCCCTGCATGAGCCGCACGTCCTCGGCGGTCACAAGTTCGGAACCCGTCATGGTGCGCCACTGTGTCAGGCCGCCGCGAAGCCGTCGAGCGGTTTTCCGGAGACGACGAACGCGGCGGTCAGTGGTGCTCGGGCCCCATCCCCGCATACGCAAGGAGCACGGCACGTTCGGGGCAGCGTTGATCGTGATCTGGGGACCGTCCCCGCGTGCGCGGGGAGCACGTCAACGAGCTGCGCACTTACCAGCGGCAAGCAGTCATTTCTCCGACTTCTTCAGAAGAAGACACACACCACAGACCCCAAAAGAACCAAAGAAACTCACCAGCCACCAAAACGCTGTCGTTCCAGAGAACCAAACATACAGACCACCATCCCTCTCCACCTCGGGAACCACCAGAGCAGCACCGCCCCTCCCCCGGTACTGGAAGTCGCATCAGGCCATGCCCCGACCCGAGGCTCCGGCGGTAGCGGCCGGGAACGCTGGGTAGCTGGTGTAGGCGCTGTCCGTCGCACGGGGGCCGACGGCGTCTGGACCTGATCGGGAGGGGCAGAGGATGCGGCACAGGAGCGTGTGGACGGTCGTGGAGAACCGACCGGAGTTTCCCCGTCTGAGCCAGGACGTGGAGGTCGACGTCGCGGTGGTGGGAGGCGGCATCGTCGGGCTGACGACCGCGCTGCTGGCGCGGCGGGCCGGTGCGGGCAGCGTCGCGGTGCTGGAGGCCGGGCGCCTGGGACGGGGCACGACGGGGCACACCACCGGCAAGGTCACCTCCCAGCACGGGCTGGTCTACGCGGGGCTGGTCGACCGCTACGGCCAGGACCTGGCCCGCGTGTACGCCGACGCCAACCAGGCCGGGGTGGAACTGGTCGCGGAACTGGCCGGTGAGTACGGCATCGACTGCGACCTCACCCGCGCGCCCGCCGTGGCCTACACCCGTGACCCCGAACAGCGCCGGACCCTGGAGGAGGAGGCGGCCGCGGCCCAGCGCCTGCGCCTTCCGGCGTCGCTGGTGGAGACGACCGACCTGCCCTTCGGGATCGAGGCGGCGGTACGGTTCGACCACCAGCTGCACTTCCACTCGGGCCGCTACGTCGCCGGGCTGGCCGAGGCGCTCTCGGCGGTCGGCGGCCGGGTCTTCGAGCACACCCGCGTGCTGGAGGTGGATGAGGAGCGGGACGGCACCGTGCGCGTGCGCACCGACGACGGTACGGTCCGCGCAGGCTCCGTGGTGGTGGCGACGCTGTTGCCGATCAACATGATCGGCGGGTACTTCGCCAGGACGCGCCCCTTCCGGTCCTTCGGGCTGGCGGCCAGGCTCCACGGTCCGGCGCCCCGGGAGATGGCGATCTCGGTCGACTCGCCCAGCAGGTCCACGCGCCCGTGGCTGGACCGCGGCCCCAACGGGCTGGTCGTGGTGGGCGGCGGCCACGAGACCGGCACCGGGCAGGACACCCAGGCGTTGTGGGACGACCTGGAACAGTGGACCAGGTCCACCTTCGACGTGGACGCGGTGGAGTACCGCTGGTCCGGCCAGGACTACACCACGGCCGACCAGGTGCCCTACATCGGTCGTTCGTCGATGAACGACCGGATCCTCGTGGCGACGGGGTTCAACAAGTGGGGCCTGAGCAACGGCACCGCCGCCGCCGTCATCCTGAGCGACCTCCTACAGGGCCGCGACAACCCCTGGCTGACGATGTTCGACGCGACCCGCGTCGGTGACGCCAAGGCCGTGGGGCGGCTGATCAAGGACAACCTCAAGGTCGGCGCGGACATGGTCGGCGGACACCTGGGCCGGCTGCGCCCACACCACGGCCGCCACCTGGACCGGGGCCAGGGCGGCGTCATCGAGGTCGACGGCGACTCCGTCGGCGCGTACCGCGACGAACGGGGCGGGCTCCACGCCGTCAGCCTGAACTGCACCCACCTGGGCTGCCGACTGGCATGGAACGCGGCGGAGACCAGCTGGGACTGCCCCTGCCACGGCTCCCGCTACGACACCGACGGCGGCGTGCTCAACGGACCGGCGGTCACGCCCCTGCCCACCGTCGACCTCGACGACGCCTGACGTCCATAGGGGCGTCGCGAACGCGCGCGGCCGGGGGTTTGCCCGACTGTCACGACGGCGGGGGAGCACGCCCGGGCGTGCTCCCCCCGGACGGGCGCGGCGCGGGCCGAAACGCCCTGAGCGCCGACGTCCCCGCCCCGCGCTCAGTTCGGCGCGCACAGGGGCCGGCCCGCCGACGGACGTTGTTCTATGCGGGATAGAATAAAAACTATCGTCCATAGAAGCTACCGTGTGCGAGGCCCCCGACCATGTCCGAGCCACCCCGACGCAACAGCGCCCCGGCCCTCCTGCTGACCGGAGCCGCCTGTGCGCTGCTGCTGCTCACGGCCCTCTTCGTGAACGCCGAGGGCTCCGGGGCCGCAGGATCCCCCGGCGGGACCGCCGCCGACACGGTCAGCGAGGAGACGCGGGCCGCGGTAGAGGAGCTGGCCCGTCGGGACCCGGCCGACCCGCACGCGATGGGGGCCGCCGACGCCCCGGTGGTGCTCATCGTCTACTCCGACTACCTCTGCCCGTTCTGCGCCGACTGGGTCCGCCGCACCCAGCCCGAACTGGTCGAGGCCTACGTCGACCCGGGGCTGGTCCGGATCGAATGGCGCGAGTTCCCCTACCTCGGAGAGGCCTCCCGCCTGCTCGCCCGGGGGGCGGTCGCCGCCGGGAACCAGGACCGCTTCTGGGAGTACCACGCCCGCGTCTACGCCGCCCCGGAGGACTTCACCGGCGGCGCGGACGAGGTGCGCGCGAGCATGCGCGACGCCGCCGGGGAGATCGGCCTGGACACCGACGCCTTCGCCCGCGACCTGGACTCCGCCGAGACCGGGACGGCCGTGGAACGGGACTTCACCGAGGGGCAGGACATGGGGATGAGCGGCACACCGGCCTTCCTCGTCAACGGCGACCCCGTCCTGGGCGCCCAGCCCCTGGAGGCCTTCACCGACAGCGTCGACGCGGCGCTGCGCGCGGCCGGGCGGTGACCATGACCCCCCTTCAGACTCCCGGACGGCCCCTGCCCCGCCGGAACACCCCCGGACCGGGCCGCACGCGACGGGCACGCGACCCGGTGCGCAGCCCAGCGCGCGCGGCAGCCGCGGCGTGCCTGCTGCTGGTGCTCACCGCCTGCGGTCGGCCCGAACTCGCCGCTCCCCGGGACGCACGGCCCCTGGACGAACCGCCCGCTCCCCCGGTGGCCGTGGACACCGGGCGCATCCCCGGCGTGCTCGGCGACCGGGGGCTGTGGACCTCCCCCTACTCCTCCGAACCCAAGGCCACCGACGGCGGTTTCGTCGGTCTGGTCGCCGACGGCGGGGGCGGGGACCTGCGCTTCCTCGGGGTGGACGCCCGGGGGCGCACCCGCTGGTCAACGCCGCGCAACCCGAGCTGCACGGGGTTCACCACGACCCGCGACGGCCGGGGCGGGGAACTGGTCGTGCTCCTGGACAGCGACGCCGCGCCCGAACGCGGCCTGTTGGCCGCCACGGTCACCGCGGCGGCATACGACCCCTCCACCGGGCGCAGGGTCTGGGGGCCGACCGAGGTGCCGGGCACGTGGGTGGGCCCCGGCCTGGTCTTCGCCCGGGTCTCGCACACGGTCATGAGCGAGGAGACCGGCCCCGGGGTCGCCCTGGCCGCGGACACCGGGGCGGTGGCGGCCGACGAGGAGGACGGTGACGCGGTGCTCCACGAGTACCAGGGAACCCTCCTGGTCCACCGCGACGGCGGGCTCCGCGCGATCGACACCTCCTCGGGCGAACAGCTGTGGCGGGGTTCCGGGCTTCCCGTCCCCGCGTCCCTGGCCCAGGAGTCGGGAGAGACCACCCTGACCTACGGCCGCCGTCCCGCGAGCGACTCGGCCGGGCTCGTGACGCTGCGCTGGGAACGCGGCGGGGCGGCGGTGTACACGGTGCACGACATACGCGACGGCCGCCTCCTGGCGGAGCTGTCCTCGCGCACCGCACCCGTCACGGTCGGGGACGGCTCCGGGCGCGCGGCGGTCGCGGGCGTCTCCGCGACGACGGACGCACCCGTGCTCCTGGGCCGCGGGGGACCCTCCCAGGAAGAGCTCTGGTCGGTGGAGGCCCGTTCCGGCGAACGCCCCGTACGCTTCGTCGGAGGCCTGCTGTACACCGCCGCCGACGACGGGAACCGCGTCCTGTCCACGGCCGACGGGCGGACCCTGGATGAGGGGGCGTGGGAGGTCCCCGTGGCGGGGCCGGCGCGCGGCCCGGTACTGGTGGAGGCGGGCGACGGCGACGGCTCCTACGTCGCCGTGGCCCGCTCCGGGCCCGGACGGGACTGAGAGGGGGCACCACTATGCTGAACCCGATCCGCGCGGCGAAAGGTGGGACACGGGCGTCATGATTCCTGGACTCGGACCGTTGGAGGCGGCGGTCATGGAGGTCCTGTGGGAGGCGTCCGAACCCCTGGCGGTGCGGCGGGTGCGCGAGCGCCTCACCGACCACGCGCCCGCCTACACCACCATCTCCACCGTTCTGGAGAACCTCAGGCGCAAGGGGTGGGTCGACCGCGAACAGCTCGGCCGCGTGTGGTTCTACCGCCCCGTGCGGGACCGCTCGGCGCACGCCGCCGACGTGATGCACGAGGCGCTGACCGGTAGCCGTGACTCCGAGGCGACACTGCTGCGGTTCGTGGACGGCATGAGCCCCCAGGACGTGCGCGCCCTGCGCACCCTGCTCGACGGCCTCCCTCCCGAGGAGGAGGCGTGATCTGGCCGTCGGCCGCCGTCTGCGCGGTCGTCGCGCTCGGCGTCAGGGGGCCGGAACTCCTGCGCCGCGCCTCCCGCTCCTGCGGCCCCGGGCCGAGGACGATGCTGGCGCTGTGGACCCTGGCGACCGCGGTCTGGTCGGCCTCCTGCGCGGCTCTGGCGGCCGTGTTCGCCGCCGAACTCCTGGGGCCCTCGGTCAAGGCGGTCCTGGCCGCGTGCCTGAGCGTGTTGCAGGCCCTGGAGCGCGACAACGCCGGATGGGGCGTGGGCGTCAGCGCCGCGCTGGTCCTGGCGGCGGCGCTGCGCCTGCTGTGGACGGGGGTGCGGCGCGGGAGGGCGGGCAGCTCCTGGAGGCGCTCCCACCACCGTGACCTGCTCTCCCGCGCGCGGCGCCGCCTCCTGCACGGTCAGCGAGTGTGGCTGGTCGACTCCGCCGAGAGCGGGGCCTACTGCGTCCCCGGCGCGCAGGGGGGCGTGGTCATCACCCGGGGCGCCCTAGCGGTGCTGAGCGGCCCCCAGGTACGCGCCGTCCTGGCCCACGAGAGGGCCCACCTGCGCCAACGCCACCACCTCGTGGTCGGGTGGGTGCGACTGCTCGACTCCGCCTTCCCCCGGGTCCCCCTCTTCCGCGCGGCGGCGTCCGAGGTGCCCGTCCTCGTGGAGTGGGCCGCCGACGACCGGGCCGTGCGAGAGGTCGGCGTGCGCCCGCTGGTGCACGCCCTGGGAGCCCTGGCGGAGGCCGGTCCGAGCGGCTCCCCGCAGGTCCTGTCCATCGGCGGTGCCTGCCCGGTCGCCCGGGTCCGGCGCCAGGTCGCACCGCTCGCCGGATGCCGACGCTGGAGGACGCGTGCGCGCACCGCGCTGGTCGCCGCCCTGGTCTCGGCTCCCCTGGTGGTCACGGTCGCCTCGGCCCTGGCCGGGGTCCTCCTCCCGTACTGCGACTGCGCGGCCCACTGACTCCTCCGTCCGCGGTCAACACCGGAAGCCGCCCCGGCCGGGGCGCGCCCGCTGCGCCGTGCCCGTCCCCGCTCGCGGCTCGCCGGGGAGCGGGTCCGCGTGCGGCCCGGGCGGTGGCACCGCCGCGAGCCCGTCCCGGAGTAGACACCGCGCACCGTCCCCCGCACGCTTCTTCTATCAGGCATAGAAATTGTACTAAGCTGGATAGAAACATCGTGAGTCGACCGAGGGGCACCCACATGTCCAGCTCATCCGGGTCCGAACCCGGCCGCGGGAAGAAGCAGGTGAACGCCCGGCCCTCGCCGGGCGCGGAGCGCGGGCGGGGCCGCACCCCGGACGGGGGCGGCGGCGGTTCGTGGCGGGGCCTCCTGTTCGCCGGCCTCGGCCTGGTGGTCGTCGCGGGTCTGCTCGTGGCCAACCGTGCCGTGGACGACCGGGCTCAGGAACCCGCGGCGCGGGAGCCGGCGGCCGACTCCGCCCCCCACACCGCCGGAGCCGACGACCAGGTCCCCGACCAGCGGGAGTTCGGGGCCCTGCTGGCCCGCCGGGACCCCGCGGACCCCGCCGCGATGGGCGAGGTCGACGCCCCCGTGGTCATGGTGGCCTACTCCGACTACAACTGCCCCTACTGCGGCCGCTGGGCCCGGGAGACCCAGCCCGAGCTGATGCACTACGTCGAACGGGGGGACCTGCGCATCGAGTGGCGCGACTTCCCCGTCATCACCGGTTCCTCGGAGACGGTCTCCCACGCCGCCCGGGCCGCCGGGAAGCAGGGCGGGTTCTGGGAGTTCCACGAGGCCTACTTCGCCCACGGGGAGAAGTTCGAGGGCGAGGCCCTGGAAGAGGTGCTGGACGAGATCGTCGCGGAGCTGGGCATGGACCCCGAGCGCTTCGAGGAGGACCGGCACGGCGACGAGGCCGCCGCGATGGTGAGCCGCGACTTCGCGGAGGCGCAGGGGATCGGGGTCACCTCCACCCCCGCCTTCCTCGTCAACGGCCAGCCCCTCATGGGCGCACAACCGCTCTCCGCGTTCGTGTCGGCGGTCGAGGACGCGCTGGCGGACGCTGGGAGGGACGGCGATGGCTGACGTCGGTCTCGTCGCGGCCCTGGCGGGCGGCGTGCTCGCCCTGTTCAGCCCGTGCAGCGCCCTGCTGCTCCCCTCGTTCTTCGGGTACGCGTTCCGCGACCCGCGCCGCCTCCTGGCCCGCACCGGCGTGTTCTACCTGGGCCTGTGCACCACGCTGGTTCCGCTCGGTGCGGGATCGGCCGTGGTCAGCCGCCTGTTCTACGGAGAGCGCGAACTCCTCATCACCGTGGCGGGCTCGCTCGTCATCGCCTTCGGCGTGGCGCAGATCGTGGGCTTCGGGTTCTCCTCGCGGCTGGCCCAGCGCCTCCAGGGGCGCTTCTCCGGACGCACGAACACCGTCTCGGTCTTCGGGCTGGGCGCGGTGTACGGATTCGCCGGTTTCTGCTCCGGGCCGATCCTCGGCGCGGTACTGACCGTCGCGGCCACCGGCGGGCCTCTGCGCGGCGCCGTGCTCCTGGCGGTCTACGCGCTGGGGATGGCCGGTCCGCTGTTCGTGCTGGCGCTGCTGTGGGACCGCTACGACCTGGGGGAGAAGCGCTGGCTGCGCGGACGCACCGTCTCCCTGGGCCCCGTGCGCGTCCACACCACGAGCACGCTGTCGGGCCTGTCGTTCGTCGCCATCGGCATCGTGTTCCTGCGCTATGACGGAACGGCGTCCCTCTTCGGCGGCGTCGGAGCGTTCGACGACCAGAGCTACCGGGTCCAGGAGTGGCTCTTCGCCGTCGGCGGGGCGGGGATCGACGTGTTCGTCCTCGCCGCTGCCGGGATCGCCCTGCTCGCGGCGGGCGTCCGGCAGTGGAGCCGGGCGCGCGGGTCGAAGGGCTCCGAGGGGAAGGACCCCGCCCAGGAGGTTCAGGAGGGGCGTGCCCGGGGCGCGCGCTCCGAGACCACCGGCGGAGGAGCGTGAGCGCGCTGCCCGGCGGGCGGCACCGGCTCGGCGCACCGTACGCACCAGCGTGGCGCCGGGTCGCCTTACCCCGACGGCGGTCCCGGCCGTGGGCGCTCGGATCGGTGTACTGCGCGGAGCCGCGCACGGGGGCGTGCGCGCGAGGACCCCGCCCGCGGCTCGTACGGGGCCCGGCCCTCGGGTCGGCGCGAGGGCCTACCGTGGGCGCATGGTGTTGATACGGGTCCTCGAAACCGCTGGGGAGCGCTGAACCGATGTCGCTGGCCGAACGCCTCCAGAGCCTGTTCGTGGCCATGGCAGCCGTGGCGGGACTGGCCGCGGGCCTGCTGCTGCCCGTCGGCCCGGCGGCCGAGCACGTGGTGCTGCCCGCCCTGCTGGCGATGCTGACCGCCGTGTTCGTGCAGATGGACGCCGCCCGCGTGGGCGAGGTCGGGCGCGCCAGGACCCTGGTCGCCCTCAGCCTGGTGCTCAACTTCGTGTTCACCCCGGCCCTGGCCTGGGCACTGGGAGCGGGGCTGCTCGGAGGCGAACCGGACCTGCGCATCGGTCTGCTGTTGCTGCTGGTGACCCCGTGCACGGACTGGTACCTGGTCTTCACCGCCATGGCGCGCGGGCACACCGGCGTCGCCGCCGCCCTGCTCCCGGTCAACCTCGTCCTCCAGCTCGCGCTTCTGCCGGTGTACGTGCTGCTGCTGGGCGGGCGGGCCGCCATGGTCGACGCCGCCGCCCTGGCCGAGTCGGTCCTGCTCGTCCTCGTCGTCCCGCTGGCCCTGGCCGCGGTGCTGCGGTGGGCCTCATACCGGTTCAAGGGGGCGGCTTGGCGCGAGCGGTACGTCACCGGACCGGCCTCGCGCCCGGTCCTGCCGCTGCTGTACGCGGCCGTTCTGGCGATGTTCGCCTGGCAGGCCCGCACCGTCCTGGAACACGGCGCCGACCTGCTCGCCCTGCTGCCGCCGCTGGCGGTCTTCTTCGTGGCGCTGCCCCTGATCGCCACCGGCCTGTCCCGGCTGATGGGCCTCCCGGCGGACCAGGGGGTCACCCTGGTCATGACCACTACGGCCCGCAACTCGCCCATCGCGCTGGCCATCGCGGTCGCGGCCTTCCCGGACCGGCCCCTGATCGCGGTCGCGCTGGTGGTGGGACCACTGGTGGAACTGCCCGTGCTGGCCCTGCTCGCTCAACTGGTGAGGGTCCGAAGGCCCGCCGGGAACCGGCCCGCTCCGGCCGGGACCCGCCAGGGGCACGGCCTGGAGCGCTGACCGCCACGGGCTCCGGGCCGGCCCGGACACCGCGTCAGGGCGCTTCGCCTCCCCCGTCCGGAGCCTCCTCCCGGAGGAGGTCGCTCAGACGCTTCAGCACCCGCAGCTGCGCGGGGTTGTACAACTGCACCATGGCCTCGGCCATCGTGCGTTCGGCGCGCTCCGCGCCGCCCGGCGCGTCGACGGCGGGGTCGGCCGACCACGGGTTCTCCTCGCGCCGCCTGCGCACGACCGGCAGCATGCGCGCGGCGAGGCGGTCGATCGCGGCGTCGTCCGCGTCCTCGGGAAGGGCCTCGAACTCCTCGTCCGTCTCGTCGGGGTCGTTGATCAGCGCGCGGAACTCCTCGACGGACCTGTCGCTGAGGACGGTCGAGTAGACCATCAGCAGCGACCGCTGCCGGTCGGAGAGCTCACGGGAGACCGGCGCGAACGCGGGGGGCACGTAGGCCGGTGCGCGGTGGCGCAGGATGACGGCCAGCTCCGCCCGCACGCGGTTGAGCCGGTCGACCGTCGCCTCCAGCTCCTTGTCCAGCACGCGGATCGCTTCGTCCGGGTCCTCGTCCGCCCGTCCCATCGACGCCACCTCCGACAGCGGGACGCCCAGATCGCTCAACCGCTTGATCTGGAGCAGGCGGACCAGGTGCGGGACCTGGTACTGCTTGTAGCCGTTCGCCGTCCGCTCCGGCACGTCCAGCAGGCCGACCTCGTGGTAGTACCGGACGGCCTTCACCGTGGTGTTGGCCAGCTCGGCGAGCTGCTGAGTACTCCAGGCCACGCGATGCCTCCTCCTCCGCGACCGCGGGCGGCGCCGCGCCCCACGCGGACACACAGTCCACATCCTGCCCCGGGGACCGGGTCGAGCAGCGACCCCTCGTTCGCCCCCGTCGGTCCGCCGTCCCCGGCACCGGACGGCTCCCTGGTTTGACCCTGCCCCGGGGGCAGCCTTTGGAATAGGAACGAACGCCGATCGTGACCGGTTCGCGACCGAGCATGCCGGGTGCGCCTTCAGCGCCGACGGGTATGCGGCGGTCCGGATTCCGCGTCGGGTCGGCCACCGGTACTCACGAGCGGACAGGGAGCCCGAAGTGATCAAGGAACGCGGACGGCGCGAGGCGGCCAAGCGGATCAAGGACGGAAACGGCCGTCCGCTCAAAAGCTTCCGCTGGTGGCAGCCGCTCTCCCGCGCACTGTTCCACCTGCCCCTGACCGACGGCGACGGGCACCGCGCGGTCTACTCCGTCGACGTGCCCTACTGGCAGCGGGTCATGACCGAGGACGGCAAGGGCAAAGCCCACCTCTACCTGGACGGCCGGCACCACCTGGTGTCCGCGCTCCCGGCGGTCTTCCCGGTGCCGGGAGGGGTGGTCGAGGTGGAGTCGACGGCCTTCGGGCTCAAACGCTGCCACTACGTGACCGCCGGGGGCGACGAGCACCAACTCGTTCCGGACGAACGCTCGGCGGAGGGCCGCCGCGCCCGCCTGGACCGCGAGCACCCGGCGCTGGGCCGGCTGGTCAGGGCGGTGTCCCTGGTCCTGCTGGTCGTCCCGATCCTTCTCGTCGTCCCCCAGATCGTCGAAGCGGTCTCGCAGGTGCCGCCGGTGGCCGAGCGCTTCGGCACCTTCACCTCGCCCGTCGACCTGCCGCTGTGGCTCAACGTCGCGCTCGGGTTGTGCGCCTCGACCTCCAGCGTGGAGCGGGCGACCCGGCTGCGCTGGAACGCGCTGCTGGACGGCAGCAACTGAACGCCGACGCCGCGGACGCGCGTTCGCGCGGCGCGGCACCGAGTACCGCGAGCCCCGGCGGCTCTCCGAATCCCATCGAACCGACCCCGTCGAACACGGAGCCAGACACATGCGAAGCCTTCGCAAGCCCTTCCGGATCATCCGCGCGAACCTCGGCGCCTACCTCGTGATGAACGCGATCGCGTACGGCGTGTTCCTCATCGGCTTGGGGGCGGCCCTGGCCATCCCCGAGCTGAACGCCGCCCAGGTCGGCACCCAGCAGGAGGACGGGACGGCCGACCTGGTGGGTGAGCTGTTCGCGAACCCCTGGCTGTTCGGCGTGACCATCTTCGGGGTCAACGTGCTGACCGTCGCACTGCTGAGGATCATGCTGCCCTCGATGATCGTCCCCTTCGCCGGGATACCCCTCTTCGCCTACAAGGCGTACGAGACCGGCGTGATCCTCGCCCCCGTCGACGCGACCACGGCCACGCTGATGATCCCGCACTCGCTCACGCTCGTCATCGAGTTCCAGGCCTACGCCCTGCTCATGCTCGGCGCCTACCTCATCGGAAGGGCCTGGCTGCGACCCGCGGCGGTCGGCGCCCCCGACCGCCGCCGCGGCTACCTCCACGGCCTCCGGCAGGCCGGCTGGTTGAGCCTGCCCGCGCTGGCGCTGTTCGTCGTCGGCGCGGCCTACGAGGCCTTCGAGCTCGTCTACCTCGTCCCGCGCATGCTCGCGGGCTGAACCCGAAGCGCCAGCTGGACGGGGGACCACCAGCGAAGCACCCGGCCGCCCACGACGACCGGGTGCTCGCGCGTCGGCGCCGCCGAGACGGTCCCCGCCGACCCAGGAGACGCCAGGACCGCACCGCGCGACGGCTTCCCTGGCGCCGGACGCGGCATGGTCGTCGACCTCGACGCCCGTGGGCCGACGGCGGACTACCCCCCGACTGCGCGGCCCGCGTAGTCGGGCGCGGGTTCGGCGAGGGCGGCCAGGCGCGCGGCGGCCCCATCCGGGAAGGGGACCGCACGGCCCAGCGCCTGGTCGACGTGGAGCGCCATCAGCTCCTCGGTCGCCACCAGGACCTCGCCGACCCGCATCTCGTGGCAGATCCGCGCCTTCTTGGCACCGGGTCGGTCCGGGCCCGGACCGACCACCCGGGTGCGGACCTCGACCTCGTCGTCCGCGGCGACCTCGCGCAGGTAGCGCACGTGCGCCTCCACCGTGTAGAGCGAGCAGCCGGACCGCTCCCGGTAGGCGGCGTCCAGGCCGACCCGGTCCATCAGCGCGTCCGTCGCGAACCCGAAGACCAAGACGTAGTAGGCCTCGCTGAGGTGGCCGTTGTAGTCGATCCACTCGGGCCGCAGCCGCTGGGTGAGCGTCGCGCTCACGCGTCCGCCCCCGCCCGCTCGGCGGCCTCGGCGGCCTCGGCGCGTTCGACCTCCTCCAGCGCGCGGGCCACCGCGATCAGGCGGCGGTCGCGCTGGGCGATCAGCTCGGCGGTGGAACGCCCGGCCACGACCTCGTCCGTGCCCGCGACCATGCGGTCGCGCAGCTCGGCGGTGAGTTCGGGCGCCTCCAGTCGGGTCCACGGGGACTTCAGGGACGGCCCGAAGTGGTCGAGCATGTGCGCCATGCCGCCCTCTCCCCCGGCCAGGTGGAAGGTCAGGCAGGGGCCGAAGAAGGCCCAGCGCAGCCCGGGTCCGCTGGTCATCGCCAGGTCGATCTGCTCGACGGTCGCCTCCCCCTCGGCGACCATGTGCAGGGCCTCGCGCCAGGCGGCCTCCTGGATCCGGTTGCCGATGAACCCCGGCAGCTCCCGCTCCATGGTGATCACCGACTTGCCCGCGGCGCGGTAGAAGTCCGAGGCCCACTCGACGGCCCACCGCTCGCTGCGCTCACCGCCGACCACCTCGACCAGGGGCACCAGGTAGGGCGGGTTGAACGGGTGCCCGACGACGAGCCGCCCCGGTGTGCGGGCCCCCACCTGCATCTCGCTCATGCTGTAGCCGGAGGTGGACGAGGCGATGACCACTCCCCCGGGGGCGGCGGCGTCGATCTCGGCCAGCAGGTCGATCTTCAGGTCGAGGCGCTCCGGGGCGCTCTCCTGGACGAAGTCAGCGTCGGCCACGGCCTCGGCCAGCGTGTCCACGACCCGCAGGTTCGCCGTGTCGGCCCCCTCGGCCAGGCCCAGCTCCTCCAGGGCGGGCCAGGCCGAGGAGACCAGCCCGCGCAGCTTGCTCTCGGCGTCCGGGGCGGGGTCCCAGGCGACCACCCGGTAGCCGCGGCCCAGGAAGTGGGCCACCCAGCCGCCCCCGATGACACCCGCTCCGACGCAGGCGACCGTGCGCACGGCCTCGGGGGTGGTTCTCGCGTTCTCCGTCATCGTGCTCCTCGTGTGGTCGGCGGTTCGTGTGAGGCTGCGGCCAGGCAGTGTTTTTTTGGACCTCCGCTCCGCTTCGGTCCGTGTTCGGGCGCTTGGAGCACGGGAACCTTCGGCGCCTGCGACGGGTTCGCCCGTTCCCCGCGAACCCGTCGCAGGCGCCTCCAGAACCCCGTGGGCGCCCGAACCGGCCCCCACAAGCCGAGACCGGTCCAAAAGAACAGACCTCAGGCGGCGCTGCGGAGCCCGAGCATGGTGCGGGCCTCGGCCGGTGTGGCCACCCGGGCGCCGAGCTGCTCGATGATGTTGACGGCCTTCTCGGTGAGCTGGCCGTTGGTGGCCTTCACCCCTCGGCTGAGGTAGAGGTTGTCCTCCAGCCCCACCCGGGCGTGCCCGCCGAGCAGCACCGACTGCGCCACCCACGGCATCTGTTTGCGGCCGATGGAGAAGCTCGCCCACTGCGCGCCCTCGGGGAGCATGTTCACCATCGACTGGAGGACGCCCGGGTCGGAGGGCGCCCCGTAGGGGATGCCGGTGCACAGCTGGAACAGCGACGGGTCGTCGATGAGGCCCTCGGCGTGCATGGTCTTGGCGAACCACAGCTGGCCGGTGTCGAAGATCTCCAGCTCCGGGCGGACCCCGAGTTCCTGGATGCGCTTGGCGCCCGCGCGCAGCATGTCCGGGGTGGAGATGTACACCTGGCTACCGTCACCGAAGTTCAGGCTGCCGCAGTCCAGGGTGCAGATGTCGGGCAGCAGTTCCTCCACGTGCGGCAGGCGGTCCAGGCCGTTGACGAGGTCGGTGCCCTCCTCGAACTTGAGCGGGTCCTCCTGGCCGACGACCAGGTCGCCGCCCATGCCCGCCGTGAGGTTGATGACGATGTCCACGCCGGTCTGGCGGATGCGGTCGACGACCTCCCGGTAGAGGGCGTTGTCCCGGGAGGGGGCGCCCGTCTCGGGGTCGCGGACGTGGATGTGCACCACGCTGGCACCGGCCCCGGCGGCCTCGACCGCGGCGGCGGCGATCTGCTCGGGCGTCACCGGCACGTGCTCGCTGCGGCCGACGGTGTCCCCGGCGCCGGTGAGGGCGCAGGTCAGGATGGGTCTGGGGTTCATGGTGTCGCTCAAGGCGGTGCTCCGTCTCCGTGTGTGCGGCGTCGCGGATTCTGTGAACGGGCGGCCGTCGGCCGTCTCGGGGGCGTTTTCGGGCGCGCGGAACCGAGGTCGGGGCTCCGGAAGGGTCTGGATCGGGTGCGGGCCGGGTCAGTCCCCCGGGGCGTCGCTGTCCCCCGGGGCCTGGCGGCGGCCCAGGACGTCGCTGTCGATGACCGAGCGCAGGGTGTCACGCATGTGGGCGACCGACCGCCCGGGCATCCCGGTCATGACCTGGATGCCCATGCCGTCGATGAGGGCGGTGAGGCGTCTGGTCATCTCCTCGACGTCGAAGTCGGCGAAGACCCCGTTCTCCCTGCCCTCGCGCAGGGTGCGGGCGATGGTCTCGTGCCAGCGCAGGTAGGAGTCGGCGTGCAGCCCGCGCATCCGCGGGTCCAGCGCCGCCGCCGTCCAGACCTGGAGCCAGATCGACCACTCAAGCCGCAGGCGCTCGGAGTCGGGGAGCTGGAGTTCGATGAGCCGCAGGAGGCGCTCGTAGGGGTCCTCGATGGTGTGCAGCCCCGCGACCTGGCGGTCGAAGGCCTGCTTCACCGAGTGGCGCAGCGCCTCCACCAGCAGGTCGTTGAGGGTCGGGAAGTAGTAGTGGACGGTGGCGCTGGACGTCCCGCAGGCCTGGGCGACCTGGGCGACGCGGACCGAGTGGAAGCCGCGTTCGGCGATGAGCGTCCACGCGGCCTCGATGATCTGGAGTCTGCGGCTGTGCTCCCGGGCGGCCGTGGGGTGGTCCGCCAGGCTCGCGGAGGTCGGCCGCACCGCCGACGAGTCGCGCGGTACCGCCGAGACCGTCTCGGCGTCGTCCTTGCCGTTGAGCAGCCAGTTGACCGTCACCCCGGTCTCGTCGGCGATACCGGCCAGTTCCAGGGCGGTGAAGCGCCGGGTGCCGGTCAGGGACTTGGAGAGTTTGCTGGGGTCGATGCCGAGTCTGGTCGCGAACTGGCGCTGGGAGAGGCCCGATCGGCGGATCGCCTCGCGGGCCCTGCCGCGGACGTCGTCGGCCACGTTGTCGCTCACGGTGGGAACGTAACAGCACGATGGCGATTTTCGCAACGCGGACGTGGTTGTCACTTCGTTACAGAGGCCTCGGCCCGGGCGCCCCACTACCCAGGAAACCCTTGCTAACAAACGCTTTCCCGCATAACGGCAGCGCACGGCAGCAGGCGGAGAACAGCGGTGAGGCGATTCTGACTGGTTGATTAGTCAAGCGCAACACAGTAGTAACTGGATGGTCCACGCCCTCGACCCCGGAGGTGACCCGAGCTATCCGCTGGAACATCGACAACAAAGTCTTCTGGCCCGCGCTGATCATGGTGATCGGCTTCAGCGCACCGTTCGTGATCGCGCCGCAGACGGGTGAACGCCTGCTCGGCGAGGTCCTGTCCCGGCTCCAGTCCGATCTGGGCTGGGTGTACATGTGGTTCGTCGTCGGACTCGCGGTACTGCTCGGCTGGCTGCTCTTCAGCAGGTACGGCCGCATCAGGATGGGCGGCCCCGACGACCGCCCCGAGTTCTCCACCCCCACCTGGCTCGCGATGATCTTCACCGCCGCGATCGGCGGCGGCCTCATGTACTGGGGCATCATCGAGTGGGCGCACTACCACGTGGATCCCCCGTTCCAACTCGAACCGCACAGTGCCGAGGCCGCCGAGTGGTCGGCCACCTACCCCCTCTTCCACTGGGGCCCCACCGCCTGGGCCGTCTTCTGCGTCCCGACCCTGGCCCTGGCCTACGCCTACCACGTGCGCAGGATCCGTCGCCTGCGCCTGAGCGAGGCCTGCCGCGGAGTGCTCGGCGACCGCGTCGACCGCTGGCCGGGGCGCCTGATCGACGTCTTCTTCATCCTCGGGATGATCGGGGCGGCGGGGACCTCTCTGGCCCTGGCCGTGCCCACCGTCGCCGAGGGCGCGTCGCGCATGCTGGGCTTCGAGCCGGGCGCCACCCTCAACACCGTCGTCATCGGCCTGTGGACCGTGCTGTTCGGGGGCAGCGTCGCCCTGGGCCTGCACCGCGGCCTCAAGCGCCTGGCCAACCTCAACCTCTACCTGGCCGCCGCCCTGGGCGTCCTGGTCCTGGTGCTGGGACCGGCGGTCTTCGTCATCGACACCTTCACCAACAGCGTCGGCATGCTCGCCCAGAACATCGTGCGGATGAGCACCTACACCGACCCGGTCGGCGGGTCCGGCTTCGAGGAGATCTGGACGGTCTTCTACTGGGGCTGGTGGATCTCCTACGGGCCCTTCGTCGGCATGTTCTGCGCCAAGATCTCCAAGGGGCGCACCGTCCGGCAGATCATCGTCGGCATGTGCGGCTTCGGCAGCCTGGGCTGCTGGCTCTCGTTCGCGCTGCTCGGCAACTCCAGCATGGCCTTCGAGCTGAGCGGGCAGGCCTCCATCGTCGACACCCTGGAGTCCGAGGGCGCGGTCCCGGCCATCTTCGCCACGCTGGAGGCGTTCCCGCTCAGCTGGATCATCACCCCGCTGTTCCTGCTGCTGTTGCTGGTCTTCCTGGCCACCACGCTGGACTCCGCGTCCTACATCATGGGTTCGGCCACCTCCCGTGACCTGCCCAACGAGGTCGAGCCCTCCCGGTCCAACCGCGTGCTCTGGGCCGTCGTCCTCGCCGCGGTGTCGGTCTCGGTGATGTCGGCCGGAGGCACCGACGCGTTGCAGACCCTGTCGGTCGTGACCGCCTTCCCGCTGATCATCATCCTGAGCCTGGTCGCCGCCTCCCTGGTGCGCTGGCTCCGCGAGGACGACCGCTACCGTTCGGGCGCTGCGGGCTCCGGCCCCGGGGCCGGAGCCGAGCCCGGCCTCGACCCGGACCGGGGGAAGGAACCGGGGCTGGACACGCCTCCGTCCCCGCCGACCCCGGCTGCGAGGTGATCCCCCGCACGCGGTGACACCCCGCGCTGTCCTCGGCGGTTCCGCCGGATCCCCGACCCCGGCGGTCCGCTGGAACCCCTCCGGCCCGTAGCGCCCGTACTCGCGTTCGCTCCCTCAGTCCTCGGAACCGGTCGCGCCGCGCTGGTAGGCGGTCGGCTGTCCTGGCCGGGCCGCCAACTCGCGGGCGGCCGCCAGGTTCTGGTCGATCGCGGCCCGCCATCGCCCCGGGTCCCGGCGGCGGCGTTCGCGCGCCAGCGCGAGCCCGGACAGCACCGGGCCCAGCCACGCGTCGGCGATCGGGGCCGGAGGTATCCGCAGGTCCTGGCAGGCTCCGTCGCCGTGGATCCGGCGGGCGATCGCGTTCAGCGCCGGCCGGGCCAGTTCGCCGGGGACCTTGAGCACCGCGTGCAGGGCGGACGTCGCCGAGGCCAGCGTCGCGTCCGCGAGCACGGCCGACTCCTCCGTGGCCGGTCCGGTCACGGTCTGGAACACGGCGTCCACGCGTGCGGCGGCCTCGTTGCCCGTGATCCCCTCGACCAGGCGCGCGTCGATCCCCAGCAGGTGGGCGACGTACCACCAGTAGCGGTACAGGTCGGCCTGCTCGCGGCTGCTCAGCCCGAACCCCAGGAGCCCCTCGGCGGTGTAGGCGGTCAGGGTGAAGTCCATCCAGGTCCTGCCCAGGTCGACCTGGTTGATCGGGCAGCCGTCCGCGGAGCTGTCGTAGCCGCGGTTCAGCGCGAGCCTTCGCATGTGCGCGTGCAGCATCCGCACCTCCAGGGTCGCCGCGTAGCCCGGCTGTCCGACGCGGAGGCCGCCGGGCAGCATGGTCTGGGTGAGCCACGCCCCGGTCTCCTGGATGCGCCGCTGCGCGGACTCGACCAGCCGTCCCGTCGTCGTCAGCACCTTGGAGATCGACGGCGACTCGTAGACCCGGATCAGGGAGCCCGCGTTGAGCGCGATGATGTGCACCGGCGGCGGCGAGGTGTAGAACGGCATGGGGCCCCGGTCGAGCAGGGCGTCGTCCACGTAGTCGGGCGGGCTCTCGGTCTGCCGCAGCAGCGCCGCCAGTGCCGGGGGCGGATCGGCGAGGGAGGCCAGCCCCTCCCGGACGCCCTTGTTCACCACCGGCCTGGCCTGCCGCATTCCGATCTCGTGCATCTCGGCGACGACCGCGTCGGCGAGCACGTCACCGGTGGTCAGCGCCCACTGCATGAGATCGGCTCGGGCCCGGCCGAACTGGGCCAGGACGGTCGACCGCCCCGCCCTGCGCGTCGGCCACGGGTCCTGCTCGGTCATGGTCTCTCCTTGGCGGTCTGGTGTTCGCTGTCGGGTTAGCAGTCAGGTGTCGGCCGTCCGCCCGGACCAGGCGGTGTGCCCACGGGCTCCGGCCCGGGCGGACGGCACGGGACCGTGGCCCCGGGCCCGCGAGGGCCCGGTGGTGTGCGGGTCCGGGGCGGCTCAGCCGTGGGCCCCGGCCCTCGCCCTGCCCGGGGAGCCGTGGGCGTCGTCGCTCCCGGCGATGTCGCTCAGCACCTCGGAGGCGGCGAGTTCGTCGCGGGCGGCGAGTCGGTCGAAGCCGTTGACGGCGGGGTAGACGTAGCGGCCCAGGGTCGCGATGAGGACCGAGCCGACGACGAGGACACCCATCAGGACGGGGATGACGGGGTCGTAGGAGCCCAGCAGGTCGTACCCCAGCCCGAGGAGCAGCGGCCCCAGCGCGCTGCCCAGGAGGAACGCGGCCTGGACCAGGCCCAGGATGCGGCCGAAGTAGCGCGTGCCCAGGTAGCGGGTGATGAGCAGGGCGAGCAGATCGCCCTCGATGCCGAAGGCGACGCCGATGAAGGCGACCGCGACGGCGGCGCCGCCGAACGGCGGTTCCAGGAAGAACATCCCGGCGATGGGGGCGATCATCACGATCGGACCGATGACGCACGCGTGCACCCGGTCGAGGATGAGGCCGCCCGCCACCCGGCCCACCAGCGAGGCGAGACCGAAGACGACCAGCAGGGTGGCGGCCTGGTCGGCGCCCAGCCCGCGGTCGGTCATCATCGGCACGAGGTGGACCTGGAGGCCGTAGACGACGACGCCGACCAGCCCCAGGCCGAGCGCGATGGCCCAGAACTGCCGGGTGCGGACCGCCTCGCCGACCGTCAGGCCGGGGAGTTCGAGGCTGACCTCGCGGCCCTCCACCCGGGTCTCCTGGACGAGCCGTCCGCGCACGTGCCGTTCGGCGCGGGCGCGCACGAACAGGGTGACCATCGTGACCGACACCAGGGCCGAGATCAGCGCCATGAGG
The DNA here is from genome assembly GCF_018316795.1 of Nocardiopsis akebiae. Lineage (NCBI taxonomy): Bacteria > Bacillati > Actinomycetota > Actinomycetes > Streptosporangiales > Nocardiopsidaceae > Nocardiopsis > Nocardiopsis akebiae. The sequence goes on from NZ_CP074132.1 coordinate 4,466,044, forward strand.
CCGTAGGCCGTCCGCCATCCGACGCCTTCGATGAGCGCTCCGGCCAGCAGCGGGGCCAGGGCCGAGCCCAGCCCGATGATGCCCGTCACCACTCCGACGGCGAGGGCGCGGTTGTTGTCGAACCAGCTCACCACCGCCCTGGTGGCGGGCACGGCCGTCCCGGCCCCGAAGAAGCCCACGAAGAAGCACGGGACGAGGTAGACCCACTCGACCGGCGGCACCAGCCCGATCAGCGCCATCGAGGCCGCGAACAGCACGAACCCCGGCACGAGGATGTACCGCGCGGCGAAGCGGTCCACGAGCTGGGCGACGATGACCAGGCCGATAGCCATACCGACCGCCGCGACCGAGAAGGCCCCGGTGACGGTAGTGCGGCTGAAGCCGGTGTCCTCCACGATCGGCAGTACGAACAGGCCGATGGTGGCCAGGTACATCTGGGGGCCGACGGCGTTGGCGGTGCCGCTGCCGACGATCACCCACCAGGGGCTCCCGGGTCTGGGCGTGCGGGGGGCGACTGTACTCATGCGGTCTCCGCGGGTCGTGGGGCGGTCGGGCAGGCGGTGGCGGTCAGACGGCGGCGGGGAAGGAGACCCTGGTCAGTTCCTCGGAGACCTGCCAGACGCGCGCGGCCTCCCGCGCGCTGCGCAGCGGCGGGTAGAGCCGCTGCTCGGACGGCGGGCCGCCCAGCCTCCCGAGGCCGCTGGGGCTGTAGAGCGCGCCCGGCTTGGCGGCCGGGTCGGTCGCGGCCATGAGCGCGGGCAGCTTGGACGTCTCGAGGGTGCCCAGCAGGATGCCGCGGGCCGACAGGGCCCGGATCCGTCGGATGTAGGGGGTGTCCTCGCCGCGGCCGATCTCGGGGCGGGCGGCCAGGAGGCTGGTCGGGGCCACCCCGGGGTGGGAGAGGTTGCTGGTGAGGCCCCACCCGTGCGCCGTGCTGCGTCGGTCCAGTTCGAGGCCGAAGAGCCCGAACGCGATCTTGGACTGGCTGTAGGCGCGCATCTCGTTGTAGGAGCGCTCCCAGTTCAGGTCCTCCCAGTTGATGGAGCCGCGCCTCGCGGCGACGCTGATCTGCGAGGTCACCCGCGCCCGACCCGCGCGCAGCAGCGGAAGGAGGTGGCCCACCAGGGCGAAGTGGCCGAGGTGGTTGGTGCCGAACTGGAGTTCGTGGCCGTCGGTGGTGGTCTGCTGGTTCGGGGGTCTCATCACGCCCGCGTTGTTGATGAGGATGTGGATCGGCAGGCCCTCCTCGCGCAGGGTGTCGCCGAGGGCCGCGACCGAGGCGAGGGAGGACAGGTCGAGGCGGCGCAGCGAGACGTTCGCGCTGGGCACCGTCCGCCGGATCGTGGCGATCGCGCCCTCGCCCTTGCGCTCGTTGCGCACGGGCATGACCACCTCGGCGCCCGCGGCGGCCAGCCGCCTGGCCATCGCCAGGCCCATCCCGTCGCTGGCGCCGGTGACCACGGCGCGCTTGCCGGTCAGGTCGGGCACGGTGATGTCGATGGTTCGACGTGGCATGGTCGTTCTCCCTCTTGTCGTGTCTGGATGTCGGCCGCCGGTCCCCGTCGCCGAGCCGGTCCGGTGTCCCCTGTCCGATCGGGTGGTCCGGTGCGGGCGGTTCGGAGCGACTGTTCGTGCGGGTGGTCGTACCACCGTCGGGGACGCCGGTCGCGTTCGCCGGTGACCGCCGCCGAGCGGCGCGCGGCGGCGCGTCGGGGCGGTGGGCGAGCACGTGTCCGCTCGCCTTCCGGGGTCCCGCTCGGGCCTTGGCACCGATCCTGGGCGCAAGGCGCGGACCTATCCAGGACCTCCCGATCACAGGCTCGCCGGACCGCCTCTGCGCCGCTCACGGGGGGATCGGCGGGTCGTGGCTGGCGCCGTCCGCTGGCGGTAGACAGGCCCTACGGACCAGGCAGCACCCGAGGAGAGGGACGTCGTGATCGATCGCACCGGGCTGGCGGAGTTCCTGCGCAACCGGCGTCAGGCGCTGCAACCGGAGGACGTCGGCCTGCCGCGCGGGCAGCGCCGCAGGACCAGCGGGCTACGGCGCGAGGAGGTCGCGTCGTTGTGCCACATGTCGACCGACTACTACTCCCGTCTAGAGCGCGAACGCGGCCCCCAGCCCTCGCACCGGATGCTCGCCTCGATCGCCCAGGGACTGCACCTGTCGCTCGACGAGCGCGACCACCTGTTCCGCCTCGCCGGACACAACCCGCCGCCCAGGGGCGGGTCCAACGAGCACGTCGGCCCCGGTCTCCTGCGTGTGCTCGACCGCCTGGACGACACACCCGCCGAGATCACCACCGAGCTGGGCGAGACCCTGCGCCAGTCCCGGATGGGCGTGGCGCTGACCGGGGACACGACGCGGTTCACGGGGCCCGCCCGCAGCGCGGGGTACCGGTGGTTCACCGACCCCGCCTCCCGGCGGATCCACGCGCCGCAGGAGCACCCGTTCCTGACCCGGACCTACGCCGCGGGGCTGCGTGAGCTCGTCACCCTGCGCGGCCCGCGGTCGCGCGCCGCCGACCTGGCCGACCTGCTGCTGACCCGCAGCGAGGAGTTCCGGCGGGTGTGGAGCGACCACGAGATCGGGATACGTCCCCACGAGGTCAAGCACTTCGTCCACCCCGAGGTCGGCGCGCTGGAGCTGACCTGCCAGCGGCTGGTCGATCCGGGCCAGGCCCACTCGCTGAGGGTCTACACCGCCGTTCCCGGCAGCGAGAGCCACGAGAAGCTCCGGATGCTGTCGGTCATCGGAACGCAGAAGCTCGGCTGAGGCCGGGTCGTACCCGACTCCACGGGGCGGACGCGGAGGCCGGAGCCGCCCGCGTCGAGCCGACGGCGGGGTCGGCGGGCGCCCCCGACTTTCCGCGCACGCCAAGGCGTCGCCGCCGCATGAGGGTCGCCGCCGCGCCGACCCGCGAGGGAATCGGCCGAGAGCGGGCGGACTCCGTGCGTCGCGAGCGGCCGGAGGCCGGAGGCCGGATGCCGGATGCCGGAGGCCGGATGCCGGAGGCCGGATGCCGGAGGCCGGATGCCGGAGGCCGGAGTTCCCGACCGAAGGCGAACCGCAACTGTCGGGCCGCTCCCCCGGAAGGCTCCCTAACGTGGCCGGTGAACGAGAGGGGAACCGGTTCATGCTGACCGATCACGACATCAGGGCCTTCGTCGAGGACGGGTTCGTCGCCCTGCGGGGGGCGTTTCCGCGCGAACTCGCCGACCGGGGCCGGGAACGGCTGTGGGCCGACCTCGGCTGCGACCCCGACGACCCCGCCACCTGGAACCGGCCGGTCGTCCGCCTCGGCGGCTACCACGACCCGCCGTTCCGGGAGGCCGCCACCACCCCCGCGCTGCACGAGGCGTTCGACCGGTTGGTGGGCGAGGGCCGCTGGCAGCGCTTGGGAGGGCTGGGCACCTTCCCCGTGCGCTTCCCCTGCGACGAGGACCCCGGCGACGCCGGATGGCACCTCGACGCCTCGTTCGCCGGAACCCGGGGGGAGCCCCGCGTCAACCTCCGCTCGCGCGGGCGCGCCCTGCTGATGCTCTTCCTCTTCTCCGACGTCGGCCCCGACGACGCGCCCACCCGCATCCGGGTGGGCTCGCACCGCGACGTGCCGCCCCTGCTGGCCGACACCGGTGACGGAGGCCGCGAGTTCATGGACCTGTGCGGCGCCGCCGTCCCGGCCAGCGAGGGCCGCCCCGAGGCGCTGGCCACCGGCGCGGCCGGGGACGTCTTCCTGTGCCACCCGTTCCTCGTGCACGCCGCCCAGCCGCACCGGGGCGCCGCCCCGCGCTTCATGGCCCAGCCGCCGCTGCTGCCCGTGGGGGGACTCGACCTCGGCGCGCGGCGGCCCAGTCCGGTCGAACGTCCGGTCATCGAGGCGCTACGAGCCGGCTGACCCGCGCCGGGGCCGCGCGGTGGTCGCGGCCGTCACGCACCGGCGGGCGACGGCGGTGCATCCAGGACGAAGAAGAGGAAGCCGATCCTGGTCGACAGGGCGTGGAACTCGTCGGGGAACAGCTCACGGGCGGCCGGATCGGGCTGCGGCTCGCTGATGGTGCACAGGCGCAGACCGGCGGCGGTGAAGGCGTCGGTCATCGCGTGCAGCGGCCTGCGCCAGAACCTCAGCGGAACGGTCCGCCCGTCGAACGTGAACTCGTCGCGGTAGCTGGTGGTCGCGAAGTAGTCGGGCCGGGGGTCCTGGACCGCGTAGTCCGTGAACGGGTGCTGCACCGACGCGATCAGCCGACCGCCGGGCCTGAGCACGCGCCGGAACTCGGCCAGCGTCGGTCCCCAGTCCTCCAGGTAGTGCAGCACCAGCGACGCGACCACGTCGTCGAACGCGCCGTCCCCGAACGGGAGGGGATCACTCAGGTCGGCCAGGCGCAGGTCCGCGTCGTCCCCGAGCCGCCGCCGGGCCAGCGCCAGCATTCCGGCGCTGGCGTCGATGCCGGTGACGTCGGCGCCCCGGTCTCGCAGGGCGGCGGACAGGGGACCCGCGCCGCAGCCCGCGTCCAGGATGCGGCGGCCGGTCACGTCCCCGGCCAGGGCCAGCATCGCGGGCCTTTCGTAGTAGGCGTTCTGGATGTTGTTCTCGTTGTCCGCCGCGTATGCCCCGGCGAAGCTGTCGTAGTCGTTCGCCCGGGCCGCATCCGCGGCCTGGACGGGGGTGTGGGGTGCATCGGTGACTCGGTCCATCGCTGGATCCTAGTGTGCGCACGGCCCGCCGGGCGGACCCGGTCACGGTCCGAGTGGGACGGAAGAGGCCGCCGCGGCAGGGATCGCAGTACGCGGGGCCGCGCGAGGGACGGGCACCGCCGCAACCCCGGACGGAGGTTCCGGCTGTCCTTACCGGCATCATCGAGACCCCGGGCCCGCGCAACTCGTCGAGGGGCGAGTCCGTGTCGGCACCGGACACACCGGAGGTTGCTGATGACAGAGCTGTTCGAGGACAGCGACTACTACACCGGTCCTCCTCTCGACGGCGAAATGGTCCGTCGTGCCGAGGCCGACCTCGGCGTGCGGCTTCCCCGCGGCTACGTGGAGGCGCTGCTGCCACGAAACGGAGGGACCCCGCGACGCCGCTGCTACCCCACGTCGTTTCCGACGTCCTGGGCCGACGACCATTTCGAGATCAGCGCGATCCGGGGAATCGGCGGAGACTGGGGAATCGACTCCGCGTCCGACGGGGGAAGCCCGTACCTCATCACCGAATGGGGGTATCCGGAAATCGGCGTGGTGGTCTGCCACACGCCTTCCGGTGGCCATGACACGGTCATGCTCGACTATTCCGGGTGCGGTCCCGCGGGAGAACCCGCCATCGCCTACATCGACGAAGACCGCGTCCCCCGGCGGATAGCGCGGTCGTTCGGCGAGTTCCTCGCGCGGCTGACTTCCCGCGCTTCGGCTGGTTGAGGACGTCGTGAGCCCCGCGCTCACGGAGCACCGAAGCGGGGGCGCTCCCGGACACATCCGGCCGGGAGCGCCCCCGCCCGGATGTGTCCGGCGGCGGCTGGGCCGCGTCCGGGGATCAGCAGCTCAGGTTCGATCCGGTGGTGGTGCCGAGGATCTGGGTGAACTGCGTGAACTTGTCGATGCGGCTCTGGACCTGCGCCGGGTTGCCCCCGTTGCACTCGATCGAGCCGTTGATCGCACGGATCGTCTCGCCGAAGCCGTGGCCGTTGACGATGGCGTTGTGCGGCGTGATCGTGCCGGGTCCGGACTGGGTGTTCCAGTACCAGAGGCCGGTCCGCCAGGCGACCGAGGCGTTCTGCTCGACCAGGTAGGGGTTGTTCAGCAGGTCGATGCCGAGGGCGTCACCGGCGGCCTTGTAGTTGTAGTTCCAGCTGAGCTGGATCGGGCCGCGCCCGTAGTAGGCGGCCTGACCGGCCGGGCAGCCGAAGGGCTGGTTCCAGTCGCAGTAGTGCGGGTAGTTGGCCTCGTTGGTCTCCTTGATGTGCACCAGCCCGCCGGTCTCGTGGCTGACGTTGGCCAGGAAGGCGGCCGCCTCGCGCTTCCGCACCTCGGTGCTGCCGGTGTTGGCGAAGGCCGGGTAGGAGCTGAGGGCGGCGGTGAGGCCGCTGTAGGTGTAGAAGGGGTTCCGGTTCGGGAACATCTGGTTGAACTGGGCCTCGGTGACGACGAACCCGCTGGGGCCGGGCTCCTCACCGCCACCGTCGGTGCCGCAGGGGCCCTGGTCGGTCCAGACCTCGGAGGTGCCGGGACGCTCGTTCTGCGTCCACCACCTGGCGGTGTAGTTGCGGCCGTCGTAGGAGACCTGCCCACCGCCGGTGTAGACGGCGGAGGAGTTCCAGGCCGGCGCGCAGGTGGCGGCGGCCTGCGCGACGGTCACGGGGAGGACGACGAGCACAGCCGCGAGCGCGCCGAGCGCGGCCAGCTTGCTCAGGAGACGACGGATCACGTGTTCACACTCCTAGGGTGCGGCGCGTCGTCCGACCGCGCGCCGCTGGGGGTGCCGCCACCAAAGCAAGGGTGGTCTAGACCTGTCAAGACCAGTAACACGGATCGTGAGGACAAGGTGACAGGAAGACCAGGACGGCGAACCGGCCTCGGGCTCGTCTCCGAGCAGCCGGAAGTCCGCCCTCACACGACGAACGCGCGGCAAGCGCCTTGGACACCCCGCACCCCGGAAGCTTCAAAGAGCGCTGGCGGAAGCGCTGACAGCAGCACCAGCCGCAACTGTCAGCACCCCCACGCCCGTCCTCAGGCGAAGCGCTCCATGACCTGGTCGTAATACCGCTACCCGCGCGAAGCCGCACCGACCGGGACCGGAGGTGCACCCGCCTACGGGTTCAACGTGGACCCCGGCCACGAGCAGGCGCTGATCGCGGTCCAACCCGAGGTGGACGACGCGGTGTTCTTCAGCGGTGCCGTCCCCCTCCGATCGGGGTTTGGCCATACCGCTCGCCCGGCGGGGTCGGGATTGATCATGTTTACCCGCCGTTGGGCGGGTAGAGAGGTGAGTGTGCACCTGCGCGCTCCTCGGGCCGCGGGGACGGCCTCCACGGCCGTACGGCCCGGGATGACGCGGCGCGGGTGCCGGGTCGGCGCCTCTCGGGGGTGAGCGCGCACGACCCGCGCCGGACCGGCGGTTCGGGGGATCCGCGACGGTCCGGCGAGACGCGGGAGCCCCCGCGCGACAACTCTTGTCGCGCGGGGGCTTTTCCCTTGGGTCCGGAGGCGGCTAGGAAATCAGCGGGCGGCAGGATTCATCAACCGACGGGACCATCCGCGCGTGCGCGGGGAGCTCAGCCAACGACCTGCGAACTTACCAGCGGCAAGCAGCCGAATTTCTAACTTCTTGAAAAACAGACACTAGCCACCAAAATCCCATAGGTTACAAAAACCTTAAAAGCCAACAAGCCACGTTCCATGAGACGAACCGTGTCACTTCGACATCCCACAGCAGCCTCGCCCCACAGCAACATAACGCGGTTTATCGGTCCTGACACAGATGACGCCCTCGGGAGCGCCCCCGTTAACGCGCCCCCGAGGTCGAGAGGGAGGAATTGTCAAGACGTGGAGCTTCGCCGCCGCCTGGCGACCCGACTGGAGGGCGTGAACGACCTCCGCTAAGAGCGCTACCTTCAGCTACTCACAGTAGTAGACGACTGGCCTGCTCCGGAGAGTCTGGCTCCGGTGTTCAACTGGTCCGTCCAAGCTCTGCGGGTCCGGGCACAGCAATGGCGGGGCGGCCGCAAGGCGGCATGGGGCGGACGTGGTCGGCATCGGGCGAAAACACCGCCCCATATGATCGGTTGATGGGCGCCCCGATCGAACTCCAGGTAGCCGCGTCGCCGGTCTCTCCCGCCCTCCTCCTTCGTCCCTGGCACATGGGTGACGTTGCCGCGTTGGTCGAGGTGAGCCGAGATCCCGCGCTGCGCCAGTGGGTGAACTCCGTCGTGGACGACGATGCCGACGGGGCACGCTGGGTGCGGGCCCAGCAGCGGGGCTGGGCAGCTGGGAACCGCTTCGGCTTCGCCGTCCTTGAGGTACGACCAGGTTCGGCTCGCGAACAGTTGGCGGGCAATGTGGTCCTCAAGGAAGTCGCCCCCGGCAAACCTGCGGCCGAAGTGGGCTACTGGACCGCGGCGCACGCTCGCGGGCGGGGAGTGGCCTCCCGTGCTCTGGAGGCACTCACCAGCTGGGCCTTCGACACCTTCGGCGCCGACGGGCTGGAGCGTCTCGAACTCCTGCACCAGGTGGACAATCTGGCATCGTGCCGGGTCGCGCGGAAGAGCCGCTACGACTTCGCCACCATCCTGCCCGCGGCACCGCCCTCCTTCCCCCGCGATGGCCACCTGCACATACGGCGCATGAGTGCCTGAAGATCCTCCCGGCTTCCGCGGATCGGCTGGGGCTGCTCACGGAGAGCGTCTCAGGGCTTTCGACGAGGTGGCCTATCGATCGCCCCCCGGGAAGCTACGTGCTCCCGAGTCCGATCCACAGGATCTGCGCACTGCTCGTCGTGGGGCACGGCATGCCCCCTGACAGCCTCCCTTACTTGGCCAGGAAGGCCAGCAGGGCCTGCGTGACCTCCTCAGCATGCGTCCACAGCAGGCCGTGCGGCGCCCCCTCGATCTCGACGTAGTCCGCCGAGGGCAGCAGCGCCGAGAACGCGCGGCCGGTGGCGTCGATCGGCAGGATGTTGTCCGCGGTGCCGTGCAGGATCAGCGCGGGGACGTCGATCTTGGGGATATCCGCGCGGAAGTCGGTGAACCAGGTCAGCGGGGCCGCCGCCGAGGCGACCGCGCCCGAGCCCGCCGCGACGTTCCAACTGTTGCGGACGGCCTCCTCGCTGATGCGGGTGCCCAGGTTCTCGTCCAGGTTGTAGAAGTTCTTGTAGAAGTCGGTGAAGTAGGCGTACCGGTCCGCCTTGACCGCCGCGACGACACCCTCGAAGAAGTCCCGGGGCGCGGCCCCGCCGGGGTTGTCCTCGGTCTGGAGCAGGAACGGCTCAAGGGAGGCCAGGAAGGCCGCCTTGGCGACGCGGGCGGAGCCGTAGGTGCCCAGGTAGCGGCCGACCTCGCCGGTGCCCATGGAGAAGCCGACCAGGACGACGTCGGTGAGGTCGAGGGTCTCCAGGACCGTGTTGAGGTCGGCGGCGAAGGTGTCGTAGTCGTAGCCGGTGGAGGGCTGGGAGGACTGGCCGAAGCCCCTGCGGTCGTAGGTGATGACCCGGTAACCGGCGTCCAGCAGGGCGGCGGTCTGCTTCTCCCAGGAGTGACCGTCGAGCGGGTAGCCGTGGATGAGGACGACGGGCTGACCACTGCCCTGGTCCTCGTAGTGCAGCTCGATCGGAGTGCTGTTCTCGGTTCCGACGGTGATGCGGCCCATGGTGAACCCCTTCTTTCGACGAGAACGGTCGTTCTCATCCGAAGACGTGTGCGAGAACGATCGTTCTCGCTTGCTTCACACCTTAGAGAACGATCGTTCTCGGCGCAAGTACACTGGTGGCATGGACAACGAGGAGTATCGACAGCAGATCGTCGCGGCGGCCGACCGGCTCTACTACACGCGGGGCTTCTCGTCCGTGGGCATGGACCAGCTCCGGGATGCCGCCGGGGTCTCGCTGCGCCGCCTCTACCAGCTCTTCCCCTCCAAGGACGACATCGTCATGGCGGTGCTGCGCAGGCGCAGGCGCATCTGGGCCGAGGGGTTGGACGAGCACGTGAACGCGGCCGGGACACCACGGGAGAAGCTGCTGGCGGTCTACGCGTTCCTGTCCGACTGGTTCTGCGAGGAGGACTTCCGGGGGTGCGGATTCATCAACGCCTTCGCCGAACTGGGGGCGGTCAACTCCGACGTCGCCGATATCGCCCGCGAGCACAAGCTGTCCTTCCAGCGCTACCTGGGCGAACTAGTGGAACGGATCGGTGTGGACCCCTCCCTGGCCGCGCAGCTCGCTCTGCTGGCAGAGGGCGCGCAGACCACCGCCGCGATCACCGGCCAGGCGGAGGCGGCCGACCGGGCGCGCGAGGCCGCCGAGGTACTGATCGACGCGGCCCTGGAGAAGGCGAACCGCGGTGCGGCTGAGAAGGCTTCGCTCCCATAAAGCGGTGTGAACTGCAACCATCCCCGCGTGCGCGGGGAGCACGTCAACGACCTGCAAACTTACCAGCGACAAGCGGCCGTTTTTCCAACTTCTCGAAAAACAGACACCGACCCCATAAACCCCATAAGACCCACGACTCCTCTAACGACCGCCGACCCCGTACGCCGCGAGGAACACCCGGACGCCCTCCTCCGCGTGCTGGCACAATTCCGCCTCCGTCGGAATGGCCTCGTCCCCCAGCAGCATCGCCCGGTTCACCGGCTCCGACATCACCAGCCAGTTGAAGTGGGACGCCGCCCGCGACGGCTCCCCCACCGCCAGCAGCCCCCTCTCCCCCAGCCGGGCGAAGCTCTCCGCCAGACCCTCGATCGCCCGCTGCGGCCCGCACTCGTACAGCACCCGCGCCAGCTCCGGGAACCGCGCGACCTCGCCGATCACCATCCGCCTCAACCGCATCAACCGCGGCGTGAGCACCACCGTGAGCTGCCGCCGCGCGTAGTCCCTCAGGTAGGCCTCCACGTCCTCGACACGGTCGGGCTCGGGCGTCTCGTCGCGGACCACGTCCCCCGCGCCCGAGGTCATGCTGGTGACGATCTCGACGAACAGCCCCTCCTTGCTGCCGAAGTGCTTGTAGACCGTCTGCTTCGACACCCCCGACAGCGCGGCGATCTCGTCCATGCTGGTCCCGAGGTAACCCCCTCTCAGGAAGACCTCCTCCGCGGCGCCCAGGATGGCCCGGCGCTTGCGGGCCGAGCGGCTCAGCTCCTCCTCCGCTGACGGATTCACGCTGTTCGACACCTCGTCTTCGTCGTTCCAGGTTTCGTTTCCACCCTTTTGTCCTATGGGTACCGTACGGTCTAGTTCCACACCACACGCGGTACTGGACGGTCCAGTTTGAAGGTGGACCGAACGCGGTAGCGCGACAGAGGGAACGGGAAAACCACATGTACGTCAAGTTCGCCGAACTCCCCGTCTTCGACCAGGAGCGGGCCAAGGCCTTCTACACCGACCGGCTCGGCTGCACCGTGGCGACCGACGCGCCCATGTCAGACGACGGGTGGCGGTGGATCGAGCTCGGCTTCCCGGGCTCGCGGACCCGCCTGCACTTCCAGCGCCGCGCGGACGAGAACCCGTCCGCGGAGCCGGTCATGGTCCTGGTGACGGAGGACGTCGGGGGCACGGTCGAGGCCCTGCGCGCCAAGGGCGTGGAGATCGTCACCGAACCGGGGGAGGCGATGTGGCAGCCGGGCGTCACGGCCGCCGAGTTCCGCGACAGCGAGGGCAACCGCATGGTGCTCAGCGACAGCTGACCGCCGGGCACGCGAGCGACCGCCGGACACGGGGGAAGAGGCAGGGAGACGCAGACATGTCGCACCACTCGCGCCACTCACCGGGAGCGCACACGCTGAAGGTGCCGGGCGCCAGCATCCACTACGAGGTCCGCGGTTCGGGCCCCGTGCTGCTGATGATCCCCGGCGGCCCGCAGGACGCGGGCGTCTACACCGCCCTGGCCGAGCACCTGTCGGACCGCTACACGACCGTGGCCTACGACCCCCGCGGCAACTCGCGCAGCAGGCTGGACGGCGAGCCCGAGGACCAGCGGGTGGAGGTGCACAGCGACGACGCCGCCAGACTGGTCGCCGAGGTGGGCGGGGGCCCGGCCTACGTGTTCGGCAACAGCGCGGGCGCCCAGATCGGGCTCGACATGGCCGTGCGCCACCCCGAGGCGGTGCGCGCGCTGCTCGCGCACGAGCCTCCCTGCCTCATGCTGCTCGACGACCCCTCCGAGGTGCTCGCGCGCGACCGGGAGGTCTACGACACCTACCGGAGCGAGGGTGTGGAGGCGGCGATCGACAAGTTCATGGCGCTGAACGGCCTGGACGAGGAGGGCGGGGAGGCGCCGGAGGAGGACGGGCGTGAGCCGGAGGGCGCCGCGACGGAAGGTCCGATGCACGAGGACCCCGAGACCTTCGAGCGGGTCAGCGGCAACTTCGGTTACTTCCTGGCCCACGGGCTGATGCCGCTGTCGCTGTACCGGCCGGACGTGGAGGCGTTGCGGGCGGGCGGGGTCCCGGTGACCGTGGGTCTGGGCGACGCGTCCGCCGGGAAGCCCATCCACGCCATCGGGCTCGCGCTGGTGCGGCTCCTGGGCACGGAGCCGGTCGCATTCCCGGGTGATCACACGGGCTTCGGAACCCGTCCCCGCGCCTTCGCCGAAGCCCTGCACGGCGCGCTGGACGGCGTACCGCAGCGGCGCTGACCGACCGGGGCGGCACCGACCGACCGGAGCAGTGTTGGCCGGATGTGGTCGGGACCGCCCCGCCCCGACCACGCCCTTCCCCGACACGGGCCGGGGTTTCGGACGCACACGACCGGACGGTCCGGCACGTCCGCTCCGGCACGCGCCCTGGAACCGGCCCGTGCCGCCCCGCCACTCCACGCGCGGGGCGGGGCGCCGGGCTCCCGGTTCAGTCCCGCCGGACCCCCTCCGGCCAGATGACCTCCACGGGCACGCCCCTCACCCGCGCCGCCTCGACCGCGTCGGCGGTCCCGCCTCTGCCGTCGGCGGGCTGGCCGTCCCAGACCGCGAACATCAGCTCCACCCAGTCCAGAACGGCCTCGTTGGCGTCCTCGTAGGCGGCGCGGCCCGCCCGCCGGTGCGGCATGTAGCGCACCAGCGAGGAGCGCACGAGCAGGTCGTCGAAGCGGTCGAGGTTGGCGGGTTTGACCTTGGCCTCGCGGTAGTCGGCCGAGGGCAGCACCACCTCCAGTCTGCCCCCGACATCGAGCACGGCCTCGGCGAAGAGCTGGTCCGCGCCGCGCGCCAGGCAGGAGACGCCGACCAGCCTGTCGTCGGCGTGGGGGTCGAGTGCCGCCACCAGCGCTTTGCGCACCAAGGTGACGCTGTCGCCGGAAAGATTCGAATGACCGGTGATTCCGATACGAGTCACGTCATCCCTTTCACATTTCGCTGATGGTGCAGCAGCGTATGTGATAACTCATCGCGGACCGCGGCCACCTGCGGGTCGCGGTGGTGCGTGGCGGACTCGGTGTACCAGTCGCGCAGGCGCCTGCGGACCCTGCCCGAGCCCAGGGAGGGTTCGAGGGCCGCGGCCTGGCGCACCACCCGGGCGGCCTCGGCGGGCTCGTCGAGCAGCAGGTAGGTGCGGCCCAGCCCGATGAGGTCGAAGGCGCGGCCGCGCTTGCCGGTGGGCGCGCGCAGCTGGAGCGCCTTGGTGATGTAGGCGGCGGAGGACTCGGCGTGTCTGCGGCGCGCGCCCGGGTCCTCCTGGAGCACCGCGAGGTCGCGGTAGCGGGCGCCGACCACCCCGGCCAGTTCGGCGTGGTCGAAGCCGCCCACCCAGTCGGGCACCTCCTCGCCGTTGGCGCCCTCCAGGAGGTCCTCGGCCTGGATGACGGTGCGGCGGTAGGCCTCCGACCTGCCCATCCGCGCGTAGGACCAGCCCTCGCGCGTGCGCAGCATCGCCCGGACGAGCGCGGGCGCGCCGGTGGAGTCCGCGCTGTCGAGCGCGAGGCGGGAGATGTCCAGGGCGTCCTCGGGCCGGTGCAGGTCGAGCATCTGCCGGGCCATGTCGGCCAGGACCCCGACGCCGTAGGGGCGGTGCTCGGGTCCGGCCTGGTGGAGCGCGCGCAGGGAGAGGGTGTAGTACCGCTGCGCGGTGGGGTGGTCCCCGGCGTCGAAGGACATCGAGGCGACGGTCTTGGACAGTTCGGCCATCACCGCGAACAGCCGGTTCTGCACGGAGGCGGGTTGGGGGGTCTCCACGAGTTCGGACACCTCCGAGAGCTGTCCGACGACGGCCTTGCGGCGCACGCCCAGGCGCCACCGGTCGTTCCAGTGCCGCAGTGCCACGGTGGCGGCCTCGATGCGCCCCAGCTCGGCCTCTCCGATGGTGCCGCGGACCAGGCCGGGGGCGGCCGGGCCGGGCAGCAGCCAGTGTTCCAGCGTCTCCGTCAGCGCGGCGCCCATCAGGAGGGCGCCGCCGACCGCGAATGCGTCTCTGCGTTTCATCAGGTCCTTCAGCGTGATGTCGACGATGTCCTGCGCCGTTCTGGACGCGGACCATAAATCGCCTTCTTGCAGAGAGGATTCTGTCCAGGAAACGCCCTTCGAATACTCGTCACCCGAATCCGCGAGGCCCAGGGTCCGGCGGGCCTCGGACGGCATGGCCAGGCCGTCGGCGATGCGCTGCCACGTGCTGAGCGCGGTGACCAGGCGTCTTCCCGCCATGATCGCACTCACGTGTGGCTGGGCCATGTCGACGGCGGAGCCGATCGTCTGCTGGCTGGCACCGGTGTGCTGTCGGACGAGCCCGAACAGGGCTCCGGCGTCGTGCTCGGCCAGCGACCGCAGGACGTCGGCACGGGCCCAGAAAGCCCGTGACGGGGAAAGACGTGGACCGACCTGGGATTTCGTCATGCATACCGCCGGTGTATATCGGCACGGAATTCCGTCCTCGTGGACGAACGGCGTTACATCTTCCGTAGTAATCCTTACCCGGAAACTCCCGTCCCCGTAATGGACGCAAGACCCTGGTTCGTCCATACCGGGGGCACCCCGAGGAGAAGAGCGGTGACCTCCACCCCACAGGCAGGGCACGGCGGCGGCACGGGCCACGGGTCCGGAGCCGGTGTCGGTGCTGTTCACACGAGTGACAGGCCAGTCCGGCCGCACGGAAGGCGCGGCCGGAGCGGGCGCCCCGGACACGTCGGACACGCCGGACGCACCGAGTACCCCGGACTCGGAGAAGACGCCGAGCGCCCCGGGCACATCGGACGCGTTGGGCGAACCAGCCACACCGGAACCTCTGATCGTCCCGGACGCGTCGAGCACCCCGGGCACGCCTGGCACGCCTGGCACGCCCGGCGGGCCCGGGGCGTCAGCGCACAGTGCGTCAGACGGTGCGGGAGGTGCGGCAGATGATCCCCCCGCACGAGAGGATGGTCGAACGCCTCGTCGAGGAGGGCGCTCTGGCCGCGGAGTGGCGCGGGGCCTTCGCGGCGGTGCCGCGGCACCTGTTCCTGCCCGACGAGATCGCCAGCCCCGAGACGGGCGTGCCCGTCGACCGCTACCGCGGCGAACTGCGGTGGCTGGAGGCGGCCTACGCCGACGTTCCCGTCGTCACTCAGGTCGACGACGGCGCCCGCTACGGCCCAGGAGAGCCCACGTCCTCGTCCCCGGCGCCGTCCTCGGTGGCCGAGACGGTGCAGCGGCTGCGGCTGGCGCCGGGCATGCGGGTGCTGGAGGTGGGCACCGGCAGCGGGTACACCGCCGCCCTGCTCGCCCGGTTCCTGGGCGACGACGCCGTCACCTCGGTGGAGATCGACTTCGAGCTGGCCGAACAGGCGCGGGTGCGGCTGATGAGCGCGGGGCTCACACCGCTGGTGGTCAGCGGGGACGGCATGCGCGGCTGGGCCGGGCGCGCGCCCTACGACCGGGTGGTCAGCGCGGTGACCGTGCAGCGCGTCCCCTACGCCTGGGTGGCGCAGTGCCAGCCCGGCGGACGCGTCCTGACTCCGTGGGGCACCGCCTTCCACCACGGGGTGACCGCCGATCTCGTGGTCGGCCCGCACGGGACGGCGCACGGCCGGTTCACCGGGCACACCGACCGGATGTGGGCGCGCGCGGACCGCACCCCGCGCCACCTGCTGGAGACCTACGTCCGCCCGGACGACGACGAGCACACCACGACTTGCTCCCGGCTGCATCCGGGAGAGGTGGTCGGCGACTCCGACGGAGCCTTCGCGGTGGGGTTGCAGATGCCGGACGTGCACCGGATCGTCCGGCTCGGGGGCGGCCCCGAGGACCCGCGGTTCACGGTGTACCTGCTGGACTCATCGACCTGGTCGTGGGCCTCCTGGCACATCGACCCCGGGCACCGGGACCAGGGCTACGAGGTGCGCCAGCACGGCCCCCGCAGGCTGTTCGACGAGTTGGAGGCGGCCCACCTGCTGTGGGTGGAGGCGGGGCGTCCCGTCCACACCCGGTTCGGACTGACGGTGTCGGCCGAACACCAGCTGGTGTGGCTGGACGACGAGGCCACGATCTTCGCCGCCATGAGGTGACGAGAGGGCAGCGGAGCGCCGGGGCCGCGTACTCCCGGGACCTCCGAGACCTCCGAGACCTCCGAGGACGCCGAGGCATGAAGGCACACAGACACGAGAGAACACCAGGACCCGACGGACCGCGGAGGCCGTTCCCGTGGGAACCGCCCGTGCGGCCGTCGCACGAACCGAGGAGAAGACAGATGACCGTCCTGCCACGCCCACGGCGACCGCTCGACCTGGACAGGCGCTGGAAGCGCCGCAGCTACCCCGCCAACCTGGCAGCCATCCGAAGAGCCCGGGCCGACCTGCGCGCCGACCTGTCGCGGGTCTCGGGCGCCGACGAGGAACTGGTCGCGGCCGTGGTGCTGTGCGCCAGCGAGATGCTGACCAGCACCATGGGTCGGGTCCTGCCCGGCGGAAGCGGGGCGGAGGTGGTGCGCACGCTCGTGCTGCGCCATGACCCCGGCGGACGCCGCGTCCTGCGGCTGTCGGTGGCGGACCGGTGGATTCCGGGAGCCCTGGCGAGCGTGCCGGGTCCGGAGGCGGACCAGGACTGGCGGGAACTGGCACTGGGGCAGGGGCTGCTGCTCATCGGCCACTTCTCCGCCCGCTGGGGAACCCGTCGGGCCGGTGCGCCTGGCGAGGAGGGGGGCCGTGTGATCTGGGCCGAGTTCGACCTGGCGCCTCGGTGGAGCCCGCGCCGGGTGGCGGCGTAGGCGGTTCGGGCCCCGGGTCGGAGCTGGGCCCGGGGCCGGGCTCGCGGACGGGCGCGGTGACCGGGTCCGGAGGCGGGCCGGTGTACGAGCACGCGGACCGGCCCTGGAAGCGGGCCGGCGGACGGGCCCCGGCGGGGGAAGGCCGGGGCCCGACGCGGAACCGGACCGCGGCGGCTCCGACCGGGAACACGCATCGGTACGAGGCGGGCGGCCAGTACGAGGGGTCCAACGCCGCCCCGGCGAACGCCGGGCCTCCCCCGAACACGAAGGGTGTCCCCCGTCACAATCGCGGATTCTTGAGTGTGCCGTGTCGGCATGGTTTCTCCTGGTCTTCGACTCCCCGGTCCCACCGGGCACGAACGAGAGGAACGACATGGCACTTCCCGACCTGATCCCGGTCGAGGACTTCTTCAGCCCGCCCGAGCGCGCCGGTGCGACGATCTCGCCGGACGGCACCCGCATCGCCTACCTGGCGCCGTGGAAGGACCGGCTCAACGTCTGGGTCCAGGACCTGGACCCGTCCGGGAACTTCGACGGCGAGCCGCGCTGCGTGACCGCCGACGAGGCCCGCAGCGTGCAGAGCTACCAGTGGACCGACGACCCGCGCTGGCTGCTCTACCTCCAGGACAGCGGCGGGGACGAGAACTGGCACCTGTTCCGGGTCGACCTGGAGGCCGCCGAGCCCACCGTGGTGGACCTGACCCCCTTCCCCGGCGCCCGGGTCGTCAGCTTCGAGCCCTCCCGGGGAAGGCCGGGGAGGATGACCGTCTCGCTCAACGCCCGCGACGCCGCCGAGTTCGACCTGCACGAGCTGGACGTGGCCACCGGCGAGCTCACCATGCTGGCCCAGAGCCCCGGCGCCGCGAGGATCTGGACGCGGGGCAGGGAGGGCGAGCTGCTCTCCACCACTCTCAACGAGAACAGCGACTTCGAGATCTCCCGCCACGACTCCGCGACGGGCACCACGAGCAGCGTCCTCGTGTACGAGGGCGCCGACTATCCGCTGGGCGTCTTTCCCGCGCAGGTCACACCGGACGGGACCGGGATGTGGATCGGCTCCAGCCGGGGCACCGACCGCACCCGCCTGGTACGAGCCGACATGGCCACGGGCGAGGAGACCGAGGTGGACAGCCACCCGGACTTCGACATCGACACGCGCGCACAGGTCTCCACCCTTCCCCCGCCGCTGATCCTCGACCACCGTGGCGAGCTGCTGGGGGTGCGCTACCTGGGTGAGCGCCAGGTCGTCCACGCCCTGGACCCGCACTTCGCCGAGGTGCTGGCCGAGCTGGAGAAGCTGTCCGAGGGCGACCTGGCCGCGATCTCCTGTGACGACGGCGGTCGGCGGTGGGTCGTGGGCTTCACCCACGACCGCGACCCGGGCGCGACCTGGTTCTACGACCACGCCACCGGCGAGTCCCGGCTGCTGTTCCGCCCCCACCCGCACCTGGACCCCGAGGCGATGGCCCCGATGACGCCGGTCACCATCACCGCCCGGGACGGGCTGGAGATGCTCTCGTACCTGACCCTTCCGGTGGGGGTGGAGCCGGAGAACCTGCCGATGGTGCTGATGGTGCACGGCGGCCCGTGGGCGCGGGACGCCTGGGGCTTCGACCCGACCGTCCAGTTGTTGGCCAACCGGGGCTACGCCGTGCTCCAGGTCAACTTCCGCGGCTCCGTCGGATTCGGCAAGGCCCACATGAAGGCCGCCATCGGCGAGTTCGCCGGGAAGATGCACGACGACCTCATCGACGCCGTGGACTGGGCCGTCGCGCGGGGCTACGCAGACCCGGACCGGGTGGCGGTCTTCGGCGGCTCCTACGGCGGCTACGCCGCGCTGGTCGGGGTCGCCTTCACCCCCGACCGCTTCGCCGCCGCCGTCGACTACGTCGGCATCTCCGACCTGGCCAACTTCATGCGCAACCAACCGGCGTTCGTGCGGCCCGCGCTGGCCAACAACTGGTACCGCTACGTGGGCGACCCGGACGTCCCCGAGCAGGAGGCCGACATGCTGGCCCGCTCACCGATCAGCCGGGTGGACCGGATCACCGCGCCCCTGATGGTGGCTCAGGGCGCCAACGACGCCCGCGTGGTCAAGGCCGAGTCCGACAACATCGTCGCCGCGCTGCGCGAGCGCGGCGTGGACGTGGAGTACCTGCTCAAGGAGGACGAGGGACACGGGTTCGTCAACCCGGAGAACCAGCTCGACCTCCACCGCACGGCCGAGCGCTTCCTCGCCCGCCACCTCGGCGGACGCCGGGACTGAGCCCGGCTGGGCCCGGGTCGCGCGGGGGCGGCCGGGGCCCAGCCCTCCACCGTGTCCCGGCCGGGCCGGACCGACGGCCGGGGCCCCGCGGGCCACCCGACCGGTCAGGGCCGCTGGTCGGCCTGATCTTCGGCCTGCTGGTCCGTCCGCTCTTCGGCCTGCTGGTCCGCCGTCGCCGCGCGGGAGAGGCGGTTGAGGACGTCGAGCTGGGCGGGGTTGTACAGGTCGTTCAGCGCCGTGGTGAAGGCCTGCGCGGCCTTGTGCCGGTCGATGGCCGTCGTGGCCTCGGAGATGCGCAGCTCCGGACGGTCGGACAGAACGTCGCGGGAGGCGTTCCACAGCCGTTCGGCGAGCTCCTGCCGGGTTCGCTCGTCGGCGTCGGTGGGCAGGTTGTTGAACTCCTCGTCGGAGGCACCGGAGCCGTAGGCGCGCACCAACTCCGTGAGGGCCCGCTGCGTCTGCGGCGTGAACAGGCGCGCCATGACCGCGGCCAGCGAACGGTCGGCCTCGGTCATGGCGATCCCGGCGGTGGCCAGGGCCATGTCGGGCGGTAGTTCGGTCGGCCCGGACCCGCGCAGCGCCAGGGCCAGCTCCTCGCGCATCCGCCGCAGGCGTTCGATGGCCTGGACGAGTTCGTCGTCCAGCGCCCGCAGCTCCTGCTCGGGGTAGGCGTCGGCCTCCCCCATCTCGGCGATCTGCACCAGGGAGAACCCCAGGTCCGACAGCCGCTTGACGCGCAGGACCCGCACCAGGTGCTCGACCCTGTAGCGCTTGTAGCCGTTGGCGCCGCGCTCGGGCTCGGCCAGCAGACCGACCTCGTGGTAGTGCCGCACCGTCCGCAGGGTCGTTCCGGCCAGCTCGGCCAGTTGACGGGTGCTCCACGCCATGACGTTACCTCCGCGCTCACGGTCCGGCGGCCTTCGCTCCACCAGGAACGCTAGTGCAGACCAGGCGGTCCGCGACCAGTACCGCGTGTCCGGTCACCGTGGGCCGAGGACCGCGCACCCGACCGGGGTCGCGGGCCGGGCAGCACGGTGGTCGGCTGTGAGCGGGTGAGCGGGGTGGACGCCTCTCCGCAGGCGGACCGATTGCCCTTCCACGGGCAGCCCGGTTGCTTTTGCACAGGCGGACGACACGGACTGGTGGGGTGAGGACCGGGGGACGTAGGCTCGGATCCGGGGGCTGTCGCGCCGCCCATGAGCGCGCCACGCGCCCCCGAATCCAGTGTCCCCCGGCCCCGCCCTATCCGGCCAGGCCCCGTTCCGTCCCTGTGGACAGACCCCCGGGGACGAGCGGCCGGAGACAGGCTTCCGGGGACGGGCGACCGCGAACAGGACCCCTGGAACGGGCTCCCGGAGACAAGCGAGCGGCGATCAGGGCCCGCGCCCGGCGCGCACGAGCGGTCCTCAGACCGGACGGCGCGGACCGCGGCGGCGCGAGGCCGACCCGCTACCCGAGGCCGCACCGCGCCCAGCCGATCCGCCGCGCCCAGCCGACCCGCGCGATCCGCCGCGCGAACCCGCTCCGCGACCGCCCTGGCGGCGCTGCTCCTCCCGGGGAGCGCTGGGCAGAGTCACCGGAACACCGGAGGGCTCGCGGGCGCCGGTCACCCGGGCCAGCTCGGGGTCGTCGGCGCTCACCTGTGCGACGTGCGCGTCGATCCGGGCCCGCTGCATCAGCCTGGCCATGTCCCGCCGCTCGCTGGGCAGCACGAGCGTGACCACGCTGCCCGTCTCGCCCGCGCGCGCGGTGCGTCCGCCCCGGTGCAGGTAGTCCTTGTGGTCCGTGGGCGGGTCGATGTTGACCACCAGGTCCAGCCCGTCCACGTGGATGCCGCGCGCGGCGACGTTGGTGGCGACCAGCGCGGTGACCGTGCCGTCCTTGAACTGCTTGAGGGTGCGGGTGCGCTGGGGCTGGGACCGGCCGCCGTGCAGCGGCGCCGCCCGGACGCCGCTGTTGAGCAGGTGCTTGGCCATGCGGTCCACGGCGTGCTTGGTGTCCAGGAACAGGATGACCTGCCCCTCCCGGGCCGCGATGCGGGTGGCGGTGTCCTGCTTGTCCGTGTGCGACACGTGCAGGACGTGGTGCTCCATGGTGGAGACCGCGCCCTCGGACGGGTCCACCGAGTGGACCACCGGGTCGTCCAGGAACCGGCGGACCAGGGTGTCGACGTTGCGGTCCAGGGTGGCCGAGAACAGCATGCGCTGGCCCCCGGTCGGCACCTGCGTCAGGATCGCGGTGACCTGCGGCATGAAGCCCATGTCGGTCATCTGGTCGGCCTCGTCCAGGACGGTGGCGTCCACCTGGTCCAGGACGCAGTCGCCGCGCTCCATCAGGTCGCGCAGACGGCCCGGGGTGGCCACGACCAGCTCCACGCCCTGCCCCAGGGCGCGGGCCTGGCGGCCGATGGGCATGCCGCCCACCACGGTCGTCGTGCGCACGCGCAGCGAACGGGCGTAGGGGGCGAGCGAGTCGTTCACCTGCTGGGCGAGTTCTCGGGTCGGCGCGAGCACCACGGCCAAGGGGTGGCGGGGCTCGGCCACGCGGCCCTCCAGCCGGGCGAGCAGCGCCAGCCCGAAGGCCAGGGTCTTGCCCGAACCCGTCTGGCTGCGGCCCAGGACGTCGCGTCCGGCCAGCGAGTTGGGCAGGGTCGCCGCCTGGATGGCCGACGGTGTGGTCAGGCCCTGGCGGGCCAGCGTCGACTTCAGCGGCGCGGGCATCTCCAGGTCCTGGAAGGCGTGGACCGGGTCGAGCGCGGGGGTGGTCGAGACGGGGAGCGCGAACTCTCCGGAGGGGCGTCCCGCCTGGCGCCCGCCGGAGCCGCCGCGCTGGGGGCGTCCGCCGGACGGGCGGGGCCGCTGACGGCCGTAGCCGCCTGAGGGGCGGCTACGGCGCGCTTCGGTACGGGGTTGGTTCATATGGGGCCTTTCGCCGCCGACGCGTGCCTGGCGGGAAGCCCTCGGGGGCTTCGGCGTGTGACACCGGGTGTGCGCCGGGAAGAGTCTTATCCACGGCCGGCACGGAGAACCCGGGGTCGTGGCGGAGTAGCCGGACCAGCGCCTGTCGGAGAACGACGGCCGGAGAAACGGTCCGGGAAAAGCAGAACCGGGGAGGGGCCGCCGCCGCGAGGGCGGGCCCCTGCCCCGGAAGGAGTCTGAGCTCGGTCAGATCAGGGTGATGTTGTCGGCCTGGAGGCCCTTGGCACCCTGGGTGACGTCGAAGTCCACGGCCTGGCCCTCCGCGAGCTCGCGGTAGCCACTGCCCTGGATGGCGGAGTAGTGGGCGAAGACGTCGGGGCCGCCGCCGTCCTGCTCGATGAAGCCGAAGCCCTTTTCACCGTTGAACCACTTGACCTTGCCGGTCGCCATGGGTGTTCCTCTCGTTCGGGAGTATGAAGAAAACCGCGGTCTGACGATTTTCCCGTCACTGCGGCAATAACCCGAAAAAGATGTACATCCAACGGGAATCACGACTGCAACTCCACAGAACCTAGCACACCTTCTCCCCTACGCCACAGAAATACCGTGTGTCACATGGCACCGGAAAACGTGGTAAGGATCCACCCGGAAAACACGTTGGTCCCGGCCCCGGGCCCCGGCGACCGCCGCGGCGGGGCGCACGCGCGCCCCGCCGCCTCAGCGGCGCGGGGAGAGCACGGCGGGCAGCCCGAAGCGCCGGAAGAGCGAGGTGTCGAAGAACATCACCGTGCGGGCGACCGCGCCCGCCCCGGGCGCCAGCTCCAGCACCTGGATCCCGAACGCCCGGTGGACGCCGTCACCGCCCCGCATGTACAGCGCGAAGGCGGGCTGTCCGTTGGCCCCGGTCGGCACCAGCGCCATGTCGCCCGGCCCGCTGGCCGGGCAGTGGGCGGCGATGAGGCGGCCGATGTGCTCGGCGCCGCGCACCCACGTGGCGAAGGGCGGCATCTCGAACACCGCGTCGGCGGTGAACAGCTCGGTGATCGCCGAGATGTCGTAGGACTCGAACGCGTCGACGTAGCGGTTGAGGAGCTCGCGCTGTTCCGGCAAGGGCTCGGCCACCTCCTCCTCGGCGGGGGTGACCCTGGCCAGCTGGGCGCGGGCCCGCTGGAGCAGGCTGTTGACGGCGGGGACGGAGGCACCGAGGGTGTCGGCGACCTCGGCCGCGCTGTAGCGCAGCACGTCGCGCAGGATCAGCACCGCCCGCTGCCTGGGTTGCAGGTGCTGGAGCGCGGCGACCAGGGCCAGGCGCACGCTCTCGCGCGCGGCCACGACCGCGCCGGGGTCGTCCGCGCCGACCAGGGCGTCGGGCACCGGCTCCAGCCAGGGCAGCTCCGGGCGGTCGGCCAGTTCGCCCTCGGGCTCGGCGGCGGGTCCGCCGAGCCCGGTGGGCAGGGGCCGCCGCCGGCGCCTGTCCAGGGCGGTCAGGCAGGCCGTGGTGGCGATCCGGTGGAGCCAGGTGCGCAGGCTGGAGCGGCCCTCGAACCGGTCGTAGGCCTTCCAGGCGCGCAGGTAGGTCTCCTGCACCAGGTCCTCGGCGTCGTGCACCGACCCCAGCATGCGGTAGCAGTGCGCGAACAGCTCACGCCGGTAGGGGTCGGCGAGACTCATGAAGTCCTGGTCGGACGCGTGTTCCACCACGACCGTCACGTTACGCCTCCCGTATGACGAAACACACGTCCCCGAAGGGGTCGGCGAACCACGCCACCGTCGGGACGCCCCGCGAGATCCCCTTGCCTCCTGGCCGAAGCCCGCGTAGCGGGGCGTCCCGACGCCGCGGCGGGCGCGCTCGTCCACGACGGCACGGTCCTCTCCTAACTCTCGCGCGCCATGGCGGCGCGGTGTTCGTCGCTGAGCTGGATGATCTGGACGTGGTTGCCGTCGGGGTCGACGGCGGTGCCGAACAGGCTGCCGTCGCGGTCCTCCAGGGGCGCCAGCCATCCGGTGCCCCGCGCGTCCACGCGGGCCGCGACGGCGCGGGCGTCGTCCACGTCGACGTTGAGGATCATGCGGGTCGGGTCGCCCGCCCTGGGCGCGACGTCGTCCCGGCGGTCGATCAGCAGGTGGAAGGCGCCCAGGCGCAGGACGCGGTAGCCGTCCACGTCGACGTCGTCCTGCGGGGAGAGGACGTCGGCGTACCAGTCGTGCAGGCGGTCGGGGTCGGTGGTGGCGAGCAGCATGCCGTCGAGGTTGGGGCGTTCCATGGTCTCCTCCGGGTGGTGTGGTGTCCGGGTCCGCGACGTCCGGTCCGGGCGGTCCCGGGTCCGGTGCCCGGTGCCGCTCACCCGTACCGACTCTCCGGGACGCGCGGACTCATCGGCCGACGGCGGTTCCGCTGCCACCGTTTTTCCGGGCGGGGTCCGCCGCCACCGGCTCCGCTCCCGTCAACCGCCCGCCGGTCCGGGCGCCGGAGCGCTCTCGGCCCCGGCCCCGGGCGTGTCCTCGGCGCCCTCCCCCTCGGCGCCCGCCGGTGCCTCCGCCGGTTCGCGCTCCGGCGGTGTCCCCGACGGAGCGGGGCGCAGCAGGACCACGGCGGCCGCTCCGAACGCGGCCATGGCCAGGCAGCCGATCACCCCGACCAGGTTGACGCCGCAGGTGAAGGCCTCGCGCGCCGGACCGAGCAGGCCCTCGGACGGGCCCGCTGGCAGTTCCGCGGCGACGGCCACGGCGGCGGGCAGGGTCTGGCCCGCCTCCTCGGGCAGGCCCTCGGGAACGCTGACCTCAGCGCGGTAGACCGCCGAGGCCAGGCTGCCCAGCAGGGCCACTCCCATGGCGACGCCGAACTCCCCGCTGGTCTCGGACATCGACGCGGCGGCCCCGGCCCTCTCCCTGGGCGCGGAGCCCACCACGATGTCGGTGACCAGCGCGGCGCCGGGCCCCAGTCCCACCGAGGCCAGCAGCAGCCCGGCGACCACGAGCGCTGTTCCGCCCTCGGCTGGGACCAGGACCAGCAGGGCGAAGCCCGACGCGGTCACCAGCATGCCGCCGCCGATGACGTTGGCCCGGCCCACGCGCGCGGCCAGCGGCCCCGCGGCCATGGTGGCGGCGATCATCGCCAGCGCCGGGGGGACCTGCCACATCCCCGCGACCAGCGAGGAGTGGCCGGCGACCATCTGGAGGTACTGGCTGATCAGCAGGAACGTGCCGCCCATGGTGACCGCGCCCGCCATCATCACGCCCAGGGCGACCCCGAAGGAGGGCTGGCGGAACAGTGCGAGGTCGAGCAGCGGGTCGGGCAGACGCAGTTGGCGGCGGGCGAACACCGCGCCCATGACCAGTCCGAAGGCGAGGGAGGCGAGCGGTCCGAGGATCGGCCCGCCCTCGGCGACGGCCTTGAGGCCGTAGACGACCGGCAGGATGGCGGCCAGGGACAGGGCGACGCTGACCAGGTCCAGCCGACCGGGTTCGGGCGCGCGGTGCTCGGGCAGCAGCAGGGGCGCGCACACCAGGAGCAGCAGCATGACGGGGACGCCGAGCAGGAACACCGACCCCCACCAGAACCACTCCAGGAGGACCCCGCCCACGACCGGTCCGATGGCGGTGCCGCCCATGAAGCAGCTCGTCCACACCGAGATGGCCACGGCGCGCTCGCGCGGGTCGGTGAACATGTTGCTGATCAGGGCCAGGGTGGAGGGCATGAGTGTGGCTCCGGCGACGCCCATGAGGGCGCGGACGGCGATGAGCGCGGCGGAGCTGGGCGCGAAGGCCGCGGCCACGGAGGCCAGGCCGAAGACGGCGGCGCCGATCATGAGCAGGCGCCTGCGGCCGATGCGGTCGCCGAGGGTGCCCATGGTGATGAGGAACCCGGCGATCATGAAGCCGTAGACGTCCATGATCCACAGCAGCTGGCTGCCGGAGGGCCGCAGGTCGGCGGCCAGGTGGGGCAGCGCCAGGTAGAGCACGCTCATGTCCAGGGAGAGCAGCAGGGTGGGCAGGGCCAGCACCCCGAGCCCGAGCCACTCGCGCCCTCCCGCGCGTGCGGGGGTCGGCTTCGCGCCGTTCATCGTGGTCTTCCTCGTCCGTCGGATCCGCACGGTGCGGTTCGTTCACGCGTACGGACTCCGAAGGCGGCGGAAACTCATCGGCCCGGACCACGGGCGTTCGGGGCGGTGCCGTGTCGGTGCCTCAGCGGCTGAGCCGCCGGAAGCGCCGCAGCGCCAGCGGCACGAAGACCATCATCAGCACCAGCGGCCACACCACCGCCATGAGCAGCGCGTTCTGCGCGATCCAGGAGTCGTTGGCCGCCACCGGGTTGCCGAACAGGTCGCGGGCCGCGATCACCGTCGCCGACAGCGGGTTCCACTCGGCCACCGGCACCAGCCAGTCCGGCATGGTGTCGGTGGGCACGAAGGTGTCCGCGACCATGGCCAGCGGGAAGACCAGCGAGAAGAACTTCATCGCCGCCTCCGGACCGCGCACCACCAGCCCCAGGTAGATGCCGATCCAGGTGAAGGCCAGGCGCAGCAGCAACAGCAGCCCCAGGGCCGCCAGGGCGGAGAGCGGGCCCTCGTGCCACCGCCAGCCGACCAGCAGCCCCATTCCGGCCAGCACCGCAAGGTCCACCACCGCGGAGAGCACGTCGGCCAGGCTGCGCCCGGCCAGCAGCGAGGCGGGGGCCATCGGCAGCGTGCGGAACCGGTCCACCACGCCGCGCCCCGCGTCGGTGACCACCGCGATCGTGGTGTTGCCGATCCCGAAGGCCATGGTCAGCGCGAACAGCCCCGGCATCAGGAACTCGCGGTACTCCTCGCCGGGAGCGTCCATGACCGCGCCCATGGCCTCGCCGAAGACGAAGCCGAACAGCAGTACGGCCAGGACGGGGACCATCAGCGTGCCGACGAGTTCGTCGGGCTTGTAGACCAGGTGCAGCAGGTAGCGGCGCGCCACCACCCAGGTGTCGGCCACCGCCCAGCGCGCCCGCGCCAGGGGGCCGGGCTCCTCCGGAACCGGACGTCGCGCCTCGGTCGCGGACGCCATGCCGCCTCCCTCCTCCGGGGCCGGCGGCCCCGCCTCGGTCACGGACATCACGGCCCCTCCCCGCGCGTGCCCTGACGGCCGGTCAGCCCCAGGAAGACGTCGTCCAGGGTCGGGCGGCGCAGGGCGACGTCCTCCACGTCCAGCCCGGCCTCGTCCAGGGCGCGCACCGCCTTGACCAGTCCCGCGCCCCGGCCGTCGAAGGGCACCGACACCCGCAGGGCGTCGGCGTCCACCTCGGGCAGGGCCCCGGCCACGCGGCCCAGGACCTCCGCGACCGGCGAGAGCGCGTCGGCGTCGGCGACCACGGCCTCCACCCGGCCGCCCCCGACCCGGGACTTGAGCTCCTCGGGGGTGCCCTCGGCGATGACCCTTCCGGCGTCGACCACCGAGATCCGGTCGGCGAGGCGGTCGGCCTCCTCCAGGTACTGGGTGGTCAGCAGCACGGTCGTGCCGCCCTCGGCCAGGTCGCGCACGGCACGCCAGACCTCGGCGCGGCTGCGCGGGTCCAGGCCCGTGGTGGGCTCGTCCAGGAACAGCACCGCGGGGTCGGGTATCAGGCTCGCGGCCAGGTCCAGGCGGCGGCGCATGCCGCCCGAGTACTCGCGCACCGGGCGGTGGGCGGCGGCGGTGAGGCCGAACCGCTCCAGGAGTTCGGCGGCCCGCGCCCGCGCCGCCCGCGCGCGCAGGTGGTGCAGGCGGGCGAACATCTCCAGGTTGCGCCGCCCGTCGAGGACCTCGTCGAGGGCCGCGTACTGTCCGGCGAAGCCGATGCGCGAACGCACCCGCGCGCTCTGGCGGGCCACGTCGGACCCGGCGACGCGCACCTGTCCGGAGTCGAAGCGCAGCAGGGTGGACATGACCCGCACGGCGGTGGTCTTGCCCGCGCCGTTGGGCCCCAGCAGCGCGTGCACCGCGCCGGGGGGCACCTCCAGGTCGAAGCCGTCCAAGGCGGCGCGACCGCGGGCTCCGGGGTAGGCCTTGCGCACGTTGCGGGCCAGGATCACAGGGTCGGCGGTGCGGTGCTCGGCTGCACGGTCGTCGACGGCGGGAGCGGGTCTCACGGCGCGGCCTCCTCGACCGGGGCCCCGGCGGCCGGGAGCCAGCCCGGGCGAGCGCGCTGGGCGGGCACGTCCGGCCGGGTGACCTCGGCGTGGCGGCCCAGGCCGATAAGGGCGATGTTGCGCACCGACTCGCTGCCCTCGGTGTAGTAGGAGCAGTGGCCGGGGATGGGGCCGGTGGCGAAGGCGGTGGCGCCGAACCCGGGACGCAGCGGCGAGGGGCCGTGGCCCAGGTCCCGCCAGCGCCCCCGGGGGAAGAAGCGGATCCAGTCCGCGGGGCCCAGCGCCGCCCACAGGTTCCCGGTGAAGCCCAGGTCGGCGACGGAGTCCCCGCCCATGCCGGGGCTGCCCAGGGCCACGCACTCGTCGACGCGCCCGTGCCGCAGGGCCAGCCCGCACACGACGGTGCCGTAGCTGTGCCCCACCAGCGTGACGCGGGCGGTGCGGGGCAGGAAGGCCGTCAGGCGGGCCAGGTCCTCGGCGCCGCGTTCGGCCGGTCCCCGGAAGGCGGCCTCCGCGAAGCCGCGCGGGGTGTCGTAGCCGACCCAGACCACGACGGCGGAGCGCTCCTCGGGGGCGAGGGCCCGCATGGTGCGCAGGACCGTCTCCCCGTTGACCCGGGGCCGGGTGGGGCGGTTGGCGTCGAAGTAGTTGCCCAGGTAGTTGTCGTTGCCCGGGACCAGGACCACGACGTGGTCGGCCGCGGCGACGTCCCCCAGCGCCTCGACGATGCGCCCGTCTCCGGTCTCGTCGTGGGCAAGGAGCCGCAGGCCGTGCCACTCGCGCTCCTCGTAGCGCAGGGGGGTGGGGGGCGAAGCGTGACGTGGGCCCGCCGCGATCATGACTCTCCTGGGGAAGTTCGAGTGCCGACAGGTGGGGGGAACGGACCCTTTTCACGCTAGGTCCGCGGCGGGGTCGGCCTCCATGGCGCTGTCCCCCCGAACCGGGTCTGGCGTTGACCACCCGGTTCGGTAGTGGTGGCACCACTCCCGGCCGTACGACGCACGGTCAAATTCCGACTAAAGCGACAAATAATACGAAAGGCTTTCGGGTAGGTGGTGGGCGGACAGCCGTGAACTGGACGGACAGTGTCGAGCGGCCATACGGGCGCCAGGAAATACGGTCGTCGCGCGCCGGTGCCCGCTCTCCGCGAGAGCCTGGGGGTACTCCATGCGAGCCGTGGTCTTCGAGAACTACGAGCGGTTCCCGTCACTCACCGACGTTCCCGTGCCCGAACCGGGGCCGGGCGAGGTCCTGCTGCGGGTGGCGGGAGCGGGCGCCTGCCACTCCGACGTCAGCGTGTACCGCCACTTCAAGGAGGGGCAGGCCGGGGCCCAGAAACCGCCGTTCGTCCTGGGGCACGAGAACTCCGGATGGGTGGAGGCGCTCGGCGACGGCGTGAGCGAGCGCGTCCGGGTCGGCGACGCCTACATGGCCTACGGCCCGATCGGCTGCGGGCACTGCCGCATGTGCGTCCGGGGCCAGGACACCTACTGCGAGAACGCGGCCACCATGCCCTACCTTGCGGTGGGCCTGGGGCGCGACGGCGGTATGGCCGAGTACGTGACCGTGCCCGCCCACCACCTGGTCCCGCTGGGCGACGCCGACCCGGTGGAGGCCGCGCCGCTCTCGGACGCGGGTCTGACCCCCTACCACGCGATCAAGGAGGCGCTGCCGCACCTGGAGGGCGGCGGTCGGCACGCCCTGGTGATCGGTCTGGGCGGGCTGGGGCAGATCGGCGTGCAGATCCTCAAAGCGCTGACCGGCGCGACGGTGATCGCCACCGACGTCAAGGCCGAGCCGCGGGCCTGGGCCGAGCGCAACGGCGCGGTCACCGTGGGGGCGGGCCCGCACCAGGTCGAGGAGATCCGCGAGATCACCGGCGGCCGGGGCGTGGACGCGGCCTTCGACTTCGTGGGCGTGACTCCGACGATCGCGACCGCCGCGGCGTCGATGGCCCGGGGCGGGCGGCTGACCGTGGTCGGGATCGCGGGCGGCACGCACGAGTTCTCGTTCTTCGCCAACCCGTACGAGTCCTACGTCACCAACACCTACTGGGGGACGGTGGGAGAGCTGTGGGA
Source organism: Nocardiopsis akebiae (assembly GCF_018316795.1). NCBI lineage: Bacteria > Bacillati > Actinomycetota > Actinomycetes > Streptosporangiales > Nocardiopsidaceae > Nocardiopsis > Nocardiopsis akebiae. The sequence continues at coordinate 4,496,262 of NZ_CP074132.1, forward strand.
GGTGGTGGACATGTACCGGGCGGGGCAGATCCGCCCGGAGGTCGAGAGGTTCGGCCTGGAGGACGCCCTGGAGGCCTACCGGAGGCTGGAGGCCGGGGAGGTCTTCGGCCGCGCCGTGGTCGTGCCGCACCAGAGCTGACCGAACCGCATGGCGCCGGGGCGCGTGCGGCGTCCCGGCCCCGTCCGCGGCTTGTGCCGCCGATGCGGCGAGTGGGCCCGTCTGTTCGGTACGTGGTCGGCGGCCAGTGGGACCGGTGGGGCCAGTGCTCGGTGAAGGGGCCGCTGAAAAAAAATCCGGGCCGTTGAGAACCGTGGAGCCGACGCGACACTCCCACGGGGCGAGAACACGACAATCGGCCGGAGCGGCGGCGCAGGAGCGGCGAAGTGCCGCCGTCCGGGCAAGCGAGAAGGAGCGGAATGACGGGTTTCTTCAGCCCGGCCCTGCTACGCATGGCTCAGCCCCATCTGGCCTGGGTCGTTGAGCAGACGACCTTCTTCGACGAGACCGTGCCGTTCGACCAGTTCGAGGTCGACCTCGCCCAGGAAACGGCGTGGCGCGGCGGTCGACGCCTGCGCGTCGGGCTGCTCGGCAGCTACGCCGAGGACGGAACGTGGCTGTGGGGCTGGGCGAACCCGGCCTTCGAGGGGAGACCCGTGGTCGCCGACACCCTGCGCCTGCGTGAGACGGGCGAACGCCACGCGGTGCCGGAGCTGGCCGAGGGGTTGGTGGACCTCAACCACCTCCCCGACCCTCGGCTCGCCTCCGACCACATGTCCCTCATCGCGATGGGCCTGCTCGGCGGACGCGGCGGCATAGTGTTCAACCATGCGGGACGGGCGCGCACCTTCCTCACGGTCACCGACCCCGGAATCCCGTGGGCCCCTCCGCGGACCGCCACCGCCGAGCAGTTCCTGCGTCTGGGCGCGATGCTGGTCCCCGGCCCGGAAATCCTGGAGGGCCGGGGTTACGCCGCGTCGGTGGTCGATGGCTACGCCGAGCACCACGGGCTGCACGTCGAGCGCTCGGCGGGGCGCAACACCCTGGAGCTGCCCAGCGGCAACCGGGTCACCGTGGCACTGGACGACTCCGACAACGTCGAGTCCGTGTTCGTGACCGGACCGGGCGGTGCGGCGCCGGTGGAGGAGCCCGCTCACCGGGTGCCCGCGGCCACGGAGGACGCGGCCGGCGCAGGGAGCTTCCAGAGAATACCCCAGGGCGTGCTGGCCCACGTGATGCCCAGGGTCGGTGCCACGCTGCGCCGGGAGGCCGCGCTGGAGGAGTACCTCAAAGACCTGGGGTGGACCGCGGGCTCCGAGCCCGAGTGGGACTCCGCCTCCGGGGTCCTGCGCTACCCCGGGTGCGTGGAGCTGGAGGCCCGGGAGCTCGGCCGTTTCACCCCCGGGCGGGGCCTGTGGGAGTGGGCCGCGTCCGAGGGCGCGTCCGTCCTGCGCTCGGCGGCACGCGAGGGGGGCGCCGCGGACCTGGACGCCGACAGCGCCGACCTGTCCGCCCACCATCTGCCCGGTAGTGTCGCGCAGGTCCTCTCCCGTACGGCGGCTGACATCGACGGCGCGGGGGCTTGGACGGTGGTGGGGACACCCGACGGGCAGCAGGTCCACCTGGCCGTCACCGACACGCGGATTCCGGTTCCCGGCACCGACCCCCGGGTCACCTCCCAGGACTTGGAGGGGGCCGCCGACCTCACGCATCCGTTGGTACCGGAGGAGGGAAGGCGGGAGGCCATGCGGGCGATGGTCCTCGGCTACTTCGACCGCCACGGCGTGCGTCCCATGGACGTCTTCGGCCCCGACGAACTGGGCGGCCTCATGGGGCTGCACGCGGTACGGGTCCGCTTCGCGCGCGACGGCAGCCTGAACCGGGTCGATTGGGGCCTGGCGCACGAGACGATGTCCTAGCGGACCGCCCGCCGGGGGTCGGCCGGAAACGGCCACGGTCGCGCGATGCCCCGGTCGGACCACGTCACGGTCCGCCGCGCGGAAGCATCCGACGGCCCGACCCGGGGCCCTCCCCCTTCCGTGGGGCCCCGGGGCGGGAACCCGTGCCCGGGGCCTTCAGCCCCTGCCGGGCGGCATCGGCACGAACGCGCTGGTGCGCCGGGCGTACTCCGCCCAGCCGGGCCGACCGGACATGTGCTCGTCCAGCAGCCGCTGGCCCGACCCCCGGGTCAGCAGGTAGGTCATCACCACGGGCGCGGGCAGGGTGAGCAGCACCCACCACGACCCCGACAGCGCGACCAGGAACAGCCCCCACCACACGCACGCGTCGCCGAAGTAGTTGGGGTGGCGGGTCCACGCCCACAGGCCGCGGTCCATGATCCGCCCGCTGTTGGCGGGGTCGCGCTTGAAGCGGGCGAGCTGGGCGTCGCCCACCGTCTCGAACACGAACCCCAGCAGCCACACGGCCGCACCGGCTGCGGCAAGCCACACCTGCGGGGATCCGAGGAGGGGCGCGCCGGTGTGCACCGCCACCTGGATCGGGACGGCGACCAGCCACACCAGGAATCCCTGGAGCAGGTACACCACGCGCAGGGCGTAGGCGTTCCGGTTCCCGGGCGCCCCGGCCAGCAGGCGCTCGTAGCGGGGGTCCTCGCCCTTGCCCCGGGAGCGCAGCCCGATGTGCACGGCCAGGCGCAGTCCCCACACGGCGGTGAGCCCGGCAAGCAGCCAGGCGCGTGCGGGGTCGCCCGAGGCGGTCAGGGCGCCGACCGCCGCCACCGCGGCGAAACCGAGCCCCCAGGCCGCGTCCACCACGCTGTGCCTGCCCAGGCGCAGCGCGAGGGCGAAGGTCGCGAGCATGAGCGCCAGCACGGCCAGGGCGGACAGCCCGAGGGTGGCGGCGAGCGCGGAGGCGTCCATCAGCGGCTCCCGGCGCGGTCCGGGCGAACGGCCGTGATCTGGTCCACGCCCATGCGCCCCTCCTCGAAGGCGAGCGCGCCCCCGGCCAGGTAGAGCCGCCACACGCGGGCGGTCTCGGGTCCGGCCAGGGCCACCAGCTCGTCGAAGCGGCGCTCCAGCACCTCCAGCCAGGCGCGGGCGGTGCGCACGTAGTGCTCGCGCATGGCACGCACGCCGCGCACCTCCAGTCCGGCGTCCTCCAGCAGCCCGACCGTCTCGCCCAGGGGGCGCATGTGCATGTCGGGGGCGATGTAGCGCTCGATGAACGGGCCGCCGCCGGGCTGGGCGCCGCGCCGCGACATCTGCTGGACCAGCAGGCGCCCGCCGGGGCGCAGCCGGTCGTACAGGCGGCGGGCGAAGGGCGCGTACTCGTCGCGGCCCACGTGCTCGCCCATCTCGATGGCGGCCACGGCGTCGAAGCCGTCGTCGGTGACGTCGCGGTAGTGCTGGAGGCGCACCTCGACCTGGTCGGACAGGCCCTCCTCGCGGACCCGGGCCGCGACGTGGTCGCGCTGGCGCGCCGAGAGGGTGACGGCGGTGACGCGCGCGCCGTGGTGGCGGGCGGCGTGCAGGGTGAGCGATCCCCAGCCGCACCCCACGTCGAGCAGGCGGTCGCCCTCGTCCAGGCGCAGTTCGCGGCAGACGAGGTCGAGCTTGTCGCGCTGGGCTTCGGCGAGGCCGTAGCCGGGGGCGTCGCTGGTCCAGTAGGCGCACGAGTAGGCCATGGACTCGTCCAGGAGCAGCTCGTACAGGTCGTTCCCGGCGTCGTAGTGGTGGGAGACGGCCGCGGCGTCGCGCTCGCTGGAGTGCGGGCGTCCGCGCAGGCGCGCCTCGGTCGGCGGAACGGGCGGCGGGGTGCCCACCACGCCAAGGGCCAGGAGGGTGCGGGCCGCACGGGCCCACTCGGCGGGGCCGGGCAGCGAGGTGCCGTTCTCGCGCACGCTCGCCCACACCCGGCTCAGGGCGTCGGTGAGATCGCCCTCCACGTCCAGCGATCCGGTGACGTAGGCGCGGGCCAGGCCCAGCTCGCCGGGGCGGGCCAGGATGTGGCGCAGGGCGTCGCGGTCGCGCAGCACGGCCAGCGGGGCGTCGGCGGGACCGGCCTCGCTGCCGTCCCAGGCGCGCAGCCGGACGGGGAGCACCCCGTTGAACAGCCCGGCGGCCAGGGGGGCGAGGAAGTGGGCGGCCCCGCGGGGCGGGGCGGTGGTCGCGGTGGTGCTCATCGGGCCTTCTCCATGGTGATCTGCTCGACGTCGATGATTCCGGACAGGAAGCCGGCCTCGCAGTAGGCGAGGTAGAAGGACCACATGCGGCGGAAGGTGGCGTCGAAGCCGAGGGCCTCCACCCGTTCGGCGGCGTCGGTGAAGTTCCGGCGCCACACGCGCAGGGTGTCGGCGTAGTCGCGGCCGAAGGACAGGCGGTCGGTGACGCGCAGGGAGGTGCCCGCCCGCAACTGCTCCTCGACGGCGGTGACCGAGGGGATGAGTCCGCCGGGGAAGACGTACTTGTGCATCCAGGTGTAGGAGCGGCGCGAGGCGCGCATCAGGGCGTGCTCCATGGTGATGCTCTGGAGGCCCACGCGTCCGCCGGGGCGCACGAGCCGGTCCAGGGCGGCGAAGTAGGCGGGCCAGTAGCGCTCGCCCACGGCCTCGATCATCTCCACGCTGACCACGGCGTCGTAGGTTCCGGTGACGTCGCGGTAGTCGCACAGGCGGACGTCGACCAGGTCGGAGAGCCCGGCGGCGGCGACGCGTTCGACGGCCAGGTCGCGCTGCTCGGCGGAGAGGGTGACGGTGGTGACGCGGGCGCCGCGGCGGGCGGCGCGCACGGCCAGCTCGCCCCAGCCGGTGCCGATCTCCAGCAGTTCGACGCCCTCGGCCACGCCCGCGGCGTCCAGGAGGCGGTCGATCTTGCGCTCCTGGGCGCGGGGCAGGGTGTCGCGGTCGCGGGCCTCGCCGTCCTCGAACAGCGCGGAGGAGTAGGTCATCGTCCGGTCGAGGAAGAGGCCGAACAGGTCGTTGGACAGGTCGTAGTGGTGGCTGATGTGGCGTCTGGACCCGGCGCGGGTGTTGCGGTCCGAGGCGGGTCTGCGGGGCAGGGTGACGTGGCGCAGGGGCTGGAGGGGGCGCGGCACGAGGTTCTCGTAGTCCGCGGCCAGGCGGGTGAGCAGGGCGACGATGTCGGGCGAGTCCCACTCCCCGGCCATGTAGGACTCGCCGAATCCGATGAGGCCGCCCGCGGCCAGACGGCGGTGGAAGGCGTCGGGGTCGCGCAGTTCCAGGACGGGCGCGCCGTCGTCCGCGGCGGGCGCGGCGGAGCCGGTGCGCACGCGCACGCCCGAGCGCGCGGTGGCGTGGCGGACGATGGCGCGGGCGACGGCCGCGCGCAGGCGTCCGCCGGGCACCCGGGCCACGTCGGGCCAGCGCCGTGCGTCCAGGGGCGGGTGGGTGTGGGGGCTGGTCGTGGTCATGGCCGTGTCCTGGTCTTCCGTTCGGTCGCTGGTGTGTGCGTGTGCCCGCGCGGCTGGACGGGCAGCCCGCGCAGGTAGAGGCCGATGCCCTGGCGCCGGATGCGCAGCGCGCCGACCAGCGGCGCGAGGGGGTGGCGCAGCGCCCTGCGCAGCAGGGACGCGGTGGTGGCGGGGCATCGGAGGCCGTGCACCGAGGCGGTGAGGGGCGGGCGCCCGTCGCGGTGCAGGGCGACGGTGAGCGCGAGGCGTTCACCGGGCTCGGGGAGGCTGAGGCGGTAACGGCCGTCCACCGCGTTGAACGGGGAGACGTACATGGCCTTGTCCGCCTCGGCCCGGCCGCGGCCGTCCACGTCCAGGACGTAGCGGTGGCGCTGGCCGTAGGTGTTGTGGACCTCGGCGACGACGCGGCTGAGGCGGCCGTCGCGGTGGTGGCACCAGTAGACGGTCAGGGGGTTGAACACGTGGCCCAGGACGCGGGCGTGGGCGAGCATGAGCACCCGGCCGCCGTCCAGGTCCACGCCGTGCTCGGCCAGCAGGGCGTCGATGTCGGCGCGCAGCTCCCGCGCCCAGCCGTCGGCGCGGTCGCGGCGCGCGGTACCGGTGTCGGCCGGGACGCGGGGGCCGGCCGGGGCACCGGCTTCGGGGAGGGCGCGGGTGGCGGCCGGTGAGCGGTCGCCGTCCACGGCGTGGTCCTTCGCGCGGAACCCGGCCAGGACGCGCAGCGGCCAGCGCAGGCGCGGCGGGTCGTCCAGGTCCACCAGCCAGTAGTAGGTGCCGTAGGCGAAGGCGTTGCGGACGGGTTCGGAGCGGACGTGGCGGACGGTGGCCTCGTACAGCGCGGGCGCCGGGGAGGGCGTCACCAGTGCACCCCCAGGCTCGCGGCGGCCCGGACGCCCGAGCGGCACCCGTCCTCGTGGAAGCCCCACCCGTGGTGGGCCCCGGCGAAGGCGACGACCCGGTCGCTGAGCTCGGGCAGCCGCCGCTGCGCGGCCAGGGAGGCGGGGGTGTAGACGGGGTGCGCGTAGTCCATGGCGGCCACGACCCGGTCGGGGTCGACCTCGTCGGCTCCGTTGAGGGTGACCACGTACTGCTCGTCGGCGTCCAGGCGCTGGAGGCGGTTCATGTGGTAGCTCACGCGCACGGGCTCGGTGTCGGGCTCGCAGGAGGCCAGGCGGTGGTTCCAGCTGGCCCAGACGTCGCGGTCGGCGGGCAGGACGGAGGCGTCGGTGTGCAGCAGGGTGCGGTTGCGCGAGTAGCCGAAGGCGCCGAGGACCTCGCGCTCGGCGTCGGTGGGGTCGGCGAGCAGGGCGAGGGCCTGGTCGGCGTGGGTGGCCACGACGACGGCGTCGAACTCCAGGGGCTCTCCCCCGGCGCGCAGGCGCACCCCCCGGTCCGTGCGGGCCAGCGAGGTGACCGGGGTGCCGGTGCGCACCGCGTGCAGGTTCTTGGCGACGCGCTCGACGTAGGCGTGCGAGCCGCCGGTGACGGTGCGCCAGCGGGGGGAGCCCCACACGCTGAGCATGCCGTGGTTGGCCAGGAAGGAGAAGAGGTAGCGGGCGGGGTAGTCGGTGGCGGTGCCGGGCGGGCAGGACCACACCGCCGACACCAGCGGGAGCAGGAAGTGCGCGACCGTGTAGGGCGTGAACCGGTGGTGGCGGACGAAGGCGCCGAGGGTGGGCTCGGCCGCGCCGGGCGGCGGGGTAGCGGCGAGCAGGCGCCGGGCGGCCCGGTGGAAGCGGGGGATCTCGGTGAGCATGCGCAGGTAGGCGGGGCTGCGCCGGGACCGGTTGGGGAGCATGGCCCGCATGCCGCGCGCGCCCGCGTACTCCAGGCCGCAGCCCCGGCAGCTGACCGACATGCTCATCTCGGTGGGCTGGGTGCGCACGCCGAGTTCGTCGAACAGTCGCAGCAGGTGGGGGTAGGTGCGCCTGTTGTGCACGATGAAGCCGCTGTCGACCCCCAGCTCGCCGCCCGGTCCGCCGCCGATCCGGTGGGTGTGGGCGTGTCCGCCCAGGCGGTCGTCGGCCTCGAACAGGGTGACGTCGTCGTCCCGGTGCAGAACGTGCGCCGCCGTCAGTCCGGAGACGCCCGAGCCGATGACCGCGACCCTGCGCCGACGGAGGGTGTGCTGCCCTGTACCCAATGCGTCCTCTTCACTTCCGGGGGTTGTGTGGCGGAAGTGATTCGGTACCGGGAACCAGGCGGATTGGTCCGTGAAATCACGAAAAGGTCTCGAAAGAGGTGAGGTGACGACCGGGGGCCGAGCACCCCGGCGTCGGCCGCCGCACGGGCGTCACGGCCCGGTCGCACCGGCGAACCGGCGGCGGCGCCCGACCGAAACCAACATCGTGTGTGATGTCATCAACACACTGGAGGCTCTCCTGCTGGCGCGCCCTTATGGACATCTGACGGGACTTTGCCCAATCTGGGGCAATGAGCCTTATGAGTCGACTGCAACGGGCTGACAAGAAGGTCTACGACCACGTGACGGGGTTGGGACCCCCGTCCCTGGACGCCTACACCCCCAAGTTCGTACAGGCGACGGACAACATGGCGCCGTGGTTCCTCATGTCGGCCACCCTCGCCGCCACCGGCGGCCCCAGGCTGCGGCGCACCGCCCTGCGCGCCATACTGGCCGCGGGCACCGCCAACCTGGTCTCGGCGGGGATCAAGCAGATCTCGGGGCGCACCCGCCCGGACAACTCGGCCGTCCCGGCCGCGCGCAGCCCCTACCGCTCCTACCCGAGCACCTCCTTCCCCTCCGGGCACACCGCCGCCGCCGCGGCCTACGCGGCCGGGGTCATGACCGACGCGCCCAAGCCGCTGGCCGGGCTGGTCGCCCTCCTGGCGGGCGGAGTGGCGTTCTCACGCGTGCACAGCGGCGTCCACTACCCCGGCGACGTGCTCGCCGGAGTGGCCATCGGGTGCGGCGCGGCCCTGCTCGCCCGGACGGTGGTGCCGCCCCGGCCCGAACTGGTCTTCGGCGCGCGCACCGTCGCCGACGGGGAGACCGACGTGGACCGCGAGGGCTCCGGGGTGACGGTGGTCGTCAACCCGCGCTCCGCCTCGGGCACGATGCCCGGACTGACCGCGGCCGACGTCACGAGCAGGGTGGCGCGGGCGCTGCCCAAGGCGCGGATCATCCCGCTGTCGGCCGAGGACGACGTGGTCGGGGTCATGGACCAGGCCGCGCGCACCAGCGACGTGCTGGCGGTGGCGGGCGGCGACGGCACCGTCAACGCCGGGGCGCAGGCGGCGCTGGACCACGACCGCCCGCTGCTGGTGCTGCCGGACGGCACCCTCAACAACTTCGCCCGCACGCTCGGGCTGTCCTCGGTGGACATCGCGCTGCGGGCCTTCGACGACGGACGGCTGGCCCGGGTGGACGTGGGCGAGGTGGACGGACGGATCTTCCTCAACACGTCCTCCTTCGGCTCCTACCCGCGCATGGTGGACCGGCGCGACAAGTGGGCCGACCGGATCGGCAAGTGGCCCGCGTTCGCGCTGGCCCTGTGGCAGGACCTGCGGGAGGTGAGTCCGACCTCGGCGGTGGTGGACGGCCAGCCCGCCAAGGTGTGGTGGGCGTTCGTGGGCAACTGCCAGTACCGCACGCACGGCCGGGTGCCCGCGCTGCGCGAGCAGCTGGACGACGGGCGGCTGGACGTGCGGGTGCTCACCGCGCGGGCGCCCTTCCCGAGGCTGCGCGCCGTCGCGGACGTGCTGCTGGGCAAGTTCGCGCACGGCGAGGGCTACTCCGAGCGGCTGACCACGGGGCTGACGCTGACCATCCCGGGCGAGCCCAGGCTGCTGGCCGTGGACGGCGAGGTCGTGGAGGGCTCGCGCACGGTGGTCTTCACCAAGCGGCACGCGGCCCTGCGGGTCTTCGTGCCCGCCGTCGAGACAGACCGGTGAAGCCCGGAAGCGGCGTCCGCCCGACCGTCAGCGGCGGCACCGCCGGGAGCCGCGGGAGGACTCCCGACCGGTGTCGCCGCCCAGCAGGAGGCTGAGCCCCGCCCCCAGCAGCCACGAGTCCTTGGACAGGGGCAGCCCCTGTTCGGTCGGGCGCAGGCTCTGGGGGCGCCGCATGCCCGGGGTGCGCAGGTACAGGCCGAGCAGGCCGGCGGCGAACGCGGTCAGGCCCGCGCCCGCGACGCGGCTCGGCACGACGGGGATCAGCAGGGCGGTGCCCAGGGCGATCTCACCGGCAGACAGCAGCCGGGCGAAGGTCACCGGGTCCACGTCCTTGAGGAAGGGGTAGGTCCCCGCCGCCATCCCGTGCAGGCCCTGCGCGGCCTCCTCGTCGGCGCCGCGCTTCTCCAGCCCGGAGTTGAGGACGAACGCCCCCGTGATGACGCGCAGCGGCAGGTCGCGGGTGCTCAGGGGCAGGTTCATGTCGCTCCAACAGCTGGTCGGGTCCGTGGCGTGCCCGGTCGGCCGGTTCCAGCCCGGCCGCGCCGACAACAGGTCTTTCCGGTCGCCAAGAGTCAGGGAGATGTTACCGACCGCAAACCGTGCGGGCGGGCCGCGACCCGCCGGGCCGCCGGATCCGGGCGGCGTCAGCGGGTTCCGGACCGCTCCCCCGCGCCGAGGCGCTCGACGATGCGGACCAGGTCCCGCCAGGCCCGGGAGGTGTCGGGGCCGCCCTCGTGGGGCGCGCGGAACCAGTCGACGAACTCGACCACGTCCCGCAGGTCCCAGCGCAGCCGGTACAGGTCCATCAGGGCGCGGTCGGGTTCGTGCCCGCTGGCCCGGGCGTAGCGGTCCAGTTCGGCGGGGTCGTCGGTGACCAGCCACAGGTCGCGCTCGGGGGCGGCCAGACCGACGGTGTCCCAGTCCACCAGGAGCGGGCGGTCGCCGTGCCACAGCAGGTTGCCGGGGTGGGGCTCGCCGTGGGTGAGGACCGTCGGCGCGCCCTCCAGAGCGGCCGCGCCCCGGTCGGACTCGGCCAGGCGCTCGCGCAGCACCGGGGCGTGCTCGGCGAGCAGGTCGGCGGTGGGAGCGGCGTGGGGCCCCGCGTCGCCGACGGCGGCGGGGCGGTCCAGCAGCGCGGCGAGCCGGTCCTGGCCGGGGAGGCGGGTCTCGACGGCGGGCGCGTCGCCCGGTGCGCTGCGGTGCAGCTGGGCGAGGGTGTCCAGCAGCCGGGCCCGCCGGTCGGCGGCCAACTCCTGGCCGAAGTCGCCGGACTCGCCCTCCACGCGGGGGAAGACGCTGAGCGCGTACCCGTCGCCGACCGGGACGACGGTGTCCCCGCCCGGGGTGCGCAGGGGCGCGACGACGAACCCGAGCCCCTCGTCGTCGTGCAGCCGGGCCGCGGTGTCCATGGCCCGGGTCAGGCGCCGCCGCACGGCGGCCGGGTCCGGGCCGAGGAAGGACTTGTGGGCGAGGTCGGCCACGGTGGTGAACCAGCGGCGGCCCGCGGTGTCGGTGACGCTCCAGTGGTGGTCGCCGTAGCCCAGGGGGACGTGGTCGATCGCGGTCGCGTGGACGCCCCACGCCGCCAGCGCGTCGTGCAGGCGTGGTTCCAGGTTCGTCAGCCGTTCGCGCATGCGGCGAAACTACCAGCCGGTCCGCGCCGCGGCCGGGAACCTCCTCCCCCGGGGCGCCCGCGTGGCTTCGCGGGCGCCCCCGGGGCGGGTCAGTCCACCGTGGTGCGGTGCAGGGACAGGTCCCGGGTCTCGCGGACCAGGGTGAGCACCACCAGGAGGCTGAGCGCGGCGACTCCGACGAGGTAGAACGCCGGGGTCAGGGCGCTGCCGGAGGCGGCGACCAGCCAGGTGGCCACGAACGGGGCCGTCCCGCCGAAGAGCACGTAGGCGGTGGTGTAGCCGACCGCCGACCCGCTGGCGCGCAGGTGGGCCGGGAACATCTCGACCATCATCGGCACGTTGGAGGTGCCGATCACCGCCACGAGCGCGGCCAGCGCCGAGGTGCCCAGCACGGCCCCGGCCAGCCCGGTGCCCATGAGCTGGAACGCGGGGTAGGTCAGCAGCACGAACCCGGCGCAGGCGGTCATCAGCATGGGGCGGCGCCCGAACCGGTCGCTGGCCCTGGCCATGAGCGGGCACATCAGCGTGTAGGCCAGCATCGCGACCACGCTGGTCGTCAGCGCCTGGGTCTTGGTGTAGTCCAGCGACTCCGACATGTAGCTGATCATGTACGAGCTCATGAAGTAGTAGCCGACGGCGTTGGTGATGCTGTAGCCGAAGAGCGTGAACATCTGGCGGCCGGAGACGCGGAAGGCCTCGCGCAGCGGGCTGCGGGTGGTGTTGTCCTCCCGGGCCATCTCACGGAAGACGGGGGTGTCGTCGAGCCGGGAGCGCAGGTACAGGCCGATCGCGCCCAGCGGCCCGGCGATCAGGAACGGCACCCGCCAACCCCACGACATCAGGGCCTCCTCGCTGAGGGTGCCGGTGAGCAGCACGCCCACGCCCGAGCCGACGACGGCGGCCACGCCCACGGTGATGGGGACGGCGCTGGCGTAGCGGGCGCGGCGGCCCTCGGGGGCGTACTCCATGATGAAGGAGGAGGCGCCGGTGTACTCTCCGCCGGTGGAGAATCCCTGGACGGCGCGCATGAGCAGGAGCAGCAGGGGCGCGGCCAGGCCGATCGCGGCGTAGGTGGGCAGCAGGCCGATGGCGAGGGTGGCGCCGCTCATGCACAGCACGCTCAGCGCCAGGGCGCGGTTGCGGCCGATGCGGTCGCCGTAGTGGCCGAAGAACAGGGCGCCCAGGGGGCGGGCGATGAACCCCGCGGCGAAGATCGCCCAGGTCGCCAGCAGCGCGGCGGCGGGGTCGTAGTTGGGGAAGAACAGCACCGCGATGGTCGCCGACATGACGGCGTAGGCGCCGGAGTCGAACCACTCCACGAAGTTGCCGATGGCGGTGGCGACGGTGACGCGGCGGCGGACGCGGCCGATGTCCTCCGCCGGGATCGCGGGGGCTTTGGGGTCGTTGAGCACCGTACCCGAACTCCTCTTTCTCACTGGTCCGGGCCTGGCCCGGATTCGATGGTAGGGGGGACAAGAGAGGGGGCGGCCCGCCGGGGTGGCCGGGCGCGGCCGGGTGCGGCGGCGGCCACCGCCGCCGCACGGATCTCAGGCCGTGTCGCGTCGGCGCAGCTGCGCGCGCTGGACCTTGCCGGTGGCGGAGCGGGGCAGGCGCTCCTCGAAGGCGATCAGGCGCGGGTAGGCGAAGCGGGAGTAGTGCTCGCGGGCGAAGGCGCGGATCCGGTCGGCGAGCTCCTCGCTGGGCTCGTGTCCGTCGGCGAGTTCGATCCAGGCCTTGACCACCTGTCCGCGCAGCGGGTCGGGCAGGCCCACGACTCCGGCGTCGGCGACGGCCGGGTGCTCGCGCAGGGCCGCCTCGACCTCGTAGGGTCCGACCCGGTAGCCGGAGGTCTTGATGACGTCGTCGGTGCGGCCCAGGACCCAGAAGTAGCCGTCGGCGTCGCGGACGGCCTGGTCCTTGGTGCGGTACCAGGCGCCGCCGAAGGTCTCGGCGGAGGCCTCGGGCCGGTTCCAGTAGCCCAGCGGGAACTGCGGGTTGCTGCGGGCGCGCAGGCAGATCTCGCCGGGTTCCCCGTCGGGGACCCCGCGGTCCCGGGCGTCCAGCAGGGCGACGTCCCAGCCGGGCAGCGGGCGGCCCACCGAGCCGGGCTTGACCGGGATTCCGGGCATGTTCCCGAGCAGGGGGTAGGACTCGGTGGACCCGTAGTAGTCCAACGGGGTGACGCCGAACTGCTCCCGGAACCAGGCGATGAGGTCGGCGGTCAGCGGCTCGTTGGAGCAGCACACCACGCGCAGGGACTGGGGGTGGCGGCGTCCGGCGTCGGGCGCCTCGGCGCGGAGTTTGCGCAGCAGGGTGGGGTTGACCAGGGCGGTGGTGACCCCGTTGCGCGCCATCGCGGCGAGCAGCCCCTCGGGGTCGAAGCCCGCGCGGGGGCGGTAGACCAGGTGGGTGGCCCCGGCGCGCAGCGGGCCCATGAGCTTGGCCATGGACCAGGCCCAGTCACCCGCCCCGTAGAACACGTCGCCGGGGCGCAGGTCGTGGCAGTAGCGGAACTCGTTGTGGCCCAGCAGGGTGCGGTGGGCGTGCACGATGCCCTTGGCCGCGCCGGTGGTCCCGGAGGTGTAGAAGATGAGCGCGGGGTCGTCGGCGGCGGTGTCGGCGGCCTCGTGGCGGGGCTCGCGGGCGGCCACGGCCGGGTCGTCCACGCTGACGACGCGGACGTCGGCGTCGAGCCCGTGGGAGGCGCGGGCGGCGCGGACGGCTCCCGCGGCGCGCTCCAGGGCGGCGTCCTCGGTGATCAGGACGGTACTGCCGGAGTCGGCGACCCGGTAGGCGATGGGGTCGTCGGCCCACAGCGGGGACATGGTGACCAGGACGGCGCCGGTGCGCAGCACGCCCAGGTAGGTGGCGGGGGTGTCGGGGCGCTGGGGCAGCAGCACCGCGACGCGGTCGCCCTCGCGCACGCCCAAGGCGTGCAGGTGGGCGGCGACGCGGGCCGCCCGGTCGCGGACGCGGTCCCAGGTGACCTCGTCGCGGTGCCCGGTGTGGTCCTCGAAGACGAGGGCGACCCGGTCCCCGGGGTGGTGGTCGGCGACGTCGACGGCCATGTTGTACCGCTCGGGCACCTGCCAGCGCTGCTCGGAGCGCAGTCGGCGGTAGAGGCGCTCCCCCTCGGCGAGCGCGTCCGGGCCGGGGGTCTGGGAGGCGGCGGCCTCGGTTCCGGTGGTGGTCATCGGGTGGTTCCCCTGTTCCTGCTGTGGCTTGGCGGTGGAGCGGAGGTTCAGCGGCGCTTGGCCAGGAACCGCTCCATCTCGCGCTGGGGCTCGCCGCTGGCGTAGGCCCGGGTGTGGACTTCCTTGGCGGCGGCGACGGCGTCGGTGAGGGCCGCGTCGTCGATCTCGCGCAGGCGGGCCTTGGTGAGCGCGACGGCGCCGGGGGGCAGGGAGGCCAGGGAGGCGGCGAGGTCGAGGGCAGCGGGGAGCACGTCCCCGCGTTCGGGGACGAGGCGGGTGAGCAGGCCCAGGCGGTGCGCCTCGGAGCCGTCGACCAGGTCGCCGGTGAGGGTGAACTCGATGGTGCGGGCCTTGCCGAGGATGTCCCACATGGCCCAGATGCCGGTGACGCTGGGGATGCCGGAGCGGACCTCGGGCTGGCCCATGCGGACGCCGGGGTGGCCCACGCGCAGGTCGGACAGGAGGGCGAACTGGAAGCCCGACCCGGCGGCGACGCCGTTGACGGCGGCCACGGTGGGCTTGTCGATGCCGCGCAGGGCCCGGTAGAGGACGTCGAACTCGTCGATCCAGGCCTCGGCGGCGGCGTGGTCCGCGGGGTCGATGGCCCGGGTCTCGGAGAGGTCCTGACCGGCGCAGAAGGCGTCTCCGGTACCGGTGAGGACGACGGCGCGGCAATCGGGGTCGCCCCCGGCCTCGGTGAAGAGCTCGACGATGCGGGCCCGCATGGCGGTGGTCCAGGCGTTGAGCTTGGCGGGGCGGTTGAGGGTGATGACGGTCGTGTGGCCCTCGGTGAGGGGTTCGCGGTGCGCCAAGACGAGTTCGTCGGACACGTGGATCCTTTCACATGTTCACAAGCAAGGGTGGTCGGCGTGCACCGTCGTGTTCGCCGGGGTGCCGGGGACGAGGGGCCGCCGCGTCGTGGGCGGGGGAGGAAGCCGGCTCGTCCTTTCCGGTGAACGCCATGAGAACAGTCCGTCGGCTCCGGCGTCCAACACCAGTTGCGACCTCACGCGATATCGCATTGGTATGGCCGGTAGGGTCGCCGCATGGAACTGCGCCACCTGCGCTACTTCACGGTGCTGGCCGAGGAGCTGCACTTCGGCCGGGCCGCCGCCCGCCTGCACATGGCCCAGCCCCCGCTGTCCCAGCGCATCCGCGACCTGGAACGGGAGCTGGGGGTCCGGCTGTTCGACCGGGGGCGCAACCAGGTGCGGCTGACCGAGGCCGGGGCGCTGCTGCTGGAGCACGCGCGGCCGGTGCTGGAGAGCGCCGAGTCCGCCCGCGAGGCCATGCGGCGCATCCGCCCGGGGCGGAGCGGGATACTGCGCGCCGGGATCCCGCCGGACACCATGGCGGTCACGCTGCGCACGCTGACCGCCGAACTGGCCCGCCTGGCGCCCGACGTCCTGGTGGACCTGCACGAACTGACCACGGACGAGCAGTTGGCCGCGCTGCGCGAGGGCGAACTGGACGCGGGGATGGTGCGCCACCCCTCCGACACCACCGGGCTGGAGTCGGGCCCGGTGGCCAGCCGCAGGCTGGGGGTGCTGCTGCCCGCCGAACACAGTCTGGCGGCGGGCGGGCCGGTGCGGCTGCGCGACCTCAACGGGATGCCGCTGGTGGTCTTCCCGCGCGCGATGGCGCCGATGCTCTACGACCAGATCATGTCGGCGTGCAGGTCGGAGGGGTTTCGGCCGGGCGCGATCCGGCACGCGCGCAACCCGCACTTCGTCGACGGGCTGGTGCTGGCCGGGCGGGGCGTGCACCTCAACGAGCGCCCGCTGGGCGGACTGCCCGAGGGACTGGTGTGGTCACCCCTGGAGGGCGGCCCGCTGGCGTGGCGCACGTCGGTGGTGTGGCCGCCCCGCCGCAGGCACGCGAGCGTGGCGGTTTTCGTGGCGGCGGCCACGGCGGGCCTGGAGGCGGCGGGGCACGTCATCCAGCCCGGGACCGGCACCGCCGAGGAGTGAGCACGGGGCGCTGTACGCTCTTCCTTCCCCCTTCCGGACCCGAGCGCGAGGGAGGACCCCATGAACCGGACCGCACGGACCGGGCCGGAGGCGGCGAGCCTGGCCGAGGTCGTGGACGGCGTGTACGCCTGGGTGCAGCCGGACGGCACCTGGTGGGTCAACAACGCGGGAGCCGTCGCCGGGGACGACGGGCTCCTGGTGGTGGACACCTGCGCGACCGAGGCACGCACCCGCGCGTTCCTCGGCGCCCTGGCGCGCGCCACCGGCGGCGCGCCGATCCGGTGGGCGGTCAACACCCACCACCACGGCGACCACACCCACGGCAACAGCCTGCTGCCCGAGTCCGCCGTGCTCATCGGGCAGGCGGCCATGCGCGAGGCGCTCGCGCTCGACCCGATCATAGACGCCTGCCCGCCGTTCTGGTCTCCACCGCCGGACTGGGGGGACGTCACCCGGCGCCTGCCGTCGATCGTGTTCGAGCGGGAGCTGACCGTCCACACCGGCGGGCGGCGCGTGGAGCTGCGCCACCCCGGCCACACGGCGCACACACCCGGCGACGTGGTGGCCTGGCTGCCCGAGGAGCGGGTGCTGTTCACCGGCGACCTGGTCTTCCACGGGCTGACCCCGCTGGTGTTCACGGGTTCGCTGGAGGGCGCGCTGCGCTCGCTGGAGTGGCTGCACGCGTTCGGGCCCGAGCACGTGGTCCCCGGGCACGGCCCGCCGCTGGGCGCCGCCGACCTGGACGCGGTCCTGGGCGACCACGAGCGCTACTACAGGTTCGTGCTGAAGACCGCCGGGGAGGGTGTCGCCCGGGGGCTCACCCCGCTGGAGAACGCCGGGGCCTGCGACCTGGGCGGGTTCCGCGACTGGGACGACGCCGAGCGCATCGTGCTCAACCTGCACCGCGCCCACGCCGACCTCACCGGTACCGACATGGACCCGGTGGCGGCGCTGTCCGACGCCGTCGAGTGGAACGGGGGTCTGATGCCCACCGGCCTCTGAGCGCTCCCGGCCGGTCACCGGGCCCCGCACCGATCCCGCGAATTGGTGAAATCACCGTAAACGTGTGCCAAGTCGACGTCGCTCCACCAACGCACGCACCCTCGGATGTTTCGCTTGCCGTGACAGGGCATCACCGTGAGCGACGAGGGGGAACGCCATGGCGGAGGCGACCGGGGAGGACGCGCGCGCACGGCGGCGCGGCCCCCGCAGCAACTGGGTGCCACTGGGCGTGGCCGCGGCGGCGATCGCGCTGCTGGTGGTGGCCTGGCCGCTGGCCAACGCGCTCCTGCCGGGCTCGGAGTCCGTCCCCTCAGGCGAACCGGTGCCCGTGGGGTCCGCGGGCGGCTACCGGGCCTCCCTCACCTTCCCCCAGGAGGGCTGGCACCTCAACACCGGCTCCAGCCAGGCCGGGCAGATCTACCGCTTCACACGGGGGCCCGTGGAGCTGACGCTCAGTTCGGTCACCCCCGTGACCTCGCCGCCGCCCAGCCTGGAGGAGCTGTGGGCGGGCCTGCGGCGGATCGTGCGCGCCGGTGAGGCGACGGCGAGGCTGGGTGACCCCGAGGCCATCTCCACCCGGGGCGGCGTCGAGGGGCTCGCCGGGGCCCTGGAGAGCCGCGAGGGGCCGGGCTCTGTGGTGGTCTACCCCTCCCCCGACGGACAGCTGGCCGTGGAGATGACCCTGGCCGGGCGCGAGGCCACCCCGGCCGACCTCAGCGCAGTCGCCGACGTCGTGCGCTCGGTCTCCTTCACCCGGGAGGGCTCGTGAACTCCGAACCCGAGAACCGTCCGGCCGCGACCGACCGGGGCTCCGTGCCCTCGCCGCGCCGCGCCCGTCAGGAGGACTCCGAGCCCCGGCACGCGTGGAAACGGCCGACCGGGGGCGGGCGCGCCCGCGGACAGCGGCTGCCCGCGCTGGCCGCGCTCGTCCTGATCGGGGTGCTGTGCGCGGTGGGCCTGGGCTACCTGGCGGTGCGGTTCACCGGGCTGGTGCGCGTCTTCTTCTCCGAGGCGGCGCTGGCGGTGTTCCTGGGACTGGTGACGCTGGCCTTCGGGTTCTGGGTGCTGCGCCGCATCCGTCCGGTGCGCGACCCCGCAGTGGACGCCTCCGCGGCCGCGGTGGCCTGGGGTCTGACCGCCGCGACGGCGGGCGGGGTCGTGGCCAACGCGGGCCTGGGCTCCATCTGGTCCAAGAGCCTGGGGCTGCCCTTCTCCGAGGTCTGGGGGGCGGCCATGACCGCCCCGCTCAACGAGGAGGTGCTCAAGCTCGCCGGGATCGTGCTGGTGGCGGTGGCCTTTCCCGCCTCGGTGCGCGGCCCGGTGGACGGGTTCGTGATCGGGTCCCTGGTGGGTCTGGGCTTCGAGGTGACGGAGAACTTCGTCTACTCGATGAACGCGATCGTCCAGGCGGGCGGTACCGGCGGGCTGGTACCGGTGGTGCAGACGACCGTGGTGCGGCTGGTCCTGACCGGGCTGGGCTCGCACTGGGCGATGTCGGCGGTCGCGGGCACCGCCGTGGGCCTGCTGGCGGCGGTGGCCTGGCGGCCCGGCAGGCGCAGGGCCGTGGCCGCGCTCCTGCTGGTGGTCCTGGCGATGGCGCTGCACTGGCTGTTGGACTCGCCGCTGTTCGACGGGTTCGGCGGCGTCGTGTTCAAGGTCGCGGTGGTCTTCCTGACCACGATGGCCGTGTACTTCACCGTCCGGCACGCCCACCGGCGCCGGGTGCGCGCGACGCTGGCCTCCGAGGGCGGGGCGCTGGGCATGCGGCGGTCGGCGGCGGTGGCCCTGGCCAACCGGCGCGGACGCGCAGGAGAGCTGCGCCACGTAGCGGAACCGGAGCGGCCCGCCGTGGAACGGCGCCAGGAGCAGATGCTGGCGATCGCCGAGGACCGGGCGGTGCGCCGGACGCCGTGACCGGCGGGCACGGGCCGACCGGGCGGCGGACGGACCGGGTAGCGGGCGGGACGTGGGGCGCGAGAGGCACCGGCCGCAGCGCGCGAACGCCCGGGTGGGCGGAAGCGAAAATTTTCATCGGCCGTTACCTGGGCATAACGTGCCCCATGGGTGAGCGAGCACGGAGGGGCACGAGGACGACACCGCCGAGGACGGGGCGGGGGCGCACGCGCGACCCCAGCCTCACGCCGCGGGCGATGGCGGCGGCGCTGGCCGAGTACGGCAGGGCGGGTTGGGCCGCGTTCACCCTGGACGCGGTGGCCCGCCGGGCGGGGGTGGGCAAGGCCGCCCTGTACCGGCGCTGGCCGACCAAGGAACGCCTGCTCGCCGACGCCATCGAGCAGCACACCCGGCCGCCCGCCGCGGCCGACACCGGCAGCCTGCGCGGCGACACCCGCGCGCTGGCCTCCGCCCTGCTCGGCCACTTCCTGGCCCCGTCGGGCTGGGTCACCCTGCGCGTGGCCGTGGACGCCACCACGGGGATGGAGACCTTCGTGGGCCTCCAGGAACGGCTGGTGCGCGTGCACCGCGACGGGATGGGGGACATGGTGCGCAGGGCCGTCGAACGCGGCGAGCTGGCGCCGGGCACCGACACCGCGCCCTTCAGCGAGGCGCTGTACGGGACGGTCCTGGTGCACGCGCTGACCATGGGCCCCGGCCAGCGCGAACGCGCCCGCGAGCACGTGGACGAGCACGCGTTCCCGCTGGCCGACTTCGTGCTGGCCCCGCTGGTGGACGCGGCCGGGGCCGGAGCGCCCTCCGGGAGCGGCGCGGGGTCGGCCGACAGCGGGAAACACCGGTGACCGAGCGGCCGCGCCCCGGCACGGCGGTCAGCCCCGCGGGCGCAGCCAGCGCTGGAGCAGGGTGCCCTCGGACTCGATGAGCACACCGGGCACGAGCGGGGCGTCGGCCGCCGTGCCGACCGCGACGCGCTGCTGGGCTCCCCCGGCCATCAGCGGGACGACCGTCAGGCACATCTCGTCCAGCAGACCGGCCGCGGCCACGTCGGCCAGCAGCCGGGGCCCACCCTCGCACAGGATGCGGGGCAGGCCGCGCCGTGCCAGGGCCCCGACCGCCGCGCGCAGGTCCACGCGCTCGCGCCCGCACACCAGCACGCGGTCCTCGCCCAGGACGAGGCGCGCCCGGTCCAGGGCCTCGTTCCCAGCAGCCGCGCAGGTCACCAGCAGCACTCCGCCGCCGTCCCCGGTCGGCTCGGCCAGCAGCGGCGGAACCCGTCCGCTGCCGCTGACCACGGCGATCTCGGCCCGGTCGGCGCGGCCCTCGGCGACGGCGCGGTCCGCCCGGTCGCCGGTGCGCGGGCCCGTCCTGCGGTAGCCCGCCTCGCGCGCGGTTCCGGCGCCGACCAGGACCACGTCGGCCAGGTCGCGCAGGAGCGTGAACACCACCAGGTCGGCGGGGGTGTTGAGGGCTTCGGTGCGGCCGTCGTTCCCGGCCGCCGCCCCGTCCAGGCTGGCCACCATGTTGGCGCGCAGCCAGGGCCGGTCGGGGTAGGCGTAGAGCCGTTCCAGGGCGGAGGCGTCCAGGGCGTCGCCCGGAGAGGCGGCGCCGGGGGCGGCGTCGTTCATCAGCAGTCGCACGGCCACACCGCCACGAAGTACATGACCCCGAACGGGTCGTCGGCGTAGAGCACGCGCGGCCGCGCCGGTTCGCCGCCGCGGCCGTCGTCGGCGGCGGCGTCGGCGGTGAGCGCGTGCGCCATGACCTGGAGCGCGGCCCGGCCCTGCGCCATCAGCTCGGCGGCCGGGGCCGGGTCCAGCCGGGCGAGTCCCCGCCAGTCGCCCTCGGACAGGCAGCGGCGGACCTCCTCGTCGAAGGCGTAGGCGCGTTCGTCCGGCCGCACGAGGGCCCTGTCGCCGCGCCGGGCGCTGCCGTCGCCCAGGACGAGCAGGCCGATCCGTCCGGTGCGGGCGGCGATCCGCCGCCCCGACTCCTCCACCTCGGCGGCGGAGGCGTCCCAGGCGATGGTGAGCATCTCCACGCGCCCCCGGTAGCCGACGGTGTCGAGCAGGCGTCGGGCCACTCCCAGGCTGGGCGGCAGCGTCCGCTCACGGGGCACCCGCTCCCCCGTTCCGCCGAACTCGCGGACCGGCGCGAGCGCCTCGGTGCGCTCCGCCGAGACGTCGTGCCCGCCGACGACGACGAGGACGTCCGGTTCGGCCGCGGCCAGGGCCTCCACCGCCGAAGCGCACTCCTTGCGCAGTTCGGCGAGCGGGTCCAGGCCGCCGCCGAGCTCGCGCAGGAGCAGCGGCGGGTGCGGACAGACGGCGGTCGCGACGATCACGCTTTCTCCTCCCTCACACCAGTCCCCGAACGGCCCGCGCGGGGGGACGGACCCCGCGGATGCTGGCGACCATGTCCAGCGTCTGCCGCGTCTGGGCCACCTCGTGCACGCGGTAGACCTGCGCCCCGTGCCAGGCGCACACGGCGGTCGCGGCGAGCGTGCCGGTCAGGCGCTCGCCGACGGGCAGGTCCAGGGTCTCGCCGACGAAGTTCTTGTTCGACAGCGACACCAGGACCGGCCGGCCGGTGGCGGTCATCTCGTCCAGGCGCCGGGTCAGCTCCAGCGAGTGCCAGGTGTTCTTGCCGAAGTCGTGCGCGGGGTCGATGATCACCGACGCCGGGTGCACGCCGAGGGAGACCGCGCGCTCGGCCAGGGCGACCGTGTCCTCGACGGCCGAGCGCACCACGTCCTCGTAGCGCGCGCGGTGCGGCGGGGTGCGCGGGGCCGTGCCGCCGGTGTGGGTGCACACCAGGGCGGCGTCGAACTCGGCGGCGACCTCGGCCAGCTCCGGGTCGTACCCGCCCCAGGCGTCGTTTAGCAGGTCCGCGCCCGCCTCGCACACCGCACGGCCCACGGACGCGCGCCAGGTGTCCACGCTGATCACCAGCTGGGGGAACTCGGCGCGGACGGCGGCCACGAAGTCGACCACGCGGCGCTTCTCCTCGTCGGCGCCGACCGGTCGGCCGTAGCCCGCGGTGACGCCGCCGATGTCCACGATGTCGGCGCCCTCGGCCACGACCCTGCGCACGCGTTCGAAGGCGGCGCCGTCGTCCCAGGTGGCACCGCTGTCGTAGAAGGAGTCGGGGGTGCGGTTGACGATCGCCATGACCAGCGTCGTGTCCGCGTCGTACTCCCGACCGCGCAGTCTCAGCACCGGCCGCTCAATTCTCTCTGTCTCCCTGTCGGCGTCGGACCGGCCGCTCGACCGGCGGGGCGAGGGCGGCGGTCGCCGGTGTCCGCACCGGCCCTCTCGCACGGAACCTCCCCCAGCGGCCAACACTAGGGCACGTCCGCCCGAGGGGGTCCGGCGACGCGTCCTTGCCCGCGCGCAGGGGCCCGGGTGCACACGCGGTTCTCCGCACGCGTGTCCCCGGGTGTGGCCCTTCACGACCACGGGCGGGTCGGCGCGCGGCCCCGGGTACGCAGCAGGGGTACAGGGTCGCGGCGCGACTCAGGGCTCTTGGAGCACACGGGCAACAGCTCCGGTCGGCCCCTCAGCCGGTGCCCGGTGTCCGCCGGGGACGCGGGCCGGACCGGCTCCGGCGCTGCGGGGACGACGGGTTTCCACCCTTCTCTGACACTCGATTACATGTTACCTTTGCCATGATGTCAGATTTCAGTAGTCCGCGGATCCCTGCCGACCTCGTGAGCGCGGCGGTCCGCGCCTCGGAGAACCTAGGAAGGGACGTGGCCGACGTGCCCCTGATCGCCATCGCGGAGGAGGCGGGGATCTCCCGCAGCACCCTCCTGCGCCGCGTGGGGGGTTCGCGCCGGTCGCTGGACGAGGCGGTAGGCGCCTCGGGCGTGGACCCGGGCGGGCAGCGCCCCGTACGGGAACGCGCGGTCGAGGCGGCGGGCGGCCTCATCAGCGGGCAGGGGCTGGCCGCGGCGACCCTGGAAGCGGTCGCCGCCTCCGCCGGATGCTCCGTGCACAGCCTCTACGCGACCTTCGGCGGACGGGACGAGCTGCTGCGCGCGGTCTTCGAGCGCTACGGCCCGATCCTGGACCTGGAGGCGGTACTCAGCGAACCGGCGGGGGACCTGGCCGACCGGGTCCGGGCGATCTACCGCCTGATGGGCGACGTCTTCAGCCGCGAACCCCGGGTGCTGCCCGCCATACTCGCCGACGTGTTCGCCCGCCCCGAGGGCCCCGCCTCCGACCTGCTCATCCGGCTCTTCCTGCCGCGCATGCTCGCCGGACTGGGCGGGTGGCTGGCCGACGAGGTGGCCGCGGGCCGCGTCCGCGACCTGCCGGTACCCCTGCTGGCCCAGCAGATGCTCGCCCCGATCGCCGTGCACTGCATGCTGCGCCCGGCGCTGGACAAGGTGGAGGAGATCGCGTTCCCCCCGATCGAGGACGTCGGCGCGGTGCTGGCCGAGTCCTTCCTGCGCGCCGTCGCGACCGATCCGAACGTCGCCGACACGTCACCGGAATCGCCATGAGTGAGCGGAGTCGCCATGAGTGAACGAACGAGCGAGCGTACGACCTGCGTGGTCGTCGGCGGCGGCCCCGCCGGAATGGTGCTGGGCCTGCTGCTGGCCAGGGCCGGCGTCGAGGTCACCGTGCTGGAGAAGCACGCCGACTTCCTGCGGGACTTCCGCGGGGACACCGTGCACCCCTCCACCCTGGAGCTGCTGGAGGAACTGGGCCTGTACGAGCGGTTCGCCCGGTTGCCGCACAGCAGGCTGGACGAGGTGGCCTTCCCGCTGGGCGGGGGCCGCACCGTGACGATCGCCGACTTCCGCAGGCTGCGTGGGCTCGCCCACCCCTACATCGCGATGGTCCCGCAGTGGGACTTCCTCAACCTCATCGCCGAGGCGGGAGGCGAGGAGGCGGCCTTCACCCTGCGGATGGACACCGAGGTGACGGGGCTGCTGCACGAGTCCGGCCGGGTGGCGGGCGTGCGCTACCGGGACCTCGACGGCGGCGGGGAGATCCGCGCCGACCTGACGGTGGCCTGCGACGGGCGGTGGTCGCTGGCCCGCCGCGAGACGGGCCTGGTGTCCCGGGAGTTCCCGGTGGGGATCGACGCGTGGTGGTTCCGCCTGCCACGCGGGGCGGGGGACCTCGCGACCCTGACCCCGCGTGCGGCCCCGGGCAGGTTCGCCGTGGTCATTCCGCGCGAGGGCTACCTCCAGATCGCCTACATCGGGCCCAAGGGAGCCGACCGCGAGCTGCGCGCACGCGGGATCGGGGCCTTCCGGCGCGACCTCGCCGAACTCATGCCGGAGCTGGCCGACCGGGTGGGGGCTCTGCGATCCATGGACGAGGTCAAGCACCTGGACGTGCGGATCAACCGGCTGCGCCGCTGGCACGTGGAGGGCCTGCTGTGCATCGGCGACGCGGCCCACGCGATGTCCCCCCTCGGGGGCGTGGGGATCAACCTCGCCGTGCAGGACGCCGTGGCCGCCGCGACGCTGCTGGCCCGGCCGCTGAAGGGGCGCTCGCTCGCCTCCAGCGACCTGGCCGCAGTGCGCAGGCGGCGGATCGTGCCGACGGTCGCGGTCCAGACGCTCCAGCGCCTCATGCACAGAGGGCTGGCCGAACCGATCGTCAGGGGTGAGCGGCAGGGCCCGCCCAAGCCCGTGCTGGCGGCCCTGGACCGCGCGCCCTGGCTGTCGTTCGTGCCCGCCTACCTCATCGGCAAGGGCCTTCGCCCCGAACACATACCCGGTTTCGCCCGCCGCGGCCCCGCACTCACGGCCCGGTAGGAGTGGTGTGCCTCCGCCGCCGCAGGTCGGGACCCCGGTGCCACACCGGCAACGGTTCCGGCCGGTCCATCAGCGGGCCAGGGGCACGACCGGGTCGGTGGCGTCAGGAGATGTCGGGGACGCGCTCGCCGACCGGGACCGGCCCCGGAGCGGTCCCCGCGCCGAAGGGGCTGCCGCCGAGCTCCTCGCGGTGGTGCTGGGTGAGCCAGCCGCGCGGATCGGGCCCGGCGGCGACGATCCGCGTGGGGTTGATCCCCGTGTGGACCCAGTAGTAGTGGATCCGGACGTGGTCGAGGTTCGTGGTGTCGCCGAACCCCGGCGTCTGGAACAGGTCGCGGGCGTAGGCCCACAGCGCCGGGTACTCCGACAGCTTGCGTATGTTGCACTTGAAGTGGCCGTGGTAGGCCGCGTCGAAGCGCACCAGGGTCGGGAAGAGCTTGACGTCGGCCTCGGTGATCGAGTCCCCGACCAGGTAGCGCCGGCCGGAGAGGCGCTCCTCCAGCGCGTCGAGCCTGGCGAAGACGGCGGCGACCGCGGCGTCGTAGCGCCTCTGGTCGGGGGCGAACCCGGCCCGGTACACGCCGTTGTTGAGGTCGGTGTAGACCTCCCGGGACAGGGCGTCGATCTCGTCGCGCAGCGCGGACGGGTACAGGTCCGGGGCGCCGTCCCTGACCAGGCCGCCCCACTCGGTGTCCATGTCCCGGACCAGCTGGTCGAAGTCGTTGGTCACCAGGTGGCCGCTCTGCACGTCGACCAGACCGGGGACGCTGACCCCGCCGTCGTAGGAGGGGTCGCGCGCCAGGTAGGCCTCGCGCAGGGCGTGGATGCCCAGGACGGGGTCCCTGTCGCCGGGGCTGCCGGTCGCCTCGGTGAACACCCAGTGCGGGTCGCCCTCGATGATCTCCTGGCGGGGGTCGGTGACCGCCAGGGAGACGGCCTGTTCCAGGCCCATGAGCCTGCGGGTGATCACGACCCGGTGCGCCCAGGGGCAGGCGCGGCTGACGACCAGGCGGTAGCGGCCGGGCTCGGCGCGGCGGCCGAAGCGGCCGTCGGCGGTGACCCGGTCGGCGAAGGCCGCCGGGGCGCGGGTGATCTCCTCGGTGGGCGTCTGGTTGGCCCTCATCTGCGACCCCCTCGTCACGCTGGCGGGGCGCGGCCGGAGCCGCGCACACTGTCCGTGCAGTGTACGGAGTCGGCTCCGGCGGGCGCGCCACGACACCTGGGGGCGAGCAGCGGTTCAGGAGTTGTCTTTGGGGCGCCAGCTCCTTCCGCGCCCCGCCTTCTTGGGCTTGCGAACCAGGGGACGGGACGACTGGGCCTCGTCCGCTTCCCCGGTCCCGGCGTCCGCCACGGAGTGCTCGGCGACGGCTCCGGCGGGGGCGGTGGCCTTCCCGCGCTCGGCCCTGGCGCGCCGCTCCAGGCGTTCCCCGCGGCCGGCGGGAGCCTCGGTACGGCCCGCGGGGGTCGCGGCCACGCTCTGGGCGCGGGCCCGGTCGGGGCGTGCGGACTGCTCCGGGAGCTCGGGCCTCCCGGCCGGAGCCGTCGGGACCACCGGAGCGGACGACGTCCCGCTGGACTGCGGGAGGCGGGAGCGCACGGCGCGCTTGGCGGCCTTTCGGACGGGCCCGGACTCCTCTTCCTCGGGGATCCGTTCCTGCTCGGAGGGCGTCGTGCGCCTGTCCTGGGAGGGGCGCTCCGCGCGGGCGGGAGAGGAGACCACCGACGGAACCGTGCCCGTGCTCGAACGACCGGGAAGCGGCCTCGGGGGCGCGGATTCGGGCTGTTCGGAGGTGGAGGGCCCGATGGGAGGCCTTGAGGCCACGGGCTTCCCCTGAGCCGTGAACTGCGCGGGCGCGCACCCCGGAGGCGGGGACGACGCGGACGCGGTCTCCCCGGCTGCGGTCCCCTCGGGTGCGCGCTGTTCCCTGACGGCGGACGGCGCGGGGGCGGACAGCTCGGCGGAGGGCCGTTCGGACGCGGACGCCACGGGGGCGCCCTCCTCCCGGGCGGACCGCGACGGCGCACGCTGTTCGGGCGCGGTCCCCCCGGCGGCGGCGGCCTTCTCCGGAACGGGTTCGGAGGCGGCGGGCCGCGCGGACCCGGACGGTTCCGACGCGGTCTCCCGGGACACCTGTTCCTCGGCGTCGAGCTGTTCGAACGCGGACGGCCGGGGCTCGGCCTCCTCGGCCTCGGACGGCTCGGGGACGGAGCGGTCCGCTCCGGTGCCCGCGCGTTCCGCGTCCGTCCGAGCGGTGGCCGCGCGCTCGGACTCGGAAGGCTCGGACGCCTCCTTGCGGGGCTCCGCCGGCTCGGGCACGGACGGCGCGGTGTCGGCCGGCTCGGCCTCGGACTGGGCGGTGTCGGCCTTCCAGGCCGCGCGCGCGTCGGTCTCCCAGAAGTCGGTGTTCCAGACGTCGGCGTCCCAGAAGCCCTCCTCCGAGGAGTCGGCCGCCTTGGCCTTCCTGATCCCCTTGGCCCTCTTCGGCTTCGCGGCCGTCTCGGCCTTCTCCTGCTCCTTCTCCTCGCTCACAGCCGCATCGACCGCATCGACCGACTCGGTCGGCTCAGCCGTCTCCACCGGTTCGTTCGTCTCCACCGTCTCAACGGCGGTCTGCTCCCCCAGGGCACCGAGGAAGGGCTCGGCGAAGGTACCGGCCTCCTCCACCGCGGCGTCCGAGACGGTCTCCGCGGCGGTCTCCGGACTCGGCGCCCCGTCGACGGTCTCCTCCAGGGCGGGCGAGGAGTGTCGGTAGGCGCGGACGGCGTCCATGACCTCCTCGGCGGTAGCGCCGGGCCATGAGCAGTGGAAGACCGGGTTGAGCGGAGGACTGGTCTCGGTGATGAGGCCGTCCTCCTCGATGACGCAGCTGCCGCCGAGCGGCCAGCGGCCGAGGACCACGGCCGTGATGCCCTGCTGCTGCCCGTGCAGCAGCAGACCCGACAGAGCGGTCTCGTGCTCGGAGGTGGGCGAGGTCACCAGGGCCAGGGGCGTGTGCGGACGCTCCCCCGGCTCCTCGACGATCTGGTGCAGCTCGCGCTGGAGGACCGCCAGGGCCTCCTCCGTCGTGCCGACCATCCGCACGGGCTCGCAGGGGTGTGCGCGCAGCAGGTCGCGGCCCCGGTCGCCGACCAGGCGGACGGCCTCGGCCTCGGTGAGCAGCACGCGCACGGCGTCGTCGTCGAGGCGGTCCAGAGCGTTGACGATGAGGCGCCGGGCGGCCCCCGCCGCGCCCGGCCCGGTGATACCGAGGCCGGGCACGTGGTCGAGTTCCACCGTCACCCGCTCGTCGATGTCGTCCCCGGGGGTGGGCCGGGGCGGCGGGGCGGTCAGGGCCAGGCGGCGGGGCGCCCTCGGCAACAGGCGGGGCAGGCTCAGGCTGACGCGGGGCATGCGGACGCCGCGCTTGCCCAGCAGGTATCCCCCGGCCAGACCCGCGAAGGCCACCGCTCCGGTGACGGCGCCGTCGGGAATCTCCACGACCAGGACGTTCTCGCCGTCCTCGGCCGCCTCGGCGGCAGCCGCCTCCACGGGGTCGTCCTCCTCGACGGCGGCAGCGGTCTCCCCGGCGCCGGGGTCCGGCGTCTCGGCGGCCATCACACGCGACTGGAGGGAGGTCGGCTGCGGGACGACGGTGTAGGCGACCTCGGCCCTGCGCTGGGCGGCGGCGCCGCCCTCGCGGGGCTGCTCGGAGCCGACGCCCTCCACCTCCATCTCCGGGGCTTCCTCTCCCAGGACCTCGTCGAGGTGATCGGCGACCGCCTGGGCCCGGCGCTCGGACAGCTCCTGGTTGAGCTGGGCGTTCCCGCTGGGGTCGGTGTGACCGGTGATGCGCACGGGCGTCTCGGTGTCACCGTAGGAGTCGATCATGTCCGCGACCGGCGCGAGGTCGTCGCGCATCTGCTCGGTGAGTTCAGCAGAGCCGACGCCGAAGCCGGAGACGGTGCGCACCCGCTCGACGGGCTGCGCGGACGGGGCCTCCTCGGGGTTGGAGGCCGCGTCGGCGTCCTGCTCACCGTCCGCCTCGCGGTCCTCCTGCGCGGTGACGGTGTCGGCGAACGCGGCGGCCGGGGCGACCGCCACGGTTCCCACGGCGGCCGCCGCCACCACCTGGAGCGGCCCGAGGGGGCGCAGCCTGCGGGGCATGCCGCGCAGGCGGGCGAAGGTCTCCACGACCAGTCCTGCCGCGTACAGAGCCCACAGGGCCCACAGCACGGTGATGAGCAGGGCGGTGAACACACCCGGTGGCAGACGCCAGCCGCGCAGGTGGGCCGCGGCCACGGCCCAGGAGTCCGGCAGCTGCGGCCAGGGCAGATGCCACAGGAGCAGGTAGGGGATGCCGAGCAGGATCGCCGCTGCGAGCAGGAGGGCGCTCAGCCGTCGGATCTGGGTCATGTCCGCCTCACTGGAGCTAGGGAGTCGGCTGGGTGTGGGGACGTGCGGTGGCCGTGGCGTCGACGGTGGTCGAGCCCATCGGCAGGAGGGTGAAGGAGTAGTCGACCGAGCAGGTCACGGTCACGGTGTCGCCGCTGACCGCGACCGTACCGGCGGCACCGGCGGCGCTGAGGAAGGACTGCGCGGCGGCGGAGGCCGCCGAGGGGTCGAGGGCGACCTCGCTCGTGCCCTCGCGGTAGGAGGACCAGTCGAGCTGCTGGACGCCCGCCCGGGCGGCCTCCTGGGCCAGGGTGGCGGCCTCGTTGCGGGCGCGCAGCACTCCGCCGCCGTCGGTGACCAGGCCCAGGCAGAGGAGGAAGGCAGCCGCCATGACGACGACGAACGCCGTGGCCTGACCCCTGTCGTCCGTGCGTCTCACGGCTGCCCCCTGAAGGTGTCGACGACGACGGTGGCGTCCCCGGTGACTGCGAAGGTACCTGGAACGCTCAGTCCGGTCAGATCGCTCAGCCCGACCCGGCACTCGACCACGGCGGTGACCGCCCCTCCGGGGGTCAGTCCGCCGTGGTCGAGGGTGACGGAGTGATCGCCGCAGACCAGACCGTTCTCGGCGAGGGAGCTCGCCGCGGTGCTCGAAGCGGCCCCCTCAGCGGAGGCGACGCTGCGTTCGAGGGAGGCCGCCCGGGCGGCGGAGTGCGCAACCTGGTCGGCGGTGGAGTTGGCGTCCGCCACCCTCCCGGCGAGCACCATGAGCATGGCGAACGCCAGGAGGGCGGGAGTGAGCAATGCCAGTTCCGCCGAGGCAGATCCGCGGTCCCCCTGAGCCGTTTCGGCGGGCTGTCGAGAACTCACGGGGTAACCTCCGCAGGAACGAAACGCTCCACGGGCGCGGTGACCTCGTGGCCCACCGGCCAACTGAGGCCGGGGATGATGCTGGGCACCTCGGCGTCCACCACCACACGCACCTCCTCCGCACTGCGGTTGACGGACACGTCGAGGCCGGAGAGGAAGGAGCTCCCGCCGCTCTCGGCCACCGACGTGCCGCCGCCCGCCGTACGCGACTGTTCGGCGGTCCTTCGAGCGATGTCGGCAACGACGTGATCGCCGTGCATCCACAGAGCCATCTGGATGACAAGGAACACCAAGAGCAGCATGAGAGGCGCGGCGACCACCATCTCGGCGCTACCGCGGTCATCCCGCCAAGTGCGCAAGGTTAGCCACCGAGAACCGACCCGGCTCGTTCCATTACTGCAGTGGTGATGATGCCGATCGCTCCGCCAGCCATGATGACGAGCAAGGCTGTGACAATAACTGTCTCGGTGGAGTAGCCGTCGTCCCTCCGGCTGAACAGCAGAGAACTGAGGTAGGCGGTGATGCGCTGCATCAGAGGTCTCCAAGGTGCGTCGGGGTTTCATGAGCTGAACAGAATGTGACTCATCGCCGGGTAGCCCAAGAGAGCCAGAAACCCAGCGAAGAGCAGGACTACCGGCAAGCTCATCCGCTCTGTGGCGGATTGGGCTTGGGCATCCATCTCGGACAAGAACTGGGTACGCAGGGTCTTGGCTTTAGCAGCCAGTGAACTGCGGATACGCGCGCCGTCGGCCCCAGCAAGCTGCAGGCTAGCCGCGAGTTCAGCGAACTCGGAGGTGTCGTAGCGCTCCCCGAGGTCACGCAGTGCGGCCCAGGGCGGCTGACGCATGAGTATCGCCTCGCGCAGGCTCTCACGAATGCGAACCATGGCCCATCCGTTACCTGCAGCACCGGCGTCAGCCAGAGCGCCGTTGACTCCCGCCCCTCCAGCAAGGGACACCACGACCAGGTCAGCGAAACTCGCCAAGGCGCGACGCATCTGTTCTCGACGCTTACCCGCCTCGTCACGTAGAGACAGGTCGGGGGCGAACCAAACGATCAGAGCGAAGGCCACCCACATAGCTCCGGCGATGACACCTGGCAGTACAACACCTGTCAGGGAAAGCATGCCGCCTAGTAGCGGAGGGAAAGCAAGCCCCAGCACCAGAGCAGTGGACTTCTCAGCGAGGTAGGAGGCCGGTGAACGCTCGCACACCATCAGGTTGCGTCGTGTGCGGGGTCCAGGCATGCCGAAGCCTTCAAGAATCGGGGCGCCGAACTTTCCCAGTCGCGTCAGTACCCCGGTGTCTGGGCCCGCGACAATGACGGGCCGGGGAGGAGGCGGCGCGGCCAGACGTTCGGCAAGCGTGGGACCCGCCCAGCGAGCCGCGAAGAGCGCCCATAGGGCCAGTCCGAGAGCAGCACCCGCGAGAGCGGCGGCCAGGACAGGGTTCATCGGGCGGCCTCCGAGGTTCGGGAGGGAGCAGGAGCAAGCACACGCGGTCCCAGGTCGAAACGAGACATGTAGGAAAGCCAGACCAAGGCACCCGCCCACAGGCCACCGATACTGGCGAGCACCAACTGACCGAGGAGGCTGTCGAACGGCTCCATGTACTCTCCGTTCAGCAGCAGCAGGAACGCTGCCATACCCAGGGTGGCGCCGACGATGATCCGCGTGGACGTACGCAGCCGCGCACGGCTCGCCGCCACACGCACCAGCATCGCCGCCTGCTCCCGGGCCGCCTCGGACAAGGTTCCCAGTAGAACGCCCAGGTCGGTGGCGTGCCGGGTGGCAGCTGTACTCAAAGCAGCGGCCACCAGATCAGCGGTGGGGTTGTCCACCTCGTCCGCGAAGGCCCGCAGCGCGCCCTGCGTGGACTGACCGGACCGCAGCCGCTCCGCCAGCCTGGTGACCGGCTCGCGCACCGGCTCGGGCGCGATGGGCACCGTGGCGGCCACGGCCTGGTGCAGACCGGCCGCACCGGCCATCAGGTCGCGCAGCATCTCGGTCCAGGCCGCGACGGCCTCGACCCCCGCCACCTGTTTCTCATGACCGCGGTCGGGACCCAGCACCGCCGGGCCCCACCAGCAGCCCGCGGCGGCGAGCACACCGGCCACCGGCCACCCGGTGGCGAACCAGACCAGCAGGCCGCCGACGATCGCCGCGACCAGCCTCAACGGGCGCTGGCGGCCGAACAGGAGCGCGCGCCACCGCGGAACCCGCGAGGTACGCGAGTTACCACCGGACGCCGCCAGCGACGCCAGGGCCAGCCACAGCCCCGCGCCGAGCAGGACGCCCGCGGCAGCGACGAGCAGAACAGGAGTCGTCACCGCGCCCACCCCACCGTCTCCGGGTTCAGCATCGCCGGGTCGAACCCGGCCTCGGCCAGGGCGTCGAGCGTGTTGGGGCTGGGCGGCGCCGCGGGCAGGGGCCCGTTGCGGTCGCGCCGGTAGACCTCGTTGGAGACCACGTTCTGCCCCTCGGCGCCCACCACCTCGCGCACGCTCGTGACCATGCGCCCGCCCGTGGGCAGCGCCGACACGTGCACGACCAGGTGCACGGCGGCGGCCACCAGGGACGCGGTGGCGTCCAGGGGCAGGCGCTCGGCGGACTGGGCGGCGTAGGCGCCCAGCTTGGTGAAGGCGCCCGCGGAGTTGGCGGCGTGCAGGGTGGTGAGGCTGCCGTCGTTGCCCTGGCTCATAGCGTTGAGCAGCGGAACGGTCTCGTGGCCGCGCGTCTCACCGACGATGACCCGGTCCGGCGACATGCGCAGGGCCGTGCGCACCAGGTCGGCGATGGTGATCTCGCCGACGCCCTCGACGTTGGCCGGTCGGGCCTGGAGGGCGACGCAGTCGGGGTGGGCGTCGCGGTCGCGGTCCAGCCCGAGTTCGAAGACGTCCTCGATGGTGACGAGGCGTTCGTCCACGGGGATCTCGGCGGCCAGGGCCCGCAGCAGGGTGGTCTTGCCCGCGCCGGTGCCGCCGGTGATGACCATGTTGCGGCGGGAGCGCACCCCCGCGCGCAGCAGGGCGACCAGGGTGTCGTCGATCGTGCCCAGTTCGTGGAGCTGTTCGAGGGTGGTACGGCCGTAGCGGTGGCGGCGGATGGACACCGAGGGTTGCCGGGCGACCTCCATGACCGCGTTGAGGCGCTCGCCGCCGGGAAGCTGCATGTCGAGGATGGGCGCTCCCGGGTCGAAGCGGCGCTCCCCCGTGGCGGACTCCGACGCCAGGCGCCGGACCAGGGCGACGACCTCGTCGGGGTCGTCGAAGAGGGAGTCGTGCCGCTCGCGGCTGCCGTCGGCGCGGCGCACCCACACGTGCACGCCGTTGATGTTGATGTTCTCGATCCCGGGGTCGTCCAGGAGCGGCTGGAGGGGGCCGAGCCCGCACACCCGTGCCAGGGCGCCAGCGGCGACGGAGGCCTCGGTGGTGGCGTCGAGCACCTGCCTGCCCTCGGACAGGGCGCGGCTGGCGTCCTCGTCGAGGATCTGGGCGATGACGCGTTCGGCGCGGGCGCGGTACTCCTCGGGCGTGTCCTCGGGTTGGCCGCGGGTCTCCTCGCTCAGCCGCCGGGTGGCCTCGGTGACGGTCCGCTCCACGCGGTCGGCCACTGTGCGTGCCCGGTCGGTGTCCAGGAAGTAGCCGTCGGTGATGTCGTATCCGGCGTCGTGTCCGCTGCTCATGCGTGGACCCCCGTCGCCTCGGGCGCCGGCGCCGGGACTCCGGTGCCGTCGGCCCGCTCAGCGGGGCGCGCGCCCTCGGCGAGGTCCTTCGCCAGGCGCGCCGCCGCCTTGAGCAGGGGCCTGCTCTGCGGCTTGCGCGGGTTGGCCTCCCCGCGCAGGAAGGCCGCGGAGCGGGCGTCGTCGGGGAGCCGCCCCCACACGCCCGGGCCCAGCGCGCCCACGATCTCGCGGACGTTCCCGGAGCCGCCGACGACGACGGTGCGCAGGCGCGGCAGGCTGCGGGTCAGGGCCTCGGAGGCCTCCTTGGCCCGGCGCAGCTGCGCCAGGTCGTCGGCGACGAGCAGCAGGGCCTCGTCGGCCCACGCGGCCAGTCCGGCGGCGGACGCGCCGGGGGTCAGGCGGCCCAGGTCCAGGACGACCGCGGGCCCGTCGGCGGAGACGAGCACGCCGGGGTTCTGGGCGAGCAGTCGCACCGCGCCCTCGGCGCGGTCGGCGGTGACGGGCGCGTGGCACACCGACAGCCCTCCGGGGAGGATCTGGGTGTGCGCGGCCAGGTCGGCGGAGGCCCCGCCGTGCCGGGCCGCGGCGGCCAGGCCGGTCAGGCCGGGGTCCGGCTGGAGGCGGCGCCAGGTGGCGACGTCGCCGCCGGAGGCGTCGGTCTCCACCAGGACGGCTCCGGCCCCGCCGGGCCAGACCGCGGCCA
The DNA here is from genome assembly GCF_018316795.1 of Nocardiopsis akebiae. Classification (NCBI taxonomy): domain Bacteria; kingdom Bacillati; phylum Actinomycetota; class Actinomycetes; order Streptosporangiales; family Nocardiopsidaceae; genus Nocardiopsis; species Nocardiopsis akebiae. The sequence continues at coordinate 4,530,675 of NZ_CP074132.1, forward strand.
GCGCCATGGCCGCGCAGGTGACGCCGGGTGCTCCGCCCAGGGAGAAGAGCGCCACGGTCCGGGGCATCACGCGCCTCCCCGGGGGTTGACCTGGACGACGCTGACCCGCTCGACGGCGGCGGCCGAGGCGATGGCGGCGGCGTCGGCGGAGGAGGCGACGAGTTCGAGTTCCACCGAGCCGTCCTCGGCGGCGGAGGGCTGGACGTCGCGCACGAGCGCGCGGTAGGCCTCCACGCCGCCGCCCGTGGCGCCCTCCTCGGGGTGGACCACCACGGAGACCGCGGCGCCGGGGCCGATCGAGGCGGGGAAGCGGCCCACGCGCAGGGCCACGCCGAGCACGGCGCGGTCGCGCTCGGGGAAGGCGGCCTCGGCGCCCAGGGCCGCCTCGGGGAGGAGGCCGCCCTCGGTGACGGGCACGGTGAGGGTCTGGCCGACGGTCGCCTCCAAGCGGTCGGCGCCGACGAAGGAGACCCCGTCGGCGACGGAGATCCGCGCGACCCGCAGGTCCTCCGCGGTCACCACGTGGCCCGCGGGCAGGTCGGTGTCGGCGACGAGCACACCCTGCCGGTCGTCCATCTGCTCAAGGGCCACCACGCCGGTCAGGCCGCCCGCGGTCATCATGCCCAGGGCCAGGACCAGCCACCGCCAGCGGCGGGGTCCGCTGCCCAGGAGCCGCACCGGAGGGGTCTCACCCTGCCTCGGGGCGGCTGCGGGGGCCGGTGCCGTCTTCGTGTCCACCACGTCTGTCGTCTTCTTTCGGTGTTAGCGGTTGCCGGTGCCGGTGACCAGGCCCTGGGATTCGTCCACCTGGAGTTCGACCTGCGAGGTCGTGGTGACCGAGTCGAGCGCGCCCGTCTCGCCCCCGGCGAACTCGCCCTCGGAGAGCTCCCAGCCCACGTCCCAGCCGACCTGGACGGAGACGGGGTAGACACCGCCGGGCTGACTGGCGGAGGGCAGGGTGTAGACGTGCCCGCAGTCGGGGGAGGCCGACTCGGGGTCGTGCACGGCCGGGTCGAAGGGGGTTCCGGGGCCCTCGCAGCGGATCTGCGTGCCGTCGCCCAGGTTCCAGACGGTGGACGTGGGCGTGGCGGTGACCGTGAGGGACCAGTCCTGGACCTCGGCGGAGGCCTCGGCGGCCTCCCAGTCCTGGGACTCCACCCACAGCCACACGGGGGTGTTGACCAGGACCAGGGAGCCGCTGCCCGGGGAGGTCTCGATCCGGGGCGGGGGCAGCTCGAAGTCGGCCATGGACTCCTGGATGAGGGTGACCGGGTCGGTGGGGGTCTCCCCCTCTCCGCTGTAGTCGATGGCGTCCCAGTCGATGGCGTCCCAGTCCACCTGGGACCAGTCGATCGCGTCCCAGTCGATGGCGTTCCAGTCGACGCCGTCGGAGGGGGCTGCCGGGGCGCCCGGGTCGCCGGAGCCTCCGGAGCCGCCGGAGCCCTGCTGACCGGCGTGGGTCTGCCACCAGCGCAGCAGGATCGAGCAGCCCAGGCCGCCCGAGCTGCCGCACTCGACCTGGCCGAGGAAGGAGCCCTCGTCGGCCTGCGCCGGAGTGGCGACGGCTCCGGCCGCCAGCAGGGTCAGTACCGCGGCCGTGGCCGCGGGTCGTACGAGTCTCAGCATGATCCCGCTTCCCAGATCCTGAGGTCGGACACGCGCCAGGCGAGTCCGTCGTGAACGAGTGTGGCCTCGACGAGGCGCGGACCCTGCCCGGAGGAGCCGCCCACGCCGAGGTTCCACGCGGAGTCGTCGAGGCAGTCCTCGACCGTCGCGTTGTCGGGCCCCTCGACCGCGGCGACGGGGTCGAGGGCGGGTTCGCCGGTGACCTGCGCGCCGGAGGTGCGGGCGCCCTCCAGGGCAGCGCTCATGAGGGCGTAGGCGCCGCCCACGGCGTAGTCCTGGAGTTCGGGGGGAACTTCGCCGCCCTCGTGGGAGGCGGCCACGACCGTGTCCCACATGCCGGTGTAGGCGGCGAGCGCCGCGGCCTCCTCCTCACCGGACGGGGCGGCCGGGGTGCTCGGTGCGGCCTCCGCCCCTGAAGCAGAGTCATCGGAGGACGCGCAGCCCGCGGCCAGGGCGAGGACTGCGCAGCATACCGCGACCGCCGCCGCGCGCGGGACGGCACCGGTTCTTCTCGCGGCTGTCGTCATCGGTGCGTTCTCCACTGCCTTGGAAGGGGAGGGGTGGTGCAGCATGGCGGAACCGACCCGGTGAACGGGCCCTTTCCCTTCCGACGAGGGGCGGGGACGGTCTCCTGCGCCGGGAGGTCACGGGACCGGACGCGGAGGCCGTCGAGCGGAACGGGCCGAGGAGGGGATCCTCCGCCCGGGTTGCGGTCCGCCGCGGGCTGGCGTGACCCGAGTCGCGCGGGGCGGAGCCCGAGGACTGACCGAAACCACGTGGTATTGGTTGGGTTTTATCTGTCCTTGCGTGAGCTTATAGAGAAGTCGCCTGCCGTAACAACCCCCGTGCCCCTTCTGTGACTGTCAGCGGGTCGAGCCTACGTACATCCCGGCCTCGAGTCAGCCCGGGAAGACCACACACCTACTTCTCTCCGACAAACACACGCGAAACAACATCTGAACGACATAACAGTCAGGACTCTTTCCCCGCCTCCGGGCCGCGGAACGGGACGGAGGCGGGGCGGAAGAGCCCCGGGGTGTGGAGCGCGACACACCCGTCTGCGTTTCGGACGCGCCGACAGGCGAAGAGGACTCAGACCACGAGCACGCGCGGGCCGCGTCCGCGCAGCCTGCGGACGTCCTCGGGAGCGGTGCCGGTGTCGGTGATGAGGCAGTCCATCTCGCGCAGCCGCGCGAAGCGGGCGATGCGGTCGCCGCCGATCCTGGTGTGGTCCGCCAGCAGCACGACCCTGGACGAGGCCCGCACCACGGCCTGCCTGGTCGTCACCTCCGCGGGGTCGGCACAGGTCAGGCCTCGCTCGGGGGACACACCGTCGGCGACCACGAAGGCCACGTCGACGTGGAGCTGCTCCAGCAGGCGCGCGGAGGAGAGCGTGGTGCCGGCCGCCGCGCTCACACGTCCCCCCAGCAGGTGCACGGAGATGTCGCGACGCGACGCCAGTCCCAGCGCTACGGGGACCGAGTTCGTCAGGACGTTCAGCCCGCAGCCGACGGGAAGCAGCCACGCGATCCGCTCGGCCATCAACCCGGCGTCGAGCATGATCACCCCATCGTACGGCAGTTCCGACAACGCGGCCCTGGCGATCCTGCCCTCGGCGGCCGAGAGCCGCCCCGTTCCGGACGGTGTCGTCGTGGCGTTCGCTCGCGCCGGATGACCGACAGTCGTAACACAACCGCTGAGACCACTCACAAGGTCCTCCGATCCGTCGATGGTCAACCCCTTGACCGAGGAAGCCGTTCTCTCCGCCCGCCGAGCGAATCCGATCGGGCCCTCTGTTTCCCGGCGGAGCAAAGATCCCGGCCAAGAGGGAACGGTATGCGAATACCCCCACTGTTCGGGGGAAATCGTTGCGAAATGACAACATAAGCCCGCGCGGCAGCCTCGGGGAGCACCGCCGACCTGCGAGGCGGCTCCGTCGAGGGGGCGAGCCGACCCCGGATCCGGGGCGGAGGACGTCCGCAGGCACATCTACCACAACCGCCGGGCGGGCAACGCAACGTATACGGACGAGAACGGAAACAGAAGAACAACTACTTCCACATTCAAGCGTACTGGTGCTACCTTCAATTCTCTCGCCGGGAAGCGAGCGGGAGGGGAGAGTAGGCATGCCGTTGGACCCGAACATGTCCGACTCCTCACGCGACGCGATCAAGGTCCTCACCGGCATCGAGGTCCCCCGCGCCGGACTCTTCGAACTCGGCCGCGCCTCCGAGGTCTACGGCACCCTCACCCAACGCCTGCAACACCTCGAGGAACTCCTCGCCCTCAGCCGCTCCCACGCCCGCCGCCACTTCGACGGCAAGACCGCCGACTACTACGAACGCTCCCTGGACCAGTTCACCAAGGGCGACAACAACTACGTCGGCTCCGCCCAGAACAACTCCACCGTCATGTCCACCGAACTCTTCAAGGCCCGCGCCAACGTCGAGTACATGCACATGATGGTCATCGGCCAGTTCGTCCAACTCCTGGTCGAGATCGCCTGGGCCATCGCCACCGCCAAGTTCACCTTCGGCGCCTCCCTCAAGTGGATCCCCGTCTTCAAGGCCATCCGCAGCCTGGCCATGCGCCGCATCCTGGCCTGGCTCGCCTTCACCGTGCCCAGCCACCAGATCCTCAGCCAGATCTTCGCGAGCATGGACAGCATCATCCAGCGCATCCAGATCGGCCGCGGCACCCGCCACCACCAGGACAAGAAACTCACCCAAAGCGCCCACACCGGAGCCGCCGCCGAGGGCCTGCTCTCCGCCCTGCTCTCCGCGGGCCTGGACACCCTGTTCGCCAAGAACCTCACCGACCTGTTCAACATCGGCCTGAAGAACCTCGACGACCTGCCCGACCCCCCGCCCCTGACCCGCACCACCGGCGAGAGCGGCCCCCCACCACCCGGCCCCCCTTTGCGCCCGAGCCCCGAGGACCCGCCCGGACCGCCCCCCGGCGGCGGACCCGACACGCCCCCCACCGGACCCGTCAAGGACGACCCGCCCACCAACGGACCCGGCCGCGACACCGACACGCCGCCCCCCGGCGGCGGACCCGACGCGCCCCCCACCGGACCCGTCAAGGACGACCCGCCCACCAGCCCCGACCGGGGCCCGGACTCCCCCACACCCAAAAACGACCCGACCAGCACACCCCTGGCGCCACCGACCCTGAACAAGGACCTGGCCCAGATCCTGGGCCGCCACAACGACGAACTCCTGACCCCTACCACCCCGGCAGCGCCCCCGGCGCGGGCGCCTTCGACAACCCCGCCAAGGCCGCCGCCGCCCGCGAGGAGTTCGCCGACCTGTTCGCCCGCCACTTCGGCGACCACCTGGGCCACCAAGCGGCGCGCGAGTTGGGCCGCGACTACGCCCGCGCCCTGACCCGGCACTGGAACGACCCCGCCCTGGGCCAGCACCTGCGCCAGAGCATCGGGGACCGTCTGCCCCCGCACATGCGCGACCACCTGTCCGACGTGCCCGTCAACCTGCGCCAACCCCTCAACGACTACTTCTCCACCGCCAGCGCCTACGCCCAGCAGACCGGGGGCAGCCTCGGCTCCGGAGCCCTGGAGGGCTACCTGGGCGAGGGGCTGGGCAGCCTCATGGACGGACGCGGTTGGCAGGCCTCGGTGTGGTCGGCCACCGCGGGCGCCTCCCAGGCCGGTATCCAGCAGGGCGCCACCGACGGGGCCCTGCGCGGTATGGACCTGCTCAAGACCCCACCCGACCTGTCGGTACCACCACCCCCGACCGAAACCACGAGTGAGGACATCAGCGGCCAGAGCGGTAACCGCGTCGGCCCCGGCGGCACCAACCCCTGGGCGCAGGGAGACGGCGGTCCCGACCAGGACGGTGACCGTGCCCCCGAGCGCGGCGGTGACCGCTCCCACCGGCAAGAGGACCGCGACGGGGTTCCCGTGCCGTCCCCGCGGGACGACGGGTCGCCCTCGCACGGCAACGGCTCGGTCTTGGAGCGAGACCGCGACGGTGCTCCGGAGTCCTCCGGGCAGGGGACCGGTAACCGTGACGGTGTTCCCGAGGTCGACGACGTCCCCGACCTGGTCAGCGACACCGGCTCCGACTACGGCGACACCGACACCGACAGCGAGTCCGGCGGGCCCGAGCACCGCGACCGGACCTTCGACGACGGCGTCGGCGTGCACCGGGACGAGGACGCCCCCACCCTGGCGCCCGACCCCCTCAAGACCCCCGACCCCGGCAAGGACCCCTTCCACGCCGCCGACACCCCACACCCCGCACCGAGCGGCGGTCCCTTCCATCCCGGAGCCAACGACGGTCCCCTGACCGTGAACTTCCTCAACGCCATCGTCCCCGACAACCCGATGACGGACCCGCCCCCCGGCACCGAGCAGCCCACACCCCACCCGGAAAACACCGGCGACAACAGGGACACCGGCGACACCAACCCGAACGACCGCCCCGACCCCGCTCCAGAGCAGCGGCACACCCCCGCCCCCGCGGCCGTGGCACCCCCCGCGGGCCAGACCACCGCACCACCCGCGAACACACCGCAGAACACCACCCCAGACAGCGGCGGACGCGCGCCCCAGCGCACCAGCGACAACCGCGCGCCGGACTCCTCCCCCCAGGGGACGAACGGCGACGGTGCGCGCGGTACCGGCGAGGACGGCAGCGGCGGACGCCCGTCCCAGCGCGCCGACGAGACCGCCGCTCCGGACACGGCCGCGGGTGAGACGACCGGTGACGACGCGCGCCCCACCACCGAGAGCCCGACTCCCGCGCCGCAGACCGAGACCACCGGCGACACCACCGGACAGGACGACACCGGCGGCTCGACCGACGGGCAGCGAAAGGAGTCCGACACCGCACACAGCTCCGAACGGCGACCGGAGCCGGTGGACGCTCCCCAACCCCCGCCGTCGGCCCCCGGCCGCCAGGAGGTTCCCTCCCCCCAGGCCGCCTCGGACAGGATCACCACCGCCACACGGCTCGGGGAGATGGCCTCCGCCAGCATCAAGGACGCGATCAGCGGCTACCAACGCGCCCAGGACCTGGTCGACCAGACCAGGGAGGCCGAGAGCCAGGGCCGCCCCGACGCCGCCGACCTGCGCGCCCGTGCCCACGAGGCACAGCGCGAGGCCAACGAGGCCTACCGCAACTACGACGGCCTCGCCCGGATGCAGGCCGACCTGCTGCGCACCGACCAACCGGTCACCGTCATGACCGTCCTGGAGAGTCCCGCGGGCCCGAGCGGCGACACCGGCCCCGTCCCCCTGGGTGGTACCAGCAGGGACATCCGGCTCGAACCCCTCGACACCGACCCGCCCCTTCGCCCGGAGGGGACTCCGCCGGAGGAAGCGCCGCCGGAGGGCACGCCCCCGCCGTCCCTCACCTACGACGGCGGCTTCGTGCCGGACCGGAGCGGTCAGAGCTACGACCTCGGCTACCTGACCACGTCGACCCTCGTCGGGCCGCACATGCTCTTCGCCGAGCACCTGCCGGGGTTCGTCGACGACGTCCTGGCCGACACTCCGGGGATGCCCGACCCCGCACGGCAGGGGATCGTCGACCGCGTGGTGGACATCCTCACGAGGGAGGGGCCGCGCCCCTTCCTCCGCGAGGACGGACACACCGTCAGCACCACGCACGACGGGCAGACGTGGAGCGCCGACATCGATCTGCGCTCCCTCGGCGACGACTTCTACCACGTCGACACCGAGGTCCCGGGCGGCGGCGGGGACTCCAGGTTCCTGAGGCTCCACGACAACGGCCCCGGGGTGGATTCCAGCGACGGCGGGTCACGCGGCGCGGGCAAGACCGTCGGCGGCAAGTTCACGTTCAGCCCCTTCTACGTGACGGGCATCGACGGCAACGACGCCGGACCGATCGGGGCCGTGGGCGGGCGGGGCGGCATGAGGGTTCGGGGCACCGGCGGATCGGCCTCGAACAGCGCCAACGCCGCCAGCGGCATCGAGCTGCTCGGAGCCCCGAGCATCTACGTCGGTGACCTGGGCATGAGGATGTCCGTCAACGGCCCCGGCCTCACCTCGCCGCACGTCCGGGAGGGGACCGCGTACAACGGACTGGCCATGAACCTGCCGGGCGAGGCGGTCTCCTCCCCAGACGCCCCTCAGCGCATCGTGCCCGACAACGGGCCGGTGGACGCGAACGGGAACCGCGAGCCGGTCAACCGGCCGTTCGTGGGAGCCAGCCACCCGCTCGAGATCACCCGTTTCTCCCCGGTCCCCGCGACATCCGACAGCGGAACCGGCGGGGACACCACGTCCGGCGACGGCGGGACCGGCCGTCGCCGCGAAGGCGACCGCGAAGACGGCACCGGCGCGACGACGGGCGGCGGCCGACCGGGGAAGGGCACTCTGGGGACCTGGCTCGCCGACCACCTCCTGGGCCCCCGCCCCGAGGGGAGCCGGGGAGGGGACCACACCCCCTCCAGGAAGGAGCGGCGCGACAACGAGTACCGCGACCGGATCGAGCGCACCTTCGACAACGACCGGGTCCAGCAGTACCTGCCGCAGATGTCCAACGGTTCCGCGCACATCCGGATCGTGTTCCCCGACACCCGTCCCCGCATCATGCGGATGTGGTCGGTGTCGACCGAGTACAACCGCAAGGACTTCGCCCCCGACCTGGTCGACTTCCTGCACAGCAACACCGCGGTCAAGGGCGACTCCTCCAGCGTGAACCACTCCGCGATGGCGTCCGGTTCGGTCGGCGGCGGCTTCGGCATCTGGCTCGAACTGCCCAACGGCAAGAGCGTCCGGCTGGACCTGCCCTTCGTGGAGTACTCGGCGAAGTTCGAGAAGAGCACGGGGACCGCCCTCAACACCTCGGGGACGAACAGCCATGTCGTGCACGCCCCCTCCGGCCACGCGGCCTACGACGTCAAGCGCGACTACTACGTCCGCTTCCAGGGCGAACCGCGGGCACACCGCTTCGAGGGGAACTCCGTCGAGCTGCTCACGATCGAGGACGCCCGCCAGCTCAACGGCGAACCGTCCAAGGCACCGGACCCGGACGGTGGGTCGACCGCACCGCCCCGGCCCCCTTTCCCGAACCTCGCGGTGGACCGCCCCACCGACCTCAGCGGGGCCACCGTACGCGGGTTCGACCACCTCCCCCCGCCCCCTCCCGAGGACAACGGCGAGGGGACGGACACCACCGGGGACAGCCAGTCTCCTTCCTCACCGAAGCGCTCCTTCTACGACGACCTGGCGTACCGCGTGCTCAGCGCCATCGCCGAGAAGCGCCCCGGAATGGTCATCCCGGACCTGGCCCGGACCAACAAGGACTACGCCGTCCGCCCCAGCCACATGGACACGGACGCGGTCCGCAGCTTCCGCGAACGCTGGGGCCTGCGCCGCAACGCGGACACGGCGCGGGAGAACACCCTGAAGGTCCTCAACGCGCTCTCCGAGTCCGGGCTCAGGAGCGGTGCCTCCGACCTGCCCGGCGACGGTGTTCCGGTCCGTCTCAAGGAATCCGCCGTCATCGACCCGAAGATGATCCGCAAGGACAGGGGCGGCCGACCCGGGACCGTGACCGTGCGCGTATACGGCGACTTCGACCGCCTGGTCCACCGGGAGGACACGACCGCCAGCGGGGGCGCCCGGTTCGCGGGCTCGGCCGGGATCACCACCACGAAGGGGTCGGGCGTCAGCCACACGCTCAGCATCACCGCGGGCGCCAGCGTGCGCACCGACGAGGGCGGCGACGCACGCGGCGTCCCCCGGGTCCTGGGAAACCCCTCGGCCTCGTTGAACGCGTCCCTGAACACGGGCAAGGGCTCCAGCCAGGGCCTCGCGCACAGCTCCGAGGAGACGGTGCTGTTCAACGTGGACTCCGACGTGTGGACGTCCAACACCCGATTCACGGCACGGCTGTTCGAGCACGACGACATCGGCATGGCGCGCGGCGACCAGTCCCAGCGCGAACGCGGCACCCCGCTCCTGGGGGACGGGATGGAGGCCCAGGCCTTCCTCCTCACGCCCAAGATGCCGCCGACGGCCTCCGACGCCCCGAACACCGTGTCCGACCCGACGGAGACGACCCGCGACGGCGAGACCGTCACCTCCTCCGACGGACGGGAGACCCGCGACACCCCCGAGGCCACCGACACCCCCGCCACGCGGGAAGGGGACTCCGCGCGGACGGACACCGCCGAGGACACCGCGCCCGCCACGACGCTCGGCCGGGAACCGCTCACACCCGAGCAGGCACGGGACATGATCATCCGGAACTTCGTTCCGCGAACGACCACGGGCGACACGGCGGGCGACGACCGTGGAGGCCGGTGGACCGTGATCCGGGACGGGGCCGTGCAGACCTGGGGACGGCTGTTCGGCGGGGGCACCGAGGTCGTCCCCCTTCCCCAGAACACCACCGCGAACACCACCGGCACCGACCAGCCGACCACCCTCACCCCACCGCCTCCCCCAGGCACCACGGACACCACCACCGGGACGACGCCGGACAGCACTCCTCCAGGAGACGACAGGAACGGCGACGACGCCCCCTCCGACCGCCCCCAGCAGGGACCGCCGACCCTGGACCAGACCCGCGCCCAGGCGATCCGCCGCATAGGCGGCACCTTCGAGCGCGTGAACACCCACTTCGACGCCGGGAGCCGGGGCATGCGCGGGCTGCTGGAGGAGACGTACCGGACCTTCTCCGACACACGCAGCGGACTCCACGACGGTTACCGGCGCAAGCTCGAGTCCTTCCTCTCCCAGTCCTCCGGGGGCGGTCGGCAGTTCGAGAACCACCTGTCGGCGGAGGAACTCGCCACGAGCAAGAGCGCGACCACGCCTTCGGGCTCCCGCATCCGCCAGGAGATGAGCGGCGGATTCTGGTCACCCCACGACGTCCGCGCCACCATCGCCACCAAGGTCGACATCGACGCCCTCACCGACTTCCGCCCCATCGACGCCCAGATGCGGTGGAACGGCGGCAGCGAGGTGACACTGTCCACCAACTCCTCCCTGAGCGGAAGCCTGGGTCCCAAGTTCGGGGGGAGCGGGGGCCGCAACCCCAACCCGTACCCCTCGGACGGCTCCCTGCCCAGCGAGGCCGTCAGGCCGATCCCGCTGCTGGGGCCCTCCGTCTACCGGACGTTCTTCTCACGCGGCAGATCGCAGACCCAGGCCTCCTCGTTCACGTCGTCGGTGCTGTTCATCCCGGACAACACCAAGGCGTACGCCTTCCGCGCCTCCGGTCGCCTGACCCAGGCGATCGAGTTCACGAAGAACTGGAGCGTCGGCCCGCCCCTGAACTGGAAGACCCTGTTCCACGGGTGGACGGCCCCCGTCCAGAACCTGCTCGCGGGCTACGTGCACTCCCGCGACGCCCAGCAGGAGGGGCTGGTGATGGACCGGGCGACCCCCAACGAGAGCGGGACGGGGGTGGACCTGTCCCCGCAGCCCAACCCGAAGACGCCCGATACCGCTCGGGTGCGCCCCGGGTTCGAGGACAACGGCAGGCAGATCCAGCCCGCCGACCCCGAGGCCGCCATCCAGGAGCTCGTGAACGACCTCGCCCGGAACGGACTGGAACTGACGGGCGGCGGCCGGGAGGCCCTGCTCCAGAAACTGACCACGCACCTGGGCCAGAACCCGGACCCCACCGTCCCGGTACCGGTCAAGGTCCGCGCGATGGGGCCCGAGCCCTCCCCGGACTCGGGGCCGCACAGCATGCGCTGGGCCACCCCCGCGAAGGTCTACGTGAACCTGACCAGGGACCCGAACCGCACCGACGTCTCATACGTCGGCCAGTCCGGCTACTACATCGAGTCGCACACGTGGAAGTCGACCGACGCGAGCTCGAGGAGCAGGGGGACCGGCACGACCGTGGGCGCGGACGGCACGCTGCTGCAGCCCCTCCCCTACCCCCAGGACGGCCAGGGGGCGGACGGGCAGCCGGAGGCCCGTCCGCTGTTCGGCGCCCCCGCCGGAGCGGTGTCCTCATCCGGCAACGACGGCCGCTCGTCCGGAGTGGCCCAGGACGACGCCCGCACCGTCGAACTCCACCTGAACACCCCGTACGCCAAGGTCGGCGCGGACACGAGGCTGACCCTCACACTGGAACTCGGCAAGCCCAAGGGCGGGGAGAACGGCAACCCCGCGCGGTCGACGTACACGGGCGCCGCTGACAGCGGGCGGGTGGAGACGCTGTACCCGTTCGCTTACATGACCTTCGACCCCCCGGAGACCACCACCACGGGAGAGGACACGCGGGACAACGGCGCCGAAGCGCCGACGCCTCCCCCCGCCTCACCCGAGGACGGCACCGGCCCCACGCGGGACGCTCCAGCCGACCGGAGCACCCTCCCGGAGGCGGAGGGCGGGGACGGCACCGGTGAGCGGACGGCGACCGACCCGGCCGGGGACGAGCGCGCCGACACGGAGGACGGCGGCACGACGCGGCGGCCCGGCGCGCCCGTCTACGCGTCCGTGTCCGACGCGTTGCGCAACTGGTCGGACGACGCCGGCCCCCGGCCCGGCAACGACACAGCCGTCACCAAGCCGGTCATGGTGGAGGACGGCGGACAGGCGCTGCGCGACAAGGCAAACGTCGTCATCGCCCGGTCCCTCGGCTGGCAGCCACCCGCGGAGACCCCCGAAGGGGGGCAGCCGACCCGCGCCACGGCGAACGCGGCGCGCGCCTACCTCGCCGACGCCTACGGCCAGGACCCGGTGTACAACCAGATCGACCACAGCCTCACCGACAAGGCCATCAAGGGCGTGTACCCCTCGGCCTCACGCAACTCCGACGGTGTGCGGTTCACGGACATCAGCCGCACCGGCTGGGGCGCCAAGGTCGTGCCGAGCAGCCAGGGCGCGAGGATCCTGGACGCGCTGCCGGGAAGCCAGCTCAGCGACTCCCGTGTCCAGCCCCGTACGCACAGCTTCGGCGACTCCCAGGGCGGGGGCCAGGGCCGCGGCGGAGAGTTCCGCCCGTCCGGGCTGACCACCGGCGGCCTCCCCTACGACAACCACGAGGGCATCCACACCGGTTCGGCGGCGGTGAACACCAGCTCGTCCCACGGGAACGAGAGGGGCTCCAACCAGACCGTCAAGGGCTATCAGGAGTCCGACCAGCTCCGCCAGGGGACGGTCTACTTCGTGGAGTACGACGCCACCTGGGCGTTCGCCGCGGGGAGCAAGCTCAAGGCGCCCGCCGCTTTCCACTCGAACGATCCCGGTCTTTCGCGGAGCTCGTTCTACTCCCGGCCCACCCGTTGGAACATGGACGACGTCACGGTCAGGATGGCGGGCTGGTTCTCGGAGGCCGACGCGGTCGCGATGGGCTTCCTCACGCCGGACCAGGCGAAGGACCTGGCCCCCGTAATGGACCGGGTCAACAAGGCGCGGCAGGAGTTCAGCGAGGCGGAGGCCGCGTACGCCGACACCCGGGCCCCGCTGGAGGACCTGGCCCGGGGGTACGCGGCCGCCCCGCGCGACCGGAGCGCCGAGAGCGCCTACAACGCGCAGGAGGAGAAGTACAGAGAGGCGCTGTCCGACTTCAACGACCAGATCGACGCCCTGGTCGAGACCTTGAACGACACGCGTTCCACGCTGGGGGGCACCGGGCGGGAAAGGGAGGGCGGCACGGTTCCGCCCGTGCACACGGCGAGCGGCGACGGGGGGACGACGACCCGTGCGCCGGCCACCGGGGACACGGGCGACACGACCGCTGGGAACACCGGCACCGGGAACACGGCCGCCACGGCCGCCGGAGGCTCCCCGCCGACCCTCACCGTCACCCCGCCGGCCCCGGAGCCCGCGCCCGCGGGACCGCGCCAGGACCTGGTCGACCGCTTCCTGTCGGAGCTGAACCTGCGTGCGCCGGAGCACGCCGCCCCGGCCGGGGATTCCGGCACGCGGGACCCGGAGGGCTCCGACGGCCCCCGGAGCGGCCGGGAGCGGAACACGGACACCGTGGACGCGCGAGCCGAGCGCGCCTCCGACACCGCAGCCACCGCTGCCCGGGAGGCCCGTCGGGCACACGATGACGCGAACGCCCTCTCGGCCACCCTGGACCGTGGCAACGCCGACCTCCGGGAGGGCGACCGTCTCCTCACGGGCTCCGGCGACGGAGCACCCGACGCCGGAAGCGGTGCCGGTGAAGCCCCCTCGGCGGTACGGCGGAAACGTGACGCGCGTGAGGCCGCGGACACGGCGTACGGCGACTCCACCACCGTTCGCGATGAATTCAACGCCTTCCGCGACGACGCCCTCACACGGATGCCCGAACCCGATCGAGAAGCCTTCACCGAACGCGTCGGCGAGGCCGTCTCCGACGTGGAGCGCGCGAACACCTCCGCGACCGAAGCCCAGGACACCGCGGGCGAGCACGAGGGCACCGTCGACGGGCTCAGGGACGAGTTCGACCGGACCCTGCCGCGGTACCGGGCACTCGAGACCGCCGTGAGCGACCGGGCCGTGCAGAGGGCGCGCGACGAGGCCGACAGCCTGATCCCCGACCTGCAGGGAATCGCCGATCGCGCCGACAGCGCGCGGGAGGAGGCGGACTCGGCCGCGACGGAGGCCGAGAAGGCGGAAGCGGAAGCCGACACCGCGCGGGAGAAGGCCGACCGGGCGGCCACGGTCGCCGAGGCCCTGCGGACATGGGCCGAGGAGTTCAGCGCCAACGCGTCCGGCCACAGGGACAAAGCGGATCAGGCCGTCCAGAACGCCCAGGACGCCGGTGCGGCGGCACGGCGGGCCTACGACGCGGCCAAGGCCGCCCGCACCGCCGCGGAGGCGGCGGCGGGCAGAGCCGCCGAGGTGGGCGACCGCGCCGCCGACGCCGTCCGGGACGCGGCGCGGGCCGCGGCCGACGCCCGCGCGGCCCGCACCGCCGCGGACCTCGCCGCCCGGGCGGCGGCGAAGGCCACCCGGCCCTCCCCCGCGGGGAAGCCGGAGTCGGGCGGCACCGGCCCCCGGAGGACGGCGGAGAATCGGAACGAGGCCGCTCGCCGGGACGCGGAGGACGCGCGGGCGAGGGCGCAGGAGGCTCGGCGGACCGCCCGTGACGCCGCGGAGAGCGCGACCCGGGCAGCCGAGGACGCGTCTCGGCTGGCCCAGCGGGCGGAGGACCTGCGCACCGAAGCGGACACCACCGTGCGCGAGGCCGGGGCGGCGAGGGCCCGCGCGAAAGAGGCATGGGAGATCGCCAAGCAGGTCCAGGGCACCACCAACACGATCGTGGAGAACGCCGACAAAGCCGCGGCCCTCGCCCGCAGCGCGCATCGGGCCTCGCAGCAGGCCTCCCAGAAGGCGGCGGCCGCGGCCGAGCGTGCGGCGGAGGCCGCGGAGACCGCCGAGGAGGCCCGGGACGACGCCGAGCTCATCTCCCGCGAAGCCCGTGAGCGCGTCGGAGACGTACGGAAGCTGTTGGAAAGGCTCGCCGCGAACGCGGATCCGGGGAGGACGCCGTCCGAGGGCGGCCCCGCGGACAAGGACGGGGACGACTCCGACGAATCAGACTCCGACGACGACTCCGGGAACGGTCCCGAGAACCACCGGAAGAAGGACGAGGACGGTTCGGGCGGCAGTGGCGGCCGGTCCGGGAACAGCGGCGGAAACGGCCGCTCCGATACCAGGGACGACTCCGGCACCAGGCGCGGCCCCGAGGGGGACGGACGTAAACGCGGAACAGGCGGGGGCGAGGGCCACTCCTCGCGCGGCGGCGACCAGGGTGGACGCAACATCCGCGACAGCGGCGATCCGTCCCCACGCGACACCGGCTCGGACGCCGACTCGGACACCGACTCGGTTCCGGACCTGGACTCCGGCTCGGACGACAGCGACGACGGCATGTCCCTGTACGACTACCCCGACACACAGGTACAGGGTCCCCGGCGCTCGCCGTTCGGCGACGACTTCCCGTCCGCGCCCCGGTGGGACCGCGACGACCACGTCCCGGACCCCAAACACTCCGGCTACGGCAGCGAGGGCCTGGGCTTCCTCGACCCCAAATCCCAGGACGCCTCCTTCGGCCTCCTGGACGCCGGTTTCGGAAACGACAGCCCCCTGCCCGGCTCGCTGACCGATATCGTGGCCTACCCCCTGACCGAGGTCCCGGGGCAGCGGGGCGCCGTGTCCGCGGACGGGGAGAACGGCCAGCCTCCCGCCAGCGTTTCCACCGGTCCCCGCGGTAACGACCAGCCGTCAGCGGACGCGTCCGGCTCCGCGGGGCGAGGCGGCGACCAGCAGCCGGGCCGGCGCGACGGCGGCCCGGACGAGGGCCGCTCCCAGGACGTGGGAGAGGGCCGGTCCGGTGACGGCCGGGACCGGACCGGCCACGGCGAGCGGTCGGGCGGGCAGAGGACCACCTCCCCCCAGACCGCGTCGGACGACGCCACCGATACCCCCGAGCCGTCACCCACGGTGGGACCGCCCCACAGCGACATCGTCGAGCTGTTCAGCGCTACGCTCACCCCGCCGCCCGCGGCGCAGGCGCCCCGGAGCCGGGAGAGCGACCAGCACCGGACCGACGACCCCGCCGACGACTTCTACGACCCTGCTCCGACGGCGCGCACACGGGAGACGCCGTCGGCCGATCCCGGCGACCCGTGGGGCGGCAACCCTCCGAGCAGGCCCGACCTGAGCACGCTCATCTCAGCGGACAAGAAGAACGGCGATCGGCCCTCCACGGTCGAGGACGTCATCGCCGACCTCACCTACCGCTACGGGCTCGAAGACCTCGGGCACCGCACAGCCCAGGACGCACAGACCCAGGTCTTCATGG
Source organism: Nocardiopsis akebiae (assembly GCF_018316795.1). Classification (NCBI taxonomy): domain Bacteria; kingdom Bacillati; phylum Actinomycetota; class Actinomycetes; order Streptosporangiales; family Nocardiopsidaceae; genus Nocardiopsis; species Nocardiopsis akebiae. The sequence goes on from NZ_CP074132.1 coordinate 4,547,060, forward strand.
CGGGCCACCACCGGCGCCACCACGGCCACCGCACGCAGGCCGACCCCTCCGAGCGGTACGCGGACACCAACGACGACGAGGCGGCCCCGGGCCCGGCCTACCCCGAAGGCACGCAGGTCTCCCAGTACCCCACCCCGCTCCAGTACACCCAGGACCCCACCGGTTCGTACGGCTACTCCACCGAGGAGTACGACGACCGGCCCACGGCTTCGACCGAGGAGCCCGCGCAGGACCGAGGCGGTGACCAGGACGCGCGGATGGAAACGCTCATGATGTGGAACGGGACCTTCGCCGGTATCCAGGACCTCGCCGAGACCACCGGATTCGATGTGGTGCACCAGGAGGAGCTCGTCGAGGACGGCTCCGACGGCAGCACCACTCTCATGCGCTTCGCGAACGGGGCGCAGGCGGTCTACAAGGACACCGAGGGAGCCACCTTCGCCCGCGACCGCGCCGACGCCGAACAGCTCGCCTCACTGGTGGGCCGCGCCATCGGCGCCAACGTGCCTGGTGTCCTGCGCATCGGTGAGACCGAGGTGTTCATGCACTTCATGAACGGCGCGTCCGGGTTCACCCACCTGGACAACCCGCAGTCCCCGCTCCTGAACACGTGGGACGGGCACGTGCTGGGCCTGCTGGACCTGCTGATCGCCAACGGCGACCGCAACCCGGGCAACTGGCTGGACCAGGGCGGGGGACGCGTGGCGGGCATCGACCACGGCAAGGCCTGGTTCAAGTACGAGTACACCCCGGAGGACCCCACCGACCTGGAGGGGCTGGCCTACACCAACGGCATGCGGCCCTTCTACGACTTCGAGGCCAATACGTGGATCGCCAACCCGCTGACCCGGGCCGACATCCGGTTCCTGCGGACCCGGCTCGCCGGGCTCTCCGGCGAGTTCGACCGCCTGGGACGGTCCGGCTGGTTCGACGAGATGATCCAGCGCTTCGACATGCTGGCCCGTAACGCGCGGGGGACCAGCAGCCTTCTCGCGGGAGGCGGCCGATGACCCGTGTGCTCTATGCCCAGGACCGCCGCACACAGCGGACACGGGCGTTCCTGACACTGCACGACGACGGCAGCCTCACCGCCCACGACCCCGAGACGGCAGCAGCGATCCCGCGCCTGCGCGCCACGCGCGGCTGGTCCGGCGAGCGGATATTCCACGAGTGCGCCGCGCAGTCCAACGCCTACGTCCGCTACTTCGAGGAACCGGAGTGACCGGGTCCGCCCTGGACACGACCGCCGGGGCCGGACCGGCACGCGCGCCTTCGCCGAAGGCGTCGGAAACGGGCCCGCCCCGGCCCGGCCACCCACCGGAAAACCCGTGACCCGGCACCCGAACGACCCCGCGTCCGGCACGGACCACCGCGCCCGCCGGCTCCGAGGATTGCTCGAAGGGACTCCCCCTCTCCTTCGCGCGCGATACCACAAAGATGGCAGCCCTCCTCGCGGAGGGCCCTTTCCATGATTTCCGCGAACCGTTCTCCTGGAATTCACCCGATCGCAATAAAGAGTTTTACCAACCACAGCGGATCAGCAAATTCCCGATAAACAGGGGCTGAACCTCCGCTTCCCCGCGGGCAACTCGCATTCGCACGCCCTCACGCGCCCCCACGCCCGACTCCACTCATCCGGAGCCCGGGACGACTCCTGCGCGAACGCGGTGAACGGTGTCGGCCGACACGGGCCGAACAGCGTCCCACTCCGCCCCCACCAGGCACCCGGCCATGCCCCTGGCTGCGCCTCCACCCCGGAAGCAGGCGCGCAAGGAGAACAGAGAAAGAATATCCGGACGGCTTCAGGGGAACCGTTGCGGAAATACTCGGCACCCCGATCGGGTGGAACGCGTTTCAGGAAACTCCCACAGCCGGCGGAACGCGCGCATGACCTCAGCAGATTCGACGATCCGACCCCGGAACCGAGTTCCAAACCGGGAATGGAAAAACCGGATCGCACTGATTCTCCGGTGTTACCTTCGTGGCCGCGTAGCGGCACCAGGGGGTAGAGGGAGAGTAGGCATGCCGTTGGACCCGAACATGTCCGACTCCTCACGCGACGCGATCAAGGTCCTCACCGGCATCGAGGTCCCCCGCGCCGGACTCTTCGAACTCGGCCGCGCCTCCGAGGTCTACGGCACCCTCACCCAACGCCTGCAACACCTCGAGGAACTCCTCGCCCTCAGCCGCTCCCACGCCCGCCGCCACTTCGACGGCAAGACCGCCGACTACTACGAACGCTCCCTGGACCAGTTCACCAAGGGCGACAACAACTACGTCGGCTCCGCCCAGAACAACTCCACCGTCATGTCCACCGAACTCTTCAAGGCCCGCGCCAACGTCGAGTACATGCACATGATGGTCATCGGCCAGTTCGTCCAGCTCCTGGTCGAGATCGCCTGGGCCATCGCCACCGCCAAGTTCACCTTCGGCGCCTCCCTCAAGTGGATCCCCGTCTTCAAGGCCATCCGCAGCCTGGCCATGCGCCGCATCCTGGCCTGGCTCGCCTTCACCGTGCCCAGCCACCAGATCCTCAGCCAGATCTTCGCGAGCATGGACAGCATCATCCAGCGCATCCAGATCGGCCGCGGCACCCGCCACCACCAGGACAAGAAACTCACCCAAAGCGCCCACACCGGAGCCGCCGCCGAGGGCCTGCTCTCCGCCCTGCTCTCCGCGGGCCTGGACACCCTGTTCGCCAAGAACCTCACCGACCTGTTCAACATCGGCCTGAAGAACCTCGACGACCTGCCCGACCCCCGCCCCTGACCCGCACCACCGGCGAGAGCGGCCCCCCACCACCCGGCCCCCCTTTGCGCCCGAGCCCCGAGGACCCGCCCGGACCGCCCCCCGGCGGCGGACCCGACACGCCCCCCACCGGACCCGTCAAGGACGACCCGCCCACCAGCCCCGACCGGGGCCCGGACTCCCCCACACCCAAAACGACCCGACCAGCACACCCCTGGCGCCACCGACCCTGAACAAGGACCTGGCCCAGATCCTGGGCCGCCACAACGACGAACTCCTGACCCCTACCACCCCGGCAGCGCCCCCGGCGCGGGCGCCTTCGACAACCCCGCCAAGGCCGCCGCCGCCCGCGAGGAGTTCGCCGACCTGTTCGCCCGCCACTTCGGCGACCACCTGGGCCACCAAGCGGCGCGCGAGTTGGGCCGCGACTACGCCCGCGCCCTGACCCGGCACTGGAACGACCCCGCCCTGGGCCAGCACCTGCGCCAGAGCATCGGGGACCGTCTGCCCCCGCACATGCGCGACCACCTGTCCGACGTGCCCGTCAACCTGCGCCAACCCCTCAACGACTACTTCTCCACCGCCAGCGCCTACGCCCAGCAGACCGGGGGCAGCCTCGGCTCCGGAGCCCTGGAGGGCTACCTGGGCGAGGGGCTGGGCAGCCTCATGGACGGACGCGGTTGGCAGGCCTCGGTGTGGTCGGCCACCGCGGGCGCCTCCCAGGCCGGTATCCAGCAGGGCGCCACCGACGGGGCCCTGCGCGGTATGGACCTGCTCAAGACCCCACCCGACCTGTCGGTACCACCACCCCCGACCGAAGGCGGCTCCTACGCCGGAAGGGGGTCCGAAACCCCGGCTGGCGGGAACGGCTCGCTCCTCTTCGAAGACGGGGCCGACCGGTGGGACGAGGGGTCCGGCGCACAGAACCCGGGCGGGACGAACCGTGAGGGCGAGGGGACCGGACGCGACGGTGGCGGCCCCGACCGCTGGGACGAAAGGCGGCCCGACGGCGACGGTGCTCCGGAGTCCTCCGGGCAGGGGACCGGTAACCGTGACGGTGTTCCCGAGGTCGACGACGTCCCCGACCTGATCAGCGACACCGGCTCCGACTACGGCGACACCGACACCGACACCGAGTCCGGCGGGCCCGAGGACCGCGACCGGACCTTCGACGACGACGTCGACGTGCACCGCGACGAGGACGCCCCCACCCTCGCGTCCGACCCCCTCAAGAACCCCGACCCCGGCAAGGACCCCTTCCACTCCGCCGACACCCCACACCCCGCACCGAGCGGCGGTCCCTTCCATCCCGGAGCCAACGACGGTCCCCTGACCGTGAACTTCCTCAACGCCATCGTCCCCGACAACCCGATGACGAACCCGCCCCCCGGCACCGAGCAGCCCACACCCCACCCGGACAACACCGGCGACACCGGCAACAACAGGGACACCGGCGACACCAACCCGAACGACCGCCCCGACCCCGCTCCAGAGCAGCGGCACACCCCCGCCCCCGTGGCCGTGGCACCCCCCGCGGGCCAGACCACCGCACCACCCGCGAACACACCGCAGAACACCACCCCAGACAACAGCCAGCGCCCCGCGTCCTCGGAGCGGGACAACGGTGGACGTTCTCCCCAGGGGACGAACGGCGACGGTGCGCGCGGTACCGGCGAGAGCACGCCACAGTCCGACACCGCACCCGCACCCGCACCCGCACCCGAGCAGCGGACCGCCTCGGAGGACGTCCCGCCGTCTCCGCGGCCCGTCGCCGAAACCGGCGACGACCAGCACGAGACCGGACCCAGGACGCAGAGCGCGCCGCCCCCGCAGCCCGCGGCCGAGAGCGCCGGCGACCAGCACGACACCGGTCCCGGGACCGAGAGCGGACCGCCCCGGGACACCGAGGACAGCGGACGCACCGCTCCCGAGCGCGACGCCGAACGGTCCGACGGGCGCGACGAGGACGCCTCCCGCGAAGACGACCGCTCCCAGGACGAAGCCGAGGACCGGTCCGGCGACGACGGGCGGCCGGACGAGGGAACCGACGGCTCCGGCGACGGCCAGCGTCCCGATGGGAGCAGAGAAGGATCGGACGGCGGCAAGGACCGCTCAGGGAACGATGACGGAGAACCCAAGGGCGACGGCGAGTCCGTGCACGGGGAGGACCCCGCCGAGGAGAAGGACGGCCGGGAGGGGAACGGGGGGCAGACCCGCGAGGGCGCCCCCGCAAGAATGGACGAGGTGCCCGGAGAGGCCCCGTCCCGGAACACGGAGGGTGTCCCGCGGGAGCGGGAGACTCCTCCGAGCCCACCGCCCGTCACGGCCGAGGAGTCGACGCGGGAGCCGGTGCGCACGCCCGTGCCGACCGGGATCGAGGCGCCCGCGAACACGCGGGAGGTATCACGGCCCGGAAGCAGCGACGGTGAGGAGAGGGCGCGTCCGCCGCTCCCCGCGCCCGCTCCGAGGGAGGACGACGGTGCGCGAGGGGAGACGTCGACTCGACAACCCGCCGACACCGACGGCACTGAGCACGCACCTCCCTCAGCGCAGCCTCCCCCGCCCGAGCGGCCCGCGCAGCACAACACCGACACCGGGAACGGCACCGACGGCGGGAACACCACCGCCGACACCGGCGGCACGCGGCAGCGGGAGGAACCCCCGCCCCGTCACTACCCGGGTTCCGTCACGACGGACCGGACGGGCACCGCCTACGACATCGGCTACCTGCTGACGTCCAGCCTGGTCAACTCCAGCATGGTCCACGCGGAGCACCTGCGTTCGTTCGTGGACGACTCCCTCACCGACGACGCCGGGCACGTCGACGCCGCCGTGCGCGACGCGGTCAGGGAGCGGGTCGACGAACAGGCGCGCAGGCAGACGGGCGTGTTCTTCCGCCCGGAGGGGTTCTCCACGACGGTCACCGGGGCGGACGGCTCCAGGTGGCGGGCGGACCTGCGGCTGAACTCCTCCCAGGACGGCTTCCACCACACGCCCACACGGCCGGTGCTGGGGTCGAACTCCACCGAACTCAAGCTGGTGGACGAGGCCGGGGAGGCCAATCCGGCCGAGGGCGGCGGCAACCACGGCGGCACCAAGTTCGTCGGACTGGGATTCCAGGTCTCCCCGCTGCTCCTCGGCACGGTGAGCGGAACCGACATCGGTCCCCGCTTCACCGTCAGTTTCTCGGGTGGAACGCGCCAACGGCAGACCGCTGAGACAGCGGCGAGCATCCACGACGGCTACAGCAGCTACGAGATCAAGGGCAAGCCCGCGGTCTACGTCTCCGATCTGACCATGTCCTTCGACCTGACCCCCCTCCCCCGAACGGAGGACGGGCCCGCGCGCGGGGACGGGCCCGTGGACGGCGACGCTCCGGCGAACGGCACCGACCCCGCGGACCGGGCCGTGCGCACGCGGGCCGAGTCCCCCAACGGAGTGCTCCTGGTCCTTCCGGGCGAGGTCGTGGCCAACGCCGGTCCGAGGACGATCCGCCTGCGCGACCCCTTCGCGACCGAGGTCCACCAGCGGGGCCGGGACGACGACGCCAGACCAGCGGGCCCGCACTCCGACAAGGGGCACCCCGTGTCGGTGGGCGACATCCGCCTGAGCGACGGATCCTCGGACAAGTCCTTCCCCGACTGGATAGCCGACCACCTCTGGTCCCCCGAGCGGCAGCGCGGACGGTGGAGGTCGGTGGTCGACACGGTGACACCGGGGTTCGTCGACAAGCGCAGGCAGGAGAAGCTGGACGCCTTCCGCGACCAGGTCGGTGAGACCTTCTCGGAGAAGTCCGTCCGCAACAACCTGCCGAAGATGACCTCGGCGCCCGCGGTCTTCACCATCACCGATCCCTCGGGCACCCGCCGACTGGTGAGCGTCCAGTCGGTGCCCACCTCCTACGAGGCCAGGCCCCACACCATCCAGCCCGCGAAGTACATCAAGGGCAACGAGGCCGAACGCGCGATCGGGACCTCTCTCCGCCACACCGATTTCCTCGGCGGAAGCCTGGGCGCGGGAGTGAGCGTCGACGCGGGGACACCGGGCGGCACACACATGGTCCGCGCCGACGCGTTCTCCGTGGAGGGGGGCCTGCGGGGCCGGGGAGTCGACGAGAGCACGCGGTCCTCGTCGGGATCGGCCAACAGGTTGAACTACGGCAAGACCGAGTCGTCCGCCTACGACGTCCAGCGCAACTACTACGTGCACTTCGACGGCGAACCCGGCACCGTGTACCGCTTCCAGGGCGAAACGGTCGAGATCCTCACCGTCCAGGAGGCCCGCATCCTGAACGGGGACGAGCCCTCGGACAAGGTGCCCGGGCCCCCAGCCCCCGTCCGGACCCAGGGGAACACGACGGCGCCGCTGGCCAACACCCCCGGGGCGGCCCCCGGCGCCGCAGGCGACCAGCGGCCCGGGGACGGGCAGCGCGGCGACGGGCGGGAGACGGCGGGACGGGCCGAGGGCGAACAGCCTCCGGAGGAACGGCCCGGAAACGAGCGGGACGGGAACGAGCGGGACGGGGCACGGGACCGGGAACGGGGGAACGGACACGACGCGGAACGGCCGCCCGGAGACCAGCCGCCGGGGGAAGAGCGCCCCCGGAACGAGAGGTCTGGGGAACCGCGGCCCCCTCGTGCGAACCTGGCCCAGGAGCGGCCGGTCACCTTCCACGGTTCCGTGCCCCGCGACTTCACCTGGCCCGACGGCAGCCAGTACCGCGACGTCGGCGGTCGGCAGCGCACCGTCTACCAGCAGATCGCGCACGAGGTGCTGACCGGCCTGGCGGACAAGCGGCCCGGCCTGGTCCTGCCCGAGCTGGCACGCGACGAGAAGAACTTCGCCCGGCGGCCCGGTCACGAGGAAACAGGACCGTTCACCGGATCCACGCGTGAGCACCGTCCCTTCCGGCGCGACCACGACGTCGCGGTCTTCAACACGCACAGGGTCATGGACGCCATCTCCGCGTCCGTGTTCAAGAGCGGCGAGGACGACCTGACGCTGCACGGCCAGCCCATCCACCTGATCGACACCGGAAGGTTCGACCCCAGCGCACTCCTCAAGCCGGGTGAGAAGGTGCTGCGTCCCCCGTTCGTCGCGGTGCGCGTCACCGCGGACTTCTCCCCGCTCAGGCACGCGGGGGAGACAACGAGGGGAACCGGAGGCGAGTACGCGGGCGCGTCCGAGCGCACCACCGCGGACGGCTCGCAGACCCGCAGGTCGGTCCGGGTCACCACCGGCGCCTACGTCCGCCGGATCGACACCGTGGACGCGGCCGACAACCCGAGCGACGGCGGCGTTTTCTCGGTCTCCGGCCAGCTGAACAGCACCAGGGGCCGCGGCCGGGGCCTGGGCGTCAAGACCCAGAGCGAGGAGATCATCCAGTACGCCGAGGACTCCAGCGTCTGGAACTCCACGGTCCGGTTCTCGGCGAAGCTCTACGAGAACGACGACATCGGCATGGTCCTGGGCGGTGACAGGCCGCTGGGGGACCGCGGACACGACCTGCTCGACGCCCCGATCGAGGCGCTGGCCACGATGGACACACCCAAGGCGGTTCCGAACGGGGAAGGCGGCGGCAGGGACGGCGGCGCCCCGCGGGCCACCCGGATCCGACCGATACCGGTCGACCGGGCCAAGGAGATGATCGACGGCGGCACGGCACCGACACCGGACGGCGTCCGCAAGCGGCGCGACGTGACCGGGACGGTCAGGAGGTGGTTCGGCGGGGGACAGGACGGGCGGCCTCCCGCCGGGCGGGCCCCCGCGCCGGCGACCGGTCCGCGGGACACCACCGGGAACACCCCCGGCGTCCGCACACCCGGACAGCGCCGGGCCGAGCTGATCCGTGACCTGGGACCGACCGTCGAGCACGTCAACACCCGCTTCTCCACCGGCGACGGCAACCGGATGGGCAGCCTGCTCGACGCCTCCTACGAGAACTTCTCCTCCGTTCCGCAGTGGGAGACGCGCGACGGTGTCGAGCGCACCCCCGGAAGGTTCGGGTTCGAGCGCAAGCTGCGGCACTTCCTGGTCCGGGGCCAGGGCAGCAGGCAGTTCTACGAGAACGCCCTGTCCCCGGAGAACCTCGCGGGGAATCCGGCGTTGCAGTCCTCCGGCGGCGCACGCACGCGTACCGAGATGAGCGGCGGCCCGCTCTCCCCGCACGACGTCCGCGCGACGACGGCGACCCGGTTCGACATCGACTCGGTCGACCGCTTCGAGCAGTCCGACGGCGCGATCGTCTGGAAGGACAAGAACACCCTGGAGGTGTTCACCAGGGAGGGCAGGAGGACCGACGGGACCATCCTGGCCACGGGCGGAGGCCGGTACAACCCCAACCCCGTCCAACCGGCCGGCCAGACCTCCGGCGGCACCGAGCCGCCGCCCAACTCCGCCGGCGCTCCCCTGATCCAACTCGGTCCCTCCGCGGGCAAGAGCCTGTTCGACCGCTACACCAACGCCAGGCCCGCGTCGAAGTTCTCCGAGACGGTCGAGTTCCACCCCAAGATCCCGATGTCGTACTCCTTCTCCGCCTCGGGGCGCGTGACGCAGGCGGTGGAGTTCGTCAAGCACTGGAGCATCGGTCCGACGATCCCCCGGGCAGCGCGCTACCGGGGCTGGCAGGCCGATGTACGCGACCTGGTCACCGGGCTGATCCACATCCGCGACGCCCACCAGTCGGGCCTGGTCCAGGACAGGGTCGAGGAGTCCGGCGACGGACTGGTCCGCGTCTCACAGCCCGAACCCGACCGGCCCGCGGCCGTGAGGGCGCGCCCGGGTTTCGAGGAATCCGGCAAGATGGTGCGGCCGGCCAACCCGGACGAGGCCCTCCGGAGCCTCACCGACGACCTGGCCTCGCAGGGATGGGAGCTGACGAAGGACAGCCGGGAGACCATCCTGCACACCCTCAACTCCCACACCGGGCTCAACCCCAACACCGGAACGCCGGTGACGGTGAAGGTCCGCGCCATCGACCACTCGATCGGCGACCTCAACGCGCCGACCACCGCTCCGCTGTCCTTGGACGCCACCGTGAACCTGCGGCTCGACAGGGGCGACACGGAGGTCACGTACCTGGGCGGCAAGACGGAGTACCGGCAGCGTCAGGACTGGGAGGACGGGGACCGGTTCCAGCGGGGCGGTGAGAGCTCCGCGTCCGCGGGCCCGCAAGGAGCTCTCCTGCCCCAGCTGCCGCGGTCGGGGGGCGACCAGACCGGGGGCCCGACCCCGTCGAGCAGCCCCTACCTGATGGGCGTGTACGGCGACGCCTCCGCGATGAACGCGCACGGCGACGGCCTGATCACCCGGGACACGGACAAGCGCTCCATCGGGCTGACCATGGAGACGCCCTACGCGCGGGTGTCGTCGGACACGAGGCTGACCATCGACCTGCACATCTCCGACAAGCAGGGTGTGGTCAACACTCTGACGGGAGAGACCCCGGGCGCGGGCGGACGCCGGAACTTCACCGGCACGGGCGGCTCGGGCCGGGTGGAGGCGCTCTACCCGACCCCCTACCTCGACATCTCGGGAGCGGGGAACACCACCGACGGGACCGTCACCACCGAGACGACCGGCGACGCGACCACAGGTGACGAAGGCGACGCGGCGGGCGGAAGCGGCACCGCCCGGCCCGCCGACAGCCGGACCGCGCCCCCCAGCGCCACGGGCGGCACCTCCGCCGGTGCGAGGCCGACGGGCGGTGGTCAGCGGACGGGTGACCTGCCCCCGCCGGAGAACCCCTCCCACGACCACCACGCCTCGCTGCCCGACATGATGCGCGACTGGTCGCGGGCCACGGACCCCGGGGCCAGGGGAGACTTCAAGGACGGCGTGGTCATGCCCGTGGCCGTCGAGAACAACGGCAGGGACGTCCGCGACCTCGCGCACGTCGTCGTGGCCAAGTCGCTGGGCTGGAACCCGCCCGCCGACTCCGTCAGAGACGGGCGCTACACTCCGCGGGCGATCGAACAGGCGGCCGGGTACGCGGCGGACAAACTGAAGCTCAACTCCCGCAACAACGCCATCGACCAGTCCCTCAACGCGATCGCCCTCAAGGCCCTCTTCCCCCAGGCCAACGCGGAGTCGGGCACCGAGCTGATCGAGATGGGCCGGACCACGTGGGGGATACGCGCCGTGCCCCGGCCGGAGTCGGCACGCGTCATCGACTTCAACCCGAGCGTGCGACTGACCGACTCCTCGGAGTCGAGCAGGACGTTCTCCCCGTTCCACAACGAGTCGTCCACGGCGACCATGGGGGTCGACGCACGCCCCTCGGGACGCACCGGAACGGGACCGCCGACGACGGCCATCCACTACGGCGGGGCCAACGCCACCGGATCGTCCACGTCCGGGGGCGACACCGCACGGGGCAGTAAACCGAAGGAGCCGCCCCACTCCGACCGCGTCCGCACCGGCCCCGCCTACCTGGTGGAGATCGACACCACCTGGGGCATCGGCGTCAGGTCCGAGCTGCGCGGCCCCTGGTACAAGCGCTCGGCGCGCTACGTGGGGGACAGGACCGCGGCCGCGGGCAGGTACACCGCGGCCAAGGTGCGCGGCGTGTTCGGCGACCGGAGCACCCCCGCCCCGCCGCCGTCCCGTCCCGCCCGGTGGCAGCGGGGCGAGACCTCCGCCAAGGTGACGGTGTGGGTCTCCCACGGTGACGCGGTGAGGCTGGGCCTCATCACCCCCGACAACGCCAACCGGATCGCTCCCCTGACCGAGCGATTCGCCGGCTTCCAGAAGGCGCTCGGCGACGCGGAGAAGGCCTACCTCGAGGCCCGACTGCCGCTCGACGCCGCGGCATCCGACCGGATCGCCTCCCCCGACGACCCGCGGATCCAGCAGCGCTACGCCGATCTGGAGTCCACCTACGAGGACCGGCTGGAGGCCTTCAACGCGGCGCTGCGCGACTGGGAGGCGGCGCTCCGGGAGCTCCGCGGCGGCCTGAACGCCCCCTCGTCCCCGCCCAGGCCGCGGACCGTGAGCGCGCCGACCCTCGACACCATCCAGGAGGAGCCGCCGCCTCCCCCTCCACCGCAGCGCGGCGCTCCGGGTCCAGCGGACGACCCCGCGGCCGACCCGGCCGCCATCGAGCTGCCGGACCGGAACACCGGACGGCACGGCACCGGGACCAGCATGCTGGACACGCTCAGTTCGGACTTCGGCATCCGGCCGGCGGAGGGCCCGGCACAGCCGCGCGGGGAGGAACGGGTCCGCCCGGACGGGGAGGGCCCCGTCGACGGACCGGGGGCCGACGGTCTGCTCGGGACCCGCGGGGCGCCGGAGTCCGCGGAGGAGCCGGAGCGGCTCTTGCCCGACCTCTCGAACGGTCGGCCGCTGTTGTCGGCGAACGGGAGCGGTCTGTCCCCGCACGGCGCCGACCTGGCCGAACGGCGCCCCTCAGACCAGCCCGAGACACGGCGCTCTGCGGTACCGGAGCACGCCGACGACCGCACGGACGGGCCCGTGGCGGACGATTCGGAGAACCTGTACGAGGCCAGCGACCAGGACGACGGCGACGGGGAGGAAGTGCCGCGCGTCCGTTGGCTCGACAGGCGCTACCCGGAGGCGTCTTCGCTCAGCCGGGACGAGCGCGACCGGCTGTCGCGACCACTCGGTGGACGGGAGCGGGCGGCGGGCCCGCCCCGGCCCGAGGGATTCCGGTACGAGATGGACCCGGGCGGCCCCCGCGACAATGACCGGCTCGCCACGCAGGCGGATCAGGACTCCGTGCCGGCAGAGGGCGCCGACGGCCCGCTCCGCCCCTCCACCGAGCCCGGTACGCCGCAGGAGCGGGACCGCTCGGACGAGGTCGGGAGCCGGCGGCCGCGGCCCGCACCGCCCGAGGACGACGCGCCGGACCGAACGTTCGAGGACGCGGTGCCCGCCTTCGACGGGCGGCGCCTCTCCTCCGGCAGCGGGTCGGCACACGGCCACGGTACGGACCTGCGACCGGACCGGGAACCGTCTTCGCCGGCCCCGGACGCGCCCGAGGACACACGGCTCGGGCTGGAACGGCCGCGCTCACCGAGCAAGCTCCCCGCCGAGGGGGATGGACCGCCCCCGAACGGCACGGAGCCGGCGGGCGGCCTCGGGGACCAGCACGCCCCCGCCCCGGCAGGGGGCCCTTCGGACCCCGACGCCGCGTCCCGGCCCCTGTCCCCGCGACAGGGCGAAGAGGGCTCCCGCGCGCCGTCGTGGGACCGCGCGGACACCTCGCGGCGGGAGGGGACCGCACCCCAGGCGGAGCAGGCTCCCACCGGCCCCGGCCCGGCGTCCGACCTGTTCGCGTTCTTCGACCAGGAGTTGAACGGTCCCACGGGCAGCGGGAACGGCCGCTCCGCGCGGGGCGCCACGGGATCCCACTCCGCTCAGGAGGCGGCCGCCGGGTCCGCGTCGGCCGACGACGGGGGCCGGGGGACCTCGGCGCCCGGGACGGGACCCGCGGGCACCGGGTCCGAACGGTCCCGGGAACAGCCCGGGACCGGGGGCGGGGAGACGGCGAACGACCCCGAGCACGCGCGGGACGAGGAGAAGGAGAAGGATGACGCTGGGGAGGAGTCCGCGGACGCCCCCGCCGACGCCAAGGACGAGCACGAGGACGAGGACGGCGACGACGGCGGTGATGACGAGGACCGCTCAGGGGGGAACGGTGGGGACCGCTCCGGAGGCGCAGGCGGCCAGGACGGCAGCGGTGACGGCGACAGGGCCGGTGGGGGTGACCGCTCGGCCGACGGTTCCTGGGAGGGGGGCCGCGAGGGGCGGGGAGAGGAGGACCGGTCCCCGCGTGGAGGCCGCCGGGGCGGCGCGAACCGCAGCCGCGGGGGGACACCGGTCCGCCCCGGCGCCGTACCGGGCGGGGACACGGTCCCGGGCACGGAGGTCTACGACGGCGACGACGGCCCGCCCCCGCACGACCTCCCCGGCACACCGGTACAGCGGCCCAGCGGATCGGCGTTCGACGAACCGCGCATCCGACCGTCGCGGGGCCGGGACCGCGCCTCCTCCGGCTCCGCGGAGAGGGAGAACGGTCCCTCCGACGCGTCCGGTTCCACGCCCTCCCCCGACGACTTCCTGGATCTGCTCAATCCCGGGTCCGGCTTCGACCAGCCTCCGCCCGGCTCGGTGACCGACTTCCTGGTGATGCCCGCGCTCGGGGACAACGGCGGCTCGGGAAACCCGTAGGACGCCCCCGCGTCCCGTGGCGCAACACCCAGGCGCCCCCGAACGGACCCTCCGACTCCGCCGACCGGGGCGGCGACGGGCTACCCCGCGGACGCGGCGGCGACCGAGGGGGCGGACGTGGAAAACAGCCGGGGCGGGCGCGGCACGGCCCACCGGCGCTCCCCAGCACCCGGCCGGAAGCACCGAACGGAAGCACCGTACGGCGCCCGCGGCGCGGAGCAGCACACCGCGCCGGGGACCCCGGAGCCGCCGTCCCCGGATCCGTGGCGCCCGCGCTCCGGAGGGGAACGACGCGGACCGGGCACCGGACGCTCATGGAACGTACACGGGAAACCGAGTACGCTACCGCAGTCGGCCCTCCCGTCCGGGGCCCCGCCCGCACGGACGGCGCGCCAACGGCGGCGTTCACAGCCCCGCCCCCCGCGCGGAAGGGCACCGCGGGACGGCGCCGCAGAGGACCCCGCGACGGCGCGTGCCTCCCGTTCCGGTGTTCCGCGTGGGGTTGGCGTAGGGTCGGGTCCCCCGTCCCGCTCCCCCCACGCCCCGTCCGGGCCGCCCCACCGGGCGCGAAGCGCCCCCAGGACACCCATGAGAGTCTGGAGCACACGTCAGGTGACCGCACACACCGATCCGGGGACCGCCCGGTCCCGGCGCCGCCGCACCGCCGCCGCGGCGCTGGCCCTCGGGCTCCTCGCAACCCTCCCCTCGGCCCCGGCCGCGGCCGAGGCCCCCCAGGACCCGGTCTCGCTCGCGCAGGTCCACCCCTTCAAGGCCGACAGCCAGCCGTGCGCGGCCCCCGGCGGGGACGTCGTGGAGCAGACGCCCTGGACGCACCTCTTCCTCGGCCTGTCACGGGCCCACGACCTGAGCACCGGCGAGGGGGTGGGCGTGGCGCTGCTGGCCCCTGAGGTGGACGGCGGCGTCCCCGCGCTGACCGAGGCCGTGGAGGGAGGGCAGTCCGCCGACTGCCTGGGGTTCGGCACGTCACTGGCCGGGGTGCTCGCCGCCCGGCCCGTGGAGGGCAGCGGCCTGGTCGGGGTGGCCCCGGGCGCGTCGGTGACGGCCGTGGCCACCGGCAGTCCCCAGACAGGCATGGTCTCCCCGCAGGAGATCGCCGCCGGTATCGGGACCGCGGTGGAGGCCGGGGCCCGGGTGGTCCTGGTGGGTACAGGCACGTGGGAGGGGTCGCAAGCCCTGGAGTCGGCGGTGGCCGCCGCCGAGGAGGCCGATGCGCTCGTGGTGGCCCCCGCGACGGTCCCCACCTCACGGGGACCGCTGCCCGGCCAGCCCGCCCAGCACGCGTCTGTGCTGAGCGTGGCCGCGCACGACGTGGAGGGTCTCCCCGTGGCCCAGGGGCCGCTGATCCTGCCCAGCGGGGACCTGGCACGTGTGGACCTGACCGCGCCGGGCGACCGGGTGGTGGGGACCGGCCCGGGCGGCGGCCACGTGGCCATCGCGGGCGACGGCGTGGCCGCGGCGTTCGCGGCAGGGGCCGCGGCGCTGCTGATGGCACGGGAACCGGACCTGAGCGCCGAGCAGGTGCGCGAACGCCTGACGACCACGGCCTACTCCTCTCCCCTCGGGGGAGCGGACCCGCTGACGGGACACGGCAGGCTCGACCCGCTGGCGGCGATGGCCATCGCCCCGGGCGGTGACCCCGCCGGGGTGGCGGGTGAGGGGTTCGTACCCGATCCCTCCACCTACGGTTCGGTGGACGCGCCGTCCACGGTCGCCGTCGTGTCCGTCGCACTGCTGCTCATAGTGCTGTGCGGCTTGGGCGGGGCGGTGATCAAGCTCGGACGCGCGCGCGGGTGGCGCCCCGCCGCAGCGGGCGATCCGGTGCCGATGCGCTCCGAGGAGCCGGTGCGCTGACGCGCGGGAGGGGAGTCCGGCGCGCCGGACTCCCCTCCGCGGCTGTGCTCCAGGAACCGTGCCCTCCCTCCCACGGCGGAGAGGGGGCGCCCGCCCCGCCGGAACCAGCCCGTGGCCGGCGGGTCGGGCGGGCCCCGATCACTCCTCGGCGCCCTCGGCGATGGCCAGTTGCACCTCCACCGGGTCGCGGCGCGAGATCCACAGGGCGCGCCCCGGGGGCATCGTCCGCGGCCGGATGTTGCCGAACAGCATGCCCTCCGACGACGGTGCGGACAACAGGATGCTGGGCGTGTTGGAGTCGATGAGCGACCGGATGACGGGGTCGCCGGAGGCCCGGCCGAAACCGCCCGCCGCGTGCACGAGCACCACGTGCAGGCCGATCTCCGCGCCCTGGCTGAGCATCGGCAGCAGCGGGGTCAGCGGGTTGGGGCCGCTTCCGGAGACCATCTCGAAGTCGTCGATGAGGACGAACAGCTCGGGACCGGTCCACCAGTCGCGCTTGCGGATGCGGTCGGGCGTGATGTCGGGCCCGGGCAGACGCGCCTTCATGGCCTGGGCGGCGGCGGCCATCATCTCCTTGACGTTGTCACTCGACACCGCGTAGCCGAGCTGCATCTCCTTGGGCACGGCGTCGTAGAGCTGGCGGCGCTGGTCGGCGAGCACGACCCTGGCGGTGGTCGGACCGTAGTGGCTGCGGATCGCGTTGGTGATGTGGCGCACCAGCGTGGTCTTGCCCGTCTCCGTGTCGCCGACCACGAGCAGGTGCGGGGTGACACCGAAGTCGTGCCAGAACGGCTGCATCCGGCGGCTCTCCAGACCCATGGGCACCTTGAGGCCGTTGGCCTTGGTGAGCTTGGGCTCGGGCAGCTCACGGGCGTGCAGGATCGGGGGCAGTGTGCGCACAGCGGGCGCGGACGGGCCGTCCCAGGCGGCGCGCACGCGCTCGACGAGCTCGGTCATGCCCTCGGACAGCGTGACGGAGTCGGCGTGGCCGTCCGCGCGGGGAAGTCCGGTGAGCAGGTGGTGCTTGGTGTCGGTGATGCCGCGGCCCGGCACGCGGGGCACCGTCTGCGCGGCGCGCATGTGGACCATGGAGTCGACGGGGTCGCCCATGCGCAGTTCGAAGCGGGTGCCCATCAGGTCGCGGACCGAGGTGTGGAAGTCGGCCCAGCGCGGGGAGGCGACCACGACGTGCACGCCGTAGTTGAGACCGCGCTGCACGAGCTGGACGATGGGGCCCACCAGGTCCGCGTAGTCCTGCCGGATGGTGCCCCAGCCGTCGATGACGAGGAAGACGTCACCGTGGGGCTGGTCGGCGAACTCCCCGGCGGCGCGGCGCCTGCGGTAGGTGCCCATGGAGTCGATGCCGTTCTCGGCGAAGAAGACCTCACGCTTGGTGAGGATCTCGTTCATCTCCATGATGGTGCGGGTGATGCGCCGCTCGTCGGTGCGGGTGACGACGCTGCCCATGTGGGGCAGGGACTTGAGCGAGGTCAGCACGCCGCCGCCGCAGTCGATCCCGTAGAACTGGACCTGGGCGGGGGTGTTGCAGACCGCGAGGGTGAGGAGGAGCGTGGCCAGCATGGTGCTCTTGCCGCTCTGGGGGCCGCCCGCGATGCCGACGTGTCCCCCCGCGCCGGACAGGTCGGCGACCAGGGGCAGGCGCTTGTGCTCGAAGGGGCGGTCGATGATCCCCAGCGGCACGCGCAGGGTCGTCTCCTTCTTCCAGGCCAGACCGCCCTCGGGAAGCCGGGTGCCGACCATGGCGAGCAGCTCGTCCACGAGCGGCGGCACCTCGAGGGGAGGCAGCCAGACCTCGCGTGCGGCGGGCCCGAGGTCGTCCATGCGCGCCAGCGCGGTCGCCAGGAGGGACTCGCTGGTCTCCTCCAGCTGGACCTCGGGCTCTTCGGGTTCGGGGACGGCCGCGGACACGGCGGTGTCGGCGAAGAGCACCACCTCGCCGCCGACCGTGTTCCTGCGGGCGGCGCGGCGCTTGACGCGGTAGGGACCGGAGACGTAGGCGGCCTTGAACCGGGTGAGGGTCTCGGTGTCGGTCTTGAGGTAGCCGTTGCCGGGGGCGGAGGGGAGCTGGTGGGCGTCGGGGACGCCGAGCACCCCGCGGCTCTCGATGGCGGAGAAGGTGCGCAGCGCGATCCGGTAGGACAGGTGGCCCTCCAGTTGGTGCATGCGGCCCTCGTCCAGGCGCTGGGAGGCCAGCAGCAGGTGGACACCGAGGCTGCGGCCCAGGCGGCCGATCATCACGAACAGGTCCATGAAGTCGCGGTGGGCCGCCAGCAGCTCGCTGAACTCGTCGACGACCACGAACAGCGTGGGCATCGGCTCCATGTGGGGGTTGGTCTCGCGCGCCCTCTCGTACTCCAGGGCGGAGCTGTAGTTGCCCGCGGCGCGCAACTGCTCCTGTCGGCGGACCAGCTCGCCGTGCAGGGCGTCCTGCATGCGGTCCACGAGGATGGCCTCGTCGGCGAGGTTGGTGATGAGCGCTGAGGTGTGCTGGAGCTTGTCGAGGCCGATGAAGGTCGCGCCGCCCTTGAAGTCGACGAGTACGAAGTTGAGGGTCTCGGGAGAGTGGGTCAGGGCCAGGCCGAGCACCAGGGTGCGCAGCAGCTCGCTCTTGCCCGAACCGGTGGCGCCGATGAGCATGCCGTGCGGCCCCATGCCGCCCAGCGCGGACTCCTTGAGGTCCAGTTCCAGCGGCGCGCCGTCGGAGTTCATGCCGATCGGCACGCGCAGCCGGTCCTTCTCGTGCAGCTCGCTCCACATGCGCTCGGTGTCGTGCCGGTGCAGGTCGGGGATGCCGAGGAGGGTGGTCAGCTCGAAGTCTGTGGTGAGCGGCTCGGTGACCTCGACGACCATGCCGATCCGGTAGGGCGAGAGCAGGCGGGCCAGGGACGCGGCGCGGTTCAGGCTCAAGGAGTCGGGCCTGCCCAGCACCTCCTCGGTGTCGCGGCCGCTGTGGTCGCGGGAGAGCATCACCAGGCGCTCGGGCTCCACCCGCAGGGCCAGGGTGTAGGGGTCGTCCTCGGGGGGCATCGGGTCGGCGACGTCGACGACGACCGCGTTGCGGTAACCGCCGCCCAGCATGCGCGAGCCCGGGGGGACGCGTCCGCCGTCCACGACGACGACGGTGAAGGGCTCCTCCCGGCTGGGGGCGGCGGTGGGGTCGAAGCGCGGGCGGTCCGCCAGGTCGGGGACTAGCTGTTCGAGTTCCATCGCGTCCGTGCACAGCAGCCGGGCCTGACCCGCGCCGTCGCGGGCGGTGGGGTGCTGGCTGTGGGGCAGCCACTTGGCCCACGACCACAGCGGCAGCGCCTCCTCCGAGCAGCACACGGCCACGCGCAGTTCGTCGTGGGCGTGGAAGACGGCGAGCTGGCCGACGAGCGCGCGGACGAGGCCCCGGCTGGTGTCCAGGTCGCCGCGCATGGTGATGCGGGAGTAGCCGCGCAGGTAGATCTGGACCGGCTGGTCCTCGACGGTGCCGTAGGCGCGGATGAAGCGGCGCAGGGCGTGGGCGCTGAGGGGTTCGAGGTCCTCCACCGGTTTGGAGGAGACCGGGGAGATGGTCATGGACAGTGCCTGCTCGCCGACGGCCATGCGCGCCTCGGCGAAGTCGTCGTCGGTCCCCCTGCGCTCCCACAGCCGGGAGGTGCGCACGATCGACCACAGGGCGTCGGGGTGGGGCGCCCTCCACAGCATCGCGTCCCGCTGCTCGGTGACCACGCTCCGCAGGCGGGTGCGCATCTGCTTGAGGTAGCGCAGGTAGTCGCGGCGGTCGTCGTTGAGCTGGCGGCGGCGCTCCAGCATGCCGCGCAGGTACTGGCCGCCGAGCATCGCGACGGCTCCCACGAGCATCATGCCACCCGCGATGTAGGGCATGATGCTGCTGCCGCCCCCCATACGGCCGGGACTCATGATCATCAGGAGCATCGCCATCGACGTCATCGCCATCGGCAGGTACATGAACACCGCCGAAACGTTCGCCTGCGGTTCGGGCAGCTCCGGGGGCTCCTGGAGGCTGACCTCACCCGACGGCAGGTCCGGCCCGGGGCGCCGCGGAGGGCGCCGGACGAGGATGGTACTCACAGGACGGGGTCCTCACCTTGCAGGGGGCGACAGGGACTGGCCGGCACCGCTCCGGCACCGGGACCGCAACCAGTATCCGGAATCGGGGACCGAAACCAGAACACTACCGTTGCCAACTAAAGTGACAGATACCAAAATTTAAAACAACGCACCTCCAAAATGGGTCGTCGGAGTGTTACCGTCACTTCCACCCCTGTCACGACCCCGCCTCATGATGGGCCCCCACCGGATGAACGATGTCGCCTCCCCGGACCTGTGCCGGTTGCTGATCCGCGCTCCCGAGCGTTCCTTCGAGATCGCCGCGCCGACCGAGGTCCCCCTCTCCGAGATCCTGCCCACGCTCGTGCTGTACGCCGAGGGTGACAACGGCGAGGACCTGGACGAGAGCGGTCTGGAGCACGACGGCTGGGTCCTCCAGCAACTGGGCGACGAGCCCTTGGAGGAGGACGAGACCCTCCGCTCCCTGGGACTCTGCCACGGAGAGACCCTCTACCTGCGGCCACGGCGCGACCAGCTGCCGCCGGTGCACTTCGACGACCTGACCGACGGCGTAGCCACCGGCATGGGCGAGCGCGCCGACCGGTGGCGCCCCGAGGCCACACGGGTCCTGCTCCAGACGCTGGGCCTGGTGGTGCTGTTCACCGGACTGGCCGTCCTGGTCAGCGGTGGCCCCGGCCTCCTGACGGCCGTGTCTGCCGCGTGCTCGGCGCTGCTGATGCTGCTGTCGGCGTGGGCGGCCTCGCGGGCCATGGGCGACCTGGCCGCCGCCACCGGTCTGGCCGCGGCGGCCAGCCTGTACATGGCGGTGGCCGGCGCGTCCGTGCCCTCCGGTGACGCCGGCACCGCGCTGACCGGAGCGCGCGTCCTGACGGGCGCGGTGACCGCCGCAGGGGCCAGCGTGCTCGGCCTGGCGGCGGTCGCGGGCTCCGTGCCCTTCTTCGTCGGCCTGTTCACCGCCGAGGTCCTGTGCGCGCTGGGCGCCCTGGCCCTGATGTTCATCCCCGGTGCGACCGTCCCCGCGGTGGCGGCTCTGGTCGCGCTCATGGCGCTGCTGCTGGGCACGTTCGCTCCCCAGCTGGCCTTCCGGCTGTCCGGCCTGAAGCTGCCGCCGCTGCCGTCCAACCCCGAACAGCTCCAGGAGGGCATCGATCCCTACCCGGCGCGCGGGGTACTGGACCGGGCCGAACTGGCCGACCGCTTCCAGACATCCCTGTACGCGTCCACCGGCGCGGTCCTGGCCGTCTGCCTGGTCGTGCTCGGCGCCTCTCCCGGATGGATACCGATCACCCTGTGCGTGATCGTGTCACTGGTGATGCTGCTGCAGTCGCGGGGACTGGCCAGCGCCTGGCAGCGGGCCTTCGTGGTCGCCCCGCCCTGGATCGGGCTGACCGCGCTGGTCCTGGTCCTGGTGTGGACCGCCGAGCCCCTGCCCCGCACCCTGGCCCTGGTGGGCCTGTTCGCCGCGTCCGCGATCCTGGCCGTGGTGTCGTGGAACCTGCCGGGCACACGGCCGCTGCCGCATTGGGGCCGGGCCGCGGAGATCATCCAGTCGCTGCTGACGGTGGCCATCGTGCCCCTGGTCCTGGCGATCTTCGGCGTGTTCTCGCTCCTGCGCGGAATCGGCGGCTGACATGCAGTCACGTCGCGACAGGGTGATGGCCCACAACTTCACCGTGGGCCGACTGGGCACGGCCATGCTGGAGGGCGACCCCGACGCGGTCGACGCGCCCATGCGCCGGACCCGTACCGGCACCTACATCGGCATCGCGATCGGCGCCGTGCTGTGCATCGGCTTCCTCGTGTTCGGCCTCATCTTCCCCGGAGGCGCGACCAGCTGGCGGGAGGAGGGCCGGCTGATCGTGGACCGCGACACCGGCGCCTCCTACGTGTACTCCGCCGGGGTGCTGCGCCCCGTGGCCAACGGCGCCTCCGCCCGTCTGATCCAGGGCGCCGACGCCGCGGTGAGCCTGGTCTCGGCCAAGTCCCTGGAGGGCGTGCCCGTGGGCGGGCCCGTAGGGATCGCCGGAGCGCCCGACTCCCTTCCCACGGAGGCGGGCCTGGAGGAGGCGGTCTGGCGGGTGTGCGCGCTGCGGCCCGAGGACGAGGAGGGCGAGCTCGGACGTACGGCTCTGGTGGTCGGCACCGCGCCCGCCCCGTTCCACCCGTCCGCCGAGCAGGCGGTGCTGGTCTCAGGTCCGGACGGGGGCCAGCACCTGCTGTGGAACGGTACCCGGCTGCGCCTGGACACGGAGGGCGGCGCCGTCCAGGCCCTGGGCTACGGGACGAGCAGCGCCCTGCCCGTCACCTCGGCGTTCCTCAACACCGTGCCCACCGGCCCGGACCTGACCGCGGTCGAGGTTCCGGGCGCCGGTGAGGACGGCGGAGAGATGGCGGGCGAGCCCCGGCTGGTGGGACAGGTGTTCGCGGTGTCCACCCCGGGCCAGAGCGACCAGCACTACCTCCTCACCCGGGACGGCCTGGTCCCCCTCTCCGTGACGCAGGCCCTGCTGCTGCTGGCGGATCCCGACGTCGCGGACGCCGCCTACCCCGACGCCCCTGCCGAGGCCCTGCCGCTGCCCGCGGGCGAGGCGCACACGAGGCTCTCCGACGCTCAGGGGCCGCGCGAGGAGCGCCACCCCGAGACCCCGCCGGAGCTGGTGGGGACCGGAGCGGGCGCGCCGTGCCTGAGACTGGCCCCGGACGGCTCGCTGTCGCTGTCCGTAGACGACCCCGCCGGGGTGGAGGCGTGGCCGGTCCAGGAGCGGCCCGGGATCGCTCCGGGATGTCCGACCCCCGACCTGGTGGGCATCGCCTCCGGCCGGGGTACGCTCGCCGCGGCCCGACCCGTGGGCGGCGGTGGAGGCGCCACCACCCACTACCTCGTCACCGACAGCGCGGCGAAGTACCCGGTGGTCGACGAGACCGCCCTGACCTCACTCGGGTACGAGGCGGCCCAGGCCGTCCCCGTCCCGACCTCCCTCCTGAGGCTGCTGCCCTCCGGTCCGGTGCTCGACCCGGACGCGGCTGCCCTCCCCCTCGCGTCCTCGTCCGTGGTCGAGGACGCAGGATGTCCCTGATGGAAAGAACCGAGGAGAGTCCGTGAACCAGAGGACGAGGACTACAGACGAGGCCGAGCGCATCGCCCAGGAGGCGATGACCGAGGCCCACAGCAACTGCAACACCATCTACACCAACGTGGACAACACACGTGACAAGCTGCGTATGTCCTGGCAGGGCGCGGCCTCCAACAGGTACAGCGAGGCGGTCGTCGGCTGGCTGGAGGAGCTGCGGCTCATCACCAACGACATGAACCAGATGATCGGCACCTTCGGCGGCACCGTCCACGCGATGCACGCCACGGAGGACGCGGCCATCATCACCGGTTCGCGGTGGATGAACGAGCTCAACCCGAACCAGTCCGGCTGAGGCAGGACAGCCGCTTCCAACCGAACCAGCCCCTCTCCGGAAGGCGAGACCATGAGCATCAACGGTTTCGACGTCAGCTACGCCTACGTCGACGAGGCCACCAGCGAACTGCGCACACAGACGCAGGCCGTGCAGAACCAGATCGAGTCGCTCGACGCCCAGATGCAGACGGTCAAGGCCGAGCTCGAGGGCGCCATGGCCGCGGAGTACGACCGCAAGGTCGCCTCCTGGCGGGCCAACGTCGCCGACATGCAGCTCCTGCTGGGCAAGGCCGAGGCCGCCCTGAACGAGATCCGCAACAACTACTCCTCCACCGACGGGCGCGAGGCCATGAACTGGCAAGCGCTGCTGTAGTCCGCTCCCCCTCCCCCCGGGGCGGGCGGCCCACCACTCCCCTCGCGGCCGCCCGCCCCGCCCCCAACTCCGAAACCCCACACGAACAGCCGCCCTACGGGCGGTAAGGAGGTCCTGACGTGGAGTCCCCCCTCTTCGACTTCCGTGCTGCCCTGTCAGGGGAGGAGCCGGACCCGACCGAGGCCGAGGAGGCCACCCTCCTCCAAGAGCAGAACGCCGGCGCGAACCGGTCGGATTCGGCTCCGGTGAGCGTGGACCTGACCAGCGGCCTGCTCCTGCTGAGGCACGCCGGCTCCTCCGTGGAGGTGGACACCGCCACGCAGGAGGCGGTGCTCGACCCCGGCGATTCCGAGGTGACCGTCGGCGACGACGGAGTGATGCTGTTCGGTGCGCAGCGGTCGGAGGACAGCGCCTCCCCGCACCTGTTCGCCGGTCAGGACACCGAGCACGTCGTCGCGGTGTCCGCCCCCGAGGCCGAGGACCTCACCGAGCAGAGGGCACAGGACTTCGAGCCCCTGCGCGCCTCGGAGCCGACCGTCCCGCTCGAACCGAGCGTGCCCGTGGAGCCGGGCGTGCCCGCCGAACCGCGGATCATCTCCTCGAACATGTCCTCGGAGGAGACGGACGCCCTCGAAGGCGAGACGACGGCCCTGGTGACCGAGCCCCGAAACGAGGAGGAGCGGGAGGAGGAGCGGGACGCGACGCTGGAGTCGGACCGGGACCCCGCCGGAGAGCCTGACACCGGCGTGGAGCCCATCTCCGCCGACGCCGACGACCCCGAGTACGGCGAAACCGCCGGTGACGAGATCCCGGGGGCGCCGGTCGTGACCCTGGACCCCGAGACGGGTGTCACCACCGTCGAGGCGGGCGAGCTGAGGTTCGTCCTGGACTCGGACACCGGCACGATCGAGATCGAGCCCGGCGACAGGAACGTACCCCTCGACCCCGAGGCGGCACCGGTCACGATCGAGGCCGGACACCTGGGCCTGACCATCGACCCGGCGGAGGGCACCGTCGAGATCGAGACGGCCGGCCCGGGCGACGGTGAGGAGGCCCTGCCCACCACGATCGAGATCGGCGACCTGAAGCTCACCCTGGACCCCGAGACCGGCGAGGTCTCCTTCGACCCCGGCGACGGGCGGGTGGAGGTCGACCCCGAGACGGGTCTGATCACCGTCTCGGAGAAGGACGAGGACGGCGAAGAGGACGGCGGGAGCGAGGACAGGCCGGGCGGCGACGGCCCCGGTGAGGAGGAGACCCCCGGAGAGGACCGCCCCGACGGCGACGGCGGGGGCAAGGACAAGCCTGACGAAACCGGCCAGGATGACTCCTCCGAGCACGTGGAGAGCCACCACCCCGACCGCCCCGGCGGAACCGACCCGGGCGGCGGCGGAGCTCCGGGCACCCCTGTGGGCGGGACCACGCCTCCGGTCACGGACGAGACTCCGCGGGACGAACCCGAGCCCACCCCGGACGAGGACTCCGACGCCTCGGAGGAGACCCCCACCTCACCTCCGACCGAGAGCACGTCGCCCTCTGACGAGGACTCCTCCGACCCCGGGGAGGAGAGCGGTGGCGGTCCCGACGAGACCCACCCCATCGAGCCCGTCACCTCCGTCAAACCCGAAACCACCACCCAAGACGACGACGGAGACGACACCGAGGGCGGAGGCGACGGCGGAGGCGACGGCGGCGAGTCCCCCGAAACCCGCCCCTTCGACCCCGCGGTCATCACCGACCCGGAAACCACGACCACTCCGGAAGCCGAAGACGGCGGCGGCAGCCAGCCCCCCGACGAGACCCACCCCATCGAGCCCGTCACCTCCGTCAAACCCGAAACCACCACCCAAGACGACGACGGAGACGACACCGAGGGCGGAGGCGACGGCGGAGGCGACGGCGGCGAGTCCCCCGAAACCCGCCCCTTCGACCCCGCGGTCATCACCGACCCGGAAACCACGACCACTCCGGAAGCCGAAGACGGCGGCGGCAGCCAGCCCCCCGACGAGACCCACCCCATCGAGCCCGTCACCTCCGTCAAACCCGAAACCACCACCCAAGACGACGGCGGAGACGACACCGAGGGCGGAGGCGACGGCGGAGGCGACGGCGGCGAGTCCCCCGAAACCCGCCCCTTCGACCCCGCGGTCATCACCGACCCGGAAAGCACGACCGAGGACGAAGACGAGGGCGACGAGGACGAAGACGAGGAGGACGACGAGGAGGGCGACGAGGACGAGGAGGACGAGGAGGGCGACGAGGACGACGAGGACGAGGAGGGCGACGAGGACGACGAGGACGAGGAGGGCGACGAGGACGACGAGGACGAAGACGAGGGCGGCACGGACGACACCAAGGGCGAGGGAGACGGAAAGGGGGGCGACGGCAAGGGCGACAAAGGCACCAAGATCGACATGGAAGCGATAAATAAATTCCAGACCGATGTCGTGATCCCACTCATGGAAGACGTCGCAAGCCTGGAGACGCAATTCGCCCGCTACAACACCGAGGGCGGCTACCAGAGGCTCGGAAATCCTAATCTGTTCGAGCCGGCCGGTCTACTCACCCAAGAAATCGACGCTTCAATGGCCGAGTTCTCCAAGTTCATCACCGGACTGCAAAAAGAACTGCTGCAGATCGACAACCGACTCTCGGAAACAACTCGGAAATTCCTGGAAATCGAGGACGAGGCGAACCTCACTGCTCAGGATGTCCAAAATCTGATCTATTCGAACCAGAGCAGCTCTGGCGGCGGCGGTGGCGGCGGTGGTGGTGGCGGTGGTGGCGATGACGACGGCGAACAGGACGAGGACAGCACCGAGAACTAGGCCCTGAGCACAGCCCACGAGGGGAGGGAATAAGAGATGCCGGACAAGCCGGTTCACGAGATCCTGAACATCTTCGCCAATGAAAAAGGCGATTATGGAAAAATGGAGTCCATGGAGAAGCTCTTCGACTCCCCCTGGCTCGACCACGGGCGCTACCACTTCCACGAGACCACCGGTTTCAAGGACTGGACCGGCAGTGGCGACAAGAAAGTTGACCGCTGGTGGAAGCATGGGGAAACCCATACGTCGTACTTCACCGCCGGGTACACCTCCTACAGCTACGACTACACCGGTTATGACTACGCCGGCTACAACATGCAGAAAGAGGTATGGGGGGCCGACGAAGACGAACATGCTGAGGGCGGCGACCAGGTCGGGTTCCGCCAATCATTGAACAACCTGTCTTCCCTCGCCGATTACGCCACGAACAAACTGAAGTCCGACAACTGGGATCTCGACCGGCTACAGGCCACCATCGACCATCTGGACGACTTTCGGGATGCGATGAAGCCCTATATCGACGGGGAGGGCGGCGGTGTACTGAACAAGCTCTGGCAGGCGATCGACACCCCGGACGGCCCTATGAGGGGCTCGGCCGCAGCGGCGTACAAGTACCGCCTCATGGACCTGGCGCACCGCATGGAACATTTCTACAAGGCGGTGCCCAATCTCAAAGCTGGGCTGAAGAAGATCGTCGACGACCTGAAGAACCCCGCCATGGACCTCGCCGACGAAGTCCAGAAGGCTCTCAAAACGCGCGGGGGGCAGATCGGTGACGTGGTCGACGACTGGTACTTCCAAGTCTCCGCGGGGTCGGAGAAGTGGGTCGATCACCGGGACCAGTTCGACATCCTCATCATCCCGGCCGGGACCAACGCGGACGGGACGGAGCGGGGAGAGGTCCGCGGCATCGTCGGCGACGCCCCCACCGACACCAATGTCAACAACGCTCTGTACCAGAGGTTCCGTGACCACTACAAGGCCGTCCACGAGTACGCCAACAGCCTGTACACCAAGATGGAGACCACCTACGATGACGTCAAGACGGACCTGAAGCCCGTCGATGCTCCACCGCCGCTACCGACGGAGACGCCCACTCCAACAGGAGACGGCCCCGGAGGCGGCGATGACGACCTCGAAAAGTATCTCGAGGAGCTCTTCGGCGACGGAGAAGGCGACGGCGACGGCGACGGCGACGGCGGCCCCGACGAGATCGACCTCAGCGAACTCTTCGGTGACGGAGAAGGCGACGGCGGCCCGGACGAGATCGACCTCGACGACCTCTTCGGTGACGGAGAAGGCGACGGCGAGGACGGCCCCGGCAACGGCGAGGACGGCCCCGAACATGTCGACCTCAACGATGTCTTCGACGAACTGGGTATCGACCCGCCGTCGAACGAACAGGAACTCAACGGCCCCAACGGGCTGGGCGGCGGCCCCGACGGCCTCACCCCGCCGCCCCCGGTGAACCAGGAGATCGACAACCCCGGCGACACCCGGGGCGACGGCGGCCCCGAATCCTTCACACCGCCGCCGATCCCGCCGTCCCTCGGTCTCAACGGCCCCGGCTCCAACGGACCAGGCGACAGCCTGGGCAACAACGGCAGTCTGACACCACCGCCGGTCCCGCCGCCCCTGGGTCTCAACGGCCCCGGCTCCAACGAGCCCGGATTCAACAGCCCCGGCGACAACCTCGGCGAGAACGGGCCCATGGTCCCCCCGCCCATGCCCGTACCCCCGCCGCCCCTCGGCCTCAACGGCCCCGGCTCCGGCTCCGGCCGCCCACAGGGCTACGACGGTTCCCTGGAACGCGACCCGGCGACGGGGCTCCCGCTCAACCCCGAGACCGGCCAGCCCTACCCCATCGACTCCGAGACCGGACTGCCCTACAACCCCGAAACCGACCTGCCCATCAACTACGACCCCGAGACCGGGCAGGTCCTGCCCATCGACCCCGTCACCGGACAACCGGTCCCCGAAGGGGGCACCGGCAGTTCCCTGGAGTTCGACCCGGCGACGGGGCTCCCGCTCAACCCCGAGACCGGCCAGCCCTACCCCATCGACTCCGAGACCGGACTGCCCTACAACCCCGAAACCGACCTGCCCATCAACTACGACCCCGAGACCGGGCAGGTCCTGCCCATCGACCCCGTCACCGGACAACCGGTCGGCATCGACCCCGAGACCGGACTGCCTACGGACTACGACTACGGGAGCCAGGCACCCACGTTCACGCCCCCGCCCGACCTCGGGCTCAACGGTCCGGGCACCGGGCAGGACGGCTACGACTACGGGAACGGCGTGCCCACACCCCCGCCGGACCTCGGACTCAACGGGCCCGGCACCGGTGAGGACGTGCCGATCAACCCGATCACCGGCGAGCCCTACGTCATCGATCCGATCACCGGCAAGCCCTACCCGATCGACCCCGAGACCGGGGCGCCGATCACGAACGGCTTCGATGGTCTCGGCCCCTCGCAGCCGCGCCCCAGCGAGCTTCCGCCTCTGGAGTCGCCCGAGGACCTGGGCCTCAACTACGGCGGCCTCAGCCCCGCCTCCGGCCCCTACTCCAACGACGGTCCGGGAGCGCCGGACAGCTCCGACCGCTCCTCGCTGTTCGCCAACCCCGACGGCACCCAGTACCAGACGGGCGGCCCCAACGGCTCCTCCGGCGGGCAGGGCGCCCCTGGCGGCGCGGGAGGCCTGAACGGCCTGAACGGCCAGGGCGGCGCGGGAGCAGGCGCCGGCGGTGCGGGCGGCGGAATGGGCGGAATGGGCGGAATGCCGATGATGCCCCCCATGATGGGCGGTATGGGCGGCGGAATGGGCGGCGGCGGTGACAACAACCGCGACCGCCAGCGCTCCACGTGGCTCTCCGAGGACGAGAAGGTCTGGGGCACCACGGCCGACGCCCAGAAGTCCGCGCTGGGACGACCCGTCCCCGGCCAGAACAAGAAGGGAACACAGCGGCATGAGCTCGCAGATGCAGCGCCAGATGGAAGAGGAACTGGCACAGCTTCACAAGACGATGGACCGGCTGGCGGACGCAAGCGCAAGCCTGGAGTCGGCAACAGAAGAGGTCGTGGCCAAGAACAGGCTCGTGGGCGCGAAGGTGGACGCGACGGGGGAACTGGTTGAGCTGAAGTTCCACACCCAGGCCTACCGGGACATGGCCCCCACCGAGCTGGCCGCCGCCATCACCGAGGTGGTCAACAAGGCGCGGAGCCAGATGGCCGAGCGGGTCTCGGAGGCCTACGGCCCCTTCATGCCGGACATGGCGGGCGCGGAGGAGGTCATGCGCGGCGAACTCGACCCGCTCAAGCTGCTCGACCGGCTGGGCATCCCCTCCGACGACCCCAGGCAGTAGAGGACACCGACCGCCGCCGCCCGCGGCTGAGGACGAGGACACGGAGAGGAGACGTACATGGCGTCCGGCAACGACGGCTTCTTCGCCGACCCCGACGGCATGACCGGCAACAGCCAGAAAGTCCGTGAAGCGGCCGACTACGCCCGCGAGCTTCAGCAGTGGCTGGACGGCGAGCTGGCACCCCTGGAGCCCATCTGGGGCAAGGGAGACAAGTTCGCCAAGGAGATGGACAAGTCCCTGGGGGAGCTCAAGACCTCCCTCAGCGAGTTGGTGGGTCTCATCGCCACCGCGGCGGAGGACTCGAGCGACATCCTCCTGAAGACCACGGACAGCGTCGTCCGCACGGAGGAGAACAACACCAACCACGTCCCGGACCTGGACACCACGGGCGGACGCGGAGGACGCCGGTGACCACCGCCCCGGTACCCATGCCCCCGGGCCGCGGCCCGGGCCCCCTGAGAAGGAGTTGCGATGTCTGAGAACGCGCAGGCGCGCGGCGAGGACGGCCGTTCCGCGGCGGAGTCCGGGTTCCGCTCGGCCCTCTCCGGAGGTGCTGGCGCCACGGTCTCGGGCGGGGCGGAGGAGCCCGCACTGCCCGGCTCCCCCTCCCCGCCGAGGGAGGCCCCAGAGGGCGCGGTGGCGGCCGAGGCCGTCCAGGGCCCCCGGATCACCGGTGCCCTGAACGAACCCGCCGCCCCACAGGTACCGGAGGAGGCGCTGGACCGTCCGGGCAAGCCCGCCCTGGCGGGCGCGGCCATCGCGGGTCTGCTGCTGGTCGCCGCCCCCTTCGCCATGACGGCGGGGGTGCCCGGGGTGACCCTGGAGACGACACCGCTCGCCTCGGGCGCGGGCGGAGCGGACGCCCTCGGCGGTCAGACCTCGGACACCGCTGAGGCGGGGGCTTCCGCGGGCGGCGAGTCCGGGACCGTCGCGGCACCGGCGGACGCGGGCGCGGCGCCCGCGCCCCAGCAGGGCGCCGCCCCCCAGGAGACCGGCTACGTTCCCGAGGTGAGCGGGGACGCGGCCGGGACTCCGACGATGCCCGATCCGGGCACCGCCGCCGGGGGCGGTGAGGACCCCGTGGAGGCGGCCCCGGCCGCACGGGAGAACCCCGACACGGACGCCGACGCTGGCCTGGAGGCCGGGGAGGGCTCTCGCGAGGCCACCACGGCCGGGGAGCCGGACGACGCGGATTCCGCGACGGACGGAGAGCCGGGGACGGAGGGCGGCACGGCCGACGGCGCCGACGGCGCCGAGGGCGCCGGGGACGCCTCTGCCGGTGGCGCACCGGCGGAGGAGGGCGACTCGGCCGACGCGCCCGCCGGAGAGGAGGGCTCGGACGGGGCGGCCGGTGAGGACGCGCCAGCCCGGGGCGACGAGGGCGCCGGGACCTCCGGGGAGGGCGAGACCGACGGAGGAGCCGGGGATACCGCCGGAAACGGGGACACCGGCACCGGGAACGCTGGGAACGGCTCCGGCGGGCAGGAGATGAACTCCCCCCTCGCCGACACCGGCGGTTCCGGGGACACCGCCCGCGAGAACGGGGCCGCCGGGAACGGCGACGCCGCGGGCGGCGGTTCGGCTCCCGGCGACGGCCAGGTCGCCGACCCTCCGCCTTCGGAGGGCGGGGGCTCGGTCCTGGCGGACTCGGGCGCGATGGCGGGGGCCTCCGAGCAGGAGTCCTTCCTCGCCGTGGCGGGACCCGGCTGCAAGGACTCCCCCGGAGCCTCCTACGCGAACGAGGGGCGCTGGGACAGCGCGGAGGGCACCGCCAGTTGGGCCACCCGGCCCGGCGGGTACGCTCAGGAGGGCTGTGACGGCGGCTACGAGGCCCTTCCCGTCTCGGGCGACCCGGAACGGGGCAACGGCCAGTACGCCACCTGGACGTTCACCCCGGGAGAGGCGGGCGTGTCGTGCGAACTGTACGTACACGTGCCGGACGACGAGAGCCCGCTGTGGATCTCACCGGAGGAGGCGAAGTACCAGCTCTTCTCCGGGCCCTCGGCCGAGGGGTCGCCCGTGGCGGTCTTCGGGATCGACCAGGCGGGGATCCGGGGCGGCTGGGTGCAGGTGACCGGGTTCACCTCCCCCACGGAGGAGTTCACCGTCAAGCTCACCAACGCGGGGACCGACGCCCTCGCGGACAGGGAGCACGCCAGCTCGCACGTGGCCGCCTCGGCCGTGCGCGCGTCCTGCTCCTGACCCCACACCGGCGGGGCGGCTCCGGCCGCCCCGCCACCGCCCCTCCCCCGACTTAGGAAGACACCGATGACCAGGCAGCTCCTCACCGTCGACGCCGACGCTCAGGACGGGCACGCGACGATCACCGAGGCGGTCGAGGCCGCTGACAGCGGCGCCCTCATCACCATCGCCCCCGGTCGCTACGAGGAGAGCCTCGTCCTGCGCGACGTGGTCACCCTGATGGCCCGCGACGGCCTGGGCAGCGTGGAGATCACCACCGCCAGCGGCTGCGCCGTGGTCTCGGGCGCCGAGGCGGTCAAGCTGTCGGGGCTGGTCCTGCGCGGCCGCCACGCCGACTACCCCGCGGTGGACATCCCCCTCGGACAGCTGGAGATGGCCGACTGCGAGGTGGAGGGCGCCTCGTGGACCGCGGTGTCGGTGCGCGGCGAGGGAGCGCTCGCCATGCGCGACAGCCGCGTCACCTGCTCGGCGGGAGCGGGTGTGGTGATCACCTCCTCCGGACCGAGCGTCATCGAGGACTGCGTGGTCGAGGAGGTCGACACCAGCGCCGTGGTCATCGGCGAGCGGGCCCGCCCCACGGTCCGCTCCTGCGTGCTGCGCGACGCCGGGGGCAACGGGGTGTTCGCCAGCGGGCAGTCCGGGGGCACGATCAGCGACTGCGAGATCTCGGGAACGAAGAAGCCCGCCGTGGCGATGGAGGAGGGATCGGCCGCCTCGCTGCTGGGCACGCGCGTGCACGACACCGAGGGCGACGGTCTGGTGGTCTCCAGCAGGTCGCGGCCGGTGGTCGAGGACTGCGTGTTCGAGGACGTGGGCGGACGCGGCCTCACCGTGCACAACGGATCGGACCCGCAGGTGGCCCGGGTGCGGGTGGTGCGCGCCAAGGGCGTGGCCATCCACCTGTCGGGCCGGGCGCGCGGAACCTTCACCGAGTGCGAGGTGGAGGAGGCGGGCGGCGACGCCGTGCGCGCGGAGGAGCGCGCCTCCACCGCCTTCCTCGGCCTGGTCGTGCGCGGCGGGCAGGGGCTGAGCCTGGGCGGCGACAGCACCGTGGAGTTCGACCGCGGCCTGGTCAGCGGGACCGCCGGTCCCGGCGTGGTCGTCGAGCAGTGCGCCCCGTTCCTGCGCGCGACCGCGATCACCGGGACCAGGAGCCAGGGCGTGGTGTTCGGCAAGGGCGGGCGCGGACGCCTGGAGGACGTGACCCTGGAGCGCACCGGCAAGAGCGCGGTGTCGGTGGAGGAGGGCGGCGCGCCCCTGCTGACCGGCGTGCAGATCACCGGGAGCCGTGACGCCGGGATCTCGGTGGGCTCGGGCGCGTCCGCCGACGTGCGCGACTGCGACGTGTCCGAGTGCACGGGCGACGGCGTCGCCGTGCGGGCCGGGGGCAGGGCGACGGTGCTGCGCACCCGCGTCTACAACGGCCGCCGCAACGGCGTGCTGGTGGCGGCCAAGGCGAGCGCCACGCTGCGCCGGTGCGAGGTGTTCGGCAACGGCGCCGACGGCATCCTCGTGCACTCCGCCGAGGACGTGGCGGTGGAGGACTGCTCGGTGCGCGACAACGGCCGCTCCGGGCTGCGCCAGACCGTGGCCAGCCAGAGCATGCGCACGGAGGAGCTGCTCAGCCGCGGCAACGGGGCCCCGGACGCGTTCGGCGACCTGGCGGGCGCGCCCGTTCCGATGCCGGAGGCCCCCGTCTCCGAGGAGGGGGACGGGGAGGCCGAGGAGGTCGGCCCCATGATGGAGCTGGACCGGCTGGTGGGTCTTGCCGGGGTCAAGCACGAGGTCAAGACGCTCGTCACCCGCAACCAGATGGCCCAGCGCCGGGCGGAGATGGGCCTGCCCACGCCGCCCATGAGCCGCCACCTGGTCTTCGGCGGCGCGCCCGGTACGGGCAAGACCACCGTGGCGCGGTTGTACGGGCAGATCCTCGCCGAACTGGACGTGCTGCGCTACGGGCACGTGGTGGAGGTGGCCCGCGCCGACCTGGTCTCGCAGTACGTGGGCGGCACGGCGATCAAGACCACCGAGGTGTTCGAGCGGGCCAAGGGCGGCGTGCTGTTCGTCGACGAGGCCTACACGCTGGCCAACGGCAGCGAGGGCGGCGGCAGCGGCCCGGACTTCGGTCGGGAGGCCATCGACACCCTGGTCAAGCTCATGGAGGACCACCGCGACGAGGTCGTGGTGATCGTCGCGGGCTACACCGAGGAGATGCAGAGCTTCCTCGACAGCAACCCCGGCCTGGCCTCCCGGTTCAGCCGGACCATCGAGTTCACCAACTACTCGCCGGAGGAGCTGACGCAGATCGTGCGCAACATGTGCGTCTCCCACAGCTACCGGATGGCGGAGGAGACCGAGGCGGCCCTGCTCGCCCACTTCGAGCGGGTGCCCAAGGGACCCGCGTTCGGCAACGGCCGCGAGGCCCGCAAGCTGTTCGAGGAGATGATCGACCGCCAGGCGTTCCGGCTGGGCGGGAGCATCCCCGACAGCCCGGACTCGCTCACCCTCCTTCTGCCCGAGGACCTGGGAGAGGCGGCCGAGGAGGAGCAGCTCGGCGGCACGGCGGACGGGATCGCGGCCCTGCGCGAGGAGCTCAACGCCATGGTGGGCCTGGCCAGCGTCAAGGAGACCGTCAACGACCTGGCCAACCTGCTGCTGATGTCGCAGCAGCGGCGCGCCATGGGGCTCCAGGTGGCGCCGATGAGCCACCACCTGGTGTTCGCCGGTCCCCCCGGTACCGGTAAGACGACCGTGGCCCGTCTGTACGGCAAGCTCCTGCACGCCCTGGGGGTGCTGCGCGGCGACCACGTGGTGGAGGCGGCCCGGTCGGACCTGGTCGGGCGCTACGTCGGGCACACCGCCCAACTGACCGCCGAGGTGTTCGAGCGGGCCAAGGGCGGCGTCCTGTTCGTGGACGAGGCCTACTCGCTGGCGCCTCGGGGAGCGGGCAACGACTTCGGCCAGGAGGCCATCGACACCCTGGTCAAGCTCATGGAGGACCACCGCGACGAGGCGGTGGTCATCGTCGCCGGCTACACCAACGAGATGCAGCGCTTCCTCGACTCCAACCCCGGTCTGGCCTCGCGGTTCAACCACCAGGTGGAGTTCCCCGACTACAGCGACGACGAGCTGGTCACCATCGTCGAGCGGATGGCGAAGGGGTCGGGCTACACCTGCGGTGAGCAGACGACGGCGGCCCTGCACGAGCACTTCTCCGGGGTGGTCCGCGACGTGAACTTCGGCAACGCCCGCTACGCGCGCCAGGTGCTGGAGCGGATGATCACCCGGCAGGCGGGCCGCCTCGTCAACGGCGTCCAGAACGCCACCCGGGAGGACTTCACCACCCTGCTGCCCGAGGACATCCCGGCCCGCTGACCCCGCGCTGCGGGGGCGGGGCCGCCTCCCGGAGGGCGCCACGGGGGCCGTCCTCCGGGAGGCGGCCCGGCCGCGGACTCAGCCGTGGCCGGGCGCGTGCCCGCCGACCTCCTCGCGCAGCTGTTCCAGCACCCCCGACAGCAGCCGCGACACGTGCATCTGCGAGTAGCCCAACCGGTCCGCGATCTCGGACTGGGTGTGGTCCCCGAAGAACCGCAACCGCAGGATCTCCCGCTCCCGCGCGGGCAGCCGCGCCAGCGCGGGCCTGAGCGACTCGCGCTCCACCACCCGGTCCAATGCCGTGTCCTCACAGCCCAGGTGGTCCTCCAGGCGCGTGCCCTCCTGGCCCTCGGCGTCGGAGGAGTCGGGCGCGTCCAGCGACAGCGACCGGTAGGACTCCGAGACCTGCGCCAGCTCGCTGACCTCGGCCTCGGGCAGCCCCATCTCGTGGGCCAGCTCCGCGATCGTGGGCGTGCGCGCGTGCTCCTGCTGGAACTCCCCCGTCACCCGGCGCAGCCTCACCCGGTTCTCCTGGTGGCGGCGCGGCACCCGCACCGCCCAGGTGTGGTCACGGAAGTGCCGCTTGATCTCCCCCGTCACCGTGGGCAGCAGGTAGGAGACGAAGGGCTTGCCGCGGTCCGGGTCGTAGCCGCGCACGGCCTTGACCAGACCCACCATCGCGGTCTGCTTCAGGTCCTCCAGCGGCTCGCCGCGCCCCCCGTAGCGGCGCGCGATCTTGTTGATCAGGGGCTGGTAGAGCACGACCACCCGTTCGCGCAGGTCGTCGGCCCTGGGGTCGTCCTCGGCGAGGTCGCGCAGCTGGGAGATCAGCTCCTCGGGGCGGACCTTCCCGGCCTCCCGGACGTCTTCGTTCCCCGCGTCGTCGGGAACGGTGTCCTCGACCGGCCTGCGCGGTCTGGGGATCACGGGCAGTCGGTCGGTGACGGTCGTCGACGTGTGTGTTTCGTTGAGAGACGTGGACAAGAGGAAACCCCCCGGTGCTCTGTCCTGTGTGCTCATGTACCTGCCTGGGCAGGACACCGGCGGCGCGAACCCGCGCGCGACCCGCGGGGCCGGTGGCCCTGTGGCTGGCGGGACAGCCGCGATGCACAGACTAGGTTCCGTCAGGAACGGCTTCAAAAGCCACGAATCCAAATTTTTGTTGCAATACGACAATTATCTTGCAAAAATCGTCAAATTACATCAAATCCGACACGAATATCCATTCGTCCCGTGGCACCGCCGCCAGTGCTCCCGAGGCACCGCGGCCCGCTCGCCCGGTCTGAGGCGTCCGCGTCGGTCGGATACACAGTCGCACGGTTCCGGGCTACGGACGTGGTCCGACACGTGCGCGAGACGCCCGGCCCGCCCGCCTCCGTCACCGGGGACGGCGGCGGGCGGGCCCCCGGGCCCCGCCGGGAGGGGCTCCGGACCGGTGCTTCGAGGACGCGGTGGGCGTGCGGGACCGGCGGGGTCCGGGGGTTCGCAGGGCGTCCGGGGAGCCCGGGTCTACCTCGGGGCGAGCGGACTGGCGAGGAGCAGCCCGGCCCCCGTGGCCGTGCCCGCGCCGACGCCGTCCAGGCACAGCTCCTGGAGCGCCTCGCTGTCGTGCACCACGGCCTCACCGGTGAAGTGGTACCGCGCGGGCCTGCCGCCCAGGTGCTTCCACCGCACCGAGGTGATGTCCAGCGCGCCCGCGAGCTTGCCGTCCAGCCAGCCCTCGAACTCCTCCTCCGCGAGGGGGACCCGCTTGCCGCGCGGGCGCGCCCCCTCGCCGGAGGCCCCGGCACCGCGCGGCGCGGCGGGCGCCGTGATGAGCTCCCAGCGGACGGTCTCGCCCTCGGAGTAGCGCGGCATCGGGTGGATCGCGGCGGAGGTCGCGCCGGGGACCTTGCCCCAGGCGGGGGCGGTGTCGGAGCTGACCACCAGCGTGCTCGGCGAGGTGCGCGCCCACAGCACGCGGGCGTCGGACTCGGGGTCGGGATCGACCGCTCTGCGCACGGCCTGCCCCATGACCGCCCACTGGTCCATCCGGGCGCTGCGCTTGGGGTCGAGGTTGATGCGGGACAGGTACAAGGAGTTCCCCTCCGGGGCGTCCCCGCCGGGGCGGGGGTCGGTGTTCGTGTTCGGTCTCGGGCCGTCGAGGATCGCCTCCGCCCGGAACGGAGTTCCCACTGTACGAGGCATCGTGCCCCGGCTCGGCCCGTCCGCACGGGGCCGCTCCCCGGCAGCCGGCACCGGTCTTCCCGGCCCGGCTCCCGGGGAGCGGTTCATCGGTTCAGGACGTGTGGAACCGACGGCTGCCTCAGTCCAGGTCCCTCACCTGCACGTTACGGAACCAGACGTCGGAACCGGTGTGGTGGTTCTGCAATCCGACACGGCCCGAGGACAGGTCCCGGTCGGGGTGGGCGCCCTCGGTGTCGAACTCGTTGATCAGCACGCCGTTGAGGTAGACCGTGACGTTGAGCTCCTCGACCACGATCTCGTAGGTGTTCCACTCCCCCGGCGGGTTGAGCGCCTCGTCCCTGGCCTCGATGTCGGCCCCCTGGAAGTCGTAGATCGCTCCCGTGGTGAGCTCGGGTTCGTCCGTGGCGTCGATCTGCACCTCGAAGGCGCGGTTGCGTACTCCGGGGCCGCCCTCGGGGTCGGGGAGGCCGATGTGCACGCCGGAGTTGTCGTCGCCGCCCATCTTCCAGTCCAGGGTCAGGCTGTAGTCGGTGAGCTCCTCCGGGTGGGTGATCAGGCCGAGCCCGCCGATGGAGCGCATGGTGCAGTCGGCCTGCGTGACGAAGCCGCCGGGCCCGACCATCTCCCAGTCGGCGAAGCTCTCCTCGGTGCCGTCGAAGAGCATGCGGTAGCCCTCGTCCGGCTCGGCCGGGACGCAGGACTCCTGCTGGACCCGCAGGTGGTCCCAGTTCAGGTGGCGGTCATCGTCCTCGTCGGCGGAGAGCGTGATGGTGTTGGTCCCCTCCCGGAGGTCGAGCCGCTCGACGTGGTCGGCCCACGTCTGCCAGGTCCCGGTCGTCTCCAGCGCGATCTGCCCCCGGTCCTCACCGTTGACGGCGAGCGAGATCGTCTTGGTGCCGGCGAACGGGTCGGGGCCGTTGGAGTAGCGCAGGGTCACCGGGTAGGTCCCTGCCTCGTCGACCCCGACCTCCCAAGTCAGAGAGGCGCCGACGCCGCCGAAGCCGTCGACGTAGCCCTCGCCGGTGAAGTGGGGGTGCTCGTCGTCGATGTCCGCGCCGCCCCGCAGCGTCCCGTCCTCGGCCTCGTACACGCCGGTCCCGTTGGGCGGCTCGACGTAGCCGGGGATGGAGTGGACGGTGTACCAGGCCTCGGTGCTCCACAGCTCGGTGCCGTCCGCGGAGGCGAACGGTCTCGGAGAGCGCACGTGCACGACGCGGTCCTCGCGCAGACCGGCGATGTCCAGGCTCACCGTGCGCCCGTCGTCGGAGACCGAGGCACCGGTGACGGCCAGGGTCTCCTCGTTGCGCTTGGGTCCGCCGTACTGCGAGGTCGGGGTGTAGGACCACTGCTCGACCTCGTACCGCTCGCCGACGTTCTCGACCACGTCGTCGGCCACCGGCTGGGTGTAGGTGATGTCGAACCCGGTCTCCGTGACCTGCATCGACACGATGTCCATGGCCTCCTCGGACGTGGGCGTCAGCTTCTGCAGGCCGTAGGGGAGCTTGCCCGGCTGCTCCCAGTTGCCGCCTCCGCCGATTCCGCCGACGTAGAACGAGCCGTCCGGGCCCAGGGCGAGCCGGCTGACGCCGGACTCCAGGCCCTGGGTCATCCGGAACACCGCGCCCTGCTTCCTTCCGTCGACCTCCTCCAGGAAGGCCCGCTGTATCCCGCCGTAGGTGACGTCGCCGAACACCATCTGCCCCGCGAACGGACCCTCCTCGACCAGCACCGGGTTGGTGGGCGAGTTCGAGATCTCGTTGTGCGGCAGCCACAGCACCGGCTCGGTGACCGGCTGGTCGTCGAAGGGCCCCGCCGGGGTGGTGTAGTGGTTGTAGAAGGCGTCCGGTTCGATCTCGACCAGTTTGGAGGCAGGCAGCCAGTCCCCCTGGTTGTCCGCCACGAGGATCTCGCCCCCGGGGCCCCAGCCGATGCCGTTCGGGGTGCGCAGACCCCCGGCGACGTACTCCACCTCGCCGGTCCGCTTGTCGATCTTCACCGAGGTGCCGCGGTTCTCGACGTGCTGGGGCACCGTGGTCCGGCCGCCGGGCGTGATGGCCACCGACAGGTTGAGGTAGTAGTGGTCCTCGTCCGCCAGGAGTCCGAACGCGAACTCGTGGTAGGTCCCGCCGGAGGGCCAGGTGGCGATGGCCTCGGTGGCCTCGTAGAACCCGTCGCCGTCCTCGTCGACCAGTCGGCTGAGCTGGTGCTTCTCAGAGACGATGACCTCGCCGTCGTCGACGAGCACCCCTTGGGGCTCGTTCATGTCGGTCGCGACGACCTCCGTTGTGGTGGTGCCGGAGCCGGCGCCCTCCCCCACGGTGCCGTCGACGATCTCCACGGCGCCGTCGAAGCTCTCGCGCCCCGCCCAGGTGGTGATGACCATGCGGCCGTCGTCGAACCAGTCCATGCCGGTGACCATGGGCTCGTAGCCCTCCGGCCGCAGGTCGGTCAGGGTGTAGTTCGGGTGCACTCCGGCCAGCGGAGCCCCGTCACCGGGACTGTCGTCGGCGTCGGTGCACGTCTTCACGCCGGGCGCGGTCACACGGGTGACGTCGGCGTCGGTGGTCAGCGCCGACTCGGGAACGAGGACGAACCCGTCCGTTCCGGGTGGTCTCCACTCCAGGCGCAGCGCCTTGTCGAAGGCCCCTTGGAAGTAGTCGATGCGCAGGGCGTGCGCGCCAGCGGTCAGCTCGACCGAGCCGTCGGCCGCGGTCGGGGGCTGCCTCCGGTCGTTCTCGATGATCTCCTCGCCGTTGACGTCCAGGCGTGACCCGTCGTCACTGATGATCCGGAAGTCGTAGAGGCCTTCCTCGGTCACGTGGACGTTCCCGGTCACGCGCGCCATGAAGTTGTTGGCGATACCGCCGAATTCCTCGGTGGTCTCCCAGTCCACGTCCGAACGCAGGACGTCGACGTTGGGCGTCTGCCCTTCGGTCAGGGTGCAGATCTCCTGCGGTTCGAAACCGACGTCGAAGACCTGGAGCGTGACTCCGGGCTCCTGCGGCGGCAGGTCGGCGGGATCGGCGGCGGCGGTTCCCGCCGGGAGGAGCAACCCGGCGGCCAGGGTGGACCCCAGGGCCGCGGCCAGGTAACCGCGTGGTCGAGCAGGCATGGACTATCACCTCGCGTGACTGGGTGTCGTCGTCTTCGTCGGCGCGCGTCGGCGCTGGCCCGTGCCGGGCGCACGCGCGGACGCGGTACGAGTCGGGGGTCGGGGCACGGTGGACCGCCGCGCCTGGCGGACGTGGGTGGGGGCGGCGAGAGGATCGGCCGGGGCGGGGGGAAGGGGGGTAGGGCTCTCACTCGGAAGGAGAGCGGCTGCCAGCGGTGGAGGGGGGAAGAGGCGTGGGAGCATCCCGGGAAGGCCGGGGGTCCGAGGGAGGCAAGGGTTTCCGGAAAGGGCCCTTCGGGGTTCGGTGGGTTCGGTGGGTTCTCTGTCGGGGAGTCGTGGCGGGGGTCGTTCGGAGGATTCGGGGTTTCTCAGAGGAGGCGGGACACCCCGCCCTCCCCGAACTTGTCGAGCCGTCCGCACATGCCCCAGGCCGGGCCCGGTTCGCCCCGGTAGACCGCCGCGGAGGACAGGTGCGCGGTGTCGCCCCCGGCGAGCGCGTCGAGGTGGGCGGCCGTGCGGGAGACCTCCGCCGCCGGACCCCGTTCGAACCGGGTGCGCCAGTCGGGCAGACGCGCGGAGACCAGACGCAGGGCTGATACGTGGAAGTCGGTCATCGCGGACCGGTCACCCGCTTCCAGGCGGTGTCGCAGTTCGGCGAAGCCGGAGAGGGCGAGGTCTCGTCGGGCCCTGGCGGCGCGCTCGGGGTCGGCCGGATCGAGGGAGACCGCCTCCGCGTAGGCCCGCGCGTCGGAGAGCACGTCGGGGGGGAAGGTGAGGACGGCGTCACCCGCCTCGGGGAGGCCCGCGTTCTGCATGAGGACGATGATGCGCAGGCCTCCGTCGTTGACGAGGCGGTGCACCGTTCCGGGTGTGAACCACACGAGGTCGCCCTCGGCGAGCGGGGTCGAGGCGAAGCCGTCCGTGGTCAGGGTCTGCACAGCGCCCGATCCGCCGACCACCGCGTAGGCCTCGGCGCAGGCCAGGTGCATGTGCGGGGTGCCGCCGCAGAGGCCGTCGGAGCCCTGGGCGGCCGGCCAGTCGTAGACGCGCAGCCGGGACAGGCCGATCCCGCCAGGCGGCGACGGCGCCTCGGAGGCGGAGGCCTCAGGCCCCGCGTTCAACGCCGAGTCCCTTCACCGCTCCGCTGGCGCTCCGCAGATCGGACCGCCGCCTTCCATGCGCGGCGGCGGGCGGGTCCGGTGCCGTTGGACGGGGGAACGCGGGACGGGAGACCGCCGGGACGGCGGCGAGGACCGCGCCGCCCGAGAGTCTCGGCCGGTGGGGACAGGACGGCGGTGTACTCATGGGCAGACCCTCGATCGCTCGAAAGAAAGCGCTTTCTGTGCGGCAAAAGTACGTGCGCGTCCACACGTTGTCAACATCACATCACGAAGAGTTCACGCGTCGGCCCTTCCCCGCGGACCCCCTGGAACCGTCGACCGACGGCCTTCCACGACGCACCGGAATCCGCCGCATCCGCCCCGGGCCGCGTGCGCCGCGCCCCGCCACCCCGCCCGAAAGGGGCGTTGACATCTCCGCTGTGGTGTATTTAACATCCCTGAGACGGAAAGCGCTTTCTGGCCCAGGCCACCGCCCACTCCCTACGAGGGATATCAGGTCGGACATGACTCAACAGGCAGAACAAGCTCCCCGCGCACCGCAGGCACAAGCGCCAGACACGTTCCGCAGGTCCCGCATCCGCCGTCCGCTCAGCTCGTTCGGGCTGATGTACCCCCTCGTTTTCCTCGCACTGCTCGCGCTGTCGTGGTTCCTCGTCACCACCGGGGGGCTCGTCGAGCCCTACGTTCTCCCCTCCCCCGCGGACACGTGGGAAGCGTTCGCTGACAACACCGCCTACCTGTGGACGCACACGGTCGTCACCACGGTGGAGACCGTCGTCGGCTTCGTGATCGCCTCCCTGGTCGGCGTGGTCGTCGCCGTGCTCATGGTCTACTCCCCCACGGTGGAGAGGACCTTCTACCCGCTCGTCCTGTTCGCGCAGGTCATTCCGAAGATCGCGATCGCGCCGCTGTTCGTCGTCTGGCTGGGCTTCGGTGCCAGCCCGAAGATCTTCGTGGCCGTGCTCATGGCCTTCTTCCCCGTGGTCATCTCCGGTATCAGCGGCCTGCGCTCCGTCGACCCCGAACTCCTCGAACTCACCTCCACCATGGGCGCGTCCCGGATCAAGACCTTCTGGAAGGTCCGCTTCCCCGCGGCGCTGCCCGAGCTGCTGTCCGGGCTCAAGGTCGCGGCGACACTGGCGGTCACCGGCGCGGTCGTGGGCGAGTTCGTGGGCGCCAACTCCGGCCTCGGATACGTGATCCTCCAGGCCAACGGCAACATCGACACCGCCATGCTCTTCGCCGCGCTCTTCATCATGTCGGCCCTCGGTGTCCTGCTCTTCGCCGTCATCCAGGTCGCAGAGACGTTCCTCATCCCTTGGCACGCGTCGCGCCGCAACCGAGGCTGACCACCCCTCGCCACGAAGGACTCCCATGGCCACTCGCATGTTCCCCCCTCCCAAGCGTTCGGTACTGGCCGCACTCGCCGCCGCGAGCGGCGTCCTCTCCCTCGTCGCCTGCTCAGGCGGAGGGGGCTCGGACGGCGGCGGCGACGAGGTCACGTTGCAGCTCAACTGGTACCCCTACGGCGAGCACGCCCCCTTCTACTACGGCGTGGAGCAGGGGATCTTCGAGGAGCACGGGATCTCGCTCACGATCGAGGCCGGGCAGGGCTCCAGCAAGACCGTGCAGGCCGTCGGCCAGCAGAGCTACGACTTCGGTTGGGCCGACGCACCAGCGCTGCTGGCCAACATCGACCAGGGGGTCGACGTCAGGTCCGTGGGCGTCTTCCTCCAGTCCACGCCCTCGGCGGTCCAGGTGTTCTCCGGAACGGGCATCACGGAACCGGAGGATCTCAGGGGCAGGACGATCGCGGTCTCCGCAGGTGACGCGGTCACGACCACCTTTCCCCTGTACCTGGAGGCCGTCGGACTCACCGAGGACGACGTCGAACAGCAGAACCTCGACGCCGCCGGCAAGAACGCGGCGATGATGTCGGGCCAGGTCGACGGCCTCATCGGCTTCGCGCACGACCAGGGGCCCAAGCTCGCCGAGGAGAGCGGCGAGGAGGTCAGCTACCTGCGCTACACCGACGCCGGACTGAACTTCTTCAGCAACGGCCTCCTCGCCCACACCTCCACCATCGAGGACGATCCCGATCTGGTCGAGCGGATGGTCGCCGCCACCTCGCAGGCCTACAGCGCCGCCCAGGAGGCGCCCGGGGAAGCGGTCGCCGCCATGGAGGGCCGGGATCCGCAGCTGCCGAGCGCGGAGGTGCTCCTCCACCAGTGGGAGGAGACCATCCCGCTGCTGCACACGGAGAACACCCGGGGCCGGGCTCCGGGCGTCACCGCCGAGGAGGACTGGCGCCAGACCATCGAGGTGCTGGCCGAGGCCGGGCTGGTCGAGGAGGCCAAGGAGACGAGCGCCTACTTCGACGCCTCGTTCACGGCGGAGGAGCGGTGAGCATGTTCGCCAGGGCAGCGGACAGCACGCCGGAAGAGGCGGGCGCGGGCTCCCCGGAACCCGGGGGCCCGATGGTCGGTATCCACGGGGTCGACGTCACCTTCCGGACCAGGGCGCGCACGGTGCACGCCCTCAGCGGAATCGACCTGACCGTCGAACGCGGCGAGTTCCTCACCATCGCGGGGCCCTCCGGCTGCGGGAAGTCGACCCTGCTGCGGGTGATCGCCGGACTCACCGCGACGAGCGCGGGCGGGGTGACGTTGCGCGGCACCCCGGTGGAGGGGCCCCGACGCGACGTCGGTTTCGTCTTCCAGCGCGCCGCGCTCCTGGAATGGCGCAACGCCCGCGACAACATCCTGTTCCAGGCCGAGATGCGCGGACTTCCCAAGGCGTGGTCCCGTCGACGGGCCGACGAACTCATCGAGATGACCGGCCTGACCGGCTTCGAGAA
Source organism: Nocardiopsis akebiae (assembly GCF_018316795.1). Classification (NCBI taxonomy): domain Bacteria; kingdom Bacillati; phylum Actinomycetota; class Actinomycetes; order Streptosporangiales; family Nocardiopsidaceae; genus Nocardiopsis; species Nocardiopsis akebiae. Next base: position 4,591,803 of record NZ_CP074132.1, read on the forward strand.
GGCCATGCCCTTCGAACTCTCGGGCGGCATGCAACAGCGCGTCTCCCTGTGCAGAGCCCTGCTCCACGAACCGGACGTCCTTCTCATGGACGAACCCTTCGGCGCGCTGGACGCGCTGACAAGGGAGAACATGAACGTCGAACTGCGCCGCATCTGGGAGGCCACCGGCATGACCGTCGTGCTGGTGACGCACTCCGTGGCCGAGGCCGTCTACCTCGCCACCCGTGCCGTCGTGATGGGGCCGCGCCCCGGACGCGTCATCGAGGAGTTCACCATCGGCATCCCGGGCCGCCGTGAGTACGAGCCCACGTTGGAGAACCCCGAGTTCCACAGGATCGCCGGACGCGTCCGCGAGCTGCTGGGCTCCACCGCCACCGCCGACTGAGCCCGTACGGTGCCCGGAGCCGCGCGCGGACGCGGTCGGTCAGGGCCGGCCGGCGCGCGGTTCGGTCCGGGCCGCCAGGCGGATCCCCGGCCAGGCCCCCTGCTCGGCGAGCCGGGTCGTCACCTGCACGATGCCGTGCCGGACGACGGACACCGCGTCCCGCGGCTCGTAGTAGTCCGAACCGGCGCACACGGCGATGTGGCGTTCGATCACGGGGTCCACGACCCGCCGCACCACGAGGTCGGGGGCGCTGCGCAACGCCTCGACGCTGGACAGCGGGAGCAGGGCGCAGGCCTCCCCGCTCTCGGCGATGCGCACCATCGTGCCCAGGGACTCCACGTCGGCGGCGATCGTGGGCACCGCGCCGTGTTCGGTGAAGACGCGGTCGATGAGCACGCGCAGGTTGCTGCGTGCTCCAGGGGCGACCAGCGGCACCCGGAGCATGTCGGCCAGGCTGATGTCCCCGTAAGCCGCGGTGCCGGCCGCGGCCGGGCCGACCGGGGCGGGCCCGGCGGCCCGGCCGCCCGCGGGCGGCTCCTCGGCGTCCGAGCGCCCGACCAGGTACAGCTCCTCGGAGTACAGCGGCGTCTCGGCCGGTCGGGGCGCCGCGTCGTCGCGGTACAGGACGGCAAGGTCCATCCGCCCGACCGTGAGCAGCTCCTGGATGTACCCGCTCACCGACTCGAACAGCCGCAGGCGGACGCCGGGGTAGTGCCGTTTCGTCCAGGAGAACAGCGCCGGAGCGAGGTGGACGGCGGCCGCGGTGGGCAGCCCGACGGCCACCGGACCGCGGATGGCCCGGGGCTCCTTGGCCACGTCCTCGGCGATCTGGTCGAACCGGCGGATGAGCTGCTGGGCGTCCCGGTACAGGGTCCGCCCCGCCGGTGTGGGCACCACCCCGCGTGGGCCGCGCTGCACGAGCCGCACGCCCAGTTCGCCCTCCAGCTGCCTCATCCGCTGGCTGACCGCGGGCTGCGAGACGAACAGCACCGAGGCGGCGCGGGTGAAGCTCCCGCTGTCGATGACCGCGATGAAGTCCCGCAACTGGGCGATGTCCACTGGCTGTCCCCTCGGCCTACACGGTCCGGTCCCTCCCCCCGGCGCGCCGCAGCAGTCGGCGGGCGCGTTCCACGACCGGCCGGTCGATCATCTCACCGCCGCGCCGCACGGCGCCCCCGTCCCCCGCGGCGAGTACCCCGCGCGCCCATTCCAGCTCGGCGGCGTCGGGGGCGAAGGCGGTGTCCACCGGCGCTACCTGGGCGGGGTGCACGCACAGCTTGCCGCCGAACCCCCAGCGGCGGGCGCGGGCGGCGTCGCGTGCCGCGGCCGCGCCGTCGCGCACGTCCGTGGTGACGCCCTCGACCGGCGGCGGCAGCGAGCACGCCGCCGACCAGCGCACCAGGTCGCTCCGCGACGGGTCCAGCGCGGCGTCGTCGGCGGTGCCCAGGTCCAGGGCCAGGTCGATCCCGCCGAACAGCAGCCGGACCGTCTCGGTGCGGCTCGCGATGCCGGAGAGCTCCACCAGCCCGCGGGCGGACTCGATCAGCGGCAGTACCGGTGCCCCGCTCGCCTCGGCCGCGGCGCGCACGTCGTCACCGGACTCGGCCTTGGACAGGACGACGGCGTCCGGCGCCAGCTCACGGCACAGCCGCGTGTCGGCGGCGAACTCGGAGGTGGTGCGCGCGTTGACGCGCACGGCCACGGCGGGGGCGCGGCCGGAGGGGGGACGGGAGTCGGCGACGCTCGGCCACCCGGCCCGCAGGGCTTCGCGCGCGGCGTCCTTGCCGTCGGCCGGGACGGCGTCCTCCAGGTCGACGATGACGGCGTCGGCGCCGCTGAGCACCGCCTTGGCGAACCGGTCGGGTCGGGACGCGGGCACGAACAGCCAGGTGACGGCCGAGGCGAGCGCGTCCGCGCGCGCGGCGTTCGTCCGCGGCGGCGCCATCAGACCACCCCGCCCGACCGCAGCTCGCCGGTCTCCTCGGCCGTCATCCCCAGTTCGCCGAGGATGGCGTCGGTGTGCTCGCCGAGACCGGGAACCGGGTCCATGCGGGGGGCCGGGTCGCGCGGTCCTGGCGGCGCCAGCGCCGGGACCCGCCCCGTCGGCGTGTCCACCTGGTGCCAGCGCCCGCGCGCGGCGAGCTGCGGGTGGTTCCACACGTCGGCGAGGCTGTTCACCCGGGCGTAGGCGACCGGGACGTCGGCGAGCAGGGAGGTGGCCTCGTCACCGTCCAGTTCGGCGAAGCGCCGGGCGATGACGGCCCTGAGCGTGTCGCGGTTGGCGCTGCGGGCGGCGTTGGTGGCGTAGTCGGGGTCCTCGGCGAGCGCGGGGCGCTCCAGGAAGCGCTCGCAGAACGCGCGCCATTCGCGCTCGTTCTGGATCGCCATCAGGACCACCTGCCCGTCGCGCGCGACGAAGGGGCCGTAGGGGTAGATCGTGGCGTGCGCCGCGCCGGCGCGCGTCGGCGGTTCCTGGCCGTCGTATGCGTAGTAGAGCGGGAAGCCCATCCACTCGGCGGTGGCCTCCAGCATCGACACGTCCAGGTGGACGCCCTTCCCGGTGCGTGCGCGTTCGAGCAGAGCGCCCAGGATCGAGCTGTAGGCGTACATGCCCGCGGCGATGTCGGAGACCGAGATGCCGACCTTGGCCATCTCCTCTCCGCTGCCCGTCACCGACAGCAGCCCCGACTCGCTCTGCACCAGCAGGTCGTAGGCCTTCATCGTCTCGTAGGGGCCGGGGGAACCGTAGCCGGAGATGTCGCAGACGATGAGTTCGGGGTGGCGCGCGTGCAGCTCGGCGGCTCCCAGCCCGGCGCGGGCCGCGGCCCCGGGCGCCAGGTTCTGGATGAAGACGTCGGCGCGGGCCAGCAGCCGGCGCAGCACCTCGTTGCCGCGCGGGTCCTTGATGTCCAGCGTCAGGGACTCCTTGTTGCGGTTGACCCACACGAAGTGCGAGCTCATACCGTTGACGCGGGAGTCGTAGCCGCGGGCGAAGTCGCCCGTGCCGGGGCGCTCGACCTTGATGACGCGGGCTCCCATGTCGGCCAGGTGGCGGCTGGCGTAGGGAGCGGCGATGGCCTGCTCCAGGGACACGACGGTTACACCGCGAAGCGGCTGCATGGTTTCTCTCCTGTGTGTGTGAAGGTCGGGCGCGCCACGCGTGCGGGGGTGCCGCGAGCCGCGTCCCCGCGGGCCGCCGCGTGCGCGGCGACCCGTAGGGACGGTGGCCGCGGCTCGCGGCGGTCGTCCCGGCTGGGTCGTGTTCCTCGGAGCATTTCGGTCCAGCCCGTCGCCCTCCGCCGCCCTCGACGGAGGGCCTTCGGCTCCGGTACCTCCGCGAGCACCGGGCCGCCTCCCGCTGCGCCGGTTCCGCTTGCAAGGCCAACGGCCGACCCGCGCGAACCGTCTTGCGGGAGATCGCCCGGACGGCCGCTCGCTGCTCCGAAGGCCTCCGCGGAACACTCCCTAGACGACGAGGCTGATGCCCACGACGATGACCAGCGAGACCACCGAGGCCAGTGAGGTCACGAAGGTCAGCGCCTTGAGCGTGCCCCGGGTGGTCACGCCGAGCAGCGACTGGAACATCCAGAAGAAGTTGCTGTTCACGTGGAGCGCGAACAGGGCGCCCGCGCCGATGGACAGCCCAAGGACCGCGGGCGGCAGGTCCAGGCTGCCCATGATCGGGGCGAGGATGCCCGCGGCCGCGATGGCGGCGACGGAGATCGAGCCGATGGCCACGTGCAGCACGGCCGCCACCAGCCAGGCCAGCAGCACCGCCACGAGCGTCGGCGTGCCCGCGTCGGCCGAGAACAGGCCGCCCAGGACCCCTTCGAGGGCCGTCTCGCCGATCACCGCGCCCAGCGAACCGCCGACACCGGTGACCAGCAGGATCTGCCCGGTGGTGTTGAGTCCCTCGCCCAGCGCGTCGTTGGTGCGCGCGTTGCCCAGCACGCCCCGCGACAGCAGGTAGGCGCCGAGCAGGCCCACGAAGAGCGCCAGCACCGGGTCGCCGAAGAAGGCGATCACGGGAGACGCCACGCCCGCGGCCTCGGCGATCGCCCCGGCGGCGATCATGACCAGCGGGATGAGGATGGGCAGCAGGGAGACGTAGAGCGGCGGGGTCCGCGGTGCCGTCTCGGGGACCTTCGCCGTGCCGTCGCCGCCACCGCCGTCGCCGACTCCACCGGTTCCGCCGCTGCCGCTGCCGCCGGGGGCGGCGCCCGCGGGCTGCACGGCACCGGCGGGCTCGCGGTCGCCGACCGCCGCCGGGGCGGTCTCGTCCTTGTCGGGGTTCCAGAACCCGACCTTCAGCAGGAGCCCGTAGAGGAACACGGTGAGCACCGCCGTGGCCAGTCCGACCCCGAAGCCGTAGAGGAGCATCGTGCCGAGCGGGACGCCCAGCAGACCGGCGATCGACACGGTTCCCAGACCGGGGATCACGAACACGTAGCCGACGAGGATGCCGGTGCTGAGCGCGCCGCCCATCATGCCGACGCCGTTGCGGCCCAGGCCGGGCGCGGCGGAGCGGGCCAGCGGGGCGGCGAGCACGAGCTGCACGTCCACGTAGATGGACGGGAAGACCGTGCTCAGCACGGAGGCGAGCGCGTAGGGGAGCCGCTTGGGGCCGAGCAGTCTCAGCAGCAGCTCCACCAGTTTCTGCAGGGCGCCCATGCGGAACAGCAGCGACCCGAGGAGGACGCCGAATCCGATGAGCAGCCCGACTTCGGTCATGATGTCGCCGAAGCCCTGGGCGATGGTCGAGATGGTCTTCTCGAACCCCAGCCCGGCCGCGAGTCCCAGGTAGATCGACCCGATCACGAGTGCGATCACCGGCTCGACGCGGGCGGCCAGGATCAGCAGCACCACGCCGATAATCGCTATCGCCGTGTGCGCCACGACCAAGGTGTCAGTCATCTGGCTCTTTTCCGTTCATACCTGATGGGGGGCGGTGTCAGGCTCTGGGTCACTGAGGCGGACCGCGACCGGTCCGGTCCCTCCACCGCCTGAGGCCGCGCGAAAGCGCGGCCTCCTTGGCGGAAACGCTCGCACATCCGCACTTGAACGGCGTGAGCGGGTCCGCCCCCGACGTGCGCCGGTGCCGTATCGCGGGCGGGACGTCCCGCGGAGGGCCGCGAACGGCGCTGCGCCGCGCGGCGGCGGGTGGACGCGTCGCCCTGTGGTCCGCGCCACAGACCTGACCATGCAACACGAAGTCGGGGCCGCCTGGTAGGGGCCCGTCCCCATGGGGCTCATAAGCAGGGCTTATACCTGGGCGAGCGCCCGGTACGGCGAGCCGCGTCGATGGCTCCGGAGGCGGGCGGCGGTGCCCCGCGCGAACGGGGGCGGCGGGCGGGCGACGGCACGGGAGGCCGACGGCCTCCCCGACGACGTGGGCTGACGGGCCGCACGCCCCGGTTACAGCCCCACTTCCACCCCACCGGAGACGCAGAAAGGGGCCCACCTGATGGTGGACCCCTCGCTGACCTGCTATTCCTCTGTCGGGACGGCGGGATTTGAACCCACGACCCCTTGACCCCCAGTCAAGTGCGCTGCCAAACTGCGCTACGTCCCGTCCGCTGCGCGAACGCCGCTCCCGGCGCCGCCAACAGGTGAAACTGTATCGCATCCGGCAGGGCTCTCGAACCGGATACCGGGCCGCGGACGCCGGGTCCGGAGGGCCCCGCTCAGGACACCAGCCCCTCCACGAGGGACTCCTCGTCGTCGCCCGTGTGCACGACCACCGCTCCCGGGGCCGCGAGCACGTCGACCAGCACCCGGCCCTCGGGGACGATCCACCGCGACGTGTCCCGGGACACCGAACGGCCGAAGGGCGCGACCGCCACCCCGACCACCCTCTCGTCGCCCCAGGCGGTGGGCGGCACGCGCGGGACGACCACCGCCTCCTCCAGAGCGACCACGTTCTCCATGCTCGCGAGCCCGCTGAGGAGGTCGCCCGGGTCGGCCGTCGCGGTGATGCCGCCGGAGGCGTCCACGCGGTGGAACAGCGAACCGCCGCGCAGGTCCTCGTGAAGCACGCCGCCCGTGGTGCCGGCCCGCACCACGCTCTCCGGTTCGTAGTCCTCGTCCCCGCCCCAGTCCTCGTCCGCCACGATGTCGGGGAGGACGTCGATCCGCTCCCCGGTTGCCGCGTCGAGCACGCGCAGGACCGGATCGGCGTCGTACTGTTCCAGCGCGACCACCGGATCACCCTCTCCGCCCGGGTAACCGCCTCCGACCGGCTCGGGGGCCGTCCGCCCCGGTTCGGCGTCCCAGGTGTGGCGCCAGGTCTCCTCCCCGGTGGTGAGGTCCACCGCCGTGACCGCGACCTCCACCCGGTCCTCACCCGAGAAGAGGTCGGAGAAGCCCTCGTAGTCCGAGTGGTCCCCCAACCTGCTCTGCCGCTCGGGAGCGCACCCGTGCAGGGTGACCAGGAGGTCGCCGTACCGCCGGGGTCCTCGTTGCGGCAGGCCCGGCCCTCGTCGGCCTCCGTCAGCGCGCGCGACCACAGCTCCTCTCCGCCGCCCAGGGCCCTGGCGCTCAGCGTGAGCGAGCCGCCGGGCCCCGTCCGGACGAGCCCGATCCGCGCCTCGGGGGTCATCGCGACGAGACCGCCCCACCCGTCCGGCTGGAGCGCGGTGTGCTCGCCGGTGACCTCGCCGGTCGCGATGTCGAGCACCGCCGTGGTCCGCTCCACCGGTTCCCCGTCCGCGCCGGGTTCGGCGCCCTCGGGAACCTCGCCGCGGACGTAGCGCACGTAGACGTGCGCGTCGTCGGCCCACACGCTGCGGCCGTGTCGGCGCGGCCGCACCGTCGGTCATGTCCGCGGACAACCTAGCAGCGGACGCGACCCGGACGGCAGGGGCGTCCGGTGCCGCCCGCCTACCCGCCCGGTTCCAGACATAAATCCATAATCCTTGCACTCAGACGGAAACCATGCACAAGGCTGTAATGCGCGCACACGGATGGAATCCGTGCAAGCGGCCGGAATCCACGCGCGTGTCAGGGGCAGCCGGTACGCGTCACCGGCCGCCGGGCCAGGTCTCCTCCTCGCCCGAGTCCTCCTCGACCTCGTGCAGGGGCGTGAGCGCGCGGGTGCGGTCGACGAACACGAAGGCGTCGTAGCGCTCCCCCAGCACGGTCGGGACGTAGTTGCGCAGCCCGTCGCGTCCGGGGTGGTAGATGACGCCGACGGCGCGGTGCGGCAGGACCTCGCCCGCGAACGGATCGGCCGCGCCGTCGCCGGTCAGGATCAGCAGGCCCGTCTCCCCCTCGAACGACTGGTGCAGCAGCGCCTCCACGCTCCCGTGGCGCGCGGCGGGCACCGGCATCGGCTCGGGGGTCTCCCCCCACGCCCGGGCGGCCATGACCCGGCCCTCGTAGGTGCCGAAGCCGACGAGGACCACGCCCTCGTCGCCGTGGCGTTCGCGCACCAGCTGCCCCACGTTGACCATGCCCGCGGTGGCCATGTCGGTGGCGCGCGCGTCGCCGACATGGGTGTTGTGCTCCCACACGACGGCCTTGGCACCGGGCCCGTGGTACTCCATGAGCCGGTCGAGCGTATCGGCCATGTGGTGGTCGCGGACGTTCCACGACTCGGGGCCGCCGCGCACCAGCGCCCGGTAGTACTGCTCGGCGTCCGCGAGCACCTCGGCGTTCTGGCGCGCGGCGAACTCGGCCAGGTCCTCGGCGGCGGAGGCCTCCCCCGCCCGGGCGCGCAGTCCGGCCAGCAGGCGCACGACCTCCGCCTCGCAGCTCTCGGGCACCAGCCGCGTCGCTCGTGCGTAGGCCTGGGGGTCCTCGCCGTAGGGCTGGAAGCAGCGGTAGGCGTTCAGGGCCGGTTCCACCTGCTCGGGCATGTTCTCGCGCAGCCACCCCAGCACCGCGTACAGCGACTCCCACAGGCTGTAGACGTCCAGGCCGAAGAACCCGGCGCGCCGCTCAGGCGCGAGCCCCAGGTTGTGTCCGCGCAGCCACCGGGCGAACTCCAGCACCTCGGTGTTGGCCCACATCCACTGCGGCCACCTGCGGAAGCCCTCCAGGATCTCCTTCGGGTCCTCGGGCGCCCCCTGCGCGCCCACGACGCCGCAGTGCAGCTGCTGGAAGTCGGGCCAGTCGCCCTCCACCGCGACGAAGGAGAAGCCCGCCTCCTCGATCAGCCGCCGGGTCAGTTCCGCCCGCCAGCGGTAGAACTCGGCGGTGCCGTGAGAGGCCTCGCCCAGCAGCACGTAACGCGCGTCGCCGATCCGCTCCACGAGCGGGTCCAGCGACCTCGGTCCGGTCAGCCGCGGGAAGGCGTCCGGGAGGGTTCCGCCGCTCATCGCTCCACCTCGCCCAGGATGCCCGCGAACCAGCCGGAGGCGGCGTCGGCCACCTCCGCCAGCGCGCCCGGTTCCTCGAACAGGTGGGTGGCGCGGGGGACGACGTGGATCCGGTGCGGGGCGCTGAGCCGGTCGGCCGCGTCCTCGTTGAGACGCAGGACCTCGGTGTCCGCGCCGCCGACGATGAGCAGCGTGGGGGCGCGCACGACCTGGAGCGCCTCGGTGCCCGCGAGGTCGGGGCGGCCGCCGCGCGAGACGACCGCGGCGACCAGGTCCGGGCGCTCGGCGGCGGTCCTCAGCGCGGCGGCGGCGCCGGTGCTGGCGCCGAACAGGCCGATGGGCGTGCCCGCGGTGTCCTCGTGCGCGGCCAGCCAGTCCACGGTTCCGGTGAGCCGCCGGGTGAGCAGGTCGATGTCGAAGCGCTGCCGCCCGGTCGCGCTGTCGGCGCGTTCCTCCTCCGGGGTGAGCAGGTCCAGCAGGAGGGTGGCGACCCCGACCCGGTTGAGCTCCTCGGCTACGGCCCGGTTGCGCGGACTGTGGCGTGAGCTTCCGCTGCCGTGCGCGAAGGCCACGACCGCGGTCGCCCCGGGGAACACGGCCAGCCGCCCGTCGAGTAGCGCGTCCGGCGTGCGTACCGTCACGTCGACAGCGGTCATGGTCCTCTCCCTTCGTGGGGGCCGGGCTCCCGTGCGGTGCGCCGACCCGGTGTCGGCCGCCGCGTGCACGGCGGCCGGTGGCTGTCAGGGGCGGCCGGGAGGGCCGCCGCCGGGGCCGCCGGAGTCTCCGGGGCCTCGGGGAGGCCTCGCCAGCAGGCCGCGCACCTCGTCATCGGTGACCTGCGCGAACCTCTCGTACCAGAGGCTGACCGCGCCGAAGTCCTGCGGCGTCTCCAGGCAGACGATCCGGTCGCAGACGTCGGAGAGCGCGCGGAGGGCTTCGGGCGCGCCCACGGGGACGGCCAGCGTCAGGGACGCGGGGCGCCGGGCGAGCACCGAGGTCAGCGCCGCCCGGGCGCTCAGTCCGGTGGCCAGCCCGTCGTCGACCACCACCACGTCGTATCCGGCGGCCCCGGGTTCGGGGGCCTCCCCGCGGTAGGCCAGCAGCCTGCGCCGCGCCTCGGCCCGCTGTGCCCCGACCATGTCGGCCAGGCGCCCCTCGGGGATGCCCAGCAGGTCCAATGCCCTCTGGTCGAACAGAGCGGGACCCTCGGCCGTGGTCGCGCCGATCGCCGTCTCCGGGCTCCCGGGGGCGGGGATCTTGCGCGCGACCACGATGTCCAGCGGTACGCCGAGGGCCTCGGCGACGGGCTCGGCCACGGGGACCCCGCCCCGGGGCAGGGCCAGCACGCGCGGGCGCGGTCCCGCCCGCTCCGCCACCGCGCGGGCCAGCCGCTCGCCCGCCTCTCGCCGGTCCCGAAACACGTGTGCCACCTCACCCGGTCGCTTCGTCTGGATCCCGTGGCGCGACGGCCCGCGTCCGCGCGGCTCGGCGGCGCGCGCGGGCCGTGTGGTGAGCGCTACCCCGGGGCCCTCGGCGCACACATGGACCGGCCGGGCCCTCCGGGACCGGTCCGGCGCTACCCGTCCAGGGTGCCGTCGAGGCGCTCGACGACGCAGAACTCGTTGCCCTCGGGGTCGGCCAGGACCGTCAGCAGGTGCCCGTCCTCCTCGTAGGCCGGGCGCAGCACCCGCGCGCCAAGCGCGCGCACCCGCTCGACCTCCGCGTCCAGGTCGTGGACGACCAGGTCAGGGTGCATCCGGTTCTTGCCGGAACGGGGCTCGGGCACCTTCTGGAGGACCAGGTTGGGCCAGCGCCCGCCCGGGTCCTTCAGGGCGAGGTAGACCGGGTGCTGGCCCTCCTCGCGCTCGAAGCCCAGCACGGCGCACCAGAAGTCGGCGGCGGCGTGGAGGTCGTTGGTGTCGAGTACCCAGACCAGGCGCACGTGGCGGTCCCCTCGATGGGCCGTGCGGTCCGCGGCCGCGGACCGCACGGCCACCCTACGACGCGGACCCGCGACTCCGGGAGACCCCGCGGCGCCGGTCGGCACCCCGGTTCCGCCCTCGATTTTTGTGACGCTCAGTCCATAAAGTGGTACCGTTTGAAGCATGGGCAGACCACGCCAGTTCGACGAGGAGCACGTGATCCGGGCCGTCTACGAGGAGTTCCGGTCCAAGGGCTTCGACGGGACCTCCACGGCCGACCTGTGCCAGGCGACCGGACTGACCCGCAGCAGCCTCTACAACACCTTCCACTCCAAGGAGCACCTGTTCCGCCGGGCGCTCTCCCACTACGTCACCACCGTGACCGCGCGCCAGGGGACCGTGCTGGACTCCGCGGAGGGCAGCGGGCTGGACCGGATCGGGGCGCTGCTCGCCGTGATCGTGGCCGACGAGGCGGCCAACCGGGAGAGCGGCCGCGGAGCAGGATGCTTCACCGTCAACACCATCACCACGATCGCCTCGCGCAACCCGGAAGTCGCCCAGGTGGTGGAGGCCGACCTGCACAAACGCCTGTCCTCACTGCGCCTGACCGTCATGGACGGCCAGCTCGACGGCTCGGTCGCCGCCGACCGCGACCCCGGCGACCTGGCCTGGTACGTGGTCTCGCTCATCTCCGGGATGAGGGTCGCGGCCCAGTCGGGCGCCGGGAGGGCGGTGCTGGAGGGCATCGCCTCCACCGGGATCGGGGCGCTCCGCCCCTGACCCGCGCTCCCCCCGCCCTTCCCGCCCCTCCCTCCGCCCCCGACCCCGTGTGCCCGCGCGACCCCCGCGGCTCGGCGCCGGTGCTGCCGCGCGTTCGCCGTACACCTCTCCACACGTCGCTCCGCGCGCTCTCATTTTGGTCTGATCGATACAAAACTTGAGAGGGAAACCCATGCCCGTATCCGTCTACCTCATGGCGCTCGGCATCTTCGCCATGGTCACCAGCGAACTGCTCGTCGGTGGACTCATGCCGCAGATGTCGGAGGACTTGGGGGTCACCATCCCGCAGATCGGCTACCTCATCACCGCGTTCGCACTGGCGATGGCGCTCGGCGGTCCGCTGGTGGCCCTGTCGGTCCTCCGTCTGCGCACGAACCACGCCCTGATGGTGCTCTTCGCCGTCTTCTTCGTCGGCAACGCACTGGCCGCCCTGTCCACCTCCTACTGGCCCATGCTCGTGGCCCGCGTGGTCACCGGAGCGGCCGCCGGAGCCTTCTTCGGCGTCGCCCTGTCGGCGGTCGCTCAGGTCACCGCGCCGCACCTGCGCGGGCGCGCCACCGGCGCGGCCCTCCAGGGCCTGATGGTGGGCACCCTGCTCGGCCTTCCGCTGTCCACGCTCATCGGCGGCCGGTTCGGCTGGCGCGCCGCCTTCGCCGCCGTCGGCGTGCTGACCGTGGTCGTGGCCGTGGCCACCGCGCTCGCCCTGCCACGCCTGGAGAGGGCCGAGGAGGCCGGGGCCCTGCGCTCCGAACTGGAGGTGTTCCGCCGCCCGCGCCTGTGGACCGTCATGGCCACCTCCACGCTCATCATCGGCGCCACCTTCGCGGCGTTCTCCTACTTCACACCGATCCTCACCGAGGTCACCGGGTTCTCCCGCGACATCGTGCCGCTGCTGCTCCTGGGCTACGGCGGGGCCACGGTCATCGGCAACATCGTGGTCGGCCGCCTGGCCATGTCCCGCACCGTGACCGTCATCGTGGCCGGTCTGGCGCTCAACACGGTCTTCCTGGGCGTCTTCGCGCTCTTCGCGGACCTGCCGGTCCCCGCCCTGCTGGCGATGGCGGGCATCGGCCTGGTGGGCATCACGTTGAATCCCGCGATGATCACCCGCGTCCAGCGGGCCGGGAACCCGCGCGCCCTGGTCAACACCGTCCACTCCTCGTTCATCACCATGGGCGTGGTCGTCGGCTCCTGGATCGGCGGCATGGGCATCGACGCCTTCGGACTGCGCGCACCGCTGTGGGTCGGCGTCGGCCTGGCCCTGCTCGCGCTGCTGGCCATGGTGCCCGCGGCCCTGACCGCGCGCAGGGTGGGCCACGAGGCCACCGACCTGTACGGCCCGCCCGCACCGGGTCCGACGGAGGGGGACCCGATCACGCACGCCACGGACGCCTGACTTCCTCCGAAGGCTCCGAACTGCGCGGACCCCGTCCGCTCCTCCGGTGATTGCCTCCGCCGGGGAGCGGGCAGGGGACCCGGACATCCGCCACCACGTGGAGGTCGAGATGCACTACGACGAATTCCTGAACGAGGTCCGCGAGCTGGGCGAATACGCCGACCGCGACGAGGCCGAGCAGGTCAGCCGGGCGGTACTGGGCGTGCTGGCGCCCCGGCTCCAGGCGAACGGCGCGGAACACCTGGTCGCGCAGCTGCCCGACGAACTGGGCGAGGCGATCCAGCAGGGCGAACTGCTGGAGGCGGAGTCCTTCGGTGTGGAGGAGTTCCTCACCCGGGTGGGCGCCGCCACCGGCGCCCGGCCCCGGACCGCCGAGTGGGACGCCAGCGCCGTGCTCACCACCGTCTCCCGCCGGGTCACCGGCGGTCAGCTCAACCACATCCTCAGCCAGCTCCCCTCCGGCTACGCCGCGCTGTTCGGCAAGCCGGAGCTGAGCGGCTGACGGGCGGCTGAACCGCTCCGGGCCCCGTCGGGCGCGCCAGGAGGGCCGGGCCCTTCGGGCAGCCGGTCCTCCGGACGGCCGTCCGGCGCCGCTCCCGGGCAGGCCAGGCCCCTCCCCAGGGGAACACACCGCCCCCCATGTATGCCTTGACGGTTATATAACCGAGTAGCCATACTCAATGTATGCCCGATCTGTTCGCCGTCCTGGCCGAACCCAGCAGGCGCCGCATCCTCGACGCGCTGCGCCGCAGCGAGGGCCTGCTCGTCAAGGACCTGGTCGCCGGGCTGGACATGAGCCAGCCCAACGTCTCCAAGCACCTGCGCGTGCTGCGCACCGCCGGGCTGGTCTCCGAGACCGCCGAGCGGCAGGGGCGGCGCTACCGCCTGCGGGCCGAGGCGCTGCGCGACCTGGACGACTGGCTGCGCCCCTACCGGGCGTTCTGGACGGACCGGCTGGACGAACTGGGCGAGTACCTGGACTCCACGCACCCGCAGGAGGGGCAGCAGCCATGAGCACCGAGGTCCGCGTCGGGACGAACACGTCCGGCGCTCCCGTACTGCGATTCACCCGCCGCTACGCGCACCCCCTGCCGACGGTCTGGGCCGCGCTGACCACCGACGAGGCGCTCAGCCGGTGGTTCCCCTGCCGGGTGGCGATCGACGCGCGCGAGGGCGGCGCGCTCACGCTCACCTTCCCCGGCGAGGAACCGTCGACCGCGCCGATCACCGAGTTCGCGCCGCCGCACGTCCTGGCCTTCCGCTGGGACGGCGAGGACCTGCGCTGGACCCTGGAGGAGGACGGCGACGGGTGCGTGCTGCGCCTGTCCAACACCGTCGCCGACCCGGCGTGGACGGCCAACACCGCGGCCGGGTGGGACGTGTGCCTGCGCACGCTCGCCGCCGTGCTGGACGGACGCGCGGAACCGGCGCAGGCCGGTCCCGACGAGGCGCTCATCGCGCACTACCGCCAGACCCTGGCCGCCGACTGACGCACCGGTCGCGCGGGGACGCCGACCCCCGCGCGCTCAGGGGCCGGGTCCCCAGCGCCGCGCGGACGGCGCTTGCGGTCAGTGCGTCGGGGAGCGCGGCCTCAGGACGAGCGCGTGAGGAGGACGGGGCGGGGGCTGGCCGCGAGGATGCGCGAGCTGACGCTGCCCAGGACGAGCTTGGGAATCCCCACCCGGGCGCGGCTGGCGAGCACCGCCAGGGCACCGGGGCGGCGGTGGAGCAGCCCGGTGATGCCGCCCGCGGGGTCGGTGCCGGTCAGCACGGTCGTGCGCACCGCCAGGCCGTCCGCCTCCAGCCTCCGCGCGGCCCCCGACAGCCGCGCCCCGGCCACGGCCGCCCCGCCGGGCGAGGCCACGTGCACCAGCTCCACCTCCAGCCCGAGCTGGCGGGCCCACCCCCGCCCCAGGGCGAGGGTGTCTGCGTCGCGGGAACCGCCGTCCAGGCACACGAGGGCGCGGCCACCGGCCCCGCCTCCCCCGTCACACAGGTACCCGGGACCTATCATGAGCACCGGGGCGGCGGCCTGGCGCAGCACGTGTCCGGTGACGCTGCCCGCCATCAGGCGTGAGAACCGGTCCCGGTCGTGGGTGGCCATGCACACGACCGTTCCGGTCTGCTCGGCGACCGCGTCGACGATCACGTCCCCCGGCCAGCCGGAGCCGACCATGGAGACCTCGACGCGGTCGTAGTCCAGGCCCGCCGCGACGGCGTCGACGTCCTCGACCCAGGCGCGGTTCACGCGGTCGCGCACGGTCAGCAGTTCCAGGGGGACCCGCAGGACGCGGGCGGCGCGCAGCGCCGGGCCGAGGGCGGCCGCCGCACCGGCGGTGCCGTCCAGGGGCACCAGGAACCGGGTGATGGCGCGGGCGGGGGCCCGTGCGGTGCCGTCCTCACCACCGGCGGCCATCGGCACTCCCCCCTCCACCGCGTCCCAGAGCCGACGACGGGGGACCATGACAGTACACCTGCCCGCCGACGGGTGGATCCTGGCGGCCGGACTCCTGCTGGTGGCGGCGATCCTGGCCTCGGGCTTCGCCAACCGCATCCGGCTGCCCGGCCTGCTGCTGTTCCTGGCGCTGGGCATGCTCATCGCCGACGACGGGCTCGGGCTGGTCCGGCTGGACAACCCCGAGGTCGCCCAGATCGGCGGAGCCGTCGGGCTGATCCTCATCCTCTTCGAGGGCGGCCTGACGACCAAGCCCGGGGACCTGAGGCGCGCCGCCGCGCCCGGGTTCGCGCTGGCCACCGTGGCCGTGGCGGGCACGGCGCTGGTCCTGGCGGCGGGCACGTACCTGCTGCTGGACGTGCGCCCCCTGACCGCCCTGCTCATCGGCGCGGTCGTGGCCTCCACCGACGCCGCCGCGGTGTTCGCCATGCTACGGAGGGCCCCGCTGCCCCGCAAGGTCGCGTCCCTGCTGGAGGTGGAGTCCGGCGCCAACGACCCGATCGCCGTCCTGCTCACCATCGGCCTCATCGCCACCTGGCAGGACGCGCCGTCCCCGGCCGAATGGGCGCTGTTCGCCCTCATGCAGCTGGTCGGGGGCCTGGTCGTGGGCGCCGTGGCGGGACTGGCCGGAAGCTGGCTGCTGACACGCGTCAACCTGGGCCCGGCGGGGGTCTACCCGGTGCTGGCGCTGGGCGTGGCCGGGGTCTCCTACGGCGCCGCGGCGCTGGCGGGTGCCTCCGGCTTCCTGGCGGTCTACGTGACCGGGCTGGTCGTGGGCGCCCGCGCGCCCCTGCACCGGCGGGGCATCCGGACCTTCCACGAGGGGCTGTCCAGCACCGCCGAGGTGGGGCTGTTCCTGCTGCTGGGGATGCTGGTCTTCCCCTCCGACCTGCCGGGGGTGGCGCTCTCGGGGCTGGCCGTCAGCGCGGTCCTGGTGCTGGTGGCCCGTCCGGCGACGGTGGCGCTGTGCCTGGTGTGGTTCGACTACACGTGGCGGGAGACCGCCTTCGTCAGCTGGGTGGGGCTGCGCGGTGCCGTGCCGATCGTGCTGGCCACGTTCCCGTTCGTGGCCGGGTACCCCGACGGCGCCCTGATCTTCAACATCGTCTTCTTCGTCGTGCTGGTCTCAGCGGCGGTGCAGGGCACCAGCATCCGCACCGTGGCGGGTCTGCTGGGGCTGACCCGGGGCGGGCACTCGCTCGAACCCGTGGTGGCGGACGTGCCCATCAGCGACTTGGGCACCGAGCTGATCGAGGTGCGCGCGGCGCCGGGGCTGTACATCGTGGGCAGGCTGCTCGGGGAGCTGGAACCGCCGCACGGCCTGGTCACCACGATCGTGCGGGGCAAGCGGGTGCTGGTGCCCTCGGCGCACACCCGGGTCCGTGAGAACGACCTGCTCATCGTGGCCATGCCGCGCCGCCCCGACGCCCAGAGGCTGGTCACCGCCTGGGCCAAGGGCGAGAACACGGGCGGGGCCGGATAGCGGAGCCCTGAACCGGTCCGGGGCGGGTGCCGGGGAGCCGGGTCCGGCCGCTCCCCGGGTCAGGACGGGCCGCCCCGGGAGGCGTTCCCGGGGCCGTCGAGGTAACGGCGCAGGCGTCCGAGGATCAGCGGATTCTCCGCGCCCCGGCGACGGTCGGGACGCCGGGGCTCCCCTCCGTCCCGGCGGTGCGCCTCCTGGAGCGGGTCCCCGACCGGTGTGGCGTCGGCCGCGTCTGCGCGCGTTCGGCGCCACACCGGGATCGCGACAGCGATCCCGGGGATGGCTGAGACCAGAACCGAGTAGAAGGGCAGCCAGTCGACGAACTGCTGCACGACCACGGCCACCGGCATCATCAGCAGAACGGCGCAGGCGGCGGGGATGATCGCCTGGAGCACCCACCTGCGGGGGACGGCCCGGCACAGCACGGCGGCCAGGAGCGGCGTAGCGATCCAGGAGGCCTGCCGCGGTGCTCCCGCCGCGTTCAGGCCGAGGATCAGCGCTACCGCCCCGGCGAGGACACCCAGGACGAACCCGAGGCCGACGGCACGGCGCCTCGTCCGCTCGCGAGGCGTCTCCTCCCGCTGCGGTCCTTCCTCCGCTGACCCCTCGGGCCGGTCCACGCTCCACTCCCCCGCTCTCCACTGGCGGCCGGTCGGCCGCAGGACCCGTCGTCGCCCCCGGGCACACGGCCGCGATTCCCGGAGGGGAGCGTGCGAAACGCCGGCCGCCCACCGCTCCCCACGGGGGTGGAGCGGTGGGCGGTCGGCGCGGCGGCGTACCGCCTGGCGGATTCGGCGGAACCGCCCCTCAGGAGGCGAAGAGCGCCGCGGCGTCCACCGCGGTCTGCGCCACCCCGTAGGCCAGGGCGGCGAGCACGATCACCCACAGCAGGATCGCGGTGACGGTGGAGGCGTTGGTGGTCCGGTTGCCTGACATGTGTGGCCCTTCCTCGGTGACCGGTGAGGCGTGTGTTGGGTTCCGGGGGAGGCACACGTCGCGGCCCCGCTCCCGGTTCCGGGCTCAGCCGCGCCCGGCGACGCGTTCCCGGTCGCGCTGGTGGACCCGCTCGGGCAGGGGCCGGACCAGCATGTTCGCGAGGAAGCCCACGGCCATGACGCCGACCATGACGTAGAGGGAGAGCCCGTAGAGCTCGGCCCCGTCGCGTCCGGCGGCCAGCTGGGCGTCGGCGATGACGTTGACGATCATCGGCCCGGCGACCCCGGCCAGCGACCAGGCGGTGAGGAGCCTGCCGTGGATGGCGCCCACGTTGAAGGTGCCGAACAGGTCCTTCAGGTAGGCGGGCACCGTGGAGAAGCCGCCGCCGTAGAAGGACAGGATGACGCCGGTCAGCGCCACGAACAGCACGATCGAGCTGGTTCCGGCGATGGCGATCAGCAGGTAGAGGAGCCCGCCCAGGCCGAGGTAGCCGATGTAGACGCGCTTGCGGCCGATCGCGTCGGAGGCCGAGGACCACACGAGCCGCCCGAGCATGTTGCACAGGGAGAGGAAGCCGACGTAGCCCGCCGCCTCGGCCGGGCCGACCCCGGTGAAGAACTCCTGCACCATGGGCGAGGCCTGCTCCAGGATTCCGATGCCCGCGGTGACGTTGCAGAAGAGCACGGTCCACAGGAGCCAGAACTGCGGGGTGCGCACGGCGGTCTCCACCGACACCCCCTCCAGGGCCGGGGGCGCGTCCGCGGAGGCGCCCTTCGGCTCCTCGGCCGCGGCGCCCCGGGGCCGCCAGCCGGCCGGGGGGACGCGCACGGTGAAGGCGCCCAGCATCATGATCACGAAGTAGACCGCGCCCAGGGTGAGGAACGCGGGGGCGATGGCGTCCGCGGGGGTGTCGGCGTAGCGCCGCAGGAGTTCGGAGGACAGCGGCGAGGCGATGAGCGCGCCGCCGCCGAAGCCCATGATCGCGATGCCCGTGGCCAGGCCGGGCCGGTCGGGGAACCACTTGATGAGGGTGGAGACCGGCGAGATGTAGCCGATGCCCAGGCCGAGCCCGCCGAGGACGCCGTAGCCGAGGTAGACCAGCCAGAGCTGGCCGGTCGCCACGCCGAGCGCGGCGACCGCGAACCCGCCGGACCAGAACAGGCCGGAGGCGAACATCGCCTTGCGCGGGCCGTTGCGCTCCACCCATTTGCCACCGAACGCGGCCGACAGGCCGAGCATGACGATGGCGATGCTGAAGATGACCCCGATCGCGGTCAGCGACGTGTCGAACCGCTCGACCAGCGGGTTGCGGAAGACGCTGAACGCGTACACCTGGCCGATGGACAGGTGTACCGCCAGGGCGGCGGGCGGGATGAGCCACCGGCTGTAGCCGGGCGGCGCGATGCTCCTCTCGTAGTCGAGGAACGAGGTCAGGGGACTGGTGCGCGTCATGGATTCCGCTTCGTGTTCTGCTTGTCGCGGTGGGGGCGCGGACGCCGGGGCCGCTCCTGCCGGTCCGGGGTCATCCCGGGGTCGCCGGGAACCTGGCTGGGCGGGGTGTTCCACCCTTTCGGGAGCAGCATCCTCACGGAAAGTGACCGTGCGAATGTCGAACGTCTGTGCCGGAAGCGAACTTATGTGATGAGGGCTTCGTGATCAAGACCTCAGTACCCACAAACCGGTCAAATACCCCATTTCTCTCAGCTCCTCCGCGTCACCGGGACCACCGCGAGGGCCGCGGCGGAGAAGAGCGCGCTCACCGCGAAGACGAAGGGCAGGCCCGCGAGGGTGATCACCGCCGCCATGAGCACCGGCGTCAGGGTCGTGCTGACCGCCTGGAGCCAGTTCTGCGCGGCCAGGGCCCGCCCCGCCCAGGAGGTCCCCGCCGTCTCGGCGACGGCGGTGAAGGTCAGGCCGTTGTGCCACATCGTCAGGACCAGGCAGGCCAGGAGCAGCGGCACGGCCGTCCACCCCCAGGCCATCGGCAGCGCCGCGAGCAGCACCAGGCAGACCCCCGAGACCGCCGCCAGCCACCGCACCGGGCGCATCCGGTCCCCGTTCCGGTCCGACCAGACGCCCAGCAGCAGCCGCCCGGCCGCCCCGGGCACCTGCGCCACCGCGACGACCGCGCCCGCGGCGGGCGGGCTCCACCCCTGTTCCTGCACCAGGTAGATGACGGCGTAGGTCATCAGCGCGATCTGCGGGACGCCGAGCAGCATGCTCACCCCGTGCACCCGCCAGATGTGCCCGTGCCGGTAGGGCGATCCGGCCGCGGGGCGCGCGGCGGCCTCACCCGCCTCTGCGGCCTCGGCGTGCACGGCGTCGTCGGAGGTGTCCGCGCCCGCGGGGGCGCGGGCCGCCTCCGGCGCCGGGGGCCGCCCGGGGGCGGAGGCGGGCATCGCCAGCACGAACGGGACCGCCAGGAGCGCGAGCACCGCCGGGAGGGTCATCGCGCCGACGAACCCCCAGGCGCCCGCGGCCCAGGGCAGCGCCAGGGCGGAGAGGCCCACGCCCAGGGGCAGCGCCGACTGGCGGACGCCCATGGCCAGGCCGCGTTCGCGCTCGGAGAACCAGGACAGCACCAGCCGCCCGCTCGCCGCGTTGACCGGGCCGCCGACCGCGCCCACCAGCAGCAGGACCGCGACGGCCCCCCACAGCCCAGAGACCGCCCAGAGCGAGCCGAGCGCGCACGCCGTGAGCACCAGGCTCAGCGCCATCGTCGGCCGCTCCCCGAACCGGTCGATCACCAGGCCCCACACCAGGAGCGTAAGCAGGAGGCCGAGCGAGGGCAGTCCGGCCAGCATCCCGGCCTGCGCCGTGGTGACGCCGAAGGCCTCCCTGAGCTGCGGCAGCACGACGGGCACGCCGAACATCGCCGACACACTGGCCACCTGCGCCACCATGCTGACCGAGAGGACGGTCCAGCGGTTCCGTACGAGCATCCGGCCAGCCTAGGGAAGGCGTCGCCCGCCGGGTCCGCCGCCCCGGCCCGGCCGCGTCCCGCCGGTCCCCCTAACCGAATCCGGCGCTCCGCGCCCCCTCCCAGGCCCGCGCGGCCTCCTCCGGCGGCCCCGAGGCCGCGATCCGCCCGCCCGCGAGCACCAGGCAGTGGTCGGCGTCGAGGGCCTCGTCGGGGGCGTGGGTGGCGTGCACGACGGTGACACCGTCGGCGCGGGCACGCTCCAGGACGCGGCGCACGTACTCGCGAGCACGGTGGTCCAGCCCGGCCGAGGGCTCGTCCAGCAGGAGCAGGTCCGCCTCCTGCGCCAGGCCCTGGGCGATGAGCACCCTCTGGCGCTGACCGCCCGACAGCTCCCCCAGGCGGCGGTCGGCCAGGTCGGCGACGTCCAGGCGGTCCAGGCACTCCGCGACCACGGCGCGGTCGCGCCGGGTCAGCGGCCGCCAGAACCCCCGGTGGGCCCACCGCCCCATAGCGACGGCCTCGCGCACCGTGACCGGCAGGGCGTCGGGGACGGCGCTGCGCTGGACCACGAAGGCGGGGCGGCCCGGACGCGAGGCCCGGACCCCGCCCCGGCGGACCGCGACAGTGCCCGCCATGAGGCCGAGCAGCGTGGACTTGCCCGATCCGTTGGGCCCCACGAGCGCCGTGACCGCGCCCTCCGGGACCGCCGCGTCGACGCCCCGCAGGACGTCCTCACGCCCGTACCCGGCGTACACGCCGTCCAGTTCCAGACGGTTCATCCCGCTCCTCACGCTCACCCCGATGTGCAAATGACAATGGTTATCGTTATACAGTGTCCCACTATGGAAGCTCTGTTCGCCCCGTTCGGGGTCGTGTTCGTGCAGCGTGCGCTGTGGGGAGGCATCCTGGTCTCCCTCATCTGCGCCGTCGCCGGTACCTGGGTGGTGCTGCGCGGCATGGCCTTCCTCGGCGACGCGATGTCGCACGGGATGCTGCCCGGGGTGGCCCTGGCGTCCCTGCTGGGCCAGAACCTCATGCTGGGCGCGGCCCTGGCCGCCGGGGCGATGGCCGCGGGCGTCACCGCGCTGGGCCGCTCGTCCCGGCTGTCCCAGGACACGAGCATCGGGCTGCTCTTCGTCGGGATGCTCTCACTCGGCGTGATCCTGGTCTCGCACTCGTCCTCCTTCGCGGTCGACCTCACGGGCTTCCTGTTCGGGGACGTCCTGGCGGTGCGCGAACAGGACCTGGTCCACCTGGGCCTGGCGCTGGCCGCGTCCCTGGTCGTCGCCGTCGCGGGACACCGGGCCTTCCTCGCCCTGGCCTTCGACCCGCGCAAGGCCGCCACCCTGGGGCTGGCGCCCCGGGCCGCCCACGGCGTCCTGCTCGGCCTGGTCACCCTGGCCGTGGTCGCCTCGTTCCACGTGGTCGGCACGCTGCTGGTGTTCGGGCTGCTCATCGCGCCTCCGGCGGCCGCGGCCCTGTGGGCGCGCAGCGTGCCCGCGATCATGCTCGGCGCGGCCGTGCTGGGCAGCGCCGCGACCTTCCTCGGCCTGCTCGCCTCCTGGCACTGGGAGACGGCGGCCGGGGCCACGATCGCCGCCACGGCCACAGCGTTCTTCTTCGCCTCCGCGCTCGCGGCGGCCGTGCGCTCCCGCGGGCGCGGCTACCCCGACCCGACCCCCGACACCACCCCAGACCACCCCGCACAGATGGAGAGGCCGATGACACATGAGGCGTGAACACCGCACCGGCGCGCTGGGCGCGGCCGGACTGTCCGCCCTCGTCCTGCTGACCGGCTGCGGCGCCGCGCAGGACGGCGCGGAGCAGCCGGAGGAGGAGGTCCCGCACGGCTACGTCGAGGGCGCCGAGGAGACCGCCGAGCCCCAGTCCCGCCTCGTGGTCGCCGACCCCGGCAGCGGAGACGTCCGGGTGCTCGACCTGATCACCGAGGAGACGACGGAACTCGACCCCGTGGAGGGCCTCGACGGCATCGCCGGGGACGGCCGCTTCGCGTACCTGTACTCATCCGACCACCGGATGACCACCGTGGTGGACAGCGGTGCGTGGACAGTCGACCACGGGGACCACAAGCACTACTACCGGACCGGCGTCGGGCTCGCGGGCACGGTGGAGGGCCTGGCCGCGGGCCGGGTCGCCTCCGACGCGGCCCTGACCGCGCTGACCGCGGCGGACGGCGCCGCCGTGCTCGACCGGGCCGCTCTGGAGGAGGGTTCGGTCGAGGAGGCCGCGGCCCCGCCCGACGGCGCCTCGGTGGTCCTGCCCTTCGCCGAGCACCTCCTGGTGGCCGGGGGCGGTTCCGAAGGCGCGGTCGAGGTGCGTGACCGGGACGGCTCCCCCGTCGCCACGCTCGACGCCGCCTGCACCGACCCCCTCGGCCAGGCGCTCACCCGGCGCGGCGCGGTCATCGGCTGCGCCGAGGGCGCCCTGCACGTCACCGAGGAGGACGGGGAGCTCTCCGGCGAGATCGTCGCATACCCCGGGGAATCGGAGGGACGGGTCGAGGAGTTCGGGCACCGCCCCGGTTCGGCGACCCTGGCCTCGGTCTCGACCGGCGGCGACCTGTGGGTCCTGGACCTGGCCGGACCCGGGTGGACCGCGCTGGAACTGGAGGGCGCCGTGACCGCGACGGCCGTCGGAGAGGGCGCCCCCGTCCTCGCCCTGACCGGCGACGGGACCCTGCACTCCCTGGACCCGGCCTCGGGTGGGGAACTGGCCTCCGCCGACCTGCTCGACGGCACCGGCACCGCGCACGCCCCCGTCATCCGCGCGGACACCAGCCGCGCCTACGTCAACGACACCGGGCGCGGCCTCGTGCACGAGATCGACTACAACGACGACCTGCGCGTGGCGCGCACCCTCGACCCGGGCATCGCGCCGCACCTCATGGTCGAGACGGGATGGTGACCGCAGTGACGGCTCCGAAGGCGCTCCCGCGCGCCGCGACCGCCGCCGCCCTGGCCGGGGCCGCCCTCCTCGGCACCGCCTCCTGCTCCCCCTCGGAGGGCGGGGGCGAGGGGATCGTGGTGACCACCAACATCCTGGGCGACCTCACCCGGGAGGTCGTGGGCGGGGAGGCCGAGGTCACCGTCCTGATGAAGCCCAACGCCGACCCGCACTCCTTCGGCATCTCCGCGCGCGAGGCCGCGCTCGTGGAGAACGCGGCGCTCGTGGTCTACAACGGGCTCGGCCTGGAGGAGGGCGTGCTGCGCAACGTCGCCGCCGCCGAGGAGGCCGGGACACCCGCCCTGGAGGTCGGCGCGCAGGTCGACCCCCTGGCCTTCTCCCCCGGCGGGGACGCCGCGGACAACGAGGACGAGGGCGAGCCCGACCCCCACTTCTGGACCGATCCGCGGCGGGTCGTCCGGGCGGTCGAGCTGATCACCGAACAAGTGGTCGCCGAGGTGGACGGCGTGGACGCCGGGGCCGTGCGCGCCAACGCCGAGGCCTACACCGCGCAGCTGGAGGAGCTGGACGCGTGGATGGCCGAGGAGTTCGCCGCGATCCCGGAGGAGGACCGCAACCTGGTGACCAACCACCACGTGTTCGGCTACCTCGCCGAACGCTACGGGTTCGAGGTCGTGGGCGCCGTGATCCCCAGCGGCACCACCCTGGCCTCGCCCAGCAGCTCCGACCTCAAGTCCCTGGCCGACGCCGTGAGCGCGGCGGGCGTCGAGGCCGTCTTCGCCGACTCCTCCCAGCCCGACCGCCTGGCCTCGGCCATGGCCGAGGAGGCGGGCGTGCACATCGAGGTCGTCCCCCTCTTCTCCGAGTCGCTGAGCGAGGAGGGCGGGGGCGCGGCCACCTACCTGGAGATGATGCGCTCCAACACCGAGGCCATCGCCACCGGACTGCGTGGCGAGTGACCGGGCCACAGCCCCGGCACGACCGCTGCGGTCCCTCCCCCCGCCCGCGGCGGACCCTTCCACCCCGAAAGAGAGAAACGTGAACACCCCGACGAACGACGCGACGACGCTGTTCCCGGCACGCGCGGCGCTGCCCGTGCTGCTGTCCGCGGGACTGCTGCTGACCGCCTGCGGCACCGGAGAGGACACCGGCCGGGAGCAGGGCGGCGAGGAGCAGGCCGCCGCGCAGGCCGTGGTGGAGAACCCGGTCGTCACCACCTACGACGGCGGCCTGTACGTCCTGGACGGCCAGAGCCTGGAGGTCGTCCAGGACATCGCCCTGGAGGGGTTCAACCGGATCAACCCGGCGGGCGACGACCGGCACGTGCTGGTCTCCACCTCTGAGGGCTTCCGGGTCCTGGACGCGGCCGGCGCGGAGCTGACCGACACCCTCTTCCCCGCCGACACCCCCGGCCACGTCGTCCGGCACGCGGGCCGGACCGTCCTGTTCGCCGACGGCAGCGGCGAGATCACCGCCTTCGACACCGACTCCCTGGGCGACGGCCTGCCCGAGACCGACGTGAGCAGCGCCGAGGAGGCCCACCACGGCGTGGCCGTGGAGCTGGCCGACGGCGGGATGCTGCTGACCCTGGGCGACGAGGAGGAGCGGGTCGGCGCCGTCGTCCTGGACGCCTCCGGCGAGGAGGTCGCCCGCAGCGAGGAGTGCCCGGGCGTGCACGGCGAGACCACCGCCGAGGGCGAGGCCGTCGTCATCGGCTGCGAGGACGGGGTCCTGGTCCACCGGGACGGCGAGTTCACCAAGGTGGACAGCCCCGACGAGTACGGGCGCATCGGCAACCAGGCCGGAAGCGAGGAGTCGCCGATCGTGCTGGGCGACTACAAGACCGACCCCGACGCCGAACTGGAGCGCCCCGAACGGGTCGCGCTCGTGGACACCGCCGCCGGAGAACTGACCCTGGTCGACCTGCCCGCCAGCTACACCTTCCGCTCCCTGGGCCGCGGACCCGAGGGGGAGGCCCTGGTCCTGGGCACCGACGGCAGCCTGCACGTGATCGACCCCGAGGCGGGCGAGGTCGTGGACAGCATCGAGGTCATGGACGAGTGGCGGGAGCCGCTGGAGTGGCAGCAGCCCCGCCCGGCGCTGTTCGTGCGCGGTGCCACCGCCTACGTGAGCGACCCCGCCACGAAGCAGGTCCACGCACTGGACCTGGAGTCCGGTGAGGTCACCGCCTCGGTGACCCTGGACGCCGAGCCCAACGAGCTCAGCGGCGCGGCGTCCTAGCCACCTCGTCCGGGGCGGGCGCGCGTCCCCCGCTCGCCCGCCCCGACGTGCGTTCCGGTACCGGAACGCGCCGGTCGGGCACAGCGCGCCGCGGGCCGGATGGTCTGCGATGCCGGGCGCGGGCGGGCAGGGCCCGTGCGCGCCCGGACCGGACCCCCGCGAGCTGAGGCCGGTAAAGGACGGGACCGGGTCCCGCCGACCCGGAGCGGGCGCCTCACCAGTCGTGCATCGAGCCGTCGAGCCTGCGGTTGACCGGCAGGTACCGGGCCTCGTAGGGGTAGCGGGCCGCGGCCTCCTCGTCGATCTCCACCCCCAGACCCGGGGCGTCGCCCGGGTGCATGTAGCCGTCCGCGAAGGTGTAGGAGGTCCGGAACACCTCGCCGGCGGGCTCCAGGTGCCCCATGTACTCCTGGATGCCGAAGTTGGGCACGGTCAGGTCCAGGTGCAGGGCCGCGGCGAACGACACCGGCGACAGGTCGCCCGCGCCGTGCGAGCCGGTGCGCACCCCGTACAGGTCGGCCAGGTCGAAGACCCGGCGCAGGTGCGTGATGCCCCCGCTGTGCGAGACCGACATGCGGATGTAGTCGATGAGCCGCTCGGTGATCAGGTGCTGGCAGTCCCAGATCGTGTTGAAGACCTCCCCCACCGCCAGCGGGGTCGTGGTGTGCTGGCGGATCGTGCGGAACGCCTCCTGGTCCTCGGCCGGGGTGGGGTCCTCGATCCAGAACATGCGGTAGGGCTCCAGCGACCTGCCCAGCTGGGCGGCCTCCAGCGGGGAGAGCCGGTGGTGCACGTCGTGCAGCAGGTGGAAGCCGTAGCCGAACCTCTCCCGGACCGCCTCCATCATCTCGGGCGCGAAGTCCAGGTAGGCGGGGGTGTGCCAGACGTTGTCGGTGGGCACCGCCGCGTCGGCGGGCTCGTAGGTGTGGCCGGTGCCGGGGTGGTGCAGTCCGTAGGTGCTCTCCAGGCCCGGGACGGCGGCCTGCACGCGCACCGCCCGGTACCCCTGGTCCAGGAAGCCGCCGACCGACTCCAGGAGGTCGTCCACGGACCGGCCGCTGGCGTGTCCGTAGACCATGACCCCGTCGCGCGCGGCGCCGCCGAGCAGCTGGTGGACGGGCTTGCCGACCTGCTTGCCGAGGATGTCCCACAGGGCGCAGTCCACGGCGGCGATCGCGGTCATGGTGACGGGACCGCGCCGCCAGTAGGCGCCGCGGTACAGGTACTGCCAGATGTCGTTGATACGGCCGGAGTCGCGGCCCACGAGCAGCGGGCAGACGTGGTCGCGCAGGTAGGAGGCGACGGAGAGCTCGCGGCCGTTCAGGGTGGCGTCGCCGAGGCCGGTGGTCCCGTCCTCGGTGGTGATCTTGAGGGTGACGTAGTTGCGTCCCGGGCACGTCACGATGACGTCGGCGGAGGTGATCCTCATGGGTGCTTCCTCGTGGGTGGGGGTGTACCGCGACACCCGGCGTAACCGGGCCGCGGGAGCGGCCGGACGGTGGCGCGCCCCCGCGGCCCGGGGCCCTGGTGAGCCCGGCGGAGCCGCGCCGCGCTTGCGCCGACTCCCCGCGCTGTACCTGACGTCGTAGGTATATCGTTTTCCCATGCGGGTGTCGAGGCCTGGATAAACCGCGCTCAATGCGGTAGGGTCCGCCGAAAAGTCCGGGGTCATCGTTTTCCCAAGGGCTCTCCGGTACGCGCCGGGAGGCCCTCCACACACCCACTGGTAGCCTGTCCGCGCCCCGGCCCCGCCCGCCCCGCCACACCCGGGAACGGCGGCGCGAACGCGGCCGGGCCCGCCACAGCGAAGGGAGCGGCACTGGTGCGCGAGCAGACCCCCGGGGCCACGTCCGGCCGGAGGACGCCGTGACGGCCGTCCGCGGATCCACCGGCCGCCCCACGATCTCCGACGTCGCCGCGCTGGCGGGGGTGTCGGTCTCGGCCGTGTCGAAGGTGGTCAACAACAAGGGCCGCATCGCCGAACCCACCCGGCGGCGGGTCCTGGACGCGGTGGACAAGCTCCAGTGGTCGCCCTCGGCCGCGGCCGTGGCGCTGCGCGGGGCGCGCACCCGGGCCATCGGCATGGTCTCGCGCCGCTCCCCCGACCTGCTGTCCTACGACCCGCACTTCGGCGTGCTGATCTCGGGTATCGAGCGCGAACTCGCCCCCTTGGACTACGGCCTGCTGCTGCACATCGTGGGCGAGGAGGAGGACGCCGAACGGCGCGCCTACCGCCGTCTGGCCGAGGAGCGCCGGGTGGACGGCGTCATCCTCACCGAGAGCCTGGTCCGCGACCCCCGGTTCGACCTGCTGCGGCGGCTCGGGCTCCCCTCGGTGCTGATCGGCATGCCCTGGCGCGACGACCCGGTCGCCTCGGTGCTCGCCCCCGACCAGGAGCGGGGGCTGGTCGAGGCGGTCCGGCACCTGGCCTCGCTGGGGCACCGGCGGGTGGCCTACGTGTGCGGCCCCGAGGACCGCGTGCACACCGGGTTCCGCCGCCGGATCGTGGAGGAGCAGGTGCGGCGGCACGGGCTGGCCGCCGTCGTGCTGACCGTCCCCGACTTCACCACCGAGGGGGCGGCCGCGGCCACAGACGAGGCTCTGTCGGCGGTCGAGCGTCCCACCGCGATCCTGTTCGCCAACGACATGATGGCGATCGCCGGGATCAGCGCCGCGCGCAGGCGGGGGCTGGAGGTGCCACGGGACCTGTCCGTCGTCGGCCACGACGGCCTGCCCCTGGGCGCACTCGTGCAGCCGCGCCTGACCACGGTCGGCCACGACCTGGTGGGACTCGGTCGGGCCGCCGCGCTGACGCTCGTGGCCGCCCTGGACGGGCCCCCGGCCGACGTGCCGGCGATCGCCCCTCCCGGGCTCGTGGTGCGCGAGTCCACGGCGCCGCCCGGGGACTGAGCGAAGACGGCGCGGACCCCTGCCCGCCGCTGGGCTCCCTGGACCGCGCCTGGTCCGCGCGCCCGTCCCCGTCTGAGGCGCGCGCTCGGGGCCGGGCGGTTCCGGTCCGCGGCGGGGGCCTTCCTCGCGGGCGGTTCCGGCGGACGGACCGGGCCGCGTGCCGCCCGGGATGGCGGATGGTTGCCCTCCCCAGGCAGATGAGATTCAAACCACCAAAACCGCCCATGTTTTCCAAAACGTTACTTCTTCGCTTACTCTGATGCCCGACGTGACGTCAAACGGATGTCAACGCAGCTCAGAGGAGTTTCCTTGACCCCTGGACGACGAGCCGGCCTCTCACCGCGCTGGCGCTCCCGGTGGGTGGCCGCCGCCGCCGCGTCGGGGCTCATGATCTCCGGATACGCCCTCGTCGGCGCCGCCCACTCCCCCTCCGGTTCCTTCCCCGGCCCCGGTTCGGCCGGGTGCGAGGCCGCCCAGGACAAGCGGCAGATGCGCGGGGCGTGGCTGACCACGGTCGGCAACATCGACTGGCCCTCCGAGCCGGGCCTGTCCGCCGAGGACCAAAAGACGGAGATGGACCAGCGCCTGGACGAGGCGGTGGACCTCGGCCTGAACACCGTGTTCCTGCACGTGCGGCCCACCGCCGACGCGGTCTACGAGTCGGACCTGGAGCCGTGGTCGAAGTACCTCACCGGCGAGCAGGGCGGCGACCCCGGCTACGACCCGCTGGAGTACGCGGTGGCCGGGGCGCACGAGCGCGGCCTGGAGCTGCACGCCTGGTTCAACCCCTACCGGGTCGGCATGGACTCCGACATCGAGGAGCTGGCCGAGGACCACCCGGTCAGGGAGCACCCCGACTGGCTGGTGCGCTACGGCGGCGAGGGCTTCCTCGACCCGGGCAGGCCCGAGGTCCAGGAGTGGGTGACCCGCGTGATCATGGACGTGGTGGAGCGCTACGACGTCGACGGCGTGCACTTCGACGACTTCTTCTACCCCTACCCCAAGGACGGCGAGGAGTTCGACGACGACCGGACGTGGGAGGAGCACGGCGGCGGCTTCGAGGACCGCGAGAACTGGCGGCGCGACAACGTCAACGACTTCGTCAGCGGGGTGCACGAGCGCATCGAGGAGGCCAAGCCCTGGGTGCGCTTCGGGATCTCCCCGTTCGGCATCTGGCGCAACGCCGAGAACGACCCCGCCGGGTCCGACACCTCGGGCCTGGAGTCCTACGGGGCCCAGCACGCCGACACCCGCGCCTGGATCCGGGAGGGGATGGTCGACTACGTCGTCCCGCAGCTGTACTGGGAGCGGGGCTTCGACGCCGCCGACTACGAGGAGCTGCTGCCGTGGTGGGCCGAGCAGGTCGAGGGCACGGACGTGGACCTGTACATCGGCCAGGGCGCGTACCGGGTCGGTGACCGCAACTGGACCGGCGAGGACGCGCTGAGCACCCAGCTGGACTACTCCTCCGACCACCCCGAGGTCGACGGCGACGTCTACTTCTCCTTCAAGTCCCTGACGGGCGTGGCCGAGGAGGCCTACGCGCACCTGGCCGACGAGCACTACGGCGACCCCGCCCTGCCTCCCCTGGCCGGAGGCGACCGCGGGGGCGAGTCCCTGGCGGGCCCGGTGGACGACGTGACCGCCGAGGTCGCGGACGAGCACACCTCGGTGGAGTGGGAGCGGGTGGAGGACGCGCGCTTCTACGCCGTCTACCGCCTGGACGCGCAGGAGGCCGCGCGGGCGGACTCGGGCGACCCGGAGGAGTACTGCGACGTGCTCTCCTCCGACAACCTCGTGGGCGTGACCGGCGGGACCTCGCTGGAGGACTCCGGCCACACCGCCGAGGACGCCGCGAAGGCCGAGGATGACGGCGAGGAGTCCGGTTCCGCGTACGTGGTCACCGCGCTGGACGACTACCGCGTGGAGGGCCCGGTCGGCGGGATCGCCGACCCGCGCGGCTGACCCCGGCGGGCGGGGGCGGCTCACACCGGACCGGGCCGGCTCACACCAGCGGGGCCCGGTCGGCGTCCAGCACGTTGACGCCCTCCGCCTCCAGGACCTCCTCGAAGGCGTCGAGCGATTCGGCCGCGACGAAGGCGGCCTCGCTCCGGTGGAGGGGGAGCAGCCACAGGAACCTCGCTCCCCCGGCCTCGGCGGGCGCCCACTCCAGCGCGGGCCCGTGGGGGTAGGGCAGGCTCACCAGCAGGTGGTCCATGCGCGAGCCCCGCGTCCACGGGCGGCCCGCGTCGATCACCGAACCGACGCCGAGCCGGTACTCCTCGAAGGAGTGCAGGTGGCTGACCATGGCCAGGGTCTCGGCGTGCTCCTGCTCCGCGGTCGGCGACATGAGGAAGAACTCGGTGCCGCCCTCCGCCTCGTGCACGGACGAGCCCACCGTGACGTAGGTCCAGCCCTCGCCCTCGTTCCGGGGCGCCACCCGGTAGGTGGCGAAGCCCGGGACCCGGTCGAGGATGGGCCCCTCCTCCCAGGTGGCGGGCTCCACGGCGTGGCCCTGCCAGAACTCCCGGACGTGGCGTTCGAGCGCGCGGATCCGCGCGTCCTCCCCGGTCGTCAACGAACCCGGCCCCCCGCTGTGCCTTCGGCCGCCAGGGGGGTGGCCCTCCCGAGGCGCCCGATATACGGACATCTGGAACGGACAGACTACGGCGTCCCGACGCAGGGACGGGCGTCGGCGGCCTCCGCCCGCTCCTTCGCGTCCCGGCCGGAGCGGTTGGGCAGAGCCGAGTAGACGGCCGTCACGCTGAACAGCGTCCCGGAAGCGAAATACACGATGTAGACCACCCACACCAGGGGCACGAGGAGGTAGAGGGCCACGGTCCCGAGGAGCAACGGCACCACCGCCAGCAGCAGCGACCACCCCACCCGGTTGCCGCCGCGCGTGTCGGCCATGTACTCGCCCGCCGTGCACAGCGGTACGACCAGGACCAGGAGGTGGAAGGGCGCGTAGACGAACCCGGAGGCCATGGTCAGCACCATGGTCCCGTAGTGCAGGTGCGGGAAGACCGTCCCCCACGCCATCAGCAGGGCCACCAGGACCGCGAAGTGGACCACGAGCGCGATCAGCCACCGCGTCGCCCACAGGGCCGTCCTCAGCCACGGGGGTACTCGTACCGTGTCGCGCAACGGTGGTCCGCCTCTCTCCGGGGAGCACGGGCCCGGCCGTCGCGGCGGCAGGCGCCCGGACGGCCGGAAGCGGTGCGGACGCGCCGCAGGCCCCGTCTGACGGGAACACTAGCCCGGGGTTCCCCTGGGTCCGGTCCGGGGTCCGGCCGGAAGACCACGCCGCGGAGCGCGTGCGGAGGGCGCCGGGCGCCCGCCCGCATACCCCGAGGCCGTCCGGGGTAGGCGAGGACCCGTCCCACCAGGTGCCGCTGCGCCACGGCCGGAGGAGAGGGTGTACGCGATGACACGCCGTTTCGACGTCGGTGACCACGTGAGCTGGAACTCCGAGGCCGGACGGGTGTCCGGCACGATCACGAGGGTGCACACCGGCGACTTCGAGTTCAGGGGCCGTACGCGCCGCGCCTCCGAGGACGAGCCGCAGTACGAGATCAGGAGCGACAGGACCGACCGCGTCGCCGCGCACAAGGACGGGGCCCTGACCCGGGTCTCCGGCGACAGCTGACCGCGATGGCGCCGCCGTTCCTCACCGTCGGCCACTCCGACCGCACGTTCGAGGAGTTCGCCGCGCTGTTGCGCGAGAACGACGTGCACGTGGTGGTCGACGTACGCAGACTCCCGGGTTCGCGCCGCAACCCGCAGTTCGACGAGGACACCCTTTCCGGGGCCCTGCGGAACGTCGGCGTACGTTACTCGCGCGTCGCGGAACTCGGTGGACGGCGTCCGGTCGCCAAGGACGTCTCCCCCGAGGTCAACGGGTTCTGGCGCAACCGCAGCTTCCACAACTACGCCGACTACGCGCTTTCCACCGGGTTCGGATCGGGTCTCGCCCGGTTGGGTGACGCGGGCGCGGCCAGCCGCGCCGCCGTGATGTGCTCGGAGGCGGTGTGGTGGCGGTGCCACCGGCGCATCATCGCCGACCACCTGCTCGCCCGCGGCCACGAGGTCCTCCACGTCATGGCCGCCCACCGCGTGGAGGCCGCCCGGCTCACGCCGGGGGCCGTCGTGCACGCCGACCGCACCGTCACCTACCCGGTGCGGTCCACGGACGCGAACGACGGCGGGGCCTCCCAGGCGGACGGGCCGCCCAAGGGGTGACGCGAGCCCGGCCCCGGGCGGGGCGCACCGTGCCGGGGGCCACCGGCGCACGCGAACAGCCCGCGACACCCGCCCGGGCTCGTCGCGCCCCCCGTCCCGCGCGACACGCCGACGTCCCGGAAGGCCCGCCGGAGGCGGTACTCGGCGCGAAGGACGGACCCGGTGGGCCCCGGCGAACCCTCTTCTGGTTAACGTACGGGTGTTCCACCCGGCCGCGGGCCCCCGGCGACGGTGCCGGTTATTGCGCCCCGGCACCACGCCTGACCGACCAGGAGGAGTGCGCCATGTTCCGCAAAGTGCTCGTGGCCAACCGGGGCGAGATCGCCATCCGCGCGCTGCGCGCCGGTTACGAGTTGGGCGCCCGCACCGTCGCCGTCTTCCCCCACGAGGACCGCGGCTCCCTGCACCGGCTCAAGGCCGACGAGGCCTACCAGATCGGCGAACCCGGCCACCCGGTGCGCGCCTACCTGTCCGTGGACGAGATCGTGGGCGCCGCCCGCCGGGCCGGGGCCGACGCCGTCTACCCCGGCTACGGCTTCCTGTCGGAGAACCCCGAGCTGGCCCGCGCGTGCGAGCGCGCCGGGATCACCTTCGTGGGCCCGCCCGCCGACGTGCTGGAACTGACCGGCAACAAGGCCAGCGCCGTGGCCGCCGCCCGGGAGGCGGGAGTGCCCGTCCTGGAGTCCAGCGAGCCCTCCGACGACGTGGAGGCCCTGGTGGCCGCCGCGGAGCGGATCGGCTTCCCGCTCTTCGTCAAGGCCGTGGCCGGAGGGGGCGGGCGGGGCATGCGCCGCGTCCAGGAGTCCGAACGGCTGCGCGAGGCGGTGGAGGCGGCCATGCGCGAGGCCTCCGCCGCGTTCGGCGACGCCACCGTGTTCCTGGAGCGCGCCGTGGTCGACCCCCGCCACATCGAGGTGCAGATCCTCGCCGACGGCGAGGGCGGCGTCGTGCACCTCTACGAGCGCGACTGCTCCCTCCAGCGGCGCCACCAGAAGGTCATCGAGCTGGCCCCCGCGCCCAACCTCGACCCGGACCTGCGCGACCGCATCTGCGCGGACGCGGTTCGCTTCGCCCGCCGGATCGGCTACCGCAACGCGGGCACGGTCGAGTTCCTGGTCGGCGCGGACGGCAGCCACGTCTTCATCGAGATGAACCCGCGCATCCAGGTCGAGCACACGGTGACCGAGGAGATCACCGACGTGGACCTGGTGCAGTCCCAGCTGCGGATCGCCTCCGGCGAGACCCTGTCCGACCTGGGCATCTCCCAGGAGGGCGTCTACGTGCGCGGCGCGGCTCTCCAGTGCCGCATCACCACCGAGGACCCCGCCAACGGCTTCCGCCCCGACACCGGGACCATCAGCGCCTACCGCTCCCCCGGCGGTTCGGGCATCCGCCTGGACGGGGGCACCTCGGCGGCGGGCACCGAGATCAGTCCGCACTTCGACTCGCTGCTGGTCAAGCTCACCTGCCGGGGGCGCGACCTGGCCACCGCGGTCAGCCGGGCGCGCCGGGCCGTGGCCGAGTTCCGCATCCGCAGCATCGCCACCAACATCCCCTTCCTCCAGGCGGTGCTGGACGACCCCGACTTCCAAGCGGGGCGGATCACCACCTCCTTCATCGAGGAGCGCCCGTACCTGCTGACCGCGCGGCCCTCCGCCGACCGCGGCACTCGCCTGCTCACCTACCTGGCAGACGTCACGGTGAACAAGCCGCACGGGGAGCGCCCCCAACTGGTGGACCCCGCCACCAAGCTGCCGCCGCTGCCCGAGCCCGCCGGGCCCCCGCCCCCGGGTTCGCGCCAGCGTTTGGCCGAGCTGGGCCCGGAGGGGTTCGCGCGGTGGCTGCGCGAGTCGCCCAACCTGGGCGTCACCGACACCACCTTCCGCGACGCCCACCAGTCGCTGCTGGCCACGCGGGTGCGCACCCGCGACATGCTGGCCGCGGCGCCCGCGGTCGCGCACACCCTGCCCGAGCTGCTGTCCCTGGAGTGCTGGGGAGGCGCCACCTACGACGTGGCGCTGCGCTTCCTGGCCGAGGACCCCTGGGAGCGGCTGGCGGCGCTGCGCGAGGCGGTGCCCAACATCTGCCTCCAGATGCTGCTGCGCGGGCGCAACACCGTGGGCTACACCCCCTACCCGACCGAGGTGACCGACGCGTTCGTGCGCGAGGCCGCCGAGACGGGCGTGGACGTCTTCCGGATCTTCGACGCGCTCAACGACGTCGAGCAGATGCGCCCGGCCATCGAGGCCGTGCGCGCGACCGGGACCTCGGTGGCCGAGGTGGCGCTGTGCTACACCTCGGACCTGTCCGACCCGGGCGAGAAGCTCTACACGCTGGACTACTACCTCAAGCTGGCCGAGCGGATCGTGGAGGCGGGCGCGCACGTGCTCGCGATCAAGGACATGGCCGGCCTGCTGCGCGCTCCGGCCGCGGCGAAGCTGGTCACGGCGCTGCGCAGCGAGTTCGACCTGCCGGTGCACGTGCACACCCACGACACCCCGGGCGGGCAGCTGGCCACCTACCTGGCGGCGGTCAACGCCGGGGCGGACGCCGTGGACGGCGCGGTGGCGTCGATGGCGGGCACCACCTCGCAGCCGTCCCTGTCGGCGATCGTGGCAGCCTTCGACCACTCCGAGCACGCCACGGGCCTGAGCCTGGACGCGGTCAACGAGCTGGAGCCGTACTGGGAGGCGGTGCGCCGGGTCTACGCGCCCTTCGAGGCCGGGCTGTCCTCACCCACGGGCCGGGTGTACCACCACGAGATCCCGGGCGGGCAGCTGTCCAACCTGCGCACGCAGGCGGTCGCGCTGGGGCTGGGCGAGCACTTCGAGGAGGTCGAGGCGATGTACGGCGCCGCCGACCGGATGCTCGGGCACCTGGTGAAGGTCACCCCCTCCTCCAAGGTCGTGGGCGACCTGGCGCTGCACCTGGTCGGCGCGGGGGTCTCCCCGGCCGCCTTCGAGGCCGACCCCGGGCGCTTCGACGTCCCGGACTCGGTGGTGGGGTTCCTGCGCGGTGAGCTGGGCGTCCCGCCCGGTGGGTGGCCCGAGCCCTTCCGCACGCGGGCGCTCCAGGGGCGTTCCGAGGCGCGGCCCGCGCAGGAGCTGAGCGGGCAGGACCGCGCGGGGCTGGCCGGGGACCGGCGGGCCACGCTCAACCGGCTGCTCTTCCCCGGCCCGACGCGGGAGTTCGAGGAGCACCGGGCGGCCTACGGCGACACCAGCGTGCTCTCCAGCGCGGACTTCTTCTACGGCCTGCGCGCGGGCGAGGAGTACGCGGTGGACCTGTCGCCGGGCGTGCGGCTGCTCATCCAGCTGGAGGCGGTGGGCGAGGCCGACGAGCGCGGCGTGCGCACGGTGATGGCCACGCTCAACGACCAGCTGCGCCCGCTCCAGATCCGCGACCGGGCCCTGGCCTCGCAGGTGCGGACCGCCGAGAAGGCGGACCGCAACGACCCCGGGCAGGTCGCGGCGCCCTTCGCGGGCGCGGTGACCCTGACGGTCGCCGAGGGCGACGCGGTGGAGGCCGGTGCGACGGTGGCCACCATCGAGGCGATGAAGATGGAGGCCGCGATCACCGCGCCCGTGTCGGGGACGGTCACGAGGGTGGCGGTCGACCGGGTGCAGAAGGTGGAGGGCGGCGACCTGCTGGTCCGCCTCGGCTGAGCCGGACGTCCGGTCGTTCGGGTCCGGCGGGCGCCCGCGGGCGCCCGCCGGGCCCTTCCCTGCCCGCAGGCCCCGGGCCGGGCGGTTCCGGAGGCATCCACCCGGGGCTCGGGCGCAGGTTCGCGGTCGTGCGCACGTCCCAACACTTGGCCCTTGAGCTAACCGTCACGAGCCGTCATACTTAGCCGCATGGCAAAGTATTCGGCGGAACTCGACGGGGTCCTCGTCACCCTCGCCGATCCGACCCGACGCGCCGTCGTCCGGCGCCTCGGCCGCGGGCCCTCCACCGTCGGCGACCTCGCCCGCGAGTTCCCGATAACCCTCCCCTCCTTCATGAAGCACGTGCGCAAACTCGAGTCGAACGGGCTCATCCGCACGGTCAAGACCGGCCGTGTGCGCACTTGCGTACTCGACCGCGAGCGGCTCGCCCTCGTCAGTGACTGGCTATCCGAGCAGCACAGGATCTGGGAGGAGCGCACCGACCGACTCGAACAGTTCGTCACCGATCCGCAGGAGGGCAGGCCGTGAACCCAGGCTCCGACATCGACCCCGACCTCGACCTCACCTTGGAGCGGGTCATCCGGGCCCCGCGCGAGACCGTGTGGCGCGCCTGGACCGACCCCTCCCAGCTCGCCCGATGGTGGGTCCCGGCGCCGTCCCGCTGCCGTGTGGACCGCCTGGAGCCGCGGCCGGGAGGGGCTTTCGTGACCCGGCTGAGCGACGACGGCGCCGGGTTCCTGCCGCACACGGACGCGTGCTTCCTCGTCGTCGACGAACCCGAACGGATCGTGTTCACCAACGCGATCGACGGCACGTGGCGTCCGGCGGCCCCCGCACCTGTCGCGATGACCGCCGCGATCGCACTGGAGGAGCACCCGGAGGGCACGCGCTACCGGGTGCTCGTCCGGCACGGCGACCCGGAGTCCCGCGCCCGCCACGAGAAGCTCGGCTTCCTGGAGGGATGGGGTTCGGTCGCCGACCAACTGACCGCTCTCGCCGAAAGGACGGTCTCGCCGTGAGGATCACCATCACCGAATTCGTCACACTCGACGGGAAGAGCCAGGGGCCCGGCTCGCCGGAGGAGGACACCAGCGACGGCTTCACACTCGGCGGGTGGCTCGTCCCCCACATGGACGCGACGTTCGTCCAGCGCGCCTCGGACTGGCTCGACCTCGCCGACGGACTACTGCTCGGACGCCGCACCTACGAGGCGTTCGCGCGCGACTGGCCGCGGATCACCGACCCGGAGGACCCGTTCACCGAACGGATGAACAGCCTGCCGAAGTACGTCGTGACCAACACGCTCACCGAGGGGACCTGGCACCCCACGACCGTCCTCAGGGGAGACCCGGCCCGGACGGTCGGCGAACTCAGGTCCCGGCCGGGACGGGAACTCCAGATCCACGGCAGCGCCCGGCTCGGCGACTCGCTGCTGTCGGCGGGCCTGGTCGACGTGCTCCGCCTGGTGGTCGCGCCCACCGTCGTACGAAGCGGCCGGCGCCTGCTGACGGACCGCGGCGCGCCCCTCGACCTGCGTCTGGCGCACCACGAGGCCACGCCGAACGGTCTGCTGCTCCTGGAGTACGAGGTCGTCGGCCGAGCACGCCGGAGCCGGTACGAGGGGGTCACCGACCTCGTGTGAACGGCCGCCCGGCCGGAACCCGGTGGTGCGGCGGCGGCCGCACCGGGGCGCCGCGTACCCTCGAAGGCGTGAGGAACACGCTCGACGACCCGGCGGCC
Organism: Nocardiopsis akebiae; assembly: GCF_018316795.1. Classification (NCBI taxonomy): domain Bacteria; kingdom Bacillati; phylum Actinomycetota; class Actinomycetes; order Streptosporangiales; family Nocardiopsidaceae; genus Nocardiopsis; species Nocardiopsis akebiae. The sequence continues at coordinate 4,630,124 of NZ_CP074132.1, forward strand.
CTGGCGGCCCGGATGCGCGAGGTCCTCGGCTCGGGCCCGGTGGTCGCGCTGACCGGCGCGGGCCTGTCCACGGACTCGGGCATCCCCGACTACCGCGGTCCGGACTCACCGCCGCGCAAGCCCATGACCTACCAGCAGTTCGTCGGCGACGCCGCCTTCCGACGCCACTACTGGGCCCGCAACCACGTGGGCTGGCGCCACGTGCACCGGACCCGCCCCAACGACGGCCACCGCGCGCTGGCCGCGCTGGAGGCGGGCGGCGCCCTGGCCGGCGTCATCACCCAGAACGTGGACACCCTGCACGGGGCGGCGGGCAGCAGGCGGGTGATCGACCTGCACGGCCGCTACGACCGCGTCATCTGCCTGGCCTGCTCGGCCGTGACCTCCCGCGAGAGCCTGGCCGGGCGTCTGAGCGCGCTCAACCCCGACTTCGCCGACGGGGTCCCCGACGTGGAGATCGCCCCCGACGCCGACGCGGTCCTGGCCTCCACCGAGGGGTTCCGCGTGGCCGACTGCGAGGGCTGCGGCGGCGTGCTCAAGCCCGACATCGTCTACTTCGGCGAGAACGTGCCCAAGGCGCGCGTGCTGGAGGGCTACGCGATGGTGGACGGCGCGCGGGCGCTGCTGGTGGCGGGTTCGTCCCTGACCGTCTTCTCGGGGCGGCGCTACGTCAAGCGGGCCGTCGAGCAGGGCAAGCCGGTGGTGGTCCTCAACCGGGGCGCCACCCGCGCCGACGACGTCGCAGCGCTCACCGTCGACGCGGGCTGCTCCGAGGTGCTCACCGCCCTGGTCCACGCCTACGAGGCCGGGGACGCCGCCCCGGTCTGATCCGGCCGCCGACCGCCGTCGCCGCGGTCCCCCGCTCCTTCCCGCCCGGTTACGTTTTCCACAACCCCGGGAACACACCCGCGCACTCACCGTAGTCTTGAGAGGTCGGCGCCGTGTCCCGGGGGAGGCCGCGCCGGCCCCGATGACGACGTCCCCCGGGGAGGACCGACTGTGGGTGCGACGGACGAGGCCGCTGTACGCGCGGAGCGCACGGACCTGCCGCTGAACCGACTGGTGGCGTCGGCCATGCTCATGCACGCCGTCGTCGCGATAGTCGAACTGGACGTGGTGGAGGACCTGGCGGACGGGCCGCGCCCGGTGGCGGACCTGGTCCGCCGCACCGGGGTGCCCGAGCAGACCCTGACGGCGGTGCTGCGGGCCGGGACGGTGAGCGGGCTGCTCTCGGAGCCCGTGCCCGGGTCGTTCGCCCTGACCGCGGCGGGCGGGCACCTGCGCGCCGGGGACCCCAGCGGCCTGTACGACCTCTTCCGGATGTGCACGCACGGCGCCTTCCTCCAGGCGTGGACCTGCCTGTCGCAGGCGGTGCGTTCCGGCCGTACGGCCTTCGAGGTGCACACCGGACACCCGCTGTTCGCCTACCTGGAGCAGGAGCGGGGGGACGCCGAGGCCCTGTTCCGCAGGGCGATGGTCACGTCCGTGGCCGCCGACACCCTGCTGGAGAACGCGGACCTGTCCGGGACCGAACGCGTGGCGGACCTCGGCGGCGGCCAGGGTTCGCTGCTGGCCGCCCTCCTGCGGCACCACCCGCGCATGGAGGGAGTGCTGTTCGACCTTCCGCACGTGGTGTCCGGGGCCGGGCCGCTGCTGCGGGAGCGGGGCGTGGCGGACCGGTGCGCCGTGGTGGGGGGCAGCTTCTTCGACGGGGTGCCGACGGGCGCGGACGTCTACCTGATGGCGCGGGTGATGCAGAACTGGCCCCGGCCGGAGGCGGTACGGATCCTGCGCAACGTCCGCGCGGCGATGGGTGAGCGGTCCCGGCTGCTGATCGTCGGACACCTGCCGCAGCGGGAGGGCGCCACCCCCTTCCTCCAGGCGATGAGCGTGTACATGCTCGTGCTCTACGGCGCCCCGCTGCGTACGGCGGAGGAGTACCGGGAACTGTTCGCCGAGGCCGGCCTCGCGCTGCACGCCGTGCACCGGGTCGAGGACGGGGAGTCGGTCATGGACGTCCGCCGCGCGTAGCGTGCCCCGCCCCGCCCGGGACGACGCCCCGGCCGCAACCGCTCCGTCCGGTGGCGCCCCGCCCGGAGCGCCACCGCTCGGCGGTCACGGGGACGCCAGCGCCTCCGCTTCCGGGGAGGTACGGCGCCTCAGGGCCGGGCGGACGACCACGTGGCCCTGCCCCGGGTGGAAGCAGGAGGTGGCGCCGCGCAGCGTGGACAGGATCGGCATCAGGGCGTGGTAGCAGCACACCGAGGAGGGCAACCCCAACACCCCCGGGGTACTGAGCAGAAGGGGCAGTTCGGCGCGCAGGTAGGCCAGCCCGGCGCGCAGCCTGGCCCCGTCCGGGTCCGGCTGAGCTCCGATGACGTGCCGTACGTGCTCCTCGCACGCGCGGCGGACTCTGCCGTCGGTGGCGTGCTCCCGGTCGAGGCGGTACACGACGTCGCGGTAGCCGGGCAGGCCCGTGCACTGGGACAGGGCGCGCACGCGCACGTTCCCCGCGTCCGGGGCGGCCGACTCCACGGCGCGCCGGATGCGCCGCCGCACGTCCTTGAGCGCCCTGTTCGCCCGCGACGACGCGTGCTCCCTGCTGCCGCCTGACGCCATGTACATGGTTTCCAGGTGCAGGTCGGCGTAGAGCACGTCGACCTCGGCGAAGTGCCGCTGCGCCCACCGCAGGAGCTGCGCGATCCGCTCCTGGCTGAAGTAGCTGTTCCCGGCACTGATCCCGATGAGCGCGTGCTCTCCGCGCTCGAACACGCGGCGGCAGGAACCGGTGAAGGGCAGGACGTCGAAGGCCTCCTCGGGCTCTGGGGGCGGCTCCAACTCAGGCGGAGATGACATCGGGGTCCTCCAGGACGGTTGCCAGCCGCTCGCACAGCTGGTCGAGCAGGGTGTCCAGTTCGCGGTCGCCCATCGGCCCGCACATGACGTCGTCCATCCGACCGCGCAGGGCGTCGAGTTCGGGGTGGTGCGGGCCGGTTCCGGCCGCGAGGGCCAGGACGCGCCGGGCGGCGTCCAGGCAGCGGAACGTGCCGTACTGCCGTGGCTCGTCCAGCAGGCCGCGGCCGCTGCTGAGCAGGTAGGCGGCGAGCAGGAGGAGTTCCTCGCCGACCTGTCGGACCTCAGGTTCCCCAGCGCTCATGGCCGACCACCTCGTTCCGGTCTCGTCGGGGTGCGGGTGCGAGCGGCCGGGCGGGGTGCCCGATCGGAACCAGGAGCAGGGGTTCCAGGTGGTCGGGCAGACCCAGGAGCCTGCGGACGGGGCCCCTCCGAAAGCTCCCGGACGGGCATCCGCCCAGCCCCAGGCAGTGGGCCGCCAGGAGGAGGTTCTCCACCGCCATCGCGACGCAGAGCATGCCCTCGTCCCAGGAGTCCCCGGAGTCCGTGGAACCGCCCGAGCCCCCCACCGCACGAGAGCGGTCGAAGCAGGCCGCCACGACCAGGGGCGGGAGTTCGATGATCCCGGGGGCGAACGCGCGCAGCAGCCTCAGCCTCCGCCGCTCGCGGACGGCGACGAAGGCCCACGCCTGCTTGTTGGACGCCGAGGGGGCGGCGAGCATGGCGTCCAGCATGGGTTCGAGGAGGGAGTCGTCCACCGGCCGGTCGGTGAAGGCGCGTACGGCACGGCGGGTGGTCAGGGTCTGTAGGGCGTGTGGTGACCGCTGAGAGGGGCACGGGTTCGCATCCGGCTCACTCGAACCTGTGTCCACAGTATGCGATTTTCTAAGCACGCTCCGTAGTTTACCCTGTTATACGGCTCCATCGATGCCGCATGGGCGCATCTGGCCGCCCCTCTCCGCACCCCCGGAGGGGCACCACCTGAAAGGACCGCGATGTCCGCATCCGCACCCCCGAGTCCTTCGGCCACGAAACTGTTCGAGCTCATCACCGCCAGCTGGGTGTCGGCCGCCGTGAGCGCGGCGGCCGAACTCGGCGTCGCCGACGCCATGACCTTCAAACCCCTGCCCGTCGACGAGATCGCCGAGCGGATCGGCGCCGACGCCGACGCCCTCCACCGCCTCCTGCGCGCCTGCGCCGACCTCGACCTGGTCGAGGAGGGGCCCAGGCGGCACTTCGCCCTGACCGGGCTCGGCCGCGCCCTGCGCGGGGACGCGGCCGACTCCATGCGCGGCTACGCCCGGTGGGTCGGCAGCCAGGCCGAGCGGTCCACCATGGCCCACCTGGCCAGGGCGGTGCGGACCGGGCGCTCGGTCTTCGAGGAGGTGCACGGTCTGACGGCGTGGGCCTACCTGCACGAGCACCCCGAGACCGCGGCGGTCTTCGACGAGGGCATGACCGACATCTCCGCCCAGCTCACCCGGGGTGTGGCGGGCAGCTACGACTTCGGCGCGCACCACACCCTCGTGGACGTCGGCGGGGGCCGGGGCAGGCTGCTGTCCATCGTGCTGTCGGCCCATCCCGGTCTGCACGGCGTGCTCTTCGACCGGTCCGACGTGGTCGCCCACGCCGGACCGGTGCTGGAGGGCGTACGTGAACGGTGCCGCGTCGTCAGCGGGGACTTCCTCTCCTTCGTTCCCGAAGGGGGAGACGCCTACCTGCTGTCGAACGTCATCCACAACTGGGGCGACCGGGACGCCGCGCGGATCCTCTCCCACTGCCGTGAGGCGATGACCCGCGACGGGCGCGTCCTGCTCGCGGAGGTGGTGGTGCCCGACTCCCCGGGTCCCGCCCGGACCGCCAAGTTCATGGACCTGAGCATGCTCGCCCACTGCGACGGCAAGCAGCGCACCAGGGCCCAGTTCGCCGACCTCTTCGAGCAGGCCGGACTGGAGTTGACCCGCGTCCTGCCCAGCTACGGGACCAGCATCGTCGAGGGGGTGCGCGCCTGAGCGGCGCACCGGTGCCGTGCGCGCCGCCGACCCCGGCGCGCACGGGCACGGCTCAGCCCCCGTGGACGGCGGCGAGGAAGTCCAGCAGGGCCGCGTTGACCTCCTCGGGCCGCTCCTGCTGGGTCCAGTGGCCGCAGCCGGGCAGGGTGACGCCGGCGTGCAGCCCCGGTGCGACCAACGACAGGTTCTCCAGGAGTTCGGGAACACCGCGCATGGCCCTGACCAGATCCTTGTCCCCGCCCACGTAAAGCGCGGGCACGTCTATGACGCGCCCCTGGAAGGGCGACATGAGCCCCTGGTTGCGGTCGATGTTGCGGTACCAGTTGAGCGGACCGGTGAAGGCGCCGGGGTCGGAGTAGTCGGCCGTGAAGGCGGCCAGGTCCTCCTCGGTGAGCCAGGAGGGCAGCTCCTCCGGTTCGGGCAGGGAGCCCAGCGCGCTCTCTCCCTCGGGCACGATCCACAGCCGGGGCCGGTCGGAGGGGGCGTCGCCGGAGGCCCCAACCAGGAGGCGGCGCAGGGTCGAGGCGGGGTCGGCGGCCAGCTCGGCGTCGGCGACGCCCGGCTCCTGGAAGTAGGCCTGGTAGAAGCCGTCGCCGTAGACGGCGCGGGAGGACGAGACAGACGGCATCATGGCGGGCGGAACGGGCGGAACGCTCAGACCCGCCACGCCGCGGACCAGGTCGGGGCGCATCATGGCGGTGGCCCAGGCCACCGGCGCCCCCCAGTCGTGGCCGACCACGACCGCGCTCTCCTCCCCCAGCGCGGAGACGAGGGCGACGACGTCGCCGACCAGGTGGGGCAGGGTGTAGGCGTCCACCGCCTCCGGCCGGTCGCTGCGGGCGTAACCGCGCTGGTCGGGGGCGACCACGCGGTACCCGGCCCCGGCCAGCGGGGCGAACTGGTGGCGCCAGGAGTACCAGCTCTCGGGGAAGCCGTGCAGGAGCAGGACGAGCGGTCCGCTGCCCTGCTCGGCGACGTGCAGCCGGATTCCGTTGACCTCGACGTCCCTGTGTTCCACGTTCATGGCGTACGTGCTCCTCGTCGCTGAGGGGTGGGGGCGCAGTCACGCTATCCCAGCGGGGCCGGTCCTCCCGGCTCCCGGGGACCCGGCGGGCGCGCCTTCGACCGGCGGCGCCGCACTTTCACTCCAGCCCCATAAACGACCTATCTGACATAAAAGGAATTCAACCCAGAAAACTCTTGATACTACATGCCCGAAAAAACTGACCCACTGGACTGGGGTGGCGGAAAAACCTACGGTGGAGGCCCGCGCCTACCCCCAACGGTGAGGAGAATCGGCCATGACCGCGGCTCCCGAGGTTCCGGACATCCTTTCCCCGGAATTCCTTGCCAACCCCTATCCCGCCTACCGCACCATGCGCGAACGGGCTCCCCTGTTCTGGCACGAGGCCACCCAGAGCTACGTCGTCTCCCGGTACGAGGACGTCCGGCGCGCCTTCCGGGACGAGGCCTTCACCACCCGCAACTACGACTGGCAGCTGGAACCGGTGCACGGGCGCACCATCCTGCAACTGGACGGACGCGAGCACGCGGTGCGCCGCGCCCTGGTGGCGCCGGCCTTCCGCGGCAGGGAACTGCGCGAGAGGTTCTGGCCCGTCATCGAGCGCAACAGCGGCGAGCTGATCGACGCCTTCCGGCACACGGGCGAGGTGGACCTGGTCGCGCAGTTCGCCACCCGTTTCCCCGTCAACGTCATCGCGGACATGCTCGGCCTGGAACGGGCGGACCACGACCGGTTCCACCGCTGGTACACCGCGATCATCGCCTTCCTGGGCAACCTGTCGCAGGACCCGCGGGTGGCCGAGGAGGGACTGCGCACCCGCGAGGAGTTCGCCGCGTACATGCTGCCGATCATCCGCGAGCGGCGGGCGGACCCGGGCGGGGACCTGCTGTCCACCCTGTGCACCGCCGAGGTCGAGGGCACCCGGATGAGCGACGAGGACGTCAAGGCCTTCTGCAGCCTGCTGCTCGCCGCGGGCGGGGAGACCACCGACAAGGCCGTGTCCAGCATGTTCGCCAACCTGGTCACCCACCCCGAGCAGCTCGCGCGGGTGCGCGAGGACCGGAGCCTGGTCCCGCGCGCGTTCGCCGAGACGCTGCGCTACACCCCTCCCGTGCAGATGATCATGCGCCAGCCCGCGCACGACGTGGAACTGGGCGGCGGGACCGTGCCCGCCGGAGCGACCGTCATCTGCCTGATCGGCTCGGCCAACCGCGACGGCGACCGCTTCGCCGACCCCGACTCCTTCGACGTCCACCGGGCCGAACTCGGGGAGGCCACCTCGTTCTCCGCCGCGGCCGAGCACCTGGCCTTCGCCCTGGGGCGCCACTTCTGCGTGGGCGCGCTGCTGGCCGAGGCGGAGGTGCGGGTGGCGACCAACCAGCTGCTGGACGCCATGCCCGACGTCCGCCTGGCCGAGGGCGTCACCCTGGAGGAGACGGGGGTCTTCACCCGGGGGCTGTCCCGGCTGCCGCTGCGCTTCACGCCGGTCCCCTACCGGGGCTGACCGGCAGCGCGGCGCGCGTCCGTCCCCTATCGCTGCGGCGTGAAGCGGGCCGGGAGTTCGAACAGTCCGCGCATCCACAACGACGGCCGCCACTCCAGCCGCTCCGGGGTCACCGCCAGCCGCACGTCGGGCAGCCGGTCCAGCAGGCTCTCCACCGCCGTGCGGGCGATCGTCTCCGCGATCTCCGGTGCCGGGAAGGGGCACCCGTGCTCGCCGTGGCCGAAGGACATCTGCGCGCGGTTGCCGCCGCAGACGTCGGGGAGCCCCGCGTGCAGGCGGGGGTCGGCGTTGGCCGCCGACAACCCCAGCACCAGCATGTCGCCGCGACGGATACCTCGTCCGCCCAGCTCACATGCCTGAACGGCCCACCGGCCGATGAAGTTCTGGGTGGGGGTGTTCTTCCACAGCACCTCGTTGAGGGCCTCCCCCGCGCTGCTGCGACCGCCCTGGAGGACGAGCGAGAACTGGTCGTCGGTGAGCATCAGGCGCAGGGTGTTGCCGATCCAGTTGCCGGTGGGCGCCTGGGCGGCGGCGAGGACCACCAGCAGGTCGACGACCACCTCGGCGTCGCTCAGCCCCGCCGGGTGCAGCAGCAGCCGCGAGGGCACGTCGTCGCGGGGCGCGGCACGGCGGTCGGCGACCAGGGCGTCCAGCCGGGCGTGCAGGCGCCGATGGGCGCCGCCCGCGTCCGCGGTGACGTCGAGCGAGAGCACGACGTCGCGCACCAGAGCCGGAACCTCCGCCTCCGGCAGGCCGTAGAGGCGGGCGACCACCATGGCGGGGATGTGGTGCGCGTACTGCGAGACCAGGTCGGCCTCGCCCTCCGTGCGGAAGGCGTCGACGAGCGTGTCGGCGGCCCGCTGGCACAGCGCCCTGAGGTCGGCGCGGTCCACGGCGTCCAGGGCGTCGCCGATCGCGCCCGCGCGCCGCTGGTGCTCGGCCCCCTCGGCGAACATGACCGAGGGCGTCCACATCACGTAGGGCATCAGCGGCCAGTCGCGGCCGACGCGGTCCCACTGGTTCCAACGGCGGCAGTCGCGGGCGAACCACTCGGGCCTGCTGGTGACGTGGTGCAGCTCCCGATAGCCCATGACGAACCACGCCGGAACGTCGCCGTCGAGCAGCACGGGCGCTACCGGGCCGTAGCGCCCGCGCAGCTCCTCGTAGAGCCCGGCGGGGTCGCGGGCGATGTCGGGGCCGTAGAGGCGGGCGGCGCCCGCGTGGTCCGGTGAGGGTGGCGGCGGGCCGCTGCTGGCCGGTGCCGCGGCCTCCGGGCCCGGGGTTCGGTTCACGTCGTCTCCTCCTGGGTCGGCGCGGATACGGATGCGGAGCCGGACCCGGGTGCGAACGCCGCCGCCGGCTCGGACGGATACCCGGCCACGGGTCCGGACACGTGCTGGACCAGGGTGATCAGGACGTCGCGGCTGGACTCGCGGCTGCGGGCGTCGCAGTCCACCATGGGAACCCGTTCGGACAGGTCCAGGGCGCGGCGCACCTCGGGCAGGCCGGGTCCGGGGCCGAAGCGGTTCACCGCGACGACGAAGGGCGTGCGGTGGTGTTCGAGCCGGTCCACGGCGTACCAGGAGTCCTGGATGCGGTCGGTGTCCACGAGTACGACCGCGCCCAGGCTGCCCTCGAACAGCTGGTTCCACAGGAACCAGAACCGTTTCTGGCCGGGGGCGCCGAAGAGGTAGAGCACCCGCCGCTCGTCCACGGTGATGCGCCCGAAGTCGAAGGCCGCGGTGGTGGTGCGCTTGTCGCGGACCGCGCTGAGGTCGTCGATCCCGGCGCTGGCCTGGGTCATGACCTCCTCGGTGCTCACCGGGCGCATCTCGCTGACGGAGCCGACCAGGGTGGTCTTGCCGACACCGAATCCGCCGACGATGACGATCTTGAGCGCGTTGTCGGCCGTAGCGGCGAGCGGGGTCCGGCGCGGCTGCGCCAACCGTTCAGAGGCGTTGGAGGGCAAGGAGCACCTGTTTCAGGGTCTCGGGGTCGTGTCCGGCCTCCTGCCGGGTGGGGACCACCGGGTGGCGGGCCGTCACCCGCCCCGTGTCCAGCAGGTCCAGCAGGAGGATCCGCACGACGCTGACGGGGAGCCGCAGCTCCGCGGACAGCTCCACCACGGCGGTCGGGTACGCGCAAAGGCGCAGGATCGCGGCGTGCTCGGACTGCATGCCGGGCACGGGGTCGCACTCGGCGACGATGAGGGTGACCGAGTCGAGGGCACGGGTGTCCGCGTCGGAGCGCCCACCGGTCACGGTGTACAGGCGGTCGGGGGCTTCTCCCCGGAGGGAGTCGTGGTGGGTCACCGCTGTTCGGCGCCCGTGCGGGCCCGCTCGCCGCGGCGCGGGGCGGCCGTCAGGAAGCAGCCGATCCGCTCGACGAGTTCGTTCATGCTGTGGCCGATCACGCCGACGTCGGCGTCCCCGTCGGTGATCACCGCCAGGTGGGCGCCCTCCCCGGCGCGGATGATGAGCAGGACTCCTCCGCCGAACTCGGCCATGGCCTGGCCCGCGCCGCCGCGGTCGCCGAACTCGGCGGAGGCGCTCAGGGACAGGCTCTGGATTCCCGCGGCGATGGCGGCGAGCTGGTCGGCGCGGTCGGTGTGCAGCTCGCGGGTGTGGCACATCCTGAGTCCGTCCCTGGACAGCACGAGCACGTGGCGGATGCCGGGTGTGCGGTGGCGCAGGTTCTCCAGAAGCCAGTCGAGGCTGGTGTCCATGGTGTTCATCGGGGTCGCGGGGCAGCCGCGCGCGGATCCGGTCGCGTGCCCCTCCCTCCGTTTCTCTTCTCTACTCTTCGGCTCGTTGTGGCTGGCGGGCGTTGCGGAAGGACGCGAACCTGGTGCCGGGGTCGCCGCCGGGCGCGGGCGCGGCCGGAGCCGCGGAGAGCTGGTCGGGCTCCTCCCGCAGCGCAGCGGCCAGGGTCTGGCCGCGCCGCCGCCGGGGCAGCCCGGAGGATGCGCGGGCGGGCGCGGCGGCGGCACCGGGGCCCGGGGCCGCCCCAGTCCGGAGATCCGGCCCCGAGGCGGGAGCGGGCCCCTCGGGGCGCTGGGGGCGGTGCCCGGCGCGCGGACCGCCGTGCGCGGGTCGGGACTCGGTGACCAGGTGCGGCGGAACGAGGACGACGACGCCGACGCCGCCGCGGGCCGAGGGACGGAAGCTGACGCCGAGCGCGTGCTTGTCGGCCAGTCGGCCCACGACCGCCAGGCCCGTGCGGGTGCCGTGCAGCGTGGACAGGTCGCGGGGCTCGGTGACAAGGCTCTCGGCCAGCCTGCGCTCGCGCACGCGCATGCCCAGTCCGCTGTCCTCGACGGTGACGGACAGGCCGGTGTCCTCCTCCTGGACGTAGACGTGCACCTCGGTGCCCTGGGCGGAGAAGTTGGCGGCGTTGTCCATGAGTTCTGCCAGGGCCTGCATGACCCCCTCAGCCGCGTGCCCGGCGATGGATGCGGTGCTGGTGTTGTGCAGGCGCACGCGGCGGTAGGCGCTGATGCGGCCCATGGCTCCGCGCAGGATGCTCTCCATGACGATGGGCCGGGTCCAGCGACGGCCCGAGCGCCCACCGGCCAGGACGACGAGGCCGTCGGCGAGGCGGCCGGTGCGGGAGACGCCGTGGTCGACGTCCAGGAGGTCGCCGAAGACGCCGGGGCTGTCGCCGTAGCGGTCCTGGAGTTCGCGGAGCTTGGCCAGCAGGGAGGTCAGGTGGGCCTGGATACGGGCGCCGGAGGCGGCGGTCGTCTCCATGGCCGAGGCGGAGCGGCGGTCCGCGGCCAGCAGCTCCTCCAGCGTGTGCGCGCGCAGGCGGGCGAGGGCGTCGTGGACGGGGGGCAGTTCCTCCCGGAGCGTTTCGGCGGCGCTGACGCGGTCCTCGCGGATGCGGGCGACCATGAGCGGCAGGCCGACGCGGTCCAGGTCGGCGATCTGCTCCTCCAGGGCGGTGCGCCGGGCCAGGGCGTCGGCGGCGCGCACGCGCGCGGTGTCGAGTTCGGCGGTGACGGCGTGGGTGAGCCGGTGCAGCGCGACGTGGCGGGGCTGGGGGTGCTCGGCGAGGACCTCGCGGGCGGCGCGGCCCGCGCGCAGGCCCTCGACGAGGGCGGGCAGGAGCTGGTCGACCAGGTGCTCGGCCTCGCGTTCGAGGGCCTGGGCGGTGGCGTCGACCCGGGTGCCGTGCTCGCGGGCGGCGCGGGCCGCCGCGGCCTGGTGCGCCGCCGCGGTGACGGCGGCGCACAGGGCGGCTCCGGCCGCGCCGACGAGCAAGGCCACGCTCTGGCGGGCGTCGGGGTGGGCCGTGACGACCGCCCAGGACCAGGCGGGGACCGCCAGCGCGGTCACGGCGAACAGGGCCACCAGGGCCTGTCGTCCGGGGCGCGGGGGCCGCCGTCGTCGGTCGGGCGGGTGAACTGGCATGGGCGGGTTCCTCGCGGGGCAATCGTGCGAAGGGGGCGGGGCCGTGCCCGGTCCCGTCGCCCGGTCTCCGGGCAGGGGAGGTCCACCCGGTTTTCCCTCGGGGGAATTCGAGGGCGGACGGAAATCACCGTAGACCACGGGCGAAAGGCACGTGGGCTTTCTCGCGAGGAACCCCGTTCAGACGGCGGAGAAGTGCGTCATCCCGCTTTTTCCGCTCTTCTTAATTCCGACATACCCCTGCATTGCGAACTTTCCGCGCGGCGGCTCGGGTCAGGCGAAGAGGAGGAAGACCGCGGGGACCACGGCAAGGAGGACCAGCGTGCCGATCGCGGAGTGGCGCCGGGAGGCGGCGCCCGCGTCGTCGGCGCGCGCGGGCAGGCCGGGCCAGCACAGCACCGCGGCCGCGGCGGCCCCCGCGCTCAGGGCCACGTCCAGGTACCAGACAGCCACGGGGAAGAGGGCCCATGTGGTCAGCAGCAGCGAGAGCACCAGGAAGAGGAGCGTGTTGACCGTCCGGTTCAGCACGTCCCAGCGGTCCGCGAAGCGGAACCTGCCCCGGCCCCGGAGCCGCAGGAGCACGTCCGCCGCGCTCAGGACGCAGACGCCGTTGAGGAACACGGCCCCGGCGTAGGGCAGCACGTCCATCGCGCTCATCGGGCGCCCTCCCCCGCCAACAGCTCCAGGACGGGACCTTCCAGTCCGGTGGTCGTGTTGCCGAAGGCCAGCACCGCGCGTCCGCCCTCCCGGTCCAGGGCGACCATGGAGGAGAAGCCGCCGGTGCCGCCGTTGTGCCAGGTGACCTCGGTGCCGCCGTGCTCCTGCGTGATCCAGGCGAACCCGATCCGGCGGTCCGGCCCGTCGTCCCAGCGCGGTTCCAGGGCCGCCGTGCCCGGGGCGGTGCCCTCCAGCAGCGCCCCGGCGAAGCGCGCCATGTCGGCGGGGGTGGAGCGCACGCCCCCGGTGGGCGCGTAGGCGCGGGCCAGCCAGGGATCGGCCCGGCGCCCCCTGTCGGTGTAGCCCTGCACCGCGTCCTCTGGCAGGTCGTCCCCGGAGTCGGGCAGGACCGTGTCGTCCATGCCCAGGGGGTCGAGCAGCCGCTCGCGCAGCAGGGTGGCGTAGTCGGTCCCGGCGGCGTCGGCCAGGGCGTGGCCCAGGACGGCGGTGCCCATGTTGGAGTAGTGGGACTCGCCGCGGTCGGACAGCTCCGCCGCGGCCACCTGCGCTACCAGGTCGTCGTAGTCGTAGGGGTAGGGGTCGTTGCCCAGGTAGGAGGCCGCCGCCGAGACCACGACGTCGGGCAGGCGGGGGGAGAGCCGGGGCAGTCCGGAGCGGTGGCTGCTCAGCTCGGCCAGGGTGACGTCGGCGGCCGGGGCGCCGTCCAGCTCGACCAGCTCCCCGAGCCGGGTGTCCGCGGTGACCTCGCCGCGTTCGACGGCGATGGCGAGCAGCATCCCGGTCATGCCCTTGGTGACCGAGCCGATCTCGTAGCCGGTGCCGTCGTCGGCGCCGAAGTGGGCGAAGCTCACCCGTCCGCCGTCGACCTCGACGACGCTGACGCGGTCGCGCACGCCCTCGGACAGCAGCGGGCGCGCCCGGTCCAGGAGTCCGGGGTCCCCGGACTCCTCAGCGGACAGGGCGGGTGTGTGCGGCCGTGCGGCGATCCCGAGCGCGACGACCAGGACGGCCGCCGCGCAGGCGACCGCGACGGTCCCCCTCCTGGCTCTCACGGAACCCTCCTTACTGGGGCGCTCCCCCGGCCGCCGTGAGGATGGCGAGCAGGGGGACGACGCGTTCCGGTGGAATGACGTAGCGGCCGCGCCGGACGGTGATGAGCCATCCGGCGGCGGCGAGCAGGTTGACGTGGTGGTAGATCTGGCCGGTCGTGCCGAAGTCGGAGCGCTCGGCCAGGGCGGAGACGGTCCCGGTGCCCCTCCAGACCGCCTGCAGCAGTTGGAGCCGGACGGGGTTGCCCAGGGCGTCGAGGCTGGCGGCGTGGCGGGCCCAGTCAGACTCCTCCAGGCGCTCGACCGGCAGTCCCTGCTGCCACTCCAGCGCGTCCTCCTCCCCCTCGCCGTCGCGGACGATCCCCGCGAAGACCACGCCGCCGTGTCCGGTGACGCGCTCCCGCAGGGCGTTGAGCGCGAAGAACACGTCTCCGAGCGCCTCCGCCCGGGGTGACGCGGCCGCGCGTTCGCCGGCCGCCTCCAGGGCGCCGACCCGCGCCTCCAGCTCGGCCAGCCGCTCCTCCGTCGTCCCGTCCACCGCGCCCCACCTTACATGGTTTTCCGTAATTACGTAATTATAGATTAGCAGACCCGTGAGCTTTGCCCGATCCGTAGGAACGGGTGGGGTGTCGCTGACCCGCGGAGTCGGATGATGAAGACAAGGCGCGCGGATCGCGCATCCGCCAGAGGGACACCCGAGCGGCCGTTCCCACGTCCCGGACCGCGCAGAGGCCAGCGGGGACGGCCGGGAAGGATCCGGAACATGCGAACGCAGGCAGCCAACGGCTGGCAGTTCTTCGTCGCGACACTGCTGATCGTCATCGGGGCGGTCAACGTCATCCAGGGACTGGTGGCGCTCCTGACCCCCGAGTTCTACGCCGTGGAGAGCACGGACGTGCTCCTGGTGGGGTACACCTCCTGGGGCGTACTGCTGGGCCTGTGGGGAGCGGTGCTGATCGTCGCCGGTCTGGCCGTGCTGTCCCGCAGCACGTGGGCCCGGGGCTTCGCCCTGATCCTCGCCTCGGTGAACGCCGTCGCCCAACTGGGCTTCGTCATGGCGATGCCGCTGTGGTCGATGGTGGCCATCGCCGTGGACCTGCTGGTGATCTACGGCCTGACCGCCGGCTGGCCCGACCGCGAGCGCGGGTCCGGGCGCACCGAACACCACGAGGGCGCCTACCAGAGCGGATACAACGCCGCCCACGCGGCGCCCAGGCCCGCGCGGTCCCCGGAGGGGGGCACCGGCTCGCCGCAGCAGACGGCGGGACCGCAGCAGACCAGCGGGCAGAACTACTGAGAGCCCCTCCCGGGCCGCCCCCGTTCCCCAGGACGGGGGCGGTTTCGCGCGCCCGCGACCGCGCGCGGCCGGTGGTGGGACCGTCGGACCGGGGGGAGGTCACCTACGCTCGCCCGGGGACGGCCGCCGCGGACACCGCCGGGGGCGGCGGCCTCGGCCGCCGCCCCCGGCGGGTCGGTCGCTCCCCCGCGGAGCGCCTCAGTCCTCTCCCCCGCCCCTGTCGTCGGTGAGGTAGTTGGCCAGGAACCCGAGGACCCCGAAGGCAGCCGCGGCCGCGACCGCGGGGACGAAGAGCAGGTCCGAGGTGGTCGTGATCCAGTCCGGCCGCCGCGCGACGACCCCGGCCAGCTGGCCGGCGACGAGCAGGGCGCCGAGGAGGAAGCAGGCGAGGAGGCCCAGCTTGAACAGGGTGCGCACCACGAGGAGGGCGCGGGATCTGATGGTGGTCATGTTCAGCCTCCGAAGACCGGTAGGACGCCCCAACCGATGAGGCAGCCGATCAGGAAGATCGGGATCATGTAGTAGACGATCAGCGGCAGGAAGGTGCTCTCGGGCCGGGCTCCCGTCAGTCCGGCCGCCACGAAGATCGACCCGGACGCGGGCGGCGAGGCCCCCTCGGTGGACGCGAACACCAGGATGGCGATCACCGCCAGCAGCGGGTCGACGCCCACGCCCACCAGTGCCAGGAAGGAGATCTGCCCGACCGCGGTGAGGGTGGCCGTGGAGGAGAGCGGCCCGGCGACCAGGGCGATGACCAGTCCGACGGCCACCACCAGCAGGACGCGGTTGACCGGCAGGTTCTCCAGCAGGGTGTTGACGTCCTCCGCGAGCCCGAGGCGGGCCAGGATCTCGCTGGCCGCGATGGCGAAGAACAGCAGGGCCCCGATGGTGGCGAACTTGGGCAGGGCGCCGTCGAGCAGGGCCGACCAGTCCCGCGGGTTCCTGGGCAGGCGGTCGCGTCCGGCGACGAGGGAGAACACGATGATCAGGATCGGGATCCAGATCAGCAGCGAGATCTCCCCCATGGCCTCGCCGAGCGGGGTGGAGTCCTCCAGGTAGTCGGCCAGGGGCCCCGCCGTGACCACGATCGGGATGAGCGCGCCCAGGAAGATGGTCAGGGCTCCCGCGCCCTGGCGCAGGGACTCGCGCAGTGGCAGCAGGTCGGCCTCGTCGGCCCTGGGGATGCCGTCCCTGCGCACGAAGTACGCGATCAGGGCGAACCTGAGCAGGATCTGGTAGGCCCCGGCCGCGAGCAGGCCCATGTAGACCTGGCCGGTGCTGACCATGCCCCCGGCGAAGCCGATCATGATGACCATGGAGGCGCTGGGGGGCAGGGCCGCGCCCATCCCCCCGTTGCCGGCCATCACCGTGGCGGCGCGGGTGGGGGACCACCCCGTGCGCACCATCCAGGGTCCGGTGAAGGAGCCGCTGGAGGCGGTGTTGGCGGAGTTGGACCCGGACAGGGCGCCGAAGACCGCGGAACCGGCCGTGTCGATGAAGGCGGGGCCGCCGCGGACGCGCCCGAAGAGGGAGTTGAGGATGGCCAGGATCCGCTGGATCAGGCCCGTGACGTCGATCAGGTAGGCCATGAACACGAAGGCCAGGGCCGCGTAGAGCACCTCGTGGGTGAGGGCGTCGACCAGCCCCCGGAGCAGGTACGCGGGCGCCTGCGCCCCGGCGAACAGCGCGGTGACGACCAGTCCGAGCAGCATCGCCTCGCCCATGTTCCGTTTGAACACGACGTTCCAGACGATGATCACGGCGATGAAGGCCGCTAGGGCTAGGAGTGCGATGGGCATGGGTGGACCTTCGGGAGGGGAGTCGGGGAGTGGTGGCGGCCGGGTGCGGCGGGGGAACGGTCCGGCCGGGGGTCGGCGGGGCGGGCGCTCACCGGCGTTCCGCCCTGATGGCGCCGCGGCGGCGCTCCTCCTCCGCGACGACCTCACGGGCCGCGCTCAGGGTCTGCTCCGCCTCCAGGCGGGGGACGAAGAACACCCCGTCGCCGTCGGCGACCACGATGTCCCCGGTGGAGCAGACCGCGCCGCCCACAGAGACCGTCCGGCCCACGTGCCCGGGGCCGTCCTTGTAGGGACCGGCGGGCGAGATCCCGGCCGCCCAGACGGGGAAGCCCAGCTCGCGGAGCTCGTCGGCGTCCCGGACCGCACCGTCGACCACCATGCCGCGCACGCCCCGGTTGAGGGCGCGTTCGGCGATGAGCTCGCCCAGCAGCGCGCGTGAGGTGTCGCCCCCGCCGTCCACGACCAGGACGTCCCCCGGCCTCGCGAGGGCCAGCGCCCGGTGCAGGGCGCGGTTGTCGCCGGGACGGGTCAGGACGGTGAGCGCCCGTCCGGTGACGCTCGCCCCGGGCCAGACCGGGCGGACGCGCGAGGAGACGAAGCCCAGCCGGTCGCGGCCGTCGCCGATGGCGGCGGTGGGGACGCCTGCGTAGGCGTCCGCCAACTCGCGCGCGTCCTCCCCGCCCGAGCGCGCCAGGTACAGGTGGCGGTCGGCGGCCCCGGTGCTCACCGGCGCCTCGACGCCCAGTTCACCGAGGAGTTCGACGCTGGAGCGGAGTTCGTGCGCCCTGCGCAGTGCGTGCAGGCGCGTGCCCTTGTCCAGGCGCTCCAGCGCGGACGTGCCGTCGGCGAGCGCGTCGGCGACCTGCGTGCGCATCCACGCCTCCTCCCCCGCGGCCCTCCCGGCGTCCACGGCCTCGGTGATCAGGGCTCCCAGGCCCTTCATGAAGACGCTGCGCAGCAGCTTGCGCCGTGACGCGGCCCCGACCTCGCCGCCGACGGGCTCGGCGTCGGAGCCCACCGCCCGGAGCAGCCGGGCGGCGGCCTCCGAGGCGGGGCCGGAGAGCAGGACGTTGACCTCGGCACCGTACCTGAGCACCGAACCGATGATCGCACCGTCCACGACCTGGGCGGATTCCCCCAGGGCCGCCTCCACCCCGGTCTTGGTCGCCGGAGCGGCGGCGTTGAGGTCCACGTACACCGCGTCCCGGCGCAGCACCGGCCGTGCGTCCTCGGCCGCGGTCACCGCGTACGCGGCCGTGGTGAGGCTGAGGACCAAGTCGGCGTCGGCGACCGCCTCGCCGGTCGAGGCGGCCCGCGCCACCCCCTCGGGCGTCCGCGCCCCCGGCGAGGGGTCGTAGCCGACGGTCTGCCAACCGGCGGCCGCGAACGCGCCGGCGTAGACGGCACCGGCTTCTCCGAGCCCGAGCACGGCGACCTTCATGATCCCACCCTCTATCATTGAGTGATAGCTTCTGTTGCCTGTTGATAGTGAGTGTGACCTGCGACGCTTCGCGGTGTCAACCTGCCGGAAACCCGTCCGCTACGTTGAGGGAGGGCGGCGATGCGCGCATCGCCTTGGGGACGGGCACACCGGCCCTCTCCCGGGACGGGGCGAACGACGACGGAAGGGCGGGCGAGGGCACGGATGGGAGCGACGGCTGGGGGTGGCAACCAGGGGCGCACCCTGGACCGGGCTCTGGACGTGCTGGAGTGCCTGGAGCGGGCGCGCGGCCCCCTGCGGCTCAGCGACATCGCGCGGGAGAGCGGGCTCCACCTGGCCACGACGCAGCGCACCGTCAACCAGCTGGTACGGCGCGGGTACGTCCAGCAGGAGCGCCTGGGCTACTCGCTCGGGCCGGTGGTGCTGTCCCTGGCGCACTCCTTCGTCGTCAACGACCGCCTCTGCAGCGTCGCGACGCCGATCCTCACCGAACTGTCGGCCACGACCGGTCTGACCTCGTCGGTCTACGTGCGCTCGGGACAGGAGCGCATCCTCATCGCGCGCGTGGACGGAGCCGACCCGCTGCGCTACCAGTTCCCGATCGGGCGCCGGGTGCCCCTCTACATCGGCGGCGGCAAGGTGCTGCTCAGCGACTGGGACGACCAGGAGCTCGACGCCTACCTCGCCGACCACGCCGAGGTGCGCCTGGCCTCGGGCAGGACCCAGGACGCCGCCGACCTCCGGGCGCAGATCGAGCGGATCCGGGAGGTCGGCTACCACCTCGCCGAGTCCGAGCGGGAACCCGGCGCCCTCAGCCTGACCCGGCTGCTGTACGACTCCGAGGGCGAGACCCTGGGCGCCGTCAACCTGGTGACCACCAGTGACCGGACCAGCCCCGAGGAACTGCTGTCCCAGCTTCCTGAGCTGTCACGGGGCGCCAACGCCATCGGGGTGCGCGCATGAGGAGTCGCCCGCCGGGACGGGCGGGCACGCTCGGGTCCCGGCCGGGTAGGTTCCGGGCTTGGGCGGCGGCTGACCGGACCCGGGTCAGGCGCGGTACAGCTCCGCCAGGGCGTCGGCGTAGCGCTCCCGGACGACCCGGCGCCGGAGCTTGAGCGAGGGGGTCAGCTCACCGGTGTCCGGGCCCCACTCTTCCGGGAGCAGCCGGTGGCGCCTGACCCCCTCCGCGCGGCTGAACCGGGCGTTGGCCGCCGCGACCGCGCGTTCGGCCTCCGCCGCCACCTCGGGGTGGGCGACCAGCGCCTCCCAGTCCCCGCCGGTGTCGACGCCCCGGGCCGCCGCCCACACCGGCAGCGTCTCGCGGTCGGGCACCAGCAGCGCCACCAGGTAGGGCCTGCGGTCCCCGTGCACGTAGGCCTGGCCGATGATCGGGTGCTCCTTGAGCGCGTTCTCCACCGGCGCGGGCGCGACGTTCTTGCCCTGGGAGGTGACGATGAGCTCCTTCTTGCGGTCGGTGATCCACAGGTAGCCGTCCCCGTCGACGCGGCCGACGTCGCCGGTGGCGAACCACCCCCCGGCGTCGGTGGCCGGGCGCACCGAACCGTCGGGCTGGAGGTAGCCGCCGAAGACCGACTCCCCGCGCAGCCACACCTCGCCGTCCTCGGCCACCCGCACCCGCACGCTCGCGATGGGGCGGCCGACCGAGCCCAGCCGGAAGCCGGTGGCGGGGCTGTTGACGGTGGCCACGCCCACGGACTCGGTGAGGCCCCAGGCGTCCATGACCACCACCCCGAACCCGGCCCAGAACCGCACCACGTCCAGCGGCATCGGCGCGGAGGCGCTGGAGGCCCAGCTCACCCGGTCCAGGCCCACCCGGGCCAGCAGGGGGAGCAGGACCTCGGTCCGGGCCCGCTCGAAGCGTTCCCCCAGTTCGGCGGGGACCTCCTCGCCGCGCTCGCGGCGGGCGACGTGCTCGGCGGCCACGGCCGTGGCCGCGTCCACGGCGGCGCGCCTCTCCTCGGGCATGCGGGCGAGCCCCGCGCGCAGGGCGGAGGCGAACTTCTCCCACACCCGGGGAACCCCGAAGAACTGGGGCGGACGCACGTGCCGCAGGACCCCGGGCAGGTCCTGGAGGCTTTCGCACATCCACACGTGGGAGGCGCGGAAGACCGGCAGGTAGAGGCCGAGCATGCGTTCGGCGATATGCGCCAGGGGCAGGTAGCACACGTGGTCGGGGTGCTCGGGGAGGGCGACGGCCGCGTCCAGGGCGGTGGCGTTGGCCAGCACGTCGCGGTGCGTGACGGCCACGCCCTTGGGGTCCCCGGTGGTCCCGGAGGTGTAGACGACGGTGAGCAGGTCGTCGGGGGTCAGGTCGCGCCAGCGCTCGAAGGCCGTACCGGCGGGGGCGTCGGGGACGCCCTCCAGGCAGGCGTAGTCGGTGTGGCCGCGGCCGGGGTCGGCCCCGTCCACGACGACCAGCGCGGCCAGGGGCACCTCGGGGTCGGCGAGCAGGCCCTCCCACGCGGCGGCGGCCGCGCTGTCCCCCACCACGGCGAGACGGGCTCGGCTGTGCCGGGCGATGTGGGCGACCTGTTCTGAGGCGGCGGTGTCGTAGACCGTGGTGGGAACCGCGCCCGCGTGGACGAGGGCGAGGTCGGACAGCCAGTGCTCGGGGCGGTTGCCCATCATGATCAGGACGTGGTCGCCGGGTTCGACGCCCAGGGCGGCGTAGCCCTCGGCGAGCGCGGCGACGCGGTCGCGCACCCGCGACCAGGTCAGGGTGGTCCAGTCGCCGCCGTCCGGCGCGCGCCAGGACAGGGCGGACGCGTCGGGGTGGTCGGCGGCGTTGCGGGCGAGCAGGCTCGGAAGGGTTCGTCCGGTGGGGGGCATGGGCGCTCCTGGGTCCGGGATCTCCGTGCACGGCCGACGAGGAGTGTCGGGTGCACTCATCCCTACCCGGGAAACGGGTGCTCCGCTCCCGCTGCCGACTCCTCGGCAGCGGGAGCGGAGCCGGGCTCAGCGCTTGCGCGGGTGCAGGTGACTGGTGACGGCCAGCCGGTTGTAGAGGTTCATCATGGCGATGCCGGCGATGAGCGCGGCCAGTTCCTGGTCCTCGAAGTGCTCGGCGGCGCCCTCGTAGGCCTCGTCGGACACCCCGTGCTCGCCCAGGCGGGTGATCTCGTCGGTGAGCGCCAGAGCGGCCCGCTCGGCGTCGGTGAAGATCTCACCGGCCTCGTACCAGGCGGACACGAGGAAGAGCCGCTGCTGGGACTCCCCCGCCTCCAGGGAGCGCTGGGTGTGCAGGTCGATGCAGAAGGAGCACCCGTTGAGCACCGAGGCGCGCAGCTTGACCAGTTCCAGCAGGCCGAGGTCCAGGTGTCCGGAGATGACCTTGTCGATCTCGTCCAGCTTGCTGTAGACCTCGGGAAGCTTCTTCGCCCAGATCACGCGTTCTTTCGCCACGGGGGCCGCCCTCCTAGTCGAACACTCTCACCGTCCCGGCCGGGACCCGGACCACAACGCTACCAACGGGGTCCGGGCACGGCGGGGTCAATGCCGAAACCGGAGACGGAAGGCCAGATCAAGGTAGTTTCGTGTGTTCTTCGGCTTTCCGTAATCCAATCCGGGACAACAGAGCACAGAATCTCCCTTGTTTCTGCTTCACCGTTTTGCCAGCGGGCACAGAGCGCGGGCCGAAGAACGATTCGAGGGGCTTGAGACCAACCTTCAAGCGGTGGCGCCCGCGTCAGCTCTCATAAGGTCTTGGTTTCAACGTCTTTGAGGGTTGAGGATGTGTGGCCGCGCCCTCCCCGACCCCCACGGGCTGGCGTGAGCGCGAACGCCCCCCACCACGAACGGACCGGCCGGGGCGCCTTCCCCGGCCGGTCCGCCCTCCAGACGCGTCACTTCTCGGCGACGGGCTCCAGCACGAAGACCGGGATCTCCCGGTCGGTCTTCCTCTGGTAGTCGGCGTAGTCCGGGAACGCCGCCACCGCGCGCTCCCACCAGACCGCTTTCTCCTCGCCCGTGACCTCGCGGGCCACCATGTCCTGGTTCACGGTCCCGTCCCGCAGCTCCACGTGGGGTTCGGCGAGGACGTTGAAGTACCAGACGGGGTGCTTGGGCGCACCGCCGAGCGAGGCGACGGCGGCGTAGCGCCCCTCGTGCTCCACCCGCATCAGCGGCGTCTTGCGCAGCTTGCCGCTCCTGGCCCCGCGCGTGGTGAGCAGGATGACCCGCATCCCGCGCAGGGTCATCCCCTCCCTCCCGCCGGAGCGCTCGATCTGCTCGACCTGGTCGCGCACCCACTCCGTCGGACTCGGCTCGTACTCGCCTTCGAGCGGCATGAAATCGTCTCCCTCGTCGTTGCTCGTCGTACTGGCCGGCAGCACTGCCAACATCACTTCCCCACGGGGCTCATCCGTACCACGTCAGTCGGGAGTGCGGGCGTCGTGGGTGAGCAGCGCCAACTGGACCCGCCCGGGCGGGTCCAGCTTGGTCAGCGCGCTGGACACGTGCGCCTTCACGGTGCCCGTCGACATGTACAGCCGCTCGGCGATCTCGGCGTCGGGTTCCTGTCGCTGCGGGGGCTGCCGTGGCTGGCGGTACCGGTGGGCGTGTTCAACGGGGGCTTCGTGGCCCGGCTGCTGGGCCGCGTCGCCTACCGGAGGCTGGAGGCGCGGCTTCCGGAGACCTCCACCCGGATCAGGTACGGCCGGGAGGCCGCGCTCCAGACCGTACCGAAACGGGGCGGATGGCTGGACCGCCTGGAGCGGTCGGCGATCGAGGGCAACGCCGAGACCGAGCCGACGGGCTCCTGAGGGGCCGGCGGCCGTGCGACCCGGGACTGGGCCGCGCGGCCGCCTTCTCGCGTGCGGGCCGCTCCCGGCGGGAACGGCCGTCCACCCCACCAGCGCCACGGGACACCCCCGCCGACCCCCGAGGCCGACGCGAGCCCGCACCCCGAGTGTGACTGGGTGCACTCAGTGCTTCGTTGCACTTGGTGCAACCACCTCCGTACCGTGGAGACGTGGACAATCAGCACGAAACGCCCGCACGTGACCGGCGTGAGGCACTGAAGTCGCGCCACCGCCGCGCCATCGTGGACGCGGCCGCCGCGCTGATGACCGAACGCGGGGACACCGGCTTCACCGTCGACCAGCTCTCCGAACGGGCCGACGTCTCCCGGAGAACCGTGTTCAACCACTTCAGGTCCCTGGACGACATCGTCCTGGAGGTGTTCGGCGAGATGCTGGAGGCGATCGTCGACAGCATCGAGGCCAACCTGCCCGCCGTCACCGGCGAGCGGGCGGGCAGCATGTTCGACGAGTTCGCGGCGGCGATCCGCCGGACCGACCTGGTCACCCCGGTCACCCGGCTCAAGCGCCTCCTCCGGCAGCAGGGGAACGAACCCGCCCCGAGCCAGGCCGCGCTGTTCGAGCGGGCCATCAACGACGTGAGCGTCCGCCTGGCGGCCATCATGACGCGCCGCCACCCGCACGCCGACCCGCTCGTGGTCGACCTCATGTGCGGCGCGGTCATCAGCGGCGGCACGATCACGGTCCAGCGCTGGGAGCAGACCACCGGAGGGGTCGACAACGACGACTCCCGCCGGGTCTGGGCCGACCTGCTGGACCGCATGCTCGCCGTGACCCGTGACGGCTACGGGAACGCCGGATCACCCACCTCCTGAGCGCACACGCGCTCCCTCCCACCCACTCCGTTTGCAGGAACCATGGCTGAATTTCTCTACAGACTCGGGCGTGCGTGCGCACGTCGCGCCCGAACCGTCATCGCGGTCTGGCTGGCCCTCCTGGTGGCCTCCGGCACCGCCTTCTTCCTCTTCTCCGGCGAGCTGGAGGACAGCTTCTCCATCCCCGGCACGCCCACCGACGAGGTGGAACAGCTCCTGTCGCAGGAGTTCTCCGGGATGGGAGGCGGCTCGGGCACCGTCGTCTACCAGACCGAGGACGGCTCGGACTTCACCCAGGAGCAGCGGGAGGCGATAGCCGACCGCACCGAGCAGGCCGCCGGGCTCTCCGGTGTGGAGGACGCGATCGACCCGTTCGCCACGGAACAGCAGCGCGCCGACCAGCAGCAGGAGCTGGAGGAGGGCCGCGACGAGCTGGAGAGCGGCCTGGAGGAGCTCGAGGCCGGTCAGGCCGAGCTCGACGCGGGCCGCGAGCAGGCCGAGGCCGCCGGGCTGATCGACCAGGTCGGCCCCGGGCTGGACGCCGAACAGGCCGTGATCGACCAGAACCGCGAGGAGCTGGACGCGGGCCTGGAGGAGCTGGAGCGGGGCGAGGCCATGCTGGAGATGGCCTCGGAGATCCGTTCGGTCTCCGAGGACGGCGACACCGCCCTGGTCCGTATCGCCTTCAGCGACAGCCAGACCGAGATCACCCCGGAGACCCGTGACGCCGTCATGGAGGTCTTCGAGAGCGACCCCGTGCCGGGCACCACGGTCGACTTCGGCAACGACATGGCCATGACCATGCCCTCCCTGGTCAGCACCGCCGAGGTGATCGGCGTGATCGTGGCCGGTGTGGTCCTGGTGGTCATGCTGGGCACCCTGGTGGGCGCGGGCCTGCCGATCCTGACGGCGCTCGTCGGCGTCGGCGTGGCCACCCTGATCGCGATGTCGCTGTCCGGAGTGCTGGAGATGGCCTCGGTGACACCGATCCTGGGCCTGATGCTGGGCCTGGCCGTCGGCATCGACTACGCGCTGTTCATCATCAACAGGCACCGCCGCCAGCTCAAGCAGGGCGTCGGCGTCGGTGCGTCCATCGGCCTGGCCAACGGGACCGCGGGCAACGCCGTGGTCTTCGCGGGCACGACCGTGCTCATCGCGCTGCTGGGCCTGAACCTGACCGGGATCGGGTTCCTGGGCCTGATGGGCAGCGTGGCAGCCGTCTCCATCGCCATCGCCGTGTTCATCGCGATCACGCTCGTTCCGGCGCTGCTGTCGCTGGTGGGCGCGCGCATCCTGTCGCGCCGCGAGCGCGCCCGTCTCGCCGAGAGCACCTCCGCCGCCGGCGGGGGCGCGCACGGGGCGGAGCGGGTCAAGCCGATGTCGACCGGCCGCGCGCTGGCCCAGGCCGCGGTGGCCGTGATCGCCCTGGGCGTGGTCGCCCTGCCCGCGCTGGACCTGCGCCTGGGCATGCCCGACGGCTCCTCAGAGCCCACCGAATCCACCCAGTACCGGGCCTTCACCGCCGTGGAGGAGAACTTCGGCGCGGGGCAGAATGGCACGCTCCTGGTCGTGGCCGAGCTGACCGGCGGACCCGACGAGGAGTCCGCGGAGCGCAACGCCGAGGAGGAGCAGGCGCTGGTCGCCGAGGAGATCTACTCCCACGACGACGTGGCGGCGGTGGCGCCCATCGGCGTATCCGAGGACCACACCCTGGCCATCTTCCAGGTCGTGCCCGTCGAGGGACCGGCCAGCGCCTCCACCGAGCAACTCGTGCACACCCTGCGCGCGATGGAGCCGATCGAGGGCACCGGCCCGCTGGGCGTCGCGGGCATGGCCAGCGGCAACATCGACATCTCCGAGACGCTGAGCGACGCGCTGCCGACCTACCTCGCGGTGGTCGTGGGCCTGTCCCTGGTGATCCTGCTGCTGGTGTTCCGGTCGATCTTCGTGCCGGTCGTGGCCACGCTCGGGTTCATCCTGTCCTTCTTCGCGGCGCTGGGCGGCGTGGTCGCCGTCTACCAGTGGGGCTGGCTGGGCGGCCTCTTCGGACTGGAGAACACCGGACCGGTACTGAACTTCCTGCCCACGCTGCTGGTCGGGATCCTGTTCGGCCTGGCCATGGACTACATGCTCTTCATCGGCACGGGCATGCGCGAGGCCTACGTGCACGGTTCTCCCTCACGGCTGGCCGTGGTGCAGGGCTTCAGGGCCGGACGCTCGGTGGTCACCGCCGCCGCGATCATCATGATCTCGGTGTTCGGCGGGTTCGTCTTCTCGCACAGCGTCATGATCAGCTCGATCGGCTTCGCGCTCGCCTTCGGCGTGCTCATCGACGCCTTCGTCGTGCGCATGGCGCTGATCCCCGCGCTGATGCACCTGGCGGGCAACGCCGCGTGGTGGCTGCCCGGGTGGCTCGACCGGATCCTGCCCGACATCGACGTGGAGGGCGCCTCCCTGGAGCGCCGCCACCCGCGTGAGCGGGAAGCCGGGACCGGCGGGGACGCCGACGGCGACGGAACGACCGGCGACGCGTCGGCCGCCGGGGACACGGGCTCGCCCTCCCACGAGGAGGACGACACGGACCGGGTGTCCTCCGAGCGGCGCTGAGGCGCACGCGTTCCACGGGCCCGGGGGGCGGCCGCCCCCCGGGCCCTTCGCGTGCGGGCGCTCAGCCCCGGTTCCCGACCTCGTCGAAGACTCCGGTCAGCCCGTCCAGGAAGGCCGAGAGCGCGAGTTCGAAGCTCGCGTCGTCGATCTCCGCGGCGTGCTCGGGCAGCCGGTGGGCCTGGGACAGGTTCGGGTAGCGGTCCCGGTAGACGCGCACGTCGTCGTCGAACCCGCGCGCGAAGGAGTTGGTGGCGGCCCCCACGACCAGGTACTTGGTGGAGGCGCCGATCATCGTGGCGTAGCGGGGCGGCCATCCGGCGCCCACCAGGCCGCCGTGCACCGCGTCGGCGCGGCGCAGCGCCTCCTCGCGGCGCCCGGGCCCGGAGGAGACCACCGGCAGCAGGTGGGGGTGCTCGGCCAGGGCGTCGCGGTAGGAGCGCGCCCAGACGGTGAGTCCCCGGCGCCAGTCCCCGCCCTCGAAGCCCGAGACGTCGATGCGCGAGGTGACCTCGTCCGCGACCTCGGTGAGCAGCTCCTCCTTGGTGCGGTAGTGGCTGTAGAGGGAGGCCGCCTGCACGTCGAGCTCCTGGGCGAGCTTGCGCATGGACAGGCCGTCCAGCCCGTCGCGGTCGATGAGCGCGAGAGCCGCGCGGCGGATGCCCGGACGGCTCAGGATCGGCGTCTTGGGTCGGGCCACGGAGGGATCCCCTTCTCCACTGCGGCGGACGGACCGGACCCTCCGGCGTCCGGCCCGATCATCGCACGCCGGCACACCGCGTGCGGCCCTCTGGCGGTGTTCGCGCACCTGAGAGCCGGTCCTCGGGTCCCACGCGCCCCGGCACGGGGATCTGTCCGGAACCGGAAGCAGAACCCGTTTCCTCCTGTTCGGCGGCACCTCTTGCACGCACCCCGGGGAAGACCGTACCCTCAAACCGAACGCCGTTAGGTTATTGGGGAGACAGGCCGTGATCGATTTCTCACTGAGCGATGAGCAGCGCGCCGTCCGCGACTGGGTGCGGACCTTCGTCGAGCGGGAGCTGATGCCGCTGGAGAACGACGTGCTGCGCCGCGAGCGCGAGGGGCAGCCGCCCGGCCTCAACGCCGAGGAGCGCACCCGGCTGCGCGAACTGGCCCGCAAGTCCGACTTCTGGGGCGTGGAGACGCCGGTGGAGTACGGCGGCATGGGTCTGGACCCGGTCACCGCCGCGATCATCGAGATCGAGCTGGGCAGGACCTTCCTGACCTTCAAGTTCGGCGGCGAGGCCGACAACATCCTCTACCACGCCAACGAGGAGCAGAAGGAGCGCTACCTGCTGCCCACCATCGCCGGTGAGCGCCGCTCCTGCTTCGCCATCACCGAGCCCGGCGCGGGCTCCGACGCCAAGGCCATCCGCACGCGCGCGGTCCGCGACGGCGACGCGTGGGTGGTCAACGGCGAGAAGACCTTCATCACCGGCGGCAACGAGGCCGACTTCGCCATGGTCTTCGCGGTCACCGACCCGGACAAGGGCGCCGACGGGGGCGTGACCTGCTTCCTGGTCGACCGCGAGGCGGGCTGGACCTCCGAGCCCATCGACACCATGGGCGAGCGCCGGCCCGCTTCCCTGGTCTTCCAGGACGTGCGCGTGCCGCACGAGAACATCCTGGGCGAGGAGGGCCGCGGCTTCGAGTTGGCCATGAAGTGGATCGGCAAGGGCCGCTACCTGCTGCCCGCCCGCGCGCTCGGCGGCTGCGAGCGCCTGCTGGACATGGCGATCGAGTACTCGCGCACCCGCGAGACCTTCGGAGCGCCCATCGCCGACCGGCAGGCCATCCAGTGGATGATCGCCGACTCCCAGACCGAGATCGAGGCACTGCGCCTGCTGGTGCTGCACGCCGCGTGGCAGGTGTCGGTGGGCCGGGACTCGCGGCACGCCCAGTCCATCGCCAAGCTCTTCGGCGGTGTGAAGGCCAACGAGATCGTCGACCGCGTGATGCAGATCCACGGCGGCATGGGCTACACCCGTGAACTGCCCATCGAGCGCTTCTACCGCGACGTGCGGCTGCTGCGCATCTTCGAGGGCACGGACGAGATCCAGCGCCGCACGATCGCCCGCGACCTGCTCAAGGGCCACGTCAAGGTGGGCGCAACCCTGGGCTAGCGGCGGGACGAGGGGCCCGTGCCGCACGTGGGAGCGCGGCACGGGCCCCTGCCGTACGCGTGTGCCCGGACCCGGGCGCCTCCGCCCCGAGCGGGCCGGGTGCGCGCCCCGGCCGGAGCGGGCGCGTGTCCCGACCGGCCGCCGCGGGAGCCGGGCCCCGGGCCCGGACGCGCGGGAGCGGCCCGGACCGGAAGGGGCCGCGGGCGGGCTGCGGCGACCACGCGGAGTCCCCGCGGGCAGGAGGAGGGACCTAGCGGACGCCGACCAGGTCGCAGACGAAGATCAGGGTCTCGTTCGGCGCGATGGCTCCGGGGGCGCCGCGCTCGCCGTAGGCCAGGTGCGGCGGGATGACCAGCTTGCGGCGGCCGCCCACGCGCATACCCAGGACGCCCTGGTCCCAGCCCGCGATGACCTGGCGCGCGCCGAGGCGGAAGCTCAGCGGAGCGCCGCGGTTCCAGCTGGCGTCGAACTCCTCGCCGCTGGAGAAGGACACGCCCACGTAGTGGACGTCGACGGTGCTGCCGTGGCCCGCCTGGGCGCCTTCACCGACCTGGACGTCGGTGACCTCCAGCTCGGCGGGCGGCGGGCCCTCGATGAAGTCGATCTCGGGACGCTCAAGCGCCATGGTGGTACCCCTCGTGTGGTCACAGTGAACAGAGGGGCCCAGGGTATCGGTGCGCGGGAACCTCCCGGAGCAAAACGGACGTCCCGCCCGGGTGCTCTTCTCAGGCCCGGAGTCCCGGGTCTCGAAACCCAGGTGTGGGAACCCGGATCTGGGGTCTCGGGTCGAGGAACCCGGGCTACGGGTCTCAGGTCCGGGGAGCCGGATCCCAGGTCTGGGGTGTGAGTCCTCGGGTGTGGAACCTCGGGTCCCAGGTCTCAGGTCCCGGATCTCGGATGCGGTGACTCGGTCGTGGGGTCCGGGGTCCCGAGTCCCGGGTGTACGGTCTCGGTTCCGCAGATCCGGGTCTCAGATATCACCGACGGTGGCGGCGATGACGTGGCCGTGGCCCTCGACCTTGATCGGCCCGCTGTCGGCCTGCACGAACACCGACTCACCCCGCTGGAGGGTCATCCCCTGACCGACCTCGGCGACCAGCTCCACCTGCCCGTGCAGGGCGAGCAGCACGGTCGGCCCCTCCCCCGGCAGGTGGGCGGTGATGCGGCCGGGGCCGATCTCGTGCAGCGCGAACTCCGGGGCGGCCGTGCGGAACTCCCGGCGCCCCTCGCAGACGCCCGGTCTGGCGTAGGGAATGGGCAGCACCGAGAAGTCCACCACGTCCAGCAGCTCGGGCGCGTCCACGTGCTTGCCGGTCAGTCCGGCGCGCAGCACGTTGTCTGAGCTGGCCATCACCTCGACCGCGGTGCCCTGGAGGTAGGCGTGCATGTTCCCCGCGGGCAGGAACAGGGCCTGGCCCGGCCAGAGCGTGACCCGGTTGAGCAGCAGGGCGGCCACCGCGCCGGGATCGCCCGGGTAGCGGTCGGCCAGGTCGGCGACGATGGCGCCGTGGGACCCGCGCGGACCGGAGTCCGACCACTCGCGCACGAAGTCGTCCAGCAGCCGGGCCCGCTCGGCCCCGGAGAGGGTGAGCAGGCGGGTGAGGGCGCCGCGCAGGGCGGTTCCGGCGTCGGTCAGGCCGAGGTCGCCGCGCAGCGCGACGGCCAGTTCGCAGGTGAGTCCGCGCAGGTCGGCCTGGGCGGCGGAGGGTTCGCGGAAGCCGCACAGCGCTTCGAAGGGCTCCAGTGCCAGGAGGAGTTCGGGCTTGTGGTGGGGGTCGCGGTAGTTGCGGTGCGGGGCGTCCAGGGGGATGCCCGCGCGCTCCTCGGCCTCGAACCCGGCGCGGGCGCGGACGGCGTCGGGGTGGACCTGGAGGGACAGGGGCGCCTCGGCGGCAAGGACCTTGAGGAGGAAGGGAAGCCGCCCGCCGAAGCGTTCGGCGGTGCGCCGCCCCAGGACGCGGTGGGGGTTGTCGGCGATGAGGCCGGGCAGTGAGCGCGGGCCGTCCTCGCAGTGGGCGGTGCTGGGCGCGCCGTGGTGGGCCCCCAGCCACAGTTCGGCCTGGGGCGTGCCGTCGGGTTCGGCGCCCAGCAGCCGCGGGATGGCCGTGCGCGCTCCCCAGGCGTAAGGCCTTACCTGGTTGGTGAGCCTGTGCATGCGCCCCCCGCTTTCCCGTCTGCGTGTTCTCACCCCGTGGACACCCCGGCGAGGCTGCAACAGTCTCGTGGAGGGCGCTGTCCGGGTCGACACGGCGCGCCCCACACCTTGAGGTAGTGCACACTTCACCTCGCGGGGTGGGCGGGCACCCCACGAACACGGGTACCGGCTGCGGCAACGAAGTTACCGGGAAGTAAACCATGATCGGAAGCACGTGAACAGCGCCACATCCTGACCTCCTCCTTCCACCCGGCGACGGGCCGGGCGCCCCGCGAAGCGGCGGGAATCCCGCACCGACCGCCCCCCTGGAGGCGACCGGCCGCCACCGCGCGGACCGTGCGGTTCACGGGCCACCGCGCCCCGGGCGGGGTTCCGCCATTGTCCCGCAGCGGCGCCCGGGGTGCCACGGCCCCGTCTTTGGAACCGCCTACCCGCCGCGCCGCCGAAGCCACTCCCTCCCGCCGGGGAACCGGGGTGACCGGCGGACGGGCGACCGGTTAACGTGCTCTGGTCGTGTTTGTTCCCCGACGTGTGAGGCGGACACTTGAGGCTGCGCCAGGGCGGACCAGCGGACCTGTCAGCGGTACTGGAGACCTTCGACGCCACCGTGGCGTGGCTGGTCGAGCACGGGCGCTCCGCGCAGTGGGGCGAACGCCCCTGGTCACAGGATCCCCGTCGGGTCGCACGCGTGAAGGAGCTGGTCGCCGAGGGCCTGTGGGTGGCCGAGGTCGGTGACGGCACGGCCGGGTTCCTCACCGTCACCGAACGGGCTCCCGGCTACGCGCCGCGGGTACGCGAACGCGAGCTCTACGTCCACCTGCTGCTGGTCTCGCGCGCCTACTCCGGACGCGACGTGGGCGGCAAACTGCTCTCCTTCGCCCGCAGGCGGGCGCGCGAACGCGGCGTCGGGCTGGTGCGGGTGGACTGCTGGGCGGGCGGGGACGGGGCCCTGGTGCGCTACTACGAGGGGCAGGGGTTCACCGCGGTCGAGCGGGTGCCGGTGGGCGGCACCGAGGTCCAGATGTTCGAGTACCGGGTCTGAACCGACCCGGCCGGCCCGGACGGCGGACGCTCAGCGCTCGCGGCGCACCTTGTCGGAGGCCTCCACCAGGCGGTCGATCATCCGCTGCGTCAGCGCCGGGTCGGGCTGGGGCAACCCGGCGATCGCCGCCATGTACAGCCCGTCGCCCGCGCGCAGGATGATCTCGGCCAGGACCGGGTCGGTGAGCTCCTCGTGCAGCAGGTCGCCCCAGCGGCTGAAGAGGCCCTGGACCGTGCGGACGGCCTCCTCGGGCATGTCCTCCTGGCCGCGCAGGGCCGCGATGACCGCCCAGTACAGCTCCCGCTCCTCCGGGCTGCGGGGCAGCGAGGTGCGCAGGAAGACGCGGACCACGCCCTCCTCCCCCTCCACGGCCTCCCGGAACTCCTCCTCCGCCAGCACGCGTAGGCGCTCGATGAGCCCGGTGAGCATGGCGGCCTTGGACGGGAAGTGGTACAGCAGTCCTCCCTTGGACACCGAGGCGTCACGGGCCACGGCCTCCAGGGTCACCGCGGAATAACCCTCACCGACGAGGATGTCCTGCAGGGAGTCGAGGATGCGGTCGCGGGTGTTCGAAGCGTTCACGATTGACACTGTACCGGCTGGACGGTACTGTACCGTCTGGACGGTCGAAGAGTCCCGGAAGTACGTCCCCGGTCGACCAGCCTTCCCGTCCTTCCGCCCGGCCGTTCGCCCTCCGCATCCCGCCGGTCCGAACGCGCCCTCACAGCCGTGCGGCGCGCACACAAGCGACACGTAACGAGGAAAGATGAGCTCCGCCCAGACCGGAAACGGCACTGCCGGCGCGCGCGGCCGCGACGGCGCGGCGCCCGCCCTCGCGGGCCCGCGCGAATGGACCGCGCTCGCCGTCCTGGTCCTTCCGGTGATCCTGATCTCGGTCGACTCCACCGTGCTCGGGTTCGCCGTTCCCGCGCTCAGCGAGCAGCTGCGGCCCGACGCGGGCCAGCTGCTGTGGATCGTCGACGTCTACGGCTTCGTCCTGGCCGGACTGCTGATCACCATGGGCTCGCTCGGCGACCGCATCGGTCGGCGGCGCCTGCTCATGATCGGTTCGGCCGCCTTCGGCGCGGCCTCGCTGCTCGCCGCGTTCTCGCCCACCGCCGAGGTGCTCATCGCGGCCCGCGCCCTGCTCGGGCTGGCGGGCGCCTCACTGATGCCCTCGACCCTGTCGCTGCTGCGCAACATCTTCCTGGACCCGCGCCAGCGCCTGCTGGCCATCGCCCTGTGGGCGTCGGGGTTCTCCGGCGGCGCGGCGCTCGGCCCGATCCTGGGCGGCTGGCTCCTGGAGCACTTCTTCTGGGGCTCGGTGTTCCTGATCAACCTGCCGGTGATGGCGCTGATCCTGGTGCTGGTCCCGCTGCTGGTGCGCGAGTCGCGCAACCCCGGCTCCGGCCGTCTGGACCCGCTGAGCGTGGTCCTGTCCATGGCCGCGATCCTGCCCGTCGTGTACGGCGTCAAGAACCTGGCCACCGAGGGCCCGGCGGTCGCCCCGGTCGCGTCCCTGGTGGCCGGTCTGGTCCTGGGCTACCTGTTCGTCCGGCGCCAGAAGGCCCTGGACGACCCGCTGATCGACGTGGGCCTGTTCCGGTACCGCGTGTTCAGCGTGGCGGTGGCCACCAACCTGATGATCGTGTTCTCGCTGGTGTCGTCGCTGTTCTTCCTGACGCAGTACCTCCAGCTGGTGCTGGGCGTCTCGCCGATGCGGGCCGGTTTCGTGCTGGTGCCGGGTTTGGTGCTGTCGGTGCTGGCCGGACTGGTGGCGGTGCGGCTGTCGCGCCACCTGAGCCTGGCCACGGTGATCGGCGGGTCCCTGCTGGTGACCGCGACGGGGTTCGCGGTCCTGGTCTTCGCTCCGCAGGGGAACGTGGTGACCGGTGTGGCACTCGTGACGACGGGCTTCGCGCTGATCGCCACCGGCTCCGGGTTCGCCGAGACGCTGACCAACGGCGCGATCATGTCGGCGGCCCCTCCCCAGCGCGCGGGCGCGGCCTCGGCGATCTCCGAGACCGCCTACGAGCTGGGCGCGGCGCTGGGCGTCGCACTGCTGGGCAGTGTGCTGACCGCGTCCTACCGGGCGAACCTGACCGCCGTGGAGGGCGTGCCCCCGGGGGCCGTGGACGCCGCCCGGGAGACCCTGGGCGGAGCCGCGAACGCCGCCGCCGACGTGGGCGGCGCCGCGGGCGACGCGCTGATGCTCGCCGCGCGGACGGCGTTCACCGACGGCATGCACCTGACCAGCGTCATCGCCGTGGTGATCGTCCTGTCGGCCGCCGCGCAGGCGTGGGTGCTGCTGCGCGGTCGGGGCAACCCCGCGGTGGAGCCGGTGGAGGGGCCCGCCGAGGGAGCCGCGGAGGAGGCGGTCGAGGCCGTGGGCACCGCCGGGGCCGCGGGGGCCACGGTCGCCGCTGAGACCGCGGGTGCTGAGGAGACCCAGGGTTCCGCAGAGAAGCCGGGCCCGGTGGCCGCCGACTCGGTGGCCGGGAACGCCTCGGCCGCGCCGCGGCAGGAGCGGTCCGGCGGCTGACACGCGAAGATCGGGGCCCTGGAGAGGCGACGCCCTCCGGGGCCCGACGCGTGTCCGGGGCCCCGCCGGTGCCCGCTGGCGCGGAACGGACGCGGTGGCCTCCACGGACGGCACCGCGCGACCGCGCCGAGGGGTTCTGTAGGGTCCTCGCATGAGAATGCGGTTCGGTCGTCCCGACGTCTCCCGTTACGCGGACCGGTTCGACCTGCCCGAGGCCGGTCACGGACCGTCCGTCACCTTCCTGGGCGTGACCACCCTCCTCATGAGGGACGGGACCTCGGCCGTCATGACCGACGGGTTCTTCTCCCGGCCCCCACTCGCGGCCGTGGGCACGCGGCGCATCGCCCCGGACCCCGCGCGCGTGGACGCCGCCCTGGCCCGCGCCGGGGTGGAGTCGCTCGACGCGATCGTCCCCGTGCACACCCACTTCGACCACGCCATGGACACGGCGCTGGTCGCCGCCCGCACCGGAGCACGCCTGGTGGGCGGCGCGTCCGCGGCCCGCATCGGACGCGGCGGCGGCCTGCCCGAAGCGCGGATCGCGCGGGCCGTGTCCGGCGACCGGATCGCGTGCGGCGCCTTCACCCTGACGCTGATCGGATCCCGCCACTGCCCGCCCGACCGCTACCCGGGAGAGATCGCCGAACCCGTCGTGCCGCCGGTGCGGGCCTCGGCCTACCGCTGCGGCGAGACCTGGTCCCTGCTGGTGGAGCACACCGGAGGCCGCACCGCCCTGGTCCAGGGCAGCGCCGGTTTCGTCCCGGGAGCCCTGGACGGGCACAAGGCCGAGGTGGTCTACCTCGGCGTCGGCCAGCTGGGCCTGCGCGGGGAGGCCTACATCCGGGCCTACTGGAGGCAGACGGTCGAGGCGGTGGGAGCGCGCCGGGTCGTCCTCGTCCACTGGGACGACTTCTTCCGGCCGCTCGACGAACCCCTGCGCGCGCTGCCCTACCTCGGCGACGACCTCGACGCCACCATGGGCGTCCTGGACCGGCTCGCCGCCGAACAGGGCGTCCCGGTGCACTTCCCCTCCCTGTGGAAGCGCGAGGACCCCTGGTCGGGTCTCTGAACGGGAGCGGGGCCGGTCTCCGAGCGGGCGCGGGGCCGCACCGGATGACGGCGAGCTCCCGTACCGGTGCGCAGGGCGCCCGGGAGGGCGCTTACGCGGGGCGGGAACACGAGGCTCCGAAGAACGGCCCCCGAGAGTGAGGGCGGTCTCAGGGCAAGCGGAGCAGCTCCACCTCGCCGCCGTCCCAGTCCGGCGGCACCACGGCGTAGGCGTCGGCCAGCGCGGCGCCGCGCAGACTGCCCGGACGGTCGTGGCCCACCGGCCGCGCCCGGCCGCCGTCCAGACGCACCGCTACCAGCCGGGTGTCCCGGGGGTGGGCGGTGACGGCACCCTCCAGGGCGGCGCGGGCCAGTCCCGCTCCGGGGTCAGGGCGGCCGGTCATGGCGGCCAGCAGGGGGACCAGCAGGGTGGCCGCGGCGACCAGGGCTGCCCCGGGGTTGCCGGGAAGGCCCACGAACACGGTCCGGTCGGTGTGCGCGAGCAGCTGCGGATGGCCCGGACGGCAGGCGACCCCGTCCACCGCGACCTCGGCGCCCAGATCCTCCAGGACCGAACGCAGGTGGTCGGCCGGGCCCCGGGACGAGGAACCGCAGACCGCGACCACGTCGCCGTCCGCGCCCGCCAGCGCGTCGAGCAGCGGCCGCCGCTCGTCGCCCAGGTGGCGCAGGGACGCGATCCGGCCTCCCGCGCGCTCGACGACCCCGGGCAGCGCCGGACCGATGGCGTCGCGCACACTGCCGTCGCCGGGCAGTCCCGATGTGGTGATCTCCTCACCGGTGACCAGGACCGAGACCCGGGGGCGCAGCACCGGCAGGGTGTCGTGGCCCAGGCTGGCGGCCAGGCCCAGCGCGGCGGGGCCGACCACCGCCCCCCGTTCGAGCACGGTCTCGCCGGGGGCGGTCTCCTCCCCCGCCCAGCGCACGTGGCGGCCCGCCTCCGAGGGCCCGTCCACCGTCCCGTCCCGGACGGCGGCCAGCTCGTAGGGCACGACGCACTCCGTGTCCTTGGGCACACGGGCGCCGGTGGCGATCTCGACGGCCTCGCCCGGGCGCAGGCCCACGGGCGCCTCAGCCGCTCCGGCCAGCTGCCTGCCGACCAGCCGCCAGGGCCCCGGGCCCGACACCGCGAAGCCGTCCATGGCCGAGGCGTCGAAGGCGGGCAAGCCCGTCAGCGCGTGTACGTCCGCGGCGAGGACGGCGCCCAGGGCGTCCTCCAGGGGAAGCTCTTGCGGAGCCGGGGGCCTGACGCCGCCCAGGAGCCGGGCGGCCTCGCGCGCCCGCGGCCACGACCGGTGCCCGCCGTGTCCCCCGGTGCCGCCGCCCGCTCCCATACCCGTCTCCCCCTCGTCACGCCGGTGCCCTCCATTGTCCACCCGGGCGCATGGCGCGGACGTTAACGTCCGCTCCGACGGCCCCGGCGCGTCCTGCGACAGCGCGGCCGCCCACCCGCGCCGGGAGCGCCGAACCGGCCCCTCCCAGCGCCGATTTGCCGTCTGCCGACTTTCCGCTAGAGTTCTTACCAGCAGCACGGCGGGGCCCACGGGCCGGACGCCAGGCAGCAAGCGGACGTGGCTCAGCTGGTAGAGCATCACCTTGCCAAGGTGAGGGTCGCGGGTTCGAATCCCGTCGTCCGCTCGGAGGAGACGCGAGGTGCCCCGGCGCCTTACGTGCAACTCGGTGGAGTGGCCGAGAGGCGAGGCAGCGGCCTGCAAAGCCGTCTACACGGGTTCGAATCCCGTCTCCACCTCCCCATCGCTACACGCGGGCGGTTAGCTCAGTTGGTTAGAGCGCTACCTTGACACGGTAGAGGTCACAGGTTCGAATCCTGTATCGCCCACCAGCATCACCACAGGTCAGAGGGTTCATCTGACATGTGAGCGAAGACCGGCCGGCCCAGACTGGGAGATATCTGGGAGATCGTCTTCGAAGCGGGTTCCTCTCGGAGCCCGCTTTCGCTGTTTCCACGGTAGTGCTCTTCGAGCACCGGCGCCACGGCGAAGAGCCACTCGCGCTCCCGGGCCGTGAGAGCCGCCACGCTCCCCCGCCACCGGTTCTCCGGCGCGCTGAGCACACGCCCGCCTCATCTCCCGGGTCACGTGCTAGGCCAGCCACGTGCGGTGCGTGTGACGTCCCTCGTGGAAGGCGAAGCCCGGCAGGAGCGGTGAGCGCGACCACCCCGGATCGACCTCCACCGGGGCTCGTGGAGCGGTGTTTTCGGATCCTCGGGCCACGGCGCTCGGCTGTCCACGGGTGTCAGGCGGCCGAGCGCGCCGTAGCGCGTCAATGACGTGGAGGCCGAAGCCTGCGCGCCCCCTTCGTCGCCCCGCGGGCCGGTCGCCGCGGTGACCAGTCCAAGTTCGTTGACCTCGCAGCCGGACGGCCGGACCGGGACGAAGGTCGTCTCACGCCGGGTACGACGGCTCTAACCCCCGAGAGTGTTTCCGGGCAGGCTCGAAGGCACGGGTGCATGACGGTGTCCCGACAAGAGGGACCGCGGGTTTCGGAACACACGCCCCCGTCGCCACGCACGGCTCCTCCGGTGGAGTCGGCGCGGGGGGCGACCCGCGCTGTGGGTCCGGTACGCGACGCGCGGACACCGCCCGCCCACCGACGCAGAGCGCGTCCCGTGGACGCGCCTTCGAGGAGAGGACCGCGCCCATGGGTAAGGCCAACGAAGAGGACGTCCGGGCACACGGCGGCACGGAGGGGATCGTCGTGGGTGTGGACGGCTCGCCGGGGAGCCGCGCGGCACTGGACTGGGCGGCCCGAG
Source organism: Nocardiopsis akebiae (assembly GCF_018316795.1). Lineage (NCBI taxonomy): Bacteria > Bacillati > Actinomycetota > Actinomycetes > Streptosporangiales > Nocardiopsidaceae > Nocardiopsis > Nocardiopsis akebiae. The sequence goes on from NZ_CP074132.1 coordinate 4,668,168, forward strand.
CGGCGGCCGACCGCGGTCTGGAACTGCTGGTCCTGCACGCGCTGAGCATGCCCGTGATCAGCGCACCGCTGGGGTTCACGGGGCGGGTCCCGCCCACACCGGAGCTCGCGGACTGGGCCGAGCGCCTGCTCCGGGAAGCCGTCGACCACGTTGCGCGGACCCGTCCCGGGTTGGGGACGCGCACCGAGGTCTCCAAGCTGGATCCGGCCCGCGCCCTGCTCGCGGCCTCGCGGTCGGCTGGGATGGCCGTCGTGGGCTCGCGCGGCCTGGGCGGTACCGCTTCGGTGTTCCTGGGCTCGGTGAGCGTCCGCGTCAGCGCTCACGCGACATGTCCCGTCGCCGTGGTGCCGGGCCCCGACGAGGCGGTCGGCGGAGGGGAGCACCGCGTGCGAGGGGAGCGCGGGCGCGTCGTGGTCGGACTGGACGGTTCCGCGGGCGGACAGGCCGCGCTGCGCTTCGCCCTGGACGAGGCGGCCCGTACCGGCGCCGAACTCGTGGCGGTGCACGCCTGGGAGGTACCGAACCCCGTCGACGTCACGGCGCTGGATCCCGCCGCTCACACCGCGGTCCGCGAGTACCTGGTCTCGCGCGCCGACGAACACGTGCGCGCCCTGGTCGAAGAGGGCCGCAGCGAGCGCACCGGAGACGTTCCGGTGAGGGTCGAGGTCGTTCAGGATCAGGCCGCCCACGCCCTGTTGACCAGGGGCGATGATGCCGACCTCATCGTCGTCGGTTCGCGGGGACGCGGTGGTTTCGCCGGTCTGCTGCTGGGATCGGTCAGCCAGACGGTGCTGCACCACGCCCGCGTGCCGGTGGTCGTGGCGCGCTCCCGCCCGGGGAGGAGCGAGGACTGATCCCGGAACCGCCTTCCGGAGAACCCGGAAGGAGGCCGCGTCACGGGGTAGGACGACACCGACGGTCGCGCACCGCCGTGTGCGCCCTCGGGGCGACGTCGCCCCGCACCGCCGTTCGGGTGATGGAGGAGGAGCGCCGTGGTCGGGAAGGGCGTGGACACCGCCTGGGAAGCGAGTGGGCCGGTCGTCGTCGGTGTCGGCCACACCTGCGGGGACCGGACGGTGGTGGGCTGGGCCGCCGAGGAGGCCGCCGACCGGGGGGCGGAGCTGGTCGTCGTGCGCGCGGAGGGCGCGGAGCACGCCGGAGAGCCGTTCGTCCGCCTCCGGACGTCGCTCTTCGGCCACGGGGACGGCGGGGCTGGGCACGCTCCGGCGGAGGAAGCCGCCCTGGCGGCCCGGGACCACCCCGGACTCGCGGTCCGCGCCGAGTCCGTGCGGGCCGATCCGTCCGCCGCGCTGGTCGCCGCGTCGCGTCGGGCCGCCCTGGTCGTGGTGGGCTCCCGGGAGCCGGACACCCTGAGGTTCCCACCGGGTGCGGTGGGACCCCGTGTGTGCGCCTATGCCGCGTGCCCCGTGGCGGTGGTGCCGCCGCAGGCGTCCTTGGAGCGGTGCGGCCACGTGGTGGCGGGTGTGGACGGTTCCCCCGACTCGGACGCCGCCCTGCGGTTCGCGCTGGAGGAGGCCGCCCGGCGCGGCGCGCGCCTGACGGTCCTGCACGTCCGCCCCTCGGCCGAGGCGGTGGGCCGGCTGACGCTGGACCTGGTCGGACCGGAGGCCGTGATGCTGCACGCCGAGAGGCGGATGCACCGCATGGTGGACGAGGCCCGCGACGAGCGGACCGGGGACGTCGCCGTCCGGGTCCTGGTCCTGGTACGCCACGACCACCCGGCGCACGCCCTCGTCGAGGCCGCGGGCGCCGCCGACGTGGTCGTCGTCGGCTCCCGCGGTACGGGAGGCTTCCGGGGTCTGCTGCTGGGCTCGGTCAGCCAGAAGGTGCTGCACCGCAGCCCCGTCCCGGTGGTCGTAGCACGCGTGCACCCCGGTCGGAGCGCTACGTCGGCCCGGTCACCGCAGGGGTAGGACACAGGACGAGCCGGGGGCGATCAGGGCACCGCGTTCCTTGACCCGGACCCGGACGGGCGGCCCGGCCGACGGTGGCAGGGTGACCCGCACGTGGTCGCGGCGCACGTCCACGCCCACCTCCCAGTGGTCGTGGTAGCGCAGACCGTAGGAGAGGCGGTCCAGTTCGGCGGGCAGCAGGGGGCTCAGGTGCAGGGCTCCACCGCGTGTGGTCAGGCCGGTGTAGCACCGGGTGAGGAGGTCAACGGTGCCCGCCATGGCTCCCAGGTGGATGCCCTCGGCCGTGGTCCCGCCCTGGACGTCGTCGACGTCGGTGCTCAGCGCCCTGCGGAAGAAGTCCCAGGACTCCTCCCGGTTGGTCCGGGACAGCACCCAGGAGTGCACCACGGAGCTGAGGGTCGACCCGTGCGAGGTTCGTGCGAGGTAGTAGTCGACCGTGCGGGGGATGAGCCCGGGATCGTAGGTGTAGCCGAGGCGGCGCAGCATGTCGGCGATCTCCTCCGCGGGGAGCAGGAAGAACAGCATCAGCACGTCGGCCTGCTTGGACGCCTTGTAGCGGTTGCAGCTGTCGCCCCCGGCCTCCAGGAAGCGGTCCAGGCGCCGGACGCCGCGGCAGGCCCGCCAGTCGAGCTCCTCCAGATCCCCGTAACCGGCGAACTGGCTGATGACTCCCTCGTGGAAGGGGACGCGCATCTTGCGGGTGAGGGTCTCGAACCGCTCGACCTCGTCCGCGTCCAGCCCGAGGGACTCCTCCAGGTCCCTGCGGCTCGGGCCCGGCAGCGCCCGCAGCGTGTCCAGCGCCCGCAGCATGGCCCACACCGCCATGAGGTTGGTGTAGGCGTTGTCGTCCAGACCGGGTTCCTCGCGGCCGGGGTAGCCATCGTGGTACTCGTCGGGGCCCATCACACCGCGGATCACGTAGCGGTCCAGCGCCTTGTCGTAGACGGCCATGTCCGCGAAGGCGCGGGCGACCTCCAGCAGCAGCTCCGCGCCGAACCCGGTCAGGAAGGCGGTGTCGCCGGTGGCCTGGTGGTGCTGCCAGACGTTGTAGGCGACCGCGAGCCCGACATGGCGCTGCAGGTGCGAGTGGTCGGGGATCCACCTCCCCGAACGGGGGTTGAGGTGCGTGCGCTGGGACTCCTCGCTGCCGTCGCTCCCGCTCTGCCAGGGGAAGAGAGCGCCCCTCAGCCCCGCGGCGCGGGCGATGGCCCGCGCCTGGGGCAGTCTGCGCCACCGGTAGCGCAGCAGGGCTCGCGCGGTCTCGGGGAAGTGGAGGTTGAGGAAGGGAAGGACGAACAGCTCGTCCCAGAAGACGTGGCCGCGGTAGGCCTCACCGTGCAGGCCCCTCGCCGGAACACCCGCGTCGAGGTCGGCCGTGTGGGGCGACAGCGTCTGCAGGAGGTGGAAGAGGTGCAGGTTGAGGATCCGCTGTTCCTCCTCGTCCCCGGCCTCCAGGGCGCAGGACCGCCACAGGTGGTGCCAGGCGGTGGTGTGTCGGCGCAGCAGTTCGTCGAATCCGCCCGCCCGTTCCAGGGCGTCGCGGGCCGCGTCGAGGATGTCGCCGACGGCGCGGTCGCGCGAGGTGTACAGGGCCACCGTCTTCTCCACGGTGGTCTGTTCACCGCTCCTCAGGTCCAGGGTCAGGTCGGTGGCCGCCCAGCCGTCGCCCGCGGGGCTTTCGCGGGCCACGGGCCGGGGCCCCTGTGAGACCAGGGTCCGGGAGGCGAGCGCGACCTCGACGCCCGAGGTGAGGGTCCGGCAGCGCAGCCAGTGGAGGCCGGGACCGTCGGAGCCGGTGCCCAGCGGGTGGAGGTGACGTCCGTTCAGGTCGCGGTAGCGCGCCACGCCGCGGTTGGCCGCCCTCCCGTCCAGGGCGGACCGGACGACCGCGGTCCCGCTCCAGCCCTCGGGCACCAGGGTGGTCTCCAGGGCGGCCAGATGCGGGGCGTCCATCGACACCAGGCGCCGCTGGGCCACCCGTGTCCTCCTGCCGTCGTCCACCACGTGGAAGGTCCGCGTCAGCACTCCTCGGCGCATGTCCAGCTCGGTGCGCTGCGGGAGCGCCGGGTCGGGTCGTTCGAACCAGTCGCCGTCACCGACGCGGAAGGTCAGGGGGAGCCAGTTGGGGGCGTTGACCAGGTCCTCGTTCTCCACCCGGTGCCCGTCGACCTCGGAGACGGCGCGGTCGTAGCAGCCGGCGACGTAGGTGCCCGGGTAGTGGACTCCGTCGTCACGGGCCTCGGGCGGTGCGCCGCGCGTGGCGAAGTAGCCGTTCCCAAGGGTGCACAGGGTCTCGCGTACGCCCTGGCCATCCGGGTCCGGCCCCTCGTAGACCAGCGTCCAGCGGCTCACCGGGGCGCTCCTCCGAGGGTGAGGTCGTCGAGGCGGTGGGTCAGGTGGCAGCGGACGTGGACCACGCCCTCGGCACCGCGCACCGCGTGCGCCAGACGCGGGATGTCGGACCGGCGCGCGACCTCGCCGCTCAGGGTGACCACTCCGTGGCTGACGCCGGTCTCCACGCCGGTCAGCCCGAACCGGCCGCGGACGACGTCCTCCCGCACCCGCCGTTCGAGGTCCGCGTCGTCCACCGCGTACACGTGCAGCAGGTCCGACCGGCCGACCAGGCCCACGAGGCGCCCGTCCCCGTCCACCACGGGCAGCCGCCTGAACCCGTGCCGTCTCATCAGCCCCGCCGCCTCACGGGGCGCGGTGTCGGCGGTGACGGTGACCGCCGGAGAGGTCATCAGCTCGCGAGCCGTCGTGCCCGTGCTCTTGATCCGGGCGAGCCGCTCACGGAAGGGCTCGCCGGTGTACCCCTCCTCCGGGTCGGGGTCGGCGAGCTTGAGCAGCAGATCGGCGGTCGACACGACGCCCAGGACGCGGTGCCCGCAGTCCACCACGGGCACCGCGCTGACATGGTGGTCCCGCATGAAGGCGGCCAGTTCCTTGTACCCGGCGTCGTCCCGGGCGGCCAGGACACTCGTGGTCATCAGGTCGCCGACGCTCTTGGTCATGGGGCCTCCGATCTCGGTAACCCGTCCGGCCCATCGTGCTCACCCCGAACCTGCCCGGAGCCGCTCCGCCGCGCACCGGAGCGAACGGCCCCGGTACGGGGACGTTGGACCCGTACCGGGGACGACCTTCGCCTCACGGGCCGCGCGTACCTAGGATGGGAACGAGGCCGAGCGCGGTGGTGAATCGCGAGGTGGTGGCTGTGAGCGAGGACTCCCGGCTCCGGAGGGGGCCGACGGACGGGCGGGCCGTGGACGCCGAGCTCTCCCGGCTGCCCGGGGAACTGCGGTCGCTGGTCGGCGAGGCGCTGGCCGACCGCGAACGCCTCCGTGCGCTTCTGGACGCCGTGGTCGTGGTCGGTGGCGGCCTGGACCTGCACGAGACCCTGCGTCGGATCGTCGAGGCCGCCATGGACCTGGCGGGTGCCCGGTACGGAGCCATGGGCGTGGTCGGGCACGACGGCCGGCTGGAGCAGTTCATCCCGGTCGGCGTCGACGCGGCGCGGATCGCCCGGATAGAGCGCTGGCCCGAGGGCCGGGGCGTACTCGGGCTGCTGGCCCGGTCCCGGGGGCCGCTGCGCGTGGACGACATCTGCGCCCATCCCGCCTCTCACGGCTTTCCCGAGGGGCACCCGCCCATGCGCTCCTTCCTGGGGGTGCCGGTCCAGGTGCGCGGCAGGGTGTTCGGCAACCTCTACCTCGCCGAGAAGCGCGGAGGGGACCGTTTCGACGAGGCCGACGAGTCCGTGGTGGTGGCGCTGGCCTCGGCGGCGGGAGCGGCGATCGAGAACGCCCGCCTCTACGAGCGCACACAGCACCGCGAGATGTGGTTGGACGCCTCCGACGAGGTCAAGACCCATCTGCTCAGCGGAGAGGACGCCGACAGCGTCCTCCTCATGATCACCCAGCGGGCCCGGCGGATGTCGGGGGCCGACACAGCCGTCATCGTCGGCCCCGACCCCTCCGGGCGGCAGCTCGTGGTGCGGACGGCGAGCGGCGAGGGCGCCGAGCGCCTCGGGGAGCGCAGTGTGGCGGTGGAGGGGTCCCTGGTCGGCAGGGCCTACGTCTCCGGCGAACCGGTGTCCACGGACCTGTCCCGTCCCGGTCGGCACGGCGCTCCGCTGCTGCACGGTATGGGCGTCGGCCCCGTCCTGCTGGTCCCGTTGGGAAGGGGGGACGCCGCGCGCGGCGTCCTGTGCCTGGGCAGGGGGGAGGGCGGCGAGCCCTTCCCCTCCTCGACGGCGCGGACGCTGCAGGCCTTCGCGGAACACGCGGCGATCGCCCTGGAACTCGCGGCGGCGCGCGCGGACGCCGAGCGGGTCAGCGTGTTGGAGGACCGGGACCGCATCGCGCGCGACCTGCACGACACCGTCATCCAGCGGCTTTTCGCGGTCGCGTTGTCCCTGACTGCGGTACGGGGCCGCATCGACGACCCCGAGGCCGCAGAACGCGTCCGGCGGGCGGTGGACGACCTCGACGACACCGTCCGCCGGATCCGGACGACGATCTTCGCCCTGACCGCGGTGAGCGAGGACCGTGAGAAGCCCTGGCCGCGTGACAGGTTCGTGGACGCGGTCAACGTCGCCGCCCCGTCCCTGGGCTTCGCGGTCGGACTCCGGATGGACGGGCCCCTCGACAGCCGTGTTCCCGAACGGATCGCGGACGAGGCGGTAGCCGTGCTCCAGGAGGCGCTGTCCAACGCGGCCCGGCACGCGGGGGCCGGGCGTGTGGACGCCAGGGTGGGGGTGAACGGCGACCTGACGGTCGAGGTCTGCGACGACGGCGCGGGTCTGCGTCCGGGTGGCCGCCGCAGCGGTCTGCGCAACCTGGCCGAGCGCGCGGCGCGGCTCGGAGGGACCTTCGAGGCCGGCCCCGGCCCGGAGGGCGGGACCGTTGTGCGGTGGAGCGTTCCCCTTCCCGACGACCTCGGGTGAGGGAGCCGCCCCCTCTCTCAGTCCTGGGAGCGGTGGACCACCATCACGGGACGGTCGGACCGGTACAGGACACCGCGGGCGACCCCGCCCAGGGCCAGTTGCGCGAAGCCGCGCGCGCCTCGGGCTCCCACCACGAACAGGCGCGCGTTCCGCGTGCGCGCCAGCAGGGCCCCGACCGGGTGCTCACGCGAGACCTCCCGGACCACCTCGGTGCCCGGGTGGCGGGCCAGCACCGGTTCCAGGGCCCCCTCCAGTTCCTGGAGGTGCCACCGGCGCAACTCCTCCTCCGCGTCGGACCGGTACGGGACCATGTCGGTCGGCGCCGACCAGGCCCAGACGGCGCGCACGGGGCCGCCGTCCGCCGAGGCGGACTCCAGCGCGGCGGACACGGCGCTTCGGGACCCCGGGGAGCCGTCGACGCCCACCACCACCTCGCGCGCGTCCTCCGGAACCGGCTCCGGTCCCACCACGACCACCGGCACCCGGGCGTGCGCGGCCACCTGGTCGGACACCGAGCCCAGCCGGGATCCGAGCAGCGCACTGACCCCGTGCGCGCCGACCACCAGCATCGACGCCGACTCCGCGTGCCGCAGCAGGCCCTGGACCGGCGACGCCGCCGGACCCGTCCACGGGACCACCTCGACTCCGGGAGCGATCGCCCGGGCGTGCTCGACCGCGGCCCTCACGGCCCTGTGCGCCTCGCGTTCGAGCAGGTCCGACGGCCTCATCACCAGTTTCAGGACCACGTCCGCGTCATAGACGCCGAGGACGGTGACCGTACCGCCCCGCCGTCGTGCCTCCCGGACGGCCCACTCGGCCGCCACCAGCGCGTTCTTCGACCCGTCCGTTCCGACGAGGATGTTCTCACGCACGGCGCACCTTCCCTCGAACAGCTCGGTCTCCGTCTTCGAGTGTCACGCCCGGGGCGTGGCGCACGCCACGGTCCAACGTCCGGGCGTCGGGGGCACAAGGCCTCCGGCCCCGGGACCGTGGACCCCTGGCCCGGACACCGCCGCCGTGCTGGACTCGGCGTATGGAACCGATGATGGACGCCTGGGCGGTGACCCGTCCCGGACCGATCGCGAGCGGACCCCTGAGCCGTGTGCGCCGACGCGTCCCCGAACCCCGGGGGCACGAGCTGCTGATCGAGGTGCTGGCCTGCGCCGTGTGCCGTACAGACCTGCACCTGGCCGAGGGAGACCTCGCGCCGCGCCGTCCGGACACGGTCCCCGGGCACGAGGTGGTCGGCCGGGTGGACGCCCTCGGGCCGCACGCGGACTCGTACGCGCCGGGGGACCGTGTCGGCGTCGCCTGGCTCGCCTCCACGTGCGGCGAGTGCGGCTACTGCCTGCGCGGTGACGAGAACCTGTGTCCGGACTCCACCTACACGGGCTGGGACCGCGACGGCGGGTTCGCCCGCTACCTGACCGCCGACGAGCGTTTCGTGCACCCCCTTCCCGAGGCACTGCCGGACACGACAGCGGCGCCACTGCTGTGCGCGGGGGTCATCGGACACCGCGCCCTCGGCCGCGCCGAACTGCCGGAGGGAGGGGTGCTCGGCATATACGGGTTCGGTGCCTCCGCCCACCTGACCGCCCAGGTCGCCCTCGCGCGGGGGGCGACGGTGCACGTGATGACGCGGTCGCGGCGGGCCCGCGAGCTGGCCCTGGAGCTGGGCTGCCACTCGGCGGCGGGCGCCTACGACACGCCTCCGGAACCGCTGGACTCCGCGATCCTGTTCGCTCCCGTGGGAGAGCTGGTGCCCACCGCGCTCAGGGCCCTCGACCGGGGAGGGACCCTCGCGGTGGCCGGTGTCCACCTGTCCGTGATCCCTCCCCTGGACTACCGGAGACACCTGTTCCAGGAGCGTTCGCTGCGCAGCGTGACCGCGAACACCCGCGCGGACGCGCGCGAGTTCCTGGACTTCGCGTCCGGGCACGAGCTGGCGGTGACGGTGACGCCGTACCCGTTCGAGTCCGCGGACCTCGCGTTGGCGGACCTGGCCGCCGACCGGGTGGACGGGGCGGCGGTGCTGCGGCTCTGAGGACGGGCTCGGGGGCCGTCGCCGCACCGGTGGACGCGGTGGAGGCGGGCCCCCGGCCGGGCGTTCGCCGACCGGGGCGGGAAGGAGCCGACCACATGGACGCGGGGGAGAACAGCGGCCTGGCGCTCGACCGCGTACGCGCGGCGGTCCTGGACACCGACGGAGTCATCACCGACACGGCCTCGGTGCACGCCGCGGCGTGGAAGCGCGTCTTCGACGCCTTCCTGCTCGAACGCTCCCGTGCCGAGGGCACGCGTTTCCGCCCCTTCGACATGCGCGAGGACTACCTGCGCCACGTCGACGGCCGACCGCGCGCGGAGGGGGTGCGGTCCTTCCTCGCCTCACGTGGTGTCCACCTGCCCGAGGACTCGTCGCCGGACGGAGCCGAGGGGGTGACGCCGGACTGGCTGGCCGACCGCAAGGACGGGTACTTCCTGGACTTCGTGTCCCGGTACGGGGTCAGGGCCTTTCCCGGGACTGTGGAGTTCGTGCGCGCACTGCGCTCGGCGGGCGTGCCGGTGGCGGCGGCCTCGGCCAGCCGCAACTGCGCCAGGGTGCTGCGGTCGGCCGGGGTCGACGGCCTCTTCGACGCCCGCGTGGACGGCGTCGACGTGGCACGGCTCGGGTTGGCGGCCAAACCCGACCCGGCGCTGTTCCTGGAGGCCGCCCGTCGGGTGGGGGTCGAACCGGGCTCGGCCGCCGTGGCCGAGGACGCGCTGGTCGGTGTGGAGGCGGCCGGGCGCGGGGGGTTCGGCCTGGTGGTGGGGGTGGACCGCACCGGTGTCCGCCGCAGGATGCTGGCCCTGGGAGCGCACGTCGTGGTGTCCGACCTGTCCGAGCTCCTCCCCTCGCAGGCCGGGTTGACTCCACCGGACGCGTGACCATCGACCCCTTGCGGACACGACCTCCAGCCCTGCCGCCCCCTGCCGTCGCGGAACACAGTGGCGGTATGGACACAGGACGGGGAGACAGTTCGCGATACGTGACCGGCGAGACCGTGCTGCTGCTCCTGTGTCTGTCGGGGCTCGTCGTCGGAGGGGCGCTGCGGCTGTCGGGGTTCACCGCTGCCTCGGACGCGGCGTGGTTGGCGGCCACGGCAGTCGCCGCCGTCGCCTCGACCGTGTGGGTCGTCCGGGCGCTGCTGCGCCGGAGCCTGGGAAGCGACGTCGTCGCCCTGCTGGCGCTGGTCGGCTCCGCGCTGGTCGGTGAACTCCTCGCGGGCGCGATCGTCGCCGTCATGCTGACCGGGGGAAGGGTCTTGGAGGACGGGGCCGCGCGCCGTGCGCGGCGCGATCTGAGCGCGCTGGCCTCCCGGGCTCCCCGCGTCGCGCACCGGATCGACGGCGAACGGGTGACCGCGGTGCCCGCGGACGAGGTGCGCCCCGGGGACGTGCTGCTGGTCCTGGCGGGAGAGGCGCTGCCGGTGGACGGACGCGTGACGGAGGGTACGGCGGTGGTGGACGAGTCGGTGGTGACCGGCGAGCCGCTGCCCGTCGAACGGTCCGCGGACCAGGACGTGCGGGGCGGCACCGTCAACGCGGGCGGCCCCTTCCGCATGCGCGCCACGACCGACGCCGAGGGCAGCTCGTTCGCCGCGATCGTGCGCCTCGCGCGCGAGGCCCAGGCGCGCACCGCACCGTTCGTCCGCATGGCCGACCGCTACGCGGCCCTGTTCCTGCCGTTCACACTGCTGCTGACCGGCGCGGCGTGGTGGCTGTCGGGGGAGGCCGTGCGCGCCGTCGCCGTGCTGGTCGTGGCCACACCGTGCCCCCTCATCCTCGCCGCACCCGTCGCCTTCACCTCCGGCATGTCGCGCAGCGCCCGGCGGGGGGTCATCGTGCGCGGGGGCGACGCCCTGGAGAGGCTGGCGCGCGCCCGGGTGCTGCTCTTCGACAAGACCGGCACCGTCACCGAGGGCCGCCCGGTGCTGGGCCGGGTCGTCACCGGGGAGGACGCGTCGGCCGACGAGGTGCTGCGCCTGGCCGCCTCGCTCGACCAGGCCTCCCCGCACGTGTTGGCGTCGGCCATCGTGCGCGCGGCCAGGGACCGCGGTGCGCGTCTGGAACAGCCGGGTGAGGTGGTCGAGGAACTGGGGCGGGGCATCGGCGGCACGGTCGGCGGCAGGTCTGTCCGCGTGGGCAAGGCCGCGTGGGCCGCGGGAGGGGGAGCCGAGCCCGGATGGGCCGCCCGGGCCCGCGCCGAGGCGGCGCGCGACGGGTCGGTCACCGTGTTCGTGGGCGTCGACGGCGTCCTGCGCGGGGTACTGCTGTTGCGCGACCGGCTGCGCGCGGACGCCCCGCGCACCCTGCGTCTGCTACGGCTGGCGGGGATCGAGCGCGCGGTGATGGTCACCGGCGACCGGCGGGACGTCGCCGAGCGCATCGCCGCGCACGTGGGGGCGGACGCGGTGTACGCCGAGCAGTCCCCGGCCGACAAGGTCGCCGTGGCACGCGACGAGAGCGCGCGGGCCCCCACGGTGATGGTCGGAGACGGGGTCAACGACGCGCCCGCGCTGGCGGCGGCGGGCGTGGGCGTGGCCCTGGGCGCCCGCGGCTCGACCGCCTCGTCGGAGGCCGCGGACGTGGTGGTCACGGTGGACCGCCTGACCAGGGTCGCCGAGAGCCTGGCCGTCGCCCGGCGCACCCTGGCGATCGCGCGGCAGAGCGCGGCCGTCGGCATGCTGCTGTCCGCGGCCGCGATGGCCGTCGCCGCGGTCGGGCTGCTTCCCCCGACGGCGGGGGCGCTGACCCAGGAGGCGATCGACGTCGCGGTCATCCTCAACGCCCTGCGCGCGCTGTCGGGCGGGCGAGGGAACCGGGTCCCGGAGCTGCGCGGTGACGACGCCGACCTGGTGCGCGCCCTGCAGGAGGAGCACGTCCGGCTGTGGCCGGGGATCGAGTCGCTGCCGCGCGCGGCGGAGGCCCTGACCCGTCAGGGAGGCGATGCGTCCGCCGAGACCGCCGGCCTTAGGGACTTCATCGACGCACTGACCGCCCACGAGGAGCGGGACGAGCGCCTGCTCTACCCCAGGGTCGCGCGGGCTCTGGGCGGACCCGACACCACCGCCGCGATGAGCCGCGGGCACACGGAGATCGCCGAACTGTGCCTGCGCCTGCGCACGTGCCTGGAGGAGGTGGACGGCGTCGGGGGCGCGGACGCGCGCCGTCGCGCGGCCCGGCTGGCCGTCGAGCTCTACGCGGTCCTGCGCCTGCACTTCGCCCAGGAGGAGGAGAGCTTCCACGTGCTCGCCGACCCCGAAGGGCATGGTGGGCGGGGGGACCAACGGCCCGGCGGTCCCGAGCCTTCGGCTCCTGGCGCAGGTCCGCGTACCGGTGTTGGGTGGGGGTGGAAGGCCGTGGCCCGGCCGAAGCGCGGCGGCCGCGGGAACCCGAACCGGAGGAGGTAGGACATGAACGCGATCTCCCGCCGTGAGGGGCTGGGGCGCTTCCCCGACCTGGCCGAGCTGTTCGACGCCCCGTTCTTCTCGACGCGCTCGCCCTCCAACCTGAGGGTCGAGACCTCGGTGCGCGACGACCGGTACCTGGTCCGGGCCGAGGTGCCCGGCGTGGACCCCGAGGACGGCCTCAGCGTGACCGTCGAGCACGGCACGCTGACCATCCGGGCCGAGCGCGGGGAGAGCACGTCGACTCCCCAGCACTCGGAGTTCCGCTACGGTTCCTTCAGCCGCACGCTCGCGCTGCCCGCCGACGCCGATGAGGAGGACGTCGCCGCTTCATACGACCAGGGCATCCTGGAGGTGAGCGTCGGACTGTCGCAGAAGCCCGAGGGCAGCCGCAAGGTGCCGATCTCGCGCAAGGCCGAGGAGTAGCCGCCCGGGCCGGCTCAGGCCCACGCCGCGGGACCGGTGCTCCGGCACCGGTCCCGCGCACGTGCTCCGCCTCGGCAGGGCCCGCCGGATCAGGTCGTCCCGTCTCCGGTAACCGCTCCCCGGGTCCCGTCCCGTTCCCGCCCGCCCGTGTCCAGTCGGAAGGGCGGGTAGCGGTCGGTCATGAGCGCGGCGTAGGCCACGACGCGCAGGACCCACCGGTTCAGCCCGACCACGAGGTCGAACAGGCTCCGCGGATAGGCCCCGGTGAAGAGCAGCGCAAGGGCCGCGAACAGCACCAGGAGGCCGATGAGGCCGGGTGACTGGTACATCGCCTCCCAGGTCTCGGCGGACCCCGCCTCCGGGTCCTCCGCCACCACGGTCACGCCGCCGCGCACGAAGAGTGCCACCACCAGGTACTGGGGCAGGGCCAGCAGCCACCACTTGACCAGCACCAGCCCCCGGGACATCCGCCCCGGCTCCCTGATCGTCAGTCGGGCCGGGTAGTCCACGTCCCCGGACAGGGTGAAGGGCGGATAGCGATCGGTCCCCAGCACCCAGTAGGCGTAGAACCCCACCCTCCAGCTCCACCGCAGGACTCCGGTGTTGAACCGGAACATCCCCGCCGGGTAGCGGCCGGTGAACAGGATCGCGAAGAAGGCCGCCACGGTCAGCGCGAGGAAGGCGATCCACAGGAAGACGAGCACCACGTAGTGGGGGATCGCTAGCAGCCACTTGACCAACCAGAGCCAGCGGCCCGCCGTCGGGTCCGGATCGGCCTCGACCACAACCGGGTAGCGCGTGCCTTGAGCCATCTCGGGACACCTCCCCCCGGGGAGACGCCCGCCTCCCCCTCCCCTCCGACACTGCCTGCGTATCCGTCCTCCTGGCAGGGCCGAGCGGCTGGCCCGGACGGGCCCTACGTCCCCGTACGCGGGGAGGTAGGCCCCTGAGGCGGCGCGACTCCGCGCGCCCAGACTGGACTGTGACGGAGGACGCTCGAAGGAGGTACCGCCATGTCCGTACTGGTCGGCTACGCGAGCGAGCACGGTTCAACACGGGAGATCGCGGAGAGGATCGCCGGTCGTCTGCGCGAACGCGGCCACACGGCGGACGTGCGGTCCCTGGCGGAAGCGCCGGGGGCCGGGGCCTACCGGGCCGCGGTGCTGGGCAGCGCGGTCCACGGCGGTTCCTGGATCCCGGAGGCCTCCCGCTACCTCCACGCCAACGCCGCGCCGCTCGGCAGGATGCCGGTCTGGCTGTTCAGTGTGGGCCTGGCGCGAGTCGTCGGCGGCTGGTTCGAGAAGCACGCCCAAGAACCCGCGGAGGTCGCCGAACTGCGCGACGCCCTGGGCTTCCGCGAACACCGCCTCCTGGCCGGATCCCTGCGGCCCGAACACCTGCCGCGGTTCGGGCGCGTGGTCTACCGGCTCATGAGGGGGCGCTACGGAGACTTCCGGGACTGGGACGAGATCGACGGCTGGGCCGACGCGATCGCCGCCGACCTGTCCGGCGCCGGGACGTCGGGCGCCGCACCGGTGTGACCGTCCGCGGCGCCCCGGGCGTGCCCGGCCGCCGCTCTCAGTGCCGGGGAGGGCGTACCACCGCGACCGGAACGGGGCTGTGTGAGATCACGTTGCGGCTCACCGACCCCAGCAGCATCCCGGCGAAGCCTCCCCGTCCGTGCGATCCCACGACCATCAGGTCGCAGTCCCGGGCCGCGGCGCACAGGACCTCGACGGGGTGGCCCGTCTCCACGACCTCCTCGACACGCACTCCCGGCCAGCGCGCCCGCTCCTCCCCGATCGCCTCCGACAGGGCCCGGTGCGCGCGGCGCACGTCCTCGTCCTCGGCCCGCTTCCTCTCCTCCTCGGTCATGGTCCAGGTCGGGTCCTCCAACGCGCCGAAGCGCCACCAGCGGGTCTGCTCGCGTACCGTCACCGCGCGCAGCCGCGCCCCCCAGGTCCCGGCCGTGGCGAACGCCCACTCCGTGGCGGCACGTGCGGACCGCGACCCGTCCGTTCCCAGCACGAGGCGGCCGTGGAAGGGGCCAGGCTCCCGGTTGGGGACGACCACCACGGGACACGAGGCGTCGGCCAGCAGCTCCAGGGCCGTGGAGTCCGGTACGACCCTGTCCATGGTCGTCATGCGGTGCGCTCCCACGACCAGGGAGTGGGCGCTGCGGCTCTCGGTCAGCAGCACCGGCGCGGGGTCGCCCGTGACGTGCACCGCCATGACGTCGAGGTCCGGAACCCGCTCCAGCGCACGTTCGCGCGCCTCGTCGACGATGCGGCGCGCGAACTCGTCCACGTCGAATCCCGGCAGGCCGCGGGGGAGGGAGTGGTAGAGCGGCCAGTCGAAGGCGTACACGACACGCAGCCCCCGTCCCCGCCGTCCCGCGTCGTCCGCGGCCCAGTCCAGGGCCCGTCCGCTCGCCGCCGTTCCGTTGACCGCCGCCACCACGGGCGCCTTCGCTGCCTGGTCCATGGCTGCCTCCCACCGGTTGTGGAGCCCTCTCGTGCCACGTTAGGAGCGTCCGCGCGGGCGCACCAGGTACGGGTGTCGCGGTCGGGCGGTCTCCAAGGCCGTGGCGGATCCGGGACCTGTGCCACTTGACGCCGTGCGGCCCGCCCGGGTGTCCGCCCGTCTCCGGAGCACGACGCAGGACCCGGGCGAACGCGCGGTCTCATCCGGATCCGCCGCGCGCGGCACGGTCCTTGAGCCGCGCGGCGTACGCCGCCGCCTGCGCACGGCGCTGCATGTCCAGCTTGGACAGCACACTGGAGACGTAGTTCTTCACCGTCTTCTCCGCCAGGAAGACCCGTTCGCCGATCTGCCGGTTGGTCAGCCCCTCGCCGATCAGCTCGAACACGCGCCGTTCCTGGGGGGAGAACCCGGCGAGGGGGTCGGCCGACTCCGCTCCCTCGCGTATGCGCCGCATGACGAGGGAGGTGCTGTGCGGGTCCAGCAGGGACTCCCCGGAGGCGACCGTGCGGATCGCCCCCACCAGGTCCGAACCGTGGATCTGCTTCAGCACGTAGCCCGCCGCGCCCGCCAGGACGGCGTCGTAGAGGGCCTCGTCGTCGGAGTAGGACGTCAGCATCAGACACGCCAGGTCCGGGAACCGCGACCGCAGCTCCCGGCAGACCTCCACACCGCTGCCGTCCGGCAGACGCACGTCCAGGACCGCCACGTCGGGTCGTGCGGCCGGTACGCGGCCGAGCGCCTCGGCCGCCGTGGCGGCCTCCCCGACGACCTCGATGTCCCCCTCGTCCTGGAGCAGGGCGGTGATCCCCCGCCTCACCACGTCGTGGTCGTCGACCAGGAAGACGCGGATGGCCCGGCTCTCCTCCTGCATAGGCCGTCATCTCCTCCCACCCGGGCGGGCTCGCCCGACGGGGCCGGGCGACCCGGTACGCGGCCGGACCGCGTACCGTCGTGTGCCTCGTCCCCTACCCGCGAAGGCGGTCGGATACCAGCGGCGGACCCGCCCCGAAGCGGGACGCCGACACGCGTCAGCGCATGCTCCGGCCCCCCACGCGGCGCCCGCTGACCTCGTACGCCACGACACGGACGAAGAGGTCGTGTTCGCCTCCCGCCCACGGGCGCACGGGAGCGCTCGTGCGCAGAGAGGCCGCCTCCGCCTCATCGGTCACCGGTGCGGCCCGGCCGGTGACCAGGACGCTCCACCCCTCGCTCGTCGCTCCGTCGACGCGGTCGACCTCGAAGGCGGCGCCGCAGGGCAGGTGCCGGGCGATCACTCCGCGGTCCGTGGTCCGGAACACGAGGGCTTCGCCGCGGACGAGGTAGTTCACCGGAAGGATGATCGGCGCCTTCGCGCCCTCGGGCATGAAGCCGATGCGTCCCACACCGCCCGGACCGATGAGTTCCATGCACCTCTCCGGAGGGAGCACGGTCGTCTCCGGAAGGAGGACCGAGGTGGTCGCGGAGCCGGGCGGTACGTCGGTGGCGCTTCCCAGCAGGTAGTCCTGCGTGGTGTTCAGGGCTTCCGCGAGGCGGTGGAGAGCCTGCCTGGTCATGTGGGGGGCGTACTCCTCCAGGTAGGCCACGTACCCGGGGTCCATGTCGGCCAGGTGCGCGACCTCCTCCCGGGTCAGACCGAGTTCGGCCCGGCGCGCGGCGGCCCTGCGCCCGAGGTCGCTGCCAGTGGTGCCCGTGCCCTCTTCCCGCGTCATGGTGCGGCCCCCCAGCCCGAAGAAGACGCTCCCGCGTCCCGTACTACCCGCATCCTCACCGGTCGCGGAGTCACCCGGCACGGGCCGTTGGGCCCGGATGCGAGCGACCTCCGTCCCCGGGCCGCATCCGCGGACAGGGAGAAGACTGGGAAGCGCACCGCGCCGCACGCGACGACGCGCCTTGGGCCGACACCAGCGGCTCGGACGCGAGGACCCGGGGGAGGGTGACCATGACCGGCCGACTCGACGAAGAAACGGTACGGACGACGGACCGGGGCACCTCCCACGCCCTGTTGTCCGACGGCGCCGTCGCGCTGATCCGTCCCGCCCGGGCCGAGGACGTCACCAGGGTCCGGAAGCTGTACGAGGGGATGACGCAGGAGAACCTGCGCATGCGCTTCTTCCTGCCCAGTACGTCTTCGGCCCGAGTGGCGGCCGAGCGGGCCTGCGTGGGCGGCGGCACCCGCTGCGCGGCCCTCCTCGCGGTCCTCGACGGCGAGGTGGTCGGCGTCGCGAGTTACGACGCGTCCGAGCGGTCCCACATCGGGGAGCTGGGGCTGGCCGTGGCGGAAGGGGCGCACGGACGCGGTGTGGGCACCCTGCTTCTGGAACACCTGGCCTCGGTGGCACGGGAACGCGGTGTCAGGGCCTTCCACGCCGACGTCCTGGCAGCCAACCACGAGATGCTGCGCGTGTGCGACGACGCGGGACTGCGGTCGCGTCGCAGGACCGACGCGGGGGTGGTGGAGCTGACCCTGCCCCTGGAGCAGGACGACCGCTACGTCGACGCCGTGGTACGCAGGGAGGCACAGGCCAGCAGGGAGAGCCTCAAGCGGTTGCTGCGTCCCCGTTCGGCCGTGGTCATCGGTGTGACGAGCCGCGCGGTGTCGGTCGGCAACGCGGTCCTTCGCAGCATCGTGTGCCACGGCTTCACCGGTCCGACGTACGCCGTCCATCCCCAGGCGTCGGGTGTGGCCGACGTCTCCCTGCCCGTCCACCGTTCCGTCGCGGAACTTCCCGAGCCCCCGGACCTGGCGGTGGTGACGGTCCCTCCCGACGCCGTGGTCCCCGTGGCGCGGTCGTGCGGTGCGCGGGGGATCAGGGCGCTCCTGGTCGTTACCCCGGCCCTCGGCCCCGACACGAGCCGGGAGCTGCTGTCGGTCTGCCGGGACAGCGGGATGCGGCTCGTGGGCCCGGACAGCTTCGGTGTCGTCTGCACCGAGCCCGGGGTGAGCCTGCAGGCGACCTTCGCCGCGCGTCCGCCCTCCCCCGGAGGCGCGGGCCTCGTCGTGCAGTCGGGCGGCGTCGGGATCAGCCTGTTCGACCACCTCACCCGTCTGGGAGTGGGGGTGTCCTCGTTCTTGGCGGTGGGCAACCGCCTGGACGTCAGCAGCAACGACATGCTGAGCTGGTGGGAGGCGGACGGGTCGACCACCATGGCGGTGGTGCACGTGGAGTCCTTCGGCAACCCCCGCAAGTTCGCCCGCCTCGCCCGCGGGGTCGGACGGCGGATGCCCGTCCTGGCCGTGCACGCGGGGCGTTCGGAGGCGGGGAGGCGAGCGGCCCTGGCGCGCAGCGGTTCCCCCCTGCCGTCCGTCCCGGCCGCCGACGCCCTGTTAGCCCAGGCCGGGGTCACCGCCGTGTCCGGGGTCGGCGAACTGGTCGAAGCAGCGGCCCTCATGGCCCACCAGCCCCTCCCCCGGGGCCCTCGTGTCGCGGTCCTGACCAACACCGCCGGAGTGGGGGGAATGGCCGCCGACTCGTGCTGCGACGCCGGTCTGGAGATCGTCGAACTGTCCGAGCGGACGCGGCGCGGCCTGGAGGAGTCGCTGCCCTCCGGAGCGGTGTGCGCCAACCCCGTCGACACCACGCCGGAGGTCCGCAGCGACCAGTTGCGCGCGTGTCTGGAGCTGTTGTCGGCGGCCCCGGAGGTGGACGCCGTCATGGTCGTCACGGTCCCCACGGCCCTGGCCGATCCGGCTCCGGCCGTCAGCACGGCGGTGCGGGACGTCCCGGTGGTCGCGGTCGCGCCCGAACAGCCCGAGGCCGTGACCGTCCTCGGGGGCGGGGGAAGACCGGTGCCCTCTTACAACGGACCAGAGTCGGCGGCGGCCGCGCTCGGCGCCGCGTGGCGGCGCTCCTCATGGCTGGCCCGCCCGTCAGGGAGGACACCAGAACTCTCCGACGTGGCCTCGTACCGGGCGGCCGAGATCGTGGACGAGTCCCTGGCCTCTCCCGCCCAGGGCGGGTGGCTGCCCCTCCACCGTGTGATGGAGCTGCTCGCCTGCTACGGGATGGCCCTCGCACCGTGGCGCCGCGCACGTGACGAGGAGGAGGCGCTGCGCGCGGCCGCGGAGATCCCCGGGCCGGTCGCCCTCAAGGCGGACGTGGCGGGCGTCGTCCACCGAGGCCGCGCCGGAGCCCTGTACCTCGGCCTCACCGGGGAGGAGCGGTTCCGGAAGGCCTACCGTGAGCTGGCGGAGCGGTTCCGGGGAAGGGTCCGCGGCTTCGTCGTCCAAGGCATGGCCCCTCCCGGTTTCGAGGCCCTGATCGGCTCGGTCCAGCAGCCCGACTTCGGCCCCGTGATCGCGTGCGGAACCGGCGGAAGCTACGCCGAGGTACTGGGCTCACGGACGTCCCGGCTCACTCCACTGACCGACACCGGCGCCGACGAGATGATCCGGTCCGTACCCGAGTTCAGGCGCCTGGGCGAAAGTCAAGGTGAGAGGGGCGCGGACCCCGCGGCACTGCGGGAGCCCCTGCTGAGGCTCTCGAAGCTGGTCGAGGACCTGCCGGAGATCGCGGAACTCGAGATGAACCCGGTCGTCATCGGTCCTTCGTCGGCGGTGTGCGTCGACGCCCGCGTCCGGGTGGCCAGATATCCGCACGGGGACCCGTACCTGCGCGCGCTCCGACCGCTGTGACCGTCGCCGGAGCCGCGGCTACGCGGTCCGTCCGAGAACACGGGTCCCTGACGGAGGAGCCATAGGGCCCGACGCCGCCGGGGCCCACGACCCTGGTGCGCCGACCGCCATCGCAGAAGGCTGGGAGGGGAGACGGAGCGGAACCGGAGCGCCCGAGGAGCGTTCCCGTGGGAACGGGACCGTGCCGACCGCAGTACGGGACGGTACACGAGGGGAGTTCGCGATGCACACTGTGAGCGACGTCATGACGACCGAGGTCTTCTCCGTCACCGGGGACACCGGCTACCGCGAGATCGCCGAGATGCTTGTCAAGCACGGTGTGAGCGCTCTGCCCGTGACCAACGCGGAGGGCTGTGTGCTCGGCCTGGTCTCGGAGGAGGACCTGCTCCACAAGGAGGAGTTCACAGGAGGGGACTACGCTCCTCCGTTGCGCGCCCGGTTGCGCGCCCGGCTGGGTTCGGGAGGCAGTGCGGGTGACAAGGCCGCGGCGAGGAACGCGGCCGAGTTGATGACCGGCCCCGCCGTCACGGTGTCCTCCGACGCGTCCGTGGTCCTCGCCGCACGCTTGATGGAGCGGCACGGGGTCAAACAGTTGCCGGTCGTCGACGGGGACGGACACCTGCTCGGGATCGTCAGCAGACGGGACCTGCTGTCGGTCTTCGTACGGGAGGACGACGACATCGCCGAGGAGACGCGGGGCGTGATCAGGGAGGTCCTGCCGGAACCCACCGCCACGGTCGAGGACGGGGTGGTGAGGCTCGCCGGGGACGTGGAGCACCGCAGCGACGTCGAGAAGCTGATCCACCGCGTTCGGCAGATCGAAGGCGTGGTGGCCGTCGACTCCGAACTGCGCTGGCACGCCGACGACGTCGTTCCCCAGCACGTCCAGTGGCGGGCGGGGACGCCCTGACGCTCCGGGTTCCGGCCCACCGCCATCGGCGCTCCGGCGCGATGGAGTCCTGAGCCTCCTCGGTCTTCGCTTCGAATATCGGTTTCGTCGTCTGTCCATCGTCTGCGGACGCGGTGCGTAAGCTCCTCGCCGTCGTGCGGAACTCCCTCACGAGCAGCTCGCGGGCACCGATGAGCGCGAAGCCCGGCCGGGCGTGGATGATCCGCGACCACAGCGTGGGGTCGGCCACCGCGGCGACGCCTGCGAGCAGCAGAACAGCCGCGATGGTGACCCAGCGTGGCCAGCGGGAGGACTACGTCCCGATCGCCCTCTCCCGGTGGCCGAGGGGCCTTCACGGAACCGGAAGCGCCCTGCCGGGCGGGGTGGGAGACACCCGTCTGCCAACGGCTCCCAACCGCCGTGAAGATCCCTCAACGGAACCCTCCGACCGGGGTGGACGCTCATCATCCTCCGACCCGGGTGGACGCTCATCGGCGCAGGTCGCTGCGGAGCCGGGACCGCCTTGACACGGCAGAGGTCACAGGTTCGAATCCTGTATCGCCCACCACCTTCCCGGGCCGGAGCGCACGCTCCGGCCCGGGTCGTCTCCGGGCAGCGCGGCGGGAGGGCGGAGCCGCGGCTCCGCCCTCCCGCGCACGCGTGTTCAAACCCCGGGACGACCGTCAGCGGTTGCTTCGGTCAGGGAGGCGTTCCGCACGGCGTCCCGACGACGCGGCCGTATCCCCGGTCGGGGGACGTCGACGACCGCCGTGGCCGACCGTTCAGTCGCTGGCCCTGCTCCGGGACCGGTACAGCAGGTCCTGGTAGTCGGGATGACGGGCGATCCAGCCCGCGAAGAAGGGGCAGGTCGCCAGCACGCGCAGGTTCGCGGACCGCGCCTCGTCGAGGGCGGTGCGCACCAGCGCGGACCCGACCCCCCTCCCCTCGTACTCCGGTGCGACCTCGGTGTGCACGAACGCGACGAGTTCCGGCGTGCGGATGTACTCCGCGACGCCCGCGACCCCGGGTTCTCCGTCGACGCGGGCCTCATAGCGCTTGGCCTGGGGCACGTCGTCCACCTGGACCGCCACGGGTCCTCCCCTCCTGTCGGTGTGTCAGCCTGTTCACACCGCCGAGCGGCGGTGTCCTCGTCGGCGACGGGACCGGTCGGGGCCGGGCCGCGCCCGCCGCGGCCCGGCCCCGTCGCCCGGTCGTGTCCTCAGGCGCCGTTCGCGGCGCGGCTGGCCAGCATCTGCGTCTCCCAGGCGAAGGCGATGCCGGTGGCACCGCCGTGCCGGGTCAGGACGTCGACCATGCCCTGCATGGTCTCCTCGCGGGCCCAGTCGCGCTGCCACTCGCCCGCCACGGCCAGCCAGGTGATCGGCGCCACTCCGGCCTGGACCATGCGCCGCACGGCCATGTCGTGGGACTCGGCCGAGACACCGCCCGACGCGTCGGTGACGGCGAAGACCTCGAAGCCCTCGCCCGCCGCCTGGATCGCCGGCATGGCCAGGCAGATCTCCGTCCACAGACCGGCCATGACCACCTTCTTCCGGCCGGTCTCCTCGACGGCGTCGACGACGCGCTCGTCCTGCCAGGTGTTGATGAACGTGCGGTCGATCGGCTTCTGCTCCGGGAACACGTCCTGCAGCTCCTGGATGAGGTAGCCGCCGCGCTCCTCCAGCACGGTCGTCAGGATGGTCGGAACGCCGAACGCCTTGGCGGCCTTGGCGAGGCCGACGGTGTTGTTGACGACCATGGAGGGCTCGTGGCTGTTCAGGTTGGCGAACTGGAACGGCTGGTGGTCGATCAGGACCAGGACGCTCTCCTCCGGCGTCAGCAGTGCCTGGAGTCCGTTCTTGGCCTTGGTGCTCACAGGGGGTTCCTCTCAGGGGTTTCGTGCTCTGGGGGCTCGGCCGGGACACCGCCGGTCGCCGCGCGGGCGCACGCGCCCGTTCCGCCCGGACCCGCCGACGCCGCGCTGCGTCGGCCGGTCGGCGCGGACCGGCGCGACCTCTCCGCACGGGCGACGGCCCTGCGCGCCGGTGACGGACCGCCTCCGCCGAGTTAGGTGATGCATCACCAAAATTAGCATCATTGGATGATGTGTCAACCAAATTCGACCACGCGCCCAGCGCCGCACCGAGCGCGAATCGCCCACCAGCAAGTTGACTTGTCACCTACTGTCCGGATGATGTATCAACGACCAGCGGGGGTCTCGCGCCCGGAGGCGAGGCGGAGCAGCGCCCGCCGGGAGGCCGTCGGCCGCCGTGGGGGCGCTGCGGGGGCCGACAGCACCGCGGGCCGCCCCGCTCCGGGAGGGGCCGGGGGCCAGGACACCCGTCCGCGGCGCACGGCCGCCTCCGCCCCTTGGCGCACGGAAGGAAGTGAGTGAGCGATGACCAGCCCGTCAGCGACGAACTGGCCGAGCCTTCGGGTCTCGGACTGGACCCCCACCCGCGACACCCTGCACATGTGGACCCAGATCGTGGGCAAGATCCGCATGGCCCACGCACCGCTGATCAACCACTGGTGGCAGGTGACCCTCTACGTCAGTCCGCGCGGGTTGACGACCTCGGCCGTCCCCTACCGCACGGGGGCCTTCGAGATCGAGTTCGACTTCGTCGGCCACCAGCTCCGGATCCGCAGCAGCGACGGCGGCGAGCGGAGCTTCCCGCTGCGGCCGATGCCGGTCGCCGAGTTCTACACCCGGATCATGGACATGCTCGGCCAGCTCGGGATCGAGGCGCCGATCCGGCCGAGCCCCAACGAGGTCGAGCCCGCGATCCCCTTCGCCGAGGACCACGAGCACGCCTCCTACGACGGGGAGGCGGCCGCCCTGTTCTGGCGTCAGCTGCTCCAGGCGAACCGGGTGATCGGCGAGTTCCGGTCGCACTTCGTCGGCAAGGTCAGCCCGGTGCACTTCTTCTGGGGGGCGATGGACCTGGCCTGCACCCGCTTCTCCGGACGGACGGCCCCGCCCCACCCGGGCGGAGCGCCCAACTGCGGGGACTGGGTCATGGTCGAGGGCTACTCCCGGGAGCTGTCCAGCTGCGGGTTCTGGCCCGGCGGCGGCGAGGAGGGCGCCTTCTACTCCTACGCCTACCCCGCACCCGAGGGGTTCGCCGACCAGCCGGTGGGCCCCGAGGGCGCGTACTACAGCACCGAGTTCCAGCAGTTCCTGCTGCCCTACGAGGCCGCCCGCACCGCGCCCGACCCCGACCGCGCGGTGGCCGAGTTCCTCCGCACCACCTACGAGGCCGCCGCGAACCTCGGGAACTGGGACCGCTCCGCGCTGGAGGACGACCCCCTGCGGTGGCAGGGCGCCTCCGCTTCCTGAGGGACTGAGGGACGACGGGACGGACCGGGCCGGGGTGAGGGCCCCCGTCGACGGGTCCCCTCCGATCCTTCGGAGGGCCCGGCACGACGGAGGGCCGCCTCCCGGCCGCTTCGCCCCAAGTGGATGAGGTGTCAACTTCTTCGTTACACTGCGCCCATGAACGAGACTCCGCGCTGGCTGGAGGCGGATGAGAAGGCCGCTTGGGACAGCTTCATCCGCATGCAGGAGACGCTAGTCGGGCGGCTGTCCCGTCTCCTCCAGGCCGACTCCGGGATGTCCGCCTCCGACTACCTCGTGCTCGTCAACCTCACCGCGACGAGCGACGGCAGGATGCGCTTCCTGGAACTGGCCAGGCTCGTGAACTGGGAGAAGAGTCGGATGTCCCACCAGGTCCGGCGGATGGCCAAGCGCGGGCTCGTGGCCAGGGAGGAATGCCCCGACGACGCCCGCGGGGCGTTCATCGTCGCCACCCCGGCCGGATACGCGGCGATCGAGGAGGCCGCGCCCCTGCACGTCGAGCACGTCCGCCGCCTGTTCGTCGACGCCCTGTCCCCCAACCAGCTCAGGACGTTCGCCCGGCTCTCCCAGCGCGTCGTGGACCACATGGAGAAGCAGCCGGACTAAGCGGGCGGCGCGCAGCCCGGGGAGCACCGCACTGATTCCGTTGATGGATCAACCCCCTCTTGGGCTATCATGGTTGACACATCAACAAAAAGACGATGACGCCGCGACGGGGGCGACCACGCCCGGGACCGTGTCCGCCACGGCAGTCGGCACAGCGACCACAGGGAGACGGGTGCGATGCAGTTCGGGATCTTCACCGTCGGCGACGTGACCACCGACCCCACCACCGGCCGTACGCCGACCGAGGCCGAGCGCGTCAAGGCGATGGTGACCATCGCGCTCAAGGCCGAGGAGGTCGGCCTGGACGTCTTCGCCACCGGCGAGCACCACAACCCGCCGTTCGTGGCCTCCTCACCCACCACGATGCTCGGCTACATCGCGGCCCGTACGGACGGGCTCGTCCTGTCCACCTCCACCACGCTGATCACCACCAACGACCCGGTCAAGATCGCCGAGGACTTCGCCATGCTCCAGCACCTGGCCGAGGGCCGGGTGGACCTGATGATGGGCCGCGGCAACACCGGCCCCGTCTACCCCTGGTTCGGCCAGGACATCCGCCAGGGCATCCCGCTGGCACTGGAGAACTACAACCTGCTCCACCGGCTCTGGCGCGAGGACGTGGTGGACTGGGAGGGCGAGTTCCGCACCCCGCTGCAGGGCTTCACCTCCACCCCCCGCCCCCTGGACGGCGTGCCCCCGTTCGTCTGGCACGGCTCCATCCGCAGCCCCGAGATCGCCGAGCAGGCCGCCTACTACGGGGACGGCTTCTTCCACAACAACATCTTCTGGCCCGCCACGCACACCAAGAAGCTCATCTCGCTCTACCGCCGCCGCTTCGAGCACTACGGGCACGGCAGAGCCGAGCAGGCCATCGTCGGCCTGGGCGGACAGGTGTTCATGCGCAAGAACTCCCAGGACGCGGTGAAGGAGTTCCGCCCCTACTTCGACCACCACCCCCTGATGGGCGGCGGGCCGTCGCTGGAGGAGTACATGGACCAGACCCCGCTGACCGTCGGCAGTCCCCAGCAGGTCATCGACAAGACCCTCTCCTTCCGCGACAGCTTCGGCCACTACCAGCGCCAGCTCTTCAACGTCGACGGCGTCGGGACACCCCTGAAGACGGTCCTGGAGCAGATCGACCTGCTCGGCGAGGAGGTCGTTCCGGTGCTGCGCGAGGAGTTCGCGGCCGGGCGGCCCGCGCACGTGCCCGACGCGCCCACCCACGCCTCACTGCTCGCCGCCCGAGACGCCGCGAACACCTCCGCGGCGGCGACGGGCTGAGCCCCGACGGCGCACCCGCGCTGCGAACCCCCTCCGGCCGCGGCGAGAACCCGACTCCCCCGCGCCGGCGGCGGGGCGCCCGACCCGCGTCCACCCCGCCCGGGCCGAGCGCCCCCTGTCCGCCACCGACCGAACCGAACACCTTCCCCACCGGAGAGACCTTCCATGAGAGAGCCGCGAACAGACAGAACCGGCGCCGTCGTCCACATCGCGCTGGACGAGTCACGCGCCGTCAGCGCCTACACCGTGAGCCTGGACGACGGCACCCTCGCCGGGCGCGCGGACTTCGTCGACCCGCCCCGGGACCCCGGTGAGCGGGTCTTCTTCCACACCGAGGTCGCACCGGAGTTCGGCGGCCGGGGCCTGGCCGGGCTGCTGGTCGGTGAGGCGCTGGCCGACAGCGCCCGCAGGGAGCTCACCGTCGTCCCCGTGTGCCCGCTCTTCGCCAGGCACCTGCGGGAGCACGGCGACGAGTACGCGGCCCGGGGCGGACGGTTCCGTCGGCCCAGGCCGGCCGACCTCGCCCTGGTCGAGGAGACCGTCGAGGGGGGCGGCGCGTGAGAGCGGAGCGCCCCTACATCGACAAGGAGCACCCCGAGGTCTACCGGGCGATGCTCAAGGCCGCGGCGGCCTCCAGGACCGCGGCACGACAGGCGGGCCTGGGCGACGACACCATCGAACTGGTCAACATCCGGGTGTCCCAGATCAACGGGTGCCCCACCTGCCTGAGCGTCCACATCCCCAAGGCGCGCAAGGCGGGTGTCGAGCAGAGCGCCCTGGACGTGCTGCCCGCCTGGCGCGAAGCGGGACTGTTCACCGATCAGCAGAGGGCCGCGCTCGAACTGGCCGAGTCGTTGACGGTGCTCGACCCGACCGTCGACCGACAGGCCGTCAACGCACGCGCGGCGGCCCGTCTGACCACCGCCCAGATCTCCGCGGTGGAGTGGACCACCACCCTCATCAACGCCTTCAACCGCGTCTCGATCGCCAGCGGCCACCCGGTGGTCGGGCAGTAGGGAGGAGACCGTCCGCACCGGCGGGAGGACGGCGGACCCGTGGCCGGGCCGGGGGCACGGCCACGGGTCCGGGCCGGGCGGATCAGGGACGCACGACGTCGAAGGCGGGGTCAGGCGCCTCCAGCACGTCGAGCAGCGCCCGGAGCACCCGCAGGTCGCCCTCGTACTCGACCTCCTCCCACCCGCGGCCCGTCATGACGGCGACCAGCTGTCTCCTGGTCGTGGTGAGCGTCAGCTGGGCCCGCGGGTCGGGGTCGGGTCCGCGAAAGTGCACGAGCACGCCGTTGGCCAGGCGCAGGTGCCACAGGGCCTCCTCGTCGTCGACGCGCAGGTCGATGCGCAGGTCGAGTTCCCAGGCCGCGGGCCCGTCGACCCGCACGGCGAGGGAGTCGAGCAGCTGACCGGTGTCGAGGGCCGCCAGCAGCCGCGGGCCGCCGGGGCGGCGCGCGGTCCCGGGGCCGTGCAGGAGCTCCCTGGCCCCGGTGAGGTAGTAGTTGCGCCACGTCGCGTTCTCACAGCCGTGGCCGAGCGCGGTGTAGACGTCGGCCAGCCGTTGCCGCGCACCGCTGTGGTAGGGCTCGGCGAAGACCGCGTGGTTGAGCAGGGTGGCCGCGAAGCGCAGGTCGCCCTCCTCGACCAGGGCGTCCGCGTGCGCGAGCGCCCGGTCGACGCCGCCGAGCAGGCCGATCCACCGCCTGGCCTCCTCCTCCGGAGGGTGTTCCCACAGGTGGGCGGGGTTGCCGTCGAACCAGCCGAGGTAGCGCTGGTAGACGCCCTTGACGTTGTGGCTCAGCGATCCGTAGTAGCCGCGGTTGGCCCACCGCCGGTCCAGGGCGGGCGGCAGCGTCAGCTCCTCCGCGATCTCGCGGGGGGTGAGGCCCCGGTTGATCAGGCGCACCGTCTGGTCGTGCAGGTAGGCGTAGAGGTCGCGCTGCCCGGTCAGGAACTCCTCGATCCGGTCGGCGCCCCAGGTGGGCCAGTGGTGGGTGGCGAAGGCGACGTCGGATCGGCCGCCGAAGAGCTGGAGGGCTTCGGTGAGGTAGCGCGCCCACTGCCGGGCGTCGCGGACCTGGGCGCCCCTCAGCGTGATGATGTTGTGCATCGTGTGCACGGCGTTCTCGGCCAGGCACAGCGCCCGCCGGGCGGGGAAGTACATGTTCATCTCGGCCGGCGCCTCCGTCCCCGGCGTGAGCTGGAACTCGATCTCCACGCCGTCGACCACCCGGACCTGGCCGGTCCGGGTGATCGACTCGGTGGGCTCGACCAGTCCGATCGTGCCGGCGGCCAGGCGCTGCCCCAGGCCGCAGCCCAGGTGCCCCGTGGCGGAGGCCTCCAGCGCGGTGCCGTACATGAAACCCGACCGCCTGGCCATCGCCGGTCCGGCGTAGACGTTCTCGGAGACCGCGTGCTCCATGAAGCCCTCGGGCGCGAGCACGGGGACGTCGTCGGCCGCGTCCGCGAGGACGGCGCCCGTACCGCCGAAGTGGTCGGCGTGCGGATGGGTGAGGACCACGCCCGTGACCGGCCGGTCGCCCCGGTGGGACCGGTAGAGCGCCAGCGCCGCGGCCGCGGTCTCGGTCGAGGTCAGCGTGTCGATCACGATGACGCCGGAGTCGCCCTCGACCAGGGTCATGTTGGCCAGGTCGAACCCGCGGACCTGGTAGATCCCCTCGGTGACCTCGAACAGGCCATGCCCGGCCGCGAGCCGGCTCTGCCGCCACAGGCTCGGGTTCGCCGTCGCGGGCGCCGGTGCGTCCAGGAAGGCGTAGGCGTCGGCGTCGTAGACGACGCGTCCGGCGGCGTCGGTGACGCGCGCGGGCTCCAGAGTCCCCAGGAAGCCGCGTTCGGCGTCGCGCGTGTCCTGCCCGTCCTCGGCGGGAAGGTTCGGCTCCGGTGGCTTCGCGTCGGTCATGCCGGGGCCCCCTCGGCTCTGACGAGTTCGCGGATGATGCCGTTGCGCTGGATCTCCGACGCGCCGGTCAGCACGCGGAACATGCGCAGCTGCCGCCAGATCACGTCCACCGGGGCGCCGCGCACCATCCCGGCCTTGCCGTGGATCTGCATCGCCTGGTCCGCGATGGCGAACGCGCGCTCGGCCACGAACAGCTTGCACATGAAGGACTCCACCCGGGGCCGCTCCCCCGCGTCGAGCGCGGCGAGGGCGTCGTAGGTCATCGAACGGGCGGCGTAGAAGTCCGTGGCCATGTCGGCGAGCTTGTGCTGGATCGCCTGCTTCTCGATGAGGAGTCCGCCGGACACCTGGCGCGTGGCGGCGAAGTCCAGGGCCAGCCGGATGGCCCGCCGGGCCGCGCCGAGCGCGGTGGGGCAGTGGAGCAGCCGGTTCGTCGTGACCCGGCCGAGGGCGATGCGCAGGCCCTGCCCCTCCTCGCCGAGCAGGTTCTCCGAGGGGACGAAACAGTCCTGGAGGACGACGTCGCTCTCGATGTTCTGGCCCGACAGGGGCGTCCTGCCGGGTGTGACGCGGCAGCCCGGGGAGTCCAGGTCGACGAAGAACGCGCAGTACCGGTCGTCGGAGGAGTCCAGGCGGGCGACCAGGATCGAGAAGTCCGCGAAGGTGCCCCCGGTGCTGAACACCTTGTGCCCGGTGACGCGGTAGCCACCGGCGACCGGGGTCGCGGTCGTGCGCATACGGCGCACGTCGGAGCCCGCGTCGTCCTCGGTCATGGAGAAGCAGCACGCGCGCTCGGCCCTGACGACCGGGAGCAGGTACTTCTCCGTCTGGTACTCGGTGGCGTGCTCGAAGATCGCGCCGATCCGCAGCGGTCCACCCATGTCGCCGAGCACGCTCGTGGCCAGCACGCGGCCGGAGGCGCCCACCTCCTCCTTGAGCGCCGCCAACTCCGTGTGGGACAGTCCCTGCCCGCCGAGGTGCTCGGGCAGGTGGACGCCGTAGAAGCCGAGTTCGCGGCTGCGCCGCCACACCGGTTCCAGCACGGACCGGCGCAGCTCGGCCTCGGGGGTCAGTCCGAGTTCCTCCTCGTAGTCGGCGAGCTCTCCGGACAGGTAGTCCCGGAGCCCGGTGACCAGCGCGTCGAGGCGCGGATTGTCGTGGTAGCCCGGTCGCAGCATGAAGGTCACGGCCCGCTCACCCCACCTTTCGTTCGGTGCCCGCCCACTCGCGCTGGCGAAGGGCGCGGCGGTCGATCTTGCCGTTGCGGTTGCGCGGGAGCTGCTGGACGAACTCGACGACGCGCGGGAGCTTGACCCGGGACAGCCGGGTCGCGCAGAACTCGCGCAGTTCCTCCCCGCTGGCCCCGGCGCCGGGCCGGAGCACCACGAACGCCTTGACGGTCTCCCCCCACCGCTCGTCCGGGGCGCCCACCACGCACACCTCGAAGACGGCGGGGTGTTCGTAGAGGGCGGCCTCCACCTCGGTGCAGTAGACGTTGTAGCCGCCGGAGATGATCATGTCCTTCTGGCGGTCCACGATGAACAGGTAGCCGTCCTGGCGCAGGAAGCCGAGGTCGCCGGTGTACACCCAGCCGTCGCGGAAGGTCTCGGCCGTGGCCTGCGCGGCGTGGTGGTACTCCCGGACGCAGTCGGGCCCCCGCGCCACGATCTGGCCCACCTCGCCCGCGGGCAGCGGTTCTCCCCCGTCGTCGACCACACGGACCTCCGTGTCGAAGACCGGACGGCCGCAGGAGAGCAGCAGTTCGGGGTCGGACTCGATCCCCCGTACCACGTCCTCCGAGGTGAGGAAGGTGACGGCGCTCGTGGTCTCCCCCTGCCCGTAGCCCTGGTTGACCACGGGCCCGAACAGTTCGACGGCTTCGCGCAGGCGCGCGGGGCTCACCGGCGCGCCGCCGACCGTGACGCTGCGCAGCCGGGACAGGTCCCGGCGACCCGCGGTCGGGGAGGCCAGCACCATGTTGAGCATCACCGGCACCAGGAAGGTGTGGGTGACGCCCTCGCGTTCGAGGACGTCGAGGTAGGCCTCGGCGTCGAAGGACGGGAGCACCACGACCGCGGCGCCGCGGAAGAAGCAGCCGAGGATGCCCATGCCGCTGGCGTGGGTGATGGGGCCGGGGGCGAGGTAGACCGAGTCCTGTCCGACCGAGCCCTGCGGGTTCATCGCCAGCTTGCGCATGTTGGACAGGCGGTTCTCGACCGTCTGGACGGCCGCCTTGAGGGTGCCCGTGGAACCGGAGGTGAAGTTCAGCACCGCCGGCGCGTGGGGGTCGAGGTCCACGGCCACCGGGTCGGGACCGCCCTCGGCGAGGAGGGCGGTGTAGGTCAGGGGCGCGTCGGCCCCCTCGTCGAAGGCCACGACGAGGCAGTCGGGCGCGCGCCTGTCGACGATCTCGCGCACCGCCCCGAGGTTGGCCGCGTCGACGAGGATCAGCCGCACCCGCGCGTCCAGCAGGACGTGTTCGACCTCGGCCGCCGCCAGACGGGCGCTGATCGGCACGCGCAGGCACCCCGCCTTGCACAGGGCCATCTCGGCGACGACCAGTTCGCCGCGGTTGCCGGCGAGGGTGGCGACCGCGGCGCCGGGGCCGAGGCCGCGGGCGAGCAGGGCGGAGGCGAGCCGGTTGGCCTCCTGTTCGAGATCACGGTAGCTCCAGCGCCGGTCCCCGGACACCAGGGCCTGCGCCTGCGGCCAGTAGGACGCGCTTCGGGTGAGGTAGCCACCAAGGTTCACGGACCCTCCAGAGACGACGAGCGAACGCGAAGATACTAGACATACTGTCCAGGATCTGTCCAGCGGCGTGAACGTTGCTAGAAAGGCCTCATGACAAACGAGGATCGACGCACCCTGCGCACGCGGGCCGCACTGCGGGCGGCCTTCGTCGCCCAGGTGCTCGAACACGGATACGCCGGGGTCAGGGTGGAGCACATCGCCGCGGCGGCCGACACCGGGAGGGCGACGTTCTACACGCACTTCCGCGACAAGGAGGCCCTCTACGACCACGTGGTCGAGGTCGTCCTGGCCGAACTGCGGGAGCGGATGACCCCGGCGGACTGGGAGGGGGTCGGGTTCACCGGGCGGCCGGTGGCAGAGCTCTTCCGCCACGCGGCCGAGCAGCCCGACGTCTACCGGCTGATCCTGCGCGGCGAGGGCGACGGCCGCGGCCTGCGGGCCCTGGTCGAGGCGTGGACCACGGCGGCCCACGACATCTTCGCCGAACGGGCGCGGACCCAGCGGACCAGCCCGCGGGTGGACCTGCGCGTCATCGCGCGGGCCTGGGTCGGAGAGCAGGTCTCGGTGCTCCTGTGGTGGCTGGAGCTGCCCGCGCCGCGCCCCGGGGCGGAACAGGTGGTGGAGACGCTGGTCGAGCTGTCCCGGCGCGGACGCTACTGGGCGACGGGTTTCGACTCGGTTCCCACGTAGGGGTTGTGTGGCGCGGGTCACTGCCCTTATGTTCTGGACGCACAGAACGTTATCGGACGTTCTGTCCAGGAATGAGAGAAGGGTCGGTGCCGTGCCGTCGTACCGCAGACTGCTCCACGAGTACCCCACCGGAGCCCGGCGCCGGCTCCTGCTCGCCGTCGTCGTCCTGGCGTTGTTCATCTCGGCCTTCGAAGGACAGCTCGCACCGGTCCTGCCCCTGCTGCTGGCCGACCTCGGGCTGTCCCTGGAGGTCTACGGGCTGATCACCGCCGTGTCGCTGCTGTTCGGCGCCGTGTCCGGCTACCTGGGCGGTGAGCTGGTCGACCGGATCGGCCGCGTCCGCGTACTGGTGCCGTTCATGTTCCTGTCCGCGGCGGCGTGCCTGTTCATGGCGCTGTCGCAGTCGGTCGTCCACTTCACCGCCGCGCGTGTCCTACTCGCCTTCGTCGAGGGAGTGGCGATGGCCGGCACCCAGCCGCTGATCCGGGACTTCACACCGCGGATGGGCCGGGCCCAGGCCTTCGCGTTCTGGAGCTGGGGCCCCGTCGGAGCCAACTTCTTCGCGGCGGCCGTCGCCGCGCTGACGCTCGACCTGTTCGACGGCTCCTGGCGTGCGCAGATCTTCCTGATGTCCGGCCTGGCCTTCGTGGGCGCGACGGTCGTCGCCCTCACCCTGCGCGACCTGGCTCCGAACCTGCGGCGCACCATCCGCCTCACCGAACAGGCGACCCGCGGGAGCGGGGCGGCCCCCGCCGGGCACCGGCTGCGGCTGCTCCTGCGCCACCGCGTCGTCTGGGCGCACGTGGCCGCGATGTCGCTGCTCTACGTACTGCTCGCCACCATGAACGCCTACGGCCAGACCATGCTGGTCGACCACTTCGCCGTCGAGGTGCGCACGGCGTCCGCGATCGTGATGTCGTTCTGGGTCGGCAACCTGGCGGCCAGCCTGCTCTTCGCCCGGCTCTCCGACAGGGCGCAGAACCGCAAGCCGTTCCTGGTCTTCGGGGCGCTGGCGGCGACGCTGCTGCTCGGGGCGCTCGTGGTCGCGATGGGCGCGGGGGCGTCCGTCTCGCTGCCGCTGGTCGTCGTGCTGCTGACAGGGGTCGGCATCTCCCTCGGCTCCGTCCTCGGCCCGTGGATGGCCAGCTTCTCGGAGTACACCGAGGAGGTCCACCCGGACGCCCAGGGAGTGGCCTTCGGCCTCAACCACTTCGTGAGCCGGCTGTTCATCCTCGCCGCGGTGCTGTTCGCGCCGCAGGTGGTCGCGGTGGGCGACTGGCGGGTGTGGATGACGGTCACCCTGGTGACGACAGCGGCCTTCGCGGTCGTCACCACGCAGGTCCAGGGCCGCCTGCGGCGCGCACCCGGTTCCGCGTCGGCGGAGGAGGCCGGTGCGGCCGTCGCCGCGGCCGAGACCTCCGGGGACTCCCGAAGTTCCTGAGGGCCCCGGAACACCCGGGGGTTCCCGGACCAACCGGGGTCGGACCGCCCGGACCCGGGACTCCCCGCAGAGGCGCACGGCGGGGTGTGCGCGACGTCCCGGGACACCCTCCCCCGGGGCCGCGCGGCGCCAGAGCCCGGGAACACGCCGCCTCCCGAGGCTCCCAGGCCGCCGCGAACACCCCTGTTCTCCCCGTGTTCACGTCCTCACCCTCCGGTGTGCACCGCCGCTGGAAGGAGCACTCCGAGGTCTACGGGGCGATGCCCAAGGCCGCAGCGGCCTCCAGGACCGCGGCACGGGAGGCGGGGGTGAGGCAGAGCGCCCCGGACGTACTGCCCGCCTGGCGCGAGGCCGGGCTGTTCACCGATCAGCAGAGGGCCGCACTCGAACTGGCGGAGTCGTTGACGGTGCTCGATCCGACCGTCGACCGGCAGGCCGTCAACGCCCGCGCGGCGTCCCGTCTGACCACCGCCCAGATCTCCGCGGTGGAGTGGACCACCACGCTCATCAACGCGTTCAACCGGATCTCGATCGCCAGCGGCCACCCGGTGCGCAAGCGGTAGACGAAGGCGGTCTCCGCCGTCGTGGCGGCCTGCGGCCCGGTCAGGGCGCCACGCCGGCGGAAGCGGTCCGCGATCCGTCCACCAAGCACGTTCTGAGGGCCTGGAGCGCCAACGAGGCGGTCTGTGCCCGCTCCAGAAGCAGAATGTCGCGATGCAGTTCGGTGTCGAGCGGCAGACAGGCGATTCTCGGATCACCGTCCTCAGCCGGGATCGGGACACAGGCGACGGCCAGGCCCTCCCGCACCAACGCGAGCTGGGTCAGATGGTCGGCGACGTGGAACGACACGTCGAGCTCGACACCGTGTCGGCGCGCGACCTGTTCGAGCGCGGTGTGGGCGTCCGAACCCTGGGCACAGGTCGCCCAGCGCTCTCCGGCCAGATCACGGATGCTGAGAGAGCCACGGGAACACAGGGGGTGCTCCCCCGGGACCGCGATGAACAGGGCTTCTCGTGTGAGCTGCTCCGCGATGACACCCGTCGGCAGCCGCAGCGGGGAGGCGCTCCAGGACTCGGCGAGCACGAGGTCGACGGCCCCGGCGGCGAGGCGGTCGAGGTGATCGCCGGTCTCCCCGTCCTCAACGGACACCCGCACGCGGGGGTACTCACGTTGGAACGCGGCCAGCTTGGAGCCGAGCACGCTCCGGATGACGGAAGCGATCGCCGCGACACGCAGATGGCCGACGTAGGTCTCGTCGCGATGAAGATCGTTCTCCGCCCGCTGCACGGCTTCGGCCACTTGCCGAGCGTATCCGGCGAGTACCTCTCCCTTCGCGGTGAAACGGAGACCGCGTCCCTCCGGAACCACGATCTTCGTCCTGGTCTCGGCCTCGATGCGCCGCAACTGCTGTGACACGGCGGAGCCGGTCATGTGCAGTGCCGTCGCGGCTTGGGTCACCGACCCCGTCCGGGCGACGGCGTCCAGTACACGGAGACGGTCCCATCCCATAGTCATAAGGAATACTTAACACAAATGGGTAGAACCATGAAGTAGTGCTGGCCCCAGGTGCGAACCTACTGTCGAGTCATGTCCTCTGTCGCTCCACGCCCGCCGCACAGTACGTCCCACACCGGCGGAACGGTGAGAAGGGACGGCCCCCTCGTCGCGTCGTCCCTGGTCCTGGCCGGAGCACTGTGCCTTTCGGCCTCGGCGGTCCTGGTGAAGCTGGCCGACGTCGACGCCGCTACGACCGCGGTGGCACGGTGCGCGATCGCCGTGGTCGTGCTGGTCCCCCTGGCGCTTCGGGAACGGGCGCGGTCGGGGGCGCTCTCACGCGGCGGTGTGCTGTGCTCCCTTGCCGCGGGGACCGCGCTGGGCATCGACTACGCCGCCTGGACCGCCTCGATCTACTACGTCGGCGCGGGGATCAGCACCGTCCTGATCAACATACAGGTCCTGGTTCTGCCCGTGCTGGCCTTCCTCGTCGACCGGGAGAGGGTCACGACGCGCTTCGTCGTCACGCTCCCGCTGATGCTCTTGGGGATCAGCCTGGTCGGCGGGCTGTGGAACGCCTCCCTCCGGGGCCCGGACACGAGCATCGGTGTGCTGCTCGGTGTCATCGCGGGTTGCGGCTACGGCGTGTACCTGTTCATCACCCGCCGGTCGGCGCGCCGCGGCCCGGGTCTGTTCGTTCAACCGCTGACTTGGGCGTCGGCTTCCGCCGCGGTCGCCGCCGTCGCGGTCTCGCCGGTCTCCGGCGGTATCCAGCTGGACGGAATCCCGGTCCGGTCGTGGCTGCTGCTCGCGCTCCTGGCGGTGCTCGGTCAGGTGGCCGCCTGGCTGTTGATCCACCGCGGCAGCGTCTCGTTGCCGTTGGCGACGACCGGCGGGCTGCTGCTGGTCCAGCCGGTACTCGCGCTCGGCCTGTCCGCGCTGGTCCTGGGCGAGCACCCCACGGTCCTGCAGTTGGCGGGGGCAGCGGTCGTGGTCGCCGGTGTCGCCACAGCAAACGGCCTGCTGCTCCGAAAGCGTAAGCGCTAGCGCGTCGACGAAAGCCTGCCGGAACTCCCGTACACGAACCCGCATCCCGTATCGCCCGTCGTCCTCCCAGGTCAGAGCATGCGTTCCGGACCGGTTCGTTCGAGGACCGCACGGTCCGTGTCCGGGACACGGGGAGAGGAGTCCTCGGGCTCTTCTCCCCGTGTTCACGTCCTCACCCTCCGGTGTGTACCGCCGTTGGAAAGAGCACCCGTCGTGGAGGATGTGCACGGCCCGAACACCGGGCGCGTCACCCACCGCCCAGACGAGCCCTCACGCGAAGGGGTGCCCCCGTGAACCTGTCCCGCCCAAGACCCCCGGGCCCCGTCCGCTCCGCGGCCCTCCCCGTCATCGCCGTGCTCGTCGCGCCCATGGTCCTGGCCGCGCCGTCGTCCCGGGTGACGGCCGACGTCACCGCGCCGGCGGGCGGGATCGCCGGGGCCGTGGAGGAGCGGATCGCCGCCGGGGTGGACCTCGCCTCCGGCCCCCTCCCCGGCACCGGGGACGGCGGGGAGCAGTTCGCCAGCCTCCTCACCGTCGACCTCACCGAGGGTGTCGGGGTCGAGTACGTCGACGGGGGCGGCCTCACCTCCCCCGCGACGGTGGCGGACATGGTCGCCGCCGCCGAGCTCCCGGAGGGCTCCACCGTGGTCGCCGCGGTCAACGGCGGCTACTTCGACATCGGCGCGACCCAGGCCCCGCTGGGCGCCGGGATGAGCGACGGGCGCCTGCTCACCTCGCCCGACCCGGGGTTCGCCAACGCCGCGGTCATCGACGCCGAGGGCAGGGGCAGCGTGCGCCAGGTGGCCTTCGACGGGACCGCGTCCCTGCCCTCGGGGGACCTCGACCTCGACGCCCTCAACACCTCCGCCGTCCCCGCGGACGGTCTGGGCCTGTACACGTCGGACTGGGGCGACCATCCCCGCGCACACGTGGTGTACGAACCCGGGGCCGACCCGGAGGACGCGGCCGTCGCCGAGGCCGTGATCTCCGAGGGCGCGGTCGAACGGGTCAGCGACACCCCGGGCAGCGGCCCGATCGAGGAGGACGAACAGGTCCTGGTGGCGCGCGGCTCCGCGGCGGAGCGGATCGCCGACCTGTCCGAGGGCGAACCGGTCGAGGTGGAGCACACCCTCACCGCCGAGGGCGCCGAA
Source organism: Nocardiopsis akebiae (assembly GCF_018316795.1). Lineage (NCBI taxonomy): Bacteria > Bacillati > Actinomycetota > Actinomycetes > Streptosporangiales > Nocardiopsidaceae > Nocardiopsis > Nocardiopsis akebiae. The sequence continues at coordinate 4,705,673 of NZ_CP074132.1, forward strand.
CCCCGCGTCGTCGTGGGCGGACGGCACGTGCTGGTGCGCGACGGCGAGCCCGTCCCCGTCGAGGACGACTCCCGCGCGCCGCGCACCGCGATCGGGTTCTCCGAGGACGGCGAGGTCATGCACGTGGTGACCGCGGACGGGCGCAACAGCGGCCACGCCGGATCCACGCTCGCGGAGGTCGCCGAACTGCTCGCCGCGTCCGGGGCCGAGCAGGCCCTGGAGCTGGACGGCGGCGGGTCCTCGACCCTGCTCGTGCGCGAACCCGGCGGCACCGGTCCGGTGCTGCGCAACCGCGCAGGTGACCAGCTCCGGGAGGTCCCCGACGGCCTGATCTTCACGGCGCCCGAGGGTTCGGCCCGGACCTCGGGCCTGTGGCTGCGGCCCGCGCTGGAACCCCGGCCCGCACACGGCTCCCCCGTGCCGCCCCAGGCCGACCCCCGCCGCGTGTTCACCGGCATGCACCGCACCCTGGCCGCCACCGGGCACGACGAGGCCTTCGGGCCGTCCGGGCCCGGAGCGCCCCACTCCCCCGACGACCGCACCGATGAGCTGGAGCTGTCCGCACCCAGCGGGCACGGCGAAGGCCCCCGGTTCGTGGCGGCCGACCCCGGCCCGGTGACCGTCACGGGGCGGGCGGGCCGGGTCCGCGACACCGTCGACCTGGAGGTGCTGCCCGCCCCGGACACACTCCTCGCCGCGCCCCGGCACCTGGGCATGGCCTCCACCGAGGACACCGCCTCCTTCGTGCTCACCGGCGTCACCGGGGACGGGCGGCGGGCGCCCGTCGAACCGGTCGACGCACGGGTCGAGGCCGTCCCCGACCTGGTCGAGGTCACGGACCGGGGCGACGGAGGCTTCGAGGTGCGACCGCGCGCCGGGGAGGGCACCGCCGCCGGGGAGAGGACGGGGACTGGAGAGGGGACGGGGCCCGGAGAGGGGTCGGGCGTCCTCACGGTGACCGCGGGCGGGGTGAGCACGCGGATACCGTTCTCCATCGGTACGCGGACGACTCCCCTGGCGGACTTCGAGGACGCGCGGGAGTGGACGGCGCGGTCCGCGCGCGGCGGGGCAGAGGTGCGCCCCGTGGCCGGGCGCGACGGCCCCGGTCTGGCCCTGGCCTACGACTTCACCCGCGACATCCGCACCCGGACCGCCTCCGCCCACCCGCCCGAGCCGCTCGCCCTGGACCGCCAGGCCTTCGCGTTCACGGTGGGCGTGCGCGGCGACGGCAACGGCGCCCGTCTCATGCTCAGCCTCACCGACGCGCACGGTGTCGGCCACTCCCTGGAGGGCCCCGCCGTGGACTGGGAGGGCTGGCGCGACGTGCGCCTGGAGGTGCCCGAGGACGTCGGGCACCCGGTCACGGTCTCGCGGGTGTACCTGCTGGAGGAGGATCCGAGCCGGGCCTACGCGGGTGAGGTGGTGCTGGACGGCCTCACCGCCCGGACCACGACGGGGTCCTGACCCGCCGGGCGGGCCCGGCGGCGGCACGGACCCCGCCGGGCCCGGGCTTCCACCGACTGGTCCCGAACGCCGCCCGGCAGCCCGCTGGTACGTGGTACGAAGGGGACCCGGGGACCACGACGAGCAGGAGAACAGATGAGCGCCCGTTTTCAGGAACTGGACTGGCGGGCGACCCCGATGGGGGAGCTCAGCCTCCGGCGCCGCCACGACCCCCTCTTCCGCAAGGAGGTCTACGAGATCAAACTCGACGACGACTTCCTGATGTCGAGCCTGTTCACCGCGGCCGAGGTCGAACTGGCCCGGTTGGCCCTGGCCGAACTGGACGGGGCGGATGAGACGGGTGGGGCAGACTCGGCGAACAGCCTGCGCGTCGCCGTGGGCGGTCTGGGCCTGGGCTACACCGCGCACACGGTGCTGGAGGATCCGCGCGTGGGCTCCCTGGTCGTGGTGGAGGCCCTGGGCGAGGTCATCGACTGGCACCGCGAGGGACTGATCCCCTCGGGTGCGGCGCTGGTCTCCGACTCCCGCTGCCGCCTGGAGCACGGGGACTTCTTCGCCTCGGTCGGCGCCGGGACGGGGCCCGCCCCCGACCTGGGCACGGAGCCGTTCCACGCGGTGATCGTGGACATCGACCACTCACCGCGCCACCTGCTCCACCCGAGTCACGCCGGTCTGTACACAGCCGAGGGGCTGCGCCGCCTGCGCGAGCGGCTGCTCGTGCCGGGCGGCGTCTTCGCGCTGTGGTCCAACGACGCGCCGGAGGAGGAGTTCACCGCACTGCTGGCGGAGGTCTTCACCACGGCGCGCGCGGAGGTCGTGGACTTCCCCAACCCGCAGCAGGACCACGACGCATCCAACACCGTCTACGTCGCGCTGTCGTGAGCGCCCCCGCTCCCCCGGACGGGGAGTCGGCTGAGCGGGGTGTCAGCGCGCGGAGGCGGGGCCTTCACAACGAAGCAGGGCGGCCCACTCGGCGGCGGGGAAGGCCAGGGTGGCCGCTTCCTGGTTCTGGGTGTCGCGTACCAGGGTGGTCGGCCCTTCGCTGACCTCGACGCAGTGAGCGGCGTCATTGCTGTAGCTGGACTTATGCCACATCACAGCAGCCTTCCTAGCAGGGCGGACGTTTCCCCCAAGGGAAAGCACAATCCGATCAGGTTCCTCACGACAGACACTACCGCCGCGGTGTCCTCCGGCTCGTCCATCAGGAGGTTGCCCCGGGCGTAGTCGGAGGCCGCCACGGCAGCACCATCCGCCAGCCGGTAGACCTGGACAGAGGCGGCGATCAGCAGCATCGGATTGCCGTCGGGAACCAGGTGGACCGCCATCCGTTCCCGTTCCATGTGCCGCAGGATCGTCTTGACCTGGTCGGTGCGTACGCTGTCGGGCAGGCAGGTCAGCGCGGAGATGGGGAAGACGGCGGTGACGAACGGGTCATTCCTTCGTTTGAGCACCTCGTAGCGCGAGACACGAAGCTGGGCGAAGCGCTCCACATCGTCGTTGGACGCGCTGGGATGTCCTGCGCGGAACACCATGCGCGCGTAGGGCAGGGACTGGAGGAGGCCGGGCACGAGGTTGGAGACCGTCACCGTGTCGATCTCCACCGCCTTCTCCTCCAGGGCGCCCTTGGAACGCATCCAAGGCGGAATCTGCGAACCGGTGGCCACCGGTTCCCACGTGCGCACCAAGCGCCCTTCGGCCTTGAGCGCCTTGTCGAGCTGTTCGACCTTCGCACGCTTGGGCGTGATGACGCCGGTCTCCCACCGGGACACCGAGGCAGCGGAGGACCCCACACGTTCGGCAAGCTCCTCCTGCCTCAAACCGGACAGTTCACGAAGCTTGGCAAACAGAGATGTGAATTCGTTCTCAGTCACACCTCAAAGCTATCCAGGAATCTGCACCCTGGACCATATCCATACAGGCAGATATTGGTAGCTGTGCAAAACCACTGTTCAGTCGCACCGTTGGTGTATGGATGCGATCGAACAGCTACAGCACCTCCAGGAAGAACTCACCGCACGCGGGCTGCCCTCGCAGATCAGCGACAAGCCCCACTGGTTCAGCCTGAACCCGGTACCCACCCTGACCTGCTGCCCCTATCTCGGGTACGCGCAGGTCACCGTCACCGAACACGGCCTCTACCGATGGCTGGACGGCAAGGGTGACTACAGGACGCACCCCCGCGTCTTCGCCGGACTGGTCGTGGACGACCTCATCCGCACCCGGGCGGGAACCTCGTCCCCACCCGAACTGCCCGAATGGAACAAAACCGCCAAAAAGATAGCACCACCACTCCCCCGCCGAAGCGATTGGAGGCGTGCGCGCGAACAGGAGGAGTGACACGGAAACGGACCCCACCTCCGCCATGCCGTGGGGTCCATTCTCATTCACCTACGCAAGCACGAAGAGAAAATCAGACCATTTCCATGCATTTCCGTAAAGCGGCTTGCGCGTCTGGTGGCCCCGGTCTCTCCGAGGAGGACGGGCCTCAGAGCGCGCTGGCGCTGCTCTCCCGCACGAGGAGGGTGTGGCCGACGACGACCTTGGCCGAGGCCCGGTCGGCCCCGGCCCCGGACTCCGCGTCCGGAGCGCCGCGACGGGCCTCCACCTCCTCCAGCAGCAGCCGCACCGCCTCCCCGGCCAGGCCCGGCTTGTCCGGGGCGACGGTGGTCAGGCTCGGCACGGAGTAGCGCCCGGGGGCGATGTCGTCGAATCCCACCACCGCCACGTCCCGGGGGACCCGCACCCCTGCGTCGTGCAGCGCGCGCATCGCCCCCAGCGCCAGCAGGTCGTTCATGCACAGCAGCGCGTCGGGCGGCCTGGGTCCGGCGACGAGTTCGGCGGCCAGCTCCGCCCCGTCCCTCCAGTGGAAGTGCCCGGCCGGTCGCACCAGCGCGGGGTCGTAGCTCCTCCCCCTAGCCTCCAGGGCCTCGCGGTAGCCGCGGGTGCGCAGCTCGGCCGTGCCGGAGGGGCCCGGCGGCCGACCGCCCACCACCGCGATCCGGGTTCGTCCGCCGTCGAGCAGGTGCTCGGTCGCCTCCCGCGCGGCGGCCACGTTGTCGATCGCGACGTGACCGTGGCGGACCATGCGGGGCAGTTCGCCCAGGAGCACCACCGGCAGCCGGGAGGGGTGCGTGCGCAGGGCGGCGTCGTCCATGGCGAGCGGGCTGAGGATGACCCCGTCGACGAAGTCGGCGCCGAACCCCTCCAGCGCGGACTCCTCGCGCTCGCGGCGGGCCTCGCTCTGGTGGACGAGGACGGTGCACGAGAGGCGTTCGGCCTCGCGGATGACCAGGTCGGCGAGCTCGGCGAAGTAGCCCAGGTCGAGTTCGGGCACGACCAGCGCGATCACGCCGGTCCGGCCGCGGCGCAGGTGGCGTCCGGCCAGGTTGACCCGGTAGCCCAGGGCGTCGATGGCCGCCTCCACGGCGGCGCGCGTGGCGGGCCTGACGTGCGGGTGGTCGTTAATAACGTTGGAAACCGTCTTCTCCGAGACCCCGGCCTGACGCGCGACGTCCTTGATACGCGGCCTCGTGCCCACGTCCACCCCCGATCAGCGCCATCCTAGCCCGCGCCCGGCCGCCGCCCGCAGGTCGGACCCGGCCGTTCCCAGCGCGGTACCCGGAGCCTCCTGACCTTCGGATCGAGGTATTTACATCGATGTAAAAATGTGCTGACATGTGGCGTGACGCCAGTCACAGGACGACGCCGTGAGAAGGAGAGCACCTCCGTGCCGACGCACCACCGCTCGCAGCGCGGGGACGGGCCCACCGCTCCGCCCCGCCCCGAGTACCCGCGCCCGCAGTTCACCCGCCCCGACTGGCTGTGCCTGAACGGCACCTGGGACTTCGAGACCGACCGCGGCGACAGCGGGCTCGAACGGGGCCTGCGCGACGCGGAGCTCTCCGGCACCATCACCGTCCCCTTCTGCCCGGAGTCGGAGCTGTCCGGCGTGGGCGACACCGACTTCATGGAGGCGGTCTGGTACCGGCGCACCGTCCGCGTACCCGGCGCCTGGGCCGGACGGCGCGTCCTGCTGCACTTCCAGGCCGTCGATCACGACACCACCGTGTGGGTCAACGGCACGGAGGTCGTCCGCCACCGCGGCGGGTTCACCCCCTTCACCGCCGACCTGTCCGGGGTCGCCGCCCCCGGCGAGGAGGCCGTGGTGGTCGTGCGCGCCCGCGACAGCCGACACGGCTTCCAGGCCCGCGGCAAGCAGGCCACCTGGTACGCCAACACCGGGTGCCACTACACGCGCACCACCGGGATCTGGCAGACCGTGTGGATGGAACCGGTCCCCGACACGCACCTGCGCCGCCCCCGCATCACCCCGGACCTGGCCAACGGGGCCTTCCACCTGCTCCTGCCGCTGTCCGGCAGCGGCGAGGGCCTGCGGGTGCGCGCCGTCCTGGAGGACGGGGACGGCGAGGTCACCGCCGCCGAGGCCCGCGCCGACCTGGACGCCGCGCCCCGGCTGACCCTGGCGGTGCCGGTGGAGCGGCGCCGCTCCTGGTCGCCGCAGGACCCGCACCTGTACACGCTGCGCCTGGAACTGCTCGACGCCGAAGGCGCGGTGGTGGACCGGGCCGGGTCCTACGCGGGCCTGCGGTCGGTCTCCGTCCAGGGCAAGGCGATCCTGATCAACGGCCAGCGCGTCTTCCAGCGCCTGGTCCTGGACCAGGGCTACTACCCCGACGGGCTGATGACCGCGCCCGACGACGCCGCCCTGGTGCGCGACATCGAACTGGGCCTGCGGGCCGGTTTCAACGGGGCCCGCCTGCACCAGAAGGTCTTCGAGGAGCGCTTCCTCTACCACGCCGACCGGCTCGGCTACCTGGTCTGGGGCGAGTTCGGCGACTGGGGGTGCGCGGCCCACGGCGGCCCGACCGACGACAACCAGCGGCCGGACGCCTCCTACGTGGCCCAGTGGACCGAGGCCGTCGAACGCGACTACTCCCACCCCAGCGTCGTCGGGTGGTGCCCGCTCAACGAGACCTTCCAGCGGCTGCACGACCGCTTCACCGCCCTGGACGACGTGACCCGGGCGATGTTCCTGGCCACCAAGGCGATCGACCCGTCCCGCCCGGTGGTGGACGCCTCCGGGTACGCCCACCGGGTCCCCGAGACCGACGTCTACGACTCCCACAGCTACGAGCAGGACCCCGAGGCGTTCCGCGAGCAGATGAGCGGCCTGGCCCAGGACGACCCCTACGTCAACCGAGGCGCGGACGGCCGCGACTGGTCGGTGCCCTACCGCGGCCAGCCCTACTTCTGCAGCGAGTTCGGCGGAATCCGCTGGGACCCCGGCACCGACGGCGGCGAGCAGTCGTGGGGGTACGGCGACGATCCGAGGACCGCGGAGGAGTTCCACACCCGCTTCGAGGACCTGACGGGCGTGCTGTTGGAGGACCCGGACATGTTCGGTTACTGCTACACGCAGCTCACCGACGTGTTCCAGGAGCGCAACGGCGTCTACCGGTTCGACCGCGGCGACAAGCTCGACACCGCCCGCATAGCCGCCGCCCAGCGCAGGACGGCCGCGTACGAGAAGGCCGATCGTCGGCCCGAGTGAGTGCGTCCCCGGGACGCCCCGGGGACCACCGTCCCCCCACCACCCCCCGCCCCTTTCCTGGAGTCCGCCGATGCCGCACCCACCACGCAGACCCAGCCCGCCGACCGGGCCGCCTCCGCCGTTCTCGCGGCGCCGCGTGCTCCTGGGCACGGGAGCCCTCGCCCTGGGCTCGGCCCTGGGCGCCGCCGGGTGCGCCCCCGGCGCCGCTCAGGGACCGGGCACGCAGGTGCGGTTCTGGAGCCTGTTCCAGGGCGGCGACGGCGCCCGGGTGCAGACCATGCTGGACGCGGTGCGCGAACAGGCCCCGCACCTGGACGTCACCCCCAGCACACTGGCCTGGGGACCGCCGTACTACACCAAGCTGGCGGTGGCCTCCGTGGGCGGTCGGGCCCCCGAGACGGCCGTGCTGCACCTGTCCCGCCTGCCCGGGTACGCCCCCGGCGGGCTGCTCGAACCCTTCGACCTGGACCTGCTGGCCGAGTTCGGGGTCACCGCCGAGGACTTCGTACCCGACCTGTGGGAACGCGGCATCCACGACGGCGCCACCTACGCCGTCCCGCTGGACACCCACCCGGTGATCGTCTTCTACGACGCCGAAGTCGCCGACCGGGCCGGTCTGCTCGACGGGGACGGGAAGCTGACCGGGATGGACTCCCCCGAGGGGTTCCTCGCGGCTTCCCGGGCGCTGGCCGAGGCCGGGGGCGGCAACGGCGTCTCCTACGGGCACGTCAACGACGACTCCCAGGGGTGGCGGCTGTTCTGGATGCTGTACGACCAGACCGGCGCGTCCATGGAGCTGCCCGAGGGCGGACCGGCCGTGTTCGACCGCGACGCGGCGCTGCGCGTGTACTCCTTCCTCGCCGAACTGCTCGACGGGCGGACGTCGGAACCGGACCTGGACTACCCCACCGCCCTGGCGGCCTTCGCCTCGGGGCGCTCGGCGATGCTCGTGTGCGGGGAGTGGGAGCTGCCCTACCTGTCCGAGCACGTGGAGAACCTGGGGGCGGCCCCCTTCCCCACGGTCTTCGACCAGCCCGGCGGGTACGCCGACTCGCACGCCTTCGTGCTGCCCCGCCAGGGCGACCCCGACCCCGCACGGGTGCGCGCCGCCCACGAGTTCGTGGCGCTCATGGTGCGCAACAGCCTGATCTGGGGCGAGGCGGGCCACATCCCGGCCTACTCGCCGATCGCCCAGTCGCCGGAGTACCTGGCGCTGGACCCGCAGTCGGACTACGCCGCCGCCGGGGAGACCCCCGTGCTCGACCCCGAGGTGTGGTTCGCCGGGGCCGGATCACGGTTCCACTCCGACGTGAGCGAGGCGCTGCGCACGGCCCTGACCGGCGACGGACCCGAGGCGGCGGTGGACCACCTGGGCCGGACCCTGGACTCCTGGGCCGCCCGCACCAACCCGGGAGGCCAGGAATGAGCGTGACCACCCAAGCCCCCGCCCGCGCCCGCGCGGGCTCCCCGCCGGGCGGCCCCGGCGGCGCGCGGCTGCTGTGGCGGCGCCTGGCGGACTCGCCCCTGGTGTTCCTGCTGCCCTTCCTCCTGGTGTACGCGCTGTTCCTGGCCTGGCCGCTGGTGAGCGGCCTGTGGATGAGCTTCACCGACACCGCCCTCAACGGGGCGGGCGGCGCGGTCGTCGGGCTGGACAACTACGCCGAGGCGCTGGGCGACCCGATGGTGTGGCGGACCCTGGGCAACACCCTCCTGTTCACCCTCATCACCACCGTCCCCCTGGTGGTGGTCGCGCTGGCCATGGCGGTCCTGGTGCACACCGGGCTGCCCGGGCAGTGGCTGTGGCGGCTGTCGTTCTTCCTGCCGTTCCTGCTGCCGGTGGCCACCGTGGCGCTGGTGTGGAAGTTCCTGTACGTGGAGGACTTCGGCCTGCTCAACCACACGCTGGGGCTGCTGGGGGCGGAGGGCCTGGGCTGGCTGACCGACGAGGGCGTGGCGATGTGGTCGGTGGCGCTGACCACGGTGTGGTGGACGGTCGGGTTCAACTTCCTGCTGTACCTGGCCGCCCTCCAGTCGATCCCCGGCCACCTGTACGAGGCCGCCGCACTGGACGGCGCTGGGGTGCGGGCACGGCTGCGCCACGTCACCCTCCCCCAACTGCGGGGCACCACGGTGGTCGTCCTGCTGTTGCAGGTGCTGGCCTCGCTGAAGGTCTTCGACCAGATCTACCTGCTCACCGGGGGCGGCCCGGGCGAGGCGACACGCTCGCTGCTGCTCTACATCTACGACGTGGGCTTCACCGGCTACCGGTTCGGGTACGGCGCCGCCGTCTCCTACCTGTTCCTGGCGCTCGTCCTGGGCGTGGCCGCCCTCCAGTTGTGGATCAGCGCGCGGAGAAGGAGCTGACATGGCGACGCGGAGCGTACGTTCGACGCGGCGGGCCGAGGCGGCCCTGGACCGCGCCAGGCAGCGCGACCTGATGCTGGGCGGGGGCCGCGGACCGCGGATCGCCGCGATGACGGCGCTGGCGGTCCTCGCCGTGCTGTGGCTGGCCCCCATGGGGTGGGCGCTGGTCACCTCGTTCAAGACCGAGGGGGACGCGGTCTCGCTGCCGCCGACCCTGGTCCCCGGGGCCGGGTTCACCCTGGAGCAGTACCGCAACCTGTTCGAGGCAGGGAACGTGCAGATGTGGCTGTTCAACAGCCTGGTCATCGCAGTGCTGGTCACCCTGCTCACGATCGCGGTGGCGGCCCCGGCGGCCTTCGCGATGTCGCGCATGGACTTCCGGGGCCGCGCGGCGCTGACTGCCTTCACGGTGGCGGCGATCGTGGTCCCGCCGCAGCTGCTCATCGTGCCGCTGTTCCAGCAGATGGTGTCGCTGGGCCTGGTGGACACCTACGCGGCGGTGGTCCTGCCGCAGCTGGTGGCGCCGGTCATCGTGTTCGTGCTCAAGCGGTTCTTCGACGCGGTGCCGCGCGAACTGGACGAGGCGGCCCGCATGGACGGGGCCTCCTACTGGCGGCTGTTCACGACGGTGATCATGCCGCTGTCGCGGCCCATCCTGGCGGCGGCGTCGATCTTCGTGTTCATCACCGCCTGGAACAACTACCTGTGGCCGTTCATCGTCACGACCGACCCGGCCCTGATGACGCTGCCCGTGGGCATCCCCAACGTCCTGGACTCCTACGGCACCTTCTACGCCTCGCAGCTGGCGGCGTCGATGGTGGCGGCGGCGCCGATGGTGGTGGTGTTCATGCTGTTCCAGCGCCAGATCGTCAACAGCGTCGCCACGACGGGTCTGGGCGGACAGTGAGGACCGGCCCGCGCGCCCGGGGCCGACCGGCCGCGGCGCACCCGGGGTCGCACCGCGCGCCGCCGCGGGCGCGCGGGCTCCACCGCACGACGACAACGACGCAAGAAACAGGAAGAGCACCACTCACCGGACGGGAAACAGCGATGTCACCACGCACGTCCCCTCGCCCGCGACGCCGCCTGAGGGCCCTCAGCGCCCTGACCCTGGCGCTGCTCGCACTCCCCCTCGCCACCGCCGCCACCACCACCGCCACCGCCACCGCCACCGCCACCGCCACCGCCACCGCCACCGCCACCGCCACCAGCGGTACCGCCGCTACGACGGCCAGCGCGACCGACGGCGACACGGCCACCGGAACCGCGCGGGAGGGGACGTTCCGCAACCCCCTCAACGCCGGAGCCGACCCCACGATCGTGCACCACGACGGGAACTACTACCTGTCCACCACCCAGGGCGACCGCATATCCGTGTGGAGGTCGCCCAGCCTGGCCACCCTGGCCACCGCCGAACCCGTGGAGGTGTGGCGCGACAGCGACCCCAGCCGCGACACCGAACTGTGGGCCCCGGCGCTGCACCGGTTCCAGACCGGGGACGGGCCGCGCTGGTACCTCTACTACACGGCCGCCGACAGCAGGCTGACCGACCCCGTGGAGCGGGACGCCAGCCACCGGCTCTACGTCCTGGAGTCGGCCGGCGACGACCCGGCCGGTCCCTACGAGTTCAAGGCGCGGATCGCCGACACCGGCACCTACGCCATCGACGGCGAACCGTTCGTGCACGACGGGCGGCCCTACTTCGCATGGAGCAGCCCCGGACGCGGGTTCGACGGCGGCCCCCAGCAGCTCTACGCCGCGCGCATGAGCAACCCGTGGACGGTCGAGGGCGAACCCGTCGCGCTGCCCAACGAGGGCGGCTGCCCCGAGGTCCGGGAGGGGCCGACCCCGCTGTACCGCGACGGCCGGACCTTCCTCACCTACTCCACCTGCGACACCGGCAAACCCGAATACCAGATCTGGTCGATCGCGCTGGACGAGGGCGCCGACCCGCTGTCGGCGGACGCCTGGGAGCAACTGCCGGGCCCGCTGTTGAGCCGCGACGACGCGGCCGGGGTCTGGGGGCCCGGGCACCACTTCTTCTTCCGCTCGCCCGACGGCACCGAGGACTGGATCGCCTACCACGCCAAGAACACGCCCGAGTACACCTACTCCTTCCGGTCCACGCGCGCCCAGCGCGTCGGCTGGACCCCCGGGGGGACCCCCGACCTCGGACGGCCGCTGGCCGCGGGGGCGACCCAGCGCCTCCCCTCCGGCGACCCGGGCGCGGGCAGCACGGCGGTCAACGACACCGACACCGGCCGGAGCGGGCCGCGGGTCTCCTACGGGGGCGACTGGACCACGGGGGACCGGTGCGGGGCGTACTGCTTCCACGGCGACGACCACTACACCGCCCAGGCCGGGGCCACGGCCACCTACCACTTCACCGGGTCGCGGATCGCGGTGTACGCCTCCCTGGACACCGACCACGGCTACGCCACGTTCTCGGTGGACGGCGGGCCGCCCTCGGAGCCGGTGAGCTACCACAACCCGTTCCGGGTCGGCGAGCAGCGCGTGTACCTGAGCCCCGATCTGGGCGCCGGCGAGCACACCCTGACCGTCACGGTCACCGGTGACCGGCCCGCCGGGTCCAGCGGAGCCGTCGTCACCATCGACCGCGCGGAGGTCTACCCCGCGCCCTGAGCGCGCGCCGGTTCCGCCCGAGGCCGGGGCGCGGGCGGGACCGGCACCGCGCGGCGTCAGGGCTTGCGGGCCACGCCGCCGTACTGGTCCATGCCGCGCCGGGAGCCGACCTCGATGGGGGCGGGGCGCCACAGGGGGCAGGGGACCACGCCCGGCTCCAGCAGCTCCAGGCCCTCGAAGCGGGCGGCGACCTCCTCCGGGCTGCGCAGGAGGTAGGGGACCGCGCCCTGCTTGTTGCCCACCTCGATGGCCTCGTTGTAGGCCTCGCTGGTGTTGGTGCCGTCGTAGCTCGCCAGGTAGCTGCCCGGGGGCAGCGCGTCCACCAGGCGGCGCACGACCGGCAGGACCTCGTCGTCGGGCACGTGGCCCAGGACGCCCATGAGCATGAGCGCGATGGGCTGGTCGAAGTCCAGGGTCCGGGCCGCATGCTCCAGGATCGCGTCGGGGTCGCGCAGGTCGGCGTCGATGTAGTCGGTGACCCCCTCGGGGGTGCCGACCAGCAGCGCGCGGGCGTGCGCGAGCACGAGGGGGTCGTTGTCCACGTAGACCACGCGGGCCTCCGGGGCGATCGACTGGGCGACCTCGTGGGTGTTGTTGGCGGTGGGCATGCCGGTGCCGACGTCGAGGAACTGGCGGATGCCCGCCTCGCCCGCCAGGTGGGTCACGACGCGGATGAGGAACTCCCGGCTGGTGCGGGCCAGGTCCACGATCTCGGGGAAGCCCGCGGCGACCGCGTCGCCCGCCTCGCGGTCGATCGGGTAGTTGTCCTTGCCGCCCATCCAGTAGTTCCAGATCCGGGCCGAGTGGGTCCGGGTGGTGTCGATCTGCGGCGGGCGGTCGGCGGAGGCGGGAGTGGACGGGGACGCATCGTCGGACATAGGGGCATCCACCTCGGTAGACAGGGGGTTGACGTCACGGAACGCGGCCCCCGGCGCTCACGCGACCACGATCCCGCCGAGGCCGGGGAAACCGCTCGCACCGATGCTATCCACACCGCGCGGGCGGGGCTCGGCTCAACGCCCGAATCCTCGCCCCGGGGCCGCGCTCGGCCACGGGAAGGAAAGGCTCTCCCGGACGTTGAGCGGCGGGCTCGGCGGGGAGCGCGGAGCCGCCCGTCGGCCCCTCGGCGCCTCCGGGGCCGCGTGCGGTGCGCGCCGGACACCCCGCCGCGCGGGCCGAGGTGGTCGGTCCGCGCGGCGGGGTGTCGGGGGCGGCGGTGTGCGGCGGGGGCGGGCGGCCCGGAGGCCGGTGGGGGAGGTCAGCCCCGCTCGGCGGCCTCGGAGTCGGCGGACTCGACCAGGCGCTTGGTGGAGCGGCGGAAGGCCCAGATGACCACCACGGCGACCACGGCCAGAAGCGGGAAGCCCATCACGGTGTCGGCGACCGCCAACCAGGCGGTGGAGTCGGCCAGGTAGAGCCAGCCCTGCACCACGAACCGCAGCACGCACAGCATCAGCACCGCGAACGTGGCGGCGTGGTGCGCGACCAGCGTGGGCCGGTCCTCGCGCCAGGCGTGGGTGCCGCCGTGCACGGCGTTCCAGATGACACCGGTCACCGGCCGGTTCATGAGGGTCGTGACGAGCACGACCACGCCCACCACCAGGGCGGCCCAGATGCCGATCACGAAGAAGTCGTTGGCCGACCCGGTCCAGGCGACGATGCCCCCGGCGATCACGACGCCGAGCACCCCGCCGTACACGGAGCTGAAGGGCTTGCCGCGCCAGAGCTGGACCACGGCGATCACCACGGCCAGGGCGATCGCGATCCCGGCGGCGACCAGCGGCGAGACGAAGGCGATGGCCCCCGCGAAGACCAGGGCCGGGATCGCCGAGAGGACCATCCCCCACGGGCCGCCGGCCGCCTCCATCGCCGCCTGCTTGACGTCGACGGGCTGCTCGGGCTGCTCGGGCTGGGCGGCGGGGCGGTGCTCGGTCATGGTAACTCCGTCCGGGGAGGTGGTCGGGTCGGTGTGCTCGGGGGAGGCGGGGAGGTTCCGGTCGGCGGTCGTGTCACTGCGTGCCATGTCGTTCCTCTCTTTCACGTCCGCTTCCGGCTCCGCCGCCGGGTCGGCGCCCCGTCGCGGTCGCGTCCACGCCGCCCCCGTGCGGGGAAGGGGCGACGGGGTGTCCCGCGTGCGCTCCGGGTGTCTCCCGGTGGCGGCCGGTGTGAAGTTCATGTCCCCTATTCCACCGGTTCGCGCGCTCGTCGGGCAGTGCGACGGCGTCACCACTTCGCCGTGACGCCGCGTTGAGGCCGACCATGACGTAGTGTCACTGGTGGAACGCGAAACGCCAGGTCACCGATGTGCGCGGACGGCGCCGCGGTCCCGTGTCACGGGACCGCGGCGTCCGGGAAGCGGGCGCCCGCGCACGCGGCGCCGGGAACTCACAGCCAGTCGTGCTCGCGCGCGTACCGCGCCGCCTCGTGCCGGGTCCGCGTCTGGGTCTTCTGCATCGCGTTGGACAGGTAGTTGCGCACCGTGCCCTCCGCCAGGTGGAGCTGGGCGGCGATGTCGGCGACCGAGTAGCCCTCGCTGGTCGCCCGCAGCACGTCCACCTCGCGGTCGGTGAGCGGGCAGTCGTCGATGACGGCGAGCGCGGAGACGTCCGGGTCGATCCACCGCTTGCCCCGGTGCAGGTTGTCGATGACCGAGGCGATGTGCGCCGGTTCCGCGGACTTGCTGACGAACCCCTGCACCCGGAGCTTGAGCGCCTTGCGGAGCACGCCGGGCCTGGCGTGGCGGGTGAGCATGAGGATCACCTGGTCCGGCAGTTCGCGGCGGATCCGCTCGACGGCGCCGAGCCCGTCCACGTTGGGCATCTCCAGGTCGATGACGAGCACGTCGGGCCGGTGGTCCAGCACGGCCCGCACGGCCTCCTCCCCGTCCTCCGCCTCGGCGAGCACGGTGATCTCCCCCTCCAGCGGGAGCAGGGCGGCCATCGCCTTGCGCAGGAGGGCCTCGTCGTCGGCGAGTACCACGGTGGTCATCTGCAGTCCTTCCGCGTTGTCGTGCGCTGTGCCGGGGCCGGGCGCGGGAACTGCGCGGCGGTCGGGGACCGGCCCTTGTCGTGTCGGACCGCCGACCCGCCGCAGCGGTCGGCCACGCGTTCGCGCGGAACGGCCACGGCAGCGCAACCATAGGACGCCGACGGTCCGTCCCGGACCGGCGTCCCGGACGGACCGACCGCCGCGGTGGCGGCCGGGCACGGGATCCCGGCGCGGCGGAGGCGGCTCACCGCCCCGCCGCCGACGGCCCGGCGGTACGGGCGGGGCGGCCGCGGCAGGGCCGGAGCCGCCGTCGGCGGGATGCGCGGGGGCCGGGTGTGCATGTGCGGCTCTCCGGGTCCGAGGACGGGGGTCCCTCCCAGTATTCCGCCGATCGCGCCGCGCCCACCAGTGACACCGCGTCATGGGCCCACCCCCACAAACGTCACGGCCAGGTGATGACGTGGTCCCACTGCCCCGCGAACGCGGCGAACGCTGCAATGGACGCATGACCTCCACAGCAGTCATCGACGTCGAACGGCTCAACCTCGAGTACGGGGACTTCCACGCCGTGAGGGACCTGTCCCTGCAGGTGGGGCGCGGGGAACTCTACGCGCTGCTCGGCACGAACGGCGCGGGCAAGACCTCGACCCTGGAGACCGTCGAGGGCCACCGCACCGCCACCTCGGGCACCGTACGGGTCTTCGGCCAGGATCCGCGCGACCGGCGCGCCGTGCGGCCCCGGGTGGGCATCATGCTCCAGGAGAGCGGGTTCTCCCCGGACCTGACGGTGAAGGAGTCGGTCCGGCTGATCGGCGGGCTCACCCGGCGCACGGACACGGTCGAACGCGTGCTCGGCATGGTCGGCCTCACCGCCAAGGCCGGGACCAAGGTGTCCCAGCTCTCGGGCGGCGAGAAGCGGCGGCTGGACTTCGCCACCGCCGCGTACGGGTCGCCGGAGCTGATCTTCCTGGACGAGCCCACCACCGGTCTGGACATCCAGTCCCGGGACGGGCTGTGGGAGGCCGTGGACAGGCTGCGCGAGGACGGCTCGACCATCGTGCTGACCACGCACTACCTGGAGGAGGCCCAGCAGCGCGCCGACCGCATCGGGCTGATGCACAAGGGCTCCCTCCACCGGGAGGGGACCGTGGCCGAGCTGACGCAGACCCTTCCGGCCACGATCCGCTTCTCCCTTCCCGACACCGCGCCGACGCCGCCGGTCGGGGCCGCGCGCCAGGGCGACGGGGCGTTCCTCGTCGAGACCCTGAGCCTGCAGAAGGACCTGTACACCCTGTTGGGCTGGGCGCAGGACAACGCGGTCGAACTGCGGGGGCTGGAGGCCGGGCCGACCCGGCTCGACGACGTCTTCCGCTCCATCGGCGACGACTAGGCGGTGTCTTTCTGGACCTCCGCTCCGCTTCGGTCCGCGTCCGGGCGCCCGAAGCACGGGGGACCTCAGGCACCTCCAGAACCCCCTGGGCGCCCGAACCACCCCCCGCAAGCTGGAACCGGCTCGAAGAACAGTCCCTGAACGGTGCTCTCCGGGACCCGCGCCCCGCGGCGCGGCGGGCGGCCGCACCGAACACGCTCCGACTCCCCGCACCTTCCAGGAAAAAGGACCCGCACCATGCTCCCGATCGCTCAGAGCGAGCTGATCCAGATCTTCCGGAACCGACTGGTTCTGGTCACCATGCTCATCGTCCCGGCGGCCTCCAGCGCGTTCTACATCTACATGCACCAGACCTTCCCCGCGCTGCGCGAGGCCGTGGACCCGGGTGCCATCGCCTCGATCCTGGTGTTCCTCGTGGTGACCATGGGGCTCTACACCACCTCGGTCACCACGCTCGCCTCCCGGAGGCAGAACCTCTTCCTCAAGCGGCTGCGCTCCACGGCGTCGGGCGACGCCGGAATCCTCACCGGGCTGCTGCTCCCGGTCACCGCCGTCACGCTGGTCCAGGTGACCGTGATCCTGGCCGTGCTGGCCGTGGTCGGCGGCGCCCCGGACAACCTGCCCCTGCTGGTGGCGGCCGTCGTCGCGACGATGGTCATGATGGCGGGCCTGGGGCTGGCCACGGCCGGACTGACCAACTCCCCCGACCACGCCCAGGTGACCACGCTGCCCATCATGATCGGCGTCCTGGCCGTCTCCGGCTGGGTCGGGTTCACCGGCACCGAGGAGCTGACCCTGCTCAAGCGGCTGCTGCCCGGCGGCTCGGCCTCGGAGCTGGTGGTCAACGCCTGGAGCGGCGGCGTTCCGGTCACCGAGTCCCTGTTCCTGCTGGCGCCCACGCTGGCCTGGGTCGCCGTCGCCATCGCGGCGGCCACCCGGATCTTCCGCTGGGAACCGCGCAGGTGAGGAACCCGGGACGGGCCGCCCGCACACGCGAACGGGGTTGTTGCTGTTGGATCGAAAGGCCACTCAAGCGCACACGGGAGCACAGGAGTCATCCTGTGCTGCTGGCGGAAGGCAGCGTGTGGTGCGTGCCCCCACCCCGGTGGACGACCCGCCCAGGAGAGTCTGTCCGAGGGGTTCGCTGGTCCTCCGGACAAGCGCCCGCGGCCCTGGCTGCGGTCGCATCGAACACAACAACGAAACCGGCGAGGTCAGGAGGCGAGGCGAGATGGCGGGTACCGGCACGCGGCGGACGCCAACGCCGACCACCTGGCCGCCTGGCCGCCTGGCCGCCTGGCGACTCGACACCCGCGGCAACCCGACCGGGAACCCGCGACGGTTCGCCTTCGACCTGTCCGGCAGCGCGCCCCGCCGGGACGCGCAGGTGCGCCACGCCCCGTCCCGGCTGCTGCGCTGGGCCACCGCACAAGGTGTGCGGGCCGTCGCCGCGGAGGACCCGGACTTCGCCCGCGAGAAGACCCGGGAGAAGCACGGACGCCGTACGAGGTTCCGGCGGCTGATCAGCGGTTTCCCCACCGCCCGGCTGCGGTCCCGGCTGGTGTCGACGGCCCGCGCCCTGGGGGTGGCGGTCATCGCCGCGGACCCCGCGTATACGTCAAGGTGGGGCGCCCAACACACGATGCGCGTGGCCGGACGGGCAGGAACGCGGTGACCCAACCCATCCAGAACCGTTCGGGACGAGTGCGGTGCCAGCGTGACCCCGGGGGTCACTTCCGATCACCGTTCAGGAACGGTACTTCCACGGCAGAGCCCGACCGGGCCCGCGAGGACGCATTCGAGAGGAGAACGACATGGACCTGACGCTGCCGCAGCGGCTCTACCTGCTCAGCTACGACACCGACAAGAACCGGTTCGACCCCGTCAGCGCCGGCTACCGCGGCCAGCTGCTGTGCGCCGCGGCGCTGGCCGACCTGACCCTGGGCGGGGTGCTGCGCCCCCGCGACGGCAAGGTGACGCGCGCCATCGCCCGGGCTCCCCGGGACCCGTTCCTGGCCCGGGTCCTGTCCGACCTGTCCCCCAACGCGCCGCACCACTGGATCAACCTCCTCTATCCCCAGATGGGCAGGGCAGAGGAGATGGTGCGCGGGGAACTGGTCGCGAACGGGGCGGTCAGGGTCAGACGCGGCCGGACGCTGGGGGTGTTCCCCACCCGCACGGTCATCCCCGAACGGCCCGGGGAGGTGGACCGGCTGCGCGAGCGCACGCGCGAGGCGGTCCTGGGCGGCGGCGACCCGGCGGCGGTACCCCTCCGGGACGCGGCCCTGGTCGCGATCGCGACCGAGGGCGACGTGTGGACCGTGTTCGCCCCCAACGAGCGCTGGCGGCACAGGCCAGCGGTCAGGGCGCTCCAGGAGCGCTTCGACGCCGCCGCCCCCGGACTGCGCAACGCGGTCCGTACGGCCGTCATGGCCACCGGCAAGGGCGCGTCCGCCTGACCGGGCGGCCGCCCGGTCACGACGCCGACGGCTCCCCCGGTTCGGGGACCGAGACGTCGACCCGGACACCGGCGGGGGCGCAGTCCGGACCGCCCCAGCCGACCAGCGCGTCCTCGGCAACGGGTACGAGGGGGCCGCAGTACCCGGACAGCGCCTCGGTATGGAAGCGTCGGGACCGCCCGCCCCCCACGTCCCACAGGCTGATCTCG
The DNA here is from genome assembly GCF_018316795.1 of Nocardiopsis akebiae. Lineage (NCBI taxonomy): Bacteria > Bacillati > Actinomycetota > Actinomycetes > Streptosporangiales > Nocardiopsidaceae > Nocardiopsis > Nocardiopsis akebiae. The sequence continues at coordinate 4,724,762 of NZ_CP074132.1, forward strand.
CCGGGTCCGGTCGCGAGCAGTCCCAGCCCGTCGGCGAAGTCCATTCCTCCCGAGAGCAGGCCGCCGGTGTAGGTCGGCACCGGAGGGCGGAAGCCGGAGTGGTCCACCGTGTCCAGCGGCTCCGCACCGGCCGGACCGACCTCGTACACGCCCGCGCTCTCACCGCCCCTCAGCGCCAGGAGCACACGCCCCTCGGACGAGGCCGCCAGCCCGACGAAGACATCCGCCTCCCCGGCCCCCGGGAGGTCGGAGACGTCCTGGACCGACGCGGCCTCCTGCCCGATCCGCATCGTCGCCAGGAACATCCCCTCGCGGGAGTCGCCGACGGCCGCCACGGTGTCGCCCAGGGCCGCCAGGTCGTAGACGGTGGCGTGCTCGGCGTCGTGGCGCAGGGGGACGGTGTGCCAGGCGTCCTCCTCGGGCGAGTACACCAGGAAGCCCGCCCCGCCCCGCTCGCTGTACCCGCCGCCGAAGACGACGTGGCCGTCGGCGACCACCCCGCGCGCCCCGGTCCTGCTCTCCGGTGCGGGCTCGATCGGCTCCCAGACGTGGCGTTCGGGGTCGTAGAGGGCCCCGTCCCGGGCCAGGTGCGCGTCCTGCTCGCCTTCGTAGGTCGGCGTGAAGCCTCCCCAGACCAGCATCCGGCCCCCGACCATGACCGCGCTGTGGCGGGTCCTCGGCTCCAGGCCGCTGTCGGGCAGGCGGCGCCAGGTGTCGCTCTCGGGGGAGTAGGCGGCGCCGTCGGAGAAGGAGTCGTGCTGGCTCCCGGCGTGTCCGCCCCAGACCAGGACCTCCTCACCGGACCAGACCAGGCTGTGGTCGGCGCGGGGCGTGAAGGGCCCTTCGGCGAGCGCGCGCACGGAGATCCGGACCTCCCAGGGCTCCTCGGTCAACTCCCCGATCAGTGAGCAGGAGGTGCCCGTGACCAGGAGTGCCAGTACCGGGGCCGCGATCCTGGTCAGGCGCCGAGCCCGCCCCCGACGCACCGCCGTGTTCCGGTGCGGCCGGAAGTCGCCCGGGGAGGGCGCGCCGTCGTGTGGGGGGTGTGCCATGGCACCGCTTCCGCGCGCAGGGGGTGGTCCGGTCTGCCCCGATGATCCCAGGAAGCCCGGCGGCGCGGGGGTTTCGTGCCGCCATCGGCCGCATCGGCCCTCCGGCGCCGCGGCACGCCCGCCCGGTCACGACGCCGGCGGCTCCCCGGCGCGCGGCGGTTCGTGGGCCTCTCCCGGAGTGCCGCATGGGTGCCCGGAGGGATAAACATCCGATCTCACCAGAAAAGCCCGCCGTGGCGGATGTGCGTTCCCGGCGAGGACGGCACGACTCTGCGTCACGGGCGTTCGCCCTGGCCAGCAAGCTTCAGTCACCCTGGGCAACCACCATGGTCGCCACTGTAACACTCCTCACACTGTACGGACCCAGACACTTAGGCTAGCCTCCCCTTAGTTAGGGCGCCCTACATAAGAGTGTTCGCGAAGTGCCTCACCCTATGCCCACACCCGCTTTGCGGGTGCTGTCGGCATGCCCGTTTCCAGGAGGATGATCCATGAGCTCCCTCGCGCGGTCCGCACCGGGCCCGCTGCACGGGAACGCCGGTGCCCTCGGCACCAGGCCCGAGCCGACACCCCCCTCCGACCAGGACCCCGACGACCCCCGGACACAGCTGTTCGACGCCCGGAGCGCCGAACACTACCGCGACCTGACCGGGGAGGCCGCGGCCCGCGTCGCCCGGCGCATCGCCGGGGTCGACCGGCCGCTCACCGGAGCCACGGCCGAGGACCTGCGCCCCCAGATCGACAAGGTCGACCTCGACCAGCCGCTCCACGACCCCACCGCGGCTCTGGACGAACTCGAACGCGTCTACCTCGACGACGCCGTCTACTTCCACCACCCCCGCTACATGGGACACCTCAACTGCCCCGTGGTCCTGCCCGCGCTGCTCGGCGAGACCGTCCTGTCCGCCGTCAACTCCTCCCTCGACACCTGGGACCAGAGCGCCGGGGGCACCCTGATCGAACAGCGGCTCATCGACTGGACGTGCGAACGCGTCGGTTTCGGCGGGACCGCGGACGGCGTCTTCACCAGCGGCGGCAGCCAGTCCAACCTCCAGGCCCTGCTCATGGCGCGCGACGAGGCCCACCAACGCGCCAAGGCGCAGGAGGGCCAGGACACCCGCCTGGCCGAACTCCTGCCCAGGATGCGCGTCCTGACCTCCGAGGCCGGACACTTCAGCGTCGCCAAGTCCGCCGCCCTCCTCGGCCTGGGCTACGAATCCGTCATCACCGTGGCCTGCGACGACAGACGACGCATGCGCCCCGACGCCCTCGCCGCCCAACTGCGCCGATGCCGCGCCGAAGGACTCCTGCCCATCGCCGTCGTCGCCACCGCCGGGACCACCGACTTCGGCAGCATCGATCCCCTGCCCCGCATCGCCGACCTGTGCCGGCAGCGGGGCGTGTGGATGCACGTCGACGCCGCCTACGGCTGCGGCCTGCTGGTCTCGCGCCACCGCCACCTGCTGGAGGGCGTCGAACGCGCCGACTCCGTCACCGTGGACTTCCACAAGTCCTTCTTCCAGCCGGTCAGCTCCAGCGCGATCGTGGTCCGCGACCGCGACGTCCTGCGCCACGTCACCTACCACGCCGACTACCTCAACTCGCGCTCGGACGGCAGCACCCCGCTGCTCTCCCCCAACCAGGTCGACAAGAGCCTCCAGACCACGCGCCGCTTCGACGCCCTCAAACTGTGGCTCACCCTGCGCGTCATGGGCGCCGACGGCGTGGGCGCCCTCTTCGACAGCGTCCTGGACCTGGCCGCCGCCGCCTGGAATCTGCTCGACGCCGACCCGCGCTTCACCGTCGTCACCCGGCCCAGCCTCAGCACCCTGGTCTTCCGCTGCGCCGCACCCGGCGCCGACCCCGACACCGCCGACGCCGCCAACCGCTACGCCCGCGAAGCGCTGCTGGCCTCGGGCCGCGCCTTCGTGGCCCGCACCACCGTCGACGGCAGACCCCACCTCAAACTCACCCTGCTCAACCCCAGGGCCACCACGCAGGACGTCGCCGAGGTACTGGACCTGATCGCCGCGCACGTCGACCACTTCGTGAACGGACACCACACACCCGACCGCCCGGCCCCGCCCGAGGCCCACACGGCCCCCGCCCTGCCGACCACCACCGTGAGGTCCCGTTGACCACCAGCCGCCGCCCCGCCCCGGCCGCCGACCCCGGCCGAATCCACGACTTCGCCGCCGTCGGCATCGGCCCCTTCAACCTCGGCCTGGCCTGCCTGACCGCGCCCGTCCCCGGCCTGGACGGCCTCTTCCTCGACGAGAAACCCGAGTTCTCCTGGCACTCCGGCATGCTCCTGGAGGAAGCCGAACTCCAGACCCCCTTCATGTCCGACCTGGTCACCCTCGCCGACCCCACCTCCCCCTTCTCCTTCCTCAACTACCTCAAGGAGACCGGCAGGCTCTACCCCTTCTACATCCGCGAGCGCTTCTACCCCCTGCGCGCCGAGTACGACGACTACTGCCGCTGGGCCGCCCGGCGCCTGGGCGACGCCGTCCGCTTCGGCCAGCGCGTGGACTCCGTGGAGTACGACCCCGACCAGGCCCTCTACCTGCTGCACAGCACCGAGACCGCGACCGGCGCCCGGCACACCCACCGCGCACGGCGCCTGGTGCTCGGCACCGGCACACCTCCCTACCTGCCCGAACCCTGCCGCGGCCTGCCCGGCGACGCCGTGCACAGCTCCGGCTACCTGCCCGCCGCGCGGCGGCTGCGCGACAAGCGCAGCGTGACGGTCGTCGGCAGCGGGCAGAGCGCCGCGGAGATCTTCCACGACCTGCTCCAGGACTTGGACGGACACGGCTACCAGCTCAACTGGGTCACCCGCTCCCCGCGCTTCTTCCCGCTGGAGTACACCAAGCTCACCCTGGAGATGACCTCCCCCGAGTACGCCGACCACTTCCACGCGCTCCCGGCCCCCACCCGCGACCGCCTCGTGGCCTCGCAGAAGAACCTGTACAAGGGGATCGACTCCGACCTCATCAACGCCATCTACGACCTGCTCTACGTCAAGAGCCGCCTGGGCCCGCCGCCCGTACGCCTGATGACCGGCACCGAGGTCACCGGCGCCCGCCACGACGCGGCGAACGGCGCCTACACCCTGGACCTGCGCAACACCGACCAGGGACGCGACTTCGCCCTCGACACCGAGGGACTGGTCCTCGCCACCGGCTACCAGTACCGGATGCCGGACTTCCTGGAACCCATCACCGACCGCCTGGCCTGGGACGGCTCCGGGCGCTTCGCGGTGCGCCGCGACTACCGCGTCGACCGCGACGCGCCGCCCGCCGGGCAGGACGCGCCCGGCGCGGACGGCTCCCCCGACGACGGCCGCGGACCGCGGTTCGCCCGCGGCGCCGTCTTCGTGCAGAACGCCGAACTGCACACGCACGGCTTCGTCGCCCCCGACCTGGGCATGGGCGCCTACCGCAACTCCTGCATCCTGCGCGCGATGCTGGGCCGCGAACCCTACGCCGTCGAGCGCTCGATCGCCTTCCAGGAGTTCGGCGCACCCGGGCAGGGCGCGCCGGACGCCGACGCCCGGGACGGGAGCGGCCCGACCGGGCGAGACCCTCACCACGAAGGCCCGAACCAGGAAGACACGGTGGAGACGGCCCTCCCGGCCTCCGGCCCGACCCGGAAGGCGGCGCGCCGATGAGGGACCAGACACCGGCACCGACCGCGCCCGACCAGGCCGCCGCAACCGTCTTCACCCGCACCGACCCCGAACTCGGCGAGTTCCGCGTCCGGCCCGTGGACCCCGACGACGACGTCCCCCTCCTGCACCGCTGGCTCACCCACCCCAAGTCCCGCTTCTGGCTCATGTCCGAGGCCACCGAGGAGGACGTCGCCCGCGACTACCGCGCCATGGCCGCCTCCCCGCACGAACACGCCTACGTCGGGGAGTGGCGCGGCACCCCCCGGTTCCTGGTCGAGCGCTACGACCCCGGCCACAGCGAACTCGCCGCCCACTACCCCGTACTCCCCGGCGACACCGGCATGCACTTCCTGGTGGCGCCCACCGACACTCCCGTACACGGCTTCACCCGCGCCGTGATCACCACCGTCATGGAACTGCTCCTCTCCGACTCCGCCGCCCGACGCGTCGTCGTCGAACCGGACGTGCGCAACACCGCAGTCCACGCGCTCAACGCCGCCATGGGCTTCCGGGTCCTCACCACCGTGACCCTCAAGGACAAGGACGCCCACCTGAGCACCTGCACCCGCGACCAGTTCCGCGCCGCCGTTCCCGCGGCCCCGACCACAGGAGGCATCGGCCGATGACCACGCCCGCCACCCGACCCGACGCCCGCGGGCCCCTGCTCCAGGACCCCCGCGACGCGGTCGGCCACCTGGCCCCCAGGACCTGGGAGCGCGCCAACCGGCTGCTCGTGCGCAAGGCCCTGGCCGAGTTCGCCCACGAACGGCTGCTCAGCCCCGAACCCGGCCCCGACGGCCTCTTCTCGGTCACCAGCGACGACGGCGGCGTCGAGTACCGGTTCGCGGCCCGCGTCATGGCCCTGGACCACTGGCGGATCGAGGCCGACAGCATCGTCCGCCGCGACCTGCGGCGCGACGGCGCACGCCTGCCCCTGGACGCCCTCGACCTGGTCCTGGACCTGCGCAAGACGCTCGCCCTCGACGAGGACGTCCTGCCCGTCTACCTGGAGGAGATCACCAGCACCCTGGCCAGCAGCGCCTACCGCATGTCGGCCGCGCAGCCGAGCGCCGCCGAACTGGCGCGCGCCGGGTTCCAGGAGATCGAGGCGGGGATGACCGAGGGCCACCCCTGCTTCGTCGCCAACAACGGACGCCTGGGCTTCGACGCCGCGGAGTACCGCGCCTACGCCCCCGAGGCCGCCGCCCCCGTGCGGCTGGTGTGGGTCGCCGCCCGGCGCGAGCGCACGACGTTCAGCTGCTCGGCCGACCTGGACCGCGAGGAACTGCTGCGCGGCGAACTCGGCGCCCAGGCCCTGGCCGTCTTCGACGCGCGGCTGACCGACATGGGTCTGGCCCCCGGCGACTACCACCTGATCCCGGTCCACCCGTGGCAGTGGTGGAACCGGCTGGCGGTCACCTTCGCCGCCGACGTCGCCCGCCGCGACCTGGTGTGCCTGGGCCACGGCCCCGACGAGTACCGCGCCCAGCAGTCCATCCGCACCTTCTTCAACACCTCCGCCCCCGAACGCCACTACGTCAAGACCGCGCTGTCGGTGCTGAACATGGGCTTCCTGCGCGGGCTGTCCGCCAAGTACATGGAGGCCACCCCGGCCATCAACGACTGGGTCGCCTCGGTCGTGGCCGACGACCCCGTCCTGCGCGCCACGCGCGTGGAGGTCCTGCGCGAACTGGCCGCGGTGGGCTACCGCACCACCCACTACGCGCAGGCCTCGACGGAGAAGTCGCCCTACCTGAAGATGACCGCCGCGCTGTGGCGGGAGAGCCCGGTGACGCGGCTGCGGTCGGGCGAGCGCCTGGCCACGATGGCCTCGCTATTGCACACCGACGCCCGGGGGAGGTCCCTCGCGGCCGAGCTCATCGCCGAGTCGGGCCTGGAGCCCGCGGACTGGCTGCGCCGCTACCTCGACGCCTACCTCGTCCCCCTGCTGCACTGCTTCTACGCCCACGACCTGGTGTTCATGCCGCACGGGGAGAACGTCATCCTCGTCCTGCGCGACGGGGTGCCCCAGCGGGTCCTTCTCAAGGACATCGCCGAGGAGATCGCGGTGATGAACGACGACGCCGAACTGCCCGCCGGGGTCGAGCGGGTCCAGGGCGCGGTGCCCGAGGACATGCGGGTGCTGTCGCTGTTCACCGACGTCTTCGACTGCTTCCTGCGCTTCCTCAACGGCATCCTCGCCGGCGAGGGCGTCCTGTCCGAGACCGGTTTCTGGCGCACCGTGGCCGCGTGCGTCGCCGACTACCAGGCGTCGGCGCCCCACCTGGCCGACCGTTTCGCGCGCGACGACCTGTTCGCGGAACGCTTCGCCCTCTCGTGCCTGAACCGGCTGCAACTGCGCGACAACCGCCAGATGGTCGATCTGGAGGACCCGTCCGCGGGCCTGCAACTGGTCGGCACCCTGGAGAACCCCATCGCCGGGTTCCGTCCCGCGCCCCGGTAGGCGCGGCGGGCAGGGGTTTCCGCGGTCCGGTGCGCGGCGGGACCAGGGGTTCCGCTCTCCGGTGGCCCCAGCGGTCCAGCGGGGTCCGCGCACGCCGGGTCCGCTGCGGGGGAAGGGCCGCACGCCCCTACCCCGGGCGGTCCGCCCCGCCGGGCCGCCCGGGTGTCGTGGCGGCGCGGTACGTTCCTCGGACCCGCGCACCGCGCCGCCCAGGAGGAACCGTGGACCCCTACTCGCCCGTACCGGAACTGAACCTGCTCAGGGAACTGGAGGAGCGGGCCGCGGGTGACTTCGTCGCGGACGGCTTCGAGACGCTCGACTACGACGACCCGGAACAGCTGACCGGCTGGCCGCAGGACCCGGCGTTCCGGTCCCGCCTCATCCCCTTCGCCCTGGCCAACGGCTCGGGCTCCGTCTACGCCCTGTGGCGCCACGACGACCGCGAGGGCCCCGCCGACCTGCCCGTCGTCGTCCTCGGCGACGAGGGTGCCGTGGCGGTGGTCGCCGAGAACCCCCGCGGGCTGGTCCTGCTCCTGGGTGCGGACTCCGAGATCGGCGTCGACCACGGCTACCCGCCCTACCTGCGCGGGGAGCCCCAGGACGAGGACGGACCCCGGCGCGCCCGGTACCGCGCCTGGCTCCAGGAGCACTTCGGACGCGGTCTGCCCACGGACACCGAGGTCGCCGCCGTGCTGGAGGGCGCGCGGGACCGCCACGGCGAGCCGTTCGCACGGTGGGCGGGCCGCTACCTGGCCTCGTGAACTCGTCGTCAGTTCACTGGTTCCGCCTGGAACGCAGCTCCTTTACGGCGTAGATTCACTTTTGTCCGTTTATGCCGGATATGCCGCCGGGCCCGGAGCCCGGCGGCGCACGCTGTCCGGCCGGGGTCAGTCCTTCCACTCCTGGACCATGGTGTCGGAGGCGTGTACGCACATCACGCGCAGCCGTCCCGTGCCGGTGTTGGTGAAGCCGTGCCACACCCCGGGCTGGACGACCAGGGTGTCGCCCGCCCCGGCGGCCAACCGGCGGTCGCCGACGGCGAACGTGGCCTCGCCCTCCAGGACGGTCCACGTCTCGGTGTAGGGGTGGCGGTGCAGGCCGGGCCCCTGCCCGGGGGCGTTGTCCACGAGGAAGAACGAGATACCCGAGCCGTGGGGGCGGCCCTCGAAGCGCAGCGTGCGCGAGTCGCCCATCCGGAGTTCGTCGGCGGGGACCACCCGGTCGTGTGTCGTGCTCTCCATGGTGCTCACTCCTCGAACCCGGTCACGGGGCGGACGTCGACGGACCAGCGGGCCGTCGGGGGACCGTCGAAGGCGTACCGGTCGGACGCCTCGGCCCCGCCGTCCGGAGCGGCGGGTTCATGGTGGTGGAGCGGTGCGGACCTCATCGCGGTGTCCCTTCACTGTGCCCGTCTCGGTGTGGCTCCACCATGGCCGGGCGGGCGCGCCGCGCTCTACACTTTCGACGTGCGTCGAAACAGGGTCCGCTTCCGGATCGGGGCGGCCGACGTCTCGGCGATCCGGTTCGGCGTCTCACCGGGCCACGAACTGTGCCACGCGGTCCGGGTCCTGCTCGACCCCTCAAGCCACCCGCTCCAGTGGGGCTGGCTGCGCGCGGTGCGGGGGTCGCTGCCGAGGCGGTCGTTCGAGTACCTGGCCACGGTGATCGGCCACGAGGGCTACTTCCCCGACTTCCTCACGGCGGCCCCGTCCTGGGACATGACCCCCGAGGAGGAGGCCGAGCGCCTGCGGCGCGTGCCGCCCGAAGCCGTCCGCGCCGACCTGACCAAGGTGCTCGCGCGCTCGCGGGGGCGCCGCCACGCGCTGGTGGCGGACATGTTCGCCCACCCCGAGCGCACCCGCGCGCTGGTCTCGGAGGCCTGGACGGCGGTCTGGGAGGCCGCTCTGGCCCCGCACTGGCCGCAGATCCGGCGCCTGCTGGGCGCGGACATCGACCTGCGGGTGCGGCGCATGGGCGCGGGCGGCGTGGCGGCGATGGTGGGCACGCTGCACGAGTCCGTGGGCTGGCACCGGGACGCGATCGAGGTCGGGATGCGCGGGCACGACGAGGACGTGGCCTGCGAGGGCGGCGGCGTGGTGCTCACGCCCTCCGTGATGAGCGCGCCGCACTGCTCGGTGCTCACCGAGCCGCCCGTGCAGCCGACGCTGTTCTACCCGGTGCACGCGCTGTCGGCGTCGTGGACGCGTGAGGGCACGGCCGCCGCGCAGGCCCTGGAGGAACTGCTCGGGTCGGGGCGCGCCCGCGTCCTGCTGGCCCTGGACGGGCCCCGGTCCACGTCGGAGGTGGCCGGGGACTGCGCGGTGGCGGTCTCCACCGCCTCGCACCACCTGTCGATCCTGAGGCGGTCGGGGCTGGTGGAGGGCCGCCGGGAGGGCACGCGGATGATGCACGCTCGCACGCCGCTGGGCGAGGCCCTGGTGAGCGGAGGGACCTGAGGGGCGGCGGACCGGCGTGCGCTCCCCGGTACGGAGCGCACGCCCGGCCAGGAGATCTCGATCCCCGGTCAGCGGGTCCCGGTGTCCGGTCCCGGGTCCGCGTCCGGGGCGTGCGGAGTCTCCGGGCCCGGCACCGGCACGTCGCGTTCCGGCTCCGCGTACAGGTCCCGCTCGGGCGCGATGGCGCGGGCCAGGTGCTCGGCGACCTGGCGGCGCGTCGAGGGCGGGAGCGTACCGCTGGACAGCGACTCGTACAGCCACAGGCCGTCCGCGGCCAGGCGCAGCACGAACAGCTCCATCTCCTCCGGCGTCAGCGGACCGGCGGACGGCTCGGGCGTCCAGCGCCTCATCACCTCGTCCCACGGGGCGCGGGTGGCCGGTTCGTTCGCGGTCTCCAGCAGGAGCAGCAGCTCGGCGCGGGTGGAGCTGTGCGCGGCCACCCGGGCGTAGGCCGCCAGGCGCTCACGGAGCGCGGCCCGGTCCGCGCTCCTCCCGGCGGCCTCCGCCAGGTGGTCGTCCCACCCCTGGGCCAGGTGTTCGTGCAGGGCCTGGAGCAGGGCCTCGCGCGAGGGGAAGTGGTAGAGCAGCCCTCCCTTGGTCAGACCGGTCTCGGCCGCCACCGACTCGTAGGTCAGGGCCGTGACGCCGTCGCGCTGGACGACGCGGAAGGCCGCGTCCAGGATCTGTGTCCGGTTGCTCTTGCGCATGCTCTCCCCCGGGGTCAGTGGTCCGCGTACGCCGACGAGGACGTGCCGGGACCATGGTGGCGCAGCAGCCGCCAGGTGAGGGCCGCGCCGCACGCCAGGACCGCCGCGACCACGACCATGACCACCAGGTAGCCGGTGTCGAAGGCGTCGTGGGCCGCGGCGACCACCGCTCCGTCGCCCCCGGCCGAGGCCAGGGCGTCGGCCAGGCTCCTCCCGGCGGCGGCCGGGGCGCCCTGCGGCAGCTGGACGGCGGCCGCGTAGACGAAGGTGACCAGGCTGCCCATCAGCGCCACCGCGGTCAGGTTGCCGAACTCGTAGGAGACCTCCTCCACCGAGGAGGCCATCCCGGCGCGGCTGGCGGGCGCGTTGCCGATGATCGCCGTGGAGGCCACCGACATCGCCGCGCCCAGTCCGGCGCCGGTCAGCAGCAGCCCCGCGACGAGCCAGCCGATGCCCGTCTGGAAGCCCAGGAGCGAGACGACCACACCCGCCACGCCCGCGGCGAGACCTCCCGCGATCAGGGGCAGCAGGCCGGTCCGGTGCAGGAACGCCCCGCCCAGCAGCGCGGTCGGCAGCGAACCCGCCGCCACGGCGGCCACCAGCAGCCCGGCCTCCAGCGGTGTGAAACCCACGACCAGCTGGAAGCGCTGGGTGGTGACGAGCTGGATGCCGCCGATGGCGAACATCGAGAACGCCGCGGCCAGCACGCCGGAGGTGAAGGCGGGGTTGCGGAAGACGGAGAAGTCCAGCAACGGGTCCTCCAGGCGGCGCTGGCGGCGCGTGAACAGGACGAAGGCCACCACGGCCACGACCACGGCGGCGGCGAAGAGCGGCCAGCGCGGCGGCGTGTGCGCCAGTTCCTTGATCGCCAGCACCGAGGCGACCAGCCCGGCCATGGCCTGGAGCGAGGAGACCAGGTCCCAGTGCTTGCCGGGGTCGGGGACGTTGGGCGGCGCGATCAGCGCGGTCGCGACCAGGGCCGCGACGACCACGGGCACGTTGAGGAGGAAGACCGAGCCCCACCAGAAGAACTCCAGCAGGACCCCGCCCACGATCGGCCCCAGCGCGCCGCCGACCACCGAGACGCTGCCCCAGACCGCGATGGCGATGTTGCGTTCGCGTTCGATGGGGAAGGCGATCCTGATCAGCGCCAGGGTGGCGGGCATCATCGCCGCCGCGCCCACCGCCAGCAGCGCGCGCGAGGCGATGAGGACCCAGGCCGTGGGGGAGAACGCGGCGACCAGCGAGGCCAGGCCGAAGACCACCAGCCCGACCACGAACATGCGCACGTGGCCGATCCGGTCGCCCAGCGTGCCGCTGCCCAGCAGCAGACCGGCCATGACGACCGGGTAGGCGTTGATGATCCACAGGCTCTGCGCGCCGGTCGCCCCCAGTTGAGCGGTGAGGGTCGGCAGGGCGGTGTACAGGATCGTGTTGTCAACGGTGACGAGCAGCAGTCCGGCCGCCACGGTCACCAGCAGCAGCCACCGGCGTGTCGCCGTCATGGCCGTCGCGTGCGTCTGATGTGAGCCCATGGCCCGAAATTTACCTTACATCCGGTACAGTTTCGCGTCCGCTCCCCCGGCGTCGGCGGGCCGCCTTCCCCCGGCCCGCGGGCGTTCACGGACGTGCGGGGGCGCGCCTTCGGACACGGCGCGCCCCCGCACGCGGAAACACCCGGCGGGGCCTTTCGCGCGACCGGATCCGCGGCGCGCCGTGCCTCCCGCGGCGCCTCCTCCTGCTACCACCGGTAGGGGGAGGCGCACCGCCGGGCGGTGCGCCGGCGACGGGAGGGGCGGGCGATGGCGGGAGTGGTGGAGGCGGGCGCCTGGGGACTGCTGGCCGGGTCGGCGCTGCTGGTGGGCGCGGTGCTGGGGTACGCCCTGCGGATTCCGCGCCTGGTGATCGCCTCGGTGATGGCCTTCGGCGCCGGGGTGCTGCTGTCGGCGGTCTCGTTCGAGCTGATCGCCGAGGCGCACGCGGAGGCCGGACTGCTCCCGGCGGTGGTCGGCACCCTCGCGGGCGCGGCCGCCTACACCGCGGGCAACATCGCGCTGGCCAGGCGGGGGGCGCGGCACCGCAAGCGGTCCGGTCGGCCCAAGGAGCAGCCTTCGGAGGGCCGGCAGGCCGGGTCGGGCCTCGCGCTGGCGCTTGGGGCGCTGCTGGACGGCGTTCCGGAGTCGGCGGTCATCGGCGTCGGCCTGGCCCAAGGCGGGGCGGTCAGCGCGGTGACCGTGGCCGCGGTGTTCATCAGCAACATCCCCGAGGGGCTGTCCAGTTCGGCGGGCATGCGGCGGGCGGGTCGCGGCAGGGGTTACGTCTTCGGCGTGTGGGGGGCGATCGCCGCCGCCAGCACGGCCTCGGCCATGGTGGGCTACGCCGTGGTGGGCGGGCTGCCCGCGTTCGCGGTGGCGACGGTGACGGCCGTGGCGGCCGGGGCGATCCTGGCGATGATCGCCGACACGATGATCCCGGAGGCCTTCGAGGACACCCACCTGGCCATCGGCGTCATCACCGTCTGCGGGTTCCTGGTCTCCTTCGCGCTCTCCCACGCCTGAGCGGCGGGAGCCGGGGGCCGCGCGGGTCGGCGGCTCCCCGGCGGCCCCGGTCGGCGGAACCGCTACTTGCCGAAGAGGGCCTTCTGCACGTCGTCGGGGCCGTCGAACCGGCTCGTACCGGCGTTGGAGAGCTTCTGGACCAGGTCGTCGCCCGCACCGTTGCCCTTCGCCAGCGACACCAGGTCGTCGCGGCTGGCGGGGTAGTCGGCTCCCTTGAGCGCCTTCTGCAGTTCGATGGGGTTGAGGTCGGCCATGGGTTTCTCCCGTGTACTCGCGTGCTGGTGCGACGGACTCCCGTCGGCTACCCGGCTGGTGTGCGCGAAATACCACCGGAGGGCAAAGAGGGGGCGCCTCGGGGGCCGCGGCCCGGTCGGCTCCGGCTCCCGGCCGGGGAGAGCGGCCGTCCTGCGACGGGACCGGGACGGTCGGCCGAGGCCGCGGACGGGCCCGGATCCCTAGCCCACGGAGGAAGAGGAGCACGGCCGCGGCGAGGGCGCGGTCGGGGGCAGGGGGCCGCTGCCCGCAGTCCAGGACGCCACGGCATCCACCGTTCGGTTGACCTCCGGGGTCGGCAGCATCGGCGCCGGACCGTGGCCGCACGGGCGATCCCAGGCGGTCGCCCGCGGACCAGGGTTGGAGGCATGGCAGTCATCGACGTCACCGACCTCAGCAAGAGCTACGGCGCCCACACCGTCCTGGACCGCGTGTCCTTCTCCGTGGAGAGGGGTGAGGTCTTCGGCATCCTCGGCCCCAACGGTGCGGGCAAGACCACCGCCGTGGAGTGCGTGGAGGGCCTGCGCCGCCCCGACTCCGGGACGGTCCGCGTCCTCGGGTTCGATCCGCTCCGGCAGGGCCGGGAGCTGCGCGAGCGCATCGGCGTGCAGCTCCAGCACACCCAGCTCCCCGAGAACATCAAGGTCTGGGAGGCCCTGGACCTGTACGCCTCCTTCTACAGCAGACCGCGTGACTGGCGGGAGCTGCTGGAGGAGTGGGGCCTGGCCGACAAGCGCAACGCGCGCTTCGGCAAGCTCTCCGGTGGCCAGAAGCAGCGGCTGTTCATCGCCCTGGCTCTGGTGGGCGACCCTCGCGTGGCCTTCCTGGACGAGCTCACCAGCGGACTCGACCCGCAGGCGCGCAGGTCCACGTGGGAACTGGTCAAGCGGGTCCGCGCCAACGGCGTGACCGTGGTGCTGGTCAGCCATTTCATGGACGAGGTGGAGGAGCTGTGCGACCGGGTCGCGGTCCTGGACCGGGGCGGCGTCGTGGCGCTCGACAGCCCGGCGGGTCTGATCGAGGCTGTCGGCGCCGATCACCGGATGCGCTTCCGTCTGATGAGCCGGGACGGCGTCGAACCGGACGACCTGTTGGGCGGGCTGCCGGGGGTGTCCGGCGTGACGCTCACCGGCGACCAGGTCCTGGTGACGGGCAGGGGCGACTTCGCCACGGCCGTCACCGCCGTTCTGGCCCGCGAGCACGTCCTCGTCTCGGACCTGCGCATCGACAAGCACACCCTGGACGACGCCTTCCTCGCCCTGACCGGCCGCTCCCTGCACACCTGAGTCAGGCGTCCAGCCCCGGACACCCCCCTTGTTCCGCCGCTCCCATCCAGCACCGCACCGAGGAAGCCGCAGCCCATGAACACCCTCGTCAAACTCACCACCGTCGAGACCAAACTGCTCACACGCGAGCCCGGAGCCGTCTTCACCCTGCTCATCCCCCTGTTCATCCTCGTGGTCTTCGGCAGTTCGATCTCCGAGGGCGACACCGTCCTGGTGCCGACAGCGCTGACGATCGCGATCGGGCTGGTGGGCCTGTACATGCTGCCCACCTCCCTGGCCACCTACCGGGAGCGGGGCATCCTGCGCAGGCTCTCCACCACGCCCGTGCGGCCGGAGAACATGCTCGCCGTGCAGCTCCTCCTCCAGTTCGCGCTCATCGTGGCCACGGCCGGACTGCTGATCGGCGTGGGGGTGGGAGTCCTCGGCGCCCGCATGCCACGGGTGACGCCGTTCCTGACGGTCTTCCTGCTGGGCACGGCCGCCATGTTCGCCGTCGGCATGCTCATCGCCTCGCTCGCCCCGAACGGGCGCTCGGCCAACGGTGTGGGCGTGCTGCTGTACTTCCCGCTGGCCTATCTGGGCGGGCTCATGCAACCCGCGGACCAGCTACCCGCTATCGTGGCCCGGATCGGTGAGTACACCCCCTTTGGCGCTGTGAGGCAGAGCTTCCACGACATCTGGAGCGGGGCGGCCCTCCAGCCCCCGCTGCTGGCCGCGATGGCCGCGTACGCAGTGGTCCTCAGCCTCGTCGCGACCAGGTTCTTCCGCTGGGAGTGACCATGCAGACGCCCCCTGAGCGCCCTCTGGGCCTGCGCGAGGAGCGGGTGCGCCGCCTCACAGCGGCCGTGCCCTACCTCCTGCTGTTCGTCTCCACGGTCCTGGCGCTGCTCACCGGGGGCGGGGACCGGGGCGAACGCCTGGAGACCCTGGCCCTGGCCGTGTTCACAGCGGCCCTGGTGTGGACCGCGACGGGCCTGTTCCCCGAGTGGGCCTCGCGCCCGGTCGCCATGGCCGCCTACCTCACCTGTCTGGTGGTGCTCATCGCGGTGCTGAGCGCGCACAGCACCTGGTTCGCGGGCTTCTTCGCCTTCACCGGCTACGTTCACTCCTGGCACCTGCTGCGCGGTGCGTGGCGCTACGTCGGGGTGACCGCCACCGCTACCGTCTCCATCACGGCCTACATGGGCGGACCGCCCGAACCGACCCTGGACTCGGTGCTGCTCTACCTCGTGTTCACCGCCACCATCGTCGTCGTGGTCAGCGTGTTCAGCCACTTCGGCGAGATCACGGTGGAGCGCAGCACCGAGCGCGAGCGGATGGTGGAGCGGCTGCGGGGGACCATCCGGGAGAACGAGGGCCTGCACGCCCAGCTGCTCGTCCAGGCGCGCGAGGCCGGGGTGCACGACGAACGCCAGCGTATGGCCCGGGAGATCCACGACACCCTCGCCCAGGGGCTGGCGGGCGTCATCGCCCAGCTCCAGGCCGCGGAGCGGTCCCGGGAAGCCGACAAGGATCCCTCGGTGTGGCGCGCGCGGGTCTCCAACGCCACGCGGCTGGCCCGGGAGAGCCTGGCCGAGGCGCGGCGGTCCGTGCACGCGCTGGGACCGGCCCCCTTGGAGGAGGCGACGCTGTCCGGCGCGCTGGCCGAGGTCACCTCGGAGTGGTCGGCGCTGCACGGGGTGCACGCCGAGTTCACGGTCACCGGCACGGCCAGGCCGCTGCACACGGAGGCCGCGGCGGCTCTGCTGAGGGCCGGACAGGAGGCGTTGGCCAACGTCGCCAAGCACGCCGGGGCGAGGCGGGTGGGGGTGACCCTGTCCTACATGGAGGACAGGGTCACCCTGGACGTGCGCGACGACGGGAAGGGTTTCGATCCCGTGGTCCTCGGCCGAAAAGGTTCGGGCGGCGCCGACGGCGCTGGGGGCCCAGGTGGCACCGGCGGAGCCGGTGGTGCTGCCGCAGGGGCCGTCCCGCTCGTAGCGGACGGAGGCTTCGGGCTGACATCGATGCGGCAGCGCCTGGCCCGCGTGGCGGGCATCCTGGAGATCGAGACCGAACCGGGCGCCGGGACGGCGGTCAGCGCGTCCGTCCCCGCCCTCGCACGAGAGGTTTCCCGTGAGTGATCGCCTCATCCGGCTGCTGATCGCCGACGACCACCCCGTGGTCCGCGACGGCATCCGCGGTCTGTTCAACGGCGAGCCGGGGTTCGAGGTGGTCGGCGAGGCGTGCGAGGGCGCGAGGGCCGTCGAGCTGGCCCGGATGCTGGAGCCCGACGTCGTCCTCATGGATCTGCGCATGCCGGGAACGGGCGGCGTGGCCGCGATCAGGAAGCTGGTCGATGAGGGAGTGCCCTCCCGTGTCCTGGTGCTGACCACCTACGCCGCCGACAGCGACGTGGGCCCGGCCGTCGAAGCCGGAGCGACCGGTTACCTGCTCAAGGACGCGCTGCCCGAGGAACTCATACGCGCCGTGCGGATGGCCGCGCGCGGGGAGTCCGCGCTCTCCCCGGCCGTGGCCGCCCGGCTGCTGGGACGGGTCCGGACTCCCCCGACGCCCCTGAGCGGCCGGGAACTGGAGGTCCTGCGCCTCATCGCCAGGGGCTCCACGAACCGCGAGACCGCGGCGCGCCTGTTCATCAGCGAGGCCACGGTCAAGACCCACGTGCTGCACGTGTACGGCAAGCTCGGCGTCAACGACCGGGCGGCGGCAGTGGCGGAGGGTTTCCGGCGCGGGCTGCTCACTCCGGAGGAGGACTGAGCCCGTGGACCGGCATACGAGCCGCGCCACGACGCCATCGGACTCCCGGACACCGCACCAGAGCCGGTCGCCTTGGCATCCGGCCCTTGGCCGACCGGCGGGAAGGACGGGCCGGTGCCCGAGCGGCGCGCGGCGTCCGCGCCCGCACGGATTTTGCCGGAACGGCAAAGGACTTTGGCAACGCGGCGCCGCGGCCGCATCGTGGCGGTATGAACGAGAACGAGTTGGCACGGGCATCCGGTGGGGCGTGGGACGTCGTGGTGGTCGGGGGCGGCGCGGCGGGCCTGTCGGCCGCGCTGACACTGGCCCGGGTCCGCCGTTCGGTGCTGGTCGTCGACGCCGGGGAACCGCGCAACGCGCCCGCCGCCGGGGCGCACGGCCTGCTGTCCCGGGACGGGATCCCGCCGCTGGAACTGCTCCGGCTGGGGCGGGAGGAGGTCGCCTCCTACGGCGGGCGGATCGTGTCCGGCCGCGTCTCTGGCGTGCGCCGGGAGGCCGGGAACCTGGTGGTGGGCACCGAGGACGGGGGCCGCGCGGTGGCCCGGCGGCTGCTGCTGACCACGGGGCTGGCGGACGAGCTGCCCGACGTCCCCGGCCTCGCGCGGTTGTGGGGACGGGACGTGGTGCACTGCGTGTACTGCCACGGCTGGGAGGCGCGGGACACGGCCGTCGGGGTGCTGGGGACCGGGCCGGGGTCGTTCCACCAGGCGCTGATGTTCCGCCAGCTGTCGTCCGAGGTGACGCTGTTCCTGCACACCGGCGTCGACCCGGACGACGAGCAGTGGGAGCAGCTCGCCGCGCTGGGCGTCGGGGTGGTCGAGGGCGAGGTGCGCGGCCTTGAGGTAGACGACCGGGACCGGCTGGCGGGGGTGCGCCTGGCCTCCGGCAGGGAGTTCGCGGTGCAGACGCTGGCGGTGGCGCCGCGGTTCGCGGCCCGCGCGGACTTCCTGGCCGACCTGGGGCTGGCGTTGACGGAGCACCCGACCGGGATGGGCTCGCAGCTGGCCGTGGAGGCGGGCGGGTTCACCGGTGTGGAGGGGGTGTGGGCCGCGGGCGACGTCGCCGACGTGATGGCGAACGTCCCGGTCGCGGCGGCGTCGGGGACCCGGGCGGGGGCCGCGCTCAACGCGGACCTGGTCGCCGCCGACGCGAGGACGGCCGCGGCGGCGCGGGCCGCCCTCGGCTCCCCGCGGGCGCGGGGCGCGTCGCGGGCTGAGCCCTCCTCGCGCGGTCCGCCGGCCGGGGCCGCTCTTGGCGGATCCTCCGGCCCGGCCTCAGGACGCCGGAGCGGAGGGGCTCCTCTCGGCGGCGGCCCCGTCGGGGCCTGCCTCGTCGGGCCCGCTCGCGGCGGCGTCGCCCTCGGCGATGCGGGCGGCCCGCAGGACCGCCTCCAGGAGCCCGGGCATGCGCGCGCCGAGGTCCTCCCTGCGCAGGCAGCTCATGCGCGAGGTGCCCTCGTAGTACTGGCGGATGACGCCGGCCTCGCGCAGCACGCGGAAGTGGTGGGTGGAGGTGGACTTGCTCACCGGCAGTTCGAAGGCGATGCAGGCCATGTCGTCGTGGCCCCGGGCCAGTTCGCGCACGATGCGCAGGCGCACGGGGTCGGCCAGGGCGTGCATGACCGTCTCCACCCGGATCTCCCCGGCGGACGGGTGCTCCAGTCGGCGACCGCCTCCTGTCCTTCGTTCCCTGCCGGGCATGCCATGACCTCCGCTGCCGTGCGCCGTGCGACTTCCACCACAAAGTACGAGGAGGGTCGTAGTTTGACAATCCTCGTAGTACGTTGCTTACCGTAGTACGACACCCATCGTATTAGAGTCCGGACACCGTGCGCCGGACCCGCTCCCCGATGGAAGCCGACCACCCGCCGCAGACGGAAGGACACCCCTTGAGCACGCTGTTCACCCCCTTGAAGCTGAGGTCGCTGGAGATCCCCAACCGCGTGTGGATGTCCCCGATGTGCATGTACTCGGCCGCATCCGAAGGGCCCGACACCGGCGCCCCGACCGACTTCCACCTCGCGCACCTGGCCGACCGGGCCGCGGGCGGGACCGGACTGGTCATGGTCGAGGCCACGGGCGTGCGGCCCGACGGGCGGATCAGCCCCTGGGACCTCGGCCTGTGGAACAGCCGCCAGCAGGAGGCCTTCGCGCGCGTGACCGCCGCGATCGGCGCCCACGGCGCGGTCCCTGCCATCCAGCTCGCGCACGCCGGGCGCAAGGCCTCGACGGACAAGCCCTGGCTGGGCGGACGGTCCGTCCCCGAGTCCGAGGGCGGCTGGCCGACGGTGGGCCCCGGCACCGAGGCCTTCCCCGGCTACGCCGCGCCGGCCGAGCTGACCGCCGACGGGATCCGGCAGCTGGTCCGCGACTTCGCGGCCTCGGCCGAGCGGGCGCTGGCCGCCGGGTTCCAGGTGGTCGAGGTGCACGGTGCGCACGGTTACCTGCTGCACTCCTTCCTGTCGCCCGCGACCAACCACCGCACCGACGAGTACGGCGGCAGCGCCGGGAACCGGATGCGCTTCGCGCTGGAGGTGGTCGAGGCCGTGCGCGAGGTGTGGCCCGAGCACCTGCCGGTGTTCTTCCGCACCTCGGCCACCGACTGGCTGTCGGAGGACGAGACCGACGAGCGCGAGGGCTGGACGGGCGAGGACACCGTCCTGCTCGCCAAGGAGCTCCAGGCCCGGGGCGTTGACCTGCTCGACGTGTCCACCGGCGGCCTGGTAGCCGACGCCCGCATCCCCGTGGGCCCGAACTACCAGGTGCCCTTCGCCGAGCGGGTGCGCGGCGCCACCGGCCTGCCCACCGGCGCGGTCGGGGCGATCACCGAACCCGCCCAGGCCGAGGAGATCGTCGCCTCGGGCCGCGCCGACGCGGTGTTCCTGGCACGGCAGCTGCTGCGCGAGCCCTACTGGGCCCACCGCGCCGCGGAGGAGCTGGGCGCGGAGTCGCACTGGCCCGAGCAGTACGGCTACGCGGTCGGCCACCCGCGCGCCGCCGGCGGAGCCTGAACCGGGGCGGAGCAGAGCCCCGCGGGCCCGGAGACCGCACGGCTCCGGGTCCGCCCCCGGGGCCCGGCGGAAGCGCCGAAGGTGCCGGGCGGGTTCGCCGGGGCCGGGGCCGGGAGCGTTCTTCCCCTGCGCTCCCGGGCGCGGGGAACGCCGTCGTGGGCGGGGCCTGTCACGGGCGCCGCCCGCGGCGGCCCGCCCCGGGCCGCCGTCAGGCCGACGCCGGAAGGAGGGCGGCCACGTCCTCGGAGCCGACCTGCTCGTAGCCCAGGGCCACGTAGAGCTCCTCCAGGGACGGGTACCCCGAACGGCGCGCCACCCCGGTCATCGCCCCCGACGACTCGGCCTCGATGAGCCGGTCCGCCCCGACCAGGGCGATCATCCGCTCCCGGCCGGTGTGCTCCGCCTCCTCGTGGGCGCGCGTGCGGTGCCAGGCTGCGATCGCGACCCGCGCCCTGCCGGTCCTGACCGACTCCAGCCACCCCCGGTCGGGTGCGGGCACGGACTTGGTGATGATGTGCACGGTGTCCCCCTCGCGGACCCGGGTCGCGGGGCTGACCAGGCGGCCGTCGATGGCCGCCGCCGAGTAGCGGTCGCCGGTGTCGGCGCCGAGCGCGTAGGCCACGTCGACCGGCGTGGCCCCTTCGGGGAGGGTGAGGACCTGGCCCTGCCCGGTGAGCACGGTGATGCTGTCGGCCAGGTCCGTGCGCACGCCCTCCAGGAGCTCCTCGGCCGAGGCCTGCTCCTGCCAGCCCAGCAGCCTGGTCAGCCACTCCGGGTCGGTGGTGCGCTCGGTGGTCAGGCGGCCGTCCCTGCCGGTGGCCTGGCGGATGTCGGCGATGATGCCGTACTCGGAGACCTGCTGGGCGTGGGAGTCGCAGATGATGATCTGCACGCGGCGGCCGGACTCGGTGAGGACGGTGGTGTGCAGCGCCCGGTACAGGTTGTACCGGGGGGTGGCGATGAAGTCGCGGAACTTGGCCGGATAGGGCTTCCATCTGCCGTGGACCGCGCCCAGGGCCAGGTAGGCGTTGCGCTCGTCGCCCTTGACCACGACCACGTACCGGACGGTGTCCAGCGGGTCGGGGTCCCCGGTCAGACCGGTTCCGGAGGTGAACACCGAGTACGGGTGGCGCGGTCGCACCTCCACCCGCGCCTTGACCCGGAAGGAGGCCAGGCCGTCGCGCAGGGAGACGCGCAGCGCGTCGACCTCGTGGGCGGAGTTCTCGCGGACCCGGGCCACCCGGGTGCTGACCCGCTCGAAGTCCTCACCCTCCAGGTACTCGAAGCACAGGTCCTCCAGGTCGCGCTTGAGCCGGTACACGCCCAGCCGCTCGGCGAGGGGGATGAGGAGCTCCCGGGTGCCCTGGGCGATCTTGACGCGCTTGTGCGGGGGCTGGAACTGGAGGGTGCGCAGGTTGTGGAGCCGGTCGGCGAGCTTGATCAGCAGCACGCGCAGGTCGTCGCGGGCGGCCACCACCATCTTGCGGAAGGTCTCCCCCGCCGCCGCGCTGCCGTACATGGACCGGTCCACCTTGGTGACGCCGTCCACCATGACGCCGACCTCGGTGCCGAACTCCGCCGCGAGGTGGGCCAGACTGAACGGGGTGTCCTCCACCGTGTCGTGCAGGAGGGCGGCGACCAGTGTCGCGGTGTCCAGGCCCATCTCGGCGAGGATGGTGGCCACGGCGACCGGGTGGATGATGAACGGCTCACCGCTCTTGCGCCTCTGCTCCTTGTGCAGGTGCTCGGCCACGGCGTAGGCCCGGCTCAGCAGCGCCACGTCGGCCCTGGGGTACCAGCGCTGGTGCTCCCTGACCAGGGCCCGGACCCGGTCGGCGGGGGTGGAGGCGGCCTTGGCCGCGTTGAGCCCCTGCCACCACTGGGTGGACGCCGTCACATCGGGTGCGCCCATCGCGACTCCCTGTCCGCAAGCTGATCCGAGTCAGCCCAGTGTAGTGACCGGAAGCCGCCGCGAGGCCGGGAATCCGGAGCACGGGGCCGGGACCGCCGCCGCTCTCCGGCGGGACAGGGGCCGCCGCGGCTACTCGCCGGTGAAGGCGGGCCTGACCCGGGCGAGGGAGGCGCTGACCCCGGCCCCGTGGTCCTTGGTGCCCAGCTGCTTGTTCTGCTCCACGACCTCCCGGTCCAGGGCGGCGGGCAGCGCGGCGAGCAGGTCGGCGCGGAGCGTGGCCTTCATCGAGCGCACGGTCAGCGGGGCGGAGGCGGCGATGCGGTGGGCGTGGTCCACGGCCGCCGACCGCAGGGCGGCCTCGTCCACCAGCAGGTCGGCCAGGCCGGTGGCGTGGGCCTCGGTGCCGGTCACCCGGCGGGCGGTGTAGAACATGTCGGCGGCCTTCTGGCGGCCGACGATCGCGGGCAGGGACACGCTCAGCCCGAAGCCCTGGTGCAGGCCCAGGAGTCCGAAGTTGGCGTGGAAGCGGGTGGAGGGCGCGGCCACCCGGAAGTCCGCCGCGCAGGCCAGGCCCAGGCCGCCGCCCACGGCCGCGCCCTGGACGGCGGCCACCACGGGCACCGGCAGGGCGAACAGGCGCAGCGCCTCACCGTAGATGGCGCTGAGGGTCCGGACCGGGGCGTCGCCGACCCCGCCCGCCGCGAAGTCCACCCCGGCGCAGAAGTTCTTGCCCTCCGAGCACAGCACGAGGGCGCGGCGGTCACCGGTGGCGACCAGTTCCTCGGCGGTGTCCGCCAGCTCCTCGAGGAGGGCGTGGTCGAAGTGGTTGTTGGGCGGCCGGTGGATCTCCAGGACGGCGACATGGCCGTCGAGGCGGACGGACAGTTCCTCGCTCAACTGACGCCTTCCCGTGCGTTCGGTGTGAACGGCAACTATGTTACCGCCGAGTAGGCCGACCGCGGGCGGCCGCCCCTCCCGAACGCGCACGGCCGAGGCCAGCGGAACCGGACGAACCGGGCACTGGGATTCACCCGCGCCGCGCGCGCGGCGTGCGGCGGAAGCCGTCGGGCCGGCTCCCCCGCCCCGGTTGCGCCAAAGGCGCCCCCGCGCGCCCGCCGGTCCAGCACACTGGGCTTGCCGGTCGCCCACCAGCGGCGATCGCGCTTCGGACACGCGAAGACACGAAGGGTTCTGCCATGGCCAGCATTCCGGGCGACCTGCTCTACACCACGTCCCACGAATGGGTCCGCCGGGAGTCCGGCGACACGGTCGCCGTCGGACTGACCGACTTCGCCCAACGGCAGCTTGGCGACGTGGTCTTCCTGGAGCTGCCCGATGTCGGGGACCGCTTCGACGCCGAGGAGGCGGTGGGCACGGTGGAGTCGGTCAAGGCCGTGTCGGAGTTCTACGCGCCGTTCGGATGCGAGGTGGTCGAGGTCAACGACGAACTCGCTGAGGAGCCCGAGCAGGTCAACGACGAACCCTACGACTGCTGGCTCTACCGGGCCCGGCCCGCGGACCCGGGGGCCGTGGACGGGCTGCTCGACGCCGAGGCCTACGCGGAACTGCTCAGGGAGGAGGCCGAGGGGTAGGGCTCGCAGACGGGCGCGCCCCCTCCCGGGCGGGCGGCCCCGGCGGGGCCGGGCACACCGCCTCCCGGTGTGCCCGGCTATCGGGTCAGACCAGCCCGCGGCGGACCAGCAGTGGCTCCATCCGGGGCTCGCGGCCCAGGAAGCCGCGCACCGCCTCCATGGGGTCCACACCGCCGCCCACCGCCAGCACCCTCTCCCGGAAGCGGTCGCCGCCCTCCCGGGTGAGGCCGCCGTTCTCGGTGAACCACTCCACGCTCTCGGCGTCCAGGACCTCGCTCCACACGTAGGAGTAGTAGCCCGCGCTGTAGCCGTTGGCGAACACGTGCATGAAGTACGCCGACCGGTAGCGCGGGCGGACCAAGGGGTGCAGGACCCCCGCGGCCTCCAGGGCGCGCTCCTCGAAGGAGGCCGGGTCCTCCACGGCCTCGCCCGGGGCCAGGCGGTGCCAGGACCAGTCCAGGAGCGCGGCGGCCAGGTACTCGAAGGTCGCGAAGCCCTGGTTGAACTGGCGGGCGGCCGTCAGGCGCTCCACGAGTTCGGCCGGCACCGGCTCACCGGTCTCGTGGTGGCGGGCGTAGTGGGCCAGGACCTCCGGCCAGGTCGCCCACATCTCGTTGACCTGGGAGGGGAACTCCACGAAGTCGCGCGGCACGCTCGTTCCCTGCACGCGCGGGAACCGCACGGCCGACAGCAGCCCGTGCAGGGCGTGGCCGAACTCGTGGAAGGCCGTCTCGACCTCGTCGAAGGTGAGCAGGGTGGGGCCCGAGGCGGGTTTGGTGATGTTGAGGTTGTTCACCACCACCGGCCGCTCGTCCAGCAGGAAGGACTGGTCGACCAGGTTGTGCATCCACGCGCCGCCGCGCTTGGTCGGTCTGGCGTAGGGGTCCAGCAGGAACAGCCCCAGGGGCGAGCCGTCCCGGTCGAACACCTCCCACACCCGCACGTCCTCGTGGTAGCCGCGCAGGTCGGGCCGCTCCGTGAAGGTGACGCCGTACAGCAGCGTCGCGGCGTGGAAGACGCCGTCCCGGACCACCCTGCCGAGTTCGAAGTAGGGGCGCAGGACGCTGTCGTCGAAGTCGTAGCGCTCCCTGCGCACCCGCTCGGCGTAGAAGGGCCAGTCCCAGGGCTCGATGTCGTGCCCGGCGTGCTCGGCCAGGGCCCTGGCCTCCTTCTCGACGTTGCGCCGGGCGGGTCCGACGAGCTGGCCGAGCCGCTCCTCGACCGCGTCGACGGTCTTGGCGGTCTGGTCCGCGACCGTGTAGGCCGCGTGGTCGGGGTAGCCGAGCAGCGCGGCCCGCTCGGCGCGCAGGACGGCCATGCGCGCGGCGATGTCGAGGTTCTCGGGGGCGCGCTCGGCGCTCAGGGTGTAGAGCCGCTCGCGGGTGGCGCGGTCGGTGAGCTGGGCCAGCGCGGGCTGCACGGTGGTGTTGAGCAGGGGCAGGACGTACTCCCCGTCCCGCTCGATCGCGCTGATGTGGGCCTCGTCCAGGCCGTCGAGGTCGGAGACGTCGCCGGTGACGAGGGAGGCCTCGCGGGTGGCACGGACCACGTTGCGGGAGAACTCGGTGCTCAATCCGGCGAGTTCGGCGTTGAGCTCGCGCAGCCGGGCCTGCTGGTCGTCGTCCAGGTCGGCGCCCGCCTTGACGAAGTCGAGGCGGTACCGCTCCAGCAGCCAGGCCTCCTGCGGGTCGGAGGCGGTGACCTGCCGCACGCGCTCCCACAGCTCACGGTTGAGCGAGACGGCGTCCCGGTGCTGGGCGGCCCTCGGGGCGATCTCCCGCTCGATCTCCTCGATGCCGTCGGTGGCGTCGGAACCGGCCAGGGTGTGCAGGACCGTCTCCACCCTGGCCAGGAGCGCGCCGGAGCGCTCCAGTGCCGCAATGGTGTTGTCGAAGGTCGGGGGCCGCGGGTCGCGGACGATCGCGTCCACCTCGGCGAGGTGCTCGGCCACGCCCTTGTCGAACGCGGGCAGGAAGTGCTCCTCGCGGATGGCCGCGAAGTCGGGGAGCCGGTAGGGAAGCTCGCTCGGGGACAGGAACGGGTTGTCGGTCAAGGATCGTGCTCCTCGTTCGTCGGTACCGGCCCCGCTCCCCCGCGGTGGTGTGCGGCGGAGCTGTGGACGACGCGCCGGGTTCCGCGGCGTCGGGGTCCTCGGCCGGGCGGGCTCCGGTGCTCTCGGGGCGCTCGTGCTGTTCTACCTTGCTCCCCGGCCCGTGTCACCCGCACGCCCGGGATGCGGTGCCGGCCCCGAGTTCCGCCGCCGCTTCGGCGGCGGCCGGACCGTTCCCGGCCCCCGCACCACCGGACCGGCGGACGCGGGCCGGTGGTGCGGGCCTGGGTCCGCGGGCCGGTCGTCCGGTCCGGGGCCTCCCCGACACCGGTACGGGGACGTCCGCGCCCGCGTCACCGTTCGGAGGCGGTTCACAGGCCGTCGTCGGCCCTCGCCCAGGCGGCGGAACCCGCTCCCGCCCCCTTGAAAACAAATATCCAAAGTGTTCTTATGATTTCAAGCACCCGCCGAACGGAACCCCCATGGACCTGCTCACCGATTTCCTCACCTGGGCGTGGCCGCGCCACCTCAACCCGCTGAGCTGGTACGTCCGACCGCTGTTCTTCCTGCCCATCGCCTACTTCTGCTGGACGCGCAGGCCCGTGCCGCTGGCCCTGACCATCGCGGCCATGCTCTCCAGCTTCTTCTGGTTCCCCGCTCCCGAGGAGATCGACCCGGCCATGGCCGGGGTCCTGGAGATGGAGCGGGAACTGTTCACGGACCCCACCTGGATCACCTGGGCCACCCTGCCGCTGGTGCCCGCGCTGCTCGGCTCGCTGTGCGCGGCGTTCTGGTACCGCTCCCTGGGCTGGGGCCTGGTCGTCGTCAACGGAGGCCTGGCCGTCAAGATCGCCTGGACCGTCGCCAACTCCGGCTCGGACGGGCTGGCCACCGTGTCGCCCCTGGGCCTGGCCATGGCGGTGGTCACCGCGGTCGTGGTCGCGGTGGCACGCTGGCGTTCGCTCCCCCTGTCCCCGACCGGCCGCCGGCACGGGAAACGGGACGGACACGCACCGGTCGCCGCGCCCTGACCGGAACCACTGACCGACGGCACCGCAGGCGGACACCGCCGACCGAGGGAGGAACCACCGTGCCACCCGCGTTCTCCGCACGGGAGAAGGAACGCATCACCAACCTGCTGCTGGAGTCCGGACGCGCCCTGTTCACCACCCGGGGGCTGCGCAAGACCTCCCTGGAGGAGTTGGTCGCGCCCGCCGGTATCGCCAAGAGCAGCTTCTACGCCTTCTTCGACTCCAAGGAGGCCCTCTACCTGGAGCTGATGCTGCGCCAGATGGCCGAGGTCAGGAAGCGCGTCATCGACGATGCCCTGACCAGCACGGACGACACCCGGGAAGGGCTGCGGCGGTTCCTGCGCGCCAGCCTGGACGAGTTGGCCGACAACCCCCTGTACGGGCGGCTCGTGACACACCCCGAGGAGATGGACGCGGTCGCGCGCAGGGTGGCTACGTCCCGTGGCGCCTCCTCCCCCGACAACCCCGCCGCCGCGCTGGGCGCGTTCGTGGACGCCCGGCGCGGGACGGGCGAACTGGTGGACGCCCATCCGGCCGCCATCGTCGGCGTCCTCCAGGCCGTCCTGCTCCTCCCGGTGAACGCCGACCGACTGGCCGCGCCGGAGCACTACCACCAGACCCTCGATCTGCTGATCGACATCGTCGCGCGGGGTCTCACCCCCCGGAAGGAATGACCGGCGTGCACGCACTCCTGCTCACCCACGGCACCCGCGGAGACGTCCAGCCCTTCCTGGCCCTGGCCAGGGCCCTGGACTCGGCCGGACACACCGCTGTGGTCGCGGGCCCCGCCTCGGCCGCCGCGCTGGCCGCCGCGCACGGTGTCGCCTACCACCCGGTGGACGACGGCCCCAACAGCCTCATGGGCGATCCCGAGCTGGACGGTGTGATGGACACCGGACTACGGGGGCCGCGCGGCGCCGTGCACGCCGCCGCCCTCCTGCGCAGGATCACCCCGCTCATGCGCAGGGTCCACGACGACATGGCCGCGCTCGCCGACGAGGACGCGGACGTGGTCGTGCACATCCCCGGCATGCCGGGAGGGCACCTCGCCGAGCGCCTGGGCGCGCCCTCCGTCACGGTGGCCCTACAGCCCTCCTGGGTGCCCACCCGCGCCTTCCCCGCCCCCGGCGTGCCCTGGCCGGGGTGGATGCCCGCGGCCCTCAATCCGCTGACCTACCGGCTGGCCGCCCTCGCCCTGCGCGGACAGCGGACGGTGGCCGAGGAGTTCCGGGACGCACTGGGCCTGCCCCGGAGAGCCGGGCGCCACGACCCGCTGCGCCAGGCGGACGGCAGCCCGTCCACGGTGCTCCAGGCGTTCAGCCGCCATCTGCTCCCGCCACAGGCGCACTATCCGCCCCGGGTGAGCACCACCGGCTTCTGGTTCCCGCCGCCGGACACGGAGTGGCGGCCCTCCCCGGAGCTGGAGGCGTTCCTGAACGCCGGGAGGCCGCCGGTGTTCGTCGGGTTCAGCAGCCTGCCCACCGCCGACCCCGCGGCCACCGGGCGCGTGGTGGGCGAGGCCGTGCGCCGCGCGGGGGTGCGCGCGGTCGTCGCCTCGGGCCGGGGCGGCATCACCGCCGAGACCGGTGGCGGCGACGTGCTGGTCATCGACGGTGCCCCGCACGAGCGGCTGTTCCCCCGGTGCGCGGCGGTCGTGCACCACGGCGGCGCCGGGACCACCGGCGCCGCACTCGCCTCGGGCAGACCGCAGGTCGGGTTCCCCTTCTGGGGCGACCAGCCGTTCTGGGCGCAACGGGCCCACGAGGCCGGGGCCGCCGTCGCCCCGTTGCGGGGCCAGCGCCTGACCGCGGACTCCCTGGCCTCGGCCCTGGTCGGCGCGGTCGGCGATCCAGCCCTCGCGGAACGGGCGCGCGTCCTGGGCGAACGAGTGCGCGCCGAGGACGGCGCGGGCAGGGCCGTGCGGCTGCTGGAGGAGGTCGTCCGGAGCGGGAACTCCTGAGCCGGGCCCACGGGGCCCGCGTTCCCCACCGCCCTCGACCCCGGCGGCTCCGCGCCCGGCTCCGCCGTGCGGCGGGATCGGAACCGGGTCACCCGCGCGGGTTCCGGCACGGACGCCGCCGTGTCCCGGACCGGCACTCGCGGGCCGGGGCCTCCCCCGGCCCGGACACCGCCGCGGTCAGGACTTGACCCGGTGGGTGTCGACAGTCCACGCGCGCGCCTGGTCGCTCGGGGTCACCCCCAGGCCGGGCCGGTCGGAGAGGTGCATGCGCCCGCCCGAGATCTCCAGGTGCTCGTTGAAGAGGGGGTCGAGCCACTCGAAGTGCTCCACCCACGGCTCGTGCCGGTAGGCGGCGGCCAGGTGGATGTGGACCTCCATCGCGAAGTGCGGGGCCAGCTGGAGGTGGCGCCGGTCGGCCATCGCCATGACCTGGAGGAACTGCGTGATGCCGCCGATCCGGGGCGCGTCGGGCTGGATGATGTCCGCGCCCCCGTGCCGGATCAGCTCGGCGTGCTCGGCGACGCTGGTGAGCATCTCCCCGGTGGCGATGGGGGTGTCGAACGTCGCGGCCAGGCGTCCGTGGCCCTCGAAGTCGTAGGCGTCCAGCGGCTCCTCGATCCAGACCAGCCCGAACTCCTCGAAGGCCCGGCACATGCGCTGGGCGTCGGCGCGCGACCACTGCTGGTTGGCGTCCACCATCAGCGGCACGCCGTCGCCCAGGTGTTCGCGCACCGCCGCGACCCGGGCCAGGTCCGTGGCGCTGTCGGGGTGGCCGACCTTGAGCTTGATGCCGCCGATGCCGTCGGCCACCGCCGCGGCCGACCTCTCCATGACCTCCTCGACGGGGGCGTGGAGGAAGCCGCCCGAGGTGTTGTAGCAGCGCACCGAGTCGCGGTAGCTGCCGAGGAGCTTGGCCAGCGGCAGGCCCGCCCGCTTGGCCTTGAGGTCCCACAGGGCGATGTCGAAGGGCGCGATCGCCTGGGTGGCCAGCCCGCTGCGGCCCACCGAGGCGCCCGCCCAGACGAGCTTGTCCCAGATCTTGCCCGTGTCGCTGGGGTCCTCCCCCAGCAGGACGGAGGCCACCTCCCGGGCGTGGGCGAACTGCCCAGGGCCGCCCGCGCGCTTGGAGTAGCCGAACCCGAGGCCCTCGTGACCGGCCTCGGTCGTGATCTCGGCGAAGAGCATCGCGACCTCGGTCATCGGCCGCTGGCGCCCGGTGAGGACCTTGGCGTCGCTGATGGGCGTGTCCAGGGGAAGGGTGACCGAGGAGATCGTGACGCTGGTGATGCGGTCCTGCGTGGCCGCTCCGGCGTGCGGGGTCATTGAAAGTCCTTTTCTCGTGCTCGTGTGCGGCCGTGCACGTGTGCGTGCGTGTGTGTGCGTGTGCGTGCGTGTACGGCGATGACGGGCCTCCGCCGTGGCGGAGCCGCGCCCGCGACCGTGTTCGTGCGCGCGGGCGCGGGCGGTGGACCCGTGAGCGCCTCGGGCGGCCTCCGGCGCGGCGCCCGCCCGCGCCGGAGGCCCCGCCGAACGGCTCAGGAGGTCTCGATGGCCGCCTCGACCTCGGTCATGAACTGCTCGGCGGCCTCGGCCGGGGTGAGGTCGCCGAAGGCGAGCCCGTCGCTGACGCGGCTGCTGATGTCCACGACCTGACCGGCGCCGATCGGCGCGGGCGGGTTGCCGTCCACGATCGTGCCCTCGATCTCGCCCATGAACTCGGCCATCCGGGCGTCGGACTCGGGCAGGTCGTCGAGGATGGACTCGCGGACCTCGGTGTTGGCGGGCAGGCCCAGGTCGGCCAGGAGCAGCTCGGACGCCGCCGGGTCGTTGAGCATGTAGTCGACGAAGCGGGCCGCCTCCTCCGGGTGCTCGGAACCCGCGGAGATCGAGTAGAACATGGCCGGCTTGAAGAACAGGCCGGTCCGGTCGAACTCGGTCTCCCCGGGGTAGCGCAGGAGCTGGATCTCGCGCCCGGAGGCCTCGACCACGTTGCCGAGCTGGTTGCTCCAGAAGTGCGCCATGGCGCCCTCTCCGGTGGCCACGACCGACTGGTCGATGCCGCCCGCCTGGATCTCCACGCTCCGGGCCGCGCTGGGCTGGCCGCCGTTCTCCAGCAGGTCCTGGGTGATCTCGTACCAGGCCTCCAGGGTCTCCTGGGAGAAGCCGAGGCCGCCGTCCTCGTTGTAGAGCGCCTCACCGTGCTGGCGGGCGAAGACCTGGAAACCGGCCTCGTTGTAGCTCATGCTCTGGGCGCCGGCGAACTCACCGCCGCTGCCCTCGCTGATCTGCCCGGCGATCTCGACGTAGTCCGCCCAGGTCCAGGTGTCGTCGTCGGGCATCTCCACCCCGGCGGCGGCGAAGGCCTCGGGGTCGGCGTGGACGGAGTAGGCGTTGACGCCGCTGGCCGCGCCGAAGGTCCGCCCGTCCAGCTGGCCGCTCTCGGCGACCAGCGGGTCGATGAGCGACAGGTCCAGGCCCTCGGCCTCTCCCAGGTCGAGCAGGGCGCCGCGGTCGGCGTACTCGCGCAGGTAGCGCTCCTCCTGCATGAGGACGTCCGGGGAGTCGTTGGCCGCGGTGGTGGTGGCCAGGCGGTCCCAGTAGGCGGACCAGTCGGTGGTCTCCGCCGTGATCCGGATGTCGGGGTTGTCCGCCTCGAAGTTCTCGATGACCTGGAGCATGGTGGCCTGGCGCTCGTTGGAGCCCCACCAGGAGAAGCGCAGCTCGACGGTGCCGTCGTCGGAGCCCGAGCAGGCGGAGGCGAGCAGGACCGTCGCCGCGGCCGCGGCGGTCGCGGACAGGGCGGTGCCGCGGCGGCCGTGTCGGCGCACTCGGCCCGGGGGTACGCGCATGGTGGTGTTTCCCTTCGGCTTCCGGCTCGCGCCGGTGACGGCTGGGGCTTCGGCTGGGGTGGCCGCGTCCGGCCGTACGGGGGGACGCGGCCACGGACGTGTGCGTGGGAACACAGGGGAGAAACGGCCCGAAGTGGGATGGTAAGCGCTATCCAAGGACTATGATGGTGATTTTTTAGCACCGTGTTCACATGGGTGTCAATGGTTCACATCCATGGACCACCTGGTGGACCACCCCGCCGCATCGGCGCCCCCTCCGCCCGCACCCGGCACCGCACAGGTCCGCCGCCGCATGCCCGCCGCGTCCCCCCACGGGCCCGCCGCGCGCCCCCGGCTCCGCGCCACGCGCCCGCCACCACGCGTGTTCTCGCTGCCAACAGCGCTTTCGGCGCCCACGGCGGCGCTGGCGACACGGTCGCCGGAAGGGGGCGACGCGCACTGCCGAGTCCGCATGCCACTGGGCGCAGGACCCGGCCGGACACCATGCACCGCCGAGCGCCGCGCACCACGCGCACCACGCGCACCATACGCACCAGGACGGCCCCTCACCCCCCGCCCTTGCCTTCAATATGGAAAGCGCTTACCCTCCCCTGGTGTGCAGCGAAAGTCCGTGGGGCGACCCCCCGTGGACCCGTGTGCGACATGAGGCAGCGCCGACGGGCGCCCTCGTCCGGAGCGCCCGTCGGCACGGCGGACCGGGGGCCGTGCCCCGTTCAGGGGCGGCCCCGGCCGGGCGCCAGCACAGCTCCGGCGAGGGGCACCAGGGCGAGCAGGAGCCAGGGCAGCGGTCCGCCCAGGTCCAGCAGCGCCCCCGCGGGCACGCTGCCCAGGAGCACCACCAGCCCCGACAGCGAGGACAGCGCGCCCGTGAACAGGCCCAGGTGGCGGTCCTCCACCAGGTCGGGGATCCAGGCCCGCACCGTGGGCACGATGAGCACCTGGCCCAGGGTCAGCGCGGTGACGAACACCGCGGAGGGCACGAGCCCGCCCAGCGCGCCGACCGGCATCGACGCGGCGGCCCCGGCGAAGCCCAGGCAGATCAGCACCAGCCCCCACACCAGCGTCGCGCGCCGCGTCAGACGGGCGGAGGCCCAGCGCAGCATCGGCACCTGCGTGGCGATGTAGAGCAGCGACGCCCACGCCAGCAGCCAGCCCAGCGCCGTCTGGGAGCCGGTCGCCCGCTCCACCTCCGCTGGCAGGGCCAGGTAGAGCTGGTTGTAGGCCAGCAGGTAGCCGCTGTAGGCCAGGCTCAGCGCCAGGAACCGGCGGTTGCCCAGCAGCAGCCGCAGCCCCTCCCGCAGGCGCGGCGTTCCCCGGTCGGCCGACGCGGGCGCGCCCGGCGCGGTGCGGGGCATCAGCCGCAGGTGCCCGGCCAGCACGGCGGTGAAGACAGCGGCCCCGGCCAGGCAGGCGGCGCGGAAGCCGCCGAGCAGCAGCAGGGCGCCCAGCGGCGGTCCGACGAGGGTTCCCGCCTGCCCCGCGACGGAGAACAGGGCGAGCATCCGTGTGCGGGGTTCACCGGTCCTCCGCTCGTGCCGCACGGCCTGGCGCACGATCTCGGTCTCCACGGCCGGGGAGAACAGCGCGGCGGCGAAACCGATGAGCAGGACCGAGGCGATGACCGAAGCGGTGCCCTGCGCGAAGCCGAGCCAGCAGAACCCGGCCACGCGCAGCGCGCAGCCCGCCAGCACCACCGGGCGCGCGCCGAACCGGTCGGTGAGCGTGCCGCCCACCACGAACAGGCCCTGCTGGCTGAAGGTGCGCAGGCCCAGCACGAGGCCGACCAGCCACCCGGCCAGGCCCAGGGCGCCGCCGAGGTGGTCGGCGAGGTAGGGCAGGACCGCGAAGAAGCCGACGTTGAACGCGAACTGCGAGCCGACCAGCAGCAGGGGCAGCGCGGGCAGGCCGCACACGCCGCGCAGCGCCGCGGCCCCGCGCGCGGTGGTCCGGGACAGGACGTTCCCGCTCCCGGCCCCGCTCCCGGTTCCGGCCCTGCTCACGTTCCCGATCCCGTCCCTGTCCCCGCTCTTCCCGTGCCCGCTTCCGCTCCCGTGTCCGTTCCCGCGGGGCTGCCGTGCCGGGCTCACGGGGCGCTCGGCAGCGACCGGTCCCCGGAGACCCCGGGCCGGGCCGGGACGGCCTCCACCAGTTCGCGGGTGTAGGGGTCGGCGGGGTCGGAGCAGACCCGGTGGGCGGGGCCGGTCTCCACCAGCCGCCCCGCGCGCATGACCGCCGCGCGGTGCGCGACGTGCCCGACGAGCGCCAGGTCGTGGCAGATGAACAGGTAGCCCAGGCCCAGTTCGTCCTGGAGGCCGGTGAGCAGGTTGAGCACCCCGGCGCGCACCGAGGAGTCCAGGGCCGACACCGGTTCGTCCAGGACCAGCAGGCGCGGCTCGCAGGCCAGCGCCCGCGCGATCCCCACGCGCTGGCACTGCCCGCCGGAGAGCTCGTGCGGCAGCCGGTCGCCGTGGGCGGGGTCCAGTCCGACCTTCTCCAGGAGTCCGGCCACCCGGTCGGGGCCGGTCGCGCGATCCCAGCGGCCGTGGATGCGCAGGGGTTCGGCGACGGCGTCCCGCACGCGCAGGCGCGGGCTGAGCGAACCGTAGGGGTCCTGGAACACGGGCTGGATCGCGGGGCGCAGGGCGCGCAGCTCCCCCTCCGCCATGGCGGTCAGATCCCGGCCCCCGAAGAGCACCGTTCCGCCCTGGGGGCGGCGCAGCCCGATCACGGCCGCGGCGGTGCTGGACTTGCCGCACCCCGACTCCCCGACCAGGGCGAGCGTCTCCCCCGCGCCGATGTCGAAGGAGACGCCGTCGACGGCCGTCACCGGGTCGGCCCGCCGGGTGCGGCCCGGGTAGCGCACCACCAGGTCGCGCACGCTCAGCAGCGGTGGGGTGGTCATGTCGTCCCTTCCCGTGGTGTGTGCGCGGTGTCCGTGAACAGGGAGGAAGCCGGGTCGGGCAGGTCCTGCCAGCGGTGGCACGAGACCAGCCTGCCCGACTCCCCGGCTACCGCGGGTGAGGGCTCCTCGGCGTGGCACCGGTTCTCCGCCAGCGGACAGCGGGGCGCGAAGGCGCAGCCGCCGGGCAGCGCCTCCGGCGAGGGGGGCGTCCCGGCGATGGCGGGCAGGCGGCGGTCCCCGGCCCCGGGCCGGGGCAGCGCGGCGACCAGACCGGCGGTGTAGGGGGCGCGCGGCCGGGTCAGGACCGGTCCCACCGGGCCCGACTCGACGTGGCGCCCGGCGTAGACGACCACCACCCGGTCGGCGTAGCCGCCGACGACGCCCAGGTCGTGGGTGACCAGGACGACCGCGGTGCCGGTCCGCTCCCGCAGCCCGCACAGCAGTTCCAGCGTCCGGGCCTGCATCCTGGGGTCGAGGGCGGTCGTGGGCTCGTCGGCGAACACCAGGGCGGGCTCGTTGACCGTGGCCATCGCGATGACCGCCCGCTGGCGCATGCCGCCGGAGAACTCGTGCGGGTAGGCGTGCGCGCGCCGGGCGGCGTCGGGGATGCCGACCCGGTCCAGGGCGGCCACCGCCCGCTCCCACGCCGCGGCCCGGCTCATCCGCTGCACGGAGCGCAGGGCGCGCACGAGCTGGACGCCCACGGTGTGCACGGGGCTGAGCACGGCCAGCGCGTCCTGGGGCACCAGGGACATCCGGCGCCCGCGCAGGGGCCGCAGGACGGCGGGCGGGGCGCCGACCAGCTCCCGTCCGTCCAGGCGGACGCTTCCGGTGACCGAGGCGCCGTGGGGCGCCATCCCCAGGACGGCGCGGGCGGTGACCGACTTCCCCGCCCCGGACTCCCCCACGAGCGCGAGCACCTCGCCGGGGCGCACGTCGAAGGAGAGCCCGCGCACGGCGGGGACCCCTCCCCCTCGCCGCCCGGGCAGGGTGACCCGCAGGTCGCGGACCGACAGCAGGGCCTCGTCGCTCATCTGCGTCCTTCCGGGGAGGGTTCGGCCTTCGGGCCGGAGCGGGGAACCGGGCACCGTGGAGCGGGGCGGCGGAGGCGGCCGCGCGCCCGGGACGGGCGCCCGCCCGCCGCGCCCGCGCGGCCCCCGGGCGGGTGTCCGCCTTCCTCGCGGGTCACGTCAGGGCTCCTCGGGGTGTCGCGGTCCCGGCCGGACGGGAACCCCGGCGCCGCGGGGGCGTCCACGAGCCCTGGGGAAGCGTGGACGAGGAGACGGCGAACGCGGCCAGCAGCAGGAGCATGGCGGCCGGGGCCAGCGCCGCCAGGGGCGCGCGCTCCACGTAGGCCAGGGACTCCGACAGGCTCAGCCCCCACTCCGCCGAGGGGGGCTGCGAGCCCAGGCCGAGGAAGCCGAGCGAGGCGATGGCCAGCGCGATGCCCGGCAGGCGCAGCACGGCGTGGCGGGCCACCGGCCCCAGGACCGCGGGCAGGACGTGCCGGACCAGGATCCAGCGGGGACCGGCGCCCAGGGCCCGCTGCGCGGTCAGGTAGGCGGCCGCGCGCGTCTCCTGGACCAGCGCGGAGGTGTGCGCGGCCAGCGGGGGCCAGGAGACCAGGGCCACGGCCACGGCGGCGCCGAGGGGTCCGGGCCCGGCGATGGCGGCCACCAGGATTCCGGCGATCACCGGGGGCAGGGCGTTGGCCATCTCCGAGGCGCCCGCCGACAGCGCGGGAACGAACCCGATCAGCAGGGCCGCGGCCAGGCTGGCCAGGCACACCAGCGCCGCCGTGCCGACCGTGGCCAGGGCGCCGTGCCCGAGCCGGGCCAGGACGTCGCGGCCGACCGCGTCGGTGCCCAGGGGGCGGTCCCAGGAGGGGGCGGCGAGGCGTTCTGCGACCTGGACGGTCATGGCGTCGCGGGTCAGGCCCCACAGGCACACCGCCAGGATCAGCGCCGCGCACGCCGCGGGCACCGCGCGGCGCACGGCTCCGGCGGGTGCGGTGGGCGGCGGGGGCAGGGTCAGGGCCGCGTCGTGCAGGCCGGGGCCCAGCAGGAGGCGGCGGGCGGCCTGGGCGGCGATCCCGGCCGCGGTGCCGAGCAGCACCAGGACGAGCACGGAGCCCTGGAGCAGCGGCAGGTCCTGGGACTGGGCGGCGCCCAGGGCGGTGCGGCCGATCCCGGGGACGGCGAAGACCGTCTCCACCGCGACGGCGCCGCCGGTCAGGCCGACGACGACCATGGCGAACTGGGGGATGAGGGCGGGGGTGGCCCGGCGCAGGGCCGCGGCGGCCACGGCGGCCGGGGAGCAGCCCGAGGCCGTCCACAGCCCCACCCAGCGCTCGGTGAGGACGGCGGGCAACGCGTCGTCGAGCAGCCGTCCCAGCAGTCCGCCCGCGGGCAGGCCCAGCGCCAGCGCCGGGAGCACGAGGTTCACCGGCCCCCGCCAGCCGTAGGGCGGCAGCCAACCGAGCCACACCGAGAGCGCGACCATGAGCAGGACGGCGACGAGGAACTCGGGCAGGGCCGTGAGCACCGCTGCGGCGGCCCCGCTGCCCGACCCGCCCGGGCGCAGGGTGCCGCGCGCCCCGCGCACCAGCGTGGGGGCGCACAGCACGGCCGCGACGAGCAGTGCGACGGCGAGCGCGGCGCCCATGACCGTCAGGGACACCCCCATGGCCGAGACGACCGAGGGCAGCACGGGCGCGTCGGAGACCCAGGAGCGGCCGAGGTCGCCTTGGAGGACGCCGCCGAACCAGCGGGCGAGGGTCACCGCGGGGCCGTCGGCCAGGCCGAGGTCCTCGCGGATGGCGTCGAGCACCTCGGGCGTGGGTGCCTGCTCGGCCGAGCGGGCGCGCAGCACCGACAGGGCGGGGTCGCGTCCGGACAGCCATGGCAGGAGTCCGACGACGACCGTGAGCAGGACCAGCGCGGCGACGCGGGAGACCAGGGGCAGGAGCCACCCGGCCCCGCGGGCGCCGGTGGGGCCGGGGGCGGCCGCGCGTCCGGGGGGCTCGGGGCGGCCGGGTGGCGCGGCGTGACCGGGGGCGCCGGTGCGGTCGGGAGCGGCGGCGGCCATCAGTTCAGCCGGGTCCGCGGGGTGACGAGCAGGCGCTCGCGCGGGTCCTTGGCCGAGTCCGCGACGTTGGCGGCGTCGCCCTGGATGACGCGTTCGTGCAGCATGGGGATGGCGGCGTCGGTGGCCAGCACGGCCGCCTCGGCCTCCAGGATCGCGGCGCGCCGCTCGTCGCCCGCGGGGGTGCGCTCGGCCTCCTCCAGCGCCGCGTCCACGTCCTCGTCGCAGAGCTGGGCGATGTTGAAGGAGCCCCCGCAGGAGAAGTCGCTCGTCATGTAGGCGGCGGGGTCGCCGGAGTCCAGGACGGTCGCCCGGGAGAGGATGAACGCGTCGAACTCGCCGTCGAGGGCGTCCTCCTCGATGTTGGCGTACTCGCGCACGACCTGTTCGACCTCGAACCCGGCGTCCTCCAACTGCTGCTCCAGGACGGTGGCCACCTCGGGCAGCTCGGCGCGGTCGGTGAAGGTGGCCAGGGTGATGGCGGCGCCGTCGGGGTCGGCGGCCTCGGTGGAGTCCCTGCGCTCGGGGCGGTCGGCGGCCCAGGGCAGCGCGGGGCCCAGCAGGCCCTCGGCCGCGTCCGCGCGATTCTCGTAGACGCCTTCCACCAGCTCCTGGCGGTCGAGGGCATCGCGTGCGGCGGCGCGCAGGGCCGGGTCGGTGAAGGGCCCGGCCTGCGTGTTGAGGTGGAGGGTGTTGGTGCGCGGCATGGGCACCTCGGTGATGAGTCCGGGGTCCAGCAGGGCCGCCTGGGAGGTGGGCACGGCCTCGACGATGTCGGCCTCGCCGGTGCGCAGGGCGGCGGCGCGCGCGGTGCCGTCGGGCACGAAGCTGACGTCGATGCCCGGGGCCAGGGCCGCTTCGCCCCAGTAGCCGTCGTAGCGGTCCAGGCGGGCGGAGGTGGTGCCGTTGACCTCGACCAGTTCGAAGGGGCCCGAGCCGGTGCCGACCGGGTTGACCGTGCCGCCCTCGTAGGCGCTCCCGGCCAGGATCGACAGCTGCGGCGAGGACAGGCGCTGGGGGACGAGCGGGTCCGCCTCGGCGGTGGTGACGGTGACGGTGTCGCCCTCGGCCTCGATCCCGAGTTCGACGCCGTCGAGGATGCGCGGCTTGGGAGAGGCCTGCGCGGCGTACTCCAGGGAGTGGGCGGCCGCGTCGGCGGTCAGCTCGGTGCCGTCGTGGAAGTTCACTCCGTGGCGGATGGTGAAGGTCCAGGTGGTGTCGTCGACCTGGGTCCACTCGGTGGCCAGGCCGGGCTGGGGGTCGCCGACCTCGTCCAGGACGACGAGGGTCTCGGCGGTGCTCCAGCGGGAGAGCTTGAAGGCGTCGTCGGTGAGCGGTGACAGGGCCGACCTGGGCGGCTGCATCATCGCCACCGCGATGCGCCCCTCCCCGCCGGAGGCCGCGGCGTCGCCGCCGGAGGGGAAGCAGGCGGTGAGCAGGAGGGCGGAGGCGGCGGCCAGGCAGGCGGCGGGAGGGATCTTGCGCAGGTGCACGGCGGTTCTTCCGGGTCGGGGGCGGGGAGGCCGCCGCGGCGCGCGGACGCCTCGGCGGACCAGAACAGCATATGACAACCGTTTTCATTATTGACCCCCCGTACCCCGCCCAACAGGGACGAAGCGTGACGGAGGGGGCGCGCCGGGCCACCGCGCTGGGGAGCGCGGAAACCCGGCGTGGAAGGGGATACCCGTTTTGTCCTGAGGACTCGGCAGCCGGGACCGCGGGCGGGTCGGCGGCGCGCGGGCGGCCCACGCCACGCACCGCAGTGGGGTCGGCCGCTCCCCCGCGCGCCGCCCCGCTCCGGTCCGGGCAGTCGGCCGCTCGGGACGCCTTCCTCCGCCGCAGGTGGTCGCGCCGCCGGCCCCGGCCGGGCTCTTGGACCTGCCGCCCCTGTGGCTGGTCCCGGTCGCGGGCCGCGCCGGGTCCGCCCTGTACACGGTGCGCACGGCCAGGCGTCTCCCGCTGCGGACGGACGCGGCACGATGACGGGACCGACCGGACCGTCCGCCCGCTCCGGGTCAGGAGGGTTCGGCGGTCAGCCTCCAGCCCCGGGCCCGCTGGCGCGCACGGACGAACTCGGCGTGGCGCCCTCCCGAGGCGAGGAGCTCGGCCGGGGTTCCGGCCTCCGCGACGCGTCCGGCGTCGGGGAAGACCACCCGGTCCGCGGCGG
Source organism: Nocardiopsis akebiae (assembly GCF_018316795.1). NCBI lineage: Bacteria > Bacillati > Actinomycetota > Actinomycetes > Streptosporangiales > Nocardiopsidaceae > Nocardiopsis > Nocardiopsis akebiae. The sequence goes on from NZ_CP074132.1 coordinate 4,764,545, forward strand.
CCGCGGTGCCGGGCCGGCCCGCGATGACGAGCACCGCGCACTCCCGCGCGAGGGAGACGGCGGTCGCGGTGCCCGGCTCCAGGACCGGGTCCACACCGCGCAGGGCCTCCTCGCCCGCCCCGCTCCCCTCGGCGCCGTCCTGGGCCGGACAGGCGAAGCGCGCCGCAGGGCTCGCCGCACGGACAGCCGCATGTCGTTGTCGGCCAGGTGCCAGACCAGGGTGGAGGCGGTGCCAGCGGCCGGGGCGGCGACCGCTCCGGCCAGCGCGACCGCGACCAGCGTCCACACCAGGGCGGTGTCGGTGGGCCCGTCGGCCAGCAGCGCCGCCGCGGCCTCGCGGCCGGTCCCGGGCAGGCGCCGCACGGACGGGCCGGACTCCTCGTCGAGGCGCTCGACGCCGAAGGCCTCCCGGTCGTACTCGTCGGCGACGTGGCCGTGCGCGGCGTCCGGGCCGTTCGGCGCCGCGCGTGCAGCGGGTGTGCCGGTGGCCCCGTGCCGGTGGCCGGCGGGGTCGGAGGACCCGGTCCCCGGCGAGTGGTCGTCGATGGCGGAAATGGCGTCCTCCGGGTTCTGCGGCGTGGCCGGGGATGCTGACCCAGGTGCCGGGGGGCACCCCCGCCGCCGGGACGATCGCGTGGTCCCGTGCGACGGGGGTGCGGCTCAGGCGGTCGTGCGCGGGCCCGCCCGCCGGAACGGTGCGGACGCCCGGGCGCGGACCGGGGCGCGGGGACGGGGACGGGGAGCACGTGTCCGGAGGGCACGGGCCCGAAGAGCGCTGCCTAGGTGCAGCCCGGACACACGCCCGACAGCTCGAAGGAGTAGTCCAGGGAGCCGTAACCGCTGTCCTCGCGGATGCGTTCGACGACACCCCCCAGCTCGTCCGCCTGCGCGATGTCCTCCACCCGCCCGCAGACCCGGCACAGCAGGTGGTGGTGCCGGGAGGAGGTCCTGCACAGCCGGTAGAGGCGCTCTCCCCCGGGAGAGTGGAGGGTGTCGAGGACGCCCTCCTCCGCCAGACGGTGGAGCGTGCGGTAGACGGTGGACAGGCTGGGCGGTCTGCGGGCGCGGGAGCGCCCTCCGGAGAGGGCGAGGTGGATCTCCTGGCAGCTGCGGAAGCGCGTGCTCCGCCCCAGGACCTTGATGACGACGTCGTCGTACTGGGACACCCGGGGCATCTCAGTCCGCCGTCCGGTCGGTCCCCAGGGTGAGCGGCGTGCCCGCCGCCCCCGGCGCTCGGCGCCGTCGCCTGCCTCCAGACACGTCACGGGCCTCCGGTCATGTGACACAGACTGAATGGAAATGATTTTCATAACCGTATCACGGTCACCCCCGTATCACCTCAAAAACTCCCGAACCGCACCGGAATCCGCTCGCCGAGGTCTACGAGCAAGCGGCGGCCGCCCACGCAGGACCCGAACGTCGGCGCACGGCCCTACGCTCGACCCCGCACACTCACCTCGCCCGCCGCGGAGGCAGGACCATGGGCGTCTCGCTCCACTACAGCGCCACGCGCGCCACCCCCCTGGACGCGCACGAGCACGCCCCGGCCGCCGGGGCGCTCGCCGGGGGCGAGCGGGCGCCCGTGGAGGAGGCCGCCGCGCTGCTGCCCCGGTGGCACGCCGCGGGCGAGGTGCCCGAGACGCACGGGCGGCGCGAGGAGGTGTTCGGGGGACTCTTCCCGTACGACGGCCGCCACCTGTCGGAGGGAGAGGTGCTGGCGGGCTCCGGTAAGCCGCCGCACCACTCCTGCGGCGCCGAACCGCTCCTGTGCCGGCTGCGGCACTACCTGGGGGCGCTCACCCGGCTGCGCCGGGCCCCGCCGAACGCGCGCTGGAGCGTGCGGGTCGAGGACGCCGAGGTCCCCTGGACCGGGGAGGGCGGTTACTCCCTGGGCGGCGCGTCCGCCTGAGACCGCCGCGCCCCGCCCCCCCGGTGGCGGACTCCCCGACCCGAACGGAACGGGCCCGGCTCACCCCCGGGCGCTGGAGTCCCCGGGGGCCGGGCCGTCAGGGGCCGCACCCCCGGAAACGGGCCCCTCCCGCGCGGGGTCCGGCCCGGCGGACCGCAGGCCGACGAGGCCGAGGAAGTGGGCCATGTGGTCGGCCATGTCCACGCCGGAGTCGTAGGACCACTGCGCCTGGAGACCGTCCATGAGGGCCACGGCCAGCACCGCCAGGCGGTCGGCGTCCTGCTCGGCGGAGAACCGCCCCTGCGCCTGGAGGCGCCGGATCTCCTCCGCGATGATCCCGCGGGCCGTTGCGTAGCGCTCCCGGAAGAAGCCGTGGGCGGGGTGCCCATCCTCGGCGGCCTCCGCGGACAGGCGCGAGTACAGCTGCACGAGGCCGGGCACCTCGGCGTTGTGCCGGACCAGCCGTACCAGCGAACCGGCGATGTCGGGGCGCTCGTCGGCGGCCTCAGCACGCTCGCCGACGGCCCCGGTTGGCCCGTCGTCGGCGCCGGAGTCCGGGCTGACGGCTCCGGTGTCCCGGCCGGGAGCACCGGGGCGCTGGCCGTCAGGGAGTCGGTCAGCGGCGTCGGCGCCCCGGCCGACGCCGCTGGAGCGTTGCCGCGCACCCTCCCCGTAGGCCAGCCGGTCGAGTTCGTCGCGGTGGCGCAGCACCTCGACGAAGAGACGTTCCTTGCTCCCGAAGTGGTGCAGCAGGCCGTTCTGGCTGAGTCCGACCGCGTCGGCGATCTCGCGCACCGTCGCGCGGCTGTACCCGTCGCGCCCGATGACGGTGAGCGCCGCGTCGAGGATCTCCCCGCGCTTGGCCACGCCCTTCGCGTAGGAGCCTCGTCGTGCCATGGCGCGACTGTAGCACTTGCCGCGCGAAAACCGCATGACGTACTGTTTTCGCACGGAGGCGCCACCGACCCGCGCTTCCCCGGACAGGAGCGAGCAGCCATGACCCACGACCCGAATCCCGGCCTCAGCGGGCTCACACCGGCGGAGAGGGCCTCGCTGAGCAGCGGCGCCGACTTCTGGACGACCAAGGCCGTGGGGGACGTCCCCTCGCTCGTGCTCACCGACGGGCCGCACGGCGTGCGCCGACAGGCCGGCGCCACCGACCACCTGGGCCTGTCCGAGAGCCTGCCCGCGACCTGCTTCCCGCCCGCCGTCGGCCTGTCCCAGAGCTGGGACCCCGACCTGGTCGCACGGGTGGGCGCGGCCCTGGGCGCCGAGGCCGGGGCGCTGGGCGTGGACGTGCTCCTGGGCCCGGGGATCAACATCAAGCGCGACCCGCGCGGCGGGCGCAACTTCGAGTACTTCTCCGAGGACCCGATCCTCACCGGCGTCCTGGGCGGCGCCTGGGTGAGCGGCCTCCAGGGCACCGGTGTGGGCGCCTCGCTCAAGCACTTCGCCGCCAACAACGCCGAGCACGACCGGATGCGCTCCAGCTCCGACGTCGACCCGCGCACGCTGCGCGAGATCTACCTGCGCGCCTTCCAGAAGGTCGTGCGCACGTCCGCCCCGTGGACCGTGATGTGCTCCTACAACCGAATCAACGGCGTCTACGCCTCCGAGAACCACTGGCTGCTCACCACGGTGCTGCGCCAGGAGTGGGGCTTCGACGGCGTGGTCGTGAGCGACTGGGGCGCGGTGCAGGACCGGCCCGCCGCGGTCGCCGCAGGGCTGGACCTGGAGATGCCCGGTGACGGCGGCGCGAGCGACGCGCGGCTCCTCGCGGCCGTGGAGGGCGGGGCGTGCTCGGCGCAGGACGTGGACACGGCCGCCTCCCGCGTAGCCGCACTGGCCGCCAGGGCGCGCGGCTCCCGCCGGGACCGCGCGGCGGACACCGAACGCACCCTGGAGGTCGGCGCGCGTGAGGTCGGGGCCCACCACGCCCTCGCCCGCGAGGTGGCCGCGAGGTGCGTCGTCCTGCTCAAGAACGACGGCGCGCTCCTGCCGCTCGCGCCGGGCGGGTCCGTCGCGGTGATCGGCGGCTTCGCCCGGAACCCCCGCTACCAGGGCGGCGGCAGCTCCCACGTGAACCCCACGCGCGTGGACGTCCCGCTGGAGGAGATCCGCGACCTGGCCGGTTCCGGCGCGGTCACCTTCGCCGCCGGATACGCCGCCGACGCGCGGGGCGGCACGGAGCCGGGCGACGCCACGGAACTGCGCGAGGAAGCCGTGCGCGCCGCGACCGACGCGGACACCGCCGTGGTCTTCCTGGGCCTGGCCGAGCACCAGGAATCCGAGGGCTTCGACCGGGAGCACATCGAACTCCCCGCCGAACAGCTCGACCTGCTCGCGGCCGTCGTGCGGGCGCAGCCCCGCACGGTCGTGGTGCTCTCCCACGGCGGCGTGCTGCGGCTCGCCCCGGTCGCCGACCTGGCCCCCGCCGTCCTGGACGGGGCCCTCCTGGGCCAGGCGGGCGGCGGCGCGGTCGCCGACGTGCTGTTCGGCCGGGTCAACCCGTCCGGACGGCTCGGCGAGACGGTGCCGGTCCGGTTGCAGGACACCCCCGCCTACCTCAACTTCCCCGGGGAGAACTCCGCGGTGCTCTACGGCGAGGGCCTGTACGTGGGCTACCGCTGGTACGACGCCCGCGACATGGAGGTGGCCTTCCCCTTCGGGCACGGCCTGTCGTACACGAGCTTCGCCTACTCCGGCCTCGAACTGGAGCAGGACGGCACCGGAATCACCGCGCGCCTGACCGTGACCAACACCGGGGACCGGACCGGGCGCGAGGTCGTGCAGTTCTACGTCGCCAAGCCCGGCTCGTCCGTGTCGCGGGCGCCGCGTGAGCTGAAGGGCTTCACGGGCGTGACCCTGGAGCCCGGCCGCAGCGAGCGCGTCAGCGTCCTGCTCCCGCGCGAGGACCTGGCGTACTGGGAGGTGCGGGCCGACCGCTGGGTGGTCGAGGACGGCGAGTACGTGGTGTCGGCGGGCGCTTCGAGCCGCGACCTGCGGGCCGCGGCGGCGATCGCCGTCGAGGGAGACGCGCTGCGCCTGCCGGTGACGCTCGACTCCACGCTGGGCGAGGTCATGGACGACCCCCGGGCGGCGGCCCTCATAGCCCAGGCCTTCACACCTCCGGCGGCGGCCGAGGGCTCCGACAACGCCATGGGGATGGACATGGCGCGGATGATGGCCTCGATCCCGATCCGCCGCCTGGCGAGCTTCGGCCCGACGGGGCTGGACGAGCTCGAAGCGCTCGTGGCGAGGATCAACGCCGAGGACTGAGCGGAACGCCTGCCCGGGCGGCCCTTTCCCGTCGCCCGGGCGGTCCTTTCTCCGCCCTGCCCCGCCCCCGCCCGCGCCGGGCCCTGTACCGGCGCGGGCGGGGGCGGGGATACCGGGGCGGTGTTCGAGGGCTTCACCTCCCGGTACGTCCCGCTCGGCGACGCGACCGTCTTCGTGCGCCACGGCGGCCGGGGCCCGGCCGTGCTGCTGCTGCACGGCCACCCCCGCACCTCGGCGACCTGGCACCGCGTCGCGCCCCTCCTGGTCGAACGGGGATTCACCGTGGTCTGCGCCGACCCGCGGGGCTACGGGCGCTCACGCGGCCCCGCGCCCTCGCCGGACCACGCCAACCACTCCAAACGCGCGGTCGCCGCGGACATGGCGGCGGTGATGCGCCTGCTGGGCCACGACCGGTTCGCGCTCGTCGGCCACGACCGGGGCGGCTACGTGGCCCTGCGGTTGACCCTGGACCACCCCGAACTGGTCTCCCGGGTGGCGCTCATCGACTGCCTGCCCGTCAGCGAGCACCTGTCGCGGTTGACTTCCTCTCCCTCGTCAACGAGGGAGATTCCGACCGGGCCTCGCGGCCCGGTGGCACTGCGCGCCTCGCGGCCGCAGCTGGTTCCTGATTCACCGACATGGCATCCCAGAGGTCTTCGCAGGCTGGCACGGTTCACCCCGAAGGGCTAGTCCATCCGCGCGTGAGAATGTTCTGGGCCGCGTTCACGTCCGCATGAGCTGTGTGCCCGCACCTGCCGCAGCAAAAGACCGATTGGCTCTCTCTGCTCTCCGCCGCGACATATCCGCACGGATGACAGGTCTGGGACGTGTACGCGGGATCGACCTCCACGATCCGACTCCCGGTGCGCCGAGCCGCGTTCTGACAGGCCAGCGTGAGGCCGTGCCATCCCTTGGCCAGGATCGCCCGGTTCAACCCCGCCGTCTGACGAACGTTGACACCCGGCGCGTGGGTGGTGCCTTGGGCCGAGGCGGTCATGTTCTTGGTCTTGAGCTTCTCCAGCACCACGACCGCGTTCTCGGCACACACCACGTGCGCGGTCCGGGCGGCGAAATCGGCGCGCCGAGCCCGCACCCGCCCGGTCAACGCGGACAGGGCGGCCCTGGTTCTGGCCCGGTTGTTCGACCCCCGGCGTTGGCGGGACAGGCGGCGGAGCAGGCGGCGTTCGCGCTCGGCCTCCTTCGGGGTCTGGAACACCTGGTCGAGCAGGTCGCCGTCAGAGGTGGCCACCGCCACACCCCGGTCGATGCCCACCGTGCTGCCGGGGCGCTCATGCGCCTGCGGTGTGGTCTGACCGTCCTCGCACAGCAGCGACATATACCAGTGGGCCCCGTCCCACGAGATGGTCGCGGAGCGGACCGTGCCCCGGGGCGCGCGTGACCAGCGGAAGCGCGCCCATCCCAGCTTGGGCAGCTTGATGCGCCCCCATTTGCGGCTCAGGCGTTGAATGCTCATCCGCCCGCCGTCGGGGAAGCGGAAGGAGGGCTTCCACCGGTCCTTGGCACGCCACCGCACCTTGAACGTGCCGTGCTCCCGGCAGGCCCGGTCCGGGTCGCGCAGGGTCTGCTGGAGGATGTGGGAGGGGGCGGCCTTCAGCCAGGTCTCCTCGGTCTTGGCCTCGGCGAGCTCTCGGGCTTGGAGGTGGTAGCCGCAGTAGGGCAGGCGTTGGCGGCGCTGCCAACGGGACACGGCCTCACGGCGCTGGTGCAGGCCGGTGTTCCACACCGCCCGACAGATATCGCCATAGACCTGACACGACTCGGCCTGCTCGTCAGTGAGCGCGAGCCGGTACCGAAATCCCGTCAACATGATGAGAAAACACCTCCCCTCGAACCAGCACACACCGTAGTCGGGCCCTACGACATTGTGGTGAGGGCGGCGGGCGGTGCGCGACCCCGGGTGATCCCTCCCCGCCCGCGGTCTCCCCTCCCCGGGGTCAGCTCGGGTGGAGGGCCCCGGCGCCCCCGGAATCCGCGTGATTAGCGACCGACGGTAGGAACCCGACACGGAGCCCTGTCGTTGCACCTCCGTAGTACTCCTCCGAGTTTTTCGACGAAAACGCTGGGAATGCGTTCGGGAAGTAGCCGATGACTGGGTAGAGGGCTGGAGATGTGCCGAAGCAGACAGCCGGAGGTTGAGATGACGCAGGGTATCGGCGACCCCGGACCGATCGTGCGCGCGCTGACCGCTCTGGGACTCCCTCCCGTGTTCGATCCCATGCACCGCAGCGGCGGCGCGCACGAGGAGGACGTGCCCGCGCTCGCGCAGAGCCTGATCGCCGCGGCGGAGATCCAGGCCGGTCCGGATTCGGTGCGCCCCGCCGAGGGAGCGCCGAACGCGTGGGCCCACGCGGTACAGGACCGGGAGATGGGCCAGGCCCTGCTGTACCGCAGGATGGAGCGGACCGTCAGCGACTGGCAGTGGGCCACCGACCCGGACCCCTCACGGCCGGGTGCCGCGGCCGAGGCGGCGATGTGCGCGGCGCACGCGCTCATCGCGGTGCACTCGGCTCCGGACGGACACCACGTCCAGGCCGCGCTGGAGGAGGCGGAGGACGCCCTGTTGGCCGCCGTGGTGCTGGTGCGCGGCTCCCGCTCCGCCGCCGCGTGAGACGGGGTATCCCCTCGTGCCAGGAGTCCGTACCGCCTCGGGGGTACGGGCTCCTGGCACGTGCGGGGCCTACCGGTCCAGGAAGCCGCCCGTCACCTCGGCGAGGCGGCGGTGGGCCTCTGCGTCGCCGATGTCGGCGGGCAGGTCCCCCGACTGGTCCCCGTAGGCGCCGAACTGGGCGTGGTTCATCCCCTGGACCTGGTGCGTGTGGGCGTCGGACGGCAGGTTCGGGCGGTTCTCCTCGACCGTCGCCGGATCGGACAGGCCGTCGCGGCTGCCCGAGACCGAGATGACGGCGAGGTCCTCGCGTGCGGCCAGGCCCGCGCCCTCCGTGGCGTAGGAGCCCCACAGGACCAGTCCGACGACCGTGTCGTCCGTGCGCCCGCCGAGGTGGGAGGCGGCCATCGCGCCGCCCAGCGAGTGCCCGCCCACGTACCACGCGTCGACTCCGTCGCCGTGGTCGGCGATGGCCCGGTCGGCCCGGTCGGTGTCGAACACCGCGAAGTTCAGCGGCATCCTCGGGATGACCACCCGCACGGCGGTGTCGGCGGCGACCAGCGCCCAGGGCGCGGCGTAGGCCTCGGGTGCGACGCGCGCGCCCGGGTAGAAGACGACTCCGGCCTCGGGCGGGGCGTGGGTGGAGCTGACGACCACGGCGTCGTCGGTCACGTCCACCTCGACGCCGGGGGTGGCGACGGCCTCGCGCAGCGCCCTCGGTTCCGCCTGGTACGGGTTGAGAGCCCAGACCGCGAAGCCGCCGGCCGCGAGGACGAGCAGGAGCGTCAGGGCGAGCGCGGCGATCCCCAGCGCCCTCGCGGAGCGGCCGCGTTTCCGGTTCCTTTTCTTCACGCTTTCCAAGATACTTGTTTAATGAGGAAAGAACGGAGGTAGCGGTACAGGCACACGGTCGCGGACCGGGCACCCGCACCGATCAGAAGCCGACCGCCGACACCGGGGAGAAGCCATGACCGCCGCAACCGCCTCGCACACCCCCTCCACCCGCGCGTCCCTGCTGGGCCTGGTCGGCTTCGCCGCCGCCGTCACCGCCGCCGCGCTCGTCGGGGTGCTCTCCAGCACCAGCACCGCCGCGGAGTACGCCGCCCTGCGCCAGCCCTCGTGGGCCCCGCCCTCCTGGGTGTTCGGCCCGGTGTGGACCACGCTGTACGCCATGATCGCCGTGTCGGGCTGGCTGGTCTGGCGCCGCCACGGCTGGCGCGGCGCCCGCACCGAGCTGACGCTCTACTTCGTCCAGCTCGCGCTGAACGCGGCGTGGACGCCGCTGTTCTTCGCCGCCGGTCTGCGCGGGGCGGCCCTGGTGGACATCTGCCTGCTGGTGGTGGCGCTGACGGCGACCATCGTGCTGTTCGCCCGCAGGTCCCGTTGGGCTGCGGTCCTGCTGGCGCCCTACTGGGCGTGGACGGTGTTCGCGACCGCGCTCAACCTCTCCGTCTGGTGGCTCAACACGGGCGGCTGAGGGCCCATACGCCGCGGACGCCCTCCGTGGAGAGTTTCGGTCGGGAAATAAGACCCTTTGTGGCCCCGGGCAGATCACCCGATTCGGGACCCGGCCCCGCACCGGACTCCAGAGGACGTTCCCGCAGTTCACACACTCCTTTCACCACGTTCACCCGGATTCGTCGCGCACCGCTGGAGCGACACGGGACACACGAAAATCGCTGTCCTGATTTTTATCGTTCCGTTATGGGGAATGACCTGGAGACCAGACGGAGAGTGCTGCCGTCACACAGGAGGAGTACCGAGAAAGAAAGAGGAAGCATGCGGATCATCCAGCCGAGCATGAAGCGCATCAAGCTGGTCGTGCCCGACACCGTCGATTTCGTCGGCATCCGCGACCTCGACGGGACCTTCACCAAGGTGGCCTCCCCACAGAAGAGCTACCGCTTCAAGCGTGAGGACGCCTCCTTCGACTTCGCCTCCACCGGAAAGACCGTGGAGGAGGACGGAGACAAGGCCGAGGTCTTCACGGCGGTGAGCGTGAAGTAACGGCGTCCCCACACGCCTCCCTCGGAAGAACCCCCGGACAGCGTCGGAGTACGAGCACCAGAGCACGGAGGTCCCGCGTGCGGCCCGGAACCCCTCCCGGGCCGCACGTGCTCTGCGCGCGGCCGGTCCGTGCGCTAACGCCCCGAGAACAGCACCAGGGCCTGGGCCGCCTCGGCCGGGACGGTCAGGTCCAGGCCGGTGGTCTCGCGGAAGGCCTGGAGCCGGTTGACCACCGTGTTGCGGTGGCAGTACAGGGCCTCGGCGGTGGCCTTGACCGACCCGGTCGCGGCGTAGTGGGCCAGCGTCTCCAGCAGCCGCGCCCGGCTGTCCCCGTCCAGCCGCTCGAAGCGCTCCAGCCGGTCGCGTCCGAAACCGGGGATCAGGCCGCGCAGCTGGTCGTGGGCGATGGCGGACCAGACGTCCTCCTCGCGCACGAACCCGCCGCCGGTCGCGGCGTAGCCGGACAGGACGCGGGCCGCCTCGACGGAGGCCGGGACCGCCGCCAGCCCCCGCACCCGCGCGACCAGTCCCCCCGAGGCCCCCGAGGGCAGGTCCGGCCACGGCGTCCGGGCGGTCTCGCGCACCAGGGCGACGCCGTCGTCGAACTCCCACGCCAGCCCACCGCCGCGTTCGCGGACCCGGGCCGCGGGCCGCTGCTCGCGCTCCGGGGGCGGCACGACGAAGGCCACGTCGAAGGTCCCGTGCTCGGGGAGCCCCAGGGTGCCCGCCACCTCGGAGGCCACGGCGGCGGCCCGGCCCCCGGAGTTGAGCAGCCGGGAGAACGCCTGGGCCGCGGCCGCACGGGAGTCGCGTTCCAGGGCGGCCCGCTCCTCCAGGAACGCGGCCTGCACGTCGCTGATGTACTGCTCGACAGTGGTGAGGATCTCCTCGGCGTGCAGCACGAGGATCTGCGAGGACCCGGGCCCGCCCGCGCGCACCAGACCCGCCCAGAGCACGCGGAAGTCGAGCCGGACCGCCTCCAGCAGGTGCTCGCGCGCCACGCCCTGGCGGGCCCGGCGCACGCCCAGGCGGGTGGAGAGGTCGCGCAGGTGGTCGGGCAGGGGCACTCCGGCGATCCGGCGGGTGAGCATGTCGAAGGTCTCCGTGGCGCTCTGGCGCAGGTCGGAGTCGGGGACCATGCCGTCGGTGTAGTCGCCCAGGGCAGCCAGGCGCTGGAGGAAGTCCTCGACGAGGTTCTCCCGGTCCCCGGCGAGCAGTTCGACCATGCCCGCCCAGGAGCGGGGCTCGTCGGCGGGCGGGGCCTGATCCGCGGGGTCCGTCACGGCCGCCTCCCTTCGTGCGTCTCGACGGCTTCCGGCTTCCGGCTTCCGGCTTCCGGCTTCCGGCTTCAGGTGAGCGGGGCTCGGCGTGCGGCGCCCGGCGTCCGGTACCGAGTCTATGTGCACATGCACAGCACCTCCGGGGAATCTTGTGTGGATGACGATTGAGCGGCGCGGGGCGTGTGGCGAGGATGGACGTGGCCCACGCCCGCCCCCCGCGACCCGACGTTCTCCGAGAGGAACACCGCCATGACCGCACACGAACAGGGCCCGTCGCAGGACGCCGCATCCGCCGACGCCCGCTTCCTGGAGGACTTCCGGACCATGAGCGCCTTCGGCGCCACGCCTTCGGGGGGCGTCGACCGGCAGGCCGCCACCGGGCCCGACATCGCCCAGCGGCGGTGGCTGGAGGGACTGCTGACCGAGCGGGGGCTGCGGGTGGTCTACGACCGCGTCGGCAACCAGTTCGGCCTGCTGGAGCGGGTGCCGGGCGCCCCCTACGTGGTCGTCGGCTCGCACATGGACTCCCAGCCCACCGCGGGGCGCTACGACGGGGCCTACGGCGTGCTGGCCGCCGCCCACGCCGTCTTCCGGATCGCCGGGCAGGACGCCGCCGCCGGAGCCCCCGCGCCCGTGTACAACCTCGCGGTCGTGAACTGGTTCAACGAGGAGGGCTCGCGCTTCACGCCCTCCATGATGGGCAGCGCCGTCTACACCGGCGCGCTCCCGCTGGAGACGGCGCTGGCCGCGCGCGACGCGGACGGGGTCACGGTGGCCGAGGCCCTGGCGCCGACGGGCTTCCTGGGCGGGGGCGACGGTCCCGAGGCCGCCTTCTGCGCCGAGGTCCACGTCGAGCAGGGGCGCGTCCTGGAGGAGTCCTCCACCACGATCGGCCTGGTCAGCGCCAGCTGGGCCGCGCGCAAGTACGCGGTCACCGTCCACGGGGAGCAGGCGCACTCGGGGGCGACCGTGATGGCCGACCGCCGCGACGCGCTCGTGGGCGCCTCCATGCTGGTCGTGGCCGCGCGCGAGCTGGCCGACCGGTTCCCCGGGGTCCTGCACACGGCCGTGGGACAGTTCGACGTCTACCCGAACTCGCCGGTGGTTGTGCCCTCGCGCGTCGAGCTGCTGCTCGACCTGCGCTCGCACGACGAGGAGGTGCTCGCCGAGGCCGACCGGCTGTTCCAGGAGCAGGTCGCCCGCATCGAGGCGGCGGCCTCCGTCACCGTGGAGCAGACCCTCTCCCACTCCTGGGGCGTCAACCCCTACCAGCCCGAGGGCGTGGCCCTGGCCCGCGCCAGCGCCCGGAGCCTGGGGCTGAGCAGCGACGAGGTCATGACCGTGGCCGGGCACGACTCGATCAACATGAAGGAGCGCGTGCCCACGGTCATGCTCTTCGTGCCCTCGGTCGGGGGCGTGTCCCACAACGAGGGCGAGTACACCCAGGACGCCGACCTGGTCGCGGGCCTGGCGGTGCTCACCGACGTGGTCCGGCGGCTCGGCGCGGGCGAGTTGGCCTCCGACGGGTCCTACACGCCCGGACGCGCGTGAGCGCACCGCCCGGCCGCTGAGGCGGAGGGCGGCGAGGGCCCGCGCACGCCGCGCGGGCCCCTCGCCGCGTCCGGGAGCGAAACACCGAACACGGACCCCGGCACCGGGAAGGAGGGCCGCCCCGTCATCGGGCGGTGCCGCCGGTTCCCCGTGCGCGGTGCGGAACGGGCCCGGACGGCGGAACGGGCGGTGACCGGGAGCCCCCGGTCACCGCCCGTCGCGTTCCCCCCTGCGGTGTCAGCGCACCACCACGTCGTCGCGGACGCGCAGCCGCTCGCCGTAGAAGCCGCCGACCGCCGTGACCAGGGCGATCCCCAGGAACAGCGCCGAGGCGACCCAGGACCGGCCGTCCGCGCTCTCCAGCAGGGCGGTCGCGATGAACGGCAGGAAGCCGCTCAGGGCGCCGGCCAGGTTGTAGGCCAGCGCGACGCCGCTGTAGCGCAGGTTCGCCGGGAACAGCTCGGTGAGCAGCGCGCCGGAGACCGCGTAGGCGATGGACAGGAAGCCCACACCGCCGGCCACCGCCAGCACCACGAGCACCGGTGATGTCGTGTCGATCAGCCAGAACACCGGGAAGGCGATCACCGCCGTGGCGATACCGCCCCACATGGTGACGCGTCCGGGCCCGAGCTTCTCGGCCAGGCGACCGAAGTAGACGATCACGCCGATCTGCACCACCGCGGCGACCAGGGTGGCGTTGACCATGAGGCTGCGCGACAGTCCGAGGGTGTCGGTGCCGTAGCTGATGGCGAACGTCGTCATGACGTAGAAGCCGCCGACGCCCAGCATGGCGGACGCGATCGCGATGAGGAGCCTGCCCCACGCGTGGCGGAACACGTCGACCGCGGGGACCTTGGAGCGCGCCTCCTGCTTCTCCATCTCCTCGAAGACCGGCGACTCCTCCACCTTCTGGCGGATGTAGACGGCGACCAGCAGCAGCGGGAAGGCCGCCAGGAACGGCAGGCGCCAGCCCCAGGAGTCGAACTGGTCGGCGGGCAGGAGCAGGACCAGCGAGAACGCGCCCGAGGAGAGCAGGGTGCCCACGGGCGAACCGATCTGCGGCAGGGCCGCGTAGCGCCCGCGCTTCTCCGGCGGGGCGTGCTCGACGGCGATGGTCACCGCGCCGCCCCACTCGCCGCCGACCGCGACGCCCTGCACGAGCCGGAGCAGGGCCAGCAGCAGCGGAGCGGCGATGCCGATCGAGGCGAAGTCGGGCAGCAGGCCGATGAGGCCGGTGGCCACACCGATGGAGACCACGGTGATCAGCAGCGCTGGTCGCCGTCCGATCCGGTCGCCCATCCAGCCGAACAGCACCGCGCCCAGCGGACGCGCGACGAAGCCGACGCCGAAGGTGGCGAACGCGGCCAGGGTGGCGGCCGTGGCGTCCAGCGTCGTGAAGTACAGCCGGTTGAACACGAGCGCGGCGGCCGTGCCGAAGAGGAAGTAGTCGTACCACTCCAGCGCGGTTCCGACGAAGGCCGCGAAAGCGATCCGGCCCGCCTCGCGACCGCTCACCACCGGCCCGCCGCGTGCCGGGCGCTCCTCGGTCGCCTCTGGGTCGAGGTCACTCATGGTTGGTTTCTCCTATTCGCTGTCCGCGCCGGCGGCGGCGCGGTGTTCAGGGGATGGGGCGGTGACGGCCGGGCGTTCGTCCGGTACCGCCCGTCGGACACGGACGGGGCCCGGTCGGGTGGGACCGGGCGGGAAGCCGTGTCGGGCCGGTTCGGGCCGGACCTCGCCGGTCCGGCCGGGCCGGGTCAGGTCAGACCGTCGAGGACGTCCGCCCCGTGCACGCACTCCCCGCCGACGAGGGTCGCCAGGACGCGGATCGTGCCGATGCCCTCCTCCGCGGTGTCCACGGGGTCGCGGTCCAGGACCACCAGGTCGGCGAGCTTGCCCGGGGTCAGGCTGCCCCTGCGGTGCTCGTCGCGGCTGGCCCAGGCCGCGTCCATCGTGTAGGCCCGCAGGGCCTGTTCGGCGCTGACACGCTCGTCGGCGGCCAGAACGGTTCCCGAGGCGGTCACGCGCTCCACCATCGACTCCATGCCCAGGAGCGGCGCCCCCGGGGCGACCGGCCGGTCCGAGCTGCCCGGGACGCGCAGCCCGTGGTCGAGGAAGGAACGGTGCCGGTAGAGCCAGGGCACGCGGTCCGGGCCCACGGCGGCGGCCATGCCGTCGCCCAGGGCGTACAGGAACCGGGGCTGGGGCACGGGGACCAGGCCCGCCTCGGCGATACGGGGAAGCTGGTCCGGGCGCACCACGCCCGCGTGCTCGATGCGGTGGCGCACGTCGGGGCGCGGCAGCGCGCGCTGGGCCTCGGCGAACGCCTCCAGGGCGACGTCGACTGCGTCGTCGCCGATGGCGTGCGCGGCCACGCGCCATCCGGCCCGGTGGGCGGCCACGACCAGCGCGCGCATCTCCTCCGGGGAGTTCTGGTACACGCCGTGGCCGTGTCCGCAGAGGGGCTCGGTGACGGCGGCGGTGCGGCCGATGAGGGACCCGTCGAGCCAGATCTTCATCGGTCCCAGGC
Organism: Nocardiopsis akebiae; assembly: GCF_018316795.1. Lineage (NCBI taxonomy): Bacteria > Bacillati > Actinomycetota > Actinomycetes > Streptosporangiales > Nocardiopsidaceae > Nocardiopsis > Nocardiopsis akebiae. The sequence continues at coordinate 4,779,727 of NZ_CP074132.1, forward strand.
GCAGCCGGTCGTCGCCGAAGCCGGTGCGCAGCCCCAGGTCGATGCCGGTGTCGATCCCGTCGTCGGCGTGCCCGCCCAGCGGGTGCATGTTGTCGGCGGCGACCATGAGCTCGACCCGGGGAAGCAGCTCTCCCCGGTCGCGGGCGAGCTGGTAGGCGGCGGCCTCCACGGGGGTGCGGCCGATCAGCCCGCGCCCGATGCCCGCCTCCACGACGTGGGTGAGGCCCTCGGAGGCGTAGACCCGGGAGGCGCGCGCGAGCGCGTCGGCGAGTTCGGTCACCGGGTAGGGCATGACCAGCGCGGTCACCAGTTCCTGCGCGCGCTCCTGGAGCAGGCCGGTGGGGGCGCCCGCGCCGTCGCGGACGATCACTCCCCCCTCCGGGTCGGCCGTGGCGGTGTCGGACACGGCGGTGTCGATCCCGGCCTGACGCAGAACCGCGCTGCTGACGGTGCACATGTGGCCTGAGCGGTGCTTCAGCCAGACGGGCCGGCCGCCTCCGGCCCGGTCGAGGCCCTGGCGGTCGGGGTGGGCGCCGAGCAGGGCGTCGTCGTAGCCGGAGCCGACGATCCAGGTGTCCTCGGGCAGCGTCGCGGCGGCGCGGGCGACCGCGTCGTAGAGGGCGTCCAGGGTGGACACGGTCTCCAGCTCCAGCTCGGCGAGCGACTGGCCGAACCACGCCATGTGGTTGTGCGCGTCCCCGAAACCGGGGACGACCACGGCGCCGCCGCAGTCGACCGTCCTGCGCGCGGGCAGGTCGGCGACCTCCTCGTCCAGGCCGAGGACGCGCCCGGCGGCGATGCCGAGCACCGTGGCGAAGGGCCGGTCGTCGTCGACCGTGCGGATGCGGGCGTTGGTCAGTTTGAGGTCGAGCATGCTGGAGTCGTTCTCCGTGGGGCGCAGCGGTTGGGACGGTTGCGGCGGTCGGGTCCCGGGCGGGCGCGCCGCCGGACGCGGCTCATCCGACGGGCGGAGCCGACGTGCCGCGCGGACGGAAGCGGGCGGAGCGGAGCCGACGTACGCACCGCGCGCGGGGTCGGCGGCGGGCGTGGAGCCGCCCGCGCCGTGGCGGTCGCGCGTGCTCCCGCCTCCGCTGGTGCCGCACGGTTCACGCCGCCCCCACCTGGGATTTCCCTCCAGGTTGCAGCAACTGTGAGCTGGCGAACAATGGCGATTCGCAGCGGATTGGGCACGCGGCGATAGGCATGTGCACAACGACCGCGCGGTACGCGACAATTCCGAAACACGCACGTCATACGCCGTTACCTGCGCGGTGTCACATCGCACAGTCGCGCGTGCGGGGCGCGGGGCGGTCCGGACCCGGCGCCTCCGTGCCGTCCCCGGTGCCCGGGCGCCACGAGGGACGCGAAGGCGCGAGGGCCCGGGCGGGACCCGCCGTCAGCGCCAGGGACCCGGGCCGGTGGACTCGCGCCACAGGATCGTGTTGAGCGGCTCGCGCCCCACCTCCGCCGCCGTGCCCCGCACGGCCGCGACGAGGCGGCGCATGGCGTTGACGCCCAGCCGTTCGAGGTCCACGTCGACCGTGGTGAGCGAGGGCGACAGGTAGGCGCCCACCGGGTTGTTGTCCCACCCCGTCACGCTCAGGTCGCCCGGTACGCTCCACCCGCGCTCCATCGCCGCGCGGACCGCGCCCGCCGCGACCACGTCGTTGCCCGCGATGACGGCGCTGACGCCGCTGTCCTCGGTCAGGGAGCGCACGGCCTCGGCGCCGGACTCGGCCGTCCAGTCGCCGTCGAACACGCCGTGGGACTCCAGCCCCAGGCGTTCGACCGCCTCCAGATAGGTCCGCCTGCGCCCCCGCGCCGAGGCGTACTGGAGGGGGCCGGACACGTGCAGGAAGCGCCGGTGCCCGGTCTTGGCCAGCCCCTCGACGAGGTCGGCGACGACCGAACCGTCGGCGATCTCGCCCAGACCGCGCATCTCGTCGTCGTAGTCGGCGGAGACGACCACGGAGGCGCCCTCGCCCGCGTCCCGGAGGCTGTCGGGGGCGACGGGTGCCAGGGACAGGACGCCCTCCACCTGGCCCGATCCGGCGAGTTCGAGCATGCGCTCGGTGCGGGCCCCGACCCCGCCGTCCACGCTCACCGCCTCGACGACGAACCCCTCCGCGTGGGCCGTCTCGATGGCCCCGGCCAGCAACCGGCTCGGGCTGGCGCCGGGCACGCCGGGCAGGAGGATCGCCAGGCGCCCGGTCCGGCGCGTGCGCATCGACCGGGCCACCAGGTTGGGGCGGTAGTTGAGCTCCCGGATCGCGGCGTCCACGCGCTCGCGGGTCGCCTCCTTGAGCCCGCCCTCGAAGCGCAGGTAGCGCGAGACGGTCTGGTGGGAGACGCCCGCCAGGCGGGCGACCTCCATGATGGTCGGTCGGCGCCTGGGCGGGTCGGTCTCGGCCATCGGCTCCTCCTGGGGACGGGGCCCGCCGACGGCGTCCGTCGGCGGGGCCTGTCTTGACCGCGTCGGTCTTGACGGTGGATGTGAACGATCACTATTTTAGACCCGGCCGCAGAAAGTGAACGTTCACCATGGGTTCGTGATCCGAGGGGTGTGCCAGTGCCGAGTCCCAGACCACCGATTCGCGTAGCCGTCGTCGGAAGCGGCGGCATCGCCCGGGGCAGGCACCTGCCCGCGCTCGCCGCCCTGGGGGACGGGGTCGAGGTGGTCGCGTTGGCCGACCTCGACGCGTCCCGTGTGGCCGCGACCGCCGACGAGTGGGGCGTTCCCGGCCGCTACACCGGCCTCGACGCCCTGCTGCGCGCCGAGTCCCCCGACCTGGTGATCGTGTGCACGCCGCCCGTCGCGCACAAGGACGCGGTGATCAAGGCCCTGGACGCCGGATGCTGGGTGTGGTGCGAGAAGCCGCCGACGCTGTCCCTGGCCGAGTACGACGAGGTCGCTACCCACGAGGGGAGCGAGCGCGGGCCCTTCGTCAGTTACGTGTTCCAGCACCGCTTCGGCTCCGGCGCCGAGCGCCTGCGCCGCCACCTGGCCGAGGGAACGCTCGGCCGTCCGCTCGTCGGCGTGTGCAACACCCTGTGGTTCCGCGCCCCGGACTACTTCGAGGTCCCCTGGCGCGGACGATGGGCGACCGAGGGCGGCGGCCCGAGCATGGGCCACGGCATCCACCAGATGGACCTCATGCTCTCCCTGCTCGGCGACTGGTCCGAGGTCACGGCCGTGATGTCCACGACCGCGCGGTCCACCGAGACCGAGGACGTGTCCATGGCGATCGTGCGCCTGGAGTCGGGCGCGACCGTCTCCGTGGCCAACAGCCTGCTCTCCCCCCGCGAGACCAGCTACCTGCGCTTCGACTTCGAGCACGCCACGGTTGAACTGGAGCACCTCTACGGCTACGACAACGCGCACTGGCGCTGGACCCCCGCGCCGCACGTGCGCGACGCCGACGCGGTCGCGTCCTGGCCGCCGGTGGAGGACGAGCCGAGCTCGCACCGGGCCCAGCTCTCCGCACTGCTCGACGCGATGGAACGCGGGGAGCGGCCCCGCGCCAGCGGCCCCGACGGGCGGCGCGCGCTCGAACTCGTCGCGGGCATGTACCGGTCGGCCCTGACCGGCACGGCGGTGCGGCGACGGGACCTGACCCCCGACGACGGCTTCTACCACGCGATGCACGGGGGCGACGCGGACACCGCCGCGGCCGTCCTCACCAGAACGGAGGAGACCACAGGTGTCTGAGACCCCCACCCTGACCGAAGGAGACGACGCGCTCACCGTGGCGGTGGGCGGGGTCGAGATCGCGCGCTACGTGCTGCGCCCCGACTCCCCCGCCACCGAGTCCCCCAAGCCCTACCTGCACCCCCTGCGCACCCTCGGCGGCGCGCCGCTGACCGCGTTCCGGCCGTGGGACCACCGGTGGCACAAGGGCCTCCAGATGACCTGGTCCCACGTCTCGGGACAGAACTTCTGGGGAGGGCCGACCTTCGTCCGCGGCGAGGGCTACCGGTGGCTGGGCAACAACGGCGCCATCGGCCACGAGGGGTTCACCTCCGTCGCCCGCGACGGCGAGGGCGTCTCGGTCACCGAGCGCCTGGCCTGGAGGAGTTCGGGCGGCGAGCGGTGGATCGCCGAGGTGCGCACCCACCGGTTCCACTCGGCGGACCGCGAACGCGGGATCTGGGCGCTGGACTTCGCGACCTCGCTGACCAACGTGCGCGGGGAGACCCTCGAACTGGGCAGTCCCACCACCCACGGCCGCGCCGCCGCGGGCTACACCGGGCTCTTCTGGCGCGGCCCCCGGTCGTGGACCGGCGGCGACGTGGTCGGCGCGACCGGCCTCACCGGCGCCGACGTCATGGGCACGGAGGCCAACTGGATCGCCTTCAGCGGCCAGCACGACGAGGTCGACGGGGGCGCGACCGTCCTGGCCTACGCCGGGACCACGAGCGCCGCCGTCCCGATCAGGTGGTTCGTGCGGACCGAGCCCTTCCCCGTGTTCAGCCCCTCCCCCTCATTCGACGAGGAGATCGTCCTGGAGCCGGACCGCACCCTGAGCCTGAGCCACCGCCTGGTGTTCGTCGACCGGGTGTGCGCCGCCGACGAGGCCGGTGCGCTCGCGCGGGAGTACGCGCCCGGGGAGGACACGCCGTGAACACGCCCCGTTTCCCCGGCGGCACCGCCGTCAGCGGCCTGCGGGTCTACGACTGGGAGGCGCCCGACGGCCTGCACGGCGGCACGCCCCACGTCCACACCGCGTCGTCGGAGGCCTACGTGGTGGTCGCGGGCGAGGGCGAGGTGCACACGGTCACCCCGCAGGGCGTCGCGGCCGACCCGCTCGCGGCCGGCGCCGTGCTGTGGTTCGCCCCGGGCACGGTGCACCGGCTGGTGAACTCCGGCGGTCTGGAGATCACCGTGGTCATGCAGAACGCGGGCCTGCCCGAAGCGGGCGACGCGGTGTTCACCTTCCCCCGTGAGGTGCTGGCCGACCCCGCGGCCTACGCCGCCGCGGCTGCCCTGCCCGCGGAGGGGTCGGAGGAGCTGCGCGCGGAGCGGACGCGGGCCCGGCGCGACCTGGCCCTGCGGGGCTACTGGGAGCTGGTCGCGTCGGTCCGGGAGGAGGGCGCGGGGGCGCTGGAGGAGTTCCACCGGCTCGCGGCGGAGGTGGTGCGGCCGCGTGTGCGGGAGTGGCGTGAGATCTGGCGCGAGGGCGTGGAACGCGAGGTGGAGCGCACCCGGGAACAGCTCGCGGCGCTGGCCGGGGGCGACCCGGGGATCATGCGGGAGGCCGCCGTGGTGCGCACCGAGCCGGGGCCGGGGCCCCGGGCGTTCGGGATGTGCGGACGCCTGCGGACGTGGCGGGCGGCAGAGGTCCCCGGGACCGACGGGCCCCCGGCGGTCCCAGAGGGCCCGTAGGCCCCGGGGACCCTTCGTTTCAGGCTCCCGGGGAACCCCGGGAGCCTCGGAGATCCCAGCGGCCACGGACACCTCCGACCTGACGGAATCCCCGGGGACCTGGCACATCTCAGTGGCCCCGGAGACCCCGGACTCCCCGGTAGCCCCCGAGTCCCGGGAGCCCCGGAAAGGTAGATTGACCGCCCCGGGAAACGGCCACGGCTCCGCCCGCGCGAAGTGACGGCGAAACCGGTGAACAGACCGCCTCGCCGGGACCGCCACGGGGCCGTGCGAGGCCCGTCGGGCCTTCAGAGCGGGCCGCCTACACCAGACGCGGTCGGACCTCGACGGCACGCCTTCCCCGCTGCGCGCCCCCGTCACGTGGGTCGCTGACCTCATACACGCACCTCCCACATCGCGCCCTGCGCCCTGGGCCCTACCTGCGAAACCCCGATGGATGCCCCGGAGCTCCGCCTTGCCCGCCGCCTGACGACGGAGCGCGCCAGTGTTCACCGACGTCCTGGTAAGGGCTTTCCGCATCACCTGGTCCGGCCTCTCCGACGACGCCGTCCATCCAGGTCATTGACCTCGCGAAGCGCGACGCGCGAACACAGTCGAAAGACCCTCCGTCACTCGCGGCCCTTCCTTCCCCATCGGACACACAAACGGACATCTCGACGCGCCGCCCGCACGACGGCGCCGCCGCGCCCGAGAGTCACGGAGGCTGACACAGAGCACTCCCGGAAAAGCGAACACCGCCCCGAACAGGAAGGACTCCGCTCCAATAACACGAAAAAACATGCAGAACAAGACCATTGACGTGCTGAGCACAAACACTTAACTTCTCGCCTGAAAGCGCTTTCCGCCCTACGGGCGCCACCGTTCCACCGGCACGGTCGGCCCCGTGGCCGCACCGTCCCATGACCGACCGCGCCGCACTTACCGCGCCGCACGACTCCACAGCAACGGCTGTGCCGCACCGGCCGTACCCGCGAAGCCCCCGTCCACCCCTCCCCTCACTCCCGTCCTTTCCGTTCACCGTCCCAATGGTCAGACGCACCAACCCCCCTGGAGACGAACGATGAAGACCAGACCCGCCCTCGCGTGCGCCGCCCTCCTGGCAGGCGCGCTCGTCACGCTTTCCGGCACGGCGGCGCACGCCGCCACCACCCGCTACGAGGCCGAGGGCTCCTCCGCCTCCTGCAACGGCAGCATCGAGACCGAGTGGCCGGGCTACTCCGGCGACGGGTTCTGCGACACCGAGAACGAGGAGGGCGCCCACGTGCAGTTCAGCGTGAACGCCTCCGCCTCGGGAACGGCCACGCTGACCGTGCACTTCGCCAACGGCACCTCCTCCGCCCGCCCGGCCGACGTCCTCGTCAACGACTCCCGGACGGCGTCGGTCCCCTTCGAGGGCACCGGCGGCTGGGACGAGTGGGCGGCCAAGACGCTCACCGTCCAACTCGACGAGGGCGCCAACACGATCCGGTTCGACCCGACCGGCTCCCAGGGCATGCCCAACGTCGACTACCTCGACGTGGAGACCAGCGGCGGAGGCGATGACGGCGGCGGTGACGACGGTGGTGGCGACGACGGCGGTGACGACGACAACCCGCCGGCCTCGGACGCGCTGTACGTGGCCCCGGGCGGCAGCGCGGGCGCCGACGGCACCGAGTCCGACCCCACCACGCTCACCTCGGCCATCGACCGGATCGAGCCCGGCGGGACGATCCACATGCGCGGCGGGACCTACTCCTTCTCGGACACGGTCACCATCCCGCTGGGCGAGGACGGCACCTCCGGCGACCGCACGGAGCTGTCCGCCTACCCGGGTGAGACCCCGGTGCTGGACTTCTCCGCCCAGAGCGAGGACTCCGCCAACCGCGGCCTGGCGCTGGAGGCGTCCTACTGGCACATCGAGGGCATCGTCGTCGAGCACGCCGGGGACAACGGCATCTTCGTCAGCGGCAGCCACAACGTCATCGAGCGCACGGTGACCCGCTTCAACCGCGACACCGGACTCCAGCTCTCGCGCCGCGTCTCCAGCACCCCCGAGAGCGACTGGCCCGCCCACAACCTCGTCCTGAGCGCGGAGTCGCACGACAACGCCGACTCCGACGGCGAGGACGCCGACGGCTTCGCCGCCAAGCTCACCTCCGGCCCCGGCAACGTCTTCCGCTACGCCGTGGCCCACAACAACATCGACGACGGCTGGGACCTCTACACCAAGAGCGAGACCGGTCCCATCGGCGAAGTGACCGTCGAGGACTCCCTCGCCTACGAGAACGGCGTCCTCAGCGACGGATCCCAGGCCGGGAACGGCGACCGCAACGGCTTCAAGCTCGGCGGCGAGGACATCGGGGTCGACCACGTCATCACGGGCAACATCGCCTACGACAACGGCAAACACGGGTTCACCTACAACAGGAACACCGGCTCCATGACGGTGTCGGACAACGTCGGCATCGGCAACGAGGAGCGCAACTTCAACTTCGACGGCGGCTCCTCGGTGTTCCGCGGCAACACCTCGTGCGACAGCGGTTCCAACGACCGGACCATCGGCGACGCCGACGGCTCCAACCAGTTCTGGTCCGGCTCGAACGGGTCGCGGTGCTCCTCATACGACGGCGGCCTGGACTGGTCCCACTCCGCCGACGGCACCCTGGTCGTGACCTTCGGGGGCCAGCGGGTCACGCCGTAACCGGCGCCCGGGGCGGGTGCGCCGACACGACCGAGGCGCCCGCCACGGTCCGGTCCCCGGACCCGCACCGTGACCGGGGAACGAAAGGCCCCGGCCGGCGGATCTTCCCACTGGCCGGGGCCTCCACGCGTCCGAGGGGCGCCGGGCGCCCAGGGGATGCGCACGGTTCCACGGGAAGGCACGGGTACCGGACCACCACTCGGCGGGGAGGGGGCTCAGTACTCCAGCTCCGGGCGCAGCGGTCCCCCCACCCGGTGCAGGTGCCGCAGCACCTCGGCGTAGGAGCGCAGGAGTCCCGCCTCGTGGTAGGCCAGCCCGTACCGCTCGCAGGCGGCCCGGACCAGGGGCTGCGCGCGGCGCAGGTTGGGCCTGGGCATCGAGGGGAACAGGTGGTGCTCGATCTGGTAGTTCAGCCCGCCCAGGAGCAGGTCGGTCAACGGCCCGCCGCGGATGTTGCGTGAGGTCAGAACCTGGCGGCGCAGGAAGCTCGCCTTGGTCCCCTCCTCCAGGACGGGCATGCCCTTGTGGTTGGGGGCGAAGGAGCACCCCATGTACAGGCCGAACAGGCCCTGGTGCACCAGGACGAAGCACAGCGCCTGGAGCGGCGGGAGCGTGAGCAGGACGATCGTGAGGTAACCGCCCAGGTGGAGCGCCAACAGCGCGCCCTCCAGGAGGCGGGTCCGCACTGGCCGCGCGCCTTCGGCCAGCTCGCGCGCCGAGGCGGCGTGCAGGTGGAAGGCCTCCAGGAGCAGCATCGGGAAGAACAGCCACGCCTGGCCGCGGGCCAGCCACCGGGCCGGGCCCCGTCGGCGCGTCAGGGCCTGCTCACGGCTGAAGGCCAGGGCGGTCCCGGCGATGTCGGGGTCCCTTCCCTCGTGGTTGGGGTGGGCGTGGTGGCGGTCGTGCTTGTCGACCCACCAGCCGAACCCCAGCCCCACCAGTAGGTTTCCGTGTACGCGCCCGATCAGGCGGTTGACCCGCTGGCTGGCGGAGATCTGCTGGTGCCCGGCGTCGTGCCCGATGAAGGCGGTCTGCGTGAAGAGCACCGCGAGCACCGCGGCCGTCACCATCTGCCACCAGGAGGGCCCGATCAGCACGAAGGCCGTCCAGACCGCGGCGAGCAGGGACAACGTGACCGCGATGCGCAGGGCGTAGTGGCCGGGTCTCCTCCTCAACAATCCGGAACCGTCCACGGCCCGGGAGAGGACGGCGAAGTCGCTCCCCCTGCGCTGTCGTGTCCGAGCGGCGTCGACGGAACCCTCCTGGTCACCTTCGGCTATCAAGCATGGCCTCCTCCGTCGTCGCGTACACCGGCGAAAGCTCGTGCATTCCGATAATTCCCAGGACTCGGCGGACCTGCTCCGACGGAGCCGCCAGCCTCAGGTCCACACCCAGAGCTTCGGCCCGCATCCACGCCGCCGCCAGCAGGGACACGCCCGCCGCACTGAAGAAAGTCACCCCGGACAGGTCGACGACCACCCTGTCGGCGTCCGCGCGGAGCGCGTCGAACAGGTCGTCGCGGTACGACGGGACCGTCGCCAGGTCGATCTCGCCGCGGACCCGGACGAGCACCTGACGGGGACCGTTGTGTTCCTCTCGCGGCGCGGCTTCTGCGCTCCTGGGCCGACGGGACGTCCGCGCGGTCCCCTCCGCCTCGTGGAGCAGTCCGCCCTCGGACTCCCAGTCCGTCTCCGGCGCCGTCCTGGGGGGAGGCGGAAGCATGCTCGCCACGCCCATGACCTCCGAGGCCCTGGCGGTGTTGGTGGCCAGGGCCGCCAGGTCGAGCGCGGACGAAGCGGTGAACGCCCCCGTGCCGGGGGGAACCACCAACAGGCGGGTGCGCGAACCGTTGCACGCGACCGCGACCAGGAGGTCCGCGGGCATGTCCAGCGACCAGGAGAGGTGGACCGCGCGTCCGGCCACCGCGAGGAGTTCCGGTCTGGTCCGCCAGCCCGTCACCCCCAGTTCGAGCCCGTGGACGGTGCCCCGGTGCGCGTCGAGGGCCAGGACCAGTCCGGGCAGTTCCGCGACGGGGTCACCGGACCTTGGCCACCAGCCGCCGTCCAGGACGGCGCCGCGGTACGGGGTGGAGTTCAGCCTCAGCCTGGGGACCGAGGGAGGGGTGTCGGAGACGGTGGGCGGGTGTTGCGTGAAAGGAGCCATGAGTCGGGTGCTCCACAATCCCCGGGACGGACGAGTAGTGTGCAGGCCGCTCCGGACGAAGAAACGTGAGCGCGGCAGGCGCGTCACGGGCTAGCGGAAAGGGGCGCGGTTCCCGGACCGGTACCGGGGTACGGCGGTCCGGGCCTCGAAGCCCGGAACGGGCGTCATCGTCATACCCTTGACCCGGCGAGCCGGGCTCCCTCTGAGCGGGGCAGCGTCCCAGCTCGGACCCCCATCCTACACCCGCCCCTCCGCCCTCCCCCGTTACGACGACGGCGCCCGGGCCGTCCTCGGCCCGCTCGGTGCTCCTCATCGCCGCCGCTCAGGGGTCCAGTAGGCGCAGCGCGTCCTCCCAGCGGTGGCGGCGGTCGGCCTCCGGCAGCTCCCACCACGGCGTTCCGCGCTCACCCAGACCCTCCTTGGCCAGGGCCACTCGTGCGCGCGCACGCCCCTCGGCGTCGGTGTCCCCGGCGCGCAGCGCGGCGGCCACGTCCCTGCGCGCGGACATCAGGTGTCTCACCAGGCGCTCGCGTACCGGTTCCGGCAGTTGCGGGTCGCTCGCGCGCCAACGTCGGCCGGAGACCACGACGTAGCGTCCGTCCTCGGTGCGTTCGGGCATGTCCGTGTGGTGCCCGCGATCGGTCCCCGACAAGCGCGCTGCTGGCACCGGGACCGGTCATCGCCGGACTCAGTACAGGTCGACACCCGCCCCGGCGCCGGTCGTCACCCGGTTCAGGTCCGGTCGGCCCCGTCCAGGAAGGCGGCGATGTCTGCGGCCAACTCCTCGGGGTACTCGCCGTTGATCGCGTGCGAGGCCTCCGGGTAGACCTCCACCGTGCCGTGGGGCAGGGCGCGCTCGGCGGTGGCCGCGGCGGTGTCGGGATCGTGCATCACCGACCGTCCGGCGACGAACGCCAGCACGGGCGCGTCCAGGCCCGTGAGGGCCTCCTCGCTGATCCTGCCGGGCTGGGGCAGCTTGAGCGCGTAGTTCTGCATGGCGGACTCGATCATCCGGGCGACCGGAACGTCCTCCACCGGAGCGCCGCCCGCGGTCCAGGAGTTGAAGCCGTCGCGCCAGGAGCGCGGCAGCCAGGGCAGCGAGGCGGGCAGGGAGCGCAGGACCGCCTCCACGGGCATGCCGTCGAATACGAACACCGGGTCGACCAGCGTCAGCGAGGCCACCAGCGAGGGTTCGCGGACGGCCAGGTTGGTCGCCGTCCAGCCGCCGATCGAAAGCCCCACCAAGTGGAACCCCTCCTCGGGCAGGCCGTCCAGGGCCTGGTGCAGCCAGGCCGCCTGGTCGGCGTCGTCCTCGATCGGCCGCTCCTGCACGCTCATGCCGGGTTCGCCCAGCAGGTCGACCGTGTAGACGTCCCCGACCTCCAGCAGGGAGGGCAGGTTGCCCGCCCAGACCGGCGAGGGCGCCGCCCGGCCGGGCAGAAGGACCAGAGGTTCCCCCCGGTCCCCCTCGCCCTCGAAGCGGTACATCCGCACGACCCCGTAGTCGGTGCGCACGTCGATCTCGGCGTCGGGCCGGGGCAGGTCGGCCATCGCGGCGTCGTAGGTGCGCATGAAGGCGTCCCGCCCCTCGGCCGAGCGCCAGTGCCCCACCGGTGAGGGCGCGCGCAGGGCGGCCGCGGCGAGGAGCACCGCGGCGACCACGGCGCACGCCACGATGATCCACCGGTTGCGCTTCTTCTTCTGCATGACAACCCCTAACCGATTGGTAGGTAATCTGACCATACGGTAAGTTCTGGAGTCATGACAAGAGAGCACCCCCGGTCACGGGAACCCGAACAAGAGCACGAGCAGGCGGAGGGACAGGCCCGGGGGCGGGAGCGCGGCTCCCGCAAACCCACCCTGACCGAGCAGGCGAGGCGCGCGCAGCTCATCGACGTGACGGTCCGGCTCATCGCCGAACACGGGGACGCGGCGACCTCGCTGGCCCGCATCGCCGAGGCCGCGGGGATCACCAAGGCGGCGGTGCTGTACCACTTCCGCTCCAAGGACGCCCTGGTGCGCGCGGCGCACGAGAGCGCGCTCAGCGGCCTGGTCGAGCACGTGGGCCGGGCCGTGGAGAGCGTCGGCGCCGAACGGGCCCCCGCCGCCTACATCCGCTCGATGGTCGGCTACCTGCGCGACCACCCGGGGCACACCCGGGTAGTCATCGCGGCGGTGAGCGACGAGGACCGCCGCTCCAGCCAGCGCTGGCGCCCCCTGGCGGACCTGATGGCGGCCGCCCGGCGGGCGCGCGGGGCGGACTCGGGCACGGAGGGGCCGGACCTGCGCACCACGGCGCTGATCGTCGGCGGCGGCGTGGACGCGATCGTGGCCGAGCACCTGGACCACCCCGACTACGACCCGCTCGCGGCGGCCGAGGATCTGGTCGCCATGCTCGAAGGCGTCCTCTTCTCGTCAGCTTCCCGGCCCTGACGGACCGGGCGAGCATTCGAGCGCAGGACGACCGAACGGTCCCGTGGGGACGTGTGCTCAGAGGTCGAGCAGCGGTACGAGAGCGCGAGCGAACTCCGCCGGTTGCGCGCTCGCGCCCACGTGGTTGCCGGGCATGTCGATCAAGGGCTGACCCAGCAGAGCGGCCAGGGCGCCGGCCGCCCGACGCGCCATCTGGTGATGGCTCGACGAACCGGCGCACACGGTCAGCCCGGCTCGGCGCAGGACCTCGATGTCGGGCTCGTAGAAGACGGCGGGGCCCGCCATCTGGCCGAGGAAGTAGCGGTTCTTGTCGAGCTCTTCGGGCGGCAACTCCGGCAACGCGATATGTGCGGGAGGCACCTGGTCCGGGGCTGTGTGGTGGGCGGCGCCGCTCAGGTCGAAGAACTCCTGCACGGCTCGCTGAGGATCAGTCTTCGCGACGGCGAACGCCGACGCGGCGCGATCTGCGAGGGCGGCGTCGTCCAGGAGGGTGATCAGGGGCGGCTCGTGCAGCACGGCCGATCCGACGAGGTCGGGATGCTGCCCGGCCAGTTCGAGAAGGGTCACGGCACCGCCGCTCGTGCCGACGAAGATCGCCGGGGCGCCGGTGAGCGTGTCGACCAGCGCGGCGAGGTCTCCAGCGAGGACTTCGGGCGTGGGCGCGGCCATTCCGGGCGTGACGCGACTGGCACCGATACCGCGGGGATCATGGGTGACGACGGTGAACCGCCCCGCGAGCTCGTCCGCGAGAGCGGCGAACCCGCCCCGCCCCGCCGGCGCGCCGACGAGGAAGAGCAGTGGCCCCTCCCCCTGAACGCTGTAGACGATCGTCGTGTCGGGTCGTTCGAGGACTTCCGGCGAGTCGGTCGCCTGATCGGTGTAGTCCGCGATCTTGCGGGCGATCACCTCAAGGGCACGGTCCAGCGCGTCACGGCGGTCCTCGACGCGACGGCGATGCGCTGTGAGCAGCTCCAGCCGCAACCGCGACGGGTCGGTGACCTCGGCGTCGGCGCCGGTGAACTGCGCGATGTCGGCCAGGGGCATCCCCGTCTCGCGCAGGTGAACCAGCATGTGGATCAGGTCGACGTCGGCGGCGACGTACTGACGGCGCCCGGCGGTGTCACGCCGCGGGGCGGGCAGGGTCCCCTGTCGCTCGAAGTACCGCAGCGTGTCGGGTTCGAGACCGGTACGCGCGGCGACCTCACCGATGCCGAACCGCTCTTCTCGCTCACTCATGGTGCGAGCCTCGCACTCGGACCTCGGTCCAGGTCAAACGAGGACCTTCGGACCACGGACCTGAGTGCGAACCGACCCGCCTCTCCCGTCGGTACGGCCAGGGCCCTCCGGCGGAGCGGGTCAGGCGACGGCGCCGGAGCGGAACCGCTCCCGGTAGGCGAGGGCCGCTTCCGTCAGGCCGTCGAGCGCGTCGCGCGTGCGCACCAGTTCGGCGATGTGCTCGGTGAGCCGGTCGCGCTCCTGGGCCATGCGCTCGATCGCCGCGTCGGAGTTGCGCTCGCTGGGCGTCTCGGCGCAGGGCAGCACCTCGGCGATGGTGCGGCTGGACAGCCCGGCGGCGTACAGCCGCTGGACGAAGGCGACGCGCTCGACGGCGGCCTCGTTGTAGTGCCGCTGCCCGCTGGCGCTGCGGGTGCTGGCGAGCAGCTCCTGCTCCTCGTAGTAGCGCAGGGACCGGACGCTCACACCCGTCCGCCTGGCGAGTTCCCCGATGCGCACGACTTCCTCCCCCGTGACCTGTGACACAGCCGCTTGCCCCTCACGTCGATGTCAGGTTTTAGCGTAGTCGACGTGCCCGACCGGGGCACACCGCCCACAGAGGAGAACCTGTCGTGACCAGCCTTTTCCAGCCCTACCGGCTCGCCGACCTGCACCTGCCCAACCGGGTCGTGATGGCGCCGATGACCCGTGTCCGCGCCGCGGAGGGCGGGCTGGCGACGCCGTCCATGGCGGCGTACTACGCCCAGCGCGCGACCGCGGGGCTCATCGTCTCCGAGGGGGTGCAGCCGAGCCTGGTGGGGCAGTCCAACCCGGGGACGCCGGGCCTGTACACCGACGAGCAGGTCGCCTCCTGGAAGCCGGTGACCGAAGCGGTGCACGCCAACGGCGGCCGCGTCTTCGCCCAGATCATGCACGGCGGACGCGTCTCGCACCCCGAGACCACCGGAACGCAACCGGTCGGCCCCTCGGCCGTCGCGGCCGTGGGCGACGTGTTCACGCCGAGCGGCCCCCGGCCCGCGCCGGTGCCGCGTGCGCTGGAGGAGGCCGAGGTGCCCGAGCAGGCCGAGTCCTACGCCAGGGCAGCACGCCGCGCGGTCGCCGCCGGGTTCGACGGGGTCGAGCTGCACGGGGCCAACGGCTACCTGATCTCGCAGTTCCTCTCGGACAACGCCAACCTGCGCACCGACTCCTACGGGGGTTCGGTGGCCAACCGGATCCGTTTCGCCGTCGAGGCGACCGCCGCGACCGCCGACGCCGTGGGGCCCGAGCGCACCGGCATCCGCCTCTCCCCCGGCGCCGGGTTCTGGGGGGTGGAGGAGACGGGCGTGCGCGAGATGTACACCGCGCTGCTGGCCGAACTGGCCCGCATCGGGATCGCCTACGTCCACCTCGAAGCCACCGCCGACGAGGAACTGCTGCTGGAGCTGCGCCGCGCCTGGCCGACCACCCTCATCATGAACCCGGTACTCCCCATGGGGCCCAAGCAGGTCGGCCGGACCGAAGCCGACCGCTGGCTCGGGCTGGGGGCAGACCTCATCAGCTTCGGCCGCGCGTTCATCGCCAACCCCGACCTGGTGGAGCGGCTGCGCACCGGGCTGCCGATCGCGCCGGTGGACGAGGCGACCTACTACCAGGGCGGCGACCGGGGGTACCTGACCTACCCGGCGTACCAGTACAGCGCGTAGGCAGCGGAGGGAGCGCGGCGGCCCTTCCGGGGAGTCTCCCGGAAGGGCCGTGGTCGCGCGGAACCGGGGCCGGGTAACCAGAACCCCCCTCTGCCCCAGGGACCACAGGCGCGGACGCACGGACACACGACCAGGGCATCCGCCCCCGCAACCCGTTCCGGTATGCTCGTACGGCATCCGCGCCGCCCGGCGGCGGACGGCGCGACGCCCTGCTCGCCCGCCCGCGAACCGAGGGAGGCCCCGTGTCGACGACCACCGTTCCAGGACCGCTGTCGTGAAGCTGTCGAGGGTGGCACCGGAGCTGCGCGGCCCCCTGCTCCGTTCACCGGAAATCCCCGTACACCGGCCCTGGGCCCTGCGACTCACGCGCAGACTGATGGAAGACCTGGACGCCCGGGAACTGCCCGGCGTCACCATGGAACTCCCCGAGGAGGCGGCCCCCGGCGTACGGGTCTACCGCCCCGACGAGCAGCGCTCGGACGGCGCCCTCGTCTGGGTCCACGGCGGCGGTCTGGTCATGGGCCGCGCCGTGCAGGATGACCCGCTGTGCAACGCCACCGCCCGTCAACTGGGCATCACCGTCGTCTCCGCCGAGTACCGCATGGCCCCCGAGGACCCCTACCCCGCCGCCCTGGACGACTGCCACGCCGCCTGGACCTGGCTCCAGGACAACGCCGCCTCCCTTGGCGTGGACCCCGCGCGCGTGGCGGTCGGCGGCCAGAGCGCGGGCGGCGGCCTCACCGCAGCACTCGTCCAGCGGTTGCACGACGAGGGCGGCACGCAACCGGTCGGCCAGTGGCTGCTGTGCCCCATGCTCGACGACCGCACCGCCGCCCGGCGCGACCTGGACAGGGTCCGCCACCGCGTCTGGAACAACGAGGTCAACCGCTTCGGCTGGCGTTCCTACCTGGGTACCGAACCCGGCGCGGCCGCGGTCCCGCGCTACGCCGTGCCCGCACGCCGCGAGGACCTCAGCGGCCTGCCGCCCGCCTGGATCGGCGTCGGCGACATCGACCTGTTCCACAACGAGTCCCGCGAGTACGCGCACAGGCTGCGCGACGCCGGGGTGGACACGACGTTCCACCTGGAGCCCGGCGCTCCCCACGGGTTCGACTCCTGGGGCGCCGGGACCTCCATCGCCCACGACTACCTGGACAGGGCCCGGGCCTGGCTGGGCGAGGCCCTGGACCGGGAGCCGGACGGCTCCTGACACCCCGGTCCGGCCAGGCGCCCGGCCCCGGACGAGCACGGCCCCGGTCCGGCCCGGAGGACTCACCGCCTGGGGCACACGGAAACGAGCCGCGAGAACACCGCGAATCCGGACATGGGACGGTCTGAGGGGGCTACCCCGCGAACCGTGCGTTCTCACCCGCCCGACCGCTTGCGGACAGCGGGCGACGAACCCGGTACGCGGTGTCATGGACCCCGTTAGCCCCCGTGTTAGCCCCCGTGCCGAGGCGGCCGCAAGGGCCGCCCGACCCACGGGAGAACCGTGCGCCGCCTGGTCACCGCCGCCCCGGCCGCCAGCGCCGCCGTCCGTCTCGCCACCGCCACCGCCCACGCCGCCGCGGGGCTCCTGACGATCGGTTGGGACCGCTACAGCGACCCCAACGGCTGCTACTACGAACCGCACTACTTCCCCGCGCGGGTCGTGAACGAGACCGACACCCGGGCCTTCGTGTTCAGCGGCCCCGAGTGCACGGGCGACGTGGTGGCCGCCATCGAACCCGGGCAGACCCTGGACGTGCACGAGAGGGACAGCCCCGTCTTCATCGGCGGCTGACGCCCAGCGGCCCCGGGGCGGTGCTTCCTCCGCCCCGGCCCCTCCCGCCCGTGTGCCCGCGGCCGGTCCGCGACCCCGGCCGACGAGCGCCGGGCGGGCACCGTGTAGAACCGGATGGTCACGTCATCGGACGTCCCCGGGGAACCCCCAGCCCCCGGGGCTCCGCGGCGTCGGACGGGGAACACTCGGACGAGGGGGGAGAGAACGTTGGGAAGAGGCCGCGTCAGGGGGGCGTCGTGGCTCTGGCCGCTGTTACTGAGCGTCATGTGCACCCACACCGCGCTCAACCTCGCCCGTCCCCTGGTCTCTTACCGGACGATCGCCCTGGGCGGTGACGCCGTGGCGGTCGGGCTGGTCACCGCCGCCTACGCGCTGCTGCCCCTGCTGGTGGCGGTCCCGCTGGGGCGGGCGACCGACCGGTCCCGGCGCACGGCGTGGATCGTCGGCCTGGGCGCCGCGGTGCTCGGCGCGGGCTCGCTGCTGCTGGCGTACGGCACGGACCTGTTCGCGATCGCCGCGGCCAGCACGGTGCTGGGCATGGGCCACCTGCTGTGCATGGTCGCGGGTCAGGGGCTCATCGCGCGCCTGGCCGCACCGGGGAACCTGGACCGCGACTTCGGGTGGTTCACCGCGGCGGCCTCCCTGGGCCAGCTCGTGGGCCCCCTGCTGTCGGGCGCGATGCTGGCCGACGCCTCTGGGGACGCGCTGCTGTCGGCGACCTCCGCCGCACTGCTCCTGGCCGCGGTGATCGGCGGGCTGGGGCTGGTGCCCATCCTGGCCTTCGTCCGGGTGCGCATGCCCGCGCCCTCGCGCGAGAAGGGCTCGGAGAGGACCCCCGCGCGGGAACTGCTGCGCAGGCCGGGTCTGCCCTCGGGGCTGTTCGCCAGCCTCGCGCTGCTCTCGGCCGTGGACATCCTCACCGCCTACCTGCCGCTGGTCGCCGAGAACCGCGGCATCCCGCCGATGGCGGTCGGCGTCCTGCTGAGCCTGCGCGCGGGGTTCTCGCTGCTGTCCCGTCTGGTGCTGTCCAGGCTGGTGCTGCGGTGGTCGCGCGAGACGCTGATCGCGGTCAGCGCCGGGGCCGCGGGCCTGTCGATGGCGGCGGTGGCCCTGCCGGTCGGCAACGTGTTCGTGCTGGGGGCGGTACTGGCCGTCGGGGGGTTCCTGCTGGGTCTGGGGCAACCGCTGACGATGTCGGCGGTGGCCACGGCCGCGCCGGAGGGCTCGCGCGGGGCCGCCCTGGCGCTGCGGATCTGGGGCAACCGGCTCGGGCAGGTCGGAATCCCGGCCGTGGGCGCGGGGTTCGCGGGCGCGGTGGGCGCGCCCGGGGCGCTGTGGTTCGCGGCGGTGGTGCTCGTGGCGTCGGCGGTCACGGCGGCCAAGCAGATCTGAGCCGCCCCGGGACCCGCGGGGCGGGCGGGTGGCGCGAGGCGTCAGATTCGCGGGCGCTCTCCCGACCACGCGAGTCTGGCGTGCGGCGCAGGGAGCCAGGTGCGCGTGGGGCACGTGAGCAGCACGAGTGGCCAGCCGTTGGGAACAGATGAACAGCGCGAGGCGTCGGGCGCGTGCGGGACTCGTGAGCCCGTCCGAGTGGCCCGGGGCGTGCGAGACGGGTGGTCGGCACAGACGTCACGACTGTGCTCTCCCGTCCCGGGGCCGGGCCCGGGTACCGCCTCGGCGCGAACGCACAGGTCGCGCGCTCCCTCTGTTCGAACACCCCCCGGGGGCGTACGATGGGCAGTTAGGTGTGTCGGCAGTCGGGTCCACCAACCCGGCGTCTCCACGGAACCAGGCAACGTGAACCACCCCGCCCCCTCCCCCGCACAGCGCGTCTACCGTTCCCGGACCACCAAGCAGGCCGTCCACGACTGGTGCTGGGACAGGCTCAACGCCCAGCCCCTGCTCGCTCCGCTCGCGACCGTCCCCTGTTCCCTGGGCGTCACCCGCGTCTTCACCGCCTCCGGAGGCCCCGGCGTCCCGGTCCTCGTGCTCCCCGGATCGGTCCTGAGCACGGCCACGCTCCTGGACGCCGTCCGCGTCCTGGCCGAGGACCGCCCCGTCCTGATCGCCGACCCGCCCGGACAGCCCGGGCTCAGCGACGGCGTCCGGCCCCTGGTCGAGCGCCCGGCGTACTACGGCGGCTGGCTGGACGAGGTGCTGCCGCAGATCACCGACCGCCCGGTCCTGGTCCTGGGCCACGGCATCGGCGCGGCCATCGCGCTCTCGGCCACCCCCGGACCCCTGGTGGCGGGGCTCTGCCTGGTCAACCCCGGCGGCCTGACACCGGCGTCCGGCGGCACCGCCCTGGCCGCCGCCCTGGTGCGCTGGAGGTTCCACCCCGGCGCCCGGTCCAGCTCCGCGCTGCTGCGCGCCATGTGCGGCCCCGGCACGGCCGGGCCCCGGGACACCACCCTGCTGGAGTGGACGACCCTGGTCGGCCGGTCCTGCCGCGCGGTCAACGCGCTGCCGCCACGGCCGCTGCGGGCGGAGGCCCTGCACCACTGGCGGCGGACCCCGGTCAGCGTCGCCACCGGGTCGCACGACCCCTTCTTCTCCCCCGACCTGCTGCACAGCCCGGCCCTGCTCTTCCTGGACGCCCCCGTCCACACCGTCGGGGGCGCGGGTCACCTCGCGCTGCACGAACGCCCCGACCTGGTGCGGGACCTGCTGCGGGGGTTCCCGAACGCATGAGGCCCCGGGCGCGTCGCGCGCCCGGGGCCCGTGTGACCGCGCGGGTCAGGCCTCGGCGTCGGGGCCCGGCTCCTCGGGGGCCCTGAGCGGCTTGACCAGCGCCCAGCCGCCCATGAACACGGCGAAGGCGAGCATGCCCAGGCCCGACCACAGGTTCAGGTTCGTGCCGCCCTGCTCGATCTCCTCCGGCGAGGTGAAGAACCCCATGACGGTCAGCACG